>CAVSWE010000001.1:0-1611053 GCA_963731595.1 uncultured delta proteobacterium
CCACGAAGCTCTCAGAGGCGAAAGCCTGGGGTGCGCCGGGACCTTCGGACCGGCCGGAAGCCCGCCAGATGCGCTGCTGCCCGGTCTTCCGATCCCCCTCATCCCGGTCGGCCGACACGCTCGACCGACCGCGCTTCGCCTGGCTGCTGAGGGTGACACGAACTGTCCCCCCATCTCGCGCCCGTGTGCCGAAGGTCCCGATCGGCAAGCCCGAAGGCCCATGTCCGGCGACGTCCTGCAGAGGCATTCTGGAGACATGGGAACCATGGGTACATCCAAGTCCGGCACCGTGGTGGTCGGCGTCAACGGATCGCCGAACTCGATCATCGCGCTGCATCGTGCGACGGACACGGCACGCCGACTCGGCACCGATCTCGACATCGTGCTCGCGGTCGCACCGCGGGCGAGCGACCCGCTCGTCGCCGCCGAGCTCGAACGGCTCGAGCGGGTCGTCGACAGGGAGTTTCCTGGCGGAACCGGCGTGCGATCGAGCTGCCAGGTGGAGCGGGGCGACCCTGCGGTCATTCTGCTGCGGACCAGCGTCGGCGCCCGACTGTTGGTCCTCGGGACACGCGAGCACTCTGCGGCCGCCGGCCTCTTCCGGCAGCACCACCGTCTCGCGCTGCATCGACAACGCGCGCTGCGCGGTCGCAACCGCGCCGACCAGCACGCGTCTGCGGTGTAGGCGCCCCGCGGCTGCCGTCGCGGTAGGTAACGGACCGGTGAGCCGCGCGGCCAGGAGGCACACGTCGTCCGGCCTGCGGTGCCCAGGAGGGCGACTGCACCGTGGCGCACGTCTGCTCGGCCGAGCGGGGGCCGGAGCGCTGCAGCGTTTCGGCGAGGGCAGCGAGGCCCTCGGCGATATCGCGGTCGCCGGTGCTCGATGAGCCCGTCGGTGTAGCAGAGCAGCCGGCGCCCGGCGTCAGCCGCCGGTGGCCGGCGGTGAAACTGCTGTCGGTGCAGGCGCCCAGCATGGTGCCGGCCGTGTCGTCAAGGTATTCGGCCTGGCCCGTCGCCGGTGGTGACGAGCGGCGGCGGGTGCCCGGCGTTGGCGTAGGTGAGGTCGCCGGTGGCCAGGTCGAGAACGGCGTAGACGACGCTGGCGAGCGCGTCCGGAAGCAGCCGGGCCAGCGCGGTGTTGGTCCGCCGCAGGACGCGGGCCGGGTCGGGGTTGTCGATCGCGTAGGCGCGGAGCACGCTGCGGACCTGGCCCATGACCGATGCCGAGGCGAGGTTGTGGCCGGCCACGTCGCCGGTCACCAGCCCGACCCGGCCGCGCTCAAGGGGGAAAGCGTCATACCAGTCGCCGCCGACGTCGGCTCCTTCTGTGGCGGGCAGGTAACGCACCGCGAGGTCCAGCCCGGGATCTGGGGGAGCGGGTCGGGCAGGACGGAGCGTTGCAGGGTTTCGGCGATGGCGTGCTCGCGGGCGAAGGTGTCGGCGTTGGCGATCCCCTCGGCCAGGCGGCGGGCGAGTTCCTCGACGACCTCGATGTCGGTGGCGGTGAAGCGGGGCCGGTCGGCGCCACGGCCGAGGGCGATGACGCCGACCGGGCGCTGCCACCAGCAGCGGCGTGGCCACCGCGCTGCGGGGCGCATCGGGCGACGATCCCGATCGCCTCGGGCGCGGCCCTGGCCCAGGCGGGCAATTCGGCGGCGACGTCGCGTGACAGCTGGGTGGTGCCGGGCTGTAGGCGGGCTGGGTGAACAGCGGGCCGGCCGGGGGGATCGGGTGCTCGCGCAGTTCGGCGAGCACCGGTAGCGCGGGCGGGGTCACGGTGGGCGAGCGAGGCTGGCGCACAGCGTCCCGTCTGCCGGTCGGCAGGAACACCACGCAGTAGTCGGCCAGGCTCGGGACCACCAGGTGGGCGACCTGCTCCAGCATCTCATCGCGGTCCCGGGTGGCTGCGGCCAGCGCCCCCGCGCGCATCAGGAAGGCCAGCCGTTCCCGGGCGCTGTCGGCCTCGGCGCGGGCGGCGCGTTCGGGGGCTGCGCAGTTCGGCGCGTTCCTGCTCGGCCCGCTGCCGGGCGCTCAGGTCGACCACGAAAGTCACCCAGCGGAGCGGGTGGCGGCCGATCACAGCCGCGCCGACCAGGACCGGCACCCGGTGCCCGTCCCGGTGCAGGTACTCCTTGTCGAACGGCTGGAAGGCCCCGGTCGCACGCAGGTGCTCCAGGCCTTGTCTTCGCGGCGGCCCACTCCGGCGGGGTGATCGACTGGTAGGAGATGCGTCCGGCCGCCAGGTCGTCCCGGCTGTAGCCGATGATGTCGAGGAAGGCGTCGTTCGCCTCGTAGATCCGGTGCTCGCCGACCAGCACCACGCCGAGCACGTTGGCGTCCCGCAGCCGGCCCAGCAGCGCGGTGCTCTCCCGCAGCGCCGCCTCTGTCCGCCGCTGCTCGGTCAGGTCGGTGAACATCGCGTATGCCCGGCGCGGCCGGCCCTGCTCGTCCCGCGCGTCGGGGACCGCGGTGACCAGCAGCCAGCGAAGCTCACCGGTCCGTCCGTGCCGGACCCCGGCCACCACGTCGGCGACGATCTCGCCGGTGCGCAGCGCCATCGGCACCGGAAGGTCCTCCGGCGGGAACGGTGAGCCGTCCTCGCGGACCGCCTGCCCTGCGGGACAACGGGCCAGGACGTCACCGTGGTCAGGTCCATGCCCAGGATCTCGCTGGCCGCCGGGTTCACGCCGATGATGTACCCGTCCGCGTCGTAGTGGACGACGCCCTGCGGCATGGTCTCAAACAGCGTCCGGTACCGCTCCGTGCGACGTGGATCCCCGGCCAGCTTCTCCGGCCGGCCGGTCCCCCGCGCGAGAACGGAATCATGATCGCTGCACCCCCGTGCCATGAAGACTGCTCCCCGAGAGCATGGCTCTACCATTCCCCGGTTTATGCAGGTCAAAGAGGTCTACCAATCAATACCACCTGTAACTGCGCCGTGATGTCGGCATCGGCCGGGAGGCAGTGCATGAACTTAACCTCAGGGTTGTCGGTCGCCATTCGGCGCCCAAGACCACCGCGCTAAACAACGCAGGTTTAGTTTTTCGGTCGGCCCGGCCCCTTCGCAACCGGCCGCGAGGACCAGGGCCCTGGTCAGGCGACTGCCGCCGGCGTGGAGTAGGAGGAACCGAGTTTGCCGGGTTTGACGGAAGGCGGCCAGGAGGACTCATGACGGGGACTGAAACCGTCCCTGACGGGCGGGTGCCGGGAACTTCGGGCACGGTCGGCGGCAGCCGGGACGCCGCCGCTGACCCCGGCGTTCCTGACCGGCCGGCTGACCCGCTGGAGCCGATGACGCAGCTGTTGCGGGACCTGCGGGCCGCACCGGGCGGTCTGTCGGGCCGCGAGGCGGCCGGCGGCTGGAAGTGTCTGGGCCGAATGAGCTCGCCCGGCGCGGGGGGCGGCGGTGGCCGGGCGAGCTTGCCGCGCAGTTCACGCAGCCGCTGGCGATCCTGCTGGCGGTGGCCGGAGTACTGGCGTGGGCCAGCGGGACACCGCGGCTGGCGATCGCGATCGCGGCGGTCATCCTGCTGAACGCCGCATTCGCGTTCGCGCAGGAGATGCAGGCGGAGCGGGCCGTGGAGGCGCTGGCGGCGTTCCTGCCCGAACAGGCCAGAGTGCTCCGCGACGGCGTCAGGCAGGAAATCCAGGCGCGGCTGCTCGTCCCGGGCGACGTCCTGCTGATCGAGGAAGGGGAAAGCATCTGCGCGGACGCCCGCCTGATAACCGGCACCCTGGAAGTGGACATGTCGACGCTGACCGGCGAGTCGGCGCCGGTGACCCGGTCCGCCGGGGCGGCCGATCCCAGCGTGCCGCTGCTGCAGGCAGCGACGTGGTGTTCAGCGGAACCGCCTGCACCGGCGGCGAAGCGCAGGGTCTGGTAACGGCCACTGGGATGCAGACTGAACTCGGCCGGATCGCGGCCCTCAGCCAGCGGTCCGGGCGCAGCGAAAGCCCGCTGGAACACCAGGTCAAGCGGGCCACCATGCTGATCGCGTTCGTCGCCGTAGGGGCAGGGATAGCGTTCCTGCCCATCGGCCTGGCCGCCGGGTTGAGCGTGGCGGCCGCGGCCAGCTTCGCGATCGGGCTACTAGTCGCCAATGTCCCCGAAGGACTGCTGCCCACGATCACCCTGGCACTGGCGGTCGGCGTGCGCGAGATGGCGCACCGCGGTGCCCTGGTGAAACGGCTGTCGGCCGTGGAGACCCTCGGGTCTACCTCCGTCATCTGCACGGACAAGACTGGCACGCTCACCGAGAACCGCATGCGCGTCATCGCCGTATGGACCCCGGACGGGGAGATAGCCGTGCCAGACGAGCGCCTGCCGCCGGTCCCGGCGGCAGACGGCGCGGAGGCGTCTCCGGCCTACTCGCGCAGGGCAGCGGCCGCCTGCAACAACGCGGACCTGCATGGCCCTGGCGGCAAGCCGACCGGGGATCCGACCGAGGTTGCGCTGCTCGAGCTCGCGGCAGGCTGGGGCGTGGACGTCTTCCTGGCCGGCCGGGAAGCACGCCGCCGCCAGCTGTTCCGCTTCAACCCCCGGCTCAAGCTCATGACCACCGTGGACGAGCAGGACGGCGGCCTGGTGGTGAATACCAAGGGTGCGCCGGAGGAGGTACTAGCCCGGGTCACCCAGATCTATCGCGACCACCACGACGTGCCAGTCACTGCGGCCGACCGCGACGAGGCCGCCCGCGTGATGAAGGATTACGCGCAGGCGGCCTGCGCGTGCTGGCCGTTGGCCGCCGGATGCTGCCCGCCGGGTCCGCTGTCCCCGCCCACCGCGAAGACGCCGAGCGGGACATGTGCCTGACCGGGATGGCGGCGATGCTTGACCCGCTGCGGGCACAGGTACCAGCCGCGATCGACAGGGTGCACCGCGCTGGCATCCGCGTTAATGTGGTCACCGGCGACAACGGCCTGACCGCCGCCGCGATCGCCCGCGGTGTCGGCATCGGCAGCGGACCAGGCGGGATGAAGGTCATCACCGGCACCGCACTAGACGCGATGACTGAAACGCAGCTCGACGAGCTGCTGGCATCCGGCCCGGAAATCGTCTTCGCCCGCAGCTCGCCTGAAGCCAAGCTGCGCATCGCCGACGCGCTGCGCTCCGCTGGCCAGGTCGTCGCGATGACCGGTGACGGGGTCAACGACGCCCCCGCGCTGCGCCGCGCCGACATCGGCGTGGCTATGGGAGCCTCCGGCACCGACGTCGCCCGCGAGGCCGCCACGATGATCCTCACCGACGACAACTTCGCCACCATCGCCGCGGCCGTCGAGTCCGGCCGGCGGATCTACGACAACGTCCGCAAGTTCATCTGCTACATCTTCGCCCACGCCGTGCCCGAGGTGGTCCCGTTCCTCGTCTTCGCCCTGGCAGGCGGGGCGATCCCGCTGCCACTGACCGTCATGCAGATCCTCGCCATCGATCTGGGCACCGACACTCTCCCCGCGCTGGCGCTCGGCCGCGAACCCGCCGAGCCGGGCCTCATGGACCGCCCGCCGCGGCCCCGTACCCAGGGTGTGATCAGCCGGCGGATGCTCGCCCGCGCCTGGGGATTCCTCGGCCTCATCTCCGCCACCCTCGTGATGACCGGGTTTTTCTCACCCTCCGCCACGCCGGATGGCACCCCGGTGCCGCCACCGGGCCTGGCAGCCTGCTGCACCACGCCTACCAGCAGGCCACCACCGTCACCTGGCTCGGCATCGTCGCCTGCCAGGTCGGCACCGCGTTCGCGGTCCGCACCAACCACGCCTCGCTGCGTTCGGTCGGAGTGTTCTCCAACCGGTTATTTGCTCGGCGCCATCGCGGTAGCACTTGCGTTCGCCGCCGCGCTGATCTACCCCCCCGCCCTGAACAGCGTCTTCGGCACGGCGCCGCTCAGCGCTGCACAGCTCGCCACCGTCGCCCCGTTCCCCTTCATCGTCTGGGGAGCCGACGAACTCCGCCGCCTCCTCCTGCGCCGGCACAGGGCCAGACACGGCAGCACCGGAGCCCGTCGAGACCGAGATAAAGGAGCAGCAAATGCCAGGACAAGAACACCACACCGGATCCCGGATCGTGGCCGGGGTCGACGGCTCGCCCTCGTCGATATGCGCCCTGCGCTGGGCCATCAGCCAGGCCCAGCTCACCGGCGCGGCGGTGGAGGCCGTGATCGCATGGCACTACCCGGTCCCCACCGGCGGCTACGGATGGGCTCCAACAGGCATGGCAACATCCTTCGACTTCAAGGAAAATGCGGAGAAGGTCCTGGCCGAAGCGATCAGCACGGCCTGCGGCCCAGGCGCCAGCGTCGCCGTGCACGCTCGAGCCGTCGAGGGCAACCCTGCGCAGGTACTGCTCGACGCCTCCGACGGCGCCGATCTCCTGGTGGTGGGCAGTCGCGGGCACGGCGGCTTCAGCGAGGCGCGCGGTCGGCAGCCAGCACGGCGTCCCGCGCGCTGCCCCGATCGTCATCCGCGAATGGCAGAGCCATGCATGAGCCCGCAGTTGGGGTTGAGGTCGTGACGAAGCGACTCGCGGCGGAAAGCTGGGTCGTAACGCGTTCAGCCGCCGGTGACTGAATCCCGGATTACCACAACGGGCAGGTTGCGTGGTGCACGCAATGCTGGCCTACTGAGCCGAGCAGCGCTCGACGAACCCGCCGTGACCGCGGTTGCCCACGACCAGCAGGTCAGCTCCAGCTGACGCATCCAGCAGAACCGGGGGGCGTTACCCTCAACGACCTTCCACTTGATCGTCACCTGTTCATCCGGACTGGACACGTCGGCGGTAGCGAGGGTGATGACCTCTCTCGCAACCTCTTCGAGATCCGTGCGGGTGGCATCAGGGGCGCCGGAGTTCCGTAATTGATGGGGGGCTCCCAGGCAATGACCGCCTCCACCGTTGCTCCAGTGAGCGCGCCCTGCCTGATCGCCCAGGCCAGCGCGGCCTTAGCGGGATCCGACCCGTCCACGCCCACGACGATCCGGTGCTCGTGTTCACCGGAACTCTGCGTTGTCAAAGTCTCCTCCTGGTTTGTCAGCAGTGGTCCCGGCCGGGACCCGGGCTTCTCCGCCGTCAGCCGAAGCAGCGGAGCTCCGGGTTGTGATGTTGCACCCGATGGGTATCGGGCGTTTACTGCCCATAGCGGCCCGGCTAGTCTGGACCATGTGCTCACACGCCGCTTGGGCCGACGATGCCAGGAGTGGTTGTGAGTGAGCGGCTGAATCTTCGCCGGTACAGCGCCGACCTGGTGTTTCCGCCCAGAGTAGGCCACCTTCCCTCGGGCACTGCCGCCGAGCGGGTCTAGCGCCACCGTCGGGGAGAGCGAGAGCAACTTCTATGGCAGGTGAGCACGGTACGGCGGCGGGCGGGGCGGGGCCAACCGTGACGGGGCCAGCCGGTTGGGCTTTCCCGACGTGCCGCGGCTGGAGCTGGAGCAACTGCTGGTCCAGTTGGTGGACCGGGCGGGCGACGTGCTGGCCGCCCAGGGGCGGCTGCGCGGGCTGCTGCGCGCCAATGCCCTGGTAGCCGGGGAGCTGAACCTGCCGGTGGTGCTGCGGCAGATCGTCAGCGCCGCCCGGGATCTTCTCGGCGCCCGGTACGCCGCGCTCGGCGTGCTCGGCCGCCACGGGGATCTTGAGCAGTTCGTGCACGTCGGCATGGACGACGACCTGGTGGCGGCGATCGGCGAGCTGCCCCGCGGCCGGGGGATCCTGGGCCTGCTGATCAGCGATCCGGCCCCGATCCGGCTGGCCAGCCTCAGCGATCATCCGGCGGCGGCGGGGTTCCCGCCGGGGCACCCGCCGATGGGCAGCTTCCTCGGCGTCCCGGTCCGGATCGGGGAGGAGGTCTTCGGCAACCTGTACCTGACCGAGCGCATCGCGGGCGGGGAGTTCACCTCCGACGACGAGGAACTGGCGATCGCGCTGGCGGCCGCTGCCGGCGCGGCGATCGCGAACGCGCGACGGTACGCGGAATCCAAGCAGCGGCGCCGCTGGCTCGACGCCTCTGCCCAGCTGACGCCGCTGCTGCTGGCCGACAACGGGGAACAGCCGTACGCCCTGATCGCTGGCGATGCCGCGGCCGCGGCCTGACGCCTGCACTTTGCCGTTCTGGCCATTCCCCGTGGCCCGGACCAGGTGATCGTGACAGGCGCCGACGGCGCGCTGGCGGCGGGACTGGTGAACCGGACGGCACCGCTGGCCGACTCGCTGGCACGGGAAAGTGATCCGCGGCGGCAAACCAAGCCTGGTGACCGGCGACCGCCTCGAAACGGCGGCCGCCGCGCTCGGCGCCGATATAGGCCCGCGGACAATCGCCGTTCCGCTGGCGGCGGGCGAGCAGGTCCTCGGCGCGCTGCTGCTAGGGCGGATGGCCGCGCGCCCCGGGTTCACAGAAAGCGACCTGAGCATGGCCGCCTCCTTCGCCAGCCACGCCGCGGTGGCCATGGAACTCGCCCAGGCCCGCGTCGACCAGATGCTGCTAGCCCAGGCGGCGGACCGTGACCGCATCGCGGGTGACCTGCACGACCACGTCATCCAGGAACTGTTCGCCCTCGGGATCCAACTTCAGAGTCAGACCGCCCGCAGCGACCCGGCCACCGCCGCGCGGGTCAACGGCTACATTGACACCCTCGATGAGGTCATCAAGAAGATCCGCTCCAGCATCTTCGGCCTCCAGCAGCCCGCTCCAGCCCCCTGCCAGCCTGCAGGCCCGGGTCATGGAGATCGTCGACGAGCACACTTCGCAGCTCGGCTTCACCGCCAGCGTCAGCTTCGCTGGCGCGCCGGGTCCTTCCCTCGACGAGACGCTGACCCACGACATTCTGGCCGTCACCCGCGAGGCCCTGTCCAACTGCGCCCGGCACGCCCACGCCACCGCTGTCAGCATCTCGCTGGCGCGCGCAAGACGGGCTGATCACCCTCGAGGTCACCGACAACGGCCGCGGCCTCGGCACGCCCGCCAGGTCCAGCGGCCTGGCCAGCATGCGCCGCCGCGCGGAGAACAACTGGCTGTACCTTCATCATCACCGCCCCCGCCGGTGGAGGCACCCGCCTCACCTGGACCGCCCGCCCAGTCAGTGGGGGACAGGTCGCCGCGGCGGACGGGCAGGCATGGCGCTCAGCGAGCGGATCGGTCGCGCTCAGGGCCATCGCGGTCGCGACGCCGCCGACCCGTTCGGCAATCGCCAATCCGAAGCACGCGGCGAGCGCCCAAAGGTGCGCGCTCGCCGCTCCGCGCCAGCAGAGCCGCGCGGTCGTGCGGACGGACTCAGTCAGTTCCAGCGTCTTTGATCGCAAAGAACGTACACGCGGGCGACAGGTCGCGCGTCGTGATGCACGTGCACCCGTTGCTGCAATTCGCGCCGGGCTCCCCGCACATCCCGGACGCGCATTCGTTGTCGGAGTAGCACGTGGCGGCATTCGCTCGGAGCGGGCTGCAGACGTTGTTCGGTGTGTTGTCGTAGTTGCAGAACTGCGGCGGCGAGTCCCAGCCTTGGTACGAGCATTCGTCGCTCAAGAAATCGGTTCCGTAGGGATCCGCACCGCACGCGCCGCCGTCGCCGAGCAGGTTGGCGCAGAGGCCCAACGTCGCTCCCGCATCGGTCGTGCCGGCGTCGACCCCCGCGAACTGGCAGTACTCGCCAGGCTTGCACTCCACCGATTGGAGGCAAGTGGCGCCGACCGAAAGTGTTCCCGTGACGGCGCCGTAGCAGTTGTCACTGAGCGTCTTGTATTCGCTCGACAGTGATCGACGGGCAGGACAGCGTCGCCAGGCCCGCAAGGCACGAGGTTGCGGCGGTGTTGTTCAGCTGAAGATTGCCGCGCGCGACGACGCCCGGCCGGCTGATCTCGGTGTTGCTGCCCTCCCAGTAGTTGTTCGACGCGGTGCCGTAGCACTTGTTGTAGTCGAACGCGCCGGCCTCGAGGCCCTGGCAGCAGTTCTGGTACCGCGTGCAGATCGCCGTTGCGAGGTCGCTCCGGAACTTGTCGATCGGGTTGATGACGACGACGTCTCCGTCCCCCGCATCCCCGTCGGTCACGTCGTTCAGGACGTCTTCTTCTTGGACATCCTTCTGGGCGTCCTTGCCGGATCCGTCGTCACGTCCGGCCCGCTGTCGGTGCCGCCGTCGTTGTTGTCGTCCCCGCTGCACCCGATGGTCAGCGTCGCGGCCAAGGTGCTGAAGCCCGCAACCACCCCCATGAGCCCCAAGGCCTTACGCAAGTTCCTCATCGTCAAAGCTCCTTCCCGGTCGTCTCGAGCGTAGCACACGTGATGGCGCGTCAAACCCGCCGTGCGCCAGGATGAGTTACGACCCGTTGATGCACCGGTTAAGTGTGGCGTTCATGAACGCTGGTGCGCGTGCCGGCATCGGGTGACGTGGTACTCTCGCCTGCCGTGACTCGCCTTCGCGTCGCTCCCTCGGTGCACACCCGCACGTTCGACGGCGAGCTCGTTTTGCTCGACCTCGAAGCGGGCGACTACTTCGCGCTCGACGAGAATCGGGGTGAAGGTTTGGGAGGGGATCCAAGCTGGAAAGAGCCTCGACGCTCTCGCCGCGGAGATTGCCGCCGAGTACGACGTGACGGCTTCGAAGGCTCAGGCCGATTCTCGCGGCCCTCCGCGACGATTTGCTCGCGCGGGGCTTGCTCGTCGAGGAGACCACGTGAGCGCCGCGGACCACGCCCTGCACGTCGTGTCGTACGTGTCGCTCCAGCTGCTGCCGCCCCAGCGCGCGCATGCCCTCGTGCTGCGCGCCGGTGCGCTGCTGCCTCAGCGCCGTTCGGGCGACGCCGTTCGGAGGGCCGCCGCGCGCCTTCGCGGCGGCACGTGCCTCAGTCGATCGCTGACCATTGCGGCGCGCGCACCCGGGAGCGAGGTCGTGATCGGCGTCGGTCGTCCGAGCGCGCTCAACGCGCACGCGTGGGTCGAGCTCGACGGGAAGCCGCTTCGAGCGACCGACCCGAGCGGGGCCGAGATTGCGCGGCTACGACGAACGTGAGCGCGCAGCCTTCGAGGGTCTCGGCGTGGGCGCAGCAGCTGACGAACGCGCGCGCCGCGCGGACGTTCATCGAGGGTTGTGAAGCCGAGGGAATCGCCGTGCTGCCGGTGAAAGGCATCGTTTCGGCCCACACGCTCTACGACGATACCGCCGAGCGACCGCTGACCGATGTCGACGTTCGCGTCGTGCCCGCCGATGTGCGTCGCGTCGCGCGTGTGTGCCGCAGCCGAGGCTGGCCGATCGTCCAGCGCATGCGGAGCTACGCAAACCTGGTCACCGTCGTCGACGGCGTGCACGTGGACGTTGAGGCTCACGTGGGGCCGCCCGGGACGTGCGGTCTGCACGTATCTGCGATGCTCGAGCGCGCGCGGTGGAGCGAGGACCTCGGGTTTCGCGCGCGCGTTCCCGATTTCACGGATCACGCGGTCCTCCTCGTCGTGAACGCGTTCAAGGACAAGCTCGTGGGAGCGTTCGAGTGGGCGGTGCGGGATTCTCGAGCAAATCCCGCGGCGCCAGGAGTTCGATGCGCCGGCGCTCGCGAGTCGCCTCCGCGACGTGGGCGCGACCACCATCGGCCAATTCGTCGCAGACTGGTTGGTGCGCGCGCGTGGCGCGGCGGAGTGGGGCAGGGTTCTCGAGCTGCTCGGACCCGTGCAGCGTCCGGCCTACGCACGTGCGTTACGGGGCGCGATTGAGCACGACTCCGCGGGTTTGGTCGCGCGCGTTCTCGGGCGCGTCGGCGCGGACTCGAACGCGATGCGCATCCGCGCGCTGGGTCACATGGCCGCCTGGCAGGCGGAAGTCTTCCTGTCGAAGCTCGGCCCGTCCCCGTACGCCCGCGGATACGTCGCCGAAGAGGTGCGCGCGCGTCAGAGGCTCCAGTAACGCAACCGAGGCGCCGCCGCATCCGGGCGAACGGCGCTCTTCACGTCCACGAACACACCGCCGTCGCGCACCTTGCTCAAGAACGAGGCGCTCGCCTCGACGTACTCCTTGTGGCTCACGGCGAGGATCAGCGCGTCGAGCTCCGGCACCTCTTCCCACGGCACGAGCGAGAGATCGTACTCGTGCTTCGCCTCCGCGGCGTCGGCGATCGGATCGTGCACGAACGGCTCGATGCCGAAGCTTCGTAGCTCGCGGATGATGTCCGGCACCTTGCTGTTGCGGAGATCGCTGCAGTTCTCTTTGAACGTGAGCCCGAGCACCGCGACGCGCGCGCCCTTGAGCGGACGGCCGTCCTCGAGCAAGAGCTTCACGGTGCGCTGCGCGACGAACTCGCCGACGCGGTTGTTGATGCGGCGGCCGGCCAGGATCACCTCGGGCTGGTAGCCGAGCTGCTGGGCTTTCATCGTGAGGTAGTACGGGTCGACGCCGATGCAGTGGCCTCCGACCAGGCCCGGCGAGAAGCGGAGGAAGTTCCACTTCGTCGCGGCGGCTTGGAGGACGTCGGCGGTGCGGATGCCCATGCGATCGAAGATGATCGCGAGCTCGTTCATGAGCGCGATGTTGAGATCGCGCTGGGTGTTCTCGATGACCTTCGCCGCTTCGGCGACCTTGATGCTCGGCGCGCGGTGGACGCCGGCTTCGACGATGCGACCGTACGCGTTCGCCACGCGGTCGAGCGTCTCGGCGTCTTCGCCGGAGACGACCTTCACGATGCGCTCGAGCGTGTGCTCCTTGTCGCCCGGGTTGATGCGCTCGGGCGAGTAGCCGACCTTGAAATCGACGCCGCGCCGGAGCCCGGAGAGCTTCTCGAGCACCGGGCCGGCGACGTCTTCGGTGACGCCCGGGTAGACCGTCGATTCGTAGACGACGACGGCGCCCTTCGAGAGCGCGCGGCCGACCGTCTCGGAGGCGCGCACGACGGGGGTGAGATCCGGCACGTTGTTCACGTCGACCGGCGTCGGCACCGCGACGACGAAGAACGTGCACTCGCGCAGCGCGCTCGGGTCGGAGGTCATCCGCAGCGCGGACTCGCGGAGGGTGCGCTCCTCGACCTCTCCGTTCCGGTCGTGGCCGCGCTTCAGCTCGCCGACTTTTTTCTCGTCGACGTCGAAGCCGACGACGTGGCGAAACTTTCGGGCAAACGCCAGCGCTACAGGGAGGCCGACGTAGCCAAGGCCGACGACCGCGATTTTTCTTCAGGCCGGTCCATGGAATCCTCGCGTAGTGGGTGCCTGTTTAGTCGCGCGGATTCACTGCCGCAACCGGCAGGGCTCGCCGGTGCGCCGTCATCCCCCGCGCCGCCGAAGCTCCTCCTCGAGCTCGGCGATCCGCGCCGCGGCCACCCGCTGGTCGGCTTGGCGCGCTTGCGACTCGAACTCCGCGGGCGTCGGCCAGAGCTCTCGCCCTTCGACGTCGCGCGCGAGGCGAAGTCCCGGCGTGCCGTCGACGGATGCCACCACCCAGAAGGCGCCGAGGGTCGTCGAGGGCGTCGTGGATTCTTCGACGATGCGCTCGACGAGATCCTCGTCGACGCGATCCCAGACGCGCAGACGCTGGCTCTCCGGGTCGAAGCTCACGAGCTCACGCACGCCGAGCTCGTGGTAGCGCTCGAGCTTGTCCTCCCAGTCGTCGCTCTCGCTGAGGAGCTCGACAGCGAGCTCGGGCGGCCCTCCGCGCTCCCAGATCTTCCACGAGGAAAAAATCTCGTCGCTGCGCCCGAGCTTGACGAATGCGTCCGGCGCGAGGCAGCGCCGGGGATCGCGGGCGTTCCAGTAGACGAACTGCTCACTCCCGATGCACGCGCGGGCCGCGAGCTCGCGCGTCAAGATCATGAACAGCGCGGTACGAAGCTTCAGGTGAAGCTTGCTCTCGGGCACCTCGGCCTTCGTCGGGAAGTGAATCGCGCGCGGCGCGCGGACGTGACGCAACGGGCCGCCAGCGGACTGCATGGAATCAATCTACATCCTTCGCGAGCAAAGCACGGATCTTGAATCACCGCGGAAATGCGGTTTTTACTGGGTGCCCTTCTCCTCTCCAGCTGCGCCGCAAGTCAGGCGCACGAAGTCGGCTTCGCCCGCGTCTCCGGAGCTCGGCTGACCACGCCGATGAACCTCCACGCCGTGCTCGAGGTCGACCCCTCGCCGAGCGTGCGGCGCGTGCTCGCCGAGCCGGATCGCGACGCGGCGGATCGCGCGCGCGACGAGGCTCGGCAGTCGGCGGAGCTGCTCACGTACCTCGACGTTCGGCCGGGGATGCGCGTCGCCGAGCTCGGCGCGGGCGGCGGTTACTTCACCGAGATCCTCGCGCGCGCCGTCGGGCCGCGCGGGGCGGTCGTCGCGCAGAACGCGAGCGAGCTCCTTCGGCCCGACGTTCGCGACGCGTGGGCATCGCGGCTCGAGCGGCCGGCGATGCGAAACGTCGAGGCGATCGACGGCGCGTACGCGACGCCGCTCCCGAAGGGCGCGCGCGATTTGGATCGCGTGTACGTCGGCGTCGAGTACAGCGTGCTCGTCGCGCTCGGCGTCGATCGCGCGGCGATGAACCGCGCGGCGTTCGACGCGCTTGCGCCGGGCGGACGCTACGTCGTGCTCGACCGCGTCCTGCCGCCGGCGCCCGACGCCCTCGAGGCTCACCGCGAAGAGTCGAACGGCGCGCGCCGCGAAATCGAATCGGCCGGCTTCGCCTTCGAGAGCGAAGGACGATTCCTGCGGAGCTCGAACGACGGCCGCGACTGGAACGCCGCGCCCGGCGCGGTCCCGGGCGCCAAGCCGCGCCTCGTCGCCGATTGGTTTTTGCTGTCGTTCAGGAAGAAGCGGTAGCGCGTCAATCGGCCGGCCGAGGAACGCGCGGCGGCGACGGCGACGAAACGCTCGACCGACGGAAACACCGATTCATCCACGCGCTGGACACTTCATTCTGATCCCGCCGAGCGTTTGGAGACCCGCTCGACGTAATCTCGCGTCGCATACTCGACGGCGACCACGATGATGTCGCTTTCTTTCACGGTGTAGAACACCACGTACGGAAAGCCAGCCAGTATCACGTACCGCGCACCGGGAATGTCGGGGTGCTCGGGCCGAGTCCGCGGCATGGACTGGACGAGGCTCACGGCCTCCCTGAACGCCGCCAAGACGCGCACCGCAAGCCGCTTGCCGAGGGCAGGCGGGTTGACGTTGCGATAGTAACGAATGGCCTCGCGGAGATCGTCGCGCGCCGCCGGAAGGATTCTCGCCGCCATGCGCGTCTCAAAAGTCGAGGTCGCGTCGAATGCTCTGCTCGACCTCGTCGATCGAAAGCGCCGCATCACCAGCGTGCGCTCGCGCCACTCGCTCGGCGACGACGGCATGACGCCCGGGCAGGCCGTCCTGCCGCGCCGGTAAACTCTGGAGGGCCTCGAGCAGGGCGGCGAGCTCGTCAGTAGAGAGCGCTGCCGCTTCTTCGAGCAATTGCTCCACGCGGGGGCTGACTTTCGCTGCCATGGAAGAAACGTAACGTCCTCCGGCCCGTCTGGCCAGTCAGCGCATGGGCGCCTCACCCCGCGCTGTGTTCCGCGCTCGCCGACTCGTCGCCTCCCTGAACGTGATCGCCGTCGCCACGTCGCTCGCCGCGCTCACGTCGGCCGCGCTGTCGCTGCGCGCGCTCGCGCTCGTGCTCCTGCTCTTCGGCTTGCCCATCGCGCGGGCCTCGCGGCCGTCGCCGCCGCCTTCGTGCCGCCCTCGATTCACACGTTGCTCGCCGCCGTCGCGATCGGGTGCGGACTCTCCGCGGCGACGCTCGCCTGGCTGCGCGAGCGCGCGTGACGCGGTCGGAGCCGCGGGCGTGCCGGCAGTGATCTCCGCGCACGCCAGGTGCTGCGCGGAGGTTGCCGAATGCCCACGATTCTCGTCGCACGGCCGTGCGGTCCACCCTTTGCGCTACGATGATTCCCATGCCGGGCGAAGCTTCCGACCTGTCACGCGAGTTTTGGGACGCAGCGGCGCGCGCCGAGAGGTTCTTCATGGGAATGGACGAAGTGAACAAGGCGATGCGAAAGCTTGCCGCCACGCTCGAATCGGACGACATCCCGTACGCGATTGCAGGGGCGATGGCGTTGAACGCGCACGGGTATCGGCGAGTGACGACCGACGTGGCCGTTCTGATGACGCGCGAAGGGCTCGCAACGTTCAAAGCCAAGCACCTCGGCCGCGGCTGGGCGGAGCGGTTCGCGGGTTCGAAGGGGATGCGCGACACCGAGCACGGCGTGAAGATCGACGTCCTTCTCACCGGCGACTACCCGGGAGACGGCAAGCCAAAGGCCGTCAGCTTCCCTGATCCGAGCGTTGCCATCCGCGCCGTCGACGTGAGGATCGTGCCGGTCAAGAATTTGGTGGAGCTCAAGCTGGCTTCTGGAATGACCAATCCCGATCGCCTGAAAGATCTCGCCGACATTCAGGAGCTCATTCGCGCCGCGAAGCTACCGCTCCATCTCGAAAACGAGCTCGACCCCACGGTGCGGGCAAAGTACGTCGAGATTTGGAACGCCACGAAGCGCGAGCCCGACGACGAGTATTGAGCTGCGGTTCGCCGTCGATCCGCAGCGGGCGGAGGATGCGCGCGGCGTATTCGACCAGGTCCACGTTCGTCGTCGGTTCCGCGAAGATACAGGGCCCTGTCGCGGCGATGAAGAACTACGACTGCGATTGCGATTTCAGCCCCCTAGACGTCAGCGGCGGGCCTGGCGAAGCTCTTCTTCGAGCTCGGCGATGCGCTCGCTTTCGGTGGGCCACAGGTCGGAGCCCGCTGGATCGCGGGCGAGGCGAGGCGCGGTCGTGCCGTCCACAGCGGCAACGACCCAGTACGCATCGAGCGTCAGACACGGGGTCACGCGTCCCTCGATCACACGCTCGATGAGATCGTCGTCGACGCGGTCCCAGATCCGCAGCCGCTCAGTCTCGGGGTCGAAGCTCACGAGCTCTTGGATTCCAAGCTCGTCATATCGGTCCAGCTTTTCGGCCCACTCTTCGCTCTCGCTCAAGATCTCGATCGCGAGCTCCGGGATGCCGCGTTCCCACGTCTTCCACGAGCGAAAAGACTCGTCGGGCTTGCCGAGCTTTACGAAGGCATCAGGCGCCAAGCAGCGGCCGGGATCCTTTGCGTTCCAATAGACGAACTGCTCGCTCCCGATGCACGCTCGAGCGGAGAGCTCGCGCATCAGAATCAGAAACAGCGCCGTGCGCAGTTTCAAGTCAGTCTTCGTCTCGGGCAGTTCGGCCTCCGTGGGGAAGTCGATGGCGCGCGGCGCGCGAAGGTGCCTCAGGCGGCCCACCGGGGACTGCATATCGTCATTTTACCACGGCGACGCCCGCCCCGCTCATCCGCCGCGGCGCCGGAGCTCCGCCTCGAGCTCCACGATCCGTTGCTCGGCGGCGCGGCGCGCGTCCGCCTCGAGCTCCGCCGACGTCAGCCAGAGATCGCGCCCGGCGGCGTCGCGCGCGAGACGCGGTCCGGGCGTGCCCTCGACCGGCGCGACGACCCAGAAGGCGGAGAGCGTCGGTGCACGGCGTCGTCGGCCCCTCGACGATCCGCTCGACGAGATCGTCATCCACCCGATCCCACACGCGCAGGCGCGCGGGCTCCGGGTCGAAGCTCACGAGCTCGCGCACGCCGAGCTCGTGATAGCGCTCGAGCTTTTCGTCCCAGTCGTCGCTCTCGCTGAGGATCTCGACGGCGAGCTCCGGCGGGCCCCGCGCTCCCAGGTCTTCCAGGAGGCGAAGGTTTCGTCCTGGCGGCCGAGCTTCACGAATGCGTCGGGCGCGAGAGAACGGCGTGGGTCCCTTGCGTTCCAGTAGACGAACTGGTCGCTGCCGATGCACGCACGCGCCGCGAGCTCTCGCGTCAAGATCAGAAACAGGGCAGTTCGCACCTTGAGATGCAACTTGCTCTCGGGCACCTCGGCGTCCGTCGGAAAGTGAATCGCGCGCGGCGCGCGCACGTGACGCAACCGGCCGCCCGGGCCGCCCGGGGGCTGCATGGCACCAATGTAGCACTCGATTACTTCCGGGGACGCCGCTTCTGGAGCTTCTTCTCGAGCTCCGCCACGCGCTTCTCTGCGGCGACGCGCGCAGAGTGCTCGGTCCGCCGCGCCTGCGCTTCATGCGCTTCGGCTTCGCCCGGCGTGGGCCAGAGCTGTTTGCCGCGCGCGTCGCGCGCGAGGCGAAGGGCGGGCGTGCCGTCCGCCGCGGCGACGACCCAGAACCCTCCGAGCGTGGTGCACGGCGTCGCAGTGTCGTCGTCGAGCACGCGCTCGACGAGATCCTCGTCGACGCGGTCCCAGACGCGCAGGCGGGTGCTCTCCGGGTCGAAGCTCACGAGCTCACGGACGCCGAGCTCGTGGTACCGCTCGAGCTTGTCCTCCCAGTCGTCGCTCTCGCTCAGGATCTCGACGGCGAGCTCCGGTGGGCCGCCACGCTCCCAGGTCTTCCAGGAGGCGAACGCCTCGTCCTCACGCCCGAGCTTCACGAAGGCATCCGGCGCGAGGCAGCGGCGCGGATCGCGCGCGTTCCAGTAGACGAACTGGTCGCTCCCGATGCACGCCCGCGCCGCGAGCTCTCGCGTCAAGATCAGGAACAGCGCAGTGCGCACCTTGAGATGCAACTTGCTCTCGGGCACCTCGGCCTCCGTCGGAAAGTGAATCGCGCGCGGCGCGCGGACGTGACGCAACCGGCCGCCCGTGGACTGCATGGCGACCAATGTAGCACCGGGCCCACTTCCGGCGCGCCGAGCTTCGCTCCTCGTCTCGGGTCTGCACCGCGCTCCAGAGCTCGAAATGCTAGGAGCGCGCGAGGCGCGCGGTCACGGCAGGCGCGCGACCGTGCCCGGCGGCGCGCGGCGGACCAGCTCCTCGTCGAGCGTCACCAGATCGATGCCCCGCCGCCACGCGAGCCACGCGTAGCACGCGTCCGCGGCTCGCAAGCCGGACCGCGCGGCGAAGCGGGCGACGCCGAAGGCGCGCCGCGGACCGAGCGTGACGATCTCGGCGGGCGCGGCCGTGAGCGCGAGCACGAGCCTCTCCGCGGCGGCGGCGTCGTGGCCTCGCCGCGCGAGCGCCGCCACCACCTCGGGCACGAAGAGCGCAGGCACGACGATCTCGTCCTCCGCGCGAAGCGCGCGATCGACCGCCGCGCGCGCGCGCGCGTGATGCGGCTCGCCGGTGCGCTCGGAGGCGACGACGACCGAGGCGTCGAGGACGAGCTTCATCGCCGGCCCGAGAGCAAGTCGGCGACCGCGCTCCCCGCGTCGCCGGGGCCGAGCGCGGCGTGGAGCGCCTCGATGTCGGCGGGCGAACGGCTCCTCCGCTTGCGCGCGGGAGCGAGCACGACGTCCGGCGGCACGATGGCCGCGGCGGGCTTGCCGTGGCGCAGGATGAGGATGCGCGCGCCGTGGTGCTCGGCCGCGTCGACGAGCGCCGACAGGTGAGCCTTGGCCTGGGCGAAGGAGGTCGTTCGCATGTGACCAATATGACCTCTCGCCGCGGAGCGGTCAAACCCGCCCGCGTCGCAGCTTACGACCCATACGCGCTCGTCCACGCCGTCACGCGCGCGAAGTCTCACGGCACGAGCACGGTCACGGGGACGGTGACGGCGAGTCGCTCCTGCCCGCGCGCGAAGACGAAGCGAACGTCTCGCTCGTAGCGGGCAGCCGTCAAATCGTCGGCGTCGAGGGCGGCGGAGGGCTTGCCGTCGACCGTTACGACGCGATCGCCGACGGCGAGCCCGAGGGCGGGCCCCGAGCTCGGCGGGACGAAGTCCATGATCTGCCACGCCCCCTGTCGTCGAACGAACTCGAGGCCCAGCGTCTTGACCGGCGGCGCCGTGATCGTGCGTTCGCCGCTCGCGAAGCGCGCTCGTCCGTTCGCCGTGTCGAAGGTCACGACGAAGTGCGCGAGCAGCGGCCCGCCGATGCGCGCGATGGCGTGGCCCATCCGCGCAGGGTCGCTCATCATGACCGTCGGGTTCTCGATGACGTGGGCGCCGATCGTCATCGTGGCGCGGAGCCTCGCCGTGCGCGCGACGGCGCGGCCGCCGATCGTCAGCATGTGGTCGGTCACGACGGGAGGCTCCGCGAACGGCAGTGTGTCGTCCGCCGTCGGGAGCTCGAGGAAGAACCCGGAGCCCGAATCGATCTCGGTGAGCCGCGGACGACCTGCGACGCGCGTCGCGATGGCCGGGTGGAGATCGTGCGTGGTCAGGTAGAGAACGTCGCGCTGGTCGACGTCGGGAAGCGCCCCGTGCTCGAGCACGACGCGGCGGGCTGGATAATCCAGCGTGAGCAGGTAGCCGTCGAAGGCCGAGAAGCCGAGGATGCCGCCGAGTCGAAGGCCCGTCGCCTCGTCGAAATCCGCCCGATCCGCGACGACGCCCGCGACCCCATTCAAGGTCGCGTCGCCGAGGCGCACGCCGTCGAACGAATAGAGCGCGGAGGCGCCTCCGTCTGGGCTGTCGTCGATTTGAACGCTCGCGTCCATCGGGGCGTGTCGCGCGCGTGCCGCAACGCGCGACGAGAAGACGGAGACAGGGGCTCCGGTGTCGAGGATGAACCATTCCGGCGGACCCGCGTCGACCCGAAGCTGCACGAAGGGGACGTCGTGGAGCAGCCGCATCGGGCACTCGACGCGCCGCGCGGCCGTGGGCGCAGCAGCGGCGTGCGCGCCGGCGGACGCGGCGGGCTGGCGGCGGCTCGAACAGGCCGCCGCCAAAACGGCCACGACGACGAACAGCCGAATGCACCAGGCGCGCGGCATCAAGGCGTCCGCGCGCAGCGAATTCCGGTGTACGGAGAGCGGTCCATCTCGGACTCGTACGAGTGGTACCAAGGAGACAGGAGGCCCGTGCCCGTCCGCTCGAAGGCGCTGCCGCGCGACGAGCGCGTCGGGAACGGTTCGGTGGAGGTCAACGTCAACGCGGCGCAGTCGACGCACGGCGACTGGTACTGCTGGTACCAATAGTCGAGCGTCCACTCGAAGACGTTGCCGGCGAGATCGAGCTGGCCCCACTTTCCCGCGCCTTGCGAGGCCGTGCCGACCGGCGCGACGTTGGAGAGATCGCTGCAAGCGCCGGAGGCGGACGGGAACAAGCATCCGTAGATCGCGTAGTGGTTCGCCTCGCCCGGGTCGGCGCTCCCCCAGGGATATTCGCGCTGCTCGTCGCCGCCGGCGGAGGCGTACTCCCACTCGGCTTCGGACGGCAGGAAGCCGCCGTCCCAGATGCAGAACGCGTAGGCGTCGTACCAGTCGACGCAGTTCATCGGGAGGTTCTCGTGCGCGCCCGGCTTCGGCGTCCAGGTCGCGTAGGGGTTGCCGCCGCAGGAGAGGTTGTCGTTCACCGGGTTGCTCGTCGCCCACGGGCCCTCGTAGGTCGCGAGGTTCGCGTCGTAGTCGGAGCTCCAACCGTTTTCCCACGAGCCCAAGCCCGGGCTCAGGTCTTTGAGGCCGCCGCCGCCGTTCAGGTGCGGTGTGCTTTCCCGAACCGGGCGCGGGGAGCCAGCCCGCGTTGCCGCCGGTGCCGAGCAGGGCGTGTACGAATTGACGGTAGCGGCCGACGGTCACCTCGTACTCGTCGAGGCGAAAGCTGCTGACGGTGGCCGGGTCCGCCTCCTGCACCGGGCCGCTGCCGGCGTTCGAGTAATTTCGGTAGAACGTGCCGCCGCCGACGGGGAGGCTCGTGCAGCAGCTCTCGCCGCCGCCGCCGCACGTGGTCATGCCGGGGCCGCCGGCCGCGCAGCTCGGTGCGTCGGTGGTCGCCCCGTCCGGCAGCGGGGAGCCGGCGTCGGTCGCCGCGGCGGTGCACGCGCCCGCGACGCACGCGAGGCCCGCCTCGCAGTCGGCGTTCGTCGTGCATGGGCGGGCCGGCGGGATCGAGCCGCACGCGGGCGCTGCGAGCACGACGGCGACGACCAGGAGCGCCCATGCGGGCCGGAGCGAGGAAGGCATGCCGCCGTGTCCGCAGCAACTTGCGTACCGCCGTCGCCGGCGCGGCGAGATTCTTGCTTCGCGTACGGGCGATGAAGCATCGGTTGCTCTGCGTTTGCGCCGCCGCGGTCGTCGCCTGCGCCCAGCCCGCGGCGCCCTCGCGGCCGCTCGCGCCGTACGACGCTCGCGCGCAGCGGCTGTTCGACGACGGCATCGACCCGAGCGCCGTCGGAATGGCGCTGGACGATCCGAACACCGTTCCGCCGCTCGAGGACGCGCGCTTGCGCGAGCGAACCGAGCTCGCCGACGGCGTCGTGCGCGCGCGCGTCGAGACCGTCACGATGAAGAAGGAGGAGCGCGGCGGACACCGCGTCACCTTCGATCTCGGCGTCCGCGTCGTCGAGACCCTCGCCGGAAAGCTCCCGCGCGAGCTCACGGTTCACCTCGGCAACTCCGCGCCGAGCGCCGGGATCGTCGAGAGCATGGGACCCGCGCTCGCGGACAAGACCTTCGTGGTCTTCGTTCGCGCGTTCGAGGGGCCGCGCGGCAGACCCCGCTACTACGCCCACTTCTCGCGAGACACGAAGAACGTGGTGATCGCCGTTCAGGCGGCGGCCGCGGCACCGTAGGCGCGTCGATCTTCCGTGGCCCGCACGGAAAAATTCCCGGGCGGGGCGCCGAGTCTCGCGACGCGCGGCCATCGCCGCGGCCGCGCCGCGTGATGTGCTACACTGCCATTATGCGCCCCGGCAGGACGAAGACCACCAGCTTCTCCCTCGACGAGGCGACCCTCGAGAACCTGAAGGCGCTCGCGGCGCGGCGGCACAAGGGAAACGTCTCCGCGCTGCTCGCGGAGATCGCCTCGCGCGAAACGAAATTCGCCGCGGCCGAGGCGTTCTTCGAGAAGTACGGCGTCCCTCCGCTCGACGACGAGGCGATCGAGCGCATCGAAGCGGAGTGGCGCGGCGACGCTCCGAAGAAGAGAAGGCGGCGGCGCGCCGCGTGACGTTCACGTTCGATACGGGGATGCTCATCGCGCTGGAGCGTCGCAAGCCGCGCGCGACCGAGGCGCTCCGCGCGATCGTCCGCCGTGGCCTCCTGCCGATCGTGCCGGCGGTCGCCTACGTGGAGTGGTGGCGCGGACGGAGCGACTTGCGCGAAGAGATCCTCGCGATGGTCGTCGTCGAAGGGATGCCGTCGCTGCTTTGCCGCGCTGCGGGCGAGGCGCTCGGCGCGATCCGAGGAGCGTCTCTGGCCGACGCCGTCGTGATGGCCTCGGCTGCGCTGAGGGGCGGCGGCGTGGTGTACACGAGCGACATGGAGGATTCTCAGGCGCCTGCAGCGTCACTTCCCGACGGTGCGGCTGCTGCCCGTGTGACGGCGATCGATCGCGGCGAGCACGGCCGCCGTGCAGAGCGCGCCCGCGCCCATCGCCGCGGCGACCAAGAACGCCGCGTAGCCCCACACGTAGGCGGTCAACGCCGCCGCGGAGCGTGGGCGTTGCGGATCGAGCGGCCGGCGATGCGAAACGTCGAGGCGATCGACGGCGCGTACGCGGGTGACTCGGAAGGGCCCCTGGCCGTCCCGACGTTCATGAACGCGCCGGCGGTCGGCGTTTGCCCGCAAAAAACAGCCCATTTGCAGCGGGTCTCGTCGTGGATCGGTGGTTGCACTGCCGGCGTGGATGCGCCTTTTGTTCCTTTCGTCGTCCGTCGCCATCGCGCTCGTCGCTTGCTCTTCTTCGGGCGGGGTCGTCAACGACGCCGGTCCCGCAGACACCGGGACCTCCGACGTCACGACCAACGACGCGACGACTCCGAGCGACGCGGGCGGCCCGTCGACCGTGACGTTCTCGTACAAGCCGCAGTGGTCCGGAGCGACCGCCGTGAGTGTGTGGGGCGGCTTCGGGCAGAGCACCGATTGGACCGCGCCCTTCCTGACGCTGTCGAGCGACGGCGCCGGCGGTTTCACGGGACAGGCGACCCTTCCCGCGGGGCAGTTTCTCTACGTCTTCCAAGTCGTGGGCGACGACGCCGCCGGCAACAAGGCGAAGTACACGCGCTTCGCGATCGATCCGGGCGACTCGGGTTTCGCGGCGTGTCCCGCGCAGGCGCCCACGTACGACGCGAAGAACCCGAACCCCTGTTCGCGGCTCACGGTCCCGCAGCCCTCGCCGACGGCGCTCGCGCACGTGAGCGGCGTCGTCGTCTCGGACGGCGCGCCCATCGGCGGCTACCTCGTGCAGCTGGATCGCGAGGAGAAGGGCTCGCACCATTTCTTCGTGAACCGGGTGACCACGTCGAGCGACGGAACCTTCGACTTGCTCGCGGCGCCTGGGTCGTACCGCGTGCAGGTGCTTCACCCGACCTACCTCGCCGAGACCGACGCGCAGCGCGATCCGCTGACGCTCTCTGCGCTCCGCCGCGACGTCTCGTCGGCGTTCGCGGTCGCGGCGGGCACCGTCGCTGTCCCGAGCGCCGAGGTCGCTTTCCACGGCTACGGATTGTTCGCGCCGGTCGACGCCGGCACGCTGCCGACCCCGTTCACGTGGAGCGCCGGGTCGACGCCCGCGCGCCTCGACGTCTACGGCACGGGGATGGACGGCGGCGCCCCGAGCATCGGCGATCCTTGGTACGCGTCCCCCCTCGGCAAGACGAACGCCGCCGAGTTCGACGGCGGGTTCAACACGCAGCAAGCTGCGCAGACGAACGTCGCGCTCGGCGAGCGCTACTTCTGGGGCATCGAGGAGAACGTGGCGACCGACGCGGGCGTGACGTGGACGGCCCAGTCGATGGTGTTCGACATCACCTGGCACTGACCGCGACGCGGCTCGCCTGCTGGGCGCGAACTTTGCTGCGCGGAACCGACGTGCAGAGCAGGCAGGCGATCGGCGCGAATACAGCGAGACAGGGGCGCCGGTCGGCGCAAGAGCGGCGCGCCGGTGAACGGTTGACCGATCTCGCGGGGCAGGAGGTCGCGGAGCTCTTCGTGGCTCTCGGCACCCGCGAAGCTGGGCTGACCGAGGCCGAGGTCGAGGAGCGCCTCGACCGCTACGGGCCCAACGTCCTCGCCAAGGACGAAGGTCACGGTCGGTTCGTGCTCCTCGGCAAGGCGCTCGCCAATCCGCTCGTGCTTCTGCTCGCGCTGCTCGCCGCGGTCTCGATCGCGACTGGCGACGTGCGCGCGGCGACGGTCATCGCGCTGATGATCGTGATTGGCGTCGTGCTGCGGTTCGTCCAAGAGTCGCGCGCCGATGCGGCTGCGAAGAAGCTCCGCGCCATGATCTTGGTCACGGCGACGGTCATCCGCGAGGGGAGCGCGCGCGAGCTCCCGCTGCGCGAGCTCGTGCCCGGGGACATCGTCCGGCTCGGCGCCGGCGACATGGTGCCGGCGGACGTTCGGCTCGTGACGGCCAAGGACCTCTTCGTCATCCAGGCGAGCCTGACGGGCGAGTCGATGCCGGTCGAGAAGCTCGACGTCCGTGAAGCACCGTCCACGTCGGCGCTCGAGCTCCGGAACGTCTGCTTCCTCGGCACGAGCGTCGAGAGCGGCACCGGCGACGGCAGTGGTCGTCGCGACCGGCGGCGCGACGTACCTCGGCTCGCTCGCGAGCACCCTCGCGCGTCAACCGCCGCCGACCGCGTTCGACAAAGGGGTCGCGCGCTTCACGTGGCTCATGATCCGCTTCATCGCCGTGATGGTGCCGCTGGTGTTCGTCATCAACGGGCTCAGCAAGGGCAACTGGCGCGAGGCCTTCTTCTTCGCGCTGGCCGTCGCCGTCGGACTGACGCCCGAGATGCTTCCGATGATCGTCACCGTCTGCCTCACGCAAGGGCGCGATGCGCGATGGCGAACAAGAAGGTGATCGTCAAGCGCCTCCACTCGATCCAGAACCTCGGCGCGATGAACGTGCTCTGCACCGACAAGACCGGCACGCTCACGGCCGACCAGGTGGTGCTCGAGCGACACTGCGACGTGGAGCTCGAGGAAGACGAGGACGTGCTGACGCTCGCGTACCTCAACAGTCATTTCCAGACGGGGCTACGAACGTCCTCGACCGCGCGATCCTCGCGCACAAGGAGATCCACGAGTCGCTCCGAGTTCCCGAGCACCGCAAGGTCGACGAGATCCCCTTCGACTTCAGCCGGCGCGTCATGTCGGTGGTGGTGGAGCGCCCCGACCGCTCGCGCCGGCTGATCTGCAAGGGGGCTCCGGAGGAGGTCTTCAGACGGTGCGCCTCGTTCGAGTACGAGGGCGAGGTCTTCGCGATGGAGAAGGTCATCGTCGACGATCTGCGCATCGAGCTCGAGAAGCTGGGCGCCGACGGCTTTCGCGTCCTCGCCATCGCCTACCGCGACTTCGCGATCAAGCGAGTCGTACACGAAGGACGACGAATCGGACCTCGTGCTGCGAGGCTACGTGGCGTTCTTCGACCCGCCAAAGGACAGCGCGCGCCCTGCGATCGAGGCGCTCGCACCAGCACGGCGTCGCGATCAAAGTGCTGACCGGCGACAACGAGGCGGTGAGCCGCAAGGTCTGCCGCGACGTCGGAATGGCCGTCACGCGAGTCCTCATCGGGCGCGCAAATCGAGTCGATGGACGAGGACGCCTTGGCCACGGCCGCGGCGGAGACGCACCTCTTCGCGCGGTTGTCGCCGCACCACAAGCAGCGCGTGGTCGAGGCCCTGCAGCGGCGCGACAACGTCGTCGGCTTCCTCGGCGACGGCATCAACGATGCGCCCGGGTCTGCGTGCGGCCGACGTGGGCATCTCCGTCGATACGGCGGCCGACATCGCGCAAGCGAGTCGGCGGACCTCATCCTGCTCGAGAAGAGCCTCATGGTGCTGGAAGAAGGCATCGTCGAAGGGCGCAAGGTCTTCGCGAACATCCTGCAAGTACGTCCGCATGGGCGCGAGCTCGAACTTCGGCAACATGTTCAGCGTGCTCGGGGCGAGCGCGCTGCTCCCGTTCGTGCCGATGGCGCCGATCCAGATCCTGACCAACAACCTGCTCTACGACTTCTCCCAGGTCCCGATCCCGACCGACGCACGTCGACCCCGAGCAGATCGCCTGCCCAGGCCGTGGTCGATGCGCGAGATCACCAAGTTCATCGTCTTCATCGGGCCGTGCAGCTCCGTCTTCGACTACACGACCTACGTGATGATGTGGTTCGTCTTTCGGGCGCAGACGCCGGCGCACGCGAGCCTTTTCCAGACGGGATGGTTCGTCGAGTCGCTGCTCACGCAGACCCTCATCATCCACATCATCCGAACCAACAAGGTGCCGTTCCTGCAGAGCCGCGCGAGCGCGGCGCTCACGCTCACCCGATCGTGGCATCATGGCCGTCGGCATCTGGCTTCCGTTCTCGCCTTTCGCAGACGCGCTCGGCTTCGTGCGACTCCACCGCTCTACTGGCCGCTGCTCATCGCCACGCTGTTCCTCTACGTGCTCCTCACCCAAGGCGTGAAGACGTGGCTGGTCCGCAAGGCGTGGATTCGAGCGCTACTGCGTCGGCGCGCCAGCGTCGATCCAGGCGCCGATGAGGGCCGGGATCCGCGGGTCGACGGCGGCGTTGAGCGGCATCGCGCCGCCGTCGATGCGCGGGTCGGCGCTGACCTTCCAGAAGAGATAGCTCTGGTCGGTGGCGAATGGCTTGACCCTCACGAGGCCGGGCATCTCCGTCGAAGGAACGTCGATGACGTCTCCGCCGTCCGGGTCGAGCGAGAGCTTGAAGTTCGCGGCGTTCTCGGAGTGGCAGCCCGACTCCGGCCCGCCCGCGCACGTCTGGAGGAATAGAGCGCGCGTGCGCAGCATGACGGAAGCGTCGCCGAACGGGTCGACGACACCACCGCCGTCGCCGCAGATGAACGTGCACGCTCGGTCCCCCGCAGCATCGGCGGGCCCACCGTCGGGAGGACCGTTGCCCGCGCCGAAGCAGCCCGAGAGCGCCACGAGGCCGAGCGCCAGGGGCTTAGCCCATCGCATGCGAGCTCCAGACGGTCCGCGTGAGCGCGTCGATCAGCCGGCGCGATTCGCCGACGTCCGGAAGGCCGGCGGCTCGGACCAACGCGGGCTGCCGCCGTACGCTCGCGGCCGCACGGACCGCGTCGATCGCGCGCTCACGCGAGCGCGACACGCGCGCGCGCGCGGCCGACAAGCCCGGCAGGTCGATCCACGGCGAGTCACCGTCGGAGGCCGGATCGAAGTAGAGATTCGGTGAAAGGTGATCGCGGCCGGTGATTTGCGTCTTCGCGCTCGCGAGAAAATGTTCGCGTGTCACGAAGCGCGTGCTCGCGACCGTCGCTGTGATCGTCGCGATCTGGAGAGGCTCGACGGGCGGCGCGTCGTACGCCGCGTCAACCGGCGCGTCCGGCGTCGTCGTGCCCTGGTCGCCCGCGAGCATCCCGGCGAAGACGAGGCTGGCGACGCGCACTTCAGAAGCGTATCCGTCGGTGTCGCGAGCGGCAAAGGAGGATCGCATCCGACTCGCGACCGCCGAAGGCGCTGAGGACCCGTCGCGCGGCGCCCCGCTTTGCGGTCGCGACCGCGGCGGCTTGACGCTCTCCGCGCGAACGGGGAATTCCGCCGACCTTCGAAGGTTTGCTCCGGCGAGCTCAACCCGCTAGGGAGCCATCCCATGATCCTCGAGCGAATCTCTCATGTCGCCTGTCGCTGCGCTTCTCGTCACCGGGTGCGGCGGCGAGAAGAAGCCCGCCGACGTCCCGACCGCCGTCACCACGTCGTCTACGCCGCAGGCGTCCCGGCGCGCGCGATCCGGTGGGCACGACCCTCACCGTCTCGGACGATCTCTTCCGGCTCTGTCACCTCGACGCGCCGAACCCGGTCGACGTCGACCCGAAGTTCGCGTTCGACGCGACGCTCCTCACGCGCGCCGACGCGCAGGTGCTCGACAAGGTCGCCGCGTGCCTGACGACCGGGCCGCTCGCGAACCGCCGCGTCGAGCTCACCGGCCGCGCCGATCCGCGCGGGACCGAAGAGTACAACTTGTCGCTCGGCGCACGGCGCGCGCACGCGGTCGCCGCGTACCTCGAGCAGCACAAAGTCCAAGGCGCTCACCTGAACGAGACCTCGCGCGGCGCGCTCGACGCGACCGGCTCCGACGAGCCGACGTGGGCGAAGGACCGCCGCGTCGATTCCACCCTGACCCCATGATCGCGCGCGCCTCGCACCTCGCGCTGCTCCTCGCGGCGCTCTCGACCGGAGCGTGCGTCTCGCAGGAGCGCTACGATCTCGCGGTGAAGGACGCGGCGAGCGAGCGGGCGCGCGCCGACAAGCTCGCGACGGACCTCGCGACCTCGCGCGGCGAGATTGAACGTCTGAACGACGCCGTCAAGAAGGCGCAGGCCGCGTCGGCCGATCGCGACCGAACCGTCGCGTCGCTCGAGAGCTCGCAGAAGGACTTCCAGACGAAGCTCGACGCCGCGACCGCCGAAAACCAGCAGCTCCGCACCGAGCTCACGCGACTCGGCAAGAACGCCGACGAGCTGCTCAGCCAGAAGGGCGTCCTCGCGAGCGCGCTCGCGGACGCCAAGTCGCGCCTCGACGAGCTCCGCAAGGCGCAAGCCGCCGCGGAGTCGCGGACGAAGCTCTTCAAGGAGCTCGCGCTGAAGTTCCAGCGCATGGTCGACGCCGGACAGCTCAAGGTCGCGCTGCGCAACGGGCGCATGGTGCTCCAGCTCTCGAACGACGTGCTCTTCGACTCGGGCCGCACCGACATCAAGCCAGCCGGCCAAGCGGCGCTCGCGCAAGTCGCGAAGGTGCTCCGGACCATCCCGGACCGGCACTTCCAGGTGGCCGGCGACACCGACAACGTGCCGATCCGGACGGGCCGCTTTCCGTCGAACTGGGAGCTGTCGACGCGGCGCGCGGTGGAGGTCGTCCACTTCCTCGTCGCACAAGGCATGCGCCCCGAGGCGCTCTCGGCCGCGGGCTACGGCGCGTTCGACCCCATCGCCGCGAACGACAACGACGCCGGCCGCCAGAAGAACCGCCGCATCGAGATCACCCTCGAGCCGAACATCAACGAGCTCGTCTCGGTGCCGAACGTGACGGGCGGCTGACGAATCGCGTTCGACGCTACGAGAGCGCGGGCGGGCGGCGGCGGTCGATCGCGGCGAGCACGGCCGCCGTGCAGAGCGCACCCGCGCCCATGGCCGCGGCGACCAAGAAGGCCGCGTAGCCCCACACGTAGACGCGACCGGCTTCGAAGTACCAATCCGGGTGGCGGATTGCAGGCATCGAGCACTTCGCGCCGAGCACGGCGCCCGCGAGCGCGCCGAGGACGAGAAGCCACGCGCCGGGGCGACGCGCGGGGGCTTCGCGTGCATTCTGCACGGAGATCTTCCGCAGGTACGCGAGCGCGACGAGCGCGCCGAGGACCGACGCGACCGCTTGCGAGACGGAGTGCATCGTGAACGCGACGTGGTGGAAGTGGCGGAGGCGACCGGCCGGGATGGCCTCGTGCGTGAGCGCGTCGAAGCCGAGGTGCGAGAACGAGCCGACGAGCGCGCTCATCACGGCGCGCTCGATTCCTCCCGGGCGAGCGACGGCGCTCGCGGCGCCCGCGAGCCACGCGAAGCGCTTTCCGAGGCGCGCGGCGATCACGGCGCCGAGGTCGAGGTTTCCGACGAGGAGCACGACGGCCATCGTGATCGGCAGGCAGAAGGTGAATTGGCCGACGAACGTGTGGCCGATCTCGTCCGCGCCGGCCGCGCGCATCCAAAAATTCTGGAGATCGGGCGCGAGGCTGCCGACGACGAGCGCGGTGCCGTTGAAGTAGCCCGGCCACCACGCCTTGAGCGGCAGGACGGGCGCTTGATGGGCGAGGAGCGGATAGGGCACGCGCGCCGACGCATCCTACGTCACGCGCGCGCCGCGCGCCGACTTGGGCTCCTTGCGCACGCGCGCGGCCCGGGTACGCTGAGTCGCATGGTCGCCGCGGCATCGCTCGAGCTGGCACCGGAGCCCGACGAGCAGCGCATGCTGCTCCGCGTGTCGTGGAAGGAGTACGTGCTCCTGCGCGATTCTGCTCGACGGACCGACCCCGCGTATGACTTATCGAAAAGGCGTGCTCGAGCTCATGAGCCCGTCGCCCGAGCACGAAATGTGGAAGACGAACATCGCGCGCTTGGTCGAGCACTACGCCTGGGTGCGGGACATCGACCTGCGCGGCTACGGTTCGACCACCTTTCGCCAAGAAGCCGTCGACCGCGGCTGCGAGCCGGACGAGTGCTACCTCGTCGGCAAGCGGTTGACCGACGTGCCCGACATCGTCCTCGAGGTGATTCACACGACCCCGCTCCTCGACAAGCTCGACGTCTACGCCAAGCTCGGCGTCCCCGAAGTTTGGATCTTCAAGAGCGGAGCGTTCGCCGTCCACGCGCTCGACGCGAACGAGCGCGTCTATCGCGTCGTGTCGAAGAGCGTGCACCTGCCGGACCTCGACCTCGCGCTCATCGCGCGCCACGCGATGAGGCAGGATCTGCCGCAAGCCCTCCGTGAGCTCGACGCGGCGCTCCGCGCGTAGAGCGCGCGCGTAAGCTTCCAGTAAGCGAGCGTCGATCGCGCTCGACGCGCGCCGGAACGCGCTTGGCTCGCGCGGCGGCGTGGTAAGGTCGGGGCGTCATGAGGGGTGCTCTGCTTTTCTTCTCCGCGTGCGCGCTTTTGGCGGGCGCGGCGCTCGAGTGCAACAGCGATCAGTTCTGCGACGCGGACGCGCAGACGTGCGACGCGCAGGCCGACGCGTCGAGCGTGCCGCCGGTCTCGGGCGGCGGCTGCGACTCGAGCAAGCCGGCTTCGCAAGGCGGGTGCTCGGTCGCCGACACCGACGGGTTCTTCGTCTCGCCGAGCGGGAGCGATTCGGCCGCGGGCTCGAAGGCAGCGCCGTTCAAGACGATCGGAAAGGGCATCGCGGCGGCGGCCGCGGACTCGACGCGACCGAACGTGTACGTGTGCCAGGGGACGTACGCCGAGAACCTCGTGATCCAAACGGCGCCCGCGGGCGTCGCGCTGCACGGCGGCTTCGACTGCACCGAGTGGACGCAGTCGAGCGCGCCGACCGCGGTCGCGCCGCCGTCGGGGTACGCGCTTCACGTGCTCGGCGCGGCGGCGCTCGTCGAGAGCATGACGCTCACCGCGCCGGACGCGACCGATCCCGGCGGGTCGAGCATCGGCGCGTTCGTGGACGGCTCGCCGGGGATGACGTTTCGGAGGGCGGCGGTGACGGGCGGCAAGGCGATGGACGGAGCGACGGGGACAGAGCTCGCCGTAGCGTCGCCGAACAAATCCGGAATTTCGAACACGAGCGGCAACACGTGTCCGGCCGTGACCTGCGCGTGCACCACCGACACGACGACTGGAGGTTCGGGTGGCGGCGATTTCGACGCGGGGTACAGCCCTCCGACGGCAGGGCTGCCGGTAATCAACGGCGACTTGGATGCGGGGCACGCGGGTGGTCCGGCCACGATGCCGGCTGCGGGCGCGAACGGGATCGATGGCGAAGCCGGCTCGAGCACGGGAAGCCTGGGCGAGCTGACCGCGAACGGGTGGGTCGCTTCGGCGGGCGCGAAGGGTAATGGCGGCGGCACCGCGCAAGGCGGCGGTGGTTCGGCTGGAGACCCTGGGCTCCCGACGGCGGGCGGCGCCAGCGGTGCCTGCGGCGGGTGCGGTGGCGAAGGCGGCGCGGGAGGCGGCGGCGGCGGTGCGAGTCTCGCCATCGCAGCGCTCAACACGACTCTGCGCGTGCAAGCGTCGACCATCAAAGCCGGGAAAGGCGGAAACGGGGGAAATGGCGTTCTCGGTCAGCCTGGCCAACCCGGGGGCATTGGAGGCACGGGCCCCGCCGGTCAGGCCGGTGGCGGCGGCACGGGCGGGAACGGCGGCGCGGGCGGCGGCGGCGCGGGCGGAATTTCGGTTGCAATTGCAACCAATCAAGGCAGCCCCAAGCCCGACGTCGACAGCGTGAGCACAGTGCTCGCGGGCACGCCCGGACAAGGCGGCCACGACGGGTCGGCGGCGCAGACCAAGGCAATCGACGGGATCGCCGACACTCTCCACTCGTTCTGAGGGGCTCTCGACCATGAAGCGAATCGAATGGCTTGGGCTCGCGGCGTGCGGCCTCGTCGCGCTCGCCGCGTTCGACTGCGGGTCGACGCCGGCGTGCGATGTCGATGGCGGGTGCGCGGACGCGGCGCCGCCTCCGGTTCCGCCGGTCTCGGGCGGCGGCTGCGACTCGAGCAAGACGCCCGCCCAGGGCGGCTGCGCGGTCGACGACACCGACGGGTTCTTCGTCGCGCCGACGGGGAGCGACACCGCCACGGGCGCGAAGGCGTCGCCGTTCAAGACGATCGGCCGCGGGATCTTGGCGGCGGCCGGCAACGCGTCGAAGCCCAACGTCTACATTTGTCACGGCACTTACGCGGAGAACCTCGTCATCCAGACGGCGCCCGCGGGCGTCGCGCTGCACGGCGGGTTCGACTGCGCGTCGTGGGCGCAGATGAGCTTGCCGACCGAGGTCGCGCCGGCGTACGTGCCGGGCGGCGCGCAGCAGTACGTGCTCGACGTCGTCGGCGCCGCGGCGCTCGTCGAGAGCATGACGCTCACCGCGCCGGACGCGACCGACCCGGGCGCGTCGAGCATCGCGTGTTTCGTCAGCGGCTCGCCGGGGATGACCTTCCGCCGCGCGGCGGTGACGTCGGGCCGCGGCGGCGACGGCGTCTCGCCAATCGCGTCCGCGCCCGCCGCGGCGAATTCGGACGGCAACCCGGCTCCCGCGAGCGGCACTCAAGTCGCGCCGGCGAAGAGCTGCTCGTGCACGAGCGACACGACGACCGGCGGGAGCGGCGGCGTCGGTCCGCCGAATACGGTCGCATCCACGAGCGGGCTTCCGGTCATTCCGAGCGATCCGACCGCGGGTGCGGCGGGGAGCGGCGGGACCTGCACCGGCGGAAAGGGCGCCGACGGGCTCGCGGGCAGCGTCGGCGCGAGCGCGTCCACGACGGGCGTCCTCAGCGCCGCCGGCTGGGTGCCTCGAGCGGGCGCGTCCGGCGGCGGCGGCGGAACCGCGCAGGGCGGCGGCGGCGGAGGCTACCTCGTCGCGGGCGGCCCGCCCAACGCGGGCGGCAGCGGCGCGTGCGGCGGGTGCGGCGGAAAAGGCGGCGCGGGCGCGCCCGGCGGCGGCGCGAGCATCGCGATCGCGGTGGTCAACTCCACGCTGCGCGTACAGGCCTCGACGGTCCACTCCGGCGCGGGCGGCAACGGCGCCGACGGCGCGGCGGGGCAGGGCGGCCAGCCGGGCGGAGCCGGCGGAGCGGCGACGGCGGTCTCCGCGCCGAGCTGCAACGGCGGCGGCGGCGGCACCGGCGGCGCGGGAGGACCCGGCGGCGGCGGCGCGGGCGGCATTTCAGTTGCAGTTGCAACCGTTCAGACCACGCCCGACATCGACCAGTTCAGCACGGTGCTCGCCGGTACGCTCGGCAAGGGCGGGCACGACGGCTCGCAACAAGCGGTCAAGGCCGTCGACGGCGTCGCGCAGCCAATCCAGGCGTTTTGAGTGGCGTCCCGCTCCAAAGCGCACCGACCGGGACTGCCTCGATTCGCTCACCGAGCGGCACCGTCTCGGTGCCCCCGTAGAACACGACGCCGCGTACGAAGCGATCGCCCGCGAGCGACGCGAAGGCGCGGATCCCCGCGGCGTCGGACGCTTTCAGCGATGCGCTCGCCTTGATTTCCACGGCCACGACGCGGTGGCGCGCGTCCTCCAGCACCGCGTCGACCTCCAGGCCGTCGTGGCTGCGGAAGTGAAGGAGCTTGGGGCGGGCGGCGCTGACCTCGGCTTGCTTGCGAAGCTCCATCGCGACGAAATTCTGGAGCACCGACCCGCGGAGCGGCGCTCTCTCGAGCGCGTCGGCGTTCGTCAGGCCGAGCACGTGGCAGGCGACCCCGCTGTCGACGACGTGAAGCCGCGGCGACTTGACGAGTCGCTTGCCCACGTTGGCGAACCACGGCGGCACCTGTTCGACGAGAAAGAGCGTCTCGAGCAACGCGAGATACCGCTTGAGGGTGCTCGTCGGCAGCCCCGCGTCCCGGCCGAGATCCGACGCGTTGAGCAGGCCCGGCGCCCTCGACACGACGAGCGCGAGCAGCCGAGGAAGCGCCCCTGCGGTCTCGATTGCGGCGAGGTCGCGTACGTCGCGCAAGAGCACGGTGGCCACGTAGGACTCGAACCAGGCACGTCGTCGCGCCGGCGCCGTACGGCCGCGCGCCTCCGGGTAGCCGCCGAGCACGCAGCGCTCGGCCCACGCGGCGTCGCGCGTTCGTGGCAACGGTGCGCCCTCGAACAGCGCGTCGACGATGCCCGCGCGGCCTTCGACCTCGGCTTCGGACAGCGGATAGAGCGTGAGGACCTCCATGCGTCCCGCGAGCGCGTCCGCGAGACGCGGCAGGAACAGCGCGTTGGCCGACCCGGTCAGCAGGAAGCGCCCGGGACGACAATCGCGATCGACCGAAGCCTTGAGCGGCAGAAAGAGCTCGGGCGCGTGCTGCACTTCGTCGAGCGCGACGGTCTGCGGCAGGCCGGCGACGAAGCCCGGCGCGTCGGCGCGCGCCGCTTCGAGCACCGTCGGGTCGTCGAGGGTGAGCAGCGGGCGGGCGGAGCCGTCGCAGTGCGCGCGCACGAGCGTGGTCTTTCCCGCTTGGCGCGGGCCGGCGAGGAAGACGACCGGCGTGTCCTCGAGGGCGGCTTCGACGAGCGGCGTGAGATGGCGGCGCCACATGGGCGAATATTGACCAATGAATGGTTGATTTTCAACCAGCCGGCACCGGATTTTCCGGCCAAGCGTGACGCGGGTACTTTCGCATGAGCTCGCGGCGGATTTTGGGGTAGTGGCGCTCCCAGAAGCCGGCGAGATCGCTCGTGACCTGCACGGCGCGCTGGTTGGGCGCGAGCAAGTGGAGCACGAGCGGCGTGTCGCCGATGCGCGGCGTCTCGCGCAGGCCGAAGAAATCCTGCAGGCGCGAGGCGACCCACGGAGGCTTGCCGGGCTCGTAGGCGACGCGCGCGCCGCGGCCGCTCGGGAGCGTGATGCGCTCGGGCGCGAGGCAATCGATGGTCGCCATCGGGAGCCTCGCGCGCACGGAATCGACGAGCCCGGCGTCGCGCAATTCGGCGAGGCTCGCGCGGCCCTCGCAGCACTCGCGGAGCGCGTCGTCGATCGCGGCGTCGTCGAGCGGGACCTTGGCGAAGGCGGCGCGTAGGCGCAGCGTGCCGAAGTCGGCGCCCGCGAGGCCCGCGCCCTGCGCGGCGCGAAAGAGCAGCTCGCTCGCCTCGGGCCCGGTCGCCGGCGCGCGCGTCTCTTCGATCGGCAAGCCGTCGTAGACGAGGCGCGTGACGCGCTCGGCGCGCTCGGCGGAGGCGTTCCACTCGGTCGTCGCGCGCTCGTCGAGGCAATCGGGCTCGAGCTCGACGAGCTGCTCGGGCGTGACCTCGCTCGCGACGCGGACGAGCACGCTCGTGCCGCGCTGCTCGGCGTCGACCGCGACCATGAGCGGCGCGTCGCGCACGACGCTCGTCTCGGCGAGCTCCGCCTTGCCCCCGGCGAGCGCGAGCGCGCGCCCCGAGAGGCGCTTGGCGACGCGGTCCGTGTATCCTGCAAGCATGGCCGTGAGGAGCGCGTCCTCGGCAGCTTTTCCGCTGAGGCGCTGCGGGGCGCGCACGAGGCGGCGGAGCTGCTTGCGCGCGAGCTCCACGCGCCGCGCCGCGCCGCGGTCGACCTCGCCGCCTTCGTAGAGCGCGTCCATCATCGCGAGCACGTCGGAGCGGTCCGTCGCGAGATCGCTCGCGCGGGCGGGGGCGCCGACGCGCGCGCGCGCGGCGAGACGAATGTCGCGCTCGCCGAGGAGGGCCGCCGCGGTCACGCCGTCGTCGGCCACGCCGCGCCGCTCGGCCTCGACGACCACGCGCGCGACGCGCGGGTGGAGCGGCAAGCGCAGCATCGCGCGGCCGGTCTCGGTGATGGCGCCGCGCGCGTCGACCGCGCCGAGCCGCGCGAGAAGCTCTTCGGCCGCGGCGAGCGCCTTCGGCGGCGGCGGGTCGAGCCAGCGTAATCGAGCGCGCCCGACGCGCGGAGCTCGAGCACCGTCTGCGTGAGATCGACGCGCAGGAGCTCGGGCGTCTCGTGCTCCGGTCGCGCGTCGAAGTCGGCCTTCGTGTAGAGGCGGTAGGCGCGGCCCTCGCGCGTGCGGCCGGCGCGGCCCGCGCGCTGCGTGCACGACGCGCGGCTCGCCTTCTCGACGCGCAGCGACGGCAGCCCCGTGTAGGGCGAGTGCTCGGCGCGTCGCACGAGGCCGCTGTCGACGACCGCCGCGACGCCCTCGATCGTGACGCTCGACTCGGCGACGTTGGTCGAGACGATCACCTTGCGGCGCGTGCTCGGGCCGACGGCGCGATCCTGCTCGTCGGGCGGCAGGTCCCCGTGGAGCGGGAGGACGACGGCGTCGTACTTCTGCGCGGCGCTCGCGCACGCGTCGATCGCGCGGCGGATCTCGGCGGCGCCCGGCAAGAAGACGAGCACGTGGCCGTCGGGCGTGTCACCGAGCGCGCGCCGCACGGCCGACGCGACGCGGAGCTCGAGCGCGCGCGCGTCGGTCGCCTCGCGCGCGTCCTCGTGCACGATCGTGACGGGGTAGGGGCGACCCTCGGCGCGGACAATCGGCGCCTCGAGGAACGCGGCGACCGGGCCGGCGTCGAGCGTCGCCGACATCGCGACGAGCGCGGAGATCCTTTCGCGGCCCGGCGCGCAGGCGCCGGAGCAAGGCGAGCGCGACGTCGGTGTGGACGTGCCGCTCGTGGAGCTCGTCGAGCACGACCGCCGACACGCCCGCGAGCTCGGGATCGCCGGAGAGCCTCCGCGTGAGCACGCCCTCGGTCACGAAGAGGAGCCGCGTCTTTTCGCTCCGCGCCTCCTCGAAGCGCACGGCGTAGCCGACCGTCTCGCCGACTTTCTCGCCGCGCTCTTCGGCCACGCGCCGCGCGGCCATTCGCGCGGCCATTCGCCGCGGCTCGAGCACGACGATCTCGCCGCTCGATGACTCGAGCAGCATCGGCGGAACCCGCGTCGTCTTGCCCGCGCCCGGCGGCGCCTCGAGCACGCAAGCCCCCGCGCGCGCGATCGCCGCGCGCACGTCGCCCAACACGCTGTCGATCGGGAGAGGTTTCACAGGAAGATCAGAAGATCAGGAAGACAAAACGCTTCCTGATCTCCCAAATCTTCCGGGTCCCTCTTCTCTTCAGCCCGGCGGCAGACGCTGAGCGATGTCGTTCAGGTCCGAGGCGAGCGCGAGCGGCGGGAAGAAGAAGTACAGCACCACCGGGCGAACCGGCTGCTGCGCACCCACCATCTGCTTTGCGCGCTGCATCTCCTGCGGCACCGCGGTGAGCAGGTAGATGATGTTGTAAATCGGCACGAAGATCGGCCACGCGTTGAACTGCGGGTTCTTCGTGACGTTCTTCAGCTCGTTCATCATCTGGAAGCAGACGAAGTAATAGAGAACGAGACCGACGAGCGAGATCAGCGAGCCCACGAGGCCGAGGATCGCGAGGATGTGGCCCAGGATCGCGCCGGCGATGTTGCCGACGACGATGATGCCGATCGGGATCAGCAGCGTCATGATCGGGTTGCGCGTGCGCGGCCGACCGCCGCCGCCCTGCAGCGACGACTGGAACCCGGCCAGCGCCTGATTCAACTGGTTGGGATCCTGCGGCATCCCATAATTCTGCGGCTGCCCGTAGCCCTGCTGCGGCTGGCCGTACCCTTGCTGCTGCTGCTGCGGATAACCCTGCTGCGGCTGTTGCTGCTGCTGCTGCGGATAACCCTGCTGCGGCTGCTGCTGCTGGTACTGCGGCTGCTGCTGCGGCGGCTGGCCGTAACCCGGTTGGGGCTGCCCGTATTGCGGCTGCTGCGGCTGCTGCTGCTGCGGCTGCTGGTATTGGGGCTGCTGCTGGTACTGGGGCTGCGGCGGCTGCTGGGGATACTGTGGCTGCTGCGGCTGGCCGTATTGCGGCTGCTGCGGCTGTTGTTGCTGCTGCGGATAGCCTTGCGGCTGTTGCGGGTATCCCTGCTGCGGAGCACCCGGCGGGTAGCCCGGCGGCCCTCCACCGTACGGGTTGTTGTTGTTCAAGGCGATCTCCTTTGCGCGACGAAGCATCGCAGACTTTCGACGGAAGGGAAAGAGCGAGAAATGGGCGAAAATGCCAGGAAAACGCTATGAAATCAGTCGATGGAACGGCTCATCTGGCCCGGCGGTTCAGCGCCGATGTCGCGTTTGACCACGCTCGAGCTCGGCGGACCGGCGCGGCGGCTCGTCACGGCCTGGCGTGAGCGCGATCTCGTCGAGCTCGTCGCCGATTGCGACGCGCGCGGCGAGCCGGTCATGGCGCTCGGCGGCGGGAGCAACGTCGTCTTCGCCGACGCGGGGTTCGACGGGACAATCGTGCGCGTCGCGACTCGCGGGATCGTCGTTCACGAGGATTCGGTGGACGTCGCGGCGGGCGAGCCGTGGGACGACCTCGTCGCGTGGTGCGTGCGCGCGGGGCTCGCGGGGGTCGAGTGCCTCTCGGGGATCCCCGGGCTCGTCGGCGCGACGCCAATCCAGAACGTCGGCGCGTACGGCCAAGAAGTGAAGGACACGATCGCGAGCGTGCGCGCGTGGGATCGGAGCGAGTCGCGCGTCGTGGACCTCACGAACGCGGAGTGCCGGTTCTCGTACCGGCACAGCATGCTGAAGGAGTCGTCGCGGTTCGTCGTCTTGCGCGCGTCGTTCGCGCTGCGAAAGTCGTTGCAGAGTACAGGCATCCGCTACGCCGAGCTCGCGCGGGCGGTGGGCGGCGAGAGCGCGCCGCTCGCGCGCGTCCGCGAGACGGTGATCGCGCTCCGGCGCGGCAAGGGGATGGTGCTCGACCCGAGCGACGCCGACACGCGCTCGGCGGGCTCGTTCTTCGTGAACCCGACGATGGACGAATCCGCGTACGAGGCGCTCGCCGCGCGCGCGGGGGAGAAGGTCCCGCGCTTTCCGTCCGACGACGGTCGGGTGAAAGTCCCGGCCGCGTGGCTCATCGAGCACGCGGGCTTCGCGAAGGGCACCGCGCGCGGCCGCGCGGCGATCTCGACCAAGCACGCGCTCGCGCTCACCAACCGCGGCGGCGCGACGACCGAGGAGCTCCTCGCGCTCGCCCGCGAAATCCGCGCCGGCGTCCAAGCGCGCTTCGGCGTCACCCTCGCCGCCGAGCCCGTGCTCGTCGGGTGCGCGCTCTGAGCGAGAGAGAGATTGAACAGGAAGGTCAGAAGGTCAGAAGGAATTTTTGGGGGCGAGAACCTGGTGGAGGCGACGTGGTCTGCAGCCCGGGCGCTTGCTGGACGACATCCTCCAGTGAATCTTCTGATCTTCTGATCTTGCTGTTTCTCTCTCTCAGGGAACGAACAGGGCCTGAACGACGGCGAGGAGGGCGACCCAGGGGAGGGCGCGGAGCGCGAGGCGGGCGAGGGGGGCGGTGCGCGCGAGCAGCGCCGCGACGAGCGCGATGAAGGCGCCGGAGTAGGCGGCAATCCAGGCGCGCCAGAAGTAGCCGGCGTGGAGGCTTTGGATGACCGTCGCCGGGTTGGGCTGGGGCAGGAGCAGCGCTTCGAGCGTGCGGGTGATCGCGTAGACGGCGACCATCGCCTCGAGGCCGCAGGCGAGCGCGGCGAGGATGCGCGCCCGCGCTTCTGCAGGTAGCACGCCGACATTCGCCCGCGCTTCGCTCGGCTTCAGTCGGCGTGCAGGTAGCACGCCGACATTCGCCCGCGCTTCGCTCGGCTTCATCCGACGCTTCGCGCGCGGAGGACGCGTGGGCATTCGGGGTCGGGGCCGTCGTGGCCGGTGACGAAGCGCGCGACCGCCTTGCATCCGCCGCGGCAGACGCGGGCGAGCGCGCAGCTCCGGCACGGCTCGACCTCGCCGTGCGGCGGCGCGGGAGCGGCGGAGGGCTCGAGGAAGCTGCACGGCGCGACGCGTCCGTCGGCGCGCACCGCGGCGAGCTTGCTCCCGGCCTCGCAGCCGAAGACGCCGAGCTTCTCGAGCTCGGCCGCGCAATCGTAGAGCGCGTCGGAGAGGAGGGCGACCATCGCGCAGTCGATGCGGACGCGGAACGCGAAAGGTTGCATTCTGCACGAGATTCGCCGGACGACCTCGCCGAGCGACGCGACCTGATCGCGCGACAGGCGCTTGTCGACGTAGTCGAGCTTCGCCGCGCGGCCCGCGGGCTTGTAGCGAAGGAGCTGGGCCTCGCGGGCGCCGAGCGTCGCGCAGCGCGATCGATCGTCGCGTCAGATCGAGTCGAAGCTCTGCTTGGTGAGCACGACGTTGACGCCGAACGGGACGCCCGCGTCGTGGAGCAAGCTCATCGCGCGCTCGGCGGAGGGCGCGCCGGGAAACGCGCGGACGGCGCGGTACACGTCGCCCTCGCCGTCGTAGCTCACGTTGACCTGCGCGAAGGACCGGAGCGCGCGCGCTTTTTCGCGCGTCATGCCGATGCCGCTCGTCGTCACGACCGGCATCAGCCCGCGCGCGCGTGCGCTCGCGCCGAGCTCGCCGAGATCGTCGCGCAGGATGGGCTCGCCGCCGCCGAACGCGACGGTGAAGACGCCGCGCGCCGCGAGGTCGTCGAGCGTCGCCTCGATCGTCTCGCGCGGGACATGGGCGCCGTCGGGGCGCGCGTCGAGGTAGCAGCCTTCGCAGCCGACGCCGCACTGCGAGGTGACGGCGACGTGCGCCTCGAGCGGCTCGCCGTCGTGCGTCGGGCCGGCGAGATCGAGGCCGATCGCGCGGGCGCCCTCGCGGTCGAGCGCGACGAGCGCCGCCGGCTCGTCGAGGCGGACCCACGCGCCCCAGGTTTCGACGCGCAATCTCATCGTGGGGCCGACTCCGAATCCGTCGCCGACTCCGAATCCGCTTCCGCTTCCGACTTCGGGGCCGTCGCGGCGAGGGCTGCGGCGACCGCGGCGAGCACCGCGCCGGCGGCGACTTGCGCGACGAAGAGCGTGTCGATGACGCTCCCGATGCTCGAGCAGTTCGCGCCGTGGCCCTCGCGGACGACGCGCACGTGCTCGGCGATTTCTTTCGTGTCGTTCTCGTCGCTCATAGGCCGAAGCTCTCCAAGTATCGCGCATCGACGCCGGCGAGCACGAGGAGCGCCGCCGAGAGCACCGCGAGCACGCCGAACGCCGCGCGGGCGCCGCGCGCGAGGCGCGACGAGTCGCCCGCGAGCGCCCACGCGCGCGCGGCGATCGCGATCGCGAGCACGCTCGCCGGCAAGAACACGAAGGGCAGGGCGTTGCCGCGCTCGAACGCGTTCGCGAGGAGCACGGCGCCAATCGTGAGGTACGCGCAGATCGCCGCCGCGCGCGGCACGAAGCGAAACAGCGTACGCGCGCGCTCGCCGCGGAGCCCGCGACCGGCGGCGCGCGCCGACAGCGCCGCGAAGAGCCCGAGGACGAGGACCGCGACGCGCTCGAGAATGCGCCTGCGCGCCCACCGCGCGACGCGCACGGGGAGCTGCGGGTCAATCGACGCGACGCGCGCCGCGGCGTGCTTGGCCGCGCTCGCGTCGCCGCGCGCCATCGCGATGTCGGCGAGCCTCGCCGCCGCCGCCGCGCGGATCGGAGCCTCGCCGCTCGTCTTCGCGCGCGGTTCGTCGAGCAGCGCGTCGAGCTCGCGCTCGGCCTCGCGCGGGCGCGCGAGCTTGGTCGCGTAGGCCTCGGCCACGAACATGCGCGCCTCGATGCGCACCTCGCCCGGCGGAAATTTCTCGAGCGCGTCCGCGAGCGCGTCCACCGCGCGCGAGTCGGCCTGCGCGCTCGGGTCGCGGCGCACGCGCTCGAGCCGCTCGAGCGGCGCGAAATCGCCCTCGGACCGCTCGCGCAGCCAGCGCGCCCGCGCCTTCGCGCGGAGCACGTAGCGGCTCGACGCATCGGCGGCGACCGAAGCGTCGTAATCGCGGAGCGCGTCTCTCAGATCGAGCGACTGCTCTTCTTGCTCCGCCGAATCGTAGAGCCGCTCGGCCGTCTCGCGAGCGGACGGCGTCGCGGTTTCGAGGGCGAGAGCCAGGAGGAGCACGGCAAGGAAGTTGATCCACGCGCGAGACGTTGTACAGCCGAAACGTTTGCTGCCCCGCGCCAAGCTCTGCTACTCGTTCCGCGTGCGCCGCGCAGCACTGTTCATCGCCGGCGTCATCCCGCTGGCGGGATGCAGGGGATGCAAAAACGATCATCCCTACGTGCCGTACACGATCGGCGCCGACGCGGGCGAGCCCGAGGTCGCCGAGCTCGACGGCGGTGACGACGCGGCGGAGCCTTCGATCGAAGTCTCCGCGACGATCGCGCCCGCGCACGCCTCGACGTGGACGCTCTCGGGCCTGACGCTCGTCGCGCCGCCGGCCATGGTGTTCGAGCTCGGCGTCGCGCGCGACTTCGACGCCGACGGAAAGCTCGACGCGGTCGCCCTCGCCCGGAGCAAGGGCGACGAGAACGAATCTCGGATCGCTCCTCTATTATCGCGGCGACTCCGGCGGGCTCGCGCCGCCGATCACGGTCGCGCCCGCGCCCGTGCTCGGCCCGAAAGGCGCGGTCTGCACGCCCAAGCGCACGATGTCCGCCGTCGGGCGGCACTCGGTGTGGCTCGAGCTCGGCGTCCAGTGCCCGGAGGCGTCGCTGCGCGATCCGGTGCGTCAGATTTCGGTGTGGTCGCTCCGCGCCGCGGCGCCGCGCGAGCACCTCTCGGCTTTCGTGATCGATCCGCCGGGCGCGCCGAAGCTCGAGCTCTCGGTCGACGCGGCGGACGCCGACGGCGACGGGCTCGACGACGTGCGCCTCCGAGTGCGCGCCGAGGGCGGCGACGCGCCGTTCGAGCCGCTGCCGCGCGCGGAGGCGAGCATTCGCTGGTTCAATCGGCCCGCCGGCATGAGCCGCAATCCGGACGGGCCCGACGGCTCGCTCCGTGTGCTCGCGGCCTCGCTCGCCGCGCGCGCCGCGAAACCGAAAGACGCGCCGGCGGTCCTGGCGCAGGCGCGCGCCGTTCGCGTCCTCTGGTCGGCGCTCTGCGGCGGGCCCGACGCGCGCATCGTCCGATTCTTCGGCGGCGGCCCGCTCTCGTGCGGCTCGAGCCGCGCGCTCGAGGAGGCCGCGCTCGCCGAGGTGCGCGCCGACGCGGTGCTCGGCGATCCGCTGGCGGCGATCACCGCGCTGGATCGCGCGACGCTCCCGCCGGCGACGAAGACCGCGTCGCGGACGAAGGACGCGGAGAATTGGATCACGCAGGTCGCGACCGTCGCGCAAGCCACGCAGGTCCGCGCGATCGCCGCCGTGCCGCAGACGTCGCGCGGGTCGACGCCGGCGTGGGGCGCGCTCGCGTTCGAGCCGTCGGACAAGCTCCTCGTTCGCACCGCCGCGGGCGTCGTTCGCGTCGATCCGGATCAAGGCGACGAGAGCGACGCGAGCGACGTCACGAGCTGGCCGGCGAGCGTCACCTCGCCCGACGGCACGCAGCGCTTCGTCGAAGCGTACGACGCGTGCGACGGCATCTCGCTCCACGCGACGCTGATGAAGACCGACGGCGGAGACGTCACCGACGTGCGCCTGCCGATCCCGCCGCACCTCGGCGCGCGCTGCACGTCCGCCAAGGGCTCGCCCGTCGCCGCGGTGCCGCTCGCGTGGAGCCCGAGCGGCCTCGAGACGATTGTCGACGGCCGCCAGCTCCTGCTCCTCGGCGATTGCGCCTCGGTGCTCAAGTCGGCCATCAACCCGTCGGCCCCGCACGGCTCGGCGCGCGCGCCCGACGGAAAGACCTTCGCCTACGCGACCTCGCTCGGCGTCCTCGTGCAAGGCGAGTCCAAGTCGCGGCTCGTGCGCTCGGCGGATCTCGACGGCACGTACGGCGAGCAGCGCGACTGCACGGTCTCGAACGACATGACGCACGTCGCGTGCGTCCGCGCCGGCAAGGCGTGGGTCGCGAGCTTCTGATCAGCGCGTGAGCACGGCTTCGATCGACGTACGCAGCAGATCCGTGGCCGCCGCGGCCGAGAGCTGCATCGCGTAGCGCATCGTGTCCCACGTTCGCCCGTGCGAGAGCAGATCGAGCGCGTCGAGGATCTTCTGACGGTCAGGCCGCCCTTCGAGATCTCCGGCGAACACTTGCTCGACCTCGCGACGGCGGCGCTGCCAGGCCTCGTCGGTGGCGCGTCCGATCGCCGTCGAGCCGGCACGCGGCGCGGCGAGCGTGACCGACGCGGCGCGCCGCACCGGCGAGCAGAACTCGAGCTCGCGGGCTCGCGCCTCGGCGAACGCGGCGACGCGCACCTCGAGCGGCGAGCGCGCGTCGACGTACGACTTCATCGGCTCGACGCGCCGCGCGTGCTCCTCGACCGCCGCGACGAACAGGTCCTCGCGCGAAGGGAAATGTTGCCGGATCGAGCGCACCGCGACCTTCGCCCGGCGCGCGATCTGCCCGGCCGTCGGCGCGAGGTTCCCTTCTTCGATCAAGTCGATGAGCGAGGCGACGATCGCCCGGTGCGTGCGCGCCGATCGCTCGCGCCTGCCGTCTCGCTTTTCGAGCGCCCGCTGCGGAAGCATGCGCTCTTCCGTATCATGTTTTCAGGGCGTGACGGTGAATGTGCCGTGCATCGTCTGGTAGTGCCCGGGGAACGTGCAGATGAACGTGTAGCTGCCCGGCGCGGGCGCCGTGAAGGTGACCTCGGCCTGTCCGCCGGGCGGGCTGAGCGGCGTGTTCGCCAGCACGTCGGCGTCGCCCGGGGGGACGTAATTGCCCGCCTCGCCGGTCGTCATGCCGGCGGTCGCGACCTTCGCCTCGGTGCCGGGCTTCACGAGGACCCAGTTGTGCTTCATCGCCGGCGACGTCGCGTGGTTGGTCAGCACGAGGTGCACGGTCTGGCCGGTCTTCGCCGTGAGCGAGCTCGTATCGTAGGCCATCGTGTCGCCGACGGTCGCGATGGTGAGCTCCGCGGTGCGATGGCAGGCCGCGGTCGTGGCGGCGAGCGCGACGGCCGCCGAGAATGCGAGGAGCTTTTTCATGCGCCCGGTTTTGGTCCCGCCCGGCCCGAAGGTCAAGCCCCGTGCGGAATTCAGTCGTATGGGAATCCATACATTCATCGCCCGAACGCGGCGATGACGTCGGCGCGCCGCACCGGGCCGCCGTGCCCCAGGTAGAACGTCTCGACGCCCAGGTCGAGGAGCTTGCGGATGTTTCGCCGGTTCTCCGCAGGGTCGGCCTGGTAGAGGTGCTCGCGCGGGCTGTGCGGCGAAATGAGGCCGCCGAGGTCGCCGCCGGCAATCATGTCGCCGACGAAGGCGCTGTGGTCGGCGAGGAGGACGACGACCGAGCCGGGCGTGTGGCCGGGCATCTCGACGACCTTGCCGTCGAGGCCCCACGGTCGCAGATCGACCGGCGCGTTCGGCCCGACGACGACGTCGGGGACGAGCTCGGGGTAGACGCTCGTGATGAACGGCTTCAGCAGGGCTCCCAGGAAACCCGTCGGGCGGAGATCGTCGTCGTGGCCGGCCGCGGCGAGCGGCAGGTCCCCGGCGCCGAGCATGATCGTCGCGCGCGCGAGCTTCTGGAGATCGGCGGCGAGGCCCGCGTGATCGGCGTGGCCGTGCGTCAAGACGACGAGCGAGACCGAGCTCGCGGCGACGCCGCGCTCGGCGAGCGCCGCCGAGAGATCGTCCATGTCGCCGATCGTCCCCGAGTCGACGAGGATCGGCGTGCGCGCGCGAATCAAGAACACGTTCGAGAGCCGCAGCGGGATCTGAACGATTCTCGGCGCTCCCCCCGCCGACGAGCGGCGCCCTCCCGACGACGCTCGGCCCCGCGCACCCGAGGAGCCCGAGGAGAGAAAACAGGAAGATCAAAAGCTCAAAAGGAGGAGTGGTTTTGGTTCTCAAAAAAAATCCTTCTGAATCTCCTGATCTTCCTGTTTCTCTCTCGGGCGTACCATGGGCGGCGTGCGGTTTGCGATCGGGGTCATGGCGATGCTCGTGGCGGTGGGGGCGCGCGCGGACGACGCGGTGCGCGACGTCGCGATCGAGCTGAGGTGTCCTTCCTCCCAAGGGACGGGGCGCGTGCGGTGCGACGTGGAGGCGCGGGTCGCGCCGGGCGGGCGCACGATCACGTGGGCCGACGTCGTGATGATGAAGCACGCCGCCTTCGTGGGCACGCTCCGCGGGCGCATCGGGCCGCACGACGCCACGACGCAGACGACCGAGGTGATGGCGCTGGGCGCTCGCGCTCGTCGCGCGAGGAGAGGGAGCGGCGACGTGAGGGCCGCGTGCGCGCGTCGTGTGCCGGGGGGCGTGTGCACGCCGTGGAAGTTCCGGTGAGCGGGAGGGTCGTCGTCGGGGAGTGATCGAAAACTTGGCCGCCGCCGTCGCCGTGCGGCGTAGCGGGGCGTGATGCAGCTCCCCGGGCGACCTCAAGCAGCACCACGCTGGGGGATCTGCTCGGCGCGCTCCACCGCGAGGCGTCGACGGGGACGCTGGAGCTCATCGAGGACCGCGGTCGCACGCACCGCGTCCACGTCGCGAGCGGGACGCGTCGCCGCCGTCGAGCTCGACGGGGCCGAGCCCGTCGCTCGCCGAGATCCTGCGACCGCGGCGCGCGGCTCGACGACGACGTCCTGCGCCGCTCCCTGCTGCGCGCGATGGCGTCGCGGCGCTTCTCGGCGAGGTGCTCGCGCCGAGTTCCACGTCTCGCCCGTCCGTCGTCGGCGCCGCGCTCCGCGAGCAGCTCGCGCTGCGCCTGCGCCGCGCTGGAGCAGATCGCCGACGCGCGCGTGTGCTTCCGCGTCGCCGTGCGCCCCCGCGCGGCGCGCTGCACGATGGCCCGCTCGATCCGCGCGAGTTCCTGCAGGCCGCCGCCGCGCGCGCGGATCGCACCCCGGTACGCCGCCGCCCAAGCCCAGCGACGACTCGGGCCCTGGCACGTCCTCGGCTCGAGCGCGACGCGGACGCCGCCGAAATCCGCCGCGCCTTCCGTCGCCTCGCCCGCGAGCTCCACCCCGACCGCCACCCCCACGCCAGCGAGCCCGAGCGCCGCGCCCTGGCCGTCAAGTTCGCCCAAGTCGCCGCCGCCTACCAGGCGCTGGTGGCCTGAGGAGAGAGAAACAGGAAGATCAAAAGCTCAGAAGCCAGAATTTCTTTTCAAAAAAAATTCCTTCTGATCTGTGATCTTCCTGTTTCCCTCTCTCTGAGTGCAGAGCGTAGGGCATCAGCTGGAGCTTGGCTTCGCGCGTGAAGTGGGAGTCGGGGAACTTGCGGAACAGCGTGCGCCACGTGTTTTTGGCTTCGTTCTACGCCTCGATGTCCATCTGACAGACGCGAGGTGGTCAGCGCGTCGTCTAGCACCTCGCGGTCGGCGGCCTGCTCCGAGAGCGGCGCGAGGAGTGGCGATGGCCTCCTGCTGCTGGTGGAGCTGGCGGTACGCGTCGCGAGGCGGAGCAACGCTCGGGCGACATCGACGCCGTGTCCTTGTACTTCAGCGACTCCTCGAAGGCGCTCGCCGCCTCTTGCCAGCGCTGCAGGCGCGTGCTTTCGAGGCCCTGGAGGTAGAGCTGCGTCGCCTGCTCGAGCCGTTGGCCTTCTGGACGGCGTCGGCGAAGAGCTTGCCTCGCTCTTGGTGAGCGGCTTCGTCTTGATGCCTCCCACCCGCGGATGACGTCGACGCGCCTTCCCTGCGATCAAAGGTCGAAGAACTGCGCGGCCTCGAGCTCGGCGGCGTTGCGCTCGGTCCTCGCGCTGGCGGCTCTCGTCGAGGCCTCTTGGCAGGCGCGCGTTCTCGACGCGCAGATGCGTCTCGGCGCGTCGATGGCGTCGACGCGCGCGTCGACCGCGAACTTCAGCGCCGCGAAGACGACGACGACGAAGACGACGTACGCCGCGGCGCTGTTCCACGCGATTCGCCGCTCGTAGCCCTGCTGCCGCTTCGCGATCGACTTGATGTCCGCCGAGAGCGCGTTCGTCAGGTTGTTCGTCTTGATGACGAGGCCACGGGACTCGATGATTTCGCGCTTGATCTCGCGCAGCTCGTCGTCGAGCTTCGTGCATGATAGCGTGCAAATATCATGGTTTTGCGGCGCCTCGCGCTCTTCGTTGCGTTCGTCCTCGCGTTCGGAGTCCCCGCGCTCGCGCGCGCGGCGACGATCGTCGTCGGGCCGACCGACGACTACACGAAGATCGAAGCGGCTCAGCCGGGGGACGAGGTCGTCATCGCGCCGGGCACGTACAAGTTCCTCGTCTACCTCACCCAAAAAGCGCCGGCGAACGCGCCGATCGTCATCCGCGCGCAAGACCCGAAGAACCCGCCGGTCTGGGACCTCGCGGGCCTCTCGACCGACACGGCGCCGGGGAGCTACACGGCGGGCGACCGCGGGCGCGGGTGCTGGCAGCTCTCGGGCGCGACCAACGTGACGATCGAGAGCATCGTCTTCACGCACTGCTCGAACGGCTCCGAGAACGCGTCGGGCATCCGCTATTACGGCGGCTCGACCGGCATCGTCATCCGCGACTGCGTCTTTCGCGCGAACGACAACGGCCTCACCGGCGGCACGCAAGACAGCGAGGCGACGGTCGAGTTCTCCGAGTTCGACGGCAACGGCAACACGCAAGCGTCGTCGCCGACGCACAACCTCTACATCTACGGCGGCAAGTTCACGCTCCGCTACTCGTACGTCCACGACCCGACGCAGGCGCAGAACCTCCACTGCCGAGCGAAGGACGCGCTCATCGAGAGCAACTGGTTCGCCCGCGGCGCGAGCTACGAAGCCGATTTGATGACCGACGACGACGCGACCGGGAGCGGCGCGTTCTCGCAGTCGATGATCTTCCGCGGCAACGTGGTCGTCGAGGGAAACCCCGCCAACCACGGGCAGATCATTGCAGTCTACAACGACACGGGTACGCCGAACCTCACGCTCTCGGTCGACGTCGTGAACAACACCGTCGTCGCGGCCGCGCCGCAGGGCGCGCTCGTTCACCTCTCGAACGCCGACGGCACGAAGATGAGCGCCGTCATCTCGAACAACGTGCTCGTCACCTCGACGACGGCGTACAAAATCGAGGACGCGCAGAACGCCACGGTGAGCGGCGCGAACAACTGGTTCGAGACCGGCACCAGCGTCGCGCCGCTGACCGGCTCGGTCCTCGGCGCCGACCCGATGCTCGACGCCACCTACCGCCCGCAGGCCGGCAGCCCGCTCGTAGGCGCCGCCGCCGCATCCGTGCAGAATGCACCCATCACCGAGTACTACCTCGACGAGAAGACGACCCGCATGTACCGCGGGCGCGCGTCGGTGAAAGACGTCGGCGCGTTCGAGTCCACGACGACGGGCCCGGGCATCGGCCCCTACGACACGCAGCCGGCGCTCGACGGCGGCGTCGATTTCGGCGACGGCGGCGCCGTGGCGGACGGGGGAGGGGGCGGAGACGGCGGCGGGGCCGGAGACGCGGGCGGCGACGGCGGCGCGAGCGGCGGGGGCGGCTGCGGCTGCGACGTCCCCGGCTCGGCAGCGAGCGGCTACGGGGCGGCGATCGCCGGGGTTTTGGCGGTGCTCGCTTGCCGCAGGCGCTCGCGGCGTGCTAGCTGACGCGACCCCCCATGGCTTCGACCACCGACATTCGCAAGGGTCTGCGCATCGAGATCGACGGCGTTCCGTACCACGTCATCGAGCACCAGTTCGTCAAACCCGGCAAGGGCCAGGCGTTCACCCGCGCGAAGATCCGCAACCTGCTCACCGGCAACGTGATCGAGCGCACGTGGAAATCGGGCGAGTCCGTCGAGGTCGCCGACGTCGAAGAGCGCAAGATGACCTACTCGTGGGCCGAGGGCGACGCGCTCGTGTTCATGGACTCGGGCACCGGCGACCAGATCCACGTCGACAAAGAGAAGATCGGCGACGACATCCGCTGGATCAGCGAGGGCATGGACCTCGAGGTGACGATCTACAACGGCAACCCGATCGGCGTCGAAGTGCCGCCGACCGTCACCCTCCAGATCACCAACAGCGAGCCCGGCATCAAGGGCGACACGGCCAGCGGCGCGACCAAGCCCGCGACGCTCTCGACCGGCGCGGTCGTGAACGTCCCGCTCTTCATCAAAGAAGGCGAGTGGATCAAGGTCGACACGAGCAACGGGAACTACCTCGAGCGCGTGAACAAATAGCGTCGCCCATGAGGACCGTACTCGACGGTTTCGCCGCGAAGATTCGAGCCAACGTGCGCGCGCGGCCCGACGGCGACGTCGACGTGCCGGGCGCGCGAGCGGCGTTCGACAGGATGGGGCGCATTCCGACGATCGTCGGCGGCACGCTCTTCGAGCGCTTCGCGGTGGTGGACGACGCGGCGAAGCACGTCCCGGTGCTCGAGAAGATCACGCCCGATCTCCGCGAGGGCGATCGCGAGATCCTCTATTTCCACGGCGGCGCGTTCGTCTGCGGCACGCTCGACGGCTACCGCTCGATGGTCTCGCACCTCGCCGCCGCGTGCCGCGCGCCGGTCGACGTCCTCGAGTACCGCCTCGCGCCCGAGCACCCGTACCCCGCCGCGCACGACGACGCGCTGGCGGCGTGGAAGTTCCTGTCGACGGACCATCCGACGCGGGGGCCGCGCTCGTGGGTGCTGATGGGCGACTCCGCCGGCGCGAACCTCGCGCTCGCCACGATGATCGCCGCGCGCGACGCGGGCCTGCCGCTGCCGGCGGCCGCAGTCTTCGTCTCGCCGATGCTCGACCTCTCGCTCGCGGGCGCGTCGGTGAAGACCAACGCCGACAAGGACCCGCTCGTACGCGAAGGCGACAGCCGCACCTACGCCTCGCTCTACCTCGGCGCGACGTCGCCGACCGATCCGCGACCCTCGCCGCTCTTCGCCGATCCGAAGGGCCTGCCGCCGATCTACGTCCAGGTCGGAAAGGACGAGGTGCTCTACGACGACGCGACGCGCTTCGCGGACCAGGCGCGCGCCGCGGGCGTGAGCGTCACGCTCGACGCGTTCGACGGCGTCTTCCACGTCTGGCATTTTTTCGCGGGCATCGCCCCCGAGTCCGACGTCGCGATCGAGCGCATCGGCAAGTTCGTCCGTAGTCAGACTCCCCCGCGATCGTCGTCAGGGAAGTAGAAAGCCGGTTTTCATTTTTGGAGCTTTACGGAAACACCTCCGGCCTCGCGCCGGCAGCGAAGAAGACGCTCGAGCGCCTCTACCGGCGCCGCCTCCCCATCGACAAGCTCGTGACGCCCGAGCTGCAGAAGTCGCTCACCGACGCGTCGATGGAGACCGGCCGCCAAGTGGGCGTCTTGGTCCATCGCTCCGGCCAGGTCGACTACGTGATCGTCGGCGACGCCGGCAAGCTCGATCTCCCCGACGTCGGTCGTCTCCGCGCGGCCGAGGGGCGACTGCGCGGCCTTCGGCTGATCCACACGCACGTCCGCGGCGAGACGCTCACGCAAGACGATCTCGTCGACCTCGTGCGCCTGCGGCTCGATCTCGTGTGCGCGCTCCAGCTCGCGCCGAGCGGCGAGCTCCGCGCGCTGACCTACGCGCACACCGTCCCGGGCACGCCGCCTTATCGCGTCATCGGCCCGCTCCTGCCGAATCGCGCCGAGCTCGACGTCGGCGCAGCTCGTCTCCGATCTCGAGGCCGAGTTCGGCCGCCAGTCGCGCGGCCGCGCGGTCAAAGCCAAGGACGGCCGCGCCATCCTCGTGTTCGTCACCGAGAAGGGCGACGGCCACGACACGACGATTCGCCAGCAAGAGCTCCGCGAGCTCGCGCGCACCGCCGGCGTCGAGGTGGTCGACACGATCGTCCAGAGCCGAGAGAAGATCGACCCGAAGACGGTGATGGGCAAGGGCAAGCTCGACGAGGTGATCCTCCGCGGCGCCGAGCTCGACGCCGACGTCCTCGTGTTCGATCGCAACCTGAGCCCGTCGCAGTCGAGCGCGATCGCCAAGAAGAGCGACCTCAAGATCATCGACCGCAGCCAGCTCATTCTGGACATCTTCGCGCAGCGCGCCGAGAGCCGAGACGGCAAGCTCCAGGTCGAGCTCGCGCAGCTCAAATATTCGATGCCGCGCCTCCAGCAAAAAGACGACTCGCTCTCCCGCCTCACGGGCGGCATCGGCGGGCGCGGCCCCGGCGAGACGAAGCTCGAGATCGGCCGTCGCCGCGCCAAGGAGCGCGTCTCGCACCTCGAGGCGCAGCTGAAGAAGCTCGGCAAGCAGCGCGAGCAGCGGCGCCGCAAGCGCACGCGCGAGGGCGTTCCGACGGTCGCCATCGTCGGCTACACGAACGCGGGCAAATCGACGCTGCTCAACACGCTCACCGGCGCCGAGGTGCTCGCCGAGGACAAGCTCTTCGCGACGCTCGACACGCGCTCGCGCGTGCTCAAGGTCGGCTGGGCCGGCTACGGCGATCGCGAGGTCGTCGTGACCGACACGGTCGGGTTCATCCGAGACCTGCCGAAGGATTTGTTCGCGGCGTTCCGCGCGACGTTCGAGGAGGCGGCCGACGCCGACCTCTTGCTCCACGTCGTCGACGCGAGCGATCCGGCGAAGGACGATCACGTCCAGACGACGCTCTCGGTCCTCGAGCAGCTCGAGCTCGACAAGGTGCCGCGCGTGCTCGTCTACAACAAAGTCGAGCTGCTCGAGCCGATCGCGCGCAAAGCGCTGGCGCACGCGCACCCCGACGCGCTGCTCGTGACGGCCACGCAGCGCGAGACCCTGCGCCCGCTCATCGAGCGGCTCGCGACCGAGCTCGCGTCGCGATGGGAGGCGGCGGCGAAGGTCCCGTCGTCGGCGGGCAGCGAGCACGCGCTCCCCGACGTCGAAGCGGAGAAGGCGCCCGACGAAGACGAGCTCACGACCCTCGACGCGCTCCTCGCCGCGGCGGGGCGCCTCCGCGGACGGCGCGCGCGTCGATCCACCTGATCGCGCCCGAAATCTCCGACTACACAATTCTTCATGCGCCGCGCCGCGCGCCGTGGCATCCAAGCAATCGGCGATGAGCATCGGGCGCATTCTGGTCTTTCTCGCGGTCGTGCTCTCCGTCACGGCCGGGATTCACTATTTCCTCTGGACGCGGCTCGCGCGCGACCCAGCGTGGTCGCCCGCGATCGTGCGGGCGATGGGCTGGGGGTTCGCGGCGCTCGCCGTGTCGATCCCGATCGGCCTCTTCGCCTCGCGCGGTCTCTCGCGCGGCGCGGCCGCGCCCTTCGCGTGGGTCGCCTTCGGCTGGATGGGCGTCATGTTCGTGCTCTTCTTCACGCTCCTGCCGATGGAGCTCGTCCGCGCCGGCGCGGCGATCGCGAAGGTCGACCCCGAGCGTCGCGTCGTGCTCGCGCGCGTCCTCGCGGGGACCGCGGCGGTGCTCGGGCTCGGCGCGAGCGGCGTCGGCTTCGCGTCGGTGCTGCGGCGCGTGGGCGTGAAGCCCGTGCGCGTGCCGCTCGCGAAGCTGCCGAAGGCGCTCACCGGCTACACGATCGTGCAGCTCACCGACATTCACGTCGGCCCGACAATCGGACGCGAGTTCATCGAACAGATCGTGCGCACCACCAACGCTCTCCGACCCGACGTCGTCGCCATCACGGGCGATCTCGTCGACGGCTCGGTCGCGAGCCTCGGCGCCCTCGTCGAGCCGCTCAAGGAGCTCCGCGCCAAGGACGGCGTCTTCTTCGTGACCGGAAACCACGAGTACTACTCGGGCGCCGACGCGTGGATCGCGCACCTCCGCACGCTCGGAATCCGTGTATTACGCAACGAACGCGTCGCGCTCCGCGACGGCCTGGACCTCGCGGGCGTCGACGACACGAGCGCGCACAATTTCGGCCACGGCCACGGCCAAGACGTGCCCCGCGCGATGGAGGGTCGAGACGCGTCGCGCGCGGTCGTGCTGATGGCGCACCAGCCGAAGGCGATCTTCGACGCGTGCAAGCTCGGCGTCGATCTCCAAATCTCGGGCCACACCCACGGCGGCCAGATTTGGCCGTGGGGCTACGCCGTCCGGCTCGACCAGCCGCACGTCGCGGGCCTCCACGATCACGAGGGCACGGCGATCTACGTGAGCCGGGGGACCGGCTACTGGGGCCCGCCGATGCGCGTCGGCGCCCCCGCCGAGATCACCCGCATCGAGCTCGTCGCGACCTGACTCGGCGCAGCGGTGATAACATTCGAAGGATGAGGCGCTCGGTCGCGTTCGCGTTCGCGTTCGTGCTCGTCGCGTGCAGCAGCAACTCGCCCAGCAACGCTCGGGCTCGCGCCCTACCAGCGCTGGAACGCCGAAGAGTCGTGCGGCGACGGCCAAGCCAAGAGCGACTCGCAGTCCGGCACCGCGCACGGCGCGTTCGGCCAGTGCACCGAGAACGCGCAGAACGAGTGCCCCGGCTGGCCCGGCCCGCCGTCGACGATGATCCCGCAGTGTCTCGCCATCATGATGTGGGCCGAAGGTCCCGGCAGCGACTTCAGCGCGCACGGCCACTACATCAACATGTCGAGCACGCAGTACACGAGGGTCGCTTGCGGCTTCTACACGCTGCAAGACGGCTCGGTCTGGGCCGTTCAAGACTTCCAATAACCTGCTAAAACCGCGCGCATGACTCGTTCGATTCGGGCGCCGCGCGGCAACGAGCTCTCGTGCAAGGGCTGGGTGCAAGAGGCCGCGCTTCGCATGCTGCACAACAACCTCGACGCCGAGGTGGCCGAGCGGCCGGAGGACCTCGTCGTCTACGGCGGGACCGGAAAAGCCGCGCGCTCGTGGGAGGCGTTCGACGTCATCGTGCGCGAGCTGCGCGAGCTCGAAGCGGACGAGACGCTGCTCGTCCAATCGGGCAAGGCCGTCGGCAAGTTCAGGACGCACGAGATGGCGCCGCGCGTGCTCATCGCGAACTCGAACCTCGTGCCGAAGTGGGCGACGTGGGACGAGTTCCGCCGGCTCGAGGCCAAGGGCCTGACGATGTTCGGTCAGATGACCGCGGGCTCCTGGATCTACATCGGGACGCAGGGAATTCTCCAAGGCACCTACGAGACGTTCGTCGCCGCGCGGAAGGCGTACGCGAAGCGCAAAGGCAAGGAAGCTTCGTGGGTGCTGACGGCGGGCCTCGGCGGAATGGGCGGCGCGCAGCCGCTCGCAGCGACGATGAGCGGCCTCTCGTGCCTCGCGATCGAGGTCGACCCGTCGCGCATCGAGAAGCGCCTCGCGACGCGCTACGTCGACGCGCAGGCGAGGGATCTCGACGAGGCGCTCGACCGCATCGAGGGCGCGCGAAAGGCGGGCAAACCGCTCAGCCTGGCGCTCTGCGGGAACGCCGCGGAGATGTACCCCGAGCTCGTCGCGCGAGGCGTCGTCCCGTCGCTCGTCACCGAGCAGACCGCCGCGCACGACCCGCTGAACGGCTACATCCCGCTCGGGCTCACGCTCGACGAAGCCGCCGAGCTCCGGCGCGAAGATCCGGAGGGCTACGTCGAACGCGCGAAGGCGAGCATGGCCGAGGAGGTCACCGCGATGCTCGCGATGAAGCGCGCGGGCGCCGAGGTCTTCGACTACGGCAACAACATCCGCGCGTGTGCGCAAGAAGCGGGCGAGGCGAACGCGTTCGACATCGAAGGCTTCGTGCCGCTCTACGTGCGCCCGCTCTTTTGCAGCGGAAAAGGGCCGTTTCGGTGGGTCGCGCTCTCGGGCGACCCGGAGGACATCGCGCGCACCGACGAGACCGTCCTCGCGACGGTCCGACGACGCCGACCTCCGCCGCTGGATCGAGATGGCGCGCGAGCGCGTGAAGTTCCAGGGGCTGCCCTCGCGCATCTGCTGGCTGGGCTACGGCGACCGCGCGAAGGTCGGGCTCGCGTTCAACGAGCTCGTCCGCACCGGCAAGGTGAAGGCGCCGATCGTCATCGGCCGCGATCACCTCGACTGCTGGCTCGGTGGCTTCGCCGAACCGCGAGACCGAGTCGATGAAGGACGGCTCCGACGCGATCGCCGACTGGCCGATCCTGAACGCGCTCGTCAACACGGCGGCGGGCGCGAGCTGGGTGAGCTTCCACCACGGCGGCGGCGTCGGCATCGGCATGTCGCTCCACGCGGGAATGGTCGTCGTCGCCGACGGCACGAAAGAGGCCGCCGCCCGCCTCGAGCGCGTCCTCACGAGCGATCCCGGCATGGGCATCATCCGCCACGCGGACGCGGGGTACGAACAGGCGATCGACTTCGCCCGCACGCACGACGTCCACATCCCGCACGCCCGCTGACGGCCCGAGAGAGAGAAACAGGAAGATTAGAAGATCAGGAAGCGTGCGGGACGCGAAGAGGGGGAGACATAAAGATTCGAAGGGGGGAAGGGCCGACCCAGCCTATGGTTTGTCGGGAGCGTGGCGTGATCCGTGACGCCGTGGCCACGGGTTGGGCAGCGCGTGGGTCGTCAATGCGTTGGCGTGGGCGGCGGGGTCGTGGCCGGCTTCGTGTGGCGGCTGGACGAGCCCACCGGCGTGAACGCGATCGACGACGTCTTCGCCGCGACGGCGTTGGCCTGGCGACATCGTCCACCCGCCCTACGCAACCGCCCCAAAATCACCGCGCAAGCCGACGGGTCAGCCACCCACGCGCTGCCCAACCCGGCGCCACACGCTCCAGGCCTCGCCCCCACTTCGCAACGAAACCATAGGCTGGGTCGGCCCTAGCCGACCCGGCCCTTCCCCCCCTTCCAATCTTTATGTCTCTCCTCTCCCTCTTCTCTCCCCTCCGCCCTTCCTGATCTTCCGATCTTCCTGTTAACTCTCTCTCCGCCCAATGCCCCAAAGAGAGCGCTACCTCTTCATCTGCACCAATCGCCGCAAGGACGACGATCCGCGCGGGTCGTGCGCCGCGAAGGGCTCGGAGAAAATCGCCGACGAGCTCAAGGTCGCGCTCGGCAAGCTCGGCGCGAACAAACGCGTGCGTGCCTGCAAGTCGAGCTGCCTCGACATGTGCGAGACGGGCGTGTCGATCGTCGTCGAGCCCGACCACGTCGTCTACGGCGGCGTGAAGCTCGAGGACGTCGACGAGATCGCACGCGCGACGGCCGAGGGTCGGGTGGTCGAGCGTCTCGTCGTGCGCGAGCCGGAGAAGAGCTGATGGCGGGCTTCTCGTTCGTCGAGCGCCTCGCCGGCACGTACTACCGACTCGACGAGCCGCTCCGCGAGCGCGCAATCGCGCTCGACGTGGAGGCCCACGTCCGCAGCATCCGCATGCCGGTCGCCACCGCGACGGGCCACGTCCGCGCCGAGGACTTCGCCGACGCGCCGGTTCAAGGCACGATCGGCCTGCAGGCGCTCGGCGCTCGTCGCATCCCGTACGACCTCGGCTTCGTCGGCAGCGACGGCCGCCGCTACCGCCTTCGCGGCGAAAAAGATCTGAGCTGGCTCGCGCCGGTCGAGACGCTCGTCGTCTTGCCGTTCACAATCGGCGTCGACGACGCCGGCGCCTGGACCGAAGTCGCGCGCGGCACGATGCGCTTCGACGTCCGCAAGGACAGCCTCCGCGCCCTCGCCCGCTCCCTCCGCGCGTCCCCGCTCTGAGCCCCGCAGAGAAGAGGACGGGAAGGTCAAAAGCTCAGGAAGGGGAGAATTGTTTGTAAAATACAAACAAATCTTCTCTCGTCTCGCCTTGCTGCGCGCGCTCTCTCTCTCTCGGGGCGTGACGGGGTGTCATTGGTGTGTCAGAGCGTCATTGGACTTGACACGTTGTCGAGCCGTGACAGGATGCCACCGTGTTTGACAGCTCGTCCACCGCTTCTTCTCCTTCGATTCCCCAACCTCAGCCGGAGGCCGCGGACGCGGTCACCGTCCTCGTCGTCGACGACGAGCGGTCCAACCTCGAGTCGCTCGAGAAGATCTTCCAGCGCGAGGGCATGCGCGTCCTCACGGCCGATCGACGCGAAGCAGGCGCTCGAGATGGTGCGCACCCACCGCGTCCACGTCGTGCTCACCGACCTGATGATGCCCGGCACGACCGGCCTCGAGCTCCTGCGCGCGATCAAGCAGGTCGCGCCCGAGGTCGAGGTCGTGCTGATGACCGCGTACGGCTCGGTCGAGTCGGCCGTGCTCCGCGATGCGCGAGGGCGCGTACGACTTCGTCGAGAAGCCGCTCAAGCGCATGACGATCGTCAAGAGCGTGCGCAAGGCGGCCGAGAAGCAGAAGCTCGTCGCGGAGAACAAGTCGCTGCGCCAAGAGCTCAAGCTCCTGACGACGCGCGAGATCGTCGGCAGCTCGCCGGCGTGGCGCCGCGTGATCGACGTCGCGACGCAGGCGGCGCCGAGCGTGGCCACCGTGCTCGTCCTGGGCGAGAGCGGCACCGGCAAGGAGCTGCTCGCGCGCTACCATCCACGAGCGAAGCGCAGCGCGCAAAGAGGGCCGTTCGTCGCGGTCAACTGCGCGGCGATCCCCGAGACGATCCTCGAGAGCGAGCTCTTCGGCCACGAGCGCGGCGCGTTCACCGGCGCGATCGCGGCGCCGCGACGGGCGCTTCGCGAAGGCCGCGGGCGGCACGCTCTTCCTCGACGAGATCGGCGAGCTCTCGCCGCAGGTGCAGGTGAAGCTCCTGCGCGTCCTCCAGGAGGGCGAGTACGAGCCGCGTCGGCGGCAACACCGACGCGCGCCGACGTGCGCATCGTCGCCGCGACCAACCGCGACCTCCTCGCCGAGGTGCAGGCCGGACGCTTCCGCGAGGACCTCTACTACCGCCTCAACGTCATCGCGGTCACCGCGCCGCCGCTCCGCGCGCGCCGCGAGGACATCCCGCTGCTCGTCGATCACTTCCTCGGGCTCTACTGCGCGAAGAACGGCAAGGCGCGCCTCGCGCCGACGCGCGGCGCGATGCTCGAGCGCATGCTCGACTACGCGCTGGCCGGGCAACGTGCGCGAGCTCGAGAACGTCATCGAGCGCGCCGTCGTCCTCTCGCGCGGCGACACGCTCGCCGAGCAGGACCTGCCCGACGCCATCGCGCAAGGCGGCGCGCGCCGAAGCGCGGAGCTCGCTCACGTTCGAGATCGGCACGCACGCTCGACGAGATCGAGCTGCGCGTCATCCGCGAGACGCTCCGCCACACGAAGGGCGACAAGACCCTCGCCGCGCAGCTCCTCGGCATCTCCACGCGCACCATCTATCGCAAGCTCGACGGGGTGCCGGAAGAGGGCTGATCGCCCCGATTGTCAGTTTGTCATCGCTCGGCCCGAGGGGGCCCGCGGGCGGACAACCTGTCGGACTTCATGAAGCGAATGCCGCAAAAACACCGGGGTTTTTGCATGGCACGTCACTCGCACGAGGACCCTCGAGACTGAGCCATGGCCATCCAGATCGATCAGCTCCTGAAACGTCACTTCTGGGTGCCCACGCTCGCCCTCACGTCGATCGCGTCGTTCTTCGGGGCGCGCGGGGTGGCGAACCTGTTCGGCGCGAGCCTCGGCGCCGACGACAAGGCGCTCTCGGCCGCGCCGATGTCGCTCAAAGCGGCGCCGGTCGCGAGCAACGCCACGCAGAAGGCGACGAGCGCCGACCCGATCCTCGCGCGCAACCCGTTCGACTCGCAGACCGGTCCGCTCATCGGCACCGGCATCGAGCTGCCGAACGGCGAGGGACCGCAGGTCGACATGAGCGATCCGATGAACGCGCCCCCGTGCGACGGCGTGAAGGTGCTCATCATCGCCGCGTCGTCCGATCCGGACTGGTCGTTCGCCGCGCTGCAGGCCCCGGCGAGCGAAGAGCATGCTGCGTCGCCGCGGCGGCGACGTTCAACGGCAAGGAAGTGAAGTTCGTCGGGTGGGACCGCGTGTGGCTCAGCGGCGGCGGTCAGCTCTGCCAGGCCAAGCTGTTCAACCCGGAGGCGCCGCCCTCGACCACGCCGGCGCCGGTCGCGAATCCTCCGCCGGCGCGCGGCGGCGCGGGCGCGGTGCCGGACGACATCAAGAAGGGCATCGCAGAGCGTCAGCGCGACCGAGTTCAACATCGATCGCGGCGATCGTCGACAAGATCCTCGAGAACCAGGCCGAGCTGATGAAGCAGGCGCGCATCGTTCCCGAGCAGGAGAACGGCAAGGTCGTCGGCATCCGCCTCTTCGGCGTGCGGCCCGACACGCTCCTCGGCGTGCTCGGCATGGAGAACGGCGACCGCCTCCAGACGATCAACGGCTTCGACATGACGAGCCCGGAGAAGGCGCTCGAAGCTTACGCCCGCCTGCGCACCGCCGATCACATGACGGTGTCCGTCAACCGCAGGGGCTCCAACATGAACCTCGACTACAACATCAAATGACACCCGAAGAGACTCCGCTGTTGAAGAAGACCCTGCGCACGACGGCGATCATGGTGGTCCCCGTCCTCGCGCTGCTCGCGATCCTGAGCGCCGTCGCGCTCCTCGCGGTGCCGTCGTCGAACGCGTCGCCGAAAGAGCAGCGCGTGATTCTCGAGGGGGACAACGCTGGCGCGCACGGCGGCGCGGCTCGGGCTAACCCGCGCGCGCGGCGGGACGGCACCTGACGATGCGAACGTCGAGCATCTCGGTCTTGTTGGCGTCGGCCGTCGTCGGGCTCGCGCCGAGCGCGGTCGCGCAGCGCACGTTTTGCGTCCGGGCGTCACGATGCAGACTCCGCTGGGAGGCCGCGGCGCGACGAACGCGACGGGCGCGACCGGCGGCGCGACGACGCCGACCGGAACCAACACGGGGACCGGCACCGGCACCGCAGGCGCGGGCACCACCGGCAACGCGGCGGGCACCACCACCGCGGGCGGCAAGACGCAAGCCGACACGAGCGGCCTGCCCCAGTTCGAGCAAGGCACCGAATACACGCCGCGCAGCCCGAACTACAAAGTCTCGCTCTCGCTCGAGGACGCCGATCTCGCCGAGCTCGTTCGCGTCATCGGACAGCTCACGGGCAAGCGGTTCATCTTCGGCGGCAAGGTCCGCAACATCAAAGCGTCGATTTACGCGCCGCAGAAGGTCACCGTCGCCGAGGCGTACCAGGCGTTCCTCTCGATCCTCGAGACGAACGGGCTCACCGTCGTGCCGCACGGTCGCTTCCTGAAGATCGTCGAGACCGGCGGCATCGCGTCGCAAGCGACGCCCACGTACGGCACCGATCAGGCCGCGCCGACCGAGGACCGCTACGTCACGCGCATGCTCCGCCTCCAGCACGCGCCGGCCGACGAGGTCGCGAACGTGCTCGGTCACTTCAAGTCGAAGGACGGCGACATCACGGTCGCGAGCTCGGGCAACCTGCTCATCATCACCGACACCGGCTCGAACATCCGCCGCATGATGCAGATCGTCGAAGAGGTCGACGTCGGCGCGGCGGGCGATCAGATGTGGATCGAGCCGATCCATTACGCGTCCGCCGCGGACATCGCGTCGCGCATCAACGAGCTCTTCGGGCTCGGCGGCGGCGGCGGCAAGGGCGGCAAAGAGGGCGCGGCGGGCATCGGCGTCGGCGCGCTCCACGTGACGAAGGTCGTCGCCGACGACCGGTCGAACTCGGTCATCATCGTCGCGACCGAGCCGGCGTACACGCGCATCCTCGAGTTCATCAAGCGGCTCGACGTGCCGCAGACAGGCGAGGGCGAGATCCACGTCCTGCCGCTCCAGCACGCCGACGCGCTCGAGCTCACCAAGACGCTCAAGGAGCTCGTCGAGGGCGGCGGCGCCGCGCGCGGCGGCGGTCAGGCGGGCGGGCGGGGCGGCGCGCCGGCCGCGGAGACGCAGGTCTTCGAGGGTGCCATCAAGCTCAGCGCCGACAAGTCGACCAACTCGATCGTCGTGACGTCGTCGCTGCGCGACTTCGCGTCGCTGCGCGCGGTCGTCGATCGGCTCGACCAGCCGCGCCGGCAGGTGTTCATCGAGGCGGTGATCATGGACCTGTCCGTGAGCCGCTCGACGCAGCTCGGCGTGAACTTCCACGGCGGCGGCCTCTCCGATCTCGGCATCGGCGCGGGCCAGTCGCTGCTCTTCGGCGGCCTCAACCCGCTCACGACCGTCGCGCCGCTCGGGTCGGATCCGTCGGTGCTGCAGGGCCTCGCGCTCGGCGTGCGCGGTCCAGGCATCCCGGGCACCGAGAGCTTCTCGACGACGGGCCAGACGATCCCCGCGTTCGGCGTCATCTTGCAGGCGCTGACGACGGCGGGCGACACCGACGTCCTCTCGACGCCGCACATCCTCGCGACCGACAACATCAAGGCCGAGATCAACGTCGGCCAGAACATCCCGCTGCAGACGAACATCGGCGGCAGTCCCGACGAGCGGCACCGGCGGCGCCGCCGGGTCATCGCTTCGGCGTTCGGCGGCTTCGGCTTCGGCGCCTCGCCGCGCGCGCCAGGACGTCGGCACGAAGATCACGATCACGCCGCACCTGAACGAGTCGAACGAGGTCCGCCTCGAGCTCGCGGAGGAGATCAGCGAGGCCGGCGCGACGCAGTAGGCCAGCTCGGCGTCGTGCCCATCACCAAGCGCACCGCGACGACGCAGCTCATCGTCAAGGATCAGCAGACCGTCGTCATCGGCGGCCTGATGCGAAACCGCATCGCGCACCAGGAGGACGAAGATCCCGGTGCTCGGCGACATCCCCGTGCTCGGGGTCCTCTTCCGCCAGACGACCAACACGATCCAGAAGTCGAACCTGCTGCTCGTGCTCACGCCGTACATCATCCGCGAGCAGTCCGACTTGCGCAGCGATCTTCGAGCGCAAGATGCAGGAGCGGCAGGAGTTCCTCGATCGCTACTTCGTCTTCTCCGCGGACCACGACTACAAGCCGCCGAAGGACTACTCGCGCACGAACGGCCTGCTCGAGGACATCAGCCAGTCGTACCTGATCGCTCGACGAGAAGGAGCGCCTCGAAGAGCTGCTCCGTCCCGAAGGACGTGCTCGGTCACGAGCCGAGCGAGCCGATCGACTTGCCGCAGCAGCTCCGCGGCACGACGGCGCAGGGCGAGGCGTCGCCCGCCAACCCGGTGGGCAACGCGGCGGGTCGCCCGATCGAGCCGCGCGTGCGACAGCCCGCCAACATCACGGTCACACCGCCGGTGCGGACCATGGAGCGCCTCGAGAGGTAGAAGGACATGAGCTCGGCGACACGTGAGCAGCGATTCCTCGGGGATCTCCTCGTGCGGCGAGGCCTCGTCGCCGAGGAGCGCCTCGAGCCGCTCTACGCCGTGCAGAAGGAGCGCGGCGTCGATCTCGTCGACCTGCTCGTGAACCAGCAGCTCGTCGAGCCGGTCGCGGTCGCGCGCGCGATCGCCGACGAGGCGCAGCTCCCGGTCGTCGACACGATCGATCCCGAGCGCGTGCCGAACGCGATCGCGACGCGCACGCCCATCACGTTCGCCAAGAGTCACCGCGTCCTCGCCTACGCCGAGGACGAGCAGAACGTGTTCGTCTACTGCGCCGACCCGTTCGTGACCGGGCCGCTCGACGACCTGCGCCTGCTCTTCGGCAAGCCGGTCGAGTGCACGCGTCGCGCCGGCCGAGAAGATCGTCGACGCCATCAACCGCGTCTTCGAGCGCGAGGCGGGCGGCGGCGAGCTCGAGACCGAGGCCGGCGAGGCCCACGAAGAAGAGGGCGCCGGCGACATCCTCGACTCCGACGACGAGGCGCCGGTCATCCGCTGGGTCAACTCGCTCTTCCTCCAGGCGATGAAGGAGCGCGCCAGCGACATCCACATCGAGCCGGAGGAGAAGGAGGTCATCGTCCGCTACCGCATCGACGGCGAGCTCTACGTCGCGCGCCGAGCGCCGCGCAACTTCATGAACGCGATCATCGCCGCATCAAGATCGAGAGCGCGCTCAACATCGCCGAGAAGCGCCTCCCGCAGGACGGCCGCATCACGAAGAAGATCGCCGGCAAGGGCTTCGACATCCGCGTCTCGCACCATCCCGTACGAGTCGCGGCTACGAGCGCATCGTCATGCGTCTCTTGAACAAGTCGAGCGTCCTGCTCGATCTGTCGGACCTCGGGCTTTTCGCCGCGCGACTACGCGCTGATGGACACGCTCATCCGGCGGCCCGACGGGATCATCCTCGTCACCGGCCCGACCGGCTCCGGCAAGACGACGACGCTCTACGCGTGCCTCAACCGCATCAACGACCCGAACATCAACATCCTCACCGCCGAGGACCCGGTCGAGTACGAGATCGCCGGCATCCACCAGGTGCACGTGCAGCCGAAGATCGGCCTCACCTTCGCGAGCGCGCTTCGCGCGTTCCTGCGCCAGGACCCGGACGTCATCATGGTCGGCGAGATCCGCGACAAGGAGACGGTCGAGATCGCCATCAACGCGTCGCTCACCGGCCACCTCGTGCTCTCGACGATCCACACCAACGACGCGGCCGGCGCCATCACCCGCCTGATCGACATGGGCGTCGAGCCGTTCCTCATCCGCTCGTCGGTCATCGGCATCCTGGCGCAGCGCCTCGTGCGCGTGCTCTGCCCGCACTGCAAGGAGCCGTACCCGGCGCAAGACTCGGAGCTCGAAGAGCTCGGCCTCACGCGCGAGCGCATCGCCTGGCGCGCGCGCCGCCGCGGCATCGAGGGCACGCGCTACTACCCGCGCGGCTCGCCCGAGCGCGACGTGCTCGATCTCGAGCCCGGCGTGCGGCCGATGTTCTTCCGCGCGCGCGGCTGCGACAAATGCGGGAGCACCGGGTTCTCCGGGCGACGCGGCATCTACGAGCTCTTGCTCATCGATGACGCCGTCGGGCCGCTCGTCCTCAAGAGCGCGGACGCGCAGACGATCAAGCGCGCCGCGGCGGAGCAAGGCATGGACAGGCTCCGCGACGACGGCGCGCGCAAGGTGCTCGCCGGCCTCACGACGGTCGAAGAGGTGCTCGCCGCCAAGGGTGACGACGCCGAGCCGGTCATCGCGTCCACCTCCAACCCGCCGTCCTCGCGCGCGGTCGCCGCCGCCTCGCCCGCGCCGGCGAGGGAGTAGCGCCCGATGGCCGTCTTCGAGTACCGCGGCGTCAACGTCGGCAACGGGAAGTCGGTCCACGCCTTCCGCGACGCCGACAATTTGCGCGCGCTGCGCGCGGCGCTGAAGCGGGAAGGCGTGCTCCTCACGAGCGCGCAAGAGGACACGAAGGCCAAGGGGCAGAAGGCGAGCCGCAACATCGACCTGCTCGGCTTCTTCCGCCGCGTGACCGTGAGCGACGTCGCGATGATGACGCGCCAGCTCGCGACGCTCGTCGGCGCGGGCATCCCGCTCGTCGAGGCCGTGACCGCGATGGTCGATCAGATGGAGAAGCCGGAGCTCCAGCGCGTGCTCACGCAGGTGCGCGACCGGCTGAACGAAGGCCAGTCGCTCGCGAAGGCGCTCGAGGCGCACCCGAAGGTCTTCCCGCCGCTCTACGTGAACATGGTCGCCGCGGGCGAGGCGTCGGGGACGCTCGAGCAAGTGCTCACGCGCCTCGCCGATTTCCTGGAGAACCAGGCGAAGCTCCGCGGCAAGGTCTCGGCGGCGCTCGCGTACCCGGTGCTCATGATCATCATCGGCACCGTGCTCATCAGCGTGATGATGGTCGCGGTCGTGCCGAAGGTGACGTCGATCTTCGCGAGCCTCGGCCAGGCGCTGCCCTGGTACACGCAGGTCCTCATCTTCGTGTCGGACGTCGTGAGCTCGAACGAGACGGTCGGGTTCGTCCTGACGATGGGCACGATGCTCTCGCTGCGCAAAGCGACGACCAAGCCGCTGAACAAGAGCGGCGCGGAGGACACGGCGCAGAACACGAAGAGCCTCGTGTGGATGGTGCTCGCCGTCATGTTCCTCGTCGTCATGATCCTGGCGGCGTTCGCGGTCTCGTCGCTGCTCGCGTACTTCCTCGGCATCGGGCTCGGCTTCGTCGGCGGGCTCTTGCTCGCGCGCTTCGTGTCGTTCCTCGCGAAGCCCGAGGGACGCCTCTGGCGCGACTCGATGATGCTGAAATCGCCGCTCATCGGCCCGCTCGCGCGCATGCTCTCGGTCGCGCGTTTCTCGCGCACGCTCGCGACGCTCCTTCAGAGCGGCGTGCCGCTGCTCAAGGCGATGGAGATCGTGAAGAACGTCCTCGACAACGCGAAGCTCGAGAAGGTCGTCGAGATGGCGACCGGGTCGATCCGCGAGGGCGAGTCGATCGCGGTGCCGCTCAAGCGCAGCGGCGAGTTCCCGCCGATCGTGACGCACATGATCGCCGTCGGCGAGAAGAGCGGCGAGCTCGAGACGATGCTCGAGAACGTCGCGAAGGCCTACGACACGCAAGTCGACACGCGCGTTCAGGCGCTGACGAGCTTGCTCGAGCCGCTCATCATCGTATTCCTCGGCGGCGCGGTCGGCTTCATCGCGTTCTCCATCCTGATGCCGCTCATTCAAATGAACGATTTCGTCCAATGAAGGTCTCGCAGAGAGTCTTTTTCCCGTGGGAACGGCGGCGCGGCCTTTGGGGCGCGATCGGGCGAGCGCGCGCGCGTTTCATCGTGGGGGCGATCGCGCTCGTGCTCGCGATCGTGTTCATTCGACGGCGCGAGGAGCACGCGGCCGCGGTGCGCGCGACGCGCGCGACGATCGACACGGCGTTTCGCGCGATGATTCGGTACCGCGCGGACCACACCGGCGCCTGTCCGCGCAGCTGGAACGAGATGGTCGCGGGAAACTACCTGCGCGACGTGCCGGTCGACGCGTGGGGCCGGCCAATTCGGTTGACTTGCCCCGGCCGGCGCGACAAGGCCGGGTTCGACTTGGAGAGTGACGGGCCCGACGGTCTTCCGGGCGGCTTGGATTGAATCGAGTGAAGAGGAAGGACAAGATGAGCATCAATCAGATCGAGATGGCCTTGCAGCCCCCGCATGGGGGGGACAGAGGGGGCGAAGCCCCCCGTTGCGGGGTGAGCGCCAGCGAAGCCCCGAGGGGTGTGCTCGCGAAGCGAGCGAGCGGGCGAGTAGCCCCCTTGAGAAGAGCGCTGCAGCGAGGCGTCACGCTCGTCGAAATCCTGATGGTCGCTCGCGATCGTCGGCCTCATCGCCGGCGGCATCGCCGTCTACGCCGTGCCGAAGTTCCAGCAAGCGCAGAAGGACAGCGCGAAGAACTCGCTCAAGGCGCTCCACGCGGTGGTCGAGGCGTGGCGCGCCAACCACGGCAACGAGTGCCCGACGGTTCAGCGCCTCAAGGAAGAGAAAGAGCTCTCGGCCTCGAGCGACGTGAACGACCCGTGGGGCGACCCGTACAAGATCCAGTGCGAGGACGACGACACGACCGTCTACAGCTTCGGACCCGACAAGAAAGAGGGGACGCAAGACGACATCCGCTTCCCCGCCGACCCCTCTGCCGCGAAGCCGTGAGAGAGAAGAATGGACAGGAAGATCAAACAATCAGGAAGGGAAGAGAAGGGAGAATTTTGGTTTCCGAACCAAGAATCTTCCTCTTGCCCTCGTGATCTTCCAAATCTTCCTGTCGTTCTCTCTCTTCGGGCGCGGAGGGCGGCGCAGCGAGGCTTGACGCTCGTCGAGATGCTCGTCGTGCTCCTCTTGGTCGCGCTCATGTCGGCCGCCGTCGTGATGGGCGGCGGGCAGCTCGGGAGCGCCAAGCTGCACAAGAGCGCGACGACGCTGACGGGGCTGATTCGCGTCGCCTACGTGCGCGCGACCGTCACCGCGCGCAGCGAGCGCATCGTGTTCGATCTCGACGCGGGCAAGTTCTGGCTCGAAGAGTCCGATCAGCCGATGCTCGTTCAGTCGCACGACCCGACGGGCACCGGCGGCGCCGACCCGGTGACCGAAGCGGAGAAGGCCGCGGCGGCCGAGAGCGATCGTCTCATGAAGGGCCCCGAGGCGCCGAAGCCGGCGTTCCACAAAGTGAAGCCGGGCCTCTACGCGGCGAGCGACAACCAGGGCGGCTCGGACGAGTCGCTCCCGTTCGGCATCAAGTTCCGCGGCGTGCAGACGGGCCACGACGACGACGTCCGCACGAAGGGCCGCGCGTACCTCTACTTCTGGCCAGGCGGCCAGACCGAGCGCGCGAGCATCGTCCTCCGCAGAGGCGACTCGCTCGCCGAAGCGGACGCGATGACCCTCCTCGTGAAGCCGCTCACCGGCGCCGTCGCGATCAAGCCCGGCAACGTCTCCCTCCCCACCATCACCGAAGACAAAGATCTCTCCGACCGCGAAGACAACGGAGGGAACCCTTGAAGATGCACCGGCGCGGGTTCAGCTTGCTCGAGGTGATGGTCGCGCTCGCGATTTTCGGGCTGATGATCTCGGGGATTCTGGCGGCGCAGGCGGGGCTCGCGGCGAGCAACAAAAAGGCCGCGAACATGGGCGAGGCGACGACCCTCGCCCGCTGCAAGATGACCGAGCTCGAGGAGAATCTCCTCAAGCTCGGGTTCCCGGCGATGGACGACATCGAGACCGGCGTCGAGTGTTGCGACGGCACCGGCACCGACAAGTTCACCTGCGACTTCAAAGTCCAGACGGTCACCATGCCCGACCCGCCGCAGAGCGCGGGCCTCGACGCCGACGGCGGCGCAGCCTCGAAGCTGCTCGGTCTGAGCGGCGACGGCGGCGCGCCGAGCGCCGAGCTCAATTTCGACGGCGGCGGTCTCGGCGCGATCGGAAACCTCCTCGGGCCGGGCGGGGGCAACGGGCAGACCGGCGGCGCCGCCGGGCTCGTCGACATGGCGATGGGCATCGTCTACCCGATGATGAAACCGATGATGGAGGCTTCGATCCGCAAGCTCACCGTCACCGTTCATTGGAAGGAAGGACCGAACCCCGTCGAGTTCGTGCTCGGGCAGTACGTGACCAACCCGCAGAGCGGCGGGTTCACCGGCGGACTCTTCGGCGGCGACGGCGGCGTGCCGCCGACCGGCTCGCCCACCGGCGGACCGACCACCGGCGCGCCGGTCACGACGCCGGGCTCTCCTTTCGGCTCGAGCTTCCGCGGGGGCGCGCCGTGACCCCGCGAAGCGCGCGAGGAGGACGGCACGCCCTCCTCAGAAACGACGGCCTCACGCTCGTCGAGGTGCTCGTCGCGCTCGCCGTGCTCGCCATGATCGGCGTGCTCCTCTACGGCACGTTCGACTCGCTCAACCACCAGCGCAAGGCCGAGGCGGTGCGAGGCGAGCGCGCGCGGCAAGCGCGGCAAGCGGTCCTCCGGATGACGCGCGAGATCCAGACCGCCTTCCTCTCGATGCACAACCCCGCGAACGTCGCGCTCCAGACGCGCGTCGTCGCGTTCATCGGCCAGAACTCGCAGCCGTACGATCGCCTCGATTTCCAGGCCTTCGCGCATCGGCGCATCGTCGCGAACAGCCGCGAGTCCGACCAGGCCGAGATCGGCTACTTCGCGTCGGCGGACCCCGACGTGGACGGAAAAATGGATCTCGTGCGCCGCGAGCAGACGCCCGCCGACATGGACCCGAAGAAGGGCGGAATCGTCGACGTGCTCTGCGAGGACATCGAGAGCTTCGACGTGCGCTACTTCGACCCGCAGACGAGCCAGTGGGTCGACGGGTGGGACACGACGCAGGCGCTCGGCCAACAGAACCGCCTGCCGATGGAGGTGCGCCTCTCGCTCGTCCTCAAGCACGTCCCCGCCGGCGTCGACGCGACGTACACGACCAAGTTCATGATCCCGATGCAGCAACCTCTCACCTTCGGGATCCCGCAATGAAGCCGAGCGAAGCGCTGGCGAATGTCGGCGTGCTACGTGCACGCCGATTGAAGAAGCGACGTCTGAAGCGGAGAGCGAAGAATCGCGGCGTCGCGCTCATCATGGTGCTCGGCTCGCTCACCATCCTCACCGTGATGCTCGCCGAGTTCCAGGCGGACACGAGCGCGACGCTCGCGAGCGCGATCGCCGATCGCGACGGCGTTCAGGCGGAATACAACGCGCGCTCGGCGGTCAATCTCTCGAGGCTGCTCATCGCGATGGAACCCACGATCCGCCAAGCCATCGCGCCGCTCTTCGCCTTCATGAAGCGCCAGCCGCCGCAGCTCCCGGTGTGGGAGTTCGCCGACCGCCTCCTCGCGCCCTTCAACGACAAGGACTCGAACCAGAGCTTCGCGAGCTCGCTCGGCGTCGACTTCGGCAGCGGCAAGAACCTCGGTCTGGCGGCGGGTCGCTTCGAGGTCAAGATCGTCGACGAGGACTCCAAGATCAACGTGAACCTCGGCGCGTCGAACGACATCGCGCACATCCGTCTCGCCAAAGAGCTGATGGGCCTCATGGGCCAGCCTCAGTACATGCCGCTGTTCCAGCGTCGCGACGACACCGGCAACTACAACGACGCGCTCACGGTCTGCGCCGCCATCATCGACTGGGCCGACGTCGACGAGATCGCGATGAACTGCGACACGCAAGCGCAGACCGCGCCGGCGAGCCAGGGCATCGAGGACGCGTACTACCGGCTCCTCGCCGTACACCCCTACTGGCGGAAGAACGCGCCGTACGACTCGCTCGAAGAGCTCCACATGGTGCGCGGCGTCAGCGACGACTTTTGGGCGACGTTCGTCGATCCCGATCCGACGAACCCCGACAAGCGCGTCATGACCGTGTGGGGACAGGGCACGGTCAACGTGAACAGCGCGAACGCGCAGACGCTGCTCGGCGTCGTCTGCTCGGGCGCGCCGACGGCCGACATCTGCACGAACCCGCAGCAAACGAGCATGTTTCTGATGGGCATCACGATGGCGCGCGGCATGACGATGGGCGCGCCGCTCTTCGGCTCGGCGCAGGACTTCATCTCGATGATGAAGGGGGAGGGGCCGCTCGGGTCGATCATCAAGGGAATGGGGATGACCCCGGTGAAGTTCCTCTCCGAGGCCGAGTTCGCCAAGACGATCACGACCGAGAGCAAAGTATTTTCGATCTACGCGGTCGGCATCATCAAGGGCTACAAGCGCGAGACGCGCCTCCGCATCACGAGCGTCGTCGACTTCCGCAACGCCGCGCCGCTCGGTCAAACCGCTCTGCCACAGGGAGTCGGCGGCTTGCCCAACGCGCCGCCCCAGACCACACCTACCGCTTCGCCCGCACAAAACGCCGCCATCGTTCAGCCTGCCACTGGCGGCACCGTGATCTATTTCAGGATCGACTGACAGGAAACGAATGCCTCGCTACCTTGGAATCGACATCGGCACCACGAGCGTCAAAGCGGCGGTCGTGCGCAGCGCGTACCGCAAGCTCGTGCTCGAAGGGCTCGGCAGCGCGGCGATTCCGGTGAACGGAGATCGCACGGCGGCCATCGCCGAGGCCGCCGCCGCGGCGCTCGGGGCGGGCTCGGCCGACGCGGTCGCGACGTCGCTCCCCGGCACGCAGACGACCCTTCGCACCGTGCGCATCCCCGAGGCCGCCGCGCGCCAGCTCGCCGACGTCCTCCCGTTCGAGCTCGAGTCGCAGCTCCCGTTCGATCTCGAGGGCGCCGTCCTCGACTGGCACGTGCTCGAGGGCCACACGAACGAAGAGGGCATCGCCGTGCTCGCCGCGGTCGCGCGCGTCGACGACACGCAGAAGCGCATCGACCTCGTGAAGGCGGCGCTCGCGCTCGAGCCCGAGCGCGTCGGCACCGGCGCGTTTCCGATCGCGAACCTCGCGCCGTTCTGCACCGTGCTGTCCGAGGCGCGCACGCTCGCGATCCTCGATCTCGGAACGAAGACGAGCGATCTCGTCTTCCTCGAGGCTGGCGAGCCCGTCTTCGCGCGGACGCTCTCGCTCGGCACCGACGGCCTGCCGCAGACCGCGCCCAAGCTCGCGCGCGAGATTCGTCTGTCGCTCGGCGCGTTCCGCGCGCAAGGCGGCAAGCCGCCGGACGAGATTTTCCTCTGCGGCGGCGGCGCGTTCGTCTCGGGCGCCGAGTCGTTCCTCTCGGCGGAGCTCGAGCGGCCGGTGCGCCGGCTCCCGCCGCTGTCGATCGAGCTCGGCGAGATCGCCGCCGCCCGCGCGGCGGAGCTCCCGCTCTACGCCGGCGCGGTCGGCCTCGCGCTCTCCCTCGGCGGAAACGATCGCGGCATGGACCTGCGCAAGGGGCCGCTCGCCTACGAGCGCGGCTGGGGCTGGCTTCGCGAGCGCGTCCCGGTGCTCGTGGGTCTCGGCGCCGTCATCGCGGTGAGCTTCGTCTTCTCGTCGTGCACGGCGGTCTACGCCGCGTCGAAGGAGCGGACGACGCTCGAGACCGCGCTCGGCGAGGTGACGAAAGACGTGTTCGGCGAAGAGGCGACGACCGCCGAGCGCACGAACGAGCTCCTCGCCGCGCAGAGCGCGACCTCGGAGGACCCTCTCCCGCACGCCGACGCGTTCGACGTGATGGTGCGCATCAGCGAGCACATCCCGCAGTCGATGACGCACGACATCGAAGAGCTCGACGTGCAGAAGGGGCACGTCGTCGTCCACGGCATCGTCGGCACCATCACCGAGGCGCAGTCGGTCGCCACGTCGCTCGCGACCGAGAAATGCTTCTCCGACGTGAAGAACACGCGCATCAGCCAGGTCGTCGGCGGCGAGCGACAGAAATACGTCATCGAGTTCGACGTGAAGTGCCCCGAGGACGTGAAGCCGATCAAAAAGAAGAAGGGCGAGACCGCGAGCACGGGCAGCGCGGCGTCGTCCGCGACGGGAGGCAAGTGATGGCCACGCCCAAGCCTGGCTTCAACGTCTCGCGGAGCGTCGGCGAACGGTTCGGTCTCAGCCCACGCGAGCAGCGGCTCGCGCAGACGTTCGCCGTCGTCGCGGCCGCGCTGCTCTTGCTGGGCTTGCCCATCGGCCTCGAGTCGTACGTCGCGGCCAAGCGCTCGGGAAACTCGTCGCTCCGCGACGCCCTCGACGCGGTCCAGGCGAGCCGCGCCGACATGCAGGCGAACCAGACCAAGCGCGAGGCGATCGAGGCCCGCTACAAGCAGAAGGCTCCCGAGCTCGGCGGCTGGCTCGAGCAGCTCGCGCGCAAGCAGAAGCTCGAGGTCACCGACTCGGTCGACCGCCCGCCGGTCCCCGCCGGCAAGCGCTTCACCGAGCGCGCCACGACGATCCACCTGCGAAAATCCGGCTTGCTCGCGATCTCGAAGTTCATGGAGTCGATCGAGCAATCCGGCACGCCGGTCGCGATCACGCGCCTCAACCTGCGGCGACGCATGGGCGAGCAAGACTCCTACGACGTCGAGCTCGGCGTTTCCGCGTACGATCGCAGCACGAAGGCCGATTCGTCCGGCAAGGACGCCGGCGCGCCGGGAGCGAAGCCGTGAACTGGAAGGAGCTCGTCCGCAAATACGGAAAGTGGGTCGGTTACCCGCTCTTCTATTTGTTCACGTTCGTCGTCTTCCTCCGGATCGTCTTCCCGTACGAGAAGGTGAAAGAGCGGATCGTGAGCCAGTTCAACGCGCAGCAGCACCCGGGCCCCGGGCAGCAGCAGCTCACGATCGACGACATGTCCGGCTGGTGGCTCACCGGCATCAAGATGAAGGGCGTTCGCCTGACGAGCGCGCCGACCGAGGCCGACGCCAAGCCGAGCGTGCTCGCCATCGACGAGGCGCGCGCGAAGCTCGGCATCCTCTCGGCGCTCGTCGGGCACACCGACGTGAGCTTTCACGTCGACGCGTTCGGTGGCTCGATCGACGGCTCGTTCTTCGAGAACCCGACCAAGGAGCGCTCGGTCGACGTCGACATCGACGGCGTCGATCTCTCGAGGATCGACGCGCTCACCGATCTCCTCGGCTTGCCGGTGCTCGGCACGGCGAAGGGCACGCTGAAGCTCGACATGCCCGAGGCCAAGGCCTCGAAGGGCACCGGCACGCTCCAGCTCGACATCGCCGACGTCGCGGTCGGCGACGGCAAGGCCAAGCTGAAGAACGCGCTCGACTGGCCGAAGATGAACGTCGGTCCGCTCTCGCTCGCCGCGGAGGCGAAGGACGGCGTCCTCAAGATCACGAAGCTCTCGGCGAGCGGAAAGGATCTGGACCTCTCCGGCGACGGAAAAATTCAGATGCGCGATCTCGCGATGGAGAGCACCGCGGACATCGGCATCAAGTTCAAGATCAACGACAGCTACCGGAGCAAGAGCAAGCTCACCGAGGCGCTCTTCGGCGCGCCCGGCACGTCGCGCGGCGGCGACGTCGATCGCTTCGTGCCCCTGATGCGCGCGGCGCACCACGCCGACGGGTTCTACGGGTTCAAGCTCCAGGGGCCGCTCGGCAAGCTCCAGCCGCGGGCCGACGTCGCGGGCGGCGCCGCCCCGGGCAACTTGTTCCAGATCCGCGAGCGTCGCGAACGCGAGCGCGGCGGCGCGATGGGCGGCGGCGCGATGGGCGGCGGCATGGAGCAGCCCGAGCCGTGACCGGCGACGCGAAGCTCGTCGGCGTCTGCCATCTCCCGCCGCTGCCGGGCAGCCCGCGCGCGGGCCGGGGCGCCATGGCCGCGGCGATCGAGCGCGCCGCGAGCGACGCGAAGGCGTTCGCGCAGGCGGGGTTCGACGCGCTCGTCGTCGAGAACTACGGCGACGCGCCGTTCTACAAGGACGACGTGCCCGACGTCACGGTCGCGGCGATGACGGCGTGCGCGCTCGCCGCGCGCGAGGCGGCGCCGGCGCTCGCGCTCGGGATCAACGTGCTTCGAAACGACGCGCTCGCCGCCCTCGCGGTCGCGGCCGCGTCGGGCGCCGCGTTCGTTCGAGTCAACGTCCTCTCGGGCGCGCGCGTCACCGACCAAGGGCTCGTCGAAGGCCGCGCCGCGGAGGTGCTTCGCGAGCGCGCCGCGGTCGCCAAGAGCGTGCGCATCTTCGCCGACGTCGCCGTGAAGCACTCGGCGCCGCTCGCTCCGCGCGAGTTCGAGGACGAGGTCCACGAGCTCGCCGATCGCGCGCTCGCCGATGCGATCCTCGTGACCGGCAGCGCGACCGGCGCCGCGGTGGACGAGGACGATCTCGAGCGCGCGGCGCGCGCCTCGCGCGTGCCGGTCCTCGTCGCGAGCGGCGCGACCGAGCGCAGCGTCGCCGCGCTCCTCGCGCGGTGCGACGGCGTGATCGTCGGGACCGCCGTCAAACGCGGTCGCCGCGCGGGAGGCCCCGTCGATTCGGCGCTCGCGAAGCGCTTCGTGCGCGCCGCTCGCCGCCCGACGTGACGCTCAGAAGGTCCCGTGCAGGAAGAGGCTGCCCGGTCCGGGCTCGAGCGCGATCGAGCTCTTCGAGCCGTGCAGCGAGCCCATCACGACGAAGACGACGCCCGCCGCGACGAACAAGCCGCCCACGATGAACCCCACGTCCGACACCGCCGCGAGCGTGCGCGCGCCGGAGAGCGCGTCGTTCGTGCTCGACCCGTCCTTCAGCGTCGGCGGGCACACGTTGCCGGCGCACTGCGATTGAATCGTGCTCGTCTGCGAGAGCGACATCGCGCCGGTCACTGCGCCGAGCACGATCCCGACGCCCCCTGCGGCGAGCGTGCCGATGCCGATCGACCTCCACGGCGGGCGGTGCGGGCCCGCGTGCTCTTCGTGCGTCGTCGGCGGCTCGGTCGGGGGCGCGGTCGTCGGCGGGGGCGTCACCGCGACCTGGGTCGGCTCGGGCGTGCTCGAAATCGATCGGCACGTCCTTCGCCTCGCTCTCGAGCACTTGCACGTTGACGCTCCGCTGCGCGCTCCCCGCCTTGGCCACGATGACGTGGCTGCCCGGGTCGAGCTTTCGCCCGAGCCCGATGGCGACCGGCGGCACCGGCGCGCCGTCAATCGACACCGAGACGTCCTTCGGCGCGTGAGTGACGATCACTCGGATCGACGGGATGCGCCCCTCGAGCTCGTCGGCGAGCTTTCGCGCCGCGGCGCGCGCTTCGGCGAAAGGCGCGGGCTCGCCCGGCTCGGGCGACGAGCGCGCGACGCGCAGCGCCACGTCGCGCCCCTCGACGAGCTGACCGAGCATCGCCTCCGTCTTCGCGACCTCGAGGCCCGTCGTCGGCACGTGCATGATCGCGTCGGCCGCCTCGAACGCGCGGAGCGCCGCTTTGAGATCGTTCTCGTCGCGCTGCTTGCGGCCTTCGGTCATGTACGTCCGCGCCGTCTCGCGATCGGCGGCGTTCGGCGTCGCGGCCGAGGCGAGCCCGGGCAGCGCGAGGACCAAGACGAAGGCGATGCGGCGGAGATCAGAACCCATCGTCGATCGGCTTGCTCGTATGCGTCGCGACGGGCCGCGGCGTATGGCTGGGTTTCGCGGCGTGCGACGTGTGGTCGTCCGGCGCCGTCGGGTCCGTGTGCTCGGCGTGGGTGGCGGCGGTCGCGGCGGTCGCCGCGGTCGCGGACGGCGCGGGCGTCTCCTGCGAAGGCGCCGGCGCGGCTGTCTCGATCGCCGCGGTCGCGGTCGCGCTCGCGGGCGCGGGGGGCACGACCTCGATCACGGGCGCGACGGACGGCGTCGCCTTGGGCGCCGGGGGCGGCTCGTGCGGAGCCGCGTTCGCGTCGTGCGTGGCGCTGCTGCGCGCGATGGCGACGCCCACTGCCATCGCCGCGACGAGCGCGCACGCGCCGAGCACGCCGCCCACGATCGCGAGCCGCCTCGGCCGCGTCGCGTACAAGCTCGTCCTCGGAGACACCACCGCCGCCAATCCGAGCGTCGCCGCGCTCGGGACCTCCTCGGTCATTTCGCTCGCGGAGAGCTCCAGCGCGCCGGCGGGCGTCGCGGGCGGCGTCACGGTGCGCGTCCGGAGCCCGTGGCCCATCCCGCTCGCCGAGTCGGAGTCCGGCTTGAGCATCTGCTGCAGCTTCTGACGGTGCTTCGCCGCCTCGAGCGCGAGGTTCATCGCCTTGCGCCGCGCCTCGACCCGATCCGCCAGCGCCATGTTCACGAACGCCGCCACGTCCGCGGGTCGCGTCGAGACGCCGCTGCCGACCATCGCGAGCTCGAGCAGGCGCTGGAGCTCCTCGGCCGTCGCGACTCGCCCGGCGGGGTCCTTCACGAGCGCTCGCCCGACGGCCTCGGCGACGAGCGGCGGCACGTGCGCCGGCAACGGCGGCGGCGGCTCGGGGCTCGTCAAGAGGTGCAAGGTCGCGAGCTGGTTCGAGCCTTCGTACGGCGGCACCCCCGCGAGGAGGTGGTAGAGCACCGCGCCGATCGCCCAAAGGTCCGCGCGCCGGTCGACGGGCTTTCCCATCGCCTGCTCGGGCGGCATGTAGAGGATCTTGCCTTTGAGCAGGCCGGTGCTCGTGTCGCCCGCGACGCGATCGCGCGCCTTGGCGATGCCGAAGTCGATGAGCTTGGCCTGGCCCTTGGTGCTGACCAGGATGTTCTGCGGCGAGACGTCGCGGTGCACGACGTTCAAGAGCTCGCCGCTCTTGTCGCGGAGCTCGTGCGCGGCGTGGAGCCCGGCGCACACGTCGGCGATGATGCGGCAGACGACGCCGACGGGGATTTGCCGATGCGCCTTTTCGGCCGCGCGAAAGAGCTTCGACAGCGAATCGCCGTCGACCCACTCCATCGCGAGGTAGAGCACGTCTCCCTCGTCGCCGAGGTCGAGGATCTGCGCGACGTTCGGGTGCTCGATCCCGGACGCGATGCGCGCCTCGTCGAGGAACATCTGCTGGAAGCGGAGGTCGTTCGCGAAGAGCGGGAGGATCGTCTTGACCGCGACGAGCTTCTCGAACCCGTGCTTGCCGTGCTGGCGAGCGAGCCACACCGACGCCATCCCCCCTTGCGCGATGGGACAGAGAAGCTCGTAGCGATCGAGCCTATGGCCAGGCTCGAGCCTCTGCTCCGGTCGGTCGTTCACCCAACGACGAGCTTAGCGGAAATCAGGCCCGGCGGCGACGCGATGCCCCAGTCTCGAGGATCTCGTGAACACGCGCTGCGTCAATTCGGGCGGCCCGCTCTCGGAGGCGCGCGAGGACGGCCTCGCGGTCCATCGCCCGGGCAATCGTGGGCTGCGGAGGCGGAGGCGGCGGAGGCGCAGGCTCGGGCGCCGACGCGGGGAGGACCTCGGAGGACGAGGCGGCCGCGATCGGAATTTCAGGCACTGAGACAGGCTCGGGAGGCGGCGGCGCGGGCGCGGGCACCGCGGCCTCGGCGTCCGAGATCGGGGGCGGGGGAGGCACGGAGCGACGCATCTCGCGGATCGCCGCGACCCAATCGACGAGCGCCTTCGACTTCGAGTCGAGGCGCGTGAAGCGCACCGCGAGGCCCGGCTCGCTGCCGACCACCGCGGACTTGTATCCGATCACGCGTCCCTCGCCGCGGAGCACCGGCGCGCCCGACGCGAGCGCGAGCTCGAAGCGAAGGATCACGCCCTCGGGCCGGGGCTGTGCGCCGACGAGCACGACGCCCGTCCGCGAGATCGTCTCGAGCTCGTGCTTGACGAGCTCGTCCTCGCTGTCGTACGGCCGCGTGATTCGGATGGCGACGGGCGGCTTGGCGGCGGACACGCTTTCAGAATAGAGCAAGGACATGGCTCGCGTCTTGGTGCTCGGATCGGGTTCGCGCGAGCATGCCCTCGCGTGGCGGCTCTCGGCCGAGGGCCACGAGGTGCTCGCCCTCCCGGGAAACGCGGGGACCGCCGGCCTCGGCAAGAACCTCCCGGGGCGCGCCGACGACGTTTCGGCGGTGATTTCCGCGGCAAAACGCGAGCGCGCGGACCTCGTCGTCGTGGGGCCCGAGGCGCCGCTCGTCGCCGGGGTCGTCGACGCCCTCGAGGCCGAGGGCATCGCGGCGTTCGGCCCGTCCAAGGCCGCGGCCGAGCTCGAGGGCTCGAAGGCCTTCATGAAGCGCTTCCTGAAGCGCCACGCGATTCCGACCGCATCCTTCGAAGTCTTCGACGACGCGGACGCCGCCGCCGCGTACGTGCGCGCGGCGAAGCGTCCGCTCGTCGTGAAGACCGACGGGCTCGCCGCCGGCAAGGGCGTCGTCGTCGCCAAGACGACCGACGAAGCGCTCGCCGCGGTGGACGCCGCCATGCGCGAGCGCGTCTTCGGCGACGCGGGCCGCGCTGTCGTGATCGAGGAGGTCGTCTCGGGCGAGGAAGCGAGCTTTCACGTCGTCTCCGACGGCGAGCGCTGGCTCGCGCTGCCGGCGGCGCAGGATCACAAGCGCGTCTTCGACGGCGACCGCGGTCCCAACACGGGCGGCATGGGCGCCTACGCGCCGGCGCCCGTCGTCACCCCCGCGCTCGCGCGCGCCGTCGAAGAGCGCGTCGTCGGGCCGACCCTCCGCGGGATGAAGGCCGAAGGCGCGCCCTTCCGCGGCGTCCTCTTCGTCGGGCTCATGATCGATCGCGGCGATTTCTCGGTGCTCGAGTTCAACGTCCGCTTCGGCAATCCCGAGGCGTGCGTGCTCGTGCCCCTGATCGACGGGAGTCTCTACGAATTGTTGCAGGGTGCAACCATCGGACGCATGCCCGCGAACGTCGCGGTGCGGACGCCGAGCGCCGCGCTCGGGGTCGTGCTCGCGGCCGAGGGTTATCCCGGCAAGCCGCGCGCGGGCGACCCGATCGAAGGGCTCGAGACCGCCGAGGGCTCGACGACGATCTTCCACGCCGGCACGCGCCGCGAGGGCGAGCGCGTCGTGACGAGCGGCGGGCGCGTCGTGTGCGTGACCGCGACGGGCCCCGATCTCCGCGCGGCCCACGACCGCGCCTACGCCGCCGTCGCGCGCGTGCGCTTCGCCGGCGAGCATCACCGGAGCGACATCGGCCGCCGCGCGCTCGGCTGACCGACGAAAGCGTTCGGCGCCGCGCCTGGGCCGTGGCAAGATGGCGCCGGAAATTCATGGCAGAGATCGCCCCGCTCACGCCGCTCCGTTACGACCCCGCGCGCGCTCCGCTCGAGAGCGTGATCTCGCCGCCGTACGACGTCATCGGCGAGGTCGAGCGGAAGGCTCTCTTCGCGCGCCACCCGTACAACGTCATCCGCCTCGAGCTGCCCGAGGGCGAGGGCGACGCGAAATACGCCAACGCGGCGGCGGTCCTGCGTGAATGGACCGGCAGCGGCGTCCTCGCGCGCGACGCGGAGCCTGCGTTCTATCGCTACGACCAGTCGTTCACGCCGCCCGGCGGGGCGCCGGCGTCCGGCGGCGGCAAGAAGACGATCACGCGCCGCGGCTTCTTCGCGGCGGTTCGGCTCCACCCGTTTTCGGATCGCGTCGTCCTCCCGCACGAGCGCACGCTCTCCGGCCCGAAGGAAGACCGGCTCAAGCTCTTTCGCGCGACGGCCGCGCAGGTCTCTCCCGGCTTCATGCTGTATTCGGACCCGCGCGGCGCGCTCGAAGCGCCGCTCGAGACCGGGAGCGTCTTCGCCGAGTTCGCGACGCCCGACGGCATCCATCACGTCGTCGCGAAGGTCACCGCGCGCGACGCCATCGCCGCGATCGTCGACGGCCTGCGCAAGTCCACGCTCCTCATCGCCGACGGCCACCACCGCTACGAGACCGCGGTCGCCTACAGCCGCGAGGTCGACGCGCGAACAGGAACGGTCGGCGGGAGCGAAGAAGGCGAGCACCGCTACTTCATGACGTTCCTCGTGAACGGCGACGACCCGAACCTCGTCGTCTTTCCGACGCACCGGCTGGTTCACTCGCTGCCGAAGTTCGATTTCGACGAGCTCCTCGAGAAGGCGCGCCCGCTCTTCACCGTGATGCGTCGCGACGACGCACCCAGCGCCGACGCGCTGCTCGAGTGGCTCTCGAAAGACGCGCCCACGCGTCCGGCCTTCGTCGTCGCGGCGGGGAAAATGGCGGCGCTCCTCGCGCTGAAACCCGACGTCGATCTCGCCGCGCACCCGACGCTCGGGGCGCTTCACCCCGCGCTCCGCAAGACCGACGTCGCCGTGCTCCACACGGGCGTGCTCGAGCACTTGCTCGGCATCTCGAAGGAAGCGCAGGCGGCGAAGACGAACATCCGCTACCCGCAGGACGCGCGCGCGGCGCTCGCCGATCTGCGCGCGGGCACCCTCGGCGCGGCAGCGCCGGGCCAGGGAACGGGCGGCGCGCAAGCGCTCTTCTTGATGAGCGCGACGCCGGTGTCGCAGGTGCGCGACGTCGCCGAGGCCGGCGAGGTCATGCCGCAGAAATCGACCTTCTTCCACCCGAAGGTCCCCACGGGTCTTTTGATTCACACGCTCGATCCGTCGCGCTCGGTTCCGCGATAGAACGGACTCATGCGGAAAGGCCTACTCTTCGGCGCGGCGCTTGCGCTGACTACGACGAGCGTGCAGGCGCTCGCGGCGGACGAATCGCCGCCGCCCGGTTCTTCGACTCGCCGTCCCTTCTTCGTGCAAGGCACCCTGGGCTCGTTCGGTCTCTGGACGGACCTGCCCGGCGCGGGCGGGACCCTCGGCTACTGGCACCCCGACTTCGAATTCGGCTACCACTTCAGCGGCCGTCACGACGGCGTCGAGATCGGCATCCGGCAGGGCTTCTACGTCGGGCACAGTCGCAACGACATCGGCGAGACGCTCCTTCGGGGTGGTTATGATTTCGCCTTCCCGTTCCGTAACGGGCGCTTCGAGCTCACGGTCGCGCCGTTCGGCACGGTCGGCATCAATTATCTCTTCACGAACCTCAACGCCGGCGTTCACTGGAGCGTCGGGGTCGAGGCGAAGCTGTTTTTTCTTCCGCGGGCTCGATTTGCTGGTGCGGCCCGTCGAGCTCTCGATGGGCGAGTACGTCAACCTCGGGCAGTTCGCGCAGAACGTCTATTTCAACATGAACGCCGGCATCGGTGCGGGGCTTGCGTTCTGACGAGCACGGACCTGGAAAAAAGGTCAGCCCGTGGCGCGAACCTTGCCCGGTGTTTAGTTTCGAGGTTAGTTGAGTTCTGGCCACGAGGAAGGTCCACGACAATGACTGAAAAAAAAGCTCCCCCGCAGCCTCCGCGTGAAGAGGAGACGGTCGTCTTCGGCGACGAGCTGCCGGTGCTGCCTATCCGTAACGCTGTGCTGTTCCCAGGCGCAGTGGCTCCGTTCGACGTCGGACGCGAGAAGTCGGTCGCTCTGGTCGAAGACGTGGACAACCTCACGTCGCCGATCATCGCCATCTTCGCGCAGAAGGATCCGTCGACCGACGACCCGGGCCAAGACGACCTGCATCAGGTCGGCTGCGCCGCGCGCGTCCTGAAGGCGCTCAAGCACAGCTCCGGCAACTACTCGCTCATCCTGCAGGGCCTCACGCGCATCAAGCTCGAGGACGTCACGCAGGCTGCGCCGTATCTCAAGGCGAAGATTCGCCGGCTCGACGAGCCCGCGGTGGGCGACGACGAGGCCGAGGCGCTCTCGATGAGCCTCCGCGACATCGCGAAGCAAGTCATCCAGCTGATGCCCGAGCTCCCGCGCGAAGCGGGCTCGCTCATCGACTCGATCCAAGCGCCGGGCGCGCTCGCCGACCTCGTGGCGGCGAACCTCGACGCGCCGGTCGACGAGAAGGCGCAGCTGCTCGAGACGGTCGACGTGAAAGAGCGCATCCGCAAGGTGCTGCGCCTGCTCACGCGCCAGCTCGAGATCCTCAAGATGCGCGACCGCATCAACTCCCAGATCAAGGAGGAGATGGGGAAGAACCAGCGCGAGTACGTGCTTCGCCAGCAGCTCAAGGCGATCAAAGAGGAGCTCGGCGAGGACGAGGGCGATCAAGGCGACCTCGACGGTCTCGAGGATCGCATCGCGAAGGCGAGCCTGCCGAGCGAGGCCGAGCAAGTCGCGAAGAAGCAGCTCAAGCGCCTCCGCAACATGCAGGTCGGCTCGGCCGAGTACACCGTCGTCCGTACGTACCTCGACTGGATCATCGATCTGCCGTGGCACGTGCAGACCCCGGACAACCTCGAGATCGCGGCCGTCCGCAAGGTGCTCGACGAAGACCACTACGGCCTCGAGAAGGTGAAGAAGCGCATCCTCGAGTACCTCGCGGTCCGCAAGCTGAAGAAGGACAAGAAAGGTCCGATCCTCTGCCTCATCGGCCCGCCCGGCGTCGGCAAGACGTCGCTCGGCCGATCGATCGCGCGCTCGCTCGGACGCAAGTTCCACCGCATCTCGCTCGGCGGCGTGCACGACGAGGCCGCCATCCGCGGTCACCGCCGCACGTACGTCGGCGCGCTGCCCGGGCAGATCATCCAGGGCATGAAGAAGGTCGGGACCATCAACCCGGTCTTCATGCTCGACGAGGTCGACAAGATCGGCCACGACTTCCGCGGCGATCCCGCGGCGGCGCTGCTCGAGGTCCTCGACCCCGAGCAGAACTTCTCCTTCGCCGACCACTACCTCGAGATCCCCTACGACCTCTCGAACGTGATGTTCATCGCGACGGCGAACGTCGCCGACCCGATCCCGGCGCCGCTCCGCGACCGCATGGAGATCCTCGAGATCCCCGGCTACACGCGCAACGAGAAGCTCGCGATCGCGCGGCGCCACCTCATCCCGAAGCAGCTCGAGGAGCACGGCATCGCCAAGGAGCAGCTCGAGATCACCGACAAGGCCCTCGACCTCGATCATCGACCACTACACGCGCGAAGCGGGCGTCCGCACGCTCGAGCGTCAAGTGGCGAGCGTCATCCGCGGCGTCGCGGTGAAGATCGCCGAGGGCGACACGAGCCCGCGGAAGATCGAGAGCGAAGAGCAAGTCCGACGAGTTCCTGGGCGCGCAGCGCTTCAGCTCCGAGGTCGCCGAGCGCACCGAAGAGCCGGGCGTCGCGACCGGCCTCGCCTGGACGAGCGTCGGCGGCGAGATCCTCTTCATCGAGGCGACGCGCATGTACGGGTACGGGCAAGCTCCAGCTCACCGGCCAGCTCGGCGACGTCATGAAGGAGTCCGCGCAGGCGGCGCTCAGCTACGTCCGCGCCAACGCGGAGAAGCTCGGCATCGCCAAGGACTTCCTCGAGAAGAGCGATCTCCACATCCACATCCCCGCGGGCGGCGATGCCGAAGGACGGACCGTCGGCCGGCGTGACCCTGTTCACGGCGCTCACGTCGATGCTCACCGGCATCCGCGTCCGCCACGACGTCGCGATGACCGGCGAAATCACGCTGCGCGGCCGGGTCCTCCCGATCGGCGGCCTCAAGGAGAAGGTCCTCGCGGCGCACCGCGCCGGGATCAAGCGGGTCATCGTCCCCGAGCGGAACAAGGCCGACCTCGACGAGGTGCCGGCCGAGGTGAAGAGCGATCTCGACTTCGTCTTCGTCACGAAGATGGAGCAAGTGCTCGAGGCGGCGCTCGAAGAGATGCCGAAGCCGAAGCCCACCGAGGCCGCGGCGACGCCTGCTTCGAACTGACTGAGCTCCCCCACGCCCGTGCTCGGCGACTGCGTCGCCTGCGCGCGGGCTGGCCCCCTCCGGGCGTCGGCCTGCGGCCGCCGCCGAGGGGGCGGGGTGCGCGGTGGGCGCGAGGTGCCGGCCAACGTTGGCCGTTCGAGCGGCCAAAGTTGGCCGCTCGCTAGACGTCGTCCTCGGAAGCAACGTCTCGGAGACGGCCGAGAATCAGCATTCGCCGCAAAGAGCTTCGCATACGCCACGATGATGGACCGCCACGCACGAGGGACCGACGAAGCGCAGGGCGGCGGCCCATGATCGGCGCGCGAACGAGCGGCCCGTGTTTTTCGCGCCTCGCCGCGCTGGTGCTGTGCGCATGCAACCACGCGCCGGCCGCGTCGCTCCCGCCCGGCGCATCGCCGCCGGACGCGCAGGCCTCCGCGTGCTCCGCGACGTATTCGGTGAGCGCGGTGATCGAAGGAAGCTGGTTCGGTTCGCCGACCAGCGCTGCGCCGCCTCCGATGCTCGTCGTTAGGCTCGACGACGCGGCGCTCGGGCCGCCGGCCTCGCGTGAGGTCGCGCGCGTTCCGCTCGCGTTGCCCTTCTTCGCGGCGGACGCGAAGCTCGGCGAGCTCTGCTCGGACGCGGGCGGTGCGGAGATCGACGTGCAGTGCGTCACGGGCCCGCGGCTCTCGCGCGTCGTCGTCCGCCACGCGGGCGACGGCCTCGACGCGAGCATCGACGGCGCTGCCGCGAAGCACTGGACGATGCCGTACGCGAAGTCCGGCGCGTGCTTCACGCTCCGCGGGCTCGGCGTGCACCGCGATCTCGAGCCGACGCGCGCCGCGTGGGGCCGCGACGTTCCGAGCGATCGCTGCAAGGACGAGCCGCGCAAGCGCCCGGTGCGCGTCGCGATCGACTTCCTGGCGCCGTCCTCTGCGCAGCCGTGCGCGCCCGGCGAGAAGGCGTCGAACGCGAACGAGGTCGTCGTCTCTACCCCCGGCTGGAAGAAGAGCCTCGGCGTCCTCTCGAACCTGTGCGGCGGCCTGCACCCGCTGCGATGGTCCGACGCGGACGCGCTCCGTCTCGAGACGAACGACATGGGGGTCGAGGAACGCGACGTGTACCGTCTCGGCGATCGCCTCTACGTCGTCGAAGGCGGCGAGCGCATCACGAGCACGGACTTGCCGTGCGGCGCGAAGGTCACGTTCGACGTGCGCTACCCGCACCGCGACGGGATCGTCGAACAGGCGCCGAAGTCGATTCGCTGACCGTCCGACGAGAGCACGTGCCGCGTGCGCCCGTCCTCTGCGTGCGCCGGCCAACCCGAGGCGTCGGCGTGTACGGCTCCTCGGTGCAGCGCGGGAGCTGCTTCTTCACTTGCGCGCGGTCGCCGGCGAGGCGAACGGCCAAAATTGCCCACTGTTGCGGCGGATTTTGGCCGTATCCTCGCGCGCATGGGGAAGAAGATCCGCCCGCCCAAGGGCGACGTGACCGTCAAGGTCGATCCGAAGCTGAAGAAACAGTACGACGCGCTCGTCGCCCAAATCGCGACGGCGTCGCGCAAGGAGAGCGAGGACTTCGACGCGCGCTGGGAGGCGGCGGCGAAGATCGTCGAGCACGAGCTCTACGTGCTCGGTGGGTTCGAGAACGCCGACGCGTTCTTCCGCGAGGTCATGCAAGAGGAGCCTCGCAACGCGCGGCGTTACATGCGCGTCGCGAAGTACGCGAGCCCGGCGGAGGAGACGAAGTACGGCACGTCGAAGCTCGATGCGGCGCTCGGGTTCATCGAGGCCAAGCTCGGGCATGCGATCGATCATCCGCCGCTGCCGGTCGCGTTCGAGAAGCTACGCTTGCCGGTGGGGAAGCGGACCAAGAGCCTCGAGACGGCGAGCGTGCCGGAGATCACGGCCGCGACGTCGAAGCTCACGGCGTCGTGGCACAAGAAGCCAAAGACACCGGCGCAGACTGCGCTCACTGATCAAATCGGCAAAATCGATTCGCTGAAGAGCGTGCGCGTGCGCGAGCACGCGGGGCTGCTCTCGTTCACCGGCGTGCCGCTCGCGGCGATTGACCGCTTCGTTCGTGCGATCCAAGGGACGAAGCTGTCGGCGGCGGCGAAGCCGAAGAACAAGCGCTGACCGCGCCTGGGTGACGGCCAACTTTGGCCGCTCGAACGGCCAATGTAGGCCGCTCGTCGCCGCTCGCGTTTCCAACAACGCGCGACGCGCCTAGCGCACCAACGGGATTCACGATCGAGCGCAGCGAAGACCCCGCCCCCTCGGCGGCGGCCGCAGGCCGACGCCAAGAGGGGGCAAGCCGGCGAAGCCGGCGTGGGGGAGCCCCCCGGCGTCACTCTCCGTCGAGCACCTCGCGGACCTTCCGCGTCAGCGCCGACGGCGTGAGCGGCTTCTGCAGGTACGCGACGCCCGAGTCGAGCACGCCGTGCTGAAGGACGGCGTCGTCGGTGTAGCCGGACATGAACAGAACCCTCATTCCCGGCCGCAGCGACGCGAGGCGCTCGGCGAGCTGGCGTCCGCTCATGAGCGGGAGCACGACGTCGGTGAGCAACAGATCGATCTTGGCGCCGTGCTTCTCGCAGATGAGCAGCGCCTCGCCGCCGTTCGCCGCCTCGAGGACGACGTAGCCGTTGCGGCGCAGGATCGTGCGCGCGAGGAGCCGCACCTGGGCGTCGTCCTCGACGAGCAGGATCGTCTCGTTGCCGCGGAGCGAGGCGGGCGCGGGTCGGTCCGAGCCCTCTTCTCTGCCGGCGCCCGCGACGCGCGGGAAGTACACCTTGAACGTCGTCCCCGCGCCTGGCTCGCTGTAGACCCAGATGTGCCCCGCGCTCTGCTTGACGATGCCGAACACGGTCGCGAGCCCGAGGCCCGTGCCCTTGCCCTTTTCCTTCGTCGTGAAGAACGGCTCGAAGATTTGCTCGAGCGTGGCGGCTGACATGCCGATGCCGGTGTCGGTCACGGCGAGCATCACGTAGTCGCCCGGCCGCACGTCGTGGTGCGAGCGCGCGTAGTCCTCGTCGAGCCCGACGTTCTGCGTCTCGATCGTGAGCTTGCCGCCCTCGGGCATCGCGTCGCGCGCGTTCACCGCGAGGTTCATCACGATCTGTTCGAGGTGGCCCGGATCGGCCTCGATGCTGGCGAGGTTGGCGTCGAAGAGCGTGGTCAGGTCGACGTCCTCGCCGAGCAGCCGGCGGAGCATCTTCTCCATGCCGGCGACCGTGCGATTGAGCGAGAGAACCTTCGGCTCGCGCACCTGCTGGCGGCTGAACGCGAGGAGCTGCCGCGTGAGATCGGTGGCGCGCGTTGCGGCGGCGTGGATCTCGTCGACGTCGGCGCGGACCGGATCGTCGGCGCGGAGGGTGCCGCGGAGCATCTCGGCGTAGCTCAAGATCACCGAGAGCAGGTTGTTGAAGTCGTGCGCCACGCCGCCGGCGAGGCGCCCGACGGCCTCCATCTTCTGCGCTTGGCGGAACTGCTCCTCGAGCCGGCGCCGTTCCGAGAGATCGAGCGCGATTGACATCGTCTCGCCGCCGTCGAGAGGGGCGCTGGCCACGAGCACCGGGATGCCGCGGCCGTCCTTGCGACGGCACTCGCCTTCCCACGGCTGGGCGCTCGCGTCGCCGGCGGGCGCGTGGATCGCGCCGCTCCCGACGTCGTCGCGCGTGTGGCCGGTCATCGCGAGGAACGTGTCGTTGGCCTCGAGCACGCGGCCTCCGGCGTCGGCCACGACGATGCCCACGATGCCCGACTCGGCGAGCCGGCGGAAGCGCATCTCGCTCGCGCGGAGGGCGCTCGCGCGTTCGCGCGACTTCTCGAGCAAATTGCGGACGCGCGCGAGGAGGTCCCGCGCCGAGAACGGCTTGAGCAAGTAGTCGTCGGCGCCCGTCTCGAGCCCCTCCGCCGACGCACCCTCGCCGGCGCGGGCCGAGAGGAGGATGACCGGAATGCGGCGCGTGTCCGGGTTCGCTCGGAGCGCGCGTAGCAGCGCGATCCCGTTCACCCGAGGCATCATGACGTCGCTCACGACGAGATCCGGCACGCGCTCGGCGACGCGCGCGAGCGCCTCTTCGCCGTCGGCGGCGGTGTCGACGGACCACTCCGCGCGGAGAAGTCCGACGATGTACGCGCGCATGTCTGCGTTGTCGTCGACGACGAGGATCCGCGGGCCGTCGGGCGACGCGCTCGTGGCCGATGGGGCGTCGTTCGTCATCCAACGCGCCGCCTCGGCCACGAAGGGGTCCGCCGTCGCTCCGGGCGCGCCCTCTCGCCCCGCGACGATACGATCCTTCGGCAAGTGCGCCACGCCCGTCGGGATCGACACGGTGAAAGTGCTCCCGCGGCCCACCGCGCTCTCGAGGCGCACCGACCCGCCGTGCAGCTTCGCGAGCTCTTCGACGAGCGCGAGGCCGATGCCGGAGCCCTCGATGCTGCGCCCGGTCGCGCCCTCGACGCGGTGGAAGCGCTCGAAGATGCGCGCGTGCTCGCTCTCGGGGATGCCGGTGCCCGTGTCGCTCACGGCGAGCTCGACGCGATCGCCGCGTTCGCGAAGCCGCACGGCGATCTCGCCTTGCAGCGTGAACTTGAACGCGTTCGAGACGAGGTTGAGGACGATCTTTTCCCACAGCGAGCGGTCGACCCACGCCGGCGCGGAGAGCGCGGCGCAGTCGACGACGAGTCGCACGCCGGCCGACTCGACCAGCGAGTGGAACGACCCCGCGAGGCCCGCCGTGAGCTCGGCGAGATCGGTCTCCTCGAAGGAGGCTTGGAGGCGACCCGCTTCGAGGCGCGAAAAGTCGAGCAGCGCGTTGACGAGTCGTAGCAGTCGACCCGCGTTGCGTCGCACCGCGCGGAGCTCGTCGCCGGCCAGAGACGCCTCGGGCCGCGCGAGCGCGTCGTCGATCGGACCGAGCATGAGCGTGAGCGGCGTTCGGAACTCGTGGCTGATGTTGCTGAAGAACGCGGTCTTGGCGGCGTCGAGCTCTCCGAGCTTCGCGTTCGCCGCGCGGACCTCGCCGATGGCATGGGACAGCTCGCGGCTGCGCTCGAGGACCTCGCGCTCCATCGCGCCGCCGCGCTCGGTCGCGCGCACGAGCTCGGTGACCTCCTCGACGCGATGCAGGATGTAGAGGAGCTCGCCCGCGGGCGACAGCACCGGGATGTTCTTCGGGCTCCAATACTTCGTCTCGAAGCTCCCGTCCGGCCCGCGGATGTCGTACTTCTGGACGGCCATCGTGTCGGGCGCCCGCGTCGCCACGACGCGATCGAGCGACGCGCGCAGGTTGCTCGCGCCGGTCGCGCCGGGATCGTCGGGGTTGTCGGGAAAGAGCTCGAACAGCGACCGGCCGATCGTCTGCTCGCGCGTCGTGTGGGTCGCGCGCAGCCGCGCTTCGGTCGCCGCGACCATCGTGTAGCCGGGTCGATCCGGCAGCAGGACGAGGAGCACATCGGGTGACGCCTCGAAGAGGAGCCGGAAGTCCTCGGAGCGACCGCTCATGGAGCGCCCAGGGTACCACCTCGCCGGAGGCGTGGAGCGACGACCTGCGGTCGGGCAGAAGCAGCCGTGTCCTCGCGTATCATCGCGTCATGGGCACGAACCTCACCTTCGGCTACGCGGCCAAGGACGCGACGGACGACGCGACTCGCGCGATGACCGAGCTCACGCGGCTCGTCGGCGCGCAGGCGGAGATCGAGATCGCGCCGCGCGCGCTCCCGACGTACGAGCGCGTCGCGCAGCTCGTTCACAAAGGCGAGCTCGACCTCGCGTGGGTGCCGCCCATCCCGTTCATCGCGTTGCTCCGCAATCGGTCGGTCGTCCCGCTCGCGTGCCCGCAGCGCGGCGGTACGCATTACCACGGCGCGATCGTCGTCGGCGCGGGCGCGGCGGTCGGCGACCTGTCGCTCCTCGTGGGAAAACGGGCCGCGTGGGTCGACCGCTACAGCGCCGCCGGGTTCGTCGTTCCGCGAATCGAGCTGGCCAAGGCCGGGCTCGACGTGAGGACGGCGTTCTCGTCGCAGCGCTTTCTCGGCTCGCACGCCGCGGCCGTCGCGGCGGTCGCCGACGGCTCGGCGGACTTCTGCGCGACCTTCGTCCGTCTCGCGCCGAACGGCGCCGTCATCGGCGGCCCGTGGGTCGGAAAGCCGGACGTCGAGCGCAAGCTGCGCATCTTCGCGACGTTCGGCGAAATCCCGCCCGACGTCATCGCGGCGCGCGACGGTCTCGAGTTGGGCGTGCGCGAGCGCGTGCGCGCGGGCCTGCTCGGCCTCGGCAAGAGCGCGCGCGGCGCCGAGCTGCTCGAGGCCGCGTTCGGCGCCGAAGGCATCTTCGTGCCGAACCTCGACCGCTACGAGGCGCTCCGCGAGCAAGCCGCCGCAGCTCTCCACGACGAGCTGCTCGACGTCCAATAGCTCAGTGGCGATAGCCGTCGACGACGTCCTTGGGCGGCCGCTCGATCGCCTTGAGCGGCGACGTGATGAGCGTTCGCTCCTCGCCCTCGGCGGTGAAGCAGACCTGCTCTCCGGGCTTCACGTCGGCGCTGGTGGTCATCGACTCGATGCCGCCGTCGTCCTTGAAGCGCAGCCCGCCGGTGATGTGCTTGCCCAGGGCCGGGTGCTCGGCGGCGAAGCGACCCGTCGACCTGTCGCGGACAGCCACGCAGACGCCGTCTCGGCAGTGGTACTCGCTGTTGCGCGTCACGAAGACGCGATGGCGGCGGCGCTCGGGCCCGCGATAGTCGGTGTGCTCGGACGTGCTCTGCATGACTCGCCTCGTTCACCCGGGGATGAAGCATGGGTCGGGCCACCGACGAACACCCTGACTCGGCTGTCCCCCGTGGCACATGGCACAACTCGGAGAGCAGGGGATTTCCGCCCTTTCGTCACGGCATCTTCCTTGCGATGATTCCACGCATGAGATCGACGCTTGCTTTCGGACTCTGCGCCCTCCTCGCCGCATGCGGCGGCAGCCTCACGACGCCCGACGACGGCGGCACCGGGAACGACTCCGGCCCCGGCTCGGACGCGGGCAAGGACGGCTCGCCCGGTCAAGACGGCGGCGCCGGCCCCGGCTGCCCCGCGTCGCCGCCCGCCTCCGGCGGCGCCTGCTCGCCCGAGTCGATCGACTGCGAGTACGGCTCGAGCCCGCGCCCCGATTGCAACCAGCAGTTCCAGTGCGTCGGCGGGCACTGGCAGGATCACTCGAGCGGAACGATCTGCCCGCCGCCGACCGACTGCCCGTCGACCTACGCCTCGATCACGCCCGGCAACGACTGCAACCCCGACGGCCTCGCTTGCGCTTACCCCGGCGACGGCACGTGCTTCTGCACGACGAATTTCGGCGTCCAGAAGCAGACGCCCGCGTGGCTCTGCGTCGCGGCGACGAGCCAGTGCCCGAGCCCGCGGCCCGACATCGGCAGCGCGTGCAGCCAGCCGGGCCAGCAGTGCGACTACGGCTCGTGCCAGGGTGGCGCCGCTCTCTCGTGCACCGGCGGAGTCTGGACGCAGGTCTCGACGCCCTGCCCGCTGTGAGCTGAAGCGTCGCGCTCGCGCCCTTTTGCCGCGCGAGCGGCACCACGCCACGCCACTGCGGCGTGGCGACCGCGCGAATCGTCGCGCGACCGTCACGGCACTCCGATTGCACCGGGCCACGCCCCGGAGCTCGCAGCGCAACCGTGCACGTACAACCCGGAAGCTGCCGATCGAGACGTATTGCGCGGTGTCGCTCTTGCTCCTCTTGCTTCCGACGACGCCGCTGCTCTTCATGGGACAGGCGTGGTACGCGACGACGCCGTTCGCGTACTTCACCAACCACGCGCCCGAGCTCTACCGCACCGCGCTCTTCGTGCGGCGCTCGGATCCGTTTCTGCGCGCCTCGGAGCGCGACAATCTCTCCGCGCGCGCCGACGGCGACGTGCTCGTCGTGAAGCACCGCGTCGGCGACGACGTTCGCGTCATCGCCGTGACCTTCGGGCGCCGGGGCGAGGACTGGGGCAACTTCGGAAACGAGGAGATGCCGCGTCGCGGCGAGGTCGGCAGCGAGCCGAAGGCCGACCTCAGTCGATGACCGTGAAGACGAGCGGGTAGACGACCGACGCGAAGCCGTCCGAGCCCGCGGCGTTCGCGGTCTCGCCCATCGCCGTGTCGAGCACGCACTTGCTGAAGGCGGGGTTGGTGAAGTCGCTCCGCTCGATGCTCCCGTTGCGGGGGAGCTGATCGAAGATCTTGAAGCGGAGCGTGACGGTCCCGTGCGGCAGCGAGGTCGCGCTCGAGAAATATTTTTCGTAGCAGCGCAGGTACTGCCACGGCTCCCAATCGATCGCGTCGCGCACGACGGCCGCGGACACGTTGCCCGTGACCTGCACGGCGCCGGGGACGACGCGGATCGTGTGGCCGGCCACTTTCCACGTTCGGCGTTTTTGGAGGCCGTCGACGTAGACGTCGTTGGTTCCGTGGGAGACGTCGGTCGCGGTCGAGCGCGCGGAGGGGGCGGGCGCGGAGTGGCTCGTGGCGAGGGCGGCCGTGGCTGGAGCCGTGGGCGTCGCCGTGGCCGTGGGCGTCGCCGTGGCCTGAGCGGTGAGCGTGGACGCCGCGGGAGCCGTGGCGGCGACCGTGGCCGGAGCGGGTGGGGCGGTCGGGGTGGGCGCCGTCGCGGTCTCCTTGGGCCGCATTCGAAGGGCGACGAACGCGATGGCGCCGAAGGCCATGACGACGAGCAGCGCGGACGCGAAGATCCACGGACCGAGAGACGGCGAGCGCGACATCGTGCTCGCGATCGCCGGCGCGGTGCCCACGGGCGCGCTCGACATCGGCGACATGGCGGCGGGCGAGAGAGGCGTCGGCGTTCGCGGGGCAGAGGCCGGATCCGCGGAACGCGGGACGGCGCGATCCCCCGACGACGGCGGGAGCGCGAGCGCGGTCGCGCCGGTCGCCTCGAGCATCGCGGACATCGCGCGCCAGAACGCCGTCGCGTCGGGGAAACGCGCCGCCGGATCGCGGACGACCGCGCGAGCGAAGAAACGGTCGAAGCCGGGCGGAAGTCGGTCGAGGAGCCCCGCCTCGTTCGCGCGAAGCGTCGCCGCCGGGATCGGCTCGAGCACGATCTCGCGGAGCACTTGCGCGATCGTCGTCTGCGGATCGCGCGCGGCGCGCCAGAACACGCTGCCGGTGAGGGCGAAATACGCGACGAGCCCGAGCGCCCAGACGTCGGCGGCGGCGGAGATCGGGCCGCGCTCGGTCTGCTCGGGCGCCATCCACAAAGGCGAGCCCATCGCGCCGGTCGTCCCGCGCGTACCCGCTTCGGCGGCGAGCTTCGCGATGCCGAAGTCGAGCACCTTGACGACGTACGGGGCGCCGCCCGCGCGGCGGCTGAGCGCGAGGAAGACGTTCTCCGGCTTGAGATCGCGGTGCACGATGCCGGCGGCGTGCGCGGCCATCATCGCGTGGCAGAGCTGCTGAAAGACGAGCGCCGCCTCGCCGGCTGGCAAGAACCCGCGCCGCTTCACGTACGAGTGGAGCGTCTCGCCCTCGAGGAGCTCCATCGCGAGGTACGGCAGGCCCGAGGCTTCGTCGACGCCGGCCGCGGTGACCTCGACGACGTGCTCGCTCGCGATGCGCGCGCCGACCTGGGCCTCGCGGACGAACCGCTCGCGATGCTCGGCCTCGCTGACGAGCGTCGGGTGCATCAGCTTCAGCGCGCGGCGTTTTCCCGTGCTGATCTGCTCGGCGACGTAGAGCGCGCCCATGCCGCCTTGGCCGAGCGGCGCGAGGATCCGAAAGTCTCGCGCGAAGACGGTGCCAGAGACGAGTGCGGCGCCGGTCACGCGCTGAGATTAGCTGATGTATCGTAACGCGCCATGGCATCGAACGGGCGTCCCGTGCGCGTCGCGCTGCTCGGTTGCGGTACGGTCGGCGGCGGCGTCGTCCGGCTGCTCGCGGAGAGCGCGGGGTATTTGGCCGAGCGCGTCGGCGCGCCGCTCGAGATCGCTCGCGTGCTCGTCCGGGACGCCGAGAAATCGCGCGCCGCCCGAGCTCGATCGCTCGCGCGTCACGACCGATCCGGAAATCGTGCTCGGCGACGAGACGATCGACGTCTACGTCGAGACGATGGGCGGCCTCGACCCGGCGCGCGAGTATGTCGAGCGAGCGATCGAGAAGAAGCGCGGCGTGGTCACGGCGAACAAGATGCTCCTCGCGACGAGCGGCGCGGATCTCGTCGAGCGCGCCGCGGCCGCGGGCGTGGACCTCGCGTTCGAAGCGTCGGTCGGCGGCGGCATCCCCATCATCCGCACGCTGCGCGAGGCGCTCGCGAGCGACTGGGTCGAGTCGCTCTCCGGCATCGTCAACGGGACGTGCAACTTCGTCCTCTCTCGCATGCGCGAGCACGGCGAGTCGTTCGACGTCGCGGTGAAGCTCGCCCAAGAGCTCGGCTACGCCGAGGCCGACCCGGAGCTCGACGTCGGTGGTCACGACGCCGCGCACAAGCTCGTCGTCCTCGCGATGCTCGCGTTCGGCGCGCGCGTCGCGATCGACGAGGTTCCGGTCGAGGGCATCCGCGCGCTCGAGCCGATCGATCACCGCTTCGCCGAGCGCTTCGGCTACGTCATCAAGCACCTCGCTGTCGGGCGCGACGCCGCCGCGGGCGAGCCCCACGCCGTGAGCCAGCTCGAGCTCCGCGTGCACCCGGCGCTCGTCCGCGAGGGCTCGCCGCTCGCCAGCGTCGGCGGCGTCCTCAACGCGATCGAGCTCGAAGGTCGCGCGCTCGGGCCCGCGCTCCTCATGGGTCGCGGCGCCGGCGCGATGCCGACCGCCGTCAGCGTGGTGGCCGATCTGCTCGACGTCGCGCGCGCGCTCCGCGGAAACGCGAGCGGCCTCATGACGCGCGGAATCCAGATGCGTCGCCGCGCGGTCGCTCCGCTGTCCGCGCTCCGCTCGCGCTACTGCCTGCGATTCCGCGTGGAAAATAGGCCCGGAACGCTCGCGCGCATCGCCCTCGCGCTCGGCGACGCGAACGTCGTCGTCGAGCAGATGGTCCAGGAAGAAGAGGACGGCGTCGCGAACATCGTCATGACGACGCACGAAGCGGTCGAGGCCGACGTCGCTCGCGCGCTCGACGCGATCGCCGCCCAGAGCTTCTCGCGTGGCCGCGGTCGCCTGCTCCGCATCGTGGGCTAGGGCTCAGAGATCGACCTGCTCGACCTCGCGCGCGTCCTCGCCGAGGAACCGGTGCGCGACCGTCGCGAACGTCTTCGGCAGGTCGGTGACCGCGAGCGAGAGCCGTCCCGGCGTCGCGCCGGCGTTGGCGAGCCCGCGCGCGTGGAGGAACGCGTGCGCCTCTTGCGCGACCGCGCTCGCGCTGTCGACGACCTTCACGTCCGGCCCCATCAGCGCGCGCGCCTCCTCTTCGATCACGGGTCGAAGCAGCGGGTAATGCGTGCAGCCGAGGACGACCACGTCGACGTTCTCGCGCGCGAGCGGCTCGAGGTAACGGCGCGCCGCGAGATGCGGGACCTCGCCCTCGGTCCAGCCCTCTTCGGCGAGCGGCACGAGGAGCGGCGCGGCTTGCCCGAACACCTCGCAGCGCGTCGACATCGTCGAGACCGCGCGCGCGTACGCGCCCGACGCCGTCGTGGCCGCCGTCGCGAGCACGCCCACGCGGCCGGTCTTGGTCGCCGCGACCGCAGCGCGCGCGCCCGGCTCGATCACGCTGAGCACTGGCAAGTCGAGCTCGACGCGGAGGGTCTCGGGCGCGACCGCGCTCACGGTGTTGCACGCGATCACGATCGCCTTCACCTCGCGCCCGACGAGCCAGCGCGCGCAGCCGCTCGCGTACTTGATGACGGTCTCGGGCGCGCGCGTCCCGTACGGCACGCGCGCCGTGTCGCCGAGATAGACGATGTCCTCGTTCGGCAGGACGCGCCTGAGCTCGCGCACGACGGTGAGCCCGCCGAGCCCCGAGTCGAAGACGCCGAGCGGAGCCGACGAATTTCCGCGGGTCATGGCCTCATCCTAAGTCAGAAACCGGTGATGCCGTTGCTGCAGAAATTCTCGGGGGCCTGGGCGTAGTGGTCCTTCGCGAACGCCTCGAGCGTAGGCAGATCCACGCAGTCGGCGTTGTAGGTCCAGCCCCACGCCGCGGCCGCGACCGGGTGATCGAGCAGCGGGTCGGGGGTGAGCACGAAGCGCACGCGCACGCTCGGGTCGCAGAGCGGATCGTCGGCCATCGACGCGACCGCCTTCCGGATGTCGGCGACCATCGCGTCGCACCCGCCGGCGTCGGGATCGCACTTGTAGAGAAAGTCGATCGCGCCGTGCTCGAGGTCGTGCACGTAGTAGCCGCGCGGAACGGCCGCGTCGTACTCCTGGAACGCGGCCCACACCGGGTAGTGGTCGCCGCTCGACGGCGGGTTCGAGTCCCACGTCGTGATGTCGGTGCCGATCGCGACGTGATTGCCCGGCTGGAGCGGCGGGCTGTCGACGCGCACGAAGCACGACGCTTCGGGGAAATACGGCTCGTCGAGACGCGCGGCGTCGAAGCTCGAGCCGCCCTCGGGCTCGTTCATCTTCTGCTGTCCGCCGCACGCGGCGAGCTCGACCGTCGCAATCGCGATCCCACTCGAGACGAGAATGCCAAGGACGAGCCGCGTCACCACGGATTGAAACACTAGCATTGCTTTTCACGCGCAGCCTCTCCCACACATTTTCGTCGCGGCTCACTTCGGTGCGTGCGTTTCAACCGCAATTCCGTCACAGTCCGATTGAGACACGTTGCGCGTTTGCGTGCTCGTGGCGTGTCGGCAGTACCCCATGAAAGTGAAGCATCGGCGAGTGCCTCGACGTCTGTGGCCGTACGCAGCAGCGAGCCTCTTTTCCGCCCTGACCGTGACGTGCGCGAAGCCTCTGCCGCCCGCCACCGCCGCGGCGGCGGTCCAGGCCGAGCGTGGCGTGGTCGCGATCGCGACGCGTCACCCCGACGACGGCTCGCTCACGCTCTGCAGCGGCGCGCTGGTCGCGCCGAACCTCGTCCTCACCGCGCGCCATTGCGTCGCGCGCGCGCTCACCGCGACGCCCGCGTGCGATACGCGCGGCGAGTCGCACAACGGCGATCACATCGGCATGGATGAAGACCCGTCGCAGATCGCGGTCTACATCGGCGGGCACGTCGACGTCTCGGTCGACTCGCCGCGCGCGTACGCGACCAAGACCATCCACCCGCGCACGCACATCTTGTGCGACTCGGACGTCGCGTTCGTCGTGCTCGATCGCGCGCTCGACGGCGTGCAGACGCTGACGATGCGGCTCGACGCGCCGGTGCAAGAGGGCGACTACGTCGTGCCGGTCGGCTTCGGCGGCGGCTTCGTCGGCGACATCGGCACGCGCGTGCCGCGCGACGCGAGCGAGGTGCTCTCGGTCGGCCCCGGCCACAACTCGTCGACCGGCGCGGTGCTCGGCCCGCGCGAGTTCGAGGTCGACGAAGCGACGTGTCGCGGCGACTCCGGCGGCCCTGCGCTCGACGTGCGGAGCGGCGAGATTGTCGGCGTCGTCTCGCGCGGTCGAAGCTGCTTCACCGAAGGCAACCACGTCTACACGCGCATCGACTCCTACGCGCAGCTCGCCCACGACGCGCTCCTCGAAGCGCGCCGCGAGGAGGTCCAGCGCGAAGCGACCGCTGCCGCGAGCGTCCAGCGTTCTGCTCGCTGAGAGAGAAAGCCCAAGTCGCTCAGGGTTTCGAGAGGCCGAGCTCTTTCATGACCTTGCGCAGGTCCTCCCACGCCTCTTGCTTCGCGGTGCGCTGGGCGGGGCCCTCTCGCAAGAGGTACGACGGGTGGTACGTCGGCATCAGGAGGATGCCGCGGTAGAGCTTCCACTGGCCGCGGAGCTTGGTGATGCCGAGCTTGGTGTCGAGCAGCGCCTGCACGGCCGTGTTGCCGAGGGCGACGATGACCTTCGGCGAGACGTTGGCGAGCTGCTCGTGGAGGTACGGGATGCACGCTGCCGTCTCTTCCGGCGTCGGGCGGCGGTTCTCCGGCGGGCGGCACTTGATGATGTTGCAGACGTAGACGTCGTCGGCGGGCGAGAGCCCCATCGCGGCGATCATCTTGTCGAGGAGCTGCCCGGCGCGGCCGACGAACGGGACGCCCTGCGCGTCCTCGTCGGCGCCGGGCGCTTCGCCGACGAAGCAGAGCTTGGCCGCCGGGTTGCCGCGGGCGAAGACTGTGTTGGTGCGGGTCTTCGCGATGCCGCACTTGGTGCAGGCGCGGACCTCGTCGGCGAGGACGGGAAGTGGGCGGAGCGGGGCCGGGGCGGGAGCCGGAGCCGTGGTCGGAGCCGAAGCCGTGGCGGTAACCGTGGCCGCGACCGGAACCGTGAACGGATTCGGATTCGGATTCGGAGACGGAGACGGAGGCGGATTCGGCGACGGGCTCGGAGCCCGCGCCGGCGCGGCGCGCTTCGGGGCGCGCGGGATCCCCGTCGTCCCCGCGTCCCACTGAAGCTCGAGGTGAGCCCTCAGCGACGCCGCGATCGCCGCGAGCTCCGCGCGTTCGTCCGCCATGGGCGCACCATAGCCACCTTCTTCGGCCAATCCATCCTCAAAATCCTCGGCGCCCTTTGCGCCGTGGCGACCTCTCCTAGGCTCAAAACTGCGGGACGGGCTTCGCGAGCTCCGCTTCGATCGCGGTCGTCACCTCCACCGAGTCCGGCTCGACCGGCGAGTCGTAGCGCGCGACAACGTCGCCCGCGCGCGACAAAAGGAATTTGTTGAAGTTCCACGTGATGTCGCCGCCCGCGTCGAGCTTCGCCGCGGCCTGCGTCTTCAGCCACGTGTAGATCGGGTTCTCGTCGGGCGGGTTCACGTCGCTCTTCGTGAACATCGGGAACGTGATGCCGTACTTCTGCGTGCAGAAGGTCGAGATGTCGGTGTCCTCACCCGGCTCCTGCCCGCCGAACTGATTGCAGGGGAAGCCGAGGATCGTGAAGCCCTGGGCCTTGTACTTGTCGTAGATCGCCTCGAGCGGCGTGTACTCGGGCGTGTAGCCGCAATACGACGCCGTGTTCACGACGAGGATCACGTCCCCGCGAAACTCGCACATCGAGACGGTGCGCGTCTGCCCGAGGTCCGGCGACGAGAGCGCGAAGAAGCTCCCCGGCGCCGCGGCCGGATCGCAAGCCCCGCCGTCGGTCGGCCCCGCGTCGGGCACGGGCGGGAGCGACGCGTCCTTCTTGGTCGGCGTCCCCGCGTCATCGCTCACCGACGGCGCCGCCGTCGAGCACGCCACGACCGCCGCCGCCGCCAAGATCCGCTTGCGCCACATCCCCCGAGTCTAGCTCATCCTCGAGCCGACGCACCGCTCCCAGCCGCTCACTTTCCGAGCAAAAAGCGCATCGCGAAATCGATCGTCTTCCCGTACGGAGGACGCAGCATCCCGGCGCTGTTCAACCGCGCCTGGTAGAAGACCGGCTTCTTCTTGCTGAACGTGTCGAAGCCCTCGCGCGCGTGGTAGTGCCCCATGCCGCTCGGGCCGACGCCGCCGAACGGCAGGTCTTCCTGCGCGAAGTGCATGAGCGTCTCGTTCACCGAGACGCCGCCCGAGATCGTGCGGTCGATGACCTTCGCCGTCGCGTCGTCGTCGTAGCCGAAGAAATAGAGCGCGAGCGGGCGCGGCCGCTCGTTGACGAACTCGATCGCCTCTTCGAGGCTGTCGTACGGCACGATCGGCAGGATTGGCCCGAAGATCTCCTCGTTCATCACCGCGAGATCCTTCGGCGGGTCGACGACGAGGTGCGGCGCGAGGCGGTGCTGCTCGGGCGAGAGCTCCTCCTTCGCCGGGTTGATCTCGATGACGTTCGCGTCCTTCTTCTTCGCCTCGTCGAGATAGCCCTTGAGGCGCTCGTAGTGCTTCTCGTTGACGATGCTCGTGTAGTCGGGGTTCGACTTGAGCGTCGGGTACATCTTGGCGACCGCGGCCTTGCACTCGTCGACGAAGCGGTCGAGCTGCTTTCGCGGCACGAGGGCGTAGTCGGGCGCGATGCACGTCTGGCCCGCGTTGAAGAGCTTGCCGTGCATGACGCGCGTCGCCGCGGCGTCCATCGGGAAGTCTTCGCTCGACGATCGTGGGCGACTTTCCGCCGAGCTCGAGCGTCACCGGGACGAGGTTCTCCGCCGCGGCCTTCATCACGATCTTGCCGACGCGCGTCGAGCCCGTGAAGAGGAGATGATCGAACGCGAGCGCCGAGAACGCCGCACCGACCTTCGCGTCGCCGGTCACGACGACCACCTCGTCGTCGGCGAACGCCTCCTTCACGAGCTTGGCCATCTCCTCGCCGGTGCGCGGCGTGAGCTCGCTTGGCTTGATCATCACGCGGTTTCCCGCCGCGATCGCCATCGCCGCCGGCGCGAGCGCGAGCTGCATCGGGTAGTTCCACGGCGCGATGATTCCGACGACGCCGAGCGGCTGCGGCACGAGCTCGGCGCGCGCGGGCGCGAAGAGCCAGCTCACCGGGCGCGGCTCGATCTCCATCCACTCGTGGAGGTGCGCGCGGCAGTGCTTGATGGTGCTGATGGTCGTGAAGATCTCGGCCGTCAGCGTCTCGTGCTTGGCGCGGTTGCCGAAGTCCTCGCCGATCGCTTTCACGAACGCGTCTTTGTGCGCCAAGACGCCCTTGAGCAGTTTGTCGAGCCGCTCGACGCGTTTCTCGTAGCTCGGCGCTCCCGATTTGTTCTGCGCGCTGCGGAGGCGCGAGAGGATCGCGTCCAGATCCTTGGCGGAGACTTCCTCGTGCTTGTCCGAGCTCTGGAGCGGGTTCGCGGTGGCCATGCGCGGGAGCATAGCCCCGATTTCGGCCCAGCCAAGGGTCGCCCGGTCACTCTCCGACGACGGTCACGACGACTCGGCGGTCGTGTCCGGCCGCGCGGTGCTCCCACACGTAAATCGCCTGCCACGTGCCGAGCGCGAGGCGGCCGCCGTCGATCGGGACGGTCTCGCTGGTCTTCGTGATCGACGCGCGGATGTGCGACGGCATGTCGTCGGGGCCCTCGGCGTCGTGCTCGTACTCGTCGCTCTCGGGGGCGACGCGAGCGATCCAGCGCTCGAGATCGCGCAGCACCGCGGGGTCGGCGTTCTCCTGCGTCACGAGCGAGGCGCTCGTGTGCGCGAGGAACACGCTGCAGAGCCCCGCGCGCACGCCGCTCGCCGCGACAGCCTCGCGCACGCGATCGGTCACGTCGTAGAGCCCGCGCCCGCGCGTCCGAACGTGGAAGGTCTTCGACGAGACGGTCACGGCGCCGTCCTCAGGCGCGCGTCGAGGAACGCGCCGAGCCGGTCCACGACCGGCCCGGGGATCTCGTGCGCGCCGCGGAAGGGCACGAAGGTCACGTCCGCGCCGCCGGCCACGAACGCCTTCTCGAGCTGCTCGGCGAGCGCGAACGGCAAGATCGGATCGTGGCTGCCGTGACTCTGGAAGACGGACGTGCCCGCGAGCGCGCTCATCTTCGGGAGCCACACGTCGCGCGCGAGGAGCGTACCCGAGAGGACGACGAGCGCGTCGAAGCGCCGCCCCGTGCGCAGCGCGACGTCGACCGCCAGCATCGCGCCCTGCGAGAACCCGCCGAGGACCAGCGCGCGCGGCGAGAATTTCTTCTCGAGCTCGCCGAGCAGCGCGTCGATCGCGCCGCGCGCTTCGTCGAGCCCGTCGGGCACCTGCGCCGACAGGTCGCGGAGCTCGCCGCGCGCGATTGCATTCTGCAACCCCATCATGTCGATGTTCCACCAGGCGCGCGAGTCGAGCCCGGGCATCATCTCGAGAGAAATCGGCGCGGCCGGAAACACGAACTGCGTCTCGCGCGGGGCGGCGAGGACGCGCTGCAGCGGCACGAGGTCCTCGCCCGGGGCGCCGAACCCGTGCAAGAGGACGACCATCGGCGGTCCCGCCGTCCCGCCTGCGTCGGATCCGGCGAGCGGCCCGCCCTCGCTCCCGCCTGCGAGCACGACGTCGAGCCCGGCGATGCGATCGCGCTTCATTTCAGTCTCCGGCGGCGCCGCCGTCGGCGGGCGCCGGGTTCGAGCAGTCCGATTGCGCGCAGCCGCAGGCGGTGCAGGTCGAGACGCAATTGGTCGTGCACGTCGAGTCGGTGTTGTTGCATTTCATGGTGCAGCCGGGTTTCGAATTGCACGCCGACGTGCAGCTCGCAAGCGAGCTCGCGCAATCGCTCAAGCACGTTCCAGCCTTGTCGATGCACGCCTGCGTGCAGCCGCTCTGCGCGTCGGCGCCGCTGTCGCCACCGTCGCCGGCGCCGCGCCGGAAGCCATCGGCCCCGTCGATCGCGTTGCACGCCGCCGACGCGACCACCAAAAAGACGAAGAGCGAACGCATCAAAACACCCCCCGAACGACGAGCGACCCGAGCCCCGGCACCACCTCGACGCGCGCGACGGTCTCGCGCCGGCCGCTGAGCGCGAACGTGACGACCGACGCGATCGCGCCCGCGCCCGCCACGACGAACGCGATCGTGGAGACCCAGCCGAGCGCGAGCGACGCGTCGAGATCGCCGTTCGCCGACGGAGGGCACGTCTTGCCGGGGCACTCGCTCGAGAGGTGTCCGGTGACCGCGAGCGCGGTGACGCCCGTGCCGACGCCGATCACGAGGCCCGCGCCGGTCGCGACGACGCTCGCCCAAAACGGCGCGCCCGGGCGGTAGCGGAAGCGCGTCACCGGCGGCTTCGACTGGTCTTCGCGGTCCGCCTCGATGTGGAGCTGATGCTGCTCGCCGGCAGCGAGGTCCACCTCGGCGCGGCCGGTCTTTCCCTGGGCGCGCACCACGACGACGTGGTGGCCGGGGTCGAGCACGCGCGGCGCCGGCAACGCGTCGAGCGGGATGACGACGTCGTCGACCGTGACCGTCGGCGCGAGCTTCGTGTCCGTCTCGACCGTCAGGGTCGCGAGGCTCGCGCGCGCTTTCTCGGCTTCGTCGAGGGCGTCCTTTCGCGACTCCTCGGCTTTCTCCGATTCGCCCGGCTTTTTGGGCATGTGCGCGACCTCGAGCAAGATCGCGCGGCCCTCGACGACGCGCCCCGTCGCGACGAGGGAGCGTCCCACTTCGAGCCCGGTGATCGGCGTCGGAACGAGGGTGTACGCCGCGCGGAACTTCGCGAGCGCGTCCTTCTCGTCGCCCTTCTCGCGCAGCGCGAGCCCCTCGGTGAAGGCGATCTTCGCGCTCTCGACGTCCTCGGGGCGCGGCTCGGCGGGCTTGGCCTCGACGGTCTTCGGCTCGCCGGCGTCGGCTTGGGCGTGAGCGCGAGGCGCGACGCCGACTCCTGCCGCGACCGCGGCGAGCAGCCAAACCGACTTACTGAATGATGATCTCCTGCGAGTGCGGCTTCTTGCCATGGGTCGCGCTGGTCGCCTTGGGCAACGTGTGATGCCGACGCGTGGGCCGGACCTCGATGGTACTCGACGAGGGCGGGGGAGGGGCAACGTTCGCGACCGAAACGGGCTCGACAGGGGACGGCATGGTGGTCGGCGGCGGCATCGCCACCACCGAGCTCGTCGCGGGCGTCTGCGGCGGCGGCGCGGGAGGACGCGTCGCGGCGGTCGCGTCGCCGGATTGTCGAAGCGCGACGGCGACGACGAGCAGGAGCGCGGCGACCGCGACGACGCCAGCGACGACCGGCCAGAGCCGGCGCCGGCGCGGCACGGCGGACGCGTCCGCATCCTCGTGGACGGAGGCGGAGAACGCGCGGGGCTGCACGCTCTCGGACAGCTCGGCGGGCGAAGCCGCCGCGCCGCCTTCGGACGGGACGCGAACCTCGCCCGCCGGCGAGAGCTCGGGCGCGGACCCGAGCGAATTTCGCCCGCCCATCGTCCCGCTCTCGAGCACCTCTTTGATTCGCTGTCGCTCGCCGGCGGCGTCGACCGCGACCTTCACGACGCCCTTGCGCTCGGCGATGCGCTCGGCGGTGTGCTGGACGACGAACGCGGCGACGTCGTCCGCCGACGCGCGGACCTTGAGCGCGACCATCGCGTCCTCGATGGCCATGCGCATCTCGTTGGCCGTCGAAAAGCGCGCGTCGGGCTCGCGCGCGAGCGCCTTGAGGACGAGCTTCTCGACCGCGGGGTGCGGAGAGCTCGGGAGCTCGCCGATCTCGAGGCCCGTGATGAGGGCGTGCAGGCGCGCCATGTCGTTCGGTCCGTCGTACGGCGCGCTGCCCGCGAAAATCTCGTACGCGATGGCGCCGACGGCGAACAAATCGGCGCGCCGGTCCACCGTCTTCGACAGGGCCTGCTCGGGCGACATGTAACGGCTCTTGCCCTTCGCGAACCCGGCGCTCGTCTCCTCGCCGAGGCGATGGCGCGCCTTCGCGACGCCGAAGTCGATGAGCTTCGAGACCCCGTTGGTCGGGATGAGCACGTTCTGCGGCGAGACGTCACGATGGACGACGCCGAGCAGCGCGCCGTCCTCGCCGCGGAGCTCGTGCGCGGCGTGCAGGCCGCCGCAGATGTCCGCGAGGATACGGAGCGCGATCGGCAGCGGCAGCTTCAGCGCGCGCTTCTCGATCGAGCGGCGTAGCCGCGAGAGCGAGTCGCCGTCGACGTACTCCATCACCAGGTACAAGCAGTCGCGCCACTCGCCGAGATCGAGGATCTTCGCGACGTGCGGGTGCTCGATGCCGCTCGCGATCCGCGCCTCGTCGAGGAACATGTTCCGAAAGCGCGCGTCGAGCGCGTGCTCCGGGAGGATCGTCTTCACCGCGACGAGCTTCTCGAACCCGTGCTTGCCCTTGAAGCGTCCGAGCCAGACGTGCGCCATTCCTCCGCGCGCGATCGTGCAGAGGAGCTCGTACCGGTCGAGGACTGTCCCCGGCTCGAGCGACACGGTCGGCGGAATGGAATCCGGCACGATCCGAGCGTATCAGCTCTTTTGGGGGCGCGTCAGCCCATCGTCTTCCGGCGAGACAGCGTGATGGCTTCGACGTGCGCGCACCCGAGCGCGGCGAGCGCCTCGGCGCCGACCACGGCCGCGAGGTTGAGCCCGTCCGCCTCACCGAGCAAGCGCGAGGCGGCGAGGTCACATCGGGTGCACTTCGCCACGACGACGAGGCTCCGCTCGTCCTCGTAGACGGTGATGCGCAACGGCTGTTTCACGGCGCGCGAGGAGTGCAAGCTCCGTGCGCGCCGCGCGGGATCAGTGCGGCACGACGGGCGCCTGCGTGTCGTTCTGAACGCACGACGCCAGATCGAAGAACAGGAACTCGAGGGCGAGCTCGTTCGGCGCGTGATCGCCGGTGTCGGGATCGGTCGCACAGTACGACGGGAACGCGCCGAAGGGCGACTCGGCGAGGTGCACGTCGCTGAAGATCGCGCGCCCGCACTGCGTCTGCGGGTTCGTCCCGACCGGTGTGTTGAAACTGAAATAATACGCGTCGTAGTTGCTCTTCACGTCACCGGCATAAAGCCACGGCGTGGCCGTTCCGGCGCTGAGGAGCGACGCGCTCAGCTTGCCCATGTCGTTGCGGATGTCGGTGAGGTTGACGTAGCCGTACGTCTCGCTGCCGTACCCCGCCGGGTTGATCTTCGTGTTGTTGGCCTTGTACCAATCGGCGAACGCTTTGCCCTTCGGGATCTGCGTGTCGATGTTGAGGCAGTAGCCGCCATAGAGGCCGGTCTTGGGGCAGTTCGACTGGGCGGCGTAGGGCAGACCCTGGTTGGCCTCCCATGCGCCGACGGTCGGGAGGGGCGCCGGACCCTGGCAGGTCGCGTCGAACCCTCCGCACTGCGCGGTGCTCGCGAAGAAGTTGTAGAAGAAGTGCGTAGCGAACGCGCGGCCGCCCGCGTTGAGATACGCGAGGTAGTTCGCGTAGCCGTTCGTCCCGCGCGTGAAGGTGCTGCACTCGCACGCGTCGAAGATGATGTCGTACTTCATCATCTCGGTCTTGCTGTCCCAGAGCTGCTGCGCGGTCATGCCGCCCGACGCCTTCGGGAAGGTCTGGCCGTCGTCGTTCGTGCTCTTGTACACGCGGACGCGGCCCGTGCCGTTCGAGCCGGTGAACTCGCTCTGGTCAATCCCGACGCGCGACGAGAAGAAGCACTCGGCGCCGTCGCAGCCCGTGGTCAGCGCGATGAGCGGGATGTTGTCGTCGGGCGACGACTCGTGCTGCTTCTTCGGCAGGCGTAGCGACTTGTCGGGCTGCGGGTTGTCGACGCACTTGGTCACGTTCGCGATCGTGAGGTGGCGGCGCCACTTGCCGAGCTGGAGAACGATCGGGATGTTCGCGCCGTCGGGCGCGTTCGGGATGGTGAACTTTCCGTTCGCGTCGGTCGTCGCGCTGACGACCGGGTTGCCCGAGGCGGGAGCCTGGCACTGCGTGCACGTCGGGCCGTCGGGGATCGGGTCGAGCCCGGTGTTCGGGACGTAGACGAAGACGTTGTAGAGCGGGACGAGGCTCGCGGGGTCGTAGACCGTTCCGCTGATCGACGTCGACGCGCACGTCTGCTGGCATTGCAGACCGACGCAGCCGGCTTCGCCGACGCCGCCGTCGCCGAAGTTGAACTGGTTGTCCGGCGCGAACGTCGCGTCGAGATCGCCGTCGACGCCGCCGTCGCCGCCGAAGCCCGAGCCGCCGTTGCCGCAGCCCACCGCGAAGAGCGCGAGGGCGAGACCCATCGTGACAGTAAGCAAAATGAGCCGAAGACGCATGTTCCTGTTCCCTTGGATGGACGAGTGGCGCGTCGCCAAGGGTCTCCCGCCCCGAATTCTACGTAAAAGTCGAGCCGGCGCAAATGCGTCCGTTCGTTGACGCACGCCGGCGCGTTCGTTACCCCAACGGGCATGCGCACGCGCGAAATCAAGTGGGCGGCCGGTCTGTGCCTCGCCGGCGCCATCCTCGGGGCCATTTTTGCGGCCTATTCGACGAGCGACTACACCGCGCACCTCGACCGACAGGTTCACGCGGTCCACTGCTCGTTCATCCCGGGCGCCGACGTCAGCTCGGACGACGCAAACCCTTGCAAGGCGGCGCTTTTCAGCCCGTTCTCGGCGATTTTTCGGCAGACGTTCTGGGGCGGCATCCCGATCGCGCTCGGCGCGCTCGGGTGCTTTTGTTTTTTCGTCGGGCTCGGCCTCTACCTCGTCCTCGCCGCGCGGCAGGCGCCGCGCCGGACGCTCGAGCTGCTCGGCGTCACGGGCTTCGTGCCCCTCGGCGCGTCGGCGGTCATGTTCGTCATCTCGCTCACGCAACTGCATGCATTCTGCAAGGTCTGCGTCGGCATCTATTTTCGTCGGCGCTCGTCGCGGCGTCGGCGGCGCTCGCGTGGCGCGTGCTCGCGCGCGAGAAGAAGGAGGGCGCCGCGCGCCCGAGGGGGAAGGCCACCGTCCTCGCGGCGGGCGCCGTCGCGTTCGGGATCGCGTCGCTCCTCCCGGCGCTCGTCTACGCCTCGTCGCTCCCGGATTATCGGCAGTACCTCACGAGCTGCGGCTCGCTCGCGCAGAAGACCGAAGCGCACAACGCGCTCCTGAAGATCCCGACGACGCAGCCCAAGCGGCAGGTCCTCCTCTTCGAGGACCCGCTCTGCCCGACGTGCAAGGCGTTCCACGAGCGGCTCGTGTCGGAGGGGATCCTCGATCGCCTCGACATCACGCTCTCGCTCTTCCCGCTCGACACCTCGTGCAACTGGATGCTCGACCGGAGCCTCCACCCCGGCGCGTGCGTGCTCAGCAAGGCCGTGATTTGCGGAAAAGACCGCGCGCGCTCGGTGCTCGAATGGGCGTACGCGAACCAGGAGGACCTGCGGCCGCTCGGCAAGCAGGGCGACGCGGCGCTGAAGGCGGCGATCGTCAAACAGTTCGGCGCCGAGCTCGGCGCGTGCGTCGACGAGAAGTCGACCGCCGTGCGCTTGAACGAGCAGCTCCAGTTCGCCGCGTCGAACCACATCCCCGTCTCGACGCCGCAGATGTACATGCAGGAGAGCGGCGACAAGCTCGGCCGCGTCTGCGACGAGGACACCGACCTGGGGCTGAAATACGCGATGGGCCAGCTCGCGCCGGAGGTGCTGCCGTGACCGACACGAAGAAGATGCCCGCCGCCGCCCCCCAGGCGCTCGGCACCGATCCCACGCTGCCGGCGACGAGCGATCAGTTCTCCGCGCGCGCGCAGCTCACGGAGCCGAGAGAGGGGAAATCCGGCGGTGGCGGTGGCGGCGGGGGAGAGAAGCCCGGGCCGATGATCGTCGGGATCGCCGCGTTCGCCGTGATGCTGCTCGGCTTCACGTTTTGGGTGCACGCGAGCGTCCACGGCGCGGGCGAGCGCATCGCGCACCCGCAAGCCGAGGAGAAGATCGCGATCGCCGACAACAGCGAGGTTGGCTACTGCACGCCCGCGTTCAAGGGGGTCCTCCAGCGGGTGCTCAACTCGTGCGGGCTCGTCGGCAGCGAGAACCGCCGCGGCTGCCAGCCGGCCGACGTGAAGACCTTCGCGTCCATCAGCGACGAGGACTTCAACGCGCTCTTCACGCCGCTGAAAGACCGCGGCGCCGTCATCCTCTTCGACGAGGGCAAGGACGATCTCGACGACGGCGCGAAGAAGCTCCTCGAAGAAAAGTGGCAAGAGCGCAAGGGCGCGCGTTACTTTTTCGTCGTCGCCCGCGCGAGCAAGACCGGCTCGCCCGACGCGAACCGCGCGCTGTCGCACCGGCGCGCCAACAGCGTGATGCTTTACTTGCAGAATACATTCCACGATCCCGATCTCGACAAGCAGGTGGGCCTGCTCTGGCTCGGCAACGAGTTCGCGCAGCTGTCGAAGGACTACTGCGAGTGGCCGAGCTCGCGCGACGAGAAGCAGGCGAAGAAAGAGAAATGCACCGCCGAGACCATCAACCGGAGCGCGTTCGTGTCATGGGTCGACTGTCGACTTTGAGGGCGGCTCCCATCGCCCTGGCGGCGATGATTGTAGGATGCAACGATCCGGTGAAGCCCGGATCGGGCGGGCGGAGCGAGCAGGTCGTGGCCGACACCTCGGCGCCGACGGCGACGGCCGCGCCCGTCGCGACCTCCGCGCACGTCGCCGCCCCCAAAGGTCCGGTCTGCGACACGAGCGTGAGCGGGCGCGCGCTCTCGAAATCCGCGCCCGCGTTCGTCGACGCGACCGGCGCGGTGAGCGAGCGCGCGATGCCGCCCTGGGACGGCCACCGCGCGCGGTGGGTGAGCTTCTTCGCGTCGTGGTGCGGGCCGTGCAAAGAAGAGATCCCTCGCGTCCAGAGCTTCGCGACGCGACTCGGAGCCGACGTCGAGTTCGTGTCGATCGACGACGACCTCCGCCAGCTCACCGCGTTCTTCGCGCAGCAGCCCGCCGGCGGGATCAAGAGCTCGTTCTGGCTGAAAGACGGCGCGCCGCGGATCGCGTGGCTCGCCTCGCTCAAGATGAAGAGCGACCCGCCGCTCCCCGAGCACGCCATCTTCGACGGCAAGGGCCACGTCCGCTGCTTCGTCTCCGGCGCGATCGAGGACGGCGACTACGGCGAGATCGCTTCCGCGCTGAAATGAGAGCGCTCGCGCTCGCGGCCGCTGCGCTGCTCGCGGCGCCGCTCGCGCGCGCGGACGATTTCACGATGGACCTGCGAATGCCGGCGCGCGTCGGCTTCGACTACTCGGGGATGACGCGCGGGCCGGCGCTCGCGTTCGGGACCTCGGTCGAGGTCGACGTGCTTCGCGTCGCGCCGCGCGTGGCGCTCACCCTCGCCGTCGACGTCGACTCGGCGACGCGGCTCGACTTCCCGGAGGACGATCCGCGCGCGTCGCTCGGGAGCTTCGGCGTGGGCCTCGGGATTTTCTGGGTGACGCCGGGCCACGTCGGGTTCGGCGTCGAGAGCGCGCCGTGCGTGGTCTTCGACAACTCGAGCGTCGTCGGCGGCGGCTTCGAGGCGCGGGCGACGCTCGTCCCGTTCTACGTTCCGCTCGACGAGGCGATGAAGGAGACGCGCGATCGCTTCGGCGCGTGGGTGCGGAGCGCCTTCTCCTTTTGGGTGCAGGGTCGCGTCGACTGGTCGAGCGACGGAAACGGAGGCTCGCTCGCCTTCGGCGGCGCGGTCGACGTCGCGCGGATCTTCGTCCTGCCGTACGCGTTCGCGCTAGAGAGCGCGCTTCGCTGACCCGAGCTTGGAGTGCTTCTTCCGCGGCGGTGAGGTCGGTCGGGTACGTTGGATGAACCGCCGCTCGGATGGAACGCCCGATGCTCACGCTTGATGCATGAGCCTCACGAATCTGCTCCTCGCGTTCGTCGCCGTCACCGTCGCGCTCGCAGCGCTGACGGCTGCGGTGGTTCTCACGGTCCGGATCGCGAGGAGCCTCTGGCACGGTCACCGCGCCAAGTTCGCGTGATCGCGCGCGTGATTCGCGGCCGGTGCTAGCGTGATCGCCCGTGCTCCTCGGCAGCAGATGGCGCGTCTCGGCATGCGGCGGCTTAGCTCTTGGACTTGGGGTGACGTGGGTCGGATGCGGCGCCCGAACCGAGCTCTCCGGGCGGTTGGTCACGGACGGCGGAGAAGCGGTAAGTCTCTGCGGCATCGTGGCCGACAGCGGCGGGGGCTCGTGCGGCGAACCCCACACGGAAGGCCTCACGTGCTGCGACGGCGCGAACGTCAACTTGCAGAACGACCCGCTGAACTGCGGCGCGTGCGGGGAGCGATGCTCGCCGCCGGAGATGTGCCTGCACGCTCACTGCCAGCCGCCAACCTGCGCGCCGTCATGTGGACCTTGTCAGAGCTGCTGCTTGGTCAATCACGCAGGACCCGCGGCGGAACCGGTCTACTGCGTCGATGGCCCGACGTGTCCAGTGGGATGTCCAACGTGCACGTAGGCGAGGTGAGGGCTTGCGGCATGAGCCCCAGCAGGGGCCGCGCTCGGGGGCGGTGAGGTCTACGCGAAGCGGCCCTTACCGCGGGAGATCGCGTAGCGACCGGGTCCGAGCAGCCCGGCGGCGACGGCGCCGACGAGGTAGAGCGCCTGGAGCTCGATCGCCCATCCGCCCGCCTTGTTCAGCGCGAACACCAGGCCCGCGTGCGCGAGCCACACCGCGACGAGCATGTCGAACGCGACGAGCGCCGCGCCGATCCGCGTGCTCCACCCGACGAGCAGCAGGATCGGCCCGACGACCTCGCCGAGGTAGACGCCGTAGGCGAACGCGCCGGGCAGGCCGTGCGCGTGGACCTGCGACACGATGGGCTCGATGCCGTGCCTCATCTTCGCGATGCCGTGCAGGAGCATCGACCCGCCGACCACGAGCCGCAAGACGAGCTTCCCGACGTCGTCGCGCATCGCCGGCATCATGACATGATCGGGACGATCAGGCCTTGCCGAGCGTCTTCTGCCATGCGGGACGCGCGCGGATCGTGTCCCACCACTTCGTCACGCGCTCGTGTTTGCCGAGGATCTCGCGCGCCGGCGTCATCATCGCGTACTCCATGTACGGCATGAACGAGACGTCCGCGATCGTGAAGTCGGCGCCCGCGATGAACGGCGTCTTCGCGAGCTGCTTGTCCATGACGGACGCGGTGAGGGCGAGCGCCTTGCCCGCCGCCTCGAGCACCGCGGCGTCCTGCGGGCGCTTGAAGACGTGCTCGTAGACGAACTTCATCGCGTTCGCCGCGAGCTCCGAGGTCTCGACGCTGATCCACTGCTCGACCTTCGCGCGCGCTCGGAGATCGCCGGGCAGGAGCGGGCTCGACGCCTTCTCCGCGATGTAGCGCACGATGGCGCGCGACTCGAAGAGCTCGAATCCGTCGTCCTCGATGGCTGGAATGCGGCCGAACGGCTGGCGCCCGAGGTGAGGCTCTTTCTTGTGCTCGCCCTTCGATAAATCGACGACGTGCATGTCGAACGGCGTTCCCGTCTCGTGGAGGGTCATCAAGACTTTGCGCGTGCAGGTGCTCGCCGGGTTTCCGTGGAGGGTGATCATGCGCGGGACTCTAGATCGAGCGCGCCGGAGCGCAACTACGCGAGCGGGCGCGTCGCCCATTCGGGCGGAGGCTGCGGGTCCGGGAGCAGGCCGGCGAAATCCGCGAGCTCCACGTCCCGCCCGCCGGTCCGCGCGAAGAGTCGTCCGCGGGTCGCGAAGACGAGTCGATTGCGATGATCGCGTCCGGACCAGTCCGCTCCCTCGACCTCTTCGGTCGAGCGCTGGTACGCGGCGTCGCCCGCGACGATCTCGAGGCCGCGCGCGGGGTGCTCGGGGTGGGCCGCTCCGGCGCCGCGCAGAACGAGCCGACGATTGTCGACGAACCTGCCCCCGCCGCCGTAGGTCGTGCCCATCGGCCAGAGGACGAGCGCGTGCAGCCAGGGCGGTCTGCTGACGGCCGTCCACGAATCGGTGGTGCTGGTTCGGAAGCGCCCTCCTTGGAACGCGGCGTACACGAACAGCTCGCCGTCGGGCGAGAGGTCGCACTTTTCTTCGTAGATACGGCCGCGAAACCACGCGCCGTGCGTGATCTCGTCGCGTGCGGTGCTCCACAGGCTGATCTGCGCCCACGACGACGGGCCCCGGCGCACCACGGCGGCCAGCGGCGCGTCACGCGCCAGGATCACGAACAAGCGGGGAAACGGCACGGCGGGTCGATGCGACTTTACTGCACCCGCCGCCCCGCGAAGTCTTTTGAACGATAGATTCGGAGAATGCTCGCGAGCGACTTCGACTGGCGATCCGGCCGCGTAGTTTTCTGGGACCTGGACGCGACGGCGCGGAAAGAAGACCTCGCGCAAATCGAGTTCCCCTACGACGTCACGCTCGACGTCGGGTGGTATGGCGACGCCTTCGTCATCGTCGTCGTCTACGCGAGCGATTGGGAGAGCCCGGCCCTGCGCCGCCGCGTCGAATCGCTCGCGACGTTGCCCGACGAGCTCCGCGCCGCGATCCGATTCGCCGACGAGCTTGCAGCAACCATCGCCTAGGATGATTGTCCTGAATGCGTTCGCGGCGGTCGGCATCCGAGCCCACGGCCATGCGACCTCTACTTCACGCGGGCCTGGCGCTCGCCGCTTGTTTTCTCTTGGGGAGCCTCGGCGCGTGCGGCTCGCGCCCTTCGTTCGGCGGTGACGCGGGCGGCGGCGACGCGTCGCCCACGTTCGGCGACAGCGCCACGAACGACGCGGGCCCGCCGGTCGACAAGTGCCACGTGCCGCCCGACGGCGCCGGCGACAACGCGCCCACGTGCACCACGCCTCCGAAGCCGCCGAACTCGTTCGACCCGAAGCTCAAATGGACGTGGACCGACCCGACGGCGTACGACTACTCGTTCGGCGGCTCGAGCTTCGTCGTGCACGGCAGCATCGTCACGCCGCTGGTCGCGAACATGACCGACGACAACGGCGACGGCCAGGTCGACCTCTGCGACACGCCCGACGTCATCGTCGCCAGCGGCGGCGGCCCGCCGGCCGCGCACGGCACCCTCTTCATGCTCGCCGGCGACACCGGCGCGCTCGAGGTCACGTTCGATCTCCAAGGCGGCGTCGACACGAGCGTCAACCCCGCGCTCGGCGACATCGACGGCGACGGCATCCCCGAGGTGATCGCCGACGACTCGACCGGCCACCTCGTCGCCTTCGACAACGCGGGCCACGTCAAGTGGACGAGCTCGAAGGTGGGCGCCTATTACAACCCCGACTTCACCGGCGACATCTCTTCGTATTGCCACGCGATCGCCATTTACGATCTCGACGGCGACGGCAGCCCGGAGATCATCGCGGCGTTCGAGGTCTACGACAATCACGGCAATTTGAAGTTCGGCTACGACGAATCCGCGTTCGCCGGCCAATACTGGTGCCCGGCGAACATCGCCGCGGACCTCGACGGCGACGGCAAGATGGAGGTCATCTTCGGCAACGCCGCGCTCCACTCCGACGGGTCGGTGTACTGGACCATCCCCGGGCCGCCGGGGCAGCCGCAGGTGGCGAACTTCGACGCGAACAGCGATCCCGAGATTTTTCTCTCGCGGCAAGACGGGATCCTGATCGTCAGCCACGACGGCAAAGTGCTGAGCGGTCCGGTGCAGGCTTTCGACTCGGGCGTTTCGCCGAACTGCTGGTCCAAGCCCGGCGTCGTGCAGGACTTCGACGGGGACGGGCACGCCGACATCTCCGACTCGAGCTGCGGCCACGTCGCCGTGTATCACGTGGGCCCGGCGTACCAGCTGACCACGAACTGGTCGCCCTTCGTCGTCGACGACACGAGCGGCCTCGCGTCGAGCACGGCGTTCGACTTCCTCGGGCGCGGGGTGGCCGACGGCGTCTACGGCGACCAAACGAACCTCTGGGTCTTCGACGGGATGACCGGCGCGGTCGAGCTCAGCGCCTCGCGCGCGAGCGGCACGCTCATCGAGTATCCGATCGTCGCCGACGTCGACAACGACGGCTCCGCGGACATCGTCGTCGTCTCCAACGAAGAGGACATCGCGCCGATCGGTAATTATCAAAATACGGTGGCGGTCTACGAAGACTCGCAGAAGCGCTGGATCCCGACCCGCCGGATCTGGAACCAGCACGCCTACAGCGTCACGAACGTGCGCGAGGACGGCACGATCCCGACGCACCCGAAGCCGAGTTGGCTCAACCTGAACACGTTCCGCACGAACGCTCAGGTCCAGGCCGGTCAGAACTGCGCTCCGCCCCCGCCCAATCCGCACTGAGAGCCTGGAGTCACGGGCCGAGCGGAGGAGCGAGCGCAGGCAGATAGACGCGATGCGCGGCGAACACGGCCTCGGCGCCGTCGTGCATGCGATCCGACGCGACGAGCGTGCCGTCGTCGAGCAGCAGCTCGCCGCGAACGGGGAGCCGGTACCGAACGCCGCGGTCGAGATCGATGAGCTCCGACCACACGTGACGGAACGCGAAGAGGGACGGGTTCGGCTGCACCTCGCACGCGACGAGCACGCGCGCGCCGGCGCGGTCCTCCTCCTTCAGAAAGCCGGGGCAGTCCCGGTACGTGGCGAGCAGCACGAGCTCCCCGCCGTCGACGTCGACGCAATCGAGCTCGAGCGCCGCGCCGTCGCGCACGAACGCGAGGGCGGGGCGCGCGCTGCCGAAGACCGCTCGGAGGGGCTCGACGTCGGGCGTGTGGAGCACGCGCTGTCGCTCGAGGTCGACGAAGAGGCGCGTTCGACGCTCCGCTCCGCGCCCTTCGGTGTCGGCGAGGTGGGCAATCGGCTCTCGTTGCAGTCCCTCGAGCGTGAAACCGCGCGTGCCGAAGAGCGGCTCGGTCCACGTGACGGTCCGCGCGGGGGACCAGAGCGTCGCGGTCGTGGCGGCGCTCCGGCGTTGGCAGACCTCGAGCACGCGGGGCGGCGACGCGTACGTGGCGCCCACGCGGCAGCTCTCGGCGCGCCAATCGGCGATGGGGGCGTGAAGCGGACGCGTGACGCGCAGGCGCGTGTCCACGAGGACGTCGTCGGGAACGCCGTAGAACACCGCGAGATCCCCGGCGAGGAAGTCGGCGTGCTCGGGGCCGTCCGCCAGCAGGCCCGCGCCCGTGCAGACGCTGCCGTCGTGCGCGTCGACGCGCCGCCGCGTGCACGGTCCCGAGGCCCCCTTCGCTCCGAGCGGGATGCTGAAGCCGCCGCGCGGCTCCCAGCTCACGGCGTCGATCGTCGCGTCCCACTTTCCGTCGTACGGCTCGTGCTCGAGCCCGACGGGGAGCGTCACCTTCGCCGTACGGGCTCCTTCGAAGCTCCCCGCCCACCACGCGACGCCGCCGTCCGCTCCGGCGCCCGGCTCGCGCGCCGCGACCCAGACGCGCGGGCTCTTCGCGTCGAGCACGTAGAGCGGCTCGACGAGCGCCGCGCCGCCTTTCGACACGAGCTCGGGCGCGTGGAGGCTCCCGTCGTCGAGATCGAGCAGCTCGGCGGGGCCGCGCGCCGCCGCGTGAACGACCGCGACGCCGGCGCGCTCCGAAAAGCGAAAGTCTTCGTCGGTGAAGAAGGTCGCAATCGTCTTCCCGTCCGTCCGCGAGAGCATGCGCGTCCGCGCGCGGCGCGCGAGGTTCGCGGGCACGTCGGTGACGAAGAGGCGCGCGGGCGCGACGGAGCCGCCGTCGACGTAGAAGTCGCCGCCGGAGACGACGGGCGCGCCGAGCGACACGCTCCCCGCGCGGAGCGGCGTCCCGCGGACGCTCTTCGCCTCCGCGGCCGTGACGGGGATCGTCGGACCGAACGGGATCCCCGCGGAGCTCGACGTCGCGGGTGTCGACGGCGCTGTCGTCGGCGCGCCGCGCCCGCGGGACGTGAAGACTCGCTTGCAGGACGCCAGCTCGAGCGCGACGAGGAGGGTCAGCGCGACGGTCCGAACGTGCGTCATGCTGCTCGGCGGGCCATGGGTCTTTCGCAACCGTATCTCACGCGCCGGAGCTTGGCGCGCGGTGCGGGACGGAGGACAAGATCCGCCCGCGGCGCTTCGGCAGTGCCGACCACAATCGCCACGCGCGTTCTGGCGCGACGGCTGGTTCGAGCGGCGCCGTTCCCGCGCGGCACGTGAATCGCACTGGGCCGCTGAGCTTGGGCGGCCGCACGGACGCTCACTGCGAGCGTCGCGATCGCATTTCGAGCGTGGTGAAAGAAACAGGAACGACGATGTTCTCTCGCTCACGATTTGCCGTCTTGCTCGTGTGCAGCGCTTGCCACGCCGCCGCAGAACCCAACGAGCAACTGCCGCGAAGCGTGACCACGAGCGCAGCGACGATGCCCACGGCGTCGGCCGAGCCCGTGAAGAAGGTCGAGCTCCGCATCGCGAGCGTCGGCGATGACGCGATGTACGACAAGGAGACGATGACCGTGCCCGCTCGGTCGGTGGTCCACCTCACCCTCACCAATGCCGGAGAGACCGCGGCGGTGCCCCGCAACTGGGTGCTCACCTGGGAAGGAGCCAACGTCGCGCAGTTCGTAGCGGACTGTCGCGAAGCCGGTCCCGACGCTGGTTACATTTCCACGCGTCCCGGCGCGGTAATCGCTTCCACGCCCGTCGTTCCGCCCGGGGAGAGCGTCGACGTGACGTTCGTCGCTCCAGAGTATCCGGGGAATTACCCGTACGTATGCACGGTTCCGGGCCGCTCCCCGGAGATGAAAGGCGTGCTCACCGTGACGCCGTGACCGCCTGCGAGCACTCGCGCGTTCACGACGTCGAGAAACGCATATGCAAACAGCTCGACATCAATCCAGTGAAAAAGAAGAAACGGACTTGCCCGCTCACGGGCGCGCCCCGGGTTCTCGTCGCTCGTTCCTAGGTGGCATACTCGCGTTGGGGTCGGCATTCGTGGGCGCGCTGCTGGCGGTTCCGGTCCTGCGCTACGTCTTCTATCCGCTGACGGCTCGCTCCGATTCGGAGTGGAGCGAGGTCGACCTGGTCGCGAAGCTGTCCAGCGCCGAAATGCCCGTGCACCACACGCTCGATCTCAAGCGCCGCGACGGTTGGCGGGAAACCGAAAGTCAGCCGCTCATCTACATCATCAAAAAGGGTGACAAGCTGAGCGCCCTGTCCGCGGTTTGCCCGCATTTGGGTTGCACGGTTCCTTGGGACGCCGACCGGAAAGAATTCGTCTGTCCGTGCCACGGCGGCACGTTCTCCCCGGACGGCAAGCGACTATCCGGGCCGCCCCGTCGTTCGATCGGAATTGCTGCAAACCAAGACTTCTGGGGGAAAGCTGTTGGTGAAATACCAGGCGTTTCGCCCCGATGTATCGAGCAAGGAAGTCATCACTTGAAGGAAGGCGAAAAAGCCTCCACGGATACGAAGACCGAGCCCGCCAGCAAGCCGGGAGCGTCGGCGCGGCTCTGGACATGGCTCGACCAACGCACCGGCGTGGACCGCGCGCTCAGGCGATCGCTCGACGAGCCCATCCCGGGCGGCGCGCGACTGGCGTATGTGTTCGGGTCCGGGCTTCTTTTCATCTTCCTCTCCCAAGTCGTCACCGGCGTTTGCCTGGCGCTCTACTACGTCCCTGACCCGGCGACCGCCCACACGACCGTCGCCTACATCGTCAAGGAAGTCGCGGCCGGCTCCTTTCTCCGCAGCCTGCACTCGTACGGCTCGAGCGCCATGATCGTGGTCCTGGCCCTGCACTTCTTGCAGACGTTCCTTTACGGATCCTTCAAAGGCAAGCGACAGATCCTTTGGATGTCGGGCTGTGTTCTCGCGCTCCTCGTGTTGGGGATGGCCTTCACTGGATACATATTGCCGTGGGATCAGAGCGCATATTCGGCCGGCTCCGTCGGCACGAACCTCGTTGGACAAATCCCCCTCGTCGGCAACGGGATACGCCGCCTCATGCGAGGAGGCTCGTCGATGGGCGCCCTGACGCTATCGCGCTTTTACATCCTCCACATTCTCATCATTCCTGCGATGATCTTTTCGTTCGTCGCGGGCCACATCATCTTGTTCCGCAAGGCTGGAGCCGCCGGCCCGGTGGCGGGCGATCCCGTCAGGCCTGAGTTGGCAACGGAGACGTTTTATCCAAAGCAGGTATTGATCGACATGTCCTTCGTGCTCCTGATCATGGGCGCGTTGGGCATGCTGGCGCACTTCGTTCCGGTGACACTGGGGCTCGCGGCGGACCCGTCCAATACGACCTACGTGCCGCGCCCGGAATGGTACTTCCTGCCCATGTTCCAGTGGCTGAAGTACTGGGAAGGGTGGCGCACCGTCATCGGAGTGGTCGTCATCCCGGTCCTCTTGGGCGCGCTGGTGTTCTCTCTCCCGTTCCTCGACCGTGGCTCGGAGCGCCGCCCCTGGCGCAGGCCCATTCCCGTCATCGGTGTTCTCGTCGTCATGCTCGGAGCGATATGGCTCGGCATGACGAGCCGACTCGAGGATTGGCGCGACCCCGCCGTCGCCACGCAACTCGCTCGACAACGTCGCGAGGAGGACAAATACTTTCAAGCACCCTTTCAGCCGTATTCGGCGCCGGCGGCATCGGGGAGCGCCTCGTCGGCTCCGGTCGACGCGACGGTCGCCGAAGGGAAGAGTCTCTTCGACTCGCACGGCTGCAGCGGATGCCACGGTGCGAGCGGCGGAGGGGCGAAGGGGCCGGCGCTGACGTCGATCGCCACCAAGTACGATGCCTCTCGATTGACGGCCCTCCTGAAGGCGCCTGCGGCGGGAATGAAGGTTGGGGGAATGGTTCCTCTGACCTTGGATGACGCTCAATTCGCGGCGCTGTATGCCTATTTGAGCAGCCTCGGGGGCGCGGGTGTGACCTCGCTCACGTCGGCCACGTTGACCAAACCGAGATCGACGGCTCCCGCCGAGAAAACAGCGGCCACGACGGGAACTTCGTCGGCGTCGACCATCGGCGAGCATGTGTTCGAGGCTCACCATTGCTCGGGATGTCACGGGGTCGGCGGCGTCGGCACGAGCCGCGCCCCCGCGCTGACGAAGCTCATGGGGGGCATGTCTGCAGCGGCCCTCGAAAAGGTGCTCGAGCATCCGACCCACGCGATGCAGTCGGGCGGCATGCCCGCGATGACGCTGACCGCGCACGACATGAACGATCTCGTGGACTACTTGCGGACGCTATCGGCGCCTGCCAGCCACGCGCGAACGACCGCTCCAGCCGAGCCGTCGCCTGCTCCAACCGAAAGCGCGTCGGCGTCGGCGTCGGCGTCGCCGTCATCGACGTCGGCGTCGACCACTGGCGAGCGTGTATTCAAGGCTCACGGCTGCTCGGGATGCCACGGCGTGGGCGGCGTCGGCACGAGCCGCGCGCCTGCGCTGACGAAGCTCGAGGGGACCATGAATGCGGCGGCCCTGAAAAAGGTGCTCGAGCATCCGACCCACGCGATGCAATCGGGCGGCATGCCCGCGATCACGCTGAGCCCGCAGGACATGAACGATCTCGTGACGTACTTGCGCAGCCTCGCGTCGGTCCCCGCGACGAGCGCGCGGAGACCCCACGAGAGCTCACTCGCCAGCACGGGGGACGCGGCCGCGGGCAGGGCGGTCTACGCACACTGCGCCCTCTGCCACGGCGCGACGGGTAAGGGCGACGGCAGAATCGGTCGCGTGCTCGGTTTGAAGCCGACCGACTTCACGACCGCGCTACCCGATGACGCCGAGTGGCTGAAGGTGATCGAGTTTGGGAGTAGGGCAGCAGGCAAGTCAGACGGTATGAGGGGCTTCGCGGGCGACCTCACGGAACAGCAGATTCGCGACGTGCTCGCCTACGTCAAAACACTGAAATGAAGCGCGCCACGGTCGACGAGCTCGCGCGCGTCGCGCGTGCGCTCCCGAAGGCGCGCGGGGTGGGACGTGAACGACTTCCTCGCGACGTTCGTCGCGCCGCTCTTGGCGCTGGACTAGGGCGCTGGACTAGGGCTCTGGAGAACGAGCCAGCGCGCCGCGCGCGATCGTCGCGACCGCCGTGGCGAGGCTCGGCGTCTCGCACGAGACGGCGTCGCCGAGCGAGACCACCCAGCGCGCGACGCGCCCGATCGAGCTCGTGTTCACGGTGACGCGGATGCCGCCGGCTCGATCCTCGGCGTTCATCCCGCTCATCAGGTTGCGCGCGACCCAACGCGCCTCGGGCTCGCGCACGAAGAAGGCGATCTCCTGCGCGGGCCCGTCCTCGTGGAAGCCGTCGAGCGACTCGGCGATGAACGCGTTGATCGCGTCGTCCTTCGCCGCGTGAAAGCGCTCGTGCGCGTCGAGCGCGGCGTCGGTGACGTTGTCGACCCGAAACCACTTGAGTCGGTGCGCGCGGTGGCACGTCGCGACGAAGCGCGCGGGCGGTCCGGGAAAGACGCGATGCACCGACGCGTGCCGCAGGCCCTCCGCGCCGCGGCTCGCCGTGTAGTAGCGGAAGCGCAGCGCGACGCCTCTTCGCGCCGCGTCCTCGATGACCGAGAGGTGCTGCTCCTCGCGCGCGCTGATCTCCGGCGCGTCGATGGGAACCGCCTCGGACGAGGCCTGCGGGATGCGCTCGACGATCGAGTCGATCAAACGATTGCGCGCGGCGCTCTTCGGCAGGCGCGCGAGGAGGCGCAGCAGCTCGGGCACTTCGTCGCGCTTGACGAGGAGACCGCCGGGGAAGAAGTCCTTGGGCACGGACCAATAGACGTGCGGGTGGTCCTCTTCCGACTCCAGACGCAGCGGCCCCTGAAGCTCGAGGAGCCGCTTGCGGAGCGCGGGCACGGTCATCTCGAGCTTGCGCGCGAGCTCGGCTTGCTTCCACGTTCGGTGGACGAGGAACGCGCCGATGATCCCGGCGACGGTCTCGGTCGGTGCGCGGCGGCTCACGGGCGCCGAGGATACTCCTGAACGCGAGACCAGCCGCGGTTAACCGCGCCATCGGTTCGGCCCATCGTGCGCCTCACGGTTCTGCTCATGCGAACGTGGACCTTCATCCTTGCAGTGGCAATCATCACGGCGGCCTGCTCGAGCGGGGCGTCCCAAACAATCGGCGCGCCCTGCTCGAGCAACGCTCAGTGCGCGTCGCTCTCCTCGGGTTATTGCGCGGTCGCGGGCGTCTGCTCGCGCCCGTGCGCGGTGCACTCGGATTGCGGATGTGCGGCGAACACGACGAACGGCGACATCGCCCAGGGCGGTTGCGCCGCCTCGTGCACCAACTTCGGCGGCACCACCGGCGCGGTCTGCACGCGCGTCTGCGCGAACAACGCGGACTGCGAGGGTACGACGACGTGCAACCCAGCGACGGAGAACGGCCTCGACCTCGGCTACTCGGTGTGCGACTGACCGCGTCGAGCTTCGCGAGAATGCGCTCGTCGTCGCCCGCAGCTTGCTGCATCTCACCGCGCGCCTGGCTGGCGCAATGCAGGCATCTCATCCCACGTGCGCCCTTCGAGCAAACGGCCCGTGCGTTTCTTGTTCGTGCCGCCCCACTGCTTGAAGAAGAACGGCACGCGCGCGCGCCGGCATTGGTCGCGGATGTCGATCGCCCACTCCGCGTCGCATCGGCCGCGCTCGCGGGCCAGACTCGCCGCCTACGATGACCCATTGGATGTCCCGCAGATCGAGATCGGGCAGGGGACCGAGCAGCGGCTCGAGAGACAGAAAACGGATCGCGCGCGTGCGTACGTCGCAGATCGTCGATGCGTGAGGCGTACTTCGCCGTCTCGACGCTCACCCCCATCCAGACGTTGACGGCCACTCGAGCTCCGCGTCGAGGCGCGCGAGCCGTTCAGCGCGCTTCGTCAGAATTTGAAAGCGGTGCCAGTGCGCGCGCCGCATCACGTCGAACACGCGCTGCACGTACGCGACCGGTACGTCGTCGTGAAACAGATCGCTCATCGAGTTCACGAAGATCGTCTGCGGCTTCTTCCACGAGAGCGGAAGCTCGAGCATCTTGCGGCTGCAGCGTGAGCTCGAACCCGTTCTTGTAGTTCGGCTGCCCCATCGCCTGCAGGCGCTCGGCCATGCGCTCGGCGTAGCAGTGCTTGCAGCCCGGGCTGATCTTGTCGCAGCCCGTGACCGGATTCCACGTCGACTCCGTCCACTCGATCGAAGAACCGTGTGCCATCAGCTGACCGTCTTGAGGAGGTGGTTCGCGATACGCAGGGCGATCGGCGCGCCCTTCGCGTTACCAACGGCGAAGCATAGTAGATAGAGCGGACAGCGTGCCGAGTTGACGAGCACACGCGGCTCCCGCGCGACGTCGGCGAAGATCGTCGACAGGCGGTCGTTGAAGTAGCGGCCGATCGTCTCGGTCGACGCCTTCACGACCTTGTCTTCGTTCGTACCGAAAAGCGTTGGTTCCGGCTCCACCCTGTAGAAGGCTTCGTACCATTCGTCCGTTCCGAGCAGGAGATCCAGTCGCCGTCGCCATGCCGGCGGGATTTCTCCCGAGCGCGTGAGCAAGCGGTTCACGCCGATCCCCAAGAGGGAACAAGAGCCAGAGATCGATCGCTTTTGTGTCCGCGACGGCTTCGATTGTTGCCCACTCGACTTGTGTTCCATACGGGTCGAGGAACAGTACGGCGCGGCGTGACGACCAATCCTTCGTGCACAGTTTTCGGATCTCGGTGTTCGCGTCGCCGCGACGCACCTCGATATCCGAGGCGAGCGTGGCGAACTCGGTCTTCAGCGCCTCGAGCTCGACGCACCGCTTCGCGCTCTGCTCGATGAAGATGTACTTGTCGAAACGCGGCTCGGTCTTGAGGGCGATGCGCGCCGAGCCATCGAGTAGCTCCTGCGCCGGACTCGCGGCGAGATCGGGAAAGACGAGCGTCCCGTCGTCGTCATCGTCGTCGCGCGCCGCGCGGTAGCCAGTGCCGGCGAACGCGTCGATGTACGCCGTCTTGAACGGCTGCTTCTTGAGTGCCGTCGTGTAGCTCTTGAGGTACTCCCCGACGATCGCGAGCTTGGTGGACGTCCAGTCGCCACCGAATCGGTGGCTCTTTCCGCGTGAGCTGGCACCCCTCTTCTTCACCTCCCCAGCATACTGAACGCACATTCAGCCCGCGTCCAGGTCCAATCGACGACTCGAGCCAAAAATAGCCCTTTGGTAATTTTACGGGCGCCCGTAAAATCTCCGCCCATGGGGACGACCAAGACGGTTTCACGGCCGAGCGCGCTCGTGCGCGCGGAGCACGGAGGGGCGGCGGTGCATCTCACGACCGAGCAGCGCAAGGTGCTCGATCAGGCGCTGCGGCTCGGCGAGGATCTTCGCGAGGAGCTCGAGTCGAAGACGCTCGAGTACGGCCGCTGGCTGCTCGAAGAGGTCTTCGACGACGACACGACCGCCGCCCTCGACGACAAATCGAAGAACCCGATCTGGCAAGAGCTCGTCCGCCGCGCGGGCGGCCCCACGCTCGGGATCACGCAGCACCTCCTCTACGTCGCGCTGCGCATCGCGGCGCACGACCACCGGATCTCCGCGGCCGCGTGGCGCGGGCTCGACGCGGGGCGCAAGGAGCTGCTGCTGCCGCTGGGCGAGGAGAAGACGATGCTCGCGGCCGCGAAGCACGTCGCCGAAATGAACATGTCGCAGAAGAAGACGGCGGAGTACGTCCGTGGGCTCCGTGAGGCGTCCGGGAAACCGCGCGCCGTCCGGATCACGCCGGGGGCGTTCGCGTCGCGCGTGAAACGTCTGCGCGCGGGGCTCGGGGGTGGTGCGACGTTGAAGCGGCTGCGGGCCCTCGAGATGGAAGCGGGGGACCGCACGGCGATCGTGAGCGAGCTCGAGGGGCTGCGGGACGCGGTCGCGGAGATCTTGAAGGCGCTGAAGGGTAGGTGACGGGGCGCGCTAGGCGCCAGGGGATCGATTTTACGGGTGACTGATCACGTCGTTGCGCTCATCTCGGCTACCGCGCTAGGACCGGTCAGGTCGCGAGTAGGGCGCCGAGCTTGTCGAGCTCAGCGTCGGAGTTCGGCCCGTTGATTGTTCGCAGGAAGTTGCATCGCACGACGCGTGAGTTGCGGACACCGGTGTGGTGGCCCGCTCCGACGGGACACGCCGGGCTTGGTTTTGCGCGAACGTGATGCGCTGTCCAATCCGGCACCGAGATGAGCGACCACGTCGACCGCCCGGCGAGTAGGATTGCGCGAGGAGGTGCGAGCGTGAAAATGATCTCGTGCGCGAGATCGTTCAGCTCGATAAGGAATGAAGAGGGCAATCTCGTGGGGATGAGGGCACACTTCTTCGAGCGTGTCGGCAAGCGTTCGATGTAGACCGCCCACCGGGAGTTGACGTCTTGCCATGTTGCACTCGCGCTGCAAGCCTTTCCGAGTGCGGCGGCGTATGCGCGAAGAACTTTTGCTCGCGCCCGGAAGAATCGCGGGTAGGCGTAGGGCTGCTTGAAGTACTTGGTAAACGAGTCGAGCGCGCCACGAAGGGTCTGCTGATGCACAGTCTCAGCGGCGAACGCGGGACTGTCGAGCACCGCGTGATTGAGCGAAATCGCGAGGACGTAGTCCGGGTCGACATTCGCGATGTCCCCTCCGAAGAATTTCGGACAAAGCACGTGCGTCCAATGCGTGCGCCGATCCGTCCACGACGCGAGCTGGCTGTGCGCGCCTGTCCAGCCGAAGTGCTTGTTCAAAGCATCGAGCTCGCTCGGGTAGTCGCTGGAATTTGAAGCGTGCTCAGCAAACCACGCCTCGACGAGCTCTTCGAGCAGAGCACCAGCGGCTTTGTGACTGGCTGACGTTCCGGATGCAGTCGCGCGCGCAAGGTTGCCGCGGACAGTGGCCACGCGCTTGGCCTGGTTCTTCGTGATCGGAAGCATGGTCCCCACGACGACAGCATTTCCGGTCACGAACGTACATAGGCGCCATCAAGGCTGCGTGATGGTCATCTGCGAGCAGGTCGGCGGCGTATCCGCGCGCGTGGTCGCCCTATGCCGAACCGCGCCACGACTCGACGAATGTGACGAGCACCGAGAGCACAGCGCGCCGGTGAAGTAGCGACCGCGCCCGCTCGACGCCTTCGTGACCTTGGTCAACGCAACGATGGGATTACGAGCGATCGCCAGCACTCGCAGCGGTGTATCCTGTCCCCAACCGCGGAGCGTTCTCATGCCGCCCTGGAAGTCCGCCGCGTACGAGTTCGTGTTGGTCGCTTGGGATGCGCCGCTCGCGCACCGCCTCGCTCGAAAGTTCAGCGAAGGCTCCGCCGTGGCAGTGGGGACTGCGGCCGAGGGCTTCTACTTGCTGCCATCAACCGCACAAGAAACGCTGAGGCCGCACCTCGAAGCGGCTCGCCGCGATATGCAGCCATGAAGTCGCGCCTGGTGCCGGGGCTCTACGACGAGCCCATTTCGCGGTCGCGCGCGGCCGCGCTCGCTGCACTCGCACCGGAGCTTCGCGTGATTCGCGAGCTCGATCCGCAGCACGCCCATGTTGCGCTAACGCGAGTTCTGAGTCGGCTCATTTCGAACGCGCTCGCCTCGTTCCCGCACGACGAACAGCGCACGGCGTATCAGCTCGCGCTGGCCAATCGCATCATCGACCTGCTTCGCGACGGCTCGCCCGAGGCAGGCGTCGAGACAAGCGACGGATTCGATCCGCCCGGCCAGTCCCTTTACGCGATTCTTCGGCCGGTGGCCGCGCCGGCAAGCCCGGTCGAGCCGAAGCGCCCACAAATCGCGCTTTCGATGAGCGACCTGCTCGTCAACGGACCGCACGATTTGAGCCTGGGCCAAGAAGTCCGCCGCGAGCTCGCCTCGGCCGATCGCGTCGACCTGCTCTGCTCTTTCTTGAAATGGAGCGGCCTGCGGGTAGTCGAGGCCGAGCTTCGCGACTTGCGCGCACGCGGCGCGATGCTGCGTGTGCTCACGACGGCGTACATGATGGCGACGGAGCGGCGCGCTCTTGATGCGCTCGTGGACATGGGCGCCGAGGTGAAGGTCTCCTACGACGCTGAGCGAACGCGCCTTCACGCAAAAGCCTGGCTCTTTCATCGCGAGAGCGGCTTTTCGACCGGCTACGTCGGGTCGTCCAACTTGTCGCACGCGGCGATGCTCGACGGCACCGAATGGAATGTGCGTCTGTCCGGGATTGATAACGGAGCCATCCTCGAGAAGTTCGTCGCGACGTTCGAGCAATATTGGGAGGATCCAAACTTCCGTCCTTATGACGCCGCGGAGTTCGACCAGGTCACCGAGCGAGCGAAGCGCGCGGCACTCGCTCCCTATCTCATCGTCGACATCGAGCCGCGTGAGCATCAGCGCGAGATGCTCGAAGATCTCGCGGCCGAGCGCGCGCACGGACATCATCGCAATCTCGTCGTGGCGGCGACTGGTACGGGCAAGACGATCGTCGCAGCGCTCGATTACAAGCGTCTGCAGCGCGAGCTGACACGCGCTCGGCTTCTCTTCGTCGCGCACCGTCGCGAAATCCTCGAGCAATCGATCACCACGTTTCGCGTCGCGCTTCGCGACGGCGCATTCGGCGAGACGTTGGTCGCCGGGCAGCGGCCGGATCGGTGGGAGCACGTGTTCGCGAGCGTTCAGTCGCTGAGCGAAGCGGAGCTCGACAAGATCCCGTCGGATTACTTTGACGTGCTCATCGTCGACGAGTTCCACCACGCCGCCGCGCCAACCTACGAACGGCTCCTCACGCACTTCAAACCGAAGGTCCTCCTCGGTCTAACCGCGACGCCCGAGCGCACCGATGGTTCGAGCGTGCTCCACTGGTTCGACGGCCGCATCGCTTCGGAGCTGCGCCTCTGGAAAGCGCTCGATGACGGCCTCCTCTCGCCGTTCCAATACTTCGGCATCGGCGGCGCGCCCGACGTGAGCGGCGTGAAATGGTCGCGGGGCCGATACGACACCTCCGCGCTGAGCAACGTCTACACAGCCGACCATCTCTTCGCCCTTCGCGTCGTTCAAGAGGTGCAGCGCAAGGTGAGCGACGTCTCGAAGATGCGTGCGCTCGGCTTCTGCGTCGACGTCGCGCACGCCGAATTCATGGCCGCCGCGTTCACGAAAGCAGGGATTGCTTCGGCCGCCGTGTCTGCCGAGACGAAGAGCCGCGAGCGCGCCGAGCAGCTCGCCAAGTTGCGCGCTGGCGAGCTCCGGTGCGTCTTCAGCGTCGACCTCTTTAATGAGGGCGTGGACCTTCCCGACGTCGACACCGTCATGTTTCTCCGTCCGACCGAGAGCGCGACCGTCTTCTTGCAGCAGCTCGGACGCGGCCTTCGGCGCAGCCAAAACAAAGAGTGCCTGACCGTCCTCGATTTCATCGGCAACGCCAATCGACGCTTCCGATTCGACCTGCGCTACCGCGCCATCGTTGGCGGCACGAGGCGCAGCATCGAGCGCGACATCGAGCAAGGCTTCCCGTCGCTGCCAAGCGGATGCGTCATTCAGCTCGACAAGCAGGCGCAGCAAGCCGTCCTCGATAACGTGCGCAAGCAGCTCGGCACCGGCTTTCAAGGCCTCGTCGAGGATCTGCAGGCGCTCCACGCGCGCGACAAGCACGTCACGCTCGCGACCTTCCTGCGCGAGGCCAACGTCGATCTCGAGGACGTCTACGCCAACGGACGGTGTTGGACGACGCTGCGGCGCGCAGCCGGCATCGCGCTCCCACCGCGCGGCCCAGACGACGACCAGCTCGAACGCGCGATCTGTCGCATGCTCCACATCGACGACTCGCTCCGCCTCGACGGAATCCGCGCCTTCGTGTCGCAAGCGTCCGCGCCGCGACCTGACGACACGAACGCCGTGCAGCGCATCCTCTTCATGCTGCTCGGCTACGTACGCAAGCCTTTGACCGAGCTAAAAAACGCGTGGAGCGCGCTGTGGCGGACCCCGGCGCTGAGGGAAGAGCTCAAAGAGCTCCTCGACATCCTCGACGATCGCCGTCGCCGCGTGACGATTCCGCTCGCGAGCCTCCCGCTACGCGTCCACGGGACCTATACGCTCGACGAAATCCTCGCAGGCGTCGACGAGCGCAACTCGAAAGGCGGCGTCAAACGCATCCAGACGGGCGTCTACTTCTGCGACCGGCTCAAGACCGACCTGCTCTTCGTCACGCTGGAGAAGAGCGAGAAGGAATACTCGCCCACGACGCTCTACAACGACTACGCGATCTCGCCGACGCGGTTCCATTGGGAGACGCAGAGCAACTGCCACGACGGAACCGACACCGGACGCCGTTACCTCCGCGCGTCGACGACGAGCGCCGAGCGCGTCCTCCTCTTCGTGCGTACTCGTAAAAAGGACGCACGCGGCGAGACGATGCCGTACGCGCTCTTGGGCCCGGCGTTCCACCACGCCCATCGCGGCGGGCGCCCGATGCAAATCGAGTGGGAGCTCGAGACGCCCATGCCGGCGGCGTTCTATCAAGCGACCAAGATCGCCGCCGGCTAACCGCGGACGATTCACCCGCGCTGGTGAACGCGTTCACCCACGCTGGTGAACGTCCGGCTCGCTCGGTATCGTTCGGAGCTTGAAGGATTCTGGCGAGGGTGGAGCGAAGAAGCTGTCGAAGCTCGCGAACGCGCCGGCCGCGCGAGGCGACTCGCCGGTCCGCGCGTCGGCCACACGATCGCGGTCCCCGCCGACGCCGAGACGCTCGAACTGCTCGACGCCGCGATTCGAGGGGCATTCGGTTCACAGCGCCGCGGCGAAGTCGACGACGCCCGCGCCGAAGAGGCCGACCACCTCGGGCCGCCCGTCGAGGCGCGCCGGGCGCGCGGTTTGGACGATGCGCGCGCGCACGGCCGCCGCGCTCCAGTCGGGGTGCTCGGAGACGAGCATCGCGGCGAGCGCGCTCACGATTGGCGCCGACGCGCTCGTCCCGTCGAAGTAGTCGTACGCGGCGTCCGGCGCGGTCGTCTCGACGAAGACGCCGGGCGCGGCGACGGCGACCTCGGCGCCGAAGCTCGTCCAGCTCGTCGGCGCGCCGCCCCAGTCGACGGCCGCGACCGCGAGCACGGTCGGGATGCGCGCCGGCCAACGGACGACGTCGGCCCCGTCGTTGCCGGCGGAGGCGACGACGACGAGCCCCGCTTGCTCCGCGCGCGCGGCGGCCGCCTCGAGATCGCTCGCGAGCGCGGCATCGACCGAGCTCGGCAGGGAGCCGTCGGACACGTTGAGCACGCGCGCGCCGTGGGCGATCGCGTAGTCGACCGCCGCCCCGAAGCGCGGGAGCACCGTGCTCGTCGTGACGAAATCGCGTCCCTTCAGGATCATCAGCGTGCAGCCGGGGCAGCACGCGGCGACGCCCACGGCGTCGTTCGTCTCCGCGCCGATGACGCCCGCGACGGACGTGGCGTGGCCGAAGTCGACGGCCGCGCGATCGGCGGCGCCCAGGGCGACGTCGCCGTCGCTCGCGACGAAGTTCCACCCGTGGACGTCGTCGACCTGACCGTCGCCGTCGTCGTCGACGCCGTTGCCGTCAATCTCGTTCGGGTTCGTCCAGATCTTCGGCGCGCAAATCGGGGTGCGACAGGTCCACGGCGTCGTCGAGCACGGCGACGACGACGTCGCCGGACGCGCGCGCCCAGCCGTCGGGCACGCCGAGGCCCAGCATGTAGCCTTGCTTGGGCGAGAGCGGGTCGTTCGAGAAAGCCGCGACGTCCGCGGGCGCGCCGCTGCACGAGGTCGCGAGCGCGAGGAGCGGGAGACCTGCGGCGGCGAAGCGGACGAGGAGCGCACGAGACATGTCTCCGCTCCGTCAGCCCTGAACGAGGTAGGCCGCCAGCGTGTCCGGATCGTTGGCGGCGGCGCGCGCTTCCTCGAGCGTCACCTCCTGCGCGCGAACGCGGTCGGCGAGCGAGCGCTCGAGCGCGATCATTCCGTCTTTCTTTCCGGCCTGGATCGCGGACGCGATTTGCGCCGTTCGTCCTTCGCGAATGAGCGCCGCGACCGCGTGGTTGTTGCGCAGGACCTCGACCGCCGGAATTCGGCCGGTGCCGCGCGCGCGTGGGAGCAGGCGCTGGCCGACGACGGCGCGCAGCGACTCCGCGAGCTGCACGCGGACCTGGGAGCGGCTCGCCTCGGGGTGGGCGTCGACGATGCGCTCGATGGCGCTCGCCGCGCCGCGGCTGTGAAGCGAGGCGAGGACGAGATGTCCGGTCTCGGCGGCGGTGATGGCGAGCCCGATCGTCTGCGGATCGCGCATCTCGCCGACGAGGAGGACGTCGGGATCTTCGCGCAGCGCGTCGCGCAGCCCGCTCGCGAAGTCGGACACGTCGCGCCCGATTTGGCGGCGGCGAAGGAGCGACCCTTCGGCCGGATCCAACGTGTACTCGATCGGATCCTCGAGCGTGAGGAGGACCACGGACCGCTTGCGCATCGCCGCCTGGGCCAGGGCGGCGAGCGTCGTCGATTTGCCCGAGCCGGTCGCTCCGCAAATGAGGACGAGGCCGTGCGGGAGCCCGACGACGTCGTCGAACGCGACCGGCATCCGGAGCGACTCGAACGTCGGCGCGTGCGGCGGCAGAATGCGAATCGCCGCCGCGGGACCGTTCGCGGTGAGGTACGCGTGGACGCGAACGCGGCCGAGCCGCGGCACGTCGAAGGCGCTCTCGAGCGAGCCGCGCCGGCTCGACGCGAGGTCGACGCCCAGCACCTCTTCGACCGTCGGAGCCGCGCCCTCGAGCGGCCGAAGCCGGCCGTCGACGCGGACGAACGCGCGATCGCCGTCGGCGAGGTGGATGTCGCTGGCGCGCATGCCGATCGCCTGGGCGACGAGCGCCTCGAGGACCATCGACGCTTCGTGCGGGATCTCGATCGGCGCCGCCGCCGGTGACGCGGGGGCCGGAGCCGCGGACGGCGGCGAGTCGATCGCAGCCCGCGCAGGGGGTGCCGCGACGGTCGGCGGCGTCGCCGCTTTCGCCTCCCGGCCGCGAACGAAGACCGCCGCCACCCCGCCGTCCTGCTGGCGAGTCAGGGTGACGTGAAAGTGCCCGCTCGCTCCGGCGTCGTACTCGGCCTCGATCCGACCTCCGGTCGCCAAGGTCGCGTCGTGCTCGCTCGTCAGGATCTCGCCGAGAAAATCTCGGACGGTCACGTCGTCCATTTCGGCATCGACAGGCGCGTCGGCGTGCCGAAGGCGAGCATCTTCGGCTCGAGGCCGGAGGCCAAGCGAAGCTCGTTCGCGTTCTGGTCGACGAGAATCGAGAGCAACCGGTCGATCCGAGCCATGCGTGATCCTATCGCATCGCGCCCGGGCATTATTCCCCGTGAAGCGTGCTCAGGGACCCGCGTTCGCCGACATCGCGAGGACGAAGACGCACAGCAGCAACGCCGCGCGCTTCGGCGCGCTCGGGGAGCGCCTCGAATTTCAACTTCGTCGAGATCCGATGGCCGGACATCAGGACGACGGGCGCGCCGTCGCGGATCGCGACGGACAAGCCGTCGTCGAACGTCACCGAGTCGTTGCCGGGGCCGAACCTTCCGGGCTTGCCGCTGCCGCGCACCTCGTCGCCCGACACCGAGAAGAGGAGCACGCTCGACTCCTTCGGATTGTCCGCCGGGACGCGCGCCTCCGCGCCCGAAAAGACGAGCAGCGGCTTGCCCTCGTAGAGGACGCTGCCGTCGGAGCGGCCTTCGAGCTCGGCGTGCTTCACCATGAGCTTCAATCCGGTCGGGTCGAGTCCGGCGTACGCCGGAGCGTGCGTCGACTCCGCCGCGCGCGTGCCGGCTCCGCAAGCGAGCGCCGACGTCGCGAACGCGAGGACCCAGGGCGTCAGGCGCCGAAGCACGCGCGCTCAGCCGAGGCCGGAAGGCGACAAGTCCACCGCGAGGCGCGTGCGTCCGACGATGATCTGATCGCCGTGATCGAGCCGCTCTTCGCCCTTCACGCGGACGAAGACGCCGGTGCGCGATTGCAGATCGGTGAGCACGATTCGAGCCGGCCTGCTCCTCGATGTAGCAGTGCTGCTCGGAGACGAGCGGGTCGTTCGCGAAGACGAGATTGCCGACGGCGCTGCCGACTTGGAGCGTCGTGCCGCGCGCGACGACGCACGCGCCGGGCGCGCCGCCCTCGAACATTTGAACGACGCGAAACGCCGACGGCCACTTGGGCGACGAGTAGAAATAGGTCGGGTCGGGCGCGGGCTCGTCGTCGGCGACCGGGTTCTTCTCGATGCGCAGGAGCTGATCGCCGATGATGAACTCGTCGCCGGGCTCGACCTCGACCGGCCGCCGAACGCGCAGAAAGACGCCGTTTCCGCCCTCGAAGTCCTCGAGGAGGAGCCCGCCGCCCCTCCACCGCAGGATGGCTTCGCTCGGGTGACAGAAGCGCTCGCCCGCGAGCGCGATGCCGCCCTTGATGCCGAGGATGACCTCGTCGCCGACGGGCTCGTAGACGTCGGGCCCGCCCCAGAGACTGCGCAGCACGTGGAGGCGGAAGCGGAGACGCGGCGGGCGCACGAGCGGCACCGCCTCGGCCTCCGCCGGGCGAACGAGCGGCACGGGCTCGTGCGTCGAGGGCATCGGCGGGCGCGGCGCGTCGGGCTTGGACGGCGAGGGCGGACGCGGCGCCTGCGCTTGGATTTGCGGCTGCGACGCGCGCGGCGGCAGCGGCGGCGGCTGGCGCGAAGGCGGCGCGGCGACGGGCGCGGTCGCGGGCGCGCCTTGCACCTTGACCGAGAGCTCCTTCGGCGGCGCGGCTTCGGCGCTCTTCTTCTTGATCTGCTTGATGTCGACGTTCGGCGGCTCGGTGAGCACCTCCATGCCGCCGAGGGCGCGCCCCTCGATGACCGGGTCGAACTTTCCGTCGCGCAGCGAGATGATCATCTCCATCTGCTGCCCCTTCATGAGCTGGCGCACGTAGAGGGCGACGTCCGGGCGGCTGACCGACTCGGCGTAGTTGCGCTTGTGGCTCTTGATGACGCGGCCGCCGTCGGCGAAGAGGTGCGTGATGATGTGCGGCTTGTTGAGGCCGCTGTCCTCCGTCTGGATGTGGAAGACCTGGTCCTTGTACTTGACGTTGTTGTTGAAGCCGACCTGAGCGCGGTTGAAGCTCGGCTGGCTCATCTCGCGCTCGAGCTTTGCGAGCGCGTCGGGCGTCCAGTGCTGCATCGCGCGCTCGAGGTCGACGAAGTCGCCGTCGAGGCCCTCCATCCGCGCGAACGCGGCCTTGGCGAGCGGCGACGCCGGGTTGATGCGCAGGGCGCCCGCGAGGAGCTTCTGCCCGTCGGCGTCGTTCGGTCCGGATGCAGCCCAGGCGCTCAGGATGGAGACGGCGTCATCGACCCGCCCCTTGTCGACCAGCCATTTCGCTACCTTGGAAGCGGAAGCACGAGGAGACGCGAGCGCGCCTTGCGTCATTCGGGGGGGATGATCCTGCGCTTCGGGGGAAATGCCAAGGGGAACCTGAACCGACCTCCCCGAGTCGCGGTACCCTCATGAGGATGGCGAAGCTCCAGCTGCGGCAAGGGGGGCGTTCCCACCTTCGGGCGGTGCCGCCTGGGGGCGAGGCGGGGGCGCACGCGCCGTCCGACGCCGCGCTCGTCGCGCTCGCCCGGGCGGGCGAGGGCTGGGCGAGCGAGGCCCTTTGCCGCCGCTACGCGCCGCTCGTCATCGGTCTCTCGCACCGGCTCCTCGGGCGCGACGACGAGGCCGACGATCTCGCCCAGGAGGCGTTCGCGCAGGCGCTCGGCTCGCTGGACTCCCTGGATGAGCCGCGGGCCTTCGCCGGTTGGATCAAGACGATCGTCATTCGGACGGCGCACAAAATCGTTCGGCGGCGCGCGCTCATGCGGCGGCTCGGGCTCGTCGCGCGCGGCGATTCGGCGACCGCGGCCGACGAGATTCGTGTCGCCCGACGCGCCGCCTGACGTTCGCGTGGAGCTCCGCGCGATCTACGCGATCATCGACGCGCTGCCGGCGCGCGAGCGGATCGCGCTCGTCTTGCGGCGCGTCGAGGGGCTGTCGCACGAGGAGATTGCGGAGCATCTCGGCGTCTCGCTCTCGACGGCGAAGCGCCTCGCGGCGTCGTCGGACGAAGCGCTCGCGCGGGCGCTCGGGAGCACGCCATGAAATTGGAGTCGCCCTTGCAGCCGCCGCGCAACCTGAGCTCGTTCGTCGACACGGACGTCGGCGACGCGCGCGCGTCGCTCGTGTGGGACCGCGTCGCCGCGCGCGCCCCGTGGCGCAGGCGTCCGAAGCGGTCGGCCGTCTCGCTCGTCGCCGTCGTCGCCGTCGCCGCCGCGGCCATCGCGATCTTCGTCACGCGCCGCGCCGAGGTCGATTGCAGGCCGCAGATCGTCGAGTACGATTGCAGCGGGTCGATGACGCTCGCCGACGGCTCGCACATTCGCTTGCGCGACGAGGGCCGCGTGAGGCTCGAGCGGTTCGACACGCGCGGCGTCGAGCTCACCCTCGAGCAGGGGAGCGCGGAGTTCGACGTGGCGCACGTCGCGTCGCGGAGCTTCGTCGTGCACGCGGGCCGCGTCGACGTGGTCGACGTGGGCACGCGCTTCGTCGTGACGCGCGCGGCCGGCTCGACGAGCGTCGCGGTCGAGCAGGGTCGCGTCGAGGTGCGCGATCCGACCGGCGCGCTGCCGCCACGCACGATCGCCGAGGGCGAGTCGTGGTCGAGCGCGGACGCGCCGCGCGTCGAGCCGCCGACGAGCGAGCCGAGCGAGCCGAGCGCCAGCGCTTCGGCGCCGAACCCCGCGCCGCGCGCGCCGAGCCCGCACGCGCTCATGGAACAGGCCGACCACGCGCGCGTCGAGGGCAAGCCGCGCGAGGCGGCCGCGCTGCTCGACGCGCTCCGCCGTCATCATCGAAGCGATCCGCGCGCGGGGCTCGCGGCGTTCGAGCTCGGTCGGCTGCGGCTCGACGCGCTCGGCGATCCGTCGGGCGCGGTCGAGGCGTTCGACGACGCGATCGCCCTCGCGCCGGGCGCCTCGTTCCGCGAGGACGTCGAGGCGCGCCGCGTCGAGGCGCTCGAGCGGGCGCGCGATCCGCGCTGCCGCGAGGCTCGCGAGAGCTACCTCGCGCGCTACCCGGCGGGCGTTCACGTCGCGGAGGTGACGGCACGCTGCAATCGGTGACGCGCGCGGCCCTCGCGTCGGTCGTCGCGCTCTCGGCGACGCGCGCGGCGGTCGCTTGTCCGGACGCTGGGCGGCCGTGGGTCCGCGTCGTCGCCGCCGAGAACGACGTCCGCACGCGCGACGTCGCGCGTCTGCTCGGCGCCGAGCTCGCCGCGCGCCACATCGACGCGTGCGACCAGCCGGCCGAAGGCGCGCCGCCGCCGCTCGCGGTCGTCACCGTGCGCGCGAACGACGCGTCGCGCGTGACCGTGAGCGTCGACGTGCACGACGCGGTCACCGAGAAGACGCTCGCGCGCGACGTCGCGCTCGAGGGCGCTCCGCCCGACGCGCGCGCGCTGACCGTCGCGCTGGCCGCCGACGAGCTCCTCCGCGCGAGCTGGGCGGAGCTCGCCCTCCGCTCGGCGCCGACTCCGAAGCGGCCGGTCCCCGTCGAGGTGCGCGACGTCGTGCGCGACGCGGTGCGCGAGCGCCCTCGGTCGCCGCGCGTGGGGCTCGGGGCTTCGGCAGCGCTCGACGCGTTCGCCGACGGCACCACGCTCCTCGGGGCCGACGTGGTCGCCGACGTCTGGATCGTCCCGCGCGTGCGCGCCGTCGCGCGCTTCGGGCTTCGCTCCGGTTTGGTGACCCACGCCGCCGACGGCGACGTGGCGACGAGCGCGATGGTCGTCGAGGTCGGCGCGGCGGTGACGCTGACGCCGCCCGCCGCGCGCTTCGGGCTCGACTTGCTCGCGCGCGCCGGCGCCATTCACGCGAGCTTCACGGGAGCCGCGTCGGGCGCCGCGACCGGGCGCTCGCTCGACGGCACGGCGGTCGTGGCCGACGCGGGCGTCGTCGTGTGGGCGCGTCTGCTTCAGAACCTCCGCGCCGCCGCCGACGTCGCCGCGTCGCTCCCGCTCGCGCCCGTCGAAGCGACCGACGCCGGTCGCGTCGTCGGCGGGATCGGCGGCGCCGGGCTCGCCGTCTCGCTCGGCCTCGTGGGGACGTTCTGATGCGTGACCTCTTCTTGCGGGCTGGCGGTACTCTTCGTACGTGCGGGCTTTCCATCCTCTTTCTGACGGCGGGCTGCGACGCGGTCACGTTGGAGGTGCTCGCGCCGCCGGACGGCGTGGACGCGGGCGCCGACGCGGTGGCGTCGCCCGACGCGCCGGACTCGTCGCCGGACGGCTCGTCGTGCACCGGGATTGGTGCAGTCTGCACGTTTTCGGCGCAGTGCTGCTCGGGGTTTTGCGGGCTCGACTCGCGCGGCTCGCTCACGTGCCGGCCGACGACGGGCTGCGGCGGCGTCGGCGCGTCGTGCGCGGTTGCGAGCGCGTGCTGCTCGCTCGCGTGCGGCGGCGGGGCTTGCTCGGGCGAAGGCCTCTGCTCGCCGGTCGGCGGCGAGTGCGCGGTCGGCGCGGACTGCTGCAGCAACCAGTGCGGACCGAACGGGACGTGCACCAAGGTCCCGGGGTGCTCGCCCGCCGGCGAGACGTGCGCGACCGACGGCGAGTGCTGCGGCGCGCTCTGCGCGACGGCGAGCGACGGCCTGCAGCGCTGCGCGCTGCTCCAAGCGTGCCGCGCGACGGGCGAGATCTCGCGTCGCGAGCCAGGACTGCTGCTCGGGGAGCTGCGCGGGCGGCCGCTGCGGTCCGCTGCCGATGTGCAACGCCGTCGACGGCAAGGGATGCTCGCGCGTCGCGGGCGACGTCTGCACCAAGCCCGACGACTGCTGCTCGCGGATCTGCGCGGCGTCGAACGACGGCCCGCGCCGCTGCGCGCCGCTCGGCGGCTGCACGCCGCTCTGCGAGCTCTGCGACAGCGACGCGGACTGCTGCTCGGGGTCGTGCGTCGCGGGCGGCGGCGGCGTGAAGCGCTGCGCGAAGAACGGATGCGGCGCCGCGGGCGAGCCGTGCACGGCCGACGCGCAGTGCTGCGGGCCGCAGTCGCTCGCGTGCACCATCGACTCGGCGAGCGCGGGCGCGCTGCGCTGCGAGCACGTGGTCGCGTGCAGCGCCGACGGCGCGGGCTGCTCGGTGAGCCGCGCGTGCTGCGGCGGCGAGTGCTTGCCGAACGGCGCCGGCTTCTCGTGCGCGAGCGCGTGCGTGCCCGACGGCGGGCGCTGCACGCACCGCGCGGACTGCTGCTCGGCGACGAGCGACTGCGTGCGTCTCTCCGGCGAGCTCGTATGCGCGCCGCTCATGCATTGATGCAGACGGAGGATCCATGAAAGGCAACGTTTTCGGCTTCGGCGGGCTCGCGGCGGCGTGCGTCTTGGCGCTCGTCTTCGGCGCGTGCGGCTCGGGCAACGGCGACGGCGGCGACGGCGGCCCCGACGGCACGACCGGCGACGGCGCGCTCGCCGATCAGACGACGGGCCTCGGCGACGCCGCGCAGGTCTTCCCGTGCGACGGGTGCACGCCGTTCCCGCCGCTCGGCACGACCGCGTGCGCGCCGACCGTCCTCGGTCCGGCGCAGCTCGTCTACCCGCTCGACGGCCTGCTCCTCCCGCCCAACATGAACGTCCTCGAGGTCCAGTTCGTGCCGGCGCAAGGCGCGACCGAGTACGAGGTCGACTTCGAGAACTCGATCACCGACGTGCGCGTCGTCACCTACTGCGACGCGGTGCCCGACGTGCGCGGCGGGCCGAGCCGCGGGTGCGGTCTCACGCTCCCGCAGCAGGCGTGGACCGACATCGCGAACGCGAACCGCGACGGCGACCCGGTCACGGTCACCGTGCGCGCGACGATCGACGGCTCGTGCGTCTCGACTTCGGCGGAGAAGGTCGACCTCTCGTTCGCGAAGGACGATCTCGCCGGCGGCATCTATTACTGGCAGTCGGCGACGTACGGCGGAGTCGGCGGAAAGACCGGCGGCATCTACAGCCACGACTTCGGCACGTTCGACCCGACGCCGACGCCGTTCTACACGTCCGACGCGACCGGGACGTGCGTCGGTTGCCACAACGTGTCGCGCGACGGCGCGCGCATGTCGCTCGCGTTCGACGACCCCGACGGCGACGACGAGTTCGGCGACGTGCACACCGCGGTGCTCGACATCGCGACCAAGACCAAGGTCGGCGGCACGAGCATGTCGCCGGGGTTCCAGACCTTCTCGCACGACCACTCGCGCATGATCGCGAGCACGTTCAAGACCAACGGCGACAAGTCGTTCGACGTGTTCGACGGGAACGGAAGCACGACCGCGCTCGCGAGCGACGGCGCTCCCGAACGGCATGCTCGGCACGCAGCCGGACCTGTCGAAGGACGACACGACGCTCGTCTTCGTGGTGCCGGGCAAGAGCGGCAACACGTCGTCGATCTCCAACGCCGGCGATCACCACTTCGTCGGGGGCTCGCTCTACACCGCGTCGTTCTCGACGAGCACCAACGCGCTCGGCGCGCCGGCGGCGCTCCTGACCGCGACCGGCACGCAGAACTTCTATTACCCGTCGTTCGCGCCCGACATGAGCTTCGTCGTCTTCAACGAGAGCGACGACACGTCGGCGTCGAACAACACCGGCGACGCGTTCTACGACCGCAAGGGCCGCGTGAAGATCATGCACTGGCCGCCGCAGAACGGCGACACGCCCATCGACCTGGCGGCGCTCAACGTGGCCGACGGTCTGTCGAACTCGTGGCCCCGCTGGAGCCCGTTCGTCGGCACGTTCCACGGTCACAACGTCTTGTGGGTGACGTTCTCGTCGAACCGCGACTACGGCCTGCACCTCGTCAACAAGGGCTTCGACAACTGCTACCCGCCCGAGAGCCCGAGCTACGACCAGCCGCAGCCGCTCAGCAAGCAGGGCGTCACCTACCAGAACTGCGCGCAGCCGCAGATTTGGATGGCCGCCGTGATCGTCGACACCGACCGCGGCCTCGACGCCAAGGACCGCTCGTATCCCGCGTTCTGGTTGCCGTTCCAGGACGTGACCTCGCACAACCACTCGGCGCAGTGGGTCGAGAAGGTGCAAGGTCCTCCGCCGCCCGCGAACGACGCCGGCGGCGCGTGCCTGCCGACGAGCGCATCGTGCGGTGGGGACGCAGGAACCGGCGTATGCTGCCAGGTATGCTGCTACGGCACGTGCCAGGGAAGCTGCATCAATTGATCGGACTGCGCGAACGCGCGCTCGTCCTCGCCGCCGCCGCGATGCTCGCGTGCGGCGGCGACGACGCGCCGGCCGACGGCGGCGGAGCCGACGCCACGCAAGGAACCGACGGCGCGCAGGGCACCGACGCGAGCGCCGACGCGCCGGACGCCGTCGCGCCCGGGCCCGACGGCTGCGTGCCCGTCGACGGCGGCCTCGCGTGCGATCCCGGTCACGTGACGTGCGGCACGACCCCGTGCGACGTCGCGACGCAGTTCTGCTGCATCACCGACGGCGGCGCCAAGCAGACGTGCGACACCGATCCGCCCGACAGCGGCAAGCCGCCGCCGCCCACGTGCACGACGGGCAGCAAGGCGTTCTGCGACGAGGCGGCCGATTGTCCGAGCGGGCAGGTGTGCTGCGGCTTCGTCGGCGCGGGCGGCGGCTTCGCGACGACCTGCGCGACGAGCTGCGGCACCGGAATCCAGTTTTGCCGCGGGAGCGCCGAGTGCACGAGCGGTTCGTGCGTCGTGCAGCAGTGCCGCGGCGAGAACGTCGAGACCTGCGGCTCGTTCTGTCCTTAATACTTGAGGACGGTCTCGACGCGGACGGGCAGGAGCTTCTCGCGTCCGTTCAAGAACCCGAGCTCGATGACGAACGCGAACGCGACGACGTAGCCGCCTTGCATGCGGACGAGATCGGCGGCGGCCTTCGCCGTGCCGCCGGTCGCGAGCAGGTCGTCGACGACGATGCAGTGCGACTCCTCGGGGATGGAGTCTTTGTGCATCTGGAGCTCGGCGGTCGAGTACTCGGTGTCGTACGTCACGCGGTCGATCGCCGCGGGGAGCTTGCCCGGCTTGCGCGCGGGGACGAAGCTCGCGTTGAGGCGCGCGGCGAGCGCGCCGCCGAAGACGAACCCGCGCGCCTCCACGCCGACGACCACGTCGATGTGCTCGCCGATGAACCGCTCGGCGAGCGAGTCGAGCACGATGTGGAACGCGCGCGGCGACGCGAGCAGCGGCGTGATGTCCTTGAAGAGGATCCCCGGCTTCGGAAAATCCGGGACGTCGCGGATGACGCCGCGCGCGAAGTCGAGCGCCGTCGCGACCTGCACGATCGCCGGCGACGCTTCCTCGCGCGGCTTGCCCTTCTTGGCGTGACGCATCGGGGGACGCTTCGTGCGGCGTGCGAGCAGCGGCGGACGGTTCTTCGGCTTCGAGGGCATGACGTGCACTCTACAGCAACGACTCGACGTCCTTCATGTCCTCGTTCGACGTCAAATCCAGGCGCAGCGGCGTGACCGAGGCGACGCCCTCGTCGTGGGCGGCGGTGTCGCTGCCCGGGTCGGGGTCGTGGTGGACGCCGGCGCCGCCGATCCAGAGATAATCGCGGCCGCGCGGGTCTTTTCGCAGGTCGACGAGCTCCTCGTACGCGCGGAACCCGACGCGCGCGACGCGCATCGCGCCGGTCCAATTCGGGGGAAAGTTCACGTTGAGGAGGAGCGGCCTCGGGCTCGCGACGAGGCGCTTCGCCAGATCGGCGACGGCGCGGCACGCGAGGTCGCGGTCGACGCCGCGCGCGCCGCTCGCCGCGATCGCCGGGATGCCGCGGAGCGCTCCCTCGCGCGCGGCCGCGACCGTGCCCGAGTAGAAGACGTCCTGCCCGAGGTTCAGGCCGTGGTTCAGACCCGACACCACGAGGTCCGGCTTGCGCGGGAGGACGTGCGGGTGGTGGAGCGCGACGTAGATGCAGTCGGCGGGCGTGCCGTCGACGGCGAAGACGTTCGGCTCCGCCCTGCGCAGGCGGAGCGGCCGATGCAAGCTGAGCGAGTGGCTCGAGGCGCTCTGCTCGACCTCGGGCGCGACGATGACGACGTCGCCGAGGGCGGAGAGCGCGGCCTGCATCGCGCGAATCCCCCGGCGCGCGTACCCGTCGTCGTTCGCGAGAAGGATGAGCATCGACGTTCGCCTCGTGTAGCGTGGATGCGTGAGCAAAGGAAGTCGCGAAGAAAAATTCGGCGTGGCGATCGACGACCCGTATCGCTCGCTCGAAGAGGACTCGGCGGAGACGCGCGCGTGGCAAGACGCCCAGAACCGCGCGACCGACGCGTACCTCGCGCGGCTCGGCGAGCTCGCCCCGCTCCGCGCGCGGGCCCTCGCGCTGCTCGAGACCGGGTTCTGCGAGACGCCGCACGTATCCGTTTCGCCGCTTCCGGAGCGTGTCTCGGGCAAGAAACGTGCATTTTACATGCGGCGCGAGGGCTCGGCGCAGCAGCCGAAGCTCGTGGTGCGCGAGGCGACCGTCGAGGGCACGGAGCGCGTCCTCATCGACGCCGAGACGCTCTCGCCCGACGCGACCGACGCGGTCGACTGGTGGTACCCGTCGCCCGGCGGCACGCGCGTCGCGTGGGGCCGCAGCAGCCAAGGCAGCGAGCAGAGCGTGCTCGCGATCCGCGACGTGGAGACCGGGCTCGACCTCGCCGATCGCATCGAGCACACGCAGCACTGCGTCGTCGCGTGGACGAGCGAGACGAGCTTCTTCTACACGCGGCACCCGCCCGAAGGGCCCTACGACGCTCGCCTCTACTTCCACGAAATCGGCGACGACCCGAAAAACGACAGGCTCGATCTTCGGCGAGGGTCGCGACAAAACCGATTTGCCGCAGCCGGTCGTCTCGCCGTGCGGGCGGTGGCTCGTCGTCGTCGTGCAGCAGGGGTGGTCGAAGAGCGAGCTCTTTCTCCGCGATCTGCGCGACCCGAGCGGCGCGTTCGTGCCGATCGCGACCGGCGAGGAGGCCATCTTCGAGCCGATCGCGCGGCGCGACGCGCTCTACGTCATGACCAACAGCGGCGCGCCTCGTTACCGCTTGTTCGCGGTTGCCTGGGAGTCGCCCGCGCGCGCGAGCTGGCGCGAGGTGCTGCCCGAGACGGCGGACGTGCTCACGAGCGTCGCGCCGACGAGGGATCGAGTCGTCGCGGCGTACCTGCGCGACGCGTCGTCGGTCGTCGTCCAAAGAGACGCGCGCGGCACCCGCGAGATCGCGCTCCCCGCGATCGGGAGCGCCTCGGTCGCGTCGTCGCCGGACGACGACGACGTCTACGTCGGGTTCACCTCGTTCGTCGTGCCGCTCGGCGCCTACAGGATCGAGGGCGAGGCGCTGGCGCCGTGGGCTCGCGTCTCGCGCGCGCCCGACACTTCGAACGTGACGGTCGAGCGACGCTTCGCCAAGAGCAAGGACGGGACGCGCGTGCCGCTGTTCGTCGTGAAGCGCGAGGGCACGAAGACGCCCGCGCCGGCGATCCTCTACGGCTACGGAGGCTTCAACGTGAACCAGACGCCCGCCTTCAGCGTGCGCGCGCTCGCGTTCGTCGAGCGCGGCGGCGTCTTCGCGTCGGCGATCCTGCGCGGCGGCGGCGAGTACGGCGAGGAGTGGCACAAGGCGGGGATGCTCGAGAAGAAACAGAACGTCTTCGACGACTACTTCGCGTGCGCCGAGGAGCTCGTGGCCTCGGGAGTCACGACGAGCTCCCAGCTCGCGAGCGTCGGCGGGTCGAACGGCGGCCTCCTCGTGAACGCCGCCGTCGTGCAGCGGCCCGAGCTCTTCGCCGCGGGCGTCTCGCTCGTGCCGCTCGCCGACATGCTGCGCTACCACCTCTTCCGTCTGGGCGCGTTCTGGATCTCGGAGTACGGCTCGCCCGACGAAGAGGCGGCGTTTCGGGTGCTCTCGGCGTATTCGCCGCTGCACCAGGCGAGGCCCGCGGCGTACCCGGCGATGCTGTTCTGGACGGCCGAGAGCGACTCGCGCGTCGACCCGATGCACGCGCGCAAGATGGCCGCGACGCTCCAGGCGCTCACGACCTCCGGCGAGCCCGTCCTCTTGAGGGTCGAGACCAAGGCCGGCCACGGCATGGGCAAGCCCACCGCGAAAGTGGCCGATCGAGATCGCGGCAGAGCTCGCGTTCGTGCTCGAGCAGACGAGGAAGAATCGCGGCGCGCACGCGTAAACATCGGGCGTCGGCGGGCGGGCATGCTTGACACTGGGACAGACTGGCTGTCCCATGCCCCGAGCCGGCGGTTCAGGGACCGCACAGCGAAGGAACGAAAGGAATTCACATGAAGGTCGGTTTGGGTCGCAAGCGATGGTTCGAGGTCGCGCAGGTCTTCGGGGCAATGCTCGTCCTCTTGGCGGGCCTGCTTGCGTGCAAGGGTGGGTCGCACGGCAGCAGCTCGAGCTCCTCGAGCAGCACGGCGAAGCTCGGCGAGACCGTCACCTTCGACGACTCGGAGTGGATCGTCATCGAGGCGAAGGACGCCGGCAAATCGATCAAGAGCAACTCCGAGTTCAACGAGGAAGAGAAGAAGAGCGAAGGCCGCTTCATCCAGGTCCACTACAAGGTCACGAACAAGGGCAAGAAAGAGGAGATGCTCCTCGACCGCCCGAAGATCGTCGACGACAAGGGCCGCGAGTTCGGGCCGATCGACATGGAGAGCTTCTACGTTCCGGCCAAGGCGAAGACCATCGGCCTCGACACGCTCCAGCCGAGCATGCCGAAGGAATACTGGACGGTCATCGAGGTCCCCGCGGACGCGAAGAACCTCAAGTTCCAGGTCCACGGCTTCAGCCTCCTGGGCGACAAGAAGAACGTCGACCTCGGTATCTGAGACACGCCAGAGTTGACGAGAAGCTGCCGGGCGGTGAAAACCTCCCGGCAGTTTCTTTTTGTGGTCACAAACTGGGAATCCGTTCAGTACCTGAACTAGTGTGCGGTGCATGAGCCAGAACCACCTCCCTCTCGCTGTCTTGCGTGCCTCGCTGCGCTGCGCGCGGCACCGCAGAAACCCCAGCCGCGCCGCCCTCCTCGTTCGCGTGGACTGCTCCGACGCCGAGCTCGACCAGGCGCTCGCGGCGCTCGCCCGAGAAGGCCTCGTGCACTCGGCGAGCGACGCGCGATTGACGTTCTCGGGGTTCGCCGTCGCCGTCGCGAGCCTCCCGCCGCTCGGCGCCGCGAGGCGCGCGCCCGCGCGGGCACGGACCGCCGCGTGACCGAGCGCGACGCGCAGCGGAGCGAGCCGCGCCTTTGGCATCAGCGCGAGCACGCGTCCATGCGCATCGCGTACATGGCGCTCGAGAAGCGTTCTCGAGCGCTCGGCTACGTGCGCCTCGCGTGCGTCGGCGCGGTCCTGCTGGCGCTCGCGGGGATGGGGCTCCACCTGCTTCCGCCGGCGGCGGGCTGGGTCGCGCTCGCTTCGGGCGTCGCTTTCGTGGTGCTCGTGGTCCTGCACGCCCGCGTCGATCGCGCTCGCAATCAGCGCGACGCGGCGGCGCGCTTTCACGAGCGGGCGCTCGGCCGTGGGCTCGAGCACAAAGGGTCGCAGTCGCCGCCGCTCGAGCCGCAGGAGCCCGCGGAGGGCCCGCTCGCGGCGCACCCGTACGCGATGGACCTCGACATGATCGGCGAGCGGAGCGTGACGTCGTTCGTCTCGTTCGCGCGGACGCAGCCCGGCGCGCGCACGCTGCGCGCTTGGCTGCTCGCCGCGCACGATCCGCCCGCGCTCGACGAGATTCGCGCGCGGCAAGGCGCGGCGCGCGCGCTCGCGAAGAAACCCGAGCTCGCGCGAGCGCTCTTCGTCGCCGGCAGCGGCGTGCGACGCGAGCCGGAGAAGGCCATCGCGTTCGAGGTGTGGGCCGCAGAGAAAGGCGAGAACCTCGCGCTCGGCGCGTACGCGGCGATCGCCTGGGTCCTCCCGATCGTCACGATCGGCGCGATGATCGCGGGCAAAGCGCTGCATTGGCCGGCGCTCTTCACGTGGGGCCCGTACGTGGTCGCGGTCTTCGTCGGCGTCGCGCTGCGGTCGCGCGTCGGCAAGATCGCGTCGGCGGTCATCGCGAACGAGGGCGGGGCGCTCGCCTTCGCGCTCGCGTTCGACGCGGCGCTCTCGGAGCGCTTCGACGAGCCGCGGCTCGCGTCGCTGCAGAAGGAGATCGAGGCCGGCCGCGCAGGACTGCGCGCGCTTCGCACCCCGAGCATGATCCTCGACTCGATCCAGAACGACGTGATCCGCCTGCTCGTCGCGCCAATCTTGATGCTCGAGCTGCACGCGGTGCTCGCGCTCGAGCGCTGGCGAAGGGCGCACGGCGCGTCGGCCGCGAAGTGGTTCGAGGCGTACGAGAGCGATCGAGTCGCTCGCGAGCTTCGGGCTGCTCTCGCACGATTTTCCCGCGTTCGCCTGGCCGGAGATCTCGGCCGAGCTGCGCTTCGACGCGCGCGCGCTCGGGCACCCGCTCGTGGCGCCCGACAAGCGCGTGTCGAACGACGTGGGCCCGCTCGCCGAAGGGCAAGCGCTCGTCGTGACGGGCTCGAACATGTCGGGGAAGTCGACGCTGCTACGCTCAATCGGGATCGCGGCCGCGATGGCGACGGCGGGCGCGCCCGTCTGCGCCGAGTCGCTCGTGCTCGGGCGGCTCCGCCTCGCGACGAGCATGCGCGTGTCGGACTCGCTGGCCGAGGGCGCCTCGCGCTTCTACGCCGAGCTCCGCCGGCTCAAGCTCGTGACCGACATGGCGGCGCGCGGGCCGGGCGTCCTCTTCTTGCTCGACGAGATGCTGTACGGGACCAACGCGCGCGAGCGGCTCATCGGCGCGCGCGCGACAATCGCGTGGCTGCTCGATCACGGCGCGCTCGGCGCGGTGTCGACGCACGACCTCGCGCTCGCCGATTTGTCCGGGCCGCTCGCGACGCGCGCGCGCAACGTGCACTTCGAGGAGCAGGTCGCCGGCGACGCCATGACCTTCGACTACCGCCTGCGCGAGGGCGTCGTGCAGAGCTCGAACGCGCTCCGCTTGATGCGCCAGCTCGGGCTGCCGGTCGGCGACGCGGACCCCTCGGACGAGGCATGATACCTTTGTCGGGATGAGCGACCTGCGCGTTCTCCTCGTGACCGTGAGCGACACGCGCTCGCGCAAAGAAGACACGTCCGGCGATCTCCTCGCGAAGAGGCTCGGCGAGGCGGGCTTCGCCGTGAGGCGGCACTCGCCGGTGCGCGACGAGATGCTCGTCATCCGCGAGCTCGTGCGGTCGGCTGCAGTCTCGAACGAGGCCGACGCGATCGTCGTCTGCGGCGGCACGGGGCTCGGCCCGCGCGACGTGACGCCCGAGGCGATCGAGCCGCTCTTCGAGAAGCGCATCGACGGCTTCGGCGAAGAGTTTCGCCGCCGCTCGTGGACGGCGACGCCGACCTCCCCATGGCGCGAGAGCCCCGGCCAGTCGGGCGCGCTCGGCGCGCGGGCGATGCTCTCGCGCGCGACGGCGGGCGTCGTCGACGGGACGATCATCGTGGCGCTTCCGGGGAGCGAGGCCGCGGCCGATCTCGGGGCGTCGCTGCTGGTCGACATGTTGCCGCACGCGGTCGACGTCGCGACCGGGCGGCACGGGCATCATCACCCGAAGAAGAAGTGATGCGCGTGCGCGTGCTCTATTTCGCCGGGGTCCGCGACGTCGTGGGACGCGCGGAGGAAGACTGCGATCTCGGCCCCGAGATCGCGACCGTCGCCGACTTCACGCGCTGGATCGCGGAGGCGCGCGCGCTCGGCGAGCGTATGGCGTCCGTCCGCGTCGCCCGCAACGAACGCTTCGCCGACCCCGACGAGGCGCTCGGCGAGGGCGACGTTCTCGCGCTCATCCCGCCCGTCGCCGGGGGGTGAGCTTAGGCGGGCGTGGCGCGCTTGGTGTCCGTTGGAGCGGCGCGGGCTAGGGCGAGGGGAGGCGGGGGCTCTCGTGCGTGTGGCCGCTGGCGAAGAGGACGAAGGCGTCGGCGAGGCGGGTCGCTTCTTGGCGGTCGTGGGTGACGAGCAGGATCGTGGCGCCGCGCGCGGCCTCGTCGCGCACGATCGCGCCCATTTTTTCGCGGGCGGCGTCGTCGAGCGCCGAGAAGGGCTCGTCGAGCAGGAGGAGCGACGGCTTGCGCGCGAGGGCGCGCGCGAAGGCGAGGCGCTGGCGCTCGCCGCCCGACAGGCGGGCGGGCTTTCGCTCGGCGTGAGCCTCGAGGCCGACCAGCGCGAGGAGCTCGCGCGCGCGCGCGTCGCCGGCGAAGGGCCGCAGGTGGTCCGTCGCCGTTCGGTGCGGCCAGAGCGCGGCGTCTTGGGGCGCCCAGCCGAGGCCGCGGGCGCGCGCGGGGACGAACGCACCGCCGCCGTCGAAGGTGGCGCCGCCGAATCGAATCGTGCCGGACGCGACGCGGTCCACGCCGGCGACGAGGCGGAGCGTGAGCGTCTTGCCGCTCGCGGTCGGACCGAAGAGGACCGTGACGCCCGGCCGCGCCGTGAAGCGCGCCTCGAGCTCGAACGCGCCGGCCCGAGCGCGTGCGTCGACCACGAGCTCGCTCATCGCGCGCGGCTCCACGCGTGGAAGAAGAGCGCGGCGGTCGTCGAGACGGCGACGAGCGCGAGCGAGAGCGACAGCGCGCGCGCGTCGTCGCCCTGCTGCATGGCGAAATAGACCTCGAGCGGCGCGGTCGCCGTCGCGCGAGAGTACCCCGCGAAGGTCAGCGTCGCGCCGAACTCGCCGAGCGCGCGGAGCGCGGCGAGCGTGGTCGCCGCGGCGAGACCCGGGAGCGCGAGCGGAAGCGTGACGATGCGAAAGGCCGCCGCGCGCGAGAGCCCGTTGGCCGACGCGACGTCCTCGAGGTGCCGATCCACGCGGGCGAACGCGGCCTCGGCGGCCTTCGCCATGAGAGGCAGCGCGACCGCCGCCGCCGCGACCGACGCGCCCGCGCTCGTGAAGACGAGGCGTACGTCGAACGCGCGCTCGAGCAGCGCCCCGATCGCCCCGCGCCGCCCGAGGAGCAGCAAGAGCCCGTAGCCGACGACCGACGGCGGGAGCACGAGCGGCACGAGGATGAGCGCGTCGAGCACGGCGCGCGCGGGGCCGCGTCCGCGCGCGAGCGCGTAACCGAGCGCCGAGCCCGCCGGCACGACGAAAAGGAGCGCCGGCAGGACGACGCGCAGCGAGACCAAGAGCGTGCTCACGGCGAGGGAGGATGGTCCAAAAAACCGTGTGAAACGAGCGTTCGCTTGGTCTCGTCGTCGCAGAGGAGCTTCGCGATCGCGCGGCTCGCGGCGCTCGCCGACTTCGCGACGTAGACGGGGTAGTGCACGTTCGGGCGCGCGGCGTCGGGCACGGCGCCGAGCGACTCGACGTCGCGGCGAATCGAGACGTCGGTCGCGTAGACGACGCCGGCGTCGGCCTCGCCCCGGGCGACGAGGTCGAGCACGTTGCGAACGTTGGTGCCGCGGACGAGCTTCGGCGAGACCGCGTCCCAGACCCCGAGGGCGTGGAGCGCCTGCTCCGCGTAAACGCCCGCGGGGACCTGCGGCACGAGGCCAATCGCGAGGCGAAAGCCCGGCGGGAGCCGATCGAGGGTCGACCACGAGACCGTGGCCGGCGAGCCGCGACGGCGGACGAGCACGAGCGTGTTCCAGGCCATCGTGCACGCCTCGTCGGCGAGGCCTGCGAGGCGGGGCTCGTCGCCCGCGGTCGCGAGCACGTCGAAGGGCGCGCCGCGCTCCATCTGCGAGGCGAGATCGCCGCTCGCGCCGAAGGCGAAGTCGGCGCGCCCGCCGTGGAGCTTCTCGATGCGCGGCTCGATCGCCTGCATCGACTCCTTCAAGCTGATGGCGGCGCCGACGGTCACCGGGCGCGAATGGTTGCAGCATGCAAGCATCGCGAGCGGGAGGACCCGGCGGATCATCCCGGCTCTCGGTGGCCGCAGCGCGCGTCGACCCAGCCGACCCAATGGGCGCCGTCGGGGCCGTGCTCGCGCTTCCAGATCGGGACGCGGTGCTTGATCGCGTCGATGAGCGCGCGGCACGCGACGAAGGCCTCGGCGCGGTGAGGCGCGCTCGCCGCGCAGACGACCGCGAGATCGCCCACGCGGAGCGCGCCGACGCGATGCGACGCCGCGACGCGGACGCCGTCGCTCGCGCGCTCGATTTCCTCGGCGATGCGCTCCATCTCGGCGAGCGCCATCGGGCGGTACGCTTCGTATTCGAGGAGCACGACGCTCTTGCCGTCGTTCTCGTCGCGGACGGCGCCCACGAACACGTCGATGCCGCCGGCGCCCGGTCGCGCGACGCGCGCGACGACGTCGTCGATCGACAGCGCGTCGTCTCGGAGATCGAACTTCATCGGCTGCGCGGGATCTCTAGCGCATCTTCGCCGCGCGCGGGGGCGACGAGGCTCTCGGCGATGAGGAGGAGCGCGGCGAAATCGATGTCACCGTCGAGCTGCGGCGTCGCCACGGCCTCGGCGCCGGGGTGGCGTAGCGACGCGAGCAGGCGCCGGTCGCGCTCGGCGAGACGGAGCTCCTCCGCCGCGAGCTGCTCGAGCTTGGCGAGCGCGGCGTGGTCGACGCTCGTCGCGCCCTTCGGCAGGACGAGATCGCTCGGCGACGTGAGCCCGCGCGTGTACGCCCAGCTGCGGTTCAGGATGAAGCCGGAGAAGGGGAGCTGCATCTCGCCGGTGAGCGTGCGCTCGAGGTGCGCCGCCTCGGCGAGCGCCGCGGGCTCGGGGCTCGCGATGACGACGAAGCTCGACGCGTCGCTCTTGAGGAGCGTGCGCACCGACTCGGCGTGAGAGCGCATCGCGGTGAACATGCCGGAGAACGCCGCGAGGAACTGCTGGAGCTCCTCGAAGAACCCCTCGCCGAAGATGCGGCCGAAGACGCCGTGCGCCACCTGGCGCGCGCGGCTGCGGAAGATGCCGCCGCCGCCGCCGCTCCCCGGCAAGAAGACGCCGATGATCCGCTCGTCGAGGAAGAGCGAGAGCTTGCGCGGCGCCTCGAGGAAATCGAGCGCGTTGCGCGAGGGCGGCGTGTCGAGGACGACGAGGTCGTACTCGCCGCTCTCGACGAAGCCGTAGAGCGCCTCGGCCGCGGTGTATTCCTGCATTCCGGCGACGAGATCCGCGAGCGCGCGGTAGATGCGGTTCGCGAGGATCGACTCGGCTTGGGCCTCGTCGGTCGTGAGGCGCCTCACCATGCGCTCGAAGACGACGCGCGGGTCGACCATCCAGGTCGCGAGCGTGCCGGAGATGCCGGCCGCCTCGAGGCGCGTGTCGGCGACGGGGACCGGCGCGCGCGCGGTCTGCGGGCTGCCGATCGCCTCGGCGAGTCGGCGCGCGGGATCGATGGTGAGCACGAGCGTGCGTTTTCCGAGCGTCGCCCCCGCGAGGCCCAGCGCGGCGGCGGTGGTCGTCTTTCCGACGCCGCCCGCGCCGCAGCAGACGACGACGCGCTTTTCAGAGAGGAGCCTCGCGATGTACGGCCGCTCGCCGGCGTCGGATTGCCTCACGCCGCCCCTCCCGCGAAATCGCGCGCGACGCGCGCGACGACGTCGTCGTCCACCTCGGGCACCGTTCGCACCGGGAGCCGGAGCTCGCGCGCGAGGCGCTCGTGCGCGACGACCGCGCGATCGATCCGCGGCAAGCGCCTCGCGCCGAGCGTTCGCGCGCGATCGACGACGAGCCGCTCGATCGCGGCGCGCTCTTCCGGCGAAAATGGGTTCGACGGCACGCGGTTCAGGACGACGAGCGCGCAGTCGATCGCGAGCTTGTGGAGGCCCTCGTGGAGCTCGAGCGCCTCGCTGACCGGCAGCGGATCCGGGAGCGACACGAGCACGCTCGTCGTGCGCGCGGCGTCACGCAGCACCGCGAGGCCTTCTTGGGCCGCGGCGTGGATCGGACCGGCGCGCAGCACCGACGCGAGCGCTTGCGGGACCTGCGCGATCGCGAGGGCGTGCCCCGTCGCCGGGAGATCGCAGACGATGAGGTCCCACGGCTCCTTCAAGAGATCGAGCAGGCGATAAAGGATCCCGAGCTCGGCGAGCGTCGGCGCGGCGTGGAAGAAGCGGCGAACGGCGGCCGAGCGCATCGCCGCGTCGGCGAGCAAACGGACGGGCAGCGTGTCGCGGAGAAACTGGAGGTGACCGGCGAGCGGCGAGAGACGCGCGGCGAAGAGAGCGCCACGCGCCCCGCGCTCCTCGACGCGGCGCGGCTCGTCGACGAGCGGCGGCAGCCCGAGCGCGCCTGCGAGCGGAGAGGTGAGCGTCGCGCCGCCCTCTTCGGCGTCGCGCGGCGACTCGTAGCTGATCTCGGCGGCGAGCACGCGCTTGCCCCCGTGCGCGGCGGCGCGAGCGAGCGCGGCGGTCACCGTGGTCTTTCCGACGCCGCCTTTCCCCGTCACGAGCAAGAGGCGGCGCGCGAGGAGCGCGTCGAGCGAGGTCGTCATTTTTTGGACCAAGCGGGCTTCGAACCGCCGCTCTTCTCGAGGAGGCGCACCGAGAACGTCATGCCGCGCTCGACCGCCTTGAGCATGTCGTAGACGGTCAGCGCCGCCGCGCTCGCCGCGACGAGCGCTTCCATCTCGACGCCCGTGCGATCGAACGCGCGGGCCGTCGCCTCGATGCGGAGGCCGCGCGCGGTCTTCTCGATGTCGATGCCGATCGACGAGAGCGCGACGTGATGGCAGAGCGGGATCCAGTCCGGCGTGCGCTTGCCGGCTTGAATCCCCGCGATCCGCGCCGCGGCGAGCACGTCGCCCTTCTTGCCGCGGCCGCTCGTCGCGAGGGCGAGCGTCTTCTTCGTCATCGTGACGACGGCCTCGGCCCGCGCGACGCGCTGGGTCGGCGTCTTGTCGCCCACGTCGACCATGCGCACGCGGCCTTTTTCGTCGAGGTGCGAGAGCTTCACAGTCCGAGCTCCCCGCGATCGTAGAAATCGATCTCGTCGCCCGCCGCGAGGCGCTCCGCGTCGCGCGGGATGCACGCGAGGACGTCGGCGCGGCACAGTCCGACGATGGCTCCGCTCGCTTGGTTCGGCAGCAGCGTGACGACGCCGGCCTGGTCGAGCCGAGCGCGCGCGAGCTCGAGCCTGCCGGGCTTTCGCACGAGCGGCGCGCCGAGACGCGCGCGCCTCGTGCGCGGGTGCGGCGCCGCGTCGCCCTGCATCGCGCGGAGCAGCGGCACGCCGAAGAGCGCGAAGGTGATCATCGCCGACACGGGATTCCCAGGCAATCCGATGACGACCGCGTCGCCGCGCGTCCCGACGGCGAGGGGCTTGCCCGGCTTGATCGCGACGCGCCAAAAATCCAGGCGCACGCCGGCGGCCTCGAGGGCGTCTTTGACCACGTCGTGCTCCCCGACGCTCACGCCGCCGATCGTGACGAGCACGTCGCACGCCGAGAGCGCCGCCTCGACCGCCTCGCGAACGCGCGGCAGCTCGTCGGGGACCGGGGGGCGCCGCTCGACGACCGCACCCGCGCGCGCCGCGAGCGCGGCGAGGGCGGGGGAGTTCGACTCGGCGATGGACGACGGACCGCCCGCCGCGCCCGGCGCGCGGAGCTCGTCGCCCGTCGGCACGATCGCGACGCGCGGCGCCCGCGCGACGAGCGCGTCGGCGAAGTCCAGGCTCGCGAGCATCGCGACCTCCGCAGCGCCGACGCGCGTTCCCTTCACCAGCGCGATTTCGCCGGCGCGCAAGTCGTCGCCGCGCTTTCGCACGAACGCGCCACGCTCGGGTCGCGTTCGAAATCGCACGAGGTCGCCGTCGCGATCCGCCTCCTCTTGCATGATCACCGCGTCGGCGCCGGCCGGCATCGGCGCGCCGGTGAACACGCGGCACGCGCTCCTCTCGGCGAGCGCCGGGGCGCGGTCGCCGGCGCGCGACTCGCCGGCGACCGGCATCGGCGCGTCGCCGACGTCCACCGCTCGCACCGCGTACCCGTCCATCGTGCTCGCGTCGAAGGCCGGCGCGTCGGCTCGCGCGCGCACGTCCTCGGCCAGCACGCGTCCGAGCGCGGGCGCGCGCTCCGCGGGCAGCGTCTTCGCGAGCGCGAGCACGCGTTTTTGGGCCTCTTCGAACGTCAGCAAGTCGCGTTCACGTATAGCAAAGGCCCGCGCCGCGTCACACCTCGTCGGCCGCGAAGGCGAGCACGCGGCGAATGTCGGTCGTCCCGCACGCGAGCGCGACGAGTCGGTCCACGCCGAGCGCGTTCCCGCCCGACGGCGGCAGCCCCCGTTCGAGCGCCGCCATGAGCTTTTCGTCGATGGGATACACCGGCAGGCCGCGCTTTTCGCGCTCGGCGCGGTCGGCCTCGAACCGCGCCCGCTGCTCGCGCGGATCGGTGAGCTCGCCGAATCCGTTGCAAAGCTCGACCCCCGCCACGTAGAGCTCGAACCGCTCGCAGAACCGTGGGTCCGACGGGTTTTTGCGGGCGAGGGACGCCATCGGCGCGGGGTAGTCGACGACGAAGACGGCGCGGTCCAGCTCGGCGATCCGCGGCTCGACGCGCTCGACCCACGTCCGAAAGTAGCGGTCCTCGTCGGCGGCCGCCCACGCGAGCACGTCCGCCTCGGAGGCGCCCGCGAACCGCGCGAACGCCTCGCACACCCCGAGCCGCTCGAACGGCGGTCGCGCGTCGATCGTGCGTCCGTCGACTCGAAAGACGCCGCCTGACACCGCGGCGGCGAGCTGCTCGGTGTCGCGCACCACGTCCTCGACGCCGGCGTTACCGCGGTACCATTCCACCATGGTAAATTCCGGGTTGTGCTGCGCGCCGAGCTCGCCGCGGCGGAAGCACCGCCCGAGCTGGAAGATCCGCTCCCAGCCGTCGGCGAGGAGCCGCTTCATCTGGTATTCGGGCGAGGTGATGAGCCACGCGTCTCCGACGGCGAACGCGTCGAGGTGCAGATCCATCCCCGGCGACGGCACGATCGCGGGCGTCTCGACCTCGAGGAAGTCGCGCGACTCGAAGAACGCCCGGATCGCGCGGACGACGCGCGCGCGTTCGGCGAGCAGCTTCCGCGGCGTCAATGCACCATCGTGAACGCGCGCTCGGCGAACGCGGCGATCTGGTGGCCCATCCACGGACCGAGCGCGACGAGCGCGGCGATCACGGCCAGGATGCGCGGCAGGTGCGAAATGGTCGGGTCCTGAATCTGCGCGGCGGCCTGGACCGCGGCGACGAGCAAACCGACGATGGCCGCGACGCCGACGACCGGTAGCGACACGAGGGCGGCGAGGAGGAGCGCCTGCTGCGCGTAGTCGACCAGGTACGGCAGACCCACGCGATCAGTCTCCGGAGGCGTCGGTCGACGCGGCGTCGGACGCGTCGTCCTGGACGACGTCGTCGGTCGCGTCGCTCGAGCCGTCGCCGGAGGCTTGATCCGTCGACGCATCGCCGGGGCCGGACTCGGTCGCGCCGTCGGGGATCGACGCGTCGCTGCCCGGCGAGACCGGATTCAGCGCGCAGATGTCGGGGGGCTGGAGCGACGTTCGATCCTGCGGGCAGCAGAAGTAGACCCCCTGCGCCGATTTCCCTCCGTCGGGAAACGAGAGCTCGCTGCCCGGAATGCACACGAGGCCGTTGTCGCAGTCGGCGTTCTGGTTCGTACCGGGCGGCACGTTCCCCACGTCGCATCGTCCGCCGGAGCCGTGCGTGGTGCACGCCACCGCGAGCACCGAGGCGAGGCCGAGCGCGATGGCCGCCGAAATGAGCCGTTTCATCGGCGCTGACGTTTCCACATCGCGGCCCCGAACGAAAGGCTTTTTTGATACCGTGCGCCGCCATGAAGCTCTCCGACCTCAAGATCATCGTCACGGGCGGCGCCAGCGGAATGGGCCGTCACTTCGCCGTGCGCCTCGTCGAAGCGGGCGCGCAAGTCGCGATCGGCGACGTCAACGAAGCCGGCCTCACGGAGACCGCGGCGCTCTGCAAGGGCCCCGGCAAGTGCCACGCCCGCAAGCTCAACGTCGCCGACGAGGCCGACGTGCACGGCTACGTCGAGTGGGCGCACGGCGCGATGGGCGGCCTGAACGCGCTCGTCAACAACGCGGGCATCCTGCGCGACGGCTTGCTCGTCAAAAAGGACAAAGAGACCGGCGCCGTCAAAGTGCTGAGCAAAGAGCAGTGGGACGCGGTCATCGGCGTGAACCTCACCGGCGCGACGCTCATGGCGCGCGACGTCGTCGCGAAGATGGTCACGACCGGCCAGAAGCACGCGTCTGGCGGCACGCAAGCGTGCCGTGGCGTCATCGTCAACATGTCGAGCGTCGCCCGCCACGGAAACCGCGGCCAGTCGAACTACACCGCCGCGAAGGCCGCGCTCGCCGCCAACACGGTCACCTGGTCCAAGGAGTTCGCGCCCTTCGGCATTCGCGTCGGCGCCGTCGCCCCCGGCATGGTCGAGACGCCGATGACGCAGGGCATGAACCAAAAAGCGCGCGACGCGCTCGTCGCCGCGATCCCCGTCGGCCGCATCGGCCTGCCCGAGGACCTCTGGCTCGCCGTGAAGTTCGTCCTCGAGTGCGACTACTTCGACGGCCGGACCATCGACGTGGACGGCGGGCTCTCGATGTGATTCGCGGCCATGTAGTTTGCAGCTATTTCGCGAGGCGCCAGATGTGGCCGCCGCGCGTGCCCCAGTAGACGGCGTTCGACGTGGCGATGACCGCTCGCGGGTTGTCGCCCGTCGCGGCGCCGGTCGAGAGGACGGTCTCGGTCTGCGGCGTGCAGCCCGTGACCGGGCAGCGGACGACCTTGCCGTCGGCCGTGTTCGACGTGTCTCCGATGTCGGCGAAGTAGACGTACGTGCCGTCGCTCGCGACGCCGTTCGGCACGGTGACGTCGGTAGCAATCGTGATCGGCGGGCCGCCCGTGCGCGGGACGGCGAGGACCGCGGGCGTCCCGAGGTACGGCGTCGAGCTGAAGTAGACGTTCTTCGTGTCGGTCGCGAGCAGCTCGGCGTCGACGGCTTGCCCTTGCGTGATGGCGCTCGCGTTGCACGAAGGCGTGCAACCGAAGACGCCGTCACCCGTCGCGTAGAAGACGTCCGTCCCGTCGACGACGAGGCCGTTGATCTCGGACACCGGCGTGGCGATCTTCGTGCTCGCCGACGAGAAATCGAGCGGCGCTTTCTCGAGCGTGTAGACGTCGTTGGTGTCGCTCGAGGCGTAGTAGACGTCGGTCGCGCTCGTCGCGACTGCGTACGAGTTCACGCCGTAGACGGCGATCGTCTTTTGCGTGCAGCCGCCGATCGCGCAGCGATCGACGCCGCCCTCCCACTGTCCGTTGCTCCCGGCGCTCGCGTAGATCGACGTGTAGAAATACCCGTTTCGCACGGCGAGCCCGTAGAGGAGGCCGTCGACGAGCGGCGTCGTGTAGCCCTGGCTGTAGTCCACGAGCTGGGTCGCCGTCGCGTTCGTGCCCGCCGCGTCGACGACGAAGACCGTGTAGAGCGTGAAGGCGCGGATGTTGGTGAAGTAGAGCTTGCCCGAGTCGAGCACCATCGCGTACGGGGCGAGGCTCGCGCTCTGGGTGACGAGTGCCGGCTGGCAGACGCCGGTGAGGCAGTCGCCGCCGAGACAATCGTGTCCGCACGTGCCGCAGTTCTTTCCGTCCGTCTGGAGATCGGCGCCGCAGGCGGCGTCGACCTCGCTGTCGATCGCGGAGTCACCCGAGGCGTCGCCGGCCGCGTCGCCGCCGCCGGCCTCGAGCGTGTCGTCGACCGTGGGCTCCTGGAGGCCGAGGATCCCGCTGCACGCGGCGAGTGAGAGGCCGAGGGCGCCGGCGCCGAGTATCGCGACGGTCCTCATTGCGGTTTCGCCATCTTCCAGACCCCCGTGTTGGGCGTGTCGCCGTTTCCGTTGGCGGCCCAGAAGATCGTCGTCGAATCGAGCACGAGATCCGTCGGGACGTCGATGCTGCCGGCGACCTTCTGGACGTTGCTCGCGCACGCGCTGAGCGGGCAACGCTCGACGGCGCCGGCGCCGTTGTCGAGGCTGACGCCGACGGTCGCCCAGTAGAGGTAGTTCCCGTCGACGTCCATCGCGTTGACGTACGGCTGCGAGAGGGCGATCGTCGTCGCACCGGCGTCGGCCTGGATCGGCATCTGGAAGAGAGACGCCTGCTCCAGGAACTGGCCGAAATAGATCGACGACGTGTCGGCCACGAACGCGTCGGCGCCCGGCGGGGCGGCGGCGTTCGACAGGACCTCGAACGCGCCGCCCGCCGCGGGGATGCGCGCGATCGGCCCCTCGTCACATGTAATATACAAGTAAGTGCCGTAGAGCTTCATGCGGTTGATCGTCGCGCAGGGCAGCGCCGCTGCCGCCGCGAGCGTCGTGACGGTGCCGTTCGCCGCGCCCTTCGGCACGGTGTGGATCGAGTACTGCTGCCCGGTCGGCGCGTTGCCGTCGTAGTTGACGAAGTAGATCGTCGTCGCGTCGACGGCGAGCGACCCCGGCGACCAGCTGCTGTTGTCGTCGATGACGTGGATCGGCGCGTTCCCGCAGCCGCTCTTGGCGCACTGGTGGACGCCGGCGACCGAGGTCCAGAAGACGTCGGTCGCGTCGACCGCGATCGTGTTCGGAAAATATCCGGCGATCGCCGACCCGTTGGCGAGCGCGACCTGCCCCGTGCCGTCTTTGCCGATGCGGCCGACGACGTAGTCGAACATGTCGGTGTAGTAGACGCTGGTGTCGTCGAGCGCGATGCGTCGCACGCGCGCGTTGAAGAGCTGGACGGGGCCGCCCGCGTCCGGCGCGGCTTCGGCCGGGGCGTCGGCGGTCGCGCCGTCGGCCGCGTCCGGGGTCGAGCCGTCTCCGAGGGAGTCGTCAATCGTCGGCTCCTGCAGGCCGAGGATCCCGCTGCACGCGAAGCCGGAGGCCGCGAGCGCGAGGGCCGTGGCGACGGCGAGGCGCCTCAAAAGACCCCTCCCACCGACGCGCCGAACGGGGAGATTACGAGAGAGACCGAGGTCTCCTTCGACTTGGGCGCGACGAGAAAGAGCGTGAGGCCCGCCGCGGCGAGCACGCCGCCCGCGATGAAGGCGACCGTGGAGACGTTCGCGAACGTCATGGCGTCGTCGACGAGGCCCTTGCCCGCCGTCGTGCACTTCGAGAAATCGGCGAGGCAGAGCGGCGACGCGTCGTTCTTCTTTCCGATCGCGAGCCCGCCGAAGACCGCGCCGACGATCACGCCGGCGACGCCGACGCCGAGCGTGGCGAGGCCCGCGACGCGCATTCCGTTTCCGCGACCGGTGTCGGGCGGCGGCGCGATCGGCACGACGGCCGCGTGCTGCTCGTGCGGCTCGGTCGTCGCGATCGGCGCGTCGGCGAGCTTCACCGTCACGGTCGCTTCGCCCCCGCGCCCCGCGACGTCCACCTCTTGATGGAACGCGAGCTTGCCCGTCGCGGTCGCGTCCACCACGTGGTGGCCGGGGTCGACCGGCATCGCGGTGCCGTAGCTTCCGGCGTCGAGGACTTTGCCGTCGCGCTTCACCTCGAGGCCCGCCGCCGAGCTCGGCGCCTGGATCACGAGGTGCGAGAGCGTCGGGTAGAGCGCCTTCGCGCGGGCTTGCGCGCGCGCCGCCCAGTCCGGGTGACGCTCTTGCGACGCGGTCGCCGCGTCGGTGTAGGTCACCCACGCGCTCGCGCTCTGTCCGTTCTTGTCGTAACAAGCGGCGAGGTTCAGCAGAGTGCCCGCGCCGGGATCGAGGTGCTCGCTGCTCTCGAGCTTGGGGCACGCCTCGGCGTAGCGGCCTTGCTCCATCAGCTTGCGTCCTTGATCGAAGAGGGCCTGCGCCGCGGCTTTGTCGTCGGCGCCCTCGGCGCGCGCAGCGAGAGGACAAAGCAGCGCCGCGCCCACACCCCAAAGCAAGAATCGTTTTTTTCATGGTCAGTTTCGCGTGCTCGGAAGATCGCCCTCGCCGGAGCTCGGGTGGCTGTGCGCGCCCGCGTCTCTCGGCGGGCTCGCGACGTGGTGCGTCGGCTCGGGTCGCGCCGCGTGCGACGCGACGGGGATCACCGACGAGGGCGGCGGGCGCTCGACGCCCGACACGACCGGCGGCGAGATCGGATCGCGCACGGTCGGCAGCGGCGGCGCCGCCGTCGTGGTCACGTTCGGCGAGGCCTGAACGTTGGAGGAGCGTTTGTGGAGCACCCCGACGACGACCGCCGCGCCGAGGATCGTCGACGCGAGCGCCACCGCGACCACGATCGGCACGACCTTCGTGCGCCTCGTCCCGGTCGTCGCGAGCTGCGTCTGGTCCCACGCGACGTCGGTGCTGCCGCCCGCCGCGCGGAACGACGGCCGGTCCGGCGGCACCGCAGGCCGACTGCCCGACGACGACGACCCGAGCGCGCCCGACATGCGCTGCGTCGCGAGCGCCACCGACGTCAGCGACGCGAACGGCGCGAGCGTCGCCGCGAGATCGGCGACCGTCTGGAAGCGGTCGTCGACGCGCTTCTCGAGGCACTTCATGATGATCGCACCGAGCTCCGGCGGGATGTCGGCGCGGAGCGCCTCGATCGGCCCCGGCGGATCGGGAGATCACCATCGCGGTGAGCTGCGTCAGCGTCGTCGCGGGGAAGGGGACGCTCCCCGTGAGGAGCTCGTAGAGGATCGCGCCGAGCGCCCAAATGTCGGTGCGTTGATCGACGTCGCGCGACGCGCGGAGCTGCTCGGGCGACATGTAGCTCGGCGAGCCGAGCACCTGGGTCGTCGCCGTGAGCGAGAGATCGCCTTCGCCCATCATCTTCGAGACGCCGAAGTCGAGGACCTTCACGAGCGGCTCGCCGTTGAGTCGGTACGTGAGAAAGAGGTTCTTCGGCTTGAGATCGCGGTGGACGATGCCGAGCGAGTGGGCCTCGGCGATCGCCTCGGCGGCCTGTAGCACGAAGTCGACGGCGGTCTGAATCGGGAGCGGAGCGTTCTTGCGCGCGAAGCGATCGAGATCCTCGCCCTCGAGGAACTCCATCACCATGTACGGCGCCCCGTCGTCGAGGCGCCCGACGTCGGTCACCTTCGCGACGTGATCGCTGCGCAGGCGCACCGCGGCGCGCGCCTCGCGCTCGAACCGCGCGACGTTGTCCGGGTATTGCAGCGCCGCCCGCAGCATGAACTTGAGGGCGACGAGCTGCCCGAGCTGCAGGTGCGTCGCCGCGACGACGACGCCCATGCCGCCGACGCCGAGCACGCGCTCGACGCGAAATTTCCCGCTGAGGACGTCGCCCGGGTGAACGGGATCGTCGGCCGTCGACTGCGGCTGCGGAGAATCGGGCGGACTCGTCGGCGGGCCGTTCATTCGTGCCCAACAGAATAGCAGCTAAGGCTTCGCTCGTGTCGTCAACGCGAGCGCGTGGATTTCGGCCTTCATCAGGTCGCCGAGCGCGCGGTAGACCATCTGGTGCTGCTCGATCAGGCTCTTTCCCGCGAACTGCGGAGCCGCAATCGTGGCCGAAAAATGGTCTTTCGTGCCGGTGAGGTCTTTGACGTCGACGTCGGCGCCGGGGAGGGCGGAGGCGAGGATTTGGCGAATTCGGTCGGGCTCCATCATGACGGCATCCATCCTAACAAGAAACACATGAGCGCCTTCTGAACGTGAAGACGATTCTCCGCCTGGTCCCAAACGCGCGAGCGCGCGCTTTCGATCACGCTCGGCGCGATTTCTTCGCCGCGGTGAGCCGGCAGGCAATGAAGCACGATGGCGCTCGGCTTGGCGCTTCCGAGCATCGCGTCGTCGAGCGTCCAGCCTTGGAAGTCGCGCAGGCGTTTCTCGTTCTCCGCTTCCTGCCCCATGCTCGTCCAGACATCGGTCGAGACGACGTCGGCGCCGAGCAGCGCCTCGCGCGCGTCGGTCGTGAAGTGCGCGCTCCCGCGATCGGGCATCACGTACCCCGCGGGCCCCGCGAGCGTGAGCGAAAAGCGAAAGAGCTTCGACGCCGCGACGAACGAGCGCGCCATGTTGCTCGAGCAGTCGCCGATCCACGCGACGCGCATGCCCTCGATGCTCTTGCCGAAGTGCTCTTCGATCGTGAAGACGTCCGAGAGGACCTGAACCGGGTGGCCGTCGTCGGAGAGCGCGTTGATCACCGGGACCGACGCGTGCTTCGCCATGCCCTCGAGCCGCTCGCGCGTGCTCGTGCGGTAGACGAGGAGATCGACGTAGCGCGAGAGGACGCGCGCGGTGTCGGCGACCGGCTCGCCGCGCGCGAGCTGGCTCCCTTGCGTCGTCAGCACGACCGGGTGCATCCCGAGCTGCGCGGCGCCGACCTCGAACGAGACGCGCGTCCGCGTCGACGCCTTCTCCATCAAGATGCCGCACGAGAGGCCTCGGAACATCCCGAGCCGCGCGGCGCGGTCGGTCGCGAGCTCGCGCTTCAGAGTCGTGGCGAGCTCGAGGACCGAGCGCGCTTCGGGGAGCGAGAGATCGCCGAGGGCGAGGAAATCGCGTCTTTTCTTCATGAGAGCGGCTCGTGGAGGATGGTCTCGGCGACGGCGTCGAGCGACGGGATGCGCGCGGCGCGCGCGGCGAGGTCGGCGGCGCGGGCGCGGAGCTCTTCGCGCTGCGCGGCGACCGAGCGCGGGCCGGTCCCACCGACGCTCTCCTTGGCGGCGGCGGCGCGCGCCGGGTCGAGGGCGGCGAGCGCGTCCGAGTCGATCGCAGAATGCACGGATTTGGCGACCTCGAGCGAGAGCTCGCGCAGCGACGTGCCGGCGTCGAGCGCGCGCCGCACGAGCGCGCCGACCGCGCCGTACGCCTCGCGGAAGGGCACGCCCTTGCGCACGAGCGCCTCGGCCAAATCCGTGGCCTGCGTGAAGCCGTCGTCGAGCATCGCGCGGCCGCGCGCGCCGTCGAAGTGCACGTGCGGGAGCGCGAGCGCGAGGAGCGCGAGCGCGTCGCCGGCGCGCTTGGGCGCGGCGAGCAGCGGGCCGCGGTCTTCCTGTTGATCGCGGTTGTACCCGCTCGGGAGGCCCCGCACGAGCGCGAGCATCGCCGTCACGTCGCCCGCGGCGCCGGCCGCCTTGCCGCGCGCGAGCTCGAAGACGTCGGGGTTCTTCTTCTGCGGCATCATGCTCGAACCCGCGGCGACCTCGCCGTCGAGTCGCACGAGCGAAAACTCGGTCGTCGAAAAGTCGACGACGTCGGCGGCGATCTGCGCGCACGCGAAGTTCACGCGCGCGCACGCCCAGACGAAGTCGAGCGCAAAATCGCGGTCGTGCACCGTGTCGAGCGCGTTCACGGTCGGGCGCGCGAACCCGAGCAGGCGCGCGACGAGCGCGCGATCGATCGGCAGCGACGACCCCGAGCACGCGCCCGACCCGAGCGGCGACACGTTCGCCGCGTCGAGCGCGAACGCGAGCACGTCGCCCGCGCGGAGGAGCGCCGTCACCCACGCGCAGAGGAGAAACGCGCCGGTGATCGGCTGCGCGCGCTGCCGGTGCGTGTACGCCGGGAGGAGCACGCCCTCTTCGCGCTCGCTTCGCGCGGCGAGCGCGCCCGCGAGCTCCGCGACGCTTGCCAGAATCGCGCGCCCCCGCTCGCGCACGAAGAGTCGCAGGTCGAGCGCGACCTGATCGTTCCGCGAGCGCGCCGTGTGGAGGTGAGGCGCGGACTCGGGCACGCGCCGGTGCAACACCGACTCGACGGCCATGTGGACGTCCTCCTCGAGAGGCAGCTCCGACGGCGCCCGCGCCATCGCGAGGAGCTCCTGCCGCAAGATGTTTGCATGATGCACGGAAATGATCCGCGTCTTGCCGAGCATCACCGCGTGCGCCGCGCTCCCGAGCAGGTCCTCGCGCGCGAAGGCGAGATCGCTCTCGAGCGAGCTCGTCAAACGGACGAGCTCGGGCAGCATCGCCGCTCCGGTGGCCTTGGTCCGCGCGATCCCTGCCATGCGCGCGTGAATACCACGAATTGCCTGTTCCGCGGCGCGCGCCGCGATGATAGAGGCGATTCGCATGTCGCGCATCCACCGCACGCTCCCCGACAAAGGAACTCGCATCGGTCTCGCGTACTCCGGCGGCCTCGATACGCGCACCGCCGTCGCGTACATGGCGCGCGAGGGCCTCGACGTCTACGCGTACACCGCCGACCTCGGCCAGCCCGACGAAAAAGATCCGTCGCGCATCCCGCCCACCGCGCTCGAGCACGGCGCCAAGAAGGCCAAGCTCGTCGACGTGCGCGAAGGTCTCGCGCGCGAAGGCGTCGTCGCCATCCAGTGCGGCGCGTTTCACCTGACGACCGCGGGCAAGCGCTACTTCAACACGACGCCGCTCGGCCGCGCAGTCACCGCGACCGCCATCGCCCGCGCGATGAAGGAAGATGACGTCCACGTCTTCTCGGACGGCTCGACGCACAAGGGAAACGACATCCAGCGCTTCTTCCGCTACGGCGTCCTCGTCGACCCGAACCTCGCCATCTACAAGCCGTGGCTCGACGCGGACTTCGTGAAGAAGCTCGGCGGCCGCAAGGAGATGAGCGAATACCTCGTGTCTCTCGGCATGCCCTACACGATGAGCACCGAGAAGGCCTACTCGACCGACTGCAACATGCTCGGCGCGACCCACGAGGCCAAAGACCTCGAGCGGCTCGACGTGTCGATGCACGCCGTCGAGCCGATCATGGGCGTCGCCCACTGGCGTTCCGACGTGAAGATCGACGCGGAGAAGGTCGAGCTCGTCTTCGAGCGGGGCGTGCCCAAGTCGGTCGCCGGGAAATCGTTCGCCACGACCTGGGAATTGCTCCAGCACGCCAACGCCGTCGGCGGGCGCCACGGCCTGGGCATGAGCGACCAGATCGAAAACCGCGTCATCGACGCCAAATCGCGCGGCATCTACGAGGCGCCGGGCATGGCTCTGCTCGCGATCGGGTACGAGCGAATCTTGTCCGCGGTCCACAACGAGAACACGACCGATTTCTTCGCGAGCCTCGGCCGCCGCCTCGGGCGCCTGCTCTACGAAGGCCGCTGGTACGATCCGGAGGCGCAGCTGTTGAAGGAGGCGCTCGTTCGCTGGGTGGCGACGCCGCTCAGCGGGCGCGTCACGGTCGAGCTACGCCGCGGCGACGACTACACGATCCTCGCGACCGACGCTGACAACGCTGCCTACGACCCCGAGAAGCTCTCGATGGAGCGCTCGGCCACGGCGTTCACGCCGGAAGATCGAATCGGCGCGCTCGAGGTGCAGACGCTGAGCGTGCTCGACAACCGAGCCCTCTTGTCCGCGCTCGAGCGCGCCGGGATCCGCTTCTAGCGACGCCGTCCGCCGCCACGTCCGCCGCCGCGGTAGACGCCGCGCGAACCGCCGCGATAGCCGCCGCGATAGACGCCGCCGCGACCGTAGCCGCCGCGGTTGTAGGTGCGGTACCGATACCCGTAGCCCGAGTACCAGCGGCGGTACGCCGGACCGTAGGATCGATAATAGTTCACATACCCGCCGTAATACGGCGATGACGCTGGGATCCAGACCTGGACGCCGCCGTTGTAATAGAAGGGCCGGCCGTAGTCGTCGTAATAGACGACGGCCCCTTCGTAGTACTGAGGCGTGTAACCCTCGGCAACGACTGGCTCCTGGACGTCCGGGCCGTACGCGTCGGCGTAGCAACCCGTCGCGCCGAGCGCGCCCACGACTACAGCAATCAGCGCAAAGTTTCGAATGTTGAACATGCCCGTCTTTCCCTGCTCCGCGGCTGACGCCGCGATGGTTCCCTGCTGCTCTGCGGCTGGCGCCGCCATGCCTCTCCGTCCCTGCATCGACCGTACCGGACGTGAGACGGACATGGCCCGAAAAAAGTCACGGCGCAACGAGGGCGACGAAGGCGTCGGGGTCGGCCACCCCCTGACCGGCCATCCACTCGCGCGACTGCCCCACGGCGGCGCGGCCCTCGTCGCCGCCGACGATTTTCCCGAAGCGTAACCGGGCGATGGCGGCGTGGAGGGTCATGTCGCATGAGCCGAAATCTCGGGTCGCTTGATCGAACGAGACGGCGGCCCGTCGGCTGTCGCCGAGGGCCTGCCCGATGCACCCGCGGAGGAGGGCGGCGTCGGCGAGCGCCCACGCGACGCCGGTCCGCGCCAGCTCGTTCGTGAAGCCGGCGGCTTCGTCGAGCATCGCGCGCGCCTGACCGAGCCGTGCGCCGGCGAGCGCGACGCGCGCGCGGAGGCCGAGGAGGGTGACGCGCTGGTGCTGGATTCGAAGGAGCTCGGAGCGCTCGATGGCCGGCCACTGCTCGACGACGCGGCGCTGCGCGCGCGCGGGCTCGCCCGCGTAGAGGTCGATGCGCGTCTGCGCGACGAGCGAGTGGAGCAGCGGGAGCCCCTCGGTGCCGGCGTCGCGCTCGGCGGCGGCGACCTCGCGGCGGGCGCCCTCGACGTCGTCGCGCGCGAGCCAGACGAGGTTGAGCTCGCCGGTCCGTAGGCTGTTCTGCGCGAAGCAATCGCCGCGCGTCTCGGCGTCGGCGAGGCGCTCTGGGAGCTCGGAGCGGACGGCGCCGAGCTGCCCGAGCTCGAGGAGCGAGCGGAGCGAGTAGAGCGTGGTCGCGTCGATCTCCCACGTCGACGAGGGCGCGTGCTCGCGAAGCAGGCGCAGCGCGTCCTCGCAGCGGGCGCGCGAAGCGAGCCAGTAGCCGGAGAGGTGCAGGGCGACGCCCTCCCCGGCGAGCGCGTGAGCGAGGAGCCGCGCGTCGCCGGTCTCGGCGGCGAGCTCGCGCGCGCGGTCGAGGAGCGCCGTCCACCGCGGGCGCGTCGAATCGCCGGACATCGCGACGTACGCGGCCTCGTTCGCGAGAGCGCGCGCGACGCGCGAGGGCTCGCCGGCGGAGAGCGCGAGGAGCAGGCCGCGCGACTGGAGCTCGGCGCCGCGCAGCGGGTCGGTGTGTGCGAGGCCCGCGGAGGCGGTGAAGCACGCGTCGACGCGCGCGAGATCCCGACGCGGCACGCTCGCGCGCAGCGACGTCGAGAGCCCGCGGAGGCGCAGCCGCGCGCGGTGCGCGCCGAGCCGCAGGAGCGCCCGCCCGGGGCTCGCGGCGAGCTCGAGATCGAGCGCGCGCATCACGTCGGTGATGATTTCGAGGCCCTCGCGGGTGTGGCCGGTCGTGAGCAGGTGGTGCGCGGCGAGGCGGCGGAGCTCGAGGGCGTCCTCTTCTACCGATTCGAGCTTCGCCGCGCGGCCGTAGGCTTCGGCGGCGGCGGGCCCGCGCCCGGCGCTCGCGAGCGCCTCGGCGAGTGCGACGAGGGACTCTTTCGTCGCGGTGGCGGGGCGCATCGCCATCGCCCACTCGTAGAGGCGCGCGGCGCGATCGAACGCGAGCTGCTCGGCGGCGGCGCGCGCGGCTCGGGTCGCGTAGTCCGAAGCTTTGTCGAGATCGCCGGCGCCGCGGTGGTGCTCGGCGAGGGCCTCGAGGTCGGCGTCGCCCGAGCTCTCGAGCGCGGCGGCGATGCGCGAGTGGATCTCCGCCGCGCGCGGCGTCGCGCCCGCGGCTCCGGCGGGCTCGGGCGCCTCGAGGTGCGCGAGGACCGCGAGGCGGACGCGATCGTGGTACGTCTCGACCGCGGTCGCGTCCCTGCGCGCGCCTTGCGCGGCGAGCGACAGGCGCGTCGTGCGAACGAGCCGCTCGAAGCGGAGCTTCGCGACGACCTCGTCGAGCGCGCTCGCGCGTTCGAGCCCGCACGCGGCGGCCGCGGCGTCGTAGGCGAGCGGGCCGCGCGCCACCGCGAGCACCTCGAGCAACCGTCGCTCGAGATCGTCGGCCGCGCGGATTCGGCTCCAGAGCGCGTCCTCGAGGCGGACGGGGCTGCGGCGCTTGCGGCCTTCGTCGATCCACGCGTGGCGCACGAGCTCGTCGATGAAGAGCGGGTGACCGCCGGCCTCGCGCACGATCGCGCCAGCCGTGCTCTCGGCGCCTGCCGCGCCGTACGCCCGCTCGATGAGCGCCTCGGCGAGCGCGCGGCTCTCGGACTCGCCGAGCGGATCGAGGTGAACGATGCGCACGTCGCCCGGCATCGCGCTGGAGCCGACGTTGAGGCGGCTCGCGGGGAGGGACGCGGGCGGGCCGCCGCTCTTGGGCTGCGCGGTCTCGCTCTCGGTGCGGACCGTCGCGACCAGCAGGATCGACGCCGGCGGCGAGCGCATCACCTCGCGGAGCAAGAGCAGGCTGTCGGCGTCGGCCCACTGGAGATCGTCGATCAGCATGACGACGAGGCGCTCCTCGGCCAGCGCGTGGAGCAGCTCGCGCATCGCGTGGAAGACGCGCGCGCGCCGCTCGAGCGGATCGAGCGCCGACGACGGGCTGCCTTCGCCGCGCTGCGCGACGCGGAGCCGCTCGAGGACGGGAAACGCGCTCCCGAGCCGCGTGGCCGACGCGGGCAGCATCGACGCGAGCTTCGCCCGCGGGACCCGCGCGAGCCACCGTCCGAGCGCGTCGATGACGCCGTCGACCGCTTTGTACGGGACCGACTCGCGTTCGTAGCAGCGTCCCGTCAGCACGACGACGCTCCGGTCGCTCTCGGCCATGCGAGCGACGAAGTGCCGCGCGAGCGCCGTCTTGCCGAGCCCCGACTCGCCGTGAACGTAGACCGTGACGGACGTGCCGCGGCGCGCTTGCTCGTAGGCGCGCTGGAGTTGGTCGAGCTCGCGGCGGCGGCCGACGAACGGCGGGCTCTCGCCCGAAGGCGGCATCAGCGACGCGCGCTGCGCGGGGGCGACGCCGAGCCGCGCGAGCACCTCGTCGTCCCTCGGGCGCGCGCTCGGATCCGGCTGCAGCAACTCCGTGCAGAGTGCATCCAAATCGGCGGGCGCGTCGGGCGCCGCGTCGCGCGGCCGCGGCGGCACGGCGGAGCGCTTGGTCGTGAGCACCTCGTAGGCGCTGCCGAAGAAGGGGACCTGCCCGGTGAGCGCCTCGTAGAGCATCGCGCCGACGGCGTACCAGTCGGCCGCGGGTCCGACCGCGTCGCCCGCCGCCTGCTCGGGCGCCATGTACGCGATCGTGCCGGCGATGCCCTCGCCCGCGCCTTGCGACGCGTCGGTGTCGGTGACGAGGCCGAAGTCGACGAGCACGACGCGCGCGCGCGCCTCCCCGTGCTCGGGCTGGACGAGCACGTTGGTCGGCTTCACGTCGCGGTGCACTTTGCCGGCGGCGTGCAGCGCGGCGAGGCCGGCGGCGAGCTGCGCAAGCGCGGCGCGGAGGCGCGGCTCGTCGAGCTTGCCGGCGGCGGTGCTCCCGGCGACCGAGCCGCGCGCGCTCGAGACCGCGGGCAGCGTCTCGGCGGCGAGCTGGTTCTCGGTCGTGCCCATCGCGATCGAGTCGCTCGCGATGCCGGGGCGCACGTACGACAAGAAGTCGCCGCCTCGCACGAGCTCCATCGTGAAGAAGTAGCGACCCTCGTGCTCGAGCAGCTCGCCGAAGCGCACGAGGTTCTCGTGGTGGATGTCGGCGAGCGCGCGAAACTCGGCCTTGAAACGCAGCAGCGACGCGGCGTCGAGGTTGCGCAAGGTCTTCAGCGCGACGGGCGTGCCTCGCTCGGTGTCGAACGCCTCGTAGACGACGCCCATCCCGCCGCTCCCGATTTGACGCTCGATTCGGAAGCGCGCCGTCCCCTGAAAATCCATCGACCTCAGTTCGGGCACGAGCTGGCGCACTGCTGCCAGACGCACCCGAGGACCCCGGCGTCCGAGCCCTGGAGCGCGCTGCAGTCGGGGCTGATGCACGTCGTGTCGCCGTTCGGCGTCGCGCACGATGTGATGTCGTCCTGGATGTACGACTCGCAGCCGAAATCGCTCTGGACGAGCGCCTGCTGGCACGGCGAGTCGGGGAGGTTCATCGCGGCGTTCAAGCACGCGCCGCACGCCCCGGCGTCGGCGAGGGGAGTCGAGTCGGTGTTGCAGTACGGCACCGCAGGCGCGCACGTGCGGCAGCTCGTCATGCAGCGGTCGCGCACGCAGAGCCTCACGTTGTTCTCGGCGGCCGACTGCGCCGTGAGCGAGCTCGCGTACGTGCCGCCGTCCTTGAAGAGCGACGCGCAGTTGTCGGGGTAGGAGACCGTCGGGTCCTGCGCGCACTCCTGCACGTTGTAGATGTTTGGCGAGGCGAACGAGCACACGGCGGCGAGCGACACCGGCGGCGAGCCGTTCGGGTCTTCGCAGTTCTGCGCGATGCACGCGCCGCATTGATTGTTGGGCAGGTTGTAACACGCGCCGACCTTCTCGCTCGCGGGCGAGCCTTGCTTGCCCGAAAGCTGGCTGGCGACGAACGCGGTGCAGCCGCCGGCGAAGAGCGCCAGCATGGAGAGCGCGGCGAAGACGGGCCGGCGCATCAGAACCTCCCTGTGGCCGAGAACATGCCGCCGCCCGCCGTGGGCGTGACGCCGAGCTCGACGCGCTCGAGCGCGCTCGTGCTCGGGTAAACGATGGCGGCGACCAGGCAGATGAGCGCCGCGCCCCACAAGACGTCGGTCGCGACGGCGAACCCGTACGCGAGGGTCTTGTCCTTCTCGAAATCGGCGCCGCAGGCGCCGTCGCTCGTGCAGCTGTCGTTCGCCGATTTCATGAAGCTGAGCGCGATCACACCCGGGGCGACGCCGATGCCGGCGAGCGTCGTTGCCGCGTAGAAGAGCGCCGCCTTGGTGCCGGCGTTGCTGTGGACGCGGTTGGTCACGGGCGTCGCGAACGGATCGTAAGGTTGGGTCGGCTGCTGCTGGACGACGACTTGCGGCAGGACCGGGCTCGCGGTCACCGTGACGCGCGCCTCGACGCCCGCCGACATCGTGATCGACTGGTGCTCGCCCTCCGACAGCGTGACGGTTTTCTCTCCCTTCACGTCGCCGTCGACTTGGATCTGGACCGTGTGGTTGCCCGGGTTGAGGCGGCGCGGGACCGCGAGCGCCTCGTGACGAATGGGCTCGCCGTCGACGTAGACTTGACCGGTGCCGACCACGTGCAGCGCGATCTGCGGGATTCGCTGGTCGAGATCGTCGGCTTGCGCGCGCGCGTCGACGCGAGCTTTCTTGGCCTCGGGCGTCTCGAACGAGCGCGCGGGCAGCTCGGTCGCCGCGATGAACGCGGCGCGAGCGCCGACGAGATCGCCCATCTCGCGGAGCGTGCTCCCGAGCTCGAAGCCGATGCGCGGCGTCGGCACGAGCGCGTACGCGGCGCGGAAGCGCTCGACGGCGGCGGCGAGATCGTGGTGTTGCCGTAGCTCGATGCCTTTGCGGAACGCGGCGCGCGCCGTGTCGATGTCGGCGGAGCTCTGCGCGCGCGCGGCCGGCGCGATCGCGAACGCGAAGGCGAAGGGAAGGGCGAAGAGGAGGCGGCGCACGCCCCTGGGATAGCGCAAACGTCGAGCTGTCAAAAGATGTCCGGCTTCGTTTCGGCCGTCGGGCGCGGCGGCGGGTCGTCGTGAACGGTGGGGGGAGCGTGGTGCTCGCGTGCGGTCGTCGTCGCGGTCGCAGTCGGCGCGGCCGGGCGAGTCGCTTGCGCGGCGCGCGCTTGCAGGGGCGTGAGCTCGACGATGGTCGGCTCGGGAGCGCTCGCGGTCGAGGCGGGCTCGGTCGCGACGGGCGTCGCCGCCGGCGCGGTCGCTTCGGGCATTGCGACTGCGGGCGTCACGGGGGCGTGCGCGTGCGTCGTCGCGAGGTAGAGAACGACGGCCGCCACGCCGCCGATCATCGCCGCGAGCCCGAACGCGAGCAGCAGCCACAAGCCGGTCGCCGACGAGCGCGCGCGCCCGCGCGTCGCGGCCCACGACGGGTTGGTCGCGGCGTGGGGCGCGCCCGAGGCCGCGTACGCGGCGCCCGCGGGCGCGAGCGCGGTCGCCGCCACGCCGAGCGGCGGCGTCGCCACGGTCTGCGGTACGGCGCTCGCGCGCTCGGTGCGGGGAATCAGCCTTCGTGCGCGCTCGGCCGACATCGCCGCGCCCGCGCCGCCGAACGGCGCGATCGCCTCGGCGAGATCCGCGACCGACGGGAACCGCCGCGTGCGATCCTTCTCGAGGCAGCGCGCGACGACCGCCTCGATCTCGCTCGGGACGTCGGCGCGCGACGCGCGGATCGGCGCGTGCGGCTCCTGGAGAATGCGCGCGCAGAGCTCGGTCATCGTCGTGCCGTTGAACGGCCCGCGCCCGGTGAGGAGCTGATAGAGGACGACGCCGAGCGCCCACACGTCGGTGCGCCCGTCGACCTCGCGAGAGGCGATCATCTGCTCGGGCGCCATGTACATCGGAGAGCCGAGCACCGCGCTGGTCGTCGTCACCGCCGCGTCCGTCGCGCTCGACGGAGCGGCCTTCGAGATGCCGAAGTCGAGGACCTTCACGAGCGGCGTGCCGTCGGGCCGGTGGGTGAGGAAGAGGTTCGACGGCTTGATGTCGCGGTGGATGATCCCGTACGCGTGCGCCTCGGCGATCGCCTCGATCGCTTGGGCGAGGTAGACGACCGCGTCGTGGAGCGGCAAGGGGCCGGCGGCGCGGAGGACCGCGGCGAGATCCTGTCCCTCGAGGTACTCCATGACCATGAAGGGCGCGCCCGGCGAGAGCGGGATGCCGAGCGCGGCCTGGAGCGACGAGGCCGCGGGGTCGACGGCGCCGACGTCGATCACGCGCGCGACGTGCTCGCTCTTGATGCGCACCGCCGCGCGCGCTTCGCGCTGGAAGCGCGCGACCGTCTCGGCGCTCGCGAGCGCCTCCGGTAGGAGCAGCTTGATCGCGACGCGCTCGTCGAGGGCCGTGTGAACGGCCGCCACCACGACTCCCATGCCGCCCTGCCCGAGCACGCGCTCGATGCGGTACTTGCCGGCGAGCAAGGCCGAGGGGGAGTTCATGGTCCGAATTCGGGATGAATCGTGACGGTTTGACCTTCGACCACGTCGACGGACACGACTTTTTGGGCGTGCGAGCTGTCTACGCGAAGGGTCAGCATATGCTTCCCCGCGGGGAGCTCCTGACGAAAGAGAGGGGAGCCGCCGAGATCGTGGCCGCCGTCGACGATGTGATCGCACGCGTCCGGGCGACACATGACGGTGAGAAAACCGGTCTTGCCGGCGCTCGGGGCGGCGGTCTCGTGCGCGACCGGCGGCGCGTGGGTCGCGGCGACCGCGACGTGGTGGTGCGTTCGCGGGTGGGCGGGCTGGGAGAGATCGAGCGTGGGGATGGGAGGGACGGTCTTTGGTTTTTGGGTTTCGGTGGGCGCCGGCGTGGCCGCGATCGTCGCCGTGGAGGGTGGCGTCGCCGGCGCGGTGGCGACGGGCGGGATCGCGCTGGGGAGCGGCGGTGGGGGCTGCTGCGCCGTGCTCGTCGAGAGCCTCCACGCGATGAAGAAGGCGAGAAACAAGACGGCGCCGCCGGCGAAGCCGACGATCGACACCATCGCGATTCGCTTGGAGCGTTCCTGCGGGAAGAGCACGGCGCGGAGCGACGCGGTCGACATCGCGAGGTGGGGCCCTCGTGACGGCGGCGTCGCGAACGCGGGCGGCTGCATGAAGTACGGCGGCGGCGGGGCCGACGAGTGCATCGGCGGCGGCGGCTGGGACCGACCGTATGCGCCGACGCCCGTCGGGGGCGTCGACGGCAGGAGCGGTCGATCCGGAAAGCTCGGCAAGAGCCCGCGCGGCGGCGGGGCCGGCGGCGGGCCGGCGTTCATCGCGTTCATCTCCGGCGGGGTCGGCGCCGGGATGCGCGGCGCGACGAAGATCGCGCTCTCGGTCACGTCGGGATCGCTCTCGAGCGACGACGGCATGATCAAGCGCGACGTGCTGACCCCTCCGGTCTGCGTGACCTTCACCGGCGGCTCGGGCCGTGCGGCGGTGAGGGTCAGCTCCTCGCTGCTCGAGACGCGGTCGGCGGGCACCGGCAGGACCAGGGGCGGTTGCGCCGCGGTGATCGTCGGCACCTCGTCGGTGTCGTTGAGCGGCGGCTTCTGGTTCCGCGGGATCGTCGGGCCGCTGTCGGCGAGGATCTCGTCGGTGTAGCCCGAGACGGGCTTCGGCGGCGGTCGCCCCATCGCCGGGCGCACGACGGGCCGCTCGGCCGTCGTGTGATCGTCGTCCTCGGATGGCCTCGCCATGAGCTCGGTCTCTTCGACCTCGGCGTCCTTCGGCGAGACGTCGGGGAGCGAGCGCGGCGAGAACGCGTGGATCTGCTCGGGACTTGCGGAAGACCTCTGTGACGTCGGCGGCGGCCTGGAGCGCCGCTTCTTGGTCGGCGTAGCGATCGGCGAAGAGCGTCCGCATGTAGCGGCCGACGTCGTCGTCCCGCGCGACGACTCCTCGCGCGACGAGCAGCCCTTCGAGCTCGCGCGACAGCTCGCGCGCGCTCGGAAAGCGCGAGCCGGGATCGCGCATGAGCGCGCGCCGTACGAGCGCGTCTAGCTCGCGCGGCACGTCTTCGACCAGATCGCCGAGCGGCGGTACGACGCCTGCCTCGATCATCGCGCGCGTCTCGTCGTCGGTCTCGCGGGCGAAGAGGCGCTTGCCCGCGAGGAGCTCCCAGAGGAGCACGCCGAGCGCGAACACGTCCGCGCGCGCGTCGACCACGCCGTCGAAGAGCTGCTCCGGCGCGGCGTACGGCACCTTGCGCGGGTCGAGCACGCCGTGCACGCGCGGCTCGAACGCGCCTTTGATCTTCGTCTTGCCGTCGAACGTGAGGGCGAGGCTGTGCGGCGCGAGGTCGCCGTGGAGGAGGCCGAGCGGCGCGCCCTCCTTGTCGCGCAGGCTGTGGACCGCGTGCAGGCCCTCCGCGGCGTCGGCGATCACGCGCGCGGCGATCTCCCACGACGCGGGCGTGTCGGCGAGCTCGAGGCGCCCAATCGCCTCCTCGAGCCGCTCGCCGTGCAGGTACTCCATCGCCACCCACGGCGCGCCGTCCTCCTCGCCCACGTCGAAGAGCGCGGTCACGTTCGGGTGGAGGAGCTTCGCGCCCGCGCGCACGCGCTCGTAGAAGCGCTGCGCGTAGCTCGCCTCGGCGAGGTGCCTCTTGTCGACGCGCCGGATCGCCGCCCAGCGCTGGAAGCCCTTCGGCCCCTCGAGCCGAGCCAGGTAGAGCGGACCGACGACGTTGCGCCCTATCTCGTCGAGCACGTGGTATCGCCCGAGCACGCGAGGGCGCGCGCCGGCGCCGGCCCACGGCATCGCGCCGGGCGACAGCGGCTTTTTCGTCGGCAACGCCACGCGCGAAGTTTAGCAGGCTCGGCGGGCCCGCAAAACGGCTCGTGCAAGGCTGAGGCTGCCGGGGTTGCCATCCAGCCATGGGAAGGCCATATTATGGCTATGACGATCGCGCGGAAAAACAGCTTCCACCTGCTGCTTTCGGACGACGAGCTGTCGCTCTTGCAGATGCTGGCCGAGCGCGAGGGGCTCAACGCCTCCGACTACTTGCGCACCATGCTGCGGCGCCTCGCGGGCATGACGACGCACCAGGCGGTCGGGCTCCGCATCGCCGACATGATGAAGACGCTCGGCTACGAGATCGTGCCGACGGGCAAGCCGCGCAAGAAGAAGTGATTCAGTGGTATTCGACCGCGCTCGCCCCCTGGCGGAGCGTGATCGGGTGGTTCGGGAGGACCCCGGCGAAGGTCGACGTGCTCGACTGCGCGTCGGGCCAGCGCACCTGAATCGAGTCGATGGCGCACGACGCGCCGAGGCCGAAGGTGAGCGAGAGATCGGCCTGGACGTTTCCGTGGCCGAAGCCGCCGCTCACGTATTGCGTCTGCGTCCGGCCTCCCGCGGTGACGCGCACGATCGCGCCGATGGCCGACGTGTTCGCCGCGCCGGGGCCGCCGCCGACGAGGCGAACGCGCGTCCAGTTCTGCTCCTGCGCCGAGTCGTTTCGGTAGACGTGGACGCGCTGCGTGTTCGCGTCCCCGGCGACGAGGTCGAGATCGCCGTCGCCGTCGATGTCGACGAACGTGGGGCTCTCGAGGTGGGGCAGGAGGTTCGCGCCGAGCAGCCCGCTCGCGGTGGTCACGTCTTCGAACGTGCCGTCGGCCTTTTGGTGCCAGACGTAGACGTGGCTCTGCTCGACCACGCCGGTCACGTCGTACGCCGCGGTGTCGGTGAGGACGATGTCCTTGCGACCGTCGAGATCGAGATCGGCGAAGACGACCTGGTTGTCTCCGTGGTTCCAGTTGATGCCGAGCTTGCTCGTGTCGCGGAGCAGGCCCGTCGCCGTGTTTCCGGGGCGCACGAGCTTGCCGCCGCCGCCGGGGTTGAGCAGGAGCTCCGACGTGTCCGACGACTGGCCGACGTCGCCGTGGACGATCGTCGCGGTCATGAGGTCCATGTCGCCGTCGTCGTCGATGTCGCCGCACGCGATCGAAAAATTGTTGCCGCCGAGGCTGAAGGGCTGATCGCTGATGCCCGCGTACCAGCCGCGCCCGTTGGGCCCGCACGTCGAGCTGCACGTCCCGTTCGGGCAAAATGCGCAGCAGAAACCGGGGATCGGCGCGGGCGTGGTCGCGGGGCACGTGCCCGGGTTGTTCTGGCAGTAGCAGAGGTACGTCTGGTCGTCGGAGTAATCCTGATTGTCGTCGTAGTCGACGCCGAGATCGTGCGCGACGTTGACGAACGTGCCGTTGTCGTTGCGCCAGAGTTGGTTCTCTTGGCGGCCGTAGTCGGCGAAGATCACGTCGTCGTCGCCGTCGCCGTCGATGTCGCACGCCGTGATGCCGAACACGTGACGGTACGACGTGCCGTTGAAGTCTTTTCCGTCGGCGGTGGGCAGGCCGACTTGCTTGGACACGTTCTGGAACGTGCCGTCGCCGTTTCCGCGGAAGAGGGTCGGCGGCGTGTTCGGCACCGCCGGCGTGACGGGGTACGGCCAGTGGGCGACGGTCGCGGGCCAGAAATCGAGGACGCCGTCGCGGTCGTAGTCGAGGAGCGCGGCGCTCGGGACCCAGAAGACCTTCGCGCCGAGATCGCTCGCGGGCGCGAGGGTGAAGTGTCCGGCGCCGTCGTTGAGGAGCGCGGCGCAGCCGTCGGTGACGTCGTCGCCGGGGAGGCTCTTGGTGTCTTGCGGGCACGTGACGAGATCGACGTCGCCGTCGTCGTCGAGATTGCCCGCGTTGGCGAGGCCGAAGCCGCGCTCGCCCGTGCCGCTCGCCGACGCGAGGATGCCGGAGTCGTCGGTCGCGTCGACGAACATCCGCTGCGTCGGGTCGTCGGGTCGCGGGCGGTTCATGAGCAGGTGGCGGACGCGCATGCCGTCCTCGGTGCCGCCGACGTAGTTGCCGGCTTGCGACCAGCCCGTCGTGAGGATCAGATCCGGAAAGCCGTCGCCGTCGAAATCGGCGGCGATGACCGAGACCGCGAGCGGAGCGAACGGTGCGCCCGCGCCCACGCCGTAGTCGTCGGTCACCTCGGTGAAGTGAATCGGCGAGACGCCCTGCGGGGTCCGGCAAATCGGCGTCGGCCCCGCGTCGACCGGGCCGGGGGACGAGCTGTCGCACGCGGCGAACACGACGAGCAGCCCCACGAAAGCGAAGGAGACGCGCATGAAGGCAGGTTAACGCCCTTCGAGGTCGCGCGCGCGTTACGTCGAATTACATCACTCGCGCTTGAGGAGCGTGCCGACGCCGGTGTCGGTGAAGAGCTCGGCGATGACCGAGTGGGGCACGCGTCCGTCGATGACGTGGACCGAGCGCACGCCCCCCTCGAGCGCGCGGAGGCCGGCGCCGAGCTTGCCGCGCACGTTCTCGGGCACGGTGCCCGCCTCGAGGCGCGCGCGGAGCTCGGCGGCGGTGATCTCGGGGACGAGCTCGCCTTGCTCGAGGAGACCGGCGACGTCGGCGAGGTAGATGAGCTTGTCGGCGTGGAGGGCGACGGCGACGTCGGCGGCGACTTGGTCCGCGTCGAGCAGGACGCTCTCGCCGTCGTCACCGAGCGCGACGGGCGAGAGGACCGGCACGTACTTGGGCAGCATCATCTCGAGGACGTCGGTGTTGATCGACGTCGGCGCGCCCGTCCCGCGCTTGCCGCGGAAGAGGCCCGCGTCCTTGCCGCTCAGGCCGATCGCCGCCGCGCTCGCGCCGTGGGCGCGCGACTCCGAGCTCTCGGCGTGCGCCGTCGCGTGGTTCAAGAGAGACACGAGCTCGGTGTTCACGCGGCCGGTGAGGATCATCTCGATCGTGCGCGAGCTCGGGCGGTCGGCGGGCACGGTCTCGGTCGCGCGCTCGCGCTGGCCGAGGTCGCGATCGCCCGCGTGCACCACGATGGGCGAGAGGCCGGCCGAGCGGAGCAAGTTGATGTCGCGCGCGAAGCTCGCGAGGAGCGAGTCTTTGGCCATCGCGCCGTCGCCGTACGCCAGCACCGCGCGCCGGCCGGAGAAGCGCGAGATGTACGAGAGCGCCTCGACGAGCAGCGCGCGCTTGAAGCCGGGCGTGTAGTTGGTGAGGCGGTCGTCTTTCTTGACGGTGCCGTCGGGTGTCGCCGTGATCAGCGACGTGTAGTCCGCGTTGATCTTCACGTAGTCGTACGAGAGATCGCAGCCCCACGCGACGGCGTCGCACGAGCCCTCGGCGAGGCGCACGTCGACGTTCACGCGCGGCTCGCGCATGCGCTTGCGGAGGGCGGCCGCGTCGTGCTTCGCCGGCGCGCCGTCGTCGAAGACGAGCACGCCCTGGATCGACACGCGCGCGCTCGCGGGGTCGATGGGCCACTCGCGCGCGCCCGCGCGCGCGCCGACGGTCGCGAGGACGCGACCCCAGTTCGGATCGGCGCCGAAGATCGCCGCTTTCACGAGGCTCGAGCCCGCGATCGAGGTCGCGAGATCGCGCGCGATCGGCGCGCTCGGCGCCCCCGCGACGCGAACCTCGACGAGCTTGGTCGCGCCCTCGCCGTCCTCCGCGATGCTCCGCGCGAGCTCGATGCAGAGGTCCGCGAGCGCGTCGCGAAAGGTTGCATAATGCACGGAAGCTTCGTCGATGGGCGCGTTGCCGGCGAGCCCGTTGGCGAGGAGGAACACCGAGTCGTTGGTGCTCATGTCGCCGTCGACGACGAGCCGGTTGAAGCTCGAGTCGACCGCGTGCGCGAGCGCGCTCTGGAGCGCGCGCGGCGTCGCGGCCGCGTCGGTCGTCACGAAGGCGAGCATCGTCGCCATCTGCGGCGCGATCATCCCGAGCCCTTCGCGAACGCCGCGATGCGCACCTCGACGTCGCCGAGCCGCAGCGTGCGACGCGCGATCTTCGGGCGCGTGTCGGTGGTCATCACGGCCTCGGCGGCGCTCTCGAGCGCGCCCGCCAGGTCCGAGACGAGCCGCGGCACGGCGTCGAGGATCTTCTTCGTCGGCATCGGCACGCCGATGACGCCGGTCGACGCGGAGAGGACCGCGTCGTCGGGCGCGCCGATCGCGCGGGCGACGGCGCGCTGCACCTCGAGCGCGTCGCGCTCGCCGTCCGGTCCGGTCAGCGCGTTCGCGTTGCCGCTGTTCGCGACGACGCCCCAGATCCCGTCGCACGGCAGGCGCGCGGCCGCGAGGCTCACGGGGGCGGCGCGCGCCTTGTTCACCGTGAAGCAGCCGGCCGCCGAGCACGGCACGTCGCTCACGACGAGCGCCAGATCGCGCCGCGCGGCTTTGATGCCGGCGTTGATTCCGGCGTATCTGAACCCCTTCGGGATCGTGGGCATGGATTCTGGGTCCTACTCCAAAGGCGAGGTGATCGGAGGCTCTCGCGTCACGCGGCCAAGTCGAACCTCGGCAGCGAAACGGCTCTTCGGCTGCCAAGACGTGACGAGAGTCGATGGGTTCACGTGACTCCTGGCCTCAGGGCGCGAAACGAGCGGCCGTCGTGAGGCCTGCGGTCTCGCGCAATCCAAACAGGAGATTGAGGTTCTGGAGCGCTTGCGAAGCGGCGCCCTTCATGAGGTTGTCGATCGCGCAGACGACGACGATGGTCCCGTCGTTCACGCAGCCGCCGACGTACGCGAGCGGCGTCCCCGCGGCGGCGTGGAGCGTGACGCGCTCGGGCGGGACGACGCGGACGAGCGGCGCGCCTTCGTACGCGCGCGCGAGCGACGCCTGGACCGCCTCGCTCGTCGCCTCGTCGCGCGCCGACATGTACGCGGTCACGAGCAAGCCGCGACGCACGGGCACGAGATGCGGCGTGAAGGTGACGCGCGGCCGAACGCCGCTCACATAGCGCCGGAGGTGGCGCGCGATCTCGGGCGTATGCTGGTGCGAGCCGATTTTGTACGCGCGCACGTCGCCGTCGAGCTCCACGAACGAGTACGCCTCCTCGGCGCGACGCCCGGCGCCCGAGACGCCCGATTTCCCGTCGAGGACGACGCGATCCGAAAAGGCGAGCTCGTCCCGGAAGATCGGCGCGGTCGCGAGCAGCGCTGCGGTCGCGTAGCAGCCCGGGTTCGCGACGACCCGCGCGTCCTTCGGCGGCGGGCCGAAGAGCTCCGGCAGGCCGTACCACGCGCGCTCGAGGTGCTCGGGCGCGGCGTGCTCGAAGCCGTACCACTCCGGGTACGACGCGGCGTCCAGACGAAACGCGCCCGAGACGTCGACGACGCGCGTTCGCGCGGAGAGCTTCGGCGCGAGCTTCATCGCGTTCTCGGCGGCGACCGCGAGCACGACGGCGTCGACCCGCTCGGCGAGCTCCTCGGCGTCGGCGTGCGAGCGAAATTGTATTTTGCAAGCATCGGTCGGGAGGCCGAGCCGTTCCGCGACGGGCTCGCCGAGCGCCTTGTCCGACGTCGCGAAGGCGAGCTCGAGGTCGGGGTGCGACGCGACGAGCGCCGCGCACACGGCTCCCGAGTATCCCGACGCGCCCACCACTCCGACCGAGGTCACGTCACGCATATAAAAAACGCGGCCCTGCGCCGCCATCGAAAACGCGTCACGGATGGAAAAATCGACGCACCCCTCGCGGGAGCACGTGGCGGGGCGACTCGGGCGGAGCCTGGCTCTCTTCGGCGTTTTCGTCGGTCACGCCGGCTTCGTCTTCGGCTGAGCCGTCGTCGTCCGCGTCGCTGCCGGCGTCGAGCACGGGCGGGGGCGGGGCGTTCGGGTCGGGCTTGCACTGGCCGCCGCGGCACATTTCGCGGTCGCCGCAGTCGATGCTCGTCCGGCAATGAACGCATTTCCCATCGAGGCAGTAGTCGCGCGCGGCGCCGTGGACGCACTGCTCGTCGCGCCGGCAGAGCGGGTCGCGCGCCGGCGAGGACGAGCAAGCCGACGCCACGACAATCGCGAGCCCGCACGCGGTCGCGGCGAGGCCCAAGGCAGCGGTCCATCGACTCGATCGAGTCTCGTCACGTCGCGCGCGCATCAGACCTTTCCGTGGGCCGCGACGACGCGGTTTCGGCCGCCGCGCTTGGCTTCGTACAGCCGGTCGTCGGCGATTCGCACGAGCGCGCGCACGTCCTTGCGCTCGCCGCAGCACGAGAGCGACGCGACGCCGAAGCTCGCGCTGACCTCAATCGCCTGGCCGCCGTCCGTCACCGGGTGCGCAGAGACCGTGCGACGAAGCCGCTCGGCGAGCTGCGCGGCGCCGTCGACCGAGATGTCGCGCGCGACGACCAGGAACTCCTCGCCGCCCCAGCGGCCGACGACGTCCTCGGTGCGAATTCCCCGCGCGAGCCGCGCCGCGACCTCGCGGATCACCGCGTCGCCGGCGAGGTGACCGTATTTGTCGTTTACGTCCTTGAAATGGTCGACGTCGATCAAGACGACCGAGAGCGGCGTCACGTGGCGCACCGCGAAGGCGACCTCCGACGTCAGCCGCTCGTCGAGCGCTTTGCGATTGTAGATCCCGGTCAGGCCGTCGCGCATGGCGGCGTCGAACACGCGGGCGAGGGCGCGCTCTTCGTCCTCGGTGACGAACGAGAAACGAAGGCTCACCGACCCGCCGAGCAGGACGCGCGCGCCATCGTCGAGCTGGGAATACTTCTCGACGGGCACATCGTTCACGAGGGTGCCATTGGTGGACCCCTCGTCGCTCAAGATCCACGTGCCCGACATGTACGTGATCCTCGCGTGGAGGCGCGAGAGGCGTCCGTCGTCGAGCGAGATCGTGCACTCGTCGGAGCGGCCGAGCGTGTTCGGCTTGTCGGAGGTCAGCGTGAACACGCGGCCGGCGTCCGGCCCCGACTGGACCGTGAGGACGGCGCGCGTCGCGCGAACGGCCGGCGGCGGGTGGCTCGACCCGCTGAAGGTCTTCATGCTGCGCAGCGCGCGCCTGCGGTCGTCCTCTTCTGCCACGGCTCTTCCGGAAACGCCTAAGGCTACCACGGCTTCGGTGTCCATCATCGTGAGACGGCGCGCTAGTATGCGCGATTGGACGCGACATGCTGACCCGCGGTGACAAGCTCGCGCACTACACGATCGAGTCGATGCTCGGCTCGGGCGGCATGGGCGCGGTGTACCTCGCGATGGACACGCGGCTCCAGCGGCGCGTCGCGCTCAAGGTCATCCTCGACTCGGACAAGCCCGAGGACTTGGAGGAGTCGGCGGCGCGGCTCCTCCGCGAGGCGCGGGCGGCGGCGTCGCTCACGCACCCGAACGTGGTCGGCGTGTTCGACGTCGGCGAGATCGACGGGCGCGTCTACCTCGCCATGGAATACGTCGTCGGCAAGACGCTGCGCGAGACGATGCGCGACGACGCCGTCCCGTGGCCGCGGCGCCTCCGCTGGCTCGTCGATTGCGCGCGCGCGCTCGCCGCCGCGCACCGCGAAGGGCTCGTCCACCGCGACATCAAGCCCGAGAACGTGATGGTGCGCGAAGACGGCATCGTGAAGGTCCTCGACTTCGGCATCGCGCGGCGCACGGCGTCGCCGGTCGACCCGACGGGCAAGACCGAGCGCGCGCAGCTCGGCACGCTGACCGGAAAAGGCCTCGTCGTCGGCACGCCGATGTACATGGCGCCCGAGCAGTTGAAGGGCGGCGATCCGGACACGCGGACCGATCAGTTCGCGTGGGGCGTGATGAGCTACGAGGTGCTCTCGGGTGAGCGACCCTGGCCGGAGAAGAGCGATCTCCTCGCGGCGGTCGCGACCGTGCTCACCGAAGACCCGATTTCGCTGCGGAAGCACGCGCCGGATCTCCCTGCGGCGATCGAGGCGACCATCGCGCGGACGCTCGCGCGCAACCCCGACGATCGCTTCGAGTCGATGGAGGACGTGGCCGAGCTGCTCGATCCGCTCGCGGTGCGGAGCGGCGGAACGTCCGAGTCGCGCGTGGGCTCGAGGGCGAGCAAGCCGTCGGTGTCCGCGAAGCCGACGGCGCGCGCGGGGCGCTTCGAAGAGAAGGAGACTGACCCGCCGCCGGACGACGAGCGCAAGTCGACCAAGCAGGCGATGGTCACGGCGAAGTCGCCCGAGCACCCGCTCGCGCCCAAGCCCCAGCCGCGCCAGCAGCGCCAGCGCTGGCCGTTCATCGCGGGCCTCGCCGTGGCGGTGGGCGCCATGGGTGTACTTTACAAGTATCGACAGCCCGCCGTGGTCGTCGCGCCGACGGCGACGAGCGCGCCGACCGAGACGCTCGCGCCGACCGCCTCCGCGCCGAGCGAGAACGCCGAAGCCCTCGCCGCCTACCGCGAGGGCGTCCAGCAGTGGCGCGACGGCGCGGCGCGACGCAGCCGGGCGAGCCTCGAGCGCGCGACGACGCTCGACCCCGGCTTCGGCGCGGCGCAGCTCCAAATCGCCGTCGAGACGTTGCTCGGCGGCGACGGTTCGTCGCGCGCGCGCGACGCCTACCAGAAGGCGTACTCCAATCGCGAGCGCCTCTCGCCGGCGGATCGCGCGGTGCTCGCCGGGCTCGACCCGATGGTGCGAGTCTCGGCGGATTTTCCGGCGGCCGAGAAGGACCTCGAGAAGGCGGCGGCGAAATTCCCGAGCGATCCGATCTTCCCGACGCTGGTCGGTTGGGCGCACGAGCAGCTGTTCGACTACGAGGGCGCGCGCACCGAGTACGAGCGCGCGATGACGCGCGACGCCGCGTACATGCCCGCGTTCTTCGCCAAGGCGCACGCGCTCCGGATGATCGGCAACCCCGACGGCGCGATGGAGGTGCTGGGGAAATGCGTCGCGTCGTCGCCGACGGCCGCGATGTGCCTCGAAGAGCGTCTCCACCTCCGCCGCGATTCTGGCGACTGCAAGGGGATGGAGGAGGACGCGCGCGCGTGGCAGGCGGTCGAGCCGGACACGTACCAGCCGAGCTACCAGATCGCGGCGGCGCTCATGGCGCGCAAGGAGCCGATTCAGAGCGTCGAGGCGGCGCTCCGTCGCGCGTGGGGCGCGCTCCACGAAGACAAGAGCGCCAACGAAGCCGAGGACACGGCGAACCTCGCGCTCGCGCAGGGCGATTTCGTGGCCGCCGAGAAGGCGACGGGCGAGTGGGACGCGGCGCGCGCGAAGTCGCCCGAGGCCACGCTCCACTCCGGGCCCGAGCAGCAGCTCGCGCTCATCGCGTTCGAGACCGGCGACGTGCAGAAGGCCGCGCGCATCGCCGACGGGTTCTTGAAGGTGCTGCCGGCGATGTCGCCGAGCTCGACGGGGCTCGACCCGACGATTTGGACGCAGGAGTATCTGTTCCGCGCCGGGCGCATCGAGAAGACCGACTTCGACACCAAGCGCAAAGACTGGCTGCGCAACCAAGAGGCGGGAAAGCAGCAGCAAGAGAACCAGCGGCTCGCGCCGTTCCGCTGGGCGCAGCTCTACGCCGGGTTCGCCGAGTCGCCCGACGAGGCGAAGGACGCGCTCGCGACCGTCGAAGACTTTTCGCCGATGCCGCCCGAGTCGCGACGCTCGCCGCGCTTCGAGTTCGAGCTCGGGAAAGTGTACGCGCTCGCGGGTCGGGGCAAGGACGCGATCGGGCCGCTCCAGCGCGTCACGAGCGCGTGCATCGCGCTCGGCTCGCCGATCGAGCAGACGCGCGCGTTTTATTTCCTCGGCATGGCGCTCGAGACGAACGGCGATCTCGCCGGCGCGCGCGCGGCGTACCAGGCGGTGATCGACCGCTGGGGCGCGGCGAAGCCGCACAGCCGCACGGCCGACGAAGCCAAGAAACGCCTCAAGGCGCTCGAGTAAAAGACGGGCGTGGATCTCGAGCGCGCGTTTCCGGATTTCGACGAGGGGCGGATCGTGTTTCGCGGCGACGGGCTCCTCGTCGTCGACAAACCGGCCGGCGTGCCCTCGCAGGCCGCCGATCCCGAGGTGCGCGACGACCTGCCGTCGCGGCTCGCGCGGCTCGCGCCGTACCTCGGCACGCACCAGCGGCTCGACGCGGAGACGTCCGGGCTCGTGCTCTTCACGACCGAGCGCGGCGCGAACGCGGCGATCGCCGAGCAGTTCGAGAAGCGTCGCGTGAAGAAATCCTACCTCGCGTGCGTGACGGGTTTTCGCGCGCGCGGCGAGGTCGTGCTGAGCGACGTGATCGACGGAAAAAAAGCGGTGCTCCGCGCGAGGGCGATCGAGCGGCGAGGGGAGCGCGCGCTCGTGGCGGTGGAGCTCGAGACCGGGCGCACGCACCAAGCGCGCATCCAGCTCGCGAAGACCGGCTCGCCGATCGCAGGTGACGCGCTCTACGGGGGCGCGCCCGCGCCGCGCCTCATGCTGCACGCCGCCGCGCTCGAGGTCCTCTCGCCGCGCGGGGAGCGCCTCGCGCTCCGCGCGCCCGAGCCGCCCGAGATGCGCGAGTGGCTCGAGCTCGGCGATCGCGGGGCGCGGGTCTACGAGGACGACGGCGCGCTCCGCCGCGCGCTGCGGCTCGCGTTCGAGCGGCGCTGGGGGTTGCTCCGCGCCCTGCCGCCCGCGCGCGCGACCACCGTGATGCGGCTCGCGAACGAGGAGGGCGACGGCCTTCCAGGGCTCGCGATCGATTTCTACGCGGGCTTCGCCGTCGCGACCTTCTACGGCGAAATCGCCGAGCACGCCGGGCGGCGCGCGCGCGTACTCGACGCGATCGCGTCGTTCGGTTTCGACGGCGTCTACGAAAAGTCGCGACCGAAGAACGCGCGCGCCTCGCCCGCCGAGCGTCGCGCGCTCGCGCCCGGCGCACCGTCGCGCGGCGCCGCGGCGCCGTCGCCCCTCGCGGTGAACGAGGAGGGACTGCCGTATCTCGTGCGGCTCGACGACGGGCTCGCGACCGGCTTCTACGCCGACCAGCGGCGCAATCGCGCGCGCGTGCGCGCCGCTTCGTCGGGCTCGCGCGTGCTCAACCTCTTCGCGTACACGTGCGCGTTCAGCGTGGCCGCCGCGGCCGGCGGGGCGTCGCGCGTCGTCAGCGTCGACGCGTCGGCGTCGTTCCTCGAGCGCGGGCTCGCGAACGTTCGGCACGCCGGGCTCGACCCCGCGGCGCACGAGTTCGTCGCCTCCGACGCGCGCGCGTGGCTCGAGCGGCTCGTTCGTCGCGGCGAGCGGTTCGACCTCGTGATCCTCGACCCGCCGAGCTTCGGCACCGCCGGCGGCCGCCACTTCTCGATCGCCTCCGACTTCGTCCCGCTCTGCGCGCTCGCCCTGCGCGTCCTCGGGCCGGGCGGCCAGATGCTCGCGAGCATCAACCACCGAAAAACCTCGCAAGATCGCTTCCGCCAGGCCGTCCAGCGCGCGGCGCAGGAGGCCGCCGTCACGGCGACCGTGCGCGATTTGCCGCCTCCGCTCGACTACCCCGAGCCGGCGCTCAAGGCGGTTTGGGTGCGCTGCGTGTAAGGTCGCGCCGCCCGGCGCGTTGGTGCTCCTACGGAGGCAACGCAAATGGCGATTCGCGAGGTTCTGGGCGGTCTTGTGGCGTTCGGGCTGTTGGCGGGGTGCGGCGGGGGCTCGAGCTACGAGGCCCGGACCGCCGCGTACGGCGGCGGATTGACCGCAAGTCCCCCGCCGAGCGACTACGCGCCGGCCGCCACGCGCGAGAGCTCCCCGTCGTCGTCGCAGGGGACCTGGAAGAGCGAGGGCGGGGGAGAGGCCCGAGCCGAGAACGTGGCCCCCGAGCGCCCGGGCCTCGGCACCGGCTGGGGCGAGACGCGCGCGTCGCACGTGCACGAGGTCGGCTTCGACCGCGACGGCACGGCGCCCTTCGCCACCGGCATGCTCCACTACAACGACTGGCAGGGCGTGCAGGCGCTCGCCGCCTACCACCAGTCGACCGCCAACGTGTTCCACGAGGTCCCCGAGGCCGGCGGCGCCATCACGGTCTCGATCGTCGGCCAAGACGGCCGCCCGCTCGATGCGCTCAAGCTCGTCGACCGGACCTTCGTCGTCGGCCGCGAGGGCGAGCGCTACTCGATCGTGATGACCAACCACACGAACCACCGCTTCGAGGCGCTGGCGACGGTCGACGGCCTCGACGTCATCAACGGGCGCCCGGCGTCGATGGACAACCGCGGCTACATCCTCGGGCCGTTCGACCGGCTCGAGATTGACGGCTTCCGCCAGTCGAGCGACGCGGTCGCGTCGTTCCGCTTCTCTCGGACGAGCCAGTCGTACGCCGCGCAGACGAGCGGCGATCGCAACGTCGGCGTCATCGGCGTGGCCTTCTTCGCCGAGCGCGGCGACTCGTTCTCGCCGTGGACGACGAGCGAGCTCGAGAAGCGCGACACCGCGAACCCGTTCCCCGCCGACCTCCGTTTCGCGCAGCCGCCGCGCTGACATGAGGTATGCTCGCGTCGTGCGACGCGTCGCGATTCTCGCCGTCTCCGCGCTCGCGCTCGCGTGCGGCGGCGACGACTCGAAGTCCGACGCGTCGGCCGACGCGACCACGGGCGCGCCGGACGCGTCCGAGGACGCCCCCGCCGACGTCGCCGTCGACGTGCCGCCCGAGCCGGCGATCTGGGTCGCGAGCGCGACGACGCTCTACGCGCTCGATCCCGAGACGCGCGTTCTCCGGCGCGTCGCCGACTTCGACTGCAGCGGCGAAGAGATGCTCGACCTCGCGATGAACGCGCGGGAGGAGCTCTTCGGCGTGACGACCGAGTCTGTCGTGCGCATCGACAAGACGACCGGCGCATGCACGGTGCTCGCGCGAGGCTCGCAGGTCCTGCCTTACGCGACCGCGTTCGTCCCTTCGGCGTCGCTCGACGGCGGCCCCGAGCAGTGGCTCGGATACGAGCTCGCGACCTACGACGCGATCGATCCGGACTCGGGCGTCCTCACGTTCGCAGGCACGCTCGCGAACGACGCCGGCAACACGTTTCAAGCGTCGGGCGACATGGTCTCGCTCGCGGGCGGAAAGACGTACCTCACGACGTTCGATTTCGACCCGAAGGCCGGCGACTCGCTCGTCGAGATCGACCCTGCGACCGGCGCGCTCGAGAAATTCCTGGGCTCGACGGGCGTCGCGCCGCTCCGCGGCCTCGCGCAGTGGGGCGGCGTGCTCTACGCGTTCTCGAACCACAGCCGCATCTACACCGTGGGCGTCACCGACGCGGGCGTCGCGCTCAAGGTGTTCGCGGTCACGTACGACCTCGGCGACGCCGGCGTGACCGACGCCGCCACCGACGCGGACGTGGACGCCGACGCGTCGGGCGCCTCGTCGTTCATCGACTTTCGCGGCGCCGCGGTGACGACGCGCGCGCCGGTTCAGTGACGCGTCACTCGAGCCACACGTCGGCGCCCCACGTGTGCTCGTGGCCGCTCCCGTCCTTGCTGTCGATCACGTAGGGGATCCACGCGATGTTCGGCTGCTTGGTGAGCGTGACCGTGAGGTGCGCCGTCTGACCGGCGTTGATGGTCGTCTTGTCGAGCGAGAACGAGAGCGTCGCGCCGGCGCCGAAGCGCGGCCCGAGGTCGCTCGCCGAGAGGGTCCAGTCGGACATCGCGCCGTCGCTGAACGCGTCGAGCTCGATCGTCGCGCTGCCGCCGACGGCGAGGTGGACGAGCTGCTTGCCGCTCTCGGGGGCGACGTTGAAATACGGGTGATCGCTCGGCGGGACGACGCACGGGTCGTGCCCCGCGAGCGCGCTCGCGTTGGACCAGCCGCGCTGCACGTTGAACGGCGCGCCACCGTCGATCGTCGTTACGTTCATGCTGTCGAACGCCCACGGGTGATCGCAGAGATCGCCGACCTCGTCGCCGTAGTACTGCCACGCGAGGTCCTGCATCACCCAGCCGCGCTTCTTGCCGGGGTGGGCGTCGGTCGCAGCCTCGATCAGCTCGTGGCTCGCGGCGAACGTCGTGTAGGACTCGCCCGAGCATCGCGGCTCGATCGCGTACGCGCCCTCCTGCGTGCCGCCGTCGGGCAGCGCAAAGGTCGCCGAGTAGTGATACGCGCCGAACGAGCTGCAGCTGTGATCGGTGTCGAAGGTGATCGACGTGCCCGACGGGAAATAGATCACGTAGATCGTCTGATCGTCGGGCGGCGGCAGCGCGCCGCTCGTGATGCGGTCTTGAATGAGCTGGACGACGCTCGAGCCGGTCCCGTCGTCGGTGTCGACGAGCGAGGTCGGCGCCGTCTCGTTCAAGACGACGTGTCCGGCCGCGCTGCCCGGGCCGATGCACGGGCCCGCGGGGAGCTCGCAGTACTCGCTCGTCGTGGCGGTCCACCAGGGCGTCTGGGTGATGGTGTCGTCGAGCTCTTGCAAGCGCCCGATGAGGTTCGCGTCGTCGCCGGCGAAGCTGACCGTGATCACCTTCACCGCCGTGAGGAGCCGGCCGCCCATGTAGTCGACGAGCGGCATGCGCGCGTAAGGCGGCAGCGGCGCGACGTAGCGGTCGACGGGGACGTCCGCTGCGGCGTCGACGACGTCGGCGGTCGAGGCGTCGACCGATGCGACGTCGTCCGTCGCCGCGTCGTGACCGGCGTCGGGCGCGTCGCCGCCTCCTCCGCACGCGCCGGCGAGCGCGCACACCGCCAGCGCCGAGAGGCGTCGCGATGTCGCACCTCGGCGCCGCCTACGAGGTTGCATGCACGATCATTCTGCGCTCTCGGCCGCGACGAGCGCAAGCGTGTCGGCGGGCGCGAATGGGATGCGCGTGCGCTTCGCTCGACTCCGCGGGATTTCCGCGCGATCGCGCTGGTGCGCGGGTTGCACTCCGGGCGCGCATGGGACCTCTCGCCACCGCGCTCGTTTTCACGCTGGGTTTCTTCGGCCTTCTCTTCTTCCTCGGTCGCTACGAAGAGCGCCGCTGGCACCGAGAGCACCCGGCGCGATAGGCACGCTCAGTTCGGAGCCGCATCCGGGATCGCGACCGCCGTGGGCGTCGCGACGCTCGTGCCCGCCGTCTGTCCGGCCTGACCGTTCGTGTCGTCGCCCCAACAGATCAACTGCGCGGGGTCGGAGAGCGCCGCGCTCGGGAGATGGCCGATGACGCAGGTGTGTGCCCCGCCGAGGGCGACCTTGGCGACGTCTTTGACGCCCGTGATCGCGTCGATGTTCGCGCCGTGGCCCTGGCCGAAGCAGTAGAGCGCGCCGCTCACGTCGACGACGCACGTCTCGCCCGCGCGCGCCGCGACCATGAGCGGGATCGCGCTCTGGGGAAGGGTGACGACCGCCGGCGCCGACGGATCAATCGTCGCGCTCGCGCTCGTCGGGCTCGCTTGGTGGACGTCGTTCTTGCCGAAGCAGTCGAGCTCGTGCGGCGCGTCGGTGACGAAGCAGGTGTGCGCGTCGCCGGCGGCGATCGAGACGACCTTTCGCGGCGAAGCAATCGTCGCCGCGGGCGTCGTGATGGTCTTTCCCGACGGGCCCGACTCGAGCGACGCGTTGTCGCCGAAGCAGAAGAGCGTGGGCGAGCCGCTCGGAGCGGGGCTCGCCGCGACGCACCCGTGGACCGCGCCGAGCGCGGCGACCGTCGGCGTCTGGAAGACGACGTCGCTGTCGGTCGTGACGACGGCCGACGTCGTGCCCGCGGAGCACCCTCCGGTGTCCCAGAGGTCGGCCTCGCACTTCGCGTTGTCGCCGAAGCACGCGAGCTTTCCGTCGGCGTTGCGGATCATGCACGTCGAGCTCGCGCCGACGGCGATCGACGTTGCCTTGGCGACGGAGAGCTGAAAATCGAACGCGGGCGACGGGGTCGCGACGTTGGCGCTCGGGTTGCCCTGTCCGCATTGGCCGAGCGAATCGTCGCCCCAGCACCAGACCTTCTTGCTCGTGTCGATGCCGCACGTGTGGCTCGCGCCGAAGCCGCTCGCGATCGAGACGAGCGCGGGAGCGGGCGAGACGCCGGTCGAGGCGACGGCGAGGACGCCGCTCTTGGTCCCGCCGAGCTCGGCGTCGGCGCCGAAGCAAAAGGTCGCGTACTGTCCGCCGTACGAGACGACGGCGCACGTGTGCTGCGCGCCCGCGGCGACGTCGACGAGCGACGGCTTCGGCGGCGCGGTCTCCTGGACCGCGTAGTCGGCCACCACGTCGGGCGTGACGGCCGCGTCGTTCCCCGCGTCCGCGTTGCTCGAGTCGTCGCCGCTGCAGCGCACGAGCCCGCCGAGCGCGGCGATCGCCGCGCAGATTATCGCCTTGTCCCGCCTGCCTCGCATGGGGGCGAGCATACAATCATTCGATCGTGGCGAGATCAATCTTCGGCCCGCGAAAGCGGCCCCGCGCGTAGGCGAGGTAGCCGACGACGACGGCGAGCTCGACGCCCGCGATGAGCTCGCCGTACGCCTGGTTCGGCGGGAGCGCGAAGCAGACGAGCACGAACGCCGAATACGCGACCGCGGCGCACGCGACGACGACGCCGGCGCGACCGAGGTGGAACGGTCCGCGCCGCGTCCACTTTCCGCGGACGCGCGCAAGGGCCCCGAGCGCGATGGGCGCCGCGTACGAGAGGTAGAGCGCGGTGGTCGCGAGCGACGTGACGGCGTCGAAGACCTCGCTGCTGAACCGGCTCGTCGCCGCGACGAGGAGCGACGGTAGGACGACGGCGACGCCGATCGCGGTCGCCGGCGTCTTGAAGCGCGCGCTCACGCGGCGAACGAAGCGTGACAAGGGCAGGCCGTCGTCGCGCGCGAAGGCGTAGAACGTCCGCGACGCGCTCGTCACCGACGAGAGCCCGCAGAACCACATCGCCACGATCGCCGCACCCATCGCGAAACGACCGGCGAGATCGCCGAGCGCGCCGCGCAGGATCGCGAGCGCGGGATCGTCGCTCGCGGCGACCTTCGGCAGATCGCGGATCGCGAGCGTGAGCGCGACGATGAGCGCGTACCCGGCCACGGCGCTCACGACGACTGACGCGAGGATCCCGGCGGGAGCGCGGCGCGCCGGATCGTGCGTCTCCTCGCTCGCGTGGGCCGACGCGTCGAAGCCGGTCATCGTCCACATGCCGAGCGTGAGCGCGCCGAGGAAGCCGAGCCAGTAGGCGTGGTCGGCGCGCGTCGTGAAGCCGGTGTGGCCGAGGAAGCCGACCGGCTGCGCGCGCCCGAACGCGGCGAGCAGCCCGACGAGCACGAGCACGCCGAGCACGTGCACGGTCGCGGACAGAATCGTTCAGCCACGCGACGAGGCGAATCGAGCGAACGTTGACGAGCGCGTGGGTCGCGAGCACCGCGAAGAAGAGGGGCATCGCCGCCGCGTCGCCGAGCGCGAGGGTCGACGCCAGCGCCTTCGCGCAGGCGACGTCGATCGCCGCGACGATCGCGACCTGACCGACGAGGTTCGTCGCCGCGACCATCCACCCGGCGCCCGCGCCGCCGAGCAGCGCCGACCAGTGGTACAGCGCGCCCGCGGTGGGAAACGCGCTCGCGAGCTCCGCCATGGCGAGCGCGACGAGCAGCGTGCCGGCGCACACGAGCGGCCAGCCGAGGCCCAAACCCGCGGGTCCTCCCGCTTGAATCGCGATTTTGTAAGTCGAAAAGACGCCCGTGAGGACGCTGATGATCGAGAAGCTGAGAGCGAAATTGGAAAAGCCGCCCATCGAGCGCAAGAGCTCCTGGGCATAGCCGAGGCGCGCTAGCTGGGCGGCGTCTTCCTTGTCGCTAAACTTCAAACGTCAGCGGTCACTTCTTCTTCGGCGTGGCCGGCTTGGCCGAGCCTGCGGGAGCCGCGGCGCCCGGCATCTTCGCCTCGGTGGTCGCGAGGTCCTTGACCGCCGCCATGAACTTCTTGTCCTTCTTGTCGACGCAGGTCTTCGTCGTGCCGGTGTCGAACATCGCCGTGACGCTGTCGTCGGTCGGCGCCTTCGTCGTGACGATGCCCTTCTGCGCGTCGTCGAGCTTGGCGTACTCGGCGTTCCACGTCTCGAAGGCCGCCGCGTTGTCCTTGCCGAACTTCTTCACGTCCGCGGCGAGGGCGGTGCAGCTGCCCTTCTTCGCGGTGATGGCGGCGATCTTTCCCTCCGCCGTCTTGCGCGCGTCGTCCGCGGCGCTGAAGGACGCGGGAAGCGTCGGCGCCGGCGGCGTCGTCGCGGTCGGGGCCGCGCTCGCCGTCGTGCTCGGCTCCGCGGTCGCGCTCCCCGTCGTCGTCTCCGAGGCCGTCGCGGACGGCGTCTGAGTGCCCTTACCCTCTTCCGACCCGCCGCCGCACGCGAACGCGAGGAAACCGGACGACGCGAGGACCGAGGCCATAACCAACTTCCACGTAGTCTTGCTCATGCAGAAATCTCCTGGGGCCCCCAAGTACAGCAGTTGGTAGATTGAATCAATGAAGCGTTGGATCTTCGGTCTGGGGGTGGGTCTCGTGTCGGGGCAGGCCATCGCAGCCAATCTGAGCGTCGGAGTGGTTCCGTCCACGCTGAAAGTCAGGCCTTCCGACGCCCCGGCGACCGCTCCTTCGGCCTCGATCAAGGCGGCTCGGAACGAGTTCGAGGCGTTTCAAATCGTGCTCCGCGCGGGGGCGGCGGACGTCGGGCAGGTGAGCGCCAAGCTCGCTCAGCCCCTCCAGGGCGCCCCCGGGGCCATTCCGGCGGCCAACGTCGTCCTGTACGCCGAGCGCTATTACGACGTCGGGACCGCTTCGAACGACGAGGGGGCGCCGGGCCTCTGGCCGGACCCGCTCGTCCCCGACGTGGACACCTTCTTCGGGGAGAAACGCAACGCGTTCCCGATGACCATCGCGGCCGGGCAGACGGGCGTCGTCTGGGTGGACGTGCTCGTCCCGCCCGACGCGGCCCCGGGCGACTACGCGGGCTCGATCGAGGTCGACGTCGCCGGCGCGACGCAAGCGACCGTGCCCGTCGCGCTCCACGTCGGTAACTTCTCGCTCCCGTCGACCTCGACGCTGGCGTCCGCGTTCGGCATGGGGTGGAACACGCCGCCGCTCGTCCACTGCGGCGGGGCGTTCCCGTATTGCGGCGGCGACGCCGACAAGTCGAACGCCATCCGCGCGCTCTACCTGCGCGCGGCGCTCGACGATCGCTTCTCGATTTCGTCGACCGATTTCCAGCCGCCGTTCGGCGGCGATCAGGCGCCGTACGAGAAATACGTCTTGCCGCTCGTCCAGGGCACGGGCCCGACGCGCCTCGCGGGCGCGCGCCTCACGTCGGTCGACCTCGACGGTGCGCCCGCCGACTACCCGACGTGGATCGGCTACGCGAAGACCAACAATTTCTTCGACCGACTCTTCGCGTACCCCATCGACGAGCCGAACACGAACGCGACCGCGTGGCAGACGTTCTCGCAAGACGCCGACCAACTCCACGCCGACGACCCGAACGCGCAGATCATCCTGACGACGGCGATCCAGAACGCGCAGTCGTTCTCGGCCGACGGCAAGATCGACATCATGTGCCCGGTGCTCGACGAGATGTACGGCCGCGCGGACGGCACGTACCCGGGCGACCAGCGATCGAAATACGACGCGTGGCTCGCCGCCAAGCCGTCGCGCAAGCTCTGGATGTACCAGTCCTGCGATCAGCACGGCTGCGGGTCGTGCGGCACGCCCTCGCCCGGCCCCGACTACACCGGCTGGCCCGAGCGCGTCATCGACTCGACCGGCGTGCAGGATCGCGCGTTCGAATGGTGGAGCTTCCTCGAGGGGACGACTGGCGAGCTCTACTTCGAGACGACCTACCAGCTCGCGACCGCGTGGGACTCGAACGGGCAATGCGATTTCAGCGGGTCGGGCGACGGGACGCTCTTCTATCCCGGTAAGCCCAGCATCGTCGGCGGGACCGACGACATCCCGATCGAGTCGATTCGCATGAAGCTGATCCGCGAGGGCATGGAGGACTACGAGTACCTCACCCAAGTCGCGGCGAAGGATCCGGCGACGGCGCGCCAGATCGCGCTCGCGCTCTTTCCGACCGCGTACCAGTGCGACCAGTCGCCGAGCGCGCTCGAGAGCGCGCGCGACCAACTCTTTGCGATCCTCGACGTGCCGGTGCCGGCGAGCGACGCGGGCGCGACCGGCGACGGCGGGCTCGACGCGGGCGCGGACGGCGGCACGACGACGGGCTCGTCGGGCGGATGCGGTTGCGACGCCGCGGGCGCGAGGAGCCGCGGCGGATTCTGGCTCGCGCTCGTCGCCGCCCTCGCCGCGCTCAGAACGTCCCGGAGAGCACGCCGCCGCCGCTTTGGGCGCCGAGCATCGGCGTGAACGAGAGCGCCGTGCGCGCTTTGGCCTTCGGCCCGGCGAGGAACATCACGACACCGGCCACCGCGAGCACGCACCCGCCCACGAAGACGCCGGTGCCGACGTCCGCGAGCGTCTTGGCGGCGTTCGCCGTGCTCGCGTCGTTCGCGTTTCCGCACTGGGCGTTTCCGCTCGAGGGCTCGATGCAGGTGCCGGCGCCGTTCTTCGCGAGCACCGACTGATACTGGTCGTGCGCGACGACGCCGAGGATGCTCGAGACTCCGATCGTGGCGAGGCCCACGCCGCCGAGGACGAGGCCGGCGAGCTTCACGCTGCCGAGACCGCCGCCGTGCTCCGTCGCGACGGGCGCGGGCGTCGGGGTGACGGGCTCGACCGGTTGCGGCGGCGTCACGGTGGCGACCGGCGTCGCGGCCTCGGGCTCGAGCTTCGGGATCGTGACGGTGATCGCGCCGTGCTGCACGGGCACGTCGCCGCGCCACTCGTAGCTCTTGTAACCGGTCGCGCTCGCCACGATCACGTGATGGCCGCCGTCGATGGGGGCCGCGAGCCCGAAGAGCGCACCGCCGACCGCCTCGCCGTCGCGCTTCACCGCGAGACTGGGGACGTCCTTCGCGCCAGGACCGAGCGCGATCGTGAGCTGCGACGGGGCGAGGCGATCGGCGCGTGATTTGGCGATCGCGGCGCGGCTGTCGTGGCGCTGGTTCGCCATGTCCTCGGCTTGATGGAACTCGGCCCACGCGCTCGCGATCTTGCCGCTGCGCTCGTAGCACTCCGCGAGGTAGAGCGCAGTGCCGATCGCGGGGTCCTTCGATTGGCTCGCGGCGAACTTGGGGCAGGCGTCGGCGAGGTTTCCGGCGGCGAGCGCGGTCTTTCCCGCGTTGAAGAGGGCCTCGGCGTCGGCTTTGTCCTGCGCCGACTGCGCGCGCGCGAGCGAGGGCGTGGCGAGCGCGAACGCGACGAGGACGAGCGACGCGCGTCGCATCAGTTGCGGCCTCCGAAGCCGGTCGTGTCGATCGGGGCGGCGGTGGCCGCGTGCTTGGCGGTCACTGCGGGCTTCGGGGCGGTGGTGTGGGGGGCGGTGGACGGGTGGCGCGCTGGAGTCGTGGCCGCGGCCGTCGCGGTCGGCGCGGCGGTCGCCGTGACCGTGGCCGTCGCCGTGGCCGTCGCCGGGCGGTCCGTCGGCAGTGCGGCGGCGTGGGTGGGCTCGGGGGCGCGAGGCTCGGTGGGGTGGGCGGGGACCGGGGAGTGGGAGCCTCCGACGGCGAACGCGACGGTCGCGAGCACGCCGAGCGCGGCGACGGCCGCGCCGCCGGCGATGAGCGGCATCTTCGATTTCTTCGGCGCAGCGCTCGAGCCGCCCCACGCGGCGGCGGTGCCCGCGCCGGGAACGATCGTGGCGGCGGGCGACGCGACGGGCGGCTTCGTCACGCCCGAGTCGCTCACCTCGGTGCGATCGAGCGTCGAGACATTCCGCGAGCTGCCCGACGGCACGATCGAGACGGACGCCGCCGGCTGCTCGCGGCTCGCGTCGGACGCGAGCGCCGGCCGCGCGCCCGCGACGCGCGTGATGCGTTCGACCGACGTCTTCACCGACGGCGGTCCGAAGCGCTCGAGCGCGGCGGCGAGCTCGGCGACGTTCGCGTAGCGTTTTTCAGGCGTCTTCTCGAGGCAGCGCGCGATCACGGCGTCGAGCCCCGGCGTGCCGGCGACCACGACCGGCGTCGGCGGCGCGGTCAGCACGAGCGCGCAGAGCTCCGCCGTCGTGTTCGCGACGAACGACGGCAACCCCGACACGAGCTCCTGCAAGATGACGCCGAGCGACCAGATGTCCGTGCGCGCGTCGACGTTCTTCGAGGCGCGCATTTGCTCGGGGGACATGTAGAGCGGCGAGCCGACGATCGCCGCCGTGTTCGTCACGGTCTGCTCGCGGGACCCGGCGCCGGCCGTCAGCGACGTGAGCTTCGAAATGCCGAAGTCGAGGATCTTCACGCGCGACGAGCCGTCGGCGCGGCTGGGTGACGAACAGATTCGCCGGCTTCAGATCGCGGTGCACGATCGCCGGCGACGTGCGCCTCGGCGAGCGCCTCGCAGGCCTGCAGCACGTACTCGACCGCTTCGCCGACGGGCAGCATCCGCTGCTCCTCGAGGAGCGACTGGAGATCGCGACCCTCGAGGTACTCCATCACGATGTACGGCGCGCCGGTCTCGAGCTTGCCGACGTCGTACACCTTCACCGCGTGCTCGCTCCGGATGCGCGCCGCGGCCCTCGCCTCGCGGGAGAAGCGCGCCACCCACTCGGCGTCCTTCACCGCGTCGGGCAAGAGGAACTTGATGGCGACGCGTTGATCGAGACTGATCGTGCATCGCGACGACGACGACGCCCATCCCGCCCTGTCCGAGCACGCGCTCGACGCGGTATTTGCCGGCGATCGTGGCGCCGATGGCGACCGGCGAGGCGCTCATGGGAGGTGCTCGGCCTGCCCGCCGTCGGGTCCGTTCGGCAAGCCGCCCGTGCCGGTCGCGCCTTTGAACGCGCTCGCGGGGAGCGTGTCGGGCGTGACGATCACCGCCGCCGCGTCGCCTTCAATCACGTAGAAATAGGTTGGTCCGCCCGCGCCGCCGCCGCCTTGGCCGCCGGGCCCGCCGTTCGTCGCCGTGCCGCCGGCGCCGCCCTCGAGCGGGGTGCCGACGGGTTGGCAGACCTGGTTGACGACGCCGCACGCGGAGCCGCACGGAACGGGCGCGGCGGTCGTGCCTTGCATCGCCGCGCCGCCGCTGCCGCCGGCGCCGCCGCTGCCGCCGTTGCCGCCGAAGCCGGTGAAGAACGCGCCGTGCGTCATCGTCACGTCGCTCTTGCCCGCGACGAAGAGCGCGATCGCGGCGCCGCCGCCGCGGCCGCCGGTGCCGCCGCCGCCGCCCGCGCCCGCGCAGCCGGGGCCGCCGTCCGCGGCGCACTCGGTCCCGCCGCCGTTCACGCTGCAGGTTTGCCCGCTGTCCGGGAAGCCGGAGTCGGGGGAGCCGGAGTCGAGGACGCCGGTCTCCGCGCTGCCGTCATCGATGACGACGTCCGCGCCGGTGCCGTAGTTGGTGACCGGGCCGAGCGCGAAGACCAGCGCCGGCGCCGTCGCGATCGCGGTCAGGAGGAGGGCGCGTGTCACGCTCATTGGCACGACACGCAGAAGCCGCACTGGCCTGCGCTCCCCGCCGTTGCGTTTCCGACCCCGCCCTCGAGGCCGTTGGCGCCGGTCTCGATCGTATAACCCGTCGGGCCGATGCTGCCGGGCGCCCCGGCCTGGCCCGTGGAGCCCGCCGCCGACGAGCCCGACGCGAGGCCCACGCACGTCGTCGGCGTCACGCCGGCTTGCCCGTTGACGCCTTGGCCGCCGCTTTGCGCGAGGAGCGACACGTTGTCGAGGACGACGCCGCTCGTGTCGAAGACGCGCACGGCGTAGACCGACTCGCCGAGCGCGCCGTTCGTCTTCGAGCGCACCGTCACGAGGCGGAGCGTGACGCCGGCGGCGCCGTCGATGTCGATCGCCGACGGTCCCGCGTCGTCGGGCGCTTGGATGGTCGACAGGGAGTTGTCGCACTGCGGCGACCAGCCGGCGTCGCCGCGCTCGAAACCGCCTTGAATCGTGACGCCCGCCTGCGCGCCTCCGAGCGACAGGGCCTCGGTGAACGTCGCGTGATCGAGGTAGAGGAACGCGCGCGTCCCGCGGACGGAGAGCGCGTGGCCGATCGTCGCGCACGGGCTGGCGGGGGTGCCGCACGACGCGCCGTCCTGTCCAGTGCCGGAAACCCAGACGGCCTCGTCATCAGCGACGAGCGCCACGCCGCCCTCGCAGACGGCCGTGTTCACGTCGAGGTCGATCGCGTCGTGCGTGACGTAGTCGTCGGGCGCGTCGAGCAGGCCCGTGTCGGCGAAGCTCGCGTCGACGTCCGCGTTGCGCACGCCGAACACGTCGGCGCACGCGGCGATCCCGAGCGTCGCCAGCGCGCCCGCGCCGAGCGTCTTGAGGGCTTGTTCGACCCGAGCCACTGCCGGTCATTATGACTGCCCCGCGGAGTCGCTGTCGAGCCCGTCGGCTCGCAGCCCGGCTTGACAGGTCTCGTCCCGGGGCATGACATGCGGCGCGATGTTGGAGCTCCTCATCTCCTTCGCGCTCCTCGCGTACGCGGTCGTCGCGACGTTCGCCTCGGTCGAGGCAGGAAAGCACCCGCGTGCCCTGTATTTCCTCTTCGGCGCCGAGATGTGGGAGCGCTTCAGCTACTATGGGATGCGCGCGCTCCTCGTCCTCTACCTGGTCGAGCACCACGGGTGGCAGCCGCACGACAGCTCGGTCGTCTACAAGTGGTACACGAGCCTCGTCTATCTGACGCCGCTCATCGGCGGTTTCCTCGCGGACCAGTTCCTCGGGCTCCGCGCGTCGATCGTGATCGGCGGCGCGCTCATGGCGCTCGGCCATTTCTTGATGGCGTTCGAGCCCATCCCGATTTTCTATTTGGCGCTCGCGTGCCTGGTCGCCGGAAACGGCTTCTTCAAGCCGAACATGTCGACGCTCGTCGGCAAGATGTACGGCAAGGAGGACCCGCGCCGCGACGGAGCGTTCACCGATCTTCTACATGGGCATCAACGTCGGCGCGGGCATCGCGCCGATCTGGTGCGCGGCGGCTCGCACGCATTTCACAGCTTCCACTGGGGCTTCGCGCTCGCGGGCATCGGCATGGTGATCGGTCTCGTGAACTTCCTCATCGGCCACAAAACGGTCGCCAAGGCCGTGCACGCCGCCGGAAACGATTTTCGGACGGTGCGCGAGATTCGTCGCGAGGAGGCGTCGAAGAACGCGGCCGAGCGCGCGGAGGCGGAGGCGACGATGGAGGGCGACGAGGACGTGCCACGCGTCGCCGGCGTCGCGTCGCTCCTCTCGACCGCGTACCCGTACCTCTTGCTCGGGTCGGCGGTGGCGCTGCCGGCGTATTACGTGTCGCTCGTCGTGCGGCACGCGGCCGAGCCGCTCGACCTCGTGATGCCGACGGCCTTCGCGCTCGTCGCGCTCGTGATGGGCGTCCTCTTGCGAAAGCTGAAGGGCGCCGCGCGCGACAAGAGCATCGTCATCTTCGTCGTCTTCGTGTTCGTCGTCCTCTTCTGGATGGCCTTCGAGCAAGCGGGAAACGCGCTGAATTTGTGGGCCGAGTTCTTCACCGATCGTCACGTCGGCTCGAGCCCGTACACCGCCGAGTCGTTCCAGTCGGCGAACCCGATCTTCATCCTGCTCTTCGCGCCGCTCTTTTCGGCGGCGTGGCTATGGCTCGCGCGCCGCGGGTGGGAGCCTCGGACTCCGACGAAGATCTTCATCGCGATGCTGCTCATGGCCGCGTCGTTCGCCGTGATGGTGGTCGGCGCGGCGCGCGAGAACCGCGCCGAAGCGACGGTGACGACGCCGTACGCGCTCTCGTCGGGCCTCGTCGCGCCGGCGGAGAGCTCGGAACGAAATCGGGCGCGTTCGACGCCGGCCGCGTTCACGTCGAGGTGAAGGACGGCCGAGTCGTCTCGACCACCGTGCGCGGCGTGCTCGCGCACTACGTCGTTCGAAAGATGTTCGAGAGCACGGCGCCCGAGGGGTGGGTGAAATGGACCGAGTCGCTCGAGGACCGGACGACGAGCGCGACGCCCGCCGCGCCCGTCGCCCTCGAGGTGACGGCGCCGACCTTCACGATGCCGCTCGACGAGAAGCAGTCGAACGAAGCCGGCGTGCACTGGGACGCGCAGGCGCGCACGCTGAGATTCACCAAGCACATCGACGCCGAGACGCGGCGCAGCTCGCGGCCGCCGCGCCGCCGCACGACTTCCGCCAGGCGATGGACACGCTCGAGGCGGACACCAAGGACGCGCGGAGTGACCGGGATTTCGGCTGCTCCTCGGCTATCTCTTCGCGACGCTCGGCGAGCTGTGTCTCTCGCCGGTCGGGCTCTCGATGGTGACCAAGCTCGCGCCGCGCAGGTTCGCGTCGCTCTTCATGGGCGTGTGGCTGCTCACGAGCTCGGTCGCTCAGTACGTCGGCGGCAGCATCGGAGAGTCGTGGGGGCGCATCGCGCCGATCCCGTATTTCTGGCTCTTCGTGTGGACGTCACTCGCGGGCGCCGCGCTGCTCGCTGTCTTGGTTTGGCCGTTGAAGCGGCTGATGCACGAGGTGCATTGAGCGCTCACTTCACGCGCGAGACGCGTGGCGACGCCGAAGCACGCCATGTGGCCGCTCTCCTCGGCGACGTAGACGTCGCAGCGCTCGTCGACGCGGAGCAAATCGGGATCGCGTCGCACGGGCCGACGGTGCCGAGCGGGCCTCCGTCGCTCGGGCGGAAGACGTGGACTCGGCGTGCGGCACGAAGAGCGCGCCGCCGCGGAGGACCGGCTCGAGCCGCCGCGGGACGTCGGCCTCGAGCATCCGGCCGAGGACGTGGCGGTAGCGGAGCGCGCCCGTCGAGGCGTCGATGGCGACGAGCTCGCCGGTGGGCGTGTTGCCGAGGATCATGTCGTCGACCGCGAGCCACGACGTGCCGCTCGGCGCGACGGTCAGGGTGAGGTCCAGGCGAGCTCGCCGGTCGTCGCGGTGGAACCCCGCGAGCCGGACGCCCCGCGATCGCGCACCGCGACGGCGACCGTGCGGGCGGCGACGAGCGGCGAGCCTTCGACGGTCGCGAGGAGCCGGGGCGCGCGTGCAGATCGCCGCTGATCGGGGCCGGGCAGGGGGGAGGCGAAGCGGTCTTTCCTTCGAACGCGTCGATCGCGTGGAGCGTCGCGGCGCTGCACGCGCCGCCCGCGACCGCGAAGAGGGCGTCGTGCGCGACCGTCGGGCGTGCCGCGAGAAGCGAAGCCGATCGCGCACGCGCCAGACGACGGCGCCCGACTGCACGTCGATCGCCGTGAGCGCGCTGTCGCCGCGGGTGAGTAGAGGAGCTTGCCAGGCTCGCTTGAGGCGCAGCGCACGCTGCCGTTGCCCGAGGACCAGGTGCGCCAGCGCGCTTCGCCGGTCGAGCAGGTCGATGGCGACGAGGTGATGGTCGCCCTCGGTCACGATGAGGAGCCTCGGGAGGCCGGGCGAGCTCGACGACCGCGCCGGCGGCTGGGCCGGACGTGCGCGGGCGCAGCCACGTCGCGCGCGGTGACTCGCCCGTCGCGAGGTCGAGGACATGCGAGCTGCGCCGTCCGAGTGCAGGCGCGCGATGCCGTAGCGGCGTGGCGACGCACGGCGCGCGGCGCGTCGGCACGCGCCACAGCACCTCGCCGCTCGTGCGATCGAGGCAGAAGGTTTCGTGCGCGCCGCCGACGACGAGCCGATCGCCGCACAAGAACGTCGCGCGGAGATCGATGCCGGGAACGAGCGCGCGCCAGCGGGACGCGTAGCGCAGGCGCGTCTGGAGGGCGTGCGGCGCGATCTCGCGCACGGGCGCCGCCGACGCGTACGCGCGGTACGTCTCCGGCCGCGGGTTCGTCTTGCTGTCGCAGCGGCACGCATCCTTGAGGTGCTCTTGGGTCTCGCGGAGCGCGCGCCGGAACGCGACCAGGCGGAGGTTGTGCGTCTGCGAGCGATCGCGGCGGACGACGGCGCGCGCGAGCGCGCGGCCGTAGGAGAGCGCGGCGAACACCGCGTCCGAGACCGCGAACGACGGAAACGTGTAGTTTGCAAGAACCAGCGCCACGTCGCCCGACGGGCCGATGCGCGCGCCGAAGCGCACGCCGCCGGCGGTCTCGCGCACGTGCAGCGGCCGGCCCTGCTCGAAGGCGTCGAGCACGCGCTGCATCACCGAGAGGAGCCGCTCGGCGAACAAGAAGGGGAACGCGTCGCCGAGCTCGACCGCGCGCCCGCGCACGACGGCGCGAATTCGGCCGCGGAAGAGGAGGCCGTGGAGGTCGGTGCGCTCGATCGCGGCCTCGGCGGGGACGTCGTCGTTCGTGCGGAGCGCGAAGTCGGCGCCGAACGCGAGCGGGACGTCGCGCTCGAGGTCGACCGAGACGGGCACGGGGTCCGCGCCTTCGGACGGCGGCTCGTCGGCGGAGACGTCGCAGCCCTCGAGCCGCGAGGCGGCCTCGCGCAGCTCGAACGCGTGGGCGCCGGCGCCCCTCGACGCCTCGAGGATCGCGTCGCGCGCGCCGGACACCACGTCGGCGAACGGCACGCGCGCGTCGTAGACGACGACCTCGGGCTGCGCGCCGGTGCGGTACACGCTGAGCGACGCGATCCCGCCGAGCCGCTCGATGCACAGCTCCCAGGGCTCGTCGTAGAAACGCACGAGCGCCTTTCCGCGCGGCGCCACCGAGAGGGTCGCGATCGCGCGGGCCAGGTCCCCGAGCACGACCGAGGCGCCGTCGCGCGACGCGCCGTCGAACGCTCGAGCCGTCACGTTGGCGCCGTTCACGAAGACGTCGAGCACCTCGCGCGCGGCGGCCCCGCGCCCTTCGACCGGTTCGCGCTGCGTCACGTCATTCACGAAAATTTCGAAAGCACGCATCGATGGACCGATCGTAAGGAGAGCGGGCCTCCGCGAACGAATTTGTGGTGCAGGTTGCTGCGCATTGGACAACGCGCCGCGAGCCTGATAGCCGGGATCGCGGTGCGCTCGTCGCTCTCGTGGGCGCTCGTTTTCGGCGCGGTCGCCGCGCTCTCAGCGCTCGCGATGTGGGGGTTCACCGTCGACGACGCGCTGATCTCGATTCGTTATGCGCGGCACCTCGCCGAGGGGGTCGGCTACCGCTTCGACGCGACCGGTCCGTCGACCGACGGCGTGACGCCTCTTCCGTGGCCCTTCCTGCTCGCGCCGCTCGCGCGCGCGCCGGCCTGGACCGTGCTCGTCCGGGCGAAGGCGCTCGACGTGGCGCTTCACGCAGGCGCGGCGGCGTTCGTCGGCGCGGTCGCGGGTCGGGCGCAGACGCCGCTCGCGGGGAAGCTCACCGCGCTCGCCGCGCTCGCCGCGTGCCTGCCGCTCGCGGCGTGGGGCGCGAGCGGCATGGAGACGCCCCTCGCGACGCTCCTCTGCGCGGCGTGTGCATTCTGCATCGATCGGCCGACGCGCGCGGCGACGTTCGCGGGGCTCGCGGCGGCGGTGCGGCCGGAGCTCATGCCGTGGGCGGCGGTCGTGGCGTGCGGCGCGTCGCTCGCCAAGCGCGAGCGGCCCGCGGCGGTCTTCGGCGCCGCGGCGATTTCGGCTGCGCCCTTCACCGCATGCGCGCTCGCGCGGCGGTTCGCCTTCGGTCACTTCGCGCCGCTCGCCGTGCTGGCCAAGCCGAGCGATCTCGCGCACGGGGCGGTCTATGCGGTCGCGGCGCTCGTCGCGTGCGCCCTGCCGGCGCTCCTCTTCGCGCCGCGCGCCCTCCGCGCGATCCCGGCGCCGCACCGCGTGCTCGCCGCGGCGTTCGCCGTTCACGTCGCCGCGGTCGTCTTCGCGGGAGGCGACTCGATGCCGTATGCGCGCCTCTTCGTCCCGGTGCTGCCGACGCTCCTCGTCGTTCACTTGCAGATTGCACGTATCGGTCGTGGGCCCTGGTTTTGGCTGCGAACCGCGATCGCGCTCGGACTCGCGGTCGCCGTCGACGCGGTCGCTGCGCCGTCCGGGCGCGGCGTGATGGCGCAGCGCGAGGCGCTCGTCGAGCGGGCGCGGCCGGTGCTCGCGAGCGCGAAGGTCATCGCGGCGGTCGACGTCGGCTGGGTCTCGGCCGCGAGCGAGGCGCGGATCGTCGACCTCGCCGGTCTCACCGACCCGGACATCGCCGTGCTCCCCGGCGGGCACACGTCCAAGCACGTCTCGGTCGCGATGCTCCTCGATCGCGGCGTCGACACGATCGTTCTCTACGCGCACCCGCTGCCCGCGACTTGGGGTCACGTCGTCGCCGCGCGCATCGCGCGCGACCCGCTGCTCGCGGACTACGCGCGCACCGCAGAGCTCCCGCTCGGTCGCGACGGGAGCGGCTACGTCGTGTTCCGTCGATGAGCCCGCGGCGCGGACCTCAGCCGAGCTGCTCGCGCGCCGATCGACGCGCCAGGGCGACGAGGACGACGAGGGGAAGGATCGCGCCGAAGAGCGCCGCGCCCACGCCGCCGATCAGCCCGCCCATCGCCCCCCCACGCGTGACCGGCGAGCTCGAGCTCATCTCGTCGAGGAGCATCGGGTAGACGGCCACGATCATGACGGCCTGCGTGATCGCCAGCGACACGAGCGTCCCGACGGCGTAAACGAGGCTCGCCGTGCGGCCCCAAAGCTTTCCGCGTACGACGCCGACGCCTCCCGCGAGGAGCAGCCCGGCGAAGACCAGCCCGAGCGCCGCTTGCGTGTACGACCACGCGCCTGCCGGCCCCTCCCAGAGCGCCTCGTGGAGCTTGCGTTGGAGCGGGTCCTTCGATGCGGCGTTGAACATCGCGATCGCGAGGCTGATGGGCGCCCCGATGAGGCCGATCACCCCGAAAACGATTTGGACGATGCCGAGCACCTTGAGGCCTGTCCCGAGGCGCGGCGCGGCCGGCGGGGTTTCGTAGGGGATCATCGATCGAGCTCCGTGCGCGCGCGGCGGTTCAGCAGCGCGACGAGGGTGACGGTCGGGAGGATGCACGCGAAGAGCACGCTGACGGCGGTCGTCGCCATCGCGATCATCTGAAATTCGCGCGGGACCCCGCTGGTGCCGACCGTTCGCGGCATCACGAAGATCCAGTTGAGCGCCGTGCCGCCGAACGTCTCGAAGAGCGAGATCGCCGCGTACGCGACGCCCGACCAGCGCGCCCAGCGCTTCGCGCGGAAGACGCCGATTCCGGTCACGACGAGGAGCGCGCCGGTCACGACGTTCACGCCGGCGCGGCCGTAGAGGAGGATCAGCGCCGCCGTGCCGTAGATTTTCGACGTCGCGCTCGACATGACGAACGCCGACACCGCGACGCCGAAGAGCGCATAAAGCACCCCCGCCGCGCCGAGCGCGGCCTGGACGATGCCGAGCGCCTTGTACGCGCCCGACGGCTTCTGCGGCGGCGCCGCGAAATACGGCGCCTCGGGCGGAGTCGGCGGAAGGGGCAGCGGCGCCCAACCAGGTTGATTCACGTCAGCGCTTCTTCCATTCGTCGGCGAGCGCGCATCGCGACACCCCCATCGCGTGGGCCGCGGCCTCGAGCTCTCCGCCGCGGGTGTGGAAGAGCGGCTTGGGATCGCCCTTGGACGCGAGCAGCTCGGCGCGCTCGCGCGCGAAAGCCCTCCGCCAGCGATCCCACTTCGTCGTCGTGATCGCGTCCTCGGCCCACGTCATGATGGCGTGGTCGCGCGCGTCGGGCGTCCCGGCGTCTCCGGCGTGGGCGCCCGCGCCGCACAAATGGGTGACGTCCGCCTTTTCGTCCGGCGCCATCTCGAAGACTTGGAGCGTGACCGCGCCCTTCGTCGGGTCCTTGTTGCCCTCGGGCTCGAGCGCGTAGACGTTCGGCGACGTGCAGACGTGGCGGCGGAGGGTCTCGAAGAACGCGTCGCGCGGGCCCTTGAACGTCCCCGACCACGCAGTCTCCGCCGGGTGCCCGGCCGCGCCGCCGCGCTCGACCGAGACCTTCGCGAGCGTGCGCGTGTAGTCGCCCTCGACCTTCACTTGTCCCACATGGCTCGCCTGAGCGTTGGAGAACGCCTCGCTGACGACGTGGATCGTGCAGTCCGGCGTCGCCGCGTCGGTCGCTTCGTACGCGACGAGTGTCGTCCCGCCGGCGTCCTCCTCGTCCGGCGCCGGCGCGCCGTTCGTGATGTCCTTGCTGTGGCAGCCCGCCGCGAGGGCGGCGGCCAAGACGAAATGCTTCATCGTCATGCGATGTCGCACCATACCGCGGCAGGTAGCGGGACAACGGGAGATTTCCCATTGTGAACACTGTTCACAACGAGCCGTCCGCGCCGAAGGCCGAGCACGGCGAGGGGGCCGGTTACCGGTCGCGGCGCGGCCCGCGGCGGTCGTCACGTCCGCGCCCGCCGCCGTGGCCGCCCGGGCCGTCGCGACGCGGCGGACGATCGCCGCCCTCGCGCGAGGCCTGGAGCCGCGCCTTCGCGCGCTCGCCCTCTTCGCCCTCGGGGAAGGGAATGAGCTCGCGGCGCGACAGGCGGATCTTGCCGTCGCGGTCGACCGAGAGCACCTTCACCTCGATCTCCTCGCCTTCCTTGATGATGTCCGACACCTTCTCGACGCGCGTGTGCGCGATCTCGGAGATGTGGAGCAGGCCGTCCTGCCCAGGGAGGATCTCGACGAAGGCGCCGAAGTCGGCGCACGCGCTGGACCGTGCCCTTGTAGATTGCACCGACCTCGGGCTCGGCGGTGAGGCCCTTGATGATGTCGATGGCGCGCTTCTTGACCGCGTCGCCGTCGCTCGAGGCGACGTTGACCGTGCCGTCGTCCTCGACGTCGATGGCGACGCCGGTCTGGTCGATGATGCCTTTGATGGTCTTGCCGCCCGGGCCGATGATGACGCGGATCTGGTCCGGCTTGACCTTGAGGGTCGTGATGCGCGGCGCGTGCGGCGAGAGCTCGGTGCGCGGCTGGTCCAGCGTCTCGGGCATCTTGCCGAGGATGTGGAGGCGGCCGTCGCGCGCCTGCTCGAGCGCCTTGGCGAGGATCTCGCGCGTGAGGCCGGCGATCTTGATGTCCATCTGGATCGGCGGTGATGCCGCTTGGCCGTGCCGCAGACCTTGAAGTCCATGTCGCCGAGGTGATCCTCGTCGCCGAGGATGTCGCTCAGGATGGCGACGCGAGTCTTGGCTGTTGCCGGGCCGTCCGTGATGAGGCCCATCGCGATGCCGGCGACCGGCGACTTGATCGGGACGCCCGCGTCCATGAGCGAGAGCGAGCCGCCGCAGACCGCGGCCATCGACGAGCTGCCGTTCGACTCGAGCGTCTCGGAGACGATGCGGATGCGTGTACGGGAACTCCTTCTGCGTCCGGGATCATCCGGAGCGAGGGCGCGCTCGGCGAGCGCGCCGTGGCCGATCTCGCGACGGCCGGGGCCGCGCAGCGGCTTGGTCTCGCCGGTCGAGAACGGCGGGAAGTTGTAGTGGAGCATGAAGCGCTTCCACCGCTCGCCGGTGAGCGCGTCGATGTTCTGCTCGTCGTCGACGGTGCCGAGCGTCGCGGTGACGAGCGCCTGCGTCTCGCCGCGCTGGAAGAGCGCCGAGCCGTGCACGCGCGGGAGCACGCCCGACCTCGCTCGCGATCGCGCGGATCTGGCTTCATGTCGCGCCCGTCGATGCGCTTGCTTCTTCGAGAGCACGTAGCTCGCGGACGACGAGGTATTTCCGCTCCTCGAACTCTTCTTTGATGAGCTTCTCGTTCTCGGCGACTTTTCGGCGCCGAGCTCCGTGCTCAAGGTCTCGACCATCGCGGTCGTTCGCGCGTCTTGTAGCCGCCGTAGCGCTTGTGCCTTGTCCTTGATGAGCGAGCTCTCGATGATCTTCGCGTCGACGAGCTGCGCGACTGCGATCGACGATCGCCTGGTCGAGGCGCTTCGGCTCGAAGACGCGCTTCGGCTTGCCGACCGCCGCGCGCATGCTTCTCGATGAGCTCGAGGATCGGCTGCGCGGCCTTGTGCGCGAACATCAGCGCGTCGATGACGCGGCTTCCGTCGCCTCGGCGGCGCCGCCCTCGACCATCACGATCGCGTCCTTGCTGCAGGCGACGACCAGGTCGATGTCGGCCGAGGCTTGCTCCTCGAACGTCGGGTAGACCATGAGCTCGCCGTCGATGCGGGCGACGCGCACGCCGACGATCGGGCCCGCTCCACGGGATGTCCGAGATGTGGAGCGCGGCGCTCGCGCCGGTCAGCGCGAGCACGTCCGTGGGGTTCGACTTGTCGCTCGAGAGGACCGTCGCGATGATCTGCGTGTCGCCCTTGTAGCCCTCGGGGAAGAGCGGGCGGCACGGGCGATCGATGAGGCGCGAGGTGAGAATCTCGTCGTCGCGGAGGCGCCCTTCGCGCTTGAAGAAGCCGCCGGGGATCTTGCCCGCGGCGAACGTCTTCTCGACGGTACTCGCAGGTGAGCGGAAAGAAGTCGAGGCCCGGCCGCTCGTCGCCCGACGACTGCGGTGACGAGCACGACGCTCTCGCCGTAGCTGACGAGGATGGCGCCGTGGGCCTGCTTGGCGAGGCGGCCGGTCTCGAAGGTGAGCGGACGGCCGTTGATGAGAATCGATTCGCGGACGAAGGACATGATTGGACCCTGGCTTTCAGCCGCCAGAGAGCCTCCGTTCCTCGGTTTCCGACCGCGAGCGCGCGCGGAGTCAGCCGCTCACGAGCAGAAATCGAAGAGCAAGGCGGTCCTGGCGGACTTCTTTGAGGTGTTACTTGCGGAGATTGAGCGACGTCACGACCTTGCGATACCGGTCGAGCGACGTGCGCTTCAGGTAGTCGAGGAGCCGCCGGCGCTTCGAGACGAGCTTGAGCAAGCCGCGGCGCGAGTGGTGGTCTTTGGCGTGGGTCTTGAAGTGCTCGGTGAGCTGACCGATCCGCTCCGAGAGGAGCGCGATCTGAACTTCAGGAGACCCGGTGTCGGAGTCATGAGTGCGGAACTTCCCGATGAGGTCCGCTTTTCGTTCGGTGAGGAGCATCGTTTCCTGCTGGATTGGAGCGGGCGTAATATGACGGAAAGCATCATCCGGTCAATGCCTTCTGCGCGCCGGGGCCCCGAGCCCCTGAAAAACGCGCGCCCGGAGGCCACTCGAAGCGCTAGACTCGGTCTCGGTGTCGCACGACGCTTCCCGACCTCTTCGGACCGCGCCGGTAGGCACGAAGGCCCCCTCGATGGAGAGCATCGAGGCGACGCCCGAGCCTAGCACCGACGTTCGCGTCGTCGCGCCTTCCGCGAATCCGACGAGCCCGGTGGCGTCGAGCGTCTTTCCCGACGCGATGCGCGCCGACGAGGGCTCCGGCAAGGTCCAGGCGCTGCCGAAGATCTGCCCGACCTGCCAGAGCCGTTACCCGCTCGACTTTCTTGTCTGCCCGCGCGACGCGACGCCGCTCGCGGTCGAGGGTAGGGCGGGCGTCGACCCGCTCATCGGAAAGGTCCTCGGCGAGGCGTACCAGGTGCTTCGTCTCGTCGGCGAGGGCGGGATGGGCCGCGTCTACGAGGCGCGTCACCTGCGACTCAAAGATCGCCGCTTCGCGATCAAGGTGCTCCACGCCGAGATGGCGCGCGACGCGGAGATCGTCGCGCGCTTCCAGCGCGAGGCGGAGAGTGCGAGCTCGATCGGCCACCCGAACGTCATCGACGTCTACGACGTGCACACCACGCCGGACGGCGTGCCGTACATCGTCGGCGAGTTCCTCGACGGTCACGAGTTCGGCGTTCAGCTCGAGAAGCAGGGCCGCGTGGACGTCGCGACCGCCGTGAACATCGCGCGGCAAGTCTGCCGCGCGCTCTCCGCCGCGCACAAAAAGGGCATCGTGCACCGCGACATGAAGCCGGAGAACGTGTTCCTCGTGGAGCACGACGGTGCGGTCACCGTGAAGGTCATCGACTTCGGCATCAGCAAGGCGGCCGAAGCGGGCAAGGCGAACCTCACGAAGACCGGGATGATCATGGGCACGCCGAGCTACATGTCGCCCGAGCAGGCGCGCGGCGACCGCGTCGACCACCGCGCGGACGTCTACGCCGTCGGGGCGATGCTGTACCACTCGCTCACGGGCAAGAAGCCGTTCGAGACCGACGACCCCGCCTCGACGCTGTCGCTCGTCTTGACCGAGGAGCCGGACCGCCCGCGCAAGCTCGCGCCCGACATCCCCGAGGCGCTCGAGCTAGTCATCCAGCGGGCGATGGCGAAGGAAGCGGCCGACCGATTCGGCTCGATGGAGGAGCTCGAAGCCGCGCTCGCGCCGTTCGACACCGGCTCGGTCGCGATCGCACCGGCGCCCGCCTCGCAACCGGGCCTCCCGTCGCGCGCGACGATCGTCTCGCGCGCCGACCCGACGGCGCGCACGATGATGGCGCAAGCGTCGAGCGTCGCCGGCGACGCGAAGCTCTCGCGCCCCACGATCGTGCTGTCGGGGATGGGCCTCGTGCTCTGGCTCGTCGTCGGCGTCATCGACGCCGCGAGTGGCGTTTTGCGCCAAGTGCGACACGACGGGGACCTGACCTTCGTCGAGGCGCTGCTCCTCATGATCGGCAGCGGCCTCATCGCGCTGACGCCGGTCGTCTACATCGTCCTGAACGTTCGGAAGACCGTCTGGAACAACAGCGTGCGCGCCCTCGAGCTCGCTGGGGACGTGCGCCGCACCTTCTTCGCCGCGATGGTCTCCTACGGCCTGCTCGCGCTCGGTCTGCGCATGACGTTCAACGTGGTGACGCGGCAGTCGTCGACGCTCTCGAGCGGGGCATGGGACGTGCTCGCCTTCGTGGCGAGCTTCGTCGTCGCCGCGATCACGTGGAGCTCGGCTTCGTTCGCGCGCGCGCTTCGGAAGAAGCGCAAACGTTGACGCTACGTAAACGTCGCAAAAAATAGTTTCGGCGAGGCTTGCGCGAACCGCGAACGCGAGCCCATCATGCGGTCATGCGCGAAACACACTCGGACAGGGCGGACATCCTCGTGTGGGAGCTCGTGAGCGTCCGCTGCGCCCTCGGCCAACCGATCACCGAAGCGACGCGCCGCGCGCTCCGCCGCGAAGAGCGCTCGATCGTCGGCGCGCTCCTCGACCTCGGCGTCCTCTCCCACGCCGCCGTCGCCCCGCTCCCTCCGGCGTCCGCAGCCTCGCAGCCCCTCTTCTGATCAGTAGCGCGCCTGAAGGGAGGCGGCGAAGCCGAGGCGGAACGGGTCCTGGAAGACGCGCAGCGACGCGGTGCCTTCGTTCGGGTCGGTGACGACGAGGGTCGCGTTGTTGTCGTAGACGAGCTGCGCCCAGACGACCGCCGAGAGGATCGTCGAGAGATCCCAGCGCACGCTCACGCGCGCCTGCACGATCGGGCGGCGATCCTGGCCGAAGGGAAGGATCGACTCGTCGCCCTGCGAGCGCACGACGATCGTGCGCGACGAGACGCCGAGGCCGGTCACGTCGATGTCGCTCTTGAAGGTCGACGGGAGCTGCACGCCGCCGCCGATGCCCGGCGTGAGGTGGAGCTTCGGGATGTTGTAGTCCGCCGCGACGGCGCCGAAGAGCTCGGGGTCGGTCTTCGCCGCGCTCGGAAGCGACTGGAAGGGGATGAAACCGGGGACGTTGCGCACGACGAACTGCAGGTTGCGCATGATGCCGGTGATGCTGAGGCGCAGGTAGCCGGTCTCGAGAACGCCCTGGGCGGCGACCGCGTACGCGGGGTCGTCCTTCGTCTTGCCTTCGACGTCGTAGTTCTTCAGGTGCTGGCCGAGGACGTCGCCCTCGACGCTGACGCTCCACTTGGTCACCTCCGGCGTGTAGACGGGCAGCGCGAAGAGCGTCATCGGCGCGTTCGGATCGTTCTGATACAGCAGCAAGTCGACCGACTGCGGGACGGGCATGTGGTCGTGCACGACGAGGCGCGTCGAGCCGCCGTACGTGTAGACCGGCAGACCGCGCACGTCCTCGAGGTCGAAGCGGCCTTGCTGGAAGTAGCCGCCGCTCGCGTCCATACGGAAGTTCTTCGTGAAGTCGAAGCCGAAGCCGCCGAGGAAACCGTAGTTCGTCTCGCCGACGTTGACGGTCTCGACGTCGTTCTCGCCGCCCGGGTTGATGACCTGCTGCGGCTGCACGATCGTCGCCGTCTTGAACGCGCCGTAGGCGTAGAACCGGTGGTTGTCGTACTGGAGCTTCGCGCCAGGCGCCGACCCGACGAGCGACGGGAAGATCGACTGGTTGATGTACGACGCGGAGCCGCCCCACGTGATGTCGTAGAGGTAGCCGACGCGCATGCGGTCGGCGTCGAGCGGCAGAAACGTCGCCGACACGCCCTCGGGCCGCTCGTCGGTGCCGCCCGTCTTGTAGAACAAGCGGATGTACGAGCCCGAGTCGTAGAGGGCCTGGTTCAGGTTGCCGGTGTTCGCGGCGAGCGCCGAGAGATCGAAGCGCAGGACGACCGCGGCCTCGGTCGTGAGGTTCTTGATGAACCCCGGCATCTTTTTGTAGAGCACGAGGTGCGTCAGGTTCTCGCGGCCCGCGAAGCGGCTGTTCAGCGAGTCGAAGAAGAGACGATACTGCGGGCGGTCGCCGATGCTGAAGCTCGGCGAGAGCGGAATCAGCGCTCCCGTCTGGTGGAGCACGTCGTCGTCGCCGAACGTCCACGTGAGGCGCGTATCCATGAAGTTCGAGTAGTTCACCCCGGACGGCGCGACGCCCACGGCGCGCGCGCCGGCGGTGCCGAGGACGAGCTCGTCGGTGCTCGCGCCGCGCTCGGGCTTGCCGAGGTTCGGGTCGACCTGCGGCGCGTTGACGGACCCCGGCTGCTGCGTGGGCTGGGTCGCGCCGTGCTCGGGCGTCGGCTGCGGAGGCGGCGGCGCGACGACGTTCGCGCTCGGGACCGCGGCGGCGCCGGCGTCGGCGTCCGTCTGCGCGGACGCGCCACGCGATGCCGTGAGGAGGAGTGCGAGCGCCGCAGCGGCAAGCGAGTAGTGTCGAATCGAGGTCATGAGCGGTTCCGAGCGAGCGTTGGTGTTTGCGCCGTCCCGCCTGCCGCGGATCCGGCGGGGTCTTACTGCTGTTGGTCCGGGTTGTTGCCGTTTTGGTTCACGCACGCGTGCGACGCGTCGAGCGGTTGCTTGCTCGAGTCGAAGACGACGTCGTCGTCGCAGCGCGCTTGAATCGTGAACTGGCTTCCGCCGGAGAAATATCGAAGCATCCCGGTGAACGCGACGAGTGGTTTGCCCGCCCAGACGACCGGGTCGAAGCTCGTCGCCGCCGCCGCGTTGCCTTGGGCCTTGGCGAGCGCTTTGTTGGAGGAGTCGGTCACGACGATCGTGAAGCCCGACTGCGACAAGTAACTCGAGAACTCGGTGCACTCGTTGTCGGCCTGGCACGCGTTGGCGCACGCGCCCTCGTTCGGGTCGGTGAACTCGACCTTGCCGTCGCCGTTCAAGTCGCAGTTCGTCTTCCACACCCCGTTGGCGTCTTGGACCGGCACGTAGCCGCTCGACGCGTCGGGCTTTCCCGGGCCCATGTGGCCGCCCACGTGAAGGGAGACCGTGCCCGCCGTCAGCAAGCGCACGAGCCCCGACTCGTGGTTGAACATGATCGCCGAGTTGCCCCAATCGACGGGCGAGAGCACCGTCGGCTCCGGCACGAGGCACGGGCGGACGTTCGGGTCCCAATACTCGACCGCCCAGGTCGGGAAGTTCAGCTCGGTGTACCCGAAGAAGTCGGCCGACGTGCCCTCGAGCAAGCGGAGGCGATTGCATACGCCGAGCTTCTGCGGCGCGGAGAACGTGAACGCGAAGACGCTCCCGTAGCCGAGGCCCTTCTGCGGATCGGTCGGCGACTGCTGATCTTGGAGGTCGGTGACGAAGAAGCCGTCCGACGCGAGGCCGGTCACGACCGTGTCCCACTTGAAGGAGTTGGACGCGAGGTCGTAGCCGGTGTCGATGTCGACCTGCTCGAAAGGAAAGGGCGTGCCGGTGCCGCTCGTCGTCGAGGCGCCACGCACGTCCGCGATGCGCGGGAGGGCGTAATAAATGATCGGGCTGACGCCGGTCGCGCCCGTCCCCGGGCCTTCGTCGTCGTCGTTGGACGCGAAGCAGCCAGGGTCGGCGGGGTAGTCGACGAGGTTGTTGCCGTTGTCGTCGATCCCGTTCGAGCACTCGGGCTGCGAGCCCGGTGCGATCGAGCCGGGTTTGTACCCGACGTCTTGCGCCCAGATGCGCGTCTCGCCGAACGCGGCGACGATGGTCACGTCCACGTCGTCGGCGACGCCGTTGGTGAGGAGCACGTTGCGACCGTCTTGGCCGCCGTTGACCGTGAAGACGGTGCCGGGTTTGGTCGTGATGCGGACGTACGAGTTGAACGAGTCGTCGATGGTGTCGTCGGCGCGGTGCATCTCGAGGTGCAGCTTGTACGACGCGCTCGGCGAAAAATTGATCGGCAGCGGCGCGGTCGTGCTCCCGAGCGGCGCCGTGTTGCTCGACGCGAACGTCACCACGATCCGCTCGGTCGACACGTCGGGCGGAAGCCCGTTCGAGGTGCTGCAGCTCGCGGCGAGCGCCAGACCGAAGAGCGCGACGAGCCAGGTCTTCATCGGCCGATCATCTCCACGCGGTTGTCGGTCACGGCGTTCAGCTTGTCGTCGACGCACGAGATGATCTGGCAGATCTGGCTCGAGGCGTCGCACGGCGAGATCTGCACGCCGCAGTCGTCCGGCGCTTGCGAGCCGTCGCAGCGGTGGTCGCGGTACTGGGCGACTTGGTCGCGGCACGCGGCGAGGACGCAGCGGCCCGAGTTGGCCGCGCAGCCCGTCGCGTTCGACGCGCACGTGAGCGAGTCCCCGCTCTTGACGACGTCGGACGAGCCCTCGCACGCGCAGACGAAGCCGCCGGTCCCGACGTTCGCGCAGTCGGTGTCGGTCGTGCACGCGGTGAGGCCGTCGGGCGTGCCGGTGACGCCCGGATCCTGCCAGCCGCAGGGCTTGCCCTGGCGGATGTAGTCGAGCATCGCGTCGCGCTGGTTGATGCCGGTGTTGATCTGCGTCGTGTTGCGCTGGAGGACGCGGAAGCCGGAGCCGCCGCCCGCGAGGTAGTTGCTGGTCGCGAGCTCGTAGACGTTGGTCAGGCTCACCGGCTTCATGCACAAGCCAGGCTGCCCGTTCGGCTGCTTCGAGCACGCGCCGAGCTGGACGTTGCCGCTCGGGTCGGGGCAGTCGTCGTCGCTGAAGCAGTTGCACGTGCCGGTGCTCGCGCCCGGCTTCTTCGAGCACGCGCCGGCGGGCGGGGTCTTTCCGCTCGCGACGGGACAGTCGGAGTCGGCCGAGCACGTCACCTCGCTGAAGCCGATGTAGACGTTGTCCGCGCACGCCTGGTAGTTGCACGGGTGCTCGCCGTTCGACAGATTCACGGCCGTGTTGCAGGTGCCGAGCGTCTCGATCGCGGGGCAGTCGGAGTCTTGCTGGCACGTGGCGATCGTCGTCGGGTCCGTCCGGTTGCAGCCGGTGCAGTTAACGCGGACGCGCGAGCCCGCGATTTGCGCCTGCGACACGCACCCGCGCGAAGCCGACCGGCGCGCGATGAAGTCGTACATCTGGTAGACCTCGACGCCGCTCAGGTACATCGTCGTGATGGTGTTATCGAACGGGAAGATGTCGTAGGCCTCGTCGATCGTCACCGGGCCGGGCAGGAGATCCTGTCGGATGCCGGTCGAGTTGGTCATCGAGAAGTCGGTCTGCACGCCGAGGCGCAGCCAGTTGGCGGCGGCGATGAGGTTGCCGAGCGGCGAGTCGCCGTTGGCGGGCGCGATGCGCTTCGCGCCGTTCGGCGAGAACCCGGCGATGGTCGTCAGATCCGAGAGCCGCTGGAGCTGGCGCTGGTACGGCTCGAGGACGCTCTTGGTGACCGGGTCCTCGGGGACTTGGCTCGTCACCGGGAAGACCTGGTACTTGCTCGAGATGACCTCGAACCCGTCGACCGGATCGTAGCTGCCGGCGCTGCCGCTTCGCTGCGCGATGTCGGCCGGATCGTTCGACAAGACGAGGTCGAGGCGACCGACGTATTTCGCGAACGCGCCCGAGTGCGCAAGCAAGACCGGCCGCGGCTGGCAGAGGCGGTGGATTTGATACGGGTGATTGGCCGGATCGAGCTGGTACGGCGCGGCGTTGTCGTCGACCGTGTACGCGCCGCCGGCGAACTTCACGACTTGCGTGGACGTGCCGCTCGGCGGCGACTGGTGCTCGTCGACGACGTAGCCGGGCGGCATCACCCAGACGAAGCCCGGGTTCTGCGGGTCCGCCGAGCAGTCGCTGATCTGCTCGGGCGGGTTGATGACGATGTGGTTGTGGCTACCGAGCCAGACGTCGACGCCGGTCGTCTCGGTGATGATGCGCTGATCGACCTCGAGGCCCATGTGGGAGTCGATGACGATGACGTCGGCCATCGGCCGGAGGAGGTCGACGTAGAACTGGGCGACCTCGGTCGAGTTGAGCGGCTTGATGCCGAAGCTGTTCGGCGTGTTGAACACCGACGTGAGGCTCGAGAGGTTGCCCATGCCGATGACGGCGACCTTGAGCCCGCCCGAGTTGAGCACGGTGAACGGCTTGATGACGTCGGCGAGGTTGTTGCTCGTCGGGAGCGACGGGTCGGAGAAGACGTAGTTCGCCGCGAGGACCGGGAAATCCGCCCACTTCTGGATTTGGCGAGCGACGTTCACCGCGCCGCGGTCGAACTCGTGGTTCGCGAGGGTCATCGCGTCGACGCCGAGCTCCGCTTGGACACGCATCTCCGGCTCGCCGGAGAAGAAGTTGAAGATCGGCGCGCCCTCGAACACGTCGCCGCCCGAGATGTGGAGCGCGCGGTTCGAGCGCGCGCGCTCGCGGTTCAGGATGTACGCCATCCGCGCGGCGCCGCCGACGTTCTCGACGGTGCCGATGGTGCCGAGGCCGAGGTTGCCGTCGACCTGCGTAATGAGGAGATTGTAGGGCAACAGGCGCGAGTGGATGTCGGCCGTGTGGAGCAGCGTGAGCTCGGTCTGACATTTGTCGACGCCGGGCGGACACGCGGTTTGACCCGCGTTCGCCGTTTGGAGCTGACACGCCGGCGCGCCGACCGTCATCGAGACCGTCGCCGCCGCCCAAACGAACAATCCGCCGGAGACGGCGCGCGAAACGAGGGTGCCAAACCGCATGAGTGATTCCTGCTCCGCGGCGTGAAGCGACCGGTGGAGCTGGCGAACCTTATTCGAGCGCGCGAAGCGATGGAAGGGGCTTGAGCCGGGTTTACGCGGGAAACAAAGTCGCGAGTTTTCGACGAGCGACGGGGGGCGTCTCTCAGTCGCCCGTGCCGCTCAACAGATCCTGGAAGAGGGCGCCGAGCTCCTCGAAGAGGATCTCGTCGACCTCGGTCACCGTGTGCGCGAGGAGCGCGCGCTTCGCGATGTTCTCGCATTGCGCGATCGTCACGCGGCCGAGCGCCGCTTTGATCTCCGGGATCGCGGCGGCCTCCATCGAGAGCTCGCGCAGGCCGAGGCCGACGAGGAGCGGGACGGCGAGCAAATCGGACGCGACCGCGCCGCAGACGGCGACCGGGAGGCTCGCGTCCCTCGCGGCCTGGGCCACGCCGCGCAGCAGGCGGAGGATCGACGGGTGCACGGGCGAGGCGAGCTGCGCGAGAGGGCGGCTCGTCCGGTCGACCGCGAGGGCGTATTGAACGAGGTCGTTCGTCCCGAGGCTGAAGAACTCGGCGACCTGGGCGAAGACGTCGGCCATCACCGCGGCCGACGGGACCTCGATCATCATGCCGAGCGGGATCTTCGCCGCGTGGGCCTGGCCGCGGGCGTCGACCTCGCCGATGGCGCGCGTGAGCAGCGTGCGGACCGAGCGCATCTCGTCGACGCTCGCGACCATCGGCACCATGATGCGCACGTCGCCGTGCGCGCTCGCGCGGACCATCGCGCGGAGCTGGACCAAGAAGACCTCGGGGCGGCGCAGCGCGAGGCGCACGGCGCGGAGCCCGAGCGCCGGGTTCATCTCCGCCGGGAGCTGGAAGCTCGACGCGAACTTGTCTCCCCCGATGTCGAACGTGCGGAGCACGACGGGCCGCGGCGAGACCGTCTGCACGATCGCGCGGTACACGTCGTACTGCTCGTCCTCGCTCGGCAGGGTCGCGCGGTCGATGTAGAGAAACTCGGTTCGGTAGAGCCCGATCCCCTCGGCGCCGTGCTCGATCGCGAGCGTCGCCTCCGCGGGGAGCTCGACGTTCGCCTTCAGGCTGATGCGCGTGCCGCACGCGGTCGTGCACGGCTCGTCGCGCGCGGCGAGGAGGCCGTTGGCGAAGGCGAGGTGACGCGCGGCGCGGGCCATCGCGTCGGCGATCTTGCTGCTCGCGTCGGGTGGATCGTGATGTCGCCGCGCAGGCCGTCGACGATGATCGTGTCGCCCGTGCGGACCGCGGCGAGCGCGCCGTCGGCGCCGACGACCGCGGGGATCTCGAGCGCGCGCGCCATGATCGACGTGTGGCTCGTGCGCGACCCGACCTCGGTGACGAAGCCGAGCGCCGGCTCCTTCACCATGCCGGCCGTGTCGGCGGGGGAGAGATCGCGCGCGACGACGATCGAAGGCGTCTCGAGCTTCGGGATGATGCGATCCGGCGCGCCGGTCAGCGCGCGCAGCAGCCGGTCGGCGACGAACTCGACGTCGTGTCGCCGCTCGCGGATGTACGCGTCGGCGTCCCGGCCCGCGCTGGGGAACGGCTCGCGATCGCCTCGGCCGCGCTGGCGACGGCCCACTCGGCGCACTTCTTCTCGTCCTTGATCCGCTGCTCGATCTCGCTCGTGGAGCAGCGGGTCGGCGAGCATCATGAGGTACGCTTCGAGGATCGGCTTCTGGTCGTGCGCGCCCGAGAGCTTGCTCGACACGTCGCGGAGCGCCTGCTTGCGCGGCCTCGACCGCCTTGGTGGATGCGCTCGAGCTCGGCGTTGATGTGCGCAGAATGCACGTGTCGGCGCACGAACGCGCTGTGCACGTCGCCGACGACGAGCGCGGGGCCGACGGCGACGCCGGGCGAGCCGGCGATGCCTTTGACGACCATCGGCGCGAGGATCGCGTCGATGGAGCTCGAAGAGGGCGGCGGCCGGGTGCTCGATGCGCCGTCCTCGGTTCATTGGGCTTCCCCGAACTGGCGTCGATGAGGTCGCCGATCGCCGCGCACGCACTCTCGGCGCGCTCGCCGCGGGCGCGCACGTCGATCACCGTGCCCATCGATCCGCACAAGAGGAGCACGCCCATCACGCTCTTGCCGTTGGCGCTCTGGTCGCCGCGCGACAGCTCGACGTCGCACGGGAACTTGGTCGCGAGCTGGACGAGCTTCGTCGCGGCGCGCGCGTGGAGGCCGAGCTGATTCACGATGGTGAACTTGGCCGACGGCTTCGCTCATCGCGCTGCCCCCCGATGATGGCGGCGTCTGCGCGCACCGAGCGCTCCGTCCGCCGACCGCGCGAGGTCGCGATCGACGACGGTGACGGTAGCTTCTTTCGTGCGCAGCACGCGGCCAATTTCGTGCGCGCGAAAACGACCGATCGGTGCCGGCCGCCCGGTGCAACCGATCGCGATCGTGAGGTAGCTCTTGCCCTCGCGCTCGTACTTCGGCAGCGCGAAGAGGAGCAGGCTCTCGGCGTGATCGAGGAACTCGCGCGTCTCGGCCTTCTCGAGGACGTAGCGCGATGACGCGGTCGTCGGTGCCGGGAAGCGGGCGGAGCTCGGGCACGAAGTGCGGGTTGTCGAGGAAGCGCACGTCGAGGACGATGTCGGCGTCCGCGGGCGCCCCGTATTTGAATCCGAACGAGACGACGCGCACGTTGATGCGGCGGCGCGCCGCCGGACGACGGCCCGAAGCGATCGACGATCGCGCGCCGGAGATCGTGGACGGAGAGGCTCGTCGTGTCGATGACGTCGTCGGCGCGCGCGCGGAGCGGCGCGAGGCGCTCGCGTTCGTGCGAGACGCTCTCGAGCAGCGCGACGGCCTCTTGCTGGTGCTCTTGGCGCGCGAGAGGGTGGGGACGGCGCGTCTCGTTGAAGCGGCGGAAGACCGCCTCGTCGCTCGCGTCGAGGAAGAGGACGCGGAGCTTCGCGGCTTCTCGCTCTCCCTGCGGTTGGGCGAGCTGCTCGAGCACGCGCGAAATCTCCCCGAGGAACTCGCGGACGCGAACGTCCATCCCGAGCGCGACGCGCACGATGCCGCCGCGCGCGCAGACGCGACCGCCTCGGGCGCCATGACCGTCGGCAGGTTGTCGATGCAGAAGAACCCGAGATCCTCGAGCGCGTGAAGCGCCGTGGATTTTCCCGCGCCGGAGAGGCCGGTGACCACCACGACGGAGGCGGGGGCGTTCGCGCTCAAGTGTCCTCGTCGGCCGGAGGCTCGGCTTGCAGCTCGTCGTCCGAGCTGCGATCGATGGGGCGGACGGCAGGAATGTACGCCGAGCTCTCGCCGGTGCGAGACATCGGCGACGCGGTCGTCTCCGGCACGGCGTCGTACGGCTCCGGTCCTTGGCGCGTGACGATGTCGGCGTCGTCGTGCTCGAGCGCGAGCTGCGGGACGAGCTCGCCTTCGAGGCGCGACATGAACTCCTTCGCGGCGTGGCTCCCGGCGCGACGGAGCATCTCGTTTCGCGCCGCGATCTCGAGGATGGTCCCCATGTCGCGTCCTGGGCGCACCGGCACGACGAGCTCTCGGATGGGCGTGCCGAGGATGTGGTGGTAGCGATCCTCGAGCCCGAGGCGATCGAAGGGCTCGCCCTCGGTCTCGGCGCCTTCGAGCGACGCCGCCTTGCTCCAGTCGAGCAACCGCACGACGAGATCGATCCGCTTGCGCTCGTTCACCGCGGTCACGCCGAACATCGAGCGCACGTTGAGCACGCCGAGCCCGCGGATCTCGATGTGGTGCTTGAGCAGGTCCTCGGGCGCGCCGAAGACCATCCCCGGCGGGCGCCAGTCGCATCTGACGACGTCGTCCGCGACGAGCCGATGTCCGCGCAAGACGAGCTCGAGCGCGCACTCGCTCTTGCCGATGCCGCTCTTGCCGAGCAGGAGCACGCCGATGCCGTAGACGTCGACGAGCACGCCGTGGAGCTTGGTCTGCGGCGCGAGCCGCTCGTCGAGCAAGGCGTGGAGCGCGTTGATCGTGCGACTCGAACGGTTGTCGGAGACGAACAGCGGCGTCCCCGTCGCCTCGGCCGCCGCGACGATCGCCTTCTGCGGCTCGTCGCGGGTCAAGACGACGCACGAGAGACCGAGCGCGAAGTACGCGCGCGTCGCCGCGCTCCGCGCCCCCGGCTCGAGCTTGTCCAAGTACGAGAGCTCGGTGCCGCCGAGCACCTGCACGCGCGTCGGCACGACGCCGTAATAATGCCCCGCGAGCGCGAGGCCCGATTTCTGGATGCGCGGGTGGCGGATGGGGCGCGCGAGCCCCGCCTCGCCCGCGACGCGCTTCAGCCGGACCCCGAGCCTCTCGTCGCTCGCGAGCTGTGCGGCCGTGATTTCCAGGCCGCCGCTCTCGGGACGCAGGCTCGGTCGCTCGCTCACTTCGCTGCCTCTTCTTCGGCGCAGAGGAGCTTGAACACCTCCCCGCCATCGGTCGCATGCAAAAGGCGTTGCCGGAACTCTTTGCTACGGAGCAGTCGCGACACGCGCGCGAGGGTCTTCAAATGCTCGCCGCTCGCGCGCTTCGGGCTGATCACGGCGAAGAGGATGTTGACCTTCGCGTCGTCGATGGCCTCGAAGTCGAGGCCTTCCGGGACGGTGAGCACCGCCGCGACCTGCTTGTCGAGCTCGCCGAGCGCGCCGTGCGGGATCGCGACCCCCTCACCGATGCCGGTCGACTGCAGGGCTTCGCGCTCGCGAAGCACCGCCTCGATCTTCTCGGCGGAGAGCTGGGTCCCGTGCGACAGGAGCTCGGCGAGCACGTGAAGCGCATCGGGCTTGTCGAGGGCTTGAGCGCCGTTGTTGTGGCGTACGGCGGTGCGATCGGCGGTGAGAAGTTCCGTAAGGTGCATTCGATCGCGCCATTCTAAATCAGGATGGGCGATTCGGCTCCGCCGATCCGCGCGCCGCGGTCACTCTTCGCCGCTCTCATCCACGATGAGGCGCTGCGAGGCGCGCTCTTTCCCTTTTTGCGAGCTCTTGCTGCCGCGGATCTGGCGTTCCAGCTTGTCGATCACCTTGTCGATCGTCGCGTACATGTCTTCGCTGCTCTCGTGGGCGTGGTAGTGCGAGCCGCCCGCGTGGAGATCGACCTCGGCGTGATGCTGGCGACTCTGGCAGCTCAGCTTGACCTGCCCCTTCATCGGATCGCGGAGGAACTTCTGAAGGCGGCCGACTTTGTCGTGGGCGTAGCCCTTGACCGCGTCCGTGGATTCCATCTGCCGGAAGGTGATCGCGATGTTCATGCTGCTTCCTCCTGTGCGCCGTGCGTCGTGCACGGTGCCGTCATCCGTTCGTAGTGCTTTGCCGCGGGCGCCGCGCGCCTGGGGCGCTGCGGGCTCAACCGTCGGCCGAAGCTCCACGGTCGTCGCATTCGTTCAAAAGAGTAGCGCTCATGAGCCGCCAAGCCTTCCTGAAAATGCATGGAATCGTTGCGACCCTGCCACGGGGCTGTCACGCCCCTTGCAGGGACGAGCGCCATGGGACGCACTCGAGGCGGGTTTTTGCCGGTTTTCGCGGTTTTGGCAGCAGGGTGCGGGAGCCAGGCGGTGACGCCAGGATCGCCTCGATCGGTCGCTCGCGCGGCGGCGGCCGCGTACACGGCCGCCGGCCACAAGTGCCAAATGAAGGACGCGCTTGCGTACTGCGACATGTCCGGCTCGGAGCTCCCGCTCCTCATGGGTTACGACCCGAAGAGCCAAGAGTTGATGTTCGCGACGGTGTTCGACACGCAGGCGGCGTTCGGCCTCGCGTGCCCGGTGATTCCTGCCAATCGCATCGTAAAGCCGTCGTGGATGGTCGTGAAGTGCGACCAGGTTCAGCTCGCAGACAAAAAGAAAACCACCAAGGTCGTCCTCTCGGTGATCGGCGGCGGTCACGTCCCCGACGAGGGCCTCAGCCGCGCCGAGCTCAATCGGAGCGCGGGCGTCTTCATGCAAGAGGCCGAGACGTACCTCGCGCGGCTGCAGCTCGCGCTCTCGCAAGCCCAGGTCCAGCGCACCCGCGCGCGCGAGATCGAGCCCACGGGCTCGACGCGGCTGTGACTCAGAAGACTTTCTTGCGCTTGCCGGAGGAGAGGATGCCGAGCATCTCGCGGTACTTCGCGACCGTGCGGCGCGCGATCTGGATGCCGTCGCGCTTGGCGAGGATCTCGACGATCGCTTGATCGCTCAGCGGGTTCAGCTTGTCCTCGTCGTCGATGATCTTCTTGATCGCCTGCTTGACCGACTCGGAGGCGATGTCCTCGTCGGCGGTGCGGCGGATCGACGAGTTGAAGAAGTATTTCAGCTCGAAGAGGCCCTGCGGCGTGTGGACGTACTTGTTGGTCGTCACGCGACTGATGGTCGACTCGTGCATGCCGACGGTGTCGGCGATGTCGCGGAGGATCATCGGCTTCAGGAACGCGACGCCCTTCTCGAAGAAGTCGCGCTGCTTCTCGACGATGCACTCGGTGACGCGGATGATCGTCTTGCGGCGCTGCTCGATCGCGCGGATGAGCCACTGCGCGTTCCGCAGCTTCTCGCCGATGAACTCCTTGGCGCCGGGGTCCTTGAGGAGCTGCTTGGTGAGCGACTCGTTGATGTAGAGGCGCTGCACCCCGCGGTCATTGTCGGTGACGATCCACTTCTCGCCGTCCTTCACGACGTAGACGTCGGGCGTGATCGCGATCGTCTTGTCGTCGGTCTCGGTGTAGTTGCGCGCGGGGCGCGACTCGAGCTTCTGGATCTCCTTGACCGCCTCGTAGACCTCTTCGAGCTCGACCTTCATGTCGCGCGCGATGGCGCCGTAGTTGTGCTTCTCGAGGTTGTGGAGGTGCTTGTCGACGATCTCGATCTCGAGCTCGTCGTAGCCGAACGCTTCGGCCTGCACCTTGAGGCACTCTCGGAGATCGCGCGAGCACGCGCCGATCGGGTCCCAGAGCTGCATCAGGTGGAGCACCTCGTCGGCGTCCTCGAACTCGAGGTCGGCCTCGCGCGCGAGGTCCTCGAGCGTCAAGTCCGGCGTGCGCGAGCCGTCGTCGCGCTCGGTCCCGATGAGATCGAGGAACCCGTTCTCGTCGAGGTTTCCGAGCACGAGCTCGGCGAAGCGTCGCTCGCTCTCGGTGAAGTCGGAGAGCTGGAGCTGCCATTTCAGGTGATCGACGAGCGACTCGTGCTTGGTGAGGTTCGCCTCGATCGGGGGCAAATCCTCGAAGCCGCCGCGGCTCTGCGGCAGGGGCTGCTGGAGCGTGCGGTTCTCGAGGAACTGCTCCCAGTCGATCTCGTTGACCTTCTTCTCGTCCTGGACGCGCTGCAGCTCCTCGGTCTTGTCGTGCATGCGCTCGGAGAGGTCGGCACGAACCTCGCTCTCCTGGACGACGGATTCGGAACGATCGATCGTGCCTTCCTTGTTCACGCCCGGCGGGCGCGGCTCGACCTCGTCGTCGGCCAGGAGCGGGTTGGCGTCGAGCTCCTTGCGGATTTCGTCGATCAGCTCGAGGCGCGACAGCTGAAGCAGCCGAATGGCTTGCTGCAGCTGCGGCGTCATGACCAGCTGCTGACTCAGCTTGAGCTGCTGTTTTATTTCCATGGGCTCAGTGGCTTCGGTCCCCAAACTAACATCGCGAGACGGAAGCTCACAGCGATTTCCGTGCCAGCGCGAGCTAGACTCGGAGAGACCATGCATCGCGTTGCTCGACTCTTGCTTTGCGCGGCGATCGCGCTCGCCGCGTGCGGCGGAACTGCACCCGTGGTGAAGAGCGTCACGGTCGCTCCGGTCGCATCGGCGTCCACGAGCGCCACGACCGTGACAGTCCCACCCGCGCCAAGGCGCTTCAGCCTCGCGCTCGCATACGAGGAGAAGCTCGGCGCGGCCGTGCAGGGCATCGCGATGGAGCGCGGCGAGCTCTTCGTGGAGATCGGGGGCGCGGTTCGAGCGTTCGACGCGCACGGCCCGGTCGCGCCGGCGCCCTCGACGTGGCATTCCGGCAATCCGCTCGTGGTCGTCGGAGACGACGCGTTCGATCCCGTGTCGTTCCGGAAGGTCGGCCCCAAGCTGCCGAAGAGCCTGCAGTGCGAGTCGCACGCGTTCTCGTACGGCGGGCAGCGGATGAGCGCGAGCTGCGCCGACGCGTCCGGCGAGACGGTCGTCGAGGTATACGACACGAAGACCAGCGCGCGCATCGGCGTCTTCTCGGAGTTCCGCACGGCCGCGCCGATCCGCGCCGGAGCGATCACCTCGAGCGGCAATTTCGTGTTCTGGACGGCGCGCGCGACCGGGGCGTTCGAGGAGATCAAGAGCCACGTCACCGGCCCGCCGATGAGCTCGCGCTCGGTGATGTCGCGCGACGAGACGATGGTCTTCACGACGGCCGATCGCATGTGGCTCACCGACGACGACTCGCCGGCGAAGGTCATCGATCCGAAGAACGGGCGCGAGCTCTTCGAGCTCGGGCGCGGCATCGACACCGCGTTCTTCTCGCCGTCGAGCCAGCTCCTCGCGGCGCGCCACTCGAAGAATTGGGCGGACCCGATGCACGCGGGCGAGCACGACGTCGCGTGGCTCACGATCCACGATCGCTCCGGCGTCGAGCTCGCGAAGATCCCCGCGGCCGCCGGCGCCGATGCCGTGGAGGCGGCGTTCGCGCCGGACGACTCGGCCGTGGCGGCGCGATTCGCGAGCGGCGCGATTTCGGTCTACGACATCCGGCGATGAGCGAGCGGCTGCCCGAGGCGTTCTTCGCGCGCGACGCGCTCGTCGTCGCGCGCGCGCTCGTCGGCACGCGCATCGTGCACGACGACGGCGAGACCGTCCGCGTCGCGCGCATCGTCGAGACCGAGGCGTACCGAGGCCCGCGCGATCTCGCGTGTCACGCGCGCGCGGGCCTCACGAAGCGCACGAGGACGCTCTTGGGTCCGCCCGGCACCGCGTACGTGTTCCTCGTCTACGGCATGCACGAGTGCTTCAACGTCGTGTGCAAGGCGAAGGGCGCAGGGCACGCCGTCCTCGTGCGCGCCGCCGAGCTCGTCGAGGGCGGGGCCGACCGCGCCGACGGCCCCGGGCGATTTGCGCGGGCGATGGGCTTGTCGCGCGCCTACGACGGCGCCTCCCTGCTCGGAGACCGCGTGTTTCTGCTGGGGCGAGGGGAGAACGTTCGGATCCGAACGAGCCCGCGCGTCGGCGTCGCTTACGCCGGCGAATGGGCGGACGCGCCCTACCGCTTCTACGATGCGTGCAGTTTACACGTATCGAAGCCGCCCAAGAGCGCCATCGGCCGGGGCGTCACCACCGCTTGACTGGGTGGGTAGCGAGAGGAACTCGACCGGTTCAGGTGACTTCTGCGTTACGGCGTCGCCCAAACGACCATCGCGATCCGTGCCTGTCCTTCGAAGCGGAAGGTGACCGCGTCGCCTTTGCGAAAGCAGATCGGGCCCGAGGCGCCGATCGCGCCGGCGACGCCGTCGGCGCTCGCGAGCGTGGCCCCGCGGCCGTCGACGAGGGCGATGGCCGTGGGAGCGCTCGCGCGAAACGCGGCGCGAACGCACGTGTCGGCGTCGAACGCGGGGAGCGCGAGCTCGCGATCGCGCGAGGCGTCGAGGGTCGCGCTCGCGGCTTCGCGCGCGCCGGGCGCGACGCAATCGTGCTCGGCGCGCGCCCCCGCGAGCAGGTTCTGGCCCGCGTCGATCGCCGCGTCGAGCCCGGCGTCGTGGACGCGCGGCGCCGGCGCGGGCGAGCGCTTCGCGACGGTGGGCGCGCCGCACGACGCGGCGAGGAGCGCGAGGAGCGCGAGGACGACGCGCGCGCGCCTCAAGACGCGGTCGACGGACCCGCGGGCGGGACGTCGCGAGCGCCGGAAGGCGTCGCCGCCGGCTTTGCCGCGGTCTTCGTGACGTTGTCGAGCGAGTCCATCCGGCAATTGCCCTGAAACTCGACGCCGCGATCGATGAAGATCGACGGCGAGTGGATGTTGCCGACGACCTTCGCCGGCGCGTGGATCTCGAGCGCGGTCTTCGCGCGGATGTTTCCGTTCACGATTCCGCCGCGCACGATCACGGTCGCGCACTCGATTTCGGCGTGGACCTCGGCGCCGTCGCCGATGACGAGGGTGTCGTCGCTCTTGATCTCGCCCTTGAACTGCCCGTCGACCCGGACGCGCCCTTCGAAATGAAGCTTGCCCTCGAACTTCGTTCCGCGTCCGAGGAGGGCCGTGATTTCGGTACCGCTCTGATCCATGGCCGGTTCCTATCACGACTGCGCTCGGGACGGCGTTAGTTCGGTAACGGCCCGGTGAACGGTTCGCCGGATCGGCCTTCTTTCCGCTGCCTTACGCCATTCGTCCGTTGGGAATGGAAAGTGCATGAGCAGCCGAACGGTTTGGTCATTGACGCCGGCGGAGAATGCGGGTTAGGTCCGCCAGCCGCTCTGTAGAGGTTGAGGAGGAGTCGTTCCGTGAAACACCGTGCATCGACGTGCATTCTGGCATTCACCTCCGCGATGCTCGTCGCATCCGCGGCGGCCGCGCAAGGCGACAGCAACAAAGACGACACCGCCAAGACCGACGCGGCCGGCGGGCAGTCGGACGAGGTCCCGGCGCTGTTCTCGTCTCACCTCGCGACGCCCGACAAGGACAAGACCTCGGACAAGAAGCCGAAGGAAGAGCTCCGCTGGGCGGGTACTCAGTACTTCCAGCAGGTGGGCGTCTCGCCCGACGTGTTCGCTCCCGGCCTCGTCCAGACGTACGCGCCCGTCGCCGACACCTTCATCCTCTTCCAGCCGCGCTTCGCGATCACCAAGGATTGGCAGGTCCGCGCGCGCATCACCGGCAGCTTCGAGTTCACCGACAACGCCAACTCGTCGACGACGCGCTCGCGCACCTTCCAGTTCGGCGACGTGACGCCGTCGCTCGTCTATCGCGGCGTGCCGAAGTTCGGCGGGGTGAAGTTCCTGCCCTCGATCGGCGCGGGTTTGCCGACGTCGCAGACGTCGCAAGAGCGCACGCTCATCATCAATCCGTACCTCGCGACGACGTTCGATCGGCCCTTCGAGAAGGTGCTCGGCGGCGATCTCGAGCTGACCTTCACGGCGTTTTACTACCACCCGTTCTACAACTACACGACGCCGCAGCTCACGAGCGACCCGCAGTACCAGCCCGCGTGTTTCAGCGCGTCGGACGTCGGGTGCGGGCTCCAATCCAGCGGCGCGGCCAACACCGAGAACGCCCTCTCGTTCTTGGTGTCGGTCAGCCAGACGTGGGGCAAGTGGAATCCCGGCGCGTTCTTCCTCCTGTCGAACGCGTGGGCGTATCAGTTCAGCCAACTGCCGGGCGTCCAGCCGGAGCCGAACGGCTCGACGACCTTCCGCCAGTCGTCGTACCTGAACGTCTTCCTCGACTACAACGCGAACGACTGGTTCACCGCTGAAATCGGCTACCAGATGCAGCGCACGATCCTGAACGGCGACTCGAAGATCGGAAACCCCATCTTCGACCCGTACCAAGACATGCGCGTCTATCTCGGCTTCAACATCGCCTTCGATCGCCTCTACGAGGCGCTCCAGGGCAAGCAGCAGGAAGCCGGCATCTTGCGCACGAAGAGCGACCGCCGCCCGTACGGGGTGTACTGAAGCTTTCTTGATTCCAGTCGTTTTTTTCGGCTGAGGCAGCACCCGTCACGGTATACGTATGCGCCCCCGGCGAAGCCGGAAGGGCGATCGTGTTTCTTCGTGTGAACTCGATGGAGCTTGAGAGATGAAGGATCGTGTCTTCGGGGTCGCCGCGGCGGCCTGTGTGCTTCTTGCAGCTGGCTTGGCGAACGCGCAGGGAGAAGGCGCCGCGCGCGAAGAGCTTTCGACGAGCAAGGCCGGCGGCGAAGTCGCTCCGACGAATCGCTTCGAGCCGCTCTTTCTCGGCCTCGACTTCACGCTCGGCTTTGGCACGTACACGGCGGCGCTCGCGCAGCTGCCGCAGCCGCCGAACATCGACTACGGGAGCACGCTCGACACGACGAGCTTCCGCACGACGACGTTCACCCTGCTCGGGCACTACGACTTCAAGCACTTCGGGCTCGGCCTGCGGATGCCGCTCATCTCGGGGCACATCGACTCCGACCCGGCGCACAACGTCGTCAGCCAGGACCTCTTCACGAGCGGCAACCTCGAGATCTTCGGGCGACTTCCACAAGAAGATGTCGGACCAGGTGACGATGGTGCCCGAGGTCGCGCTGACCTTCCCGACGTCGCCGGGCAGCACGCCGCCTTACACGCAGCAGGAGCTCGCGGCGAATCAGCCGTCGCAGTCGCTCGAGGACCAGTACACGCGCTACGCCGTCGGGCTCGCGGCGGCGTTCGCGCGCGGCGGCGAGGACGACGCGCTCTTCTTCAACTGGCGGCTCGGCGTCACGCCGAAGCTCGGGTTCGACATGAAGTTCGGCCACACGATCGTGCAGCCGTACGTGAAGATCCCGATCATGTTCTCGCTCGAACAAAACGCGAGCGCCGAGGAGCCGGTGCGCATCGAGGCGGTCGGCGCGGTCCGCGTCGCGCAGGCAATCGGTCCGGTTCAGCTCGGCGTGCGCGTCGTCGGGATGATCCCGATCGCCGCGCGCACCTCGCTGAAGACCCCGATGCTCTCCGTCTGGCCCGAGGTTCGCCTTCAAATCACGCCGTCGGCGCAGTTCTGGCTCTCGGGCATGATCCCGCTCGGCGGCGACTTCGCCGTGTACGGCGACGCGCCGTACGGCGGCAAGAACGGCTCGTTCGTGGCCGGCCTCGGCGCGACGTTCTGAGCGGTCCGACGTCAATTTGGTAGGTTTGCGGCGCGCGTGCTCTACTCGGAGCGTGCGCGGTTCCGTTCTGTTTCTCGGGGTGCTCGTCGCGGTCGTGCCGATGGCGGCCGCGCGCGCTCAAAACACGGGCGGCGGGGCGAGCCCTGAGCCCAGCGCGACGACGACGGGCAGCGCCGCGCCGAGCGACAGCGGTTCGACTGCGCCCTCCGCGCGACCCGCGACGGGCTACGGCTACTCGAATCACGCGCGACAGGGCGGACGGCTCGCCGTCCACTCCGGGTCGCGCCACGCCGCCCACCACGCGCAGGCTCACGGGCCGGCCGGGCCCATCGCGACGCTCCCGGGGTTCGCGATGCTCCCCGAGGGCGGCTCGCGTCTCTTCGTCGAGATCACACAGCCGGTGCAGATCGACGAGCACAAGAGCCGCGGGAAGCTGACGTACGTGCTGCACGGCGCGCACGTCGCGTTGCGCAACAACGAGAACCCGCTCGTCACCGTGCATTTCAACACGCCGGTGTCGCGCGCGCGGCTCGTGCCCGTCGGGCACGACCTGCACTTCATCGTCGATCTGCGCGCCGCCGCGACGCCCACGTGGAAAGGCAGCGCGGGCAAAGACGGGACCTTCGTGCTCACGATCGATTTCCCGAAGGGCAGCTACATCTCCCACGCCGAATCAGTGAAGCGCGCGCCGCGCGCCGCGATCCTGCTCGGGGCCTCGCTCGTCGCGTCCCGGGCCCGCGCCGACGACGTCGGGCTCGGGCAGGAGCTCGACGTTCGCGCCGACGAGGTCACGGTCGACACGCGCATGCGCGAGCTCGAGCTGCGCGGGCACGTCCACGCGGACGCGCCGCCGTTTCATCTCTCGTCCGACGCGCTCAAGCTGCGCCGGACGAGCCACGGCATCGTCGTCGACGGCCACGGCCGGCTCACGTTTTGTCCGTGCCTCGGGACGCCGCTCGCCCTCGGCTTCGAGAGCGTGACGGTCGCGCCGCCCGGCGATTTGTTTCTGACGAGCCCGCGCCTCGAGATCTTCGGCGTCCCCGTCTTCTGGCTCCCTTTTTTTGGCTGCGCGCGCCCAATCGCGTCGGCCTCTTGCCGCCCGACATCGCGTGGCGGGGCGCCGACGGGCTCTTTCTCGGCGGCGGGGTGCATTTGCCGTGGGGGAAGTCGGTCGTCGACTTGAGCGGCGGCGGTTACTTCGAGGGCGGATTCGCCGCGAGCGCGAGCGCGCGGACGCCCGACACGACCACGCTCGTGCGGTTCAATCGGCTCGAGCAGTCGGTGCGTCCCGGCTCCGCGGGCGGCGGGAGCGGGCTCGTCGTCGACGCGCGCGGGTCGGCGGATTCGCGCGCGGGGACGGCGCTCCGCGCGCGCGCGGCGTGGGACTTCAATCTCGTGCGCGGCGCACGCGGCGTCCAGTCGACGACCGAGCTCGACGCTGCGGCGCGCCCCTTCGACGTCGGACAAGCCGAGGCCTCGCTCGACGCGACCGGGTTTTTCGTCGCGACCGGCGTGCGCGTGGCGGCGGCGCGAGGCGGCGAGCTCCTCACCGCCGACGCTGCGGGCCCGTACGTGACGATCGCGGGCGACGGCGCGCTCGCTCGCGCGGGCACGTGGGACGCGACGCTCGACGCAAGCGTGCTGCACGAGCTCGGCGGCGACTCGGTCGCGCTCGCGCACGGCGAAGCAGGCGTGCTCTTCGCGGCGCGCCCGTCGATTTTCTCGCTCACCGCGTCGTTGCGCGGCGCCACCGACGCAGCCGCGGACGCCACCGAGACGGGCGCCGCGGCCGCCACCCTCGCGCGCGTCGAGATGAGCGCGCCGTTCGTTCGCGGCTTCGAGACGAGCGATCGCGCCGACCCCGTGCGCCACCGCATCGAGCCGGTCGTGACCGTCGCCGCTCTCGCGCAAGACGCGACCGGGCAGCTCGCCGACATCGCCGCGCGGAGCTTCGCCCTCGTCGCGCAGGACGCCTTGGCGCCCGCGGCGGGGACGGCCGGCATCGCGACGGTCGGGGTGAAGAGCGCGCTCGCGCGCTGGGCGCGCGGCGACGGATTCGAAATCGAAGCGCACGGCGGGGGCATCGTCGACGACGCGGGCGCGACCCGCGCCGCGGTTCGGTGGCGCGCGCTCGCGGGGGGCAGCGTCTTCGGCGTGTCGGCCGAGGGCGCGCACGTCTTCTCGGACGCGACCGGCGCGAGCGGCGACGCGCTCTTGCTCCGCGCGCGCGTCGGCGCGCCCTGGCAGAAAGAACGCGCGGGCCCCACGCTCGCCGCGCACCTCGCCGTCCGCGACGGCGTCGACCCGATCGCGGCGCGCCTCCTCACCGACGCGCCGCTCGAGCCCGCCGCTGGATTCTTCGCCTTGCCGGGCGTCGCCGGCGGCCTCCGCGCGAGCGTCCCGTGGACGAAATGGCTCCTCACGCGCGGCGGCGTCGAGATGGATCTCGACGCGCTCGTCGTCACCGCCGCCTACGGCTCGATCGAGCTGCGCGACGCGTGTGGCTGCTTCCGAATCCGCGTCAACGCCGCCCACAGGCTCGGACGGGACGGCGTCGACGTTTGGACGACCATCGACCTGGTTCCGCGGTAGAGTTCGCGCCAATGAAGGGCGACGCCAAGATCATCGATCTTCTCAACGAAGTGCTCACCGGCGAGCTCACCGCGGTGAACCAGTACTTCCTGCACTCGCGAATGTGCCGCAACTGGGGCTATCGCCGGCTCGCGTCGCACATCCACAAGGAGTCGATCGACGAGATGAAGCACGCCGACGAGCTCATCGAGCGCGTGCTGTTCCTCGAGGGATTGCCCAACGTCCAGCGACTCGGGAAGGTGATGATCGGTCAGACGGCGCACGAGATCTTGAAGAACGATCTCGCCGTCGAGATGCACGCGATCCCGCTCCTCAACCGAGGCATGCAGGCGTGCCGCGACGCGGGCGACAACGGCTCCGAGATCCTCCTCGGAAAATCCTCCACGCGGAGGAGGAGCACGTGGACTGGCTCGAGGCGCAACTCGCGCTCATCGCGCAGGTCGGCGAGCAAAACTATCTTTCCCAGCAAATTCAAGGTGATAGCTAAAAAGACGCCTGAGTCGCCTTGAAAGTGAAAGCGATTGTCATTATCGTTAGATGCAAGCGATGTTCGTTTGCGTCTGCCATGCAGTGACTGATTCGAAAGTCCGTGAAGCGATCGAGGGCGGGGCTTCGACGCGCGCTGAAGTGACGCGCGCGTGCGGGGCCGGCGGCGACTGCGGCGCGTGCCACGGGCACATCGAAGACATGATCGAAGAGCACCAGGAGCTCGTCGCGGCGAGCTCGCTGAACCGGCACCGCGCCGCGTAGCTAGCTCTTCGGACAGAGGCGATCGACCAGAAACGACGCGACGTCGCCCGGTTTGGTCCCCGGGCCGAAGCCGGCGTCGAACCCGAGCTCGAGGGCGAGCTTGTGATCGATGCGCGGTCCGCCGAGGAGAAGGAGCACGTCCTTGCGAAAGCCCTCGCGCTCCGCCAGCTGCTCGAACGCGAGCGCCGTTCTCTTTGTGGCAGTTCCTCTGCGTGATGACCTGGCTGACGAGGATCGCGTCGGCCGCGAGCGCGCGTGCGCGCGCAGCGAGCTGATCGTTTTCGACCTGGGCGCCGAGGTTGTACGACTCGAAGCCCTTGTAGCTCTCGAGGCCCTTGTCGCCGGCGTAGCCTTTGTAATTGAGGATGGCGTCGATGCCGACCGTGTGCGCGTCGCTGCCGGTGCACGCGCCGACGACGACGATCTTCTTGCCGCGCGCCTTGATGCGCGACTCGATCTCCTCGCGCGAGAGAGCGCCGGTGCGCACCTCGGGGACGTCGATTTGCGTCTCGTCGACGGTCTGCGACGAGTGGCCGTAGACGACGAAATAGGAGTAGCCCTCGGCGCACGCTTCCATCGTCGCGACGAGGGGCTCGCGCAGGCCGTGCTGCTCGGCGAAGCGCTTGGCCGCCTCGCGCGCGCGGCCCGAGGGAGGCAGCCCGAGCGTGAAGCACATCTGCACCATCCCGTCGCCCTCGCGATCGCCGTACGCACGCAACATACTCGCTGTTTAGCACGCTCGGCCGCGAGGAGCGTGACCGTCCGCCCTGGCTGATCTTCCGATCTTCCCGTTAATTCTCTTCGAGCGCCTCGAGCAACGGATTGACGTAATCGGGCCGTCGCGCGACGACCCCGGCGAAGCCCTTGCCTCCCTCGCGGGTGCGCTTCACGTCGGCGAAGGCGCCGCGCGAGATGGCCGTCCAGATGCTCTCGGTCTCGACCTCTCGGAGCAGCTCGTGGGCCTCGTCGAGCACTTGCACAGCGCGCTGCGCGACGCGGCCGTTCGGCTTGAACTCGATCTCTTCGCCGAGGTGTTTGGCTGCATTATACACGTATCTCGTCGCCTTCAGCGAGAGGTAGCGGTCCATGAGCAGCGGGTTGTGGATCGCCTCGCTGAACATCCCGAGCAGCTCGATCGACTGATGCGTCGCGATGCCGACGAGGTTGAACATCGCGTCGTGCACGTGGCTCTGGAAGATGTCGCCGGTCTTGTGCTTCGTCGGCGGCATCCACTTGATCGGGTGGCGCGGGAAGATCTGCCGAACGAGCTGCGCCTGGGCGATCTCCATGAGGAAGCTGTCCTCGAGCCACGGATCGATTTCGTAGGCGTGGCCGAGGCCCATCTGCTCTTCGCGGAGGCCCGCGCGGAGGGCGAACGCCTCGTTGATGAACTGCGACGCGAGCACCGTGTGCGCTTTTTCCACGGCGTCGGCGGTCGTCAGGTAGTTGTCCTCGCCCGTGTTGATGACGATGCCGCTCCGCGCGATGATCCGGCGCGAGACGTACTGGTCGACGAAGGTGCGGCACATGTTGATGTCGCGGAAGAGGATCCCGTACATCGCGTCGTTGAGGAGCATGTCCAGCCGCTCGACCGCCGCCATCCACGCGATCTCGGCCATGCAGAGGCCGCTCGAGTAGTTCGTCTGGTGGATGTAGCGGCCGTATTCTTCGGTCGCCTCGTCGACCGCGGCGCGCACGATGCGGAAGTTCTCTTGCGTCGCGAAGGTGCCGCCGTAGCCCTCGGTCGTCGCGCCGTGTGGCACGTAGTCGAGGAGCGACTGCGCGGTCGCGCGGATGACCGCGATGACGTCGGCGCCGGCGAACGCCGCGGCCTTCGCCTGGAGGGCGTCGTCGTAGATGTTGCCGGTCGCGACGATGACGTACTTGAGCGGGTTTTCGCCGGGGCGGACGCGCGCCTTCAGCGCCTCGCGCTGGTCGCGAGCGCGGTCGATGCGGTCGAGCGCGTCCTTCACGTGCGGCGCGAGCGCGGCGCGCGCGTCGGCGGCGGACGGGCCGCCTTCGCCGCGGTCGAGGTCGGGCGCGTAGGCGAGGCGCTCGGTTGCATCTTGCACGTTCTTCGCGCCGGCGAGCAGCGCGCGTCCGACGAAGAAGGAGATGCCGCGGTCGAGGAGGCCGGCGGCGTGGTAGCGGTCGACGGCGAGGTTGACGAGCGGCGCCCCCTCGGCCCCGAGACCTTCGACGCCGAAGGCGCGCAGCATCGTGCGCTCGACGCCGACCGACGTGTGCCCGTCGATGTAGCGCTGCACGTCGGTCGCGACGCTCGCCGCGAGCGCGCGGCACGACGCGACCTTCTCTTCGTCCATAGGAACGTGGGCCATCCCGACGCTTTTAGCAAAATTGGGCGCGTCAGGAGAAGTCGCGGCGACGAAAGACGAGCGCGGCGACCGCGAGCATCACGACCGAGTAGGCCAGAGACTGCATGGTGGCTCTGGCGACGAGGTGCCAGGTCGAGATCTCGGGGACCTGGCCGAGGAGGATCGGACGGGCGGGCACGTAGACTTGCAGGTTCGGCATGACGCGCGCGAGCGCGCCGGCGGCGTGCTTCACGGTGCTGCCGACTTGGCGCGCGGGGAGGTGGGCGAGCGTGTCGGCGGAGCGGCCGATGAGAAAGACGCTGAGGGTGAAGACGGCGGTCAAGAACGGCGACGAGAACGACGAGAAGAGCGTGGCGACGGCCGTGATGATGGCCACTTCGCCAAGCGTGAGCGCGCACGACGCGACGACGAGCTGGCGGTCGGCGGCCGCGGGGGCTGCGAGCGCGGCCATCGCAGCGAACGACCCGAGCGCCCACGGGACGACGACGTGGACGCGCACGCGGGGAAATCGGAGGAGGAGCACGCCGAGCACGGCGAGCAGCGCCGCGCCCGCGCCGAGCACCGCGCTCGGGCGCGCGCCGGTCTCGAGCGCGAGGATGCCGAGCACGACGGCGCCGTCGATCGCGACGAAGACGAGCAGCGTGAGGAGCGTGCCGAGGTATTTGCCGAGCAGGTACTCGTGCCGGAAGATGGGCCGCGCGAGGATCGGGAAGAGCGTCTTCAGCTCGAGCTCGCGGTAGAGCGCCGTCGCGCCGAGGACGATCGCGACGAGCACGGCGCACAGGGAGATGCTCGACGCGCCGACGTCGGAGACGACGCGCGCTTGTTGATCGAGCGACAAGCTCGCGACGACGACGGAGTAGCCGCACGCGGCGAGCGCGAAGGCGAGGAGGCCGTAGAGGACGCGGGCGCGAACGGCTTCGCGGTAGGCGTTGAGGGCGACGGCGGCGACTCGCGTCAGCATCAGATGGATAGGATCTTTACGCGGGGACCGATGGTCACGTCGAGGGGTCCCTTCGACTCGTGCAGATCGCCGTCGATCATGTAGCGCATGGTCCCGTCGCTGCTGTGGAGTCGCGCGCGGGTCGGGGTCGCCTCGTAGGTCTTGCCGTCGCGCATCGGCTCGGCGCGCCAGATCCGCGGGAGATCGGCGACGAAGCCCATGGCCGAGGTGTGGATGCCGAGCAGGTGGAACGCGCCGGGCCGCTCCGCCCAGCGGTAGAACGGCTTGAAGTTGAGGCCGATTTGGTCGATCGTGCCCCCGGCGACGGCGAAGTAGTCGCGCTCCTCCCACCGCGTCGGGAACGTGTCGCCGCTCGCCGGCGACGCGCCGTCGTCGAGCTCGACCCAGCCGTGGAACGGCGCGGCGATGCGCGAGACGATTTCTCCGCCGACGAGCGCGCTGCCGATTCCGCCGAGCAGGGTACGCGCGGCGACGAGCGGCGAGGGGCGGTCGGTGCCGCCTCGGTAGTACTCCGCCAAGAAGCCGTAGACCGCGCCGGTGCCGAAGAGGAAGCCGTAGGTCGTCCCGATGCGCATCACGTTGCGCTCGACGTCGGCGAGCGGGCGGACGGCGCGCTCGGCGTAGGCGCCGACGAGGCGATCGAGGAGTCCCTCGGGCTTTCCGTGCGGGACGCCGAGGTGGTTCGCGACCGTGTTCATGGTCCCGCCCCGCAAGAAGGCGACCCGCGGCAGCGACTGCGATTTGTAGACGTCGATGAAGCCGGTGAGCGTGACGTGGTTGGTGCCGTCGCCGCCGCTGATGCCGAGCACGTCGATCTCGAGGCGCTGGAAGTCCTCTGCGATGCGGTAAAGCTCGTCGATCGAGTGCGCCTCGCGGAGGACGCCGCGGTCGCCGAGGGCGCGGGCGAGCCTGCGCGCGGCCCCGGGGTCGCGCAGGTTCTTGCCGCTCTTGGGGTTCAGGACGACGCCGATGCCGGACACGCTGGAATCTTACTGCCGCGCGCGGGCTCGTGCGTCAACTGCCGCGCGCACGCCGGCCGAGCCGTTTGGGTGTTGCGAGAAAGCCGGCGCCGCTGCAACTTGCAGGCGTGCCTACCCCGACGGAACAAGTCCGCGCCGCGCGCGAAACGGTCCTGCTCGTGCCCGCGCCCGAGCTCGGCCTGATCGTCGTGAGCGGGACCGATCGCGAGACGTGGCTCAACGGCCTCGTCACGTGCGACGTGAAGAAGCTCGAAGACGGCGCGGTCACCTACGGCCTCGCCGTGACGCAGAAGGGCCGAATTTCGAGCGATCTCTTCGTGCTCAAGCGCGGCGACGCCGTCGTGCTCGTGCTGCCCGCGCGCGCTCGCGACGTGCTGACGGAAGCGTTCGAGCGCTACCTCGTGATGGAGGACGCCGAGATGTCGCGCGACGACTCGCGCCGCGTGTGGCTCGCCCACGGGCCGAAGTCCGCGGCGCTCGGCGGGCACCCGTGCGACCGAACCGGGCTCGGCGGCGCGCTCTTCGTCGAGCCGCCCGAAGAGGCGATTCGGCTCGCCGAGAGGGTCGCGAGCCTCGGCGGCCTCGTCGGCGACGACCAGGGTTGGGAGGCGCTTCGGCTCGAGCGCGGCGTGCCGGCGTTCGGCGTCGATTTCGACGACAAGACGTATCCGCAAGAAGCTTCGCTGGAGAAGCGCGCGGTGTCGTTCGACAAGGGCTGTTACCTGGGGCAAGAGGTCGTGTGCATGCTCGAGCTGCGCGGCCACGTGAAGCGCAAGCTCGTGTCGTTCGTCGCGGACGACGGCGCGGCGCTCGCCGCCGGCGCGAAGATCGTCGACGCCGCGGGCAGCGAGGTGGGAACCGTCTCGAGCGCCGGCGAATCGCCCACGCTCGGTCGCACCGTCGGCCTCGCGATGGTGAAGCTCGCGAGCTCGGCCCCCGGCACGCGTCTCCACGCGCCCGGCGCCGAGCTGAAGGTCGTCGAGCTCCCCGCGTGAGGGGTCAGAGCTTGCGATCGAGCTTGAACTGCCGCGGTCGCACGTTCGGATCGCCCTGGAGCGTCACCTTGAGCATCTCGAGCGCGATCTCGCGGATGCGGCCGTCCTTGCCGACGCGCAGGTGAAGGCGGTCGCCGTCGCTGCGTAGCACCTCGGCCGAGCCGAAGGCGAAGTGCTGCACGCGGTCGCCGGGCTCGGGCATGAGCTGCTCGCCTTCGTCGGGCGCGGCCGCGCGCGAGGGCGGACGCGCGGGCTTGAGCGGTGGCTGCGCGTTGCTCGTCGCGATCGCCTCGCCCCATGCGCCCTTCGGGCGGTCGGCCGCGCCTTCGGCGCGGACCTCAGGCCACGCGCTCGGCGCCGCCGCCGGCGGAGACGGACTCGGAGACGGGGTCGGATTCGGAGACGCATTCGGCGACGGGCTCCGCCCCGTGACCGCGGTCTCGCCGAGCATCGGCATCCCCGCTCTCGGGTCGTGCACCAGCGGAACCGCGAGATCCTGCGCCGAAGTGACGACGACCTCGAGCGAGACGACGCGCGCTGACACGACGACGCCGCTCAGCGTGTCGATGCCGGAGTCGGTCTCGCGCGAGAGGACCGCACGGAGCGTGGCCTGAGGCGCGCCGTCGCTGAGGCCGATCGTTCCCTCGATCGAGAGCGCGTGAACGGGCCCGGCGATTGCGCGCGAGGCGCCGAGCGCCCGCGTGTGCGACGCGAAGGTGCGCAGCTCGACGTGCTCGAGGACGCCGTGCGCCCGGAGCGTGCCCGTCGCGACGGCCGCCTCGCGGAGGCGCGCGAAGAGCGCGTCGGGGAGCATCTCGCCGGGAGCGAGACGAAAGAAAACGGCGTGCGATTCTCGGGAGACTTGCATCGTCATCGTGATTTTTCCGGGCAGCCTGCGCCGCGCTCGGAGCGCGCCGGGCCCGGCTCGAGCGGGCAGCGGTCGACGGCGTCGGGCACGCCGTCGTCGTCGGTGTCGCGGCCGCGCGGCGCGAAGGTGATGCCGAGCGCCATGCGGAACGCGGGCGTCGTGATGGGCGCGAAGAGCTTTCCGTTCGGGTCGACGCTCGTGGGGATCCCGCCGCCGACGCCGAGCTGAAAGGAGAGATTGCCGCCCTCGAGCGGCGCCGTGCGCGCCGTCACCATCCACTCCATCGGCATGATGTACGTGCCGTTCGCCGAGTCGGTGAGACCCGAAATGCCCTGCGCGACCGTCGCCTGCTCGGTGAAGACCGGCAGCAAGCGGAGCTCGCCGGTGAGCGTCAACAAATCGTGCTGCGGGAGGACGTCGAGGCCCACGCCGGCGGCGATGACGCCCTGCGTGCCGAGGCGCGCGCCGGCGAAATCGGTGATCGGGCGAATGCGCGCGCCGATCTCGGCGCCGATCGAGAGCCGGTAGCTGCGGAAATCCGCCGCGAGCGAGGGGACGAAGACGCCGGTCGGCTCGGCGGCGAACGCGTTGTCGTCGCCGGTCGGCGCCGCCATCTCGAAGCGCGCCGCGAGTCCGAAGCCGCTCGCGTCGTGACGCCACGGGTGCTTCCTCGGCCGCGCGACGAGCGTGTAGGTCGCACCGAACCGCATGTCGCGCGTCGCCGTCGCCGGCACGTCGCCCCCGCCGGTGAGCGCGCTCGCGCCCGCGCCGTCTTGGAAGATCGTCACGGGGAGCGCGAGGTCGAGCTCGAGGCGATCGGTCACGCCGTATGCGAAGAGGAAGCTCGCGTCGAGCTGGTCGTCGATCGCGGGCCGATCGCTGCCCGCCGCCGATGGTACGTGGACGACGATCGGCCGCTTCAAATAGGTCGTCACGAGCCCGAACGCGATGCGCCCGGACTCGACGGTCTCGGTCCCGCCGACGGTGAGGAACTGCGAGGGGCCGGCGTGCGGCCAGAGCGTGTCGGAGTCGACGCACGGGCTCGTCAGCGGCGTGTTGCAGTCGGCGCGCGCGCGCGGCGCGGCGACGACGATTGCGCCCGCGAGCACGAGGGCCGCGCAAAGTTTCATCGGGCGCGAGCCTACTCGCTAGCCCGCCGCGTGAGAAGATCGTGTAGAAAACGCGCGCGACCATGCGAATCTCACGGGAGCACCCGCTTCTCCTCGCGAGCGCGTCGCCCAGGCGGCGCGAGCTGCTCGAGCTCGCGCGCATTCCGTTCGAGGTGGTGCGCGCCGGCGTCGACGAGACGCCCGCGCCCGGCGAGCCGCCGCTCGTCTACGTGGCGCGCGTCGCTCGCGCGAAGCTCGCCGCCGCGAGAGCGTCGCTGCCCGAGGACGCGCGCGCGCGCGGCGTGATCGTCCTCGCCGCCGACACGACGGTGATCCTCGACGGCGCGATCTTCGGAAAGCCGCGCGACGACGACGACGCGCGCGCCATGCTGCGCGCGCTCTCCGGGCGCGTGCACGAGGTCGTGACGGCGTTCGCCCTCGGCGATCCGCGCGACGTGAGGCTCGTCTGCGAGCAGACGGTGCGCACCGAGGTCGCGATGCGCGTGCTCGACGCGTCCGAGATCGACGCCTACGTGGAGACCGGCGAGCCCCGCGACAAAGCGGGCGCCTACGCGATTCAAGGCATGGCGTCGTCGCTCGTCCTCCGCATCGACGGCTCGCACACCAACGTCATCGGGCTCCCGACCGCCGAGCTCGTCGTGGAGCTCCGGCGGCTGGAGCTCGTGTGAAGCAGCGCGACTGGGCGCACACGGCGCTCGTCGCGCTCGTCGCGCTCGCCGCGCGCGCCGCCGTCGTCGCGTGGGCGCACGCGCGCTTTCCGCCGGTCGCCGACGGCACGTTCTACGACATGTTCGCGGCGCGCCTCGCGCGCGGCCTCGGATACACGGTCGCGTGGCCCGACGGCGCCGTGACGTACGCGTCGCATTACCCGGTCGGCTATCCGGCGATGCTCGCGCTCGCGTACCGCGCATTCGGTGCGTCGGCGGGCGTCGCCATGGCGTTGAACGCGGCCGTCGGCGTCGTCGCGTCGGCGTGCGCGCACCGCGTCGCGCTGCGCGAGCTGCGGCCGGCGCTCGCGCTCGCGGCGGCGCTCGTCTTCGCGCTCGATCCCGCGCTGCTCCTCTACACGCCGGCGGTCATGACCGAGGGGGTCGCAGCCGGGCTCGTCGTGGGGGCGATCGCGTCTTTGCCACGAAAAACAGCCTCCAGAAATGTGTATGTTGCACGTATTGCGCTCGCCGGCGTCGTCTTCGGGCTCGCGACGCTCGTGCGCCCGCAGGTGCTCGCGCTCGCGCCGCCGCTCGCGTTCGTCTTCGTGCCGGGCCGTGCGCGTCGGCGTGCGCTCGTCGCGGCGGCCGTGCTCGCCGCCTCGCTCCTGACGGTCGCGCCGTGGACCGCGCGCAACTGCGTGCGCATGCACCGCTGCGCGCTCGTGAGCGTCAACGGCGGGTGGAACCTCCTCATCGGCGTCCACGCCGAGGGCGGCGGCTGGGCTCCGCTCGAGGCGCCCGACGCGTGCAAAACGGTCTGGGACGAAGCGCAGAAGGACGTCTGCTTCGAGCGCGCCGCGCGCGCCGAGATCGCCGCCCGCCCGGGGGCGTGGCTACGAAAGGCGCCGAGCAAGCTCGCGATGACGTTCGACGTGATGGCGGCCGGTCCGTGGTATCTACACGCATCGAACGCGGCGGCGTTCGGCGACCGCGCGAAGCTCGCGTGGGGCGCGGTCGAGACGGTCGTCTCGCGCGTGCTGCTCGCGCTGGCTCTCGTCGCGAGCGCGCCGATCTTTCGGCTTCGTCTCTCGCGCAAGCGATGGGCCACGACCGCGCCGCGGCTCGCGCTCGCCGCGACCGGCCTCGTCTTCGCGTTTGCCGAGCACGCCTGGATCGCGTACGCGCTCCTGGCGATCGCGTGCCTCGTGCGGGTGTGCGGGGAGCGGAGGTCGCCGCTGCGCCTCGCGGCGGGGATCGTCGTGGGCGCGACGATGCTCACGCACGCGGTCTTCTTCGGCGCCGGTCGCTACGGCCTGCTCGTCCTCCCGGCCGTGGCCCTCGCAGCCTTCGCTTGCGTCAGACCGAAAGCTCTGTCAGCGTCCGTCTCGTCGGCGTCCGGCAGGTGATCGCCGGTTGCCATGCAACGGGAGGAAAGTCCGAGCTCCAAAGAGTACGGTGCCGGGTAACGCCCGGTGACGGAAACGTCGAGGAGAGCGCAACAGAAAGCAAACCACCGCGCTTCGGCGCGGAACGGGTGAAATGGCGGGGTAAAAGCCCACCGCGCGCGTGGCAACACGCGCGGCACGGCAAGCCCCACCGGGAGCAAGGCCATGTAAGCAAGCGCTCGCCGGCCGCCGCACGCTCGAGCCTTTGGCGAGAGTTCGGAGCCGAACGTGAAGGACTGCTCGTCCGATGCTTGCGGGTAGGCTGCTCGAGGCGTCCGGTAACGGCCGCCCTAGAGGAATGATCGCCAGCGCGAAAGAGGCGACTCGATCGCGACACAGAACTCGGCTTACGCCGAACGCCGACCGCGCGCCCGCCGGGGTTTCCCCGGTGGGCGCGTGCCTTTTGTGGCCGAGCTCAGACCGAGAAGGACGAGCCGCAGCCGCAGCTGCCCTTGACGTTCGGGTTGTTGAACTTGAACCCGGCGCCGTGCGCGCTCTCGACGTAGTCGATCTCGGTCGCCTCGAGGTACTGGTGCGAGAGCGGGTCGACGTAGAGCTTCACGCCCATCGACTCGTACGTCTCGTCCATGTCGCCGACCTTGTCCTCGAAGTAGAGGTCGTAGGTGAAGCCGGCGCAGCCTCCGCCGATCACGCGGAGCCGGAGGCCTTGGCCCTCGAGGCTTTCGGCGGTGGCGATCTCTTTGACTTTGGCGGCAGCTTTTTCGGTGATCGTGATCATGGTCTTCTGCTCACATTATAGGCATGAACCGCGCGGAAGCCAGGGGCTCGGCCTAGGGGGCCGCGGTCCCGTGGACGACCCGCACGACCGTGCCGTTCGCGCACGTGAGCAAGAACGCGCCGGGCCCGCCCGAGACGAGCGAGGTGACGCCGCGCGTGCCGCGGAGGGGCCGAACGCAGACGCCGTCGAGCGTGCTCGCCACGCCCGCCGGGTCGACGACGCCGACCGCGCCCTCGGGCGAGGCGAACGCCACCGTTCCGGTCTCGTCGACGAGCACCGGGACGTGGGGCGGTGTCGCGTAGACCGGGGCGCCGCCGTCGGCGGTGATCACCGTGGAGGAAGCGACCGGCACCCGCAGGACCTCTTGGCCGGCCGAGTCGACGCCGACGACGAACGTGTGCCCCGGGACGGCTGCCATCGCGTAGGCGACGCCGCGGCGGAAGGCGACCGGCCCGAGAAAACCGCCGCCTTGGAAGGTCGCGAGCGGCACGGCCAGGCCCTGACGAAGATCGAGCGTCATGAGGCGGGCGTCGTCGACGACGGCGACGAGGGACGTCGGCGACGACATCGCGGCGCCGCCTTCGATTTGCGTGCGGGGGGACTGCTGGAAGCTCCCGACGCGAGACACGTCGAGGCCGCTCGCTCCGCCGGGCGACCATGAGTAGACGACACCCGAGCGCGCGACGGCGACGATCTTTCCGTCGCTCGCCATGAGCGGGCCGACGAGCGCCTCGGGCAGGGCCGCGCGTGTGCGGACGTTGCCCGACGCATCCAGCACGACGATCTCCGACGCGGTCGCGACGACGACGCCGCCGTCATCGAGCGCGAGCGGGCCGACGGCGTCGAGGCCTTCGCCGCTCGGGCTGCCCGCGAGCTGCGTGCGGAAGCGCGGACCGTTCTTGTCGACGCCGACGGCGAGCGCCTCGCCCGACCCGCCGACCACGACGACGGTGCCGTCGGCGAGGAGCGCGGGAGGCGAGCTCCCGGTCGCCGCGATGCCGATGCTCTGGCGCGCGAGCTCGCCGTGGCCCTCGCCTGCGTCGGGCGCGAGCCATACGACGTCGCCGTGGCTCGTGACGACGACGATCGCGTCCGAGGAAACGACGAGCGGCTGATCGACTTGTCCGCCGCCGGTCGCGTAGCGCCACGCGACGCGGAGCGGGCCTCGCGGAAGCGCGTCGTGCGCGAGGCCGTCGCGGCGCGCGTCTTGGCGCACGGTGGGCGCGGGGCCCGTGGATTGGCCGATCGTGAGCGTCGCGCCGTGCTTGGGATCGATCCGCTGCGCGTACGCGACCGCGGCGGTGACGAGCGCCGCGGTGCCTGCGAAGAACCAGAGTCGGCTCGGCCTCATCGTTTGCCTTTGTCTTTTCGCACGAGCGATGCGTCGATCGCGGGGACGGCCTTGCCGTCGGCGCCAGTGACGGGCTTGCCGACCACGCCGTACGCGGTGATCGCGTCGCCGCCTCGCACGTCGAGATCGCCGCCGTAGTCGACGCGCACGAGGCACGGTCCCTTCGTGGTGCAGGCGCGCTTGTCGGCGGAGCCGCCGGGACGTCGCGAGCCGGAAGCATCGACGAGCAGCGCGGTTCGATGGTGCGCCGCGCGCGCGTCGACTACCGAGCCCACGACCGCGATCGACTGGCCCGCGGCCGCGGCCGGATCGCGCGCGAGCGTGTCGAAATCGAGCGCGGACTTCTTGTCGAGCGCCTTCGCGGCGTCGTCCAGCGACGCGGCTCGCTCGACGGTCAGGGTCGCGACGCGCGGCGCGGCCTTCGCCGCGGCGTCACCGCCCGCCGACGCGCGGATCGCGATCGGCGCCAGCCCCTCGGGCACGTCGACCTCGCCTTCGAAGGAACCGTCGGCTGCGATCGTGAGGCTCTTGCCGTTCGCGGTCACGGTCGCGCCCTTCGCGGTCTTTCCCGCGACCCATACGGTCGGCCGATCCGTCACGAGCGACGGCGTGGGCGCGTCGACGTGGAGCGGGAGCACCGCGACGCGAACGGCGACTTCACCGCTGCTCTTCTTCTTGTCCTTGCCGACGACCTCGTAGGGGATCTTTCGCTCGAGGGTGCGCGTGTCGTCCGCGGGGCCGCTCGTCTCCGTCGTCACGTCGTAGTCGAGCGTCGCCTTGCCGTGCGCGTCGAGCGTGACGGGCTTGCCGTCGACCGTGACGCTCGCGCCGGGCTGGGCCTCGACGTCGACGCGGACGACGGGCGGCGTGGCGCCGAGACCCGAGAGATCGCCGCGAATGCGGTACGCGAGCGGGAGCACGAGCTTGACCGTCTCGTCACGTCCTACGCCTGGACGATCGAGCGCGATCGAAAACGGGTTGTCGCCGATCTCGAGCGGCGCCGGGAGATCGAGGTCGGCCTCGTGATGCGCGAACGACGCGCTCGCGCCTTTCCAGCTCGCCTTCGTCCCGTCGGGGCAGCCTTCGCAGACGAGGTGGAGCTGCTCTTTGCCTTCCGCCGAGACCTTCGCCGTCGCAGTCAACGGAGGCGCTGCATGCGAGAAGAAGAGGATCGCGGCGCCGCCCGCGAGGACGACGAGCGACGCGATCACGGCGACGATCGCGAGCGGCGCGCCGCGCCGCCGGACGACGACGACGGGCGCGGACGGAGCTGCTTCGGGGGCGAGCGGCGCAGGCGCCGGGACGATCGGCGGCGGCTGCTCGAGGAGCATCGTGCTCGCGAACGCGGGCTTCGCGGGGACGGGCGGTCGCGCGGGCGGAGGCGCGACGCCCGGCTGCGAGTGCAGCGGCGCGATGCCGGGCATGGCGACGCCGAGCATGGTCCCTCCGAGCGCGGCCTTCGGCGCCGGCGCAGGCGCAGGCGCTGGTGCGGGCGCGGAGGCCGCGACCGGAGCGACGCCCGGGGCGGCGATGCCGAGCATCGTCTTCGCGCCGGCCGAGACGGGGACTGCCGCCGGGGCGGGCGCGGGGGCGGGCGCGGCCGCGGGGATGCGGAGATCGGGCGCCGAGAATCCGAGCATCGTCTGGGCCATCGCCGGCTTGGGTGCGGGCTCGGGCGCGGCGGGCGGTCGAGCTTGCGGCGGCGGCTCCACCTTCTTCGGAGCGAAGGGCGAGCTGAACCCGATCATCGTCTGCGCCGCGGTCGGCGCCGCGGCGACCGGCGCGCCGCACCGCGAGCACACGCGCGCATCGTCACCGAGCTCTTGGCCGCATTGCGCGCACGGCTTGCCCATGAGCGTCTTTGGATACGTCAAACGTACGCGCTCGTCCAAGGAAGATAGTAGGGTAGAGCCCCGTGAGGCTGACCTTCGTTGCTTGCGTCGTTCTCGCCTTTTCCTTCGGATGCGACAGCGGCGACGACACGCCCGCGAAGTTCTTCGACGCGTCGACCGACTCCACCGACGACGCGCCGACCGACGCGGCGACCGACGCGCCGACCGAGGCCTCGACGGCGCACGCGAAGATTGTCGCCGTGCACGCGAGCCCGGACCTTCCGGCGGTGCGATTCTGCTTCGGCCTCGGAGTGCAGAACGACGGGAGCCAGGCCGTCATCGCGCCGATCCCGGCGCTGCCGCAGACGCCGCTCGCGCCCGGCGCGGGCGCGGTCCTCCCCGACCTCGGCGATTTCTCCAATGCGGTGACGCCGTACGCCGTGATGGCCAGCAAGATCACCGGCAACGCGACCTGCGATCAGCTCATCGGTCCGCTGGGCGCGGGCAGCGACTACTTCGCCCTGCCGACCATCAAGAACGGCACGTTCGCGTCCGGCACGACGCACCTCGTCGCGTTGACAGGGTGCCTGTCGCAGTCGGCCGACGCGCTCGCGGATCTCACGACGTGCGGCCCGACCTGGGATGCGTCGAAGGGCAACCTCGCGCTCGACGTGCTCGCGCTCGATCACGTCGTCGCCAATTCGCAGCGTTTCGGGGCGCAGATCGCGCACGTCGCGTCGCCGGCGGCGGGCGTGTGGGCTGGGCTCTACGGGTCGACGGCGGTGAGCGCGCGCCTTCACCCGCTCGACGGAGGCGCCGACGAGCCCATCGCCGACTCGGTGGCGCTCGGCGCCCTCGCGCCGCCGAACGCGGCCTCCCTGGCGATGCCCTCGGTCGACGAGACCTCGCTCGTCGTCGCGCCGGTCAACCCGGACGGCGGCGCGCCGCCGACGCAAGCGAGCATCCCGCTGCCGCTCGTGTACGAAGCGACGACGGGGCAAGCGACGGGCGAGAAGGCGTATTTCGCGCCCGGCGTGAACTACACGTTCGTGTTCGTCGGCGATCCGCGCGTCGCGACGACGGTCGACGGCGGCGCGTTCAACGGCTACTCGCTGCATGCGCTCGCGTTCCCGAACGACCCCGCCACGCCTTGAACATGCGCGTCTTCGTCCTCGGCACCGGCTCGAGCGGCAACGCGCTCCTCGTCGAGGCGGACGGAACGCGGCTGCTCGTGGAGGCCGGCATCGGCCCGAAGAACGCCGCGGCGCGCATGCGGTCGCTCGGCGACGAGCTCTTTCCGCGCGCCGACGGACCCGCCGCAGGCGCGACGTCGCATCCACCCAAGGTGGACGGCATCGTCGTCACCCACCACCACATGGACCACGCCGCGCAGCTCGAGCCGCTCTGCAAAGCCCTCGGCGCGCCCCGCGCGGGCGGGTCGGGCGCCCCGATGCTCCACCTGCACGACGGAGTCGATGCGCCGCGCGTCCGTCACAGGTTCGCGCTGCGGCGTTATCGCGCGAGCGAGGCGTTCGAGGTGGGCGCTCTCCGTGTGCGCACCATGCCCGTCGCGCACGACGCGCCGCACGTGGCGCTCGCCATCCAGTCGAAGACGCACACCTTCGGCTTCGTGACCGACGTCGGCACGGTCACGCACGCGCTCGTCGAGTTCCTCGGCTCATGCGACACGGTGATGCTCGAGTCGAACTTCTGCCCGCAGCTGCTCGAGCTCGGGCCGTACCCGCGCTCGCTCCGCCGGCGCATCGCGGGCAACTTCGGCCACCTTTCGAACGGGCAGGCCGCCGCGCTCGCGGGCTCGGTCGCGCGCCAGGCCGCGTCGAAGATTTTCCTCTGTCACCTCTCGCGCGTGAACAACGAGCCCGAGCTCGCGCTGAAGACCGTGCGCGATCGCGCCCGCGACGCCGAGGTCGAGGTGCTTGCGCACGGCAGGTCCCGCTTGCTCGAGCTCGCTCCTGCGCGCCGCCGCCCGATGGAACAGCTATCGCTGTTTGCATCGAGCCGGTGACCCGTCGTTCTGTGACGAGCGAGAGAGGCTTCTGATCTTCTGTGACGGCGCCCTCAGGGCCCCATGATGTGGCATTCGGCGCAGCCGAAGCCGGTCTTGGTCGCGGGGTCGAACGGCTTCTCGCCGACGGCTGCGGCCATGTCCGGCTCCACCTTCTTCATCATGAACTCGACCATCGCGTTGTTCTTCGCGCGGTGCTTCTTGAAGTTGTCGGTGAACGAGAGGTGCGGCAGATCCGGGTTGGGCATCTTGGCGTTGCCCTGCTTGATCTTCTCGCCGTGGCACGTGACGCAGCCGAAGTTGTCGTACTTCTTCGCGTTGAACTCCTTGAAGTCGGCGCCGAGCTTCGGCAGGACGACCGTCTTCATCACGTTGAGCCGCTGCGCGTGGTCCATCTGATCCCAGGTCGTCGCCGCGGCGCTCGCGCTGGTCGTGGGTGCAGCCGATGCGCTCGGCGCACTCGCTGCCGTCGACGCGCTGCCGCTCCCGGTCGGCGTCTCGGTCGGGGTCTGCGAGCCGCCCCCGCCGCCGCAGCCGCCGAAGAGACCGAGCGCCACGCCCAACATCGCCGCCGAACCGAGGAAAAGGAGCTTTCGCATGCGCGCTAGCTCTAGAGCAACTACGCCGCGTTGAAAAGCGCCCAATTTGCAGAGAGGGCCGGCGTGGCGCGTGGGTTGCTAGCCGGAGAAGCATGCAGACCTCACACAATCCCATCCAGGCTCAGATGCGTCACGTGCTCGACGAGCTCGGCAAGCTCCGTGACGAAATTCGAGTCCATATCCACCTCGGCGGCATGGAAGCGAAGAAGGCATGGGACGAGCTCGAGCCAAAGCTCGCCGACGCCGATCGCCTCGCGGAGAATGCTTCGGAGGAGGCCTTCCGCGACGCCGTCGACACGCTCCGCAAGGTGAAGCTCTTCCGCTCGACGTTGCCGCGCGACCCCAAGAATCGCGCCTGACCTCCTCGCGGACGCGGCCCCGCGTCGTTATATCGTCGGCGAGATCATGGACGACGTTCGACCGGCCGCGGTCGCAGGCACCTTCTATCCCGCCGACGGCGCGCGGCTCGCGCGCGACGTCGACGCCATGCTCGCGTCGGCGACCGCGACCGCGGGCGAGCCGCCGAAGGCGCTCGTCGTGCCGCACGCGGGCTACGTCTACTCGGGGCCGATCGCGGCGAGCGCGTACGCGACGATCGCGAAGCTCGCCGGGCGAGTCTCGCGCGTGGTCCTCGTCGGGCCGTCGCATCGCGTCGCGCTTCGCGGCGTCGCGGCGCCGAGCGCGAAGAAGCTCCGCACGCCCCTGGGCGACGTCGAGGTCGACGGCGAGGCGCTCGATCGCGCGCACGTCCCTCGTGACGAGCTCGCCCACGCGAACGAGCACTCGCTCGAGGTGCAGCTCCCGTTCTTGCAGCGCGTGCTCGGTCCGGGCGTGCGCGTCTGTCCCATCGTGTGCGGGCGCGCGTCGACGGAAGAGGTCGCGAGCGTGCTGCGCGCGCTCTGGGGCGGCGACGAGACGCTCGTCGTCGTGAGCTCGGATCTCGTCGCACTACTTGCCGTACGCGGTCGGCAGGTGCGCCGACGAACGCACGGCGGAGAAGATCCTCGCGCTCGACGGCGGCATCGACGGCGAGGGCGCGTGCGGCTACGTGGGCCTGCGCGGCCTGCTCGCCGTCGCGCGCGAGAAGGGGCTCGCGCCGAGGCTGCTCGACCTCCGGAGCTCGGGCGACACCGCCGGTCCGCGCGACGCGGTCGTCGGGTACGGCGCGTTCGCGTTCGCCGAGCGCGCGGGAGGCGAGGGGTCATGAGTCACGACGTGCCCGCCGAGCTCGCGCGCTTCGCCCGCGCCCGCATCGCCGAGGAGCTCGGGGGCCCGCCCGCGTCGCGCGCCGAATTGGATGCACTCTGCAACGAATGGGGCGCGTCGTTCGTGACGCTTCACTGGGACGACGGGCGCCTCCAAGGCTGCATCGGGTCGCTCGAGCCGAGGCGCTCGCTCGTGGACGACGTCGAACGGAACGCGCTCGCCGCGGCGTTCGCCGATCCGCGCGCGGTGCCCATCGCGTCCGGCGACCTCCCGCATCTGAGCGTCGAGGTGTCGGTCCTCTCGCCGCTCGAGCGCGTGACGTTCGACGGGAGCGAGGAGGGAGCGTGCGCCGCGCTGCGCGCGGGCACCGACGGCGTCCTGCTCGTCCACGGAGCGCGCCGCGGGACGTTTCTCCCGCAGATGTGGGACGAGCTCGAGACGCCGGAGAATTTTCTCGTCGAGCTCAAGCGCAAGGCGCGCTTGCCGCCCGAGTTCTGGTCGCCGGACGTCGAGCTTCACCGCTACACCGTGACCAAGGGGGCCGCGTGAGCGGGGCGGCGCGCTTCTGGCACATGACCGAGGGCGGACGCGTGCAGTGCGACGTCTGTCCGCGCGACTGCACGCTGTCCGACGGCCAGCGCGGCCTCTGCTTCGTCCGCATGCGCGCGGGCGACGAGATGGTCCTCACCACGTACGGGCGCTCGTCGGGGTTCTGCATCGATCCGATCGAGAAGAAGCCGCTCGCGCACTTTCATCCCGGGTCGAGCGTGCTGTCGTTCGGCACCGCGGGGTGCAACCTCGCGTGCAAGTTCTGTCAGAACTGGGACATCTCGAAATCGCGCGAGATGGACTCGCTGCAAGCGACCGCGACGCCCGAGGCGATCGCGCGCGCCGCGAAGGACGCGGGCGCCGAGAGCGTCGCGTTCACGTACAACGACCCGGTCATCTTCATGGAGTACGCGATGGACGTCGCCGACGCGTGCCACGCGCTCGGGATCCAGACCGTCGCCGTCACCGCCGGCTACATGCACGCGGCGCCGCGCCGCGCCTTCTACGAGAAGATCGACGCCGCGAACGTCGATCTCAAGGCGTACACCGACGACTTCTATCGGAAGATCACCGGCGCTCGGCTCGAGCCGGTGAAGGACACGCTCCGCTACCTCGTGCGCGAGACGAAGGTCTGGACCGAGATCACGACGCTGCTCATCCCGGGCCTCAACGACTCCGACGCCGAGATCGCGCAGCTCTCCGAGTTCGTCGCGGGCGAGCTCGGGGCCGACGTACCGCTGCATTTCTCGGCCTTCCACCCGGACTACAAGCTCGAGGACGTCCCGCCGACGCCGCCGGAGACGCTCCGCCGCGCCCGCCGAATCGCGAAGGCCGCGGGCCTGCGCTACGTCTACGTCGGCAACGTCCACGACCGCGAGGGCGACACGACGTTCTGTGCAGAATGCAACCGTCCGGTCATCGTGCGCGACTGGTACGAGCTGCTCGAATACCGCCTCGACGACGAGGGCCGCTGCGCGTGCGGCAGCACGCTCGCCGGCCGCTTCGGCCCGCGCGCGTCGAAGCCCTTCGGCCGCCGCCGCCTCCGCGTCGCCATTCAATGACGGCCGGGAGAGAGAGGACAGGAAGATCAGGAAGATTTGGAAGACAAGAGAAGGGATTTCTTGTTGGATTCAGAACCAAAAAATCTTTTCGCGCCTTCCTGATCTGCCTCCTCTTTTCTGTCCTCTCAATCTTCGGGGTCAGCGCGGGAAGTGGGTTTGGGCGCGTTTGCGTAGGCGGGCTTCGAAGGTCGTGCGCGGGGTCTTGAGCGCTTCGCGGATGGGGCCGGTCGAGAGGAGCTTGCGGAGGCGCGCGGGGAGATCGTCGGCGAAGGAGCGGAGGCCGCCGGGCGTGCGCTCGTCGATCGCGGCGAGCGCGCGGAGGCAGCCGCGCTCGGTCGCACGGTGGTCGTGGACCGCGAGCAGCGCCGTCACCACCTCGGCGCGGTCCTCGTGCTCGAGCGCCGGGTGCGTCGCGACGGTCTCGCCCCACGCGTCGAAGAACGGCCCGATGGGCAGCAGCAGATCGCGCGAGCGGCGCAGGCCGCGCGCCTTTCGCAGCGCGAGGAACCGATGGTTCTCGTCGGCCATCTCGGCTTTGTTCATCGCTCCCGCGCGCGTCGAACAGGTCGCCGAACGCGGCCGACGGCGCGTGACCGAGGCGCGTGTATCGTACACGTAATTCGGCGAAGCCCTCGCGCGCCGGGCCACGCCTCCACGACGCGCGAGAGATCGCCCATATTGTGGGCGATCGTCGTCGCCGCGCGGAGGGAGGTCGAGCTCGTCGCCGCGCGCGAGCTCTCGGAGGACGGCGTGCTCGTGCGCGAGCTCTTCGTCGATCGCCTCGCGCAGCCGGTCGACGAGCCGCCCGCGCGCCGAGCGCGATCGCCCGCCCGAGCGCGCCCGCGCGCACCGCGAGCCACTCACCGCGATGCCCCGAGAGATCGCGACGACGCGCGCCGAGACGAGCCGCACGTCCCACCGCGCCGCCTCGTCGACGAGCTCGCACGCGACGGAGAGGGCGGGCTCGTCGAGCTCGACGAACGCGTGGTGCCGAATGCGCGCGTCGACGTCGGTCGGAACGAACGTCGCCACCGTCGTGAAATGGGCGGCGAGGAGCGCGCGGAAAGTACGCGGGCGCGTCAGGCGACGCCGCGTACGCGCGCTCGACGGCCTCGAGATCGCCGAGCGCGTCGCGAAACGAGGTCGCCGGCGCGGAGCGCTCGCCGTCGAGCGCCCACCCCGCGGTGCTTCGAACTTGCTCGAAAAGGACTCCCGGAGCGATGGCGGACACGGCTCCAACCTAGTTTGCCGCTTGACATCCGTCGAGTTTCGATTGACGCCACAGCCCAGGCGTAACCTTCGTTTGGCTGAAGGCGATTCTCTGGGTGCTCTCGTTGCGGCGGTCGGCTGCGGCGGCGGCGAGACCGAAATCGAAGAACACCAACACGCCGACGACGACCACGTCGGCCCAGGCGCCGACGCCCAGCGCATCGGCCCAGGCCACGACGGTTCAAGCGCCGCCGAAGGCGCCTCTCGCGGATTTGATCAAGAAGACGATGGCCGAGTTCGACGCCGGCGTCGCCGCGCACGACGCCGCCAAGTGCGCCGCGGCCTACGCCGCCGACGCGCAGTACCACGCAGGCCGGGCCCGATGGGCTGGCACGCGAGCACGAAGACGAGGTCCAGAAGAACCTCGACAATGCTCTTCAAGGCGTTCCCCGACCTGAAGATTGTCCCCACGCGGACCTTCATGAAGGGCAACGAGATGGCGGTCGAGGGCGTCATGGCCGGCACCAACACCGGCGAGTTCATGGCGCACCCGGCGACGAACAAGAAGATCGGCCACCGCTTCCTCGCGATCCTGTCGTTCAACGACGACGGCCTCATCAAGACCGAGCACCTCTACCACGACCACGCGACGATGATGGCGCACCTCGGCCACGGCGACGCGAAGCTCAAGGCTCGCAATGTCGAGGCGATCCCGACGACCACGATCGAGCAGATCTCGGACACCGACAACGCGCGCGAGGCGAAGAACGCCGACGCGGCCAAGGCGTGGTTCGCGACCTGGGAGAAGAAGGACGACAAGGGCTACGTCGCCGCGCTCGCCGACGACGTCACGAAGGCGAACTACATGAACCCCGCCGACGTGAAGGGCAAAGACGCCGCGAAGAAGGCGTTCGACGAGATGCACAAGACCTTCCCCGACGTGAAGCTCGAGCCGACGAGCGTCCTCGCGCTCGGCGACTGGGTCGTCGCCGAGGTCGAGATGACCGGCACGATGAAGGGCGATCTCGGCTCGGTGAAGTCGACGGGCAAGCCCGGCACCGCGCACCTCGCCGAGGTGCTCAAGTTCAACAAGGACGGCAAGATCGCCTGGGCGTCGCGCTACGGCAGCCGCGCCGAGCTCGCCGCCGCGTTCGGCATCCCGCCGAAGGCCGCCGCCGCCGCGATTGGCGCGACCGGCGCTGCGGGCGGGCACGACCACGGCCACGGCCACGGCCCGGCGAAGGACGACAAGAAGAAGTGAGCGAAGCGAGCGGGGCGGGGCCGATCCACGGCCCCGTCCTCACTCGCCGTGAGCGCCCTGATCGATCCACGCGCCGAGCGTGTCGCGCTCGGCGTCGGTGATCCCGGTCTTGTTGCCGAGCGGCATCGTGCGCAGGACGACCGCGCGCTCCTTGATGCGCGGCGCCATGCGCTCGATCTGTTCGGGCGTGTCGAACGTCACGCCTTGCGGGGGCGAGCGCCACGTGTCGTCGGTCGGCGTGCGGCTGTGGCACGGCTGGCAGCGCTGCTCGATGACGGTTGGACTCGCGCGAAGGCGACCTTCGCGTGATTCGCGCTCGCCGGCGCCTCGGGCGGGCGCGTGAGGAAGAAGAGCGAGGCGACCGTCGCGGCGACGACGAAGCCGGCGACGGGTAGCCACCCCTCGTAGTGGAAGCGCACGTTCATGAGGTGGCGAACGAGCGCGCCGCCCACCGCGATGACGGCGAGCGCGATCCATGCGTGCTTGCCGCCGTACGTGCTCGGGAAGTGGTTGCTCAGCATCATGAAGAGCAACGGGAAGGTCATGTAGTTGTTGTGGATCGACCGTTCCTTCGCGCGGAGCGAGATGGCGGCGTCCTGCTCGCGTCCCTCGAGCGTCGCGTTCACGAGCTCGCGCTGCGAAGGCACGATGACGAACCACACGTTGCCGGTCATGAGCGTGCCGAGGATCACGCCGACGTGGATGTACGCCGCGCGCCCGCTGAAGACCTTGGTCAGCGCGTAGGAGATCACGCCCACGAACACGATCGAGATCGCCGACGCGAGCGCGGGTCGACGCGCGAGCGGCGAGCGCCACAGCGTGTCGTAAAAGAACCACGAGCCAGCGATGAACGAGAGGCTGAGCGCGATCGCGACGCCCGGCGCGAGCGCTCGCACGGTCGGGTCGACGAGGAGCGCGCCGCCCCCGCCGTAATAGACGACGAAGAGGAGCAGGACGCCGCTCACCCAGGTCGTCAGGTTCTGGAACTTGAACCAGTGGAGCGTCTTCGGCATCTCGTTCGGCCGAAGCAGCTTCTTGTGGACGTCGTAGAAGGCGCCGCTGTGGAGGAGCCAGATGTTACCCTGGTAACTTGGTGGCGACCCCTCGGGCTTCTCGAGGTTGCGGTCGAGCCAGTTGAAGAGCATCGAGTTGCCGATCCACATGATCCCCGCGATCAGGTGGACCCAGCGAACGAACAAATCGCAGAGCTCTCGGACGTGACCGGACACGACCCGACGGTTCTAGTCGAAATGCTCACGTTGCCGAATCCTAAAAGCGGTCCTACGTACGCAGAGCTCAGGCGAATTGCCTAGGGCACGGGCAAGGCGGCCGAGCCGCGCGCGTGATATCGTAGGTCCGGTTCTCGGGACACAACATGGCCGGAGCACGCGCAGGAGACCTGGTCAGCGTCATCGAGGCGGCGTACCGCCTCGACGGCGACGACGGCACGTGGCTCGCACGCCTCGTCGATCGCGCCGCGCGCGCAGGCCTCGATCGCGGGCTCGGCACGTGCGGCATGTTCTACGAGTTCGACGGCGACCGCGTCCGCGTCGCGTCGCCGGTCGCTCGCGGCACGCCGGAGGGCTCGGTCGAGGCGCTACGAATGCTCGAGGCCGAGGTGTCGAGCGACATCACGTATCGCTTCATCAAGGACGTGACCGCCGCATCGGGCGGCCGCGCCACGTGCGCGACGATGTCGAGCCGCCTGCAGATGGGCAAGCACGTCCGCGACCTCGCCATCCACCAGCGCTTCCTCGCGCCGCTCGGCATCGTCGACTTCATGAGCGTCGCCGCGACCGAGCCGAGCGGCGTCGGCTGCCTGGTCGGTGCGCCGCTGCCCGAGGTGACCGGCGTGAAGCGACCGGAGGCGGTCGCGTGGAGCCGCGTCGCGGCGCACATGGCCGCGGGCATGCGACTTCGCCGCGCGCGCCGAACGAGCTCGCCCGAGGGCGCAGACGCGGTGCTCACGCCGGGCGGTCGCGTCGAGTCGTCGGGGGAGTCGAGCGACGGCTCTCTCGACGCGCTGAAGGACGCGGCCAAGGCGATGGCGCGCGCGCGCGGCAGCTCGCGGCACGCCGACCCGCCGGGCGCCGTCGAAGCGTGGAAGGCGCTCGTCTCCGGCCGCTGGACGCTGCTCGATCACTTCGACCACGACGGCAAGCGCTACATCGTCGCGGTCCGCAACGATCCGGTCGTGCCGTCGTTCGCCGAGCTCTCGCCGCGCGAGGCGCAGGTGGTCGCGTACGCGGCGCAGGGTCACTCGAACAAGCTCATCGCGTACGAGCTCGGCATCGCGCCGTCGACGGTCGCGATGCACCTCTCGACCGCCGGCGCGAAGCTCGGCGCGAAGAGCCGGGTCGAGCTCATCCGCGTCTGGCGCGCGCGGACCGGAAATCGAGTAGGAGTGGGGTCGTCGTGACGAGCGATCCGAACGATCCGAAGAAGCCCGGCGAGCTGCCGAGCGCGCCGCCGGAAGAAGCGCCCAAAAACCTGCGCGTCGAGTATTCGGGCGACGGGCAGACGGTCGCGATCCTCTCGTTCGACGTCGACGACAGCGACAAGACCACCGAGCTCACGTCGGCCGAGCGCGAGGTCGCGCTGCTCGCGCTCGCGGGAAAATCGAACAACGAGATCGCCGAGGCGCGACATTGCTCGGTGCGCACCGTGGCGAATCAGCTGCAGAGCGTCTTCCGCAAGCTCGGGATCCGCTCGCGCGCCGAGCTCGCGGCCAAAGCGTCACTGCTCTGAGCCGCGCACGAGGTGGGGCGGCATCGCCCGTGCATTTCGCTGACTCACGAACGGAGAGTCAGCAATGAAGCTCAAGAATACATTCATCTCGATGGGCGTCTGTGGTGTGGGTTTCGTTCTCCTCGGCGCGTGCCACGCGGGCATGTCGGCCGACGTGGGAAGCGGCGGCGTGGAGACGACCGGCGCCGTGGTCCAGAACGGTCAGGCGATCCGCGCGGTCACCGAAGCGCGCTGCAACCGCGAGGTCGCGTGCAACAACGTCGGTCCGGGCCAGAGCTACGAGGACTTCAACGCGTGCACGCGCGAGATCGGCCACGACACGGAGGTCACCCTCCGCGCGCAAAAGTGCCCGAACGGCATCCTCCAGAGCCGTCTCTCGAGCTGCCTCGACGAGATCTCGACCGACCGCTGCGGCAACCCGATCGATCACCTCGAGCGGATCGCGGCGTGCCGCAAGGGCATGCTCTGCAAGTGAGACGAGGCGAGCCGAAGCTCACTGAATGAGCTTCACGAGCTCCACTTTGTGACCGTTGGGGCACGTCGCGACCATCGCCTTCTTGGCGTGGTCGTCGACGTGCACCTTCGCGTTGCATTTCGGGCAGCGCACGACGCTCTCGTCCTTGTCGGTCATCACTTCTTCTCGTGGTGGCCGCCGAACGCCTTGCGCATCGCCGACAGCACCTTGTTCTGGAACTCGTTCGCCCCGCGCGAGTCGAAGCGCGAGTAGAGCGACGCCGAGAGCACGTGCGTCGGCACGCCCTCTTCGATCGCGGCCTGCGCCGTCCACCGGCCCTCGCCCGAATCGGAGACCTTGCCCGAGAAATCGTCGAGCGTGGGGCTCTCGGCGAGCGCCTGCGCCGTGAGATTGAGCAGCCACGACGCGACGACGCTGCCGCGGCGCCAAACTTCGGCGACGTCGGCGAGGTTCATGTCGTACTGGAAATACTCCGGGTTTCGCAGCGGCGAGGTCTCGGCGTCTTTCTCGTGCGTTCGCTTGCCGACGTTGGCGTTCTTGATGACGTTCAGGCCCTCGGCGTACGCCTGCATGATTCCGTACTCGATGCCGTTGTGCACCATCTTCACGAAGTGCCCGGCACCCGACGGCCCGCAGTGGAGGTACCCCTGCTCGGCGGTGCCGCTCATCTTCTCGCGGCCCGGCGTGCGGTCGACGTTGCCCATCCCCGGCGCGAGCGTCTTGAAGATCGGGTCGAGCCGAGCGACCGCGTCGTTGTCTCCGCCGATCATCAGGCAGTAGCCGCGCTCGAGGCCCCAGACGCCGCCGCTCGTGCCGACGTCGACGTAGTGGATGCCGCTGGGACGGAGCTTGTTCCCGCGGTCGACGTCGTCTCGGTAATACGAGTTGCCGCCGTCGATGAGGATGTCGCCCTTCTCGAGCTTGGGAGCGAGCTTCTCGATCGTCGAGTCGACGAACGCCGCCGGCACCATCAGCCAGATCGCGCGCGGCTTGTCGAGCTTGGCGACGAACTCGTCGATCGATTTCGCGCCCGTCGCGCCCTCCTTCGCGAGCCCGTCGACCGCCGCCGGCGTCACGTCGTACACGACGCACTTGTGCCCCGCCTTCATCAAGCGCCGAACCATGTTCGCGCCCATTCGCCCGAGACCGATCATTCCGAGTTGCATCGCACTTTCCTCTCTGTGTGGGATTGAAGGCTGTTCGCTCTCTCAGGGCTTGTTTGCCGGGGGCGGCGGGGGGATGGTCTGCATCCGCTGGCCGTCGGCGATTTCGTTCCACTCGCGGTCGTCCCGCGCCATCAGCGCGGTGGCTTCGGCCGGGCCCCACGAGCCCGCCGAGTAGGTCGGCACCTTGCCGCCCGCCCTCCACGTCTCCAGCACCGGCGCGATGACGCTCCAGCCCGCTTCGACCATGTCGGCGCGCTGGAACAGCGTCGCGTCGCCGAGCATGCAGTCGTACATGAGTCGCTCGTAACCGGTCGAGCGCTGCTTGTGGAAGTAGTCCTCGTATTCGAAGTTCATCTTCACCGTGCCGATGTTCATGATCGTGCCCGGCACCTTGGCGCCGAACCGGAGCGCGAGGCCCTCGTCCGGCTGGATGTTGAGCACGAGCTGATTCGGCAGGAGCCCGTCGACGCGCGTCTTGCGAAACAAGAGGAACGGCGGCTTCTTGAACTGAATCACGATCTGCGTGACGCGCTCTTTCAGCCGCTTTCCGGTCCGGAGGTAGAACGGCACGCCCGCCCAGCGCCAGTTGTCGAGCATGAGCTTCATCGCGACGAAGGTCTCGGTCGTCGATTTCTTGTCGACCTGAGGCTCGTCGCGGTACGCGGGCAAGAACTGCCCGTTCGCGCCGCCCGCGCCGTATTGCCCGCGCACCGCGCGGTGCGCGACATCGTCCATCGGGATCGGCGCGATCGCCCGGAGGATCTTCACCTGCTCGTCGCGGATCTCGTCGGCCGCGAACGAGATCGGCGGCTCCATCGCGATGAGCGAGAGGAGCTGCATCATGTGATTGGGAACCATGTCGCGGAGCGCGCCGGCGTGATCGTAATACCCGCCGCGGTGCTCGACGCCGACCGTCTCCGCCACCGTGATTTGCACGCTATCGATGAAGTTCGAGCTCCAGACCGGCTCGAAGATGGCGTTCGCGAAGCGAAGCACCATGATGTTCTGGACGGTCTCTTTCCCGAGGTAGTGGTCGATTCGGTAGATCTGATCTTCGCGCAGCGTCTTTCGGAGCTCGGCGTTCAGCGAGCGCGCCGACGCGAGGTCGTAGCCGAACGGCTTCTCGATGATGACGCGGCGGAAGCAGCCGTTCTCGGCCGTGAGGCCGGCCTCGCCGAGCTTGTCGGCGACCTTGGAGAAGAAGGAAGGCGCCGTCGCGAGGTAGAAGAACGCGTTGCGTTTGCATTTGTGCTTGGCGTCGACCTCTTCGAGCTTCGCCTTGAGCGCGGCGTACGTCTTGGGATCGGCGAAATCGCCGGACACGTAGTAGATGCGCTTCTTGAACCACTTCCAGTTCTCGAAGTTGAGGACGTCGGGATCGAGCTCGGTGAGGTCGGTCTCGATCTTCTTGCGGAAGTCGTCGTCGCTCATCGGCTGGATCGCGACGCCGATGACCGCGAAGTCCTGGTCGAGCAGTCCGTCCTTCGCGAGGTTCATCAGCGAGGGCACGAGCTTTCGCTTCGTCAGGTCGCCGGTGGCCCCGAAGAGGACCATCGTGCAGGAGGGCGCGCCGACCTCGGGCGTCGGGTCGACGTAGTCGGGCATGATGCTGTCGGTGTGATTCGTCATTGCGGCCTCCCGAACTTGGCGATTTGTTCCTTCGCCGCTTGCGCGACGCGTTCGGGCAAGAACCCGAACTTCTTCTGCAGATCCTTGAGCGGCGCCGAAGCGCCGAAGCCGAGCATGCCAATCATCGCGCCGGTGCGCCCGGCGTAGCGCTCCCACCCGAAGCGCGACGCTTGCTCGACCGTCACGCGCGCGCGGATCGCGTCGGGCAACACCGACTCCTTGTAGTCCTCGGGCTGCGCCTCGAAGAGCTCCCAGCTCGGCATCGAGACGACGCGGGCCTTCACGTTCTCCTTCGCGAGCAGGTCGCGCGCATCGAGGCAGAGCGACACTTCGCTGCCGGTGCCGATGAGGACGACGTCCGGCTTGCGGTTCGGTGCGTCGGAGAGCACGTACGCGCCCTTTCTCAGTCCGGAGGCCGCGGCGTACTTCGTTCGATCGAGCGTCGGCAGGTTTTGGCGGCTCAAGACGAGCACCGCGGGCGTGTGTTTTTGCTCCATGATCCAGCGCCAGGCCTCGGCGACCTCGTTCGCGTCGCACGGCCGCAGCGTCACGAGGCCGGGGATCGAGCGCAGGCACGCGAGCTGCTCGATCGGCTGGTGCGTCGGCCCGTCCTCGCCGACGCCGATCGAGTCGTGCGTGAAGACGTAAACGACCGGCAGCTCCATGATCGCGCTGAGCCGAATCGGCGCCCGCATGTAGTCGCTGAAGATGAGAAAGCCCGACCCGAACGGACGCACCTTGGAGAGCGACAAGCCGTTCAAGACGGCGCCCATCGCGTGCTCGCGGATGCCGAAGTGCATGTTGCGCCCGCTCGGCGTGTCCCGTTCGAAATCGCCCGCGCCCTCGAACGTCAGCCGCGTCTTCGTCGACGGCGCGAGGTCGGCGGCGCCGCCGATCATCCACGGGACGTTCTTGGCGATCGCGTTCATCACCTTGCCGGACGAGTCGCGGCTCGCGATCCCCTTCGGGTCCGGCGGGAACATCGGGATGTCCTTGTCCCAGCCCGTGGGCAGCTCGCGCTTTTGCATCTTCCACAGCTGATCGGCGAGCTCGGGGTGCTTGGCCTTGTACTCCTCGAACCGCCCCATCCATTGTCGACGAAGTCCGGCCCCGCGCGCGCCGATGCCGCCCTCGAAGTGCTCGTAGACTCCGTCGGGCACGAGGAACTTCGCGTCCTCGGGCCAGCCGTAGTTCTTCTTGGTCGCCTTGACCTCGTCCTCGCCGAGCGGCTCGCCGTGCGCGGCGCTCGTGTCCTGCTTGTTGGGCGCGCCGTACGCGATGTGGCTGTCGACGATGATCAGCGTGGGCCGATCCGTCGTCTTCTTGAACGTCTTGAACGCGCGCGCGAGCAGGTCGAGATCGTTCGCGTCGCCGACGCGGAGCACGTTCCACCCGTAGCCGAGGAAGCGGACTGCGACGTCCTCCGAGAAGGCGAGGGCTGTGTTGCCCTCGATCGTGATGTGGTTGTTGTCGTAGATCCAGCAGAGGTTCGAGAGGCCGAGGTGCCCGGCGAGCGACGCCGCCTCGCCCGAGAGGCCCTCCATCATGCAGCCGTCGCCCGCGAGCGCGTAGACGTCGTAGTCGATCATCGCGAAGCCCGGCCGGTCGAAGTACGACTTCATCCAGCGCTCGGCAATCGCCATCCCGACGCTCGTCGCGACGCCTTGCCCGAGGGGCCCCGTCGTGGTCTCGACGCCGCTCGTCCATCGGTACTCCGGGTGGCCCGGACATTTGCTCTCGAGCTGGCGAAACCGCTTCAAGTCCTCGAGCGAAACGGTCGGCGTGCCGAGCGTCTCGTACTCGGGGTTCACGGCGCGAGTGCGTGTAAGATGCAACATCGCGTAGAGCAGCGTCGAGGCGTGCCCGGCGGAGAGCACGAACCGATCGCGGTTCGGCCAAATCGGATCGGCGGGATCGAAGCGGAGCACGTTCTGCCAGAGGGCGTAGGCGACCGGCGCCATGGCCATCGGCGTGCCGGGGTGGCCGGATTTGGCTTGCTGCACCGCATCCATCGCGAGCGTGCGGATCGTGTTGATGCAGAGCTGATCTTGCTGGGTCACGGCGTCGTCTCCCCGCTGAGGTGGAAAGTGGGAGCCCAGGGTAGGCCGCACCCGCGGTGCACCGCAACGCACGCGGAACGTCGCGCTTTTCGGCGTAACTACATGTGGGCAGTTGTCACTTGACGTCCTACATGCTCGAGCGTAAGCAGGGCGCCCATGAAGCTCCGCTCCGTCCTTGCTCCCAGTCTGCTTTCGGTCGTCCTCGTCGCCTGCGGTCACGGCGGCAAGAGCCTGCGCGCGTACACGCCGGCGTCGCAGCCGCACGTGATCATGGTGAGCGACACGCTCGACCCGACGCAGATGCGCGCCGCGGTCGCGCGCGCGCTCGCTCGCGAGAGCTTCTCGCCCGATTCGGAGCAGCCCGGCAACGTCGTCGCGACGTACACGCGGGGGGCGCGCATGCTCAAGCTCGCGATCGAATACAACGCGCAGCAAGTCACCTTCCACTACGTCGACAGTCAAGGCATGGGCGGCGCGGTCGACGCGCACGGGCAAGTGATGCTCGACAAGCACTACTCCACGCTCGTCGGCAAGCTGGACGACGCGATCAAGGAGGAGCTCGGGCGCCCGGCGCACGAGGCGGCCGAGCAGGCGAAGGCGCAGTCCGAGGCGGCCGCCGCGGCCGAGCGCCAGGCGCGCCAGGATCAAATCGACGCCGAGGAGCGCCTCCGCGCCTACAACATCGCGATGGAGCACGAGAAGACCAAGCAGGCCCGCGCGAAGGCGGAGGCCGAGGCGCGCGCCCACATGCCGCCGGCCATCCGCGTCGAGGCGCAGCCGCCGGCGCCCGGCCCGGACTACTACTGGACTGCGGGTCACTGGACGCTCCTGGGCGGGCAGTATCAGTGGGTGCCCGGCTTCTGGGCGCAGTCGTACGCGATGCAGGCGCCGCCGGCCGCGCAGGTCGAGAGCCCCGGGCTCCCGCCGCGCGACGATTATTTCTGGGTGCGTGGCCAGTGGCGCTGGAACGGCAGCGGCTACGCGTGGGTCGGCGGGCACTGGGACACGTCGCGTGTAGGATACACGTATGTGCCGCCGTTCTGGGACAACCGCGGCGGGCGGTGGGTCCACGTCGAAGGGCACTGGATCTCGCGCGGCGCTCAGGTCGAGACGACCGGCGCACCGCAGTGATCAACCGCCGTCGCTGACGATCCCGCGCTGGAGGATGATGCGCGCGCTTCGCTGAAAGGTGAGGTACGCGTACGCCCACTCGAAGAGCACCGCGACGCGATTGCGGAAGCCGACGAGCGCCATCAAGTGGATGAAGAGCCACACGAGCCACGCGATGAAGCCCGTGATGCGCACGCGGCCGATCTGCGCGATCGCGCGGCTGCGTCCGATCGTCGCCATCGATCCTTTGTCGTGATAGCGGAAGTCTTTGAGCGGCTCGTCGGCGATCGCGTGGAGGACGTTCTCGACCACCAGCTCGCCCATTTGAATCGCGACGGGCGCGACGCCGGGGAGCATCTCGCCGTCTTGCTCGAGGGCGGCGAGGTCGCCGATGACGAAGATCGAGCGGTCGTCGAGATCGCGCACCGTGAGATCGCGCCGCACCGGGACGCGGCCCATGCGATCGACCGCGACGCCGAGCGTCCGCGCGACCGGCGCGCCGCCGACGCCCGCCGCCCAGAGGACGGTGGACGCGTCGATGCGCTCGCCGGCCCGGAGCTCGACGCCGCGCGCGTCGATGCACTGCGCCATCGTCTTCAGGTGGACCTCGACGCCGAGCTTTCGGAGATCGGCGAGCGCGTGCGCGGAGAGCTCCGGCGCGAACGCGGGCAAGAGGCGATCGCCGCCCTCGATGAGCACGACGCGCGCGCGTCGCGGATCGAAGTGCCGGAAATTGTGGGTCATCGTGCGCGTCGCGATTTCCGTGAGCGCGCCGGCGAGCTCGACGCCGGTGGGCCCGCCGCCGACGACCACGAACGTGAGGAACGCGTCACGTTCGCGCTCGGGCGCGCCCTCGGTCGCGACCCGCTCGGCGTTCTCGAACGCGAGCAGCACGCGGCGCCGCACGGCGAGCGCCTCCTCGAGCGATTTGAGCCCGGGCGCGTGCTCGGCCCACTCGTCGTGGCCGAAGTAGCGGTTCGTCGCGCCAGCCGCGAGCACGAGGTAGTCGTACGCGAGCACGTCGCCGAGCGTCGTGTGGACGGTCTTCCGTTTCGCGTCGATCGCGTCGACCTCGGCGAGGAGGACCGTGCAGTTGTCGCAGCTCCGGAGAACGTTTCGGATCGGCGCGGCGATGTCGGTCGCGGCCAGACCCGCCGTCGCCACCTGGTAGAGCAGCGGCTGAAACAGGTGATGGTTGCGCTTGTCGACGAGGATGACCTCGACGTCGCGCTTGCGTAACCTTTTTGCCGTCTCGAGCCCGCCGAAGCCTGCGCCGACGATGACCACGCGCGGCCGTTTGCGTGATTCGCCCATGCTCGAAGACATAAGGTCAGAACGTTCCGGTGACACCCGTGATCGGACCGAAAAACGGCACGAACGCGTGTGACGCTTTGGCGCGCGACGGTCCGAGGACGAGCCCGGTGACGAGCAGCGCGACGCCAGCGCCCGCGACCGCGAACCCGACGGTCGAGACGACGCCGAGCGCGTTCGCGTTCGCGAGATCGCCGTCGTACGGCGGCGTGCAGACGGTCTGGCTTCCCACGACGAGCGAGCAGTGGTCGTGCACGGTCTTGGCTTCGCTGAACGCGAACGCGCCCGCGATGCCGCCGAGCACGAGGCCGACGCCGGAGGTCGCGACGCCCGCCCACACGAGCGGCGACGGATGGGCCCGCGCCGTCTCGGCAGGCGGGACCGGCGCGACGGCGCGCGGCGTCTCGGGTCGAGCTTGGTTCACCTGCGGCGTCGGGTGCGCCGGCGGCTCGGTGGATACGCGCGGCGCGTCGAGCCGAAGCACGAGCGATTTCGTCTCGCCCTCGGTGAGCACGATGGCCGCCTCGGCGTGACGCCCGTCGTCCGTGTCGACGACCGCGGCGTGCGCCCCGGGGTTCGCGTCACGCGGAACGGAGAGCACCGCGCTCGGGACGACGTGGCCGTCGAGCTTCACGGTCGCCTCGTGCCCGGCGAGCCCTTCGACGCTCAGCGCGACGTGCGGGATTCGTGGCTCGAGCTTGTCGGCGAGCTTGCCCGCGTCGCCCCGCGCTTCGGTCGAGCGCGCGGTCTCGTCGCGCGCGACGCCGAGACGTTCGACGGCGAGCGCCGCCTCGCGCGCTTCGACGAGGTGCCCGAGCGACGCTTGAGCGCGCGCGAGGTCGTAGCCGATGACGGGCGTTTGAACGAGCGCCCACGCTTGCGCGAGTCGCTCGGCGGCGAGCGCGGCGTTGCCGGCATCGAGCGCGTCGGCGCCTTTCTTGTAGAGCTCGCGCGCGGTCGCCACGTCGGCCGGCGAGGGGTTGGCAGCCCGCGCGGCGTGCGACGCGAGCGCCGCGGCGAGGGCGAGAGCGACGGCCGCTCGCTTACCAGATGTCGCGTTCATGGTGGGCTCCGCTTCCGCTCGTCGCGGGCGTCACGACGTGGTGCGTCGCGTGGTGGGTGGCGGCCGGCGCAGGTGATGCGATTGTCGCGACGCTCGTCGCCGCGGAGAGCGGCGCCGTGACGATCGGCTCGGGTGCGGTCGCGCGAGGCGCCGAGGACGGCGGCGCCGCCGCCGACGCGTGGCCCGCGCTGGCCGTGGAGGTCACTGGTGTCGAAGGGCCGCGCGTGAGCGCGAAGAGCCCAATCGCGAGCGCCGCGACGCCCGCGAGCGCGACCGGCAAGAGCACGCGCGCACGGGACTTCGGAGCCTCGCGCCCGCCCGCGGACGTCGCGAAGCTCGTCTCGCGGAGCGAGATCTTCTCCGAGTTCTCGAGCTCGTCCGCTGGAATTTGGCTGATGACTACGCGCCGATGCGACCCCGAGTCGAGGCTCAGCGGCGCCGTCCCGAACGCCGCGCGCAGGGCGTCGGCGAGATCGCGCGCCGACGCGAAGCGGTCGTTCGGATCGCGCGCGCAGGCCTTGGCGAACCAAGCGTCGAACGCGGGAGGCAACGACGGATCGAGCTTGGACGGCGGCGTTGCGTCCGCCTCGTTCACGACGATCGCGAGCGCGCCGACGGTGTCCGCGACGAACGGGAGCTCGCCCGTCAAGGCTTCATACGTGAGGACGCCGACGCTCCACAAGTCGCTCCGCAGGTCGATCGACTTGGCGCTCTTGAACTGCTCCGGGCTCATGTAATACGGCGTGCCGAGGCTCTCGCCCGCGAGCGTGGAGCGTCGCGAGCTCGCCGAGAGCGCCTTCACCGCGGAGCTCTTCGCGATCCCGAAGTCGAGCAGCTTGACGAACGTGTCGCCGCCCTCCTGCGTGAGAAACACGTTCTCGGGCTTCACGTCGCGATGGATCACGTTGCCCTCGTGTGCGCGCTGCAGCGCCTTGCATAGCTGGGCGACGACCGTGACCACCTCGGCGGGCGCGAGCTTTCGCTCCGCTGCGATGCGCCCGGCGAGGTCGGTGCCCTCGAGCATCTCCATCACGATGAACGGCACGTCCGCGTCGGTGATGCCGTAGTCGTAGATCTTCACGACGTGCGAGCTCTTCACCTGCGACGCCGCCGCCGCTTCTTGCGAGAAGCGGGCACGCGCGGCCGGATCCTTCGCGTAGTCGCCCTGCAGGAACTTCACGGCCACCTCGGTGCCGAGCGCGAGGTGCTCGGCGACCCAGACCGCGCCCATGCCGCCTTCGCCGAGCGGCCGCACGAGCTTCACGTTGGGCGTGACGTGGACGCCGGGCTCGAGGTTCACGAGCTGACCTTCACCAGACGACCCGCGTGGGCGTGGGTGTGTCGGTGCCGACCGTGGGCGACACGGTGGCGAACTGGTTGTTTCCCCAGCAGTCGACGTCGCCGGTCCGCTCGATGGCGCACGTGAACTGCCGGTGCGCCGCGATGGAGGTGGCGGCGACGCCCGGGATGACCGTCGGGTTCGCCACCTGCGTGTAGAGCCCGGCCGTTCCGTGCGTCGACTCGCCCCAGCACCGCACCTGGCCGCTCACGCTGTCGAGCGAGCACGTGTGCAGCCAACCGATCGAGACTTGCTGCGTGGTGGTCGCGATCGGCAGCTCGAACGGCGTCGCGAACACGTCGACGTGCGTCTGCGGCCAGAGCACACCATCCTGGTAGTAGACGTAGTTCATCCCCCAGCAGAACCAGTTTCCGTTGATGTTCCGCGCGCAGACGGCGAAATCGCCCGCCGTGATCGCGTCGAGCTGCAGAGAGGCGAACGAAGAGATCACCGAGCTCTGGCACACGTCGTCCGGGCCTTGCCGGCCGTCACCCATGAAACCCCAGGCCGTGTTTCCGAAGCAGTGCACGGTGTCGTTCCCGCTCTCGGTGGCGCACGTGCCCGACCCTCCGACGGCGAGGTGAGCGATGTTGGCGTTCGCGAGGAGCAGACGCGGCGCGAGGGGCGAGATCTGCATGGCTCCGGCGTCGCCGCAGCCGAGGTTGCCCGTGTCGTTCCGTCCCCAGCAGTAGATGCTGCCGTCAGTCAGCTGGGCGCACACTCCGCTGGGGCCGCCGGAGATGTACGTCGCCCCGGCGGGGAGCTGCACCTTCGTGCCGCTCGAGCTCCCCTGGGCAGCGGCGCCGTCGCCCCAGCACCAGACCTCGTTCTTCGGCGGCGTCGTCCGCGCGCAAGAGTAGTCGTCGCCGACGACGGCTTGCGCGACCGGATCGGAGACGACTGTCACCGGCGCGGGCTGCGCGAACTGGCCGCCCAGTGCGCCTCGGCCGAGCTGACCGTGGCTGTTGTCGCCCCAGCACCAAAGTGCGTGATCCGAGAGAACGGCGCACGACTGGTTGGCGGAACCCTCGGCCAGCGCGTCGACCGCTGCGCACCGGCCGTTGCTGCAGACGACCTTGCCGTCCCCGGCGGTGCAATCGGCGCTCGTCGAGCACGTGGCTCCCGGGCCGCCGTCGCCCTCCTCGCCGGCGTCCGCGGTCGAACCGTCGCACTCGGCGCCCTCGCAGGCGCGGTAGTTGTCGATCGAGAGGAGCGCGTTGCACGCGAGCGCGCACGACAGCGTCACCAGCAAGAAAAGAAGACCCCGCACAACCTTCCACGATACTCGAACGCACCTCGGGCGGGAAGGCGTGGCATCGTACCGCCGTGATCACCCACAGGCGATTCGACGCAGGCGAAGTGACGCTTCACGTCGCGGAGGGGGGGAGCGGCGCGCCGGTCCTCTTCATTCACGGCTTTCCCGAGGGATGGTTCTCGTGGCGCGCGCAGATGGACGCGCTCGCGCGCGCGGGGTTTCGGGCGATCGCGCCGGACCTGCGCGGGTACGGCGAATCCGACAAGCCTCGCGACATGTCGCGCTACAAGGCGTCGCTCGTCGCCGGCGATCTCGCGGCGCTCGTGCGATCGCTCGGCGCTGGGCCGATCCCGGTCGTCGGTCACGACTGGGGTGGCCCGATCGCCTACCGGCTCGCGATGGATCACCCCGAGCTCGTCTCGCGGCTCTTCGTCTTGAACGGGCCGCATCCGCTGCAGTTCGCGCGTCTCCTCCGGCGGAGCGCGGCGCAAAGGCGGCGCTCTTGGTACATCTTCTTCTTCCAGCTCCCGCTCCTGCCGGAGCGCTTTCTCCAGCGCGAGGGCGCGATGCGGCGCATTTTCCGCGGAGCGGTGAGCGACGAGCACATCGCGGAGTACGAGCGCGCCTTTCGACGCCCCGGCGCGGCGAAGGCGGCGATCGATTTCTACCGCGCCGCGCGCCTGCGCGACGAGCCGCCGCGCGCGCCGGTCTTCGACAAAGACGCGCTCGTCATCTGGGGAATGCGCGACTTCGCGCTCGGGCCCGAGTGCTTGGAAGGGCTCGAGCGCTGGCTCCCGCGCGTTCGAATCGAGCGACTGCCGAACGTCGGCCACTTCGTGCAGCAAGAAGCGCCGGACGCGGTGAGCGCAATCCTCTTGCGGGAGCTGCGAGACTAGGGCAAGCCTCCGCTCGATGTTCGACGTGATCGTGATCGGCGGGGGCCCGGGCGGTTCGGTGTGCGCGGCGAAGCTGGCCCAACTCGGCCGCGCCGTTCTCGTGCTCGAGCGCGAAGCGTTCCCGCGATTTCACCTGGGCGAGTCGCTCCTGCCGATGTCGCTGCCGGTGTTCGAGTCGATCGGCGTCCTGCCGGAGCTCCGCGAGCGCTTCATCGTGAAGCGCGGCGCGCAGTTTCACCTCGACGCGACCGGCGCGCGCGAGCGCTACGCCTTCGCGCAGGCGTTCGACGCCCGCTTCGATCACGCGTTCCAGGTCCCGCGCGACGAGTTCGACGACGTCCTCTCGAAGAACGCCGCTCGCCTCGGCGCCGACGTGCGCCAGCGCTGGACCGTGTCGCGCGTTCGCTTCGAGGGCTCGCGCGCGATCGGCGTCGACGCCGTCGACCCCGACGGGCGCACGCACGCGCTCGACGCGCGCTTCGTCGTCGACGCGACCGGCCGCGACGCGCTCCTCGCGGGCGAGCGCCGCGATCGATCGCGGATCGAGCGCCTCGACAAGAGTGCACTCTACAAGCATTACCGCGGCACCCTCCGGCAGGAGGGCGAGCGCGAGGGGGACATCGACATCGTGGTGTTCGACGCGGGGTGGTTCTGGTTCATCCCGTTCAAGGACGGTCGCACGAGCGTCGGCGCGGTCGTCTCGAACGCGTGGGTGAAGGAGAATCGCGGCGAGCCCGACGAGATGTTCGCCCGCGCCGTCGAGCGCTCGCCCGCGGCGAAGAAGCTCCTCGCGAGCGCGGAGCCAATCTGGCCGCGCGCGCGCGCCGCGGCCGATTACAGCTACCGCGTGGGGCGCTCTTCGGGCGACGGCTGGCTCGCGATCGGCGACGCCGGCGGCTTCATCGATCCGCTCTTCTCGAGCGGCGTTCACATCGCCGTCTGCGGCGCGGGGCGCGCGGCGGAGGACATCGACGTGGCGCTGCGCGACGGCGACGTGTCCGAGCCGCGCTTCGCGCCGTGGCTCGCGGAGATGAAGCGCGGCCAGAGCACGTTCGTCGACGCGGTGCAGGCCTTCTACGCCGGCGGCCTGATCCGCTACCTCTTTGCCGAGAAGCAGCACACGTTCCTGCGCCGCTCGATCACGTCGCTCCTCGCGGGCGACGTCTACTCGCTCGATGCGAGGTGGCTCACCGACGTGCGCGCCCGGCTCAAAGAGATGGCAGCGCCGAAGTTCGAGCCGAGCGCGATCGTCGGAGAGTGAAGCTCAGGCCGGCCCGACGTGCTGGCTGAAGACCATGTCGGTCGACGGCGAGGCCGCGCCGTCGTCTTTCTCGACGGTGACCTGGAGATCGAAGTTCACCTCGGGGACGGTGCCGTCGAAGTCGCCTTCGCGCGCGCTCGCGTCGTACTTCAAGTTGCCGACGCGCTCCCACTGGGCGTCGGGGCCTTTGCGCGTCCAGATGATGAAGATGCGATCGCCGTTGGTGACCCGCTCGGGCGGCGGCAGGTGCATCGCTTGGATCTGCAAGTGCGTGAGGTGCTGATCCTTCGAGATGCTGGCCTTGATGGTCGCATCCGCGCCCGGCGCCTTCTGCGACGATGCGATTTTGTACGTGAGAGAGCCCCCGCAGGCCGAAAGCAGGAAGAAAAGCGCCACCATCGGCGCGAAGGCGCCCGACCGGGTGACACGACACGCGCTGCGCATGAGAACGTTCTCCTTTGTGTGAACGGTGTGGCGCTTGCGAGGATACACGAATCGAGCACAATGCCGCTCGATGAAACATTTCGTGAGCGGTCGCCCGATGCAGGCGCCGTTTCCCGAGGGGACCGAGACCGCGATGTTCGCGCTCGGTTGCTTCTGGGGCGCCGAAAAGAAATTCTGGCAGCAGAAGGGCGTCTTCGTGACGGCCGTCGGGTACGCGGGCGGGGTCACGGAGAACCCGACGTATCGCGAAGTGTGCAGCGGGAGGACGGGGCACGCCGAGGTGGTGCGCGTCGTCTACGACCCGAAGGAGGTCTCGTACGACGAGCTCCTCGCGCTCTTCTTCGAGAGCCACGATCCGACGCAGGGCATGCGACAGGGCGCCGACGTGGGGACGCAATACCGCTCGGCGATCTACGCGTACGGCGCCGATCAGAAGCGTCGCGCCGAGGCCGCGCTCGCCGCGTATCAGGCGAAGCTCACCGAAGCCGGTTACGGCAAGATCACGACCGAGGTGGCCGACGCGCCCGAATTCTATTTCGCCGAGGAGTACCACCAGCAGTATCTCGCGAAGAATCCCGACGGCTATTGCGGTCTCGGCGGCACCGGCGTCGCGTGCCCCGTCGGCTTGAGGACCTGAAGGCGAGCTTCCGGGCGCGCGCCGCATGTGCCTCGTCCTCCTCGCGCATCGCGTCCTGCGGGAGTATCCGCTCGTTCTTGCGGCGAATCGTGACGAGTACTTCGCGCGGCCAGCGGCGCCCGCGTCGTGGTGGATTCACGAGGGCGTCGACATTTTCGGCGGGCGCGACCTCGAAAAGGGCGGGACGTGGCTGGGCCTCGCGCGGGCTCGCGGCTCGAGCCGCGGAGCTCGCTTCGCCGTCGTGACCAACGTGCGCGACGCGAGGAGCCCGCCGCGCGCGGGCGTCGGCTCGCGCGGATGGCTCACGCGCGACGCCCTCGCGAGTGACGTCTTGCCACCACGCCTCGACGTCGCGCGCTTTCCGACGTTCAACCTCCTCGTGGGCGAAGGCGAGCGCGTGTACTCGCTGCGTGACGACGAGGAGCCCGCGCTCGTCGCGCCGGCCGTTCACGGCCTCAGCAATCACCGGCTCGACACGCCCTGGCCGAAGGTCGAGAAGGCGAAGCGCGCGCTCGAGTCGCTGCTCGTGCGCGAGCCCGCGGCGCTCGCGGGCGCTCTCTTTCGGATCCTCGCCGACGACGCCGCCGCGAGCGACCACGAGCTCCCTAGCACGGGCGTTCCGCTCGAGGTCGAGCGGGCGCTGTCGCCGGCGTTCGTGCGCCTCGGCGACGCCTACGGCACGCGCTGCTCGACCGTGATCATCGGCCACGCCCGCGGCGGCTTCGACTTCGAGGAGCGCACGTTCGACGCGAGCGGGAAGACGACCGGCACAGTGCGCGAGCGAATCGCTTGAGCGCGCGCGCGCCGCGCGGGAACCGCGTTTGCACGCCGGGCCGCCCAGCCTCGATCCGCGTCCACCTCGCCGCCGTGCTCCTGATCTTTGCATTCTGCAAACAACCTGGCGCCTCGCCCGGAGCCACCGGCACGGTCGCGGGCGACCGGTTCGACTTCGCGCTCGTGACGGGCAAGACAAAATCGCTTCGACCGGCTTTCGAGCTACTCTCGGCTTCGATGTCCGACGACGAAGCGCCGCCGCCTTCGCTGCGCAGCATTCCGGCTTCGTCGGAGAGGCTCGTCGGCACGATGGTCGACGGCCGGTACGTGCTCAAGCGCGAGATCGGCCGCGGCGGCATCTGCGCGGTCTTCGCGGCCGAGCACCGTTACACGCGCCGCACCTACGCGCTGAAGGCGCTCCTGCCGGAGTACCGAAAGCACCAGGAGGCGCGCGCGCGCCTGCTCGCCGAAGCGCGAATGCTCGGCGCCGTCGTGCACCCGAACGTCGTCGAGGTGATCGACGCTGGAATGGATGACGGCTCGCCGTTCGTCGTGATGGAGCGGCTGCGCGCCAAGTCGGTCGAGGCGCTCCTCCTCGCGCGCGGGAAGCTCACCGTGCACGACGCGCTCGTCATCGCGCGCTTCGCCGCCGCCGCGCTGCGAGCGACGCACCGCGCGCGCGTCATCCACCGCGACGTGAAGCCCGGCAACTTGCTCGTCGTGCGCACCGAGACCGGGAAATGGGTCAAGCTGATCGACTTCGGCGTCGCGACGGGCTGGGAAGAGGGCGCCTCCGACGAAGACGACGCGCCGCCGAGCAACGTCGTCGGCACTCCGTATTACATGGCGCCCGAGCACCTCGGCGGAAGGCGCGTGACGCCGGCGGCGGACGTCTACGCTTTCGGCGCGACCGTCTACGAGCTGCTCACGGGACAAGTCCCGTTCGCCGGCTCGTTCGAGCAGGTCTACGCGCGCGCGGTGACGGCGCCGCGCCCCGACGTGCGCAAGCTGCGCCCGGACGCACCCGGTTCGCTCGCCGGCCTCGTCGCGTGCTGCCTCGCGGCCGATCCGCGCGACCGTTTCCCGACCGGGACCGAGCTCGTCGCCGCGCTCGACGCGATCGCGGAGCGCACCGAAAAATCCGACGCCTCGTCGCCCGAGGTCGCCACCTCGCGCCGCGGTCACGTGCGCGTCGCCTACCGCGCGCCGATCGAGATGAAGCTCGAAGGCGGCCTCGTCGTCGAGGGCGCGATCCAAGACATCTCCGTCGGCGGTCTCTTGGTCACGACGAACCGAAGCGTCGCGTCGGGCACCGGCGCGACCGTGCGGTTTCCGCTCCCGTCGGGCGTCATCGTCGCGAGCTCGGCCGTGATCCGGTGGGAGCGCGCGGCGCCGCTCGACGCCGCCCGCGTCGCCCTGGGCGTCGAGCTGGTCGACCTCGAGAGCGGCTACAAACAGGCGATCGCCGACTACGTGCGGACCGCCGAGAGTTAGACGGGCACGGCTCTTGCGGGCCGGTGGGCGCGCCTTACGTTCGCAGCCGGAGCAGGTACACGATGCGGCCCGAAAAACTCACCACCAAGAGCCAAGAAGCGCTCCGTGACGGCGTCGAGCTCGCCTCGCGGCGCGGTAACCCCGAGCTCGTGCCCGAGCACGTCCTCCTCGCGGCCATCGCGCAGGAAGGCGGCGTCGCGCACCCGCTCTTGCAGAAGGCCGGCGTCGATCTCGGCGCGCTCGAGCGCAGGCTCGGCGAAAAGATCGAAGCGCTGCCGCGCGTCACCGGCGGCGCCGAGCCGGGCCTCTCGCGCCGCACGCTCGAGATGCTGCGCAAGGCCGAGGACGAAGCGAAGGCGCTGAAGGACGACTATGTCTCGGTCGAGCATTTCGTCCTCGCGCTCGCCAAGAGCGATCGCGACGTGCAGGGCGCGCTCGAGGCGTCGGGCGGCGTGAAATACGACAAGCTCCTCCAGGCGCTCGCCGGTGTTCGCGGCAACCAGCGCGTCACCGACAAAGACCCCGAAGGGAAATTCCAGGCGCTGGAAAAATACTGCCGCGACCTCACCGAGGCTGCGCGCAAGGGCAAGAGCGATCCGGTCGTCGGCCGCGACGAAGAAATTCGCCGGGTCCTCCAGGTGCTCTCGCGCCGGACGAAGAACAACCCGGTCCTCATCGGCGAGCCCGGCGTCGGCAAGACGGCGATCGTCGAGGGCATCGCGCAGCGCATCGTGCGCGGCGACGTGCCCGAGTCGCTCAAGAACAAACGCGTCGTCGCGCTCGACATGGGCGCGCTCGTCGCGGGCGCGAAGTACCGCGGCGAGTTCGAGGACCGGCTCAAGGCCGTCCTGAAAGAAGTGGAGGGCGCGGCCGGGCAGATCGTCCTCTTCATCGACGAGATTCACACCATCGTCGGCGCGGGCGCGGCCGAGGGCGCGATGGACGCGGCGAACCTCCTGAAGCCCGCGCTCGCGCGCGGCGAGCTCCGCTGCATCGGCGCGACGACGCTCGACGAGTACCAGAAGCGAATCGAAAAAGACGCCGCGCTCGAGCGCCGGTTCCAGCCGGTCTACGTCTCCGAGCCGAGCGTCGAGGACACGATCGCCATCTTGCGCGGCCTCAAAGAGCGTTACGAGGTCCATCACGGCATCCGCATTCAGGACGCGGCGCTCGTCGCCGCCGCGACGCTCAGCGATCGCTACCTCACCGAGCGCTTCCTGCCCGACAAGGCGATCGACCTCGTCGACGAGGCCGCCGCGAAGATCAAGATGGAGGCCGACAGCATGCCGGCCGAGCTCGACGCGGCGATGCGCAAGCTGACGCACCTCCAGATCGAGGAGCAGGCGCTCAAGAAGGAGCGCGATCCGGCGAGCAAGGCGCGCCTCCAGACGGTGCAGAAGGAGATCGCAGAGCTGCGCGAGCAGGCCGACGCCATCCGCGCGCAGTGGTCGAAGGAGAAAGAGGTCCTCGATCAAATCCGGGCGACGCAGCCGCGGGCGGAAGAGCTCCGCGCGCAAGCCGAGGATCTCCAGCGCCGCGGCGACCTCGGAAAAGTCGCCGAGATCCGCTACGGCCGCCTGCCCGAGCTCGAGAAGAAAGTCGAAGAGCTCCGCAAGCAGCTCGCCAAAGTCCAAGAGAAGGCGAGCTACCTGCGCGAAGAGGTCACCGACCAAGACATCGCCGCGGTCGTCTCGAAGTGGACCGGCGTGCCGGTCTCGAAGATGCTCCAGGGCGAGATGGAGAAGCTCCTCCACATGGAGGAGAACCTGAAGAAGCGCGTCGTCGGCCAAGAAGAGGCGGTCGTCGCCGTCTCGAACGCCGTGCGCCGCTCGCGCGCCGGCCTCGGCGAAGAGCGACGGCCAATCGGGAGCTTTCTCTTCCTCGGACCGACCGGCGTCGGCAAGACCGAGCTCGCGCGCGCTCTCGCGGAGTTCTTGTTCGACGACGAGCGCGCGATGATCCGCCTCGACATGAGCGAGTACATGGAGAAGCACGCCGTCTCGCGCTTGATCGGCGCGCCTCCCGGATACATCGGCTACGAGGAGGGCGGTCAGCTCACCGAGCCGGTGCGACGTCGCCCGTACGCGGTCGTCTTGTTCGACGAGGTCGAGAAAGCGCACCCCGACGTGTGGAACGTGCTCCTCCAAGTGCTCGACGACGGGCGCCTCACGGACGGGCAGGGGCGCACGGTGAACTTCAAGAACAGCGTCATCGTCCTCACGAGCAACATCGGCTCGCAGCACATCGCGGCGATCGACGAGCGCTCGGGCCTGTCCGAGGAGGACAAGAAGGAGCTCATTCGTCGGGCGATGATGGAGGACGTGCGCAAGGCGTTCCGTCCCGAGTTCGTGAACCGCCTCGACGAGATGGTCGTGTTCCACCGCCTCGACCGGGCGCAGCTCCGCGCGATCGTCGACATCCAGCTCGAACAGTTCGGAAAGCGCCTCGCCAAGCGCGAGCTTCGCATCGAGCTCACCGACGCCGCGAAGGACTACCTCGCCGAAATCGGATGGGACCCCATGTATGGAGCCCGCCCGCTCAAGCGCGCGATCCAGAAGAACCTCGAGGACCCGCTCGCGCGGCGCGTGCTCGCCGGCGAGTTCCCGTCCGGCACGCGCATCGCCGTCGACCGCGGCGTGGACGGGCTCACCTTCAAGGTTCACGCGCAAAACTGATCGCGGATGAGCTAGGCTGCCGGCCGTGCGCAGCCTCGTCATCGCCGTCGGTCTCGGATGCCTGCAGTGGACGACCCTCGCGACCGCTGACGACGCACAGCCCACCCGTCCTCGCCTTTCGATTTCGGCGAGCGGTGGCGTCGCCGCGACCGGCGGCGCCGGGGTGAACCCCGAGGTCATCGTCGTCGACAGGAACCACGTCTTCGTCCTGCCGAACAACGGCCTCGTCGAGAACGCCGCCGTCGCGCTCAATTTCGCGATGCGCGTCGGCACGCGCCGCTGGCGTGCGGGCCTCCTCGGCGATTCCGTGCTCTCTCCGTCGCAGCTCGGTCACTCGCTCCTCGTCGACCTACGGCCGATGCTCGCGCTCGACGCGAACCTTCGGCTCGAAGACGACGTGCGCCTCTGGCTGGGCGTTGCCGCCGGCCCGTCTTTTCGCGACCTCGACGCGATCGTGACCGGCTATTCGATGTTCGTGTCGCTCGACCTCGCGGTGCCGCTCTCGTCGCATTTCGCGATCGACACCATCGTGCGGGGCGGATTCGACGAGGCGATCACGGCCCCGACGCAGCACCCCGACCCGATCGGCGAGTTTGCCCTCGGCGTCACGTTCGATCTCTAGAGCGGGCGCACCAGGTGCGCGGAACGTAAGTGTGCAGAATGCAACGAGTCGCGCCGACCGCTTGCATGGGATTCAATCGAGCGTTCTACTCGAATCGATGGGATTCGCGGGACGGCGCGTGCACAGGACGCTCTCGGCCGCCGTGGGGGTCCTCGGCCTGGCGCTCGTGTCGGGCGCTCCGTATTCGCGCGCGGCGTCGCGACCGCACCTGAAGAAGCTGGCGCCGTCGCCCGACGCGGTCGCGTGGGACGCGCCGCACGTGGTCGACAGCTTCGAGCTCCGCGCCGTCAACACGATGGAGTCCGTCACCGTCCGCTACGTCGACGGCGTCCTCGACCCGACCTCGAAGCGAGAGCTCGACCACGTGATGCGCTGCCTGCGGACCGAGCGCACCAAGACCATCGACCCGCGCCTCGTCGACGCGCTCCGCCGGATCGCGGCGGAGGTCGGCGGTCGGCTCGATTCTCGTCTCCGGCTACCGCGCGCCCAAAAATTGGCACGAGCACAACTACCACAACCGCGGCGAGGCCGCGGACATCCGCGTCCCCGGCATGCCCGCGCGCAAGCTCCGCAACGTCGCGCGCGCCCTCGGCATCCGCGGCGTCGGCTGGTACCCGACCACGAACATGATCCACGTGGACGTGCGCGACGAGCCGTACTTCTGGATCGATTGGAGCGGCCCGAACCAACTTGGCCGCGAAGTCCGCGTCCGTTAGGCGCGGGTCGGGTCGCCCTTTTGTCGTTGAGCGAGACGGCCTGTTTCACGAAGGCCGAGAGGCCGACCAAGAGGCCGTCGTCGAGCGCGTGCGTCTCGAGGATCTTCACGTGGCGCATCCTGTCGCCTTCGCCCTGGAGCATGCGCTTCGGATCGTCGAGCTCGGCGCCGCGCCAGAAACCGAAGTTCACGTGCGTCGCGTGCGCCTTGATGTACGAAAACGGTCCTTTGTGCTCGTAGACGGGCTGCCCCCACTTGATCGACTCGAGCGCGTGCGGCGCGACCGATTTCACGACCGCGCGGAGCTTCTCGATCACGGTGCGCTGCCACGGGATGACCTTCGAGACGTAATCGTCGATGCTCGATCCCGGCGGCGGCACGATCGAGCGCGGCAGATTCCCGAGCTTCGGCGTCTTCGGCGCGGGCTTGGCCTTCGTCTTCGCCGGGACGGGCACGGGCGCCGCCTTCTTCGCGGCGGCCTTCGCGGGGGCCTTCTGGGCCGGTTTCTTCGCGACGGGCTTTTTGTTCGTCGTCTTCATCCCCCCTCCGATCACCCAGCGTCGAGCGCGGTTCCCTCGGCCCCGAGCTCGTGGACGGCCGTGAGGATGTTCTTGGGGATCCACTCCTCGTCGGGACCCTCCATCGGCAGCACCACCGGCTTGCCGTCGTAGCGCAGTCGCTTGCCCGGCCACACGAAGGTCCGGAGCATGTAGAGCGCGAGCGAGCGCTGCTCGAGCGCCGGGTGGATGCCTTCGTGAAGCTCTTTCATGTGCGCTTCGCGAAGCAGGCTCCAGTGCAGCCCCGGGTGGTCGTGGTGGATGCCGTGGAACCCGTTGTTGAACGTGAACCAGTTGAAGATTCGCCCGACGAAATTACGCGAGTGGTTGAAGCGGTCGTCCTCGTCGCAGCCGTCGTGCTGGAGATAGTTGACCGTCGTGATCCCCCAGACCGCGAAGAAGTGCGGGACGACGACGAAGACGAGCGCCTTCTTCCAGTCGAGCGCGAGCAGCACCGCCTTCGTGCCCCAGCACACGATCATCTCCACGACGAGCTGGCGGTACCAGCGCGGCATCTTCTGCTTCATCATGCTGACGTAGCGGTAGTTCTCGCTGAAGATGTCGTACCCGACGCGCGGAAAGAACGCGAAGAGGTTGGCGACGTTCCACCCGAGCTGCACCTTCGACGTGCGCATCAGGTCCGCGCGCTTCTGGGTGAATTTGTGGTGCGAGAGGTTGTGACCGGGAACGTATTCGCTGACCGGGAATCCATAGGCGCATGTGAGAGCGACCTGGAAAACCTTGTTCGCCGTCCGGTTCTTGAAGACCGGCGTGTGCAGCGTGTTGTGCGTGATGACCGCGCAGATCCACGAGATCATGCACGTGAGCACCACGAGCGGCGCGATCGCCCAGCCGTGCGCGAGGCGCCACTCGGTCGCTAGGAGCGCGTAGTAAAACGCCACGAAGGCGAGTGTGCGGACGTCCGCCCGGTGCCGCAGCATTGATCACCCCATAACACAGCGAGGCGGAAATTCCGCTGCGAAAGGCATTTCTCGCGGCGCGCGGTCCTACGCAGGCGCGCCGAAAGTAACTGAAATTACGGTAATTTCAGTTTTTTTGCGGGACCGCCGCGGCCGTGGAGGAGGCGAGGGCCCGGCGCGATGCCCGCAAGGACCAGCGAGTCCGCAAGAACGCCACGTGCGGCCGTCGCGCCCCTTCGCGGAGCGCGACGCCGAGCGGGGTGACGCCGAGGAAAAACGCGAGACAGACGACGGCGCCGGCGATGCTCGCGTGACCGAAGTGCGGGGTCGAGAGGGCGAGCCGGGTCGCCGCCGCGCACGCGACGAGCTCGAGCGGGATGAAGAGCGCGAAGCCGATCGACTTGCGCCGGCAGAACGCGAGGGGATTCGATTGTCGAGACGACGTCGCCGAACACCCAGACGCGCTCGCCCGCGCGGACGCGCACGCGGACCTCGCGGTGAAAGCCCTTCGCCTTGCGCGCTTGGGCGTAGGCGGCGTCGAGCTCCTGCGCGCCGGCGCAGTCGGCGGCCTCGGCCCGCGCGCGCGCGTCGATCCAGACCTCGCCGTCGCCGGCGGGGACCTCGACGAGCTCGTCCCCGACGCGCACGCGGCCGCCGAGGATGCGGCTGCGGAACGTTCGGTCGTGGAACGCGATCGCCTCGTCGCCCGCGACGTCGAGCGTGCGTCCGGTTTGCTCGACGGTCCACTCGGCGAGGTCGTCGCCGTCGACCGTGCCGACGATCGCGCGCTTGGCGCGTCGCGCGAGGGCGCGCAGATCGCGGAGCTCCTGCCACGCGGCGCCGGCGACGAGGAGCGCCGTCACCCAGACGACGCCGAGGCAGAAGAGGCCCATCACCTCGCGCGAGAGCATCAGACCGCCTCGGCTTCTGCCTGGGCGCGGCGGACTTCGCGTGACTCGAGCGAGACTGGCGACATGGCGCGCTCGGCCGCGGCGACGTCGCGCGCTTTCGGCCGCGACAGGCGGAGAAGGTACGTGCGCGCGAGGTATCCGAGCATGCTCGGCTCGTCGAGGCTCGGGTCGATGCGCGGCACCACTTCGCGCTCGTGAGCCCCCGCGAGCTCGGACCAATGCATGCCGGCGCGGTTGTGATGAATCGTGTGGTAGCCGTTGTTCATCATGAACCAGTTGAACAGCTTGCCGACGAAGTTTCGCGAGTGGTTCCACTCGCTCGAGACGTCGCAGCCGTCGTGCTGGATGATGTTGATCCGCAGAAACCAGCGCGCGCCCCACAGCTGCGGCACGACGACGAAGAAGAGCGCCGTCCAGAAATCGAAGCAGAGGAGCATGCCGGTCAGGCCGAACGCGAAGACTTGCTCGCGCATGTACTGCGAGCGGAACTCGCCGCGACCGGCGACGCGCGCCCAGCGCTGGACTCCGTTGAACGTCAGCGGTCCGGCGACGTTCGGGAAGTGAATCAGGTTGAGCAGGTTCCACTCGAAGCGGACGTGCTCGGGCGCGGCCCAGTCGGGCTGGCCGTCGTCGTCGAAATGGTGGTGCACGAGGTTGTGCGAGGGGATGACCGCCGAAATCGGAAAGAGCGCGCCGAAGCTGAGGAGATAGCGAAAGAGCGTGTTGGCGCGTTTGGACCGAAACATCCCCTGATGGAGCGTGTTGTGTCCGACCACCGCGGTGAGGAAGCTGAACGCGCACGCGGCCGCGAGGAACAAAACGTTGCGGCACGGCGGCAGGAAGTACATCGCCGCGAGCAGGGCGTTGTACGTCGCGACGGTCGCGAGCTGCCGGACGTCGGACGCGTGCTTCACCCCGAGCATCGAGAGGGTTTTTACAGAAACTCCCCGTTTTGAGCCAGTGCGAACCGGGCGTCGCAGGGAAAATCGTCACGCACTCGACGCAGAATGAAAAAACAGGTACGTGGGTGGTGCGTTCGGCCGGCGCTGTGGGAAAGCACGTGGGGTCCTTATCGTTCCTGAACCAGCACCCGTTCCAGCAGTTCAAGAAGAACCGTCGGTTTTATCTGCATTACGACGCGTTTTATCTGCTGGTGTCGGCCGTCGCTGTCGCGGCCATGCTCGCGACGGATTTCCGTTCACCGCTGGCCGGCGTCGTGTGGACGCCTTGGCATTTCGCGCTCGGGTTTCCGGCGCTCCTCTACTTCCTGGTCTGCGCGCACTTGTGGATCCACAACGCGACGCACGGGAATTTTCCGAAGTCGGTCAACCGTCTCGTCGGCGAGCTGCTCGGCGTGATCGTCTTCGTTCGGTACGCGTCGTGGGACATCGTCCACATGCGTCACCACCGGTTCAGCGACGACCCGAGCAAGGACCCGCACCCGACCTTCCGGAGCTACTGGAAGTCGTTCGTCCACAGCATCGCCTTCGTCGAGCGGCAGCTTCAGCAGCAGTACTGCGACGTCTGGGGCGACACGGAGGAGAACCGCCGCTACGAGCGCTTCCGCGCGAAGGTGAGCTACGGCACGAACGTGGCGCTCGCGATCGCGTGGTATTTGTTGCTGGGCCCGGTGGGGTTTTTCGGGTTCTGGCTGCCGTGCAACCTGATCGCCGCGGCGTTCGTGGGCCACTTCAACTGGTCGACGCACAACGGAATGGCCGGCGGCGACTACCGCCCGGTGAACCTGAACCACGGCTACTTCTGGCTGGGCAACAAGCTCTTCACGGGAATCTATTTCCACGCGAATCACCACAAACGTCCGCACCTCTTCAACCCCATGCGTTGGGATCCGAAGTTCGGTCCGGAAGAGGCGTGCGTGGACGCGCCGGACCGTAAACCGATCACGGCTTAGCTTCGTTCGCCGACCGCCCGGCACGCGCGCTGCAGCGCGTGACTGGCATGATTCGACGATACGAAACCTTCGAGTCGCGGCTCCAGCGTACGATGACCTTCAAGCGCATCGAGCGGATCGTCGCCGAGAGCGTGCTCGGCGCGCTCGTCGGCGCGGTGACCGGCGCGGTCGCGGGACCGCCGGGCGTCCTCGCCGGCGCGCTCATCGGCGCGCTCGTCGGTCTCCTGGCCGGCGTCGTCGGCGAGCAAGAGGACCGGCGCAGCGCTCTCGCCGAGCGGCGGCTCGACGCCGAGATCGGCGTGACCACAGGAAACATCGGCGGCGCGCGTCGCGCGTGGGTCCGCCACTTCACGCCGGTGCCCGGCAGGACCTCGAGCTGGTAGTGATCTAGGTGTGCAGTCCCTCGGACCCGCGTACCGCGTCGTGACGCCGCGCATCGTCGTGCGGTGTTTCTCGCCGAGCGACGCGCCGCTCCTGCAGCGCGCGATCGACGCGAGCCTGACCGAGCTCCGGCGGTTCATGCCGTGGGCGCTCGCCGAGCCCGAGCCCATCGAAGCGAAGGTGGTGCGGCTCCGGCACTTTCGAGGGCAGTTCGACTTGGGGCAGGACTTCGTCTACGGGATCTTCGACGCCGACGAGCGCGAGTGTCTCGGCGCCAGCGGCCTCCACACGCGGCTCGGGCCGAACCTTCGCGAGATCGGGTATTGGATCGCGACCGCGCACGCCAAGCGCGGGCTCGCGACGGAGGCGGCGAGCGCGCTGATGAGCGTGGCGTTTCGCGTCGACGGCGTGCCGCGCGTCGAGGTGCGGTGCGATCCGGACAACCACGCGAGCGTCCGCGTCGCCGAGAAGCTCGGCATGAAGCGCGAGGGAACGCGGCGCGCCGACACGGTGCGGCCGGATGGATCGGTGCGGGATACGCTCGTGTTCTCGGCGCTCAAGGCCGAGCTCGACGAGCTGCCTGCGCGAAATCTTTCCGTGCAAGCCTGGGGCGCCGTGGGAGAACGACTTTTGTAGATGACCGTCCTCGACCGGCATGGCCGCCCGCTCGGAACGTTGCGCTTGTCGGTGACCGACCGATGCAACCTCCGCTGCGTCTACTGCATGCCAGAGGACGACTACGTCTGGCTGCCGAGCGCGTCGATCCTATCGGCGGACGAGCTCGAGCTCGTCGCGCGGGCGTTCGTGGGGCTCGGCGCGCGCGAGATACGAATCACCGGCGGTGAGCCCTTGCTCCGCGCCGATCTCGACGCGATCGTCGCTCGACTCGCCGCGATCGATCGCGACGTCGACGTCGCTTTGACCACGAACGGCGTCCTCTTCGCGCGGCACGCCGAGGCGTTGAGGCGGGCGGGACTCGCGCGCGTGACGTTCAGCATCGACACGCTGCGCGCGGACCGGGCGCGGTCTCTCTCTCGCACGACGCGCCTGGACGACGTGATCGACGGGCTTCGCGCGGCCCGCGCCGCGGGCTTTTCGCGAACGAAGGTCAACGCGGTCGTGATGCGCGGGAAGAACGACGACGAGCTCGCCGAGCTCGTCGCGCTCGGCCGCGAGCACGGCGCCGAGGTGCGTTTCATCGAGTACATGGACGTCGGCGGCGCGACGCGTTGGAGCCCGCGCGACGTCGTCTCGAAGTCGGAGATCCTCGCCGCGCTCGGCTCGCCGGAGCCGGTCGTCGAGCCCGGCGCGTCGCCGGCCACGCGCCACCGCTTGCGCGACGGGACCGTAGTCGGCGTCATCGCGAGCACGACGGCGCCGTTTTGCGCGAGCTGTGATCGCGCGCGCGTCACCGCGGACGGCGTGCTCTTTGGTTGCCTCTACGCGGCGGACGGCGTCGATTTGCGCACGGCGCTTCGTGCTGGCGCGAGCGCCGACGAGCTCGGCGCGCTCGTCCGAAGCGCGTGGGCCGCCCGCGCCGACCGAGGCGCGGAGGAGCGCCGCGCGCTGCCTCAGCGGCAGCCGCTCGTGCCGATCAGCCGATTGCGCGCGGATCCGCACCGGGAGATGCACACCCGCGGCGGGTGAGGCGCGCTCCTTGCTTCTCTGTCACGCAATGCCCGCCATCCACACCCTGCTCGTGCCGGTCGATTTCAGCGAGACGTCCGAGGCTGCGCTCGAGTACGCCGTGAGCCTGGCGCGGCCGCTGGGGGCGCGGATTGTCGTCATGCACGCCTACGAGCTGCCGATCTACGGCTTTCCGGACGGGGCGCTCGTCGCGTCGGTCGAGGTGGCGACGCGGCTGATGAACAGCGCGCAAGTCGGCCTCGACGGGATGGTGTCGCGGTACCGCGGCGAGGCGCGAATCGACACAGTCCTCCGCCAGGGCGTCCCTTGGGAGGAGGTGCGCGCGGTCGCCGAGGACGTCGGCGCCGACCTCGTCGTCATCGGCACGCACGGGCGGCGCGGCATCGCGCGCGCGCTCATCGGGAGCGTGGCCGAGAAAATTCTTCGCACCTCCACGCGGCCCGTGCTGACCGTGCACGCCGAGCACCGCGCGCGGCGTCAGAGCACGTACAGCGCCCCGGCGTCGTCGAGCATGCCCGAGTCGCCGGTCCGCAAGTAGGCGCCCTCGATTGCCGTCGCGACGCTCGACGAGCGCACGCTGATTTCGCCGACGACCTTCGCGGCGACCGCGGCGCCGGCGTCGTCGACGATGCGGACGTCGACGTTCGGAAGGACCCGGGCGGGCGCGTTGCTCTCGGACAGGACGGCGATGGGGCCGCACTGCGTCGAGCGATGGATGCGCACGAGCGTCTCGCCGGGCTCGGCTTCGTCGTCGCTCTCGCCGACGAAGAGCAAGCGCGCCGCGCCGTCGATCTCGTCCTCGCCGGCGCGGAGCGCTGCGCGCGCGAGCGCCGCCGCGACGGCGATCTCGGCGAAGGGACCTCCGGCGACGACGTCCTCGGCGGCGAGGTCGACTCCGCTCGCGAGGCTCGCCGCCCGAGCGAGGAGCACGCGATGCGAGAGCGCGACGCGCTCGCCTTCGTCGTCGCGTTCGAGCCACGCGTCGTCGAGGTCGATCCGGCGCGAGCCAGGAACGGGCAGGGCAGGGCGAGAGAACGGATCTTCTTCGGCGAGCGCCGTCTCGTAAGAGACGTAAGCCGCGGAGCCGGCGGCCTCGATGGGCCCGCGGTGACCGTGCACGATGGCGGCGCGAAGGCTCGGCGCACGCGCGACGGCGTGCGGGAAGCTCGGCGCGATCTCGGCGTCGACGATCAACGCGCGCGCGTCGACCTCGCGGAGCGACTCGGCGAGCTCGTCGAGATCTTCGTCGTCGAGCGCGACGCCGACGGCCGACGCCTTCGCGATCGCCCAGAAGGCGACGACGGCTTCGACGCCGTCGAGCAACGTCGCGACGCGGTCGCCCGCCGAGACGCCGCGGCGCTCGAGCGCGACGGCGAGCGCGCTCGAATACGCGTCGAGCTCGCCGTAGGTGATCGTTCGGTGTCCGGCGCGCAGCGCGATCGCACCTTCGTCGCGCTGGGCCGCGAGCTCCAGCGCGGATGCGATGAGCAACGGAAACATTTGAGCTGACGTTAACTAGCGCGGGTGCGCGGAAGACGAAACGAAAACGTGGTGCCGGCGGGACCGGTCGCGACGTCGACGCTCCCGCCGTGCTCGTCGATGATTCGCTTGACCACGGCGAGACCGAGGCCTGCGCCGCTCGCCTTGTTCGTGAAGAACGGCTCGAAAATACGCGGCAGGTCCCCCTCGGAGATCCCCTGGCCCTCGTCGCGCACGCCAATCAGGACGTCGCCGCTCGCCGGGTCGAGCGACGCGGCGAGGTGCAGCGTGCCCCCGCGCGGCATGGCTTGCACGCCGTTCAGCGCGACGTTCAAGAGCGCCTGGCGTATCAAGCGACGGTCGACGACGACCGGCGGCAGCTCGGTGTCGATGGTGACCTCGAAGCGCACGGTCTCTTGTGGGCCCATCGCTTCGACGACCTCGTTGAGCACACGGCCGATGTCCTCGGGGTGCAGCGCGAGCTTGCGTGGGCGCGCGAAGTCGAGGAGATCGCCGACGATTTGATTGAGGCGCTCGCATTCCTCGCGCACGATGCCGACGAGCGTCGCCCCGTCGGCCGGGGCGGGGGAGCCGGAGACGAGACGATTGAGCGAGTTGGTCGCGTTGTAGATGACGCCGAGCGGGTTTCGTACCTCGTGCGCGACGATCGCCGCGAGCTCGCCGAGGCCGGCGAGGCGCTCGCGTTTGACCATCGCGGCGCGCGTCGCGGCGACCTCTTCGTAGCTCTGCCGGAGCGACTCGTAGAGGCGCGCGTTGGCGATCGAGAGGCCGACCTGGGCGACCATCGCCGAGGCGAGCTCGATCCAGTCGGCGGAGTAGGTGCGCGGTCCGGTCGTCTCGTCGAGCATGACGACGCCCGCGAGGCCGCTCCGCGTGAGCATGGGGAAGGCGGCGAGCGCGGTCTCGTTGAAGGCCGTCACGAGCGGCGCGCGCAGGGCGAGCGGATCGCGCTTGGTGTCGGAGACGACGATGACGTGCCCTTCGCGCGCGGTCTTCGCCGCGATGCTCGTGGGGTCGTCGAGCGCGATCGCGATGTGCTTCACGACGTCGCGCCGCTCGTGCGACGACGCGCCGCCTCGCAGCACGTTGGCCTTCTCGTCGTAGAGCAGGATGAAGCAGCTCGTCACGTCGAGGAGCTTCACCAGCGAGTCGGCCGTGACGCCCATGACGACCTCGAGATTGAGCGACTCGGACGTGGTGCGCGCGATTCTGGAGGACGAGCTCGGTGTCGGCGAGCTTGCGGCGCGCGGCCTCGCTCGCCTGCACGTCGAGCAGCGCGGTCGAGACGAGCTTGCCGAAGAAGCCGAGGGCGTAGGCGTGCTGCGCGGTGAGCGACGGTCCTTCGACGTGGAGCAACTCGCCGTCGCCGAGCGGGACGTAGACCGACTCGGCTTGGACGTTCGGCCCAGCGAAGATGGGCGTTCGACTCGCGAGAGCGCGCGCGCCGACTGCGGCGTCCACGGCCGGGTCGTGCTCTCCGTCACGCCAAAAGCGCGCGCGGAGGCCGGCGCGCTCGAACGCGCGCGTCGTCCGGTCGCGCACCTCGTCCGCCGATTTCGGCTCCCATGAGCTCGGCCGAGAGCGAGAAGGCCTCGCCTCCGAACGACGCGCTCAGCCCAGGCGCCGCGTCCGGAAGAACGATCGTGAGGTGGTAGTCGGGCCCCTCCGCGCTGGGGAGGCGCGAGGTGTACGCGCGCACGGGCACGACGGTGCCGTCGGCGTTCGTCGCCACCGTCGGCAGCGGCGTCGCGGACGACGTCCTCTCGTCGGGGAGGTGAATGAGATCGAGGAGGCGCTCGCGTTCCTCGGGTCGGAGGCGCTCGGCGAGCGAGTGGCCCTCGACGTCCTCGCGCCGAAAGCCGCGCGCGCGCAGCCACGGTTCGTTCACCGCGACGACGATCTCGCCGCGCGTAACGAGCGCCGGCTGCGCGATCGTCGACACGATGTCGCGCACGTCCGCCTCGCTGAATGCGCGACCACCCACGAGCGCAGCATACTCGCTGCGCTCGCTCAATCGCGACGGTACATCGTCACGACGCAGGCGCCGCCGAGGCCGAGGTTGTGTTGAAGTGCGACCTTCGCGTTCGGCACTTGGCGCTTGTCGGCTTGTCCGCGGAGCTGCCAGACGAGCTCCGTGCACTGGGCGAGCCCGGTCGCACCGAGCGGATGGCCTTTGGAGAGGAGACCGCCCGACGGGTTGGTCACGTACTTCCCGCCGTAGGTGTTCTGGCCTTCCCAGATGAACTTCTCGGCTTCGCCCTCTTTGCAGAGCCCGAGGCCCTCGTAGGTGAGGATCTCGTTGGCGGTGAAGCAGTCGTGCAGCTCCACCACGTCCACGTCCTTCGGCCCGATGCCGCTCTTCTCGTAGACCTGCTTGGCGGCGTTCACGGTCATGTCGTAGCCGACCATCTTGATCATCGAGTCGCCGAAGCTCGAGCCGTAGTCGGTCGTCATCGCCTGCGCGGCGATGTAGACCGGCTTGACGATGCCCTTCTTCTTCGCGAAGTCGTCGCTCGCGAGGATCGCCGCGGCCGCGCCGCACGTCGGCGGGCAGCACTGGTAGCGCGTCAGCGGGTCGAACACCTCGGGCGACTTCATGATGTCGTCGAGCGTGAGCGGCTCGTTGAAGATCGCGAACGGGTTGTTCGCGGCGTGCTTGCGCGCCTTCTCGCTGACCTTGCCGAAGGTCTCTTTCTTGGTGCCGTAGCGCCAGCGGTACTCGCGGCCCGCGCCGCCGAACATCTGCGCGGCGGGCGGCGCCTGCGCGAAGCCCTGCGTGTCGTTCATGACGCCGGCGTGCTTGTCGAGCGGGTTGGTGCGGTCGTTGTACTTCGAAGCGAGCGCGCCCTTCTCCATTTGCTCGAAGCCGACGACGAGCACGCACTCGGCGAGCCCGCCCTCGATCGCTTGTCGTCCGAGCATGAGCGCCGTCGAGCCGGTCGAGCAGTTGTTGTTCACGTTGAAGACCGGGATGCCGGTGAGACCGACCTCGTACACCGCGCGCTGCCCGCACGTGCTGTCCCCGTAGACGTACCCCGCGTACGCCTGCTCGACGTCGGCGTAGTCGACGGCCGCGTCTTGCAGCGCCGCGCGCGCCGCCTTCGACGCCATCACGTTGTAGTCCTCGCTCGCGCCGGGCTTCGCGAACTTGATCATCCCGACGCCAATCACATTCACTCGACGACCCATGGCAGTACCTCTTTCGTTCAGATCAAGTCCTTGAGAATTCCGAGTTTGTGGGCGACGCGGACGTCGCCCTCGACGCGAAGCTGACCCTTCATGTAGAGCGACTGCGCGTTCGCGCCCTTCACGAGCGCGGTGAGATCCTCGTCGTTCACCACGACGGTCGCCGCCTCCTTGTCGCTCCCGAAGTCGACGGGGAATTTCTGCCCGTCGACGACGAAGGTGACGCGCGCGCCGATTTCGCCGGCGAGCTTCGGGTTCTCGGCGAGCCGCTTCTTGAGCGCCTCGAAGATCTTCGAGGCGTTGGCCGACGCCGACTTCGGAGTCGCCGCCGCCGCCGGGGCCGCGCCCGCGCCCGCCGCCTTCTTCGCCGCGACCGCCGCCGCCGCCGCGTTCTTGTCGATCTTCTTCAAGAACTCGAGCTTCTGGGAGGCCATCACGTTGCCGCTGATCTTGAGCTTCTTGTCCATGAAGAGCTTCATCGGATCGGCCTTGCCGCTCGTCATGCCCATGAAGTCCGCGTCGCTGAGCTCGAGCGTGCACTCGGGCTTGGTCGTCTCGCCGGGCGCCACCTTTCCGGCCTTGAGGTCGACCGTCCACGACGAGTCGGGGCTGGTCAGCTTGAACAGGTAGACGACGCCGATCTTCTGCATCTCGGCGGCGTTCTTCTCGACGTGGTCTTGGATGGCGAGGAACACGTCGCCGGATCCGGAGCCGCTCGGCGCGCTCGCCGGCGCCGCGGCCGCCGCGCCGCCTCCGCGTTTGTTCATCGCGTCGATCACCGACTGGGGATCGATCTTCTTCAGGAACTCGAGCTTCTGCGACGCCATGAGATCGCCGCTGATCTTGAGCTTCTTGTCCATGAAGAGCTTCATCGGGTCGGCCTTGCCGGTGCACATGGCCATGAAGTCGTCGTTGCTGAGCGCGAGCGTGCACTGCGCGGGCGTGGTCTCGCCGGCCGCGACCGTCGCGCTCTTGGTGTCGACCGTCCAGGTCGAGTCCGGGCTCGCGAGCTTGAACTGGTAGACGACGCCGATCTTCTTCACGGCGTCGGCGTTCTTGGCGAGGTAATCGCCCATGCCCGCGAAGATGTCGGCCGCGATGGGCATCGCGTTCGCGGACGCGGCGGGCGCCGCTTCCTTCTTCTTCGCGACCGGCTTCGGGATCTCCTTGTAGAGCTCCACCGCCGAGTTCGACAGCACCACCTTGTCGCGCTCCTTCACCTTCGTGCGGAACACGATCTTCGTGTCGCTCTCTTTCCACATCTCGGTGACGAGCGTCTCGCCGGGGAACACGCTGTCGGCCATGCGGACTTTGATGCTCTTGAAGAAGCGCGGGTCGCCCTTCGAGAACGCCTTGATCACCGCGCGCGCGGCGAAGCCGAACGTGCAGAGGCCGTGGAGGATCGGTTTGTCGAACCCGAAGCTCGTCGCGAAATTCGGATCGGCGTGGAGCGGGTTGATGTCGCCGCTAGAAGCGATAGAGGAGCGCCTGGTTCGGGTGCGTCTTCTCCTCGACGACCGCGTCCGGCTTGCGGTCCGGCGCGACGTTCACGTCGCCGCTCGGGCCCGCGGTCGCCGCCCCAGCCGCCCGCGCCGCGCACGAACGAGGTGAGCTCGTTGTACGCGAGCTCCTCGCCGTTCTCGTCGGTCGTCGTGATCGACGTGACGACGACGGCGTTCTTCCCCTTGTCGAAGATGTCCTTGATCTTCGTCTTGTGCGTGAGCTTCGCGTTCGGCGGGAGCGGGCGCTTCACCTCGGTGTACTGCTCGCCGTGGAGGATTCGCTCGAAGCCGTAGTTGAGGCCCGACGCCTTCTCGCCCTTCTTGAACTGCTCGAAGATGACGCGCATCGCGGGGATGACCGCGAAGGTCGGCAGAACGTGGAAGCCCTCGCCGCTCATCTCGTAGACGAGCGGGAGATCCTTCGGGTCGAGCGGGTTCTCCGCGGCGCCGACGCCGAGCGCGTAGAGCGCGACGTCGCGCTCGTCGTACTTGTTCGAGATCGGCGGCGAGATCTCGCGCTCGAGCGCCGCGTCGACGTCGATGAGGTCGTTGCCGCCGCGCGACTTCTTGTCGAGGTTGCCGAGGATCGGCTGCATCGACGACGTGATGTCGGTCGGGTGCGTCACCTTCTCGAAGCTCGGTGATCGCGTCCCAGTTCTTCTGGACGAGCTCGGGCGTGAGCTGCCGGCCGAGGCGGAACGTCTTGCCCTCGGCGCGCTCCCAGCGGAGCTTCGCGTAGAAGCCGCCGCCCACCTCGAAGAGGCCGCCGGTCTCCTCGCACGACTCGTGACAGAGCCACGCGACGAGCGGCGAGACGTACTCGGGACTGGAGCGCTTCGATGAGGTTCGGCGGGAGCACCGTCTCGGTCATGCGCGAGCCGGCGATGGGCGCGATCGCGTTGACGCGGATGTTCTTCTTGCGCCCTTCGATCGCGAGCGTGTTCGAGAGGCCGACGAGGCCGAGCTTCGCCATCGAGTAGTTCGACTGGCCGAAGTTCCCGTAGATGCCCGCGGCCGACGCCGTGAAGATGACGCGCCCGTAGCCTTTGTCGCGCATGCGTCGGTCACGTTCCACGCGGCGTGCGTCACGCGGAAGCCGCCGAGCACGTGGACGCGGTAGATGAGGTCCCAGTCGTCTTGCGTGAGCTTCTGGAAGGACGTGTCGCGGAGGATGCCGGCGTTGTTCACGACGACGTCGACGTGCCTCCAGGTGTCCATCGCCGTCTGGACGATCTTCGCGCCGTCCTCGACCGAGTCGTAGTTGGCGACGGCTTCGCCGCCGGCGTCCTTGATCTCCTCACGACCGCGTCGGCGGCCGTCGAGCCATTTGCCGGTGCCGTCGTGCTTGCCGCCGAGATCGTTGACCACGACCTTGGCGCCGCGCGACGCGAAGAGGAGCGCGTGCGACTTGCCGAGCCCGTTGCCCGCACCCGTGACGATGACCACCCGCCCGTCGAATCGCAAATCGGCCATGAGTCTCTCCTACGAGTACGAAAGTTTCGTGTGCGAAATATTCTCCGGCCGACGCGGCTCGTCAAGAGATAGAAAGAGAATTCGCGCCGAGCCCACCCGCAAGCCCTCGGCCGACCCGGGCGTCGAAACCCTCACGCATGTGCCCGGTCTGCGGCCCTCGCTGGCCGCCGTTTCTTCGGAAAGCGAGGCCCGCACCGCGCGGGCCCAGTCGTCGGGCGCGTCGGGTGTGGAGCCTCGGCGGTCTCCGCCGTGCGCTTTGGCGCGCGTGCCGAACTGCTTGCATCATGCACGCATTTCGCCGCTGACGCCGCGACCCGGGTTTTCTGCCTGCGCGCGGCAACAATTTTTCTCGCGCGAGCGGGTGACAAGCGCGAGAATTTGTCGCAAAGGACCGCGCGCATGAAGTTGCTTTGGGTACTGGGTGTCGCTCTTTCTTCGGTCGGGCTCTTCGCGGCGTGCGACAGCGGCAACGGCGGCGTCGGGGACGCCGGCCCGGACGCGGGACCGACGTGCGATCCCCACGGCGCGACCGGCACCACGTTCGTCGATTCGACGCAGGCGTGGGGCCTCGCGGGGGTCACCGGCAACCGCATCGTCTCGGCCGATCTCGACGGCGACGGCTACCCCGACTTGATCCTCTCGAACGACACGCCGAACAAGCGCGACGACACGACGCAGCCGCGGACGACGTGGGTGCTGATGAATCGGCCGAACGGGAGCGGCGGGCGCACCTTCGTGGACGCGACCGTCGACAGCGGCCTCTTCCAGGTGCGCGGCGGCGGCGCGACGGCCACGCAGCTCCGCTCGGCGAGCGTGGCCTCGGTCGGCGACGTCGACAACGACGGCGATCTCGACGTCTTCAGCGGGACGTACGTCGACCCGACCAACGCCGCGACGGACACCGGCGATCGCAGCGAGATCATGATCAACGACGGCACCGGGCACTTCGCGCTCGCGCCGATCTCCGATCCGCATCCGTCCGCGACCGATCTCTGGCCGACGACCGCGGCGACGATGACCGACGTCGACCGCGACGGCAAAATCGATCTCTTCGTCGGCTTTTGGTACCAAAACTACGGCCAGAGCTACAGCGGCGTGCAGGCGCAGCTCTACCAGGGAAAGGGCGACGGGACGTTCGGCGCGATCACCGCCCAGGCGGGCCTCACGACGACGGTCGCCGGCTTCGCGCAGGGCACGGCCAGCCGCCCGGCCTACGGCGTCACGTCGTGCGATCTCGACGGCGACGGCTCGCCGGAGCTCATGGTCAGCGCGTACGGGCGCGAGTGGAATTTCCTCTACCAGAACGACGGAACCGGCAAGTTCTCCGAGGTGGGACGCGCGAGCGGGTACGCGGCCGACGACGACCTCGATTACAAGGACAACCAGTTCTTCGCCTGTTATTGCACTCTGCACGCATCCGAGAGCGACTGCGCCGGCGTCGCGGCGCCGCTGATTCAGTGCCCGCAGCCCGCCGACGCCGACTGGGCGCACGGCGTCGACGATCAGCCGTGGCGGCTCGGAGGCAACACCTTCTCGACTTACTGCGGCGATCTCGACGGCGACGGCAAGCTCGATCTCTACAGCGCCGAGATCCACCACTGGCACATCGGCGAGTCGAGCGACAGCTCGCAGCTCCTGCGCAACACGACGCAGGACGGGACGATCTCCTTCGACCGCCCTGGAAACGCCGCGACCGGCATGGTGTGGCCGCACCCGACGTCGGATTGGAACGAGGGCGGGCTGATGGTCGCCGGCGGCGATCTCGACAACGACGGGCGCGAGGATCTGATCGTCGCGGCGAGCGATTACCCCGATCAGTTCGGGCTCGTCTTCCATCAGAAGGCGGACGGTACGTTCGAAGAGGTCGGGCAGGCGTGGGGGCTGCACCACCCGTGCATGAGCGGGCTCACGATCGCCGACTTCGATCGCGACGGCGATCTCGACGTGGTCGTCGGCTCGGGCACCGCGCGCGACTGCGCGAACATCTGGAAGACGAACGAGGTCCATTTCTACGAGAACCAGGGCGTCTCGAAGAACGGCTGGGTCCAGCTCCGCCTCGTCGGCGACGGCGTGACCGCGAACAAGAACGCGATCGGCGCGCGGGTCACGCTCGCGGCCGGCGGCGCGACACAAGTCAAAGAGCACGACGGGAGCTACGGCCACATGAGCATGCAGAACGACACCGTGCTCTCGTTCGGGCTCGGCGCGTGCGCGCAGACCGACGCGGTGACGGTGCGCTGGCCGGATCAGGCGCTGACGACCGAGACCTTCTCGGGGCTCGCGGCGGGCAAGATGTACGAGCTGCGCATGGGCGACCCCACGCCGCACGCCGTCACGTTTTGAGCGGCTCGAGCCAGCGGAGCAGCGTCTCGTAGACGCTCGGTCCGACGAGATCGAGGTGCCCGGTGCCGAACGCGATCGCGCGGTGCGACTCGGGGAAGCCGAGGTCGCGCTCGCCGTCCTGGCCGAGCGCGCTCGCGACGGGGACGAGGCCGTCGCCGGGGAGCTTTCGCGCCGTCGCGGATTTCGCCGTCGTGCCGGCGAGCGCGAAGCACTCGACGCCGGCGGGCAGCGCGAGCCAGCGGCGCGGGTCTTTGCCGTGCGCGAAGCAATCGCGCCCGCTCCAGTCCTCGTCGAGGACGTTGCCGAAGCGCAAATCGGTGACGCCCGCGCTCCGGAGGCGGCCGAGGCGCGCGATCGGCGCGCTGTAGCGGCTGATGCCGGCGAGCGCGTGCGCGAGATTTCCGATGCGCTCGAGCGGCGCGCCGTGGTGCGGCGTGCCGAGGCACACGAGCTTCCGAACGCGCGCGCGCCACGAGAAACCCGCCTCCTCCGCGTAGTGGCAGGCGCTCCGCGCGACGAGCCCGCCCATGCTGTGGCCGACGAGCGCGATCGACTCGATCGGCACCGGCCACGACGACGTGAGCTCTTCGAGAGCGCGCGCGAGCTCGCGTCCGTTCTCGGAGACGTGGCGGCCGCTGTTGTAGAGGACGTAGACCGCCGTCGCGTCGAGATCCCGCGCGAGCGCCTCGCCGTGATCGTGGCCGTCCCGCCGCCATTGCCCGTCGTGCATCGACGAGCCGTGCAGGAGGACGACGATGCGCGGGCGCGGCTCGCCGTGCGTCCGGAGGCGCATGCGCGTCGCGAGCGGGTTGTGCGTCTCCTCGAGGTAATCGCCGACGACGCCGTTCAGCGCGGCGACGATCGCGTCGCGCTCGGGGCCGGGCGCGCTCTCGCCGAGGATGGGCTCGAGCCGCGTGAGCGTCACGTCGACGCTCTTGCCCACGAGCTTGGCGATCGCGCGAATGCTCGCGTAGACGGGCGCCGAGAAGAGGCGCGCCGGCGCGCCGCCGATCGTGCCGTGCACGGCTTGTACGACGCCGGTGACGCGCGTCGTCGCGTCGACGGCGAGCTTGCTCGCGCCGCGTAGGTCGGCCGCGTGGTTGCGCTTCGAGCGCGTCACCGCCGCGCGCCCGCGTCCGCCCCGAGCGGCGTCTGGTGTTGCGTCTCCATCTGGCCCCAGGTGTTGCCCGCGGGGGCTGCGACGACCTTCGGCACGATCTTCGGCGTCGCCGCGTCGATCGTCGCGAGCCGGGCGTCGAGCGCCGCCTTCGCGGCGCCCGTCGTCAGCGACTCGCCGTCGTGGAGCGCGGCGGCGGCGGCCTTCCAAAGCGCGAGCGCGCCGGCCGCCCCGCGGAAGAGGCCCTGCCCATAGCCGCCGCCCGGTCCTTCTTTGCGCGACAGATTGCGCTGCACGCACGCCGAATGATCGGGCGAATCGACCGGCGGCATCGCGTCCGGGTCGGCGCCGCCGCCGAGGAGCTCGTAGCTCTTGCACGCGCCGGGAATCGACGCGGCGACGTCGGCGAGGAACGCGCGCGCGTCGGCGTCCGTGTCGAGCGCGTGCGCGTCCTTGCCCGCGACGCGGCTCATCTCGAGCGCCGTCGCGAGGCGGAGGGCGTCGGCGCCTGGGCCTTTCGCCTTGCGCATGGCGGCGAGCCACACCTCGGGCTCGTCGACGGCGCTGCCGCGGTGGTCGCGTGCGACGACGACCGCGACGGCCGCTGCCGAGAGCTGATCCGGTTTCTTCTCGTCGAAGGTCCCACCGATCGATTTCGCGACCTGGGCGGCGCAGCCGGACCCGGCGCAGCGCGCGAGCGAAGCGTCCCAGCGCGGCGAGTCCCCGGCGAGCTGCTCGCGGATGGATTCGACGCGGTCCATCGGCGATTTCTTGCACGACGCGACTGTCGCGACGATTGCGAGGAGGACGAGGGGGCGCATCGCCCGCAAGCATACCCTCAGTCTGCGCGCCGAACGACCTCGTGAAAGACGACGCGACCGCACGAGATTTCGTATGCTTGCGTCATGGACGCGTCCGAGGCGCGACTCGCGCGCGACGTACTCGAGAACCTGCACGAAGGGTGTCAGGTCATCTCGTTCGACTATCGGTACGTCTACCTCAACGCGGCCGCCGCCGCGCAGGTCGACGCGACCAAAGACGCGCTCCTCGGCAAGAAGATGACCGAGTGCTTCCCCGGCATCGAAGCGACGCCGATGTTCGAGGCGCTGCGCTCGACGATGGAGGATTGCCAGCACCGCCGCGCCGAGCACGAATCTTCGTATGCCGACGGCTCGACGGGCTGTTTCGCGCTCCGTTTCGTGCCCGTTCCCGAGGGGACGTGCATTTCTGTCGCTGGACGTGACCGAGCGAAAACGCTCCCAGCGGGCGCTCGCGCGGACCGAGGAGCAGCTGCGCCATGCCCAGAAAATGGAGGCGGTCGGCCGGCTCGCCGGGAGCGTCGCGCACGACTTCAACAACATGCTCTCGGTCGTCCTCAGCTACACCGACCTCATCCTCGACGGACTCGCGCCCGAGGACCCGATGCGCGCCGAGCTCGGCGAGATCGCGCGGGCGGGCAGGCGCGCGGGCGATCTCACGCGGCAGCTCCTCGCCTTCAGCCGCAGGCAAGTGATGGAGCCGCGCGTGGTCGAGCTGAACTCGGTGCTCGCGGGAATGGAGCGGATGATCGAGCGCCTCCTCGGCGCCGACGTCGAGCTCGCGCTCTTGCTCGCCCCGAGCGTCGGCCGCGTTCGGGTGGACCCGGGCCAGGTCGAGCAGGTCGTCATGAACCTCGTCGTCAACGCTCGCGACGCGATGCCCAGCGGCGGCAAGCTCACCGTCCAGACGAAGAACGTCACGCTCGAGGACGACTACGTGGACGACCATGTCGACGTGGCGCCCGGCGAGTACGTGATGATCGGGGTCAGCGACACGGGCGTCGGCATGAGCCGCGAGACGCTCTCGCGCATCTTCGAGCCGTTCTTCACGACGAAGGAGAGCGGAAAGGGGACCGGGCTCGGGCTCGCGACGGCCTTCGGCATCGTCAAGCAGAGCGGCGGCCACATCTGGGTCTACAGCGAGCCCGGAATCAGGGCACGACGTTCAAAGTCTATTTTCCACGCACCGACGCGAGCGCGGAGCGGCTCGCCTCGCCGCCGCCGCGGTTCGAACGAGTCGGTGGGAACGAGACCATCCTGCTCGTCGAGGACGACGCGCAGGTGCGCGGCGTCGCGCGCGGAATCCTGCGGCGAGGCGGGTACGTCGTGCTCGAAGCGTCCTCGTCGGGCGACGCGCTGCTCGTCAGCGAGCAGCACCACGCGAAGATCCACCTCCTGCTCACCGACGTCATCATGCCGCACATGAGCGGTCGGACGCTCTCCGAGCGCTTGCTCCTGACGCGTCCGGACATGAAGATGCTCTTCATGTCGGGCTACACGGACGAGGCGATCGCGCAGCACGGAATTCTCGATTCCGGCGTCGCGTTCTTGCAGAAGCCGCTCACGCCCGAGCTCCTCCACCGTCGCGTCCGCGACGTGCTCGACGGCAAGGCCTAGAGCAAGCGCACGTCGAGCGCGGCGACGCGCTTCGGATCCATGACGATCTCGACGCGCGCGATTTTTCCGTCCGCGTAGGCGAAGCGAAGCGCGCGCCACAGCCTTCCGCCGCGAGCGACGACGACACCCACGGCGCCGTCGACGAGCGCGGGCTCGGCCGGACCGAGGAGCCGCGCGAACGCGACCGCGCCCTTCGCCCACTTTCGCGCGCCGCGCGTCTCGCCGAGCGCGCCGTCCGCGCGAACGACGACGTCCGGATCGAGCACGGCGACGACGCCTTCGAGATTGCCCGCGCGGAGCGCCGCGAGAAAAGCCGAGACGGCGCTCCGCTGTTCGGCGATCTTCGGGTCGGTCGCGGGGGCGCCGCGGACGCGCCGGCGCGCGCGACTCGCGAGCTGGCGCGCGGCGTCCGGAGAGCGTCCCACGATCTCGGCGATCTCCTCGAACGGCACGTCGAACGAATCGTGGAGCACGAACGCGAGGCGCTCCGCGGGCTCGAGCGCGTCGAGCACGACCAGCAGAGCGACGCTGACGCCGTCGGCGACGAGCGCTTGGTCGTCCGGCCCCGGAGCGTGCGCTCTCGCCGAGCCGTCCGGCGCGTCCACGAGCTCTTCGCGTCGCGACTTTCGCGAGCGGAGCATGTCGAGGCACACGCGTGAGACGATCGTCGTCAACCAGCCGGCGACGTTGTCGACCCCGCTTGCCCCCGCGCGGCTCGCGTGGAGCCACGCCTCTTGCACCGCGTCGTCGGCCTCGGCCGCGGAGCCGAGCATGCGGTGCGCGACCGCGCGGAGCCGGGGCCGAGCCTCCTCGAAGCGCTTCGAAAGCCGGGCGTCGTCGCTCATCTTCCCATTCCCTTCAGCCGTAAGGGACGTACGGCGAGCGCGGGAGCGCGATCCATTTTTGGATCGACGGTCGCGCCCACTGCTCGCTCACGAAGGCGCGGAGCCGCTCGGGCAGCGGGTGACCGTTGAGCCCGAGGCGCTGGAGCATGAACGCGAGGTCCGCGTCGGCGAGCGACCACGTCGTGAAGAGCGACGTGCGGCCCGCGGGGACGAGTCGCTCGGCGGTCTCGACGAGGCGCGCCGCGGCGGCCTCTCCGGCGGGCGAGAGCGGGCGCGCGGCGCGCGCGTAGAACATCGTGTGCGTCGGACGCTCCTCTCGGATGGGCATCAGATCCGAGCGGATCCAGCCGAGCACCATGCGCGCTCGCGCGCGCTCCTTCGGGTCCGCGGGGAGCACGCGCGCCGCGGGGAAGACGTCGTCGAGGTAATCGACGATCGCCGCCGACTCCGCGAGCCAGAAGCCGTCGTGCTCGATCGCGGGCACGCGCCCGGTGAGCGACTGGGCGCGGTACGCGGGCTCTTGCTGCGCCTTTTTGTCGAGCGGGACGGGCGCGAGCGAAAACGGGAGCTTCTTCTCCTCGAGCGCGACGAAGACCGAGAAGGCGTACGGGCTGATGAAGAAGCCGTCCGTGTAGAGCGTGAGCGCCATGCGCCAGACCTACACCGAACGGCTCACGCGCGGGAGCGCGGATTTGCCGCGCGCGCGCGGTGCGCCACGGACGAGCACGATCGCCGCGAAGAGCCCGCCCAGCGGGAGCACGATCGCGGCCGCGCCGATGCGCGCGTGAGCCGAGAACCCGGCGACCGCGCCGAGCACGTACGCGCACCAGATCCCGAGCACCAGCCGCGCGCGTGCGCCCGCGTCCGCGCGCTTCGACTTCACCCACGAGACGAGCGCGTCCGCAAACGACACGAGCACGCCGCTGACGAACGCCGTCTGGACCGTGGCGCCGCCGCAGCGCCGCACGGTCACCGACTGGATGCCCATCGCCGTGGCCGGCATCGCGGCCGCGAGCCAGCGCAGCTCGCCGAAGTCTCGGCTCGACGCGAGCACGGCGAACGCGCCGAGCGCCGCCGCTTCGAGCGCGAGCGCGCGGGCGCGCGACCGCATCACGCGCGCGACGATCGCGCCGACGATCGCGCCGAGCGCGAACATCGCGACCGGAAACGCGTGCCACGCGAGCTTCGACCATTGCCCGGCGGCGAGCCCATGCGCCGCCTTCACCGTGTTGCCGGTCATGTTCGCGGTGAAGAGATGGAACAGCGTGACGTACCCGACGGCGTCGACCGCTCCGGCGACGCCGCCGAGCACCAGCACGAGCGTGCGCTTGGTTGGCATCGGGCGTGAATGACACCGCGAAGCAAACCCAGTACCTGCTCGCGGCTTCGCCGCGAGTGGCGCCACGAGGAGAAACCATGAGCCAGACCGTCAGCGAATTCGTGCTCGATCGACTGCACCAGTGGGGCGTGCGCCGCATCTTCGGCTTCCCCGGGGACGGCATCAACGGCCTGCTCGGCGCGTTCCGCGGGCGAGAAGAGAAGATCGAGCTCGTCCAAGTCCGGCACGAGGAGATGGCGGCGTTCATGGCCTGCGCGCACGCGAAGCTCACCGGCGAGGTCGGCGTCTGCATGGCCACGTCCGGGCCCGGCGCGATTCACCTGCTCAACGGCCTCTACGACGCGCAGATGGACCACGCCCCTGTCGTCGCGATCGTCGGCCAACAAGATCGCATGGCGATGGGCGGCGCGTACCAACAAGAGGTCGATCTCCACGAACCTCTTCAAGGACGTCGCGCGCGAGTTCGTCGAGGTCGGGTCGACGCCCGAGCAGATGCGCCACCTCATCGACCGCGCCGTGCGAATCGCGCTCGCCGAGCGCAGCGTCACGTGCGTCGTCATCCCGAAGGATCTGCAAGAGCTCGAGTACAAAGAGCCGCGGCGCACGCACGGCAGCGTCCACTCGGGAATCGGCTGGAATCCGCCGCGCGTCATCCCGCACGACGACGACTTGCGGCGCGCGGCCGATCTCGTCAACTCGGGCCAGCGCGTCGCGATCCTCGTCGGCGCGGGCGCGCTGCACGCCGGCGACGAGGTCGCGAGCCTCGCCGAGCGCGTCGGCGCCGGCGTCGCGAAGGCGCTCCTCGGTCGCACCGTGCTCCCCGACACGCTGCCGTACGTGACCGGCGCGATCGGCCTCCTCGGCACCAAACCGAGCTGGCGCATCATGAACGAGTGCGACACCTTCCTCATGATCGGCACGAGCTTCCCGTACGCGGAGTTCTTGCCGAAGGAAGGGCAAGCGCGCGGCGTCCAGATCGACATCGACGGCCGCATGCTCGGCATGCGCTACCCGAACGAGATCAACCTCGTCGGAGACAGCAAGGAGACCATCCGCAAGCTCCTGCCGATGCTCGAGACGCGCCGCGACTCGAAGTGGCAGCAGGGCATCGAGAAGGACGTGGAGGACTGGGCGAAGCTGATGGACGAGCGGGCGCACACGAAAGCGAACCCAATCAACCCACAGCTCGTCTTCTTCACGCTCTCGCCGAAGCTCCCCGACGGCGCGATCGTCACGACCGACTCCGGCTCGTCGACGAACTGGTGGGCGCGCGACCTCAAGATGCGAAAAGGGATGCTGGCGACGCTCTCGGGCAACCTCGCGACGATGGGCTGCGGCGTGCCGTATGCGATCGGAGCGAAATTCGCGTATCCCGAGCGACCCGTGCTCGCGTGCGTGGGCGACGGCGCGATGCAGATGAACGGCATGGCGGAGCTGCTCACGGTCGCCAAATACTGGAAGAAGTGGGCGGACCCGCGCTTCATCGTGTGCGTCCTCAACAACCGCGATCTCAACCAGGTCACCTGGGAGATGCGCGCGCAGAGCGGCGACCCGAAGCTCGAAGCGTCGCAGAACATCCCCGACTTCCAATACGCGAAGTACGCCCAGCTCATCGGGCTCGACGGCGTCCGCGTCGAGAAGCCCGAGGACCTCGACGAGGCGTGGGAACGCGCGCTCGCGTCCGACAAACCGTTCGTGTTCGAGGCGGTCACCGATCCGGACGTGCCGCCGCTCCCGCCGCACATCCGTTTGAACCAGGCCAAGGCGTTCGCGTCGTCGCTCTTCAAGGGCGACCCGAACGAGGTCGGCATCATCCGACAGTCAATCCGGTCGATGTTCCCGAGCATCGCCGAGAAGGTGTGACGCTCGCGACGTCTCTCTCTCTCGAGAGAGAGAAACAGGAAGATCAGAAGATCAGAAGGGCTCGGCGAGGCGCTTGCTGGCCGTCCAAGCCTTGCAGAAAGCCGGCCCCAAGAAAGAATTCCTTCTGATCTTCATGATCTTCCTGTTTTCTCTCTAGGAGAGCTCCTCAGAGCGGGACGACGAGCTGCTCGGGCTCGGTGAGAAATGGGCTCAAGACCTCGCAGCCGTCGGGCGCGACGACGACCATGTCGCAGTGGCGCAAGCCCCACTGGCCGCGTTGGTAGCAGCCGGGCTCGAGGTTGAACGTCATGCCGGCAAGGAGCACGTCGTTGGAAATGGGGTGCACGCGCGGAGGCTCCCGGTGGTCGATCGCGACGAAGCCGACGCCGTGCCCGGTCGGCGTGCGGAACTCGTCGCCGAGCCCGCGCGCCTCGAGGACCCCGCGCGCGGCCGCGTCGACCTCGCGCGCGAGCACGTCCGGCGCGACGCGCGCGATGGCCGCGGCGCGCGCGGCGGCAATCGCCTCCATGCGCCGCGCGATCTCGCGGCTCGCACCGAGAAGGAACGTGCGCGTGAGGTCCGTCCAGAACCCGCCGACGACCGAGTTGCAGTGGACGATCACCGCGTCGCCCGCCTCGAGCCGCCGCGACCGCGAACGCTGGAACGCGCGATGAGACTCGGCCGCGTTCGGGCCCGCCATGCAATAGAAGAACGCACGACCGCGAGCGTCGTCGGGGATCGCGACCTCGAACGCCGACTCGAAGACGGCGGCGATCTCGCGCTCGGTCGCGCCCGGCCGCAGCGCTCGCACGCCGTGCGCGTACGCGCGGCGCGCGAGCCCACACACTTCGCGCATCTTCGCGAGCTCGGCGCGGGTCTTTCGCAAGCGGAGCCGCGCGAGCCACGCGTCGGCCGGGACCTTCTGCGCGCGCGGCGCCGCGGCGTCGAGCACCGCGGGACCTGCCGCGCCGTACGCGAAATGCGACACGTAGGTCGACGGCTCGAGCGCGCCGTCGTGCTCGTAGCCGAGCGTTCGCGCGACTTCGAGCGCCTTCGCGAGCGGCTCACGCACGGCACGGAAGACACTGTCGATCCGCTCGAGGGACATCGTCTCGAACGTGTAGATCGCGTCGGCCCAGCCGGCGCTCGCGAGCTCGAGCTCGTCCTCGGGCACGACCAGCGCGACGCGACCGTCGCGCGACGCGACCGCCCAGGCCGTGCCGAGCAGCGGCCAATAGCCGCTCAGCATGAGCACGTGGCGAGGTTGCGCGCAGACGACCACGTCGCACCGCTCGCGCGCGAGCGCCTCGCGCACGGCCGCGATCCGATCTTCGTCCCGCTTCGTCGACGCCATGCGGCATTTACCTTGCACGGCACGCACCCACGATGACCGTGCACCTCGTGACGTTGCGTGAGCAGAAGGAAGCTCGACGGTTCGACCGCGAGCGCCGCGAAGCGCCGGCGCTGAACCTCGATCGAGGAAAGCTCGCGAGCGCGCTCTCCGCCGTCGTGAAAGGCGAGGTCCGGTTCAGCGAAGGCGATCGCGCGCTCTACGCGACCGACGCCTCGAACTACCGCCAGGCGCCGATCGGCGTCGTCCTGCCGAAGGACGAGGACGACGTGCTCCGCGGCGTCGAGGTGTGCCGCCGCTTCGGCGCGCCTGTGCTGTCGCGCGGCGGCGGGACGAGCCTCGCCGGGCAGGCGTGCAACGAGGCGGTCGTCTTCGACATGACGAAGTACTTCAAGCAGATCGTCGAGATCGACGCCGGCCTGCGCCTCGCGCGCGTGCGTCCGGGCCTGGTGCTCGACGAGCTGCGCTCCGAGACGGCGAAGCACGGCCTGAACTTCGGGCCCGATCCGGCGACCCACTCGCGTTGCGCCATCGGCGGCATGCTCGGGAACAACTCCTGCGGCGTGCACTCGCTCCTCGCGGTGAAGCACGGCTTCGGCATGCGCACGAGCGACAACACGCACGAGCTCGACGTCCTCACGTACGACGGCGTGCGCCTGCGCGTCGGCGAGACCCCGCCCGACGCGCTCGACCGGATCCTTCGCGAGGGCGGCCGCCGCGGAGAAATCTACGCCGCGATGAAGTCGATCGTCGATCGCTACGGCGATCTCATCCGCGAGCGGTACCCGAAGCTCCCGCGGCGCGTCTCCGGCTACAACCTCGACGCGCTCCTGCCGGAGAACGGCTTCCACGTCGCGCGGGCGCTGGTGGGCACCGAGTCGACGTGCGTCACGATCCTCGAGGCGACGCTGCACCTCGTGCCCAACCCGAACGAGCGCACGCTGCTCGTCCTCGGCTACGAAGAGATGGATCACGCCTGCGAGGATCTCTGCTTCATCCGCGAGGTCATGCCGACGGCGCTCGAGGCGGTCGACGAGCAGCTGGTTCGCTGGGAGGGCAAGAAGGGCAACGAGCACGACGCCCTGCCGCTGATCCCGCCTGGCCACGCGTGGCTCTTCGTCGAGCTCGGCGGCGACTCGAAGGAAGACTCCGACGGCCAGGCGCGCGCGCTCGTGCCGCCTTGAAGAAACGCCGTCCCGACGTGCAGTCGAAGATCTTCGACGACGAGCGGGAGGAGCATACGGTCTGGCAGGTGCGCGAGGGCGCGCTCGGCGCGACCGCGTGGGTCGAAGGCGAGCCCGACACGTGGCCGGGATGGGAGGACTCCGCGGTGCCGCCCGAGAAGGTCGGCCCGTACCTGCGCGATCTCCGCGCGCTCATGGCGAAGCACGGCTACCACCCTTCGATCTACGGCCACTTCGGCCAGGGCTGTCTCCACTGCCGCATCGGCTTCGATCTCTACACGCGGCCGGGCGTGGCGAGCTTTCGCGCCTTCCTCGGCGAGGCCGCCGAGCTCGTCGTCCGCTACGGCGGGTCGCTCTCCGGCGAGCACGGCGACGGCCAGGCGCGCGGCGAGCTCCTGCCCGAAGATGTTCGGCCCCGAGCTGATGCAGGCCATGCGCGACTTCAAGCGCGCGTGGGACCCGGCGTGGAAGATGAACCCGGGCAAGATCGTCGACCCGTACCCGATCACGTCGCACCTGCGCGTCGGCCCCGACTACGACCCGCCGCAGCCCGAGACGCACTTCCAGTATCCCGACGACCGCCACGCGTTCTCGCGCGCGGTCCTCCGCTGCGTGGGCATCGGCAAGTGCCGCGACCACGGCGGCCAAACGATGTGCCCGAGCTACATGGTCACCCGCGAGGAGAAAGACTCGACCCGTGGCCGCGCGCGTCTGCTCTGGGAGATGATGAACGGCGACGTGCTGAAAGACGGCTGGCGATCCGAAGCTGTAAAAGATGCATTGGATCTGTGTCTTTCATGCAAAGGCTGCAAACACGATTGTCCGGTCAACGTCGACATGGCGACGTACAAGGCCGAGTTCCTCTCGCACTACTACGAGGGGCGCGTGCGCCCTCGTTACGCGTACGCGTTCGGCTTCGTGCACCTCTGGTCGCGCCTCGTCCACGCCGTCCCGTCGTTGCCTGCGCTCGTGAACCTCGTCGCGCGCTCGCCGCTCGCGCCCGTCGCGAAATTCGCGGCCGGCATGGCGCAAGAGCGAAAGATCCCCGAGCTCGCGCCGGTGAGCTTCAGGAAGAGCTTCGCCCGGCGCAAGAAGAAGCACGCGGACAAACGCGTCGTGCTCTTCCCCGACACGTTCAACGACTACTTTCACCCCGAGATCTCCCACGCCGCGGTCGACGTGCTCGAGCGCGCGGGCTTCGAGGTGATCGTGCCCGCGCAGGACATGTGCTGCGGCCGGCCGTTCTACGACTATGGCTTCCTCGACGCCGCGCGCCGGTATCTGCGACGCGTCATCGACGTGCTGCGACCCGCGCTCGAGGAGGGCACGCCGATCGTCGTCCTCGAGCCGAGCTGCGCGGCCGTGTTCCGCGACGAGCTCGTCAACATGCTCCCGACCGACTGGGGCGCGAAGCGACTGCACGACCAAGTGGTGTCGATCTCGGAGTTCCTCGAGAAGCACGCCAAAGATTTCGAGCTCCCGGCGATCGGCAAGAAGGCGCTCGTCCACGGCCATTGCCACCAGAAGGCGCTCGTCGGCATGAAGCCCGACGAGAAGGTGCTCGAGCGGATGAAGATCGAAGCGAGCCAGCCGGCGGACGGGTGCTGCGGCATGGCGGGCTCGTTCGGGTTCGAGCCGGGCGAGCACTACGACGTGTCGGTCAAGTGCGGGGAGCGCGTTCTCTTGCCGGACGTGCGCGCGGCGGACGAGGAGACCATCATCGTCGCCGACGGGTTCTCCTGCCAGACGCAGATCGAGCAGGAGACCGATCGCCGCGCGCTGCACATCGCCGAGATCGTGAAGCTCGGCCTCGACGGAATGATGCACCAGGCCGGCCGGCCCGAGCAGCGCGCCGTCATGGTTCGAACAAACGCGCGCCGCGCCGCCGAGAAACGCGCGCTCGGCGCGCTCGGCGCGGCTTGCGCCGCAACGCTTGTCGCGTCGGTCGCGATCGCCAGGAGGTGAACGAAATGTCGAAGAACAAGAGGTCCGAGGTCGTCGTCATCACGGGTGCGTCGGGAGGGGTCGGTCGCGCGGTCGCGCGCGAGTTCGGCAAGCGCGGCGCGCGCGTGGGTCTGCTCGCGCGCGGGCATGACGGCCTGGAGGCAGCCAAGCGCGAGGTCGAGCAGCTCGGCGGTCAGGCAATCGCGATCCCGACCGACGTGAGCCGCTACGACGACGTCTCCGAGGCGGCAAAGGAAGTCGCGCAGGTCTTCGGGCCGATCGACGTGTGGATCAACGACGCGATGGTCTCCATCTACGGCCCCTTCATGAAGGTCACGCCGAAGGAGTTCCAGCACATCACCGACGTCACCTACCACGGGCAAGTGTGGGGGACGCGCGTCGCGCTCGAGCACATGGTGCCGCGCGACCGCGGGCACATCGTGCAGGTCGGCTCGGCGCTCGCGAAGCGCTCGATCCCGCTGCAATCCGCGTACTGCGGCGCGAAGCACGCCGTCGCGGGGTTCACCGAGTCGGTGCGCACCGAGCTCATCCACTTGCGGTCGAAGGTGAAGCTCACAATCGTGCAGCTCCCCGGGCTCAACACGCCGCAGTTCGAGTGGACGCGCAACAAGATGGAGAAGAAGGCGCGGCCCGTCGGCAAAATCCACCAGCCGGAGGTCGCGGCGCGCGCCATCTACTGGGCCGCGCACTCGAACCGCAAGGAGATGTGGGTCGGTTGGCCGACGGTCGAATCGATGCTCGGCGAGCGCGTCGCGTCGGGGCTGCTCGATCACTACCTCGCCAAGGCGGCGTGGAAGGGCTCGATGCGCAAAGAGAAGACCGACCCGAACGCGCCGGACAACTTCTGGAAGCCGGTCGTCGGCGACCGCGGCGCGCATGGACCGTTCGACGCCAAGGCGGCGAAGTTTTCGACCCAGGTCTGGCTCGACGAGCACCGCGGCCTCGTCGCGCTGGCGGGCGTCGGGCTCGCGGCGACCGCGGGCGCGTTCATCGCGCGCCAGGCGCTCGGCTGAGCCGGCGAGCGCTCACCCGCGCAGCGATTCGAGATCGCGCAGCAGCTCGCTGAATGCGATCGCCGAGATCGTGCCGAACGAGGCTTGGTGGTCGGGTCGCCACCCGTCGCCGCCCTTCGCGATCGTCACGCCGCCGAGCTTCTGCTCCGGCGACTCGCTCACCATGCCGGTGTAGATCCCAGGCTCGAGATCGAGCCACGCCACGAGCTCGCCGCCGAGCGGCTTCTCGTACCAGCAGACGACGCCGCCGTCCTGCGGCGGCCCGCGCCGCCAGCCGCGGTGATCGAGGCCGAGCACTTTTCCGGTCGGCACCGTGAGCCCGACGACGCGCTCGAGCTTCGTCGACGCTCGTTCGGCGTCGGTCGGCGTCGCGATCTCGCGCGACAGCTGCGCGAACGGCTGCAGGATCTCGTAGTCGCCGAGCACCTGGGCCCACGCGGCGGCCTGCGCGCTCTCGAGCTCGAGCCTGTGAACGATGCCGACTCGAGCGCCGTCGGGCAGCGCGTACGCGTCGTCCTTCACGTCGGCGAGGCTGCGATCCTCGGCGACGCGGAAGGTCCCCTCGAGACGCCCGCTCTCTCCGTAAACTCCCCAGACGAGCCGGCGCACGATGTGGACGAGCAGCGGGTGGCCGAGCAAGAACTGGCGGAAGACGTCGACCGTCCAGCGACGCTGCGTGCACATGGCGACCTCGAGGCGGAGGAGCTGACTCTGCGCGATCGTCTTGCTGTCCTTCTTCAGCGCCTTCCACGTGTCGGTCGCCGCCTTCGACTTGTCGGCGTCGTCGGTCTGCTTGGCCTTCGGCAAGTCGGGCAGGCGCTTGCCGGCGTCGTCGAGGACGGCGGGCTTGAGCGTCTCGTCGAAGACCACGCCGAACTTCCGCGCGCCGAAATCGAGCTCGAGCGAGCCGTCGTCGTCGAGGTCGAGGTCCGGCACGAGGCGATCGGCGAGCTCGTCGGCGGTGAGGCCGCGGGCTTCGGCAATCTGATCGATCTTCTCGCGGGCCTTCTCCTGGAGGCCCTTGAATTTGAGCTTTTGCGCGATGCCATGGAGGTGCATGAGCGCGACGTCGGTGCCGATGCGCGCGAGCACGTCGAGGCCGACGACCGCGCGCGCGTGCGCCGCCTCGCCGGGCCACGCGCGAACGAGCGGCGTCAGCTTGCGCGCTTCCTCGTCGCCGCCGAAGTGGGCGAGGGCGAGAAACGCCCATTGCTCCTTGGAAGTGGCGCCCGCGACGAGCCACGCTTGGAAGAGATCCCACGCGAGCTCGGCGAGCGAGCGCGCGTCGCACGCTTCCTTCACGTCGGCGAGACCCACGTACGGATCCTCGAGCGTGCTGAACGCCAGCATCGTCCCCAGCGCGTCGATCGCGGCGGCGGGCAGCGCCTTTTCGCGCCCAGCGAGCAGGGGAGGGGTGAAGGCGCCCGGGTTCCAGAACGACGGCATCTTCGGGAGCTTGCTCGGGAAGGTCAGGAGCGGATCGAAATCGAGCACGTCCTTCACTGCTTCCTCGGCCTCGGCGCCGTAGCGCTCGGCGACCGCCTCGACGACGTCGCGGTGCTCGCGGGCGACGAATCGAAGCGCGGCGTCGGCGGCCTCGCGTGACTTGCCCGGTGCGCCAATCGCCGCCGGGATCAGCCCGACCGCAGCCGCCTCCGGGAAACGCCCGAGCCACTCGATGGCATGCGCCTTGGCCTTCTTCAAACGGACGAACGCGTCAGCCATGACCGGCGCCACGCGCGCCGAGGCGACGCGCGCCATCACCTCCGCGCCCGCCACCGCGTCGACCTCGCGCGCGAAGCGAATGACGAGATCGAGGATCGCGACGTCGTGCCGCGCGAGCAGGATGTCGGCGACGCCGTAGTACGACCAGTTGAACCGCGAGAGCGTGAGCCCGGGCGCGAGCGCGAGCAGGTCGGGCCCCGGGAGCTGCGCGAGAATGTTTGCATTCTGCATGTTCCACGAGCGCTCGTTCGGCGCGGGCACGGACTTGCTGGCGGCGAGGACTTTCTGCACGACCTGCTTGTCCTTGCTCTCCGCGAGCCAGCCGTCTCGGCCGGCGAGCTTCTCGCGCTCGCCGGGGCGCCACGCGATCGCCTCTTGGAAGGGTAGCGGCGCGAGGCCGGCGACGACCTTGGGCGGCGCGAGCTTGTTCTTCGTCGTCCACGGCGGCTCGCGGAGGACGCGCGGCAGCTCGCTCGGGTCTGCCGCCGGCACATGCGCCGCGCTCTCGACCGACGTCAAGACGGCCCGCGCCGCGGGGCCGAGCTCGCCCTTGGCGCGCCCGACGAAATCCGGATGCGCCGCGACGACGGCGCGCACGAGCGCCTTGGCCGCGTCGCCGGTCGCGCCCTTCTGCGTCGCGACGTGCGCGAGCCGTTCGAACGACAGCTCCGGGTGCGACACGAGGTAGTCCGCCGCGATCGACCGGAGCTCCTTCGAGCCGAGGCTCGCGACGAAGAGCTCCGCGACCTCCGGCGTGACGACGAGCGCAGCGGCCTCGGCCATCGCACGAACGCGCTCGGCGCCGGTCGCGCCGGCGGTCTTCACGAGCTCGACGAGGATCTTCGCTGCGCTCGGTCCGAACCGCGCGACGAGATCGAAGCGGATCTCGCTCAGGCCCCCGACGACGTGCCATATTTGCTGCGAGGCTCGGGATAGCCACTCCTGCGCTTCGTCGACGCTCTCGGCGCCGAGCAACAGCGGGAAATACCAACCCGGCAGGCCGTGCTGAGCGTGATGCGCGAGCGCCTCGTCGGCGTCGGCCTTGCACCAATCGTGTTGCGCGAGCGCCGCTGCCATCGCCGCGCGCACGCTCGGAGACGACGTCGGGCGGAGCGACGCCGCGAGCTCGACGAGCGAGGGGTGCTCGGCGTCGGTCGCGAGCACGTCCGCGAGCCGCAGCGCGCGCCACGGCGGCTGCGCGCGCGCTCGCCACCACTCTTGCTCGCCAAGCTTCGCGGCCTCGCCTAGCAACGCGACGTGCTCGTCGGCCTTGGCGTCGACGACGAGCTGGCTCGCGCGAGCGAGCGCGCGGAACGCGAACACCGCCCCGCACGAAGCGAGCCAGAATCGAACGAAGTCGTCGCACCGCGACTCGTCGTTCCAGCTGAACGGCGGCGCGAGCATCGCGTACGCCGCGGCTTGCGTCTCGACGTCGAGCGCCGCGGGCAGAGCACCCTTCGCGAAGAGCGCACGCACCGCCTCCATCTTCCCGACGTCGGCGTCGGGTCGCCTCAGTCCGGCGCGGAGCAAGGGGTCGAAGCCACGAGCGGCCTTCGCGAGCTTGGCATACGTGGCCTTCGCGTCGGGCACCCGCGGCACCGCCAGCGACGACCCACGAACGAGCGCGATTTGACGAAGCGCAGCGTCGGTCCACGCGACCGAGTCGACCACCGGCCGCGGTCCCTGCGACGCCGACGGCGCCGGGCTCGTGCTCGGCGCCAGGCTCGCGCTCGGCGCCGGGCTCGGCGCCGCTGATGGACTCGGCGACGGCGACGGCGCGGGGCTCGGCGCCGCTGACGGCGACGGCGACGCCTTCGGCGCAACCGCAGCAAGCGTCCCCGTGGCCACGACCTCGCCGTATCCTTTCTTGACCTTCTCCTTGACCAGCTTGTCGTGCTCCGCGGTCGCGAGCGCCGCCGACGCGAACGACTTCGTCTGCGTCTGCCCGCCGGTCCCGATCCGGCCGAAGCGCACCGTGAGCGAGCTCCCCTCGACGTCGACCTCCCAGAACTTGTTGCTCGCCCCGTCACTCAGCTCGAATCGTCGCATGGGGGGAGCGTACGCCTCGCCTGCTCGCGCGAAATCGGAACGCGCGTTTAGGTCAGCGCGGCCGAAATCGGATGCCCGCCGTCGGTGACGGCGATGGGACGCCCGACGGGCGTCATCGTCTCCTCGTGTGGGTCGAGGCCCAGCACCCTGGCGCAGGTCGCGAGCAGATCGGCGACGCCGTAGGTCGTCCCCGCGACGTTCTCGCCGCCCGCGTCGGTCGCCCCGACGAGGCCCGGCCGCGTGCCGCCGCCGGCGAGCATGCACGACCACGCCCGCGGATGGTGATCGCGCCCGTCGTGCGCGTTGATGCGCGGGCTGCGTCCGAAATCGCCGAGCCAGACGACGAGCGTCGTCGCGAGCAATCCGCGCCGATCGAGATCGTCGACGAGCGCGGCGACGGCGGGATCGACGATGCCGAGCTGCTTCTGCACGCGGTTGAAGTTGTCTTGGTGCGTGTCCCAACCGTCTTGCACGACTTCGACGAAGCGCACGCCGGACGCCACGAGCCGGCGCGCGACCATGCAGCCGCGCCCGAAGTCGGTGTCGCCGTACGCGGCCTTCACCGCCTGAGGCTCGCTGGTCGCGTCGAACGCCTCGAGATCCGCGGAGCCCATGAGCGCGCTCGCGCGCGCGTAGACGGCGCGACGTTCGGCGACCATCGACGACCCGCTCCGCGCCGCGAATCGCTCCTCGGCGCGCTCGAGCAGGGCCTGGCGGCGCGCGAAGCGCTCGGCGCCGGTCGCCGGCACGACGTCGTCCGGCGGCGCCCCCGCCTTCGGCACGACGAACGGACCGTTCGAGACGCCCAGAAATCCCGCGCCAAAGCTCGGTCCGCCGATCGACACGAAGGGCGGCAATCCGTTCGTCGGCGCGCCGAGCTTCTTCGAGACCCAGCCGCCGAGCGACGGGTGCACGAGCGTCGGCGTCGGCGCGTAACCGGTGTGCATCAGGTATTGCGCGCGCTGGTGGTTGCCCTCGCGGCTGGTCATCGACCGGATCACCGTCAGCTTGCGGGCCACGCGCGCGATCGCCGGCATGTGCTCGCTGATCGAGAGCCCCGGCAGCGCCGTGCGGATCGCCTTCGTCGGTCCGCCGTTCGGGTGACCCGGCTTCGGGTCCCAGGTGTCGAGGTGACTCGGCCCGCCGTTCATCCACACGAGGATCATCGCCTTGGCCTTCGGCGTAGGCCCGACGTCCGCGCGAGCGGCGCGCGCGAGCATCGCCGAGAAAAAGGCGCTCGCGCCCAGCGTGAGGAAGTTTCGTCTGTGCATGGCCTTCAGTGGTTGAGCACGAACTCGGAGGAATTGAGCAGCGTCCACATCACGTCCTCGAGCGCGGCGATCTTCGGTTCGCGTGTCTCCCGGACCCGCGCGAAAGGCCCTGGTCCTCGTCGTCGGCGCGCTTCGGCCGCCGTGACCGGCGGCGGGTTCGCGAGGTATCGCGTCCAGCCGTCGAGCTCGTCGGGCGTGGGCGGGCGCGACACCGTACGGAGATAGAGCGCTTCGATCTTCTTTCCGTCGGTCAGATCGCTCCGCGCGATCCGCTCGAGCGCCGTGCCGGGCAGCGCGGTCGATCCTCCGGCGACGAGCCGCCCGTTGAGCTGCACGAGCGCTTGGGTGATCGTCCCTTCGAACGACGGCTTGTCCGATTCTTCGTCGACGTCGAAGACGAACCCGTAGAGCTGGCGGAGTCGCTCGGTCAGTGCGTCGACGTCTTGGCGTCCCATGCGGTGGAGCGCGTCGTCGAGCCCGGTGGCGTCGATCAGCGCGTCGAGCATTTCGTTCGGTCCGAGCGGCGTCGCGCGGAAGCGGCTCCACGCGACCGGCGGCTTGCTCTCGTCGGGCACGCTCGTCGACAAACCGTAGGCGCGCGACAGCGCGATCGTGCGAATCAGCCGCTTCAAGTCGTATCCGTGCGCGGCGAAGTCGCGAGCGAGCGCCTGCTCGAGCTCGGGCGAGTCCGCCGGGTTCGACGGCCGGATGTCGTCGACCGGGTCGACGAACCCGCGACCGAGGAAGTGTCCCCACATCCGATTGACCGCCTCGACCGCGAACGCCGGGTTCGTCGTGATCCACTTTGCGATCGCCTCGCGCGGGTTGCCCTCCATCGGCGTCCCGTCGAGCGCGACCGGCTGAGCGCGCGCCATGGGCCCGAGATCGGGATCGCGGAGGAAGCGCGGCAGTGGCCTGTCGATGTCGCGTACGATCGCGCGCTTCACGCCCTTCTGCATCGGCGCGTCGAGCGGGAGCGTCTGCGCGCGCATGAAGCAGGCGGCGAGCTGGCGGAAATCTTTCTGCGTCCACTTCTCGGTCTTGTGGTCGTGGCACTGCGCGCACTGGATTTGGAGGCCGAGGAAGGTTCGGCTCGCGTTCCCCGCCCAGTCTTGCGGCGTGTCGCGATACTTGAGGACCCAGTCGACGGCGCCGTTGATCGGCTCAGGGCTGCGCTCGATGGCGCGTTCGTCGTCGCGCATCGTCTTCGGTCGCTCGCCGCCCGGCGCGTTCTGACCGGTCGCGGTGAGCAGCGCGTACGCCAGGCGATCCCACGGCGCGTTCTTCGCGAAGGCGTCGCGCAGCCAGAGGCGAAACGCGAAGCGGTCGATGTCCGCCGCGCGCGCCTGGCCCATGAGCTCGTCCTCCCAGTAATCCGCCCAGTGCTCGGCGTACTCGGGCGACGCGAGCAAATCGTCCACGACCTTCGCGCGTTTGTCGGGCGAGCGGTCTGCCAAGAAGGACACGACCCTCTCGGGCGGCGGGATCGTCCCGACGATGTCGACGAACGCGCGACGTAGGAACGTCGCGTCGTCGGCCGGTGCGGCGGGCGTCACGCCCTTCTCGCGCCACGTCTTCTCGAGCGCGGCGTCGACGTTGCGCGGGCCGAAATCGGGCGCCGCCGCGCGTACGGTCGTGCTCGCCATGGGGCCCTTCGCGACCGGCAACGCGTGGGTGCAGCCGGCGAACGCCGCGAGCGCGAGCGCACCGAGGAGACTCGCGGTGGTCCTCATTCGCCCGTTGGACGGTAGTCGGTTTCGCTTTATTCCGAGGGAAACCGAAGCGTGCGCGAGGCACGCGCGGCGCGCGCGAGGAGCGCGCCGAGGCGCGCCGCCGCACCCGTCGGCGCGCGTGGGACGAGGAGCCAGAACGCCGACGCCGGAAAGAGGCGCGTCACGTCCCGCAATCGAACGCCCGCGGCGCGGGGCACCGAGCGGGGCAGGAGGGAGAGAAATCCGACGCCGAAGCCGCGCGTGGCGTACGCGAGCGCCGACGCGCGTCCGTCGACCTCGAGCGCGACGCGCGCGCCGAGCGGAGCGAGCGCGCTCATCACGCGCCGTCGCGTGGCGGACGCCGCCCCGTAGAGGACCAGCGGGTGCGCCGCGGAGATCGCGGAGCCGAACGCTCTTCGCGCGGCCGATCGGGTGCTTGCGGGGCGCGGCGATCCACAACCGATCGCGGCCGAGCAGCGTCGCGTCGAGCTCGCGCGGCCAGCGTCGCTCGAGGGGTGCGCCTCGCGCGACGCCGAGGTCAATCTCGCCGGCGACGAGCCGCGCGACGCACTCTTCGGTGCCGAGCCGCCGGACGGCGACGGTGACGTGTGGGTGCTCGCGCCGCAGCGCCGAAAGGGCCGCCGGCAGCAGATCGCTCGACACCGCCTCGGTGCACCCGATGACGACGCGTTCGGGCGGCGCGACGTGCGTCCGCACCGCGCCCGCGAGCTCGACGAGCTCGGCGCAGACGCCCCGCACGCGTGCGCCGAGCGGCGTCAGACGAAGCTCGCGCCCGCGCCCCTGAACGAGCGGCCCGCCGGCGTGACCGGCGAGCGACTGCATGCGTCGGCGGAGGACGCTCGCGTCGAGGCGGAGCTTGCGCGCGGCGCGCTCGAAGGCGCCGGCGCCGGGGACCTCGACTTCAGCCGACAGCACACCGAACGCTCGAGCGTGCTCGACGAGATCCCCCGGAAAACGCGCCCGAGATACGTCGGATGTAATCATGCAGAACCTGCCTGAACTATGACGGCAGCATGCATAGACTGCAACTACAATGTCTCCGTCGGCACCCTTCTCCCGCAAAAAAAAGGACATCTTCTGATCTCCTACGAAACGCCACGCACCGCTTGCTCCTCGAGAGGGAGCGATCGCCCAGGCGCCAAGACGCCAACCTCGATTGTTGGCGCCTTCGCGCCTTGGCGATCCCTTCCGACGCCCTGACGCGTCTTCGCGCACTCGTGGCGATCTCACTTCCTGTTTTTCTCTCTCTCTCTCCGAGGGCCCGACGAGCGCAGTCCCGCCGCGCGGCTTATGCTTCCCGGCCATGAAGGCCATACGCGTTCACCAATTCGGAGGGCCCGAGGTCCTCGTGCTCGAGGACGTCGCGGCGCCGACGCCGAGCGAAGGGCAGGTGCTCGTCCGCGTGCGCGCCGCTGGCGTGAACCCCGCCGACACGTACGCGCGCAGCGGCGCGAGCCCCACGAAGCCCGAGCTGCCGTATACGCCCGGCAGCGACGCGGCCGGAACGGTCGAAGCGGTCGGCCCCGGCGTCACCCACGTGAAGCCGGGCGAACGCGTGTATACTGCACGCACATTGTCGGGGGCGTACGCCGAGCTCGCGCTGGCCGCGGCGAGCCAGGTTCACCCGCTCGCCGAGCGCGTCGGCTTCTGCGAGGGCGCCGGCCTCTACGTCCCCTACTGCACCGCGTACCGCGCGCTTCGCCAGATCGCGCACGCGCGCGCCGGCGAGACCGTCCTCGTCCACGGCGCGAGCGGCGGCGTCGGCACGGCGGCGCTCCAGTTCGGTCGCGCGATGGGCCTCACGCTCTTCGGCACCGCCGGCACGCCGAAGGGGCGCGAGCTCGCGACGCGCGAGGGCGCGCACCGCGTCTTCGATCACCACGGCGAGGGCTACCGCGAGGCCATCCTCGCGGCGACGGGCGGCCGCGGCGTCGACGTCATCCTCGAAATGCTCGCGAACGTGAACCTCGGCCACGATCTCGCAATGCTCGCGCACCACGGCCGCGTCGTCGTCATCGGCAGCCGCGGCGAGGTCACCATCACGCCGCGCCATCTCATGACGCGCGACGCGACCATCCACGCCATGCTCCTCTGGAACGTCTCGTCGCAGGACGAGCGCGAAATCCACGCCGCCATCGCCGCCGGTCTCGAAAACGCGACCCTCCGCCCGATCGTCGGCAAACAAATCCCCCTCGCCGAAGCCGCCCGCGCCCACCGCGAAATCCTCGAGCCAGGCGCCTACGGCAAAATCGTCCTCCTGCCCTGACGCCCCGAGCGAGAATTGAACAGCAAGATCAGAAGCTCAGAAGCCGAGAGAAAAGAATCGGTTTCAAAAAAATCCTCTCTCACCCTTCTGATCTTCTGATCTTCCTGTTGCTCTCTCTCTCTCTCGGAGAGAGCTCACAGGGTGGCGAAGGCGGCGTCGCTGATGTCGAGGGGCGAGCGGTCCTCTTCGTTCATCTGCTTTGCGAGGAGCTCGACGCTCGGGAGGACGGCGGCGGCGTAGTAGCGCGCCGCGTGCGATCTTGCCCTCGTAGAACGCTTTGTCGGTGCCGGCGCCCGCGAGCTTGTCGTGCGCGATCACCGCGCCCTCGAGCAGCAGCCACGCGACCGCGACCTCGCTCATCATCTCGAGGAACCGGTTCGCGAAGAGCGGCACCATCTCCATCTTGCCGGTCTGGAACCACATGAGGAGCTTCATCGCGCTGCCCGCGAGCGCCTCTTGCGACACGCCGAGCGTCTTCGCGCTCGGGCCCACCGCCGGGTGGTCCTTGTACTTTGCAACGAACTTCCCGACGTCCCCGAGGAACGCCTGCAGGTTCGCGCCGCCCGCCTGACCGAGCTTGCGCCCGACGAGGTCCATCGCCTGGATGTGGTTCGTGCCCTCGTAGATGCTGAAGATCTTCGCGTCGCGGCAGTACTGCTCGGCGGGGTAGTCGCGCGTGTAGCCGGCGCCGCCGTAGGTCTGAATCGCCGTCTCGCAAATGCGGAACGCCTGGTCCGACCCGTAGGCCTTGAGCAGCGGCACGAGCAAATCGACCTGACCCTGGTGGTAGTTCTTCTCGTCGTCGCCCTGCGCGAGCTCGGCCCGATCGAGGTGGTTCGTCAGCTTGATCGCGAGCGCGCGGATGCCTTCGACGCGCGACTTCATGTCGAGCAGCATGCGGCGCACGTCGGCGTGCTCGAGGATCGAGACGCGCGGCGCCGTCGGGTCCTTCCAGTGGGAGATCGACGAGCCTTGCTTGCGCTCCTTCGCGTAGTCGAGCGCGTTCAAGTAGGCGCTCGACGCGACCGCGATGCCCTGCACGCCGACCGCGATGCGCGCGCCGTTCATCATCACGAACATCTGCGGCATGCCCTTGTTGATCGACGCCTCGCCGCCGACGGGCCAGCCGATGCATTTGCCGTTCTCGCCGAAGTTGAGCACGCAGGTCGCCGAGCCGTTGATGCCCATCTTGTGCTCGATGGTCCCGAGCGCGACGTCGTTCTCCTGGCCGAGCGAGCCGTCGGCGTTCGGCCGCACGCGCGGCACGACGAAGAGCGTGAGCCCCTTCGTGCCCGCCGGCGACCCGTCGGCGCGCGCGAGGACGAGGTGCACGATGTTGTCGGCGAGATCGTGATCGCCGCCCGAGATGAAGATCTTCGTGCCGACGATCGAGTAGCTCCCGTCCGCGTTTTTCGTCGCGGTCGTGCGCGCCGAGCCGACGTCGCTGCCCGCGTGCGCCTCGGTCAGGCACATCGTGCCGCCCCAAGTGCCGCCGAACATGCGTGTACAATACATGTCCTTCTGCTCGGGGGTGCCGAACATCGCGATGACCTCGGCCGCGCCGAACGCGAGGCCCGGGTACATGTTGAACGCGGCGTTCGCGCCCGAGAGCATCTCCTCGACGAGGATCTGAACGGTGTGCGGCGCGCCCGCGCCGCCGTGCTCCGGCGCGACGCCGAATCGACTTCCACCCGGCCTCGTAGAGCTTCTTCCACGCGTCCTTGAAGCCCGTCGGCGTGATGACGCGGCCGTTCTCGATGCGGCACCCCTCGTGATCGCCGGTGGCGTTCAGCGGTCCGGTGACCTCGCGTACGAAGCGGTAACACTCCGCGAGCGAGCTCTTCACCTCGTCCTCGCCCCAGGCCTCGTACGCCCCCTTGCCGAGGATCTCTCCGACCTTGAATTGCTCGAAGAGGAGGAATTGAAATTCGCGGAGATCCGCGCGGTAACGGTTGATGGCCTGAATGGGTTTGGGGGCGCTCACGATGACTAAGGTTTTGGTGCCTTTGTTGCAACGCGTCAAGCCGAGTCCATATATGCTGGTCGACTGATGACCGATCCGCGGCAGGTCCCGACGCTCCCCGTGGTGGTCGACGTGGATCTCGTGAACGGCCGGAGGCTCGAGGGGACTCTCTTTCTCTCGATCACGTCCTCGCACCGCGACGGGCCCGAGACGCTCGACGAGTTCCTCAACACTGCGCGCCGCTGCCTGCCGGTGCAACGCGGTGAAACGGGCGAGCTCGTGACGCGCGACGCGATCGTCAGCGTGCGCGTGACGAGCGACATCGCTCCGCGCCCTCCCGAGGACGTGTCGCCGGCGGTCGACCTCGTCCGCGTCGAGCTCGCCAACGGAAAGAGCCTCGAGGGCGCCGTGCAGCACGGCCCCACCGACTCCGGGGGCACGCGCCTCTCCGATTTCTTCAACGCCGAGCCCGATTTCTTCGCCGTCGAGGACGACGGCGGCATCGTCTGGGTCAACAAGCGCCACGTCGTTTCCATCCACATGTGAAGTGCCGTGCACGAATGTCGCCGTGCTGCTTGCACGGCGTACGGAGGCCGAATTGTCGAGACTCGATCCCCTCGTCGACGCGCTGAAGAAAACCGAGGCCGAAGAAGTCCGGCTCGTCACCGGCGAGCGCATCTACTTGATGCGCGGCGGGCGGCGCATCGAGATCGGCCGCGAGCCGCTGCAGCAAGCGAGCTTGCTCGCGCTCGCCGCCGAGGTGCTCGACCCCAGGGACGTCGCCGCGATCGCGAAAGAGAAGAAGAGCGCCACGGTCGAGCGAAACGGCGAGCGCGTCGAGCTCACGGCGCAGACGCTCGCGGGCATCCTCACCTTGTCGCTACGGCGCGTCCCGAAAGCCGCCGCCGCCGAGGCCCCGGAGACGCGCGCCCCCGAGAAATCCGAGGGCGCCTTCGCGAGCGTCCCGGCCATGGCCGCGGTCAGGCCCGCCCCGCCGCGGAAGGACGGCCACGCGATCGACGAGCTCCTCCAGGAGATGATGGGCAAGCAGGCGTCCGACCTGCACCTCTCGTCGGGCGCGTCGCCGGTCCTGCGCGTGCACGGCGAGATGCACTTCCTCAAGGAGCGTCCGGCGCTCACGTCCGAGGCGATCCTGACGCTCGTCACGCCCATCTTCAGCGAGAAGGCCAAGGCCGATTTCGAAGCGAAGCACGACGCCGACTTCGCCTACGAGATCCCCGGCCTCGCGCGCTTCCGCGTGAACGTCTTCGTGGATCGCAACGGCAGTCGGCGCGGTCCTGCGCCAGATCCCGATCGAGATCATCACGGCCGAGCAAGCTCGGGCTACCGCAGCCGGTCCTCGATCTCTGCTTCCTCACCAAGGGCCTCGTGGTCGTCACCGGGCCGACGGGCTCCGGCAAGTCGACGACGCTCGCCGGCATGGTCGACTTCATCAACAAGAACCGAAGCGATCACATCATCACGATCGAGGACCCGGTCGAGTTCGTTCACAAGAACAACAAGTGCCTCGTGAACCAGCGCGAGGTCGGCCAGCACACGATGAGCTTCAAGGCCGCGCTCCGCGCCGCGCTGCGCGAGGACCCCGACATCGTCCTCGTCGGCGAGATGCGCGACCTCGAGACCATCGCGATCGCGATCGAGACGGCGGAGACGGGCCACCTCGTCTTCGGCACGCTCCACACGACGACCGCGATCTCGACGGTCGACCGCATCATCGACCAGTTCCCGACGGATCGGCAGGAGCAGATCCGCGTCATGCTCAGCGAGTCGCTGAAGGGCGTCATCGCGCAGGTCCTCTGCAAGAAGATCGGCGGCGGTCGCGTCGCGGCGATGGAGATCCTGCTGGGCAACTCGCGCGGTCGCGAACCTCATCCGCGAGGGCAAGACGTTCCAGATTCCTTCGATCATGCAGACGTCGCGAGGCGCAGGGCATGGTGACGATGAACGACTCGCTGCTTGCGCTCGTGCAGAAGAAGCTCGTCGACCCGAAGGAAGCGTGGATGAAATCGGTCGACAAATCCGGCCTCGTCGGCATGTTCAAGAACGCGGGGATTCAGCTCCAGACGACGTGATACGTTGACCGACGGGAGGACGACGCATGGGGTTCCTGCTTTGCAAAGGGTGTCAGCGGCACGTGCGGCGTGACGACGCGGCGTGCCCGTTCTGCGGCTCCGCGGAGCTGCAGGGCACGACGAAGGTCGGCGCGCGGCTCGCGCGCGGGGCGATGCTCGGCGCGGCGGCGGTCGCGCTCGCGTGCAGCTCGTCGAGCCCGGGAGACGACGCCGGCACCGACGCGGCCACGCAAGACAGCGGCTACGACGCGATGCAAGCCGCGTACGGCGGTCCGCCCGACGCGTCGGCCTTCGACGCGACGCCCGACGGCCCGGCGCCCGCGTACGGCGGTCCGCCCGTCGACTCGGGGACGGATTGACGCTCGCGCTCTGCGCCGGCTGCGGGCGCCACGCGCGCGAGCCCGTGTGCCCGTTCTGCGGCGCTCGCGTCTCGCCCGCGAGCTCACCCGCGCGCGGCCCACGCGTCTCGCGCACCGTGAAGATCCTCGGCGCGGCCGCGCTCGGCGTCGCGTGCGGCGGCACGACGAGCCCGTCCGACGGCGGCGCCGACGCGACCGACGACATCACGCTCCAGCCCCCTTACGGGGCGGTGATCCCCGACGCGGGATTCGACGCGGAGCAGGGGAGCGACGCGGCCGACGCGGACGCGAGCGACGGGGCCGCCGCCGTCGACTCGAGCGGCGTTCCGCTGTACGGCGCGCCGCCGCCCGACGGTGGATGAGCGCGGGTGAGGGCGGCGGCGAATCCTGTTAGGCTCGCCGCCCTGCCATGAAACGAACCGTCACGTTCTTGCTCGCGTCGATCGCGCTCTCCGTTTTGTTTGCAGACTGCAAACCTTCGGCAGGCGGCTCCTGCACCGAAAACGCAAAGAGCTGCGACTCGCCGACCGCGCGCTACGCGTGCATCAACGGCAAGTACACGCTCGAGACCTGCAAGGGTCCGGGCGGCTGCAAAGAAGACAAGGGCACGACGACGTGCGACTCGAGCAAGGCCGACGTCGGCGACCCGTGCGCGTCGGAGAACGCGTCGGTCTGCAGCGTCGACGGCAAGTCGCACCTGCGGTGCGATCAGGGAAAGCTCATCTTCGTGTCGCGCTGCGGCCGAGACGGGTGCACCGTCGGCGACAACGGCGAGGGTCACTGCGGCTGGCCGTACGCGGAAGAGGGCGACTCCTGCAAGCCGAAGCCCGGCGCCCCCGAGCGCGCGAGCGGCGCATGCAGCGCGGACAACAAAGCCGAGCTCCGCTGCAAAGACGGAAAAATGGTCCGCGTGCGCGCGTGCCGCGGCGACGAGGGCTGCGTTCCGCTCACGACCGGGCCGTGGTGCGATCGCTCCGTCGGCCAGCCCGGCGACGACTGCGATCCCGCGCAAGAGGAGTTCGCGGTCGCGTGCGAGGCGTCGCACGACACGATGCTCACGTGCAAAGGCGGCAAGCTCGGCGCTCCGGTCCGCTGCGGCGGCGAGAGCAAGTGTTACGTCCGCACCTACGGCAAAGACGGCTTCAGCCATTACCAGGCCGAGTGCGATCAGTCGCTCGGCAAAGTCGGCGACCCGTGCCTCAAAGACGGCGCGCCCGCGTGCTCCGACGACCTCAAGGACAAGCTCGTCTGCTCGAACGGAAAGTTCGCGCTCGACACGCCCTGCAAGAAGGGCTGCCTGGTCCACGCGCCCGACGGGACGGCCTTCCAGTGCAAGGAAAACGCGGCGAAGGCGATCAGCGGCGGGAAGTGATAGCCTCGGGGCATGAGCCTTAGCGTATGCTCCTCGTGCTCGCGGCACGTCCGCGAGTCGTCCTGTCCGTTCTGCGGAGCCGCCGTCGCCGTCACGCCGCGCGGGGCCGCTCCGCGCGTCGCGCGCATCGTCTTGCTCGGCGGCGCGGCCGCGGTCGCCGCGGCATGCAGCAGCGCGCAGCCCCTGTACGGCGCTCCGGCGCCCGACGCGTCGTCGCAAGACGCGGCCCAGAACGACGCGAGCCCCGGACCGATGTACGGCGCGGTCATGCCCGACGCGGGCGACGCGGGTCCTGACGCGCCCGCGACCTTCTACGGCGGCCCGCCGATCGACTCCGGCACGAGCGATCAGTGACCGCTCGCGATGGGGGCGCTGCCCCCAAGCCCCCGCGAGACTCTCGGCCCGCTCCGCTTCCCTCCGCGGTCCTCGGCGATCGTCCGCGCACGCTCCCGATCGCTCCGAACGCGCTCCCCGCGAAGCGCCGCCTCCCGCTCGCCGACGACGTCCGCCCGCAGGACGGCGTGCGCCCGATCTACGCCGTGTGGGAGATCACGCTCGCGTGCGATCTCGCGTGCCGGCACTGCGGCTCGCGCGCCGGCCGCGCGCGCCCCGACGAGCTCTCGACCGAAGAGTGCCTCGATCTCGTCCGCCAGATGCAGGAGCTCGGAGTCTTCGAGGTGACGCTCATCGGCGGCGAGGCGTACCTGCGGGACGATTGGGCAGAGATTGCACGAGAAGTACGAAAACGAGGCATGCAGTGCACGATGACGACCGGCGGTCGCGGCCTCACGAAAGAGCGCGCGCGCGTCGCGAAGGACGCCGGCATCCAGAGCGTCAGCGTGTCGATCGACGGCCTGCGCGACTCGCACGACATGCAGCGAGGCGTGAAGGGAAGCTTCGACTCGGCGATGGCCGCGTTCGACAACCTGCGCGAGGTCGGCATCCCCGTCGCCGCCAACACGCAAATCAACAGGGTGAACCTGCACGAGATCCCGGCCGTCTTCGAGCTCCTCGCGTCGAAGAAGATCCACGGCTGGCAGTTCCAGCTCACGACGGCGATGGGCCGCGCAGGCGACGAGAAGAACATGCTGCTCGAGCCCTGGCAGGTGCTCGACGTCATCCCCATGCTCGCCGAGCTGAAGAAGAAGGCCGACGCCGCGAAGGTGCGATTCTTCCCCGGGAACAACATCGGCTACTACGGACCGTACGAAGCGATCCTGCGCGCGTCGTTTCCCGGTAAGCACCGCGGCGCGTGCGGCGCCGGGCGCAGCACCCTCGGCATCGAGGCCGACGGCAGCATCAAGGGCTGTCCGTCGCTCCCGACGGAAGCGTACGTGGGCGGCAACATCCGCGACGCGTCGCTGAAGGACATCTGGGAGCGCGCCGCCGCGCTGCGCTTCACGCGCGATCAGAAGGCCGGCGATCTGCGCGGCTTCTGCAAGACCTGTTACTACGCCGAGGAGTGCAAGGCCGGCTGCAACTGGACGACGCACGTGCTGCTCGGCCACATCGGCGACAACCCGTACTGCTACCACCGCGCCAGCACGCTGAAGGAAGAGGGCGTGCGCGAGACGCTGCGCAAGGTGGAGGACGCGCCGGGGCTGCCGTTCGATCACGGTCGCTTCGAGATCGTTCGCGAGGAGTGGCCGGCGGAGTGAGTCGCGCGGCCGTGGCCGATTGACTTGGACCGCGCGCGCGCGAATGCTTGTCCGGTGAACCCCGACGCGCCGCCGATCGCGCCGACCGCGCTCCGCGCCCCGCGCCCCGCGGCGCCGCTCGCTCCCTCGCCCGCGCGCCTCCGGATCCTCGACGGCGCCTCCTCCTTCTTCGGCGGCATCGGCTTCGTCGTCTCGCGTCCGCGCATCTGGCCGTACGCGGCGGTCCCGGTCCTCGTGCTCCTCGCGCTCGCGACGGGCCTTGGCGCGCTCGGTTTGTGGGGAAGCTGGCACCTCGTCTCGGCGATCGTCGCCGGCTCGAGCGCGTGGGCGGACGCGGGTCGCTGGCTCCTCGAAATCCTCCTCGGCGGCGTCGCGGTCCTCGTCGCGGTCCTGTCCGCGTTCGCCTTCGCGCAGCCTCTCTCGGGCGCGGCGCTCGAGGCGATCTCCGAGCGTCAGGAGCTCGCGCTCGGCGGCCTCGCGCGCGCCAAGCCGCGCTTCTGGGACAACCTCGTCCGCTCGATCGCGGTGAACGTCCTCGGGCTCGCCGTCTCGCTCCCGCTCTTCGCGCTCCTCACGCTGATCGAGCTCTTCGCGCCGCCCGCCGCGGTCGTCACCATCCCGCTGAAGTTCATTCTCTCGGCGCTTCTCCTCGCGTGGGATCTCCTCGATTACCCGCTCGGCCTCCGCGCCGTGAACGTCGGCGCTCGCCTTCGCTTCTTCGGTCGCAATCTCCTGCCGCTGCTCGTCTTCGGGAGCTTCGGCGCGATCGTTCTGCTCGTGCCGGGCTTCGGTCTCTTGCTCTTGCCGTTCGGGGTCGCGGGCGCGACGCGTCTCGTCGTCCGCGCGGAACGCCCATGAGGCTCCTCGCCCTCATGCTCGTCGCCGGCTGCAGCCCGACGCTCGAGGCGAAGAACTACGGGGCCGATTGCGACGCGGATCTCCAGTGCGCCGTCATCGTGGTGGGCGACATCTGCTCCTGCGACTGCCAGCTCGCGGCGATCAACGAGCGCGACTACGACAAGTACACGAACGACATCATCGCGACCGGCGGATGTCGCAACCCGCCGGTCTGTCAGTGCGGCACCGGGATCGGCGCGCAGTGCGTCGCGAGCCGCTGCCAAACGGTCGAGCTGCCTGCGGCCGACGCCGGCGACGCCTCGACCGATTGAGCCTGCATCGCAAAGGATGCACGAGCGGTGGTACCCTGGACCCATGTCGTCCAGCGCCCCGGCTCCCGCGCGTCCGCGCCGCGAACCGCTCACGCAAGAGCGAATCGCCAAGACCTCGCTCGAGCTGATCGACGACATCGGCCTCGACGAGTTCTCGACGCGCCGACTCGGCGCCGCCCTCGGCTGCGAGGCGATGGCCATCTACAATCACTTCCCGAGCAAGGACGCGCTCCTCGACGCGGTCGTCGATCGCCTCTTCCGCGAAGTGAAGGTGCCCGCGCGCGGCGAGGGTTGGGAGTCGCGCGTCCGCGGCTTCGCGAGCTCGTACCGCGCGCTCGCGCACGCGCACCCGAAGGCCTTCCCGCTGCTCGCGACGCGTCGCTTCCGAACGCGCGCGCGAAACCTCGTCGAGCAGGTCATCGGCGCGCTGCTCGAAGAGGGCTTCACCGCGAAGTCGGCGGCGGAGCTCTTCCGCGTGGTCGCGAGCTACTGCAACGGCTCCATCCTCGACGAGCTCTCCGGCGCGTTTCCGCCCGCGAGCGACGACCATCCGAACATCGGGCGCGTTCAGGCGTTCCTCGCGCCGGAGCACTACGACGCGCTGTACGCGCGGGGCCTCGACCTCTTGCTCGCCGGCTTCGCGCCCGGAAAATGATGAGTCCACGCGCCCTTCGGGCTGTCGGCCGCGCCTCTGGCGCGGACCTCAGTTCGGCGGCGCGATGACCGGCGCGACCGTCGTCACGCCCGCGCCCGAGAAGCTGATCCCGCTGGGCACCGACACGAGACACACCGACGCGTCGACGTTGTTGATCGCGACGATGCCCGTGTCGTGCGAGAAGCCGTAGACCTGATCTTCGTACGCGGCGATGCCGTACATCTTTCCGTACGACGGGGGCTGCGCCGCGTTCTGGCAGCTCGTGCCTTGGTGGAGCACGCCGCGCACCGATTTGACGACGCTGCCGACGTTGCCCGCCTTGAGCTTGCTCATGTCGATCTCGACGAGCGTGTCGCTCGTCGCGCATGTCCCGTTCGGGCAGGTGCGCACGGTCGCGAACCCGACGGGCGTGCCGTTGTTGGCGAGAAAGACGATGTCGCCCGAGAGCTCGTACGCGTTGTTCTTGCTGTCCTTGCCGAAGTTGCCGAGGCTGAGCACGTTGCCTTGCGAGTCGATCGAGTAGACGTTGCCCTTCGAGTCGGCGGCGACGAGCGTCTCGGCTGCGTTCACCGTGTTCTCCGGCGCGAACGTGAGACCGTAGAAGGCCGACCCCGACGGGAGCTTCCACGTCGCAGAGCAGTGCACGACGTTGCCTTGGATCTGCAGCGGGTAGGCCGCGATCTGACTGACCGCGAAGAGGTTCCCGTTCTTGTCGACCGCGAGATCCGTCATCGACGTCGCCTGGCCGGTCCCCCCGATGCAGTCGAAGTCGCCCACGGTCTGGAGCGGCGCCGTCAGGTCTTGGGGATCGAGCTGGTAGAGCGTCGTGTTGGTGTGCGCGTAGAGGAGAGCTTTGCCGCCGCCGGCGTCGGTCGTCGCGCCGTCGAACGCGGGGCCGCCGTCTTGGCCGAGGAAAGGCGAATCAGGTTGGGACGACGCGTCGTCGCCGCCCGCGTCGTCAGGGACGAACGGTTTGCCCGACGCCCCGCATCCGATCGCAAAACACCCCAAAAACAACCAAGAGAAGCGCATGACCGACCTCGTCGCGTGCAATCTCGCGCACCATGCAAGGAGACTCGACCGGCGTCAAGCGACAGGCGCCCCGTCAGAGCTCGGCTCGGACCAGCACGAACTTGTTGCAGAGTGTCTTGTCCGTGACCTCGGTGTAGCGCTTCGCCTGCACCTCGCTCCGGAGGCCGCCCGTCCGCGTGTGCTCGGTGACGAAGAACATCACCTTCACGCCTTTTTCCTTCTGCTGGCGGATCCACTGCGTGAAGGTCGGGCCGCTCGAGACGAACGCCGGGATGTGGTTACCCGTGTAGAAGTTCTCGCCCTTCCAGTTCATCTGATACGCGACGAGCGGCTCGTCGGGGCCCGTGCGCGCCTTGTAGTACGCCTCGGCAATCTCGCGCTGGCCCCAGTGGGGCGCGGTCCGAATCATGTACGCGTCGAGGCCCCAGAGCGCCCAGACGAACCCGAGGCCGCAGAGCGCGAGGACGACCCAGCGCCGAACCTTCGTCACCGCGAGGGCGACGACGAGGATCGCCGCGACCGCCGTGAACGCCGCGAGCACCGCGTCGAAGTTCAGGTTGTCCGGCCACGCGCGGCGGTAGTTGTACGTGAAGAGGTGAAGGAGGCGGATGGCGCCGTCCTGATCCGCGCTCTCGCCGCCCTTGCTCGCGAGGTCTCGCCCGACGAGGAGCAGCACGAGCGCGCCGCCGACCGCCGACGCGCCCCACATCCGCCGCTCGTGCATGACCGTGCCGTCGTCGTCGTCCGCGCTCGCTTCGTCGTCGGGCGCGACGATGGCCGCTTTGCGGTAGCGCGTCGCGAAGGCGAACGCGAGCGGCGCCGCGAGGCACGCGATCGCGAGGACGATTTTGTCGGCGCCCTCGAAGACCACGCCTTTGTCGCCCCAAATCGTTCCCCCCAGCTTCCACGTGACGAGCACGATGATCGCGGCGAGCGCCGCGCCGATCGCGACGCCGTACGCGCCGAATTTCGGGCTCGACGTGTCGGCCTTGCCGAGCATGTCGTCGAGCACGATGCCGATGAGCATCGCGACCGGCGGCACGGCGGGGAAGATGTAGTGGTGGAACTTCGTCCCCATGAAGGAGAACAGCGCGAAGGCGAAGATGAACCACATCGCCAGCATGATGGAGACGTCGTTCTTCACGAGCGTCGTGTTGCCGGGCTCGGTGTCGGTCTTGCGCATCCACCAGAGCAGGCCGAGCGGCGCGAGCGCCGTCCACGGGAACATCGCGTAGCCGAGCTGCCAGACGTAGAACCGGAAGCTCGTGTCGTCGCCCTCGTTCGTGTCGTGCACGTGGTGGAAGGCGCGGTTGAACATGTCGTGGAAAATGAGGCGGTCGGTGAACGGCGAGCCGTGCCGCACGTACATCGCGACGTACCAGGGGATGGCGACGATCAAGATCACGAGCAAGCCGGAGATCGGCTCGAAGCGCGTGAGCTCGCTCCAGCGCTTGGTCGACGCGACGTACGCGAGTCCGACGAGACCGGGCAGACCGAAGCCCGCGGGGCCCTTGCCCATCGTCGCGATCGCCGCGAGGAACCACGCCGCGATGTAATAAAGCCGACGCACGCGGCGCTCGCCCCAGTTGAGGTACATGAGCGCGCCGAGCCCGGCGCTCCACACGAGCGCTTGCAGCGCGGGCTCGAACCCGCCGAAGAAGCGCAGCATCGAGCCGCCGAACGTGTCGGGGTGCACGCCCGCCGCGCGCGGAATCGACGCCGGGTGCGTCAAGTTGCACGCCTCGTTTCCGGGCAGGCCGCAGTTGCCGCCGCCCGAGCCGCTCCGGAACTCGTCCCAGTGGAAGCGGAAGCCCTTCGGCCCGTCGCCGTGGATCACGAGCTCGATGTTGCGCGACAGCAAATAGAGAATCTGCGGGAGCGTCACCAGCGCGATCGCGCCGAACACGAGGTGCCACGCCGAGAGCTTCCATTTGCTCCCGAAGGCGTCGAGCTGCCAGACGCGCGCGCGTTTGTTCTCGTCGGTCGAGAGGCCGAGCAGGAGCAGGCCCATCGCGCCGCACATCGGCGCGACGAACGGCATGTCGGTCATCGTCTGATGCGCGAGGAAATACCAGTCCGGCATCGTCGCGAGCACGAGGCCGCCGATGAGACCGGCGCGCCGCCCGAAGACCTTGGCGACGCCCTTGTAGAGGAGGTAGAGGCCGAGCACCGTGAGGAGGAAGTTCGGCGTGCGAACGACCCACTCGGGGTGCTGCATCGGCGAGGTGCCGTCGCCGATGAGCATCTTGTCGGGCTGGTAGTGCGTGCCGAGCGTCGCCATCGCGATCGCTTGGATCCAGAAGTTGAGGATCGGCTTCGACCAGAACCAGCCGTCTTGCGCCCACCAGAGCGAAATCCAATCGTCGCGCGAGAGGATCTCGCGCGAGACCTCGCCGTAGTGCGTCTCCCACGGATCCCAGAGCGAGTAGCCGCCGAGCATCGGCAGGTAGAGCACCGCCGCGATCGTGACGAGCCAGAACCCGTGACGCTTCCAGATCGGCCGCGCGAGGCCCGCTTCGTCCTTCGACCACGGTCCGAGCTTCACGCCGAGCTGGAACACGGCGTAGACGACGAGCTCGAAGGTCAGCGTGACGATACCGCCGGAGAGCCACTGGTTGAGCGTGCCGCTCTGGCTGACCATCAGCGCCGCGCAAAAGAGCAGACCCGCGCCCACGAGCGCGACGAGCGAACGGAGGACCGCGCCGGGATCCAGGATCGAGACCGGCTTGACGTCGTCGTCGAAGGTGCCCGCCAGGTCGAGCACGCCCCACGTCGCGACGAGCATGAACACGAAGCCGAGCGGAACGCCGAGCCGGAGCTGGCCGTTGTGGGCCATGAGCAAGAACGCCGCGAGCCCGCCGGCGAGCGCCGTCAAGCCTCCGCGTTTCCACTGCGGCGGGTTGCCGCGCGGAAGCGCGCGCTCGTCGGTCTTCTCCTTCTTCGCCGGTTCGGCGGCGATCTCGTCGCCGGCCTCGCCCGGCTGCTCGTCGGCCGGAGCGGGCTCCGAAGCCTCTTTCGGCTCCTTCGGATTCTCGGCGGCGGGGGTGGTCATGCGAGGGCCGTTTGATTACCACCACCAACGAGTCTCGGAACCGAAATGTTCTCAGGGAATCGCTTTCACCTCGACCACGTCGACCACGATCGCGACGGGTGGAAAGCCGAGCTCGCCTCCGCAATACGAAGCCATCGCCTGGAAGGGCACGAGCGAAAAGCCGACCTCGGCCGCGCTCTTGGGCAGGGCGATCTCCGCGGTGGTCCAATCCGAGGCGTAGCCATACGTCGGATCGCTCGTCGCGTTCAGCGTCGGCGCCACCGACGAAGCGACGAGCTGGGCCGTGGCGCCGGGCGTCGCGATCGAGAGCCCGAGGCCCGTGGGCCAGTACGGCTGGCTGTACTGGCTCCCGACGCGTAGGCGGTAGGTGATCGAGAGCTTGGTCGCGCCGCTCGCGGGAATGCGACCGGCGATCCCGCCGGGCTGCGCGCCACACGGTCCGGTCACCGGTCCGATCTCGACGCACGAGCCCGCTTGGCCGCACGAGTCGGGCGAGCTCACCACCGTCGCGGCGCCCCACGTCGCCGGCGGCGTCGCGCCGGTGAACGCCGCCGCAGTTGGCACGTCGAGGTAATGCACCGTCGTCGAAGTGGCTGCCGACGCGTTGCCCGAAGGATCGAGCAAGCCGCCCGCTGCGGCGAGCGTGGCGTCGCCGGAGAAGTCCGACCAGATCGTTCGGTACCCGACGATCGACGTCGGTCCGAGCCACGCCACGTTGGGCGTCGGCGGTTGCCACGCGACGCTGCCCGGGGTCAGCGAAAGCGCGCTGGTCAACGCGGCGTCGTCGACGGGCTCCGACGTCTGCGCGTCGAGCGCGTCCCACGGAAGCACGATGCCTTGCGCCGGCGCGATGACGGTCAAATTCGCCTGCGGCGCGCGCGCGTCGGCGCCGATCGTCCCGGACGCCGTCGCGTCCGTCTGCCAGCCGACGTCGCCCTCGAACACGTCCTCGCGGCCCTCGGCGGTGAACGGGCCGCTGAAGCGCCCGTCGTTTCCGACCGTGACGTGCAGGGCGTCGAGGTCGTCGCTCGCCGAGGCGTACCCGCCGCCGTCGCCGCCGAAGCTGAACGAGCCGGTGAGCGTCACGTTGCCGTCGCTACCGAACGAGACCGTCATCGCCGAGGACTGCCCGAAGTCGGGTGTCACCGCGGCGTCGTACGTCGCGCCGTTCTTCCGAATGTCGATGCGCGCGTGCGACGCGACCGCCGGGTGCCCGGCGGTCGGCGGCTCCTGCGGCCCCCCGGGTTGCTGCGGACCGAGCACGAAGCCGGTGACGACGAGATCGTAAGAGCCTTCGATGTGCAGGGTGGCGGGATCGACCGGGCCAATCGAGCCGCCGCACGCGAAAGCCACGAGCGGGAGAAGGGAAAGGAGGCGACGCATGCCCCGCGTCATTGCATGCCAAGTGCCACTAGAATCGCCGAGAAATCCCTCGTACGAAGATGTCAGTCTGTGCCAAGCCCTGCGTCACTTGCCGGTGAACTGGGCCGGCCGCTTCTCGACGAAGGCTGTCATCCCTTCGCGCTGATCGCCGGTCGCGAACAGCCCGGCGAACGCCGACGTCTCGAGCGCGTTCGCGTCCGGCAGCGGAAGATCCGCGCCGCGGAGGAGCACGCGCTTGCACTCGGCGACGGCGAGCGGGCCCATTTTTACGATGGTCGCGGCGACCGCGCCGACCTTCGCGAGGAGCTCGGCGTGCGGGACGACCGCGTTGACGAGGCCGATGCGGAGCGCCTCCGCCGCGTCGATCACCGCGCCTGTGTAACAAAGCTCGCGCGCGTGACCGAGGCCGACTCGCCGGGCCAGCCGCTGCGTCCCGCCGAAGCCGGGGACGACCCCGAGCTTCACCTCCGGTTGGCCGAGCTTGGCGCGATCGCTCGCGTAGAGGAAATCGCAGGCGAGGGCGAGCTCGCAGCCGCCGCCGAGGGCGAAGCCGTTGATCGCGCCGATCACCGGAAACGGCGCGCCTTCCATCGCCGCGCCGATCGCGTGGCCCTTCTCGGAGAACGCCTTCGCTTCCACCGGCGACATCTTCGCCATGGCCGCAATGTCGGCACCCGCCGCGAACGCTTTGTCGCCCGCGCCGGTCAGGATCGCGACCCGCACGGAGGGGTCGCGGACGAGCGAGTCGAACGCCGCGCCGAGCGCGCCGAGCAGCTCGGCGTCGAGCGCGTTGAGCTTTTCGGGCCGGTTCAAGGTGACCGTGACGACCGCGCCCTCGCGCGAAACTCGAACGACATCGCTCATGGGAGCCTCCTAACAAAACCTGCAACTTGTCGCGAGACCCATGACACGATTGTCAGGGTCCGAGCGCGCCGCTCTTTCGAACCCTCTCGCAAAAGCTCGGAAATCTTGCGTTGGCGCGCAACTTGTAAAAGATTGTAGGAAGAATGTCCCCCCGCGTGCTCCGGCTTTGCGTCGCGCTCTGGTTGTTCGCCTTCTTGGCGGGCGCCTCGTATGCGATGGGCCCGCGCGTCGAGGGCGCACGCCTCGCGCAAGCGAGTCACTGACCGTATTTGTAGAAGCCGCGTCCGGTCTTGCGACCGAGCCAGCCGGCGGCGACGTAGTTTCGGAGCAGGGTCGGCGCGCGATACTTGCTGTCGGCGAAGTCGCGGTGGAGCACCTCGGCGATGAAGAGCACGGTGTCGAGACCGATGAGATCGGCGAGCTCGAGCGGCCCCATCGGGTGATTGAGCCCGAGCTTCGCGCCAGTGTCGATGTCCTCGCGGGTGCCGAGCCCTTGCTCGAGGGTGAAGATCGCCTCGCAGAGCATCGGGATGAGCATGCGGTTCACGAGGAACCCCGGCGCGTCCTTGCTCGTGACGACGGTCTTGCCCATTTTTTCGGCGACCGCCTTCGCGACGGCGTAGGTCTCGTCGCTCGTCTGCACGGCGCGAACGAGCTCGACGAGCTTCATCAGCGGTGGCGGGTTCATGAAATGGAGGCCGACGACGCGCTCCGGGCGGGACGTCGAGCCGGCGAGCTTCGTCAGCGAGATGGATGACGTGTTGCTCGCGAGGAAGGCGTCCTTGCGGAGAGCCTCGTCGCACTGCTTGAAGAGCTTGAGCTTGAGCTCGAGGTTCTCGGTCGCCGCCTCGATCACGAGATCGCAGTCGCGAAAGTCCGCGGGCGAGGCGATCGGCGTGATGCGCCCGGTGATCGCGCCCTTCGCCGCGGCCTCGAGCTTTCCCTTTTGAACCTGCTTCTCGAGGATCGCGTCGATCTTTCCGAGACCCTTCTTCGCGAGCTCGTGCGTCGCGTCGCAGAGGCGGACGTCGTACCCCGCGGTCGCCGCGACCTGAGCGATGCCGCCGCCCATTTGTCCCGCGCCGAGAACTCCGATGGTTTGGATCCGCGGCCGTGCAGATAGCACGGCCGCACTTTCTCCTGCGTCGATCGTCATGGCGGCGCAGTATAACGGCTTCGATGCGCTGGGTCCTTCTGGTTGCGCTGTGCTCGTGCGCGACGCTCTCGCCGGTCGATCGCGCGCTCTCGCTCTCGCGCCAAGATCGACGCTCGGAGGCGGAGGAGGTGCTGCGTCTCGAGATCCGCGAGCACCCGGGCGATCTCGCGGCGCGAAAGCTCATGGTGCGCCTGCTCGGGTTCGACGGCGATCTCGGCGCCGCGCAGAACGAAGTGAACGAGCTGCGCGCGCGGCTACCGAGCGGCGACCCGTCGCCGGAGATCGAGCTCGGTCACGCCTACGAGCTCGCGCACAAATTCGACGAGGCGCTCGCGGCGTACGACAAAGCCGCCGCGGTCGCGCCCGAGTCGCCGAAGGGGCCGCTCGAGGGCGGCATGCGCGCGGCGCGCTGGGGCGAGGCCGAGGCGGCGGCGCCGCGGCTCGAGGAGGCGATCCGTCGCGGCGCGCGCGACGCGGCGACGTACCACGCGCTCGGCGTCGTGAAGCTCCACCTGCAGGATCTCGACGGCGCCGAGAATGCGTACCGCGAGGGCCTGCGCGTCGACCCGAGCCATGACGAGAATCTCCTCGGGCTCGCGACGGTCGCGCTCCTGCGCGACGACCCCGCGGGCGCGCTCGCGGCGTACGACGCGCTCGTCAAGAAACATCCGGGCTACGCGGCCGGCGAGCTCGGTCGCGCGTATGCGCTCGCGAAGCTCGGTCGAAAAGGCGAGGCGCGCGCCGCGCTCGATCGCGCCGAGTCGCTCGGGGCGCCGAAGGCCAACGTCGCGAAACAGAGGGCCGCGCTCGCGGACTGATCGTCGTAGTATCCTGGGTGGATGAGGCGGCACTGGTTTCTCCTCGTTCTCGCGCCCGCGTGCGGCGACGCGTCCCCCGCGGGCCCCGACGCGTCCGCGGTGGACGCCGCGAGCGACGTCGGCGCGACCGCCGACGCGGGCGGGGACGCTCCGCAAAGCGGCGGCTCGCTCGCGTCGAAGTATCCGGGTGACGTTGGGATTCAAAACGATCCCGCCGTCGTCTGGGTCGAGAGCTTCGAAGAGGGCGACGCCGCGAGCGTGGGCGCGCGCTACGACTCGCACGCCAACCCCCAAGGGCTCACGCTCGAAAGCGACGTCCCCGCGAAGAGCTCCGGAAAAACTTCGGGGCGCATGACCGCGAGCGGCGACGGCGCGAACGCGACCGATCTGTACAAGTCGCTCTCGCCCGGCTGGGACGAGTGGTACGTGCGCTGGTACGCGAAATACGAGCCCGGCGCGATCGAGTGGCACCACGTCGGCGTGTGGTTCGGCGGCTACGATCCGGCCATCCCTTATCCGAACCCGCAAGCGGGCTTGAAGCCGAACGGCGACGATCGCTTCTCGATCGCGATCGAGCCGGTGTTCGACGTCGGGAGCGGCGCCGCGCGCTTCGACACCTACGACTACTGGATGCAAATGCACTCGTGGATGGACCAGCCGTCGGGCAATACGGCGTATTACGGCAACGCCGTCGTCCACCAGAATTCGTTCACGGTCGACGAAGGGCAGTGGGTCTGCCTCGAGGTGCACGCGAAGCTGAACGCGAGCACGTCGTCGGGGCAGGGCGCTGTGCTCGAGGTGTGGAAAAACGACACGCTCGTGCAGCGCTTCGACGACGCCGGCCCGATGGGTTACTGGATCAAGGACAAGTTCTGCCCGCAAGGCGCCGACGGCGCCGAATGCACCGACTATCCGGCTCCGTTCGACACCGTCCTCGATCTCCAGCAGCGCAGCACGAGCTCGCTGAAGCTCAACGCCTTCTGGCCTCAGAATTACATCACGCAGTCGGGGACGACGGCGTGGGTGGAGTACGACGACATGGTGATCGCGACGAGCCGCATCGGGTGCCTGCAATGAGCTCGGCGGAGAAAGAGATCGACGACGTGTTCGAGGAGCTCGAGATGCTCTTGAAGAACCTGGACGTCGTCGCGGCGCTCACGGCCAAGGGCGTGAACACGAGCCTCGCGACGATGGCGATGGACGGCCTGCACGAATACCTCCGCGGCGATCGCGCGAAGGCCATCGACGAGATGTCGCAGTTCGTCGAAGAGGTGACAGCGCGAGCGAACGCGTCATGAGCACCTGGACTCGGACGCTCCCCGCGGGCCGCGCGCACGGCCACCCCGAGCCGATCAGCGGCGCCGCGTTCAGCGCGGTCGAGCTCATGCCCGGCGACCGCACCGTGCTCCTCCTCGACCAGCGGAAGCTCCCCGCGCAGGAGCGCTACGAGCTGCTCGGCGAGTGGAGCCAGGTCGAAGAAGCGATTCGCACGATGATGGTTCGGGGCGCGCCCGCGATCGGGATCGCCGCGGCCTACGGGCTCGTCCTCGCGTCGGCGCGCGGACCCGAGGCGCTGCGCGTCGCGGCGGAGTCGATCGGCAAGGCGCGTCCGACCGCGGTGAACCTCGCGCACGCGATCGCGACGCTGATGCGCGCGGCCGAGTCCGACGCGAGCACGCCGCACCTCGCCGGGGTCGCCCGCGCGTACCACGCCGCCGACGTCGCCGCGTGCAAGCGCATCGGCGAGCTCGGTCAGGCGGCGCTCCCCGCGAAGTGCACCGTGATGACGATTTGCAACGCCGGTGCGCTCGCGACCGGCGGCTACGGGACCGCGCTCGGCGTGATCCGCGCGGCCGTCGCCGCGGGCAAGGACGTGCGCGTCGTCGCGTGCGAGACGCGGCCGCTCCTCCAAGGCGCGCGGCTCACCGCGTGGGAGCTCATGCGCGATCGCATCCCCGTCACGCTGATCACCGACGGAATGGCCGCGTCGCTCATGGGCCGCGGCGAAATCGACGCGGTCGTCGTCGGCGCGGATCGCATCGCGCGGAGCGGCGACGCCGCCAACAAAATCGGCACCTACGGGCTCGCGTGCCTCGCGCAGGTCCACGGCGTGCCCTTCTACGTCGCGGCGCCGTGGTCGACCGTCGACCTCGCGTGCGAGGACGGCGCGAAGATCCCAATCGAAGAGCGCGGCGCCGACGAGGTGCTCGCGCTTCAGGGCGTCCGCGTCGCGCCCGACGGCGTCGCCGTGCGAAACCCCGCGTTCGACGTCACGCCCGCTCGACTGATCCGTGCAATCTACACAGAACGCGGCGGCGCGCCTCCCGCCGAGCTCGCCGCCCTCGACCCGCACGCGCAGGGGCACTAAGTTCCCGGTCGTGAGCATCGCCCGCTTCGCCCCCAAGGACTCCTCCGACGAGGGGCCCCACCCTTCGAGCTCCCCGAGCTCCTCGGCTTCGTCCGCTTCGCTGCCGAAGCCTCGATGGCTGCGAGTCCGTGCGCCCGGCGGCGCGAGCTACACGCACCTCAAGGAGACGTTCCGCAAGCTCGATTTACACACCGTCTGCGAGGAGGCGCGCTGCCCGAACGTCGGCGAGTGTTGGAGCGAGGGCACCGCGACCGTGATGCTGCTCGGCGACACCTGCACGCGCGGGTGCCGCTTCTGCGCCGTCACGACGGGAAATCCGCGCGGCGCGGTCGACGGCCGCGAGCCCGAGCACACGGCGCGCGCGCTCTCGCAGCTCGGCCTCCAGTACGTCGTCCTCACGATGGTGGACCGCGACAATCTCCTCGACGGCGGCGCCTCGCACGTCGCCAAGACCGTCTCTCGCCTGAAAGAGCTCCGCCCCGACATGCTCGTCGAGACTCTGCTCGGCGATTTCCAGGGCCACCTCGACTACGTGGACGTCACGGTGGACGCCAAGCCCGACGTCTGGGCGCACAACGTCGAGGTCGTTCGTCGCCTCCAGCGCACGATTCGTGACGTCCGCTGCAGCTACGAGCAGTCGCTCCGCGTCCTCGGTCGCGCCAAAGAGCGCGATCCTTCGCGCATCACGAAGAGCTCGATCATGGTGGGCATCGGCGAGACCGACGACGAGGTCAACGAGACGATGCGCGATCTCCGCGCCGCAGGCGTCGACATCGTGACGCTCGGCCAGTACCTCCGCCCGTCGCCGAAGCATGCGCCGGTCGACCGCTTCGTCCACCCGGACCAGTTCGCCAAGTGGGCTGAGCAGGCGAGGGACATGGGCTTCGCCTACGCCGCTTCGGGCCCGCTCGTCCGTAGCTCCTACAAAGCCGCAGAGGCCTTCGTCCGCGGCGTCCTCCGGCCCGACGATCCGGACGCAGTCCTTCGCGACCGCATGAGCGCGGCGCAGAGCGCTCCGTTGGTGCCGGTGTCGTCGCTCGTCCGACCCAAAGGTTGACGAACAGTTCCGCGGCGTTGCCGTTTGGCAGAAAAGATCCGCTTTTCGCAAGCACGCGGTATTCTTGAGCTATGAAGCGAGCCTACGCAGTACCCTTCGTAGCGGCCCTCGCAGTCGCCACGGTCCCCGCGGTCGCCCACGCCCAGACCATCATCCGGCAGCCGGGCGAGCACCCCGACTACCACGTCGAGATCGAGCCCCACGGCGTCCTTGGCCTGGCGTGGTGGGACTTCGGCCCGTACGGAACCTTCGGCTTCGGCGGCGGCGCACGTTTCTCGATTCCGCTCTGCAAGAACTGCTTCGTCCGCAAAATCAACAACAACGTCGCCATCAGCTTCGGTGCCGACTTCGTGAGCTACCCGTTCGGCAACGCGGCGTTCGTCTTCACCGACCTCTATCTCCCGGTCGCCATGCAGTGGAACTTCTTCCTCTCGAAGAAGTGGTCGGTCGGCGGCGAAGTCGGCTTCGCGCCCGTGATCGGCGTCTTCTACGACTACAACTACTGCGCGGGCCCCGGCTGCCAAAATTGGTGGGTCTACCCGGACGCCGGCGTCGTGGCGCGTTACCACTTCAACGACAAGGTTTCGCTCACGATGCGGCTCGGGTTTCCCGAGTTCTTCAACGTCGGGGTGTCCTTCTTCCTCTGACGGGGGGGATGAGGGAGAGCGGGTTCGAGCCCGAAGGGCTCATTCTCCTTGACGGCCAGGTCATGAATGAATATTCATTCATGCGTGACGACGCGTGAGGACAAACAGTCGCCTGTGATTCCGTACGCGTCGCGCGGCGAGGACAAGAAAGAGTGCATCCTCTACGCGGCCCTCGATCTCTTCGCGGAGAAGGGCTTTCACGGGACCGCCGTGCCCGAGATCGCGCAGCGGGCGGGCGTCGCAGCGGGCACGATTTACCGGTACTTCACGAGCAAAGAAGCCATCGTGAACACGCTCTTCCAGCGGCAGAAGGGGCAGCTGATGGCGGCGGTGATGGCGGAGTTTCCCTTTCAGGGCGAGGCGCGGACGCAGATGCACCACTTCGTCACCGCGGTCCTCGACTTCGCGAAGCGGCATCCGACCGCGTTCAAGTTCCTCGAGCTCCATCATCACGCCCCTTACCTCGACGACAAGAGCCGGGAGATGGAGTCGCAGGTGCTCGCGATGGCCAACGAGCTCGTCGCGCAGCAGGAGCGGGCCAAGGCCTTTCGCAAGGCGCCCGAAGGGGTGCTCCCAAGCCTCGTTTGGGGCGCGATCGTCGGGTTCGTGCGGGCGGGCTGGGAGAAGCGCGCCGACGCGGGCCCGAAGAGCGAGGTCGCGTTCGAAGAAGCGATTTGGGACGCGGTTCGCCGCAACGAGCTCTGACTTTTTTCATCCAAGATACGGAATGAACGTTCATTCCCACTTTGCCCACGGAGATATCGAGCCATGAAGCCTTTGACGATCCTCATCACCGGCGCGACCGCCGGAATCGGCCGCCACACCGCCCTCGCGCTCGCGCGGAAAGGCCACCGCGTCTTCGCCGCGGGCCGCCGGGCCAGCGCCCTCGAGACTCTCGAGAAAGAAGCGGCCGCCGAATCCTCCGGCGGCGCGCCGCTGAGGGTCGAGGGCATCGTGCTCGACGTGACGAAGCCGGAGTCGATCGAGGCGGCGCGGCAGGCGATCGAGGAGAAGACGGGCGGCTACGGGGTCGACGCGGTGGTGAACAACGCAGGGTACGGCTCGCTCGGACCGCTCGAAGAGGTGACCGACGCGGCGCTCCGCGCGCAGTTCGACACGAACGTCTTCGGCCTGATGGCGGTGACGCGGGCGTTTTTGCCGAAGATGCGCGAGCGCGGCTTCGGGCGCGTCGTCAACGTCTCGAGCCTCGGCGGGCGCGTGACGTTTCCGCTGATGGGCGCGTACCACGGGACGAAATACGCGGTCGAGGCGTTCTCCGACGCGCTTCGCAACGAGCTTCATCCGTTCGGGATCGGCGTGTCGATCGTCGAGCCGGGGTACATTCGCACCGAGTTCGCCGACGTCGCGATGAAGACGATCGACGTGCCCGCCACGTCGCCGTTCGCGCCGATCGTGTCGCGCGCCGCGGAGATGCTCGGCCTCTTCGAGAAGACCGGCGTCGGGCCGGAGCACGTCGCGCGGGCGATCCGCAAGGCGCTCGAGGCGCGGCGGCCGTCCGCGAGGTACGTCGCACCTTGGCGTACCTACATGGGACTCTGGGCGTTCCGGCTGTTGCCGACCGCGTTGATGGACGCGATTTTACGCGTCGCGACGGGGCTTCGGCCGCGAGCGTTGAAAGCGCTTCCTCAGCCGCCCGCCGCAGCTCATGCGTGAGATCGGCGTGCGCGTTGACCTTTCTTCGCAGGCAGTTGGCAGCCGGCGTGCAAGGCTATGCATCGCGGGCTTTCGCGCCGCGCCGACTGTGGCCATGCTGATTGAGAGAACAATCGGCAGCGCTCGACCGTAGATAGAAAGGAAAGCATGCGCCCCACCGCCTTCATCCTCCCCGCGCTCGTCCTTTTGGCTGCCGCGTGTCAGCCGGCCACGTCGGAGTCGGTCTCGAGCTCGGACGTTCAGTCGTTCGACTCCGAGGGACCGTCGTTCACGGCGGCGACTTCGGACGACGTGATCCCGGCGAGATCCTCGTCGACGAGCGCGACGACGTGAGCGCGGGAGACGAGGCGGATCTCGCGCGCATCGCCGGGACGTCGCTGTTCCCCGCGAGCACGCTCTCCGAGGCGACGGACAAATTCGAGGTCGGCTTCGTCTCGCCCGCCGACGAGGAGAACGTGCTCGCGGCGCTTCGCGCCGACCCGCGCGTCGAGAACGCCGAGCCGATGGCGGTCTACAAGGAGGCGTTCGTACCGAACGACCCGCTCTACAAAGACAAGCAGTGGCACCTGAAACGCGTCGGCGCGGAGCGCGCGTGGGATTACGCGTGCGGCGAGGGCGTGACCGTCGCGGTCGTCGACACCGGCATCGCTTGTTACGACAAGGCGCCGTTCATGAAGGGCAGCGACCTTCAGGGGACGCACTGCACGGCGGGTTGGAACTTCGTCGACAACCGCGCCGAGGCTTGGGACGACCAGGGCCACGGCACCCACGTCGCGGGGACGATCGCGCAGACGACGAACAACGGAAAGGGCGTCGCGGGCCTCGCGTACTGCGCGACCTTGATGCCGGTGAAGGTGCTCAGCAAGCAGGGCTGGGGCACGACGGCGAACGTCGCCGAGGGCATCCGCTGGGCGGCCGATCACGGCGCGCAGGTCATCAACCTGTCGTTGGGCGGGCCGATCAAGAGCAAGATTTTGGAGGACGCGGTCAAGCACGCGACCGACAAGGGCGCGCTCGTCGTCGCCGCGGCCGGCAACTCGGGCAAGTCGGTCGGTTACCCGGCCGCGTACCCCGAGGTGCTCGCCGTCAGCGCGACCGACAGCAAGGACGGTATCGCTTGGTTCAGCTCGCGCGGGCCGCAGGTCGGCATCGCCGCGCCGGGCGTCGGCGTGACGCAGCAGACGATCTGCAACAACGGGCGCGACAAGTGCGAGCAGTTCGGCACGTTCAACGGGACGAGCATGGCCTCGCCGCACGTCGCGGGCGTCGCCGCGATGCTCGTCGGGCAAGGCGTCACCGATCCCGCGGCGCTTCGCGCGGACCTGCAGTCCACGGCGCGGCCCAAGGCGGAGAAGAACCTCTACGGCGCGGGCATCCTCGACGCCGGCGCGGCGACGACGCATGTATTCTACATGCACCTCGCGCTGCGGCTCGCCGCCCTCGTGGGGCTCGCGCTGCTCGTCGCGCGGCGCATCCGCAAGAAGAACGGCAAGGTCCGCTGGACGGCGGGCACGACGTTCGGCGCGCTCCTGACCTCGGTCGGTCTCGTTCCGAATCCTGCCGCTCGTCGGTGGCCTCGCGCACGCGGGCTCTTTCCGCGGGTGGCTCGAGCTGCTCGCGCGGCCGCTCGGAGAATGGGACATCCTCCTCGGCGGCGCGGGCCTGCACAAGTTCCTGGCGCTCGCCAGCGCGGCGCCTGCGCTCGTCGGCGCGCTCCTCTTCTTCGGGAGCAAGCGCCTCCGGCCGCTGGTCGGCGGCATCGCGATCGGCTCGGCGGCGCTCCTCGCGCAGCTCGCGTGGAGCGGCGAGACGGCGTTCTTCCTCGGGGGCACGCTGATGCGCGTCTTCGCGGTCGCGAACGCTTTCGTGTGCGCGTGGATCGCCCGCGCCGCGCTCGACTCGAAGTGACTCTCTCTAGGAGAGAGAGAGAAACAGGAAGATCAGAAGATCAGAAGGCGAGAAGTTTTTGTGAAAACAAAATTCCTTCTGAGCTTTTGACCTTCCTGTTCAATTTCTCTCTGGGGCGGTGAGGATGATTTTGCCCGTGGATGAGCGGCCCTCGAGCAGGGCGTGGGCTTCGGCGGCGCGCGCGAGAGGGAGGGTGGCGCCGCGGAGGATGCGGAGGCGGCGGGCGACGACGTGATCGCAGAGCTCGGCGATCGCGGGGGCGCAGAGGTCGCGTTTGCGGAGCACGGCGGTCAGGTAATAGCCGATGACCGACGCGTTCTTGCCCATCAGCGAGACGGGCTCGATCGTGCCGCGGAGATCGCCGCTCGCGGCGCCGTAGACCACCATGCGGCCGAAGGGCGCGAGGACGGCGAGGTTGCGTTTGTAGGTGTCGGTGCCGCCCAGCATTTCGCACACGAGGTCGACGCCGTCCTTCGAGCGCGCCTTCACGGCTTGGAGAAAATCGCCGGTCTTGTAGTCGACCGCGAGATCGGCGCCGAGCTCGCGGACGAGCGCGCATTTCGCTTCCGTGCTCGCGGTGCCGGCGACGAAGCCGGCGCCCATGAGCTTCGCGAGCTGGACGGCGAGCGACCCGACGCCCCCGGCCGCCGCGTGAACGAGCACGCGCTCGCCGCGCTGCATGCGTCCGCACAGGCCGAGCACGTGGAGCGCGGTGAGTCCTTGCACGGGAAGCGCGGCCGCGTCCTCGAAGGAGAGCGCGTCCGGGATCGGGTAGACGAGCGCGGCGGGCGTGACGAGCGTCTCGGCGTACGCGCCCTCGTTCGAGAACGCGAGAACGCGATCGCCTTCGTGGAGATCGCGCACGCCGTCGCCGACGGCCTCGATGACGCCGGCGCATTCGAGGCCCGGGATCTGCGGGAAGACCGGCTTGACGAAGTACTCCCCCTTGCGGAAGTGGACGTCGGCGAAATTCACGCCGGCGGCGCGAACGGAGATCCGAACGCAGCCGGCACGAAGCGCGGGCGACTCGACGGTTTCGAGCGCGAGCACGTCGGGACCGCCGAGAGCATGGAAGCGAATGGCACGCATCGTGCGCATGGTATGCTCGGTCGAGAGATGTCGCTCAAGATCGATCAGGATCACTCGCGCTTCCGTCAGATCGTCCGCGGGCGCATCCGACAGAATCTCCGCAAGTACATCTCACAGGGCGAGCTCATCGGGCGAAAGGGCAAGGACCTCGTCTCGATCCCGATTCCGCAGATCGACATTCCGCATTTTCGCTACGGCGACAAACAGCAAGGCGGCACGGGGCAAGGCGACGGCGAGGCGGGCGACCCGGTCGGCGGCGAAGAGGGCGAGGGCGACGGCGGCAAGCAGGCGGGCGAGGGCGCGGGGGAGCACATCGTCGAAGTCGACGTGACGCTCGACGAGCTCGCCGCGATCCTCGGCGAGGAGCTCGAGCTGCCCGACGTCGAGAACAAGGGCAAGAGCAAGCTGATCAACGAGAAGGATCGCTACACCGGCTTGCGGCGCGTCGGGCCCGAGTCGCTCCGGCACTTTCGCCGTACGTACCGCGAGGCGCTGAAGCGCACGATCGCGACGGGCACGTACTCGCCCGAGCTGCCGGTCATCGTTCCTCATCCGGAGGACAAGCGTTACCGCTCGTGGCGCACGGTCGCCGAGCCGGTCGCGAACGCAGTCATCGTTTACATGATGGACGTGTCGGGCTCGATGGGCGACGAGCAGAAAGAGATCGTCCGCATCGAGAGCTTCTGGGTCGATACGTGGCTTCAGCGCCAGTACAAGGGGCTCGAGAGCCGCTACATCATCCACGACGCCGTCGCGCGCGAGGTCGACCGCGACACGTTCTTCCACACGCGCGAGAGCGGCGGCACGATGATCTCCGAGCGCGTACAAGCTCTGCGGGCAGCTCATCGACGACCATTACCCGCCCGAGGAGTGGAACATCTACCCGTTCCACTTCTCCGACGGCGACAACTGGTCGATGGACGACACGCTCCAGTGCGTCGAGATCCTGAAGACGAAGCTCCTTCCGCGCGTGAACATGTTCGCGTACGGACAGGTCGAGAGCCCGTACGGGTCGGGGCAGTTCATCAAGGATCTGCGCGATCACTTCGGCAAGGACGAGCGCGTGGTGCTCTCCGAGATCCGCGACAAGGACGCGATCGTAGGGAGCATCAAAGAGTTTCTCGGCAAGGGGAAGTGACCGAAAAAAAGGTGAGCGCGCGGCGGAACGCCGCCGCACGCTCGAGGGAAATCACTTGCGCGTGGCGACCGGCGCGAGGGCGATCGGCTTGGTCACGACGATCTCGAGCCGGCGATCGAGGCCGTAAAAGTCGTAGTTCGCGGCCTCGCGCAAGACGTGGCGCGGCGCGTAGCCGACGGGCGTGATCCGATCGCGCGGGACCCCGCGCGACGCGAGGTAGTCGGCGATCGCCCGGGCGCGTTTCTGCGCGATCGCGCGATCGACGAGGTCGGAGTAGACGCCGCTGTCGGCGTGGCTCTCGACGCGAATGGTGGCGTCGGGCTCGGCGCTCAGGATGACCCGCGCGACGGCGTCGAGCTTGGCGCGCGCGGCGTCCTCGATGCGGTCGCCTCGGGCGCCGAACACGACCGGTCCGGAGAGCTTCACCACGAAGCTGTCGCCCTGGTCTCTGACGCGGACCACCTTGCGCAAGCGGTCGAGGCTCGCGGAGGCGGACTCTTCGGCGCGCGAGCGCTCCACGTTCGATCGCTCGAGCGCGCCGGCGGTGAAGACGAGCGCCTCGCCGGTGTCGTGCGGGAGCCTCCGACCTTCGCGCAGGCGATCGCGATCGATGCGGGCGATCTCGACGTCGGCGTTCTGCACCGCGCGCTTTTGCGCGGTCACGCGCGCGCGGACCTCGGCCGTTTGGGCTTTTCGCATCGCGACGTAAGCGAGCGTGCGGACGGTGGGCGTGTCGCCGTGCTCGCGGAAGCCCGTCTCGGCGCGGTCGAGCGCGCTCCGCGCGGCGAGTACCGCCTCGGGCGCGGCGATCAGGCTGCCGGTCGCCTTGGCGTACGCAGCGCGGGCATCGACGAGCTCCGGCGGCGGGAGCGAAGCGCTGCAAGCGGCGAGGAGCGCCGCGGCGCTCATGGCGAGGACGATCTTCTTCATGGCGAACCTCCTTCGCGCGCGACTTCGAGTGCGGCGCGGGCGTCGCGCGCGCGCGTGCGTGCGACGGCTTCGCGCGCGAGCTCGAGCGCGAGCTCTGCGTCGGCGTCTGCGCGCGCGAGCTCGCGCGTCGCCTCGTCGTTCTTGCCCTGACGCGCGAGCTCCGAGGCGCCGTCGATCTCCTGACGCGCCAGCCTCAACCGTCGCGCGACGTTTGCATCGGCTTCGCCGCCCATCCGAGCGACCGCGGTCGACATGTCGATCGCCGACGCGAAGCTCGCCGCACGAGGCGGAGGCGCCGAGGCCTGCGTGCACGCGCAGGCGAGGACGGCGGGGGCGATCGCGAGCGAGAGCTTCATGCCCTTTGGCAGAGCAAGGCTGATGCCGAAGCTCGTCCCGGGGCCGTAGCGTAAAGCTACGAGGCGACCCGGGTTTCGGGGATGCTAGAGTGGAAGGCCATGAGCGAGTTCGCGCTGAAGACGTCGCTGCCGGCGTACCTCCGGGGCTGGCAAGAGAAGGTCGAAGGCTACGCGCGCGACTTCGGCCTCGACTTCTTTCCGACCGTCTTCGAGATCCTCACGTACGACCAGATGAACGAGATCGCGGCGTACGGCGGGTTCCCGAACCGCTATCCGCACTGGCGGTACGGCATGGAGTACGAGCGGCTCAGCAAGAGCTACGAGTACGGCCTCTCGAAAATCTACGAGATGGTCATCAACAACAACCCTTCGTACGCGTACCTGCTCGAGGGCAACTCGCTCACCGATCAGAAGCTCGTCATGGCGCACGTCTACGCGCACGTCGACTTCTTCAAGAACAACTACTGCTTTCGGTCGACCGATCTCGACACCGGCGGCAGGACGACCGATCCGGCCGTGCGTCCGAGCGGCTATTCGCCCAACCGCCGCTGGATCGACAAGATGGCGAACCACGGCTCGCGCGTGCGGCGCATCGTCGCGCGCTACGGCATCAACAAGGTCGAGGAGTTCGTCGACTTCTGCCTGTCGCTCGAGAACCTGATCGACCCGCACGCCGCGTTCTCCGGGCAGTTCAAGCCGCGGCCGGACGAGCAGGACGAGACGGCGACCGAGGTGCCGCGTCTCCGCGCCAAAAAAGATTACATGGAGAGCTTCATCAACCCCGAGGAGTACCTCGAGGAGCAGCGCGCGAAGATCGAAGCCGAGAAGGAGAAGGCGAAGAAATTCCCCGAGCGCTCGGAGCGCGACGTCCTGCGCTTCTTGATCGAGCACGCGCCGCTCGAGCGGTGGGAGCGCGACATCCTCGAGATCGTCCGCGAGGAGGCGCTCTACTTCACGCCGCAGATGCAGACGAAGATCATGAACGAGGGGTGGGCGAGCTTCTGGCACTCCAAGCTCATGACCGAGAAGATCCTCGATGCCTCCGAGATCATCGACTACGCCGACAACGCGGCCGGCGTGCTCGCGACGGCCAAGGGGCAGCTCAACCCGTACAAGCTCGGCATCGAGCTCTTCCGGCACGTCGAGGAGCGCTGGGACAAGGGGCAGTTCGGCAAAGAGTGGGAGGACTGCGACGATCTTGCGGCGAAGAAGAACTGGAACCTGCGCCTCGGGCTCGGGCGCAAGAAGATCTTCGAGGTGCGCGCTCTCTACAACGACGTGACCTTCATCGACGAGTTTCTCACGCCCGATTTCGCGCGCGAGCAGAAGCTCTTCTCCTTCGCCTGGTCGAATCGCAACGAGCGCTACGAGATTGAGACGCGCGAGTTCAAGCAGGTGAAGGAGAAGCTCCTCTTCCAGCTCACCAACGCGGGCAATCCGTTCATATACGTCGAGGACGCGAACCACGAGAACCGCGGCGAGCTCTTGCTCCGGCACGACCACCAAGGGCTCGATCTCCGCGTCGACTACGCCAAAGAGGTCATGCGCGCGCTCTTCCGCGTGTGGAAGCGGCCGGTTCTGACGCAGACCGTCGCCGACGGCAAGACCGTGCTCCTCCGCTACGACGGGCGCGAGCACACGACCAAGACCCTCAGGAAGGAATGACGCCCGACAGCGATCCGTCGCACTGGCTGCGACGACTCAGCGAGGGCGACTGGATCCGCGCCGGGCTCGCCGAGCTGCGCCGCGCCGAGGAGGCGTACGCTCGCGGCGATGCGCGCGCGGGGCTCGCCGGGTGCAAGCGGGCCGCCGGGATGGCGCTGAACGGCGCGCTCCGCGTGAAGCCGAATCCCGCGTGGGGCCGGACGTACGTCGAGCATTTGAACGCGCTCGCGAAGGACGAGACGCCCGACGTTCCGGGCGCGGTGCGCGCGGCGTGCAAGCTGCTCGTCGAGACGCACCCGCCGAGCGGCGACGTGCTCTCGCTCCGGAGCAAGGCGGGAGACGCGAGGATCGTCGACGCGGCGCGCGACGTGATGGCGCACGCGTACGCGATCGTCGCGCGCGGAGAGACCGCGTGACACGGCAAGGAGCGGACGTGACCAAGATGCGTGCAATATACATGTGTATCGCGGTGGCCTCCGTCGCGTGCGGCGGCGCGCAGAGCGAGAACGGCAAGCCTCCGCCCGCGCCTCCGACGACGGTCACCGTGTCGCCGCCTCCCGACGCGGGAGCGCCGATCGCCGAGGTGGACGCCGCAGCGCCGCAGAGCCCCGAGCCGCTGCCGCCGCCGAAGCCGACGACCATTCGGCTCGCGTCGAGCGCGGGCGACGCGGTCGATCAGGAGCTCGATCGCGGGGACGCGGCGTTCGAGAAGGGTGACTCCGCCGCGGCGCTCGCGCACTACGAGGCGGCGAAGAAGCTCGGGCCGAAGCGCGCCGGTCCGCTCGTCGGAATCGCGCGCGTTCGGATCGACAAGAGCGGCGTGGCGCTGGACTACGGCGCGGCGAGCGGGAACGCGAGCGTGAAGGCGGCGGTGCGCGAGCTCAAGGCGGCCGCGACGATGCAGAAGGATTACGGGCCGGCCTTCGCCGAGCTCGGGCGCGCCGAGCTGATGATCGGCGACGGGCCGGCCGCGCTCGCGGCGCTGCGTCGCGGGGCAGAGCTCCTGCCGAACGACGCCGAGGCGCAGTCGGCGCTCGGCGTCGCGCTCCTCGCGACGGGCCAGAAAGAAGACGCGCTGACGGCGCTCCAGCGCGCGAGCGCGCTCGACCCCGGGAGCGCCGCGCGGCACGGGAATCTCGGCACCGTGCTGCTCCTCCTCGGGCGGGTCGACGACGCGGTGAAAGAGTTCGAGCTCCAGGCGCGCATCGCCGGCGACGACGCGCGCGCGCACTCCGACCTCGGCACGGCGCTGCTCGCGAAGAACGAGCTCCAGCGCGCGGTCACCGAGCTCGAACGCGCCGTCGCGCTCGACGGCACGCGCGCCTCGTACCAGACGAACCTCGGCTACGCGTATCAGCTCCTCGGGCGCCGCGCCGACGCGATCGCGAAATACCGCGAGGCGCTGCGGCTCGACGACAAATTCGCGAGCGCGTGGATCAACCTCGCGACCGCGCTCGCCAAGGATCCGGCGACCTGGGCCGAGGCGCGCGCCGCGCTGATGACCGCGAAGAGGATCGACCCGAACGACCCGCGCGTGAAGGCGAACCTCGAGGAGCTCGACGCGCTCGAGAAGGCGAAACAGTCGCCCGGAATCCCGCCGACCCCCGCGGGCAAAAAGTAGTCGCTTGACCGCGCGGCTCAGCTTCTCGTAGTGTCCGCGCTCGGCTTCGCGGGGCAGTCGGACGCAAGCCCACTTCACGCTTCAAGGCGTGCAGTGCGTGGAAGTTGCTGTACGAGCCCCGCGGCCACGCCGCGGAGCATGTGGAAGTGGAGGCATTCCGATGGCAGTGGGTAGGGTCAAGTGGTTCAACGACGAGAAGGGCTGGGGCTTCATCAAGCAAGACACCGGTCCTGACGTCTTCGTGCACTATTCGCAGATCGCTGGCGAAGGCCGGCGGCGGCTCTTCGAAGACGAGCTGGTCGAGTTCGAAATCAAAGAGAGCCCGAAGGGACTTCAGGCCATCAACGTGACGCGCATGGATGGCGGCGGAAAGCAGATGGATCAGACCGCCTGATCCTCGCTTTGCGCAGTGGAAAGAGCCCGCCGGTCCGAGCGACCTGCGGGCTCTTTCTTTTTGTCGCTACCAGTGCGCGCCGGCGGCGACGGGGACGTCCACGCGGCGGAAGGTCTCTTCGGCCGCGTCGAGGACGTGCGCCTCGATCGAGGCGAGCGCGCCGTCGTCTGCGATCTCGTAGACGTTGAAGCCGCTCATTCGCGCCTCGTGCTCGTGGTGCAGCGACGCGCTCGTCGCGCCGACGACGAGAAGCTCGCCCGTCTTCGTCGGCAGGTGACTCTGGACGCGTTTGTGGAGGTGCCCGTGGAGGACGAGCCCGCGCGGCAGGTGCGAGAGGCGCTCGCAGAGCTCCGCGCCGTCGCGGAGGCCCTTGGTGAACATGGCGACGCGCGAGCGCGGGGCGACGGGCGGGTGATGCACGAGGACGACCACCGTGCGCTTCTTGACCTCGTCGTGGTCGAGCGCGCGCGAGAGCGCCTCGAGCTGGTCGTGTCCGATTTCGCCCGACGCGATGAACGCGGGTTTCGGCACGGCGCTCGAGAGGCCGACAATCGCGACCGGCCCGCGCAGCTTCACGTACGGGAAATGGCCGGGGCCCACGTCGACGCCGACGTCGAGATCGGAACGCGTGTAGTCTGCAAAGAACTGGGTGAAGCGCCGATCGCGCAGCGCCCCGCGCGTGTAGAGATCGTGGTTGCCGGGGACGAGGCTGATGTCGCGCGGGCCGAGGTGGAGCTCGCCCTCGAGGATGGTGCGCGCGGCGACGAACTCGGGCTCGAGTGCGAGGTTCGTGACGTCGCCGGTGATGACGACGTGGTCGATGCGGCTCCGCGCAATCTCGCGCGCGACGTGGCGGACGTAGCCGGTGCGGTGGAAGTCTTTCCTGCGGAGGCCCGACGGGACGCGCGAAGCGGCCGCGCGCCACGCGCCGCGGAGCTCGTCGAGCGGCGCGCGCCGCAGCGCGAGGTTCACCGCGCCGGTGAGGCGCTTGTTCAAGTAGCGAGCGATGCCGACGCCGTCGAGGGCGAGCACGTGGAGGTCGGAAAAATGGGCGATTCGCATTCGTCTGCTCGGCTCCGTGCTGCATTTAGCACACGCGCACGATCTCGGCGGCGCGGCCCGAGAGAGGGAGAGGACAGGAAGATATGGAAGATCTGGGAAGGGAAGAGAAGCGGAGAATTTTGGCTCGAAAATCGCATTGAGGCGTGATTCGTTCTCAACAAAACTCCTTCTCTTCCCCTTCCATCCCTTCCATATCTTCCTGTCCTCTCCCTCTCGGGGCGAGCTCAGTCGGCGGCCGCGCAGCGGAAGCCGACGTCGGACATGCGGCGCGTGCCGAGGGCGAGGCGGCGCGACGTGGTTCGCAGCGAGTCGGCGCCCGCGAGATACGACCCGCCGCGCACGATGCGTCGCGCGCCGCCGGCTGCGCGCGGGTTGATCTGCGGCGCGGGCGCGTAGGCGGTCGGCAGCACGTCGGTCGCGTCGGGGTCAATCTCGTCGGCGACCCACTCGCCGGCGTTGCCGGCCATGTCGAGCAAGCCGAGCGGCGTCTTGCCGTCGCGGATGGCGCCGACCGGCGCGAGGCCCGCGTAGCCGTCGGTCGCGTCGGTGCGGTCGAGCGCGATCGAGCCGTGGTTCGCGAGGTGCGCGTTGTAGACGTTGCCCCACGGGAACGCCCTGCCGCCCGGCCCGCGCGCGGCGAATTCCCACTCGGCCTCGGTCGGCAGGCGCCCGCCCGCGAATTTGCAGTAGTCGCGCGCGTCGTCCCACGTGACGAGCACGACCGGGAAGTCCGGGTTGGCGAAGCGCGCGTCGCCCATCGAAAATCCGGGCGGCCCGCACACGCCCGCGGAGACGCACCGTGCGTAATCGGCGACACGCACCTCGGTGCGATCCATCCAGAACGGCGAGAGCGTGACCGTGTGCGCGACGCCCTCGGCCTCGAAGCGGAGGACGTCGCAGTACGCGGAGCGGCCGCGCACGGTCCGCGCGGGCGTCGAGTCTTCGACGGGGAGAACGAGGCCGCCGAGCGGCTCGCGCCGGCACAGCTGGACGCCCGCGAGCATCTCCATCGGGGTCGCGCCCATCGTGAAGCTGCCGCCGGCGATGTGGACGCGCCCGCCGGGCGCGCGTCGAAGCATCGCGACCTCGCCGTCGCGGGCGTCCGCGTGGACGCGCGGATCGAGGCCGCTCGCGTAGCGGTCCGGCGCGCCCGCAGCCGCGACCGAGACGACGAGGACGAGCGCGGCGAAGACGGCGGAGCGGAGCACGGGGTGAAACTTAGTTCATCCCGTGAGCAGGCGCATGGGCCGAGCCAGGAGCCTCCGCAGCTCCGCCAGGAAGGCGGCCCCGACCGCGCCGTCGACGACGCGGTGGTCGCAGGAGAGCGTCAACGCGAGGCGTTTTCCGGGCTCGACCGTCTTCTCCTCGGTGACGACCGGCTCGTCTCGCACGCGGCCGACGGCGAGGATCGCGCCCTCGGGCGGGTTGATGACCGCGGCGAACTCGTCGATGCCGAACATGCCGAGGTTCGAGATCGAGAAGGTGCCGTTCTGCATCTCCTCGGGCTTGAGCTTCTTCGCGCGCGCGCGCGCGGCGAGATCGCGCACCTCGCGCCCGATCGCCGCGATGGTCTTCTGTTCGGCGTTTCGCACGACCGGCGTGACGAGTCCCTCGGGGACCGCGACCGCCACAGAGATGTCGACGCGGTGGTGGACGAGGATCGCCTCCGGCGTGTAGCTCGCGTTGCACTCCGGCACGCGCTGGAGCGCGAGCGCGCACGCCTTGATCAGGAAGTCGTTCACGCTGAGCTTCGGTGCTTCGCCGCCTTCGCCGTCGCGCGCGGCTTCGGCGAGCTCGGCGTTGATTCGCTCGCGGAGGAGGAGGAGCGGTGCCGCGTCGACGTCGATGCTCAGGTAGAAATGCGGGACGGTCTGCTTGGCCTCGGTGAGGCGCCGAGCGATCGTCTTTCGCATCATCGAGAGCGGGCGTACCTCCGGATCGGCGAGCCAGAGGCCCGGGGCCTGCAGCGTGGCGTCGGCGCGCACCATTTGATTGCGCGCGCCGCCGTCGGCGGGCGCGGCCGAGCGCGACGTGCTCTCGCCCTCGGGCGCGGCCGATTTACCGAGCCGATCGAGATCGCCGGCGACGACGCGCCCGCCGGGCCCGCTGCCATGCGCGCCGCGCAGATCGACGCCGCGCTCGCGCGCGACGCGGCGCACGTACGGCGAGGCGAGCACGCGCCCGTCCCCGTTGGCCGACGAAGCGATTCGCTCCGGCAGCTGCTCGGTGCGGTCGAGAATGCTCGCCCTCGGCTCCGCGGGGACGCGCTGCGCGACGGGCGCCTCGGTGTCGGGCGGGCGCGGCGACGGGGCCAGCGTCGGAGTCGGAGGCGGGCTCGCCGTCGGAGACGGAGACGGAGACGGCGTCAGACCCGAAATGTCCTCGCCGGGGTTGCCCACGATCGCGACCGGCTGCCCGAGCTTCACGTTGGCGCCGGCGGGCACGAGGAGCTTCAGCAGCGTTCCCTTGTCGAACGCGCGAAACTCCATCGTCGCCTTGTCGGTCTCGACCTCGGCGAGCAAATCGTCGACGGCGATCGAATCGCCCTCTTTCTTGTGCCACGTCGTCAGCACGCCCTCTTCCATCGTCGGCGAGAGCTTCGGCATCTCGAGCACCTTGGCCACGGCTACCTCCTCACCACGCGGAGCACCGCGGAGATCACGCGCTCGGGCTGCGGCATGACGAGCTGCTCGAGCTTGGCGTTGTACGGCATGGGGACGTCGAGGCTCGTGACGCGAAGGACCGGCGCGTCGAGATCGTCGAACGCGAGCCGCTGCACGCGGTCGGCGATTTCGGCGCCCACGCCGCCGTAGGGCCAACCTTCGTGCACGACCACGCACCGGTGCGTCTTGTGGACCGACGCGACGATCGTCTCCTCGTCGAGCGGACGGAGGCTGCGCAGATCGACGACCTCGACGCTCACGTTCTCTTTCGCGAGCCGCTCGGCCGCGTCGATCGCGACGTGGGTCATGCGCGAGTACGCGACGATCGTGCAGTCGGTCCCTTCGCGCACGACGCGGGCGACGCCGAGCGGGATCGCGTCCTGGTCGTCGGGGACGTCGCCTTTGATCGAGTAGAGCGTCTCGGACTCCATGACGAGCACCGGGTTGTCGTCGCGAATGGCCGCCTTCATGAGGCCCTTCGCGTCCGCCGGGAACGCCGGCGCGACGACCTTCAGGCCCGGCACAGTCGCGTAGAAATGCTCCATCGCGTGCGAGTGCTGGCTGCCGACCTGGCGCGCGCTCGCGTTGGGCCCGCGGAAGACGATGGGGCAGGTGAGCTGCCCGCCGGACATCTGCCGCACCTTGGCCGCGTTGTTCAGGATCTGATCGAACGCGACCGCCGAGAAGTTCCACGTCATGAACTCGACGATCGGACGCAAGCCGACGATCGCCGCGCCGACGCCGATCCCCGCGAAACCGCCCTCCGCGATGGGCGTGTCGATCACGCGCTTCGGCCCGAACTTGTCGAGCATGCCCTCGGAGACTTTGTAGGCGCCGTTGTAGTAGCCGACCTCTTCTCCCATGAGAAAGACGCGATCGTCCCTCTCCATCTCCTCGACCATCGCTTCGCGAAGCGCTTCACGGAATCTGAGTGTCTTCATGGGTCAATACGCGAAGGGTCCTTCGTACGTGGTCGGCTCGAGGATCGAGGCATCGGGCTCGGGGCTCTCGTCGGCGAATTTCACGGCGTCGGCGACCTCGCGCTCGACGTCGGCCTCGAGCGCTTCGAGCGCGTCTTTGGCCATGCTCGCCTCGAGCTTTTGCCGGCCGAGGACGAGCGGGTCCTTCTTCTTGTGCTCTTCGAGCTCCTGGGGCGTGCGGTACTTGCCGGGGTCGCTCATCGAGTGGCCGCGGAAGCGGTAGGTGCGCACCTCGACGAGCGACGGGAGCGAGTCCTTGCGCGCGCGCTCGATGGCGGCGCCGAGGCGCTGCTCGACCTCGAGCACGTCGGTCGCGAAGAAGCGATCGTGCGCGATGCCGTAGCCGGTCGCCTTCAGCGAGATGTCTTCGACCGACACGGTGCGCGAGAGCGGCGTGCCCATCGAGTACTCGTTGTTCTCGCAGACGAAGACGATCGGGAGCTTCCACAGCGCGGCGAGCGAGACGCCCTCGTGGAAGCCCTGAATGCTGACGGCGCCGTCGCCGAAGAAGCAGAGCGTCACGCGCCCGTCGCCGCGGTATTTCGACGCGAAGGCGACGCCCGACGCGAGCGGGATGTGCCCGCCGACGATGGCGTGCCCGCCGAGCATGCCGTGCTCCTTGTCGAACATGTGCATCGAGCCGCCGAGCCCGTGGCTGCACCCGGTGGATTTCCCGTAGAGCTCCGCCATCAGCGCGCGCGCGCCCATGCCTTTGGCGATCGCGATGCCGTGATCGCGGTAGGTCGTGACGACGTAGTCGTCCTTCTTCAGCGCCGCGCACGCGCCGACGGCGACCGCCTCTTGCCCGATGTAGAGGTGCAAGAAGCCGCCGATCTTGCCCATCGCGTAGGCGCGCGCCGCCTCCTCCTCGATCCGGCGAATGAGGAGCATCTGCCGGTAGAGCTGCGCGAGGTGCGACGACGCCGCGACGTCATTCATGCCTTCCCTCGCTGGACAGTCACTCGCGCTCGCTGCGACGGTTTCATGGGCCGCGCAGCCTACCACTACTTTTTCTTCATGTCGGCCGTGCATGTGCCCGCGCCGCAGCTCGCCGAGCCGGTGCCGCCGCCGCCCGGGCCTGCCCTTCGGAGCTTGCTCGGCGAGTGTGGCAATTCGGTCGCGGAGGCGGACGCGCTCGGCGCGGCCTCGCCCTTCTTCTCGTCGGGCTCGGCTCGAGTCTGCGCTGCGGCGCTTGGCGCCGGCGGCGGCGGCGGCGACGCCGCGGCGCTCGTCGCTTGTTCATCCGATTTCACCGCGGTGGGCGCGGCGGCGCGCGAGCACGCGCTCGTCGCGGCGAGCGCCGCGAGCGCGAAGGCGATGTTCTCGAAGGTGAGGTTCGGGCGTGCCATTCTCGGCAACGTATCAGGACTTCAGCGCGCTGCGGCGAGCGCCGTGCAGCCGTCCGGGTCGCCGCCGTCGCAGGCTTTCTTGTAGAGCCTCTTCGCCTGCGCCGCGTCGGCGGCCACCCCGTCGCCGCGATCGTAGAGCGCGCCGAGCTTCGTGCAGGCGGCGAGCTTCGCCCCGTCGCACGCTTTCTCGTAGTAGCTCGCGGCGTTCACCGTATCCCGGCGGTAGGTGTAACCGAGCGCGGTGTAACCCGACTCGTAGAGCACCCCGGCGCTGAGGCACGCGGAGGTCGATCCCTTCGTGCAGCCGTCGCGGTACGACGTCATCGCGAGCGCGTAGTCCATCGGCACGCCTTCGCCCTTCTCGTACTGGACGCCGAGGTTGTAGCAGCCGGTCCCGTCGCCGCCGCTGCAGCCCTTCGTGTAGTAGCCGACCATCTTCACGAGGTCCTTCGGCACGCCGAGCCCGCGCCAGTACATGTAGCCGAGGTTCGTGCACGCGTAGGCGTCGCTTCCGTTGCAGCCCTTCGTGAAATACGCGATCGCCTTCGCGTTGCTCTGCGGGTGCCCGCCCTGGGCATAGAGGTGGTGCAGGCCGAGGTTGTTGCAGCCGCGCGCCGACCCGCCGTCGCACGCTTGCTGGTAGAGGTCGTCGGCCTTTTTTCGGTCTTGCGGGAGGCCCTTGCCGTCGTCGTAGAGCGAGCCGAGGTTCGCGCAGCCGACCATCGTCTTCTTGTCGCACGCCATGCGGTAGTACTTCCGGGCGGCGACGAGATCGACGCTCGTCCCGCGGCCGACTTCGTAGTCGATGCCGAGCTCGTTGCAGTCGCGCCCAGAGCCGGAGCCTTCGTCGCAGTCGGCGACATGCGAGAGGAACGCGCCCGAAGTCGCCGTGCTCGTCACGCTCGGCGCGCCGGCGTCGATCGTCGCGACCGTCCCCGTCGGCGCGGCGTACGCGTAGCTCGGCGAGGTGTACGCGGGCGCCGCGTAACCGTACTTGCGATGGCGGCGAAAGAGCTTCCGGCAGCCGACGCTCGAGGCCGCGAGCGCGAGCAAGAGCAGGAGGGGGATCTCGCGGCGCATTCGGAGCTCGACGTCTTACGATGCGAGGGCCCGGAGGCTTCCTCACTCCTCGGGGACGCCGTCTTCCTCGTTGGTCGATGCCGACGGCGCCGCGTCGGAGTGATTCGCGGGTCGCACGTGGTGGCGCGGATGGGCGTGGTGCGGGGCCGCGGTCGGGACCGCGGCGGAGAACGCGCTCGCGGCAGATTTGAGCGACGCGCCGTCGTGCGCCTGCGGCGGCCGGCCGTAGAAGAAGAGGCCGACGATGAGCGCGAGCGCGCCGGCGATCGCGATGTTCTGCCAGCGCCGCGTCGCGCGCGGGACGATGCTTGCAGAATGCATCGAAATCGTCGGAAACCCGCTCGACACGCGCACGTCGATGGCCGACCCGAGCGCGTCGCCGAACGCGCGGCAGCTCGGGTAGCGGAGCGTCGCGTCTTTCTGGAGCGCGCGACGGAGGACGCCTTCGGCGCGCGTCAGCATGAGCCGCTCGCGGTAGTCGACGCCGTCCGACTGCGACGTGAGCGCCGGGGGATTGTCGTTCACGATGCGCGACGCCACAGCGAGCACGTCCTCGCCGTCGAACGCTCGCCGGCCGCTGAGCGCCTCGTACAGCGTCGCGGCGAGCGAGAACTGATCCGACGCGGCCGAGAAGGTGCCGGTCGCGGCGAGCGTCTCGGGCGCGGCGTACCCGATCGTGCCGAGCTTCATTCCCTTGGTCGTCAGGTTCGAGTCCGGGATGCGCGCGAGGCCGAAATCGGCGAGGACCGCGCCGGTGGACGAACAGATGACGTTCTCCGGCTTCACGTCGCGGTGGATGACGCCCGCGTCGTGCGCCGTCGTGAGCGCGGCGCCGAGCTCCATGGCCATGCGGGCGACCTCGAGCGGCGGCAGGGCGCCGTCGGTCGCGATCCGCTCGCGCATCGTGGGGCCCTGCACGTACTCGAACACGAGGAAGAGGCCGAGCTCGTCGGACTCGCCCATGTCGTGCAGCGTGACGAGGTTCGGGTGGCGCACGGTCGCCGCGGCGCGCGCTTCGTGGCGCATGCGCGAGACGAGCTGCTCTCTCACGTCGGGCGGGAGCGCCAGATCGTCGCGCAGCACCTTGATCGCGACCTCGCGCCCGAGCACCGGATCCTTGGCCAGGAAGACGCGCCCCATGCCGCCTTCGCCGAGGAGACGGATGACCTCGTAGCGGCCGATGGTCTTCGGCGATTCGAGCCTTCGGGCGTCGCGGAGCGGATCACTCATGCGGGTTGAAGCAGGCGACGCGGTGCGAGGCGTCTTTCGTTTCGTCGAGTGTCGGCGTGTCCTTGTCGCACCTCCCCGGGACGACGCGCGGGCACCGCGGGTGGAAGGAGCAGCCCGTCGGCGGGTCGATCGGCGAAGGGAGATCGCCCTCGACGAGGACGCGCAGGCGCTTCTTGGTGGGGTCGGGAACGGGCGCGGCCGCGAGGAGGGCGCGCGTGTACGGGTGGCGCGGGTTTTCGTAGAGCATCGATGCGGGCGCTTGCTCGACGATGCGCCCCAAGTACATGACCGCGACGCGGTGGCTCACGTGCTCGACGACCTTGAGATCGTGCGAGATGAACAAGTACGAGAGCCCCATCGACTCTTGCAGCTCGAGCAGCAGGTTCACGATCTGCGCTTGGATGGAGACGTCGAGCGCGCTGATCGGCTCGTCGCACACGATGAACTCGGGTTTGACCGCGAGCGCGCGGGCGATGCCGATGCGCTGGCGCTGGCCGCCCGAGAACTCGTGCGGATAGCGATCGATGTGCTCGGGGCGAAGGCCGACCTTCTTCAGGAGATCGGCGATCATCGCCTCCTCGTCGCGCCCGCTCCTCGCGAGGCCGAAGACTCGGATGCCCTCGCCCACGATTTCGCGCACGGTCATGCGCGGGTTCAAGCTCGAATACGGGTCTTGGAAGATGATCTGCATGCGCCGGCGCACCGGGCGCATGTCGGCCTGGCGAAGAGGCAGGAGATCTCTCCCGTCGAAGACGACGCGCCCGAACGTCGGCTCGATGAGCCGGAGGATGCAGCGGCCGAGCGTGCTCTTGCCGCAGCCGCTCTCGCCGACCAGGCCGAGCGTCTCGCCGCGCCGCACGCGCAGGCTCACGTCCTCGACGGCGCGCAGGTACTTCGTGCTGCGGCCGAAGAGCCCGCGCTCGACCGCGAAATATTTCGTCAGCTTGTCGGTCGCGACGAGCGTGCGCGGCCGGTTCGGGACGAGGTTCGGCTCCGACGGGATGGGCTCCTCGAGCTTCACGCGCTCACCTCGGCGGAGCGGATGCAGCGCGCGAAGTGGCCGGGCGAGACCTCCTCGAGCGCGGGCTCGGCCTTGCGGCACTCGTCGATGACCATCGGGCAGCGATCGGCGAAGCGGCACCCGGGCGGCAGATCGCGGAGATCCGGCACGACGCCTTCGATCGTCGGCAAGCGCTTGCGCTCTTCGCCGCGCTTCGGCACCGGGATGCTGCCGAGGAGGCCCTTCGTGTACGGGTGCTTCGGCGCGGCGAAGATTTCTTTGACCGGCGCGCGCTCGACGACGCGCGCCGCGTACATGACGACGACGTCCTTCGCGTACTCGGCGATGACGCCGAGATCGTGCGTGATGAGGATGACCGCCATCCCGAGCTGCTCTTGGAGCTTCTTCAGGAGCTCGAGGATCTGCGCCTGGATCGTGACGTCGAGCGCGGTGGTCGGCTCGTCGGCGATGAGGAGCTTCGGGCGGCACGCGAGCGCCATCGCGATCATCACGCGCTGGCGCATGCCGCCGGAGAGTTGGTGCGGGTACGCGTCGACGTTCGACTCGGGCGAAGGGATGCCGACGAGCTTGAGCATCTCGATCGCGTGCGCGCGCGCCTCGCGTCGCGATTTGTTCTGGTGCATGCGGATCGCTTCGACGATTTGCGCGCCCACCGTGTAGACGGGGTTCAAGCTCGTCATCGGCTCTTGGAAGATCATCGACACGGCGTCGCCGCGGACGGCCTGCATCTGTCGCTCGGGCAGGCTCAGCAGATTTTTTCCGTCGAGCTCGATGCGGCCGCGCTCGACGCGGCCGGCGGGCTCGGGGAGCAGGCGCATGATCGAGAGCGCCGTCACGCTCTTGCCGCAGCCGCTCTCGCCGACGATGCCGAGCGTCGCGCCCGTGTCGACCTCGAAGGACGCCTCGTCGACGGCGCGCAGCGACCCCTCGTCGGTCCGAAAGCTCGTCACGAGATCGGTTACACGAAGGAGCACCGAAGACTTCGTAGCGGAGCGGAGAAGTCTGAGCAACCGGGAGCTCGAGGGGCGAAGCCCCTCGAACGAAGAGGCTCGTAGCGGAGCGGAGAAGTCTGAGCAACCGGGAGCTCGAGGGGCGAAGCCCCTCGAACGAAGAGGCTCGTAGCGGAGCCGAGAAGTCTGAGCAACCGGGGAGCTCGAGGGGCGCAGGCCCTCGAACGAAGAGGCTCGTAGCGGAGCGGAGAAGTCTGGCGGAGAAGTCTGGCGGAGAAGTCCGAGCAACAGGGAGAGGGATCGTATAACGTGCCCCACGCATGAAACGGGTCGCTCTCGCGGCGGTTTTCGCGCTGTTCGGCGGCGGTTTGCTGCTCGCGAGCGCGTGCGTCGAGCGCGACCGTTTGTGCATCAGCACCATCGAGTGCGGCACCGCGAGCGCGTGCGTCGCGGGGCGCTGCCAGGCGCTCGCGAAGGACGACGCGGGGCGGACGCTGCCTCCCGAGATCGCCGCGCCCGAGGTGCGGCGCGTGATCGTCGCGCCGACCGACATGGCGTACGTGCACGCGGGCGGCGAGGGGAGCCCGTCGTCCCTCCCGCCGGTGCTCGTGCTCGGCCGTAGCGGCGACGACGCCGCGCTGCTCTTGCGCTTCTCCGTGCCCATCGCCGAGCAGGAGTCGGTGGTCGAGGCGTACGTGCTGCTCGACCGCGCGGAGGTCGTCGAGAGCGACCCGTACCCCATCTCGCTCCACGCCGCCCGGATCCTCGACGCCTGGGACGGACGATCCATCTCCTACGCGCGCGAGCCGCGCTGGGAGGAGACCGGCTCGCCCGGCGCCGTGATCACAGGAGCGGGCCGCCCGCTCGTTCGTATCGACGTTCGCGAGCTCGTGAAACATTGGAAGGAACGCGATCCGCGCGATCAAGGGATCGCCGTCCTCGCGGACAAGACGTCGCGGACCGGAATGGCGTTTGCAGCGGCGTCCTCCGTGCTCGACAAGGGACCCACCTCGATGCTCGGCTCGGCGCCCGACGACCCGGCGCGTTGGGCTGCAGCGCCGCCTCGGCTGGAGCTATACTTGCGAACCGGCCCGCGCGAGGCTCACGTGAATCTTCCCGTTCCCGTGCCGTCCAACACCCAGACGGATGGGGGCAAGACCCCCGACGCGGGCACGCGAATCCACCCACTGAAAGATTGAGACCAAGGAGATTGGCGATGCGCTCGAAAGTCCGGAACTTCACCTTCGTTTCCCTCGTCACCGGAGTCGCGCTTTGGGCGACCGCCGCGAGCGCAGGACCCGCCGCACAGGTCGCGAGGGGAGCCAACTTCACCGTCGACTCCAACGTGGGCGCTTGCCACGCCGGCGCGGAGTGCAAAGTGGAGCTGAAGCTCAGCGCGGGCGACGGCTACCACGTGAACAAAGAGTACCCGTACAAGTTCAAGGCGATCGAGGCGAGCGGAGTCGAGTTCCTCGGCAAGGACGCGGCGCAGAAGACGCTCTTCACGAAGTCGGCGGGAGACTTCACGGTCGACGGCGAGAAGGTCGGGACGATGACCGTTCGCTTCAAGCCTTCGAGCCGCGGCAACGTGACGATCGCCGGCGTCTTCAAGCTCAGTGTCTGCTCCGCGCAGAACTGCCAGCTCGACCAGGCGAACGTCTCGGTCCCCGTCGCCGTTCACTGACGATCGCGCGCGGCCCGAGCCGATTCGTGGCAGACTGATCGCGCATGCCGGAAGAGAAAACGCTCACCGCCGAAATCGAGGCGGTCGCCGACGAAGTCGAGCGTCGCTTTTCGAGCGGCAGGCTTCTCTTGTCGTTTTCGGAGTACCTGGCGCTCTTCGCGCAGGATCCGATACGACAGTCACGCGACGCGGGCCGCTACCTGCGAGACGTCTTCGATTACTACGGCACGACCAAGGTCGAGTACCCGTACGGCACCTTCACGCGCTTTCGGCTCTTCGACTTGCCGTGGGAGAAGACCGCCGACGGCTCGCTGCCGCGCGGCGCGCTGATCGGGCAGGAGCCCGTGCAGGGCGAGATTTATCGCGCGCTCTCGAACTTCGTCCGCGAGGGGCGTCCCGGACGAATGCTGCTCTTGCACGGCCCGAACGGCTCGGCCAAGAGCACGCTCGTCGGCTGCCTCATGCGCGCGATGGAGAGCTACAGCAGCCTGCCCGAAGGCGCGCTCTATCGCTTTCACTGGGTCTTCCCGTCGCAGAAGACGATCCGAGGGTCGCTCGGTTTTTCGTCGCGCGAGGCGGCGTCGTCGGCGCGCGTCGACTCGAGCACGTACGCGCACCTCGCCGACGATCAGATCGACGCGAAGATCGCGCTCGAGGTCCGCGATCATCCGCTGTTCTTGATCCCGGTCGACGAGCGCCAGCGCCTGCTCGAGCGCGCCTACGAGTCGCACACGAAGGCGACGGGTCAAGAGCTCGAGCCGCCGTGCGAGTGGATCATGCGCGGGCAGCTCTCGCACAAGGCGCAGCAGGTCTTCGAGGCGCTGCTCGCGTCGTACCGCGGGTCGTACCGCGAGGTGCTCAAGCACGTTCAGGTCGAGCGGTATTTCATCTCGCAGCGCTACCGCGTGGGCGCGGTGACGCTGGGCCCGCAGATGAGCATCGACGCGGCCGAGCGTCAGCTCACGGCGGACCGTTCGCTCGCGGCGCTCCCGCCGTCGCTCCAAGCGCTCACGCTCTACGAGGTCAAGGGCGAGCTCGTCGACGCGGCCGGCGGCGTCCTCGAGTTTTCGGACTTGCTGAAGCGGCCGCTCGACACCTTCAAATACCTCCAGCTCTCGATCGAGACCGGCGAGGTGTCGCTCACGCAGCAGAACGTGCTCCTCAACTGCGTGATGCTCGCGAGCGCGAACGAGGTGCACCTCGACGCGTTCCGCGAGCACCCGGAGTTCGCGAGCTTCCGCGGGCGGATCGAGTTGATCCGGACGCCGTACCTGCTGAGCTGGCAGAGCGAGAAGGCGATCTACGACACGCAGATCGCGCCGCAGGTCCGGCGTCACGTCGCGCCGCACGCGACCGAGGTCGCCGCGATGTTCGCCACGCTAACGCGCATGCGCAAGCCCAGCCCCGACCGCTTCGGGCGCGCGCTCGGCGCCGCGGTCTCCGGCCTGACCGCGCTCGAGAAGATGGACCTCTACGCGCGCGGGCGCGTGCCCGAGCGGCTCGAGCCCGACGCGCAGAAGACCCTCCACGCGAACATCCAAGCGCTCTTCGAGGAGAGCGACGCGTACCCGATCTACGAGGGACGCATCGGCGCCTCGCCGCGCGAGATGCGCGTCGCGATCCTCGACGCCGCGCAGTCTCCGAAATTCGCGTGCCTCTCGCCGATCGCCGTGCTCGAAGAGATCGACCAGCTCTGTCAGCGCCGTGGCGAGTTCGAGTGGCTCCAGCAGGATCCGCTCGGCGGCGGCTACCACGACACCAAGCAGTTCCTCGAGGCGCTCCAGTCGCGCCTGCTCGACGAGTGGGAGCACGAGCTCTACGCGGGGAGCGGGCTCGTCGACGAGGCGCAGTACGAGGAGCTGTTCGAACGCTACGTGCAGCACGTGAGCGTCTGGGTGAAGAAGGAGCGCATCCGCAACAAGGTGACCGGCGAGTACGAGGAGCCGGACGAGAAGCTGATGCGCGAGGTCGAGCGCCTGCTCGACGCCAAGGGCGACCCGAACGAGACGCGCCAAACGATGATCAGCGCGATCGCGGCGTGGGCGATCGACCACCCAGGCGCGCGGGTGCAGGCGACGGCGGTTTTCCCGCACTATTTGAAGCGAATGCGCGACGCGATTTACGAGGGGAAGCGCGTCGCGGTCGCGGAGCTCGCGCGCGACGTGGTCTTGCTCGTGCGCGACGCGGGGGCGGGACTCTCCGCCGAGCGCAAGCGCAACGCGCAAAAGTGCGTGGACGAGCTCGGGACGCGCTACGGGTATTGCCCGAACTGCGCGGCGGACGCGGCGAGCATGACGCTCCGGCGTCGCTTCGGCGATCTCGTCGTGTGAATGACTCTCGGCCGTGAGGTGCGGGCGCTCGCGATGCCCGCGATCGCGCACTCGCTCCTGCAGACGCTCGTGTTCGTGGTGGACCGCGCGATGCTCGGTCGTCACGACGCGTCGTCGCTCGCGGCGATGCAGCTCGCCGGGCCGATCGAGTGGAGCGTCTGGTCCATTTTCCTCGCGTTCGAGGTCGGGACGATCGCGTGCGTCGGGCGGCTCGTCGGGCAAGGGGATCGCGCGGGCGCTCGCGGCGCGCTCGTCGTCTCGCTCGGCTACGCGCTGATCGCCGGCGCGGCCGTCGCGGCGCTCGCGCCCCTGATTCTGGCGCTCCTGCCGCTCGCGGCGAGCGGCGCGACCCCGGACGTGATCGCCGGCGCGCGGAGCTATTTGATCGTGACGCTCCTCGCCTCGCCCGTGATCTTCGTGTCTTCGGTCGCGACGGCGTCGCTCCAGGCCGGCGGCAACACTCGAACGCCGCTCGCGATCGCGATCGTGTCGAACGCTCTGCACGTCGGCGCGAACTGGGTGCTGATTCCGCGGTTCGGGATGCGCGGGTGCGCGATCAGCACCGCGGGCACGTTCGCGCTCGAGACGGCGCTCGGCCTCGCCGTGCTGTCGCGCGTCGGGATCCCGGTGTCGCTCCGCTCGGCGGGGGAACCGCTCTCGCACCTTCGCGCGAAGCTCGGCGACATCGTGCACGTCGGTTGGCCATCGCTGCTCGAGCGCGTGCTCTACCACGCGGGGTTTCTCTCCTACGTCGCGATCATCGGACGGCTCGGCGACAGCGTGATGGCGGGCAACCAGGCGCTCATCAGCGTCGAGTCCATCTGCTTCATGTCGGCGGACGGGTTCGGCATCGCGGCGGCGTCGCTCGTCGCGCAGAAACTCGGCGCGGGCCGCCCCGACGAGGCACGGCGCGCGGCGCGCATCGCGGCGCGAGACGCGGCGCTCGCGCTGACGACGCTCGGGCTCGTCGTCCTCGCCGCGCGGCACGCGATCTTGCCGATCTTCGCCAAGGACCCGGCCGTCGTGGACGTGGGGCTCTCGGCGGTGCCGGTCCTCGCGCTCGCGCAGCCGTTCATGGCGGTCGCGATCGTGCTCGGTCAGGCGCTGCGCGGAGCGGCCCGCACGCGGACGGCGCTGCTCATCAGCCTGATCGGCGCGGTCTTCGTGCGAATCTCGTCGACGTGGTTCTTCGCGATCGACCTGCACCTCGGCCTGCGCGGCGTCTGGCTGGGGTCGACGTGCGACTGGATCGTGCGGGCCGGCCTCGTGCTCGTGGCGAGCCGGCTCATCGCGCGCCGCTGACGCGCGGCTCGCCCATGGTGCGCGCGGTCGCCCACACGAGAAAGCGACGAGGCATAAAGCGCATGAAAAAGACCGAAAGTGCGTTGAAGATGCCTGAAACGACGTTGCGCCTCCCGGCGAAGAGCGCGCGCAGCCCGATGGCGGCGCAGTCCTCGGCGGACATGAACGTCGCGCGGATCGCCCTCGGCAGCTCTTGCCCCGCGACCTGGTGGAACTCGGTGAGCGTGCCGCCCGGGCACAGGCAGCAGACGCGCACGGGCGTTTTTCGCAGCTCGAACGCGAGCGCCTCGGTGAAGTCGCGCACGAACGCCTTGCCCGCCGAGTAGGTCGCGAGCGAGGGCGAGGGCGCGTACGCGCCGATCGACGAGACGTTCAAGACGTGACCGCGCCCTCGTCCGAGCATCGCCTTCACGAAGCGGTGCGTGAGCTCGGTGAGCGAGAGCACGTTGAGCTGCATCTGCCGCGCGACGTCCTCCCACGCCATGTCGGCGAAATTCCGGTGGAGCGCGCCGCCTGCGTTGTTGACGAGCACGTCCACGCTCCGACCGGCGCCCTCCGTTTCGTTCCAGAGCTTCTCGGGCGCGCCGGGCTCGGAAAGGTCGAGCACGACGACGTCGACCGCGACGCGGTGCTTTTTTTCGAGCTCATCTTTGAGGGCGTCGAGCTTTTCTTTTCGGCGCGCCGTGATGATCAAGTCGGCGCCGCGCTCGGCCAAGAGCCGCGCGAACGCCGCGCCGAGCCCGCTCGACGCGCCCGTCACGAGCGCGGTCCGTCCCTTCAACCCCGATTCGGCCATGCGCGTGACTGTACCCGAAGTCGCCCGGGCGATCGGAGAGTCAGCGGTACGGCGCGCCGAGGCTCTCGAGCTTCTCGCGCGCGGTCCGGACGCCGAAGAGCGCGCCGTCGCCGAGGATGGGGCCGAGGGCGATCGTCGCGATGCTCGCGGCCAGCACGAGCGCGGCGCGGTCGTCGGGGCCTTGGCGCTCGACGAGGTAAATCGTCGGGCAGCGCCGTTCGGCGAGATCGTACAGGCCGTTGCCGCGCGCGGCTTCGTCGGCGAGCGCGTCGCGCAAATCGGCCTCTTCGCGCGCGCGCGCGACGATCGTTCGGCGCGCCCCCGCGGCCGTGACGCGCGCGGCGAGCTCGGTCGACTCTTCGACTTCGAAGTCGATCTCGAAGAAGCGCTGCGCGTTCTGTCGCCACGCGCCGAGCGCCAGCCGCGGAGCGCCCTGCGCGAAGACGCGCCACGCGTCGAGGGGAAGCTCGATCACCCGAAGGTCCTCCGCAAGCGACGCTCCGCGTTCTCGACCAGGGCGGGCGCGAGCTCTTCGAGCGTGGTCTTGCGGAGCTCGGCGACGCGCCGCGCCGTGTGGAGCACGTACGACGGCTCGCACGGTTTGCCGCGCATCGGCACCGGCGCCAGGTACGGGCTGTCGGTCTCGACGTGGATGCGATCGAGCGGCGCGCTCGCGGCGACCGCCGCGACGTCGCGCGCGCTCTTGAAGGTCACGATGCCCGAGAACGAGAGATCGAAGCCGAGATCGAGGGCGCGCCGCGCGAACTTCTCGTCTTCGCTGAAGCAGTGGATGATTCCGCCGACCTCCCGCGCGCCTTCGCCGTCGAGGATCGCGAGCGTGTCGTCGGGCGCCTCGCGCGTGTGGACCACGATGGGTTTGCCGAGCTCGCGCGCGAGTCGCACGAGGCGCGCGAACGCGCGGCGCTGAACGTCGCGCGGGGAGTGGTCGTAGTGGTAGTCGAGGCCGATTTCGCCGATCGCCGCAACGGCGGCGCGCGCCCCGAGCTCGCGGAGCTCGCGCTCGGCCGCGTCGTCGAGCGTCGTCGCGTCGTGCGGGTGCACGCCCACGGCCGCGGCGACGTCGGCGCGCGACTCGGCGAGCTTCACCGCCGCGCGCGCCGGCTCGAGCGTAGCCCCCACGCCGACCACCATGAACCCGCAAACCCCGGCGTTTTTGGCCCTCTGGAGGACGTCTTCCGCGCCAGTGGGGAAGTACTCGGCGTCGAGGTGGCAGTGCGTGTCGATGAGCTTCATGGGGGCCGTAAAGCGTGGGTCGGTTTCGAGCGTATACTAAGGACGAATGGGCGACTCGCGATCGGAGCAAGATCGAGCCGAGCGCGTGCGCCGTGCGGGGGTGACTTGGGGCCTCTCGCTCGCGGTCCATGGCGCGCTCGTCGGAGTGGTCACGCTCGTCGCGCTGTCGAACCTGCGCCATCGCCACGACGACGAGGAAAAACAGCGCGCAAGGCACATGGGCGACCCCATCCCCATCGACCTGCCGCTCGCGAACGACGGGGCGACGATCTCGCCGGCCGTCGTGAACCGCGTCGGCGACGTGCCGGTCGTCACCGGCGGCGCGACCGTGCAGCGCATCGACACCGGACGAGGCGGCCGCGGAGGCGACGCGACCTCGCCGCGCGCGACCCACATGAGCGACCGCGACGAGCGCCTCCACTTCACGCCCGACACCGTGAGCCACTACGACCGCGACCAGCTCCAGCGCCTTCACACGGCATCCACGCGCGCGAGCTGGGAAGACCACCGCATGACGACGCACCCGATGGAGCTCACGTTCCTCTCGAGCGGGCACGGCGACGTCGCGCAGCGGCGGCGGTTGGCGAAGAGCGATCCGAGCCGCGGCGCGATGCGCTCCGACGACGCGTCGGCGCTCGGTGGCCCGCTCGGCGCGCGCCGCGACCAGCTCGGCGACAGCTACGAAGCCAAGCGAAACGTGGGCGACGAGCGCGAGGGGACGAACGCGTCGGCGCCGGGCGCGGGTCTCCACGACGGGCGCGCCGGCGAGGACCACCGCGCGAGCGCGAACGCGGCGTACGCGCGCCCCGATCTCACCGAGGGTCCCCCGAACGTCGCCGCGACCGCCATCGATCGACCGCGCGACGACGTCGACTCCGACCAGGACGTCGCGACCGCGCTTCGCACCATCGTCCACGGGAGCTACGCGGGCGGCGTCGATGGCCCCGGGCACGGCGGCTCGGCCGGCGGAGGCGCACCCGGCGCCGGCGGCGCGCGCGCCGAGGGCTCGCACCCCGAGCCGCTCGGCGTGAGCGAAGGCGAGCTCTACGATCTCGAGACGACCGACCCGCGGCTCCTCCCGTATTTTCGCCGCATGAAGTCCAAGATCGACCCGCTCTGGCAGAACGCGTTTCCGCGCAGCGCCATCCTCGATTTGAAGCAGGGCACGGTGATCCTCGACTTCACGGTCTCGAGAGACGGCTCGGTCCGCGTCGAGTGGCCGCCCGCGCGCCCGAGCGGCATCGACGAGTTCGACCGCAACTGCGCCGCCGCCATTCGCCGCGCGGGCCCCTTCGAGCCCATCCCCGCCGCGCTCGGCGTGAGCTCGCTGCGCGTGCGGGCCCCGTTCGTCGCGAACAACTTCGTCGTGAAGTGAGCGTGGACCACGCGTGCGCGGTTTGGGCGAGAAGCCCGGAATCTCGGGCCGACCGGGCCCTCAATCCCCAATCCTTGGCGTCTTTGCGCCTTGGCGATCGCTTCTGGTGCCTAGTGCCGGAGAAGGGAGTCGAACCCCTGACCTAGCGCGTATGAAACGCCCGCTCTAACCAACTGAGCTACTCCGGCGAAGACGGCGGCGCAGTATGTACGGAGGGCCGCCGTCCGTAAAGACGGTTTTCGGGGGAGCTAGCTGACGCGGCGCCGCCGGACCCCGAGGAGGCCCAGGCCGAGCAGGAGCGCCCACGCGCCGAGCGCCGGCGCGTTCGAGGCGCGCGCGAGGTCGCACGTGCAGCCGCCGGCGTCGAGCTGCGGCGGGGGCGTCGTGGACGGCGGCGTGCAATCGGGCGGGCCGCTCGCGCGCTTGTAGACGCCCTGATCGAGGCCGTGCGCCATCGAGCCCGTGTTCTGGTTGTCGTGGTGGAACGACTCCCACTGAACGACACCCGACGCGGTGCCCTTCGTGTGCCACGCGAACATGTAGCCTTCGCGCGTCGTCTCGACGACCTCGAGCGAGCCGTCGCCGTCGATGTCGCCGATGGCGGCGGCGGACGTCGTCCACCCGTCGGTGAACTTCGGCCAGCCCTTCGGCTCGCGACCGCAAGCGTCGACGGCGTGGATGAAGTAGACCCCCGTCCCGAGGATCACCTCGGGGTAATCGTCGCCGGAGATGTCGGCGATCGAAGGCATCATGAGGAACTGGAAATCCTCGACCGGGACCGGCATGCCGTCGAACATCTTTCCGGTCGCTCCGCTCCACGCCGCAGCGAGGAACTGCACGTGCTTCGGAATTCCGCCGCCGGCGAGCGAGCCGATGAGGCTGAGCGAGCCGCCGGTCATGACCGGGTCCGGGACGCCGTCCTGATCGAGATCGCCGACGGCGGGCTGCGCGAGGATCGGGAACATCGTGTCCGGCGCGAACGCGTTCGTGTACTGCCCGAACTGGCTCGTAGGATCGAAGCCGGGCTTGAGCGTGTTGCCGGTCGGGTCGTTGAGGTCTTTGTGGCCGGCGGGGACCTGGTTCGGCGGGTCGTCGAAGTTGTTCTGCGGACCGGGGTCGGCCTTCACCACGATGGGCGGCGCGCCGTTGCCCATGACGCCGATCTCCTCGACGCCGTCGCCGTCGAAATCCGCGGCGAACTGCGACGACGGCACGCCCGTGCCGACGACCGGGAAGAGCTTGAACGAGGCGCGAACCCACGGCCAGTTCTTCAAGTATGGACCGTCGGCCTGCGGATTGGGCGTGAGCGTTCCCCGCCCGTCGATCGCGAAGATCGGACCCGCGGAGTCGCCGCCGCCGACCGTCTCGTTCGAGCTGATGACCACGTCCGGGATGCCGTCGCCGTTCAAGTCGGTGACCGTCGGCGTCGCCATGATGCGATCGAGCTTGGACGCGCGCGATGTGTTCACGCGCACGGGCCAGCCCGGGACGGGCGTCCCGTCGCCCTTGAACGCGTAGACGTACGCGTCGAACGACGACTGGAGGACGTCGAGCTTGCCGTCCTTGTCGAGATCGACCAGCACCGGCGCGCCGTAGGTGCCGCGCGAGATCGCGTGGTGCAGATCCATGCAGTCGCCCGTCACCGGCTTCGAAGGATCGAGCGAGCACGAGGGCACGAGCGGCAGGCGGATCGGCCAGCCCGCGAGCGGCTTGCCGGTGTGGTCCCACGCGTAGACGGTGCCGTCCCACGTCGACATGACGATGTCCGGCTTGCCGTCGCCGTCGAGATCGCCGATCGCGGGCGGCGCGCCGATCGTCTCGCGCGCGACGTCCGGATCGATCGCGCCGGGCGTGTTCTTCTGGTAGCCGGGCGCCGAGAGGTAGGACGGAACGCCCGCGAGGGCGAGCGAGGCGTTGAGCCCGTCGGAGATCGCCGTCCGCACGGGGAAACCCGGGGCCTCGACGGCGACGCCGTTCTTGACGCTGTAGACGTGCACCGTGCCGTCGGTCGCGCCGTAGACGATGTCGCGCACGCCGTCGCCGTCGATGTCGGCGAGCTTCGGGCTGCCTTCGGCCGACGTGCCGAGGTCGAGCGGGAAGCCCTCGAGGAGATCGGGGTCTTCGCCGTTCTTGCCGTTGGTGATCGCGATCGTGCGGCGCGCCTCGCCCGTCTGATCGAAGTTGCCGTAGTGCGCCGTCGCCTGGACGCGCAGCGTGATCGTGCGGTCGTTCGGCCCCCAGCAGACCTTGTTGCCGTCTTTGTCGAGGTTGCAGAGCGGCTCGGAGTCCGGGTCGGGCGTGTGGGTCGTGTCGATGTCGCGCGGGTCGAAGGTCGCGAGCGGCGCGTTCGGACCGCCGCTGACGGTTCCGCTCGGCACGTTGGTCACCGGCGCGATGAGCGGCTGGAACTGATCGTCGTCCGGCTCGACGCCCGGCGCCCACTCGACGACGTAGTCGTACGACTTGGCCCGCTTGGCCGCGACCGTGCCGATGATGGAGACCGGCCCGGCGACGCGCGACGCGTAAATCGGCTGGTACCAGAGCGGCGAGGTGACATCCACCTCCGGCGGGATCTTTCCCTGCTGCACCATCGACACGGCCTTGAACGCGTTCATGCGGCCGTAGTTGAAGCGCTGATCCCAGCCCGCCTTGCTGTCGTAGAACTGACCGAGCCCCGTCGCCGGATCGATGATGTGCGACTCGGGGACGTTCACGTCGTCGGCGCTCTGCTTGAGGATCTGCATCACCTCTTCGGCCGAGAGCTGGAGCGGCTGCGGAAGCGAGAGGCCCATCGAGTAGACGAGCCCCGCGATGCCGGCGGTGCGCCCCGTCGCCTCGCTCGCGCAGCTCGTGCCGGACACGCTGAGCGCGGCGTGACCGCCGTAGTTGGTGCACGAGTCGAACGCGAGGAACGTCGTCGAGTCGTGGTAGCTGTCGTTGTTGAAGCGGATCGTGTGGACCGGCAGCGTGTGGTTCCACGTCGCGGGCATGTTGTGGTGGCGCGAGTTCTCGTCGGCCATGCTCGCGTCGATCATGACGCCGTGCGCGTAGGCATAGTCGATGGCCTCGCGCGAGAAGGCCGTCTGGTTGATCGTGCCGAGCGCCTCTTGGACGACCTTCACGCGGTTGTCGGTCGCGTAGACGAGCGCCTTGGCGAAGTCGTTGGAGTCGGTGATGAAGCTCTCGCCGACGCGCAAGGGGATGAATCGGCAGTCGGGGCAGGTGCCGATGCCGCCCATGTTGTTCTGCCCCTCGGCCGACGAGTCGTTCGCCTCGCCGGTGCCGTGGCCGTAGCGCGTGTCGTCGTAGGGATCGTTGTCGTTGCGGAAGAAGTCCCAGCCGGCGATGTCGTCGATGTACCCGTTGCCGTCGTCGTCGACGCCGTCGGAGAACATCAAGATGAGGTCGCCGGGATCGAGGATGCAGTTTCGGTTGAGATCGCCCGCGGTGCGATCGGTCGTCGACGGCGTGAGCGGATCCATGCCCTGGAGGCATTTTTCGCCGGTCACCACCGGCGTGAACGCCGGGTCGCTGGCGTAGTCGGCGACCGTGAAGAAGCCGTCGCCGTTGCAGTCGAAGCCCGCGAGCGCGCCGGTGCCGCCGCACGCGTTGCCCTGCGCGTCGCGCGGCTTGTGGTTCGCGAGCTCGCCCATGTTGAGGGCGACCTTGTTGACGATGTCGGCGTTGTCCCACTCGATGCCCGAGTCGAGGATCGCGATGTGCACGTCGGGGCTGCCGACGAGCACGTGGCCCTGGCTGCCGACGGTCGCGTGGAGCTGGCCGAAGAGCGCCCACGCCTTGTCGATGCTCATGCCCGAGGCGCCGAGCGCGGTGTCGGCGCCGAGGTAAGGCTTGGTCCCGACGTCCTGCTTCGGCAGGAACGACCAGTAATTCCAGCGATCGGCGTAGCCGGGATCGTTCGGCCAGTTGGCCGTGTCGGTCATGTCAGCGTCGGGCGACGACGGCGGCCAGGTCGCGTTCGCGCGCTGAGTCGGAAACGCGGCGACGAACGCGCACGCGGCGGCCGCCCAGCCGAGGCCTCGAAGGAAGTGATTTTTCATGCGTTCAAAACTCGCCGAAGAGATCGCGGACGCGCGTGCCGAGCGCCATCGCGATGCGATAGAGCGATTCGATCGACGCGGCCGACTCGGCGCGCTCGATCTGCGAGAGGAGGGAGACGGAGAGGCCGGTGCGATGCGACATCTGCTTGAGCGTCAGGTCTTTCTCCTTTCGCATGTTGCGGATGATGTCGCCGATGGCGCGCTGCAGCTGCTCGACCGGCAGGCGCACGAGCCCTTTGTCGCGGAGGACGCGCTCGAGCACCTTGCGGAACTCGTCGACGTTGATCGGCTTCTTCAAGTAGCCGACCGCGCGCAAGTCCATCGCCGCCGCCGCGCTCTCGTAGTGCGGGAAGCCGGTGAAGATGATGACACCGATGTCGGTGTCGATCTTGCGGACGCGCCGCAGCACCTCGATGCCGTCGAGCTTGGGCATCATGAGATCGAGGACGAGCACGTGGTAGTCGCCGTCGCGCACCTCGGTCTCGACCTGCGTCGGATCGTTCAGCGTCTTGACGTGATAGCCGTCCGCTTCCAGCAGCGTCTGCATGTAGTCGAGGATGGCCTTGTCATCGTCGACCACCAGAATGCGTATCGAGGGGAGCTCGGGTGCCATTGGCGATTACAGTATCACTGGACATGAAAACGCCGCAACCGTAGTGAATTGAGGAGGACCGAGACGCTGGAGAGGCTCATCGCGGCGCTCGCGAAGACGGGCGAGAGCTGCCAGCCGGTGAACGGGTAGAGGACGCCCGCGGCGAGCGGGATGCCGACGACGTTGTACACGAACGCCCAGAAGAGATTTTCGCGGATCGTGCGGAAGGTCGCGCGGGCGAGGGCGAGCGCGGTCGGGAGCGCCTCGATCGAGCCGGAGACGAGCGCGATGTCCGACGCGGCGGCGGCGATGTCGGCGGCGCGCGCGACGGTGACGCCGACGTCCGCGGTCGCGAGCGCGGGGGCGTCGTTGATGCCGTCCCCGACCATCGCGACGACGTGACCGCGCGCGCGCTCCTCGCGGACGATGCGCGCTTTCTCCTCCGGGCGGACCTCGGCGAAGGTGCGGAGCGTACCGCTCGGGGCCAGCTCGCGTGCGATCGCTTCGACGACCGGCGCGCGATCGCCGCTCAGGATGCCTACGTCGATTCCGAGCGCCACGAGACGAGCGATCGCCGCGGCGGCTCCCTCGGCCGGCTCATCGCGGACGCCGACGACGGCGATGACCTTTCCGTCGGCGGCGACGAGGGTCGGCGTCTCGCCACGGGAGGCGAGAGCGCGCGCGTCGTCCTCGGCGCGCGCGACGTCGATTGCTTCCTCGGCGAGGTGACGGGAGGTGCCGATGCGTACGTCGCGCGAGAGCGCGCGCGCGACGACGCCGCCGCCGGGCTCGGCGCGAAACGACTCGGGCGCGGCGACGTCGAGGTGTCGTTCGCGCGCCGCGGCGACGATCGCCTGGCCCACGGGGTGCTCGCTCGGGAGCTCGGCGGAGGCGGCGAGCGACAGCGCGTCGTTTTCGGCGACGCCGTAGGTGACGATTGATACGACGCGCGGCTTTCCGGTCGTGAGGGTGCCGGTCTTGTCGAGCAACACGACGTCGACGTGGCTCGCCGCCTCGAGGGCTTCGCCGCCTTTGACGAGCACGCCGAGCTCGGCGCCGCGGCCGGTGCCGACCGCGATCGCCGCGGGCGTCGCGAGACCGAGCGCGCACGGACACGCGATCACGAGCACCGCGACGAAGCGCTCGAGCGCGACCGGCGCGCCCGCGCCGAGCAGGAGCCACGTGACGAGCGTGATCGACGCGATCGCCAGCACGCCGAGCGCGAAGACGCCGCTCACGCGATCGGCGAGGCGCGCGATGGGCGCCTTCGAGCCCTGCGCTTCTTCGAGCGCCTTCACGATTTGGGCGAGCGCCGAGTCGGCTTGGGCGCGCGTCACGCGCAAGACGAGCTCGCCGTCCTGATCGAGCGTGCCGCCGAAGACGCGGGCGCCCGCGATCTTCGCGATCGGCGCGCTCTCGCCGGTGAGCATCGACTCGTCGACCGACGCGGCGCCGCGCTCCACTTCGCCGTCGGCGGGGATGCGCTCGCCAGGTCGCACGCGAACGCGGTCCCCGATCGCGAGCGCATCGACGAGCGTCTCGAGCTCGCTCTCGCCGTTGAGCACGCGCGCGGTCGCCGGGCGGAGCGCGACCAGCCCGCGGACCGCGTCGCCGAGTCGGCGCCGCGCGCGCGACTCGAGCCACCGGCCGAGGAGGACGAAGCTCACGATCGCGCCGGCCGCCTCGAAGTACACCGGGGCGTGCGTCCTCTCGAAGATCGCGACGGTCGAGTACACCCACGCCGCGCCCGCGCCGAGCGCCACGAGCGTGTTCATGTCGGCGCTCGCGTGGCGCGCGCCATTCCACGCGGCGACGAAGAACGTTCGACCCGGAAAGACGAGCAGCGCCGTCGCGAGCGCGAGCTCGACGAGGCGCGGCGCGAGCGACATCGTGTGCGACATGCCGAGCGCGAGGAGCGGCACGGCCATGGCCGCCGCGACGAGCGCGTCTCGGCCGCGCGCGCGCGACTCGCGATCGGGCGCGGCGGGCGGCTCGAGCACGCCCACGCGGTAGCCCGCGTCCTCGATCGCGGTCGCCATCGCGCCGGGCGTGGCGCGCGCCGGGTCGAAGCGCACCGAGGCGCGCTTCGTGACGAGGTTCACGTTCGCCTGCTCCACGCCCTCCGTCGCCGCGAGCGCGCGCTCGACGCGCGACACGCACGCGGCGCAGGTCATCCCTTCGATCGGGATGTCGACTTGCTGCGTCGCTGCGGGCGTGGCCACGGGTCGGATCGTAGCGCATCGAGGCGTTTCATCGCGTTGCGCAGGGTGAAATGGTCCGGCCGGAGCTTGGGCGAGAGCTCGTCCCAGGCGAGCGGCATCGCGACCGGCGCGCCCGGCCGCGCGCGCGGCGAGTACGGCGCGATGAAGGTCTCGCCGCGTCCGTTGCGGAAGTAGTCGATGAAGATCTTTCCCTTGCGGCGCGCCTTGGTCATCGTCGCGACGAAATGCGCCGGGTCTTCCCGCACGACGGCCTCGGCGATCTTGCGCGTGAAGTCCTTGGCCGCGTCCCAATCGAGCGACGGCTCGATCGCGCAGCACACGTGCAGGCCCTTGCCGCCGGTCGTCTTGACGAACGAGTCGAGCCCGACGCTCTCGAGCCGCGTCCGCAAGAGGTGCGCGGCGGCGACGACCGCCTTCCACTCGACCGAGGGATCCGGATCGAGATCGAAGACGAGCAGATCGGGTCGCTCGAGCGTCGCTTCGTGCGCGCCCCACGTGTGGATCTCGAGGACGCCTGCTTGCGCGAGGCCGACGAGGCCGCGCGCGTCGTCGATGACGAGCTGCGGCTCGTCGTCGCCTACGTCGACCGGGCGCGCGCCGTCGGGCAGGTGTAGTCGCGCGTGCTTCTGCACGAAGCAGCGCGCGATGCCGTTCGGGCAGCGCACGAGCATGAGCGGCCGGCCCGCGACGTGCGGGAGCATCCACGCGGCGACGCGCTCGAGGTACTCGGCGAGCTCGCCTTTCGTGACGCCGCAGTCGGGGTAGAGGACTTTGTCGACGTTGGAGACGCGCGCCTTCGGCTTCGCCTTGGTCGGCGCGGTGGGCCGCTCGAGGACGACGTCGGTCGCGGGCTTGTCTTGGCGCAGACCCTGGAAGGACGCGTGGCGGAGCATCCCGTCGTCGGTCATCGAGCCGTACGACACCTCGCAGACGAGCTTCGGCAGGACCCAGTGAACGCCGCGATCGCGCGGCGCGCGAGGGAGCGGCGAGCCCTTCGCCGCGAGGGCGCGTAGCTTGGGCGCGAGCGAGGCGAGCGACTCGGACGAGAAGCCCGTCCCGACTTTGCCGACGTATTCGAGGCGCTTGCCCGCGCGCACCGCGAGGAGCAGCGCGCCGAAGAGCTCGCGCGACCTCTTGGGGTCGGTCCAGCCGACGATGACGAACTCCTGGCGGAGCGCGCATTTGATCTTGAGCCAGTCGCGCCCGCGGCCGCCGCGGTAGGGCGCGTCGCGGCGCTTGGAGACGATGCCCTCGAGGCCGAGCTCGCACGCCTGCGCGAAGACCTTCGCGCCGCCGCCGAGGACGTGAGCGGCGAGACGGACGACGCCTTTCTTCGCGACCAGCTTCGCGAGCATGTCCTTGCGGTGCTCGAGCGGCTCGCCGCGGACGTCGCGGCCGTCGAGCTCGAGGAGATCGAAGACGAAGTAGACGAGGTCGGCGGATTCGCCGCCGAGCGAGCTCTGGAGGCGCTGGAAATCGCTGACACCGCCCTCGCGCAGCGCGACGACCTCGCCGTCGAGGACCGCGCTCTTGCAGTCGAGGCGGCGCACGGCGCGAGCGATCGCGGGAAGACGTTCGGTCCAGTCCTTCGCGTTTCGCGAATGGAGCGTGACCTCGCCGTGCGCGAGACGCGCGAGGATCCGATAGCCGTCGAGCTTCACCTCGTGGAGCCACGCGTCGCCCTCGGGCGGCTCCTTCACGAGGCTCGCCAACTCCGGCGCGAGATTGAACGGCGCCTCCCGCGTGCGCGCGCGCTTCTTCTTCTCCGAGGAGCGGCTCGAGTGCCACGTCTCGTCGGCGTCGGCGGCGATCTCGTCGAGCGAGCGCCCCGACGCGACGCTCGCCGGGCTCTCGTCGACGATCGCGCCGAAGTCTCGACGCGCCTCGGCGTCGGCGCCCTTGAAGAGCATCCACCGCCTGCGGCCGCTCGCGTCGCTCGCGGTGCGGATGAGGTGCCATTTGCCGTGGAGCTTCTCCCCGTGGAGCGTGAACGTGAGGCGCCCGCGCTCGTAGTCCTTGCGCGGATCGCCCTCCGGCTCCCACGTCCCGCGGTCCCACAGCATCACCGTGCCGCCGCCGTATTCGCCCTTCGGGATCGTTCCCTCGAAGCCGCCGTACTCGACGGGGTGATCCTCGACCTGCATCGCGAGGCGCTTGTCGCGTGGGTCGAGCGAAGGGCCCTTCGGCACCGCCCAGCTGAGGAGCACGCCGTCGAGCTCGAGGCGAAAGTCGTAGTGGAGGTGACTCGCCGCGTGTTTTTGGATGACGTAGGAGAACCCGCGCGCGTGCTTGCTGCGCCCGTGAGGCTCGGGCGTGCGCTCGAAGCGACGCTTGTGGTGATACGTCTCGAGGGTCACGCCGACTTTCTCGCGTGCGCGTGGCGCTTCGGCCCGTTCCTGCGCGCCTTCTTCGCGTGCGGCTCCGCCTTGGCGACCGCCGGCTTCGGCACGCCCTGCTCGCCGAGGCTGCGCTTCAGGAGATCCATCAGGTCGAGCACGTTGCTCTTCGGCTTCGGCTCGCGGTGGTGCTCGTGGCCCGCCTCGGGCACCTGGTTGATCTCGCCGGCTTTCGCCTTCTTCTCGACGAGCGCGAGCACGTCGTCGCGGAACTCGTCCTTGTACTGCTCGGGGCGGAAGTGGCCGTGCATGCTGCGCACGAGCATCTCGGCCATCTTGACTTCGCCGTCGCTCACGCCGAGCTCGTCGAGGCTCGCTTTGGGGAGATCGAGATCGTCTGCGCTTCGCAGCTCGTAGGCGTAGCGCAGCGTGACGAGGACGAGCGCCTCGGCCCTGGGGACGAGCGCGGCGAGGTGCTGGCGCGTTCGGATCACGATCTTGGCGACGCCGATCTGACCGCTCCGCGCGAGCGTCTCGCGGAGGAGCGCGTACGCCTTCTGCCCCTGCTTCGAGGGCGTCAGGTAGTACGGCTTCTCGAAGAACATCGGGTCGACCTCGCCCTGATCGACGAACGCGACGATGTCGATCGTGTGCGTCGCTTCGACGTTCGCCTGCTCGAGGTCCTCGTCGGTGAGCACGACGTACTCGTCTCGGTCCCACTCGTACCCGCGCACGATGTCCTCCCAAGCGACCTTCTTGCCGGTGCGCTTGTTGATTCGATCGTAGCCGACGGGCGCGAAGTCGTGTTTGTCGAGCTGGCGGAACGAGAGCTCGTTCGAGTCCTCGGCCGCGTGCAGATCGACGGGGATCTGCACGAGACCGAAGGAGACGCTGCCTTTCCAGATCGAGCGCGGCATCGGTCAGCGCTTCGCGAGGATGGGGCCCCCGAGCGTTCGTTTCAGCTCTTCGGCGTCGCGCAGGTGATGATCGACGCGGTCGCGGAAGTCCGCGAGGTGAGCGCGCACGTCGGGCACGCGCGCGCTCGGAATGAGCTGCACGTCGAGCATCGCGAGGGCGTCGCGCTCGCGGTCGGCCTGGTTGCCGACGAAGTCGATGTCGAAGTCGGCGCCCGAGAGCCCCGCGAGCTTCGCGGCGTCGCTCGCGGCGTTTCGCTCGACCTCGCGCATCTTCTCGCTCGTCGCGGGTTTCATGACGAGCTGGTCGGCGAGGCGCGTCTCTTCGCCGAGCGCCTTGGCGTGATCCTCGGCGAAGAGCTTCGCGAGCGACAGGACGCGCGGATCCTTGCTCCGCGCGTGGGCGAGCTTCGTCAGGTTGACCTCGCCCTTGTTGTAGGCGGAGAGGATCGCGAGCACCTGATCGTCGGTGAACGTCTCCGGCGGCGCGCTGCCGACGCGCGGCGCGTCGCGCGCGTCGAGGCCGACGGCGATCACGGCCGTCGTGGTGGTCGTTCCCGAAGGAACGCGATCTTCTTGCATCGAGCCGGCGCAGCCGGCGAGCGCGAGCGTAACGAGCAATGCGAATGGCCGAGTCATGACCCGAGCTCCTTGTTGGAGCTTGGGAGTGCAAGCTCAGTACCGGCGCTCCCACAGCGCGTCGATGATCGTGCTGCCGTGGTCGCCGACCGTGAAATCGAGCGACCACCGCGCGCTCGCGTACCAAGCCAGCGTGAGCCAGGTACGGTCGGGCTCCGTTCCGGGCGGCGGGAGCCCGAGGACGTAGGCGACCTGCGCCCAAATGTGCTTGGCGATTTGCACCTGCACCTCCGATTTGGCTGTGGTGCCGCTGGTGTCGACGCGCGTCTCGATGTCGACGTGCGTGAGCTGTTCGAGCGCCTTGTTGAACGGCTGAGTAGCGAACGACGCGCCGCCCACGGCCGTCGTCGCCGCGACTGCGCCGGTCGTGCCGCCCGAGCCCGGCGTCGGGCCGCCGGAGCTGCCGAACACGAGCAGCGCGACAATCTCGTCCCGCGTGTGCGGCGGATCGGACGCAAGCTCGAGCTGGCCGCGGTCCGCGCGCCCGACGTACCGCGCGGTGACGCGCGTTCGGTCGCTCGCGGTCCAGGTCGCGGTCACGGCGAGCGTGGGATTCGCCGGGTCCCCGTCGAACGTGACCACGCTCGGCTCGAGCGCGAAGCGACGGTTCTCGATCTCGATCGTGCCGCGGGAGAGCTGGACCGCGCCGAACGCTTGCGTCGTGCGACCGACGTCGACGCGCGGGCGGCCGCCGAGGGCGAGCGAGAGGTTGTCGTCGCGCGTGATCCGAACGTCGCTTCCGAGCGCGAGCTCCACGTGGAGCGGCATCGAGGTTGCCCGCGGCGGCGAGGGAGGCGCGAGCGCGACGGGCGCGAGCCTGCCGTTCTTGCGGATCCCGATCGCGATGTCTTCGGCGGCGTCCAAGCTCTGGGGCGTCCCGTGGGCGACGTCCGGGAGCTGGACGTGCAGCACAGGGACGTCGAGCTTCACGGCGAGGCCCTTGCCCTCCGGTCGCGCGGTCGCCGCGACGCGTCCCCAGACGTCGCCGACGCGCTGGCCGGAGACGACGAGCGGGAACGGGTCGGCGCGATCGACGGTCGCGCCGAGATCGATCTCGCGGAGCGTCCCGCTGGGCGCGAGGGCGCGACCGCTGAGCGTCACGAGGCCGCGGGTGCCGCGGAAATGAGCGTCTTTCAGCGTGATCGTGCCGTCTTGGCGGAAGTCGACCGTCGCGGCGAGGTCTTGGATTTCGCCGAAGCTCGAGGACTCGACGGTCGTCTGCGCGAGCTTCGCCCAGCCGCGCCCGGCGACCCGCATGGGCGTGCGCTGCAGCGTGCCGCTCGCGTCGGCGTCGAGCCGTCCGTCGATCGAGCCGAACCCGAGCGGGACCAGCGGCATGAGCAGACGCAAGCGGAAGTCGCGTGCGCGCGCGGCGAAGCGGAGCGGCTCGCCCGACGCAATCGTCGGCGCGAGCGCCGAGCCCCACGTCGCGCCGGACCCGAGGTGAACCTCGGCCGAGCTCGTCTTCGCGCGCAGCGTGGCGGCGAGGGCGAGCGTGCGCCCGTCGAGCTCGCCGGCGAGCGTCGCGTGATCGGTCGTGACGTCGCCCCACCCGAGGTCGTCGGCGCGGACGTCCACGCGAGCGCGCGCGTCGCGATGGAAATTCGCGATCGACGCCGTCCCCGAGACGGTCGCGTGGACGCGTTCGGCGTCCGCGAGCGGCGGGAGGCGCAGCGGCAGGTCCTTCGCGCGTGCGTCGATCGACGCGTACCACCCGCGCGGATCGTCCGGGACGTGGACGTCGGCGGTCGCCTCGAGCTCGCGGTCTTTCGAGCCGAACGGAGTCACGGCGAGGAGCGCTTTGCCGCCGGTTCGGTCGAGCGTGCCGACGAGCGACGCGTCGGCGGCCTCGGCGATCGGCGAGACGTTCGAGCGGAAGCCGTCGACGGTGACCGCGACCGTTCCGTGGACGCGGTCGAGCGGTCCCGTCACGTGCGCGGCGGCGGCGACGCTCCCGCGGCAGTGGGCGTGGAGGTCCGCGCAGAGCGGTCCGAGATCGAACGCGGGCACGTCGAGATCGGCGGTGAAGGGGAGCTTCGCCAAGTTCGGCGCGCGACCGGCGAGGAGGTCGCCCCAGGCCAGGCTGCTCGTCGCGTCGAACCGCGCTTGCTCGGTGCGGTGCGCGGCGTCGACGTGGGCGTCGAGCGCGCCCGCCGGGTCGAGGTGCGCGCGCGCGTCGACCGCCAGCGGCCAGCCGCGGCGGCCGATCGCGACGTCAGCGGACTTCAGCGCGACCGCGAGGTCCGGTCCGGCGGATTTCGACGCGCGCCGCGCCAGGAGCGAGACGCGAGCCCAGCCCTCGAGGTCGCGCGGCCGGCCGAGGAGCACGGCGAGCTCGCCGAGCGAGAGCGTGCCGTCTACGCCGAGCGTGCCCACCGCACGCTCCCAGGACGCGGGATCGAGCGAAGGACCGTCGAGGCGGAGGTCGACCGACTCGACGCTGACCCACCCGAGCCTCGGCATGCGCGCGCGCAGGACGAGCGAAGCCGCGCGATCGAAATCGGAAGCGTGCGCGAGCACGTCGAGCTTTCGAGCGCGACCGAAGTCGACGCCGCGCGCGTCGAGCGCGAGGCGGCCCGAGAGCGACTTGCCGGCGAGCGTCGCGTCGAGATCGAGCGCGACGGTGCCCGCGAGCGCGGGCTCGAATCCAAGCGTTCGGCGAAGCGCGGCGAGATCGATTCGGTGTCCCACCGCGCGCACGCGCACGGCTCTCGGCTCGACGCGGAGGGAGCCGTCGAGGACGTGCTCGCCGTTCTCGCGCACGTCGACGTCGTCGAGCGCGACGACGCCGTGAGCGAGCGAGGCGTGCGCGGCGAGCTCGAGCGTTCCCTGCGCCGCGACGCGCACGGTCACGCGCGCGTCGTTCGCGTGGCCGCGCGCGTGCGCCTCTGCGGCCGCGACGTGCATTTCGGGGACGACGGGCCGCTCCGCCCACAAGTCGACGCCCACGATCGGGTCGGACGCCGGTCCGCTCGCGCTCACGCTCGCGCGGAGGCCGCCCGCCTTCGCCGGCCCGACCGCCACGTCCTCGAGCCGCGCGGACCCGTCGAGCGCGATCGCGCTGGTGTCACGGTCGAGGTGGCCGCTCGCGCGTAGCGTGCCGTGCCCCGCCAGTTTCGAGCTGTCGAAGAAGGCGGCGAACGCAGAGCGCGCGTCGCGCACGTCGGCGCTCGCTCGACCGTCGACGGCGTGTGGCGCGATCTCGGCGACGAACGTCGCGTGCCCGCCTGGCGGATCGTAGTCGCCCCGGACGTGCGCGACTTCGCCCGCGAGGTCGAGCGCGGCGTCGGCGCGCGCGTCGCTTGGGCGGAGCGACGGTTCGAACGCGCGCACGTCGAGGTGAGTCGCGCGCACGCTCGCGTGGACCTCGCCCGCGCGCACGGTGCCTTCGCCCGCGAGGCGCGCGGGGCCGAGTGAGCCGGTCGCACGAAACGCGAAGTCGCCCGTCGCGCCGGCGGCCGAGACGGAGGCGGACACGTCCTCGTGGATCGGCGCGCCCGGCGCGAGCGCGCGAATGCGGGCGGCCGGAACGCTCGGCGCGTCGAGGGTCGCCGAGAAGCGGTCGCCGTCGAGTCGCCCCGAGGCGCGCACCGCGACGCCCGCCGCGCGCCCCGAGAGCTGCGCGACGAGCGCGAGCGACGCGTCGCTCGACAAATGCCCCGCGACGCGCCCCTCGAAATCGGCGTGCCGCGGGAGCGCGCGCGCGATCACCTCCGCGCCCGCGAGGTCCGCGGCGACGCGCCCGCCGTCCACGCGGACCTCGCCCTCTGCGCCCCGCGCGTCGACGTCGACGATCTGCTTCGAGACGAGCCCGTGAATCCACGCGTGCCGGATCGCGACGCCGTGGACGGTGAGGTCGAGCGTGGAGGGTCCGTGCGAAGGCTTTCGGGGCGCGAACGCGCGCTCGAGGCGAAGGCCATTCTTGGTCTCGGCGAGCGACACGTTCGCGTCGTCCACCCGGAGCGCGTCGACGACGATTGGCTTTCCGAGGAGCGACGCGCGCGCGAGGTCGAAGAGCGACAAATCGAGCTCGACGCCGGTGGCGCGCAGCACGCGCACGCCGTCGGGATCGTCGGCGGTGAGCTCCTTCGCACGGACCCCGTGCGGCCCGATCGATTCGACGCCGTCGACGTGCACGTGGCCCGCGAACGTCGAGGCGAGGACCCGGTCGAGCTCGTTCGCGATCGACGCGCGCGCGATCGGCAGCTGGAGGTGCCCGAGCACGCTCGCGAACGACGCGCTCCCGAAGACCGCGACCGAAAAGAGCCCCGTCGCGAGGCGCCGCGCGAGCTTTCCCATCAGAACGTCTCCCCGAGCGCGACCGAGATCGCTATCGGCACGCCCTGAATCAGATCCGGCACGTACTCTTGCGTGCCGCTGAAGACCTGCGCGCCCGGGATTCGGTATCCGACGTCGGCGCGAATGGGGCCGACCGGCGTGTCGTAGCGCGCGCCGAGACCGCACGAGAGGTGAGGACGATCGAGGTGCAGCGTGAAGACGTCGGCGCTCACGTCGGCGGCGTCGCAGAATCCGACCGCCTCGAACGGGCCGGCGACCTTCACGCGGGCCTCGAGCGACGCCTCCCAGAGCGACAGCCCGCCGAGCGGCACGAAGCAGTTCGTCTGGTTCGCGAGGCACGGGTTCACGAGCGGCTGATAGAGCGCCACGTCGCCTTGCGGTCCGATGCCTCGCGGCGGGTAGCCTCGATTTTGGCTGGGTCCTCCCGAGAAAAATCCCCGAAAGAAGACGATCTGCACGTCGCGCGTGTCAGTGCCGACGCCATAGTCGAACGGAAAATCGAAGCCGACGCTCGCGCGCGCCGCGAGCGTCACGCGGCGCCCGAGGGGGACGTACCCGCGCACCTCCGGCTCGACGCGGACGTCCTGCGGCTGGCCGCCGAGCCCGGCGACCTGGAGATCGTTCGAGAGGTACACGCCGCGCCGCGGGTGGATGCGGTCGTCGCGAAGATCGAAGCTCGTCATGAGCTCGACGTAGGAGATCTCGAGCGTGCGCAGCGACGGGTCGAGGTTGCCTTTGTACGCGAAGGGCCACTCGATTTGCAGCGTGTGCGACAGCGTCGCGCGGATGCGGTCGTCGAGAAACCCGCGCTCGACACCTTGCGTGGACTTGATCTCGACGTACCCGAGGACCGGCTCGTTCGGCAGGTACGTCTCGCGGATGATGACAGGGTACGTGTTGAGCTCGGGGCGGATGAAGCCGTCGGTGCGGCGTTCGACGAACCCGGGCTGGCGGAGCTCGAGGCGGAGCTTCTCCTCGGGCAGGAGATTGGTCGGCGCCGCGAGGTACGAGAGACGCATCGGGTAGAGGACGACGCCCGGCTCGAAGTCGGCGCTGAAGCGACGAAGGTCGCCGAGGAAGTTGGAGTCGCGCCAGCCGGCGCGCAGGTGCACGTCGGTCTCGAGGACGTCGAGCTCGAAGCCGCCGCCCACGCGGAAGTCGTGTAGCTTGGCCGGCTCGAGGCGCGCGAGGAGCGGCGCGACCCCGTGCGGGGCGCCGCTCGTGACGGGCTCGATCGTGACCGAGCTCACGACGCCCATCGCGAGCAGCCGATTCTGGGCCTCGTCGAGCTTCTTGCGGGAAAATGCCTCGCCGCGATCGAGGCCGAGCGCGCGCCGCACGGCGCGCTCGGGGAGCTTGCCGAGCCCTTCGATGCGAATCGCCCCGATCACGCATTTTCCGCCGGGCGAACGTCGACGTCGACGACCGCGCGGTGCGTCGCGACGTCGACCGTCGCGCGCGCCTCGACGTTCGCCTTCGCGTAGCCGCGGTTCTCGAGCGCGAGGAGGACGCGCTTCTTCGCGTCGGCGAGCGCGTCCTCGTCGAGGATCGCGCCCGCTCGGATCCGACCGCGTGCGGCGCGCTGCATCGCGCGCGCGTCGCTCGCGGGGAGCGGGTCGCTCGAGTGCCAGCGCACCTCGCCGATGCGCACCGGCTCGCCCTCCTCGACGACGATCTCGACGCGGACGTGGTGATCGCTCGTCGTCACGACGCGGCCGGCGCGCGCGCGCGCGTCGTAATAGCCGCGCGCGCGGTAGTAGCGCTCGACGCGCGCGAGGTCGTACGCGAGCGTGAAGCGATCGTAGACGTCGTATTCGTAGACGACGCCGCGGAAGAGCCCCATGAACTTCGGCGTCGCGGCCGTCGCGAGCTTCGCCTCGATGTCGTCGTCGTCGACGGCGTGGTTGCCGATCACGTCGACGGCGTCGACCGCGGTCTGCCCGCGCGGGATGCGGGTGCACGCCGCCGCCGAGAGCATGAGCGCGAGGATCAGCCACTTCGTCACGCGCAGCTCGGGTGCAAAGCAGACGCCAGAGGCGTGGCATCGCGGATGGCGCGACGCATGCATTCCACACGGTCGTGCTCGCTCGCATGTTCTTGCTCTCGACGTTCGTGCTCGCGCCGATCGCGTGCGGTTCGAGCGGGATTCCCGCCCCGCCGTACGCTCCGCAGCCGACGAGCGCGCTCGCCGAAGTGCCCTATCCGCCGCCGCCCGCGCGTGTCGAACGAGTGCCCGCGAGCCCGCGCCGAAACGCCACGTGGGTCGACGGCGAGTGGACGTGGCGCGGTCGCCGCTGGCTCTGGGTCCGCGGTCGCTGGGTCGTGCCGCCCGCAGGCGCGCGCTTCTCGCCGTGGGCGATGGTCCGCGCGAAGGACGGGACGCTGTGGGAGGCGCGTGGCGCGTGGCGCGACGCGCGAGGCGCCGCGATCGATGCGCCCGCGCCGCTCGCGGAGGCCGACCCGAGCGAAGCGGCGGTGGTCGACTCGTTCGGCGATCTCCACGCGCCGGGGCGCTCGCTACGCCCGCCGGGCGCGCGAAACGGCGCGGGAGAATCGAAAGGAGCGAAGCGATGACGGCCCTCGTGATCGCGCTCGTGGTCTCGTTCAGCTTGCTCGTGACGATTCACGTGACCGGCAGCGTCGCGCTCGCGCGGCGGAGGCCGTATTGGAACGGCGCGGTCGCGCTCGTCGTTCCGCCGTTCTTTCCGTACTACGCGATGCGGCGCGGCGAGACCGCGTGGGCCGTCGCGTGGGGCGCGGCTGCGGCGGCGTACGGCGTCGCGCTGTTCTTCGCGGCCACGTGGAGGTGAGCGATGTGGATCGAAGTCATCCTGACGCCGCGCGACTGCACCGACTTCGTCGCGAGCGTCACGCCGATGTCGCTCGAGCTCGGCAGCCCCGAGCGTCTGCTGGTGGTCGGCCGACCGGAGTCGCTCGACCTCGTGCCGGAGAAGGGGCTGCGCCTCCGCGCCGCGAGCCACGTCATCTGGAGCGTCGCGGGGCTGCGTCTGCCCATTCACGCGCGCGTCGCCAGTCTGCTCTTGCAGCCCACGATCGAGCCGCGCAACGGGCGCGACGCGCTGATCGTACGCGTGCGCGTCGAGAAGCTCGACGTGAACGTGCTGCCCGAGTTCATGGACGTGACCGTGCTCCACCGCATCAACGACATGCTCGCCAAGCACGACGACGCGCTCGTATGGCGCTTCGGCGACATGCTCGACCGGAAGCTCAGGCTGCCGAAGCGCATCGAGTCGGCGGACGCCGTCGAGCTCCACACGCGCTGGGGCAAGCTCAAGATCACCGAGGGCGGAGTCGCGCTCGCGATCTGCTCGACGCTCACGCGGTCAAAGCCGGCGCGCTCGTCGCTGCGGACGCCGCGGAGTAGGCGGATGCGCCGCACGAGCCGCGTCGCGCGCTGGGGGAGGGAAGTCTTCGCGCGGATCGGCCGCGAGCATGTCCTCGATTCGTCGGCCGCGGCGGCGTTTTGGCTGTTTCTCGCGCTGCTTCCGCTTGGCGCGGTGGCGTTGATGGTCACGACGAAGTTCGCGCTCGGGAGCTCGCACGCATTGGGGGCGCTGCTCTCGTCCGTTCCGCCGCGCTCGCGCACGTTCGTCGCTCGCGAGCTCGACAGCGTTTCGGCGTGGAACCGCGGGACGGTCGGCCCGCTGTCCGCGGTCGTCTTCGTGTGGCTCGCGTCGACCGGCATCCACGCGATCCTCGACGCGTTCGACTCGACCGTGGACGCCGATCGACCGTGGTGGAAGAAGCGGCTCCTCGCGATCGCGATCTGCGTCGGCCTGTCGACGTCGGTCGCGCTCGCCGCGGTGGCGTTCGGCGCGCTCGGTCACGACGTGGTGTACGTCGCGACGCGCACGCCGGCGCGCTATGTCGTCGCGGCGGTGGGCGAGTTCGTCCTCATCGTGGGCCTCTTCTGGGCGGGGATGCCGAAGAAGGCGCGATGCAAGACGCGGCGCTGGCCCGGGGCGATCGTCGCGGCGGCGCTCCAGAGCCTCCTCGGTTGGGGTTATGTCTCGTACCTGCGCACGTTCGGAAACGGCACCGCGTACACCGGCGCGACGCTCGCGACGCTCGGCGCGACGATGACGATGACGTACCTCTTCACGCTCTCGCTGCTCGTCGGCGTCACGTTCAACGCCGTCGTCGCGCGCAAAGAGGACGCGCCCGCGGACGCCGCGAAGGCCACGAAGCGCTCACGCTGGTTTCACCTCAGGACCGCCCAGCGCGCGAGCGGGTCGACCTGACGCCCGCGCGAACGCCGGAGCGCTTGGGCTCGGGCTCGCCGGTCCAATCGACGACGCCGATCTCGCTCGCCGCCCGGATCACGTCGTTCGCGCCGCGATCTCCGAGCAGCGCCATCAAGTCGCGGAAGACGGCGCGCCCGAAGCACGCCGGAAGCCCGAGCACGTCGGCGTGCCGCGTCGCGGCGATCGCGTTGCCGCGACGGTGCAGCCGGGCGAGCGCGTCGAGGTGCTCGGCGCTCGCGCGGCTTCGATCGGACTCGATCAACGTGACGGCGTCGAAGCCTTGCGCGTCCGCCCACGCGACGCCCGCGCGAATCGACGACGCGGCGCCCTCGATCCAGCGGGGATTGGGGAGCTCGACGAAGTCGAGGCCCTCGAGGGCGCGCGCGATCCGCGCCGCGTGAGGTCCACCGGTGATCACGACGACGGCGTCGGCGCACGACGTCGTCGCCGCCAGGGTGACGCGACGTACGAGCGGGAGCCCGCCGTCCTCGAGGAGCTGCTTGGGCACCGCCATCGGGACGGTGGATGCGAGGACGACGGCGGCGACGGTCATGCGAGCCCGCCTCTTCTGCAACCGCCGCACCTCTGCCGCTGGCGCGCAACGTCGCGAGGTCAGGCACGCTCGCGCGGCGGAACGCGCCGGTCCCGCCATTGCGCCACGTCTCTCGAGCGCGAGCGGTCAGTTCGGCGGCAGGACCGTCACCGGCGCCTTCGTCGTGACGCCGGCGCCGGACCAGCCGGCGGTGATGTTCGGGAAGGCCTGCATCGAGCTGCCCGCGCCCGTCGACGTGATGCTGGACGAGCTGCGCCTGCTGGTCGTGCCCGACGCGCGCGAGAACGCGTACACGCTGTTGCCCCAGGCGCCGATGCCGAAGAGGCGCCCGAACCCGGTGCCCGAGCCGATGAGCTGCTTCATCGCGACGATGCGGGGGACTTGCTCTGGAACGACTGCGCGAGCGCGGCCATGTCGACCTCGGCGAGCGAGATCGTCCGTCGCCGTGCACGACGACGCCGACTTGCACGAGCGGACGGTCGCGAGGCCGCGCGGGCTGCCGTTCTCCATGTAGAAGACGACGTCGCCCGAGAGCTCGTAGGGTCGTTCCGCCCGGGGCCGAGCCGAAGCTGCCGAGTTCGTCGGCGTGGCCTGCGCGCCGCTCGAGTCGATGTAGTAGAGGGCGCCGGGCTGTCGCCCGCGACGAGCGACTCGCCCGAGCCGAGCACGCCGGCCGGCGTGAAGCCGAGCGCGTAGAACTTGCTGCCCGAGCGGGGGCGACGTCTGACGAGCGTGAGCTGCACGGCGCCCGTGCCGCTGCGGGACGGCGGCCTTGTAGATGGCGCTCTCCGAGTTGACCCACACGTCGCCGTTCCGTCGACGGCGAGGTCCGTGATGGTCGGCGTGTGCGCCGCTGCCGTCGGTGAAGGCGCCGATGTCGGTGAGCTGATGCTCGCCGGGTCGATCGAGTAGAGCTCGGTGTCCGTGTGCGCGTAGATCACCGCGGGTCCACCGGCGTCGCCGCCGCTCGTCACGCCGCCGTCGCCCGTCGGCACGAAGCCGCCGTCGCCCGTCGGCACGAAGCCGCCGTCGCCGTTCTTTCCGGAGTCACCCTCGTCGCCGAAGCCCGACGGGCTCGCGCTGCACGCGACGAGCAAGGCTGCGCCGGCGATGGTCCATGCACGCTTCATGATCGTTCCCCGTCAATTCGTGAGCGTGCCGTCCGCTTTCACCGCGAAGTGAAAGGACGTCACCGCTTGGTTCGTCTGGTAGTCGTACATGTCGACGGTCAGCGCGCCGTCGGTCCGCTGCGCGACGATCGCGTAGCCGTAGTTCTGGTTCGTCGCGATCGGCGCGCCGCCGTTGCCGATCACGACCTCCCTCGGGTTCGAGTATTTCGAGTGATAGAACTCGTGCGAGTGCCCGACGATGGCGAGCGTGTACGGGTGCTTCGCCATGATCGTCTCGCTCGGCGTGACGCCGGGCGCGGTGTTCGCGGACGCGGGCTCGTGCCGCACGACGAACGTGTACGTCGTCGCCTGCGAGAGCGTCGCGTCGAGCCACGTCGATTGCGTCGAGTCCCACGCGTTCGCCGCGACGAAGACGAATTTCGCGGTCCACGAATTGTCGTTCGCCGCGACATTGACCGCGTAGTACGGGTCGGTCTTCTGGATCGGCCCGAGCATCGCGCTCATGAAGCTCGAGTAGTTGTTGGTGATGCCGTTGGTGTTGCCTTGCCCGCAGTTGCTCGCGGTGGCGCCGGTGCATTCGTGGTTGCCCATCGCCGGGAACTGCACGCCCGGGTAGCTGCCCTTGGCGGCGAGGTAGAGATTGAGCTGCGCGGAAGACTCGGTGCCGTACGGATTCGAGAACTGGTAGTCGCCCGTCGAGACGACGAACGGCGGCACCGTGGCGAGCGACGTGAGGTCGCTGAAGATCTTCGAGATGATCGCCGTCGGGTAATGCGACGTGTCGTCCTCGGTCGCGGGCCGCGTGTCGCCGACGACCGCGAAATAGAGGTGCGACTCCGTGCCGCCGTTCGGTCCGATGTTCGCCGCGACGCCGCCGTCGTACGAGGTCGGCACGCCGCCGTCGGCCGCCGGGGTGCCGCAGTTGGACGGCGGCGACTGACACTTGTTCGTCTGCGTGTTGCAGTACCAGCCGCCGTAGCAGCCGTTGGCCTGACAGTCGGGGCGTGACTGCGTCGTGCACGAAGTGCAGCCCGCGCCGGTGCTCGGGTCGGCGAAGCCGGGGCATGCGCCGGTCGTGCCCGCGTCGTCTTGCGGGCTCGGGCCGCACGTGGTGCTTGCAGTCTGCACGCAAACCTGGGCCTGGTCGCCCGTGACGGTCACGACCGACATGCACTGCTCGCCGCTCTGGCAGTCGCTCTGCTGCGTGCAGTTGGCCGCGCAGTACGAGTCGCCGCCGAGCTGCGCGCAGACGTTCCCACTCGGGCAGTCGGTGTCGATCACGCACGCCGTGCAGCTCCCGCCGCTCGTGGCGTCGGGGGCGCCGCCGTCGCCGTCCTGGAGGCCGTTGTTGGCGCACGCGGCTGCAAGGACCGCGATCGCCGAAGCGGCGAGCAGAGTGCGGGGACCGACCGTCCGCGCGCCGAGCGCTCGAACCACCGCGAGCTGCGCGCCGCGCGGCGCGAGGAACCACGCGATCGCGATCGCCGCGCCGACGCCGCGCCACGCGTCGCCGTAAGAGAGCGCGTAGAAGACGCGCGGCAAGTGGTCCGCTGCGGGGACGGCGTGCACCACCGCGATGCCGACGCCGACCGCTGCGCCGAGCGCTCGGTGTCGCCACAAGGCCACGGCGATGCGCGCGTGGACGCGCGTCGGCAGCGCGAGCACGGCCATGGCGAAGACCGCGCCGAAGCCTTTCCAAGCGTCGGCCAGCGACGGGTGCGCGAGAAAGTCCCCCAAATGATGCCGCGCGGGCAGCACGTGCATGGCGGCGAGGCCGAGCGTGATCCAGCGCAGGGGTGTGGTGCGAGCCATCGAGGTGCAATGTGCCGAGTTGGTCACTCGGATCACGCGAGCTGGCGGATTCGTCCGTTCTCCAGCGACGCGGCAAAAATACATCCGCTACGCCAAAGACCATTTGCTCGACGTCTCGCGCATCATCAGCGGCAAGCTCCAGCTCACGCTCAAGAAGACCGAGCTCGGTCCCATCGTGCGCGCCGCGGCGGACGTCGTCCGCGCCGCCGCCGAGGCGAAGGGCATCCGGCTCGTGCTCGACGTCGACCCGAGCGCCGGCGTGACGATCGCCGACCCCCAACAGGTCGTTTGGAACCTCCTCGCGAACGCGGTCCGCTTCACGCCGCGCGGCGGGCGCGTGATGGTCGTCGTCGACCACGGCGACTCGGGCCTGACCCTGCGCGTCGTGGACACGGGCGCGGGCATCGCGCCCGAGCACATGCCGCACATCTTCGAGCGCTTTCGGCAGATCGACAGCTCGACGACGCGCGCGCACGGCGGGCTCGGGCTCGGCCTCGCGATCGTTCGGCACCTCGTCGAGGCGCACGGCGGCCACGTCGAGGCCTCGAGCGAGGGCCTCGGGAAGGGGACGACCTTCGTCGTTCATCTGCCGATTCGACCGATCAACGTCACCGCGCCGATCCCGGGCGAGTCCGCGCCGTCGCTCGAGTCCGCCACGGCCGCGACCCCCGGCGTCGCGAGCGTCGCGGGCATGCGCGTGCTCGCGGTGGACGACGACAAGGACTCGCTCGAGCTCGTCGTGTCGGTGCTCGAGGCGGCCGGCGCGCGCGTCGTCGGCGCGGCGAGCGCGCAGCTCGCGCTCCGCCTGCTCGACACCGCCGGGCCGTTCGACGTGATCGTCAGCGACATCGGAATGCCTGGGATGCACGGCTACACCTTCGTCCAGAGGCTCCGCGCTCGCGGCGCCCCGACCGTCCCCGCGATCGCCCTGACGGCCTACGCGCGCATCGACGACGCCGAGCGCGCCAAGCGCGCCGGCTTCGAGGCCCACCTGGCGAAGCCCGTCGACGAGCGCATCCTCATCGAGACGATCCGGTCGTTCTCGGGCGTGAGCTAGCTCCCCGGATCGGCCGTGGCAAAAGGCAACATGCCGACGAAATTCGGGGAAACTTGCCACTCACACGCGCGCGCGCCCGATCGTACCATGTGACCGTGCGGCAAAAGGAAACTGGCATCGGGTCCTCGGGCGCTCGACGTACGAAGAAGAACGGCGCGCGCGCAAGTGGGTCCACGAACGGGCACGGAGGTGCGAATGGCCACACTGTGACAGTGGCGCCGTCGTCCAACGAGTGGGATCGCCTCTCGCCCCCGAGCCGCGCCGAGGTCGAGCGCCTCGTCGAGATCCTCAAGTCGGTGAAGGCGGGCGACTTCAGCGTCCGCTTCCCGTACGAAAAGGACGGCATCTTGAGCCGCGCCGGCGAGCTGCTGAACGACGTCATCGGCATGAACGAGCACATGACGGGCGAGCTCGTTCGCGTCGGCAAGATCGTCGGCCAAGAAGGCAAGATGCACGAGCGCGCTTCGGTCGGCCCGGCGAAGGGCCAGTGGGCGTACGGCATGAGCTCGGTCAACCAACTGATCGCCGACCTCGTCGCGCCGACCAACGAGGTCGCGCGCGTCATCACCGCCGTCGCGCGCGGCGACCTGTCGCAGAAGATGGTCCTCGAGATCGACGGGCGCCCGGTGCGCGGCGAGTTTCTCCGCATCGGCACGACCGTCAACGCGATGGTCGATCAGCTCAACTCGTTCGCCGCCGAGGTCACGCGCGTCGCGAAAGAAGTCGGTAACGAGGGAAAGCTCGGCGGGCAGGCCGACGTCAAAGGCGTCAGCGGAACGTGGAAGGACCTGACCGACAACGTCAACGGCCTCGCCGCCAACCTCACCGCGCAGGTGCGCAACATCGCGAAGGTCACGACCGCCGTCGCGCAGGGCGACCTCTCGCAGAAGATCACCGTCGACGCGCGCGGCGAGATCCTCGAGCTGAAGAACACGATCAACGTCATGGTCGATCAGCTCTCGTCGTTCGCCGCGGAGGTCACGCGCGTCGCGAAAGAAGTCGGCACGGAGGGAAAGCTCGGCGGGCAGGCCGACGTCAAAGGCGTCTCGGGCACGTGGAAGGATCTGACCGACAACGTCAACGGCCTCGCGGGAAATCTCACCGCGCAGGTGCGCTCGATCGCGAAGGTCACGACGGCGGTCGCCAACGGCGACCTCTCGCAGAAGATCACCGTCGACGCGCGCGGCGAGATTTACGAGCTCAAGAACACCATCAACACGATGGTCGACACGCTCCGCTCCTTCGCGGCGGAGGTCACGCGCGTCGCGAAAGAAGTCGGCACCGAGGGAAAGCTCGGCGGGCAGGCGGACGTCAAGGGCGTGAGCGGCACGTGGAAGGACCTCACCGACAACGTCAACGCGATGGCGTCGAACCTCACCGTGCAGCTCCGCGACGTGTCGAAGGTCGCGACCGCGATCGCGTCGGGCGATCTCGACGCGGAAGATCACAGTCGACGTCAAGGGCGAGATCCTCCAGATCAAGGACGTCATCAACAAGATGGTCGACCAGCTGAACTCCTTCGCCGCGGAGGTCACGCGCGTCGCGAAGGAGGTCGGCACCGAGGGCAAGCTCGGCGGGCAGGCGAACGTCAAAGGCGTCAGCGGGACGTGGAAGGACCTCACCGACAACGTCAACGCGATGGCGTCGAACCTCACCGTGCAGCTCCGCGACGTGTCGAAGGTCGCGACCGCGATCGCGTCGGGCGACCTGACTCAGAAGATCACCGTCGACGTCAAAGGCGAGATCCTCCAGATCAAGGACGTCATCAACGTGATGGTCGATCAGCTGCGCTCGTTCGCGGCCGAGGTCACGCGCGTCGCGAAGGAAGTCGGCACCGAGGGAAAGCTCGGCGGGCAGGCGGAGGTGCAGGGCGTCAGCGGCACGTGGAAGGACCTGACCGACAACGTCAACGGCCTCGCCGCGAACCTGACGACCCAGGTGCGCAACATCGCCAACGTCACGACGGCCGTGGCCAACGGCGACCTCTCGCAGAAGATCACGGTCGACGCGAAGGGCGAGATCCTCGAGCTGAAGAACACGATCAACGTCATGGTCGATCAGCTGCGCTCGTTCGCGGCGGAGGTGACGCGCGTCGCGAAGGAGGTCGGCACCGAGGGGCGGCTCGGCGGGCAGGCCGAGGTGCGCGGCATCTCGGGCACGTGGAAGGACCTGACCGACAACGTGAACGTCCTCGCCGCGAACCTGACCAACCAGGTGCGCAACATCGCGAAGGTCACGACCGCGGTCGCAAACGGCGACCTCTCGCAGAAGATCACGGTCGACGCGAAGGGCGAGGTCCTCGAGCTGAAGAGCACGATCAACGTCATGGTCGATCAACTCCGCTCGTTCGCGGCCGAGGTCGCGCGCGTCGCGAAAGAAGTCGGCACCGAAGGAAAGCTCGGCGGCCAAGCGGAGGTGCGCGGCGTCAGCGGGACGTGGAAGGACCTGACCGACAACGTCAACGTGCTCGCGGCGAACCTCACGACGCAGGTGCGCAACATCGCGAAGGTCACGACGGCCGTCGCGAAGGGCGACCTCTCGCAGAAAATCACGGTCGACGCAAAGGGCGAGATCCTCGAGCTCAAGAACACCATCAACACGATGGTCGACACGCTCAACTCGTTCGCCGCGGAGGTCACGCGCGTCGCGAAGGAGGTCGGCACCGAGGGAAAGCTCGGCGGCCAGGCCGACGTCAAAGGCGTCTACGGCACGTGGAAGGACCTCACCGACAACGTCAACGGCCTCGCGTCGAACCTCACCGTGCAGCTCCGCGACATGTCGAAGGTCGCGACCGCGATCGCCTCGGGCGACTTGACGCAGAAAATCACGGTCGACGTCAAAGGCGAGATCCTCCAGATCAAAGACGTCATCAACAAGATGGTCGACCAGCTGAACTCGTTCGCCGCGGAGGTCACGCGCGTCGCGAAAGAAGTCGGCACCGAAGGAAAGCTCGGCGGGCAGGCGGAAGTGAAGGGCGTGTCGGGCACGTGGAAGGACCTGACCGACAACGTCAACATCATGGCCTCGAACCTGACCAAGCAGGTGCGCGGCATCGTCAAGGTCGTGACCGCGGTCGCCAACGGCGACCTGTCGCAGAAGTTCGTGCTCGAAGCGCGCGGCGAGGTCGCGGCGCTCGCCGAGACGATCAACAACATGACCGACACGCTCCGCACGTTCGCCGATCAGGTGACCACGGTGGCGCGCGAGGTCGGCATCGAGGGTCAGCTCGGCGGTCAGGCGAACGTGCCCGGCGCGTCCGGCGTGTGGAAGGACCTGACCGACAACGTCAACGTCATGGCCTCGAACCTGACCAAGCAGGTGCGCGGCATCGTCAAGGTCGTGACCGCGGTCGCCAACGGCGACTTGAACCAGAAGTTCTTGCTCGAAGCCAAGGGCGAGGTCGCGGCGCTCGCCGAGACGATCAACAACATGACCGACACGCTCCGCACGTTCGCCGATCAGGTGACCACGGTGGCGCGCGAGGTCGGGTTCGAGGGAAAGCTCGGCGGCCAGGCGAAGGTCCCCGGCGCGCGCGGCACGTGGCGCGACCTCACCGACAACGTCAACCAGCTCGCCGGCAACCTCACGTCGCAGGTCCGCGCGATCGCCGAAGTGTCCACCGCCGTCGCGAAGGGCGACCTCACGCGGTCGATCACGGTCGAAGCGCAAGGCGAGGTCGCCGCGCTCAAAGACAACATCAACACGATGATCGGCAACCTGAAGGACACGACGCACAAGAACCAAGAGCAGGACTGGCTGAAGACCAACCTCGCGAAGTTCTCCGGCATGATGCAGGGCCAGCGGTCGATCGCGTCGGTCGCGCAGCTCATCATGAGCGAGCTCACGCCGCTCGTCGACGCCCAGCACGGCGCCTTCTACATGATGGACTCGGAGGCGAGCCCGGCGCTGCACCTCATCGCGACGTACGGGTTCGGCGGGCGAAAGACGCTCGCGAGCTCGTACCGTCTCAAGGAGAGCCTCATCGGACAGTGCGCGTTCGAGAAGAAGCGCATCCTCCTGACCGACGTGCCCGAGGGCTTCATCTACGTCGCGACCGGGATGGGCGAGGCGCCGCCGCGCTCGGTCGTCGTCTTGCCGGTGCTCTTCGAGGGCGAGACGAAGGCGGTCATCGAGCTCGCGTCGTTCCGCGCATTCACGCCGAACTACCTCTCGTTCCTCGATCAGCTCATGGCGTCGGTCGGCGTCATCCTGAACATGATCTCCTCGAGCATGCGCACCGAGGAGCTGCTGCAGCAGCTGAAGAAGTCCAACGCCGAGCTCGAGGCGCAGGCCGCGGAGCTCAACGACAAGGCCAAGCTCCTCGAGCTCAAGAACCAAGAGGTGGAGCTCGCGTCGCGCAGCCTCGAGGAGAAGGCCGAGCAGCTCCAGCTCATCTCGAAATACAAGAGCGAGTTCCTCGCGAACATGTCGCACGAGCTCCGTACGCCGCTCAACAGCCTGCTCATCCTCTCGAAGACTCTGGCCGAGAATCGCGACGGGAACCTCACCGGCGAGCAAGTGAAGTTCGCCGAGACCGTCTACACGTCGGGCAACGATCTCTTGCAGCTCATCAACGAGATCCTCGACCTGTCCAAGGTCGAGGCGGGCAAGATGCCGATTCACCCGCAGGCTTTCCCGCTCGAGGACGTGCGCGATTACCTCGAGCGCACGTTCCGCCCGATGGCGGATCAGAAGGCGCTCGCGTTCACGGTGCGCATGCACTCCGCGCTGCCGCAGAACATGTTCAGCGACCCGACCCGCCTGCAGCAGATCCTGAAGAACCTCCTGTCGAACGCGTTCAAGTTCACCGCGAAGGGGAACGTCTCGATGAGCATCGACCCCGACGGCGACGGCAAGCATCCTCTTCTCGGTGCAAGACAGCGGGATCGGCATCCCGAAGGACAAGCAGAAGCTCATCTTCGAGGCGTTCCAGCAGGCCGACGGCACGACGAGCCGCAAGTACGGCGGCACGGGCCTGGGCCTCACGATCAGCCGCGAGATGGCGCGTCTCCTCGGCGGGGCCATCGACGTCGAGAGCGTCCCCGACGAAGGCAGCACGTTCACGCTGCGCCTGCCGATTCGATACGTCGGCTCGGACATGGTCGAGGCGCGCATGGTCGCCGACGACGAGGCGGCCCCCGATCCGGTCGTCCCGCCGCTTCCCCAAGGAGCGGACTTCGAGGGCAAGAAGGTGCTGCTCGTCGACGACGACGGCCGCAACGTGTTCGCGATCTCGAGCGTCCTCGAGAAGCGCGGAATGTGCGTCATCCACGCCGAGAACGGGCGCGTGGCGCTCGAGCTCCTTCAATCGCAGCCCGACGTCGACGCCGTCTTGATGGACACGATGATGCCGGAGATGGACGGCCTCGACGCGACGCGCGCGATCCGCGACATCGTGCAGTTCCAGAAGCTGCCGATCATCTCGCTGACGGCGAAGGCGATGAAGGGCGACCGCGAGAAGGCCCTCGCCGCGGGAGCCTCGGAGTACGTCACCAAGCCGGTCGACCCCGAGCGTCTGCTCGCGATCCTGCACCAGTGGATGCGTCGTGAGCCGATGCACCACGCGGTGGCTCCGTGACCGCTGCGCGTCACCGCGCGCCCGAGAGCGGGCGCGTGCTCATCGTCGACGACTCCCCGGCGAACCTCATCGCGCTCGGCGCGGTGCTCAAGCCGCTGAACGTCGAGGTGATCGAGGCGCGCTCCGGTCGCGAGGCCCTCGACCACGTGTCGCGCGGGCCCTTCGCCGTCGCGCTGCTCGACGTTCAGATGCCGCAGATGGACGGCTTCGAGCTGGCGCACCGCCTGCGGAAGACGGCGAGCGGCGCCGAGTTGCCGATGCTGTTCCTCACCGCGATCCACCGCGACGAGCTGTACGTGAAGCGCGGGTACGCGGTCGGCGGCGCCGACTACATGGTCAAGCCCTTCGACGCCGACGTCCTCCGCGCTCGCGTGAAGGCGTTCGTCAATCTCTACCGGCAGCGCGAGGAGCTCCGCGCGACGCAGGTCGGGCAGAAGACTCGCGAGCGCGACGAGGCGCTCGCGAGGCTCTCCGAGGCGCTCGACCGCGAGCGCCACGCGCGGCTCCAGGCCGAGATCGCCAACGAGACGAAGAACGCGTTCCTCGCGACGGTCTCCCACGAGCTGCGCACGCCGCTCAACGCCATCCTCGGGTGGTCGATCACCGCGCGCGACATGACGCACGAGCCGAAGGTGCTCCGCGCGCTGCAAATCATCGAGCGAAACGCGCGCTCGCAGATGCGTCTCATCGAGGACATGCTCGACATCGGCCGCATCATGAGCGGCAAGCTGCGCCTCGAGACCGGCGTCGTGCGCATCGAAGAACCGATCCGCGGTGCGCTCGAGGCTGTGCGCCCGGCGGCCGACGCGAAGGGCATCTCGCTCGCCGTCGACGTGCCCGCCGAGCTCGGCTCGATCGTCGCCGACGGCGAGCGGCTGCAGCAAATCTTCTGGAACCTCCTCTCGAACGCGATCAAGTTCGCCGCCGCCGGCGGGCGCGCCGAGCTCGAGGCCCGACGGCAGGGCGACACGCTTCGCGTCACGGTGCGGGACGACGGCGAGGGGATCGCAGCCGAGTTCCTTTCCCACGTCTTCGAGCCGTTTCGGCAAGCCGACGGCACGACGACGCGCAGGCACGGCGGGCTCGGGCTCGGGCTCGCAATCGTGCGGCAGCTCGTGGTCGCTCACGGCGGGACCATCGTCGCCGAGAGCGACGGCGTCGGTCACGGCGCGCGCTTCGTCGTGGAGCTCCCCGCGCGCCCGGTGACGGGCGCCGGCGCCGGCGCGGAGGCCGACGCCGCGAGCGCGAAGAACCAGCTCGACGGCGTCGACGTGGTGGTCGTCGACGACGACGACGAGGGTCGCGCGCTCGTCGAGTACATCCTCACGTCGCAGGGAGCGCTCGTCTCCGCGTTCGCCTCCGCGGAGGAAGCGCTGCGCGCGCTCGAGAAGCGCGCGCCGGACGTGATCCTCAGCGATCTCTCGATGCCCAACATCGACGGGATGGCGTTCATCCGGCGGGTGCGCGCGCTGCCCACCGAACGAGGCGGGAGCACGCCGGCAATCGCGCTCACCGCGCACGCGAAGGGCCCCCTCACCGACGGAATTTTCGACGCAGGCTTCCAGGCGCACGTCGCCAAGCCAGTCGAGCCCGCCGAGCTCGTGACGCTCGTTGGCGCGATGGTCGCCGTGCCCAAGCCGTAGCGGATGGAGGCTCTCTCCGACACCATTCAAGAGTTTCTTCGGCGGCGCCTCAACTCCGTCGAGCAGCTCGCGGTCCTCGGCCTCTTGCGCGGGGACCCCGCGCGCGAGTGGACGATCGAGGAGATCGCGCGCGAGCTTCGCAGCACCGAGACGGCGATCAAGCAGCGCCTCGGGGATCTCGAGGCGCTCCACGTGATCGCACGGCCGTCTTCGGGTCGCTACGGCTGGGCGCTGCTGTCCCCCGAGATGGCCGAGGACGTCACCGCCGTCCTCGACGCGTATCGGCGCCGCCCCGATCGCGTCATCGAGACGATCTACACCAAGCCGCCCGATGCGCTGCTCGCGTTCGCCGACGCGTTCCGGCTCAAGAAGGAGAAGCCATGATCGCCGCCGCCGTCTACCTGCTCTGCGCTCTCACGAGCGTGATGTGCGCGATCCTCTTGCTCGTGAAATACCGGCAGAGCGGCCTCAGGCTCCTCTTCTGGAGCGGCCTCTGCTTCGTCGGCCTCGCGACCAACAACGTCCTGCTCTTCATCGACCTCGTCGTCGTGCCCGACGTCGACCTCTCGACCGTCCGCATCGTGCCTTCGGCGCTCGGCCTCGCGCTGCTCGTCTGGGGCTTCGTCTGGGACACGGAGCGCAAATGATCCAAGACTTCATCTCGGGCGCCATCATGTTCGGAGCCGCCGCGGCCGGAGTCTTTTTCCTGAAGTTCTGGCGGACGACGCGCGACGGGCTCTTCTTGATGTTCGGCTTCGCGTTCTTCTTGCTCGCGCTCGAGCGCGTCGTCCTCGTGCTCTTGCGCGGCGGCCCGGTGCACGAGGAGCACACGTTCGTCTACTTGTTCCGCCTCGCGGCGTTCCTCGTCATCCTCGTCGCGATCGTCAACAAGAACCGGGCGGACAAGCCGTCGCGCGTCAGTCCGCGATCGCGCGAGCCGTCTCCACCGCCGTGAGCACCACCTCGATGCGCGGCGCGGCCGCGATCGTCTTCTTCACTTTGCACCCCTCGGCCGCGCGCTGGATCGGCACGCGCCATTTTTCCGGGAACGACGGCGGCAGGGTGAGATCGAGCCGGATCGCCGTGGGCAAATGCGTCGCGGGGTCGACGTCGACGCGCTGGCGGAGGGCGATGCCTTCGGTCGAGAGGCCGCGCGCCTGGCAGAACCCGAGCACGTAGATTCCCGCGCACGTCGCGATCGACGCGAGGAACAAGTCGAAGGGCGCGACCGCGCTGTCGTCGCCGCCTGCCGCGACCGGCTGGTCCGTCCGCACCAGGTGCGCCCCGATCTGGGCGTCGACGCGCTTGCCGCCAGGGAACGAAATCTCGATGTCTTGCATGGCGTTCGTAGGAGCCAGCGGCCCCCGAAAAGGGTTCGCGAGGCCGTAGCAAGATGCCACGCAAAATGCGGACGATTCACGCTCGCGTTACGGCCGCGTCGGGCGTAATGCAGAGCCCCAACACGGGGGTTCATGGCTGCCGATCCGCTCGCCGACATTCTGCGAAAGCATCGCGAACGCATCGCCTGGCGCTTCGGCGCGAGATCGCCGGCGTCGCGCTCGGGCCTCGCCGAAACCATCGAGGACGCGCTCGACGAGGTCGGCGCGGCGGTGGCGGAGACCGACTCGCGCGTGACGCCGCGCCCGAATGCGCTCGAGCGGCTCGTGCGAGAGTACGGCGCGCTCCGCGAATGCATCCTCCACGCCGCCGACGAGGCGGGGGCGCCGCTCTCGGCCGTCGACGTCGCGCGGCTCGCGCGGGCCATCGACGAACGCGTCGCCGTCGCCGCGCGCAGGTACGACGACGCCCGTGAGGACCCGCTCGACGCCGAGGGCGCGGAATCTGCTGTGCCTGGCGCAAGCCGCGCGGATCCTCTCGTCGTCCTCGTTGAACCTGCGGGCGACGCTGACGCAGCTCACGGCGCTGATGGTCCCGCGCCTCGCCGACTGCTGCACGATCCACCTCGAGGGCGCCGAGGCCGACGAGATTCACGTCGCGCACGTCGAGCCGGTCAAGGCTGCGTTGGTCCGAGAGATCTACCGCGGCTTCCCGTCGGCGGACGTGGCTGCGATCGGCTACTCGACGCTGCAGCGAACTGGCGAGCCGCACCTCGTCAGCGACGTCACCCGAGAGATGCTCCGCGCGGCGGCACGAGGCCCGGAGCACCTCGCGCTGCTCGAAGAGCTCGGGGTCTGCTCGTGGCTCGTCGTGCCGCTGCGTGTGCAGGAGCACCTGCTCGGCGCCCTCGCGCTCGCGTACAGCGTCTCGCGCCGGCGTTACACGCAGAAGGACGTCGTGCTCGCCGTCGAGCTCGCGCACCGCGCGGCCGCCGCGATCGACAACGCGCGCCTCTACGCCCTCTCTCAGCGCGAGCGCTCGCGCGCCGAGGCCGCAAACCGCGCGAAGGACGAGTTCGTCGCAATCGTCTCTCACGAGCTCCGCACGCCGCTCACGGCAATCCTCGGGTGGACTCGACTGATTCGCAGCGGCACCCTCGGCCCGGAGGAGACCGCGCGCGCACTCGGCGTCATCGAGCGAAACGCTGACGCGCAGAACCGGCTCGTCGCGGACCTGCTCGACATCTCGCGCACGATGACCGGGAAGATCCGCATCCAGCCTGCGCCGACGGACCTCGCCGATGTCATCGACGCGGCCGTCGAGGGCGTGCGGCCGGCCGCAGCCGCGAAGCAAATCGAGGTGGACGTAGCGCTGGACCGCGCGAGCTCGGCGATCACCGGCGACGCCGATCGACTGCAGCAGGTCGTGTGGAACCTGCTCACGAACGCCGTGAAATTCACGCCGCGCAACGGCGTCGTCCGCGTGCGCCTGCGGGCCGTCGACCCGGACCTGGGGATCGTGGTGCAGGACGACGGCGACGGCATCGCGCCCGAATTCCTGCCCCACGTGTTCGACATCTTTCGCCAGTCGGACGCGACGATCGCGCGCCGGCACGGCGGGCTCGGGCTCGGGCTGTCGATCGCCAAGCACATCGTCGAGCTGCACGGCGGCTCGATCCACGCCGCGAGCGCAGGGCCAGGGCGCGGCGCGACGTTCTCGATTCGACTGCCGATGCAGCCCGAGCTCGCGTCCGCCGCGCGGGTGCCGCGGGCGCCCGCGACCAAGCCCGGGCCGGTCAGCGCCAAGATCCCCGACGGTGGCGGGCTCCGCGTGCTCGTCGTCGACGACGAGCGCGACGCGCGGGATCTCATCGCGTTCGTGCTGCGCTCGCGCGGCATGGAAGTGCGCATCGCGAGCTCCGCGGCCGAAGCGCTCGAGGAGCTACAGCGGAGCACGCCCGACGTGGTCCTCTCGGACATCGGCATGGCCGAGCGAGACGGCTACGCGCTCATTCGAAGCATCCGCACACTGCCCAGCGAGGAGAAGCGCACGGTCCCGGCGATTGCGCTCACCGCGTACGCACGCAACGCCGACCGGATGCGCGCGCTCACCGAAGGCTTCAATCGCCACATCGCGAAGCCCGTCGAGCCGACGACGCTCGTACAGGCCGTGCTCGACGTCGCCGCCCCCCGTGCGCGCCGGCGTCACGCCTGAGGGACGCGTCGTTCGACGGGTGGCAACATGCCTCGCTGCACGACGCCGTCGTTCCGCTAGGGTTCACGCATGGGAAGCGCCGTGAAATATCCGCTCGACCGGACTCCCGACGAAGCGGAGTTGGGGTTCTCCGTCGAGGAGCTGCCGACGGGCGAGAACGCGCTCGTCGCGCGCATCCCGAACGGGCTCACCGTGATCGAGATCGCGGCCGAGGGCCGGATCGCGTACGAGATCTGCGATCGCCTCGTCCCAATTTACACGCCCGCGCTCTCGATTGACGAGCTCCGAAAGCGTCTGTCGCTCGTCTGACGTCAGGAGTCGGCGCTCGCCCCGGCGTTCATTCGGCCGAGCTTGCGATACAAGGTTCGGCGATCGAACCCGAGGATCTGCGCCGCGAGCGTTTTGTTGCCGGAGAGCGCGCGCAGCACTTTCAAGATGTACCGCTGCTCGAGCACGTCCATCGTCGGGAGCGCGGTGAGGCTCGCGGCCTCGACGCCCATCTCGTCGACGCGGCCCGCGTGGTGATCGCGGACCTCGTCGGGAAGGTCCTCGAGCGCCAGCTCGTCGCCGCGGCAGACCGCGATCGCGCGCTCGATGCAGTTCTGGAGCTGGCGGACGTTTCCCGGCCACGGGAACGCGAGGAGCTGCTGCGCGACGCCCGCGGAAATCCCCCGCACCGGGCGCTTCGCCTGCGCCGCGCATTGCTCGACGAAGCGCTGCGCGAGCAAGAGCGTGTCGCTCCCGCGCGCGCGGAGCGGCGGCGCGTGGATCTGCATCACGTTGATTCGGTAATAGAGATCTTCGCGGAAGCGCTTCTCGGCGACCTCGGCCTGGAGGTTGCGGTGCGTCGCGGCGACGATGCGCGCGTCGAAGCCAATCTCCTCGTCGCTGCCGACGGGGCGCACCTTGCGCTCCTGGATGGCGCGGAGCAGCTTCGCCTGCATCCCGAGCGGCATCTCGCCGATCTCGTCGAGGAAGACGGTGCCGTGGTTCGCGCGAGCGAAGAGCCCCATGCGCGACGTCTTGGCGTCGGTGAACGCGCCGCGCGAGTGACCGAAGAGCTCGCTCTCGAGCAAGGACTCGGGCATCGCGGCGCAGTTGACGGCCACGAACGGGTGAGGGCTACGCGAGCTCGCGTCGTGCAGCGCCTTGGCGACGAGCTCCTTGCCCGTGCCGCTCTCGCCGGTGACGAGCACGGTCGCGTCGGTGTCGGCGACGCGCTGCACGAGCTCGCGCACGCAATCGATCGCGGGGCTTCGGCCCACGATGCCGTACGTCGCGTCGGCGTCGCCGGCGGTCTCGCGGAGCCGCGTGAGCTCGCGCCGCAGCGATCGAAGGCCTATCGCGCGGTCCACGACGAGCGCGAGCTGCGGCAGCTCGAAGGGCTTGGTGACGTAGTCGTATGCCCCCGCGCGGATCGCGGCGATCGCCGTGTCGAGCGTCCCGTGCGCCGTCATGACGACGACCGGCACGCTCGGGCGTTCGCGATGCACGTGCGAACAGAGCTCCACGCCGTTCATGCCGCCCAAGCTGAGGTCGGTGAGCACGACGTCGAAATCGTGCTCGCCGAGCGCGCGGAGGCCGTCCTCCGCGGACGCGACGCGGTGCACCGCGTTGCCGCGCTCGCCGAGGTCGTGAGCCATCAGCGCAGCGAGGTCGGCGTCGTCCTCGATCAGCAAGATGTTGGGTTGCATTGGGGCCTCGGCAGTGCACGCCACGTGCCGTGGCGACAATCGGCGCAAAGCCGCCGCGCGAGCACCCCGCTGCGAAGAATGGGCCTGCAGAAACGCTACGCGTGGGGCGTCGCGCGACGTTCGCCGCGGCACATGGTCTGCACCGCTTCTTCTCGCCATGAAAGCCGCTACGTTCGCCGCTCTCGCCGCCTCGGCCACGTTCGCGTGCTCGTCGACCCGCATCCCGGAGGCCGCGGTCGCGACCCCGATCGGAGTCGCGCGCACGACCAGCGCGGAGATCGTCGACCAGACTCGCCTGCAGGACCGCCTGCGCGAAGCGTTCCTCGACCGCGCGACGTGGTCGCACGCGTTCGTCGTCGCGAGCTTGTCGCGGGCACCGGATCGGGACGTGACGCGCGACCGACTCTTCCGCGCGCAGGCCGAGGTCGGCGAGCTTTACGCACCGTTCCACGGCGCGCGCTCCGGCGAGGAGCTCGCGCGCCTCTTGCGGGGCGAGGCGAGCAATCTCAGCGCGGCCGCGGGCGCCGCGGCGTCTGGCGACGAAGCCGGCGTGGAGCGCGCGCGTCGCGCGATGCACCTCGACGCGACGCGCGTCGCGACGTTCCTCGCGAGCCAGGACCCGGCGCTCAGCCAACGCGGCCTCGGCGTCACGCTACGGAGCGAGGTCGACGACGCGATCGGCGAGATCCAAGCGCGCGCCGCCGGCGACTACGGCACCGCCGAGAACCACGCGGACAAGGTCGACGGGCAGGCCCTCGCGCTCGGCGACATCCTCGCGGGCGCCATCGTCGAGCAGTTCCCCGGGGAGGTCGGGCCGGCCCAGCTCGACGCCCGCGCGCAGAGCACGCACGTCGTCATGCGCGACGCGTTCTACGCGCGCGGCGCGCTCCTCCATGTGTACGCCGTGGAGGCGAGCGGGCCCGCGGCAGCGCGGCGCAGCGCCGAGCTGCGTATGATGCAAAACGCGGGTGCAATCGCGAGGCCGTTCGCGTTCTTCTACGGAGACGCCGCCGGCGCCGAGCTCGCCCGCCTGCTCCGCGTCGAGATGCGCGACGCGATCGCGGTCGTCGGCGCGATCGAGGCCGGCGAGAACGAGCCCGCGGCCGCGCGGCGCGCGTGGGACGACGCCGACCGCGTCGCGGCGTTCGTCGCGGGCGCGAACCCGCGCGTCGATCGCGCTACGCTCGCGCGCCAGATGCACGCGTGCATCTCGGCGGCCCTCGACGACGCCCGCGCCCGCGCCGACCGAAGCTGGACCGCGAGCGCGCGCGCCGCCGACGAGCTGCGCTCCCGCTCGGTCCGCGTCGGCGACATGCTGAGCGGGGCGATCGTGTCGCAATTCGAGCTCTGACGCGCCTGCGCCCTACATTTTTCCGGGCGAGGCGGAAGCCTGCCGATTTACGATCGCGCGCCTTCCGTTCGGAGCCGGCCGCGGGGTACGGTTCGCGCGCCGTGGATTTCGTCGTGCTCGGCTACGCCGCTCCGGAAGCGCGCTCCAAGATGCGCCAGCGCATGGGCGCGCTCGCAGCGCGTCTCGCGGAGCTGTCGGGCATCGACGTGGGCGTGACGCCGGCCGGCTCGTACGAGAAGCTTGCACAATACATCCACAGCGGCGACGTCGATTTCGCGTGGCTCTCGCCAATCTCGCTCGTGTCGCTCGCGCGGAGCAAGAGCGTCAGGCCGCTCGTCAGCATGCACCGCAAGAAGCGGGCGAACTACCGCTGCGCCCTGCTCGTGCGCGCGGGCAGCCACGCGAGCACGTTCGAGGAGCTGCGCGGACAGCGCGCGGCGTGGGTCGACCGCCACAGCGCGAGCGGGTACGTCCTCCCGCGCATCGAGCTAGCGGCGCACGGCATCGGGCCGCGCGAGCTCGGCGGCGAGCGCTTCTACGGGAGCCACGACGGCGTCGTGCGCGCGGTCGCGTCTGGCCGCGCGGATTTCGGCGCCACGTTCGCGCACGTGACCCAGAACGGAATGACGACCGGCGCGTGGTCCAAGACGCTCGGGCTGGCCCGCTCGGTGCGGGTGCTCACGACGTTCGGCGAGGTGCCGCCCGACGCGATCGCCGCGCGCTACGACATGCCCGCCGACGCGCGCGAGCGCATCGCGCGCGCGTTTCAGGAGCTCGGCAAGGCGCCGGGCGACCGCGCTCTCGCGATGGATGTGCTCGGCGCCGACGAGTTTCGCGTCCCGCGGCGCCCCGCGTACGAGCCGCTGCGGCAGATGGTCTTTCGCGCGTACAAGAGCGGGCTGCTCGAGTCGCACGCGGCCTCCGACGACGAGGTCCTCGACGTCGCGGCGACCCTCGAGCAGCGCCAGGTGACGATTCCGCCCAATCCGCCGACCGCGCGGAAGCTGCCCGCGGCGGCGAAGCGCGCCGGCGACACACAAGAAGCCGAGGTCATCGAGGTCATCGGGTAGAATGAGCTCGATGGCGCCGAGCTTCGTTCGATTCGCGATGGCGACCACGCCGCAAGCGGGCGGGCCGGCGGCGAGCGAGCTCCGCGGCGTCTTCGAGCGCGCCGGAATCGAGCTCGAGCCCGTGTTCGTGCGCGACTACGCCGAGCTCTACGACGCGGTGCACCTGCACGAAGCCGACGTCGCGTGGGCGCCGCCGCTCGTCGCGCGCGATCTCCGTCGCGACGGCGCCGCCGAGCCCATCGCGACGGTCGTGCGAAAGGGCGGCGCGCACTATTACTCGGCGATTGTCGGCACAGACTCGCTCCACTCGCCGAAGGACATCGCGCGCTTCGGTTGGGTCTCGCGCCTCAGCGCCGCCGGGTACCTCGTGCCGCGCGGGTATCTCCAGTCGATCGGCGTCAGCCTCGATTTCCGCGAGGAGCGCTTCTTCCACACGCACGCGCGCTCGATGTCGGCCCTGCAAGCGGGTGTCGTCGACGCGATTGCGACCTACGCCGTTCGCGACGAGGAGCGCCACACGCCGGTCGTGCCGCACGCGTTCGAAGGCGCGCGCGTCCTCGCGACGATCGGACCCGTTCCAGGCGACGTCATCGTCGCGTCGAGCACGATGCCGCGCGAGACGGCGGCGAAGATCGGCGTGCTCTTCCGCGAAGCGAACATCGCCCCACCGAGCGCCGTCGGCGAGCTGATGGGCGCGCAGCGCTTCGGCGAGGTGCCGGCCAATCACCTCGACGCGCTCGGCGCGTGGGTGGCCGGCTCGGTCTTCTCGCGTCCGCGCGCCGAGCCCTGAGCCAACGCGTCACGGCGTCGTGGGGTGGCGAACCTCGAGCAGCTCGATTCTCGAAGATCAACGTCGCCCCCGCGGGGATTCTCCCCATCGCGCGGTCGCCGTAGCCGAGCGGAGCCGGGATGATGAGCCGCCGCAGCCCGCCGACGCGCATCCCGGGGAGCCCTTCGTTCCAACCTTTGATCAAGCGCCCCGGGATCGCCGACGTGAACGGCGCGTTCCGCCGTCGCGACGAGTCGAACTCGGTGCCGTCGGGCAGCGTCCCGACGTAGTGCACGACCGCGATCGACCCGGGCGTCAGCTCCTCGCCGGTTCCGACGCGCAGATCCTGAATCTCGAGGCCGTCGGCGAGCACGCGGCTCGACGGCGGGGGCAGCGCCGCCGCCGATTCCACCGGCGCGGGCGGAGGCGGCGAGGGGAGCGGCTCGATGCTCACCGTCTGGGGCGCCGGCTTGGACGCCCCGCACGCCGAGAGAACGGCGACGAGGAGGATGGCTTTGAAGCTCGTCATCGGGGGCGGACTCTACACGCTTCGGCGGCGTCGAGCCTTTAGTCGCGCCGGATTCGGCCGTATCCGCGGAAGGAGGCTTGCGATGAAAGTCGTCCCGCTCTTGTTTCGCGCCGGGCACGGTTGGTCGGCCGATCTCCCCGCGAGCCTCGACGGCCCGAGCACGGTGCTCTTCGTGTTCGGCGCGCCCGACGTCGCCGACGATCCCGAGCTGCGCTCGGCGCTCCGCGGGCTGCGACAGGCGTTCGGACGCTCGATCGTGGTCGGTTGCTCGACGGCCGGCGAAATCCACGGAACGCGCATCTACGACCGCACCTTCTCCGTCGCGATCGCGCACTTCGAGCGCGCGCGCGCCGCGTTTGCGTCCGCGCCGGTCACCGCCGAGAGGTCCTTCGAAGCGGGAGAGCACATCGCCCGCGAGCTCTCGAAGCCCGACTTGCGCAGCGTCCACGTCTTCTCCGACGGGCTCGACATCAACGGCAGCGAGCTCGTCCGCGGCCTCAACTCGGTGCTGTCCACCGACGTCGTCGCGACCGGCGGGCTCGCCGGCGACGGCTCGCGCTTCGAGCGCACGTGGGCGCTCGAGCGCGGCATCCCGACCCAGCGCGTCGTCACGGCGGTCGGCCTCTACGGCGACTCCGTGCACGCGGGGCACGGCTCGCGAGGCGGCTGGGACATCTTCGGACCCGAGCGCCGCGTCACGCGCTCGGTGGCCAACGTGCTCTACGAGCTCGACGGCAAGCCCGCGCTCGAGCTCTACAAGCGCTACCTCGGCGAGCAGGCGGCGGGCCTCCCGTCGACCGCGCTTCTGTTCCCGCTCGCCCTGCGCGGCTCGAAGGACGACGAAAAGACGCTCGTTCGCACCGTGCTCTCCGTCGACGAGAAGACGAGCTCGATGACGTTCGCCGGCGACATCGCGAACGGAGCGCTCGCCCAGCTGATGCACGCGAACTTCGACAGGCTCATCGACGGCGCGAGCGGCGCGGCGATGGCGGCGCGCGGGCCGCGCGCGGGCACCGAGAGCCTCACCATCGCCGTGAGCTGCGTCGGACGCCGACTGGTGCTCGGCGAGCGCGCCGACGAGGAAGTCGAGGCCGCCTACTCCGCGCTCACGAAGCCGACGACGCTCGTCGGTTTCTACTCCTACGGCGAAATCTCTCCGCACACCTCCGGCCACTGCGATCTCCACAATCAGACGATGACGCTCACGAACGTCTGGGAGGACGCCGCGTGACGTTGCATCCTCTGCTCGCGAAGCAGCTCGAGCGCGCCGCGATCGGGGAGGCCGCGCTCGACGGCAAGTGGGCCGCGCTCCTCGAGCGCGTGAGTCGGGCGTACGTCGACGCGGACCTCGGACGTTATCGACTCGAACGATCGATCGTCCTCTCTGCGGAGGAGATGTGCGAGCTCGCGCGGAACCTCGCGTCGGAGCGCGACCGCATCCGCGCGATCTTCGACTCGACGGCCGTCGGCATCACGCAAGCCGCGCTCGACGGCGTCCTCATCGAGTGCAACGAGGCGTACGCCAAGATGGTCGGACGTACCCGGGACGAAATCATCGGAAGTCGCTGGCTCGACTTCGTCCACCCGGAGGAGCGCTCGCGCGCGTGGGCCTCTGGCGGCATGGTGCTCGAGCAACCGATCCAATTCGAGCGCCGCTACGTCCACGCCGACGGAACGACAGTCTGGGCGACGGTCACCGTGTCGACGGTTCGCGACGGGTCCGGCGAGCCGCTGTGCAACATCGCCGTCCAACGAGACATCACGGCGCAGCGCGAGCTCGAAGATCTCGCTGCGTCACGCCCAGAAGCTCGAGGCGGTCGGCCGGCTCGCCGCGGGCGTCGCCCACGAGATCAACACGCCTCTCCAGTTCGTCGGCGACAACCTGAGCTTTCTGCAGAAGGCGGTCGAGGCGCTGCTCGAGGTGCACCGGCGCACGCGAGCGCTCGTCCCGGCCGAGCGCGCCGCCGAGCTCGCCCGCGTCGAGGAGGAGGCCGATCTCTCGTTCTTGATGGACGAGGCCGCGCGCGCCGCGACGAGCTCGCTCGAGGGCGTCGGCCACGTCGCGCACATCGTCCGCGCGATGAAGGTGCTGTCGCGGCAGGACGACTCCGCCGCGCCGAGCCTCGTCGAGGTGAACGGGATGCTCGACAGCGTCGCGACGCTCGCCAAGAGCGAGACGAAGTACGTCGCCGACGTCGTCCTCGACCTCGGCGAGGTCCCGCCCGTCCTCGGCTTCGCTCACGATCTCAGCCAGGTCTTCTTGAACCTCCTCGTGAACGCGGCCCACGCCGTCGCCGACGCGCAGCGCGACTCGGGGATCGCGGGACCATCCGAATTCGCACCGCGCAAGACGGCGACGGTCAAGTCGTCGTCAGCATCTCCGACACGGGCTGCGGCATTCCGGAGGCGATCCGTCCTCGAATCTTCGAGCCCTTCTTCACGACGAAGGCGGTCGGTCGCGGGACCGGTCAGGGCCTCTCGCTCTCGCGCGCGATTGTCGTCGACAAGCACCACGGCGAGCTCACGTTCGAGTCCGAGCCCGGTCGCGGCACGACGTTCTTCGTGCGTCTTCCGATCGCGGGCCCCGCGAAGCGAGCCGCATGAGCGCGGCGCACGCTGCTCTCCTCGTCGTCGACGACGAGCCGCGCGTGCTCGACGCCGTGCGCCGCTGCCTGAGGCCGTTTCGCGGCGAGTGGGAGGTGGCGCTCGCCACGAGCGCCAAGGAGGCTCTCGCGGCTCTCGGGTCGCGCCCGATCGACTTCCTCGTCACCGACATGCGAATGCCCGAGGTCGGAGGCATCGAGCTGCTCGAGCAGGTGCGCGAGCGCCATCCACGCACCGTGCGCGTCGTGCTGTCCGGGCAGACCGACTTCGACGCGGCGATGCGCGCGGTGGCCCTCGCGCACCAGTTCCTGGGAAAGCCGTGCACGCCCCAGGCGATGCTCGAGACGATGGTCGCCATGCGCGGCGCGCTCGCGTGGATCGAAGATTCGAGCGTCCGCGACGACCTCGTGGCCCGCACGACGCTGCCGTCGCCGCCCAAGGCATGCGAGGCGCTCGAGCGAGCGCTGGCGCGCGAGCCGGCCAGCACCGAAGAGGCCGCCGAGATCGTCGCGCGCGACGCCGCCATGTCGGCGAAGGTGCTCCAGGTGGCGCGCTCGTCGTTCTTCGGCCTCCGCGCCACGACGAGCGACATCCGGCTCGCGGCGAGTCAACTCGGCGTCGGCGTGCTACGCGCCTTGAAGCGAGACGCCTTCCGCTCCGACGCGTGGCCGTCCGGCGTCGAGCTCGGAGACCCGCGCAGCCTCGCCGACCGCGTCGGAGCCCTCCTCGGCGCGCTCGTCCCCGCGAGTCGCGCGCTGCCGCGAGCGGCGGTCGGCGAGACGGTGCTGCGGCTTTGGGGAGTGGGCGAGGCGTCCTGAAGCGGGGCCGCCCACGAGGGCGATCGTACGCTACCGTCGACGCCATGCTCCGGTTCACGCCCCGAAAATCGGACGCTTGCTGTGGAGCGTCGCGAGCGGCGACGCCACCATCGCGGCGCTCGCTCGGAAGCACGGGTTCACACGCGCCGATTTTCGCGGTTGGCAATCCAAGTACGGAATGCCCCTGGTTCGTCGCGAACCGACGCTCGCGCAGCTTGCAGCGCTTGGGTCTTGGCGTCGCGCGCGTTTCACGCACGCGCGCGTGGCAGGTGTTCGGGCGGGCGGCACGAGCGGCGGACGACTACGCCGAGCTCGCCGCGTTCGACGGCCGCGAGCCGGACGTGTTCGAGGTCGTCCGGCTTCGCGCGCTAGCCACGCCGCGCGTTCTGGTCGTCTGCGAGAAGCTCAGCGTGATGGATTTGCTCGACGACATGAAGAGCCTCCGGAAGCCGAGCCTCGCGCATGCGAAGCGGTTGTCGCTAGCGTCCGTTCCGTGGCTGCCTTCGCGGCAGGCCGTCGAGGTCGTCAGCACGTACGCCCGGAAGGCGAACGTCCCCGTCGCGTTCTTCGGTGACCTCGATCCCCAAGGGCTCCACACGTTCGCGGCGTTGCGCGCGGGCGGACGCGAAGAGTTGCTCCGCTCGTCCCGCGCCCGCCTGCGCGTCCGATGGATCGGCTTGGACACGACGTGGTTGGGGTGGTTCGACCGGCGCTTTCGCGAGCCACGGTCCTTCACGATCACGATGACCCGGGTGGACCGAGAATACTGGGCGCTGCTTCAGCACCTCGTTCCTGACGCTCGCCGCGTGATCGGCCCCAGGGCGAGCGCGCTCATGGACGGCGGCGCGAAGGTCGAGGTCGACGGCTTCATGCTGCGCCACGGCGACGCGTTCGTTCGCGAGATCGGCCGCCGGCTGGCCTCCTGAGGAAGGTCGGGAGTCGCCCGCACGTTCGGCCTCCCGCAAGGCGAAATCCAGGGTCGACCCACAGACTAGAGCGGGGGGAGAGGATTCGTCACAGCCCGTTCTGAGTGCGGTCGTTCACACGCGATCCGCAAGAAGCGCGGGCGACGATGAAACGACTCGACACGAGGGAACGAAAAGCGGCACGACTCAACGGGATGTTGGGGAACGGGGAAAGTACACCTATCACGAGCCCTACGGTTCCGGAGTCACGCGCAGGTTCGTCGCGCCGGCGTCGTAGTCCACGTCGAGCCAGAACACCTTCCCGGCATGCACCTTCATGTCCGGTACCGACGAGCTCGTGCGAACGACTGGTGTGAAGCCGCCGTCGGCGTCAGGGTTCGCGACGTCGATGCGGTCGACGCCGGTCCAGAAGACGTGCGTGCCGTCCGCCGCGATGGCTTCGGGCGCCAAGCAATCATTGCCGGTGCAGACGGTGGTGGTTGCCGCGCTCGCCTTGTCGAAGCGAACGAGACGGCCACTCTCGTCGTTGGTGAGCGCCCCCCAGTAGACGCCGCCGTCGTCGATGCCGAGCGCGGAAATCCCCCACGCGTCCGACGCGAGCGTCTCCGGAGGACCGCCGTCTTTCGCCACGCGGAGGACGTTCGCAGGTCGGAGAAATCCGCCGTCGAGCGGCGGCAGGTCAATCCAATAGACGTAGCTGTCATCGATGACAAACGACGTCACGTCTCCCGTCGATGCGAGCACTTCAGGGGTGCCGCCCGTCTTCGCGACTCGGATGAGCGACATGCCGGAGTTCGCGTACACATAGGAATCGTCTACTGCGAGCCGGCCACTCGCGACCGCGGCGATGAGCGTCGGAGCCCCTCCGTCTTTCGGCATACTCATGATTGCTCCGCCATCAGCCGAATACGTCGAAAAGTAGATGGTCGAGTCATCCATCGCCTCTTCGACGAGCTCGTTCAAGATGATCATCATCGACGATGCGCCGCCGTCGAGCGGAACGCGCACGATGCCGGTGCCGTTCGTTCCATTCCCACCGGTCACGTATGCCGAGTCGTCGTCGACGAGGAGATTGTACGCACTGTGTAGTTGGGCGAGGACGGCCCCACCCGTGCCCGTTGGCTGGTCACTCACGACCGAGCAAGCTGACGCCGCAAGCAAGCAAGCAAGCCCCCACCGCATGCATAGATTCTAGCGCGTTGGACGTCGGCGGCGAATGTCACGACTTCTGGCGATTCGCGCTTCAACGATGGCCGTCTGAATCACCGATCGTAATTGTCGAAACAGCCGGCGCCTGGCGGAAGTTGCGCACGTGCAGGAAGGGGCCGCTCAACTTGGTGCACGGTCCTCGGCGCTGCTCAGGAACAGCACCTCATCGAGCTCGTGCCCAAGCTGCCGAAGGGCATCATCAAGTCGAGCAGGAAGCTGTCCGAGGCGCCGAGCATCGACGAGTACACGAAGATGCTCGGCGCGTCGGGCTGGCTCGGCATTGCCGTCGCGCTCGCGGGGCCGCCGGTTTGCGGAGTGCGAGGTCTGCGGCCTCGAGGTCGGAGACGTCGACTTCGAGCCCGAGCGGATCGTCGTCAGGCTCTCGCTCTCCGAGGGCGTGCTCACGACGCCGCATCGTCGAGATGCTCGCCGTGACCGAGGGCTACACGCACGAGAGCGGCGAGGATCGGCGAGAGGCGGTCAGCAAGCTCCGGTGAGCTGGGCAACTCGTGGGCAACGGAGGCGCGCCGTCGCGCGTTTCGCCGAAATTTCCTGACGCATCGAGAGAAATAGTCGGGGCGAGAGGATTTGAACCTCCGACTCCTCGGTCCCGAACCGAGTGCGCTACCAGGCTGCGCTACGCCCCGTTGCCCCCCAAAATGCGGGAGCAGCGCGCCACTTATGGCGGCGAAGGGTCGCTTCGTCAACGACAAATCGCTAGAGCCCAAGGACGCGCGGAAACCCGGGCGTCTGACGCGGGCGCGGCTCGGAAGCTCAGCCTCGCTTCGAGTCGTCCTGCACGAAGCTCGGCGGCCGCTTCTCGACGAAAGCGCGCGCGCCCTCGGCGATGTCCTCGCGTGCGCGGAGCGGCCACTGTCCGAGCTCGGCCTCGATGCGCAGCCCCTCTTCGAGCGGTTTTCCCCAGCCCATGATGGCGGCTTGTTTGTCGGTCCGCATCGCCCCTTGCGGCAGCGCGCAGAGCGCCTCGGCGATTTCGGTCGCGCGCGCGAGGGCTCGCGCCTTGGGCACGATCTCGTTGGCGAGGCCGATCCGAAGCGCCTCGTCCGCGGCGACGAAGCGTCCAGTCAGGATGAGGTCCATCGCGCGCCCGAGCCCGACGATGCGCGGCAGGCGCTGCGTGCCGCCGTCGACGAGCGGGACGTTCCACCGCCGGCACGCGACGCCCATCTGCGCGTGCTCGCAGACGACGCGCAGGTCGGCGAGGCACGCGAGCTCGAGCCCGCCCGCGAGCGCGTGCCCGTTGATGGCGGCGACGATGGGCTTGAAGATGTCGGTCTGCCGCGTGTAGCCCATGTACCCGGGCCCGCCCGTCACGAAGCGCCGAAGCTCCGCCGGCGACGCGTCCGGCGGCGGCCCGAGCGTGCCGAGCGCCGAAGAATCCGCGCCCGCGCAAAACGAGTCGTCGCCCGCGCCGGTCAGCACGGCGACGAAGAGCTGGTCGTCGTCGCGAAATCGAATCCATGCATCATGCAAGAGCTTCGCGGTCTCGCCGTCGACGCAGTTGCGCTTCTCCGGACGGTTGAGCGTGATGAAGAAAACGTGGCCCTTCGCTTCGACCGAGACTTTCGCCATGGCACGCGATGCTATATTCCGCGCGCCATGCGCGCACTCGCCGTTTTCGCCGTCCTCTTCGCCTGCCAGCACGCGCCGGCCTCGAGCGCCGTCTCCGGCCGCGTCGCGATCCGCGCCGACGACAAAGGCTTCACGCCGAGCTCCATCACGCTCGCGAAGGACAAGCCCGCGACGCTCGTCTTCACGCGCACGACCGACGACACGTGCGCCAAGCAAGTCGTCTTCCCCGACTTGAACCTGAAGAAAGACCTGCCCCTCAACACGCCCGTCGACGTCGACGTCCCGACGTCCGCGCCGCGCACGCTCTCCTTCGCGTGCGGCATGAACATGTTCAAGGGGTCGGTCGTCGTGAAGTAGCGCGCACCGACTCCTCGAAGATCGCGAGCAGCTCGTCGAGCTCCGCGTCGGGGATCGTGAGCGGCGGACACAGGTAGACGGTGTCGCCGAGCGGTCGAAGATACGCGCCGCGCGCGCGCGCTTCGGCGTAGACGCGCCAGCCGCGCGTGCCGAGATAGCCGGACTCTTCCATCGACTCTTGCGCGCTCGTCTCCGCGCCGAGATCGACCGCGCCGACCATGCCGATCGCGCGGCCGCCGAGGCGCTGCATCACGCGCGCGATGCGCGGGGCCTTCGACGCGACCTGGCCGAGCACGTCCTCTTCTTTGTAGACTGCAAGCACCTCGCGCGCGACCGCGGCGCCGAGCGGGTTTCCGCAGAAGGTGTGGCCGTAATGGAAGGCGGTCTCGCGGTCGCCGAGGAAGCGATCGAAGACGCGCTCGGCGACGAGCACAGCGCCCATCGGCATGAACTGGGCGAAGCCCTTGCCGAGGCACATGAGGTCGGGCGAGACGCCCGCGTGCTCGGCCGCCCACATCGGGCCGGTGCGGCCGTAGCCGGTGAAGACCTCGTCGAAGACGAGCAGCGCGCCGACGCGGTCGCACTCGGCCCGGAGCTCGCGCAGGTGCGACGGCGCGTAGATGCGCATGCCGGCCGCGCCCTGGAGCACGGGCTCGACGACGACGGCCGCGATCGAGTCGTCGAGCCGCACGCCGCCGCCGGGGAAGGGCGCGTGCACGCAGTCGAAGAGGATCCCTCCGAAGGGACGCCGGAACACCTCGACCCCGCCGAGGCTCGCGGCGCCTACGGTGTCGCCGTGGTACGCGCCCTCGAGCGCGACGAAGCGCGAGCGGCCCGTCGCCTGCACGGCCATCTTGATGGCGGCCTCGAGCGAGGTCGAGCCGTTGTCCGTGTAAAATACACGGTTCAACCCGGCGGGCGCGACGTCGCACAGCTCGGCGGCGAGCGCGGCGGCCGCCTCGTGCGCGATGCCCGCGAACGCGCAGTGATCGAGCGTCGCGAGCTGCCGCGCGGCCGCCGCGACGAGCCGCGGGTGACGGTGCCCGAGCGTCGCCGTCCACCACGACGCGTTGCCGTCGAGGTAGCTCTTTCCGTCCGCGTCGTAGAGGCGCGAGCCCTCGGCGCGCACGACGACGAGCGGGTCCACCTCGTCGAGGTAGACCCGCATCGCGGTGTACGGGTGCCAGACGCGCGCCTTGTCGAGAGCGACGATCTCGTCGCGCGTCACTTGTGCGCGGGCGCGGCGCTCGACGCGGCGGACGCCGACGGCATCGCCATCGGCTCGGGCTGCGCCTCGCGATCGATCTTGATCGTTCGCGTCGTCGAGTTCCACTCGCCGTTCGGGATCAGCTTGTTGTCGGCGCCCATCAGCTCGAGCTTCACCGTGTAGGTGCCGTCTTGCAGGTTGTCGAGGAAGTAGGGCGGCCCGAACTTGTCGGCCTTGGTCTCGAGCTTGTCGGCGATGCCCGGTCCGAGCACCGTGATGTCGACGTGGTCCTTGCCGGTCGCGAGCGTGTCGTTCGCGAGCTGGAAGTCGACGATGACGTGGCTCGCCTGCAGCCCTTTGTACTCGCCCTTCGGGCGGCTGTAGATGAGCAGCGGCTTCTTCAGGTCGGTGGTCGCTTTGCCTTTTTTCCCGACCCAGAACGATTCCATCACCAGCGCGCCCTTCGTCTTCACCGACTCGTGGTTGGCGCGGCTCGGGAACGCGACGAGGACGTGCTCGCCCTCGGCGAGCGGCTCGCCGCCGGTCAGCTCGCTGAGCTTCACCGGCTTCTTGGTGTCGTAGATCGGCTTGTAGGGGTGGTTGTCGAGGATCAGGTGGACGTGCTGCGCGCCCATCGCGGTCTGCCAGTTTTTCACGTCGAGCTTCACGAGGAAGTCGGCCGCTTTGTCTTTGGCGATCGTCTGGCCGCTGGTCGGCGCCGCGATCTTCACGGTCGGCGGCGGCGTGGGCGTCTCGCTCTCGGCGCCGAGGACCAGCGCGGGCGGCGGCGGAGCAGGCGGCGGCGGAGTCGTCGCGCTCGCGGTCTCGCTCGCGGTGGCGCTCGCGGTCCCGGAGGCGCCGGTCGTGGGCGGCGGCGGCGGCGGCGGAAGATTGCTGTCGTTGCCACCACACGCAACCTGCGCGAGAGGCGCAACGGCCACGACGGCGACGAGCCCGAGGATCTTTGCGATGGCTTTCATGCGGCGCATCCTCGTGCGCCGAACCGCCGAGCGCAAGTGACTTTTCGCCACAATGGGTCGCAGCGTCAGTTGGCGAATCCCGGCGTCGGCGTCGTCGCGATCTGGAAGTCGCTCGCGTTCGTGCCGGTGCTGAAGCCGTCGGGCGTCCGCGCGATCGATTTCCCGCTCGGCGGGTTCGGAGCGCCGCCCGCCGAGCCCGCGTTCGAAGGCTCGATGAACGGGTGCGTCTGCGTCGAGAGCGTCTCGTACGCGACGCCGTCGACGAGCGTGCCGCCGGGCGAAAAGAGTCCGACGCCGCCGCCGTTCTTCGAGAGCGAGCCGTTCAAATCGGTCGAAATACGGCCAATCAGCGTGCCGCCGTCCGGCGTCTGGAACGCGAAGCCGCCGAGGATCACGTACCCCGTCGGCCCCTTCGGCCCGATCGTGTCGCCGGCCTGGCCCGTCCAGAGCTGGTTCGGCGCGCTCCCCGAGGCGCTCGAATAACGAAGACCCCACGCCGAGAGGCTTCCCCCGCAGGGCGCGCCGTTGCGAATCTCGACGAACTCGTCCGAGGGACCTTGGGGCCCGTCGGTCTGCACCTCGTTGATCGTGAGCGCGAGCGAGCAGGTCTGGGCGTCGCCGGCGTCGTTCGCGTCGGGGCCGGCGTCGGGCTTGTTCGTCTCGGGCGCGCCGAGATCCGTGCCCGAGTCGTCGGCGCCGCCGTCGGGCGGGCGCAGCGAATCCCAGTCGAGGAGGCACCCCGCGGGCGCGCAAGCGATCGCCGCGATCAGGATCCGCCGCAGCATCTCAGAACACACGACCCACCCCCGCGAAGAACCCGCCGCCCGCGAGCGGCACGATCGACGCGCTCACCGCCGGCGTTTTGTGCTCGGTCGAGACCCCGGCGACGATCATGATCGCGCCGGTGAGCAGCATCGTCCCCCCCGCGGCGAGCGCCACATTGGCGATCGTCTGGAACGTCTGTCCCTCGTCGATCTGCGAGCCGTAGCTCGCGTCGCACGGGCCGCCGCACGCGTTCTTCAGCTGGTCGAAGCGCGTCTGCGCGAGCCCCGCGAACGCGCCGAAAACGGCCATTCCGGCGATCCCGATACCGCCGATCACGAACCCCGCGTTTCGAAGCCCGTGGCTCGACGTGGTCGGCGCGGGCTGCGCCGGCTGCTCTCGATCGCGCGGCTCGGTCGCGGTCGCGGCCGTGCTCGCGTTCGTGCTCGGATTCGTCGCAGCCGCGACGGGCTCCTTCTCGAGGTGCAGCTTCAGCTCGACCGTCTCGCCCGCGGCCGCCGTGGCCGTCTTCTTCTCGGTCACGTACCCCGGCGCCTTGGCGACGACCTCGATCGGCCCCGGGTCGATGGGCGCGGCGACTCCGACCGCGGCGGCCCCGACGTCGGCGCCGTTCACCGAGATCGACGCCCCGTCGGGCAGTCCGCCCGGCGCGAGCACCTTCACGCGCGCGAGCTTCGCCTCGAGCGCCTTCGCCTCCGACGCCGCCGCGTCGTGCGTGCTGGCGTAGCGCGGATCGCTCGCGCTGCGATCGGCCGCCTCGCTCGCGGCGCGCTCGAGCTCGATGTACGCCGCCGCGACGTGCCCGAGCTCGCGCTGGCACCGCGCGATGTAGAGGCGCGTGTTCGGGCTCTCGTAGACGTCGCTCGCCGCGCGAAACTCGGCGAGCGCCGTCGAGTACTGGCCGCTCATGAAGAGCTCGCGCCCTTTGTTGAAGTGCGCGGCGGCGACCGCCTCCTGCGTCTGGGCGTGCGCCGACCCTGCGGCGAGGACGCCGGCGAGCGAGGCTGCCGCGAAGAGCGTTCGGAACCTGGGCTTCACATCGACTCGGGATTGAACGCGCTCGCCGCCGTCGCGGGCTTCGCCGACGCCGCGGGCTTCGCCGTGGCGGTGATCGCGGGCGGCGGAGGAGGCGCGCTCGCGATCGGAACGATGTGACGGCGCCTCGCGTGAGGCTCCGTCCCTTGCGTGCGCGGCAAGTCGGTGACCGAGATGCCGGGGAGCGCGCTCTCGAACGCGCTCGTCGTCGCGGGCTCGACCGGCGCTTTCTCCGCCGCCGTCTGCGCGGGCGTGCTCGTTCGCACGACGTGCGAATCCCCGCGGGATGCGAAGAACAGCGTGATCGTCGCCACGATCGCGCCGGCGAGCACGAGCACCGCGGCGGCGCCGCCGATCACGATAGGGCGACGCGAGCGCGTGATCTCGGGCGGCGCGAGGAGATCCTGGGCGGTCGGCGCGGACGTGGCGCCGCTCGGCGCGGGCGCCGAGGATCGCACCGAGCTGTCGGGGTTGTCGGCGAGCTCGAGACGAGCGGGGCCCGACGGAATCGAGCTGATCCGCGCGCCCTCGGTGAACGCGCGCACCCGCCGCATCACCGAGTCGATCGTCTCGCCAGCCGTGACGCGAACGTACGCTCCGACCTGCTTGGACGTCGCGACGCCGAGCGGCTCGGCGGCCTCCTCGAGCGCCTCGGCGAAATCCGCCGCGTCGTCGAATCGGTCGTCGGGGTTTCGCTGGAGCGCGCGCGCGACGACGTCGTCGAGCGGCTGGGGGTATCCCGGCGAGATCTCTCGCAGGCGAGGGATCGGCTTGTCGATCAAGTTGCGCAGCACCTCGGCGTCGGTCTGCCCGCGGAAGAGACGGCGCGCCGTGAGCGCCTCGAACAGCACGATGCCCGCGGTGAACACGTCCACGCGCCGATCGACGAGCTCGCCGCTCGTCTGCTCCGGCGCCATGTACGCGAGCTTGCCCTTGACCTGACCGTCGCGCGTCGTGCCGATGCGCTCCTCGGCGCGGGCGATGCCGAAATCGACGATGCGCGCGATGCCGTCCACGCCGACCAAGATGTTGTGCGGCGACACGTCACGGTGCACGAGGTTCAGCGGCTCGCCGAGGTCGCCCGCGAGCTCGTGCGCCGCGTGGAGCCCGGCGAGCGCGTCGAGCATGATGCGAATCGCGACGCCCGCCGGCATCGGCTTGTTGAGCTTCACGGTCTGCCGAAGCAAGCCGAGCAAGCTCTCGCCCTCGACGAACTCCATCACGAGGTAGTGGCCCTCGGGGCCGTGCTGCAGGTCCACCGTCGGAACGACGTTGGGGTGCCGGATCCGCGCCGCGAGCCGCGCCTCGTCGAGGAACATCGTCGTGAACTGCTGGTCGGCCGCGATGTGCGGGTGGAGCAGCTTGATCGCGACGAGCCGCTGGAAACCCGCGACGCCGTGAAGGCGCGCGAGAAAGACGGTGGCCATCCCGCCGGCGGCGAGGTGGGTGATGATCTCGTAACGTCCGAGGCGCGTCCCGGGTAGGACGGTGCGCTCGAGCGCGCTCGAGATCTGAGCCTGATTCACGCCCGAAAAGTATCACATTGTCCCACGCCGAGCCCGGCGAAAATGACTGATCCCGACCCGCCTCCCGTCCGGGTCGCGGAAGTACGAGGTGAAGGCCGTCTCCGCCTCGATCGTGACACGGTGCCGCGCGAGGCGCGCCCGCAGCGCGGCGTGCTCGGCGCGCGACACCGCGAAGGCGACGAGCTCCAGCGTGCTGGGCGCGACCTCGGGCTCGCCCTTGCCGCGGCGCTCGATCATGACGATCGCGCCGCCCGCGCCGAGCCACGTGCTGCGGGGCGTCTCCTCGATCAGCGGCAGGCCGAGAATCTCGCGGTAAAATCGCACGACCGCGCGACGCCGCCGCGTCCGAAAGGCGAGGTGGTGAATTCGCACGAGGAGGATGCTACGCCTTCGCGCGTGACGAAGATCACCGTTGCGACTCACGGTCACTGCTTCGACGGGCTCTGCTCGGCGGTCGTCTTCACGCACCTGCAGCGCGCGCTCCGCGGCGCCGACGTCTCGTTCGAGTATTTCGGAGCCGGCTACGGCCCCGGGCCGAACGGCGTCGACCCGAAGCGCCTCCGCGGCGACGAGAACGCGATCCTCGACTTTCGCTTCAGCGCGTCGCCGAAGCTCACCTGGTATTTCGACCACCACGTCTCGGCGTTCGCGACGCCCGAGGACCGCGCCGCGTACGACGCGTACGTCGCCGCGCACGGCGGCCGCGAGCGCCACATGTTCCACGACGGGACGTATCCCTCGTGCACGAAGTACATCGCCGACGTCGGGAGCGCCGTCTTCGGCGTGGACTTCTCGCCGCTCGCCGAGCTCGTTCGGTGGGCCGACGTCATCGACTCGGCGAGCTTCCCCAGCGCCGAGATGGCGGTCGCGCGCGCCGAGCCGCCGCTCCAGCTCATGACCGTCATCGAGAACCACGGCGACGACGCGATGCTCGCGCGCATGGTGAAGCGCCTCTCGACCGAGTCGCTCGACGCCGTCGCGCGGTCGGAGGAGGTGCGGGGCGCGTTCGCGCCGCTCCAGAAGGCGCACGTCGATTTCGTCGAGCTCGTGCGCACGCACGCCGCGACGCGCGGCGACGCGGTGCTCGTCGATCTCACCGACAAGATCATCGAGGTCGGGAGCAAGTTCGTCACCTACGCGCTCTTCCCCGAGAGCCTCTATTCGATCGTCGTCACGCGGTCGCAGACCAAGTGCAAGCTCTCGATCGGCTACAACCCGTGGGCGCCGCGGCCGCGCACGCACCACATCGCCTCGATTTGCGAGCGCTTCGGCGGCGGCGGTCACCCGGTCGTCGGCGCGATCAGCCTGCCGGCGGGCGACGTCGCGCGCGCGAAGCAAATCGCGAACGACATCGCCGCCGAGCTCTCGGTCCCGAAGTCGGCGTGAGCATCTTTTCGCGAGGCGATCGTCTGGCCGTCGTCGGGCACCGCGGCGGGCGAGGGGACTCGTGGCCGACAGAGAACACGTTCGCCGCGTTCGAGCGGGCGCTCGCCGAGGGCGCCGACGCGATCGAGCTCGACGTGCGGCTCTGCGCGACGGGCGAGGTCGTCGTCTTCCACGATCCGGATTTGAAGCGCATGAGCGGCGGCGCCAATCTGCGCGAGGTGCAGCACGTGCCGTACCTCGAGCTCGCGACGGGCTTCCGAGCGCCGCTCCTCCGCGACGTGGTTGCATTCTGCAACGATCGCCGCGTGGGCCTCAACGTCGAGGTGAAATACGACGCGGTCGCGCGCGCCGCGCTCGCGTCGCGCGTCGTCTGCACGCTCGCCGAGTTTCCGGACCTCGACGTGATCGTCTCCTCGTTCGATCCGCGCATCCTGGCGGGCATCGGCGCGGCGCGGCGCCATCGGCTCGCGTTCCTCACGACGACCGAGCGGAGGTGGTCGCTGCCGCTCGCGCGCGCGCTCGCGGCGCGCAAGCTCGTCCACGCGATCCACCTCGAGCGGACGCTCGCGACGCCGCGGGAAATCCAGGCGATTCGCGCGCGCGGGGTGGACGTCGGCGTCTGGACGGTGAACGACCCCGAGGAGGCGCGCGCGCTGCGCGAAGCGCGCGCCGATTGGGTGATTACGGACGTGCCGGGGACGATGCGCGCCGTCGCGGATGCCGGTACGCTCGCCGCTCGGTGAGCGGGCGGGTCACTCGAGCGGCGCGTCGGTCTCGCCCGCTTGGCGCTGAATCACGAACGAGCCCGCGTCGAGCGGCGGATTCCAGACGGCCTTGTCGTATCGAAAGAGCACGTCGGTGCTCGCGGGCGTGACCTCGACGTGGATGGCTCGCGGGACCTCCGCGAGGCACGACGGGCCGCTCGGCATGCTGGGCTGCTGTCCGAGCGCGCGGCAGACGTCGTCGCAGACCGGCTTCGACATCGGCGCGGCTTTGTGGTCGTCGAGCTCCACGTGATAGAGCTCGATGTTCTCCTGGGTGACCGTCACGTCGCGTACGCGCATCCGCTGCTCGTTCCACGGCTTGTTCCAGTCGTCGGGCGTCGGCACGAGGTGGATCTCCTCGACCGCCGCGTGATTCCCTGGGATTCGAACGACGTAATAACCCGACCCGCTCCACGCGATCGTCGGCGGCGGAAGGCCCGCCTCGTCGTGTTTGAGCACCGGCGCGCGCCCCATCAGCAGCGTCACGAACGGGTGCAGCGGCATCGGGATGTGGGTCACGCGCGCGATGTTCTGCGCGGTCGCCGGGCCGTGGATGAAGCGGTGGTTGCGCTTGTCGCTCACCTCGAACTGCTTGCCGTCGGTCGCGAGGGTGAAGACGCTGCCGACGAGCGGCGCGAGCGCGTCCATGCGCATCTGCGCCGGGCGCGCGGCGAGCATGAGCACGTCGAGGCGCGCGCGGCCGGTCTCGCTCGCGAAATAGTCGACCTTCGCGTCGGCTTGGATCGCGTTGCCGCACGCGCTCGTCGCGCGCATGCGATCGATCGCCGCCTGCGCGTTCGGGAGCTGCGACGGGGGAGGCGCGGTCTGACAGGCGAGAGCGAGCGGCGCGAGAGCGGCCATGATCCGTTTCATGAGGCGGCAGCCTACGCGATCGCTCGAGCTCGGGCGATCACCCGAATCACTTCGGGCGTCAGGCCGAGCGTGGCGATTTCGCTCGGGAGGACCCAGCGCGCCGCGTCGACGTCGTCGCCCGCGCGCGGCTCGCCGGGCGCGTCGAGCGTGCACGCGAAATCGTGGATCTCGTAGGCGAAGCCCTCGCGCGCGAGGACGAGCGTCTCGACCTCGGCGACGGGCGTGACCGCGAGGGCCGTCTCCTCGGCGAGCTCGCGGACGACGGCGGCTTCGAGCGTCTCGCCGGGCTCGACCTTGCCGCCCGGAAGCGTCCAGCTCCCGCGCGCCGGCGGTCTGCCGCGCCGAACGAGCAGGACCGCGCCGTCGCCGCGAAACACGACCGCGCCGACGGCCAGCTTCGTCTCCATGCGACGAAGCGTAGTAGATCTCCGTCGTGGATCTCGCAAAGCTCGCGCTCGACGACGAATGGCTCGCGCAGCTCGAGGCGGTCGCGGGCGCGTCGAGGCTCGACCTTCCGCCCAAGCGCCTCGCCGCCGAGGTGCGCGCGCTCTCGGACGCCTACAACGCCGGCGAGTTCTGGCGCTCGCGGACGCGCGGCGCGCTCGCGGCAAGGCTCCTTTTCTCGTTTCCGCGCGACGTGCCGAAGATGGCCTGCGCCGCGCGCGAGCTCGCGTTCGCCGGGCGCCTCTCCGGAGCGCTGCGCGTGCTCGACGTCGGCGCGGGGCTCGGCGCGTCGACGTGGGGCCTCGCGCGCCTGCTCGCGGCTCGCGGCGAGCGCGCGTCGCTCGACGCGACCTTCGTCGACGACGATCCCGCCGCGCTCGAAATCGCTCGCGCCATCGCGCGCGCGCGGGCGCGCGACGGCCAGGTCGACGTACGCATCGCGACCGACGCGCCGTCGGGCAAGTACGACGTCGTCCTCGTCGGTCAGGCGCTCGGCGAGATGACCGCCGACGAGGGCGCGCAGACCGAAAGACTCGTCGATCTGCTCGCGACGCGCCTCGCGGACGACGGCTCGCTCGTCGTCGTCGAGCCGGCGCTCGCCGATCGCACGCGCCGCCTCCACCGCGTTCGCGACGCGCTGCTCGCGCGCGGCGTCACCGTCTTTGCGCCGTGCCTCCACGCCGCGCCGTGCCCGATGCTCGCCGACGAGGGCCATGGAGCAGGCAAGTCGTGGTGCCACGAAGATCTGCCGATCGACTTGCCCGCGCCGATCGCCGCCGTCGCGCGCGCTGCCGGCCTCCGCTGGCAGGGCCTCACGTTCTCGTACCTCGTCCTGCGAAACGACGGCGCCACGTTGCAGGGCGCGCTCGGCTCGCCGCGCGGCGCCGCCCGCGTCGTCTCGCTCCCCATCGTCACGAAAGGAAAGCGCGAGCTTTACCTTTGCGGCGAGGGTCGCGTCCGAAAGATCGCGCGTCTCGACCGTGACGAAGAGCGTCGCGGCGCGTTCACGCGAGCCCACCGCGGCGACGTCATCGCCTTCTCGCCGCCGCTCGCGGTCGACGCGAAGCGCGCCGGCCCGGACGTGTCGCCGAGCCTCGTGCTCGTATCGAGCGGGCGGGTGCCGCCGGCGTGACGCCGTGGTAGACACTGCGCCGTGCGCGGTCTCTACGTCATCGTCGATCTCGATTCGCTCGCCCTGCGCGGGCTCGACCCGGCTGCCTTCACGAGCGCGGCGCTCGCGGGTGGCCCGTGCGCCGTGCAGCTCCGCGCGAAGAGCGCGACGCCCGAGATTACGCTCGCCTGGCTCCGCGCGCTCGAGCCGCTCTGCGCCGCCGCGGGCGTGCCGCTCGTCGCCAACGATCGACCGGATCTCGCCGTCATCGCCGGCGCCGACATGGTGCACGTCGGACAAGACGACGCGTCGCCCGCGCTCGTGCGCACGCTCGCGCCGAATCTCCCGTTCGGCGTCTCGACGCACACGCCCGAGCAGCTCAACGACGCGCTGCGCGTCATGCCCGCGTACGTCGCCTTCGGCCCGGTGTGGAGCACGTCGTCGAAGGCCGCTCCCGATCCGGTCGTCGGAGTCGCCGGCTTGAAGCAGGCCGCGCGCCTCCTCCGGCATCACGCACGCGAGACCGGCGACGCGCCGCCGCTCGTGGCGATCGGCGGCGTCACGCTCGACCGCATCGCCGAGATCGCCAGCGTCGCGTCGGCGGCCGCGGCGATCTCCGACTTGGTCCCGCCGGCGGACCTCGCCGACGACGACGCGTACGAGTGGGTCACCGTGCGCGCGCGACAATACGCCGACGCGTTCGTCGACCCGCTGCGCCTGTCGTCGCCCTCGCTGCCCGACGTGGCGCAAGGCCATCGGCCGTGAGCGTCATCCTCACCACGCTGCTCGTCGGCAGTGGCATCCTCCTCGGTCGAATGATCGCGCGCTCGCCCGACAAGAAAGCGCCGCCCGAGCCCGGGGCCGCGCCGCCGAAGCTCGCCGAGCCTCCGAAGCCCGCGACCAAACCGGAGCCGAACCTCGACGCGCTCCCGTGTCGGCTCGGCGACGTCGTCCTTCGCACCGCGACGAGCGAGGAAGCGTGGCTCGCCGGCGCCATCGTGCTCTTCGAGGGCGACGAGCCGGCCGCCGCGCTCTTCGTCTCGCCCGAAGCCGGAGGCGATCGCGCCGTCCTCGCGCGTCCGAGCCAGAGCGAGCTCCTCTGGCTCTCCGACGCGAAGGGCGTGCTCGTCGCGCTGGGCGAGCCGCCGACCGCGCTCGAGGTCGGCAGCGACCGCTTCGAGCGACGCCGGCGGCTCCCGCTCCGCGCCGAGCGCGTCGGCACCGGCGCGCCGGACGTCGGCTCCGACGTGATATTTGCAGAATACACGGGCCTCGGCGACGAGGCGCTGATCGTCCTCGCGGCGAAGGACCGCGTCTTCGCTTGGCGCGGGCCCTCGCTCGGCTCGGGCGCGTACGACGTGCTCCCTGGTCGCCGCGAGGAGATTCTGACGGGAAATCCGGCGCTCGGGTCACCCGAAGCGCATGCGGATGAAGAGCGTCTCGATGGTGAGCTGCGGCGACGCGTTGGCGTCGAGATCGCGGAGTGCCTGGAGGATGTGCGCGTAGCGCTCGGCGTGGCGCTCGGGCGGCTCGAGGCCGGCGCCCGATTTCGCGAGGTGCGCGAGCCGCGCCGCGAGCGCGAGGAGGTTCGTGCGGAGCGCGACTTTGTCGCGCTTCTCGCGCTCGCCGAGGTCGAGCGCGGATGCGAGCGTGGGGCCTTCGATCGCCTCGAGCGCCGCCGCCACGAACGCCTCGCGCGCCGCCGTCGCGTCCTCGTCGCAGAGCGACAGCGCGAGCTCCATGCTCCCGTCCGAGAGGGGCGCCACGCGGTCGGCGATCTCGCGCGCGATCCCGCGCTCGACGAGCAGGTCGACGATCGTCGCCTCCGGAAGGGGCGCGAACCGCACGCGCTGCACGCGCGACAAGATCGTCGGGAGCAGCGCGTCGGGCTGCGACGTCAGCAGCACGAAGTGCATCTTGTCGATCGGCTCCTCGAGCGTCTTCAAGAGTGCGTTGGCCGCGGGGGTGCTGAGCTCCTCGGTGCGGCGCACGACGAACACGCGCGCGCGCCCTTCGTGCGGCGCGTACGAGGCGTGCGAGAGCACGAGCGTGCGCACCTGATCGATCGAGAGGTCCTGGTTCTCGGGCGTCCGCCGTCCGATTTGCGCCGGCTCGTAGAGCGCGCGCTCGAGGACGACGATGTCCGGGTGCTTGGGTCGTCGCGTCTTGGGGTCGACGACCGCGCGCTGGCACGCGCTGCACGCGCCGCACGCTTCGCCCGCCGGCCCGCCGCTCGAGCAGACGAGCGACTGCGCGAGCCCGAACGCGGCGAGCTCCTTGCCGACGCCGTCGGGGCCTTCGAACAGGTACGCATGATGGACGCGTCCGGTGCGGAGCGCGCGCCGAATCGTCTCGACGGCGGCGTCTTGCGCGCGGACGGTCGCGAGGAGCGGCGGCGGCATCCGCCGATGCTTATCACGTTCGAGGTGCGCCCGGCCCGCGCGTCACGTCAGCTCTTTTGCTGCGAGGCGCGCATCGCCGCGCGCTCGCGGGCGAACATGCGGTTGAGCGTGCGCCGGTCGATGCCGAGCACCTCGGCCGCGCGCGTCTTGTTCCCGCCGGTCCGCGCGAGCACGCGGTCGATGTAGCGCCGGTCGAGCACCGCGAGCGTCGGCCAGTCGTCGGCGAGACCGGACGTGCCCCCGGCCGCCTTGCCGTTGGTCGAGAGCTCCTTCGGAAGATCCGAGACCGTGATGACTCCCTCGCGCGCTAGCAGCATCGCGCGCTCGACCAGGTGCGAGAGCTCGCGGACGTTGCCGGGGAAGCCGTACGCCTCGAGCGCCGCCATCGCCTCGTCGGCGACGCGCGGGACCGGCCGCTTGAGCCGTTCGGCGTGCTTCGCGAGGAAATGGGGCACGAGGATCTTCACGTCCTGCTTGCGCTCGCGGAGCGGCGGCACGCGCACGGTCACGACCTGGAGCCTGAAATATAGGTCTTCGCGGAAGCGCCCGGCGGCGACGTCGGCCTTGAGATCGCGGTTGGTCGCGGCGACGACGCGCACGTCGACCTTCACGACGTCGCTCCCGCCGACGCGCCGAATCTCGCCCTCTTGCAGCACGCGCAGGAGCTGAACCTGCATCTTCGGCGAGATGTCGCCGACCTCGTCGAGGAACAGCGTTCCGCCGCCCGCCTCTTCGAAGAGCCCGCGCTTGCTCGCCCCCGCGCCCGTGAACGCGCCCTTCTCGTGGCCGAAGAGCTCGCTCTCGAGGATCGACTCGGGCAGCGCCGCGCAGTTGACCGCGACGAACGGCTTGGTCGCCCGCGGCGACTTCGCGTGAATCGCGCGCGCGACGAGCTCCTTGCCCGTGCCGCTCTCGCCGACGATGAGCACGCTCGCCGTCGTCGGCGCGACCTGCGCGACCGTCTTGTAGACGTCGATCATCGCAGGCGCGGAGCCCACGATCTGCGCGCTCTCGGCCGCCGCGGCGCGCGCGTCGACCGTGGGCTTCTTCGTCTCGGAGAATCGGCGCCGCGCGATGGCCTCCGACAGCATGCGGCGAAGCTCGGTCGGCTCGATGGGCTTGGCGAGGTAGTCGTATGCGCCCTGGCTGACGGCGCTCATCGCGCCCTCGATGTCGGCGTACGCCGTCATCAAGATGACCGGCATCGTCGGGTGCGCCTCGCGCACGTGCTTGAGGACCTCGTGGCCGGTGAGCTTGCCGGCGAGGTGAACGTCGGTGAGCACGACGTCGAACGACGAGAGCTTCGAGCTGGCCGGGAGCGACTCGCCGGAGTCGGCGAGCTCGACCTGGTAGCCGTCGGTCCGCAGGACGCGGGCGAGGAGGCCGGCGAGCGTCTCGTCGTCCTCGACGAGGAGCACGCGGCCTTTGGCGGAAGTCGACGTCACTGGAATGGAAGTGGTCTCGTTCATCGTCTCGATCCTTCGCTGGGACAGCGTGTCGCTAGTGGAGAACGCCGTCGGGGCGCGCAGCGTCACCAATCGGCCAAATTTCGCTTTGGAACTGGGGCGTTGCACGCAATGAGCAACCTGCGTTCCCTCATGTCCGGGAACGCGCTAAGCCATTTCGTCTCGTGGCCTCCGACACAGAAATTTTGCGATGGGCGGAGCACCTGCACGGCCATGCCGGCTGGCTCACGGCTGTGGCGCTCGTCCACCCGGCCATCGTCCTCCGCAAGCTCGAGCGGCCCGCCCCCTGGGCCGTGGGCCTGTCGACCGGACTCGTCACCGCCGTTTGCGCCGTGGGCGCGCTCCTCTACCAGCCGTACCGCGCCAAGCTGAAGCAAGGGATTCTTCAAGCGGCGCCGTCGGTCGGCCTGCTCTTCGAGCGCAAGGAGCACCTCGCCTTCGCCGCGCTGGCTTTCGCGTGGGTCGGGGCCGCGGCCTACGTGGCCGCGCGCTACACGTCCGACGGGACGCGCCCGACGCTCCGTCGCCTCGCGCACCGCGCCTACGTCGTCGCCGCGGGCGTCGCCGTCGTGGTCGCCTGCCTGGGCACCGCGGTCGCGACGTTCCGAACTTTCTAAGTCACCGGAGCGCGGCGTCGAGCGTGCGCTGGAGGTCGAGCAGGTCGATCAGGTTCTCGACGTAATCCATGTCGTCCGTTCGGATCCGAACGATCGGAGAAAGATCATAGGAATCGAACCAGTCCGCGTAGAGCTTGTGCAGACGCTTCAGGTAGGCGTCGGGGATGGTCTGCTCCATCGCGCGGCCGCGCGCGCGGATGCGTTTCTTCGCGGTGCGCACCGTGCACGTGAGGGCGATGAGGATGTCGGGCGGCGGCAGGCTCCGAGCGATTCCCTCGTAGAGCCGCTGGTAGACCTGCCAGTCGCGCTTGTCGATCGCGCGCTCACGGTAGAGGTTCTTCGCGAAGATCTCGGCGTCCTCGTAGATCGTGCGGTCGATCACGGCCGGCTGCTTGCTCGCGAGGAGCTGCTGGTGAAGCTCGAGCTTGTGCGCGAGGAAGAAGAGCTGCGAATGGAAGCCCCATCCACTCTTGCGGCGTCCCGGCTTCGCCGGATCCGCCGACCGCTTCATGTCGGCGTAGAAGTCTTCGAGATACGGATTGTGCTCGTGCGGCTCGAAGAAGGGACGCAGCCCGTAGCGCTTCTCGAGCCAGCGGACGAGCGACGTCTTGCCCGCGCCGATGGTGCCAGCGACCGCGACGTAGCGCTTGGTCATCGCGCGCTCACACTACCGCTCGCTGGCTCCGGCCGTTGAAGGTGAAGCCGCGCATGCGCACCGCGGGGACGACGATGGACCCGCCGGCGCTCCACCACGTGGGGATGGCCGTGCGCTGGCGCGTCATGCCGTCGCAGCGGGCGAGACCCTCGAGCAGGCTGTCGGTGAAGCGCATGTTTCCAACGGCGCGCGCGATCTTCCCGTGCTCGACGAGGAAGCAGCCGTCGCGCGTGAGCCCCGTCATGACGGCGCGCGGCGTCTCGAGGAAGCCGTTCACGTAGTGCAGGCGGCAGACGTAGAGGCCGCGCTCGACGCCCGCCACGAGCTCGTCGACGCTCGCCGCGTCGCCGCCGTCCATGTGGAGGTTGGACGTCCCGATCGCGCCCGCGCCGCCGATCTGGCCGAGCTGGGCGCTTCCGGTCGACACGGTGCCCGCGCGCGCGGCGTAGGTGCGGTCGTAGAGGACGGAGCGCGCGACGCCGCGGTCGACGAGCGTCACGGGCCTGCGCGCCGTGCCCTCGCGATCGAACGGGACGCCGAACCCGAGCGCCGGATCCGAGAGCGTCGCGTCCTCGCGGAGAGTCACGCGCTCGCCGGTCACGCGCTCGCCGAGCTTGGTCGCGCCCTCGCGGCCGGAGAAGGGGCTCCCGCCTTGCTCGACCTCGGGCGCGCCGAACGTGATGGCCGCGAGCCACTCGACGAGCTCCGCGATCGCCGCCGGATCGATGACGACGTCGTAGCGGCCCGCTTCGAGCTCGGTCGGGTTCTTCCCGAGCGCGCACGTTCGTACGGCGCGCTCGGTCTCGCGCTCGAGCGGGAGCGCGGCGAGGCTCTGGTGCATCGCGCCGCCGTAGCCGGCAGCGCCGCCCGCGCCGGGCGTCTCGAGCGCCCAGACGCGGAAGCTCGCGACGGTCTCTTCGTGCGAGCGCGCACACCCCTCGGTCGTCGCGACCGCGACGGCCGCGCGGGCGGACTCGAGCATCCCCGCGGCGACGAGGCCCGCGGCGCGCACGCGTTCGAGCACCGGCGCGAGCATCGCGGTGCGAGCCTCGGGCGACGCGTCCTCGGTGTCGCGCGCGAAGCGCGACGGTCGCGCGGCGGGCTCCCCGGCCGGCGCGAAGCCCGGAAATCCCTCGGTCTCGGGCAGGAGCGGCGCAGCCTGCGCGGCGCGCGCGACGGCCTCGGCGATCGCCGCGACCTCGAGGCGCGAGGTTTGGGCCTCGGCGACGCGAGCGCCGCGCGCGACGCGGACGACGCAGAGCGGCTCCTCGAGCTCCATGTGCTGGCCGAGCTCGCTGCCGGCGAAGCGCGCGCACCCGCGTGCGCGATGCGTCGCGTAGACCTCGGCGTGCGCCTCGCCGGCGCGCGCGAGCGAATCCTTGCAGAGTGCAAGCAACTGGTCGCCCGTGACCGTCACGACTTGCTCCCCGTGTTTCCGACCGAGACGCGCCGAAAGCGCGCCGGCGCGGCGCCGTGCCCGACATGCATGATCTGCATCGGGTCGCCCTTGCCGCACGTCGAGATGCCGAAGAGCTTCCACTCCTCGGGCCCGCAGATCGCGTCGCACGACCGCCAGAATTCGGGCGTGATGCCGGTGTAGCGCGGGTCGCGGAGCAGGCGCGTCTTCTTGCCGTTCTTGATCTCCCACGCCGCCTCGCACGAAAACTGAAAATTGAGGCGCAGGTCGTCGATGCTCCAGCTCTTGTCGACGAACACGAGGACGCCGTCCTTCGTGTCGGCGACGAGCTCGTCGAGCGAGCCTTTCTTCGGCACGAGCGAGACGTTGACCATGCGAATGAGCGGCGGGCGGTTCCAGCCGTCGGCGCGCATCGTGCCGGTCGAGGCGCGCCCGAGCGCGTGCGCGGTCTCGCGGCTCGAGAGGTAGTCGACGAAGGTCCCGCGCTCGACGAGCGGGTGCGTGCCCGCCGGGACGCCCTCGTCGTCCCAACCGAACGTGCCCATGCCGCCCTCGGACCGCGAGTCGGCGACGATGTCGACGAGGTCGGAGCCGTACTTCAAGGTTCCGAGCATGCGCGGCTGCATGAACGAGCCGCCGGCGAGGGAGATCTCGGAGCCGAGCGCGCGATCGAGCTCGGTCGGGTGACCGCAGGACTCGTGGATTTGGAGCGCGACTTGGCTGGCGTCGAGGATCAGATCGCGCGGGCCCTCGGGGCAGGGCGGGGCCGTGAGGAGCGCGACGGCCTCGTCTCGGATTTCGTCGGTGTGGCCCACCAAGTCGAGCGTGTCGAGGCGCTCGAAGCCGGCCTGAAAGCCCTCGGAGCCTTGCCAGGTCGGGTAGCTCCGGCGCTGCGAGACGCCGTCGTCGCCGCGCGCGTAGACCTCCATGCCCGCGCCTCCGTAGGTGAAGCGCTGCGTCGTGTCGGTGCCTTCGGTCGTGAGCAGGCGCTTCTCGACGCGCACCCAGTCCATCCACGCGCTCGCGGAGGACACGGGTTTTCCGCCGCGGAGGAGCGCGCGCACGGGCGCCTCGAGCGTCGCCATCTTCTGGTCGAGCGGCACGGCGAACGGATCGCGGAGGACGCGCGTCTCGTAGACGCCGCGCGCCGCCGGTCGCTCCGGAAAGACGACCGCGTGCGACGCGAGCGCGCCCGACGCCTTCGCGATGCGCGTCGCGCGCTCGGCCGCCGCCACGACCGCGGCCTCGGTCAAATCAGGCGTGCACGCGAAGCCCCACGTCTTCTCGCCGAGAACGCGCACGCCGGCGCCGCGCGACGCGCCGGTCGACGCTTGCTCCGGTCGCCCGTCGCGCACGCGGAGCCGCTCGCTCGTCTCGGACACGAAGCGAACCTCGGCGTAGCGCACGTCCGGGCTACGCCGGAGCCAATCGAGCGCGGCTTGCAGCGCCGCTTCTTCGTCGCGCGCGAGCATCCTCCGACCATACACCAGGACGTCAGAGCTCGCCGACGAGCGCGAGCGCTTCGGTGAGGCGAACGATCGCCTCCTGCATCGCCTTCTTCTGGGCGTGGGCTTCGTCGACGACCTCCTTCGGGGCCTTGTCGGCGAAATTCGGCGACGAGAGCTTCTTCGCGATGGCCGCGAGATCTTCTCGCACTTCTTGATCTCGCGCTCGATGCGCTCGCGCTCGTGCGCCGGGTCGACCAGGCCCTCGAGGCCGACCAGGATCTCGATAGGGCCCGCGGCGGTGGGGACGACGCTCATCGTGTGGCCCTTGGGTCGCTCGCCGCCGGCCGCGGTGAACGCGGGCTGGTCCTTGCAGTTGGTGAGTCGCTTGATCTCGGCGGCGTGAGCCCGGACGAAATCGTCGCCGCCGCGAATCACGAGCGGGATCTCGTCGGCGAACTTGATCCCGTGCTCGCTCCGCACGGTGCGCGCCGCCACGATGACGCTCTTCAGCGTCTCGACGCGCGCCTCGAGCGCCTCGTCGCGCCGCGCGTCCTCCGGCTGCGGGAAACGCTCGAGTGCAACGGATGCGAACTTTTCCGGATAATCATGCAACTTCTGCCAGAGCTCCTCGGTGAGGAACGGCACGAACGGATGCAAGAGGCGCAAGCTCGCGCCGAGCGTCCACGCGAGCGTCGCCGCCGTCTCTTCGTCGCGCGCGTCGCGCAGGCGCGGCTTGACGATCTCGAGGTACCAGTCGCAGAAGTCGTACCAAAAAAAGCGATAGAGCTCGCCGGCCGCCTCGTCGATGCGGAAGCCGTCGAGCCCCGCGTGCGCGATGGACGCGGCGTTCGAGAGGCGCGAGAGGATCCACGCGTTCCACGGGTTTTTCGCGTCGGGCGCCTTCTCGGGCGGCGTCGCGCGACCGCCGAGTAGCTCGATCGAGAGGCGCGTCGCGTTCCAGATCTTGTTCAAGAAGTGGCGGTTGCCCTCGATGCGCTTCGGCGCGAGGGCGATGCGCATGTTGCTCGGCGGGTACGTCGCGAGCGAGAAGCGCACGGCGTCGGCGCCGAACGCCGGAAAGCCCGCGCCCATCTGCGCAGCCGACGGGTACGCCTTCTTGAACTTGGCGAGAGCCTCCTGCTCGGGCGCGCCGGGCATGGTCTTTTGCACCATGTCTTTGAACTCGGCGCCGTGCACGAGATCGAGCGGGTCGATCACGTTGCCCTTCACCTTGCTCATCTTCTCGCCGGTCTCGTCGACGATCAGCCCCGACAAGAGCACGCGCCGAAACGGCACTTCGTTCATGAAGTGCAGCCCGAACATGATCATGCGCGCGACCCAGAAGAAGAGGATGTCGTAGCCGGTCTCGAGGTCGCTCGTTTGCTTCGGGTTGGTCGGGTAGAACTTGGCGAGCGCGGGCGTCGGGTCGGGCCAGCCGAGCGTCGAGAACGGCCAGAGCGCGCTCGAGAACCACGTGTCGAGCACGTCGGGGTCTTGCTTCCAGTCGTCGCCGCACTCGGCCGGGCGCGTGCGCGCGACCTTGATCTCGCCGTTGGGCCCGTGCCACGCGGGGATTTGGTGACCCCACCAGAGCTGACGCGAGACGCACCAGTCTTGGATGTTCTCGAGGAAGTGGTCGTAGGTCTTCACCCACTCGGCCGGGATCACCTCGACGCGCTTGTCGTGCACGGCCTCGAGCGCGCGATCGGCCATGCCCTTCATCTTGAGAAACCACTGCGTCGAGATCATCGGCTCGACGACGCCGCCGGAGCGCTGGCATCGGGGGAGCGTGAGGACGTGCGGCTTGGTGCCGCGCGCGAGGCCCTTCTCGTCGAGCGCCTTCTTCACCGCGCGGCGCGCCTCTTTGCGGTCCATGCCCTTGAACCTGCCGCCGTTCGCGTTGACGGTGCCGTCGAGCTCGAAGATGGAGATCTCCTCGAGCCCGTGGCGCTTGCCGGTCGCGAAGTCGTTGAAGTCGTGCGCGGGCGTCACCTTGACGGCGCCCGTCCCGAATTTCGGGTCGACGAGGATCGCGTCGGTGATGATCGGCACGAGGCGATCGACGAACGGGTGGACGAGCTTCTTGCCGTGGAGATGCGTGTATCTTGCATCGTCCGGGTGCACGGCGACCGCGGTGTCGCCGAGCATCGTCTCGGGGCGAGTCGTCGCGACGACGATCTCCTCGCCCGAGCCCTGCACCTTGTACGCGAACTCGAACATCTCGCCGTTCGCGCCTTCTTCGTTGTCGACCTCGAGATCGCTCAAGGCGGTGCGGCACTCGGGGCACCAGTTGATGAGCCGCGTGGCGCGGTACATCAGTCCGTCTTCGTAGAGGCGGACGAAGGCCTCGGTGACGGCGCGCCCGAGCTCGGGGTCCATCGTGAACTTGCTGCGGCGCCAGTCGGGCGAGGCGCCGAGGACGCGCTGCTGGAGCGCGATGCGGCCGCCGCTCTCGTTCTTCCACTGCCAGACGCGCTCGATGAATTTGTCCCGGCCGAGGTCGTGGCGCGTCTTGCCTTCACGCTGGAGCTGCCGCTCGACCACGGTCTGCGTCGCGATGCCCGCGTGATCGATGCCCGGCTGCCAGAGCGTGTCGAAGCCGCGCATGCGATGCCAGCGGATGAGCGCGTCCTCGAGCGTGCAGCGCTGCGCGTGGCCCATGTGGAGCGAGCCGGTCACGTTCGGCGGCGGCATCGGGATGACGTACGCGGGGCGCGCGTCGGCGGGGTCGTCGCTCGCCTCGAAAACGCCCGCCTTTTCCCATCGATCGTACCACCGCGACTCGACCTCGCGCGGGTCGTACGGCTTCGACAGATCCGGAGCTTTCGGGTCGCTCATGACCGCTCGATTAGCACGGACGCGCGAGCCCGTGCATGGCGGACGGGCGGCGCGGCTACTCTTTGGTGAGCCGCGCGATCTCTTCTTTGATCAGCGTCTCGGCGAGCTGGGGGACGACCTCCCAAACGACTTGCTCGATGACCTCGCGCGAGAGCGCGAGCACGCCGTCGATTTGCGCCTGCGAGAGGCCCATCTGGGCGAGCTTCGGCGCGAGCTGGCCGTTCGTGTGGGCGGCGATCGACGCGGCCGGAGCGGCGGGAGCCGGGGCCGGAGCATGCGCTGCGACAGGGGCGTGGGGAGCTTTGGCGGCCATCGGCGGAGCGACGGGCTTCGGCGCGACGGGCGCCGGCGCGGCGCCTGCGGCGGGTGGGACGGCGGGGCCGTCGACCGCGAACATGAGCGTGCCCGAGCGCTGCGGCGCGACGCCCGGCTGGAACGCGGGGCGCGCGGCGGTCGTCGCGGCCGGCGAGACGGCGGGCGCGGGCGGCGAGGGAGCAGGCGCGATGGGCGGCGCGGGCGCGCGGTACGGCGCCTCCGCGCGCGAGGGCGCTTCGGCCACGCTCCGCGAGACGTCGGCAGGCGCGCTCGCTTCGCGGACGCCGATGGCCTTCTTGACCTTGTCGATCAGCTGCTGCGTATCGAAGGGCTTGTCGATGTAGTCGTCGGCCCCCGCGTCGCGGCCGCGGGCCGCGTCGTACGGCGTGTACCGGCTCGCGAGGAGCACGACCGCCGCCCGAGGCGCGCGCTGCCGCACCTCTTTGCAGATGGCGTAGCCGTCGTCGTCCCCGAGCGTCGTGTCGATGACGACGGCGGCCGGGTTTTCGGTGAGCTTCGCGAGGAGACCACCGCGCTCGCTTGCGGTGAGGACGTTGAAATCCTCTCCGACGAACGTGATCTCGAGGACCTTGCGCATGGTTGCGCTGTCGTCGATTGCAAGCAGAGTCTTGGGCACCAGTTCGTCTCCTGAGATTGTCGGGGACCAGCCTACGCGATACTTCGAGAATGGTGAAGAGTTCCGCAAAAATGTTCGAGGTTCGGGCGCCGGGCCGAATCGATGGGGTTTTGAGGGCGGAGCTCGATTCGTCCTGGGGCAAGGCTCGCGCGCTGGTCGAGCAGGGCAAAGTCTTCGTCGACGGCGAGCGCGTGCTCGAGTCGGCGAAGCCGGTGCGCGCGGGGCAGTCGATCGAGATCCGCGAGCGCGCGCCGCGACCTGGGCGCGAGGTGCCGGCCGATTTGATCGTGTACTCCGACACGCACGTCGTCGTCGTCCGCAAGCCCGCGGGGATCAGCACTGTGCCGTTCGACGCGTTCACGTCGCGCCGTCCCGCCGGCGGCGGGTCCGGCGACGAGCGCGGCACGCTCGACGAGATCGTGCGACGCGCGCTGAAGACGACCGCGCTCGGCGTCGTCCACCGGCTCGACAAAGAGACGAGCGGGCTGCTCGTCTTCACGCGGACGTGGCTCGCCAAGCAGAGCCTCTCGTCGCAGTTTCGCGCGCACACGGTCGAGCGCAAGTACCTCGCGATCGCGTACGGGGTGGTTCCGAAGCGAACCGTCACCTCGCACCTCCTCGCCGATCGAGGCGACGGCCTCCGCGGCTCGATCGAGCAGATGCGCGGGCGCCGGCCGAACGTGCAAGGGCAACGCGCCGTCACGCACGTCGAGCCGCTCGAGACACGCGAGCTCGGCGGCGTCGCGGCGACGCTCGTCTCGTGCCGCCTCGAGACCGGGCGCACGCACCAGATCCGCGTGCACCTCTCGGAGATGGGCCACCCGATCGTCGGCGAGCGCGTCTACATCCGGGAGTACGGCGGCCCGAAAATCCAGGCCCCGCGCGTCATGCTGCACGCGGCGCTGCTCGGGTTCGTGCACCCGAAGACCGAGCGGCCCGTGCGCTGGGAGGAGCCGCCGCCCGCGGACTTCGCCGCGCTGTGGGACTCTCAGGGGTGAACGAGGCGCGCCACGATCATCCCGATCCCGAGCGAGAGCGCGAGCGTGAGCATGACGATCGCGAAGACGAGCTTGCGCGTCTTTTCTTTCACGTCGCTCAGTGAACCAGAAACCAGCGCGCGCGGGGCGTCACTTCGAGGTGGAAGTGATTTCGGTGCGGCCAGTTGTAGTCGGGCGTGAGCTCGACGTTGAAGAGGTGCGCGTCAGCGGCCGAGCAGACGATGCTTCGGAGCTCGTTCGCCTCGGGCGTGGCGGGCGACGGACCGGCGCCTGCGCCGCACGTGCGCGCGCCGATGCGCCCGTGGAAGTCGCGCTGGACCTGGAGGACCGAGCCGTCGCGGCGCTTGAACCACCCCGCGTCGATCGCGAGCGCCCCGGCGTGCTGGGTCCGCAGGCTCGAGCGAAGCGAGAGTTCGGACCCGGGCGCCGACGCGTGTGCCTGCTGCGGGGCGTGGCGGCCCGGCGGGCGGTACACCGAGAAATGGATGACCTCGACGACGTCGTGCTTCGCGAGGATCTGCGAGAAGTCGTCGAGCGCGAGGACGAGCCGGCAGTCGAGGATCTCGTAGGGCGAGCGCGCGCGCTGGGAGGCGGGCAGGGCGCTGTGGTAGCGGACGCCGTGGAGCGGCCCAGTGAGCCGAACCGGCGCGAGCACGCCGCGCGTCTCGCCGACCGAGACGAAGGGCACGTGCCGGCGCACGAGCTCGCGCTCGCAGGTGCCTTTGTCGAGCCCGCCGTATTCGACCGCGGGCGTCGGCAGCGCGCCGAGCGGAAACTGCACGCCGCCCGCCTGCGTCGTGTGCGGCTCGGCCGCGAGCGCGACCAGCAGAGGCAGGACCCAGGCGAACATCGACGACGAGATTACCGCGCCCACCGAATGTGGCTACAATTTGGTGGTCGAGCCATGGATCTCAGCCACCGCGCCAAACAGATCCTCTACGCGGTCATCTCCGAGTTCGTCGCGACCGGCGAGCCGGTGGGGTCGCGCACGCTCTCGAAGAAGGCGGGGATCGATTTGTCGCCTGCGAGCATCCGCAACGTGCTCGCCGACCTCGACGAGATGGGTTACCTCGCGCAGCCGCACACGAGCGCGGGCCGCGTGCCGACGGACAAGGCTTTTCGTCTGTTCATCGACGCGCTGATGCACGTGCAGCAGCTCTCGGCCGAGGACCACGAGCGCATCCGCGCGCACCTCGAGGCGGCGCCGCAGGGACGCGAGATCATCCGCGAGACGGGGCGCCTCTTGAGCGAGCTCACCGGCACCGCCGCCGTCGTCGTCGCGCCGCGCACCGAGACCGCGACGCTGCGCGCGCTCCGCTTCGTGCCCGTCGGGCAGGAGCTGCTCGCGGTCATCGTCATGAGCAACGGCGCGGTGCAGAACCGCTTCGTCCGCGCGAGCGTCACCGAGAAAGAGCTCGCCCCGATCCACAACCTGCTCGACGACGTCATCGAAGGGCGGTCGCTCCGCGATCTCCGCGATCTGTTCGCGCGGCGGCTCGCGAGCGAGCGCGTGCAAGCGGACGCGACGCGGCGGCGCGCGTTCGAGCTCGGCGAGGCGGCCGTCTCGAGCCTCGTGCCCGAGCAAGGCGAGATCTTCATCGAGGGCCAGGCGCGCCTGCTCGAGCAGCCCGAGTTCAAGGACGCCGAGGGGATGAAACAGGTGATGAGCGCCCTCGACGCGCGCGAGCGGCTGATCTCGCTGCTCGACGCGACCATGACCGCTGCTCAGCCGGGCGCTTCGGCCGTGGTGGGCAGCGAGGCGGGCGGGCTCGGCGGCGGCCAGCTCGCGATCGTCGGCGCGGCCTACACCGAGCACGGAAAACGCGCCGGCGCCGTGGGCGTCATCGGCCCGACCCGCATGGATTACCCCAAGGTCCTGCCGATCGTCGCCGCGACCGCCAGCGCGATGAGCGCGCTGATGGACAACCAGCCGTCGACGGCGACGTCCCTGCCCGAGGTCGAAGACGACGAGGACGAGCCGTAGCCGTCCGCGCGCCCGAATGAGTGCGGGCGTGTCGCACGCTGCGGCGTTGTTGTATCCTGCCGGGCGAATGCCCACGGCGCCGCCCGATCTGCCCGGAGCTTCCACGCACGACTCGCCGCTCGATCGTGCGCTCTCGCTCATGCTCGCCGACGAGCGCGAGGCGGCGCTGCGTTGGAGCGCGGCGGTCGTCGAGCAAGAAGAAGCGGTGCCGAGCGCGCTCGTCCTGACGTGCCGCCTGCTCGCCGATTTCGGGCGCACCGAGGCCGCGATCGAGGGGTTTCGTCTCGGGCTCGGTCGGGCCATCGACTCCGGCAACTTGCCCCTCGCGGTCGCCGCGATCGCCGACTTGCGCAAGCTCGGCGTCGACGTCGACGAAGCGATCGACGCGGTCGCCGCCGCGTTCTGCGCCGGCTCGCCGCGGCTCACCGAGGCCGCGCCGCCGCCGCCGCCGCTGCCGAGCTTCACGAAATTCCAGCCGCTCTCGTCCTTTCTGACCGGGCCGGCGCTCCTCTCGAAGGCGACGCAGATCGTTCACCAGGCGAAGAACAAGTACGAGAGCGACGACGGCGCCGAGGCGCAGATCGCGCCGATGCCGCTCTTTTCGGCGCTCGAGAAAGAGGGCCTGCGCGCGCTGATCACCGCCTTCGAGATGATCACGGTCCCCGCGGGCCAGCACGTCATCGAGCAAGGCGAGGAGGGCGCGGAGGCGTACATCGTCGCGCGCGGCGAGCTCGAGGTGCGGCGCGAATCCGAGGACGCGGACGACGGCCCGCCGAGCGCGATGACGCTCGCGCGCCTCACGAACGGCGCGCTCTTCGGCGAGATGGCGCTCCTCTCGCGCGCGCCGCGCGCGGCGAGCGTCGTCGCGTGCCGACCTTCGATCTTGCTCGTCGCGCGGCGCGACGCGCTCGAAGCCGTCGCCGAGAAGCGCCCCGAGGTCGGCATCGAGCTCGCGGCGCACTGCCGCCGGCGCATGGTCGCCAACCTCGTCCGGACCTCGCCGGTCCTCCTCGGCGTCGACCCGCAGGAGCGCCCCGCGCTCGTCGAGCGGTTCGAGACCAAGGTCTTCGAAAAAGGCGAAAAGCTCATCATCGAGGGCCGCGAGCCGACGGGCCTGCACCTCGTCGCGTCCGGAGACGTCGCGGTCGTCGGGCACGAAGGCGGCGAGCCGTTCGTCATCTCGACGCTCGGCGTCGGCGACGTCGTCGGCGAGGTCGCGCTCGTCCTGCGCCGCAAGGCGAACGCCGACGTCGTCGCGGTCCACCCGACCGTCACGCTCTTTCTGCCGCGGGACGAGTTCGTCTCGCTCGTGCGCGAGCACCCGGCGATCCTCCAGAGCCTTTATCTCTTGGCGATCGACCGCGACGAAGAGACCTCGTCGGTGATGAGCGTCTCGTCGGTGAACATCGCCGAAGACTACGTCCTCATATGACCGTGGCGGAGTTTCAACCGCACGAGGCGCGGCAAGAGAGCCGCCTGCGGATCGTGACGGCGCTGGTCGCGTGCTTCTTCGTGGCCGAGCTCGCGGGCGCGCTCGTCGCGCGCAGCAGCGTCCTCCAGGCGGACGCGATTCACCTCTTGATGGACGTGTTCGCGCTCGGCACGAACCTCGTCGCGATGCGCGTCGCCGTGCGACGGCCGACCGCGCGCTTCACGTTCGGGCTCCGGCGCGTCGAGCCGGTCGTCGCGATCTTCAACGCGCTCTTGGTGCTAGCGGTGACGGTCGAGATCGTCGTCAACGCGGCGCACGCGCTCGCGTCGTCGGCGCGGCCCGAGGCCGGCGTGATGCTCGTGGTCGCGTCGGGCGCGCTCGTGGTGAACGGTCTCAGCGCGTGGCTTCTCCACGGGGTGATCCACCCGGGGCACGATCACGATCATCACGATCACGATCATCACGACCACGACCACGACCACGACCACGACCACGGCCACGGCCACGGCAAAAAAGGCCACGAGCTCAACCTGCGCGGCGCCCGCCTCCACCTCCTCGGCGACACGCTCGGCAGCCTCGCGGCGCTCGCCGCGGCGATCGTCATTCGCTTCCACGGGCCGGTCGCGGCCGATCCGATCGCGAGCTTCGTCGTGGCGGCGATCCTCGTGGTCGGCGCGCTGAGCCTGCTTCGCGACGCGCTCTTCGTCTTGCTCGAGGCCGCGCCCAAGCACCTCGACGTGGATCAGATGCGCACGATCATCTCGGCGGAGCCCGGCGTCGTCGACGTCCACGACATGCACGTGTGGTCGCTCGGCGCCGGCCACGACGCGATCGTGGTGCACGTGCACTCCGACGGGACGAAGGAGATGCTCGGGCACGATCTCTCGAAGCGCCTACGGAAGATCTACGGCGTCGAGTACGTGACCGTGCAGATCGAAGGCGAGACGCACGCGTGCGGCGCGCCGCCCTCGCGCTACCGCGAGACGCAGCAGACGTAGGTGCAGCGTCGGCGGTCTCCCGCTAGCTCGAGAGCCAGGCGATCAAGTCGACGTCGGGGCCGGGCGCGACGAGCAGCGCTTCGATCGTGACCGCCGAGACCGCCGTGCCGCGCGGCGCGATGCGCAGCTTTCCGTCCGCGTCGCGCCACACGACGACGTGAACCGCCTGCGAGACGCGCACCTCGGGGGCGGGCGGTCGCGACGAGCGCTTCTTGTCGGGCTTGTATGCGGGCGCGCCGATGCGCGTGCGCTCCTGACCCCAGGGCCCAGGCGATGAGAGACCCTCGCCGAGGGCGTCGAGCTCTTCGCCGCCCATGGCCTCGGTCGGCCACGCGTCGGCGTCGTGCGCGCCCGAGTGCGCGGCGCGCGCGTCGAGCTGAGTGACCTCGGTCATGACGTGCGTGTCGGTCCGCTCGTCGGGCGGCACCGAGCGCGGGCGCGGCTTGACCGCGCCGCGTTTGCTCGTTTCGTCGGCCTTCGACCTGTGCGCCGTGCCGGCGGAATCCGGCGGCGCCCGGCTTGCCCGGCGCGGGTCGCTTCGGCGCGGGCTTCGGCGGCGAGTGCTTGGGCGCGCTCTTCGCCGGCGGCCTCGGAGGCAGCGAGGACGCGGCCGGCGACGACGAGGGAGCACGCGGCGGCGGCGCCGAGGGCGGGCTCAGCTCCGACGCGGCCTTCGCGATCTCGAGCGCTCGCGCGTCGCGATCGGCCTCGGACGCAGCCTCCGCCGCGCGCCGCAGCCACTTCAACGTCTCGCTGCGGTCGCCGCGCGCGAACGACGTCGCCGCAGTCGACAGCGCCCACGAAACGTCCTCGGGATCGTCGTCGCGCACCTTCGGGATCGGGCTCGTGCTCATCGAAACCTAGATTATGCGAAGTAGGGCCTCGGTTGCTGCGTCGTTCGGCAGGCGGCCTTCGGCGCGCTCGGGGCGGCCTCCGCCGCGGCCTCCGGTCTTGGCGGCGAGGGCCTTGAGCCAGGCGCCGCAGTCGACGGTGGTCGACGCGCCGCGCTGGACGACGACGAGTCGGCCGTCGCCGTCGTCGGCGGTGCAGACGGCGAAGACGTCGCCGCGCGCGCCGGCAAGGCGCCCGGCGAGGGTGCGGAGCGAGGGGACGTCGCCGTCGCGCCGAGCGACGTGGACGAGCGTCGTGCCGCTCGCGTCGGGCGGGTGCTCCGCGAGGACGCTCTTCGCGAGGAGCTCGAAGAGCTCGCCGCGCGCGGCCGCGAGCGCGTCGGTGCGCTCTTTGAGATCGCTTTGCACTTTGCCGACCGCGGCGCCGACGTCGAGCACCCCGCACGTGAGCTTCTTCGCGAGCGCGCCGAGCACGGCCTCCTTCGCGCGCGCGTCCGCGAGCGCGCGCGTCGCGGCGTGGAACCCGACGCGCAGCTTGCCCTTGTAGCGCTCGACGTGCGCGACGCGCACGACGCCGATCTGCCCGGTGCGCGTGCAGTGCGTGCCGCCGCAGGGCGTGAGATCGAAGCCCTCGATGTCGATGATGCGCACGCCCGCCGAGACCTTCGGTGCGCGCCGCAGGTCGAGGCGGCCGAGCTCCTCCGCCGTCGGAAAGAGCGCGCGGATCGCGAGATCGCCGCGGATCGCGTCGTTCACGCGGTCCTCGGCGCGGTGAAGCTCGGCGTCGGGGATGCTCTCGCGCTCGACGTCGAGGGTGCAGGTCCCGAGGCCGATGCGCGCCGACGCCGTCGCGGCCCGCGCCTCGTCGAGCAGCGCGCGCGAGAGCATGTGCTGCGCGGTGTGGTGGGCCATCGCGTCGCGCCGGCGCGAGACGTCGATGGACGCCGCGACGGGCGCGTCGACCGACGTCGCGACGGCGCGCTCGAGCACGTGGTGGATGGCGCCGGCGTCGTCGATCTGCGTGTCGAGGACGCTCACCGCCTCGTCGCCGACGCGCAGCGTGCCCACGTCGCCGAGCTGACCGCCGCCCTCGGGGTAGAAAATCGTCTCCGAGAGGACGAGCGAAGGCTTGCCCTCCCAGGTGCTCGCCTCGGCGCCGCGCGTCTCGAGCGCGGTCGCGAACGGATCGTTCCAATAGGCTTTTTTCGTGGCCATCGGCGCGAAGTTTAGCAGCACGCGCTCGTGTGCGGCGCAGCCGTGCGAGGACCTCCGTGGTACGCTCCGGACGTGCGCGTCACGATCAACGGCGAGAGTCGCGAGCTGCCGGGCGCGATGAGCGTGACCGACCTACTCGCGTTCCTCGGCCTCGGCGAGGGGCCCGTCGCGGTCGAGCTGAACCGCGCGATCGTGCCGCGCGCCGAGCACGCGTCGCGCGCGATCGCCGACGGCGACGTGGTCGAGATCGTGCAGATGGTCGGCGGCGGCTGATCGCGCGGCGAATCGAAGTCAGCCGGCGCGCTCGCGCGCTCGGGCGATCTCGCGCGCGACGGCCTGGCGCGCGAGGGCGGCGATCTCCTTCGAGCGCGCGCCCTCGGGCACCGCGAGCGGCTCTCCGATCGCGACGACCACGCGTGAGCGCGGCGCGGCGGCCATCTTCGCGAGGTGCTCGGGGAACGTCTCGTCCAGGAACGCGGCCTCGGAGTCCTTCGCGTACGCGAGGCCGACGGGGACGATCGCGGCGCCCGCGCCCTGCGCCGCGACGAAGCCTCCGGCGTGGAACGGCCGAACCTCGTCGCCGGCGAAGGTCGTGCCCTCGGGGAAAATCGAGACGGTCTCGCCCTCGGCGAGGAGCGAGCGCATCGCGCGGATGGTCGAGGCGCCGCTGCGGATGTCCGCGCGATCGACGAAAACCGTCCCGAGCTTTTTCCCTGCCGTCCCGATGACGGGCCAGCGCGCGATGTCGGCGCGGCTCACCATGCAGCCGCCGAAGGTGTGCAGGAGGACGAGCACGTCGGCGACGCCGCGATGGTTCGAGACGACGAGCCGGCCGGCTTCGCTCCCGCGCCGCGCGTCGCCGAGGACGACGACCTCGAGCCCGAAGACGCGCAGCATCGCCGCGCACCACGCGCCGAACCACCGATCGCGCAGCGCTCGTTTCTCGCGCGGGCCGAGCGTGCGCCGTGCGTCGTCGAGCGAGTAGGCCGCGAGCATCGTCGGCGTGAGGGCCGCGAAGGCCGCGATACGCGCGGCGCGCCGCACTGCGCGCTGGGCGTTTCCGCCGCTCACCAGAGCCTCCGCAGGCCGTAGGCAATCCACTCGAGGGCGCGCCGCGCGGTCGGGCGCGCGCGCCAGTCGTCGAGCTCGATGCGACGCGCGTTCTTGCAGTCCTCGTCGAACCACTCGCGGGCGTGGCGCGCGAAGCTCTCGTCCTCGACGGCGAGGTTCACCTCCATGTTCTTGCGCCACGAGCGCTCGTCGAGGTTGTAGCTGCCGATGGTCGCGAACGAGTCGTCGATGATGGCGGTCTTCGCGTGCATCACGCGGTTCGGCATCGCGTAGATCTCGATGTGGTGCCGCAGGAGCTGCTCGAAGAACGCCTCGACGGCGAACTGCACGATGCGGACGTCGCCGCGCTCGGGGACGAGCACCCGCACGCGGACGCCGCGCTCGGCGGCGTGACCGAGCGCGCCGCGCACGGAGCGATTGGGTACGAAATAAGGGTTCGCGATGTCGATGCGCGATTTGGCGAAGTAGATCCGCCGGAGGTACTCGCGCCGTACGTCGCGCCGCTTTCGCCAACGATTCGCGAGGAGGAACACGCGCCGCGAGCGGCGTCGCCGAATCGGGCGGAGATCGGCCGGCAGGGGCGAGAGGGTCGCGCGCCGCCACGTGTCGTAGAAGAGCGCGCGGAGCTCGTGCGCCACCTCGCCGCGCACGGCCACCATGTCGTCGCGCCAGCCGCCGCCGCCCTCTTCTTTGGGCAGCCACTCGCGGCTCATGTTGATGCCGCCGATGAAGCCGAGGCGCGAGTCGACGACGAGCATCTTGCGGTGGTCGCGCCGCTCGAGCACGTCGAGGGTGAGCGTGTTGCGGATCGGGAAGACCGAGTGGAACGGGACGATCTCGCCGCCCGCGCGGACGAGCGACGCCCAGAACCCCGGCGTGATCGAGATGCTGCCGACGGCGTCGTAGATGACGCGCACGCGGACGCCCGCGCGGGCTCGCGCGGCGAGCGCGTCGAGGAAGCGGAGGCCGACCGCGTCGGGGCTGACCCAGTACATCTCGAGCAGGATCTCGGTCTTGGCGGAGGCGATCGCGTCGAGCATCGCCGGGAAGGCTTGCGCGCCGTCGCGTAGGAGGCAGACCTCGTCGTCGTCGACGCGGAACCACTGCGCGTGGGAGAACGAGGGGGAGGGCGCGGAGGGCACGCGGTCGTTACTTATCACGTGGGCGTGGCCGTGGCCGTGGCCGTGATGGCCCGGAGGGCGGGGCGAGTCTGCAAGGTTGGGGCTCGCTCGGCTGTTCCCATTTTCAGTCGGTGCTCGGCGGCGTCAAGGACGACGCCTTCGGCGTCGCCGGCTTCGCCGGTGCCTTCGGCATCCTTGACCCCGCCTGCGCTCCGACTGGGAGGGGCTTTGCCTCTCGCGAGAGAGAGCAAGGAGAATCTCATGACACTTCACATCCATGGCTTCGTGATCGAAACGATTCGGCTGTTTGCTCCCATCGTGCGCGCCATCGAACGGCACGACCGAAGTCTCGGTGATCAGATGCGACGAGCGCTTTCGAGCGTGGCGCTGAATCTCAGCGAAGGCGCTGGGAGTCAACGCGGTAATCGGCGGTTGCGCTTCGAGACGGCTTGCGGGTCGGCGAAGGAGAGCCGCTCTTGTTACGAAGTTGCGAGCGCGTTCTCGTACATCACGCTCGACGCGGCGCTCGTCGATCGACTCGACCGAATCGCCGCGACCGCGTACCGGCTGGCGAGGCCCGCCACGTAGTCGGTCACCGGCGGAGTCGTCGCGTCGTCGCCTGGCGCCGCAGCGACGGATTGGCGTTCGGTGATTGCGCCGTCGCGCCTGCGGCGGATCCGCGTCGGCCTTGCGCGCGCGCGAAGAGCGGGCGCGAACGCGTCGGCGTCGCCTTCGTGCCAGCGGAGGTACGAAGGCGCGGGTGCGAGGCAATGGCCAGAGCCATCCACGACGGTCGATTTCGCCCGAGGGAGGTGGCTCGAGACATCTACGGGCAAACGCAGTCGCTACCCGTGCAAACGCAGTAGGGTACGCCGCTGCAGCAAATCACCTCGGAGCCCACACAGGGATCGCCGCTCGGGACGCACGCAGCGTCGCCTCCTGCATCCGCGCCCGCGTCGGCGGGCTCGCTCGAAGAGCAAGCGGGTGCGCACGCAGCGAAGGCAACGACGAGAACGGCAAGAACGGCCGGGTGGCGATGCTTCATAGCTGCCAGTATTGGGGCATGCAGTCGGGATCGAGGCCAGAGCTGTCGATCGTGCCGTGGTCTTGGGAGCGGTCCCCGCAGCAGCGCTGCCCGGGACCGCCGTCGGCGGGTGCCGGGCCGAGGCCGCAGTACTGATTGGGCGAGCATTGTTGGTGTACGTACGGCGTACTTTCGGGGCAGAGCCCAGCGACTCCTCCCCAGCGGATCCCGCCATCGGGAACGCCACCATCGGGATAGAAGTCCTGATAGCAGCAGTCGCCCCAGGCTGCTTCGAGCCCGCCGGGCCAGGGAACACAACCCACGGCGACCGACGAGCCCGAGTTGACGGCGGCCGGCACCTTGCCGCCACAGCAGGTGATCACCGCCGGAACCCCGTCGCCGCCCGGCCCGAGCCCGCAATATCTTGTGGTGCACACTCGAACCGCTGCGTCGATCCCGCTTCGATTCCATCCGCCGCGGTGCACGGACGACCGAGGCCTCCGAGCGATTCGATCGCAGCACTCGCCGAAGTGCACATTCAAATCGTAGCTCGCGTCAGGGATTGCGGCGTCGATGTCGTCCTGCTCCCGGCCGCCACAGGCGGTGGCGGCCAAGAGCAACATAGAAAAGAGGAGCGCGGAGCGGATCACGGCGTGGCGACCGAAGTATACATCCCGCCCTGGCCGTCGGGCGGCTGGCCGCTGAAGGCACCATCGACGTAGCCCAGGGCGAACTCGGCCCCGTTCCCGAAGGCCGCCGCACCATCATAGAGTCCGAAGTCGTTCGGGAAGGCGTAACGGGACGCTCGGCAAGAGAATTCGCTGGCCGACGAGGCTGGTCGAGGAGAGCGACTGCACCTGGCCGTGCACGGAGGCGATGTTGCCGCTGGCGTTCTCCGCGGTGTCGTACCACGCGACTGCTCCTTTGCCAGACACCGGGTGCGCCGCGATGAACGGATCGATCTGGTCCTCGATGATGCCGCCTGCGACGTCGCCGTCGGGCCGAATCGGTGAGGTCGGTCGCACGTGCCCCCGCCGGGCGCTCCGCCGCTGCAGCTGCAGCTCCCGCCGCAGATGCACCATGAGAAGGCAGTGAGGCGGACGCTCAGGCTCTTGGTCGCGTCGCCCTGCCGAAAGCGATTGGTCGCGGCGACGACGCGATGCCCGCGGGATCTGCCGTGAGCGCGACGCGCGGCTGACGGGGTAGATCGAACGTGCTCGAGTTATGACTTCCGCCGGCGCAGCGCCACTGCGCACCGCCGATACTGGTACCTTGGAACCACGTTTGGCCCACCGGCGCATTCGCGGACGAGAACGTCTTGTAGACCTGGGTGACCGGGTGCTCCGCCGCGGGGCACAGCCCGAGCGCGGTCGGAAGCTGGGGCGCCATCATCGATGACGAAGTTGCCGATGACCGAATGGGTACCCGCAACGAGCGCGGGCTCGGCCAAAGCCAGCGTGATAGCGACTGGCGCGGTTGCCGATGCGGTTTGACCGAGGGTCAGTCGTACGTGAGAGTCGTCGCCCACGTGCTCGAGGTGCTGATGTGAATTGCCAAACGACGAAGACATCGTGATTGTTGTTCGCGTTCGTCCAGGTCGCCGCCACCGCGTTCCAGTCGCTCACGAGCACACCGGAACTGAAGTCAGTCCCGCCATGCAGCGCCGTCAACCGGCGCGACCAGATGCGCGCTGGTCTGCTGTCCCAGGAGTTGCCGCCGTCTCGCGAGAGGACGATTGCCATGTTGTGCGCCGTTGCCGTGCGTGTCAGCGGGCTGGTCGGCGAACATGGCTTGGCCCACGAGCCCGAGGAGAGCCACCCAGTTTTGCCCGGGCGGTCCGATCTGCAGCAGGTGAGGCTGCCCGAGCCAGATCATCGGCGCCGGGACTGTTCCACTCTGGTGGCGTTCCGGTGTCCACGACGTGAGCTGCCTCGGGAGGTTCGCCGGGCTCGTGCGGTACTGGCGCAGCCGATGGACCACCAGAGCCCGTTCGCGGTCCCGCTGTTGTCCGGAAACGCGGCTTTCCCACGCACTGATGATGTTCGTCGGCGGCAGCGAGCCGTCCGGGCGGGCAAAGGGCGCCCTGCGCGGCGAGTGTGGTGACGCTGAGCCCGGCTGAAGATTGTTCGGCGTGGACGGCCAGGGAAAGTCGTGGACCCCAGCGGTGAGCGGCGCGCTCGAAGAGGAGATTGCTTTCTCGTCCATGGAAGCGCTGCATGCTCGCCAGTGAGCAAAGAGACCAACCGAGCACGACCAACGTTCGTTTCATCTGGCCCACCTCCGCTGGCGCTTTTGCGGCGCTCCCGAGACGCGTAAGCGCGTGTGCTCGGCCGCCAGCGGTAACGATGCGGTAACGATCGGCTGTAAGAAATTGGTAAGGAAGAGTTCGGTTGTCCACGCGGCGAGCGGAAGATATCTTCGGACGCAGCGAGAGGGGCCGTGCGAATGCGAATCGCGCTCTTGGACCAATCATCACGAGCCCGGCGCGGTCTCTTGCGCTGGACGACGGAGCTCGAAGTCTCGTCGATCGACGAGCGCGAGCTGCGGACGCGGCTCGCGCGCGAGCGCTTCGACGTCGTCGTGATCGCATGGTCGCCTCGCACCTTGGATCAACTCCGCGCGGTCCGGTCCGACGGATGCGTGACGCCCGTCCTGGTTTGGTCGCGGCGCTCTCCCGCGCGGCACGACCGCGTCGAAGCGTTCCTCGCGGGCGCCGACCAGCTGCTCGTCGCTTCGGACCTCGAATCTCGCGAGCTCTTCGCCCGATGCCATGCGCTCCACCGGCGAACATCTGGCGCGGTTTCCCCGATCGTCCGAGTCGGTAAAATCGAGATCACTTCAGTGACCGAGCGCCTGCGCGTCGCAGAGAAAAATATCCGGGTGACACGGAACGAATTCGCCGTCGCTGATGCGCTCGTCAGGGCGGCGCCAGATGTAGTGAAGAAGCAAGTGCTCCTCGCGCGCCTCGGCTATGCGCCGACCGCGCAGACCTTCACGCTCAAGACGACAGTCGCGCGCCTCCGGCGGAAGCTCGGCGCCGAAGGCGATCGGATCAAAGCCGTCGCGGGGACCGGCTATCGACTCGCCCCCCCCGCGGCCAAATGACCTCGACGCGATGATCTACGGCGCGCCGCCGCGCGTGCGGCGGGGGCGGGCGGCGACGATGACGAGGGCGTCGTCGGCGAGCATCGTCGCGGCGGCCGCGCGGACGCGATCGAGCGTCGGCGCCGCGTCGGCCGGGTCGCCGCGGAAGAGCGCGACGAGGCGCTGCCGCGGGTCGCGCATGCGTGCGGCGCGGGCGTCTTCGGCGTGCTTGCGGGCGCGCGCGAGATCGGCCTCGCCGAACGCGCCTTGTCGGATGCGATCGAAGAGCGCGCGCACTTGGGCGACGGCGGCGTCGAGCGCACCTTCGGGCGCGTCGACGTGCACGACGAGCGCGCGCGCGCCGCGCGGGCCGAGGACGCGCGCCCCGTACGCGCGCGCGAGGCCGTCTCCGAGCGCTCGTTCGAGCAGGCCGCCGCTCCCGTCGAGCGCATCGGCGAGCGCCGTCGCCGCGGGCTCGTCGCCCTGCGCGACGCTCGCGGCGACGTAGGCCTCGCTCGTGCCGTCGTCGGTGACGACCGCGTACGTCCCGGGCTTCGCCGCCGCGCCCTCCGCGGCCGCGGGACACGACCGAGCGCCCTCGCGGAGCGCCCAGCGATCGACCGCCGTCACGGCGGCGTCCGCGTGCGCGGCGTCGTCGCCCGCGAGAATGGCGACGCGGATCGGACCGCGACGGAGCGCGTCCGCGCGCGCGACGATCGCCGCGTCCGAGAGGCGCAAGAGCGACGGCGGCGTCCCCGTCGGCAGCACCGACGCGGGCCGCCCGGGCGCGATGGCCTCGGCGAGCCCCGCGAGACCGGGGCGCGCGGCGTCGAGCAGACGCGCTTGCGCGGCGCGCGCGCCCTCGACCGGGTCGATCGAGAATACGCGTCCCAGCGCGTCGGCGAGGGCGCGCGCGTCCTTGCCCGACGCGAGCACACCCGCACCGTCGGCTGCGGTCCACGGCTCGGCGTCGATGCCGCGCGCGCGCGCCGCGGTCGCCGCGGCGAGCGCGAACGCCGCGGAGGCCCCCGCGTCGCCGTCGGTCTCGCCGGCCGTGCCGCACGGCGACGCGACCAGCACCCAGCTCGCCGGCTGCCCGCGCTCGACGCGGACGCGCGACTCGACGAGCCGAGCTGCGAACGCGCGCTTCCCGGCGTCGATCGCGCTCGCGAGGGCGTCGCGTGCGACGGCGGCGCTCGCGGGTACGGAGACGACGACGCGCGGCGCGCTCTCGTCCGGGACCTCGCGCGACGAGGCGAGCGCGACGAGCGCGGCTTGTTGCGCGGCCTCGTTCGCGTCGGCGATCGCGCTCGCGTCGTCGCTCGCGCCGTCGCGGGCCTCGCGCGTGGCGAGCGCGACGAGCTCGGCGACGCGCGCCGCGCCCGCGCTCGTCGACGGATCCACGTCCACGTCGGCGCGCAGCGAGAGACACGCGCCGCTCGCCGAGAGCGCCGCGGTCACCGAGCGGACGTGCGCGCGCGTGTCGCTCGCCGCCACGAGCGCCGCGAGCGCGCCGTTCGGATCGCCGAGCGCGCGCGCCGCGCCGAGGAGCGAGAGATCGCCGCGCCACGCGAGGGCGACCCGCGCCACGTGACTCGGGAGCTCCGCGTCCTCGTAGACGGCGAGCTCCGGCGCGTCGCTCGCGCGAGGCGGCGCTTCACCCGCGGGGAGCTCCGGCGCTCGAATCGCGCCCGAATCGCGGCCAACCACCGAGAACGCGACGCGCGCGCGCGTCGCCGCGGAGGCCCGCCACGCCTCGACGTCGCTCGGGTTCACCGGCGCCCGGCTCGCCGGCGCGACGAGCGCGCCCTCGCACGCGGCGATCGGCGCGGCTTCGGGTGCGACGCGCGGGAGCGCGTCGAGCGCTGCGAGCTTGCGCTGCGCGAGGCCGAGGTCCGTCGACGCCGCGACGGGCTCGGAGATTACCGCCGCCAATTTCGACGAGCGCGTCCGGCCCTCCGGCCATCGCGACGCGCACGCCGTCGCCTTGTGGCGTGACGCTCGCGTCCGCGAGGCGCGACGCGAAGAGCCCCGCGAGCGCGACGGGCACGGCCGCGCCGCGCTCGGACGCGATGCCGGCCGTCGACACGAACGCCGCGACGGCCGGCGCCGGATCGCCCTCGCGCGTCACGATGGCGAGCGCCGGCCGGCCCGGCTCCCGCACGACGCGCATCGCCTTCGGCGTCGTCATCGGTCGCGTCGCGCTCGTCGCGATCGGCCGAGCGCCGCCGCATCCCAGAAAGAGCGCGAACAGCGCGGCCGCCCGCGCTCCCGTCATCTGCTCACGGCCCTTGCACCAGATCGTCCATCGATCGCGGGGCGAGGAAGACGTTGAAGAAGAAGTCGACGATGCCGGTGATGGACTTGAAGTGCGTACCGGCGGCGAACGAGTTGGACGTGTTCGTCCCGCTCCACGCCTGCAGGTCCCAGAGCTCGTTGTTGATCGACGGGCCCGAGGCCGACACGCTCGCCGCGACGCGCCCGTTCGCATCGGTCGCGACCGGCGCACCCGTCACCGTCACGTCCTTCACGACGACGAGCATGCCGATCCATTTGCGCGCGGTGTCGAACGATTGCAGATCGGTGAGCGGCACCTCGACCGGCGCCGGCTCCTGGGTCTCGAAGCGCTGCGCGACCTGCGGCTTCGCCATTTGCGGGAGGAAATCCGGCGCGAAATTCACGGTGGTTCCGATCGTCTGCTGCTCGACGTACTGACCGTTCATGTCGACGACGTCGCCCGGCGCGAGCCGCAAGTTCGCGGGCACGTACGTCGGCGAGTAGAGGCTGATGCCCGCGTACGGCGCCGACTCGTCGGCGTCCTGCACGAAGATGGTCCCGCGGCTCTTGCCGTTGTGGGTCTCGTCGAAGTCGTCGACGGCGGTCACGACCACGCTCGTGACGTTCACGGTTTTGTTCGGCGAGTACGCGCTGCTCGACGGGTCTTGCACCTCGCGCAGTCGGTTCCCCGTGCCGAGCGGGTTGGGATTGAGCTGCGCCGGCTGGTCGTTGTCCTTGCCTGAGCTGCACGCGCCGAGCGCGAGCAGGAGCGCCATCACCGAGAGTGCTGCCCCGTGTTTCACGGGCCTCTCATACCATTTTCCGCCCGTCCGCGTCAGGCGGCGCGCTGCATCGCTTCGAGGCGCGCCTGGATCTTGTGCTTCTTCGAGTAGACGGTCTTGACGCTGATCTTCATCCGGGCCGCGATGGCGGTCGGGTCGAGGCCCTCGCCGAAGTAGAGCGCCGCGAAGGCGCGGTCGCGCGCGCTGAAGCTCTCGAGGAGGCGCTTGGCGATTTGGGCGCGCTGGCGCCGGGCGACGGACTCGAAGGGATCCGGCGTCTCGGAGGCGAGATCGCTCGCCTCGGTCAGCGCGGCCTTACCCGGCTCGCGGCGGATCGAGCGGAGGTAATCGTACGCCGCGTTGATCGCGAGCAGGCCGATCCAGCTCGAGAAGCGGTTGCCGCGCTCGGGGTCGAACGTACGGAGCTTGTGCATGTCGTGGGCGAGCAGCGACAAGCGGAGCGTGCACGCGATCTCGCGCACGTCGTCGGTGCTGACGACCGAGCTGAACCGGCGGGTGACCTTGAGGATGCAGCGATCGATGAGACGATCGTAGCGGCGCTCGAACTCGCGCCAGGCGACCGGGTGGCTCTCGACCAGGCGCGCGACGAGCTGCTCCTCGGTCCACGTCTCCGGGCTCACGGTGGATCCGACGGCTGCGAACATCCCACTCCGACGCTGCTGCTTCTTGCTCATGCGGGGGTGTTTTGCAGCGCGCGTGCCACCGCTGCGGCGTGCAAATCCCCCGAGAAATCAGGGGTTACACGTAACCTTTCGGCGTAACGCGGCGTCACGATCCGAAGGGTGTTACGCGCGGTGTTACGCTCGCGACTTGCCGAGGACGAACGCCTTGATCGCCCTCATCGGGACGCCGGTCGGGCAGATCGCTTCGAGCTCGGCGAGGCGCGCGTCGTCGACGGCCTCGAACGACGGCGCGGCGGCGGCGAAGTCGGGGATGCTTCGCGACGAGGCGAGCACGAGATCCATCACGCCCGCGTACGCGCCCTTCGACGCGACGACTCGCGAGGCCTCGCCGACGTTGCAGCGCCCGCACGCGATGCAGCGGCTGAACGTCGGCAGCGCGCGCCGATCCTCGGGGCTGACCGGCAGGAGGCCCTCTTTCTCGCCGTAGCTCTTCTGGAACGCGGCGAGGCCGCGGCGCGTGCCGAACACGGGCCAAAGCAACGTTTTGACGAGCGCCCACGCGAGGATGAGCAGGGCGTGCAGGCGTTCCACGCGGTTGGGCTTTACCACGGTTTCATACTTCTTCACCGTGCGACGGCGCCGCCTTAACGGAGGGTGCCCAGAGTGTTCCTCGAAGGCGGCCGCACGGAGCGCGCCGCGAGACGGAGGAAGAAATGCTCGGGTTCATTTTCGGTACGGTTTGTCTGGTGGCGCTCGTCAAAGTGCTTCGGCACGGGCACCACGGCGGCTGGCGCTACGCGCACGGCTGCGGTCATGGCTACGGCGGCGGCTACGAGGGTCATCATCACGGGCGCGGCGGCTGGGGCGGTCCTCCTTGGGCGCGCGGCGGCTGGGGTCGTGGCGGCGGATTCGGTCGCGACTTCGTGATGCGCGGGCTCTTCTCGCGCCTCGAGACCACGCCCGGTCAGGAGAAGGTGATCCGCGACGCCTTCCAGAAGGTGCGCGAGACGGTGCGCGAAGCTCGCTCGGAGCTCCGCGACCCCAGCGAGATTCGAGCCTGCTCCGCGGCGAGACGTTCGACCGCACCGCGGCCGAAGGGATCAGCGGCAAGGCCGACGCGGCGTTCGCGAAGGTCCGCGTCGTCGTCCTCGAAGGGCTCGCGCAGATCCACGAAGCGCTCGACGATCGCCAGCGCCGCATCCTCGCGGATCTCGTCGAGTCGCGCGGTCGCGGCTTCTTCCAAGGGCCGTGGAGTAGCGGTCGCGACGTCAGCGGCGACTCGGAACGGTGGGTGTGAAATGCGCCGCCGCCTGATCATCGCGCTCCTCGCGCTCGGCACCGTCGGCGGGTACTCCGCCGGCTTCGCCCACATGCATCACGCTTGTCACGGAGGTTCCTGGCATGGTCGCAACGCCGCAGCTCACTACGACTGCGGTCGCTGACTCTGGCAGAGCCTGGGCCGCACCGGCGATTCGCGGTAATCATGCTGTCCGCATGCGCGTGCTCCTCATCGACGACGACGCTCGGCTCTTCGAGCTGCTCTCGAGCTACCTCGAGCAGAACGGCGTCTCGGTGAAGGGCGCGCGCGACGGGAAACAAGGCCTCGAGATGCTCGAGGAGGGCGGCGTCGACGCCGTCCTCCTCGACGTCATGATGCCCGGCATCGACGGGCTCGAGGTCTGCCGTCGCATCCGGCAGAGCAGCAACGTGCCGGTGCTCATGCTGACGGCGAAGGGCGACGAGACGGACCGCGTCGTCGGCCTCGAGCTCGGCGCCGACGATTACATCGCCAAGCCGTTTTCGCCGCGCGAGCTCCTCGCGCGCATCCGCGCCGTCGTTCGGCGCGTCCAGCCCGAGGCGCCGGTCGAGCGGCTCACGGCCGGCGACATCTCGATCGACCTCGGCCGGCGCGAGGTGACGCGCATCGGAAATCGCGTCGAGCTCACCGGCATCGAGTTCGACATCCTCGTCGCCCTGGTGCGGCGCGCCGGGCGCGTCGTGCCGCGCGACTCGCTCCTCAGCGAGGCGGGCCGCGGCGACGTCATCGTCGGCGAGCGCACCGTCGACGTCCACATCTCGCATCTGCGCCAGAAGCTCGGCGACGACCCGAAGGGGCCGCGCCTCATCAAGACCGTCCGCGGCGTCGGCTACGTGCTGTCGAAGGAGTAGTGCGTGCGAAGCCGACACTGGAAGCACCACCACTGGGGCCATCGGCGCGGCGGCGCCGGACCAGGCGATGGCTGGGACGACGGGCAGCGGCGCGGCTGGATGCTGCGGTGGCGCCTCCAGCGGCGGATTTTCATCACCCTCGCGTCAGCCATCTTCATCACCGTCGTCTCTGGCGCGCTCGTACTCCGTTCGCTCGGCTTCGCAGTTCACAAGCCGCCGTCGCACGTCGCGTTCGGCATCTTCGTCGCGTTCTTCATCCTGTGGACCTTCTCGCGCTTCATGGCGCGGCGCATCGCGGCGCCGATGAGCGAGCTCGAGCGCGTGGCGCGCGAGATCGGCGCGGGCAACATCCACGCGCGCATCACGATGGACCGCCGCATGCGCATGGGCGAGATGCCTATCCTCGCGCACGCGCTCAACGAAATGGCCGAGCGCATCGAGAAGCAGCTCTCGGATCAGCGCGCGCTCCTCGCCACCGTCTCGCACGAGATCCGCACGCCGCTCGCGCGCATGCGCTTGCTCGTCGAGTTCGCGCGCGACGAGGCCGACGAGAAACGACGCGCCGGGCACCTCGACGAGCTCGACGGCGAGGTGGTCGGCGTCGACGCGCTCGTGAGCGAGCTCCTGGCCGCGAGCCGCATCGATTTCGGCGCGCTCCGTCGCACGGAGCTCATCGCCTACGACGTCGCCAACCAGGCGCTCGAGCGCGTCGGCCCGGCGAACGCGCGGCTCGACGACGAGTCCGAGGGCGCCACGTTCCTCGGCGACGCGACGCTCGTCGCGCGCGCGGTCGGAAATCTCCTCGAGAACGCGAAGCGGCACGGTGGCGGCGCTGCGCGCCTCCGCATCCTCGAGCGCGGCCCGCGCATCGCGTTCGAGGTGGAGGACGACGGGCCCGGCTTCGCGCCCGGCGAGGAGACCCAGATTTTCCAGCCGTTCTATCGCGGGAAAAGCGGCGACAGCACGCACTCGGTCGGCCTCGGGCTCGCGCTGGTCAAGCGCATCGCCGAGGCGCACGGTGGCCGCGCGTACGCGCGCAACCGCGAGGGCGGGGGAGCGCTCGTGGGGATCGAGCTGTCGCGCGCATGAGGACGCTGGCTGCGCTCGCGCTCGTCGCGCTCACCGCGTGCGTCACCACGGAGGCCGAGCCCACGGCGGCGCCGGCGTCCGGCGGCGTCTACGAGTCGGGCCTCGCGAGCTGGTACGGCAAGGCGCTCGCGGGCCACCACACGGCGAGCGGCGAGATCTTCGACCCGTCGAAGATGACGGCTGCGCACCGCACGCTCAAGCTCGGCACGTGGCTCGAGGTGCGCCGCACCGACGACGGGCGCGTCGTCCGCGTGAAGGTCAACGATCGCGGCCCGGTGTCGCACCGGCTGATCATCGACCTCTCGAGCGGCGCGGCGAAGAAGCTCGGCATGATCCGCATGGGGATCGCGCCGGTCGAGCTGCGCATCATCCCGCCGCCCGGGCCTTGAATCATGCGATGATCGCCGCGTGCCCGAGCTCGCGGTCGCCGACCCTCACGCGGAGACGTTGCCGTCGGATGCGGCGAGCGCCGAACGCGAGGCGGACCACGCGCTCGTAGGTCGGACGCTCGGACATTTTCGGCTCGACGCGCCGCTCGGGCGCGGCGGAATGGGCGCGGTCTACCGCGCGTGGGATGCGAGCCTCGAGCGCGACGTCGCGGTGAAGGTGCTCGTCGGCGAGAGCGACGCCGCGCGCGAGCGATTTCTTCGAGAGGCGCGGGTGCAAGGCAGGCTTCGCCACCCGAACGTCGTGCCCATCCATTTCGTCGGGCAAGAGGGCGACGTGTCCTTCTTGGTCATGGACATCGTGGAGGGCGAGTCGCTCGCGGCCTTGCTCGCGCGCGAGGGCGCTCTCGCCGAGTCGCGCGCGCTCGACGTCGCCGACGCGATCGCCGCGGCGCTCGAGGCGGGCAGCGCCGCGGGGCTCGTGCATCGTGACGTCAAGCCGTCGAACATCCTCGTCGCGCGCGAGAGGACGGCGCAAGGACGGGTGATGCTCGCGGACTTCGGCCTCGCCAAGACAATCGATCACGCGCCGATCCCGGGCGGCGGCGCGAGCTCGAGCGGGACCGCGCTGACCCACGCCGGCGCGATCGTCGGCACGCCCGCGTACCTCGCCCCCGAGCAGGCGCGCGGCGAGAACGTCGATTTGCGCGCCGACATGTACTCGCTCGGCGTCACGATCTACGAAGCGGTGACCGGTCAGCCGCCGTTCACCGGCACGACCGCGTCGGCGCTGCTCCTCCAGCACGTCCACGAGGCGCCCATCCCGCCGCGCGTCCTCGCGCCGAGCCTTCGCCCCGCGGTCGAGGCGCTCGTCCTGCGTCTTCTCGCGAAAGATCCCGCGGCGCGCTTTGCCACGTACGCGGAGCTTCGCGCGGCGATCGACGCCGCGCGCGAGAAGCCGACCGCGCCGGCCACGTTCTTCGTGCGCGCCGTCGCCTTCGGGATCGATCTCGCGGTGATGGGCACGTACGCGGCCGTGCTCGGCGAGCTCGCGCACAGCGCGGCGCTCGGGTGGATCGTCGCCGTGCTCCAGTTCGGCGCGCTGGAGCGCGTCTGGTCGACCCCAGGAAAAAAGCTGATGCGACTTCGCGCCGTCGACGAGAGCGGCGAGCCGCCGTCCTGGGGTCGCGCGCTCCTGCGCTCGGCGGTGCGGATGTCGGGGCCGATCGTGATGGCGGTCGACCTCGACGTTCTCGGCAAGACGGGCCTCGCGCAGGGCTTCGTCTTCCTCGCCGCGCTCGTCGCTTGGGCGATCGCGTTGCTCTTCGGCCTCCACGACCGGGCGGCTCGCACGCGCGAGGTCTTCCTCTGAAGTGGAGAATCAGTGCGCCTTGCACTGAAAGCGAACGCGCCACTCCTTCGGGTCCTTCACGGGCTGCGTCGGCTTGTCGAACGAGCTCGCCTCGCCTTCCTCGGTGATTTCGTACGCGTCGACCCCGCCGCAGGCTCGCGCCATCTCGTCGCGGGCCTTGGGCATGGCCGACTCGCGCGAGCCCACGAGCGCCACTTCGCCGCCCGCCTTCGAGGTTTGAACGACCCGAACGCCCGCCGAGCAAGCCGTCAGCGCGAGCGCCCACAGGAGGAGTGCACTCTTCATGCGATCGCACTATAGGCGGATGCGCCGTCGCGCAAATGTGGGAAGCGTCGGCGGCCGGGCGCCGTAACACCGTCCGAACCTCACGGGAGAGAACAATCGTCATGAAGCTTTCGATCACGAACTTGGTCATGCCGGCGGTCGCCGCCGCTGCGCTTTGCTCCGTCACCGGCTGCGCGGGCCCGGACATGACGATGCGCAACCCGATCGTCGCGGGCGCGCTCGACCAGAACCACATCGTCAAGGTGCACGGCTACGCCGAGAGCCAGAGCGGTCTGCCCGCCGGCTCGATGAACGACGACGCCGTCATCGACACGCTCGACAAGGGCCAGGTCTGCGTCAACGTCTCGCTCCACGAGCTCTCGGCCCTCGACCTCACGCAGGGCGAAGTGAAGTTCGAGAGCGACACCGGGTCGGCGCTGCAGCCCGCGCTGAACGCGGAGCCGCCGACGCAGCAGACGTACACCGGCCTCGTGCCGCACACCGAGCAGACCGGTACGCGCGTCGTCTGCAACTCGAACAGCGACGGCCAGACCACGTGCCAGTCGGAGCCGGTCTACGCGACCACGATGATCCCCGGCCCGGTCGACGTGTTCAACACGCGCGGCCGCCTCTGCGCGCCGAACCAGAACATCGTGACGCCGCAGACGACCAAGCTCGCGCTGAAGATCACGACGCCCATCGCGCGGCGCAGCGCATGGGGCTTCGGTCACGCGAACAAGAGCGTGACGTTCCGCTGGGCTTTTCAGTGAGCTGAATCAAAGCAACGGAAGACGGACGGGCGCCTTCGTCGTCGCGGGAGCGGCGGCGGGGGCGCTCTCCGTTCGAGCCGCCTCGAGCGAGTGCTTGAAGCTGCGGCCGATGTGGACCTCGAGCATGCGGCCGACGAGGTCCGCGCTCGACTGGATGTGGACGATCTCGTTCGCTTCGGTGCGGCCCTCGAAGGCGTCGCCGGTTTTGTTGCGACCGCACACGAGGACGCGCTGGGTCGTGCCGACGAGGCTCGCGAGGTGCGCCTCGGTCTGCGCGTTTCCGAGCGCGAAGAGGGCGGCGAGCCGCGCGTCCTTCACGTCCTCGGGGATTTCGCCTTTGAGCTTCAGCGCCGGAGTGAACGGGCGCGGCGAGTACTTGAACGCGAAGAGCGAGACGAAGCCCACCTCGCGCACGAGCGAGAGAGTGGCCTCGAAGTCGGCGTCGGTCTCGCCGGGAAATCCGACGATGAGATCGGTCGAGAGCGTGAGCCCCGGCCGGGCGGCCTTCAGGCGCTCGGCGCGTTCGATGTATTCTGCACGCGTGTAGCGGCGGATCATGCGGCGGAGCAGCGCGTCGCTGCCGGACTGGACCGGCAGGTGGACGTGCCGCGCGAGGACGTCGAGCTCGGCGTGTGCGCGCGCGAGCGACGGCGTCGCGTGGCGCGGGTGCGGGCTCGTGTAGCGAAGCCGAAGGAGCGCCGGCACCTCGCCCGCGATCGCCCGGAGCAGATGCGGGAACTGCGACTCGTCGGGCGAGCTCGGGTCCTCGGGCGGGGGGAGCTCGGCGTCGCGGAAGCTGTCGACCGTCTGGCCCAAGAGGACGATTTCGCGGGCGCCGGCCTCGGCGAACCGCTTGCACTCCTCGACGACGTCGGCGGCGCGGCGGTAGCGCTCGGGCCCGCGCGTGTACGGCACGATGCAGAACGAGCAGCGCTCGTCGCAGCCCTTCATCGTCGTGACGAAGGCGCTGACCGGGGTCCGGCCCGGCTCCGGGCTCGCGGCCAAGAAGCGCGGCTCGGCCACGTCGAAGACGGCGTGCGTGCGCGGCGGGCCGCCCGAGCGGGCGTGCTCCAGCAGCGCGGGGAGCTCGGCGATGTTGTCGGGCCCGATGACCAGATCGAGCGCCGGCTCGCGCTGGAGGAGCTTGTCGCCCTCCTGCTGCGCCACGCAGCCCGCGACGACCAGCACCAAATCGCGCTTCGCGCGCTTCATCGCCGCGAGGCGTCCGAGCTCGCTCCGGAGCTTCTGCTCCGCCTTCTCCCGGACGCTGCACGTGTTGAGGACGATCACGTCCGCAGCTTCTGCGGCGCCTTCGTGCCAGCCGTGGGCGCGCAAGAGCTCGGACATGCGATCCGAGTCGTGCACGTTCATCTGGCAGCCGAACGTGTGGACGTGAAAAGTGCCGCTCACACGGCGGATCTACCACAAAAACAGTGGTACTCTGCGCATCACCATGAGCGCCCGGTTCGAGAACCTCGTCGACGTCTTCGATCACGCCATTTCCCAATTCGCTTCGCGCGAGCTCTTCGGCACGAAGAAGAACGGCGCGTGGGTGTGGACGACCTACGCCGAGTTCGCCGATCAAGTGAACAAGGCGCGCGGCGGGCTCGCGTCGATCGGCGTCGCGCGGAACGACAAGATCGCGGTCATCGCCGACAACCGCGTCGAATGGGCCGTGCTCGCCTACGCGTGCTTCGGGCTCGGCGCGGCGATGGTGCCGATGTACGAAGCCCAGCACGAGAAGGACTGGGAGTTCATCATCGACGACTGCGGCGCGAAGATCGTGGTCGTCGCGAACGCGACCATCCTCGAGAAGGTGCAGAAGTTCTTCAAGGGCAACGTCGTCTGTCTCGACGGCGCCGACGGCAACGGGTCCAAGGGCGACTCGCGCGTCTCGACCTACGCGTCGCTGCTGGCGTCGAACAAGACCGTGCCCGCGATCCATCCGAAGCCCGAGGACACCTGCTGCCTCATCTACACGAGCGGCACGACCGGCAACCCGAAGGGCGTCATCCTCTCGCACGGCAACATCTCGTCCAACGTGAACGCGGTGCACGAGGTCTTCCCGATGCGCGACGACGATCGGTCGCTCTCGTTTTTGCCGTGGGCGCACTCGTTCGGACAGACGTGCGAGCTCCACTGCCTCTTCTCGGTCGGCGCGGGGATGGCGCTCGCGGAGTCGACGCAGAAGATCCTCGACAACCTCGGCGAGGTGAAGCCGACGCTGCTGTTCAGCGTGCCGCGCATCTTCAACAAGCTCTACCAAGGCATCCAGAAGAAAGTGTCCGATCAACCGAGCTTCGTGCAAAACCTCGTCAAAGCCGCCCTGCGCTGCACGGCCAAGGAGCGCGAGCACCAGCGGCTCACGCTGGGCGAGCACCTCACGCTCGCGGCCGCCGACAAGCTCGTCTTCTCGAAGGCTCGCGAGATGCTGGGCGGCCGGTTGAAGTACGCGTTCAGCGGAGGCGCGGCGATTTCGCGTGACGTCGCGGAGTTCATCGACTCGCTCGGCGTCACGGTCTACGAGGGCTACGGCCTCACCGAGACGTCGCCGATCGCGACGGCGAACTGGCCGGGCGAGCGGCGCATCGGCTCGGTCGGGCGACCGATCCCGGGCGTCTCGATCGAGATCGACCCGAGCGTCGGGCACGGATCGAAGGACCGCGTCGAGGGCGAGATCATCATCCACGGCCCGAACGTGATGCAGGGCTATTTCAAGCGCGACGAAGAGAACGCGGCCGCGTTCACGAAAGACCGTGGCTTCCGCACCGGCGATCAGGGTTACCTCGACGCGAGCGGCTACCTCTACATCACCGGCCGCATCAAGGAGCAGTACAAGCTCGAGAACGGCAAGTACGTGGTCCCGTCGCCGCTCGAGGAGAAGCTGAAGCTCTCGCCGTACATCCTCAACGCGCTCGTCTACGGCGACAACAAACCCTTCAACGTGGCGCTCCTCTGCGCGAACACCGACGCGGTGAAGAAATTCGCCGAGCACCAAGGTCTCGGCGCGCAGTCGACCGAGGCGCTGCTCGACAACCCGCGCGTGCGCGAGCTCTTCAAGAGTGAGCTCGAGAAGTACATGGCCGACTTCAAGGGCTTCGAGGCGGTCAAGGAGTTTGCGATCATCGGCGAGGACTTCACGACCGAAAACGGCATGCTCACGCCGAGCCTCAAGGTGAAGCGCCGCAAGGTGATGGAGAAATACGGCAAGGTCATCGACGGCCTCTACGCGAAGAAGCGCGAAAAACGCGAGCAAGCGGCGTCGCAAGCGAACTGACCCGTGAGCCGGGATTCATGAAGCTCGTCTGGCAGCTCCTCGCCGGACGCGTCGTTCCCGTTCTCTTCTTCGGGTGGGCCGCGGCCGGCGCGGCGCTCCGCGCGACGGTCGTGCAGGGCTTCGCGGAGCGCGGCGGGCTCGCGCCGCTCGTGCTCGTTCGCGAGCTCGGGGAGCTCTTCTTCTTCGCGACGGCGGTCGTCGCGTACGCCTCGCGCGGGCCGCGCAAGGGCGCGCGCCGCGGCCCGCTCGTCGCGCTCGTCTCGTTCGGCGCGGTGGGCGCGCTCGTCGCGGCGACGATGCGCCCGTACCGCGCCGTCACGACCGTCGACTGGGTCGGCATCGCGCTGGTGGCCGTCGGGTTCCTCGGGTCGTTCGTCGCGCTCGTGTATGCGCGCCGGTCTTTTTCGATTTTGCCGGACGCGCGCGAGCTCGTGACCGGCGGTCCTTACGCGCTCTGTCGCCACCCGATTTATCTCGGGCAGACCGTCGCGATGCTGGGCGCGCTCCTGCCGATGTCGGCGCCGTGGCTCCTCGGCATCGCGCCGTTCGCGGCGGCGCAGTTCCTCCGCGCGCGATGGGAGGAGTCGCTGCTCGCGTCCGAAGTCCCGGAGTGGAACGCGTACGCTTCGCGCGTGCCGCGCTACGTGCCTTTTCTACGCTGACGCGTGGCGAGCGCGAGGCCCGCGGCGAAGAGCCACGCCACGCCCGCGGCCGAGCGCGGCGAGGCGTCGCACGAACAGCCTCCGCGCGGAGCGTCGACCTCGCTGCCCGCGTCGCTCCCGGCGCTCGCGTCCGCGCCGCCGTCGGTCGGCGGACCGAGGCACGCGCCCGACGGGCAAATCCAGCCTGCGTCGTCCGGATCATTGCATTCTGCAAGCGTTTGGCACGCGTTCGCCGCGGACGCGCAGGCGTCGTCGGCGATGCACTGGAAGTCGCCCGCCTGCGTCGTCGCCGAGCACGAGTACCCCGGCCCGCAGTCGTCGGCGGTCGCGCAGGGCCTACCGCACGCGAAGCCCGCGGTCGACATCGCCGCGTCGTACGCGACGCAGCGCGCGCGATCCCCCGCGCCCTCGCAGCCGTTGATCGCGCTCGGCTCGCACGGCGCGCAGAGCATCCGCTGGTCGCCCGGACGCTCGCACTCGCGCGCGACGCAGAGGAACGGGCTCGGGCACGGCGTCGCGTCGCAGCCGAGGAGATCGCCGGTGCCGGGGTAGAGCGTGCAGGCGCCGTTCTCGTCGTCCTGCTCGAGCGAGCGCCACGCGACGCCGGGCGGGTACGCGGCGTACATCGTGGCGCGCGGATCGTTCGACTCGCCGAGGCCGAGCACGTGCCCGAGCTCGTGCGTCGCGATGCTGCGAAAATCGACCGTGCCGCCGTGACCGTCGAGCGAGAAGACGTGCTCGGCGCCGTTGACGAAGACGTCCGCGTCGTAGATGTGGCCTTGCGCGTCGACCCGCACGATCGTCGTCGCGATCGCGCCCGGCGTGAGGTTCGCGGGCCACGCGGTGTCCTCGAAATAGACGCCGCTCGTGCCGTCGTCGGCCGGCGGGGCCGCCGTCGTCCCGCTCACGTGCACGCGAAACGCGGTGCAGGGGAGGCGATTCCACGCGCGGGCGGCGACCTCGACCTCGGCGTCCTCCTCGTCGCCGAGATCGCGGCTCTTCGGCAGGCCGATGGCGAGCGTGACGGGGAGCGCCGAGGCCGGCCACGTTCCCTGCGGAAACACGGGGTTCCACGCGCTCGAAGGGTGGCTCGCGAGGCTCACCGCCCACGTACGGCCGCCGCGCGCGCTCGGCCCGAGCTCGCGGACGTCGCGCACCTCGGCGGCGGTGACCGGCAGGGCCGCGGGCAGCATCTCTTCCGTCGTAGCACGCGGCGCGATACCTCGGCTCCGCGGCGCGCGTATTCGAGGGGTGGAGCTCGCGGCGGCATCTTTCGGCTTCACCGGGGTTTGCGTCGTCCCGCCTGCGGCGGATCCGACGACCCGTGTTATCAACGCGCCCGTGGACCGCCCGTCCGAACCGCGCCGCCGCGAGCCGGCGCCGCACGACGCCGCGATGGAGCGCTACGCGCGCGGCGACGAGTCCGCCTTCGGCGAGGTCTACGACGCGCTCGCGCCGCGGCTCTACTCGTTCTTGCTGCGCCAGACGCGGAGCGAGGCGCGCGCGAAGGACGTCCTCCAGCAGACGATGCTGAAGATTCACCTCGCCCGCGGCACGTTCATGCCGGGCGCGGCGGTGATCCCCTGGGCGTACGCGATTGCGCGGAGGCTCTTCATCGACGGGACGCGCCGCGGGCGCCGCGAGATCCTCGTCGACACCGAAGGCGACGAGACCGACGGCGGAGCCGACGACGCGCAAGGGCCCGAGTCCGCGGCGTACTCCGCCGAGCTCGCCGAGCGCGTGCGGCGCGAGCTCGCGAAGCTCCCCGAGAACCAGCGCGTCGCCTTTCAGCTCGTGAAGGAAGAAGAGCTCACGATTGCCGAGGCCGCCGCCGTCCTCGGCACGACCGAGGCCGCGGTGAAGCTCCGCGCCCACCGCGCGTACCAGGCGCTTCGCGCCGCGCTCGGCGACGTCTTCGAAAATCGCGGGACGGAGGAGGAGCCATGACGACGTCGTCGGGGCCGCCGAAGGCCGGTCAGCGCTCGCTGCCGCCGGAGCTTCGCGCCGCCGTGCTCGAACGAGCCAAGCAGACGCCCTCGCCGGATCTCGCGGCGACGCGGCGCACGCGCTGGCTCGCGCTCGCGGGCGGCGCCCTGCTGGCGCTCGCGAGTTTCGCGCCGTTCGGCCCCGGCCTCGGCGGGCGCCCGGTCGGCTTCGTCGCGCTGAGCGCCGCGGGGTGGGCGGCGATCGCGTTCGCCACGTCCTTCGTCGCGCGTCCGAAGCGGAGCACGATGCTCGGGGTCGCGCGGTCGCTCCTCGTCTTCGCGGCGCTCGCCGCGGCGCCGGCGATCTTCGCGTGGGTCATGGGCTGCACGGCGGGCTGGCCCGACGTCCGCGATCGAGCGGGCACGCTCCACGCGCACGTGACCTGCTTCCTCTCGACGATGCTCTTTTCGATCGGCCCGCTCGTCGCGCTCTCGCTCGTGCGCCGCGGCTGCGATCCCGTGCACCCGCGCGCGACGGGCGCGGCGATCGGCGCGGCCGCGGGTGCGTGGGGCGGCGTGCTCATCGATCTCCATTGCCCGCTCGCCGGTCCGCTGCATGTCGCAATTGGCCACGTTTTGCCGGTGCTCGTTTACGCAGCGATTGGCGCCGCCGTCGGCTCGCGTTGGTTCGGCGTACGCGCGCCGCCCGAAAGGTGATAAGGCCCACACACCTGAATGCCGAGGCTGCGAGCTCAATGCGCATCCTGATGATCTCCTCGGAGGTCGAAACCTTCGCGCGCACCGGAGGGCTCGGCGACGCGGTCTATGGGCTCTCTCGCGCGCTCGCGCGTCTCGGTCACGACGTGTGCGTCGTCACGCCGCTCTACGGTACGACTCCGATCCCCGCGAGCCATCGCTTCTGGGCGGACGGCGTCCTCGCGCGCGTCGGCTGGGGCCGGGACGACGTGCGCACGTGCGGCGTCTGCGAGGTGCGCGACGAGAGCGTCACCGGCGCGGGCGGCACGCTTCGATTCTGTCTGCTCGCGAACGACGCGCTCTTCGGCAGCCGGCGCGGCATCTACGGCGACGCGTCGGGCTCGTTCGGCGACAACGACCTGCGTTTTGCCACGCTCTCGCGCGGCTCCCTCGAGATTGCCGCGCGCCTCTGGGCGGAGGGGCCGGACGTCGTCCACGCCCACGATTGGCACGCCGCGCTCGCGACGATTTACGGCAAGACGACGATGGGCTCCGTCTGGTCGCGCGTCCGCTCCGTCTTCACGGTGCACAACCTCGCGTATCAAGGCGTCCTCGGCGCGGAGGCGCTCGATCGTCTCGCGATCCCGCGCGAGCTCTTCGACGACATGATCCTGCGCGACGCCGGCAACGTGAACTTGCTGAAGGGCGCCGTCGCCCTCGCCGACGCCGTCACGACCGTGAGCCCGACCTACGCGCGCGAGATCCGGCGCGACCAAGGCTTCTGGCTCGAGTGGTTCTTCCGCCTGCACGCGCGGAAGCTCTTCGGCATCGCGAACGGCATCGACGAAGAGCGCTTCGACCCGCGCACCGAGCCTCGCATCGCGGAGCGCTACGACGACGAGACCGTGTGGCGCGGCAAGTGGGCCTGCAAACAGGCGCTGGTCGCCGAGCTCGACATCGACTGGCCCGACGCGCCGCTCTTCGCGTGCGTCTCGCGCCTCACCGAGCAGAAGGGCGTCGATCTCCTCGTCGAGTCGCTGGGCGCGCTCGTCGACCGCGGCGCGCGCGTCGTGCTCGTCGGCAAGGGCGACGCGCACCTCGAGGACATGATCCACCACGCGTCGCTCAAGTACCCCGGCCACGTCGCGTCGCGCATCGCCTTCGACCCCGCGCTCGCGACGCGCGTCTACGCGGGCGCCGACTTCGTGATCGTGCCGTCGCGCTTCGAGCCCTGCGGACTCACCCAGCTCTACGCGATGCGCTTCGGCGCGATCCCGGTCGTCACCGACGTGGGCGGTCTGCACGACACTGTCGAGCCCGCGAACCTCGCGCGGGGCACGGGCACGGGCTTCGTCGCGCACTCGCCGAGCGTCGTCGACCTGCTCGTCTCGTTCGAGGACGCGCTCGGCGCCTTCCTCGCGCGCGGCGCGTTCACCGAGCTCCGCCAGCGCGCGATGCGGCGCGACTCGTCCTGGGCGACGAGCGCCAAAGAGTACGTGAAGGTCTACCGCGGCTGAAGCTGCTCTGCCGCGCGGTTTGACGCGGCGCGGTGTTGCGCCGCAGCGCCTCCCGGAGTTAAGCCACGGAGATGGAGTCGGCTCTCCGCACAGAACGGCTCGTGCTTCTGCCGATCACCCGCGACCTCGTCGAGGCCGTGCTCGCGTCGGATCGCGAGCTCGCCGAAGAGCTCGTCGGCGCGCGCTTTCCGGATCTCTGGCCGGGCCGCGCGCTCGTCGAGCGCGCGTTCTCGTGCCCGATCGAAAAGCTCCGCCGCGATCCCGAGGCGTGGCTCTGGGGTGCGCGCGTGCTCGTTACGCAGTGCGAGCCCGCGGAGACGCCGCTCGCCGGAGCCTCCGGAGGCGGGACGGCGCCGACACCGATGGTCGTCGGCAGCGTCGTGCTCAACGGCCGGCCCGAGGGCGGCGTGGTCGAGGTCGCGTACGGCGTCGACGAAGCGTGGCAAGGGAAGGGCTACGCCACCGAGGGCACCCGAGCCGTCGTGACGTGGGCGCTCGGCCAGCGCGAGGTCACTCGCGTGCAGGCGTGTACGTTCCCCTGGCACCGCGCGAGCCAGAAGGTGCTCGAGAAGATTGGCATGCATCGCGTCGGCGTCCGCGCGACCGACATGTTCGGCGACCTCGTCGTCTACGAGCGCGCGAGCGGATCCGCCGAAGGCGGGACCGACGACGATGATTCGGCGCGTATGCACCCCGCGTAGCGGAGTGCGCGCTCCGCGGTCATGCCGCACCGCGGCGAAGCCTGTTTTTGGCCGGTTTCGTGCGAGGCATGTAGGTTGCTATGTCGTAAAGACGGATAGGAGAAACGCTCGTGAATCGCAAAACCAAGATCGATGCTGAGCTGGTCGTCGCCCCGCGTGAGGTGCTCGAAGCGCGCCCGCGGAGCTCGCCGCCGCCGAGCGACGCCAACGACAAGAGCGAGCGCCCGGCGCAAGAAGACGACGTGGACAACGCGCCCTGCACCGACTGAAGAAGGCGATATGCTCTCGGCGCCGTGTCGCGCCGGAACAGCTTCGCCCTCGTCGCCACGCTGATCGTGGCGTGCGCGGCTAGGCCGGCCGCGAGCCCGCGCGGTCGAGCCGCGAAGCACGACGCGACGAGCAACGTCGCGCGCGGGGACTACGCCGGCTCCGCTGCCTGCGCGCGCTGCCACGACGGCATCGCGCGGCGCTGGAGCGCCTCGCCCATGCACGAAATGACGCGCACGATGGCCCCCGGCGTGAGCCGCGCGCCGTGGAGCGGCGTCGCGCTGCGCTTCAAGGACGACACGGTCGAGCTGTCGGAGCGCGCGGGCGAGCGCTTCGTACATGTGCATAGTACACGTTTCGGTGACGCCGATTACCGCGTGACGCGCGTCATCGGCGGGCACTACCGCGAGGACTATGCCGGGCTGCCCGTCGGAAGCGCCGGCGGCGACGAGCTCGTCATGCCGATTCTCGTATCTCTTGTGGTCGAAGAAGTTTCGCTACAAGGGCTACTCGGTCCTGTCGCACGAGCGCGAGGGTCTGCGCGCCGGTCCGGTGTGGAATCGCACCTGCATCTTCTGCCACAACACCGAGCCGTATTTGTCGGACATGCTCGGCGGGCTGCTCGAGGGCGAGCCGCGGACCGAGCGGCGACGCGCGGCGTACCAGGGGGAGCTCGTCGACCCATTGCTTCCCGCCGCGCTTCGCTGGCGCGTCGCGGTCGACGACGATGGCGCGCTGAAAGACGCGCTCTCCGCCGAGATCTCGCACCTCGGCGAGCGCCCGGGCGACGGCACGGTCACCGAGCTCGCGATGCAGACGATCCGCGTGACGCGCGATCGATTCACGGCGAAAGACCTCGTCGAGATTGGCATCGGCTGCGAGTCGTGCCATGGCGGCTCGGCGGAGCACGTGCGCGATCCCGCGGTGCGCACGTCGTTCGAGCCGCACGGCGCGGGCGTTCGCTTCGTCCACGACGAACGGGGATCCGACGTCAAGAGCTCGCGTGCGCAGCGGATCAACCGCACCTGCGCGCGCTGTCACCAGGTGCTCTTCTCGCGCTACCCGTACACGTGGGAAGGCGGCTCGCGCGCGCAGGACCCGCCGGGCGGCAGCGAGATCAACTCGGGCGAGGGCCGCGACTTCCTCTTGGGCGCGTGCTCGAAGCGTGCATCCTGCATCCTTTGCCACGATCCGCACGCCCCCGGCGACAAACCGCACGACGAGGACGCGGTCTGCACGCAGTGCCACACGAAGCTCGCGTCGCCCGAAGCGCAGCGCGCGCACACGCACCACGATTCGAACGGCGCCGGCGGCCGCTGCGTCGCGTGCCACATGCCGAAGAAGAACCTCACGCTCGATCTCCGGCTCGGGCGCTACCACCGCATCGGCTCGCCCGACGACGAAGCCAAGATGCTCGATCGCCCGCTCGAGTGCGCTCTCTGCCACGGCGACTGGAGCGTGCGAAAGACCGCCGAGACGATGGAGAAGCTCTGGGGAAAGCGCATCCCGCGCGCGGTGCTCGACGGCGTGTACGGCGATCTCGACCAGAACGTCCTCCAGGCGACCCTCGCGCGAGGCAAGCCGCACGAGAGAGCGATCGCGATGAGCCTCCTCGGCGATCGCCGTGACCGCCGCGCGGCCCCCGCCATCGCCGCCGAGCTGCTGAACGACTACCCGCTGATCCGCTTCTACGCCGAGCGCGCCCTCGAGGAGATCTCCGGCGAGCCGTCGCCCGTCGACCTGAACGCCGACGACGCCACCATCCGCGCCCAAGCCACCGCGTGGCTCGCGCGCATCCCTCACTGAGCGCCCCGAGAGGGAGAAACAGGAAGATCAGAAGATCAGAAGGATATTTTTTGATTTTCTGATGGTCGAGGCGCGTTCTTCGACCCAAAAATCTCTCGGCTTCTGAGCTTCTGATCTTCCTGTTAATTCTCTTCGGGGTTCAGGACGGCCATGACGTCGTCCTGGAGCTCTTCGGCGCGGTCGCTCGCGAGCTCGAGGGCGTCGACGAGCTGGAGGTCGAGCTCGAACTCCTCGTCGCTCGCGTCCATGTCGGCGACGCCCATCGCGTACGCGACTTTGTAGGCGAGCTCGCGCGCCGGAGGCGACATCGTGGCGCCGAGCGCGCGCAGGTGGTCGTCGAGCGCGTCGCCCGCGCGGGTGACGCGCTCGTACATCTCGTCGAGCACGCGGTCGACCTCGGCGCTCTCGACCGGCGCCCCGCGCAGCCGCTCGAGCACGGCGCGGAACGCGTCGACCTCCGCGCGATCGAGCCGGCGATCGGCCGCGATCGTGACGTAGGCGATTTCGACGATGGCGTCCGTTTCGGCGGGCGCGAGCTTCACGCCCGCCGGAACGACGCCAGCGATCTTTTCGGCGACGGACATCAGGAGAGGAACAGCATCTCACGATATTTCGGCAGGGGCCACATCGCGTCGGCCACGAGCCCTTCGAGCTCGTCGCACACGCGGCGGACCTCCACCATCGCCTGCGAGACCTCCTGCGCGAGGGCCGTCGCTTTTTGATCGTGGTCCTCGTGGGCGTCCGCCTTCGAGAACGCCTCGGCGAGGTGCTTCTTCCGCTGCTGGAGGAGATCGCAGAGGTGCGCGATGCGCTCGGCGCTCTCCTTCTGCGGGATCGACGAGAGCCCCGCGGCCTTGGCCGCCGCCGCGCCCTCTGCGAGCTTGCCGTGGTACTCGAGCGCCGCCGGCAGGACGACCGTGTCGACGAGCTGCCCGAGCGTCTCGACCTCGATCGCGACGTCCTTCACGTAGCGCTCGAGACGAACGTGGTAGCGGCTCGTGATCTCCGCCTCGCTGAAGACGCCCGACTCGACGAGCATCTTCTTCGACGACGGCGTGACGAGCTGTTTGAGCGCCTCGGGCGTCTTGCGCAGGTTCGGAAGGCCCCGTTTTTCGGCCTCGCGGACCCACTCGTCCGAGTAGTTGTTGCCCTCGAACCGCACGGCCTTGGTCTGCGGGATCGTCTCGCGAATGACCTCGAGGATGGCCGCGTCGATGGTCTTGTTGGCCGCGAGCTTGGTCTTGAGCGCGCTCGTGACCTCGGTCATCGCGTCGGCCACCGCGGCGTTGACGAGCGTGACCGGGAACGCGGTCGACGCGCTCGAGCCCACCGCGCGGAACTCGAATTTATTTCCCGTGAAGGCGAACGGCGACGTGCGGTTGCGGTCGGTGTTGTCCTTCATGACCGCGGGGAGCTGCGCGACGCCGAGGCGGATGACCGCGGCCTCCGCGCTCTCGGTGCCTTTGCCGCCCTTCTCGATCTCGTCGAGGATGCGCGAGAGCATGTCGCCGAGGAACACGCTGATGATCGCCGGCGGCGCCTCGTTGGCGCCGAGCCGGTGATCGTTTCCGCTCGAGGCGATGCCCGCGCGGAGAAGCCCCGCGTGCTTGTGCACGCCCTTGAGCACCGCCATCACCACCAAGAGGAAGCGCAGGTTCTGGTGCGGCGTCTTCCCGGGGTCGAGCAGGTTCTGCCCGTCGTACTCGCCGCCGCCGGTGATCTGCATCGACCAGTTGTTGTGCTTTCCGCTGCCGTTGATGCCGGCGAACGGCTTCTCGTGGAGCAGGCACGCCATGCCGTGGCGCTGCGCGACCTTGCGCAGCACTTCCATCGTGAGCTGGTTGTGATCGGTCGAGATGTTCACCTCCTCGAAGATCGGCGCGGTCTCGAACTGCGATCGGCGCGACCTCGTTGTGGCGCGTTTTGACCGGGACGCCGAGCTTGTAGAGCTCGTGCTCCATCTCCGACATGAACGCGAGCACGCGCGCGGGGATCGAGCCGAAATAATGGTCTTCGAGCTGCTGCCCCTTGGGCGGCTGGCCGCCGAGGAGCGTGCGCCCGGCCATCACGAGGTCCGGACGAAGCATGTAGAATGCACGATCGATCAGGAAGTACTCCTGCTCGGCGCCGAGCGTCGCGACGACGCGCTTGGCGCTCTGGCCGATCGTGGCGAGGAGCTCGGTCGCGCGGGCCGAGAGGATCTCGACGCAGCGCACGAGCGCCGTCTTCTCGTCGAGCGCGTCGCCGTGGTAGCTGATGAAGACGCTCGGGATGCAGAGCGTCGGCACCTCGCCCATCTCCATGATGAAGACCGGGCTCGACGGATCCCACGCGGTGTAGCCGCGCGCCTCGAACGTCGTGCGCATGCCGCCCGACGGGAAGCTCGACGCGTCCGGCTCGCTCTGGATGAGCTGCGCGCCCGAGAACTTTTCGATCGCGAGCTTGTTGTCGTCGAACGTGAGGAACGCGTCGTGCTTTTCGGCGGTCGACCCCGTCTGCGGCTGGAACCAGTGGCAGAAATGCGTCACGCCGCGCGAGAGCGCCCACTCCTTGATCGCGTGCGCGACGACGTTGGCGATCTCGGGGTCGAGACCCTTGCCGTGCTCGACGGTCGAGCGAAGCTTCGCGTAGACGTCGCTCGGCAGCTTGTCGCGCATCTGGTTCAAGCTGAACGTGTTGACGCCGAAGTATTCGGAGATCTTGAGCTTGCGGCCCTGCTCGTCCCGCGGGACCTCGACGTGGCGCGGGACGCGGTTTTTCAGGTCGAAAATGACGTCGTAGCGGGGGCTCGTGCCGTGGCTCATGAATGGACCTCGTGGGTGGTTGCGCGCGTGCTAGCGCTTCGGGAAGCGCGGCGCAATGGTGGGGCGGGGTGTGTTTCGGGCGTGTTTCGAGGCCTTCATTCGACCGCGCGGCGTGCCGTACGGACCGGCGACCATGCCGCGCGCGCACTTCGAGGAGGAGCCCGTCACCGTCAAGAGCGCGCCGAGCGCGCGCTTGCTGCGCGAGGCGCGCAGCCCGAGCCTTCGCCCGACCACGCCCGTGCCGGCTGACCCGTGGCCCGTCGAGGAGCCGGTCGTCGAGATCTTCGAGGAGCTCGACGATGCGGACGACTCCGAGCCGGTGGCGATCTTCGCCGTGCGCGAGGTCAACGCCGCGCGCGCCCGCGATCCTCGCGCCGACTGAGAGCGCTCAGGGATAGATGCAGTCCACGGCGAAGCCGTTGCCGCTCGGGTCGACGGTGCACGAGCAGGCCGGCGGCGGGTGGTGCTGCAGGATGCACTCGCACGAAGGTTTGAGCAGACAGTCGATCGGCATCGGCTGACAAGCTGCTCGGGCCCGCGTCGGTCGGGCAGGTGCTCGCGTCGCCGAAGCCGGCGTCGTCGAGGGGCATCGGTTGCGCCCCGCCGCCCGACCGGAGGCACATGTCGACCGTCCCGTCGCAGACGCATTGGTCGCAGAGAAACGGGCCCCCGACGTACTTCGTGGAGTCGTCCACCGCGTCGAGCGGCGCGTCGAGCGCGCCATCCGCGTCGAGGCCGGCGTCGCGCGGCAGCGTCGCGTCGCGCGACGCGTCGGGAAAGTTCGCGATGTCGTCGCTCCCGATCACCGGGCCGCTTCCACACGCCGTGGCCGCGAGCGCGAGCGCCGCGACGAGAACGCACCGATCCATGTCTCGCCTCATGGCCATTCTCCCACCATTTCGTTATAAACGCCCGCCAACCATGGGGATCGAGATTCGCGAGCATACGCCGGGCAAGGACGTCGGAGAGTTCATCCGGGCGGGATTCGAAGTATTTCGCGACGACCCCATGTGGGTTCCGCCGCTCGACTTCGAATTCAAGGAGCGCCTCTCGCCGAAGCACAACCCGTTCTTCCAGCGCGCCGACGTGACGCTCTTCACGGCGTGGAAGGACGGCGAGCTCGCCGGCCGCTGCTCCGCGACGGTCGACCGCGAGTGGCTCAAGCTGTGGAACGACGACACCGGCTTCTTCGGCTTCTTCGACACGATCGACGACCCCGAGGTCGCCGCCGCGCTCATGACCGCGGCCGAGAAATGGCTCGTCGGGCACGGCATGAAGCGAATGATCGGCCCGCTCTCGCTCTACGCGAACGACGAGATCGGCTGCCTCGTCGAAGGCTTCGATTACCCGCCGAACCTCATGATGGCGCACTCGCGGCAGTACCAAGGCGCGCTCATCGAGAGCACCGGCTGCGTGAAAGAGAAAGACCTCTTTTGCTGGAAGTACGACGCCGCCCAGAAATTCCCCGACCGCGTCCTCAAGGCCTGGGAGCAGATCAAGTCGCTCCCCGAGGTGACCCTCCGCTCCGTCGACCCGTCGCGCATGCAGGAAGAGCTCGACGTGATCATGGACATCTACAACGACGCGTGGAAGGGCAAGTGGGGCATGGTGCCGGCGCTCCCCGAGGAGGTGAAGAAGATCGCCAAGGACATGAAGCTCATCCTCGATCCCGACATCGCCTTCATCGCGGAGATCAAGGGCAAGCCGGCCGGCATGTGCATCATGCTGCCGAACATGAACGAGGCCATCGGCGACCTCGGCGGCAAGCTCTTCCCGGTGGGCTGGGCGAAGTTCCTCTGGCGGCTCAAGGTGAAGCACCCCGAGTCGAGCCGGCTCATGATGCTGGGCATCAAGGGGGAGGCGCGGAGCAACGTGAAGAAATACGGCGGGCTCTCCGCGGCGATGTACGTCGAGGTCGCCAAGCGCGGAATCGCCAAAGGCTACAAGTGGGGCGAGCTGTCGTGGACGCGCGAGGACGACGCCCCGATCAACCTGGGCATCCGGTCGATGGGGGCGAAGATTTACAAAAAGTACCGCGTTTACAGAAAGTCCCTCGCTTGATTGAGACTGGTCATTGCGCTGGATTCCTGCGATGATTCAGCGCGAATATGGCCTCCCCGAGTGACGCCCCGCCGTCGTCCGCCAGCAGCGAGCTGCCGGTGGAGATTGGGCAGAAGCTCGCCGGGAAGTACATCGTCGAGGACGTGATCGGCATCGGCGGAATGGGCGTCGTCGTGGCAGCGCGACACATCCAGCTCGATCAGCGCGTCGCGCTCAAGTTCCTACGGCCCGAGGCGATGCAGAGCGAAGAGGCGGTGGAGCGTTTCCTCCGCGAGGCGAAGAACGCCGTACGCCTTCGCAGCGAGCACGTCGCGAAGGTGATCGACGTCGGCACGCTCGAGACCGGCGCGCCGTACATGGTGATGGAGTTCCTCGACGGCGCCGATCTCTCGCGCGTCGTCCAGGCGACGGGCTCGATCACGATCGAAGAGGCGGTCCACTTCGTCCTTCAGGCGTGCGAGGCCATCGCCGAAGCCCATTCGCTCGGCATCATCCACCGCGATCTCAAGCCGCAGAACCTCTTCGTCACGCGTCGCGTGGACGGGCGGCCGCTCGTCAAAGTGCTCGACTTCGGCATCTCGAAGACGCTCGATCAACCCGGCGGGCTGTCGCTCACGCGCACGTCGTCGATCATGGGCTCGCCGCTCTACATGTCGCCCGAGCAGATGCGCTCGACGAAGAACGTCGATCAGCGCTCGGACATCTGGGCGCTCGGCGTCATTCTCTACGAGCTGCTCACCGGGCGCGTGCCGTTCGAGGCCGAGGCGATCCCCGAGCTGCTGTCTCAAGGTCGTCCAAGATCAGCCGGATCCGCCGAAGAGCCTGCGCGCGGAGATCCCCGAGGGCCTCAGCACGGTCGTCCTCAAGTGCCTCGAGAAGAACCCGGCGCATCGCTTCGAGAACGTCGCGGAGCTCGCGGCGGCGCTCGAGCCGTACTCGGAGATGGCGCGCGGCGCGAGCGAGCGCATCCACTCGACGCTCCATCTTCCGTCGCGTCCGCCGATGGTCAGCATTCCGTCGTTCGGCTCCTCGTCGAATCCCAAGATCGGCACGGGCGGCACCGCGTGGGGCACGACGCAGGCGGTCGCCGCGGCGCGAAAGAAGCGGTTGCCCTTCATCGCGGGCGGCGCCGCCCTCGTCCTCGCGTCGGGCGTCGGCCTGTTCTTCGCGCTCCACGACAGCGGCGCGGCGAAGCCCGCGGCGGCGACCGAGAGCGCGACGCAGGCGCCGTCAACCACCGCCGCGCCCCCACCGAGCGCGACGACGGTCCAAACGGTCGCGACCGTCGCGGAGCCGCCGCCGACCGTCGCGCCGACGGTGACCGAAGCCCCGACCGCGAAGCCGGAGGCCGGACACGCGGGCCCCCCGACGAGCAGGCCGCACACGAAACCCCAGGTCAAGCCGACGACGGCGCCGTCTTCGAAGACCGCCGCTCCCGCTGTGACTGCGCCGCCGCGAAACTTCGAGTAAAAGGGTTCCATGAACCGCTTCGCTTTCCGGACGGGCATCGCCGTGCTCGTGTGGTGCGCGTCCGCTGCCGCGCAAACGCAGCCGCAGCCGCAGCACGACGACGCGAACTTCCAGGCGATCTCCGCCGCCAAGACGCTCTTCGATCAGGGGCAGAAGCAGATGACCGACGGCAACTACGCCGCCGCGTGCGCGAGCTTCAAGGCGAGCAACGAGGCGGTCGCGCGCGTCGGCACGCTGCTGAACCTCGCCGATTGTTACGAGAAGGCCGGCAAGCTCGCGAGCGCGTGGGGCGCGTACTTCGACTCGATCAACTTGGGCCGGCGCCAGGGCCACCCCGAGTACGAGGAGTTCGCGCAGAAGAAGAAGGACGAGCTCGAGCCGAAGCTGCTCAAGATGACGATCGTCGTCCCGCCCGACGTGCGCGTCGACGGCATGACGGTCAAGCGCGACAACGTCGTCGTCGAGCCCGCGGCGTGGGGCGTGCCGATCGCGGTCGATCCGGGCAAGCACGAGCTCGCCGTCACCGCGCCGCACAAGCTTCCGTTCCACGTCGAGGCGGCGGTCGACGACGCGCACAAAGCCGTCGACGTCACGATCCCCAAGCTCGAAGAGGCGCCGACGGCGTGGCCGCAATCGAGTCAGCCGCAGGTCGTCGAGAAGCTGGTGCAGGTGCCGAGCGCGTGGACGCCGCTCCGCATCGGCGGGCTCGCAATCGGCACGGCGGGCGTCGCGTCGGTCGTCGTCGGCGCGGTCCTCGGCCTCGTCGCGAACTCGACGTACCAGCACGCGCTGAAGGACGAGTGCAACGGCGACCCGAACGCGTGCAACGTCGCCGGCGTCTCGGACGGCGCGACCGCGCACAACCTCGCGGGCGTCTCCACGGGCTTGTTCGTCGGCGGGCTCATCGCCGTCGCGGGCGGGATCACGCTCTTCGCCGTCGGCGCGCCGTCGCGCCCGAAGACCGAGCAGGCGTCGGTGCGCTTCGACGTCACGCCGACCTTCGGGGGAGCCACCGCGTCGCTGCAGGGAACGTTTTGAACGAATATGAAGCGCGCGCTCGTCCTCGTCGCGCTCGCGCTCGTCGCGGCGCTCGCCGGGTGCGCCGACCTGCTCGGGTTCAAACCACTCGAGCTCGAGGACGCGGGCCCGCCCGACGTCGGCGCGCCCGAAGCGGGCTGCCAGCACGCGACATGGCCCGGGCAGCCCTCGACCGGCACGGTCGGCGACGCGGGCTCGTACACGCTCGCGATTCGTCACGTTCACTTCACCGAGAACCCGGACGGCGGCGTCGGCACCTTCGGCTACGACCTCGACGGCAAATGCACGGTCGATCAGGCGTCGTCCTCGTGCAAGTCGAACGCGCTCGTCGCCGACCCGACGGGCGGCGTCGACAATAGCTCGATTCAGCTCTTGAACGGGCTCATGAGCCAGCAGCCAACCGTGAAGTCCTCGCTCGGCGATCCCGCTGTGAACGTCGCGATCGACGAGGGCGGCTTCACGCTGCTCGTGCGACTCTTCGGGCTGCAGAGCGCCGTCAATCAGTCGCTCGTGCAGGGCCTCACGATGGCCGTGCAGACGTCGCCCGGGATCCGGAGCGGCGTGCCGAGCTGGGGCGGCACCGACGTGTGGAAGGTCTCCGCGTCCGACGTGGTCGGCGGTCTCGACGGCGGAACCAACTCGCCCATCAAGACGTTCAAAGCGTACGTGACCTCCGGCGTGCTCGTCGCGACCGACCCGGGGCCCATCACGCTGGTCATCACGCTGCCGGGCGGCAACACGGTGTCGGGAGCGATGCCGATCACGCTTCATCAAGTCGTCCTCACCGGCACGCTCGTGCCCCGCGCGGACGGGCAGTTCGATCTCGCCAACGGCACGATCGCGGGCCGCTGGGCGACGAGCGACATGCTCGCCGCGATCGGGAGTCTGAGCGTGAGCGGCAGCGCGCTGTGCGAGGTGCTCGGCGGCGGCATCTACAGCGTCGTTTTGAGCAACGTCTGCCCCCAGCGAGACATCACCTCGACCGGCACCGACGACGGCACCGCGAGCTGCGACGCCGTCTCGGTCGCGATGGCCTTCGACGCCGTCGCCGCCGACGTCGCGAACACGCCGTCGCCCTCTCCCGTCTCAACGACGCCTTGCACCGACGCGGGTCAGTGCCCGCCGAACTGAGCGTTCTTCCGGTTCACTCTCTCCTGGACAAAATGGTTTGCTCGCCGACCTCGAGGAGCGTGACGCGCGACTCGAGGTGGCGGGCGCGGACGAGTCGCACGAACGTGTCGCGCGCTTCGTGGGGCGCGTCGAACGAGTCGACGAAGGTGTCGAAGTGCATCGGGATCATGCGGCGTGCGCCGAGGTCCTCGAGCGCGTCGAGCGCCTCGGCGGGATCCATGTGGACGCTCTCCATGACCGAGCGCGGGTGGATCGGCGCGATCGGCAAGAGCGCGAGATCGATCGGCCCGAAGCGCCGCGCCGCCTCGCGGAAGTCTTCTCGCGCGTACGCCGTGTCGCCGGAAAAATAGACGGTCACGCCGTGGTAGCGGACGACGTAGCCGGTGAATGCATGCATCCAGGTGTCCATCGTGTAGCGGCCGCCGAGGTGCTTCACGGGCACCGCGGTGATGCGCATCCCGCGATCGTCGAAGGTCTCCCAGCGCGCGAGGTCGACCGCGTCGAACCGGAAATTCGTGAGGTAGACGAGCCCGCCCTCGGGCAGGTACGCGCGCCGCACGAGCGGCTCGATCTTCTCGAGCGAGTCGAGCGACAGGTGATCGAAGTGCATGTGCGAAATCAAGACCGCGTCGATCGGCGGGAGATCGCGGGGAGCGATCGGGACGCCGACGCGGCGATGCGAGACGCCGCCGCCGATCGTGTCGACGAGCACCGGATCGGTGAGCACGAAGCGATCGTCGATCTGGACGAGCATCGTCGCGTGGCCGATCCACGAGACCGCGAGGTGCGCGTCGGCGCGAGCGGGCCGGCCGAGCCGGTGCGGCGGCGGCGCAGTCGTCACGCACGCCGCGAGCGCGAGCGGCGCGAGGCGCCTCAGAACCACCGGAACCTCAAGGTCGCCGTCGCCGGAGCGAGCGACAGGCGCGGCGCGTAGGACACGAAGAGCCCGAGCGCGCCGAAGAAGAGCGAGAACCCCGCCTCGATCTCGGCGCTCGACTCGTCCCCGACGACCGCGCCCGCGCCGATCGTGAAGGCGAGCTTCTCGCCGCGCGCGAGCAGCGGAAAGGTCGCGTGGACGCCCACGCGGAGGAGCCACTCGTCACGCGTGGACGTCAGGTACTCGGGCGAGACGAACAGCTCGACCGATCCCGACTGCCGCGTCAGCGGCTCGACCACGAAGGTCCGCCACGGCGAGAGCTTGCGGTACATGCCGAACGAATAGAGGAGGGGAGTGAGCTGCCAGCGCATGCCCGCGGCGGGCGAATTTCCGCCGAATCCGAGCTCGGGGCTCGGGACGACCTGCGCGAGCATCCAGTAGAGCGTCGGCGGCGGATGGCGGTCGTACGGCGCCTCGGCCGAGGCGGCCGCGAGCGTCGGCCACGCGAGCGCGGCGAGGATCAGTCGGAGACGCGCGCGCACCGGGACTCATGGTACAAGGCGGAGAATGCCGGGTCGAACCACGCTCATCGTAGGGGCTACCGGGCGCCTCGGAGTCGCCATCGCCAAGGCGCTGCACGCGCGCGGCGACAGGGTCGTCCTCACGGCGCGCGACCCGAACAAGCTCGTCGCGCTGTCGCGCGAGCTCGGAGAGGCGCCGTTCGTCACCTCGGATCTCCTGCGCGACGACGCGGTCGAGATCATCGTCTCCGACCTCCGCCAGAAGAAGCTCGCGATCGACGACGTCGTCCTCGCGTGCGGTCCGTTCCCGCGGACGCCGTTCGAGGCGCTCCGGCGCGAGGATCTGCAGAACACGCTGACGGTTCACGCCATCGCGCCGCTCCTCCTCGTGCACGCGCTCAAGGACGATCTCGCGCGCGCCCGCGGCGCCGTCGTCGCGCTTGGCGACGCAGGCATCAGCCGTCCCTACGAGAACCACGTCGCGTACATCACCGCGAAGGGCGCTCTCGCGACCGGCCTCCGCGCGCTCTCGGTCGAGCTCGCCCCCGACGTGCGCGTCAACATGGTCGCCCTCGGCATCGTCGCCGACCCCGAAGCCGACGCCGACCCGCTGCGGACGCACCGCCTCGCGACGCGGACGCCGCTCGGGAGATTCGGCACCGCCGAAGAGGTGGTGCACGTGGTGCTCGCGCAGCTGGACGCGACGTGGGCGACGGGCGAAATCTGGGGCGTGGGCCGCTGAGGAAACGCTGACCCATGTCCGATCGACTGCGCGCCGTTGCGCATCGGCTTCTCACGTTCCTGAGCGAGATTTGGCGCCGAGACTGGGCCGTGCTCCTCGCGGTTTGCGCGCTGAACCTATTCGTCTCGCGGCGTACGTGGGGCGGCGGGATTTGGGCGGACAACGACTCTGTCTGCCACTACGCGTACCTGCGCCACCTCCTCGAGGAGTTCTATCCGGCGACCGGGACGTACATGGGATTTTCGCCCAAGTTCAACATGGGCGTCCCGTTCCTCCTCTACAACACACCGCCGGGCCTCTATGTGGCGGCGGCGGTCGTGGCGAAGGTTACCGGCGCGAGCGCTCTCGTCGCGCTCAAGCTCGTCGTGGTCGCGGCGTACCTCAGCGTGCCTCTGCTAGGTTACGCGCTCGCCGCGACCTTCGAGCAGGAGCGGAGCGATTTTCCGAAGATCGCCGCGATCACGCTGTCGCTTTTTTCGTCGGAGCTGTTCGGTCTCGAATTCTATTTCAAGAACGGGATGCTGAACCCGGCTCTCGGCATTCCGCTGATGATGGGGACGCTCGTGGCGTACAGGCGCGCGCAAAGAGCCGCCGCGCCGCGTTCGTTCTTGTGGGTCGGCGTCGGCGCGTTGGCGTTCGCAGCGACGCTCTTCACGCACATGCTGTCCGCCTACATGCTCTGCGTCGCGCTGCTCGCGTTCGTCATCGGCGGCGGACGCCGTACGTTCGGCGCGAACGCCATCAAGCTCGGCGCGCTAGTGGGGCTCGGCGTGCTCGTCACCGCGGAATGGCTCTATCCGAGCATGAAATTCGCTGCGGTCCACGACGCCGCTTACACGTGGAGTCGCGACTGGCACACCATCGTCAGCGATTTTCTCGACGGCAGCCTCCTCTCGTCCTACCCCGTCGGCTTTGACCCGAGCTTCGTCACGCAGAGCAACGTGAGCGGCGTTGCGCTCGCCGCGGGGGCGTTCGGCGCTGTCGTAGGCGTGCGGCGGCGGAACACCGGGGTCATCTCGTGCCTCATCGGATTCGTCCTCGCGTTCATCCTCGCGTGTGGGCCTGCCATTCACTTCGGCGTCGCCATTCTTCCGCTCTACGACAAGCTCCTCTGGTACCGCTTCATCACGCTCGTCGCGATCATGTGGTTGATGGTCGCCGCTTACGGCGCCGCCGAGATCGCGAAGCTTCGCGGCCGGTACTACCCCCTCAACGTAGCGGCGCTCGTCTTCGCGCTCGGCATCTCGGTGTACATCCTCTTCGGGCGTGCAGTGAAGATCGGAACAGCGAGCGTGCGCGCTCAGTTCGATCGCAGCACGGTCGAGACGGCGGAGTGGTTGCGCGAGCACGGCGACCGGCGTGGTCGGGTCTTCAGCGAGTTCCTGAACACGAACGGCGTCGCCGCGATCAGCGTCAATTACCCGCGCCACATGATCCCGATTCTCAGCGGCTTCGACGAGGCCGCGGGCTGGATTTACGAGAACAACCCCGCGACGCAGGGCCTGATGCGCAAGGGGCCGTTCTGGTTCGACCCCTTGCCGATGATCGAGGAGGCGGACCACTACGACGTCAAATACATCGTCGCCGGGTCGTCCCAGTTCGTGCGCGCTCTCACGGTCGATCCGCGATGGAAGCTCGTTCACGAAACGCCGGATTTGTACCTGTTCGAGCGCGTCGGATTCGAGCCGTCGCTCGCAGTAGGCGCGGGACTGCGCGCGAGCGTCACCAAGGCGGAGTACCTGCGCGGCGGGGGGTACGCCTACGACCTCGAGGTACGCCAAGAGAGCCCCGGACCCGCGACCCTCCTCGTCAAGACCAACGACTCGCCCGCGTGGCGAATCACGGTCGACGGCGTCGCCGTCCAGCACAGGGCGACGTCCGACGGCCTGTTGCTCGTGGACTTGCCGCCGAGCGCTGTCGCTCCCCGGCACGTCGAGCTTCGGTGGAGCATCGAGCCATGGCGGCGCCTGGGACGCCGCGGCACGCTCGTCGGCCTCGGCGCGGTCGTGGTGCTGCTCGCCTTCGGAGCTCGCAGACGCTCCGCGTTGCGGCTCGTTCCGCCGCGGGTGCTCCAAGCCGCCGGTGTCGGAGCGAGCGCGCTCGTGCTCGTCGCGTGCGTGTTTCGTGCTCGCCCGCTTCCGCCGGACGTCGGCGGCTACGGGGTGGCCGGTGGCATCGAACCCGTGCGCGACCTCGCGGTCTTGGAGGTGGGTGCCTACGACGACGACGAACCGACGAGGCCGAATCACGTGCTGCCGGATGCTTGGTCCGGACGCTCCGCGACCGCGACCGGCGTTGCGATGCGGACCCTGCGACGCGACGCTCCCGCCGCCGTGATCACGCTGGGGGGACACGATCGGCTGACAATCACGCTCGCGACCGGCGAGCCGCGCGAGCTGCGTGTGACGCTCTCCGGGAAAGGCGCCCACTGCACCTTCCTCGCGCGAACCGGCACGCCGACGGACGTGCCTGCGGAGTGTCGAATCGGCGACGACGCCCGGGCGATGGGTCACCCGAGGTTTCTCGCGATGGCGGACGCCGCAGGCCTCGGCGTGAGATCCATCGCCGTCGAGAACGACGTGCGTTACCTCGAGGCGGAGAGCCTCGAGAACACGGTCTACGACGGCGGCTGCGAGGCATTCTATGCGATGGGCGCCCAAGGATACTCGCCGTCCAACGGCGTCGTCATGACGGCGGGGCCGTCCTTCCACTGTTCAGTCGACATGGGTGGCCACGCTGATCTTCCGGCCGGCCGTTACGGCGTGTGGGTGCTGGCGCGCGCATTCCATCCTCGTTATCGGATGACCCGAGGCGACATCACGGTGCTGGTGGGCGGCCGCAAGGTGGGCACTTTCGACGGGACGAGCGCCGGTCACGATGACTTCTGGGACAGCCAAGGACACTTCGAGTGGATCGAGGTGGGCGAGGCGACGTCGTCCGGCGGACAGGTACCGTTGAACATCGAGCTCCGCCGAAAGCCCAACGCCGTCGGGTCGGGAATCGACTTCGACGCGCTTGCCTTCGCTCCTCGACCATGAACCGCGCGCGCCGAGACGTCGCGCTCGTCGCGCTCTACGCGCTCGCCGTCGCTGTCGCGGCGTTTCTGCTTTCGCGAGACTCGTTGATCATCCAGGACGGCGATGCGCTGTTCGACATGACCCGGAGCTTTTGGCGTAGCGGGACGTTCGAGGTCCCGAACGGCCTGGATGTACACGATTCGCTGGATCTCGTGCTCCGCCAAACCACGACGCTCGTGCCGCATCACATGTACGGGAAGTACCCGCCGCTCTATGCCGTCCTCGCGGCAGCGCCCGTGGGCCTGCTCGGGATCCGCGGGATGTACCTGCTCAACGCGGTTGGCCTCGCGGCGACCATCGTTCTCTACTACGCGATCGCACGCCAGGTTCTCTCACGCCGTTTGAGTGCAGCGTCCGCGAGCGCGCTTCCGTTCGTCGTCCCGCTCTTTCCGTACGGTCTCATGGAGCTGCCGCACCTCGTCAGCGCAGCGCTCGTGCTCCTTGCGCTCCTGGCTTTCTTCGCGCAGCTCCGGCGAAGCGATGCACGCGGCGCGTTCGGTCTTGCGCTCGCGTCCGGGCTGGTCGTCGGGGTCGCAGTCGGCGTGCGGCTGCAAAACGTGACGGTCGGCGCCGTGCTCGTCGCGTTCTCAGCGCTCCGCGCTCGCCGCCGCGCCGTCAGCGTCGTCGGCCAGATCGCCGGGCAAGGCGCCTGCATCTTGCTGATGGCCGTTCTGAACCGTGACCGTTTCGGGGGCCTGGTGCCGTTCAGTTACGGTTGGAACGCGATCGGCCCGAACCCGGACACGGAGGGCACGCATTATTATTTTTCGCATCCGATCGTGCCGATTGCGGTCGCGTGGACGGCCGCGGTCGTGCTCGGCCTCCGTCGCGCGTCGAAAGCTCGCAATGCCGAACGGGTCGGGACCTACCTCGCGCTCGCGTCGGCGCTCGCGTGGCCGGCGCTGCGTCATCAGCTGGCACGAATGCTCTCCAGCGCGAGCGTCTTGGTGGTCACCACGGCATTCGTCCACGAGCCGCCGACGACGACCTTCGGTTGGCTGAACAAGTCGCTGCTCGCGTCCTCGCCGTTGCTCGTGCTCGGCGTCTTGGTCACGGCGCGCGCCGCGTGGAAGCGGCCGCGCGTCGAGCTCGAGGTCGCTGCGGCCACCTGTTTCGCGATGATCCTCTTCCTGTCGCTCCGAAACCCGGATCCGAGCACGCGGGAGTCGGTCATCGGCTTCCTGAGCATCAGTCCTCGCTATCTCGTCGAGCTCTTCCCGCTGTTCTTGCTGCTCGCGTCTTCCGCGCTCGCGGACGTTTCGCTCGGCATGGTGTTCATCTCCTCCGCCGTCGCGTTCGCCGTTCCGCTCGTGGTGCTTTTCATCCAGACGAACGACGACGAAGGCGCGACGCGCCGGTTCGTTCTCCTCTCACTATCGCTCGGCATCGCGGCGGTCCTCGGGTTCGTCGAGCTCACCAAGTCATTTGCGCCAATTGCGCGCTGGAGGCCGGCAGCGCTCGGCGTCGCGGTCGGTTACGCGTGCGTGGTCACGCTCTTCGGCGACTCGGACGCCCTGGTGCAGATCACGCGCCGCTACGCGCGCTGGAGTCGCCGCGTGGAGGCGGTGACTCCGCAGCGATTCACTCTCGTCGGATGGGACGACGCGAAGGACCCGATTTACGCGATCCGCGAGCGCCGTGATGTCGTCTTCGTCAACGCGTCCGTCGACGACAGCCGTTCCCTGCTCGCGACGATGGACGCGTTTCGCGCTCGAGGCCGCCCGGCTTACTATTTTGGTCTTGGCATGGAGAAGGTGCGGCCGATGATCGAAGCGCGCTACGCGATCGTTCCAATCCTCGGGGACCCACTCCTATGGCGCCTCGACCCGCGATCGCCATGAGCGCGTCCGGCGCCCGCGAGTCGACTTCTTTCGCCGCACTCTCCGCGTGGGCGACGGGCATGGCGGTGGTGCAAGCGGTCACCGTTCTGACCGGCATTACGCACGTGGTGATGACGCGTGCCCTCGCCTGGATGGTGATCGCCGGAGCGGTGACGGCTGGCGTGGCCGTCTGGCGGCCGCTCGCGCCGGGCGTCGCGTGGGCGTCGCGCCCGTGGACATCGTGGAGGTGGATCGGCGCGTTTCTCCTGGTGTTGACGTTGCTCGAGGCCTCGCTCGTCGTCTCGGGCTGGGCGAAGCCGGACCTGTCGTTCGACGGCTGCACGTACCACGTCCCGACGATCCACTTTTGGTCGGAGCGCGGGTACGTCTGCTGGATCGAGCCCGCGGCCTCGGCAGGCGCCGCGTGGCGCGCGCCGGTGGATGCTCTGCTCAATGCGTTTCCCAAGGGCGCCGAGCTCGTTGGCTTCGTGCTCGTTCGCGCCTTCGGGCGTTCGGAGCCGGCCAATCTCCTGACGTTTCCCTTCTTGCCGCTCGGAGTGCTCGGCATCGCGTGCATCGCTCGACTGCTTGGCGCAGCCCAGCGCGTCGCTCTCGCCGCAGGCTTGTCCTACTTGCTCGTGCCCATCAACGTGAGCCAATCCGTGACGACGTACGTGGACGCAGCGTACGCGTCATGCGTCATCGGCTGGCTCGCTGCGATGCTCGCGACGCTGGACGCTACGATCGACGGCGCGGGTCCATGGAGGACCTTGCCGGCCGCGGCCAGCACGATGGGCCTCGCGCTCGCGACGAAGGCCTCCGGCTCGGCGCCGGTGGGTGTCGGTCTCGCGGTCCTCGCGGTCGCATCGCTGGTCGCAGCTCGTCACGCCGGCGTCCTCTCGTCGCTCCGGCGCGTGGGCGGTTTCGTCGTCGTCCCGCTCGCGCTGGGCGCGCTCGTCGGCGGGTATTGGTACGCGCGCAACTGGATGCACACGGGGAACCCGCTCTTCCCCGTACGTATGTCGATCCTCGGTCACGAAGTCTTCCCGGGTACGCCCCTCGACGTGGTGATCGCCGAGTCCGGAAACACCCCCGTGCATCTCCGCTCGCTCTCGGGCGCGAGGCGTGTGCTCGAGACATGGACCCAGAGCGGGCGCTCCTGGCCAGACTCGGTGCGGTTTTACGATGCGCGTGAAGGCGGACTCGGGTTCCTATGGTTGCTCGCGGGTCTTCCGTCGCTCGCGATTCTAGCGTTACGCGCGGCTCGCGGGCGCATGGGGCGCGAGGGCGTCATGTTCGGCGTACTAGCGCTCACGACGAGCGTCTCTTTCGTCGCGATGCCGATGCACTGGTGGTCGAGGTATACGCTCTGGGTCCATGGCGCCGGGCTTCCAGCGACCGCAGCGGTCGCCGCGCTCGCCATGCGCGCGCGGTGGAGCAGAGTCGCCGGCGGAGCGTGGCTCGTGCTGATCTCCGGCATGGTCGCGCGCGAATCGTTCGTCGCGTTTCGGTGGGCGGCGACGGCGTCATGTTTCATCGGCGAACCGCAGCCCATCGGATCCCCTGCGGCCTACTGGCGCGCGCTCACGACCTACGACGACGGTTGGTCGTTCTTTCACGAGTTGCGGGGACATCCGCTCGCGCTCGAAGCGCTCGTCGACGGTGGCACCATCGCCATCTCGCCGTTGTCCGTCACCGAAGCGGGGATTCTCGGCGTCGCAGGCAGCCCTGCGGGTACGCCACGGATCGTGTTGCTCGACGACGCGCTCTTGCGGAACGAGTCCGCGCTGCGCGACGAGGTCGAGCACGACCACATCGCGTGGGTCTTCTATGGCGAGCACCTACCCCCATCGGCGGCGCTCGCGCGACTTGCCCGGCGTGAGGAGCGGGTGGACCCGCTGTGGACGGTCTACGACATGAGGACCACGCGATGACCGCTCCGAGTCTCAGCCCTTCCCCTTCCGCTGAAGCTGCTGCTTCGCCGCCGTCGCGATGGGCCCCGTCACGTTCTTGCTCTTGGCGATCGACTTCACGTCGTGCTCGAAGAGGTACGGGATGAGCTTGGTCGCGATGTGCATCGGCGTGCGCGGGTTTTGGACCAGGTTGAGCTTGATCTGGTAGCTCGACTTCCATTTCGGGGAGCGAAAGAGCTCGGAGAGCACCTCGTCGCTCACGTTGCGCATCATCGAGATGCGCACCGCCTCGTTCTCCTGGATCTGCGGGCTCTTCACGGCCGCGCGGGCGACGATCTTGTTCGAGTCGCGTACGAGAATCGCGCGCTCCGACGCGGTGCCGACCATCGCCGTTCGAATCTTCTCCGCCATGCTCATGTCGGAGATGCGCGCGTGCACCGGAACGAACTTGTCCTTGAGCTTGTCCTGCCCGGTCGCTTCGTCGGTCTCGTGCGTGTCCTCTTGGACGACGTCGCCGCCGAGCTTCTCGACGATCTCGACCGTCTCCTTGAAGAGCACGTCGCCGAACGTCGGCTCAGGCGACGGCTCCGGGATGAGCTCCTCGGCGAGCGCGGCGGCGGCCTCTTCGAACGCGGGAATGCCCTCGAGCTTGATCTTGTTTCGAATCGCGAGCTCGAGCGCGCGGTTCGCGGTCGACATGCGCGTCTTCTTGTTCAAGTAGAGCTTCTCGATGATGACCGGGTGCGCGAGCATCCGCTCTTCGTTCGTCGCGACGATCTCGGCGACGGCCTCTCCGCAGCGGCTCGCGATCGTCGCGACCGTGTCCGGATGGATCTGAGGGAGCGTGAGGATTCGCTCCATGATCGCGAGGTCGTTCGCGTAGGACGGCGCGAGCGCGTCGATGACACCGGGCGGGAGGTCGGGCCCGAGCGCGCCCTGAAGCAGCGGCGCCGGGAGCTTCTCGAGCGTTCCCCGCGCGGTCTTCGCGACCGCCTCGTCGGGCGACTCGGCGAGCAGCGCGACGACCGTCAGCGCTTCGGCGGGTTTCAGCCCAGGCGCGATGCCGCGCGCCGCCATCTGACGGAGCGGTCCCGGCGCCTTCGCGTCGAGGACGCGTTGCGCAGGCGCGGAAAGAGTGGTGGGATCGACGTTCGGCGTCACGATCTATTCCAAGGAATCCAGCATAGCTGGGGCTGGCGGTGGGGGAGGACCCGATTTATCTTCGTCGTACCTCGGAGGACAGGATGGGTGTGTTCGATTTCGTGAAGCAAGGCGTGCAAGAGATGATGATCGCGCGCCCGGATCATCTCAAGAACCTGATCGTCTACAAGCACCCCGATCAAAACGTCCCCTGGTACGCGCAGCTCACGGTCGACAGCGACGAGTGCGCGGTGTTCTTCAAGGACGGCCGCGTCATCGGCGTGCTCCCCGCGGGGCGCCACACGCTGCACACGCAGAACATCCCGTTCTTGAACAACCTCGTCCAGCAGTACACGGGCGGCAACGTCTTCATCGCCGAAATTTATTTCGTGAAGACGTCGCCGATCTACGGCGTGACCTTCGGCGGTCCGATCGGCGACATGCTCGATCCGCTGACGGGCGAGCAAGTGACGCCGCGCATCTTCGGCGAGTTCTCGATCGTCGTCATCGACCCGGTGCGCTTCATCGTCGGCTACGCGGGCCAGGCGGCCGGCGGAGACAACGATCGCACGCTCAACTGGGTGAAGGGCGTCTTCCTGAACGGCGTCCGCACGACGCTCGGCGAGCTGTGCGAGGTCGAGGGCAAGAGCGTCCTCCAGTCGATGAGCCTGCGGCAAAAGCTCGCGCAGCAGTTCGTCGCGCACTGCCCGGAGCTCGGCGACATCGGCGTGAAGATCCTCCAGATGGGGGACTACCAGATCAACTTCAGCGACGAAGATCGCCAGCGCCTGCAAGAGGCGAACGCCGAGATCGCGCGCGCGCAGCGCGCCGCGAAGGTCAAGCAGATCGGCGTCGCGGGCGCCGCGGCCGACGCGCAGGCGCGGCAGTTCGAGCTCGATCAGAAGTACCAGCAGGACGCGCGCTACGTGCAGAACCTCGCGGGCAACTACCAGAACTACGCGGGCGGTCAGGCGATGATCGGCGCGGGGCAGGGCATGGCCAAGCACGGCCTCGGCGACGGCGGGCTCGCTTCGGCGGGCGCGCAGATCGCGGTCGGCGCGGCGATGGGCGGCGTCATGGCCGGCGGAATGCAGGGACACGTGGCACAAGCGGCGGCGCCGAATTTCCCGATCGGCGGCCCGGCGCCGGCCGCGGCGGCCGCGAGCGTGACGTGCTCGAAGTGCGGCACGGCGCAGCCGCAGGGGAAGTTCTGCAGCGAGTGCGGGAACGCGCTCGCGGTCTCGAAGAAATTCTGCACGGGCTGCGGCGGCGAGCTCGCCGGCAACGCGAAATTCTGTGCGAACTGCGGGACGCCCGCGCCCGCGGCCCAATGACGTCGAGATGAAGTAGAATCTTCGGGCGGTGCCGAAGCTCACGCTCGATCTCAGGCATCTGATCCGGCAGTGCCCCGAGTGCTCGAGGCGCTTCAGCCGCGACGCGATCTTCTGTCCGTTCGACGGCGCGAAGCTCGGCGACGCGCAGCGCCCGGACGAGAAGCTCGATCCGCTCCTCGGGCAGACGGTCGACGGCCGCTACGCGGTCGAGACCGTCGTCGGCGAGGGCGGCATGGGCACCGTCTACCGCGCGCGTCACGTCGCGCTCGGGCGCACGTTCGCCCTCAAGGTGCTGCGCGCCGACCTCGCGCAGGAGACCGAGCTCGCGGCGCGCTTCCTCCAGGAGGCGCAGGCGACGGCGGCGATCAAGCACCCGAACATCGTCTCGATCACCGATTTCGGGCGCCTGTCCGACCAGCGGCCGTATTTCGTGATGGAGCTGCTGACGGGACGCACGCTCGCGTCGCTGCTCAAGGCGGGCGGCGCACTGCCGCCGCCGACGGCCGCGCGCATCGCGATCGCGGTCGCGAGAGGTCTCGGCGCCGCCCACGCCGCGGGCGTCATCCACCGCGATCTCAAGCCTGAGAACGTCTTCTTGCTCGACGAAGCGGGGCGTGAGGTCCGCGGCAATGCCGCGGCCGACGGCCCGAAGGGCATGTGGAACGACATCCGCGTCGTCGATTTCGGCGCCGCGATGATCGTCGGCGCGAGCCGACTCACGAAGGCGGGCATCGTCTTCGGGACGCCTCATTACATGTCGCCCGAGCAGGCCGCGGGAAAGACGGTCGATCATCGCGCCGACGTCTACGCGCTCGGGATCATCTTGTACGAGATGATCACCGGCCGCGTGCCCTTCGAAGGCGACACGTACATGGGCGTGCTCACCCAGCACATGTTCGTCGCGCCGAAGCCGCCGTCGGAGCTCGTGCCGGCGCTCGGCGGCAAGCTCGGCGCGATCGAAGGCGTTGTCCTTCGGGCGCTCGAGAAGGAGCCGGCCGCCCGCTTCGCCTCGATGGCGGATCTCGAGCGCGCCGTCACCGAGGCGGTGGAGGCGCGTGGACCGGCGCCGTCGTGGCCGAGCCCCGCGCGCGCGTCGGCGCCGCCGGCGGGCATCGCCGACAGCCTCGAGCTGCCGACGGCCGCCGAGATCCGCGACCGGCTCAGCGTGACCGAAACGAGCGCGCGCCGCGCCCGCGGCCGCAAGATCGCGCTCGCGGTGGTGGCCGGTTCCGCCGTCATCGTCGGGGCGGGGCTCGCCGCGAGCGTGTATTCTGCAAATCGGCCGTCCCGGAAGAGCTCGGCCGCCGCGAGCGCATCCCAGGCGTCCGGCGCGCCGTCCGCGACGCCGCCCCCGAAGACCGCGTCGACGGCGTCGGCCACGGCCTCCGCGACGGCCCCGCCCACCGCCACGGCGACGGCGACGACCGCGCCGGCGCCCGTCTCTCCGAGGCCGCATGGCCCGAGGCGCCCGTCCGCCGCCACCGGCCGCGACCCCGGCCTCGGCCCCGACCCCTTCGAGCGTTGAGGTCCGCGGCCGAAGCCGCGGCCGACGGCCCGAAGGGCGCATCGACGCCGAGGATCGCTTGACACGCCCCGGACGGGGCGCCCATTCTTCACGCTGCACGCGTGGCCAAGCTCCAACTTCTCCTCGTCGACGCTGACCCTCGCAGCGTGCGCGTGCTCGAAGTCAGCCTCAAGAAAGCGGGCTACTCGGTCACGACGGCGCAAGACGGTCTCGACGCTCTCTCGAAGCTCGAGCTCTCGACGCCGGACCTCGTGCTCTCCGACACGCGACTGCCGAAGCTCGACGGCTACGCCCTCGTGCGTCGACTGAAAGAGCGGCCGGAGTGGGCGGGCATCCCGGTCGTCTTCCTCACGAGCCAAAAATCGATCGAGGACAAGATTCGCGGGCTCGAGCTCGGCGTCGAGGACTACCTCACGAAGCCGATCTTCGTGCGCGAGCTGCTCGCGCGCGTGAACCTGCTCATCAACCGTCGCACGCAGGAGTCGATCGCGACGACGCGCAGCCTCACCGGCCGCACGCGCTTCACCGGGTCGATCGCCGACATGGCGGTCGTCGACCTCTTGCAGACGTTCGAGGTCTCGCGAAAGAGCGGCGTCCTCACGCTGCGCAACGGCGCGCACATCGCGAACATTTATTTCCGCGACGGCAAGGTCGTCGACGCCGAGCTCGGCCCGCTCCGCGGCGAAGAGGCCATTTACCGCGGCCTCATCTGGAACGAGGCGGAGTTCGAGGTCGTCTTCTGCCCGGTGAAGAACGACGACATCATCAACACGTCGACGCAGGGCATCCTGATGGAGGGCATGCGCCGCGTGGACGAGTGGGGTCGCTTGCTCGAGCAGCTCCCGCCGCTCTCGACCGTGTTCGAGATCGACCACGAGCAGCTCCTCGAGCGGCTGAACGAGATCCCCGACGAGCTGAACGGCATCCTGAAGCTCTTCGACGGCAAGCGCACGCTGATGCAGGTCGTCGACGAGTCGCCGTTCGAGGATCTGTCGACGCTCTCGACGATTTCGAAGCTCTATTTCGAGGAGCTCCTCGTCCCGAAGGCCGAGCCCGCGCCGGAGCAAGAAGAGGTCGTGCCCTCGTCCGACGGCGCGAGCCTTCGTCCGCCGCCGGTCGCCGGACCCGGCGGGCCGCACCCGAGCGACGAGATGCTCGTCGTGCCCGCGACCGAGACGACGGCGCCTCCGCCGATGGTCGCCAAAGCGCCCGAGCCGACGCCCGCGCCCGCGCCGGTCGCGGCCAAACAAAACGGCAGGGCGAAAGACGGCGCGACGACGCAGGTGATTCCGGCGATGCACGTGCCGACGCCGCCGCCGCCGCAGGTGACGGTGGTGCCCGAGGTGAAATCCGCGCCGCCGCCCGTCGTGTCGGAGAAGAGGCAAGCGCCGCCGCTGCCGCCGAAGTCAGCGCCGCGCCAAGGCGTGGCGACGCTGCGCGAGTTTCCGCAGGTGCCGGACACGGTGCGGCAGGAGGACCTCGAGGAAGACCTCGACGACCGCGTGTCGCAGACCGAGACCAAGCGCGAGGGCCACGTGGCGATCTCCGCGAAGCCGGCCGAGGTGGCGGAGGAGCTCGAAGAAGACGAGGACGAGGAAGAAGAGGACGAAGAAGGGGACGAAGAAGAGTACGAGGACGAGGAGGACGAGGAGGGCGACGAGGAAGAGGACGAGGAAGAAGAAGAGGAAGAAGAAGAGGAAGAAGAAGAGGAAAAGAAGAAGAAGAGGACGAGGAACCCGCGTCGACCGCCCCGCCGTCCGCGGTCACGAAGGACGAGCGTCCGGCCGTCGCGCGCGCGCTCGCGCCGCCGGTGCCGAGCGAACGCTCGCGTCCGACCGTCCCGCACGGCTCGCGTCCCGCCGCCCCCGACGAGGCTCCTTCGCGCAGCGCCCCGACGGCGCCGCGTCGTCCGTCGCCCGCGCCGGCGCCCGCCCCGAACGCCGCCGACGAGGACCTCGCGCTTCCCGTGGCCGCGCCCCTCGGCCGCGGCATCATCACGATGGTCATCGCGTTCGCGGTCGTCGCCGCGATCGGGTTCGCGATCGTGAGCTGGTACGACCGGGCGCACAAGACGGGCACGACGCCGGTCGCGACCGAGTCCGCGACGCACGAGCAGCCGATCATTCCGCCGCCGCCGACGACGCCCGCGAACACGACGACCGCTGCCCCGACGGCGAGCGGGCCTGCAGCGGACGCCGCGGTCATCGAGCTCGAGCCCACCGCGACGGCGACTGAGACCGCCGCGCCCACGGCCACGGCGACCGCCACGGCCACGGCGACCGCGACCGCGACGGCCACGGCCACGGCGACCGCCACCGAGACCGCCACGGTCGCGCCCCCCACCGGCGGCTCGCTCGTGAAACGCGCCCAGCACGCGCTCGACCGCGGGCAAGCGGGAGCCGCGATCGGGCTCGCGCAACAAGCGACGGCCCAAAACCCCGCCGACGCCGAGGCGTGGCTCACGCTCGGCGGCGCCTACGAAATGGCGGGAAATCACGGCGCCGCGATGCGCGCCTTCCGCAGCTGCGTCGCCAAAGGCCAAGGCGCCCGCGTCTCCGAGTGCAAAGCGCTCCTCGGGGAGTGAGAGAGAGAAACAGGAAGATCAGAAGATCAGACGGGAGGGTTTCGTGTTTTCGCCGGTAGCGACATGGCGGGCGGCCGACGCGACGCGATGCGCAGCCACTCCCAAAAAAAATCCTTCTGATCTTCTGATCTTCCTGTTTTCTCTCTCCTCGGCGCTCAGCGGCGGACGCGCGGATCGAGCAGCGCGTACGAGAGATCGACGAGCAGGTTCGCGAGGACGATGCCCGCGGACGACACGATGACCGTGCCCATGATGACCGGGCCGTCGCGGTCGAGCAGCGCGCTCACGCTGAGCGCGCCGAGGCCCGGCCAGCGGAAGAGCGTTTCGGTGACGATTGCGCCGCCGACGAGCGCGCCGAGATCGAGCCCGACGAGCGTCACGAGCGGCACGAGCGCGTTTCGCAGCGCGTGACGAAGCCAGACGCGCCACATCGGGAGGCCCTTCGCGCGTGCGGTACGCACGTGGTCCTGCTTCACCGCGCCGATGAGCTCGTCGCGGACGACGCGCGTGTAATACGCGGCGCCGTAGATCCCGAGCGTGAGCGCCGGCAAAATCAGCGAGACGAGGTGCTGCGGCCACGTGTCGCCGAAGCCGTCGAGCGGCAGGAGGCGGAGCTGGTGCGCGAGCACGAACTGCAGGACGAGCCCGATGATGAACGTCGGCGCGGAGATGCCGACGAGGCTCGCGCCGACGGTCAGGTGATCGATCGCCGTGTTGCGCTTCACCGCCGCGACGAGCCCGGTCACGATCCCGAGCAACGTCTCGAGGAAGATCGCCGCGAGCGCGAGCAGCACGGTGCGCGGCAGCCGCTCGGCGAGGATCGTCGTCACCGGCCGCCGCTGCTGGTAGCTCTTTCCGAGATCGAAGTGAAACCGCCACACGGTGGCGCACGTGCCGTGCTCGGGATCTTTGGGCGACGGGCTCGGCGGTCCGAGGTGCACGAGGCGCCGCATGAACCGGGCGTACTGCTCGAGCACCGGCCGATCGAGCCCGAGCTGCTGGCGGACGCGCTCGACGTCCTTCGGCCGCGCCTGCGGCCCGGCGACCATGCGCGCCGGATCGCTCGGCAGCACGTTGTTGATGAAGAACGTGATCGTCGTCGTCGCCCAGACGACGAGCAGCGCCCACGCGATGCGTCGGAGCGCGCGTTTGATCACCGGAAGAGGCCCAAAATCTGGCCGAGCGCGCCCGGGCGCGCGCGCGTCGCCGTTCGGCGCGGCCTGTCGAGCCACACGTCGCGTACGTAGTTCGGCCACACCGGGCTCCAGCGCAGGCCCTTCACGTACGGCTGGTGCACGCCGTAGTAGCGGTACTCGTATTCCATCGCCCACGGCGCGTCGCTGCAGACGATGGCGTCGGCCTCGTCGTAGATCGATTTCCGCTTGGCGGGGTCGAGCTCGCGTCTTCCGCGCATGATCAAGTCGTCGAGCTTCGGGTTCGAATAGAACGCGCCGTTGTTCGAGTCTTCGTCGTTGATCGCGCTGGTCGAGAAGATCGGCTCGAAGAAATCGTTCGCGTCGGGATAATCCTGCTGCCAACCCGCGGGCGCGAACGGCGTCGTCCCGCGGCGCTTGGTCATCATCAAGTACGTCGGGTAGTTGACCGTCTTGATCTCGATGCGCATGCCAATCTTCGCGAGCTGCTGCTGGAGGACCTGCGCGGTGTACTCGTACATGCCCTGCTTGTAGACGGGGTAGGGGATGACCTTCGGCCAGCCGCCGCGGCCGGTCTTCGGATCGTACGGATAGCCCGCGCGTCGCATGTGCTCGAGCGCCGCGGCGTAATCGTATTTCTGAGCGGGAAGATTAGGGTCGTCGCCGGCGAGCAGCGGGACGAGCACGCGATAGAGCGGGACGAGGCTCGGCTTCTTCAGCATCTGCAGCTGGTCGCGGTCGATGGCCGCGGCGACCGCACGCCGCACCTCGACGTTGTCGAACGGCGCCATCTCGACGTTCATCTCTTCGCCGTTGATCGACGGGATCCCGTCGTAGGCGCCGAGAGGCTTCCACCTCGGATCGTTTTGGTAGCGGAAGATGTCCGGCAAGTTGAGCTCGCGATCGATGTCGAGCTCCCCCTGCTCGAGCTTGTAGCGCTCGGTGACGAGGTTCATACCGTACGTGTAGGTGAGCGCGTCGAGGTACGGCTTGCCCGGGTCCCACCACTTCGCGAACCGCACGAGGCGGATGGACCGCCCGCGGTCCCACGACTGGAGCTCGAACGGTCCGGCGCCGCACGGCTGCCAGGTGTCGTCGTATTTGTCGCCCGCCGAAGGACACACCGGGCGGAGGACTTGCAGCGCGAACGCGGGCAGGAAGGTCGCGTCCGGCTCGCGCAGATGAATCGCGAGGACGCGCTCGCCCTCGACGACGACGCCGCCGAGGTGTGGCGCCTTTCCGCTCGTGAACTCCGCGAAGCCGGCGATGCGATCGTAGAACTGCGAGAACGAGCCCGGCGTGTCGGGGCTGAGCGCGCGTTCGATCGAGCGCTTGCAGTCGGCGGCGCGGACGGGGCTCCCGTCGTGAAAAAAAATGTCGTCGCGCAAGAAGAAGCGATATGTCGTCCCGTCCTCGCTTCGCTCGAAGCGCTCGGCCAGATCGGGAACGACGTGACCCTGGTCGTCGAAATCGACGAGACCCGCGTAAATCAGCTCGATCGCCTCGCCGGTGAGCGTGTCGCTCGCGACCGCGGGATCGAGCGACTTGATGTCGCCGAAGGACGCGAGGTGGAGCTCGCCGCCGCGCGCCGCCGTGGGATTTCCCGCGCCGGCGATGGGCGCCGGCGGCGCCGACTGGCACGCGCAGGCGAGCGCGGCGAGCGCGACGACGCCGAGCTTGGTCCACGCGCCCTTCGGGCGGCCGCGGACCTCAGTCCTCTTTCGGATCGAGCGCATCGCGCAGTCCTTCTCCGACGAGGTTGAACCCGAGAACGCTCACGAGGATCGCGAGGGCCGGGGCCGCGAGCAGCCACGGCGCCGACTCGTAGAGGTCTTGCCCCTCGTAGAGCATGTGCCCCCACGTCGGCGTCGGCGGAGCGATCCCGACGCCGAGGTACGAGAGCACGCTCTCGGCGACGATCATCGACGCGACCTGCGCCGTCGAGAGGACGATGACCGGCCCGGCGACGTTCGGCAGCACGTGGGTGAAGAGAATTCGCCGCACCGGCTGGCCGAGCGCGCGAGCGGCCGAAACGAAATCCAGGTTTCGCACCGAGAGGGTCTTCGCGCGGACGACGCGCGCCGTCCCGAGCCAGCTCGTGAGCCCGAGCGTCCACAGGATGGTCGAGACCGTCGTGCGATCGAACGCGGCGCCGAGCGCCATCACGAGGAGCAAGAACGGAAACGAGAGCCCCACGTCGACCAGGCGCATGAGCGCGGTGTCGGCGTCGATAGACGGCCCGTCGAGCCAGCGAGTCTTCGGCGCGACGACGAGCGCGAAGAGAGCGACCACGACCGCCGCGCCGAGCATCGCGGCAGCGAGGCGCGTGTGGCCGGCGAAGATCGCCGCGAGCCCGCCCCCGCCGAGCGCGAGCGCGAGGTACGGGACGCGCGCGCCCGCCGTGCCCTCGTAGAAGCCCGAGACGAGCCCGATCGCCGAGCCGATCACGGTGGAGATCGCGGTCGCGCAAATCCCGATCACGAGCGAGAGGCGCGCCCCGTAGGCGAGCCGCACGAAGACGTCGCGAAAGATCCAATCGGTGCCCAGCCAGAACACCGAGCTCGGCCCCACCGGCTCGCCGAGCGCCGTCGCGCCGCGCGCGAAGTCGCTCGCGTACGCGTCGTGCCGCGCGAGCAGCGGGCCGACGAGCGCGAAGACGACGAGGAGCGCGACGAGCGCCGTACCGACGCGCGCGCCGCGATTTTTCCAAAACCGCCGTCGCGCGCGCGGGTCGAACGCCGTCATCGCGCCCGCCTCACGCGCGCCTCGGCGCGAGGAACTCGAGCGCCTTCTGCGCGAACCGCTCCGGCAGCTCCTCGGCGGGCGAGTGGCCGCAGTCGTCGAAGAGCTCGAGCCGCGCGTCGGGCAGGGCGCGCGCGAGCTTTCGCCCGAACGCCGCGGGCGCGAGCGCGTCGCGCCGTCCCCAGACGACGAGGGTCGGCGAGAGCACGCGCGCGAGGCGCGCCTCCACGGCGCGCGTGTCGAGGAGCGCTTCGAGCGTCGCGCTCGCGGCCTCGCGCGCCGCGGGCGAGTTGAACGCTTCGTAGAGCCGCGCAATCCGCTCCGGCGTCGGCTTCTTCGACGCGAGCACGTCGCGACGGAAGTGCCACGCGAGCGCGCCGCGACCGTAGAGCTGCTTGAACGCGACCGGCCCGACCACCGGCAGCGCGAACGCTCGCGAGAAGGACACCGGCTTCGCGCCGAAGAGCGGCGGCGCCACGACGACGAGCCGCTCGACGAGCGGCGGGTGCTTCTCGGCGATCGCCATGGCGATCGCCGCGCCGAGCCCATGGCCGATGATCGAGCACGGCGCCGCGTCGAGCGCCCCGGCCACCTCGACGAGCGCCTTGGCGAAACGGTCGAGGTCGTATCCGAAGCGCCCGGGCGTCGGCTTCTCGCTCTCCCCGAAGCCGGGCAAATCCACCGAGAGCACCCGAAAGCGCGCCGCCAGCGAGGCCGTCACCGCGTCCCATTCGCCCCGATCCGAGAGGAAATCATGCAGCAAAACCAGGGGTTTCCCGGTGCCGGTCTCGGTGACGCGCACGCGGGCGTCTTTGCAGACGACGTCACGTGTCTGCGAGGTCCCGCCTGCGGCGGATCCGTCGACGGAGAGGGCCGCGCTCACGGCGAGGCAAGGTAGTGGGCCCGGGACGGGGCGTCGAGAGGCACGCTCGTTCTAATGGAGCGAACGGCCGAGCCGCGGTTGCAGAATACATGCGTCGCACGGAACGCCGCGCCGACGATTGTTTGCGCAATACACACATTCGACGCACAATGGAATACACACACTCCATCCGAGCCCTGGATCTGTGCGGATTTCGTCAATCTCGCGCGAAACGTCGCGCATGGTGTGACATTGATTGTCCTACGGTGGAGCTAACCTTCTAAAACCACGTCCATCGATGGACAACGCAAAATAAACGGCGTCCATGGATTGACGAGAATCTTTTGAGTAGAATAGAGTCGCGAACGTGACATGCCACGTTCGTCGAGGGCTTCATGCGAGGCGGACGTGGTCGGAAAATGACAGTGGGTGGAGCCGGAGATGTTGGGCCGCTCCAAGCGTCGGGGAAACCCGATGCTTCCGCACGACAGCGGCCCGAAGTGTTCACCGACGACGAGCTGACGCACATCGAGCGAGAGCACGCCGAAGGGATCACCTCGGAGCAGATCGTCGATCTATTCAACCGAAAGAACCTCCGATTCACGGAGGCCACCCTTCGGAAGTACGTGCAGCTCGGGCTCTTGCCGAGAAGCCGTCGGGTCGCGATCGCCGGTGCACAACGAGGCTCTCAGGGGATGTATCCCGCGGGCGTCGTTCGGCGCATTCAACATCTCAAGTCGATGCTGGCTCACTACACGATCGAAGAAATTCAACGCGAATTTCTGTTCGTGCGCGGGGACATCGAGGAGCTTTCAGAGTCCCTCGAACGGGTTTTTTCGGCGCTCGCCACGGCCTCCAAGCCGCAAGCCGACGTCCAAGAACCTCACGCCCGCGCCGTGCTTAGAGAGCTTGGCGAAGCAAGGGCGCTCGCAGCGGAGCTGATGGCGAAGCTGTCGAGCGTCGAGACCCGACTTTCGATGCGTGCACGTTTGGAGTCGCGCAAAGAAGTCGGCTGAAGTTTTGGGGGATGGACGATGTAGCCGCGTGTGGGCCGAGGCGGCCCGCGCGATGACCGGGATTCGTCCATCCAGTTTCCGGACCCACGGGAGGCAGCGATGGCGACGATCGAGACCGAGACCCTAGAGACGCAGGGCGCACTTGCGCTCGCGAGCGAGACGACGCCTGCCGACGGAACCGCCGGAGGCGACGTCGAAGAAGAGATCACGCGCGAGCAGCGCCGCTCGCGCCGCAAGCGCGAGGTGCGCGCTCGGACGATCAGCGTCAAGCGCATGACCAAGCGCGAGCTCGAGCTCGGGCGAGTCCTTTATCCGGACGTCGAGGGCGTCGAGCGCCCGGTCACGCGCGCCGATTGTCAGGGCGGCGAGCGGCCTTGCCCGTTCGTGTCGTGCAAGCACCACCTCTACTTGGACGTCTCGGCTCGGACCGGCGCGATCAAGCTGAATTTCCCGGACCTCGAGGTCTGGGAGATGAGCGAGACGTGCGCGCTCGACATCGCCGACCGCGGCGGCGCGACGCTCGAAGAGGTCGGCGCCATCATGAACCTCACCCGCGAGCGCATTCGCCAGGTCGAGGTCAAAGGCCTCGCCAAGCTGCAGGCCCTCCGCGACATGGCCGCGCTCCGCGACTACGTCGACGAGGGCCCGATCGGAAAGCGCCGCCTGCCGGTGCTCGCGGCCGAGGACGACGATGAGGGCGAGGACATCGACCTCACCGAGGACGACGACGACGACGACGTGGTCGTCGCGGTCGCTGCGGCGCCGGTCGAGACGGCCGTCGAGTTCGACGTCGAGGCATTCGCCGAAGCCGACGCGGAGTGACCCGAGCCCCGGCGTGATTTCGCGAGTGAGCGAGCGCCGCGTGGGGTGGGGCCCCGAAAAACCGCGTTTTTCGGGGCGGGGCGGCGCGTGCCGCCCCGTAAGAAAAGACCTAAATCGGACGAGCGCGATTTCCCAATCGCGCTCGTTCATTTAGATAGGGCGCATGCCCGTCCGCACCGCGCTGGTCTCCGTCTCCGACAAAACGAACCTCGTCCCGTTCGCCCGCGCGCTCGCCGCGCGCGGCGTCACCATCCTCTCGAGCGGCGGAACCGCGAAAGCTCTGGCGGCCGAGAAAATCCCGGTCGAGACCGTCGAGAGCTACACCGGCTCCCCCGAGGTGATGGACGGCCGCGTGAAGACGCTGCACCCGCGCGTGCACGGCGGCATCCTCGCGCGAGGCGACCGCGACAAGGGCGATCTCGAGCGCATCGGCGCTCGCGAGATCGACCTCGTCGTCGTGAATTTGTATCCGTTCGAGAACACCGTCGCGAACCCGAAGTCGACCCACGAGGAGATCGTCGAGAACATCGACATCGGCGGGCCTTCGATGGTGCGCTCGGCCGCGAAAAATCACGCGCGCGTCGCGATCGTCTGCGACCCGGCCGACTACGACCGCGTGCTGGCCGAAATTCAGGCGACCGGCGATGTCGGCGAAAAGACGCGCGCCGAGCTCGCCGCCAAAGCGTTCGCGCACACCGCGGCTTACGACACCGCGATCGCGGCGTACCTCTCGGGTCGCGGAGAGGAATTTCCGAAGTACCTCGGGCTGCCGCTCGAGAAAGCGTACGGGCTTCGCTACGGCGAGAACCCGCATCAGCGCGGCGCCTTTTACGTCGAGCGAAACGCGCCCGCGGGGTCGCTCGCGCGCGCCGAGAGTCTCGGGGCCGGCGGCAAGGAGCTTTCTTTCAACAATCTCGTGGATGTGGAAGCTGCTCTTGATGCGGTACGCGAGTACGAAAAACCGGCCGCCGTCGTGGTGAAGCACACGAACCCGTGCGGGGTCGCGACCGGAGACGAGGCGCTCGCCGCGATCTACAAGCGCGCGCGCGAGGCCGACGCGGTCTCGGCGTTCGGCGGCATCGTCGCGCTCAATCGCGAGGTCGACGAAGCGACCGCGAAGATCCTCGCCGAGACGTTCCTCGAGTGCGTCGTCGCGCCGAGCTACGCGCACGCGGCGCTCGAGGTGCTGCGCACGAAGAAGAACCTGCGCCTGCTCGCGACGGGCACTTGGCTGCCGGCGAATCACGAGGCGCTGTCGCTCAAGCGAATCGGCGGTGGCGTCGTCGTGCAGACGCGGGACAACACCGGGCCGGGCGAGGTGACTGGCGGGAAGGTGGTGACCAAGCGTGCCCCGACGCCGCAGGAGATCGAGGCGCTCGAGTTCGCGTGGCGCGTCTGCAAGCACGTCAAGTCGAACGCCATCGTGCTCGCTCGCGGAGACCGTCCCGGTCTCGCCGACGGAGGGCTCCGCACCGTGGGCGTCGGCGCGGGTCAAATGTCTCGCGTGATTTCGGTGCAGATTGCATGTGAAAAAGCAGGCGACCTCACGCGCGGCAGCGTGCTCGCATCCGACGCATTCTTTCCGTTCCCCGACAGCGTCGAAATCGCTGCGAAACACGGCATCACCGCGATCGCGCAGCCGGGCGGCAGCGTAAAGGACGCCGACTCGATCGCAGCCGCCGACGCCGCGAACATCGCGATGATCACCACCGGCGTCCGCCACTTCAGGCACTGACCCGATTCCACAAATTTGGCCCACTTCGATAAGCCGTGGCACCCATGGGCGCCATGGAAACGGAGCGCGCGGCCTGCGAAGTGTGCAAGACCGAGTTCGAGATCGAGCTCGTCGCTCAAGTCGTTCATCTCCATGGCGTGCGGCGCTTCGCGTGCAGCTTGCCGTGCCGGACCGAGCTGATTCGCGCCCAGAACGCGCGCGACCTCGCGCGCCAGGCGAGCTGCTCGAGCGGCGTGCGGCGCATCGCGGTCTTCAACCACAAAGGCGGGACCGGAAAGACGACGACCACGGTCAGCGTCGCCGCGGGCCTCGCCGCGCGCGGGCACCGCGTGCTCGTCGTCGACACCGACGCGCAGGGGAACGTCTCGGCGTCGCTGGGCGTCACGCCGGAGCGCTCGCTCTATCACGTGCTCGTCATGGGCCTGCCGCCCAAGAGCGCGGTGACCAACGTCCGCCCGAACCTCGACGTCCTCGCGTCGAACGAGACGCTCGCCGCCGCCGAGCTCTACCTCGCCGGCCGCCAGAACCGCGACCGCATCCTGCGCGAGCGCCTCGAGTCGGCGACCTCGGACTACGACGTGGTCCTCGTCGACTGCTCGCCGTCGCTCTCGCTCCTCAACCAGAACGCGCTCGTTTTCGCCGACTCCGTGCTCGTGCCGGTCGCGTGCGATTTCTTGTCGCTCGTGGGCGTGCGCCAGGTCGTCAAGACCGTGAAGAGCGTCAACTCGCTCCTCCACCATCCGGTGCAGATCTGGGGGGTCCTCCCGACATTCTACGACTCGCGCGCGCGCGTCTGTCGCGACGCCCTCGAGACGCTCGAGAAGATTTCGGCGAGCGTTGCTTGCCGCCGATTCGCCAGGCGACGCGCGTCAAAGAGGCGCCGGCGTCGGCGAAGACGATCTTCGAGCACGCCCCCGACTCGAACGCCGCCGCCGACTACCAGCGCATCGTGGAGCTCGTCGCCAACGGCCTCTACGCCGAGTCGGGCCCGATTCGCACGCAATCCGCGGCCGCGCCGGCCGCCGCAGCAGCAGGTTGAAAGAGGAAGCCATGGCTCAGGACGACAGCTTCGATTCCCGTACCGTTCTCGACGCCGACGAGGTGCAAGGCGTCCTGTCGGGCCGCTTCTACTCGGCGCGCCCGCGCGCCGAGCGCGCCGCCGACGCCGAGAAGCCGACCCACTACAAAGTGATCTGCATCTCGATGTACACGAAGGACCTCGACCGCCTCGACGAGCTCGTCGGCGAGCTGAAGAAGCGCGGCATGACGAAGGCGAACCGCAGCGCCCTCATCCGCGCCGCCCTCGACCAAGTCGACCTCGACCGAGTCCCCCGCGGGATTTGAGAGAGATTAACAGGAAGATCAGAAGGTCAGAAGGGATTGGGTTACCCAATCCATGGTTCTCTGAAGCTTTTGATCTTCTGACCTTCCTGTTAAATCTCTTCGAGCGCCACGCGCGAGCTCCAGAAGGCGCGCATGTCGGCGGGGAGGGGCGCGAGGACCTCGAGGGGGCGGCGGGTGATGGGGTGGGCGAGGCGGAGCTCGGCGGCGTGGAGCGCTTGGCGCGGCATCTCGAGGTCGGCGGCGTCGTCCGCGAGAGCCTCGCCGTCGGCGTCGCGCGTGAAATAGGTCTCGTCGATGCCGTAGAGCTTGTCGCCGACGATCGGCGTCCCCAGTGACGCGAGGTGCACGCGGATTTGATGCTGGCGGCCGGTGAGCAGCTCGCAGCGCACGAGCGCGTAGTCGCCGGACACCTCGAGCCCGCGGAAGACGGTGCTCGCTGCGAGCTCCGTGCCGACGCGCATCTTCACCTTCGTGCGGCTCTCGGGATCGAGCTCGAGCGGCGCGTCGACGCGGAGCGTCTCGCCCTTCTTCACCGGCACGCCCCACGTGATCGCGAGGTAGATCTTCTCGATCCCCGCGCGGTTCTCGAGATCGCGCTTGAGCGCGCGGTCGCACTCCGCGCTCTTCGCGACCAAGATCACGCCGCTGGTCTCGCGGTCCAGCCTGTGACCGAGCGAGAGAAACTGCCCGGGCCGCGCGCGCTGAAGCACCTTGATGAGCGTGTTCTTGTGATAGCGCGCGGTCGGGTGCACCGGGAGCTTCGGAGGTTTGTCGACCGCGAGCAGGTGCTCGTCTTCGTAGAGCACGCCGACGTCGGTGGGGACCGCGACCTCGTCCCACGGCGCACGCCAAAGCAGGACGAGCTGATGCGCGAGCACGCGCGCCCCCGGACGGAGGCGGCGGCCGCGCTCGTCGTAGGCCGAGGCGCGGACGATGAATTGCGCGCGAGTCCGGCTCGTTCGCTTCAGCTGCGTCTGGAGGAAAAGGTCGAGCCGCTGCCCCGCGACCTCCGGGGGAACGCGAAATACCGACAAAACCGAGCCCTCGGGCACGCCCTTCGGCCGCTCGAACCCCCGATTTTCGCTCCAACGCAGTCGAGTCAAAGTCGCGTCGCAGCCTAGCACCTCGCGCACGCCGCCAGCCCGCGCCGTGGTACAACGCCCCCGCACCTGAGGATCCCGAAGGGCACACAAAATGGATATTCTCTTCGTCACGACCGAGCTCGCGCCGTTCGTCAAGGTCGGCGGCCTCGCCGACGTCGCCGCGGCTCTCCCCAAGGCGCTCCGCGCGCTCGGCCACAAAGTCACGCTCGTGCTTCCGCGGTTCGCGGCGTTCGAGCACGGCGGTCTGCTCGTGGCGCGGCGGCTCACGCCCGTGCGCGTTCCGCTCGGCGGCATTACGTACGACGTCACGCTCTTCGACGGGAGGCTCGCGTCGCAGGTCGACATCGTGCTCGTCGACGCGCCCGGCTTCTACGACCGCGCCGGCGTCTACGGCGAGCGCGGCGAAGATTATCCGGACAACGCCGCGCGCTTCGCGGTGCTCGCGTACACCGCGGCCGAGATCGCGCGGCAGCGCGCGGCCGGCGGCGCGCCGTTCGACGTCGTCCACTGCCACGACTGGCCCGCGGCGCTCGTGCCCGTCTACATGCGAAATCTCCGGCGCGAGTCGCCCGAGCTCGGCGCGACCAAGACGGTGCTCACGATCCACAACATGGCGCATCAGGGGATCTTCGGGCGCGAGCAAGTCGCGGCCGTCGGCCTCGAGCCGCGCGACTTCATGCCGGAGACGGGCGAGTTCTTCGGCAAGCTCAACCTGCTGAAGCTCGGGCTCGTCACCGCCGACGCCGTGACGACCGTGAGCCCGACCTACGCGCGCGAGCTCGCGACCGAGTCCGGCGGCGCGGGCCTCGACGGCGTCGTCCGCGCGATGGAGCGGGCCATCACGGGCATCCTCAACGGCATCGACTACGCCGTGTGGAACCCCGCCGTCGACGCGACTCTCGCCATCCGCTACGACGCGCAGGATCCGTCGGGGCGCGCGCGTTGCAAGGGCGCGCTCCAGCGCGAGCTCGGCCTGCCGCTCGAGCCGGCGATGCCGCTCATCGCGTCGGTCGGCCGCATGGTGCCGCAGAAGGGCACCGATCTCGTCGCGGCGGCGATGCCCGAAATCCTGCGCGCGACCGACGCGCAGATCGCGATCGCGGGCGAAGGCGACCCGGAGCTCGTCGCGCGCATCGAGTCGGCGGTCTCCAAGATCGGGCGGGCGCGCGGTCTTCTCACGCAACGCGCCCGAGGCGGTCGTTCATCGCCTCTTCTCCGCGGCCGACGTCGTGCTCGTCCCGAGCCGCTTCGAGCCGTGCGGGCTCGTGCAGCAGTACGCGCAGCGCTACGGCGCGCTGCCGGTCGCGCGCGCGACCGGCGGCCTCGTCGACACCGTCGTCGACTGCGACGCGAAGCTCGAGACGGGCACCGGCTTCCTCTTCGAGGACGATACGCCGCGCGCGCTCGTCGCCGCCACCGAGCGCGCCCTCGCCGCGCGCGCGGTCCCGCAGTGGCCCGCCCTCGTGAAGCGCGTCATGCGCCTCGACCGCAGCTGGGACGGCCCAGCGCGCCGCTACGAGGCGCTGATGAAGGGCCTCTCGCGATGACCTCGACGGCTTGACATGTGGCGCGGCCGCGGAGATCCCGATCGTCGCGTCGCCCTCTTCGGCGGGCGCGGCGAGGTGCGCGTGTGGAGCCTGCTCGACGGACCGCTGCCACCGTTCGACTGCGTGCTCGGCTGCGAGCTCGACGCCGGCGGCGCCGTCGGCGCGCACGTCCAGGATCGCTGCACCGAGATCGTGATCGTCACCGAGGGCCACGGGCAAGCGCGCGTCGGCGACGTCGCGATGCCGCTCGTCCCCGGCGCGGTCGTGCGCCTCCCGCTCGGCGAGAAGCTCGCGCTGACGAACGGCTCCGACGTCGACGTGCTTCGCTATTTGATCGTCAAGGTCGAGCCCTGACGTCGCGTCAGTCCGCGCAGCCCGCGTCCGGGTGAGCCTTCGCCCAATCGGCGAACCCCGCGAAGAGCGCGTGCGCGAGGCGGTTTCCCATCAGCGTGCCGCCGTCGTGCGTCAGGTGGACGAGGTCCCACGAGCCGAGCTCGGCGCGCGCGAAGCGGAGCATCGAGCCGTCGCCGCCCATGGCGTGCCAGAAGCTCCAGAACGCCCAGCCGTTCTCCTTCGCGATGCCGGCGAGCTGCTCGTCGAGCTTCACGATGCGCGGGTCGGAGTGCTTGTCCTTCTGGTGCAGCTCGAGGTCCGGCGGCGAGAGCACGAGGATGGGCGTGCCGGGCACGTCGGTCTCGATGTCGCCGATCACTTTCTTCATCCACTTGTCGTGGAGGCCGGGCGCGAAGAGGTTCGTGCCGAGCAAGAAGACGATGAGGTCGTACTTGCGGCGCTGCAGCATCGGCCGCCGCGACGCGTCGCTCACATGGAGCATCTGCTCGTAGTTGAGCGCGCCGGTGCCGAGCGAGTCGACGACGATGCTCGGCTGCGCGCGCTCGAGCGACGCGCCGAAGAGGCGCAAGACGCCGCTCGTGACGACGACCTCGATCTCGTGCGGCCCGTCGGGCAAGTCGAGGTGCTCGAACGCCGTCTCGGTGGCATTCGCCGCGGCCACGACCTCGCGCTCTTTCTTCCCGTCGACCTCGATCGCGAAGGAGCCGCCCATCGGGCGCTTCAAATAGAAGACGTCGACCGAGCTCGTCTTGCCCCCGATCGGGCCGGAGCTCGAGGTGCCGACCAGGCTCCACGCGCCGACGCGACTCGTCTCGGTCGCGACGTTCGCGGCCGAGTAGTGGCCGTCGGCGACCGGATCGGTCGACGTGGAGATTTCTTCCACGCGCTCTCGCCGAGCTTCTGCTCGACGTCCTCGTGGCGGTACCAGCCCCAGGGGCGCGCCATCGCGACGTACCCGTGGCCGCCGTCGCCGAGCTTCTCTTGGAAGAGCCGCCGCATCGCGCCGGTGATGAAGTCCATCGTCATGTTCGAGTCGCCGTAGACGGCGACGCGAACGTGGTCCTTCGCCTTGCCGCGCTCGAGCCGCGCGAGGCGCGCGTAGAACGGGTCGAGGTCACGCGAGTCGTCGACGATCGTCGGCAGCGGCACGTCGTCGAGCGTCGCGTCGAGCGGACCGAGATCGAACGCGCTCGGCGGAATGGGCTCGCACGCGGGCCCCGCGTCGACCGCCTCGGCTCTCGGCGCGACGACGGCCGCCGCCGCGATCGGGCGAGGCGACGTCTCGGCGCTCGTCTGGCACGACGCGAGCGCCCCGAGCAGCGCGAGGCCGGCCGCGGGCTTCATCGCTCCACGCATTATCACTCGGAGGCGATCTGCGAAAGAAAGCGCATCATCGTGCAGCTCGCGACCGTCAAGTTTCCGCCGCGCGCGAGCACCGGAAAGCCGTGCTTCTGTCCCGGGATCTCGAGGAGTAGGTGCGGGACACGGTCGCGCTCGAGGACCTTCGCGAAATCGCGCGCGTCCTCCGCCGGCACGATGTTGTCCTCTTCGCCATGCACGAGGAGCATCGGCGGCGCTCCCGTGTGGACGAAATGTTCCGGCGTCGCGCGCGCCGCCCGCTCCGCCCAGTCGCCCGCGTCCTCGTCGACGCCCGCGGCGACGCGGCTCACGCCGTAGAGCAGCTCGTCGACCGCTTGCCGCATGATGTGGATGTACCGCTCGCGCGCGCGATCGAGCGAGAGCGGCGCGTAGTAGAGGATGGCGCCGTCGATGTGGAGCGGTCGTCGATCGGCGCAGTCGCCGTCGAGGTCCGGCGCGTCTCGGGTGAGCGCCGCCATGGCCGCGAGGTGCGCTCCCGCGGACGCGCCGAGGATGATCGTCTTGCGCGCGCCGACGCGCTCGGCGACCGCGCGGATCGCGCAGCGCACGTCCTCGAGCGACGCGGGGAACGCCTTGCTCGAGCTCGATGCGAGCCGGTAACCGACGCTCGCCGCGGCGTACCCCTCGGTCGCGAGCATGCGGATGGTCGGGCGAAACAGTCGCTTTCCGCCCGAGGTCCATCCGCCGCCGTGGACGATCACGACGAGCGCCTTCGGCGACGACGCGGGCAGCGCGAGATCGTACTTCTGCCGGTGATCGTCGGTCGCGTACGCGACGTCCTCGATCACGGCGGGACCTGCCGCGTCGTTCGGGATGTACGCGGGGAGACTGCACGCATCGACGCGCTCGATCGCCAGCGCTCCCGCGTCGCTCGTCGGCGCGCCTGGCTCGGCGGGCTGGGCCGAGTCGCGCGACTCGGACATCGAGACGCCGAGCGGCGGCGGGAGCGCCGCGGGCGCCGCGGCGCACGCGGCGAGCACGAGCAGCGCGCACACTCTCTTCACGATCACTGCGCTACGTCGGCGCAGCAGCGAAATCCAGTGGAGTAATCGTGGTAGTAGATGTCGTGTCCCGGCGTCCGGTAGTTGCAGCCGTCGCCGAGCTGATGCGTGTCGAGGTAGAAGCCGCCGAGGAACGTCCCGTTCGGATCGTCGACCCACTCGTGCACGTTGCCGACCATGTCGTAGACGCCGTAGTCGTTCGTGCACCCTGCGTGCGCGCCCGACGCCGCGACCGTTCCGGCGAGCCGGTCGAGCGCGGGATCGTTCATGTGCGGCGTCCAGAGCGACGGCTTCGTCCCGCCGCCGAGACCGAACACGACGGCCATCGGCGAGCGACCGTGATCGTTGCAGCGGCCGGGCTCGTTCTGACTTCCGTACGGGTAGAGCGTCTTCGCCGGGCCCATGCACGCGCGCTTCCACTCGTTCGCCCTGCAGAGGCGCTTGCCCGAGCGGGCGCACGCCGCCTTGGCTTGCACCTCGGAGATGTACGCTTGCGGCACGCCGCCGAACGCGTTCACCGCGCGGACGACCGGCAAGCGGCCGCTGACGACGTGATGATCGATCGCCTCGTACGGCGACCACGGACGCTCGTCGCCGTTCGGGAGGATCTCGACGAGCGAGGCTTCGTAGCGATCGATGCAGTATCGGTCGTCGATGCTCGCCATGTCCGGCGGGCAGAGGCCGTTCTGCGCGACGGGTTGATCGGCGTCGTCGAGCCCGTCCTCCAAGAGCCCGCCCGCAGGCGAGGGGAGGAGCTGGAGCTCTTGCACGCGTCCGCGGCGCGCCGCGCGTCGATCGCCTCGAAGGAGCTCGAGCTTTTGCGAGCGCGAGAAGTGAGGCACGCGCGCCTCAATCGCCTCCGACGGAGCGGCCTTGGTGCACGCGCTCAGGCCCGACCACGCAAGGGTGAGCGCGCCAAGGGACGATGCCACGAACCGGAGCTTCGGGAACAGCACGGGGTGCAACCCCGTAGCCATACCGAGGATGCCTCGACCTTGGAACCCGGAAATCGGTTCGGCTGGAAAATGTACTACTTGGTGCGCGCGGCGCCGAAGCGGTCGACGGTCCGTCGTCGCGACGTCCCGCCTCCGGCGAATCCGTCGACGGCGCGGAGAGCGCGAGCGAGCCACGACGCGCGGAGCGCCGCGCGCGCGAGGACGACGAGCTGATGAAGCGCCGCGATCGCCAAGAGCGACGCGGCGCGGCTCCCGAGGCGCGGCACGACGAGCGCGACGACGACGACGAGCGCGAGCGCGATCGCGCCGCGCCAGGCCCACGACCAGAGCAAGCGCAGCGGCACGCGCCGGAGCGCGAGCGCCGCGGCGCGAATCGCGCCGATCGTCTTCGTGCGGTACCGAACGACCGACGCGCTCGCGAGATCGTGGACGACCGAGACGACCCCGACGAGCACGAGGACGAGCGCGCACGCCGCCGCGCCGATTTGATCGCCGGCGGCTTCGCCCCAGCGCGGCTCGGCCCAGCCGGAGACCGCGCCGAACGTCCACGCCGCGACGGCGGCGAGGCAGAGCTCGAGCGCCGCGGCGAGCGCCAGCAGGTAGACGAGCGGACCGAACGCGGCGACGACGTACGGCGCGAGGTGCCGAGGGCGCGGCGCGCGCGTCTCGGGCGTCGCGTGCGAGATCGAAGCGAGGAGGCCGGCGAGCGGCACGACGCCCGCGATCGCGGCGACCGCGGTCACGAGCGTCACGAGACCCCAGAGCCCCGGCGACACGCGCTCGTAGCCCGAGCGCAGCGCGAGCAGAGCCCATCCGCCGTCGTCGAAGAGCACGCCGTCGCCGCGTGGGTGACCGCCGTACGAGGCCGCGAGCGCGCGCGAAATCGGCCACGCGACGACGAGCGAGACGACGAGTCGATAGGTGTAATATGCAAGGACCGCGACCGGGCGCCGGCGCGCGCGCATCGCGTCGTTCGAGACGAGCAGGAGGCGCGTGTCGCGTCGCACCGACTCGGGGCCGCTCGTCGGGTCGGAGCGCGAGGAGATGCCGACGTCCGCGCTCACGGCAGGAGCTCCGAGAAAAAGAGCTGAGCCCAGTACGTCAGCCGTTCGGAGACGCGCGCCGAAGGCGGCGGCTCGGCGCCCGCGGCGCGCGCGAAATTGTTCGTCGGATCTTGGTCGACGAGCACGGCGTGGTCGGGGTCGACGACCGCGAAGGCGACGGGCGAATTTCCGCGGAAGGGCAGGCGCGCCCACGTGTTCTCGCGGCTTACCTCGGTGCCTTTGCCGTCCCAGTGGATGCGACGGGTCGTTCCGTCCTTGAGCGTGAGCTCGACGTCGACGGGGAGGACGAGCGTGCCTTGGCGCGAGACGAGGACGAAGCCGTCGTACTCGCCGCCCGCGCCGGCCGGGGCCTCGCTCGGCTTCACGGTCTCGCGCTTGCCGTCGCGGTCGAAGATGCCGAGCGCAGGCGCGACGCGCGGCGTGTGGATGCTCTCGACGCGGAAATCCACCCAGCCCTTGTGGAAGAGCGCCTCGTCGAGCATGGCGCGGACGTCGGGACCGAGCACTTCTTCGTAGCTCGCGAGGAGGTCCTCGGGCGTCGGGTGGCGGAAGCGCGCGCGGCGGGCGTAGCGGCCGATCGCCCGCGCGCCGGCGTCGCGCCCGTAGACGCGATCGACGGTCTCGAAGATCGCCGCCGTGCGCGCGTAGACGAGCGCGCCGTAGTGGCCGCCGCTCGGAAATTCGAACGCGGGCTGCGCGACCGGCGCGTCGTGCACGCGCCAACCGGGCCACGTCGCGTCGAGGTTCGCGTCGCTGACCGTCAAGCCGAAGAGGTCGACGACATTTCCGGCTCCGAGCCACTCGCGCAGGCCGTCTTGCTCCGCGTAGCTGTTCATCCCTTCGTCGAGGAACGGCCAGGTCACCTCGTCGGAGGCGAGCATGCCGTAGAACCACTGGTGCCCGAACTCGTGGATGGTCACGAGCTCGATTCCGAACACTCCGCGCGCGGGCCGTACCAAGGGCCGCCGGTCGTGATGAGCGTCGGGTACTCCATGCCGCCCGCTTCGCCCGCGCCCTCGGGCGGGTGCACGAGCGTCAGCACGGAGTACGGGTATTTGCCGTATCGCTTTCCGTAATACGGCATCGCGAAGCGAATCGTCCGGAGCTCGCGCTCGGCGACGTAGCCGAGCCCGCGCGGGTAGAGGATGCGCACCGAGACGCCGTCGATCTTCTCGTCGCGCTCTTGGAACCGGTCCTACGCGGTCCAGGCGAAATCGTGGATGTCGCTCTGCACGTGGCGCTGGACGCGCCGGTTTCCCTCGTCCCGCGACTCGACGATCGGGCCCGGTCGCGCCGATGGTGAAATTCTCGGGCACCTTCAGCGTCACGTCGTACGTGCCGAAGTCGGAGTAGAACTCGGCGAGGTGGTGAAACGGAAAGTGGGCCCAGCGCCCGTCCGGCTCGAGCCGCGCGAGCTTCGGGAACCACTGCCCGATCATGTGGAACGAGCTCGAAGTAGCCGGTGCGCTCGACGACGGTCGGCAGCTTGTCGTCCCAGGTCGATCTCGAACGTCGATCGCTCCCACCGGGCGGGATTTCGCTCGGCAGCGGCACGCGCACGTCGGTCTCGTCGGGATCGCCCGGGCGCCGCCGGTCTTGTCGCGCGCCGGGCCAGAGATCGATCGCCGCCGCCATCGCGAAGCGCCAGCCGACGTCGATCGATGCCCCAGTCGGTCGGGCGCCCGCCGCCGCGCCCGCCGAACGCGGGCTCGCGCATGAACGTCGACTGCTCGTTCTTGAACGCGTTCAAGTAGAGGTGCAGCCAGAGCTCGCGCACCGGCTTCGTTGCTCGTGTTGCGCCAGACGATCGTGCCGTCGCCGTGGACCGTGTGCGCGCTCGGGTCGAGCTCCGCGCGGAGCGTGTAGTCGACGACGTCCTCGGCGTGCGCCGGGAGCGACGCGTCGTCGTCGTACTTCGCGCCGTCGTCGACCGCGACGTCCCCACTGGACGAGGGCGAGAGCGCGAGCGCGGCGAGCAGGACGAAGCGGGAGCGCACCGAAGGATTCAGTCCACAGTCGCGTCGGAGGCCGCGTCGGAGGCCGCGTCGGATTCGCCGTCGGAGGTCGCGTCGGACGCGGCGTCGGCATCGGCGCCGGCGTCGGAGGCGGCGTCGACGGACGCCCCGTCGGCGGAGGCGTCGGACGCGTCTCCGGAGGCGTCCGGCGGCTCGCCAGCAGTTCGCGTCCACGCAGCTCATCCCGTAGCAGGCCATGAGCGTCATCGACACCGCGCTGCCGCCCGCGGCGGCGGCGATGCCGACCGCGATCGCGCGCGCGCGCGACGACGCGCGCCGCAGTGAGGGCACGACACGAGCGCGAGACCGATGAAGCCGCCGCAGCTTTGCAAGAGGGAAGCTGAATCATGCGGGCGAGCGTAGCATGGGCCGCGCGATGCGAGCGCTGCGACGTCTCGAGCTTCACCCGGGCGATCTCCGGCCGGCTTACGTCGTCTGGGAGCTCACCCTCGCGTGCGATCAGCCGTGTACGCACTGCGGCTCGCGCGCCGGCGACGCGCGCGCCCGCGAGCTCTCGACGAGCGAGGCGCTCGCGGTCGTCGCCGAGCTCGCGGCGATGCGCGCCGAGGAGGTCGTGCTCATCGGCGGCGAGGCCTACCTCCACCCCGGCTTTCTCGACGTGATGCCGCGCTCCGGGCCGCGGGGATCCGCCCGACGATGACCACCGGCGGTCGCGGAGTCACGTCCGAGCTCGCCCGCGCGATCGCGGCCGCGGGCCTCTACAGCGCCTCGGTCAGCGTCGACGGCGCTCGAGCCCACGCACGATCTCATGCGCGCTGCGCGCGGGAGCTTCGCCTCGGCGACCGCCGCGCTCGACGCGCTGCTCGGCCGCGGGCCTGACGGTCGCGGCGAACACCAACGTGAACCGGCTGAACGCGTCCGATCCTCGAGCCGCTTTACGAGCACCTGCGCGCGCACCACGTCCGCTCGTGGCAGGTTCAGCTCACCGCGCCGCTCGGTCGCGCCGCGGATCGCGCCGACCTCGTGCTCCAGCCTTGGGACTTGCTCGACGTCGTCCCGCGCGTCGCCGCGCTGAAGAAACGCGCGTACGGCGACGGCGTCCTCCTCATGCCCGGGAACAACCTCGGCTACTTCGGCCCGGAGGAAGCGCTCCTTCGCTCGACGACCGAGGACGGCCGCGACCATTTCCAGGGCTGCGCGGCCGGGCGCTTCGTCCTCGGGATCGAGTCCGACGGCGCGGTGAAGGGCTGCCCGTCGCTCCAGACGAAGCACTACGTCGGCGGTACGCTGCTCGAGCGTTCGCTCGCCTCGATCTGGAACGATGCGCCCGAGCTCGCCTTCACGCGCGCGCGCACGGTCGACGACCTGTGGGGCTTCTGCCGGACGTGCGCGTTCGCCGAGCCGTGCATGGGCGGCTGCACGTTCACCGCCCACGCGATCCTCGGCCGGCCGGGGAACAACCCGTACTGCAGCTATCGCGCGCGCAACTTCGCGGCGCGCGGGCTACGCGAGCGCCTCGTCCCCGCGGCGCGCGCGCCCGGCGAGCCGTTCGACAACGGCCGCTTCGAGCTCGCCGTCGAGCCGCTCGACGCGCCCGACGCTCGCCCGGCCTCGCCGCGCGACCTCGTCAAGATCCGTCGCTCGCGAGAGGCCACGTGACGCGTCACCGGAAGAGGTCGAGCTGCCCGCGCGGGGGCGGCGCTGGGACGTTCGCCATCGTGGCCATTCCGGGCGCGCCCTCCTCGCGCCGGTCGGGCCGCTCGAAGCCGAGCCGCTTCGTCGTCGCCTCGAACAGCGCCGCGATCGCTTCGGCGTAGGGCCCCGTACCGCGGCCGCGCACGCCGAAAGTTGCATCATACACCTTTCCCCCCCGCGACTGCTTGACGTGCGACATGATCCGCTCGGCCTTCTCGGGCAGCGCCGCGCGGATGCGCGCCTCGAACACGTCGCGCACGTGTCCCGGCAGGCGCAGCAGGACCCAGCCGGCGAACGACGCGCCGGCTGCGCGCGCCGCCTCCAGCACGCGCGGCATCTCCTCGTCGCCGAGGCCCGGGACGATCGGCGCGACCATCACTCCGACGCGCACCCCGGCCGCCGCGAGCCGCTCGATCGCGCGGAGCCGCCGCGCCGGCGTCGTCACGTAGGGCTCGAGCGCGCGCGCGTGCTCCTCGCGAAAAAACGGGATGCTGATCGCGACGGACGCCTGCGCCACGCGCCCGAGCTCGACCAGCACGTCGACGTCGCGCTCGACGAGCGGCGACTTCGTGATCACGTGGGCGGGATTCTTGTGCTCTACACATACTTCCAGGCACCCGCGCGTGAGCCGATAGCGCGACTCGAGCGGCTGGTAACAATCGGTGACGCCGCTGAACATCAGGAGCTCGCCGCGCCACGACTTCGACGACAGCGCCTTGCGGAGCAGCGCGGGCGCGTCGCGCTTCACGACGATCTTCCGCTCGAAGTCGGTCCCCGCGCCGAAGCTCAGGTACTCGTGCGTGGGCCGCGCGTAGCAATAGGCGCAGCCGTGGAAGCATCCCCGGTACGGGTTCACGCTGTAGGTGAACCCGACGTCGGGGCTGTCGTTCTTCGCGAGGACCGAGCCCGTGCGATCGAAATAGACCTCGAGCGCGGCGGCGGGCGCGTCCTCGCCTTCGAGATACACGAGCTCGGTCTCGGCGAACCGATTCGCGGGATTCTCCACCGTGAGACGTCTCACGCTAGAGACTATACAGATGTTCAGTCAGCCGTTGGCGGCTTTTTTCTGCTCGATCTTCGGCGCGGACCCGCGCCGGGTGAGCGGGACGCCGTATTCGTGGAGCTTGTACTGGACCTTGCGCACGCTGATGTCGAGCATCGCCGCGGCGCGGGCGGTGCTCCCGGCGGCGGCCTTCATCGCGGCCAAGATCGCCTCGCGTTCGAGCGTGGCGAGGGTCGATCCGCGGAGGCTTGCGGCCTGGCGGCGGCTCTCGGCGAACGCGCGAGCGCGCTCGAGGACGCCCCCGAGCACGGCCGGATCGGTCGGAGCGGCGAAGTCGGCGCCGGCTTTGTACGCGGAGGCGATGGCGTCGACCGTCTCGCAGAGGGCGACTTTCACGGCCTGGGAGTCGGAATCGTTCGGCTCCGAACGATCGGCTACCAAGACGACCTCGTCGGCGGGGTTTGCCGGGTGAAGCTCGTAGCCGAGCGCGCGGAGAGCGGTTTGGAGCGCCTCGGGAACGGCGCCCTGGAGGCCTAGAGTTTGGCTCATGGCATCCTTGGATGCCGCAAATCGCGCGCGGGGTCGTTGCCTGAACGTTTAAGCGTCTTGCCGCGCGGGAACAGCCGCCTCGGGCGGAGCGGCCTCGAACGAGAAGGTGAGCTTGCCGTCGGCGAAGCCCACGTTCACGCGGCCGCCGTGCTCGAGCTTGCCGAAGAGCAGCTCGTCGCCGAGCGGGCGCTTGACCTCCTCTTGGATGACGCGAGCGAGCGGGCGGGCGCCGAAATCGGGATCGTAGCCTTTCTCGGCGAGATACGCGCGCGCCGCGGCGTCAATCGCGATCTCCACTTTGCGGTCGGCGAGCTGCGCCTCGAGCTCCTTGACGAACTTGTCGACGATGCTGGACATCGTCTGTTTCGACAGCGCGTCGAAGGCGATGCGCGCGTCGAGCCGGTTGCGGAACTCGGGGCTGAACATCAGCTTGAACTCGCGATCGGCGTCGCCGACGTTGCGTCCCCCGCCGAATCCCACCGAACGACGCGCGAGATCGCGCGCGCCGACGTTGCTCGTCATGAGGAGGATGACGTGGCGGAAATCGGTGCTCTTGCCGTTGTTGTCGGTCAGGCGACCGTGGTCCATCACCTGCAGCAGGATGTTGAACACGTCCGGGTGCGCCTTTTCCATCTCGTCGAGGAGGAGGACGGCGTGCGGCGTCTTCGACACCGCGTCGGTCAAGAGGCCGCCTTGATCGAAGCCGACGTACCCGGGCGGAGCGCCGATGAGCCGCGAGACCGAGTGGCGCTCCATGTACTCGCTCATGTCGAAGCGGAGGAACGAGACGCCGAGGATGCGCGCGAGCTGCTTGGCCACCTCGGTCTTGCCGACGCCGGTCGGGCCGGTGAGGAGGAACGCGCCCATTGGTTTTTCCGGGCTGCGAAGCCCGGCGCGCGAGAGCTTGATGGCCGAGGCGAGCTGGTCGATGGCCGCGTCTTGGCCGAAGACGACCGACTTCAAGTCGTCGCCGAGGGTCTTCAGCTTGGCCTTGTCGTCGCTCTGCACCGTGCGCGGCGGGATCTGCGCCATGCGCGCGAGCACGGTCTCGACGTCCGAGACCGTGACGACCGGTTTCTCGTCCGGGGCGTGCTCGGCGAGCTTCACGGCCGCGCCCGACTCGTCCATCAAGTCGATCGCTTTGTCGGGCAGGCGCCGATCGTGGAGGTATTTCGCGGCCAAAGACGCCGCTTGCTCCACCGCTTCGTCCGCGTACGAGACCTCGTGAAACGCTTCGTACTTGGGCTGCAAGCCCTTGAGGATCAGGCGTGTTTCGTCGACGCTAGGCTCGAGGACCTCGACCCGCTGGAAGCGCCGCGCGAGCGCGCGATCTTTCTCCAGGTGCGAGCGGTACTCCTCGAACGTGGTCGAGCCGATGCAGCGGAGGTTGCCTGACGCGAGCGCCGGCTTGAGGAGATTCGACGCGTCCATCGAGCCGCCGCTGGTCGCGCCCGCGCCGACGATCGTGTGGATCTCGTCGATGAAGAGGATGGCCTTCGGGATCTCCTTGAGGCCCTTGAGCACGCCCTTGAGACGCTCCTCGAAATCGCCGCGGTAGCGTGTGCCCGCGAGGAGCGCGCCCATGTCGAGCGAGTAGACCTGCGAGCCCTCGAGCGCCTTCGGCACGCGCCCTTCGTGCACGGCGAGCGCGAGGCCGTCGACGATGGCCGTCTTGCCGACGCCCGAGTCGCCGACGAGCACGGGGTTGTTCTTCTTGCGGCGCGCGAGGATCTGGATGATCCGCGCGACCTCGCGCTGTCGGCCGACGAGCGGGTCGATGCGTCCCTCGGCCGCCTCTTTGTTGAGGAGGACCGTGAAGGACTCGAGCGGGTTTCGCATCGCGCCTTCGCCCGCGGCGTCGACCTTACGCGGATCGCCGGTTATGTCGGCGTCCTCGCTCTCGAGAGTCTTCGAGGTGCCGTGCGAGAGGTACGAGACCACGTCGAGCCGCGTCACGCCGAGCGACTCGAGCGCGCTCACGGCGAACGAGTCGGGCTCGGCGAAGATCGCGACGAGCACGTTGGCGCCTTTCACCTCTTCTTTTCCGCTCGACTGGACGTGCATGGCCGCGCGCCGGATCGCGCGCTGCGTGCCGAGCGAGAGCGTCGCGGTGAGCTCGTCTTCGACCGTGTCCATTTCGTCGAGGTAGGCCTCGAGCTTCTTCTTCAAGAGCTTCACGTTGCCGCCGGCGTGCTGGATGATCGCCGCGGTCCCGTCGTCGACGAGCAGCGCGAGCAAGAGGTGCTCGATCGTCACGTACTCGTGGTGCCGGCGCGTCGCTTCGTTGGTCGCGACCGTGATTGCAATTTCGACTTCTGTGCTGAGACGCATGCTCATTCGCTTCCATCGCGGCGCGCGCCGCGGACCCATCGGCGCGAAGCGCCGGAACAGATTAGGTTCATTCGTCCGGCTCTGCCGTGACGAGGAGGGGCATGCCGTGCTCGCGCGCGAACTCGGTCACCTTCTGGACCTTGGTCTCGGCGACGTCGCGCGTGTAGACGCCGGCGACGCCGTACCCCTTCTTGTGGATCGTCAACATGATGTAGGTCGCTTCGGTTTCGCTCTTGTGGAAGAACTGCATGAGGGCGACGACGACGAACTCCATCGTCGTGTAGTCGTCGTTGTGAAAAATGACCTTGTAACGTCGCGGTGTGGCGGATTTCGGCCGCACCTTGACGTCCAGCTCTTCGGTCGTGCCCTGACCGGGCTTGCCCTGTCCTGGGTTGATGGGGTCGTTGGGCATCCCGCGTGGGAAACAGCTTGCGCAGCCTCGGGCTCGGTTGCAAGCGCCACCGCGAGCGGTCTAACATTCTGGGTAGGGCATGGAGCTCGGGGAGAACGTCGTCGTCGCGGGCAAGTTCCGCTTGGTCCGGATGATCGGCCGAGGCGGCATGGGCTCCGTATGGCAGGCGCAGCACCTCGCGCTCGACATCCCGTGCGCGGTGAAGTTCATCGAGGGCGATTTCGCCAACGTCCCCGAGATGCAGGCGCGCTTCCAGCGCGAGGCGAAAGCCGCCGCGGCGCTCCGTAGCCCGCACGTCGTCCAGATCCTCGACCACGACATTTGGGAGGGGATGCCCTACATCGCGATGGAGCTGCTCGACGGCGAGGAGCTGAGCAAGCGCATCGCGAGCGCCGGCGCGATCTCGCCCGCCGAGATGAACACGATCATGGGCCAGGTGTGCCGAGCCCTCGGAAAGGCGCACCAGCAGGGCATCGTCCACCGTGATCTCAAGCCGGACAATTTGTTCCTCGTGCGCGACGACGATCGCGAGATCGTGAAGATCCTCGACTTCGGCATCGCCAAGAGCAAGAACCCGAACCTCGACATCGGCGGCAACACCAAGACCGGCGCGATGCTCGGGACGCCGTATTACATGAGCCCCGAGCAGGCGCAGGGGAACAAGGCGATCGACGGGCGGGCGGATTTGTGGGCGCTCGGGGTCATCGGCTTCGAATGTTTGACCGGGCAGCGGCCGTTCGAGAGCGACGCGCTCGGCGATCTCTTGATGCAGATCATGGTCAAGCCTCTGCCGCTGCCGTCGAAGGCGCGGCCGGGCCTTCCGGTCGCGTTCGACGCGTGGTTCCAGAAAGCCTGCGCGCGCGATCCGAACGATCGATTCCAGACGGCGAAGGAGCTGGCGGAGGGCTTTTCGTCCGCGGTCGGGCAGGTCGCGACGACCGAGGTGATGACGTCGGGGGAGAAGGCCGCGATCATGCGCGGCACGCTCCCGCTGAACACGCCCAACCCGCTGAACACGCCCAACCCGTACGCGAGCGGACCGCAGACGGCGCTGCCGGCGGGCGTCGACACGCCGAACCCGTACGCTCCCACGGCGCCGCCGCCGTCGCTCGGGGCGGGGCCGGGCGCGCCGACCCCGTTCGTCGCCGCAACCTCGATCGGGACCGTCCCGAAGAAATCGCTGCTGCCCGTCGTCCTCGGCGCCGGCGCGGTCGTCGCGCTGCTCGCGATCGGGGGCATCGCCGTCGCGCTTCGTTCGCACGGCGGCGGCGACGATCACGCCACGACCAACACCGCCGCCTCGGCGCGCGCGCCCAGCGCGACGTCCACCGCGACCGAGACGGCCGCCGCCACGGCCACGGCTACGGCGACCGCCACGGCCACAGTTGCGGCGACCGCGACCGCGACCGCCATGGCCACGGCCAGCGAAACCGCGGCCCCCACCGCGACAGGCAGGCACCACATCGCCACGACGACCCGACCGCACCCCTCCGCGACGACCGCGCACACCGCGGCGACCTCCGGCGGCGGAGGGAGAACCGATCTCGGGTTCTGAGATGTCCGCGCCTCGCAGCGTCACGCGGCTGCAACGTCGGATCGCCTCGCTGCCGGACCCGCTCCTTCGGCGCGACTTCGTGATCGAGCGAGCGGAGACGCTCGCCGCCGGCGCGCTCGGGCGCGAGCTCGACGCGCTCGCGCTCGCGGCGGAGCAGGGCGACGAGACCGCGAAGGAGGCCCTCGTCGCGGTCGTCGACGCGATGAACGATCCGCGCGCGGCCGACGCGTTCCAGCGGCTGCGCGAAGAAGCGGCGGGCGCCGGCCTCGTCACGCTCGACCGACTGCTTCGGCGACCGGCGCATCCGTCGCACGCGCCGGGGCCGCGCTCGCAGCGTCCGCCCGATTACGGCTACGGGCGCCCGCTCACGCTCGGCGAGCGCAAGTCGCTGGCGAAGAAGCCCGATCGCAACTTGCTCGAGCGCCTGCTCGGCGATCCGCACCCGGACGTGATCCGCGGCGTGCTCCGTAACCCGCGGCTCACGGAGGACGACGTCGTGCGCTTCGTCGCGCGCACGCCCGGGCGGCCCGAGCTCCTCACCGAGGTCGCGCGCTCGCCGAAGTGGGCGCACCGCCCGCGCGTGCGCCTCGCGCTCGTCTTGAACCCGCTCACCCCGACCGAGCTCGGCATCCCGCTGTGCAGCCTGCTCCTTCGTCACGAGCTTCGGCTCGTCGTCGAGTCGACCAACGTCGCGCTCCCCGTGCGCGCGGCGTGCGTCGAGCACCTGCGGAGGAAATACCCGCACGAAGACGACGACGCGCCGATTCAGTGAGCGCGCGCTCTCTCTACTCTTCGTCGTCGAATTCGAAGTCGAGCGCGCTGCCGAAGATGGCCGTGCTGCACGTCTCGCAAAGCGGCGCTTCCTCGCGGCGGACGTCGTCGCCGCGCGCCCAGACGTAGACGCCGGTCGGGGGCTCGTCGCCGGTCGGCGCGTCGAGCACGGTGCCGCAGACGTCGCAGCGCCGCTCGGTCACCTCGGCGAAGAGGATCTCGTGCGACGCCGTCGTGAAGAGCACGGGGTCGCGCGAGATCTCCTTGGAAGTCACCTCGCGTGCCGCGAGCGGCTCGCGCGTCTGCATGGTCGCCCGACCCATCGACGTCGAACATACCACCGCGCGCGCGCGCGAGGAACAAGTCAAACCGCGATCGAATCGCCTGGACCGTGCGCGGCAAAACGCTTGAGGCACGCAAGGAGGCCCAGCCGCACGCGGCGACGCAGCGGAAGAGCCCCGCGCGGCCGCACGAACGAGCGCGTCCGCGACGAGCGTGAGGCGCCGAGGTAGCTCGGCGCGACGATCCAGAGGTAGAGCATGGCGATCCTCACCGGCACGTCGTCGTCGTCGAAGAGCCGAAGCACGATCGAGATCAGGATCGCGAGGTTCGAGACGACGTCGTACTCCGCCGTGACCCAGGCGCTGGGTCGCGATCGCGTAGCGCGCGATCGTCCCGATCGCGGCGAGCTGGTCGCCGATGCCGAGCGCGCGCACCGCGGGGCCCACCTCGTCCTTGGGAGCTGCGCGGGATGCGCGCGCCGACGAGGTTGAACGTCGTGCGGAGGGCCATGCCGAGCGGCGCGGCGTCCCGGAACGCGCGATCTCCCAGCCGGGCGAAGCCCACGGCGCCCGGATCCTACCGGAAGCAAGGGATTTTAGCCGTCTCCTTGCCGCATGCACGGGCTGCGGGGTAGAACAAGGCGTGGAAAAACCGCCGCCTCGCCCAGGCTCCGGCGCGCCGATCGCGCGTCGCGACGCGCTCAAGCGCGTGGGCGTGGCGACCGGGGTGCTCGCCGCGAGCGCCGGGTTCGGCCGGCTCGTGTGGGATCACGGCGGCTACGGCGTCGAAGCCGCGCACGGCGCGCGGCAGGTGCGCGACTTCCGCGACCCCGAGCTCCTGAAGGACAAGCGCTTCGCCGAGCTTGCGATCGCCAAAGGCGAGGGAAGCACGCCCGAGCAGCTCGTCACGCGCGCGCTCGACGCGATGGGCGGGATGAAGCGCTTCGTCGCGCGCCACGACATCGTCGTCGTGAAGCCCAACATCGGCTGGGACCGCATGCCGATCCACGCGGCGAACACGAACCCCGAGGTCGTCGCGGCGGTCGTGAAGGCGGCGTACGACGCGGGCGCCAAACGCGTCGTCGTGGCGGACGGCTCGTGCAACGATCCGAACCGCTGCTTTCAGCGCTCGGGCATCTGGCGCGCGGCGTACGCCGCGGGCGCCGAGGTCGTCCTCCCCGCCGAGCATCGCTACCGCACGATGCGCCTTCAAGGAGACGTGCTCGACGAGTGGCCGGTCTTCACGACGCTGGTCGACGCCGACAAGGTCATCAACGTGCCGGTCGCCAAGCACCACAATTTGGCGAAGTTCACGGCCGCGATGAAAAACTGGTACGGCGTGCTCGGTGGCCGCCGCAATCGGCTCCACCAGAACATCGACACGTCGATCGCCGACCTCGCGACCTTCATGCGTCCGTCGCTCACGATCATCGACGCGACGCGCGTGCTTCTCCGCAACGGCCCTCAGGGCGGCAACATCGACGACACGCGCGAGATGCACACGGTGGTCGCGTCGGTCGATCAGGTCGCCGCCGACGCGTACGCGTGCACGCTCATCGGGCAGCACCGCGACAACCTCCACTACCTCAAGATGGCGCACGAGCGCGGCATCGGGACGATGTACTGGGAAAATCTGCGAGTGAAAGAGGTCTGACGTGAGCGATCACGTCGAGCCGATCCCGTGGAAGACCGGCAAACCCGGGCCCGTCCCGAGCCTGGATGCCGGCGCGAAACCCGCTGAGCTCGACGTGAGCGCTGAGGGCGACGTCGGGGCCGCACCTCGACATTCAACGAGGGGGCTACTCGCCCCCTCGCGAGCTTCGCTCGCACACCCCTCGGGGGATTCGCTTGCGCTCACCCCGCAACGGGGGGCTTCGCCCCCCCTGGCCCCCCCAGCGAGCGCGCCCGCGAAGCCCAAGAAGCTCGAATCCAAAGCTTCCCGGGTCCGGCATTCCTGCGCGCAAGAGCATTCGCGCGCTCAAGTGGGTGCGGCGCGCGAGCCAGATCGGCTTCTTCGCGCTGTTCATGTACTTCCTCTTCCAGACGGCGTTCCGCGGCTCGTTCACCGCGAGCGCGGAGCAGTCCGTTCGGCTGCCGCTGCCGGTCGAGGCGTACTTGCTCGCCGATCCGTTCGTGAGCGCGATGACCGCGCTCTCGACGCACACGGTCTACCGCGGGCTCTTGTGGAGCGTCGGTCTGCTCGGGCTCACGCTCGTCTTCGGTCGCGTGTTCTGCGGCTGGATTTGCCCGTTCGGCACGCTGCACCACTTCTTCGGGTGGCTGCTGCCGTCGCGTCGCGGTCGCGGCGCGGCGCGCGTCGAGGCGAACAAGACGCACGGCTACCAGCGCGCCAAGTACTACATGCTCTACGCGTTTCTCCTCCTCGCGATCGCGGGGAGCGCGCTCGGCGGCATGTTCGACCCGATCTGCATCGCGGTGCGGTCGATCGGGCTCGGCGTGATCCCCGCGGCGCAGTACGTGACCGGGCGCGGCCTCTCCGGCGTCGAGACGCACGTCCACTCGCACGTCCTCCAGAACGGAGCCGACCACGCCCAGGACGTGCTCGCGACCACCGTGTGGCAGTCGCATCAGTCGTACTTCCATCAAACGTGGCTGATTCTCTTCTTGTTCGTCGGACTGCTCTTTCTCAATCGCTTCATCCCGCGGTTCTGGTGCCGCGTTCTTTGCCCGCTTGGCGCCTTTTTGGGCGTTTTCTCGCGGTTCGCGCTCTTCGGAATGGAGAAAGATCACGCCAAGTGCACCGATTGCAATCTTTGCTTGGTGCATTGTCAGGGCGCTGATTCGCCGCAAGGCGGCGTCAAGTGGCGGCAGGACGAGTGCCACATGTGCCTCAACTGCGAGAACGCCTGCCCCGAGGACGTGATCAAGTTCAAGTTCCTGCCGAACCGCGCGAGCGCGATCACCAAGCCCGACACCGATCGCCGCACGGCGCTCGCCGCGGCCGGCGCCGGCGCGCTGTTCCTGCCCGTCGCGCGCGTTGCCGATGCGCTCGACGTCAACTACGCGTCGAAGGTGATTCGCCCGCCGGGCGCGGTCGAGGAGCGCGAGTTCCTCGAGCGCTGCATCCGATGCGCCGAGTGCATGAAGGTCTGCCCGAACAACGCGCTCCACCCGGCGTTCTTCGAGGCGGGCATCGAAGGGATCTGGACGCCGATCTTCATCATGCGCATCGGCTACTGCGAGCACTCGTGCGTGCTCTGCGGTCAGGTCTGCCCGACCGGCGCGATCCAGAAGATCACCGAGAAGCAAAAGCTCGGGCTCGGCGTGCCGCCGGTCAAGGTTGGCACGGCGTTCTACGATCACGGCCGGTGTCTGCCGTGGGCGATGCAGACGCCGTGCATCGTGTGCGAGGAGTTCTGCCCGACGTCGCCGAAGGCGATTTGGGTCGAAGAGGTCGAGGCGCCGGTTCGCAGCGAAAAACCCGGCCCGAACGGCGAGCCGCCGCCGATGAAGACCGTGAAGCTCCAGCGTCCTCACGTCGACCCGGCGCTCTGCATCGGGTGCGGCGCGTGCGAGAAGGTCTGCCCGGTGCAAGACCAGCCGGCCGTCTACGTGACGAGCGTCGGCGAGTCGCGCAGCAAGACGAACGTCATCCTGCTCGAGAATACGAAATACTCGTGACCCCGGTCACGTCGCCGGCGCGCGCCGCTGGCGCCGGAGCACGCGGACCGCAATCGCGGGCAGGAGCCCGAGCGTCGCGGCGGTCGCGGTGACGAGCCCGCCGATGACGGCGACGGCGAGCGGCCGCTGGAGCTCGGCGCCCGAGCCGATGCCGAGCGCGAGGGGAAAGAGGCCGGCGACGGTCGCGAGCGTCGTCATCAGCACCGGGCGCACGCGCCGGTCGCTCGCCGTCGTCACGGCGTCTTCGCTGCTCGCCCCGTCGTCGCGCTGCCGCTCGGCCTCTTCGAGCAAGAGGATGCCGTTCTTCACGACGAGGCCGATGAGGAGCACGCATCCCATGAGCGACGACGCGTTCAGCGGCGTCCGCGTGACGAAGAGCGCGAGCAGCGCGCCGACAATCGCGACCGGCACCGAGGCAACGACGACGAACGCGAGCGCGAAGCGGCGAAACTGCGCGGCGAGCACGGTGAGCACGAGCAACAGCGCGGCGGCGCCGACCCACGCGAGCTCGCGCAGCGTCGCGCGCTGGCTCGCGGCCTGGCCCCCGAGGACGAGGCGGTAGCCGCGCGGCAGCGGTGTGCGGTTCGCTGCGGCGAGCGCGTCGCGAGCCACCGAGCCGAGATCGCGCCCTTCGTAGTCGCCGGTGAGGTCGACCATCGGCTGGAGAGCCTCGTGGAGACGCTCGGACGGCGTCGTGTCCCATTGCGGGCTCGCGACGGCGCCGAGCTTGGTCGTCACGCCGGGGCCGACGAAGGGCAGGTCGAGGACCTGCGCCGGATCGAATCGCACGGAATCGCCGTAGCGCACGCGGACGCCGATGAGGCGGTCGTTGCGGCGAACGGAGCCGGCGACGTCTCCGAGGAGCGCCGTCGAGAGACCCGCGCCGACCGCGTCGGGCGTCGTCCCGAGGCGCAGGGCGGCGTCGCGATCGGTGACGAAGCGTAGCTCCGGCGCGGTGCCGGGGTCGCCGTCGTAGAGGTCCACGAGGCCGTCGACCTTGCGCAGGTCCGCCGACATGTTCTTCGCGAGCCGATGCAGCTCGTCGTAGTCCGGTCCGAAGAGCTTGAGCTCGACCGGTCGTGGGTTTCCTGCAAGATCGCCGAGCTCGTCTTGCAGAACTTGCACGAACTCGACGCGCGCCTCGGGGACGCGCTGCTCGACGCGCGCGCGCACGTCGGCGATGACGTCGTCGACGCCGCGCCGCTTGCCGCTCGCGAGCCGCACCATGATGTCGCCGCGGTTCAGCTGCGTGGCGGCCGCGGGGCCGAGCTCGGCGCCGGTGCGGCGCGTGAAGGTGGCGACGTCGGGCGTGGCCGCGAGCTCGTGCTCGAATCTCTTCCGCGTACTTCTCGGTCGCGGCGAGGGACGTGCCGGCGGGCAGGAAGTAGTCGACGACGAAGGCGCCTTCATCCATCGTCGGGAGAAAGCCGGTCGCGACGTTCGGAGCGAGCACCGCGCCGAGCGCCAGCACGGCGCCGTAGGCGAGGAGCGAGAGCCCGGGCCGCGCGACGAGTCGGCGGACGAGCGCGTCGTAGCGCGACGGCGCGCGCGGCGCTCGCGCCGCGGGCGCGGGGAGGTAGCTCGCGGCGAGCGGCACGACGAGGAGGGCCATCGCGAGCGACACGATCACCGCCGCGGTCAGCGTGAAGGCGAGCGCGCTGAAGAACGCGCCGACCACGCCTTGGAGGAGCGCGAGCGGCGCGAACACGACGACGGTCGTCACGGTCGTGCCGACGATGGGGGAGGCGAGCGACCTCGCGCCCTCGGTCGCCGCGGCGATCGCGTCGAGGCCCTCGTGTCGCTTTCGCGCGATGGCCTCGATCATGACGATCGCGTCGTCGACGACGAGTCCGATGGCGACGGCCATGCCGCCGAGCGACATCAGGTTGAGCGTCTGCGACGCGATGCGCATCCCGATGAAGGTGATGGCGAGCGTGACCGGGACGGTGAGCGCAGCGATGAGCCCTGCGCGCAAGTCCCGCAGGAATAGGGCGATTGTGAGCGCGCAGAGCGCGATGCCGACGACGATGGCGTCGCGCACGCTCGCCATCGACTCGCGGACGAGCGACGCCTGGTCGTAGACCGGCTCGATCGAGACGCCGGCGGGGAGCGACGGCGCGAGCGCGCGGGCTTGGGCGATGGCGGCGTCGACGACCTCGGGCGTGGAGGCGCCGGGGAGGCGCGCGACGCTGATCGCGACCGTCTCGCCGCGCGGGCCGCCGACCCGCACGAGGCGATCTTCGTGGCCCTCGACGACCTCGGCGACGTCGGAGAGCGGGATGGCGACGCCGCGCGGCGAGACCGCGACCGGGATGTCGGCGATGCTCTCGAGCGTGCTCGGCTGCGCGTCGGCCATCACAGTGACGACCTGGCTCGACTGCTCGACGCGTCCCACTGCGCGGAGGCCGAGGCTCGTGCGGATGCGCTCGGCGACGTCGCTCGCCCCGAGGTGGAGCGCGGCGGCTTGGTCCTCGTCGAGGACGACCTCGATCTCGCGCACGTCGCCGCCGAGCACCTCGACGCGCGACGCGCCGGCCACGTTCGCGAGCGCGGGGCGCACCACGTAGTCGGCGGTCTCGCGCAGCACACGCGGGTCCACGTGGCCGGACACGTTGAAGGTGACGACCGGAAACGAGCCGGTCGTCACGCGGTCGACGACGACGTCGGCGTCGGGCGGGAGCGAGCCGCGCGTCTCGCTGACGCGCGCCTGGACGAGCGTGAACGCGCGCCACATGTCCGTGTCGGGCGCGAAGAGGAGCGAGATCTCGGTCGCCCCGCGGATCGTCTTCGAGCGAATGCGCTGCACGCCGACGACCGTCGCGAGGCCCTGCTCGAGCGGGCGCGTCACCGACGTGAGGAAGACGTCCGGCGGCGCGCCACCGCTCCGCGCGACGACGACGACGCGCGGGAACTCGACCTCGGGATAGATGCCGCTCGGCATCTGGAAGGCACAGGCGACTCCGATCGCGACGAGCAGCGCGAGCGCCATTCCCACGAAGCTCGCTCGTCGCCGGAGCAGCGCGAGCAGGCGGCTCATTTCTTGGGCTCCGCGATCGACGTGCCCGTGGCGAGCCCGAGGACGTGATCGGTCGCGACCCGGTCGCCGGGCGCGAGTCCGCCCTTGATCTCGACCTCGCGCACGTCGCGCCAGCCGACCTGCACGGCGACCACCTCCGCTTTGCCGCCTGCGCAGCGCACGACCTCGGCGCCGTCGGCGACGGCGTTGCGCACCGCGGCCGCTGGGACCACGGGCACGCGGTCGCGGTGCGCGACGGTCACGACGGCGCGACCGAAGGCGCCGATCGGCGCGTCGGTGCGATCGACCCCGATGCGTACGACGCCGAGACCGGTCGCTGCGTCGAGGGCCGCGGCGCGCGTGCGCACGAGCCCTGTCGCCGGCGCCGCTCCGTACGAGAACGTGATCGTCGCGCGCTGCCCGGGCGCGATGCGCAGGAGATCGCGCTCGGTCACGTCGGCGACGAGCTCGACGCCGCCCTCGGACGCGAGCTCGACGACCGGCGTGGCGGCGGTGCCGTCGACGAGCGCGCCCGGCCCGCGGAAGATTCGCGTGATGATGCCGGAGAAGGTGGAGCGCACCGTGACGCGCCCGAGCGTGCGGTGCGCGTTGTCCGCGGCCGCTGCTGCGGCGCTCACGCCGGCCTTTGCGGCGTCCGCGCGCGCGCGCGCGTCGTCGAGCTCCTGCTTGGCGGCGATGCCCTTGGAGACGAGCAGCTGGATGCGCGCGAGCGTCGCGACGGCGTTCGCGTCGGCGGCTTTCGCTTGGGCGACGGCGGCGTCGGCTTGTCGCGCGGCGTCGCGCGAGGGGGCGCCGTCCACGAGCGCGATTTCGTCGCCGCTCTCGACGTGCTGACCCTCGCGCACGCTGATGCTGACGATGCGTCCTGCGACTTGGGCGGCGACCGGGAGATCGCCGCCCGGCGGCGGTTCGAGCCGGCCGCGTAGGGCGATCGTCTCGTCGATCGACTCGTGCGTCTCGGGGACGCAGCGGACCTCGACGGGGTGGTCCTCGCGCTCGGCGGGCGCGGAGCGGCACGCCGCGAGGAGCGCGAGTAAAGAGACGACGCGGCGATTCACAGCGAGCCCACCGCGTGCTGGACGTCGATCCACGCGTTCGCGCGGTCGGCGGTGGCAGCCACGAGCTCGAGCTTTCCTTCGAGGCGAGCGCGCTCGGACTCGAGCGTGGCGACGAGAGGCGAGTGACCGAGCGCGTACGCTTCGCGACTCGCGCTCGCCGCCGCGTTCATCGCCGGCACGACGCCGCTCTCGAGCGACGTCTTGCGCGTGCTCGCCGACTGAAAGAGCCGGTACGACGCAGAGAGCGCAGCCGAGGCGCGCACGCGGTCCGCCTCTCGCTGGGCCTCGGCCGCCGCCGCGGCGGCGCGCTCGCGATCCACCATCGGCCCTCGCCAGCTCACGATGGGCACCTCGAAGCCGATCGACGCGTGGTAATCGGTGCCCGGGAGCGTCGGGTCGAGTGCGTTGACCCCGACGCCGAAGACGAGCGCGGGTCGGGCGAGGGCACGCTCGCGATCCGCGCGCGCGAGCGCCGCCGCGGCGTCGAGGTGATCGCGATCCAAGATCGGGTTGCCCTCGACGCGGGGGGCGAGGGCCGCGTACGTCGGCGGAGCGGTGGGCACCGCCGCGTCGCCGCGGGTGTGCAGCCCCGCGCCGTCGAGGCCGATCCAGACGCCGAGCGCGGAGCCGGACGCGTCGACGCGCGCGTCGGCGTCCTCGGCCTCCGCCTCGGCCCGAAGGCGCTCGGCGTGAGCGCGGAGACGGTCGACCTCGGGCGCCGTTCCCGCGTCGACGCGCCCTTGCACGGCCTCTTCGATGCGCGCAGCGATCGCGGCGGCCTCGTGGCGCGCATCGGCGACGCGCTCGGCGGTCCACAGCGCGACGAACGCGTGCGCCGCCGACCACGCGACGTCGCTCTCGGTCACGCGCGTGTCGGCGCGCGTGACGCGCAGCTCCGCGCGCGCCGCGTCGACCGCGGCGCCGCGTTGCCCGAAGAAGAGCACCGGCAGCGACAGCTCGGCCGCGACGCGGGCGGTCTGCGTGTACGTGCCGAAGGCGATCGTCGGGTTCGGGAGCTCGCCCGCCACGCCGACCGCCGCGCGCCCGATGCCTTCTTTCGCGCGGGCGGCGGCGAGATCGGGCGAGGCCGCGCGCGCGCGCGCGACGACCTCGGCGTAGTCGATGTCGCGCGCGCGCGCGGTCGCGGTCGAAGAGAGCAGCAGGGCGACGGCCCAGGCCATGCGGCGCATCGCGCGATCGTAAGACCCGAAGCTGAACGGCGCCTTAACGCGGCTCGAGCGCCGAGCGTCCGGCTCAGTTTTCCGCCCACGCGAGGAGCGGCGCGAGGGTGAATCCGACCTCGAGGCCAGCCACTTCGCCTCGCCGTCTCGCGGACGCGCGGCCGCCGTAGCGTTCGGCCACGACGCGGACGAACGCGAGCCCGATGCCGTTGCCACGCTCGCCGGCCGCGCCGCGCCAGTAGCGGTCGAACATCTTGTCGAGCTCGGCCTCGGCCACGCCTGGGCCGGCGTCGAGGACGACCACGCGCACGGCGTCTCCCTCGCGCCGCACCTCGATCGCACGCGCGCCGCCAGCGTGCTTGTCGGCGTTCTCGATCAGGTTGGCGAGCGCGAGGTCGACGAGGCGCGCGTCGGCGGACACGAGCGCTTCGTCCGGCGCGCGCACGTCGACCCCGCGCGGCGCGGCGGCGCGCGCTGCGTCGGCGACGTTCACGACGTCGCGCGCGCCACCCGCGCTCGGCGGCGCGGACAAGACGAGGATCGCCTCGATCACCCGCTCGAGCCGCGCGATGTCGCCCCGCATCCGCGCGACCGCCTCCGCGCTCGACTCGGGGAGCATCTCGACGTCCGCGCGGAGCGCGGCGAGCGGCGTCCTGAGCTCATGGGCGATGTGGGCGCTCTGGGCGCGCTCGCGCGCGAGCGCCTCGAGGAGCCGATCGACGAGGGTCGCGAGCGCGGTCGCGAGGCGCTGGACCTCGGCGTGCGTGGCGGCCGGCGAGGACGTCCGCTCGCTCGAGCTCGAGCCTGAGCTCGCCGCGAGCGCGTCGGCCCACTCGGTCAGACGCGAGAGCTCGCGCATGGAGGGTCTCAGCGCGGCCCGGACCGCGGCGGCCGCGGCGAAGAGCGCGAGCAAGACGACCAGCGCCATCCACGCGCCGAGCTCGGCGACCGCGCGTCGGTGATCGTCGACCCGAATCGCGGCGACGGCGCCGACCTTCGAATCGACCCGCCGCGCACGCGGTCCACGTCTCCCCCGCCGCGGCCGCGGTGCCGCACGTGCCCGGCGCGAGCCCGCGCAAGCTCGCTGGTGGTTCTTCGCGCGTGGCGCGCTCGAAGCCGAGAACGCGCACGACGCCGCGCGCGCCCTCGCGCTCGAGCGCCGCGAGCACCTCCCCGAGGCGGTCGCGAAGTCGTCGCCCTCGAGGAGCTCGTCGTTCATCGCCGCCGCGAGCGCGTCGGCGCGATGCTGCGCGACGCCGCGGTCGGCCGAGCCGAGAATGCGGGACGTGATCGCGACCGCCGACGCGCCGACGACGACGAGCGCCGGCAGCACGTACGCGACGAGGCGCGCCCTCAGGCCGGCTTCGAGGGAGCGTCGACCCATGCGTACCCCACGTTTCTCACGGTGCGGATCGCGTTCTCGCCGAGCTTGCGCCGAATGCGTCGGACGAGCACCTCCAGGCTCGCTGCGTTGCGCTCGTCGTCGTCGCCCCAGACGATCTCGAGGATCTCGGGGCGGGGGACCACGCGGCCGTCGCGCCACGCGAGCAGCGCGACGAGATCGAGCTCGCGCGGCGTGAGCGGGACGGCGGCGCCCGCGCGCGTGACGACGCGACGGTCGCGATCGATGACGACGTCGCCGAACGCGCGGCGCGCCTCCGCGAAGCGCGGCCCGCGCCGCCCGAGGGCGCGAACGCGCGCGAGGAGCTCCGCCACCGCGAACGGCTTGCCCAAGTAGTCGTCGCCGCCGGCGTCGAGCCCCGCGACGCGATCGGCGACGCCGTTTCGCGCGGTGAGCACGAGGATCGGCACGTCGACCCCGGCCGCGCGCGCCTCGCGACAGAGGTCGAGCCCCGAGCCGTCCGGCAGCCCGACGTCGACGATGGCGAGCTCGACGTGCTGGAGGTGCGGCCGCGCCTCGGCGCACGACCCGGCCGACTCGAGCCGGTGCCCTTCCTGGCGGAGCGCGCGCGCGACCACCGAGGCGAGCCGTTCGCTGTCCTCGACGAGCAGAATCCTCACGTCGCGAGCCTAACGCAGTCGGCTCGCCGGCGCCGGCATTCGCGGTCGCTTCAGTTCACGGGCGGCGGAGGAGGCTGGCTGTCGTTCTGGATGCAGGACGAGAGATCGAACAGCAGGAACTCGAGCGCCTTTTCCTGCGGGGTGAGCGCGCTGTTGCTGCAGTTGCCTGGAAAGGTGCCGCCGGGCGAGTCGCCGGCCGCGACGTGCAGGTCGGAGAAGACGACCTTGCCGCATTGCTTGTCGCTCGTCGTGCCGACGGGCGTGTTGAACGAGTAGTACTCGACGATGTTCGGGCTCGTCCCATACACCCAGCGGATCGACACCGGATCCGTCGGCGGCTGCGAGTTGACCGCGTCGACGTCGTGGCGGCCTTCGTCGATCGGAAAGATGCCGAGCGTGGTCGAGCCGCCGACGTTGAGCATCCATTGCGCGAACGCCTGACCCTTGGTGAAGGACTGGTCGATGGTGACGTTCCAGTTCGTCTGCGGCGGGTTGGAGCTGTGGTTCCACGTGGCCGTCGACGGCCAGAGCGACGGCGCCGGGTTGCTCTGGATCCAATAGTAGTGGAAGTGCGTCCCGAACACGCGGCCGCCAGCGTTCGCGTAGCCCTCCATGTTCGGCAGCGACGTGCCGGTCTTGTTCTCGGGGTGCGTGCTCCCTTCGCAGCCGAGCATGACCATGTCGTACTTCATGAGGTTGGCTTGCGCCGTCCAGAACGTCGTGACGCTCGGAGAGCCGCCGGAGAGGTGCGAGCCGCCCGAGCCCTGGTAGACGTTCACGCGGCCGCCGTTTCCGACGTTCGTGAACTGGTCGGACGCGATGCCAATCTTCGGCAGCAGGCACTCGAGCGCGTCGGCGCCGCCCGTCGTGAGCCCGATGAACGGGATGTCGTCGTCGGGCGAGGTCTCCGCCGGCTTGGTCGCGAGGCGCGTGAGGTTCTTGTCGGCGATTGGGTTGTCGGTGCACTGGGTGACCGTCGGGATGGTGATCCGGCGTCGCCACTTCCCGATCTGGATGACGAGCGGCACGTTCGAGTCGACGGGAACGTTGTCGAGCTTGAAGTGACCGGCGGTGTCCGTCAGCGTCGCGACCAGCGGGTCGCCCGAGAGCGTGGAGCCGCGCTGATCGCACGTCGCGCCGTGCACGATGGGCGAGAGTGGCGCGTTCGGGACGTAGACCGCGACGTTGTAGAGCGGGACGTTGCCGGCAGGATCGTAGACCGTGCCGCTCACGCTCGTCGTCCCGCCGCCGCCGCAGTTGACCTGCTTGAGGCAAAGGTTGGTGCACGCCTTTCCGTCGCTCGTCGTCGCTCCGTCCTGGAACGGATTGCAGAACGGACCGGTGCACGCGCCGTCTCCGGTCGTGCCGTCCGCGCCCCCGTCGAACGTCGACGAGTCGCCGCCGCAAGCAGGCGCCGAAGCGACACCCGCTGCACTCAAAGCCAAGACCAACCACCCGAGCTTGCGCATGTCCAACTCCCGCCTGATTAATGAAGTTTACATGGAACCACGACCCACGGGACCTGATAAGTAATGGCCGTGAGCGAACGGAACCGTCATCGTTTTCTTCAGGCGTGCCGGCGGATGGAGACCGACGCCACCCCGATCTGGCTGATGCGACAAGCCGGCCGGTACATGGCCGAATACCGGAAGCTCCGCGAAAAGCATTCGCTCCTCGAGCTGTGCAAGACGCCTGATCTGGCGTGCGAGGTGACGATGCAGCCGCTCCGACTGGGAGTCGACGCCGCGATCCTCTTTGCGGACATCCTCCTACCTCTCGAGCCGATGGGCGCGCCATTCGAGTTTGCCAAGGGCGAGGGGCCGGTCGTTCACGAGCCGATCAAGACGCGCGCGCAGATCGACGCGCTCCGCGTGATCGAGCCGCGCGAGGGGCTCGGGTACGTGCTCGACGCGATCGCACTCATCAAGAAGGAGCTCGCCGGCCGCGTGCCGCTCATCGGCTTCGCCGGCGCGCCGTTCACGCTCGCGAGCTACTTGATCGAGGGCGGCAAGAGTACCCACTTCGTGAAGACGAAGAAGCTCATGTACGCCGAGCCCGACGCGTGGAACGCGCTGATGGGCAAGCTCGCCGAGGTCGTGCGGCGTTATTTGCGCGCGCAGATCGCCGCGGGCGCCGAGTGCGTTCAACTCTTCGACTCGTGGGTGGGGCAGCTCTCGCCCGAGGATTATCGCGAATACGTGCAGCCCCACGTCGCGCACGTGCTCGGCGGGATCACCGAGGTTCCGGTGATTCATTTCGGCACCGGGACCTACGCGCTCCTCGAGCTCCAGCGCGACGCCGGCGGCGACGTCATCGGGCTCGACTCGCGGACGCCGCTCGCCGATGGGTGGAAACGCGTCGGCTACGATCGCGCGGTCCAGGGAAACCTCGATCCGACGGTGCTCTTCGCGCCGATCGACGTCGTGAAGAAGCACGCAAAGCGCGTGCTCGACGCGGCGGGGGGAGGCCGGGCCACGTCTTCAACCTGGGTCACGGCATCTTGCCGGAGACGCCGGTCGACACGGTCAAGGCGCTCGTCGACTACGTGCACGAAGCCTCGGCGCGATGAAGCGAACGGGCGTCCTCCTCGTCTCGCACGGGACGGTCGAGAGCCTCGAGGACCTGCCGGCGTTCTTGCGGAACGTTCGGCACGGCCGCGAGGCGCCGCCCGAGCTCGTCACCGAGCTTCGCAGGCGGTACGAAGCCATTGGCGGCTCGCCGCTCGCGGCGATCGACGATCGCCTCGCGAAGAAGCTCGAGGCGGAGCTCGGCGTCCCGGTTCGTCACGCGTCGCGTTTGTGGCGGCCCTACGCGCGCGACGTCGTGGCGGAGCTCGGCATCGAACGAGCGATCGTGATCCCGCTCGCGCAGCACTCGGCGCACGTGTACGGCGAGGCCGCGAAGCGCGACATCGGCGAGCGCGCGCAGGTCACGTGCGCCGAAAATTGGGGGCAGCGTCCGGCGCTGCTCGACGCGTTCGCGGCCCGCGCGCGCGCGCTCGCGTCCGCGGACGCGGCGTTGGTCCTGACGGCGCACTCGCTCCCGAGGCGCGTGATCGCCGCGGGCGATCCCTACGAGCGCGAGGTGCGTGCGAGCGCCGCGCGCGTCGTCGAGCGGCTCCGCGGCGCGTTCGCCGACGTGCTCGTCGCGTTCCAGAGCCAAGGGCCGGGCTCGGACGCGGCGGAGTGGCTCGGGCCGACGCTCGCGGAGGCGTTCGACGCTCTCGGTGCGCGACGCCCAACCGTCGGCGGATCCGCCGACGCCGCGGCGGATCGCGCCAAGCGTGTCGTCCTCGCGCCGATCGGATTCCTCGCCGACCACGTCGAGATCCTCTACGACCTCGACATCGAGGCGAAGGCGATGGCCGAGTCGCGCGGGCTGTCGTTCGCGAGGACCGAGTCGCTGAACGACGCCGACGATTTCGTCGCGGTGCTCGCGGGAATCGCGCGGGAGCTCCTCTCGGCATGAAGCGCGTCGTCGTCGTCGGCGCGGGGATGTCGGGGCTCGCGTGCGCGTGGGCGCTCCGCGAGCGCGCCGACGTCGTCGTGCTCGAGGCGGCGCCGCGCGTGGGCGGAAACGTGACGACGGCGAAGGCCGACGGCTTCGTGATGGACGCCGGCCCCGACGCGTGGGTCACGACCAAGCCCGACGCGAGCGCCCTCGCGCGCGAAGCGGGCCTCGACGCCGAGCTGATCGGCACACGCCCCGAGACGAGACGCGTGTATGTTGCATGGAACGGTCGCCTTCACGCGATGCCCGAGGGCGTCGTGCTGGGCGTGCCGACGCGCATCGCGCCGATGGTCGCGACGCGGCTCTTCTCCCTCTTCGGCAAGGCTCGCATGGGCCTCGAGCCGCTCGTCCCGCGGCGCGAGTGGGCCGAGGGGGAGGACGAATCGATCGGCGATTTCGTCGCGCGCCGGCTCGGGCGCGAGGCGGCCGAGCGCCTCGCCGGTCCGCTCCTCAGCGGGATCTTCGCAGGCGACGCCGGGCGGCTGTCCGTCCGCGCCGCGTTCCCGCAGTTCGTCGAGCAGGAGAAGAAGTACGGCTCGCTCGTGCTCGCGATGCGCGCGTCGCGAAAGAAGGCGGCCCACGCGCCGAAGAAGGGCGGCGCGCCGCCCAGCGCGTTCGTGTCGCTACGATCGGGCATGTCGCTCTTCCCGGAGACGCTCGCCAAGAAGCTCGACGTTCGCCTCGGGACGAGCGTCGACCGGATCGCGCGGGCAGGGGACGGCTTCGACGTCACGACTTCGTCCGAGACGATGCGCTGCGACGCCGTCGTCCTCGCGGTGCCTCCGCACGCGGCCGGAAGGCTCTTCGGGCCGATCGACGCGGACGCGGCGCGCCTCGCCGGCGAGATCCGCTGCGGGTCGTCGGCCGCGATTTTCCTCGGCTACCGCCGCGAGGACGTCGCGCACCCGCTCGACGCGACCGGCTTCGTGGTCCCGCGCGGCGGGCGCAACAAGCTCGTCGCGTGCACGTTCGTGACGAGCAAGTGGGAGTCGCGCGCGCCCGAGGGGCGCGTGCTGCTTCGCGCGTTCGTCGGCGGCGCGGGGCGCGAAGAAGCGCTCGACGCGAGCGACGACGAGCTCGTCCGGCTCGCGCGCGCCGAGCTCGCCGAGCTGCTCGGTCGCATGGGCGAGCCCATTCTGACGCGGGTGTTCCGGCACGTCCGCGCGAGCCCGCAGCCCGAGGTCGGGCACCTCGCGCGCATGCGCGCGATCGGCGAGCGCCTCGCGGCGGTGCCGGGCGTTCATCTCGTCGGCAACGGCTACAACGGGACGGGCATCCCCGATTGCGTGAAACAAGGCCGCGCCGCCGCCGACGCGATCGCAGGCGGCTGAGCGTTCAGAACTCGGCGGGGTCGGTGTACGTGCCCATCGTCTCGCGGAGCACGTCGCAGATTTCCTGCTGGGTGCAGTACGCCTTCGCCGCCTCGACGATCGGCGGCATCAGGTTCGAGCCGGAGGTCGACGCCTTGCGCACGGCGTCGAGGCACGCCCGCGCGCGCGCCGCGTCGCGCGAGGCCTTCACCTTTTGCAGGTTCTCGATCTGCCGCTTCTGCACCGTGTCGTCGATGCGCAGCAGCGGGATGCTCGGCGCGTGATCCGTCTCGTATTTGTTCACGCCGACCATCACGCGCTCGCCCGCCTCGAGCTGTCGCTGGAATCGGTACGCGCTCGCGGCGATCTCGCGCTGCGGGTAGCCCTTCTCGATGGCCGAGACCATGCCGCCCATCTCGTCGATGCGGCGGATGTACGCGAGCGCCTCGGTCTCGAGGCGCGTCGTCAGGTCCTCTACGAAGTAGCTGCCGCCGAGCGGGTCGATGGTGGACGCGACGCCGCTCTCCTCGGCGATGATCTGCTGCGTGCGGAGCGCGATCGTGACCGCTTCTTCGGTCGGCAGCGCGTACGTCTCGTCGAGCGAGTTGGTGTGGAGCGACTGCGTGCCGCCCAGCACCGCCGCGAGCGCCTGGAGCGCGACGCGCACGACGTTGTTGTACGGCTGCTGCGCGGTCAGCGAGACGCCCGCCGTCTGCGCGTGCGTCCGAAGCTTCATCGACTCGGCCTTCTTCGCGCCGAACCGCTCCTTCATGAGGCGCGCCCAGATCCGGCGCGCCGCGCGGAATTTCGCGATCTCCTCGAAGAAGTCGTTGTGCACGTCGAAGAAGAACGAGAGCCGCGGCGCGAAGTCGTCGATCGGCATCCCGCGCTCGAGACACGACTCGACGTAGCCGATGCCGTCGGCCAGCGTGAACGCGAGCTCCTGCGCCGCCGTCGCTCCGGCCTCGCGGATGTGGTAGCCGCTGATCGAGACCGTGTTCCACCGCGGGACCTCGGTCGCGCAGAACTCGATCATGTCGGTGACGATGCGCATCGCCGGGCGCGGCGGGACGAGCCACGCGTGCTGCGCGATGAACTCCTTGAGGCAGTCGTTCTGCACCGTGCCGCCGATCTGCCGTGCGCGGGATGCCGCGCACGTCGGCGAGCGCGACGTAGAAGGCGAGCAGCACGATGGCCGGACCGTTGATGGTCATCGACGTCGTGACTTCGTCGAGCGGGATGCCGCCGAAGAGCACCTCCATGTCGCGCAGCGTGTCGACCGCGACGCCGCACATGCCGACCTCGCCGAGGGCGCGCGGCGAGTCGGAGTCGTAGCCCATGAGCGTCGGGAAATCGAAGGCGGTCGAGAGGCCCGTCTGGCCGTGCTCGAGCAGATACTTGAACCGCGCGTTCGTCTGCTCGGGCGTGCCGAACCCCGCGAACATGCGCATGGTCCAGAGACGGCTGCGGTACATCGTCGGCTGGACGCCGCGCGTGAACGGGTACTCGCCGGGGAAGCCGAGGTCTTGCATGTAGTCTGCATGCATGTCCGCCGGCGTCAGCAGCTCGGGGACGTCGGCGTCGCTCCAGGTCGAGAAGCGCTCTTTGCGCGGCGGGAGCTTCGCCTCGGCCTTGGCCACCGCGTCCTTGCGCCACGCCTCCTTGGCGCGCGCGATCATCGCGAGCTCGGCGGGGATTCTCCGACCGCCTCGTCGTCGGCGCTAGGGTGCGGGGCTTGCGGTGCGTGCATGAAGGGAATTTACCATCATGCCTTGGCCTTGTCGGCCTCGCGGTACGCACGGAGCGTTTTGACGCGCGAATACACGAAGTACGCCGCCGCGAACACGATCACCGCGCCGATGCCCTTGTCCGCGCGGTGCATGATGCGCGACAGGAGCGAGTTCTCCTTGAGCAGCTCTTGGCCGAGGTACTGGCCGAAATACGCGAGCCCGAGGCACCACGGCAGCGACCCGGCGAACGTGTAGACGTGGAACTTCACGCGGTTCATCCGCGCGACGCCCGCCGGGAAGGCGATGAACGTGCGCACCACCGGCAGGAGACGGCCGATGAGGATGATGATGTCGCCGCGCTTCTGGAACCAACGGTCGGCGATCTCGAGCTCGTGCTTCGAGATGAGGACGAAGCGCCCGTATTTCTCGATCGCCTTGCGTCCGCCGGTCGCGCCGACCCAGTAGGCGATCTCGCTGCCGATGTTGCAGCCGATCGCGCCGGCCACGGCGGCGATGATCAAGTTGAACGGGCTCAGCGTGACGCCGTACTGCGCGCCGAGCGCGGCGCGCACGCCGGCGTCGGACATCGCGCCGGCGTACGGCATGATGAGCTCGCTCGGCAGCGGGATGCACGCGCTCTCGATCGCCATGAGCGCGGCGATGCCGGCGTACCCGAGCGCGGCCATCATGTAGACGCAGAAAGACCCCAAAACGGCGAAAATCGGCTTCAGCAAAGCCCGAAACCTCTATCGTGAGGTGGCGGCTTAGTCAAACCTTGGCCGAGCTCAGGCGCCGGGCTTTTTGATCTGCGCGAGCTCTTTCGCCAGGTCGATCGCGGGCATCGTCGGCTCTTCGCCGATGTCGGCCTTGCGGAGGTCGATCGCCGGCATGGTCGGCTCTTCCGTGAACTCGGCGGCGTCGGCCTTGAGCTTGGGCGGCAAGGGCGTGTGCGGCACGTCGACCGGCGGCGTGGGCGTTCCGGGCGGCGGCACCTCGGTCGCGGCGTTCGCCGAGCGCGTCGACATGACCGGCGCGTCGCCGTTCGCGGCCTTCGCCTCGGTCGTGGCGTCGAGCGCGTCGTCTTCGATCGCGATGACGACGGCGGTCACGTTGTCCTCGCCGCCGCGCTCGTTGGCGCGAGCGATGAGCTGCTTGGGCGCCTCTTGCATGCTGCCGGTCTGCGAGCCCTGCACGATCGCGAGGATCTCCTCGTCGGTCACCATGCCCGAGAGCCCGTCGGAGCAGAGGACGTACACGTCGCCCGCGCGGCTCTCGTCGTTCTGCAGGTCGACCGCGACCTGATCCTGCATGCCGAGCGCGCGGGTGATGACGTTCTTCGGCAGCTCCTTGCGCTGCTCCTCGGTGAGGTCGGGCATCGCGAGGAGGTAGTCGTTGAAGAGCGAGTGATCGCGCGTGAGCAGTTGAATCTGCCCCTCGCGGATGCGGTAGCAGCGCGAGTCGCCGACGTGGCCGATGTACATGCGGCCCTTGCGCGGCGAGAACATCGCCCCGACGACCGTCGTGCCCATGCCGTGATATTCGCGGGAGCGCGTCGAGCGCTCGAAGATTTGTCGGTTCGCGACGCGGATGCCGGTGAGGAGCCGGTTCTCTTCTTCGCTGAGGTTCGCGTCGAAGTGGAACGGCCAGGTCACGTCGTCCTGAGCGGTCGAGCGGAAGAACTCCGAGATCGTCTCGGTCGCGAGCTTGGACGCAACGTCGCCCGCGCGGTGGCCTCCCATTCCGTCGGCCACGACGTACAAATCGTATTCTTTGAGGACAATGAACGAGTCCTCGTTGTGTTCCCGCTGGAGCCCAACGTCCGTCAGACCCCAGGCGACTGCCCGCATCAACGGATTAGCTCCCGCAACGGAAAAAGAATTTCACCGGCGCGTCTGCATGTCAAGGAGGGTGTCAAGGTCACACTTCCATGATGTCTTTTTCTTTGCCGCCGACAATGGAATCCACTTGTTTCGTGGCTTCCGCGACGGCGTCCTCGGCACGCTTCTTGGCGCGATCCACCTCGTCCGCGCTGGCTTCGCCCTCCGAATCCATGTTGCTGAGCATGTCGAGCGCGTCGTGGCGAGACTTGCGGATGGCGACCTTGCACTCCTCGCCGTACTTGCGCGCGATCTTCACGAACTCCTTGCGACGCTCCTCGGTGAGCGGCGGGAGCGGGATGCGCACGATGTCGCCGTCGGCCTGAGGGTTGAGGCCGAGATCGCTCTCGCGAATGGCCTTCTCGACCGCTTTGATTTGAGTCTTGTCCCAAGGTTTGACCGTGATGAGGCGCGGCTCCGGCACGTTGACGTGGGCCATCTGCGCGAGCGGCGTCTGGGTTCCATAGTAGTCGACACGGACGCCGTCGAGGAGAGCGGACGTCGCGCGGCCCGCGCGGAGCTTCGAAAGCTCGCGCTTGAGCGCGTCGTGCGCCTTCGCGACGGAACCCAGCAAGTCCTTGTGGACCTCGTCGATCATGCTCATGGCGGTTCGTTACCTTGCTCCGCGGCTTTCGCAGCGAGGGCAGCCTAAAGCGGCTCGAGCGACTCGTCGACCGAATTTCGACGCCGATTCGGTGTAAGGTGCAAAGCGCTTGGAGGCGGGTCGGCGCAAGCAGATGTGGATCCTCGGCGCCGCGGCCGCGCTCGCAGCGATCGGCGCCTACTTCGCGTATCGGTCGCGCGAGCCTCGCCCGGTCGCGGCGGCGCCCGTCGAGCCGCCGGTGCCTGCGCCGCCGTCGATGATCGCCGAGGCCGTCGCCGGGACGCCCGATGCGACGTGGCGCAAAGCTCAGACCGCGATCGGCGGCGTGGTCCTGCTCGCGCCGCCGACGTTTGGCGGCGTGCTCGGCGCGATCGCGCGCGTCCCGGCGCTGTCGATCCTCGTCGACGGCGGGTCGCCCGCGTACGGCGTCGTCGGCGGCGGTGGCGCGTGGGTGATCGCGGCGCACGTCGTCAGCGCGCAGCGCGCGCGCGGCACGCTCGAGGGCGATCCGCAATCGGGCGGCCTCGCGGTCGCTGGTCACGCCGGAACGATCGATCTGATGCAGGCCCAGGGGGCGTGGCTCGGTCTCGCCGGGGGCTGGGTGCTCGTCGGCTCGGATCGCGCCGCGGTCGAGTCGCTCGGACCGTATGCGTACCGCACGCTGCCGACGCGTCCGCTGCCCGCCGCGGCGATCGCCGCGAGCATGAACCACGACGCGCTCGCGGGCCCGATCCGCGAGGCGCTTCAGCGGCGCTGGGCCGATCTCGATCATTTCTTGCTCGCGAAGGACGAAGAGCAGCGCTCGCTCCACGGCGGTCGCGCGCCCGATCTGGCGGAGCCGAAGGCGGTCGTTGCCGAGCTCGACGCGATCGAAAAGACCTACGAAACGCGCGTCGCCGGGATGGAGAGGGCCGACGCGACCGTCGACGTCGACGAGGACGGCGTCCACGCGCGCGTCACGCTCACCGCCCCGCGCGACGGCGAGGTCGCGAGCTGGGTGGACGCGCTCGAGGGCGGCTCGAGCGCGCCGCTCGCGTCGTCGGCGGAGGACGCGCTCGCCACGTTCTTCTGGCGCTCGGACCAAGACGACCGCGCGCGCGCGGCGAAGGAGACCACGCAGACTCTCGAGCAGGCGCTCGGCTCGCGCGTTCCGCCGGGCGACGTCGCCAAGCTCGGCGAGATCCTCGAGCGCGTCGGCGGCGAGCGCGGGGGTTGGGCGCTCGCGTCGGTGTCCGGCGGCCCGCAGACGGGCGGTCTCTTGCGGCTCGCGACCAACGATCCGAACGGCGTCGGAGCGTCGGTGGGCGACGCGGTCGATCTGCTGCGCAAGCCCGGCTGGGCGAAGTGGGAGGCGGACGCGCTCGGCGTGACCCAGATCGATCGCGCGGGAACGCACGCGACGATCTCGACCGCGACGGGCACGCTGCAGGCGAGCTGGGCCGCGCGCGGCGGCGAGCTCGATCTGGCCGTCGGCGTCGACGCCGCGTCGGTGCTCGCGGCTGGCTCGGCGCAGGTCACGCTCGGCTCGGACGCGAAGGTTTCATCCTGGCTGCGCGAGATCCGGAGCAGCGTGGTCTGGGCGCTCGTCGCGCGGCCGCTGATGCTCTCGAGCTCGCCGCGCGGCGATCCGCTCCTCGTCGCGCTGACGCACGGCCCGCGAGCGGCCGTCCTCGACGCGCGCGCGCCCGGCGCGGTGATCCGCGAGCTCATCGTCGCGTCTTCGAAGGGCCTCTGATGCTCGACTATCTCTCGATCCCGATCTTCCAGCGCGCGCTCGTCGCGGGCGCGCTGCTCGCCGCGCTGCTCGCCGTCCTCGGGGTGCTCGTCACTGCGCGCGGGCTCGCGTACCTGGGCGACGGGCTGTCGCACGCGGCGTTCGGCGGCATCGCGCTCGGCATGTTCATGGGGCTGAGCTCGCCGCTCGTCGTCGCGGTCCCGTTCACGGCGCTCGCGGCGATCGGCATCGGCGCGCTCCGGCGGCGCGGCGGCCTTCGCTCGGACGTCGCGATGGCCGCGCTCTTCGCCGTGTGCTTCGCGATGGGCATCGTCCTCCTCCGCAAGGCGAAGCGAACGCAGACGACGTTCGACCCCGAGTCGCTCCTCTTCGGCAACATCCTCCTCGTCGGCGAGGACGATCTCTGGATCGTCGTCGGCATCGCCGCGATCACCGCCGTGTTCCTCGCGTTCACCTGGTCGCGGATGGCCTACGCGACCTTCGACGAGGAGCTCGCGCGCCTCTCGGGGATCCACGTCGGCTGGCTCGAGAGCGCGCTCCTCGCCGCGCTCGCGTCGGTCGTCGTGGCGTCGATTCGTCTCGCCGGCGTCGTCCTCGTCAGCGCGTTCCTCGTCATCCCGTCGGCGGTGGGGCGTCTCGCCGGTCGCTCGCTCGGGGGCGTGGCGTGGTGGTCGATTGGGGCGGGCGTGCTCGGCGTCGCGCTCGGGTTCGTGCTCGGCCACGCGCTCGACTGGCCGGAGGGCGCGGCGATCGTGCTCGCGCTCGCCGCCGAGCTCGGCGTCGGCCTCTCGGTGCGTCGCTTGAGAAAAGCGTAGCTGCTACACTCGCCTCATGACTTACCGTCTCGTTCGCGCCGCGCTCGCGGTCGCGCTCGCGGCGCTCGGCGTCGTCGCCGGGTGCGGCCGCTCGGATCTCACGGTCTACGTCTGGGACACAGGCGCCCCCGACGTCGCCGAGGCGGGCGCGTGCGACTCGACGACCTGTCCGAACGGCTGCTGCGATCCGTCGGGCACGTGTCGCCAAGGGACCGAGCTCAACGCGTGCGGGTTCGGCGGCGTCGCGTGCAACGACTGCCAGCAGCAAGGCTTCGACTTTTGCGATTCGCAGATCCACGCGTGCGGCAACATCCAGCCGACGTGCGACGTCTCGACGTGCCCGACCGGGTGCTGCACCCTCTTCAACGGGCAGCTCGCGTGCGTGTCGGGCGTGTCGTCGCTCGCCTGCGGCGGCGGCGGCGCGAAATGCTTGGACTGCACTCAAAACGGCCAGGTGTGCGACGCCAACAAGCACGCCTGCGAGAACGCGCCGTGCGGCCCGAACAACTGCAAGGGCTGCTGCGCGGGCAGCACGTGCGTCAACTCGCAGAGCGACAGCCAGTGCGGCACGGGCGGCCTCTCTGCACCGACTGCACGCAGCAAAAAGAGGTCTGCAACGCGTCGAGCGGGCAGTGCACGAACATCCAGCCGCTCTGCACTCCGCAAAATTGCAAAGGTTGCTGCGCCGGCGACGTCTGCGTCGTCAGCGAGACCGACTCGCAGTGCGGCCTCGGCGGCGCGGCTTGCGCGGACTGCGCGGCGCAGAGCGAGACGTGCAGCAGCGGGACGTGCGTCTCGACGTGCAACGCGAAGAACTGCCCGGGCTGCTGTCAGAGCGGCACGTGCTTCGCGGGCTTCCTCGATTCGCGCTGCGGCTCGGCGGGCAACGCGTGCACCGACTGCACCCAGCAGAAGACGACCTGCGACACGCTCGCGAGCCCGCGCGTCTGCAAGACGCAGCAGACGACATGCCCGGCGACGTACGGGAGCTGCGCGTCGACGGTCTCGACGCCGGTCGTGCCGGTCACGAGCGGCCAGTGCGCGGCGAGCGATCTGCAGGACGCGCAGGCGGCGTGCTCGCTCGGGTTCAACTCGTCCGCGTGCCGGCTCTTCTTCCAGACCGAGCCGCAAATCAACTCCGCGTGTGCGAAGTGCCTCGTGCCGTTCGAGTTCGACTTCACCAACGCGACGGGAATCTTCGATTGCGTCAGCCCGTTCGTGAGCCCGACGTGCAATCACCAGACGGGCTGCGCGACCGACTGCGAGACGCAGAGCTGCGACCAGTGCCCGCAGAACGCCGTGCAGCAGTGCAAGCTCCAGGTCGAGCAGGGGCAATGCCAGTCGTACTTCCAGAACGTCACTTGCATCGGCAACGCGCTCTTCGGGCCAGCGTCGTTCTGCAACCCGCAGCAGTACGGCGGCAACTACGGCAGCTGGCTCGCCGGCGTCGGCGCGCACTACTGTCAGTGACGCCATGCCGCGCAAGGGCTACGACGAAGTCGTTCTACTGACGGGTTTCCCCTCGTTTCGCGCGCGACACGTCGCGCAGGCGATCCTCGAGGGGACTGGCCCGCGTGCGTTCGTGCACGCCGTCGTCCACGCGAAGCTGAAGGACGACGCGCTCGCGGCGCTCGACGCGCTGCCGCAGGGCGCGCGCTCCCGCATCCACCTGCTCGAGGGCGACGCGGCGGCGATGGACCTCGGGCTCTCCGGCGCGGAGCTTCGCGAGCTCGGTCGCGAGGTCGACCGCATCCACCACTGCGTGCAGGTGAGCTACCTCGGGGCGGACCGCGCCACCGCCGAGCACGTCAACGTGGGCGCGGCGCGCGAGGTGATCGAGGTCGCGCGCGTCTGCCCGCACCTCGAGTGCCTCGTCGTGCACTCGTCGGCGTCGGTCTCGGGCGATCGCTCGGGCGTCGTGCGCGAGAGCGAGCTCGACGCCGGCCAGCGCTTCCGCAACCCGATCGAAGAGACGCTCGCGCAGGCCGAGCGCGTCTACCGCCGCGCGATGACGCGCACGAAGGACCCGCTGCCCATCGCCGTGCTGCGCCCGTCGATGGTCGTCGGCGACTCGGCGACAGGCGAGGTCGATCGGCTCGACGGGCCCTATTTGCTCATCCTGCTCATGCTGACGGCGCCGCCGGACCTCGCGCTCCCGGTGCCGGGGCGCGCCGACGTGCCGCTCAACGTCGTGCCGATCGACTTCGTCGCGCGGGCGGCGATTGCGATCGGGCGCGACCCGCGCGCGCGGGGCAAGACGTTCCACCTCGTCGACCCGACGCCGCTGCCTGCGCGCAAGCTCGTCGAGCTCGTGGCGCGCGCGGGCGGTCGGCGCGCGCCGAGCGGGTTCTTGCCGGCGAACATCGCGCGCGCGATTCTGCGCGCGCCTGGTATCGAGCGCATCGCCAAGAGCCCGCGCGCCTTCCTCGAGGCGATGGCGGTGCCGGTCGTCTACGACCACGCGAACGCCGACGAATTGTTGCAAAATACAGGTATCGCGTGCCCGCCGCTCGAGTCGTACATCGACCGGCTCGTCACCCACGTTCAGCGCTGGCTCGAGGCGCGCGCCGAGAGGCGCGAGTCGGAGCTGCCGCCGGATCCGCTCGCATGACCAAGCACGCCGAAATCGGGGAGGGGATGGTCTCGCGCTCGATCGTCGTGCGCGCGGAGGACGTCGTCTTTCTCAAGGGAATCGTGGAGGCGCACGACGGCGTCGCGCAGGTGTTCGCGGAGAAGGGCGGCGTGCTCGTCATCGCCGGGCCCGCGAGCCGGGAGAGAGAGATCGACGAGCTCGTCCGCGATCTCGCGCGCGAGCTCGGCGCTATCTCCTGAGCGACGTCGCATCGCCCGCCTTGGCCTCAGTCGCGCGGGTCGTCTTCGTCGCCGACGAGATCCGCGCGGAGGAGGCGGCCCTCCGAGCTGCTGCCCGGCGACGAGTCGCGCACCGTCACGATGGGCGTCGGGCGCATGCTGGGCGGCGGCGGGATGCTCGAGTTGGTGCGGCCGAGCGCGTTCTTCTGCTCGAGGAAGCGCAGCGTGCCGGGGCCGCCGGCGCGCTCGAGCACGGTCTGGAGATCGCCCGAGAGCGGCGACTCGACGACGAGGTGCTCGCCGCTTTCGGGGCGGTCGACCTCGACACGGACGCAGTGCAAGAACGTGCGATCGAGCCCGTACTTCTCCTCGAAGTGCCGGTTCGTGGCGGCGTGCCCGAAGCGCTCGTCGCCGAGGATCGGGTGCCCGATCGACGCGAGGTGGCGGCGGATCTGGTGCGTGCGATCGCTGCGCGCGCTCGGCGCGCTCTCGGGCATCACCCGCGCGACGCAGTGCCCGGCGAAGACGCCGAGGCGGCGGTATTTCGTCCGCGCGGGCTGCGTCGTGTCGGGGTTGTCGCCGCGCGAGAAGTCGCGCGTGATGCTGCCTTTGGTCGGCAAGACGCCGCGCGTCCCCGCGAGGTACACGCGGCGTGACTCGGCCGCGTCGAGCGCGCGCTGCCAGCCCTCGAGGTGCGCGGGCGTCCGCGCGAACACCGCGACGCCGCTCGCCCCGACGCCCATGCCGTGAACCGCGACGGCGGCCGCGGCGTTCGGCAGCCTGCGCACGCGTGCGAGGAGCGACTCGGCGTAATCGCCCTTCGGCGAGATCGGCTCGTGCGGCGATTTCTCGACGAAGATGGCCGTCTCGTCCTGGAAGAGGACTTGCGCAGGGGTCGCCGAGGCGCGCCGCAAAATGGCGACGGTCTCGACCTCGTCGCTCAGCGGGATCATGTCGAGCGGCTGCGCCGACGCGCAGCGGTACCCGAGCCGCGCGAGGTGATCGAGGTCGCGCGCGAGCGTGTCGGGGTCGCACGAGACGTACGCGATGGCGGGCGGCCCGAGCCGCGCGAGCCACTCGCGCGCGGCGGGCCCGATCCCGCGGCGCGGCGGGTTCGCGACGACCGCGTCGAAGCGCTCGCCCTTTTCCTGCAGCGCGCGCAGGGCCGACGCGACGTCCGAGTGCATGGAACGCACCGGGAGATCGCACGCCTCGGCCGCCCTTTCGATGCGCGCCGCCGCCGGTCCGAACGCCTCGACGCACGTGAGCTCCGCGCCGCGCGCCGCGAGGGCGAGCGCGATCGCGCCGGAGCCGGCGTACAGATCGAGCACGCGCGGGCGGCCGTCCGCCGCGGCGCGCGCGAGGCCGAGGTGCGACGCGAGGAGCTCGTGGATGCGCGCCGCCTGGACGCGGTGCGCCTGCACGAACGAGCCGAAGGTCGCGAGATGCACGGTCTCGCCGACGCGATCCTCGGCTTCGGCCGCGCCCGCGAGCACGTGGGTCTCGTTGCCGAGCACCTGCGGCGTCTCGCCGTCATGGAGGTTGGCGGCGACGCCGATGACCTCGGGGATCTCGGCGAGCAAGCTCGCGCCCACCGCGCGGAGCGCGTTCAGATCGTAGCCCCGGCCGACGACCAGCGTGAGCAGCGCGCGCGGCTCGCCGCTCGAGTGGAGCTCGCGGACGTCGATCGCGCGGAGAGGGCCGGGCGCGAGCGGACCGCCGGCGCGCGCGTCGTGCTGCACGCGGAGGCGCACCGCCTCGACGACGCGCGCCACGACCGGCGAGAGCACGCGGCAGCTCGGCACGTCGACGACGTCGTGCCCGCCGCCCTTCGCGAAGAGGCCGACGGCGCCCCGCGGGCCCACCATCAGCTTCGCGCGCGTGCGGTACGCCGTCACGGGCTCCGCCGCGAGAACCGGATCGGCGTAGACGAGCTCGAGCGAGCCGTACCGCGCGAGCGCCTGGACGACGCGCCCGCGCTTCAGCGCGAGCTGGTCGCCGTACGAGAGCTCGATCGCAGGGCACCCGCCGCAGCGCTCTGCGTGCTCGCACGCGATCGTCGACGGATCCACCGCGGGCGGTACGTCGAGGGCGCGAGCAAACGGCGGAACACTCGGGTCCGACATGAGACCGGAATGGTAGCGCGCTTTTTGGAGCGAGGGTGCTCTCGCGCCGACGTTTGCGCGTCAGTGCGGCGTGACGAGGACGGGCCAGCTGTGGCGTGCGCCGTTCCCGTCCTTGGACTGGATCGAAAACTCGTCGGAGCCCACGACGGGCGCGGTCGCCGTGATCGTGAGCCGGACGTGATCGCCGTTCTGCACGCTCGTCTTGTCGAACGAGAAGGACAAGATGCTGTTGCCCGACTGGAACGCCGCGAAATCGAACGCCGAGAGCGCCCACGGGGCGGTCGGCCCGCTCGAAAACGCGTCGATGTCGAGCACGGCGCTCGCGCCGGCCTTGGCCAGCACGACCTTCGCCTGCCGCGGCGCCGCGTTGAAATACACCTCGCTCGCGGGGATCGGCACGCACGGGTCGTTGCCCGCGGCGGCGCTTTTGTTCGACCACGAGCGCTGCACCACGAACGTGCTCTCGACCGTGGTCGTGCCGCTCGAGCCGAACCCCTCGCATAGATCGCCGACCTCGCCGCCCGCGACTGCCCACAGCTGATTCAACATGTAATACGAGAGGTGGTTCTCGCCGATGTCCGGGTCGGTCGCCGCCTCGATGATCTCGTGGCTCGCCGAGACGGTGGTGACCGACTCCTTGGTGTCGCAGCGCGGGATGATCGCGTACGGCACGGCGATGGGGTTGGCGTCCTTGTCCGGCAACGTCATCGTGTTGTGGTACGCGCCGAAGGAGCTGCAGCTCGCCGACCCGTCGAGCGTGACGGTCACGTTGGCGGGGAAGTAGAGGACGTAGAGCGTGTTCGAGTCGGGCGTCGGGAAATCGGCCGCCGCGCCGCCGTCGCCGCCGCCGACCACGTGCTGCTTGATGAAGTCCTGGATGGTGCTCGGTCCGCCGGTCGACGAGTCGGTGTAATCGGTGAGGGGGGGATCGCCGACGACGACGTGTCCGCCGCTCGAGCCCTGGCCGATGCACGGGCTGTCGTTCGGCTGCTGGCAGTACTCGGCGCTCACCGCGGTCCACCACGGCGTCGTCGTGATCACGTCGCCGAACTGCTGGAGACGCGGGACGAGCGTCGTGTCGTCCCCGGCGAAGGTGATCGTGACGATCTTCGGGTTCTGGAGGATGCGTCCCCCGTTGTAGTCGACGAGCGGCATCGCGGTGTGGCTCGCCGGGTAGCTGACTGCCGCGTCGGTGCCTGCGTCGCCTGCGTCGTCGCCGCCCGCCTCGACCGGGGCCGCGTCGCTGTCCGTTCCTGCGTCGGTCGTGTCGGGCGAGCCGCTGCCGCAACCGAGACCGAGAGCGAAGAGAACGGCCGCCGAGCCCAAAGCGATGACGCGCATGAGACCTCCGTGAGAAGCGGCATCTGCCGTAGCTGACGCGCGAGCACAGGTGCAAGGTGCATTTCCACGATCGCGGCTGATTTCCGCCGGATCGTGTGCAGCCGCTCGGCAATGCTCGCGCCCCACTGCGTGTTTCGTAAGGCGAAGTAGGATGTTTGCGGCGCGCGCAACGCGTTCTTGCCGCGCGCGCAAGGGCTCAGGCGGCTTGAAGGAGGATGCGCGAGATGCCGAGCGCGGCGTGCTTGATCGCTTGCTCGTGCGCCGACTTCTCTTCGTCGCTCGCCGCGCTCGTCGTGCGCGCGCAGAGGAGGACGCGATCGCCGCCGACGTCGACGCTGCGCACGGTCACGCGCTCCGACGCCTCGACGGTGCCGCCGTGAATGAGCGGCGCGAACGCGGCGAGCTCCTCGCACGCCGCCCACGATCCGGCGCCCGCGACGACCACGCCCGAGCCGTCGGCGACCACGATCGTGTCGAGCGCGCCTCGACGGCGAGCCTCGCTGAGCTGGTAATGGAGCGCCACGAGCGGATCGTGGCTGCGACGGCGGCGGCGTTCGTCGTTCGGCGCGTCGGCGCCGGTGCGGGGGGTGCGTTCCATGGCCGAATTGTCTCCAGCGCCCGTCGGCGTGGCCAACTTTGGGGGGTTTTGGCTTGACGTGCGCGCGCCGGACCAACACAAAAGGGGCATGCACGCGTGCTTTCGGGACCTCTACGCCAACCGTCGCGCCCACGTCGTCGCGGCGATGGCCGCCTCGGGCGAGCCGTCGATCGCCGTACTGCCGGCCGCGCCGACGTACGTCCGGAACAACGACGTCGACCACGAGTACCGGCAGGACTCCGACCTCTTCTACCTCACGGGCTTCGACGAGCCGCAGAGCGTGCTCGTGTCTCGACCGGCGCCGGTGACGTCAAGCCGCGGTCGATCCTGTTCGTGCGCCCGCGCGATCCCGAGCGCGAGGTGTGGGACGGCCCGCGCGCCGGCGTCGACGGGGCGAAGGCCGAGTTCGGCGCCGACGAGGCGTTCACGATCGACAAGCTCGAGAGCGAGCTGCCGAAGCTGCTCTCGAACCGAAAGCGCCTCTATTACCGGCTCGGCCGCGACCGCGCGTTCGACGACCGCGTGCTCGAGGCGCTCGAGGCGACGCGCCGCCGCGCTCGCACCGGCATCTTCTGGCCGACGGACGTCGAGCGATCCGGGCGCGATCCTCCACGAGATGCGCCTCCTCAAGGGAAGCGAGGATCTCGACGCGATGCGCACCGCCGCGCGCATCACGCGCGACGCGCACCTGCGCGCCATGAGCCACACGCGCCCCGGCATGCACGAGTACGAGGTCGAGGCGCTGCTCCTCGAGACGTTTCGCAAGAACGGCTCCGAGCGACCGGCCTACGGAAGCATCGTCGGCTCCGGGCCGAACGCGACCGTACTCCACTACCGCTCGAACAACCGCAAGATGGACGAGGGCGAGCTGCTCTTGATCGATGCGGGCTGCGAATACGGGTACTATGCAAGCGACGTCACGCGCACCTTTCCCGTGAGCGGGAAGTTCTCGCCCGAGCAGCGCGCGATCTATCAGCTCGTGCTCGACGCGCAGCTCGCGAGCATCGAGGCGACGCGCGAGGGCGCGAACCTCGAGGATGTGCACAAGAAGAGCGTCGAGATCATCACGCGCGGCCTGCGCGATCTCGGCATCTTGCAGGGCGAGCCGAGCGAGCTCGTCGAGAAAGAGGCGTACAAGCCTTATTACATGCATCGCACGAGCCACTGGCTCGGCATGGACGTGCACGACGTCGGCGCGTACTACGTCGGCGGAAAACCGCGCGTGCTCGAAGACGGCATGGTGCTGACCGTCGAGCCTGGCATCTACATCTCGAGGAACGACGACAAGATCGACGTGAAATGGCGCGGCATCGGCGTCCGGATCGAGGACGACATCCTCGTCACGAAAGCGGGGCCGGTGAATCTGACCGCGGACATTCCGAAGTCGATCGAGGATCTCGAAGAAGCTTGCTCCTGAGGCGCGCGTCGCGAACCTTGGCGATCGCGAAGCCGAGCGCGCCCGTGAGGAGACCGACCAGGAGCCCGACCGGCAGCGCGCCGAGGGTCCAGTCGAGCAGGAGCGTCTTGGCTTGCGCGAGGACGTGGTGGCGATCGAGCGCGACGTAAGCGCCGCAACGCACGCGGTGCGCGAGCTCGATTTCGGCGAGTACGATGAAAGGCAAGACGACCGGCGACGAGACGCGCGACCCGAGGAAGGCGTAGAAGCGGTTGAGGCGCAGCGCCGTCGCGGCGCCGACCGCGAGCCAGCCGTGGAAGCCGACCGCGGGCGTCGAGCCGACGAACGCGCCCAGCCCGAGCGCGAGCGCGACCTGGTGCGGCGCGGCGCGTTCGCTCCTCGCGAGCCGCCAGAGCGTGCGCAAACGGTCGAGCAATCGGCGCAGCATGCGAGGCGAATGTTAACTCACGTTTTTGGACACGCGGTCCGGCTGGGCTAGAAAAGAAGGGTGCAGTCGACGATTCGAAGCGTTTCTCGAGCACCTCCGCTCGGAGAAGCGTGCCTCGCCGCACACGGTCGCGAGCTACGGCCGCGATCTCCGGAGCCTCCTCGCGTTCTTGACCGAGAAGCGCGGGCGCGCGCCGAGGCTCGAGGACGTCGACATCTACGGGCTCCGCGGTTGGCTCGGCATGCTCGCGCGGACGCACGCGCCGAGCAGCGTCGCGCGGCACGTCGCCGCCGTGCGCAGCTTCTTCAAGCACGCGCGCCGCACCAAGCTCGTCGAGCGCAATCCCACCGAGCTCCTCGCGAGCCCGAAGGTCCGGCGCCCGCTGCCGACCCTCGTCTCGGCGTCGGCCGCCGCCGAGATCGTCGAGACGCCCGCGCACGATCCGGCGGGCGCGCGCGATCACGCCGCGCTCGAGCTCATGTACGGTTGCGGTCTGCGCGTGAGCGAGCTCTGCGGGCTCGACCTCGGCGACGTCGACTTGCGCGAGCGGCAGGTTCGGGTCGTCGGCAAAGGGCGAAAGGAGCGAATCGTCCCGCTCGGCGACAAGGCGGCCGAAGCGGTCGCCGCGTATCTGCCCGTGCGGCGCGACGTCCCGCCGCCGGCGCGTCCGTGCGACGCGCGCGCGCTCCTCCTCAGCGCGAAAGGCAAGCGCCTCTCGGTGCGGGCCGTCCAGCTGATGACCAAGCGAAGCGGCGCGCTCGGCGCCGGGCGCGCCGATCTCCACCCGCACGCGCTGCGACATTCGTGCGCGACGCACATGCTCGACGGCGGCGCCGATCTCCGCTCCATCCAAGAGATCCTCGGCCACTCGTCGCTGTCGACGACGCAGCGCTACACGCACGTCTCGATCGATCACCTCATGCGCGTCTACGACGCGGCCCATCCGCTCGCGAAACGGAAAGCTGGCAGCTGACAGCGGGCGGCCGACCGCCTAAAACGCACCTGGTGCTGCGCCGCGTGCTCATTGCGTCCGAAGGAGGCCTCGTCGGCGCGGCGCTCGTCGCGGTGGCGTTCGGCCTCGAGACCGCGCACGTGTCCGGCGCGGCGCTCGCGGATTTCGGCGTGCTCGCGCCGCTCGCGCTCGTCGTGTCGCTCGCGGTCGCGGCCCTGCACATTTACTTCGAGCCCCGCGCGCCTCGCGCGCCGGCCGAGATCTTCGCGGCGATTCGCGCCGAGCCGGTGCTCTCCCGCTCGCGGACGGCCGCGGCCGCGCCGCTCGTCGTGCTCGCGGCCTTCGCCGGCACGGTCGCGCTCGCGCACGTCGCCCGGACCGAGCTCGCGGGCGGCGCCGCCGCGGGCGTGGGCCTCGAGCTCGCGGGGGTGACGGCGGCGATCTCGTTCGCGGGCGCGCTTGTCGTGCTCGCGCTCGTGCCGCCGATGCGTCGCGCTCTCGCCGCCGGCGCCGATCGGATGCCTCGGCTCGTCGATCCGATCTTCACGGGCGGCTTGGCGCTGGTCGTCGCGTTGCTCCTCTTGGTCGTCGGCGTGCGCACGGGCGACGCGGGAGGCGACGGCGGGACCGCGCTCGCGATCTTCGGGGTGCTGGGCCGCCCCGAGCTCGACCTCCGGCCGGTGCTCGACGTGCTCGCGATCGCGGCGTGCGCGTACATTTTCCCCGTCGCCCTCGCGCAGCGACGCGGTCGCGCTCTCCGCGGCGCGCTCGTGGCGTTCGTGGTCGTCGCCGGGGCGCTCGCATGGACGGCGCACCAAGCGCGCGCGCTCGACGCGTCGCCCGCCGTGACGCGCGCGATCGAGCGCGCGCCCCTCGGAAAAATCTCGCTCGCCGTCCTGCGCCGCGCGACCGATCGCGATCACGACGGCTTCTCGCCGTATTTCGGCGGCGGCGACTGCGACGACCACGACCCGCGCCGTAACCCGCAGGCGTTCGACGTGCCGGGAAACGGAATCGACGAAGACTGCTCCGGCTCCGACGCGCCGCTCCCGCCGCCGCCCGCGGCGCCGCCCGCGCCGCCCAAGGTCACGCTCCCGAGCGATCTCAACGTGATCCTCGTGACGGTCGACACGCTGCGCCCCGACTGCGGCTTCGCCGGGTACGACAAGGACACGACGCCGAACCTCGACGCGCTCGCGAAGAAGAGCGTCGTCTTCGACCGCGCGTACTCGCTCGCGTCGTACACGGGAAAGAGCGTCGGCCCGCTGCTCATCGGCAAATACCCGAGCGAGACCGATCGCGACGGCGGTCACTTCAACAAATACGCGCCGAAGAACGTCTTCGTCGCCGAGCGCCTGCGCGACGCGGGCGTCCGTACCTTCGGCGGCGCCTCGCACTGGTATTTCAACTGGTGGAGCGGCCTCTCGCAGGGCATGGACGTCTGGGATCTCTCCGCGAAGCCGAACGAGGGGCAGGGCGAGAACGACACGTCGATCACGAGCGACAAGCTCTCCGACGCCGCGCTGAGGCTCCTCAAGGACCCGAAAAACACGGGCGGCCGCTTCTTCGCGTGGTTCCACTATTTCGATCCGCACGAGCAGTACATGCCGCACGAGGGCGCGCCCGATTTCCTCGGCGACGGCAAGGGCGAGAGCGCGCGGCAGCGCGCGCTCTACGACGGCGAGGTGTGGTTCACCGATCACCACCTCGGTCGCGTGCTCGACTACGTCGCGTCGCAGGATTGGGGCAAGCGCACGGCGATCATCGTGACGGCCGACCACGGCGAAGCGTTCGGCGAGCACGACATGAGCTGGCACGGCATCGAGCTGTGGGAGATGCTCGTGCACGTTCCGCTGCTCGTCTACGTGCCCGGTGCGGAGCCGCATCACGTGAGCGAGAGGCGGAGCGCCATCGATCTCGTGCCGACGATCCTCGATCTATTCGGCGCGAGGCAGCCGCCCGCGGGCGAGCTCTCGGGACGCAGCATGATCGACGATCTGCTCGACAAGCCGCCCTACGAGAAGCGCGACATCTACATCGACATGCCCGCCGGTCCGTACAACTTCATGCGCAAGGCGTTCATCACGGGCGACATGAAGCTCATCTATTCGGGCGGCAAGAGCTACCAGCTCTACGATCTCGCGAACGACCCGGAGGAGAAGACCGATTTCGCGAGCGACCCCGACAAGCTCGCGCCGGTCGTGAAGGCCTTCGAGGAGAAGCGCGCGACGATGCACGAAATCGACGTCAAACCCGCCGCGCCCTGAGGAGAGGCCGTCAAGCGGCGTCGTCGAGGAGCGTGCGCAGCGCGGCGCGCGCGCGGTGCAGGCGCGATCGGACGGCGCTCTCGGTGATCGCGAGGCGCCGCGCGATCTCTTGGAGACCGAGGTCCTCGTGGTAGTGCGCGACGACCACGTCGCGGTAATCGGGCGGGAGCGCAGCGAGCGCGCGGACGACGCGGACGCGCGCGGCGTTGCCGTGCGCGCGCTCGTCGGGCTCGGGCGCTTCGTCGGGGTGGCCGTCGGTCGCCGCGTCGAAGTCCACCTCCGCGATGCGAGCGCGGCGTCGCCGCTGCGAGCGCAGGAACATCAGCGCTTCGTTCGCCGTCACGCGGAAGAGCCACGTCGAGAAGCTCGAGTCGCCGCGAAACGACCCAAGTCGCCGCAGGATCTGGACCAGCGTGGTCTGCACGAGATCGCGCCGATCTTCGTCGGTCAGCGAGTAGCGGAGGAGCTGCCGCTCGATGAGCGGCGACGAGGTGGTGACGATCGTGCGGAGCGCGTCGCGGTCTCCGAGGAGCGCACGCTCTACGACATCGCGTTGAATGGACACAGCCATGTCGGGCGACCTCTAGCGAGCGGCGTGCCACACGTGAAATGGCGGAAATCCCCTCGGACGAGGCCCCGCGGGCATGTTGGAAAGACGACAGGTGCCAGACAACGCAACACCGACGCGTTAGAGTCTCCCGCCGTGAGCCACCCGCTTCCGTCCGGACTGCGCGACCTCTTGCCGGAGGAGGCCCGCGAGCGTCGCGAGCTCGCGGCGCGTGTGCTCGGGCGGCTGGAGCTCTTCGGGTACGACCTCGTGCTCCTGCCCGCGTTCGAGTTCGCGAGCGTGCTCGAGCGCGGGCTCGGCGCGCTCGACCCGAGCGACGTGCTCCGCTTCGTCGAGCCGGAGTCGGGCGAGGTGGCGGCGCTCCGGCCCGACATGACGCCGCAGATCGCGCGGATGATCGCGACGCGCCTCGGCTCGCGCCCGCCGCCGTTTCGTCTCGCGTACGAAGGCACCGTGCTCCGCCGCTTGAGCGGGCGCGCGCGCAAGCGACGGCAAATCCCGCAGGTCGGGCTCGAGCTCGTCGGTGTCGGCGCCGCCGAGGGCGACAAGGCGCAAGCGACCATGGACGGCGACATCGAGGTGCTCGAGATCGCCGCGTCGGTGCTGCGCGCGGTCGGGCTCGAAGACTTCGTGATCGATCTGGGCGACGCCGGGATCGTCCGCGCGCTGCTCGATGGCGTCCCCGCGGAGCTCGCGTCGCCGGTGGTGGACGCGATCGGACGCAAGGACGCCGTCGAAATCGCCGATCGCATGCGCGAGGCCGGACGCGATCCGGCGGCGCTCCTCGAGGTGCTCGCGGCCAGAACGCTCGACGAAGGCGTGGCGCTGCTCGAGAAGACGACGGCCGCGCCGGCCGCGCGACGGCTGCGCGCGCTCCACGCCGCGGCGGTTTCTCGCGGGCTCGGAGCGCACGTCACCGCGGACCTTGGCGAGATTCGCTCCGCCGCGTACTACACCGGCATGCTCTTTCGCGCGTACGCGCGCGGCTCGGCCGACGCGATCGGTTCCGGCGGCCGCTACGACGATTTGCTCGCGCGCTTCGGCGCGCCGATGCCGGCCGTCGGCTTCGGGCTCGACCTCGACGCGCTGGCCGCGGCCGTCCGCGCGGCCGCGCCGCCCGGTGCCGCGCGCGCTCGCGTGCTCGTCGTCGGGGACGAGGCCGAGGCGCGTCGCCTGCGCGAAAGCGGGGTCGCCGCCGCCTATCGGCGCGAGCCCGAAGGCGCGGACGAGTACGCGCGCGCGTGGGGGTTCACTCAGGTGCGCCACAAGGAGAAGGGTTGATGCCGGGCGTCGTCGTCGTCGGAGCGCAGTGGGGTGACGAGGGGAAAGGGAAGATCGTCGACATCCTCACGGAGCACGCCCAGGTCGTCGTGCGCTACGCGGGAGGACCCAACGCGGGGCACACGCTCGTCGTCGGGAACGAGAAGGTCATCGTGCGCCTCGTGCCGAGCGGCATCCTGCGCAAGGGCACGACGTGCGTGCTCGCGCAGGGAATGGTCATCGACCCGAAGCGCCTCTGCGACGAAATCGACGAGCTCAAGAAGCGCGGCTACGAGCACGCCGCCGAGCTCTCGATCTCGGACCGCGCGCACGCGATCCTCTCGTACCACCGGCTCGTCGACGGCTTGCGCGAGCAAGGCGAGGGCGCGATCGGCACGACCAAGCGCGGCATCGGCCCCTGCTACGAGGACAAGGCTGCGCGTCGCGGCGTGCCGATGGGCGCGTTCCGCGATCTCGCGGTGCTGCGCGAGCTCGCGACCCGGGGCCTCCAAGCGTGGAAGCCGGTGATCGCCGCGCTCGGCGGGACGCCGCCGTCGATCGACGAGGTCATGTCCGAGATCGAGCCGTTCGCCGCGCGTCTCGCGCCGCGGCTCTGCGACACCTCCGCGCTGGTCGACGGCGCGCTCCGCGCCGGCAAGACCGTGCTCTTCGAAGGCGCGCAGGGGACGCTCCTCGACGTCGATCATGGGACGTACCCGTTCGTCACGTCGTCGAGCGCGATCGCCGGCGGGGCGTGCACCGGCGCGGGCGTCGGTCCGACGCGCATCCAGCGCGTCGTCGGCTTGGTGAAGGCGTATTGCACGCGCGTGGGCGGCGGGCCGTTTCCGACGGAGCTGTCCGACGAAATCGGCGAGCGCCTGCGCAAAGTCGGAGACGAGTACGGCTCGGTGACCGGGCGGCCGCGCCGCACCGGGTGGCTCGATTTGCCCGCGCTGCGTTACGCGGCGCGCGTCAACGGGCTCGACCGCATCGCGATCACGAAGCTCGACGTGCTCACGGGTCTGTCGAAGCTGCGCGTCTGCGTCGCGTACGAGACGCCGCACGGACGGAGCGAGGATTTTCCGACGAGCGATCTCGAGCGCTGCAAGCCGGTGTTCCGCGACTGCGAGCCGTGGGCCGACGACTTGTCGAAGGCGAAGTCGATGGACGACTTGCCCGAGGCCGCGCGCGCGTACGTTCGGATGATCGAGGAAACCGCGGGTTGCGAGGCGATGATCGTGAGCGTCGGATCGCGGCGGGACGAGACAATCGTGCGCTCCGGCGTGTTCGACTGAGGCTCCCCGGCGACGTGCTCGCCTTCGGCCTGCACGGCGATTCGGAGCGGGTGTGCTAAGCCTTTTGGGAACGTGCTGCCCGCGCTCTTTCTCGTAGCTCAGCTGTCGCTCGCCGCGGGGCGCCCCGCGGAGTGTGGCCTCGACGGAAACCTTCGCGGCACCAACGTGTGGGAGCGCGCGAAGCACCCCGAGCTCCGCCGGTATTGCGATTTGCTGGCCGCCGGCGCGAGCAAGCTCGTCACGGCCTCGAGCGCAGGCGACGCGCTCCGGCAAGCCGACGAGGCTGACCGGGTCATGCCCGGCCACGCGGCCCCGCTCGTACTGAAGGGCCGCGCGCTCGCGAAGCTCGACCGTTTCGCCGAGGCGTACGCGGCGTTCTCCGAAGCTCGACGTCGCGACGCGCGTGCGCTCGACGATCCGTCCGCGCTGCTCGCGTTCGCGCGGTCGGCCGCGCGGAGCGGCCACGAAGCCGAGTGCGTCGCGGCGTTTCGCGCGCTCTTGCCGCGCGCCGACGGCCTCTCGTCGGGCGAGCGCGCGCCCGCCTACATCGAGGCGGCGATGCAAACGATGAACGCGTCCGCCGCGGCGTCGAACCTCGAGGACGCGATCGCGATGCTGCGTCAGGCGCGCCGCGAGGCGAACGATTCGCTCCAACCCGTCGCGACGCTCGCGCTCGCGCTCGCGCTCGATCGCCAGGGCAGCCGCGACGAAGCGCGCGCGGTCCTCGACGATCGCGCGCGCGCGGCTGCGCGGACGCTCGCGCGGGACGCGTCGGTGACGGCGCTCCTCGGACCGCTCGGTTACGAGGCGCACGCGCTCTCGGCGATCGGCCTCGAGGGCGATGGCGCCGCGTCGCAAGCAGCGTGGCAAGCGTTCGTCGCCGCCGCGCCGTCGAGCCCGTGGCTCGACCACGGCAAGGCCCACCTCGGCGCCGGGCGCGCTCCCACGAGCGGCGGCCCCAGGCCGCGCGCGCCGAGGCACCGATGAGAGCCGCAACCGTCGCGGTCATGCTCGCGACGATCGGCGCGGCTTCGACCGCGCGCGCCGACACGCCGCCCACCTTTTGGGACCTAGGAAAAAATCCCGACGCGTTCGCCCAGCGCCGCCAGCACCTCGCGCTCGAGGCGGACATCGACGCGGCCGACGAGCTCGCCGGCGACCCGCAGCTCGTCGCGCGTGCCCACACCATCATGGCCGAGGACCACGCGCGCGTGCTCGCCGAGTCGTGGAAGGGGCCGAAGGACAAGTGGCTCCGCTTCGACGACGCGTGGGTCGCGATGCGCCGCGGCGACTACACGGGCGCGCTTCCGCTCCTCGAGAAGCTCGCGAAGGACTTCGACGGCTCGCTGTTCGCGACCGAGGTCTGGCAGAAGCTCGCCGAGTGTTACGTGCGCCTCGAGCGCACCGATGACGAGATCCGTGCGTACGACCAAGTGCTCGCGCGAGCGACGACCGACGCCGAGCGCATGACGCCGCTCTTGAACCAGGGCGAGGCCTACATGCGACGCGGCGACGCCGACGAGGCGGTCTCGCAGTTCCGCGAGCTGCTCGAGCTCGCGTCGCGGACGGGCAGCGTCGACATCTCGCTGCTCGCGCATTGGGACCTCGCGGTCGCGCTCGACCGCTCCGGCGACTTCCGGAGCGCGCTCGAAGCCGCGCGGACGACGGTGCGCATGACCAAGGCCGCGATCCTCGTCATCTCGCCGATCAACACGACCGTCTACTTCGTGCCCGACTACGAGCGCGAGTGGTACCTCGCGCTCGGCCACGCGGCGCTCGCCCTCGACGCGGACGGCCCGCGGACCGCGGCGGATCAGTGGCGCGCGTCCGAGGCGGCCATGACGACCTACGTGAACGAAGCGACCCGCCACGGAAATGACCGCTGGCTCGCGCTCGCGCGGCAGCGCCTCGACGAGATTCGAAAGCGCCGCGTGGCGGCCGACAAGAACGCGCCGCCCCCCGCGCCCGAAGACCTCACGTTCTGAGGGCGCTCAAGCCGTCGCTTGCCCGCCGCTCATACGGGCGCGCGTCGCGGCGATCTGCTGGTCGAGGACCTGAGGCGTCAGGTTGAGGCTGGCGCAGACTCGCTGCAGCGTCTCCTGCTCCTGCGCGTCGATCGTCCCGTCGATGAGCGCCGCGGCGACGAGCCCGGCGAGGAACCACTCCGGCGCCGCGACCGGTCCCACTTGCCCGACGAGCTGCCCGGCCAGCGCGCGCCCGACAATCTCTTCGGGAATCCCCCAGCGCTTTCCGCACTCGACCAGCAGCCGCTTCTCGTCGCGCGCGAGGCCGTTCGAGACGAGCATGTGCGCCATCTGCGAGAAGAGCACCATGCGCTCGCGAGGATCGCGCACGTCGGGCACGAGGAACCCGAGCGACGCCGCGGGGCCGGCGTCGCCCCGCGCACGCACCGAGCCGGGCGGGCCGACGGCGTCGAGCGCCCAGACCATGCCGGTCGCGACGACGTCGGCGCCGCAGTGGCCGCAGCGCGGGTCGTCCGTCTCGACGAGCGGGCCGCCGCAGCTCGGGCACACGACCTGGGTCATCGAGAGCTTCGTGCTCGCGCCGCTCTTTCGCGCGAGGCGAAGCGTCGACTGCCGCGGGAACGGCTCGGCGCCGGGCGCGAACCGCGCCGACCAGAAGACGTTCACGTAGGCGTAGTCGGCGGGCTCGCCGCCACGCGCGACGTCGCAGAGGACGAGATCCGCGCCGCCCACCGCGATGTCGCGCGCGCTCAGGGCGACTTGCGCGCCGTCGCCGCCGCGCGCGAAGAGCTCGGGCGTCGCCGCCTTTCGCAGGGGTGCCGCGCTCGCCTTGCGCCCGCTCTCGATCCACTTCCAGAAGACGTAGCTCGCGCGGTCCTCGAGCGTCTCGCGCGTGACGCCGAGATCGACCTCGCGCAGGCCGTCGAGCCCCGTCACCGGCTCGGCCGAGTTCGGGTGCCACTCGGAGAGCTGCGTGATCTCGGCGAGCACCCAGTCGTGCTCGCCGGAGCAGACGAGCGCCTTGCAATACTTGCAGGTTACAATTTCTCCGCCGCCGAGATCGAACGGAGCGCCGCACGACGGGCACGCCTTGCCGACATTCTCGGCGCTCTGCTTGGTCTGCGCGCCTTGCCGGCGAACGAGCGTCCAGAATCTCCGTGTACGGCGCGAGCGGCGTGCTCGCGAGCGCGCTCTGGGTTTGCTGGGGCGTCGACACGAGCGGCACCGTCGCGTCTCGCGCTTCGGCGGTGAAGCGCACGTGGACGATGTCGAGCGGCGGGTTCGTCTGCACCGCCTCGAGCGTCACGTAGAGGACCTTCGTGTCGCTCATCACGTTGCGCACGCCCTCGCTCCGCATCAGCTCGAGCTGCACTTGGAATCGCGAGAACGTGCCGTCGGACATGAACGGGCGCGCCGGGCGCATGTCGCCCGCGGTCCACCCTTCGCGGAGGATGTCGCTCATGCGGCGCACGCGGTCGACGATGCTCGCCTCGGTGAGGTTCGGGTCGCGCGCCTGGAGCGCCTCGAGCGACACCGAGCGCCGGCTCGCCGCCTCCAAATCGTGTTGGGCGTCGAGCACCGCCGAGCGCACGCCCGACGCGCGCCGGCTCGACGCCGACATGACGAGGAGCACGATGAGCACGATGCCGCCAATCAAGAACAGCCCGAAGCAGAGGCCGAGCGGGTGCCCCGTCGCCGGACCCGAGTACGTCGGGCCCGAGCCCGAGTACGTCGGGCTCGACGTCGACCCACCGGACCCGCTCGACGGGTGATAGCCGCTCGAGCCGCTCGACGAGTGCGAGCTGCCCGATCGCGAGCCGCCCGACGAGCCGCCGCTCCGGTAACTCTGCCCGCCGCCCGGCCGAGCCGACGCGATCGACGCGACGAACAGGAAGAGCCCCACGATCGCGAGAACGCGCCGAAGCATCGTCATTTGACCGGAAAGAGCTCTCGGTTCTGCCACCCGGGCAGCTGCCGCAAGTCGGCCCAGACCTCGCGCGCCGAGCTGTAACGGTACGCGTCGCGGCGGCGGAGCATCTTCGCGACGAGGCTGCCGAGCGGCGAGCCGATCTGCTCGGCGCGGCGGCGCGGGATGCCTTCGCCCACGATGCGAACGAGCTCTTGGTACGGCACGCCGAGTGGGATCGCCGGCTCGCCGGTGAGCATCCAGAACATGAGGAGGCCGACTTGGTAGAGATCGCTCTGCTTGCTCGTGTAGCCGCTCGCGACCACCTCGGGCGCCATGATTTTGTGGTGCACGACGTTCGGCCGCACCGCGGGCGCGCCGCGGAGCTCGTGGCTGATGCCGAAATCGCTGATCTTCACCGTCGGCCGGTCCACGCCGTGGACGATGAGCACGTTGCCGGGGTGGAGATCGTCGTGGACGATGTCGTTGTCGTGGAGGAACTGCACGGCCGCGAGGAGCTGCCGCGCGAGCTCGATGACGAGCCCCTCCTGCATCGGCGTGCCGAGCATGTCGGTGAGCGAGTGCTCGCACTTCTCGAGCGCCATGTAGAAGAGGTGGTCCTGCTCGAACGCGTCGTGCATGTAGACGACGTTCGGGTGGCGAAGCGACATGAGACGCTGCGTCTCCTTCGCCCACTCGGAGTAGACCTCTTGGTACGGGCGGTTCGCGGGGCGGATCATCTTCACCGCGTAGACCTGATCGAACGGCCCGAGGCAGTCGTAGACCGCGCCGAACTCGCCCGTGCCGAGGATTCGCCGCACCTCGTAGTCGCCGCGCTTCGAGACGAGGCGCGTGCCGACCTGAGGCAGCCGCACGACGAGGCGTTGACCGGGCGCCGGCGAGCTCCCCGACATCGTCGTCGTCCCGAGCAGGCCCGGCTGCGAGAGCGGCGGCGTCGGGACGCCGGGGGCTTGCGGGGACGAGCCCGGCTGCGACGGCGTCGCGGGAAACAATCCGCTCGAGTTCGCGCCGCCCGGCGACGGCGTTCCCATCGGCGGCGTCTGCCGGCTGAGACCAGGGCCGGAGGGCGGCGTGCCTTTGTTCGTCACGGGGACGTGAACATACCACCAGCCGGAACGTGGCAGTTGGCAATCGGACCGCGCTCGCTGCGCGAACGGCCGCTGCATCGTCCCGATGAACTGAGTAGACTCGCGGTTTCGCATGGCGAAGATCCGCACGGCGGAGCAGCTCCGTCTCGAAGAAGCGCGTGAAGGAAAGAAATGGCGCCGCTGGGGCACGTACCTCAGCGAGCGCCAGTGGGGCACCGTCCGCGAGGACTACTCGGCGAGCGGCGACGCGTGGAATTATTTCCCGTTCGAGCAGGCGCACCTGCGGGCGTACCGCTGGGGCGACGACGGCCTCCTCGGGCTCTGCGACAACCGCGGGCTCATGAATTTCTCGATCGCGCTCTGGAACGGCAAGGACGCGATCCTGAAGGAGCGCCTCTTCGGCCTCTCGAACCCCGAGGGCAACCACGGCGAGGACGTGAAAGAGGTCTACTACTACCTCGACGCGACGCCGACGCACTCCTACGCGCGTGCACTCTACAAGTATCCGCACCGCGCGTTTCCGTACGAGGAGCTCCGCGACCGCGCGCGACGCGCGAGCAAGCACGACGCCGAGCCGGAGCTCGTCGACCTCGGCGCGTTCGACGACGACGCGTACTTCGACGTCCAGATCGAATATGCGAAGGGCTCGTGCGAGGACGTCCTCGCGCGCGTCACGGTGACCAACCGCGGCGAGCGCGCGCGAATCGTCGTCGTGCCGCAGATGTGGTTCCGCAACACGTGGAGCTTCGGCGACGAGGGACCGAAGCCGAGCGCGTACCGCGGCGGCAAGGACTCCGTCGTCACCGAGCAGTCTCACCTCGGGCGGCGCTTCTTCCACGCGGAGGGCGCAGGGCGCATCCTCTTCACCGAGAACGAGACCAACAAGAAGGCGCTCTTCGGCGTCGAGAACGCCCAGCCGTACGTGAAGGACGCCTTTCATCGGGCGATCGTCGGCGGGGACGCGAGCGCGACGTGCCCGCGCGACGAGGGGACGAAGTTCGGCGCGGTCTACGACATGGAGCTCGGGCGAGGGGAGTCGAAGACGCTCCGCCTCCGCTTCGTCGACGACGTGCGCGAGCATCCGTTCGAGGACTTCGACGCGACGTTCGACGAGCGCATCCGCGAGGCCGACGATTTCTGGAGCGCCATCATGCCCGCCGGTCTCGACGAGGATCAGCGCCGCGTCTTCCGCCAAGGCGCCGCGGGCCTGCTCTGGTCGAAGCAGTTCTACCACTACGACATCGAGCGCTGGCTGCGCGGCGACCCGAACAATCCGGCGCCGCCCGCCGAGCGCCGCCACGGCAAGAACGCCGAGTGGAGCCACCTCTTCAACAGCGAAATCCTCTCGATGCCGGACAAGTGGGAGTACCCCTGGTACGCGGCGTGGGATCTCGCGTTCCACACGATCCCGATCGCGCTCTTCGATCCCGAGCTCGCCAAGACGCAGCTCTCGCTGCTCACGCGCGAGTGGTACATGCACCCGAACGGGCAGCTCCCCGCGTACGAGTGGGCGTTCGGCGACGTGAACCCGCCCGTGCACGCGTGGGCCGCCGAGCGCGTCTACCAAATCGAGCGACGCATGACGGGGCGCAGCGATCGGAATTTTCTCGAGAGCGTCTTCCACAAGCTGATGCTCAATTTCACGTGGTGGGTGAACCGCAAGGACGCCAAGGGCCGCAACGTCTTTCAAGGCGGGTTCCTCGGCCTCGACAACATCGGCGTCTTCGACCGCTCGACGCCGCTGCCGGGCGGGCACGTGCTCGAGCAAGCCGACGCGACGAGCTGGATGGGCATGTACTGCCTGAACCTGCTCGAGATCGCGCTCGAGCTCGCCCGCGAGAACCAGAGCTACGAGGACGTGGCGAACAAATTCTTCGAGCACTTCCTCTTGATCGCGAAGGCGGCGAACCTCGGCGACGAGGCCGGGCGCGGCATGGCCGGGCTCTGGGACGAGGACGACGGCTTCTTCTACGACTGCGTGAGCGCGCCGGACGGGACGCGGACGCCGCTCAAGGTGCGCTCGATGGTCGGCCTCATTCCGCTCTTCGCGGTGACGACGCTCGACGGCGACGTGTTCGAGCGCTTCCCCTCGTTCGCGAAGCGCGTGAACTGGTTTCTCTCGAACCGCCCCGAGCTCGGCGAGGCGGTCGCATCGATCCACGACAAGGGCTCGGGCAAGCGCAGGCTGCTCTCGCTTCTCGATCGGCGCCGGCTGCTCCGCGTGCTCGCCCGCATGCTCGACGAGAGCGAGTTCCTCTCGCCGTACGGCGTGCGCGGGCTCTCGCGCGCGCACAAAGACGCGCCTTTCCTCTTCCAGGCCGACGGGCGCACGTACCGCGTCGACTACGAGCCGGGCGAGTCACAGACGGGGATGTTCGGCGGCAACTCGAACTGGCGCGGGCCGGTGTGGTTCCCCGTGAACTATCTCATCATCGAGTCGCTGCAGAAGTACCACCACTTCTACGGCGACTCGCTCCGCATCGAGTGCCCGCGCGGGTCGGGAAACTGGATGAACCTCTGGGAGGTCTCGTCGCTCCTCTCACGGCGCCTGACGAACCTCTTCTTGCGCGACGAGCACGGCCGCCGCGCGGCGCACGGCAAGGTCGATCGCTTCCAGAACGATCCGAACTTCCGCGATCACGTCCTCTTCTACGAGTACTTCCACGGCGACACCGGCGAAGGCCTCGGCGCGTCCCACCAAACCGGCTGGAGCGCCCTCGCCGTCAAGCTCCTCCAGCAAAGCCCCATGTGGAACGCCAAATGGGACGAAAACCTCGCCCGCATGGTCCGCTGAGAGAGAGGCGCCTCAGAACCCCTGGGCTTTCATCCCGGCGGCGTTGAGCTCGAGGGTGAGGTTGCGCTGGGCGGCCGGGGCGGCGCTCGGGGCGGCTTGGACGTCGGCGCGGGCGTGGGCGACTTTGCGCGCGACGGCGACGAGGCGCGTGCGCTCCGATTCGTCGTTCGTCTTCTTCGCGCGGGTCTCGAGGGCGACCTGCGCTTCGGCGAGCTGCTTGTCGGCGGCGGCGAACTGACCGGCGCCGGCGCTCTGCGACGCGCCGAGCTCGAGCTTCGAGGCGTCGAGCACGGCCATGATCGCCTTGGCCTTCGCGTTCTCCGAGCTCGCGACCGCCGACTGGTCGTCGGAGAATCCGGCGCGCGCGACGACCTCTTGGATGCGCGGCACGTCGCCGTCGCTCGGGTCGTCGAAGTGCAAGCGCACGCTCGCGAGCGCGCGTGAGCTCGTGACGGTCGCGTCGTGGATCCGCACGCGGACGACCGCCTCGCGGTGCTGCCCCGAGAAGAGCGCGCCGAGCGGCAGCTTGAGCGAGCCGTTCTCGCCGCGCTCGCTCCGGCAACCCTCGACGCCGACCAGATCGACGCCGGGCGCCGGCACGACCTCGACGAACGCGTTGGTCGCGACGGTCGAGCGGAGCAAGTCGAGCTCGCGCTGGAGCAGCGACGACATCTCGCGCGGCTCGCTCAAGTGATAGAGGCGGCCCGTCGAGCGCACCGCGAGCGCGTCGAGCGTGCGCTCGTCGTAGTCGGTGCCGACGCCGAGCGACGTGACCTGCGCTTGGAAGCGGAGCCCGCGCTCGGCGAGCGCCCCGAGCGTCTCGGGCGACGACGGTCCGACGTTCGCGATGCCGTCGGAGATGAGCACGACGCGACGGACCGCGTGCGTCGCGGGCGCGCGGGCGACGTGCGCCTCGCCGAGCCCGAGCCCGTCGAACATGTTGGTCGACCCGCTCGGCGCGAGCTGCGCGATGCGCCGCTTGAGGCTCGTGCGCGTCTCGGACGAGAGGACGGTCGGCGGCGCGAGGGTGCGCGCGTCGTCGCTGAAGCTCACGATCGAGACGATGTCGCCGTCGGCGAGATCGTCGATGAGCAGCGCGGCCGCGCGGCGCGCGTTCTCGATCTTCGCGCCGGCCATCGAGCCGGACGTGTCGATGACGAGCGAGACGTCCATCGGCACGCGCGCGCGCGGGCGGCCTTGCGGCGCGTCGACCCAGAGACCGAGCGAGGCGGTGCCGTCGCTCGCCGCGAGCACGTCGCTCTCTGGCGCCACGCCAATCCAGGCGCCGTGGTTCGCTCTCGGCGCGTCGCCGGTGTCGGTCTGCGCGACGTCGTCCAGCGTGTGCGCCGTCGTCGCCGTCGTCGTCGTCGTCGTCGCGATCCTCGCGTCGTTCGTCGCGACCGGTCCGCGGGCCGTGGTCGCGGCTCCGCACCCGGCGACCCAGAAAATCGAAGCAAAAATGGCTAATCTGCGCATGAATCGACCTCTCGCCCGCCTAGAGACGCGCCCGGCCGCGAAAAGATCTACGGGCAGGTCGACGCGTCGAGGACGCAGGTCTTGGCCGTGCACGCGACGCCGCCGAGGCACGAAGGAGTGTTCAGGCAAGCGGCCGTGCAGCTCGTCTGGCCGCACGAGACTTTGCCTCCGCACGAGCCGGCGCCGTCGCAGCACAGCGCGCTCGTCTGCGCGCCGCTCTGCACCGTGCCCGAGCACGACGGCGACCCGTTGCACGCGATCGTGCAGCTCGCCGAAGCCGTGCACGTCACGTTGCCGCTGCACGCCTGGTCGCCGCACGCCACGTCGCACGCGCTGCCGCCGCACGTCACGTTGCCGCGGCAGGAGACCGTGTCGCACGTGAGCTCGCACTGGTCCGCGGTGCACGTCACGTCGTGTTGGCAAGAGTTGTAGCCGCAGTGCAGCTTGCAGCTCGCACCGCCGCACTTGACGTTGCCCACGCACTCGCTCCCGCCGCCGCCCGCGCAGTCGATGACGCACGACGACGCCTTCGAGCAGTCGAGGGCGCCGCACGAGGTGAAGCCGCAGTCGATCTCGCACGGCACGCCCGCCGGGCACGTCACGCCGCTGGCGCACGCGCCGTTCGCCGTGCAGTCGTAGGTGCACGTACCGTTCTTGCAGGTCGCGCTCGGGTCGGTGCAGACGGTCTCGCAAGCGGCTTGCGACGCGTCGGTCGGGGCGGCGTCAATCGCGCTGGCGGGCGCGTCGGGCGCGGCGTCGAGAGCGCCGTCCAGCGTCGACGCCTCTCCGGCGCCCGCGTCCTCGGCGACGGCTCCGCCGAGGCCGCTCTCGTCGAGCGCGCACGCGCCGATCGCGATCGTCAAGAGCGCGAGGGCGCGACGCATCCCTTCATTGTAACGCCGCGCGCTCGAGGAGAAAGCGCGCAATCGGCGCGAAGACGCGTTCCTCGGCGCCGCGCGACAGGAAGAGATCGGCGTGCGCGATGGGCATTTTCGGGTCGCCGCCGAGGACGAGGAGCTCGCGATCGCGCGTCCCCATTCGGTCGTAGACGTCGCGGGCGGTCGACTCCGGGACGATGCCGTCGTCCTTCGCGACGACGCAGAGGAGCGGGTGCGGCATCGACTCGATCGCCGCCGAGACGTTCACGCCGCGGAGGATCAAATCGCGCCGTCCGATCCACTCGGCGATCTCGCGGTTGATGATCGGGTGCGGATCCTCGACCGTCTCGGTGAGCTCGTCGGCGCGCGAGAGGTCCGACGAGCCCGCGTTCACGTAGAGCGAGAGGACCTTGGGGAGCACGCGCGTCACGAGCGGCAGCGCGCGCTTCGCGAACGCGCGCGTCCCGCGCATCTTCACGAGGCCGACGAGGCGCGGCGACGCGAACGCGATGCGCAAGAGGGGATGGATGTCGACCCAGCGCACGAGCCCGCCCAGCGAGACGAACGAGCCGACGTTCTCGCGAGGCCGATGCGCGAGGTAGCCGAAGGCGAGGGCTGTCCCGAGGCTGCAGCCGACGAGATCGACCTTGGGCGTTCGCGACGTCCCGCCTGCGGCGGATCCGTCGACGCGCGCGCCTCCCTCGCGCTCGCGCACGTAGTCGACCACCGCACCGACGTCGTCGATCGCGAGCTCCGCCATTCCGTAGAGCTCGGTCGCGCTCGCGAGAGAACGCGAGCGGCCCTGCCCGCGCAGGTCCGCGCTGTAGACGACGAGCCCGCGGTGGGCGAGCGTCGCCTCGAGCGAGCGCTCCGCCGGGTGGAAGCCGAAGATGAACGAGTTCATCCCGTAGCCAGGCACGATCAACACGGGTCGCGCGCCGGGCACGGGCTTTTCGGGGGCGATGCGCCGAACCGCGAGCTCGGTGCCGGCGCCATTGTCGACATAGACGATTTCGGGTTTCATCCGAGCACCGCGAATTTGAGGTAACGCCCTTCGGGAAACGCGGGCAACATGGGGTGATCCCACGGCGCGCCATGGAGCGCCAGCAGCCGAAGCGTAGCCGTCTCGAGCGACGCGTCGTCGAGCGTCTGCGCGAACCGCTCGGCGTCGACGTGGCTCGAGCATGACGCCGCGCAGAAAATCCCGCCCGGCTCGAGCACGGCGACGCACGCGCGGTGGAGCGCCCGGTACGCGGCGAGCGCCGTCGGAACCGATTTCTCGTTCGGCGCGAAGCTCGGCGGGTCGCTCACGACGAGGTCCCACGTGCGCCCGCGCTTCGCGGCCTGCTCGAGGAACGCGAAGCAGTCTTGCGTGACGAACTCGTGCGCCGAGGGCGCGACGCCCGCGACCTTGAAGCTCTCTTGCGCGGTCGCGTGCCCTTGCGCGGCGACGTCGACGCTCGTCACCTTGGTCGCGCCGCCGAGTGCGGCGTGGAGGGAGAAGCCGCCGGCGTAGGAGAACAAGTTGAGCACGCGGCGCCCGCGCGCGAGCTCTCCGACTCGACGGCGGTTCTCTCGTTGATCGAGGAACGCGCCCGTCTTTTGCCCCTTCTCGAGATCGACCACGAACGGCACGCCGTGCTCGCGCACCGCCGCGCGCATGGCGACCGGCTCGCCCGACGCGAGCTCGACGCGCTTCGCCTCGCCGCGCCCGCTGCGAAGGAGGACGGCGCGCACGCCGAGCGTGCGGACCGCTTCCGCGATCGCCGGGAGAAATTCCGAGACGCGCGCGCGCACCGCCGCGTCGTCGATGACGACGACGCACGCTTCGCCATAGCGATCGACCACGAGGCCCGGCATGCGATCGCCCTCGCCGTGGACGACGCGGTAAGCGTTCGTCGCGTCGTCGAACGTGCGCGCGCGGAGCGCGACCGCGCGCTCCAGCCGATCCGAAACGAGCGCGGCGTCGACCGGCGCGTCGCCGTGCGTCCAGACGCGCACGGCGAGCGGTCCGGTGCTCGACGCGAGCCCGCGCGCGACGACCGCTCCTTTCGACGCGAGCCGCACTTCGTCGCCGTCCGCGAGCGCGGGTGCCCGCTCGATTTGCTCGCGATAAACCCACGGATGCCCGCGCCGCACGGGCTCGGCGGCGCGAGACGAGAGGCTCAGGGTCGGGAGGCGCGACAATCGTTATCCTACATTGGCGCCTCGAAAAAAGAGGCCTGGACGAGTTGTGCCATGGTGGCCCAGACCGTAGGGTTGTGCGATCCTTTTGTCGCGTGCACCGCCGTATGCGAACTGACGGCGCGGATCGAAATCGTCCAAATCATCGAGAGAGTACGTCAGCACGCACTTTGCTTCTCACCGGGATCGCCGCGTTGACGAATCGACGGGATGAGGTCTCGTCGGTCATCTGGAAAAAGTGACGAGAGGTCCGAAGACCATGGCAAAGAAGCGCAAGAAGTCTCCGCAAGCGAAGGTCGCGACGAGCGACCCGACGCCGTCGCAGCCCGCGTTGAGCGAGGAAGCTGCCGCCGCGATCGTCGAAGCGAAGACGGACGTGGAGGCGACGAAGCCCGAGCCGGTCGCGGTCGCCGAGGTCGCGCCTGCGCCGCCGGTCGAAGCCGCGCCCGTGGTCGAAGCCGCGCCCGTGGTCGAAGCCGCGCCGGAGCCCGAGCCCACGCCCGCACCCGAGGCCGCGCCGGTCGCCGAGGTCGCGCCCGTCGCCGAGGCCGCGCCGCCGAGCGAATTGCCCGAGTCCGTCGAGGCGAAGACCGCGCGCCCGAAGAAGAAGGTCGTTCGCAAGAAGAAGCGCTCGACGAAGCCGCCGCCCGTCACGCGAGAGGCGCTCGATCAAAAGATCGATCGCCTCGAGGCGAAGCTCGAGGAGAAGAAGGAAGAAGCCGCAAAGGCCGCGCGCGAAGGCTTCGGCAGCAACCCCGCGCTCGACGACACGAGCGTTCCGCCGGTCGACCTCGAGATTCACGACGACTTCTTCGCGGCGGGCGAGCACGCGCCGATTCCGGCGAAGGACCCGAGCGGCGCGTACACCGCGATGGACGCGCGTCACGCGCAGAAGATGTCGTCGCACGCTCGCGCGCGTCGCGCCCACCTCTCGCGCTACGTGATGTGGGCCGTCGGGGCTGCAGCCGGAATCTTGCTGCTCGGCGTCGCCATCCAGAACCTCCGCGGTCACCGGAGCGACGAGCCCGTTCGTCACGAGGTGACGCACGCCGCAGCCGCTCCGCCCGCGCCGGAAGAGAAGACCGCGCCCGTCGTCGAGCAGGCGCCGCCGCCAGTCGCCGAGACGAACGCAGCGAAGACCGACGACAAGACCGACACGAGCGCCGCCGAGGCCAAGCCCGACGCGGCCGTCGCGGAGGTCGCGGAGACCGAGCAGCCCAAGGGCGATCTGCCGCCCGAGAAACCGAAGAACGCTTGGCAAGAGAAGCAGGCCGCCAAGGCCGCCCTGGAGCGCGGCTCGAACGGCGCGGCAATCGCCGCAGGAGAGCGCTCGGTCGCGCTCGACGCGACCGACGCCGAAGCGTGGCTCGTTCTCGGCGCCGCGTACCAGGCGATGGGCAACGTGGGTCAAGCGAAGCGCGCGTTCAAGTCGTGCATCGCGCAAGGCAAGAAGGGCCCCGTCAGCGACTGCCGCGACATGCTGAGCTCGCTCTGATCCGCGCGCGGTTCGTCACGATGTGACGGCCGAGTGACGGCGTCCGTTGACACGTCGCGGTGGCGAAGGTACATGCGGCGCAACCCACGACGGAGGCGGCGCGCTTGTTCAAGAAAGTCTGCATCTTCTCGGGCAACGCAAACCCCAAGCTCGCGCAGAACATCGCCACGTACCTGGAGACGCCGCTTGCGAAGAGCAAGACGACGCGCTTCTCGGACGGCGAGAGCTTCGTCGAGATCAACGAGAACGTCCGCGGAGTCGACGCGTTCGTGATTCAGCCGACGTGCAGCCCCGTCAACGACAACGTGATGGAGCTGCTCATCATGTGCGACGCGCTCCGGCGCGCGTCGGCTGGCTCGATCAACGCGGTCATCCCGTATTACGGCTACGCTCGGCAAGACCGCAAAGTCGCGCCGCGCACGCCCATCACGAGCAAGCTCGTCGCCGACCTCTTGCAGGCCGCGGGCGTCACGCGCGTCGTGACGGTCGACCTCCACGCCGGGCAGATCCAGGGCTTCTTCAACATCCCGGTCGACCACCTCTACGCGATGCCGGTGATGCTCGAGGACTACCTGAAGAAGAACTTCGACTCTTCGGCGGTCTTCGTCTCGCCGGACGCGGGCGGCGTCGAGCGCGCGCGCGCCTATGCGCAAGCGTATGAACGCGTCGCTCGCCATCATCGACAAGCGCCGTGAGCGCGCCAACGAGAGCGAGGTCATGAACCTCATCGGCGACGTGAAGGGACGCCCCTGCATCGTCCTCGACGACATCATCGACACCGCCGGCACGCTCGTGAACGCCGCCAAGGCGCTCGCCGCGAAGGGCGCGACCAAGGTCGTCGGCGTCGCGACCCACGGTGTCCTCTCCGGCCCCGCCATCCAGCGAATCGTCGACTCGCCGCTCGACGAGGTCGTCGTCACCGACACGATCCCGCTCTCCGAGGCGGCGGCCGCGTGCGCCAAGATCAAGCAGGTGAGCATCGCGAAGCTCCTCGGCGAGGCCATCAAGCGCATCCACTCGAGCGACTCGGTGAGCTCGCTGTTCGCCTGATTCGCAGATTGCAGGCTGCGGGCCGTTCTGCTACGTAGCGCACCCCCGAACAGGAAGATGCCATGAGCTCCCTCGTCACTCTCGAAGCGCAGAACCGTTCCGCCGGCGGCAAGGCCGAAGCCGGCCGCCTGCGCCGCACGGGGAAAATCCCCGCGGTCGCCTACGGAAAAGACCTCGCCTCGACGCCCCTCGCGGTCGCGCCGAAGGACGTGCTCGCCATCTTGAAGAGCGAGCGCGGCAAGAACTCGGTCATCCAGATGAAGGTCGCGGGCAAGGACCTCACGGTGATGATCAAGGACTACGACGTCGCGCCGGTCGACCGCGCGCTTCGTCACGTCGACTTCGTCGAGGTGAAGCTCGACAAGCCCGTCGACGTCGAGATCCCGCTCATCGCGATCGGCAAGCCCGTCGGCGTGACGAACGGCGGCATCCTGCGCCAGGTCTACCGTACGCTCCCGATTCGCTGCCTCCCCAACGCGATCCCGCTCAAGGTCGAGGCGGACGTCACGCACCTCGAGCTCGGCATGGCCGTCGCGACGCGCGACGTCAAGCTGCCCGAGGGCGTGACCGCCCGCGTCCCGCCGGAGCAAACGCTCCTCGCGGTCGTCGCCCCCGAGAAGGAGAAGGTCGAAGAAGAGGTCGCTCCGGCCGCCGCGGCAGGCGCTGCCGCTCCGGGCGCCGCTCCGGCCGCTGGTGCCGCTCCAGCCGCGGGCGCCGCCCCGGCTGCGGGCGCCGCTCCGGCGAAAGAAGAGAAGAAGAAGAAGTAACGCAGCGGACGTGCCGTGTACCTCGTCGTCGGCCTGGGAAACCCCGGGAAGAAGTACGCGGGCAACCGGCACAACGTCGGCTTCATGGCCGTCGAGCGCCTCCGCGACGAGCGCGGGCTGCCGCCGTGGCGAGAGAAGTTTTCGGGCGTCTTTTCGCGTGGAAGCGCGTTCGGCGACGACCTGATGCTGCTCGAGCCGCAGACGTACATGAACCTCTCCGGTGATTCGGTGCAGCCGGCGGCCGCGTTCGTGAAGGTCGATCCCGCGCACCTCGTCGTGCTCCACGACGAGCTGGATCTACCGTTCGGCGACGTGCGGCTGAAGGTCGGCGGGGGCCACGCCGGTCACAACGGCCTGCGCAGCATCATCGGGCGGCTCGGCTCGCCCGAGTTCGTGCGCGTCCGCATCGGAATCGGGCGGCCGCCGCCGGGTTTTCGAGGTGACGTCGCCGACTACGTGCTCTCCGACTTCGACGCGAGCGAGCGGGCGGAGCTGCCCGACGTCGTCGCTCGCGCCGTCGCGGCCGTCGCGGCCGTGGTCGAAAAAGGCCCGGCCGCCGCGCAAAACGCGATCAACACTCGAGCCAAATAGGCTTGTTCATCGCGGGATTTGCTGATAAACACGCGCTCCCCTTGCTCGTAGCCGCGTGCTGCGGGCCAACCCCGGGCCCCCGGGGAGTCCACGAGGAACCATGACCGAAGAAGTTTCGCCCCAGAGCGCCGCACCGCGCTCGATCAACGTGAACGTTCCTGCCGGCGCCAAGCCGAAGGAATACGAGACGATTTACATCTTGCGCTCCGACGTCGACGCCGACACGGCCGACCGCGTCCAGGCGCGCTTCGCCGAGGTCGTCGACCGCGGCCACGGCAAGCTCGTCAAGGTCGAGGCCTGGGGCCGTCGCCGCCTCGCGTACCCGGTCGCCAAGCAGCGCCGCGGCGTCTACGTCTACGTGAAATACGTGGGCGCGGGCGGCCTCGTCGGCGAGCTTGAGCGCAACCTCAAGCTGGCGGACGCGGTCCTCAAGTACCAGACCGTCACCGTCCGCGATCAGGTCGACGTCGCGTCGCTCCAGATCGATCCGGAAGAGGTGAAGTTCGCCCGCCTCGAGCTCCCCATCGAGGAGGAGAAGGAAGAGTCGCGCGAGAAGATCCTCGGTCTCGTCGAGGCCGCCGAGGCGCCGCAGCGCCCGCGCCGCGAGGATGGCGAGGGCGACGAATACGTCGACGAAGAGATCGCTCCGCAGAGCGAGGGTGAGCCCGCCGCCGCCGCTGCGGCCCCGGCCCCCGCCGCCGCCGCCGCCGCCGCCGCCGCCACCACCGAGAAGAAAGACGAGGAGGGCTGATCATGACCAATCGAGTTCGTGAAGACGCGATGGCCGACAGCCGCGGCCGTCGAAACAACGACATGATGGACGACGACAAGGACCTCCGCGCGCCGGATCTGAACGCCGACGTCTCGCGACGCCGCCTCGGCAAGAAGCGCGTTTGCAAGTTCTGCGCAGAGAAAGAAATCGTCATCGACTACAAGGACCCGCAAGCGCTCAAGTACTTCGTGAGCGAGCGCGGCAAGGTCGTTCCGCGCCGCATCAGCGGCAACTGCGCGCTCCACCAGCGCAAGATCAACCAGGCGATCAAGCGCGCGCGCAACATCGCGCTCTTGCCCTTCACCGTGACGAGCTGACGGAGTCCGCCATGCCTGCCACCATTCAAGTCATCCTCCAGCACGACGTGCAGAACGTCGGCAAATCCGGCGAGCTCGTCCGCGTGCGGCCGGGCTTCGCGCGCAACTTCCTCATCCCGCGCGATCTCGCGGTGCCGGCCACGGCCGCCGCCGTGAACCGCATCGGCCACGAAAAGGCCGTCGCGGTCGCGAAGGCGGAGAAAGCCAAGAAAGAGGCGCGCGAGCTCGCCGCCAAGATCGACGGCGTCACCATCCAAATCGCGCGCCCGGTCGGCGAAGAGGACCGCCTCTTCGGCTCGGTCACGAGCAAGGACGTGCACGCGGCCGTCAAGGCGAAGGGTTTCGAGCTCGATCGCAAGCAGATGCACCTCGCCGAGCCCATCAAGGCGCTCGGCACCTACGAGATCCCGGTGAAGCTCCTCGGCGACATCGGCGCGACGATCAAGGTCGAAGTCGTCAAGAAGTGAAGCGGCCCATGCAACCTCGTACGCCGGAGCGCAGCGACGGGTCGAGGTTGCCGCGATGAAGTCCGCGCTCGTGACCGGTGCGGGGGGCGTCGGGTGCGGGCGCGCGATCGCGCGTCGTCTCGCGCGCGAGGGCGCTGCCGTCGTGCTCGCCGATCTCGACGAGCTCGGCGCGCACGAGACGGCGCGGCTCATCGCGAAGGACGGCGGCCGCGCGCTCGTGCGCGGCTGCGACGTGCGCGTCGCGAGCGAGGTCGAAGACACGGTCGCGTTCGCGTCGCGGGAGCTCGGCGGGCTCGACGTCCTCGTGAACGACGCGTCGGCGCCCTACCGGCCCGGCGAGCCGCTCGAGAACTGGGTCGACACGGTCACGACCGACTTGCTCGGCGCGATGACCGCGACGCGCGCCGCGATCGAGACGATGCGCGCCAACAAACTCGGAAGCGGCGGCGCGATCGTCAACCTCGGCTCCACGAGCGCGCTCGCCCACGGCCGCCTCGGGCCGGGCGGCTCGCCCGCGTACGACGTCGCGAAGGCCGGCGTGATGCGCCTGACGACGATGCTCGCTTGGCTCGGCGAAGCCGAGAAGATCCGCGTGAACTGCTTCATGCCCGACTGGGTCGCGACGCCCGAGGTCGAGGACTACGTCGCCTCCGTGCCCGAGTACGAGCGCACGTCGCTCGGCATCCCCGCGCAGCTCACGACGCTCGACGAGGTCGCCGACGCCGTGATGCTGCTCGTCCGCGACGAGACGCTCGCGGGGCGCGTGATGGTCTGGTGGTCCGACGACGCGGCGCCAAAATTGATCCCGTTCGGCGACCGCGGCTTCAATGCGATCGAAGACCTTTAAGGCGAAAGCCACTTGCAGCGATCTCGTCTTGTCGAGGCGCAGCCAACGACACGCGGCAGCGTGAACGCGCGGCCGGGCCGCGGCCGTGCGCTCGCCCGCGGCGCTGGCGGACGAGGACTCGGCCACCGGCGCCGCGTGCGAGCAGAATGGCGCCGGTCCGGCCGGTTTCGTCTCGCTGCCGCGTGTCGGCTTCCAGCCGCGGCGCGAGACCATCAGTTCAAGTGGTCTCTGGCATAGCGCGCGCGGCCCCTTCGGCTTCTTCGCTCTCGACGCGCGGCGCGAGATTCGTTAACGAAGAGAGTTTGCTCCTGCGCGCTCTCGGCGCGCGGTTGCGAACGTAGTTCAAGATCCTGGGGAAAACATGCGAGAAGCACGCGCAAAAGTCGTGGAGCCCCTGATCGTCGAAGGGCGCGTTCCGCCGCACGATCTCGACGCCGAAGCGGCGGTTTTGTCGGCCGTCATGCTCGACGGGAGCGCGCTCGACAAAGTGCTCGAGTTCCTCAAGCCCGAGCACTTTTACTCCGAGGCGCACCGGCGCATCTTCGAGGCGGCGATCGAGCTTCGCTCCGTCGGGCAGCCGGTCGACGTCGTGCAAGTCGGCACGTGGCTGAAGAACCGCGACCGCATCGCGCAAGTCGGCGGCATGTCGTACATGACCGAGCTGCTCAACGCGGCGCCGGCGGTCGCGAACGTCGCGGCGTACGGCCGTACGATCCACGAGAAATTCCGCGTGCGGCAGCTCATCGCGACGTGCCAGCGCGTCGCGGCGACCGGCTACCTCGACTACGGCGAAGCCCAGCAGTACATCGACGGCGCCGAGCAGGACATTTACCAAATCGCGCGCACGCCCGAGTCGAGCAGCGTCGAGAAGCTCCTCGACGTGATGAAGAAGTCGTTCAAGGCGCTGACCGAGGCGATGCAGCGCGGCGACCGCATCACCGGGACCCCGACGGGATTCGACCGCTACGACCGCGCTGACGGCGGGGCTGCACCCGGGCGACCTCAGCATCGTCGCGGCGCGTCCCGGCATGGGCAAGACGAGCTTCGTGCTCAACGTCGCGACCAACGTCGCCTCGCCGCGCGGCCGCGAGTCGCCCGGCAACGCGCCGAGGCGCGGAGAAGCGCTGGGACGAGCCGGGCGTCGGCGTCGCGGTGTTCTCGCTCGAGATGCCCCGCGAGCAAATCGCGAACCGCATGCTGCTGCAGCGAGGCGCGCGTCGACGTCGGCAAGCTCCGCCAAGGGCACCTCTCGCCGCAGGACTGGAGCAAACTCACGCAGGCGGCGTCGTACCTCGGGAGCCTGCCGATCTGGGTCGACGACACGCCGTCGCTTTCGCATCCTCGAGCTCCGCGCGAAGGTGCGGCGCCTGCAGGCCGAGTTCGACCGTCCCGATCCCGCGGGCGGTCGGGCGCAGAAGCGCATCGGCCTCGTCATCGTCGACTACCTCCAGCTCATGAAGGGGCGGGACGGCGCGCAGTCGCGCGAGCAGGAAATCAGCGAGATTTCCCGCGGGTCTGAAGGGGCTCGCGAAGGAGCTCCACTTGCCGGTCATCGCGCTCAGCCAGCTGAACCGCGCCGTCGAGACGCGCAGCGAGAAGAGCAAGCGGCCGCAGCTCTCGGACCTGCGCGAGTCGGGCGCCATCGAGCAGGACGCCGACAACATCGTCTTCATCTACCGCGACGAATATTACAACCGCGAGGCGACCACCGAGCCGAACGTCGCCGAGCTCATCATCGCCAAGCAACGCAACGGACCGACCGGCACGGCGAAGGTGCGATTCGACAACGCGTACACGCGCTTCGACAACCTCGCCGACGGCGAGTTCGAGGACTGACGGCGCCGTCCCAACGGAGAAGCTTCGGCGCGCGTCCAACGTAAGACGTGGCGGTGAACGCGGCTCCTTCGCTCTTGCTCCTCTCGGTCGCGCTCGCCGGGTGCGCCGCGGCGCCGGCGAAGTCGCCCGCGTCTCCCGTGCCGTCGCCGCCGCAAGCGCGCGTCGTGACAGGCCTCGAGGACGCGACCGACGTCGTGAAGCTCTACGAGCACGACACGGTCGACCCCGACGACGACATGCCGACCGTCGGCGGGTACGTCCGCGTCCACGCGCCGCTCGCGGTCGCGTATGCGATCGCGACGCGCTTCGGCGAGTACTCCGAGCTGAACCCCGAGTACATCGCGCAGAGCACGGTGGTCGATCGCCGCCCGGACGCGACCGACGTCTACTTGAAGGTGCCGACCGTCATCGACGAGTACGTGTGGGCGGTCGTGCGCTTTCGGCCGGTGCGAAAGGGGCGCGGCGGGTACGCGTACCGCGGCGACCAAGTGCAGGGCAACCTCGACGACCTGCGCATCTTCTGGCGAATCGTGCCCTCCGGCCCCGACGCGACGATCGCGCAGTTCGAGTTCTTCGCCGATCCGCACCTGCCGCTGCCGCGCGCGTGGATTTTGCCCGAGCTGCGCGAGGGCGTGCGCATCATCTTGAATCGCTACCGCGAAAAAACCGAAGCCGCCGTCTTCGCCCCGCGCTAAAAGCGGAGGGCCATGGCCGCCTCGGGTCTCGATCGGCTCATTCGGACGCGCCGCGTGCTCATCACCGTGGGCGCCGGCGGCGTCGGCAAGACCACGACCGCCGCGGCGCTCGCCGTCGCTGCCGCGCGCGAGGGCAAGCGCGTCCTCTGCCTCACGATCGACCCCGCAAAACGGCTCGCCGAGAGCCTCGGCCTCCGCACGATCGACACCGAGGCCGTGAAGATCGACAAGCGCCGCTTCGAGGAGGCGGGGATCGAGATGAAGGGCGAGCTCACGGTGATGATGCTCGACACGAAGACCACCTTCGACGAGCTCGTGCACAAGTACTCTTCCTCGCCCGAGAAGGCCGCGCAGCTGCTCGACAACAAGCTCTACAAATACGTCTCGACGTCGCTCGCCGGCACGCAGGAGTACATGGCCGTCGAGAAGCTCGTCGCGGTGAAGAGCGATCCGAGCTTCGATCTCGTGGTCCTCGACACTCCGCCCACGGCCAACGCGCTCGATTTCCTCGACGCACCGGACCGGCTGATGGACGCGCTCGACTCGGCGACGATGAAATGGTTCGTGCAGGCGTTCGAGAAAAGCGGGCGCCTCTCGCTGAACATCCTCGCCAAGAGCGCGGCGGTCGTCCTGCGCGGCATCGGAAAGATCACCGGCGGCGGGTTCCTCGAGGCGATGGCCGAGCTCATCACCGAGCTGAACGATCTCTTCGGCGGGTTCAAGCAGCGCGCCGCGATCGTGCACGCGACGCTCCGGTCGAACGACGTCGCGTTCGTGCTCGTGACCTCGCCGGCGCCGATGAGCCTGCTCGAGGTGCGCTACTTCGCCGAGCGTCTCATCGAGCACGAGATGCCGCTCGGCGCGTTCGTCGTCAACCGGCTCCACGTCGCGCCGCGCGGGGCGACCGCGCCGGCGACCGCGGACCAAGCGGGGGCCGCGATTCGCGCGGCCGGGCTCGAGTCGTCGCTCGGCGAGGACGGCGCACCGCGCGTCGCGCGCGCCCACGCCGACGCCTTCGCCCTCGCCGAGCTCGACGCGCGCAACGTGAAGGTCATCGACGAGTTCGCGACTCGCGCGCCGCTCGTCCGCGTCCCCGAGCTCGCCTCCGACGTCCACGACGTCGCGCTCCTAGCGCAGCTCGCCGACACGCTGACGGCTTAGAGATTGGAAACAGGAAGATCAGAAGTTCAAAAGGAATATTTGGACCTTCCTGTTCATTCTCTCTTCTCCTCGCCGCGGCGGCGTTTTTGGCGGTAGAGGACGCGGATGGGCGAGCCGGTGAAGCCGAAGCGCTTGCGCAGCTGGTTCTGCACGTAGCGCTGGTAGGAGAAGTGGATCGAGTCCGGCGCGTTCGACATCGCGACGAACGTCGGCGGCGCGACGCTCGTCTGCGTGATGAAGTAGAGGCGAGGCGAGCGGCCGCCCATCGTCGGCGGCGGGCGCGTGTCGAGCACCTGCTCGAAGAAGCGATTGAGCTCGCCGGTCGTCGCGCGGTGGAAGTACCCAGCGCGCACCTCGTCGATCGTGCGGAAGAGCTCGGCGATCCCGCGCCCGTTCTTGACCGACATCGGGACGATCGGCGCGTACGGAACGAACGCGAGCTTCTCCTTCGCGCGCTCCTCAGCCTTGGACATCGACTTCTTGTCCATGAGGTCCATCTTGTTGAGCACGACGATCATCGCGCGTGACCGCTCGTGCGCGAGGCCGAGGATCTTCGCGTCCTGCTCGGAGACGCCCTCGTTGGCGTCGCACATGAGGACGACCACGTGGGCGCGCTCGAATCGAGCGAATCGCCGACAAGACGCCGAGCGCCTCGACCGTGTCCTCGGCCTTCTGAACCTTCGATTTGCGGCGGATGCCGGCCGTGTCGATGAATACGTATTTTTTGTCGTCGCGCGTGACGAGCGCGTCGATGGCGTCGCGCGTCGTGCCGGGCCGGTCGTCGACGAGCATGCGCGTCTCGCCGAGCACGCGGTTCAGGAGCGACGATTTGCCTGCGTTCGGGCGGCCGACGATGGCGACGCGCAGGAGCGGCGCGCCGTCCTGCGCCGGCATCTCCTCCGCCGGCGGAAGATGCTCGACGATCGCCGACTCGAGCTCCCCGATGCCGCGGCCGTGGAGCGCGCTCACCGGGAGCACGTTCTCGACGCCGAGCCGGTAGAGCTCGTAGGCGTCGGCGTCGCGCCGCGGCGAGTCGGCCTTGTTCGCGACGTAGACGACGGGCTTCTTCGCGCGCCGCAAGAGGTCCACCGCGGCGCGATCGGCCGCGGTCATGTCGCTGCTCGCGTCGCCGACGAACACGACGACGTCCGCCTCGGAGATCGCCGCGCGCACGTGATCGGCGATGCCCGCCTTCATCGGGTCTTCGCTCTCCGGGTCGAACCCGCCGGTGTCGACGAGCGCATACGGCCGCCCGAAGGCGCTCGTCGTCGCGTAGTGCCGGTCGCGCGTGACGCCCGGCTCGTCGTGAACGATGGCGAGCCGCCGCCGCGCCAGGCGGTTGAAGAGCGTGGATTTGCCGACGTTCGGCCGCCCGACGACGGCGACGAGCGGCAGCGGGGCGTCCTCCGCGACCGGAAACTCGTCGTCGTGTGATTTGAAGTGCTTGGTCATGACTCGAACCCGAGCTCGCCCAGCGCGTTCGGGTCGTCGACCCAATCCGGCGTGACGCGAACCCAAATGGAAAGGTGAACCGGGATGCCGAGCAGACGCGAGAGCTCTCGCCGCGCGGCAGTCCCTACGGCTTTCAGCATCGCGCCGCCCTTGCCGACGACGATCTTCTTGTGGCTGTCCTTCGCCACGTGCACGGTGAGCGCGACGCGCGCGCCGCGTTTTCCGAGCTCGTCGAAGCGGTCGACGGTGACCGCGATGCCGTGTGGCACCTCCTGGCGCGTTCGGAGGAGGATCTGCTCGCGCACGAACTCGGCGACCATGAAACGCGCGGGCTTGTCGGTGAGCGTGTCGTCGTCGAACATCCGCTCGCCCTCGGGCATTCGCGCGCGCAGCTCTTTCACGAGGCTCGCGACGCCGCTCTTGGTCTTGGCGCTCAGCGGTATGATCGCCGAGAAGTCGTGCGCCGTGTTCCACGCCTCGAGGAGGGGCAGGAGGTCGCTTCGCGGCTTGACCAGGTCGACTTTGTTCAGCGCGAGCACGGCGCCGCGGGGCACGCTCGCGAGGAGCTCGGCGTCCGGCCCCGTCCGCGCGTCCGCCACCGCCAAGACGACGTCGGCGTCGCGGACCGCCTCGAGCGCCTCGTTTTGCATGCGGACGCCGAGCCGGTGCCGGGGCGGGGCAGGGCCGAGCTGCAGCCCCGGCGCGTCCACGAAAACGATTTGGCTCTCCGCATCGGTCAGGACGCCGAGCAGCCTCTGCCGCGTGGTCTGCGGGTGCGGGCTCACGATCGCGATCTTTTCCCCGATGATCGCGTTAAGGAGGGTGCTCTTGCCGACGTTGGGCCGCCCCATCAGTGCCACGCGGCCTGCGTGGAACGTCTCTTCGGCTGGGGTCTCGGCGGCCATGGGCGCTTCCTAGCACGATGGACAGCTCGAAAGCTTCGCTCTAGAAACTGGGCTCCGCGCTCCGCGCCGATGGAAGGTCCCCGCCGAATGTCCGAAGAAGCGAAAAAAGACGCTCCGCCCGACGAGGCCGCCGCCGCCGGCGAGGCGAAATCGGAGCCCCCTGCCGAGGCCGAGAAAAAAGCCGAGACCAAGGCCGAGGCGCCGGACGAGAAGAAGCACGCCCCCCGCGACATCCCGGCGGGCGTGAGCCTCGCCGTCGCGGCGATCCTTCCGACCCTGTTTTTCCTCGTGCTGCCGCCGCTCTCGAAGAGCGGGCTGTGGGACCCGTTCGAGCTCAACGTCGCCGACCTCGCGCGCCGGCTGGCCCTCAACTTGTTCCACGCCGGCGGCCTCGCGCTCGCGGGCGCCGACAACTCGCTCCCGCACCTGAACGACCTCGGCCGCCCCGAGCTGCCGTTCACGTCGATGGCGCTCGGCTTCAAGCTCTTCGGTCTCCACGAGTGGGCCGGTCGCCTGCCGCTCGCGATTTGGGGCATCGTCGGCGTCGTCGCGACGTATGGCTTCGTCGCGCGGCTCGTCGATCGCCGGGCGGGGCTCTTTTCGGCCATCGCGCTCGCGACCATGCCGCTCTTCTTCGTGCAAGCGCGCACGATGCTCGGCGACATCGTCACGATGACGAGCGTCGCGATCGCGTTCGGCGGTCTCGCCGTCGGCGCGTTCGATCGCGTCGAAGGCGAAGGCGGGTCGTCGGACGGCGCGGCGGTGACCCCGGCACGCATCGCGTGGACGCTCTTCGGCCTCGGCGGGCTCGTCACCGGCTACTACTCGCGCGGGGCGATCCTCGGCATGGCGGTCCCGCTCCTGTCGGTCGGTCTCGCCTGGGGCGTCACGTGGGCGGCCGGGCGCCGCGAGCGCGATCTCTTCGGCGACGCCGTCGGCGCGCTCGCGCTTCTCGCCGGAGCGGCGACGCTTTATTGGGGCATCGACGCGGTCAACAAGACGAGCGCGAACCTCATCGTCGCGGCCGGCGCGCTCATCAAGGCGCCCGCGCGTTACCCGACGTACGACATCGTCATCGGCACGGTCGGTCACGCGCTCGCGCCGTGGAGCGCGTTCGCGCCGTTCGCGCTCGGACGACTCTTGCTCGCGCCCGTCGGTCGCACTGGCGTCCTGCAGCGGCGCGAGAGCTACGCGCGCACGGCGCTCGTCGTCGGCGTCGCGGTCGCGTTCGCGGCGCACGCGTACCTCGGCGCCAAGACCGAGCTCATCCCGTTCTGCGCGCCGGCGCTCGTCGCGGCCGCTTGCGGTATCGCGCTGCGCGATCTCGACCGCGGCGCGCACCCGTCGGTCGCCGTCGGCGTCGGCATCGCCGTCATGCTCGGCATCCTCCACCACGATTTCCACGAGATGCCGGAAAAAGCGTACGCCGCGTTCGGCATCCGGTCGGCCGCCTTTCCGGAGAGCTTCAAGGACACGTCGCTCGCGCTCTGGACCATCGCGCTCGTCAGCTTCGCCCTCCTCGGGATGCTGCTCTGGACCGAGGGCGACGAGACCGAGCGCGGCGAGACGTCCGAAAAGCCAGGGGCCCTGTCTGCGCGCAACTTCAAGCCGTTCGACCCGGCGCGCTACTTGAAGCTCCTCGACGATCTCCGCGAGGCCTGGGACGGCTGGCTCGCGATGGCGTATTTCGCGCTCGTCGCCGGCGCGTCGATCGCGGGCTTGGCGATTTGGATGGGCGTGCGCTTCCGCATGGGCTGGGTGACCTCCGTCTCGGCGCAGGTGCGCGACGCGTTGCTGAACGCGTGGTGGGTCGCTGCGTTCCTTCCGTTCGCGATCGTGTTCGGCGTCGTCTTCGCGCTCGACACCTGGCGCTGGGCCTTCGACGGACCGTCGCACTCGGGCGTGCAAACGGGCCCTCCGCGCCGTTCGTTCTCCTCGGCGTCGCTCACCCGCGGCTTCGAGCCCTTCGAGGAGCTCTTCGCGCGCCTGCGCGCCGGCTACGAAAAAGACGAAGAGGACAAGAAGAACCGCTGGCTCATCTCCGCGGTCGTCCTCCTGCCGCTCATGGTCCTCGCCGTTCCGGGCGGGATCCTCGGCTACCTCGTCTCGCACAACACGCGCATCCCGGTGGCGCTGGCGCTCGCGATCCCGTCGGGCATCGCGCTCTTCCTCGCCATCGGATTCCTCGGCGATCTCCTCGGCGGCAGCCGCACGGCGGGCTTCTCCGTGCTCGCCGCCGTCCCCGGATTCGTCCTCTGCTTCGGGTACTACCCCGCGCTCGCCAACCAGCTCTCGCCGAAGGAAGTCTTCGAGACCTACGCCCACATTCACCATCAGGGCGAGCCGCTCGCGCTCCTCGGCGTCGGCGGTCGTACGGCGGCGTATTACGCCGGCGGCCAGGTCGAGACGCTCACCGACACGCAGCGCGCCTTCTCCTGGCTCGTCCAAGGCACTCCCCAGTCGCGCCGCTACCTCGCGACGCGCTCCGAAGAGCTGCCGAAGCTGAACCAGCTCTACCGCGAGCGCACGCACGCCAACGGCGAGCCGGCGCAGAACCTCCCGATCCTCGACGCGCGGTCGAGCCAAATCCTGCTCTCGGCCTCGTCGCTCGAGCCCAGCGAGAAGAACCAGAACCCGCTCTCGAAGATCCTGCTCTCGTCCGAGCCGCAGCCGCACCACAAGCTCGACGTGAACATGGACAACAAGCTCCAGGTGCTCGGCTACGACATCGTCGACATCAAGGGGAAGCGCGTCGACTCGGTCGCGCCCGGCCGCAAGTACCGGATGCGCACGTACTACCGCGTGCTCGCGCCGGTCACGACCGAGTGGGAAGCGTTCATCCACATCGACGGCTTCCGCCGCCGTCACAACGGCGACCACAAACCGCTCGACGGCAAGTACCCGTTCGCGCTGTGGCTGAAGGACGATCTCGTCGTCGACGACTACGAGTTCTCGCTCGAGCCGAACTTCTCGCCCGGCACGTACACCGTGTTTTTCGGCCTGTTCGTGGGCGAGACGCGCATGAAGGTCGTCAGCGGGCCGAACGACCACGACAACCGCATCGACGGCGGGCCGCTTCGCGTGCAATAAGGCGCGCCACGATGGCGCCAGGCGATGACGATCACGAACGACGAAGCGCAGACCGGGTTGCGGTGAGCTGGAACGTCGACTGCGTCGCCGAGGACACGTTCCTCTACGCCTCCATCGCGAACATCAGCGCGATGGGCATCTTCATCCGCACCAACGAGCCGCTGCCGGTCGGCACGCCGATGGACCTCGCGTTCGCGCCGCCCAAAGAGAGCGGGAGCGCGCACGAGCCGTTTCGCCTCCACGGCGTCGTCGCCTGGGTGAACCCGCTCCGCCCGAACGGCGACAACCCGAACCCGGGCATGGGCGTCCGCTTCACCGAGCTCTCGAGCGAGGCGCGCGAGCGCCTCGTCGACGTGATCCACGCGATCACCTACGTGCGCGAGCCGAGCTGAAAAAATTCGAGCGGCTGCACGAGCTCGCACGTGACGTACCGACGCACGTTCGATGAGCTCGAGGTCCTTTTACGTTCGGTGACGAGGCCGTGCAGCCGCTCGGGCGTGGAGCCAAGCAGGCCGCGTGCCGCGCGCCTTCGTCGAGAAAGCTCGCGGCGAAGGGTGGCCGGGCCAGTCCGAGGCCGGCCCGCGTGCCAGGTCTCTACTGCGGAAGCGGAAACCGGCGCGCCCAAACCGCGTTCCCGCCGTCGAGCCACGCGATCGAGACGAACGGCCCGGAGCCGCCCACCACCGCGACCGGCGACGTGCGCGTATGGCCGTCGACCGTGCTCACCTGGAAATCGCCGTTCTGGCCGGTGACGAAGTTGTAGAGGAAGCCGCTCGCGCCATCGAGGAAGCGCGCGCGCACGTGCCCGGAGCCGCCGTCGATCCACGTCGCGACGAAATAGTTGGTGCCCGCCGCGATCGACGGCTCGCTCTGGTTGCCGCCGAGCGACGCCGACTGGAGCGAGTTGGTCTGGTCGGCCGCGATCTTGGTCCCTGACGCGTCGAAGCGCTGGACGACGATGTTTCCGCCGCCGTCGACCCACACGACCGCGACGTTCGCGCCGAACGCCGCGACCGACGGGTGCGTCGCGCCCGCCGCGTCGTTGACCTTCGTGACTGGGCCCGGCGCTCCGGAGGAGTCGATGTGGGACATCTGGACGTCGGTGCCGCTCTGCCAGACCGCGACCCAGCCGCTCGACGTCGCCGCGACGCTCACGCCCGTGCCCGGTCCGAGCGTCTTCTGCGTGCCGGGCGCGAGCGAGCTGTCGACCGTCTTTCCGACGATGCTGCCTTGGTTCTCCCACGCGACGAACATCGTGCTCCCGTTCGCCGCGATCGCGGGGAGCGCCTGCGCGTTCGACGTCGCGTCGCTGATCTGGACGGCGCTCGACTGCGACGTCAACAGGAGGTTGTCGAGCGTCCGCATCTTGATCGCGGTCGGCCCCGACGTCTCCTCGAAGGCGACGAAGTACGTGCCGCCGATGGAGACCGCGGCCGGATTGGATTGTCCGCACGCTCCACCCGCAGCGCCCGGCGGGTTCCCCGGGACGGTCGGCATCCGGAACGAGCCCTGCTGCACCTCGAGGCTCTGCCCCGCATAAGGCTCCATGTCGTCGGCGAGGACGCGCATGCCGACCTCGTTTCCGCAGCCGACCTTCTCGCCCCAAAACGCAAGGAGCCGCCCCGCGTCGCCGCTCGCGGCGGGCCACACGAGCTCGGGCCGCGTCTTCGGGCTCGAGTCGCTCGTCGTCGTGTTGTCGCCCTTCGAGAGGTAGTCCTCGAGCGACTGGCACGTCGCGTCGCAGACGGTGTCGCTCGCCGAGCCGGTGTCGCACTGCGTGATGACGGAGCTCGGCTTTCCGTTGCACTGCGAGGGCGGGAGCGTCCGCAGCATTTGGATCTTCACGAGGAGCGTGTCTTGGTTCGGCGTCGCCTTCGTGCAGCCGCTCGCGATGGGTGCGGTGCCGCTGCCGACGAAGGCTTGCGCGGCGAAGAGGCGAGGGGAGTCGCTCTTGTTGATCGAGACGTTGCCGCAGAACTTCGCGCCGCCGGCGCAGTTCGAGGTGCCGAGATCTTGCGTCGCGAGCGGGACGTCGCCGTTCAGGCCCTTCACCGTGCCGTCGACGGCGTTGCAGTCGAGCGAGCCCGAGCCGTCGTAGACGGAGATCTTGAGCTCGGTGACGCCGTCGAGCAGTCCCTGCGGAAAGACGACGCTCGGGGCGAGCGACACCGAGTTGCCGTTCGACGAGGAGCACGCCACGAATGCCGCGGCGACGGGCGCGAAGCGAAGCAGACGCATGTCTGCAGTCTACCAGAAGCGCGTCACCTTCGCGCCGAGGGACCGCGGTGATCGATGCCGACCGCGGAGAGCGCGCTTTCGAGCGCCGCGCGAGCGCGCGGCGATCCGTCGGAGTGCACGCGCCGGATCCCCATCTTCGCGAGCGCCGCGGCAATCTCGTCCGCCCAGCGCGAGAGCTCGTCGGCGTCGTCGTCGGGGAAGCTCGCCGCGACGGCGGCCGTCGCCTCGTCGAGGCGGACGACGCATTTCGGAAAGCGCCACGAGTCGGCGACGCGCTCCTCGACGATTTCGCGCTGCGCGGCGACGAACGCCTCGACGAGCGCGCTCCGCGAGGAGGCGGCCCAGCCGTCGAAGCCGCGCGTCTGGCCGGTCTCGACGAGCGCGTCGACCACCTGCGCCGCGAGCGTCGGAGACGCGCCCGCGTCCGCGAGCACGCGCCCGAGCAGCGCCCAGGCGTGGAGGGCGTCGCGATCCTCGAATGCGCGCTCGGCGCTCTCGCCGCGGTGCTCGTCGAGCCGCTCGAGGACCGCCTCGCGCGCGCTCTCGCTCGCCGCGACCGCTCGCCGATCGAGCTCCGAGATCGCCGCCCCCGCGAGGCGCTCGCTCCACGCTTCGAGCGCGGTCATCAGTACCCGGCCGCCTTCTGCGCGTCGGCCTTCGGCGCCGCCTGCGCGGGCTGCGTCGCTTGAATGCGCGAGGGCGCGGGGCTCTCGTGCGCCGCGGCCTTCCGCGCGACCGCAGGCGAGAGCTGGTCGAGCTCGTTTTGCGCCGTCTGCGCGTAGCCGGGCTGACCGAGCAGCGTCGAGAGCCGCGCGCGGGCGAGGGCCGTATTGCCTGCGGTCCGGTAGCACTGCGCGACGGCCATGGTCGCGTCGTTGGCGACCGCCGACCCGCTCGGCGCGCGCGTCCGAGCCGACTCGTAACGCTGAATCGCCGCCGCCGTGCAGCCGTTCGCTTTTTCTTCGGCGCGCCCCGCCCAGAGCGACGCCGTCGGATCGCTCGCCGCGAGTTGGTCGAACCTCGACCGCGCCGTCGGGTAGTCGCGGGCGTCGTACGCTTGCTTGGCCGCTTGGAAGGTCGGCCCCGCCGTCGCACCTTGCGCGTGCCCAGCCCACGCCTGCTCGCCCGGCGCGCCTCCGCCGCCGCCCGAGGCGGCGCCGCGATTCGCGGCGAAGTCCCCGTTGCGCCCCGCGCCTGCGATCGGCGCCGCGTTCGCCGCCTCCGACTCGCGGTAGCTGCCCGAGGCGAGGGCGAGAGGCTTGCTCTTGTCCTTCAGGTCGTCTGCCGCAATGCCGTCGATCGCGCCGCCGAGCGCGAGCGAGGGCGCGGCGGTGGCCGTCGGGCTCGCCGTCACGGTCGTCGGCTCGTCCATGGCGAGCTTCTTCTCCTCGAGGCCGTGCGCGAAATTCGACTCTTTGGCTTCGAGCGCGTACGCGGAGGCGGCCGCCTGCGGCGCGGCCTTGGCGGCGACCGGCGCGCCTTCGGCGTTGAACGCCGACGCTGGAAGCGACGCGGTCTTACGGCTCTGGACGAGCACGAAGCTCGTCCCGATGACGACGAGAAAGACCGCGGCCATCGCGGTCTGCGGGCGCATCGCCCACGCCCCCGCGCGCGAGAGGCCCATCGCGAAGCGCGCCCGGAAGGGCAGCACCTTCTGCTGCTCGCGCACGGCCGAGAGGATCCGGTCCTCCAAATCGGCCGACGGCTCTTCCATCGGCAGCGCCGCGACCTTGCGCGTGGCGCGCAGACCCGAGAGCAGCGCGCCGCAGCGCGCGCAGCCCGCCGCGTGACGGCGCACCGCGGCGCTCGTCACCTCGTCGAGCTCTCCGTAGAGCTCGTCGATCAGCAGGTTCTCGAATTTCTCGCAGTCCACGGCTTGTTCTCTCTCTTCCTCTTTCAAAATACGCACGCCTTCACTTCAGCGCACGGGCGTACTCCTCGTACTCGCTCAGCGCGGCCTGGAGCCGCTCGAGCGCATACCTCATTCGACTCTTCACCGTATTTTCGGGCACTCCCGTGATGTCGGCAATTTCCTTGAAAGGCAGATTCGCAACCTCGCGCATCAAAAAAACTTCACGCTGATCGTCGGGCAGCGTCTCGACCGCACCGGCGATGCGCTGGCGCAGCTCGTCCGAGGTCGCTTCACGTTCCACGTTCGCCCGCGTGTCGGCCGTCTGCTCGCCGAGCGTCGGGCCTTCGTCCTGGGAGGTCCGCGCGTCGAGCGACGGGTGCTTTCGTAGCGCGCCCTTGCGCAGATGATCGATGCAGAGATTCCGAGCGATCGTGTAGAGCCACGTCGAAAATCTCGCCTCGTGCTTGAAGTCCGCCGCGTTCTGCACCACGCGAACGAACGCCTCCTGCACGACGTCCTCCGCCGTCTGCCGCATGCGCAGCTGGCGAAGCGCGAAATTGAAGAGGGGGCCCTTGTGCTTTCGGACGAGTGCCGCAAAAGCCGCACGATCGCCTTGTTGAAAGCGAATCATGAGCGCTTCGTCGGTCACGTGCGGATCGATCATCCGTGTCCGTGACAAAGTACCCGCCCGAACGTTTCCCGGCGAGACTTTCGCGTCGCCCAGCCGAGACGTCCTCTTCGTTCGGCTCCGTACTCTCGCTTCGTTCGAGCGTGCGGACCCGCGCCCAGTGCCGTAACACCGCCATCGTCCTTTCCTTGGGAGGTTGGACGTGCCAGGCGGCGCGAAGATCTCTTTGAATTTGGGTCGTTGCGGCTGGGCTGCCCCGAAGTAGACTCACCTCTGCCGGGTTCCGTGGGAGGTTGCAACCACGTGCGACGCCAAACTACACTCCGCCACGTTCGCAACGGTCACTGGCGATTTTGGGAAGGGAAAAAATGAAGACGGCGACTCGGTCTTGGGCACTCGCATTCGCGATTCCGGTTTTCGCTTCCGCGGTCGCCTTCGCACAGACGGGCAAAGGCCAAGCGACGACGAGCAAGGACGCGGGCGCGCACGCCGCGACGAGCGCGCACGCTGCGACGACCGCGTCGGGCGCCCCGGCGACGAGCGCAGCGACGGCCTCGAGCAGCGCGGCGCCGACGACCTCGGTCGCCACCGCGACGAGCGCAGCGCCGGCCGGCAGCGCGGTCGCCATGGACGGCGCGACGTACAACGTGCGCCTCCGCGATCTCGAGGCGCGTGTCGACGAGCTCAAGGATCAGATTCGCCGTAGCCACACGCGCCTCGCGCTTCTCTCCGACACGATCTTGTCGGGCGGCGCCGCGGGCTCGCGCAGCGAGATCGGCTTCCACAACGAGATGTCGAGCGCCTTCCGTCTCGTGCGCGCGCTCTTCGTCCTCGACGGCGCGGTGCAATACAACCGCGCAGACGACACCGGCGCGCTCGCCGATCAGAAAGACATCCCGATCTACTCCGGCTCGATCACGCCGGGCGATCACACGCTCTCCGCGCTCCTCACGTTCCAAGGCAACGGCTACGGCGTCTTCACGTACCTGCGCGGCTACAAGTTCGAGGTCAAGTCGAGCCACTCGTTCACCGCGGTCGAGGGCAAGACGCTCGGCGTCACGGCGACGGCGTACGAGTCCGGCGGCGTGACCACGCCCCTCCAGGACCGCCCGAAGATCGAGTGGAAAGAAAAGGTCCAAGCTCTCGGCGCCGGCGCGCCCAGCGCGACGATGGCGGGCAGCGGAGGCAAAAAGTGAGGAGTCGCCTCGCGGCAGCGGTCTCGCTCGCCGCCCTCTGCGTGGGCCTGCCGGCTCACGCGGGCAGCGACGATCGGATCTCGAGCGCCCAGCAAACGGTCTCGGCGGTCACGCAAGACGCGAAGAACGTCGACGCGGCGATCCAAAAAGCGAAAGAGGACGAGCGAAGCCCCGAGTCGCGCGTCACCAACGGCGAGCTCCTCTTCCGCATGAAGGACTACGACCGCGCGCTCGTCGTCTTGAGCGAGGTCATCGAAGGCTTCCCCGAGACGCCGTCGATGGTCGACGCGCTCTACTGGCGCGGCGAGACGTTCTACGCGGCGAAGGACTACCTCGCCGCGCGTCGCGACTACCGCGCCCTCGTGAAGCGCGGAAACGAGCCGCGCTTCCAGCCGTACGTGGCGAAGGCGCTCACGCGTCTCGTCGACGTCTCGTTCCGCACCGGCGACGTCGCGTCGCTCGACGAGGTGTTCGCGAACTTGAACCTCGTGCCGCCGGCGCAAGTCGACGCCGCGCTCACGTACGCGAAGGGCAAGGCGTACTACGCGAAGAAAGATTTCGGCGACGCGAGCTCGCAGTTCGCCGCGGTCCCGACCGGCACGCCGTACACGCACCAGGCTCGCTATTTCCAGGGTCTCATCGCGCTCAAGCAAGTGCAGGGGACGATCCCGACGTCGACCGATCCGAACGCGGCGCCGGCGAAGGTCTCGTACAAAGCGGCGATCGACGCCTTCAAGCAGGTGACGATCCTCCCGCCCGACACCGACGAGCACCGTCACGTCATCGACCTCGCGTGGATGGCGATCGGCCGCATGGCCTACGAGCAAGAGCAATTCCAGCTCGCGCGCGAGGCGTACAGCAAGGTCGGGCGCGACTCGCCCGAGTTCGACACGATGCTCTACGAGCTCGCGTGGGTGTACGTCCGCCTCGGCGACGTGCAGCGCGCCGAGCGCGCGCTCGAGGTCCTCTCGATCGCCGACCCCGACTCGACCTACCTCGCCGACGGCACGCTCCTCCGCGCGGACCTCTTGCTCCGCGCCGGCGCGTTCGACAAGGCGCTCGAGCTCTACACGACCATCCGCACGCAGTACGATCCGATCCGGCAGAAGGTCGAAGACTTCCTCGGCTCGACGACCGACGTCGGCGTCTTCTACAGCAAGCTCTCGCAGCACATGCTCGACGAGCTCGACACGAGCTCCGAGATCCCGCCGATCGCCGTCCGCTGGGCGCGCGAGATGGAGGACGGGCCGCTCGCGTTCGCCGTCATCAAAGACGTCAACGAGTGCAAGACGCTCATCCACCAGTCGGAGGATTTCGATCGCGCGCCTCAACGCGCTCATCGGCGCGTCGAATCGCGTGCGCGCGTTCCCCGAGCTGCTCGCGGGCGAGGAGATGGCGCTCGGCCTCTTGAACCGCTTGTCGAAGGCGCGGCTCGAGCTCGCCAAGGGCCTCGACGACGAAGAGCCGGGGAGCCTCTCCGGCGACATCGCGTCCGTCCACGACGAGCGCAAGAAGCTCGAGGGCGACATCGGCGCGCTGCCGGTCACCGCGGGCGATTTCGCCGAGCGCGATCAGCAGGGCAAGGCGCAGTGGAACACCGTCTCGCAGTCGCTCTCGCGCAACCAGCTCGAGATCGACCAGCTCCAGGCGGTCGTCAACGCGCTCCGCCGCGTCATCAAGGACGGCCCCGCGCAAGGCGTCACGCGCGACCCGGCGAGCATCAAGCAGTTTCAAACCGAGATCGACGAGAACGAGCGGCTCCTCAAGCAATACCGCGAGCAGTCGGACGTGCTCCGCCGTCAGATCGAGGTCGGCCGCGCGCAGATCGGCCTCGGCGACGCGCGCTACCAGGGCGACGCGCAGACGCGCTCGAACTACCGCGAGGTGCTCGACAAGGAGGTCGTGCTCGCCGGCGGCGGCGCCGCGGCGCACGACGCGCAAGTCTACGCGGGCAAGGTGACGGGCATCCTCACGCAGATCCGTGCGCAGGAGGACCAGCTCACGAGCGCGTTTCTCCGGCTCGATCAGCAGGTTGGCGGACGCATCGGCGATCTCCAGAAGAAGGTCGACGCCGAGGCCGCGAACATTGCAAATTACAAGGATCAGCTCGGCAAGCTCGACGGCGAGGCCCAGGACTTGGTCGGCCACGTCGCGCAGCGCAACTTCGGGCTCGTCCGCGACAAGTTGAAGAACATCGTCCTCCGCGCCGACGTCGGGATCACCGAACAGGCGTGGGAGGTCCGCGAAGAGGAGCTCGACCGCGTGCGAAATCTCCAGACGGAGCGCTCGCGCCAAGAGCAGCTCCTCGACGAAGAGCTCAAAGAGGTCCTCGACGACAGCGGGGACCAGTCCGGTCAGGGAGGGTCGAAGTAGCGCCCATGAATAGATACCGACTGCTTTCGGCGGCGATCGTCACCGTCTCGCTGTGCGCCGCGCTTCCCGGGTTTGCGCAGCAAACGCCGGGTGACGCGGGCGTCTCCGCGCAACCGCAGCCCACGACCGTGGGCGACGCCGGCGCGGCGCAAGCGGCGTCCTCGGCCGACGCGGCGACCGCGACCCCCACCCTCGCCTCGACCACGATGACGATGCGCAAGCAGTTCCCGCCGCCGCCGCCGCCCTCGCAGCAGCAGGTCGAAGCGCTCGGCCGCCTCGAGGACGAGGCGAAAGCCTACGCCGACGGCGCGAAGGACTACCGCGACACCGTCACGACGATCATCAAGCTCCACTACGAGGAGAAGAAGAAGTCGATCCTCAGCGGCCTCGACAAGGAGATTACGACCGAGAAGGCCGAGCTCCGCAAGGCGCGCGAGATCGCGATCCAGCGGCTCGAGGACTTCGTTGCGCGCTACCCCAGCGAGCCCGAGGCGACGCCCGACGCGATGTACCGCCTCGCCGCGCTCTACGAAGAGCGCGCCCGCTCCGACGACGCGAAAGACGACGTCTCGATCGGCCTCAAGCCGGCCATCGCGCTCTACAAGCGCGTCATCAAGGAGTTCCCGAAATACAAGGAGCTCGCGGGCATCTACTACTACCTCGGTCACGCGCTGAACGACTCGTCGCGCACCGAGGAGGCGCAGCAAGTCTGGCGCTCGCTCGTCTGCCACAACAAGTATCCGTACCCGTCGCCGACCGACCCGAAGAACAGCGACGTCGACGCGATCGTCCCGCTCCCGCAAGACCAGCCGCCGGATTACTGGACCGGCTGGCGGCAAAAGTACCAGCTCCCGAAGCAAGTCTCGAAGTCGAACCCCGAGACCGTCTTCGTCGATCCGTACCCGAGCGACTGCGAGGGCATCGCGCAGCCGTCGCTCCGTCCCGGCGAGGACCCGAAGTACGTCGCCGAGATCTGGTGGCAGATCGGCAACTGGGAGTTCGACCAGCTCGACCCGCGCGGCGGCGTCGTCGGCGACGAGCCGATCGCCGTGTGGGATTTGAACCGCGCGCAGAGCGCCTACCAGCACTCGCTCCAGTTCAAGAAGCCGCCGCTCTACGGCGTCGCGCTCTACAAGGAGGCGTGGACGCTCTTCAAGCAGCAGCGTTACAAGGGCGCGACGCAGGAGTTCGTGAAGCTCCTGCTCCACACCGACGACCTCGAGAAGCAGGGCGAGACGAACGTCGGCGACTTCCGCAGCGAGGCGTACACGTACATCGCCGGCTCGCTCACGAACGTGGACTTCGACGGCCCGCAGCCGTGGGAGCCGTTCATCCAGCGCCCCGACATCGTCGACACCGAGCCGAACCCCGACATCGCCGAGCGGAAGCTCCACGTCGCGGTCGACCGGGTGAAGGACCCGACCCTCATCCCCCAGGACAAGCCCTGGACGATCGAGATCTACAAGTCGCTCGCCGGCGAGTTCCGCAGCCTCAACCAGTTCAACAACGCGGTCGAGGTCTACAACCTGATCCTGCAGAAGTGGCCGATGGATCCCACCGCGCCCGACGTGCAGAACGAGATCGCGCTCACGTACGATCAGATGGGCGTGACCAAGAAGCCCGGCACGCCCGAGCACGACGCCACCGCCGCCAAGGCGCTCCAGGCCCGCACCGCGCTCGCGAACTACATCGGCAACACGCCGTGGGTCGACGCGAACAAAGAGAACCCCGGCGCCATCCAGAACGCCGAGCGCCTCGTGAAGGGCGGCCTCCGCCAGGCGGCCGCGACGCACACCAACCTCGGCAAGCAGTACCTCGTCGCCGCGACGCAAGCGCCGAGCGACAAAGAGCAGCTCGACGACCTCACGCGCGCGGCGGCCGAATACCGCCTCGCCGCGCTCGGCTGGCAGGGCTACCTGAAGCAAGACGAGAACGCGCCCGACGCGTACGACAGCCGCTTCTGGCTCGCCGACGCGCGCAACAAGACGCTCCGCATCAAGACGATCCTGCACCAGAAGAAGAAGGATCAGTTCCCGTCTCCGACCGACACCGAGATCGACGAGGCGAAGGCCGCGGCGGTCGACGTGCGCGACTCGAACGAGGACGACAAGTACCTCGACGTCGCCGCGCAGTTCGTGGTCGAGGAGAGCGACGTCGCGCGCGACATCGCTTACCAGCTCTACGACGACTCGCGCGGCACGCAGGGCGTGCAGAAGCGCACCGAGCTCGAGATGACCGGCACGGGCGACACCGCCACGCCGAGGAAGATCGAGATCCCCGCCGTCGTCCTCGCCTCGATGAAGGCGCGCGACGAGTACGTGCAGCGCGTCCCGCCGGAGAAGGACCCGACGCACAACGCGCTCATGTACCAGTTCGACGTGGGCGACGTGTACTTCGTCTACGGTCAGTTCGACCAGGCGAAGGCGCGCTTCGAGCCGCTCTACAAGGAGCACTGCGGCAAGGACGAGTACGGCCAGAAAGCCTGGACCAAGCTCATCACGATGGCCGCGAAATCCAACGACACGCAGCGCGCGCGCGAGCTCGCGGAGGCCGACAAGGCGCACTCGTGCGCGGTCGGCGGCGCGACGGGCAAGGCGTGCACGAAGAAGGCGGAGTGCGGGACCGACGAGGACTGCGTCGACAACCACTGCCGCAACACGCTGACGGTCGACATCTTCGCGGCCGCCGGTTACCAGGACGCCGACAAGAAGTTCATCGAGGCGTGCGGCCGCGATCTCAAGACCGACAGCGACCGCTGCGATCCGATCACGCCCGACCGCGCGAAGAAATGGCAAGAGGCCGGCACGCTCTACGAGTCCGCCCTCAACAACGCCCCCTCACGCCGCGAGGCCCCGCGCGGAGCGATGCGCGCCGCCTACTGCTTCAAGCAAGTCGGCGACTCGAACCGCGCCATCAAGAACTACGAGCGCTTCATCTCCGAGTACGGCAAGGAAGACATCCTCTCGAAGCTCCAGAAAGAGGACCCGAAGCAGTACCACGAGCGGCTCACGTTCTTGCAGCAGGCCTACGACGAAGAGGGCACGACGTATTACGCCTTCTTCTCCTATCCGCAGGCCGCGGCGATCTACGAGAAGGTCGCCAACATCACGCGCTTCGAGACGCCCAAGCGCAAGGACGCGGCGAAGAACGCGATGCTCCTCGAGAACTCGATCGGGCGCCGCGACCAGATGCTCGCGATGTACCGCATCGTCACCTCGCTCGGCCCCTCCGCCGACGAGAAGGCGAACTACGACTACCTCGTCGCGAGCTTCGACTTCCAGCAGTGGAACCCGAACGGCTCCGACTCGGGCAGCAATCACATCGCGCGCGCGAACGCCGAAGGCGCGCTCGCGAATTACTACCGCGCCAACAAGGGCAACGCCGCCGCCGCCAAATACGCGCTCGAAGCGGCGTGGCGCGTCGCGCACATGATGAAGTCCGCGGGCGACACGAAGTACCACGATTGGTACAAAAACACGGTCGCTGCGTGGGACTTCTTCCACAACGTGAGCTCCACGGAGGCCGAGAAGCTCCCGTTCGTCGACTACGCCGCGGAGGCCGCCTTCGTCCCCATGGACGAAGAGATCCACGACAAGTTCGACTACGACACCGACCACCACCGGTACGTCAAGCTCCACGCCCAAGACATCATGGGCAAGATCGATCAGAAGACCGGCAAGTTCATCACCGAAGGTCTCTATCGCAAGGACGCCAAGACGGCGGACGACTACGACCAGAAGCTCGCGGCGCTCGCGACGAAGTACAAGACCTCGCTCGAGTGGATCCCGGCGATGCTCGAGCGGCGCGGCTCGCTCTACGACTCGCTCCGCACCGGCCTCTATTACTGCGGCGGCAGCAACTTCAAGCTGTTCACCCCGCAGCAAGAGGCGACGCTGAAGCAGATGCGCAACAGCGGTCGCGACGACCTCGTCGACCTCGCCGACGACATCGAAGGCAAGGTGAAGAAGGGCTGGCGCGACAAGCGCGACCAGGAGATCGACGGCGCGGACACGATCATGATCCGCTACTACGCGCAGGCCGCGACGCTGCAGAAGGCCTACAACGTCCGCAACACGTGGACGGCGCGCGCCATCGCCCGCCTCGACTCGCTGACGCAGCTCATCGGCGACGCGAAGATGGCGACCTACGTGACGCAAACCAACGACCCGACCGACGCGAGCCACTCGCGCCGGCTCACCTACTCGAACGGCATGTTCTCGCAGATGCGCTCGGGCCTCCCGCTCCCGCTCCCCGCGAACGGCACCGCCGCTCCGCTCCCGGTCGCGCCTGCGCCGCAAGGCGGCGGCGCGCAGACTCAGGTGAGCCCGTGAGAACCTTCAAGCTCGGATTCCTTGCCCTCGCGGCGGCGCCGTTCGTGGTCGTCGCCTGCGGCGGCGACGACTCGAAGAACGTCAAATACCCGTCGAAGGACGCCGGCGCGGCCTCGACCTCGACCGAGGTCACGACCGGCGAGGGTGACGCCGCGGCGGTGGTCGGCGTCAGCGACAACTCGTCCGGCGGCGTGAGCGACTCGGCGAAGGGCGCGTACGACGACGGCTTCAAGGCCTGGATGAGCGGCGACCTCGTCACCGCCAAGCAGAAGTTTCGCGAAGCGACCACGGCCGACCCGAAGGCGTCGGCCGCGTACTACTCGCTTGGCTGCGTGCTCGAGCGCCTCGGCGACAACGCCGGCGCGCAGAACGCGTACCGTCAGGCCTTCGCGGCGAAGAGCGACAACGAGATCGCGATGGGCGCCTACGCGCTCAACCTCGCGCACACGGGCCATCAGAGCGACGCGGACTCGTTCCTCACGCAGAAGTTCCAGCAGAACCCGAAGTCGGCGCGTCTCGAGGCGTACCTCGCCGAGGTGAAATCCCTCGAGAGGGACAGCGCCGACGCGCAGCGCATGGCGCAGGACGCGCTGCGCATCGACCCGAACTACAAAGACGCGATGATCGTGATCGCGCGCGATCACTACCGCGCAGGCCGCACCGATCTCGCGAAGTACGCGCTCACTGCGATCCTCGACGGCTTCGGCCAAGCGAGCCCCGCGCGCGATCCGGGCAACGCCGAGGCGCTCCTCCTTCGCGGAATCATCGAGCGGGAAGAGGGACGCCGCATCGCCGCGATGAAAGACTTCGACGCGGCGCGCACCAAGCGGCCCGATCTCGTCGAGGCGACCGTCCAGGTCGCGGCGATGAAGCTCGAGGCCGGCAACGCGACCGAGGCGCAGCCGCTCCTCGAGAGCGCCGTGAAATACGCGCCGGAGAACGCGATCGCGCACATGAACCTCGGCGACTGCTACCGCCTGCAGCAGCGCTACGCCGACGCCAAGCGCGAGCTCGACCGGGCGCTCCAGCTCGACTCGACGCTCCTCGGCGCGCACTACGCGCTCGGCCTCATGTACCTGAACGCGCCGAGCTACCCGGGCATGGACCAGAAGGCCCAAGTCGCCGCCGCCATCCGCGAGCTCGAGCAGTACAAGTCGATGCGCGGCGTCCACGCGCCGCCGGGCACGAGCGACGACATCGACGATCTCGTCGCGCGCGCGCACGACAAGCAGAACCAGCTCAACATGCCGAGCGTCGCCACGCCGGCGCCCGCGACGACGACGAAGAAGAAGCCCTGACCGAGGAGGTCTCGATGAAACACGTGCACTATGCAATGATCGCCGTCGCTGCCGCCGTCGTGTCCGTCGCGCCGAGCGCGCACGCGCAGAAGAAAGAGCGCGTCATCACGATCAGCGAGGTCACGATCGTCGGCCGCGTGCAGAAGCCGATCGCCTCGGTCGACGTGAACAAGATCCAACCCAAGCTGACCCTCGCCGAGCTCCGCCAGCCGTTCCTCGACCGGATCGAGGCCGCGGTGAACAAAGAGCCGTTCTGATCGCGTCATGAGCGATTCCGCGGGAGGAGTCGCGATGGTCCTCGCCGCCGCGGTCGTGTGCTTCGGCTGCGCGGCCGCGTGCGCGAGAAGGTTGTATTTTGCAACCAACCCCATCGCGTTCCACCCCGCGGTGTGGCTCGCGCACGTCAAGCGAGGGGAAGGGGAGCGCGTCGCGCGCGCGATCGAGAAGTCGCCCGGAGCGGGCTGGGAGCGCGAGCTGCTCGCGGCGCTCGCGGAGCCCGACGCCGAGGCACGCGCCGGGCGCGTCAACGAGCAGCTCCACGAGCTCGATTTCCGCTTGTCGCGCTGGGCGCGCGTGCCCCGCGTGTGCGCGAGCATCGCGAGCTCGGCCGGCTTCCTCTTCGGCAGCCTCGTCCTACGCTTCGGTCTGGTCGCGGCGGGCAGCGTTGCGGATGAGGCGCGCCGCGGCGCCATCGACGCCGTGGTCCTCCAGGGGGTCAACGTGGCCGTCTTCGGCATGGCCGGTGCCGCCTTCGCGATCGCCGCGCAATCGCGTGCCCGCAAGGCGTCGAAGGCGTTTCAGCGCGACGCCGACGCCCTCGTCGAATTCCTGGAGAAGCGCGGAACTTTTGCGGTAGCCTGACGTCGAAGGCTTCAGAGGTATGCCCGAATGAACTCGAACGTGGGTCCGGGACAGCAGCCGGGACGACCCGGACAGATGACCGCGGTGATGCGGGCCGTCGCGACGCAGACGGGCCCCAAGGTCCTCCGCATCGGCCTCGTCCAGGGTGGGCGCGTCATCGAAGAGCGCATCATCAAGCAGCGCACGAGCGTCACGGTGGGGCAGAGCGAAAAGAGCACGTTCGTCGTGCCGACGCCGAACATCCCCCCGGCGTTCAAGCTCTTCGAGCTGGTCGGCAGCGACTACTACTTGAACTTCGTCGACGGCATGAACGGGCGCGTCGCGCTCGCGACCGGCATCAGCAATCTCGCGAACCTCCGCGGTCAAGCGCGCCGCGTCGGCCCCGCCTACCAGGTGAAGCTCACCGAGGAAGCGCGCGGCAAGGTCATCATCGGCGACGTCACCTTCCTGTTTCAGTTCGTCGCGCCACCGCCGCCGCAGCCGCGGCCGCAGCTGCCGCTCTCGGTCAAAGGCGGCCTCGCCTCCCAGATCGACTGGACGCTCACGATCATCGCTGCGTTCAGCTTCATGTTTCACTTCGGCTTCATCGGAGCGATGTACTCCGATTGGCTCGACCCCGTCGTCGGCGGAGACAACGTCGCCGGCCTGATCGACATGACGAAGAACCTCCCGGCGCCGCCGCCGGTCGAGGACAAGACCGACCAACCGTCGGACACCGCGTCGAACCAGCCGTCGAAGGAACAAGCGAAGCACACAGACTCGGGCCCGAAGTCGAACGCGACGCCGGGCAAGATCAGCGATCAAAAAGCCGCCGCGCTCGCGAACGAAGCGCAGGCGATGCAAATGCAGATGCTCGCCGCCTTCGGCGGACAGACCGCGGTCGCCGGCGCGCTGAACCGAAGCGACGTCCCGGTGGGTGACCTCAACGCCGTCGCGCAGTCGGCCGCCGGCGTCACCAACACGAGCGGCGATCTGCACCTCGCGGCCGGCGGCGGCGCGACGATCCCCGGCCAGCACGGCAGCCTGAATCAGCTCGGTTCCGGCACCGGCGGCGGCGGCGGAACGGCCGGCACAGAGCGTACGGTCAAAGGTCCGACCGGCGAAGCGAGCATGGGAAGCATCTCGACGTCCGCGCCCGTGGCGAACGCCGAGGCCACCATCGCGCGCCTCCGTCCCGGGTTCCGGTCTTGTTACAACAAGGGCCTCGCCAACGACCCGTCGATGGCCGGCAAGCTCGTGCTCTCGATCAGAATCGCCCCCAACGGCGACGTGAGCAGCGTGAGCAAAGCCGGCGGCTCGGGCCTCTCGCCCGAAGTGGAGCAGTGCATCATCCGGAAGGCGAAGAACGCCACGTTCGACGCCCCGGGCGGAAGCGGCTCGACCGTTCAGGTCCCGGTCACGTTCGTCAAACAAGGCTGAACCCCCCGATGTGGGGACAGCTCGGCTGAATGCCGCACCTCGTGCGCGCAACACACCTAAAAGCCACGCATTTTTCCGCTGACTTTTCGGCGGGATAGGGGTTTGACACCCCTAGGCGGCGGCAGTAGATTGCAGAGCCGAAAAGAAGGGACGCCGATGCGGCTTAGCTCGAAACTGAAGTGGATTGGCGCGGTGGTCGCGCTCGCGGCGCTGACTGTGCCCGCGCTCGCGCAGACCGACACCGCTGCGGGTGGGCAGCTTTCGTTTCAGAAGCAGCAGCAGCTGACGCCGCAGCAGCAGCTCGTCGAGGCCGATTCGCAGATCTCGCGAATGGAGCAGGCGTCTGCCAACGTCCGCCGGCAGCTCGAAGAGGCCCGCGCCGCTCGCGACGTGGTCAAGACGCTCTGCTTGAACGACAAGCTCTCGCAGATCGACGTCGCCACGCGCTCGGCGAAGGACCGCCGCCAGTCGTTGCAGCTGGCGATCGGGCGAAGCGACAGCGAGCTCGGCAACCACGAGTTCACGATCCTCACGGTGCTCCGCCAGCGCGTCGAGCAACTCACGGCGGAAGCCAACCAGTGCATCGGGGAAGAGGCGACACTCATCGGAGAGTCCAAGGTGACGACGACGGTCGATCCGACGTTGCCGCCCGACGACGACACGACCTACCAGCCGCCGGATCCCAACGTCGTGATCAATCCCCCCAGTTGCACTTCCTGCTCGGATTAAGCTAAGCCGGGTTCCACGTAATTGATGAGCCGGCCAAGGCAGCGGTAGTAGACGCTCCGCACGCCACTCGAAAGCGCCGCCGCTCTGAGGCGGCGACAGCGCACTGCATGCGACGACTCCTAACTACCTTCCTACTCGCTTCGAGCTTCGCTGCGCCGTTCATGGTGAGTCGCGTAGCGCACGCGCAGGGCTGGCTCGCGGACAGGCGGTACTCCGAGGGGATCGGAATCAAAGCGGGCGACTTCGAGCTGCACCCGGGCATCGGCATCATGGCGGGCATCGAGTCCAACTATTTCAACCGCACGTACAACACGGGGTTCGTGAACTCGAACCCGGTGCCGGCGGGCGTGTTCGCGATCACCCCGTCGCTCTACCTCGCGACGCTCGGACCGGAGCGCAAAGAGGGCGACGTCAACGCAGCGCCGCCGACCGTGGACTTCCGCCTTGGCGCGTCGGCGACGTACCGCGCGTACGTCGGCGATTCGGAGATCCTGAACCAGAACGGGCTCAACGGGCTTTCGGCCGACTTGAACGGCCGCGTGGTCATCTTGCCGCAGCGACCCTTCAGCGTCGGGCTCCAAGCGGGCTACACGCGCACCCTCGCGCCGAACGCGGTGGGCAACCCCGACGCGAACTTCAACCAGAACGTGCTGAACGTCGGCGCCGACTTCACGATCCGGCCCGGCAGCGGGACGCTCGATTGGAAGTTCGGTTACAACGGCAACTTCGACTTCTTCGACGCGTCCGGCGGACAGGCGCCGTTCAACAACCTGCAGAACACGGTCTTCACGCGCGGCACGTGGAAGTTCAGCCCGAAGACCGCGGTCATCTACGACGGCAACCTCGCGTTCGTGAACTACACGCAGCAGTCGACCGCGTTCAACGGTCTGCAGAACTCGACGCCGCTGCGCAGCCGGCTTGGACTGAACGGCCTCATCGGCTCGCGCTTCGGCCTGTCCCTGTTCGCCGGGTACGGCGGCAGCTTCGTCCAGACGCCGGCCGGATGGGCGGCGAACAGCGCTCCCCAGTACGACAGCGTGATCGGCCAGGCGGAGGCGAAGTTCTTCCTCACGGCGAACCCCGGGAACGAGCAGAACCCGAACGCGGTCGGGCTCTCCGTGTCGTCGATCGCCGTCGGGTACAACCGCGACTTCGCGCAGAGCTACCTCGGCAGCTTCTACGGGTCCGACCGCGGCTACCTGAAGTTCTCGTTCTTCTTCGGCGGCCGCGTCCTCGTCTCGCTCGAGGGCGGCGGCGGCGCGCGCGAGTACCCGAACATCTTCGATCGCACCGGCGCGCAGATCCATGGCTCGTTCACCGACGGCGCCGTCGACGCGACGCTCTTCGCGGAGTACCGCTTCACGAACACGCTCGGGCTGAACTTCACCGGAAAGTACACGGAAGAAATCAGCAGCGTGTCGATCCCGTCGGACTCGAACGGCGACCCGTACCACATGGCGTATCGGAATTTCGAAGCGTATCTCGGCTTCCGTTGGTTCATGTGAGCGGTGCGGCTCAGCCGCGAAGTATCCCGCATCGGCTCCGCGGCTTCGCCGCGATGTGCTTGAACGCCGCCCGCGGCGCGCGCCACACTAGGCGGGACATGCGCCGTCTGCTCCTCGTCCCCGCGTTGCTCGTTGCGTGCTCCTCCGGCGCGCCGCCGCCGAATCTTCCCGCGGCCACGCCGAGCACGTCGCTCGGGCCGGGCGACCTCTTCGAGGTGTCGGTGCTCGGCGAGAAGGACCTCCCGAAGGAGTACCGCGTCCAACCGGACTGCTCGATCGATTTTCCGTACATCGACCGCGTGAAGGACGTGTGCGGGCTCGAGCCGCAGCAGCTCGTCGACAAGCTCAAGGCGACGCTCAAATCCAAAGAGATCCTCACGAACCCGCAGCTCACGCTGGTCGTGAAGCAGTACGCCTCGAAGAAGGTGAGCGTCATCGGTCAGGTGAACAAGCCGGGGAGCCTGGCATGGACCGAGGGGCTGCGCCTCTTCGACGTGATCTCGCAGTCGGGCGGGTTCACGTCGATCGCCGACAGCAAGCACGTGGTTTTGACGCGGCAGATCGGGCACGGCAAGACCGTGACCGTCAACGTCAACGTCGACGGCATCGGCGACGGCACGCAGCCCGACATCCCGGTGCAGGCGGGCGACACGATCAAGGTCGACAGCCGCGTGTTTTGACCGACGCGGCGCTCGGCTAGAATCCGCGTACATGAAACGGCTGCTCTTTCTCCTCACGGGCGGCACGCTCTTGATGCGGCAGACCGCGTCGTCGCCCGTGCTCGCGATCGACGGCGAGACGACCGACCTCGTCGCCGAGGTGCCCGCGCTCGCGCGCGTCGCGAGCATCGAGACGCGGCAGCTCTTCTCGATGGACTCGAGCGACATGCAGCCGAGCGACTGGGTCGAGCTCGCGCGCGAGATTCACGGGGCCTTGTCGAGCTATGACGGGGTGGTCGTCGTGCACGGGACCGACACGATGGCGTATACGGCGAGCGCGCTGGCGCTCATGCTCGGCCCGCTGCCGAAGCCGGTCGTGCTCACCGGCGCGCAGCGGCCGCTCGCCCTCGCGCGCACCGACGCGCGCGAGAACCTCGTGGACGCGGCGATCGTCGCCACGATGGACGTCCCGGAGGTCGCCATCGCGTTCGCCTCGCGCGTGCTCCGCGGCGCGCGCTCGACCAAGCGCGACGCGCTCGCGTACGAGGCGTTCGTGTCGCCGAACGAGGGGCCGCTCGCCGAGCTCGGCGTGGAGACGAAGATCGCCGCCCACGTCCGCAAGGCGTCGCCGCTCGCGCCGTTCGACGACCGCATCGAGCCGAGCGTGCTCGCGGTGCGTATTTTTCCCGGGCTCGACCCGGCGCTGATCATCGGCGCCGTCCGCGCCGGCGTGAAGGGCCTCGTCCTCGAAGGGTACGGCACGGGGAACGTGCCGCTGCGCATCGGGAGGTCGCTGATCCCCGCGATCGAGGCCGCGCGCGAGGCGCGTGTGCCTGTCGTCGTCGTCTCGCAGTGCCTCCGCGGCTACGTGGACCTCGCGCGGTACGCGGGCGGCGCCGCCGCCGAAAACGCCGGTGCCATCTCGGGCGGCGACATGACCCCCGAAGCGGCGCTCGCCAAGCTCATGATCGGCCTCGGCCGCTTCGGCCCCGGGAGCCCCCTTCGCGAGTATCTTCTCGCGAACGCCATCGGCGAGAAGAGTTGACAGGAAGGTCAAAAGATCAGAAGCCCAGAGAATATATTTGTATATTGCAAATAAATCTTCCGAGCTTCTGATCTCCCAGGCTCTCTCTCTCTCTCTCTCGGGGGCCGTCAGTGCCCTTGGAACTGGGGCTCGCGCTTTTGCATGAACGCGAGAACGCCCTCCATGAGATCGGCGGTCTTGAGGAGGCGGAGCTGGTGGGTCCGCTCGCGCGCGAGGGCGGCTTCGAGGTCGCCCCAGCTCGCGTAGAGCGACTCTTTGATCGCCGCGTAGGCGAGCGGCGGGCCCTTTTCGAGGCGCGCGCAGAGCTCGAGGGTGCGCTCGCGGAGCTTGTCGGCGGGGACCGCGGCGACCGCGACGCCGAGCGCGGGGAGCTCCTTGCCTTCGAGCTTCTCGGCGAGGAGGCACATCTGCATCGCGCGCGCCGTGCCGACGAGGCGCGGGAGCCAGAAGGTGCCGCCGCCGTCCGGCATGAGGCCGATGCTCACGAACTTCTCCTGCACGTACGAGCGATCGCTGACGACGCGGAGATCGCAGGCGAACGCGAGGTCCGCGCCGAACCCGACCGCGGCGCCGTCGACCATCGCGACCGTCGGCTTGGGACAGCGAACGACGGCGCGCACGAGGCCGTGGAAGTCGTCCATGTACTCGTCGACCCGCGCCATCATCTCGGGGTCTTCCATGTTCTTGCGCAGGTCGGCGCCCGCGCAGAAGTGCCCGCCGGCGCCGGTCAAGACGACGCAGCGCACGGCGTCGTCCTTCGCGGCGGCGAGGAGCGCGTCGCGCAGCGCGCGCACGAGCGAAACGGTCAGCGCGTTGCGCGCCTCGGGGCGCGAGAGCGTCAGGACGAGCGTCTTTCCGACGCGCTCGGTCGTCATCTCTTCGGTCACGGCACGTTCCTCATCTTCGTTGGGGCCGGAGGCGATTTCTCCGACATGGTCACGACGTTGGGCGTAGGCAGCTCGATGCGCGCGTAGAAGTCCGAGGCGAGATACACCTTCACGATGCGCTGGAGGAGAATTTTCACGACCGCGCCGAGCGGCACGGCGAGGAGCACGCCGAAGAACCCGAGCAACGAGCCCGCGCCCATCATCGTGAGGAGCACCTCGAGCGGGGCGAGGCCCACGGATTTGCCGACGATGCGCGGGGTGATGATCGTGCCGTCGAGGATCTGCACGCTGCCCATCACGAGGAGCACGCCCACGACGGGCCCGACGCCGTGCCAATCGAGGATCGACATCGCGAGCGCGAGCGAGAGGCCCACGCTGAAGCCGACGTACGGCACGAACGCGAGCATCCCGGTGAGGACGCCGATCGGGACCGCGAGCCGAATGTCGACGATTCGCAGGCCCGTCGCGTAGAGCGCGCCGAGCACGAAGCACGCCGTGAGCTGACCGCGGACGTAGCCGCCGAGCGTGCGGTGGACTTGGATCGCGACCGACGTCGCCGTCCGCAGCCAGCGCCGCGGGACGAGCTTGCCCGCGTAGCGGACGATGCGATCGAAGTCGATGAGGAGATAGAGCGAAAAGACGGGCACGATGAGCGCGCTCAAGACGACGGCGACGTAGCCGAGCGTGCCGAACGCCCACTCGCTCAGCGTCGTCGGCGTCGGCAAGTAAGGGCGCAGCTCGGTCCAGGTGTGCGGCAGCTTGATGCCGAACGTCTGCTGGAGGAACGGCTCGACCCGCTCGCGGAGCTCGTCGACTTGCACGTGAAGGTCGACCGACGCCGCGCGCAGCTCCTCGGCGAAATAGGGGACCGCGAACGCCAAGAAGAGCGCGAGCAGACCGAAGAGCGACATCATGACGACGATCGCGCCGACGGTGCGCGGCACCTTCCAGCGCTCGAGCCGATCGACGAACGGGTCGAGCGCGTACGCGAGCAAGAACGCGAAGAGCAGCGGGACGAGGACGCCGCGCAGCAGGTACGCGAGCGCGAAGGCGAGCACGAGGCCGGTCACGGTGACCGCGCGCCGCCAGAAGGCGCTCAAGCTCGGCGTGGGCTCCACGTCCCTCATGGTACAACGAGCGAGGCCCTTGCGCCGGGCGCGATTTCGAAGCAGGTTGCCGGCCGCATGTCCGACGCAGCCTTCGACGAGGCGTATTTCGAGAGGTTTTACGAGCGCCGTGCGACCCGCGTGTACGACGCCGAGCAGGTCGCCCACCTCGCGCGCGGCGCTTTCGGGATGATCCGCTGGCTCGGCGGCAAGGTCGAGAGCTTGCTCGACGTCGGCGCCGGCGCGGGATTTTGGCGCGATTTCGTGCGGGCGGCCGAGCCCGGCGTCCGCTACGTCTCGATCGACGGGAGCCCGTACGCCTGCGAGCGCTACGCGCACCAGCACCGCGACATCACCCGCTGGCGCGGCGGGGAGAAGTTCGATCTCGTCGTCTGCCAGGGCGTCCTGCCGTACATCGACGACGACGGCGCGCGCCGCGCGATCGACAACATCGCGGCGATGGCGCGCGGGTTTCTCTACCTCGAGGCCATCACCGCGCGCGACGTGCGCGAGGTCTGCGATCTCGACAAGACCGACGTCGCGATCCACGCGCGGCCGGGCAAGTTCTACGCGAGCGCGCTCGCGCCGCACTTCGTTCGCGTCGGGTGCGGTCTCTATTACGCCAAGAGCGGCCCGCTGCGCTTCTACGAGCTGGAGGCAGCCGAATGATCCCGACGTTCGACGAGAAGACGCCTCGGCCGGTGCCGCCGGTCGAGGAGCAAGACGGAGCGACGCTCGTGCGTCTGGTCGGCGTGATGCGCCGACTGCTCGCGCCGAACGGCTGCCCGTGGGACCGCGAGCAGAGCCTCGAGACGCTCCGAAAGTACGTGCTGGAAGAGGCGTGCGAGGTCATCGACGCCATCGACTCCGGCGACCGCGAGGCGCTCCGCGAAGAGCTCGGCGATCTCTTGCTGCAGGTCGTCTTTCAGGCCGAGCTCCTTCGAAAAGAAGGGCGCTTCGCGATCGACGACGTCGTCTCGGGCATCGTCGAGAAGCTCGTCTCGCGCCACCCGCACGTCTTTGGCGACGTGAAGGCCGACACCGCCGACGAGGTGCTGACCAACTGGGAGAAGATCAAAGCCAAGGAGAAGCAGGGGCGCGGAATCCTGGGCGGTGTGCCGCGGAGCCTCCCCGCGCTCGTGCGCGCGCAGCGCATCGGCGAGAAGGTGTCGCGCGTCGGCTTCGACTGGAAGGACGACCGCGGGTCGATGGAAAAAGTTCGCGAGGAGCTGGGCGAGCTCGAGCGCGCGATCGCCTCCGGCGACGTCGACGCGAAGGAGGACGAGCTCGGCGACACGCTCTTCGCGCTCGTGAACCTCGCGCGCCACCTCGACGTCGACGCCGAAGGCGCCCTCCGCCGCACGATCGACAAGTTCACGAAGCGCTTCGCGCACGTCGAAGAGCGCGTCCGCGAGAACCACGGCGGCTGGGGCGACACCGGCAAGGACAAGCTCCCGCTCGAGACGCTCGACCGCTACTGGGAAGAAGCCAAGGCGAAGGAGTAGCTCTGGTATCGTCAGCGCCGTGACCGCGCAGGCGCGAACCGGAGACGAAGGCTTCCTCGCGCGCGCGCTTCGCCTGGGAGAAGGGGAGACGCCGCGCGCGGTGCGCCTCGTCGCGCTGATTTTCGCGGTCTCGGCCGTGCTCGTCATGATCAAGTCCGCGCAGAGCGGCATCTTCCTCATGGCGTACCCGAAGACGATGATCCCGTGGGCCTTCCTCGGCTCGGCGCTCGCGCTCTCGGCGGCGTCGCTGGCGAGCGTTCCGCTGGCGTCGCGGCTCGGCGCCGCGAGGCTCCTTCGCGTGGTGCTGCTCGTGTGCGCGCTCGCGCTCGTCGGCGTCCGGGCGCTCGTGGCCGCGCGCGCGCCGGGCGCGCCGTTCGTGCTCTACGTGATCATCGAAGCGGCGTCCGGCTTGCTCTTGATCCACGGCTGGGCGGTCGTGTCGCAGGCGACGACCGCGCGGAGCGCCAAGCGGCTCCTGCCCGTCGCGGGCGCCGGCGCGACGCTCGCCTGGACGTTCGTCGGGCTGCTCGTCGTTCCGCTCGCCCACGTGCTCGGCACGCCGTCGCTCCTGCTCCTCGCGGCGGGCGTGCTCGTGGCGCTCGTGCCGCTCGTCTCGGTCATCCGCGCGCACGATCTGGCGCCGCACGCGCCGACGCGCCGCGCGGGGACCGTCGCCGAGTGGAGGAAATCGCTCGCCTACCTTCGCGCGGTTCCGCTCCTGCGCGTGATGGCGTCGCTCTCGATCCTCGCCCTCGTGACCGAGCAGTTCATGGACTACGTGCTCATGACGGCGGCGCACGAGCGCTACGCGACCGAGGCGTCGTGCGCGAGCTTCTTCGGGCGCTACTACGGGATCACGAGCGCCATCACGCTCGCGTTCCTCTTGCTCGCGTCGAGCCGCATCATGCTGGCGCTCGGCACGTCACGGACGCTCCTCTTGACGCCGCTGACGACCGTCGGCGTGGCCGCGGTCGCCGCAATCGCGCCGACGTTCGGCGCCGCGGTCGTCCTTCGGGGCGTCGATCGCATCTTGAAGCAGTCGATCTGGAGCTCGGCGAGCGAGCAGACGCAGACGCCGATTCCCCCGGTCGAGCGCGTGCAGTCGCGCGCGCTCGTACGCGGCGTGCTCGCTCCGGGCGCGTACGCGGTGACGGCGGGGATCCTCGCGCTCTTGCCGCACGTGAGCGCGCGCTCGCTCGCGGCGGCGACGGCGGTGGGCGTCATGGCGATGGCGGTCGTCTGCACGCGGAGCGTCCGGCGCGCGTACCGCGAGGCGCTGCGTCGCGCGATCGACGAGCGGACGCTCGAATCTCGACGACGCCCCGCCTTCGAGCTACGATGCCGACACGCGCAAGGCCCTGCTCGCCGAGCTCCGGTCGAGCGACGAACGTCGCGCGGGGCTCGCCGCCGAGCTCTTGTGCGAAGGCTCGCAGGCGCCGGACGACGAGGTCCTCTCGGTGGCGCTGAAGAGCCCGAGCCCGCTCGTTCGCGCCGCGGCGCTGCGCGCGATCGCGCGTCACCGGAGGGCGAGGTTCGCCGACGCGGTCGCGAGCGCGCTCGAAACGGACGACGACGCCGGCTGTCGCGCGGAGGCTGCGCGCGTCATCGTGCAGCTCGGCGTGGCGCCCGAGGAGGCGCGCGCGTCGCTGGCGCGTCTCGAGGCCAAGGGCGACTCGCACGAGCGCGCGGCGGCGACCGTCGCGCTGCGCGTTCTCTCCGGCGAGACCGACCCGGCCGAGCTGCTCGCGGGCCTCGACGACGACGCGGCGGTCATCGTCCTCGACCTATGCGTCGACGGCGCCGCGCCGAGCGCCGACGATCCGAACGCGGCGCTGCGCCGCGAGGCCTTGCAGCGCCAGATTCGCCGCGTCCTTCGCCGAGGAACGGACGCCGCGCGCCTCGCCGCGGTGAGCGCCGCCGCGCGAATGCGCGCCGCCGAGCTCTTGCCCGACGTCGTGGCGCTGCTCGAGGATCGGCTCGGGCCGGAGGTCGCGACGCGCATCGTCGACTGGGGCGAGGACGCGCTCGCGTACGTCAACGAGCGCGTCGACAGCGCGAGCGCCGAGAGCGTGCGTCACGTCGCGAGCGCGCTCTCGGGCGCTGCGGCGGGGCCGATCCTCAATCGCCTGCTCGCGCACGGCGACGCCGAGGTGCGAGACCGCGCCGTGCGATCGCTCTCCTACGCGGTCGCGCGCGGCACGCTGTCTCGTCCGCCCGACGAGGAGATCGCGCCGCTCCTCTCGCGCGAGCTCGCGCTCGCCTACAAGATGTACGCGATCCTCGCGGGCCTCGCGAAGGACGACGGCATCCCTGATTGGAAGATCGACGCGCCTTACGACGCGCTCGGCGCGGAGATCGAAAACGAGATCGGCGCCGCGCGCGAGCGCGTCCTTCACCTCCTCGCTCTCACGGGCAAGCACCGCCTCGCGAGCGCGGTGCAAGCGGGCTTGCGAAGGCGCAGCGCGGAGGTCGACGCCAAAATCGCCGAGCTCGTCGACACGACGCTCGAGCGCGATCTCGCGGCGCGCGTCGTCCCGCTCTTCGAGCACCTCTCGCTCCGCGAGCGCGCGCAGGCCGCGCGCCTCTTTGCCGACGGCGTCTCGCAGATCGAGCGCGACCCCCTCGCCGCGATCGTCGAGCTCGGAGACGACACGATCCTCGGCCGCGCCATGCTGGTATACAAGGACCGTTTCCACGAGCGTTACCCGCGCATCTGGGAGGAGAAATCTCGGTTGATCCCGCTGTTCGAGCGCATGGCCTTCTTGCGCACCGTGCCGATCTTCGAAGACATGCCCGGCCAGGAGCTGCGCCGCGTGGCGGAGATCCTCGGCGGCGTCGAGGTCGCCTCGGGCGAGGTCATCTTCCGGAAGGGCGACCCCGGCGACGCGCTCTACATCGTGCGACGCGGCTCGGTGTCCATCAAAGACGGCGCGATCGATCTCTCGCTCGCCGGCGCGGGCGACTTCTTCGGCGAGCTCGCGCTCCTCGACAACGAGCCGCGCAGCGCCGACGCGATCGCCGCCGAGGACAGCTCGCTCGCGAAGCTCCCCGGCGCCGATTTCCGCGAGCTCATGGCGCGCCGCCCGCAAATCCAGGAGCGGGTGCTTCGGGTCGTCGTCCGTCGCCTGCGCTCGGCGACGACGCGCATCACCCGCCCGAGCTGAAGCGCGGCCCCGAACGCCGCAGGCGCGTGCTAATCCTTGGGGGACATGTTCCCGCCGCTCGCGCGCACCCCCGAGGAGTGGACCGAGGCCGCGCTCGGCGCCGGGGGACGAGCGTTCCACGGCAAGCAGCTCTTCCGCTGGATCCAAGCGCGGAGCGTGCTCGAGACCGAAAAGATGAGCGACCTCCCGGCCGCGCTGCGCGAGAAGCTCGCCAATCTCGGCCCCGGCGCGCGCGCCACGGTCGCGCAAGAGCGCGTCGCGGCCGACGGGACGCGCAAGCTCCTCGTCCAGCTCCATGACGGCGCCACGATCGAGACCGTCCTCATCCCGGGCGTCAGCGGGCCGAAGGGCGAGCTCCCGAGCCCGGTCGACGAGGACGCGGACGCCGCCGCGGCCGACGACGACGAAGGGGAAGGGGAGCTCGAGGAAGACGAAGCCCCGCTCGCCGGAAAGATCCGCGTCACGCAATGCATCTCGACCCAGGTCGGCTGCGCGATGGGCTGCGTCTTCTGCGCGAGCGGCGTCGCGGGGCTCAAACGCAACCTCGGTCCGGACGAGATCGTGGCGCAAGTGCTCATCGGCCGCGCGCGCCTGCCCGAAACCCAGCGCCTCCGCAACGTCGTCTACATGGGAATGGGCGAGCCGCTCGCGAACTACGACGCGACCGTGCGCTCGCTGCGTCTGCTCACGCACCCCGAGGGCATCGGCCTCTCCGCGCGACGCGTGACGGTCTCGACGAGCGGCCTCGTGCCGGAGATCGAGCGCCTCGGCAAGGACTTCGGAGGCAACATCGGCCTCGCGATTTCGCTCCACGCCGCGGACGACGAGGCGCGAACGCGCCTCATGCCGATCAACAAGAAGTACCCGCTCCCGAAGCTCATGGACGCGCTCCGCGCGTACCCGCTGCCGCGGCGGCGGCGCATCACGATCGAGTACACGCTCGTCGCTGGCAAGAACGATTCGTTGCAAGACGCACACAAAGTGAGCCGCCTCCTGCGCGGGCTCCCGGTCAAGGTGAACCTCATCCCGATGAATCCCATCGAGGCCGCGTCGCTCACCGCGCCGAACATGAGCGGCGTCTTCGCCTTCCAGAAGGTGCTCTGCGAGGCGGGGTACTCGTGCTTCATCCGCCGGCGTCGCGGCGACGACGTGAGCGCGGCGTGCGGGCAGCTCGCGCTGCTCGGCGCGAAGCCGAAGGTGCGGGTCAACCGCGCGTGAGCGCCGGGTCGGCGGCGGCGCTCGCCCTGCTCGTCGTGCTCGCGTCCGCGGCGGCGCGCGCCGACGACGCGTTCGTCCCCGAGCCCGCGCCCTCGCGCGGCGTTCCGCTCACGATCCACGCCGCCGCGTTCTTCGGCGACGGGCTCCGCTTCGACGATCCGTACCGTCTCGCGACCGTGCTCGGCTCGTCCGCCGAGGAAGTGTCGCGCACGGCCTCGTACGTGGATCTCGCGGCGGGGATGACGTTCGGCGACCCGCGCGCGTTTCAAAACGGATTTTCGCTGCACCTCTCGCTGGCGGTCGAGGGCGTCCAGCAGTCCGTGCTCGCGCCGTCGTACGTGCTCTACCGGCGCTTCCGCGACGTCGCCGCGTACGCGCGCGCGGCGACGCCCTTGGTCTTGTCGCCCGACGTGACATGGGGGCTCGAGGGCGCGCTCGGCGGGATCTGGTTCGTGCGCGCGGGACTCGGTCTCACCGCCGAGATCGTCGGCGACGTCTTTTACGGAGCCGGAACGCGCGAGGTCTCTGCCGCGGCGTACCCCATCTTGTCCGGCCAGATCGGCATCGCGCTCGCCTACGAGGTCGTCCCGTGAAGCGGGCGATGGCCGTCACGTCCGCGGTCGCGCTCGTCTTCGGCGTCGGCGCGACCGTCGGCGACATCGGGAGCTGCGGGCAGGCGCCGGCGAACCTCGACGCGAACGCCTTCGCGACCGCTCGCAAGCGCGTCGACTGCGAGCGCTGCACCGAGTGCGGGATCTCGACCGAGCGCTGCGCGCAGGCGTGCAGCGACGCGGGCCCGACCGAGACGCTTCCGCCCAACTGCGCGCCGCTCTACCAAGACGGCATCGTCTGCCTGCGCGCGCTCCTCGCCGCGTCGTGCTCGGACTACGCGACCTACGTGAGCGACGGCGAGCGTCTCGTTCCGACCGAGTGCGAGTTCTGTCGAGGCTCGGAGGCGGGGCCGTGAGGCGCGCTGCGCTCGCCCTCGCGCTTTGCTCGTGCGCCGCCGTTCGCCCTCTCACCGCGTCGAACGCCGACGCGGCGGATCATCGTTCGTTCACCCTCGCGCGCGCGGAGGGCGAGCGCCTGAGGCTCGCGACGCACTACCTCGAGCGGCACCCCGACGGCGCGTGGGCGCCCGACGTGCGCGCCGCCTTCGACGCGGAGGAGCCGCGCTACTACGCGGCGAGCCAGAAGAGCCGCGCCGCCGCGATCGACTACCTCGCGTGGCTCCCGCGCGGACCGCACGCCGAGGCCGCACTCTCGCTCGTCCTCAGCTTCGACGAGCACGAGCCCGAGACCGAGTCGGCGCGAATGGTCGCCGCCGCGCGCGCGAACGAAGCGCGCCTCGAGCGCGCGGCGCAAGACCGCGAAGAGGCCGAGAACGCCGCGCTCGAGTCGCTCCGCGCGGTCATCGACGCGAGCGTCTACGGAAAAAAATTGGAAGACGACGGCGACCTCACGCGCTTCCTCCTCGCCGGCCGCAGCATCGGCACGACGCCGAGCCGACGGACGCGATTCCGCAGGTTCACCATCCCCACGCGAAACGGCCCCATCGAGCGGACCCTCGAGATCACGGTCGACGTGCACCAATCGGAGGCCGGCGTCGTCACCGGGGCGACCGTGACCGGTCCCGAGCTCTTCGCGCGCATGGCCGAGGCCTCGCTCCTGCGCGAGGTCGCGCCCGCCGAGGCAGAGCGCTACGTTCGCGACGCGCTCGAGAGCATGACCCGGGCAAACGGCGCGGGCCTGCGACTGCAAATCGACCGCGATCTCGTCCGAATCGCCCCCTCAAAGTAGCGTTACTCGACAATCGCGCCACGGCGGCCTATAGCGAATTCGAGCTTTTTTCCCGGCGACCCATGATCCCGTACATCCACGTCTCCGATCCTGGATTCATTCATCCGTTCGGCCTCCTCGTCGCGACGGGCGTTCTCATCGGCATCTGGCTCGCCACCAAACGGGCGAAGGATCTCGGTTACGACGTCGACCGCCTGAACTCGTTCATCACGTGGATGCTCGTGTGCGGCTTCATCGGCGGGCACATGCTCGACGAGATTTTCTATCACCCGAGCGAGGTCACGCGCGATCCGATCTCGCTGCTCGAGCTGTGGAAGAGCCTCTCGAGCTTCGGCGGGTTCACCGGCGCGTTCGTCGGCATCGTGCTGTGGAAGTACTACTGGTTCGACTCGAAGTACCCCGGCCACCCGTGGCTCTCGTGGATCGGGCGCATCCGGCGCCGCACGACGGTGCAGCCGATCCTGCCGTTCGCGGATCTCATCCTCAGCGTGTTCCCGGTCGCGTGGGTGTTCGGTCGCATGGGGTGCTCGTCGGTGCACGATCACCCGGGCGCGCTCGCTCACAAAGGCGCGTTCCTCGCCGTCGAGTGGCCGAGCGGGTTTTTGCCGGACGCGAGCCCCGAGTACGTCGCGAAGAACTTCCACGGCGCGCGCACGCACTTCGGGCCGTTCATCGAGTTTTTGCACGGGGACCTGCCGCGCTACGACCTCGGTCTCCTCGAGATGCTCTTCACCGTGTGCCTGGCGTCGCTCCTCGCGCTCACGTGGCGGAAGAAGGTGCCGGTCGGCTCGTACATCGTCGCGACGACGTGCGCGTACGCGCCCGTGCGCTTCGGGATGGACAACCTCCGCATCACGGTCGCCGACAGCCTCGTCAACGCCGACCCGCGCTACGGCGGCCTCACGCCGGCGCAGTGGGGCTGCATCGCGCTCTTCGCCTTCGGCCTCGTCATGCTCGGGCTCGTGCTCCGCAACAAAGCGCGCGGCATCCAGCTCGACAAAGCCGTCCTCGTGGGCTCCCTCAGCGGGGAAGAGGTGATCGCCGCAAAACAAAAGCTCGCGGCAAAATCGGCCCCCGCGCCCGCCCCCACCGACGACGACGACGACGAGGACGAAGCCGACGAGCCCCCCGTCGCCGCGCAAAAATCCCCCGCGCCCGAGCCCGACGAACCTCCTGCGGCCGCCGACGAACCCGACGCCCCCAAATCCGCCTGATCTTCCTGGTCAGTCTCTCGCTGCGTCACCGAGCACACCGCGCGACGAGCCCGCAGTAGAGCGCCGCGTTGAACGCGGCCGCCGGTAGATCGTCCTCGCGATCGAAATTCATCCCGCGCGTCGCGCGCTCCCACTCGCGCACCGTCCCGCGCGGCGAGGCGACTCGCTGCCCGTGCGTCATCGGCGGGAGCGGCAGCTTCGTCGAGCGCAGGACGTCCGGCACCGTCGCGACGAACGGCGTCTCGTCGAGCGTCTCGCTCAGCGCCTCCGCGATGGGCGGCGCGACCGCGTCCCTCCGACCGAGCGGCGGAACGCCCAGCAAGAGCTCGATCGTCCGAAGCACGCTCGGCGTCGTGTACCGCGCGTGCGAGACGATCCCGCGCGCCGCGTGCCCGCCGGCGAAGTAAATGACGCTGCGGTGCGCGTCGACGTGATCGGCGCCGTCCTGCGCGTCGTCCTCGACGGCGATGAGGAGCGTGTCCTTCCAGAAGCGCGAGCGCGAGAGCGCCTCGACGATCATGCCGAGCGCGTAGTCGTGATCGGCGATCTGCGTGTCGGGCGTGTCGACGCCGTCGAGCGAGCGCGCGAACGCGCCGAGGTGGTCGTGCGGCAATCGCACGAGCGAGAGCTCGGGGAGATTGTCCTTCGACGCGGCAATCGCCGAGAAATCGCGCACCCACTCGCGCGCTCGCCAATAGTCGGGGAATTTCGCGTCGAACCCGCGGTAGTACGGGTCGGTCTCGTCCTCGAGGCCGAGGGCCGTCGCGTAGGCGACGCGCGTCTTCGTCACGAAGGGCTCGCGAGCGTCGCCGATGGCCCCCGGGTCGTTCTTCGGCAGGTTGTAGCGAGCGTCGTCGATGAAGAAGCCGTAGTTGCGAACCCGCAAGCCGGCGTGCTTCGCCGAATCCCACAGGTATCCGCGCCCGCCCTCGACCGGGCGATCCACGGCCGCGACGTCCGCCGTACCCGGGAGCAAATCGTCGTCGTCCGGCGCGCTCGGGTTTCGCGCGCGCCGATCCGCCGCGCGCGGCACCGACACGTTGATCCCGCGGTTTTTCCCCTCCCAATCGTAGCTGTGCACGCCGCGGCTCGCGTACATGAGGGGGATCTCTTTTTCGGCGACGTCGGTCGCGCGCCCCGCGGTGCTCCACTGCCAGCCGTCGCCCGACACGCCGCCCGAGTCGAAGAAGCGGTCGAGGCCGGAGAATCTCGCGACGAGCGCGTGCTGGTTCGGCGTGATCGGCTGGCCCCAGTGCACGAGCATCGGGTCGCCGTCGAGACCAGGCACGTCGCCGAGGATCTGATCGAACGTGCGATTCTCGGCGATCACGTAAATCACGTGCCGGACCTTGCCGCGCAGCGCGGCGAAGATCGCCGGCGTCTCGGGCGCGCCGCGCAAATGCTCGTTCTCGAGGGCGCGCGCGGTGAGCAGCTCGAGCACGCGCCCGCTCGGCGGCGGAAACGCGTGGAGGCCCCCGTGATTGAGCTGCAGGCTGAACTCGTTTCCGCCGAGGCCGCCGAACGGCTTGTGATGCACGTGCCCGTCGTCGAACCACGGGCCCTTCGGGTTGGGGCCGGGGTTGCTCTTGCCGTAGGCGCAGTAGAGGGTCTTTCCGTCGCGCGCGACCGCTACGTCGTTTGGATAGAAGCCCGTCGGGACGAGGCCGATCGCGCGCATGGTCGAGAGAGAGACGACCGCGACGGCGTTGGCGCCGCCGAGCGTGACGTAGAGCGTGGTCTCGTCGCGCGAAAGGGCGAGGCCGTTCGGGCTCGCGCCGCGGAGCGAGGCGGCGAGCGTCCCCGCCGGCGCGCCCACCCGGATGCGGCCCTCGATCGAAAAGTGCTCGCGATCGATCACGGCGACGTCGTCCGTATTCGCGTTCGCGACGAAGAGCCGCTTTCCGTCGCGGCTCGCGATGACGCGCACGGGTTGCCCGCCCACGGCGAGCCGCCGGACGACCCGCCGCCCGTCGAGATCGACCTCGTCGAGCTCGCGATCGCGCTGGGCGGCGACGAACGCGAGCGCGCCGACGATCGTCAAACCCAGCGGAAACTCGCCGCCGGCGACGCCGCCTCCGGGGCGCAGCGGGATCTCTGAGAGCGCTCCGCTCTTGGCGTCGACCACCGTGAGCGAGTCGTTCTCGTGGTTCGCGACGACGACGCGCGCGCCGTCGGCGGTCACCGCGACGCCCGCGGCGAGCGGACCTTGCGATACGCCGAGCCCCGAGGCGTGCCCGAGCGGCACAGTGCGCGCGACGCTCCACGCGCGCGGCGTTGGGCGATCGCGCGGTCCCGCGTGCGACGGATCCTGCGACCGGTGATCGCGCCGTCCCGCCTGCGGCGGATCCGGCGACCGCTCGATCGCGACGAGCGTGTCGTCCGGTCCGCCGCTCGCGTAGAGCGTCTCGCCCGACGGCGCGAACGCCAGCCCGAAGAACGCGTTGGGCAGCATGACCACGCTCGTCTCGACCGGCTCGCCGCGCGACACGTCGTAGAAGAAGACGTACTCCGAGCGCGCGTCCGGCAGCGGCTCGCCGTGGCTGTCGGTGAGCTCGTTGTAACCCGAGGTGAGGAGCGCGAGCGTCCGTGCGTCGGGCGAGAGCGCGAGGCTCACCGCGTAGCCCGCGCGAAAATTTGGATGCGCGGCGAGATGCGGATTCAGCTCCAAGATGCGCGAGCCTGGCGCCGCGGTCGGCGTGAGATCGGCGCCGGTGGGCAGGTGCGCGAGCGTGAACGCGCCGAGCGAAGGCGCCTGCGGCGGCTCGGCGCGCGACTCGTCCGCCGCGCGCGGGCCCGGCGCGCTCGGCGCGCACGCGACGAGAACGGCGGCCGCGAGCGCGCGCTTCACGGGTGATGCGTCTCGAGCAGCGCGCGGACGTCGTCGGGCACGGGGATCGCGCGCATCGCGTCGAGGTCGGTCACCGCGCACACGTGCTCGACCGTAGCCGCGTGGACACCGTCGGCCTTGCGAAAGAACTCGTACCGGTAGGTGATCGACTTGTTGCCGATGCGCGCCGCGTGCGTCTCGATTCGCACGACGTCGCCGAAGCGCAGCGGCGCCCGAAAATCGCAGGAAACGTGAACCGCTGGCATCCCGATGCGTCGCTCGTTCACGAGCCGAACATAGCCGCCTTGGAGCCCGCCGAGGAGCGCCTCCATCGCCTCGTGCGCGTAGTTGAGAAATCGCGCGAAAAATACGATGCGCGCCGCGTCGACCTCCTCGAAGCGAATCGCGCGCTCGTAGACGAAGCTCATTCGAGATCCTCGCCGAGGAGCTTCGCCAGCGGAGCGGGGAGGGTGACCGACGCGCGGTACGCCGCGTGGTCGACCGCGAGCACCACCGGCTCGCCCTTCTTCAGTGCTGCGGACGCGCGCTCGCCGAGCGGGATCTTCAGGTAAATCACCGCCGACGCGCGGTCCGGGAGGAGCCGGTCGGGCGTCGTGTGGCCGTCGCACTTCTCTCCGCCGCACGTCACCGAGAACGCGCTCTCGATCCCGCGCGCGTCGACGAGGAACTTCTCCCGCTCCTCTTTCTCGTCGATCTCGATCATGACCGTGCACGAGAGCTCGCGCGCGCCGGGGACGAACTCGTTGTACGTGTCGATCTCGTGCTGGATCGCCGCCTCGCGCGTGATGCGCTCGGTGCGCACCATCTCCTGAATCTGAAGAAGCACGGTGTCGCGGTTCTCGAAGAGCGCCGTCGCGCGCGGCCCGAGCGCGACGCGTCGCTGCTTCTTGTCGTCGATCACGCGCGCGCGAAAATGCGGCCGCACCGCCTCGTACTCGCCGAGCCCGAGGATCTCGTTTCGCTGGATGGGTTTCATGAGACTCCCACTTCGATGCCGTACGCCTGCGCGAGCGCCTCGACCGGGTGCCGCACCTTGACCATGTTTTCCTTCGAGATGCGGAGGCCGGCGAGCGGGCAGTCGCTGACGACGTGCTTCGCCCCGACCTCGGCGACGCCGAGCACGAGCTTCTGGGCGTATTTGCGGCCCATCTCGTAGTGCTGCGCCTTCATCCCCCAGGTGCCGTCGACGGCCGAGCACTCCTGGACGATCTCGACCTCGGTGTCGGGCACCGCGCCGAGCACGCGCGCCGCAGGAAACCCGATCTTCTGCGCGCGGAGGTGACACGGCGCGTGGTAGGCGATCTTGCCGAGCGGGTTCTTGAACTCGCGGACCAGCGTCTTGTCGCGCCGCATCTTCTCGAGAAACTCCATCACGTCGAACGTGCGGCTCGCGACGCGCTCGGCGTCGGGCGTGCCGAGCAGGCGCGGGTACTCCTTGCGGATCGTGTAGCTGCACGATGGGCCCGGCACGACGACGTCCTGCCCGGCGTCGATCGCCGCGAGCAGCGAGCGAACGTTGGTGCGGGCCTTCTCGCGCGCCGCGTCGAGATCGCCGCCGTCGAGGTTCGGAATGCCGCAGCACACCTGCGGAGGCCGCGCGACCGCGAAGCCGTTCTTCTCGAGCACGCGGACCGCGTTCGCCGCGGTGCGCGGGAAATTGTAGTCGCCCTGACACGTCGCGAAGATCGCGACGGTGCCGCGCGTGCCCGCCTCGGGCAGCGGCTCGTGGGACGCGAGCCATTTCTCGAACGTCGTCGTCGCGAAGGTCGGCAGCGGAAACTCCGCGGAAATCCCTGCGACCTTCTCCTGGACCTTCCGCACGAGGCGGCTGGCGTTCACGAAGTTCGCGACGCGCGCCATCGGTCCAGCGGTCATCTGGCCGAGCAGCCCCGGCTCGCCGAGCGCGCGGTCCTCGATCGACAGTCCGTTGCGCGCGGTGCGCTGCACCTTCTCGCGCGTCAGCAGGCGCGGCAGATCGACTTGCCACGCGTGCCCCTCGTCGGGCGTGTAGGGGCACTTGATGTAACAGAGCTTGCACTGCCAGCAGAGCTCGCAGACGGCGTGGAAGTCGTCCGCCAGGAGCCGCTCCGCCCCTTCGGCGCCGCGGGCGATGTCTCGGTCGATGCGCGCGAACATCTCCGGGAAGGACCCGCAGTAGCCCACGCACATGCGGCAGTTGTGACAGATGTCGAACACACGCCCGAGCTCGCGCTCCAGATCACGCGGATCTTCGTAACGCGCATCCGTCGGATCGAAAGCCGGAGCGCGAGCGGGCGTGGGTTCGTGCTTCACGTCACTTGACGAGGTCGAGCATCTTCTGGAAGCGGCCCGCGTGGCTCTTCTCCGCCTTCGCGAGCGTCTCGAACCACTCGGCCACGTCGTCGAAGCCCTCTTCGCGCGCCATCTTGGCCATGCTCGGGTACATCGTCTCGTACTCGTGCGTCTCGCCGGCGATGGCGGCCTTGAGGTTCTTCTCGGTGTTGCCGATCGGGAGGCCCGTCGCCGGGTCGCCGACCTGCTTGATGTAGTCGAGGTGGCCGTGCGCGTGGCCGGTCTCGCCGTCCGCCGTCTCCTTGAAGTTGCCCGCGACCTCGGGGAAGCCCTCGACGTCGGCGACCTTTGCAAAATACAAGTAACGGCGGTTAGCCTGCGACTCGCCGGCGAACGCGTCCTTCAGGTTTTGAAGCGTCTTCGTACCCGTGAGCGATTTGCCCATTTCAATTCTCCTTTTTCTTTCTCTGTCTCGAGCAAGCGGCGCAGGTGCCGCGAAATGTTTTCTCGACGCGCGCGACCGCGAAGCCCGGCGCGGCCTCGGCGACGCGGTCCGCGTCGTGCGACTCGGGCGCGAGCGCCGGGCACGGCACGTCGACGATCCCGCCGCACGCGTCGCACACCGCGTGGTGATGGGCCGTCGTGTTCGGGTCGAACCGCGAGGCGCCGCCCAGCCGAAGCGTGCTCGAGAGCCCCGCCTGCGCGAGCGCGTCGAGCGTGTTGTAGACCGTGGCGAAGCTCAGGCCCCCGCGCTTGCGCCGCCCCGCCTTCCCCGGCTCCGACGCCGGAAACGCCGGCCGCAGGCGCTCGAAGAGATCCTGGGCCGTCGGGTGCGACGGATCGCTCGCGAACGCCTCGACGAGCGCAACGCGCTGCGCTGTGATCCGAAGCCCGCGGGCGCGGAGCGTCTCGATCATGGCGCGAGCTTTTTCGGACACCCTCTTCACGGCGCCCGAACCTTAATGAGAAATCTTCTAAAGTGCAACCCGCGCGGTCAGCGACCCGGCGGCTTGAGCGGAAGCGCGGGCGAGGAGATCGGAGGCGGCGGGATCTTCGCGCTCTCGAGCTTCATCGAGCTGCCCGGGGCCTCCGGAATCGCCTCGAGCGTGATGAGCGCGTTGATGAGTCGCTCCATGCCGAGCTCGAGCGAGGCTTCCTTCAAGAAGACCTGCGTGATGCGCACGAGGCGCAGGCTCGTCGTCTTCCCGAGATCCATCTCGCGCTCGAGAAACGCCTCGAACGAGCCGAAGCCTTTGGCGAGGTAGAGCTGCCGCGCCTGCACGTCGCGCAGGATGAGGCCGATGTCGTAGAAGGATTTCCCGAGGTTCTTACGGAGCGCCTTGATCTGCGTGAGCGCGTGGTGGAGCTCGGCGATCTTCTGTTTGATGTCCTCGGCGCCCATCGGCGTCCGAATCGTGGCGCGGGCGCTGCCCGGAAGCGGCGGCTCCGCCGCGCGAGCGCGCGCCTCGGCGGCGTGCTTCGCGGCGTGGCGGGCGGCCCAGGGGGCAGCTCCGCGTAGTCCGAGGCGGCGCTTGGCTAGCTTGGGGTCAGCCGCGCCTGCGGCCGCAGGGGCGGCCGCCTTTTTGGCCGCTTTCACAGATGCCTTGCCGTGGTTTTTGCCCGCCGACTTGGGAGCCGGCTGGCCACCCTTCTTTTTGTTCTTATTTCCCATCGTTTCCACACGACGACTGCCGCTGGTGCGGCTCTAGCAGACCGCGCGCCAATCCGTCCACAAATCCGTCGCCGCGCGTGTCGATCGTTCGGGGCCGAACGATCTCGATTGCACCCGAGCCGGCGGGCGACCGATCCTCCGCGCGTGGCCGCCTTCACCAAGCCTGCGCCCGAGGAGCTCGCCGCGTTCGTTCGCTCCGTTGGGCTTGGTAAAGTCGATGAATGTCGAGCTGTTGAAGCGGGAAGTGTAAACAGTAACTTCAGTCTGCGATGCGGCGGCAAGCGCTTCTTCCTTCGGATCTACGAGGAGCAAAATCAGGAGGGCGCCGAGCGGGAGATCGTTCGGATCCGAACGATCTCGTCTCGCGGCGTGCCGACTCCGGCGGCCCTTGGGCAGGGGGTCCTCGCCGGCAAGCCGGCGGCGCTCTTCCCGTGGATCGAAGGGGGCATCTCCTGCCAGCGCGGCGTCACCGCGTCGCGCGCTCGCGCGCTCGGGGCGGCGCTCGCGGCCGTGCATCGCGCCGGCGCGGACCTCCCGGCGAGCCCCAACCGATTCGACGCGGACGCCCTCCGCAGGCGCCTCGACCGCATCGACCCTGCGACGTACCCCGCCGAGCGCCTCCGTGCCGCGCTCGACGACGCGTCGGCCGCACGCGATCCTTCCGTTCCCGCCGGCTTCGTGCACGGCGATCTCTTCCGCGACAACGTCCTCTGGGCGGCCGAGGGCTCCGACGAGCTCGTCGCGCTCCTCGACTTCGAGAGCGCCTCGCACGGCGCGCTCGCTTACGACCTCGCTGTGACCGTCCTCGCGTGGTGCTACGGCGACGCTTTCGAGCCGGCGCTCTCGCGCGCGCTCGTCGCCGGGTACGTCGCCGCGCGCCCCGTGCCCGCCGCCGAGATGCGTGCATTCTACACAGAAGCGCGCCTCGCGGCCGTCCGCTTCACGATCACCCGCATCACCGACTACGCGATGCGCGGTGGGGAAAATCGCGTGATGAAGGACTGGCGGCGGTTCCTCGCTCGGCTCGACGCGCTCGACGCGATGGGGCCGGCGGGGTTCGCGGCGCTCGTCACGTAGGCGGCGCGGCCGCCGCGACGTCTTCCTCGGGCGAGGCGACGCGGACTTTGTCCGTGGGCGCCCAAAGGCCCGCGCGAAGCTCCTCGACCCGCGACTTGGCCGCGACGATCTGCTCGGTCTGCGCGGCGACGGCTTTCTTCGCCGCGTCTTCGTCGCTCAGGACGCCCTCGCGAGCGTCCTTCGCCGCGCGAAGGACCTCGAGCACCTCGCGGTGGAGCTCCTCGCTCGCCGACACGACCCACGCGTCGAGCTTCTTCGCGAAGTCGTCGATCATCTCGTCGAGCTTCGGCCCGACCTTCTGCCCGACCTGGCGAATCACGTCGGGCGCCATCTCTTTCGCGCGCTTCTTGTATTCGCCTTCGACGCGGCCCTTCAGCATGTACGCGACGACCGGCGCCGCGGCGAGCAAGACGCCGCCCACCATCAGGTTGAAGAGGAGCGTCCCGAGGCCGACCGCGACGAGCGCCGTGACGCCGACGTCGTACTGGAACGTGTCGACCTGCACGTCGAGCCGCTTCATGTCGGTGCCGAGCGTCTCGCCCACGCGCTGGGTCGCGTCGTGCGCGTCCTCGCGAACGAGCGCGATCGTTCGCTCGGCGAGGTCCTCGAGCTTCGAGGCGATCTCCTTGCTCTCCTCCTCGGCCCACTTGCGGAAGGTCTCCTCGAGGAACGCGGGGAGATACTTCTTCAGCTCGTCGGCCTTGGCCTCGTCGATCACCGCCGGGAGCTTTTGCACGACCTCGTCGACGAAGCGATCGAGGTCTTTGCGCGCGCCGACCTTGAGCCCGCTGATCTCCTCGCGGATGTGCATTCGACGCTGCTCGACCGTACCCGCGTGACCGGCGAGATCCTTCTCGAGGAGCGCGATGCGCCGAGCGATTTCGTCGCCGCTCATCGCGAGCGCGCGGCGGCGCGCGTCGACGCCTTTCTCGAGGAGCGAGACGACCGAGAGGCCTTCGCCGAGCGCGTTGTCGAGCAAGATGCGCCCGCGCTCCTCGGCGAAGAAGCGCGTGAGGTGCGCGACGAGCTCCGGCAGGCCGCTCTCGGCCGCCTTGCCGGAGAGCGCGGCCTCGCTCGACACCGGAAAGACGACCGGATCGCGGACGAGCCGCGCGAGCTGCCCCTTGGCGTACGCGAGCGCTTCCTTGCACTCCTCGGGAGAGAGCAAATCCCACTTCGTGATGACGAAGACGATCTTGTCGCGCGACGCCTTGAGGAGCTTGTCCTCGAGGAAGACGCGCTCGCTCTCCTTCAGGATTTGCCCGGCGTCGAGCAGGAAGAGCACCGCGTCCGCGCGCGGGATGTAGCTGTAGGTGATGTCGGCGCGCTGCAGCGAGAGATCGTTCACGCCTGGCGTGTCGACGAGCAAGATGCGCTCTTTGAGGAGCGCGGCCGGGTAGCCGACCTCGAGGTAATCGACCTCGTCGGCTGCGGCGTTCTCGGTCGCGCCCACGCGCGAGCCGCCCACGGCGAAATCGCGGACCGCAGCGAAGGGGAGAGGCTCGCGCTTGCCGGACGCGAAGACGACCGTCGCCTCCGGCCTTTCGGCGTAGCGGATGTGGTGAATCGCGGCCGTCGTCGGCGTGACGCCGACGGGTAGCGCCGCTTCGCCGAGGAGCGCGTTCACGAAGGTGCTCTTGCCGTGGTTGAACTCGCCGACCACGACGAGGTGGAAGCGGTCCTCCTGGAGCTTTCGAACGAGGTCCTTGTCGACGCGCTCGCCCAGCGTCTTGGCGCCGAGGCCGCGCGCGATGTCCGAGAGCGACTGGAGCGCCACGGTCACGTCGAGCTTGCGCTCGCGAAAACCCGCGAGACCGTCGGTCGAGAGCGCCGGAGCGATGCCCAAATCGGGGAGGACGGGGCCGCCCATCACGCGTCTCCCTTCAGGAGCGCGCGCACGCGGTCATCGACTTCCTGCATCGAGAGGCCCGTCTCTCCGAGCCCCGCCGCCTTGCGGTAGAGCGCGCTCTCGCCGAAGACGCGCATCGCGAGGACGCGCTTGGGCAGGTAGGGGTGCGACGCGAACGCTTCCATGTATTTTCCAATCCCGTCACGCCCCTCGGCGTATTGATCGAGAAACGCCTCGAGGTTGAACTCTTCGTAGAGCTTGCGCGAGCCGAGTGCGAGCTTGGTGAGCGCGCGGCTCGAGACGTCGGCGTTCTTGCCGCAGAGCATCCCGGCGCGGTCGCACGTGATCTCGGCGCGCCGCGACCAGGCGAGGAGCGCGACGATCGCCGGCTGCGCGGCCCATTGCACGATCGCTCCAGCGACGCGCGTCAGCACGTGGAGGGCGGTGAGGTACACGACGTGAGAGTTGTGGATGTGCCCGCACTCGTGGCCGATGACTGTGAGCAGCTCCTCGTCGGTGTAGTGATCGACGAGCGCCGAGTGGACCATGATGAAGGCCTCTTCCGGCGTCCCGTAGGTCGCCGCGTTGAGGTGCGGCTCGTTCACGATGTAGACCTGCGGCGTCGCGATGTGCAGCGTGTCGGCGCAGTGCTGCGCGATGCGCTGGATCCGCGGGAACTGCCGGTCCGACACCTTCACGGCGCTGCCGAGGAGCTGGTTTCTCAGCACCTGCTTCCACATGCGGACCGTCGCCGCGACGGCGAGCTCGACGGGCTTGGCGCGCTCGAAGGCGGCGCGCGTTTGTTTGTCGGAAATGTACGCGTATTCGTGCCCGGAGCTCTCGGTGAGCCCTCCGGTCGTGATGCGCTCGTTCTGCCTGCGCGCGACGAATGCGTCGAAGTCGAGGGCCGTGAGTTGCGCCATGGGACGTTAACCTAACGACGGACGAGGACCCGAGCAATGCGGGTCGTGCCGCTTCACGGTTCTTACGAGCAACTCGCCGCGAAGATTCCTGTCAGCGCGCCGGCGGGCTTTGTTGCCAGACGATCTCGGTCTTCGTCGGCAACGCGGCCCAGCCGATCGCACCGGCGGCGATTCCGGCCAAAATCACGCCTCCCGTGACGAGCGTGACGGTCGCCCACGTCGGCAGACCGTGGCGAACGACCACGGGGTGACTTGGCGTTTCGGTGATCGAGGCAACGGCGAGCTCCGGCCCGCACCCGCTCTGGCCGCAGACGCGGACGACGTACGCGCCGGGCTGCGGGCCCGGACGCGCGGTCACCCACGTGGGGCACGCCGGCGAGCGAGACGCGAGATCGTCGGCGGAGCAAGGCGCGGGCGGGGGCAGGGCGACGCGCACGACTGCGTGCGGGCTCACGATCGCGATCCACTCGGCGAACACGACGGACTCGCCGGAACGCGCGAGGAGTCGGTGCAGGCCCGGCTTCGCTTCGTGCGCACCGGGCGCGATCGGCTCTGCGTCCAGCGTGAGCTCGAGCGCAGGCGACGCGCCGGTGACCTCGAGCGAGAACGGCACTCTCGCCTCGGGGGCCGCCGCCGGTTCGCCGAGGCCCGCCTCGCGTCCACCGTCGAGCGCCGCCGCCGCGCGCCAATCGCGCGCCGCGCGCGCCGGGTCGGTCGGCTCGACCCGCGCGAAGCGCGTCGCCCAACCGCGCATCACCTCGGCCAAGAGCCAAGGCGCTTGGGGGAGCTCCGGGTGCGCGCGGACGGCCGCCTCCGCGCGCGCGAGCGCCCGTTCTGCGCCCTCGGCGTCGTGCTGAGTGACGAGCTCGCGCGCCGCGTGGAGCAGCTCCTCGACCGGCTTGGCGTCGCTCGGGTCGACCGCGACGGCATGCATCCCGCCGGGCGCGGGCGCGACCAACCGGAGCCCACGCGTCGCCGCCCAACTCTGAAGGACGCTCGGAGCGGGCTGCTCCTGCGTCTCCCAAACGAGCGGCGCGTCAATCACGCGTCGAGCCCCATCGGCGCCTCAGCGCCCGACCAGCTCGTGGACCGCCTCGAGCACCGCCTCGGCGTGCCCGTCGACCTTCACGCTCGACCAGGACCGCGCGATCTTGCCATCGCCGTCGATCAAGAACGTGCTGCGAATCACGCCGACCGTCTTCTTTCCGTACGACGTTTTCTCCCCGTACGCGCCGTACGCCTTGTGCACGTCGAGCCCCGGGTCCGAGAGGAGCGGGATCTTGAGCTTCAGCTTGTCGCGGAATCCGCAATGCGACGCGACCGAGTCTTTCGAGACGCCGAGCACTGCCGCGCCCGCCTTCTTGAACGCTCCCGCGAGCTTGGTGAACGCTTGCGCCTCGCGCGTGCAGCCGGGCGTGTTGTCCTTGGGGTAGAAGTAGAGGACGACGGGTCGACCTTCGAAGTCGGAGAGCTTCACGTTCTTGCCCGAGTCGGACGGAAGATCGAACGCCGGCGCGGCGCCGCCCGAAACCTTTTTGCCGAGCTGCTTGCCCATGGTCTTTCTTGTAGGTATCGCTTGAGTTTGGGGACGTTGAAGGAACCGCCCGAGTGCAGCTCAACTTCGCAGGTCGCGAGATAACGATCAAGCTCGTCTACTACGGCCCTGCGCTGTCCGGTAAGACGACGAATCTCAAGGCGCTCCACGAGCTCACGTCGGACGACAGCCACGGCCGCCTGATGACCCTCGAGACGCGCGACGACCGCACGCTCTTTTTCGACATGTTGCCGCTCCTCTTCCGCGCGGGCGACGCGCCGCGGAAGCCGGGCGATCGGAGCTACACGCCGGTCGACCCGACGATGGGCATGAGCCTGCGCATCAAGGTCTTCACGGTTCCGGGTCAGGTGCTTCACGGGGCGACGCGGCGGCTCGTGCTCCAGGGCGCCGACGGCGTCGCCTTCATCGCCGACTCGCAGCTCACCGAGACGGAGAACAACGCGGCGTCGTTCCTCGATCTGCGCGCGAACCTCAAAGAGCTGAACGTCTCCGTCAAGGAGATGCCGATTGTCATTCAGTTCAACAAGCGGGACTTGCCGAACATCCGCAGCGACGAGGAGATCAAGAAGCTCGCGCAGCAGGGCCGCGAGCCCGTGTTTCGCGCCTCCGCGCTCACCGGCGAGGGCGTCATCGAGACGTTCTTCGGCCTCTTGAACCTCACGTGGAGCAAGCTCGAGAGCGAGCATCAGCTCTCGCGCATCATCGGCATCGAGCCGCAGGAGTTCGTGCCCGTCGCCGCCCGCAAGATGGGCATCAAGCGCGAGGTCGGCGTGATGCTCCAGAGCTGCCTCGGGGGCAACCTCCAGTACAAAGCCGTCGAGAAGGCTTCGCCATGAAGCGAGGCGCGTCGTGAACGAAGCGAAGAACTCCGAGCCGATCGCGACGATCGACATCGACGCGACGCTGCGCCTCGAGGACCTCGTCGACCGCGAGGCGCTCGTCGAGCTGTGCGACAGCTTCTTCACGCTCTTCGGGATCCCGGTGCGCGTCCTCTCGAAGGACGGGACGCTCCTCGCCGACGCGGCGCGCGAGCACGAGGTCTGCGGCTACATCAACACGTTCGCCTCGGGCCGCGCGGCGTGCGGCGCGACGGTCGGCGCGGTGAAGATCAAGGACCCCGACGACGAGGGCACCCTCATCCACGCGTGTTTTTCGGGTCTGCAGTACCGCGTCGTCGCGATCGACTACGAGGCGCGCCGCATCGGCCGATTCATCCTCGGCCCGTACCTGCCGGCCGACGTGAGCGACGTCCCGAGCTCGCTCCTCGAAATCGACGAGGCCGTGCAGCACGACAAGGCCAAGAGCCTGCTCTTCAAGGTCCCGCGCGCCAAGCCGGAGACCGTGCAGCGCGTCGCGCGCCACCTGAAGGCGGCGCTCGATCTCATCTTGTTCTCCGGCCACAAGACGCTGCTGACGAGCCAGATGCACCTGGTCAGCGTGCGCGAGAGCTTCCGCGAGCTCACCGAGCGGCAGTCGCGCCTGCAAGAGGCCTACGACCGGCTGCGCGAGCTCGATCGTTTGAAGTCCAACTTTCTCGCGACCGTCAGCCACGAGCTCCGGACGCCGCTCACGTCGATCATCGGCTACGGCGAGATGCTCGCCGAGGGCATCGCCGGCCCGCTCAACGACGAGCAAAAAGAGTTCGTCGGCACCATCCGCGAAAAAGGCGAGCAGCTCCTCTCGCTCATCCAGAGCCTGCTCGACATGAGCAAGCTCGAGAGCGGCACGATGAGCGTACGCAAGGAGACGATCCGGCTCGAGGACGTGCTCCGCGAGGTCGTGAAGACGCTCACGCCGAACGCCCGGAAAAAGAGCGTCACGCTGCGCCTCGAGTGCGATCCCGCGCTGCCGGCGCTGCGCGCCGACGCGGAGCGCCTGCGCCAGGTCTTCGGCAACCTCGGCGACAACGCGCTCAAGTTCACGCCGAGCGGCGGGTCGGTGACCTACCGAGTGCGTTCGCTCGAGCAGGGCCGCGCGAACGACGGCGACGACTTCGGGTTCGCGCTGCTCGCGCCCTCGCGCTCGCAGATCGAGGTGCGCGTCATCGACACGGGCATCGGCATCCCGCCCGCCGAGCGCGAAAAAGTCTTCGACCCGTTCTACCAAGTCGACTCTTCGTCGACGCGCGAGTACGGCGGCACGGGCCTCGGGCTCTCGATCGTGAAACGCCTCGTCGAGGCGCACGACGGCACGATCCGCGTCGAAGAGGGCTCGCCGCGCGGCGCGGTCTTCGTCGTGACGCTGCCGTCCGCCGGGCCCGGCGACGGCGTGTCGCGCGCGCCCAAGGCGCCGTGAACGAGAGCGCGCGGATCGCTCGGATCGCCGCGATCCTTGGCATTCCGCGCGAGCAGCTCGACGACGCGGCGGTCGTGCGCGCGCCGAGCGGATCGCTCGTGCTCACGGTCGACGAGCAAGTCGAGGGCACGCACTTCACGCGCGCGCTCGCGACGCTCGAGGACGTCGGATTTCGCGCCACGATGGCCGCCGCGAGCGATCTCGCCGCGATGGGCGCGACGCCGCTCGCCGCGCTCGCCGCGTGGGTGCTCCCGCGGGAGTCGACCGAAGACGACGTCGCGGCGCTCGCGCGCGGGCAGAAAGAGGCCTGCGACGTGCTCGGTGCACAGGTCGTCGGAGGCAATCTCGCGCGCGGCCCGGTGCTCTCGATCGCGACGACGTGGGTCGGCACCAGCGCGCGGCCGGTCGCGCGAAGCGGCGCGCGGGCCGGCGACGGTCTCTTCGCGTGCGGAAGCCTCGGCCTCGCGTCCGCCGGTTTTCGTGCGCTGTCGAGCGGTCTCGACGCGCCGCCCGAAGCGGCCGAGGCCTTTCGCCGCCCCGTCGCGCGAATCGCCGCGGGCCTGCGCATGGCGACCGTCGCGCACGCCGCGCTCGACGTCTCCGACGGTCTCGCGATCGACGCGGCCCGCCTCGCCGCGGCGAGCGCCGTGCGAGTCGTGCTCGACGAAGCGGCGCTCCGCAACCACTTGCATTCTGCAACCATCGCCGTCGCGCGCGCGCTCGGCGAGGACCCGCTCGAGCTCGCGCTCGCGGGCGGCGAAGATTACGCGCTGCTCTGCGCGAGCCCGCAGGCGATCGAGGGCTTCGTCCGTGTCGGCGCGATCGAGTTGGGAGAGGGCTGCGTGCTACGCGGTCCCGCAGGCGACCGCACCGTCACCGGCGGCTTCGATCACTTCGGGTGACGCCGCCGGTCTCAGAGCCCCTGGCAGACTGGGGGAAGCTGCGCGCCGCCGACCATGGCCTTCACCGCGTCGAGCTGCGGCATCCCCGGCGTCGCCGCGCCGGCCTGCGTCGCGGCCGGCGCGATCGCGGCCACGAGCCCGTCGCACACCGCAGCTGCTTGGTTGAGCTGGACGGCTTGCGCGGCGTCCTTTTGCGCCTGCTTGCGGATCGCGGTGCAGCACTGACGTAGCTGGGCCTGAGCGCTGGCTGTTGCGGGCTTGGCGCTCGCGGACGCCGACGCGCCGGGAACCGCCGTCGCGACCGGCTTCACGGCGACCGTCGTCGTCGGGTGCGTGTCGAGCGGCGGCATCGTCGCGCCCGAGGAGGCCGTGGCGGCCGGCGTATCCCCGAGGGGCGCCAGGTTCACGGTCGACGCCGCCGGCGCGCTGGAGGGCCCGGAGACAGCCCCCGCGTCCACTGGGTCCGAGCGATGCTCGCAACCGGTCAGGGAAGCGACCAAAATTGCCCCGGACGACAATTGACTACTCCGTAGGATGAGGTAGGACAGCGTTCGCATGGTCAAGGCCTGGCTTATCGCCGGTTGGGTCCTATTGGCAAGCGGCTGCGCCGTCGATCCGACGTCCCACGCCACCGAGGCGTCGAGCACGACCCAGTACGTCGACATCGGCGACTTCGCCGGCACCGACCAAGGCGCTTGGTACGACCTGCGCGACAAGCTGAGCGCCGCGTTCGCCGAGGACGCGTCGCATCGCTCGCTCGGTCTCTTCTGCTCCGTCACGAGCAAGCTCGGCAGCGTGCACGACTGCGTCTGGACGTTCGCCGGCGCGACGGCGGTCGTCGACTCGAGCTCGGCGGCGATCGCGATCGACGGGCCGCAGTTTCAGTGTCACTTCGGCGCGAAGACCAGCGGGCCCAAGCTCATCGCGCTCCTCTCGGGCTCGAGCGATCCGCTCCACGAGCCGCTGCCGGGGACGGGCGCGACGATCGCCGCCGCGCTCTCCACGTGCTTCGCGCACCCAATCGGCGAGACGCCCCTCACGCCGAGCGCCGACCCGTCCCCGACCTACGTCGAGGCCGGCAGCTACTGGGCGAGCGCGAGCTACCGCGCGAAGTGGGAGCAGACGAAGAGCGCCCTCTCGCTCGGCTTCGATCAGGTGTGCGGCGACACGTTCTGCGGGGGCGACTACGGCAACATCCGGTCACTCGCGTTCGTGTGCTCGGTCACGCGGTCGACGGGCAACGTCAAGGCGTGCGCGTGGGTGCTCGGCGGCAGCTACGCGCTTCCGGCGAAGAACGGCGTCGAGGCCGCGAGCCAACGGACCTGGCGGTGCGAGGTCCCGATGAACGGGACGCTCTCGCAGCTCGTCGGAGTGGTCACTGCGACCAACGTGCCCGAGGACGTGCTCCATCGCGCGCTCCCCGGGACGACGTCGACCGCCTACGACGCGCTCCTCAACTGCTTGCCTTGAAGAAAGCGTCGGCTTCGTCGATGCGCGCCGCGAGGCGCTTGTCGTGCTGCTCGAGGGTCGCGTCGGTCGACGCGAGTCGCGCCAGCGCGGCGCGCTCGGCTTCGATCGCGCTTCTCTCGATGGTCATGAGGCGGGTGATCGCGTCGTTGAGGATCTCGAGCGTCTGCGCGAGCGCGCCGTCGAGCGTCGCGCGGACGCCGGCCTCGACGTCTGCTTGCTTCGCCGACACGAGCTCGCACGCCGTGCGCGTGACCTCGGCCGCGTAGCGCTGGATGCTCGCGAGACAGTCGGCGCGGAGCGACGTGGTGGGCTTGAGCCATGCCGTCGCCCCGCCGACGACGAGACCGACGCACGCGCCGACGGCGACGTCGACGTGCGGGCCGGCGGCGAACCCCGCGCCCGCGCCCGCGGCGGCGAACGCGAGCGCGCCCGCGACGCCGATGCGGAGCCGCCCACGCTCGAAGGTCGCGAGCGCGGCGGGGATCGGAACGCGCGGGGCGATCTCGCCGGCGAGATCCTCGCCGGTGATCTCGCTCGCGACGGGCGCGAGCGACTCCGCGCGGACTTTCCGCGAGGTCTTGTAGCTGCTCTGCACCTCGTCGAGCGCCCAGCGCTCGAGCGACTCGGCGGCGCTCTGCATCTCGCGCGCGACGTGCTCGCTCGTCGCCTCGAGCAGCTCGAGCACGCGCATCTTTCCGCGCTGGTTCACGTCGCGGACCGCCGCCTCGATCGCGCGTTTGCCGCGCGCCGCCGCGACGCGGTCGGTCCACTCCTTGGCGACGTCGGCGAGCCCGCGCTCGAGCTTGTCGCGCGAGGAGGCGACGATCTCGGCGGCGCTCTTCACGATGGACGGCTCGCTGCGCGCGAGCTGCTTCGCGCGGAACTCGTCGGGGTGGGGGATGCGCTGGCTCTCGAGCGCGCCGAGCCGCTGCTGGTGCAGAACCTCGGCCGCGGCGCGCGCGCGCGCGACCTCGGCGATGCAGGCGCGAAGACGGATCGCCAGCCGCGCGCCGACCACCAGCTTGTTGCCGGCGAGCCGCGCGACCTTCGCGCGCTCCGGCGCGGCGCCGGCGCGCGGCAGCGAGGCGCAAGGACCCTCGCTCGCCGGCTTCGCGGCGAAGTACCCGTCCGCGTCCGGCGGCGCCTCCTTCGCGAAGACGAGCACGAGGCCGCGCGGAGGCGCGCCCGGATGATCCGCGGGCACGTCGACGTCCAGCTCGTCGACGTCGTCGCCGCGCGCGGCGCCGTCGATCTCGCGCAGGTCCGAGAAGAGCTCGTCGAGTCGCTCGGCGGCGTGGCGCGAGCGCTCTTTGAGGATCTCCTCGACGCGCGCTTCGGCGGCGGCGAGCGCGCGCTCCTCGCTGAGCAGCACCTCGACGCTCGCGAGCTCGGCCTGCGCGCGCTCGAGCAGCGTGTCGTGCGCCGCGCGCTTCGCCCGGACCGCGTCGCGCGCGGACTCGCGCCCGCGAGCCTCCTCGCCGAGATCGGTCGAGCGCTCGAGCGCGGCGCTCGCGTCGGCGCGGTTCTGAGCGTGCGCCGCGAGTGGCTCCTTCCACTTGCTGCGCATCATCCAGCGGACGAGCCACAGCCAGAGCGCCCACCATGGCGCGGCGCGCACGAAGATCGCGGGGACGTCCGGCTTGGCGCGCTCGATGGCCGCGTGCGTCGTCTTTGCCGCTCGTTCGGCTCGCCACGCTTCGGCGAACGCGCGACCCGCGGCGTCGACCTCGTCCTCGAGCGCGACGATCTCGACCTCGATCGCGCGCACAGCCTCGCGCTGCTTCTGGACGTCGCTCTCGAGCACCGCGCGAGCTCGCCGCGCGTCTTCCACGTCGCGCTCGGCGCGCTCGACCGACTCGCGAAAATCCGAGTCGCGGTCCGGCATGATGCGCGCGAAGCGCACGGTTTTCCCGCTCTTCTCGCGCGCGGTGTAGTCCCACGCGTCGGCGGCGCGAACGCGCGTCACGCGCTCGCGCCGCGGCGCCGGGCCGCGCATCGCCTCGTCGCCCAGGACCGCGCGGAGCGCCGCGCGCCGCGCCGAAGGCTCGCCGAGCACGGCGAGGACAGTCTCCGGTTTGGCGAGCGCGGGCTCCACGGCGTCGCACGCCTGCCCGATGGCGTCGGCCACCGTCGGGCCGAAGCTCACGGCGTGCGGAATCAACTCGGCGAGCGCGGCCGCGGCCGCGCGCACGTCCCGAATCAGCGCCGAGTCATCCGGAACCGCCCCCATGCGGGGACGATGGTACCGGATTCACGACGTCAGCTGCAGCCCATCGAGTTGCCGCAGTTGAGGCACTTGTAACAAGCGCCGTTGCGGACCGTGATGTGGCCGCACACGTCGCACACGGGCGCGTCGCCCATCATCGCGTCGAGGTGCGCGTCCATGCCGGTGAGCTGCGAGGGCTCTTCGTCGCCGGTGAGGCCCTCGTTCATCGTCGCCGAGCGCGCGAGCGCTTGGGGCGTGTAGCTGAGGGTCGTGTTGACCTCGTGCGACTCCTTCGACACGGTCGCGAGCGCGTGCGAGGGAAGCGACGGCGGCTCCTCGGGCACGAGGCTCTCGTTCTTGTGCGACGGCGTCGCGAGCACCTCGGGCTTCACGTGCGCGAGGTCGTAGCGGTGCAAGTACTCGATGCCGAGGACGCGGAAGAGGTAGTCGACGATTGACGTCGCGAGCTTGACGTTCGGGTGACCCTCGACCGTGCCTTGCGGCTCGAACCGCGTGAACGTGAACTGCTCGACGTAGGTCTCGAGCGGCACGCCGTACTGCAGGCCCACCGAGACGCTCATCGCGAAGCAGTTCATGAGCGAGCGGAAGGCCGCGCCCTCCTTGTGCATGTCGATGAAGATCTCGCCGAGCGTCCCGTCCTCGTACTCGCCGGTGCGGAGGAAGATTTTGTGCCCGCCGACGCGCGCCTCTTGGGTGAAGCCGCGGCGCTTCTTCGGCAGACGCACGCGGAGGCCGTGCGGGCGCGCCGGGCGTCGGCAGCGAGAGCTGCACCGTGTCTTGCGGCTCGTCGGTGCGCGGGATCGGCGCGAGCGGCGGCGAGCTCTCCTTCGCGTCGCGCTTCTCGTCCGATTTCGTCGAGAGCGGCTGCGACGCCTTGCATCCGTCGCGGTAGAGCGCGACGGCTTTGAGGCCGAGGCGCCAGCCCTCTTCGTAGATCTTCTGGACCTCGTCGACGGTCGCCTCGTTCGGCAGGTTGACCGTCTTCGAGATCGCGCCCGAGAGGAACGGTTGCGCGGCCGCCATCATGCGGACGTGCGACATCGGCGGGAGGTAACGCCGGCCCGTCTTTCCGCAGCGGTTCGCGCAGTCGAAGACCGGGTAATCGCTCTCGCGGAGGTGCGGCGCGTTCTCGACCGTCATGCGTCCGACGATCGTGTCGCTCGCCTCGTCGATCTGCTCCTCGGTGTACCCGAGGTGGAGGAGCAGCGCGCGGCCGCTCTTCAGATGCTGCGCGCCGACGCGCGCGTAGGTCTCTTCGCCGAGCACCCACGGCGCGAACGCGCTGTCGAGATCGAACACGCCCGGGATCGCCGTCTCGATCTTGTCGAGGTCCTGGTCGTTCAGCCCGTTCTGCGCGAGCGTGCGGCGGTTGATGTGCGGCGCGCCGAGCAGCGTGTTGGTGCCGCTCACGTACGCGACGATCTCCTGCACCTCCGCGGGCGAGTAGCCGAGGTTGGCGAGCGCCGCGGGCACCGACTGGTTGACGATCTTGAAGTAACCGCCGCCGGCGAGCTTCTTGAACTTCACGAGCGCGAAATCCGGCTCGATGCCCGTCGTGTCGCAGTCCATCAGGAGACCGATGGTGCCGGTCGGCGCGAGCACGGTCGACTGCGCGTTGCGATAGCCGTGCTGCTCGCCGAGGCGAACCGCGACGTCCCAGTCCTCGCACGCCGCCTTGTAGAGGTCCGCTCGGGCAGTGCTCGCGATGAATCGCGTACGCCGCGTCCCGATGCATCCCCATGACGCGCAGCATCGGCTCGCGGTTCTTGGCGAAGCCGGCGAACGGTCCCTTCGTGGCGGCCATCTCGGCGCTCGCGCGGTACGCGTGGCCGCACATGATCGCGGTGAGCGCCGAGGCGATCGCGCGACCGCGATCGCTGTCGTACGGGACGCCGAGCTGCATCAGCAGCGAGCCGAGGTTCGCGTATCCGAGGCCGAGCGGGCGATATTCGTGGCTGTTCTTCGCGATGTTCGCCGTCGGGTACGACGAGAGATCGACGAGGATCTCCTGCGCGACGAAGAACGTCCGGCACGCGTGACGGTACCCGTCGACGTCGAACGAGCCGTCCGCGCGGAGGAACTTGGTCAGGTTGACCGACGCGAGGTTGCACGCCGAGTCGTCGAGGAACATGTACTCGCTGCACGGGTTCGACGCGTTGATGCGGTCGGTGTTCGGGCAGGTGTGCCAGCGGTTGATGGTCGTGTCGTACTGCACGCCCGGGTCCGCGCAGCCCCAAGCCGCCTCGGCGACGGTGTGCCACAGGTCGCGCGCCTCGAAGGTCTCGACGACTTCTTTCGTCGTGCGCGCGATCGTCTGCCACTTGCCGCCCGCGAGCGCGGCGCGCATGAACTCGTCCGACACGCGGACCGAGTTGTTCGAGTTCTGCCCGGAGATCGTGTGGTAGGCCTCGCCGTTGAAGTCGCTCGAGAAGCCCCCCGCGATGAGCGCGTGAGCCTTCTTCTCCTCACGCTGCTTCCACGTGATGAAGTCGAGGATCTCGGGGTGATCCATGTCGAGGCAGACCATCTTGGCCGCGCGGCGCGTCGTGCCGCCGCTCTTGGTCGAGCCCGCCGCGCGATCGAACACCTCGAGGAAGCTCATGAGCCCGCTCGACGTGCCGCCGCCGGAGAGCTTCTCCTGTCGCCCGCGGATCGCGCTGAAGTTCGAGCCCGTGCCCGACCCGTACTTGAAGAGTCGCGCTTCGCTCTTCATCAGGTCGTAGATCGACATGAGGTCGTCGTTCGCCCGCTGGATGAAGCAGGCCGAGCACTGCGGGCGCTCGTAGGCGTTGGCCGTCTGCTCCGCCGCGCCCGTCTCGAGGTTCACCGCCCAGTTTCCGCCCGAGCCGACGATGCCGTACTCGTGAAAGAGGCCGCAGTTGAACCACACGGGCGAGTTGAACGCGCCGTACTGGTGGAGCATGAGCCACGAGAGCTCGGCCTCGAACACGTCGGCGTCGGCGCTCGTGGCAAAATAGCCGCCGAGCTTCTCGCCCGCGCCACGAATGGTGTGCGTGATGCGGTGCACGACGTGGCGGACGCTCTTCTCGCCCTGGTCCTTGTCGCCGTGGAGACCCGCTTTGCGGAAATATTTCGAGATGACGATGTCGGTCGCGAGCTGGCTCCAGCCTTTCGGAACCTCGGCGCCTTCCATCTTGAAGACGATCGAGCCGTCGGGATTGGTGATGACGCTCGAGCGGCGCTCGTAGACGAGCGGCTCGCCGTGCTCTCCGGGCGAGCCGGCCTCGAGCGGGTCGATCCCCGGCTGCGTGAAGCGCCGCGTGAAGCCGACGCCGGGACCGGTGTCCCGCGCGGTCGCCTTCGACCGTTTCGCGGTCGCCTTGGCGCCCGCTTGGACATGTCCGTTCTTCGCTGCCTTGGAACCGATCACCGACGACTGTGCCATGTGCGCCTCCGCTTCTGCTTCTCGTCGGGGATCTGACCCGACGACTTTCGAGGGCGCCTTGAGCGTGCGCGGCCGTGTCTTCATGGCAGCCCGCTCAAAGTGCCCATCCCCAACCCGTTTGCAAATCCGACAAAAGCCAAGCGGCCAGCCTGGGAGACGCCATGCGCATGGTAGTCCCCACCCGCGGCGGCTGGGTTGGACGCGCATTGCGCAGCGCGTCAAACGTTCAGCCGTAACGGATGATCAGGTTGGCGGCGCCCCCGTGACTCGCGTTCGAAAAAAGGAGCAGGGGAGGAGCAAGAGCTCTTCCCTCGCGAGGGCGAGACTTGGCTTCTACCCCAACGGATTGTGTATGTCCACCAAATCGGCACTCAACATGTTGTGCCACAAGCGGTTACACGCCCTTCCATTCGCCCACTCTTATGTAAGCGCCCGGAAGCACTGAACTTGCGATGGGCGCTGAACACAAGGTGTCCCCAAGGAGCGCCGCAGGTTGTTCAGTACCTTTCCACAGGTTGTCAGACCATCAGCTCTTCGAGGAGATGCGCCTGAAGCGACGGATCGCCGAACGAAGCGGCGTGGACGCCGGCGAACTCGAGCATCGACAGAAAGAGGTTCGCGAACGGCTGCTGGCTGGCTGGAGGCTGATTTCCAGGGCCTGCGACGACGAGCTGGCCCATCTTCGTGGTCTTTCCGCCGCCGCCGGCGAGCAGCACGGGCATCGTGTGGTGCGTGTGGTACGCGGCGTCGCCGACGTCGCTCGAGACGAAGACGAGCGTGTTGTCGAGGAGGCTCGAGCCGTCGACATCGACGATCGCGTCGAGCGCCGAGAGAAGGTGCGCGATGCGCGCGGCCTCCCACGCGCAGATCGCGTCGATTTTCTGGGCGTTCGTGAGTTGGCAGAGCGGGTCGACGGCCGGGTCGTCGGCGTCGTGGGTGAGGGCATGGTGCTGGTCGGAGAAGCCGAGGAACTGCCAGTTCGTGAAGCCGCCGTCGGGGAGCATGAAGGTGACGGCGCGTGTGAGATCGCAAGCGAACGCGTGGGCGACGAGATCGGACATGACGTCGACGTGCGCCGAGACGCCGGTCGTCGCGACGTCGCTCGGCGAGCCGTCGTTGTCGAGCAGGCCGGGCTGCGCGGGGAGCGCGGCGACGCACGAGCTCGTCGTCTGGATCTTCTTCTCGAGCGCGGCGACGCCCGAGAGGTATTGATCGAGCTTGGCGCGGTCGGCGGAGCCGAGCTTCTGGCGGAGGGCGTTCGCGTCGCCGGTCGCGCCGTCGAGCACCGACTTTTGGTGCTCGCGCTGGCGCGCGAGGTCGGCGGGGGAGAGCGCGAGCAGACCGAAGAGCCGCGCGTAGAGCCTCTGCGCGTCGATCTCTTTCGCGAGGGGCATGCCGTCTTGCCAGGAGACGTTCGCCGAGAGCGTCGGATCGACGCTGTAGTTCGAGTAGACGTCGACGCCGAGCGGCAGCGACGCGATCGGCGTCGCGGCGCCCGCAGCCTGCGCGTAGACCTGATCCGCCGAGGTGCCGTTCACGACGCTCGAGCCGTCTTGCTGGCAAGCCAGCGACGTCAGGAGCGCGGCGGTACCGCCCGCGTGGTGATCGGCGCCGCTCGCGATGGCGATCCCGTTGTCGAGATTTTGGACCACGGTGAGCTTCTTCTGGAACGGCGCGAGCGGCGAGAGCACCGACGGGAGCGTGTACGGCGTTCCGTTCGAGGGAACCGGCGTCGCGAGGTAGACGCCCTCGTGACGGTAGCCGTTCGGGACGTAGACGAAGACGAGGCGCTTGGGCGCGGTCTGCTCGTCGGCGCGCGCGCGCGAAGGGCGCATCGCTTCGAGGAACGGGAGGGCGATGGCGGCGCCGGCCGCGCCGCGGAGGAGCATGCGTCGCGAGATCTTCATGGCGCTTCTCCGTTTGGCTCCGGACTCTCGCGTGCGGCTCGAGCTTGCGGAGCCGAGCTCTTGGTGAGGAAGGCGGGGCTGTGCACGACGAGGTGGATCATGGCGCGGAGGGATTCGCCGGAGGACGCCGCGGCGGCGTCGAGCGCGGCGACCGTCGCTGCGTCGCCGTCCTGGGATTGCTGGCCCATCGCGTACGCGTAGAGCTGGTGGCTCACGCACGGGACGAAGCGCGGGTCGGATTTCACGAGGGTCGCGAGGCTCGCGACGTCGCTGATGGCGTGGCCCTCGTACGAGAGGCCCGAGGTGTCGACCGGGTACGCGCCGTCCATCGTGCGGTACTCGCCGACGGCGTCGAAGTTTTCGAGCGAGAGGCCAATCGGATCGAGCAGATCGTGGCACGAGCTGCACGCGGGGCCGGCTTTCACGTGCTCTTCGAGGCGCTGGCGCATCGAGCCGCCGCCGGGGCCGATGTCGAGCGGGGGCACGTTCGGCGGCGGCGGCGGAGGCGCGTCGCACAGCAAGCGGCCGAGGACGAACTTGCCTCGCTCGACCGGCGACGTTCGCGTCGGCTGCGAGGTGGTCGTGAGGATCGCGCCGAGGGAGAGGAGGCCCTCGCGCGGCGTGCCGTCGAGCGAGACGCGCCCGAAGCCGCTGCCCTTCGGCGGGGCGATGCCGTAGTACGCCGAGAGCGTCTCGTTCGTGAACGTGTATTTTGCATCCATCATGTCGGGGAAGCTCTTTCCCGGCGCGAGGAAGTCGAGGAAGAAGTCGCGCGCCTCTTCGGACATCGCGTCGCGGATGCTCGCGTCGAACCTCGGGAAGAGCGCGGCGCTCGGGTCGGCGGTCGCGAGGTTTCGCGTCTCGAGCCACTGGCCGGCGAAGTCGTCGGCGAGCGACGCGGCCTTCGGGTCCGAGAGCATGCGATCGACCTCGGCGTCGAGGACGGCGGGCTGGTGGAGCGTGCCGTCTTTCGCGCGCGCGAAGAGCTCGTCGTCCGGCATCGAGGCCCAGAGGAAATACGAGAGGCGGCTCGCGAGCGCCCAGTCGTCGAGCGGCGAGCTCTCGGGACGGTAGACGAAATACGGGGAAGTGAGCGCCTGCTGGATGGCGAGCTGCATCCCGACCTCCCATTTCTCTTCGGGGGTGCCCGGCTCGGACGTGCTCGTCGTGATCGCGTCCGCGGCCGCTTTCACCGACGCGATCTCGGCGCTCGTGACCGAGCGTCGCCACGCCCGAGGAAGAAACGTGTCGAGCACGTGCTCGGTGCACGCGTCGGACGCGGCGGGCGCGCCGCCGCAGTCGAGGACCGCGCTCGCTTGCAGGCCGGTCGCGGGCGGCGGCTCGACGTCGAGACGCACGTCCTCGATCCACGCGGTGCGATCGTACTGCGAGTAGGGGTTCTTCGCGTCGAACTGATCGACGCTCGCGATGCGCAGGGTGTGGCTGCCCGCGATGACGGGCTGCGAGAAGACGAGCTTCTGGGGCGCGCTCTGCGGGACGGCGGTGATGTCGAATTGCTTCTGGCTCGAGTCGATCGCGAGGAGGATCTCGACCGTGCACGTGCCGTTCGCGCAGCCGGTGTCCGGCGTGGCGAACGCTCGGAGCGAGAAATCGTACGTCCCGGCGAGCGGGACCGAGACGTTGCTCGCGACGAGATCGTTCGGCGCGTTCGGGAGCGACGGGCGAATGCCCCAGACGCCGGTGTTCGCGTCGCCGTTCCACCACGCGGCGGCGTCGTTTCCGCAGATTTGCGAGGCGCCGAGCCCGGCGCACGGCAGGCCGAAATTCGGCTCGGACACGATCGCGAACGGCTGCGCGTACGGGTGGAGTCGGCCGAAGAGGTTCGCGGCGAGCTCGCCGGCGACGTCGAAATACCGCTCGACGAGCAGCGGCGAGGTGACGAGCGAGACGCCGTCGTTGTCGAAGCCGAGAGCGCTCGTCTGATCTTCGGGGAGCTCGCTCGCAACGCTGGTCGGCTCCCCGAGCAGGTCGCGCGCGGTGTGGTCGTATTCGACACGCGTGAGGCGATGCATCACGCGCTCGGACCACGAGCCGGTCGGATGCGCGACGCCGGCGTCGGGAATTGGACCCGCGTCGTCGCCTGCATCCTGCCCCGTCGCGGCGCCGAGGTAGCACCCGACGCAGCACGAAATCAGCAGAAACGCCGCACGCGATGCGCTCATTGCCTCCGAAGAATGGCAACGAGCGTGCCGCGCCGACTATTCGAGCGGGGCGTTCGCGTCGGCGGGGATCGTCTGCACGGTGGCGAACTCTTTCTCCGGATCGACGACGACGACCTCGCCGAAATGCGACAGTGGCTTGGCGATGGCGCTGGGATCGCCTGCGACGACGATGAGCTCAGCCTTTCCGCCGAAGAGCTTTTTCGCCGCGGCCTGCGCGCCATCGACGGTGACCTCGCGCACCGCGGCGCGGTAGCGATCCCAGTAGCCGTCGGGGAGGCCGAACGTGTCTTGAACGGCGACGATGTCGGCGATCGCGCCGATGCTCTCGAGTCGGATGGCGAAAATGTCGCTCAAATACCGGCCCGCGGTGCTGACCTCGATCGGCTCGATCGGCCCCGTCGAAATCTTCTCGATGTTCTCGAGCAGACCCTGGATGGCGAGCCCGGTCTTCTTCGTCGCGGTGCCGGCGTAGGCGAAGAGCGGCTCCTCGCCGTGGGCGACCTCGAGGATCTGCGAGCGCGTGTTGTACGCGAGGGAGCGCTGCTCGCGGACGTCGGAGAAGAGCCGGCCGGCGACGCCGCCTCCGAGGATCTGGTTCGCCACACGGAGATCGGGCCAATCGCTCGCGCTTCGCGGCGGAGCGAGCGTCGCGACGAAGATGTCGCTCTGCTCGCTGTGCGGGCGGCTCGCGAGGATGACGCGGCGTCGCTGAGGGGCGATCGCCGCAGGAAACGCCACGCTCGGCGCCGAGCCGCCGGTCCACGCGCCGAAGCTCTTCTGCGCGGCCGCCTGCGCCTGCGCCTCGGTCACGTCGCCCGTGACGATGAGCTCGGCGTTGCTCGGGACCCAGAAGCGCTTGTGGAAGTCGCGGAGCGTCTGCTCGTTGATCTTCGCGATCTCGCTCGGCACGACGTCGTAGCGCGAGTAGGGGTTCTGCTCCGGGTAGAGCTCGCGGAACATGATGCGCGTCGCGCTCCACTGGCCGCTGCCGCGCGCGGCCTCTCGCGCTTCGTCGGTGCGACGCGCCTTGAGCTTGCGCAGCTCGCCTGCGTCGAAGCGCGGCTGGGAGACGACCTGCGCGAGGAGGTCGAGCGCCTCGGCGAGGTGCGGCTTGGTCACGCCGAGCTGGAGGACGCTTCGATCGAAGTCGGTGTCGACCGAGAGCGTCGCGCCTAGCTCCTCGATCTTCGAGAGGACCTGCGCCGACGTCATCGCGCGCGTCCCGCCCTCTTTCAGCATGTCGGCGGTGAACTGTGCGGCGCCGGGCGTGCCGTAGCCCATGCCGGCGAACGCGACGAGGCGGATCTGGATGATCGGGATCGCGGCCGCTTGGACCGCCGCGACGCGGAGGCCGTTCGACAGCTTGCCGCGCTCGACCGCGGGGAACGGCGACGGCTTCGACGCGAGCGACGGCGGCGGCGCCTCGCGGTGCTTGCCGGTTTCGTGGCCGCTCGTGTGCACCGGCGGAACCGGGATGTCGAGGTGCTGCGGCACCGAGGCCTCTTGGCCTCCGCCGCACGCGAAGGCGCCCGAGAGACCGAGAACGGCGAGGATTCGTGTGCGCATGTCAGTGTCCTTTCGGCGCGGCGGCGGCGGCGGCGCCCGGCTTCACCTCGAGGCGCGAGCGCGTCTCGGGCTTGAGGTATTGCGCAGCGACGCGCGAGATGTCTTGCGCGGTGACGGCGCGGTACTTGTCGAGCTCGCCGAGGAGGAGGTTCGCGTCGCCCCAGTACATCTCGAACTCGGCGAGCTTCTCGGCGCGGGCGAAGTTCGACTGCAGGCCGAACAAGAAGTGAGACTCGATGCGGTTGCGCAGCTTGCGCATGTCGGCTTCGCTCGGCGGCGCGTGCTGTACGCGCTCGAGGATCTGGTCGAAGGCGTGCTGCACCTGCGGCACGGTCGACGACGAGGCGACCTTGAGCGTGACGTAGAAGGAGTCGGGCCCGCGTCGATCGCCGGTGCCGGCGTCGACGTCGGTCGCGATCGCGCGCTCGCGCACGAGCGAGCTCACGAGCCGCGAGCTGTCGCCGTCGGAGAGGAGCATCGCGAGCATCTCGAGCGCGTAGTGATCCGGCGTGCGTGTCGCGGGGATCGGCCAGCCGAGCATGATGGCGGGGAGCTCGGCGTGATCGTCGACCATCACGGCGTCGTGCGGCGCCTTTTGCTGCGGGCGCGGGCCCGGCGCGTACGCGGGGATCTCGTGCGGCGCGATGGGGCCGAAATACTTTCGAAGGAGCGACATCGCCTCGTCGGGCTCGAAATCGCCCGAGATCGCGACGACGGCGTTGTTCGGCGCGTAATACGCGTCGTGGAACTTGCGGACCCACTCGAGCTGCGCAGCCTCGAGGTCGGCCATGTTCCCGATCGCGGGGTGCTCGTACGGCCAGTAGCCCTCGTTCACCATGCTGTCGAGGCGGAGCTCCGCGGGGACGTACGGCGCGTTCGAGACGCGCATCCGGTACTCCTCCTCGACGACCTTGCGTTGGTTCTCGAAATTGAACTGGGAGATGTCGAGCGCGCGCATGCGGTCGCCCTCGAGGAAGATCGCGAGCGGGAGCTCGCTGCGCGGGAGCATCTCGAAGTAGTTGGTGCGGTCCTCGCTCGTCGAGCCGTTGAGCGTGCCGCCGTGGCTCGTGACGAGCTTGAAGTGCTCGCCGCGCGCGACGTTCGCCGAGCCCTGGAACATCATGTGCTCGAAGAGGTGCGCGAAGCCGGAGTGGCCGCGCTCTTCGTTGCGACCGCCGACGTCGTAGACGACGTCGACCGCGACCGTCGGCGTCGTGTGATCCGGCGACAGCACGACGCGCAGGCCGTTGTCGAGCTTCGCGCGCTGCACCGCGAGGCGAATCTGCGGCGCGGGCGCCGCGCTCGCGTGCGTCGCGACGGTCTGGTGCGCGTGGTTCGAGCTCGTGTGAGCGTGCTGCGCGAACGCGAGCGCCGGCGCGGCGAGCAGCGCCGCGGAGAGGAGGGCACGTGCTGGCTTCATGGGCAGTCCACTTAGCAGGACTCCCCGCGCGATCGAGTGGTTTGTTGCCACACGGCGGCGGCGCTTCAGGGCACGTACGAGAGCGCCCCGCGCCGCACGAGCAGGAAGAACGTGGGCGTCATGACGCGGAAGAACCCGAAATCGAGGTAGCTCACGCCGAGGAGCACGCTTGGGTCGCTCGCGCGCACGGCGACGAGCGGATCGCGCATGCGGCGCGTCACGAAGTCGTTCGAGGGCACGCCGTAGTCGATGAGGAGCGCCTGATCGTACGGCTTCGCGCGCGCGACGCCCTCCGCCGAGTACACGCGGTAGTGGCCCCACGTCCAGGGCTTGCCGCCCTTCGTGCGCGGGACGGCGGGGCCGCCCACGCCGGTCTGCTCCATGCGCACGTTCCACCCGCGGAGCTCGCCGGTCGCCGGGTCGCGGTGGAACGTCTTCGTGAACGTCTTCCACGTGAGCTTCTCGACGAAGCGCGGGAGCGCGAGGCTGATGCCCGTGTACTCGGTGTCGTCGAGCGCGCGCGGGTCGATGGGGTGCCCGGCGGCGAGCGCTCGACGGAGCTCGCCGCGCTTGGCCGCGAGGAGCGGCTCCGCGAAGGTCGGGATCATGTGTATTCTACAGGTGTTTGCCGAGGAAGCGCGCGACGTGCCCGTACCACGCCTCGACGTTGCGCGGCCGCAGAATCCAGTGGTTCTCGTCCGGGAAGACGACGAGCTCGCTCTCGACGCCGTGCTCCTGGAGGGCGTCGAACAAGATGAGCGCCTCGCTGATGGGGACCCGGTAGTCCTTTTCGCCGTGGAGGACGAGCGTCGGCGTCTTCCATTTCGAGACGAATCGATGCGGCGAGTGCTTCTCGAACTCGGCGCGGTCCTTCCACGGCGTCGTGCCGACCTCGATCGCGAAGTAGGCGCCGTAGTCGCTCGCGCCGCACATCGCCTCGAGATGGAAGATGCTCGCGTGCGTGACGAGCGCGCGAAAGCGCGTCGTCTGGCCGCCGATGAAGTTGCACATGTAGCCGCCGAAGCTCCCGCCCATCGCGGCGATTCGCTTCGGGTCGAGGCCTTCGCGCTTCTCGAGCGCGTCGGTCACGCGCATGAGATCGTCGAAGCACGCTCCGCCCCACGCGTTCTGCCAGATGCCGTCGACGTAGTCGGTGCCGAAGCCGGTCGAGCCGCGCGCGTTCGGGAGCGCGACGGCGTAACCCGCGGCGGCGAGGACGTGCGGGTTCCATCGCCAGTGCCAGCCGTCGCCGAACGCGCCGACGGGGCCGCCGTGGATCCAGAGGACGACGGGCAGGGTCTGCGCCGTCCCGCCTTCGGCGGAATCCGCCGACCGGGACGGGCTTCGCCGATTTCGGCCGAACGAGCCACGTCTGCACGCGCGCGCCGTCGCCGGCCTTCACGTCGAAATGCGTCGTCTCGTGGGATTCGAGCTCCTTGGGATCGAAGCCGGAGAGGTTCGCCAGGATGCGCGGCGTCTGCTCGGGCTTCGCCGCGACGACGAACGGCTCCGGCGGCGAGCGCAGGGTGTGACGGATGCCGACGATGCGGCCGTCCTCGGTGGCCGAGAGACCGTCGTGCGTGCCGCCGGACGCGGCCGACGTGACGCGCGCGACCGCGCCGTCGCGCTTCACGAGGAAGACCGGCACCGCGCCCTCGTCGTCGGCCGTGACGACGAGACCGTCCTCGAGCGCGGCCTGCGGAACGGGCCAGCAATCCCAATCTTCGCAGAGCACGGTCGTGGCGCCCGACGCGACGTCGGCCACGCAGAGCTCGACTTTTCCGTGGCGCTCGCGGCTTCGGCGCTGTCGGTTGAAGTAAATCTTGGTCCCTTCGCGCGAGAAGAGCGGGTTTCCGTGCTCGACGTGGAGGCCGTGCGCGATGCGGCGCGACGAGCCGTCCTTCGCGTCGAGGAGACGAATCGACGGATCGATGAGGCGGTCGTCGCTCGCGACGCGCTCCACGACCGCGACCCACGCGCCTTGCTGCGAGAGGGCGAGCTGGAAATCGCCGCGGTACTCGCGGTCGGCGTCGGGCGTGGAATCGCGCCGATTTCGGCCGCGATCGTCGTACGCGACGACGTGCGTGCGCGCGCGACCGAGCCAGTGGTCCCAGTGGCGGATCGGGCCGGCGCGGTCGCCGTAGTGGAGATCGCTCGGCCCGTTCTTCTCGTAGTCCTTCGCGCGCGCGCGCTGGTCGGCGGGCGCGACGCCGGGCAGCACGGACGTGACGACGACGAGCAGGTCGCCGCGCGGCGCGAAGCGAAACGCGCTCACGCCGAGCGCCTCGTCGGTGAGCGGCCGCGGCTCGCCGCGCGTGTCGCCCCCGGGGAAAATCCAGACCTGGTCGCGCTCTTCGTCGTCGGCGGGCTGCGCGCCGGGCTCCTCGAGGCCCTGGTCTTTCACCGGACGGTTGGAGAGGAACGCGAGCGAGCCGTCGCGGCGGAAGCACGGCGCCCAATCGTTGTACTTTCCACGCGTCAGTCGCGTCGGCGGAGAGTCGTCGAGCGGCACCAGCCAAAGGTCCGCGACGTACTTCGCGCGCGCTTCGTCGAGCCGCGCGACCGCGCACGCGGCGAGCTTGCCGTCCGGCGAGACGACGACCGAAGAAACGCGACCGAGCGAGGTGAGGCGTCGAGCGTCGAAGGTCATGGCGGGAGAGTCTAGAAGAGCCGCGCCGCCGTGTCGTCGGCGAAGAGCCACGCGCGCGGCGGGATTCGCAGGCGCGACCCGGTCACTTCCAGGCGGCCGCGGGAGACGAGCGCGTCGAGGGTGCGGCGGCGCTCGGCGGTCATCGGGTCGACGCCGAGGGCGTCTCCGGCGGCCGCGAGAATCGAAGCCGTCCGCCATGCGGAGCCCCAGCATGATGCGCTCGTGGAGGAGCGTGTCGGCGTCGAGCGTCTCGCGCTCAATCGTCGGTTCGCTTGCATTCTGCATGTATTCGTCGGGGAGTAGTCGGTTGCGCCAGCGCACGCCCGCGCCGCGGTCGGTGAACGAGAAACCGTAGGCGCCGCACCCGAGCCCGAGGTACTCGTCGCCGCGCCAGTAGCCGAGGTTGTGACGCGCCTCTTCGCCCGGCTGCGCGTAGTTCGAGATTTCGTAATGGCGAAACCCGCGCGACTCGAGCGCCTCGTGCACCGCGACGAACGCCTCGGCGACCGCGCCGTCGTCCGCGAGCGGCAGGCGCCCGCGCTTGGCGAGCTCGCCGAAGCGTGTCCGCGGCTCGATCGTGAGCTGGTAACACGAGAGGTGACGCAGACCGAGATCGGCGAGCTCGCCGGCCTGGCGCGCGGCCTCCGCGGGAGACTGCTCGGGGAGGCCGAAAATGAGATCGGCGGAGACGCGCGGGATGGCGGACGCGAGCGCGGCGCGGACGGCCTCGAGCGCGCCGCGCACGTCGTGCAGCCGTCCGAGAAAGCGCAGCTCGGGGTCGCGGAGCGACTGGACGCCGATCGAGAGTCGGTTCACGCCGGCGCCGGCGAGCGCGTCGGCCCGCGCGCGGTCGAGCGACGTCGGGTTGCATTCGACCGTGATCTCCAAGTCACCCGCCGCCGGAAACCGTCGAATCGCCTCGATCACGCGCCCGAGCTCGCGCGGCTCCCAGAGGCTCGGCGTCCCGCCGCCGAAAAAGACGCTGCCGATCGTGCGTCCCTCGAGCAGCGGGGCGCGCGCGTCGAGCTCGCGGAGGACCGCGTCGGCGTACGCCCGGTGATCGATGCTCTCGCGCGGCGTCTTGTAGGAGACGAAATCGCAGTACGGGCACTTCTCGAGGCAGTACGGAAAATGGATGTAGATCGAGATCAGGCTCATGCGTGGGAAGGACGCGGCGGCGTCCGCGTAACACGATGCCATGCAGGGATACACTCCGCCTCCGCCCGGCGGCTACGGGGCGCCTCCACCTTACCCGCAGCAGAACGCGTACGGCCCGCCGAATCCCTACGGTCCGGGCTACGCGCCGCAGGTGATGGTCGACCCGGGGGAGTGCGGGCTGGCGCGCCAAGCCCTCATTTATTCGATCGTCGGGCTCTTCTGTTTCGGCATCGTCCTCGGGCCCCTCGCCATCAGCAAGGCCAAGAGCGCGAGGATGATCATCGCCGGAACGCCAGGAATGCGCGGCGAGGGGATGGCCACCGCCGCGTTCATCATCGGGCTCTTCGACGTCGCGCTCTGGGTGGTCGGGCTCGTCGCGCGCTTTGCCCTCATGCATTAAAGCCACACCGGTGTTAGCTTTCCATCGCCGTTTTCACGGCTGCGGGAATGCTCCAAGCCACTGATCTGATCCATCGCGTTCACGCCTATCACCCGACGGCGGACACCGAGCTCATCCAGCGCGCGTACGACTTCAGTCATCGCGCGCATCAGGGTCAGCTGCGGAAATCGGGCGATCCGTATTTCGTCCATCCGGCGCGTGTCGCGGGCATCATCACCGAGCTTCGGCTCGACACGGCGAGCGTGTGCGCCGGGCTCCTGCACGACGTCGTCGAGGACACGCTGCTGTCGCTCGGAGAGGTCGAGAAAGAGTTCGGCGGCGAGATCGCGAGCCTCGTCGACGGCGTCACCAAGCTCAGCAAGATCAACTTCACCTCGAAGGAAGACCGCCAGGCGGAGAACTTCCGCAAGATGGTCGTCGCGATGGCGCGCGACATCCGCGTGCTCCTCGTGAAGCTTTGCGACCGCGTCGACAACATGCGGACGCTCCAGCACATGAAGCCGGAGGCGCAGGAGCGCATCGCGCGCGAGACGATGGAGATCTACGCGCCGCTCGCGAACCGGCTCGGCATCCAGTCGTTCAAGAGCGAGCTCGAGGACCTCGCGTTCAAGTACCTCGAGCCCGACGCGTTCAGCGAGATCTCGTCGGCCATCCAGAAGAGCAAGCGCGAGCGGGACAAGTACATCGAGCACGTCTGCAAGACGCTCGCGTCGCGCCTCGCCGAGCAGGGCTTCCAGTCGGACGTCACCGGCCGCGCGAAGCACGTCTATTCGATCTGGCGAAAGATGACGTCGCAGCAGTGCGGCATCGATCAGATCCACGACTTGATCGCGTTCCGCGTGCTCGTCGAGAGCGTGAGCGACTGCTACGCGGCGCTCGGCGTCGTGCACTCGATGTGGCTGCCGGTGCCGGGGCGCTTCAAGGACTACGTCGCGCTGCCGAAGCCGAACATGTACCAGTCGCTCCACACGACGGTCATCGGACCGGGCCGCGAGCGCGTGGAGATCCAGATCCGCACCCACGAGATGCACCGCGTGGCCGAGCGCGGCATCGCGGCGCACTGGAAATACAAGGAGCGCGGCGGCGGCGTGGCCGACAGCGACGCGGCGAAGTTCGGCTGGCTGCGCCAGCTCGTCGAGTGGCAGAAAGAGCTGAAGGACCCGGCCGAGTTCCTCGAGGGCGTGAAGGTCGATCTCTTCCAGGACGAGGTCTACGTCTTCACGCCCAAGGGCGACGTGCGCGTCTTTCCCCGCGGCGCCTCGCCGATCGACTTCGCGTACGCGATCCACTCGCAGCTCGGCGACCACATCACGGGCGCGCGCATCAACGGCAAGCTCGAGCCGCTGCGTTACAAGCTGAAGAGCGGCGACGTGATCGAGGTCCTGAGCTCGCCGAACCAGCACCCGTCGAAGGACTGGCTCGAGTTCGCCGGCACGACGCGCGCGAAGGCGAAGATTCGGAATTTCCTCCGCACCGAGGAGCGCGAAAAGTCGCAGAAGCTCGGGCGCGAGCTCCTCGAGCGCGAGCTCCACAAGGCGGGCGTTTCGCTCTCGAAGCTCCTCCGCAACGAGGCCGAGTTCCGCCACGTGATGGAGGAGCTCAAGGTCGGAAACCAGGAGGAGTTCTTCGTCCTCATCGGCTACGGCAAGATCTCGCCGCAGGACGTGATCCAAATCGTCGCGCCCAAGGCGCCGGAGGACGGCCCGCCGTCGCTGCCGCGCCCCGAGCTCCGCGAGGGTCGAATCGAGAACCTGGTTCGCAAGGTCACCGGCAAGGACGAGGGCGGCATCCGCCTGAACGGCATCGACGACGTGCTCGTCCGCTACGCGCGCTGCTGCAACCCGCTTCCGGGCGACGACATCCTCGGGTTCATCACGCGCGGGCGTGGGCTCACGATCCACCGGCGCGGATGCACGAAGGCGTTCGACACCGATCCCGAGCGCCGCGTCGAGATCACCTGGGAGACCAAGGCGAAGATCAACCGCGCCGTGCAGCTCCGCGTGACGACGGCGAACCGGCCGGGCATCCTCGCGACGGTCGGGCAGACGTTCAGCGCGCAGGGGATCAACATCAGCGAAGCGAACTGCCGCGCGGGCGACGACGGCCGCGCGGTCAACGTGTTCACCTTCATGTGCACCGACATGGATCAACTGAAGGGCGTGATGAAGGCGCTCCAGAAGGTCCAGGGCGTGGTCCACGTCGAGCGCGCGTAGCGCGGCGAGCTTTTCGAGCAACCGCGGGCGCGTGCGGCCGATGGGCCGGCATGAAGGTCGGGATGCTCGTTCTGTGCGTTTTGGCGGCGGCTTGTGGCGGCGAGGTGGAGACGGCGCCGGGGTCGTATCCGCTACCGCCCGACACGGCGCCCGAGGTCGGCCCCCGAGCGGACGCGGACGCCGACGCGGACGCGAACACCGGTTGGCACTTCGTCTGCCAGCTCACCCCCGCGCCCGGCGAGGTCGTGAACGAAGAGTGCACCACGCTCCCGGACGGCGGTCCGAGCTACACCGACACGCAGGGCGACGTCGATTGCCGGAGCTACCTCGCGGGAGCCGGGCAGGGGTGCATCGCGCCGATGTCGTGTCAGGCATGGCTCGGAGGCGAGCTCGTGCAAGGCACCTGCGTCAATCGTCCGTGAAGCGGGTACGCTCGCCGGGTGGGCACGTGGTTCGAGTCGCTGTTCGGCTTCGAGGAGAGCTCGTACGAAGAGACGCGTAGTCGATTCCTCCTCGAAGGGGAGATGCTTCGCTCGACGGCGAACGGGCGGGCGTTCGCGGCCGGTCGGTTCTCGACGCCTTCGCTCGCCGAGCTCCGCGCGACCGTGCGTGAGAAGCGCGACGAGCGCGGCGGGCGGCTGCGCGTCACGCACGAAGTGATCGGCGACGTCCTCGAGCTCCACGCGCTGCCCGAGAACGCCGGCGCCCTCTTTCAGGTCGCCTCTCAGCTCAACTGCCTCGAGTTCGGCGGACCGGAGGAGATCCCCGAGAACGGGATCACGCAATACGCGACCGATCCGACGCAGGGGCCCGCATGCTCGCTCGCGGCCGCGGCGGCGACGGTCGTTCGCAACTATTTCGTGCCCGTCGGCGAACAGCGCGGTCAGACCGCCTCGCGGCAGCTCAATCTTTTGTCCGAGGTTCAGGCGCGCATCGGGCACGACCACCTCGAGGTGAGAAACGGCTACACGTTCTCCGACGCGGAGAGGCTCGCGCGCGCGGCCGAGCGCCTCGCGGCGTACGATCGCGACGAGCTGATGGGCGCGCTCCGCATCGGCCTGCAGACCGACGTCGAGGTGACGTTCGCGCGGCGGTTCCACCCTCCCGAGCGGACGCAGCGCGTGTCGCAGGCGTTTTGCTCGGCGCTCTCGTGCGGCTACGCGAGCGGTCCGCTCGGCGCTTGGGAGCCGCTCGCGAGGCTCGTCCTCGACGGCGCCTACGAAGCCACGCTCCTCGCCGCGATCGCGTCCGGCGTCGATCGCGTTTGGCTCACGTTTCTCGGGGGCGGCGCGTTCGGCAACGACGACCGGTGGATCGCGGGCGCGATCGCTCGCGCGCTCGAGCGCGTCCGGGACTTCGCCCTCGACGTGCGCGTCGCGCACTACCGCCGGATGAACGAGGCGATGTTGCCGTGAGGACCGCGCTCTTCGTGATGCTCGCCACCGCGGGCTGCGGCGCGCGCACCGATCTGGGCGGCCTGCGCGAGGCGGCCGATGCGTCGGTGGATGCGCCCGTCCCGGACGCTCCGGACGACTCGATCGTCATCACCGACGCAGGCTGCACGACGGATGCAGAATGCAACGATCAGCTCGCCTGCACGCTCGACGCGTGCGACCCGAAGCTCCACGTGTGCACGCACGCGCCGCGCGACGCGATGTGCGACGACGGCGTCTTTTGCGACGGGACCGAGACGTGCAGCCCGAGCGCGGGTTGCGTGACGGCGCCGCGCGACTGCGGCGACGCAATCTCGTGCACCGTCGACGCGTGCGACGAGGCGACGAAGAGCTGCACGCACGCGCCGGACGACTCGCTCTGCCCGATCAGCCACGTCTGCGATCCGCAGCTCGGCTGCCAGGCGCACGCGCTCGCTCACGACGACGCGACGCTCTACGACGTCCGGCTCCCTTCGGGTCAGGTGAACGTCATCGGCTCGACCGTCGCCCAGCTCACGGACATCGCGCTCTCGCCAAGCAACGTGCTCTATGGGATCGGATTCGATGCGCTCTACACGGTTTCGCAACAGACCGGCGCGGCGACGCTCCTGAAGAACGTGTCGACCGGGAGCATCAACGGCGCCGACGTGAGCCCGGACGGCAGGCTCTGGGTCTCGGGCGGAAGCGAGCTCGCGACGCTCGATCCGCAGAGCGGCGCGATCGCGCTCGTCGCCTCATTTCCGGGCGGGTCGACCTCGAGCGGGGATCTCGCGTGGGTCGGCAACCGGCTCCTCGCGACGGCGACCGGCGTCGGTGGCGACGAGCTCGTCGAGTTCGACGTCGTCGGAAAGACGTCGAAGGTGCTAGGGCCGTGCGGCTTCGATTGCATCTGGGGGCTCGCGGCGTACGGGCCTACGCTCTACGGCCTCACGTGCGAGGGGCGCGTCCTCGCCATCGACACGACGACCGGCGCGGCCACGCAGCTCGCGACCTCGACCGCGACCTTCTGGGGAGCGTCGGCGCGCTGACGCATGGTAAGAGGGCCCTCGCGATGAAGAAGGTGACGATCGTCGGCGCGGGGCTCGCGGGGTGCGAGGCGGCGTTTCAGCTCGCGCAGCGCGGCTTCGACGTGACGCTGGTCGAGCAAAAGCCGAAGGCGCGGACGCCCGCGCAGTCGAGCGACCAATTTTGCGAGCTCGTCTGCTCGAACTCGATGCGCGGCGCGGCGCTCGCGAACGCGGTCGGCCTCTTGAAGGAGGAGCTGCGTCGCGCCGGCTCGCTCGTCCTCTCGTGCGCCGACGAGACGCGCGTGCCCGCGGGCGGCGCGCTCGCCGTCGATCGCGACCGATTCAGCGAGCGCGTCACGCGCGTCATCGCGGCGCACCCGCGCATCCGGGTGACGCACGAGGTCGTCGATTCGATCCCGAATCTGGACGATCCCGTGATCCTCGCCACCGGGCCGCTGACCGGCGACGCGCTCGCCGCCGATCTCGCGCGCGTCGTCGGGCAGCAGCACCTCGCGTACTACGACGCGATCGCGCCGATCGTCGACGCTGAGTCGATCGACATGACGATCGCGTACCGCAAGTCGCGCTACGACAAGGGCGGCGACGACGCGTACGTCAACTGTCCGCTCGACGAAGCGCAGTACCGCGCGTTCGTCGCCGCGGTGACGAGCGCGCAGAAGGTCGAGCCGCGCGGGTTCGAAGAGACTCGGTATTTCGAAGGCTGCCTGCCGATCGAGGTGATGGCGTCGCGCGGCGAGATGACGCTCGCGTTCGGGCCGATGAAGCCGGTCGGGCTCGAGGACCCGCGCACCGGGAGGCGACCGTTCGCCGTGGTGCAGCTCCGCCAAGAGGACGAAGCCGCGAGCGCGTACAACATGGTGGGCTTCCAGACGCGCATGACCTGGCCCGAGCAGAAACGTGTATTTTGCATGATTCCAGGGCTCGAGAAGGCCGAGTTTTTGCGGCTCGGGAGCGTCCACCGGAACACGTTCGTGAACGCGCCGGTGTGCCTCGACGCGAGCATGCAGCTCCGCGCGCGGCCGGGCGTGTACTTGGCCGGGCAGATCACGGGCGTCGAGGGGTACGTCGAGAGCTGCGCGGGCGGGCTCCTCTGCGCGCTCGCGCTCGCGGGCGAGCCGCCGCCGCCGCCCACGACCGCGCTCGGCGGGATCCTCGCGCACCTCGCCAAGCCCGTGGACGACTACCAGCCATCGAACGTCACGTGGGCGCACATCGCGTGGTCGACCGAAGCGGGCGCCAAGAAGAAGCTGAAGAAGCGCGACCGCTACGAGGCGATGGCGGAGCGCGCGCTCCAGGATTTTCAGGCGTGGTTCGCGAAGATGAACCCCGTTCTGGTATAGTGACGCTCGTGGCGAAGCGCGCGTCGGCCGAGAAAAAGAGCGAAGTCTTCCTGGGCGACGACGTCGGAGCGGCCGAGCTCGGGCGCCGCGTCGCCGAGAACCTGCGGCACCGCCGCAAAGTGCGTGGCATGTCGCTCGACGATCTCGCGAAGGCCTCGGGCGTCTCGCGCGCGGCGCTCTCGCAAATCGAGACCTGCAAGACGAACCCGACCGTCGGGCTCTTGTGGAAGATCGCGGTCGGGCTCGGCGTGCCGATCGCCGAGCTCATCGGCGCGCCGGTCGCCGGCTCGGTGAGCGTGCTCCGTCGCGGTGACGCGCAGGTGCTCCGCTCGACCGACGGCCGCTTCGAGAGCCGCCCGCTCGCGCCCGCGGGCACCACGCCGCTCGTCGAGGTCTACGAGCTTCGCATCCACGCGCGCTCGTCGCACCGCGCGGAGCCGCACGCGCCCGGCACGCACGAGAATCGTCGTCGTGCTGAGCGGCCTGCTCCGCATGCGCGTCGGAGACGAAGCCCACGATCTCGGCCCGGGCGACTCCATCTCGTTCGCCGCCGATCGCGCCCATACCTACGAAAACCCCGGCGGCACCGAAGCCCGCTACCACAACGTCATCTCGTACGAGCGCTGACCGTCAGAGAGAGGCGCTCGCGGGCGATGCGCAGCGCGAGCGGGGAGATGTCGCAGCCGACGTAGGCGCGGCGCTGTTTTTGGGCGGCGACGAGGGTCGTGCCGGAGCCGCAGAAGGGGTCGAGGACGAGCGCGCCCTCGGTGCTCGACGCGCGCACGACGCGCTCGAGCAGCTTGAGCGGCTTTTGCGTCGGGTAGCCGGTCGTCTCGCGGCGGAGCGGCGTGTTGGCGTGCATCGCGGGGCAGTCGCTCCAGACGCTGCCGAGGGCGCGGCCCTCGTCGGCGTAATAGCGGTAGGTGCGCGCCCCGATCGTGCGCTCGCGGTAGCGGCGGCCGGTCGCGTCTTTCTGTGTGAAATGCATGGATTGGCTCGTCGCGGCGTAGGGCTCGCGGAGCGCGGGGTCCTTGGCGTTCCACACGGGCGAGCCGCCGCGCGCGTAGAGGAGCAAGGTCTGGTGCGTCGTGCCGGGACCGCGGCGCGCCTTCGAGCCGTTTCCGGGCACCCAGACGATCTCGCCGAGAAACTGCGAGCGACCGAACACGCGATCGCAGAGCACCTTGGCCTCGTGCACCGCGCGGTGGTCGAGGTGCAGCCACATCGTGCCGCGCTCGGAGAGAAGTATGTAAACTGCACGGATGCGCGCCTCGAGCCACTCGAGGTAGGCGTCGAGCGACGGCCACGTGTCGTCGTACGCGACGACGCCGCGCGCGCGATGCTCGCCGCGCTTCGTGCGCGCGGCGAAGCTCTTTCCGACCGCGAACGGCGGGTCGAGGTACGCGAGCTCCACGCTGCCCGCCTCGACGTGCCGCCCGACGTCGATCGCGTCGCAGCGCACGAGCCTCGAAGAGGGAGAGACCTCTTTCTTCCAAGCTTCCAATCTTTAGGTCTCTCTTCAGGGACTCGTAGCGATGCGCGTGTCGCCGATGGGCGCGACGAGCTCGGCGACGAGCTCTTGGTCGGTGACCTCGGCGCGCGGCGGCGGGAGGGCCAGCCACGGGCGCTCCGGTCCGAACGGCTCGCAGCCCTGCACGAGCTCGACCGCGTCGCACGCCGTCCGCACATGGATGTGGTCGTCGTGCGCGCCGCCCGGGTGCGGCTGGAGCATGACCTGGCTCGCGCGCCAGAGAAGCTCGGTGGGCTCGCCGCGCGCCTTCGCCCACGCGAGGAGGATCGCCTTAACGTTGTCCTGAATGAAGATCCACTGCACGCGCGCGCCGTCGTCCGACAGGAGCTCGCGGACGAGCAGCCACTCGCGCTCGACGTCGAAGCGGAGGAAGCGCTTCTGCGCCTCGTCCCACGCGAGGCCGTCGGGCTCGACGTGGAGGAAGCCGTGATCGCTGACCGGCGCGCCGTCGGGCGTCAGCCAATAGAAGAGCAGATCGGCGTCGCGGCCCGAGCGATGGGAGAAATGCGGCAGGGTCGCGCCGCCGGTGCGGCTCGAGATGTCGCCGACGACGAGCGTGGCGCCCGGGCGCTCCTTGGCGACGTACGCGGCGGCGCGCTCGATCGCGAGCGCGAAGCGATGCGTCGCGAAGTGGCGGCCGTTGTCGCGCAGGAAGCGGTAGCCGTCGCCCTCGCGCGGGAGCTCGGCGCCGTGCACGAGGACGCCGCGATGGGTCATGCCGATCGAGCCGTCGAACGCCGGCGACAGCGGCGAGGGAGCCCGCGCGCACCCCGCACCGGCGAGCGCGACGAGGCCCGCAGCGACGACGAAGGCTCGGCGCACCATGTCTCTTTCGTTAGCACAGGCCCTTCGGGAAGCGAAATCCTGCGGCGCGCGTAGAATCGAGCGATGCGCCTCGCCCACGTCGTGACGCTCGTCTTCCTTGCGGGGTGCAAGATGCACTCGCTCGCGTCGGTCGTGAGCTTCGAGGGGGAGATCGACATGTCGGTCTCGTCGCCGAGAGCGGCGCTCGGCTCGACGGCGATCAAGATCGAGATGAAGGGACCGAAGAGCCGCGCCGAAGCGGGCCTCGCGGGCTTCACGATGGTGAGTATCACCGACGCGGACGCGAAGAAGACGTGGACGCTCGAGCCGATGACGCACAGCTACACCGAGACCGATCTCGGCGCGCTCGCCGCGGCGAAGCCCAAGGTCACGGCGCGCAAGACCGGCCGCAGCGACAAGGTCGCGGGCCGCGACTGCGACGTCTACGAGATTGACGACCCCTCGGGCGCGACCGGCCACACCGAGTTTTGCATGGCGTCCGGCCTGACCATGATGGCCCTCGGGCTCTCGGGTCCGTTCGCGATGTTCGCGAAGGACGGGACGTGGGGCGACGTGCTGTCGCACGGATTTCCGCTGCGCATGGTGATGCGCGACGCGAGCGGCGCGCCCTTCATGACGATGGAAGCGACGCGGATCGAGCGGCGCAGCGTCCCCGACTCCGAGTTCGAGATCCCGGCGGGCTACGCCAAAAAGCGGTAATGATCGGCGCATGGCCGTGACCGTCGTCGGGCATCCGCTCATCAAACACAAGCTCACCCTCATGCGGAAGAAGGACACGAGCACCGCGAGCTTCCGTGCGCTCCTGTCCGAGATCTCCATGCTCCTCGCGTACGAGGCGCTCGAGGGCATCAAGCTGCGCGAAGAAGAGATCGAGACGCCGCTGCAGAAGATGATGGCGCCGGTCGTCGACGGAAAGAAGCTCGTGCTCGTCGCGATCCTCCGCGCCGGGTGGGGAATCGTCGACGGCATGCTCAAGATCGTGCCGAACGCGCGCGTCGGTCACATCGGCATGTACCGCGATCCGAAGACGCTCGAGCCGGTCGAGTATTTCTACAAAGTGCCGAGCGATCTCTCCGACCGCGACGTCATCGTGTGCGATCCGATGCTCGCGACCGGAAACTCCGCGGTCGCCGCGGTGAGCCTCGTGAAGAAGAGCAAGCCGGCGAGCCTGCGCTTCGTGTGCTTGCTCGGCTGCCCCGAGGGCGCGGCGACGTTCGAGAAGGCGCACCCCGACGTGCCCGTCTACACCGCGGCCATCGACGAGCGCCTCAACGACCACGGGTACATCCTGCCGGGCCTCGGCGACGCCGGCGACCGCCTCTTCGGGACGAAGTAGGCCTCGCGAGCCGTCGCGGGGTCGCGGGCGCTCGCGACCGGCCGCGAGCGGCGCGCGATGCGTGGATCCTGCATGAATCACGCGAAATGCCTGAAAAATAGGCGTCTCGCGCGCGCGGCGCTTGGCACGCGCGGTGCTCTAGCGGCCCTTGTGATGAAGCTTCGAAATTCGCTTTGGGTTGGAGCGATCGCGCTCCTCGCGTGCGCGTGCGGCTCGGCGCCCGACGGTCCCGTCGGCACGAGCAACCAAGATCTCGTCGTCTGCGCCAAGGGCGCGGTCGTCCAGGGCGTCGACGTCTCCTATTACCAGGGCTCGATCGACTGGACCGCCGTGCACAACTCGGGGCGCGCGTTCGGCATCGCGCGCATCGCCGACGGCACGACGTTCATGGACCCGACGTTCGGGGCGAACTACTCGGGCATGAAGAGCGTCGGCATGGTGCGCGGCGAGCTACATCTTCTTCCGCCCCGGGTCAGGATCCGATCGCGCAAGGCGACATCGTCCTCAAGGCCATCGGGGATCTCGGCGTCGGCAATCTCCCGCCGATGCTCGACGTCGAGGTGACCGACGGCGTCGCGGTCTCGACGATCGTGTCGAACATGAACAAGTGGATCGCCCACGTCGCGGCGGCGATCGGGCGGCGGCCGATGGTCTACACGGCGCCGTATTTCTGGAGCCAGCTCGGCTCGCCGACCGTCGCGGCGGATCTGGTCGTCGCGAACTGGGGCCCGAGCTGCCCGACGGTGCCCGGCGGCTGGTCCGACTGGAGCGCGTGGCAGTACGCCGACAACGGGAGCGTGTCCGGCATCTCGGGCGCGGTCGATCTCGACGAGTTCAACGGCTCGCTCACCGCCCTCCAGAACTACGCGCGGCCGCCGAACACGCCGCCGCGCGGCTACCTCGACGCGGCCGACTGCACCGGAATTCGTGGCTGGTCGCAGGACCCGGACGCGCCGAGCACGGCGATTCACGTCGACTTGTATTTCAACGGGACCGCGGGCGCGCCGAACGCGCCGGGCATGCGGACCACCGCGAACGTTCACCGCGACGATCTCTGCACCGCGATCGGCTCGTGCGATCACGGTTTCTCCGTGCCCGTGCCGCTCGGGATGCAAGACGGCAAACCCCACGACGTGCACGCCTACGGGATCGACACCGCCGGCGGCGACAACCCCGAGCTCCCGAGCGCCAAGACCTTCACGTGCCCGAACGCCGCGCCGCCGCTCGACGGAAAAGCGGGCGTGCTCCGCCACGTCACGTCGCCCGCCGCGATGACCGCGTGGGGCTTCTCGTACTTGCTCGACGTCGCGCCCGAGCCGGACGCGGTCGTCGCCGGATACGGCACGAGCGCCGATTGGCAGGACGCGCCCTCGCTCGTGCAGGCCGACGACGGGACGCCCGAGTTGTGGATGCTCGACGGCGAGGTGCGGCGTCACGTCGTCTCGCCCGACTCGCTCGCCGCGTGGCACCGCTCGTTCGACGAGGTGAAGAAGCTGCCCGCCGCGCAGGTGTACGCCTACGCGAAGGGCCCGGATTTGCCGGCGGCGCCGTTCTTGATGCAGGGGAGCGGCCCGGCGGTCTACGTGCTCGACGTCGCGCCGAACGGGCCGCCGCCGAACGCGCCGGTCACGTCCGACGGCGGCGCGTCGAACGGGCAGGATCCGTCCGGCAACGGCGAGACCGGCGGCGGAGGAGGTTGCAGTATGCAACCTTCGTCCGCGGGCGCCGCGGGCTGGCCGCTGGCGCTCTTCGGGCTCCTCGTCTGGGGCCGGCGCCGCCGGCCGGGCTCAGCGCGATAGGAAACCGGCGACCTTGGCTTCAATCGTGCGCACGGTCTCGGTGCTCGCGTACGACTCCGGGAGCTCGAGCTTGCCGTCGCTGCGATTCACGTATTCGAGGTCGACGAACGCGGCGAGGGCGTTCTCGATCAACGGACCGCTCACGGCTTCGCGGCGCTCGATGTCGCCCGCGAGGAACATGCGCTCGCCAATCGCGAGCGAGCGCTTCACGAGGTCCTTGATCGTCAGCGGGCCCCGCACGAGGAGCGAGAGCGAGCGCGCCGCGATGCGGTAGCCCTCGACGAAGTTGCGCAGCATCTCGACATAGAGGCCGACGCGCGAGCCGGTCGGGGTGACCACGCCGTCCGGCGGCCTCGACGACAAGGCGATTTCGCCGGCGTTCGTCATGTCGGAGAGCGTCTCGGCGAGGATTTGCGAAAAGCTCGCGTCGGTGCGGAAGGTGAACTCGTATTTGAAGAGGCGCGAGAGCGTCTGGACCCGCTCGGCGAGAACGGACGCGGGCACCGGAGACTTCGGCGACGAGGCGAGCGCCGTCGCGACGAGACCGCGCGCGACGAAGAAATGGACGACGCCGTTCTTCGCGAGGTCGAGCGAGAGGCGCGCCTCGTCCGGGACGACGAGGATCGCGCCGGGCAGGGCGCCCTTCAGCTTGCCGGTGCGCTTGCCCGCGTCGCCGGGCAGGTGCGCCTCGAGGTGGCCGGCGCGCACGAAGAGATCGCACGCCTCGCGGATCGCCTCGAGCCGAATGCGCACGCCGTCGCCGCCGCCTTGGCTCGGCGCATTCAGCGTCTCGGGGTGCGCGAGCGAAGGGGAGAAGCGCGCGCCGAAATCGTGGAGCACGGCGGCGAGATCCTCGCATTGCGTGACGAGCCCGTCGTAGGACGTGCCGCGTTTTCCGTGCGTGAGGAGCGCCGTCGCCACGAGCGCGCCGGGCGTGACCGCGCCGACGCGGTTGATCTCGTTCATCACGCGGTACGCGAGCCGCGTGACGATCGCGCGACGCCGCGCGGGCGTCACCTTCGCCTGGTCGGCGGAGACCTCGGCGAGCAGCTCGTCCAGCGTCTGGATCGCGCCGAACTGCACGCTGATGCGCCCGTAGCGCTGGCCGAGGAGCTTGGTCGTGCCGAGGAGACCGCGCACGTCCTCTTTCTTCTTCTCGCCGCCCGAGAGCTCGGTCACGAACGCCTCTTCTTCGACGAGCCGCTCGTAGCCGACCGAGATCGGCACGAAGAACGTCTTGTGCTCGCCGAGCCCGAGCGCCGCGTCGACGACGATGTTGAGGAGGCCGAGCTTCGGCGGCAGGAGCTTGCCCGTCCGCGAGCGGCCCCCCTCGAGGAAGAACTCGAGCGGCCAGCGATCGCGCAGGAGCTTGCGCATGTAGGCGTCGACCACGGCTTGGTACAGGCGGTCGCCCTTGAAGCTCCGGCGGATGAAGAACGCGCCCGCGCGCCGCAAGATCGGGCCCATCGGAGCGAAGTTGAGGTTGTCGCCGGCGGCGATGAGCGGGAGCTGCAGGTGGTGGTGGTAGAGGACGTACGTGAGAACGATGTAATCTACATGCGATTTGTGGCTCGGGAGGAGGACGAGGGTCCCTTCCTTCGCCGCCTCGCGGACGCGGTCGATGCCTTCCTTGTCGACCTCGAGCTCGGTGTACATGCGGCCGACGGTCTGCTCGTAGACGTTGTCGAGGACGCTGAGCACGTTCGCGTCCGGCATCGCCTCCATCTCGCGGAGCATCGCGTGGGCTTTGAGCGTGAGGATGCGGCGCGCCTCGGGGGCCTCGCCCGCCATGTCGTGGATGATCTTCTGCAGGCGCGGGCTGCGGATGACTTCCTCGCGGAGGCGGTCGGCGGGCTTTCGCGTCGGGCCGACGACCGCGTGGCGCTCGCGCTCGAGACGGCGGAGGAGCACGTACGTCATGCGCCGGACGAGCACGCCGTCGTCGGTGCGCGCGGCGCCTTTGGCCTGCTCGGTCTCGAGGAAGGACTTCACGTCGAGCGGCTCGCCCGCGCGGAGCGTGACGTGCCGATAGTTCGCGAGGAACTGCGCGACCGCGCGGATTTTCCCCGGCCACTCGCGCGGTCCAAGCAGCGAGTCGACGGCGTTGTGCTTGGCCTCGTCGCCGTGCTTCGACCAGACGAACACCTGCGGCACGAGCAGGATCGGCCGCTGGCTCTGACGCTGCACCTCGAGGATGGTTCGAAGGAAGCGGTCGCCTTCGATTTGCCCGCGCGACCCGCGGAGCGACGCTCCGGACCACGGCCCGGCCTCGAGCAGGGTGGGCGGGCGTTTCAAGAAGAGCGCCGCCGAGGCGCCCGACGAGACCGCGAGGCGCAGGTCCTCGGCGTCGGTGGCGTCGTCGCGCGCGAGCGCGTTCAACCAGCCGCGGCCCATCGGCTCGAGCATCCACAGCCCGAGATCGTTGGCGAAGTGGACTTGGGGGAGCTTGTGGCGCTTGGTCAGGTAGTCGAGGGCGAAGAAATCGACCGGCGAGAGGTTCCGGAGGACGTAGACCACAGTGCCGCGCGACTCGGCGCGCCGCACCGACCCGGTCCACGCCTCGTCGACTTGAATGTGCTCGAAGAACCGATGGTACGTCCAGCCGAGGAGGGCGTTGGGCTCGTACGACACGAGCGGCCGGGAACCGTCCCCGCCGCGGATGCGCGCGACCGCCGCCGCGAGGGGGTTCTTGTGCGAGTCGTTCGCCACGGGCGCCGCCCGTTCTACCATCGTCCGTGCTAAGGCAAGGCACTTATGATCCGCATCAAACGCATCGATCACGTGGCGATTTGCGTCGCCGACGTGGACGCCGCCCAGGTCGCCTGGAAGAAGGCGTTCGGGATCGACGGCAGCGCGCGCGAGGTCGTCGAATCCCAGAAGACCGACGCCGTGCTCCTGCCCATCGGCGAGGGCGAGACCGCCCTCGAGCTCATCGCGCCGCATCGCGGGGGAGCCTCCGACCCGGTGGGGACGAACGACGGCCTCGAGAAGTTCCTCGCGAAACGCGGCCCCGGGCTGCATCACGTCGCGATCGAGGTCGAGGGCATCGAGCAGGCGCTCGGGCTCCTGAAAACGCTGGGAGTGCGTCTCATCGATGAAACGCCGCGCATCGGCGCGCGCGGGCACAAAGTTGCCTTCGTTCACCCGAGCGTCACGGGCGGGGTGCTCGTGGAGCTCGTCGAGGAGTCGCACGCGCGGTAAACACTTGGATTGCGGTCGCTTCCCATTGTAGGGTGAGTGCCCAAAGGAGCTTGATCGTCATGAGACGACAGACAGGTCGGGGGTGGCTCTTCGCGGTGGCGCTCGGTGCGGGCGTCGCGATGTCGAGCGTGCCGAACGCGTACGCCGCGGGCGCGCAGACGCAGCAGAGGGCGAGCCTCGCCGAAGCCAAGAAGCACTACGGCGAAGGCGAAAAGAAGTTCAAAGCCGGCGACTACGCGGGTGCGCTGGCAGACTTCCAAGCCGCCGACGCGATCAAGTCGACGCCGCAGTCGCAGCGCTACATCGGCCTCTGCCAGGACAACCTCGGGCACTACGCCGACGCGGTCGCCGCGTACGACAAGTTCCTCGCCGCCGTCCCCGCCAAGATGAAGAAGGAGGGCGAGGAGCTCACCGCGCGCGTCGCGGCAATCAAGGCGATGCCGGCGCGCATCCACGTCGAGACGACGCCGCCTGGCGCGTCGATCCTTGCCGACGGCAAGCCGATGGGCACGACGCCGACCGACGTCGAGCTCGCGCCCGGCAAGCACATCGTCCACATCGAGCTCGCGGGATACCTGCCCATCGACAAAGACGTCGACGTCACCTACGGCGCGAAAGAGGAGATGAAGTCGGATCTCGTCGCCAAGCCGGTCGAGAAGCCACAGCAGGTCGCCGTCGCGCCGACGGGGCCCGTCGAGCAGCCGAAAGCGATCGAGCCCGTGCCCGAGAAGAAAGAGGCGCACAGCAAGATCCCCGCGTTCATCACGGGCGGCCTCGCAATCGTCGCCGTCGGAATCGGCACCGGGTTCGGCATCGCCGCGCTCGACAAGAAGAGCCAATACGACAAGACGCCGACCTCGGACCTCGCCGACACCGGCGAGAACTTCGCGCTCGTCGCCGACATGGCGTTCGGCGTCGCGATCACGCTCGGCGTCACCAGCGCCGTCTTGTTCCTGACGAAGGACGACGACTCCGCCCCGGCAAAGACCGCGAGCGCTCACAAGGTGAAGATCATCCCGACGCCGTTCATCACGCCGAACGGCGGCGGCGCCGGCGCTTTCGTGCGGTTCTAGGAAGGACGACTCGGATGTCTCGCAAAGCCAACAAGCTTCCCATGATCGTGATCGGCGCCCTCGTGCTCGGCCTGGCCGGGTGCGAGCTGCTCGTCGACTTCGACCGCACGAAGATCGACGCCGGGCCGCTCGACGGCACGACCGGCGACGTCACGAACGACATCACGACGAAGGATCAGAGCACGCAAGACGTCGTGAACGACGTCGTGACGACCGACGCGAGCGACGGCTCGACCACGACCGACGCGAGCGACGGCGGGGCGACCGACGCGAGCGACGGCGGGGCGACGGCCGACGCGGACGACGGCGGGGCGGCCGACGCGAACGACGGCGGGGCGGCGGCCGACGCGGACGACGGCTCGGCCGACGCGGCGAGCGAGTAGCTTCACTTCTTGATGCAGCGCGGGAGCGTGGGGTTGGGCCTGCACGTCCACCCCGCCCCGCAGTCGCTGTCGACGCAGCATGCGTCGGTGCAGTACTTCTCGTTCTTCACGAGGTCGGCGTAGCAGACGCCGCTCGCGCAGTCGCTGTTGCCTCCGCACGACGAGCCGAGCGGGTTGCCGCCCGGCGCAGGCTCGGAGCAGAGCGGCACGTAGTCGTTGTTCGTCGTCTGCTCGTAGTAGCAGGACGCCGGAAAGCCGAAGAGCGTCGAGCACTGCGACGTCGAGCAGCACTCGCTCACGCACCGCGAGGCGAACCCGTAGTCGACGCACGAGCCGTCGTGACAGCTGCTGCCGCCCGAGCAGCTCGAGCCCGAGCCGCTGCCGCCGGGCGGCGGCGCGCAGTACATGCCGTCGTGGTTGTCCACGTTGCCGAGCACGCACGCCGTGCCGCCGGTGCAGTTGGCGTCGGAGCAGCACGTGTCGGAGCAGAGCCCGTTCTGCGAGAGGCCCGAGCGGCAGCGCGAGCCGGTCGACTCGGTGCTACCGGCCGGCTCGGAGCCCGTCGTGCCGCGGCCAATCTTCGTCGCGTCGACGCAATAACGGCCGCCCGTGCCCGAGTCGTAGCAGACGAAAGGCGAGGGGCAGTCCGACGACGAGCAGCACGGCTCGGTGCACATGCCCTTGCCGACCGTCGGCAGCACCGACTGGCCGACCACGGACGGATCGGCGCAGAAGTACGGCGGCTTGCACTCGGCGTCGGCGCTGCACGCCTGCCCGATGTCTTGGAGCGTGTTGTTGACGCACGTCTGCGAGACCGGATCGCAGTGCTCGTTGGCGGGGCAGGTGCCGGCCTCGGGATCGCACGGGTTGTTGACGCACTTTCCGTTGATGCACTGCGCGGTCGCCGGGCTGCACACCGCGCCGTTGTCGATCTTGCCGTCGCAGTCGTTGTCCTTGCCGTCGCAGACCTCGGGCGCGCCGGGGTAGACCGTTGGATCGTTGTCGTCGCAGTCGACCTGCGTCGGCTTGCCGTCGGAGCCGACCTGGCCGCACCACGTGAAGCCGTCGCCGTCGGCGTCGCAGAGCTTGCCGTCGTCGACCTTACCGTTGCAGTCGTTGTCGAGGTGATCGCAGATGTCTTGGGGCTCGCACGCCTTGCAGCCCGACCCGTTGCAGTAGTAGCCCGTGGGGCAGGCCTCGAGGCTCGTGCCCTGACAGGTGAACTGCGGGACCGCGTCGGGCACGATCGCTTCGCACCGCAGGAGCACGACGAGGCTGGCCGCGAGGCCCGCCGCCGCCATGCGGCGAAGGGCGGTGCTCAAAAGGTGCCCCCGACGACGATGCCGCGGCCCGTGGGCGCGACCGTCACGTGCGGCTGGCTCTCGGCGTGCTTCGTGCGACCGAAGAAGACGCCGAGCGTGACGCCGGTGAAGACGAGGCCGGTGAGGAAGCCGATGTCGGCGATGATCGCGAGCATGTGCGCGTTGTCGACCATCGACTGGAGGTCGGCGTAGGTGCCGTTCGTGCCGGGCTCGCCCGGGCCGCCGGTGACATAGTTCGCGGGCGGGCGCGCGCCGAGCGCGGCGACGCCGAACCCCGCGCCGACGCCGAAGCCGGCGAGCGCGAGCACCGCGCTCGACACGGTGAGCGCGTCGACTCGCCCGTGCGGCGTCGAGACCGGGCGCTCGACGATGATCGTGGGCGCGGGCGTCGCGGTCGCGGTCGCGGTCGGTTGCACGTGCACGCGCGCCCCCTCGAGCCGATGGATGATCGCCTCGGCGCGAGCACGCTCGACGGGCTCGAAATCCATCTCGAGATAGAGGCGGTAGAAGTGCAGCGCCTTCTCGATGTGGAGGGCTTTTTCGTGGACGATGCCGAGGTTGAAGACGAGGTCCTTCGCGTACGGATCGAGCGCGCGCGCGGTCTCGAGCTCGGCGATCGCCTGATCGTAGTCGCCGGTCTCGTAGAGGGCGCGCGCGCGGGCCATGTGATTTTGCGCGGCTTTCATGGCCTCGGGCGTCGGGCGCTTGCCGTCGGCCTCGGCGCGTGTGGCCAAGAAGGGTGCGATGGCGATCGCGACCCAACAAGCTAAGGCGGCTCGTCGCACGGCCCACGCAGCATAACGCGTTCGAGGTCCCACCCCAAGAACTGTAAGGAGAGCGCGCCCTGCTCGTTCGAGAGGCATGAAACGATTTGCCGCAGCGCTCGTCGGGTCGTCGCTCGTGCTCTCCGCCACCGGCGCGTTCGCCGACTCGGCGTCGATCGGCGTCGGCGACGGGCGATTTGCGCGTCCGCCGCATCCGCCCGACGTGGTCGTCGTCCGCGACGATGCGCCGCAACCGACGCTTTACGTTCGCGACGCGCCGGAGCTGCCGAAGGATCCCTACCGTGCGCCCTTTCGTCTCGCTGTGGGGCCGGCGGCGATCACGACCGGGCAGGGGATCGGCCCGGGCCTCTTGGCCGCGGCGGATTTCGGGTCGGGATGGTGGGGCTGCGGCTGTCGGCGGCGTGGTTTCGAGGAGAGGCGCCCGGCGATTCGTCGGCGAGGCTCGGCGATCGCGCGGGTCTTTACGCGGGCGAGCTCACGCTCGATCTGCACGAGACCGGGCCGCTCCACGGCGTGTTCGGGCTCGGGCTCGGCGCGCTGAACGTCGGCAAAGCGGACGTGGAGGGATGGGCAGTCGCAGGGCTCGCGCGCCTCGGATTCGAGTACTCGCTCGCGCGGGGCGGCGCCGACGCGCGCTTCGGCGCGGGCGTAACGGGCGGGCTGCTCGGCCCGGGCGACGCGGTAGCGACGGGGGCGCCTGCGTTCGTTACCGCGAACGCGACGTTCTCGATCGGCTTCTGACTGCTGCTAGGATGCTCCGGCCCGCATGCCGGCTTTTTCGGAGATTTGCGCTCGAGCTCGAGCAGCGTCGCGCGTGCTCGCGATCGCGTCGCGCGCCGACAAAGACGCGGCGCTCGAGGCTGCCGCTCGAGCGCTCGAACAGGGCTCGTCGCGGATCGCCGCCGAAAACGCGCTCGACGTCGAGGCCGCGCGCACGCGTGGGACGTCGTCGGCGCTCGTCGATCGGCTCATCCTCGACGCGCCGCGCGTGGCCGCCGTCGCCCGGAGCCTGCGCGAGATCGCCGCCGAGGAGGACCCCGTCGGTCAGGTCATCGAGGATCGCACGCGCCCGAACGGTCTGCGCGTGCGGCGCGTGCGCGTACCGCTGGGCGTGATCGGGATGATCTACGAGGCGCGCCCGAACGTCACCGCCGAGGCCGGCGCGTTGTGCTTCAAATCGGGAAACGCCGTCATCCTGCGCGGCGGCTCCGACGCGATTCGGACGAACGCGGCGGTCGCGGAGATCGTGCGCGGGGCGCTGCCCGAGCGGGTACGCGACGCCGTGCAGCTCGCGGCCGCGGGCGGGGCCGCCTCGCGCGAGAGCGTGCTCGAGATGGTGCGCGCCGAGGGCGCGATCGATCTCGTCATCCCGCGCGGCGGCGAGTCGCTCATCCGCTTCGTCACCGAGAACGCCCGCGTACCGGTGATCCAGCACTACAAAGGCGTGTGTCACCTCTACGTCGACGCGGGCGCCGACGTCGAAGAGGCCACGCGCATCGCCCTCGACGCGAAGCTCTCGCGGCCGGGGGTCTGCAACGCGCTCGAGTGCCTGCTCGTGGACCGCGGCGACGCCGCGCGGCTCTTGCCTCCGATCGCTGTGGCGCTCGCGGCGCGCGGCTGTGAAATTCGCGGCGACGACGCGACGCGCGCGCTCGTGCCCGGCGCGAAGGCGGCGAGCGACGACGACTGGGGGCGGGAGTTTCTCGACCGGATTCTCGCGGTGCGGATCGTCGACGGCCTCCCGGGCGCGCTCGAGCACATCGCACGCTACGGCTCGGGCCACACAGAGGCCATCTGCACCCGCGACGACGCCCACGCGGCGCGCTTCCGGAGCGAGGTGGACGCGGCGTGCGTCGTCGTCAACGCCTCGACGCGCTTTCACGACGGTGGCGAGCTCGGCCTGGGCGCCGAAATCGGCATCGCGACGAGCCGCCTCCATTGGCGCGGCCCGATGGGCCTCGAGTCGCTGACCACGATGAAGTGGATCGTCGACGGGCACGGGCAAATCCGGCACTGAATCCGAAATCCGGTATGCTCGAGGCGGGAGGTCACTGATTGGCAACGCGCAAGCGCGTCGACGGATCGTCGCCGAAGAAAAAAATCACGATCAAGGCATCGCACCACGGCGCCGGCTCCGCGCCGGCGAGGCGCAAGCGCAAGAAGCCTGCGCTGCCGCCGCCCGCGCCGCACGACGAGCGTCCGGCTCCGATGATGCCGGTGCGAAAGGTCCGCCTCGGAGGCGTCCCCGCCGAGAGCGTCGCGAGCGACGAGGCGCGGAAGCTCGCGACGGCGATCGCCGCGGCCGCGCTCGACAAGAAAGCCGTGGGGCTCGAGATCCTCGACGTCGCCGGTCGCACCGACTACGCGGATTTTCTCGTGCTGATGTCGGGCCGCAGCGATCGCCAGGTCGCCGCGCTCGCCGACGGCATCGAGGAGGCGATGCGACAGAACGGTCGCCGCGCGCTGAACGTGGAAGGTCGGCAAGCGGCGCGCTGGATCCTTCTCGATTTCGGCGACGTCGTCGTCCACGTCTTCCTCGAGGAGGCACGCTCGATGTACGACCTCGAAGGGCTCTGGGAAGACGCTCGCCGCGTTCCTGTGCCCGCTTGAGCGAACGAGAGAGAGAAACAGGAAGATCAGAAGATCAGAAGGATGTTTTTTGTGGGGAGGGGGCGCTGGCCAATTCGTGGTGGTTTGGCGGGGTCGTTGCGGGTGCGCTTCTGATCTTGTGATCTTGCTGTTCAATCTCTCGGAGGACGAACGGCGCGTCACTCCTTGGAGGCGGCCTCGGGCTTTTTTCGCGCGAGGAGGAACGCGACCGCGACGGAGAGGAAGTAGAGGACGACGAGCGCGCCGCTCACGGCGATTTGGCTCGTGATCTCGGGGCCGGGCGTGGCGATGGCGCCGACGACGAACGCGAGGAGGACGGCCCAGCGCCCGAAGCGGAGCAGCTGTTTGGGCGTGACGATCCCCGCGATCGACAGGAACGAGATGAAGAGCGGCAGCTCGAACACGATGCCGAACGCGAGGAGCATTCGCGTCGCGAAGTCGAGGTAGAACTCGAGCGTCGAGCGCTGCGTGATGACGGCGCCGCTGTCCGCGACGGGCCCGAGCAGCGAGAAGAAGTAATTGAAGGTGAAGGGGAACGCGACGTAGTACGCGAACGCGACGCCCGACAAAAACAGCGTCGACGAGAACGTCACGAACGGGATGACGAACTTCTTCTCGCGCTGGTAGAGGCCCGGGCTGACGAAGGCCCACAGCTGATAGAAATGATGGGCACCGACGCGATGACGCCGGTCACGAGCGACAGCTCGAGGAAGCCCATGAAGATGTCGCCGGGCGCGAGGCCCTGGAGCTCGGGCGCGCCGGGGAGGTGGCGGGTGTGCCACGCGGCGATGTACGGGCGCAGCAGGAACTTGAGGATCTGCTCTTTGTAGGCCCACGCGACGCACGTCGTGATGAACACGGCGATCGCCGAACGAACGAGTCGACGGCGGAGCTCGTCGAGGTGCTCCCAGATCGTCATTTTGACGTCGGCCTCGGGCACCGGCGGTTTTTCGGCCTCGTCCTCCGGTTTGTTCGGGACGGCGCTCATGGGGCCTCGGGGCTCGGCTCGTCTTGCGGCTTCGCGGGCTCGGGGAGCTTGGCGCTCGCGTCGCCGAGCGCGTAGAGCGGGTCGTCGGCGAGCGCGCTCCGCGGGAGCGAGCCGTCGTAGACGATCGCCGTGTCGGGGAGAGCGCCGTACGAGTCTGCGCCTTCGCGCGGGTTCTCGCGGTCACGCTCGACGAACATGTCCGAGAAGACGGGCGGACCGTAGTCGTGCGAGGCGAGCGCGGCTGCGGTCGCCGGAGAGTGCGCGCTCGCGGCGGCGGTGCCGAGGGCGGCGGCGGTTCCCGCGGCGCGGGCCGCGGAGACGACGCCTTCGATCTCGCCGCGCGCGAGCTTGCGGATTTCGCGGAGATCGAGGTCGAGCCCTTCGGTGCGGAGCGCGTCGTCGATGCCCGACTGCGCACGGAGGTCGGCGGCCATGCGCCGAAGCTTCCCGGCCCACTGACCGAGCTTGCGAAGGACCTTCGGCAGCTCCTTCGGACCCATGACGACGAGGGCGACGATCACCACGACCGTCAGCTCGCCGAAGCTCATCCCGAACATCGCTCAAGGACCTTAGCACGCAAACAATGATAGGTTTCACCGCCCGAATGCTGGCGCTCCAAGGACTGACACCGGCGGCGCTCGCCGAGCGCGTGCCCGAGCTCGAGCTCGCCGAGGCGCGGCGTGTCGTCGCGGCCGTGCACCGGGACGAGAGCCTCGACGCGCCGGTCCGTGGCGTTCGGCGCGTCGCGCTCGAGGCGCTCCGCCGCGCCGGTCACGTGCCGCGCCTCGCGCGGGCCGTCGAGCAGAAGAGCTCGCTCGACCCGTTCCGCAAGCTCGCGCTCGCCGGGAGCGACGGCCGAACGTTCGAGACCGTGCGCATCCCGCTCGACCCGCGGCACGGGCGCGGCGCGCGCTTCTCGGTCTGCGTGAGCTCCCAGGTCGGCTGCGCGCTGGCGTGCGCGTTCTGCGCGACCGGGCGCATGGGGCTCCTCCGCAACCTCGAGACCTGGGAGATCGTGGAGCAGGTGAGGGAAGTGCGGCGCACTCTCGCGCCGGGCGAGCGCGTTCATGGCGTCGTCTTCCAGGGGATGGGCGAGCCGCTCGCGAACCTCGATCGGGTGCTCGCGGCGATCGCCGTCGTGACCGACCCATGCGCGCAGCCGGTCGACGCGCGCGCGATCACCATCTGCACGTCGGGTCTGCCGAGCGGCATCTTGCGGCTGGCGCGCGAGGCACCGCGCGTGCGGCTCGGAATTTCGATCGCGTCGGCGATCGGCGGCGACAGGCGATCGCTGATGCCCATCGACGAGGCTCACTCCCTCGACGAGGTGCTCGAGGCGGCCGTCGTGCACGCGCGCGCGAGCGGCTACGCGCCCATGTGGGCGCTCACGCTGCTCGAAGGCCGAAACGACTCGGACGATCACGCGCGCGCGCTGGCCGAGCGCGCCAAGCGATTCGCCGACGCCGCGGGAGTTCGGCCGCGGATCAGCATCATCCCGTTCAACGCGTTTCCGGGGGATCCATTCGTGCGCTCCACGTCCCACGCGCGCTTCCGCGACGCGCTCTCGCGCGCCGGCGTGCCCTCGCACGAGCGCTACAGCGGCGGCTCGGACATCGCCGCCGCGTGCGGTCAGCTCGCAGCGACGATTCCGTGATCTGATAGCCTCGGCTCATGCGTAGCGTGGGCTTGCTTGCGATGGTCGTGCTCGTGGGCTGCGGTGGAACGGTCACGGATCAGAGCGACTCGGGTCTCGACGGCGGCCCGATCGACGCCGCGAAGAAGGAGGCCGGACCGAAGCTCGACGCGGGCAAGGACGTCTCGCCCCCGCCGCCGCCGCTCGACGGCGGGTTGAACGTCTCCGGCGACGGGCCGGGTTACGAGAGCGAAGATCAGATCGCCGTCGCGTCCGACGGCACGATCGCGATCCTCTACTCCGCGTTCACGCAGGGGCCGCCGTACGTGGCGATGCTCTCGACGTTCAGCACCGACGACGGAAAGACCTTCTCGACGCCGCAGCCCGTCGTCCTCGGCGGAGGGCTCTACGCGGGCGACCCGGCGATCACGGTCGACTCGCAGGGAAACTTCTGGGCGAGCTACCTCGGCATCGCGTACACGGGCCAGACGCTCGCGTATTCGCGCGTCTTCGTCGCCGAGGCGCCGAAGGGCACGATGAAGTTCGGCGCGCCGGTCGAGATCAGCACGCCGAACAACACGACCGCGCTCGAGGATCACCCGAAAATCTTCGCGACCAAGACCGGCGCGCTGCTGGTCGGCTGGGCCGATTTTCCCTCGGCGAGCCAGCCGGCGAACGCCAACGGCGTCGTGGCGCGCAGCACGGACGGCACGACCTGGTCGCGCACGACGCTGATCGGGGAGCCCGAGGCCGTCTACGGGACGTTCTTCTGGTTCTGCGAGGGCGCGTCGAACGTCTACACGACGTTTCTCGAGGCGACGAACCAGCTCTTCATCGGCGTGCGGACGAGCGCGGACGACGGCGCGACGTGGACGACGAGCTCGGTCGTCGCGTCCGCGCCGAGCGACCAGATCGCCGCGCTCGACCCGGCGTGCGCCGCGGCCGGGAGCGATCTCTGGGTCATGTACGCGACGACGCAGAACCCGTCGGTCGACGAGTCGACGCTCGACGGCGCCGACCACGTGTGGATCACGCACTCGCCCGACGGCGGCGGTACGTTCGACGGCACGCACGTCGACGCGCTCGACCACGGCAAGAGCCAGCTCGGGACCATCCCGCTGCTCGTGCGCGACGCGACCGGCAAGCTCGACGTCGCCTACCCGGCGGGCGACTCCGCCGGCGACACGAGCGGATCGATCCGCTTCACGCGCACCGACGGCGTCACCGTCGCGTCGAGCACCCAGGTCGACGGCCCGATGCAGTTCGACTTGAGCCGAATCGACCATGCGTGGCTCGGCGACTACTTCGGCGGCGTGGAGCACGCGGGCGCCTTTTACCTGGCGTATCCGCGAAACGAGACCGGCCTCGATCACATCTACTTCGCCAAATTCCCGCTCCCCTGAGCGCCAAGGATGAGTATCGTCGTCCGGTGCGTCTCGGTACGGCGGCTCTGGGGATCGCGGTGGCGTGCTCGTCTGCGCGCGCGGTCGCGTCACCCGAGGACTTGTTCGGGTACGGGGCTCGCTCGCCTGCGATGGCGGGCGCGGGAACCGCGACGAGCTCCGACTTCGAGGCGGCGTACACGAACCCGGCGCTCCTCTCGCGTATTCGGAGACCGAAGCTCGCGCTCGGTATCATGGGCGCGACCTTTGACGAGGTCGCAACGGGCGACGGCCTGCCCGGTCGCGTCGAGGACCGCAGCGCGCACGGCCTCGACATCGGCGCGGACCTGCCCGTCCCGCTCGGCGGCGTGCTGCGCGATCGCGTCGCCGGCGCGCTCGCGTTCTACACGCCGAGCGACGTCGTCGTGCGCGGGCGCATCCTCTACCCGGAGACGACCCAGTTTCCGCTCCTCTCGGACCGCGCGCAGTGCGTCGCGATCCGCATGGGCGTCGGCGTCGATCTCGGTCACGGCGTGCGCATCGGAGGCGGCTTCGCCGCGCTCGCCGAGATCGTGGGCTCGGTCGTCGTCGCCACCGACGCGTCGGGCAAGGTCGGCACGCAGATCGACGATCAGCTCGTCGCCACCTACGCGCCCACGCTCGGCGCGTCGTACGAGCGCCCGCTTCGTCTCTTCGGGCAGGACGGCGATCTTCGCGTCGGCGGCGTCTTCCGCGGCGCGCTCGCGGCGCGCTTCTCGGTGACCATCGACGCGACGAAGCTCAGCTCGATCGCCATCCCGGTCTTCGACATCGCGGGGCTCGCGCAGTACGACCCGCTGCAGGCCGGGGTCGAGGTGGCGTGGGAAAATACGCGGTGGAAGCTCGCCATCGGCGCGACGTGGAAGCACTGGAGCGACTACCCGGGCCCGCTCGAGCCGACGCTCCCGGATCTCGACGTGCCGAAGCCCGACTACTCCGACACGGTCGTCCCGCGCGTCGGCCTCGAGCGAACCTTCGCGCTCGCGGGCGGCGCCGCGTTTCACGTCCGCGGCGGTTATTTCTTCGAGCCGACGCCGGTCGGCGCGCACTTGCCGTCGTCGCAGGCGTACGACATCCCGACGCAGTCGCTCGTGAGCGTGCCGACGCGGTACTTCGACGCCGACCGGCACGTGTTCACCGCGGGGCTCGGCGTGAGCCTCCAGAAGCCGCTGCGCCTCGACGTGGACGCGTTCGCGCAGGCGCACGTCCTCGCGCCGCGCACGATGACGCTCGACGCCGGCGAGCCGGACGGCTCCGCGTCGACCGCGAACGTCTCGGGCGACATCTTCGTCACCGGCGTCCAGCTCGGGGTGGGGTTCTGATGAAGCGCGCCGCGTTTCTCCTCGCGTTCACGCTCGCCGCGAGCGCGCGCGCCAACCCGCTCGACACGTTCGGCTTCGGCTCGCGCGGCACCGCGATGGGCGACGCGCAAGCGGCCGACGCCCATGATTTCTCGGCCAACTACTACAACCCAGCAGGGCTCGCGCTCGCGCCCGGCTTCGAGATCTCGATCGGCTATTTCCGCGCGACGCACGAGCTCGAGACGAACGGAAAGAGCAACGGCGTGGATCCCGTCGCCGGGCTCGTCGGCGGCCTGGTCCTGCCGGGGCGGGTGCTCGGCGTGCCGATCGCGTTCGGGCTCGGCCTCCACGTCCCCGACGACCGGCTCTCGCGCGTTCGCGACTTACCTCAGACCGAGCCGCGCTGGGAGCTCTACGACAACCGCAACCAGCGCGTCTACCTCGCGGCGAACCTCGCGATCTCGCCGTGGTCGTGGCTCCAGCTCGGCGGCGGGATGTCCTTCATGGCGTCGACGACGGGCACGCTCGACATCGCGGGCGAGGCGAACATCGCCAACGTGAACGCGTCGCAAGTGCGGCACGAGGTCGACGCTTCGCTCGGCGCGATTCGCTATCCGCAAGTCGGCGCGCGCGTCGCCCTCGGCCCGCGCGCCGCGCTCGCGCTCGTCTACCGCGGGGAGTTCTCGCTCGACCTCAACTTGACGGCGCACCTCCTCGGCGAGATCGCGACCGGCTCGAACCCCGGAAACGGCCTCACGACGGCGTATTACGCGCTCCAGTCGGCGAGCATCGACGCGTACCTGCCGCAGCAAGTCGTCTTCGGCGGGAGCTTTCTCCCGGTGGATCGGCTGCGCGTGAACGTGGACCTCACGTGGATCAACTGGAGCGCGTACGTGACCCCGGTCGCGAACCTCGACGTCACGCTCGACATCCCGCCGCCGGCGTCGGGGTGGCCGCCAGGCGTGAAGCCGCCGACGGTGCCCACGAAGACGCCGGTCGTGCCGCTCGTCATGAGCGATCGCATCGTGCCGCACGTGGGCGTCGAGTGGACCGCGTTCGATCGTGGCAAGTGGAAGCTCTTCGCGCGCGGCGGCTACTCGTTCCAGAAGTCGCCCATCGGCACGCAGCCCGGCATCACGAACTACATCGATCGCGATCGCCACACGATCGCGGTCGGCGCCGGGCTCGCCGTCGATCGTCCGAGCGCCATTTTCCCAGGCGACGTGCGCTTCGACGTCCACGCGCAGTTCGACGTGATGCCGTCGGCGCTCACGATCAAGGACGACCCGGCGGACTTCGTCGGCGACTACTCCGCGGGCGGGTTCATCTGGAACCTCGGCGCGACGCTCACCGCGGGGTTCCGATGAACAAAGGCTTGCTCCTCCTCGCGCTCGGCGCGATCGCGTGCAGCACGCTGGCCGAGACCGCGGGCGGCGACTCGAACCTGCCGAGCTCGGGCGTCGGTCCGTTCCGAAAATTGTCGGGCGCCGAGGTCCGCGGCGGCGTCGTCCTCGACGACAAGACGCTCGACTACCGCGCGCCGTCGGCGCTCCCGCTCGGGAGCGGCATGGCGGACGCGCTCTATTTCGTCGCGCGCGACGCCGCGAGCGGCCACGACGTCATCGCGCGGTCGCGCGCGACCGACGGCCGCAGCTTCTACGGCGCCGTGCAGGACGTCGGCCATCACCCGGCGACGGTCCTCCTGTCCGATCAGGCGTGGGAGGATCAGGATCTCGGCCATCCGAGCGCGCTCGCCGTCGCGGGCGGCGTGTGGTTGTATTATGCATCGAACGGCGCGATCGGCCTCGCGAAGAGCTCCGACGGCCTCGCGTTCGCCAAGACCGCCGGCCCCGTGCTCGCGGCTGACGCGCTCGGGCCCATCGACTCGGCGAGCGTCGCGATCCTCCCGGACGGGACGTTCGACATGATGCTCGCGCAAGCCAGCGCGATCTACGAAGCGACGAGCCCCGACGGCTCCGCGTTCACGCGCGTCGACGCCGATCCCACGACGCCCGCGATGGACCCCGTGCTCGCCGCCGGCGAGGGAGAGACTCCGCCGCTCGACACGCTCGGCGTCGCCGACCCGTGTCTCGCGCCGCGCGTCACCGCGGCGGGCCGCCTCCAAATACGTGTACTTTACACGGGGTACGCGCCCGGCGAAGCGGGGGTCCAATCCTCGATCGGCTTCGCGGCGCGCTACGGCACGAGCGGCGCGCTCGAGCGCGCGAGCGGCCCGGTCTACGCGATCGGACGGCACGAGGCGGCCCCGTCGCTCTTCCCGTGGCAGGACGGCTCGCTCCTCTACGTCGAGCAAGACTCCACCGACGGCAGCTATCGGCAGATCGGCGGCGCGGTCGCACCCGCGAGCCTCACGCTGCCGCTCCCTGATCCGTATCCCGATTCGCCCTAGCGTCGAAACGGCTCTGGCGCGAGCGTTGCATCGACGTCGCTCGTGAAGTCCAAGCGGTGCACCACGCTCACCGCGCTCGCCTCGATCGTCGTCATTTTGGCCGGTCTGAAGCTGGCGCGCGATCTGCTCGTGCCGGTCCTGCTCGGGATGATGGTGGCCGCGTCGTCCTCGCCGGTCGTGACCTTCCTCTTGCGCAAGCGGTTCCCGCCGATCCTCGTCGCGGTCGTGGCGCTCGCGCTGGACATCGTCGTGCTCGGGGCGCTCGGGGTGCTCTTCGCGGCGGCGGCGAGCGACGTCAGCGCGTTCCTGCCGCGGCACGCCGCGTCGTTCGCCAACGCGGATGCCTCGATTGGCGCGTGGCTCACCCACCACGGCATTCACGAAATGGCGCACCCGCTCGCGCCGCTCCTCGCCGGCGAGCACGTCAACCAAACCATCGCCGGCGCGGCGGATACGTTCGCGACCGTCTCGTCGGGGCTCGCGGTCATCTTGCTCGTCGCGTTCTTCACGCTCTGCGAGGTGACGATCCTCGGCGACAAGCTCCGCGCGTTTCTCTCCGACGCCGAGGCGCACTTCGCCCGGCTCGATCGCATCATCCACGACGTGCAGCGCTACCTCGTGGTGAAGATCCTCGTGAGCTTCACGGCCGGCGTGCTCGCGTACGTCGTCCTCAAGCTGCTCCACGTGGAGCTCGCGCTGCTCCTCGCTTGCGTCCTCTTCGTGCTCCACTTCATCCCCGCGGTGGGCGTGCCGCTCGCGATGGTGCCGGCCGTCGGCGTCGCGCTCCTCTCGCGCGGCCCGGGCACGGCCGTCGCGGTCGCGGTGAGCTACGAGGTGATCGCCGTGCTCTGCGGGAACATCCTCGAGCCGCGCCTCCTCGGACGCACCATCGGGCTCTCGCCGCTGACGGTCCTTCTCTCGATGCTCTTCTGGGGCTGGATGTGGGGCCCGCTAGGCGCGATCCTCGCGGTGCCGCTGACCGCGGTCACCAAGATCGTCCTCGAGAACGCCAAAGGCCTCGAGCTGTGGGCCCGCCTGCTCGAGACGTCCCCGGGATCCCGCGGACCCCAAGGGGCACGCGAAGAAGCACCCGTTCCTCGAGCCGCCCACGTACGTCATCGGCAGCGAGTCCGGGCCGAAGCCCCACGGGAGCTAGCTCCCAATCCAGACGCCCATGCGGTTCAAGCTCGCGACCTCCCACCGGAGGCGCGCCTCCTTCACGTCGAGCGAGCGGCCGCGCTCGCCGCGTCGCCGGCGGTTCTTGATGAACGCGATCTCGACGAGCGCGAGCTGCTTCTTGCGGCGCTGGCGGAACTTCGACCAGCCCTGCGCGAAGAGCGTCGCGATGTTCTTCCACCCGATGGAGAAATACGTCGTCACGAGCGTCAGCTCTTGCGGGTGCAAGAGCGCGCCGACCTCGGGCAAGAGCTCGCGGATGACGATCGCGCGGTCGCGCACGACGAGCACCGCGAGCAGCAAGAAGAAGAGAAAGTCGATGCACCACGAGACGAGGATCATGAGCACGGTGCCCTCCGCGTGGAGGAACGTCGGCAGCGCGTTGTGCATCGCGTGCATGCACATCGCGGCGCCGTAGCCGAGCAGCGGTGCGAAGAGCTTCACGAACCAGCTCCGCGACTCGACCGCGATGCCGAATCCCAGCCCGGTGCACGCGGTGAACGTGCAGTGCGAGAGGCCGAGCATCACCGTGCGCAGGAAGAGGAGCCCGACGAACCCCGCGAGCCCGCGCTCGGCGTACGCGCTCGCGACGTAGAGCGTGTCCTCGGTGAGCGTGAAGCCGAGGCCGACCATGCCGCCGTAGATCGCGCCGTCGAGCGGCCCGTCGAGCTCCTTGACGCCCATCGCGCTGATCGCCGCGATCATCGCGACGCCGAGACCCTTGAAGCCCTCTTCGAAGATCGGCGCGAGGACGGTCGCGCCGAAATTCTGGATGCTCGGATCGTTCATCGGCGCGCCGGTCATCGCCGTCGCCACGCCTTCGCCCACCGCGCTCGAGAGTCCTCCGCCGAGCGTCGCGAAGAGCGCGCCCCACAAGAACGCGCAGATGAGGAGCCACCACGGCTCCGGCTCGAAGCGGTCCACCCAGCGGATGAAGAGCGCGTAGCAGATGACGAACGGCGAGACGAAGATCACGCCGAGCATCAGTCCGACGAGGAAGTTCCATCGACCTCCTACGCTATCAGCCGCGCTCTCAGCGTGCGAGCTTGACGAGGCGCGTGTCGACGCGGATCGCGTCGAAGTGCGGCGGCTCCTCGACGAGGATCGTGCCGCCCTGGACGTGGTCGTACGGCGTGAACCAGCCGGTCGCGCGGCGCATCGTGCCGTTGTCGTCGAAGCTGACCGTGCGCGGCTGGCCGGAGACCGGGCCGTAAACGGGGAAGGCGTCGCCCATCGTGAGCGAGCCGTCGGGCTCGACCGTGATCATGCGGTAGGTGACCGGGGTCTTCGAGACGATCATGTCGGCGCCGTTGTCGGCCGCGATCCAGTTGAAGAGCGCCTTGTACGTGTAGTCGCTGATCCAGTCGTTCTCGCAGTACCCCATGATGTCGTAGTACTTCGTCGGATCGACGGGGCCGGCCCCGGCCGTGTCGTAGCCCCAAACGCCGATGGCGCCGTTCGCGTACGGGTAGCTCGGGTCGACGCCGCTCGGCTGGCTGCAACCTTGGACGTTGTAGTTGGTGGGGGAGTGCTCGCGGCCGTGCCCGTGACCGACCTCGTGCGCCATCGTCTGCCCGGTGGCCTGCTGACTCTGCGAGTCGCCGCCGTAGACGAGGCCGATGCTGGCCTTCTGGCTGTAGTCCGAGGGCGAGCTCGGGACGTTGCTCAGGCCCGCAACGCACCCGCCGCCGCAGAACGTCTGGAACGAGGACGACGGGGCGAACGCGCCGTAATAGTAGACGTCGGGCGACGAATCGCCGGCGCGCTTCTGCGTCATCGCGTTGAGGAGCGAGCTCCAGTTCGAGCCGTTCGCGGTCGGGATCGCGCCGCTGTAGCTCATCGTCGGCTGCACGGTGAGCTGCACGCTGCTCGCGGGGTACATGCTCTGGACGAGCGCTTGGTACGCGTTGATGTCGCTCGCGCCAGTCGCCGGGGTGCCGCCGCCGCTCGTGAAGTGGATCGGGAAGACGTAGATCTTGACGGTGCCCGACGTCTGCACGCCGAGCGACGCGGGCGTCCCGCTGTTCGGGAACTGCGCCGAGCTGTCGCCGGTGCCGGTCCCGGTCGGATCCTTGATCTGCACGAGGAACGTCGTGTCGGTGCCGAAGCTCGCTGCGTCGACGTTGAAGTTGAACGTGCTCCAGTAGCTCGCGTCGGTCGAGGCGGACGCCGGCGTGAGCGACGCGTTGAACGTGTGGTCCTGGCCCGCCGTGTGGAGCGTGAGCACGCCGGTGAGCGCGTGCGAGAAGGTCGCCGTCGGCGTGACGAACACGCGCACGACGCCCGGACGCCCCGCGACGACGGGAGCGTTCTTCGTCGCCATCGCGCCGTTCTTCACGACGTTGACCTCGACGGCCTGATCGACCACGAGCCCGGTGACGGAGAGGCCGGTCGCGAGCGGCGCGTTCGCCGGCGGCGGCGGCGTGCTGCCGTCCTTGCCTGGCAGCGGCGCGCCGGAGTCGTCCACCGGCGTCGTGCCGGAGTCGTCGCCCGGCGTCGTGCCGGAGTCGTCGCCTCCGCCTCCCCAGGTGTTGTCATTGCCAGAGCAGCTCGCCAGCGCGACGAGCACGGGGAGAATGGTCAAGGCGAGGGTGTGCTTCACGTCGGCCTCCACGCTTGCATTGTATGCACGCGGCGCCGCGGATCGACGCGATCCATCACGAGAAAACGCACGCGTGCGCTCACACCGCAAAGATGCGATCGCAGGCGACCGAATTTTCAGCGGGGAAGTGAAATTGCACTCGCGACCGCGCTGGGCGAGGGCTCGGTGTCGTGGAATTTCCGGAGATCGAGGACGCGCGTGCCCTCGCCGTCGTCGACGAGCACGTCGACGAACCTCCGATCGAAGAGAAAGTTCTCGTGCGTCCACGCGTAGCGCGCGTGCACGGTCTGCGAGAGCGTGTCGTCGAGCCCGATCATCGTCGCGACGAGCCCGAAGTTCCCGTCGGAGACGTTGTCGGGCGTGACGCCGAAGAGCGGGCTCGATTCGTCGATGGTGTGGAAGACCGTCCACGTGATCATGAACATCGCCGAGTCGGCGCGGTGGAGCTTGAGGTCGATGAGGCGGCGGAACGTCATGCCCTCGGCGGAGGTCGTCTCTCGCAGCAGCGACACGCGCACCGACGCCTGGACGATGCGGTTCCCGCGCTCGTTGGCGAGGCGGAACATCAGCGTCGGCTTGCCCTCGTACGGCGCGATGACCACGTTCCTGCTGAAGAGGACGCGCGCCGTCGGTCGAGAGAACTTCGCGAAGAGGAGCCCCGTGGTGAGCGCGGTGACGAGGATGCCGGTGAACGCCTCGAGCGTGACGACGAGGTGCGCGGCGCGCGTGACCGGCACCATCTTTCCGTAGCCGATGGTCGCGAGAGTCTGCACGCTGAAGAAGAAACAGTCCTCGAAATTGCCCGGGACGCGCGCCCTCCACCCCGCCGCCGAGCAGCACGTACACGAGCGCGTAGAGGACGTTGATCCCGAGGAACGCGCCGAGGATGACGCCGAACGTCACCGGCCAGCTCGCGCGCATGAGCGTGTGATAAAAATCGGAGAGCGGGTGCGCCGTGCCCCCGATGCGACGAATGGGGACGTCGCCGGGAAGGCCGCGGTTCGGCGAGGGGCTCACTGCGGGCCCCAGGCGCTCTCAATCGCGATCGACCGCGCGCCGGCGTCGCCCTCGATGGGGCTGAGCACGGTCATGCGCAGCGGCGCGAGGATGCACACGAGCCCGATCGCGGCGGCGTCGGTCGGCGAGAACGCGACCGACGGCGGGCCGGCGAGCCCGCCCGAGTCGATCGGGAGCTCGATGTGCGCGGCACCGGGCGTGACGTTCGTGCGCTTCTCGAGGCAGTCGCTCGCCGAGGCGGCGAGTCGATCGACGATCGCGTGCGCGTCCTCTTCGCTGAGGCCGGTCACGCCCGCGAGGCCGACGGCGACGAGCGGCCGCCGCGCGACGTACGAGTAGCCGGCGGGCGCCCCCGCCTCGGCGCGCACGACCGGGCCCCCCCCGCCGAGAGTGTCGCGCGGCCCCGCCGCGCAGCCGACGAGAGGCAGCAGGAAGAAGATCAGGAGTGAGCTTCTGGATCTCGGTGTTTCCATTTCGGCTCAAGCGAGCGTGTTGCGGGCGATGACGAGGCGCTGGACCTGCGCGGTGCCCTCGTAGATCTGGAGGATCTTCGCGTCGCGCATCAGCTTCTCGACCGGGTAGTCCTTCACGTACCCGTTGCCGCCGAAGACCTGCACCGCGTCGATGGCGCGTCTGCATCGCCGCGTCGGCGCCGAACGCCTTCGCGTAGCTCGACGACGATCGGGTTGCGGATGCCTTGATCGAGGTTCCACGCGGCCTTCTTGACGAGCAGCGCGTCGCTTCGTAGCGGATCGCCATCTCGGCGATCATCGCCTGGACGAGCTGGTGCTGCGCGATGGGCACGCCGAAGGTCTTTCGCTCTTTCGCGTAGGCGACGCTCTCGTCGAGGCAGCGGCGCATGATGCCGCAGCGCGATCGGCGCCGATGTCGGGGCGCGTCTGGTTGAACGTCTCCATCGCGAGCTTGAAGCCTTGGCCCGGCGGCGCGAGCACTTGCGCGGCGGGGACGTGGACGTCCTCGAGCATGATCGCGCGGTGTCGCTCGCGCGCTGGCCGAGCTTGTCCTCGTGCTCGCCGAGCTGACGCCCGTCTGGATCGCGCTCGACGATGAAGGCGCCGATGCCCTTGTGACGCAGCTCCGGGTTCTCGGTCGCGAAGATGACGTAGAAGCTCGCGAACGATCGCGTTCGTGATCCAGCACTTGGTGCCGTTGAGCACGTACCCGTCGCTGCCGTCCTTCTTCGCGCGGCACTGCAGGCCCGCGACGTCGCTCCCGGCGTTCGGCTCGCTCGTCGCGTAGCGACGCGAAGATCGGCTCGCTTCGCGAGCCAGCCGAGGTACTTCTTCTTCTGCTCGTCGCTGCCGCCGAGCTTGATGGGGGTCGCGGCCAGGTTGTTCGCGCTGATCGTCGTGCGGATGCCCGATGCAGCCGTAGGCGAGCTCTTCGGTGATGAACGTCATGTCGAGATCGCCGAGCCCGGCGCCGCCGTACTCGACCGGGATGCACGGGTTCACGATGCCGAGCTCGTGCGCGGCGACGAAAACGTCCTTCGGGAAGACGCGATTCCCGGTCGCACTCGGCCGCGATGGGAATGATGCGCTCTTTGGTGAAGCGGCGCGCCGTGTCATGCAGCGCTTTCTGCTCTTCGGTGGGCTCGAACCCGAACATGGCTCTCTCCTGTCGCTATTCCTTCATCCGTCGCCGGCGCGTGCCGAGGCGCTGCCGCTCGGCGCGGACGCCGAGAATGTAGCCCAGCACCGTGCCGATCAGCAGCACACCGGGGATGAAGATGACGTGCTCGACGGGCATCGGGCGGCAGCCTAACCGGAATTTCGAGCCCGCGCACCCTCGCGCTGCGGCCGGCGCGGCGTCAGACGCCTTGCGCGACGAGGAACGCCTCGACGTCGGGGGTCGGGATGCTGTCGCCGATGTTCTTTCCGTAACGGCACAGCTTGAGCACGCCCTGGCGGTCGATGAGAAAGTCCGCGGGCACGCGGAGCGCGCCGCCGTCGCGCGGGCCGTCGAAGAGCGGAATCTTCTCTTTGCGCGCCGCCATCATCTTCGGAAAGATGCTCGCCGACATCGCCGCGAGCACGCTCTCTTCGACTTTGTACAGCTTGAAGAGCTGGAGCTCCGCGTCGCTCACGACGGGGAACGGCGGATCGTATTTCGAGATGTAACCCTCGAAGCGCTCCGGCGGCGATTGGAAGACCGCGACGAGGTTGACGCGTCCTTTGAGCTTCGGCCAATCGATGACGAGTTGGTGGACACGCAAGTTGCAAAGCGGACACGTCGCGTATCGAAAGAACGCGATCCACGTGAGCTGCCCCGCGTAGGTCGAGAGTCCGCAGTCTTCGCCCTGCAGGGACCGGACTGAAAAAGATGGCGCCGGCGTTTCCGGAACGAGTCGCATGATCGAAAGGCTCGGTTGGTTGCCCGCGCATGTCAACGGGATGCGCGGCGCGCTGTCAGCGCGGCGTCAGCGGGATTCGATCGCGCGCACACCGTGGGAATTCCGCCGGAATGCTCCTCCCAAAATGCATGTAGTTCGAACATTTTTCTTTTCGAAGAGCGTCTCAAGTGGGCAGTATTCAAATGCCCCTTTTCGCGCTCATCGCTTTTTGCACGCCGGGGGGGCGGAGGAGGAACGTGATCGAATGAATCGCGCTCGGTCGTTTGCGCGCGCTTTGCTTACCGGCGCCGTTCTCGCGGGAGGCGCCGCTTTCTTGCCCGGAACCACACGGACCGCGGAAGCCGACATCCCCATCGTCCCGACTGGCGTCGGCGATTCGGACACCGGCTCCATCGTCATGCCGCTCCACCGCGGCGCGGCGGTCCCCTACGAGCTCACGGTCGCTGCGACGCCAGACAACTGCCAAAACGAGCTCAACCTCGAAATCACGTGGAGCAAATCGAAGAACAAGGTGTGGGTGCACCTCTTCGGTCATCACGTTTTGCAGCCGTATCCCACAGTCACCCGAACGCTCGGCGTGGATTACACGCCCAACCCGTTCTTCCCCGAAGCGAAGGACGTCGTCGGTGGCCGCTATCAGCTTTGGATGATTGCGGGCGGCGGAGCGAACATCACGCTCTATTACAACGCCCAAACGCTCGATTTGATGGGCACGGAGTACGACTTCCCGACGCCGCCGCCGAACGGCATCCCGGTCGTCTTCCCGACGCTGCGGCTCACGCCGACCGACTTCTTCGAGCCGGACAGCCACGGCGACGTCGACGTCCACTGGAGCTTCGCCTACGACAAGGTGCTCCGTCAGGACGCGCAGCAGTACTCGCACCACCTCGTCACGTTTCCCCCGACGAATCTGTGCAAGGCGAACCTGTTCCGGTTCGACCTGTCGACGCTGCGACCGCTCATCACCGCGCCGCTGCCCGCGAGCGAGGCGGTGAGCTGGGGTGACTACGTCAAGGACGGCATGCTGTTCGACGTCACCATCGAGCCGCCGACTTATTACCTGAACCCGCCGCGCACGACGCTCATCGCGACGTACAGCGGCGTCACCGCCGTCGGCGGCACCGTGCCGCACGGCTGGACGCTCGACCTCGACGCCGTGTTCGGCAACGTCGCGCCGCCCATTCGCCCGTGGGAGGGCGCGGGCTCGTGCTCGAACTGGTTCAAGCCGGCGCACACCCCCAACATCAACTTCTGCGGGCCCTGAGGAGGACGACCATGAAAAGCCAAGTGTCCGTTCTTCTCGTCACGCTGCTCGCGAGCGCCGGCGTCGCCGCGTGCGCGCGCAGCGCCTCCTCCGAAGACACCGGGACGTCGAACGCGCCGCTGCTCGGCGGCGGCGGCATCAACGTCAACACCGGCAGCCGCAACCTGCACCTCGAGAAGGCGCTGCGGTTCAACGATCCGAACCCGCCGGGCTCGGACGCCGATCACGGCCGCCAGCTCTTCGGGCTCGCGCCGGATCTCGACACCTCCGACACGACCAACGCGCTCTTCCAGGGGCCGAGCCAGGTCTTCGGAGGCGACGTGGTCTCCAACGGCCGCAGCTGCTTCACGTGCCACCGCGGCACGTCGCAGAATTTCGGCCTGCCGAGGCCGCCGCTCTCCGCGACGATCCCGTCGACCGACCCGATCTTCACGGGCGTTCAAGCCGACGCGCAGGGCGACCCCGACGCGCTCGGCAACCTCGATCAACACGCCATCCTGAAATACAGGCCGAACCGCTTCAACCTGCAGAGGCCCGAGAGCGATCCGTATCGGCAGGTCTTCGGGTGGCGCAAGTCGCCGAAGCTCCGCAACATCGTCTTCGCGCACGGGTTCCTGACGGACGGGCGAGGGCGCGTGATGTTCGAGACCGATCGCGGCGCCGTCTTTGCCCACACGCAGTCGAGCGACGAGCGCTTCGACGATCTCTTCGGGCTGCCGCAGGGGAACGATCTCCAGGCGTTCCAGTTCCAGAGGATGACCGACGCGGCGCTCACGCCGCTGCTCGATCCGAACGACCCCAATTTCGACAAGCTCGCGAGCGACCCGTTCGCGACGGTGCCGCTCACGACGCAGCAGCAGAAACACGGCGCCGTCGTCTTCGCCAACCAGTGCATGGACTGTCACAACACGCCGAACGTGTTCAACAGCCTCGAGAACGTGAGCCCGACCGGCACCGGCGAGCGTCCCGACAATTTCCCGACGTTCGCGCCCGCCGTGGGCAAGCTCTACGACGTGGGCGTCGCCGAGCTGAACAAGCACGGCCTGCGCTTCACGCAGTTCGTCGCGCCGAGCTCGTACCAGCCCATCGTCCTGCCGATGACGGACTGGAGCGGCAACGTGCAGAACGTGACCGTCACGTTCGACGTCGGCCTCGCCGCGACGACGGCCCGCGTCGAGGACGTCGGTCGCTTCAAGGTCCCGCAGCTCCGCTGGCTGAAGGACAACGGACCGTACTTCCACGACAACTCCGCCGACACGATTGAGGAGGTCGTCGATTACTTCAACGGCCCGCAGTACAACCACTCGAAGGACGGCAAGCTGCACCCGGTGCACTTGTCGAAGAGCGAGCGCGCCGACCTGATCGCGTTCCTGTACCAGCTCTGAGCCGAGCGGCTCAGTCGTGGACCCGGCTCGGGTGGTCCTTGACGACCGTCTTGTCGAGGCGGCCTTCGGGGTCATCGGAGCCGGGCTCGTATTGGTCGAGCGCGCGCTCGAGATCGGCGACGCGCTTGGCGAGCGTGCGCTGGCGCAGCCACGTGAGCTGGACGAAGACCATCGCGATCACCCAGAAGACGATGTACGCCGAGACGAGCAGCTTGGTGCCGCTGTGCTGCTCGGGGATGGGCGCGCCCTCTTGCGCCTCGAAGCTCGTGATCGGCGCGGCGGCGGAGGCGGACGGAGCGGGCTGCTGAATCACGAGGCGACCTCTTGTTCTTCGTCGAAGACGCCGAGGTCGACCATGTCCTGCTCGGCGCGGTCGAGACGGCTTTGGAGCATCTTCTGGCGCGTGCGCGTCCAGAGGAGGGTGATGACGAAGCACGTGAACGCGGCGAACGACAGGCCGAGCGCGAGCTTCATGTCGGGGTGGTGTAGGCCGCCGCCTTTTCCGGTGATGACGGCGGGGTGCTGGCCTCCCCATTTCTGCACGCTGAAGTGGATGATGGGCAGGTTCGCGGCGCCGAGGATGCCGAGCGCGGCGGCGAACTTGCGCTCGCCCTCGCCGTCGCCCGCGAAGCCGCGGAGCACGAGGTACGCGACGTAGATGAGGACCGAGAGCAGCGCGGTCGTGAGGCGCGGGTCCCACGTCCAGTAGAAGCCCCAGGCCTTGGCCGCCCAGAGCGGGCCGCTGATGAGCACCATCATGCCGAAGGCGACCGCCACCTCGGCGCCCGCGCGCCCGAGCCCGTCCCAGAGATCGTTCGGCTTCGCGAGGTAGCCGACCGAGCCGACGAAGCACGCGGCCGCCCCGAGGTACATGCTGTAGGCGCTCGGCACGTGGAAGTAGAAGATCTTCTGCACGATGCCCATGCGCGCCTCGATCGGCGCGCGGAAGAAGACGACGTAGATCGTCGCCACGTAGAGCGCCGTCGCGGCGAGGAGAAGTACGCTGAAAACTGCGTCAGCCGTGCGCTTCATCGATTCGTCCTACGGCGCACACCGTAGCACACGCTCACGCCTGGAAGGCCCCGAGCGCACGGAAGCGCTTGTAGCGGTCGTCGGCGAGCTGGTCGGGGGTCATGCGCAAGAGCTCCCGCAGCGCGCTCCAGATCTCGGCGCCGACGAGCTTGGCCGCCGCGTCGGGATCCTGGTGGGCGCCGCCGGCCGGCTCGTCGATGATCTTGTCGACCACCTTGAGGCGCAGGAGATCGGGCGCGGTCATCTTCATCGCCTCGGCGGCGGCCTCGGATTTCGAGCCGTCTTTCCACAGAATCGACGCGCAGCCCTCGGGGCTGATGACGCTATAGGTGCCGTATTCCATGACGAGCACGCGGTTGGCGACGCCGAGCGCGAGCGCGCCGCCCGAGCCGCCCTCGCCGATGATCGTCGAGACGATGGGGACGCGCGCGCGCGCCATGGCCGCGATGCACGCGCCGATGGCCTCGCTCTGCCCGCGCTCCTCGGCGCCGATGCCAGGGTATGCGCCTGGGGTGTCGATGAACGACAAGATCGGCAGGCCGAAGCGCTCGGCGAGCTCGAACATGCGGAGCGCCTTGCGGTTGCCCTCGGGCTGCGCCTGGCCGAAGTTGCGCGTCACCTTTTCTTTGGTCGAGCGGCCCTTCTGGTGGCCGACGACGACGACGCTGCGCCCGCGGAATCGCCCGAGCCCGGCGACGATGGCCGCGTCGTCGCCGAAGCGCCGGTCGCCGTGGAGCTCGACGAAATCGGTGACGAGCCGCTCGACGTAGTCGAGCGAATAGGGGCGGTTCGGGTGGCGCGAGAGCTGGACCTTCTGCCAGGGCGTGAGGCTCGCGAAGAGCTCTTTGGCGACGCGGCCGGTCTTGTCCTCGAGCCTGCGCAGCTCGGCGTGGAGCGAGTCGTCTTGCGACGCGGCCTCGCGCAGCTCGCGCACGCGCGAGAGGAGATCGACGACGGGCTTCTCGAAGGGCAGGACGAAGGCGGCCACGGAATCGGTGGGGATTCCTAGCACAATCAGCGCGCCGTGGGCGCTCGCGTCGTCACCAATAGCGGCCGACGACCATGCGCGTCGCGCCGCCCGAAGCGACCGTCGCGAGCACGAGCAATTTTCCGTCGCCGTCGACCGCGAGCGACGCGACGTCACACGCGTCGCCTTGCGCGAGGGTGAGCACGCCCGCGGTCGCGTAGCTCGCGTCGAGCGCGCCGCTCGGGGTGACGCGCGCGACGAAGCACTGGTGGGGCGAGCCGGAGAAGCCGCCGACGTAGAGGTTACCTGTCGCGGGATCGCGCGCGAGCGCCCGCGCGCCCGACGAGGCGCCGACCGCGAGCGCCGAGAGCCCGCCGGCGCCGAAGCTGGGATCCGCCGCGCCGCTCGGGAGGAGCCGCAGCGCGAGGGCTTGGCCGTTGTCGTCGGTCGCGACGACAATCGCGCCGTCGGGCTGGAGGAGCGCGGCGGCCGCGCCGTACGTGCCGGTCGCGAGCGGGAGCGTGCTCGTGCTGGTCGTCGCGCCGCTCGTGTCGTAGTGCACGGCAACGACGTCGGTCGCGGCCCCGGACTGAAAGCCGAGCACGTACAGCGAGCCGTCGGGCGCGACGAGCATCGAGGTCGCGCCGGCGTTCGGCTTCGCGAAGGTCGTGACGACGAGGCCGCCGTCGCCGAACGTCGGATCGAGGTGCGAGGTCACCGGGCTCGCCGCGTCGCTTGCGTCCGCGTCGCCCGCGCCCGCGTCGCCCGCGTCCGCGTCGCCCGCGCCCGCGTCGCCGGGCGGGAGGGGGACTTGCGTGTATCTTGCAACACCGAACGCGGTCGCGTCGCCGACCGAGCCGGCGACCGCGAGGCGCCCGCCGGGCTCGACGGCGGCGGCGCGCGCGACGTCGTCGCCGAGCGTGACGGGCGTGTCGACCGCGTACGTCGGGTCGAGCCCGCCGTTTGCGAGGACGCGAACCGCGACGAAGTCCGCCTTCGGCGAGCGCACGTCGCCGACGGCGAAGACGCGCCCGTCGGGGAGCGTCGCCAGCGACGCGAGCTCGCCGGGCGCCGAGGTCACCGCGAAGGCGCCGTCGAGACCGCCGCCGCTCGTGAGCCGAAGAACCTTCATCGTCGAGATGCTGCCCGCGTCGCCAGTCTCGACGTGCGTGCCGCCGACGACGACGACGCTCTGGAGCGCGATCATCGCCGAGCCGATGTCGCTGCCCGTGCTCGGCGCGAGATCCGCGACGCCGCCCGCCCCGAACGACGTGTCCGGCGCGCCCGAGGCGCCTCCGACGTGGACGCGGAGGTCGGCCTGCGCGCTCGCGCCGCCGACCATGGCGCCGACGGCGACCGTGTCGTCACCTTGCGCGAACGAGGCCGCGACGTGAACCGTGAGCGTTCCGACCGTATTTCCCGCGGGGATCGTGAGCGCATCCGCGGTCACGCCCGCGCCGGCTTCGTCCTCGACCGTCACGACGGCGTCGCCGTCGCCGCCCGGCCCTCGCGAAAGCGCGACCTGAATCGCCGCCGTCGCGCCCGGGCGTACCCAAATTTCTTGCGGCGCAAGCGACACGCCGAGCGGTGCGAGCGCGTCGGCGCAAGACGCGTCGCAGTCGGTCGAGTCGTCGCCGGTGCAGCGAACGAGCGCGGCGCCGGCGAAAGAGACCATGAGCAGCGCGGTCCGGCCGCGACGAAGAACGATTCGGTGGTTGGGCACGCTCGTACTCGTCATGCTCGGGTCCGCCGCGGCTGCTGTCAATGTCGACGGGACGCGCCGGCCATGAGAGCGCGCAGGGCCTCGCGCCGCTCGCGCGGCTCGGCGGAGATGACCTCGACGGGCGTGCGGCCCTCGTCGTCGCGCGCGTCGCACGAGGCGCCGCGCGCGAGGAGCACGGTCGCGGTGAGCACGTCGTCGACGAAACAGGCGGCGTGGAGAGGGGTCTGACCGCGTCCGTCGCGGACGTCAATCGTGAGCCCGTGCGCGAGGAGACAATCGACGATGCGCTCGACCGCCGCGCGCTCGTCGTCGCCCCGAATCGGAGGCGCTCGCGACCGCGTGGAGCGCCGTGACTCCGGTCCGCATCGACGTGGCGCGAACGTCGGCGCCCGCTCGGAGGAGCTCGTCGACAATCTCGGGACGGCGACGGCTCGCCGCCTCGTAGAGGGGCGTCGGGCCGGCCGCTCGCCACCGCAAATCCGCCGGCATGCCGCGCGCGAGGCACCACCTCACGAGATCGAGCTGCCCGCGGCGCGCGCCGTCGTGGAGGAGCAATCCGGGAGGGTAGCAAGCGGTGCAGTCGACGCCGCGTGCGGCGAGCTCCTCGACGACGTCAATCGTGTCGAGCTTCTCGCGCCGGTGGAGCGCCCACGCGTGCGGCGGCAGCGCGCGTCGCGCGGGTCCGCTGACGGCGAGATTACACAGCGGAAGAAGCCTCTGCAGAACGGGCCGCGACGCGTGCGCAATCGCTTCGAGGATCAGAGGGACTTGGTCTTCGCCCGTGCGCTCGTCGGGGTCGGCGCCCGCCGCGAGCAACGCCTCGACGGCCGCCGCGTCGTCCGCGAGCACGGCGTAGTGGAGCGGCGTCATCGGGTCGTTCCCCGGACCGACGGCCTCTCGGCGCGACTCCTCGTCGAGGTGCTCCGCGAGCGCGCCGGCGTCGTGGCCGACAATCGCACGGACGAGCGGCGGCGTGTTCTTCGACGCGAGCAGCCGCGCGACCGTCGGCGGCCAGAGGGCGATCCGGCGCCTCGTGCAATCGTTCCAGAACGGCGCACCGTCGAGGTCATCTTCCGGTACGTCGTCGAGCTTCCACATACGCTCTGTCTACGCGCGCGCGGGCGACGAGCTTCCGGCCCGCGACGTCACCGCACGGTCGCCGACGGCTTCTCGCGCTTGACGTTGTAGATGCGGAGCGGCTTCTCTTTGCCCTTCGAAATTCGCAGGCGGGAGATCCTCGAGCTCGAAGCGATTTCCGAGCTTCGCGACCGTGGGCTCGCTCACGATGATCTGCCCCGCGAGCGCGATGCCGCAGAGACGCGCGCTCGTGTTCGCCGTGTCGCCGATGACCGTGTACGAGAGCGCCTTGCTCGACCCGACGTAGCCGGCGACGAGCGGCCCGGTGTGGATCCCGATGCCGATCGCGAGGGGCGACTGGTTTCGCTCGATGCGCTGCCGGTTGAACTGACCGAGCCGCTCCATCTGCTCGAGCGAGCTCTGCACGGCGCGGATCGGGTCGTCCTGGTGCGTCGCCGGCGCGCCCCAGAGCGCCATGATGCCGTCGCCCATGAACTTGTCGAGCGTGCCTTCGTATTTGAAGATCGTCTCGACCATCATCTCGAAATACTCGTTGAGCATGTCGATCATGCCCTCGGGCGCGGCGCCCTCGCTCATGCGCGTGAAGCCGCGGATGTCCGAGTTGAAGACTGTGCAGTCCTGAAGCAGCTGTCCGCCGAGCTTCACCTCGAGCTTGCCGCTGATGACTTGCTCGGCCACGTTCGGCGAGAGGAGCCGCGAGAAACGCTCGCGCGTCACGATTTCCTGCTCGACCTTGCGCTGGAGGAAGCTGTTCTCGATGAACATCGCCGCCTGGTTGCCGACCGCGGTGATGATCTCGAGGTCTTTTTGCTGGAACTGCGCGAGCGACTCGGAGTCGAGCCAGAGGGCCCCGAGGACGTCGCCCTCGTGGAGGAGGGGGACGACGATGGCGCTCGAGATCCGGTTCAGGATCATCGATTTGCCCTTCGACGCGGCGAAGTCCATCGACGCGTCGTGCGTGAGCACGCTCGCCTTCTCTTTGATGATGTGATTGAGGATCGTCGAAGAGACCTGGATCGGCGCGTCGGTGCCGTCGCGGCGGCGCGCCGCGCGCGGCTGGAGCTGACCGGCCTCGTCTTTCAGCAAGATGACGCCGCGGTCGGCTTTGACGAACCGGAAGAGCGCCTGGAGGATCTTCTCGAGCAGCTTGTCGAAGTCGCGCTCGAGGCCGATGTCGCGCGTGAGCTCCCACGTGATTCGAAGGCGCTCGTAGTCGAGCCGGAGCTGCTGCGGGTCGGCGGCGATTTGCTCGAACGGAAGGAAGCCCTTCGTCTGCGCGGCGATCTGCGTCCCAATCGCGCGGGCGGAGTCGAGCATGTCGACGCGCGTGCCGCTGAAGCTCGGCGGGCGAGGGGGCCGCGCGAAGTTGCCGCCGGCCATCGGCGGCGTGACCGGGCTCGGCCCGGACATCGGCGTCGGCCCGCGCGGTTGCTGCGGCATCGGCGGGGGGCCGTACGGTTGCTGCTGCGGCGCGCCCATCGGCTGCATCGGGCGCTGCTGCATCTGCATCGGCACGCCCATCGGCTGCTGCTGCGGCTGCATCATCGACGCGGGCGGGCCGCCGTGCTGCGGCCACGAGGCCATCGGTTGCTGCATAGGCTGCTGCGGAGCGCCGGGCGCAGGTTGGATGATCGCGGGCGGCGGGAGGCCGGCGGCGACCGCCATCGGCAGCGGCGCCGCGGGCGGGAGCGGCTGCGTTCCGTCGTCGTAGCGGGCGCGCGTCGAGCCGAGGGTGATCTCGTCGCCGTGCCGCAGCAGCTGCTCGCCCCGCACGCGCTCGCCGTTGATGTACGTGCCGTTCAGGCTCCCGAGATCGCGCAGGATGAACATCCCGTCGCGCTGCTCGACGATGCAGTGCTCTTTCGAGACGATCTTGTCGAGAAGCTGGATGGAGTTGTTCGGGTGGCGCCCGAGGCTGTTGATGGGACGGAGCTCGATGCCCTGTTGGCCCTCAGCCGTCGATAGGATCAGTCGCGCCATTTCGGTCTGAACCGCTGCTCACTTTACGAGTGTTTGCCGCCGCCGAGAAGGGTCAAGGCGCTTGCATCGACGCCATGGCGACGCCGTCCAATCCGTCGTTGGTTCCGGCGGTGCCGCCGACGCCCTTGGCGCCCGCGGTTCCCGTGGCCGTCGTCGTCGTCGAGTCGACCGTCGGAGCCGAGCCCTTGTAGAGGACGGCGACCGAAATGCCGCCCGTGCCGCCCGCGCCGGTCCCGCCAGCTGAGCCGTTGCCGCCGTTGCCGCCGGAACATCCGAAACCGGAGCCATTTCCGTGGGCCCCGCCCGTCTGCCCAACCTGCCCGGTGGCGCCTTTGCCGCCCTTGCCGGCGTCATTTGCGTGAAGCTCGCTCGCGTTGACGGTCACATTCGACGTGAGCACGGCCAGCGCGATGCTCGAGCCGCCACCATTCCCGCCGCCGCCGCCACCGCCGCCGCAACCACCGCACGCGCCGCCGCCACCGCCGCCGTCATTGCTCTGCGACTGACCTGCGCCACCGCCGCCGCCTTGCCCCGGGCTGCCGTTTTTTCCTGCCGCTCCCGGACCCGGTGTCCAGCCCGTCTCAGAAAGCGCGCCGAGCGTAGTCGGCGACACCGCATCGGCACCGTTGGCGGTCGCCGGATTGCCATTGCCTCCGGAACACGTCCCGTTCGTCACGACGCCCCCTTGGCCTGCGCCGAGGTTGGGGCTCCCGGTCTGACCGCCGGTCGGATTCGTCGTGCCTGCACCGCCGGTTCCACCCGTCGAGGCATTCGCATCGGTGCAGACGTTCGCGCACGCTTGAAGTGCCCCGCCGGAAGCGCCCGCCGCGTCGTGTCCTTTGAGCGCGGGGTCGCTCGGTGACGTGATCGTCCAATTGGACCCTCCTGCGGCGTCGTTGCCGGCCGCGCCGACGCCTGCGGTGAGGTTCACGCGCGTGAACGTGACGGCGCCGCTCGCGTTCGCGACGAGCGCCGCGATGCTCGACGGATTGCCTGCGGAGCCGTCCGCCGCCTTCACGAGCACGTCTTCGATCGCGAAGGGCTTCGTCGTGCCGGCGATTTTCAGCGCGAGGTTGCTCTTGCCGATCGTCGGTTTGTTCCCCGAGTACGTCCAATCGGCGCAGCTGAATCCGCCGTAGATCGAGACGCCGTCCACCGGCGCCGCGATGGAGACGTCCTCGGCGTACGTGCCCTCGCACACGTAGACGCGCGTGAGCGCGCCAGCCGACGCGAGCGCCTTGCCGATCGTCTGAAACGGCGCGGCCTTCGTGCCCGCGTTCGTGTCGCTTCCCGTCGGGCTCACGAAGACGCCGACGCAATCGTCGACGCAGCCGGCCTCGTCCTTCGGGTCCTTGGTCATGTCGCAGACGAGCGGTGCCGGCTCGTTCGAGGCGTCGGAGACGCACGTCGAGGTCTGCGTGCAGTCTTCAGGGGTCGAGCTGCAGCGCGGCGCGACCGCGAGGACGACGACCGAACCGAAGAAAACGAAGAGGTGCGTCTTGGCCATGGGACTCCCGATTAAAAGCGAATGAGCAAACCGTCACGAGAAGCGCTGACGAGAGGATGAACGTTCGGCCACGCGACGATCGCCACGATCGAGCCGACCGCGAAGAGCGTGCCGAGGACGAAGAAGGTCGCCGAGAGCGCGGCGAAGGTGGATTGATCGGAGCGGTCGCCCGCGAGCTTCGAGCAGTCGGGCGACTGCACGCCCGCGCAACCCGAGGGACCGAGCTTGTTCGCGAGCGCGTCGCCGTCGCGCGCCGCCGAGAGCGAAACCACGAGGAACGAGGGCGCCGCGATGAACGATCCGACGGCGAGCACGCCGAGGCCAATCGCGCTGACCGTCTTCGCCGTCGGCCAGTGCGTCGTCTGCTTCCACACGATCGGCTTGGGCTCCGGCGGCGGCGGCGTGACGACAGGCGGCGGAGGCGCGGGCTCGACCGCCTTCACCTCGGGCTGCGGAGGCGGAGGAGGAGGAGGGGGTGGCGGCGGGGGAGGCGGCTCCTCCCACTGCACCTGCGTCACCTGGCCTTCGCCCGGCGAGGCCGAGCGCGCCTTCGTCTCGCTGCCGACCGCGAGCTCCACGCGGTGCGCGCCGGGCGCGACGTCGATCGGCTCGCCCGGGTTCCACGCGACCGCCATGCCGTCAATCGTCACGTGCGTGCCGAGCGGCGCGTTCACGTCGATGCGGCCGATCTTCGAGTAGCACTCGTTCATCTTGAGCACCGCGGAGCCGCGGTCGCCGCTCGAGATGCGCGGGTTGGGCGGAAGCGCGGCGTACGCGCGGTAATGCGCGATCGCGTCGACGCAGTGGTTCGAGAGCTGCTCGGAGCGCGCGAGGTTCAGGAGCGAGTTCGGGCTCGGGAATTTCGAGTACGCCTCGGTGAACTTGTCGCGCGCGCCGTCGAAGTTCTTCTGCTCGAAGAGGCGCAGCCCCTCGCGAAACAGCTTGTCGGATTCGGCCTTGCTGTCGCCCGCGAACGCGAGCGAAGGCCCGAGGAGCGCCACCGCGAGGGCGGCCGAGAAGACGATCCGCATCAGTTCTCTACCTTGATCAAATCGTCGGGCGGCTTGGTCGAGGTGGCGTGGGTCGGGTGAGGGGCGACGCTCGAGTGGGCTGCCGTGGTCGTCGCGCTCGGCGGCGCGGGCGAGCGCACCGGCGCCGCGCTCGCGCTCGCGACCGTCGTCGTGGGAGCTGCGCTCGCCGATCCGCTCGGCGCAGGATCGGTGAACTCGACGGGCGCCATCGTGAACGCGTGCGTGGGCTCGGGCGCGACGCTCGCCGTCGGCGCCGGCGCCTTCGGCGATTTGTGGAAGTGCGAGAACGCGAAGAACCCTCCGACGCACACGAGCGACGCCGCGCCCATCCCGACCAGAAATCGCGTCAGCGAGCTCGAGCCCGAAGGCTGCCCATCGACGAGCTTGCGCGCCGAAATCGCCGCGGGCTGCGAGACCCGCGGCTCGGGCGGCGGCGGGAGCGACGGCACCGGCGGCGTCTTCTCGGCCTCTGCGCCGCTGGCTTCGGCCGGCTCGTCGGCCGGCGGCTCGTCGGACGGGAGGGACGGGGGCAGCGGCGGCGGCCCCTTGCTCACGCGCACCTCTTCCTGGTCGAGCGACTGCTTCGAGCTCGGCGGGAGCGGCAGAATCGAGCAAATCGATCTGACCGACATCGAGCTCCATGGTGCCGTCCTGTTTCTTGGGCTCCGTCACGCTCCCCGGAGTGTACCGCAGAACTCTGATTGACTGTGTGCTGCCATGCTAAGACTCCGAAAGGCATGCCGCGAGCACTCGAAGCGGACGAGGCTCCCTCTTCTTCGGAAGAAGCGGGCTTTGACGGAGCGGGGGAGCCGGAGGAATCGGTTCGCGCGCGCGCGCGCATCGCCCCGGAGCTGGCGACGGTACGGACGAGCTCGGACTTGGTCGCGGAGGAGCCGGCGTCGAGCACCGGCCTGCTCGACTTGTGCGAAGGCATCGCGCGGCGCGCGCTCGAGCTCGGCCTCGCCGCGCGCGAGCCGAGCTTCCACGTGTTCGTCTCGGCGCGTCCGGAGGTCGGCATCGAGGACGACGTCGTCCGTTTCGCCGAGCGTTTCGCGCGCGAGCACGCGGGCGCCGCGACGCCGCCGGACCTCGTCTACGTGCACGACTTCGAGCACCCCGAGGCGCCGCGCGCGCTCGTCTTGCCGGCCGGCGTCGGCAGCAAGCTGAAGGCGACGATGGCGCAGTGCCTCGCGACGCTGCGCGAGCAGATCGCGCAGATCGGCGACATCGACGCCGTGCGCGAGGCGCAGATCGATCTCGGGCGCGAGCTCGAAGCGAAGAATCGCGAGGTCCTCACCGGGCTGGAGACGACGGCCAAGACGCTTGGATTCGGCGTCCGCGCCGTGCCGGGCGGAGTCCAGACGTTTCCGATCCTCCACGGAAAGCCGCTGAGCGCCGAGCAGTTCGAGGCGCTGGACGAGGCGACCAAGAAGACGCTGTCCGCCGCCGAGCAGCGCCTGACGCGCGAGGTGGAAAAGAGCGCGGTGCTCGTGCGCGAGACGAGCAAGCGCTACCAAGAGGCGCAAGGGCGCGCGCTCCTCGTGGCGGCGCGCGCCGTCGTGCGCGACACGATGGAGCCGATCGTCGGCGAGTTCGGACCGCTCGGCGCCGACGTGGCCGCGTGGCTCGAGCAAGTCACGGTCGCGCTCGTCGAAGATTGGCAGGACCTCGTCGTCGACGACGAGGGAGAGGAGGAGGCGAGCGACGTCGATCCCGAGCACGCCGTGCGGCTCAACCGCTTTCACGTGAATGTCCTCGTCGGGCACGAGCCCGGCTCAGCCCCGCCGGTGATCTACGACACGAACCCGACCTATCCGCACCTCTTCGGGTACCTCGAGCGGCGCGCGCGATTCGGCGCGTTGCTGACCGACTTCACGCGCATTCGCTCCGGCTCGCTGCAGGCCGCGTCGGGCGGGGTCTTGATCGTGCGCGCGGCGGACGTCCTCGCGGATCCCATCATCTGGGAGCGCCTGAAGCGCGTGCTCCGCGAGCGTGCGATCGGCGCTGAAGATCCGCTCGGGCCGCTCGGGCTCTACGCCACGTCGCTCAGGCCGGTGCCGGTGCCGATCCGAGTGCGGATCGTCCTGGTGGGCCCGCAGGAGCTCTACGCGGCGCTGCTCGAGAGCGACGCGGACTTCGCCTCGCTCTTCCGCGTGAAGGTCGAGATCGAACCGTCGATCAAGCGCAACGACGCGAGCCTGGTCGGGCTGGACGCGTATCTGATGGCCAAGGCCGCCGAGCGCGAGTGGGGCCGCTTCGATCGGAGCGCGCGCGCGGCGCTGCTCGACATCGCCACGCGCCTCTCGGGTCACAAGGACAAGCTCTCGCTCGGGCTCTCGCCGATCGAGGAGACGATGGCGTTCGCGAGCGCGCTCGCCGCCGCTCGGGCGTCGGACGGACCCGCCGCGGGCGGGCCGCCGCCGCTCGAGACTTCCGACGGTTCCCTCGCGCGCGTCGACGGACAGCCGGCCTTTCGCGCGTCGATCCCGCCGCCGTCGACCAGCGTCGTCACGGCCGCCGACGTCGAGAGCGCGTGGCGCGAGCGGCGCGAGCGCGCGGGCGCGGCGGAGCGCGCCATCCGCGAGCTCACGCTCCGCGGCGAGGTCGCGCTCGACACCGAGGGCGCGCGCGTCGGCGTCGTCAACGGTCTATCCGTCTTTTCGGCCGGCGACGTCGAGTTTGGTCAGCCGATGCGCATCACGGCCGTCGTCGCGCTCGGACGCGAGGGCATCATCGACGTCGAGCGCGAGGCGCAGCTCGGCGGCGCGATTCACACCAAGGGCATCGCGATCTTGCGCGGGTACCTCGGTCGCATGTTCGGTCAAGAGCGCCCGCTCAGCCTTCGCGCGCAGCTCGCGATCGAGCAGAGCTACGGCGAGATCGACGGCGACAGCGCGTCCTCGAGCGAGCTCTTCGCGGTGCTCTCGGCGCTCGCGGATTTGCCCATCGATCAAGGCATCGCCGTGACCGGCAGCGTCAACCAGCTCGGCGAGCTCCAGGCGATCGGCGGCGTGTGCGCGAAGATCGAAGGCTTCTTCGACTTGTGCATGGCGCGCGGCCTCTCGGGCAAACAAGGCGTGATGCTGCCGCGATCGAACGTGCAGCACCTCGTCTTGCGCGACGACGTCGCCGAGGCGATCGCTCGCGATCGCTTTCATCTCTACGCGGCCGACTCGGTCGCCTCGGGCATCGAGCTCCTGACGGGCGTGCCGGCAGGGGCGCGCGACGAATCGGGGCATTTCCCCGCGGCGAGCGTGTTCGCGCGGGTCGAGCGGCGGCTCATCGAGATCGCCGAGCGCCTCCGCGAGGCCGAGGGGCACATGCACCACGAGGTCGTGCCGGAGTCCGATGCGTCGACGCCGGAGCTCGCGGACGCGTCGGACTTTCGCTCCCATCCCCGCGATCGGGGACCGTTGGTGCGCTGATGGCGCTCGACTCGATTCTGCGCAGCGAGCTCGCCGAGCTCTCGGCCTACGCGCCGGCGAAGCACGAGGGCGTGCGCGCGCGGCTCGATGCGAACGAGTCGCCGCCCGTTCCTCCCGCCGTGCGGGAGGCAGTCGCCGCGGCGATCGCGCGCGTGCCGCTCGAGCGGTACCCGGACGCGCGCGCGCTCGAGCTGAAGGAAGCGATCTCCGCGCGAACCGGCGCGCCCGTGTCGTCGCTCGTGGTCGGCACGGGGTCGGACGAGCTCATCGCGCTCGTGGCGACGGCGTGCGGGCGCTCGCGTGGCCGCACCGCGCAGGCCGCCTTCGTCGCGCCGACGCCCACGTTCGTGATGTACCGCGTGACGTCGCGCGCGCATGGCCTCCGCGCGGTCGACGTGCCGCTCGACGCGTCGTGGGACCTGGACGTGGCCGCGATGAAGCGCGCGATCGAGATGGTCGAGCCGAACGTGATCTTCGTCGCGAGCCCGAACAACCCGACCGGAAACCGGATGAGCCGCGATCGCGTTGAAGCGATCGTGACGGCGGCGCAAGATACGCTCGTGGTCATCGACGAGGCGTACGTCGACTTCTCGGCGCAAGGCTCGCTCCGCGCGCTTCGCGAGCAGTACGAGAACGTCGCGATCTTGCGCACGCTCAGCAAGATCGGGCTCGCGGCGTTGAGGGTCGGGTGGATCGAGGCGAGCGAATGGATCGCGCGCGCGCTCGACAAGACGCGGCAGCCGTTCAACGTGAGCGCGACGAGCCAAGCAGCGGCGACCGCGGTGCTGCGTGACGCGTGGGGCGCGGCATGCGAGCACGTGGACGCGATCGTCGCCGAGCGAGGACGCGTCGCGGAGGCGATCGGCGAAATCGGCGGCGCGCGCGCGCTCCCGAGCGAGGCGAATTTCGTCTGGGTGGAGACCGAAAAGCCCGCCGAGGCCGTGCTCGGCGCGATGCTCGCGCGCGGCGTCCTCGTCCGGAGCTTCCACGCGGCCGGCGGGAGGATGGCGCGGCATCTCCGCGTGACGATCGGGACGCCGGGCGAGAACGACGCGATGCTCGCGGCGCTCGCGGAGGCGTGCGCATGAGGCGCGCTTGGCTCGCCCTCCTCGCGGCGTCGGCGGTCGGGTGCGTCGGAACGCCGAGCAGCGTCACGCGCATCGTCGACGGGCGCACGGTGCAGGGTCGGTTCGTGCCGCCGGAGGCGTACGCGTCGTTCTTGAAAGGGGCGATCGCCGAGGCGCACGGCGCGCTCGACGAGGCGGTGCAAGCTTACGAGGCGGTCGCGCGGATGGACGACTCGGACCCGGAAGTGTTCGCGCGGCTCGCGCGCGTCAGGTGCGAGCGCGATCCGCACGACGCGCGCGGGCGCGAGGCGATCGCGAAGGCGCTCGAGCTCGACGGCGAGTATGGGCCGGCGTGGGCGGCGGCGGCAGCGTGCGAGGGCGGGGACGCGGGCGCGCTGGCACGGGCGGCGCGTGCCGAGCCGCGCGACGCGGGCTTGCAGGTCGCGTTCGCGCGGGCGCTCGAACAGCGCTCGAGCGCGCACGCCGCGGTGGCGCGCGAACGGCTGCTCGCGCTCACGCTCGACCAGCCCGAGAGCAGCGAGGCGCTCGCTGCGCTCGCGTCGTGGGCCGACGTCCACGACGATCTCAATCTCTTCGTGCTCGCGCTCTCCGAATCCGCCCAGCGCGCCCCCCACCTCGACCCCGCCGTGGCGCGCGCCGCGCTGGCCCTCGCGGGCGAGGGCCAGCTCGCGCGCGCCCGCCGGGTCGCGGCGGTCCTCCTCGACTCCCGCGCGCGCCCCGCGCGCGGGAGCCCCCCGCTCGACGAACCCACCCGGGCCGCGCTCGGCCGCCTCGCCGTCGACGAGGCGGCCGAACGTGGCGACGAGCCCGCAATCCGCCGTCGCGCCGTCGTCGGCCGGCTGACGCCGGCCGCCGCCGCCGCGCGCGCCGCCCTCGTCGGGCGCTTCGACGTCGCCGCGCGTCTCGCGCGCGAGACCCTCGGCGCCGATCCCGACGACCTCGGCGCGCGGATGGTCCTCGCGAGCGCGACCGACGCGACCGGCGCGGCCGACGCCTTCGCCGGCGCGCGCGCCTCGGCGCGCACCGTCCCCGCGTCCGCCTGCGGCGTCTTCGCCCGCGCGCTCCTGCGCTCGGGCGGCCCGGCCGCCGCGCGCGCCGCGATGAGCGCGGCCGCCTGCAATCCCGTGGCGCACGACGACTCCGCCGTCGTGTCGCTCTACGTCGACCTCGCGGCGCGCGGCATCGTCGATGCGTCGGCGCTTCCGCTCGAGGGCCGCATCGAGCTCGCGTGGCGAACGCGCGTCCCGTTCTCCGGACACGCGCTCGCGGGCCTCGATCTCCGGCACGAGCTGCTCGCCCGAACGCAGTCCGATCCGCTCGGCGCGCGCACGGCCGAGCTCGCCGCGAAGCTCGCCCGCCGCGTGCCGAGCGACCCGATGGTGCTCGCGTCGCTGCTCGCCGTCGCGCACGCGCGCGGCCAAACCGCCGACCAAGTCGCGCGCGCGGCCCTCGCGCCGCCCGCCGACCCCGTCCTCGACGCGACGCTGCTGACCACGCTCCCGAAATCGGCCCCCGAGCGCGTCCGCGTCCGGGCGCGCTTCGCCGCACTCGCCGCCACACCCGCCGAGCGCGCCCTCATCCGCTGAGCGACCCGCGGCTCGTCAGGGCAGGACGGGTTTGAGATCGCGCGACGGCGGCCGCGCAGCCGCCTTGAGGTTCGGAATCGTGAGGGTGACCTTCGTGACGACGCCGTCCTTCACGTCGATGTCCTCGCTCGTCGACCCCTCGATCGCGGGGTGCTCCGCGTTGACCTTCAGCTTGCCGACCGGCACCCCTTCGATTCGGAAGTGCCCCTCGAGGTCCGTCACCGTGTGGAGGGGCTGGTAGAGCACGAAGACGTCCGCCTCGAGGTACGAGTAGCCCATGCGATCGACGAGGCGATACCGTCCCGGCCGCTTCGGATAGAGGCGCACCGGATCGCCGCCCACCGTCGCGACCATGATGGCCGGCGACGTCTGATTCTCGAAGTCCGGCGCGAACATCGACGCCGATCCCTCGTTCTTCACTTCGAGCGCCTGCCCGAACGTCATGTCGACCGTGCGAGCTCCATAAGCGCAGTGCGAGATCGACAGGAGCTTGCTCGGGTTTTTCTCAGGCAGGTAATACGCGTTCGTCCCGTAGCCCGTGATCGCGACGATCACGTCGGCGAGCGCTCGCTTGCCGCCGACGTCCGGTCCCTCGCGGAAGCTCTTCGAGTACGTCTGCGCCCCCTCCGGGCACTTGTCGAAGTTCTTCCCCATCATCGGAGGCGCGGGATCGCCGGTCACGTAGACCGTGCCCTCGACGACGCCGGTCGGGCCCGAGTACTCGGGCAGGTGCGTCGGGTTCACCGTCTTGGCGACGACGTCCTTCGGGATCGGCAGCTCGTTGACCGGGCCCGGCTTTTTCGCGGCGCCGGCGTCCGCCAACGCGGTTGCGGATTGGGTATGCGTGGCGGGAACCGCGTCGTTTCGGCAACCAGCGAGCGCGACGCTGCCAACCGCGATGGCGAATGCGAGACTACGAACCAACATCGGAGGGGACGCTATCAAAAAGCGCGCCCAGGCGGGGGACTCACGTCGTGAGCGTGCGCGCGGCGGCGAGCGCGACGTCGAACGAACGGCTGGGCATGAAGCCGAGCGCGATGACGATGACCGCGCTGACGATCAGGGCGACGTTGACGTACCTCGACCGCATCGGCGTCGCCACCGGCGCACCGGCCGCCGGCTCGCGCATGTACATGTAAACGAGCACGCGCAGGTAGTAATAGGCGCCGATGACGCTGTTGATGAAGGCGATGACCGTCAGCCAGTAGAAGCCCGCGTCGATCGAGGCACGGAAGAGGAAGTACTTTCCGAAGAACCCGGCCGTCGGCGGGATGCCCGCGAGCGAGAACACGAACAGCGAGAACGGCAGAGCCGCGCCCGGGTGGCGCCGGCCGATGCCCGCGAGGTCCTCGTAGGAGACCGCTTCGGCGCCGCGCCGCCCGCACAAGATGAGCGAGCCGAACGCGCCCGCCGTCGAGACGGTGTACGCGAGGAGATAGAAGAGGATGGTGCCGATCGCCTGGTGCGGCGCCCGCATCGTCGCGACGACGCCGACGAGCAGGTAACCGGCGTGCGCGATGCTCGAGTACGCGAGCATGCGCTTGACCGACTCTTGGCGTCCGGCGACGAGGTTCGCGACGGTCATCGTCGCGACCGCGATGACGGCCAGCACCGGAGGCCAGCCGTTCGACCAGGACATCGAGGTCGAATCCCCGAAGACGACGAGGAGCACGCGGAGCATCATCGCGAAGGCGCCCGCCTTCACGACGACGGCCATGTACGTGGTCGCGGGCGTCGGGGCGCCTTCGTAGGCGTCGGGCGTCCACATGTGGAACGGGACGGCGCTCACCTTGAACGCGAGCCCGACCATGACGAGCAGGAGCGCGATGACGACCATCGGCGCCGCGGCGCCCTTCGCGACGACGGGAGCGCCCGCCATCGGTGCCGCGCCGGCCACGATGTTCTTGATCGCGGCGCCTACGCCGACGAGATCAGTGTGGCCCGTCGCGCCGTACAGCAGCGCGAAGCCGTAGAGCATCACCGCCGCGGCGAACGACCCGAGCAAAAAGTACTTGAGGCCGCCCTCGGCCGAGCGCGCCGACGCGCGCCGGAAGGCCGTGAGCGCGTAGGCGCCGATCGACATCGTCTCGAGGCCGAGGAAGAGCGTCAGGAGATCGCCCGCGGTCGCCAGCATCATCGCGCCGAACGTCGAGAAGAGCAGGAGCGAGTAGAACTCGCCGCGATCGAGGTTGTGCTCGGGCAGGTAGCCGCCCGCGAGGAGCGCCGCGAGCGCGCCGCCGAGGCAGAGCAGGCCGTCGAAGAAGAGCGAGAAGCGATCGACGGTGAGCCACGGCGAGAGCGCCTCGGCGTCGAGCTTGTCGGTCCCGTAGAACCAGAGCGAGACGGCGGCGACGCCGCCGGCGACGAAGATCAGCGTCGTGCCGAGCGCGAGGCCCGCCTTCGACTTGGCCAAGGCCTCGGTCAGCATCAGCAAGAGCGCGCCGACGCCGACCATCAACAGCGGTGCGAGGGTGAGAACGAGCAGCATGGTCAGTCCTTCGGCTCTTTCAGGGCTTCGACCTTCGGCCCGACGCGCGCGGGAGCCTCCTGCGCGCGTGGCATCAGCTTCAGCGCCTCGGGGTAATGCGGCGCGCCCGCGGGGACGCGCTGCTCGAAGTCGCTCTGCACGCGGTCGGTCGCGCCCTGGATCTGCGTGAGGAACATGTTCGGGAAGATGCCGATCACGAACATCATGAGGATGAGGGGGAGGACCGCGAGGAGCTCGCGCGACGTGAGGTCGGGGAGCTTGGCGTTCTCCTTCTTGCGGATGGGGCCGAAGAAGACCTTCTGCACGACGGAGAGCATGTAGAGCGCGCCGAGGATGACGCCGGCGGCTGCGCCCGCGGCCTGGACGCCGTTGAAGTGGCCGAGCTTGGTCGAGACGAACGTGCCCGTGATGACCATGAACTCGCCGATGAAGCCGTTCGTCATCGGCAGGCCGATGCTCGCGAGCGTCGCGACGACGAACATCGCGGCGTAGAGCGGCATCGGCTTGGCTAGCCCGCCGAACTCGGCGACGGCGCGCGTGTGGCGTCGGTCGTAGATGACGCCGACGAGGAGGAAGAGCGCGCCGGTCGAGACGCCGTGGTTGACCATCTGCAAGACCGAGCCTTGCAGCGATGCCGCCGTGCACGCGAAGAGGCCGAGCATGACGAAGCCGAGGTGCGCGACCGACGAGTACGCGACGAGGCGCTTGAAGTCGTCCTGCTTCCACGCGCAGAGCGCGCCGTAGAGGATCCCGCCGAGCACCGCGACGCCCGCGAGGCTCGCGCCGAAGTGCGCCGCCGCCTCGGGGAAGAGGCCCATCGAGAAGCGCAGGTAACCGTACGTGCCGAGCTTCAGCATGATCGCCGCCAGCACGATCGAGCCCGCCGTCGGCGCCTCGGTGTGCGCGTCGGGCAGCCACGTGTGCACCGGGAACATCGGCACCTTGATGAAGAAGGCGATCGAGAACGCCGCGAAGACCCAGAACTGCGGGCCGTACGGGAGCAGGTCGTCCGGCCGCTTGCCCATCGGCAGCATGACGCGCTGCAGATCGAAGTAGTCGAAGCTGTACTGGCCCGTCAGCCGGTAGAACTCGTGCGCGAGGTAGAAGAGCGCCGCGAGCATCAGGACCGAGCCCGACATCGTGTAGATGAAGAACTTGATCGCCGCCTTCATGCGAGCCTGGCCGCCCCAGACGCCGATCATCACGTACATCGGCACGAGGCAGCATTTCGAAGAAGACGTAGAAGAGGAAGAGGTCGAGCGAGACGAACGACCCGATCAGCGCGCCCTCGAGCAGGAGCAGCGCGAAGCACCAGTCCTTGATCCGCGTTCTTCACCGAGCCGAACGAGACGTACGCCGCGATCGGCATGATGAACGTCGTCAGGAGGACGAGCCAGAGCGAGATGCCGTCGACCGCGACGTGGTAGTGGATGCCGAGCCGCTGGATCCAGATGTAGTCCTGGTTGAAGTGGTACGTCCGACCCATCGGCACGCGGAGCAGGTAGAGGCTCGTCGCGAGCGTCGCGAACATCACGAGCATCGTGAAGCCGCGGAGGAGGCGGTGCGCCTGGCGCGGGAGGAACAGCACCGCGAGCGCGCCGCCGATCGAGAGGCGGAGCAGCCACGACAAGAAGGAGCGGGGCTCGGCGATGGGCCCTTCGGGGATCGCGGAGAGGTCGTCGCTCACCCACATGCGCGCGACGAAGAGCGCAGCGAGGCCGCACATGATCGCGATCGCGATGCGCGTGCGCCGGCCGTAGCGGTGCGGGACGAGCGCGCCCGCGACGGTCGCGAGGATGATCGGTACGGAGTGATCGACGAAGCGCGAGAGCAGCATCGCGGCGATCGCGGCGACGACGAGCCACACGAGGTGCGAGGGGCGCACCTCGAGCGCGCGCGGGGTTTCGACGGTTTCCTGCTCGGTGGCGCTCATTGGTTCTGCCCCACTTCGACGGTCGTGATCTTCGGCCGGGCGCGGGACGTAGACGAGCGTCGAGGCCGCGTAGCCGCCGAGCGCGGGCGAGAAGACGTTCTTCGCGCGGAGTCGCACGGGGCGAGACGCCTCCATGATTGCGTCAGCGTCGGCCTCGAGGTGGAGGGTGACCTCCGACGTCGGGCTGAAGTCCTTCGCGATTGGCACCCACTTGTCGCCGGGGGCCTCGCACTTGGCGTGCTTGGCCTCGAGGCCTTCGATGACGCCGTGCTGCTCGCTGGCGCGCTTCTTCGCGTCGTCGATCTTCATCGTGTCGTCCCACTCTTTTTGCCAGAGGCGCTTGTCGGGCTCGCACTGCGTCCACTCGTAGGAGTAGTCGAGGTAGCCGCCCGCGGCGCCGGTCGCGACCACGAAGTCGGTGCCCTTGGCGGTCACCGACGCGCTCGCGTGCGGCACGACGAAGAACCAGCCGATCGCCGCGACGCCGACGACCATCATCGCCGCGTAGAGGTGAACGACGCCGTTCTGCACCGCGCGAAGGACGGTGCCGCTCGCCGCGACGACGAAGGCCGTGACCTTGGCGAGGATGCCGTCGATGACCCACTGATCGAACTGCGCCGACGTGTCGGCGAGGGCGTCGACGAGCGATACGACGGTCTCGTCGTAGAGCTTGTCGAGGCCGATCCACACGTAGCGCGCGATCGCCCAGGCGCCGCCGAGGCCGAAGGCGCCGCAGATGCCGAGGCGCGCGTAGCTGCCGGTCGACCAGGGGACGGCGAACCAGAGCACCGCGCCGATGGCGACCAAGAGAATGCCGGTCATCGCCTGCGCGACACGCGTCGCGCCCGCGATGTACTGCGGCTCGTCGGCGCCCTTGCGGTTGATGTAGAGGTGGTACGCCGCGTAGCTGCCGAGCGCGAACGCGCCGATGCCGAACGGAAGGAGCGCCGCGGCGCTCGTCGCCTGGCCGTGCTCGTTGACCGCGGCCTTCGACGCCGACTCGAACACCGGCTCGAGCCAGTGATCGATGGGCGTGAAGTGGAAGAGGCCCATGTTGAGGATGCCGGCGACGGCGGCGCCGGTCGCGAGGATGATGAGCGGCACGGTCATCTGCCACGGCGACTCGTGCGGGGCGTAGCCCGGCTTGCCCAAGTCGTCGTGGTGCGCGCCGTGCTCGTCGTGCTCCTCGACTTCCATCTTGGCGAGCATCGACGGACGGCCGATGGTCCACCCGCGGAAGTCGCCGTAGAACGTCATGAAGAACGCGCGGCACATGTAGAACGCGGTCATCACCGCCGCGGTGACCGCGACGGCGAAGAGGAGCGTCCCGATCCAGTGCGGAGGCACGTACGGCGCGTTGCCCTCGTGCTTCAGGCGCTCGAACATCGGGCTCTGGAGTCGATCGACGTACGCGCGGTACATGATCTCGTCCTTCGAGAAGAAGCCGCTCAAGAACGGCACGCCGATGATCGCCGCCGTCGACACGGCGAACGTCCAGTACGTGTACGGCATGTACTTCCGCAGGCCGCCCATGTTCCGCATGTCCTGCGACTTGTCGTTGTCGTGGATGCGGGCGTGCATCGCGTGGATGACGCTGCCGGCGCAGAGGAAGAGGCAGGCCTTGAAGAAGGCGTGCGTGAAGACGTGGAAGAAGCCCGCCGAGAACGCGCCGACGCCGACGCCGAGGAACATGTAGCCGAGCTGGCTGACGGTGGAGTAGGCGAGGACCTTCTTGATGTCGTACTGGATGAGCGCGATCGTCGCCGCGTAGAGCGCGGTGAACGCGCCGACGAGCGCGACGACCATCATCACGAACGGCGACATCAAGAAGACGAAGTGCAGGCGGCAGATGAGGTAGACGCCCGCGGTGACCATCGTCGCCGCGTGGATGAGCGCGGAGACCGGGGTTGGGCCGGCCATCGCGTCGGGGAGCCACGTGTAGAGCGGGATCTGCGCGCTCTTGCCGGTGCAGCCGAGGAGCAGCGCGAGGCCGACGGCGGTCGCCGCGCTGATCGTGACCGGGCTCGCGGGCTGGAGGAACGACGCCCAGCCCTGGTAAGTGCCGCCGCCGAGCGGCCAGAGGTGGATGCGGAGCGCGTCGACGGGCGGGTCGACGAGCTGCGTGACGTTCTGCTCGATGCCGTTCCAGTCGAGCGCGCCGCAGTAGTGCGCGAGGAGGAACATCGCGCAGAGCAGGCCGAAGTCGCCGATGCGGTTCGCGATGAACGCTTTCTTGCCGGCCGCGGCGTTCGCGTCGTTCTCGTACCAGAAGCCGATCAAGCAGGTACGAGCAGAGCCCGACGCCCTCCCACCCGATGAAGAGGATGGGGAGGTTGTCCGCCATCACGAGCACGAGCATCGCGAAGACGAAGAGGTTCAGGTACGCGAAGAACCGGTGGAACGAGCTGTCGTCCGCCATGTACGCCGTCGCGTACAAGTGGATGAGGGCGCCGATGCCGGTGATGACGAGCATCATCACGCTCGAGAGCGCGTCGACGCTGAAGCGCACGTCGATCGGGACGGTGCCGCCGGAGCGGCCGCCGTTCGTGTGCATCCACTCCCAGAGCGTCCAGTGAGGCGCACGTGATCGTGGACCGTCTTGCCGCCTTCGACGTGCGCCGAGGCGTCGACGAAGTGGTTGAGCGAGACGAGGACGAAGACCGAGCACACGAAGCTGATCGTGACCGAGGCGACGGCCATCACCCGCACCGCGGGCTTGCCGAGGCGCTTGCCCCAGAGGCCGTTGACAGCGCGCCGAGCAGCGGCATCCCGAGGATGACGCCGAAGAGCGAGAAGTCGTCTTGCGGAAACAAGCTGGCGAACATTCCCTAATTCCTCAAGAGGTCCGCTTCGTCCGTGCGCACGCTGCGCTTGAGGCGGAAGAGCGAGATGACGATCGCCAGGCCCACCGCGACCTCGGCGGCCTCCGCGGCGATCAAGAAGAAGGCGAAGAGCTGGCCGGTGTGATTCGCGGTCGCGGCGCGGTTGAAAGCGACGAAGGCGACGTTCACCGCGTTGAGCATCAGCTCGATGCTGAGCAGCGTCGAGAGCACGTTGCGGCGCACGAGGAAGCCGACGCCGCCGATGGTGAAGAGCACCGCGCTGAGCGCGACGTAGTAGTCGACGGGGATCACGGCGCCTCCTTGCGTTGCGGGGATGAAAGAGGCCCGTCGCTCTTGTGCCTGCCGCGCGCGACCGCGACGGCGGCGACGATGGCGACCATGAGGAGCGCGCTCGAGAGCTCGAACGGCACGACGTAGTCGGTGAAGAGCGTCTTGCCGATCGCGTCGATGGTGCCGAAGTCGGCCGGGTAGTCGGTGAGGCGGTAGGCGTGGCCCCAGACGGGGCGCGCGACGAGGTAGATGCCGGCCGCCGACACCAAGAGGAAGAGGCCGCCGCCGAGCGCGCGCGGCATCTGCCCGCGCGTGTCGCGCGACGAGGTCGCGCTCGGCCCGAGCAGCATGATGACGAAGATGAAGAGGACGACGATCGCGCCCGCGTAGACGATGAGCTGAATCGCCGCGAGGAACTGCGCGTGGAGCGCGAGGAAGAGCCCCGCGACGGCGAGGATGGTCGTCGAGCAGGCCCATCGCGCCGCGGATCGGGTTCTTCGCGATCACGGTCGCAGAGGGCGCCGGCGATCGCGAGCGCTGCGCACGACGTAGAAGTAGATCAAGCTCGCGGCTTCACGCGTCCTCCATCACTCGAGCGACCAGCGTCGCGTCAGCGTGTTTCCTGGTGCCGAGCACGTACGACTCGAAGTCGCTTGCGGAACTTCTTGAGGAAGCCGAGCGCCGGCATCGCCGTGCCCTCGCCGAACGCGCAGATCGTGTTGCCCATGATGCCGTTGGCGATGTCGTGGAGCGCGTCGAGCTCCTCCATCGTCGCCGTTGCCGTCGAGGATCTTCGTCGACGGTGCGGTAGAGCCACGCGCGAGCCCTCGCGGCAGGGCGTGCACTGGCCGCACGACTCGTGGCGGTAGAACTGCATCAGGTTCTGCATCGCGAGGACGGGGTCGGTGCCCTCGGCCATCACGGTCGACGCAGCAGGTGCCGAGCATCGTGCCGACGTTGCGCATCGTGTCGACGCCGAGCGGCACGTCGAGGACGCTCTTGCCGTGCCACGCGTGCATCGGCGATCTTCTCGTCGGGCGCGTTCACCGTCTCTTCGGCGCGGAGGACGGGCGTCGACGAGCCGCCGGGGATCGACGCAGAGCACCTTGCGGTCGCCGAGGACGCCGCCGCCGAGGTCGTAGATGAGCTCGTTGCAGCGTCGGGCCGCACGCGAGCTCGAAGATGCCGGGCTTCTTCACGTGGCCGTTGACGCCGAAGAGGCGAACGCCGCCGTCCTTCGATGTCGTGGAGCGCCGAGAGCTTGCTGAACTCGTCGCAGCCCATGCGGAACGCGGTCGGGACGGCCGCGATCGTCTCGAGGTTGTTCACCGTCGTCGGGCAGCCGAACGCGCCGGCTTGCGCGGGGAAGGGGGGCTTGAGGCGCGGCTCGCCGCGGCTGCCCTTCGAGCGAGTTGAGCAGCGACGTCTCTTCGCCGCAGATGTACGCGCCGGCGCCGGTGTGCACGTAGACCTCGATCGGGTAGTCTTTCCCGAACGGCGTCTTGCCGAGGTAGCCCTTCGCCTTCGCCTCCTCGATCGCGCCCCAGAGGCGCGCCTTCGAGAGGTGGAGCTCGTCGCGCACGTAGATGTACGCGACGTGCGCGCCGATCGCCGTAGCAGCCGATGATGCAGCCCTCGACGCACGCGTGAGGGTTCTAGCTCCATCAGCGTCCGGTCCTTGTGCGTCCCGGGCTCGCCTTCGTCGGCGTTGACGACGAGGTAGTGCGGGCTTGGTCGGCGCGGCGGCCTTCGGCATGAAGCTCCACTTCACGCCCATGGGGAAGCCGGCGCCGCCGCGGCCGCGGATGTTCGCCTTCTTCGCCTCGTCGACGACCTGCTCGCGCGTCATCGTCGTGAGCACGCGCTGCGCCTGCTTGTAGCCGCCGAGCTCGCGCTCGTAGGCGTCGAGCGTCCAGCCTTCGGGCTTGCCGTACACCTTCGTGAGGTAGTCGGTGTGCTTCAGCATCAGCTCTGCTCTCCGCAGCTTCGTCGAGGATCTCGTCGACCTCGCTCGGCGTGAGGTTCTCGTAGTAGTCCTGGTCGACCTGCATCATCGGCGCGGTGCCGCAGCTCGCGAGGCACTCGGCCGTGCGCAGCGTGACCTTGCCGTCGCTCGGTCGTCTCGCCGCACTTGATGCCGAGCTTCTTCTCGCAGTGCTCGAGCGATCGTCGTCCGCGCCGCGGAGCGCGCAGGGCAGGGTGCGGCAGACCCAGACCTGGTGCTTGCCGACGGGCTTGCGTGTTGAAGAGCGTGTAGAACGTGACGACGCCCTCGCACGTGCGCCGGCGGGAGGTCGAGCCGGTTCGAGACGAACGCGATAACGTCCTCGTCGATGTAGCCGTGCTGCTCCTGGCAGAGATGCAGCAGCGGAATGCACGCCGCCATCTTCGTCGGGTACCTCGTCAGGATCTCCGCGAGCTTCTGCTCGCGATCTTTTGAAAGCTCGAACGCCATCGCATCGCCTCGCGGCGGAAACGCCGCGGTCAAAGGGAAATCCCCTGAAATTGCGTCGCGGACGCTAGTGCGGCGTATGTAGGTCCGTCAAGGCAAACGTTCCCCTTGTTTGCGCGCGATCATCACCGCTATGCTGCCGCGGTTTCCAAACACAATCCGAGAGGTGGCTGTGTTCTGTCCGAACTGCGGCACGAAAAACGACGACCCGAATGCGGTCACGTGCATCAAGTGTGGATTCAACTTGAAGGGTGCCGCTGCGCCGAAGTTCAAGGGCACGATGCTCATGTCGAGCCAGCAGGCGCAGGGTGCCGGCTCGAACGCGCCGCCGCCCGCTCCTCCGGGTGGAGCGATGCCGCCGCGGCCCGCGGGTCCGCCGCCGAGCAAGCTCAAAGGAACGATGGTCGGCGTCGCGCCGCCGATGCCCGGCTCGGCGAAGATGCCCGACCTCGGCGCGGCCGCTCCGCCTCCGATGACGCCTCCGCCTCCCGCTCCGCCGCCTGATTTCGGCGGCGGCAGCAACGTCAACCCGCTCGGCGGGACGATGGTCGCGTCCGAAGCGAATTTCCCGCCGCCGGGTTTCGGCGCGCAGCCTCCGCAGCAGCCGCCTCCGCAGGGCCCGCCGAACTTCGGCGGTCCGCCTCCGCAGGACATGGGCCCGCCTCCGATGATGGGCGGCGGTCCGCCGCCGAACCAGGGCTTCGGCGGTCCGCCTCCGGGCCAAGGGTTCGGCGGTCCGCCTCCGGGCCAAGGGTTCGGCGGTCCGCCTCCGGGCCAACAAGGCTTCGGGGGTCCGCCTCCGCAGCAAGGCGGTTACGGCGCGCCGCCGCCGGCGGGTCCGCCCGGATTCGATCCGCAGTTCCAAACGCAACAGTCGCCGGGCGGTCCGCCCGGCCCAGGTCCGATGATGAATATGGGAGGAGCTCCAATGCAAGGTCCGGGAATGCAAGCGCCGCCGGGAGGAATGCAGCCGGGTGGTTTTGGTGGTGGTCCGATGATGCCGGGCGCGCCCGGCGGTCCGATGGCGCCGGGTGGCGTGAGCGACAAGACCTGGATGGTCACGCTCCTGCTGTGCGTCTTCGCGGGCACGATCGGCGTTCACCGCTTCTACGTCGGCAAGATCGGGTCGGGCGTCGGGCAGTTGCTCACGTTCGGAGGCTGTGGCATCTGGACGTTGATCGATCTCATCATGATCATCACCGGCAAGTTCACCGACGCGCAGGGCCGTCCGCTCAAGAAGGACTGAGGCCCGCGCGAAGCGCGGCCGACAGCCCGAAGGGCGCACGCGACTGAGGCCCGCGCGAAGCGCGGCCGACAGCCCGAAGGGCGCACGCGACTGAGGCCCGCGCGAAGCGCGGCCGACAGCCCGAAGGGCGCACGCGACTGAGGCCCGCGCGAAGCGCGGCCGACAGCCCGAAGGGCGCACGCGACTGAGGCCCGCGCGAAGCGCGGCCGACAGCCCGAAGGGCGCACGCGACTGAGGCCCGCGCGAAGCAGCTCGCGAACTCAACGCAGGGGGCCGCCGAACGCGCCGAAGAAGCGAGCGACCCACACGACGAAGAGCGCCGCGCACATCGCGATTCCAGCGATGCGCACGGCGCTTCGTTCTTCCGGCTGCGACCAGAACCCGAAGCGCCCGGTGCGCACGTAGCTCGCGAGCTCGGCGGCGACGAGCACGGCGACGAACGGGATGACGAACGGCGCGAGCGGATTCTGGTGCATGGCCGCGTGTAGATCGAGTCGCAGCAGCGCGCGCGTCGCGTGTGTCATGCCGCACGTCGGGCACGGCTCGTGGAAGACCGCGCGCACCGGACACGACCAGTGGAGGAATTTCTGAGTGACGTGGCCGTACGCGACGAGCGCCGCGGCGAGCGGAACGAGCGCGCGCGCCGGTGCGCCTTTCGTGGTCGCGAGGATGCTCACGTCGAAAAAAGAATGACACAACTCGCGGCATGCAAACACGGGCTCTCGGACGAAGCGGTCTTTCGGTCTCTGCGCTCGGGCTCGGCGGCGTGTCGCCTCGGCGCGTGTCGCGCGAGATCGTGCAGCGCGTGGCCGCGGCGTTCGCCTAGACCAAGCACGCGCGTGGTCGCGAGAGCCACCTCGACTTCGTGACGCCGTACGCGCTCTTCGACGACGCGACCGTGGAGCTCGGGCTTCGCGCGCTCGCCGACCCGCGCAAAGACGTGCGGCACCGCGCGTGCGGGCTCCTCGCGCCAGCAGGCGCAAGGAGGTCGCGGCGCGCGTCTCGGTCGACGCGCTCGGCCAGCGCTCGGCCGAGACGATTCGCGGCGCTCCGCCGCATGCTCGCGTGAGCGCTCACACGTTGAAGCGGAAGTGCATCACGTCGCCGTCGCGGACCACGTACTCCTTGCCTTCAATCGCGAGCTTGCCCGCGTCGCGGCACTTGGCTTCGCCGCCGAGCTTCACGAAGTCTTCCCACCAAATGACCTCGGCCTTGATGAAGCCCTTCTCGAAATCGGTGTGGATGACGCCGGCGGCTTGCGGGGCCTTCGCGCCGACGAACGTCGTCCACGCGCGCACCTCTTGTTTGCCGGCGGTGAAGAAGGTGAGCAAATCGAGAATCTTGTATCCTGCGCGGATCACGGCGTGGAGGCCGGGCTCCGCGAGGCCCGCGCTCTCGAGGAACTCGGGGCGCTCGTCCGGGTCGAGCTGGGCGATCTGCTCCTCGAGCGCCGCGCACACGGGGACGACGGGCGCGCCTTCGGCCGCCGCGAACTTGGCGAGCGCGGCGTAGTGCGGGTTCGCCTCGAGATTTCCGAGCGATTTCTCGTCGACGTTGGCCACGTAGAACGTCGGCTTGGTCGTGAGGAGCTGCATCTCTCGCAGGATCGCCTTCGCGTCGACCGAGTCGGGGACGTTCGCCGTGCGGGCGGGCTTGCCGGCGTCGAGGTGCTTCGCCAGCGCTTCGCACACTTCGACCGCGAGCTTCTCTTTGGCGTCGTTTCCCTTGGCCGCCTTGCGCGCGCGGTCGAGGCGCTTGTTCACGGTGTCGAGGTCTTTCAGGCAGAGCTCGGTGGTGACCGTCTCGATGTCGCCGACGGGGTCCACGCGGTTCTCGACGTGGACGATGTTCGGGTCCTCGAAGCAGCGCGCGACCTGGACGATCGCCGACGCCTCGCGGATGTGGCCGAGGAACTGGTTTCCGAGGCCTTCGCCCTTGCTACGCGCCGCGCACGAGGCCGGCGATGTCGACGAACTCGATCGTCGTCGGCACGATGCGATCGGCGTGCACGACCGAGTCGAGCGCCTGGAGGCGCGGGTCGGGCACGGTCACGACGCCGACGTTCGGCTCGATCGTGCAGAAGGGGTAGTTCGCCGCCTCGGCTTTGGCCGAAGAGAGCGAGTTGAAGAGCGTCGACTTTCCGACGTTCGGCAGGCCGACGATTCCCACGGAGAGACCCATGCGGCGCGTTTAAGCGCAAAAGCGGTGCTCGCGCGGGACTGAATGTAGAGTGCATCCATGATTTCCAGCGGACGCCTCGCAGGACGAACGGTCGCGCTGTGCGTGACCGGGAGCGTCGCCGCGTACAAGGCCGCGATCGTGGCTCGTTTGCTGCGAAAGGATGGCGCGCGGGTCGTGCCGGTCATGAGCTCGGGCGCCGAGAAATTCCTGGGCGCCGCGACGCTCTCCGGGCTCACCGGCGAGGACGTCGTCAAGGACATGTTCGAGATCGCCGGGGAGGTGCACGTCGCCCTCGGCGCCGAGGCGGACGCGGTCGTGGTCGCCCCCGCGACGGCCGACGTGCTCGCGCGGCTCGCCCAAGGCCGCGCCGACGACACGGTGACCGCGCTCGTCTTGTGCGCGAAGGGACGCGTGCTCGCCGCGCCGGCGATGCACCCGCGCATGTGGACGAACCCGGCGACGCAGCGAAACGTGCAAGAGCTCGAGCGGCTCGGTCGGGTCGAAATCGTCGGGCCGGTCTCGGGCGCGGTCGCGTCGGGCGACGAAGGTCCGGGGCGGATGGCCGAGCCCGAGGCGATCGTGTCGGCGGTCGTTCTCGCGCTCACGCCGAAGGATCTCGCGGGCCTCTCGATCGCGGTGACCGCGGGGCCGACCCTCGAGGACATGGATCCGGTGCGCTTCCTCGGGAATCGTTCGACGGGAAAAATGGGCTTCGCGATCGCCGAGCGCGCGGCGGCGCGCGGGGCGAAGGTGCGGCTCGTCGCGGGCCCGGTCAATCTGCCGACGCCGCCGGCTCTCGAGCGGATCGACGTGCGCAGCGCCCTCGAGATGCAAGCCGCGATCGCGAAGCTCGGCGCCGTCGACGCGATCGTCATGGCCGCGGCCGTCGCCGACTACCGCTTCGCGCAGACGAGCGCGAGCAAGGTGAAGAAGAGCGGCGAGTCGATCGCGATCGACCTCGCGCGCAACCCGGACATCCTCGCCGCGCTCGGCGCCGCGCGCAAAGGCGTGCGGCCGGTGCTCGTCGGCTTCGCGCTCGAGACCGGCACGCGGGCGCACGTCGTCGCCGAAGCGCGCCGCAAGCTCCGCGACAAAAAGGTCGACGTCGTCGTCGCCAACGAGGCGCACGTGGCCTTCGGCGGGGACGACAACGAGATCTCGTTCATCACCGAGAACCGCGACGAGCGCCTGCCGCGCGCCTCGAAGATCGATCTCGCCGACGCGCTGCTCGATCGCGTCAAGAGCATGCTCGGCTGACCGCCGGCGTTGACCGGCGCGCGCGGCTCGGTGTATGCCGCGTCTCCTTTCTTCTTGTTCTTTGATCGCGTCTCGAGGGAAGCCGGTGAAAGCCCGGCACGGCCCCCGCCACGGTAACGGCGACGAACCTGCAACTGCCACTGCTCCAAAAGAGTGGGAAGGCGCAGGGGAGGATGACCCGGAGTCCGGAAACCTGATTCGCGAGCTCCGTCTCCAAACGCCGCGCGGGTGCGGCCACGAGGTCGAACAATGAAAGCTCGAGATGTGTGCATTCTGCACGTGATTGCGTGCGGGTTTTTCGCTGTGTTTTCGGCGTGCACGGGCGACGACGTGACGCTCGGCCCGGACTCGGGGCCGCCGAAATCGGACGCGACGGTCGACCAGACCGCGCCGGACGCGGGCGACGCCGGGCTCGACGCGCCGACGGCGCCGAAGCTCCTCCTGACGTACCTCGGTGCGTCCGGCGAGCTCGCGACGTTCGATCCGAAGGCGGGGCAGGTGAGCGGGCGCCTCTCGACGCCCGGCTACCCGGTCGTCGTACGATCCGGCGGCGATACCTTCTTGATCGACACGAGCAAGGACCTCGTGGAGAAGCTCGACCCGACCACGCTCGCGGGCCCGATCTCGACCTGGAACGTCGCCGGCAGCGACGCCGTCGACGGCGGGTCGGCGACCGCCGATCCGGTCGCGGTGATCGAGTCGTCCGCCAGTCACGCGTACGTGCTGCGGTTCAACCGCAACCGCGTCGCGGTGATCGATCCGTCGCAAGCGGCGGACGCCGGCCAGCCGATGTCGTTCGTCGACTTGTCGTCGCTCGTGCAAGCAAGCAGCGACGGTACGGTCGGCATGGTCGGTGGGGCCTACGATGCGACGCGCCACCTCGTCTACGTCGTGCTCGGAAACATCGACATCAACGCGTACGGCCCGCCGCCGAATTATCCGCTCGCGTGCGTCGGCACGACGACGACGATGATCGCGATCGACACGACGAACGACACGATCGTCAATCTGGGCGGAGCCGGGCCGGGCGGCGGGATCGTGCTGAACGGCTTCAACCCGCAAATGGGCTACTACGGCGGCGTCGTGCTCGACGCGGCCGGCGACCGCATCTTCGTCGTTCACTTCGGCTGCGCGCCGCCCTCGGCCGACGGCGGCGCCACGCCGATTCAGCAGCGGGTCATCGAGGCGATCGACCTGAAGTCCGACACGACGAAGACGCTGCTCGACGCGAACGGCCAGGACATCCCGAACGTATTCGCGCTGCTCGACGGGGCGCACGCAGTCGTCCAGTACGGATTGTTTCCGCCGTACGCGACGTACGCGTGGGACCCGAGCTCGCCGTCGCTCGGTGTGCCGCTCGCCGTCGCGCCGGACGTGTTCGGTGTCGACGACGCCGGCCACATCCTCGGCCCGCAGGAGACGCTCGCGAGCGACGGCGGGGCTGGGCCGACGAACGTCATCGCGGTCGACGTCGCCGACGGCGGCGTCACCGAGCTCGGACAGAACCCGTTCTTGCAGAGCGGCGGCTACAACGGCAACGCCCTCTACGTGCCCTGATCACCGAACGCCCTTCGTCTCCTCGAGGGCGAGTAGGAAGTCGCCGATCATTCGGCCGCGGTCGCGGATGCGATCGGGCGTCGCGATCGCGCGAAGCGTCCGATCGATGCCGCGCTTGCATGGCGCGGCGCGCTCGGGCATCGCTCGGGCGAGTCGCGCGAGCACGCGCAGCATCGTGACGTTGTCCTCGAACGGCTTGCGGCGGACGGCGAACACGCCGACCGCGTCGGGGTCCTTCGAGCTCGCGAAGAACCCGCCGCCGCGCGAGTCCTCGAGCTCGGCGAAGATTGCGTCGACGATCTTCGCCGCCTGCGCGACGCGCGCCGCGGACTCGGCGCGCTCCTTCGAGACGCGGGCGAGCTCGAGCAGGCCGAAGGCGAAGGCCGCGTTGTCCGCGAGGTGCACGACCGCGCTCGCGCTCGCGTCCTTGGGCGCTGCGTCGTGCGAGAGCGCGCCGCTCGGCGTCGCGTGCGTCGCGAGCACGAGGTCGGCGGCCTTCTTTGCGCGCGCGAGCGCCGCCGCGTCGCCGCTCGCCTCGTAATACTTGCAGTATGCAGCAATTCCGAGGCCGTTTTCCCGGGCGTATTCGTGCGCGTCGACGCGCGGCACGCCGAGCGCGAGCCGCTCGGCCTCGCCCTTCGCGTAGTACTCGTGTCCGGTCACGAAGCGCTTGCCGACGGCGTGCGCGTTGAGGTCGGCGTCTTGCGTGACGTAGAACGCGCCGTCCTCTCCGGACAGGAAGCGATCGACGTAGCGCTTGATCGCGGTCGCGACGTCGAGCCACTTCTCGTCTCGCGTCTGCGCGTACGCGTCGGCGTAGTTCGCGATCGCGCCGGCGTTGAAATAGAGGAGCTTCTCGAAGTGCGGGTGCTTCCAGTCGCCGTCGGTCGAGTACTGGTAGATGCCGCCCCACACGGGGTCGACGAGGTTTCGCTGCTGGTCGAGCGTGAACAGGGCGCGTTTTTTCGCCTGCGCGTCGCCGCCGGCGGCGCGCGCGAGCGCCCACGCGTTCGTCATGAAGAGCGGCACCTTTTGGCCGTGCCCCCAGCTCCCTTGCTCTTCGTCCCAGTAGTCTTCGAGCCCGAGCTCGGTCGCGCGCGCGATCCACGCGAGCTCCTCTTCGGGCATGGGCGAATCGGGGATCGCGGCTTCGCTCGGCGCGAGCGCGCCGCCTTCGTCCTTCGAGGCGAGCACGGACGTCTGCGCCGTCCCGCCTTCGGCGGATCCGGCGACCGCGTTCAGGATCTCGACGAACTGCTCCGGCGCGATGAACCCGCGGTATTTCCCGAGCTCGCGGCCGTCGGGCGAGAAGATGACGGTCGCCGGCCAGCCCCACGCGGCATAGCGCTCCTCGATGTCCGGTCGCGCATCGATGTCGACCTTCGCCGCGATGAAGCGCGCGTCCAGGAGCGCTCGCACGTTTTCGTCGTGGTAGGTGACCGCCTCCATCACGTGGCACCAGTGGCACCACTCGGCCGACCCATCCATGACGACGAAGCGATTTTCGGCCTTCGCGCGCCGGAACGTCGCGTCCGAAAATTCGCTCCAGGCGAGCGGCGCCTTCGGCGTCGCGTCCCAGCGGGCGAGGGGATCGTCGTGGCGCGCCCGTCCGGTCGACGCCGTGCGGGCGGCTGGCGCGGTCGCGCCGCACGCGGTCGTGAGAACGAGGATCGCGAGTCGTTTCACCTCGAAGAGCTTACGCGCCGGCGCGCTCGGCGGATCGACGCATAGCGCGAGCTGACGCCCGCAATGCAAGGCGAGACTGCGACGACTTGCGTCGCGTCGACGTCGCGATTCGCAAGCCGTTCCGCCGTCGCCGAGCGGCTCAGTGGCGGCTGTGGCCTGCCCGCTTCGTTTTCGCTGCCGCGCGACGATCGTGCGATCGTCGATCAAAGCAGCGAGCGCCAGTCGAGGACGCGCATTTCGCGCGGCGAGACGCGCATCTCGACCGTGCGCCGCGGCGGCAGTGAGTCGCCGCCGACCTCGAGGGCCATCGGCCGGGAGAAGGTGAAGCGCGCGGCCGTCGTGAACCAGTCGTGCATGCCGCGCAGCGGGTGGGCGCCCGTCCAGAGCCTCGGGATGCTCGCGATGCCGCCGAGCGTCGAACGATCGAAGACGCGCACGTTGATCGTGCCGAGCAGGCGCTCGGCGAACGGGTACGCGCGGAAGTGGTACCCGAACTCGGGGCACGTCGCGGCGCCGGCGACGCTCATGAGTCCATCCCACAAGACCGTGCCGTGCTTGGCGCCCGCGACGCGCACGAGCGCGCCCGCCGAGTCCACCGTGTACACCTCGTCGCCGAGGTTCTCGATGAGCACGTGCGGCCGGCCGTAGACGATCGACTTCGGCGCCGTGCGCGTCAGCATCGCGGTGACGTAGCCGTAGACGCTCTTCGCGAAGAAGCGCGGCGGGCCTTTGGACTGCTCGAGCTGCTCTTTGTAGTCGTTCAGGATCTCCGCGTCCCACCCCGCGCCCGCGAAGTGCGCGAGCGTCCCGAGGCCCGGCGCGTCGGGGTACGCGACGTCGACCAGCCCGAAGCGGCGCAGCGGGAGCGGCTGCTCGCGATCGTGAAGCTCGCGCAAGACGGAGAGCGCCGTCGCGAGCTTGGGCGCGCCGACGACGTTCGCCCACGCGTTGCCGGTCCCGAGCTTGAGCAGGCCGATGGGAGGGAGCGGCTCGCTCTCGGGCAGCACGCGCGCGAGCGCGTTGACCAGCGCGATCGCGGTGCCGTCGCCGCCCGCCGAGAAAATCACCGCGGGCTTCGTCGGCAGCACATGGCGCAGGAACTCGGTCGCTTCTTCGAGCGAGCGCGTGAGCTTCACGTTCGCGCCGGGCAAAAAGCGCGCGGTCTGCACGGCGATGCGCCGTCCGCCGCGCTTGGCGTTCGCGTTAACGAGGATGCAGAGGCCTTCGCCGGGCTTGGTCACAGGGCGCTCGCGATCGTGGCGCGCACGTCTTCCATCAGCGCCGCGACGCGCTGGCTCGTCGCGTCGTATTTGGAGACGTCGATCGGGGGATGAATCGTGACGCGCACGTCGGCGCCGCGCTTCGACCGGCTCGCGCCGCGTGGGAGCGCGAGGCGCGTGCCCTGGACCGTCACCGGCAGGATGGGCTCGCCCACGTCGAGCGCGAGGTGAAAGCCGCCCTTCTTGAAGGGGAGGAGCTCGCCGGTCGGGCTGCGCGTCCCCTCGGGCGCGATCCACACGTTCACGCCCGCGCGCATCCGCTGCTTGGCGACATCGAGGCTCGCGATCGCCGACTCGCGGCTCTTGCGGTCGATGGCGATGAAGCCCGCTTCGAGCATCGCGCGCCCGAAGAACGGAAGACTGAAGAGCTCGACCTTCGCGATCATGCGGATGCTCGGTCCGTGAGGCGGGCCGAGCACGTGGAAGAGCACCGGCACGTCGTAGTGCGACTGGTGGTTGCTCATCACGAGGTACGTCGCCCGCGGGTCGAAGCGCTCGCGCCCGCGCACCTCGATCGTCATGCGAAGGTGATCGACGATGTGGGCCGCCCACGACTCGAGCCGGTCGTCGCACATCTGCTTCGTCAGTCGACCTCGCGTCGCGTCGACGACCGTCGGGACCGAGATGGCGAGCGTCTCGGCCATGTTTTGGAGCGAGAGAACGAGCGATCCAGCCAAGCGGAAGAAACCCTTATCACGCCCTGAGCTCACCCTTGCTATCGGCCGGCGCGCCGCTTAGCATCGCTCCACCGCGGTCGCGAAAAACCCTCAGTTTCTCGCAGCTTTCTCGCGGTTCACGAACGACACGGCCGCCCCTCCGGCCACGATGGTGAGGATGTGAGCGCGAATACGATACGGACGGCGCTGGGCCTGCTTCAGGACGATCCCGACCACGAACAGGCGTACCTCGATCTCAAAGAGGCGCTTGGGAGCGGCACACCCGAGGGCATGTCGGCCGACGACGCGCGAGCGCTGCTCGCCTCGGCGCGACGCGCGCACGAAGCGCGTCGCGAGTACGACGCGGTCGCTTCGCTCCTCGAGCTCGAGGTCCTGCTCGCGCAGGGGAGCGACGGGGAGATCGACCTCTTGCGCGAGCTCGCGCGAGTCGCCGACGAAGAGCTCTTCGACGACGCGCGCGCCGAGAACGTCTACAAACGCATCCTCGAGGTCGTGCCCGGCGACGAGACGGCCGACGAGGCCGTCGAACGAATTGGCGCGAAGCGCGGCAAGTGGAGCGAGCTGGCCGAGCGCTACGCGGACGAAGCCCGCTCGGCGGGCGAGCCGCGGCTGAAGAGCTCGTTGCTCGTCTCCGCGGCCGAGACCGCGTACCGCTACGGGCGCGCGGCGCTCGCGGGCGAGAAGGGGTCGAAGAAGAAGATCGCCGCGCTCCAGAACGAGATCGTCACGCGCCTCGAGGAGGCGCTCGACGTCGACGCGAAGAACCGCCGCGCGGGCGCGCTCCTCGAGCGCATCTACCGCGAAGGCTCGAAGTGGGAGCCCCTCGCGGCGCTGCTCGAGAAGGTCGCCACCGAGGCGAGCGCGAAAGACGAGAAAACCGCGGGATTCTTGCGTCTCGCGCGCGTCCTCGCGAAGAAGATCCAGAGCCCCGAGCGGGCCGTCGCCGCGTACGAGGGCGTGCTCGACCTGTCGCCGGGCAACGACGAGGCGACGAGCTTTCTCGTCGACTTCTTCACCGCGCGCGAGATGTGGGACCACCTGGTGTCGCTCTACGAGGAGCAGCTCGCGACGAGCGCTCGCCACGGCAAGGAGGACATCGGCATCGTCCTGCAGCTCGCGATGGTGCACTGGAAGATGCGCGCCAAGGCGGACGTCGCCGAGCCGTACTTCGACAAGCTGCGCAAGGTGGAGCCCGCGCACCCGGGGATGCTCGCGTTCTTTCGCGAGACGCTCGGCGCTCGGCACGACTACGGCAAGCTGACGCAGGTGCTGACCGACGCGCAGCGCTCGCTGCCCGACGGCCTCGCGCGCTCGCAGGTCGCAGCCGAAATCGCGAAGCTCTCGGAGGAGGGCGCGAACGCGTCGAAGGCGATCGAGCAGTGGCGCGCGCTCTTGCGCCAGGATCCGGGGCACACGCAGGCCCGCGACGCGCTGAAGCGCCTCTACAAGCAGACCGGCGCGCACAACGCGCTGGCCGAGCTCCTGCGGAGCGAGCTCGAGCGTGTCCCAGCGGGTGACGCTGAATCCCGATTGCCGCTGCTGCGCGAAATCGCAGGGATTTACCGGGAGCACGTGAAGAGCGAGTCGGCGCTGCTCGCCGCGCTGACGCAGATCGCCCAGCTCGCGCCGGACGACGCCGACACCGTGCGCGAGCTCGTTCGCGTCTACGACGCGCTCGGGCGCGTCCGCGATTTGCTCGCCGCCCAGGCGCGCCTCGCCGAAATCGAGACCGAGCCGAGCGTCAAGGCGGAGCTCCATCGTCAGGTCGCGCGCCGCTGGCTCGAGCAGTTCTCGAACGTGCAGAACGCGATGGAGGCCTACGAGAAGGTGCTCGAGAGCGAGCCGCGCGACGCCGAGGCGAACGGCAAGCTCAAGGAGCTCTACGCGAAGCGTCGCGCCTTCAAGCCGCTCTACGATCTGCTCGAGCGCGAGGCCGGCGCGATGGAAGAGGGGCCGGCGCGCCGCGAGGCGTGGATGGAGATGGCGAAGATCGCGGCCGAGCGGCTCGATCGCGGACCGGACGCCATCGCGCTCTACAAGAAGATCCTCGACGAGAGCCCGTCGTCGACGGCGGCGCTCGACGCGCTCGAGAAGCAGGCCGAGCGCGACAAGGATTTCGCGACCGTCGCCGACGCGCTCGAGCGGCGCGCCGTCGCGGAGACGAGCGACGCGAGCAAGCTCGGCGTGCTGCAGAAGCTCGGCGCGATTTACGCGGAGCGGCTCTCCGATCACGCGTCGGCGATGAAGACGTGGCGTCGCGTGCTCGAGATCCAGCCGGGGCACCCGAAGGCGCTGCGCGTGCTGCGCGACAGCTACCTCGGCGCCGGCGACTACGACGGGCTCACGGCGCTCTTCGCCGAGTCCAAAGACTGGGAGGGGCTCGCCGAGGTGCTCTCGAGCGCCGCGGATCGCGCGCCCGACGCGGCCACCAAGATCGAGCTCTCGTTCCGCGCGGCCGACGTCTACGAGAAGGACCTGGACCAGCCGGAGCGCGCGTTCCGCGCGTACGAGCGCGTGCTCGCCGTGCGCCCGGACGACGAGCGCGCGGCTGGGGCGCTCATCCCGCTCTACGAGCGCGAAGAGAAGTGGGCGCGCCTGCCGGCGCTCTACGAGGTGCTCCACTCGCACGCGAAGGACGACGAGCGGAGGCTCGAGATCCTCCACAAGCTCGCCGAGGTCACCGGGCAGAAGCTCCAGGACCGCGGCGCCGCGTTTCGGTACGCGCAGCGCGCGTACGAGCTCTTGCCGGGGCGCGACGGCGCGCTCGCCGAGCTGGAGGCCGCGGCCGCGGCCGCGGAGCAGTGGCCCGCGTTCGTCGCGGCGCTCCAGGCGCGCCTCGAGGCCGCGACGGCGCCGTCGCCCGAAGAGAAGCACGTGCTCGAAGCGAAAATCGCCGAGACCTACGCGACGCAGCTCGGGCGCGTCGACGAGGCGATCGCGGCGTACCGCACGCTCGTCGAGCAGAACCCGGACGACGACGACGCGGTGGCCAAGCTCGATCGCATCCTGCGCGCGCAGGATCGCCGGGACGATCTCCGCTGGCTCTACGAGACGCGCGTCGCGCGCGCGAACACGGCGCAGAAGGTCGAGCTCTTGTGCGAGTGGGCCGTCCTCGAAGAAGAGGCGATGGGCGCGCCGGATCGCGCGGCGGAGATCTATCGCCGCGTGCTCGAGGTCGTGCCGAAGCACGGCAAATCCCTGCGCGCGCTCGCACGATTGTTGCAGAATACAGGTAGCGCCGACGAGGCCGTGCAAATGCTCGAGCGCGACCGCGACCAGCGCGAAGGCAAGGAGCGCGCGGCGCGCGAGCTCGAGATCGCCAAGCTCCAGATCGAGCTGAAGCGACCGGGCGAGGCGCTCGCCGCCGTGAAGCGCGCGCTCGACGAGATCCCGGGCGATCCGCAGGCGGTCGCCATCCTCGAGCGTCTGCTCGAAATCGCCGAGTCGCGACCGCGCGCCGCCGCGCTGCTCGAGCAGCACTACGCGGCGACCGGGCAGCACGACAAGCAAGCGCTCGTCCTCGACGTGCTCATCGCGACCGCCGCTTCGAAGGGCGAGCGGAGCGCGCTCTACGACAAGCTCGTGACGGTGCACGAAAACCGCGGACAGCTCGGCGAGGCGTTCGACGTCGCCGCGCGCGCGGCCGACGAGGTGCCGGGCGAGCTCTCGATGTGGGATCGGCTCGGCGTCCTCGCGAACAAGACCGGGCGCACGCAGGCGTTCGTCGACGCGCTCGTGCGCGCGGTCCCGCCGGAGGGGGACAGCAATCTGCCCGCGGCGGTCGACATGGATCTCTCCGAGCGCATCGCGACGCTCTACGACGAGATGCTCGGCGACGTCGAGAAGGCGACGCCGTACCTCGAGCGAATCCTCTCGCGCGACGCGGGCAACGAGCGCGCCTTCGCGCGGCTCAAACAGATCCTCACCTCGCTCGAGCGCTGGGGCGCGCTCGAGGCGCTCTACGAGCGCTCAGTGGCCGCGGCCGACCCGGTGCGGCAGACCGATTTGCTCGCCGAGGCGGCGCTCGTCGCCGAGGAGATCACCGGCGAGCGCGCGAAGGCGACGCACTACTACGAGCGCATCCTCGAGATCGATCCGCACCACGAGCAGGCGACGCGCGCCCTCGAGACTCTCTACGCGGCGCAGGAGAGTTGGGAGAAGCTCGCGGCGCTCCTCGGCCGGCGGCTCGACGGCGCTGCAGGGGACGAGGCGATCGGCCTGCGCCTGCGGCTCGGGACGCTCCACGCGACGCGCCTCGGCGACTTCGCCCGCGCGCTCGACCACCTCGAGGTCGTGCTCGGCGCCGACCCCGGCGAGAAGGCGGCTCGCGATCTCGTCGAGCAGTGCCTCGGAAAGGCCGACCTCCGCGCGCGGGCGGCGGTCGTGCTCGAAGCGGCGTACCTGGCGGCGGACCAAGCGCGCGATCTCGTGCGCGTGCTCGACGTGCGTCTCGAGTCGGCCGCGGGCGACGAGCAGCGCGCCGAGCTCCTGCGACGCATCGCCGAGCTCCGCGACGACCGGCTGAACGAAGACGTCGCCGCGCTCGACGCTTACGCGAAGCTCGTCCCGATCGCTCCCGACGACGAGAACGCGCGCGCGCGCTTGCTCGACATCGCGCGGCGCGTCGGGTCGCACGAGCAAGCCGCCGGCGTGCTCCTCGCGGCGTCGAAGAACGCGCGCGCGCCGCAGCCGAGGGGCGAGATCTTGATGTCGGTCGCGAAGATCTTCGAGGATCTCCTCGACGCGCCGGCGCGGGCCGAGGGCGTCTACCGCGAGGTGCTCGATCTCGATCGCACCGATCACGCGCTCGCGCTCCCCGCGGCGCGCGCGCTCGAGCGCATCTACGCGGCCGAAAATCGGCCCCGCGAGCTCGCCGACGTGCTCCGCGTGCAGGTGGAGCTCGAAGAAGACGGCGACGCCCGCCGCGCGATTTGGGCGCGCCTCGGAGACATCCACGAGAACGCGCTCGACGATCCGTCCGGCGCGATCGCCGCGTGGCGCGCGCGCGCGGAGGACGACCCGGGTGACGAGCAGGCGCTCGCGGCGCTCGACCGGCTCTACGGGCGCACCGAGCAGTGGGACGCGCTCGCGACCGTGCTCCGCAGTCGGGAGCGCGCCTCGACCGACGGCGATCAGCGCAAGGAGCTGATGACGCGCCTCGCGCTCGTCCTCGCCGAGCGACTAAACGACACGAACGAGGCGATCCTCGCGTATCGCGCGATCCTCGACGACTTCGGCTCGGAGCACGCGGCGCTCGCGCCGATCGCCGCGCTCTACGAGAAGGCGGAGCGTTGGGACGACCTCGCCGAGACGCTCGAGGCCGACCTCGCGATCGCCGAGGTGCCGGTCGACAAAATCGAGCTCCTCGCGCGGCTCGGTCGCGTCCGCCGCGACAAACAGGACGACGCGCCCGGCGCGCTCGAAGCCTTCCGCCAAGCGCTCACGCTGGATCCGTCGCACGCGGCGAGCCGCGCCGCCCTCAAGGCGATGCTCGATGTCGAGAGCGTTCGCCGCGACGCCGCGGCCGTCTTGCGCCCGCTCTACGAGGCCGACGGCGAGCAGAAGAAGCTCCTCCGCGTCCTCGACATCGAGACCGAGCTCGCCGACGGTCCGTCGGATCGGCTCGCGATCTTGCAGCAGGCGATGATGGTCGCCGAGCAATCGCTCGGGGACCTCGACACGGCGTTCGGCTACGCGTCGCGCGGTCTGCGCGAGGCCGCCGGCGAGGCCGAGCTCCCCGCATGGATCGAGCGGGCCGAGCGTCTCGGCGCCGCGGCCGGCAAGACCGCCGCGTTCGTCGCGATCTTGCGCGAGGTCGCGCCCAACATCCTCGACGAGCAGCAGCAGCTCGACACGCTGATCAAGATCGCCGAGCTCTCGCGCGACAAGCTCGACGACGCGGCCGCCGCGCGCGAGCACTTCGAGAAGGCGCTTCAAATCCGCGGCGACAATCGACGGGTGCTCGAGGCGCTCGAGCACCTCTACGAAGCGGCCGGCGAGAACGTGCAGCTCCTCGACGTCATCAAGCGACGCGTCGACGTCGCCGACTCGGACGGCGAGCGCAAGGAGCTCCTCTACAAAGAGGCCAAGCTCTGCGAGAGCTCGGGCGACGCGCAGAGCGCAATCGAGACGTACGAGCAGATCCTCGATTTGTCCCTCGAAAAGGCCGCGATCGACGCGCTCGTGCGTCTCTACGGAGCGGCGGAGCGCTGGGACGATCTCGTCGCGCTCTACGAGCGGCAGATCGGTGCGGGGCCGAGCGACGAAGAGAAGGCGGGGCTCCACCACGCCCTCGGACGCGTCGCGAGCGTTCACCTCTCCGACTACGACCGCGCGTTCGGCGAGTACGAGGCCGCGCTCAGGCTCGATTCGCAGCACGCCGAGACGGTCGCTTCGCTCGAGGCGCTCATGCAGGAGGGGCATCGCGATCCGGCGAGCGGCGGCCCCGGGCACGCGGCGCAGGCCGCCGAGATGCTCGAGAGCGTCTACCTCACGAAGCTCGACTGGCGCCGCGTCATGGCGACGCTCGACGCGCGCCTGGCCGTCAGCCAGGACCCCGACGAGCGCCGGCAGCTCCTTCGACGGCTCGCCAAGCTCCACGAAGAGCAAGAAGAGAATTACTCGGCGGCGCTCGAAACGACCGCGAAGCTCCTGACCGAAGACGTGACCGACGAAGAGACGTGGCACGAGCTCGAGCGGCTCGCGCGCGTCGCGAACGCCGAAGGACGGCTCGCGGACATCTTCGCCGGCGAGCTCGCGAAGGTGACGGCCGACGAGCCCGCGACGGCGCAGCTCGCGCGCCGCACCGGCGAGATCTACGAAGCGCAGAAGCAAAACGAGCGCGCGCTCGAGTTCTATCGCCGCGCCTACGCCTTCGCGCCCGAGGAGAGCGAGGGCGTCTTCGAGGCCATCGACCGCCTCCTTCGCGAGGCCCGCCTGCCGAAGGAGCGCGTCGCGCTCTACCGCGAGGCGCTCGAGTACCGCGACGATCCGTCGCTGCGGCTCACGACCCTCCACACCATCGCCGAGCTCGAGGAGAACGATCTCGGCGACGACGACGCGGCGATCCAGACGTATCAGCAGGCGCTCGATCTCGACGAGACCGACCCCCACTCGCTCGAGGCGCTCACGCGTCTCTACGCGCGGCGCGAGCGCTTCAAGGATCTGTCCGATCTCTTGCGCCGACGCGCCGAGCAGGCCGCGTTGCCGGAGGACGAGGCGCGCTTCCGCTGCGAGCTCGGTCAGTTGCTCGAGAAGCTCGGCGAGACGTCGACCGCGATCGACGAGTACCAAGCCGTCGTCGAGCTGATCCCGCCGGGCGCCGGCAACGAGTCGGCGAAGACGGCCGTCCACGCGCTCGAGGCGCTCCTCGGCAACGACGAGCACAAGGCGCGCGTGGTCGACATCTTGCGGCCGATCTACGAGCGCGCCGACGACTGGCGCCACCTCGTCGCGGTGAACGGCGAGAGGCTGGCGCTCGCGAAAGACGACTCCGAGAAGGTGGCGATCTATCGCGAGACCGCGGAGCTCTGGGAACAGCGAGGCGGCGATCTGCGACGCGCCTTCGACGCGACGCGCGAGGCGTTCGTCCTCGACCCGGACGACGGCAGCGTCCGCGAGAGCCTCGACCGGCTCGGCGAGACGACCGGCCGCTACGACGATCTCGCCGAGGCCTACGAGCACGGAATCGAGCGCGCCTCCGATCTCGGCCAGCGCGATCTCCTCTCGGCGCTCGGCAAGCTTCACGACGAGCGGCGCGACGATCCCCGCCGCGCACTCGACGCCTACGAGCGGCTCTACAAGCTCGACGAGGGCGAGCTCGACCCGCTCGAGCACATCGACGAGCTCGCGACGCTGCTCTCCGACTGGCCCGCGATCGTGCGCGTGCTCGCGCGGAAGACCGACCTCCAGGGGGACGACGAAGAGCGCGCCGCGACGTGGCGGCGCATCGGCTCCATCAAGCGCGACATGCTCGAGGACGCGCCGGGCGCGATCGAAGCCTACGAGCGCGCGCTCGAGCTCCAGCCGGATCACGCTGGCGCGCTCGACGACCTCATCGCCCTCTACGAGACCAAGAACGACGCCGCGAGGCTGGTCGACCTCTACCGCAAGCGCATCGACTCGTTCGGCGAGGGCGACGAGGAGGCGAAGCTCGCGCTCCTGCTCGCGGCGGCCGACCGCTACGAGAGCGGGCTCGGCGATCGGCGCGAGGCGATCTCGCTGCTCGGCGAGGCCCTCGCGGTGAAGCCCGGCGATGGCGACGTGATGCGCAGGCTCGATCGGCTCTACACGGCCGAGGAGATGTGGCCGGAGCTGCTCGAGAACCTCCGGCTGCAAGCGGCCGAGGCGGCGGACGAAGGCGAGCGTCGCGCGCTGAAGAAGCGAACCGGCGGGCTCCTCGCGAAGGAGCTCGAGGACCCGGAGCGCGCGCTCGAAGCCTACCGCGAGGTGCTCGAGGCGGGCGCCGACGACGACGCGATCGCCGCGGTGCGCGCGATCGGCGAGAGCCGCGAGGAGCTGCGACAGCCTGCCGCCGACGTGCTCGAGCCGGTGCTGCGGTCGTCCGGACGGAGCGAGGCGCTCGCCGACGTGCTCGAGATGCGACTTCGCGCGCAGACCGAGCCTGACGGCCGCGCGCGGACCCTGCGCGCCATCGCGGACGTCGCCGAGAACCAATTGGGCGACGCGCGGCGCGCGCAAGACGCGCTCCACCGCGCGGTCGCCGAGGAACCGAGCGACGCCGAGCTCCACGCCGAGATCGAGCGCGTCGCCGAGAAGAACGGCGACGACGGCTGGTCGCGCTACGCGACGACGCTGACCGAGCGAGCCGGCTCGATCTTCGACGCCGACGTCACCACGAGCCTCTTCGTGCGCCTCGGAAAGGTCGCCGAAGAGAAGCTCCACGACGACGCGCGCGCGGCGAAGGCCTACGCGCAGGCGGGCGAGAACGCGGGCGACTCGCCCGAGATCCTCGCTGCGCTCGACCGGCTCTACTCGCGTCTGGGCGACTCGCGGAACCTCGCCGACGTGCTCGAGCGGCGGATTTCGGCCGAGGCCGATGGCGCGGCGCAAGCGGAGCTCACGTTCCGTCTCGCGTGCCTGCAGCTCAAGGAGTTCGGCGAGAAGCGCAAGGCGCTGGGCACGCTCCGCGCGGCGCTCGATCGCATGCCCGAGCACGGCGCGAGCCGCGAGGTGCTCGAGGGCATGCTCGACGACGACGACACCTTCGACGAGTCGTTCGAGGCGCTCGAGGGTGTGTATCGCGCGCTCGGACGTCCGGACGATCTCGCCAAGCTCTACGAGCGGCGCGTCCGCCGGGCGCACGGCGTCCGCGAGCGCAACCGCAGCCGGCTCGATCTCGCGCGCGTGCTCGACGAGCAGTCGCACGACGCCGCGCGCGCGCAGCGCGTGGTCGAAGAGGCGGTGCTCGAGGACGCGTCGGATCCGGACGCCCTCACCGAGCTCGAGCGCCTCGCCGAGACGACGGGCCAGTGGCGCGAGGCCGCCGAAGGGCTCGCCGCGGCGCTACGAAAAGCGAGCGATTTGCCGGCGCAAGCGCGCACCGAGCTCTGGGTTCGCGTCGCCGGCTGGCACAAAGACAAGACGAGCGACGCCAAGAGCGCCGAAGAGGCGTTCGTCGAGGCGCGGAAGCTCGATCCCGAGAACACCGACGTCCTGCGTGCGCTCGAGGAGCTCCAGCGCGCGCCGGGCCGCGAGCGCGATCTCGTCGAGACTTTGCGCGCGCGCGCGAAGCTCGAGGTCAATCTGTCCGACAAGCGGACGCTCCTTCGCGAAGCCAAGAGCCTCGCGGAGGGCACGCTCGCCGACGCGGTGCTCGCCGAGCAGGTGCTCCGCGATTTGCTGGCCGAGGACGAGGGCGATCTCTGGGCGCTCGAGGAGCTCGGCACGCTGCGCGAGCGCGCGGGCGCGTGGGGCGACGTCGTCGACTTGCTCCTGCGTCGCGCCGAGCTCGAGGCGGACGGAAAGACGATCTCCAATCTCCGGCACCGCGCCGCGCGGGCCGCGCGCGAGCACTTGCAGGACGACGCGCGGGCGGTCCAGCTCTACGAGGAGCTCTTCGAGAACGACGTCGAGGACGCCGAAGCGGCCTCGGCGCTGCGCGATCTCTACGGCGCGCTGGGCAAGCGACGCGAGCTCGCCAAGCTCCTCCAGACCCTCATCGACACCGCCTCCGGCGAGGAGACGCGCTCGGCCCTGCGCATCGAGCTCGCGAAGCTGCAAGACGCCATGGGCGACTCGTCCGCGGCGATCGAGACGCTCCGCTCCGTGCTCGAGGAGAACCGCGGTCGCACCGACGCGGTGGTCGCTCTCTCGGACTTGCTCGAGAAGGGCGGCAAGGACGAGGAGCTCGCCGAGCTCTTGACGGGGCAGATCGAAGCGGCGAAAGAGCGCGCCGACGCGGCCGCGGAGCTCTCGCTCCAAGTACGGCTCGGCGAGGTCTACGAGACGCGCCTCAAGGACGCGGGCAAGGCCCTCGCGACGTTCGAGGCGGTGCTCGAGCGCGACGAGACGCACCACGGCGCGCTCGAAGCGGTGGCGCGGCTGGCCGAGGGACGATCGATCTGGGATCGCGCGGCGAGCGCGCTCGAGCGGCTGGTCGCTGGCGAGAGCGAGCCGGCGGCGGGCGTCGCGCTGGCGCTGCGCCTCGCGAACGCCAAGGACAAGCTCGGCGACACGGCCGGCGTCGAGAGCGCGCTCGGCGGCGCGCTCCGGTTCGAGGCCGGCAACGCGGAGGTCCGTGACCGGCTCCGCGCGCTCTACGAGAAGAACGAGCAATGGAGCGAGCTCGCGGCCTTCCTCGCGGAGGACGCGACCTTGCTCGAGGCCCAAGGCGACAGCGCGCACCCGGCCATGGTGAAGCTCCTCCGCCGCGCGGCCGACATCCACGTCAAGCAGCGCAGCGTGCCCGGCGACGCCGTGACCGCGCTCGAACGCGCGGCCAAGCTCGCTCCGAACGACCGCGAGCTGTTGCTCGCGCTCTGCGACGCGTACACCGCCGCGGGCCGCGAGAAGGACGCCGCCGACGTGCTCGAGCGCATCATCGCGTCCTTCGCCGGCAAGCGGAGCAAGGAGCTCGCGCTCTACCACCACCGCCTCGGCCGCGCGCTCGCGGGCCTCGGCGATCGCGCCGGCGCGCTCGCGCAGTACGACATGGCGTTCAAGGTGGACCCGGGCTCGGTCGGCGTGCTGCGCGACCTCAGCATGCTCTCGATGGAGTCGGGCGATCTGGATCGCGCGCAGAAGACCTTCCGCGCGCTGCTCCTGCAGAAGCTCGACCGCGCCGCGGGCATCACCAAGGGCGAGGTGTTCTTCTACCTCGGCGAGATCAGCATGCAGCAGGGCGACAAGACGAAAGCGATCCAGATGCTCGAGCGCGCCCTCGAGAACGAGCCCGAGCTCGGCAAAGCCAAGACGCGGCTCGCCGAATGGAAAAACTCAGGCGTCCTCCTCGGCTGGTTCGCGCGGCTCTGGCTCGCGACGCTTCGATTTCGCGTGCACGGCGGCGAGGCGCTCGGGTCGCTCGGCGAGCGCGGGTGCGTGCTCGCGTTCTTCCACGGCACGCAGATGATGCTGCACGGGGTCGCGCGGCGCGGTCGCACGTGCGTGATGGTGAGCCGGTCGCGCGACGGGGAGCTGCAGGCGGCGGCCCTCCGCGTGCTCGGGTTCGACGTCGTGCGTGGGTCGTCCTCGCGCGGTGGCGCTCGGGCGCTCGCGGCGATCGTTCGAAAGCTCAGGAGCGGGCGCACCGACGCCGCGTTCGCGGTCGACGGGCCCCGAGGCCCGTACGGCGTCGCCAAGCCGGGCGCGCTCGTCGCCGCCGCGCGCGCCGGAGCGTGCGTCGTCCCCGCGGGCGCGGCGGCTCGGCGCGGCTGGGTGCTCGGGCGCGCGTGGGATCGATTCGTCGTGCCGTGGCCGCTCTCGCGCGTCGACATCGTCCTCGGTGCGCCTCTCGACGCCGGCGCCGCGCCGAGCGATCTCGCGCGCGCGATTGCAGAATGCAACAATCGCGCGGCGGCGCGAGCTCGCGCGTGACGACGGTCGCGCTCCTCGACGGCGAGGCGGTTTCCGCGGGTGTGGCGCTCCCGCTCGACGCGCGCGGCGTCTTGCTCGGCGACAGCGTGTTCGAGACGATGCGCGCGTACGGCGGGCGCGTCCTCTCGCTCGACGCTCATCTGGACAGGCTCGAGCGCTCGGCCGCCTGGGCGCGGCTGCGTCCGAACGCGCCGCGCGAGACGCTCGCGCGCGAGTGCGAGAGCGCGGCCGAGAGGGTGGGGGAGGCGGTCGTTCGCGTGTTCGTCCTGCGTGGCGCCGCAGGCGACGGTGCGCTCGTCGATCAGCCGACGCGTCGCCTGGTCCTCGCCGAGCCCGCGCCGAATTTCGACGAGCTGCGCGCGCGCGGTGCGACGGCGTGCGTGCTCGCGCGCGCGTCGTTCGCGACAGCCGAGGTCGAGCACGCGAAATACGCCCGGTATTTGCCGCGTCTCCTCGCGCGCGACGAGGCGCGCGAGCGCGGCTGCGACGACGCGCTCCTCGCGGACGACGCGGGCCGCATCCTCGAGGCCGCGACCGGCAGCGTCTTCGCCGTCGTGCGCGGCGGGCTCGTCTCGACCAGCGTCCTCCCGGGCATCACGCGCGCGACGGTCCTCGAGCTCGCGCGCGGCATGGGCATGAGCGCGGAGCTCCGCGCGATGGAGGCGGGCGACGTCGAGTGGGCGAGCGAAATGTTCGTGACGTCGAGCGTGCGCGAAATTCTACCCATCGTGCGCGTCGACGGGCGCGCCATCGGCGAGGGCGTGCCCGGCGAGACGGCGCGCGCGCTTCAGGCCGCGCTGCGTGCGACGCTCGGGCGCTGAGCGCCCTCTCACTTCCCGGCGAAGGCGATCGCGTCGATCTCGACGCGCGCGCCCTTCGGGAGCGCCGAGACCTGGACGGTCGCGCGCGCGGGAAACGTGCCCGAGAAGCGCTTCGCGTAGGTCTCGTTCACCGTCGGAAAATCGGCCATCTCGACGAGATAAATCGTCGTCCGCACGACGTGCTCGAAGCCGAGCCCTGCGGCGCGGAGTACCGCGGCCATGTTGTCGAGCACGCGCTCGGTCTCCTTGCCGATGTCGGCGGCGACCATATCGCCGCTGCGCGGGATCGAGCGCGATTTGGCCGCTCAAGAAGACCATTTCCCCCGCGCGCACGGCCTGCGAGTAGGGGCCAATCGCTTTCGGGGCTTCGTCGCTGTGGATCGCTTTCATGAGAGAGAGAATTAACAGGAAGGTCAGAAGATAAGAAGGCGAGAGCTGGGTCGGCAAGGGGCCGACCCAGCATGGGGGGAGACTGCGCGGGTTTATGTTCCGGTGTGTAGCGTTGGGCTGGGCCTGCGGTGCGGCGCGCTTTTGAGCTTCTGATCTTCCTGTTGCTCTCTCACAGGCGCTGGCGGCCGGCCAGAGCGCGGCTCATGGTGATGGGGTCGGCGAACTCGAGGTCGCCGCCGTGCGGGACGCCGCTCGCGATGCGCGAGATTGTCGCGCCGAGGGGGGTGAGCTCGCGCTTGAGCAAGAGCGCGGTCGCCTCGCCGTCGACGCTCGGCGGCGTCGCCACGATCACCTCGCGCACGCCGTCTTCGCGGATGCGGTGCACCAGCTTGTCGAGCGGCAAGTCGTCCGGCCCGACGCCCTCGAGCGGCGAGAGGAGCCGGCCGAGCACGAAATAGCGGCCACGCATCGTGCCGGCGCGTTCGATCGCGAGGAGATCGGTCACCCGCGCGACGACGCACAAGACGCTCGCGTCGCGCTTGCCGTCGGTGCAGATGGCGCAGAGCACAGGCCCGCGGTGCTCCTCGTCGATCTCGGCGATGTTGCCGCACCGCTCGCAGGGCTTCAGCCAGTCGCGCAGCGCGGCGATCTCCGCGCCGAGCTCGCGGGCGACGCGCTCGTCGCCCGTCAGCAAAAACAAGAGGTAGCGCTGCGCGGTCTTCTCCCCGACGCCCGGCAGCTTGGAGAGCAGCTCGAGGACGCGCTTCTGCCGGCTCATCCCATGCCGGGGATCTTCACGCCCCCCGTGACCTTCTCGACCTCGGCTTCCATCGCCTTGTCGGCTTGCTCGAGCGCGGAGTTGAGCGCGGCGCACGCGCCGTCGAGCGCGAGCTCGACCTCCGACTTCAGGAGCTCGGGATCGATCTCGATGCGCACGACGCGGCGCGCGTAGGTCACCGTGGCCTTCACCTTGCCGCCGGCCGACTCGGCGACGATCTCCTTGTCGCGCGCGGCCTCTTTCGCCTGGTCGATCTTTCGCTGCATGCGCGCGGCCTGGCGCATGAGCTCGTTCATTCCACCTCGGAAGTTCAAGGGTCGCTCCTCGTCGAAAAGGCTTCGTTTCGGTCATGACGCTGCCGACGACATGCGGCAACGGAAATTTCCTGGCCGGGTCGGCACGTCTCGCCGGCATACCCGCTGGCGGCGACGGCTCGTGGCCGCTCGCGCCGGTCGCGACGGACTCGCGGCGGCTCGGCCGCACTGTCTCGCTGCCGCCTGCGGCCTGCAAGCACGTGGGCAAGACTACGGACGGTCATTTCGAGCCGTCGTCCTTCTCCGGTAGCTTCACGTCGCGGAGCTCCGCGTCGAAGATTCGGACGACGTCGCGCACGAGCGGGTGCTGCTCCACCGCGGTTCGCGCCTTGTCGAGATTGGCGCGGCGCTCGGCGCTGTCGATGGCGTGGACGGACCCGACCTTGCCGCCGCGGTGTCGCTGATCGATCTGCACCGGGACGACCATGCCGAAGTGCGCTTGCGCGGCCCGCGTGAGCTTGGCGATCGCGGACTCGTCGCTCACCGTGTGGCCGAGCAAGTCGTCCGGCGCGTAACCGAGCGCGATCCTCGCGCGGCTCGTCTCGATGGGGACGCCGTGCTCGAGCGCCGACGCGAGGCCCGGATCGCTCGCCCGCACGCGCTCGACGATGGCGCGCCAGTCGTCCATCGGCGGTGCGCTGCGAATGGGAATGACCGAAGGCGGCGGTGGCGACACCTCGTCGACCTTGAGCTGCGTCGCGGACGTCGGCGTCGGCGTCTGGTCGGGGGCGGGCGCGAGGGCGAGCATGCCGTGCGTCTTCGGCATTTTCGCCGTTCCGCCCGCGGCGGCCCCCGTGACGCTCGGCATTTGCGCCGTCCCGCCTGCGGCGGATCCAGCGACGTGCACCGCGTCGTGCGGGACCGCGGTCGTCGCGACGTGCGCCTGCGACGAAGCTCGCGCGCCGCCGCCACCGCCTCCGCCGCGCGGACCGGGCGACGCCGCGCCGCCGAGACGCCGCTCGAGATCGCCGAGCCGCACGAGCAGCTCGTCGAGCGGGAGGAGCGGCGGTCTGCGCGCGAGCCGCACGAGCGTCATCTCCAGCGCCGCGCGCGCCTGGCCGCTCTTGGCGATGTCGTCGAACGACTTCGAGAAGCCGTTGAAGAGCCGCAAAAGGTCGTCGACCTCCGCGCGCTGCGCGAGCGTCATCACGTCCTTCACTTCTTCGTCGGCGAGATCGAGCAGCTCGCGCGCGTGCTCGCCGCGAGACCTTGGCGACGACGACGTTGCGCAAGCTCGCGAGCAGATCCTTGGCGACGTGGACCACGTCGAAGCCTTGCTGAGCGACGTCGTCCACGATTCGCAGCGCGACGTCGGCCTGTCCGTCGACCAGCGCGGCGCACAAATCGTGCAGGATCTTGCGGTCGGCGACGCCGAGGACGCGCGTCACGTCGGCGAGAGCGATTTTGTCGCCGCTGAAAGCGATGACCTGATCGACGAGGCTCATCGCGTCGCGCATGGAGCCCGCGGCCTCGCGCGCGAGCACGGCGACGGCCGTGTCTTCGGCGGCGATCTTCTCGAGCCCGAGCACGTCCTTCAGCCGGCGCGCAATCACCTGCGTCGGGATGAGCTTGAAGTCGTAGCGCTGGCAGCGGCTCAGGATCGTGACGGGGACTTTGTGGACCTCGGTCGTCGCGAAGATGAATTTGACGTGCGGCGGCGGCTCTTCGAGCGTCTTCAGGAACGCGTTCCACGCGGCGTTCGAGAGCATGTGGACCTCGTCCACGATGAAGATCTTGAAGCGATCGCGCGCGGGGCGGAAGACGAGCCCCTCCTGAAGTCGCCGGACCTCGTCGACGCCGTTGTAGCTGGCGCCGTCGATCTCCTGGACGTCCACGTCCATGCCGGCTGCGATCTCCTTGCACGCCGAGCACACGTTGCAGGGCTTGGCGGTCGGGCCCTTGGCGTTGCCGTCGGGGCCGAGGCAGTTCAGGCACTTCGCGAGCATGCGCGCGCTCGTCGTCTTGCCGACGCCGCGGACGCCGGTGAACAGGAACGCGTGGGCGACGCGGCCGGCGTCGATCGCATTCGCGAGCGTCCGCGCGACGTGCTCCTGACCGACGAGGTCGTCGAACGTCTGCGGGCGATACTTGCGAGCGAGGACGAGATAGCTCACGACCGGTACATACTCGAAATCGGCGCGCTTGGCTTCAGACGATGCGCGCGAGGACGCCCTCGGGCGGCGGGTTTTTCGCGGCGTTTTTCACGTCGCCCATGCTGCGGCCGAGGCGCTCGCGCGCTTGCCGGAGCGCGCGGCCCGGCGCGTCGGTGACGAGGATGCGCGGCGCGACGGGCGGCACGTCCTTGCCGAACGCGGCGGCGAATCGCGCGGGCCACGCCGCGCGAAAGAGGTCGAGATCGCGATCGAGATCTGTGCGACAGGGCGCGCCCACGACGATGAACTCGTCGCCGCCGTCGCGGATGGCGCGCGCGAAGGCGACGGTCTCGAGCGCGCGCGCGACCTCGGCGAGCACCGAGTCGCCCAGATCCTGGCCGAAGGCGTTGTTGAACGCGCCGAACCCGGCGAGGTCGAGGAACGCGACGGGCACGGCGGCGCTCGAGAGGCCCGGCAGCGCGGCGAAGAGGTGCGCGAGGTCGTCGAAGAACGCGTAGAAGGGAAGGCCCGTCTTGCGGTCGAGGTTGGCGCTCGGCACGTGCGGGAAACGGAATCGCTCGGCGAACGGGCGCGACGCCGCGCCGAGCAGGCGCGCGATTTCGCCGGTGAGCCAGCCGAGCTCCGGCCCGAACGCGACGAAGAAACCGTCCGCACGCTGCTCGGACGCGAGCCACGCGAGCGCGCGCTCGAGCTCGAAAGACGGATCGAGCGACGCGAGCAGGTCGGTGCAGACGTAGCTCGTGAGCACGTTGTCTCGGCCGAATTTCGCTTCGATGCGCTCGGGCATCGCGTCGCCGAAGCCGCCGCTGTCGTGCTGCGCGGCGCGCACCGTGGCGACCAGGCTCCCGAGCAAAGGCAGAATCGTGGCCGAGGGCGTGGAGGCCGGCGGCGAGCTGCGCGCTCGCGGAGACGAGCGGCCGATCGTGCAGCGGGAAACGCTGGCCGCGCACGGCGCCCTCGTTCGCGACGGGCGCGTAGCCCGCGGCGATCGCGAGCGCGAGGTGGCGGAGGCGCTCGAGCGCCGCGGGTCGCGACGCGATGCACCGGAGCGCGAAGGTGTCGGTCCACGGGTTCTGCGCTTGCACCGACGCGGCGAGATCGCGCCGGAAGAGCGGCTCGGCCTCGGCGAGGAGTCGCGCGGCGATCTCGGCGTGAGCCGGCTCGCCCGCGAGCTCGGCGAGGTACGCGCACCCGTCGGCGATCGCGAGCGGGAGCGAGATGCGAAGCTCGTCCGGATCGCGCTCGACCTCGGGCCGGAGCGGGCGCCAGTCCTCGCGCGGCGGCACGTGCGCGCCGCCCTTGCAGCGTCGATGCGAAATCTCCCAGCGGTATCGGTCGTCGCCGACGCGCGTCCCGGGCACGCGCGAGTCCCAGAAGCGAAGCCGCGCGTCGTCCGCGCTCGGGAGGCCGAGCGCGCGCTTGGCGAGCGCCTCCGACGCGGCGAACGGCGACGCGTCGTCGATCGTCATCCGCGCGATCGCCTGCGCGGCCCGGTCGCGTGCGCGTTCGAGCTGCGTGGGCTGGCCGGTCATTCCGACTGGTATCTTACTGCGCTTTCTTCAGCTCGGTGACGAGCTCGGGTACGGCCGTGAACAGATCGGCCACGAGACCGTAGTCCGCGACTTGGAAGATCGGCGCGTCGGGATCCTTGTTGATCGCGACGATGACCTTGCTGCCCTTCATGCCGGCGAGGTGCTGGATCGCGCCGGAGATTCCGATCGCGACGTACAGCTGAGGCGCGACGACGCGGCCGGTCTGGCCGACTTGGAGCTCGGGCGGGGCGTAGCCGGCGTCGCACGCGGCGCGGCTGGCGCCGATGGCGGCGCCGAGCAGGCTCGCGAGCGGCTCGAGCACCTCGGCGAATTTCTCCTTGAGGGCGCGGCCGCCGGAGACGACGACGCGAGCCTCGCCGAGGTCCGGGCGCTCGCTCTTGGCGGCCTCGATCTTCACGAACTCGACGCGCGACGCCGCGGCGTCGACCGGCGCGGCCGCGACCGCTTCGACCGGCGACGCTCCGCCGCTCGGCTCGGCGGCCGCGAACTCGCTCTGGCGCACGCTGACGACCGAAGTGGCCGTCGTCACCTTGCACCAGCCGTACGCGTTGCCCGCGTACATCGGGCGCTTGAACGAGAGGCCGCCGTCGACCTTGACCGCGCTGATGTCCGACGCGTAGCCCGCGCCGAGCTTCGCCGCGACGCGCGGGGCGAGGTCTTTTCCGAACGAGCTCGCGGTGAACGCGATCACGTCGAAGCCCGTCTTGGCCACTTGCGCGACCGTCGGCGCGAGGCGCTCGGCGAGCGGCTGCGCGACCGACGCGTCCTCGCAGGCGAGGACCTTCTGCGCGCCGAAGCCGGCGACTTCCGCGGCGGCGGCCTTCGCGCCGGAGCCGAGGACGAGGATCGAGAACGTGCCGCCCGTCTGCTTCGCGAACGCGACGCCGCTGAGCGTGCTCTTGCGGACGTGCCCTTCGGCGAGCTCGGCGATGACGAGAGTATCTCATTGGATCACCTTCGCCTCGGCGCGGAGCTTCTGGACGAGCTCGGCGACGGTCTTGACCTTCATGCCCGCCTTGCGCGCGGGCGGCGGCTCGAAGCCGACGTACTTGATCTTGAGCGCCGCGTCGCTCGCGAGCTCCGCGAGCGGAACCGAGGCGAGCGGCTTCTTCTTGGCCGCCATGATCGCCATCAGCGCCGCGAAGCGGACGCCCTCCTGGTAGGCGTGATCGGGCTTGTGCATGCTCTGGACCGCGTGCGGCGAGACGATGCGCAGGTCGACGGTGACGACCGCCGGCAGCGTCACCTTCACGATCATCGACCCGCCGTCGACCTCGCGACCGACGGTGAGCGCCTTGTCGCCTTCGCTCTTGATCGACCCGGCGAAGGTCGCCTGCGGCCACCCGAGGTACTCGGCGAGGAGCTGGCCGACCTGGTTGGCGTCGCCCTCGACCTCCTGCTTGCCGAGCAGGACGAGGTCGGGCTTCTCTTTTTCGACGAGGGCCTTGAGCGCGCGCGCGACGAGATCGCCGTCGAGCTGATCGTCGGTCGCGTCGACGCGAATGGCGCGGTCGGCGCCGGTCGCGAGCGCGGCACGGAGCGTCTGCTCGGTCTCTTTCGGGCCGAACGTCACGACGATGACCTCGCCCAGACGCTGCTTCGTGTTCGTGCCGTTCTCGGTCAGGCGCAGCGCCGTCTCGACCGCGTACTCGTCGAACGGGTTCGGCTTGAACTCGAGGCCGGCCGTGTCGATTTTGTTCGGGCTGATTTTGACTTTGTTGGCGTTGTCCGGATCCGCCACACGTTTGAGGGGGACGAGGATTTTCACGGGCCTCATGTAAAGTTTCGCCCCCCGGGTGTCAAATCGAGAGTAACGTCCGGGCCCAAGAAAAAAGGTGATGAGCATGAAACGTCTATTGCCGATGCTCGCAGTCGCAATCGTCGTCCCTGCCGTGGTCGTCTCCACCAGCGCGTGCAAAAAAACGGATTCGACGGCTTCGTCGAGCTCCGCGGCCGCGTCCTCCGTGGCGGCCGCCCCGTCGAGCGCCGCCTCGCTGACCGCCCTCGCGGACTCGGCGTCGGCCGACACCGACACGGCCCCGACCGCCGACCCCGACAAGCTCCCCGCGCCGACGGCGCAGGCGACCGCCGCCGCCAAGGCCGTCTCGTCGGCGAATTACAAGACCGAGCTCGATCAGATCGAGAAAGAGCTGAACGGGATCAAGTAACGGCCCTAGAATCGTTTCGTGGCCCTCACGTGTGACTTCCTCGTCCTCGGGAGCGGGATCGCAGGCCTGACGTTCGCGCTCGAGGCGTCCAAGCACGGCGACGTGATCGTCGTGACCAAGCGGGCTGCCGACGAGTCGAACACGAAATACGCGCAGGGCGGCATCGCCGCGGTCCTCGCGGATACGGACTCGTTCGACGCCCACATCGCGGACACGCTTGCCGCCGGCGCGGGCCTCTGCCACGAGCGCGTGGTCGAGCTGTGCGTCCGCGACGCGCCGGCCCGCATCGCCGAGCTCCAGCGAATCGGGGCGCGCTTCGATCGCGCCGAGAATCCCGAAGGGCACGCGGAGCTCGACCTCCACCTCGAAGGCGGTCACTCCGCGCGGCGCGTCGCGCACTCCGCCGACACGACGGGCAGGGAAGTGGAGCGTGCGCTCGTCGACGCGGTGCGCGCGTCACCTCGCATTCGCGTGCTCGAAGAGCACATGGCGATCGACGTCATCACGCTCGCGAAATACGGCGGGCCCGAGGTCTGCGTCGGCGCGTACGTGCTGGACGTCTCGAGCATCGGCACGTCGCAAGCGCCCAAGGTGGTCACGGTGCTCGCGCGCGCGACGGTCCTCGCGAGCGGCGGCGCCGGCAAGGTCTACCTCTACACGACCAACCCCGACGTCGCGACCGGCGACGGCATCGCGATGGCGTACCGCGCGGGCGCCGAGATCGCGAACATGGAGTTCTACCAGTTTCACCCGACCTGCCTCTTCCACCCGCAGGCGAAGAGCTTCCTCATCGAGCGAGGCGCTCCGCGGCGAGGGCGGCGTCCTCCGCCGGCGCCGACGGCGTCGCCTTCATGAAGCAGCACCACCCGCTCGGCGAGCTCGCGCCGCGCGACATCGTCGCCCGCGCCATCGACTTCGAGATGAAGCGCACCGGCGCCGAGCACGTGTGGCTCGACATCACGCACAAGCCGCCGGGCTTCGTCGAGGAGCACTTCCCGAACATCTATGCAGCAATGCAAGCGATTCGGCATCGACATGACCAAGCGAGCCGATCCCGGTCGTCCCGGCGGCGCACTACCTCTGCGGCGGCGTGACGACGGATCTCGAGGGGCGCACCACGATCCCCGGCCTCTGGGCGATCGGCGAGGCCGCGTGCACGGGCCTCCACGGCGCGAACCGCCTCGCGTCGAACTCGCTGCTCGAGGGGATGGTCTTCGGTCACCGCGCCGCCGAGGCGATCGGCGAGCGCTCGACGCAAGCAGCCCTTCCCGAGCGTGCCCGAGTGGGACACCGGCCAAGCGGGCACGAGCGACGAGGCCGTCATCGTCACCCAGAACTGGGACGAGCTCCGGCGACTCATGTGGAACTACGTCGGCATCGTGCGCACCGACAAGCGCCTCCGCGCGCGCCGAGCGGCGCATCGCGCTCCTGCAAGAAGAGATCGCCGAGTATTACTGGAAGTACTTCGTCACGCGCGATCTCCTCGAGCTCCGCAACATCGCGACGGTCGCGCAGCTCATCGTCGAGTGCGCGATGTCGCGCCACGAGAGCCGCGGCCTGCACTACACGACCGACTGGCGCGAGACCGACCCGAAGCTCGCGCGCGACACCGTCGTGAAACGCGGAGTTCCGGCGCATCTCCGCGCGTGAAGCGGTTCGAGTGGTCTCGTCGCGCGATCGGCGCGATAATCCGGGCATGCGCTTGCTTCTCGGGCTGATCGCCCTCGCGACGTCCGCCGTCGTGGGGTGTGGCGTCGACTCCTACCTCACGTGCGGCGCCGCGTGCGACGACGGCGGCGTCGACGCGACGACCGCGGACGCGAGCGACGCATCCGCGGACGCCGCGCCGAGCGACGCCGGCTCCGACGGTAAACCGAGCGACGCCGGCTCCGACGTCGCTCAGGAGACCGGTTGCCAAGGGGCGTATTGTCAGAGCAACGGCTCCTGCTGCGGGACCTCGCCCGCGTGCACGGCGGGTCATCGTTGCGCGACGAGCTGCGGCGGCGTCGATGCTTCGTGCAGCTCGCAGCCCGACACGTGCTGCCCGAATGAGTTCTGCACCCAGGGGCGTTGCTCGGCGTGCATCCCTTCCGATGCAGGTTGCAGCGAGGACAACCAGTGCTGCAGCGGGAGCTGCAACGGCTCGACGTGCACGTAGCGCAGCGCCGAGATCAGAGGCAGTCGATTTTGTATTGCTTCACGCCGTTCGAATCGACGGTGTAGGGCGGGTTGCAGCCCGGCTTCGTGCCGGGCCGGGTCGCCGGAAAATCGCGGACGATGGGCGCGTGGCGCCGGTGAGGCTCGGCCGTGGTCGCGGTGGCCGAGGACGCGACCGTCGCGGTCGCCGCCGGCGCGACGGTCGCCGCGACGGGGGTCACCGCGGTCGCGGTGGTCGTCGCCGTCGTTTCGGGGGCTTTCGGAGTCGAGGACGGCGCGGCGGCGGACGGCGCCTCGTGCGAGCGCGACGCGACACGGATCCCGACGGCGGCTCCGATGATCGCCACGACCGCGAGGCCGGCGGCGAAGATCGCGACGCGCCTGCGCGCGGACGCGCTCGGAGCGATCTCGAGGATCGACGGGACCGACCGGCGCCGCGACGGGAGCGGACCGGCTCGCGGCGTCGTCCGAGCCGCCCTCCTGCGGCAAGGTGCGAATCTGCGACCGGCTCTCGATCTCGGCGACCTTCGACGCGCGCTCGGAGATTGCTCCGCCGGCGACGAGGTCGACCCACTCGCCGACCTTCGACACCGACGCGACCTGAATGACGTTCTCGATCTCGCGCGCCATGTCGCGCGCCGTCTGGAAACGCGTCGCCGGATCGCGCGAGAGCCCGCGCAACACGACCGCGTCGAGCTCGGGTGAGATGCCCGCGGCGAGCTTGCTCGGCGGATCGACCTCTTTGTGAAGCGCGCGCTCGAGCACGGTCACCTCGTTCTCGCCGCCGAAGAGACGCTCGAGCGTCGAGCATCTCCCAGAGGACGACGGCCGCCGCGTAGACGTCCATGTTGCGCGTCGGCGTCGCCCGCCGAATCTGCTCGGGCGCCATGTAGGCGATCTTGCCTTTGATCTGCCCCTCGCGCGTGGTCTGCACGCGACCGATCGCCTTCGCCACGCCGAAGTCGACGACGCGCGGGATGCCGTCGACGACCGACGAGGACGTTCTGCGGCGAGACGTCGCGGTGCACGATGCCGAGCGGCTGCCCGTGCTCGTCGATCGCCTCGTGCGCGGCGTGGAGCCCGTGGAGCACGCCGACGACGATCGACGCCGCGACGCTCGGCGGCATCGACGCTTCGCTCGTTGCGCCGCACGCGACGAGCCGCGAGAGCGACTCGCCCTGCACGTACTCCATGACGAGGAAGAGCTCGCCCTCGTCGCTCACGACGTCGAGCGTGGGGACGACGTTCGGGTGCCTGACGCGCGCGGCGAGCGCGCGCCTCGTCGAGGAACATCGACGCGAACTCGGCGTCGCGCGCGAAGTGCGGGTGCAGTCGCTTGATCGCGACCGTGCGCGAGAAGCCGGACGGCCCGAGCAGGCGCCCGAAATGCACCGTCGCCATTCCGCCGGACGCGATCTCCTCGAAGACGGCGTAGCGTCCTACGAGGGTGGCACCCGCTCGTTCGCCCGCGTTCACCCGGCGAAGATAGCACGCGCGTCGCGCGTGAAGTCGACCAACGGCCGCGAAACTGTGTAGTCTCTGCGCCGTGCTCGCACGCTGTGCGCTTCGTGTTTCAATCCTTTTCGTCGGGCTCGTCGCTTTTGAAACGCCCGCACGCGCGACCGACAAGGCCGGCTGCGCCGCTGCCGCCGAAGAAGGTCAGCGCCTCAAGAAGGAGCACAAGCTCGTCGCCGCGCGCGAGCAGCTCCTCGTCTGCTCGAGCAAAGACTGCCCGGACATCGTGTCGCAGGACTGCACCCAGTGGCTCGGCGAGGTGGACCGCGGCGTCGCGTCGGTGATCTTCAAGACGGTCGACGAGACGGGCAAGCCGCTCGACGGGGCGCGCGTCACCGAGAACGGCGTCGTGCTCGCCGAGCACGCGGGCATCGCGGTCGACGTCGACCCCGGGCCCCACGATTTTCATTTCGAACGACCCGGGTACGCGCCCGTCGAGCAACGGGCGCAGCTCGACGAGGGACGGCGCAACCAAGAGGTCGCGGTGACGATGCATCCCATCGTCACCACGCCGGTAGTCGCCGCGGAGCGCCCCTCGCACGGCGGCACCACCGGTCTCCTCGTCGCCGCGGTGACTGCCTCGACGCTCGCCGTCGCCGGCGGCGCCATCTTCGCCGGCTTCGGCCTTTCGGGCCTCTCGGATCAAGACGCGCTTCGAAAGACGTGCGCGCCGTACTGCACGAGCGCACAGCGTCTCCGAATCCAGACGAAGCTCACGATCGCCGACGTCGCGCTCGTTGCGGGCATCGTCGCGCTCGCGGCCGCGGGCGTCTTCTGGATCGTGTGGGGCACGTCGCACGCGCCCTCGAAGCACGTCAGCGTCGGGCTCGGGGGCGCGGGCTTCGCGTTCTGATCATTTCGGCTCCATGATGCGGCCAGGCGCGCCGTTCGCGCCGCTCTCGGTGTGGCACGAGTTGCAGTTGCCGTCGGTCTGCGTCGCGCTCATCGCGCGCTCCTTGCCGTTGTAGACGACCTTCGCGCGGTACGGCTTCGAGATGGAGGCTTCCGATTGGAAGTTGCCCGCGGAGTTGGTCGTGAGCGTGAGCTGCGTGTTTCCGTTCTGGTCCATGATGACGACTTGCACGCCGCTCCCGACGCCGACGCAGTCGTTCGGCTCGTGCGCCGTCGGGTAGACGGTGCCGGCAATCGAGAAGCTCGGAGCCTCGCCGCCCGATTGGGCGTGGCACGTGATGCACGGGTTGCCCGGGCGCATCGACTGACTGCCTTCGTTCGACGTGCGGTAGACGCCGCTCGTGCACACCGTCGGCGTGTTGTACTCGCTCGCGCCGCCGTCGCCCGCGCCGCACGTCCCTTGCGGGTAGCCCGCGCTGATCCAATTTTGCAGGGTCTGGATGTCGCTCGACGTCGCGCCGCCGCCGGGCGGCATCGGCGTCGTCGCGCTCTGCATGCGCACGACGCACCGCTCGGCGACCGTCTTCGTGGGATCGCTCAGCGCCTTGCCCGTGAGGTCGGCGTAGCTGACGAGCGGCATCGGCGCGCCGCCGACGGGCGGGTTCGAGTGGCAAGAGGTGCACGTCGACTGGAGCACCGCGGCGACGTCGCACGGGAGATCCGACGCGGTCGTCGTGGTCGGCGGGGTGCCGGCGTCTGCGCCCGGGGCCGCCGGGCCGCTCGGGCCGCCCGGGTTGCTGCCGTCGCCGCTCGTCATGTAGCAGCCCGCCGCGGCGGCCGCGGCGAGCGCGGCGACGAGGACGCGCGCGTTCATTGCTGCGCTCCGAAGTGCACCTCGACGTCGACGTCGGGCTTCACGGTGACGCCGAGATAGCTCGGTACGTCGATGCCGTAGTCGCGGATGTTTACGCGCACCGTGCCGGCGACGTGGATGACGCTCCCGTCGGGGCGCGCGAAGTAGTGGAAGCTCACCGACTTCGTGCGGCCGTGGAGCTTCATCGTCCCGGTCGCGTCGCCGGACGTCTCCGCGTTGGTCGGGATGCGGAGCGCGCTCTTCGGAACGACGAGCTCGGCGCTCGGATACTTTCCGACCTCGAGGTACTTGTCGCGCATGTGATGATCGCGAAGCTCGATGCCGGTCGCGAGATTCCGACAGCGGAACCGTGACGGTCACGTTCTGCGCGTCGTCGGACACCTGCACGGTGCTGGCTTTGCCGACGATGCGCATGCCCGCCGGTCCGCTCGCGACGAACTGGACCGAGGACGCGCCCGACGACGACATGCGGGCGTCGGCGGCGAGGGGAACGAGAAGAGCGAAGAGCGCGGCAGCGACGTGTGTGGCCTTCATGGCCGGCCCTGAGAGCAACCCCGATGCCACGCGAATTCTCCGAGAAATGGCGCGATCGGGGCGGCGAGATGGAACGGTCCGTTCCAACTTTTGGAAAGGTTCGTTCGCTCAGTGGAGACAGTCGAGCTTGTAGCGGCGGATCCCGTCGGAGCCGACGGTGTAGGGCGGATCGCATTTGTCGGCGTGCGACGCAGGGCGGCGGCGGCGGACGACGTGACCGTGGGGCGGCGGCTCGACGCCCTCGGAGTCGGCGGGCTCGGGCAGCGTCGCGCTCGCGCTCGGCGTCGGGCTCGTGGCGCTCGCGACGAGCGCCGGCGCGGGCTCGGGCGCGGGCGCGGCCGGCGCCCGCGCGAAAAGCGCGCGCAGCGCGAAGACGGCGCCGAACGCGAAGAGCACCGCGCCGATCGACACGCTCCAGCCGCGCTTGCTCTTCGGCGCGAGCTTCGGCGGGTCCGGGAAGATGGGCGCCATGAGCGTCGTCGCGCGCTCGATGTCGGCGAGGATCTGCGAGCGCTTCTCGAGCGCGCTCTTCGCCGTCGCTTCGACCCACTCGCCGACCTTCGCTTGCGTCGCGACGGGCATCGCCTCTTCGAGGGCGGCGGCCATTTGCTTCGCGGTGTCGAAGCGATCCGCGGGATCGCGCGCGAGCGCGCGCATGACGACGGCGTCGAGGGCAGGGGGCACGTCGGACGCGAAAGCGCTCGGCGGCTCGATCTTCCGCTGGAGCGCGTTCTCGATCGTCGTCGCTTCGCTGTCGTTTCCGAACAGCCGCACGAGCGTGAGCAGCTCCCAGAGGATCACGCCCGCCGCGTAGACGTCGGTGCGGCGATCGATTCGTTCGCCGCGAAGCTGCTCGGGCGACATGTACGCGAGCTTGCCTTTCACGCTGCCGTCGCGCGTGGTCTGGACGCGCCCGCGCGCCTTCGCGACGCCGAAATCGATGACGCGCGCGACGCCGTCGGTGCCCACGAGGACGTTCTGCGGCGAGACGTCCCGGTGCACGAGCTCGAGCGGCGCGCCCTTGTTGTCGCGAGCTTCGTGCGCGGCGTGGAGACCCTGCAACACGTTCGTCATGATCGCCGAGATGATCTCGAACGGAATTTTTTCGACCGCGCCGGCGACGAAGCGGATGAGGCGCGCGAGAGGCTCGCCGTGCACGTAGTCCATGACGACGAAGATCTCGTCCTCGACCTGCTCGACGTCGATCGTCGCGACGACGTTCGGGTGGCGGATGCGCGCCGCGAGGCGCGCCTCGTCGAGGAACATCGTCCCGAAGGCGGGATCGGCCGCGAGGTGCCGGTGCAGGCGCTTCACCGCGACCGTGCGCGTGAAGCCCGCTTCGCCCGCGAGCCGCGCGAAGTGGACGGTCGCCATGCCGCCTTGGGCGATTTTCGCGTAAAGCGTGTAACGCCCGAGGCTCGTCACGCCACTTAGATTAGCATCCCACGAAATGGCGTCCGAAGAAGCCGCGACCGAAGTCCAAGCGCCTCAGCAGGTCCAGGTGACCGGAACCTTCCGGCTCGTCGTGGTCGAAGGGCCCGACGCGGGCGCCGAGACGACGCTCGACGGCACGCAGTCGAATCGAATCCTCGTCGGACAGGGCGCGAGCTGCGACCTGCGGCTCTCGGACCCGACCGTCTCGCGGAGGCACGCGGCGCTCGATCTCGGCGGAAATGGGCTTCGGCTCGTCGATCTCGGGTCGCGCAACGGCACGTTCGTCGCGGGCGTGCGCGTCTTCGACGCCATGCTCGCCGGCGGCGAAGCGGTCCGCCTCGGCAATTCGGTCTTGCGCGTCGACGCCGTCGCCGCGGCGCACGCGATCCCGATCTCGAGCGCGCGGTCCTTCGGGCACGTCGTCGGCGCGAGCATCGAGATGCGCCGCCTCTATCCGCTCTGCGAGCGCATCGCCGCGAGCGACGTGCCGGTCGTCATCGAGGGCGAGACGGGGACCGGCAAAGAAGTGCTCGCCGAGTCGCTGCACGACGCGGGCCGCGCGCGCCAAGGGTCCGTTCGTCGTCTTCGACTGCACCGCCGTGGCGCCGAGCCTCGTCGAGTCGGAGCTCTTCGGCCACGAGCGCGGCGCATTCACCGGCGCGGTCGCGCAGCGCACCGGCGTCTTCGAGCAGGCCGACGGCGGCACGCTCCTCATCGACGAGATCGGCGATCTCGAGCTGTCGCTGCAACCGAAGCTCCTCCGCGCGATCGAGCGGTCGGAGGTGCGCCGCGTGCGGCGCGAGCGGCCCGCCGATCAAGGTCGACGTACGCGTCATCGCGGCGACGCGCCGCGATCTCGACCGCGAGGTGCAGGACGGCCGCTTTCGCGACGACCTCTATCTATCGCCTCGCCGTGACCCGCATCGAGCTGCCTCCGCTCCGCGCGCGCAAGGGCGACGTCGCGGTCCTCGCGACGCACTTCTGGCACGAAACTGGGCGGCGAAGGCCGAGCCCGCCCTACGAGCTCTTGCGCCGATTCGAGCGGTACGCGTGGCCGGGCAACGTGCGCGAGCTCGCGAACGCCGTCGCGCGGCACATCGCTCTCGGCGAGCTCGCCGCGGCCGAGCCGATGGCCTACGAGTCCCCCGGCGCCGACTTGGTCGAGGGCGTGCTCGGGCTCGATCTGCCGTTCCCGCGGGCGCGCGACAAGGTGCTCGCCGAGTTCGAGCGCCGCTACGTCGAGCGCATGCTCGAGCGCCACGGCGGAAATGTCGCGCAGGCGGCGCAGGCCTCGGGCATCGGCCGCCGCTACTTCGCCATGATCGCGTCGCGCCATCAAAAGTGACGAGAAACGCGTGCGGCGAAGCCTCACTTTGAGTAGGCTCGCGTCCGCCCATGGCCGTACAAACCTTCCCTCCGTCCGCGCCCTCCGGCTCGGCCTCTCCGTCGCACACGGGCGATCCGGACGTCGTCCGCGTCCTCCGCGAGGACGGGTCGCTCGACCCGACGACCGACCCGCACCTCGAGCCCGAGACGGTCGTTGCAATCTACAAGCATCTCGTCCTCGTGCGCGTGCTCGACGACCGGCTCGTCACGCTCCAGCGTCAGGGACGCATCGGCTTTCACATCGGCTCGCTCGGCGAGGAGGCGGCAATCATCGGCTCGGCTGCGGCGATCCGCGCGCAGGACTGGCTCTTCCCCTGTTACCGCGAGTTCGGCGCCGCGCTCTGGCGCGGCATGCCGCTCCAGTCGTACATGAACAACATGTTCGGCAACGGCGAGGACCCGGCCAAGGGCCGCCAGATGCCCGATCACTACACCTGCCGCACCGCCAAGTTCGGGTCGATCAGCTCGCCCATCGGCACGCAGATCACGCAGGCCGTCGGCTTCACGTGGGCGGCGAAGATCAAGAAGGACGACCTCGCGGGCCTGGTCTACTTCGGCGAGGGCGCGACGAGCTCGGCCGAGTTCCACAACGGGATGAACTTCGCGGGCGTCTTCAAGACGCCGACGATCTTCTTCTGCCGCAACAACGGCTGGGCGATCAGCGTGCCGGTCGAGCGGCAGACGGCGTCGTCGTCGTTCGCCGACAAGGGCGTCGCGTACGGCGTGCCGGGCGTTCGCGTGCGACGGCAACGATTTGTTTGCAGTCTACAAGTGCGCGCGCGACGCGGTCGCGCGTCGCGGCCGAGGGCAAGGGCCCGACGATCGTCGAGGCGATGACGTACCGCCTCTCCGGCCACTCGACGAGCGACGACCCGAAGGCGTACCGCAAGGAGGGCGAGGTCGAGCACTGGAAGAAGCGCGACCCGATCGTCCGCTTGCGCAAGCACCTCGAGGTGGCGCGGCCTTTGGGACGACGGCAAGCAGCAGGCGCTCGAGTCCGAGGCCGACGCGCGCATCAAGGAGGCGGTCGCGACCGCCGAGAAGATCGCGCCGCCGTCGCTCGAGTCGATGTTCGAGGACGTCTACGCCGAGCCCCCGTGGCATTTCCGCAAGAACAGCGCGAGCAGCTGCTGCGCGGACCGCGCGCGAAAGCGGCACTGAGAGGATCGACCCAATGCCTCAAATGAACATGGTTCAGGCCATCAACGACGGCCTGCGATTCGAGATGAGCGGGACGAGCGCGTCGTCGTGCTCGGCGAGGACGTCGGCAAGGTCGGCGGCGTCTTCCGCGTGACCCAGGGGCTCTTGGACGAGTTCGGCGACGACCGCGTCATCGACACGCCGCTCAGCGAGGGCGGCATCATCGGCACGGCGATCGGCATGGCGCTCTACGGGCTCGTGCCGGTGCCGGAGATCCAGTTCTCCGACTTCATCTTCCCCGCGTACGACCAGATCGTGAGCGAGCTCGCGAAGTACCGCTACCGCTCCGGCGGCGAGTACCCGGCCAAGCTCGTCATCCGCACGCCGGTCGGCGGCGGCATCCGCGGCGGGCACTACCACTCGCAGTCGCCCGAGTCGCAGTTCATCCACGTCGCGGGGCTCAAGGTCGTCTGCCCGTCGAACCCGTACGACGCGAAGGGCCTGCTTTTCGCCTCGATCCGCGATCCGGACCCGGTGATGTTCTTCGAGCCGAAGCGCATCTACCGCGCGGCGAAGGGCGACGTGCCCGAGGGCGAGTACACCGTGCCGATCGGCAAGGCCGCCGTCGTCAGCGGAAGGGCAGCACGTGACCCTCGTCGCGTGGGGCGCGATGCTCTACGAGGCGATCGCCGCCGCCGACGAGGCGAAGGCGCAGGGCATCGAGTGCGAGATCGATCGATCTTCGCACGCTGTGGCCGCTCGACATCGAGACGGTCGTCGAGAGCGTGAAGAAGACGGGCCGCGTCGTCGTCGTGCACGAGGCGCCGAAGACGTGCGGCTTCGGCGCGGAGATCATCGCCCTCATCAACGAGAAGGCGTTCCTCCACCTCGAGGCGCCGCCGGTGCGCGTCACCGGCTTCGACACGCCGTTCCCGTACACGCTCGAGATGGAGTACCTCCCGCTCGCGCACCGCATCCTGCCCGCATTGGTCGAGACCGCGCGCTACTGAGCTCTCCGAGAGATTGAACAGGAAGGTCAGAAGATCAGAAGGGCGAGAGGGAGGAATTTTTGATTTCTCGTCTTCTGGGCGTTCGAGGTGCTGCTGGATTGGGTGGTTTGGTCAGCGCCGCGCCGAACGCACGCGCGGCGCCGCCGACCACGAGACGCACCCAATCTCTCTCTCTCTCCCCAAAAACATCTCCCTCTCGCCTTCTGACCTTCTGACCTTCCTGTTCAATCTCTCTCCCTCTCGGGGCGCGCGCGGTCAGCCGTGGCGGACGAGGTCGTCGAGGATGGCGTCGGATTGTTTCTTCGCCCATGCGGCGAAGTCGCGCATGAACTCGGAGACCTGCTCGAAGCGGATCACGATCGCGTCGCGGTCGCTCATCGCGACGGCGCGGGCGAAGTAGGCGGCCTCCTGCTCGAAGAGGTGCGAGACGCGCGCGGCCTCGGGGTTGACCGTGAGGATGTCGGCGTAGAGCTGGGCTTGCTGCGAGAACATGCGGCCGATCATCGCGAGCTCGGTCCGGTAGATCGGGCTCGCGAACTGGAGGCTGCGATCGAGATCGGCCTTGAGCCTCTCGAGCACCGAGCCGAGGACGAGCGTCTTTTCGTGCACGAGCACCTGGATGAGCGCCATCTGCGCGTCGTGCTCTTCGGCGGTCGCCTCGAGCGTGTCGGCGCCGAACGCCTCGAACAGCGCCTTCACGCGCGGGAACCAGGTCTCGCCGCGCCCGCGGCACAAGACGACCTTCTGGCGATCGAAGTCGAAGCCGTGCGGGCCGAACATCGGGTGCGTGCCGACGACCTCGACGCCCGCGGGCGCTAGCTCGAGCATCTTGGCGAGCGGCGGCCGCTTGATCGACGTGACGTCCATCAGGCACGCGCCGGGGCGCACGTGCGGCGCGACCTCGGCGATCACGTCGAGCGTCACGTGGATCGGGACGGCGACGATCACGAGATCGTTTCGCGCGGCGAGCTCCGCGGCCGGCGGGCCCTCGTCGAGGCCCATCGTCTCGACCGAGAAACCGCCGGCGAAGAAGACCCGGCCGAGGAACGCCCCCATGCCTTGCGTGCCGCCGACGACGCCGATCGAGAAGCGCTCGGTCGCGCGCGCCTGCGCGAAGCGCCGCTGCTCGAGGCGGGAGGCGGCGAAGAGCCGCGCGAAGACGTCGCGCACGAGATCGTCGGGCACGCCCGCGTCGCCCGCGCGCGCGACGAGATCGTCGAGGTGCGCGCCCTCGCGCTCGCGGTCGAACGACGGAAGGCCCGCGCCCGCCTTCACGCGCGCCACCTCGCGGATGACGCGCATGCGCTCGGCGAGCAGATCGATGATCTCGGCGTCTTTTCGCGCGAGCTCGTCGCGCAGCGCGAGGAGCTCGGGCGTGGCGGGGTTAGGCACGGCGTCAGTCTACCTTGCGGCGCCATGGAATGGCCCATGCAGCCAACGTCGACATGACCGCCGCGACCTCGCCGCTCCGTCGCGCTGGCAGTCGCGTCGGCGTCCACTGGCCCTGGGTGACCGCGCTGGTAGGGCTCGTGGTCTTCGCGGCGCTGGTGGCCGCATCGCTTCACCACGCCGTTCGCGAGCGCAATGCTCTGCTGCGCATGGACCCGGCCGACCGCCGCGCGTTCTACGACACGACCGAGCGAAACGCCGAAGCCGTCTGCCGACGAGCAGACGCCGACGAGGCGTTTCGCTCGCGCTGCGAGGACGCCGTCAGCTTCTCGCTGAAGTTCCCGGAGTGCGACGCCACATGCCAGGCGCTCGCGCTCCGCTGGGGACACGAAGCCTCGCGCTGAGCACGCACGCGGTGCAGCCTACGGCACTTCCTTCACGCGGTAGCCGACGCCCGGCTCGGTCAAGAGGTAGCGCGGCCGCGCGGGATTCTTCTCCAGCTTCTGGCGGAGCTGCGTCATGTACACGCGGAGATATTGCATCTGGTGCGCGTGGCCAGGGCCCCACACTTGGTCGAGCAGCTGCTTGTGCGTCATCACGCGGCCGGCGTGGTTCATCAGCGTCGCGAGGAGCTTGTACTCGGTGGGCGTCAGATGAATCTCGCGCTCGTCCGCGAAGACCAGGCGTCGCGCGAGATCGATCTTGAGCTCGCCGACGTTGATGACGGAGCTCGTCGGATCGCGCGGCGAGCGGGATGCGTGCCGGAGCGCGACGCGGAGGCGAGCCATGAGCTCGGCGTTGCCGAACGGCTTCGTCAGATAGTCGTCTGCGCCGGCGTCGAGTGCCTCGACCTTCTGCGGCTCGAGTCCTCGCGCCGAGATCACGATGATCGGCGTCGCCGTCCACTCGCGCAGGCGCCGCGTCACCTCGATGCCGTCCATGTCCGGCAAGCCGAGGTCGAGGAGCACGAGGTCCGGCGTGTGCGATGCGGCCTGCTGGAGTCCGTCGCGCCCGGTCTCGGCGTCGATGACGCGGTAGCCTTGCGACTCGAGCGCGAGGTGCACGAACTTGCGCATCTGCACCTCGTCCTCGACGAGCAGGACGGTGGGCGGAAGCGACTCGGTCATGGCGCCGCCACCTTACCATCGAGGGGGAGAACGAATCGAAAGCTCGCGCCACCGCCCTCGCGCGACTCCACCCAGATTCGGCCGCCGTGCGCGTTCACGATGCCGCGGCAGATGGTGAGACCGAGTCCGACGCCGCCGCCTTCGCCCTCGCGCGCGCGGTAGAACTTGTCGAAGACGCGCTCGGCGTCTTCTTTCGCGATGCCCGGCCCGCGGTCGGCGATCTCGACCTCGACGCCGGCCGAGGTGGCCCGGGCCGCGATTCGGATCGGCGAGCCGGCGGGCGTGTACTTGGTCGCGTTCTCGAGCAAGTTGATGAGGACCTGTTCGATGAGCACCGCGTCGACTGAGACAAGCGGCAAATCAGCCGGAATGTCGGTCTGCACGTCTCGACCGTGGAGGCGGTCTTCCATGCGATTGAGCGCCGCGCCCACCGTCTCTTCGATCGGCTGCGGCTCCTTGTTCACCTTGAGCGCGCCTGCTTCGAGGCGCGTCATGTCGAGCAGGTTGCGCACGAGGCGGTTGAGCCGCAGCGACTCGTCGTGCGCGGTCTTGAGGAGCTCGCGCCGTGTCGCTTCGTCCTTGGGGGCGCCCTCTTCGAGCAGCGCGCTCGTCGATCCGGTGATGACCGCGAGCGGCGTCCGCAAATCGTGCGAGACCGAGCTCAAGAGCGCGTTGCGCAGCTGCTCGGTCTCGACGCGCAGACGCGCGCGGCGCGCCTCCTCCGCGAGCTCGGCGCGCTCGAGAGCAGAAGCGACGAGGCGCGCGATGGTGTCGAGGAGCTGGCGCTCGTCGGGGTCCGCGAGGCGCGATTCCGTCGAGGGAACGAGCGCGAGAACGCCGACCCGCTCGTGCGAGCCGAGGAGCGGAGCGAAGAGCGCGCGTGACGACGCGAGCGTATCGGTCGTCGCGCCCGCCGCACGCTCGTGGGTCCACACCCATTCGGCGACGCCGAGATCCTTGTCGTCCACGTCGAAGTCCGACGCCGCCGTATGCAGCGCGCCGCTCACCGTAGGCAGCAGGAGCGCCGCCTTCGTCGCGAAGATCGCCCGGACGTGGCTCAGCGCGATCGAGACGAGGGCGTCGCGCGATGCGGCGGCTCCGAGCTCGCGGCTGATCGCGAAGAGCGCCGCGGTGCGGCGCTCGCGGCTGCGCGCCGCGTCGGCCTGCCGGCGAATGCGTTGGGTCAAGTTGCTGATGACCACCGCGACGATGAACATGACGGCGAAGGTCGCGAGGTGCCGCAAATCGGATACGGCGAAGCTGTAGTATGGCGTGACGAAGAAGAAATCGAAGGCGACGACCGCGAGCACCGCGGCCAGGAGCGAGGGCCCGTAGCCGAAGCGCATCGCGACGAGCACGACGCCGAGCAGGAAGACCATCACGACGTCGGCGGTCTGCTCGCGCGCGAAGGCGACGCCGAGGAGCGTGCTCACGACGACTGCGACGACCGCCGCTATCCAACCGAGCGACGGAGCGCGAGGCGCCTCGGTCGAGCGCCGCCGCGGCTTCTTGGGCTCGGCCTCGAAGCCCGAGATGACGTAGACGTCGATCTCCTCGCTCGTTCGAATCAGGTCGTCGAGGAAAGGCGGGCGCAGCACGTCGCGCCAGCGCGGGTGCGTGGGTTTTCCGACGACGAGCTTCGTCACGTTTCGCTTGCGCGCGTAACGCACGATCTCGGAGGGGGCGTCGTCGCCGCGAATGGTGACCGCCTCACCGTCGAGCGACTCGACCAGTCTCATGTGCTGCGCGAGCCGTTCGCGATCGGCGGTCGAGTAGCGAATCGCCGCCGGCATCTCGACGAAGAGGCCGATCAGCTGGCCGTGCAAGCTCGTCGCCATGCGCCGCGCGGCGCGAATGAGACGCGCCGAGTGCGGGCTCGGCGAGATGCACACCAGCACGCGCTCGCTGGTGTGCCACGTCTCCTCGATCCCGTGCGCCGCCTTGTACCCGCGGAGCTTCGCCTCGACGCGCTCGGCCGTGCGCCGCAGCGCGATCTCGCGGAGCGCGATCAAGTTCCCCTCTTTGAAGAACCGCTCGACCGCGAGCGCCGCGGTCGCGGGCACGTAGATCTTGCCCTCGTGGAGCCGCTCGAGGACCTGATCGACGGGCAAGTCGACGACCCGCACCTCGTACGCCTTGTCGAACACCGCGTCGGGCACCGTTTCGCGCACCGTGATACCGGTGATCTGCGCGACCGTGTCGTTGAGGCTCTCGAGGTGCTGGACGTTGAGCGTCGTGTAGACGTCGATGCCAGCGTCGAGGAGCTCCTCGACGTCTTGCCATCGCTTCGCGTGGCGCGAGCCAGGCGCGTTGGTGTGCGCGAGCTCGTCGACGAGCACGATTTCCGCCTTGCGCGCGAGCGCGGCGTCGAGGTCGAGCTCCTCGAGCTCGACGCCGCGGTGGTTTACTTTGCGCCGCGGGACGAGCTCGAGGCCGATCAAGAGCGAGTGGGTGTCGTAGCGGCCGTGCGTCTCCACGATGCCGACGACGACGTCCTTGTGCTCGTCGGAGATGGCGAGCCGCGCGGCCTCCAGCATCGTGTACGTCTTGCCCACGCCGGGCGCCGCGCCGAAGAAGATCGTCAGCTTGCCGCGCGCGGCCTGTCGCTCCTCTTCTTTGACGCGCGCGAGCAACTCGTCGGGATTTGGTCGCACCGCCATGGGCTTCGGGGATAGCACGCGGGGGGCGCATCGTGACGCACCTGCTCGAAGGTCTCGTCAGAACCGCATCATCATGGCAGCGGTCAAGCGATTCTCGGTGTAGGACGAGATCGGGAGCGCTGTTGTTCAGCCCCGGCGTGCCTGCCGCGGGCCATGATCCGGGCGCGCCGGTGTTCGAGCATACTCCGTTCACGCAAGGCGTGATTCCGCCTGGCCCCGTGAAATACGGAATGCTCGCGGCGCGGTGATTGAACTCGACTCGAAACGTGATGAACTGGTTCGGCATGTAGTCGGCGGTCAGCTGCATGTCCCACGCTTGGAACTGATCGCCCACGTTCGCCGTGAACGCCGGCGAGCCGTCCGGCATGGTCGCGCTCACGCCCGAGAACGCGCTTGCCCCATTGATCGGGGGGACCAGCACGAGGTAGCGGCCGGGGTTGGTGATGGCGCCGCCGCCTGCCGTCAGGCCGACGTGATTGGCGAGGAACCAAAAGCGCGTGTAAGCCATGAACCCGAGGAAGTACTGATTCCCGCAGGTGGTCGTGCCGATGCCAGCGGCCGCGTTGCCGTCGCCGAACTCGCATCCCGCGTCCAGCGTGAGCGAGGCCGCGCCCTGACTGAACGCGGCGCCCGGCTTGTGGTACCAGCGCACCATCACGCTGTCGTCGGTATGGATGCGCTTGCGATCGGGGACGCCGAGCGTGTCGGTGCCGAAATACTGATTCCCCAGCACAGAGAACCACTCCGTCGGATTCCAACGAATTTGAAGGCCCACGCCCGGCGCCTCGTTGAATTTGCCGTACGACTGCCAGCCATTCACGATCCACGGCTCGATCTTCAGATACTTGTTCGGAAAGATCTGAACGCGCACGCCGTCGAAGAACCAGGGCGTATTCGAAGAAACGTACGAAGGTTGGTAGGTCCAGTTGTCGAAGTTGTAATAACTCCAGAGCCCCACGTACGACATGAAGATGCCGGCTTGGACGTTGATGCCGTTCATCACCGGGATGTGGTAGCCGACGTACGCCTCCGAGATGTAGCGATACGCGTCGCTCAAGTCCCATTGGCCCTTCGCCGGGCTCGAGTCGTTGCGCGGGGTCGTCGTCGAGTACATCCCGAACTGCGTCATGAGGCGCGCCTGGACGTTCTTGTAGAGAAAGTCGCCGCCGAACCCGAGCTGGGTGACTTGGAATTCGTTGCTGCGGAAGACCTCGCTCGAGCCGCCGATCGAGTTGTCGCGCGGGTTGGCGAAGCTGTAGTGATAAACGGTGTCGACGCGAAACTCGCCGGTGAAGGGGCCCGCTTGGAGCGGGTGCTCGCTCGGAGCGTAGCCGCCGGGCGTCCAAGAGAAGTCGCCGAACGCCCACGGCGTCTCGACTTCCTTCTGGCCTTCGCCGACCGTCGGGGTCGGCGGTGGTGCTTTCGCAGCGATGCGCGCGTCGATCAGCTTTTCGAGCTCCTCGCGCGTGAGCGTGAGCGTCGCGGGCCGCGCGGACGCGGCCGCCACGGGCGCGGTGGTCGCGGCGGCCGCCGTCGTCGCCGTCGGTGCGGGCGCGGTCGTCACGCTCGTCGGCGCGCCGGCATCGGTCGTCGTTGCCGCGTTCTGACCCTGCGCGCGCGCGCGCGTCGCCAACGTGCCCGTCGCGGCGAGCGCCGCGAAAAACGCAATCGGTATCTTTCTCATGTTCGTCTCGCCGCCTCGGGCCGTCGCACGTGCAACTCTCGAACCGAGGGGCCTCCTTGAACGGTCCGGAAAGTTAGCGGGGCGCCAATCAGGAATCCGTCAAGACGACGTCGGGGCTCATCAAGATTCCATCAACGAGCCACGACGAACGCATTTCGTTCGACGCGGCGCACCGGATTCGCTTGCGACGGCGTGTGCGCCTCTTGCAAAGTGGCGGACGAAATTGACCCAATCGATCGTCGCGCGATTGACCGCTTGGCAGCTGCGCCACCCGGTGCTGCTCCTCGGGATCGTCGCCGCTGTCACGCTGGTGATGGGCGCCCTGGCGTCGAGACTCGAGCTGCGTACACGGTACGAGGCCCTGCTTCCGGACAGCCAACCGAGCGTAAAGGAGCTCGCCCGCCTGCAGGCGCGGACCTCTAGCGCGCAGACGGTGCTCGTCGTGCTCGAAGGCCGCGACGCGGGCGCGCTGCGCGCGATGGGCGATCGTGTCACACAGGCGCTGCTAGCGCTCGGACCGGACGTCGTATCGAGTGCGCAGGACGGCGTCCGCGAAGCGCAGCGGTTCCTGGAGCCGCGCGCCGGGCTCTTTCTCGAGCGGCGCGAGCTCGAGTCGCTCCGCGAGCAAGTCGACGCGCGATGGGATTGGGAGGTCGCGAAAGAGACGGGCACGCTCCTCGACGAGGACGCGCCGTCGCCGCCAATGCCCGACGCGACCAACCTCGAAGAACGATTTCGCGCGGCGCGCAAACGGAACGGGCAGGGCGACCGCGAGTTTCCGGACGGCTTCTACCAGGACGCCGCCGGCACGGCGCTCGTCGTCGTGGCGACCTCGCCGATACCCGGCGGCGATCTCGACCGCATCGGCGCCGCGCTCGCCCGCATGCGAAGCGCGGTCGATGCCGTTCGCGCCGAGCGGCCGGAGTTCGCCGGGATTCGCGTGGGTTGGGCAGGCGACATGCCGACCGGCTTCGCGGAATACGGGGTCCTCCGGGACGATCTCGTCAGCGTCGGCGTCGCGGGGATCGCCGTCGTCCTCTTCGCGGTGCTGCTCTACTTCATGCGCCTGCGAGCGCTGCTCGTGATGGGCGTCACCATCGGCATTTCGCTCGTGTGGACGTTCGGTGTCACCGAGCTCGTGATTGGCCATCTGAACCTGGCGACGGCTTTTCTCGTGAGCATCATCGCGGGGAACGGAATCAACATCGGCATCCTCTACCAAGCTCGCTATTTCGAAGAGCGCCGCAAAGGAGTGCCCGCGCGCGACGCGCTGCGCACCTCGGTCGGGATGACGTGGATGCCGACCGCGATCGCGGCGGTCGCGTCCGCCGCGGCCTACGGCTCGCTCCTCGTCACCGACTTTCGCGCGTTCCACGACTTCGGGTTCATTGCCGCGCTCGGCATGCTGTTCTGCTGGATCGTCAAGACGCTCGTCGTGCCGCCGATGCTGTTGCTCGTCGACCGCGGCGCGCCGCTGGGCCTCCCGGCGACCTGGGGGTGGCTCGCGCGCGTACGTCAAACGGGGCTCGAATACGGGAAGGCCTTCGCGGCCGTCGTTCCCCTCGCGCCGCGCGCCATTCTCGCGCTGTTTCTCGCGCTCGCGGTCGTCGGGACAGTGTGCACGGCCAAATATTTCGCGCGCGGGCCGATGGAATACGACCTGCGCAAGGTCGGGAACAATCCCAAGATCTCCACCGACCTGAATCGCAGCTGGGACGTCGCCCATCGCGTGCTCGGCGGGAGCTCGGACTCGCTCGTGATCCTCGCGGACACGCCCGAAGAGGGGCGCGAGCTCGCCGCCAAGCTCCGCGCGGGCTGGGATGCGGCGCCCGACGGACAGAAGCCGTTCGTCGCGCTCCATTCGCTCTGGAGCTTCGTACCGAGCGAGCAGGTCGAAAAGATCCCGACGCTGCTCGCCCTCGCCGATCGCCTCGAGCACGCGCACGACCGCGGGATCATCGCCGAGCAGGATTGGGTGAAGATCGCACGGCTCATGCCGCCGAAGGACCTCGCGCCCTTCGGCATCGCCGACTTGCCGGACGCCATCGCGAGGCCGTTCACCGAGAAGAACGGGATACGCGGCACCCTCGTCGTCGTCGAGCCGGAGGCGGGTCGGTCCGAGGACTTGCACTATTTGTCGCGTTACGCCGACGCGCTCCGCGAGACCAAGCTCGACTCCGGCAAGGTCGTCCACGCCTCGGGCCGCGCAATCGTGTTCGCCGACGCGCTCAAGGCCGTCACCCGCGACATCCCACGTTCGGTGGCGCTCTCGCTCGCGATGACGTTGCTCGCTGTGCTCGTCACGCTCCGCCGTGCGGCGCATCGACTCTCGGTGCTGCTCGCGCTCTTCATCGGGATTTCGGGCATGGGAGCGTTTCTCTATTTCTCCGGCACGCGCCTCAACTTCTTGAACTTCGCGGCGCTGCCGGTGACGTTCGGCATCGGCGTCGATTATTCGGTCAACGTCTTTCAGCGTTATTACGCCGACGGGAGCAAGGACATGCTGGCGGTGCTGCGCACGACGGGCGGCGCCGTCGTGCTCTGCAGCCTGACGACGATGCTCGGCTACCTCGTGCTCCTCGGCTCGCACAACCTCGCGATTCGCAGCCTCGGGAGCGTCGCCGTCGTCGGCGAGATCAGCTGCTTGAGCGCAGCGATGCTCGCGCTGCCCTCGCTCTGGCTGCTCGTCGAGCGTGCGCGCAAGAGCCGCGAGAGGCGAGCGTGAGCCTGTCGCCGCGACCGCGGAGATCATCCGAGCCGAATGGAAAATTGATTCGTCGTCGCCCGGTCTTGATGATTCCTTGATCGGGCGGCGGTTACGTTCGGCGGCGATGCAAAGCTGGTTCGTGGTGCTTCAGCCGAACGGCGTCGTGGAGGCGGTCCAGAACGGCGCGCCGAGCACGTGGGTCGGCCACGAGCTCGCGAGCCTCGCCGACGTGCCGGAGGACGTTCGCGCACTCGCGCGCGATCTGGTCGCGCGCGCACCGCGCCTTGGTTGTCTCCAGCGTGCGGTCGTCCACACGCGCGAAGGGACGATCGAGCTCGTGCTCGTCGAGGCCGTGCCGCTTCGCCGGGCGTACGTACCCATCAACGATCTCATCGTGCGCTTGCTCGACGTCTTCGCGTCGCAGGCCAGGACTTCCGCCGTCCAACTGTCGGTTCGGCAGGTGGGCGCGGCGCCGCCGGTCTTCTGGATCGACGGCGAGAAGATCACCTGGGCGCTGGCGACGCTCGTCGGCAATGCGCTTCGCTATGCGCAAGGCTCGACCAAGGCTCGGGTCGAGGTCGTGTTCTCGTGGAGCGCCGAGAGCGAGGAGCTCGTCGCGGTCGTGTCGGACAACGGCCCAGGCATGACCGAGCAGCGCGCGAGTTGGCTCTTCGAGCGCGACCCTTCGACGGGCAACGCCGCGGGCCTCGCGCTGCTCATGGTGCGCGACGTCGTCGCCGCGCACCGCGGGCACATTCGCGTCGAGACGTCGCCGGGCAAGGGGAGCTCGTTCATCGTGCGCCTGCCGCGCGTCACGCCGCCATGAAGGCCGGCGTCGAGGAGCTTTGGATCAAAACCAAGCTGTCGCGCCGAGCGTGATGGTATTTTGAGCGACCGCGTTGGGAACGAAGTTTCCGTTTGCGTCGGTCGCGACGTTGCCTTGGAAGTAAATCGGCAGCTCCGATTGATCGTGCCGGAATTCGAGGCGCACCGACATGTTGTCGTTCGGGCGCACGTCGATCGTCGCCGTCTGCGAGCTCACCCAGTGCGAGCCGCCCCAGAAGAGCGGCGTCGCGCTTCCCGACGCATTGGACCCGATCCATTCGTAGAACGTGTCGGCGCGCGCCGCCAAATAGAGCCACTTGGCGGGCTGAACGCGCGCGTACACCGCTCCCGCAGCCCAACCCGAGTCGCCGAAGTTGTTCGGCTCGAACCCCGCGTCGCCGTGGACCATCATCGAAAACCACTTGGTCGGCGAATAATTGACGTAGGCGTCGAACAAGCTGCGCCACGGGGCGCCCTCGGGCGCGTTCTGCGGTCGCTCGACGCCGCCGAAATAAAGCGCCTGAAAGGTGAGCTTGTCGGGGATCGCGTACGTCACGTTTCCTTCGATCGAAAGTTGGATGTTGTCGTCGACGACGCTGTTCCATCCGTTGCAAAGAAGGGCTTGCGCCGTCCATCGATCGGTGACCGGGTACGTCGCGCGAACGCCCGTGTGGTAAAACGGCAAACCGAAGAAGAGGTTCGACCGCGACCAATTCCATTGGTCTTTGACCGGGATGCTCTCCGGACCGATCGGCGAGAGAAAAATGCCCGCGTCGAGCTGCAGTCCGCGTCCGAGCGGCGCGAGGTATCCGACCGTCGCCTGCTGGATGAACTTCCATACGTCTGGACCCGACGGGCCCGCGCCGCTCGTCGCGCGCCAGACGGGCTCGGCGCTGTAATAGGCCTCCGGCGTGTTGCCGACTTGGAGGGCTAGGTGCACCGACGCGCGGTCGTACTTGCCGAGCGCGTCGAGCACGACGTTGTCGATCGAGAAGATGTTGTGGCGATTGTCGAACCCTCGGTAGTTGGTGATGAAGTTCTGCGGATTGTTGAAGTTCCATTGGTAGAAGGCTTCGACGTAACCGCTCAACGTGAGGCTCGCGTTGGTCGCGGTCTTCACGACGCCTTGCCCGGACGCTTGCTGGTCTCCGAGCGCCTTCACCGACGCTTGGAGGTCTTTGACCTGCTTTTCGAGCTCCGTGACCCGCGCGTCGCGATCGGCCGGCGGAGCGTCGGCGCGAGCGGGCACGGAAAGCACGGCGACGCTCGATGCGGTGAGGACGATGGCGAGGGCTCTCATGGCGAGGCCGCCACGTTAGCAAGAACTGAACCGTGTTCGCCGCGTGCGCCCCCTGCGTCGGTCCGTGCACCGCACGCGCCGTGTCGCGCGCCGCGAACGAAGGGACCGCTCCGGCGCGCGTCATGCATTGGGCCGCACGTCGTCGCGGCCCTCGCTTTTACTTTTCCCTAATGCCGCGCCCTCCAATCCTAGCGACGGCTTAATCCGCGCAGCCGTACGCTGCGCGACGCAATCCGCGGGAGCACTTCCATGATGGATCTCGTCTACATCGCACTCACATTGGGTCTGTTCGCGCTCGGCTGGGGCATCGTGAAGCTCTGCCAGCGCGTCGGGTAAAGGGCTTGTCATGACCGCTCTCTACGTCATCGGCGGCGTCGTTTCGCTCGCGCTGCTCGTCTATCTGTTCGTCGCGCTGCTCAAGCCGGAGGCCTTCCAATGAGCTGGCACGGCTACGCGCTGATCGTGGCCTACGTGATCGCGCTCGTCGGGCTCACCAAGCCGCTCGGCGCGTACATGGCGCGCGTCTACGAGGGCGAGCCGACGCTGCTCGGGCGACTGCTCGGTCCGCTCGAGCGCTTGGCGTACCGCCTCATCGGGGTCCCGAAGGACGAGGCGAAACGGGACATGGCGTGGACGACGTACGCCGGCGCGATGCTTCTGTTCAACCTCGCCGGGCTGCTCGTCGTCTACGCGATTCAGCGCCTCCAAGGTCATTTGCCGCTCAACCCGCAAGGAATGGGCGCGCCGGATCCGCACCTCGCGTGGAACACGGCGACGAGCTTCGCGACCAACACGAACTGGCAGTCGTACGGCGGCGAGACGACGCTGAGCTACGCGTCGCAGATGCTCGCGCTCGCGGTGCAGAACTTCGTCTCCGCGGCGTCCGGCATGGCGGTGCTCGTCGCCCTCATCCGCGGCCTCCGCAGCAAGCAGGCGCAGGGCATCGGCAACTTCTGGGTCGACATGATGCGCGGCACGCTCTACGTGCTCCTGCCGATCTCGTTCGTCTTCGCGATCTTCCTCGTGTCGCAAGGCGTCGTGCAGACGTTCTCGAGCTACGTGACGACGAGCACCGGGCAGGTGCTCGCGCTCGGTCCCGCGGCGTCGCAGATCGCCATCAAGGATCTCGGCACCAACGGCGGCGGCTTCTTCAACGCGAACTCGGCGCACCCGTTCGAGAACCCGACGCCGCTCTCGAACTTCGTCATCATGCTTTCCATCCTCGCGATCCCGGCGGGGCTCACTTACACGTTCGGCAAGATGGTGAAGGACACGCGCCAGGGATGGGCGGTCCTCGCGGCGATGTTCGCCATCTTCCTGCCGCTGCTCTGGCTCTGCGTCTCGCAGGAGATGCAGCCGAACCACATGCTCGCGTCGTTGGGCCTCGATCAGTCGATGGGCAACATGGAGGGCAAAGAGGTGCGCTTCGGCGCGCCGGCATCCGCCCTGTACGCGACGACCACCACTTGCGCGTCGAACGGCTCAGTGAACGCGATGCACGACTCGTTTTCGCCGCTCGGCGGGCTCGTGCCGATGTGGCTCATCCAGCTCGGCGAGATTGTGTTCGGCGGCGTGGGCTCGGGCCTCTACGGCATGCTGATGTTCGCGGTGGTCGCGGTGTTCGTCGCGGGGCTCATGGTCGGGCGCACGCCGGAGTACCTCGGAAAGAAGATCGAAGCGTACGAGATGAAGATGGCGTCGCTCGCGATCCTCGTGCCGGCCGCGTCGGTGCTCGTGTTCACCGCGATCGCCGTCGTCCTCGACGCCGGTACCAAGGGCATGGCGAACCCCGGCGCGCACGGGTTCAGCGAGGCGCTCTACGCGTACTCGTCGGCCTCGAACAACAACGGGAGCGCGTTCGCGGGCCTCACCGCGGCGACGCCCTTCTACGACACGACGCTCGGCCTGGCGATGTTCCTCGGGCGTTTCCCCGTGAAGATCTTCGCGCTCGCGATGGCGGGATCGCTGGCGAAGAAGAAGATCGTTCCTGCGAGCGCCGGCACGCTGCCGACGCACACGCCGCTGTTCGTCGCGATGCTCGTCGGCGTCGTCATCGTCGTCGGCGCGCTCACCTTCATCCCCGCGCTCGCGCTCGGCCCCCTCGTCGAGCACCTCGCCTGGAAGGCGTCATGACCACCCATCTTCAGCCCCCTCCGAAGGACTCGAAACCCGCGATGCCCCTCGTCCCCGAAAGCATCGGCGTCGAAAAAGGCGCCGTCCCCGGCCACATCGAGCACGGACGGCATCGCCACAAGGGCGAGGCGCGTCCGCTCTTCGAGGGCGCGATCGTGCGCCGCGCGATCGGCGCATCGTTCAAAAAGCTGGATCCGCGTCACCAGATCCGTAATCCGGTCATGTTCGTGGTCGAGGTCGGGAGCCTCTTCACGACGGCGCTCTTCGTCCAGGCCCTCGCCGGTCATGGGGAGGCCGGCGCAGGCTTCATCGCCGCGGTCTCGGCGTGGCTGTGGTTCACGGTGCTCTTCGCGAACTTCGCGGAGGCGATGGCCGAAGGGCGGGGCAAGGCCCAGGCCGACTCGCTCCGCAAGGCGCGCAAGGACATTCAAGCCAAACAAATCCACGCGCCCGAGCGCGAGGCCGCGCCGAGCCTCGTCTCGGCTTCGGCCCTGCGAAAGGGCGATCTGGTCATCGTGGAGGCGGGCGATTTCATCCCGTGCGACGGCGAAATCGTGGAGGGCGTCGCCTCGGTCGACGAGAGCGCCATCACCGGCGAGAGCGCGCCGGTCATCCGCGAGAGCGGCGGCGACCGCAGCGCGGTCACCGGCGGCACGCGCGTCCTCTCCGACTGGCTCATCGTTCGCATCACGGCGAACCCGGGCGAGACCTTCCTCGATCGCATGATCGCGATGGTCGAGGGCGCCAAGCGTCAGAAGACTCCCAACGAGATCGCGCTCGACATCTTGCTCGCCGCGCTCACGATCGTGTTTCTCCTCGCGACGGTCACGCTGCTCCCGTACTCGATCTACAGCGTGAAAGCCGCTGGCCACGGTACGGTCATCACCATCACCGTGCTCGTTGCGCTGCTCGTGTGCCTCATTCCGACGACCATCGGCGGCCTGCTCTCGGCGATCGGCATCGCAGGCATGGACCGCATGATTCAGGCGAACGTCATCGCGACGAGCGGTCGAGCCGTCGAGGCCGCGGGAGACGTCGACGTGCTGCTGCTCGACAAGACGGGCACCATCACGCTCGGCAACCGCCAAGCGAGCGCGTTCTTGCCCGCGACCGGAATCGATCCCGAAGTGCTCGCCGACGCAGCGCAGCTCTCGTCGCTTGCCGACGAGACGCCCGAGGGCCGCAGCATCGTGGTCCTCGCGAAAGAAAAATATTCGATTCGCGAGCGCGACATCCACGCGCTCAAGGCTTCGTTCGTGCCGTTCACGGCGCAGACGCGGATGAGCGGCGTGGACATGGGCGATCGCGAAATCAGGAAAGGCGCGTCTAACGCGGTCGAGGCCTACGTGCAGGCGAAGGGGGGCGCGTTCCCCGAGGACGTCAAGGCAACCGTCTCGACGATCGCCAAACAAGGCGCGACGCCGCTCGTGGTGGCCGAGGGTGCGAAGGTGCTCGGCGTCGTCCAGCTCAAGGACATCGTCAAGGGCGGCATCAAAGAGCGCTTCGCCGAGCTCCGGAAGATGGGCATCAAGACGGTGATGATCACCGGCGACAACCCGCAGACGGCTGCAGCCATCGCGGCCGAGGCGGGCGTCGACGACTACCTCGCGCAAGCGACGCCCGAGACGAAGCTCGCGCTGATCCGCGATTACCAGAAGGGCGGCAAGCTCGTCGCGATGACCGGCGACGGCACCAACGACGCGCCGGCGCTCGCCCAGGCCGACGTCGCCGTCGCGATGAACACCGGCACGCAAGCCGCGAAAGAGGCCGGCAACATGGTCGACCTCGACTCGAACCCGACCAAGCTCATCGAGGTCGTCGAGATCGGCAAGCAGCTCCTGATGACGCGCGGCGCGCTCACCACGTTCTCGATCGCGAACGACGTGTCGAAATACTTCGCGATCATCCCCGCGGCGTTCGCGACGACGTACCCGGCGCTCGGCGCGCTCAACATCATGCACCTCGCGACGCCCGAGAGCGCCATCCTGAGCGCCGTCATCTTCAACGCGCTCGTCATCATCGCGCTCATCCCTCTCGCGCTCCGCGGCATCCGCTACCGCGCCGTCGGCGCGTCGCGCCTCCTGCGCGATCACCTGCTCATTTACGGCCTGGGTGGTCTCGTCGTGCCTTTCGCGGGCATCAAGCTCATCGATCTCGTCCTCGTCATCCTCCACCTCACGTGAGTCCCATGCTCGCTCAACTCCGCGCTGCGCTCGTCTCCCTCGCGTTCTTCACCGTGCTCACCGGCGTCGCGTACCCGCTCCTCGTGACCGGCATCGCGCAGGCCGCGTTCCACCATCAGGCGAACGGCAGCTTGATCGAAAAGGACGGGAAGGTCGTCGGCTCGTCGCTCATCGGTCGCCAGTGGGTCGTCGAGCCCGCCGCGGGCGGGACGACGCAGACACGAGACGACCCGAAATATTTCTGGGGCCGGCTCTCGGCGACGCTCGACGCGAACAACAAGCCGCTGCCGTACAACGGCGGAAGCTCGGCGGGATCGAACCTCGGGCCGACGAACCCGGCGCTCCTCGACGAGGTCAAAGCGCGCGTGGACGCGCTGAAGGGCGCCGACCCGGACAACGCCGCCCCGATTCCGATCGACCTCGTCACGTCGTCCGGCAGCGGCCTCGACCCCGACATCTCGGTCGCCGCGGCCGAATACCAGGTTCACCGCGTGGCGAAGGCGCGCGGTATGGACGAGGCCAGAGTGCGCGCCCTCGTCGCTGCGCACACGCAAAGCCGCACGCTCGGCTTCCTGGGCGAGCCGCGCGTGAACGTGCAGGAGCTCAACCTCGCGCTGGAGTGAGTCGTGCCTCGACGTCCTCCTACGCGTTCGGAGCCACGAGGGCGTGCTCGAGCGACGCCGCGTCGACGCCCAGCTCGCGCGCCCTGCGGAGCGCAGCGATCACGACGACGCGCGCGACGCGCGGTGCGAGGTCGGCCGCGTCCGCCGCGGCGCAGAGGATGGCGTCGGCCATCGCGCGCGGGACGACAGCGCTTTGCGCCGCTGGCACGGGAGGCGACGTCGGAAGCGCGGGCGCGAGCGTTACGCCGGCCTGCGTCGCGACGAGCCCAGCGAGCTCGCGGTCGACCGGCGCGAGCAGGCGCGCTAGCGCGACGAGCTGAGCTTTCCGAGGCCGCGACTGCCCCGACGACCACCGCTGACCGCTGCGCGGCGAGGCGCCCACCGCGCGAGCGAGCCCTACTTGGCTCATCCCGAGCTTCTGTCGGCTTCGTTCGATGAGATGACGTAGAGTCGGCCGAGATTGACGCATGTCAGCCGAAGTCTAGCGTCACTCATCCTAAATGTGTCGCATGCGATCCGATCTTCGAGGCCATTGAGCCACAAAACGTCGCATAGCACTTCGAGCTCCGGGCCATGCGACACATCAATGACGCATACGGACGCAAAAGTGTCGTAGCTTTGAGCGTCCCCGGCGCCTCCAGAACAATCAATGGCGTATTGCTCGGAGCTCGTAAGCGCCATCCGGCCGCTGGAACGGCTCGCAGGACGAGTCGAGCACGCCAAACCCAGTGCTCGTCGCGCAGGAGTGCGCCGTCACCGCAGTAGTTGCACCGCGCCGAAGCCGGCCAGCCCGAGCGTGCCGAGCGTCCCGAGGATGAACGCGGTCGACATCAAGAACGGCCGCTTCGCGAGCGCCTGGCGGAGGAGCGTCGTCGCGCGCATCGAAAAGGTGATCGGACACTGCACCGGGATGTCGCCGCTCGCGCGCCGGCGCAGACGATCGATCATCTCCTGCACGGACTGGTAGCGCTCCGCGGGGTTCTTGCGGAGGCCTTTCTCGACGAACCAATCGAGGTCGGCGGGGACGGGCGGTTGCACGGCGGCGGCGACGCCGAGCGCGCGCGGGGCGGGCGCGTTCTTGACGGCCTCGAGCATCTCTTCGAGCGTCGTGACGCCGTCGTGCGGGTGGCGCAGCGTGAGCAGCTCGTAGAACATGACCGACAGGCTGTAGACGTCGCTCCGCTCGTCGAGCTCGTCGCCGCGCGCTTGCTCGGGCGACATGTACGCGGGCGTCCCGAGGAGCGCGCCGACCTGGGTCTGCCAGAGACGTTTCGATCCGGCGTCGGTTGCTGGCGCCGTCGCGACTGGCTTTTGCGCCGTCCCCGCGACCCTCGCGAGACCCCAGTCCATCACGACGACCTCGCCGTACGGGCCAATCATCACGTTCGCGGGCTTGATGTCGCGGTGGATGATGCGCTGCGAGTGCGCGTACGCGATCGCCTCGAAGACGCCCATCATGATCTCCACGCGACGCTCGAACGGGTAGCGGGCGTGGTACTCGCGGTCGCCCGCGGCGAGCTTCTCGAGGATGCTCTCGAGCGTCTCGCCCTCGACGTACTTCATCACGAAGTAGTAGTCGCCGCTCGCGTCCACGCCGACGTCGTGGATCGGCACGATGTTCGGGTGCTCGAGGCGACCCACCGTGCGAACTTCTTCGGCGAACCGCAGGATCGAAGCGTGCGAGCTCTGGAGCTCGGGGCGGAGACGCTTCACGGCGACGTCGCGCTCGATGTCGTTGTCGCGCGCCATCACGACCTCGCCCACGCCGCCCTCGCCCAAGCGGCGCGCGAGCTCGTAGCGGATCTTGCCGTCGGCGACGAGCTTGGATTCGGCGCCGACGATCTCGACGCGCGGGAGCACGGTCGTCCGTAGCGACGCGTTCACGCCCGCGCTCGCCGGCGGAAATTTCATGCTCGGGCTGCCGTCGATGACGGTGGCGTCGCCCAGCGCGAGGGTCTCCGAGGTCGCGAAGTCTTGGCTGCTCATGCGGCAAAGACTCCCGAGCGCCGGAAACGTTACAGGTCGCGTTTGCGATTTCGGAACGCCGCCAAAGCCCGCTCGCGCGAGTCGTCCGACGGCGGGTCCTTCGGCAGGGCGCGGAGCGTCGAGACGGTCGTGTCGAGCTGCTGCTTGTGCGCGCGGCAAAAGGGGCAAATCGCCATGTGCGCGCGGTATTTCACGAGCCTCCAGCCCGCGAGCGCGCCTTCGTCGGCGTCGGTCATCGCGTCGGCCGCGTCACGACACATCATCATGGTCGCCTCCGTTCGCCGAGCGTCTTTTCGAGCACGGCGCGCAAACGGGTTCGGCCACGATGCAGGAGCACACGTTGATTGGACTCGCTGAGGCCGAGAACGTTACACACTTCCTCACTCGAGAACCCCTCGAGGTCGCGCAGGGTCACAATCGACCGCTGCTGAGCCGGGAGGTCCTCGAGGCCCCGCTCGATGGCGGCGCGAATTTGCTGGTCGGCGAGGAGCGACTCGGGGCTGTCGAACGTCGCCGGGCGGCGCTTCATGATGCCGAACGCGCCGAATCGGTCGTCGCTCGACGGCGGCTCTTCGTCCTCGAGCGGGACCTGCCGGCGGTCGCGCCCGGCGCGCGTCTTGGCGCGGTTGACGGCGATTCGCGCGATCCAAGTCTTCAGCGACGAGCGCCCCTCGAACGACGGGAGCGCGTCGAGCACGGCCGCCCAGGTGTCCTGCGCCACCTCTTCTGCGACGCTCGGGCTCTTCACGTAAGCGGTCGCGAGGCGCACGAGCATGCGGTGGTGCGCGTCGAAGAGCTCGCGAAACGCGGCCTCGTCGCCGTCGCGGAGTCGCTCGAGCAGGTCCACCGGTGCTAAATACGTGAGAACCCGATGCGCGTGGCCCTCATTTATCCGCCGACGTGCGATCCGACGGCGCCGTACCTCTCCGTCCCGACGCTGACCGCCTGGCTGAGGACCCACGACGTCGAGGTCGTTCCGATCGACGCGAACGTCGAAGCGTGGGAGTGGCTCCTCCAGGCCTCGCGCCTCGAGGGCGTGCACGCCGCGGTCGAGCGCCGAATCGCCGAGCTCGAAACGAAGCGGGCGCTCTCCCACCAGGATCAGCTCGTCTACGGCCAGCTCTGGTCCGCGCGCGCCGACGCGGAGATCGCGCCGCACGCCATCGAGGGCGCGCTCGCGACGCTGCGAGATCGCGAGGCCTTCTGGGATCCGCAGCGCTACGACGCGGCGGTCGCGACGGTCGACGCCGCGCAGCGCGCGATCAGCGCGGCCTACGCGCCGCTCGCCGTCGACTTCACGTCGTACCGGACGCCGTTCTCGCTCCTCAGCGCCGAGGAGATCGAGCGCGACGCGTCGCCCGAGCGCGATCCGTTCCACGCGTACTTCGAGTCGCTCGCCGCGCGCCTCGCTGCGATGAAGGTCGACGTGGTCGGCGTCTCGGTCGCGTTCCCCGGGCAGGTCCAGCCCGCCTACGCGCTCGCCCACGCGCTCCGCCGAGGCACGCGCGCCCACGTGACCGTCGGCGGCCCCGCGCTCACGCAGATGTTCATCCGGCTCGAGGGCGAGCGGCTCGAGAAGGCGCTCGGCCCGTTCCACACCGCGGTCGTCTACGAGGGCGAGATCGCGCTGCTCGAGCTCGTGCGGCGCGTCGAGCGCGGCGAGTCTCCGCGCGGCGTCATCAAGGGCACGCAAATCGAAGACATGAGCCGGCTGCCGCCGCCCGATTTCGACGGCCTGCCGCTCGAGCGCTACCTCGCGCCCGAGCTCGTCCTCCCGTACGATCCGACGCGCGGCTGCTACTGGGGCGTCTGCACCTTCTGCCACTACGGCCTCGCCGAGGTCGGCACCGCGCGCTACCGCGAGCGGCCGACCGAGACGATCCTCGATCACCTCGCCGCGATGAAATCGAAGTACGGCGCGCGGGTCTTTTACTTCTCGCAGGACGTCTTCTCGCCGCGCATCGCGTCCAACATCGCCGCGGGCATCAAGGAGCGCGGCCTCGGGATTCGCTGGGGAACCGACATGCGGCCCGAGCGCTCGCTCAACCCCGCGCGCGCGAAGGTGCTCGCCGAGGGTGGCATCCTCCAGACCGCGCTCGGCGTCGAGTCCGCCGCGCCGCGCGTGCTCTCGCTCATCGACAAAGGCATCCCGATCGAGGACGTCGAGCGCGCGATCGTCGACCCTCGACGAGGCCGGCGTCGCGGTCGAGGCGATGTGCTTCACCGATTTCCCGACGGAGACCTACCGCGAAGCGATGCAGAGCATCGACTTCGTGCGCAGTGTCCGCCGGCACCTCTCGCTGTTCATCCTCGGCAGGTTCGACCTCACGCACGGCGCGCTCGTCGCGCAGAAACCCGGCGAGTTCGGCATCAAAGAGGTCTGGGGCGTCGAAGGCGACGAGCTCGGAACGGGGTTGTTTTACGCCGAACGGCGCAAGGCGAAGCGCGGTCCGGATCGCGACGAGCTCGAAGCGGCGATCTCCGAGCTCTCCGAGGATTGGCGCCTGCGTCGCTACCCGTGGGCGGGCGCGCTCTCGACCGCGCATACGATGCTGTATTATGCACGTTTTGGAAAGGACGTGTTCCGGACGCTCCCGGCGCCGCGCGGGCGCGTGCCCGGCGCGCGGGCGCGCACGCTCGCGGCGAGGTTCGACGTCGCGCGCGTCGCCGCCGAGAGCGCCGAGCGCGAGGCGCCGATCTGGGAGGTGCTGACCCGCGAGCTTCGCCGCGTCTCGCGCGCGCTCTACGCCGAGCTCGCCTCCGAGGCGCCCGCCGCGCGCCCGCGTCGCACGAGCATCACGATCGAGGCCGGCCGCGACGTCCGCGTCGCGCGCGGCCGACGCCCGTCGAACGCGCAGAACGCGCTCAAGCCCTAGGCGCGCGCGAGCACCGGCAAGAGCAAGACGGCCGCTGTCGCGATCGTCATCTCGACGTCGAAGCGCTGATGCAGCGCGAGACCGAGGACGACGCGCGCGACCGAGACGATCCAGAGCATGAGGTACACGCCCGCGAGGTCGCCATCGAAGAATCGTCTTTGCGTGGCACGCGTCGGCGGAGGTATCTCGTTGGATCGGTACGGGGTCACGCCCGGCATGTTGGCTCCCCGCGCCTAAAGACGGTGCAAAGACGACGCCGAGCCACATCAGGAAAGCGTTAAAACGTCGGGCGGTCCGTCGCAGCGAGCGCGAGCTGTGTTCTCATGATCGCGGATGGCGTCGCTCTTCCCTCCGCCGCCGACGCTCGCGCGTTCGCGCCTGCCGAGCTTCGTCGATGCGCACGCGCCCAAAGCCACGGACAAGCGGGTCCCTTGGGGCCTCGCGCTCGGCGCGCTCGGCGTCGTGTACGGCGACCTCGGGACGAACCCGCTCTTCGCGCTCGGGGAGGCGTTCGGCGGCGAGCACCCTGTCGGCGTGAGCAAGCTCGCCGTCCTCGGCGTGCTGTCGCTCATCTTCTGGGCGCTCACGATCGTCGTCACGCTCAAGTACCTCGCGTTCGTCATGCGCGCGTCCAACGACGGCGAGGGCGGAATCCTCGCGCTGCTCGCGCAGATCCCGCGAGAAGGCGCGGCCGCACGTTCTCGTGCTCGTGGTCCTCTTCGGCGCGGCGCTTCTCTACGGCGACGGCGTCGTCACGCCCGCCATCTCGGTGCTCAGCGCGGTCGAAGGCCTCAAGGCGAGCGCGCCGACGCTCGCGTCGTCGATCGTGCCGATCACCATCGCCATTCTCGTGGCGCTCTTCTTCGTGCAGCGCCGCGGAACGCAAGACATCGGCTTCGTCTTCGGACCCGTGATGGTGGTGTGGTTCGCCGCCATCGGCGCGCTCGGCATCGGCGGAATCGTGCGCGCGCCGGTCGTGCTCACGGCGGTGAGCCCGACGTGGGCGATTCGTTACGCGATGGAGCAGCCCCATGACGCCTTCGTCGTGCTCGGTGCGGTCGTCCTCTGCATCGCCGGCGGCGAGGCGCTCTACGCCGACATGGGCCACTTCGGCCGGCGCCCGATCGCGCTCGCTTGGTACGGCCTCGTCTTTCCGACGCTCGTCTTGAACTACTTCGGGCAGGGCGCGCTGCTCCTGTCGGGCGCAAAGCCCCAGCCGTCGGCGTTCTTACGCGCTCGTACCGCACGCGCTCCTGTGGCCGATGATCGTCCTCAGCACCGCGGCGACGGTCATCGCGTCGCAGGCGCTCATCTCCGGCGCGTATTCGCTCACCCAGCAGGCCGTGCAGCTCGGTTACTCGCCGCGCGTCACCGTCGTCCACACGTGCGCCGGGCAGTTCGGGCAAATCTACGTCCCGGAGGTGAACTGGGCGCTCATGGTCGCGTGCGTCGCGCTCGTCGCGGGCTTCCGTACGTCCGACCGCCTCGCCGCGGCGTACGGCATGGCGGTCACCGGCACGATGACGGTGACGACCCTCGCGTACTTCGTCGTCCTCACGAAGACCTGGCGGTGGCCGCTCTACAAGGCGCTCCCGCTCTGCGTGGCGTTCATGGCGGTCGACGTCACCTTCCTCGTCGCGAACCTGCGCAAATTCTGGGACGGCGGGTGGGTCCCGTTCGGCATCGGCCTCGCGGTCTTCACGCTCTTCACGACGTGGATCGTGGGCCGCAAGCGGCTCCGTGAGCACCTGGGGAACATGATGGTGCCGCTCGACGCGTTTCTCGAGGACGTCCGGACGCTGCGCCCGCATCGCGTGCGCGGCACGGCCGTCTTCCTCACGGGGAACAAGGGCGGCGTTCCGACGCTGATGCTCCACCATTTCAAGCACAACCAGGTTCTCCACGAGACGGTGGTGCTGCTCACGATCACGAGCGAGCACGTACCCTTCGTGAAGGCCACCGAGCGCATCGCGACCGAGCGTCTCGGCGAGGGCTTCTTTCGCGTCGTCGCGCACTTCGGTTACATGGAGGCGCCCGAGCGTCCCCGCCTTGATGGACGCGGTCCGCGAGAGCGGCGCGGTACCGATCGACCCCGACCGTACGACCTACTACGTAGGTCGTGAGACGCTCCTCGCGTGCGGGCGCGGCCTGCGCCGCGCGCGGATGCAGCTCTTCGCGCTCATCTCGCGCAACGCGCTGCCTGCGACGGCTTATTTCGGAATCCCGCCGAACCGCGTCGTCGAGCTCGGGATGCAGATCGAAGTCTAACGGCCGAGGCGCCGCTTTAATGAAATCTTTATGCGAACGGCCGTAGGGTCCCGCCGGTTCGATGGGCGCGACGTTGGACCATGCGCAAGCCGGGAGAGCCGCGCCGCGCGGGCGCTATCTGCTCGGGCTGAGCTTGGCGGCGGTCGGCATCGTCTACGGGGACATCGGCACGAGCCCGCTCTACGCCGTTCACGAATGCTTCCTCGGGGAGCACGGCGTCGGCGTGTCCGCCGGCAACGTGCTCGGCGTCTTGTCGCTCATCTTCTGGACGATCGTCGTCGTGGTGACGCTCAAGTATCACGTGTACGTCCTTCGGGCCGACAACCGCGGCGAGGGCGGGATCCTCGCGCTCATGGCGCTCGTGCACGGCAAAGTCGCCGGGCGCGCGCGCTGGCTCGTGCTCGTCCTCGGGTTGTTCGGCGCCGCGCTGCTCTATGCCGACGGCGTGCTGACGCCCGCGATCTCGGTGCTCGGCGCCATCGAAGGCCTCGAGGTGGATCACCCGACCTTCGCCGCGTACGTCGTTCCGCTGAGCGTCGCGATCCTGATCGCGCTCTTTTTCTTCCAGCGTCAGGGGACCGCCGGGGTCGGCGCCGTCTTCGGGCCGGTGATCGTCGTGTGGTTCGTCGTCATCGGGCTGCTCGGGATCCGCGGCATCATGCTGCACCCGGGCGTCCTCGCCGCCGTGAATCCGATCCATGCGATCCGCTTCTTCGTCACCAACAAGATGACCGGCTTCCTCGTCCTCGGCGCCGTCTTCCTCGTCGCGACCGGCGGCGAGGCGCTCTACGCCGACCTCGGGCACTTTCACGAGCGCGCCATCCAGCTCGATTGGTTCTGCGTCGTCGGCCCCTCGCTCCTCTTGAACTATTTCGGTCAAGGCGCGCTCGTCCTCGCGAAGCCGGAGAGCGTCCAGAATCCCTTCTACCTCCTCGCGCCCGGGTGGGCTCGGCTCCCGCTTCTCTTGCTGGCGACCGCGGCGGCGATCATCGCCTCGCAAGCGATCATCTCCGGCTCCTTCTCGCTCACGCGCCAGGCGGTGCAGCTCGGTTATTTGCCGCGCCTGCGGATTCGTCACACCTCGACGCGCGAGATTGGCCAGATCTACGTGCCCAGCGTCAACTGGCTGCTGATGCTCGCGACCGTCGCCGTCGTCATCGGCTTTCGGACGTCGAGCAACGTGGCCGGGGCCTACGGCGTGGCCCTGACCATGACGATGCTCATCACGACGCTCCTCGCGTACGTCGTCACGCGGCGTCTGTGGCGCTGGAAGCTCTGGCAATCGCTCGCGGTGACCGCGGTGTTCTTGACCGCCGACCTGTCGTTCTTCGGCTCGATGATCGTCAAGATCGTCGCGGGCGGGTGGTTCCCCTTGGCGGTCGGCGCGCTCGTGTTCACGATCATGACGACCTGGCAGCGCGGCCGCGCGCTGCTCGCCGAGCGAGTCCAAGAGAACATCGTCCCGCTCGACGATTTTCTCGAGCTCTTGACGATCGAGCCGAACGTGCGCGTCCCCGGCACCGCCGTCTACATGACGAGCAACCCGAACGGGGCGCCGCCGGCGCTCATGAACACGTTCATGCACAACCACACCGTGCACGAGCACGTCATTCTGCTCACGGTCGTCATCGAGGAAGTCTCCCGCGTCGACGACCGCGACCGCGTTCGCGTCGAGGAGCTGAGCCGCGGTTTCACGCGGCTCGTCGCGCGCTTCGGCTTCATGGAGAGCCCGGACGTGATCGCGCTGCTCGCGCGGCCGGACACGCCCTCGCCGGTGATCGAGTACACGACGTTCTTCCTCGGAAACGAGATCGTGCTGCCCGAGGGCCACGGCGGCATGGCCCGCTGGCGGACGCACTTGTTCTCCTTTTTGGCGCGAAACGCGGTGCGTCCGACGACCTTTTTCAACCTCCCCGCGCATCGCGTCGTCGAGATCGGGTCGCAGATCTCGATCTGAACGAACGCCGCCCCGCCCGAAAACGCGGTTTTTCGGGGCTCCACCGGCGCGGCGCTCGGGTCGCTCGCAAAATCGCCGTTCGACCCTCGCGAACGTCGATTGTTTCCGCGCGCGCGGGGCGCTAAAGGTAGCGCCATGGCGCGCTGGGAGTTCAAGCTGCCCGACATCGGCGAAGGTGTGACCGAGGGCGAGGTCGTTCAGTGGCTCGTGCACGAGGGTGACGTCGTCAAGGAAGACCAGCCGATGGTCGAGGTCATGACCGACAAGGCGACCGTGACCATCGCCGCGCCGCGCGCGGGCCGCGTCGCCGAGCTCCGCGGAAAAGCGGGGCAGGTGGTTCAGGTCCACTCGGTGCTCGTCGTGTTCGAGCTCGACGCGGGCGCGGCGGCGGCCCCGGCGCACGCCAACGGCCACGCCCATGGGACGAATGGCGGCACGAGCGGCGCGAAGAAAGACGAAGGCCCCGCGGCGACCGCCGTCGGCGACATCCGCGAGACGCTCCCCGGAATGGGCGGGCCCAAGGCGGCCGCTCCCGCGCCGCCGCCCGCTTCCGCGGCGAGCTCCGCCGGCCTCGCCACGTACTTCAACGAAAAGCCGCTCGCGACCCCGGCGACGCGCAAGGTCGCGCGCGATCTCGGCGTGGACCTGAAGAAGGTGAAGCCGTCGGGCGAGCAAGGTCGCGTGACGAAGGACGACGTCGTCGCGCACTCCGTCTCACTCGGCGCCGCGACCGGCGCCTCGACCCCACAGGTCGTGGCCCGCGAGCAGGTCTCGATCCCGCGCGCCGAGGGCGACGAGCGCGTCCCGTTCGTCGGCATGCGCCGCAAGATCGCGGCGAAGATGCAGCAGTCGAAGAACACCGCCGCGCACTTCACCTTCGTCGAAGAGTGCGACGCGACCGCGCTGATGGAGCTTCGCCAGCGCCTCAAGCCCGCAGCCGAGGCGCAGGGCGTCAAGCTCACGTTCCTTCCGTTCATCGTCAAAGCCGTCGTCGCCGCGATCAAGCGCCGGCCGATTCTTGAACAGCACGCTCGACGAGACGACCAACGAGCTCGTCTACCGCAAGAGCGTCCACGTCGGCATCGCCGCGTCGACCGACGCCGGCCTCATGGTCCCGGTCGTCAAGGACGCCGACCGTCGCTCCATCCTCGAGGTCGCGCGCGAAATCGATCGCCTCGGCACCGACGCGAAGGCCGGCAAGAGCAAGTCGCAAGACCTCCAAGGCTCGACCTTCACCATCACCTCGCTCGGCGCCGAGGGCGGCCTCTTCGCGACCCCGATCATCAACTTCCCCGAGGTCGGCATCCTCGGCGTGCACCGCATCAAAGAGCGCCCCGTCGTGAAAAATGGGCAAATCGTGATCGGTCACGTGATGCTCCTCTCGCTCTCGTTCGATCACCGGATCGTCGACGGCCACGTGGGCGCGGCGTTCGCGTACGACATCATCGGTCTGCTCGAGAACCCGGAGCGGATGTTTTTGGACCTGGTCTGAGGGAGCTCCCCCACGCCCGTGCTCGCCGGCTGCGCCGGCTGCGCGCGGGCTTGCCCCCTCGCGATTTGGCTGCGCCAAATCGCGAGGGGGCGGGGTGTCCGGCGGGGCGGGAGTGGGGCGCGCGGACGGATGCGCTGCGCGGTGACGCGGTTGTGAACCCATTGGGTTCGCTCGCAGGGGCTTGATGCGCGAGTACGTCCTCGCGGCGATCGCGATCATCCGCGCGGCTCTCTGAGCGCGCGCCGCACGATCGCGAGCGCCGCGCCGACCTCATGCTCGACGAGCTCCGCCGGAAGCCGTAGCACGCGCACGCCGAACGTGCGCACGAGCTCCGCGTCACGCCGCGCGTCGGCGAGACGCGCCGCTTCGCTCGCGTGAGCGCCGCCGTCGAGCTCGATCACGAGGCGATGAGAGGCGACGTAGAAGTCGACGATGTACGGATGCATCGGATGCTGCCGCCGAACGCGCACGCCGAGTTGCTTCTGGCAGACCGCGCGCCAGAAGCTCTGCTCGCTGCGCGTGGGATGCTTGCGATGCTCGCGAGCGAAGTGAACGAGAGTAAAGAGCGAGGGGCCGTCGTCGTGGTGGTGCATGGAAGCCCCCAGCGAAAGAACCGTGACGGCCGCCCCCGCTCCGCGCGCGACGCGGCTCGGCCGGCGCGGTTCTTTCGCGCGCGACATGCACCACCACCACGACGACGGCCCCTCGCGCCGCGTGTCGATTCGCCCGCAAACCTGCGAGCGACGAAATGTGTATCTTCCCCGCGTTCGCGCGCACCGAACCCCCTCGGATTTTCGGCGAAGCCGAAAATCCCGGAGGGGGCGCAAACGCGCGCAGGCCGGCGGCTCGAGAGACTCAGTCACGCGCGGCCGCCGGCCGAGCACGTTTGCGGGGGGTGACCCCCTCTCTTCGCGCCGCAAACCCGAGCGACGAAATGCGTATCTCCCCCGCGTTCGCCCGCACCCAACCCCCTCGGATTTTCGGCGAAGCCGAAAATCCCGGAGGGGGCGCCGACACGCGCAGGCCGGCGGCTCGAGATGCTCGCGTCACGCGTGGCCGCCGGCCGAGCATGTCGGCGGGGGGTGAAATCCGCCCGCGGCCGCCGGCCGAGCATGTCGGCGGGGGGGGCCCCCCTTCACGCGCTACCTCCTTCGCCCGTCTTCCACAAGCGGCCCGTCGCCCTGAAGACGATACGTCGATCAGTTCCCGCACTTGTCGCTGTAGGTCGCGCCGCACGGCGTCGGGCGCGTGCCGGACGGCAAGATCCCGCCGAGCTGGGCCGGCTCTGCCTGGAACCCGACCGCGAGCGAGAGCGCATTGCACGGCGCGCCCGTGTTGTCCGACGCGCTCTCGCTCGCGATGTCGGCGGCGGCGCAAATCGCAGCTTTGAACGCGGCGTACGTCGCGTTCGTCCCGCACAAGAACTGCCCGGGGTTGAACGGATCTTTGATCGCCTGCATGCCGGTCAAGAGGTTGCGCGTGTCCCAGCGACCCGTGACGACGCCCGAGAGCGTGTAGCCGCCTGCAGTCTTCGCGAGCGTCGCGACGAGGTACGCGCCGTCGAGCCGAAGGAAGTTCGCGCCGAACGACGTGCCGATTGAAAACGGAAAGGACACGTTCGCGACGAGCACGCCGCCCGAGACGTACGCGGCGTCGTCCTCGTACGCGGCGACGTAAGGCGGTGGCGTTCCGACGACCGACGCCGGATCGATCCCCCACTGATCGGTGCCGTCGTGTTTCGGGACCGGGTTCGTCCCGGCGTCGTCGAGCGGCACGGTGCCGTTCGACGAGAACGCGGCGACCGACACTTGGCTGTCGTTCGCGGTGCCGTTGTAGCCGCGCACGCGGAGCACGAGCGAGTAGAGACCTTGCGCGATGTGCTGGTCGAGCTTGGTCGCGTCGAGGACGCTGGTCAGCGAGGAAAACTGCTGGATCAGCGCGCCGCCCGAGTTGTCGCGCCCGCGCGCGTCGTCGCAGTGCGGGTTGCCGTTACTTTGCGCGACGCACGACTCCGGCCCAGGGCACGTGCACGTGCGGTCCAAGTCGAAGCCGATCACGCCCGCGTCGCCGGCGAGGTTGAAGTCGACCGACGCGAGCGCCGACAGGATCTCGATGTCGCCGCCGTCGCTCGGGTCGTCGGCCGCCGGCCTCGGCGGCGGCTCGGCGTGGTCGCAGGTGTCGCCATCGGCGCCCGCCTCGGCGACGGGCGCGACGTCGGGCGCGCCGCCGTCCTCGAGAAGCGACGCGTCGTACACCGAACAGCCCGCCGCGACGGCGACGCCGAGGGCGCGCCACGTCCTCAGGGCTGACACTGATCGGTCCATTGCGCGCCGCAGCCGCGCCCCGCGTCCGGCGGGCTGTAGACGCTGCCGAACTTCGCCGGCACGGTCTTGAACGCGAACCCGAGCGACAGCGCGTTGCACGGCGCGCCCTTGCCGTCGTCGAGCACGTTGCCCGCGATGTCCTGGAACCCGCAGATGCGTGGCTTGAGCAGCTGGTAAATCGGGTCGTCGCCGCACAGCGAGGCGTCGAAGTCGAACGGATCGTGAAGGACGGCGAGCGCGGTGAGGAGCTTCTTCGCCTCCCACCGCCCGGTGACGAGCCCCTCGGTCTGGAACGAGTTGCCGAACGGGGTGAGCTTCGCCGTGACGACCGCGCCGGTGAGGTCGATGGTGACGAGCCCTTCGCCGGTGGCCGCGCCAATCGCGAGCGGCATGTCGCTGATGTTCCCGACGAGCGTGTAGTTGCTCACGTATGCGTTGAGATCGTAAGCGACGACCGGCACGAGGCCCGCGTCGCTGATCGTGCCGCCGAGGAGCGAAGTCGGATCGAATCGTCCAGACGTCGTTGCCGTCGAATTTCGGCGGCGTCGGGCCGGCGTCCGTGCCCGCGCCTTCGGTGCCGTTGGAGACGTAGATCGAGAGCTCGACGTTCGTGTCGTTGGCCTGACCGTTGTAGTTGCGCACGTGGATGACCGCGCCGAACACGCCGGTCTGCAGGCCCGAGTTGATGTACGCCTCGTCGAAGAAGTTCGTCGCGCCGGAGAACTCCTTGATGAGCGCGCCGGTCGCGTTGTCGATGCCGCCCTCGAGAATCGCACTGCGTGCCCGAGTCGCCGAACGGGTTGCACGAGTCCGGGCCGGGGCAGGTGCAGATGCCGTCGAGATCGTAGCCGAGCGGCCCGGCGCTCGCGTCGCCCGTCCCGAAGTCGAGGAACGACACCGCGTTGTAGATCTCGATGTCCTGCACCGAGGCGTCGTCGTCGGCCGTCGGCCGGCCTGGCCAGCGCGCGTGGTTGCAGCCGTCGCCCGCGTCGGGGATCTCGACGTCGCTCGGCGCGTCGCTGCCCGCCTCCGCCGCGAGGAGGAGCGAGCTGTCGTAGACGGAGCAACCTTGCCAGACGGCGAGCCCCGCCGCGCTCGCGAGGGTCAGCACCACGCTCACTGTCCGCAAGGAAGACATCGCGGATTGATTCTACTACCAAGTCCAACAACTGGGCGTTGACGAACGGTCGCGACCTCGGCACGCTTGTTCCATGCGCTCGAATCGACCGTTTTCGCTGGCGATGCTGTTGGCGGTGGGAGGGGCGTTCGCCTCGGTCGCGCTCGTTTCCGCGCCGAGCTTCGCCGCCGGCGCGCCGAGCGCGGAGCGACTCAAGTCGGCGGCGGCCGAGTACGACGCGGGCCGCCGCGCCTTCACCGACGGAAAATTCGAAGAGGCCGCCATCCACTTCGAGAACGCGTACCACGACGCGCCGAACGCGCAGACGCTCCGCAACGCGATCCGCGCGCGCCGCGAAGCGAATGAGCTCGCGCGCGCCGCGACGCTCGCCGTCCTCGCCGAGGAGCGTTACGCCGACGACGCGCCCACGGTGCAGTTCGCGAAGCAGACGGTCGCCGAGGCCGCGCCCAAGCTGCAGAAGGTCACGATCGCCTGCGAGCCCGAGTGCGGCATCGCGTCGGACAACCACGCCGTCTCGCTCGAGGACGAGAAGCGCTTCACGTTCTTTCTCAACCCGGGCGAGCACAACGTGGTCGTGAGCTGGCCGGGCGATCGCAGCAAGCAGCTCGACGTCCACGCGAAGGAAGGGCAGGCGCTCGAGCACTCGTTCACCGCGCCGCCGATGCCGGTCGTGACCGTCGCGCAGCAAGGGGGCGCGACGGTCATCGTCGAGAAGCCCTCCACGAAACCGTTCGGGCCCGCCGTGTTCGTCACGCTGCTCAGCCTCACGGCCGTCGCCGGCGGCGTCTTGATTTGGTCCGGCGTCGACACGCTCAACAACCCGGGTGCGCAGGCGGTGAGAGATGCGTGTGTAGGTCAAGGTGAGCAGTGCCCGCAATATCAACAGGGCTTGAGCGAGCAGACCCGCACAAACGTGCTGATCGGCGTCACCGGCGGGCTCGGCCTGCTGACCTTCATTTCGATCTTCCTGACGCAGTGGTCCCATCCGAAGGAAGGGGCGGCGGTCGCGATCGTTCCGACGGTCGGCTTCGGCTCGGTCGGGCTCGCCGGCCGTTTTTGAGCCGTGGCGCTCCGCTTGCGCTAAGCTTCTTTCATCCAGTGACCAAGTTCCTGTCCGGCTCCTCCGAAGCCGACCGCCGCCTCGATCGTTTCGAGCTCATCGCCGAAATCGCGAGCGGCGGAATGGCGACGGTGTACCTCGCGCGCTTGTCGGGCGCCGGCGGGTTCCAGCGCTTCGTCGCAATCAAGCGGCTGCACCCGCACCTGTCGGGTGATGCCGAGTTCGTGCAGATGTTCCTCGACGAGGCGCGCCTCGCAGCGCGCCTGCATCACCCGAACGTAGTCCCGATCCTCGAGATCGGCGAGAGCCCGCAGGGCTACTACCTCGTGATGGAATACGTCGAAGGCGACACGCTCGCGCGCATCCTCGCGCGCTCGGCGCAGGCCGGCCGCATGCTTCCGCCGGGCGTATCGATGCGCGTCTGCCTCGATGCGATCCTCGGGCTCCACGTCGCCCACGAGCTCAAGGACGACGACGGCAATCCGCTCAGCATCGTGCACCGCGACGTCTCGCCGCAAAACATCCTCATCGGGATGGACGGCTCGGGGCGCATCACCGATTTCGGCGTGGCGCGCGCGACGACGCGTCTCTCGACGACCCGCACAGGGCAGCTCAAAGGCAAGCTCGCGTACATGGCGCCCGAGCAAGCGCGCGGCGCGCAGGTCGACCGGCGCGCCGACGTGTTCGCGATGGGCATCGTCCTCTGGGAGTGCCTCGCGCAGAAGCGGCTGTTCAAAGGGGAGGGTGAGGCCGAGACGCTGAACCGCGTCCTCTACGAGCCGGTCCCCCAGCTCGGACAGGTGAACCCGGACATCGCTCCCGGGCTCGTGCAGGTCGTGATGAAGACCCTCGACCGCGATCCCGACAAGCGCTTCGCGACGTGCAACGATCTCGGCGACGCGCTCGAGAAGGCGGCGATGGCGGCGGGCGCGCTCGGCAGCCACAAGGACGTGGCGGCGCACCTGGAGACCGTGCTCGGCACCGACATTTCCGCGCATCGCGACGCCGTCCGCGCGTGGCTCGCGCGCAGCGAGCCGAGCCAGCGCTTCTCCGGCGCGATCCTGACCGCCCCCCGCTCGGGGCCCTCGCCGACGATGCCGGAGGCGGCGCCCGGCGTCTCGAGCGTGTCCTCGGCCGTGATTCAGGTGCCGGGCTCGTCGACGTCGCAGACCCCGCTCACGCCGCTTGCCGCGATGGAGCTGCCCGCGCGGCGGCGTTCGCGCGTGTGGATTGGCGCGGGCGCCGTCGGCGTGTTCCTCGCGCTCGGCGGCATCGCCGCCTTCTCCGCGCGCAGCCTGCATGCGCCGCAGATCGCCGCGACGCAAGCGCCTCCGCCCGTCTCGTCCGCCGCACCCATGAAGCCCGTCGCGACGGTCGCGCCCCCGCCCGCCGTCACGGCCGAACCGACGGAGAAGCCGGTCGCCCCGGCGGAATCGATGACGCACGCGGTCTCCACGCCGCACGTTCACACGGGCTTCACCAAACCGAGCGGGCACAGTACGGTCAAACCCACGGCGACCGCCGCCGCAACGACGGCGCCGCAACCGACGTCCACCGCGTCGCCGACCGCAACCGTCGACGACATCTCCAAGAACCCCTACCGCTGAACATCATGGAATCGCCGGTACTTCCGCCGTCCCGCCTCCGGCGGACGCGGCGACCGAGGACGCGCGCCGTCCGCGTGCGTCTGGCTCTCTTCTTCGCCGCGCTGGTCGCCTTCGTCATCGCGTGCGTTTCGACGACGACGACGCCGGCAATCGATCCGCGCTTCCTCGCGCTCCACAACGCGTTCTCCGCCATGGGCCTCGCCGAGGTCGGACCGGTGCAGCAAGGCTCGCTGGTCGAGGGGCGCGAGGCGCGCTTGCCGATCCAGCTCCAGGGCGGGTGCACGACCGCCGTCGCCATGGGCGGCGCGGGCGTCCGCGATCTCGACGTCACCGTGCAAGACGAGGCCGGCAACGCGCTGGGCCACGACGCGACGCATGACTCCGAAGCGGTCGTGCGCGTGTGCGTCGAGCACTCCGGCGCGTACACGATGCTCGTGCGCATGGCGGCCGGCTCGGGCGACTTCCTCGCGGCGACGTGGGTCGGCAGCGCGGGCGGCGCCGGCCCCACCGCGGCGCCTTCGGGCAGCGCGCTCGCGCTCGGGCCGGGGCAGGGGACGTGCGCGTCGCCGATCCCGATCACCTCCGGGCTCGTCACCGGCAACACGACGCACTCCGAGTCGAGCAACGAGTGCACGACCGACTCGCCCGGCTGCTCGTCGGCGTCCGACGGGCCCGAGCTCGTCTATCGGCTCGACGTGACCTCGCAGAAGCGGCTCCTGCTCGAGCTCGACGCGCGCTACGACGCGATCCTCTACATCCGCAAAGACGACTGCGCCTCGCAAGACGCCGAGGTGAAGTGCAACGACGACGACAACGGAAACCAGAACCGCTCGCGCATCGACACCGTGCTCGATCCGGGGACCTACTACGTGTTCGTCGACAGCTTCAACCAGCGCGGCGGCGCGTTCCGCTTGAACGTCACGCTGCAGGACGTTCCTCAGCTCGCCGACGTGTGCCGCGGCGCGCGGCCGCTGCCGGCGGGCAGCGTGCAGAACGGGACGACGCACGGCGCGTTCGAATCTCGCGCAGGGGAGCTGCTCGGGCGGGACGCCTGGCCCGGACGTGCCGTACAAGCTCGACCTCGGCCAGAAGATGCGCGCGCGCATCACGATGAAGTCGAACGACTTCGTGCCCAACGTCTACGTGCGCCGCACGTGCACCGATGACCGCAGCGAGATCGGCTGCTTCGATCAGTCGTCCGGGATGCAGCAAAACACGCAAGCCGTGTTCGTCGGCCTGCTCGATCCGGGCTCGTACAGCGTGTTCGCCGACTCGAGCCAGGACAACGCCGACGGTCAATACACGCTCGAGGCCGACCTCGCGCCCGAGGGCGGAACCGGAGGCGCGGGCGACGGCTGCGGCGATGCGATGCCGCTCGCCACGTCGACGACGGCGTCGGCCGACACGTTCGACATGAAGGACGACATCACCGCGAGTTGCTCCGCGCCGGGAGCGCCGGACGTCGTCTATCGCATCGACGTGCCGCACCGCTCGCGCGTCCGCGCGTCGTTCGACGCCGAGGAGGGCAAGAGCGATCATCAGAAGGGGCACGTGCTGGTCCTCCAGAAGACGTGCGGCGATCGCGCGACCGAGATGGCGTGCGCGAACACCATCGATCAAATCCTCGCGCCGGGCACGTATTACCTCGCGGTCGACGGCGCGACGCCCTCGTCGTTCGGGAAGTTCGACCTGCACTACGACGTGCAAGACGTGAGCGCGCAAGAGACGGCGTGCAAGGCGGCGCAGACGCTGAGCCCCGGGCAAACCGTGAACGGGACCACCAAGGGCCAGCCGAATCGCTTCGAGACCTCGTGCGGCGGCGACGCGCGCTGGGGCTCGTCGGGGGACCGCGTTTACCGCATCGTGATCACGCAGCGCTCGACGGTGACGATCAACCTCGCGACCCCGACGTGGGACGGCGTGTTGGCGCTTCGGAAGACGTGCGTCGACCCCTCGGGCTCGAGCGGCACGCACGCCGCCGAGGTCGCGTGCAACAACGACGCGGACGACTCGCACCACTCGCGCATCACGACCGCGCTCGATCCCGGCACGTACTTCGTGCTCGTCGACGGCTACCGCAGCCAAGACGGCGCGTACTCACTCTCCTACACCGCGACGCACTGACCGCTCCGAGAGAGAGAAACAGGAAGATCAGAAGGTCAAAAGGGAGAAATTTCTCAAAAAAATATTCCTTCGGAGCTTTTGATCTCCCTGTTGCTCTCTCTCGCTCTCTCAGTGTTTCTTGGCCCACGAGTACGCCGTGTAGGCGGCGACGAGATGGCAGATCCAGCCGAGGGTGCCGCCTGAGCCGATCCAGAGGCCGGGCGTGACGATCAGCCAAAACAAACCGCGCAGGAACCTGCCGTTGTAGATCTGGCCGACGCCAGGGATGAAGAACGACAAGACCGCCGCGAGACCCGGGGTCCCCGCTCGCGGGGACGTGAACGGTTTGGAACGATTGGCCATGGCTCGCCCCCAACGTGCGCATGCGAGTGGGACCGCGCAAGCCCGAACGGCCGCGGTGCGCGCGGCGCTGCTGGCGTGGTATCGCGCGGCGCGGCGCGATTTGCCGTGGCGTCGCACGCGCGATCCGTACGCGGTGTGGGTGAGCGAGATCATGCTCCAGCAGACGCGCGTCGAGACCGTCATTCCCTATTACGAGCGATTCCTCGCGACGCTGCCGACCGTGCACGCGCTCGCCGAGGCGCCGCTCGAGCGCGTGCTCGAGCTCTGGAGCGGGCTCGGCTATTACCGTCGGGCGCGGCTGCTTCACCGCGGCGCGTGCGACGTCGCGGCGAACTGGGACGGCGCGCTCCCGCGCGACGCGAAGTCGCTCCAGGCGATCGCGGGCATCGGGCGGTACACCGCGGGCGCCATCGCGAGCATCGCGTTCGACGAGCCCGCGCCCATCGTCGACGGGAACGTGGCGCGCGTGCTCTCGCGCGTGGACGCGCTCGCGGGCGATCCCGCTTCGACCGCGGGCCGGCGCGCGCTCTGGTCGCGCGCCGAGGCGCTCGCGAAAGGCGACGCGCCCGGCGATCTGAACCAGGCGCTGATGGAGCTCGGCGCGACCGTCTGCACGCCGAAGAACCCGGCGTGCGCCGCGTGTCCGGTTTGCGGCGAGTGTCGCGCGCTCGCGGTCGGGCGCGTCGGCGAGCTGCCGCGAGTCGCCCGCAAGAGCGCGCCCAAGCGCGCGCAGCTCCGTTGCCTCGTGGTCGAGCATCGCGGGAGCGTCCTCCTCGGTAAGCGGCGGGTCGACGCGCTCTACGGCGGCCTCTGGGAGCCGCCGATGGTCGAGCCGGAGGATCGCCGCGTGACTCGCGGATTCGCGGCGAAGGGGAGCCTCGTGCACGTGCTCTCGCACCGGCGATTGGAGATCGATGTGCTCTACATGAAAGCGTCCAAGGCGCCGAAATGGCGGCCGTTCGGCGATTACGAGCGCTTCGAGCTGCTCCCGGCGGGAGGCCTCGGCGCCCGCGCGCTCAGCACGCTCGCGCGGCGCGCGCTCGGCGTGGCGCTCGGTGACCGGTCGCCCGAATTTCGATCCCTTTAGGTGCCGCCGCCGCGCGTTCGTCGCGAGGGCGCGCATGCGCGACGGAGATCTGCGAGCCGTGCGCGAACGGGTTCGGCACGTGCATTCCACCCTGCGAGAGCAAATGAAAGTGCTGTATCGTCACTGGCCGTGACGGAGCGACACCTCAGCGCCGCGCCGCGCGCACTCCAACCGACCGACGCGCAGCCCATCCGTGTCCTCGTCGTCGACGACGAGCCCGCGCTGCGAAAGAGCCTCGCGCGCATCCTCCAGGCGCGCGGCTACGAGGTCGCGACCGCCGACGACGGCCTCGCCGGCCTCGAGGCGCTCGAGCGCGCGCTGCCCGACGTCCTCCTCACCGATCTCTTGATGCCGCGCATGACCGGGCTCGAGCTCCTGCAAAAGGCCAAGGCGCGCTGGCCGGAGCTCGAGGTCGTCATCATGACCGCGTTCGCCGACGTCGACACCGCCGTCTCGGCGGTGAAGGCGGGCGCGTACGATTTTCTCACCAAACCTTTCCCCTCGAACGACGCCGTCGCGCTCTCGGTCTCGAAGGCCGCCGAGCACCACCGCCTCCTCGCGCGCGCAGTGGAGCTCGAGGAGAAGCTCATCGCGCGCGAGCGCTTCGGCGAGCTCATCGGAAACTCGCGGCGCATGCAGGACGTCTATCGCCTCATCGAGGGCGTCGCGTCGGCCACGTCGACCGTCTTGATCCTCGGCGAGAGCGGTACGGGAAAAGAGCTCGTCGCGCGCGCGATCCACCAGAGCTCGCCGCGGCAGGCGAAGGCGTTCGTCACGGTGAACTGCGCGGCGATTCCGAAGGACCTCGTCGAGAGCGAGCTCTTCGGGCACGTGCGAGGCGCGTTCACCGGCGCGCAGTCGGCGCGCGCGGGCCTCTTCGACACCGCGAACGGCGGCACGATCTTCCTCGACGAGGTGGGCGACCTGCCGCTCGCCGCCCAGGTGAAGCTCCTCCGCGCGCTGCAAGAGGGCGAGATCAAGCGCGTCGGCGCCGACGAGACGCACACCGTCGACGTGCGCGTCGTCGCCGCGACCAACGTCGATCTCAAGGCGAAGATCGAGAGCGGCGAGTTCCGGCGCGATCTCTACTATCGCCTCAACGTCATCGCGATTCAGCTCCCGTCGCTCCGCGAGCGCGACGAGGACGTCGTGCTGCTAGCGACGCATTTCGTTCGCAAGCTCGCGGTCCGCATGGGCCGGTCGCCGAAGACCCTCGGCGACGCCGCGCTCGCCGCGCTCCGCGGGTACCCATGGCCGGGCAACGTGCGCGAGCTCGAGCACGCGATCGAGCACGGCTTCGTTCTCTCGCGGGGCGAGGTCATCGAGGCCTCGGACCTTCCCATCGGCCCGACCGTCGCCCCAGCGAGGGATTTTCGTCCGAGGCGCCCACCGCCATCAGCCCGCCCTGGAACCACGAGGCCTACGCGCTGCCCTACGCCGAGGCAAAAAAGCGCGTGCTCGCCGACTTCGACCTCGCCTACGTGCGCGAGCAGCTCCGGCGCGCCGACGGAAACGTCTCGGAGGCGGCGCGCCGCTCGGGTCTGGACCGCTCGAATTTCCGCCGGGTCCTCCGGCGCCTGCGCGGCGAGGAGTAGGGAATAACTTCCCGGCTCGACAGTTTTCGCCACGCGTTTTATGACCACGCGACCGATGACCGCCCGCTCCCTGTTCTTCGCGCTCGGCGTCGTCGGTCTCGCCCTTCTGCCGACGGTCGCGCGCGCCGAGGGCGTGGACGACGACGACCAGGCGCAGCCGCAGGCGCAGGGCGACGAAAAACCGCAGCACCGCACCTTCACGCTCGCCGAGTGCCTCGCCCTCGTCGACCGCAACCACCCGAACAACTGGGCCGCGCGCGCCCGCCTGGGCGTCGCGCGCGGTCAGCTCGACGAGGCGCGCTTCACGCCGTGGTTTCAGTGGTACGCGACCGCCGCAGCCGGCGTCCTGCCGAACATCGCGGGAAGTGTACTTTACACGCAATTCTCCCCGACCGACATCAACCCGAGCGCGTTCGCGGCCGGCTACCAGCCGTTCTTCTCCCTCAACGTCACGATGAACCTCCCGATCTACACGTTCGGGAAGATCTCCGCCGGCCTCGACGCGGCGACGGCCAACGTCCGCTACAACGAGTGGGACGCCGAGAAGTTCCGCCAGGCCTCGCGCATGGACGTCCGGCGCGCGTACTTCGGCGTGCTCTACGCGCGCGACGCGAAGTACCTCGTCGGCGAGGTCATCAAGAAGCTCGACAAAGCCATCGAGGGCATCTCGAAGAAGCTCGACAAAGGCGACAAGGACATCGAGGAGACCGACCGCTTTCGTCTCCAGCTCTATCGCGACGAGACGCTCGCGCGCGCGGCCGACGCCGACCGCGGCGAGTCGTACGGGCTCGCGGCGCTGCGCTTCTTGACGGGCGTCGAGAGCCACTTCGACATCCCCGACGTGCCGCTGAAGAAGCCGGACACGCCGCTCGCGCCCATCGTGCGGTATCTGGCGGCCGCGCGGCTCTTTCGTCCCGAGGTGAACATGGCGCGCGCCGGCCTCGAGGCGCGAAAGGCCGAGCTCGCGCTCCAGCGCGCGCGATTCTTCCCCGACATCGGCGTCGCGCTGAGCGCGACGTATTCGGTCGCACCGAGCGTCGTCGGACAAAACAACTTCTTCGCGGCGAACAACTTCAACTTCTTCGGCTACGGCATCGCGCTCGGCGCCCGCTGGAGCCTGGACATCCCGACCAACGCGGCGCGCGTCGAGCAGTCCGAGGGGCGCGTCGAGGAGACGCGCGCGCTCGAGCGGCTGGCGCTCGGCGGAATCGGCGTCGAGGTCGAGAACGCCTACGCGTCGGCGGTCGAGGCGCGCACGCGCGAGGAGCACTGGGACCACGCCGAGCACCGCGCGCGCCAGTGGATCGCGACGGTCGAGAGCGAAATCGACCTCGGCACGAAGGACGAGCGCGCGATGGTGGAGCCGCTCCGCGCCTACGTGTTCGCGCGCCTCGAGCACATCCGCGCGCTCAACGACTTGAACGTGAACATGAGCGACTTGGCGCGCGTCTCCGGTTGGGACTCGGCGGCCCCGACCGGCGAGTGAACGCCATCAGATGTTGCAGCTCGCGAGGGCGAGCACGGCGAGGATCTTCGCCTTCACGAGCGTGTACTCGGCGAGCGCCAGGTTGATCTCCGCCTGACGAAGCGCCGCGGCGGCGGTCACGAGGTCGAGGCTCGTGCCCTGGCCGGTCATGAACCCGGCGCGCGTGAGCCGGTCGACCTCGGCGGCGAGATCGCGCGAGCGCGCCGCGACGTCACGGCTTTGTTGCGCGACCTGGACGCCGCGCTGCGCTTGCACGACTTGAATCACGGCCGTCCGGCGCGTCGCGTCGAGGCGGTCTTGAGCCTCGAGGACCTGGAGGTTCGCGTCGCGGAGCTGGCCGTAGCGCGCTCCGCCCTCCCACAGGTTCCAGTTGAGGACCGCGAGCAGGTTCCACGTCGTCGGCTCGCTGTTCGGGATGTTGACGCTCGTCGTGGCGAGCGTGCTCTGAAGGCCGAGCGTTGGAGACCACTGCGTCTTGACGTCCCACGTGTTGACGCGCGCGAGGTGCACGCGCTCGCGCGCGGCGACGACGTCCGGTCGGTCCTCGATCGACGGCGCCGCCTTGCACTGCGACAGCACCTGCATCGTGACCGCGTCCACGCTGAGATCGCCCGCGACGCCGACGTCCTCCGGCACGCCAATCGCCAGGCCGAAGGCCTCGCGAGCTTGGCGCGCGTTCTCGTCGCCGGTCACGAGCGTCGCTCGCGCGTTCTCGACGTCCTGCTGCGCGCGCACGACGTCGAGCCCGGTGCCCGCTCCGAGGCTGGTCTTGCGCCTGGCGAGCTCGAGCCGCTCGAGCGCGTTGCGCAGGCCGACGCGATTGAGGTCGGCGATGCGCTCGTTGGTGAGCACGGTGAGCGCGTCGTTGGCGACCGTGGTCGAGAGGAGGCGCTTGGTGTCGTCGAGGTTCGCGCGCTGCACGCCGATGTTCACGTTCGCGGCGTGAATCCCGTTCCACGCCCGAGGCGCGATGATCGGGAACGTCGCCGTGATGTCGCCGCCGACCGAGTCGGGCGTGGGGGAGGTGTACGTCGCCGTCGTCGGGTTCCCGCTCGCGTCGACGCCGGTCAGGATCGTGTTCGTCCGAGTGAGAAAGTTGTGCGTGTATGTTCCGCCGGCGGAGAGCGTCCCCAAGACGCCCGCCCACTGGACGCGGCGCTGCGCCTCCGCCCGCCCGACCTCGTCGATCGCGATGCGCAGGTCCGCCGAGCGCGCGCGGAGGTATTGCGAGATCTCGTCCCACGAGCGTACGACGCGCCGCGCGGGCGGGAGCGGCGCGAGATCGGGGTCGTTGACGATCGGCGGAGGCGGCAGGTTGATCGCGCCTTCGTCGGGCAGCGGCTGCGGGACGCGCCCGGTCACGTTCGGCACCGGCTCCGTCTGCGCCTGCGCGGGCGCGGCGATCATCGTGAGGAGCAGGGCGACGGACGAGTGACGCACACCGAAACGCATGGGGTTGCGATAGCGCTCGTGCACCACGCTCGCCAAGGCATTTGTCGTTCTTTACGCCTCTTCACGATCGCCGGCCGCGCGCCGGAGGCGACATTCCTGCGCGATCGTCAGCGAGCCTTCAGCGAGCCGAGGCGCTGGCGAAGCGTCGACGCGCTCGTGCGAAAGCAGGCGGCGACCTCCGCCTGCGAGAGCGGAATCCCGTGGCGCGAGATCACGGTCCACGCCGCGGCGGCTGCGATCGCGTCGGCGCCGCGCTCGTCGGTCGGCGGCTTGCGCTGCGCCGCCTCGCGCGCGAGGTTGGTCGCGGCGGCTCGCAGGCTCGCGTCGAGCGGCAGGCGCGGCAAGCCCCGCTCGAGCGACTTTTGCAGCCAGCGGCGATGCCCGCGCGAGCGCGGCGGCGGCGCAGGCCGCTCGCTCTCGCGCGTCGTGAGGAGCTGAACGCCGCTGCAGACGGGCGCGCAGCCCTCGGCGCCCGCTTCGATCCACCGCATCAGGGCGCGGCGCTCGGGCGCGGGGCTCTCCTTGAGCACGCGCGCGAGGAGCGTCTTGGCCGCGCGCATGCGCCCGGCGCGCGCGAGCGCGTGCGCGAGCGAGGTCGCGACCTCGGCGTTCTGACCGCTGCGGTGGTACGCGCGCCGGAGGTGGCGCACCGCCTCCCGCGGGCGGTCGAGGGCGACGTCGAGCGTGTGGCCCAGGTTGTGCGCGTACCAGGGGTTGTCGGGCGAGCGCTCGAGCGCTTCGCCGAGGGCGCGGACCGCGAAGAGGTGATTGCCGAGGAGCGACTGGCTGAGCGCGAGCGCGGCCCAAGCGCGGTCGTCCTGCGGGCGAATTCGCGTCACGCGGCGCGCGTGGAGCGCGGCCCGCCAAGGGTCGCGCTCGAGGAGAATTTCGGCGAGCTGGCGGTGCGCGAAGACCGACTCGTCCGAGCCCTCGGCCGCGCGCGCAGCGAGCCGGTGCAGCAGCGGCAGCACACGGATCGGGTCTGGCCCTGCGAGCGCGAGCTCGACGTCGCGGCGGAGCCGCTGACACTCGGAGGACGCCCGCGAATCCGTCATTCGAATTTTGATACCTGCGCCCGACGAACCGCGCAACGCATCTTCGCCCTCGCGACGAATCCGGCTTGACGACGCGCGCAGCCGATGTCAGCGCCCCGCAGAGAGAGAAACAGGAAGATCAGAAGATCAGAAGATTGTTTTGTGGGAGAGGCCCAACACCCACACGATCGCAAGCAGCCCGGGCGCCGACTCGTCGACGAAAATACAAAAACTCTCTTTTCTCTCGCCTTCTGATCTTCTGATCTTCCTGTTGATCCTCTCTCTCGTCAGCGGAAGCCGATGACGCGCTGCTGGAGCAGCTCGTAGAGGATGCGCAGCGCGTCGAGCGGGGGCATGCCGCTCACGTCGAGGATCTGCTCGAGCGAGCAATTGCCGTCGACGTGCGAGAGCACGAAGCCCGCGCGATGGTCGAGGCTGAGCCAGCGGAGCTGCTCTTGCGGCACGGCGACGAACGGCACGCGCTCGAGCGAGCCGATGCGCGTCGTGTACATCTGCTCGAGCACCTGCCGGCAGCTCGCCTCGCACTGGAGCGCCTCGGCGTGGTCGGGGTCGTCCTCGAGGATCGACTCGGCGACGACGAGCGCGCCCGAGTAATCGCCGAGGGAGAAGCGCTCGCGCATCTCCTGGAGCGGATCGACGTTGCGCCCGGACGAGGCCGCCGGGGGCGGGGGAGGCGGCGGCATCGGCGCGATCGGCGTCTCGCGCTCCGCCTCGCGCGCGACGAGATCCAGGGCCTCGCTCGGCTCCGGAGCAGGCTCGAGCGACAGATCGTCGGCGGCGCCGTCCGCGAGCCCGAGCAAGCTCTCGCGCCCGCGTCGCGAGATGACCGCGCTCGGATCCGGTCGCTCGAACGACGACGCCGAGTCGAGTCGCAGCACCGCCGGCGTCGCGCGCTTGGCTTCCTCCTCCGTCACCACGGGCCGAGGTTTGGTCGCGGGCTCGGGCTCGCGTTTCGCGTCGGGCTGCGGAGGCGCCACCGTCGGTCGGTCTTGCTCCGGCTCGGGCCACGCGCTGTCCAGCTCCTCGTCGTCGACCAAATTGTGTGCTCCGCGGCTTCGCCGCGCTCCTCACTGACCCTTCGCCACCACGCCCTTGAACATGCGCTGCGTACGCGAGAGCCCCTCGATGTGTTCTTTGAGCGCGGCCGCGTCCTTCTTGTCGATGGCCGCCCGCGCGCGCGTCACGATGCCGCGCGCCTTGTCGATCGCCTCGCGCCCGAAGTCGCTGGCCGCGACGATCTGCTCGACCTGAGGGAAGAGCTTCTCGATTTCGGCCGCCAGCTTCTGCGCTTCCTGCTTGAGGCCCTCGAACTCCTCGGAGACGCGGCGCTCCACCATGTGATCCTTCGCGTTGTCGATCATGTTCTTGATCTCGTCCCGCGTGAGGCCGCTCGTCGCCGTGACCTGAATCGACTGCTCGAGGCTCGTCTCGAGGTCCTTCGCACGGACGGACACGATGCCGTCGGCGTTGATCTCGAACGTGACCTCGATCTCGACCTGGCCCTTCGGCGCGCGCCGGAGGCCGGTCAGGATGAACTCGCCGAGCACCTCGTTCTCCTCGGCCTTCTCGTTCTCGCCCTGCATGACGAGGATCTTCACGGCCGTCTGGTTGTCGCGCGAGGTCGTGAAGATCTTGGTGCGCGAGGTCGGGACGGTCGTGTTCTGCGGGATGAGCTCCTCGAAATACGAGCCGAACGTCATGATGCCGAGGGCGTGCGGCGTCACGTCGAGCAGGATCATCTCGTGCGACTCGTCGACGAGCGCCGAGCCCTGGATCGCCGCGCCGAGCGCGACGCACTCGTCCGGGTGCACGCCCTTGCTCGCGTCGCGGCCGAAGAACTTCGCGACCGCCTCCTGGATCTTCGGCATGCGGGTCATGCCGCCGACGAGGAGCACCTCGTCGACCTCGTCCTTCTCGAGCCGTGCGTCGTCGAGCGTCTGCTTGCAGATGTCGACGGTGCGCTCGATCAGATCCGAGCTCAGCTCCTCGAGCACGTTGCGCGCGAGCGCGCGCTGCAGGTGCAGCGCCTCGTTGCGCCCGCTCGAGATGATGAAGGGCAGGTTGATCTCGGTCTCGCGCACGCTCGAGAGCTCGCACTTGGCCTTCTCGGCCGCGTCCTTCAAACGCTGGAGCGCCATGCGGTCTTGACGGAGATCGATCTGGTGCTCGTCCTTGAAGCCTTGAACCAGCCAGTCGACGATGCGCGCGTCGACGTCCTCACCGCCGAGGAACGTGTCGCCCGCGGTCGCGATGACCTTGAACACGCCGTTCTGCGCGATCTCGAGGATCGAGATGTCGAACGTGCCGCCACCGAGGTCGTAGACCGCGACGGTCTTCTCGACGTTGCGCCCGAACCCGTAGGCGAGGGCGGCCGCCGTCGGCTCGTTGATGATGCGGATGACGTCGAGGCCGGCGATCTCGCCGGCGTCCTTGGTCGCTTGGCGCTGGTTGTCGTTGAAATACGCGGGGACCGTGATGACCGCCTTGGCGACCGGGTGCCCGAGGTAGTCCTCGGCGATGACGCGCATCTCCTGGAGGATCATGGCGCTCACTTCGGGGACGCTGAACTCCTTGTCGCGGAGCGCGATGCGGCAGTCGTGGTGCGGGCCCTCGACGATGCGGTAGCTCGACGTCGCGATGGCGTTCTTCACCTGGGGCGACGACCACTTGCGTCCGATGAGCCGCTTGGCCGCGTAGACGGTGTTCTCCGCGTTGGTGATGGCCTGCCGCTTGGCGATGTGACCGACGAGGCGCTTGCCTGCCTCGGTGACCGCGACCATCGACGGCGTGGTTTTGTAGCCGCCGCGGTTGGGGATGACCGTGGGCTGCCCGTTTTCGACGATGGCCACGCACGAATTGGTCGTGCCGAGGTCGATTCCGATGACCTTCTCCATGGATCCCCTAAGCCCTCAGCTGACGTGAATCGGCAGGCTCGCCCGCCCCTGGTTGCATGTCTGCGGCAGCGTGAATCCCCGGCCGGGCCGCCACGTGCCTCCAACGTCGGTGCGGCTCTCGCGACGTGACGCCGTCCAGCCGCGGCCCCGCCGCGAACGTCTCGCTGCCGCTTGCCGTTTGCGACGACGATTCGAGATCGTGCCTACACATGGGAGCTCCTGACCATCAGCCCTTGCCTGCGCGTTTCATGAGAGCCTCGATGTTAGCATCGTCGGGCGCCATTCGCGCAGCGGCTTCGAGCTCACGGCGCGCGTTCAGCGTCAGGCCCCCGGCGAGGTAGATCTCGGCGAGGGTGATGCGGTGCTTCACGTCGGTCGGCTCGAGCGTCACCGCACGCTGCGCGAGCGTCGCCGCCGTCCGCAGCTCGACGCCCGCCTTGAGCATGCACGAGGCGGCGTGCGCGTGGGCTTCGGCGGCGTCCGGCTGGAGCTTCGTTACGCGCTGCCAGGAGCGCGCCGCGTCCTCGGTCTTGCCCGATTTCTCCTCGTAAACGGCCTGTTTTCGGTAGGCCTCCGCGAGCACGAGGTTGGCCTTGGCCTGAGCGGTCTCGGCCTTGCGCTTGAGCTCCGCGTCGTCGGGGCTGACCTGGAGCGCGAGGCGATAGGCGTTCGTCGCCACGACCCAGTCGCTCGCCGCGACCGCGTTCTCGGCGGCGGTGAGGTGCTCTTTCATCATGTGCTCGCGAACGAGCGCGATCCTCTGCTCGTAGTGCCGGCGAAGGGCGCCGGGATCGGCCGCCGGCGGCGGCGTCGAAAGCTCGCGCTGCGGCGGCGGCGGCGGGCTCGCGCGCCCGCCGAGCAGCCTGCGCGCGAGCGCGTCGCGCCGCGCTTGCTCGGAGAGGTGGATGCCGGACGTGCGCTCCGCCGGCGGCGGAGGCGGCGGCGCGATCTCCGGCGCCGCGGGCGGCGCGTCGCTCCGGTCCATGCCCGGCGAGGTCGTCGGTCGCGCCATCCGCGCCTCGATCGATTTCGCCTGGTTTTGCGCGCCGAGGTACGCGTCGTACTCGGCGCGCTTCTCTTTGTCCGTGAGCGTGTCGTGCGCCTCGGTCACGCGCGAAAACACCGCCTCCATCTTCTGCTTGAACGAGCCGAGGCGCTTTCGAAAGAAGCGGTCGGGGTGATGGACGCTCGCGAGCTCGTAGTACGCGCGCTTGATGCTCTTCTTGTCGGCGCTCCGCTCGACGGCGAGCACCTCGTAGAGATCGAGCTCGCCGAGGCGATAATAGGCGTCGAGGATCTTCCGCCTGTGATTGCGGTCGAGCTCGACGTCCTCGTCGAGCTCCGCGGGGTCGTAGAGCGCGGGCTTGGGCTTGGGCGCGCCGGTCGCGAGCACGTCGGAGACTTCGGTGACCGGACGCACCGGAATCGACGCCGAGCGCGGCGCGCTCTCCGCGCCCGCGGGCGGAGGCATCGAGCGCGGCGGCGGCGGGCGCGAGCCGAGATCGACCAACCCCAGCGACGCGAGCTTCTCGATCGACGCGTCGACGGTCGCCTCGTCGAGGCCGGTGAGCGTCGTGAGGTCGCGGACCGTGAGAGTCCCGTCGATCCGCGACAGCACGAAGCCGTCGACGGGCGCGAGAGGATAGGATTGGAGCGTCTTGCCGGCGGGCAAGGGTTTCGGCTTCGGCGTTTTCGACTGGTCTTGGGGCACGTCGAGAATCCCCCCGTCTTTCCCGCAGCTTACAATGTAGCGGGCGAAAAGGAACTTTTCCGGGCGGGCAAGGTCTGATCGCCCATGACGATGTACCGAACCAACGTCGGCGGCGAGCCCCCGGAGCCCCCGGTGCCACCGCCGCCGCCGCGTCGCATCAAGCCGCTGCTCATCGCCGTCGCCTCCGTCGCCCTCCACGCGGGCGTCATCGGCGCGGCGTTCGCGTCGCGCCCGACCGAGCCGACCCGGCCGGCGACCGTGACGGTGCAAGTCCTCGCCGGGCAGATCGATCCGTGGACCGGCGACTTCCATGCGGCCGGTCTGCGAACGGCACGCGTCAAGAACTGACTGTGCGGCGGTGAGCTTCCAAGTAAACTCGCCGCCATGCGTCACGCGCTCGCTTACACGATCCTGGCCTCGATCCCTCTGGCCGCGTTCGGCTACGTCGCTTCGACCGTCACCACCGGCTGCTCGAGCGGCGACAGCAACGCCGACGGCGGCCCGGACGTCACCGACGACGGCTACGACCCGCCGCCGACGCCCGCCGCGTGGGACGCGCCCGTCACCCGGCCGGACGATCAGACCGCCGCGCAGAACCGCTCCGCGTGCACCTACAAGCGCGGCGACATGCCGGCAGCGACCCTTGGCACGAGCACGCCAGTCGACAAGGACATCCCGATCACGAACGTCATCGTCGTGATGATGGAGAACCACTCCTTCGACAACTACTTCGGCCAGCTGAACAAAGCCCTCTCGCGCACCGACGTCGAAGACCCGGACGGCGGCGACACGAACACCATCGTAGCGCCCGACGGCGGCTCCACCGTCGCGCCGTACGCGCACGCGCCGCACCTCTGCACGCTCGACACCAACCACGAGTGGGACGGCACGCACCTCTCCTGGGCCGACGGCGGCATGAGCGGTTTCGCGCAGCAGAACGAGGGCTGGTCGGCTGCGGATTTGCCGACCGGCGCCGACCCGACGCTCGCGAGCGGCGCGCGCGCGATGTTCTACTACGACCAGACCGACATCCCGTTCTACTACGCGCTCGCGCAGAGCTTCGCGATCGCCGACCACTACCACGCGAGCGTCCTCGGCCCGACGTGGGTCAATCGGATGTACTTTTGGTCGGCGACGAGCTTCGGCGAGACGACGAACACCTTCCCGGACATCAAGAACAACCCGTTCCCGCCGGTCGATCAGAACGGCAACTACGCGAACGTCGAGCCGGGCATCCTCGACGAGCTCGAGGAGCGCCACGTCGACTGGGCGATCTACGCCGACGCGACGCCGACCGCGGCCGTCGCCTACGGCATCGGCCTCTTGAACCGCTTCGGGCGGCCGCTGCCCCTGCACCGCGCGACGCCGAGCACGACGAACCCGAGCGACCACACTGACTTCCTCGAGGCGGCCGCCGCCGGCACGCTCCCCGCGATGTCGTTCGTCGACCCCGACACGATCCACGAAAACTCGGACGGACAGGACGAGCACCCGCCGGCCGACATCCAGATCGGACAGAAGTGGATGAGCGATCTCGTGCACGCCGTGATGGCGAGCCCGCAATGGGCGCACACGGCGCTCTTCATCACGTGGGACGAGCACGGCGGCTTCTACGATCACCTGCCGCCGCCGCCCGCCTGCGTCCCGGACGACAAGGCGCCGATCCTCGCCGCGACCGGCGACAACACGATCGACGCGAAGTTCGACCGCTATGGGGTCCGCGTGCCGCTCATCGTCGTCTCGCCGTACGCAAAGAAGGGCTACGTCGGCCACGCGACGTACGACCACACGAGCATCCTTCGCTTCATCGAGACGAAGTTCAAAGTCCCCGCGCTCACGGGTCGCGACGCCAACGCCGATCCGCTGATGGACCTGTTCGACTTCGCCGGCGCGCCGAACGCGACGCCGCCGACCATCCCGGCGCCCACGGTCGACCCGGCCGGGCTCACGTACTGCGAGACGACGTACCCGCACGGCGACGGCGGGCTCTGACGCGCGCAGGAGAGGTCACTCGTCGACGCCGCCTGCGCGCGTCCAGCGGCGCGAGCGATCGAACAGATCACGCTCGATCGAACCGAAGGGGAGGCCGGTCGCGACGTCGTCTTTGCCGGCGATGAACGCGGCGGTGGCCGCGATGACGTCCGGATCGCGCAAGATCGCGCGGTGACCGAGGCCGCTCGTCACCACGAGCTTGGCGCCCGGCCACGCAGAAACGAACGTTCGTGCGTTTTCGAACGACACCTCGCGATCGCCCTGGTCGTGGAGCAGCAGCATGGGCGCGCCGAGCCAGGGCGTGCACGCTCGCACGTCGATCGCGTCGAGGGAGACGCCGAGCTCGCTCTCGATGCGGTGCGCGACCGCCGCGCGCATCGCGTCGTCGAGGTCGAGCGCCCGGCAGAAACCGTCGAAGAAGCGCTCGGCGCCGACCGGAGGCGCGACGAGGACGCACCGCCCGAGGTCGAGCGACCCGCGCGCGAACCGCAGCGCGAGCGCCGTGGCCGCGCCGCCGACGGAGTGCGCGACAACGCCCGCGAGCGGGCCGCACGCCTGCGCCATCCGCTCGATCGCGAGCGCCATGTGGGCCGCCGACGAGCGCTGGAGCGGCGACTGTCCGTGGCCCGGCCCGTCGAACGCGACCACGCGGAAGCCCGCCGCGCGCAGGGCGGGGACGAAGGTCGCGAGCTGCGCCCCGCGCCCTTCCCAGCCGTGGACGAGGAGCACGGGCGGCAGGTCGCGCGGGCCCCACGTCCACGACGGCAGGTGCGCGTCGCCGAATGGCACGCGCTCGAATCGCGCGCCGGCGAGCGCAGCCCGCTCGCGGCCCGGCGTCCGGTGACGGCGCGGGCGGACGAAGACCTCCATCGCGACGCGCGCGGCGAGCGCGGAGGACGCGGGGGCGATGGCGTGCACGGCGGCGCGGGCGGCCTGAAGCGTAGGACGAACGTTCGTGCTATTTTGATCGGTCGTCGTTCCGCTCATCGGAGCCTCCATGGGGTTTCAATCTTTCAGGACGAGCTTGCAGGTGCGCGCTTCGAGCACGAGCCTGTCGAACGCCGCGCGCAGACGCTTGCCTGGTCGCGGGTCGAGACCGAGGCGGTGGACGATCTGCGTGCCGTAGACGAGCGAAAACTCCTCGAAGGCGAACTGGTGCACGTCGAGGTTCTTGCGAAAGTGGCTCTCGTCGACCGCGATGCGGGCGGCCTGGGCGAGCGTGCCGAGCCAGTCTTTCTGGGCGCCCACCAGCACGTCGCGCGCACGCCCGGGCCGGTCGTCGAGCTCGACCGCGGCGACGGCGAAGACGCAGCCTCCCGGCAGAAAGTCGTGCTTCGGCCATGCGAGCCAGCGGTCGAATAGCGCCCGGACGCGCGGCTCGCCGCGCTTCTCGGCGAGGGCAGGGCTGATGACCAGCGCCACGAACCGCCGGATGGCCTCCTCGAGGATCGCCACGTCGAGGTTCTCCTTCGACTGGAAATGCGCGAAGAGGCCGCTCTTGGACATCTTTGTCCGGTCGGCGAGGGCGCCAATCGTCGCGCCGGCCAGGCCTGCCTCGCTCGCGAGCGAGACCGCCGAGTCGAGGATGGTCGAGCGCGTGATCTCGCCTTTGCTCACGCCTTTAAAATCGAACGGTCGTGCGATTTGTCAAGACGAGCGGGGGACCGGCGGCGCCGAGGACTGGGGCTTCTTCGGCGGCTCCTCTTCTTCGTCTTCTTCGATGACCTCGGCGATGTCGTCCACGATGAGGACGTCCTCGGCGTCGTCCGGTTCCGCTTGCGGCTGGGGAATCTGGAACGGGCGGGCGATGGTCTCGTCGTTGAAGTCGAGCGCGGGGCGCTCGTCGGTGGTCGACAAGAGCTCGCCGGCCGTGAGGGAGCCGGACGGTTCGTCGTGCGTCCGCGCCGCGGGCGAGGCGGCACCGTCGCCCGTGGCCTTGCGCTGGAGCGCGGCCACTTCGTCGGCGCCGAGGGCCATCGTGGGGAACTCGGAGTCACGCTTTTTCGCGGACTCCTGGCCGGCAGGCGTCTCGGACGTGTCCGTGAGCGCCGCGACAATCGCGCCCGTGTCGGTCGGCATCTCGATGCGCGGCTTGGGCCGTCCTGCGGGCTGGAACGCCGCCATCGGCGTCGGCACGCCGAGGTTCGAGGTCTGCGTCGCCCCCAGATCGGGCGCCGCGACGACTGGTGTCTGCGTCGTCCCGCCTCCGGCGGATCCGACGACCGGCGTCTGCGTGGTCGGCTGCGTCGCCTGCGAGAGCGGCTCGGCCTCGATGGGGCGAGACAGGGGCGGCGGCGGCTGCGAGATCTTCGGCGGCGCGTACTGGTCGGCCGGCGCGTCGGGGTCCGGCTTCTTCAGCATGTTCGACTTCGCGCGCTCGAGGCCGCTCGTCGCCTCCGAATCGCCCGGCTTCATGCGGAGCACGCGGCGCCAGCCGTCCGCCGCCTCGCGCGGATCGGCGAGCTGCTCCTCCCACATGCGCGCGACTTTGCGCGCGAGCTCGGCGCGCGTCGTCATGTCCTTGCCGCGGAGGATCTGGTCCTCGTAGAGCTGCACCATGCCGCGGTAGTCGCCGAGCTCGGTGAGCAGCGACGAGAGCTCGTCCATCACGCCTTGTTCGTTCGGCGAGAGGTCGTGGAGCTTCTTCAGGTCGGCCGCGGCGCCCGTCTTGTCGTCGAGATCGTGGCGGCGGAGCTTGGCGCGGCGCGAGAGGAGCTGGCGCACGAGCGGCCCGTCGAAGACCTCGGTGAGCGCGTGGGTGAGCGCGCCTTCCGCGCGGCGAAGATCGCCGACCTCGCGCGCCATGTCCTCGAGCGCGTCGAGCGCGATGTTGTCGACGTGCGCGACGAGCGCGTCGCCCATCCACGCGAAGGCTTGCTCGACGTCCTTCAGCGAGCGATAGGCGAGCTCCGCGGCGCGCCGCAAAAGCGCGCTGCGCGTCTTGCCGCCGTCGCGCGCGCCACCGCCGCCCGCGGCGAGCGCCTGGCAGAGTGCGCGCCGCTGTTTCTCGCCGCCGGCGCCTCGGTCGCCGTCGGCCGCCGCGTCTTCGAGGAGCGCGAGCGTGTCGTCGGTCGGCATGCCCGAGAGCGCGAGCTCGAAGAAGACGCGAGCGCGATCGAGCTGACCGCGGGCGCCCGCGATCTGCGCGGCGCGCGCGAGCGCGCGCATGCGATCGGCAGGTACCTTGCAGCGCGAGACCTGTCGCTCGTAGAGGTCGACGACCTCGCCCGACTTGTCGGCGATCACCGCGAGCCGCTCGAGGAGCTTCTCCGCCTCGTCGAGGGGCAAGCCCCCGAGCCCTTGCTCGCCGTGCGCGATGGCTTCGGCCCGCGTGGCGCCCGCCGCGACGCGGGCTTCGGCCTGCCGGACGAGCTCGCCCGCGCGCTCGACGCCCGCGAGCTCGCGCAGCAAGAGATCTTGCGCGACGAAGAGCGCGTCTTGGTCGTTCGTCTTGACGGCCAGCTCCTCGAGCTTCACCGCGAGATCGCGATCGGCGCCGCGCGCGCGCACGATCTCGAGCCCGACGCGTGTCGCGTCCTGGTGGCGGCCGACCTCGCTGAAGCGATCGAAGGCGCCGCGCAACGCGGCCGTCCTCTCGGGCCCGCTGCGTGCCCCGAGCCACCACTCGACGAGCTTGGTCGCGACGAGGCCCTTCCAGCCGAGTCGATCGCCGAGCTCGACGTACGCGTCGCGGAGCTTCGAGACGCCCTGGTCGGCGAGCTCGGTCAGGGTGGCGAGCGCTTCGTCGCCGCGGTTGAGACGATCGGCGAGGATCGAGGCGAGCTTGAGGGTCATCTCGCTCGCCTCGTCCTCGTCGCCCTCGACTTCGATGCATTGTGCAAGCAATTCGGCGACGCGGTCCCACTGCTCGAGCTTCTCGCAGAGGTCCGTGAGCCGGGCGAGGGCGTCGAAATCGTCGGGGTCCGACTTGCGGACGACGTCGAGCGCGCGCACCGCTTTCTGCGGGTCGTCGAGCTTGTCGTAGAGGCGCGCGAGGCGATTGCCGATCTGCGAGCGCTCGCCGGCGTCGGCGACGAGCTTGAGCTCGCGCTCGAGGGCGTCGGCCGCGGGAGCGAACGCGTCGCGAGCTTCTTGGAGATCGGCGATCGCCTGGAGGGCGCCGCGGTTGGTCGGGTCGAGGTCCGCGAGGACCTGTTCGTAGCGCGCGATGGCGGTGTCGACGTCGCCGATGCCCTCGGCGAGGAGCTCGGCCTCGCGGAGAGCGACGCGCGCCTTCTCCGATTTGTCGGTCGCCAGCGCGCCGAGTCGCCGGAGCAGCGTCGTCGCTTCGTTGTGATCGTCTCGCTCGACGGCGTAGTCGACGAGGTGCTCGAGCGCCTCGCGGTCGTCCCCGTCGTCGAGGACCTTGAGCCACTGCTCGCGCGCCGCCTCTTTGTCCGAGAGCTTCGACTCGGCGAGCGTCGCCGCTTGTCGGCGCAGCGCCACGCGCTTCGGTTTGTCGGAGACCCGCCCGCCGCGCTTCGCGAGGAAGGCGACGACCTTGTCCCAGACCTCGATGGCCGTGTAGCGCTCGACGAGCGCGGTGGCGAAATCGTCCGCCGTGGGGTCGAGATCGCACGCGCGCTCGAGACGCTCGAGCCCGGTCGGCTCGTCGCCCGCGCGGAAATAATGATCCGCCGCGCGCGCGCAGCACTGCGCCTCGAGGCGCCCCTCGCCGGCGAGCTGTCCGCACTGCGTCGCCGCCGACGCCGCGCGATCCCATCGCTCGGCCGCCGCGAAGCAGCGCTCCGCGTTCTCCCAGAGCTTGCTGCTCTTCTGCGCTTCGGCCGCGTCGGCGTAGGCGTCGCCCGCGCCGGACGCGTCGCCGAGCTGCTCGCGGATCTCGCCGAGCCGCTCGAGGAGCTGGCCTTTGGCGACCGGATCCTCGAGGCTCGCTGCGCCGTCGGCGATGACCTGCGCGGCTTGTTCGAGCTGGCCGGCCTTCTCGAAGAGCTTCGCCGCCGTCGCGACGGCGCGCTCGTCCTCGGGCGCGAGCCGCGCGATGCGCGCCCACGCCTCGGCCGCGGCGCCGAAGTCGCGACGCCGCTGCTCGTGCAGACCGGCGAGCTTCTTCTCGAGCGCGATCTTCGTCTCGACCTCGCCGGCGGCGTTCGCCTCGGCCTCGAGCACGTTCGCGAGCTCGTCCCAGCGTTGCGCCTTCTCGAGGATGCGCGAGAGCCCCTGGCGCGCGGTGTCGTCGCTGCGGTCGAGCGCGAGGAGCTGCTTGAGCGCGCTCACCGCGCCGTCGATGTCGCGCAGGTTACCCTCGCAAATCCCGGCGACCTCGCGCAGGCGCTCTTTGCGCGTCTCGAGCGACTCGTGCGAGCCGGAGACGGCGCGCACGCTCGCGAGGAGCACGTCGCGGAGAGACGCGTAGTCGCGCTTGCTCCGCAGGTAGTCCTCGACCCACGCGAGCGCCTCGGGGTGCGCCGGATCCGCGTCGAGCACTTCCTTGTATTTTGCAAACGCTTCGGGCTTCTTGCCCTTGCCCGCGAGCATCTGCGCCGCGTCGAGGACGCCCTGCAGCCGATCCGCCGGCAAGCCGCTCACGCGCTTGGCGATCGGCGGCTCCTGCTGCGCGTCTTGCTCCGCCGACATCGACCGCGCGTCCGCCTGCGGCGTCGGCGCGGGCCGTCCCGGTTGCGCGGGCGAGACCGGCATGACGCCTTGCGCGGCGAGCTCGCCGAGCTTCTGCGCGGCCTCGGGATCGAGGTTGCGGATCGGCTCGAGCACGCCCATCGCCTCGCCGGGCTGGCCGTTCATCTCGTAATAGAGGGCGAGGCCGCGTCGCGCGTCGACGCCCATCGCGCCGCTCGGGTTCTGGCCGATGTACGCGAGCTGGCGCGCGGGGAGCTCGCCGTCGCGGCCCAACATGCGCGCGTAATACGAGAAGAGCTGCAGCCCACGGTCGTGACCCGGATCGAGATCGAGCGCGCCCGACGCGTAGGCGAGACCGTGCTCGCCGTCGTACACCTCGGCGAGCGCCACGAGCATCTCGCACGCGGTCGCGCGCTCCGACGGGCCGACCGCTTCGCCTTGGGCGACGCGATCGAGCACGCTCGACGCGAGCTCCTGCTGAATCGCCGGATCTTGCCCGTCGATCTCTCGCGCGCGCATGAGCGCCCGCGTCGCGCCGGCGAGGTCGCCGCCGTTTCGCCGCGTCGTCGCCTCGTCTCGCAGGAGCGCGACGCGTCGCCCGGGATCGCCCTCAATCGCGAGCTCCGCCTCGTAGAGCGGATAGGCTTCGTCGAACGCGCCCTGCGCCTTGAGCAGCTCGCGCGCCTGGAAAATCGCGAGCGCGTTCTCGGGATCGAGCTCGGCGGCGCGCTTGTAGTTCTCGATCGCTTTGCGCGGCTGCGACAGCGGCGGCTCGGTCCAGAGCCGGCCGAGCTCCTCGTGCATCGCGCTCAGCGTGGCGCGCAGCTCGGGGTTCTGTCCGAGCAGCGGGGCGAGCGCCTTGCTGCGTCGGTCGAGCAGCGCGGCGAGCGCCTTGATGTCCCCCTTGTCGCGATAGAGCTGCGCGAGGCGGTCGGCGGCGACTTGCTGCGTCGGATCTTTGTTGATGGCGTCCATCAACGTCCGCGCGGCGCGGTGCGCGTCGCCGAGCGCCGTCAGCCAGACGTTCGCGGCTTCGCTGAGCCAGTGGCTCGCGTACGAGGGGTCGCCAGTTTCATTTCCGACCCGCTCGAGCATCTGCGCGTAGCCGCGCGGATCGACCGAGCCGGCTTGGTGCGCATACGCCAGCGCCTCCTCGTCGTGAGGGTTGGCGACGAGGCGCGCTACGAGCGCTTCGATCTCGCTCGGATCCATGGGACGCGCGAGGCTAACACCATCGGTGCGCCACTAGCAATCAAGCCAAATCGGCTCGGTCGAGATGCGGGCACGCTCACTCCAGAATGCCGTAGCGATCGGGCGACGGCTGGGTCGCGCTCGCGGTCGACCCCGGCGCCGTCGTGCCGTGCGTCGTATGAGCATGCCTGACGTGGGGCGTATGCGAGGTCGCGTGCGACGTGCCGAGCTCGAGAACCGTCACGGTCGCGGTGGGCGGGGGCGGGGAGGTCGCGGTTTCGGCGCTCGCGGTCTGCGTGGTGCTCGCCGCGCCCGCTCGCTCGGTCACGGTCGGGCTCGCCGCCGTCGTGGGGGCGGAGGTGGGGACCGTCGCGATCTTCTTGTCGTGCCGGAGCGCGAGACCGAGGGCCGACGCGAGCACGAGAAGGAGCCCGACCGCGACGAGCACGAGCGGGAGCGTGCTCCGCTTTGGCACCGCGGCAATCTCGAGGCTGTCGTCGCTCGTCGCGGGCGGCGGCGGACGGAACGACTGGAGCACGCGGCGTCCGTCGAGGAGCGCGCCGGTCGCGAGCGCGGACCGAACGCCGCTGGTCACCCCGCTCGCGGACTCGAGCGCGCGCATGAGCTCGGCGGCCATCTCGTCGGCGTTGACGGGTCGGTCCGCCGGGCTCTTCGACATCGCCCGCATGACCGCGCGCTCGATCTCGACCGGGATGTTCGCCTCGGGGCACGCTTCGCTCATCGGCTTGGGCTGCGACTTGATGTGCCGCGCCATGACGATGATCGCGTCGTCGTCGGTGAACGGCGGGCGGCCCGTGAGCACGTGGTAGAGGATGACGCCGAGCGAATAGAGATCGCTGCGCGCGTCGAGCGGCTTGGCCTGCGCTTGCTCCGGCGACATGTAGCGCGGCGTCCCGAACACCGTGCCCGCCTGCGTCTCGATCGCGTTCATCGGGCCGGCGCCTTCGCCGAACATCTTCGCGATGCCAAAATCGAGCACCTTGACGATCTCGGCGGCGATGCCGCTCGCGTTGACGACGCGCGCGAAGAACAAGTTGTCCGGCTTGAGATCGCGGTGGACGATGCCCTTCGCGTGGGCCTCGGCGAGCGAGCGGAGCGCCTGGCAAGCCATGTCGACTGCCGCGTGCGCGGAGAGGCGCCTGTCGCGCGCAAGACGCTGCCCGAGCGACTCGCCGTCGAGCAGCTCCATGACGAGGTAGAGCTCGCCCGTCTCGCTCTGACCGAAATCGAAGACCGTGACCGTGTGCGGCGAGACGAGGACGCTGTTGGCGCGCGCCTCGCGGAGGAAGCGCGCCTTCGACGCCTCGTCCATCGCCTTGTCGCTGCGGAGGATCTTCAGCGCGACGTCGCGGTTGATGTTCGCCTGCCGCGCGCGATAGACCGCGCCCATCGACCCCGCGCCGAGCTTCGCGACGACCGTGAAACGATCGCCGAGCGTGCGTCCGAGCATCGGGTCGAATTTGGCGGCGGCCATGTCGGTCGAGCGGAGAAGGAGCGACCCGTCGTTCGGGCAGTGGGTGACGGCGCCGGCTTTTCGCTCGAAACGTTTTTCGCAGCGTGGGCAAACGAGCACGTCCGCGTCGCGTAACGACGGCGCGGTTTCGTCCGGGTGTTGCCGAGCAGTCGGAAACGACAAAGGCGGCCGCCGAAATGCTCGCGCGCCTGAGCCCCGCGCGCAAGCGATTACCGTCCGGGGCGCAGCGGCAGCACGTTGCGCGGATCGCAAACCACCGAGTTTTCCGTCGCGAGGAGCTCGTTCGGAATCGTGATGGAGGCAATGTCCACACCTTCACGTACCCTGCGCGCTTCGAGGTGAAGATGGACGAGCTCGGGCGAGCCGGTGTCGCCCACCTCGCCGATCACGTCGCCCGCGTGCACGACGTGCCCCTTGGCGAGCCCCGGCGCGATCGCCTCCAGGTGGCCGAACAAGAGGATGTAGTCGCGGAGCTCGCCGCCTTCGCGAATCGTGTGGCGCGTGACCACGGTCGTCCCGAACAGCGGGCCCGTGTAGACGACCTCCGCGTCGCCTTGTTGGTGATCGAGCAAGATCATCGGAATGGGCGTGCCGCGCGCCTGCGGCAAATCGACGCCGCCGTGACCGACGGCGTGGAGCGTCGGACCGCGACGTTGCCACGCGTCGGGGCGATCCAGGTCGTAGCCGGAGATCACGCTGTGACCGCCGGGAAGCCCGGGCGGGATGGGATAGACGTAGGCGTCGTAGTCCGCGGGGCGATCCGGTCGGCGCGGGATCTCGTCGTAGAGCACCCAGTGGCCCGAGCGCTCGCGGTGGGCATTTTGCGCGACGGGGGCCTCGCCCTCGTCAATCGGCTCGAGGTGGACACACGCTCCGTTGTCCGGGAACGTCCCCGCCGGGCATGCCCCGTCGTCCGCCGCGCCGGCCACCTCGGGCTTCGCCAAAGCCACGCGCATCGCGTGAATCGCGGGCGCCGCGCCGCGGGGCGCGAGCGCGAGCCCGCAAATCCCGACCGCCGCGAGCGAAAGCAACCGTTGCACGATGAGAGCATAACAGCCCAGAAAAACCATTGTTCCTGGCACCGTCGCTCGCGTAGAAGATTCTCATGACTGCAGCGGAACGCTTGCAGAAGCTCTTCGACGCCGAGCGCACCGTCCGTGCGCTCCACGGCGAGCTCCTCCGTGAAGATTCGAAGGCCCTGCTCGCGGCGGTGACGCCGGCCGCGCGCGAAGCGCTCGCGTCGAAGGACGAGGCCGAAGCCGTCGTGCGGCTCGTGCGCGTCGCCGAGCTCCTCGCCGAAGTGCCGGGCGACGAGGCGACCGACTTGCTCGTCGACATCCTCGGCACCGAGCACGGCGAGGCTCGCCTCTCGGCTGGCGAGGCGCTCGAGGAGCGCGGCTACTCGCGCTTCAAGGAGCTCGCGCTCGCCGTCGAGCGCGCGCTCGATCGACTGCCCGAGACGAGCGTCGCGCTCGAGGAGCTCCCGTACCTGCTCGCCGAGATCCCCGAGCCGGGCGTTACGAAGCTGCTCGGTCGTTTCTTGGCGCTCGGCTCGGCCGAGGCCGTCTCGGCGGCCGTCGAGGCCCTCGTCGAGGTGGGCAATCCCGCGGGGGCGAAGCTCCTCGCGCCGCTCGAGAAGGACACGCGCACGGTGAGCGTCGCCGGCGACGCGACAATCACGATCGGCGAGCTCGCGCGCGAAGCGGGCGAGCTCCTTCGCCGCGTGCGCGCGGAGTGACGCGCATGTCGCTCTCGTCACCCGATCTGGCGCCCCGCACGACGCGGCTCGCGCCGTCGGACGCGGCGATCTTCGAGACGTTCGTCGTGCCGCGCTACCTGTCGCTCTTCGGCGAGCTCGCGCTCGAGAGCGTCGTCGAGACCGACGCCGCACAGGTCGTGCACTTCGGCTGCCGCACGGGCTATCCCAATCGGCCGCTCTCTCTTCGTCTCTCCGGCGCGCGCATCGTGGGCCTCGACGAGTCGCCGTCGGCCGTCGAGCTCGCGCGCGCCAAGGCCGCGACGATGCCCGACATGATCGCCGAGTATCACGTCTTCGACGGCTTCCCGACGTCGCTGCCCGAGGGGACGTTCTCGCACGCTCTCGCGATTCACCCGCTCGCCGCGCCGGAGGAGCGCGCCCATCTGATCGCCGAGGCGGCGCGGGTGCTTGCGCCCGGCGGTCAGCTCGTGATGGCCCTCCCGCTGCGCGGCTCGTTCGGCGAGGTGGCCAATCTCCTGCGCGAGTGCGCGCTCAAGCGTGACGACGCGTCGCTCGCGGCCGCCGTCGAGCGCGCGATGGCGCAGCGCCCGACGGTCGAAGGCCTCTCGGGCGAAATCGAAGAAGCTGGCTTCGGCGACGTGGACGTGACGCTGCGCCCGAGCGCGGTGCCCTTCGTGAGCGGCCGCGCGTTCATCGAGGATCCGATCACGCGCCTCCTCCTCATGCCGGAGTTCCGCAAGAACCTCGACACCGACGACCTCCGCCCGCCGTTCGAATACGTGCGCGACGCAATCGACAAATATTGGAGCGAAGGCGAGTTCGAGCTCAGCGTGCACGTCGGCTGCGCCACGGCGCGGCGGTGACGCGCGTCAGTGGCAGTAGCCGTCGATGCAGACGCCCGTGCCTGGGCAGTTCTTGCCGATGGTCGGATCGCAGTCGCTGCCGAGGTTCGTGGCCGACCCGCAGACGTTGTACGAGCCGCTCTGCGTCGTCACCGTCTTGCAGACGTTGAACTGGTCGGCGGTCTTGCACGCGTTCGCGTCGCTCGGCGAGCACGAGATGTAGCAGTTGTGGCGCAGGCAGATGCTGCCGGAGGCGCAAGCGTCCTGCACTCCCTCTTGGTTGCAGACGAAGTTCGGCTTCTCGTTCGGCATGCATCCGCCGTTCACGCAGACCAAGCCGTTGGCGCAGGTGTTGTTCGTGCCGCACTTCGTATCGCAGTGACCCTCGACGCAGATGCCGCCCGAGCCGCAGCTGCCGCCCGGCGTGGTGCACGGGCTCGGGTTCTGCGTGCAGACGCCGTTCGACGTGTCGCACGCGTAGCCGTTCGGGCACGCCAGGGTGCCGCTGCACGACGGGGTGCATGCGCCTTGAACGCACTGCTCGCCGGCGCTGCACTGCGTTTGATCCGCGCACTGATTCGCGGGAGGCGTGCACGTGGCGTTCAAGCACTTCGAGCCGGCGCCGCCGCTCGCGCAGTCGGTGTCGGTGAAGCAGCCGGAGTACGCCGGGCCGCTGTCGGTGCCGGCGTCGTTGCCGCCCGTCGCGACGCAGCTCGCGGCGCCGCCTTGCACCTTGCAGGTGTAGCCGGTGACGCAGCCGTTCTGCGTACAGTCGCCCGGCTGACACGTGCCGTCGAGGGCGCAGGTCTGCCCTTTGGAGCACTGGCTCGGTGACGAGCAGCCGGGGTTCGTCGTGGTCCCATTGTTGTCCGGATAGATCGGACATCCGAGCATCACACCAAGGCCCGCGAGCACGCCGATCGAAAGGATTCGTTTCATGGTCCTGCTGGTGAGTCTAGCAAGCGACGTGCCCTGCACAACCGTTACGGCTTCGGCTGAAAAAGGGGCGATTGCGGCGCGGGTGTGGACCTTCGTTCACGCGCGAGGTGGACCAACGGCCAGCTTCCTCGTAAGGTGTGCGGGCCCACGCCAATGTACGTCCAGTGCGAGCGTTGCAAGACGGAATACGACTTCGACGACGCCCTCGTGAGCGAACGCGGAACGACCGTCAAGTGCACGCAGTGCGGTCATCAGTTCAAGGTGCGTCGCGCCACGGCGCCCGACGGCGGCTCGGACCGCTGGCTGGTGACGACCGTCTCGGGCAAAGAGCTCGTCTTCACGTCGCTGCGCGAGCTGCAGAAGGCGATCCTCGGCAAGCAAGTCGCGCGGAGTGACTCGCTCTCGCGCGGGAGCGGCCCGCCGCGACTGCTCGGCGCGATCGCCGAGCTCGAGCCGTTCTTCGACAAGCGCGCGAGCGTGCCGCCGCCGAACGGCGACGCCGAGCCGCAGACGAATCGGAGGCCGTCGTCCAAACCGCCCGCGGCGGCTGCGCCGGGCGCGAACGGGCAGCGGCCGCGCATGGACACGCTGCGACCGCAAGGAGGCGCGACGCCGCCGCCGACTCAAGCGCCGACGCAGGCTGCGAGCGCGCTCGCCTCGACGCTCAGCCACGTCTCGCAGCCACATACCGCCGAGCCCTTCGCGCCACGACCCACGCAGCCCGTCCAGCCCGAGCCTTCGGCCACGGTTCCCGCGTTCGTTCCGTCGCTTCCGTCCGCGCAGGTGCCGGCGCAGCTCCCGGTGCACCGAACGATGCCGATTCCCGCGTCGGCGCACGTCGCTCCGGCGCCGACGCCCCCGCCGCAGAACGTGATGAGCTCGCCGCTGCCGCCGCCGACCGCGCCGGCGCGCGCGCGCGTCGACTCGTACTATCCGGCGCACCCTTCGATCCCCGACGAGACGTACGAGCCGCCGCGACGGCGCGTCGGCGGTTGGATCGTCGCGGTGGTGTTGCTCGGCGGCGTCAGCGTGCTCGGGTTCGTGGTGGCGAAACCGTATTTGATGCACGGCGCGAAGCCGGCGGCGTCGCTCGCGCCGCTCGACCCGAAGGCGCAGGAGCTCGTGTCGGCGGGCGAGGGGGCGTTTCAGGGCGGCGATCTCGACGGCGCGAAGGAAGACTTCGACAAGGCTAGCGCGCTCGCCGAGAAGGATCCGCGCGTGCTGCTCGATCTCGCGCGCGTCGCGGAGGCGCGCGCCGACGTCGCTTGGCTTGGCGAGCGCATCGCCGCGCAGGGCGAGGCGCACACCATCGCGCGGAAGGAGCTCGACGAGCTGTCGGTCAAGTCGAGCGCGTCCGCCGACGCAGCGCTCGCGGCGGCGAAGGACGATCCCGCTGCGGTTCGCTCGAAGATCGATGCCCTTCGCATCGCGGGCGACCTCGCGCAAGCGCGCGCGCTCGTCCCCAAGATCGTCACTTCGTCGATCGGCTCGCAGCCCGAGACCGAGTACGTGCTCGCGGCGCTCGACCTCGCGGAGGCGACGCCCCCGACGCCGCAGGTCCTCGATCGCCTGCGCGACGCCGCGGGCACCGAGGGCAACCTCGGGCGCGCGCGCGCCGCGCTCGTGTACGCGCTCGCGCGTACGGGCGACGCGGCGGCCGCGCGCAAAGAGCTCGAGAAGCTGCTCGGTCTCCCGAGGCAGCACCCGCTCCTGTCGGATCTGCGCGCGCTCGTCGATCACACGACGCAGGCGCAGACGAGCGGCGACGCGGGGCAGGTCGCGGTCGTCGACGTGGGCTCGCTGCCCGGCGTCCACGGCGGCACGGGCGGGACGCAGACGTTCGGCTCCGCCGATCCGCGCACGCTCAATCAGGAGGCGGACACGGCGCGCACGCACGGCGACTACGCCAGGGCCAAGGAGCTCTACGGCAAGGTCCTCGAGAAGAACCCGACCGACTCCGAAGCGCTCTCCGGGCTCGGCGACTGCTCCTACGCGCAGCGCGATCTCGAGAACGCCAAGACGTATTACCGCCGCGCGCTCGACGCGAACAACAGCTTTACGCCCGCGTTGATCGGCCTCGCCGACGTGCTCTGGGAGACGGGCGACAAGGCCGCCGCGCAGAAGCGCTACAAGGACATCCTCGACCGGCTGCCCGACTCGATGGTGCCGGCGCGCGTGAAAGAGCGCGCGAACGCGAGCGCGCCCGCGCCGACCGCGACCGCGACGACCACCGCGGCGCCGGGGGCGAGCACGGCCTCGACGACGGAGACGACCGAATGAGGGCCGCGCGTCTCGCGCTCGCCGCCGTCACGATCGCCGCGGCGGGCGCGGGGTGCGAAGGCCGCCCGCACGCGACCGCGGGCGGGAGCGAAAAGGCGCAGCCGCGCTCGGGCCCCGCGCTCGTCGTGCTCGACGTGAGCGGCGGGCTGCCGGAGAAAGAGGCCGGGGGGCTCCTCGGGCCGCCGCCGGGCCGCCGTCGCTCGTTCGACTCGATCCTGCGCGTCCTCGAGGCCACGCGAAGCGACAAGGACACCAAGGGCTACTACGTCCGCTTCGGCTCGGCGTCGTTCGGCACCGCGCGCGCCGAGGAGCTCGGCGACATCCTCGCCGACATACGGGCGAAAATTCCCGTTTATTGTCACGCCGAGGGGCTCGGCAACTCGTCCATCTTGGCGGCCGCGCGCGGTTGCACCAAGATCTCGCTCGCGCCGTCCGGCGAGGTCGAGACGGTCGGCATCGCCGCGCAGGTCGATTTATCTCCGACAAGCTCCTCAGCGAAGAGCTCCACGTCGACGTCGACATCCTGCAGGTCGGCAAGTTCAAGGGCGCCGAGGAGCCGCTCACGCGCGACGGGCCGAGCCCCGAGGCGCGCGAGTCGCTCGAGGGAATGCTCGTCGACGTGCGGACGACGTGGCTCGACGGGATTCGCGCAGGGCCGCAGCGGGCACGCCGGCGTGCGCGAGGCGGTGGAGGACGGGCCGTTCTCCGCGCCGGTCGCGAAGGATCGCGGGCTGGTCGACGCGATCGCCTACGAGGACGACGCGCGCGCCGAGGCCAAGAAGGCCGTGTCTGCGGTGCGCGACGTCGTGCGCTACGGTCCGGGATCGGGCAAGGCCGACGAGGGGCCGGATCTCGACGACGTGCTCAAGGTGTTCGCAGGCGACGACTCGTCCACGCCGCAGGTCATGGTGCTCCGCGCCGATCGGGAGCATCTCGATGGGCGGCGGCGGCAGCTTGATCGGCGGGACGACGGGATCACCGAGAAGGCGCTCGTCCGTCGCATCAAGCGCGTCGCGGACGACGACGCCGTGCGCGCCGTGGTGCTGCGCATCGACTCGCCCGGCGGGAGCGCGCTCGCGAGCGATCTCATCTGGCACGAGCTGATGAAGCTGCGGAAGAAGAAGCCGCTGGTCGTGTCCGTAGGCGACATGGCGGCGAGCGGCGGCTATTACCTCGCGTCGACCGGAAACGAGATCTTCGCCGAGCCGACGAGCATCGTCGGGTCGATCGGCGTCGTCGGCGGCAAGATTCGGAATCGGCGACACGCTCGCGCAGGTCGGCGTCCACGTCGAGACGTTCCCCGCGAAGAAGGGGGACGACGCGGCCAAGGCGCGCGCCGCGTACGAGTCGCCGTTCGTGCCGTGGGACGACGCGACGCGCGCGCGCGTGCTGGCGTCGATGACGGGCATCTACGATCTCTTCCTCACGCGCGTGGCCGAGGGCCGCAAGACGAGCGTCGACGAAATCGCGCCAGTCGGCCGAAGGACGCATCTTCAGCGGCGCCGAAGGAAAGAGGCGCGGGCTCGTCGACACGCTCGGCGGGCTCGACGCGGCGATTCGGCGCGCGAAGGAGCTCGGCGGGCTGCCGAGCGACGCGATCGTGCGCGTGTTCCCCGCGGCGTCCCGGATCCTGAACGCGCTCTACGGGTCGAGCGGGCCGGACGCGCGGGAGCCTCCCCTCGATCTCGGGGCGGCCGATCCGGCGAAGCTCGTCGCCCCGAGCCCGTGGCTCACGTACGCGCGCGGCGTCGCGCCCGAGGCGTTCGTGTTCGCCGAGAGCCTCGCCCCGCTCGCGGAGCACGAGCACTACGCGTGCGCGGTGCCGTTCGCGTTGATCGTGCGTTAAAGCTTTTTTCGGTATCGTGGTCAGACGATGTCGAGCGGAGACCCGAACGTCCACACGCGCGTGACGCTCCCTCCGCCGGAGTGGGCGCCCGCGCCGGCCGCGCCGGAGAGCCCGCCGTCAATCGTCGATCCCGTTCCGCGGCGCGAAGGACGCCGCGCGGAAGAAGCGTCGCTGCGCGCGGCGCTCGAGGGGGCGCGCGCGAGCGGCGACTCCGACGGCGAGCGGCGCGCGGCGGTCGACCTCGCGCGTTACCTCGCGTCGCGCGAGCGCGATCTCGACGAAGCCGTGGAGCTCGGGCTCTCGGCGGTCGAGCGCGTCGCCGACGTCGAGCTGCGGAAAGACGTCGCATCGTGGCTCGAGATGCTCGGCGAGCCAGGCACCGCCGCGATGGTGCTGCGCAAGACGACCGAGACGGGCGCCGCGGCGGCGGCGACGATGGTGCGCGTCGGCGTCTTGCTCGCGCGCGCGGGCGACGGACGCGGCGCGAGCGCGGCGTTCGAGGACGCGGCCAAGCTCGATCCGGACGACGCCACCGCCTTCGAGCTGCGCGGGACGGTCGCGGCGTGGGCGAGTGACGCGATCGACGCGCGCGGCGCCGCGCGCTCGTTCGCGGAGGCCGCGGCGCGGCGCAAGGCCGCGGGCGCACTCGGCGGCGAGCTCGAGGACGCACTGCGAGCGTTCGCGGTGGACCCGACGAGCGAGCCGGCCGCGCACGCGCTCGAGACAGCGCTCCGCGATCGCGGACGCGGCGCGCCGGCCGACGCGGTCGCGCGCGCGCACGCGCTGTCGCTGGAGGGGCCGCTCGCGCGGCGCGCGCTCGTTCGCGTCGTGTCCGAGCGGCTCGCGGCGCACGACTACGTCGAGGCGCTCGGCGCCGCGCTCGACGCAGGGATCGATCGTGCGTTCTCGGGCGAGGACGCCGCGACGTTCGACGGCGTGCTCTTGCGGCTGGGGCTCCTCGAGGTGCTCGCCGCGCGGCTCGAGGTGCGCGTCGAGACGGCGCCGGTCGAGCAGCGTCGCGCCCTTCGCGAGCAGCTCGCGCGCCTCTTCGGCGGCCCGCTCGGGAGTCCGCGGCGCGCCGCGCAGCAGCACGTCTGCATCGTCGCCGACGACCCGTCGCGCGAGGAGTCGCTGCTCGCGCTCCGCGAGCTCGCCGAGACGATCGATCGCGCTCCGCTCGTCGAGGCGCTCGTGCGCGGAGCGGCGGCGAGAGACGCCGACTCGGAGGCGAGGGCGCACTGCGCGCGGGCGCTCGCGATCCTCGCCGACGAGACGCTGCGCCACCCGCTCCTGGCCGAGTGGGCCTTCGCGACGCTGCGGGATCTCGCGTCCGCCGACCCCCGCGCGGCCGAGCTCACCGCGGGGCTCGGCGATCTCGAGTCGACGATCCGAGCCCTCGAGTCGCAGACGGGTGACGTCGATCGCAGGCACTGGCGCGGGGCGCTCGACGAGGCGCTCGCGCACGAGACGCACAGCTTCGGCCTCGGGCGCTGGCTCCTCCGGCAGGAGCTCGCCGCGCCCGACGAGATCGAGGCGCGCGCCGCGCTCGCGGCGGCGGCGCGGCAGCGCGGCGATTTCGAGGAGGCGTGCGCGCTCACGTCGCCGCTCGCCGAGCGACGCGCGAGCGGCGAAGCGGACGGCGCGGGCGCGCGCGCGACGAGCCTCGCGTGGGTGAACGCGGCGCTCGCGGGCGACGCTCGCGTTCGCGCTCGCGCGCTCGAGGGGCTCGCGTCTTACAGCGCGCCCGGCGTGAGGGTGTGCTGCTCGCGTGCGCGTCGGACGCCCTGTGCGCGCGGGCGCGCGACGAAGCCGAAGGCAGTGACGCCGAGACCTTGCTCCTCGCGGACGCGAGACGATGCGCGGAGGCGGCGGCCGAGGCGGAGCCGTCGTCCATTCGCGCGCTCTTCGCGCTCGCCAGCGCGTCGAGCCGGGAGCGCGATCGGGCGGCGGCGTCGGTGCTCGAGCGAGCGGCGACGTCGGCGTTCGCGACGCGCCAGCACTGCGAGGCGCTCGCCGACACGCTCGAGGCGCTCGGCGAGCGCGACTACGCCGTCGCCTGGACGCAGCGGCTGGTCGCGCTTCGGCCCGGCGACGCCGGCGTCATCGCGCGCCTCCTCGCGTGCGTCGCCCAGCTCGGGGATGCGGCGCGTCTCATGGACTCGGTCTTGTGGCTGCTGCCGCAGCCGCTGCCTGCGGCGACGCTCGCGCCGCTCGTCGCGACGGGGCTCGACGCGCTCTCGACGCTCGACGCGTCGCGGGCGGCGCAGGCCGCGCGCCGCGCGCTCGACGCGTTCGGGCCGCGTCACGAGGCGCTGACGGCGGCGATCGCGCGCGCGGCGGAGCGGGCGGGGGACGCGGCGCTCTCCGCGGCGCTGCTCGCGCGCCGCATCGGCACCGTGGCCGCACCCGACGAGCGCGTGATGCTGCTGCTCGAGCTCGCCGAGCGCGAGATGGGAAGCGATCCCGACGACGCCTTGCGCGCGCTCGCCCAGGCCGTCTCGCTCGGCGCCGACGCGGAGCGCGTCCTCGCGGCGGCCGAGGCGGCGAGCGCGGCGACCTCGGCCGACGCGGAGATCTGGCGCGCCGAGCTTCGGGCCGCGGCGCTGGAAGCGGCCGCGCGCAGCGGCGCGAGCGAGTCGCGCGCGCACGCCGGCCGGCGCCGCGAGCGCGACGCGTCGGCCGAGCAGGCGGCGCGCGCCCTCCGCACGCTCGGCGCGTTCCAATGGGACATGGCGGGAAACGCCCGTCGCGCCCTCGACACGTGGCTCCGCGCGGCGCGCGTCGCGCCGGCGGGAGGCTACGCGGCGCTCGGCGTGGATCTCGCGCGGTTCGCGGGCGCGCAGCCGGCGCTCGAGAAGCTCCAGAGCCTCGTCGCCGGCGAGAAAGACCCACGGAGGGCGGGCTCGATCGCCGCCGAAGCCGCCCGTGCGTCGCTCGCGATCGGCGCGCCCGGCCGGGCGCTCGAGCTCGCGGAGACGGCGCTCGCGAAGAACCCGCTCGTCGCCGACGCGATCGAAATCGCCGAGCGCGGCGCCGTCGCCGCCGGTCGCGTGCGCGAGCTCTCGCGCGTGTACGACTCGCTCGGCGCCATCGCGCGCGGCCGCTTCGGGCGCCGCGCCGCGCATTACCGCGGCGCGCGCTTTTTCGATCAACGAGGCGAGCGCGACTTGGCGCTCAAGCACGCGGCGCTCGCGTTCGCGGCCGTCCCCTCCGAGGGCGGGACCTTCTTCCAGCTCGCGCGCGTCGCCGAGCGGGCCGGCGATCCGAGCTACGCGGTCCGCGCGATCGAAGAGGTGGCCGACGCCTCGCCCCGCGCCGCCATCCGCGCGGGGTGGCTCCTGCGCGCCGCGCAAGTGGCCGGCGGCGGCGACGACGGCGCCCGCATGCGCGTCGACGTGCTCCTCAAGGCCGCGTTCCTCCAGCCGATGCCGAGCACGCTCGCGCTGCTCGGCGACGCCGCGCGCGATCTCCTCGCGCGCGCGCCGGAGGAGCGTCCGGTCTTGCAGGTGCGCTTCTCGAAGGCGAGCCACGCGCTCGCGCGCAAGCTCGAGGGCCCCGACGGGGCGCGCGTCGCGCTCGCGTTCACCACGCTCGCGCTCGAGCTCTTCGGCGACGAGGCCGACGCGCTCGCTTCGCTCGAGCGCGCGCTCGAGTCGGACGCCAATCTCGACGAGTACGTCTTGCTCTTGCCGCGCGCGCCGGCGCTCGCGCGAGGCGAGCAAGCGCGCGCCATCGTCGCGAAGGTCACGGCGCTCCTCGATCAGCCGTTCAGCAACGTCGGCGTGCCGGCGCTGCGGCTCGTCGGCGCGATCGCGGACAGCGCGGCGGACGTGGAGGCGGCCGGGCGCCTGCGTATGGCGGCCGCGGAGCGCGAGGGCGACGACGACGAGCTCGTGCGCGTCGCCGATTTGGCCGCGATGACGTCGAGCGGACCGGCGCGGGAGCGCTTCGAGAAGAAGGTGAGCGTCGCGCGGCGCATCGCGGTCCACGAGGCGTTCGCCCGGCCGAGCGGCTCGCCGGCCGACTGGAGAACGCGCATCGCCGCGCTCGAGCGCGTGCGCGAGCTCTCGCCGGCCGAGGCGCACGAGGAGCTCGGCGCGCGGATCCGCGCGACCTACGAGCTCGCGGGTCGCGAAGAGGAGCTCGAGCGGCGCGCCCTCTCGGTCGCCGAGGACGAGCAAGCGGCGAGCGACGCGCGCGTGGAGGCGTGGCTCGAGATCGCCCAGCTCCGCGAGCGCCGCGGCGACGTCTCCGCCGCGGCCGATTCGCTCCGCTCCGCGGCGCAGCTCGACCCGGCGCCGCTCGAGCGGTGGAGCCAGCTCGAGCGCGTCGCCGCCCTCGCGGGAAACGCGCGCGTCCGCGCCGAGGCGCTGCACGAGATCGAGTCGCGCGTCGGCGCGGACGCGCGACCCGCCGTGCTTCGCAGGCTCGCGCAGGCGTACGAGGACGCGGGCGATCTCGGCGCCGTCGAAGCCACGTGGCTGCGCCTCGTCGAGCTCCGCCCCGACGACGAAGAGGCCGATTTCGCGGTCGAAGAGCTCCTCGTGCGCCAGAACGAGCACGCGCGGCTCGCCGAGCATCTCCAGCGGCGAGCGGAGAGGCTCTCGCGCTTTCCGGAGCGCCGCGAGATGCTGCGCGTCGTTCGTCTGCGGCGCGCCGCGATCCTCGAGCAGCGGCTCGGGCTCCTCAAACAAGCGACCGAGGAGCTCGAGCGCGTCGTCGCCGAGTGGCCGAACAACGAGAGTGCGCTCCGGTATCTCGGCGACCTGCTCGAACGGCAGGGCGACTTCGCCCCGCGGTCACCGTGTACCGGCACCTCGCGCGCTCGCGAGCGACGAGACGACGCGCTGCGATTTGCTCGTGCGCGCGGCGGAGGCGGCGCGGCGCGCCGGCGACGCGCTGCGCGCCGAGGAGATCGCGCGCGGCGTCGTCGATCGGAACGGAACGTGGACGCCCGCCCTCGCGATCCTCGCGGAGCTCGCGCGCGAACGGGGGGATTTCGCGACGCTCGCGCAGACGCTGGTCGCGCTCGCGGCGTCGCCGACGGAGACGTCCGAGCAGCGCAGCGACTGGCTCATCGAGGCGGCGCAGGCCGCGGCGCGCTCGGGCGACCCCGAGCGCGCGCTCGAGCACGCGCAGAAGGCCGCCACCCTGACGCCGCATCGCGCCGCGGCGCAGCTCTTCGCGCGCGGTCTCGAGTACAGGCTCCGCCGCGCCGGCACGCCCGAGCAAGCGCGCGAGACGCTCGCCGAGCTCGACCTCGTCACCGAGCCGCTCGGCCCCGACGACGACGCCCTCGCAATCTTCCTCCGCGCCGAGGCGCTCGACGTGGCGCACGGCGGGGAGGCGGGGCTCCGGTACCTCGAACGATGCACCGTCGAGGGCGGGGCCGGCGCGACGCACGCGCTCGTGCACGTCGCGATCGCCGAGCGGCTCGCCGAGCAGTGGAAATTCGCGGACGCGCTGCCGCACTACGAGGAGGCCCTCGGGGGCAACCTGCTCGGTCTGCGCGCGCTCGGGCCGGTCGCGATGGCCGCCTCCGAGGCCGCCGTGCGCGCCGAGCGGATCGACGACGCCATCGCCATCCTCGAACGCGCGTCCGCCGACCCCGCCGTCCGCGAGGACGCGCTGAAGCGCATCGCGCACGTCGCCGCGTCCGCCGGGGACCTGCCGCGCGCCCGTCACGCGCTCGAGGAGCTCCTCGCGAGCGATCCCGCCGACCGCGTGAGCGTGCTGGCGTCGCTCGGCCGTCTCCTCTTCGCGTACGGCGGCGAGGGCGAGACGGCGACCGCGACCTTCCGCGAAGCGATCGCGGCGGCGCCCGAGGACTCGGTCTTGCGAGCGCAGCTCGAGGCCGAGCTCGGCGCGCTCGCGATGCGCGGGGACGAGCCGCTCGAGCAAGAGCCGTCCGCGCCGAACGTCGTCATCGACGAGCCGACGCCGCTCGGGCAGCTCGCGAGCGCGGTGGCGGAGGCGCCCGCCGGCCCGGAGCGAACCGCGACGCGCGCGCACCTCGCGCGCGCGCACCTCGCGCGCGGCGAGATCGCGCTCGGCGAGTCGCTCTTGCTCGAGTGCCTCGCCGAGGGGGACGTCGGCGCGGGCGACGAGCTCGCCACGCTCCTCGAGCACGATCCCGCGCGCGCCTCCGATTTGCTGCGCGTGCGGCGCCTGCAGGTCGAGCACGCGCCAGGCGACGTGAGCCTCCTCGCCGGGCTGCGCGAGGCCGCGCTCCAGGATCGAAACACGGCGCAGGCTCGCGCAATCGAGCACGTGCTCCGCGCCTTCGACGCCGGCGCCGGTCCGCTCCCGCCGCCGCCGCTCTCGGCGCAGGCCGAGCAGCCCGGCATGTTGCAGCTCCTCGCGCGGCCCGCGCTCGACGCCGTCGGCGAGGCGCTGGCGCTCGTGTGGGAGGGCGCGTCGTCGCTCCTCGCGCGCGACGCGCAGAGCTACGCGCTCACGGGCGTCGAGCGAATCTCGCCCGGCCAGCACTCGCCGATCGCGCGTCTCTACGAGCTCGCCTCGCGTCTGCTCGGCGCACCCAACGTCCCGCTCTACGCGCGCCGGCACTCGCCGGCGTCCAACCCGCCGCCGCGGGGCGAGGGCGCCGGGCCCGTCAGCGCGCCGACGAGCCTGACCGGCGGCGTCGCGCTCATGCCGACGCTCTCGGCGATGGTCCTCGGCGACGTGCGGGAGGACTCGCCGGCGCTCCGTTACGCGCTCGGTCAGGCGTTCGCCGCTGCGCTTCCGCAGAGCGCGCTGCTCGTGGGGCTCCCCGAGGTCGAGGCGCGCGTCCTCTGGAACGCGATGCTCGCCGCGTTCGGCCCGCCGGAGCTCGGAAAGCTCGGCGATCCCGCCGCGACGCGCCTCGTTCAGGCCTTCTGGAACACGATTCCGCCGCGCTCGCAGCGGCGCCTCCAGGAGCTCCTCGCGCGCGCGCCGACCGACTTCGACGCGGCGCTCGAGAGCTCGCGGCAGAGCGGCCGCCGCATCGCGCTCTTCTTGTGCGGCGACATCGGCTGGGTCCTTCGCGCCGTCGCGCACGAGCTCGGCCTGCCTCCCACGCTCTTGATGGTCGACCGCTTCGGCGAGCTCGTGGCCTCGTCGCCGGCCATCGCCGACCTGGTCCGGCTCGCCGTCAGCGCCGAATACGCCGACGCGCGCTTTCGCCCGATGCCGGAGGGCGGCCCGCGTGCGACACTCTCCAGCGGACGCTTCAGAATCTTATGAAGACTCGAACGCGGATGCTCCTCGTGCTCGCGACGCTCGGCCCGTCGGCCGCGGCCGTCGGCGCGTGCGTGCTTGCCGACCCGCCCCCGCTCGAGCAAATCCCGCCGGCCGTGCGCCCGCTCATCGTGCACGAGTCGGTGTCGCCTCCTCTGAGCCAGAAGATCACGAGCGCGCCCGGCGGCTCGCTCGCGTTCGGCGTGCCGGTGCAGGTCGATCCGGATCAGTCGTTCAAATGGAGGGTCTTCGTCGATCGCGATCCGAACGGCGATCCCTCGACCGGCGCGCCGCAGGCCGGCGGCGCCGACGACGGCGGCGTGCTCGGCACGACCGCCCCCGACGGCGACATCGTCGGCGTGCGCGAGATCGACTTCCCGCTCACGTCGTCGCAGGTCGATTTCAGCGTGTGCCACACGATCACGATCGTCGTCGCGCAGGACTTCGAGCAGTTCTTTCCCGCCAAGCCCGTCGACCCGCCGGGCGGCGACAGCGTGACCTGGTTCTACGAGCCGGTCGGCGATTGCAGCTATTTCGACGCCGCGCCGCCGACGAGCGACGCGGCGCCCGACGTGGCCGGCGACGGGGCCGACGAGTGAAGCGCCTGGCGCTCGCGTCCGGGGCGGGGCTCCTCGCGGGGGCGATCGCGTGCGGCGTCATCAGCATTCCCGCCGAGCCAATCGCGCCCGTCAACGCCTGCGGCGACAACGCGAGCTGCGCGCTCACGTTCGCGGACGCGGCGGCCGTCCCGCAGTGCAGCGTCATGGGGGCGTGCATCGGAGGCTCGGCGTTCCACCCGATCCTGGTCGTCACGGTCCCCGAAGATCCGCACTCCGCCGTGCTCGGCTCGGGCGGAATGACGCTCGCGCTGCCGGACGACTACCAGGCGACGCGCGCGTCTTTGGCGCCCTTGTGCACCGCGCCGGTCTCCACGCCCGAGTGCGACTTCGTTCCGCCGCTCGCCACCATCGACCAAGCCGGCAGCGGCAGCGGCGGAAGCCTCCGCGTGTCCGACTCGTTCGGCAAGAAGGTGTGGCCGCCCGGGCTCCGGCCCAACCAGCCGCCGCCGCCTCTTCCGAACACGCCCCCGCCGACGTCGCTCCCGATCCACGCTGTGTTTCGGCCGCTGTGGACCGATCCCGCGACCGGCACCGCGATCCTCGCGAAGAAGCTCGGTCTGCCGCTCGACGATCGCGCCGCGACCGTCAGCCTGCGGTTCAGCACCTTCGCCGGGCCGCTGCTCGCGCCGACGGTCTCGTCCAAGCAGCAACCCGGGTTCGCGTTCGGCGTGAAGATCCCGCAGCCGATTTCGCCGACGGATCCTTCGGGCGCGTACGAGCTCCTGGTCACGCCGGACAGCCCGTTCGACGTCGTGCCGCCGTACGTCGCACCCTACACGCTGCCTCTCGCGGCGGCGGGGACGCAGGGCCTCGGCCTCGACATCTCGTCGTTCGTCACGATTTACGATCAGTCGACCGTTCTCGAAGGCGACTACACGGTCCAGGAGCTCGCGGGCGCGCCGAGCCTCGACGGCTGGAAGCTCCACATCGACCGCGACGACGGCACGCGCGTGTCCAGTCTCGTCACGCTCGGGGCGGGCGCGACCAAGGACGTTCAGGTCTACTGGACGACCGGCACCGATCAATCGAGCCAGACGCTCTACATCGACCCGCCTCCGGGCGTGGATCTGCCGCGGTATTTCTCGCCGCCTGTCGGCCCGACGTTCTTCGGGCCTTTCGCGTACCCCGCCATCCCGTCGCCCGTGATCGCGTCGGGCTTCATCCGCCGCGCCACCGACAACGCACTGACGACCGCGCAGGTCTTCTTCGTGGCCAACGGCGACCCGCAAGCGTACGTCGTCGAGCAGGACGGCACGACGCCGGCGCCGCTTCTCTACGAGAAACAAGCGGTCACGACGGGCAACGGGCAGTTCTCGCTGACGCTCCCGCCGGGACTGCTTCGAGCGTACGTCGTGCCGGACGACCCCTCGCTCGCGCTGACGCAGGCGAGCTTGACGCTCGATCCCTTCGAGGGCAGGCAGTCCGGCAAGACGTTCTTCGTCAACCCGCGCAGCCACGTGACCGGGCGCGTGCTCCTGCCGGACGGGACGCCCGTGTTCGCCGCCGACGTCGTGGTCGATCCGTCGGCCGACGCGCCGTTTTCGACGACCGAAGACCCGCACCTTCGCCCGCGCGAGTCCAGGGGCACGACCGACACCGACGGTCGCTTCGACGTCCTCTCGGATCCGGGCGACGTCGACGTCTCCATTCGCCCGCACGACGGCACGCAGCTGCCTTGGGTCGTGCTCGTCTCGCGCAAGGTGCTTCCGACGCTCTCGGGCGACGCGGGGGTGGGGGACGGCCTCGCGCTCGGCGACGTCGTCGTCAACCTGCCGACCCCGTTCACCCAGAGCGGCGCGCCCGGCGTCCTCGTCGACACGGCGGGCAAGCAGCTGCCGTTCACGCTCGTCCGGGCGTACGCGTTTCCGGCGCCGGTCGCCGTCGACGGCGGCGCGCCGCAGCCGCGCGGCGCGCGGCTCATCGGGTCCACCGTCACCGACGCGAACGGCGTGTTTCAGCTCTACGTGCTGCCGCCCGAGTAGCCGTAGGCGCACGGCTTGACCGCGTGTATGGTAGACGCGGCATGGACACGGATGATCGGATCAACCTCCTCGCGCGCGTCGCGCGTTCCCCGGGCGCAGCGAAGGGCGGCGCGGGGCCGGCGTCGATCTTGACGCTCGCGGCCGCGTCGTACGGCGCGCGCGTGAACGACGACGCCACGGTGCCGACGGGGTTCGATCCGAACGCGGCGCGTCTCTTCGAGGCAATCGTCGAGGGCGCGTACCTCGTCGCGAGCGCCGACGGCGTGGTCGACGAGAGCGAGCGCCAGACGTTCGAGAAGGTCGTCGCCGCGGCGTCCGGAGGCATCGTCACCGAGACGCAGGTGAACGCTCTCTTGGGCGATCTCGCCGACGAGCTCGCCGAGGACGGCCTCGACGCGCGACTCCGCGCGATCGGCGAACGGGCGCCGAAGCGCGCGCAGGCCGAAGAGGTCCTGCGCATCGCCGCGCTCCTCGCGCAGGTGAGCGAGAGCGTGAGCGACGTCGAGCGCGGCGTCCTCGTGAAGCTTGCCGAGGCCTGCAATCTGACCGCGGCCGACGTCGACGGCGCGATGAACGACGTGAACAAGTCGCTCGCGGGCTGAGCCGGGAGCCTACGGCTCGATGACGCCGCCCATCTGGGCGATGGCGTCGCGGAAGAGCTGCGCCTCGTGGTCGTGGCCGCGCGCGCGCGCGTCGCGCTCGAGCCGGGCGAGCACGGTGATTTGGAGCGGCGCGAGCTCGATGCGGCGCGCGGGCGAGGCGTCCTCGTAGCGGCCGGCGAGGAGCGCGAGCACCTCGTGGCTTCGTCCGAGCCGGCCGAGCACGGTGGCGAGCTCGTCGACGACGTGGTCGTCGGCGGGGTTCGCGCGATAGCGACGCAGGAGCTCGTCCGAGAGCGCCTCGTCGTCGCTCGGCTCGGGGGCGGCGAGCGGCGCGGGGCGGCCCGCGAGCGCGCTCGCGACCTCGCGGTACGCGGTGCCGACGGCGAGATCGCGCGGGTAGAGCCGGAGCGCGACCGAGAGGTGCGCCTGCGCCGACGCGAGAATCGGCGCGCGCCTTTCGCTCGAACGCGGCGGCCTCGAGCAAGAGCGCGCGCGCCTCGTCGCCGGGCTGCGAGCCGTCTGCGTACGCGGCGCACAAGTCCCGCATCTGCGCGAAGGCGAGCGACGCGCCCGCCTTGTCGCCGAGCGCCGCGCGCCAGCGACCCTCGAGGCCGCGCGCGACAATCGCCTCTCGTTCGGCGCTGCCAATCGTGCGGACGCGCGCGATGGCCGCGGGGCGATCGCCGAGCTGGTCGGCCAACGCGCGCGCGAGCGCGAGCGCGTGGGGCGAGGTCTCGGAGGCGGGGAGCCTCGCGCGCTCGGCTTGCTGGAGCGCGCGCGAGAGGAGGGCGACGCCGCGCGCGATCTTCCCCTGCGCGATCATCGCCGCGCCGAGGCCGGCGAGCGCCTTCGGGTCGTCGGGCGTGAAGCGGAGCGCGCGCTCGAAGAGCACGCGCGCCTCGGAGGCGTGTCCGGCCGCCGTCCACATCGTCGCGGCGCGGCGCCAGACCTCGTGCTTCGGCCCCGCGCCGCGGGTCATCGCTTCGATTTCCTCGACGTCGGCCACCGCGTCGCGCACGCGCCCGAGCGCGAGGCGCGCGGCGGCGCGCGTCCAGTGCAGCCGGACCAATCGCGGCGCGCGCGCGACGGCGCGATCGAGCCACGCGAGCGCTTCGATGGCGTCCGGCGCCGCTTGGGCCGCGCGCTCGAGCGCGAGCGACGCGAGGGCAGGGACGACCTCGTCCTCCGCCGCGCGCAAGAACGCCGCGATCGCCGAGCTCGCGTCCCCCGACTCGAGCGCGAGCTCGCCGGCGAGCGCCGCGGAGAACGTGGGAATCCGAAGCGTCGGCGAGCACGCCCCGCGCGGCCTCGGCGCGGCCGGTCGCCACCCGGTCGACGTCGGCGACGCGCCGGCACACCTCGGGGTGCCGCGGCGCCCGCTCGAGGCAATGGAGATCGAGCGCGCGCGCGCGCTCGAGATCGCCCGCGAAGCGCGCGTCGTCGGCCTCGCGGAGCAGCTCTGCCGCCTCGCGCGCGCGGACGGCTTCGGGCGCGGGCGACGCGGCCGAGCCGCGCGATACGTGGAAAATCCACGTATCGGCCGCGCACGTGATCGCCGTGAAGCGCGCGCCGCGGCAGTCGGGGGCCCGCGCGCCGGCGTCGGGCAGGATCAATCGACCGATGCGCGCCGCCGCGTCCGACACGACGAAGCGCGAGCCTTCGCGCGTGGCCGCGCGCCCGAGCGCGCCCGCGACCGCCTGCGCGGCGAGCGCCGCCGCGGGCGCCTGCAGGCCGACGCCGCGCGCGCCGAAGATGGTGACGCGCAGCTCGTCCTCGAACGCGTCGACCGCGAGCTCGAACGCGAGCGCGCGCCCGAGCGCGTCGTCGGAGATCCCGGCCGTCGCGCCCCAGGGTCGAACGCCAATCCACACGCTCGGCGTCGCCTCGCCGAGGAGCCCGCGGAGCCGCGGCGCGAGATCGTGCGCGAGCGCGTCGGGCGAGAGCTCGAAGGTCATCCGCTCGAGCACGCCACGGCGGTGTCGAAAGCGCTGCACGCCGCCCGAGACGTCGACGGGAAAGCGGACCGCGGGCAGCGTGATCGCGAGCTCGGTCAGCTCGAGCGGGCCGAGCCGCACCGGCGCGCCGAGCTCGATGCCGAGGCCGTCCTTCGCGATCGCGAGGCGCAGCTCGACCGTCGGGCGCCGCCCCGCGGGGCGGCCGGTCTGTCGCCGCGTGGGATGGCCGCGCCCGCGCGACGGCGGCGAGCTCGAAATGGAGGGCGCACGCGGCGGCACGAACGGATCGTACCAAGCGCCCATGCGCCGCGCGACTTTGTCGGGATCGGCAGGTCATCGTGTAGAGAGGAAGCCGTGCCCGTCCGTGCCCGTGACGTCCTCGGCTCCGGCTCGGCCCTCGCGGGCATCCTTCCGGGCTTCCGCCCGCGCGAGGGCCAGCTCGCCATGGCCGAGGCGGTCGAGGCGGCGCTCGACGGCGAGCGTCCGCTCCTGGTCGAGGCGGGCACCGGCACCGGCAAGACGCTCGCGTACCTCGTCCCGGCGATCTTGAGCGGTCGCAAGGTCGTCGTCTCGACCGCGACGCGCGCGCTCCAGGAGCAGATTTACTTCAAGGACCTGCCGCTGGTCGCCGAGATCCTCGGCAAGCACGGCATCCGCTTCCGCGCGGCGCTCATGAAGGGCCTCTCGAACTACGTATGCAAACGGCGCATGCGCGAGTCGCTCGGGCTCGGGTCGGCGACGGGCTCGCTCTTTCGGCTGAAGCGATGGGCGGACGAGAGCGAATTCGGCGATCGCAGCGAGCTCGCCGACCTCGCCGAGGACGACCCGTCGTGGGCCGCCGTCCAGTCGTCGACTGACACGCGAATCGGTGCAGAGTGCACCTATTTCGACGAGTGCTTCGTGACGCGCATGAAGCGCGACGCCGAGGACGCGGATCTCGTCGTCGTGAACCACCACCTCTTCTGCGCCGACCTCGTGCTCCGCCGCGCGCAGCGCGAGCGGGCGAGCGCGATCCCCGCGTACGACGCGGTGATCTTCGACGAGGCGCACCAGCTCGAGGACGTCGCGACCACGTTCTTCGGCAGCACGATCTCGTCGGCGCGCGTCGACGCGCTCGCGCGCGACGCCAAGCGCGTCTTGTCGGACGACGGCGCGGTGCTCGAGCGACCCGTCGCCGAGCAGCTGATCGAGGCGGGGCGCTCGTTCTTCTTCGCGCTTGGCCGCACGTTTCGCGGCGAGACGCGGCGCGCGCTCGCTGCGCGCGACGAGACGCCGGATCTCGCCGGCGCGCGCGCGAAGCTCGAGTCCTCGCTCGCCGCGATCGCGCACGACGCGCAGACCAAGGCGGGTCCGGCCGCCGAGCAGATCGCGCGGCGTGCGCTCGATCTCGCGCGCGTCCTTGGCGGGTCGGAGAAGGAGGGCGAAATCGTCTGGGTCGAGAGCCGCGCGAGCGGCGCCGTGATGGGGCGGAGCCCGGTCTTCGTCGGCGACATCCTCGCCGAGTCGCTCTTCGCGCGCGTGGGCGCCGTCGTCTGCACGAGCGCGACGCTGGCGACGCCCGCGGCGCCGGTCGTGGAGGGCGACGAGGACGAGGAGCACGAACGTTCCTTCGATTTTTTGCGCGAGCGCCTCGGCGTCCCGCGGGCAGCGCGCGCGCTCGCGATTCCGTCGCCGTTCGACTTCGGCACGCGCGCCGGCCTCTACGTCCCGCGCGATCTGCCCGATCCCGGCGACTCCCGCTTCGACGACGCGGCCGCGGCGCGCGCCCTCGAGCTCGTCGAGATGACCGGGGGCGGCGCGTTCGTCCTCTGCACGTCGGTGCGCGCGATGCGCGCGATGCACGCGAGACTCGCGGAGCGGAGCGGAGCGAGTCGAGGGCTCGGGGAGCTCGAGGGGCGCAGCCCCTCGAGCGAGACACCGCGCGCGCGCCGCGCTCCTCCTGGGGCCCGCTGCTCCTCCAGGGCGACCGCCCCGAAGTCGCTCCTCCTCTCCCAGTTCCGCGCCGCCAGGCACGCCGTGCTCGTCGCGACGATGAGCTTCTGGGAGGGCGTCGACGTGCCGGGCGAGGCGCTCCGGCTCGTCGTACTCGACAAGATCCCGTTCGCCGTCCCGAGCGATCCGGTCGTCGCGGCGCGCTCCGAGGAGGTCGAGCGCCGCGGACTGAATGCATTCACAATTACTCGGTCCCCGCGGCGGCGCTCGCCTTGAAGCAGGGCTTCGGGCGCCTGCTCCGGAGCGAGACCGACGCCGGGCCTCGTCGCGCTGCTCGATCGCCGCGCGCTCACCAAAGCCTATGGGCGCGCGCTGCTCCGCGTGCTCCCGCCGGCGAGGCAACTTCGCACCCTGGACGAGGACGCGGAGTTTTTGGGTGCGAGTTACGGCGGCGAAATGATTCGCGGAGGGCCGTCATGAGCGAGATCACCGCCGTCCTCGCGCGAGAAATTCTCGATTCGCGCGGCAACCCCACCGTCGAAGTCGAAGTGCAGACGCAGTCCGGGCGCGGGCGCGCCGCCGTGCCGAGCGGCGCGTCGACCGGCGAGCACGAGGCGCTCGAGCTGCGCGACGGCGACAAGAGGCGCGTTACGGCGGCAAGGGCGTGCTCAAGGCCGTCGAGAACGTGAACCAGACGCTCGGGCCCGCGATCATCGGCATCGACGCGCTCGACCAGGCCGAGGTCGACGACGTGCTGCTCGAGGCCGACGGCACGCCGAACAAGAGCAAGCTCGGCGCGAACGCGCATGCTCGGCGTCTCGATGGCGGTCGCGCGTGCCGCGGCCGACGTCGTCGCGCCTGCCGCTCTGGCGCTACCTCGGCGGCGTCCAGCGCGCGCAAGCTGCCGACGCCGCTCATGAACGTGGTGAACGGCGGCGCGCACGCCGACAACGGGCTCGAGATCCAGGAGTTCATGATCGTGCCGGTCGGCGCGCCGACGTTCCCCGAGGCGCTGCGCGCCGGCGCCGAGGTCTTCCACGCCCTCAAGGCGGCGCTCAAGAAGGACGACCTCACGACCTCCGTCGGCGACGAAGGCGGCTTCGCGCCGCGCCTGCCGACGAACGAGGCAGGCGCTCCAGATGTTCATGGTCAAGGCGATCGAGTCGGCAGGTTACGCGCCCGGCAAGGACGTCGCGCTCGCGCTCGACTGCGCGGCGAGCGAGTTCTTCGACAAGAAGACCGGCAAGTACACGTTCGACAAGAAGCCGGTCAGCGGCGGCGAGCTCGTGCAGATCTACGAGACCCTCTGCGACAAGTACCCGATCGTGTCGATCGAGGACGGCTGCGCCGAGGACGATTGGTCCGCGTGGAAGGCGTTGACCGAGGCGCTCGGCGAGCGCATCCAGCTCGTCGGCGACGACATCTTCGTGACCAACCCGAAGACGCTCGCCCGCGGCATCGAGGAGGGGGTCGCGAACGCGATCCTCGTGAAGCTCAACCAAATCGGCACGCTCACCGAGACGCTCGACTGCATCCGCCTCGCGCAGAGCTCCGACTACCGGACCATCATCAGCCACCGCTCCGGCGAGACCGAGGACAGCTTCATCGCGGACCTCGCCGTCGCCACGAACGCGGGTCAAATCAAGACCGGCTCGCTCTCGCGCTCGGATCGCGTCGCGAAGTACAACCAGCTCCTTCGCATCGACTTCGAGTTGGGCGACGGCGCGGTGTACGCCGGGCAAGCCGCGTTCCGCCGGTAAGGGCGCCGCATTTCCGCCACGCGGGCTCCCGTCGGGGCCGCGCAATCTGCCACGATCCGCGGGGAAAATGCGGGAATCGCCGCGCGACGCGCGCGGCGTGGCGCTTGCACGGGCGGCGTCCCCACCGAGGAGCCGCATCCCATGAGCAACACGCCGAGCCGCGCCGACGGCGCGCGGCATCTCGAGCTCGTCGACGTCCCACTGGAGCGCGACGACTTCGTCCGCACGTTGCTCCGCCATCTCACGGGGACGCTCCAAGACATCGTGGGCCTCGACGAGGCCGCCACGTTCGTCGCCCTCGTCGGCCAGCGCATGGGCGACGACCTGAACGGCGCGTACCGCGAGGCCCTCGGCGCGCACACCCTCGATCGCGAGGACGTCGCCGACGTGCTGGTGGATCTCAAGCGGCGGATCGGCGGCGACTTCTTCGTCGTCGAGCAGTCCGACGAGCGCATCGTGCTCGGCAATCGCCGCTGCCCGTTCGAGGCGCACGTCGTCGGGCGTCCGTCGCTCTGCATGATGACGTCGAACGTCTTCGGCACGATCGCCGCGGAGAACCTCGGCTACGCGAAGGTGACCCTCGAGCAGTCGATCGCCCGCGGAGACCCCGGCTGCCGCGTCGTCGTGAACCTCCGGCCCGCGCCCGCCGTCGAGGGCCGCGAGTACGTGCGCAAGTAGACGCCGATGCAAAGAGCTTTTCGCGCGATCGCCGATCTGGCGCCGGACCCGATGCTCCTCGCGTCGCGAGAGGGCCGCATCCTCGCCACCAACCGGGCCCTCGACGATCTCGTCGGGGCCGACGTCTCGGGCAGGAGCCTCGACGACCTCTGCCCCTCGACGCGCAGCGGCGTGAGCGATCTCTTGCGCGCGTGCCGACGCTCGAACGGCAAGGTGCCGGGGCGCGTCGCGGTCCGCACCGCGCGCGGCGAGCTCAGCCTGCGGTGCGTCGGCCAGATCGCCGAGGCCGGAGGCGACGGGCTCGTGATGCGCTTCGTGACCGCGGCCGAGCGCGACGCGTTCGGCGTCTTGAACGAGCGCCTGCGCGCGCTCGAGAACGAAATGCGCCGGCGGATGGAAGTGGACGCGCGCATCGAGTGGGCCGAGAGCGGCCTGCCGCCCGACGCGCGCGCGGTGTTCGACGTGATGCCGCAGCTCGGCTGGGTCGCGCGCGCCGACGGCTGGGTCCACTACTTCAACCGGAGCTGGTGCGAGTACGTCGGGCGCTCGATGCAAGAGCTCGAGGGCTGGGGCTGGCAAGAGGCGCACGACCCGGAGGTCCTGCCGCAGGTGATCGAGCGTTGGCGCGCGTCGCTCGAGAGCGGCGCGCCGTTCGAGATGCTCTTTCCGCTCCGCAGGCACGACGGCGTCTTCCGCTGGTTCATGACGCGCGCGACGCCCATCCGCGACGCGCACGGGGAGGTGGTCCGCTGGATCGGCATCAACACCGACGTCGACGACCGAAAGCGCGCCGAGGACGCGCTCGAGATCGCCAACCGCGCCAAGGACGAGTTCCTCGCGACGATCTCGCACGAGCTGCGGACGCCGCTGCACGCCATCCACGGCTGGACGTCGATGCTCCGCCGCAGCTCGCCGCCGCGCGAGATCGACCGCGGCCTCGAGGTGATCGAGCGCAACGCGAAGGCGCAGGCGCGGCTCATCGACGACGTGCTCGATCTGTCGCGCATCATCAGCGGCAAGCTCCGGCTCGATCTCTCGCGCGTGAACGTGGCCGACATCGTGCTCGCGGCGGTCGACACCGTCCGCGCCGCCGCCGACGCGAAGGAGATCCGTCTCGAGGCGGCGGTCGAGCCGCTGCTCGTGCTCGACGCCGATCCCGATCGGCTCCAGCAAGTCGTCTGGAACCTCGCGACGAACGCGGTGAAGTTCACGCCCAAGGGCGGCTCGGTCACGGTCGTCGCGAGGCAAGAGGAGCCGCTCGTCGTCATCGAGGTGCGCGACGACGGGGAAGGAATCAGGCCCGAGCTGCTCGGCGCCATCTTCGAGCCGTTCCGCCAAGCCGACGCGTCGACCTCTCGCAAGCACGGCGGTCTCGGCCTCGGGCTCGCGCTCGTGCACAGGCTCGTCCAGGCGCACGGCGGCACCGTGAGCGCGCGCAGCGACGGCGCAGGGAAGGGGGCGACGTTCTCGGTGCGGCTGCCGACCGCGTCCAAGCGCGCCGTCACGTCCTCGGCGGAAGCCGACGCGCGCCCCACGCTGCGCCTCGACCATCGAAGAATCCTCGTCGTCGACGACGAAGCCGACGCGCGCGAGCTCGTCTGCACGATCCTCGAGCGCTCGGGCGCCGAGTGCCGCACCGCCGAATCGGCCGCCGCGGCGCTCGAGACCTTCCGCCGCTTCCGGCCCGACGTCCTCCTCAGCGACATCGCCATGCCGCACACCGACGGCTACGAGCTCGTCCGGCGAATCCGGACGCTCCCGGCCGGGGAGGGCGGCTGCACCCCGGCGATCGCGCTCACCGCGTACGCGCGCCCCGAAGACGGCGACCGCGCGCGCGCCGAGGGCTTCGACCAGCACCTCTCGAAGCCGGTCGAGCCCCGGCGGCTCGTCGAGCTTCTCGCCGCGGTCTGCGCGGATCAGCCCGCGCGCCGCGCGTAAGAAGCTAGAGTAGGCGCACGATGATGAACATGAAGCTCGCCACGCTCTTCGCGCTCGGACTCGCAGTCGCAGCGTGCAACGGTCCCGTCAAACGCCCCGACGGCGGCGAGGGGCTGCTGACGGTCGGCGCGACTGCGCCCGACTTCTCCGCCACGACGAAGACCGGCGAGTCGACGAAGCTCTCGGCGATGCTAGCGGCGAAGGACCCGGCGCCGCGCGCCGTGGTCGTCTACTTTTATCCGAAGGACGAGACGCCCGGCTGCACCAAGGAAGCGTGCAGCTTCCGCGACGCGTGGGCGAAGTTCCAAGACAAGCACGTCGGGCTCGTCGGCGTGTCGCGCGACACCGAAGAGAGCCACCGCGAGTTTCGAAAGCACCACGAGCTTCCGTTCCCGCTCGCCGCGGACGAAGACGGCTCGATCGCGAAGCGCTACGGCGTGAAGAGCACGCTCGGCATGAGCGAGCGCGTCTCGTTCCTGGTCGGACCCGACGGAAAGATCGCGCGCGTGTGGCCGAAGGTCGATCCGGCGATCCACGCGGACGAGGTGCTCTCCGCCGCCGATTCGCTCGCTCATTGAGCAAAAATGCCACGCGCCGGCACGGTGGCGCGGTGCTAGGCGATGGGCCGGGCATATGGAGAAGAACGAGATCGGTCGCGCGGAAGATTGTCTCGCCGGCGGCGGAGAGATGGGCGCGCTGATGCGCTCGACGAACTGGTCCAAGACGCCGCTCGGGCCGGTCGCCTCGTGGCCCCAGAGCCTGCGCACGTCCGTCAGCATCATGCTCGCGTCGGGCTTCGCGATCGTCGTCGCGTGGGGGCCCGAGTTCATTTTTCTCTACAACGATCGCTATCGCCCGGTGCTCGGGACGAAGAAGCATCCTCGCGCGCTCGGGACGGCCGCCGCCCAGATCTTCCCCGAGGTGTGGGATTTCATCGGCCCGCTCTTCGAGAAGACGCGCGCGGGCGAGACCGTCGCGGTCGACGACCTCCTCATCCCGCTCGATCGCTTCGGGTACCTGGAGGAGTGCTTCTTCACGCTTTCGTACAGCCCGATCCGCGACGAGAGCGGCGGAGTCGGAGGAATGCTCGCCATCGTCGCCGAGACGACCGAGCGCGTGCAGGGCGACAGGCGCATGCGCACGCTGCGCGATCTCGCCGCGATCGCGCCGCGCGCGCAGACGGCCGATGAGGCGTGCGAGAACGCCGCGCGCTCGCTCGGCCAGAACCCGACCGACGTTCCCTTCGCCCTCGTGTACCTGCAAGACGACGACGGCGCGCGGCTCGTCAGCCGGACCGGAATCGACGACGCGCGTCGCGAGTGGTCGCTCGCCGAGGCCGCGCGCGCGGGCCGCCCGGTCGTCGTGCGCGAGCTCGAGCTGCCCGGCGGCGCGTACCCGGAGCCCACGCGCGCCGCGATCGTCCTCCCGCTGACGCGCCCCGGGTCCGAGCACCCTTACGGCTTCCTCGTCGCCGGCATCTGCCCGCGGCGCGAGCTCGACGACGAGTACCAGGGCTTCTTCGAGCTCGCGGCCGAGCACGTCGCGACCGCGATCACCAACGCGCTGTCGCACGAGGCCGAGCGCAAGCGCGCGGAGGCGCTCGCCGAGATCGATCGGGCGAAGACGACCTTCTTCGGGAACGTGAGCCACGAGTTTCGGACGCCGCTCACGCTGATGCTCGCGCCGATCGAAGAGCTCCTCGCGCGGCCCGACCCGCCGCCGGAGGCCGCGCTCATCCACCGCAACGCGCTGCGCCTCTTGAAGCTCGTCAACACGCTGCTCGACTTCTCGCGCATCGAGGCGGGCCGCGCGCAGGCCGCCTACGAGCCGACCGACCTCGCCGCGCTCACGCGCGACATCGCGTCGAGCTTCCGCGCGGCGACCGACCGCGCCGGCCTCGCGCTCTCGATCGAGTGCGACGCGCTCGGCGAGCCGGTCTTCGTCGACCGCGACATGTGGGAGAAGATCGTCCTGAACCTGCTATCGAACGCGTTCAAGTTCACGTTCGAAGGCTCGATCCGCGTGCGGCTGCGCGCGGCGCGCGAGCGCGTCGAGCTCGACGTCGTCGACACGGGAACGGGGGTCGCCGAAGCGGAGCTGCCTCGGCTCTTCGAGCGGTTCCACCGCATCGAGGGCGCGCGGTCGCGCAGCTTCGAAGGGTCGGGCATCGGGCTCGCGTTGGTCTCGGAGCTCGTGCGGATGCACGGGGGCGCGGTTCGCGTGACGAGCCGCGTCGGGCGCGGGACGACCTTCACGATCGAGCTGCCGCGCGGCAGCGCCCATTTGCCCGCGGATCGCGTGCGCGGCGAGCGCTCGCTCGAGTCGACCGCGCTCGGGGCGGCGCCCTTCGTCGAGGAGGCGCTGCGCTGGCTCCCGGAGGCGGACACGTCACCGGCGACCTTCGGCGCCGCGGCCAAGGTGCCGCGCGCGCTCCCGAGCGGGCCGCGAGCGTCGGTCGTCGTCGTGGACGACAACGCCGACATGCGCGCGTACCTCGCGCGCGTGCTCGCGGCGTGCGGCGACGTGCGCACCTTCGCCGACGGCGAGGAGGCGCTCGCGGCGATCGTCGACGCGGCGCCCGACGTCGTCGTGACCGACGTCATGATGCCGAAGCTCGACGGGTACGGCCTCTTGCGCGCGCTCCGCGCCGACGCGCGGACGCGGACGATCCCGGTCGTCCTGCTCTCGGCGCGCGCAGGCGAAGAGGCGCGCATCGAGGGCGCGGCGTCCGGCGCGGACGACTACGTCGTCAAGCCGTTCTCCGCGCGCGAGCTCGTCGCGCGTGTGTCGGCGCAGATCGAGCTCGCGCGCGTTCGCGGCCTGGTCACGGCGGAGCGTGACGTGCTGCAACAGTTCTTGCTCAACGCGCCCGCGGCGTTCGCGGTCGTGCGCGGGCCGGCCCACGTCTACGAGCTCGTGAACCCGCACTACGCGCACCTCGTCGGGCGGGACGCGGACGCGCTCCTCGGCCGCTCCGTGCGCGACGCGCTACCCGAGCTCGGCACGCAAGGCGTCTGGGATCTCCTCGATCGCGTGCGCGCGACCGGCGAGCGCTACGTGGCCGTCGAGTTCCCCATGGAGATCGGCTGCCCCGGAGAGGGTCGCCCCGCGCTCGGTTATTTCAACTGGGTCGCCGAGCCGCTGGCCGGCGAGGACGGGACGGCCGAGCGCATCCTGATCTTCGCCGTCGAGATCACCGATCAGGTCGTCGCGCGCGGAAAAGCCGAGCGGCTCGCGGCGGAGCTCGAGCAGGCCAACCGCGCGAAGGACGAATTTCTCGCGATGCTGGGCCACGAGCTGCGCAATCCGCTCGCGCCCATCGCCACCGCCGCGAAGCTCCTCGAGCAGCGTCGCGACCCGACGCTCGTGCGCGAGCTCGGCGTCATTCGGCGTCAGGTGGAGCACCTCGAGCGGCTCGTCGACGATCTGCTCGACATCGCGCGCATCACCCGGGGCAAGGTCGATCTGCGCCGCGAGCGCGTCGACCTCGGCGACATCGTCCAGAAGGCGATCGAGATCACGAGCCCGCTGTTCGATCGAAACCGGCACCGGCTCGAGGCCGCCGTGGCAGCCGGGCTCGAGGTCGAGGCCGACGCCGCGCGCCTCGTGCAGGTCGTCTCGAACTTGCTGACGAACGCGGCGAAATACACGCCGCCGGGGGGACGCATCACCGTCTCTGCCGCGCGCGAGGGCGACGGCGTCGTGCTCCGCGTTCGCGACGACGGCGTCGGCATTTCTCCCGAGCTTCTTCCGCGCGTCTTCGAGCTCTTCGCCCAGGGGGAGCAGTCGATCGAGCGCGCGAGCGGAGGGCTCGGCCTCGGGCTCGCGATCGTGCGCAGCCTCGTCCACCTCCACGGCGGCGAGGTCTCCGCGAGGAGCGAAGGGGCGGGGCGGGGGAGCGAGTTCCAGGTGCGGCTGCCGGCGCTCGCAGCGCTACCGCGGGCGAGCGCTCCGCCGCCCGCGCCGAAGACGCCCGACGGCGGGGCGATGCGCGTCTTGATCGTCGACGACAACGCCGACGCCGCCGAGATGCTCTCGCTCTTTCTGGGCGGGCTCGGCTACGACGCGCGCGTGGCCCCCGACGGCCCGAGCGCCCTCGAGATCGCGCCGGCGTTCGCGCCGGAGGTCGTCTTGCTCGACCTCGGCTTGCCGGTCATGGACGGGTTCGAGGTCGCGCGCCGCCTCCGCGGCATGCGCGAGACGCGCCGCTCCTTCATCGCCGCGGTCACAGGGTACGGCCAAGCCGAGGACCGCGCGCGCACGGCCGCGGCAGGTTTCGACGCGCACCTCACGAAGCCTCTGGACCTCGATGCGCTCCCCAAGCAGCTCGCCGCGCGGCGCGCGCCGGCGTCCTAGCCCTTGCGTAGGCCCATCTTGACGAGGATCGACTTCATCCACCCGCCGATCGAGAAGCTCTTGCGCGGCTTCACCGGCGTCGCGCCCGCGCGTCCGAGCTGCGGCGGGCGAGCGGCGGGGTGAACTCCGAAGAGCGTGTAGAGCTCGATCAAGTCGTTCACGAGATCGCTGATGCCGCGCGTCTCGACGTCGTGCGCCTGGCAGTAGCTGTCGGGCTTCGAGCGGATCATGCATTTGGCGATGATCTTCATCACGTGCGGGTCGATGAGCTCGCCGTTGCCGTCGAGGTAGTGCTTGAACGTGAAGAAGCGATCGGCCGGCGCGACGTCGGCGCCGCCCTCGGCCTTCGGCGCGCGGAGCGAGTTGATGACCGAGTACTCGTGGGCGAGGTAGCTCTCGATCGTGTTCGTCTCTTCGTTGCGCTCGTACTCGATGAACTTGTGGAACGTGTCGTAGAGCGTCTTCGGGTTCGCGTACGCGCCGCTGATCAAATAATAGAACATCGCGCCGAGCGAATAGATGTCGGCCGGCCGCGACACGCTCTTCTGGATGCGCGCGCGCACGTTCGTCTCGCTCGTCGAGCGGTACGGCTTGCCGAGCATGATGCGCTTGCGCGCGCGGTCGGCGTACAAAACCGGGTACTGCTCGCCGCGGTTGAAGAGCGAGAAGGTGTCGTTCTTCGAGATCTGAATGTAGAAGTCCTCGAAGAACTCCACCTCGGGCGAGCCCTGCTGGACGTTGACGAGCAGCTCGATGACGTTCGTCTCCTGCTCCGGGCTCTGGAAGAAGAGCGTGCCGGGGACGGCCTTGAGCTGGGTCATCTTGATGCTGACGTCGTCGTCGTGCAGCTTGGCGACGTTGAAGTCGGCGAGGCGCACTTCGAGCGTCGAGCCGCGGAGGTTCGGGTCGGGGATGCCGACGAGCACGTTCGCGGGCTTGATGTCGCGGTGGCAGATGTTGCGAACGAGGTGCGCGTACTCGATCGCCGAGGCGATCGGGATCATGTAGTCGAGCACGCGGAACATGCGCTCGTGCATCGGCAGCGCGAGCAGGTCCTCTTTTTGGCCCGCGACGCGAGAGCCCTTCAGCCGCTCCTCGAGCGACATGTCGAGCTTCTCGAGGATCATGTACTCGCTCTCGACGTGCTCGCGGATCGAGGGCGGGATGAAATCGGTGTCGTCGCCTTCGCCCGAGGCGGAGAGGCGAATGATGTTCGGGTGGCCCTGGACGCGCTCGAGCAGCTCCTTCTCCATCTGGAAGCGGAGCGCGTCCTCGTCGCCGACGCCCTTTTGGAGGATCTTGATGACGATGTGGCGGCGGAAGTCGGTCTTCGACTCGAGCCAGCGCTCCTCGCCGAGGTACGCCTTGGCGAAGCGACCGGAGCCGAGCTCGACGGGCTGTCCGAGCGCGTCGAGGACGAAGGTGTAGGCGCGCGTGCGAAGGACGCCGTTGGTCTGGCGCTGCTGGCGCGTGCCGAAGTCGGAGCGCATCGCGACCGAGCCGCTCGGCGCCGGCGTCATTCCGGGAGTCATTCCGGGGGGCGCGTTCGAGGCGAACGGTTGAAACGGCGGGTGCGAGGACGGCCCGCCCGGCGTCGCGACGATGCCGCTCCCCGCGGCGGGCGGCGCGCTGTGGCGCGGGACCGGCGGCGGACCGTAGCTCGGCGCGGGCGCTTGCGGGCGCGCGAACTTCGGCGGCGCCTGCCCGTTGGCGGCAGCTTGCGCGATGAGCTCCTCTTGCGTCGTGATGGCGGTGGCCAGCTCGTGGTCCGAGTCACGGTCCACGTTGATCGGCGGAGGAGTGGGAGGGGCGTTTCGCTGCATCAGGATTGCGAGCACATCACGATCAGCTCCCCGGTCGACTCGATGTGGATGGCGACCGCTCGCTGTGCCCGTTGCAAGGGTAGCAGAAGCTCGGGTCCAATGGCTGGAAAGACGCGGTTCGGGCCTTGGATGGCCCCGAACGTGAACGCCAGCCTGCCCATCGGCTCGCGGGTGCTCGAGATCAGCTCGACGAGGCCGTCGCGATCGACCAGCACGGCCGCGGCGGGCCGCCCGTCGCGCGCGACGAAGCAATTGAGGCCTTTCACGTTCAAGCGGTAGCCGTCGCGCGCCGGGACGAATGTGAGACGTACGCGCGCATCCACGCCCAGTGTGCTCGGAACGGCGAGGTCCAGGCGATCGTCGACCTCGACCATGGTGGCGCGCGCGCCGCCGCTCATGGGGATTTCTTGAGGGGGCACGGGCGGCGCCTCCTCCAGCTGCGCGTTTCCGTGTTGGCGCGTCGCGAGCGGCGTCGAGAGCGTGTCGGTGACCTCGCTCGGCATGCGCCGGCGGTGACCTTGCTCCGGGAACGCGCCCATCGAGCCGAGGGCGTCCTTCATCTCGCCGACGAACTGCGCCACGTTGGGCGTCCGCTCGACGATGCGGGCGGCGAGCGCGCGAAGGAGCGGGGGCTGGAGCGGCGGCGCGATGCCCATCTCGTCGAGCCGGCGCGTGACCAGCCGATCGCCGATGACGCGCTCGGGGAAGGTCGCGCGCACGTCCTTGCCCTCGAACATCGCGCGGCCGGCGAGTATGAAGACGGTAACGAGCCCGAAGGAGTAGACGTCGGTCGCGGGGCCCGACGACGCGCCGGCGAGCTGCTCGGGCGCGGCCCACCGCGGCGAAAACAGCGTGACGACGCTGACGGGCTCTTCCTCGTCGTCGTCGGTCACGTTGATCGTCTTCTTGCGCACCGGGTTCGCGTGCGCGATGCCGAAGTCGGCGAGCTTCGGGATGAGCGACTGGTTGATGCGCGCGAAGAGGATGTTCGAGGGCTTGATGTCGCGGTGGATGATGCTGAGCTCGTGCGCCTCGGCGATCGCGCCGCCGATGGGGTCGAGGATCGAGAGGATCGCCGACGGGAGCACGGGCCCTTCGCGACGAACGAGCTGCTCGAGGTTGCCGGCGTCGAGGAACTCGGAGATTTGAAACGGCCGGCCGGAGTCTTCGAGGTAGCCGAAGTCGAAGATCTTGAGCGTGTTCGGGTGGTGGAGGCGCGAGAGGGCGAGCGCTTCTTGGAGGAAGTGCGAGTAGGTCGCCTGGTACACGCTCGACCCGCTCGTGCTGCCCGCCTCGAGCACGAGGCGCAGGAGCTTCACGCACACGATCCGCTGCAGGCGCTCGTCGGTCGCGCGATAAATCGAGGCCATGCCGCCCCCCGCGACGCGATCGATGATGACGTAGCGATCGAGAAGCCGCGTGCCCTCGGGTAGCTCTGGCGCTTCCGGAATGCCGCGCATGCGTCCTCGGAGGGTAACCCGTTTTGTCCCACCGAGAGGAGAAACAGGAAGATCAGAAGATCAGAAGGAATTTTTGAAAAATGCGAGCCGCGGCGCCGTCGTGATGGTCCGGGCCTGGGCGGCCGACCACCCACGCGCCCCTGCCAATCCCCCCAAAAATTCCTTCTGATCTTCTGACCTTCCTGTTCAATCTCTCGGGCGTCAGCGAGCGATGAGCTCGTCGGCGAGCGCGGGGGCGTCGTAGACCTTGCGGAGCGCCTCGAGCATCGCGTCGGTGTCGACGCTGACGGCGCGCTCGGTCACCTCGCGGTAGACGAAGTTGTTCGGCAGGCTCGAGAGGTTGCCGTCGAAGATGAGGCCGACGAGCTCGCCCTTCGCGTTCACGACGGGGCTGCCGCTGTTGCCGCCGATGATGTCGTCGGTCGACACGAAGTCGAGCTTGGTCGCGAGGTCGAGCGCGCTCTTCTTGTCGAGCCAGCGCGGCGGCAGCTTGAACGGCTCCTTGCCCGTCGCGTGCTTGTACATTCCGGCGAAGTCGGTCGCCCAGGGGATCGGCTTGCCGTGCTCGGTGTAGCCCTTCACGACGCCGACCGAGAGGCGCAGCGTGAAGGTCGCGTCGGGGTACGTCGAGGTGCCGCGCACGGCGAACGTCGCTTGGGCGACCTTCTGACCGAGCTGGCGCATCGGCGCTTCGATCGCGTCCTCGTATTTCTTTCGCGCGTCGCGCGACGCCTCGTCGATCGAGCGCATCAGCGCGATCGCCGGATCGTCGGACGCCTCGATCGCGCTCTTTCCGCCTGAAAATAGCGCTTTTCGTGCGTACACGTCGAAGAGGCGCGAGCCGGTCACGATCTCTCGCGCGCGCTGCTCGCTCGTCTTTCCGGCGAGGAGCTTCTTGACGAGCTCGGGGCGCGCGGCGAGCGCGCGCGCGGCGTGATCGAGCCACGCGCGGATCGCGACGACCTCGACCGGGCCGTAGACCGGCGCGGGCGAGAAGAGCTCCTGCTTCACCGCGTCGAGGTTCGCGTCGCGGTACTCGCGGAGGCGCTTGGTGCTCGGGAGCTCGAGCTCGCTCGACATGCGGACGAGGGTCCGCGCGATCTCGAGCAGCGACGAGCCGCCGAGCCGCGCGAGCGCCGAGTAGGGCGGGTAGAGCTTCGGCATCTCGGCTTGGACCTTCGCGACGTCGGCGAGCGTCGTGCCGTATTGCGCTTTGAGCTTCGGGTCGGCGTCGATGGCCTTTTGCAGCGCCGCCTCGTCGTCTTTTTTGATCTTCATCAGCGCCGGATCGCGCAGGCCGCCGAGGTAGCCCTTGAGCGCCTTGATCGAGTTCTCGATGCCGAAGAGGTCCTCGCGCGCCTCGCGCTCGTACTCGGGGCCCTGCGCGGCGAAGGCGTTCAAGAGATCGCGCTCGTGCTCGAGCGACCCGAGCACGAGCGGGTAGACGACGTCGCGGAGCTCCTGGAGCTGAGAGACGGTCGCGAGGCGGCGCGTCGAGCCCGGGTTGCCGCTCACGAACGCGACGTCGCCGTCGCTCGGGCCGTGCGCGCTCCACGTGAGCCACTGCTCCGGCGTCGCGGGCTTGTCGTTCGCGTACGCGCGGAAGATCGCCATGTCGACGTCGTAGCGGGGGTAGGTGAAGTTGTCGGGATCGCCGCCGAAGAACGCGATCGCCGCCTCGGGCGCGAAGACGAGGCGAATGTCGGTGTAGCGTCGATACGTGTAGAGCGCATATTTCCCGCCGGCGTACAGCGTCACGACCTCGCACCGCGCCGAGACGCCCGCGTCGTGCGACGCCGAGGCGTTCTTGTCGGTGCAGGCCTTCTCGAGCACGCCCATCTTCGCCTTCATCGCGTCGTTGGCGGCGGCGTCGTTCATGCTCGGCTGGCGCGCCGACTCTACCTCGGCGGTCACGTCTTGCGTCGCGACGAGCACGTCGGCCGAGAGGTTCGGGCACTTGGGCTCGGCGTGTGCGTCGCGCGCGGCGTAAAAGCCCTCGGTCATGTAGTTGTGCGACGAGCTCGCGATGTTCGCGATGCAGTCCGACGCGACGTGGTGGTTCGTGAGGATGAGCCCGCTCTTCGACACGAACGAGCCCGTGCCGCCGACTGAGATGCGCACCGTCGAGAGGCGCAGGTGATCGAGCCACGCGTCGGTGAGGTTCACGTTGTGCGCCTTGGCGATGGCGGCCTTGGGCACCATGTCGAAGGGCCAGAGACCCTCGTCGGCGCGAGCGGAAGCGGCGACGAGGACGAGCGGGAGCGCGAGGAAGATGCGACGCATGAGGCGCGTTTTAGTCCAGGTTCGCCGCGCGATCGACCCTGGAGTTTACGCGCGTCGCCTCAGTCCTCGAGGGCCCGCCACATGAACCAGCTCGCGACGCTTCGCCACGGGCGCCACTTCTCCGCGTGCTTCTCGAGGGCGCGCGCGTCCGGGAGCTCGCGCTTGCCGTACGTCTTGGCGAAGCCCTTTCGGACGCCGTAGTCCGCCGTCGGAAGCACGTCCGGCCGTCCGAGACGGAAGATGAGGAGCATGTGCACGGTCCACGGGCCGATGCCGCGCACTGCCGTGAGCGACTCGACGATCGCGTCGTCGCTCATCTTGCGAAGGCGCGAAATTGTGGGGAGCTCGCCGTCGAGCGTCTTTCTGCCGAGATCGCGCAGCGCGGCGAGCTTGCTGCCGGACAAACCCGCGCCGCGCACTTGGGCGTCGGTGAGCTCGGCGAGGTGCTCGGCGGTCGGGCGGTGATCGGGAAAGAGCGCGGCGTACTTGCGATGAATCGCGGCGGCCGCTCGGCCGCTCAACTGCTGGTAGACGATCGAGCGCCCGAGCGACTCGAAGACGCTCCGCAGCGGCTCGACGCGCGGGCGGCGATCCGGAAAGCGCGCGATGAGCTTGGCGAGCTTCGCGTCCGCCGCGGAGAGCTCGCGCACCGCGCGCTCGACGTCGTAGGGCGGCGCCTCGAGGAACGCGCCCTCGATCTCGAGCATGCGGCGCTTGGTGATCGCGCCGCCGGGCGCCGAGAACCCGCCGAGCTTGTCCGGCTCCCCGATGCGATGGCACGGCACGACGACGAAGAACGGGTTTCGCGCCATCGCTTGTCCGACGGCGCGCGCCGCGCCCGGCGAGCCCGCGCGCGCGGCGAGCTCGCCGTACGAGACCATCGTGCCCGACGGGATCCTCCGCGCCGCCGCGTAGACGCGCGCGTGAAAGCCGGGCAGGGCGGCGACGTCGAGCGGCAGCGCGCCGAAGTCCTGCGGCTTGCCGGCGAAGTGGAGCTCGAGCGCCTTGACCGCGGCGTGCACGAACTCGGGCGCGTCCTTCGGCGCGCGCTTGGGCTTCGCGTCGCCGTCGAGCAACCGGATCGCCTTGATCGCGCGCGCGTCGTACACGAGCTCGATCGGACCAATCGACGTCTTCACGATCGTCACGGCGGCAGCAGCCTCCCCCGATCGCGCGCGGCGCTCGGCATCGGTTTGTTCAGCACGATCTTCTTTCCCGCCTCTTTGCCGCTCGCGAACGCCTCGGTGCGCCGCTGCCCGCCGTAGCGAACGTTGCGGATGTGCGGGTGACGCACGCGGTAGTAGCGGTGGAGATCGGCGTCGCCGACCCAGACGAGCCCCTCGGACACGCTTTTGTGCGCCTGGCGCGCGAGCTTGTCGGCGAACCCGGTCATCACGCCCGCGAGGAACGTCCGCCGGTCGCGGTTGCTCCGCTCGCCGGTCTTCTCCTTGTGCTCGTCCCAGAGCTCGCGCGCGGTGTGCTGCAGAAACGCGTGCGCGTACTCGGCCATCGCGAGGTTCTCGGGCGAGCCGCAAATCTCGAGCACGCTGCCGCGCTTTCCTTCGCGCGGGCGGTAGACCGGCACCCAGATCACCTCGACGAAGAAATGCTTGGCGAGGATCGACGCGAGCACGCGGTCGGCTTCGCCCACGCGGCCCGAGGGCTCGCCGAGGTGACGAAACGCGTAGTTTCTAGGCAGTCCGTCGGTCTGGAGCTCGACGTTGTACTTGAGCATCAGGCGCTGCGCGGCGGCCATCGCGGCCTCGGCCTCGTGCACGTTGGGGCTCTCGGCGAGCGCGAGCAGGCGCGCGACGCGCTCGATGACGCGCGTTCGCGGATCGCCCGCGCTCTTCGCCTCGGGCACGCCCGCGGCCGACGCGTCGATCCCCAGCGCGCGCACGTCTCGCGGAACGCTTTGCCGTGGGCGGTCTCGTCGTGGACCTTCAGCACCTCGTCGACGTACTGGTGCGCCATCTCGTGCTTGAGGACCTCGACGACGGCGCCCCACGGGTGCGCGAGCACGAGCGGTCGCGAGATCTCGAGCGTGCGCGTCGCGCCGTGCCAGCGCCCGAGGTGCGCGTTCGAATGGACGAGCGCGAGCGCCGGCGCGACGAGCGCCTCCTTGAAGTGCGCCGCGTTGATGCGCCGCCACTCGAGCACGAGCTCGCGCACGAGCATCCGCTCGAGCTCCGCGCCGAGATGACCGTCCGCGCTCACGTCCCTTTTGTGCTCGGGCGCGAGGCGGGCGTCAACAGCCTCGCTCAGGGCACGAGATCGTCGGGCGGCGTGAAGGGCGTGCGAGCCCAGTACGCGCGAGCGCGGAAGAAGCGATCGCGCGCGAGGTGCTCGCCGTCACGGCAGAGGCCGGTCGTGTAGCCCGAGAGACGATCCTCGAGCGCGTGCGATTTGCACCAGTCGAAGCTGTAGCGGATGCGCTTCAGCGCGGCGTGGAAGCACTTCTTGCGATCGGCGACGAGATCGTGGCCGGTCCAGCCCTCGGCCGTTCGCCCGAAGACTTGCACCTGCATGAGACAATACGAGCGACCGTGATCGCCCGTCGTTCGCCCGTCGTCCACGTCGGCTCGGAAGCCGCTCTCGAAGCTCGCGATCGAGGCCATCAAGAGCGCGGTCTTCGCGCGGCCGCCTTCGCCGGAGAAGATCGGAGCCTCGGCGTCGTCGTAAGCCACCGCCACGAGATCGCGCGCGATCGCCTCGTAGCGCACGCGATCGGAGTCATGCAGCGGGGGAACCCAGGAAAGCATGGCCCCCACCAGCCACGTCGTGACAAGCTCGACCATCGGAGGATCGAATTGAGCACGCTTGCCCCAGATCGCAACCCTCCCGTTGCAGCTCATACGAATTTGGGTTGACGTGAAAGCGAAACTGTTGTTGTCGCCGCTCCTCGTCGCCGCGCTCGCCGCGTGCTCGTCGGACCCGCCGCCGATGACGAAAGAGCAGCGGATGGACCCGCAAGCGTGCGCGTCGTGTCACCCGCAGCAGGTCGCCGAGTGGTCGGGGAGCATGCACGCGTACGCGTCGGACGACCCGGTGTTCGCGGCGATGAACGCGCGATTTCAACGCGAAGTCGCCTCGAGCGGGAGCGACGCGTCGCTCTGCGTGCGCTGCCACGCGCCGCTCGCGCTCGCCGGCGGCGCGACCGCCGACGGCACGAACATGGCGAGCGTCGACGCGAAGCTCCACGGCGTCACGTGCTACGTGTGCCACTCGGCGAGCGCGATCGCCGCCGATCACAACGAGGGCCTCACGCTCGCCGACGACGGCGTCATGCGCGGGCCGATCGCCGATCCGGCGCACGGCGCGTCGCACGGGTCGGCGTACTCGGCGCTGCACGATTTGAACGACCCGAGCTCGTCGTCCTTGTGCGGGAGCTGCCACGACGTGCAGAACGGGCACGGCGTCGACGTCGAGCGCACGTTCGCCGAGTGGCAGTCGAGCGTCTACGCGCAGAACATCCCGAGCGTCTCGGAGACGTGCTCGGCGTGCCACATGCTCGGCTCGACCGGCACCGCGGCGACCACCGACGGCGCGCCCCAGCGACGCGTGCACGATCACTCGATGGCCGCCTTCGACGTCGCGCTCGGCCCGTTCCCGATGCAGAGCGCGCAGAGGACTCTCGTCCAAAACGAGCTCGACGCGTCAATCGTCGCGAAGCTCTGCGTCGCCCAGCCGACCGGCGCGCCCAACGTGTCGGTCACGCTCGACAACGCGTTCGTCGGTCACGAGTTTCCGAGCGGCGCCGCGCACGACCGGCGCGTCTGGGTCGAGCTCCACGCGTTCGCGTCGGGGCAAGAGGTCTTTTCGTCCGGCGTCGATCCGACGAGCGCGACCGACGCGTCGCTGTGGCTCATGAAGAACACGCTCCAGGACGCGTCGAATCAGCCCGTGACGTTCTTTTGGCAAGCCTTCGCGACGACCTCGTCGACGCTGCCGCCCGCGGTCACCAACGTGCCCACCGATCCGAAGTACGTCCACTCGGTGACGCGCACCTACGCCCCGCCGCCCGAGACCGACCGCGTCACGATGGTGGTGCACGCGCAGGCCGTCGGCTCCGACGTGCTCGGCGCGCTCGTCGCGAGCGGCGATCTCGACCCGAGCGTCGCGAGCGCGATGCCGACGTTCGACCTCGAGGGGACGAAGCTCGAGTGGGACAAGTCGAACGGGTACGGCTGCGTGCCTTAGGCTCCGTTTTGCAAGGCGACGCTACTTCAGAGGCGCCTTCCAGACGGCTCCGGGCGTCGCGCCTGCGCCCCGCGTCAGCCAGTACGCGTAGGTGCCGTCGAGCGCGACGTCCGTGACGTGAAGGAACGGCTTCGCGATGATCTTCGGAACCTTGAGGTTCACGTCCACGTAGAAGATCGTGTCGTCGGTCGCGACGATCGCGCCGGCGCCGTTTTGCGCGGTCGCCACGATCGTCGGAAACGGCGCCACGGGCGTGCCGGCGTCGTTCGCCACCACGAGCAGGTCGCCGGCGCCCGCCGAGACGACGGCGTAAGGCGCTTCAGCGCCCGTACCTTTCAGGAGCGCGCGCGCGCCGCCTGCGTCGAAGGCGAGGGTCGACGTTCCCCCGTCGAAATCGCTTCGCCAAATGCTTCCGGCGGCGATCGCGTAGTCGCCGTCGTCGAGCAGCGCGAATGATTTGTACGTCGAGGTCTCGTCGGCGGGCACGACGCTGGACCAACCGCCGTCACCCGTCATCCGCGCGAGCGACGTGCCGGCGTCGGCGGAGTGAGCGAGCCAATAGGCGGTCGACCCGCGCACGTCGACGCCGCGACCGGGGTCGATTCCCGTCATGATCTGCACGGGAGCTTTCGAGCCGATCGTGTAGCGCCACAGCGACCCGTCGGGGCTCGCGCCGCCCGCCGACGACGTCGTGAAGAAGAGATCGTTGCCCTCGCAAGCGAGGCCTCCCGCCGGCGTGCGCGGCAGCGTGAAGATCGGCCCCGTCGGTGTCGAGAGCGAGTTGCCGTCGAGATAGAACACGGTCGCGCCGCATGCGCCGATGCCGTGAGGGTCTCCGCTCAGCGTCGCGAGGAGCTGCGGCCCGGTCGCGGTGGGCGGCACCGCGCCGTCTCCCAACTTGTTCGAGCACGGCTCGTTCGTCTCGCAGCCGTCTCCGGCGCTGTTGTCGCAGTCGTACCAGCCCGTGTCGCACACCAACGTGCAGCCGGACGCAGTCGCGTGCGGCGGCGCGACGGGTTGATCGCAAAGGGTGCCGCCGGGGCCGCTGCCACACGCGACCACGACGAGCAGCAACACCCCGAAGCCCAGGACGGCCGAAACGACCGGAAGCGCGCGCTTAAGCATATGCGCCAAAGATACAACGCGAGTCACGGGCGCGCCCGCGATGGTTCGCACTCGGTTCGTGGATTATGCTCGTAAGACTTAACGATGAAACGACCTTGGCTTGTTGCGGCATGTGGCGTGGGCCTGCTCGCGTCGACCTGGTGCTCGACGTCGACGTCGTCGGCTCCCGGCGAAATCCCGCCGAAACCGGACGCGACCACGACGACCAGCCAAACGCTCGAGACCTTCGCGATCGACCAGATCTTCCTCGGTGAAGTGGATCGGTCGGGCTCTGCGGGCAACGAGCCTTGGAAGGACTTCGGCTACGACCTCGACGGGCTCGTCACGACGAAAGATTCGACCGACGTCTGCACGCTGCAGGCGGGCGCGCCAAAGCTCAATCAAGCCGATGGCACGGGCGGGATCGACAACGCGTTCGGCTTGGTGCTCCTCCCGATCTTCGAGACGGCCGCGTCGCTCCCGACGCCAAGCGCCACCACGACGAACACCATCAAGTCTGGGGCGTACACGCTCCAGATCCAAGTCGACGGGCTCGTGCCGGGATCGGGTCCCGCGACGGGCTTGACCGTGCGCGCGTTTCGAAGCGGTCGCTTCGGAAAGACGCCGAGCTTCGACGCGAGCACCGATTGGCCCGTGCTGGCGTCATCGCTCACCGATCCCTCCGATCTCACGACGGCGGTGTGGCAAACGACGGACGCTTACGTCGCGAGCGACGGCACCGTCGTCGCTTCGGTTCCCACGGACGCGCTCTTGTCGATCCAAGTCATGGACGGCCTCGTGCTCCCGATTCGCCACGTGACGATCACGTTCAAGAGGTCTGCGTCCGACCCAACGCACCTCACCGACGGGACCATCGCAGGCGTGATGCGCGCGGAAGACGCGGTCGCGAGCGCGCGAGCCATCGCGTCTCTCGTCAGCGCGAGCCTCTGCGGGAGCGCGTTCGACGGCATCGCCGATCAGATCAAGCAGGCCAGCGACATGCTCCGCGACGGCACCAACAGAGCGGGCGTGCCGTGCGACGCGGTCTCGATCGGCCTTGGCTTCGACGCCGTCCAGATCGCGAACCCGACGACCGTCGCGCAGGAGTCCGAGGGAGCCAACCTTTGCGACGGCGGCGTCGTGGACGCGTCCGCTTCGTGCACGCCGGCGGACGTGTCGACGTACACGCCGGCGCCGCTCACGCCGTCGCGAGCGCCGGCGTCGCAGTGCAGCCAGACGGAGCTCGGCGACTTCTTCGACGCGTGCTTGGGCTCCTCGGCGACGCGGACCGCGTGCGACGCGTTCCAGACGACGAACGCGACGTGCTCGCAGTGCCTCCTCTCCGCGCGCTCCGACTCGACTTGGGGACCGATCGTCACGACGAGCACCACGTGGGACTTCAACGTCGCCGGTTGCCTTTCGCTCGTCGCGGGTGACGCCGGCGCGACGACCTGCGCCGCCGCGACCGCCGCTGCGCAAGGATGCGAAGAGGCCGCGTGCGCGAGCTGCCAGTTCGTCGGCGGAGACACGCCGCTGCCTCGCGAGCAGTGCGTTCAACAGGCCGACGTCGCCGGGTGCAGCTCGTACGTCGACGCCGAGTGCGATTTGGCCGAAGCTGGGGCGCCGGTGTGCCGCGTGAGCGATGGCTCGTCGGCGTCGTTCGTCGCGTTCGCGAGCGTCTTCTGTCAGCCGTAGCCGGCTTCTTCAGCTGGCGCCGTCGACGCAGAAGGTGAAGACCGCCGAGTCGTTCACCGTGGGGCTCGCGATCGAGAGCGTGACGGTCCAGACGCCGCGCATCGAGAGGTTGATGCCGGAGACGTCGTAGACGCCGTTTCCCTCGGGCGTGATCGTCGCGACGGTCGGGCTGCCGTGGCCGTGGTCGGGCATGAAGGGCTTCACGGTCACAGTGCCGTCGACCGGCGCGCCGTTGTCGTGGACGGCGACGGTCCACTCGTTGAGCCCTTGCTGCACGACGGACGGGTTGGCGCTCGTGATCGCGAACGACGCGCCGCTCGTGCCGACGCTCTGCATGCCGAGCGTGAAGGACTCGACGCGCGGATCGCTCGCGCAATACGCCGGCGGCGCGCCGCTCGGGGACGAGCAGGCGAGGAGCAGGGCGGCGAAAACGGCGGCGCGCACGCGAAGAGTTTAGCTTACTTTCGAGCCGATGTTCGAGATCGACCCCGCCGCCGGCGAGACGCTCGTCGGGATCCTCTTCGCTCTCCGCGCGCGTCATCGCCAAGGTCTCGCAGGTGAAGACGCTCTCGCCCGAGCGCCGCGCCGAGCTCAACGCGCTCCTCGCGAAGGGCGTGCCGCTCGCCGAAGCGATGAAGCGGGTGCCTCCGGAGGTCGCAAGCGATCTTGCTGGCCGCTTTGCATGGCCAAACCGATGACTTGTTGGTCGCAAAATCGACCATGTCGACGGATACCGGAGACCATGTCGAACGAAGCGTAAGCCTCGAATTACGCCAAATGTGGGCATTGATGCGGACTGCAGGCCCTAGCTGAGCTGTCGACAAGTCGAAAAATACGGCACATCATGTCTCGGCAGTGAATCGACAAGCCCTCGAAGCCGGCCGTTCCACGACCACGGAGCAAGCGCTAGTCCGCGCGCTGCTCTTTTTGCGTACGACGTCGAGCGATCCGGGCGTTCGCGCGGCCATGGCGACGACCGGGTTCGGGCCGCGTGACGTCGACGAGGGCTGGGCGCTGCTTCGGGCCGCGTGCTCGGTCGACGTGCCGCCGGCGCCGCCGAAGCCGACCGACCTGCTCGACGCGAGGCGCGCCGTCGCCACCTTCGTGCGGACTGTGCTGCCGCGAGCGCGCGCGGTGACGCGCCGGTTTCATCCCGACTACGAGGAATTTCTCTTTTCGACCTCGCGCGACGCGCTGCTGATCGTCGCGGTCTTCGTCGATCGGTGCGACGCGCTGCGCTCGTCTCCGAAGCGGCGAAGGACCCGAAAGCGCGACGCGGCGGTGCTCGCGTCCCTCGCGAGCCGAGGCATCACCGACGCCGTGCTCGACGAGGCGCGCCGCAACCTCGAGCTCGCGCGCGGCGGCCGCGCGATTCCAGAGCCGCCCCGCGAAGCGCCGCGCGCGAACCGCGAGGCGCAGGTCGCGCTCCACGCATGGGTGCGCGACTGGAGCGAGTGCGCCCGCGCCGTGATCACCCGACGCGACTGGCTCATTCGGCTCGGCATCGGCCGCCGCAAGCCGCGGCGCCGCAGGAGCGTGACGGCCGACTCGATCCGCGCCAAGCTCGGGGAATGAAGGTGGATGTCGACCTTCGCGCTCGCGGCGCCGAGCAGGGCCAATCCGACGGCGCGCACCGTCGGAGGTTAGCACTGTTGTCAGCGGCGCACGTCTACACGGGTCATCAGCCCGCGACCGGACCAGGCGGCTTGGTCGATCGGAACGCGTCGTTGGAGACGCCGAACCTCGCCAGTTTTCGGTAGAGCGTCTTTCGATCCAGCCCGAGCGCGTGCGCGGCGCGGACCTTGTTGCCGTCGCAAAGTGCGAGGACGCGGAGCACGTACCGGCGCTCGACCTCGGCGAGCGGGACGATTTCGGTCGCGTCGTTCGCGGCCACGACGAAGCGATTCGGCTGGTGCGCTCGAACCTTTTCGGGGAGGTCGTCGATGACGATTTCGTCGAATCGCGCGACCACGACCGCGCGCTCGATGCAGTTCTCGAGCTCGCGTACGTTTCCCGGCCACGAGTACGCGAGGAGCTTCTGCGCGACCTCGTGCGAGAGCTTCAGCCGAGTGGTGCGCGTGCGCTCGGCAACTTGGCCGAGAAACCGCGTGGCGAGCTCGACGACGTCTCCTCCGCGATCGCGCAACGAAGGCACGACGACGTTGATGACGTTGACTCGGTAGTAGAGGTCCTCGCGGAACCGCTTCTCGGCGACCTCCTCTTCGAGATCGCGGTTGGTCGCCGTGATGAGGCGCGCGGTGAACGGCACCTCCACGTTCGAGCCGATCGGTCGCACCTTGCGTTCCTGGAGCGCGCGCAGAAGCTTCGGTTGGATGTCGATCGGCAGGTCCGCGACCTCGTCGAGAAAGATGGTGCCGCCGTTTGCCTCGACGAAGAGGCCGCGCCGCTGCACGTGCGCGTCGGTGTATGCGCCGCGCGCGTGGCCGAAGAGCTCGCTCTCGAGGAGGTTCGCCGGGACCGCGGCGCAGTTGAACGCGACGAAGGGGCCGCGGCCGCCGCTCGCTTCGTGGATGGCGCGCGCGACGAGCTCTTTTCCCGTCCCCGTTTCCCCGCCGATGAGGACGGATGCGTCGCTCGTCGCGATTCGCGAGATGAGGTCCCGCACGCGACGCATCGCGACGCTCGATCCGAAGATGTCGCTGACGTCGCCCGCGTCGATCGCGCGTTCGAGTCTCCGTACCTCCGCGCGCAGGCGACGCTTCTGCGTCGCGCGCGCCACGACGATGCGGAGGAGATCGGAGTCGACCGGCTTCGTCACGAAGTCGTAGGCGCCGGCGCGCATCGCTTCGATGGCGGTCTGCACGGTGGCGTGCCCCGTCAACAGGATGACGGGCGTCTCGGGCCGCGCGCCTAGGACACGCTGGCAGAGCTCGAGGCCCGACAGATCCGGCATCGCCAAATCCGTGAGCACGAGGTCGAAGTCATCGCGTGCGACGCGCTCGACAGCCTCCCTCGCCGAGGTGAGCGCGACGATTGCGTGGCCGTCTTGCTCGAGCGTCGCTTGGAGCAAGCCCGTGATGACAGGGTCGTCGTCGACCACGAGAATTCTTGCCGTGCGCTCCACAGGTCAGCATCCCCGCAAACGAACGGACAAGCCAGGTAAAACCACCCGCCTCAAGGTCGGTCGGCGACGGGCAAGTCGATCGTGAAGACGCAGCCTTTACCAGGAAGATCGCGAACGTGAAGCGAGCCACCGAGCGCCTCGACGCCTTTGCGGCTGATGAAGAGACCGAGCCCGAGGCCGCGCCGATTCGCTCCGTATTGCTTGAACGCGTCGAACAGCTCGTCGGCCTTGCCGGGCGGGAGCCCGCCGCACTGGTCCTCGACTTCGATCTCGACGTGGTCGCCCTTCGTCGTCGTGCGCATCGCGACGTGACCGCCCGGCGTCGTGAACTTGAATGCATTCTGCAATAAGTTCGAGAGCGCGCCGGATAGGATTATCTGTGGGTCGACGTCGACGGCGATGTCCGGCTCGACGGGAGTCACGCTGAGCGAGAGTCCGTGCGCCGCCGCTTCGATTCCGCCGTCGGCCTCCGCTTCTTCGATGATGTGACGAAGCTCGATGCGCTCGCGCTGCACGTTGCCGGACTCGAGGCGCACGTCGACGAGCGACCGGTCGATGAGCGACTTCATGCGCAGGAGGTTGATCGCGACGACGCTCGCCACGCTTCCGCCGATCGGAGCCGTCCCGTTCTTGATCATCGCGAACCCGAGCGTCGTGGCCGAGAGCCGGTTGCGTAGCTCGTGCGCGAACCCCCCCGCGCGCAGCGTCTGTTCGTCGGCGAGGTTGCGGTCGCGGAGCTCGGTGTAGGCCGTGACCGCTTCGGCCATGGCGTCGTCGAGGCATCGATTGAGGGTGTGAAACTCGTCGGTGGTGATCGGTTCGTTCGTCTCCTCGGCGAGCTCGGTCACGGCCTGGCAGACGTCGCCGTAATCGTGGACGACCTGGGCGATCGTGAAACCCTTGTTCAGGAGATCGCCACCGTGCATCGACGCGCCGGTCATCATGGTGCGTGTGGCTTCGGGGGAGGGCGGCGAGCTCGCTCGGAGCGCCTCGGCGAGCTGATCGATAAACAGCGGAACGCCCTTCGTCAGCTCGACTTCGGTCGGTTTGGGCGACGACCGCATCGCGACCTTGGCGCGCGTCCGAGCGATGAGCTCAGCCCGACGGGAGGTGACGAACTCGTGGAGCATGTGGTCTCGCGCCGCCGGTGCGATAATCGTGCCACGCGCCGCCATTCTCCAGCCGCGCGAACGCGTCGATGCTCGTGGGGCGGATGGCTACATGGGTCAACGAGCCACTGACCAAGCATTGTGTCAGTTCGCTACAGCGGCCTTCGGACGCGCGCGAAAACGGAGCGGGACACGGGATTCGAACCCGCGACATCCAGCTTGGGAAGCTGGCACTCTACCAACTGAGTTAGTCCCGCGAACTTCGGCTCCTTCGTAGCACAAAAAGGAACGGCCCGGGCAGCAGCGATGCCGCCCGGGCCATTCGTGTTGCACACGCGAGCGTTGCTCGCGATCGGCTCCAGTTCATGGGGCCGGCTGCATGGACTCCGGTGTGCACGTCACGCGAGGCGCGACGTGGCGTCCGGTAGTCTCAGCTCAGGACCTCCAGGTTGGAGCCACTGGTACTATGCATGATCGTGCAACCTCCTCCGGACGTGCCGGACACTCGGGCGACTTGTTAGGTGCGGGGCGAGTGTTTCATGGTGCGGGACGCGAGCGTTCTCGCGTCACGTCCAGCCGGGCGCGCGTAGACGTGGCCAGAGACCACGTCACTGCCGGACCATTCCAGGCCTCGCGTGCAGCGAGGTCCCGCGCTCGGCTCATAGGACGAGAATAACACCGAGATCGACGGACGACCAGTTCGCGCCGACCCTGACGAAGCTCAGCCGATCACCGCGAGCCGGACACGTCGTAGCTCACGTCGCAGGGCAGGCTGTCGTACTGGCCGGCGAGCAAGCCGCCGCAGCTCGATCCCTGGTCGAGCTCGTAGTGGTAGGCGATCGAGCCGGTGAAGCTCGACGGATCGGCCGCGGTGCCGAGCGAGGCCTTGAACGTGTCGCTCCGGATGACGGCGCAGTAGGAGATGCCGGCGTCGGGCTCGGAGAGATCGTAGATTTCGCTCGTCGAGATGGTCGCGTTGCCCGACGGGTCGAGCGTCCCCGAGAGCGCGGGCGAGGCGTCTTGCAGCCAGAAGAGGGTGGTTCCGCTCTTCGAGAGGCGCACGGCGAACTTCCACGGGTCGTCGGGCTGGAGGCCCGCGCCGCAGGTCTGCGTCTTCAGCGTGCCGGTGACGGCGTACGTGCCGAGCGACGTGCCCGGCTCGTGCGCGAGGCAGGCGGCGAGGGCGCACGCGACGAGGCCGAGCTTTCGAATCACGCCTCCGGCCTAGCAAACGCCTCCGGAAACGGGCAACTTCGTGGCGTGGAACCGACGAGCCTCCGCGCGCTGCGGCCGACGCCGTGGGACGTGCGGGCGGCGGGGACGACGCTCGCGCTCGGCGCGCTGCTCTTCGTGGTCGCGTGCTTGCTCGGCGGCGCGACCGACGAGGGCGGCGTGACGTGGGCGACGCGCGCCGCGCGGACGCTGCCGGCGGCGCCGCTCTGCACGGCGGCCGTCACGTTCCTCGCGCTCCGGCGCGCGCGGGCGCGCGGCGAGATGCTCGCCCTCGAGTCGGTCGGGTGCAGCCCGGCGCGCGCGGGCGCGTTCGTGGTGATCGCGGCGGGCCTCCTCGGCGCGGGCGCGTCTCTGGCGGTGCTCGAGGTCCGCGGCGGCGCGCTCGATGCCTTCTTCCCGCGCGTGTCGGCGCACGCCGACGTGGTCGCCGTCGCCGGGGGGTTCGACAATCGCGCGCGCGGCGTTCACATCGCTCGGGACGGCGAGCTCACGCGCGATCCCGAGGCGGTGCGCGACGCCGAACGGACCGCGCGGGCGCCGCGAGGCCGCGCCGCGAGCGTCGCGTGGGTGCTCTTCGCGCTCGGGCTCGGGCTGCCGCTCGTCGCCGCGCGCGCCGCCCACGGCGCAGAGGGGAGGGCGATCGCGGGCGCCGCCGCGATGTGTGCACTCTGCATCTTTTTCTTGCAGGCCGCCGCGGCCGGGCGCGCCCCGCCATGGGCCGCGTGCGCGCCCGCGAGCCTGCTCCTCATCGCGGCGGCGGCGCGCTATCGTTCACGCGCATGGTGACCGGCAGCGGCGGTTCGGACGAGGGCGCTGACTTCTGCATCGTGGTGCACGGCGGCGCGGGCGACATCCCGCCCGAGAAACGCGCCGAGCACGCCGACGGCTGCGCGGCCGCGGCGCGCGCGGGCGCGGAGGTCCTCGCGGCCGGCGGCAGCGCGCTCGACGCCGCGCAGCGCGCGGTCGAAGTGCTCGAGGACAATCCGCGCTTCAACGCCGGCACCGGCGCGTGCCTCACCGAGAGCGGCGCGCTCGAGCTCGACGCGTCGGTCATGAACGGCGCCGATCTCGCCGCGGGCGCAGTCTGCGCGCTGCCGCCGTTCCAGCACCCGATCGCGATCGCGCGCGCGGTCCTCGACGACGGCCGCCACGTCCTCTACGCGTGCGAGGGCGCGGCGCGCTTCGCGATCGAGCACGGCTTCGCTCGCGCGAGCGCCGAGTCGATGATCACGCCGGCCGTCCGCGCGCGCTTCGAGCGCGGACGCGGCGCCAAGCCCGAAGGCTACGCGGGCAGCACGGTCGGCGCGGTCGCGCGCGATCGCCAAGGCCACGTCGCGTCGGCGACGAGCACGGGAGGAATGTTCTTCAAGCGCGACGGTCGTGTCGGCGACACGCCGGTCGTCGGCGCCGGCACCTACGCCGACGACGCTGCGGGCGCGGGCTCGGCGACCGGCGTCGGCGAAGCGATCCTCCGCGTCTGCATGACGAAGACCGCGGTCGAGTCGCTCCGCGCGGGCGCGACGCCGGCGAGCGCCGCGCAGGGCGCCGCCGAGCTCCTCGCGGGCCGCGGTCGCGGCTCGGGCGGGATCATCCTCGTGGACTCGCGCGGCCGCTGGGGCTTCGCGCGGACGACGGCGACGATGTCGTGGGCGGCGATGACGAGCGCCCTCGCGGACCCGTCGCGCGGCTACTGACCGAGACGGCTATTTCTCGCCGTTTTCGTTCGGCTGCGACTCGGCCTTGCGGTCGATCGCGTCCTGAAGGCCGCAGCGGAGGCGCACCGCACGCTTGACGCGGCGGGGTTTGAGCGGGGTGCTCAGCCATTCGTGACGCTTGCGGACGCTCCAGATCGCTCGGTTTGACATAGGCGGGGACGGTATGTCGCTCGAAAAGGCCCGTCCGTCAAGTCCAGTCAATCGGAGCTCGGCGCGATCGAGGCAGGGCCGTCCTCATCAGTCCGGGATCGGGACGAGCTTGGCGTCGACCCGTACGGACTTCTCGCCTTCCTTCGCCTGCACGATCGTGTCGAACGGAAAGTACCCCTCGCGCTCGACGCTGATCCGGTGCTGGCCCGGCGGGAGCGCGACGCCGCGCGCCTCGACCATGTCGAGCGAGCCGACGATTTGGTCGTCGACGGTGACGCGCGAGTCGGCGGGTCCCCCGGTCATCCGGAGCGATACCGTCGCCGCGGCGCCCGGCCCGGGCGCGCCGCAGGCGCACACGACGAGGATGGCCGCGAGCCGCGTCATGTCATTCCCACTCGATCGTCGCGGGCGGCTTGGACGAGATGTCGTAGACGACGCGGTTGATGCCGCGCACCTCGTTGATGACGCGCGCCGAGATCTTGCCGAGCACCTCGTACGGGATTTGCGCCCAATCGGCGGTCATGCCGTCGACCGAGCGCACCGCGCGCACCGCGCACGTCTCTTCGTAGGTCCGCTCGTCGCCCATCACGCCGACGGAGCGCACCGGCAAGAGCACGCAGAACGCCTGCCAGATGCTCTCGTAGAGGCCCGCCGAGCGGATCTCCTCGGTCACGATGGCGTCGGCCGCGCGCAGCGTCGCGAGGCGCGGCTCGGTCACCTCGCCGAGGCAGCGGATGGCGAGCCCGGGCCCGGGGAAGGGGTGCCGGTAGAGGAGATCGCGGGGGATGCCGAGCGCCTCGCCGGTGGCGCGGACCTCGTCCTTGAACATCTCGCGGAGCGGTTCGATGAGCTTCAAGTGCATCCGCTCGGGTAGACCCCCGACGTTGTGGTGACTTTTGATCACCGCCGAGGGGCCCTTGAACGAGACGCTCTCGATCACGTCCGGGTAGAGGGTGCCCTGGACCAAAAAGCGTGCATTTCGCACCTTTTTCGCCTCTTCCTCGAAGACTTCGATGAAGACGCGGCCGATGATCTTCCGCTTCTGCTCCGGATCGCTGACGCCGGCGAGGGCGGAAACGAAGCGTTTCCGAGCGTCCACGGCGACGAGCTTCATGTGGAAGGTCTCGCGGAAGGTCGCTTCGACCTGGACCGCCTCGCCCTGACGGAGCAGGCCGTTGTCGACGAAGATGCACGTCAGCCGGTCGCCGAGCGCGCGGTGGCAGATGACCGCGGCGACCGACGAATCGACGCCGCCCGAGAGCCCGCACACGGCTTGCTCGTCGGCGGCGACCGTCTGCCGCACGAGCGCGACCGCCTCTTCGCTGAAGACGCCGGGCGTCCAGCTCGGCTCGAGCTTCGCGACGTCGAAGAGGAACGCGGCGAGGATCTCGGAGCCGCGCGGCGTGTGGACGACCTCGGGGTGGAACTGGACGCCGTAGATGCGGCGCTTCTCGTCCGCGACGGCGCAAAACGGCGTGTTGTCGGAGACGCCGAGCGTCGTGAAGCCGTCGGGCATCGCCGCGATGCGGTCCCCGTGCGACATCCAGACCTCGATCGACTCGCCCTCGGCGAAGCGGTGGAGGATGCCCGTCGGCTTGGTGATCTTCACCTTGGCCGGGCCGTACTCGCGCGCGTCGGCCTTTTCGACCTTGCCGCCGAGCAGGTGCGCCGTGAGCTGGACGCCGTAGCAGATGCCGAGGACCGGCACGCGGTCGTCTTCGTTCGGGTCCGAACTCTCGCCTGCGGCTCGAGCGTGCGGCACCCGGAGGTCGAACACGCGCTTGTCCATCGTCGGCGCGCCCTCGCCGTAGACCGACGCGGGTCCTCCCGACAGGATGATGGCTCGCGGCTTGTATTCTGCAATCTTCTCGAAGGAGACGTTGCAGGGCTGGATCTCGCAGTAGACGCGCTGCTCGCGCACGCGCCTCGCGATGAGCTGCGTGTACTGCGAGCCGAAGTCGAGGATGAGGACGGTTTCGCGCGTCACGGTGGACGACTGTTTACCACCGGATCGTCGTGCTCGCGACCGCGCCGCGTCCGTAGGCGGTGGGCGCGACGTCGAACATCGCCGCCGGCGGATTCGACGCCTCTTTGTGGCCGCCGCTCGCGTAGTGGACGATGGCCCAGACGACGCCGGTCGCGAGCACCACGCCGCCGCCGATGAGCAGCGCGTCGCCGACGACGAGCTTCGTCCGGATCGAGTCGATCTCGCTCGGCGAGCAGCCCGCGCCGCCGCCCGACGGCGCGCACCCGCCCGGCGCCTCGTCGGTGCTCTTCTGACCGAGGCCCATCGCGTAAAAGACCGGCGCGATCGCCATCGCCACCAGGCCGACGCCGCCGACGACGAACGCGCCGACCGGCGCGCCGCGCTTCTCGGACGGCGCCGCGACCGCGGAGCTCGTCGCCGTCTCCCCGCCGCCGAAGCGCGCGGTGAGGGCGCGGTCGTGCTCGCCCTCGGCGAGGACGATCTTCTGCTCGACCGGCGCGCTGCCCGCGGCCTCGAATCGGAAGGTGTGCACCCCCGGGTCGAGCGGGATCGAGCGGCCGTCGAGCTGCTCGGCGACCGGCTGTCCGTCGGCGAGGACCTTCACGGCGACGAGGTCCTGTCCGGTCTTGTTCTTCGCGTGGAAGACGACGCTCGGCGTCCGCTGCTGCACGGCGGGGACCTGGTCGGCGCAGTCTTTCCGAATCGCCGCCGGGCACGCGTCGCGCGCGCACGAGAGGAACTGTTCGCGCGCCTCGATGAGCTTTCGGTCGTCGCGGAGCGACTGCGCCTTCTCGGACGCGGCGATGCAGTCGGTCTTGTCGTCCGCGCGCGCGGCGAGCGTCGCCGTGAGGCAGCCGAGGATCAGCGCTGCGCGAAGGGTTGCGCTCAGATGCATTCGCGTTTCCAAATTTTGTGTCCCTTGTCGTCGAGAGTGTACGGCGGGTCGCAATTTTTGGCGGGCGCGGCGGTCTGCGAAGGCTGCGGGGTCGCGTGGTGATGCGCGGTCGTCGTCGTGACGACGTGGTGGGTCGGCTCGGGAGGGGCCGAGGCGGTCTCGGCGACCTTCGTCGTCGGCGGCGCGGCGGCCGAGAGGGTCGTCGTCGGAGGCGTCTCGACGACGGACGACGTCGGCGGCGGGCTCGTCGCGCTCGCGTTCGACGACGGCGTCGGGGAGGGCGCTTGGGCCGGATTGCGATTTCTCAGCGCGATCGTGGTGACGACCCCCGCGCCGGCCACGAGCGCGACGAGCGCGATGGCGACGATCCCCGTACGCGACCGAGGCGCGACGGCCGGCTTCGACACGGAGATGCTCGAGAGCTGCGACGCTTGCGACACGGGCGGGTCGGCGCTCGTCGATGCGTCGGTCGTCGAGGTCTGCGTGACGGAGGTCTTCGACAGGTCGAGGAGGTTGACGTTCGCCGACGACGAGCTCTCGATTTCGGCGATTTTCTCGGCGCGCTGCGCGAGCGCGCCGTGCGCGATCGCCTCGACCCACTCGCCCACCTCGGTCGCCGAGGCGACGCCAAGGCATCGCTCGAGGGCGACCGCGAACTCGCGCGCCGTGCCCCACCGGTGCGCCGGATCGCGCGCGAGACCGCGCAGGACGATCTCGTCGAGCGCGACGGGCAGATCGGTGGCGATGGCGCTCGGAGGCTGCACGAGACCGCTCAGCACCTTGCTGAGGATCTGGCCCTCGTTCTCGCCGGCGAAGAGCCGCTGCGCCGTGAGCGCCTCCCAGAGCACGATCGCGGCCGCGTAGACGTCGGTCTGACGCGTGACCTGGCCGTTGATCTGCTCGGGCGCCATGTACGCGAGCTTGCCCTTGAGCTGACCCTCTCGCGTCGTCTGCACGCGCCCGGCGGCCTTGGCGACGCCGAAGTCGAGCACGCGCGCGACGCCGTCGCTGCCGACGAGGACGTTCTGCGGGGAGACGTCGCGGTGGACGATGCCGAGCGGCTCGCCGCGCTCGTTCTTCGCCTCGTGCGCGGCGTGCAGCCCGTGGAGCGCGCCGCTCATGATCGAGCCGACGAGCCTCGGCGGGATGCGCTCGCCCCGGTTGCGCGAGGCGCGGATCAGCCGCGCGAGCGACTCGCCCTGCACGTAGTCCATGACGAGAAAGAGCTCGCCCTGCGTCGCGACGACGTCGAGCGTCGGCACGACGTTCGGGTGGCGGATGCGCGCGGCGAGGCGCGCCTCGTCGAGGAACATCGAGACGAACTCGGGGTCCTTGGCGAACTGCGGGTGCAGCCGCTTGATGGCGACCGTGCGCGAGAAGCCGACCGGCCCGAGCAGCCGACCGAAGTGCACCGTCGCCATCCCGCCCGCGGCGATCTCGTCGTAGAGCGCGTAGCGCCCGACGACGCGGACCGGGTCGTTCGTGTCGGCTCCTTCCGCCACGATCACCATGCTATCAGACAAAGGCGAGCCCAACATGGTCAACGGCGTTCTACGGATCGAGGTCGCTGTCGTCGGAAACGCCCACGTCCCGCTGCCGCGCTACCAGACCGAGGGCGCCGCGGGCATGGACCTCCAGGCCGCGATCGAGGCGCCGATCGTGATCGCGCCTGGCGCGCGCGCGAAGATCCCGACCGGCCTCGCGTTCGCGATCCCCGCCGGGTTCGAGGGGCAGGTGAGGCCGCGCTCCGGGCTCGCCGCGCGCCACGGCATCACGGTGCTCAACGCGCCCGGAACGGTCGACTCCGACTACCGCGGCGAGGTGCAGGTCGTGCTCGTGAACCACGGGCAGGAGCCGGTCACGATCGCGCCGCTCGAGCGCATCGCGCAGCTCGTCGTCGCGCCCGTCGCGCGCGCGGAGCTCGTCCTCGTCGACTCGCTCGACGACACGGCGCGCGGCGCCGGCGGCTACGGCTCGACCGGTCGCGCCTGAATCAGCTCTTCTGCTTGAGCGTCTCGATGTAGCGCTGCGCTTGCACGCCGAGCTGGCTCTGCGGATAGCTCTTGAGGAGCGTCTGGAACGCGAGCCGCGCGTCGTCCCATCGGTGCATGCGCATGTACGTCTCGCCGAGGAGCAAGAGCGCGTCGGGGATGAGCGACGTCTTCGACGGGCAGAGATCGTTGCCCGAGTAGTTACGCATCGCGAACTGCACGCGGTTCACGGCCGCCTCGAAGTTGTCTCGCGCGAGGTAAAAGCGCGCGACGTAGAGCTCGTGCCGCACGAGGCGCGCGACGACGTCGTCGAGCAGCTCGCACGCGTGCGCCGACTGCTTGCTCTTCGGGTAGTCCTTCAAGAACGAGAGGAGATCGGCGTACGAGTCGCGGATCGAGGTCTGGTCGCGCTCGTCGGTCGACGGCAGCAAGAACGAGTCGGAGATCTGCCGGTAGTTGGTCTCGGCGATGCGCTCGCGCGCGTACTCGACGCCCTCGTCGTTGCGGTGATCGTGGATGAACTGTTTGTACTCGCGCAGCGCCTCCGCGTACTTCTCCTGCTCGAAGTCGGCGTCGGCGATGCGCAGCTCCGCGAGGCGCGCCCAGCGCGTGTAGCTGTACTTGCGTTTGACCTCGGAGAAGAGCGGCTGGCTCTCGGCCCAGTTGTGGCCGTCGAACTCCTTCATCGCCTCCTGGTAGGCGCGCTCGGCGTTCTGCGTGTAGCTGAGGCCGGTCTTCGGCGGGGGCGTCTCCTCGCACGCCGAGACGGCGAGGACGAGCGAGACGAGGGCGAAAGCGAAGCGGCGCACGCGCATGGCTTTAGCATCACTCTTTCGCGGCGCGCCAGCGATGGATCTTGAGCGGCGGCGCGGTGCGGGTCGCTGCGGCGTCGCGCAGCGCGATTCGCACGACGCGGCGCACGTAGTCGGCGACGTCCTGCGGCGCGTTCGTCTCGACCAAGACCTCGCCCTCGAGCGAGACGGTCATCTCCCACGTCTCGTCGGGCGTGCGCGCGGTGCCGCCGTAGCGTCTCTTGTCGCGATCCAGCAGCAAGAGGAGGCGCATCCCCTCGAGCGGCTTGGCCGCGAGCGGCGGCTTCACTTCGGGCAACCCGCCCCCGTGCACGTGCAGCCGCCGCCGGAGCAGTCGTACGTGCAGCTCCCGTCGCACGCGAAGCTGCAGTTGCCGCCGGAGCAGTTGAAGTTGCAGGTCGCGCCGTCCTGGCACCAGAGCGAGCAGTCGCCGCCCGAGCAGTCGACGTCGCACGGCACCTTCGGGGCGCAGTACGCGAGGCACTTTCCGCCCGAGCAATCGATCGTGCAGCCCTGCTGCGACTCGCAGTCGAGCTTGCAGCTGCCGCCGGAGCAGTCGACCGAGCAGGCGTTCGCGCCGCTGCACGAGCCCTCGCACTGGCCCGGCGAGCAGTTGCAGCTTCCCTTCGCGTCGCACGCGAGCGGGTTCTGCGCCGTGCCCGAGGGGCGCGGGTCGGGCAGGGGGGGCGCCGACGATCCGCAAGCGGCCGCGATCGCAAAAAGCACGGGAAATACGAGGGATCGCATGAGGCGAACCTATGCTAGAAAATCGAACCCTGCGATGGAAAAACAGCCGATGACCCCCGAGGGCTACGCGAAGCTTCGCGAAGAGCTCCAGCATTTGAAGAGCGTCGAGCGCCCGGCGATTTCGAAGGCGATCGGCGTCGCGCGCGACCACGGCGACTTGAGCGAGAACGCCGAGTACCACGCCGCCAAAGAGCGCCAGGGCATGATCGAGGCGCGCATCAAGGACCTCGAGGCCAAGATCGCGCTCGCCGAGGTCATCGACCCGTCGAAGCTCTCCGGCTCGCGCGTCGCCTTCGGCGCGACGGTGAAGCTCTCGAACTCCAAGACCGACGAGGAGATCACCTACAAGATCATCGGCGCCGAGGAGGCCGACCTCGAGCAAGGCACCCTCAGCATCTCGAGCCCGCTCGCGCGCTCGCTCCTCGGCAAAGAGGTCGGCGACGAGGTGAAGGTCCGCATGCCCGGCGGCGAGCGCGTCTACGAAGTCCTCGACGTATCCTTCGGCTGACTTTCGCAGCGAAAAAGCCTTCGCAGGTGCGGCCCATGCACGTTTGGTGTATGTGGCTCGAAAGGGTGCATCCGTGACCTCGACGCAAGAAGAAATCCAAGTCGCCTACGACGTCTCGAACGAGTTCTTCCGCCTCTGGCTGGACGAGCGCATGCACTACACGTGCGCCGTCTACGAGCAGGACACCGACACGCTCGAGCAGGCGCAGGAGAACAAGAGCCGCGTGCTCTACGAGTACGCCGAGCTCGACAAGACCAAGAGCGTCCTCGACATCGGCTGCGGCTGGGGCGCGAACCTCGAGTACATCGTCCGTCGCGGCATCAAAGAGGCGCACGGCATCACGCTCTCGCCCGCGCAGACCGACGAGATCAACGCGCGCAACATCCCGGGCCTCAAGGTCTGGTGCACCGACTACAAAGACTTCGCCGCGCCGACGAAATACGACTCGCTCGTCTCGATCGAGATGATCGACCACCTCTGCTCGCCGGCGCAGGCCGCCAAGGGGCAGGCCGTCGAGCTCTATCGCAAGTACTTCAACCGCGTCGCCGAGTGGATCAAGCCGGGCGGCCTCTTCGCCTTCCAGGCGATTTTGCGCAACCGCGTGCCGCGCACGAAGAACGACATCGCCGACTTGAAGTTCACGGCCGACGAGATCTTCCCGGGCGGCCTCAACCCCCGCCTCGAAGAGCTCGTCATGGCGGTGAACCCGTCGTTCGAGATCGTCGAGCTGAAGACGCGCCGCACGCACTACGGCAAGACCACGGGCGAGTGGCTGCGCCGCCTCCAGCTCCACGAAAAGACGATCGTCGAGAAGTGGGGACAGAAGACCTACGACGACTACGTCCGCTACCTCTCCACGTGCGTGCGCGCGTTCCACAACCACTGGTCGAGCGACGTGCAGATGAAGCTCCGCCACATTGTCGTGGAGTAAGAGCCGCTCACTCGTCGACGACGCCGGGCGCGCGCTCGCCGCTTGGGTCGTCGGGCTCGCGCTCGAGCACGTCTTCGTCGGCATCTCGCGGCGCGACGAGCTCTCGGGCGCTTGGGAGCTCTGGCCCGCGCGGACGGCGGCGGCGCCCATTTTCTCGGGGCGGCGCTGCTCGCGGCGTTCGCGTGCGCGCTCGTCGCGCGCGTCGAGCGAAGCGACGACCGGCGCGCGGTGCAGGCGCTCGCCGTCGCGTGCGGCGCGGCGGTCGGCTGGGGCGTGGGGACGGGGAGACACTTCGCGAACCCGCTGCTCCGCGCGTGCCTCGCACTCGCGGTCGCGGGGCTCGCACTCGCTGTAGAATACACGTATCGAATCGCGCGCGACCGCGCGCCGCGGGCGCTCCCGGCGGCGCTCGCGGCGGTCGCGGCGGCGAGCTGGTGGGCCGACGGGCACGTGCTGCCGCGGCTCTACCCGGCGTTTCACGCGGGGCTCTTCGGCGCGTCGCTCCTCGCGTCGGGGCTCGCGGCGATCGAGCTCTCGGTCCTCGGACGGCGCGTGACGACGGCGCTCGTCGCGATCGCGTTCGCGAGCGCGCTCTACGCGCCGTTCGCCGCGCGGAGGCTCCGCTCGTACGACAACCTTCGCCGCGTGCTCGTCGAGGCGGCGCCGTGGATGGGCCGCGCCGTGCGCGTCGCCGCCGTGCTCGCGCCGCGCGATCCGCTCTCCGAGGGCACGCTCACGTCCGCGCCCACCGCGGCCGCGCGCGCGCTCGACTGGTCCGGTCGCGACGTCGTGCTCGTCTCCATCGACGCGCTCCGCGCCGATCACGTGGGCGCCTACGGTTACGCGCGGCCGACGACGCCGCACATCGACGCCCTCGCGAGGGAGGGGACGCTCTTCGAGCACGCGTACTGCCCGACGCCGCACACCTCGTACTCGGTCACGTCGATGATGACCGGCAAGTACATGCGGCCGCTCCTCGCGCTCGGCCTCGGGCGCGACTCCGAGACGCTCGCCGCGGATCTGCGGCGCTACGGCTTTCGCACCGCCGCGTTTTACCCGCCGGCGGTCTTCTTCATCGACGCGCCCAAGTTCGAGACGTTCGAGTCGCGCGCGCTCGACTTCGAGTACCGCAAGGTGGAGTTCGCCGACCCGGCCCTCCGCGAGCGGCAGCTCCGCGAATACTTGCAGACTACACCGAGCGACAAGCCGCTCTTTTTGTGGGTGCATTTCTTCGAGCCCCACGAGCCGTACGTGCAGCACCCCGAGCATCGCTTCGGCGACACGGACCTCGACGCGTACGACAGCGAGATTGCGACCGCCGACGACGGCGTCGGGCGCGTCGTCGCCGCGGTGCGCGAGAAGCGGCCGGGCGCGGTCGTCATCGTGACGGCCGATCACGGCGAGGAGTTCGGCGATCACGGCGGGCGCTACCACGGGACGTCGGTCTACGAGGAGCAGGTGCGCGTGCCGCTCGTGGTCGTCGCGCCGGGCGCGCGCGCCGGCGCCAAGGTCGACGCGCCGGTGCAGACGATCGACCTCGTGCCGACGGTGCTCTCGGCGCTCGGGATCCCGCGCCCGGCGCGCGTCCGCGGGCGCGATCTCGGGCCGCTCCTCGCCAAGCCCGCCGCGCCCGGCGAGAAGGGCTTCGCCTTCGCCGAGACCGACGACGCGTCGCTCCTCGCGAAGGGTCCGCTGCGGCTCGTGTGCCAGAAACAAATCGACGCGTGCGCGCTCTTCGACGTCGCGAGCGACGCGGCCGAGAAGCACGACGTCTCGCGCGAGCACGGCGCCGACGTGGCCGCGATGCGGAGCGAGCTCGACGGCATCGAGCGCTCGCACGGAAAATTCGAGGGGCAGGGGGCCGCGCTGCCGGACGCGCTCCGGCGCGGTGCGGCGGGCGACGCGGCGGCGGCGCTCGAGGTCGCAGGGCTGCTCGACGACGTGAACGTGGACTACCGGCGGGAGGCGGCGCGCGTGCTCTTCGATTTGCGAGGCGCGCAGACGCTGCCGCAGCTCCGGCGCGCGTGCGAGAAGGACGACGACGCGATCGTGCGGGGGACGGCGTGCGCGGCCGTGGCGCGCATCGACAAGACCGCGCCCCTCGCGCAGGTGGCGCCGCTGCTCGCGGCGAGCGACGAGGGCGTCCGGCGCCTCGCGGCGCTCGCGCTGGCCGAGCGGGGGGACGCGTCGGGCGCAGGGGAGCTGGCGAAGTGGGTGGAGGCGCCGGGGATCGAGTTTTCGCGACAGCGCGAGATCGTCGCGGCGCTGGCGGCGGCGCACGCGCGCGCGGCGCTGCCGGTGCTGGTGCGGTTGCTCGACGACGTTCGCGTGCGGGGCTACGCCGCCGACGCGCTCGGCGCGCTGGGCGATCCCTCCGCGAGGGCGCCGCTCCTCGCGCACTTCGCGGTCGAGCCGTACGTGAGCGTGCGCCCGCGCGAGGCGGCCGCCATCGTCGCGCTCGGCGGGACCGACGAGCTCGCGGCGCCGCTCGCGCGGTTCGCGGGGCTGCCCGAGCCGATGGACGGCGCGCTCGACCTTGCGCGTCGCGCGAGCCTGCTCGACGCCGCCCACGGGGGCGCGCTCGCGCCGAAGCCGGCCGACGCGCTCGAGGCCGCCCTTCGCGCGCCGGCCGGTCCGCTGCGTGTGGGCGTTCTCCTGCGCGATTCGGGCGCTTGCACGTTGACCGTCGACGGCGCTCCGGTGCAGCCGAGCGGCACGGGGCGCGAGCTCTGGGCGGACGTGCCGTCGCACCGCGCGACCGTCGCGGTGCGCGCGACGTCGGCCGCGGGCGTGCGGGGGATTTCGGCTGGTCCGCGCGACTGGCCGTGACGGCGGTTTTTGACTACGCTGCGCCCCGCCGTGCCCGACGAAGAAAAGACCGAAGAAAAGACCACCGAGCCCGAGGACGCGAGCGAGGCCACCGCCAAGGCCGAGCCCGAAGCCGACGCCAAGACCGAGCCCAAGAAGCTGGCCGACGCCGACGAGCCCGAGGGTGACGACGAGAAAGAAGACGAGTCGGGCATCGACGCGATCGCCAAGCGCGCGCTCTCGCTCGGCGGCGACGACGAGCTCGAGCGCCTCGCGCGCGAAGAAGAAGAGAAGCTCGCGGCGCGCCGCGCCAAGCAGCGAGGCGGCAAGAAGAAGGGCGGCTCGCTCGAGTCCGCGGCGTCCAAGCGTCTCGCGAAGATCGGCGCGAAGGCCAAGCCGAAGCGCGCGGTCCCGGACGCGGTCGAAGCCGCCGATCCGCTGATCGAGCGCACGCAGCTCCTCGCGGAGTGGGCGCGCAAGAACCGAAACCTCGTTCAGGGCGCCATCGTCGCCGCGGTGCTCGCGGCGATCGGCGGCGGGATTTGGGCTTACCTCGACGCGAAGCGAACGTCCGAGGCGTCGACCGCGCTCGCGCAGGCCGTCGCCGACGAGCGCGGCCGCATCGGCGATCCGGATCAGGACGACGACGGCATCCACGACACGACGCCGATCTTCAAGACCGACGAAGCTCGCCGCGACGCTGCGCTCGCGAAATACCGCGACGTGGAGACGAAATTCAAAGGCACCGGCGCCGCGTGGCTCGCGCGGCTGGGCGAGGGCTCGCTCTTGCTCGACAAGCGCGACCCCGACGGCGCGATCGCGGCGTTCGAAGAGGTGCAGGGCTCGTCGCTCGCGAAGGCCGACGCCGAGGTGCGCGGTCGCGCGCTCGAGAACCTCGGCTTCGCCTACGAGCTCCGCGCCGAGATGAAGCCCGACCAGAAGAAGCAAGACCTCGACAAGGCGCTCGCCGACTACAAGGAGCTCGAGGCGACCGACATCTTCGGCTTCACGCAGCTCGCCCCGTATCACCAGGCGCGCGTCGAAGAGATGCAGGGCGACAAGACGCAGGCCATCCAGACGTTGAAGAAGCTCCGCGAAGACCTGATGAAGAACCCGGACGAGCGTCTCTTTGCCGAGCTCCGCGAGCTCACCGACGACCGGCTGCGCGCCCTCGACCCGACGGCGGTTCCGCCGAAGCGCGCGGGCATCGGCGCCGGCGGGGAGATCTCGCCGGAGATGCTCGAGAAGCTTCCGCCGGAGCTGCGCGACCGCATCTTGAAGAACCTCGGCCGGGAACCGCAGTGATCCGCCGCGCTCTCTGCGCAGCATCCTTTCTGGCGCTCGGCGCGTGCACCGCGCTCGGCGGCGGCGACCGCGTGAACCCCGAGATGCCGTCGTGGTTCACGCACCCGAGCGGCGACATGAACCTCATGTTCCGCCGCTCGCTCACGATCGAGGCCCGCAAGGTCGGCGAGGACTACGAGCACGGGCAGCCCGAGATCGATCCGGCGCACGGGCGCGTCTTCGTGGGCTCGTCGGATCACGGCCTCTACGCGCTGCGCGCCTTCGACGGCAGCGATCTCTGGCGGTTCGAGGCGGCGGGCATGGTGCAGAGCGAGCCGCTCTACGATCCGGAGCTCGACGCCGTCTATTTCGGCTCGAACGACGGCGCGCTCTACGCGCTCCACGCCGCGACCGGCGCGCTCATCTGGCGCTACGACACCGGCACCGAGGTCGGGCAGCGCCCGGCGCTCCACGGCAACACGCTCGTCTTCGTCAACGCGTCCGATCAGGTGTTCGCGATCGATCGCGTGACGGGCAAGACGACGTGGCAGGCGCGCCGCACGCCGGCGCTCGGCATGGAGATCGCGGGCTACGCGGGACCGACGATTGACGGCAACACGGCTTTCGTGGCGTTCTCCGACGGCCACGTCACCGCGTACGACGTCGCCAACGGAACCGAGCGCTGGAGCGTCGATCTCTCGGCCGACGCCGAGCAAGCGCACCCCAACGAGATCTTGCGGCACATGGACGTCGACACGACGCCGGTCGTCGTCCCGGGCGACGGCGCGCCTCTCGTCGTCGTCGCCAGCTACGACGGCGGCGTCTACGCGCTCGACGAGGCCAGCGGCACGCGCATCTGGGCCAACAACGAAGCGCGCGGCGTCCACGCGCTCGCGCACTGGCACCAGCGCGCGCACGCGCCGCACCCGACGGGCCCGGACCGCGGCGGTCCGATCGTGCCGGCGCGCGACGTGGTCTTCGCGTCGAGCTCCAGCACCGGCCTCTGGGCGCTCGACCCGAACAACGGTCGCAAGCTCTGGCGCATCGCGATCCCCGAGGGCGGCATGACCGCGCCGGTGGCGGTCGCCGGCGGCATCGCGCTCGGCACGACGCACTACGGGCTCTTTTTGCTTTCGCCGCTGGACGGCCGCGTCATCGACGGAATCGACCTCGACTCCGGTTTCTCGATGCGACCCGCCGCGTACGGAAACCGTCTGTACGCGATGACCAACGCCGGCACGCTGCTCGGGCTGGCCATCGATCCGCCGCTCGGCCGCCGCTGAGCGAGGGGATCGTTCGAGATCCGAACAATCTCGGTCGGGCCCAGCGGTTTTCCGCCCTGTTCGCGCGCCGAGCACTTCGCATAAGATGCATTATGTAAACTTTCGAGAAACGCCGGCGGGTGCAACCGGCTCGACCCGACACGCGTAGACCTCCCCGGAGGAAAACGCATGAAAGTACGTGCTTGGATTGCGACGACCCTCGTCGGGGCGGCGTGCGTCGCGACGGCGGCGGTCTTGGTTCACAAGTCGGCTCGGTCCGCCGACCACCTCGACTCGCCCTCGACCGTCGCGGACCCGACGGTGGACATCGACGACATGTACTCGTGGATGGACGGAAACAACTTCGTCGCGGCCATGACGGTCTACCCGAACGCCCCCGCGGGCGGCGGCGACGCCGGCCCCGGCGCGATGTTCTCGGACGCGGCGCAGTACGTCTTTCACACGTCGAGCGGCGCTTCCTACGGCGCGACGAACAAGAAATACGACATCATCTGCACCTTCTCCGGGACGACGCCCCCCCAGACGACCGAGTGCTGGGCCGGCACCGACGAGCACGTCAAGGGCGACGCGAGCGGCGCTTCCGGTCTCGCGAGCACCGACGGCAAATTCAAGGTGTTCGCCGGGCTCCGGGCCGACCCGTTCTTCTTCAACCTCGAAGGCTTCCAGGCGGCCGTCGCCGACGTCGAGGGCGCGAGCGGATTGACGTTCAACGACGCAGGCTGCCCGACGAACGCGCCCGGCGCGGTCGCGGCCCAGCTCTCCCACGCGGCCGACGGCGGCGCGCCGAGCGACTTCTTCGCCAACTTCAACGCGCTCGCCATCGTCGTCTCGATCGACAAGTCGCTCGTGACGAACGCCGGCGCCAACCCCATCGTCGCCATCTGGGCGTCGACCAACAAGTGAACAGGAGGACAACCACCATGAAAAAGATTGTTCTCGTCACGCTCCTCGGGGCCGCTTCGGCCCTCGCGCTCGCCTGCAGCGGCGACGACACCAAGACCGACGGCGGCAGCGACGCCGGCAACGACGTCACGACGCAAGACAGCGGCAAGGACACCGGAACCACCGACTCGGGAACGGACGCCGGCGCACCGCCCGCGCTCAAGACCCAGATCGACCGCTTCGGGCGCCCCGCCATCAACACCGCGCTGAACCACGTGTTCGACCCCAGCGTCTCGACCAAAGGCACGGCGAAGGACACGTACAACGCCGACAGCAACGTCGGCGGCTGGCCGGCGGCCTACGGCCCCGAGTTCGCGAAGAACCTCGCGATCTTCGACGGGCTCGACGGCACCTGCGGCAACCAGCTCGGCTTCGCCAACGGCGGCTACTCGGCGCTCGCAGGCCTCACGGCCGACGACCGGCTCTACGTCAACACCGGCGGCGCGACCTGCACGACGTATCTCGCCGTCGAGGCCAACGCGCTCGGCATCATCCCGAACTCCGACTGCGGCGGGCGCAAGCTCGACTACGACGTCATCGACGTCACCTACAGCGCGGTCGCGATCGGCGCCGTGAGCGGCGTGAGCGACGGCATCTCCGCGCCCGCCGCGAAGACCGGGGGCACCACGTTCCCGTACCTCGCAGCGCCGCAATGAAGTAACCCTGAGCGAACATTGAAACGAACGCTCGCCGCCCTGCTGTTCTGCTGCGCCGTCACGGCGTGCAGTCACCGGGGCGGCGGCGTTTCTGGCGCCGACGCGGGCGCGCTGTTCCACCCGAGCGCGCGCCCGAAGACGCAGTCGCCCGAGATCAGCATCTCGAACCTCGACGCCGAGATCGGCGACGCCGAGCGGCGCGGGGCCAAGGGCGAAGCGTTTTTTCGCGATCGGCTGCCCGACAAGCTGATCGAGCGCGCGAGCTACCTCGGCACGACGAGCGACTACGATCTCGCCGACGACGCGAGCCGCAAGAACGCCGAGCTCGAGCCGTCGAATCCGGCGGTGCTCATGACGCGCGCGCACGTCTTGTCGGCCCTCCACGAGTTTCCCGAGGCGCTCGCGGAGCTCGACGCCGCCGCGGCCCACGGCGCCCAGGGAGACGACGTGAAGCGCTCGCGCGCGACCATTTTCCTCGCCACCGGTCGATGCACCGAGGCGGCCGCGAGCTGGCCGCCGCTGACGTACCCGACCGACATGGCCGCGCGCGGAGCGATGCAGCAGAGGCTCGGTCGGCCGGGCGTCGCCGAGGAGCTCTTCGAGCGCGCGCGCCTCGAGTTCCGCGACGTCTCGCCGATGCGCATCGCGTGGATGGATTTCGAGCGGGCCCGCGCCTTCGAGCGCGAGGGAGACCGCGAAAAAGCGCGCGCGTACCTCGAGGACGCGCTCGAAGCGTTCCCCGAGTACGCGCACGCCGCGGTTCACGCCGCGACGCTCGAGCCGCCGGATCGCGCGCTCGCGTACCTCGCCGTCGTCGAGAAGCGCGCCGACGACCCGGACGTCCTCGCGGCGCACGCCGACGCGCTCCGGCGCGAGAAAAAAGACGCCGAAGCGCGCGCGATGGCGGACCGCGCGCGGGCGCGGTTCGAGGAGATCCTCGCCAAGCACCCGCGCGCCTTCGGCGATCACGCCGCGCGCTTCTTCCTCGGCGAAGGCGGCGACGTGAAGCGCGCCCTCGCCCTCGCGAAGGCCGCCGCGGCCAACGCGCCGACCGAAGAGACCCTCGAGCTCTGGCTCCTCGCCGCGAGCGCCGCCGGTGACGCGCCCGAGACGTGCGCTGCCATCGCGGCGGCGGACAGGACCACCTGCCCCCCTCGCGCTAGCCGCGCCGAGCTCGACGTCGCCAAAAAGACGTGCAAGCCGTGAAGCGCGCGCTCGCCGCCGCCCTCGCCCTCGCCGTCCTCCTCGTTTCCACCCTGGCGCTGGCGCACGCGATCGGCGTCTCCAAGGGCGAATACGTCGTCTCGGGCGACGACGTCGTCGCGACGATGGTCTTCCGCGCCGACGAGCTCTCCGCCTCGACGACGCCCGCCGAGATCGCGACCCTGCTGACGATCTCGGCCGACGGCGTGAATTGCAGCGGAAAATTCGAGAGCTCGCGCCCCGACCCGCCCGACGGAACGCGGGTCGTTGCCCGCTACGCGTGCGGGCACACGCCGCATCGCCTCCACGTCCACGCCGGCTTCCTCGAGCGCCTCCCGACGGGCCACGCCCACGTCGCGACAATCGTCGACGCCCGCGGCGCGCGCAGCGAGCACCTCGTCGTGCTCGCCCAGCCCGACGTCGACGTCAATCTCGGCGCCGCGCCGTCGCCCGGCTTCGTCGGGTTCGTGCGCGCCGGCATCCAGCACATCCTCACGGGCGCCGACCACATGCTGTTTCTCCTCGGGCTCGTGCTGCTCCCGCGGGAAATCGAGGCGTCGCGGCGCGAGCGCATCAAGGCGCTGGCCTTCGTGCTGACGGCCTTCACCGTCGGCCACTCGGCCTCGCTCGCGATCGCGACCCTCGGCGGGCGCGCGCCGAGCGCCGGCGTGGTCGAGCCGCTCGTCGCGCTCTCGGTCGCGTACGTCGGCGCCGAGAACCTCTTCTCGAAGGGCCAGCGCATGCGCCGTCGCGCGCTCATCACGCTTCCGTTCGGCCTCGTGCACGGCTTCGCGTTCGCGTCGGGCCTCTTGCTCGTGCACCTGCCACGCGCCGAGCTCCCGATCGCGCTCGTCGGCTTCAACCTGGGCGTGGAGCTCGGGCAGCTCGGCGTCATGGCAATCGTGCTCCCCGTCCTGTTCCTCCTCGCGCGCTGGCCGCGCGTGTACGACCGCGCGCGCGTCGCCCTGAGCGTCGGGGTGCTCGCGTGTGGCCTCGTGTGGTTCGTCCAGCGTCTCTGGTAGAACTCCGCGGCGCTTCGCGCGTATCCTCTTTTCGCATGTCCTTCGTCGCGCTCGTGGGGCCCGAGATCGAGGAAAACCTCAGCCTTCGTTACATCGCGTCGTCGCTGGCGGTCGCGGGCTTTCGGTCGGAGCTCGTTCCGTTCAACTTCGAGGGCGACTTCGGCGACGTGCTCCGCTCCATTTTGCAGGCGCCCGAGCCGCCGATCGCGGTCGGGATCTCGCTCGCCTTCCAGTGGCGCGCGCGCGATTTCCTGGCGCTCGCGGTCGCGCTCCGCGAGGGCGGCTACCGCGGTCACATCACGGTCGGCGGCCACTTCGGCACGTTCGCCGCCAAAGAAATCCTCTCCGACTTCCCGGAAATCGACTCGGTCGTCCGCCAAGAAGCCGAAGAGACGATGGTCGCCCTCGCCCGCGCGCTCCAGGCCGGCGCGCCGCTCGGCGCCATCCCGGGGCTCGCGCTCCATGAGGGCGACGCAATCGTGTTCACCGAGCACCCGACGCTGCCGGAGCTCGCGACGCTCCCCGCCCCGACCGGCGCGGCGAGCCCGCGTCGTGCTTCGGCCACGGCATCTCGCCGCTCGTCTCGAGCCGCGGCTGCTACGCGAACTGCTCGTTTTGCTGCATCGCCGCGTGGCACGAGCAGTCGCTGCCGGGCAAACGCTACCGCGTGCGCGACGCCGACGACGTGGCCGACGAAATGGTGGAGCTCCAACGAACGCGCGGCGTCGACGTCTTCGTCTTCCACGACGACAACTTCTTCGTCCCCGGGCACCGCCAGAACCGCGAGCGCTTCGCCGCCCTCGCCGACGCCCTCGAGAAGAAGGGCATCGGTCCCTTCGCGACGGTCGTGAAGGCGCGCCCGACCGACTGCGATCCCGAGGTGTTCGCGATCCTCAAGCATCGCCTCCACTGCATCCGCGTCTACATCGGCATCGAGACCGACGCCGATCAGGGCCTCCGCACGCTCCGGCGCTGGTCGCACTCCAAGCAAAACCACAAGGCGATTGATCTCGTCCGGAGCCTCGATCTCTACACTTGCTACAACATGCTCATCTTCGACCCGGACACGACCCTCGAGTCGCTCCGGACGAACATCGAGTTTTTGCGGTACGCGCCGGAGTTTCCGTCGAACTTCGGGCGCGTCGAGCTCTACGCCGGCACGCCGCTGCTCGCGCGCATGCAGTCCGAGAACCGCGTGCGCGGCGACTACCTGCAGTGGGACTACGACCTCGGGAGCCGCGAGGTCGAGCGCGTCTTCACGCTCTCGATGGAGTGCTTCATGCCGCGGAATTTCGGCAGCGACGCGCTCGCGAACCGCATCATGGGCACGCGCTTCGACATCGAGGTGAGCCGGCATTTTTACCCCGATCGCTTCGACCCAGCGTGGCTCGCCGAGGAAAAGAGCTCTCGCGCATCCTCACCCTCGACGGCGCGGACGCGCTCGCGGCGATCGTCGACGCGGTCGAGCGCGGCGCGTCACCGAAGAAGAGCGCGCGCTCGTCGCCGAGCACTCGCCCAAGCTCCGCGCGACCGAGCGCATCGTCCGCGATCGCTGCCGCGATCTCGCGACGCGCCTCATGAACCGCATCGGCCGCGGCAGACCGCTCACCGAGCTCGGCGGCGCCGACGGCGGCACCTCGCAGATGTACGACGCGGCGACGCCGCTTCAAACCGCGCGCGCGAACGCGATCGCGGTGGGCCACTAGGGAAAGACCATGACGCGACGACTCCAAGTGATGCCCGAGGTCCTCCCCGCGCCGACGACCGCCACGCCGAACGCGAACGTCCGCTCGCGGACCGTCGCGCACATGCAGCGGCTCCTCGCGACCGCCGCCGCGATCCCGCTCGCCGGCTGCACGCGCGCCGACACGCAAGGCTCGCAGACGGTCACCATCCCGGTCACGACCGTCACGGCGACGACGACCGCGACCGCGGTCGACTCGACCGCGCACGGCTCGCTCTTGCCGCCGCCCACCGCGACGGCGACGGCGACCGCGACGGCCACGGCTCCGGACATGGGCTACGCCGTCGTCGACCCGATGCCCGCGCCCGCGCGGTGCATGGGCCTCGCCGCGGCGTCCAAGGCGTCCGCCGCGTTCAAGCGACACGGCGCCGAGTGGGCGCTCGAGATCACGCTGACGCTCCCGACCCACGCGGCCTGGACCGGCACGGCGTTCCCGCCCGGCGCGGCGCTCTCGCCGTGGTCGGGCACGCTCATCTCCTCGACGCTGACGAGCCACACGGCCAAGGCGCTCGTGCGCGTCTCGCCGGGCACGAGCTCGTCGGGCCTCTCGTTTCCGGTCACGTGCGCCGCGGGCAGCGGCAGCGTCGCGATCACGGCGACCTTCTCCGGCTCCCCGAGCGCGTCGACCAAGGTGTCGCTCTCGCAGGTCGACTACTGAAATGAAGAAGCCCTCCGTCTCGCGCGGTCGAACGCTCGCGCACATGCACCAGATGCTCGCCGCGACGGCCGCCGTCGGGTGCTCGCGCGCCGACGTGCAGACGGTCACGCTGACGCCGCTGCCGACCGTGCCCGCGAGCGCGACCGAGGGCACCGTCTCCCCCGCCCCGCTGCCGCCGACCGCGAGCGCGACCGTCGCCTCGCCTCCGACCGCGCCCACGGCGATTCCGTCGGGCTACCTCGTCGTCGACATGCTCCCCGCGCCGGCGCGCTGCCTCGGACTCGCGAGCGCGACCAAGGCTTCGGCGCGCTTTCACGCGAGCTCCGCGGGGCCCGTGCTCGAGATCGTCGTCACCCTGCCCTCGACCGGAAACCTCTCCGGGTCCAAATGGGACGGCACGGCGAGCGCGTGGTCGGGTCAAGCTCAGTCGTCGAGCTTCCACGGGCCGGTCGCGACCGTGCGCGTGAAGCCGGCTACGGGGACCACCTCGCTCGGCATCTCGCTCGGCGTGAGCTGCGGCGCGGCAGGGAGCGGCGCGATCGCGGTCACGGCGACGTTCGCCGGCCCCGCCGCCGGGACGAGCGCGAGCCTCACTCTGCAAGATTACTGAGACGAAGCGTCCTTCGGCTCGACCGCGCGCCGGACGACCGGCGACGTCTCGTCGCTCGTCGTGCACCAGAGCTGGTGAGCCGCGCGCGTCGCGCCGACGTAGAGCGCGTGCCGCGCGGGCGCCGAGTCCGGGTACGACGACGCGTTCACGTCGAGCAAGATGACCTCGTCGAACTCGAGGCCCTTCGTCTGCCGGACGTCGGTGACGTCGAACCCGGCCTCCCACGTGAAGTCCTGCCTGGCCACGCGGCGGACGTTCGGCACCTCGGCGCGGGCGAGACCCTCGTAATAGACGTCGGCTTGCGGCGCGAAGCGGGCGCAGAGCGCGACGTTCGCGTCGGGCGCCTCTCGCGCGAGCGTGCGGAGCGCGTCGGCGAGGAACGCGACGGCCTCGCCCGGCGAGGTGAACTCGAAGAGCTCGACCGGCGGGCCGTGGTGCGTCGCGATGGGCTCGGCGTCGTGCGCGAACGGCCCGAGCACCGCGCGCGCGAAGCCGGTGATCTCCGCGGTCGAGCGGTAGCTCACCTTCAGCGGGTCGAGCTTCACGTGCGGTACGCCGAGCTCCTCGAGGAGCTCGTTCCAGTCGAGCTCGCCGCGATCGCTCCCCTCGTCCGAGAGGCGCTGCGCCGCGTCGCCCGCGAGGGTGACGCACTTCTCGGCCGCGCGGCGCGGGTCGTGCGGCTCCGCGAGATCGATGAGCACGCGCGAGCTCGATCGGCGACGCGTCTTGCACCTCGTCGATGAACACGTGCGAAAAGCGCATCGGCGCGCCGTCGCCGCCGAGGATCGGCCCGCGGAGCAGCTGCCAGAGGCGCAGGAGCAGCGCGTGGTCCTCGACGTCGAGCGTCGGTGTCTCGCCGTCGCGATCGCCCTCGTTTCGCACGCGCGTCTGGCGGACGCACCACGAGTGCACCTGATCGAGCTGGCCGGAGCCGAACCCCGCGACGCCCTCGAACGTCTGCGCGAGGCGCTCGCGCGAGGTGCAGAGCTCGTCCCACGCGGCCAGGACCGCGCGGGGCCCGACGCGGTTGTCGGCGACGGCTTTCTCGAGCGCGGGGCGCGTCACCGGCGGCAGCCCGGTCGCGTCGCCGACGTTGGCGAGCTTGCGTTTGCCCGCGAGCCACGCGCCGAACGCCGCGAGGCGGATGTCGGGGACGGCGATGTCGCTCGTCGCCTTCCACGCCGCGGACGCGAGAATCCGCGCCCGGCCATTTCGCGATCACGTTCGCGATGCGGGAATCGAAGGCGCGCACGGCGCGGGCGGCCATCGCCTTCATCGCGCGGTGCATCGCCGCGTGGTTCTTCGCGCGCGAGACCACCGGCGGCGTCGAGTCCGAAATGGCGGACGGCACGCGCGGAAACAAATCCGGCACGACGCGCCGCGCGAACCGCGCGAACGTCCCGATGGCGACGCCCTCGACCCCGAGCGACGGGAGCACGCGCCCGACGTAGTGCTTCAGCGCTTCGTTCGGCACGATCACGAGCATCCGCTCGGGCCGGAAGCGCCGCGGATCGTTCTCGGCGAGGTACGCCGCGCGGTGCAATCCGACCGTGGTCTTGCCCGACCCCGCGCTGCCCTGGATGACGACGAGCCCCGGTCGCGTGATGAGGTCGAACTGAGCTGCGTCGAGCAGCGCGGCGATCTCCGGCAGGTGCTTGTCGATCCGAATCTTGCGGTCGGCGCCCACGCCGAGGCGCGCGGTGTCGCGGTCGCCCTTGCGCGCGCTCAGCTTGCCCGTGTGCACCGCCGCGCGCGACCACTTGCCACCGTGCTTCAAGAAGACGCCCTGCGGGCACGCGACGCGCACGAGCTCGCCCGCTTGAATGGCGACGCTCCGCCGCGCGGTGACGTTGCCCTCGACCATGCGATCGCCGAGCTCTTCTTCGTAGTCCTCGCCCTCTTGGTAGCGATAATAAATCTTGCTGACGGGCGCGTGGCGCCAGTCGACGATTCGAATCCCCACGTTGCCGTCGACGTAGGACCGCGCGCCGATGAGCACGTCGCGGCGCTTGCCGCCTTCGACCAGGCGGAGGTGGGCGAAATAAGGCGCCTTCGCGTCGACTAACCCCTGCGCGCCGCGCCCGCGCTGCGCGCGCAACGCCCCGAGGTGGTGCATCTGCTCGAAGAGCGCGGGCAAGTCCTCGGGCTTGGCGACGGCGACGTCGTCGCGGAGCTCGAGCAGGCGCGCCTCGTCCTCGCGCCGCTGCGTCTCGGCCGCGCTCGCGTGCGCGCGTCGGTCGTCGAGGGCCTTCTTCACGACGGCGAGGAGCCGCAGCTCTTCGGCCACGATGCGGGCCGCCTCTTCGTCGTGCTCGAGCCCGAGGATGACGTCGTCTACGATGGGGGAGCCGGCGGTCACGGAATAGGGTGATTTGCGTCCGCTGGGGTTCGGACGCAAGGGCAAAAAGCGCGGGAATCAGTGCGGCGTCGCCGGGACCACGATCGTGTTGATGGCCTGAACGCTCGCGCCCGCCGGGTACGCGTAGCTCACGTATTGGTCCCAGGCCCAGACCGTGAGCCCGAACGGAAGCGTGCTCGAGATTGTGTGCAGGCCGTTGTCGCATTTGCCGACGGCGGCGCCGTTCACCGAGATGTCCTGGCGCGTGTACTGGTATTTCGTGCCCGGGATGGTCTGCCAGCCGCCGACCGCGCCGGCGCAGTCGAGCGTCACGTCCGCGTACCCGTTTCCGTAGTCCTTGCGGATGAGCACGAGGTCGGTGTTCGCGTAGGTGACGTCGGTGAAGAAGATGTAGCTCGCCAAGAATTCCTGCGGCGGGATGACGTTGACGAACTCGGGATCGCCGGTGCCGGCCGCCGGGGCGTGGTCCTGGCCGGTCATGTGGGCCGACATGTAAAAGGGGTGCGAATCGTCCTGGCTCTGCACGACGAACGGCCCGGTGTCCCAGAACTGCGAGAGCTTGCCGAAGCCCGTGGTGAGCGGCGCGCCGGAGACGGTCTTCGAGTACGTGAGCGTCGTCCCGTCGACCGCGCCGACGATGCGCCACGGCACCGACTCCTCGCTCGTGCTCCGGTTGCGGTATCGCACGGCCACGTATTCGTGCCCGAGCGCTGGCACCGGCGGGATCTCCTGGTGCGCGACGTCGCACGCGGTGTCCGACACGTCGATGTTGAGGCAGGTCGCGGCCGCCCACATGCCGATCGGATAATTGCTCTGGATCGGGCTGCCGGTGAGCTCGGTGTCCTGCGTGAACTGAAGCACGTCGCCCTGGTTCAAGTTGTACGTGTGAGGCGTGTTCGCCGCGGTCCCCGCGACGCCGGTGCCGCCGACGATGGCCTTCGTGGGGCTGATGGTGACCTGCGTCCCGTTCTGCTGCGCGACGATCTCGAGCGACGGCTGCGCGTTCGGCACGGCCTGGTCTTTCTCGTACGGCGCGGTCGCGACGTAGTTCGTCCCCCACGCAGTCGAAGGGATGAGCAGCGTCGCGCTCGCCGCGTAGCTGAACGAACCGCCGTACGGGTAGATGTCGTACGCCGCGATCGGCGCCGACGTCGTCAGGTGAAACGCTTTGCCGACCGTCGTGCCGTGCGCGGCGCCGTCCACCGCCACGCCGGGCGTCACGCCCGGCGGGCACGCGATGTCCGGCGTCGAGCTCTGCGACAAGAACACGATGGCCACTTGGTTCGCGGGCAGCTGCCCGTTCGGCAGCGGCGAGTACGTGAGGCTCGCGCCCTTGCCCGACGTGATGCGCGCCGAGTTGGCCATGTTGATCGTCGTGCCGTTGTAGTCGCCCGTGATCGTGATCGGCACGCCCCACGTGTTGGCGACGTACGCGGCGAAGCAGCCGCCTTGAGCCTCGGGGATCGCGTCGGGCGCGACGGCGTAATAGTCGCAGCCGATGGTGCTCTGATTTTCCTTCGCCGCTTGGCACGCCGGCACGCAGCCGCTGGCGCCGCAGCCCTGGTCGGGCGGGCACGCCTGGACGACCTGGTTGTTCGCGTCGAGGATGTCGTGGAGATCCGCCGAGCAGTGCGTGACGAGGCCCGCGTCGCCGGAACCCGAGTCGCCGAACTGGAGCTGCGGTCCGTCCGTCCCGCTCGTCGCGTCGTCGGCGCTCCCGCCGTCGTCACCGAATCCCGATTTGGTCGTTCCACACGCGGACACGGTCGCGAACGCGACCACGCAAGCAATCCAAAGCTTCCTCATCGCGGGCCTCGCTGGGGGGGGATGTAGAATTCTACCCCCACGGCGCGGTCGCGCGCTCAGAGAATGAAGTGATCGCCCAAATTCAGCACCGTCAAATTCACGCCCTTCAGCTTCGCGCACTCGCGCTCCACCTCGCGCTGGAAGACGGGCTTGATGTGATAGAGGAGCGTCGGCAGCTCCTTGGGATGCTTCAGTTTCTTGAGGTCCACGGCGAGAGTCTGGGGGGTGTGGTGGCCGCTCGCCTTCGCGAGCTTCTGCTCTTGATTGGGGAAGCTGACCTCCATCAAGAGCGCGCGCAGCTTGGGCGTCTCGTCGAGCACCTTCCACAGGCGGTCGGTCGGCCCGGTGTCGCCGCTGTACGCGATCGCGCCGTTCTTCCCCTCGATGATGAACGCGCCGCACTCGATCGTGTGGCTCACGAGGATGGAGCGAACCGTGTATCCTGCAATCTTCGTCGGCACCTCGGGCTTGAGGATCTGATACTTGATGGTCGGCCGAGAAGCTGACGGGATCTTGGTGAAATCCGGCCACAAGAGCCCGTTGAAGAAGTGCTTCTTCAGGATGTCGATCGTCTGCTTGGTGCCCGCGATGACGAGCGGCTCGCAGTGGTTCTGCGTGCGGTTGTCGGCGATGGTCGCGAGATCCCGGATGTGATCGAGGTGCGCGTGCGAGACGAGGCACGCCTCGAGGGCGCACTGCGCCTTGAGCTCCATGCCGCTCGTGAGCGAGCCGGCGTCGATGGCGAGGCGGTCGTCGAGGATGAACGCGCTCGTCCGGTGCCTCGGAGTCTCGCCGCCGTGGCAGCCGATGACCTTGAGATCCATCAAGCTTCGCCCCGCGCTTCTTCCTCGAACTTGCGCGGCATCTCCACGAGCTCGAGAAACTCGTGCAGCTTTCCGAGGTCGGCGACGATGAGCGAGCCGTCGCCCGGGTCGGTGACGATGGTCATGCGGTGCAGCCGCCAGACGACGTCGACGACCTGCGACGTCTCGACGCCGACCTCACGCGCGAGCTGCTCGACGGTCGTGCGAATGCGAATGCCCTCTTCGCTCCGCTCGCCGAACGTCTCGGCGGCGCGCTTGAGCGCGAGGAGCACGCGCGCCTGCGGGTCAGGGTTCAAGAGGATCTCGAACGAGCCCGTCGGCCGCGTCGAGGCGCGCCGCGAGCTTCTTGATGAGCCGCAGGGCGATCTCGCTGTTGTTCTTGATCATCGTCTCGAGCGTCTGCGCGTCGAGCACGAGACACTTCACGTCGTCTTGCGCGCGCGCCGTGGCGGTGCGCGGCTTGTCGTTCAAGATCGCCATCTCGCCGAGGAACTCGCCGCGGCCGAGGGTCGCGATCGGAACCTCGACAGCCCCGGTGCGCTTCGTGATCTCCACCGAGCCCGACTGGATGACGTACATCTCCTCGCCGAGCTCGCCCTCGTGGAAGAGAACGTCGCCCGTGTGGAACTCACGGCCGAAGCGAGAGAACAATGGATCCGACATCGCCAAGGTAGGCAGAGTATCGCGACCGCGAAAAACCGGCCTCAAAAAACAACGCGTCAAAACGCGTCGTCGCGACGCTCGCCTCGACCCCAGTCCATGTCGAAGTCGCCCATGCCGCCCATGCCGCCCATGCCGCCCATTCCACCCATGCCGCCCATTCCACCCATGCCGCCGTCGCCGCCGCCGCCGCCCGCCGGGGCTTCTCCTTCTTGGGCTTGTCGGCGATTACGGCCTCGGTGGTGAGCATCATGCCGGCGACGCTCGCCGAGAACTCGAGCGCGCTGCGGACGACCTTCGCCGGGTCGATGACGCCCGCGGCGAAAAGGTCCTCGAATTGGTCGGTCTGCGGCGTTGTAACCGAAGCCGCCCTTGCCCTCGCGGACCTTCTCGACGACGACGGAGCCCTCGGCGCCCGCGTTCTTCGCGATTTGGCGGAGCGGCTCTTCGACCGCGCGACGGACGAGCTTCACGCCCGCCTCTTCGTTCGGCTCGACCGCGAGCTTGTCGATGGCGGCCGCCGCGCGGAGCAGCGTGACGCCGCCGCCCGGGACGATGCCCTCTTCGACCGCCGCGCGCGTCGCGTGGAGCGCGTCCTCGACGCGCGCCTTCTTCTCTTTCATCTCGGTCTCGGTGTGCGCGCCGACCTTGACGACCGCGACGCCGCCCGCGAGCTTCGCGAGGCGCTCCTGGAGCTTCTCTTTGTCGTAGTCGCTCGTCGCCGTCTCGATCTGCTTGCGGATCGTCTCGACGCGTCCCTTGATCTTCTTCGGGTCGCCCGCGCCGTCGACGATGGTGGTGTTGTCCTTGTCGATCGAGACGCGCTTGGCGCGCCCGAGGTTGCCGAGGCCGAAGCTCTCGAGCTTCACGCCGAGGTCCTCGCTCGCGACGTCGCCGCCCGTGAGCGTCGCGATGTCGTTCAGCATCTCCTTGCGGCGATCGCCGAAGCCCGGCGCCTTGACCGCGCAGACCTTGAGCGCGCCGCGGAGCTTGTTCACGACGAGCGTCGCGAGAGCCTCGCCCTCGACGTCTTCCGCGAGGATCGAGCAGCGGACGGCCGTCGCGCGCGACGACTCTCGAGCACCGGCAGGATGTCCTGCATCGACGAGATCTTCTTCTCGCTGATGAGGATGAACGGCTCCTCGAGCTCGACGCTCATCTTGTCGGGGTTGGTGACGAAGTACGGCGAGAGATAGCCGCGGTCGAACTGCATGCCCTCGACCACCTCGAGGCTCGACTCCATGCCGCGCGCCTCTTCGACGGTGATCACGCCCTCTTTGCCGACCTTTTCCATCGCGTCGGCGAGCATGTCGCCGATGGCCTTGTCGCCGTTCGCGCTGATGGTGCCGACCTGGGCGATGTGCGCCTTGTCCTTCGTCGGGACGGCGAGCTTCTTGATCTCGGCGACCATGGCCGTGACGGCCTTGTCGATGCCGCGCTTGATGTCCATCGGGTTGTGACCCGCTTCGACGAGGAGGAGGCCCTGCGTGTAGATCGACTGCGCGAGCACGGTCGCGGTGGTCGTGCCGTCGCCCGTCTTGTCGCTCGTCTTGCTCGCGACCTCGCGGACCATCTGCGCGCCGACGTTCTCGAGCTTGCCGGCGAGCTCGATCTCTTTCGCGACGGTGACGCCGTCCTTGGTGACGACGGGCGAGCCGAAGCTCTTCTCGATGACGACGTTGCGCCCCTTCGGCCCGAGCGTGACCTTCACCGCGTTGGCGAGGGCGTTGACCCCGTAGAGGATGGCGTGGCGTGCGTTGCGATCGTAGGCGATTTGCTTGGCGCTCATGACTTGAAATCCTTGAGTTTTTGGGCCCTTGCTGGCACTCTAGAGTGTCGAGTGCCAGGACCAGCGCTGCGCACCATAAGGCAAGATACGGCTCCGTCAAGTCAGCGAACGCGTTTGCCATTCGTCCGCACAAGCGACTTGAACAGTGCCGCGCGGACGATTATGGTCCGCCACCCCGTTTCCCCAATTGGGGGATCGTCTAATGGCAGGACGCCAGATTCTGGCTCTGGCTATCTAGGTTCGAATCCTAGTCCCCCAGCTCGCTTCGCTTCGCTTGTCTCGTTTCACTTTCCGTTTTTGGGCCCCATCGTCTAGCGGTTAGGACATCGGCCTCTCACGCCGGTAACATGGGTTCGATTCCCATTGGGGTCGCCCCCGACTCTGCGAGTGAGAACGCAGGGCAAAGAGAGCCTGTGAGTCCCCGGATTCCAGGCTCTTTCACTTTTTTACCTAAACAATCGCTCGCGCGTCGTGCAGCAACGCGACGATCTGCGACGGTTCGAAGGCGAGCGCCGAGAACTGGAGTGAAGCATCCGCGTCGTAAGCGCGCGTGCCGACGGTTCCCTCGACGCCCATGTGACCCTGAGCATCGAGCGACCTGATCACGATCGAGAGCTCGCCCGGCGACATGCTTTCGAGCTTGGCCTCGCCTTGACGACGTTCTTCCAAAATCCCCAGGTCCTGAACGAACCCCATCCAGTCAGAAGACAGTTTCACGCGTTGTCGCCTTTCCAATCTGCATACACGTCGACCATCGCTCGGCCGCTTCGGTTGATTTTTGTCGTAGCACCGCGTGGGAAGAGCCCGGGGAGCACGTTCCCCTTCGCGATGTAGCGCTCGCTCGTTTTGGAGCGCCGCGCGCGCTTCGTGCGGCGCGGCTTGGTGAGCCCGGCTGCGCGCCGTCGTTCGGCGCGGGCTCGTTTGACGTAGCTGCGCGAGGCGTGCAGACGGCGACCGCTGCGCACGAGCATCGCGAGCGCGACGACGGGCTCGACGTTTTGGATGCGCGCGCGCTGTCCGACGGCGCGGCCGACGTCGACGACGCTTTCGCCGTTCGAGGCGGGGAATGCGGATGCGCTGATGCGCGCGTTCCGTTGCGTGCGGACCCCACGCGAAGTGCAGAGGTGTTTGCGTTTGCCTGCGGAGGTTGTACGTTTGACGTACAGCATCCAATGGTTAGCTTGGCCGAGCGATGGCGATTCTTTCTTGCAAGGACAAGGACACCCGAGCCCTCTTCGAGGGTCGCGCCTCGAAGAAGTTCCAAAACCCGCTGCGGAGGGTCATCGAACGCAAGCTCGCCATGGTCGACGCGGCCCGCGCGCTCGCCGACCTTGCATCGCCCCCAGGAAACAACCTCGAGCCTCTCAGAGGCGAACGTGCCGGCCAACACTCGATTCGCGTCAACGCCCAGTTTCGCATCTGCTTCCGCTGGACGGAGCACGGGCCCCACGACGTCGAAGTCACCGATTATCACTGACCCTCCCTGAAAGTCGAGGAGCCCATGACCACGCCGAAAAACCGCATGCGTCCCGTCCACCCCGGCGAAGTGCTCCGCGAGGAGTACCTCGCGCCGCTTGGGATGAGCGCGAATGCCCTCGCGCAGGCCATCCACGTCCCGGCGAACCGCGTCAGCGCCATCGTCGCGGGCAAGCGCAACGTCACGGCCGACACCGCGCTCCGACTCGCGCGCTTCTTCCGCACGACGCCCGAGTTTTGGCTGAACCTGCAGCAGTCCTACGAGCTGCGCGTCGCGGAAGCCGGAGCGTCGAAGACGCTGCGCGGGATTCGCCCGGTCGCCGTCGCGTAATGGCGTCATCGCGCGTCAGGCATGCTGGCACCGCGCGTGACGAAGCGCCGCAAATCCGGCGGGGATAGCCGCATCACGCCACGCGCTCGAGAGACCTCTACCGCTCGCGCGCGCGAGCTACTCCGCGAGCAGCTCGTCGAGCTCGCGCGCGAGCGTCGCGGGCTCCACGGGGCCGACGTGCTTGTGCGCGATGCGGCCGGCGCGGTCGATGAGGAACTTCACCGGCAGGCCGAGCACGCCGCCGAAGCGCTCGGCGAGCGCGGCGTCCCCGAGCGCGACGGGGTAGTTCATGTGCAGCTGGTCGTAGAACGATTTGACGGGCGCGGCCGAGTCGTCCATCGAGATGCCCACGAGCTCGACGCCGCGCGACGCGTAGGTGCGTTGCAGATCGATCAGGTGCGGGACCTCGTCGCGGCACGGGCCGCACCACGTGGCCCAGAAGTCGACGAGCACGACCTTGCCGCGCAGCGCGGCGAGCGAAAGCGGCGCGCCGTCGATCGTGACCAGCGAGAAATCCGGCGCCGGGGGGCCGGCGTCGCGCACGGCGCGCGCGCTCGCGTGCTCGCCGCCTCGGTGGCATCCGCCGGCGACCGCGATCGCGAACACCGCGCCCGCGAGACGGTGCGCCGGCCGCCGGAGCGACGGCAAGCTACTGCCCCTTTTCGACCGGGTACCCGCGCTCGGCCCAGTCGGCGCCGAAGTCCTTCGCGATGTAGAGGACCTTGGCGTTGGTGAAGCCGAGCTCGTGCAGCGCCTGGTACGCGGGCTTGACGTTCGGGCAGTGAGACCAGGGGCAGCACCCGCAGTAGACGACGATCTCGCTGTCGCGCGGCAAGCTCGCGACGCGCGCCTTCAGCTTGCTCACCGCCTCGGGCTCCGACGTCGGACCCAGGTACTCCGAGCCGGGGATGTGCGCCTGGTCGTAGAGCTTCTTGAAGCCGACGTGAAAGAGCAGCGGCTTGGCGCCGGGCTTGGCGAGTCGCGTCGCGAGGTCCGACGGCTGAAGCGACGGCATCTCGGTCGGCGCGGCCGTGGTCCCCTCGGACCGCTCCGATTCGCCCTTCGAGTGGCACGCGCCCGCCGCCACGAGCGCGAGCAGGAGGACGAATCGCGACGAACGAGAGGCGAGCGCTGGGACCATGGCGGCGGACTGTACACCCTCCGGCCGCATGAGCACGCGCGCGGTACGCGGTATCGGGGCACGACGTACTGGTTCTGCGCGCGCGGCTGCGCGGACGCGTTCGACGCGGAGCCGTCGCGCTACGCGCGCTGACGCGGGGTACGTAGTAGGATGGGAGGATGCGCCGGCGTGTACCGCACGTCCTGCTTCTCCTTTTGGGAGGGCTGCCGCTCGCGATCGCGGCGTGCGGGCTCGTCTCGGGTTTGGACGATCTCCACGTCGGCGACAGCGAGGGCGGCGCCGACGCCGTGCCCGACGTCCCGGCCGAAGCCGCCGGCGACGACGGCGGACCGACGATCGACGCGTCGCTCGACGTCGGCTCGTGCGAAGGCGGCTCGTGCAACGCCCCCGTCGGGTTTCAGCCGGTCCTCTTCGCGAGCGACCGCAACACGCCTTGCACCGGCTCGACCGACGTGGTCGTCGATCCGTCGCCGGCACTCGGCAGCACCTGCCAGTGCACCTGCAACACCACTGCGGCGACGGCCGTGTGCCTCCCGCAGCCCCAGATCATCTCGTCGACGGGCTTCGGGTGCTCGGCGTCGGCGAACGTTCCCGTCGCGCTCGACGGCGGATGCAACCCGTACAACCAGGGCTTGTCGACCTCGAACGCGAGCGTCGGCCCCTTTCCGCTCCTCGACGGCGGATGTACGAGCAAACTGAACGCCAGCGGAACGGTCGCGAGCACGAGCGGCAGGCTCTGTCCCGTCGCGAGCTGCGCCGCGTGCCAAGCGCCCGCGGGCTACCGGCTCTGTTACTTCGCGGCGGGCGCGGCCACCTGCCCCAACGGCATGACCGCGCACACGATCGCCAGCACCGCGACCTTCGCGTGCTCGGCCTGCACCGCGTGCGCGGCGACCGGATCGTGCCGCGGCACGCTTCAGACCTACAGCAACTTGTCGTGCGGAAATTTCCTCGACTCGTTGCCCGTGGACGGAACGTGCCGGAGCCTCAAGGGCAACGTCATTCGGTCATTCCAGTACATGCCGTCCGCCAACCTCACCGGGTGCGCGGCCGGCTCGAGCGCTGCGGGCGTCTCCCTCACGGCGCAGGGCACGGTGTGCTGCCCGCCCTGACGTATTGCGCAGCGGACGCCTTGGTCGCGGAGCGCCGTCTTACTGCGTCGCGCCGAACGCCAAGAGTGACGTGGCCGCGACGGCCAGCGTCGTCATCGCGAAGAGCGCCCAGTGAGAAGCATCCCAGCGAAGCGTGAGCATGCGGAAATTGTGGCACTCCGGACGGAAGACCGGCCAGTTTCCGGCGGAATCCGAGATAGGCTCGCCACCGTGCACGATTACGTGTTGCGCGGGGGGCTCGTCTTCGACGGCCGCGGGCGGCCGGCCGAAATCCGCGACGTCGGCGTCGACGGTGATCGCGTCGCGGCCGTCTCGAAGACGCCGCTCGCCGGCGCGCGCGTCGTCGACTGCCGCGGGAAATGGGTCGTGCCCGGGTTCATCGACTGCCACACGCACTACGACGCCGAGATCGAGCTCGGCCCCGAGCTCGGCGAGTCGCTCCGTCACGGCGTGACGACCGTCACGCTCGGGAGCTGCAGCCTGAGCCTCGCGCTCGGCGACCCGGACGATCTCGCCGATCTCTTTTGCCGCGTCGAGGCCATCCCCGACGAGTACGTGCGCCCGCTCCTCCGCGAGAAGAAGACCTGGGAAAACCACCGCGAGTATTACGCGCACCTCGACGGGCTCGCGCTCGGACCGAACGTCGCGTCGTTCGTCGGGCACTCGGCGATGCGCGCGCACGTGATGGGCATCGCGCGCAGCTTGAAGAAGGACGTCGTCCCCGAGCGGGTCGAGATCGCGGCGATGCAATCGATGCTCGAAGAGGCGCTCGACGCGGGCTGGCTCGGCCTCTCGGTGCAGACGCTCCCGTGGGACAAGGTCGGCGGCGACCGCGACATCCGCAGCCGCCCCCTGCCCTCGACGTTCGCGCGCTGGAGCGAGTACCGAAAGCTCACCTCGATCCTCCGCGAGCGCGGGCGCATCCTCCAGGGCGTGCCGAGCCCGACGCGGCCGCTGTCGTCGCTGCTCTTCTTCGTCGAGAGCGCGGGGATCGTGCGCAAGCGCCTCAAGACGACGCTCATCTCGATGATGGATCTCCGCGCCAGCCGCGCGATCCGGCATTTCACGGCGGCGATGGCGCGCGTCTTCAACGCGTGCTTCGACGCGGATTTTCGCTGGCAGGCGCTGCCCGAGCTGTTCGATCTCTGGGCCGACGGCATCGACCTCGTCGTCTTCGAGGAGTTCGGCGCGGGCGCGGCGGCGCTGCACCTCGCCGAGCACGCCCAGCGCATCGAGCTCCTCCGCGACCCGGAGTTCCGCGTCCGCTTCCGCAAGGACTGGACCGACAAATACAGCCCGAAATTCTTCCATCGCGATCTCGCCCAGTCGCTCGTGCTCGCGGCGCCGGACGCGTCGCTCGTCGGAAAGTCGTTCGCCGAGATCGCGAAGACCCGCGGTCACGACGCGATCGACACGTTCCTCGATCTCGTCGCCGAGCACGGCACCAAGCTCCGCTGGTACACCGTGATGGCGAACGACCGGCCCGACGTCGTGCGCGAGATGGTCTCGAACCCCGACGTGCTCATCGGCTTCTCCGACGCCGGCGCGCACCTCCGGCAGATGGCGCACTACAACTTCCCGCTCCGCATGCTGCGGCTCGCGCGCGACTCGAAGTTCATGTCGATCGAGCGCGCCGTGCACCGCGTGACCGGCGAGATCGCCGACTGGCTGGGCATCGACGCGGGCACGATCGCGCCGGGAAAGCGCGCCGACGTGGTCGTCGTCGATCCGGAGGCGCTCGACGACGAGCTCGACCGCGCCGTCGAGGCGCCGATGGAGTGCTTCCGCGGATTTTCGCGCATGGTCCGCCGCAACGACGCCGCCGTGAAGCTCGTGATGGTCGGCGGCCGCGTGGCATTTTCGGACGGTGCGCGAAGCGACGTGCTGGGACGGGAAAAGCTCGGTAGGGTGCTGCGCGCGGGCGCATGAAGGCACTCACCTTTCGAATCGAGCTGCCGCGGCTGATTTTTTCGAAGGTCTTCGGCCTCGTGTCGCCGCGCGCCTACGTCTCGGGTCTCGGCGCCGTCTCGTACGAGAAGGTCGACGAGCCCAAGCCGCACGGCGACGCCAAAAAACGAGAAGAGTGGGTCATGGTGCAGCCGAAGCTCGCCGGGATCTGCGGCAGCGACGTGATGCAGGTCTTCCTCGAGGCCGCCTCCGACAACCCGCTCTCGGCGGTCGTCTCCGCGCCCCACGTGATGGGCCACGAGGTCGTCGGCACGGTGGTCGAGGTCGGCAAGGGCGTGAAGAAATTCCGAAAGGACGACCGCGTCGCGGTCTCGCCGTGGCTCCCCTGCTCGGTGCGCGGCCTCGCGCCGTGCGTGTCGTGCGAGCGCGGCGACTACGCGCTCTGCCATCATTTCTTCGACGGCGCGATCGAGCGCGGCATGCACCTCGGAAACTGCCGCGACGTCGGCGGAGGCTTCGCCGAGACGATGTGTCTGCACGAGTCGATGCTCTTCCCGATCCCGGACGGCGTCTCGTTCGACGACGCGGTCCTCGCCGATCCGTTCGCCGTCGCGCTCCACGCGATCCTGCGCGCGCCGCCCGAGCACGGCGAGACCGTGCTCGTCTGGGGATGCGGCTCGCTCGGCCTGATGGCGATCCACATCCTCTCGGTGCTCTTCCCGGGCGTCACGATCCTCGCGGTCGATCACAAAGAGCGCATGCGGCCCCTGGTCGAGCGCCTCGGCGCGCATCGCCTCTTCACGTCGCGCGGCAAGGAGCTGGTCGCCGAGATCGGCGAGTACGCGAAGGCGCCGATGCGAAAGCCGTTCTTCGGCTTGCCGTGGCTCCAGACCGGCATCGACAAGATCTACGACACGGTCGGCGCGCCGAGCACGCTCGAGCTCGGCGTTCGCATCGTGCGGCCGCGCGCGAGCATCGTGATGGTCGGCGTGGCCGAGCCCAAGCGCTTCGAATGGACGCCGCTCTACTTCAAAGAGATCGCGCTCCTCGGCTCGAACGCGTACGGCGTCGAGACGCTCGCGGGCGAGCGCGCCCACGGCATCGAGCACTACTTGAGCCTGCTCGCCGCGAGAAAGCTCGACTGGAGCGGCGTCGTCACGCATCGCTTCCCGCTCGAGAAATTCGGCGACGCGTTCATGGCCGTCTACGACAAGCGCCGCTCGGGCGCGATCAAGGTGCTGTTCCAGCCATGAAGGGCGTCACCTTCGAAATGTCCTTCCCGCGGCTCGCCGCGGCGCGCGTCGCGGGGTTCTTCTCGACGAGCGGGTTCGTCGCGCCGTTCGGGCCGATTCGACTGCGCGAGCTGGCGGACCCCAAGCCGATCGCGGACGACTGGGTCGTCGTCGAGCCGACGGTGACCGGCGTCTGCGGGAGCGACGTGAAGCAGATCTTCCTCGACGCCGACGTCGACAACCCGCTCCGCGCGCTCATCTCCTTTCCGCACGTGCTCGGGCACGAGGTCGCCGCGCGCGTCGTCGAGGCGGGACCTGCCGTGCGGCGCGTGCGTCCGGGCGATCGCGTCGCGGTCTCGCCGTGGCTGCCATGCGAGGTGCGCGGGCATCCCCAATGCAGCTACTGCCTGAGCGGCGATCTCTCGCTGTGCGAGAACTTCACCTCCGGCCCCTTCGCCGACGGCATCCACGCCGGAAACTGCCGCGACGTGCCGGGCGGGTACAGCGATCGCATGATCGCGCACGAGTCGATGTGCTTTCCGATCCCGAGCGGCGTGAGCGACGAAGAGGCCGCGCTGTCGGATCCGTTCTCCGTCGCGATGCACGCGATCCGCAAGGCGCCGCCCAAGCCCGGCGAGACCGTGCTCGTCTACGGGTGCGGCCCGCTCGGTCTCTTGACGGTGCACGCGCTCGCGCGGCTCTTCCCGGACGTCCGCGTCGTCGCGGTGGATCTCCACGCGTACCTCGAGCCCTTCGCGAAGGCGATGGGCGCCCACGAATACGTCGCGGCCGGCGGCGACGAGCTCGTCGAGCGCATCGCCGCGCTCACGTCCTCGCAGGTGCGGCGCGTTCGTTTTTCGCTCCCGTGGGTGATCGGCGGCGTCGATCGCATCTACGACACCGTCGGCGTCGCCGAGACGCTCGAGACCGCCGTGCGGCTGGTGAAGCCGCTCGGCACCGTGCTGCTCGTCGGCGTCGGCACGCCGCGCCGCTACGAGTGGACGCCGATTTTTTTCCGCGAGGTCACGGTCATCGGCTCGAACGCGTACGGCGTCGAGGACTTCGACGGACGCCGCATGCACGGCTTCGCGCATTACTTGGGCCTTTGCGCGGAGAAGAAGCTCGATCCGACGGCGATGATCACGCACCGATTCCCGCTGCGGCGCTACCGCGAGGCGTTCGTCGCTGCGCGCGACAAGCGCCGCCACGGCGCGGTGAAGGTCGTCTTCGCCATGAAGGAAGGCACGTGATGCGAACCGAGGCGATCGACTACGAATGGGAGGGTCTCGCGCTTCGCGGGTACCTCGCGGTGCAAGCCGAGCGCGCGCCGGGCGTGCTCGTCGTCCACGACGCGGGCGGCCTCGGCGAGAACATCAAGGACAAGACGCGCCGGCTCGCCGCGCTCGGCTACTGCGCCTTCGCGCTCGATCTCTTCGGCGACGGGCAGACCGTCACGGACGGGCTGCGCCGCATCGGCGAGATCGCGTCGGATCTGCGACGCTGGCGCGGGCTCGCGAACGCGGGTCTCGAGGTGCTCGCCGCGCGCGCCGAGTGCGACGAGGCTCGGCTCGCCGCGATCGGCTACTGCTTCGGCGGGACGACCGTCTACGAGCTCGCGCGGAGCGGCGCGAACCTTCGCGGCGTCGTCGGCTTCCACAGCGGCCTCGCGCCGAGCTCGGGAGAAGCGAAGAACATCCGCGGCAAGGTGCTCACGCTCATCGGCGCCGACGACCCGCTCGTTCCGCCCGAGGCGCGCCTCGCCTTCGAGCGCGAGATGACCGAGGCGAAGGTCGACTGGGAGATGGTGATCTACGGAAACACCGCCCACAGCTTCACGAACCCGAGCATCGCGACGCGACCGGGTTTTTTCTACCAGCCGGAGAGCGACGCGCGCTCGTGGGACGCGATGCGGCGGTTCTTCGAGGAGATCTTCGCGTAGTCGAGGCCAACTACCATCGAAGCGCCCCTCCCCCATCCAGCTCGCCCAGCGCGCCGAGCGGCCACGCGAGGTTCAGCGCGCCGTGTCCGAACGGCGCCCCGGCGTACGCGGGGATCCCGAGCGACGACGTGCGCTCCGCGAGCACCGACTCGACGGTGACCCCGTCGGGCCCGGGATCGCACTGCGTGAGCTCGCCGAAGACAATCGCCGAGGCGCGCGCGAAGTGGCCACCCTCGATGAGCGACGTCAGCATGCGGTCGACGCGATACGGGCGCTCGGTCACGTCCTCGAGGAGCACAATCGCGCCGTCCGGGACGGCGAGCGCGTTGGCCGCGGCCATGGCGCAGAGGAGCGCGAGGTTTCCCCCGAAGAGCGGCCCCGCGGCGGCGCCCGCGCGAATCGCGCGAAGCCCGCGCCACGCGCCCGGCGCGCTCGGCCGCTCGAGCGCCGCGAGCCACGCCCCGCGATTGCGTGCAAGATGCACGTTTCCCGACGCGCCCAGCCCGGTCACGTTCGGCGCGTGCAAGCCGCGCACGCCTCGCGCCGCCGCGTGCACGTGGAGCGCCGTCACGTCCGAAAACCCGACGATCGGCTTCGGAGCCCGCGCGAAATCGTCCCACGGAAGGCGCGCCGCGAACCGCGTGACGCCGTAGCCGCCTCGCGCCACGAGGATCGCCTTCACCTCGCGCGAGCGCATCGCCGCCGCGAGCTCGTCCTGCCGCCGCGCGTCGTCCCCCGCGAGGTACCCCTCCCGCGCGAACACGTCCTCCCGGATCCGCACGCGGTACCGCTGCGCGACCCACGCGAGCCCCGACAAAAACGCCGCACGCGGAAACGGGCTCGCCGGCGCGACGACCGCCACGACGTCTCCGGCTCTCACCGCCTCCACGCCCTCGACTCTATCTGCTAATCCAGCGGGCGTGACCCGTCCTGATCCGATCGCGCTCCCGCCTTGGGCCGCCCGCAGCGCCGTGGCGCGGAGCGTGGCGACCGCGCTCGATCGCGTCGTCGATCGCTCGCTCGGTAATTTGCTCGGCGAAGACTTCGAGCGCCGCCTCGCGCGCGTGCCGCTGAACCTCGGCGCGTCCGGCGTCGACGCGTTCGGCCTCGACCCGCAGTGGACGAAATACGCGATGTCCTTCATCGCGTACCTGCACCGCCGCTACTTTCGCACCGAGGTCTTCGGCACGCGCAACATCCCGCGCGGCCGCGTCCTGCTCATCGCCAACCACTCGGGACAGATCCCGATCGACGGCGCGCTCATCGGGGCGGCGCATGTTCATGGACGCCGAGCCGCCGCGCTTCACGCGCGCGATGGTCGAGAAGTGGACGCAGACCCTGCCCGTTCGTCTCGCTCCTCTTCTCGCGCGTCGGCCAAGTCGTCGGCGTGCCCGAGAACGCGCGCCGGCTGCTCGAGCAAGACGAGGTGCTGCTCGTCTTCCCCGAAGGGGCGCGCGGCATCTCCAAGACGTTCGACAAGCGCTACCAGCTCATGCCGTTCGGCCTCGGGTTCATGCGCCTCGCGATTGAGACCGAACACGCCCATCGTGCCGGTCGCGGTCATCGGCGCCGAGGAGCAGTACGTCTCGCTCGCGAACCTCGAGTCGGTCGCGAAGCTCTTCCGAATGCCTTCTTTTCCGGTCATTCCGCAGCTCTTTTTGCCCGGCGGCGCAGCTCCCGCTTCCCACGCGCTACCGAATCCACTTCGGCGAGCCGATGACGTTCGAGGGCGACGCGGACGACGACGACGCGGTGATCGAGGAGAAAGTCTGGCTCGTGCAGAAGACGGTGCAGTCGATGATCAACCGCGGCCTCCGCGACCGCAAACACATCTTCTGGTGATCGATGGGCGCGCGTAAGAGAGCCGCGTCGCACGGCAAGGTCGTCATCACCGGCATCTGCGGGCGCCTCGGGCGGCAGGTCGCGCGCGTGCTCCACCGCGAGCGCACCGTCGTGGGCGTCGACCGGCGCGATTTCATCGGCAAGCCGAAGGACGTCGACCACGAGAAGCTCGATCTCCGGCGGAAGAAGCTCCGCGACGTGTTCCGCGGCGGCGACGTCGCAGCCGTCATCCACCTCGGCGTCATGCACGACCCGCGAGCGTCCGCCGCCGAGCACCACTCGTGGAACGTCGAAGGCTTCACCAAGCTCCTCGACTACGTCGCGCAGTTCCGCGTCCCGAAGCTCGTCGTCCTGTCGAGCGCGAACGTCTACGGGCCGCAGCCGCACAACCCGCAATTTCTGACCGAGGAGGCGCCGCTCCTCGGCGGCGCGCGCTTCAGCGAGATCCGCGATCTCATCGAGGTCGACATGCTCGCGCAGAGCTTCTTCTGGAAGCACCCCGACGTGCAGACGGTGATCCTGCGTCCGGTGCACATCCTCGGGCGCGTGCGCAACGCGGCTTCGAATTTCCTGCGGCTCCCGCGCGTGCCGACGCTCCTCGGCTACGACCCGATGGTCCAGGTCATCCACGAGGGCGACGTCGTCTCGTCGATCGTCCACGCCCTCGCGCCCGGCGTTCGCGGCATCTTCAACGTCGCGGGGCCGGAGCCGATGCCGCTCTCGCGCGTGCTGCGTATCCTCGATCGCGCGACGCTCCCGGTGCCCTACACGCTCGCCAAGGGCCTCATCAACCGGATGTTCGCGCTCCACCTCACGAGCTTCCCCGCGCCGGAGCTCGATCACATCCGCTACGTGTGCATGGTCGACGACCGTCGCGCCCGCGACGAGCTCGGCTACGCCCCGCAGTACGACGCGACGGAGACCGTGCGTTCCGTCGAGGATTGAAGCGGCCGTCGAGTCAGGCGGCCGTGTCTTGCGCTTTTTCGACCCAGAAGCCCGTGGCCTCGAGGGTGTAGACGCGCGTCGCGCCGCTGTCGCTTCGCAGGATCATCCGCGCCGGCGGAAGCGGGCTCCGCGCGTACGCGAGGAAGCGCCATTTCGCGGCGTCGTCCTCGAGCTCGGCGGCGAGGCTCGTCTTCTTGAACGAGTCGAGCGCTTTCTTGGCTTGTTCGTGCGCGTCCTCGGGCCAGTCGATCATGTCGCCGTTCGTACCACTTCAGTTCGGCGGCGTCACGCGGGCGCACGTCGAGACGCCGGCACCGACGACGGTGAAGCCGGTCACGCGGCGCGTTCGGCCGGCCAGGTGACCGCGGGAAACGGCTGCGCGGGGCGCGCGAAGAAATAGCCCTGCATCCAGTCGCATCCGAGCGAGAGCAAGTGCTCGCACTCCGCCGCCGACTCGACGCCCTCGGCGATGACGCGCACCTCGAGCTGCCGCGAGAGCGCGACGAGCGAGGCGACGAGCTTGGAGCGCGTCGGCGACGTGTCGACGTTGCGAATGAGCTCCATGTCGAGCTTCACGATGTCGGGCTGGAGCGTGACGAGGGTCGTGAGACCCGCGTAGCCTGCGCCGAGGTCGTCGACGGCGATTCGGTGCCCGCGCTGGCGGAGCGCGCGGATCGCGTCCCACGCGGGCCCCTCCGGCTTGAGGCGAGCGCGCTCGGTGATCTCGAACGAGACCCGCGACGCGTGGCGCGAGAGCGGCGCGTCGTCGGCGACGAGGTCCGGGTCGTCGAGCGCGCTCGGGTGCAGGTTCACGAGCAGGTGCGTCCCGTCGGGCAGCATCTCGGCCACGTCGGCCGCGGTCCGCCGAATGTGGCGCTCGATCTCGCGCACGCGCCCGAGGCGCTCGGCGAGCTCCATGATCGCGCCGCCGTGCGGGAGTGAAGGCTCGCGCGTTCGCACCAGCGCCTCGAAGGCGACGATGCGCCGCTCGCGAACGCTCACGATGGGCTGCGCGGCGACCCAGAGCGTCTCGAGCGCGCAATCGAACGTCGCGTCGGCCTCGGTCGTGGGCGGCACCGTCGTGCGCCGCACGCGCCGCGCGGCGAGCGCGTCGTCGATGCATCGCGTGAGCTCGCTCGCCTGGCACGGCTTGGTGAGGAAACGGAAGACCGCCGCGTCGTTGATGGCGTGGATGGTGTCTTCGAGGCGCGCCCGCCCCGAGAGGACCACCCGGGTCGTCCGCGGGTGCTGGGCCCGGACTCGCGCGAGAAATTCGCTGCCGCTCATGTCGGGCATGTCCATGTCCGAGATGACGACGTCGACGTGCGTCTCGCTGAGCATCCCGAGCGCGTCACGCGCCGAGTTCGCCACGAGCACCTCGTACGGCGCGCGACGCAGCAGCGTCCGAAACGCCGCGGTGACCGCCGGCTCGTCGTCCACGAACAGGACGCGAGGCATCGCGTTGGATTGGGCATTCATTACCGCTGACTCCCTGACCCATCAACGGACGGGGTCGGGCGCGGCTTAAGGTGCAAACTGCGAAGAGACGTTCTGGCGGGGCGGACGGGACTCGAACCCGCGGCCTCCGGCGTGACAGGCCGGCGTTATAACCAACTTAACTACCGCCCCAGAACAGGGCCGAAACAACTCGTACGGCGTAGGCGGGACAGGGCTTGAACCTGCGACATCCGGCTTGTAAGGCCAGCGCTCTACCACTGAGCTACCCGCCTAATTCAGGCGCGCGAACCATACTGACGGCGCAGCTGGGGTCAAGCTGAAAGAGCAGCGGCGTGAATGTCCGCGGAGGTGCGCCGCAACAATTTGCGGCAACCACTTCAGGGGAACTTACAGCCAATGCTCCACTCCGATTTCGATCTCTCGAGCGAGGAGCTCGATCAAACGCCCTGGGATTTGCCCGAGCAGGCCGCGCACGCCGAGCGCGCGCGCGCCGCGATTGCCGAGCGACTCGAGCGCTACCGCATTCTGCCGCCCGGCCACGACCGCTTGCCGACGCGAACGCTCGAGCAGATCGAGCAGGTCTTCACGACCTGGTTCGAGATGTCCGACGACGCCTCGCGGCGCACGGCGGTCTCCTACGTGTTCGACAGCGAAGAGGGCCTGCGCGCGGCGCTCCTCGCGATCGTGCCGCTCTATTACGACACGCTCTTCTTCGACGAACGCACGCCCACGCGCGATCTCGTCGAAATCGCGCTCGTCGCGCACGCCAAGTGGCGCCGCTGGCTCACTTCGGCGGGGGACGCGGCCTGACGACCCCGCGCATCTCCTCGACGGCGCGCTCGATCGACTTGAAATTCGTCGCGCCCGCCAGCACGAAGAGGACGCCGGTGCTCTGGATGTCGATCGGCGCGACCGCCGGCGCGCTCGCGTAGCCGAGCATTTGGCCCCAACCGTAGTACGCCTGCGCGCCGACGATGACGGTGCCCGCGTCGCTGTGCGAGCCGATGCCGAACGACGCGAGGAGCCGGTTTTGGCGCGAAGGCGCGACGCCCGTCTGCGCGATGCCGTCGACCGCGGTGAAGTCGGTTGCGAAACCCGCGAGCAGGCTCAGCCGCGGCCGCACGAAGATTTCGGTGCCGAGGCTCACATTCACGGTCGGTTGAAAGCGCGTCTTGCGGTCGACGCTCGTGGTCGTGAGGAGCGCGCCGGGCGTCGTCAGCTGCGTGCCTTGCATGTCGAGCTCGACCGCGTCGCCGTCGGCGAGCGCGAGCTGCCCGTCGAGCTCGACCGAGCCGCGCGGCCACTCGTAGCCGAGACCCAGGCCGAGGCGCGTCGGCTCGCGCCCGTGGAAGCCGCCCTGCCCGAAATAGGTCGTGGACGTGCCGCCCGACGACGCCACGTAGGTGCTCAGGTTCCCGTGGCCGTAGACCGAGACGTCGGGCGATTGCACCGTCGCGCCGAGCGTGAATCTCCCGAGCGTGAGCGTCGCCCCGAGCGACGCGCTCAGCCCGAAATCGCTCCCGCTCGAGCCGTCCTCGAACACGCTCGACGTGCTGCCGTCGACCGCGGTCGTCCCGACGCTCGCGAAGGACGAAAAATTCGTGAACGCGCCCTGCACCGACGCGCCGACGGCGAGATCGCGCGTCAGGTTCGCCGCGTACGAAGGCCCGACCACGAAGCGCTGCCAGCCCCAACGCACCGAGCTCGTCTCGATGGCCGCGGGGTTCTGCGTGCGAAACCCCTGCCCGACCCAGTCGAACGATTGGAGCTCGGTCGTGCCGAAGCACGTGGCGAGCTTCTGGTCGCCGGCGTCGCTCGTCTTGTCCTCGGGCTGGAAGAGCCGCGGCAAATCGAAGAACGCGCAAAAGGTCGACGGGATCGCGTTGCCCGAGACGCGCGTGATGTCGGCGTTGGGCGCGTACCAGTTCGCGGCGTGCGTGATGTCGACCGTGAGAAAGCTCACCGAGAGCGCGAGCGTCGACTCGACCCGGACGACCGTCGCCGGGTTCAAGAACGGCGCCGCCCCGTCGGTCCCGAGGGCGATGCCGGTGTCGCCCATCAGCGCAGACCGCCCGCCGAGGGCCGTCGACCGGTAATTGCCCTGCGCGCGCGCCGCGGGCGCGAGGAGCAGGACCGCGAGTGCGAGGAGAGAGCGCGCCTTCACCTGTCGTACGGCGCCATCATCGCCACGCGTCGAGCTCCTTGCGAAGCGTGGGCTCCCCCTCGACCGGGAAGCTCGCCGTGCCGCGCTCGCCGTCGAATTCGAGCACGCCCGGGACGCTCGCGGCGACGGCAGAGCCGCGGCGACAGGGCTTCGCGTGGGCCCGACGTTCGACGGTCGGACAGATGACGTCGAAATCGCACGCGTCGTCCTTCCAGGCGATCGGCACGCTCTCGACCCCGCCGCGATAGGCCATCGCGGAGACAGATTACCGCACCTCGGCCGGCGACGCCCTCGTGATCACACCGGCGCGGGCGCCGGATTCGGCTCCGCGGGCGGCGGCGGCTTGGTGCCCGGCGGCGTCTTCGAGACGTGCGTCACGAGCTCGCCCGAGACGTATTCCATCACGTCCTTGGGCGCGCCGAAGACCTGCTCGGGGTTGGGCAGGCAGAGCGCCTCGCGCAAGACGTCGTCCATGTGCTCGACGAGCACGATTCGCATCGCCTTGAGCACGCGGCGCGGCACCTCGCGCAGGTCCTTTCGGTTCTCGCGCGGCACGACGACCGTGGAGATGCCCGAGCGGTGCGCCGCCAGGAGCTTCTCCTTGAGGCCGCCGATCGGCATCACGCGCCCGCGCAGCGTGATCTCGCCGGTCATCGCGAGATCGCGCTTCACCGGCACCTTGATGAGCGCGCTCGCGAGCGAGGTCGCCATCGTCACGCCCGCCGACGGGCCGTCCTTGCGAATGAACTCGGGGAAGTGAACGTGCACGTCCACCTTCGCGTAGAAGTCCGGCTCGAGGCCGAGCAGCGCCGCGCGCGAGCGCACGTAGCTCATCGCCGCCTGCGCGCTCTCCTCCATGCCCTTCTCGAGCAGGCCCGTGATGGCGAGCTTGCCCTTGCCGGGCACGACCGCGACCTCGCACGCGAGGAGCTCGCCGCCGCCGTTGGACGTGACCGAGAGGCCGCTCGTGAGGCCGACCTCGTCGTGCTCCTCTTTCTTGCCGACGCGGAACTTCGGCACGCCGAGATACTGCGGCACGTCCTTGCCGGCGATTTCGATTGGCGCGGGAGGCGCTTCGGACGCGCCGCGCGCCTCGACGACCCGCTTCGCGACCTTGCGGCAAATGCCGGAGATCTCGCGCTCGAGCGAGCGGACGCCCGCCTCGCGCGTGTAGTGGTGGATCACCGTGCGCACGGCGCTCTCGGTGATCGTCATCGGCACCTCGTCGAGCCCGCACTCCTTTCGCTGGCGCGGCACGAGGTACTTCATCGCGATGTTGAGCTTCTCGAACTCGGTGTAGCCGGAGAGCTGGATGATCTCCATGCGGTCCTGGAGCGGCACCGGGATGCCGCTCAAGGTGTTCGCCGTCGTGATGAACATCACGTCGCTCAAGTCGTAATCGAGATCGAGGTAGTGGTCGTTGAACGAGTGGTTCTGCTCGGGGTCGAGCACCTCGAGGAGCGCCGCCGCCGGGTCGCCGCGGAAGTCGCTCGACATCTTGTCGACCTCGTCGAGCAGGAACACCGGGTTGCTCGTCCCCGCCTTTTTCAGGCTCTGGACGATCTTCCCGGGCATCGCGCCGATGTACGTGCGCCGGTGGCCGCGGATCTCGGCCTCGTCACGCACGCCGCCGAGCGCGAGGCGCACGAACTTGCGCCCCGTCGCGCGCGCGATCGACTTCGCGAGCGACGTCTTGCCGACGCCGGGCGGCCCGACGAGACACAAGACCGGCCCCCGGAGCTTCTTCGTGAGCGCCTGCACGGCGAGGTACTCGACGATGCGCTCTTTGATCTTCTTCAGGCCGTAGTGGTCCTCGTCGAGGATCGTCTCGGCGCCCTTGAGGTCGAAGTTCTCTTCGCTCTTGTCGTACCAAGGCAGGCCCAAAATCCAGTCGACGTAGTTGCGCACGACCGTCGCTTCGGCCGACGTCGGGTGCATCATCTCGAGCTTCTTCAGCTCCTTTTTGACCTTCGCGGTGCCCTCTTTGCTCATCCGCTTGGCTTTGAGCTGCTCTTCCAGCTCCTGGATCTCGTTCTTCTCGCGCTCGCCGCCCAGCTCGCGCTGGATCGCCTGCATCTGCTCGTTGAGGTAGTACTCCTTCTGCGTCTTCTCCATCTGCTTCTTGACGCGGGAGCGGATCTTCTTCTCGACCTGCAGGATCTCGATCTCGGCCTGCATCAATTCGTGCAGGCGCTCGAGACGCTTCACCGCGTCGTCGGCTTCGAGCAGGGCTTGGCGGTCGGCGAGCTTGATGGTCGGCAAGCACGCGACGATGGCGTCCGAGAGACGCGCGGGGTCGTCGATGGTCTGAACGCCCATCAAGACCTCGGGTTGAACCTTCTTGTTCAACTTCACGTACATCTCGAAGGCCGCCTGTACGCTGCGCATCAGCGCTTCGACCTCGACGCCCGCCTTCGCCGTCTCGGCGATCTCGTCGACCTCGACGAGAAAGAACTCGTCGGTCTGCGCGTACTTCTTGATCGCCGCGCGCTTGCGACCCTCGACGATGACCTTCACCGTGCCGTCCGGCAGACGCAGCAGCTGCTTCACCACGCCGACGGTGCCGATCTGGAAGATGTCCTCCGGCGTCGGCTCGTTGGTCTTGGCGTTCTTCTGCGCGGCGAGGAAGATCTCCTTGCCCGCGGCCATCGCCGCGTCGAGCGCGTTGATCGACCGCTCGCGACCGACGAAGAGCTGACTCTCCATGTGCGGGAAGACGATGATGTCGCGGAGAGGAAGGAGCGGGATCGCCTTGCGCCGCGCGGGCTGCTTCGGGTCGTCGGTGTTGCGGAAGAACATGGCTGGCTACGAGTTCTAGCCTATTCCAAGGGGGCGATCACGCGAACGCGCCTTCAGCCGAGCGCGAGCATTCTCACGCTTGGGCGGCGTGCCGCGCCGGGCCCGCCCTTCGCCACGAACTCGTCCGGTCGCGTGAGATAATCGGCCAGCAGGAGCGTCATCGTCCGTTCGGCGAGCCGGCGGTGCGCGACGTCCTGCGCCGCGAAGCCGCGTTCGTCGAGGGCGTCGCGGACGGGGATGACGTCGAGCGTGTCGGGGAGCATCGCGAGCAGGCGCTCGCTGCCGGGCTCGCTCGCCGCGTCGATGGCGTCGCACAGCGCGTTTTGCGCGTGCGCGACCAATTCGCCGACCGACAGCGGGACAGCGGCGCCGTGTAGCGTTTCGTGCGTGGTTGCGCGCAACCGCCGCGGCGCAAAACGCGTCGCGCCGTGATACGGCCCGAGGAGCCATCGCGCGAGCCCGTGCTTGTCCGTCGGCTCGAGCGCGAGAAACCTCTCGATCGCCTCGCGCGTCGCCCTCGCGACGTCCAGCACGACCGTCCCCTCCGGCAGGTTGAGCAGCGGGCGCATGTCGTCGGACGTGCAATCGTCGAGCCCGCGCAAAAGCGGCGGGACTCGACGCGCGCCCCGAGTCAGGCCAACTCGGCTTCCTTTTGGTAGACGATGATCGGCGACTCGTGCTTGCCGATGACGTCTTCGTTCACGACGACTTCCTTGATGCCGCTGCGCGACGGGATGTCGTACATGATGTCGAGCATCGCGTGCTCGAGGATGGCGCGGAGACCGCGCGCGCCGCTCGCCCGCGCGAGCGCCTCTTTCGCCACGGCCGAAAGCGCGCCCTTGGTGAACTTGAGCTTCACGCCGTCCATCTCGAAGAGCTTTTGGTACTGCTTCACGAGCGCGTTCTTCGGCTTCGTCAGGATGTCGATGAGCGCGTCCTCGTTGAGCTCGTGGAGCGTCGCGAGCACCGGCAAGCGACCGATGAACTCGGGGATGAGCCCGAACTTGAGCAGGTCCTCCGGCTGCACCTGCTCGAGGAGCTCGCCGAGCTTGAAGTCCTTCTTGCTCTTGATGTCGGCGCTGAATCCCATCGTCTGACGGCCGATGCGCCGCTGGACGATCTGCTCGAGCCCCACGAAGGCGCCGCCGCAGATGAAGAGGATGTTGGTCGTGTCGATCTGCAGGAAATCTTGCTGGGGGTGCTTGCGCCCGCCCTTCGGCGGCACGTTGGCGATCGTCCCCTCGATGATCTTCAGCAGAGCCTGCTGGACACCCTCGCCGCTCACGTCGCGCGTGATGGACGGGTTGTCGCTCTTGCGGCTGATTTTGTCGATCTCGTCGATGTAGACGATGCCGCGCTGCGCGCGTTCGACGTCGTGGTCGGCGTTCTGCAGGAGCTGGACGATGATGTTCTCGACGTCCTCGCCCACGTAGCCGGCCTCGGTCAGCGTGGTCGCGTCCGCGATCGCGAACGGGACGCTCAAGATCTTGGCGAGCGTCTGCGCGAGGAGCGTCTTGCCGCTACCGGTCGGGCCGAGGAGCAAGATGTTCGACTTCGAGAGCTCGACGTCGTCCGAGCCCACCTTGCTGTCGATGCGCTTGTAGTGGTTGTGGACGGCGACCGCGAGGCTCTTCTTCGCGCGCTCCTGCCCGATCACGTAGTCGTCGAGGATGGCCTTGATCTCGCTCGGCTTCGGAACCGGATGCGACGACGCGTACGGCTCCTCCTTCTCGACCTCTTCGGCGATGATGTCGTTGCAGAGGCCGATGCACTCGTCGCAGATGTAGACCGTCGGTCCTGCGATGAGCTTCTTCACCTCTTTCTGCGACTTGCCGCAGAAGGAACAGTTGAGGTTGCCGTTCTGGTGGTCGTCTCTGCGATTTCCCGACATCGGTTACACCCAAAGCTTACGCAGGTGTCGTGAGCGCGGCAAGGAAGCGGGCACCTTTCTCAGTCCTTCGAGCCCTTGGTCTTCGGCTGGAGAATGTCGTCGATGAGGCCGTACTCTTTCGCCGCCGTCGAGCCCATCCAGTAGTCGCGGTCGATGTCCTTGTGGATTTGCTCGTGCGATTTGCCGGTGCATTGCGAGTAGATGTCGACCAGCACGTCCTTGAGGTGACGCGACTCGCGCGCCATGATCTCGATGTCGGTCGTCTGCCCGCGAGCGCCGCCGTGCGGTTGGTGGATCATGATGCGCGCGTTCGGCAGCGCCATGCGGCGACCTTTTTGCCCCGCAGTCAGCAGCACCGACGCCATCGACGCGGCCATGCCGAGGCAGGTCGTCGCGACCTGACAGCGCACGTGCTGCATCGTGTCGTAGATCGCGAGACCGCTCGTGATTACGCCACCGGGCGAGTTCACGTACAGCATGATGTCCTTGTCCGGGTCCTCGCTCTCGAGGAACAGGAACTGCGCGATGATGATGTTGGCGACGTCGTCGTTGATCTCGGTTCCCAGGAAGACGATACGGTCCTTCAGGAGCCGGCTGAAGATGTCCCAGTTGCGCTCGCCGCGGTGCGTCGTCTCGACGACCGTGGGGTACGGGATGAAGTCTTGGTGCCGTTCGATCGTGGCGACAGCTTGGTCGCGGTTCTTGGGGCGGTTCATTACTTCTTCCCTTTCTTGGGCTTCTTCTCTTCGGTTTCAACTGCCGTTTTGGGCAGCTCGGCGTTCTTGTTTGGCTCCGAACTCTCGCCTGCGGCTCGAGCCTGCGGAGCCGCCTCGGTAATCTTCGATTTGCTCTCGATGTGGTCGAGGATCTTGTCCTCGAGGATCATGCCGATGAGCATGTCGCGTTTGCTCTTCTCGCGGTACTCGACGCGGAGCTTGGCGATGTTTTTGCCGGTGTCCTGGGCGAGCTCCTCGAGGCCCTTCTCGATGTCGTCGTCGGTCACCTTCATGTCGAGCTTCTTGGCGATCGCGGCCATGAGGAGGCCGGCGCGCACCTTCTTCTCGGCGTCTTTGCGGAGCGTCTCGCGCATTCCGTCGACCTGATCGGGCGCGATGCGCTGGCCCATGCGCCGCGCGTTCATGACGAGCTCTTGCTCGAGCACGCGCGCCTGCTGCTCGACGAGCGAGGGCGGCAGGTCGAGCGGGTTCTGCTCGTTCAGCTTCTCGACGATCTGCTCGGCGACCGCCATCTCGGAGCGGTCCTTCGCCATCTTCTCGAGCTTGGTGTGCACGTCCGCGCGGAGCTCGACGAGCGTCTGGAAGCTGCCCGCGTCCTTGGCGAGCTCGTCGTCGAGCGCCGGGAGCACGCGCTCTTTCACGTCGGTGAGCGTCACGTGGAACGTGCCGGTCTTGCCCTGGAAGTCCTTGCGCGGGTGCGTGTCCCCGAACTTCGTCGCGGCGTCGAACTTGTCGCCGATCGATTTGCCGTCGATCGCCGCGTCGATCTCGGGCAGCGCCTGGCCGGCGCCGAGCTCGATCTGCACGCCCTGCCCGCCGCCGTCTTTCACCTCGTTGCCGTCGATCGAGATCGTGAAGTCAATCGTGGCGACGTCGCCGGTCTTCGCGGCGCGCGCGGGCTCGGGCGTCTTGAGGGTCGAGTGCTGCGCTCGGATGCCCTCGAGCTGCTCGTCGACCTGCTCGTCGGCGACCTCGGCCTTGGGCCGCGTGAGCTCGAAGCCCTCGTACTTGACGGCCTCGACGTCGGGCGTGACCTCGAAGCGCGCGACGTAGGAAAAGTCCGCCTTCGCGTCGACCTTGCCCGGCTCGACGCTCGGCTGCGTGATCGGCACGACGTTGTTCTCGCTGAGCGCCTTCGGCAGCGTGGTCTGGACGAGCGCGTTCATCACGTCGCCGAGGACCTGCGGACCGTAGACGCGCTGGAGCACGTCGCGCGGCGCCTTGCCGGGCCGAAAGCCGCGGACGTGCGCGCGCTTGGCGAGCGTCTGGTAAGCCTTGTCGATTTCGCTCTTCACCGCGTCGGCCGGCACCTGCACCGACATCTCGAGCACCACCGGAGAAACACGCTTCGTGCTGACCTGCATGAGGAGCGGCAACATACTTTGGCGCCCGCGTTAATCAAGCGTCACGCCCGAGCCGCGCGCGACAAAAAGAACCCTCGAAGGGAGGCGGCCTTCGAGGGTGGAGACGTCGCGACTCTCGGGAGGAAGACGAGCGCGGCGTAAGACCTAAGAGAGCGCGACCGGCGCGCTCGAAACGGTTGCTACCTCCAAGACCACTCCGATGCGATGGTCTATCGCCGTCCTGGCAGGCGAAACGCGGCAGCGAGAATGAAACCGGCCGGACCGGAGCCATGCCCGCAGCCAACACCCCTCGTGGCGACGAAGCGGCCGCTCTCGCGTTTCGAGAATGTCCAGCGGCGCCGATGACCTGGTCAGTCGTCGGAGTCGAACCCTTCCGGATCGTATTCGTCGACCGTGTCGTCGAAGAGCATGTCGCTCGCGCCGAACGTCGCTTCGTGGATCAAGTCGTCGAGGTTGAAGCCGGCCTTCGAATCGTTGGCCAGCTCCTCGCGCTCGAACTCTTGGATGGATCGGTAGCTCTTGGGCACACCCATGATCAGCTCTCCCTCGCGTCTCCGGCGTTGCGCTCGGAGAGTTGTCCTACATCTGACGACACCATACTACCCGCGTCCGGCGTGACCAAAAAAAGCGCGTCGAAACAAAGGTCGTCGAGGTAGAAGGACCGCGATGGCCAAGACGCGCGCGGCAGCGAAGCGACCGAGCGATCGCGCGCACGTGATCGCCGTGGTCAATCAGAAGGGCGGCGTCGGCAAGACGACGACGGCCGTGAACCTCGCCGCGAGCGTCGCCGCGGCGGAGCGCAAGGCGCTGCTCCTGGACCTCGATCCGCAGGCGAACGCGTCGAGCGGCGTCGGCGTGCGCCCGCGCACCGTCGAGAAGAGCGTGTATGATGCAATCATCGGTCGCGAGCCGCTCGAGCGCGTGATCTTGAAGACGGCGATCGCCGATCTCGACGTCGCGCCCGCGACGCAGGATCTCGCCGCCGCGGAGCTCGAGATCGTCGACGACGCCGATCGCGCCTTCAAATTGAAGAAGGCGCTCGCAGCGCTCGTCGAGTCGAACCGCTACGAGTACGTGCTCATCGACTGCCCGCCGTCGCTCGGCCTGCTGACGGTGAACGCGCTCACGGCGGCGACGCACGTGCTCGTGCCGCTCCAGTGCGAGTACTACGCGCTCGAGGGGCTGACGAACCTGATGGCGACGATCGACCGCGTGAAGGCGAGCACCAACCCCGAGCTCGAGGTGCAGGGCGTCGTGCTCACGATGTTCGACCCGCGCAACAACCTCGCGCACCAGGTCGCCGAGGAAGTGAAGAAGCACTTCTTCGTCTTCGACTCGGTCATCCCGCGCAACGTGCGCTTGAGCGAGGCGCCGTCGCACGGCAAGCCCGCCCTCCTCTACGACGCGGCGTCCAAGGGCGCGCAAGGTTACCTGTCGCTCGCGCGCGAGCTGATTCATGGTTGAGAAGCGTCGGGCGCTCGGGCTCGGTCTCGACTCGCTCTTGCCGGTGAGCGCCCCGAAGAGCGGCTACGGCGACAAGAGCGTCTTTTCGTGTCCGATCGAGCGGATCGTCCCGCAGCGCGGACAGCCGCGGCAGCATTTCGGGCCGAAGGCGCTCGAGGATCTCGCGGCGTCGATCCGCGAGCACGGGCTGCTCGAGCCGCTGGTCGTGCGCAAGATTGGCGACGACAAGTTCGAGCTCGTCGCCGGCGAGCGCCGCTGGCGCGCGTCGCAGAAGGCGGGCCTCAAAGAGGTGCTCGTCGTCGTGAAGGACGTCTCGCCGGCGAAGGCGTTCGAGCTCGCGCTGGTCGAGAACGTGCAGCGCGAAGATCTGAACGCCGTCGAGCTCGCCGAGGCGCTCGACCGCCTCGTGAAAGAGCACGGCTACACGCAGGAGGCGCTCGCGACGCGCATCGGAAAAGATCGGACGACGGTCGCCAACAGCCTGCGCCTCTTGAAGCTCCCCGTGCGCGTGCGGCAGAAGGTCGTCGACGGCGAGCTCTCCGAAGGGCACGCGCGCGCGCTGCTCGGCCTCCTCGACCGTTCCGGCGCCTCCGGCGCCGAGGGCGACCCGAAGCGCCTCGAGACGCTCGCAGAGCGCGTCCTTCGCGATCGTCTCAGCGTGCGCGCGACCGAAGCGCTCGTTCGAAAGCAGAAGAACGCGACGGCGAAGCCGGCCGGCGAGAAGAGCGCCAGCGCGCGCGACCTCGAAGCCCGCCTCGCGCGCGCGCTCGGCACGCGGGTCGAGATCCGCGAGCGCGGAAAAGGCGGCGAGCTCGTCGTGCCGTACGCGGACCTCGACGCGCTCGATCGCTTGCTCGATCGCCTCCTTTGAGCCGCTTTGCCCCGGGACTGAATGCGCTAGCATCGACTCCGTCCAACGGGGTTTTTCGGGAGGTTCCGGTCCATGTCGAAGTCGCTCAAGCTCACGGTCGCGGCCTTTGCCGCCGCCGCCATGTTCTCGGTCGCGGGCTCCGCCCATGCGCAGTTCGTCGTTCCGGAGGTGCGCGTCAACATCGCCCCGCCCCCGCCCCGCTACGAGGTGCGCACCGCTGCCCCAGGCGCCGGCTACATGTGGATCAACGGCCACTGGGCCTGGCGGTACGGCCGGCACGCGTGGATTCCGGGGCACTGGGCGGTGCCGCCGCAGCAAGGAATGGTTTGGGAGCCCGCGCGATGGCGTGCGGTGAACGGACAGTGGGCGTTCGTCGAGGGCCACTGGCGTTGGGCGCAGCCGCCCGCCCCCACCACCGTCTACGAGCCGCCGCCTCCTCCGCAGCAGCCTGTCTACGTTCAGTCGGAGCCGCCGCCCCTCATCAACGAAGTTCGCCCGATGACGCCGTTCGCGGGCGCCGTCTGGATCCCGGGGTACTGGCACTGGAACGGCTACAACCACGTCTGGGTCGCGGGCCGCTGGTCGGCCGCGCGCGCCGGCTGGCAGTGGGAGCCGGATCGCTGGGTTCACGGGCCGACGGGGTGGTACCGGGTGCACGGGCACTGGAGGCGGTGAGAGGCGGCGCGCCGCTCACCCCACGCCGATTGCGTGGAGGAGGTGTCCGATGAGCGCGGTCGCGGCCATGGCCGCGCCGCCTCCGATCATCACGCGCAACGCGGCGCGTCCTTTCGGCGCGTCGCCGAGATGGCCGCCGAGCGCGCCGAGCACGGCGAGGCTGAGCAGGCACACGACCGCCACGACCACGATGCGGAGCGACGCCGGCGCGAGGAGCAGCCCCACGATCGGCAGCATCCCGAGCGACGCGAAGCTCGCCGCCGAGACGAGCGCCGCTTGAATCGGTCGCGCGAGCTTGGCTTGATCGAGGCCGAGCTCGTCGCGCAGGTGCGTCTCCAGCCGGCGGTTCACGCTGAGCTGCTCGGCGACCTTCATCGCGAGATCGGCGTCGAGACCGCGCTTTCGATAGATGGCGGCGAGCTCACGAAGCTCTCCTCTCGGGTTCGCGACGAGCTCCTTCCTTTCTTTGCCGATGTCTGCGCGCTCGGCGTCGCGCTGCGAGCTCACGGAGACGTACTCGCCGGCGGCCATCGAGAACGCGCCGGCGACGAGGCCCGCGACGCCCGCGATCAGCATCGTTTGCTTCGAGGCCTCGGCGGCCGCGACGCCGATGACGAGGCTGGCGGTCGACACGACGCCGTCGTCGGCGCCGAGCACGGCGGCCCGCAGCCAACTCCCGCGTTCGCCGCGGTGGCTTTCGGTCGGGGCCAATCTCGCGAGCGCGTGGCTCATGGGTCTTCGACGAGCAGCTATCGTGCCCGGTCGACGGCGAACGGTGTGCATCGGCGGCGCACGCGGCGCGCCGCTTGCGAGAGGCATCGTCGAGCCACAACTTGGGACGATGAGCGAGATCATCCTGCACGGCCGACCGTTCCGCTACCGCGAGGCGGGCAGCGGCTCGCTCGTGGTCCTTTTGCACGGGATCGCCGGGAGCTCAAAGTGCTCGACCACGCCACCAACGTGCTGCTGCGAGGGCTCGACGCAGCCCGCAGCCGCGAAGTGCGCGATTACGTCGACGGGATGACGGAAGACAATGGCGCGATGGTCCAGCTCATGCCCGAAGCGATGGACCTCTTCGCCGCCGGAATCGAAGATCGCGCCGGCGTCCTCTATCATGCGACGGCATCGATGGCGCCGCCTCCGTCGGTGCGCGAGCTGCTGCGCGCGGTCGTTCGACCGCGCAATGCGCTGAGCCAAGCGATGTTCGTGACGCTTTACGGCATCACGTCCCGAGAAGACGCGCGCTACCCCTGCGCAGCTCCGAGCGCGGGAGACGAAAACGAGCGCGTGCTGGCGGGCGCCTTCGGGCGCGTGCCAGGCGTTCGCGCCAACGACGGCGTCGTCTCGAGCGCAGAACGGGATCGACACCCCGACCAGAAGCGCGACGACAAGCGCGAGGAGCATCGCTGAAGTGCCAGTGTCGCCGCGGTGCCTTCGTGCTCTCGCTCGCCGAGCTCAGGTTGCGCGCGACAGCAAATGCAGCAGCCCGCGAATCAGAGCGTGCAGCAGCATGTAGCCGACGATGGCCACCAGGAGCGGCCAAACGAAGTGCCCGGTGCCGATGCCCGTGCCGATCGTCGTGGTCGCGAAGATCCCTTTGAACGGCGCGTAGAATACGTCGGTCAGGTTACCGATGATCCGGACGAAACCGACGTCGCGCGCGCCGAAGAGCTCCAGGATGAAACGCACGAAGAGGAGCGCGTACAGCGCGCCGAAGAGCCAATCGATGGCTCGCGCGAGCACCGTCAGGACGCGATGTGGCGCGCCCCTCTCGTGAGCGAGGTGACCGTGAGTTTCGAGGTAGGTTGCCATGATGCGTGACCGAGCAGCGCGCGTGCCAGCGCGAGGGCGACGCGCGGCTCGTCCGCCTATTTCATGCACAACGCATTGGTGCGGCACTTGTCATATCGTGCGAGCGTGTCGAACGGGGTGCTGCACGCCTCGCTCTGGATCGCCATCATGCAGCGATCGACCGCGTTGCTGTCGAGACCGCGCGGGCATTTGTAGGCGTTGAGGTCGTTTCCGATGTCTCCGCGAAGCTTATCCATGCAGATGGCGCGCGTCGCGAACTTTTCGCGAGGCCCGATGTTGTTGCACCGCTGTTCTTGATCGCAACGCGCGCTCACCAACCGCTCTACCACCGCTTTCTGGGCGACGTTCTGCGAGGTGACCATCGGCTGATCGGCGGCCGTGTTGCTGACGGGTGTCTGCTGGCTCGTACCGCAAGCGATCAGCAGCCCAGCGGTCGTCAACGAGATCGTGACAATTCGGGGTGTATTCATGCGCCGGACGAATGCAGCTGTCATGCCGCGACGCGCTTGGGTCGATCCAAACAGCGAGCGCGTCCGCACCGGCGGCGACGCCGCGAAGTCTCGCCACTACGGGAGCATCGCAGCGTCGTTGCCGGTGCGCAGCACTCGCCTCGCGTCGCTGCCGCGACGCAAGATCGATGGCGAGGGACGCGCCATTAGCGCCGCCTACCTGCGGCTTCGACTCCAGTAATAACCGCCGCCGCCGCCGAACACGAGGAACAGCACGAGGAGCAACACAATCAACGTCGTCGTACTCATGACAATTCTCCATCTCTTCGAATACCGTTTATTTCTTCACCGCCCGCTTCACCGCATGTTTCACGTCCTCCGTGACGCCTTTCACTGCGCCTTTGGCTTCGTCGAGCGTGCCTTCACGCTCGAGCCTTTTGTTGCCGGTGATCTTCCCGGCCGTTTGTTTGATCTTGCCTTTGGCCTTGCTGATGAGCTCGCCCATGATTTCCTCCTTCTGCGCTCGATTGAGCGCGCAGGTTACGCGTGGGAGTGGCGCCGCCCGGCGACGATGCGAATGAGGACGGCCGCGACCGCGAAGACCAGCAGGAGGTGGAGCAGGCCGCCGGCCATGAAATTCGTCGCGAAGCCGAGGATCCACAGGACCACGAAAATGGCCGCGAGGGCCCAGAGTAGGTCGAGCATGACGTCTTCTCCGTTCTGCTCGACGAAGTGCATCGCGCATACCACCGCGATACGTCGAAAAAAACGTGGGCGACGCGAGCGGCGACTGCAAGACCGTCGTCGCCACACCCACGGGTCGTGCGCGCGAGAGCGCGGCAGTTCGGTCACGCGCGCTGGCACGGCAGTCGCTTCGAGCCGAGAGCGTGGTCGAACGAACCAAAGCCGACGAGGCTCTGCTGGATCGACTTCAGCGCGCCGCGTTCGATTACTTCTTGCACAACGTCAATCTCGACAACGGCCTCGTCGCGGATACGTCGCGCAGTGGGTCACCGGCGAGCATTGCGGTCGTCGGGTTCGCGCTCGCGGCGTATCCGGTCGCAGTCGAGCGAGGTTGGTTGCCTCGCGCCGACGCCGTGACGCGCACGCTCGCGACGCTTCGGTTCTTCGCGAACAGCCCGCAAAGCGCCGACCGCGACGTGACCGGCTTCAACGGTTTCTATTATCACTTCCTCGACATGACGACGGGGCGCCGCGTCTGGCAGTGCGAGCTCTCGCCGATCGACACCGCGCTGCTCGTCGCAGGAATGCTGACCGCGAGCGCGTTTTTTCGAGAGGACTCGAAAGACGAATTCGAGATTCGCCACCTCACCGAAGTTCTTTATCGTCGCATCGATTGGCGTTGGGCCCAAAGCGAACGCGCGCCGGTTTCGCAAGCTGGAAGCCCGAGTGCGGCTTTCTGCACTACGGATGGGAGGGCTACAACGAGGCGACCATTCTCTACGTGCTCGCGATGGCGTCACCCACGTATCCCGTGACAGGCGACAGCTTTCGCGCGTGGACGCTGACGTATCAGTGGGAGAATTTGTACGGATGCGAGTTCTTGTACGCGGGGCCGCTGTTCGTTCATCAGTTTTCGCACGCGTTCATCGACTTTCGCGGCATTCGGGATCGCTTCATGCGCGAGAAGCGGAGCGACTACATCCAGAACAGCGTTCAGGCGATTTTCGTGCAGCGGGAGTATGCGCGACGCGATCCGCTCGAGCTCGAAGGATACGGTGAGCGGTGTTGGGGGATCAGCGCGGGCGAGGGTCCGTCGGGCTACAGCGCGCGCGCCGTGCCCTACGGCCCGTACGACGGGACGATCGCGCCGTCGGCGACGCTGGCTGCGCTCCCCTTCTCGCCCGACTTGGCCCTGTCCGCGGTTCGGCACATGCGGGAGCGGTATCCGAGCCTCGCGCCGGACTTCAGGTTGCCGAGCGGCTTCAACCCGACGCGCGCCTGGGTTTCGGAGGGTCACTCCGGTCTCGACCAAGGCATCGTCGTCGACAACGCGCTCTTTTTCGGGCGCGAGCGGCTCAGCGCTCTGACGATCCCGTGGTGCACGTACACCGATCCCGAGATCGCGCACGTCGGGCTCTACGTGCGAGACGCGTCCGAGCGCCGCATCCCCGTCAAGACGTTCACCGTGCTCATGCACGACGTCGATCGCGCCGTCACCGACGCGGAAGAGGACGGCTTCGTGAAGGTCCACGTGAGGGAGGGCACCGACGAGATTCTCGGCGCGACCGTCGTTGCGCGTCACGCGGGCGAGATGATCAACGACCTCTCGCTCGCGATGACCAACGGGATCGGTCTGAGCTCGATCGCACGCGTCATTCGCGCGTACCCGACCCAGGCGGCGGCGATCAAGGTGGCGGCGGACGCGTACGAGACGTCGCGGGCGACGCCCACACGCAAGAAGCTCCGCGGGTCGTGGAACGCGCTGATGCGTCGACTCTGAGCGTCAGCGAGTGCTCGCCTTCAACGTGATCGTCGAGGCGCTCGGCGAGCCTAGACGCACGCGGACCTCGCGCGTCCCCGTCCGGCCCGGGTGCAAGGCGATGCGGCTCGAGTCGAGCGGCGCGCCATCGAGCGTCATCGCCGCGACGCCGCGCGCTGACCGCGTCGGGGTTCTCGACCACGACGTGAACGCGCTCTTCGCCGAGGCGAACCCACGCTTCGAATCCCTTCCAACTCGGGGGAATGCACGGGTCGATGCGGAGGTCACCGTCCTCTTTTCGAAGGCCGAGGATGGCCTCGACGCCGAGGCGCCACATCCACGCGGCCGCGCCCGTGTACCAGGTCCAGCCCCCGCGGCCGACCCAGGGCGGACAGCCGTAGACGTCGCCGGCGAGCACGTACGGCTCGACGCGGTAGCGACCCGATTCTCGGCCGTCCGCGTGCGGAGGACTGGATTGAGCAACCGGAAGATGCGCTCCGCCCGCTTGCCGTCGCCGAGCGCCGGCGTGCGCCCAGCCGAGCCACGTCGCGGCGTGCGTGTACTGCCCGCCGTTCTCGCGAACGCCCGGCGGGTACGCGCGAATGTATCCGGGGTCGTGCTGCGTGCTGTCGAACGGAGGCCAGCAGCAGCAGGACGAGCCGGTCCGCCTCGCGAACGAGTCTGCTCGTCGGCCGCGCGCACGCCGCGGCGCGCCCTGCTCCGGGGTCGGCGCCGCTCGCGGAGAGCGACCGCCCACGACTGCGCGATCGAGTCGATGCGGCACTCGCGCGCCTTCGCGGAGCCCAGGAGCGAGCCGTCGTCGTGGAAGGCGCGCAGGTACCACGCGCCGTCCCACGCGCGCGCCTCGACTTCGCGCGCAGCGCCTCCGCTCGCGCCTCGCCACGTCTCGGCCTCGGCGGCGTCGCTCGTGCGCTCGCAGAGCGCGGCAAAGCGGTCCGGATCGACGCGCAGAGAAACCAGCCGAGCCATACGCTCTCGCCGCGCCCCTGCGCGCCGACGCGGTTCATTCCGTCGTTCCAGTCGCCGTCGCCCATCAGGGGGAGCCCGTGACGCCCGTGCGTCGACGGCCGCGCTCGAGCGCTCGCCGGCAGTGCTCGAGCAGCGGGACGCGCGACGGCGCCGCCGTCGAACTGCGCGTACCGGTCGTGCTCGTCGCGGCGCAGCGGCTCGCCCGTCAGGAACGGCACGGGCTCGTCGAGGATTGCGACGTCGCCGGTCGCGACGACGTACTCGGCGGTCGACGAAGGGGAGCCAGCGCCATGTCGTCGGAGCATCGCGTCCGCACGCCGCGACCGGAGGGCGGATGCCACCAGTGAAGGACGTCGCCCTCCTCGAACTGGTGCGCCGCCGCCTCGAGGATGTGCGCGCGGGCGCGCTCGGGCGCGGCGTGGAGCAGCGCCAGGACGTCCTGGAGCTGGTCGCGATAACCGAACGCGCCGCTCGACTGGTAGAAGCCCGTGCGACCGAAGATGCGCGAGGAGAGGCTCTGGTAGAGCAGCCATCGGTTGAGCATCAGGTCCATCGCCGGCTCCGGCGTCTTGACGCGCACGCTCCCGAGGATGCCGTCCCAGAACGCGCGTAGCGCGGTCCACGCCGCGTCGACGGCCGCGCGCTCGCGGAAGCGCGCGACGAGCTCCAGAGCTCGCCTCGTCGCGATTGGCCGCCTGGCCGAGGACGAAATGCGTCTCGATGCTCCTCGCCCGGCGCGAGCTCGAGGTGCACCTGCAGCGCCGCGCACGGGTCGACGCTCGCGATCGACGCAGCCCGACGAGGCCCCAGCGCTCGAGCGCCTCGGGGCGCGCGTAGTCGCCGCGACGACCGAGGAACTCGGTGCGGTCGGCCGTGAAGCCGTGCGACCTTGTGCTCCGAGGCGAGGAACGCGACGCGCTCGCCGAACTCCGCGTTCCAGCTGCACGTCGCGAGGAGGCACGCGTTGTCCTGCGTCGTGCTCGGACATGACGTACGGGCGCTGCTCCTCGCGCCGCGCGCCCAGGACCCACTCGGCGTAGTACGTCGCCGTCAGTCGGCGGTGGCGGGCGAGCGTGTTCTTGACGCGAAGCCGCAGCGACCTTGAGCGGCGCGTCGGGCGGCACGAAGACGGTGAGCTCTTGCTCGAGGCCGTGACTCTCCTGCTCGTAGGTCGTGTATCCCGCGCCGTGGCGGACGAGCGTCGTTCGTCCTGCGTCCCGCGGGCAGCGGCGTCGGCGACCACACCGACGGCCGTCTCTTCGTCGCGCAGGTAGAGCGACCTCGGACGGCGTGTCGAACACGGGATCGTTTCTCCACGGCGTGAGCCGGTTCTCGCCCGCGTTCAGCGACCAGGTGGAGCCGAGCGACGATTCGCTCACGAGGCAGCCGAACTCGGGTTCGCGAGGACGTTGCACCACGGCGCGGGCGTCGCTTGCCGGGCGCGGACGCGAGACGACGTACTCGCGCCCGTCCTCGGTGAATCCGCCGAGTGCCGTTGTCGAAGACAGCTCGGGTCTCGGTCGCGCGCGGACCTTCGGCAGCACCTCGTCCACGAGCGTCGGTTCGAGACGCGGCAACTTCGGCGCGCGCCTTCGGCGGGCTTCGTGCGAGCCGACGCCGCGAGCGAGCCGTCGCGCGTGTCGAGCACGACGCGCGCGCTTGCCTCGAGGTGGCGGCGCTCGTCGTCCGAGCATCTGGTCGGCGGCGAGCACGAAGATGCCGCCGTGACGATTGAGCCAGTCCTCGTCGTCGCGTTGCAGCACCCTTCGGAGAGTGCCGGAGCCTTCGCTCGACATATCCCGACGCGCATTCGTCGACGAGGACGACATCGAGTCGCAGTCCGTACGACCGAAGGAATCGCTGCGCAGCCAGCGTCTCGCCGAGGATGGGCGCCTCCGGATCGTTGACGCGCACGAGCACGATGGGATCGTCGCCGGAGATGCCCCGTCCCCAGAGACGGCTCTTGCAAGGCCGCGCCGCGACGAGCGTCTCGCGCGAAGCACGAAGCGCCGGGTCGGCGAAGAGGAGCGCCGAGAAGAGGCGCTGCACCGAAGGGAGCAGCTGCGGGGTCGAGCCGCGCGCGCTGCAAGTCGCCGCTGGCACTCCTGCGCCGCGTCGCGGAACGCCCAGCGGACAGCGTGCATCGAGCCGTACTGCGGGCGAGCTCGACCGCGGCGCTCCGCGAGCGCGCGACCGTCGGTGACGAAGGCGAAGCGTCACCGACCGCTTCGGCTTGAGCTCGACGGCGGCCATCACGCTCATGACGGGATCGAGGACTGCCCCAGTACGGCCGGGGCGTGGCGCGCGCCTTCCGGCGACAGCGCAGCGGGCGCGCTCGCGCTCGTCCCGCGACCGAAGAACGCGCCACGGTCCGTCTCGTAACCCGCGAGCTTCACGCCGACGCCTTCGTGCACGAGGCGGTGCACGAGCGCGGCGGGCTCCTCTTTCGACGGACTGAGAGCGGCGCGCGAAGAGGAGCCCGTCCACGTCCGCCAAGCTGCTCGCTCTCGACGAACATGCTCGAGAACGCCGGGTGCGCCGGCGCCTGCTTCGCGTCGATGCAGCACGGGCCTCCCCGCGGTCGTCACGGTGAAACGTCGCGGGCGCATCGGTCTCGTTGTGGAGCGTGATCTGCCTGACCTCGACGTCGTCCGCGGGCGCGACCGCGACGTCGACCTGGACCGAGAGTCCCTGATCGCGCCGGTGGAACTCCGCCTTGTCGAGCGACGTAGGTCGTTCGACCGTCCTCCGAAGTGGCGAGCCACACGCGGCCGCTGTCCTCGTCGCGCAGGTAGATCCACACGCCGTCGTCGTCGCGAGTGGCGTCCGGTCCGATAGCGCGTGAGCGCGAGGCCGTGCCAGACGAGGCCGCCTCCGCCCGAGTCGGTCAACAAGCTCGTCGAGGCGACCGTTGCTGAGCACGAACGCCTGCGGGCGGCCGTGCGCCTCGACCGACCACGGGCCGGCGCGCGCGGCGGCACCGCGGTTTCGGCGGCCGCCGTGCTCTCGACGTCCGGCGAGCGGCCACTCGCGCGGCGCCGTTTGCGGGCGCTCGCTCGTTGAGCAGAAGCTCCCCCGTCTCGACCATCGGGCGTCGCGTGAAAACGATCGACCATGATCCGATCGTTCAAGAAGTTGCCGAGCGCGACGAGGAGCATGCCTTGGTGGTGCGCCATGTACGAACTGCACGGCGACGTACGGGCGGCCACGGCGGCATCCGTCCGGGCGTCCGATCGAGCGCCTCGAACAAGCCCGTAGGTCCCGAGCATGCCCATCGACGTCGAGCTCGACCAGGTTGTCGAGCGACGGCGCGCGGCCGAATGGACACCGCGAGCATCGACGCGTACGGCGTGACGACGCGATCGTCCTCGAGCCCGCGCTTGAAGCCGAGGCCGGGGACGCCGAACGACCGATACTGGTACGTCTGGTGCGCGTCGAGCCGCGCGTAGGCCGACTCGGAGACGCCCCACGGATCGCCGCATCCGCTTGCCGTACGCGATCTGCGCCTCGACCACGAGCTCGCACGTCCTGCGCGAGCAGCGTATCCTTCCGCGCTCCGCATGAGGAGGTTCGGCATGAGGTACTCGAACATCGTCCCGCCCCACGACAAGAGCGCGGGGGCTCCGTCGACGGACGTCATCGGTCGGCCGAGCGCGTACCAGTGCGACTCGGGCACGTCGCGTTTGACGATGGCGAGGTAGCTCGCGAGCCGCGCCTCCGAGGCGAGCAAGTCGTAATAATGCCCGTCGATGCGATCGAGCGTGGCGTTGTAGCCGATGTGAAAGAGCTTCCGTTCGCGGTCGTAGAGGAGGCGGAAGTCCATTCCGCGCACTTCCTCTTCCGCGCGCTCCGCGAGCGCGCGCAGCTCGCCGACGAGCGCGACCGCGGCGACCTCCGCGCTCCGAAACGCATCGAGGAGTCGTCGCGTCGAGTCGTCGGGTCGAGGAAGCGACTCGAGCTCGGCGCGCAGCCGCGCCGCGACCGCGGGAATCTCGTCGAGCCGGACCGTGTCGGGCAGATCGAGCGCACGCGCCGCGGGCTCGCCTCTCAGCGCGAGCCACGGCAAGAGCGCGTCGAGCTCCTGTCGCATCTGCTGCAAGTGTTGATTGAGGCTGTCGACGGAGGTTCGCAACGCATGCAGCAGGTCGCCTTCGTGCCGGTGCGCCCCAGTCTCGAGGAACGCGAGAAGCTCGCGATGGAGCTCGGCGGAGGTGTCGACGCACAGCGTTCGAAGCGCGGCGTATGCGTCTTCGTCGTCGTCGTCGCGAGCGCGCCCCACCGCCGCTCGAATTTGCACGAGGATGGACGTCAACGGGCTCAGCGCCGTGTGCGAGAGCGAATTCACCGCTTCCTCCACGAGATTCGACGGAGTCGCCGAGACCGTCCCACGCTTGCGGGCGAAGGACGGGTGCGCTCACCACGTCGAGACACCCTTGCTTCAGCGCGAGCAAGCAACCCGCGAAGTTCCCGCTGTCCACCGTCGAGACGTACCGCGGCAAGAGCGGCTGGAGGTTCTTCGTGTCGTACCAGTTGAGGAGGTGCCCTTGGTAGTGCTGGAGGCGCGTGATGCTGTCGAACGCTCGTCGCACGCGCAAGGAGAGCTCGCTCGGGCCGAGGTAGCCGAAATCGTAGGCGGACAGCGTCGAGACGAGCATCAATCCGATGTTGGTCGGCGACGTGCGATGGGCGGTCTGCTCGCGAGGGGCCTCCTGGTGGTTGTCGATGGGCAACCACTGGTCGTTCGGTCCCACGAACGCGTCGAAGAAGCGCCACGTCTTGCGCGCGAGCAGCCGCAGGCTTCGACGCTCGTCCGGCTGCAGCGGCTCGGCGCGAGCATGAAACGGACGGCTCACCCAACGCGCGATCTCGGGGGCGAAGAACCACACCGCGAGCAGCGGTGCGGAGGCGACGAGGGCGGACGGCCGAACCCACGCGACGAGCGCGGCGATGGCCGTCGCGAGGATCGGCGATGGAGCCATCGTTCGCCAAAAGACCGCATGGCCCGACTTCTTCGCGAGACCGAAGGCCGTGTCGGCGGCGCTCGTCCACTGGAGCAGATGCCGCTGGGTGATCGCCTTGCGCACGAACACGCGAACGATGGCGTCGACGACGACCTCCGCCTCGTACGCGAGGAACGCGATCGCGAGCGCGCACCGCCCGAGGTTCTCGAGGCGCCGATGCGGACCGTGGGCGAGCGTCGCCAAGAGCGGCGCGAGCAGGACCGCGAGGACGCCCAGCGTCCAGAACAGCGGTCTCGTGGGGAGCCACGTCCAGCCGAGCACGAGGAGCACGAGGAGCAGCGGGCTCGTCAGCGTTCGCCTGAGGTTGTCGACGATCTTCCAGCGGTCGACGCCGGAGAGCTCGTTGCGGAGGCGCTCGGCGCCCGCCGACGGCACGCGCGGAAGCAACCACGGAAGCAGCTGCCAATCGCCGCGCACCCAGCGGTGCATGCGCTTCGCGTGGACGACGTAGTTGCTCGGGTATCCCTCGTAGAGGACGATGTCGGACGCGAGCGCGGTCCGCCCGTGGACTCCCTCGAACAGATCGTGACTCACGAGCGCGTTCTCCGGGACGCGCCCCTCGACGCTTCGCATGAACGCATCGACGTCGTAGATGCCTTTGCCTACGTAAATTCCGGCGCCGAACAAGTCTTGATAAAGCTCGGAGACCGCGTGGGTGTAGATGTCGAAGCCGACGTCGCCCGCGAAGATCCGCGAGAAACGCGTCTGCCGCGAGGACGACGGCGACGTCTCGATGCGAGGTTGAACGATCGTGTAGCCGGCGGTGACGCGCCCGGTCTGCTCGTCGAACAGAGCGCGGTTCAACGGATGCGCGAGCAGCCCCACCAAGCGATGCGCGCTCTCCATCGGAAGCTGCGTGTCGCTGTCGAGCGTGATGACGAACCTGATCCCCGCGCAGCCCCTCGGGCTGACCGACGTGACGGCTGAAGCTCGTTTGCGCGTCTCCTCGAAGCAGTCGATTGAGCTCTTCGAGCTTGCCGCGCTTGCGCTCCCAGCCCATGAACCGCTGCTCGCTCGGGTTCCACCGAGGCTCGCGGTGCAGAAGATGAAACGGACCGATGCCGTCCTTTCCATGCTTGGCGTTGAGCGCGGCGATGCCTCGCGCCGCGCTCTCGAGCAGGGGCGCGCCGACCGGCATCGCCTTCGCGTCCGCGTCATCCGTCAGCAGCGCGAATCGAAGCTCGGGATCCGGATTCGAAAGGTAGTGAAGCTCGAGTTGCCGAGTCATCGCCTCCACGTCTTGCGCTCGCCCGAGCAGCGTCGGGGTCACGACGAGGGTCCGCGCTTCGCCGGGAAGACCCTTCGTGAAGTCGAGCTTCGGTAGGGTGCGCGGGTGGAGCAAGCGCGCGAGCACCCATTGCACGACGGCGACGGCGACGACCGACGCTGGGACCGCGCCGACGATCACCGCGACCGCGATCGCGAAGGGCGACGCGCCCGCGCGCGCGAGGTAGACGGCCGCCGCGAGCAGCGGGCCGGACGTGAGCAGCGCGAGAGGCGCGAGGTACGAGAACATCGGCCAGCGCGTCACCGCTCGCCGCACGCGTTCGGCCCCGACGGCGCGATAGCGAAGGCGCATTTCGAGCTCACGTCGTCCCTCGCACACGAGGTAGTAGCCGACGTGCGATCGGCGCTCGTCAGCGCCCTCGTGCGCGAGCGTGATCGCGAGGTCGGCGACGTCGTGCTCCGCGACGCCGGTTGCCCAAGCGAGCGACTCGACGACCTTGCGATACGAATCGCACGTCTCGAAATCCATTCGCGCGTAGACCTGCGCCGGGTCTTTGCGCAGCACGGCCTCCACGCGGCTCGTCTTCGCGAAGAACGTCTTCCAGTCGATCGCCTCCAGCACGCGAAGCGTTCGAATCGCGCGCTCGACGCCGGTCACCGAATCGAGCGCCAGCGACGGCTCCCGTTCGTCGCTGAACTCGAGCAGGTGTTCGAGCACGCACGCCCGCAGCAACGTCGGAAGAGCCCAAAGCTCGGCGATCGTGAGCGGCGACACGTCCTGGTACGCGTCCACGAAGCGCTGCACGACGCCCGGGTCGAGCTCGAGAAGGCTGTTCGCGACGAGCGAATGCGCGAGCGCATCGATCCGCAAGAGCCCCTTCGAGGGCCCCGCCGCACATTGTGGCAGTCGGCGGACGAAGCCGCGCGGGAGCTCTTCCTCGACCTGTCGCGCGACGCGGCGAATCAAGTAGTAGTTGTCGAGAAACCACTCGGCCGTCTTTGCGTCCGCGGCGTCCTCGGTATGGCTCGCGGTGAGACGCTTCCTCGTCTGCTCGAGGCTGCGCGCGATCGGCGAGCGCTCGAAGAGTCGCGCGAGCGTTTGCGTGGCTCGTTCGAGGTCACGGTTCGTTCGGGCGAGCTCGCGCGCGATCCCTTCGAGGGCGACCGCGTTCGCGGCGCCCTCGACGGATGCCGGCGCCGTCACACCGTCTCCGGCGGATAGCTCGCGCGCAGCGGCGGCGCGGGCTCTTCGCTGACGTCCGCGGATCGACGCCGCTCGGACTCCGGGAGATCCTGAAGGACGAGCAGCGGCACCATCGAGTGCGTGAGCAGATGCGCCGTGACGCTCCCGTAGGGTCGCTCCGCGTCGCAAGCGACGCCATGCGCCGAGAGCACGATGAGGTCCATGTGCTCCCGTTGTGAGATCTCGAGCAGACATTGACGCTCGTTGGCGTGTCGGACCACGAGCGTGCGCACCGACGCCACCTCTCGGGGCAGGCGTTCACGGAGGCTCTCGAGGTAGACCTTGGCGCCGGCCTCGACGCGCGCCGCGAGATCGCGCGCGATCTGCAGATCCTCCGGGGAGTGGAGGATCGCGCTCGCGAGCGGCTCCTGTACGACGTGCACGAGGAGCATCTCGCCGCCGTCGGCGATGCGCGCGGCGATCGGCAGGACGCTCTCCGTGCGCAGCGACCCATCCAGCGGCACGAGGACGCGCTTCGTGGACACCGACGGAAGCGCGGTGGACGACGCGTGCGCGACGAAGACGGAGCATCGAGTCACCGCGAGGACCTGTTGCACCGTGCTCCCGAGATTCCAGGCCGTGACGCCGCCCTCGCCGTGGCTGGCGAGCACCGCGAGGTCGGCGCCGATTTCGCGTGCGACGTCCACGATGCGCTCGGCAGGATGCCCCTGTTCGAGCCTCACCTCGACGGGGCGTCCCAAACCTGCCGACACTTCCGCCTCGATCCTGTCGAGGTAGCCGCGCGCTTCTTGTCGAGAGATCTCCCAGTTGAGCGCGCCCGTCGTGTGCTGTCCGCCATTTTCGTGGCGAGTTTGCATGACATGCAGCAGCGTTATGTTGCTGCCGAACGTCCGTCCGAGCGAAATGGCGTAAGGCAGACAGAGCTCGGCGAACGGCGAGCGGTCGAGGCACACCAACATGCGGTGGCGAGGCGTTGTGGTTCCGGTACCCATGGGGCCCCGGGCCTTCAAGAAGCCGGCCAACCACGCGACGTACGCCACCACGTCCCGCAGTCGACTCGTGCACGCAGGCCGTGCGCGCGTCGCCGCGCGCCCCGCGCTACGGCGCCGCGCGCGGCAGCCGCGCGGTGAAGGTCGTGGTGCCGTCGGCAGAGTGAACGTCGAGCGTCCCGCGGTGCGCGAGCACGATCTGATGGGCGATGTAGAGGCCGAGGCCGAGGTTGCCCGTCGTGGACTTTTGCTGCTGCTTCGCGCGGCGGAAGGGCTCGAAGATGAACGGAAGCACGTCCGCGGGAATGGGCGGCCCCAAGTTGGTGACCTGGACGACCACGTCCGCTCCGTCGGCGCGCGCCGCGAGGACCACGGGCGTTTCCGGCGCGCGGTATTCGATGGCGTTCCCGGCGAGGTTCGAGAGGACCTGCGCCAATCGATCTCTGGTCCCAGCTGCCGGTCACGTCGCCTTCGATCTCGAGCTCAATGGGCGTGTCGAACTCCTCGACCACGCTTCGGCAGACGTCACGCAGATCGACCGGTTTGCGTTCGATCGACAATCCGCCGCCGAGACGAGCGCGCGTGAGGTCGAGCAGCTGAGTGATCATGCGCGTGATGCGTTGGCTGGCCCGGATGATTCGCGCGGCGGTCTCGGCGTCTTGCGCGTCGAGCTGGCCACGCCGAAGCAGCAAGGCGGCAGCCATGACGATCGACGACAGCGGATTGCGCAGATCGTGTCCCAGCATACCGATGAACATCTCCCGGAACTCGGCCACCGCGCGGAGCTCGCGCTCACTCTCCTCGGCGCGACCCCTGGCCACATCCGCCTCGAGCGCCAGATCGTGAGCGTGAAGGGTCGAGCTCACCATCTGCGCGTTGGCCTCGCGCTGGTCGACGAGCACCGTATCGGCCTGAGCGCGCTCGCTCGTCAGGTCCTTGTCCGTGTTCTTGCGTTGAGCCGAGAGCGACATCCCGACGAGGTCCGCGGGGGCGACGTCGGCTTTCTGCCGTTCGCTCCGCAGGCTCGCGTCGGTCAGCCCGCGCTTCGGTTGATGAGGCCCGCGTATGCCCTCGGCCGTGGAATGGGCCAAGCGCTCGAGCACGTCGGTTGGCTCGCCGAGCACGGCCAGGCACGCGAGGGTCTCTTCGTCCAACTCGACGGTGATGCCTCGCTTTTCCACCAGACCAACGTAAGTCGCCTCGACGATGCGCGCCGCCGTTTTTCAGCGACTTCGCGAGCCTCGAGCGCGCTCGGGAGGAATCAGACGCGCCGCGACGCAGCGATCAGCGTATTCTCCAACAGACACGCGATCGTCATCGGCCCCACGCCGCCGGGAACCGGCGTGATCGCGCCGGCGACCTCGCTCGCTTCGGCGAACGCGACGTCGCCGACGAGCTTGCCCGCGTCGTTGCGGTTGGTGCCGACGTCGATGACGATCGCGCCCGGTTTGACCCAGTCGCCGCGGACCATCTCGCGGCGGCCGACGGCGACGACCAGCACGTCGGCTTCGCGACAGACGCCCGCGAGATCGCGCGTCTTCGAGTGCGCGATCGTCACCGTCGCGTTCGCCGCGAGGAGGAGCTGCGCGACCGGCTTGCCGACGATGTTGCTGCGGCCGACGACGACCGCGCGCGCGCCCTCGAGCTTCGCGCCCGCCGAATCGAGGAGCTTCATCACGCCGCGCGGCGTGCAGGACACGAGCGCGCGATCGAAGCGGCCCGTCGCGACGAGCCCCGCGTTCATCGGAAGGAAGCCGTCCACGTCCTTCGACGGGTCGATCGCGTCGAGCACGACGCTCTCGCGGATGTGCTTCGGCAGCGGGAGCTGGACGAGGATGCCGTCGGTCGCGGGATCCGCGTTGAGCTTGCGGACGACCTCGAGCAACGCGGCCTCGGTGGTGTCGGCCGGCAGCTTGTGGAGCGTGCCGCGCATGCCGACCTCGTTGGAGGCTTTCTCCTTGTTGCGCGTGTAGACGACGCTCGCCGCGTCCTCGCCGACGAGCACGACGTCGAGCCCGGGCGGCCGGCCGTGCGCGGCGACGAACGCCGAGACTTTTTCCTTCACTTCGGCTCGCACCGATTCGGCGAGCTTTTTCCCATCGAGGATGCGCGCGGTCACGCGCGCACTCTACTTCACTCGGTCGCGCCGTCGAGGTCGATCGCGTCCGGCAGCCCGACGTCGGGGATCCCCGCGTCGGTCGACGAATCGGCGCCCGCGTCGGTCGCGGCGTCCGCCTTCGCGTCCGCGGCGGCGTCCGTGCTCGCGTCGCCGGCGCCCGCGTAACCGATGACGGGCGGGCTGCACCCGTCGCAGTCGCCGAGGTTGGCCGGGTGCTTGTCCGCTTGCGAGCACGCGGCGGCAAGCCCCAACGCGCCGAGACCGAGCGAGAGGAAAAGAAGCTTCTTCACTCGTGCATTATGTGCCCGTCGCGGCGCCGGGGCGAGAAAATGGCCCACGAGGGGATTTTCGCCACAGGTGAATCCCAGCGGCGCACGCGAGCATGAGGACGCCGATCCACTGGGAGGTCGAGACGCCGAAGAGGCCGCCGCGATCGTCGCGCCGCAGGTACTCGAGCAGGAAGCGAACGACGGCGTAGAGCGCGAGGAACGCCGCGAAGACCTGCCCGTCGTAGCGTTTGCGCGGGTGCACGACGAGCAAGCACACGGCGGCGATCGCGAGCGACGCGGCCGACTCGTAAATCTGTGTAGGATGCACGTAATGGCTCCACTCGCGGGCGCTCGCGAGCTGGCCGAGCTTGGCCTCCGACTCGCTCGCGGGGCTCCGCGGCGGAAAGGAGAGCGCCCACGGCAGCGCACAGCTCGACCCGAAGCAGCAGCCCGCGAGCAAGCATCCCATTCGCCCGAAGGCGAGGCCGAGCGGGATCGTGAACCCGGCCATGTCCGCCGCCTTCCAGAACGGGAACTTGTCGCGCCGGAGTAGGTAAACCGCCGCGAGCGTCGCCCCGATGAGCCCGCCGTAATACGTGAGCCCGCCCGCCCAGAATTTCGCCCACGCGAAGCAGTCGGAGCTCCCCGGGTGACACTGGCTCTTCGCCGCGTCCCAGACGCCGCCGTAGTCGGGCGAGAGGCACGTCGCCTTGTCGAGCGGCCAGACGACCTTGCCCGGATCGGTGCAGAGGTGGACGTAGTCCCAGAAATAACCGTCGGCGAGGACGTGGAGGATGCGCGAGCCGGCGACGCCCGCGAGGAGCATCGCGAGCCCGAGATCGACGATCACGTCGGGGTTCTTGCCGATGCGCTTGGCCCACAGCGCGCCCTGCGCGGTCGCGAAGAGGAAGCCGGTGAGCAGGAGGACGAAGTAAGCGGGAAACCCGATGCCGAAGAGCTTGAAGAGCTCCGGCCTCACGACGCCTGGTCGGGGGCCGCCGCTTCCTGCGGAGCGTTCTGCGGCTCGGGCACGCGGCTCGCGGGGAGATCGGGCGTCGTCTTGGGCTTCGTCGTCTTCTTGCCGAACATCATGTCGAGCGCCATGAGCCCGACGCCGACGCAGATCGCGACGTCGGCGACGTTGAACGTCGGCCAGTGCCGCTCGATGCCGTTCTGCACGACGTGGACGTCGATGAAGTCGATGACCCACCCGTAGTGGATGCGATCGAACACGTTGCCGAGCGCGCCGCCGAGCACGAGCGGCAGGCCCCACTTGAGCGCGCGCTGCCGCGGCTGAAGGCGCGAGTAGAGCGTGACGATGAAGCCGATCGCGAGCGCGGAGACGAGCAGGAAGAACGGCTTGCGCACGAGCTCGCTCGTCGTCTGCAGGAGGCCCCAGGCGCCGCCTTTGTTCCGCGCGAGGATGAAGTCGACGTATTTGTCGACGACGACCATCGGCGGACGGAGATCCAGCGTGCGCTCCGCCCAGGCCTTGGTGCCGAGGTCGAGCCCGAGCGTCACGATCGAGACGATCGCCAAAAAGAGGTACGAGGGCGAGCCCTCGGCCGGAATGGCCTTGCCCGCTCCCACCGGGATCTCGAGGCGCGGCACGGCGGGCGCCGCGGGCGGATCGGGCGCGTCGTGGGGCTTCTCCGGGGGCGGAGGAATCGGTTCGGGCTCAGCGGATGCGGGCGGCGCTTCGGGCATCGTCGTTCGAATTCGAAGGGTGACGGCTACCACGGCTTGCGCGTTCGCGCGAGCTTGCGATGGTCTCTTGGCGCATACGATACATTTGTTTAGTATCGCCGCATGATGGAGCTTCAGCCCCGGCCTTGGCGCGGCGCGCGCGGTCTCGAGCCGGTCCTCGACGGATGGCTCGCGAGCGAGCGCGTGCGGCCGTGCTTCGCGGCCGAGAAGGAGTACGAGCCGAACGAAGCGCGAACGGCTCCCCTGCCCGCGTCGCTCCATCCGGCGCTCGGTCGCGCGCTCGCGGCGCGTGGAATCAATGCACTCTACACGCATCAGGCGGCCGCGTTCGAGCTGGCGTCGCGCGGGCGGTCGTTCGTCGTCTCGACGCCGACCGCGAGCGGCAAGAGCCTGTGCTTCCACCTGCCCGTGCTCGACGCGATGCTGCGCGACCCCGACGCGCGCGCGCTCTACCTCTTTCCGACCAAGGCGCTCGCGCGCGATCAAGAGGCGTCGGTGCGCGAGCTCATGACCGAGGCCGGAGGGGGAATCGCGATCGTGACGTACGACGGCGACACGCCGGGCGACGCGCGGCGCGCCGCGCGCGAGAAGAGCCACGTCATCGTCACGAACCCGGACATGCTCCACGCCGGGGTCCTCCCGCACCACACGTCGTGGGCGCGCACGTTCCAGGCGCTGCGCTTCGTGGTCGTCGACGAGCTCCACACCTACCGCGGCGTCTTCGGATCGCACGTCGCCAACGTGATTCGCCGGTTGATGCGCGTCGCGGCGTTTCACGGGTCGAAGCCGCTGCTCATCGGCGCGACCGCGACCATCGGCAACCCGCGCGCGCACGCCGCGCGTCTCTTCGGCCTCGGCGAGGACGCGGTCGACCTCGTCGGCGAGAGCGGCGCCCCGCGGGGCGCGCGGAAATTTTTCTTCTACAACCCGCCCGTCGTGAACGAAGAGCTCGGCATCCGCGCGAGCTACGTGAAGCAGACCGTCTCGCTCGCCGCGGATCTCTTGCGGGCGCGCGTGCCGACCATCGTGTTCGGGCCGTCGCGAAACAGCGTCGAGACGATGCTGCGCTACCTCCGCGAGAAGGTCGCGGCCGACAAGATCCCGCCCGAACGCGTCATGGCGTACCGCGGCGGCTACTTGCCCGAGCAGCGCCGCGACATCGAGCGGCGGCTGCGCTCGGGCGATATTTTGTGCGTCGTCGCGACCAACGCGCTCGAGCTCGGCATCGACGTCGGCGCGCTCGACGCGGTCGTGTGCGCGTCGTACCCGGGCTCGGTCGCGGCGATGTGGCAGCGCTTCGGTCGCGCGGGCCGGCGCGGCGAGCTCTCGATCTGCGTGCTCGTCGCCTGCAGCGCGCCGCTCGATCAGTTCCTCGCGCGCGAGCCGGAGTATCTGCTCGGCGCGAGCGCCGAAGAGGCGCGCATCGACCCGGACAACGTCGAAGTGCTCGTGCAGCACTTGAAGTGCGCGGCGTTCGAGCTCCCGTTCCGGCGCGGCGACTCGTTCGGGTCGCTCGCGGAGGGCGAGACGAGCGAGGCGCTCGATTTCCTCGCGTCGCATCGCGTCTTGCACGAGAGCGGCGGCAACTACCACTGGGCGGCGGACGCGTACCCGGCGAACGCCGTGTCGCTGCGCAGCGTCGGATGGGACAACGTCGTCATCGTCGACGTCGAGCACGACGCGGTGCTCGGCGAGCTCGACTGGCCCGCCGCCCACACGATGCTGCACGAGCAAGCGATCTACCAACACGACGCGGACACGTGGCAGGTCGAGCGCTTCGACTACGAGAACCACAAGGCGTACGTGCGCAAGGTCGAGCCCGATTACTTCACGACGGCCCTCACGCACACCAAGGTCTCCATCCTCGAAGTGGAAGCCAGTCACAAGGGGGCTGTCCCCCCCGTGGGTGAGCCTCCAAGTCTTGCCGGGCCACCGGAGACATCCTTCTCGTGGGGCGACGTCTCGGTGATCGAAAAGGTTGTAGGATACAAGAAAGTCAAGTTCCACACGCACGAGAACACCGGCTACGGCGACGTCCACCTGCCCGAGATGCAGATGCACACGACGTCGTTCTGGCTTCGCCTCGGCGACGAGACCAAGCACGTCGCGCCGCCGGCGCAGCGCATCGACGGCCTGCGCGGGCTCGGCATCGCGCTCGAGACGGTGGCGACGTTTCGGCTGATGTGCGATCCGCGCGACCTCGGGATCGCGCTCGACGACGGCCGAGAAGAGATCGAGGGAGTGCCGACGCTGTTTCTCTACGAGCACGTGCCCGGCGGGACCGGGCTCGCCGAGCGCATCTTCTCGCTGCGCGCGGAGCTGTTCGGGCAAGCCGAGAAGCTCGTCTCGAGCTGCGCGTGCGCCGCGGGGTGCCCGGCGTGCGTCGGGGCCGTCGCCTCTCTGCAAGCGGGGGCCCCCGGCGGGTCGGGCAACCGCAAGCGCGTCGCCGCGGAGCTTCTTCGGCTGTTGCTTTCGGCGGCATGATTCGCTCGGCGTTTGCCGCGATTTCGTTCGCGCGTGCGACCGCGTGCGACTCGGGCCCGCGCACCGTTGCGCAAGGCGTTTCTTCGCTCGCCTTCGCAGCGTGGGGCGCGGGCGGCGGCGGCGGCAGCGCGTACGTCGGGCCGTCGGCCGCGTCGCCCGAGCTAGTCGCAGCGAGCGGTCAAATCCCCGCCGCGACGACGATGCCCGGCCACGGCGAGGCAGGCCTCGGAAACGGCGGGATTTGGAGCGACGGCGGCGTCGCACTTTCCGGTGCGGCAGGGCTCGTCGTCGTGGCCTATCCGAAGTAAAAGAACGGACCCGACATGTCCAACGCGAACGTCCCCCCGCCGGCCCCGCCGTCGAGCTCGAAGATTCCCGTCAGCATCTCCGACGAGATGCGCTCGAGCTACCTCGACTACGCGATGAGCGTCATCATCGGCCGAGCCATCCCCGACATCCGGGACGGGCTGAAGCCGGTCCACCGCCGCATCCTCTACGCCGCGTACCGCGCGGGCCTCGTGCCGGGCGCGGCGTTCCGCAAGAGCGCGACCATCGTCGGCGACGTGCTCGGCTCGTACCACCCGCACGGCGACGCGAGCGTCTACGACGCGATGGTGCGTCTCGCGCAGGACTTCGCGATGCGCTACCCGCTCATCGACGGCCAGGGCAACTTCGGCTCCGTCGACGGCGATCCTGCGGCGGCCTACCGGTACACCGAGGCGAAGCTCTCCAAGATCGCGATGGAGCTCCTCGCCGACATCGACAAGGAGTGCGTCGATTTCGGCCCCAACTTCGACGACAGCAAGACCGAGCCGCTCGTCTTGCCGGCGCGCTTTCCGAACCTGCTCGTGAACGGCACCGGCGGCATCGCGGTCGGCATGGCGACCAACATTCCGCCGCACAACATGGGCGAGGTCGTCGACGCGACGATCCACCTCGCGAAGAACCCCGACGCGACGCTCGACGACATGATGCGCTTCGTGCCTGGCCCCGACTTCCCGACGGGCGGCTTGATCTACGGTCGCGCGGGCATCGAGCAGGCGCAGCGCACCGGTCGCGGCGCGATCATCATGCGCGCGCGCATGAGCGTCGAAAAAGTCTCGGCACCGCCCCGAGCGCGAGCAGATCGTCGTCACCGAGATCCCCTACCAGGTCAACAAGGCGCGCGTCGCGGGGCACATCGGCGAGCTCATTCGCGACAAACGAATCGAGGGCATCTCCGAGGTGCGCGACGAGTCCGACCGCGACGGCATTCGCCTCGTCGTCGAGCTGAAGAAGGACGTCCTCCCCCAGGTCGTCATCAACCAGCTCTATCGGATGACCGATTTGCAGACGACGTTCGGCGTCATCAACCTCGCGATCGTCGCGGGCAGGCCGCAGACGCTCGACCTCCGGCAGACTCTCCAGTGCTTCCTCGATCACCGCCGCGACGTCGTCACGCGCCGCACGCGCTTCGAGCTCCGTCAGGCCGAAGGCCAGCGCGAAATCGTCGAAGGCCTCGGCATGGCGATCACCGAGATCGACCTCGTGATCAAGACCATCCGCGAGTCGCGCGACACCGACGAAGCGCGCGGTCGCCTCATGGCGCTGCCGCTCAAGGGCCTCGAGGCGTTCGTGAGGCGCGCGGGCCGCCCCGAGGCCGAGATCGCGGCCGCCCAGAAGAGCGGAATCTACACGCTCTCGGAGCGGCAGGCGAAGGCCATCCTCGAGATGCGCCTCTCCAAGCTGACCGGCCTCGAGACCGAGGATCTCGCCGCCGAGTACGGCAAGCTCTGCGACGAGATCGCGCGCCTGCGCGGCATCCTCGCCGACGAAAACGTGAAGATGAGCGTCATCATCATGGAGCTCGAGGAGATTCGCTCCAAGTACGCCGACCGCCGCAAGACCGAGATCGTGCCCGCCGAGGCGGAGATCAACGAAGAGGATCTCATCCAAGAAGAGGACATGGTCGTGACGATCTCGCACGCCGGCTACATCAAGCGCGTGCCGACGTCGACCTACCGCGCGCAGCGGCGCGGGGGCAAAGGCAAGCTCGGGATGGAAGCGCGCGAGGAGGACTGGGTCACCCAGCTCTTCGTCGCCTCGACGCACGCGTACGTCTTCTTCTTCTCCGACCGCGGCAAGGTCTACGTGAAGAAGGTGTACGAGATCCCGGTCGCCGCGCGCACGAGCAAGGGCCGGGCGATCGTGAACTTCGTCGGGATGGAGCCGGGCGAGAAGGTCGCGGCCATCGTCGAGGTGCCGAAGATCGAGTCCGGCAAGTACGTCGTCACGGTGACGCGCCGCGGGCAGATCAAGAAGACCGAGGTCGCCGACTACTCGAACTTCCGCGAGAAGGGCATCATCGGCGTCAAGATCGAGGACGGCGACACGCTGCTCTCGGCCGCGCTCACCGACGGCTCGCGCGAGATCCTCGTGGCGACCAAGAGCGGCATGTCGATCCGCTTCCCCGAGGAGCAGGTCCGAAAGATGGGCCGCTCCACCGTGGGCGTGAAGGCGATCGACGTCGGCGACGACGACGCGGTGGTAGGCATGGCCGTGACCGAAACCGAGCGCCCGTTCGTGCTCGCGGTCTGCGAGAACGGCTACGGCAAGCGCACGCAGCTCGAGGAGTTCAGGCTCCAGAACCGCGGCGGCAAGGGCATCATCTTGATCGACGCGAGCGATCGCAACGGGCCCGTGGTCGACATTCGCCTCGTCGGCGAGACCGACGAGGTGATGCTCATCACCGACAAGGGCCAGACGCTCCGAACGCGCGTCGCCGAGATCCGCGAGACGGGTCGCAACGCGCAGGGCGTGAAGATCATGACGGTCGAGTCGGACGAGCGCGTCACCGCGCTCGAGCGCATCGCCGAGGCCCCGCCCGGCGCGAGCGAAGCCCCCGAGGGCGACGGCGGCAGCATCCCTCCCCCGCCCGACGACGGCGCCGACCCCTCGCTCAACTGAGCAACCCGTCATGGCGAAGCGCGCGAAGCTCGTGGGCAAAGAGGTCGCGCTGCGGGCGTTCGACAAGCTCGCGGCGCACTACCCGGACGCGCACTGCGAGCTCGATCACGAGAACGCGTTCCAGCTGCTCGTCGCGACGGTGCTCTCGGCGCAGACGACCGACGTGAACGTCAACAAGGCGACGCCGAAGATCTTCGCGAAGTACCCGAACGCCGCGGCCCTCGCGAAGGCGGAGCCCGAAGAGCTGGAGCCGCTGACCTCCACGCTCGGGTTCTTTCGCCAGAAGGCGAAGTCGATCGTGATGCTCGCGCGCTCGATCGTCGAGCAGCACGGCGGCGAGGTGCCGCGGACGCTCGACGAGCTCGTGAAGCTCCGCGGCGTCGGGCGCAAGACGGCGAACGTCGTCCTCGGCGTCGCCTTTCGAACGCCCGAGGGCGTCGTCGTCGACACGCACGTCGCGCGCCTCTCGCAGCGCCTCGGTTGGACGAAGCACACCGAGCCCGAAAAGATCGAGACGGATCTGATGGCTCTCCTGCCGCGCAAAGACTGGGACGCGGTCAGCCACGTCCTCATCTGGCACGGCCGCCGCTGCTGCGCCGCGCAGAAACCCAACTGCAAAGACTGCCCCGTGAGCGACCTCTGCCCGAGCGCCTTCAAAGCCGAAAAAATCGGGCGCAAACCTCGGCCCAAGAAGAGAGATTGAACAGGAAGATCAGAAGATCAGGAAGCCGAGAAAACTTTTGATCTCCCTGTCGGTCTCTTCTCCGGGGAGAGATCAGTGGTCGAAGCGCAGGCGGAGGGTGCCGGTGCGGAGGCCGGCGAGCTTCACTTCGACCTCCATTTCGCGGTGGGCGAGCACGTCGTCGAGCGTCAGGGTCGCTTCGCCCATCGGGTCGTCGAACGCCTCGTCCACGTCGGTCGCGCCGACGACGAGCGGTGACGTCGCGCTCACCTCGACCGCCGCGGGAGCGCGGAGCATCGGGTTCGCGCGGAACGTGTCCTTCATCGTCGGCACGATGACGAGCTTGGTTCCGCTTCCCGCGCGCAGCCAAATCTTCGGGTCGGGCGCGCCGCCGCCGAAGTCCCACGCCTTGCCGTCCGGCTTTCGCCCCTCGAAGTCGAAGCCGAGCACGGTAATCCACACGGTCGCGCTCGACGGCGCGAGCGTCGTCGTCGTCCCCACGGCGGTCCCGGCGGGCGGATCGGTCGGCGTGAGCTCCAGCGCGAAGCGCGCGGAGTCGGCCCCGCGCGCGCTCGTGACGAGGACCCACGGACACGGCGGCGGAGCGAGCACCTTCTTGAACGGACCCGACGGAGCGATCTCTCCGCCGTTCTGTAGGACGAGCGACGGCTTGTCCCCGCGCGCGAGCGCGTCGGCCGCGCTCGTCGCGTCGCTCGCGCAGACCACGCCGAACGCCGCGGGCGCCCCGCCCTCGCCGTTCGCGTCGAGCTCGATCGCGGGCTGGGGATCGTACGGTCCCGAGAACTGCACGCCGCCCGCGAAGAGCTCCTGCCGCTCGTTCACGAGCCACGGCTTCGCGAGCGCCGGCATCGGGCGCTTCGGCACGACGCCGTTCGGGAGCGCCGCGAGCATCAAGTCGACCTGCCGCGAGCGCGTGTCGAACGTGAGCGTCATCCCTTTTCGCAGCGCGTCCTCGAACGCCTTCGCGCCCTGCGCCGCGACCTGCTGCTTCGGGTCGACGCCGAGCGCGCTCGCCGCGGCCTTCTCGAGCTGACCGAGCACGCCGTCGCCGACGAGCTTGATCGTCCCGAGCGCCTGCACGCGCGCTCGCGAGGCCTCGGTCGGCGTGAGCCACACCGACGCGATCTTGGCGTCCGGGTCGTAGCCGATGTCGAGCGCGCTCGTCATCTCGACGTTGGCTGTAATATACACGTATTGCTTCACGCCGACCGCGCCGCTCTTCTGGTCGACCCAGGTCCAGCCGATGCCGCCGAACGAGAGCGTGAGGGCGCGATCGGTGAGCGTGCTCTTGCAGTCGCGAATCTGGAGCCGACCCCACGACGAGGAGAGACCGCCGTCGGCCCCCTCGAGCTTGTCGTTCGTCTGCGCGGGTAGACCGAGCCATTTTCCGTCGAGTTGGCTGCAGACCGTGGATCGCGCCATCTCGAGGACGAGGCGGCGCACGTCGACGTCGCCCGCGGCGACGCGCGAGGGCGGAGGCTGCGGCGGCGGATCGGCGGGTTTGGCGGCGGCGCCGCAAGCCGCGACGAGCGCGGCGCCGAGGATCGCGCGAAGACGCATGTGCGGGAGAAGATTACACCGCGACCCTCCGTACAACGAGCGATACGGGTTGGTCACCGCACAGACGCGGCGAAACACCCACGCCGTGCGCAACGGACCGCAGCGCCGAGGCGGAGAAACCGCCCGCCGCCGCTCCTCATCGCTCAACCTTACACCGTAAATGTCGGAGCCCTTTCATGTTCTCTCGTCCTAACCTCTTCGCCGCCTTCGCCCTCGCCGCGCTGTCCGCCGTCGCGTGCTCCGCGGCCGACGCCACGGACACGAGCAGCGACGACGTCAGCTCGACGTGGAAGTCCGGGTGCAAGGCGCTCACCGGGCCGACCTACGCGCTCCACGGCACGGCGCTCCTCCCGAACGGGCCGGCCGACGCGTACGTCGTCGTCTCGGGCGAGAAGATCGTCGAGGTCGCGACGTCCGCGGCGGACGTCCCGCCGAACACGACGATCGTGGAGACCGGCGGCGTCATCGCGCCAGGCCTCGTCGATCTCCACAACCACGTCGCCTACGATTTCATCCCGTTCTGGAACTCGGGCAAGCGCTGGCAGAACCGCTACCAGTGGGCGCGCTCGACCGCGTACGGGACCGCCGTCAAGGCGCCCTACAACGCCGTGAAGAAGGCGAAGCACATGTGCGAGGCGGTCAAATACGGCGAGCTCCGCGCGATCGTCGGCGGCACGACCAGCGTCGAAGGCTCCGAGGATTCTGAGCTGCACACGGTCGTGGGCGCGCAACGTCGAGTTCGAGAACTTCTGCGCCGACCACGTCCGCCAGGACGTCCTACCGGTGACCGCTCTCTCGCAGAGCGACGCCGACAACCTCAACGCGCAGTTCGCCAGCGGCGCGACGAAGGCGTTCGTCGTGCACCTCGCCGAGGGCGTCGACGACTCGTCGCGGGCCGAGTTCGACTACCTCGACAAAATCGGCCTGATCAAGCCGCAGCTCGTCGCCATTCACGGCACGGCGCTCACGGTCGATCAACTGAACCGCATGGGCCAGATCGGCGCCAAGCTCGTCTGGTCACCGCTCTCGAACCTCGCGCTCTACGGGCAGACGACGAACATCCCGGCCGCAGTCGCTGCGGGCATCACGATTTCGATCGCGCCGGACTGGGCCCCGTCGGGCAGCTCGAACGTGCTCGGCGAGCTCAAGGTCGCCGACCGCGTGAACCAAGAGCGCTACGCCGGCCTGCTCTCCGACGAGCAGCTCGTCGCGATGGTGACGAGCAACCCGGCGAGGACCGTGGGCATGGACGACAAAATCGGAGCCATCGTGAAGGGCCTTTACGCCGATCTCCTCGTCGTGCGCGGCGACGTGACCCGCCCGTACCGCGCGCTCATCGACGCGAAGCCGGCCGATGTCCTGCTCACGACCGTCTCCGGCCAGGCCTTTTACGGGGTGAGCGACATCGTCTCGGCGATCGGCGACCCGCGGACGTACGAGACCGTCGACGCGTGCGGCGAGCCGCGCAGCCTCGCGGTGCAGGAGACGACGATCCCGATCCCGGGCGGGCAAGAGACGCTCGCCGACGTGACCGGCGCGTTCACGTCCGCCGGCGTCGCGAGCACCATCCCGCTCTTTCAGTGCGACGCGGCGCCCGAGTTTGCGTTTCACTGACTCGTCCGTATCCTCGGGCCATGGCGCTCGTAGGAACTGCCGCGTGGAACGCGCTCGCTGAGCACAAAAACACGATCGAGGCGCTTCACCTCCGCGATCTCTTCGCGAAGGACCCGAAGCGCTTCGACGCATTTTCGATCGAGGCGGGCGACGTCTTCCTCGATTACTCGAAGCACCGCGTCACCGCCGAGACGATGAAGCTCCTCTTCGAGCTCGCGCGGCAGCAGAAGGTCGAAGCGTGGCGCGACAAGATGTTCGCCGGCGAGAAGATCAACGGCACCGAGAACCGCGCCGTCTTGCACGTCGCGCTCCGGAACCGGTCGAACGCGCCGATCCTCGTCGACGGCAAGGACGTGATGCCCGAGGTGAACGCCGTGCTCGCGAAGATGCGAGATTTCACCGAGCGGCTCCGCTCGGGCGCGTGGAAGGGTCACACCGGCAAGACGATCACCGACGTCGTCAACATCGGCATCGGCGGAAGCGATCTCGGGCCCGTGATGGTGACCGAGGCGCTCAAACCGTATGGACGCGCGCCGCGGCCGCATTTCGTCTCGAACGTCGACGGAACGCACCTCGCGGAGACCGTGCGCCAGCTCGACCCCGAGCGGACGCTCTTCGTCGTCGCGTCCAAGACCTTCACGACGCTGGAGACGATGACCAACGCCGAGAGCGCGCGGCGCTGGCTGCTCGAGAAATTGCGCGCAGGCAACGACGCGGTCGCCAAACACTTCGTCGCCGTCTCGACCAACGCCAAAGAGGTCTCCAAGTTCGGCATCGACACGGCGAACATGTTTCCCTTCTGGGACTGGGTCGGCGGCCGCTACTCGCTTTGGAGCGCCATCGGCCTCTCGATCGCGTGCGCGATCGGCATGGACAATTTCGAGGAGCTCCTCGCCGGCGCCCACGAGATGGACGTGCACTTCAAGACGGCGCCGCTCGAGAAGAACCTGCCCGTCATCATGGGCATGCTCGGCGTCTGGTACTCGAACTTCTTCGGCGCGCAGACGCACGCGATCCTCCCTTACGACCAATACCTGCACCGCTTCGCCGCGTATTTCCAGCAGGGCGACATGGAGTCGAACGGCAAGGGCGTCGACAAGGGCGGCGCGCGCATTCGAACCTACGACACCGGCCCGGTCATCTGGGGCGAGCCGGGGACCAACGGGCAGCACGCGTTCTACCAGCTCATCCACCAAGGCACGCGGCTCATCCCGTGCGACTTCATTGCACCGGTGAAGTCGCACAATCCGCTCGGCAAGCACCACGAGATCTTGCTCGCGAACTTCTTCGCGCAGACCGAGGCGCTGATGAAGGGCAAGACCGAGAGCGAGGTCCGCGCCGAGCTCGAGAAGAGCGGCACGCCCAAGGACCGCGTCGACGCGCTCGTCCCGCACAAGACGTTCACGGGCAACCGGCCGACGAGCTCGTTCGTGCTGCCGGAGATCACGCCGCGGACGCTCGGGCAGCTCATCGCGGCGTACGAGCACAAGATCTTCGTGCAGGGGATCGATCTGGAAGATTTACAGCTTCGACCAATGGGGCGTGGAGCTCGGCAAGCAGCTCGCCGTCGCGATCATCCCCGAGCTCGAGGGCAGCGCCCCGGTGACCAGCCACGATTCCTCGACGAACGGGCTCATCAACCGATACAAACGAACGAGATGACCGAGACCCCCGATCTCGTCGGCCGGACGATCGAGCGCAAATACGCGGTGCGCGGCGTCATCGGGCGCGGCGGGATGGGCATGGTCTACGAGGCCGAGAACCTCGGGATCGGCAAGCTCGTCGCGATCAAAGTGCTCGCGCAGCAAGCCGGCGACGGGAGCTCCGCGCTCGCGCGCTTCCACCAAGAGGCACGCACCGCGGGAGCGATGGGCCACCCGAACGTGTGTGAGGTCTACGATCTCGGGCAGCTCGACGACGGGCGTCCGTTCATGGTGATGGAGCGGCTGACCGGCGAGACGCTGCGCCACATGATCGCGCGCGAAGCGCCGGTCGCCGAAGAGACCGTCGCTCTCGTCGGCGCGCAAGTCTTCGCCGCGCTCGCGGCCGCGCATCGTCGCGGCGTCGTCCACCGCGACGTGAAGCCCGAGAACGTCTTTTTGCACAAGCCCGCGGGCGACAGCTTCGTCGTGAAGGTGCTCGACTTCGGCGTGGCGAAGGCTGTGTCGCGTTCGAGCATCAGCGACACCGACATGGTGAGCCTCACCGAGTCGGGCGTCGTCATGGGCACGCCGTATTACATGGCGCCCGAGCAGGCGACCGGCGACCGGGTCGGCGCCGCGTGCGACGTCTACGCGTGCTCGATCGTGCTCTTCGAGGCGCTCACCGGGCGAAGGCCGTTCGAAGGCGCGACCCACGTCGAGGTCGTCACCAACATGCTCACCTGCGACGCCGCGCGCGTGTCGCAATTTCGTCCGAACGTCGGCGCGAAGCTCGACGCGCTGATCCACTCGGGGCTCGCGCGCGTCCCCGAGGAGCGGCCGTCGGCCCAGGTGATGCGCAACGAGCTCCTCGCGCTGTTGCCCGACTCGCAGGTGATCTCGGCGCAGATGACACCGTCGCGCATCTCGCTCGCGCCGCCGCCCGCGTCGTCGTCGGTGCGGCTCGACGAGCGCTTTCGCCAGCTCGCGGCGGCGTTCGGCGCGTTCTCGGCGGATTTCAGCCTCGCCCAAGCCGACGGCGACATCTCGATCGAAGAGTCGACGCGCTTACGCGGTCAGCTCGCCGAGCTCGAGCGCTGGTGCCGCTCGATGCGCGAGGATCTCGGACGCGCCGCCGCGCACGTCACTGAGGTCCGCGCCGCAGGCGCGGCCGACAGCCCGAAGGGCACGCCGACCGAGTCCGCCGCCGCCGGCGCGTCGCAGGCGCCGTACGTCGACCACCCGACCGACGTCGACGACGCCGTGCCGACGATTCGCCGCCCGACGTGATCGGGCTCACCTCGGGCGCGCGCCGCGGAATCGCGCGACGAGGTCCTCGGTCGCGGTGTACGGGTCCACGCTCTTCGCCTCGACGGCCGCGACGGCCTCGTCCATCGCGTCGCCCAGGCTCTCGACGGCCGCGTCGATGAGCGCCTCGCGCAGCGTCTCGCGGAGCTCTTCGGCGAGGCGCGAACGGCGGCGCGCGCGGCCCTCTTCGGTGTCCGAGACCCACGCGTGATGTTTTTCGAGCGCGGCGTAGAGCTCGTCGACACCCTCGCCGCGGAGCGCGACGCATTTCACGATCGGCGGCGTCCACGACTCGGCGCGCCGCGCGTTCTCGACGACGCCGTCCTGCTCGGAGTGCACGACGTGACCGCGCTGCTTGCCGGAGGCGACCATCGACTCGCTGCCGAGCGCGATCATGAGCTGGAGATCGCGCACGGTCGCGTCGGCGCCGTCGCGGTCGGCCTTGTTGACGGCGAACGCGTCGGCGCACTCCATGAGGCCCGCCTTGATCGCCTGCACGTCGTCGCCGAGCCCGGGCGCCATGACGACGAGCGTCGTGTGCGCGGTGCGCGTGATCTCGAGCTCGTCCTGGCCGACGCCGACAGTCTCGACGATGATCAGATCGGAGCCGAACGCGTCGAGGATGCGCACGAGATCGCGCGCCGAGCGCGACAGGCCGCCGAGGTGCCCGCGCGTCGCGACGGAGCGGATGAAGACGCCCTCGTCGGTCGCGTGACGCATCATGCGGATGCGGTCGCCGAGGATCGCGCCGCCCGAGTACGGGCTCGACGGATCGACGGCGATGACGCCGACGCGCAGGCCGCGCTTGCGCGCGTGATCGATGAGCCGGTCGCAGAGGGTCGACTTCCCCGAGCCGGGATTTCCGGTGACGCCGAGCACCCATGCGCGACCCGTGTGCGGGAAGAGATCCTTGAGGATCCCAGTCGCCTCGGGCGCGCGGTCGTCGACGAGGCGCATCGCGCGTGCGGTCGCGCGGACCTCGCCTCCGAGGATTCGTTCAACGAGCGGGTGCATCGTACGAGGTGCGCGCCGCCGTCATGGAGCGTGAAGGGTCGTGAGCTTGGCGCGGACCGCCGCCGCGTCGACGGGGCCGCGGCCTTGGAGAGCTTTGTCGTACGCGGTGCGTGCGCCGGCCGGGTCGCCGTCTGCGGCGAGCGCGTCGCCGAGCGCTGCGAAGCCGGGGCCCCAGGTCGGGAAATCGCGGGTGACCGTCGCCGCGTAGGCGCGCGCGCTCGTGAGCCGCCCGGCCTTCACGCACGCGCGCGCGGCGTGCACGAGTACGTCGGGGTTCTGCCGATTCGAGCCCGTACGCCGCTTGGTACTGCTCGAGCGCGAGATCGATGTCGCCCTTTTGCGCGTACGCGTCGGCGAGCAGCAGCTTGGCCGGCGACGAGGTCGCGAGGACGCCGAGCGCGGCGCGCGCCTCGCGGATCGCGTCGTCGATCTTGCCGTCGGCGAGCGCCACGCGACCGACGACGACGTGCGCCGAAGCGTCTTGCCCGTTGAGCCGCAGCGCCGACGCCGCGGCCGCGCGCGCGTTCTCATTTTTTCCGAGCGCGAGATCCACCTCGGCGAGCTTCGCCCACGCCTCGAGAAACCCCGGCCGTTCGTGCGTCGCCTTCTCGAGCGCCGCGATCGCGTCGGGCCCCGCGGGGAGCGCGCGCCCGAGCTCGTAGAGCGCGTCGGGGTTCGTGCCATCGAGCTCGACGGCGCGCTTCAGCTCGGCGAGCCCTTGGTCCGGCTTGCCGGTCGTCGCCCAGTACGTACCGAGGTAGAGGTGCGGCTCGGCGCGGCTGGGTTCGAGCGTCATCGCGTCGCGGAACGCGGCCTCGGCCTGCGCGTCTTTGAGCTGCAGCGCGAGGGCACGGCCCTCGGCGACCTTCGCGTCGAAGGTGTGGCCCGCTTGCTGGAGCTCGGTGAGCGCGTCGGTCGCGCGTCGCCAGAGCAAGTCGGCTTCGGCCGCGCACGCGTGACCCTCGGCCGCGCCGCCGGTCTGCGCCATCGCGACGCGGCACGCGACCATCGCCTGCGGGAAATCGCGCTGCGCGATGAACGCGCGCGCGAGCTCGACGTGGAGCTCGATCGCGGCGTCGGGCTGGTGGGCGGCGAGCGACGCGGCGCCGCGGCGAAGCTCGGCGATGGATTCGGCGTAGTGGCCGGCGCGACGGAGCGCTCGACCGAGCGCGATCGACGAGGCCGCGTCGCCCGGATGCGCCCGCGCCGCCGCGCGCGCCGAGTCGACGGCCGACTCTTGCGCGCGCGCCGTCGGCGCGGCGCAGGCCAGCGCGAGCACGATCGAAAAACACCGCGGCAGCATGGCGCTGATCTACCACGAGATTCGCGCGATGGCCCAGCGCGCCGCGTCGCGGACCGTCTCGGACGGATGCGACGACGCAGCGCGTTCGAGGGCCGGCGCAGCGTTGCGCTCCCGGCGGTTTCCGAGGACGATCGCCGCGTTCCGCGCGAGGCCCTCGGCGGTCGCCCGATGCAGCGGCGTCCCCTGCCCGAGCCTCTGCCAGGCCTCCGAGTCGCTCTCGAGCCCGAGCAAATCCTCGAGCGAGGTCCGCGACCAGCGCGCGAGCGGCCGGTAGCGGTCGCCGTCGCCGGTCGGGTGCTTGGCTCCTGTACCATGCGTGAACGGGCAGACGGTCTGGCAGTCGTCGCACCCGAAGAGATGCTCGCCGACGCCCTCGCGCAGCGTCACGGGGATGGGCGAACGGAGCTCGATGGTCAGGTACGACACGCACTTTCGCGCGTCGAGCACGAAGGGCTTCACGATCGCGGCGGTCGGGCACGCGTCGATGCATCGCGTGCAGCTCCCGCAGCGCTCGGGCATCGGCGCGTCCGGCACGAGCTCGACGTTCGTCACGACCTCGCCGAGGAGCACGAACGACCCGCGCCCCGGTACGATGAGGAGCCCATTTTTACCGACGAATCCGAGCCCCGCGCGGGCCGCCCACGCCCGCTCGAGGATCGGCGCGTCGTCCGTGAGCGGCCGCGCGGTCGCGCCGTCTTCGAGCGTGCGGACGAACGCCGCGAGCTTGCGGAGCTTCTTCTTCAGTCCGTTGTGGTAGTCGCGCCCGCGGGCGTAGCGGGCGACGTGCTTGGCGAGCTCCGGGTCCCGCTCCTCGTCGTCGGCCGGGCGCTGGTAGGCGCTCGCGAGCGCGATCACGCTCTTGGCGCCCTCGAGCATGCGCGCCACGCGCACGTCCTTGCGGACGTCGTCCTCGTCGCGAGCGAGCCAGCCCATCTCGCCGTGAAACCCGGCCTCGACGAACGCGCGGTAGCGCGCGTGATCGCGCTCGAGCGGCTCGGCGCGCGCCACGCCGACGGCGTCGAACCCGAGGGCCCGCGCCCTCTCCTTCACTTCTCCGGTCCGGGCCTCGCAGCGCGATGGTCCGGTCGAGACGGCCGGCGTCATTTCCGGTATCGTAGTCGGCCCAATCATGATCGCACGCGCCACCCTCGCTTTTCTTTTCGCCGCCTCGGCGGTCGTCGCCTGCAGCAGCAACAAGCCCACGACCGACGCCGGCGCCGGCGCTTGTTCGCAAGACCTGAGCGTCGGCTGGACGAACGACGCACTCTGCGCCGCCGGAACCGGCGGGAACCTGGGTGCGGCGTGCCCGGCGGTGACGCCGCCGGCGACGTGCATCGACAGCAAGCCGGTCGCGGCGTGCTGCGCCTGGGTCCAGGACCCGAAGAACGAGCTCGCGCGCGCCCCGTCGAGCTTGCACAACTACGGCGCGCCCTCGGGGCAGTCGACGGTCGATCTCTCGTGCATCGACGCGCCGCCGACGCAAGGCACGCCGCAGACCGTCACGCTCGTCGGCTACCTCAAGGTCTTCGTGGGAAGCGATCAGGACTCGGCCGGCGTGAAGGTCGAGATCTACCAGGAGGACATCTCCGGCGGTCAGGTCGGGAAGCTCGGGCCGCTCGTCGGAACGGCGGTCACGACCGACACGAACGCTCCGTCCCGCACCAACACGTGGCTCAGCGGCTGCCCGACGAGCGGCTGCACCGAGCGCCAGTTCACCTACGCGAACGTGCCGACCGAGACGCCGCTCGTCATCCACACGTCGGACGCGAACGGCGCGCAGAAGTGGTACGACTTTTACGACTACAACATCTACTTCTCGAACGCCGCGGTCTCGAACGGACAGGTGACCTACGACACGACGGCGGTGGGCACGACCGACCCGCTCACGGTCACGGCGTCGGTCGGGACGTCGGTGTCCTCGGCCAAGGGCCTGCTCGCGGGCGAGGTGCACGACTGCGGCGACGTTCGCGTCTCGGGCGCGATGGTCAACACCGACGTGCGCGCGGAGACCGACGTCTTCTACTTCAACTCGGACGAGACGAACCCGCTGCCCAATCTCACCGCCGCGCAAAACGGAACGGGCACGAGCCAGCTCGGCCTGTTCGGCGCGCTCAACTACCCGCCCGGGGTGCCGATCCACATCAGCGCCGTGGGGCTCGAGGGCGGCCAGCGGAAGCTCATCGGCGAATACACGGTGCAAGTCTTCGCGGGCGCGGTCACGGGTCTCTCCCTCCGTGGCCGGAGGCCTTATCAGCACGACTGAGGTCCGCGCCGCAGGCGCGGCCGACCGCCCGAAGGGCGCGGGGACTGAGGTCCGCGCCGCAGGCGCGGCCGACCGCCCGAAGGGCGCGGCGACGACCGACGTCGACGCCATCTTCGGGGGACGCGTCGCGCTCGCGCAGCCCGCGCGCGGACGCGGGTACCGCGTCAACGCGGACGCGCTGATCCTGGCCGACTTCGCTGGCGCGACGCGCGGCCTCGCCTTCGATCTCGGCGCGGGCGTCGGCGCGGTCGCGCTCGTCGGGATCGCGCGGGGCTTCGTGGAGCGCGCGGTGCTGGTCGACCTCGACGAAGGCGTATGCGACCTCGCTCGGAGGAACATCGAGGCGAACGGCGCGCGCGCGACGGTCGTTTGCGCCGACGTCCTCGCCGCGTCGCGCGCCCGCAGGGGCGAAGCGGCGCTCGTCGTCTGCAACCCACCCTATTTCGAGCCCGGCGCGGGACGTCCTTCGCGCAAGGCCGCCGGCGCGCGCGTCGGCGAGCTCGAACGCTTCGTGCGCGCGGCGCGCGAGATCCTCGGCCGGCGAGGCCGCGCGTGTTTCGTGTATCCTGCACGCGATTTGGGCCGGCTCTTCGCGTGCGCGCGCGGCGCGGGCCTCGAGCCGAAGCGGCTGCGTCTCGTTCACGCGACTTCGCGCGCTCCGGCTCGCGTGGCGCTCGTCGAGCTCCGCGCGAGCAAGACCGGAGGCCTCTCGATCGAGCCGCCGCTCGTCGAGCGGGAGAGCGCGAGCGAGTACACGAGCGAGTGCGCGCGCCTCCTCGGCCTCGCGTGATTGTCGCGCAGCTCAGCGCTTCGCGCCGCGCACGACGCCGTCGACGAACGCGCGGAGCGCGCGCGCCGCGAGCTTCTCGGGATCGCGCTCTTCCACGCGCGCCGGCAAGCGGCCGCCGATCCACAGCGCCGCGAGGCCGTGCGCGACGGACCACGCGGCCGCGGTGATCGTGTCCACCTCGGCCGCGCGAATGTAGCCCTCGGTCGCGCATCGCCGCACCGTGGCGGCGAGCATCGTCCAGGCCTTTGCGGCGGACGCGGCGTAGTCGGGCGAGGCGACGTCGAGGATCTCCGAACGGAACATGACGCCGAAGTGCTCGGGGTGCTCGATCGCGAATCGCACGTAAGCGCGGCCCATCGCCTCGAGCACGTCGGGCCCGGTCTTCGCGCCGGACGCGGCGACCTCCGCCTCGACGACGGCCGCCATCTTCTCGAAGCCGCTCGCGGCGAACGCGGTGAGCAGGCCCGCTTTGTTGTCGAAGTGATGCGCCGGAGCCGAGTGGGAGACGCGCGCGTCGCGCGCCACCTCGCGGAGCGAGACGAACCCGACGCCCCGCTTCTTGATGATGCGCTCGACCGAGCGAAGCAGCGCCTCGCGAAGCGCGCCGTGGTGGTAGCGAGATTCGAGCGGGCAATCGCTTGCAATCTCTTCCAATCGGACGGCGAGCGCAACGGGGGCATCTTGACGCTGTCCAGACAAGTGATCTAGACAGTGACTAGGAGGAGTGTGCGAACGTTCATGGCGCTCGCGTCGGTGGGGATCGCGCTGGGCGCCTGCGCCCAGGTGCTGGACCTCGACGCGGTCGTGTACGTCGGCGTCGACGCCGCGCCCGACGCGCCGGAGGACGGCCGCGCCGACGCCACCGCGGACGCCGCGCTCGAGGCCGACGCGACCCCCACGTGCGACGCGCCCTGCCCTCCAGCGACGCTCCTCGTCGAGAGCGGGCTCGAGCCGACGCTCGCGACCGACGGAAAGAACGTCTTCGTCCGCGTCGGCGGCGAAGTCCAAGCGTGCTCGGTGAACGGCTGCGCGTCCGCGTCGCACGTCTTCACCGCCGGCTCGGCGACCCCTCGCCTCGTGGCCGCGTCGGCGTCGCGCGTCTACTGGAACGACGGAAACGCCGTGTTCGGCTGCGCCGGAGCGGGCGCGTGCGGCACGCCATCGACGATCGTCGACCTCGGCGCGCTGCAGCTCACCGGTCTCGCGGCGTCGACCGCGTCGAGCTGGGTTCACGCCGTCGGGTGGAGCGGCGGCACGCTTCGCGTCGTCCGCGCGTCGCTCGACGGCAGCACGCAGACGCAGGTGATCTCCCAGTCGATCGCGAGCAGCACGTCGGGCGCGGTCGTCGCCGTGCCGCAGTCGACACGCGTCTATTGGGCCGAGGACGGCGTACCGGGGATCTTCGACTGCGCGAGCCCCCCGTGCGCGTCGCCCGATCATGCGACGACGGCGCTCGCCAGCTCTCCGCTCGGTCTCGCGGCGACAATCGCGTCGGTCTTCTTCGGGACGTCGAGCGGGCTCTACGTGGCGGACAAAGACCTCGCGACGGCCAAGTCGTTCGCGAGCGGAGGGGTCGTGGAGCACGTCGTCACGACGACCGCGTCGGAGGCGAGCGTGTACTTCGTCGAGGGCGCCGGCGCGGCGTGGACCCTCGCGGCGTGCCCGACGAGCTCGCCGACGTGCCCGAGCCCGAGCGTCCTCCACACGACGACGACCGCGATCACCGCGCTCGCCGCCGACGACACGTCGCTCTATTGGATCGAAGGGACCGCGGTCATGCGGCTCGTGCTCCCGTGACGCCGCGCGCGGGCGCGTTGATCGCGCGGAAATACCGCGTCGAGCGCGTGCTCGGGCAGGGCGGCATGGGCATCGTGCTCGCCGCGCGCGATCTCGAGCTCGGCCGGCGCGTCGCGCTCAAGCTGCTGCGCAGAGGCGCGATGGCCGAGGGTGCCGTCGACCGGTTCCTGCGCGAGGCCCGCGCGGCGGCCGCGGTCGAGAGCGAGCACGTCGCGCGCGTGCTCGAGGTCGGCCGAACGCGCGAGGGCGACCCGTACCTGGTGCTGGAGCGGCTCGACGGCGAGGACCTCCACGCGCGCGTCGCCTCCGGCCCGCCGGCGCGAACGGGCGACGCCGTCCGCTGGATCCTGGAAGCGTGCGAAGGGCTCGCCGCCGCGCACGCGCGCGGAATCGTCCACCGCGATCTCAAGCCGAGCAACCTCTTCCTGGCGAGGCTGCCCGACGGGCGCGAGATCGTGAAGCTGCTCGACTTCGGCCTGGCGAAGAACCCGAACGAGGACGACCGCCGCATCACCGCGAGCGGCGCGATCCTCGGCTCGCCGTCGTACATGTCGCCCGAGCACCTCTCGGGGAGGCCGCTCGACGCACGGACCGACGTGTGGTCGCTCGGCGTGACGCTGTACGAGATCCTCACGCGCGCGCTCCCCTTCCCCGGCCGCACCACGCCCGAGATTTGCGCGGCCGTGCTCTCGGCGTCGCCTGGGCCAATCGAGGCCCATCGCGCCGACGTGCCACGCGAGCTCGACGCAATCGTCGCCGCGTGTCTGTCGAAGGATCCCGCCGCGCGACCGGCGAGCGTCGCCGAGCTCGCGGCAAGGCTCGAGCCGTTCGCGGACGGCTCGCACGGCTCGGCGGAGCGAATCGCACGAGCTCTCGCGCACGTCGAACCCGAGGCGTCCGCCGAGCCCGCGGCGCGCGACGCGCCGACGCACCTCGTCTCCTCGCTCGACGCGCTGCCGCGCGAGCGCACGCCGCGATCCGTCTTGCTCGCGGGAGCGCTCGCGTTCGTCGTCGCGGTTGGCGTCGTCGCCGTCATCCTGTCGCGTCGCCCGTCGCGGCCCGAGACCGCGACGCTCGCGACGACGTCGCCGGCAGAGTGCGCGGCGCCGCGCGACCTCGACCCTCCGCCGCCGATCGTCGTGCCCACGGTGACCGCCGTCGTGTCGGCGACGCACGCGTCGCGGATCCGGCCGCGGCCGCACCCCACCGCGCGTCCGGCCGCGTCGTCGCCGAACCCGCTGGAGCGATTCTGATGCGCGGCGCGCGCCTCGTCGCGCTCCTGCTCCTCACGGCGTCCACGTCCTTCGCCGGCGAGCCGCGCGCGACCGCGGTCGAGCTCTTCACGCACGGGCGCGCGCTCGCCGCGGCAGGACGATGCGCGGATGCCGTGCCGTTCTTCCTCGACACGCTCAAGATCGAGCCCTCGATCGGGGCCCTGCTCAACCTCGGCGAGTGCCGCGAGAAGCTCGGCGACCGCGGCGCGGCGTACGACACGTTCCGGCGCGCCGAAGCGCTCGCGCACGCGCAAAACGACGACCGCGAGGCGCTCGCGCGCGCGCGGGCAGAGGCCGTGTCGGCCTCGCTCCCGAAGATCGCGATCGTCGCGCCGGCCGGCGCGCGCGTGACCGTCGACGATCGCGACGCGGCGGGCACGGTCGTCGTCGCGCCCGGCGCTCACGTCGTGCGCGCGACGGCGCCCGGGAGAGCGCCCTGGCAAGACACGGTTCGCGCGCGCGGCGCGGAGCTCTTGACCGTGTCGGTGCCGGAGCTGCGCGCGCTCGAGCGGCCCGCGCCGCGGCCATCTCCGGCGCGTCGCTTCGCGGGGGCCGCGATGACCTTCACCGGCGCCGCGGGTCTCGCGCTGGCGAGCGTCTTCGGCGGCGTCGCGATCGCGAAGAAGGCCGACGCGCAGGCCCTCGCCGGCGGACCGTCGCGGGCGGACTTCGAGGCCGCGCGCTCGAGCGCCGCGAGCTTCGCGGACGCGTCGACAATCGCGTTCGTCGCTTCGGCGGTGCTCGCGGCCGCGGGCCTCGTCGTCTGGCTGACGGCGCCGCGCGCGCCCGTCCGCGTCGGCCTGGGCGCGCTCGACGCTCGCTTCTGACGCACGTCAGGGTTGTCCGAGCAGCCGATCGAGGTAGATTCGCGCACGCCGAGCGCACGCTCAAATGGTTGTACGCGTCGGCGGCTCCGAGGATCGGCGGGAGCCGACCGTCCGCCGCCGCGTGCACCTCGGGCGCGAGCCCCCAGGCGGTCCCGAACACGATCAGGAGCGGTTTTTCGCCGCTCGCGCAGCGCCCGCGCGCCTCGGGCATCGCGAGCACCGCGCCCTCGGCCTTCGCGCCGGTCGTCCACACTTCGACCGCCGCGCGCCCGCCGAGCGCGTCGTACGCGCCCTCGAGCGAGGCGACCGTCCGCACCAGTGCGAGCGCGTCCTTTCGCGCCGGAATGCGCTTGCCGCTCGAGCCCTCGGCCCAGTGCTTCTGGATCTTCTCGACGAGATCGCGCTGCGCGGTGATCGGGTGAACGATGAAGTAGTCGCTCGCGCCGAACGTGCGGGCGCTCCGCGCGAGATCGTGCACGTCGAGGTTGGTGACGGCGCTCGTCACGATCTCGCCCCGCCCGTCGAGGACCGGATGATGCACGAGGGCGATCGCGACGCGCCTCACGTCAGCTCTCGCCCTTCTTCGCGAGCAGGTCCGGGCGGCGCGCGAGCGTGCGTGCGCGAGCCTGCTCGGCGCGCCAGCTCGCGATGCGCGCGTGGTTTCCGGAGAGAAGCGCGTCGGGGATGCCGTCGCCCCGAAATCCGCGGGCCGCGTGTAGTGCGGGTACTCGAGCAACCCCTGGTTTCCTGGGCTGTGCGACTCCTCGTGCGCCGAGGCTTCGTTGCCGAGCACACCGGGCAGCAGCCGCGCGACCGCCTCGACGATCGCCATCGCGCAGACCTCGCCGCCGGTCATCACGAAATCCCCGAGCGAGATCTCGTCGTCGACGTACTTGCGCACGCGCTCGTCGAAGCCTTCGTAGCGCCCGCAGACGAGCATGATCGCCGGCTCGCTCGCGAGCGCGATCGCCTTCGCTTGATCGAATGGCCGACCCTGCGGCGTGAGCAGAAAGCGCCGCGCGCGCGGCTCGACGTCGCCCAGCGACTCCATGCACGCGACGAGCACGTCGACGCGCATCACCATGCCGCTCCCGCCGCCGTACGGCGTGTCGTCGACGCTCTTGTGCTTGCCGAGGCCGAAATCGCGCGGCGAGCGGAAGCGCATCGCGAGCGCGCCCGTGTCGACCGCACGCCCGACCAGGCTCGTCGACTTGAACGCGTCGAAGAGCTCGGGAAAAAGCGTGACGACGTCGACCCTCATAAGTCCTCGATGCTCGAGAGCTCGACGACTCCCGCGTCCGCGTCGATCTTCGCGACGTACGCGTCGGTCAGGGGCACCTCGAGCGACGCCAGCCGTCGTCCTTGCGGACGAGCAGCACGTACGCCGCCGGATACTCGACGTAGCGCGCGACGACGCCGATGCGTGCATTCTGCAATCGCACCTCCGCGCCCTCCACGTCGCAGGCGTAGAACTCGCCGTCTTCGAGCGGCGGGAAATCGCTGCGGCGAACGCATATCTCGGCGCCGCGGAGCCCCTCGGCGCGATCGCGATCGTCCACGGAATGCAGCTTGAGCAGGATCGTCTTGTCGGCGCGGCGCGCCGCGTCGACCGACACCTCGTGCGCTTCGCCCTTTTTCAGACGAACGAGCACCTCGTCGACGCCGAGCAGGAAGTCGCTCTCGGAGTTGTAGAGCTGAAGCCGCAACTCGCCTCGGACGCCGTGCGGACGCGCGACCTCCGCGAGCGGAACCCAGCGCGCTGCTCTCTCGTCGTTCAATCGACGATGTCGAGGTGCGCGCGCTTGCCGAGCTTGGTCGAGACCGCGGCGAGGATCGTGCGCATCGACTGGGCGGTGCGGCCTTCTTTGCCGATCACCTTGCCGATGTCTTCCTTCGCCACGCGGAGCTCGATGACGCTGTTGTTGTCCGTCGCGATCTCGCGCACCTCGACTTGGTCGGGGTGGTCGACGAGCTCGACCGCGATGGTGCGGATCAGCTCCTGGAGCGGGGAGCTCGAGTCCATCGTCAGGCCTTCGCGGCGGCCGCAGTCTTCGCGGCGCGCTTGAGCAGACGCGCGACGGTCTCCGACGGAAGCGCGCCCTTGCTCGTCCAATACGACAGACGGTCTTGATTAACGACGAACGAGGCGTCGTTCGAGGGGTCGAACGTGCCGATGTTCTCGAGGAAACGGCCACCGCGCGGGCGGCGGGCGTCGGCGACGACGAGACGATAAAACGGGCGCTTCTTGGTGCCCTGACGAGAAAGACGAATGGTGACCATGAAAAACCTTCGAACGCGAAAAGCGTTTGGGAAGCGGGGCGCGGAAACTAGGTTTTTTGCGCCCGAACGTCAAGTCGCGGCACGTCAGGCCGCATTTTTCCTGCCCTCGTACTCGTCGAGGATGGCGAGACAGCCCTCGAGGCTGTCGCAAAAGAGGAGCTTTCGCCGCAGCTCGGCCGCGCCCGCCATCCCACGGAGATAACCGCTGAGGTGGCGCCGCGTGACGCGAACCCCGTGAATTTCGGTGCGTTGCGCGACGTTGGCGCGGAGGTGGTCGCGGCAGAGGCCGAGCCGCTCCTCGAGGGTCGGCGGCGCCGCGTCCGGCTGGCCGTCGAGCCGGGCGCGGATTTCACGGAAGACCCAGGGATGCTCGATCGCGCGCCGGCCGACCATCACCGCGGCGCAGCCGGTTTCGGCGAGCGCCCGCTCGGCCGCGTCGGCCGACACGACGTCGCCGTTGACGACGACGGGGATCGAGACGGCGGCGCGCGCCTTTTGGGCCCAGGTCCAGTCGGCCGAGCCCGAGTGGCCCATTTTTGCGGTGCGGCAGTGGATCGTGAGCGCCGCGACGCCCGTGTCCTCGAGCCGCCGCGCGAGGTCGACGATGGGCGTGTTCTGCTCGTCGAGGCCGATGCGCGTCTTCACCGTGACGAGGCACGAGACGCTCGAGACGACCATCTTGGCCATCGCGACCATCGCGTCGGGATCGCGCAGCCAGCCCGCGCCGGCGCCGCGGCCGGCGATTTTGGGCACCCAGCAGCCGCAGTTGACGTCGACGAACGCGGGCTGCGCCGCTTCGGCGACGCGCGCCGCTTCGGCCAAGCGCTCGGGGTTCGAGCCGTAAATCTGAATCGCGGTCGGCGCGTCGTCCTCGGCGAGCGTCATCTTGCGGCGCGCGTTCTTGCAGCCGCGGAGGAGCCCCTCGACGTTCACGAACTCGGTGAAGCACACATCCGCCCCGAACCCGCGCGCGAACCGACGAAAGACGGCGTCGGTGACGTCTTCCATCGGCGCGAGCATGGCGGGGCGCCGGTTCATCAGCGCGTCGAATTCGGTCCGCGTGAGCGGCATGGTGGGCTCTTTGACCTTCTCGGACGCTGCAGTCAACCGTTGACGGACATGATGCGTGTAAGATGCAACATCATCGCGGCGTTTCGGGCGGCGCCGGTCACGTCCAGGGCGCCGCTCCGCATGGCTTTGAGCACGTCGCCCATCGTCTTTCGGCCCTCGGGGTCGCGCGCGGCGGGGAGCGGCAGGCCGAAGCGGCGCGTCAGCGGCACGTTCGACAGCGCGATGATGACGTCCGACGAGGCCCGCACGATGACGTCCGGCACGCCAACGACGCCGTCGTAGACCGTGAGATCGCCGCGGTCGAAGCGGAGCGTCATGGCGACCTCGGCGTCCTCGGCGACGATGGCGATTTGGCCGGTCATCGCCTTCAAATCCCGCAGTTTATGGGGCTTTTGCTCGAGGTTCTGGCGCAAGAGGTCGGCGAGCATGACGGCCAGGCCGTTCTGGTCGGCGCCGGGTGCGAGGGTGATCTCGGGCATGGCTCCACATCTATACCGTAAGGCGGGAGGGGTCGCGCGCGTTCCAGAGGCATGACCGCTCTCGCCTCGGCCGAATGGGGTATGGTCGCCCGCATCGAGCCGTCCCAAGAAACCGAGGCCGAGCGGGCGCTCGTCGAGCGGGCGCAGGCCGGCGACCGCGCGGCGATGGGGCAGCTCCTGCGAAAGCACGGACAGGCGCTCTACGCGACCGTGCTCTTGCCGCGCCTCGGCAGCGACGCGGCGGCCAAGGACGCGCTCTCCGAGACGTACGCGAAGGTCGTCGAAAAGATCAATCGCTTCCAGTGGCAGAACGTGGGGTTTTACCCGTGGCTGCGCACGGTCGCGCTGCGCGTCGCCATCGACATGCTCCGCGCTCGCAAGCGGACGGTGCTCTGGGAGGCGGACGACCTCGAGCGCGAGCTCGACGCGTCGCAGACGACGACCCCGCTCGATCAGGCGGTCCAGGAGCGGCGCGACCGTGACGCGGCGCGCGCGCGCGTCGAGGCCGCGCTCGAGAAAATTCACGAGCGCTACGCCCGCGCAATCCGCATGCGCGTCATCGAGGAAAAGCCCCGCGACGAGGTCGCCGCGGCGCTCGGCGTCACCCCCGCCACGTTCGACGTGCTACTTCATCGAGCGACGGCGGCGCTTCGAAAGGCTCTCACAGAGGTTCGCGCTCCAGGCGCGGCCGACCGCCCGAAGGGCGCGAAGAAGGAGGACTCGGCCCCATGACTCACGACGACGACTTCGCACCGCCGAGCGAAGAAGAGATCCGCGAGAGCGAGCGGCTGCGCGAGGCGCTCGAGGGGGCCTCCGAGAACGAGGACGCCGAGCTCCTGCGCGCCGTGCAGAGCTCCGCGTCGCCCGCGCCGCTCGCGAGCTCCGATTTGGAAGCGCGCGTCGAGCGCGCTCTCGTTTCGTTCGACGCGCGGAAGCGCCGCGGCGGCGTCGTCATTCGCGTCGCGTTCGGCGCGAGCCTGCTGGTCGCGGCGGCCGCCGTGATCCTCTTCTTCGTCTGGCGCGGGCCCGTGCGCCCAGCGCCCGAGATGGCCCGCGCGCGCTCGACGCAGCCGCTCTTCGACGGACGGTTCGATCTGCAGGGCGGCGAGAGCGCGCGCATCGACCGCATCGTCGTTGCGCGGGCCGACGACTTGCGCGAAAACCGCTTTGCGCGATGGGGCGTCGGAGGTCGAAGGTGACGGTCGAGCGCATGTCGATCGCCGCCTTGCTCGTGGCGTCGCTGACGCTGGGCGGGCTCGTGCTCTCGCGCTGCGACCGCGGAAGCGCGCCGACCGCCGACGACGGCGCGGTGGTCGACACCGAGCTGCTCGCGTTCTTGTCGCTCGCGCGCTCCCACCACCATGAAGCGACAATCCTCGAGGACCGCGGCGACAAGACCGGCGCGATCGAGGCGCTTCGAAAGATCACGACCGCGCCCAAGCCGCACCCCGGCGAGCGTCTCCCCGAGGTCGAAGAGGTGCTCGCCGACGCGTACGCGCGCATCGCGCAGCTCGAGCTCGAAGCGAAGGACGCCGAAGCCGCACGAAAAGACGTGGAGACGGGGTTGCTCCACGCACCCGACCCGACGTATTTTCGAGGTCACTTGCTCGAGGTCTACGGCATCGTCGAACAAACGCGCGCGGGCGAGCTCGCCGACGCGGGGCAGGACGCGCGCGCAGCCGAGGCCAACGCCCACGCGCTGACGCTGCTCCGGCAAGCGGTCGACGTGCAAGAGGGCGTGATCGGCCGGGTGCTCGACGCGGGCTCCGACGGAGGGACGAAGTGAAGCGCGCGCTTCTCTTGCTCGCGGTCGTCGCCTGTGGCGGCAGCTACGAGGCGGCCCCCTCGCAGTCTCCTTCGAGCACGTCTCCTTCGAGCACCTCGCCGGTCGCGCCCGAAGCAGCCGGGGCGTCCGTGCACAACACCGCGGAGCCTCCCCCTCCCGGGATCGCCTCCGCGCGCGCGGAGATCGATCGCGACGAGCAGCGGATCGCGGCGGCTCGGAGCGACTGCGACGAGGCGTGCCGCGCGCTCGCGTCGATGGAGCGAGCGGCCGACCACCTCTGCGCGCTCGGCTCGGGCGCCGAGTGCACGCGCGTTCGCGAGCGGGTCGAGGCGGCGCGCGAGCGCGTGCGCTCGTCCTGCGGCGAGTGCTCGCGGTGAGGGGCGCGGCGTTCGCGGTCGCCAATCTGCGCGAGGGTCGCGCGTGGTCGCCCGCGCAGCGCGCGAAGAACGAGCTCATCTTCGCGGCGGCGTGCGCGGCGCTCTTCGTGGCGCGCCGCGCGCCGCAATCGTCGCTCGCGCGCTTCGGGCGGCTCCTTGGACGCGTCGTCCACGCGCTGGCGTTCGGGCTCCGCGGTCGCGCGCGGGCGAACCTCGCGCTCGCCTTTCCGGAACGGCCGGCGGGCGAGCGTCACGCCCTCGCGCGCGCCTCGTTCGAGAACCTCGGCGCCGACCTCGCGGACGCCGTGGCGTCGCTCGACGCCCCGCTCCCGCTGCTCGCCATGGACGAAGCGTCTCGCGCGATTTTGCGACGCGCGCTCGACGAGGGCCGCGGCGTCGTCCTCCCGTCCGCCCACCTCGGGCCCTGGGAGCGCCTCGCCGCGACGCTCGTCGCGAGCGGCTTTCCGCTCACGGCGATCGTGCGCGAGAGCTACGACCCTCGCTTCGAATCGGGTCACCGGCAGCGTGCGCGCTCGCGCGGGCGTGCTCACGATCCCGCGAGGCGCGCCGGGCGCCGCCGCGCGCATCGTACGGACGCTGCGCTCGGGCGGCGTGCTCGGCATCCCGATGGATCTGCGCACGCGCGCCGAGTCGGTGCGCGTGCCGCTCCTCGGCGGCGAAGCGCCCACCGCGGTCGGGCCCGCGCGAATCGCGCTGCGAACCGGCGCGCCCGTCGTCGTCTGCACAGTCGAGCCCGCGCGCGAAAATATCGCCGTCACGTGCACGCGCCTCGAGACGTCCTCCACCGACGAGCTCGCGCTCACGGCGTCGATCAATGCGGAGCTCGACCGTCGGATTCGCCTCTTGCCGGAGCGCTGGCTCTGGATGCACCCGCGCTTCGACCCGAATTGATCGGAGTAGCGCTTGTGACTCCCCCTCCGGTGCAGCTAGGCTCGTTGATCCATGGTGCATCCTTCTTGGAAGCCGGTCTTCGATCGCTTCACCCGCCTCAAGTCGACGTGGCCGGCGCGCGCGTGGAGCTGGGACAGCCGGCTCGTGTGCGTGACGTCGTCCTTCGCGGTCGAGGTCGAGTCGAAGGCCCGCGCCGCGGCGCTCGAAGCGCTGTCGCTCGAGTACACCGCCGCGACGCTCGGGCGCGCGTCGAGCGACCTGCGGCGCGTGGCCGAGCGGAGCGGCGGCCTCCGCATGGGTCAGCTCCTCCTGACGGCGCGCGAGCAGACGCCGGTCGTCGCGTTCGGTTTGTGGTGGCCGTGGGGCGACGGCATGACCACGTCCTTTCGCGTGGGCCTCGACGGGCTCGAGTGGGACGACGACCCCTACCCGGCCGTTCGCGAAATCTTCGGCGTCCAACTCTGACCTGACGGCTCATGGCGGCGAAGAAGAAGCGCGCGACCAAGAAGAGCAAGACGAAGGCGCTCGTCGCGCCGACCGCGCGCGCCGCGGCCACCGCGGGCGGCGAGCTCGCCGAGCTGCGCGCGCGCATCGAGGCTGACGAAGGCGCGGTCCTCTGCACGTACGCCGATCCGTTCGGCGGCAAGCCGCTCATGATCGCGCTCCTGCCGATCGACAAAGTGGAGCCGACGCCGTTCCAGCGCGACGTCTCCGAGTCGCACGAGAAGAAGCTCGAGAACGTGATCGCGAAGACGGGCCGCTTCCTCGATCCGGTCGTGGTGGTGACCGCGCCCAAGGGCGGTTATTGGACGCCGAACGGAAACCACCGACTGCAGGCGATGAAGGAGCTCGGCGCGAAATCGATCACCGCGCTCGTCGTCCCCGAGCACGAGGTCGCCTGGCAGATCCTCGCGCTCAACACCGAGCGCGCCCACAACCTGAAGGAGCGCTCGCTCGAGGTCATTCGCATCTACCGCAACTTGCTCGAGGAGCGCGGCGACGAGCCCGAGGACTCGTTCGACTACTTCCTCGAGGAGCCGGCGCTCATCACGCTCGGCGCCGTCTACGAAAAGCACGCTCGCTTCGCCGGCGGCGCGTACTCGTCGGTGCTCAAGCGCGCCGAAAATTCTCGAACGCCTCGCTGAAGAAGGCCATCGTCGCGCGCCAGAAAACCGCCGCGCTCCTCGGCGAGCTCGAGGAGAAGGTCGCCGACGTCGTCCGGCGCCTCCGCGAGAAGGGGCTCACGAGCCCGTATTTGCGACCGTTCGTGGTCGCGCGAATCAACCCGCTGCGCTTCTCGAAGAGCGAGCCGCCACCGATCGACGAGGTGCTCGCCGCCATGCGCGACAAGGCCGCGAAGTTCAACGTCGACAAGGTCCGCCAGCAAGACCTGATGGGCGCGTCGGGCCCGCCGCCCGAAGAGTGAGAGCGCACGTAATTTCACTTCGCCCGGAGCGCTCCGATACGATTTCTCCATGCTCGTCTCCAAGAACGACCGAAGGGCTTCGCGTCACCACGTCCGCATCGATTGCGAGGTCGTCCGCGAGAGCGACTTCCGCCTCGTCGGCCATCGCACGCTCGACCTCTCGGCCGAAGGCATGCTCGTCCGCTGCGCGTCGGACGTGAGCCTCGGCGAGAAGATGCTCGTGAGCTTCCGCGCGACGTCGCTCGGCATCTGGTTCGACGCCGAGGCGGAGGTGGCGCGCCTCGTCCGAGGTCGTCGCCCCGAGGACGAGGGTCGCGCGTTCGGGCTGCGATTCGTCGACATGCCCGCGGTTTCGCGGCTGATTTTGCGCGGGCACCTGCGCCGCGTGCCGCCGCCGCTGCCGCAGCGCCCGCGACGCGTCGACTACGCCGCGACGATTCGCCAAATCGCCGCAGCCTGACTCTCCGCCGGTAAAACTTTTTCGCGCTTCGCGCGTCACTACGGCGATGTCCATCGCCGACTGGCTCCAGAGCCCTCGCGTTCGCCGAAGCGTCGCCGTCAGCGCCGTCGTCCTCGCGACGGGCGGTCTCGTCCTCTTCCGCACGTCCGACACGTCGTTCGCGAGCCCAATCGTCACGCACGCGACCGGCACCCAGGCGACGTTCGCCGGCCCCGGCCTCCACGGCACGCTCGCCATCAGCCAGAGCGCCGTGCTCGCCGCGGGAGACCGCGACGTCTACGCCGAGGTGACCCTCGCCGCCGACCCGGCTGTCCGAGCGACCGACCACGCTCCCCTCGCGATCGCGATCGCCCTCGACACGTCCGGCTCGATGTTCGGGGAGAAGATCGACCAAGCCAAGCGCGCCGTCCTCGAGCTCGTGCGCGACATGCGGGACGACGACCAGATCGCGGTCGTCCGCTACTCCTCGACCGCCAGCGTCGTGCAGCCCCTCGCCCGCGTGGGCGACGTCCGCGAGACCCTGGCCGTGCAGATTCGCCAGATCGAGGCCGACGGCGGCACCGCCATCCCGGCCGGCCTGCACGCCGCGCTCGGCGCGCTCGAGGAAGCGGGTCGAGGCCGTGTGCGGCGCGTCGTCCTCGCGAGCGACGGGCTCGACAGCTCGCGCCTCGAGACCGAGCGCGTCGCGCAAGAAGCGTTCTCCCACGGCGTCACGATCTCGTCGCTCGGCATCGGGCTCGACTTCGACGAGTCGTACATGGGCGCCGTCGCGCGCGAGGGCCACGGCAACTTCGCCTTCGTGAAGGACGCGACGTCGCTCGCGTCGTTCCTCGAGCGCGAGCTCCACGAGACCGCGAGCACCACGATCGAGGGCGCCACGGTGAAGCTCGGGCTCCCCGCGGGCCTCCATTTCGTGAGCGCGACCGGCGCGGACGCGCGCGTCGTCGACGAGAAAGCGATCGAGCTGCGGTTCGGGTCGCTCTTCGCGCGCGACGAGCGACGGGCCATCGTGCACCTCACGGCGCGGCTCGACGCCGGCGAGTCGACTCGTCTATCCGCGAAGGCCGACTGGACTCAGGTCGTCGGCGGCTCGGTTCCGTTCGTGCCGGCGCACGTCGACGTCGCGCCGCTCGCGCTGCGCGGCGTGGTCGACGCGAAGACCGTCGACGAGTCGCGCGACGCGGTCGTCTTTGCCGACGCAACGAGCGTCATGGCCTCGGAGCGCGAGATCGAGGCGGCGCACGCGTACGCGGCCGGCGACGTGGCTCGCGCGCAGAACCTCATCGATCAGAACGTGGTCCAGCTCCACGCGGCCCAAGCGCGGGCGCCGAGGCCAATCGCTGCGAAGCTCGCCAAGCAGCTCGAGGTCTACGACGAGACCAAGAAGAGCTTCGATGCAGCGCCGGGGAGCGGCGCCGGGCGCGCCGCCGCGAAGGACGCCTTCGAGCACGACTGGAAGAACCTCGGACGCAGCAGCTACTAGGAGAACGACGATGCGAAGGATGCTCCTGCCCCTCTCCGCCGCCGCCACGTTCGGCGCCGCGCCGCTCGCCGCGAAGCTCGGAGCCCTGCCCGGCTCGGCGCTCCTCGTCGCGCTCGGCGTCCTGCTCGCGGTCTCGGCGAGCGCGTCGCTCTCCGCGCTCGCGCTCGCCGCCGGGGCGCTCGGCGCGTTCGCCGGCGCCGTCCTCGGCTCGGTCGCGCCCGCCGCGGGCGGCGCGGTGCTCGTCGCCCTCGCGTTCGCCGAGCGGACGATGCGCGTCCGCGGGACGAACGCGCGCGTGGCGCACCTGGGAGGCGCCGCCGTGGTCGGTGCGCTCGCCGGTTCGCTCGCGACGGCGTACTCGTCCGCGTCGCCCGCCGTTCGCGGCGTCGCGGTGCTCGTCTGCGCGGTGCTCGTCGCACTCCCGCTCCTCGTCGAGGCCGACGACCCGCTCGCCGCCTCGCTCGAGCTCGCCTCGCGCCGCGTGAAGGACCCGGCGCGCGCCTCGCTCCGCGACGCCGCCGAGCTGCGCCGTCAGGTGCGCGACGTCCCGCTCGACGAGGCGACGCGCGTCACGGTGGCCGCGACGTGGCGCGCGCTCGGGAAGCTCGCCGAGTCGCGCATTCGCGCCCTCCGCACCGAGACGCTGGTCTCGAGCTCTTCGCCCGCCGCCGCGGTCGCCCAGCGGCTCGACGAGCGCATCGCCGACCACGTCGCGGCCCTCGCGCGCGCGTACACAGCAGCCGATGCGGCGCGCGTCGCCGAGTCGACGCTCGAGGACGCCGCCCTCAAGGACGCCGAGAGCGCGTCGGAGTCGCTCGAGGAGCACTCGCGCGCGCTCGTCGACGTGAAGTGACCTCTACCAGCGGTGATACGCGGGGTGGCCCGGCTTCACCGCGACGAAGGTCCCGCGGCACGTGGCCGTGACCTTGCCGCCGGCCGTGATCGTCGCCTCGACCGTCGCGCGGTCGTCGGTCGACTCCACGACCTTCGCCCTCAGCTGCAGGGGCTGATCGATCGGCGTCGGCCGCTTCAGCGTGACGTGAAAATCGGAGGTGACCGTGCACGGCGGCGCGTCGGCGGCAGCTTTGCGCATCAGGTGCATCGCCGCCGCCCAGTTCGAGTGGCAGTCGAGCAGCGCGCCGCAGATGCCGCCGTTCATCACGCCCGGAAACGCCAAGTGGTGCGGCTCCGGGCGGAACTCGGCGACGAGCTCGTCGCCCTCTTCGAAGCTGCGGATGCGTAGACCGCGCGTGTTGGCCGGCCCGCACCCGAAGCACTCGTTCTTCGGCGCGTAGCGCTCCTGCACCGACGGCTCGCTCATGAGCCTTTCTTCGGCGTCGCCTTGGCGGCCTTGGGGTTTTTCTCGCGCCACGCGGCGAGCTTCTTCGCGCGGCGTTTCTTCTGCTTGTTGCGCTTGGCGGGGGCTTGCGGAGTCGTCATGCCCGCTCCCATACCACGAAATGCCTCAGGCTTTTTCGAGCTCGTCGGTCGTCGGCAGCACGGTGACTGCGTTCAGGGCCATCGTCCCGTCGGCGCTCTGGTGCTCGAGGGTGCCGAGCCAGGCGTCGATGCAGTGCGCGACCGGCTCCAGCCACGCCATGCGCGCGAAGCGGGCGAGCAGGTGGGGCGCGTGGTCGGCCGTCCGGCGCGTGTCGCCGAACGCCGCGCGCGCGGCCTCGAGCTCGTGCAGGGCGTCGTCCCAGCGCTCTTCGACGTTCGCGAGCCACGCGGCGGTGAGGTGCCGGTGCTGGCGGGGCTCGGCCTCGTCGAGCTCGTACGAGGCGGCCTCGGCGACGAGCGAGCGCGCCGTCGCCGCGCCGCTCCCGTCCCCGCGCGCCAGCGCGATCTGCGCGAAGAGGAGCTTCGCCTCGACGATGCCCCACGGGTCGGCGAGGTTCTCGTAGATCGCGCGCGCGGCCCCGGCGTGCACGGCCGCAGCGTCGAGATCGTTCGTGTCGAGCGCGATCATCGCGAGCAGGCGCTCGGCCGCCCCCTCCCCGCGCGGGTTTCGCAGATCGCGCAGCGAGGCGCGCGCGGCGAGCGCGGTGGTGCGCGCACGCTCGAACTCGAACGCGCGGTGATCGGCGTGCGCGAGCACGACGTCGCACTGCGCCATTCCCAGGCGATAGCCGATGCCGTCGAGCTCGGCGCGCGCCTCGAGGGCGCGCTCGCGCGAGCGTCGATACGCTCCGACGGCCGTGTTGATCATCGCGAGCAAGATGAGGCACTGCGCGCGTCCGAGCGGGTCGTCCAGCGCGCTGCAGCGTTGGCTCGCGTCGAGGAGGATGTTTCGCGCGTCCTCGTGGCGGCCGAGGAGGTACTCGATCTCGCCGAGCACGACCAGGCAGTGGGCCTGTCCCGCCTCGTCGCCGATGTCGGCGAAGAGCCGCCGTGCGTTCTCGACGAGCGCCTGTCCCTGCGCCGTCTGCCCGCGGTCGGAGAGCACGTGGCCGAGCAGGCGCATCGCGCTCGCTTCGTGCCCGCGATCTCCGGCCGCGGCGAACGCCTCCCGCGCGCTCTCGGCGTTTTCCTGCGCGGCCTCGAGCTTGCCGGCGTGGCGCAGCGCTTCGGCGCGCCAGAGCGCGTACTCGGCAGCCACCGCGCCGCTCACGTGGCCGTCGAGCAGCTCCAGATCGCGCAGCGTCGCCGCGGTGTCGCGGCCGCGCCGCCACGAGCCCTCGATGAAGCGGAACATGAGGCGCGCCGCCGGCTCGTCGTCGCCGGCGCGGAGCAGGTTCGTCACGCGGTGCTTCATGATGCGGCGCGAACCGGCCGCGGGGTGCTTCGCCAGCGCGGCCGCCGCGAGCCGGTAAATTGCCGGCGCGTCGTTTCGCTCGGTGAGGCGCAGGAGCAGGTGCTCGAGCAAAAGCGCGTGGGGCCAGCGGTACCGATCGTTTCCCGCCGCGAGGAGGATCTGCGCGCGCGTGAGCGCGACAATCGCGTCGCGCGCGTCGAGTCCGAGCGCCGACACGAGAGACTTGAGGACCTCGCCGCGGATGTCCTCGCCGAGCGCCGCGGCCGCGTACGCCGCGAGGCGCATGTCGGTCGGCACCGCGCGGAGGCGCTCGTCCCACAGCTCGGCGGTCGTGATCGCGCGGCCTTCGAGCGCGCTGGTCGGCACGTCGTACCGATTGCCGTTGAGCTTCAAGTAGCCGCCGCCTGCCCACGCGTGGAGGAGCTGCAGCGCGAACAGCGGATTTCCGTGGCTCTGCTCGACGCCCTTGCGCACGGCCTCGCTCGCGAGCGGCAACGTCGAGCGCAAGAGCGCCTGCGTCTCCTCGGGTCCGAGCGGCAGGAGATCGAGCACTTCCCCGCCCCAATCGGCGCGCGTCCCCTCGAGGCGCAGCGCCGCGTCGAGGTCGGTCGCGAGCGTCTCGCTCCGCGCGGTCGCGATCGCGAGCATCTTGAGCGTGCTCGGCGCGCGCCGCACGCGCGAGAGCACCTCGAACGTGTTGGGAGACGACAGGTGCAGGTCGTCGAACCAGATCAAGATGGGCCGGTCGTGGCCGATGCGCTCGAGGACGCGCTGCATGACCGCGACGCGGAGCTCGGGTGTGTCGAGCACGAAGCGCTTGCCCGTGGGACCGAGCGGCATGTTCGTGCCGACCGGCGAAGGCCGCAGCCACTCGGCCGTGGCCGCGACCCACGAGAGCGCGGCGTCGTCCTTCGGGTCGACCTCCCAGCGCTGCATGAGCGTCTGTTCGACGAGCGCGCGGTCCGCGCCCTCCAGCCCGAAATACTGGTTCACCGCGCCGGTGATGCCGTCGAGCGGCGTCGCGATGCGACCGTAGCGCGCGCGGAGCGGCACCATCATGCCCTGCTCGTGCGCTTGCTCGCAGAGCCACTCGGCGAGTCGGCTCTTGCCGACGCCGGCTTCGCCGATGATCGCGACCATGCGGCGCGCGTACGCGCTCCGCGCCGGTGCGCCGCACACGGCGAGCACGATCTGCCACAGCTTCGCGCGCTCGTCGTCGCGCGCGATCATCGGCGACGGGCGCAGGCTGAGGAGCCCCGGCGTGAGCGACTGCGCCGCGGCGACGGCGACGCCGAGCGCGGGCCGCGAGGACTGCGGCGCCGCGCGCACCGTCGGCGCGGTCGCGATCACGTCTTCCATCGTCGCGGTGTGCGCCGGGCGGTACGCGGCCCAGGCGCGGCGCGCGTCGGCCGCGTACTCGAAGCGATGCCAAGGTTTCTTCGCCAGGAGCTTCTGCACGAACGAGCTCACGCCCTGAGGCACGTCCGGCGGCAAATCGAGCGGCGGCACCGGCGTGCGCTTGTGCGCGCGGAGCACCTCTTGCGCGTTGCCCTCGAACACCTCTTTCCCGACGAGCACGCGATAGATGATGCAGCCGAGCGCGTACAAATCGGTTGCAGGTCCAACCAACGTGGCCGCGCGCCGAATCTGCTCCGGCGCGACCCACCCGACCGTCCCCGCGCCGGAGTGCATCGACGCCTCGGGCGCCGGTCCGCCGTCGAGCCGCGGATCGTGCCGCGGGGCGCGCAGCCACGCGAGGCCGAGGTCGAGGATGTACGCGCGGGGCCCCTTCGACCCGCCTGTCGCCATGTCGAGCATCACGTTCGAAGGCTTCAGATCGCCGTGAATCACGCCGCGCGCGTGCGCGTGCGCGAGGCCCGCGAGCACCTGGTCGACGAGCGCCCACACGAGCGAAAACGGCATCTTCGTCGTGTACATCCACTCGTGGACGCTCCGCCCCGGGAGCACGTCCATGACGAGGTACGGCGATCCGTCCGCGAGCTGACCGAAGTCGCGCGCGCGCACGATCGCCGGGTGCTCGAGCGAGGCGACCGCGCGCGCCTCTTGGTGGAACCAAAATGTCTCTTCCTGCCGCTGCGCGCTCTTGTCCTCGGGGACGCGCAGGCGCTTCAGCGCGACGCGCTCGCCGGTCGCGAGATCGCGACACAAGTAGACGACGCCCATGCCGCCCTTGCCGAGCTCGCGCACGACTTCGTAGCGGTTCGCGAGCAGCGAGCCGATCTCGCTCTTGCCTTCCGCGGGCGGCGCCCCGCGCGGGCTGCTCTTGTCTTGCGACGACATGGCAATGCCGCCGAAGTTACCACTTAATCAGGGCTGGCGAGCAGCTTGCGCCTGCTTCAGTCGCTCGCCGATCGTCTCCCGCAGGCGGAGGACGTCGTAGCGCGCAGGGCGATCGCCTTCGGGCAGCTCGGCGATTTCGCGGGCGATGGACTCGGCGTGGGCGCGCGGACGCTCCGGCACGCCTAGCCGCTCCGCCAGGGTCGCGAGCGCCGCCGACTCTTCGTCGGTCACCTCACCGTCGAGGTTCGCGATCCAGCACGCGAGGGCGTAGACGAAGAGGCGATCTTCCTTGCCGAGACCGGAGCGATCGACGGTGCCGAGATCGATCCGTTCGCGCGTCGCCGACTCGATCTCTTCGATCGCTTCGAGCTCGAGGCCCGCCTCGACGGCGGCGCGCACGATGGCGTCCGCCTCGTCCGGATCGAGACGGCCGTCGGCCCATGCGATGGCGGCGAGCGCCAAAAAGATGTCTCGGTTCAGCACGATGGCCCCGCTCATGAGCGAAAAGGTACCGGAAAATGTGCTCCGCGAACCTACCTATTTTCGTCGGCGAGGGGCTTTTCTCCGGGGACGGACGTACGATGGGGCAAGTTTGGAGGCGCCATGGAGAAGCACGAGACCCAAAGCACTCGAATGCTCGCCGTCGCTTTCTTCGTCTTGGTGGGCGCAGCGCTCGCCTTCGTCCTGGGACAACGTGTCGGCAGCTCGCTCGATCGCCACGGTCGAAGCGTGACGGTCGCGCACGATCACATGGCGTCGCCGCCCGCCCCGCCCGTCGCGCAGAAATAGATTTTCAGGCCGCGGCCTTCGCGGCGGCGCGCTCGGACTTCTTCACGATGCGCGGCATCGTGCGGAAGACGACGTCCCACAAAGGCGTGCTCACACCGAAGCCCCCGAAGTTGTCGCCGTGGTGGTGCTTCATGTGGTGCTTCTTCAGGTACTTGCCGACGCGCGTGCCCTGACGGAAGTGGTGCACCGCGTAGTGCGTGCCGTCGTAGAGGAGGTAGCCCAGCGCGAAGCCGATGTAGAGCGGCTCGGCGAAGCGGACGCCGCCCGTGAGCAAGTAGAACGTCCCGTAGAAGAGCACCGCCAGCGGCAGGCTCGCGCCGAGCGGCATCACGAGGCGATCTTTGTCGCTCGGATAATCGTGGTGCACGCCGTGGAGGAAGAAGTGGACCTTCTTCGTCCACTCGGCGGAGCGCACGAAGTGGAACACGTAGCGGTGCAAGACGTACTCCGCGAGCGTCCACGCGAGGAGGCCCAGCCCCACGACGCCGACGACCGCGGGCCACGCGAGGTCGTGCCGCACGCCGATTCGGTAGAAGAAATATCCGATGATCGGCAGGTACGTGACGAACGGCGTTGCCGGGTGGATGCGCGAGAACCACTCGAAGAAATCGCTGCGGAACATCCGGCAGGTTTCGCCGTTTCGGATTCGCTCTTCGATGACGGGGTTGAGCATCGCGACGTTTCTTTCTAGCAAGAAGTACGCGCGAGATGGCGCGTTGGCTTCTTCCCAAAAAGCGCGCGGAGCATAGCGGAGGCGCCGTCGGCTGCAAAGTCCGAGCGCGTATTTTCGCCCCGAAGGTGCGAAGCGAAGGTAGCGCCGCGCGTTTCAGACCGGGCGCTTGCGGAAGCGCGTGCGATAGAGCGTCTTGTACTCGTCGTGACAGGACTTGCACGCGGCGCGTGCGGCGCGCGTGCCGCCGTCGCCGCCTCTCCGCGCGGCGGTCGCTCCGTCCGTTGCGATTTTCGTCCAGTCGGTCCACGCGGGATCGGGTGACATCGTTGCAACTGCGTCGAAGCTCGCGGCGACGGCGTCGAGCTTTCCGTCTTGGAGCTTGGCGCCCATGTTGTCGTGCATCCACTTCTGAAGCGGGCACGGGTTCGCGCGGTCGCCGCACGTCGCGTCGGCCGACGCGGTCGTCGAAAGCGCGGAGGCCGCGGCTGCGACGACGAGACCCGCGGCGAGAATGGCGAAACGATTCATCGAGTGGATCGACGCTCACGCGCGAAACGCTATTCAGAAATAATTTTCGACCGGACCCTCTTGACGTGACGAGACGGTTGTAGGATGCAAGGAGCCCCATGGCCGAACACGATAGGTTCGTTCGCGCAGTTCAGACGGTTGCTCGCGGGCTCGGACGCATCAGCCGAGAGCGCGCACGCGCGGACGACGTGACGCCGCAGCAAGCCGAGACGCTGCAGCTCATCGCCGACCGCGGCGCCGTGTCGACTTCGACGCTCGCGACGCTCCTCGGCATCGACCCGTCGACGGCGAGCCGCAACCTCGCGGGCCTGCAGAAGGCCGGGCTCGTCACCCGCAAGAAGGCGAGCGAGGACGGCCGTCAGACCGACGTGCGCCTCACGCCCAAGGGCAAGCGCGCCGCCGACGCGGCGACGGCGAGCTCCGCGCAGGCCCTCGCGACCGTGCTCGACAAGATCAACCGCGGCGAGCGGCAGAAGGTGCTCGACGCGCTCGACGCGCTCGCCAGGGCGATCGACGGCGAGACCGCGCAGCGCCCGGCCGTCTGATCGCGCTCAAGGCGCGATCACGAACGTTCGAGTCACCCGCCCCGGCGATCCGCTGAACGGCGACACGCGCGCAGAGAAGAGACGCGCGCGGACGCACGCGCCCGCGCGGCTCGCGGCGAACGGCGACGCGACCTCGACGCGCGAGACCGTTCCGCTCGACGGCGAAAAGAGGACGTCGGCGCTGCCCGCTCCGAAGACCCCGTCGGTCGTCGCGCTCGAGCAGCCGACGAGAGAGACGGCCGACACCGCGCCGTGGGCAGCCGTGACGTCGAAGGGACGCAGCGACGCGGCGGCGCCGACGTTCGGCAAATCGTCGATCGGGACGAGCTCGCTGACCCAGCGCGCGTCGATGCGCGCGACGCGCGCGCTCGGCCCGGCGAGCGCAAAGGGAACGCGCTTGGTCATGCCGAACGCGCTCACCTGAATGAAGCCCGTCGCACCCGAAGCGAGCTCGTTCGATTTGTCCGAGCGCGCGATCTCGACCAAGAAGGAACCGACCGAGCCGCTCGAGACCGCGAGCTTCTCGTGCGTGCGCGACGTCGTGTCCTCGGCGCGGCCGCGCCCCGCGAGCCACCCGAGGCGCTGGCCGCTCGGATCGATGACGGCGAGATTGAGATCCGCGCCGCCGCTCCACGACGCGTCGACGACGATGTCGCCGCTCACCGCGGACGGCCGCTCGAACGCGGCGAGCGCCGCCTCGACGGCGCCGCGGCGCGCGCCCGCTTCGTCGAGCCATCGGTCCGCGGAGCGGGTGCGTCCGTGCTCACGCTCGCAGCGTACGGCCCGCGCGACGCGCGTCGCGTCCTCGGGAGAGCTCTCGGCCGAGGCCACGCGCAGCGCGCACGCGAGCTCGTTTTGGCCGGCCATCGAAGCGCCCGAGGCGAGCTGATCGAGGCGCGCGGGATCGCTCGACGCGGCGACACCCGAGAGGACGCGCGCGGCCGAGGCGCGGTCGCCGCGCGACGCGAGGAGCTCGGCGCGCAGCGCGATGGCGTCGGCGTCGAGCGGGTCGCGCTTTTGCCAGTCGCCGAGCACTTGCTCGAGCTCGTCGAACGAGCCGCGTCGCAGGAGGGCTCGCGCGAGGTCGCGGTGCTTGCCGCGATCGTCGGGCGAGGCTGCGAGCGCGAGGCGCGCCGAAGACACGCGATCTGCGCCTTCGACGAAGCTCGCGTTGGCCGTGAGGGTCGCCTCGCGGTGAAACACGCGTCGCATGAAGCGTCCGGGACGGCGGCGCCACCACGCGTCGCGCCGGAGCGCCAGAGCATCGTCGGGCTGCTTGTCTTTCTCCGCGTTGGCGGCTTGCGCCGGGGCGCTTGGGCTGGCGGTCGCCGCCGGACCGGCGAGCGACTCCAAGCTTCCGTGACCCAAGCCGAAGCCGCCCGTGCCGCCGCCGCCACCTGAAACGTGGTGCGCCGGCGCGAGCAGGGCCCTCGTGTTGCCGACCGCAGCCTCGTCGGCCTCGGGCTCGGCGTTCACCGTCACGTCCGACGAGTCGCCGAGCGTCTCGCCCGTCCACTTCGGCGCCGATTGCGCGCGGTCGATTCCGAACGCGCGGAACATCGCGTCGCTCTCGAGGACGAGCAGCGACGTGAAACGCGACGGCACCGCGAGCTTCTGCGAGAGGGACACGGCCTCGGCGCGCGCCGCCTCGCCGCCGTCCCGCTCGAGATCGCGAACGCGAAGGCCCGCGAAGAGGCGCGGGACGAACGCGTTTCCGGCGTCGGTCGTCGCCGACACGTCCAGCGGGTAGCGCGTCTCGAACGGCTCGCCGCCGACCTGGCCGCGGAGGACGACCTGACCTTGCACGCGCGAGCCCTGCATCTTCGCGACGACGTACGTCTCGCCGCCCGCGCGCAGCGTCGGCAGCGCGCGCGGCGCCACGTCGTCGAGGCCGGCGGGGAGCTCGATCGCGGGATCGCGCAGCATCTCGCCCGCCCCCGCGCCTGCGATCGCGAGGACGACGTCGGACACGCGCTCCCCCGGGGCGTACGGGACGACCACGCCGCCGCCGCCGAGCGCTACCTCGCCGAGCCAATCGCCGTTGGCGTCGCTGCCGACGGGGACCGCGAGCACGGCCGCGTCCTTCGGCACCGCGTCGCGCACTTCTTCGGCCGCGCGCGCGGGGCGCTCGTACCCGGCCGTCGCGACGCCGTCGCTCACGAGCACGACGCGGAGCTCGCGCCCAGGCTCGCCGAGCGCGGCGCCGTTTCGCACGGCCGCGACGAGATCGGAGGCTCCGTCCGGAACGACCGGCGTGAGAAAATCGGCGACCGCCTTCGCGCCGCTGGCGCCGGCGGGGACGAATCCCGCCGTATTTCGGCGGCACGCGACGTCGCACGCGAGCACGGTCACGCGGTCGCGGCGATCGAGGGTCTGCGCGAGCGCGACGGCCACGCGCGCGGCGCGCGCGAAGCGCTCGCCGAACATGCTGCGGCCCGAGTCGACGACGACGGCCCAATCTCGCGGCCGTGCTTCGGCGCTCGCCGGGAGGTGCGGCCGGAGCGCCATCGCTACGAAGCGATCGCCGCCGGCGTCGAACGCCCAGGCCGAGAGCTCGCTCTTGCGATTCGGGAGCGCGTATTCGAGCGTCAAATCGCCCGTCGGAGAGAAGCTCGCCTCACGGAACGCGAGCCGGTCTCCGCTGCGCGAGAGATCGTAGCCCCGCGCGTGGACCCCGACGGCCGGATCGGCGCCGAGGACCTGGGCGTCGATCGAGAAGTCGTCCATCTTCACGCCGCCGGCGCTCGGCAGCGGGTAGACGTAACGCCGCATGCCGAGCGACGCGTCCACCGTCTGCGTGTAGCCGAGCACGATGCGCCGCGTGCCGTGCTTGGGGATGGGAAAAATCCGAAGCTCGAACCGCCCGCCCTGCTTCCACTCGAGCAGCGCGGGATCGCGCCAGGGTCCTGGGACCCACACGATGTCGTCGTGGAACCTCCGCACGGGCGTCGCCTGCGCGATCGCGCCCTTCAAGATTTTTTCCGCGCGCGACTTCTCGACGAACGCGCCGTCGACGAGCTTGCCGTCCTGGTCGAGCGCGAGGCGGTCGACCTGCGCGCCCGCGGGCACGGGGAAGCGGTAGATTCCCTCGAGGTCGTCGTTCGTGTCGTTCGCGAAGGTCTCTTCGACCTCGGTGCGAGCCATGGCGCCGGCGACGCGGATCTTCACCGCGTGGCTCGCGATGCGAAGCGAGCGATCGTTCTCGTCGGTCTGTCCGGGGCGCCGCGCGCGAAGCTCGCCGACCGCGCCGGGGGCGTCTTCGGCTTCTTGGTTCTTCTCGCCGAGCAAGTCGCCCGCGCCGCGGCCGGCGGAGGGCCCCACCTCGACGCCGCTCGCCGTCAGCAGCGCCTCCTGACCCGCGGCGACCTCGAGCTCGCGTCCCCCGCCCGCCTTCGCGCGCACCGCGCCGCGCCGGACCTCGACGTCGGTCGTGTCGTCGGTCGCGGTCACGGTGAGCTCGGTCCCGGCGACCGTCGTCGCCTGCGACGTCCCGCCCGCGGCGGACCCGTCGAGCACCTCGCCGCGATCGGTCACGATCTTGGCCGGCCACGCGCCGACGACGTGCGCGACGTCGAGCGCTACGACGCCGTGCTTCACGTGCACGATGCGCGTCGCCGGCGAAGGATCGAGCTCGATCTCGGTGTCGCGGTCGAGCACGAGCACCGAGCCGTCGCTCATCTCGAGGCGCGCGCGCTGTTTGCGGTCGGTCGCGATGTCCGCGCCGCTCTCGATCGCCGCGCCCTCGGCGAGCGAGCCTCGCCCGCGGAGCTCCGCGCCGCCGCCGCCACGAACGATCTTCGCGACCTTGCCGTGCCAGCCCGGCGGAGGGGCTTGCCAGCCGATTCGCCAACCCACCGCGCTGCTCGCCACGACGGACGCGACGAGGGCTGCCCCGAAATGAAAAATGCGCACCCCAGCCCTACGGCCGTGCGCGCCAAAAGCTCTAAAACGGCAGCTTCCCTTGCTTCGGGTCCCGGGGCGGCTTCTCCACGTCGAGCGCGTCGTTCTCGCGTTCGAGGTCGACCTTCACGAGCTCCTCGTTGTCGTACGCGAACGCCAGGGCGTCGAGCACGCGCGCCGGCCCGAGCTGCGGGTAGCGTTTGAGGAGGGTCTCGATGGTCGTGCCGCGGCGATGCCAAGACCAGAGACGACGTACGGGAACCCGCGTGCCTCGGACGCACGGGCTCCCATTCAGGACGTCGTCCCTGCACTCGACATGAGGATGCGGAACGCGGACGGGCGGCAGCTCGGCCACGCGCCCACGTTCACCCAAACACATGCAGAATGCAAGGTTCAGCTAGGCCCGAGTCAACCGCCGCCCGTGGGCGCGCCCTGACCCGTGCCTTTGGCGGCCTTGCGACGCGCGTGCGTCGCGTACCCGCCCTTGCGGCCTGCTTCGCGCGCTTCTTCGCGCGAGAATTCGTGTGCGGTGCCTGCCGCGTGCGCAGCTTTTCCGCCCTTCGAAGCGATCTCACTGACGCGCTTCGGGTCCATCACGGCGAAGCCGCGACGTTTCTTGGCGGGCGGAGCCGCCTGGTGCTCGCCGTTCTGCTCGGTCGACGGTTTGTCTTCCGTCTCCTCGGGCATCGCGTTGGCGGCGTTCTGATCGTCTTGGGGATTCCACTGTTCGGACATGACATACCTCGGCTGGGCTCCTGGCGGGACGGCCCGCCGGAGTGGGTTTGGAGTTACGAAGAGAAGACGGCTGGTGCCGGGATTCGGTTTATTTCGGACTGCTCAGTTGAGGAATTTTGCGGACAGGTGGCGAACGGCTTGTTCGCAACCCTCCACGACCTGTTTCTGAAACTCCTGTTGATCCGCGGACTCCTCGACGAGGATGCCCATCGAATCGCCTTGAATGAAGAAGCCACCGCGCGGGCCCGGCTCGGTCGAGTCGGACGTCGCGCTCGCGAAATCCATCGCCTGAACCGGTACCGCGTAGAGACGGCCTCCGACGCGCAGTTGCACGACGCCGACCAATCGACCTGCGGATGCTTGGGGTGTGGCGAACTCGTTCATGGCTTTCTCGATTCTCAAAGTAAGCACGGCACTACCTCAGGCAAGAGCAAGACTCGTGCGCACCCCACGGCTGAGTTAAGCTCCGTGCCTCCCACCATGAACGACATCGCCCGTTCGATCCCCACGCTCGAAAACCCCCTCCGGAAGTCGCTGTTGGACGACCGCGCCGGAGACGCTTGCGCCGTGGTGATCTTCGGCGCCTCGGGCGACTTGACACGTCGCAAGCTCATGCCCGCGCTCTACAACCTCGCGGCGAGCCGCGTCCTTCCCGGAAACTTCGCGGTGGTCGGGGTGGCGCGGCGCAACAAGTCGCAAGAGCAGTTCAAGGCCGAGATGGAAGACGGCGTGGCGAAATACTCCCGCCGCAAGGTCGACCCGGCCTTGTGGGACGATTTCGGGAGGTCGATCAGCTACGTATGCGGCGATTTCAACGTCGAAAAGACCTACGAGGACCTTCGGGCTCATCTTCAGAAGATCGACTCGGAGCGCGGGACGCGCGGCAACCGGCTCTTCTATCTCGCGGTCCCGCCGGCCGAGTTCGGGCCCATCCTCTCGGGGCTGCGCGAAGCGAAGCTCGTCTCGAGCGAGCGAGGCCAGCCGTGGACGCGCGTCGTCATCGAGAAACCGTTCGGGCACGACCTCGCGAGCGCGCGCGAGCTGAACGACACGGTCGCGGACGTGTTCCGCGAGTCGCAGGTCTTCCGAATCGATCATTACCTCGGCAAAGAAACGGTTCAGAACCTGCTCGTGTTCCGCTTCGCGAACAGCATGTTCGAGCCGCTCTGGAACCGCGAGCACGTCGACCACGTGCAGATCACCGTCGCCGAAGAGATCGGCGTCGAGGGTCGAGGCAAGTTCTACGAACAGACCGGCGTCACGCGCGACATCGTCGAGAACCACCTGATGCAGCTCCTCTGTCTCACTGCGATGGAGCCGCCCATCTCGCTCTCCGCCGACGCGGTGCGCGACGAGAAGGTCAAGGTGCTGCGCTCGCTGCGCCCGCTCGAGCGGCGCGCCGTCAGCGAGACCGTGGTCCGCGGACAGTATGCGCGCGGCTTCGTCCGCGGCGACGAGGTCCCCGGCTACCGCGAAGAGCCCGACGTCGCGAAGGACTCGACCGTCGAGACGTACGTCGCGATGAAGGTGTTCGTCGACAACTGGCGCTGGGGCGGCGTCCCGTTCTACGTGCGCGCGGGCAAGCGGCTCGCGCGTCGCGTCACCGAGATCGCGATTCAGTTTCGCGGCGTCCCTCACCCGCTCTTCCAGACGCCCGACGGCGGCATCACGCCCAACGTGCTCGCGATGCGCATCCAGCCCGACGAGGGCATCGCGGTGCGCTTCACGTCGAAGGAGCCGGGGCAGCACACGATCCTGCGCGACGTCGCGATGGACTTTCGGTACGGCGCGGCCTTCGGCTCGAACACGCCCGAGGCGTACGAGCGACTCTTGCTCGACGCGATGCGCAGCGAGGCGACGCTCTTCACGCGCCGTGACGAGGTCGAGGAGCAGTGGGCGTACATGGATCACGTGTTCGACGCGTGGCGCGCCGCCGGGAGCGTGCCGCCGCCGGCGTATCCCGCGGGCGCGTGGGGACCCGATGCGGCCGACGACTTGCTCGCGAAGGACGGAAGGCGGTGGCGCAAACCATGAGCAACGCATCCGAGACGCCGCCGCCGTCGACGTCGCATCGGCCGATGAGCCACGTGCTCGCGCGCATCGAGCAGGAGCTCCGCGATCTGTGGGCGCCGCCCGAGCCGGGCGAGACGCCGCGCTCGCGCGTCTGCACGATGAACCTCGTCGTCGTGACGAGCTCGCCCGAGGTCGCCGAGCGCTACACGACGATCGTCGACGAGGTGACGCAGGCAATCCCCTCGCGCGCGATCGTCGTCACGATGACGCCCAACGCGGTCGAGGCGTCGCTCGAGGGCGACGTGTCGGCCATCTGCACGCTCGACAACGCGACCTGCTCCGAGCGCGTGAGCTTGCGCGCGGCCGGCGCGGCGTGCGCGCGCGTCGCGAGCGTCGTCGACGCGCTCGTCGTCCCCGAGCTTCCGACGACGCTGATCTGGCTCGGGCGCGTGCACGTCGACGACCCGGTCTTTCGCGAGCTCGTCCTCGACGCGCAGCGCGTCGTGCTCGACACCGAGTACACCTCGCTCGGGAGCCTGCTCGCGCTCTCGAAGTGGGCCCGCGCGAGCCACGCCAAAATCGGCATCGGCGATCTCGCGTGGACGCGGATCGCGGTCTGGCGGGAGATGTGCGCGCGCTTCTTCGACGACCCGGGGATGACGCCGCTCGCTTTTCGCGTCGAGTCGCTGCGGGTCGTGCAGATGTCCGACAAGGGCGCTCGCCTCGGCACCGAAGGGGCGCTGCTCCTCGGCTGGCTGGCGACGCAGCTCGGGTGGCGCATGGAGCCGATCGGCGGCGCGCTGCGCTTCCGGCGCGCCGACGGGAAGACCGTGCGCGTCGAGCTCGCGGCGATGCCGCGCGACGAGCGCGTCGCCCCGCTCGCGATCGCGAGCTTGTCGCTCCACGCGGGCGACGGAGACGTCCGCGCGAACGGCACCGTCGCGCGCGATTTCCACGGCGACGTCGCCGACGTGCTCCGCTACAAGCTCGAGGCGAATTTGCCCTGCGCCGGCGAACAAACCGTGCGCCTCGGGCCGAACCGCGCCGCGCGCGTGCTCGAGCGCGTGCTGCACCGGCCCGCGCACGACGAAGCCTTCGCGCAGGCGGTCGAGTTCGCGGAAAAGCTCGACGATGACGGGGCGGTGTGCTCCTGATAGGAAAAGCTCCGAAGAGGTGGCGATGACGACGAAAGTGGTCCCGGGCATGCTCATCGCGGTGCCGGCGGCGGAAGACGTCGCGCGCGAGGCCGCGGCGCGGCTCGCCAAGACGCTGCGCGAGGCGATTTCGGCGCGCGGCAAGGCGAGCCTCGCGCTCTCCGGCGGCGACACGCCGCGCCAGACGTACGCGCGCCTCGCGAGCGAGGACGTCGACTGGAGCTTGGTCGAGGTCTTCTTCGTGGACGAGCGCGCGGTCCCGCCCGACGACGATCGCAGCAACTACCGCTGGGCCAAGGAGTGTCTGCTCGGCCCGGCGAAGATCCCGGACGGCCACGTCCACCGGATGCGCGCCGACGAGCCGGACCTCGAGAACGCCGCGCGCGAATACGAGCAGACCCTCAAGACGAAGGTCGCCGCGGGCCAAGGGGGCGTGCCCGCGCTCGACGTGATGGTGCTCGGCGTGGGCGACGACGGGCACACGGCGTCGCTCTTCCCGGGGCTGCCGACGGTCGAAATCGCCGATCGCGCCGTCGTCGCCGTCGGTCACACCGAGGGCCGCGAGCCGCGCCTGACGCTCACAGCGCCGGTCATCGAACAGTCGCGCGCGGTGTTCGTCCTCGCCGTCGGGGCAAAGAAGACCGCCGCCCTCGAGCGCGTGTGGTCGGTCTCCGGCTCGCTCCGCGAGACCCCCGCCCGCGTCATCCGCAACGTCCGCGGGTCCATCCACTGGGTCATCGACAAAGCCGCCGGCGGCATGTGAACGCCCGAGCGCGAGAGCGGAGCCGGCGCGGTTCGGCCCAGGCGGCGCCACCGACGTCCCCCAAAAATCCCTTCTGACCTTCTGATCTTCCTGTTCCACTCTCGGGCCGTGCAGCGAGTCTTGGTCGGGACCAGCGGATTTTCGTATCGGGAGTGGAAGCCGCGGTTTTATCCGCGCGAGCTGCCGGCCTCGCAGAGGCTCGCGCACTACGCGTCACGGCTCGAGACGGTCGAGATCAACAACACCTTCTATCGACGGCCGGAGAAGGCCACGCTCGCCAAGTGGGCGGCGAGCGTGCCGAGCTCGTTTCGGTTCGTCTTCAAGGCGTCGCGCTATTTTTCGGGCGGGCCGGGTTTGCGCGACGCGCAGAAGCCTCTCGCCGATTTCTTCGAGCTGCTCTCGGCGGCGAAGGAGAAGCTCGGGCCGCTCCTCGTGCAGTTTCCGGAGCACGTCAAACGAGACCTCCCGCTGCTGCGCGATTTCATGGCGGCGGTCCCGAGCGGCAGACGCATGGTGCTCGATCTCCGGGACCGCTCGTGGCGCGACGACGGCGTCCGCGCGGCGATGCAGGAGGCGGGCGTCGCGTGGTGCGCGACCGAGGCGGACGACGAGCCGCTCGAGATCGTCTCGACGGCGCCGTGGTCGTATTTTCGACTTCGCAAGTCGCGCTACACGGCGCGCGATCTCGCCGTGCTCGCCGAGCGACTCGGCGAAGCGGGCATCGCCGACGGCTTCGTGCTGCTCAAGCACGACGAGACCGGCGCCTCGGCTAAGAACGCCGAGGCGCTCCAGCGCCTGCTCAGCGCGCCCAGTCCGAAATCTTCTTCGTCACGGCGTCCACGGTGAGCCCGAATTTCTCGGCGATCACCTTGTCCGGAGCGCTCGCGCCGAAGCGGTCGACGCCGATCGCCAGGCCGTCGCGGCCGACGAGCGCGAGCCACGGCTCGGTGCGCCCCGCTTCGATGCTCACCGTGCGCACGCCGCGCGGCAAGACCGCGTCGCGATAAGCCTGCATCCTGCTCCGCAAACACCTCGAGGCAGAGCCCGGAGACGACGCGCACCTTCTTGCCTTCGCTCTCGAGCTCGGCGCGCGCGCCGATCGCGAGGTGGAGCTCGCTGCCGGTCGCGACGATGACGCAGTCGGGCTTTCCGCCCGCTCGCCTCCTGCGCGACGTAGCAGCCCGCGAGCGCATCGATCTTCGGATCGAACGCCGGATCGCGCGTCGATTGCGGCAGCTTCTGCCGCGTCAGCGAGAACGCGGTCGGGCCGTTCTTGCGTCCGAGGGCGATCGCCCACGCCGCGGCGACACTCGACGCGCATCGGCCGGGCGCACGACGGCGAGGTTCGGGATCAGGCGCAGCGCCCAGAGCTGCTCGACGGGCTGGTGCGTCGGCCCGTCCTCGCCGAGGAAGACCGAGTCGTGCGTGTAGATCCACAGGCACTGCTGCTCCATCAGCGCCGAGAGGCGCACCGACGGCCGCATGTAGTCGCTGAAGATCAGGAACGTCGCGCCGTACGGGATGAACCCGCCGGTGAGCGCGAGGCCGTTGCAGATCGCGCCCATGCCGTGCTCGCGGATGCCGAAGTGCATGTTGCGGCCCGCGAACTGGCCGCGCTCGATGCTGCCGCCGTCCTTGATGAGCGTCTTGGTCGAGGGCGCGAGATCCGCCGAGCCGCCGACGAGCGACGGGACGAGCTTCGCGACGACTTGCTGGATCGCGTTCGAGAGGTTGCGCGTCGCGTCCTCTTTCGCGGGCGCGGCCGCGAGGAGCTGGTCGTAGCAGGTCCGCCGGGACGCCTGCTTCGCGAGGAACGCGTCGAGCTGCTTGGCGAGATCGGCGTTCGCCTTGCGCCAGGCCTCGGTATCGCTCGTCCCAGCCGGCGCGCTCGCTTCGCGAGCGTCTCGCCGCGCGCTGCGAAGAGCGTCTTCACGACGTCGGGGACCACGAACTTCGCGTTCGGGTCCCAGCCCATGAGCCTTCTTCGTCGCGGCGACCTCCGTCCTCGCCGAGCGGCTCGCCGTGCGCGTCCGCCGTGTCGTGCTTGTTCGGCGCGCCCTGCGCGATGTGGGTGCGGCACACGATGAAGCTCGGGTTGTCCTTGTGCGCTTCGCGCGCTTCGATGGCCGCGCGAATCTCGCTTCGCGTTGTGCCCGTCGACGCGCTGCACGGACCAGCCGTAGGCCTCGTAGCGCGCGCCCACGTCCTCGCTGAACGCGAGCGTGCGTGTCGCCCTCGATGGTGATGTGGTTGTCGTCGTAGAAGACGATCAGGTTCGCGAGGCCGAGGTGCCCGGCGATGCTCGAGGCCTCGCCGCTCACGCCCTCCATCATGTCGCCGTCGCTCGCGATGCAGAAGACGTGCTGCCCGGCGAAGGGCGTCGCCGAAGCGCGCCTCGAGCATCTTCTGCCGCGAGCGCGAACCCGACCGCGTTGCCGACGCCCTGACCGAGCGGCCCGGTCGTCGTCTCCACGCCCGCGGTGTGCCCGTGCTCGGGGTGCCCCGGCGTCTTGCTGCCCCACTGCCGGAAATTCTCGATGTCCTCGAGCGAGAGGGCGTAGCCCGGAGAGGTGGAGCATCGCGTAGAGCAGCATCGACGCGTGCCCGGCAGGAGAGCACGAAGCGGTCGCGACCGACCCAACTCGGGTCGCGCGGGTCGTGGCGCATCGTAGCGCGTCGTAGAGCTCGAAGGCGATGTTGCGCGAGCCCCATCGGCGTCCCGGGGTGCCCGCTGTTCGCCTTCTGGACCGCGTCCATCGCGAGGGTTTTGATGGTGTCGATGGCTTGCTGGTACGTTCCCGCGTCGATTTCGCCCATGGCGGCGGGCACGATAGCACCGACTAATCTCTTTGACCGGATGCGACGACACGCATACCTTGGCAAGACGAGATGAGAGCTCTCCATGCGGGGGTTGCGCTGACCTTGCTCGCGGGTGGCATCACCCTCGGCGCGATTACGACGACCAGCACCGGCTGCTCCAACGTGAGCCAGGTGAGGGCCATCTACACCGCGCTCGACGCGACCGGAAACCGGCCGCGCGACACGTTCTATCCGGACACGACCCTCATCTACTGCGACGTGGACTTCTCGGCGCGCAGCAACGACGAGACCGTCGACGTGCAGTTCATCCAGACCTCGGGCGAGGACCCGCTCTACCAGGGCGACGGCAACCTCCACCCCGTGTCGCGCCTCTGGACGGGCATCGAGGACGCGCCCACCGAAGGCGTGACGACGCTCGCCTTCTCGATGCAGCCGCCGCAGCTCGTGAACTCCGACGCCGAGCCGCCGCCGCCGTACCAGGGCGTTCTCCCGTACCCCGTCGGCGCGTGGAAGTGCGTCGTCACTGTCAACGGGGAGCCGGCGGGCGAGGCCGCGTTCAAGGTCGAGTACCCGACGCCCGATTGTCCGGCGAGCGGCGGCGCGTACACCGGGATGTCGTGCGCCGGCACCAAAGGCGGCGACAAGTGCCCGAACGACAGCAATTTCAACCCGACGGGGACCGACTGCACGTGCCAGACGGCCGACCAAGTCCCCCAACCGTACCTGCGCATTTGGACCTGCCAATGAAACGCTCGCTGATCGTTCCCTCTCTCTTGGTCGCGGCCACGCTGGTCGTCGTGAGCGGGGCATGCTCGCAGCACGACCCCGGCCCGTACGAGGGAGGCGGTCGCACGATGCCGACGTCGGTCATCGGCAACGCGAGCGGCGGCGGCGGCACGCCTCCCGACGCGAGCTTCCCCGACGTCTTCACCCTCCCCGAAACCGGCCCCGCCCCCGACGCGTTCGGCGGCGGAGACTGAAGCCGACTCAGTTCTCGCCGTGGACGGCCGCGTTGTGCGCGCCGAGCGTCTCGGAGAACGTGTGCCGGCCGCCGCCTTTGGCGACGAAATAGAAGTAGTGCGTGAGCGAGGGGCTCATGACCGCCTCGATGGACTTCGCGCCAGGGTTGGCGATGGGCCCGGGAGGCAGCCCGTCGTGCGTGTACGTGCTGTACGCGTTCTCGGGGTCGAAGTTGATCTCGTGCGTGACCCGGCCATTGTACGACGCGCACGCGACCGTGCTCCCGACGAGGCAGCCGTAGCCCGCCGTCGGGTCGCACTGGAGCCGCTTCGGCGAAAAGGACGGGTCGCGCAGCCGGTTCAGAAACACGCTCGCGATGATCGGCCGCTCGTCGTCGACGGCTGCTTCCTTCTCGACCATCGACGCGAGCGTCACGATCTGACGTTTGCCGAAGTGCAGCGAGTCGTCGAGATCCTTCAGGCCGCTCTCGTGCTTGTCCTCGAGCGCGGCGTAGCGCTTGTCGAACTGGCGCACCATGTGGCGGACGACGTCGCGCGGGTCGGAGTCGAGATCGAAATCGTAGCTGGCCGGGAAGAGGAAGCCCTCGGCGCTCGGGTGAGCCGGGTCGATCGGCACATGGAGCTCGGTCAGCAGCGCGGCGTCTTCGGTCGCGGAGAGGAAATCGCGCGTCGTGCAGACGTGCGTCGCGTCGAGGCGCTTGGCGATGTCGAAGCGCGTCCAGCCTTCGGGGATGACGACCTTCGCGTGCTCCGCGCCGCGCCGCTCGAGACGCCGGACGAGCTCGGCGGGCGAGACGTCGTCGGTCACGTAATGTCGGCCCGGGACGATGGACCTCGTGCCTCCCGTGAGCCGCAGGTACCAGGCGAAGAGGCGCGCGTCGCCGACGACGCCCTGCCGCGTGAGCGACTCCGCGAGCTTCTGCGCGTCGGTCTCGTCGACCTGGAGCTCGACCGCCCTGCCGAGGCCGGGCCCGCGCGAGCGCGCGTAGACGACGTAGAAGAGCGTCGCGGTCGCCGCGAGGAGCGCGAGGACGGTGAACCCCATCCACTTGAGAAGGCCGCGCGCCGCGCGCTCGTCGTCCGACGGGCCGACGCTCTTCTTCGCCGGAGGCCGCTTTTTCAGGCGTTTTCGCGTCGCCGGGCTCACGACGCGCCTCGCTGGCGGTGGGCGTCGAGCCACGACTGGAGCAGCGCGACGGCCGCGGCCTCGTCGACGTGTGCGCGGATTGAGCGGCCGCTCCGCTTGTGGGTGCGCTCGCGAAGACCTGCCGAAGCGAGCGCGCGTCGCGCCTCGGTCGTCGTCAGGCGCTCGTCCCAGAGCTCGACGTCGAGGCCCGTCGCGTCGGCGAGCCGCTGCGCGAAGGCGCGCGCTTTCCGCGCCGAGTCGCCCTCGCCTCCCTTCATGTCGAGCGGCAGTCCCACCACGAAGCGTCGAACGCTCGACTCGCGCGCGAGCTTCACGAGCTCGGCGAAGAGCGCCGGCTCTGGGTGCGCCGGCAGCGCGCCCCGCGGATGCGCGAGCGCGCCGAGCTCGTCGTCGACGGCGACGCCGACGCGTGCCTCGCCGTAGTCGAGCGCGCACGTGCGTGTTCGGTCACTCACCGGACCTGTTTGTATCACGAGGAGCTTGCTCTCGCGCGTTCGGCCGGATAACTCGTGGGTGCGTCTCATGGAACCGCTGCGCGCCGTCAAAGGCATGAACGACATCCTGCCCGACGAGTGCGCCCAGTGGCAGCGCATCGAGGCGGCGTTCCGTCGCTCGGCCCGGCTCTACGGATTTCGCGAAGTGCGCACGCCGCTGGTCGAGCCGACGCGCCTCTTCGTGCGCGCCGTCGGCGAAGGGACCGACATCGTCGAGAAGGAGATGTACTCCTTCCGCCACCACGACGAGGAGCTCACCCTGCGGCCCGAGGGCACGGCCGGCGCGGCGCGAGCGTACGTCGAGCACAACGTCCACAACCAGGAGCCCGTTTCGCGCTGGTATTACCTCGGCCCGATGTTTCGCGGCGAGCGGCCCGCGCGCGGACGGTACCGGCAGTTCTACCAACTCGGCGCGGAGATCTTCGGCGACGCGGGGCCCGGGTGCGACGCCGAGACGATCGCGATGCTCGTCGCGTTCATCCAGTCCATCGGCGTGTCGGACGTCGAGGTGCTCGTCAACTCGCTCGGAAGCGCCGAGACGCGGCCGAAATACCGTGACGCGCTCGTCGCGTTCTTCGAGCCGAAGCGCGGCTCGCTGAGCGAAGAGTCGCAGCGCCGCCTCGAGCGGAACCCCCTGCGCATCCTCGACTCGAAGGACCCGCGCGACGTCGCCGCCTGCGAGGGCGCGCCGAACGTCGCCGAGGTCATGTCGGAGGACGACAAGGACCACTTCGACCGCTTCCGCCGCCTGCTCGACGCGCTCGGCGTCGCGCACCGCGTGGATTCCAAGCTCGTGCGCGGTCTCGACTACTACACGCGCACGATCTTCGAGATCAAAGGCGGCAAGGCCAAGCTCGGCGCCGGCGACACGCTCGCCGCGGGGGGCCGCTACGACGGCATGATCGAAGACCTCGGCGGGCCGAAGGTGCCGGCGCTGGGCTTCGCCGCCGGTCTCGAGCGCCTCGTCATCGCCGCGGAGCCGAGCGGCGCCGAGGCGGTCGTCGACGCGTTCGTCGCGCCCGTCGGCGAGGCGGCGATCGCGCCGGCCCTCGAGCTCGCGCGCGAGCTTCGTTCGCGCGGCGTCGCGACGAGCGCCGACACGCGGGGCGCGTCGCTGAAGGCGCTGCTCCGGCGGGCGAACACGCAGGGCGCGCGCCTCGTGCTCATCCTCGGCGAGGGCGAGATGGGGCGCGGCGTCGTCACCCTGAAAGACCTCGCGGGCCACGCCCAAGAAGAAGTGCCGCGCGAAAACGCCGCGGCGATCGTCGCCGATCGTCTCGGCGCGAGCGGCGCCGTTCGGCGCGAGGACGACGGCGAATGAACGCTCGCACGCCCCTTCTCGCGCTCGCGCTCGTCCTCGCCGCGTCCACCGCGAGCGCGCAAGGGCGTAGGCCGCAGCAGCCGAAGGCGCCGGACGCGAACGGGGCGGCGCAGCGCCAAGAGCCGACCGCGCCGGTCCCGACCGACCCGCTCGCCGTGAGCCCCACCCTCGCCGCCACCATCGGCACCGACTACCAGGGCCTCCCGAAGCCCGAGGGCCCCAGCCGCTGGCGCTTCTACGGTCTCTTCGAGCACCGCAAGGGCGACTACCGCTTCCGCACCCTGCCGCCGCTCGTCTTCGAGGAGACGCGCGGGCTGCTGGATCCTCTCCACCCGGAGCTCGGCCAAAATCCGGATCGTCAGGGCCTGTACGGCCTCCTCTACTACCAGCGCCGTTCGCAGAAGATTTCGGCCGACATCCTCTTCCCCTTTTTCTGGCACGTGCGCGACGAGCAGAGCCACCTCACGGCGCTCGGTCCGTTCGTCCACCAAGACAGCCCGACCGGGCACGACAACTGGCTCGCGCCGCTCTTCTTCGAGGGCAATCACACGTCGAAGGAAGGCAACTCCGGCTACACGGTGGTCCCTCCGCTGCTGACGGCGTCGGTGTGGAGCCCGTCGAGCGCGTTCACGTCGTCGATGCTGCTCTACTTCCGCACGCGCTCGGGCTCGGACGTCGACGCGGGGGTCGTGCCCTTCTATTTCCACGGCGACAACGGCAACGTCGACGGCGCGCGACGCACGTACACGCTGATCCCGCCGCTCGTCTTCTATCACTCGTGGCACGAGCTCGAGCAGACGAGCTTCACCGTCGCGGGCCCGGTCGTCGCCTCGAGCTCGCCCTTCCGCGACGTCTTCGACGTCGTGCCGTTCGTCTTCCACATCCAGGGCAAGCCAGAGAGCGGCGGCATCCGCGAAGCGCACACGACGCTCTTTCCGTTCTTCCACTACGGCCACACGCCGGACACGACGCTCGTCGCGAGCCCGCTCTTCTTCTACAGGCGCAGCGAGGACACGCGCACCGTCATCACGCCGCTCTATTCGCAGGCGATCACGCGCAACGGGGCGGCCAAGCTCGAGATCGCCGGGACCGCTGGTGCCGCTCTGGGTCAGCTACCGCGACAAGGACGTGGCGCAGCACACGTGGTCGATCGTCCCCATCGTCTATCGAAACACGAGCCGCACGCGCGACGACTTCCTGACGCCGCTCTTCGGCCGCTTCGAGAACATCGGCATCTCGCGCACGTACTGGGCGTTCCCGACGATCACCGCGACGTTCGATCAGCACGGCTACGAGACCGACATCCACCCGCTCGTCTACGTCGGGCGCAGCGACCAGTCTCGGCACACGGTGCTCGCGCCCATCTACTGGGATTTTTCGGACCCGGACAAGCGGCTCACGGTCGGCTTCCCGCTCTACTGGCGCTTCGCCGATCACAAGAACGACGCGGTCGTCGAGATCGCCGGCCCGACGCTCTACACGCAAAAGCGAATGGAGGGCGGCACCGGCTGGTCCTTCCGCGTGCTGCCGTTCTTCTCGTACGGCGAGAGCCCGACCGGGTATTTCTGGGACGTGTTGCTGGGCCTCGCCGGCTACGAAAAAACCGCGACCGCGAAGTACGTCAAAGCCCTCTGGCTCCCCATCAAGGTCGGCGACGTCACGACCCGCACCGCGTGGCGCTGACGCCCGAAGATCAAACGACGAGCATCTCTCTCTCTGCTGAACGCGCGTGCGGGCGCGGGGCGCGGATTTTCCATTCAATGGAATGGCAGCGGGCGCGTCGCGGGGGCGCGCAAAGCGTCCATCTGTCGCGGGGTTGCGCCGGCGGGTCTTGGAAGCGGGTTCAAGTTCGCGCCGAACGTTGAAGTACTTCGCGAAAGACGCCGAGCGCGAAATCGATCTCGGCGTCGCGCGTCTCTTCGCCGAGCGACACGCGAACGGTGCGCCGCGCGCGGTCTTCGCCGTAGAGCATCGTGAGGGACTTCGACGGCTCCATGGTCCCCGCGCTGCACGCCGGCCCCGCCGAGACGGCCACGCCTTCGAGGTCGAGCGCGGCGACGAGCTCCGGCCCCGAGAAGCCCGGGACCGCGAGGCTCGCGACGTGCGGCGCGCGGATCGCGGCGTCGCCGTTCCGCTCGGCGCCGCGCGCGAGGAGCTCGGCCTCGAGGCGATCGCGCTTGGGCGCGAGCGACGCGTAGGCGCGTGCGCTCTCCTCCGCGCGCGACACGGCCGCGAGGAGCCCCGCGCACGCGATCGGGTCGACGGTGCCCGGCCGGAGCCCGCGCTCCTGCGCGCCGCCGACGAGCACGGGGACGATTCTTCGCCCCGGCGCCGTCGCGAGCGCGCCGACGCCCTTCGGCCCGCGGAGCTTGTGCCCGGCGAGGCTCACGCTGTCGGCGCGCCGCGCCAAGACGGTTGCATTCTGCACGCGTCCGAACGCCTGCACGGCGTCGACGTGGACCCAGACACCGCGCGCCTGCGCCATGCCGATGGCGCGCTCGAGCGGCTGCACGATGCCCATCTCCGCGCTGACCGCGGCGATCGCGAGCGCGCTCGGCTCGCCCTCGTCGAGCGCGGCCCGCAAGTCGTCGAGGTCGATCGCTCCGCTCGGGAGCACGCGAAGCCACCGCACGCGGTCCGCGTGGCGCTCCGCGACGCGAGTCACGGACGGGTGCTCGACGCGCGAAACCAGCAATTTCCCCGGTCGATCGGCGAGCGCCGAGACGAGCGCGAGGTTGTTGGCCTCGGTCCCTCCGCTCGTGAAGAGGACGTCGCGCGCGTCCTTTCCCGTGAGCTCGGCGACCGCCTCGCGCGCGCGCTCGACCCAGCGGCGCGCCGCGCGCCCCTCGGCGTGCACGCTCGACGGGTTGCCCCACCCCTCGCGCGCGGCTTCGTTCATCGCCGCGAGCACGCTCGGGTGCGGCGGCGCGGTCGCGTTCCAGTCGAGGTAGGCCCGCATCAGCGGGTCAAGATTGCAGCCGCTTCGCTCGGGCGCAACCCGGCGACGCGCGCCACGCTCGGCACCTCGTCCGGGACGTAGAGCGCCCCCCCGGGGAGATGATCGTACGGAAAGAAGTACCCGGTGGCCGTTCCGTCCGCCCAAGCGATCTCGCGCGGCTCGCCGAGCGTGATCCACGGCTCGCGGAGCGCGGCGTCGCTCACGCGGACGTCGCCGGTCTGCCCGACCGGCGCGAGCGCGTAACGCCGCAGCGACGTGCGCGCGTCTGGGCCCTTCATCCAGTCGTTGTAGTAGCGGTTGTCGGTGCGAACGCGGCCGAAGATCAGGTTGTAGTGGTAGTCGCTGATCCAGGTCGGCGAGCAGTAGCTCATCATGTCGGTGTAGGTCGACGGATCGATCATCGCCTGGTTGATCGCGTCGTAGCCCCACACGCCGATCTTGCCGCCCGGGTAGGGATAGTTGGGGTCCGGCGAGCCGGCGCCTCCGCACGGCGCGTGCGACCGGCCGTGCGCGTGCCCGACCTCGTGCGCCGCCGTCTCGGTCGTCGCGTCGCCCGGGTAACCGATCCCCACGCTCACGGGCTGCCCGATGAAGCTGAGGCCCGTCACGCACCCGCCGCCGCAGTAGCTCGCGAAGGAGCTCGTGGGCTCGAACGCCGCGTAGTAGTAGACGTCCGGGTCGGGCTGATCGCTCGAACGAAGCTTCACGAGCGCCGTCAGGATCGTGTCCATGCCGCTGCCGTTCGCGCCGATGAGCCCGTTGTATTGCCACGGATCGCGCACGGTGACGTCGACCTCGGCGGCCGGATAGAGCTGGTAGAAGCGCTCGCGGTATTTTTCGATCTGGCCGTCGCTCGTGTCGGGGACGCGGTGGGAGCCGTCGGCGACGTACTCGACCGGCACGATCTCGACGCGCAGATGGTCTCCCCCGCTGCGCACGCCGAGGTCGGCGGCCGAGCCATCTTGCGGCCAGCGCGCGTAGCTCGACGCGTCGTCGGGCGCGTCGCCGCTCGTGTCGTTCAGGACCACGGTGATGCTCGAACCAGGCTCGATCGCGATGCCGGGCACCGCGATGTCGAAGCTCGTCGTGAGATCGCCCTCTTCGGTCGCGCGATCGATCGTGGCCGTCGCCGAGAAGACCTGCGCCTGCGAGCCCATCGGCCCGGTCGTCACGATGCGAGCCCGCGCGGTGAGCGCGTGCGGCTGCCAGCCGGACTGCGGGTTCACCGAGACGCGCACCACCGCGTCGCGCAGCGCGACGATCGGGATGTTCGAGTGATCCGCCGCCGAGCCGTCCTGCATGATGGGCGCCTCGAGCGTCTGGAGCACGGCGATCTGGGTGATCGCGATGTTCTGCGCGAGCGGCTGATCGAGGGCCGTCGGATCGCCCGACGACGAGCCGCTGCTGCACGCGACCAAGACGAGCACGACGAGACGTTTCATGGGCCACCTTCGCCGGGGTCGGGCGCCGGCCCGCCGTCCGTCTCGCCGAGGCATCGCGCGACGGGCGCGCACTCGTCCGCCGTGTAGAGGAACCCCGCGCACGGATCGCTCACGACCTTGTCGCGGCACTGCTCCCAGTCGGTCACGGTCACCGTGCTGCAGGCGCCGAGGAACGCGCTCAGGCAATCCTGCAAGCTCGAGAAATTCGACACCACGAGCCCGCCGTCGCAGACGACCGACGCGTCGAAGCCTCCGCCGACCTCCGCGGTCCACGTGCAGAGCTGCTCGCGCTCGCCCTCGGTGAGATCGGTCAGGACGCGCGGGCTCGCGTCGTCGCCCGGATCGACGCCCGACGTAGGGCCGACTGAAGGCGCAGACTTCGAGCAGCCGACCACCAAGAACGCGGCGATCGCCGCGTAAGCTCGCATGCTTCTTTCTTTATCACAATCCGTCGAGCTCGCCGCGGTACGTCGTGCCGCGCACAGCGTCCCACAAGGGCACGGTGACGTTGAAGTTCCACTTCTGCATGAGCGGCGGATGATGATGCGTCGCGTGATGCCGGCGCAGCGTTCGAATGATCCCCATGCGCCCGATGAACGAGCCGGGCGGCAAGTGATACGCGAGGTGGAGCCACTCGTAAGAGAGGACGTACCCCATCGTCGTCACCACGAAGAGGCACGCGAGGTTTCGCTCGACGAACCAGAGGGCGAGCGTGATTGGCGTCGTCAGCGCGAAGATGGCCACGATGCCGAACCACGGGAGCAAGACGAGGGCGCACTCGCGCCAGTCGCGGATGGACATGTCCTTCGCGACGAAGACGCGGTGGTGCATCGGCGTGTGCCGGTCGTACAGGATCTCGAGGCCGCGCGTGCGCCGGTGGAGCGCCTTGCGGTGCGCGCGGTGCTCGACCGCGTTCGACATCACGTAGACGATCGGAAGGAGCAGGAGCTCCCACGCGCGGAGGTGGCGGATGCTCGCGATCGCGAACGCGATCAACCCGAGCCCGACAGTCGCCGGCGCGAGCAGGTGGAGCGCCGCCGAGTACCGCGGCGAAATCCCGGCCCGCACCTTTTCGCGAAAAATCTCCCGCGAGGTGGCCGGCTCCGCCGACTCCATCCACCCGAAGCTAGCGCCCATGAACATTCTGTAAACACAGAACGCTCCAGGCGCAAGGGCGGCGGCCGCGAACGCACCTCACGCGGGCGGCCGCATGCTCGGCGGCGCAGCGCGGAAGGCCACGCTCAGCGTGAGGGCCGCCCCGCGGAGCTCGTGACCGCCGATGACCGCGCCGCCCGCTTGCAGCTGCACGTCGCCGCCGAGGCCCCGCGCGACGCGCCGCGCGATCGCGAGCCCCACGCCCACGCCGCCGTGCGCGCGCGTCGGCGACCCGTCGAGCTGCACGAACGGCTCGAAGATACTCGCCTCGCGGTCCGCGGGGATGCCGGGACCGCTGTCGGCGACCGTCACCGCGTAGCCGCCGTCGCTCGCCCAGACCGCGACGCCGACGACGCCGCCCTCGGGCGTGAACTTCGCGGCGTTGTCGAGGAGCTGACCGATGGCGCGACCGAGCCTGTCGGAGTCGCCGAACGCCGGCGCCGGCCCGCGCGGCAGCTGCTCGACGAGGCCGATGCGCCGCTCGGCGAGCTTGTCCGACGTGTTGGCGATCGCCCGCCGAACGGTGTCGAGGAAATCGTAGTCGCGATGAAAGAACTTCATCCGCCCGGTCTCGAGGCCGGTCACGTCGATGAGGTTGTCGAGCGTCCCCCGCAGGCGCCGCACGCAGTCATCCATCGCGCGGAGCGCCTTGAGCTGCGGTTTTCCGACCGGGCCGAGCTCTTCGTCGAGCAGCATGCGCAAGTACCCGACAATCGGCGTGAGCGGCGTCGCGAGCTCGTGCGAGATGTTTCGGTAGAACTCGGCGCGGAGGCGCTCGACCTCGCGGAGTCGCTCGTTGGTGGCCGAGAGCTCGGCGACCTTCTCCTCGAGGTGCGCGACGATCCTCCCGCTCTGGAGGCGCAGGCGCTCGCCCGTCGCGTCGGGCGAGGTCGCGAACGACGGTCGGTGCCCGCGGAGAAAGCTCCGGATCTGGCTCGCGAAGACGCGCGCGTCGATCGGCTTCTGCACGAACCCGTCGCACCCGACGGCCGCGCTCGTGTCGCGGTCGCCCTCGGCGGTGATCGCGACGATCGGCGTGGTCGCGAGCGTCGGCTCGCTCCGCAGGCGCAGCGTCACCTCGTAGCCGTCGAGCCCGGGAATGTTGAGATCGACGAGCACGAGATCGGGCCGATGCGAGAGCGCGAGGCGCACGCCGGTGAGCCCGTCGGGCGCGTCGATCACCTCGAGACCTTCGGCGGTGAGGAGCTTTCGGACGAGGAGCCGATTGCGAGGATCATCCTCGATGTGCAAGACGCGCGGCATGGGAGTTCTGCGTCATGCATCGTGACGCTTTACATCCGGCGGGTAAATACTAGCTTTCCCTTCCTCGATGCGTCTCGCCCGCGTTCTCGCTACGGTCGTGGTCGGCGGTTCCGTCGCCTGCTCCAAGCTCACCTCGCCTCCCTCCCCGGAGCCCATCGCGTCCGACACGCCGGTGACGATGGCCACCGCGAGCGCGCGCCCGCGCGCCAACCCCCGTGAGGAGCAGCCGCAGGCCCAGCCGCAGCAGCCGGAGCCGGGCGGCGAGCTCAAAATCGAGGATCTGGTCGTCGGCAAAGGCCCCGCGGTCAAGCCGGGCGACATCGTCGTCGTCCACTACACGGGCACGTTGCTCGACGGGACCAAGTTCGACTCCTCGCACGATCACCCGGGAAATCAGCCCTTCACGACGCAGATCCCCGGCCGCCTCATCCAGGGTTGGAACAAGGGCATCCCCGGCATGCGCGTGGGCGGGAAGCGCAAGCTCACCATCCCGCCGTCGCTCGGTTACGGCCCGATGCCCCAGCCCAGGATCCCCGCCAACTCCACGCTTCTTTTCACGATCGAGCTGCTCGAGATCAAATCGAACCCGCACGCACAACCGATGCCGAAGGGGCCTTGACCGTCCGATGAGGGGCCGATGACGGACAAGAAGCGAATCCTCGTCGTGGAAGACGACGACGCGGTGCGCACCCTGCTCGCGCGCCAGCTCCAAGCAGACTACGACGTGCACCAGGCGCCCGACGCGCAGGCGGCCATGCAGGCCCTGAAGACGATGACGCGCATGCCGGACCTCATCATCTGCGACGTGATGATGCCGGGCATGACCGGCATGCAGTTCGCCAAGCAGCTCCGCGGCACGCCCGAGTACAAGTCGGTGCCGATCATCTTCCTCACGGCGCGCACGGGCGCGCTCGACGTGATCGAGGGAATCAACGCGGGCGCGCGCCACTACATCACCAAGCCTTTCAACATGAGAGACCTGCTCGACAAGGTCGCCAAGGCCATCAAGTAAATGAGCACCGAAGCCGCGACGGCTTCCAAGCCCATCTTTCCGCTGCCGCTCAAGTGGGCGCTCCCGCTCGCGGCGCTCACGGCGGTCCTCTACTTCATCGCGTTTCCCGGGGTCATCGACTGGTGGCCGACGGCGCTCGTCACGTGGCCGCCGCTCTTCCTCGCGCTGCGCGGGCAGACGCCCAAGCGCGCCGCGTGGATCGGCCTCTTCTCCGGCTTCGTCATGAGCTGGGAGGGGTTCTGGTGGCTCAACGAGATGCTCCGGAACTTCAGCGGCTTCAACGTCTTCTTGTGCGGGCTCTTCACGACGATCCTGTGCGCGTACCAAGCGGGCCGGTACGCGCTCATGGGCTGGCTCTACGCGCGCGCGCGCGACCGCGGCTGGCCGGCGTCGATCGTGATGGCCGCGGTGTTCGTGGCGAGCGAGCAGCTCTACCCGCTGCTCTTCCCCTGGTACTTCGCCGACACCGTGCATAGTACACCCATTTTTTCGCAGGTCGCGGACCTCGGCGGGCCGGTGTTCTGCAGCTTGCTGCTGCTCGGGACGAGCGTCGCCCTCGAGGAGATCGTCGCCGCGGCGCTCGAGAAGCGCGCGTTCGACCGGCGCGTGGTCGCGGCGGGTACGCTCGCGACCGCGTTCTCCGCGGTGTACGGCTTCGTTCGCATCAAGCAAGTCGACGCGATGGCGCAGAAGGGCGAGCCGCTGCACGTCGGGTACGTGCAGGGCAACCTCGGCCTGATGCAGAACTACACGCGGCCCGACGAGGCGCTCCGCCGTCATCTTCGCATGACGAACGAGCTGAAGAAGAAGGACGTCGACCTCGTCATCTGGAGCGAGTCGTCGGTCACGCACGTGGCGCCGTCAAACGCGTACCAGCAAGAGTACAAGCGCTACGTCGGGCGCTTGCTCGGGGTGCCGACGATCTTCGGCGGCATCATCTACGACGTCGACTCGATGTCCTCGAACGGCCGCGGCCACGAGCGCCTCTACAACACGGCGCTCGCGACCAACGCGCGCGGCGACGTCGTCGGCCGCTACGACAAGGAGTTTCTGCTCGCGTTCGGCGAGTACCTGCCGTTCGGCGAGACGTTCCCGATCCTCTACGAGTGGTCGCCGAACAGCGGGCGCTTCTCGTCGGGGACCTCGCTCGATCCGGTGCCGGTCGTGACGGCGAGCGGCAAGCACGACGTCTCGGTGCTCATTTGCTACGAGGACATCATCCAGTCGTACACGAACCGGATGGTGAGCCACGCGCACCCCGAGCTGCTCGTGAACATGACGAACGACGCTTGGTTCGGCGACACGAGCGAGCCGTGGGAGCACCTCGCGCTCTCGCAGTTCCGCGCGATCGAGCACCACCGCTACTTCGTGCGGGCGACCAACAGCGGCGTCTCGGCGATCATCGACCCGGTCGGCCGCGTCATCGTCCACTCGAAGCCCTTCGACCAGGAGCACGGCGACGCGATCGTCCACTGGCTCAAGTCGTCGACGATCTACGAGCTCGTAGGCGACGCGCCCGTCTGGCTCATCACGCTGCTCGCGCTCGCCGCCGCGTTCGTCCGCCGCGACCGCGCCGCCGCCCTCTTTTCGAAGAGGAGAGAGACATGAAGATTGGAAGAGAGGGGAAGATTTTGTTTGTAACTTACAAATAAATCTTCTCTCGACCTTCCAGTCTTCCGATCTTTATGTCGCTTCTCTTCAGAGCTTGGCGGCTTTGCGGAAGCGCTTCGCGTCGGCGAACATGTCCACGTTCGCGAACACGTAGGTGACCTCGTCGTGCGTCGCCTCGCGCGCGAGGGCGCCGAGCTTTTCGATCGCCGGATCCTCGTAGCGGCTCTTGTGGCCCGCGGGGCCCGGCAGGCGGTAGTAGGCCACCGGGCGCTTCGAGAGGCCGGAGAGGAGAGGATCGCGCGCGGCGATGGCCTTGCCGCCCTCGGCGAGGTCCTCGGCTTCGTCGGCGTCCCACGCGGTCGGCGCCTCCCAGACGACGCGGTCGAAGCGCTTGCGCACCGCGGGGAGAAACTCCTTCACCGCGGCCTTGTTTGCGCGCGTCGGCGCGAAATCCGGCGGCGACACGAAGACCGCGATCTTCGCCTCGAGCTCCTTGCCGACGTCGGCGAGGTTCTTCAGCGCGGCCTCGACGAGCTTGCCGGTGCGAAAGCCTTCTTGCCCGATCTCGCGCGGGCCGAGCATCGCGAACGGAAAATCGGGCGGCGCCTCGCGACGCCAGCGGCGCAGCGTGCCCATCCCCGGGATGCCCATGTGCGTCTCTTGGATTTCGACGAACGCGAAGTCCTTGAAGTACCGCGTCGGCGGCACGGGAAAGCCCGCGCAGCCGATGATGACTTTGCCGCTCGCGGGCTTCGGCGCCTTCGGGTTCGATCGCATCGGCGCTCGAAGGTATCACGGTTTCACGCTCTCAATCCGACGGGGCCGTGACGACGGGATGCCCGAGGATCTTCAGCGCGATTCGGCCTCCCAAGCGGCGCGCGACCGCGCGGAGCGAGTCCTCGCGCTGCCAGATCTCGCGCGTGGCGTCCCCCAACGGGACGGCGGAGACGTCGCCTGCGCGCATGTCGCCCGTGTCGAGCTCGACCGGCGCGTCCGCGCTCCTCGCGACCCAGCCGCGCGCGACCACCGCGAGCTCGCTCGAGGATGCGCGCGGCACCTGCCCCGTCGGCGAGTCGGTCGCGAGCACGCCCTCGCTCGTCTCGTCGGCGCGCAGCACCTCGAGCTCGAGGCGCGGGAAGCCGTCGCCCGGCGCGAGCGCGCCCTCTTTCGCGAGCGTCTCGCGCGCGCCCCGCACGACCTCCTCGGCGACCGCCGCGCTCGCCGTGCGATTGTGTGCAAGATGCACGTGATAAGTCTCCGCGCCGGGCGAGGCGTAGAGCGGCTGGTACCCGCACGCCGCGACGAGCGCGAGGAGCGCGAGCGGGCTCCCCTTCATCCCACGATCACGTTGAGGATCTTCCCCGGGACGTAGATGACCTTCTTCGGCGTCTTGCCCTCGAGGTACTGCGCGATGCGCGAGTCCTTGCGGGCCTCGTCGAGCGCGGTGTCTTCCGAAGCGTCGCGCGCGAGCCGCACCGAGCCGCGCGCCTTTCCGTTGACTTGCACGCCAATCTCGACGACGTCGTCGACGACGAGCGCCGGGTCGTACGAAGGCCACGGCGCGTAGGCGATCGACTCGGCGTGCCCGAGGCGCTGCCAGAGCTCCTCGCCGAGATGCGGCGCGAACGGCGATAAAATCCGCGTAAACGCCTCCGCCGCCTCGCGCGGGACGGTCTCGAGCTCGCGCAGCCGGTTGACGAGGATCATCATCGCGCTGATGGCCGTATTGAAACGCAGCGCCTCGATGTCTTCGCCGACCTTCTTGATCGTCTTGTGCAGCAAGCGGCGCGTCTCGTCGTCGCACGTCTCGCCGATCGGGCCGGTGACGGCGAGGAACGCGCGGTCCAGGAAGCGCCGCACGCCGTCGATGCCGCTCGTCTGCCAGGGCTTCACGCTCTCGAGCGGGCCCATGAACATCTCGTAGCAGCGGAGGGCGTCGGCGCCGTGCGCCTTGACGACGTCGTCCGGGTTGATGACGTTGCCGCGCGATTTGGCCATTTTCTGGCCGTCCTCGCCGAGGATCGTCCCCTGGTGGACGAGCTTCAAAAACGGCTCGGGATCCTTCACGACGCCGAGATCGAAGAGCACCTTGTGCCAGAAGCGCGCGTAGAGCAGGTGCAGGACCGCGTGCTCGGCGCCGCCGACGTAGAGGTCGACCGGCATCCACGCGTCGTAGGCTTCCTTCGAGAAGAGCGCGTCGTCGTTCTTCGGGTCGAGGTAGCGCAGGTAGTACCAGCACGACCCCGCCCATTGGGGCATCGTGTTCGTCTCGCGCGCGAACCACTGTCCGGCGTTTGCGTCGCCGCTCCGAGGCGACGCGCCATTCTTTTGGAAAAATCTCCAATCCGTTGCCCGGGCGAGCGGACCTTCAGGATCGCCGCTGGGCTTGAAATCCGCGAGATCCGGCAGGCGAAGCGGGAGCTCGGACTCCTCGACCGCGATCGGCTGGTCGTACCGAATCGTGTATTTCGCATCCTTTTGGCGCGGGTCGCCGTCGCACTCGACGGGGAAATAAATCGGGAACGGCTCGCCCCAGTAGCGCTGGCGCGAGAAGACCCAGTCGTGGAGGCGGTAGGTGACCTTGGCGCTCCCCTGCCCCCGCGAGGCGAGCCACGCCGTCACCAGCTTGCGCACCTCGGAGCTCGGCGTCCCGTCGGGGATGGCGACGTTCGATTTGCAACGCCAGGCGACGCCGTCGTCGGTGAACGCCTCTTTCTGCACGTCGATCGGCTTACCGTCCGCGGGCGCGACGACCTGGACGATCGGCAGATCGTATTTCTTCGCGAACGCGTGATCGCGCTCGTCGTGCGCGGGCACCGCCATGACCGCGCCCGTGCCGTAGCTCGCGATGACGTAGTCGCCGATGTAGATCGGGATCTCGTCGCCGTTGACCGGGTTGATCGCGAACGCGCCGAGCGGCACGCCGGTCTTCTCCTTCTTCACGTCGGAGCGATCCATGTCGCTCTTCGCGCGCGTCGCGCGCACGTACGCCTCGACGGCGTCGCGCTGCGCGGGCGCCGTGATGCGCTCGACGATGGCGTGCTCGGGCGCGACGACGACGTAGGTCGCGCCCGCCAGCGTGTCGACCCGCGTCGTGAAGACGGTGATCGTCACGTCGGCGGCGCCTTTGACGGCGAAATCGACGAGCGCGCCTTCGCTCCGGCCGATCCAGTGGTGCTGCTTCTCCTTGGTCTCGGGCCAGTCGAGGCCGGCGAGATCGGCGTCGAGCCGATCGGCGTAGGCGGTGATGCGCAGGAGCCACTGCCGGAGCGGCAGGCGCTCGACGGGAAACCCGCCGCGCTCGCTCTTGCCGTCGATGACCTCTTCGTTCGCGAGCACCGTGCCGAGCTCGGCGCACCAATTGACCGGGATGCGGTCCTGGTACGCGAGCCCCTTCTCGAAGAGCTTGAGGAAAATCCACTGCGTCCAGCGCACGTACCTCGGGTCGGTCGTGTCGACCTCGCGCGACCAGTCGTAGGAGAAGCCGAGCATCTTGAGCTGCCGGCGGAAGGTCGCGATGTTCTTGAGCGTCGTCTCGCGCGGGTGCGTGCCGGTGTTGATGGCGTGCTGCTCGGCCGGCAGGCCGAACGCGTCCCAGCCCATCGGGTGGAGCACGTCGAAGCCGCGCATGCGATGGAAGCGCGCGAGGATGTCGGTCGCCGTGTAACCCTCGGGGTGCCCGACGTGCAGGCCCGAGCCCGACGGGTACGGGAACATGTCGAGGATGTATTTCTTCGGCCGCCCCGGGTGACGCTCGGCGCGAAAGACCTGCTTCTCTTCCCAGTGGCGTTGCCACTTGGGCTCGATTTCGGCGGGGTTGTACCGCTCTCGTTCCATCGGCTCTCTCGTTACCACAAGGGGCTAAGCCTTGGGGACGAACAGCCTCGCCTGCTTCTGACGCTCGGCCTTGCGCGCGAGCCGCGCGCGGCGTTTTTCGAGCTGGTCCGTCGCTTCGCCGGTGCCGCGCAACGTGAGATCGAGCGCGCGGCGCGGGTCTTTCACGTGGTGCTCGTAGAGCTTGGCGAGCTCAAGGCGCGCGCCGTCGTCGTCGAGATCCGCGAGCACGGCCTCGAGATCCGCGAGCGCGCGATCGCGATCGCCGCGGGCCCGCGCGATCGCCGCGCGCGCGCGGAGCGCCTCGGCCCCCGCGCCGCGATCGCTCGCGAGGGTCGCGACGTCGAACGCGCGCTCGAACGCCTTCGCGCGCTGGAGCGTGCGCGCGACGCCGACGAGATCGCCCGCCGCGAGCGCCTTGGGATCGTCGGAGCCGTAGAGCCCGACGAGCGCCGCCATCGAGATGACGTCCTGGAGGTTGTGCTCGACGACACCGAGCAAGAGGCTCTCGAGGCCGGTCCGCAGAAAATCGAGGTAGCGCATGCTCACCTCGCCCGACGGCACGTCGCCCTCGCGCACGTAGCCGAGCACGCGGTCCTCGAGCGTGGTCAGCCGATTTCCCTTTCCGTGGATGCGGCGCGCGACGTGCAGCAAATCGAGGTGCGGCCTGTCGGGCGGCGCAGGCTGGCGCGACATCGCGAAGCGCGTCCGCAAGAGCGGCATGTCGAACGCCTTGCCGTTGAAGGTGACGAGCGAGCTCGCAGCCTCGATCCGCTCGCGCACGTGCGCGAGCATCGGCGCTTCTTCGCCGAGGCGCCGAACGAGGAGCTGCTCGACGAACAAGCCGCTCTCGTCGAAGGTCGCGAGGCCGACGAGAAACGCGACGGTGCCGGTGCCGCCGGAGAGGCCCGTCGTCTCGGTGTCGAGGTAGAGCGCGCGCGAGAAGTCGACGCGCGCGAGCGACGGGTCGAGCGCGAGGAGCGAGAGAAGCGTGCGGTCCACGTCCTTCGCCGCGTACGCCGGGGCGCGCCCGGTGCGGTGCGCCGGCGAAAGGCGGAGAACGCGCCGGTGCAGGAGACCCGTCGGCGTCTCCTCGGCGAAGAACGGAAGGCGGTAGTCGCTGTCCTCGCCGGTGACGACGGGCGGCGGGCGCGGCACCGACGTGCGCTCGAGCACGCGGCGCATCCGCGCGCGGAGATCGTCGAGCAGCGCCTCGCGCCCCGGCGGCGCGGGAGCAGCGTCTTTCTCGCTGGCGGCCAGACGCGCGAGCCGCGCGTGGAGCGACATGGGCCGAGAGAATACTACACATCCGTCTAGAGTACAGACGCTCAGTGCTGCCGCGCGCCGCTCTCGATGGCGCGGCGGATCGGGGCCATCGGCGCGGCGTCGTCGAAGGCGATCCCGGACTGGTGGCGGACGCCGAGCTCGTCGAGGAGCGCCTGCAGGTTCGGGCGCTCGCCGCGGACGCCGAAGCGCTCCACGAGGTTTGCCATCACGTCGGTACCGGTCGCCTCTTTCGCGATCGCGAGCACCTTGGAGAGCGGCCAGGCGACCGTGGCGTTGCCGCCGCGTTCGAGCACGGCGCGCATCACGTCGTCGAACGACTTGGCGCCGTGCGTCGCCTCGCGGATGCCGACGTCGGCCATGAGCACGAAGAGCGCGCCGCCCCAGTAGACGTCGTCGATCGTGTCGCGCTGATCGAGCCCCACGCCCGCGGATGCAGGCACGCCGCGCGGCATCTGGTCGGCGAACCAGCTCCAGAGCGCCTTGGCGTCAATCCACCCGGCCCGCTCGCGAAGGACCGGCTCGTAGTAGGTCGCGAGCCCTTCGGTGAGCCAGCGGACGCCCATCGTCGGAAATCCGAGGTGGGTCATCTCGTGGACGACGACCCAGTCGGAGCGCGTCTTGTCGGCGGGCATCGACGCGCCGGTGAGCGCGATGATCGACGCGCCGCCGAGCGAGAGGACTTTTCCGAAGACGACGTGGCTCGGACCCTCGATCGGCACGACGAAGAGGGTCGCGCGCTGGACTGGAAAATGGACGTAGAGCTGCGCGACGCACCGCGCGTCGTCGCCAATCCATTTCGCGACCGCCTCGTCGTCCATCGCGAGCGGCTCGTCGCCGACCACGACAATCTCGATGGTGCTGCCGGCCGCTTGGATCGCGCGGTGGCGGAGCTTGCCGAACGCGGCGAAGCTTCCCTCGGCGTAGTCCTCGGTCGGAAGGACGTAGTGCGTCGCGTCGCGGCGGCGGAGGCCCGTCGCAAACGCCACGGGCGCGAACGCGTCGCCCGGCTCTTCGGCGCCGTCAATCGTGATCGCGAACGCCCCGCGCGGCATCGGCTCGGGGTGCGCAATCCACGTCGGCGTGGGCGCGACGTACGAGCCCGCGCCGACCGCCACGACGCTCTCGAACGAGCGCTCCACCTTGTCGAGATCGATCGTGTAGCGGAGCGTGCAGTCGCTCGCGCACGCGGGCGCGACGAGCCTCCCCGGGTCGAGCGGGACGAAGGAGTCGCCGCGCTTCACCTCGAACGACGCGATCGCCGGCACGCTCTCGGGCGGGAGCGCGAGGGTCGAGGAGCCTCCATTCCGAAAGCGGCCGGTCACGCGCACGGCGTGGACGTCGCGCGCGTCGACGTGGAGCTCGAGCTCCGCCGGCGCGAGCCGCCTCGCCGTGGCGGCCGGGCGCGCGCCGCACGCCGCGAGGACGAGCGCGGCCATCAGCGCGCGCTTCACGGCCGAAGCCCGGCCTTGCTCGTCCAGCGGAAGTGATCGACGAGCCCCGGCGTCGAGCCGCCGAGCGGGTCGGCCTGACCGATCACGAACGTGTCGATGACGGTCTCGTCCTTCGTCTCGCGCACGCGGAGCCGCGCGAAGTGTTTGTGCGTCGGCAAGCCGAGCGCGGCGAACGGCTGGGCATGGTTCAAACCGAAGCGGGCGATGAGCAGGAGCATGAGACCGAAACCCGCGCCGGACAGGAACGTGGCGACGAGCCACGCGGCGAGCAGGACGAAGAGCCCCGACCCGCGGCCGCCGCCGAGCGCGTGGAGGGCGTGCACGCCGGCGCGGTCGAGCACCATCGCGACCGCGAGCGGAAGCGCCCCGACGAACACGCCGATGCCCACGGCGAACGGGAGGACCCGGTGTTTCCGATGACGCCGCCAGCCGACGAGGAGCGCCGTGCCGAGGGCGACGAGCGCGATTTCGAGGCTGCCGACGCCGAGCACGCCCGAGTAGTGGTGCGTCGCGCGCGCGAGCAGCCCGGCGGCCTGCATGATCGCGAACAGCGAGGTCACCAAGAGCCCGGCGCCGCCGACGCCGACGTGGAGCGGCAGGTGCGTGAGCATCGACCACGAGGCCTTCGGGCCCGGAAACTCCGCGAGGACCTCGTAGGCGCTCCCGCCGGCGATTCGGGCGCCGTGCAAGAAGGCGCCGCCGCCGCCCGCGATGACGTGGACCGAGTCGCCGTCGCGCGAGCGCTCGTAGTGGTGCACGTCGCCGGCGAGCACGTACGCGCGCTGCGTGCTCGGGTCGACGCCGATCGAGCGGAGCGACGCGGCGCCGTGCGTCCGAACCTCGCCCCACGCGCGCGCCGGATCCGGCAAGACGACCAGCGGGCTCGCGGTGTCCGCGCCTCGAAAGAACTCGCGCTGCCGGCGGTCGATGGCCTTCAGCTGGCGGTCGACGGCGAAGAGCTCGACGTCGCGCGCGAGAGGGAGCCGGAAGTAGCTCGTACGCTGCGCGGGGTAATAGCCGTAGAGCGCGAGCGCGCCAGGCTTTCGCACGCTCACGCCGCGCGTGAACGCCTCGGCCCACGCGAGCACGGGAAAGGCGTGCGTCGTCGGGTGAAGCTGCTCGCTCCGCGGCGCGGGCGTCTCGAAATCGCACGGCGCCTGGCAGAGGCGCGCGAAGCCATCGAGCCCGTCGTACCAGTCGTGGTTGCCGGGGACGGCGAGCAGGAGCCGCGGCGTCTCGTCGCCGCGCGCTTCGAGGACGCGGTTCCAAGGCTCGAGGAGGCGGCGCGTGATCTCGCGCACGGTCGCCACCGGGTACGCGAGATCGCCGCCCAAGAACAGGACGTGCCCGCGCGGCAGCGGGAGATCGCGCGACGGATCGTCCGGATCGCCCGTGACGTACTCGTCGAAGACGAGCTTCGCGACCGCCTCGCTCACGCTGACGTCGTCGCCCGTGTCGGCGACGAAATCGATCCACACCTCGCCGCCGAGCGCCGCGGCGAGCGTCGGGGCGTCTTGCGTGGCGCCGCGCGGGGCGAGCACGCCGAGCGCGCGCGCGAGCAAATCCGCCGGAGGCTCGGGCGTCATCCATTGTCGCGAGTCGACGTTGTCGGTCGCGATGGCCGAAGCGAGCAGGTGCCTGAGGTGCCCCCAGAAGGCGCTGAACCCGAACCACGCGATGGCCCGCGGCCGGACGCGCCCGCGCCGAAAGCTCAGCGGTCCGTCCGGAGGTACGCGCGCGAGTCGCACCTCCGACGTTGTATTGAAAACGCGATCAGAACGCGAGATCGACCGCAGTCTGTTGGTTTTTGCGGACCTGCGCGGCGGCGGCGTGCGCGGGCGCGTGTCCGCCGCCAGCGCCTGGGATGGCCTGAGGCGCCGCAAGGTTCGCTTGCGCCTCGGCGACGGCACCGATTTGCGTGTCGAGATCGGAGTCGAGCCTCTTCGCTTCGCCGTTCGCGAGGCCGCCCGCGAGGCGCCGCACCGGGCTCGCGTGGAGCTCGCCCGCGCGCGTCGCGAGGGTCTTCTCCGCCTCCTCGAACTGTCCTTGCTCGAAGAACCGATTGGCTTCCGTCAGCGTCTGCGCGGTGCGGCTGCGCTCGACGCGATCGCCGACGAAGGGATCAATTTCGTGCTGCTCGGTGCCGTCGCTCTTCACGAGGAGGGCGATGCTCCCGTCCTCGTGCCGATCTTGGCGCAGGCCGAGGTCGCGGTACGTGAGGCTCATGCGCGCCACGGGCGTCTCGCCGTCGCGATCGGTCGGCACGCGCAGCTTCACGAGCGCGGTCTTCTGCTGCTTGGCCGCGAAGACGCCGAACGGGATGACGATGCGCTCGCCGCCGGCTGCGTTTTCGCGGCGGAACGTGCGATCGAAGACCTGCTCGACCTCGACGCCCGGCGCGAGATCGATCGCGAGATCCGCGTCCTGCGCCACGCTCGCGACGAGCGAATCGAACTCTCGCGAGAAGATCGCGGGGAGGCCAGCGGCGCTCGCGACGAAGTAGTGGCGGCCGTTCGACTCGACGGCGAGCGCCGCCATCACCTTTTCGTCGAAGTCGACGTCGACGCCGACCGTCGTGATGGCGCATCCGCGATCGCGCATGCGTCCGGCGATCGCGCGCAGGCCCGGCAGATCGGTGACGCCGTGGTTGGTGGCGCCGTCGGAGAGGAGGATGATGCGCGTCACGTGGTCGCCGAACACGGGCGCAGCGCTGAGCTCGGCCGCCGCCGTCTCGAGCCCGCACGAGATGCACGTGTCGCCGCCGAGGCGAATGCCTCGGATCGCCGCCTCGACGCTCGCGCGGTTCGCGGGCGAAAGACGCGTCGGCGCGACCACGACCTCGGATGCCGTGTCGAAGTCGATGACGGTGAGCGTGTCGCCGTCGCGCATGCGCTCGACCACGCCCACGCCCGCGTCAATCGCGCGCGCGATGCGCTCGCCCTTCATCGAGCCGGATTTGTCGACGACGATGGCGAGGTTGAGCGGGGGCGCGGCCTGGGCGGCTTGCCCGCCGGTGACCGACGCGAAGAGGAAGGTGGAGCCGTCGCTGCCCTTCGCAATCGACGCGTGACCGAGGCGCGCGTCGATCGCGAGCGTCTGGTCGACGTGGAAGCGCGAGTGGTCGACGACGTCGGCGCCGGTCGTCGGCGCGAGCCACGTCGGCGAGGCGGCCTCGTAGGTGGGCAGCGGTGCGATGACGCCGCCGAGGATGGAGCTGCTGGCGGCGAGAATGGCGCTGAGCGCGGCTGTGCGGAGCTTCACGGCTCTTTCGACGTGCGAGGCTCCGAAAGGATCTCGTGCGCGACCGATACGCCTGCCCGCGCGAGCAGGTCCCAGGCCGGGGCGCCGCCGATCAGCACGAAAACCGCGTCGGCAGGGAGCGGCGCGTCGCCGTCGGGGCCGCGCAAGGTGACGCCCTGGGTCCCGACGGCAGCGAGCTCGGTGCGGAATCGGAGGTCCACTTTTCCGCGCTCGACGAGGGCGCGGACCTCGCCGACGTTGCGCGCCTTGCCGCGCGTGAATCCTTCCCCACGGTGCACGACGGTGACGCGCGTCCCGGGCTGCGACGCGAGCGCGACGACGGCTTCCATCGCCACGTCTCCCAGCCCGACGACGACGACGCGCTGGCCGGCGAGCGAGCGCGCGTCCGCCAAGTGGCGGAAGACCTTCGACTCGGCACCGGGCGCGATCTCGAGGGCGAGCTTGCGCGGGCTGCCGCGGCGGCCGGTCGCGACGATCACGCGACGCGCGCGAAAGACGTGCTCGGAGCCGTCGTGCGCGGCGCGGACCACGAAGACCTCGTCCTCGCGCCGGAGATCCACGACGCGGTGCTGCTCGCGGAGCGCGAGAGCGTGCTTGCGGGCGACGCGCGTCCACTGCGCGAGGAGCTCCTCTTTCGTGCAGTCGCTCATCCAGAGCTCGCCCTCGACCGGCACGTTCAGCGGCTGATCGTAGACGAGCTTTTGTCGCGGGAACGCGTGGATGCTCGCCGCGAGCGTTGCCTGCTCGAGGGTCACGTACGCGAGGCCGCGCTCTTTCGCGCGAAGCGACGCCGCGAGACCGGCCGGGCCCGCCCCGACGACGACGAGGTCGAGCACGTCGCCGGCGTCGCGCCGCTTCTTCGGGAGCGAGTCGGCGATCGCGTCGACCGCCGCGGCGCCCTGGCGGAGCGCGTTCTTGATGAGCGGGAGGCCCGTGAGATCGCCTGCGAGGAAGAGGCCCGGGACGTCGACGCTCTCGAGTCGATCGTCGACGACGCGAGGGATCTCGGCGCCGTCTTCGGCGATGGTTAGCGAGCCGTTCGGGCAGGCTTGCTCGCAGAGGACGACGCCGCAGCAGTCGTCGGGCCGTGCGACGACCGCGACGAACTTCTCGACCTCGATGACCTCGAACGGACACGCGTCGACGCAAGCGTGGCAGCCGAGGCAAGTGCTCGCGTCGATGACGGGCAAGCGCTTGACCGGCGGTGGAGCGAGCGGGACCGGAGACTTTCGCGGCTCTCGGCGTCGGCGCCGCGCGACCAGGCCGACGCTCGCCCCGACGAGGCCCGCGGCCGCGAATCCCCAGGGCGAGCTCTCCCGGCGCGGCGCGTCGACCCACCGCGTCGTGCGCGCGACCTCGCCGGCCGCGCTCCACGCGGCGAAGCGGCGCGTCGCCCCCGCGGGCTGGTGCTCGTCCATGCACGCGACGGCCGTGCGAGCCGGCTCGGCGCCGGCGGGTGCGCAATGCGCGATCGGATCGGTCCTCGACGACGGATCGTGGCAGCGGGTGCACGCGGCGAGCGGGACGAGCGGAACGGTGGCGGAGGGCGAGCCGTGCGGCAGGTCCCCGTGGATTTCGGCGCCGCCGCCCGAGCGAACGAACGCGCCGCCCGTCTCCAGGGCCACGGTTTGACCGTCCCCGTGCGCGCGATGGCAGTCGACGCACCGGAGCGTCGACGCGAGGCGCGCGTGGCCCGGCCGTGTCGAGCGGTGCTTGCTCGCGTCGTGGCACCCGGTGCAGCTCGCCGCCGGATCGCCCTTGCCGTGGCATGCGTCGCACGCGAGGTGCGCGCGCTCGTGCGGCCGCGAGAGCGGGCCAGGCTCGGCGGACGACGCGCGCCCGGCGAGCCGCGTCGCGACGGCGAAGACGGCGAGCCCCGCGGCGCACGCGGCCGCCGCGACGAACAGGTCGCGCGCGCGCTTCACGTCGGAGCTCATCGGAGCTGCTCCCAGACGTGGAGCGCGACGAGCACGCCGAGCGCCGCGGCGACGACCACGTGCGCGAAGCTCGCTCCGCGGAGGACCCGCTCGAGGATGCGCTGCGCGCGAAGCGCCTGGTGCTCGACCGTGACGGCGAGGAGGCCGTCGAGACCCGCGAGCCGTTCGTCCTCGCCGACGAGCTCGCGGATGCGCGCGCCGAGACGCTCGCGCATCGCGCGCTGCGTGGTCCCGCGAACGCAGATCGAGGCGAGCACGAGCGGCGAGCTCGAGAACGGACGAAGCACGCGCCCGTAGAGGCCTTTGAGCAGATCGCTTCGGCCGGAGAGATCGCGGTAGAGGCGCGCGTCGACGGCCTCGAGCGCGCCGGCGATCTCCTCCGGCAGGAGCGCCTTTCGCTCGATGCGCGCGAGGCGGGGTGGCACCAGCTTCGCGAGCGAGGCGGCGATCGCGCCGAGGAGCGCGGAGCCCCAGAACGCGACGCCGAGCGGCGTGAGGGCGCGCGCATGCGCGAACGCGACGCCGAGGCTCGCCGTGCCGAGCGCGACGTGCGCCACGTAATGCGGTCGTACGACGAACGCGCGCGAGAGCCGCCCGCGCGCCCGCACGAGCACGCGTTTGACGCCCGCGTACCCGAAGAGCAGGACGACAAGCGCGAGGAGCAGGACGCCGCTCGCCGCCCGCGAGAGCGCGCCGTCGGCCAGCGCCGCGCCGACGCCGACGAGCGCACCCGCGGCGATCGCGGCGAGGGCGACGAGCGAGCGCGATTTCGCGATGGCGCCGCGCGCCGGGCCGCGTCGCTCGAGCAGCGCGGCCACGTCGTCGAGCTCGTGGCTCGGGTCGATCCGCGCGATCGCGTCGACGGGGCACGCGGCGACGCAGGCGGGCCCTGCGTTGCGATCGTGGCAGAGATCGCACTTCACCGCGACCGCGTCGGCCTCGGTGTGAACGATCGGGAGCTGGCGTCTTCCCCGCGGCGCCATCTGGATGTTGTCCCACGGGCACGCCTTCGCGCAGCTCCCGCAGCCGGTGCAGAGCTCCTCGCGGATCGTCACCTCGCCGCGCGCGTCGCGCGTGATGGCGCCCGTCGGGCAGTCGATCATGCACGCCGGGTTTCTGCAGTGCTGGCAGCTGCTCGGCAGGAGGAGCGTACGCGCCTCGGCCGCGACGCGCGCGACCACGACGTCGCCGCGCCGGAGCAAGCGCGAGACGCCGTCATCGTGCACGGCGCTGCAGCTCCACGAGCACGCGCCGCAGCGAGTGCAGAGCTCCTGATCGATCGCGAGCAGCGAGCGCGAGGTCTCGAAGCGATGCAGATCGGCGAGCACGTGGCGCGTCGCGTTCTCGCGGATTTCCCGCTGCCGGGCGCGCGCCGCCGTCTGCACGCGGAGGGCGCGGCCGAGCGCGTCGGGGTGACGCGCGGCGAGCTCGGCGACGACCTCGGCGCGGACGGCGAAAATCCACGCCTGGCTCGTCGCGGTCGCGGTCGCGTCGCGCGGCTCGCCGTCGATCGCCTCGTCCCCGAAGAAGTCGCCCGCGCGCTGGTACGCGAGGACGCGCTTCTCGACGTCGCCGCCCGCGAGCTGGACGATGCCTTCGGCCACGAAATACGCTTCGCGCGAGGCGTCGCCCGCGCGGTGCAGGATTTCGCCGCGGCGGAGCTCGACGGCGCGTCCGGCGTCGAGGAGCAGATCGCGCTCGCGCGAGGGCAGATCGCGCGAGAAGTCGGCGCGCTCGAGCGCGTCGCTCGCGAGCGCGCGGAGCAGCCATCGGCGCGTGCGGAGGCCGGCGTCGGTCGCCTCCCCGCGCGCCATCACGCGCCGGAGCAGCGGCGCGGGCAGGACCGCGAGCTCCACGTCGGTCGCCGCGCTCGCGTCGTGCCGCCGAACCGCGTGGACGCGCGCGGCGGCCTCTTCGCCGACCGTGTCGCCCGCCGACGCGCGGCGGAGCTCGGCCGTGCGCCCGCCGAAGCGGAGCGAAATCTCGCCCGAGGTGACGACGAAGAGCGCGTCCGCCGGCTCGCCCGACGCGAAGAGCTTCTCGCCCGTGCGCAGCTTGCGAAGGGCGCCGGCGCTCTCGAGCTCGCCGCGCGAGCGCGAGTCGAGCGCCGCGAGCAGCGGGTGCCGGAAGACGACGTCTGGGAACCCGCGCGGCGCGGGCGTCGGCAGCGCGCTCACGGGACGTCGGTCTCCACCGTCGCCAGGTCGAGCACCTCGAGCCGCTCGACCATGTCGCTCGTCACCTGCGCGCCGCTCGGGCGCAGGCCGAGCGCCGCCATGCGCCGCTCGTAGTCGGCGAACGCGCGGAGCAAGAACGGCGGAAACGCCCTGAAATGCAGGGTCGCGCGTACGTGGAGCGGGCCCGCGTGGCCCGCGGCGTCGAGCAGATACGTGTATTCTACAGGCACACCGGGCGGCGCCGAGCGCGTGTCGATGATCGCGTCCGGCGCGCGGAGCACGCCGCGATCGGCGTCGAGCGAGCCCACCGGGAAGTAGGTCTCGAAGAGCGCGTTCGTGCCGCTCAGGTTCGAGCGGCACTCGCCCGTGTCGAGGTCGTAGGCGCCGTCCGAGAAGCGGTCGGCGCGCGTTCGCCCCTGCCCTTCACCTGGCTGACAGCGTCCCTGGTCGTCGATCGTCCCGATGCAGCGAACGCAGCGCAAGAACCCGTTCTGGAAATTGACGAGACCCTTCCCCTCGAAGCGCGTCCCGCCGAGGCTCGGCGGCGGCGACCACGCCGGCACGTCGGGTCCGTCGATCACGTCGGCGCCGAACACGCCGAGCGGGCGGCCCGCGCCGTCGCGCACGTCGTCCGACGTGTTGACCCGGAGAAAGCGCTTGTCGCCGAGATCCTCGCTCGGGCTGTCGAGATGACCGACGCCGTAGACGAGCCCGCCGCGCGCGTCTCGGACCTCGAGCTCGAGCCAGATCTCGCGCTCCTGGCTGAATCCCGCCGGAACGCGGTGCCCGGCGCCGACGTTCTCGATGCGGATCGGCACGCGGAGCGAGTCGCCCGCGCGCGTCGCGTTTTCGATCGCGACCGAGAACGTGTGGCGCAGCATCGTGTCGCGGCGCTCGCGAAGGCCCACCGGCGCGCCGAACGCGTCGAGCGTCGCGTCGGTGCCGAACGCGTCGGGGTAGCCCGGCGTGAGCGGCACCTCGACGCTCGTGAAATAGTGCGAGACCGATTTCGGATCGACCGCCGCCGGCCGCGGCGAGAAACGCGTCCCCGCGGGACAGTCCGGGTCTCCCTTCGAGCCTTTCGCGGGGACGCAGACGCCCGGGTATTGGCTCATGTGGCAGCCCTGGCAGGTCGCGGGCTCGCGGCCGGCGCTCCGCTCGGCGTCGGCCCAGGCGCGCCACTCCGAGTACGCGTTGCGGAGGCGCTTGAAGTGCTCGCCGCGCTCGCTCGCGCCGAGCACGTCGGTCCCGAAGAGACGCACGTCGTGGCACGCGCCGCAGAACTCGCTCGAATCGGAGGTAGGCGCTCGTCGCGCCCGACGGGTCGCCGTGCACCACGGCGCCGGCGTCGCGCGCGGCGCGGAACGCCCGCGGATCGAGCAAGTAGCCGCTGTTGCTCACGCCGAAGGTCCCCGAGCGGTCCTCCGGGCGCGACAGAAACTCCTGGCCGGTGACGAAGCTCGTCCACGCGGCATTTCCCTCGTACCCGCCGGTTCCGTGAGGGCCCACCGGGCCGACGGTCTCGTGGCATACGGCGCACGAGATCCCGTCGAGCGACGCGGGCGACAGGACGTCGCGGAGCGGCTCGCGCGAGAAGCTCGCTCCGTCTCCGCGACGTCCGCCCTGCGGCGGAATCCGTGGACCCGAGCGCGCTCCACGCGGGCGCGCTGCGTGCGAGGTTCTCGCCCGCCGCGTGGCAGTTGATGCACCAGCCCTCGCCGCCCGCGCCGGTCACACGGAGGCCGCTGCGATCGTCGAAGCACGCGTCGGCCGCGGCCGAGCGGAGCACGCCCGCGCCGAGTGGGCATCGCGCCGAGCGACCGACTTGCTCCTCGACCGCGCTCTCGAGCGCGCCGAAGAGCGGGCTCTTGCTCGCGTGCGCCATCACCGAGCGCTTCCACTCCGAGACCTCGCGCGGGTGGCAGCCGGCGCAGTCCTCGGCGCGCGTACCTCGGAGCGCGACGGGCGCGATGGGCTCGCGCTTGGCGTCGCCGGCGCTCGGACGAGCGAACGCGCCGAGGGCGGCGACCGTGACGCCCAGAATCGCGAACGCCGCGGCGAGCGCGCGCTCGCGGACGCGGCTGCGCGCGGGCACTCGGCGAGGACGTGGGGCGGGCGCGCGCGTCGACGCAGCGGCGCCGGGCGTCCGCCGCCGGCTCGAGCTCCCGTCGGCGGCGTGGAGCAGACTCGCACACTCGCGCGCGATCTCCGCGCTGCTCCGCGGCCGGTCCGACGCGCGCGGCGCGAGCATCCGGAGCACGAGCGACTGCACGCCCGGCTTGAGCGACGCCGCGATGGAGTCGACGAACGGCGGCGCGCCTCGCGTCGCGCGCTCGTCGAGATCCCTGCGCAGCCCTTCGCCCGCGAACGGCAGCGAGCCCGCGATCAGCTTGTACGCGACCAGCCCGAGCACGTAGCGCCTCGCGGCGTCGTCCCACGCCGCGCCCTCGAGCTGCTCGGGCGGCGAGTAGCGCGCTGCCGGCGTCGTCGGGACGAGCTCCTCGGAGAGCATTTCGGCGACGAGCGCGTCGTCGCGCAGGTGCGCCGTGGGTCCCACGACGAAATCCGCGGGCCCGAGCGCGGTGGCGCGGGCGGTGCGGCGCTCGCGCTCGGCCAGCGCGCGGGCGAACGTCTCGATCGCCGCCACCGCCTCGCGCCACGGCGTCGGCCCGTTCGTGCGCTCCACGGTGCTCGCGGCGCTCGCGCGCAAGACGACGACGCGCCCGTCCTCGCGGCGCGTCATCGAGACGAACCCGCCGAGCCCCTTCTTCTGCAGCGCGACGAGCTGCTCGGCGACGCGAGCGTCGCCGGGCTCGAACGTCCACTCCTCTTCTCCGCTCGCGAGCGTGACGCGCTGCGCTCGTCCGGTCATGGCGCTCTAGCGTTCGGCCGCCGCCGTCGCGGGCGCGGCCCATTTCGCCTTCGCGTAGTGGGCGCGCAGACCGTACGTGAGCCCGCCGGAGAGGACGGACGCGGCGAGGATGACGAGCGCCGCCGTGCGCGCGCGGACCTGGCGCGGCGCCGTCGCTTTGTCGAGGAGCGCGACCGTGTCGACGCGCTTGGGCGAACGAAGCGTGCCCGACGGCGTCACGGCGCCGGTCTCGACCGAGCGCGCCGAGCCGGTGCGCTTCGACGACGTCGGCGCCTTGGGGCGCTTCTTGCCGACGCGAAACGGCGCGAGCGCCGCGAGCACGTCCTCGGCGGTCTCGGGCCGCGCGTCGGGCGCTTTCGCGAGCAGCTCGAAGACGAGATCCACGACGCCCGCCGGCGCCTCCACGTCCTCGTCGAACGGCGGCGGCTCGGCGGTGCACTGCAGGTTCAGGAGCTCGCGCGGCGACGCCGAACGAAACGGCGGCTTGCCCGAGAGCATCTCGTAGAAAAGCAGCCCGAGCGCGTACAAATCCGTCCGCCCGTCGATCGGCCCCGCGTCGATCTGCTCCGGGCTCATGTACTGGAGCGTCCCGAGGCTCTGCGTCGAGCGCCCCTGCGCGTGCTCGAGCACCTTCGCGATGCCGAAATCCATGACCTTGGTCGTGCCGTCCTCGAGGACCATCACGTTCTCGGGCTTCAGGTCGCGATGGATGATCGCCGCGTCCGCCGAGCCGTGCGCCGCCGCGAGCGCCGAGGCGACCTGCGCCGCGATCTCGACCGCCTCCGCCCACGACAGATCGCGCTCGTTCAAGAGCGCGCGCAGCGTCTTTCCTTCGAGGTACTCGAGCACGAGCACGAGCTGACCTTCGTGCTCGAGCGACGCGAGGCTGCGCACCACGTTCGGGTGCTCGAGCGACGCGAGGATCTGCATCTCGCTCAGGAACATGCGACGCCCGTCTTCGTCTTTCACGAGCTCGGGGCGCAGCACCTTCAGCGCCACGCGTCGCTTGCTGAGGCGCTCCTCGCCTTCGTAGACGCGGCCCATGCCGCCCTCGCCCACGAGGCGCACCACGGAATACTCACCGATCCGCTCCATGCGCCCCAATACGGGCGACTCGGGCGGAAGATCTCCGAGCCCAGCCGTTACTCGAGGTGCGGCTCGCGCCCCTCGCGCACGACGTCGAGCATGTCTCGCATTCCAAAGGCTATTTCGGCCGGCAGCTCGCCCTCGGCGAAGAAGCGCACGTCCCGGATTTCGACCGGGTTCTCGGCCTTCGGCGAGGGCGCCGAGACGCGGCACTCGGCAACGACGGTCACCGCGTGGAAGCGCGGATCGCGCGACGGCTCCGAGTAGACACCGACGAGCCGCGGCTCGCCGGCGAGCACCGCGTTCGTCTCCTCGCGAAGCTCGCGTACGAGGCACGGCCGGAGGCGCTCGCCCCACTCGAGCGTGCCGCCGGGGAGCGCCCAGGTCCCCGTGTCGGCGCGCCGCACGAGCAAATAGCGCCCCGCGTCGTCGCGCGCGACGATGGCGATCCCGACGACCGGCCTTCGCAGCACGTGCCGCAGGATCTCCTTCACGATGACGAACGCGCCCGACGGGATCTTCATTTAGAGTACGCGGCCATGAAGCTTGTCACGTTTCGCCACGAAACGGGCCACGATCGCGCCGGCGTCGTCGTCGCCGATCACGTCCTCGACCTCGCGCGGGCGTTCGCTTTCCACGAGCACGCGCACGGCCGCCGCTGCGACGAAGCGCACGTCTTCGATCGCTACGGGCGCGGCGTCCTCGGGTTCGTAGAGCACGCCGAGCTCGCGCGTCCCGTCGCCGACGAGCTCGTCGAGATGCACGCGCGCGGCGCGCTCCCGCGCGATTTCGAGGGCGCGCCTCTCCTCACGCCGCTCGCGAGCGTCGCGCTCCAGGCGCCGATCCCGCGGCCGCCCTCGATGCGCGACGGGTACGCCTTCCGCCAGCACGTCGAGACCGCGCGGCGAAACCGCGGCCTCGAGATGATCCCCGAGTTCGATCAATTTCCGATCTTCTACTTCACGAACCACGGCGCGGTCACCGGCCCCGGCGACGTCCGCGTCCGCGCGCGGCACACCGAGCGTCTCGACTACGAGCTCGAGGCGGCGATCGTCGTCGGTCGCGAGGCGCGCGACGTCTCGGCGAAGGACGCCGGCGCGGTGATCTTCGGCATGACCATCATGAACGACTGGTCCGCCCGCGCCCTCCAGATGGAGGAGATGAAGCTGAACCTCGGGCCGGCGAAAGGGAAAGACTTCGCGACGAGCCTCGGCCCGTGGCTCGTCACGATCGACGAGCTCGCCGACCGCGTTCGGCCGAGCGCCGCCGGCGACCACTTCGACCTCGCGATGACCGCGCGCGTGAACGGACGCGAGCTGTCGCGCGGCAACGTGAAGGACATGACCTGGACCTTCGCCCAAATCCTCGAGCGCGCGAGCTACGGCGTGACCCTCTACCCTGGCGACGTCGTCGGCTCGGGCACGTGCGGAACCGGGTGCTTGCTCGAGCTCAATGGATCCAAGATCACGAACGACCTATGGCTCCGACCGGGCGACATCGTGGACCTCGCGATCGACCGGCTGGGCGTCCTCTCGAATCGGGTCGTGCTCGAGAAACGGTGATGTGCCGTGCACGAATGTCGTCGTGCTATCTGCACGACGACTGATACGATAAAGCATGCGTCGCGCGCGGATTGGCTTGGCTTTGGGGGCGATTTTGGCCGTCGTCGCCATCGGTGCGTGCGCGCTCGACGAGTCCGGCACCGCCGGTGACGGCGGGTTGCCGGACGTCGTCACGCTCGACGGCGGTCCCGACGGCAACTTCGCCGACGCCGACGCGTCGGACGTGACCTTCGACGTCCCGGATCTCGGCGTCGGCGAGACCGAGTCCGGCCTGCCGTGCACCTGCGTCACCGACGTGCCGAACGGCTACACCGTCGTCGAGTACGTGGCGAAGCAGCAGCCCGGCTGCACCGCGGGTTACGACGCGTCGACCGACTACGTCGAGAACCCGCAAGCTGGAGCGTCCACGTGCGCGTGCGCGTGCAGCGGCGCGCCGTCGAACGCCGCGTGCTCGTGCGGCGCGAACCCGGCGACGTTCGACGTCAGCTCCGGCAACGGCAACTGCACCGACGTCACGAACGAGTCGCTCCAAGCGAACTCCGGCTCGTGCTTCGGGCTCGCGCAGTCGCTGAACCCGCTCGGCAACAAGCTGAACGACATGCTCGTCGCGCCCGCGTCGCCCTGCAAAGCGACCGGCGGCACATGCGGAGCCGGCACGCCGACGCAGACCTTCCCCACGCCGAGCGTCGATCAAGCTCGCACCTGCACGTTGGCTGCGCCGACCGCGGCGTGCAACGGCGGAACGTGCGTCCCCTCGCAGGGCAGCCCCTACGCGATGTGCGTCACGAACTTCGCCGTCGGGACCTGCAGCGGGCTGACCGATTTCCCCGTCGCGCACCTCGTCGGCACCGGCACCCAAGACAACCGGAGCTGCGGCCCGAGCCCGTGCACGTGCAGTGTTCTCGACGCGGGCTCTTGCGGGACGCCCACGCTCGAATCTCTGGAACACCAGCACGAGCTGCGGCGGCAGCCCGGACGAGTCGCTCCCCGCCGACAACGCTACGTGCTCGAGCGTCGGCTTCGCGAACGGGCAGACCTTCGCGTCGACGCGCTACTCTGTCGCGCAGAGCGGCGGCGCGTGCGGTTTCACCGGGACGTTCTCGCCGCAGGGCGGCGTCGTGCTCACGAATCGATTCACCATCTGCTGTCGTCCTTAGGGGTACCTCATGCTGCGAGCATCACTCGTCATCGCCTTCGTCTTCGTCTCCGTCTCGAGCGCCTGCGCCACCGGCGGCGGCGGGAATCCCACGCCCGGCAAGGACGGCGGGATCGTCGTCGCGAAAGACTCCGGCCCCGCGAAAGACGGCAGCCCGCAACCGCAAGACTCCGGCCCGCTCCCCGACGCCGGCGGCGGCTGCGCGAAGGCCCCGCCGAGCAACGCCTGCGGCGTCTACCCGCAGTGCGGGTGCGGCGCTCAGCAGACGTGCGAGGTCGATCAAACCGCGCTCGACGGCTCGTCGTCGTGCATCAACGCGGGTTCGAGCGGCGTCGGCCAGGCGTGCACCCAAACCCAAGGCCAGTGCGCGCCCGGCCTCACGTGCATCTGGGGTCAGTGCCACGAGTACTGCGGCAGCGACGGCGCGAAGTGCACCGACCCGAACACGAACTATTGCATCAACCTCACCGACAACAGTCAGAACCCGATCCCCAACTTGCTCGTCTGCCACAACGACTGCCAGCTCGAGAACCCGAGCTCGTGCGGCGGAAACGGCGAAGGCTGCATCTACTTCGACGTCGACAAAGTGGACTGCTACCCGGTCGGCACGTCGACCGCGAACTGCAACGCGACGACATCGATCTGTCCTGCAGGGCAAATCTGCCTCACGGACCAGACGAATTATTTCTGCCTCCCGTATTGCCGCGTCGGCCAAAACGATTGCACGTCCGGCACGTGCAACTCGCTCGGCACCGGCGCGCCGATGGTGAACGGCGTCGAGTACGGCTACTGCCAGTAGCCGAAGCGCGCTCGATGATTTAGGGTCCCGGCCCGCATGCCGACCCTCCGAACGTACACCGTGGTTCCGCGCCTCCCCGCGCAGCTCGAACGCTTGCGTGAGATCGCGGAGAATCTTTGGTGGTCCTGGGCCGCCGACGCGCGCGAGCTCTTTCTACGCATCGACGGCGAGCTCTGGGAGCGGGTGCGCGGCAACCCGATCGAGCTGCTCGTTCAGGTCGACCAGAAGCGCCTCGACGAGCTCGCGAGCGACGACGCGTTCCTCGGCCGCCTCGAGGTCGCCTACGGGACGCTGCAGCGCTACATGACGCGCGAGGGCTGGTTCGCGAAGAGCTTCCCCGCGGCGGCGGGCGCGCGCATCGCGTATTTCTCGATGGAGTACGGCATCCACGAGTGCCTGCCGATTTACTCGGGCGGCCTCGGCGTCCTCGCGGGCGATCACCTGAAGACCGCGAGCGATCTCGGCTTGCCGCTCGTCGGCATCGGCCTCGCGTACGCCGAAGGATATTTCCGGCAGGCGCTCAACCGCGACGGCCTCCAGCAAGAGCGCTACCCGGTCAACGACTGGCACCGGATGCCCGTCTCGCCGGTCATGCAAGCGGGCACCGACCAGCGGCTCGTGATCGACGTGACCTACCCAGGCCGCGTCGTGAAGGCGCAGCTCTGGAAGGCACAGGTCGGCCGCGTGCCGCTCTTCCTCCTCGACACCAACATCGCCGAGAACGTCCCCGAGGATCGCACGATCACCGGCCCGCTCTACGGCGGCGACTCCGAGTTCCGCGTGCGCCAGGAGATCATGCTCGGCATCGGCGGCGTGCACGCGCTCGAGGCGATGGGCCTCTCGCCGAGCGTCTGCCACATGAACGAGGGGCACTCCGCGTTCCTCGCGATCGAGCGCATCGGGCGACTCGTGCGCGACCGCGGCGCGACGTTCACGGTGGCGACCGAGGCGTGCTCGGCGCAGAACGTCTTCACGACGCATACGCCCGTCCCCGCGGGGCTCGATGTGTTCGGGAGCGACCTCGTGCGCAAGTACCTCGAGCCGTACCGCGCAGCGCTCGGCATCAGCGAAGAGCAGCTCCTCGGGCTCGGTCGCGCCGGCGGCGAGGACGAGAAGCAGAAGTTCCAGATGCCGGTGCTCGCGATCCGAACGAGCGACCACTACAACGCGGTCTCGGCGCTCCACGGCGATGTCTCGCGCAAGATGTGGAGCAAGCTCTGGCCGGATTTGCCCGAGCACGAGATCCCGATCCAGTCGATCACCAACGGCGTCCACACGGCGTCGTGGGTCTCCGACGAAATGGGCGCGCTCTTCGGCCGCTACCTCGGCCCGCGTTGGAGCGAGACGCCCGACGACCCGAACCTCTGGGCGCGCGTGCAAGAGATCCCCGACGCCGAGCTGTGGGAGGTGCACGAGCACCGGCGCCACCGCCTCGTTCAGCTCTGCCGGCGCTGGCTGCGCGCGGCGGCCGAGCGGCGCGGCGAGTCGAGCGAGGACGTCGCCGCGTGCGACGAGGTGCTCGACCCGCGCGCGCTCACCATCGGCTTCGCGCGCCGCTTCGCGACGTACAAGCGCGCGACGCTGCTCTTCTCCGACATCGAGCGCGTGACGCGCCTGCTCGGCGATCCCGCGCGGCCGGTGCAGCTCGTCTTCGCGGGCAAGGCGCACCCGCAGGACAAACCGGGGAAGGAGCTCATTCGTTCGATCGTGCACCTCGCGCGCGAGGCCGGGCTCTCGGGCAAGGTCGTCTTCATCGAGGACTACGAGATGCGCATCGCGCGCGCGCTCGTGTCGGGCGTCGACGTGTGGCTCAACACGCCGCGGCGCCCGCTCGAGGCGAGCGGCACGAGCGGCATGAAGGCCGCGATGAACGGCGCGCTCAACGTGAGCGTGCTCGACGGCTGGTGGGCCGAGGCGTTCGCGTCGCACGGCCGCGACGTAGGCTGGGCGATCGGACACGGCGAAGAGTACGCCGACGAGAGCGGCGACCCGGTCGAAGCCGAGCTCCTCTACAATCTCCTCGAGCGCGACGTCATCCCGACGTTCTTCGATCGCGAGGGCCACAGCCGACACGGCGACGAGCGCGATCTCGACGCGCTCCCGCGCCGTTGGATCAAGAAGATGAAGAACGCCATCGGTTTCCTCACGCCCGAGTTCAACACGGCGCGCATGGTCCGCGAGTACACCGAGCGTTTCTACGTGCCGTCGCACCAGCTCTGGCACCGCATGGTCGACGGCGATCTCCGCGGCGCGCGCGAGCTCTGGGCGTGGAAGGAGCGCGTGCGCAAAGCCTGGCCCGCGGTGAAGGTCCTTCAGGTCGCGCAGAAGACGGCGTCCAGCGTGCGAGTCGGCGACGCGGTCCGCGTCAGCGCGACGGTCGACCTGGGCGATCTCTCGCCCGAGGACGTGGTCGTCGAGCTCTACTACGGCCCGACGGGCGGCGGCCTGACGCTCGAGCACGGCGTCGTCCTGCGCATGAAGGTCGAAGAGCAAGAGGCCGCGGGAAGTGACGGTCGCGGCCGCTACCGCTACGTCGGCGAGATCCCGACGCGCGAGAGCGGCGCGCACGCCTACGCCGTTCGCGTCATGCCCTACAGCGCCGCGATGAGCCACCCGTACGAGACGTCGCTCGTGCGGTGGGACTGATTCAGTTGTTGCAGCTCGTACCGAACACGTGGACGTTCGCGCCCGCGGTCTGGTCGGGCGTCAGCACGTAGCCAAAGCCGCCCGAGGCGGTCACCGCGAGCTCGCTCGGGTGGAACGCGAGCTGGAACGACCGGTTCGGCGCGATGCTCGGCGTGCCGTTGCGCGTCGCGACTTGGACGAGCGACTGCGCGGTGTTCGACTGCGGCGCCGAGATCACGATCGCCGTGTTGTCGTCGACCCACGCGGCAGGTCCCGGCAGATCGCCGCCGAGGCCAGTCAGGCCGTAGCTCTGGACGTCGACGTGCGTCGTCGCGTCGAACTTGGTCGCGTTCTGGTCTTGGAGCACCCACGCGAGCCGCGCCGAGACGGTCTGGTTCGGACCGCCGTCGGGCGTGTTGACCGAAGCGGTGGACCAGAGGAGGCCGCCGTTCGGGCTCTGCGCGAGGTAGCTCGGCGCGTAGGTCTCGCCCATGCTCGCGAGGGTCGACTGCTCGCCCGCGTTCTGCGCGCTCCCCGTCGCCGCCGCGGTCTCGAGGCTGAAGAAGGTGTCGAACGTCGCGCCGTTCTCCTGGCGGAAGGTCACGAGGCGCGTACCGCTCGCCGCGGCGACTCCGCTGTTCGCCGGGAGCCCAGCCGTCGGCGCGAACGCGAGCGTGTCGAGATCCTTGAGAGGCGCCGTGACGCGCGCCGCGGGATACGATTTGGCCGCGTCGGCTCGGACGAGGTAGATGCCGCCGCTCGCGTCCGGCAGCACGATGTCCACCGACGGGACTTGCAGGGTGTCGAACACGGTGGTGGCCGTCATCTGCGTGACGGTCGGATCCGTCGGCACCGAGAGCGAAGCGATGGGCACCTTGTAGTCCGGCCCCGTGCCGGCGACCGCGCCTACGAAGTAGATCGTCGGCGGGTTCGCGAGCGAGTTCGCGACGATGAAGCTCGGAAAGAACGGCAGGCCCCCGACGGGGATCGACGGCGGCGCGGCGCTCGTCGGATCGCCGACGGGGTACGCCACGACGCCGTTGGTCGTCCCCACGAAGACGAACGGATACACCGCCGCAAAGCAGCGACGGGCGCCCGCGCCGCCGCCGCCGCACCCGATGTTTCCGAGCGCCACGTGGAAGGTGCCCGCGTGAAAGCCGTAGGCCGCGGGCGCCGAGCACGTGTGCGTGCCGTTGTCGCAGACCGCGGCGTTGCACGAAGTGGTCGGGCAGAGCGTGTAGTCGCACTTGCCCTTGGAGGTGTCGCACTTTCCGGTCAAGCAGCCGTTCGGCGACTTGCAGTCGGGATCGCTCTTGCACTCCTGCGGGTTGGACGCCTCGACGGCCGCGTCGCCCGCTTCGGGAAGACCCGCCTCCGACCCGGGAATGAGCGTCGGATCGAGGCCGAGCGAGCACCCGCCGGAGATCGCGAGCGCGCCGAGCGCCGCAGCGACCAGACCGCCAGTCACCAAGAAGACGCGGGCGCGCATCAGAAGCTCCCTCGAAGAACGAGACCGCCGAGCGTGGGCGAGAGGACGAGCCTCGCGTCGTCCGACGGTTTTTGTTCCTGCTGCGGGGTGGGTTTGGGCGCGGCCGTCTCGCTCTCTTGCGTCGCAGGCTTCTCGGGGATGAGCACCAGCGTCACTCCCGCGGCGATGAAGACGCCCGCGGCGACCCACGCGCCGGTCGTCCAATCGGCGAGCGCGTTGGCGTGGACGTAGCCGGCGTGGGACGGCGCCGCGTTGTACGCGTCGCCTGCGTCTTGCGCCGAGACTCCGAGGATGATGGCGGCGATCGCGGTGGTGGCGCCGACGCCGACCGACGCCCAGCCGACGGCCTTCAGCGGCGAGATGTGCGAGACGGATTTTCGACGACGAGCTCCTTCTGCGGGGGCGGCGGCGGCGGTGGTTTCACCTGCGTCACCGGCGCGGGCGTCACGTCGAGCTTCTGCGTCTGACCGCCCTCGAGGAGCACCTCGCGTTTTTCGGGCGTGGGCTTGTCGGGCGCAAAGACGCTGAGCGAGTGCGTCCCGCCCGTGCCGTGGAGGCGCACGGGCACCGGCGCCTCGGTGAACTGATCGAGCTGCACTTTGTAGCCGTCGGGGCCGTTCACATCGAGCGTGCCGAGCACCTTCTCGAGCGCCGCGATTCGATCCTTCGCAGTCGTCAGCTGCTGCGCATTGAGGTTGCCGCCCGGCATCGCGAGCGCCCGCCCGTAGTCGTCGGCGGCGCGCTCCGACTGACTCGCCTGCTCCCAGGCGAGAGCTGCCGTGTAGAGCGCGACCGCGTTCGGCTTTAGCGCCGCAGCGGCCTCGAACGCCGTCGCCGCGTCGGCGAACTTCCCGGCGCTGAACGCGCGCGTTCCGGCGACGAATTGCTTCTTCGCTTCGGTGGTCGTCGGGTCGTCTTGCGCGCGGGCGGCAGCGGGCGCCAGCGAGATGGACGCGGCGAGCGCGAGGGAGACGGCATACCGATGAACCAGCGTCGTGCGTACGCTCATGACCAATCCTCGGAAGTGAAGCGAGAACGTTTCAGTACGGGTTCGCCGGGAGCGCCACTTTGTGGGTTGGCGCCGGAACCGACGTCCCTGTCGGGGCGGGCGTCGCCGTCGTCGTCGTCCCGGTGTTTTCGTTCTTCGTGGGCTCTGGCGACGGAGACTGAAGAGTCAACGCCACCTCTAGCGAGGAGGGGGTGCTCTCGTCCAGCGTCACAGTCTGCGGGGCGAAGCCCGGCGCCGTGATCACGACCGACGCTGTCGCGCCGTGCGCGGGCCGTGGCACCGTACGTTCGCCCGCAGCGAGCGGCTTTCCGTCGACGGTGAGCGTGGCCTCGGTTGGCAGGCCCCGCAGCGCGATTGACGGCGAATGAGCGGGAGCCGTGGCCGCGGCGGCCGCGGCGGACGCGCTCGTCGGGGCGGTCGCTTTCGGTGGCGCGACGCTGCTCGTCGGCGAGCTCGTCGGGGTCGCGACGTTCGATTGGATCGCGCGATTGCGCGCGACGACGATGCCGACGGCGCCGAGGCCCGCGACGACGGTCACCGCGACCGCCGCTGCGAGGACGTACTTCGCAGCGCTCGGGGCGGGCGCCGGCTGCGCCGCCATCGGCGCGACGATCGAAGGCCCGGTCGCGTCCGACCTGACCGGCGGCGTCGCGCCGCGTGAGTGAACGCCGCTCGCGACGACGCGCTGCGGCGCCGAGGGCGTACCGCCGACCATGCCGCCGCCGCTGATGTCGTCGTGCCCGGGCCCGCCAGTGCTCGCAGGGGCGGGCCCGGCCGCGCTCGCGGCAGCGCGAATTCGATCGCGGCGGCGATCGAGCACACCGCCGACGCGCTGCTGCACGAACGCGCCGACGTGCGATTGCGTGACGATCGGGCCGCTGCGCGCGAGCCATTCCTCGAGCGCCATGCGCATCCGCTCGGCCGACGCGTACCTGCGCGCCGGGTCCTGCGCCATCGCGGTGAGCACGATCTGCTCGAGCTCCGGCGGGTAGCTGCGGATGATGCGTGACGGCGGCGTGAACTGCCCGCTCAGGATCGCGTGCATCACTTGGGGATCGCCTTCGCCGGTGAACGGCCGCCGTCCCGTCGTCGCCTCGTAGAGGACGACGCCCATCGCGAAGACGTCGATGCGGCGGTCGGCCGGTCCGCCCGCGATTTGCTCGGGCGCCATGTACGCGATCTTGCCCTTCACCTGCCCGGCGACCGTCGCGCTGTGCATCTGCCCGAGCGCCTTCGCGACCCCGAAGTCGGCCACTTTCACGTTGCCGTCGGCGCCGACGAGGATGTTGTGCGGGGAGACGTCGCGGTGGACGACGTTCATCGGCCGCCCTTCGTCGTCGGTGAGCTGGTGCGCGGCGTGCAGGCCCGCGCACGCGTCGGCGACGATGCGCGCGCAGAGCCGCGGCTCCATCGGCGCCATCTTTCCCGAGCTGCGAAGGATGTGGACGAGCGACTCGCCGTTCACCCACTCCATCGCGAGGTAGAGCACCCTGCCCTCCTCGCCGAGCTCGTAAATCTCGCAGACGTTCGGGTGGTGCACGAGGGCCGCGATGCGCGCCTCGTCGAGGAACATGCGCTCGAACTCGGGCTCTTCGGCGAGGTGCGGGAGGATCGTCTTGATCGCGACGGTCTTCGAAAACCCGCGCTGGCCGTGCTGCCGCGCCGCCCAGACGCGCGCCATGCCGCCCTTGGCGATCGCGAGCAAGAGCTCGTACCGACCGAGGCGCATGCCCGGCTTGAGCTCCTCGGTGGACGGGCCGATCTCTTCGACGAGATCGTCGGGGGCCAGCTGATCCACCATTTTCATAATCTTACACGCAAACCGGCTGGATTTCACCCTAGTCTGCGGTCCTCGCGTGCCTCAAGAAACGAGCCGTTTGGCCCCCGTGACGGAAGGTCGCGTTCGCGCGGTCGTCGCCGTCTCGACGCTGGCGATGACCGTCAGCTACGTCGACCGACAGTCGATGGCCGCCCTCGGCCCGACGGTCACCGCTCAGCTCCACCTCTCGCACACCCAGTGGGGCGCGCTGACGAGCGCGTTTTCGATCGCCTACCTGGTCGGCGCGCCGCTCGCGGGGCTCATGGTCGACCGAATCGGCGCGCGGCGCGGGCTCGCGATCGCCGTCGTCGTGTGGTCGGCCGTGGCGGGTTTGCACGCGCTCGCGCCGGGCTTCGCCGCGCTCTTCGTGCTCCGGATCTTGCTCGGGGCGGCCGAGTCGCCCACCTACCCCGCGGCGGCGCGGTGCGTCGGCGGCGTGACGCCCGAGCGTTCGCGCTCGGCGGCGCTCGCGTGGCTCTTCACCGGCAGCTCGATCGGCGCCGCCGTCGCGGGACCTGCCGCGATCGCACTCGAAGCGCGGACGCACAGCTTCCGTGCGGCGTTCGTCGCGATCGCGCTGGTGGGCGCGGCCTACGCGCCGCTCTTCTGGCGGGTGACGTCGCATCCCAGCGTGCGACCGATCGTCGAGCGTCGCGAACCGTCCAAGCGCGACGCGCTCGGGAGCTTCCTCGCGCTCCTCCGCGAACCGGCGGTGCAGCGCGCGTGCGTGCTCGTCATCGCGAGCGCGCCCGCGATCATGCTCGTCTTGAACTGGGGCCCGCAGCTCCTCGCGAGCCAGCTCGGCGTGCCGCAGCGCGAGCAGGCGCGGTTCGTGTGGGCGCCGCCGGTCGCGTTCGACGCCGGCGCGGTGCTCTTCGGCGCGCTCGCGTCGCGTCGCGACCGCCGAAAGCGCGGCATCCGCGATCTCGTCCTCGGCGCGGCCGTGCTCGAGGCGTGCCTCGCGTTCGCAGCGCTCACGCGGCATCCCGTCGCCGGCATGGCCTTCTGCTCGATCGCGATGGCCGGCGGCGGCGCGCTCTACGCGCTCGCGGCGGCCGATTTGTTCCGCCAGATCGGCCTCGCGCGCGCGGGCGCATCGGGCGGGCTCGCGGCGGCGGCGCAGTCGGTCGCGCACATCGTCGCCGCGCCGATCGTCGGTCGCGTGCTCGATCGAACGCACGACGACTACCGCGGGGTGCTCGTCGTGCTCGGAGCCATCGCGCTGCCCGGCGCAGTCGCGTGGTCGCTCTGGCGCGCGCCCGCTCCCGCTCGCGACGCGACGTCGTGAGACGGCGGGCTCTACGCGTTCGCGCCGGAGCTACTCGACGTCCATGCGCGCGCGACGCGCCTCTAGCGCGAAGAGGTACGCGTCGATCGCGGCGCGGGCTCCGACTTCTTCTTTGCGTCGCGCCGCGCGCACCGTCGTGCGAAACGCGAGATAGCGCGGGCCCGGCAGCCCGAGGAGCATCGCGACCACCGCGGGATCGCGCGGCGCCTCGACGGTGCCGGCGAGCGACGCGCCCGAAGCGAGCACGCGCGCGACGAGCAGGTCGCACGCCAGCACGGCGCCGCCCCAGTCGCCGGCCGCGAGCTCCGCCTCGACGCGCCGCACGGCGTGACGCTCGTCCTCCGGCCACATCTCGGCGAAGCTCAACCCGCCCGCCGCCGGGCTCGCCGAAGGCGGCGCCGCGGTCAGCGGGAGCTCGGACGAGCTCGGCGGCGCGGACCGAAACGACGCCGCCGCTTCCTTGTCGGTCGTGGGCGGGATCGGCGAGCTCGAGACGACGGCCGGCGCGAGCTTCGTCTGCGACGAGTGCCGCGAGCTCGAAGGCGACGGAGACGCCTTGGGCGCGCGGTCGGACTCTGCGAGCCCGCGCACCGCCTCTTCGATGCCGAGATCGTCGGCGTCGAGCGCGGCGATCCCGTGGTCGCCCTCGCGCGGCATGTTGGACTTGTACGCCTCGACGACGAGGCGCGTGATCTTCTCGAGGCTGTCGAACACGCCGACGCCCCGCGTCGCGACGGTCGCCGTGGTCGGCGCGGCGAACAGGTTGAAGCGCCGGTCGAGCTCGCCCTCGCTGACCACGTCCTCGATGTCGCGCTTGTTCCACTGAAAGGTGTGCGGGATCTGCGAGAGGCTGCGGCCGTGCTCGGCGAGGTTGCCGCTGAGATCTTCGAGCGACTCCTGGTTCGCGTCCATACGCGCCGGCTGCGAGTCGGCGACGAAGACGATCCCGTCGGCCCCGGTCAAGACGAGCTTACGCGTGGCGCTGAAATACACCTGGCCGGGCACCGTGAAGAGCTGCAGCCGGATGTTCAGGTTGCGGATGCGCGGCACGCGCACGGGCAGGAAATCGAAGTAAAGCGTGCGCTCGGTGGGCGTCGCGAGCGAGACGAGCTTGCCGCGGTGCTCGGGCTTGGTCCGCTCGTGAATCGCCTGCAGTGTCGTCGTCTTACCGCCGAGCCCGGGGCCGTAAAAAACGATCTTGAAGACGAGCTCGCGGGTGAGCGGGTTCAGGGCCGCCATGGGTCGATCGGGCTCAGCATAGACCGAATCCCGGCCCGCGCGCGCGCATCGAAGCCGGCGGGTATGATAAACCCGTGCCGCTTCGAATGGGCTTCATCGACTTGCACTGCCACTGGGTCGCCGGCATCGACGACGGCGCCAAGACCCGCGACCAAGGCTTCGAGATGCTCCGAAGGTTGCAGAATGCAGGCTTCTCGAAGGTCGTCGCGACGCCCCACATGAGGCCGGGGATGTTCGACAACGACAAGCCCGCCCTCGAGCGCGCTTACGCCGCGATGACCGAGGACTGGCCCGAGGGGCTGCCCGAGGTCGCGCTCGCGAGCGAGCACTTCTTCGACGACGTCGTCTTCGGGCGGCTGAAGAGCGGCGCGGGCGTGCCCTATCCGGGCGGCAAGTCGGTGCTCATCGAGCTCTCGACGAACCAGTTTCCGATCGCGCTGCCCGCGCGCCTCCTCGATCTCCGGCGCAGCGGGCTCAAGCCCGTGGTCGCCCACCCCGAGCGCTACCAACCTGCGTGGAAAGACACCGAAGCGATGCAGCCTCTGCTCGACGCCGGCGCTTGCCTCTTGCTCGACGTCTGCGCGCTCATCGGCAAATACGGCGAAGCGCCGAAGCGCACGGCGGAGAAGCTCCTCGACGAAGACGCCTACGAGGCCGCGTGCAGCGACGCGCACCGCGCGGAGGACGCCGACGTCACCGCGCGCGCGATCGAGCGCCTCCGCGCGCTCGCCGGCGAGGACGAGACCGATCGCTTGATGAGGCGAGGCCCGGAGTCGATCCTCCGCGGCGACTGGAGCTGACGCGACGGAGCGAGACGCATGTTGCTCGAGAAGATCCAAAAAAGAACCGCGCACGGCGTCGTACCGTCCGCGACGGCGAAGATGGTCGGGCTGTGAACGCCGGGGGTGATATAGACGCCGACGCGATGCCCTCCGCGAGGCCGAGCTTCCTGCGCCGTCACGCGGCGCGATTCGTCGGCTCCGCCGTGCTGCTGGTCTGCGTGATTTGGGCCGCCCGACACTCGGGGCTCGAGCTCTTGCCGCCGTGGTCGCGGTTCCGCGACGTGAAGTGGTGGACCGTCCCCGCCTACGCCGGGGTCGTCGCCTCGTGGACGTGGTTTCGCTCCGTGCGATGGCGGTTCTTGCTCCGCCGCGTCGCGCCGGACGTCTCGAAGAAGCGCCTGCTCGCCATCTCGCTCGTCGGGTTCGCGGCGATCCTCGTCCTGCCCTTTCGGCTCGGCGAGTTCGTCCGGCCCGGGCTCCTCCGCGAGAAAGGCAAGGTCTCCTTCTCCGCCGCGACGGGCAGCATCCTCGCCGAGCGCATCGTCGACGGCGTCTACCTGAGCGTCGTCCTCGTCCTCGCGCTGCTCTTCGTCCCGACGCTGCGCCCGCTGCCCGAGCACGTCGTCGGCCTGCCGGTCACGGTCGCGCAGACTCGCTGGTACGCGTTCGTCACGGCGGGCATCTTCCTCGTCGGCCTCGTCGTCTTGATGGTCTTCTACTTCGCGCGCGATTTCGCCAAACGCGCCACGCTCGCCGTGTTCGGCCTCGTGTCGCGGCGCCTCGCCGAGAAGCTCGCCGACGAAGCCGAGAAGGTCGCGCACGGGCTCGATTTCTTCTCGGGCGGCCGCACGGCCGCGGGCTTTCTCTTCGAGACGTCGGCGTACTGGATGCTCAACGCGGCGAGCATGTGGCTGCTCGCCTGGGGCTGCGGCCTCGTCCACGCCGACGGGAGCGGCCCGACCTTCTTCGAGGCGTGCGCGATGATGGGCATGCTCGGCATGGCCATCCTCATCCCGGGCCCGCCCGGAATGCTCGGCGTCTTTCAAGCCGGGATGTTCTGCGGGATGACGATGTACTACCCCGAAGAAATCGTCCGTGATCGCGGCGCGGTCTACGCGTGTCTGCTCTTTTTGGTTCAGGTCGTCTGGCAGCTCGCTTCGGGTGGTCTCGCGATGCTGTCGGGCCACACGACCTTCAAAGAGCTGGCGGACGACGACGAGAAACTTGGCCCATAGGCGCGCGCTTCGATAAGCGTCGTGCATGCTCCTTCGAAGCGTCGCTCCGTGGCTCTCGGGCGCGATCCTCGGTGTGGCCGTAGCGGCGGCGATCGTGACGACCGGGCCGTCGGCCTCGGCGCGCTCCGATTACGACTCCGGGTACGGCTACGACCGCACCTGGAACGCCGCGATGCGCCTCGTGCGCGTCGACCTCGGTTTCAAAGTCACCGAGCAGGACCCGACGAACGGCTACCTGATGTTCGAATACAAGTCGCCCGAGAGCAGCAAGCCCTCGCCCGGCTCGATTGAGCTCGTGCGCTCGGCCGACCCGGGCGCACCCGTCCGGGTCGTGGTGCAGCTCGCCCAGATGCCGCGCTACCACGAGCAACTCATCGTCGACGAGCTCGCCAAGAAGATGCGGCGCGAATACGGCGACCCGCCTGCGCCGCACCCTGTTCCGCCGCGGCAGGACCCGCCCGACGCGGGCGCCGACGGCGCCGAGTGAATCAGCTGCCGGCGATCAGCTCGTCGTGACGCGCGCCGCCCTCGGAGGGCGTCGGGCCGGAGCAGCAGCGAAAGCCAATCTGATAGAACTCGAAGTTCTCGTCGTGCGCCGTCGTCATCGGGCGGCAGCAATCGCGCACCGGACCCCAATAGCCGCCCTTCAGGCCGCTCTTGTGGGGCTTGCCGCTCTCGTTGACCACCCACTCGTCGACGTTGCCGGTCATGTCGAACGCGCCGAACGGGCTCACGCACGACCCATTTGCACCGGACGGATCGCGCTGATCGAGGCGAGCTACCTCGTCGTCGCGCGTGCGCGGGTCGGCCAGCAGCCGCTCGTTCGGCTCGGGGTGGGGCTTGTCGATGTTGCAGGCCTCGGCGTTGCGCGCGTAGCCGTACGGGTATGGGAGGCGCTCGGCGCCTTCGCACGCGAGCGTCCACTCCGACTCGCCGCAGAGGCGCTTTCCCTCGCCGGCGCACGCTTGCTTGGCCTGGTTCCACGAGACCATCACCTGGGGCTTCTTCCCCTGCTCGTTCGGGTACTCGTACTGGTCGATGCAGAAGTGCTTGTGGGCGGCGCGCACCGGGCAATCGGCGGTCGGCGCGAACTCGGCGCAGCGCATGTGGGTCTCGGGATCCAGCCACCGGAGGCACTTCTGCTCCACGTAGGGGCAGTAGTCGCCTTCCACCTCGACCATTCCGGCCGGGCACGCGCGCGAGACCGGGGCGAGGGGCGAGGTCGGCGTCTTCACCGCCGCGTTGGCGAACGTCGCGCCCGTGGTCGGGGGCACGGCGGGCGTCATCGCCGAATTCGGGCTCGGAGCTTCGACCGGGGTGGGCGCATCCGCGCGCGCGTCCGGCGCCGAGCGAACGCCGAGGAGGAACAAACCAGCCCCGAGCATCCCTCCCAAACCCACCACGCGACCGACCATCGACAGCATGACGATCCACTCCCGCTTCAATCGAGGAAGCGACGCGGAAAAGTATTGCAATTGCCTCGCCAACGTTGAGGTAGGCGAAGGTGCGTACGCAGCGCGCGTTCCTACGCGGCCTCGCACGCGGCGTTTGGGCCACGCAGCGGCAGTCACTGCCTGGAATCGTACGGTCCCGGGTGCGCGCGACCAAGTTTCCGGAAAAAATCGGCGCGTGAATACGAAATGAATTCGGCGTTTGTTTGGCGCGCAGGAATCGTGTTCGCGCGTACACGCCGTCGCCGTATAGAACGCTTTACGGATCCATGACCTCGCCGCCATGCGCCCGGCAAAGGATCGCCGTCGCGGCGCGGACGTCGACGCGCGCGTCCGTGAGCGCTTCGTCCTCGCGAGCGCAGCCGTTCGTGCATACCGCGACGGGAACGGACGCGCCGGGCGGGCACGCGTAGACCGTCGCGTCATGGCAGAAGAAGCGCGCTCCGTCGCTCGGGCAGGTCGCGCTCGCCGCGTCGGCCGGCGCCGGTCGCGTCGCCGGAACCTGCAAGCTCTTGCAGAGCGACTGGGCCTCGCTCGGCTCACGGACGAGCTCTTCGTTTTCAATCGCGCAACCCGACGGACAAACGAGCTCGCGGCGCCACGCGCACGGGCAACCCGCGCAGCTCGCGCGGCCCTCGGTCACCTCGACGGCGCCGGCGACGCAGCGCGCGAGCCCCGTCGGACAATCCTGTTTGACGAACGTCGCCGAGGCGACGCCCGGGTCCCCCGCGCGCGCGCAGCCGCGGTCGCAGCCCAGCGTGGACAACGCGCCGGACAAGATCCATAACTCGGCGATGGCGAGCGAAGAGCGCATTCAGTCCTTCGAGGAATTCTGGCCTTACTACGTCCGCGAGCACTCGAAGAAGTCGACGCGCACGATTCACTTCGTCGGGACGACCGCCGCCGTCGCGCTCGTCGGGTACGCCGCGCTCCGCCGCAAGGTGTGGCCGCTCCTCGTCGCGCCCTTCGCCGGCTACGGGCCGGCCTGGTTTTCCCATTTCTTCATCGAGGGGAACAAGCCGGCGACGTTCAAGTACCCGCGGTGGTCGCTGCAGGCGGACTTCGTGATGTGGTCGAAGATCGTCCGCGGGACGATGGACGAGGAGGTCGCCCGCGTCATGGGCCAGGCCACCGAAAAACCGGCGCCGACCGAGCGTACGGCGCACGCGCCGAGCTGAGCACGGCACTCTAGACACCCGCCTCGACCGTAGCGATCCTGCTCGTCCACCCCATTTGCGAGGAGGACCGCATGGGTCTGTTCGATTCGGTCAAGAAGGCGTTCGGCGGCGCGGCGAAAGCGGCGCAAGATGCAGTGCAGCAGCAGGTGCAGCCGCAGCAGCCCCAGCAGCCGCCGGCTCCCCAGCAGCACGCTGCGCCGCCCGCGGCGCAGCACGTGGAGCAAGAGGACTCGAGCCGCCGCGACTACGACATGGAAGCGCAGGACGATGCGGCGAGCTTCGATCTGCTCGGCGACCTGCCCGGTTACTACACCGCCGAGTTCCGCATCGAGCGTGCGTGGGAAGACGAGCCGCAGAAGGCTCAGCTCTTCGCCGAGTACGGCATTCGCAACGAGCAGCACTTCCGCCAAGTGAAGGCGACGGTCGAGCGCTTCGTCATGACGCCGCAGGCGCAGGCGAAATACGGCGACATCAACGACATCATGCACGTGAAGATGAAGGCCACGCAGGACTTCATGATGGGCGGCATGAAGGCGCAGATGGCCCCGGGCGGCAAGCTCGCGGGCGAGGTCGAGCCGGTCGAGGGCATCTCGCTCGAGCAATGGGCGGAGCAGCAGGTGCGCGTGGCGAGCGGCGCGACGCTCGACGACGTCTGCAAGGCGGTCGGTTGCGACAGGGCGAAATGGGACCGCGTGAGCGCCGAGTGGAACGCGCGTATGTCGCGCGACACGACGGCGACGATCGCGATGGCGTACGGAAACGCGTTCACCAAGGCGCAGGCGAAGCCCGGCGTCGGCAACAGCCCGTACGCGGCGGCCGCGCAGAACCCGGGCAAGGGCGACATGCCGATGCCCTTCGAACGCTACGTCGAGATCATGGAAGCGCAGAACGCGCTCACGGCGCAGGGGCAGGACGCGCAGGCGGTGCTGAAGAAGCTCGGCATCACGGTGATGGACTGGTCGAACCTCGGCGCGTGGTTCAGCGCGTACATCAACGACAACGCGCTCCGAAACAACGGCGCGGTCGTCAACGAATTCAACCGGCTGACGGAGAAGTACAAGGCGAAGTACGCGACGGTGAAATCCGACGCGGACATCCAGTTCTGATGAACCTCGCGGCGTGGGTCGACGAGCAGGCTGCGCGGGTGCTCGAAGTCGCGAGCGCCAGCGCGCCGCTCGGCGGCTCGGCGTCGGCGGCGTGGGACGCGCTCCTTCGCGAGCACGGCGCCGCGCCGCTCTCGCCGGAGGAACGAAAGAAGCACCTCGAGGAGGGACCGAAGCGACGCGGCGGCGCGGCGCCCATCGAGGTGCGTCTCGCGCTTCAGGCGATCCACGATCGCGCGTACGCCTCGTGGCGCGCGATGGACATCGACGACGAAGAGCGCTCGCTCGCGCGGCGCCTCTCGACCTTCGTCGAGGACGGCATGCGCGACTACCTCGCGCGGGTCGCGCCGCCGGCGCCGACCACGGCGAGCATCTTCGCGAACGCGCGCGCGACGACGCCCAATTACATGACGCACGGAGGCGCGGTGAAAGCCGGCATGAACCAGATGAAATGCACCTCGTGCGGCGCGCCTCGCAAGACCGAGAGCGACGCGCTCCTGTGCGTCTACTGCGGAGGGACGCTGCGATGAGCGAGGCGCTGAACGCGCGATGGGACGGGTTCTTGAAGAGCATCAAGGACCGATTCGATCAGATCATGCAGGAGTCGAAGGACGGCTGCGCGCAGCTCGCCGCCGAGTCGAGCTACGACCCGATCCCGATGACCAACGCGTGGAGCGCCATGGAGCGCCGCGCGAAGGAGCTCTCCACCAAGATCGAAGAGACCTGGCACCAGCAGGTGGAGCCGAAGTTCGAGGAGGCCGGCGTGGCGCGCCCGGCGCTCGACGAGCAGCGGCGCAAGGGCGACGCGCTGCGCGACTTCATCGAGCTCGAGATCGAGCGCACGCGCATCATGATCTACTGCACGCTCGCGCGGGACGTCGCCGCGCTCGCCGCGCAGGAAAAGCAAGGCGGCTACCCTTGCAAGAGCTGCGGCGCGCCGCTCTCGGTGCCCCACACCTTCCGCGTCGCGAACGTGCGCTGCGCCCACTGCGCGACGGTGAACGAGTACGAGCCCGGCACGCGCACGCGGTACGTCGAGGCGAGCTGCATTCACTCGCTCTGCCAAGAAGCGGCGTGGAGCGAATTCGTCGCGATGCACCAGGCCGAGAAGCACTTCAAGGACACGCGCCCGCCGCGCTCGCTCGCGCTCATTCAGGCGTGGGAGCAGGCGCAGATCGCCTACCACCGGAAGTACCTGACGGCGCGCCTCCAGTACCTGCCGGATCAGGCGCCCTCGTTCGGCAAGGACCTCGCGGGGCGGATGGAGCACTTCTACGTCTACGGCGTGAACAGCGAGGTCGCGTGGATCAACGCCGGCCGCCCTCGCGCCGCGCTCTGATGACGTGATACAGTGAATCCCGGGAGGCTTGAGATGAAAGCTCGACTTGCGTTGGCCGCGCTGATCGCGGCAGGGTGTGGCTCTTGGGTATTCGCGCAAGGCTGCGGCGGAGACGACACCGCACAGCAAGACGCGACGGACGACGGGACGACGGGGAACGACACCGGAGCCGGAAACGACACCGGAACCGGAAACGACACCGGAACCGGGACCGACACCGGAACCGGAAGCGACACCGGAACCGGGACCGACGCCGGCACGAACGGTCTCAAGTTCCAGTGCGGCTTCGGCCAGGACGCCGGCATGGTCACCGACTGCTCGCAGTGCCAGGGCTTCACGCTCGACTGCGTCTTCTGCTCGACGGCCGACGCGTCTGTGCTCGAAGGCCGGTGCGGCTCGACGCAAAACGGCTGCTTCGTCAACGGCAACTCGGGCTTCGGATCGTGCCCGTGCAGCGCGGGCGACGCGAGCACGTGCCCCGAGGGGTTCCAAGTCTGCCGCCAGGGGCAGAACAACAACTACGGCTGCCACTCGTGCGGCGAGTTCCAGACGAATAACCTCACGTGCGAAAACGGCGGCACCTGCGCGGTGGACGCCGGCTGCAAGTGAGCTTCACGGCACGACCACCTCGGTAGCGCCGACGAGCCTGCGTCCGTCAGGAGCCCTTCGCCGGCGGAGCGACGTTCACGTTCACGCCGGCGAAGTCGGGCACGATTTGGATCGACGCCGACGCGATGCTCCCCGCCTCCCACGTGACCCGCGCGGGGCCGAGATCGATGCCGTCGGGCGACGAGAGCGTCGCGGCCACGGTTTTTCCGACGGTCGCGGTGATCGTCGCGTGACGCGCGATCCAGGCCGTTTTTGCTGCGTTCGTGCGCGCCGCGAGCGCCACGACGGCGGCGAAGCCCGACCCTTCGTTCACCGTGTCGGCCTCGGTCGACGTGTCGAAGTCGTGCGCGTAGCGGTCGTAAAATGCGTAGGCGCTCGTCTGCGCGCCGTCGGGCGGGAACGTGAGCGACTCGAGCTCGGAGCCGTACGGGTCGAGCCACATGAAGCCCGTGGCGACGTTGCCGCGGTCGATGCCGGTCGGCGGCAAGCGATGCCGATCGTTTTCGAAGAACTGGCTGACCATCTCGCGGACGCGCTGCCAGCCGAGCCCCGCGAGGTACGAGACGTTCACCGGGTTCGCGCCTCCCTCGTAGCCCATGTTCGTGAGGATCGCGTCGACGTATTTGGCGTTCGGCGCGAGCGCGTCCGCGACGGCGAGGTCGAACGCCTGGGTGCCGGAGAAGTACCAGCCCGCTTGATCGTACGCCTTGGTCGGCTCGGGCAAGCTCGTGCCGTACGCGCTGTGGGCGGGCCACTGGGCCTGGTCGTCGCCCGCGCGGGCGATCTCCGCCTCGCATTTCGCGAGGTACGCGGCGTCGAGTTGGTTGGAGCTCAAACGACCCGAGCGCGCGGCGAACGCGTACGTGCGCGCCGCGTTGCCGAAGCCGCGCCACATCTTCCACCAGCCCAAGTGCCAGGTCGAAGCGTCGGTCGGGTCCGGGTACCAGGATTGGAGCGCCGTCTGGTAGCTCGAGTCGCCGGTCGCGGCAAAGAGGGCGGCCGCCGCCCACGCCATCATGTCGTCGCGGAGATAAGCGTCAGGCGCGCTCGGCCCGCACTCAAACGCCACCCCCGCCCCGAGCGCCAACGCGATCGCCGTTCGGTGGATCATGACCAAGGCGTAACGCGCACATCGGCGCCACGTGCGTTACTTCGCGTTTACGGCGCGCGGCAGTCGCGCCGAAACTTTCCGCGCGCTCAGTGCTGCGACTGACACACGAACGTCGACGGCCCCGACGGCTGCTCGACTTCGACGCACGTCCCGAGCTTGCCCGGCGCGAAGGTGCACGGGGCACCGAGCTTCGTGCACGCGGCCTCCGCGGCGGCGTCGCGCTGCGCGGAGGGCGGCGCGTGGCACGCGACCAGCGCCAGCGCGAGCGTGAACGCGGCCTTCACGGCGCCGCCGTGAGCGTGATCCGCCCGTCCGTGGGCGCGCAGTGGTCCGACAGGTTGTGCTTGGACGAGCTCCGGTAGCACGCGTCCGTGGCGACGACGCTCTTTGGGGCGAACCCTGCCTTCGAGATCGCGAGCGTGCACTTGTCGGTCGTCTGTCCACCGATGCCGCCCCACGAGAACTTGCCGTCCGCGCCGGTCACGTGCGTCTCGGGGGCGCCCTTCGGACATGCGAGGACGACCGACGCGGACGCGATGGGCGCGCCCGTAGCGTCGACGACGGTGCCCTCGACATGCCAACCGGGATCGCACGCGGCGAGCGCGGCGATCCCGAACGCGAGCGCGAGGCGCTTCAAGTCTCGATGAACGGCTTGAGCTGCTTGCTGCGCGAGGGATGACGGAGCTTGCGCAGCGCCTTCGCCTCGATCTGGCGGATTCGCTCGCGCGTCACCTCGAAGTCCTGACCGACCTCTTCGAGCGTGTGGTCGCTCTTCTCGCCGATGCCGAAGCGCATGCGGAGGACCTTCTCCTCGCGCGGCGTGAGCGTCTTGAGGACGCGGCGGGTCTGCTCGGCGAGGTTCATGTTGATGACGGCCTCGGCCGGCGAGACGACGCTCTTGTCCTCGATGAAGTCGCCGAGGTGCGAATCTTCCTCTTCGCCGATCGGCGTCTCGAGGGAGATCGGCTCCTTGGCGATCTTGAGGACCTTGCGGACCTTGTCGAGCGGCAGCTCCATCTTCTCGGCGATCTCCTCCGGAGTCGGCTCGCGGCCGTACTCCTGGACGAGGTAACGCGAGGTGCGAATGAGCTTGTTGATCGTCTCGATCATGTGCACGGGAATTCGAATCGTGCGCGCCTGATCGGCGATCGCGCGGGTGATGGCCTGACGGATCCACCACGTCGCGTAGGTCGAGAACTTGTAACCGCGCTTGTACTCGAACTTGTCGACGGCCTTCATGAGGCCGATGTTCCCCTCCTGAATCAGGTCGAGGAACTGCAGGCCGCGGTTCGTGTACTTCTTCGCGATGGAGACGACGAGGCGGAGGTTCGCCTCGACGAGCTCGGCCTTCGCTTTCTCCGCGACTTGCTCGCCGTGGCGGATCTCGTCGTACGTGTTGCGGAGCGCCTTGATGTCGAGCTGAAGCTCCTCTTCGACCTTCTTCAGGTTCTTCTGCGCGGCCGAGTGCGACGCGAGGACCTCTTCGGTCGTGACGCCGAACTTCCGCTTGAACTTGCGCTCCTCGTTGGCGTCGCCGCGCGAGGCGCGCGCCTCTTTGCGGAGCACCTCCTGGTCGATGCCCGCGCGCCGCGCGAGGTCGATCGTGCCCGACTCGGCGCGCTCGATCTTCTGGATCAAGCCGCGGAGCTTCATGACGACGCGGTCGATCGTCTTCTTGTTGAGGCGCATCTCCTCGAGCGTCTCCACCATCTTCTGGCGGACGCTCCAGAGCTCGGCCTCGATCGCCTTCTTGCGCGACGCGGCGCACGTCTCGAGCTGCTCGCTCGTCTCCTGCGCGACCTTGTCGAGGTGCTTGACCTTGTCGATGAGACGAAGGATGCGGCGGTCGGCCTCCTCCTCGTCGAACTCGCGGTCCTCTTCCTCGACGTCGCGGATGATCTCCTTGACGCGGATCTTCCGCTTGCGGAGCTTGTCGCCGAGATCGATGATCTCGCGCACCGCGACCGGCGAGTTCAGGATCGCGCCGAGGATCGCGTGCTCGCCCTGCTCGATGCGCTTGGCGATCTCGACCTCGCCCTCGCGCGTGAGGAGCGAGACGCTCCCCATCTTGCGGAGGTACATCCGGACGGGGTCGTTCGACTTCGAGTAGTAGCCGTCGACGTCCTCTTCCTTCGGCGCGGCGGTGGTGCCGCCGCTCGCGCGCGCGTCGGCGGTCTTCTTCTCGACCTCTTCTTCGACGACGCGCTTGGGCGTGATCTTCACTTGAGTCGCCGCGTCGACGATCTCGATGTCCTCGTCGCCCAGCATGCCGAGCGCGTCGTCCATCTGATCGGCCACGACGCCCGCGTCTTGCGGGACCGCGTCGTTGACCTCGTCGTACGTGAGGAAGCCCTTCTGCTTGCCCTCGGCGATCAGCGCCTGCAGCTTGGCGTTGTCCTTCGCCGTGGCCTTGCCGTCTTCCATCAATCGCTTGCTCGGCCGTTCGGAGTCGCGACGCCCGTTCGTCGCGAGCTCGAGCGAGCGCTTCGATCCGCGCTCGTCGAGAGCTCGCTTCGAAGGCTTCGCCGCCTCGACTCGAGCTTTACCGTTCTTCGAATGGCCGTTCGTTTGCTTCGTGCCCATCGCGCCTCGTTAGTTGTTGCTGCGAACTAGTCTTGCCCACTACCCCGACTGGACTGTGTCGGTTCCAAGCCCCGCGCGCCCCTTGTGCTCCCGCTCCTCCTGCGAAAGCTCATCCGTTTCGCGCTGCAACTGCATGCTTCGTCGCTTCTTCGATGCGAGCCGTTGGGCCGCAAAGGCATGGATCGCGGGAGGCATTTGCGCAAGAAACTCCGCCCTGTAAAGCGTTTTTTCCCCGAGCGGTACAGTTTTCGACGCGGTCGAGCTCGCGTCATTTTTCGTGCCGAAGATCGCGCAAGTACGGTCGATTTCGCCGACGAGGCCAAACCCCTTGATTTCGGCCGGTTTGGATGAGCCGGCGCTCATTTCAGGCCGTGCCGTTCGCGCTGCTTTCGTTCGATGTCGCGCGCGAGCTGACTTTGCTCGTCGAAGTCGAGATTTTTGCGCTGCTCGCTCGAAATCTCGGCGGTCTCTTCCTCGATGTGGATGCGACGCAGCTGCGTCGCGGCGAGGAGCGCTTCGGCCTTCGCTTCGGCGGCCGTCTCGTACTTCGGCCCGCCGAGGTGCTTCGCGGCGAAGGTCCGAACGCGCTCGTCGAGGCGCGAGAGGTACTCGGTCGCGTACACCTTGGTGCCCGTCTCGGAGGAGAAGGTGCGCACGAGCGCGACGGCCTTGGCGGCGTCGTCGGTGAGGAGCTCGGTCGCGTTCGCGACCTCCGCGTCCTGGAGCAGCTCGGGGAACTCGATGACGGCGCCGACGACCGTGAACATCGCCGTGCGGCCCGGGCTCTGCACGTCGTAGCGCGCGCGATCGGGCGCCGCGGCGACCTCGCCGGGTCGGAGCTTCTGCGCGGGAGCGCGCTTCTGCGTCGCGGTGCGCCTCACCGCCGCCTCGAGCGCGCGGAAGGCGTCGGGCGAGCGATCGCCGCGCGCGCTCTCTTCGCGCCGCACGAGATCGAGCCGGCCCGCGAGGAGATCGACGCGCTGCTTGAGCGTCGCGCGGTGGAGCGGGTCTTCTTCTTCGGCGAGGATCTTCGCGATGGCTTGGACGCGCGCGGTCTTCTCGCCGCCGTCGGCGGCGTTGAACGACTCGTCGAGCAGATCGTCGATGAGGAACTCGACGATGCCTCGCGCTTGCGCGATCGCGTCTTTCACCGCGTCGATTCCCTTGTCGCGCGCGAGCGCGTCGGGGTCGCTGCCGGGCGGCATCGTCGCCACGAGCGTCGAGAGCCCCGCGGCGCCGCACGGACCGCGCGCGGCGCGCGTCGCCTTGCGGCCCGCGGAGTCGCCGTCGAAGCACAGGACGACGCGCGGCGTGTAGCGCCGCAGGAGGCGCGCCTGCTCGTCGGTGAACGCCGTGCCGAGCGGCGCGACGACGTTGTCGAGGCCGCGCGCGTGGAGCGACACGACGTCGAAGTTTCCCTCGACGAGCACGCACGCGTCCTCGCGCCGGATCGCGTGGCGCGCCTGGAAGAGACCGAAGAGGAGGTTGCCCTTCGTGTAGACTGGGCTCTCGGGCGAGTTCACGTATTTCGGCGGCGGGTCCCGCTCCGCCGCTCGCGCCGTCCCGCCTGCGGCGGATCCGGCGACCGGTTCTTTCGCGATCTCGCGGAGCGCGCGACCGCTGAAGGCGACGACGCGACCTTGGACGTCCATGACCGAGAACATCAAGCGGTGACGGAAACGGTCGTAGTGGCCTCCGCCTGAAGGGCGCGGCACGAGGAGCCCCACTTCTTCGGCGAGCGACGGCGAGAGGCCCTGCATCTTGAGGTGCTGCGCCAGCGAGTCCCACGCTGCGGGCGCGTAGCCCATCCGAAACTGCTGAATCACGTCGTGCGTCTCTTCGAGGCCGCGCTTGCCGAGCTCTTCGATCGCGTAGGCGCGGTCCGCGTGCTCGCGGAGCTGGCGCTCGTAGAAGGTGGCGGCGACGTTCATGACCGACAGCAGATCGTCTCTGTGCTTCTTCTGACGATCGACCTCGGTGCGGTTGGGCGCGGCGCCCCGGTCCTCGACCACTTCGATCCCGCATCGGTCGGCGAGCGCGCGCACCGCCTCGGGGAACGTGAGGCCGTCGTGCTTCATCAAGAAGTCGATCGCGCTGCCGCTCTCCTGGCAGCCGAAACAATGGAAAAACCCGCGCTCCGGGTTCACGTGGAAGCTCGGCGTCTTCTCCTGGTGGAACGGACAGAGCCCCACGAACGAGCGACCGCGCTTCTTGAGCGAGGGCACGCTCTCTTGAAGGACCGCGACGATGTTGGTTCGCTCGCGGACGAGTGCGATCGTCTCCGGTGAGATCATCCGAAACAGGGTCGTGTGCAACGAGGGCGGGGTTGTGTCAAGGTGCGGCCATGCGTGAGCTGGTGCTTCCTTTTTTTGCCGCCTTGGCGCTCGCCTGTTCGCCGGGAGCCGGCTCGGGCGACGCGGGCGCCGACGGTTCGACCGCGGGCGACTCGGCGACGGGCGGGTGCACGACCGAGCTCGACTGTCCGAGCATCGGCGATCGCTGCTACTTCGCCATCGACGCGGGGTGCAGCACGGCCGGACGAACCGGAACGTGCATGCCGTACACGGCGCCCGCGAGCTGCACGCCGAACGTCGCGTGCGGCTGCGACGGGACGACGATCTCGGAGTGCGCGCCGGACGGGTTCGTCGATCGACCGTCCGCCGGCCCGGGAGCGTGCCCGCCCTCCGACGCGGGTGACGACGCGGACGACGGCTCGGCGAGCGACGCGGCGAGCGACTGACCTCACCAAAACGACAAGTCCGCGGTGAGGCGCGTGCGCAAGCCGGCGACTTGGCCGAACTGCTCCGACGTGAACGGCAGCATGTAGCCCGCCTTCAGCGCGACCTCGAAGTTGCGACCGGACCACAAGAGCACGCCCGCGAACGGCGTCATGAAGCCGAGCGTCGTGATCTGCTTTTGGAAGAGCGCGCCGCCCTCCAGCCCGAAGAAGGGGATGAGGAAACGCCGGCCCGGGTCTTTCTCGAGCGACAAGTCGAAGCCGAGCGTCGGCATGAACACCGGGTCGACCGCCTGCTGCGTCGAGAAGAGGACGTCGAAATCGAGGTAGACGCGCCCGTGGCTCGGGCCGCGCTTGTCGTTCTGGTGAACCCAGCGGACGCCGAGGAACTCAATCGCGAAGCCCTGAAAGACGCCGTAGGTGCCGACGTCGCCGGGGACCCAGAGCGCGTAGCCGACGCCCGGCATGAAGAAGCTCTCGTGCTCTTCTTCGACGACAATCTCAATCTCGCGCGTGACCGTCGCCTTTCCGTCGGTGACCGTGGCCTTGACCGGGTAGACGCCGAGATCGCTCGCGGTCGGGCTCCACGAGACCTGAACGGCGCCCTCGGTCGGCTCGGCCTTCGCGCCCGCGGGCAGACCCGAGAGGCTGTAGGTCAAGGGATCGTTGTCGGCGTCGGTCGCGCGGACCGTGAAGTGAATCGAGCTCGTCTCGCTGCCGGTCTGCTCTTTCGGCGTGGCCGGGTCCCACTCGGGCGCGTGGTTGTTCGGGTCGAACACGAGCGCCCCCGCGGCGAGGAAGAGGACGGACCCGAGCACGTTCATTTTGTTATCACACGATGAAACGCTGACCCTACTTCCGTGGCCACGCGCCCCGTGCTAAACGCGCGCCCAGCGGAAAACGCCAATGACCCAAAGCTCGCTCAATCTCGGCTCTAGCAACGGAAAAGTCGTTCAAGTCATCGGACCCGTCGTCGACGTCGAGTTCGGCGCCGGCAAGCTGCCGAGGATTCTGAACGCCCTCAAGCTGTCGAACCCCGGCATCTCGACGGAAAAAGACAACCTCACGCTCGAAGTCGCCCAGCACCTCGGCGAGAGCACCGTGCGCACCATCGCGATGGACACGACCGACGGTCTCGTCCGCGGCATGGAAGTGCGCGACACGGGCTCGCCGATCCAGATGCCGGTCGGCCCCGAGTGCCTCGGGCGCATCCTGAACGTCATCGGCGAGCCGGTCGACGAGGCGGGCCCGGTCGGCGCGAAGAAGAAGATGCCGATTCATCGGCTGCCGCCGAGCTTTCAAGAGCAGTCGACCAAGGTCGAGATCTTCGAGACCGGCATCAAGGTCATCGACCTCCTCGCTCCGTATCGTAAGGGCGGCAAGATCGGGCTCTTCGGCGGCGCCGGCGTCGGCAAGACCGTTCTGATTCAGGAGCTCATCAACAACATCGCGAAGAAGCACGGCGGCGTGTCCTGCTTCGCGGGAGTCGGCGAGCGCACGCGCGAGGGCAACGACCTCTGGCTCGAGTTCAAGGAAGCCAAGCTCGAGAGCGGCGAGCCGGTCTTGTCCAAGGCCGCGCTCGTCTACGGGCAGATGAACGAGCCGCCGGGCGCCCGCGCCCGCGTCGCGCTCTCGGCGCTCACCGTCGCCGAGCACTTCCGCGACGAAGAAGGTCAGGACGTCCTCCTCTTCGTCGACAACATCTTCCGCTTCACGCAGGCGGGCTCGGAAGTGTCGGCGCTCCTCGGCCGCATCCCGAGCGCCGTCGGCTACCAGCCGACGCTGTCGACCGAGATGGGCGCGATGCAAGAGCGCATCACGTCGACCAACAAGGGATCGATCACGAGCGTCCAGGCCATCTACGTCCCGGCCGACGACCTCACCGACCCGGCGCCGGCGACGACGTTCTCGCACTTGGACGCGACGACGGTCTTGAACCGCGCGCTCACCGAGATCGGCATCTACCCCGCCGTCGACCCGCTCGACTCGACCTCCACGCTGCTCGACCCGAACGTCGTCGGCGCCGACCACTACCAAGTGGCGCGTCAGGTCCAGAACACGCTGCAGAAGTACAAGGACCTGCAGGACATCATCGCCATCCTCGGCATGGACGAGCTCAGCGAGGACGACAAGCTCGTCGTCAAGCGCGCCCGCAAGATCCAGCTCTTCCTCTCGCAGCCGTTCGCGGTCGCGCAGGCCTTCACGGGTCTGCCCGGCGCGTACGTGCCGGTCGGCGAGTCGATCGACGGCTTCAAGCAGATCCTCGCCGGCAAGTTCGACGACGACGCGCAGTATCCGGAGAAGGCCTTCCACCTCGTCGGCAACATCGACTCGATGAAGGCCAAGGCGCAGAAGCTCATCGCCGAAACGAAGAAATAAATGATCACGCTCGAGATCGTCACGCCGAAGGGGCGCGCGCTCCAGACGTCCACCGAAGAGGTGACCGTCCCGAGCGCGGACGGCGAGTTCGGCATCCTGCCTGGACACATGGCGACGCTCGCCGCGGTGCGCGCGGGGATCGTGTCGTACCGCGCCGGGAGCGACTGGCGAAAGTGCGCCGTCGGCGGCGGCTTCGTCGAGGTGAGCGGCGGCCAGCCCTCGGGCGGCGTGCCGGTCGATCGCGTACTCGTCCTCACCGACGAGTACGTCATCCGCGAGTCGATCGATCCGGTCGTCGTACGGACCGAGCTCAAAGAGGTCCAGGGCGAGATCAGCAAGACCGAAGTCGAGGCGAGCGACCCGAGCACCGAAAAAGGTCGCGTCGCCGCGGCGCGCCTGCGCGGGCTCATCGAGCGCGAGAACTGGCTTGCGGCCGAGCTCGAGCTCTACGGCGATCCGCCGCCTCCCACGATGCGCCCGTACGAGGAGTTCGGACCGGCGCCGATCGACGAGAGCGCCGGCGGCGCGGGCGAGGACGAGCTCGCCAACGTGACTCGAAAAGACTAGCCGCATGCGACCTCGCACGCCGAAGCGAAGCGAAGCCACGAGGTCGCGACCGTAATCATGGCGGCGAGCGGCGCGACGACACGAGCCCTGTCCATCGTCCTCGGCCTGGGCGCCGTGGGGCTCGCGTTCATCCTCACGTGGCAGGCGATGAGCCGCTGGCGCCCGGTCAAGCTCGAGCACGCCGTCGACGCCGGCGCGGGGTATTCGTACGATCTGGACGCGTCGCTCGCGCCCGTCGCGCTCGATCTCGACGCCGGCGAGCTCCCGCTCGACACTCCCCGGGTCGCGCGCGACGGCGGACCAGGCTTCACGCTCGCCGACGGTCGCCCGCCTCCCCCGCTCCCGCCGGACGCGCCGCGGACCGTGCGCTTCGGCGTGGTGCTCGTCTCGTACGCCGGCGCCGAGGACGCGCCGCGCGGCGCGCGCTCGAAGAAGGACGCGCTCGAGCTGGCCGAGAAGCTCGCCGCCCAGGCCAAGACCGATTTCCACGCGGCCGTGCGCCGCGGCGACGACGGCTCGATGGACGACGTCGGCAGCATGCAGCGCGGTTACATCGAACCCGCGCCGGAGTACGAGCTCTTCACATTGCCGGTCGGCGGCGTGAGCGATCCGGTCGACACGCCGCGCGGCTTCTGGATCATCAGGCGGATCCAGTGAACGGAACGCCGCAAAAGATGATAGGTATGCGGGTTGGCAATCATGGCCACGATCGACATCACTCGTACGCACACACTGCCCCTCGACGAGGCGCGAAAGCGCGCTGAAGAATTTGCGAAGTCCATGGAGACCAAGCTCGGTCTCGCGTGGAAATGGTCGGGCGACACGATCACCTTCCAGGCGCCGTCGGGCGCGGCAAAAGGCACGAAGGGCGACGTGCACGTGACCGACAAGGCCGTGCGCGTGACCGTCGACTTGCCCTTCATGCTCCGCGTGATGAAGGGGACGATCGAGAGTAAAATCCACGAAAAGCTCGAACAGATTCTCTGATTCGCTTCGCGCTCGCGTCGAGAGGCGCATTTGATGTCGGACACCGCGCAAAACCCCACCGGCCAAGAGGCCGGCGCCGAGAACGACGCGACGTTCCTGCGCTCCGAGATTTCGGCGACGCAGGACAAGGCGCGCCAGGCGCGTCTGCTCGGTGAGGCGGGCGAGATCGCCGAGGGCGAGGGCGACGAGCCGACCGCGGCGCGCGATTACCTCGCGGCGTTCAACGCCGACCCCACGTTTCGCGAGCCGCTCGAGGCGCTCGTTCGGCTGCTCGAGCGGCGCCGGTCGCTCAAGAACCTCGGGCGCGTGATCGACGCGCTCGTGCGCGGCGCGCAGACGCCGTCCGAGAAGGCGCGGGCGCTCGTGATGCGCGCGGCGTACGCCGAGGACGTGCAAGGCGACGTCGAGGTCGCCAAGGGGTCGGCGCTCGAAGCGCTCGCGGCGACGAAGGAGAGCGAGACGGACGTGCCCGAGCAAGGCACCGTCGCGCTCACGCTCGAGCTGCTCGCAGCGAAGCTCGGCGACGCCGCCCTCCGCGAGGAAGGCCTCACGCTTCGTACCAAGAACGCGGGCGACCCGACGTGGAAGGGCCTCCTCTTGCTCGACATCGCGCAGATGGCCGCGGCGCAAGGCGAGGTCGAGCGCGCGCTGGCGATCTACGACGAGGCGCGCGCGCTCGGCTCGGAGGCGACGTTCGCCGCGGCGCTCGCGCAGGAGCGCCTCGCGAAATCGGACCCCGGCCTCCCGGGGACCGACGAGCAGCGCACGCGCAGCGACGCGTACGCGAGCGCGCTCGAGGCCCAAGCGGCGATCGTGGGCGAGGCGCTCGCCGAGACGCCGAACCCCGCTCCGGGCGGCGGTCTCTCGGAGCGCGCGAAGGAGCTCGGCGTCCCGCGCTGGGCGCTTCATCGCGCGTTCTTGGTCGACGCCTATTTGCGTGCCGCCGAGGTGCGACGCGTGCGAGGCGAGCTCGGTCGCGCGGCGAGCCTGCTCGACCGCGCCATCGAAGCCGTCCCCGAGCCGCCGCCGGTCACCGACGACGCGCCCACCGAGACCCGCGTTCCCGCGGACACGCTCCTGCGCGACGCGGTGATCTCCGCGCGCATGCGCGTCGCCGAGCTCCTCGGCGACACGGCGCACGCCGCGACGCTCGCCGAGATGCGCTTGCAGCACGAGAGCGACGGTCCCACGGCCGCGGCGCTCGCGATGCGCATGGCGGAACAGGCCGCGTCCGAGGGCGACGTCGGTCGCGCGCTCGAGGCGGTCGCACGCGCCGTGAAGCACGACACCGCGTGCGTTCCGGCGCGTGCGCTGCAGCTCGACATCCTCGCCGACTCGGGCGGCACGGGCCTCGACGCCGCGAGCGAAGCGGCCGGGCTCGGCGCCGGCGCCTACGCCGAGCAGCTCGAGGCGCTGAGCGACGCGTACGCCAACGACGAAGCGCGCGGCCGCGCGTTTCTCTTGTCGGCGTTCGTGTGGGCGGTGCGCGCGGGCGACCCGAGCGCGGCGAAGGCGGCGCTGTCGCAAGCGACCATGTTCGGCGTCCCGCAGCAGGCCGCCGCGCGCGTCTCGCGCGCGCTGGCGCTGCTCGCGGGCGACGCGACGTGGCAGGACGAAGCGACGAGGCGCGTCATCGGCAGCGGCGCCGACGGGGCGGAGCTCGCGCAGCTCTGGTTCGAGCTCGCGCGTCTGCGCCTCTCGCGCAACGACGTCGAGGGCGCACGCAAGGCGATCGGCGAGCTCGCGTCCCTGCCGGAGAGCGCGTGGCTCGGGCGCGCGCTCGAAGCGTTCTTGCCGGGCCTCCCCTCGCCCGATCCGACCGCGGCGCTCCGCGCGCTCGGCGCGCAGGAGACGGAGCCGGAGGCGGCGCGCGCGCTCGAGATCCTCTCGGCGCTTCGCGCGGTGCAGGCGGGCGACCCCGACGGCGCGCGCTCGGTGCTGCGCGAGATCGCTTCGGCGCGTCGCGAGGACCTGCTCGTCACGACGTTCCTCGCGGACCTCGAGATCGCGGCCAACGATCCGACGGCCGCCGCGATCGTGATGGAGCAGTCCGCGGCGGTCGTCTCCGATCCGCTCGCCGCCGCGTCGCTGTGGATTCGCGCGGGCCTTCTCCGCTGGCACGTCGGCGATCGTCCCGCCGCGATCGACGCGTTCGCGTCGGCGGGCGAACGGCTGCCCTCGCGCGGTGGCGACGGCGAAGACGGCGTGCCGCGGAGAGCCAACGTGGCCCAGACGCTCCTCGCGTGGGCCTCGCGCGGGGTCGAGCCGGACACGACCGACGCGCGGCGGCGCGCGATCGCGCGCGCGCTCGAAGCGGGCGGCGACGCGCGGGTGCTCGGCCTCGAGCGGTTCGTGACCGAGGTCGTCGCGGGCGACTCCGCAGCCGCAGCCGAGGCGCTCGAGAGCGTCGAGGCGCGCGCGGCGGGAGGCGATCTCGCGATCGCCGCGGCGCTCGGGCGCCTGCTCTGGGCCGAGGGCACCGCCGATCGCGAGCGCTTCACCGCGGCGATGGACCGGCTGCGCGAGGCCGGCTCCGCGGCGCTCGCCGCGTCCGAGCGCTATCGCGCCGTGCGCGACGGCGACGCGGCCGAGGCGATGCTCGCCGCGCGAGAGTGGTTCGAGGTCGGTGGAGGCGCGGGCGCCGCGCTCGAGTGGCTGCTGTGCGCCACCAAGCTCGGCGACGCGGCGGGCGAGGCCGACGCGCGCGACGCCCTCGGGCGCGCGGTGGGCGGCGCCGCCGGCGAAGCGATTCACGCGTGGTCGGCGCTCCTCCGCGGACTGCACGGCGAGAGCCCGATCGTCACCGGCGAGACCGCGCCCGCACGGCTCGCCGCGCTCGAGCTCGCCCCGGCCGGCTGCGATCCGCGGCGCCGGGCGGCCGCGCTCTGCACGTTGGGCGAGGCGCTCGACGACGAGACGCGCGCCGACGCGATGGGCGTCGGCGCTTGGTCGCTGCTCGTGATGGGCGACGTCGAAGGCGCGCTCAACGCGTTCGCCGCCGTCGCGCAGGGCAACCCCGACGATCTCTGCCGCCTGGGAAGGGATGCGCACGGCGGCCGAAGCGCTCGACGCGAAAGAGGCCCAAGCGCGCGCAGCCGAGGAGCTCGGGGCGCGCTGCGGAGACGCGACGCGCGGCGCGGCGTTCTGGGAGGAGGCCGCCAACCTGTGGCTCGCGCTCGGCAACGACGACGCCGCCGAGGCCGCGTTCGCCGCGGCGTTCGAGCGCGACCCGCGGAACTCGACCGCGTTCGACAAGCTCTTTCGTCGCGTCCGCGATCGCAAGGACGGCGAGCGCCTCCTCGCGATTGTCGCGACGCGACTCGACAACACCGACGACTCGACCGAGGTCGCCAAGCTCTACTGGGAGCAGGCGCGCGTCCTCCGCGAGAAGGGCGACGCCGACGGCGCACTCGCCGCGCTCGAGAACGTCACCATGATTGAGCCCGATCACGTCGGCGCGCTCGCGCTCACGGGCGAGATCTTCATCCGCCGACAGATGTACGCCGAGGCCGCCGACCGCCTCTCGCGGCTCGCCGCGCTCGACCAAGCGCCGCCCAAGAACCGCGTCACCGCTGGCGTGGCGGCGGTCGACTTGTTCGAGAACAAGCTCGAGCAGCCCAAGCGCGCCGTCGAGCTCCTGGTGATGCTCCACGGCGCGGGGCTCTCCACCCTGCCCGTCCGCGAGCGCCTCGCGAAGTCCGCCGCGCGGGCCGGCGAGTGGGAGCCGGCGACGGCGATCCTCGAGCAGCTCATGGACGAGCGCGAAGAGCGCGAGGGCCGCCTCGACGCGGCGCGCCTCGCGATGACGATTCATCGCGACAAGATCGGAGACAAGGCGCGCGCCGCCCCGAGCGTAACGAAGATCCTCTCGGAGATCCCCGGCGACCCCGAGGCGATCGACTTGCTGCTCGAAATCTCGACGGACCAAAAGAAGGCGCAGCTCGAGCGCGCGCAGGCGACGTTGCTCGGGGGCCTTCAAAAGAACCCGAGCGACGTCCCGAACCTGCGGCGCCTCGTGCGCGTCGCGGGCGCGCTGGGCGCCACGTCCCTCGAGGGCGGGGCCGCCGCGGTCGCCGTCGCCATGGGCGGCGCGGACTCCGTCGTCGAGGCGGCGGTGGGTCGCTCGCGCTCACGCAGCGCGCGCGCGATGCCGCAGTGGGCGCTCTCCCCCGAGAACATGAAAGCGCTCACCGCGCCGCAAGACGAGGGCCCGGTCGCGCAGCTCTTCGCGATGCTCGCGCCCTCGCTCGCCGAGGCGCTCGGCCCGACCCTCCAAGCGCTCGGCGTCGGCAAACGCGATCGCGTCGACCCGCGCGCAGGATTGCAGCTCCGCTCGGACATCGCGGCCTGGGCGGGCGCGTTCGGCGTCACCGAGTTCGAGCTCTACGTCGGCGGGAAAGACCCGACGGGCGTGCAGGGCGTCGCGGGCGAAGTCCCCGCGCTCGTCGTCGGCCCGAGCGTGAAGTCGCCGTTCGACACGATGACGTCCGCGCGCGTGACACGCGAGCTCTTCGGGCTCGCGCGCGGCACGACGATCCTCCGCACGCGCGACGAGACGACCGTCGCCGCAATCGTGGTCGCCGCGTGCCGCATCGCCGAGGTCCCCATCAACTCGCCGCCGTACGCGATCCTCGCCGAGGTCGAGAAGGCCCTGAAGAGCGCGGTGCCGCGCAAGGTGCGCAAGGCGCTCCCCGAAATCTGCGCGGCGATCGCGCAGAGCGGCGTCGACCCGAAGGCGTGGGCGCGCGCGGCGCTCGCGACCCAAGCGCGCGTCTCGGCGTCGTCCTCGGGCGAGGTCGGCGTCGTCCTCGTCGACATGGTCCCGCCGGTCGCCGGAGCCCCCGGCGCCGATCCGCGCGTGAACGAGCTCGCGAAATTCGTCCTCTCCCCGGCGTACGTCCAGGTTCGCCGCGCCCTCGGGCTGGAAGGAGGCGCGCCGTGACCGACGACGACAAGAAGTCGTCCCTCGACGAGTTCGACTGGGACGCCGCCCTCGCCGAGTGGGACAAGAAACCCTTCGAGCCCGAGGTCGCCAGGGAGAAGAAAGAGGCAGCCGAGAAGAAGCCGCTCTACCGCCCGCCGATGAAGACGGTCGATCCGGCCGGCGCGCAGCTCGCGGCGCCGCCCGCGAAGCCCGCGCCGCCGAAGCCCGCGCCGCCGCGACCGCCTCCGGTCGCGAAGCCCGCGGCGCTCCCCAAGGCGCCCGCGCCGCCGTTGCCGCACGTGGGCGCGTCGCGCCGCGGCGGAGGTCTCGGTCAGCTCTTCTCGCGGCCGGACATCCGCAAGCCGACGGCCGAAGAAGAGAACGACGCGGTCGACGTCCTCATGGACGAGGGCCCGCCGCGCAAGCGCTTCCGCGCGGAGGAGGACGACGAGGGTGTCGTGACGAGCGCGGTCGACGTCGAGACGACCGACGCCGAAGTGGAAGAACCGCCGCACCCCGTGCTCAATCTCCACGACATCGGCGAAGGAGAGATGTTCGATCCTTTCTCCGAGCCTCCGCCCAAGCCGCGCGAGGCTCCGACGGTGCATCCGCCGCCGATGGCGGGCGCCTCCGACATGCGGCCGCCTCACCAGACCGCGCCCGCGCTCGACGACGTGCTGCCGGACGAGGCGGTGCCCAGCAGCGCGCCGAAGGAATTCCCCGAGCTCGAGACGCGCTCCGAGCCGGAGCCGCCCGCCCCGTCGACCCCCGAGCCCGAGGTGCACGGCGAAGCGCCGCGCATCCAGAGCATCACCTCCGAGGTCGAGGAGGTCCACGACTTCGAGGCCCCGAGGCTCCCGTCGGTCGCGCCCCCGGTCGTCGCGGCGATCGAGGACGAGCGGCCCGCCGCCGAGTGGCTCGACGAAGAGACAATCGCGGCGCTGCGCCAGCGCGCGACGTGGCTCGAAGAAGAGGCGCGGAACGTCGTCGACAAAATCGGCAGCGCCAAATGCCTGCTGAGCGTCAGCGAGCTCCGCGCGGTCGTCGGCAATCGCGAGGACGCCGCGCGGCTCACCGACGAAGCCCTCGCCCTCGCGCCGCACCTGCCGCTCGCGCATAGGCAGAAGCGCGCCCTCGGCGACCGCGAGCCGGGCGCGATCCTCCAGAGCCTCGACGAGGAGCTCCGACGGACGACCGGCGCGGTGCCGAAGCTCCACGCGACCCTCTACGCGGCGCAGGCGTTCGCGGTCCAGGGCGAGAGCGACGACGCGCAGCGCCGCTACGACCAGGCCGCGCGCATCGCGCCGACCGACGCGCGCGTCGTGCTCGCGCGCGCGCTGCGCGCCGTCGGCAAAGGCGAGCTCACGACGGCGGCGCCGCGTCTCGACGACGCGCCCGAGCTCGCGGCGCTCGCGACGGCGATTTCCTTCGTCGTCCGCGCTCGCGGAGGAGCCGGCGGCGGACCGTCGGGCGAAGGCGCGCTCGACACCCTCGGCCGCGCTCGCGAGGCGCTCGAGAAGGGCGACATCGCCGGCGCGGTGGATCGGTTGGGCGAGCTCGCCGCGACCCAGCCGGGCGAAGGCGAGGAGCCCGTGCTCGCGCGCGGCGCTCGCTGGCTCGCGTCGGCGCTCGCCTCCGTGCGCGCGCCGACGCGAAGGCGCGCGGCGGAGTTTCTCGACGTGCTCGTGAAGGGCGGCGACGAGCTGGCACCGCGAGCGCTCGCTGCGCGCGGCATCGAGCTCGGCGAGGCCGAGACGGTCTCGCGTGCGACCGCCTCCGGCGACGCGTTCTCTCCGGCCAATCGCGCGACACTCGCCGCCCTCCTCGCATTCAAGAGCGAGCGCGAGGAGCACGACACGAGCGCGCTCATGAACAATCCCGCCGACGCGACGCTCGTCGCCGCGGCCGCGACGCACCGCGACGACCCGACCGGGTACGTCGAGAAGACCGCGGGAGCGCCCGAGTCGCGCGCTGCGGTGCGCGTCGGGCGCCTCCTCGCCACCGGCACCGCCGACCTCGACGCGGGCGCGGACGCCGCCGAATCGATCGCGCCGGCGCTCGCACGCGCCCTGCGGATCGAGTCCGCGCGACTCGGCGAGCGTCACGAAGAAATCGTTGCCGCGCTCGCGTCGTGGGGCGGCGGCGGCGTGCAGCGCGCGATGGCCGCTGGGCTCGTGGCCGAGCGCTCGCATCTCGTCGCCGAGCCCGCAGGCGGGGCGCCGCAAGGGCTGATCATGCGCGCGACCGCGAGCTACCAGAACGCGCTCGAAGCCGACGCCGACAACGAGGCGGCCGCGCGTGCCCTTGCCGACCTCGACGAATCGGTCTCCCTGCCCGACTTGCTCCGCGGCCTTTCGGCGCGCGCCACCGACGGCGTTCGCGGCGCGCTGCTCGCGCTCGAAGCACTCGTTCGAGCGCCGGCCGACGATCCGCGCGTCGAGCTCGAGACGCTCCAAAAAATCCACAATCTCGCGCCGCAGCTCCCGTTTGCCGCGTTCCTCGCGCAGCGCGTGGCCCGCCGCGCGGGCGACGAGACGGCCGTCGTCCACTGGCTGCGCGAGCGCCAGAAGGCGGCAGCCGACCCGCTCGAGCGCGCGCTCGACCTCGTGCGCGAAGCCTGGCTCATCGCCGAGACCAATCCGGGCGCGGCGGCCGAGCGCGTCGAGGAAGCGCACCGCGCGCGCCCCGACGACGTGGCGCTCCGCGAGCTCCACGAGCGACTCGCCCAGGAGCCGTTGACCGACCGCGCGACGTGGCGCGAGGCGCGCGCAGAGAAGGCGACCGGCCCTGCGCGCGATTTGCTCCTCATCGAAGCGGCCTACGAGCACGAGCGCAGCGGCGAAACGGGCGGTGCGCTCGGCGCCGCGCGCGCCGCGGACGGCGGCGGCAAGGGCTCGCGGCTCGCCCGCATCGCGCTCGAGCGCGCCGAGCTCCTCGCGGGGGAGGCGGCGCGTCTGGCGGACGAGCTTCTCGGGCTCGCCCGCACCGCCGAGACGCCGGAGGAGCGCCGCGAAGCTTACGAGCGTCTTGCCAATCTCGACGCGACGGCGCGCAACAATCCTGGGAGCGCGCTGCTGTGGCATCGCTCGATCCTCGAAGAGAGCCCCGCCCACAAGCCGAGCTTGCGCCGCGTCGAGCACGCGCTCCTCGGCGAGCGCCGCGACGACGAGCTCGAGCCCATCCTCGGCGCGATCGCGCGCGCCCTCGACGGCGCGGGCGCGGAGTGCAGCGCGCACGCCGAGGTCGCCGCGCGATTCCGCATGCGCTCGGGCGACTGGGACGGCACGCGCGAGTACGCCGAGCTCGGCGCGAAACAGCCTTCGCCTTCGGCATGGGCGCTGCGCCTTCGAAACGCGCACGCGCGTGCGGCGGGCGACGACGCCGCCCTGCTCGAGTCAGCCCTCGCGCTGCTCGAGCGCGCGACGCGCCCGAATCGAAATCGCCACGCTCTCGACGCGCGCCGCCGAGGCCGCGCTGAGGACGGGCGATCTCGAGCGCGCCGAGCCGCTCGCCAAGCGCGCGGCCGAAGCCGACTCGGCCGACGTGGTCGCGCTGCGCCTCCTCGCTCGGACGCGGGCCCGGCGCAACGACGGGCTCGGCGCGGCCGAAGCCTACGAGAGCCTCGCGCGGAGCGCCGCGACCGACGCGCACCGGCTCGAGGCCTGGTACACGGCCGGCTGCCTCCTCGCCGCCGCGGCAGCCGAGGCGTCGAAAGAGGACGCGTCGAAGGAAAACGAAGCGCGCGCCATCGCCGCGTTCGAGCAAGCCGCGACGATCGACGTCAGCTACAAAGACATCTTCCAGCGGCTCTCCAAGCTCTACGCGCAGAACGGCGCACGCGGCGAGCTCGCGTCGCTGCTCGAACGGCGCATCGCGACCGTGCTCGACCCCGAGGAGCGCGTCTCGCTCGAGGTGGACCGCGGCAAGGCGCTCGCCGAGGCGGGCGACTTCGCGGCGGCCAGAGAGGCGTACGACGCGGCGCTCGCCGTCCAGCCCGACCACGTGGGCGCGCTCAAGGCGATGGCCGAGCTCTCGGCGTCGCAAAACGACTTCGAGGCCGCGGAGTCGGTCTGGGTGCGGCTCGCGCGACTGCTGGCGACGCCCGAGGAGCAGCTCGCTGCGTACCGCCACCTCGGCGATCTCTACGCCGAGCACCTCGACAACCTGCCGCGCGCCGAGGTCGCGCTGCGCGAGGTCCTCAAACGCGCCGAGGGCGACGTTCAAGCGCGCGAGCGGCTCGTCGACGTCTACAAGAGGCAGGGCGACGCCGCGCGCGCCCTCGAAATCCAGCAAGAGCTCCTCGCGCAAGCTCAGGACAAAGAGACCAAGCGCAAGCGCCTCGTCGAGCTCTCGTCGATCCACGAGACCGCCAGCCGCGATCTCCGCAAGGCCGAGCAGACGCTCGAGGCCGCGCGGCGCGAGTTCCCGACCGACGTCGGGGTGCTGCGCGCGCTCGCGGAGTTCTACGTCCGCCACAAGCAGACGCCGGCGGTCAACATCCTCCTCGATCGCGCCGCGGGCGACGCGCGCCGCGCGTTCGCCGCCGGGCGCTTCACGGCGCCGCTCTTCGAGACGATGGTCACGGTCTACGAGCTCCGCGGAAAGCAAGACGCCGCCCGCGTCGTCGCCGCGACGCTCGCCGCGTACAACGGCGAGCCCTCCCCGCTCGCCGGCGCCGAGGGCCGCGCCTTCGACTCGCGCCTCGACGATCTGCTCGCGCCGGAGATGCTCGCGCCCGCCGCGCGCATGCTCCTCACGCGCACGGGACAAGCCCTTGACGCCGCGACCGCGCTCGATCCGCGCGCGCTCAAAGCGACGCCGATGCCGCAGGGCGAGCCCGTCGCGCGCCTCGCGGCGGGCATGGCGCAGGCGGCGGCCCTCGGCGCGGGCGTGCAGGTGTTCATCTCGCCGCAAATCGGCCGGCAGTGCGTCGCGACCGGCGACGCGCGCGCCCCTGCCCTCGTCGTCGGCGAGGCGTTCGCGCAGTTGCCCGAGGGCGCGCGCACCTTCCTCATGATCCGCGCGTTCAAGCTCATGCAGGTCCACGGCTCGGCCTTCTCGCGCGTGGCTCCGGCCGAGGTGCCCGTCCTCGTCGGCGCCTGGCTCCGGGCCTTCGCGCCGAGCTACGCTCCGCCGGGCGTCCCGCCGCAAGCCATCGCGCAAGCGATGAGCCGCCTTCAGCCCGCGCTCCCCAAGCGTCCCGAGCCCGACCTCGGCCTCGCCGCGCTCGAGGTCGGCGGCGCCGTCGGTCCTCAGCTCGGCCTTTTGGGCGGCGCAGTCCTCGCGTGGGCGAACCACGCGGCCCTGCTCGGCGTCGGCGATCTCGGCGCCGCGCTCGATGGAGTCGCCTACGGCCAGAGCCCGCGCGGCGAGCCGCCGCCGCCCGCCGAGCGCGCAAATTGGATAGCCCGTACGCCCGAAGCGAAAGACCTCGTAGCGTTCAGCGTGGGTGACGGCTACACAGAGGCCCGCAGCAGACTCGGAATTCGCTGAACCAAAATGACGAATAACTCATCCTCACGCGCGGGGGCCCCGGCTCTCCGCAACGTCGCCATCGTCGCGCACGTCGACCACGGCAAGACGACGCTCGTCGACCACATGCTTCGGCAGGCGGGCACGTTCCGCGAAAACGAGGTCGTGGCCGAACGCGTGATGGACTCGAACGACCTCGAGCGCGAGCGCGGCATCACGATCCTCGCGAAGAACACGTCGGTTCGGTACCGCGGACGTGAAGATCAACATCGTCGACACGCCCGGCCACGCCGACTTCGGCGGCGAGGTCGAGCGCACGCTGCTCCTGGCCGACGGCGCGCTGCTGCTCGTCGACGCCGCCGAGGGACCGCTGCCGCAGACGCGCTTCGTCCTGCGAAAGTGCCTCGAGCTCGGCTTCCCGGTGATCGTCGTCATCAACAAGATCGATCGCGGCGACGCGCGCCCGAAGGACGTGCTGAACGAGGTCTTCGACCTCTTCTGCGATCTCGACGCGAGCGACGAGCAGACCGATTTCCCGATGCTCTACGCGATCGGCCGCGAGGGCATCGCCAAGCACACGCTCGAGGACGACGAGCGACTCGCTCGTCCCGCTCTTCGAGACCATCCTCGAGAAGGTGCCGGCGCCGCGCGGCGACGCGAGCGGCCCGCTGCAGATCCTCGTCTGCAACCTCGACCACGACGACTACATCGGCCGCCTCGCGGTGGGTCGCGTCGTCTCCGGCACCGTGCGGTCGAACCAGCCCGTCGGTCGTCATCGGCGACGGCAAGCTGATGAAGGGCGCGATCAAGGTGCTCTCCACGTTCGAGGGGCTCAAGCGCGTCCCGACGCAGGAGGCGCGCGCCGGCGAGCTGATCGCGATCGCCGGCCTCGAGGACGTCTACGTCGGCGACACCATCACCGACACCGAAGAAGGCTGGGAGACGCGCGCGCTGCCGCGCATCCGCGTCGAGCAGCCGACGATCAAGATGCGCGTCGGCGTGAACACGTCGCCCTTCGCGGGCAAGTGCGAAGGCGTCGAAGTTCCTGACGAGCCGCCACCTGCGCGAGCGCCTGATGCGCGAGACCCGCAAGAACCTCGCGATCCGCGTCGAGGAGACCGAGTCTCCCGACACCTTCGTCGTGCTCGGCCGCGGCGAGCTCCAGCTCGCCATCCTCGTCGAGACGATGCGTCGCGAGGGCTACGAGATGCAGCTCGGAAACCCCGAGGTCGTCACCACGCGAGATCGACGGCGTCGTCCACGAGCCGATGGAGCTCGTGGTCGTCGACGTGCCCGAGGCGTTCATCGGCATCGTCACCGAGCGGCTCGGCGAACGCCGCGGCCGCATGACGCAGATGCACAACCCCGGCTACGGCCGCGCGCGCCTCGAGTACCGCGTGCCGTCGCGCGCGCTCATCGGCTTCCGCGGCGAGTTTCTCACCTCGACGCGCGGCACCGGCCTGCTCAACACGATGTTCGACGGCTGGGAGCCGTGGGGCGGCACGATGATGAAGCGCCAGTCGGCGCGATCGTCTGCGATCGCGCGCGGCGTCACGACGCCGTACGCCCTCCACCACCTCCAGCCGCGCGGCAGCTTCTTCGTCGGCCCGGCGTCGACGTCTACGAAGGCATGATCGTCGGCGAGCACAACCGCCCGAACGACACCGACGTGAACGTCGTCAAGGAGAAGAAGCTCACCAACGTCCGCAACCACGGCAAGGACGAGAACGTCATGCTCGCCCCGCCCCGCGTCGCTCACCATCGAGACCGCGATGGAGTGGATCGACGCCGACGAGCTCGTCGAGGTGACGCCCGACGCCGTCCGCGTGCGAAAGCAGATCCTCTCGATCAACAAGCGGCCGCGGCGCTCGGATGCGATCGAGGACGCGCAGAGCGTTTGAGGGCGCGCTCCTCGCCCTCGGGCTGACCGCAACCTCCGCCGCGGCCCGCGCCGGCTCGTGCGACGAGCTCGTCGCGTCGGCGCGCGCCCACGAAAAGAGCGGCGAGCCGGAGATCGCGCTCCGGCAGTACAACGACGCCGTCTCGCTCGACCCGACGTGCGGCGCGGCGTGGCTCGGGCTCGGCTCGCTCCGCGCGCGCACCGGCGACCCCGCCGAGGCCGAGCGCGTCTACGAGGCCGCCCTCTCGCACGTGCCGTCGCTCGCCGAAGCCGTGGCCGGCCGCGCTCGCTCGCGTCACCAGCTCGGCCGCGCCGAAGAAGCCGAGGACGACATGCGCGCCTACGCCGAGGGCCTCGCCTCGAAGGGCGAAGCCCAGGCCGCGGTCGCGGCGTTCGTCGAGCTCGCGTCCTGGCTCGGCGCCGAGAACCGCCCGCCCGCCGAGCTCGCGTGCTGGCGGCGGATCGCCGAGCTCGCGAGAGCGCTCGACCCGGCCCTCGAATCCCGGGCCCGCGCGACGGTCTCGGCGCTCGTCTGGGTCGTGGGCCCCGCCGACCCCGTCACCCACCCTCCGCGCTCGGGCTTACTCCGCTCCGTCGCCGCTCGGCTGCACTTGCGCTGAGGCGGTCGGCGGCTTGCGGCTTTCGCCCTTGAAGAGCACGTAGAGGACCCAGAGCGCCAGGGTGCCGAGCACGACGCCCGTCACCCAGAAGAGCAGCCGCGGGTCGGCCGTCGCAATCTGGGAGGACTCGGAGACCGTGAGCTTGGGAACCACGGTGAGCATCACGGACATGTGGTAGTCCCTCGCACCGCCCCGCGAAACCCTGATTCGACCAAATTCGACGGCACGTCCAGTGCACTTGTCCTTTTACGACACCATGGATCGTCCCCTCGGAACGCTGTTTTCGGCATGTTTTTGCGGTATTTTCGTGATCGTCGGGTGCGGCGACGCCAGCGCTCCGCGGATCGATGGACCAGGGGTCCACGGCGCGGGCAGCGGGACAGGCAGCGCAGTCGACTCGGGTCCGGACGGGCCCGACTACCGGGATCCGGCCGCGGTGGACGGCGGCTGCTCGGCGCCCAACCAACTCTGCAACGGGGTGTGCATCGCCGTCGACTCCGATCCGGCGAACTGCGGCGCGTGCGGCAACGCGTGCATGGGCAGCGACTCGGTCTGCGTCGCCGGCAAGTGCGGGTGCGGCACCCAGGGCATGGACTATTGCGACGGCGCCGGTTGCATGGACGTGACGAGTGACTTCGCGAACTGCGGCGCGTGTGGAAACGCGTGCGACCCGAACAACGATCAAGCCTGCGCCAACGGCGTGTGCGTTCCCAACGATCCCTGATCCGCGAGCGGATGCCGGATCGCGAAAGCGCCACGCCGTAGCGCAGCTCCACGTCGCAACCTCGCGAGCGAGGTCACGTCACGCGGTCGTCGTCCGGCGGCGCGTTCCGCGCGCGCGGGCGGTCGTCGTGCGACCGCGGGTGCCGGTCGTCGTGCGACCGCGGGTGCCGGTCGTCGTGCGACCGCGCGACGAGGTCTTGCGCGCTGCCGGCTTCGGCGTGGTGGCGCCGACGCGACGCGAACGGGTGCCGCGCTCTTCGCCGCGCGCTTCGGGGCCGAGCGCGGTGCGCGACGCCGTCGAGGTGCGGCCGCCGACGCGCGGTCCCATCGTGCCTTTGCGTCCGCGCGTCGAGGTCGACGAGGACGAGCCGCGACCGCTGCGCGGACCGGCGGCTTTGCCGGGCTCCCAACCGAGCTCCGAGCGGCGGTTGGTGCTCGCGACCGAACGCTGTGGCGATCGTGCGCCGCGCTTGCTCCCCTCGTTCATCGCGTAGTCGCTGCTCTGTTCCGATTTGTTGCTGCGCCCTCGGCGCGTCGTTCCTTTTCGGGGCATGAGGTGCCTTCCTTTCGAACCTCCTGCCAAAGCAACATCGGGACCGGCTGCGCGATCACTTCACCGCGACGAGCTCGATTTCGAATTTCAAACCGGCGTCGGGTGGGATCACGGGCGGGTGACCGGCCGCGCCGTAGCCCATGTCGCTCGGGATCGTCAGCTTCCGTTTTCCGCCGACCTTCATCCCCTTCATTCCCTCGACCCAGCCCTTGATCAGTCCGCCCTCCGCGAGCTTGAACTCTGCGGGTTCGTCGCCGCGATCGTGCGTGCTGTCGAACTTTCGGCCGTTCATCAACGTGCCCGTGTAGAGCACCTTCACGGTGTCGCCTTCGTGGGCCTCCTTGCCGGTGCCGACGACGACGTCTTCGATCTGCAACGTCTTCGGGCCGGGCGGAAGCGGCTCGCCTTGAGCGGGAGTGAACTTGTCGTCGCGAGGTTCGTCGACCCTCTTCGAGCAGCCGGTCGCCGCGAGTAGAAGCGCGGCCGTAACGCACCAACGTAGCGTTTTCATGCGGCGCGTTAAACCACACTCGGCGCGCCGCGCGTAGGGCTCACGGCGTCGGCGGCGGAAGCGTGACGCCGACGCGGCCCGCCGCCAGCGCGAGCAGCGACTCGATCTGCCGCTGCGTGCCGTGGATGTGGAGCTGGAGGGTGCTGCCGCTCGTCGTGACGACGACGTTGTTGAAGAAGCCGGCGGTCAGCAAGCGCACGATGGCCGAGTTCTTCTGCTGGACGAGCGTGCGGAGCGACTCGGCGTCGGTCTTCGCCGAAGCTTCGTCCGGGCAGTCGCCCTCGGCGTAGAGCTCGCCGCTGCCGTCGGCGGCGTTCGGCACGATCCACATGCGCATCTCGCGGATGTCCTGCGGGATCGCGGGCACCGAGCCGCCCGGACGGAGCGCGCGCATGCTGAACGCTTCGCCCGCGTGCACGCGCGGCGTGACGGGATTGCGCGCGAGCACGGCCGCGAACTGGCGCGCGTGCGACGCGGGCACGATCACCGCGACGTGAGGTCGCGGTCGCAAAAAGACGCGCTCGCCGTTGTCGGCGAACGCCTTCCACGCCTTCACGCCGCGTACGCCGGTGTCGTACGGGCCGCCGTGGACGTACTTGCGGCTCACCGTGTCGATGATTTTGTCGACGGTCGCGTCGGGCGTCGCGTAGTGCACGAAGACGGCGTCGTTCTTCGTGTCGAGGAGCGACGGGCCCATGATGATCATCCAGTCGGCGTCCTTCATCGGGTCGAGCAGCGGCGCGCCCTGCGCGTCGGACATGAAGGCGCGCCACTGCGGGATCGCCCCGAGCAGCATCCCGAGGCGCGCGGCGTCGGGGTGCTTTCGCAGCTCGACGAAGTTCACCATGATCGTGATGTTGTTCGGGCCCGCGGAGACGGCCGATGCCGCGCCGAGCAGCGACTGGGGATCGCGTCCTACGCCGCCGTCGGAGACCGCGATCATTCCGCCGTCGTCCGACTCGGCGCCCGCGTCTTCGGTCTCGCCCGCGTCGCCCGTCCCGTTGGTGCTCGCGTCCGGGCCGCTGTGCGCGAGCGCGCCGGCGTCTTCGGTGTGCGGCGCGTCGACCGCGGCGTCGCCGGCGCCAGCCGTGACGCCCGACCCGCCGTGCTCGGCCGGGTTCGTCGAGTGCTTCGCGCCCGGCGTGTCGCTCGTCCCCTCGCCGACGAAGTCGACCGGTATGGAGAGATCGCCCGCTTGCTCGTGAAACTCGAGCGCGGGCCCGGAGGGCATCACCGCGAACGGCGAGATCAACCAGTGAAAAAGCGCGGACAGCACGAAGCCGGCGACGAGACCGTGCTTGATCCGCTTGGAGCTCCAGAAGCGAGCCGGGCCCGTTCGCTCGTCGCCCTCGGTGCGCGGCGGCGTCGCGTGAGGTGCGGTCGGTGCGGTCGCGCCGGCTCCCTCGCCGAGCGCGGCGAAGCGTGTGCGTTCACCCACGCGGTCCTCGACGCGGAGCCACACTCGCGAGAACTTTCACGCGCAAAGTCGCGAGGTTTCGCTCAGGCATGAAAGACGCAGTCACGCCCTGGCATCATGCGACGGGCCGCGAAAAGTTGCCATGTTCGGAGCAGAAAACTGGATCCGCACCCGGGCCGGGCAGTAGTAACGAGATCGAGTCGTTTCATGACGCGGTGGTGCTTCGCGCTCGCAGGTTTGGCCATCGGCTGCACGGAGTCGAAAGGCGCAGAAAACGGGGCTAAACCGGCCTCGTCGGCGGCGGGCGCAGTCTCGCTCGACGGCGGCGCCCGCGCGACCGGCCCGACTGACGCGGGCCCGAGTTATCCGATGCTCGGCGCCATCTTCATGGAAACGCCGATCATGAGCGACATGGACGTGCCGACGCGCGAGCAGATCGAAGGCCGCCGTCACGGAAAAGAGGACAACGGCCCCCAGCGTATCGGCTACCTGAGGCGCGGGGCGAAGGTCGCGGTCCTGCCTCAGCCGCACGTGAACGACAAGTGCCGGGAGGGTTGGTACGAGCTCGTGAGCGGCGGGTTCGTGTGCGGGCGCTACGCGACCCTCGACATGAATCATCCGAAGCTGAAGACGGCGCCGCACATGCCGTTCATGGATCAACCGCTGCCGTACGAGTACGCGTACAACGTCGCGAACGGCACGCCGCTCTACCGCACGGTGCCCTCGCGGCAGGAGCGCGAGATTCTACGAACCGTGGCTCGTTCGCCGCGCGCGGCCGAAGGTCGAGCCGGTGGTCGACATGTCCGACGCGGGCCTCGCGACGACGAGCGCGCTCGCGAGCGACACCGTGCTCGGCTTCTCGTTCGGCGCCGACGCGGACGACGCGGGCGTGCCTTGGTACCTCCGCGACTGGGACGGCGGCAAACCGCAGGTCACGCTCGACGACCTGCGCGCCGACGAGGGCGGCCCGCTCGTGCGCCGCATGGTGAAGGGCTTCTACGTCGCGCTCGACACCGACATCGAGGTGAAGAACGTGAAGTGGTGGAAGACGACGGCGGGGTTCCTCGCGCCCTACGGCCGCATGATCGTCGCGAAGCCGCCGACCGATTTTCACGGCGTTTGGCTGAACACGACGACGCCGCCGGATTTCCCGCCCGCGGTCGCGCAGCCCGACGGCGGCGCGCCGCCCTATTGGGTCGACAAGCCGCCGACTCACTTGCCGCTCGCGTTCGTCACGTGGCCGCACTCGCGCAAGTACGCGCTGAGCGACGACCCATCGGCGCGGAGCGCCGGGGCAGGAAAAAAACTGCGGGCGACGCGCGGCGAGGAGTCGCTCTCGCGCTTCACGCCGCTCCAGCTCACCGGCGAGAAGCAGCTCGTCGGCGGCATCACGTTCTGGGAGGTCGAGGGGTCGCCGAGCTACTGGATGCGCGGCGACAACATCGACGTGATGAACCCCGGCCCGGCGCCCGCGGACCTGAAACCGAACGAGAAGTGGATCGACGTCAACCTCGACAACCAGTCGCTCGTCGCCTTCGTCGGCGCGACGCCCGTCTACGCGACGCTCGTCTCGACGGGCCGCATGGATGACAACGACAAAGAGAAAGACCACCGCACGCCGCCGGGATCGTTCCGCATCCGCGAGAAGCACATCGCCGCGACGATGGACGGCGACGTCGCGAGCGACGGGCCGTACTCGATCGAGGACGTGCCGTGGATCATGTACTTCAACCAGAGCTACGCCCTCCACGGCGCGTTCTGGCACGCGAACTTCGGTCACGTGCAGAGCCACGGCTGCGTGAACCTCTCGCCCGATGACGCGCGCGCGCTCTTCGGCTGGACCGATCCGCAGCTGCCGCAAGGCTGGCACGCGGTCTGGGCGACGGCGGAGCACCCGGGGACGCGCGTCGTCGTGCACACGATCAAGCCCAAGCCGCACTGGAAAGAGGACGACGACTCCGCGACGGGCGACTGAGCGCGTTCAGAACGACGCCACGACGCCGAGCCCCGCGCCGCCGCGGAGCCCGAAGGGCGAGACCGTCCAACGAAACGACGACGTCGCAGCGCGGGATGCGTCGGGTTTCTCCCACGCGAACGCGACGGCGTCGAGGACCGCCGCGAGGCCCGCGCCGATGAGCGTGCCGTAATACGCGCCCCGACCGGCGTTCGAGATCCCGCAGAACGAAGAAAAGAGCGTCGCGGGCTCGGAGGAGCACCGCGCCGCCGCGCCGGCGCCGAACCCCGTGAGCGCGCCGACCGAGGTCGCTCCGAGCCGGAGGAGCATCGTCATGCCGCCCGCGTCGGCGTTGCCGTGCACCGAGTGAATCACGGGCGCGGTCGCGAGGAAACCGAGCAAGTCGAACACGAGCGCGATGCCGCCGCCTTCGCCCACGTCGCCCCACGCCGGCGTGCTCGCGAAGACCGCGATGAACGACGCGTCGGCGAGCAGCGTCTGCCAGCCGTACCAGCGGCCCGGCGCCGTGAGCGGTGCGGGCGCGTGGTGTTGCGGCGGGTGCGCTTCGGCGTAGAGCTCGTCGAGATCGTCCTCGGCGGGCGCGGCGTGCGCGCTCTCAGCGAGGAGCGCGGCGGCGACCGTGGCGAGTGCGAGGATGCGCATGCCGTAGCGTTCGCCGAGCGCGCGAGCGCGACCATGGTCAATTGCTCTTGAGTAAGCCACCCGACCAGGTGCGCGCGGCGACGAACGGGCTTAGATTCGAACCGTGCTCGACTCCGGCATGCTTGGCGAGGTGACGCTCCACTCGAGCGCTGCGAGCTTGTGGCGCAGCGTCGAGCCGGTCCCCGGGACGCTCACGCTGACGAGCGCGCGGCTCAAGTTCGAGCCGAACGCCTGGCTCGTGCAGGGCGGCGGCCTCTCGATCCCGCTCGCCGACATCCTTCGGGTCGAGCTCGGGATGACCGCGTTCGTCGTCCCGAACCGCGTCGTCGTCCTCCGCCGCGACGGGCGAAAGCACGAAATCGTCGTCGCCGATCGCGACGGTTGGGCGGGACGCATTCGGGCGCTCCTGCAAATGCGGGCTTGACGGCGAGGCCCGCGTGCGGAAAAAGAGCGGCTTGCGCGCTTTCGCGCAGCAGGCATGGACCAGCTCAGCGCGACACTCGATCGGGGATGGGACCTCGCGCAGCGCGGCGACGCGGGCGGCGCCGCGGCTTGTGCGAAGCGTGCGCTCGAGCTCGACCCGAAGGCCCCCGAGGTGCACAACCTGCTCGGCTACAGCGCCGCGATGAGCGGCAACCCCGAGGACGCGCTCGAGCACTACAAGCAAGCGATCGCGCTCGACGAGACCTATTTCGAGGCGATGCTGAACGCCGCCGAGGTGCTCATGCACCCTCTCGGCGAGTGGGACGAAGCCGTGCAGATGTGCGACGACGCGTACGCGCTCGCCGAGACCGACGAAGAGATCGCCGACTGTCTTCTCTTGAAAGTCGACGCCCTCATGAGCAAGGGAGAGATGGATGCCGCCATGCGCGTGATGCGACTCATCCCAGAAGGGCCGTTCGAGAGCGCGAGCTACACGTTCCTCATCGGCCGGGCGTATTACGAGCTCGGCGACTTCGAGCGCGCGTCGCCGCTCATCGAGGAGGCGGCGCGCAAAGATCCCTCGCACGCCGACGCGCAGTACTACCTCGGGCTCGTGCGCGACGAGCGCGGCGACGCGCGCGGCGCGACCGAAGCGTTCCTTCGCGCGCGCGCGCTCGACGGCACGCGCGAGCCGCCCTCGTGGGCGCCGTCGCCGGAGGCGTTCGGCACGCTCGTCGAGGGGTGCATTCGCAAGCTCGACGCGCTCCTCGGCCGCTACATCCACGAGGCCGAGGTGTTCGTGGTCGACGTGCCGGGCGCCGAGCTCGTCGTCGACGGCGTCGACCCGCGCGCGCTCATGATCATCGACTCGGTGCCGAGCACCGGCGCCGACGAAGAGCGCCGCTGCCGGATCTTCGTTTATCAGCGCAACGTCGAGCGCGCCGCGGGCACGGTCGAGCAGCTCGAGGACGAGATCCTCGCGGCGCTGGAGCGCGAGATCACCGCGGTGTTCCTGGAGCCGGACGCGGCGGCAAAGAAGGAAGCGCGGCACCTGAATTGAAGGCCTTGCGCGTCGCGGCGTAGATGCCGAGGCGGTGCGCGCAGACGATCCACGCCAGCATCGAGCCGCAGCTCACGAGCAGCGTCACGCGCGGCGACGCGCTCGACATCGCGATGAGCCCGAGCAAGAGGATCGACGCGAGCGCCTTCGCGGCGTGATCGACGAACATGTCGATGAAAGCTTTCGCTTTGTATTTTTGCGCGTCGGTGAGCGGCACGTAGAGCGACTCCCGCGTCGACTGCTGGATGGAGTAGTTGAGACCCCGGTCGATGGAGACCATCACGACCGCGGTCGCGATCACCGGCAGCAGCACGACGCCGACGACGCCGGCGAAGAGGACGACCGGCGGCACGAGGAGCGCGACCCGCTTCGACGGCAGGAGCAGCGGCACGAGCACGAGCTGCGCGAAGACCGCGACGATGCTCGCGATCCAACCGAGGCGGCCGTACATGCGAGCGAGGTCGGTCGCGCCGAGGTTCGCGCGCTCGAAGACGACGTTGACGCCGAAGTCGATGAGCGTCGCGGTGAACTCGTACGCGACGACCACGCCGAGGAGGAGCATGAGGTAGCGGCTTCGCATGACCTCGTGCACGCCCTCGAACGCCGACGCGACGTGGCTGTCGAATCGGCGCGGCGCGCGCGGTGGCGGGCGGAGGACGCGCTCGGTCAGTGAGCCGAGCGCGGCGAACGCGAGGACGCCTCCGGCCGCGACGAGGAGAAAATTCTCCTGCCCCACCACGCGCACGAACCCGTCGACGAGGGCGCCGCCGAACGCGCCGCCGAGGATTCCGCCGAGCCCGATGAGGCCGTAGAGCCGGTTCGCTTCTTCCGGGGTTACGACGTCGTTCGTGTACGTCCAGAAGAGCTCGATGACGACGACGGCGTAGACGTCCACGAGGACGTAGAGCGTCCACACGAACGCGCGCTGCGCCGCGAGCGCCGGACCGCCGACTCGCAATGCGACCCAGCAGCCCACCAGAAGAGCCGCGAACACGGCGCTCGTGGCACGGACCATCGCGACACGCGAGAGGCGACTCGCCGCCATCGAGTAGACGAGCACGGCAACGCCGACGAAGAGCGCTCCCGCGAGACGCACGTAAGGCGTCTCGCTCGCGCCGAGATGCACGAGCAGCTCGGTGATTCGCAGCGATTTCAGCAGCCACAACGTCGCGACTGCGAGAAAAAACCACCCCGAGAGCAGAGCCGCTTTGGTTCGTTCTCCGCGGCGGAGGGCAAAAACGTGCATCCGATGAGGGATGCAGTGTGCAACCGCTACGCCGTCACGGTCCCGACGGCGCGGCCGTGGGCACGCTGACGAAGAACGCGCCCATCGACGTGACTCCGGTCGTGGTGGGCAAGCGCCCGAGCCCGAAGATGTCCTCGACCGTCGCCAAATACGAACGGTGATCGAACGCCGTGCTGATCGTATGGACCGACGCGAGCTGCGGCGAGATCACGAGCGTCGCGAGCGCGGCCGAGGCGCCGGGCGCGCGGCTCGCGCCTTCGTCGAAGAGGATGAAGATCGCGCCCTTGTCCTTGTATGCGTCCGACTGTTGGATTTGCGTGACGACCTTCTGAAGCCACGCGTCCGACGTCTGGAGCGAACAGTTGTGCATGTCGTCGCACATGTTCGGCGTGATCCACAGGTAGCGGTACACGTTCGACGCAAGGTCGCTCGCGAAGTTCGCGTCGAAGTCGACGACGTGCTGGTTGCAGCTCGCCGGGTTCTTCTGGATCTCGTCGTAGTAGAGGAAGGGATCGTGGTGCGCCGAGTAGAGGGAGGTCGACGTCATTTTGCACGGGTCGCCCATGCTTTCCATGTACGCGCGCCACATGACCTGCTTGTCGTCGAGCTGCGCCGCGACGTGGTCGTGGCCGAGCACCGGCACGTTCGCGGTTGGGTCGTTGTCGGTCGTGATGCCCTGGGTCGAGCCCGAGGTCATCGTGATGTAGTTCGGCAGGCTGGGGTGCGTGCTCGATGTGTAATTCGTCGCGACGCCGTACTGCTGCTGGAGCGAATCGAAGAACGGCGCCGCTTGCGTGAGCACGCTGGATGCGTTCTCGTTCTCGAACACGATCGTGAAGACGGTCTTCACGTCGGGCGGCGGAGTCGTGAGCGATCCGGCAGTGTTGGTCCCGGTCGGGTCGGTCGAGGGAGAAGCGCCACAACCCACGAGGCTCGCTACGAGCAGCCCCGGCAAAAGTGTCTTCGGCATGAAACGTCCTGTCGTGGAAAAAGGCTACGCGACCTTTCACACGACGGTGTGACATTTCTGCGGTCGAGTGCGAGCTGAGCTGTGAAACTTCGTCAGCGGAGCTGGAACGCGAACGCGAGCACGCCGTACCCGCCATAGCCGTTGTACGACGTCGAGCCGCCCGAGCTCGACTGCTGGCCGAACCCGAAGATCGGTCCTGCCTCGACGAAGAAACGGACGCGCTTGCTCGTCGGGATCTCGAAGCCGATCGGGACGACGATCGACTCGCCGACGGCAGTCGCATTCTGCAACACGGGGACGGTGAACGCGCCTTTCGCCCCGATGTAGAGCTGTTTGCCGTCGGGAGCGATCCACGGCGCGAAGATCACGGCGAGGTCGCCGCTGAAGACCGCGGTCGACGACACGCGGAAGTCCATCGCGCCGCCGTCGGCGACGATCGCGAACCATTTGAGCGGCGCGATTTTGTACGAGAGCTTGCCGCCGAGCGCGAACGGCGGATCGCCGTTGCCGACGCTCGTCCCGGCGCCGCCGAACAGGCTCGCGCCGATCTCCGATTTCGCGCCGATCCCCGTGCGCACTCGCGCTTCGAAGCCGGCGGCGAACTGCGTGGCGGTCGCGCCTGTGTTGTCCGGATATGCCGCTTCGCCGGCGCCCGCCGCCACGTTCAGATTGACGCTCCCGGGGGCGAGGATCTCGGTTCCCTCGGCGAGCTGGGGCGGCACTGTCGGATAGCCGTTGTAGCAACCAGCCGCGAGTACCCCGAGTGAGACGATTGCGCTCCGCATGTTCGTAACGGCTCAGCATGCGGCGTGCCGAGCCCGACCGCGGGCACGTGCGCTGCAGTGCCCCCCCTCCATGCGGTGTTTCGCATGGGCGACTTTTCCGCTCGCTCTCGCCGCCGCCTGCGCGGCGCAAACCGCGCGCGCGGATGACGGCCCTGCGTCGAAGAAACGCGCGCTCCCGAACTACGACGGCCGCGGCATGCCGGACGCCGGGCACGTCGGCGCGGGCACCTGGCTGGCACGCGCGCTGCTGTCTCCTCTGTATCTACTCAGCGAATACGCAATTCGACGCCCGGCCGCGGCGGCCGCCACGGCGGCGGAGCGCGGTGACGTGGCGAGCCATGCCTACGATTTTTTTGCATTCGGCCCGAAGCACCAGATCGGCTTCCTGCCCGTCGGGTTCATCGAGTTCGGCTTCAACCCGAGCGTGGGGGTCTACATGTTCGGCGACGACGTGATTGTTCCGCGCAACCACCTTCGAATGCACGTCGAGCTCTGGCCGACGGACTGGTACGGCGCCTCGTTCAAGGACCGCTACGACATCGACCGCCGCAGCGCCCTCGAGCTCTCGGTCCACGCCTTCACGCGACCGGACGAGGTGTTCTACGGCCTCGGCCCGGGCACGCTCCAATCGCAACAAAGCCGCTTCGACGAGCGCCGCTTCGACGCGCGCCTCGAGATCGACGCGCACCCGTGGCGCTCGAGCGAGGTGCGCGCCGGCGTCGGGGTTCGCAAGGTCGCCGTCACCAACGGTCACTACGGCGACGACCCGAGCCTAGAGGAAGAGGCGTCGACCGGCGCGTTCGCGGTGCCGTATGGCTTCGGCGGGAGCTACGTCGCGCCCTACGGCCGGCTGCACGTCGCGCTCGACACCCGCCACGAAGGGCAGCGCCGCGGGTCGAGCTTTCGCGTCGAGGGCGAGGCGGAGCAGGGCGCCGACGTCGAGCACGCCCCTTCGAGCGCGTGGATTCGCTACGGAGGCAGCGCCACCGCGAGCTTCGACCTGAACGGTCGCGCGCGCGTCTTGAGCTTCTCGGTCGCGACGCTCTTCGCCGACTCGCTCGACCGGCAGCCCATCCCGTTCACCGAGCTCGTCTCGCTCGGGGGCGACACTTGGATGCACGGGTATTTTCCGGGGCGGCTCGTGGACCGCAGCGCCGCCGTCGGCGCCGTCCAATACACCTGGCCCATCGCGCCGTTCGTCGACGCGACGATGCAGCTCGCGGTGGGCGACGTCTTCGGCGAGCACCTCGACGGCTTCGACCCGCGCCTCCTGCGGCTCTCGGGCGCGCTCGGCCTCGCGACGCCGCTCGCCGATCCGCCCATCGAGCTGCTCGTCGGGTTCGGCACCGAGACCTTCGACCACGGGGCGCAGGTCGACTCCGTACGCGTGACGCTCGGCGTCCCGAGGAGCTTCTGATGAGGCGCACGCACGTGAACCGCTCGATCCTCGTCGCGTCCGTCGCGCTCGCGCTCGTCGCGTGCAGCGCCGGCGACCCGCGTTTCCCGCTGCAAACACCCATGATGCGCGATGGCGATCTCGCCTCGGTCTACGCGCCGTGCCGGCGCGAGCACGGCGACGTCGCCTGCGCACCGAACCCGTACGTCTCCCCGCTCTATTGGGACGGCGCCGACAACCTGATCTCTTCGGCCGCTCTCGGACTCGCTCGGCGTCGTGACGAGCGGCGAGTCGGTCGACGTGAACAGCCTCGACGAGGTGCCGGACTCGGCGTGGTTCACCAACCGCATCGAGTCGATCACCGTCGCCGACCTCGAACAGGGCGCGTGCACGCCGGACCAAATCCTCGACCCCGAGGCGGCTCCCGACGGCTCGTGGCTCATCGACAAGGGCAAGATGAGCGGCTCGACGCCCGGCTTCCGCGTGATCGTGCCCGGCAAGGGCAAGTACATGATCAAGGTCGAGAGCGTCGACGACGAGCCCGAGCGGCAGAGCGCCGGCGCCGTGATCGGCACGTCGATCGTCCACGCCGCCGGATACAACACGTCGTGCGAGCAGCTCCTCTACGTGCGGCCGTCGCTCTTCCGACTGAAGCCCGGGCTCGTCTCGCACGCGAATTTCCAGCCTGAAAAGGCCTTCGATCAGGCGATGCTCGACGCGCTGTTCCAAAAGTCGCCCAAGCGCAACGGCCGCATGCGCGTGAGCGCGTCGGCGTGGCTGCCGGGTTACGCGCTCGGTCCGTTTCGCTGGTCGGGCACACGCGACGACGACCCGAACGACGTCGTGCCGCACGAAGATCGGCGCGAGCTTCGCGCCCTGCGCGTCCTCGCGGCGTGGATCGACCGCACCGACGCGCGCGAGGCGAACTCGTTCGACACGTGGATGGCGGACGATCGCGCCGCTCCCGCGTCGTCGCCCGGTCACGTCGTCCACTACCAGTTCGACGTCAGCGAAGCGTTCGGCGGCGACTGGCCCTGGGCGCCGGCCGAGCTGCAGCGCCGCATCGGGATGTCCTACCTGATCGACTGGGGGGACATCGCCTCGAGCTTCTTCTCGCTCGGCATCCCGGTGCGCCCGTGGGAAGACCTCACGCCGAAGCAGGGGCACGAAATCTTCGGGTACTACCGCCTCGAGGGCTTCGACCCCGAGACGTGGAAGAACGAGTACCCGAACGTCGCGTTCGGGCGCATGACCGAGCGGGACGCGGCGTGGATGGCGCGCATCCTCGCGCACTTCACCCCTAAGATGCTCCACGCGCTCGCCGTGATGGGCCAGTTCAGCGATCCGACGAACACCGACTGGCTGGAGCACGTGATGAGCGGACGGCTCGATCGCGTGCTCGCGCGCTACCTGCTGCGGCTCTCGCCGATCGCCGACGTGCGCGTCGTCTCGGGAGACCAACTCTGCGGCGTCGACCTCGCCGAGTGGCGCGGCGTGCGACCCGAGAGCGCGTTCCGCGATCGCGCGCGGATCGTCGGCGGGCGCGGGCTCCACGTCGTGCGCGGCGGGCGCGGCGCGCTCTGCGTGCGCCTCGAGCACGTCGCGGGCGACGGCGGCCCGCCCGACGGCTCTCCGCGGCGTTACGTCCGCGTCGCCGTCGCCGACGACGTCGCGCGCGGCGAGCTGGTCGCCGATCTCTACGATTCCTCGGCCCGCGCCGCGGGTTCCGGCTCGCCGGCCTCGAACGCCCGGAGCCTCGATGAAGACGACGCCCCGGCCGCGTTTTCGCGAGCACCCGGCGGCCTACGTGCTGCGCCTCTTCGGGGACGTGCGCGCGGGCGAGGCGGGCACAGCGCTCCTGCTCACGCTGAACGTCTTCTTGATCCTCACCGCGTATTACATGCTCAAGGTCGCGCGCGAGCCGCTCATCCTGCTCGGCGGCGGCGCGGAGGTGAAGAGCTACGCCTCGGTCGGTCAGACCGTCCTGCTCGTCCTGGTCTCGAGCGCGTACGGCTGGCTCGCGGCCCGCATGGGGCGCATCGCGCTCATCGCGTCGGTGACCCTCTTCTTCATCGCGAACCTCGTCGTCTTCTTCGTGCTCGGCGCCGGCGGAGCGCACATCGGCGTCGCGTTTTATCTCTGGGTCGGCATCTTCAACATCGTCACCATCGCGCAGTTCTGGAGCTTCGCCGCCGACACGTACACCGACGAGCAGGGGAAACGCCTCTTTCCTATCGTCGGAATCGGGAGCTCGGTCGGCGCCGTGGGCGGCGCGTGGCTCGCCTCGCCCATCGTCGCGCGAGGCACGCCTTTCACGCTCATGGCGGTGGCGGCCGCGATCATGATCGTGTCGCTCGGCATCACCGTCCTCATCAGCCGGCGCGAGCGACGTCGCGAACGCGACGCCAGAGAGGAGACCCACGACCGGCCCGTGGCGCGCGGCAACGCCTTCGCGCTCGTCCTCCGCGACCGTTACCTGCTCGTCTTCGCGCTCTTGGTCCTCGCGCTGAACTTCGTGACCAAGACGGGCGACTACGTGCTCGACCGCATGCTGCTCGCCGAGGCACCGGCGCACGCGCACGCGCTCGGCGTGACCGAGATTGAGTACATCGCGCAGTTCAAGGCGCACTACTTCGCCTTCATCAACGGCATCGGCGTCGTGATGCAGCTCTTCTTCGTCTCGCGCATCATCAAGTACGCGGGGCTCCGCGCGACGCTCGTGCTCATCCCGCTGGCGTCGGTCGCCGGGTACGGAACGTCGTTCCTCTTCCCGCTCGTCGGGGCGCTCATGGTCGGTCGCATCGCCGAGAGCAGCCTCGACTATTCGCTCTCGAATACCGCGCAGCAGACGCTCTGGCTCCCGACGTCTCGCGAGGCCAAATACAAGGGCAAACAGGTGATCGACTCCTTCTGCCGGCGCGCGGGCGACACAGTCTCGGCGGGCGTCGTCTGGGTCGGCATGAGCCTGTCGCTCTCGACGCGGGGTTTTCTCGCGCTGAACGTCGTCGTGACCGCGCTCTGGATTTTGCTCGCCTGGCGCATCGGCACGATGTGGAGGAACGCGCAGCTCTCAGTGCCAGACGCCCAGGCTGAAGCCCCAGTTCGTGTATCGGGGCGCGAGGTCGGCCGCGAAGCTGAGCTGCCACGTCGTTCGCTCCAGGATCCCGAAGAAGTCCCAGGCGAAGAATTTCAAATCGCCGCCGAACGTGAAGTGCTGGCGCGCCGAGCCGCCGTCGAAGAGCGACGGCTCGAGGTAGCTGCCGAAGCGCAGGCGAAAGCGATCCGGAAACGGCTCGCCTTCGAGACCGAGGCGCGGCGAGATCGTCCACGAGCGGCCGTAGCTCTCCTGCACCTGATCGAGGAAGCTCGACACGGCGACGGCGTCGCCGACCGGCGCCGTGATGAGCGCGTCGGCGACGACGAGCAGCCGCGGCCGGGGCCAGTTCGCGAACCGCGCCTCGTGCGCCTCGTGGATGCGCCGCTCCTCGGTGTCGATGCGTGCATCTTCCACGCTTCGGATCGCGTGCTCGCGCGCGTCGAGCTTGCGGCGCGCCGCCTCGCGCGCGGGGCCGTCGGCGGTCTTCGCGATCTCCGCGTCGTCGCTTTTTTGCCGCGTCTCGCGCTCGCCTTCGATCTTTTCGCGCAGCGGCGCGAGCTCCGACGACGGGTCGATCCAGCGCGGGTTCAGCGGCCGCGGCCCGAGCTGCAGCGCGAAGCCGACCTCGATCTCGCCGGGCGACACGACGCTCGACGGGAGGATCTTGCCCGCGATCGACGCCTGATCGCCGGAGACGCCGCCGACGACCGGCGCACGCGCGCTCACGCCGAGGCGCCACGGCTGGTCGTCGAGGCGAAGCAGCATGCCCACCTCGGGCGCCACGCCGCTCGGCGGCGCCAGCGGGATCGCGCTCGACGCGAGGTTCATCGTGACTCCTTGCACGCCGACGCCGACGACGAGCTGGTACTTCAAGAAGGCCCACGCGACGATCGCGTGGGCGCGGAGCAGCCTGAAGTTGATCGTGTTCGCGTTCGGCGACTGCAGCGTGTAGCTCGTCGCGTCGAGCGTGAGCGCCGCGCCGAAGGGCCCGACTTGGAGGAGCGCGCCGGCGTTTCCGTAGACGAAGTCGGACGCGTTGGCGCTGCCGCGCGGCAGCGTCCCACGGTTTTCGAAATCGGTGCTCGAGAAGGATCCCGGGAAGGTGATGCTCGCGGTGAGATCGAAGTCGACGTGCCGCGAGCTGTAGGTCGCGCGCACGCCGGGCGCCGCGACGTTCGAGTACACGCCGTCGACTCCCTCGGCGACGCCCGCGTACGCGCCGCCGAGCCCGAGGATGCGCGACGGCCCGAGCACCGGGCCCTGGAAGACCTCGATCGAATAATTGCTGTTCGTGATGGGCGGCGGGTCCGCGCGCGCGGGCCGCGTCAGCGCACCGGCGGCTGCTGCGATCGCCCCAGCAAGAAGCGCACGAGCGGCTCGGCGTCGACCTTGGCGGTCGAGACGAGCGCGTCGAGGAGCTTCTTTCCGAGCTTCGCGAGATCGAGCAGCTGACCGATCCGCTGCTTCTGCAGCTCGATCCGCTCGAGCGCGCGCGGGCCGTCGCTCTTCTTGAGGCTCTGTTTCTGGCGGTCGAGCGCCACGAGCGCCTCCTCGAAGGCTTCGATCGCCGCGTCGATCTCCGCCTTCTCCCGCTCGCTGAACACGCGCGAGATCATTTTCCAAAGCTGCACCTCGGCGACGTAGAAATCCCGGCGCTCGCCCTGCACCCAGACGCGGCGCACGATCCCCCAGCGAAGGAGCTCGCCGAGCGACATGCTGACCGCGCCGCTCGAGAGCTTGAGCAGGCGCCGCAAGTCCTCCGCGCTCAGCGCCTCGGGCGACAGGTAGAGCACCGCCCAGATTCGACCGAGGTTGCGCTTGAAGCCCCAGAACTCGATGAGCCGTCCGAGGACGTCGCTCACGATCACTTCACTGGGCCAGAGGGCTTGCGTCACCGTCACCTGCTCCGCGGGGTCGCCGCGTCGGCCCGAGGATAGATCAGTCGGCACGCGAAGTAAGCTCGGTCGCGAGCGCCGCGAGCAAATCGCGCGCGGGCGACGGCGGGAGCGACGCGAGCGCGGTCTGAGCACGGTCGGCGTGGGCCGCGGCCTCGGCGCGCGCCTCGTCGACGCCGCCCGACGCGAGGACGGCCGCGTGGAGCTCCGCCGAGGCGTCGTCGTCGCCGTCGCGTGCGCGGCCGACGGCGGCGGCGAGATCCGTGCGCCCGCGGAGGGCCACGAGGAGCGGCAGCGTGAGCTTGCCCTCGCGGAGATCGCCGAGCAGGCGCTTGCCCATGCGCGCCGGGTCGCCGCGGTAGTCGAGCGCGTCGTCGACGAGCTGGAACGCGAGCCCGAGCGAGCGGCCGAAGGCGCCGAGCGCGTCGATGTCGCGCTCCCCCGCCCCGCCGGCCCGCGCGCCCGCGCGCGCCGCCCACGAGAAGAGCGACGCGGTCTTGCCCTCGATGATTGTGAAGTACACGGACTCGGAGAGCGCCGGCGACGAGCGCCCGCGGAGCTGCACGATCTCGCCGTCGACGAGCGTGCGGAGCGTCGCGACGAGCTCGGTCAGCGTCGCGCCGGGTGCCGCCGCCGCGGTGCGCTCGAGCGCGTGCGTGAGCAGCAGATCGCCCGCGAGGACGCTGACGGCGTTGCCCCACACGCGGCGCGAGGCGATCGCGCCGCGCCGCAGGTCGGAGTCGTCGATGACGTCGTCGTGGAGGAGGGTCGCGAGGTGCACGAGCTCGGCGACGACCGCGAGATCGCGCGCGCGGCTCGCCCCGCGCTCGAAGCACGCCGCCGAGAGAAGCACGCACAGCGGGCGGACGCGCTTTCCGCCCGCGGCGAGGAGGTGCTTGGCCGAGTCGGTCCCCGGCGCGAGGCCGTCGCTCGCCGCACGCTCGAGCTCGCGCTCGACGTAGCCGAGGTCCTCGCCGAACAGCGACCGCAGCTCGGCGAGGCGCGAGGCCGTCCGCTCGCCCACGCGCTCGGGTGCCGCGACCTCGCGAAGCTGCTCGGCTGCACGCGTCGCCGCGTCCGCCGGCAGCGGGACGGCGCAGTCACGGAACGCGGCGTCCATTCGTCCTCCTCGAAAGTTTCAAAATATTTTGAACAATATGTAGGACAGAGCGCGGCGCGGTCAAGTTGCGCCGTTCCGCGGGTCCGGGCTACGACGGTTGCGCCATGGCCCCCGAGAAGAACCGACGCGCCCGAAGGATCGCGAGCGCGTCGGTGCTCGTGGTCGCGTGCGCCTTCATCGCGGCCTCGGTCTGGCAGATCGTCGCGGCCGTCTTCTACGAGCGCCCCGCCCGCGCCGCGCCGGAAACGGCGGACGAGACGGCATGCGCGGCCCGCCTCCGCAGCCTCGAGGGCGCGCTCGAGCGCGGCGCCGCCGAGGCGGAGCGCGCGACCGTGACCCAGCCGAAGACCGACGAATCGCGCGCGCGCGCGGCGTTCGACGCCGCCCTCGCGCCCGAGTGGGACGACGCCGCTTCGGCCGAGCAGCTCTGCGCTACGAGCCCGCGATCGCGCGACGCCTGGGCCGCGCTCCTGCGTCTGCGCCGCGGGCTCGAGGGCATCGCGCGCAAGGACGCCCACGAAATCGGACCGCTGCGCCGCGATTTCGAGACGCGACTTCCGTAGCGATTCGCGCTATCACGCGCAGCGCTGGAAAAGGTTTTGAATCCCATGGAAGAAGAGAAGGCGCCGCCGCCGACGTTCGACGCGATCCCGCTGTCGGCGGACGTGCGCGCGGCCATCGACGCGCTCGGTTACACCGAGCCCACCCCCGTGCAGCTCGCCGTGTTCGAGCCGGTCGCCGCCGGAAAGAGCGTCGTCGTCCAAGCGCGCACCGGCACCGGCAAGACCGCGTCGTTCGGCATGCCGCTGGTCGACCGCGTCGTCGCGAAGAACGTCCACAAGCCGCAGGCGCTCGTCCTGGTCCCCACGCGCGAGCTCGCGCTCCAGGTGACGCGCGAGGTCGAGGCCATCGCCAAGAACCGCGGCACGAAGATCGCGTGCATCTACGGCGGCGCGTCGATGACGAAGCAAATCGACGCGCTCGACGGCGGCGCGCAGATCGTCGTCGGCACGCCCGGTCGCGTGCTCGATCACATTCGTCGCGGCACGTTCGACACGTCGCACGTGAAGACGTTCGTCCTCGACGAGGCCGACGAGATGCTGTCGATGGGCTTCGCCAAGGAGCTCCACGCGATCGCCGACGCGCTCCCGCGCGACCGGCAGGGCCTCCTCTTCTCGGCGACGCTCCCGCCCGACATCGTGCGGCTCGCCGAGAACCAGCTGCGCGATCCGGAGTTCATCACCCTCTCCGGCGACGCCATCGGCGCGCTCGAGGTCGCGCACTTCGTCTACGTCGTCCCCGGCGGCGACAAGCGGCAGGCGCTCCTTCGCGTCATCGAGGTCGAGGACCCCGAGAGCGCGATCGTCTTCTGCAACACGAAGGACGAGACCGAGCGGCTCGCCGAGCTCCTGCAGTCGCGCGGCTACGACGCGGCCTGGCTGAACGGCGATCTCGAACAGAACGAGCGCGAGCGCATCATGGCGCGCACGCGCGAGGGCAAGCTGCGCTTCCTCGTGGCGACCGACGTCGCGGCGCGCGGCATCGACATCTCGCACCTCACGCACGTCATCAACGCCGACATGCCCGACTCGGCCGAGCAGTACGTCCACCGGACCGGCCGCACCGGCCGCGCGGGCCGCACCGGCACCGCGATCTCGCTCATCGGGCCGAAGGACATCGGCAACCTCTACCTCCTTCGCCTCACCTACAAGATCCGCCCGATCGAGAAGCAGCTCCCGAGCGCCGTCGAGATGAAGACGCGCGAGGAGACCGATCTCGTCTCGATGTTCGTCGAGGCGTACGGCGCGCGCCCGGTCCACCCGGACGACGCGTCGCTCGCTCGCAGGCTGCTCACGCACCCCGCCGTCGAGGCGATCCTCGCGGGCCTCCTGCGCGATCACCTCGGCGCGCGAAAAGAGGACCCGAAGGCCGCCGCCGCCGAAGCGCGACGCGCCAAGAACCCGCCGCCCGTGGCGGTCGCTACACCCAAGAGCGACCATCACGAGCGTCACGAGCACCGCGAGCGTCACGCGCGCACCGAGCCCGCGTCGGTCACGCCCGACACGCGACGAGAGAAACCGCGCGAGGCGCGACCGCGCCATCGAGCGCCGAAGGCCGAGCCCTCGGCGTGGCAACCGCCGGCTGAGCAAGACGACGACGTTCCGATTCTCCCAGGCTTCACCGAGTCGAGCGCCGACGAGCCCGAGCCCGCGACGCTCAAGCGCGGCGACCGCGACCGCGATCGCGATCGCGATCGCGGCGAGCGGCCGGAGCGCAAGGACGAGCCGGAAGAGCCGGGGTTCTCGCGAATTTTCCTGAACGTCGGCCGCCGCGACGGCGCGCGCGCCCCCGATCTCCAGGAAAATCATCACCGAGTCCGGCGGCATCACGCGCGCCGACACGGGTCGCATCCGAATTCGCGATCGCGTGACCTTCGTGAGCGTGCGAACCGAGGACGTGCCCAAGGCGATCGCCGCACTGAAAGGTCATGTGATCGGAGGTCGCACCATCATCGCCGAGCTCGCAAAACAGCGGGAACAGGCGGGCGACGTGCGCGCCGCCGATCAGGAGCACTGAAACTTTCGCGAGGGGCTGTCACGCTCGCGCGATTTCACCCGGCGCCGCTTGAGCGGAGCGTGCCTCGTGCCGTATGGTGGAAAGGATGACTACGGCAACCGTGCCGAGGAGTTCTTCGGCAGCCGTTGTGATGGTGTCGCTTCGCACGCTGATCGACCAGCGCTTCGCGCAGGGTCAGCGATTCTCGCTCGACGAGGCCATCGCGATCATCGTGCCGCTGTGCCTCGATCTGAAGCAGCGACACGATCGCGGCGAACAAGTGTACGTGCACCCCTCGTCGATCGCGCCGGGCCCCGACGGGCTCGCGCGGCTGCAGCCACACCTCGCGATCCTCCCGACGAATCCGCATGACCGCGCGTGCCTCGCGCCCGAGCTCCAGCGCACGCTCACGCCGGGCAACGCGCGCGCGAGCGTGTTCTCCGTCGGAGCGATCCTCTACGAGCTCGTGACCGGCGCGTCGATCGGTCCGGCGATGCGCCGCCCGCGCGAGGTCGATCCCCGCCTCCCCGACTCGCTCGAAATGCTCCTGTCGAAGGCGCTCGTCGGCGATCCGGCGCACCGCCCCGAGGATCTCGGCGCGCTCGCGGCCGCGATGCACCACCTCGCGCCGATGAAGAGCATCCCGCCGCCCGACGTCGACACCTCGACGCTCGACCACACCGACTCGTTCGACGTCGACGTGCGCCTCTCGATGCTGCCCCCGTCGGAGATCTCCGGCGCCGTGCAGATCCCCCACGCGGCGCCGCTGCCGAACATCGGCGGACCGGTGACGGCGTCCTCGTCGAGCGGCGCCGGCGACCCTTTCTCGAACGTCGTCCAGGCCCCGCAGGCCGCGCCGCGCAACGATCCGACGCAGCGACTCGCCGCGCTCAAAGAGCGCCTCGAGTCCGACCCGCGCCCGCGCTACGTCGTCAACAAAGACAAGATGGACCACGGCCCGTTCTCGGCCGTCGAGCTCCTGCAACAGATCGCCTCCAACCAGTTCGCGAGCGATCACGGACTCCGCGACGAAATCTCCGGGCAATCGCGCCCGATCAACGAGTGGGAAGAGTTCGCTCCGTTCGCCGAGCAAGCCGCGCTGAAGCGCGAGATCGTCGCGGAGAAGAAAGAGGTCGCGCGCGTCGTCCAGGAGGAGAAGAAGGCGGGCGTCGCCAAATCGGCGTTCGGCATCGCGATCGTGCTCGTGCTCCTCGGGTTCGGCGGCTTCTTCATCTATCAAAAAGTCGGACACCGAAACGACGGCGTCGCGATCAACGACGACAAGGGCGGCTTCGTGGTCGACCCCGCCGGCAGCATCAAGGGCGCGCACCACGTCCAGCGCGGCGGCGGCGGCGGTGGCGGCGGCGGCGGTTGGAGCTTCGACGAGGCGTGGGCTCACGCCGAGCAGAAGGTCACGATCGGCGGCGGCGGCGGCGGCGGTCCCGATCCGATCGAGCAGATCCGCTCCGGCGTGCTCGGCGGAACGCAGGCTGCGCTCGGCGAGTGCGGCGTGCCGGGCAGCATGAAGGTGACCGTGAAGGCCGCGGTGCAGAACGGCCGCGTGATGGGCGTCAGCGTCTACACGACGCCGCCGGGCGGCCCGACGGGCTGCATCGCGTCGCACGTGCGCGGCCTCCACTTGCCCGTCAGCGGCAACATGGACGCCGTCACCGCGCAGTTCTGAACGTCTTTACATCCCGAGGCCGCCGCCCGCGCGCGGCATGCAGAGCCCCGCGGCCGTGCAGACGTTGTTCGGCTTGCAGTCGATTTCGCTGTTCTTGCAGGGATACGCGCAGCGGCCGTAGAGCGTGTTGCAGCGACCGAGGAGGCACTGCGCGTCGCTCTGGCAGGTGAACGCGCCCGGTCCGGGCACGGCCATCGTCTTGTGCGTGACGCTCGGAACGGGCTTGGTGGGCGCGGCGCCCGTCGCGCCAGCGGGCGGCGGGAGCGCTTGCACGCCCACGGGCACCGGCGTCGTCTGAATCGGCGCGGGCGCCGCGGAGGTGGGCGCGGGCGCCGTCGCGGAGGGCACGGCCGTCGTCGCGGGCGTCGTCGCGGCGGGCGCAGTCGGCGAATACGTCACCGGGGCCTGCGGCCGGGCGCCGGGCGCGCTCGGCGTCGTCTGCGCGTAGCCGTTCTGGTAAGTGATTTGGGTCTGACTGGCGTCTTGCGCAGGCGGCTCCTCGCACGCGAGCAGAACCGCCGCGAGCAGGACCAACCTCGAACCGGTGAACATGATGAGCCCTCCGAAACCCGGCGTCCCAATCGTAGCACGCGCCGCGACGCTCGCGTCAATCGTCGCGCTCGCGGCGCTCGCCTGCTCGCGCGGCGAGCCGCCGACGCTGGTCGCCGCGGAGAGCGCGTCCGTCGCGCCGATCCCGCCTCCGCCGCCGAACGTCGCGAGCGTCGCCGCGAGCGCGTCGGCGGCTCCGGTCGACCCGGGCACCCTCCCCCAGACCCACGATCGCCCCGCGGACGACGACGACGCCCTCCGCGCGCGCGCCGAGGCGCTCTTCGAGGCCGTCCAGAACGACGACCCCAATCGCGGCCTCGCCGCCTTCTTTCCGAAGGCGGCCTACGAGCAGGTTAAGGCCATCGCGAACCCCGCCTCCGACTGGAAGTACCGATTGGTTGCAAACTACAAGCGAGACATCCACGCCGCCCACGCGAAGCTCGGGCGAAAATCGACCGAGGCTCGCTTCGTCGCCCTGGACGTCGGCGCCGGCGCGCGCTGGGTCGAGCCGGGCGAGGAGGGCAACAAGCTGGGTTATTTCCGCGTCTACGGCTCCAAGCTTCGCTATTCGGTCGAGGGTCGCGAGCGGTCGATCGACATCAGCTCGATGATCTCCTGGCGCGGCGCCTGGTACGTCGTTCACCTCTCGGGGTTCACCTGAAACGGTGATATATCGTGGTACCCATGCGCGGCCGATGGTTGGTCCTCTTCGCAATTTCATGCGGCGGCGGGAGCGCCGCGACGACGTCGTCCACCACGCCTAGCAAGGCGCCCGTCGCCGCGGCCCAGCGCGCGTGCGGGAGCACCGACAAGACGCACGCCTACGATCTCCACGATCCCGACGGTGACGAAGCGCTCGTCCCCTGCTCGAAGAGCGGCGCGCGCGACTACTCGGGCATCGTCCACATCGAGACGATCCCCGAGGGCGTGCACGTCACGATCGAAGCGACCGACGACGAGGTGGATACCGGCGTGCTCGGGAGCGACGTGAAGAACCGCGACGCGGTCATCGTGTACCCGAAAGGACCGAGCTCGAAGGCAATCGAAATCCCGCTGATGAAGACGAAGACCGGCTACGTCGGCGACCGCATCATCCCGTTCGAGGAGCTCGGAAAGCTCACCGACGAAGGCACCAAGCTCGACGTCGCCATCTTCAATCACGACAAGGCCGGCGAGGCGTCCGAGGAGCTCCACGTCTCGGTCGCCGTCAGCGCCGGCAAGAGCTGCGAGAAAGCGTTCGAGGATTCGCCCGACGAGATGGTGATGGGCAAGGCGCAGGAAAAAGATCTCGGCGCCGACCAGCTCGGCGCGCCGATCGGCTCCGGCATCGTCACGACCTGCGGGCTCCCCGAGAGCGCGACGAGCGACATCTGCGTCACGATGAAAGACGGCAAGGCGCTCGGCGCGAGCGTCGCGGTCACGCCGACCAACAACAAAGTCGCCGCGTGCATCGACAAAGCCGTTGCGCAAGCTTCGTTTTCCGATGAGCCACCGACCGAACAAGATCCACAAGAAATTCTAGGAACCATGAAGTACGCGACTTTGCTTTTCGTGGGGACCGGCGCCGCCGTCGTCCTCGGTTGTTTCACCGGCAACGGCACCGATCCCACGCCGGACGCGGGCGGCGACGCGCTCCCGTGCGACGTCGCGCAGGCGCTCAGCCAGTGCCAGGCGTGCCACGGCTCGCCGCTCGCGGGCAGCGCGCCATTCGCGCTGACGACGAACCAGGATCTCACGCAGACCTCGCCGCAGTATTCGGATCAATCGGTCGCGCAGCGCGTGGTCGCGCGCATGAGCGATCCGAATTTCCCGATGCCGCCGAACCCGCTCGGGCCCGCTGCGCAATCGGACATCGACACGATCCAAGCGTGGATCGACGCGGGCTTCCCGAGCGGCACGTGCACGCCGGACTCGACGGGCGGCACCAACCCGTTCGCGACCGACCCGGTCTGCACGCAGGGCATGAGCACCATCAATTTCGGCAGCAAGAGCATGCTGCCCGGCGAGGCGTGCGTCTCCTGCCACAAGGCGAACTTCGGACCTTCGCTCGCGTTCGCCGGCACGGTGTACCCGACGGCCCACGAGCCCAACGACTGCAAAGGCACGAACGTGAGCGGCGCCGTGGTGCAGATCACCGACGCGATGAACCGCGTCTACAACGCCACCGTGAACACCGCGGGGAACTTCTACGCCTACGCGCCGCCCAGCCTCGTCCCCCCGTACACGGTCAAGCTCACGTACCAGGGCCGCGAGCGCGACATGACCGGCCTCATCACGGCTCCGACCGACGGCGACTGCAACAAGTGCCACACCGAAACCGGCGACCAAGGCGCGCCCGGGCGCATTCTGTTGCCGTAGTTCGCCGACGTCAGCGCGCGACGGGCTTTGCCGTCGGTGCTTCGAGTGCTAGAAGGGCGTCCGCTTTCGGGTCGATAGCTCAGTCGGTAGAGCTGCGGACTTTTAATCCGTAGGTCGCGGGTTCGAGTCCCGCTCGACCCACCGCGTTTCTCGCGCGATTTCGCGCGTGCGGCACAACGCCACGCAGCCCAGCGCGCGCGAGATGCTAGACGCACGCGGATAGTGGAAGAAATCCAGGTGCGGGTCATCGGGTTCGCGAACGGCGCGTACGTGCTCCGCGCCAACATCAACGGCGGCCCGGTCGAGATCGATCATCGACCGAGCAATCGCCTCGAGGCCGCCCTGCTCGAGCGCGGACTACGCGACGCGAGAGCGGTGACCCTGGAGATCGGCGGCACGCCGGCCGCGCGCGTTCGCCCGTGAACGTCAGCGAAGCGCGCGGCGCGTCTCGGCGCCGCGGCGGACGGCGGCGGAGGCCCACTCGTAGACGTTCGTCCACGCGCGCGCCGTCTCGGTCGTCCACGACGCGTCGAACTCGGCGAGCGCCGCGACCAAGCACACGCCGATGCCGTTCACGTCGCCGGCGCCGATGCCTTCGATGAGCCCGCGACGCCCCATTCGCTCGAGCAGCCAGCTCACCTGCGCGCCCGACCGGAGCTGCACCACGACGAGCTCGAAGAGCTCCTTGGCGACGGCTCGGGCGTCGACGTCGTCGAACGGAAAAAATCGGCGGAGGCGCGGCTGCGTTTCGTGCAGGCGAGTGAAGAAGCTGACTGCGAGCGCCGCGGAGCGCGGCGCGATGCGCTCGTAGGATCGGCTGACGAGAGCGACGTCCGCTTGCTCGAAGATCGTCCGCGTGTCCCCCCAATTGCACGATGTCCCCCCGCTTCTATGCAGCAAGCGTGCCGGCGTGGGATGGGCGCGTTTTTCGACGATTTCCTGCGGTCGCCGCTCCGCCCGCGTCCGTTCGTCACGCGGCGCGTTCGAGACGTACGCGACGGCTACTCGCGTTTGAGCGCGGCGAGGAGGGCGGACGGCTCGCCGAGGGCTTGGTGCAAGGCCTCCACCCGTTCGAGCTCGCGTCGCAGCACTTTGTGGTGGTTTCGGCCTTTGACGAGCGAGCCCTTGCCCAGGCGCTCGAAGACGCGGTCGCGATCGGCGTCGTCCTCGAGCGCCGTCGCGAGGACCATGCCCTTGAACGCGTCGGCCAGATCGAGGTCGAGCGGCTCCCCTCGCCGCCTGGACTCGGTGACGAACGCCTTGGCCGCGGCGCGCATCATCGGGAGCAAGCGCGTCGCGCGGTCGTACGGCTCGTAGTCGAGGGCGCGGCGGAGCTGGCCTTCGCCGATGGCGATCGAACGCGCCGAGTCGCCGAGCTCGGCGAGCGCGAGGGCGTACGCGCGGCGCACGATGTTGTCGAGCTGCCGCAAGTTCCCGGGCCACGGCTCGCGCTCGAGCAGGCCGAGGCCCGCGGGCGTGATGTCGGCGCGTCCGCCGCGTCCGTTCTCCTCGTGCCGGCGCTGCACCATGAAGACGCCCACCCCGCGATCTCGTCGCGGCGCTCGGCGAGCGGCGGGATCTGCACGGGGAGCACGTTGATGCGGTAGTAGAGGTCCTCGCGGAAGCGACCCTGGCGCACGGCGTCGGCGATGTTCGCGTTCGTGCCGACGATGAACCGCACGTCGGTCTTCTGCTCGCTGCCGGTGTCGCCGAGCGGGCGGTACGAGCGCTCTTCGAGCACGCGGAGCAAGCCGGCTTGCGCGCGCAGCGAGAGCTTGTCGATCTCGTCGATGAACAGCGTGCCGCCCTCGGCGCGACCGAGCGCGCCCGGGTGATCGCGCAGCGCGCCGGTGAACGCGCCTCGACGCCAGCCGAAGAGCTCGCCCATCTGCAGCTCCTCGGGCACGCTCGAGAGATCGAGCACCTCGAACGGCGCAGCGCCGCGCCCGCTCGTTTGATGGCACCAGCGCGCGAGGCGCGATTTGCCCGATCCGGTCGGCCCGCAGACGAGCACGGTCTCGCGCTGCTCGCGAAACACGCGGAGCACGCGAACGAGCGCGGACATCGTGCTGCCCGCGACCGGCAAGAGCGCGTCGGTGCACGACTCGACCGACGGCCGCACCGGGAGCTCCGTCAGGTAGGGGCTGCCGACCGCCGCGAGGAGCTGGAGCTCGGCGGTGCATCCCGTCCACGCGAGCACCTCGCCGACGCGCGCCGGCGCCTGCGCCTCGATCGAGACCAGCCCGCAGACGGCGCCGCGCGGCGCGACGAGCGGCAGCACGTAGACGTGCGTCGCGCCCCGGCGGAGCAAGCGCAGGCGGCTCTCGTCGGTCGGCGTGCCCGTGATCGACGGGTCGGTCGCGGCGGCGGGCCCGTCCGGCTCGAGCGAGGCGATCGTCGCGAGGTTCACGTCGATCGAGGCGGCGCGTCGGTGCTCGACGATCCAGCGCCACGCAGTCGCCGAAGGGAGGAACGCCTCGCCCACGCCGCGGGTCGAGACCTCGGTCTCGTCGACGTCCATCACGGCGAGCCGCCGGTAACCGCCGAGCGGGCGATCGTGGACCATCGCGCGGAGCACCTTGCCGCTCGACGGCGCCTTGCGTCCGGCGTCGAGGACCGCGTCCATCACGTTTCGAAGAAAGAGGCTCGCGGCGTCCTCGAAATGCGAGCGCGCGACGAGCCCCGCGAGCATCGACATCGCTCGTTGGTACATCGCTTCTAGGGTTCGACGTCTAGCGTCGCCTCGTCAACGTGAATTTTCGCCGCAAAAGACGATGTAAGCGGGCCGTAAGCGAAACCGAAGAGGTCGGCGATCGGGTGGCTCGCGGCGCGCGCGATCTCGATCGTGTGGGCGCCCGCGAGCGGCTCGAGCTTCACCCGACCGAGCTTCAGGCGGCCGCGAACGAGCTCGGAGCTCGACGCGCGCGACGGATCGCGGAGGTCGCGGAGCTGGCGCAAACAGAAGAACGTGACCGTTCGCGCGCTCGCGAAGTCGGCGAGGAGATCGCGGATCGGATGCCGCCCGCCGTCTTGGGGCGCCCCGCCGGGAGACCTCTGCACGCGGATCAACTCGATGGGCGCGATGGGCTCGTCCGCCCCGCGGCGCGCGAGCCCCATCGTCGTCATCGTGGTGTCGTCGAGGCGCTCGGGCATCGCGCCGTCGAACGACGCGAGATGCTTGGCCATCCCGAGCACTTCGCGACCCGCGACGAGCGAGAGCGGATGGCTCACGAAGATCATCGGCGCGAAGAAGCCGACCTCGACCGGGCCGTTCAGCCCGCAAAAGCGCGCGCACGGAACGAGGAAGCTCGCGCTCGTCTCGCTCGCCGTGCCGAAGTCTTCGTCCGGCGGCCCGCCGCGATTCTGGGCGATGAAGCCGGTCTGGAGGAGCACCCAGCGCCCGAGCGCGCGGAAGCGGCGATCGCCGGCGCACGGGTTCAGGTAGCGATCGAGGACCGTCTGCATTCGCGTCGGGTCTGCGGCGAGCGCGAGCTCGCACATCGTCACCTCGGTCTGCCTGTACGGCGGCGGAAACACAGGCATGCCTGGGTACTCGACGAACGCGCGGCCCTCCGACGCGACCGCGGCCTTCGCCGCCGCTTGTCCCGCGAGCCGGCCGGACATCGTCGCGTTCTCCGCGCAGCCGAGGTCGAGCGGCGATTTCGTCCAGTCGCCGGCGAGGAACAAATTCGAAAACCCCGAGCCGTCGGGCGGCAGCCGGTGCTTCGTGCTCGTCGCGACCGAGAGCGTGTAGCGCGCGTCGGCGTCGATCTGCGCCGTCGCGTAGAACGACGCCTCCGGCAGCGCGTCGCCGTCGCCGAGCCAGCCGAAGACGCCCGAGTGCCACGTCTTCATCCACTTCCGCCAGCTCTCCTCGACGCGCGCGGCCTGCTCCCGCGGGTACTCGGGCTGCGGCGCCGTCGGCTCGTTCGGGTCGTCCGGCATCGGCGTCGAGAAGTAGACGACGCCGCCGACGTCGCCGCCGGGCCACGCCTCCGCCGGGAGGGTCTGCCACATGTCGGCCACAGAGTTGAAGGGGTCGGCGTACACGTCGGTCATCACGTGCGTCTCGTCCTGCCAGTGCGTTTGCGCGTCGCTCGCCCGCACCCAGACCTGGACCGACTGGGTTCTCACCGTCTGCACGTTGTCGATCATCGCGCGCCACTTGGGGCTCGCCTCGACGAGCTCCGCGGCGACGCGGCGAAGCGCGGCGACGGGGATCCCGCAGACGACGTGATCGAAGTCGCGACCCTTGCGAAGCGTGAGCGCGTCGCACGCGATCGGCTCGGCCCAGTCGGACTCGAGGTCGACGCCCTCGAGCTTCTCGGCGTCGTCGAGCTGCTCGTAGCGAGGCGTGCTCGGCCAGCACGAGAGATGGCCCACCGGGACCAGCGGGTCGTACGCGGCGCCGCTCTTCGTGCGCGCCTGCACATCCATGTGGATCGCCGCGACGTCGCTCTTGCTCGCGTCGAGCGAGAGCGCGTTCACCTTGTGGAAGAAGTGGAAGTTCACGCCGCGACGCCGGAGCAGCTCGTACATCGGCGCGAAGACGACGTCGCCCATGCCGGCGCGCATCTTCCACATGAACGAGCCTTTGTAGGCGAAGCCCATCAGGAGGATCGCGCGCAGCGAGACGCCGGTCGCGAGGTCGGAGACGGCGAAGTTGCCGTGGGGGTGGCAGAAGGACGAGTTGTAGAAGCCGCGCACGATCGGCGACTCGAGGAGATCGCCCGGCGCGCCGTGCCGCCCGAGCCAGGCGGAGATCTCCTCGTCGTCGAAGCGGCTGAACGCGTCGAGCGTCGTCGGAAAGCCGTCGGCGAAGAGGCCCTTGAGCATGAACAGCGCGTACGACAGCGCGTGATGGATCACGTAGCGGCGGTAGTCCTCCGCGGGGTCGACGACGCGCGCCTTGAGGAGCGGGTCGGCGGCGATGGCGTCGAGGCGCGGGGGCGGCGCGGCGCGGGTGAGCTTGTCGAGGAGATCGCGCGCGTCGTCGTGCGCGTCCATCGCGCGGAACGTCTCGAGCGTCGTGTCGCGCGAGAGCGGCGCCCTCAGCGTCTCGAGGCGCTCGGCGGCGGAGCCGGCGCGCCCGCCGAGCGTCGCGTCGTAGCGCTCGGCGACGTCGGGGTGGTCGCGCAGAACGGCGGCGAGCTGCTCGATGAAGCGGACGCCGAGCGCCGCGACGGTCGTCGGCGTGGACGAGGTCCCCGGCTTCTCGTCGCTCGACGGGAAATGCATCGCGTAGCGGCACCACGCGCCCTCCCACCGGGCGATGAAGTGCACGTAGTCGAGGCGGACGAACGCGTCGTCGACGCTTGGGAAGAAACCCGGCACGCCGGCGCGGGCGAGCTCGTCGTAGCCGTTTCGCAGCATGCCGAAGGCGTTGTCGTAAAATCCCCAGAAGCAGTGCAAGCCGTGCTCGAGGATCCGCTGCCCGTTCTTCGCGTCGCGCCCGCTCGCGCACTTGCCGCCGAGACGCCAGCCCTTCTGATAGACGTCGATGGCGTAGTCGTTTTGCCAATTCGGCCTCTGCGTGAGCTCCCACGCGGCCGCAATCGCGCCGAGGCCTCCTCCGAGAACGGCGATGCGTGAACGCGACATGTCGTGCCTCCCCTTCTTTCTCGTTGGTCAGAGCGCGGCGAGCGCCGCGCGACTGCGCGCCTCGTCGGCCGGTTGTTCGCGCTCGGCGGCGAGCTCGGCCGCGCGCTCGAGGAGCGCGCGCGCCTTGGCGCGGCGGCCGCCGAGCGACTCGAGCACGCCCGCGGCGCGGAGCCGCGCCGGCTCGGCGATCGGAAAGACGCGCGCGACCGAAGCGAGCGCGCGCACGGCCTTCTCCGCCCGAGCGCGGAGCGCGCGATCGCGCGGGTTCTTCGCCGCGCAGGCGAGCAGCGCGTCGGCCATCGACGCGTACGTCGAGCACGCCATGAACGAGCGAGGCGGCGATTTCTCGAGGCGCGCGACGCCCGCTTCGGCCGCGCGCCTCGCCGCCGCGAGATCCCCGCGCGCGAGCGCGAGCTCGACGACGACGCCGTCGTGCACGGCCTTGGTGATCCCGTCGACGAGCAGCGCCTCGGCGCGGGCGAGCAGCGCGTCGTCGATCGCATCCATCCGCCCGGAGGCGATCATGAGCTTGATGCGATTGGTCACGCCCCAGCTCACGATCTGCGTGTCGCCCCGCTCGGCGCCGGAGCGCTCGAGCCGCTCGTAGAGCTCGAGGCTGCGCGCGCGCTCGCCTTTGTAGAACGTCGCGTAGGCGAGGATGCTCACCGACTCCTCGGCGAGCCGCACGTCGCCGATGCGGTCGTAGAGCTCGATGGACTCCTCGAGGTGCCGCGCGCACGCGTCCCACGCTCCGATGCCCGCCTCGTAGTAGCCCTCGTGCGCGAGGATGAACGCCCGCAAGCTGTCGTCTTCGACGCGCGCACCGAGCTCCCGCGCGACGCGGAAGTAGAAGCGCGCCCAGCGGTGCACCGGCGCGAGGCCCATCACCGCGCCGAAAACCGCCGAGAGGCGCGCCCGATGAAGGCGCGCTCCGCCGCGCTCGGCGAGGTTCAGCGCCGAGAGCGTCACGTAGAGCACGAGCGGCTCGTCGTTCAGGTGGTGCGCGAGCCGGGAGAGCTGGGTGTAGACGAGGATTGACTCTTCGAGCGACGGGTCCGCGTGACCGCGCGTCGCGGAGCGCCGGGCTCGCAGCGCCGCCTGCGCGCTCGCCTCGACGACCATGGCGCGCGCGAGATCGAGCTTCGACGCGGGCAGCGGCCTGCCGAGCGCGACGAGCGCGGACGCGAGCGTACGCTTGGCGTCGGGCAGCTTCCCGCAACGAAAGAGCGACTCGCCGAGCTGGCGCTCGAGGCGCGCGCGGACGAGCCGCGGCCCGCCGGGCGCGCCGAGCAGCTCGATCGCGCGCTCGAGGTGCGGGATCGCGTCGCGGTACGCGCCGCTCCGCAGAAACTGGTCGCCGGCCTTCGCCGCGTGCTCGCCCTCGCGACTTCGATCGCCGGCCGCTCGGAAATGATGGGCCAGCGTCGCAGCGTCGTCGGGCGCGATCCGGAGGAGCGCCTCGGCGACCTCCCCGTGAAGTCGTCGTCGCTCCTCGTCGGTGATCGCCTCGACGACCGCGTCGCGCAGCTTGTCGTGCGCGAACCAGAAGCGCCCCTGCACCGACGCGAGCACCGCCGCGTCGACCGCACGCGCCGCCGAGGCGGCTATGTCGACGCCGGCGTGAATCGCGGCGAGCAGCTCGAGGTCGAGCTCGCGGCCCGCGATCGCCGCGCTTCGCAGGACGGCGCGATCGTTCTCGGAGAGGCGCTCGACGCGCCGGTCGAGGAGCCGCTCGACGCGGCCTGCCAGCGCCCGCTCGGGCGCATCGAGATCCGTCACGCGCTCGAGGCCGCCGGCTTCGCCTGCCAGGGTGCGCACGACCTCGAGGACGGCGAAGGCGTTGCCGCGGCTCTGCTCGAACACGAGCTCGGCGAGGCGCTCGCCGCGCGGTCCGCCGATCGTCGTCGCGCACAAGCGCGAAACCGACGCGGGCGACAGCCGCTCGAGCGCCATGATCTCCGCGCGCCCGAGCTCCTCGGGCAGCGCCGACGCGTCGCCGCGGAAGCTGGCGACGATCGCGATCGGCAGCTCCGCGGCGAGCGACCGCACCCGCGCGAAGAGCGCGAGGCTCTCGGCGCCGGCCCACTGCACGTCCTCGAGCACGACGAGCAACGGCTCCGGAAACCGCCGCAGCAGCGCGTCCAGCACGCGCACGACGCGCAGGTGCGTCGCCTCCGAGTCGAGCTCGGGCGCGCCGTCGATCGCGCGCTCGAGGACGATGGCGACGTCCGGAACGACGCCCGCGATCACCGACTCTTCGAGCGGCGTCGGCTGGCCGAGGAGCGCGAGCGCGCGGAGCACCGCGCGCCACGGCTCGTACGGTCGCCCGCCCGATTCGAGCGACTGCCCGCGCAGCACGCGGACGCCGCGCGTCATCGCACGGACGCCGAGCTCCTCTAGCAAGCGCGACTTGCCCACGCCGCTCTCGCCGGTCACGACGATCGCGCCGCCGGTCCCCTCGCGCGGAGGAATCGCGCGCGCGAGGCGCTCGAGCTCCGCGTCGCGCCCGACGAGCTCCGTGCCTTGGAGGAACGCCTCGCGCGTCGAGACGGTCTCGAGCGGCAGCGAGCGCGCGGCGGCCTCGGTCATCGCCGCGACGACGTCGAGCGCGCTCGCGAAGCGCTCGGCCGGGCTCCGCGCGAGGAGCCGCCGGACGACGGGCGCCATCCGCGGCTCGATCGGCGCCCAGTCGATTTCGCCGCGAAAGAGGCCCTGCAGCAGGGCGGCGCTCGACCGCGTGTCGAACGGGTGGCGCCCCGCGCAGAGCTCGTAGGCGATGACACCCACCGCGAAAAGATCCGCCGATGCATCCGCCGGCGCGCACCGAACCACCTCGGGGGCGGAGTACGCGAGCGTTCCGACCGGCGACGACGCGACCGTCCCCGCTGCGGTCGCGAGCCCGAAATCGATGAGCTTCACCACGCCGCGCGTCGCGAGGACGTTGTCCGGCTTCACGTCGCGGTGGACGAGCCCGCGCCGGTGCACGTACGCGAGCGCGTGGAGGAGCTGCACGAGCAGATCGACCTTCGCGCCGAGCGGCAGGTCCCGGGCAAACTCGCGGAGCGGGAGCGCGTCCCGCTGCAAATCCATGGTGCAGAACGGACGCTCCGAGGCGTCGAGCCCGTAGTCCATGCACGCGACGACGTTCGGGTGGCGCAGGCCGGCGAGCAGGACGAACTCGCGCGCGAGGAGCCCGCCCGAACGGATCGGCTGCGAGCTCAGCGGGTCGTCTCCCGCCGGCTCGATCTCGAGGAGCGAGCTCTTCAGCGCGACGAGCCGTCGATGCAGACGGTCGTAGGCGCGGTACACCGTGCCGGTCGCGCCGCGCCCGAGCACGTCGAGGCGGTCGTAGCGGCGCGCGATGCGAGAGCGGCTCTCGTCGCGTCGAGCGACGAGCTCGAGCCCCCGGGTGATCATACGGCCAACGTATACGCGCGACGGCGACGCTCGCAATCGCCGACGGCGGCGCGGCCGGGGCAGTTTGTCAGAGCGCGTCGATCGCCGCGCGGAGCCTCTTTTCAGCCTCTTCCGCGACCGCGACGACCTCCTTCGACGCGCCGCGAACGATCTCGAACATCGCCTTCGGCGACGCGGCCGAAACAACGGTCCCGTCGCCGTCCTTCGTCAGCACGACGTTGCACGGCAGCAACAGCCCGATGCCCGGCTCGCTCGAGATCGCGCGATGCGCGAGCTTGGGGTTGCACGCCCCGAGGATGACGTAGGGCTCGATCTTCTCGCCGAGCTTCTGCTCGAGCGTCGCGGCGACGTCGATCTCGGTGAGCACGCCGAAGCCTTGGTCCTTGAGCGCCGCGGTGACGCGGCCGCGCGCCGCCTGCAGGTCCGCGCCGGCGATGCGCTTCGTGATGCCGTAGGGTACGTCGATTTTCACGGGCTCCTCCTTGGGTCGAGCGACACTGAAGCAACCGGCGAGCCATCGCGCAAGGGCACAGCTGTCCCTGCGAGATGCGCTGATACACTCTGCCGCGCATGCGCCGCATCCGCTCGTTCAAGCTCCGCTTTCACGACGAGCACGTGCGGATCGCGCTCGCCGATTTCGACGGTCCCGGCGTCGACGTGCGCGGCGAGGGCGCGCGCGCATGCTTCGAGTTGGCCGAGCCGGTCCGCGCGTGGCTGCTCTCGCGGCAGCCGAGCGTCACGCTTCGCGCGCTGTCGATCGACCTCGACGCGCGCCGCGTGCTCGTCTCCTACGAGGACGCACACGCGCTCGGCGCGCAGCCTCGGCCGATGGTGCTTCGAATCGAGTCGCCCGAGAGCAGCGAGCTCGTCGAGCGCGCGGCCCCGCTCGTCGCGCGCCTCACCGTCCTCGCCGACGAGGCGATCGCGCGCCGCGGGTCGCCCGGTTAGAAGACGCCGTCGACCGAAATTCCGCCGAAGCTCGGCGCGACGCGCAGGCGCGCTTGCTTTCCCCATTTCACCTCGGCGCTCGTCGGCAGCCCGACGACGAGCAGCACGGCGCCGGTGCTCTGGAGGATCCCGTCGGCGATGAGCCCGACGCGTGAGCCCGCGTCGGACAAGCACGGCCGCGGGTCGACGGCCACGACGCACGCGTCGCGCATCGCGTAGGCGATCCAAGGGCCGACGATCGGGACGTAGAGCCAATGGTTCGCGTCGACGTCCGACGCGGCGCCGACGACGATCGACGGCAGCCACGCGCCGCCGACGAGCGCGCCGCCGAACGCGAGCGCCGACCACGCCCGCGTCGTCTCCACCTTTCCGCCCGTGGGGATGGCGTCGCCCGGCGCGAAGCGACCTCGGAGCTCGATGCGGTCGTCCGGCAAGAGCGGCACGCGCTCGACGTGGCCGGCGAGCTCCCCGTGCACCTCGCTCCCCTCGAGGGTCGCCGTGCCGGGCACGAAGCGAGCGCCCTCCTCGCCGTTCGGCGCCGCGACGCCCGTGATGCGGCCCTGCGCGTCGCGCGCGACCTTCTCCCCCGGGTCGAGCGAGTATGTGAAGACGCCGGGCCGCGCGACGTCGACCTCCGCGGCCCCTTTGTCGTTCACGGCGACCGTCGCGTCCGCCGGCAAGCCCGCTCGCGCCTTCCCGCGCACGATGGCGACGGCGCGGAAGCTCGTGCCGTTCGCGCTCACGGCTTCGCTCGGGCTCACCGTCCGTTCGACGCCCATCGGCCCCGCGCACGAGAGCGCGAAAGGGATCGCCACGAGGGCTCGCCTCATCGCGCGTGGAACTCCACCGACTTCCCGAGGTGACCGAGCCGGCGCGCCTCGAGGCACGCCGGCGAACCGGGCTCGACGATGCGGCAGTCGTCCGGCCGCCGCTCGTAGATCGCGCACGGATAAGCGCCGGGCCTCGAGCAGTCGAGCGCGCCGCAGCGCTCGCCCTCGTTCTTCACGAACCGAAAATACGGAGGCCGATTCTGGAGAAGCGTGTACTCTGCAAGCAAGTCCGGGCCGAGGCGCGACTCGTCGTCCTCGAGCAGGTGGACCGTCTGCGGACCGTGGTGACAGCACCGGCCGCACCCGACGCAGTCGTCGCCGTTCGGAGCTGGAGCGCCAAGGACCGGCGAGAGAGGCATCTCGGGGTTATAGCGCGCCTGGCCGCCCTGTCCTGCGCGGCACAGAGTGCGTCAGTCGAATCGCGCGCATTTCTCCGCGAATTCGTGTGGCACTGACGTTGCTCTGCCACACCCGCATGAGCTTGCGATCGACTGCGCTCCTCCTCTCTTTGATCCTCGCGCCGGCCTGCGGCGGAATCTCCGATCTCCCCGACAGCGGCGGCGGGGACAGCGGGGGCGGCGACGGCGGGGGCGGCGACGCTGCGCCCGGGCCCGACTGCCCGGGCTCGGCGCCGAGCGAAGGCGCAGCGTGCGGAAAGAGCGGCCTCGAGTGCGAGTACGGGAGCGACACACGTTGGAGCTGCAACACCATCACGATCTGCAGCGGCGGCCAGTGGACGTTGACCAAGGGCGGCGATCCGACCTGTCCGACGCCGTCGCCGAACCCGCCAGTGTGCCCCGCGACGTACGTCGACGCGCAGCAAGGCGGCGCGTGCGATCCGCTCGGCACCGTGTGCGACTATTCGACGACGTCCGCGACCCACGTCTGCTCGTGCGCGTACCTCGGCGGTCCGATCCAGATCGACGGCGGCGGCGCGAGCTGGCAGTGCGGCGGTCCGTACGACCAGGCGTGCCCTGCGAAGCGGCCGCGCGTCGGCTCGTCGTGCAGCTCGCCGAGCACCTATTGCTCGTACGACGTCTGCGGCACGCCCGACGGCCTGACGGTCCAGTGCGACGCGCAGACCGGCGCTTGGAAGACCTCGCCCGGGCCGATCTGCGCGAGCGCGAACTGAGCGTCACGCGCGGAGCGGCCACGCCGCGCCGGCGATGGCGGGCGCGACCCTGCGGAGCTCGCCGCGTACTTGCGGAACGCTCGGGCGCTTGGTCGGATCGCGCCGAAGGGTCGCGAAGAGCAGCTCGGCGAGCGGCTGGAGCGCGGGCTTTTGCGCGAGCGCACGGAGCTTGTCGGGGAAGCCGTCGTGCGCGAGGTGCATCGCGATCTGCGTGAGCTCGCTGTCGGCGCGGAAGAGCACGTCGCCGGTCAGCGCCTCGTACGCGACGCAACCGAACGCGTAGACGTCGGCGGCGAGCGGGCCCGCGCCGGGGTTACCGGCCCACACCTCGGGAGCGCCGTACGGCCCGGTCGCGCAGCCGGGGCGGAGGTGCCGGCCGGCGAGGCCGAAATCGACGAGCACGGCGTCGCGGCCTTGGCGGAGGACGACGTTGGACGGCTTCAGGTCGAGGTGACCAACGCCGACGCCGTGCATCGCCTCGAGCCCCGCGAGCAGGTCGTCGAGGACCTTCAGCGCGCGCGGCGCGTCGAGCGCGCCCGAGGCGATTTCGTGCTCGAGGTTTTGCCCTTCCACGAGCTCCATGACGAGGATCGGCTTCGGCTTCGAGCCGGTGTCGAAGGTGACGAAGCGCGCGAGGTTCGGGTGGGTGGGGACCGCGATGAGCGCGCCGGCCTCGGCGCGGAACATCTCGAAGAACTCGGTCTCGGACACGGTGCGCGCGGCCGACGCGTCATACGCGGGGACCTTGAGCGCGAAGCGCTCGGCGCCTTCTTCTTGGCGCTCCTCGATGCGGACGGCCACGAGGACGCTGCCGCCGCCGCCGCTCGCGAGCGGGCGCAGCACGTAAAACCCGCCGATCGTGCGTCGCGCGGGCAGCCACGACGGGAGCGCCTCGGTCATGCGGACCGCGCTCGCGCGCTGGCCCGCGTCGCGCGCGGGGAGCGCGGCGATCCCTTCGATCGCGCGTCGCGCGATGGAGGCGATGGCGGGCGGCGCGGCGGCGGCGGCGGCGAGCGACGCCTCGCGCAGCGCCTCTGGCACCGAAGGCTCGGTCCCCGCGAGCACGCGCGCGACGCCGACGGCGAGCGCGGATGCGTGCGGCGCGGCACGTCCGCCGTCGACGTCGAGTCGCGCGCGCGCCCCCGCCGCGAGCGCCGCGAGCGAGACGAGCGCGCTGTCGAAGGCCGCGACGACGTCCGCGTCGGTCCCGCCCGACGTGCACAGATCCGCGAGCGACCGCGCGCGCGCGACCGCGGCGCAGGCGTGGTGCAGCCTCGTCACGACGGTGCGGAGCGCCTCGGCGCGGTTCGACGGATTGAGCAGGCCGTCGCGCGTCCAGACCTCGAGCGCCTCGAGCTCGGCGGAGAGCGCGGTCGCGGGCTCGGGCGCGCTCTCGGCGGCGAGCACCGCGCCCGCGAGATCGGCGTAGCGTCCGAGCGCGTGGCGGAGCGACGGATCGAGCGAGGCCTCGGCGAGGACGTGCATCTCGGCCGGGCCGCCCGCGCGACCTGCCACCGCGAGGAGCGCGTCCGCCGGGTCGAGCGCGTCCGCGCGGACGAGCGCGTCGAGCGTGCGCGAGAGCGCCGCCGCGTTCGCGCGCCGGAGCATGGCGGGGAGCGCGTTTCCCATCCGGCCGAGCAGCACGCTCGCGATGCCCGACCAGCGCTTGCGCATCGCGCTCGCGCGCACGGGATCGTCCTCGCCAAGATCGCTGTCGACGAGGTGCAGGAGCGCGCGCAGGCGCCGCAAGCGCAGCGCGGCGTCGCGGGCCGGCCCGCTCGGGTCCTCGCCCTGCCGCTCGCGGAAACGATCGAGCACCCACGAGGCGATGCGGTCGCGCGCCTCGGCGAACGCTTCTTCGTGCGCCTTGGCCGCGTCGGGCGACGGCGCGAGGTGCAACAGATCGAGCAGCGTGCTGCGCTCGAGGAGCGCGTGATCGAGCTGACGCACCACGGTCATCGACGTGCGGCGCGCGACCGCGCTCGTCGCGTCGTCGGTGACCGCCTCGAGCGCGTCGAGGAGACCGTGCACGTCGTCGAACGCCGTCTTCGCGAGCGCGTACGCGGCCCGGGCGCCGCCGGTCGCGAGCGTCGAGAGAGCGCGCGCGACCTGGACGTCGAGCGGGTCGTCGGCGCGCGGCTCGTCGCCGAAATCGTTCTTGCTCGAGCGCGCGCGCGGCACGCGCTCGAGCTCGCGCAGCACCTCGCGGTGCATCGCCTCTTCGCCCTCGCCCTGCGCGTCGTGGTTGCGGATCGCCTGGATGATCTTCCCGAGCGAGTGCTCGAACGGCCCGGCCCCGCCCCAGTCGGTCGCGGAATCGCACACCGCCTCGGCAATCGCGAGCGGCGCACGCTCGGTGAGGCGCGCGAGGATCTCGGCCGCGCCGTCCGGCTCCGCCTCCGCCGCGCGCGCGAGGCCCCAAACCAGCGCGGACGCGCCGCCCGGATCGCGCGCGAGCGGCCCGCCGTCGCTCATCCACTGCTTCACGAGCCTCTTCGATTGGTCGGGATCGACCGACATCATCGCCGCGATCGACGTCGCGGCGCGACGCCACTCGGTCGGCGAGAGCTTCGGGTCGATGCCGCCCTGAACCGCCGCGCGCATCGACGCGTTCCACGGCGCGAGCATTCCGCGCGCCGCCGCCGCGCGCCGCCAGACGAGCGGCTCGCGGTCGGCGAGCAAGCGCTCGAAGGCTTGCGCGGCGCCGTCCTGCACGAACGCACGCATCGCGTGCTCGTCGCCCTGCTGCGCGCGCCGTCCCGCTTCGCGCGCCGCGTGCTCGAAGATGAGCGCCGCCGAGCGCCGCGCCGGGAGCGAAGCCATCGAAGGCAATGCGACGAACTCGCGCGCGAGCTGGCGACGCGCGACGAGCGCGAGGCACAGCGGCCCGACGGCCACGCCGGAGCCGAGCGGGAGCTCGATGACGAGCGCGATTCGCGCTCGCACGCTCGGCGTCGACAGCCCCTTGCCGGTCCCGAGCGCCATGCGCGTCGCGATCGCCGTGAACGTGTCGGCGCCGCCTTGCAGCAGCCGCGCGAGGACGCGACGGCCGAGCTCGCGCTGCTCGGCCGAGGGCGGGATCACCGCCGCGAGCTCGTAGAGCGCCACGCCCGCGGCGGCCTCGGCGATCCAGTCGGTGTCGTCGACGAGGCCACTGGCGAGGGCGGTCCGAACCGCGGCGAGCAGCGCGTCCGGGTGAAGTCCCTCGAGCGGCCCCGGCCCTTCCCCGCCGCGCGCGAGCAGCACGAGCGTCTGCCGCCAGGCGGCGCGACGCTCGTCCTCGCTCTTCGACTGCGGCAGATCGAGAATCCCGCCGACGTACGGCCCGCGCTCGCGCATCCCTCCTTTGCCAACATACACGTTCTGAGGTAAACGCGGCGACCCTCGGAAAAGAGTTTCCCGTGATCATCCTCGACAAAGTCACCAAGCGTTTCGGCCCGAAGATCCTGTTCGAGAACGTCTCGATGCAGTTCGATCCCGGCAAGCGTTACGGTTTGACCGGCGCGAACGGCGCTGGAAAATCCACGCTTTTGAAGATGCTGGCCGGCGTGGAGGACACCGACACCGGCTCGATCGACATGCCCGGGTCGATCCGCCTCGGCGTGCTCAAGCAGAACCATTTCGAGTACGACGAGAGCCGCATCATCGACACCGTGCTCATGGGCAACAAGACGCTCTGGGACGCGATGACCGAAAAAGAGCGGCTCCTCGAGGGCGAGGTCACGGACGAGGTGGGCCTCCGCCTCGGCGAGCTCGAGGGCGTCATCGCCGAAGAGAACGGCTACATGGCCGAGAGCGAGGCCGGCGCGCTGCTCGAGGGCCTCGGCATCCCCGCCGAAAAGCATCAAGAGAAGATGACGACGCTCCCCGCGGGCTACAAGCTCCGCGTCCTCATCGCTCAGGTCCTCTTCGGCAAGTCGGACGTTCTCCTCCTGGACGAGCCGACCAACCACCTCGACCTCGACTCGATCCGCTGGCTCGAGCATTTTCTCACGGAAGAGTTCAAGGGCCTGCTCGTCTGCGTGTCGCACGACCGCCACTTCTTGAACGGCGTCGCGACCCACATCGCCGACGTCGATTACCGCACGATCACGGTCTACACGGGCGGCTACGACGACTTCGTCGCGCAGAAGTACGAGAACAAGCAGCGCGCGGAGCAACAGGCCGCGGCGTCGAAGAAGAAGATCGGCGAGCTCCAGGACTTCGTCCAGCGCTTCGGCGCCCACAAGTCGAAGTCGAGCCAAGCGCAGAGCCGCCTCAAGCAAATCGAAAAGCTCGAGGAGCAGATCGAGGCGCGCGGGCCGAAGCGCTCGAGCCTGGTCCGGCCGTTCATCCGCTTCGAGTTCGACAAGCCGAGCGGCCGCGACGTGCTGCGCGCCGTCGGCATCGAGAAGGCGTACCCCCTCACCCACCATGACAAGCTCGTCATCTTCGCCGGGGCGTCGCTCAACGTGAACCGCGGTGACAAAATCGCGGTCACCGGGCCGAACGGCATCGGAAAGTCGACGCTCTTGAAGCTCCTCGTCGGTGCGTTCTCGGGCCTCGACGCCGACACGCAGAAAGAGACTCTCGTGCCCGACGGCGGCAACATCGCGTGGGGCCACGACGTCTCGGTCGGCTACTTCGCCCAAGACCACCACGAGTCGCTCGGCGAGTCCGCCGGCGCGATGAGCGCGTTCCAGTGGCTCTACCAGTTCGACAAGAACGCCGCGCAGGAGACCATCCGCGGCATCATGGGCCGCCTGCTCTTCTCCGGCGACGCGGCGCTCAAGCCCGTCGAGGCGCTCTCGGGCGGCGAGCTCGCGCGGCTGCTCCTCTGCAAGCTGCTCCTCCAGAAACACAACGTGCTCGTCCTCGACGAGCCCACCAACCACCTCGACATCGAGTCGATCGAGGGCCTGCTCGACGGATTACGTCTCTTTCAAGGCACGGTCATCGTCACCAGCCACGACCGCCACTTCGTCGGCGAGCTCGCCTCGCGCGTGATCGACCTCCACAAAGTCGGCGACCACACCGAGATCGACGACTTCGGCGGCACATACGAGGAGTTCCTCGAGCGGAAACGCTGAGCCAGCGCCCGCGCGCAGCCCGAGGCCGCGAGGCGCGCGCGTAGTCGCGGTCGTTGCCCGCTCGCGTCGGCGGCGGCCCTGAGCGGGGTCGCTGCGCTCCGCACTGCACGTCCGCGGCTCGCGGAATGGGCCGTTGGCACCAACGAGGCGGGCGCCGGACCGCCTGCTCTTTTCAGGAATGTCCTCGGTCTGCGCGCCAGCCTGTTCACCACTGACGCTTCCGCTCGAGCGGCCCCGATGGGGAGGCGCCCGTCCGGGCGCCGGGCGAAAGCCGGGCAACCGGCGCACCGTCCCGCACCGGCCGCGGCCGAAGCACAACAAACATCATCCGGTGCACGTCACCCTGCGGGCGCGAGCCGGCCTTCCGTCGTTTCGGGAACAAGCGCTCTTCGCCGCCGTGCAGCGCGCGATCCGCGGGATGTCGGAGTCGTCGGCGCGCCAGGCGTTCCGGATCACCGAATTTTCGGTGCAGAGCAACCACGTGCACCTCGTCGTCGAAGCGCGCGACCGCACGATTCTCTCGCGCGGGATGCAGGGGCTCGGCGTTCGCCTCGCCCGCGCGATCAACGGTCTGCTCGACACCCGCGGCAAGGTGTGGCGCGAGCGCTTTCACGCGCGCGACCTTCGGACGCCTACCGAGGTACGAAACGCGCTCGTCTACGTGCTGATGAACGCGCGCAAACACGGCCAACGTCGACGCGCCTCGCTCAGCGCATGAACGGAACGACGACGCCGCCTTCGCCCGACGCGGCGACCTTCTCTTCTTCCTGGCGGTTCGGCTTGTAGGAGTGGTCGGCGTCGGGGAACTCGCCGCTCTGCACGTCGGCGACGTACGTCTTGAAGGCGGCGACCGCGGCGTCGCCGAGCTCGGCGAAGCGCTTCGCGAACTTCGGGCGGGGCCCGCGCGAGAGCCCGAGCAAATCGGTGCAGACGAGCACCTGCCCGTCGCATCCGGCGCCCGCGCCGATGCCGATCGTCGGGATCGACACCTCGGCGGTGACCCGCGCGGCGACGTCCGGCGGAACGGCCTCGAGCACGATGCAGAACGCGCCCGCCGCCTCGACCGCGAGCGCGTCGCGGACAATCTGCTCGGCCGCGTCGTCGCCGCGCCCCTGGACCTTGAACCCGCCGAGCGCGTGCACGCTCTGCGGCGTGAGCCCGACGTGCCCGACGACCGGAATGCCGGCGCGCGCGATGCGGTGGACGTGCTCGGCGAAGACCTCCCCGCCCTCGAGCTTCACGCTCTCGAAGCCGCCCTCTTTCAGCATGCGCCCCGCGCTCTCGACCGCCTGGAGCGACGAGACTTGGTACGAGAGAAACGGCATGTCGCCGACGACGTGCGCCCGCTCGACGCCGCGCGTTACCGCTCTACCATGGTAACAAATCTCGTCCAGCGTCACCGGGATGGTGTTCGACAGCCCCTGCACGACCATGCCGAGCGAGTCGCCGACCAGGATCATGTCGACGCCCGACTCGTCCACGAGGCGCGCCATCGTGAAGTCGTAGGCCGTGACCATCGAGATCTTCGGCCCGGCCGTTTTCCTCGCGCGAATCTCGGGCGCGGTAACCTTCGCCGCGCCGCGGGCGCGGATATTTGCAGTATACATTGGACCTCCGGTCGCGGCCGGCGGATGCCGGTCCACGCCACATCAGGAACGTAGCCCCTAGGAATGACGCGGGCAAGGTTCTAAGGTGGGCCCGCATGCGCCAGTGGGCAGCCCTCTTCGCCCTGATCACGCTGGTCGCGGCGTGCGACCGCGCGCCCGATCCCACCGGGGAATGGTCGCCGCAGGACCATGATCCGCCCGAGCAACAGCAGGGAGCCCAGCCGCAGCCGAGCGGCAAGGTCGACGTCGCGACGCAGCTCGCCGAGACCGCGTGGGCGCAAATCTGCTCGCAGTGCCACGGACCGATGGGCCGCGGCGACGGGCCGAACGGCGCGCTGGTCAAGGCACCCGATTTGACGGACGGCGACTGGCAAGCAAAGGTTTCGGATCAGGAGATCGCCCAGCGCATCCGCGCGGGCAAGGGTCTCATGCCGCCCAACGACTTGCCCGACTCGACCATCGCTGCTCTCGTGACGCGCATTCGCGCCCTGCGCGCGCGCAGGTGATCATGACGCGGTCGGGGTCGCTTCTGCTCTTCGGCGCGGTGGGCGCGGCGGCGTACTTTTTCCTCCAGCCGCGGTTTCCGAAGGATCAGTCGGTCAACGTCGTGCTGGGCGACTCGGCGTCGCGAGTGACCGACGTCGCGATTCACTACGCGTCGCCGAGCAGCGACGACCTCACGCGGAGCGTCGCGCTCCACTACGCTCCGGGCAACGCTCCGCGCGTCGTCCACCACGAGGCGCGCCTGCCCGACGGCGAGTACGTCGTCGACATCGACGTGAAGACGCCGCAGGACGCGTGGTCGACCGAGCGACGCGTTCGGCTCGAGGCCGGCTCGAGCACGTCGATCGACGTCGCGGAGCGCGGCCGATGAGCGACGACAAAACCGTCGCCTCGTCGCTCGAAGGCGACGTCCCGATCGAGACGCGCGCCGCCGCGGGGCTCGCGCTCGCGGGCGGCGCGCTCACGCTGATCGTCCTCTCGGGCGCGAAAAAAGGCGCGATCGTTCGCCTCGGCGAGCAGGCGCGCGTCGGCAAGGCCGAGGACAACGACCTCGTCCTCCCCGACGACACCGTCTCGCGCCACCACTGCGAGCTCGTGCGCGAGGGCAACGCCGTCCGCGTGCGCGACCTCGGCTCGACCAACGGCACGCGCGTCGACGGCACGCGCGTCACCGACGCGCTCCTCTCGCCCGGCGCGGTGCTCAAGGTGGGCGAGGTGGAGATCGGCCTCCGGCCCGGCGCGCAGAAGACCGAGGTCCTGCCGAGCGACGCCAGCAGCTTCGGTCCGGCGCTCGGCCAAAGCCTCGCGATGCGGACCATCTTCGGCGTGCTCGAGCGCATCGCGCCGACCGAGGCCACGGTGCTCCTCGAGGGCGAGACCGGGACGGGAAAAGACGTGCTCGCGCGCGCGATCGCCTTGCAGTCGCCTCGGAAGAGCGGGCCGTTCGTCGTCGTCGACTGCGGCGCGGTGAGCTACTCGCTCATCGAGAGCGAGCTCTTCGGCCACGAGCGCGGCGCGTTCACCGGCGCGGTCGCCTCGCGCCAGGGCGCCTTCGAGCTCGCCGACGGCGGCACGCTGTTTCTCGACGAGATCGGCGAGCTCCCGGTCGACGTCCAGCCGAAGCTGCTCCGCGTCCTCGAGACGCGCGAGTTTCGGCGCGTCGGCGGCAACAAGCCGCTGAAGTCCGACGTGCGCGTGGTCGCCGCGACCAAGCGCGATTTGCTCCGCGAGGTGCGCGCCGGGAAATTCCGCGAGGATCTCTACTTCCGCCTCGCCGTCGTGCCGGTCACCGTGCCGCCGCTGCGCCAGCGCCGCGAGGACATCCCGATGCTCGCCGACGCGATCCTGGGAACCGCGTGCGCCGGCGGCGAGCGCCTCGGCCTATCGGACCGCGCGATGCAGGGCCTCCTCGCGCACGATTGGCCGGGGAACGTGCGCGAGCTCCGCAACGTGCTCGAGCGTGCGGTCTACATGGCGCGCGCGACGGGCGCGAGCGAGCTCGGCGACGTGGCGCTCGGCGCGGGCGCCGCGGACACGAGCACCGCCTTCGCCTTCGAGCCCGAAAAAAGTTACCGCGAGACCCGCGCGCGCTTCGAGTCGGAGTTCGAGCGGCGCTACGTGAAATGGCTCCTCCAGCGGCACGGGGGCAACGTGAGCGCGGCGGCGCGGGAGGCGAAGATGGATCGGAAGCACCTCCATGAGCTCGCGAAGAAGCATGCGGTGCGGGGGGAGTCGGAGGAGGAGTGAGCTCCCCCCGCGAATGTGCTCGGCCATCGGCCTCGGCGAACACGGGACGCGCGAGCCGCTGGCCTCCGCGCATTCGCGCCCCCTCCGACGATTCGGCTTCGCCGAATCGTGAGGGGGCGGGGTTTCCGCTGACGCGATTGTGGACCCCCATGGGCTCGCGCGCAGTGGCGCGGAGAGGTGAGCTCGCGCGAGGCTCGAGAGCGCGTATCGAACCCGGCATGCATTCTTGTTGGGCTCGGCGGCCCGAGGTACCTTCGACGCATGCAGAGGCGGGCCGTCGCGGGTTTCGCGTTGTCGTTTGCGTTCGTCGGGGTCGTGGCCGCCTGCGGGCCCGATCCGAGCTCCTTTCCCACGGTCGAAAATGCGACGGAGCGCCTCGTTCAAGCGTGGTGCGATCGGCTCGCGCAGTGCGATCCGAACACCGTCCCGTCCGCGTCTGCATGTGTGAGCCAAGCCGGCACCTGCACCGCCGATTGCGGTAAGCCTTCGTGCCTCACCAACGCTCAGGTGCAGCAGTGCGCGTCGCTGCTCTCGTCCGCGGACTGCACCGACATCCTCCCGCTGACGCTCCCCCCTCAATGCCAGTGTCCGGGGAGCTGCGCCGCAGGGTTGGCCGACTGCAACGGCACATGCGCCGACCTCGCTTCGGACTACCAGAACTGCGGTTCGTGCGGTGTCGTGTGCGCAACGGGTACGACGTGTAGCTCGGGCCAGTGCAGCGGCGAGCCGTGCGCGCCAGGGTTTACCCTCTGCGCGGCGACTTGCGTCGATCTTTCCACGGATCATTCGAACTGTGGCGCGTGCGGCACCTCATGCGACAACGCGCACGTCTGCGGGAACGGCGTGTGCGTAGCGGCGACGTGCGAGCCGGATCAAGGCACCTGCACGGTCGACGCCGATTGTTGTACGGGAATTTGCGCAAGCGGCAACGACCGATGCGGCTGCATTCCGAGCAGCGCGACCGGTTGCGGCGTCGACAGCGATTGCTGCCAGTCGACCGACGTTTGCATCAACAACACGTGCCAATGACAACTGCCATCGGCAGGGGTGCAGGCCGGCGGCTCGATGCACTCGCGTCACGCGCGGCCGCCGGCCGAGCATGTCGGCGGGGGTTGCCCGACTAAAACCCCGCCGACAACCCGAGGTTCAACAAATACGCAAACGCCCCCGTGATCGGCTGCCCGCCCAGCGTGTACTCGTCGTAGCTGAAGTCCATCAAGTTCGCCGCCACGACGAGCCGCAGCCCCGTCATGAACCCGAGGACCTTCTTCTCGCCCGCCGCCGCTTCGTACGTGAGCTTCACGCCGCCCATCACGCTGAAGAACGGCGAGAGCTCGCGGTCGCCCGTGAAGTACTGCCCGTGCGGGCCGAGCGGCGGGTTTCCGCCGGTGTAGTCGTCGCTCCAGAAAATCGCGCCGGTCTGCTTGTAGAAGCGGCCGTTCAGCGCCGCGCGAAAGTGCGACCCGAAATATTTTCGATCTCGAGCTCCGCCTCGCCGCTCCAGATGTTCCACGAGTCGCGGTAGCCGCGCACGCCGGCGCGAATGGCGCCCTTGAAGCCGCGCAAATAGAGGTTCCCGCGAAGCGCGATCGCGTGACGCATGCGGTCGAGCGGCGTGTACTCCTGCGCCTTGAGCCCCTCGCCCACGTACACCGAGCGGTACGGATCGCTCTGGAAACCGTGGAGGAGCTGCAGCGTGTAGATCGCCTGCATCTGGAAATTCGGCGTCCACGCCTGCGACCACCCGCCCTGAAAGCTGTCGATCGCGATGTCGTGCTGCATGCGCGTCGGATCGCTCGTGAAGCAGCCCTTGCTCGACGGCAGCGCGAGGTGCGCGACCGGCACCGCGTTCGGGTTCTGCACGAGGTCGCAAACGTCGTCGAAGTTGTGCGCGTAATCGATCTGGAGCTGCGTGTTGTGCTCGAAGAGCTCGGTGCGCGCCGTCACGTTGAACGAGATCGAGTGGTAGTCGTTCTCGCTCGAGTAGAGACCGCCGCCGCCGAACGTCACGTTGTCGTGCTTGATCGTGAAGCCGCCCTTGCCGACGTTGCGGAAGTCGTTGACGCTCGCGGTCGTGATCACGTCGGCCGTCGGGTGCGTCGCCTGGTACGCCGGCCCCGCCTTCGCCGAGACGCTCGCGCCGCTGACGACGTCGGCCTCCCACCCCCCGTAGACGCTCACCGAGTCGCTCGGGTTCGCCGTCAGCGTCACCGACGGCGAGTAGACGAACATGTGCGTCTTCAGCGGCGCCTCGTAATAGATCGCGTGCGAGGTGTCGAACTGGACGACCTGCGCGCGCGCCGGCGCGGCGATCGCGAAAATCGCGACGCCGAAGACCCAGACGCAAAATCGCTTCGCGAAGGTCAGTTGCACCCGCACCCTCCGCCCGCCACGCCCGATCCGCCGAAGCTCCCTTCGCGGTTGTCGATGGCGTGGTGGAGCTGCGCGGCGACGAGCGGATCGCCCTCGAACTGCATCACGGGATCGGCGAGGACCGCGCGCTCCTGCGGCCGAACCGTGACGCACGCGTTCATCGCGAGGAGAGCACCGAGGGCGAGGATCTTCTTCATCAGAAATACACTCCGAAACCGCCGGTGACGGTTTGCGCGTTCTGGTACTGGCCCGCGGTGAAGAGGGTCATGTTCGTCGCCTCGATGCGAACGAGGATGCGGTTTCGAAGCGCGAACAGAAATCCGCCGCCCGCGCGCGCGACGAACAAATCCTCGCGCTGCAAGACGAACGAGTCCGACTTCGGAAATACGCTGAGGCCGCCGCCGCCGAGCTCGAGGAACGGACAGAGCGCGAACCGGGGGAAGAGATAGACCGCCGCCGTGAGGCCGTAGAAGATCTGCGCGCCGTCCTCGGTGAGCCCGTCGCCGACGAACGCCTCGAGGCTGAACGTTTTGTCGAGCACGAGCTGCGGGCGAACTTCCATGTACCCGAACTGCTGGAACGCGCCGCTCTTCACCGGGATGTTGAGCATCCCGCCGACGAGCGCGAAGCCGCCGCGCGAGCCCTCGAGCGGCGGCGGCGCGAAGAGGCCCGGGCGCTTGAACTGGTCGTCGGTCACCGCGAACGGCTCGACCTGCTCGCCCATCGCGTAGGCGCGCCGCCCGTCGGGCAAGAGAACGCGCAGCCAGAAGCCGCCGCCTTGCCGCCCGTCGAGCGCGAACGTCTCGCCGCGATGCGCCGTGTAGATGACGCGGAACGAGACGCCCGGGCCCGTCCGCAGCTCGGCGGAGTCGACGACGACGCGCGCGAACGCCTCCGCCTTGTCCTCGTCCTGTGCGAAAGCCGACGTCGCGATGCCCATCGTGGCGAAAGCCACGGAACTGGCGATGCCGCACGCGAACGCAGCGGCGGCTGCGTATCTCGTCATGGCGTCGCGGCCCACTTGAAGATGACGTTCGGAAGCGTCGGATCGCTTGGATCGAAAATCATTCGCGGGTGCGCCTGGGTGGACGTCGGTCGCTTCAAAGATCGGGGCCTGACACGAGGCGTAGTCGACGCAGTCGCGCACCATTTCGAGCGACGCCGAGCTGAAGTTGTTCGCCGCCGGACTGCCCGGCCCGATCGCGCCCGTCCCGTTCGGCCCCGACACCGGGTGGTCGCCGCCTCCGCAGTCGATCGGCGTGTGGTCCTGGAGGACCATGCCGCTGACCGCCGACGAGTTGAAGTGGCAATTGCCGTTGTCACCCGAAGCGCCTGCGCCGCACTGCGTCTGCGGAGCGAACAGGTACTCCGGCTCGACGTGGCAGTAGAAGAAGTCCTGGTTGAACACCGAGAGCGGGACCACGAAGTTCGGGCCGGGATCGATCGTGCACCCCCACACGGCCGCGACCGATGCGACCGTCAGCGCGAACGCGAACCAGCGCCTTTGCACGCGACCACGATAGACGCATCGGTCGAGTCACGGCAAACACATCGAGTGTCCCGTGGGATTCACCTGCGCGAGTGAGGTCGCGCACTTGCGCACGGAACGACACCTGCTCCTACCTGTTTCATGACCCCCTTACGCTTTCACTTGCATAAGCAAGAGCCAGGTCGCTACGGTCGCCCGGCTGTAAGAAGTTTGGGTGCTTCGAAGGGGTGTCGTATCTTATCCTACATATGCTCCACGGCTCGTGGCCGTGAAAGAAAAGGAACGATGAGGCTCACCCCCTGGTATCTCGCAGCCATCGCCCCCGTCGCCGTCGCCGGATGCTCCGGAGCCTTCTTCGGGCACTTCGCCGTCCTGGCCCTCACCCTCGGAATCTTCTTCGGCACCCTGTCGCTCGGCAAACAGGTCGCCACCCGCGACCCCGCCCAAGCAGTCGCGGCCGCGTCGGACAAGGTCGACGTCTGACGCACGGCGTGATACGCGTCCATCCGTTCTGAAGCTCGGGCGCATAACTCAGCGGTAGAGTGCGACCTTCACACGGTTGAAGTCGCAGGTTCAAATCCTGCTGCGCCCACCCAGCAAACTGGCTACGCCGGCCGCTTTCGGTCGTGAAGCCGCCGGCCGACGAGGAAGCTCATCTCGAGCGACTGGCCATAGTTGAGGCGCGGGTCGCACGCGGTCTCGTATTTGTCGCCCTCGTCCGAGTCGGCGACGCCGCTCACGCCGCCGGTGCACTCGGTGACGTCCTCGCCCGTCATCTCGAAGTGCACGCCGCCGAGCCGCGAGCCGACGGCTGCGTGCACGTCGAACGACGCGTTCACCTCGCGGATGATCTCGTCGAAGTGGCGGGTCTTGCGGCCGCCCGGCGAGACGTGGCTGTTTCCGTGCATCGGATCGGTGACCCAGAGGACGCGCATGCCCTCGCGGCGCACGGCCTCGACGAGCGGCGGCAGGGCGTCAGCGACGCGGTCGGCGCCGAGACGCGTGACGAGCGTGACGCGGCCCGGCTCGTTGTCGGGGTTGAGCGTCGCGACGAGGCGCACGATCTCGGCGGGCGGCGCGCTCGGACCGACCTTGATCGCGAGCGGGTTTCGTACGCCGCGAAGGAACTCGACGTGGGCGCCGTCGAGCTGACGCGTGCGCTCGCCAATCCACGGGAAATGCGTGCTGAGGAGGTAGTGCCCGGCGCGGCGCGGGACGGTCGTCGCCTGCGCGGACTCGAAGTCGAGGTGGAGCGCCTCGTGGCTCGTGTAGAAATCGACGCGCGTGAGCTCGGCGACCGACTGCTCGCCGAGCGCCGACATGAAGCGCAGCGCCTCCGAGAGGCGGCTCGTGATCGCGCGGTACTCGCGGTGCACCGACTCGGGCACGTTGTCGCGAAACGGCAGGTCCCAGTACTCGGTGTGGTGCGCGTCGGCGAAGCCGGCCGCGGTGAGCGAGCGGATGAAGTTGAGCGTGACGGCCGCGTGCTGGTGCGCGAGCAGCATGCGCTGCGGGTCGACGCGGCGCGCTTCGGCCGTGAACTCGGCCGCGTTGACGAGATCGCCGAAGTAGCTCGGGAGCGTGACGCCGTCGCGCGTCTCGGTGGGCTTGCTGCGCGGCTTGGCGTACTGGCCGGCGACGCGGCCGACGCGGATCACCGGCCCCTGGTAAGCCTGCACGAGCACGAGCGACATCTGGAGCAAAATCTTGAGCTTGCTCGTGATGACCGAGGGCGTGCAATCGGCGAAGGTCTCGGCGCAGTCGCCGCCTTGCAAGAGAAAGCGGCGGCCTTCTTGCGCCTCGACGAGGAGCTCGCGGAGACGCTCAATCTCCCACGACGTGACGAGCGGCGGCATCTTGCGGAGGCGCTCGACCGCTTCGGCGTGGGCCCTCGCGTCGTCGTAGTGGAAGGGCTGGTGGTTGGGCTTCGACTTCCAGGAGTCGGGGGACCAGTCGTTCAAGGGGTTCCTGTGGGCAGCGCGGATGTTAGCACCACTCGAGGGCGGTCAAGACTCGCGCGCCGTCGAGCCGGAAGCGCACGTCGAAGGCGGAGCCGACGGCGAGCGACGGCGCGAGCGTGGTGCGCAGGCGCAGCCGCACCGAGCCTCGGTCGGCCGCGACGATCTCGGCGTCGCCGAAACCGAAGAACGCACCGGCGGTCGGCGCGAGGCATTTGTAGAGCGTCTCTTTCGCGGAGAACGCGACCGTGAAACGCGCCGATTCGGGGACGAGGAGGCGCGCGAGCTCGTCGCCGTTCGCGACGAGCTCGACCGTCGCGGGCGGCTCGACGGCGAGCGCCTGCGCGTCGAGGCCGACGCCTCGGAGCTCGCGCGCGAACGCGACGGCGGAAGCTGCGAGGCTCTCGTCGTGGGTGATCGAGCCGACGACGCCGGCGGGCCACGCGGGCGCGCCGCGCGGGCCGGTGGCGAGCGCGCCGGGCCGCACGCCGAGCGCGCGCAGCGCGAGCCGCGCGGCGACGCGACCGCGGACGAACGCGTCGAGCCGCACCGCCGAAAAGCGCGCGGTGGCCTCGGGGAGCGCCACGGAGTCGCGCAGCTCGTCGGGCGCCGCCCCGCGAAGCTCCGCGACGCGCGCCACGCGCACGAGCGAATCCCACGCGCTCATTGGTCGAGGGCGCGGAGATCGTCGAAGTATCCCGGATACGTCTTCGCCGTGCACTCCGGGTCCTCGATGACAATCCCCTCGGCGCGCAGCCCCGCGACCGCGAACGCCATGGCCATGCGATGATCGTCGTACGTCGCGATGCTCGCCGGCGCGATCGACGAGGGCGGCTCGACGCGGATCCAGTCGCGCCCGCTCGTGACGCGCGCGCCGAGCTTCTGGAGCTCGCGCTCGAGCGCGGCGAGGCGGTCGGTCTCCTTGATGCGAAGGTTCCACACGTTGCGCGCGGTCGTCGGGCCGCGAGCGAACAGGGCGACGACGCAGAGGGTCTGCACCATGTCGGGCGTGCGGCTCATGTCGACGTCGAGGCCGGTGAGCGCGCCGGAGGCGGGGCCGCCGACCGTGATCGCATCGTCGCCGAGCGACACCTCCGCGCCCATGCGGGCAAGGAGCTCGGCGAACGCGACATCGCCCTGGAGGCTCGCGCGGCCGAGGCCGGGCACGGCGACCGACGCGCCCGGCGTGATCGCAGCGGCTGCGAGGAAATAGCTCGCGTTGCTCGCGTCGGGCTCGACGGCGTAGGACCGCGCGACGTAAGGCGCGCCGTGCGGGACGACGAGCGTCTTCCCCTCGCCCGTCGCCATCGCACGGGCGCGCACGCCGAACTGCTCCATCATGCGGAGCGTCATCTCGACGTACGGCTCGCTCGTGATCGGGCCGACGAGACGAACCTCGACGTCCGTCTCGGCGTGCGGCGCCGCCATGAGCACGGCCGAAATGAACTGCGAGCTCTTCGCGTCCGAGAAGCTGCACGCGCCTCCGCGGAGGCCGCGGCCCTCGACGCGCACGGGAGGGAACCCCTCTCTGCCTTCGTAGGCGATCGATGCGCCGAGCGCGCGTAGCGCGTCCACGAGCTGATCGACGGGTCGCTCGCGCATGCGCGCGATGCCGTCGAGGACGTAGCTGCCGCGCCCGAGCGAGAGCATCGCCGTGAGAAAACGCAGCGTCGTGCCCGAGTTGCCGCACGAAAGGCGCGCGGTCTCGGGCTCCGCGGGGACGTCGGCGCCGCGGCCGACGACGCGCACCCGGCGAGCGCGCGCGTCGACGTCGATTTCGTAGCCGAGCATCTGAAGCGCGCCGATCATGTGCTGGGTGTCCTCGGCGAACAGGACGCCGTCGAGCACCGACTCGCCGCGCGCCATCGCCGCGAGCGGGAGCGCGCGGTTGGTGATGCTCTTGCTGCCCGGCACGACCACCGTGCCGCGGAACGGCCGCCCGAGGGGCGTCATCGCGATCGCGCTCACGTCGTGCATCGTACACGAGCGCCGCACGAAGCGCGGGGCGCGAGCCAGTCGGCGATCGCGCGCGCGGCACGGTCGCGGTCGACGAGCAGCGCGAAGTGACCGTCGTCGAGCTCGACGTAGCTCGCGCCGTTTCCTGTGGCGTACGCGCGCGCCACGCTCGCGCTGCACATCGCGTCGCGGCGGCCCTGGAGCACGAGCGTCGGCACGCCTGGGGCGCCCGCGTCAGGGGCGACGCCCGAGACGAGCACGAGGCCCGCGATCTCGCCGCGCAGCCGAGGCGCGAGCCGGCTCGCGCCGATGCCTCCGTTCGAGAGCCCCGCAAGGAACACGCGCGTTTTGCCTCGCGCCCGGAGCGCGGCGATGCGCTCGCGCACGATGGCCTCCCCGCTCGCCGTCCACCAATCGCCGCGCCACGACGTCGATGGACAGTCGGTCGCGAGGCCTGCGCGCGCCGCGGCGCGCGCGAAGAGCCAGCACGACATCGTGAAATTGCCCGCGTAGCCGTGGAGAAAGACGACCGCGTCGGCGCCCGCGTGCTCGAAGTCGATCGCGTCCGACGCCCCGGGCCGCTCGAGCCCGAGGTACGTCGCGAGCACCGGAGACGGGAGCGCGCCCTCTTCGCGCGCCATCTCGTCGTAGCCCGCGCGCATCGCGTCCGGCAGGAGCGGCACGTCCGGATCGCTGCATGAAATGCGTATGCGCGAGCGCCCGCGAGGCGTTCACCGAGAGATCGCGCTCGTCGACGAGGCGGTCGACGACGCGCACGTCGCCCGCGCGCTCGGTGAACGCGACCCGCCAAATCGCCAGGAACGCGAGCAGCACGGCGCCCGCGAGCGCGACGCGCCGCCGGAGCCGCGCCGGACCGGCGAGCGACGAGGCGAGCACGAGCGCGCCGAGGACGTACGCGGCGCCCGACGCGCTCGGGGGCTCGGTCCAGACGAAGAGCGCGAGCGGTACGAAGACGAGGAGCAGCAGAATGCCAACGGCTCGGCTCATGCCCGTTCATACGCTGCTATGCTGCTCGACGTGCCCCGCCGCGTCTCACTTCCGGTCACGAGCGATCCACGGCTGAGCCTCGCGCGCGCGCGCGAGCGGCTCGGGGGGCGCGTCTCGTCGCACGGTCGCGCCGGGGAAATGGCGCTCTTCGACGCCTCGCCCGCGGTCGTCGTCTGGTCCGACGCGGCCGAGTGCGATCTCTGGATCGGCGAGGATCGAATCCGACGCGTTCCGGCCGACGCGGCGACGCCGGGCCAGCCGAGCTCGCCGCTCGCGCCCGTCGCCGACGACGCGCGCGCGTTCGCGCGGCTCGAGGAGGGCCAGGCCGTGATCTTCGACGGCGCGACGCCCGGGCGTCTCATCGAAAAGTGCCGCTGGGGCGGCCTCGTCGCGATCGCCGACGGGCGCATCTTCGCCGTCGGTTTCCGCCGCTTCGCGCGCGCGCGAGCGAATTGATGAACGTCGCTCAGCTCCGCCGAGGCAAGCACGGCCCGCCGGTCGAGAGCGCTCGCCGCTTCCTCCCGACGACCCGCGACGAGATGGACGCGCGCGGCTGGGATCGGCTCGACGTCCTCATCGTGACCGGCGACGCGTACGTCGATCACCCGGCGTTCGGCCCGATCCTGATCGCGCGCTTCCTCGAGGGCCGCGGCTACCGCGTCGGCGTCGTCGCGCAGCCGCGCTGGGACTCGATCGAGGACATCGCGCGCATGGGCGCGCCGCGGCTCTTCGTCGGCGTCTCCGCCGGCAACCTCGACTCGATGCTGAACAAGCTCACCGCGCAGAAGAAGGTGCGCGGCGAGGACCAGTACTCGCCCGGCGGCCGCACGAACGCGCGCCCGAACCGCGCGTCGATTGCATACTGCAACCTTTCGCGCCAGGCGTTCCCGGGCGTGCCCGTCGTCCTCGGCGGCATCGAGGCGTCGCTCCGCCGCATCGCGCACTACGACTACTGGAGCGACTCGGTGCGGCGCTCGATCGTGCTCGACAGCAAGTGCGATCTGCTCGTCTTCGGCATGGGCGAGCGCGCCGCGTGGGAGATCGCGCGACGCCTCGACGCCGGCGAGCGCGCCTCCGACCTCCGCGACGTCCGCGGCACCGCGTACGCGATCGGGCGAGGCTCTCGGAGCGAAGCGGAGAGCGCCGAGGGATCGGGGAGCTCGAGGGGCACCGCCCCTCGACGAGAAGGCTGGGAGCCGCTCCTCGAGAAGAAGAGCCGCTTCACGACCGACGGCGGCATCGTGGTCCTGCCGTCGTACGAAGAAATCACCGCGGACAAGGACGCGTTCGCGAAGATGGCGCGCGCCTTCCAGATGGAGACCAACGCGCAGAACGGCCGCGCGCTCCTCCAAGTCCACGGCCGCGAGGCGGTCTATTTCAACTCGCCCGCGCTCCCGCTCGACGAGGAGGACATGGACGGCCTCTACGATCTCCCGTTCACGCGCCTCCCGCACCCTTCGTACGGCGGCGAGCGCATCCCTGCCTACGAGACCATCAAGCACTCGATCGTCACGATGCGGGGCTGCTTCGGCGGTTGCACCTTCTGCAGCATCACCGAGCACGAGGGGCGCGTCATCCAGAGCCGCAGCGAGGCGAGCGTGCTGCGCGAGGTGCGCGCGCTCTCGCGCATGGAGGGCTTCTCGGGCGTCATCACCGACGTCGGCGGCCCGACGGCGAACATGTACAAGATGCGCTGCAAGGACGAGCGCACCGAGAGCGCTTGCCGGCGCCTCTCGTGCGTCCACCCCGGTATTTGCGAGAACCTCGTCACCGACCACGCGCCGCTCGTGTCGCTCTTGAAGAAGGTGCGCAGCGAGCCGGGCATCAAGCGCGTCTTCGTCGCGAGCGGCGTCCGCTACGACCTCGCGATGCGCAGCCCCGAGTTCATCTCCGAGCTCGCCAAGCACCACACCGGCGGCCAGCTCTCGGTCGCGCCCGAGCACAGCGATCCCGAGGTGCTCGACAAGATGAAGAAGCCGCCGGTCGAGCACTACGAGCGCTTCGCGCAGGCGTTCTGTCAGGCGAGCGAAGAGGCCGGAAAAGAGCAGTATTTCGGTGCCGTATTTCATCACCGGCCACCCGGGCTCGACGCTGAAGGACACCATCGAGCTCGCCTTGTGGCTGAAGGAGCGCGGAATGCGCCCGCGGCAGGTCCAGGATTTCATTCCGACGCCGATGGCGATCGCGACCGCGATGTACTTCACCGGCAAGGATCCGCTCACGGGCAAACCCGTGCATGTTGCACGCGATTTGCGCGAGAAGCGCATGATGAAGGCGCTCCTCTTCTACTGGGACCCGCAGCACTGGCCGCTCGCGCGCGAGGCGCTGATCAAGGCCGGGCGGCGCGATCTGCTGGGCAAGCTCGTTCCGGAGCGTGGAGGCGAACATTTGGGCCACCCCACGCCGGAGCCTGGGGCACGAGACCGGAGACCCAGCGCATTCAAAGCCCGCGCGGGGTGGCGCGGCGACGGTCGCCGTGGTCGCGGTCGATGACGGCGCCGTAGGCCCAAACCCGAGCGATGCATCACTCCGCGTAACGAACGACCAGGCGAACGACCTCGTCCACGAACGCCGGGTCGTCGAGCAAATCGCGGCGGAAGAGAACCGCGCCGTGCGTCACCGCCTCGACGGCGTGGACGATGACGAAGGCGACGACGTCGACCTTCCGCCTCTTCGCGAGCTCCGGCAGGCGCACCTCGATGTAGGCGCGCACGAGCGCGAGCGTCTCTCGTTCGAGCTGGTGGATGCGCTCGAACGTGGCGATGCGCGGGAGCTCCTCGGCGAAGACGCGGTGCAAATCGGGGTCGACGCGGTGAGCCGCGAGCAGGCCCTCGATGAGGCCGCGCGCCGCGTCTTCGAGCGGCTGCGCGAGGGCGTTCGCCGTGCCGCGGCGCAAAAACTCCTGACTCTCTTCGAGGTGGCGGTCGAGCAGCGCGGCGACGATCGCCTCCTTGTTCGGGAAGTACTGGTAGAGCGAGCCGACGCTGACGCCCGCGGCCTCGGCGATGTGGTTGGTCGTCGTCGCCTGGTACCCTCGCTTGACCAAAATGCGAGCAGTGGCTCGCATGACCGCGTCCACCGTCACGGTGGCGCGCGCTTGGGAGGGCAGCTTTCTCGGGACGACAGCGACTCGGCGAGGCATCGACACCAGGCTAGCGGTTGCGAGTAGCCAAAGCGAGCAATTGCTCACATTAATGATACGCATGAGCGCAGCCGCCGCCTCCTCTTCGCCCGCTTCGATCTCTCGCGTAGCCGGCAACCGCCTGCTCGGGAGCCTCCTCGACTTCCAGCGCGATCGCATCGGCTTCTCGCACCGGCTCGCGCGCGAGCACGGCGAGGTCGCCGTCACGCGCATGGGGCTCTGGCCGCTGACGTTCGTCAGCTCGCCGCGCCTCGCGCACGAGGTGCTCGTCGAGAACAGCGACGCCTTCGTGAAGAGCGCGGGGCTCGCGATCTTCGCGCGCCCGCTGCTCGGCGACGGGCTCCTCACGAGCGAGCACGAGGAGCACAAGAAGCAGCGCCGCATGATGGCGCCGCTCTTCGCGCACAAGCGCATCGCGGGCTACGCCGACGTGATGGCCGAGCGGGCGGCGCGCACGGTCGAGCGCCTCGAGCGCGCGGGGACGACCGACGTCGCCGACGCGATGATGCGTCTCACGCTCGACATCGTGGGCAAGACGCTCTTCGACGCCGAGCTCGGCGGCGACGCCGACGACGTGGGCGAAGCGCTCACGCGGGCGATGAACCAGATGATGGACGGCATGATCCGCCTCGTGCCGATCCCGCCGGCCGTGCCGACGCCCGGGAACCTCCGAATGCGCCAGGCCGTGCGAAAGCTCGACGCGATCGTCTACCGGCTGATCCGCGAACGCCGCGCGTCCGGCGCCGATCGAGGCGATTTGCTCGGCATGCTGCTCGCGACCAAGCACGAGGACGACGGCTCGCCGCTCTCCGACCGCGAGATCCGCGACCAGTCGATGACGCTCATGCTCGCGGGCCACGAGACGACCGCCAACGCGCTCGCGTGGACGCTCTATCTGCTCGCGAGAAACCCCGAGCAGCGCGCGCGCGTCGAGCGCGAGATCGACGCGGTGCTCGGCGGCCGCCTCGTCTCGGCGGGCGATCTCCCGTCGCTCCCGCTCGCGCTCGCGGCGGTGAAGGAGTCGATGCGTCTCTTCCCGCCCGCGTACACGATCGGGCGCCAGGCGACGCGCGAGCTCACGATCGGCGGCGCGCGCGTGCCGAAGGGCCGCGTCGTGCTCGTCAACGTGGCCGGCATCCACCGCCGGCCGGAGAGCTTCCCGAATCCCGAGCGCTTCGATCTCGAGCGCTTCACCGGCGACAAGGAGAAGAAGCTCGCGCCGCTCGCGTACATGCCGTTCGGCGGCGGGCCGCGCGTCTGCATCGGCAACCACTTCGCGCTGATGGAGAGCCACGTGCTGCTCGTGACTTTGCTCCAGCGACTTCGGATCGATCTCACGAGCGCGCGCGACGTCGAGCCCGAGCCGCTCGTCACCCTGCGCCCGAAGGGCGGGATTCAGGCGCGAATCACGCCGAGGAGCGCCGCCCAGAGCTCGTCCTGACCCTGCCCGGTCTCTGCGCTGAAGCCCACCATCCGCACGCCCGGCACGAGATCGCGCGCCTTCGCGCGCAGCTTCTCGAGCGCGGGCTTGTGCTGCGCCTTGGGGAGCTTGTCGACTTTGGTCGCGACGAGCACGAGCGGCTTCTTCGTCTGGGCCCAGAACTCGACGAGCTCGAGAATCGTCCGGCTCGACGCCGCGCCGCACGTCGACGAGGAGGACGAGCGCGCGCAGCAATCCGCGCCCGAGGAGGTAGCCCTCAATCATCGGTCCCCACGACTGGATCTGCGACTTGGAGCGCGCCGCGAAGCCGTAGCCGGGCAAATCGCCGAAGACCATCGTGCCCGCCTCGGTGCGCACCTCGAAGAGGTTGATCTTCTCGGTGCGGCCCGGCGCCTTGCTCGTCCGCGCGAGGCCCTTGCGGCCTACGAGCGCGTTCAAAAGGCTCGATTTGCCGACGTTCGAGCGGCCGGCGAACGCGAACTCCGGGAGCGCGGGACCGGGGAGCTGGTCGGGCGCGGTGCCGCTTCCGAGGTATTGGGCGTCGAGAACTTTCGGCGGCGGCGTGCTCTTCATGGGTTCGCGACTCTCCCCCGCGCGAGCCGCCGGCGCAACGCCGACGTGAATCTCTTCGAGCTCGGGCGAGCGGGCCGCCCACGCGACCACGACGAAAATCGCGCCGAACGTCGCGAGCGCGGCGACGCCCGGCAGCACGTGCGAGCGGATGCCGCAGAGACGCGCCACCGAATAGGCGCTGACGCCGGCGAGCACCGACGCGAGCGTCGTCCGAAGCGCGGAGGGCAAGATGTCGGCGGCCTCGAGCCGGCCGAGCCGCACGCGGAGGAGGACGAAGAGCAAGACCATCTGGACGGCGCTCGAGCCGGCGACCGCCGCGCTGATTCCGGCCTGACCCATGGGCCCGCGGAGGGTCAACGCGAGCCCGATGAACGCGCAGAGATCGATCGCGCTCACGACGACCGGCGTCCTCGTGTCGCCGAGCGCGTAATAGACCGGCACGAGCTGGCGAACGGCCGCGACGGTCCAGATCGCGCCGCCCTGCCAGAGGAGCGAGCGCGCCGTCTCGCGCGAGGCCATCGCGTCGAAGTGTCCTCGCTCGAAGAGCGCGCGCACGATGGGCTCGCCGAGCGCCGCGAGGCCGATGCTGCACGGGATCGCGACGAACATCGCGAGGCGCATTCCGTGGGCGTAGGTCTTCCGCAGCTCGACCATGTCGCCCTTCGCGGCGAAGGTCGAGAGCGACGGGAGCGCCGCGGTCGAGAGCGCCATGACGAAGATGCCCTGCGGAAAGTCGCAGAGGCGCATCGCCCACGAGGAAATAGCTCTGCGAGCCCGCGGGCAGCTCGGAGAGAAAGCGGCGCGAGAGGACGAGATCGACGTAGTAGACGCCGATGCCGAAGGTCATCGGCAAGAGGCGCCGGAGCGCGTCCTTCACGGCAGGATCGAGCGCGAAGCGCGGGCGCGACGCGTAGCCGATCGCGCGGAGCGCGGGGATCTGCGCGGCGACTTGGAGCGCGCCGCCCACGAGCGCGCCGGCGCCCATGGCCCACGCGCGATCGACGCCCGCGCGCTCGAGCGGACCCGGCAAGAGAAACGCGCACGCGAGGAACGAGACGTTCAGCAGGCCGGGCGCGAACGCGGCCACCGCGAATTTGCGCTTGGCGTTGAGCGCCGCCATCCCGAGCGCGGCGGTGCCCATGAAAAAAATGTACGGAAAGACGAGGCGCGTCAGCGTGACTGTGCGCTGGAACTCTCCGGTGCGCGCGTGGTAGCCGCTCGCGAAGAGCTCGCAGAGCGGCCCGGCGAACGCGACGCCGAGCGCGGTGACGACGGTGAGGGCGACGAGCGAGACACCGCGGATCTTCGCGAAGAAGTCGCGCGCCGCGTCGTCGCCGTCGGTCGCGAGCTTTCCGCTGAGCACCGGCACGACGGCGCTGGCGACCGCGCCCTCGCCGAGCAACTGCCGGAGCGCGTTCGGGATGGTGAACGCGACGAAGAACGCGTCGGTCTCGGCGCGCCCGAAGATCGCCGCGAGCGCCATGTCGCGCGCGAGGCCGAGCAGGCGCGACGCGAGCGTGCCCGCGCCGACGATCCCTGCGCGTCCGGCGAGCTTTTTCCGCTCCCTCTCGCCCTCGCTCGCGCTCAAATTACCTCGGGATGGTCTCGCCGTGGGGCCCGGCGCAGGCGCCGCATTGGCAGAGCGAGCGGAGGTACGCGTACGAATAGATGCCGCTGTCGTGTCCGTCGAACCAGGTGATCTGGAGCGCGTAGTTTCCGACCGGCGCGAGCTCTTCGATCTCGAGATCGGTCCCCTCGTGCGGGATGAATGCGATCGTCCCCGAGTGGCCCTGGCACCCTGCGCACGGGCAATACCCGCGCAGGATTTCGTGCGGGTAGACGCCCTTGTGGCCGTCGGCCCAGTCGATCTCGGTCGTGCGGGCGCCGCGCGGCGAGCGGATGGATTTGGCGATTTGCTTGGGAGCGGTCATCGAACGGTGGGCCTTCGCACGAGGCGGCGCGCGGTCTCGAGACGGACGAGCCCGGCTACGGCGCCGACTTTGGAAACGACTTTGCGTCCAAGCATATGCCCGACGCGGAGCGCATCCGAAAAAACGGCGGGATCGCGCCACGCGCTCGAGCCGGGCACGGCGCCGCGCGCGGCGAGGACGGCGAGGACGCCGGCCAAGAAGGCGTCCCCGGCGCCGGTCGCGTCGACGCAACGCGCGCGCAGAGCCGCGAGCTCGACCGCGCCGTGGGCGCCGACGGCGCGCGCGGTCTTCGACCCCGCGGTGAGGATCCACGTGGCGCGGGGCGCATTTTTGCGGAGAAAACGCTCGCCGCCGAGCACGTCGAGGTCGGCCTCCGAGGCTTTCACGAGCGCCGCATGCGACGCGAGCTCGGCCACCGCGGCGCGCATCGCCGCCGGGCGCGGCCAGAGGTGCGCGCGAACGTTGAGGTCGAGGACGACCGCCGCGCCGCTCCGCTCGGCGAGCTCGACGAAGCGCTTCGTCGCCGAAAGGAGCGGCTCGCGCACGAGCGTGCTCGTCCCGAGGGCGGCGAATTTCGCCCGGAGCATTCGCGCCTCCAGATGCTCCGCGCCTAGGACCATGTCGGCCGTCTCGTGGCGATAAAAGAGAAAGCTCGGCTCGCCGCGGCAATCCCGCCGCACGAACGCGAGCCCGGTCCGGTTCGGCAGGCGCACGACGGACCCAACGTCGACGCCCGCCGCGCGCATCCGCGCGAGGAGCGCGTCGCCGAACGCGTCGCGCGACACGGCGCCGACAATCGAAGCGCGCGCGCCGAGCTTGGCGAGCGCGTACGCGAGGTTCGCGGGCGCGCCGCCGGGCATGCGCCGGTAGGTGTCCGGCGCGATCTCGTAGACGTCCCAGAGGAGCTCGCCGAACGCGACGACGTCGTTCATTCGGGTCACTTGTCCCTGAACCCGGCGTGGGCCGCCATCGCGGCGTCGGCGATCTCGACGAGCGCCCGCGCGTGCTCGTGGTCGAACGGCTTTCGCGCGAGAGCGGCGATCGCCGCGCGTCGCACCGGGCCACGCAGCAAGATGCGCGCGCCGCCGCACGCGCGGCAGACGATTCCGCCGCGATCGGGGTCGAGCTGCGCGCTCGCGTCCTCGGGGCACGGCCTCCCGCATTTCACGCACTGCGAGAGCTCGACGCCCCAGCCGATGTCGGCGAGGAGCCGAAGGCCCGCCGCCGCGAGCTCGGCGTCGGGCTCGTTCGTGCCCGCGTCGAGCGCGTCGAGCGTCTCGATCAGCGTCGCGAAGCCCGCGGGCTCCGGCGTCTTCGGCGGAAACGCGTGCCGCGCCCAGCGGAGCAGCGTCCCGGCCGCCTCGATGGCGTCGAGCCTCGCGAGCAGGCCGGTCCGCGCGCGAATCACCCGCGCCTCTTTCAACGTCACGAGCTCGGTCCCTTTGTCTTCGTAGATCGCCGAGATCGTGTGCATCGGCTCCAGCGCGCCGCCCGCTTCGAGCCGCCGGTACGCGCCGCGCCGGCTGCCGGTGCGGGCGCCACGGACAATCGCCGCGATCTTGCCTTCCCGCTCGGTGAGGAGGGTCGCGACGACGTCGCTCTCGCCGTACGGGACGTTCCGGACGACCAGCGCGTCGCTGGTGACGCGCCGCGCGGCGCGCCTCGTCAGGCGTCCAGGCAAGCCGCGGGGTGCTCGAGGGGCGAGCTCGAGCTCAGCTCCGCCGGCACGCCGTGCCCGCGTGGCGTCAGCACGATGGAGAGCGCGAGCGTCACCAAGATGAGCAGCACGACGAAGGCGATGGCGACGCCGAGCCGCCGGTTGCCTCCGCGCACCGCGGTCACCGGCGAGTTCGCCGGGAGCGGCGTCACGATCGCCACGCTCCGGGTCGAAGCATAGCGCGCCAAGATCTCCGACGGCGCGAGCCCGACGGCCTGCGCGTACGCCTTCAAGAAGCCGCGGACGAACACCTCGCCCGGCAAATCGTCGAAGCGCTCGCCCTCGATCGAATCGAGCGTCCCAATCGGAATCCGCGTCACCCGCGACACTTCCGCCACGCTCATCCGCTTTTGCTCGCGGCTCTTCTTGAGCAGCGCTCCGATTCCGCTCACGTCGTCCTCCTGTTTTCGTCGGCGTTCGCGCTCGCGGCGGCGCCCGGCTTCGCGGCGCCCGACGCCGGGCACTTCGTCATCGCGGCGGCGCACGCTCTGCCCGCTTCGGTTCCGATCGACAAATCGCGGCACTTTCCGAAGTCGCCGCAGGCGTCCTCGACGCGTCCGAGCTTGAGGCGAACTTCGCCGCGCTCGTGCCACGCGTCCTGCAAGTTCTGACAATCCGGGCTGTCGACCTTGAGGGCCGACGTGAAGCTCTGCTCTGCGCTCGCGAGATCGCCCTTCTTCTCGTAGGCGACGCCGAGCCGGTAGAAGCCGACGCAGAATTTCGGCTGCGTGACGGCGTTGCGAAGCGACGCGATGCCTTCGTCGAGGTGCCCCTCTTTCACCTGCGCCCAGCCGAGGTTTCCCCAAGCCAGGTGCGGCGCGCTGTACGACGGGTCTTTGACGAGGGGTTCGAGCAAGGTGATCGCCTCGGGGTACTTCTCTTCGAGGATCAAGATGTTGCCGAGAAGGTTTCGAGCATCGCGGAAATGTTCGTCGCGCTCCAGCGCCTTTCGGGCGTAGCTCTCGGCCTGATGAAGCTCGCAATCCGGCGCACTTAGACCTCGATCTCCGGAGCAAAACCCGAGGTAGATGGCCGACGTGAAATAGAGCGCCTTGGAGTTGGTGTCGTCGAGCTTGTCGGCCTGCAGCGCGTGGTCGAGCGCCTCGCGCGGGTGACCCTTGTAGAAGTACTCGCGCGCGAGATCGTACTGCGCCTCCGACTGCCGTTCGGGGCTCTGCGCGTGCGTGCCGTCCGAGGCCGGCGCGCAAGCGACCATGAGCGTGCAGGCTCCTGTAACGAGGGTGATGCCGACCGACTGCATGAGGTCGGTCCAAGGGGGTACCGAACCCAGCCCTGACCGTCAACCCTCCAAAGCGCCACTGTGAGGCAATACGCCCTACGCCAAGGACCACTTGAACTGATGTCTCGCGCCGCGGCTGGAAGCCAGCGCGCGGCAGCGAGATGAAACCGGCCGGACCGGCGCCATTCTGCTCGCAGGAACGCGCCGGTGGCCGAGTCCTCGTCCGTCAGCGCCGCGGGCGCGCACGGCGGCGGCCCGGCCGCGCGTTCTCGCTGCCGCGTGTCGCTGCCTGCGCCTCGACAAGACGAGATCGCTTCAAGCGGCTTTGGCCTCAATCGCCTTTCAGCTCGTCCTTGGCCCCGAGCAGCGCGTGAAGGCGGCGGAGGGCGTCGAGATCGGGCAGCTCGATTCTTTCGCCCGAAATCCTGACGTAGCCCTGGTCCCGCAGCCGCTGGACGTCCCGCTTCACCGAGTCGACGTCGAGGCCCACGCGGCTCGCGAGCTCCACCGGCGAAATCGAGATCTCGAGGGCGGCGGAGCTCTCCGTCGGGGCCGAGCGGGTCGCCAGCTTGAGCAGCGAGGAGACGACTTTGTACTGGCTGTCGCGCAGCATGAGGATCTCGATTCTGATCCTCGGCGTCGCGCACGCGCCGAACGAGCTGCTCCATCACGCGCGCCGCGATGGGCGGATAGTTCACGAGCAGCGAGCGGAACGTCTGGCGATCGAGCGCGAGGGCGACGCCGTCGGTCAGCGCGACGGCCGTCGAGCTCCGCACGGCCGAATCGACGAGCGCCGACTCGCCGAAGAGATCGCCGGGCTTGAGCACGATGAGGCTGCGCTCGACGTTGCGGACGTGCTTGAGCAGGCGCACGCGCCCTTCTTGAAGGAGGAACGCGTCGGTCCCCGCCTCGTCCTCGCGGAAGATGACCTCGCCCGCGGCGAACGTGCGTCCGTACCGCGAGACGAGTCGCGTGCGCTCGGCGAGCCCAAGCTCGATGTCGTCGTCCGCCATGCCCGTTCGCAGACTACGTTGAGAGCGTCCCCTTGGTCGAGGGGATGCCGCCGGCGCGCGGCTCGAGGCGGGTCGCCGCGGCGAGCGCCTTGGCAAAAGCCTTGAAACAGATCTCGACGACGTGGTGCATGTTGCGGCCGGCGTGCTGGACCACGTGCAGATTGCACGCATTTCCGCGCGCGAACCCTTCGAAGAAGACCTCGGCGAGGTCGGTGTCGAACTCGCCGATTTTTCCCTTCGGCAGCGACACTTCCCACACGAAGAACGGACGTCCGGAGAGATTGAGCGCGACGGTCGCGCGGGCTTCGTCCATCGGGAGCGTCGCCGACCCGTAGCGCGCGATGCCTTTCTTGTCGCCGAGGGCGGAGGCGACGGCCTGCCCGAGGAGCACGGCGAGATCCTCGGTCGTGTGGTGGCCGTCGATCTCCACGTCGCCCTTGGCGCGCACCTTCAAGTCGAAGAGGCCGTGACGCGCGATCTGATCGAGCATGTGGCTCAAGAACGGCAGCGGAGTCTGGACGTCGCTCGCGCCCGTTCCGTCGAGATCGATCGTGATCTCGATGTCGGTCTCTTTGGTCGCGCGTTTGGAGGTCCCGATCCGGCCCATGCGCCGAACATTGGACCACGCCCGGTCGTCGTCATCCAAATTCGGCGCGCTCGCCGGAACTCGAAACCTCGAACGAAGTCAGTGCGAAGGGCGGGACTTGAACCCGCACGGTGTTACCCGCTAGCACCTCAAGCTAGTGCGTCTGCCAATTCCGCCACCTTCGCGTGGGGGCCGTTTGAGTATGACCAATCGGGGACGACGTCAAGCTTTGGCCGACGAGAGCCTCGAAAGAATGGCCACGAGCTCGCCCACCTCGAAAGGTTTGCGGACCCAGGCCATGTTTTCCATGCCGTCGGGCAAGGCCTCGGCGCTGCCCGTGATGAAGACGATCGCGGCGTCCTTGGCCTGACGTTGGACGAGGTCGAGCGCGCCGCTCACGTCGGCGGCGATGGGCGAGAGGTCGACGAGCACGGCGGTGTGGCCGGCGTCGATGCGCGCCTCGAGCTCGGCCGCCGTGTGCGCGATCGTCACCTCGGCGCCGCGCGCCTCGAGGGCCGACTCGAGCAGGGTCGTGACGTCGGTGTCGTCCTCGACGATGAGGATGCGCGTGCCGGCGAGGAGCTGGAGCTTCGGGCGCGAGGCGCGGGGCTCGCCGACGTTCGTCGGGATGTCGAGCGGCCAGGACACGCGAAAGGTCGCGCCGGCCGCGTCGCCCATCGTCTGCAGCAGCTGCAGGTCCCCGCCCGCGGCGCGGGCCATCGCCCGCGCGTGACGCAAGCCGATGCCCGCGCCGCCCTGACGGGTCGTGTCGCCGTCGAAGACGCTCGCGGCTCGAGCGGCCGGCACGCCCGGCCCGCGGTCGACCACGTCGATCGTGACCTCGCGCGGCGCGACGCTCGTGACGATGGCGATGTCGCTCCCCTTGGGCGCGTAGGCGAGCGCGTTCAAGACGAGGTTCGTGACGATCTGCGCGACGTCCTCGCCGAGCGGAATTCGTCCGCGCGCGTCGCCGCGCCGCACGATGCGAACCTGCGCGCGACCGGCCTCGAGCGCGAGCGACTCGACGACCTCGGCGAGCACCGCGTCGAGCTCCGCGTCGCCCGGGGCCGGCACCTTCGCGCCGATCGCGCGGCGCGCCATGTCCCGCGCGGCGCGCGCGCGCTGCTCGACGATCCGAAGCGCGTTGCGCACGTCGTCCGGCGCGGCGCCCGGGTCGCGCGCCTCGGCGACCCACCCGAGCAGCACGGTGAGGGCGTTCGAGACCTCGTGCAGCGCCCCCAGCGCATCGCGTTTCGGATCGTCGGTCATGTCACGATCAGTCGTCGGTCTTCGGAGGAGGAGGAGGAGGAACTGGAGCGGGAGCGAGACGGCGCGCGACCTGGCCGAGGTCGATCCCGGTGGCGGCGCGGAGCTGCTCGTTCATGCCGATCGCCTTGCGCGCGAAATCGCCCGTGCCTTGCGCCGCGCCGTCGCCGTGCGGCAAGACGGTGAGCTTCTGCACCGTGACCTTCTGCTGCGCGCCGGCGATGAGGTTCGCGAGCGGCAGGAGCTTCTGCATGACGAGCACCGCGCGGGCGTTCTCGCCCGAGCGCTTGTACTGCTCGATGAGCGCGTGGAGCGCGCCCGCTTGCGCCTTGCCTTGCTCGACGATGCGCGCCGCGGCGCCGCGCGCTTTCTCCTCGGAGGCCTTGCGCTGCGCCTCCGCGGGCTGCACCACCTCGGCGTCGAGCTTGCGCTGAACCTGGAGGACGCGCGCCTTCTGCTGGTCGATCTCGGCTTTGACCTTGGCGATCTGCGCGCTCACTTGCCCCTGCGACTCGGCGATCATCGCGGTGCGCTTGGTGCGCGCGTCGGCGATTCGCTTGGCGTACTGCTGGCGGGCAATCTCGAGATCGGCGTCGATCTTCGCGAGCTCGGCGTTCATCGTGTTGGTCGCCTTCTGCACCGCCGTGTCGGCCTGCAGGCTCGCCTCGGCGATCGCCGCGTTCTGCCGAACGCCCGCGCCGCGGATGCGCCCGATCGAGTTGAGGTAGCCGGCGTCGTCGGAGACGTTCTGGATCTTGAGCGTGTCGAGCATGAGGCCCATGCGGCTCATGTCGTGCTCGGCCTCTTCGATGAGAGTCTGCGCGAAGCGCGTCTTGTCCTCGTTCACTTGCTCGGGCGTGAGCTGCGCGAGCACGCCGCGGAGGTTGCCCTCGAGGGTCTCCTTGGCGATGCGCATGATCTCCTGCCCGGACTTCCCGAGGAAGCGCTCCGCGGCGTTGTTGATCAGCGGCTCGTCGCCGGCGATCTTGACGTTGGCGACGCCGACGACGTTCAGCGGGATGCCGCCCTTCGAGTAGGCGTTCTGCACGCCGACGTCGATCGTGAACATCGTGAGGTCGATGCGGTTCACCTGCTCGATGAGCGGCCAGCGCATCATGCGGCCGCCGCGGAGGATGCGATAGCCGACGTCGCGCGAGCCGATCGAGCGGCGACCGCCGCTGAAGACGAGCGCCTCGTTCGGCGCGGCGACGTAGAGCAGCTTCCGCAGAAAAAGCCAGACGAACACGCCCAAGACCGCGAGCGTGAAGGCGATGACGACGAGGGCTCCGATGAAGTTCATTTCACGGCGCTCCCTTCGTCGCGGCGACGCCGCGAAGGGTGTGGGGGGCGTCTTCCATCGCGGCGCCGCGCCCGTCGATCAAGGCACGGACGTCGATGCCCATCGCGCGGCCGGTCTCCTCGAGCACGCGCGAGACGCTCAGCGGAAACGCCGAGGCGACCGCGCCGAGGCTCTCGGCGTCGCCGCCGTCGACGATCTCGAGCCGCTCGACCGCGAGCGAGCTCACCCGCGCGACCGCCGCGGCGACGACGGCGTCGAGCTGCTGGAGCAAGTAGATGTCTCGCGCCTGCGGCCCGGCGTTCGCCCACTCGTCGATGAGCACGCGGATGGCCTCCGCGGTCGCCTTGCCGTTCTCGATCACCGGCGCCGCGTCGCCGCGGGCGCGCGCGGCTTGCGCCTGCGCGGCCGCCTCGGCGGGGAGCACGGTCTCGACCTGGAGCGCGAGCTTCGCGAGATCGGCGCGCATGCCCTGGAGCTCCTGCTCGGCGGTCGCGCGCGCGGTCTCGGCCGCGACCTGCGCCTCGTTCTCGATCGACATGGCCTCGCCCTCGAGCTTGGCGATCTCGGCTCGAAACGCGTTTCGCTTCTGGAGGACCGTCGCCTCGGCCTGCTGCTGCGCGCTCTCGGCGCGCTGGCGGGCCTTCGCCTGCTCTTGCCGGACGCGCTGCTCGGCCTCGTTCTCGGCGTTCTGCGCGTCGCGCAGCATCGTCGCGATCTGCGCGCGCCCGAGGTTCTGCAGGTATTTCCGATCGTCGGAGACGTGCTGCACCTTGAGCACGTCGAGCTCGAGGCCGAGCTTGTCGAAGTCGTCCTTCGCGTTCGCGACGAGCGACTCGGCGAACTTCAGGCGGTCCTGGTTCACCTCCTCGGGCGTGAGCTGGCTCAGGACCTCGCGGAGGACGCCTTCGAGCGTCTGCTGGGCGACGAGGATGATTTGCTGCGGGGGCGCGTTGAGGAAGCGCTCGACGGCTTGGTGGACGTGCTTCGGATCCGTCGCGATCTTCACGTTCGCGATCGCGTGGACCGCGAGCGGGATCCCGCCCTTCGAGAAGGCGTTCTGCACGCTGACCTCGACGCCGTAGAGGCGAACGTCCATCCGCGAGACTTGCTCGAAGATCGGCCAGCGGAAGCCGCGACCGCCGTGAAGGACTTTGAATCCCACGCTCGACCCGTCGGCAAGGCGGTGCTTGCGCCCCGAGAAGACGAGGATCTGGCTCGGCGGACAGATGTACAAAAATTGTCGAAACAGGAAAATGAGCAGCGCGAGGCCGAGGACGACACCGACGCCGACCCCCAGCGCAAACGCGAAGTCACCCGATTCGACCGGCGGCGGGGACGCGTGCATGACCAGACGCTATCACGGCAGGAGCTCTTTCGGCGCGCGGCTCACCCGCACCTCGCTGCCCTCGCACTCTTCGACGAGCACCGGGTCGTCCGCCTCGAGCGGCTCGCTCGAGCGCGCCGCGTAGTCGACCTCGTGGCCGCGCACGCTGACGCGCACTTTCCCGCGGCTTTCGGCGGACGGCGGCACGATCACGCGCCCGACGCGACCCACCACCTCGCGGTTGGTCGCGACGCTCGAGGTGACCTGGAGCTGGAGGCGACGCAGCGCGGCCGTGATGATCCACCCCGACGCCAAGGCCACCGCGACGGCGACGACCGCGCTCGTCACGACGCCGGCGAAACCGAAGAAGAGCAGGAGCGAGCCGACCAGGCCGAACGCGAGCAGCGCGAACGCCCAGAAGCGCACGCTCGCGAGGAAGAGGAGCGGGCTGTCGTGCGCGGCGTCGTGGCCCGCGTCGTGGCCCGCGTCGTGGCCGCCGACGAGCTGAATGACGAGCGCGCCGAGCCCGATGACGAGACACGTGAGGTACACGGCCATCATGACGACGCCCTCACTCTAGCAGCGAATCACGGCTCCCAGTCTTCGACCGCGCGGGCGCTCTCGCCCGCCCCGCCGCGGACGATCCGGAGGGCGTTTCGCGCCGCCTCGAGCGTGATGTCGCGCGCCTCGACGATCATCGTCGCGACGCGCTCCACCTCGTCGCCGATCGCGCTGGCCGCGAGCGCCACGGACCGCGCGTGGAGCGCCATGTGCCCGCGCTGGATTCCGCAGGTCGCGAGCGCGCGGATGGCCGCGAGGTTCGACGCGAGCCCGACCGACGCGGCGATCGTCGCGAGCTCTTGCGCGCTCGACACGGCGACGAGCCGAAGCGATAGACGCGCCGCGGGGTGGACGCGGAGCGTGCCGCCGACGGTGCCGAGCGCCATCGGGAGCTCGATGCGCCCGACGAGGTGATCGCCGTCGCGGCGCCACGTCGCGAGCGGACGGTACCGACCGTCGCGCGCCGCGAACGCGTGCGCGCCGGCCTCGACCGCGCGCCAGTCGTTGCCGGTCGCGATGACGACGGCGTCGATGCCGTTCATGACGCCCTTGTTGTGCGTGGCCGCGCGGTACGGGTCGAGCTCGGCGAAGCGCGACGCGTTGACGATTCCGTCGATGACCTCGCTACCGGAGAGCTCCTCGGTCTGGAGCGCGCTCGCCGGCACGCGGCACGCGACGCGCACGCAGCGTCGATCGCAAAGGTTCGAGAGGATGCGGAGGCCGACGCGGCCGTCGGCGAGCTCGGCCAGATTCGGGGCGATCCGCTCGGCCATGCCGTTCACGAGGTTCGCGCCCATGGCGTCGCGACAGTCGACGTAGACGTGCACGACGACCATCGCGTCCTCGTCGGTGCCGAGCAGGCGCACCTCGAGATCGCGCGCGCCCCCGCCGCGCTCGACGAGCCCCGGGATCGCGGTATCGGCGAGCTCGAGCAGCGCCGCCTTGCTCGCGAGGATGCGCGCCTTGGCCGCCTCGCGATCGCGCACTTCGACGAGCTGCACCTGCGCGGTCATGAGCGGCTCGTCCACCTCGGCGGAGAACCCGCCCCCCTCGCGCACCATGCGCGCGGCGTTCGACGCGGCCGCGACGACGCTCGGCTCCTCGACGACCATGGGCACGACATGGTCGCGGCCGTTGACGCGCACGTTGAGCGCGACGCCGTACGGCAAGCTGTACGTCCCGATCACGTTCTCGACGAACTTGTCGGCCGTCTCCTCGTCGAGACCGCCGCCTTCGAGCGCGCGGCCGATGTCGGCGACGTCGGCGCCAGTCGCCTCGCTCACGAGCGCGCGGCGCTCTTCGACGCTGACTTTGTAGAAACCGGGGAGCCTCGAAGTGCGTTTCATCGGATGGTTTCCTGCTGCTGCGTTTCGACGTGAACGCCGTGACGATCGATCTGGAGCGCGACTTCGCGCATGCCGCTGCGGGCCGCGCGCTTCTGGAACGACGCGGACGGGGCCGTCATACCGACGAAGACGCCGACGTCCCCGCCGCCCGCGCCCGAGGGGACGAAGGCCGCGCCCTCGGCGCGCGCCGCCTCGCCGAGCTTCGCGAATGCGGGCGGAACGATCGCGGCGTCGGCGGCGAGCCCCAGCGCGGCGAGCGCGGGGCCGGACGCTTCGACCGCTGCGATGAATTTCTTCGCGTCGGCGGCGCGGACCGCCCGCTCCGCGGCGCGCGCGGTGTCGGCGAGCGCGGAGAGGCACGACGCGTGGGCGGCGGCGTCGCGCGCGCGCAGAGCGTCGACGCGCGCGCGGAGATCGCTCGTCCGCGCGCTCTCGCCGGAGAAAAATGCCGCCACGCGCACGCCGGCGGGGAGCTCGACGCTCTCGGCACCACCCGCCATCGTGTAACGGAGGACGCCGCCGAACGTGCTCGCGGCGACGTCGACGCCGCTGCCGCCGCCTTGCACTTCCGCGTGCACCTCGCGCGCGCGTGCGAAGATCGCGCGGCGGGTCGGCTCCGAGCGAAGGTCCTGACCCCGGAGGGCCGCGCGGAGCGCGATCGCCGCGACGAGCGCGGCGGCGCTCGAACCGAGCCCGAGCTTCTTGCCTTCGTGCAGGAGCTCCGACACGTCGACCGCCGGCGGGTTCTCGAGCGCGGCGCGCACCTCCGCGGTCGCTTCGCCCGGGCCTTCGGACGCATGCGCGCGGCGGTCGACCGCGACGACGATCGCCGGCGCGCCGTCGAGCACGGCGTAGGCGCCCGTGAGGACGAGCTTGCCCGGTGCGGCGACGCGCAGTCGGCCTGCATCTAGCACGCCGACACTGACCTCGTTCCTCGGCGACGTCATCCCGCCTCCACCACGCGCGGACCGGGGCCGGGCCGCGCTTCGATCACGCGGACGACGCCGGGCATCGCCTCGAGGACGGCGCGCACGGCGGGCGCGTCTTTCGTGGCGACGAGCACTTTCACGTGCGGGCCCGCGTCGCTCGTGGACCACGCCGCGGCGCCGCCGGCTCGGAGCTCGCGCACGCGCGCCATGAGGTCGAGCGTGATCCCACGCACGTAGATCACGCCCGCGGCCATCGCGCACGCGTGCATCGCCAACGTGCTCGCCTCGGTGAGCTCGCCGACGCGCGCGAGATCCGCCGCCGCGAGCGCCGCCTTCATTTCGGCGAAATTCCGCGGCGCCGACGCGACCCAGGCCTCGTAATACGGGCTCTCTTTTGCGCTCTTCGCCATTCCGTCGCGCGACGACGCGTCCTTCTTCGCCTCGGTGACGACGCAGACGAGGATCCGCACGTCGAGCGCGTCGGGCGGCGCGACGGGACGCGCGCCGAGCACGTCGTCCTCCTCGCCCGAAGGCGCGCCGGCTTCGAGCTCGACGAACCCGCCGAAGAGGCTGCGCGCCGCGCTCGCCGAGCCGCGGCGCGCGAGATTGCTCAGCGTCTCTTCGGTCGCGTCGAGCTTGGCCGCCGCCGCCGCGGCGACGGCGAGCGCCGCGTAGCCCGACGCGCTCGACGCGAGGCCGCTCGCGGTCGGGAAGTCGTTCGTCGACTCGACGCGCGCGCGGCGCGTCTCCTTCGCGGCGCGCCGGACGCGATCGAGCACCGCGAGCACGCGCGCGCGGTCCGCCTCGGACGCAGGCGCGCCGCCGATCGAGATCTCGTCCCTCGCGAGCGCGCCGTCGAAGATCACGCTCGTCCGCGTCGAAAGCCCCGCGAGCGTCACCGAGAGGCTCGGCACGGCCGGGAAATTCCCGGGGCGCGCGCGCTTGCCCCAATACTTGGCGAGCGCGACGTTCGGGTGCGCGACGGCGACGGCTTTCACGCGACCTCCACGCGAGGGCGGCGCGGAATCATGACGCGGTGAGGGCGCGGCGCGATCTCGGAGACGAAGCCGGTGAAGCCCGCGCGCGCCCACGCGGCGACAATTCGCTCAGCCGACGCGCGCGAGTCCGCGAGCGCGATGGCGCAGCCGCCGCCGCCGGCGCCGGTGAGCTTCGCGCCGAGCGCGCCTTCGGCCCGCGCCGACGAGCACATGACCTCGATCTCCTCGGTCGAGAGCATGAGGCCCGCGAGGAGCATCTGGTTCATGTCGAGCAGCTTGCCCACCGCGCGCGCGTCCCCCGCCTCGATGGCGAGCCGCGCGTTTCGCGCGATCGCGTCGATGCCGTCGAAGGTCTTCTGAACGAGCTCGGGGCGCCGCTCGCGTTGGCGCGCGACCGACTCGACCATCGAGCGCGTGCTCGACGCGACGCCGGAGTGGCCGACCGCCAGCACCAGCGGGACGCGAACGTCCAGCGACTCGATCTCGCCGCCCGTGAAGACCAGCGCGCCGCCGAGCGCCGCGACGGCTGCGTCGACGCCCGACGGGTTGCCGTGAAAGACACGCTCCCACGCCATCGCGTGGCGGCGCGCCTCTTCGTCGTCCATCTCCGCGACGGAACGCGCGACGGCGACGCCGAGCGCCGCCGAGCACCCGAGGCCTGCGCCGGCCGGCAGGTCCGCCTCGACCTCGACGGCGACGTCGCCGAGCGCGCGCGCGGCGCGGATCGAAGCCAGGAGCGCCGCGAACGCCGCCGCGAGCGCCTCGTCGCCCTGCCCTTCCACGACGCGCAGCCGCGAGCCGCCCTTCACGGCGAGCGTGAGCTCCGACGGCCCGCGCTCGAGCGCGCGCGCGACCGCGCGAGCGCCGCGGTCGAGGCCGACCGCGATCGCGGGCACGCCGTACACGACCGCGTGCTCCCCGACGAGGATGACCTTGCCCGACGCCGTGCCCACGCGCTCGGTCATTCTCGTCGTGCTCCGAGCATCTCCACCGCGCCCAGCAAGAGCGCGGTCCCTTCGTCGCGAAGCCGCAGCGCGGCGATTCGCGCGCGCGAGTCGTCGAGCAGCGCGACGACGCGTGCCTCGACGCGAGCCTTCGCGCCGCCCTCGACCATACGCGCGACGAGCGCGTCGACTTCCTCGTCGGGCGCGTCCTCGACGCCGAGCACGCGCGGCAGGAGCTGGCGCGCCGCGCGATCGTCCTCGAGCTCGGCGACGAGCGCCGTACGCTTGCCGCGCCGCAAATCGCCGCGCGCGGATTTCCCGGTCTTCGCCGGATCGCCGAAGGTGCCTAGCAAATCGTCCGACAGCTGGAAGGCGACGCCCAGCGGCTCGCCCGCGGCGCGAAGCGCCTCGCACGTCTCGGGCGGCGCGCCCGCGAGGATCGCGCCGAGCACGAGCGGCGTCCGCGTCGTGTAGCTGCTGGTCTTGAGCCGGTGCATCGCCTCGACCGCCTCGCGCGTGTGCGACGCCCCGGTGACGTCGAGCACCTGCCCGGCCACCACGTCGGCGAGCATCCGCGAGACCTCGCGCACCGCCGCGAGCGCGCGCTCCGCCGGAACGGCGAGCGTCGCCAGCGCCTCGAACGCGAACGCCTGCCCGAAGTCGCCCGACAGGATCGCGCACGCGTCGCCGAGCTGACGCGACCCGTACCTGCCGCGCAGCGAGGCGTGGGCCGACGGTCCGCCGCGGCGGACCTCGTCGTCGTCCATCCAGTCGTCGTGCACGAGCAAGTATGCGTGCAAAATCTCGAGGGCGACGCCCGCGCGCATCGCCGCCGGGTCTTTCTTCGCGCCGCCGCACGCGAGGTTGGCCGCGGCCAACAGCGCCGGACGAATTCGCTTTCCGCCGCGCGTCGCGACGTCGAAGAGCGCCGAGACGACCGCAGCCGCGTCCGGACCAATCGCCGCCGCCCACGTTCGCCGCGCCGCCGCGCTCGCCTCGAGCTCGGCCTCGACCCCGGCCTTCACGTCGCGCGCGAAGGCGGCGAACGCGGCCGTGGGAGCGGGTGCGGGCGTCATGAGGGTCGCTCCTTTCGCGCAGGTTGGCGTCGCGCGCAAGTCGCTCGCGGGCAGTCGTTCGATCGTCGGTCGTGCGAGGTCCAAATGCTCTGTGCCTGGTTAACGAGTCTCGACGGGCGGTACGTTAGGGTTTGCGATGGCTCGAGTCAATCGCCCGCTCCCCTGCATTTCGATGTAATTTCGTATTGTTTCACTTTTGTTTGAAGATAGCGAAGCCGTCCTCCGGCGCGCCGCGTCCGCCGGCGACCCCTCACGCCAGCTCGTCCACGGCGACGGATCGGTGGGATTCAGCCGCGGGTGAGCGCGACGTCGTGCGAAACGCGCCGCGCGTCATTTCGGCTGAGCTGCTAGGATGGCCCGCCAGGTCGAAGGGTCGTGAAGAAAAACTCGAGCTCGAAGTCGAAACCCAAACGCGACGCGAAACGACTCAGCGAGCGGCCCGCGGCGGACCGCGCGCGCATCGAGACGTTCGTCCAGCAGTTCTTCCGAAAGGGCGCGCAGCTCACCGAGGAGCTGCTCGAAGAGAACGAGCACCTGCGGCGCCTTCACCTGCAGCTCGAGTCGGAGAACGCGTCGCTCCGCACGCAGCTCGCGAGCGACCACGCGATGCGCGACCTGCTCCGCAAGATCAAGCAGCTCGAAAAAGAGAAGCAGGATCTCCTCTCGCACATCCACGAGGCAGAGATGCAGTCGACGCGCTACGGCGCGCGCTTCCACGAGATGGAAGAGGAGCTCTCTAAGCTCGCCAACGTCTACGTCGCGAGCTACCAGCTCCACTCGACCTTGGATCTTCAGCTCGTCGTGAAGCACCTGAAGGAGCTCCTGCAGCAGCTCGTCGGCGCACAGCGCTACGCGGTCTACATGGCCGACCCGGCTCGCAAGGCCCTGATGCTCGTCGCGAGCGAGAACGTCGACGAGAAGAAGAGCGCGCGCATCTCGCTCGGCGGCGACGACACCTCGGTCGCGGAGCGCGTGTTTCTCACCGGCAAGGCGCAAATCAACGAGGGGCCGCTCGAGCGCGCGAGCGAGCGCTCGCCGGCCGCGGTGTTGCCGATGCACTTCGACGACCGCGTCGTCGGCGTCATCGTGATCCACACCGTCTTTCCGCAGAAGCCTGCGTTCGGCCCGGTCGACTTCGAGCTGTTCAAGATGCTCGGCGCTCACGCGGCGAGCGCGGTCGCGGGGGCGCTGCTCTACGCCGCCGCTGACGCGAAACTGCCAGACGCGACGAAACTTTCTTCGGCGCGCCAAAACCCGGTACCCTGAAGGTTCCCACATTTCGACATGAGCGCCGAGTACACCTGTCTGGTCGTGGAAGACTCGCCGATGATGCGACAGCTCCTCGTCTTCGCGCTGTCGCGCGTGAAGAACTTGAAGGTCACCGAGGCCGACGACGGCGTCGACGGCCTGCGCAAGCTCGCCGGCAACAAGTTCGACTTGATCCTGACCGACATCAACATGCCGATCATGGATGGATTGAAGCTCGTGAAGCGCGTCCGGTCCGACCCCATGCACAAAGAGACGCCCATCATCATCATCACGACCGAAGGCTCGACCGAAGACCGCCAGCGCGCGCTCCAGCTCGGCGCGAACGCCTACATCACCAAGCCCATCCAGGCCCCCCAGGTGATCGCCAAGGTCAAAGAGCTGCTCAAAATGGGCGGCTGAGCCGCGCTCGCCCCGAGACAGAGAGCAACAGGAAGTTCAAAAGATCAGAAGGGGAGATTTTTTTCAAAAAATCCTCTCTCGCCCTTTTGATCTTCTGATCTTCCTGTTCAATCTCTTGGGGTGACGCGCGTCAAAGTATGCGGGCTGACGACCGTGGAGGACGCCGTGGCGTGCGCCGACGAGGGGGTCGACGCGATCGGCGTGAACCTCGTCGAGGGGAGCCCGCGTCGCGTGACCGAGGACGCCGCGCGCGCGATCGCGGACACCGTCGGCGCGCGGCTGCTCGTCGTCGGGATTGTCGCGGACCGCTCCGTGGACGAGATGCGCGAGCTCCGCGATCGCCTCGGGCTCGGCTGCTTGCAGCTGCACGGCGACGAGCCGCCCGAGGCGCTCGCGCCGCTCCTGCCCCACGCGTACAAGGCGATCCGCGTCGGGAGCGCGGCCGACGTCGCGCGCGCCGACGCGTTCGGCGGCGACCACGTGCTCGTCGACGCACGCGTCCCGGGCGCGCTCGGCGGCACGGGAACGTCGTTCGACTGGACCCTCGTCACGGCCCTCGCGCGCCGGCGCAAGCTCACCCTCGCCGGCGGAATCCGGCCGGAGAACGTCGCAGAGGCGATCCGTGTAGTTTCCCCGTATTGCGTGGACGTCGCGAGCGGCGTCGAGATCGAGGGCGACCCTCGTCGCAAGGACCGCGCGCGTGTTCGCGCGCTCGTCAGGGCGGCGCGAGCGCTGGTCGCCGCCTCATAGCGGCGGCGCGAGCACGGAGAGATCCGTGAGCTCGACGAGCTTCTGCTTGGCGTCCTCGCCCGTGCCGACCTTCTCGAGCAGATCGTCGGCGGGGGTCCTTCCGCGCTCGACGAGGGCGACGAGCGGCTCGAGGTAGAGGGTCTCGTCCTGCCCGCGCGCATTCTTGCGGGCGCGCCGCGCGAGGCCGCCGCGCGCGATCTCGACGACTTTCTCCGCGAAGGGCGCGAGCGTCTCGCCCGCGAAGGGCGTCGCGAGCCCGGTCTTCCACAGCGTCCCGCGCAGCGCGGCGACCTCGTCGAAGGACCAACGCTCGACCAGCGCCTCGAGCTCGTCCTCGGCGCGCGCGTCGTAGAGCAGGCCCGCGTAGAGCGCGGGGAGCGTGGACGCGAGCGCCGGGCCCTGCGCGTCGGCGGCGCGGATCTCGATGGTCCGCTTGAGACGCACCTCGGGAAAGAGGGTGTTCAGGTGCAGGCGCCAGTCGGCCTGCGTCGCGCGCATCCCGTCCTTGCCGTTCGCGAGGAAGTCCTCGAACGTCTGCTCGGTGTTCGGGACGGCGTCGCCGTTTCGCTTCACGATGAACATCGGCGCGCGCAGCGCCCACTCGACGTAGTCGTCGAAGCGCGCGGTCCTTCGCCACAGCGCGGGCAAGAGCCCCGCGCGCGAGTCGTCCACGCTCGTCCACACGAGCCCGCGCATCGTGACGCCGCCGAAGGGCTTGCCCTCGACCCACGGGCTGTTGGCGAACATCGCGGTCGTCAGCGGCCCAATCGCGAGTGACAAGCGCATCTTGCGCATCGCGTCGGCCTCGCTCGCGTAGTCGAGGTTCGCCTGCACGGTGCAGGTGCGCAGCATCATGTCGAGGCCGTATTTCCCGACCTTCGGGAAGTACTCGCGCATGGTCGCGTAGCGCGCCTTGGGCACCCAGTGCAGGTCTTCGCGCCGCGCGAACGGATGAAAGCCGATGCCGAGCCACCGAACGCCGAGCCGCTCGGACACGCCCGCGAGCTCGCGCATGTGCGCGCGCGCCTCGCAATCGATGCCGTGGATGTCGAGCGCCGGCGCGCCGGAGTGCTCGAGCTGCCCGCCGGGCTCGAGCGTCACGCTCGCGCCGTCTTTCTCGAGCGCGACGAGAGGGCCGCCCTCGCGCTCGCGCTCCGACCTCCACCCGTGGTGGGCGGCGAGATCGACGAGCACGTTCATGACCTCGCCCTCGTACGTCACCGGGGAGAAATCCGCCGGGTGAACGCCGCATTTCTCGAGCTCCGGCCCGACACGGGGCGGAGCTCCGGACGCAGCCGCTTCGAAGAACACCGCGAGCAAATCGTCGCGGTTTCGAATCGGATCGTCCTCCGAGGGAAGAATGGACACGACGCGGCTCATCCCAAAGGTGTTTCCATGTATCAATATCTTCGATGCTCCGCGAGCTGATTCATCTCGCGCGCCATGCACCTTCCGTGCTCGCGCTCCAACGTCGGCTCGAACAGACCGACCTTTACGACACGCTGATGTCTCGCGGCGACGACGCGGGAATGTACGCACGCCGCGCGGCCCTCGTTTCGGATTTCACGCGGGGACGTGCTCGAAATCGGCTGCGGCACGGGGATGATGTTCGAGCACTACGCCGCGGAGGGGGTTCGCGTGCGCGCCATCGACAACGACGACGCGTTCCTCGAGCGGGCGCGGACGCGCCTCCGCCCGAACGTCGAGCTCCTGAAGGCCGACGCGCGGCACCTGCCGTTCGCGGACGAGTCGTTCGACGCCGTCGTCGCGTGCCTCGTCTTCTGCAGCATCCCGGAGCCCGAGGTCGCGTTCGCCGAGGCGAAGCGCGTGCTCCGCCGAGGCGGCGAGCTGCGGCTCATCGAGCACGTCGCCAGCGATCGCCCCCTGCCCCGCGCGCTCATGCACGCCGCCGACCCGTTGTGGCTCTGGCTGAACCACCAAGGCTGCCACATGGACCGCGACACAGCGGCGACGGTGCGCGCGGCCTTTCCGTCCGTCGAGGTCACCGAGCGCTTCCAAGTCTGGTCGGCGGGGCTCCCTGCATTCCCCATGATCGCCCTGCGCGCGCGGAGAGAGACGACATGAAGATTGGAAGCTAGGAAGGGCGAGAAACTTCCAGGTTTGTCTCTCCCTCTCGCTCAGGCGTGGGCCGTCGAGGGGCGGACGGTTTTCTTGCGGTCGAAAAAGCGCATGCGGCGCATGAGGAGATCGAGCAGGTAGAGCGCGATCGCGGCGCCGACGAACCATTTCCACAGGTCCTGGTGGTAGACGATCGTCTGGCCGGCGGGGTCGAAGACGTCCTTGATCGCCGGGATCGAGCTTGCCGCCCGTGACCTCCGCGGCCCGCGCGAGGGTCGCCGAGTCGGGGGCGAGCGCGAGGTACTCGCGCGGGTACGGGTTGGTCACGTGGCCGTAGCTCTCGGCGACCTGCGCGCATCTTGATGCCGCCGCGGCCGTCGTCGACCGGCTTGCTCAGCACGGCGTGCAGGAGGAACGACCCGTAGCGGTCGAGCGGATAGTCGACCTCGTAGCGGCCGGGCGCCGTCTGCTTCATGTCGAGGTTCTTCGCCTCTTGCCGACGGCTGCGGGCCCTTGATCTGAAATTTCGTCGTCGAGGCCGTTCTCGAACTTGTCGTCGCCGCCGATCGCGTCGATCGACGCCTTGAGGTGGCCCGTCGCGGGGTCGATCTCGGCGCGCATGTCGAACTGCTGGCGCTTCTTCTGGCGCATGTGCTCGCGGACGAGCTGGCCCCAGAACTGCCCGTAGCCCGGCCATCGCAGCCACTCGACGGCCCAGAGGTTCTTCACGTCGCTCGTCCACGCGACCGACCAACCGAGGCCCACGTGCCAGCGCGCGAGGATCGGCTCCGCCATTTCGCTCTCGAGGATCTCCTGCGCCGGCGACGGCTTCATCTTCGTCGCCACGTAGCCGTGGAGGAACGGCGCAGCTGCCCATGTCGATGCCGCGGAGGAAGTCGGCAGGGGCGACGACGCGTCGGCTGGAAATACTCTTCGACCGCCGCCGAACGGCTGACGAGCTCGGTCTCCTTGGTGAAGACGCGCGGCAGCTGCGACGGATCGGTGACGCCGTAGATAACGGCCGCCGCCGAGATCGCTCATCGTGCGAAGGAGGTTCGCGTCGACGTCGCCGCCGAGGCCCACGGTCGTGAGCGTCATCCCCTCGGCGGCGATCTGCCTGCGCGAGCTCGCGGAGACCGCCTTGCGGCGCCTGACCGTCGGTGAGGAGGATGACGTGCTTCTTGCGGCGCGCGCGTGACCGAGAGCGTCTGGTAACCCGCGTCGAGCGCGCTGAAGATCTCGGTGCCGCCGCCCGCCTGGATGCGCGCGATGTCGTTCTGGATGCGCGCGCGGTATTTCGCGCTCGTCATCTTGACGACCTTCGTCGGCGAGCTGTCGAAGGCGATGACCTCGAGCATGTCGTCGCCCGAGAGCGTGTCGGCGGTCGCCTTCGCCGCGGCCTTCGCCATCTCGAGCTTCGGGCCGGTCATCGAGCCGGAGCGGTCGATGACGAGCTCCATCGCCACGCCGGGCTCGTCTTTTTTCTTTTCCGAGTCCATGCGGACGGGCAAAATCCGCTCGATCGTCGTGTGGTACCAGCCGCCGAGGCCGTAGCCGTTCTCGCCGCCGGCGAAGAGGAAGCCGCCGCCGAGGTCGCGCACGTAGCTCTCGATGGCGTCTTGCTGCGTGAGCGAGACGGCGTCGGCGGGCGCGTCGCTCAAGATGACGAAGTCGTAGCGCTCGAGCTCGCGCAAGCTCGACGGGAGCTCGCGCGGCTCGCGCACGTCGACGTCGAACTCCTGCGCCGAGAGCGCGCTCGCGAGGTAGCTCGCGTGCCGCGTGTTGCCCTCGACGTAGAGCACGGCAGGACGCCCGGGGACCGCGGCGGTGACCGTGTACTGGTTGTTCTCCTTGAAGCGGTCTTCTTGGATGTCGGTGAGGTCGAGCGCGTAGGTGACCTCGCCGGCGACGCGCACGACGCTCTTGAAGGTCACGTCGTTCTCGCCCGCCTTGAGCTGGAGCGTCCTCACGCCGTCGAGCCCGTTGATCGCCTCGCCCTGCTTCAGCGTGGCGCGTGCGGTCTGCGGGCGGCTCGAGAAGATGTCCGCGTGGAGCTCGAACGGCTCGCCGACGCGCACTTTGTCGGGCACGCGCAGGTCGCGTAGCGCGACCTCGCCGGGCACCGGCCGCTTGTAGGCCTCGGTGTAGAGCTTCACGCCGAAGTCGCGCGCGCGGTTCGCCTCGGCGAGCAAATCGCCGTCGGTCTGGACGCCGTCGGAGATCACGACCGCGCGCCGCAGGTAGCCCGCGGGGTAAAGCCCGTAGGCGAGCTGGAGCGCCGAGGCGATGTCGGTCGCCGCGTCGTTTCCGAGCTTGCCCTGCTTCTGCGCCTTACGGCGCTCGATGGCGTCGTGGCGCTCGAGGTCGGGGGCCTTCGTCGCGTCGTCGGCGAGCGGCACGACGCGCGGCCGCGCCGAGAACGTGATGACGCGCACGAGATCGTCCTTCGGGCGCTGGTCGATGGCCTTCTGGATTTCGGCGCGCGCGTCGGCGATCGCCGCGTCGGGGACCGACTCCGACACGTCGACGAGGAAGACCGTGCAGACCTTCTGCGTCGTCGCCGTCGTCGCGAGCCGCGCGAGGCCGAACGCGAGCAGCGTCACGAAGCCGATGCGCAGGACACCGAGAGGATCCGCTGCGGCCACGGGAGATCCGCGAGCGAGCGGCCGATCATCCAGATGAAGAACGGCGCGCCGACGACCGCGATGATGAGGTTGCGCGGAGAGAGGAGCTCGTAGTCTTTGCTGCCGCGCTTCCACGCAATGGTCGGCCCCGCGTAGTAGACGTAGTGGAAATACGCCCACAGGCCGACGCCCGCGACGAGCGCGACGACCGCGCCGAAGATCAGCCGGCGAACCCACGCGTTCTTCATACGGTGAGCCTCCGGTGGTAGGTGATCCACTCGAGCACGGTGATCGCGATCGCGATCATCAAGAGGTAAATCCAGATTTCGCGGCGCACGCCGACGTGGAACGCGCTGACCGAGCCGGCCTCTTTCCCGTCGACCGTGAGCTTCTCCTGCGGGGCGATCGTGCTCTCGGTGTCGTCGAGGAGGTTCGCGGCGAAGTGGACGTCCGCGCCGGCTTGGCCGACGTCGGCGCCCGACCCCGACGCGGCGGGCTTGGGCGCCGGGGAGCCGGCGGCCGCGAGCGCGAGATCGTAAAAGCCCGCGCGCTGCCCGAGGAAGACGGCGCGCCCTTCGTGCACGGGGACCGGCTGCGTGGCGCCGCCCGGGAGCGTCAGCGTCGCTTGCGTCGCGCTCTGCCCGACGGGGATGCGCCACACGTCGCCCGTGCGGAAGCTCGAGAGATAGCTCGCGTCCTCGTCGGTGAACCAGTTGATCGTGTTGAGCAGGAGCACCGGCCACGCGACGCGCAGCGGCAGATCGCTGTCGCGGATGTCGAAGCCGATGCCCACCATCTTGAACCCGCCGCGCGTGCCGGCGACGATGATCGGCCCGCCGCCGTCGGACGAACCGATGACTTTGTCGCCCGGTTCGGGCTTGAGCTTGTGGCCGCGCGCGATGTTGACCTGATCGAGCGCGGTGAAGCGGACGATCGGGTGCTTGCGATCGATTTCGTCGAAGCCCGGCTCGTCGAGGTTGCCTTCGACCTTGAACGGCGAGCCCGGGCCGAGCGGGTCGAGGTAGAGGGCGTTGGTCCGCGGGAGCTCGGCGGGCGTCGCGGCGTCGAAGACGATCGCGTCGAACGTGCCCGATTTCTGGGCCGCACTTCGTCGCGTATTCGAGCGGCGTCGCGCTCGCCACGTCGAGGTACTCGTCGAGGAGCAGCGCCGCCTCGAGGTACGTGTTGCCGCTCGAGACGACGAGGACCTTCGCGCGGCGTCGCTCGGGCAAGAGCGCGTAGGCGTGGTTGTCGGCGGGCAGATCGTCCTTCGTGTCGCCCATGACGGCCAGCTTCGCCTCGAGCGTGCGCGACGCGCCGGAGAGGTTCGGGTAGAAGCGCTGCAGCGGCTCGCCCGGCTTGAGCTTGAGCTTGGTGAGGTCGACGAGCGTGCCGTCGCCGAGGAGCGAGAGCTCCACGTCGGCGGGGTCGGGGCTCGTGTTCTTGACCTCGAGCATCACCTCGTAGCGCGACTTGTCGAGCGGGTAGCGCCGCACCGAGAACTGCGTGATCGCGACGTTGTCCTTCGCCTTGCCCACGGGCATGTACGAGAGCTTCACGTCGCCGAGGTGCACCGGGCCGTTCGTGTCGACCGCTTCGCCGAGGTTTCCGTCGCTGACGACGACGATCTCGCCGTTCTCGACGTTGCGGAGCGTGTCGGTGGCGAAGCGGAGAGCGCGCGGCCAGTCGGCGCGCGCGTCGGTCGGCTTCACCGCGTCGACGGCTCGCTCGAGCTCGCTCGTGTCGCCGCTCATGGGCCCCATCGGCGTGATCGCCGCGTCCATCTGCGCGACGAGCATGCGATCGGCGCCGCCCATCCCGCGGATCAGCCGCTTCACTTCGTCTTTCGCGACCGTGAGCCGGTTGGGCGACACGTCGGTCGCCTGCATCGACGCGCTCGCGTCGACGAGCACGACGATGTTCCGTCCTTTGATGAGCGTCGCCGCCGCGCGCGGGTCGCCGAGCGCGAGCACGAGCAGCGCGAGCAGCGCGAGCTGCAAGAGGAGCGACAAGAGTCGCTTCAACTTCGAGAAGAGGCTCGTCGCCTCCTTGTCGCGAAGGATCTTCTGCCAAAGCGGCGAGAACGGCACGGCGACGACGCGACGCCGCAGCTTCAAGATGTAGAGGCCGATCATCACGGCGGCCGCGGCGCCGAAGATGGCCGCGAGCGTGGCGAACGGGAGGCCGGCGAAGATCACCGCAGAAACCCTCCACGCCGGAAGATCTGCAAGACTAGCTCGTCGAACGGCGTCCCGACGTCCGCCTGGATGTACGGCACCGTCCGCGTCGTGCAGAAACGCTCGACCTCGTGCAGGTACTCCTCGTAGACGTGCCCGAAGCGCTCGAGGACCTTCGCGGTCACGGTCACCTCGCGCTCGTCGCCGGTCTCGCAGTCGTAGAGGAGCACGTCGCCGGCGAGCTTGGGCTTGGCCTCGCGCTTGTCGACGAGGTGGACGACGAACGGATCGAACTTGTTGTAGCGAAGGACGTTGATGCCCTTCTCGAAGCCTGCCGGGTCGTAGAGATCGCTGATGAGCACGGCGAGGCCGCGACGTTTGTGCTGCGCGACGAAGGTCTTCAGCGCGTCGCCCAGATCGGTGACGCCAGCGGGCTCGAGCTCGCGGAGGAAGCGGAACACCTTGAAGATGCGTCCCTTGCCGCGCGTCTCGGGCATGCGGTCCATGACCTTGTCGCTCGTCGAGACGATGCCGACGCGGTCGAGGTTCGCGAGGCCGACGTACGCGAGCGCCGCGCACACCTTCTTCGCGTATTTGAGCTTCTCGCCGTCGCCGAAGGCCATCGAGCCCGAGGCGTCGACGATCAAGTAGACGCTCGAAATCCTCCTCTTCTTCGTAGAGGCGCAGGAGCAGGCGTCCGAACTTTTGATAGACGTTCCAGTCGAGGTAGCGGAAGTCGTCGCCCGGCTGGTAGTCGCGGTGGTCGGCGAACTCGATGCCGCTGCCGCTCTTCTTCGTGCGGCGCTCGGCGCGCATGCGCCCGGCGAAGACCTTTCGACTGACGAGCGCGAGGTAGTCGAGCTTTCGCTGGAACTCGTCGTCGAAGAGATCTTCGTCCTGCTTCGCGAGCTGTCGCGCAGGACGCAGGCTCAGCGGGCCGCCGGCCTGGAAGAGATCAAGCAACCCCAACAGCGGCCCCCTTCTCGGCGCCTACCTTCGCTTCCGGGAACGGATTTGACGATCGCGTCGATCAGCTGGTCGGTCTTGATGCCCTCGGCCTCGCCCTCGAAGTTGAGGAGCATGCGGTGACGGAGCGCGGGGTGCACGACCGAGCGCACGTCGTCGATGCTCGCGGCGAAGCGGCCCTCGAAGAGCGCGCGGATCTTGGCGGCGAGGAGCACCGACTGCGCGCCGCGCGGCGACGCGCCGACGCGGCCGAACTGCTTGACCATGTCGGGCGCGTCCGCGAAATCGGGGTGCGTCGCCTGGATCGACGCGGATCGCGTAGTCCTGCACGTGGCGCGCGACCGGCACGCGCCGAACGAGCTTCTGCATCGCGAGGATGGTCGCGCGGTCGACGATGGCGTGGGGCTTCGGCATCTCCTCGCCCGTCGTGAGGTCGAGGATGTTGTGGAGCTCCTCGCGGTTCGGGAACGGCACGTGGAGCTTGAAGAGGAAGCGATCGAGCTGCGCCTCGGGCAGCGGGTACGTGCCCTCCATCTCGAGCGGGTTCTGCGTCGCGAGGACGATGAACGGCTCCTCGAGCATGTGCGTCGTGTTGCCGACCGAGACGCGGCGCTCGGCCATCGCCTCGAGCATCGCGGACTGCGTCTTGGGCGTCGCGCGGTTGACCTCGTCGGCGAGGACGATGTTCGCGAACACGGGGCCCTTGCGGAAGTAAAACTGCTTTTGCCCGCCTTGCGCCTCGTCGATGACCGTCGTGCCGAGGATGTCGGCCGGCATCAGGTCGGGCGTGAACTGGATGCGCGAGAACTGGAGCGACAGCGTCTCGGCGAGCGTTCGCACGAGCATCGTCTTGCCGAGGCCGGGCACGCCCTCGAGCAGCGCGTGGCCGCCGGCGAGCAGGCAAATCAAGACGCCGTCGACGACGTCCTTGTTGCCGATGATGACCTTGCCGATCTCGGCGCGGAGCGCCGTGATCTGCTCGCGGAATTGCAACACTTCGGCCCGGACGCTCTCGGTCGCTTGCGGTTCGCTCATTCTCTTTTCCTCGGAAGATGACTACTCGCGTGGGCGAATCAGTTGGAAGTAACGCCGCACGTAGAAACGATAGCCGCCGGGGATTTCATCCTTGTTCAGGGCTTCTTCCGCGACGGTGTGATACTCGCGATAGACCTTCGTGTAACCGCGGTTGGTGAAGCCGCGCTCGGCCGCGCCCAGAATCAGCTGGGAGCGTGACTGGCCTTGGCCGGTGTCCTGGCCGGTGACCTGGGTGTCCTGCGTGCCGGTCTTCATGTTGCTCGCTTGACCCTGCACGTGGGGGTCGTGGCCGGTGCCCCAACCGTGACCGGGCTGGCCGTTTTGGCCGCCCTGCCCGCCCTGCCCGCTGCCGCCCTGGCCTTGGCCGCGCGTCAGCATCAGAATTTTTTCGCCGTTCGGGCCGACGACCCAGACTTCGCTGCCGCCCTGGCCTTGGCCGCCCTGCCCGCCCTGCCCGCCTTGGCCTTGACCCTGTTGGCCCTGACCTTGGCCTTGCTGGCCCTGGCCCTGCTGCCCCTGACCCTGGCCGTTCTGTCCTTGTTGCCCCTGACCTTGGCCCTCTTGGCCTTCGCCTTGTTGGCCGCCGCCTTGGCCGGTCGGCCCCTGATTCTGTCCGCCCGGGCCGCCTTGCCCGCCGGTGTTTCCGCGCGCGTGCTGCTGGAACCGCTGCAAGCGAACCATCTGCTGCCGCCCGCCCTGACCTTGCTGGCGAAGGAGCTCGCGGAGCTCCTGGAGCTTTTGTTTGAGCTCCTCCTTCTCCTGGTCGGTCATCTCCTGCTGCGACATCCGATTGAGATCCTCGGCGCCCTGCTCGAGATCCTGCGCCGAGGCGCCGAGCTCGCGCATGAGGTCTTGCGCGGCCTGCTGGAGGTCTTGATCGAGCTTGTTCAGTTGCCGCTCGGTGTTCGCGGCTTGCTGCGCCTGCTGGTCGAGGCGCTCGAGCTCGCGCTCCTTCTTCTGGAGGAGGTCTTTCTCTTTGTCGTCGGGCGCTCCGCCGTCGGGGTGCGCCTCCTGCTGCTTCTTCTTCAGCAGGTCGACTTCCTTCTTCAGCTCGTCGCGCTTCTTCTCGAGCTCTTCGCGGTTCTTCTGAGCGTTCTCGGCGGCCGCTTTCATCGCGTCGCGCATCTTCTCGAGCTGCTCTTTGTCGACCTTACCGTTGCTCTGGCGGAGCTGCTTGGCGAGATCTTGGAAGTTCCGCTGCGCGTCTTTCAGGTCCTTGTTCTCGAGCGACTCGCCGGCGTGCTTGGTGAGGTCGCTCTTCTTCATCTCCTCGCCCATCTTCTGGAGGGCGTCCTCGAGCGCTTTCTTGTCGGCGGGGTTTCCCGTCTGGAGCTTGTCGTCGAGCGCCTGCATGCGCCGGAACGCTTCGGTGCGATCGAGGCGCTTGTTGGCGAGGTCTTCGATGAGCTTGTTGAACTCCTGCGTCGCGTCTTTGCCTTCGTCGCTCTGCTGCTTTTGCGCCTGGTCGTTGAGGAAGTTCTTGAAGGCGTCGAGATCGTCGGCGGTGACGTCGACCGGGTCGATCGTCTTCTGCGACATGGCCGGGCGGTGCTCGCGGATCTCGAACAGGCCGACGAAAACGAGCATCGCCCCGAGGCCGAGCATGAACGGGAGCTCGTAGGGAACCGGGAGCGGGACGGCCTTCTTCGGCTCGACGTTCTTCACGACGGCGAGCGCGTCGTCGATCGCGGCGTCCATGAACGGCGTCCGCTCTTGGACCGGCATCTCGCCGAACGAGAGGGCGCTCGCGAGGCGGTCGGCGAGGTCGTGGTGGCGGTCGAGCGCGAGCGCGCCGGCGCGCTGGGGGAGCTTGCGAGCGTAGGCCACCGCGGCGACGACGAGGACGAGGGCGATCTCGACGGCGAACGCGACCCACGCGGTCCGCTCGCCGAGGTGGTTCGTCTTGCGAAGCACCAGCGTGACGATCGCGGCGACGAGCGAGACGCACGCGGCCTCGGTCGCCCACACCACCGTGCGACCGAAGCGGATGCGGCGCTCGGCCTTCGCGGCCACTTTGACGATCTGCGTCACGTCCACGTTCGGTCGATCCGAGCGGCGGCTGGGAGGGGGCGTGACTTCATTCATGATGGGTTGTGACGCACGGGGTCTCGCAAAGTTCCACCACGCCGAACGCGCTCGAAGCTTAGCGCATCGCGGGTGAAGGCTACCCTACAACCTACGCAGGCGGCGCCCGTGGTATTCCTCGGGCCTCCTAGACCGATGCCTCTGCCGCTCCTCACCGACCTCGCGCTCGACGCGGAGCTCGAGAGTGATCCCGCGATTGAGCCGTTCCTGCACGTCGACAGGCTCCGCGTGCGGCTGGGCGGCGAGGCGTTTTCGTACGATGTCGTCGGGCGAAAGGCCCTCGACGCCGTCGCGATCGCTGCGCATTTCGAGCGCGCCGGCGCGACCCACGTGATGCTGTGCTCGGCCATTCGTCCTCCTCTCTATTGGCGCACGCGAGACGCGCGCGCGGCGACGCTCTGGGAAGTGCCCGCCGGCATGGTCGAGCCGGGCGAGTCGCCGCGAGACGCGGCAGCACGCGAGCTCCACGAAGAAATCGGTGCACGGGTCGCGGCGGCCGCGCTCGCCCCTCTCGGCGCGCCGATGCACCTCGCGCCGGGGATGATCGCGGAGGTGCACACGTATTTCCGCGTCGCCATCGACCCCGACGCGCTCGAAGCGCCGCCGGGCGATTCCTCGGCGCTCGAGCGCGCGTCGGTGCGCGCGGCGCTCGAGCTCGACGAGGCGCTCGCGCTCTGCGCGTCCGGCGCGATCTCGGACCTGAAGACCGAAATCGTGCTCCGACGCTTGAAAGAGGCCCTCGGGTGACGACCCACGTCTGCGTGATCGTCAAGCGCACCGCGCAGCGCCTCTACGGCCACGAGCCGCGCGTCAAGCGGCTCGTCGCGAGACGCGACGTCACGGTCGCGCGCATGCGCCGCGCGCACGACGACCACATGGCGACCGTCGCCGAGGTGCACGAGGCGGTCGAGACGCTCGGCCTCCGCGCGCGCTTCAGCGACGGCTCGCGCTCGCCGCTCCCGACGAAGCCCAGGTGCGAGCTCGTGGTCACCGTCGGCGGAGACGGCACGCTGCTCGGCGCCTCGCACCAAATCGACCACGACACGCCGGTGCTCGGCATCAACAGCGCGCCGGCCGACTCGGTCGGCTTCTTCTGCGGCGCCCAAAAGGGCCGCGTGCTCGACGCGCTCCGCGACGCCATCGACGGGACCTTGCCGCACGTGCAGCTCGCGCGAATGCGTGTAGAATGCAACGGTACGCTCGTCCACGACCGCGTGCTGAACGAGGCGCTCTTCTGCCACGAGATCCCGGCGGGCACCTCGCGTTACATCCTGCGCGTCACCCACCCGCGAGACGGCGAGCTCACCGAGGAGCAGAAATCGAGCGGGGTTTGGATCGGCCCGGCCGCGGGCTCGACGGCGGCGCAGCGCAGCGCGGGCGGCAGGATCTTGCCCCTCACGTCCAAGCGCCTCCAGTTCGTCGTGCGCGAGCCGTACGTGCCGCGCGGCGGGAAATTGCGCCTCTCGCGGGGCGTCGTGGAGGACGGTGGGGCGATCGAGCTGCTCTGCAAGATGCGCCAGGCCAAGCTTTATCTCGACGGGGTTCACATCGTGGTCGACTGCCATTTGGGCGACGCGATCCGCATGACGCGATCGCGTCAATCGCTCACCGTCCTCGGCCTACGGACGCGGCGCTGAAACGTTTGCCGGGCTCACCCGGCCCGCGTAATCTGTACGGCGTACGGAGGGCTTCCTTGCGCAGAGCCATCGCCATGTTCGTGACGGTCGTGTGCGCCGCGAGCGCGAACGCTTGCGCGACGGGCGGCGCGGGGGCCGACGACACGACGAGCGACGCCGCATCCCCAGGCGACGCGTCGACCAAGACCGACGGCTCCTCGAGCTGTCCGACCGGATACACCGGCGCGGGTTGCAAGACCTGCGCGGGCGGGTTCCACACGTGCGGCACCTCGTGCGAGCAAGACCACGCGAACACGCCCGACGTGGGCTGCACGAAGGGCTGCGGCGGCGCCGCGTGCGCGACCCCGCAGAACGCGACCGCCAAGTGCACGAGCGACGGCAACTGCGATTTCGCGTGCAGCACGTCCTTCGACAAGAGCGACGCGGGCTGCGACTGCCCGTCGGGCCAGATGCTCTGCGGGACGGTCTGCCAGCAGTGCTGCACCGACACCGACTGCGTCGGAAACCAGACGTGCAGCGGCGGAGTGTGCGCGGGCTGCCAGCCCGGGTGGGGCGATTGCAACAACAACCCGAGCGACGGCTGCGAGACGCACCTGAGCTCGACCAGCAACTGCGGCTCGTGCGGGCACTCGTGCTGCGGGTCCGTCTGCGGCTGCGGCTTCCTCGGGCTCGGCGGCGAGAGCTGCAACGCCAGCGGAAGCTCGTTTTCGTGCGGTTGTTGAGAAATTGCAGTAAGTAGCCGGGTCGATGGGCTTCGAGCTGATCGGCACCGGCAGCTACGCTCCGGGTCACCCCGTGACGAACGACGATCTCGCTCGGGTGATGCACACGTCCGACGAGTGGATCGCCAAGCGGTCCGGAATTCGCCAACGGCACTACGCGCCCGAGGGGATCGGCGCGAGCGATCTCGCGTGCGAGGCCGCGAAGCGCGCCCTCGAGTCGGCGAAGCTCACGCCGCACGACATCGATTACGTCGTCTTCGCGACGATGACGCCGGACCACATTTTCCCGGGCCCGGGCGCGCTCCTCGCGCACAAGCTCGGGATGGACGGCACGCCCGCGCTCGACATCCGCCAGCAGTGCGCGGCGATGATCTTCGGCCTTCAGGTGATCGACGGGCTCTTCAAGTCGGGCGTCGCCAAGACGATCCTCTTCGTCGGCGCCGAGGCGCACGCCGGCTTCATGCCGTGGAAAGACTGGAGCCTGCTCGAGCCCGGCTGCAAGCGCGAGGCGAGCGAAGAGGAGAAGGCGGCTTGCGACAAGCACCGCGCGCTCGCCGTGCTCTTCGGCGACGGCGCGGGCGCGCTCGTCTTCCGAGCGACCGACCGCGACGCGGGGCTCGTGAAGGCCAAGCTCCACACAGACGGCTCCGGCGGCGGTCTCTTGTTCCTCAAGGCGGGCGGCTTCCTTACGCGGCCGTATTTGAACCACGCGATGATCGATCGCGGCGACTACATCCCGCAGATGGACGGCCGCGAGGTCTTTCGCTACGCGGTCACCAAGCTCCCGGAGACGGCGCGCGCGCTGCTCGAGGACACGAAGACGCCGATCGAGCGCGTCGACTGGTTCCTCGCCCACCAGGCGAACAAGCGGATCAACGAGTACATCCGCGAGCACCTCGGCGTCCCCGAGGCGAAGATGCCGATGAACATCGACCGGTACGGCAACACGAGCGCCGCGACGATCCCCATCTTCGTCGACGAGCTCACGCGCGCCGGAAAATTGAAGAAGGGCGAGCTGAACATGCTCCTCGCGCTGGGCGCCGGGATCCACTGGGGCTGCGCGCTCGTCCGCTGGTGAAGCGGCGCGGACGAATGTCGGCGTGCGAATCGCGCGCCGGCTGATAGACTGCGGCTCGTGCGTGGGCTTCGCGCTTTCTTCTTCGTGGGCTTGCTCGTCCTCTGCGCCGCGCCGCGCGCGCGCGCGTCGGTCTCGTACACGGTCCTCCTCGACGCGCTCGTGCAAGAGAGCACGGCCGCGTGCCTCGAGACGCCGATCGAGTCGAAGTCGGTGTGGGAGGGCGGCAAGATCGTGACGTACACGCGCGTTCACGTCGATCGCCTGCTCGCCGGATCGCTGCCCTCCGAGATCTGGGTCCAGACGCTCGGCGGCGTCGTCGGCGAGATCGGGCAACAAGTCGAGGGCGAGGCCGTGCTGCGCGCGGGTCGCCAGTCGCTCGTCTTCGTGAGCGCGTACCAGAGCGGCTGGGTCGTGACGGCGCGCGGACAAGGGCAGTTCCCCGTCGCGGCCGACGCGTCGGGCACGCTGCGCGTGCACAAGAACCTCAACGCGGGCGCGCTCCTCCCGCCGCGCGAGACGACGCTCGCGCGCATCCGCGGCGCGACGAGCTACGCGCTCGCGGCGGCGCCCGCGGGCGACGCGCTCGATGGAAAGTCGATCTCCGACGCCGCCACCGAGATCTCCGGGGCGTGGCGGAGAACGCATGCGGCCCGCTGAGGCCGCGCTCGCCTTCGCCGCGATCTTCGGCGCGTCCTCGGCCGCTCACGCGTTTTGCCGCACGACGACCACGCCGATCGATCCCTTGTTCGAGTCGACCCCGGACCAGCCGTGCTGGACCGACGGGCTGCCGCTCTACTGGAAGAGCGCGTGCGTCGGCTACTCGATCCAGAAAGACGCGAGCAAGCAGGTCTCGTTCGACGACGCCGTGACCGGCATGGAGACCGCGTTCGCGCAGTGGACGAACGCGACCTGCCCGACGAGCGGCGGCACGTCGTCGAAGGCGAGCGTCGACGTGCGTTTCCTCGGCCCCGTCGACTGCCACACGGTGCAGTACAACCAGAGCGGCGGCAACGCGAACGTCATCATGTTCGACGACGGCGTCTGGCCGCACGAAGACTCGAACAACACGCTCGGGCTGACGACGGTCACCTACAACGTGAAGACGGGCGAGCTCTACGACGCGGACATGGAGATCAACACGGCGCAGGTGACGCTCACCGTCAACGGCGACGTGCCGCAGAACGGGTACGACTTCCTCAGCATCGTGACGCACGAATCCGGCCATTTTCTAGGCATGGCGCACTCGCCGGACGCGCACGCGACGATGTTTGCACACTACACGGAAGGCGCGACCTCGATGCGCAACCTGTCGACCGACGACGTCGCGGGCATCTGCACCATCTACCCGCCCGACGGGACGCGCGCGACCGGCAACGGGCCGCTCGCCGAGGGCGCGTGCGATCCGACGCCGCGCCACGGCTACTCCAGCACGTGCGGCGGGGGCGCCGGGTGCGCGCTGACGCCGGGCCCGGGGCGCGCGGGTGCTTCGTGGGCGCTCGTCGCCTTGGGGCTCGGCGCGCTCGTCGGGCGGCGGCGAGGGGCCCCGAGGTGAGCGAGATCCTCGTCGTCGCGGGCGAGCCGTCGGGCGACCGCGCCGCGAGCCGAGTCGTGGCCGAGCTCGGCGAGGCGCGATTCTTCGGGCTCGTCGGTCCGGCGAGCGAGGCGGCGGGAGCCGAGGCGTGCGCGCGTACGACGCGCGCGGCGGCGCTCGGCGCGTTCGACGTCGCGTCGCGCGCGGCGTCCGTCTTCGCGGCGATGCGCGCCGTTCGTCGCGCGGTCGCGCGCCGCCGGCCGCGGGTCGCGCTACTTGTAAACTACACGGAGTTCAACGCGCGATTGCTCGGGTTTTTGCGCCGCCGCGGCGTGCGCGTCGTCTGGTACGCGGCGCCGCAGGTGTGGGCCTGGCGGCCCGGGGCGCGCGCGCGCGATCGCGCGCGACGTCGACGCCATGGCGGTCGTCCTCCCGTTCGAGGAGGCGCTCTGGCGCGCTCGCGGCGCCGACGCGCGGTACGTCGGGCACCCCTCGATGGAGATCGCGCGGCTCGACCGCGCGCGCGCGTCGCGCGCTGCTCGGTCTGCGCGCGGCGCGCTCGGTCGCGGTGATGCCGGGTAGCCGCAGCCACGAGGTCCGGCGCCTCTTGCCGGCGATGCTCGAGGCCGCGCGAGGGCTCGAGGCGCGCGTGCTCCTCACGACCGCGCTCGCCGACGGCGTCCGCCGATGGGCGCGGCGCGAAGCGGATAGGGCCGAAATTCCGGTGTTCGACGCCGACGCCGCCGACGGCGCGCCGCGGGTGCTCGCCGGGTTCGACGCCGCGCTGTGCGCGTCGGGCACCGCCTCGCTCGAGTGCGCCATGGCGGGTGTGCCGCCGGTCGTCGCGTATCGCCTCGATCCGCTCGGCGCCTTCGTCGCGCGCCGCGCGCTCCGCACGCCGCACGTCGCGCTGCCGAACGTCGTGCTCGGCCGGCGCGCGTTCCCGGAGCTCTTGCAGGAAGAAGCGCGCGCGGACCTCATGCGAGCCTCGCTCGACGCGCTCGCCTCGAGCGCCTCCGCCGCCGGCGACTGCGACGAGGTCCAGCGCGTGCTAGGCAACGGCCACGCGCCCGCGCGCGCGGTCGCCGAAATGATCCGCCGATGGTCGTGAAAAAAGACCGAGCACCCGTCGAGCCCGCCGTCTTCCTGCTGTTGCTGGCGACGCTCGCGCTCTTCCTCGTGCGGCTCTACGCGGCGCGCGTCGTCGGCTTCGGCGACAGCGAGGCCCTCTACGCGACCTACGCCAAATACCCGCAGCCGGCGTACCTCGACCACCCGGGCCTCGTCGGCGTGCTCGCGTCGTCGCTCGGCGGCGGCGGCATCCCCTCGCCCGCCGCCGCGCACGTCGCGACCGCGGCGCTCGCGACGGCCTTTCCGTGGTTCGTGGTCGTCGTCGCGCGCCAGCTCGGCGCGAACATGCGGCCCGCGGCAATCGCGGGGCTCGTCGTCGCGGCGACGCCCGAAATCGGCGTCGGCCTCTTCGCGATGACGCCCGATTTGCTCCTCTCGTATTCCTGGCTGGCCTTCCTCGGGCTGTGCGCGGCCGCGCTCGAGAGCGATCCGAAGAGCGGGCGCGCGGCCGCGCTCTTTCTCGCGACCGGCGTGGTCGCGGGAGTCGCCGCGACCGCCAAGGTGACCGGCGGGCTGCTGCTGCCCGCGATGGCGATCGTCGTCTGGTTCCAGGGAAAGCACAGACGCTCGCCCTGGCCGTGGCTCGGGATCGCCGCGGGGCTCGTCCCGGTCGCGCGAGTCGTCCTCTACGAGGCGCGTCAGGGCTGGCCGATGGTTCGGCACCGACTGGTCGACACTCAGCACGCCGCGGGTTTCTCGCTACGAAACGTCGGCGCGCTCCTCGGGGGACAGCTCCTCTATCTTTCGCCGATCATCGCCGTGCTCGCGGTGCTCGCCGCGCGCGATCTCGTTCGGTCGCGGCGCGCCGCCCCCCTCCTCTTCTGGACGTTCGCGCTGCCGATCGTGCCGCTCGTGGTCCTCTGCCTCTGGAGCCGCGTCGCCGAGCCGCACTGGCTCGCGCCGCCGCTGCTCTCGCTGCCGCTCTTCGCGGCGACCGAGCCCGAGCGCTGGTCGCGCAAGCTCGTCGGCTGGGGCACGGCGCTCGGCCTCGCGCTCATCGCGGCGGTGCACGCGTGGATCCTCTCGCCGTCGCTCCTCCGGTACGCGCCGGCGAGCTACGACGCGAGCGTCGACATCTCGAACGAGCTCTACGGCTGGCCCGACGCGACGCGGGCGATCGACGACCTGCTCGCCGAAGCGCAGGCGGAGTCGGGGGCGAAGCAGGGCACGTGGATCGTCGGACCGAACTGGATGACCTGCGCGCAGCTCCAGGCCGGCATGCGCTCGGCGCAGGTGGGATGCGCGACCGGCGACCGGCGCACCGACTTCGACGACTGGGCGCCGCCGAACAAGACCTGGAAGCGAGCCGACCTCGTCGTCTTCGTCGAGACGAAGGACACGCCGCTGCCCGATTCGCTCCGCGCGTACCACGTCGCGCGCACCGAGCGCGTGTCGGTCGTGCGGGGCGGACGGATCGTTCGCACGTTCCGCATCTCGCTGTTGGAGAAGCTCGCGACGGGCTGACTCAGCCTAGCGACGCTGGAGCGCGAAGTCCGTGCAGCCCGGGCCGTCGATGCGGCCGGTGAACGTCGCGCCGCGCACCTGCCCGCGCATTCCCACCGTGACGTAGCCTGGCGGGCGGCGAATCCAAGGTCCGGGCGCGAGCACGATCTCGCCGTTCGGTCCGACGCTGCCGCGCATCCGGAAGGCGCCGGACGCGCCCGACGGCGCGTGCGAAAACTCGAAGACGACGTCGACCGCGCCGTCTCGCGCCGCGCCGACGTGGAGCGCGAGATCGGTGTCGCCTTGCGCGCACGTGTACGTCCCGACCCACTCGTCGCCCGGGCGGAGCGGGAGCGCGGGCTCGGGCGCGGCCACGACGAGTGCCGGCTGCGGCTGGGGCGGCGGAGGCGCGGGGAGCTGCTGCGGCGGGAGCTCGACGACGGTCCCCGACTCCGCCGGCGCGCACGCGGCCATCGCGAGCGCCAAGAGCGCGCGCTTCACGGCGACTGCGTCTCGCTCTGCGGCTGCATCGGCGTGAGCCCGGCGTCTCGGATGAGGGAGAGGTCCTCGTCCTCGCCGGGGTTCGGCGTCGTGAGGAGCTTGTCGCCGTAGAAGATCGAGTTCGCGCCCGCGAGCATGCAGAGGAGCTGCGCCTCGCGCGAGAGCGCCGTGCGCCCCGCCGAGAGCCGCACGCGCGCGCGCGGCATCAGGATGCGCGCGACCGCGATCATGCGCACCATGTCGAGCGGGTCGACCGGCGGCATCGCCGCGAGCGGCGTCCCCTCGACCGGCACGAGCGCGTTGATCGGCACGCTCTCCGGCTGCGGGTCGAGGTTCGCGAGCGTGCGGAGCATCTCGCAGCGATCGACCTTGCTCTCGCCCATGCCGATGATGCCGCCCGAGCAGACGGTGATGCCGGCCTCGCGCACCGTCGGCGAGCGTGCGCAGGCGATCGTCGAAGGTGCGCGTCTTGACGATCGACTTGTAGTGCTCACGGCTCGTGTCGAGGTTGTGGTTGTACGCGTCGAGGCCCGCGTCCTTCGAGCTTCTTCGCCTGATCGGGCGTCAGCATGCCCGAGCGTCACGCAGGCCTCGAGGCCGAGCTCCTTGACGCCGCGGACCATCTCGAGCACGCGATCGAACTGCGGGCCGTCCTTGACCTCGCGCCACGCCGCGCCCATGCAGAAGCGCGTGGAGCCGCGCCTCTTTCGCGCGCGCGCGCGCTCGCGATGACGCTCTGCACGTCGAGCATCTTCTCCGGCTCGACGTGCGTCTCGTAGTGCTCGACTGCGAGCAGTAGCCGCAGTCCTCGGGGCAGCCGCCGGTCTTCACGCTGAGAGAGCGTGCAGAGCTGGACCTCGTTGTCGGCGTGGTGCTGCGAGGTGGACGCGGCGCGCGCGGTCGACGAGCGGCAGGAGCGGCGTGTCGTAGAGGGCGAGGACTTCTTCGCGGGAGAACATCGCGGCGGGACGTTAGCAGAATGCTACGATCCGAGGAATGCGGTGGGCGCTGGCGCCGCGTCCGTCAGCTCTCTTTCAACAACCGCGCGAGCGTGTTTCGGCCGATGCCGAGCGCCTTCGCGGCCTCGGTCTTGTTGCCGTCGTGCACGTCGACGACGGCGCGCGCGTAGCGACGCTCGGCTTCCTCGAGCGAGAGCCCGAGCGCGAGGGAGACGCCGCTCTTCGCGGCCGGGCGCGGCGCGCTCTCGGTCGTCGGGAACGCGGCGGCGCGGATCACGCCGTCGGGCGCGAGGACGATCGCGCTCTCGATCCAGTGCTCGAGCTCGCGCACATTTCCGGGGAAATCATGGGCTAAGAGCCGCACGCGAGCGTCTTCTGCGATCGCCTGGCCGTCGGCGGGACGCGGCCGGCCGTAGCGCGCCGCGTACATGTCCGCGAAGTGCTGCGCGAGGGCGAGCACCTCGGCGTCGCCGCGCGCCCGGAGCGGCGGCAGCACGATCTCGACGACGCGCACCCGGTAGTAGAGATCCTCGCGGAACTTTCCGTCGGCGACGAGCGACCGCAGATCGCGGTGCGTCGCGCAGACGACACGCACGTCCGCGTGGAGCGTCTCGCGTCCGCCCACGCGCTCGTATGCGCGGTCTTGCAAGAAGCGAAGGAGCTTGCCTTGGATGTCGAGCGGCAGGTCGCCGATCTCGTCGAGGAAGAGCGTGCCGCTCGCCGCGAGATCCACCTTGCCGACGACGCGGCGGTCCGCGCCCGTGAACGCGCCGCGCTCGTGGCCGAAGAGCTCGCTCTCGACGAGCTGGCTCGGCAGGGTCGTGCAGTCGACCGTCACGAACGGGCCGCTCTGGCGCTTGCTGTTCACGTGCACGGCGCGCGCGAAGCGGCCTTTGCCCGTGCCGGTCTCGCCGCGCAAGAGGACCGACGCGTCGGTGCCGGCCGCGAGCAAGACGCGCTCGTAGACCTCGCGCAGCGCCTCGCTGCGGCCGACGATGCGATTGAGCGGGCCGCGCATCACGAGGCCGGGCTCGGCGGCGTCGGCGGCGCGCAGCGTCGTCAGCGCGAGGGCGCGCGCGAGCTGGGTCGCGAGCGCGACGAGGTACTTCTCGTCGTCGTCGTCGAACGGGCCGTCCATTTTGTTGAGGAGCTGAACGACGCCGCGGATCGGCGCGCCCGCGTGCTCGCGCATCGGCAGCGCGAGCATGGAGTGCGTCACGTAGCCGGTGACCCGGTCGGCGCTCGGGTCGAAGCGCGCGTCGCGCGACGCGTCGTCGAGGCGCACGACCTCGCCGGTGCGCATCACGTGCCCGGCGATGCCGCGCGAGAGCGGCTGTCGCAGCTCGGGCACCTCGGGCAGCATCGCGACGCGCGTCACGAGGTCGCCGCGCTCGGCGTCGAGCAGCCAGATCGTCGCGCGATCGGCGTGGAGAGCTTGCGCGATGCGCTCGCACGCGGTGGCGAGCAGCGCGTCGAGATCGACCTCGCGCGCGAGCAGCGACGACAAATCGACGAGGAGCGACAGCCGGGACGACATCCGCTTTCCTGGAATATCACGCGTCTCGCGTTTACGCGGCGTGGGCGGCGGAGCGGTCGTCGTCCTGGCCGACGTCGACGGTCATGCCCTCGCGCGCGGCGACCGTGCGCGGAAAGAGCGCCCGCGCGGCGGCCTCAATCGCCGCGACGCCCGCGTCGTCGCGCTGCGGATCGTGGTGGAAGAGGACGAGCTTCGAGACGCCCGCCGCCGCCGCCACCTCCGCGCCGGCGGCGTACGTCGAGTGACCCCAGCCGACCTTCGCTTGGTACTCGTCGGGCGTGTATTGCGCGTCGTAGACGAGGACGTCGGCGCCTTCGGCGAGCTTTTTCAGCATGGGGTCGACGCACGCGTAGTGCTCGGTATCCGTCGCGTAGACGAGCGCGCGTCCGCCGTGCTCGATTCGGTACGCGAAGACGCCGCCCGGGTGATTGAGCCGCGCGACACGCACGACGACGTCTCCGTCGAGCTCGAGCGCCTGCCCCGCCCTCGCCTCGCGGAACGTGAGCTCGGCCGAGAGAGCGTCGAGCTGCACCGGGAAATGCGGCTCGGTCATCTGCCGGCTCAGCTTGTCGCGCAGCGAGTGACGGTCGCCGCCCGCGCCGACGATCGCGAGCTTCGTCTGCGGGAGATAGGCCGGCACGAAGAACGGCAGGCCCTGGATGTGGTCCCAGTGAAAGTGCGAGAGGAGCAGCGTGACGTCCGCCGCGCCGGGCTCGCGCAGGATCGCGTTGCCCAAGGTCCGGAGCCCGGTCCCGGCGTCGAGCACGACGCGCTTGTCGCCGCAGCGCACCTCGACGCAGCTCGTGTTTCCGCCGACGCTCGCCGTCTCCGGTCCCGGCGAAGCGATGCTCCCGCGAACGCCCCAAAAACGAATGTCCATGCCCGAGCCCATTGCCAGCGCGATGCCACGCGGCTTTATGCGCATTTCCACGAGCTTCCTCGGCGCGCGCGCTCCAATTTCGAGCACGCGGCGCTCCATCCGGGTGCTATTCTCCAGGGCGGTCCGGGGGCGAGTCAGAGGAATCGCGTGGCGCGCAACCGCATCGTTTTGATCGTCGACGACTCCGAGGTGACGCGCGCCGCGCTGTCGGCGCGTCTCACCCAGGGCGGCGCGTCGGTCATCTGCGCCAGCTCGGCCGAGGACGCCCTCGCGGTCGACGCCGAGACCATCAGCGCGGCCATCGTCGACGTCGAGCTCGGCAGCGACGACGGCGTCTCGCTCGCCGACGTGCTCCTCGGCCGCAACCCCCGCCTGCGCCTCGCGCTCTTCAGCGGCAACGTCCCGCCGCGCACGACGCGAACGGCGTTCCGCAAGCCCGAAGAAGTGGACCGCGTCGTCGCGTGGGCCCTCGAAAAACCCTGATCGTCCTGTTTCTCCTCTCGGGAGTCAGAGGGTCTGGCCGCGCGCGGTGCGGGCGCGGGCGTAGGCGTCGAGGACGTCGATGAGCTCCCCGCCGAATCGGCGGCTCTCGGGGAGCGTGACGCCGCTCGCGACGAGCGACGGATGCTCGAGCGCCCGCTTGTCGATCGCCACCCGGTAGACGCGGGTCGGAACGATTGCATCGGGCAGGAGCGTCGCGTAGCCGCCGAACGCGTGCTGGCGCAGGTCGAGCAGATCGGCGCCGGTCATGCTCACGATGTAGAGCGAGGTGAACCCCGGCGTGCCGCTCGGCTCGCGTTGCACGAGCACCGAATCGTAGAGGCGCTGGAGCGTGACGGGCCCCGCCGGAAGGCCCGACCAGAACGCGTCCTTGCCTAGGAAGAGAGCGTCGGCGGCCCACCGGTCGCGCACCGCGCGCATCACGAGCGCCGGCATGTCGGCGATTTGCACGGGATCCTGCGCGATCGCGATCGGACGGTGCGCGTCCGGCGCGAAGGTGTGGACGAGCGCGTGCGCGACGCGGCCGACGTCCTCGGCGTAAGGCAGCGTCTCGTCGACGTCGGTCATCGTGTAGTGCGCGAGCTTGAGCACGTGAGATCGCGGGTCGAACGTGAAGTCGGCGCGCCCGACATGCTCGCCGTAGTGCCCCGCTTGAAGGACCCACCCGGTGCGGCCGTCCTTGCGGACGTACGGTTGCCCGTTCGGCAGAAGGTCCTCCGAGTGGCCGCCGATGACGACGTCGACGTCGGGCACCTGGCTGGCCAAGTCGAGATCCGTGTAGAGCCCGAGGTGCGTGAGCGCGACGAAGACGTCGGCCTCGCCGCGGTGGGCGTCGATCTCGCTGCGGAGCACGCGCGCGTAGCCGTCGTCGTGCACGAGAGCGCCGCCGAAGTAATTGCCGTCGGACGTGGGCTGATCGTCGGAGCCGTAGCTGCCCGTCACGAGGCCGACGACGCCGACGCGAACGCAGCCAACCGTGGCGACGACGAAGGGCGCGAACGGCGAATGTCCGCTCGCGTCGTGGACGTTCGCCGCGAGCACGGGGTGCGCGCTTAGGAGCACGTCGCGCATCACCGCCGCCTCGCCGTACGCGAAATCGTGGTTTCCGATCGTGCGCACGTCGATCGGCAGCATCTGGGTCATGCGCCGCGTCGTCTCGCCGAGCGAGCGGAGCTCGGCGACGCTCCCCTTCTCGTAGTCGTCGCCCGCGTCGAGAACGAGGGTGTTCGGCTCTTCGGCCTTCACGCTGCGCAAGTAGCCGGCGATGTAGCCGTAGCGGTTCTTGCCGCTGGCGAGGTCGTCGTAGCGCGCCTGCAGATCGTTCAGGTGCGCGAGGGTGAAGCGCTCGACGTCGCCCCCTTCGACGCACGCGCCGCGGACGATCGTCCCGCGCGCCCCTTGCGGCTCGGGCTGGCGCGCGGCGCGCGCGACGCCCTGGTGCGTCCCGAGGCTGCTCGAGGCCATGGCCAGGAGAGCGACGAACACACTTTGGAGCTGTCTCGATCGACGCACGAGGGGGTCCCATCACATCTTGACCGCCACGCGCGAGACCGGCAAGTTTTCCTGCGTCAGAAGCCCGCGGCGGCCTTCGCGATCTCCTTGTCGAGCAGACCCTGCGCGACGAGCTGCTTCAGGTGCATCTCGAAGGTCTGCATGCCGTACGGGTGCACGCCCTTCTCCATCAGCTCTTTCAGCGCCGGGTTGCTCTCCGGGCGCTTGATCGACTCTCGCACCGTGCCGGTCGCGACGAGGACCTCGGCGGCGAGCGCGAGGCCGTTGCCGTCGCGCTTGGGCAAGAGCCGCTGCGCGATGATGCCCTGCAGCGAGTCGCCGATGCGCTCGCGGAGCTCGTCGGCCGAGCCGGGCTGGCCCTTCGGCGCGAGCGCGAGCATTCGGCCGACGGTGCGGGTCACGTCGGGCGTGTGCAGCGTCGAGAGCACCAGGTGCCCGGTTTCGGCGGCCTTCAGCGCGATGTCCATCGTGATCTCGTCGCGGATCTCGCCGACGAGGATCACGTCCGGGTCTTGACGCAAGGCGGCGCGGAGCGCGTCGGCGAAGGTGCTCGTGTCGATGCCGACCTCGCGCTGGCTGATGCTCGACTTGTCGTCGGCGTGGAGGAACTCGATCGGGTCCTCGATCGTGACGATGTGGAGCGGCTGCGTGTGGTTGAGGTGGGCGATCATCGCCGCGAGCGTCGAGCTCTTTCCGTTTCCGGCGGCGCCGACGACGAGCACGAGCCCGCGATCCCTTTCGGCGAGGTACTGCGCCGCGCCCGGCACCCCGAGATCGGCGAACGACGGGACCTGGAGCGGGATCGCGCGCATCACGACCGCGAGCGTCCCCTTCTGCCGGTACACGTTCACGCGGAATCGCCCGACGCCGGCGGCCTCGTAGGCCGTGTCGTGCTCGAGCAGCGTGTCGAGGTGCTCGCGGAGCTCGGGGCGCTTCACGAGGATCGCGGGCGACGGCCTCGGTGTCCTGGGCGCGCAGCGGCTCGGATCGGAAATAGACGATGTCGCCGCGGACGCGCGCGCCGGGCGGCTGACCGACCTTGAGGTGAACGTCGCTCGCCTTCGCCGCGACGGCCTTTCCGAGCAGTTGAACGAGGAACGTCTCGCTCGCGTACGGGCTCTCCATGTCGGTCGCTCAGTCTACCGCTTCACGTCGACGTCCGTCGGAATTGCGTCGGGTCTCGTGCACACGGGCCGGTCGGAGAGCATGCGCAGCGCGCGCACCGCGCCGACGCGCACGAGACGTGGGCGCGCCGTGTCCTTGGCAGCCGCGAGAAGCGACGCGCAGCCGGCCGCGAGCTCGTCGTCGTCCTCGGGGTCGACCTGCGCGCGCTTTCGCGCGGCGATCGCGTCCGCGCTGTCGACGCGCGGCGAGCGCCTCGGGCTCGCTCCCGTGCGCCGCTGCGGAGCCGAGCGTCGGAAACGCCGAGAAACCCGCCGTGAACGCCATCGCGCGGAGCGCCGTCATCCGGTAGTCGGGCGATGACGCGCGCTCCTCGAGCCCCGCGGTCCCCTCGGCGAGCGCGAGCCGCTCGAGCTCGTCGTCGCCCGCGTCGGCCGCCTGCTTCCACAGCTCCTCCACGTCGGCGGGCCGCGCGACGTCCACGTCGCCGCCGGCGTCGAGCCACGCGGGGGCCGCGCCCGAGTCGGCGGCGGCGCCGCTCCCGCATTTGCATCCCGCGAGGAGCGCGAAGACGACCGCGCGCCTCACGCCTGGAACAAATCGAGCGTGCGCTTGCCGGCCTTGCGGTCTTCCTCGAGCTTCTTGTTGAAGTCCTCGACGGCGCGGTTGATGTGCATCGAGCAGAACTTCGGCCCGCACATCGAGCAGAACTCGGCGCCCTTGAAGTACTCGTCGGGGAGCGTCTCGTCGTGCATCGACTGGGCGGTCTCCGGGTCGAGCGAGAGACGGAACTGCTCCTTCCAGTCGAAGGCGTAGCGCGCGCGGCTGAGCGCGTCGTCACGATCGCGCGCGCCCTCGCGATGGCGCGCGACGTCGGCCGCGTGCGCCGCGATCTTGTAGGCGATGAGCCCCTGCCGCACGTCGTCCTCGTCCGGCAGACCGAGGTGCTCCTTCGGCGTCACGTAGCAGAGCATCGCCGCGCCCGCGTAGCCCGCCATCGTCGCGCCGATGGCGCTCGTGATGTGGTCGTAGCCCGGCGCGATGTCGGTCACGAGCGGCCCGAGCACGTAGAACGGGGCCTCGTGGCACATCTCCATCTCTTTCTTCACGTTCATCTCGATCTGATCGAACGGCACGTGGCCCGGCCCCTCGATCATGACCTGAACGTCCTTCTCCCACGCGCGCTTGGTCAGCTCGCCGAGCGTCTTCAGCTCGGCGAACTGCGCCTCGTCGCTTGCATCATGCAAGCATCCGGGACGGAGCCCGTCGCCCGCGCTGATGGTGACGTCGTACTTCGCGCAGATCTCGAGGACCTTGTCCCAGTGCGTGTAAAACGGGTTCTGCTGGTGCTTCTCGAGCATCCACTGCGCCATGATCGAGCCGCCGCGCGAGACGATGCCGGTGATGCGATCTTTGACGAGCGGCAGGTACTGGACGAGCACGCCCGCGTGGATGGTGAAGTAATCGACGCCCTGCTTCGCCTGGTGCTCGAGCATGTCGATCATGTCGTCGGCGCGGACGTCCTCGACCTTCTTCCGCTCCTTGAGCACCTGGTAGATCGGCACGGTGCCGATCGGCACCGTCGACTTCGCGAGGATGGCCTGGCGGATCATGTCGATCTCGCCGCCGGTCGAGAGGTCCATCACGGTGTCGGCGCCGTATTTCATCGAGACGGCGAGCTTGCGCAGCTCGCCCTCGACCTCGCTCGTCACCTGGCTGTTGCCGATGTTCGCGTTCACCTTGCACGAGAGGGCGACGCCGATGCCCATCGGCTCGAGCCCGTGGTGGTTCACGTTCGCGGGGATGACGCAGCGGCCGCGCGCGACCTCGTCACGAACGAGCTCCGGCGCCACGTTCTCCCGCTTGGCGACGTACGCGATCTCTTCGGTGATCGCGCCCGCCCGCGCGTAGTGCATCTGCGTCTTGCACGATCCCGTGCGCTTCGAAACCCAATCGGCTCGCATGTGCGAACCGTTTAGCGCAGATTCACCACTCCGACCAGCCGCCGCGCGCCTGTTCCCAGACGCTCATCGCCGGCTTTCCCGCGAACGCGCCGTCGAGGCCGGAGAGCTCGCGGTAGTGCTCTTGCATGCCCGCGGCGTCGCACCACACGTCGACGCCGAGCATCTCCGGCGGCAGCGATTCTCCGGGCATCGGGAGGCGAAAGTAAATTTGGTGCGAGAGCTGACCGCGCCGGCGCGCGTCGCTCGTCTTGCTCGCGAGGGCGCTGCGAAACGCCTCGATCGCGGCTTCGGGAGATTTCACCACGCCGCGCGCGACGCCGAGAAAGCGGTCGTTTCGCCCCTGCGCGGACGGCAGATCGAAGGAGAACGCGCCGATCGCGCGCATCCAGACGACGGGATCGCGCTTCGCGAAGAGCTTGCTCCCCTGCTCTTGGACGTGGGCGTCGGAGAAGAATTTTCCGATGCCCTGCGGCGTGAGCCAATAATCGATGAAGAGGAGCTCGCCGTCTTCGCTCCCGCCGGCCTTGGCGACGGGCGTGTAGACCTTGTGCGACAAGTCGCCGAGCGCGCGCGCCGCGGCGATGCCTTGCGCCGACCCGGCGGTCTCGTTGTGGAGCGAGCACGCGGCTTCGAGCGAGCGGGGGGCGAGCGTTCCGCGGACGGTGAGCAGGACGGGCGATTCGATGTTCATGCGAGGACTCCTTTTGTGCATATGGACGGGAGCGCCTCGCGAAACTCATCGGACAAAAGCACGTATGCTCGGCCGATGGATGAGCGGGTCTTTCGCGACCTCGTCGAGCCGCACCGCCGGGAGCTCCGCGCCTATTGCTACCGGATGGCGGGCTCGCTCCACGACGCGGACGACTTGCTCCAAGAGAGCCTGCTTCGCGCGTGGAAGAACATCGACCGCTTCGAGGGCCGCGCCGCCCTGCGCACCTGGCTCTACCGCGTCACCCACAGCGCGTGCCTCGACGCGCTCGAGAGGCGGCCGCCGCGGATGCTCCCGCTCGACGTGGGCCCGGCGGCGAGACCGTCCGACGCGATGCCCGCGCCGCGCACCGAGCCCGTCTGGCTCGAGCCCTGCCCCGCTTCGGTCTACGCGGATTTGCCGCCCTCTCCCGAGGCGCGGTACGACGCGCGCGAGAGCGTCGCGCTCGCGTTCCTCGCCGCGCTCCAGCTCTTGCCCCCGCGCCAGCGCGCCGTGCTCCTCGCGCGCGACGTGCTCGGGTGGAGCGCCGAGGCGTGCGCCGACACGTTCGAGACGACCGTCGCCGCCGTGAACAGCGCGCTCGCCCGCGCGCGCGAGACCCTCGAATCGCGCGCGCCGAAGTGGCGTCCGGCGCTGCGCGACGACGACGAGACGACGCGCGCGCTCGTCGCGCGTTACGTCCAAGCGTGGGAGCGCTCCGACGCTTCGCAGCTCGAGGCGCTCCTCCGCGAGGACGCGACGCTCTCGATGCCGCCGATGCCGCTCTGGCTCTCGGGCGCGCGCGACATCGCCGCGTCGATCGGCGCGATGGTCTTCGCACGCACGCCGCCCGGCACGCTGACGCTCTCGGTCACGGTCGCGAGCGGCGCGCCGGCGCTCGTCATGCGGCGAAACGGCGTCGTCGAGAGCCTGCACGTCCTCACGATCCGCGACGGCGCGATCGCGGCGATCGACGCCTTCCTCGACCCGCGCTCGTTCGCCTCGATCGCGTAGCGCTCAGGGCGCGGCGAGGGGCGCCGCGCAGCGGAATCCGATCCCGTAGCTGCGGCTCGCGGGCGGAAAGTGGAACCGGAACGTCGGCCTCACCCACGAAGGATCCGACCCGTTCCACGCGCCGCCGCGCGCGACGCGATCGTCGCCGCTCTTCGGGCCGGCCGGGTCGATCTGCGGGTCTTTCGTGTATTCTGCATAGAAATCGCCCGTCCACTCCCACACGTTTCCGACGACGTCGACGAGCCCGTAGCGCGATTTCCCGTCGGGGAACGAGCCCACCGGCGCGGTCGTCGGGAACTGATCGTCGTCTTTGTACATCGGCGCGAAGGTCGCGATCCCGTCGAGGTGGTTCTTCTTCCCCCACGCCGTGCACTCGGTGCCGCACGCGTTGATGAACCGCGCGCTCGGCGGGTCGTCGCCCCACGGGTACGCGCGCCCGTCCGGCCCACGCGCCGCGAACTCCCACTCCGCCTCGGTCGGCAGCCGCCCGCCGCGTCGCGTGCAGTAGTTGGCGGCCTGCTCCCAATCGACGCAGTTGATCGGGTGCATCGCCTTCGAGGACGGCTCGTTCACGTTGCAGAGCCCGTTCAGGGTCGCGCGCACGTTCGACGCGAGCGCATCGAAGCCGCCGAAGAAATTCTCGCGCCCGGCGACGATGCACTTGCCCGTGTCGCTGCACGACTTGTACGCCGCGACCGTGACCTCGGTGCGGTCGATGCAATACGGCGTGAGCTTCACGCTGTGCGGAGGCTTCTCGTTGTCGAGCGCGTGCGGATCGCTCGAGCCCATGAAAAACTCGCCGCCGTCGATCTTGATCATGCCCGTCGGGCACGCGGCTGCGGGCGCCGCGGAGGCGGACGCGTGCGGCGGCGGCGGCGGCGGCGCGGCGGACGAGGACGCCACCGCCGAGGCGGCGCCGTGGCGCAGGATGCCCAGCGTGACGCCTGCGCCCGCGGCGATCGCAAGCCCGACGATCGCGACGAGGAGGAGCACGCGACCGCCGCCGGCGGGCTTCGAGGTCACCTCGACCGAGCTCTGCGTCGGCGGACCGCCGATCGCGTTGGGCGTCGACGCGCGCGCCTCTTGCGGCGCGCTCATGGGCGTAGGGGTCGAGCCGGACGGCACGGCGAGCGTCGACGCGTTCGAGACCTCGGCCCGCGAGAGCGCGGCGCTGCGCATCGGCGTCATCTCGAGCGCGCCGCGGAGCGCGCTCCAAAACTCGCCCGCGCTCTGGTAGCGCGCCTGCGGCGACACCGCGAGCGCGCGCTGGAAGACGGCCTCGGCCGCGTCGGGGATCGGCACGCCGAGGTGTCGCGGCGTCGGCCGCACCTCCGGGTTCGCCGACGAGAAGCCGAGCTGCACGAAGTCTTCGCCGTCGAGCGGCGGTCGACCGGACACGGCCTCGCCCACGACGAGCGCGAACGAGAACACGTCGGTCCACGGCCCCGTCGCGCCGTGGGTGCGCGAGAACTGCTCCGGCGCGCCGTACGCGGGCGTGAACGACGTCACGTTGCCCTGCGTCTTGTTGAACGAGATGGCGAGCTTCTGCGCGTCCTGCACCACCTTGGCGATGCCGAAGTCGAGCAGCTTCACCGGGCAGTCTTCGGCGCGCGCGTCGCCGATGAGGAAAATGTTCGCGGGCTTCACGTCGCGGTGCGCGATGCCCCGTTTGTGCGCGAGCGCGAGCGCTTCAGCGACCGGCTCGAGGAGGCGCACGACCGTCTGGAGCGAGCGCGGCGCGAAACCTTGGTCGCGCTCGCGGCGCAGGATCTCGTCCAGAGGCGCGCCCTCGAGCCACTCGAGCACCATGTACGGCACCCAGTCACCGCTCGGCGTGGTCAGCGTCCCGACGTCGCGCGCCTGCACGATCGCCGCCGATCGCTCCGACAAATCCGCCAGGAGCGCGCCCTCTTGGATGAAGTCGTTCAGCAACCGCTCGCGCTGCTCCACCCCGAAGTCCGAGAGCGCGCGGAAGGCCTTGATCGCGACGAGGCGCTTGAAAATGAGGTGCTGCGCTCGGTAGACGACCGCAAAACCGCCTTCGCCGACGACGCCCTCGATGACGTACTTGTCGTCGATCTTCTTTCCGACCAGGCCGAGGGGATCTTCCATTGCGCTTTCGGCTCGTAGCTTTACGCGGGTCCGGCCCTGCCGGTTTCAGCGCGCATCCTACACCCCTCTGCCGGTTTCGGTGCCCAGGGACGGAATCGAACCGCCGACACGCGGATTTTCAATCCGCTGCTCTACCAACTGAGCTACCTGGGCAAGGCTTCTCGCGAGCGAAGAGGCGCGCACGCTGCCGAAATCCGCCGACGATGTCAAGACGGCGTGCGTACGTGAAAATATTGCTTGCGCCTACATTGTGCCTCATGTGGACGCGGCTCTGGTGCTTTCGAAAAGGAGAATCGGATTTGCAGCGCGGCGAGCGAATCGATCGAAGACGGGTCGGTCGAGGTCACCTCGCGTAGCGCCCTCGAGGCGAAGGACGGCACCTGGTACTTCGACCTGACCGCCGCCAACCACGCGGTGATCGGCGCGAGCGAGAGGTACGCGGCGAAGTCGAACGCGCAGCGACGGTGCACGCTCTCGTGAACCTGGTCGAGCAGACGCCCGAGGCGGTCGCTTCTCGCGGAGAAGCTGCCCGTTTTGCAGAAGTGATCTTCGCCTGAATGGCCAGGTGCGAGCACGACACTCAACGTGCGCCGAGGACGTAGCTCGGCCGTGTCGTGCTCGCACGCAAGCGAGCACCTCTTCATCAAGCGAGGGTGGCTCGTGAACGGATACGTGTATTTTGCAATGGCTGCGGTCGCGTGCGGCTGCGCGTTCGGCGTCACGCCGGAACAAGAGCTCCCGCACGACGCGGGGATCGTCAAGATCGACTCGGGCGGCGGCAAGGACGCGCAGCCCCCGAAGGAGGACGCGGGTGTGACGGACTCGTCCGTCGACTTGCCCGACGTGCCGCAGCAAATCCAGTGCACGTCGCTGCCGCTCTCGACGGGCATGCCGTCGTGCGACTCGTGCCTCGGCACGAGCTGCTGCGCCGAGGATCAGACCTGCGGCTTCGATCAGGAGTGCATGGCGCTCATCGGCTGCGTCGACAACTGCATGCCGTCCGACGGCGGGCCGCCGGACGCGCAGTGCGAGTCCGACTGCGAGTCGCAGTATCCGAACGGGATGAGCGAGATCGACAACCTCGACAACTGCATGCAGACGAGCTGCTCGACGTCCTGCATGTGAGAACGTCAGCGCATGGCGGCGCGCGCCTCTTCGAGGCGACGAAGGAGCGCCGGATCGCCAGACGACTCGGCCGCTCGGCGAAGGAGCTCGAGCGCGGCCGCGTGCTCGCCCGCGGCGCCGAGGACGTGGAGCGCGACGTCGAGGCTCGGCGCGAACCCGTGCGGCATCGCGCCGAGCGTGGCGAGCGCGGAGCGCGCGTCGCCCTGCAGGCATTGGCCCATGGCGACGATTTCGGTCGCGCGGGCGACGAGCTCGGGGGTCTTCGCCGCTGCGCGCGCGCGCGTCGCTTCGCGCACCATCGACTCGCCGTCGCCGGCGGCGAGCCACGCGGGATATTGCTCGCCGAGGCGCGCGCGAATCTTGTCGTCGCCGCGCGTGAGGAAGCGGTGGCGAAGGCCGGTCACGTTCTGACCGACGTACAGCATCATCAGCAACGCCATGAAGAGCTGGTGCTGCGCGAGGCCGAACCAGGCGGCGATCGCGAGCGCGACCGGGATCGACACGACGCGCGCGACGATCTCGGCGTCGCCGATTTTGGTGAGCGCCCAGAACGAGCGGAGCGCGTTGCCGCCGTCGAGCGGCACGACCGGCACGAGGTTGAAGATGCTCCAGAAAATGTTGACGACGAGCGCCGCTTCGAAGAGCTGAACCGCGAGCGCCGGCGCGTGATAATTCGGCGCGAGGGTCGGCATCGCGACCGCGGCGAGCAAGAGCAAACCGCCGAGGAGCAGGCCGACGGCCGGCCCAGCGAGGCTGATGACGAGCGAGCGACCCGGGCCTACGGCGCGGCCGCCGACCCAGGACGTGAGGCCGCCGAGCCCGTGGAGCGTGATGGTCGGCTTCAGCCCGAACGCACGGCCCACGAACGCATGGCCGAGCTCGTGCGCGAGGACCGAGACGAAGACGATCCCGCAGAAGACGACGAGCGCGGCCGCGTCGTGGAACCAACCGGTGCCGAGGATCACCGCGAGCGCGGCGAACCAAAGCTGCACGCGCACGGGGATGCCGAAAATCGAGAAGCTCAGGCCTTGCATTCGCTCCCTACCTGTGGGCACGAAAGTGCCCCCCGTCTACGGGGCGCAGCGATCGAGGAGTCGAACGACGCCCTCGCGCCGCCCGCCAGCGCTGCCCGTGTAGACGCCGTCCGGATCCTCCGCGAGCGCGCGCACGCGTGCGAGCGCCGCGGCGTCGCCGAGCGCGCAGGCCGCTACGGCGCGCTCGCGCAAGGCCTCGCGCCGAACGCGAGGCGTGAGCTCGAGCGTGGCGGACGCCGCGAGGACGGCGTCGAAATCGGTCGCGGCGAGCGCGTAGTAGCCGCGCGCGATCTCGCTCTTGCCCAAGAGGTACGTCGCGAGCGGGCTGCCGGTCTTGGCGCGCCACTCCCCGAGCATGCCGGCGGCGAGCGCCGGGTCGGCGGGGCGATTCCACGACGCGGGCGGCGCCGCGACGAGGAGGGTCGTGATGGCGGTGCGCGCGTCCGGATCGCGGGCGGCGATGGCCTTCACCTCGAGCGCGCGCGCGGAGTCCTCGTCGGGCGTCGCGGCGGCGAGCTCGGAATATTCGGTCGCGGCACGCTCCGTCCTGCCGGAGAGGAGATCGTCGTCGGCGAGGGCCTCGCGCGCTTTGTTGCGAACGGCGAGCGGCTGCCTCGCGTCGGTCGCGAGCGCGGCCACTTCGTTGCGGCCTCGCGCCGCGTCGCCGCTGCGCATCTCCATGATCCCGCGCGCCAGGAGCACGTGCTGTTCGCTCGGGTCGAGCGCGAGCGCGTCGGCGTAGAGGCCGCGCGCGCGATCGATCTGGTGGCTCTCGCGGCACGTGTCGGCGCGCTTTCGCAGCGCGTCGACGACGTGCGGGCACTTGCGACCGAAGACGCTGGGGCGTTCGAATTTCGACGCCACGTACGCCTCGGCGGCCGGCGGGAGCACGATGGCGTCGAGCGAGGCGCGAAACTGGGCGTCGATCGCGCCGAAGCTCTCGCCGAAAATCTTCTCGATCGACTCCCCGCCGTACCACGCCCGCACCGCGGCCGAGCCCTTGGTGGTCATGACCCAGCGCACGAACGCGCCTGCGAGCGTGTAGCTCTTCGCCGCCGATTCGCCGAGGAAGCCCACCGAAAAGACGCGCGACATCGGCGGCAGCGCGCCGCGGCGCTTCATCGCGGCCGCCCACTCGAGATCGGTGAGCTCGTCGTCGTCGGGAGAGGTCGCGACGGCGACGCCCTCGATGAGCCCCGGGTTCGGGAAGAGCCCGCCGAGGCTGCCGGCGATGCGGAACGGTCCGCGCCCGAACGAGCCGGCGACGACGTGCGCGATCTCGTGGCCGAGCACCGGGTGCGGGTAGCTGCCGAGCTGGAGGTAGACCTCCTCGCGCCAGGGCTTGGCGATGTACGTGTCGGCCGCGCCCATGAGGCGCCGCTTCTCCGCGGCGTCACTGAAGAAGAACGCCGTGATGCGCTTCGGTCCGGTCGTTCCGAGGGTCTTTTCGTCGGCGGCGACCTCTTCGTCGCAGTCTTTCGCGAGCAGGGCGGCCTCGTCCTCGCGGAGCGACTCGGGGTAGACGACGTCGCAGCGCGCGCCGTGGCGGACGCCGCCGAGCTCGCGCGCGATGCTCGCCGACGTCGACCAGTGGCCGAGGTGGTCGCCCTCGTCGAGCTCGACGAGGCGGCCGCCGAACAAGAATGCCGCGACCGCCGCGCGCGTCCAGAACCCTGCGTCGCGCGGCGTTTCGAGGTGCAACCGGTCGCCGTCGCGGCGGAGGATCGACGCGGCGAGCAGCGCGCCGGCCAGCACGGCCACCGAGCCCGCGCGGTACCAAAGGAGCGCCGCGCCCGCATCGACGACCGTGTCGTACAGCGTGCCGCTGAAATAGCCGACGAACGGATCGAACGCGAAGATCATCGGCGACGAGTAGAAGCGCCACACGCTGAGGAGCGCGCCGCCGATCGGACCGGCGAGCGCGACCAGCACCGCGACGAGGCGTCGTCGCTTGCGCGAGCGCGCGATTTCGCCCGCGAGCGCGCCCCACGCGCCGGCGACGAGCGCGCCGACGCCCGGCCCGAGCACGAAGCCCACGAGGCCGCCGGAGAGATCGCAGACGCCGGCGCGGACCCCGTGCAAAAGGCCGATGACGAGCGCGAGCCCGGCGAGCGATCCGCCGCGCGCGAGGCCCGCGAGCACCGAGCCCATCGGCTGCCTCTCGCGACGGCCGGTCGCGACGGCGAGCGAGGTCCACACCGCGGTCACGCCCGGAACGACCAGGCCCGTCGCGAGCGAAAATTCGTAGCCGAGGCCGCCGAAGAGCGGGAGAAATCCGACGCGGACGAGGACGACGGCGACGATTCCCGTCGCGATCGCCGCGCCTCGCCAGCGCTTGAGGAGGTTCCAGAGCATCGACCCTTGCAACATAGCGCGTAGGCCGCCAACATCGGCTCATGCTTCCTTCCATTCGCGCGGTCGCTGCACTCCTCGTCCTCGGCGCGAGCGTCGTCGCCGCGTGCGGCGGCAAGACGGCCGAGCCGATCGTCGAAGCGGGACCGCCGGCGCCGCCGAGCTCCGCCACCGAAGCGGGCCCGCCGCCGAACGAGCCCTTCGACGCGGGCGGCCGCACGTGCACCTCGACGTGCGCCTCGCCGCATCAGTGCTGCCAAAACGGCTGCGGCGGCCTCCCCGCCGCGATGCCGAGCTCGTGCTGCACGTGCCTCCCGAACGAGGTGTCCTCGGAGACCTGCACGAACAACAAGTGCGGCGGGTAATCTCCCCGAGAGATTGAACAGGAAGGTCAGAAGGAGGAATTTTTTTTGGGGTTTGGCTGTCGGCTCGCGACGAGCCAGCCGGGCAGCGCTGCGCGGACGCCGCCAAAGCCGCAGCCCACCAATCGTTCCTTCTGATCTTCTGATCTTCCTGTTTCTCTCTCTCTCTCTCTCAGGGCGCCGCGGGCGCCGCGGGTGCCGAGGAGGAGACCGGCGCGGCGGCTTCGGGGGCCGCGCTCGGGTCGAGGACGAGCGCGAGGACCTCGTCGACGCGTTTGACGAGGTGGATCTTGAGCGCGTCGCGGACGTCCTTCGGGAGCTCGTCGAGGTCGCTCTCGTTGCGCGCCGGCACGAGCACCTCGGTGATGCCCGCGCGGTGCGCGGCGAGGAGCTTCTCCTTGATGCCGCCGACCGGCATCACCGTGCCGCGCAGCGTGATCTCCCCCGTCATCGCGACATCGCGCTTGAGCGGCCACTTGAGCAGGAGCGACGTGACCGCGGCGAAGATCGTGATCCCGGCGCTGGGCCCGTCTTTCGGCGTGCCGCCCTTGGGAAAGTGCACGTGGAGATCGATCGTCTTCAGGAACTCGGGGTCGAGCTTGAGCCGCTCGGCCTTGCTGCGCACGAAGGAGAGCGCGGTGTGCGCCGACTCCTGCATGACGCTCCTCAAGTTGCCGGTGACGGTGATGTTCCCCTTCCCCGGCATCGAGGTCGCCTCGATGAAGAGGATGTCGCCGCCGCTCGGCGTCCACGCGAGACCGGTCGCGACGCCGGGCGACATCGTGCGCTCGGCGAGGTCCGGCGAGTAGCGCGGCGGGCCGAGCAGCTTCTCGACGAGCTCGGCGGTCGCCTTCTCGTGGACGTCCTCGCCCTCGGCGAGGCGCATCGCGATCGCGCGGCAGACCGAGCCGACTTCGCGCTCGAGCCCGCGGACGCCGGCTTCGCGCGTGTAACGATCGATGAGCATCTCGATGCCCCCGTCGATGAACTCGAGGCGCTCGTCGGTGAGGCCGTGCGACGACAGCTGCTTGGGGACGAGGAACTCTTTGGCGATCCGGAGCTTCTCGTGGCGCGTGTAGCCCGGCACCTCGATGACCTCGAGACGGTCCCAAAGCGCGGGAGGGATCGTCTCCGGGTTGTTCGCGGTCGCGAGGAACGTAATCTGCGAGAGATCGAACGGCGTGTCGATGTAGTGATCCTGGAAGGTGTTGTTCTGCGCCGGATCGAGCACCTCGAGGAGCGCGGCCGCCGGATCGCCCATCATGTCGACGCCCATCTTGTCGACCTCGTCGAGCACGAAGACCGGGTTGCGCACGGCGACCTTCTTGAGGCCCTGCATGATGCGCCCCGGAAGCGCGCCGACGTACGTCCGCCGGTGGCCGCGAATCTCGGCCTCGTCGCGCACGCCGCCGAGCGCGATGCGGTGGTAGCGCCGCCCCATCGAGCGCGCGATCGAGCGCCCGAGCGAGGTCTTGCCGACGCCGGGCGGGCCGATGAAGCAGAGGATCGGTCCCTTCGAAATTCTGCTTCGACGCGCGGAGCGACGGCGAGTCGTTCTTCAGCTTGCGCACCGCGATGTACTCGACGATGCGCTTCTTCACCTTCTCGAGGCCGTAGTGATCCTCGTCGAGGCAGCGGCGCACGTCCTTGGGATCGAGCTTGTCCTGCGTCGACTTGCTCCACGGCAGATCGGCGAGCCACTCGAGGTACGTGCGGGTCACGTTGTACTCCGCCGACTGCTGCTGCATCCCCGCGAGGCGCGAGAGCTGCTTGCGAGCGATCTTCTGCGCATCCTCCGGGAGACCCGCGCGGCGGACGCGGTCGCGCAGCTCCTCGATCTCGTCTTCCTCGCCCGCCTCGCCGAGCTCCTCGCGGATGTTCTTCATCTGCTGGCGGAGGATCTGCTCGCGCTGCGCCTTGCCCTCGTCCTCGACCATCGAGCTCACCTCGCGGCGAACGCGGAGCACCTCGAGCTGGTGCTGCGCCATCGAGAGCACGAGGCGCACGCGCGCCTTCGCGTCGAAGGTCTCGAGCACCTGCTGTTTGTTCGCGACCGTCGCCTGCTCGGGCGTGAGGTTCGACGCGACGAGATCGGCGAGCGCGCCGCTCTCGCGCACGTTGTCGAGGATCGCGGCGACCTCCTTCGGGAGGTTCGGCGTGAGCGAGAGCACCTCGCGCATGGCGTCGCGGAGGCGCGAGCCGAGCAGGTCGAGCTCGGCGTCGCGCTCGAGGTCCTCGGGGATGCGCTCGACGCGCGCGCGCATGTACGGCTCGAGCGAGACCGGCGCGACGACCTTCATGCGCGAGAGGCCGTGGAGGACGACCGAGTAGTTCTGCGCGCCGAGGCGGATGACCTTCACGACGCGCGCGACGGTGCCGACGTCGTAGACCTCGGGCCACCCCGGCTCGTCCACGTCGCCGTCGCGCTGGCTCACGATTCCGACGACCGCGCGCTCTTGCGACTCGAGCTCCTCCACCAGCCGCACGCTGCGCATGCGACCCACGTTGATCGGCACCACGCTCGCGGGAAACACCACGCTGTTTCGGAGCGGTAGAATCGGTAGCGTTTCGCTGCTCACGCCCTGTCCATAGCACGCAACACCGGCCGCCAAACCGTGGTACACGATCGCCTCATGTCGACCTGGCGCACGGCCTTCCTGCCTGTCCTGGCGCTCGCCTGCGGGACGCCGCCCGCGCAGGATCCGGGCGCGACGCTGCACGCCTACGCGAGCGCGCTCGAAGACGGCCGAGCCGATGACGCCTACCGCCTCCTCAGCGACGAGGCGAGGCGCGGGACGTCGCTCGAAGCGTTTCGCCGAATGGTGAAGGACAACCCGGCGGAGGCGCAAGAGATGGGTCGCGCCCTCGATCGGCACACGGCGTCGCCCGTCGTCACCGCGACGCTCACGGGCGTGGACGGGCAGGAGCTGCACCTCGTGCTCGAGGACGGCAAGTGGAAGCTCGACAGCTCGTCGATCGACCTCTACGCGCAAGACACGCCGCGCCACGCCATCCAGGGCTTTTTGCGCGCGCTCGAGCGCAAGCGCTACGACGTGCTCGTGAAGTACGCGTCCGACGCGCACCGCGAGGGCCTCGACGCGAAGACGCTGCGCGACGCGTGGGAGAAGAAAGAGCACGCCGAGATCGAGCAGTTCATCGTCGCGATCAAGCAGGCGCTGCCGACCGCGCCGATCGAAGAAGCCGGCGAGCGCGCGACGATGCCCTACGGGAGCGGCTCGATCCAGCTCGTGCGCGAGCACGGGCTGTGGAAGATCGAGAACCTGGAATAGCTACTGCGGCGCCGGGGCGCCCGGAAGGAAGTCGAGATCCGGGAGCGCGTTGCCGCCGCACGCGCCGCCGCCGACTCCGAGCACCAGAGCCGTCGAGCATCGTGACGGCGTTCCACTCGGTGTTCGGGTCCGGCAAGGTGCCGAACGTCTTCACCGTGCCGGCAACGGGGTCGACCTGGTCGACGGTGTCGGACGGCGCGCACGACTGCTGCGTGTAGCCGCCCATCACGATGATCGTGCCGTCGCGCACGAGCGCGCTCGCGTGCCAGGTGCGGCCGCTCGTGAGCTTGTACGGCTCGATCGTCCAGGTGTCGCTCGTCGGGTCGTACGCTTCGATCGAGTCCATCGGTGCGTTGACGCCGCCCGCCGAGATCGACGCGCCGCCGAACACCATGACGCGCCCGTCCGGCAGCGTGTGCGCGGTGAACTGCGTGCGGCCGAGATTCATCGGCTTGCCCGCCGTGAACACGCCGGTCTTCGGGTCGTAGATGTCGACTGTGTTCTGCGCGATGACGCACGTGCCGGTTCCGCAGCCGTCGCCGCCCATCACCATGATGCGCCCGTCGCGGAGCCGCACGATGCGCTGGCCGTAATAATGGATGCCCGTCATCGCGAGCGCGGTGAACGTGTCGGTCTTCGGATCGTAGACGTCGACGGTCGCCGACGCATCGGACGTGATCATCACGCGGCCGTCGACCATCAGCACCGACCACGCGAACGTGCGATTTTGGCTCATCAGGTTGGCGGTGGGCTTGAACGTGTTCGTCGTCGGGTCGAAGAGGTCGCCGACCTTGCAGCCGTTCGAGGCGCAGCTCGAGGCGCCGACGACGAGCACGCGCCCGTCGAGCATCGTCGTGGCCGCATCACGCCAGCGCGGCACGCTCATGTCGCCCGCCGCGGGCGTGACCGTGTCGCCGCCGCTCCCGCGCTGGAAGATTTCCGCCGAGGCGAGCGCGCTGGTCGCGTCGTCCGGAACCGTCGTCCCGCCCGCGATGAGCACGCGGCCGTCCTGGAGCACGGCGACGCCCGGGTGCTCGCCGCGCACGTTCGCCATCGGCTTCCTCTGCCAAGGAAGATCGAGGCCCGCGGCGATGTACTCGAACGCCTTGTGTGTCGTCGACGAGCCTTGACCGCTCACGAGCGTGATGTCGGAGAAGCCCACGGGGCCGGGCGGCGTTTGGATTCGCGCGTGCGTCGGGTCGATGACGAGCGTCGGCGCGCGGCCGGTCCCGATGTAGACCGACATGTCCGAGGTGAATCCCTGGCCGGTGAGGTCGACCCAGTCGCCGCCGCTCTGGTTGCCGCGCTTCGGCGAGACGCCGGTCACCGCGAACGAGCACACCGTCTTTACGCAGTACCCGGTGCAGCACGCTTCGCCGCCCGCACACGCGTTGCCGCACGTGCCGCAGTTGTAGACGTCGCTCGACGTGTCCGAGCACTGGCCCGAGCAGAGCGTCTGGCCCGCGCCGCAGCTCGTCGCGTCGGTTCCGCCGGCGTCGGTTCCGCCGCCGTCGAAGCCGGCGGGGCCGTCGCTGCCGCACGCGGCGACCTAGGTCATCGTGAAGAGGCCCGCGCCGACGGCGGCGAAGAAGAAGCGCATCCTCTCCGTATATCACCGCCGCGTGGCAGCGGCCGCGGACGGGCGCGTCAAATCCGGCGCGCGGACGTAGAGGGGCTGGAGTCGGTCGGCGTCGGTCGCGGCCCTCCCGAGGGCGACGCGGCCGACCGCTTCGGCGCGAGGCGAGATCCCCGGGCCGACGACGGGCTCCGGGCGGCCGGCGATCGCCGCGCGCACCGCGTCGAGCGTCGCGTGGCCCGGCTCCCCTCCGGGGATTCGAAAGTAGACCTCGCCCTTGCCGGCATCGAGCAGCGCGATCGCGGCGCGGCCGTCGGCGAGCGCCTCGAACGCGTCGACGCCGACGATCTCCGCGCCCGTCGCGAAGGCGATGCCCTTCACCGTCGAGACGCCGACGCGCACGCCGGTGAACGAGCCCGGCCCCACGTCGACCGCCCAGCGCGCGATGTCCTTCGGCGCGAGGCCGCGCGCCGACAGGAGCTCGTCGACGAGCGGGAGCACCATGTCGCCGCGACCCTCGCGCTCGATCGCCGCGACGAGCGCGTCGCCGTCGAACAGCGCGACGCCCGCGACGCGCGAGGTCGTCTCGATGGCGACGAGCAGCACGACTAGAGCTGCGCGAAGCGCCCGCTGCGAAACGCCGCCTCGAGGAGCTGATCGACGCGGCGGAGGAGCTCCGCGGCGCGCGGGTCGGCGGACGCGGCGAGCGCCGCCTTGATCTCGTTCAGCGCCTTGAGCTGCGAGAAGAGCTGGACGTCGCCGAGCGCCGCGCCGCCGGTCAGCACTTGGCGCACACGATCGATCTCGGCCGCCAGCGCCTCGATGCCGACGCCGACCGCGCCCACGCGCCGCGCGTTCGGATGATCGCGGAAGTGCGCCTCGAGCACCGGCGAGACGATCGACTCCAAGATCGCGGCCTGATCTTCGTTGTTCCAGATGTGCTTGAGCACGAAGAAATCGCTCGCGTCCGGCTGCGGGCGCCCGTCGAGGAACGCGCTCGCCGCGAAGAGCTTCAGGATCTTCACGACGCGCCGGTCGCTGAGGCTGATGCCCTCGGCGCGAATCTGGAAGACGAGGCCCTTGTACTGCGAGAGAAATCCTCGCCGAACCGCATGCGCTGCGCGAACGCGCGGTGGAGCTCGGCGATCTCGCGCGCGCTCGCCATCGGCGCGACCGGCGCGTCGGCCATGCCCATCACCTCGTTCATCAGGCCCTTCTGGAGGAGATCCTGGAAGTGGTAGGCGTCGAGGTTTTCGCTCCGGATGCGCAGCAAGAAGCGGTCGAAGATCGCGGTGAGGTTCTCGTCGTTCGGCACCTCGTTGCTCGCGCCGAAGCACGAGAGCAGCGGGCAGCGCAGGACTTGTCCGCCGCTCGTGTACTTGCGCTCGTTCAGCAGCGTGAGCAGCGCGTTCAGGATCGCCGAGTTCGACTTGAAGACCTCGTCGAGGAAGACGATCTCGCTGTCGGGCAGCATGCTCTCGACGCGCCGCACGTAGCGCCCTTCTCGGAAGGCGGCGATGTCCACGGGCCCGAAGATCTCGTTCGGCTCGGTGAAGCGCGTGAGCAGATACTCGAAATAACGAGCTTGGAGGAGCTTCGAGAAAGTCCGGATGAGAGCCGACTTCGCGGTGCCCGGCGGGCCGATGAGGACGGCGTGCTCGCCAGCGACGACCGCGATGAGCAGCAGTCGAATGATCTCCTCTTTCCCTAGGAACCTCGACTCGAGCTGCTGCCCGATCTGGGCGAGCCTCGTCGTGAGCGGGGCGGGTTGCTGCTGCGGCGCTGTCGCCATCGTGCCTACCCTATCCCAAACGCGGACGTTGCGACATCGAGCGAGTTCCCGAGTACGATGGGCTCGTGCCGGCGTCCATTCGTCTCGACATCGTCCGGACGGCGCTCGCCGACATCGTCGAGCGCCTCGCCGAGCTGCCCGCGAACGCCGAGGTGCGCGAGCTCCGAATGCAAGCGGCGTCCTTCTCGCGCGTCGTCCGCGAATGGGATTCGATCCCGCCTAGCGAAGCGCAGCGCGCCGAGGTCACCAAGAGCGTCATCGACCTCAACGTGAAGGTCATCGCCCTCGGAAGAAAAATCAGCGGGCAGTGATCTCGCGCGACGGTCGCGAGGGGACGCGAGCTGGTGCAGGCGCGATTCAACCTGGATCGTAGGCCGTTCACCTACATGGTGGGTGGATAGAACCCTGGTCTGGGAATCATTGATGTTTTCCCGTTTCGTGGCGCGGCACGCCGTCTGCAAAAGGGCCCGGCATGTCGAACCGCAAGTGGTTGAAGCAGCTCGCCGAGACGAAGACTTGGACGACGGCGATCGAGCCGCTCGGGCTCGCGGGCTCGCACCGCCTCGAGACGCGGCACACCGTCTACATCTTTCGTGACGGCGTTTGCGTGGACGTCGCCCGGCGCAACTGCGACGAAGAGCAGTCGAGCGCCGATTCGGCCGCCGGGATGCGCGTCGTGGGCTGGCTGCTCGACATCGAGGGCCAGCGGCGCTTGGTGGAGCGATGGCTGCCGGGTGCGCGCGCCGTGATGTGGCGCGCGCCCGGCGATAAGACGCCCGGAAAAATCGCGCTCACCTCCCCGTCGTTCGGCTTCGTCATGTGCTCGCAGCCCGACGAGGACTTCGCTTGGGACGACACGACGGCCCAGTACACTCCGCCGCCGAAGCCGGTCGTTTCTACCGGATCGTTCACCCGCTTGTTTCCGTAATCGCGAGGACTAGGCTCCGGGCGCATGAAGCGCCTCGTCGCCGCCTTCGGTCTCTTCGTCGTCGTCGCCGCCTGCGGGCCGGAAGCCCACGAGACGCGGCCGCCCCTCGTCACCGCGAGCCCGTCGAGCACGGCGGCGCCCGTCCCTCCGCCGCCCGCGCCGCGTGAAGACGGGCGGCTTCCGGCGATCGCGCGGCCGCTGCGGTACGCGCTGCGCCTCGAGATCGATCCGCGCAAGGAGACGTTCTCGGGGTCGGAGGAGATCTTGCTCGACGTCGTCGAGCCGACGGCGCACGTCGTCTTGAGCTCGCTCGACGCGACCGTGAAGAGCGCGACGCTGAAGGTCGGCGGCGAGACGCTCCCGCTGCGGCCCTCGACGCGTCCGTCGCACGGCGCGCTCGAACCGGACGAGCTCGTGCTCTCGGCGGATCGCGTCGCGCCGAAGGGGCGCGCGACGCTGTCGATCGCGTGGGACGCGCCGTTCGGGAAGATGCTCTCGGGCCTCTACCGCGCGACCGACGCGGGCGACACCTATGCGTTCACGCAGTTCGAGGCGGCGGACGCGCGCCGCGCGTTTCCGTGCTTCGACGAGCCGGGCTACAAAACGCCGTTCGACGTCGCGCTCACCGTGCCCGACGGGATGCTCGCGCTCTCGAACGGCCCGGAGACCGCGCGCGACGAGAAGAACGGTCGCACGACCTTCTCGTTCAAGACGACCGCGCCTCTCCCGACCTACCTCGTCGCGTTCGCCGTCGGTCATTTCGACGTCGTCGAGGGTCAGCGCGCGAACCCGCCGATTCGCTTCATCACGACGCACGGGCGCGGCGCGTACGCGAAGACCGCGCTCCACGACGCCGAAGGGATCGTCCCGCTCCTCGCGAAATACTTCGGCATCGCGTACCCGTACGACAAGCTCGACCTCGTCGCGGTGCCCGATTTCGGCGCGGGCGGCATGGAGAACGCCGGCATCATCACCTTCCGCGACGACGCGGTGCTGCTCGACGACAGCGCGTCGCTGCGGCAGAAGCGCGGGCTCGTCGGGCTCATGACGCACGAGCTCGCTCACCAGTGGTTCGGCGATCTCGTCACCATGAAGTGGTGGGACGATCTCTGGCTGAACGAAGGGTTCGCGACGTGGACGACGTACAAAATCGTCGACCAGTTCGAGCCCGAGCTCGGCGCGAAGATCGACGCGGCCGCGAGCGCGACGTACATCATGGACCAGGACGGGCTCGCGAGCGCGCGCGCGATCCGCCAGCCGGTCGCGAGCGTCGGCCAGGCGATGGAGGCGTTCGACGGCATCACGTACCAGAAGGGCGCCGCGGTGCTGCGGATGATCGAGCACTGGGTCGGCGAGGACGCGTTCCAGCGCGGCGTGCACGCGTACTTGCAATCGCACGCGTTCGGGAACGCGACGGCCGACGACTTGCTCGCGGCGGTCGACGCGGCCGCGCCCGGGAAAAACGCGACCGAGCTCGCGCGCCCGTACCTCGATCGCCCGGGCGTCCCAGTCGTCGTCGTCGACTCGGTCGACTGCGCGAAGACGAACGTCTCGCTCCAGGCGAGCGAGCTCCGCTTCTCGCCCGTCGGCGTCTCGTTCGCCGACGCCGGCGCGCCGTGGAAGGTGCCGTTCTGCGTCGAGCCGGATCGCGGCGGCAAGACGACCTGCTCGCTCCTCGAAGGGACCGGGAAGACGAGCGCTGCGGGCACGTGCCCGGCGTTCTCGAACCCGGACGCGATGGGCTATTACCGCACGTTCTGGCCGAAATCGTCGATCGCCGCGCTCGTGAAAAAGCTCGGCGACGCCTCGCCCGGGACGCGTGTCGCGGCGCTCGCCGACGCGTGGGCGCAAGTCCGCTCGGGCAAGCTCGGCGGCGACGTGCTGCTGCGCGAGGTGCTCCCGGCGATGGATCGCGAGACCGAGCGCCACGTCGTCGAGCGGCTCACGAACCTCCTCTACGAGATCGCCGAGACCGTCGACGAGCCGACGTGGCCGTCGTTCGCCGCCTACGTCCGCGCGCGGCTCGCGCCGCACCTCGCGCGGCTCGATCGCAAGGCGAGGCTCGACGACGACGAGAAGCTCCTCCGCCGCTCGCTCCTCCAAGCCGACGTCGCGCTCGGCGAGGACGACGCGATGGCGAAGAAGCTCGACGCCGTCGCGAAGAAATTCGCCGCGGGCGACAAGACCATCGACGCCGACTACGGGCAGGTCGCGACCGAGGTCGCCGCGCGCTTCCAGACGCCCGCCGCGCTGCAGAAGGCGGTCGAGAGCGCCGCGACGCCGCCGGCTCACGCGCTCGCGCTGCGCGCCGCGTCCGGCGTGAACACGCCCGAGGGCGCGCGGGCGCAGCTCGAGTGGATGCTCACGCCGGCCGTGAAGCTCCAGGACGTGCGCTCGATCCTCTGGCCGCTCGCTTCGCGCCACGCGACGCGCGCGACGACGCTCGCCTGGGTGCGCGAGCACTGGGACGCGCTCCGCAAGAAGCTCCCCGGCCCGCTCGGGCGCGGCCTCGTCGGCATGTCCGGCTACGCGTGCACGCCCGCGGCGCTCGCCGATGCGCGTGCATTCTACACAGAAAAAGCGGCGACGCTCGAGGGAGCCACGAGGCCGCTGATGCAGTCCCTCGAGTCGGCGTCCCTCTGCGTCGCCCTTCGCGCGGAGCTCCTGCCGGAGATCCGCGCCGCGCTCCCGCCGGCGCGCGTCAGTTCTTCAGCAAAGGCCGGCCCTGCGCGTCGGTGAATTTGCCGGTGATGATCATGATCAGATCGATCAACGACCAAATCCCGCATCCGCCGAGCGTCAGGAGCATGCCCACGCCACTGCCGATCTTACCGACGTAGAAGCGATGCGCTCCCAGCGTGCCCGCGAAGAGGCACAGAAGAAGCGTGATCATCCAAGGTTTCTGCTCGCCGTTGCTCATGTTGTTTTCTCCTCCAGTTTCGTCGTTCAACTACGGTGGGGTAGGAACGACCCTTCCCGCGCGTCGGAGCGTACCATCGCCCCACCACGGCCCCTTGGCGGAATCGGCATACGCAGCGGATTTAAAATCCGCAGCTCGCGAGAGCATCCGGGTTCGAGTCCCGGAGGGGCCACCGCTTGCACCGCACGTCAGCCGAGCGAGCCTACGGCGGCCTCCACCGACGCCGCGAGCGTGCGATCGGCGACGAGCGTCGCGGCCGCCTCGATGTCCCTGTAGAGCGGCCGGTCGCTCGGTCATCGGCGCGACGCGCTCGCGCACCTTGGCGAGCGCGGCGCGCGACGCCGCGGCTCGGCGTCGAGCGGCTTGCGCTGGTCGAGCCCCGCGGCGGCCGTCATGACCTCGATCGCGAGCGCGTGCCGCACGTTCGCGACGACCTGCGGCAGCTTCCGCGCGCTCGACGCTGCCCATGCTCACGTGATCCTCCTTCCCTGCCGACGACGGGATCGAGTCGACGCTCGCCGGATGGCAGAGGACCTTGTTCTCGCTGACGAGCGACGCGCTCGCGACCTGCGCGATCATGAAGCCCGAGTGGAGGCCGCTCTTCGCCCGCCGGGCGCGAGGAACGGCGTGAGGCCCGGTCGAGAGCGCCGGGTTCACGAGCTGCTCGACGCGCCGCTCGCTGATGTTCGCGAGCTCGGCGGCGGCGATCGCCGCGAGGTCGAGCGCGAGCGCGAGCGGCTGGCCGTGGAAGTTGCCGCCGCTGAGATCGTCCGCCTCGCCGCCGTCGTCGACGAAGACGCTCGGGTTGTCGGTGACGCTGTTGACCTCGCGCTCGAGCACCGCGCGCACCCAGCGCGAGCGCGTCGCGCGTCGCGCCGTGCACCTGCGGCATGCAGCGGAGCGAGTAGGCGTCCTGCACCTTGCCGCAGTCCTTGTGGCTCTCCATGATCTCGCTGTCGGCGAGGAGCGCGCGCAGGTTCCTCGCGACGACGCGCCTGGCCCGGGTGCGGGCGGGCGGCCTGGAGGCGCTCGTCGAACGGGCGCGCCGAGCCCTTGAGCGCCTCGAGGCTCATCGCGCCGGCGACGTCGGCCGCCGACGCAGAGGCGCTCGGCCTCGAGGAGCGCGAGCGTGCCGAGCGACGCCATGTACTGCGTCCCGTTGATGAGCGCGAGCCCCTCCTTGGCCTCGAGCACGACGGGCGCGATGCCCGGCGCGCTGCGAGCGCGTCGCGCGCTCGGGCACGTACCGGTCCGGCCTCCGATCGCCGCCTCCCCCTCCCCGATCATCGCGAGCGCGAGGTGCGCGAGCGGCGCGAGATCGCCCGACGCGCCGACCGAGCCCTGCGACGGGATGCGCGGGTACGACGCCGCGTTCGAGCATCGCGAGGAGCGTCTCGACGAGCGCGAGGCGCACGCCGCGAGTGGCCGAGCGCGAGCACCTGCGCGCGGAGGAGCATCATCCCGCGGACCTCGGCGGCGCGCGAGGTCGGGCCCGACGCCGGTCGAGTGCGAGCGCACGAGGTTTCTCTGGAGCTGCGCGGATGTCGGCTCGCGGAGATGCGCGTCTCGCTGAGCGCGCCGAACCCGGTGTTGACGCCGTAGACGCTGGGGGCGTCGTCGCCCGGCGGCGCGATGGCGTCGACCGCCGCGCGCGAGCGCGACGACCGCGGCGCGCGCCTCCTCGTCGAAGGCCGACCGCGCGGCCGCGGCGCGCGACGTCCTCGAGATCCTGAGAGTGCGAGGGGCCGACCGACGAATCACGCGCTGCATCGGCGCGGACATAAGCAGCGAAGAACATGTAGTATGCCGCCTGTGCAGATTCCACTGTCGGCCTCCGCGGCTCGCCCTGCCCGACGCGCGATGCCTGCTGCATCCTCGCCTTGGCGCGCGAGCGCCGCGCGCCCCGCAGCGCCGACCGGCGCCGGGCCCGTCGTGCCGCGACGGACTTCGACCGCTCTCGTCTTCGACACCGCGCGCATCGAGACGCGAGCAGCCGGAGAGCGACAAGCTCACCATCGCAGGTCCACGGCGAGTACCAGCTCCGCGCCCAGGCGCTGCAGGCTTCCCGCTCGACGTCGAGCCGCGACGCTCCAGGCGCATCCCGGCGCCGTCTCCGACTCGCTCGGCCAGCACGCCTGCTTCACCCACTGGGTCCGCATCACGCCGCCCTCCAGATCGGCGACAAGCTGAAGGTCGTCGTGCAGCTCGACCTCTCCAGGACTACGTCCTCGGCGACTCGACGCACGACGTCGTCCGCCGACCAGACGCCGCGCGACGACGCGCGCGACGCGTGGTACGCAACGTCGCAGCCGCGCTGGCTGTACCGCGAGTGGCTCACGCCGATCGGCCTCTTTCGCGTCGGGCAGCAGTCCAACCACTGGGGCATGGGCATCGTCGCCAACGACGGCGACCACCCGTCGCTCTTCGGCGACTACCGCGTACGGAAACATCGTCGAGCAGGCATGCTCTTCGCGACCAAGCCGCTCGGCAAGGACAGCCCGTTCGCGTCGCGCTCGCGCGGCAACATCGTCTACCAGGACGACGTCGCGCCTCTACCGCGGGGACCGCGCCGTTCAGGGCGTGCTCGCCGCGTTCTACGAGAAGGGGCCCGAACCAGGTCGGCGTCTACGGCGCTACCGCCACCAGAGCACCGACCAGGACTCGCGAGCCGCAGTACTGCGCGCTACACCGACAAGATCGACGTCGGCGTCGGTGGACGTCGCCGGTCACTTCGCGCGCGCCCGTCGCCGGGCGAGCGCGACGTCGTACGTCTTCGGCGGCGCCGAGGTCGCGCTCGATCGTCGGCTCGACCAACGAGCATCCGCACGCACCAACCAGGCGCTCACGGCGGACAGGACACGACATCCGCTCCTACGGCGGCGCGGCGCGGCTCGGCGTCGTCCACGGCGCGCACCGGGAGCGCCGAGCCGAGCGGCCAGGCCCCGTGAACGCGCGCCGCTCAGCGGCCAGGAGCCGCTGACTGGGGCGACGTCGTCGCGCAGGTCGAGGTCGGCTACGCGTCGGGCGACGCGAACCCGTACGACACGACGCGAGCACCGCTTCACGTTCGATCCGAACCACAAGGTCGGCCTCGCTGCTCTTCGACGAGGTGATGCGCTGGCAGACCGCGCGCGCGTCGAGCGCCGCGCAGGACCCGATGCCTCCAGAACGGGACGCGACCGACGCCGGGCGTGAACCTGCTTGCCCTCGAACGGCGGCGTCTTCGGCGCCGAGTACATCTACCCGACCGTCGTCGTGCGGCCCACGCCGTGGCTCGATCTCAAGGCCGGCGCGGTGATCGCGGCAGACGACCGCCGACCTCGTCGACCCGTACCGCGTCGCGACGCAAGGCGCGTACGTGAACTACCGCGGCGGCGACGCGCGCCGGCACGACCTCGGCATCGAGCTCGACGGCGGCGTCGAGTCCGCTTGCGCCTCGAGCGGTCGCTCCACATCCAGCTCGGCGCCGAGGCCGGCGTGCTCTTCCCCGGCGGCGCCTTCGCCGACGCGGCGGCCTCGATGATGAACGCGCCATGGCTCGTCCAGGGGCGCGCGGGCTTGCAGTTCTGACTTCGGAGATGCTGATGAAGTACCCTTCCCTCGTCGCCCTCGTCTTCGCCTTCGCCTGCTCGATGGACACGATCCCCGACGGACTTCGCGCGACGCCGACCGGGCCCGGCGCGACCGTCGTGTTCGACACGCTCGCGCAGCCGCTGCCCAACATCCCGCTGCCGAACGACGTCGCCACGTTCGCCGATCCGACGAGCCGCACCGGCCGGCGCATCAACGCGAGCCTCTTCGCGCCGACGTACCTGGAGCGCACGGCGCGGCAGGCGTTCGACGACGTCGAGGGCTGGGGCACGTTCGCGCCGATCACGGTGGCGTTCACGAAGCCGCCGGGCGCCGACCCGCATCTGCCCGCCATCGATCTCGACAACGTCATCGCCCACATGAAGGGCGACGGCTACCGATTCGAGGACGACCCGGTCTATCTCGTGAACCTCACGACCGGCATCCCGATGTTCCTCGACATGGGGAACGGAAACTTCCCGGTCCCGCTGCGCGATCCGCAGCGCTACTGGCCGAACGATCCGCACGTCGCGACCGACAACCTCCTCTACGAAGGAAACGAAGAGGGCGCGGGGCTCCTGCAAGGCGACTACACGCCGGCCCTCGATCAGCGATTTCGACGGCGTCCTCGATCACCCGAACACGTGGGGACCGCTGAAATCCGGGCAGATCCACGGCGTCGACGATCTGCTCACCTGGTACGAGCGCGAGACCGACACGCTCATCCTCCAGCCGCTCCTGCCGCTCGAAGAGAAGACCGAGTACGCCGTCGTGCTGACCGACCGTCTCAAGGGCAGCGACGGCAACCCGGTGAAGAGCCCGTTTCCGTTCGTGCATCACCCGCAGCAGGTCGACTCGGTCGCGCGCCTCCGCGAGGTGCTCTCGAACGCGGCGCTCGCGAACTACTACGGCGACATCGCGGGCACGGGGCTCGATCACGTCGCGTTCGCGTGGACGTTCACGACGCAGCCGGTGCTCGAGGACATGGTCTTGCTCCGCAACGGGCTCTACGGCAAAGGGCCGTTCGCTTCGTTCGCGACGCAGTTCCCGCCCAAGGTCAGCGTGCTCCCCGCCGCGGGGAAGAACGCGGGCGCGCCGAGCGATCAGCCCGCGGGCTGGAAGACCGACCCCGCCTGCGCGCCGCACGTGAAGAACCCGTACATCGTCGACCCCAACCTGCCCGACGTCTTCAAGGCGCTCAACGATCTCTATTCGTCGGCGTTCGGCTACGACAAGGGCGACGTCAAGGCGCTCAACGAAGAGAACACGCACGTCGACCACGTCGTCATCGGCACGTATCAGTCGCCGTTCCTCGAGGGCGATCCGAAGGGGCAGGATCCCGACGCGCGCTTCCACGTGAACTTCAAGACGGGCGAAGGCGACATCCGCAGCGACACGGTGAGCTTCATGCTCGTCGTGCCGAAAGAGACCGCGCAGTACAAGCAGCCGTTTCCGGTCACGCTCTGGGGCCACGGCGTCGGCGGCAACTTCACCGAGGCGCTCGAGTACGGCGGAAACTTCGCGCGAAACGGCGTCGCGACGCTCGCGATCAACATGCCGCAGCACGGCTTGCCGTTCGACAACTCGTTCCGCGTGCCGGCCAACGCCGACTTGATCCCCGACTGCCTCGCGCCGTGGGTCGACGCGGTGCTCACCAGCCGCGCGATCGACCGCAACGGCGACGGCGTGGCCGACCCGGGCTGGTGGTGGTGGACGAGCCACATCGCGAACGTCCGCGACAACGTCCGTCAAGGCACGCTCGACGAGATGCAGCTCACGCGCATCCTGCGGACGTTCGACGGCAAGACGATGAGCGGCCAGGACTTCAACGACGACGGGAAAGAAGACCTCGCCGGCGATTTCGACGCCGACGGCGTGCCCGACATCGGCGGCCCGACGAACGCGATCTGGGCCTCGGGCGAGTCGCTCGGCGGCATCATGAGCGAGATTCAGGGCGGCGTGGACCACCAACTCTCCGGCACCGCGCCGATGTCCGGCGGCGGCGGACTCACGCACATCGGCTACCGCAGCTACGGCGTGACCGAGTCGTTCGGGCAGCTGTTCGGGCCGCTGCTCATCGGCATCCCCGCGTCGCAGCGGCCGGACAAGCACAACAGCGACGGCACGACGACCAAGCAGACCAACTGCGCCGCGTCGCAAATCAGCGTGCGGATCTTCGCCGAGGACGGCGACGACATCCCGGAGACCGAGATCGCGTGCCTGAACGCCGACGAGGCCGGGCCGAACAAGACCATCGTCCTCACGAACCTGTCGCAGCAGCTCGGCCAGCGCGCCCACTGCGCGCGCACCGGGCCGGACGGGAGCTTTCGCGTCGAGTTCGGCGCGACGTACCTCGACGACCTCGACGTGCAACTCTGGAACGAGCCCGACGCCGTCGACTCGTACGCGACCTGCGTCGTGAAGACCGGCTCGACGGCCGGCCGCCACATCACGACGTTCGAGCAGCCCGCGCCGCAGTACCACTCGACCGACCAGACCTGCCCGACGAGCGCGTGCGCGCAGTTCATGGATCTGTTTCTTCCCGGTCGGCTCCCAGCTCGTCGCGATCCAAGACGGCCTCGGCTTCAAGCGAAACGGCGTCGACGCGCGGCGCTTCTGGTTCCTCGCGCAGATCGGCGTCGACCCGGGCGACCCCATCAACTACGCGCCGTATTACATGATGCGCACGCTGCTCGATCCGGACGGCAACCCGGTGAAGCCGCGCCCGATGCTCAGCACGAGCACAGTCGGCGACGGGTTCGTGGACATCGAGACGGGCATCGCCTTCGGGCGCGCGGCCGGCGCGCTGCCGTTCCTCCCGCCGGACGCGCTCACGCGCTACCCCGAGTACGCCGATTACGTGACGCCGCAGCCGCTCTACGACGCGTTCGGGCACGAGACGCCCAACCAGGTGCTCATCGACAACTACGAGGTCGAGGGCATCGCGCGCTTCGGCCGGCGCCCCGCGGGCCCCGCGTGCGGCGTGAACTACGATCCCTCGGACGCCGTCGACCTGCCCGAGCCCGCCTTCGGTCGATCCGACGACCTGCCAGAACACGCTCTACGACGCCGACTGGGTGAGCGAAGGCGGAAACCGCTACGACGCCCAGCACCCCGTGTCGCCGCTGCGGCTCGCGCGCATCGCGGGCCTGCACATCGACCCGAAGAACCCGCAGTCGCTCCTCGACGCGTGGGCGCCGCGAATCAAGGGCGTGCCGTTCAACCCCGACGACAAGGCGTGGGACGCGAGCGCGCCGGTGCTCGGGATGGTGAACGTCTACATCAAGCCCGGCGGGCAGCACACGTGGGACGTCGTCGACGCCTGCAAGATCTGGGACGACTCCGAGTACGGCGGCAACCTGCACGCTCACTTCTTCCGCAGCGGCGGCACCGACCCGTACTACCTGAGCCACCCGTCGAGCCACGAGTGCCTCGAGAACCTCACCTGCCCGTTCTTCGCCCCTTGAGGACGCGCTATTGAGCGACCCAGCCGCCGTCGACGGCGACGGCTTGGCCCGTGAGGAACGACGCCTCGTCCGAGAGGAGCCACACGACGGCGGCCGCGATCTCCTCGGGTCGGCCCATGCGGCCGATCGGCTCTCCTGCGCCGAGCGCGGCCTTCGACTCGGGGTGCTCGCTCTCGATGCGCTCGATCATCGCGGTGTCGACGACGCCCGGGCAGACCGCGTTCACGCGCACGCCGTCCCTCGCGCACTCGAGCGCCGCGGTCTTCGTGAGGCCGACGATGCCGTGCTTGCTCGCGACGTACGCCGGAAGCCCGGGAAAACCCACGAGCCCCGCGACGGACGAGCAATTCACGATGGCGCCTCGTCGCGCGGCGAGCATCACGCCGAGCTCTTCCTTCATGCAAAGCCAGACGCTCTTCAGGTTCACGGCGAGCGTGCGGTCCCAGTTCTCCTCCGTGCAGGCCACGGTCGGCGCCATCGCGCCTTCGACGCCCGCGTTGTTGAACGCGAAGTCGAGTCGGCCGTGGGTGCGCGCGGTCTCGCCGACGAGGCGGGCGACGTCGCTCGCCCGTGACACGTCGGCGCGCGCGAACGCCGCCCGGCCGCCGAGCTTGCGGATCTGCGCGACGGTCTGCTCGCCCCCCTCGCCGTTCACGTCGGCCGCTACGACGCGCGCGCCGCGCGCCGCGATCGCGAGCGCGGCCGCACGTCCGATGCCCGAGCTCGCGCCGGTCACGAGGGCGACCCGATCATTCCATTCGTTCATGACGGCTTGCCAAGCAAGCCGCGCGCCGGTTCAGGACTCGCCGCTCGTCGCGCGAAGGTAGACCTGCGCCACGTCCGCCTCGTCAACGAGGCCGAGCACACGGCCGTCCTCGTCCACGACCGGGACCTCGCGCAGACCCTCGGCGCGCATCAGCTCGAAGACCGTGCGCATGTCGTCGTGAACCCGCACGCCGACCGGCGGTCGCATCACGTCGCTCGCGGTCACCAGCAGCTCGAGCTGCGGCTCGCCTTGGAGGAGCACGATCTCGTCGGCGGTGACGAGGCCGATCAGCTTGAGCGACGCGTCGACGATGGGGAAGACCTTCTGGTCGTGGTGGGCGCCGGCCTCGCGGATCATGTCGCTCGGTCGCGCCGCTTGCGGCAAGCACGCGAACGCGTTCGCGCGGGCGATGAGCTTGTCGAGCCGCAGGTACTCGAGCGTGCTCAGGATCTCGCGGTTCCTGAGGTGGACGCCGTCTTGCGCGAGGAGCGCCTCGTACACCGGCTCAGGCCGCCATTTGCGAGCGATGACGTACGCGCTCATGTTCGCGATCATGAGCGGGAGGATGAGGTTGTAGCCCGAGGTCATCTCCACGATGATGAGGACGCTCGTCATCGGCGCGCGGATGGCAGCGCTGAAGACGGCGCCCATGCCGACCAGCGCGAAGGCGCCGACGTCGTCGTGGTGGAAGAGGGTCTTGTCGAGCGAGCCGAACGCGCCGCCGAGCATCGCGCCCATGAAGAGGACCGGGGCGAAGATACCGCCGGCGCCTCCGCTCGAATACGAGAAGACGGTCGCCGCGATCTTGACGATGCAGAGCACGAGCATCACGCGGAACGGCAGCGAGCCGGCGAGCGCCTGCTCGAGGACTTTGTAGCCGCCGCCTGTGACGCCGCCGGTGTGGAAGACGTAGAGGACGATCGCCGCGAGCGCGCCGGTGCCGAGGCCGCCGATGGCCGGCTGCGCCCAGACGGGCATCGACTTCCACTGGCGGAAGCGCGCGCGGAGGCGGAGCAGCGAGTCGGTGAAGGTGACGGCGACGGCGGACGCCGCCACGCCGAGCGCGGCGTAGAGCAGGAGCGAGCGCGTGTCGGAGAGGCCGTAGTGCTCGTGGACGGCGAGGACGGGGTTTTGGCCGAGGACGCTCCGCTCGATGACGGCGGAGAGCGCCGCGGCGACGATGACGCCGGAGAGGACGGTCTGGTCGAGCTGGCCGACGACCTCCTCGATGGTGAACGTGACGGCCGCGATGGGCGCGTTGAACGCCGCGGCGATGCCGGCGGCGGCGCCGACGGGGATGAGCCTGCGGCGGCTCTGCGGCGAGAACTGGACGACGCGACCGAGCGCGCTCGAGAGGCCGGCGCAGATCTGGACGGTGGGCCCTTCGAGGCCGAGCGACGCGCCGGTGCCGATCTGGAGCACGCCGACGAGGAATTTTCCGACCGCCTCGCGAAGCGGAACCTGACCGGCGCGCGACGCGTACGCGACCTTCACCTGCGGAATGCCGCTACCTCGGGCCCCCGGAAAGACGTAGCGCAGGAGGAAGCCGGAGAGCAGCGCGCCGATGCCGGGGGTCACGATCGTCCACGCGATCCAGCTGTAGCCCGGCGCGTCCATCGCGCGGGCGATGACGTGGTCGCTGACGAAGAAGATCGCGGCGTGGAACGCGACGGCCGCGAGCCCGCACACCACGCCGATGATCAGCGTGAGGATGAAGAGCCGCTGCGGCTCGGTCGGAGCGATGCGCAGCTCCGCGCGCAACGCCGCCGTGCGAAAGCGCAGGAAGAGCGCGCGCAAACGATCGAACCGACGACGATGTGGAGAAGGAACGCTCGTTGGGGCCACTGACTGCCGCAGAGGCGTATACTCCGTTCGCGAGCCAGTACAAGCCCGCGACACGCGAAACGTTGCAGCTGCGCCTATTTCGCGGGCTCGGGCCCGAGGGTGGCGCCGGCGAGCGCGAGCAGCGCGACGTTGGCGGCGACGTTCTCGAGAAACGTCCTTCGCTGGGCGTCGCCGAGGCGAGCGGCGCGCGCGACGAGCCGATCGCGGCCGCGTCTCAGCACCGCGCGACCGCTCGTCTCTTCGCCAGCTCCGAGCTTCGCGCGCGCCGCGGCGAGGTAGACGTCGCTCTCGCCCGAGTCGATTCCGCCGAGCGAGTCGAGCGTCGCGAGCGCCTCGTCTGCGGCGCGCTTGCCGTCGGCGAGCTCGCCCCTGTCGAGCCGAACGCGCGCGAGGACGGCGAGCGCGTGCGCGCGGGCCGGCGGGGCCGAGCGGAGGCCTTCGACGGCGCGCTCGATCTCCGCGAGCGCGTCGTCGAGGCGACCGGCGTCGGCGTGCACGAGCGCGAGGTAGAGGTGCGCGCCGCCAGTCATGCGCGCGTGGCCTTGCGCCGCCGACTCCGCGACCGCCTCGCGGAGCATCGCGAGCCCCTCGTCGCGGGCGCCGCTGCACGCGAGCGCGTAGCCGGCGTTTTGCTTCGTCATGGCGACGACGGTCCGCAGGCCCATGCGCGTCGCTTCGTCGATCACGGCGAGACCGGCGCGCGCGGAGGCCGCGTAATCGCCGAGCTCGAGGAGACCGTAGGCGACGACCGCGCGCTGCATCAGGTCGTTGCGCCGGTCGCCGAGCTCGGCGAAGCGCCTGGCAGCTTCGCGCGCGCCGGCGACGTGGGCCTCGAGATCGCCAGCGGCCATGGCGCAGATGGAACGGCTCCGCGCGTAGCGCGCCGGCAGGTGCGGGTCGGACGCCGCGAGCGGCTCGATCGTCGGCTTGAGCTCGCGCAAGATCGCCTTGGCGAGATCGAGCTGCCCTTGCAGCGAAAGCATGGACGCGGCTTCGAGCAGCGCAGACGCGCGCGCCGCCGCGACCGCGGGCGACGCGGCGCCCGAGGCGGTGAGCAGGCGCTTGGTCGTCGCGAGAGCCTCGTCGCCCTGGCCGAGCCGCGCCCACGCGACGACGGCGAAACCACCCGCGACGAAGAGCTCGGCGGCTTCCGGGCCCACGGCCCGCATCGCGCTCGCGGCGTGCTCGGTGACCTCGCGAAGCGAGCCGAGCCAGAAGCAGGCCTCCGTCGCGACGCGCTCGGCCCGCGCGAGGCGCTCGCCCGACGCGCCCGCTCGGATCGCCGACGTGGCGCGCTCGAGCGCGCCCGCGAGGTCCGACGCTTCGAGCGCGCGCTGGGCGGCGTCGACGTAGGCGCGCGACGCGAGCTCCTCGTCGCCTCCACGATCGGCGTGCACGGCGACGACCATCGGGTCCGACGACGGCGAAGCGTCGAAGAATCGGGCGGCGAGCTTGTGGCCGAGCGTCTCGTCCTCCGCCGTCAAGGTCGCGTACGCCGCGTCGCGCAGGAGCGCGTGGCGGAACGCGAGCTCCTCGCCCCGCGCCGCGACGATCTCGGCGCGCTCGAGCTCCGCCCAGGCCGACGCGAGCCACGGCGCGTCCGGCTCGCAGGCGAGGAGCGCCGCGACCGCGCGCGGCGAGAGCTGCTGGCCGATGATGCTCGCGGCGCGAAGCACGCGGCGTGCGTCGGCCGAGAGCGACTCGAAGCGCGCGGCGGCGAGCGCGGTCGTTCCGCCGAGCGCCTCGAGCGTTCGCCCTTCGCGCACGCCGCGCGCGAGCTCCTCTAGCATGAACGGGTTGCCCTCGCCCCGCTTGACGAGCTCGGCGACGACGTCGTCGGGTGCGGCCGACGCCACTTCGCGCACGAGCGTCTCGGCGGCGCGCTTCCCGAGCGCGGGGAGCGCGAGGCGCGTCAGCGCGCGCTCGGCGAACGCGGTCGGGAATGCCTCGTCGAAGTCCGGACGCGCGAGCGCGACGAGCGCGAGCGGCTTGCCCTCGAGCTCGCGCGCCGCGCCCTCCAGCAGCCGAAAGCTCGCGCAATCGCACCATTGCGCGTCGTCGATCGCGAGGAGCACCGGGCCCTCGTCGCAGCACGCCCCGAGCAGCTCGACGAACGCGCGCTGCGTCTGGTCGCTCATCGTCATCGCGTCGGTGCGCGCGGCGAGCAGCGCGAGGCTCGCCGCCGTCGTCGCGCCAATCATCTCGCCCACGAAGTCCACGACGCGCCGCTTCGAGTCGGTCGCGAGCGACGAACGCTCGACGCGTTCGGCGAGGCGCGCGCGGAGCTCGTCGGCTCCGTCGGCGCCCGTGGCCCCGCACGCGAGGCGCGCGACGTCTGTCGCGAGCGCCAGCGGCGAGCGCGACGTCGCCTCGTCGCAGCGCGTGGTCCACGCGCGAACCACCGGCCGCGATCGCCAGTTGCCGAGCAGCTCCTCGAGCAGGCGCGTCTTTCCGCCACCGGGTGGCGCGCTCACGATGACGACGCGCGAGGCGCCCTCGGTCTCCACTTCTTCCACGAGCGACGCGAGCGTGCCGAGCTCGCGATCGCGACCGACGAGCGGGCGCGTCTCCGCGCGCACGGGCGCGTCGTCGAGCACGCGTTGACCTTCGCGCTCGGCGACGCGCCAGCCGCCGCGAAGCAGCGTCTCGGTGAGCTCGTCGACGACGACGCCCGCGCCGAGGCTCACGGCTGCGCGCGACATCGCGACCGCGCAATCGACGACCTCGCCGAAAGGGAGCCCGCGGCGCATCGTCTCGAAGCCCGAAGCGAGCGCGACAGGGACGCCGAGCGCCCGCGCGAGCTCGCGCGCGGCGCTCGCGGCGCGCATCGCCCCGCCCTTCGGCCCGAGGGCGCCGGGCTTGACCGTCGCGAGCGCGGAGCCGTCGGCGAGCTGCTCGACGCGGATCCCGAGCCGTCTCTCGAGCTCCTGCGTCTCCGCGCGCGCGTCGTCCGACAGCGTTCGCCCGAGCGGGTCGGCGTCCGCGCCCGTCATCCGCGCGGCGAGGACCACGTGCACGACGACGCGTTCGTCCTCGCCGAGGGCGGCGGGCATCACGCTCGGCGCGCGCGAAGACACCGGCGGCTTCGCTTCGGCGAGCGCGCGCGCGACGTCGGCTCCGTCGCGCGGGCGGATGGCCGGGTCCTTCGCGAGCAGCCGCTGGAGGAGCGCGTCGAGGTCCGCCGACGCGCCCGGCGCCACGGCTCGAAGGCGCGGCGCGTCTTCGAGCAGCACCTTCGCGAGCACGGCGACCGGGTGCTCGCCGGTGAACGGAGGTTTTCCCGTGAGGCACTCGAAGAGCACGCACCCGAGCGCATAGACGTCGGCGCGCGCGTCGATGTCGCGGCGCGCGCGCGCTTGTTCGGGCGCCATGTAGCCGGGCGTGCCCACGACGACGCCGGTGCGCGTCCGCCGCGGCCCCTCGGCGAGCGCGACGCCGAAATCGATGAGCGTCGCGCGCGCGACGTCGTCGCCGACCAGCACGACGTTCGCCGGCTTCACGTCGCGATGCACGATGCCCATCGCGTGCGCCGCGCCGAGCGCGCCGGCGAGCCGAGCCGCGAGCGCGCGCGCGTCCGTCTCCGACAAGGGCCCGCGCGCGAGCCAATCGGCGAGATCCTCGCCCTCGAGCCAGTCCATGACGAGGTACGGCTCGCCGCCGTCGGCGAAGCCGTGCTCGACGTGCGAGACGACCGCCGGATCCCGCAGCGCCTCGAGCAGCGCCACCTCGCGGGCGAAGCGCTCGGCGTGCGCCGGTGAGGCCTCGAGCAGCGTCTTCACCGCGACGGTCTTGCCCGTCTGGCGGTCGAGCGCGCGGAAGACGACGCCCATCCCCCCTTCGCGCACCGCTTCGCCGATCTCGAAGCGGCCTCGGAGGAGGTCGCCTGCCTGCATCCTTCGAGGCTACACGCTCCCGGCGCGGAAAAGCGATAGAGTCCTCGGTCGATGAAGCTGCGTACGCTTGCGCTTGGTTTCACGGTCGCCGCCTGCGCGATGAACACGATCCCCAGCGGCCTCCAAGCCACACCCGCCGGCGACGGCCCCGTGGTCGTCTTCGATCTGCTGCGCCGACCGCTGCCGGAGATCCCGGCGCCGAACGACGTCGCGACCTTCGCGGATCCGACGAGCCGCACCGGCCGCCGCGTGAACGTGAGCCTGGTCGCGCCGACCGATCTCGAGCAAGACGCGCGCGACGGGTTCGCGGAGATGGAAGGCTGGGGAACGTTCGCCCCCATCAGCGTGAGCTTCACGCGCGGCAAGGGCATCGCTCCAACCGACGCGGCGATCGATCTCGACGACGTGCGCGCGCGCATGCAGCGCGACGGCTTCGACACGACCAACGACCCCGTCTACGTCGTGAACCTCTCGACCGGCGTGCCCGCGCTGCTCGACGCCGACGGCGGGCCCTTCCCGAAGACGATCCGCGATCAGGGAAATTACTACCCGAACGATCCCCGCGTCTCCGAGCAGAACTTCACCCTCGAGACCGCCGAAGAAGGCGCGGGGCTCTCGCAGGGAGACTACTCGCCCGCGCTCGACACCGATTTCGACGGCGTCTTGGACCATCCCGACACACTGGCGTCGCTTCTCCGTCCGGGCGGCGGGCACGTGCACGGCGTCGACAATCTCGTCACCTTCTACGAGCGCGAGACCGACACGCTCCTCCTCCGCCCCGTCGTGCCGCTCGCCGAAAAAACCGAGTACGCGGTCGTCCTCACCGATCGGCTCCGCGACACGCTCGGCCGCCCAGTGCGCTCGCCGTTCCCGGTCGTCTACCACCCGTCGCAGGAGGACTCGATCGCGAAGCTCCGCGCGGTGCTCGCCGACGGCGGTCGCGCGAACTACTACGGCGACGTCGCCGGGACCGGTCTCTCGCACGTCGCGTTCGCGTGGACGTTCACCACCGCGCCGCAGGTGGAGGACTTGCGCCTCTTGCGCGACGGCCTCTTCGGCCACGGCCCGTTCGCGCGCCTCGCGACCGACTACCCGCCGAAGATGAGCGCGTTCCGCGCCGCCGGGCTCGTCGCCGACTCGACCCTCGCCGGACAGCCCGCGGGCTGGCAGGACGACGCGAAGTGCCAGGGCACCAAGACGCACCCGTACATCGTCCGCCTCGCCGACATCAAAGACACGCTCTCGCAGGTCATCGACCGCGTCTTCTCGCTCCCGCCCGATCAGCTCGCCGCGCTGCTCGCGTCGTTCGATTCGATCGATCACATCGTCATCGGCAGCTACCCGCTCGCGTATTTCCTCGGCCCCGATCCCGCGCACGAGGATCCGACGGACCGCTTCCAGCTGAACTACCGCACCGGGCAAGGCCGCGTCGCGACGGACATGGGGCACTTCTGGCTGACGGTCCCGAAGGCGCAACCGAGCAAGGGGCTCGCCGAGCCGTTCCCGACCGTCGTGTGGGGCCACGGCTCGACGCTGAACGGCGCCGAGATCCTGATCCGCGCGGGGTACTTCGCGAAGCAGGGCCTCGCGATGCTCGGCTTCGACGGTCCCGGTCACGGGCTCGCGCTCGACGGCGGCACGAAATTGCTGCTGCAGAGTTTGTTGTATTCTGCATGTCTGGTGCCGTGGTCGGTCGGGCTCGAGGCCGGGCGCGCCCACGATCTCGACGGCGACGGCGTTCCGGATCCGGGCGGCCTGCTCTGGACCGCGCACATCTTCCACTCGCGCGACAACATCCGGCAGACGGTGCTCGACGGCATCCAGGCGACGCGCGTCTTGAAGACGTTCGACGGCCGCACGGGCGACCAAGACTACGACGACGACGGCAAGCCCAACGTGCTCGGCGACTTCGACACCGACGGCGTGCCCGACGTCGGCGGCTCGGCGCCGATCTTCTCGTCCGGCGACTCGTACGGCGGGATCTTCACGATGATCCACACCGCGATGGACCCGAACGTCACCGCCGGCGGGTCGATCTCGGGCGGCGGCGGGCTCACCGACGTCGCCGCGCGATCCTACGGCGTCGTCGACTCGGTCATCGAGCAGCTCATCACGCCGCTCGTCATCGCCGTGCCCGCCTCGTCGCGGCCGCACGACCAGAACACGAGCGGCTCGGCGACCGAGTGCAAGAGCGATCAGATGAGCGTGCGGCTCGTCGTGAACGATCTCACGAGCTCGCGCGAGATCGAGATCGCGTGCCTCACGAGCGCCGAGCTCTCGAGCGGCATGACCGTGTTCGTGCGCAACTCGCGCAACCAAGAGTTGCGATGCGCCCGCACCGCGCAGAACGGCGCCTTCCGCGTGCCGGTGCCGGCGAGCGCCGGCGACCACCTCGAGATCCAACTGTACGATTCGCCCGACGCCGTCGACTCGTACGCTACGTGCAACGTGCTGCCGAACGCGCCGGTCGGCCGCGCCATCGGCACGTTCGAGCAGCGCGCGCCGGCGTTTCGCTCGGTCGGCGAGTCGACGGCGACTTGCGACGCGCCGAGCGGCTGCCAGCAGTATCGCGACACGTTCTATCCCGTCGGCTCGCCGCTCGTGGCGCCGCAGAGCGGGCTCGGCTTGCGGCGGCAGACGCCCGACGTGCGCAAGCTCCTCCAGCTCACGCAAGCCGCGGTCGACTCGTCCGACCCGATCAACTTCGCGCGTCTCTACATGCTCGACCCGAACCCGGGCCCCGACGGGACGCTGCAGCCGCCGAAGGGCTTCCTCACCTCGAACACCGTCGCCGACGGGTTCGTCGTCGTCGCGACGGGGCACGCCTTCGCGCGGGCCGCGGGCGCGTTGCCGTTCTTGCCGCCCGACGCCATGACGCGCCTGCCGGATTATGCCGACTACGTGACGCCGCCCGCGATCTGGCAGGAGCTCGGCGATCGCACGCCGAGCGACGCGCTCGCCGACGCGTACGTGCTCGAGGGCGTCGCGCGGCTCGAGCGCGAGCCTGCGTCGGCTTCGTGCGGCGTGAACTACCTCGCGAACGCCGCGTGCACGACGCCGGCGCCCGCGGTCGATCCCACGGTCTGCGCCCAGACGGTCTTCGATCCCGATTGGCACGCCGAAGGCCGCGATCTCTACGGCGCGCAGCATTTTCCCGTGCCGCTTCGGCTCGCGCGCCGCACCGACGTGCGCGTCACGAGCGGCGACTCGCTCCTCCAAGCGTGGAGCCCGCGCCTGCTCGGCGCGCCCTTCACCGCCGACGGCGGCTGGACGCCCGACGGCACGCCGCTCCTCGGCCTGATGGACGCGTACGTGAACCCGCTCGGCCAGCACGTCTGGACGACGTCGGATCCCTGCAAGGCGTGGGACGACGCGGTCTACTACGATCACGCCCTCGCGCGATTTCTCGCGAGCTCGGGCTCGGACCTCTATTACCTCTCGCACCCGGCGACGCACGGGTGCATGGCCGATCAGTCCTGCGACTTCTTGAAGTGATCGTCCTCGTCGGACTCCGTGTCGCTCGAGCCCGCGGACCAATCGATCCCGCGCCAGCGAATCCCGTCGTCGCGCTGCCGCCGCGAGCGGCGAAGATTCGCGCGCATCATGAACATCGTGAGCATGAGGCCGGCCGAGCCAATCAGCACCATCGTCAGCATGATCTCCCCTCAGTATGATGTAAGCTGCCGCCCGTGCGCTACTTCGTCAGCTTCGCCGAGGACCCTGACACGCTCGAGATCGACGTCAAGGAGCTGCCGAGCGGCGGCCTCGAGGTGAAGGCGAACGGCCGGGCCGTGGACGTCGACCTGGCCGTGGTCGGAAGCGCGCTCTCGCTCCGCGTCGACGGTCGCGTCGTCGATCTCACGACCGAGGGCGCGCCGCCCGAGCTCGGCATCGTCGCGAGCGGTCACCGCAGCTACGTGCGCGTCGAGAGCGATCGGCAGCGAGCGGCGGCGGCCGCGGCGGCTCACGCGGGCGGCGGCGCCGACGATCTCGTGCGCTCGCCGATGCCGGGGCGCGTGGTGCGCGTCTTCGTGACGGCGGGCGAAGAGATCGAGGCGGGGCAGCCGCTCGTGGTCATCGAGGCGATGAAGATGGAAAACGAGCTCCGCAGCAAGCGCGCCGGCCGCGTCGCGGAGGTGCTCGTCGCTGCGGGCCAAGCCGTCGAAGGAAACGCGAAGCTCATCAAGCTCGCCTGAAGCCTCGCCGATGCTCCCGCCGCGCCTTCGCCTCGCGCACACGCCCACGCCGCTCGATCGCGACGCACGGCTCTCGGCGATGCTCGGCGTCGAGCTCTTCGTGAAGCGCGACGACGCGAGCGGCGGCGCGGAGGCCGGCAACAAAATCCGCAAGCTCGAGTTCTTGCTCCACGACGCGCTCGAGCGAGGCGCGCGCCGCGTCGTCACGTGCGGCGGCATCCAGTCGAACCACGCGCGCGCGACGGCGATCCTCACGCGGCGCCTCGGCCTCGAGTGCACGCTCTTGCTGCGCGTGACCGACGGCCCGGTGAGCGGCCCGGAGCGCGACGCCGCGCCCGCCGAGCTGCCGCTCGCGGGAAACGTGCTGCTCGACCGGCTCGTCGGCGCGCGCATCCGCACGATTTCGCCCGCCGACTACGCGCGCCGCAATGAGTGTATGATACACGTCTCGGCCGAGCTCGGCGACGCCTACGTGATCCCCGAGGGCGGCTCGAACGGGCTCGGCGCGCTCGGATACGTCGAGGCGATGCGTGAGATCGCCGAGCAGACGAGCGCGCGGTTCGACACGGTCGTCCACGCATGCGGCTCGGGGGGCACCGCGGCCGGCGTCGCGCTCGGGTGCGCCGCGCACGGCGTCGCCGCGAGGGTGCGGGCGATCGCCGTGTGCGACGACGCGGCGTATTTCGAGCGCGCGATCGCGGCGATCGTCGCCGAGGCGCGCGCCCTCGCGAAGCTCCCCGCCCCCGCCCCGCTCGTCGTCGACGATCGCAGCAAGGGCCCGCGCTACGCGGTCATGGACGATGCGCAGCGCGCTTTTCTCGTTCGCTGCGCGCGCGAGGCCGGCGCGCTGCTCGACCCGGTCTACACGGGCAAGGCGCTCTTCGGTCTCCGCGCGGCGATCGAGCGCGGCGACGTCGCGCGCGGCGCGCGCGTGCTCTTCTTGCACACCGGCGGCCTCCCCGGTCTCCTCGCCGACGGCGAGTCGCTTCGAAGGGAGCTCTCGTGATCGCCAAGGCCGACGCCACGTCCGCGCTGCGCGATCGCGCGCGCGTCGTCCTCTGGGGCGTCGCGATCGTGGGCGCGATTCAAGTCGCCGGCGCGTACCTGGCCCAGCGCCATGCAGCGGCGGTCGTCGTCCAGCTCATCGTCGCCGAGTTCGGCACCGGCCAGCTCGGCGTCGCCTGGTCGGATCCGCTCGCGGCCGTTCCGACCGGCATGATGATCGCGCGGCGAGCGCTCCGCGGGGTCGCGCTCGGCGCCGCCGCCGCCGTCGTGCTCCTCGGCGCGTCGGTGCTCTTTCACGCGACCGATTTCGCGCTCGGCACGTTCGGCGTCGCGCCCATCGTCGTCGGCCTCGTCGCGAGCGCGGCCACCGCCGCGCGCGACGAGCTCGTCTTGCGCGGTCTCGTGCTTCGCGCCCTCGGGCCGCGCGCGACGTTTCGAACGAAGCTCGCGGTCTGCGCGGCGGCGGGCGTCGCGTGGCGCTTCGGGATCCAGCCCGGCGCGCCGTGGCCCGCCCTCGCGTTCTCGGGCCTCGCGGGCGCGGCGCTCGCGGCGCTCTGGATTCGCGATCGCGGCGCGTGGCTCGCGGTCGGCGCAAACGCCGCGTTCACCTTCACGACCGGGACGCTCGCGCAAGGCGCGCTCCTCGACGTCAGCGGGCCGGTCTCGCTCGACGCGTCGCGCGTGGCCGCGATCTGCGGCGTCTTTTTCGCGACGTCCGCGATCGCGTACGTGAGCGGAAGAAAAGACGCAGCGCCGCAAACTGGGTAGCATCGGGCCCCGATGAGTCAGGACGGTCCGGCGCCGCCTTCGGATTCCGTTCGCGAGGTCGCGAGCGAGGAGTTCCTCTTCCATCTCTATCGCGGCGCCGAGCTGCTCCAGGACGCGCGCGTCCACGAGGCGAAAGAGGAGCTCGAGGCGGCGCTGCACCTGCAGCCGCGCGACTCCAAGGGGCAGGATCTGCTCGCGGTCGTCTATTTCCGGCTCGGCCTCTACCCGCGCGCGATTCAGATCTACGAGCAGCTCCACCGCGACAACCCGCGCGACACGGCGCTCATGGTGAACCTCGCGCTCTGTTATCTGAAGACCGGGCAGTCGCAGTCGGCGCGCGAGGTGCTCGAGACGCTCCTCCAAATCATGCCCGAGCACCGCCGCGCGTGGGGGTACCTCGGGCTCGCGTACGAGCGGCTCGGCGATCTCGAGAAGGCCGAGCACGCCTTCGAGCGCGCGGGCCACGGTCAGATGGCCAAGCGCGTCGCCGCGCAGCGCGGGCAGTCGATCGCCGCGCCCGCCGAGACCGAGACGACGCGCATCGAGAACGCCGCCATCCGCGCGACCGCCGAGGTCGCCTTCCAGGAGCTCGACTCGGGCGAGCTCTCGTTCGCGCTCGCCGAGCCCGCGCTCTCCCGCTCCGAGTCGGGCACGTGGCGCGCCATCGAGCTCGGGAGCTCCGTGCGCGCGCCGTCGGCGCCGCCGCCGCCGATTCCCTCCCCGCAAGCGCCCGCGCAGACGCAGATGCCGGGCGCGACCCAGCTCCCGCGCTCGCCCTCGCAGCGCCCGCCGGGACCGGCGCGCGCGCCGCGCACGCTCGCCGAGATCGCCGCCGCGACGCGCGTCGGGCCGAGCGACGTGCGCGTACGCCTCCACGCCTCGGGCCTCGCGGTGGTGAACGCTCCGGGCGGCTTCGCGGCGCGACTCGGCGCGGTCCGAGCGTACTCCGGCGCGATCGCGACGAGCGTGCTCGAGCGCCAGACCCGCACGCCCTCGCCCGAGCCGTTCGGCGGCATCGGCAATCCGCTCCACCGCCTCGAGGTCCAAGGGCCAGTCCTCCTCGGCCCGCGCTCGGCGCACCGGCTCGTGCCGATCGCGGTCGAGGAGGGCACGTCGTTCTTCGTGCGCGAGGATCTCGTGCTCGGCTTCGATCTCGCGCTCGTCTTCGAAAACGGCCGGCTCACGTTCGGCAACGACGTCCGCGCCGCGGGCGCGGCCGACGGCGCGAAGGGCGCGTGGGCGAGCGACGCCATGCCGGTCGCTCAGTTCCGCGGCACCGGTGGCGTCATCCTCGAGCTCATCGACGCGATCGTCTCGGTCGACGTGACCCAGGCCCGACCGGCGGCCGTGCGGCGCGAGGCGCTCGTCGGTTGGCTCGGACGCGTCTTGCCGCGCTCGATCCCGATGAGCGAGGCGCCGGCCGGCCAGCGCGGTCTCGTCGGCTTCACGGGCGAAGGCACAGTCCTCGTCGCGGGCCGCTAGGCGGACGCATGATCTCGCCCTCTCCGACGCGGAGCACGAAGTAGATGGCGCGCGCCTCCATCCGTCAGGACGCGCTCAACATCCCGAACCTCCTCACGATGGGGCGCATCGTGATGATCCCGGTGTGCCTTTCGCTCCTCGGCACCGACACGCCGCGCGGCGGCTTCTGGGCGACGATCGTTTTCACGCTCGCGGCGCTCACCGACCTCGTCGACGGCTGGCTCGCGCGCAAGATGAACGTCGTCAGCGTGCTCGGAAAATTGCTCGACCCGCTCGCCGACAAGCTCATCGTGATGGCCACGCTCGTCTGGATGGTCCCGATGAACCGCATCCCCGCGTGGGTGGTCGTGCTCCTCCTCGCGCGCGACATCGCCGTGACCGGGCTCCGCAGCGTCGCGGCGAGCGAGGGCGTCGTGATCGCGGCGGGCGAAGAAGGCAAGGCGAAGACGGCCCTTCAGATGATCGGCATCATCTGCCTCATCCTCGGCTACCCGTATCACTTGTCGTATGCGGGGCTGGACCTCGGCGCGGTCGACCTCGTGCACGTCGGGAGAATGCTCATTTACTTGTCGATCATCTTCTCGCTCGCGAGCGCCGCGCAGTACGTCCGCCTCTTCGTCCTCGCCGTCGAGGCCAAAGAGAAAAAACAGAACGCCTGAAGCTCGATCGCCCGTCAGGCGATCTTCTGCCAGCAGCGCGAGCAGACCCACGCGGCCGTCGGGTCGAGCCGCGCGCGCAGGCCGGGCGTGAGGCGCGTCACCGCGACGCCCGCGGGCGTTCGGCATCGACTGCAAAACGGCTGCGCGGTGCCGCCGACGGGCACGTTCTCGATCGCGGATCCGACCGTCGTGGCCAGCGCGCCGAGGCCGCCGAGCGCGCCGAGCAGCTCGAAGTCGCGCGCGAAGCCGCGCTGCTCGGACCGCCCGATCTCGTCGCGAAGGTTGCACGCGCTGCAAATGCGGAACCCGCCCAGGTCGAAGACCATGTCGCTCGGCGGCGTCGGCGCGCCGCACCGCTGGCACGGGACGAGCGAGCGGAAGAACGCGAAGAGGCGCTCGGCTTCGGGCCGCGCGTGCGCATCGGCGACGCCCGCCTGGACGAAGTGCGCGACGACGTGCTCGACCGCGGCACCCCGCGCGAACATCCACTGCGCTTCGCCGCGGAGTCGCGCCGGGTCCATCGCCGCGGCCTTTCGCTGGAGGGCGGCGAGCTCGCCGACCACCGCGTGCGCGTCGGCCGGGGCCGCGCCCTCCCAGACGAAGAGCGTCTCGATCTCGTCGGACGTGCGGCCCTCCCTCATCAGCAGGATCGCGCGCTCTCGCAGCGAGGCCGTCATCGACGATCAGCATAACCGCGCTTCAGCGCGCGTCGATGAACTCGCGGAACCAGAGCTCGAGCACGAGGAGCGTCCAGACGTGGTCGGGGCTCGAGCGGCCGTCGTCGAGGCCGGCGACGAGCTTCGCGACGCCCGCGGGGTCGAAGAGACCGCGCTCGCGAGAGCGCTGTCCGAGGAGCACGTCGTGCGTCATCGCGCGCAGGTCCCGGCGCATCCAGCGCTCGAGCGGCAGCGCGAAGCCCCGCTTCACGCGAGCTCGCGTGCGCGACGGGAGGATCTTCCGCGTCGCGCGCCGCAGCACGTATTTCCCACGAACTCGCATGAGCGAGCGGATGGGCAGACGCGCGGCGAGCTCGATGACCGCCGTGTCGAGGAACGGGCAGCGCACCTCGAGCGAGTGCGTCATCGACGCGATGTCGACCTTCGCGTTGATGTCGCCTTCGAGGTACGTGTCGAAGTCGAGATTGCAGAGACGGCCCATCGCCGACGTCGCGCGGCTCGCGGCGAGCACGCGCTCGAAGAGCTCGGTCACCGAGTCGTCGGCGGCGGCGCGCATCGGCGCGAGGTAGAGCGCGCGCTTCTCCGCCGGCCCGAGCTGGCCCACGAGACGCGCGTAGCGGGCCGCCTCGCCGAGCGCGAGCGTCGCCCCGAAATCGCCGAGCGACGGCTTGGCGACGGCGAGCACGCTGCGCATCGCCGCGCGCATCGCGCGCTGGCCCGCTTCGGGCAGCGCGTCGTGGAGGTGGCCGAGGCGCGCGGTGCCGTAACGTTTGTATCCTGCAAAGAGCTCGTCGCTCGCGTCGCCCGACAGCGCGACGGTCACGTGCTTGCGCGTCATCTCGGCGAGGTAATACGTCGCAACCGCGGAGCTGTCGGCGAAGGGCTGGCCGTGGTGACGAATCGTCGCGCCGAGCACGCTCGTCATCTCGGGCGTGACGATCTCCTCGTGGTGCTCGGTGCCGAAGCGCTCGGCGACGAGCCGCGCGTACGGCAGCTCGCTGTCGCCGGCGTCCGGAAACCCGATGCTGAAGGTCTTCACCGGGCGCGACGAGGCTTCGGCCATGAGCGCCACGATCGTCGAGCTGTCGAGGCCGCCCGAGAGGAACGCGCCGAGCGGCACGTCGGAGACGAGGCGTTTGTTCACGGCCGCGCGGAGCAGGCGCAGGAGCTCCTCTTCCGCCTCGCGCTCGCTCACGTCGAGCGCGCCCCCGGGCTTGGACCAATACCGCCGGAGCGCCGGAGCGGGCGCGCCGGGCTCGAAGACGGCGACGTGCGCAGCGGGGAGCTTGGAAGCGCCGACGTACGCGGTGCGCGGCGCCGGGACGTACTGCAGCGTCAGGTACTCGTCGATCGCGCGGAGATCGACCTCGGGTCGATGCTCCGGAAAGCTCGTGACGAGCGCGCCGACCTCGGAGGCGAACGCGACGCCGTGCGGGAGGACCCGCCAGAAGAGCGGCTTCTTGCCGGAGCGATCGCGCGCGGCGACGAGGCGGTTTCGACGCGCGTCCCAGAGGAGCAGCGCGAACATGCCGTCGAGGCGCGTCACGAAGTCGTCGCCCATCTCTTCGTAGAGATGCAGCGCGACCTCGCTGTCGCTCTTGGAGCGAAACGCGTGGCCCTTGCGGACGAGCTCTTCGCGGAGCTCCACGAAGTCGTAAATCTCGCCGTTCACGACGATCGCGACGTCGCCGGTCTCGTTCGTCATCGGCTGGTTCGCCTCGGGGCTCAGGTCGATGATCGAGAGCCGCCGGTGGCCGAGCGTGCACGGGCCCGACGTCCAGAAGCCGGACGCGTCGGGGCCGCGGTGGCGGAGCGCGTCGGCGAGGCGCCCGACGGCGAGCGCGTCGCCGGGCGCGCGCGCGTCCTTCGCGAGAAAGCCGGCAATCCCGCACATGGTAAGGCGCTCAGCTCGCGCGCTTCTCGCTCGCGGGCGACTCGGGCGACGTCTTGCGGAGGGGAGCGCGCGCGCGGTCGCGCCGCGCGAGGACGCGGTCGTAGACCGACGTCGTCCTGTCAATCATCCGCGCGAGCGTGAAGCGGCGCGAGGCGTGAGCGCGGCCGGCGTCGCCCATCGCGCGGAGCGCCGCGGGCGAGAGCGCGAAGAAGCGCTGGAGCGCGCGCGCGATCGCGGCCGCGTCGGTCGCCTCGCAGACGATGCCCTCGCGTCCGTCCTCGACGAGCGCGTCGGCGTTGGCCGCGCGCGAGACGATCGCCGGCGTGCCGCACGCCATGCTCTCGACGACCGCGTTCGGCAGCCCCTCCCATCGCGACGGGAGCAGCACGCCGTCGGCGGCGGCGACGAGCCTCTCGATCGGGCCGACGACGCCGAGGAAGTCGACGTGGGGGCCGAGCCCGACGAGCGCGGCGTACGTGCGGAGCGCCTCGGCGTAGACCGGCGGCGAGCCACGACCGGCGAAGACGATCTTCGCGTCGTTCGGGAGCGCGCCGCGCGAGCGCAGGAGGGCGAGCGCGCGAAGGAGCTCGCGCTGGTTCTTCTGCGCGCAGACGCGACCCGGGACGACGAGCGCGCGGCGGCCGGTCATCCCCCAAAAACGGCGCTCGCGCTCGCGCGCCGCGTCGTCGAGCGGCGCGAAGCGCGCGAGGTCGACGCCGTTCTCGATCACCTCGATGCGCTCGCGCTCGACGCCCGCGCGCCGCGCGAGCTCGTCGCGGATTCCGACCGAGTTCACGATGATCGCGTCCGAGATCCGGTGCGTGAAGAGCTCGCCGACGACGTGCTTGCGCGGCAGCTCGGTGCAGCGCACCGAGCTCACGACCGCCGGCACGCGCGCCATCCGCGCCGCGACGCGGCCGAACACGTTCTCCCAGCCCATCGTCGTGTGGAGCAGCTCCGTGCCGAGCTTGCCGAGCAGCCCCGCGAGGCGCTGCACCGAGCCGATCGACGGAAACATCGGCGCGTCGAGGCAGTGCACGCGCTCGACCGGCAGCTTGTAGCCGAGCTGATCGCGCGCGATGCACACGACGAGGCGCGGCTCGAAGACGGTGCGATCGATCCCGCAAATCAGCTCCGCGAGCTGACGCTCGGCGCCGCCTTGCTCGAGCGAGTTGATGAAATACGTCAATCGAACGCGGCGCACGACCTTGGGTTACCACAGATCGCGCACGCGTCGGAGCGCCGCGCGCCCGAGCTCGCGATCGTCCGGCGCGAGCGCGATCGCCCACGCAAGGATCGCGTACGCGACGGCCGCGACGCCGACGCTCGCGGCGAAACGCAGCACGGGCGGCCCGCCGAGCCACCACGCGTGAACGAGGCGCCCGCACGCGAGCGCGCCCGCGGCGCTCGCGAGGATCGCGAGGAGTCGCGGCCGGATCGAGCGGACGCCGACCACTCGCGCGGCGAGGATCATCTGCGCGGTTTGCGCGCACACGAGGCCGGTCGAGAGCGCGATCGCGGCCCCGAGGAGGCCGAAGCGCGGGACGAGGAGCGCGGCAAGCCCCGCCTGGAGCGCAAGCGCGCCGAGCGCGACGTACGTCGTGTACCGCGCGTTTCCGCTGAGCGGGAGCGCGAAGGACGAGAGCGCGAGCGCGTTCACGGTGTGGCCGATCGCGAGGACCGCGAGCGCGGCGGCCCCCTGCGAGAAGCCGTGCCCGAAGACCGCGAGCAGCGGATCGCCGAAGCCGACGAAGAGCGCCGCGAGCGGGAACGCCGCGAGGGCCAGCCACCGCGTCTGCCGAGCGATCGCGTCGCTCAGGCCTTTCGCGTCGTTCTTCGCGAGCGCGGGCGCGACGAGCGAGCTCGCGACCGGCTCGAACGCGCCGCGGATCTGCGAGATGCTCGCCGCATAGAGCGCGCACGCGGCGTACGCGCCGAGCTCGGTCGCGTCGCCGTACTTGCCGAGAAAGAACGAGTCGATGCGCGCCACGAGCGCCCAGAGCAGATTGGCGAGCACGAGCGGCACCGCGACTCGGAGCATGTCGCGATCGAGTCGGCCCACGAAGACCGCGCGGAGCGTCTCGCCGAGCGGGAGCTCGCGCGCGTAGAGCGCCGCGGCGACGAGCGCCGTCGCGCCCATGCCGATGGCGACCGCGGCGGCGGCTCCCGCGGGACCGAAGCCCGCGCGGAGGGCGACGCTCGTCGTCCCGAGGAGCACGATCGGCTGCGCGACGCTGCGCGCCCAGAACGCCCAGCGCATGACGCCGAGCGCTTGCGTCGCGACGAGGAAGATCGTCGCCGCGTGATAGAAGAGCGGAACGAGCGCGAGGCATCGCAGCGGCGCGACGACGCCGGGCTTCCCCACGAACGCGCCGATCGAAGGCGCCGCGAGCCAGATCCCCGCGAACACGAGGGCGCCGGAGACGAGCACGATCCGGAGCGCCGAGCCGACCGACGCCGCCGACGCGCGACGTCCGAGCGAGACCTGACGCATGACGGCTTGGTCGCAACCGAAGAGCGTCACGACGGAGAAGAGATCCACGAACATCGCCGACCACGTGTAGAGGCCGTACCCCGCGGCGCCGAGGAAGCGCGCGAGCTGCACGTGAAATGCCGGGAGCGACGCCTGCGCGACGATGCCGAGCACGTTCACGGCGGCGCCGCGCGCGTCGCGCCGCGCGTCGCTCGTCGCTTCGGCATATCGGTCCGTCACGGCGCCGCGAGCCCGGCGAGCCGCGCTCGCGCCGTCCCGCCGCGAGCGGCTCCCGCGACCCGCACGTAAATCGCGCAGGTCGCGGCGACCATTCGCTCGACCGAGAAGCGCGCGAGCGTCGCCGCGCGCCCTCTCGCGCCCATGGCGGCGCGCTCGGCGGCGCTCGTCGCGAAGAAGCGCGCGAGCGCGTCCTCGACGTCACGCGCGCCGGCGGCGCGGAGGACCCAGCCGGTCTCGCCGTCCTCCACCAGCGCGTCGGCGTTCGCGGCGGGCGCGACGATGACCGGCGTGCCGCACGCGAGCGACTCGAGCACGACGTTCGGCAGACCCTCGAAACGCGAAGGCAAGAGCGTCACGTCGGCCGCGGCGAGCAGGAGCTCGGCGTCGCGCACCGGCGGTTCGCGACGTACGACGTCGGCCACGCGAAGAAACCGAATCGCCGCGTCGACGACGCGCGCGTAACGCGAGTGACGCTCGACGCGCCCGGCGAGGATCACGCGAGCCTCCTCGGGCCAAAGGCCGCGCGCCCGGAGGCGGGCGACCGCGCGCACGACGGCGAGCTGGTTCTTCTGGGTCGAGATTCGCGCCGGCACCACGATCGCGGGCCCGAGCATCCCGAACCGCGCGCGCGCCTCGCGCCTCGAATCAAAGTCGAGCGGACGGAAGCGCTCGCCGTCGACCCCGTTCGCGACGACCTCGACCCGCGCGATCCCCGCCGCAGCAAGCTCGTCGCGGATCGCCGCCGAGTTCACGACGAGCGCGCCGCCGAGCCGTTGCGTGAGCCGCTCTCGCCGGAGCGTCCGACGCGAGAGCCGCGTGCACCGGAGCGACCCGATCGCCGCGCCCGATCCCGCCAGCCGCACCGCGACGCGCGCGTAGGCGTTCTGCGGGTCGTGCCACGCGTGGACGACGTCCGGGCGGAGCGCCCGCACGTGCCGCGCGAGCCTCACGAACGTGCGCGCGTCCGGCCCGTCGGGCGAGCGCAGGTCGAGGCGCGAGGCGAACGGAAGCGCGTACCCGAGATCGTCGCGCGCGTTGCACACCGCGAGGTGCGCCTCGAAGCGATCGCGCGGGAGGTTCTTCACGAGCTCGGCGACCTGCCGCTCGGCGCCGCCCTGCTCGAACGAGCCGACGAAATAGAGAACCCGAATCCGGTGACTCGGGCTCGGGGTGCGCTCCACGCGAACTGCGCTAGCATTCCGCGGCTCGGTCGCCAAGCTAGGCCCGCGATGATCAGCCTCATCATGCCCACGTACAATCGGCGCGCGACGATCGCGCGGGCCGTCGCGAGCGTCCTCGCGCAGACCTACGCGGATTGGGAGCTCGTCGTGGTCGACGACGGCTCGACCGACGGCACCGAGTCGGTCGTGCGCGCGCTGGGCGACAGGCGCGTCCGATTCGTGCGTGACGAGCAGAATCGCGGCGTCACGGCCGCGAAGAACCGCGGCGTCGACGAAGCGCGCGGCGACTTCATCGGCGTGCTCGACAGCGACGACGAGCTCGTCCCGACGGCGCTCGAGACCCTGCTGGGCGCGCTCCACACGATCAGCCCACGGCTCGACGCGATCTCGTGCAACTGCGTCGACTCGCGCACCGGGCAGCTCACCGGCCGCGGGCTCGAGCACGATCGCTACCTCACCGTGCCGCTCTCGCTCGACCGCGCGCGCGGCGAGCACTGGGGCATCTTCCGCCGGCGCCTGCTCGCGGGCCGCCGGTTCGATCCGCGCATCCGCGGGTTCGAGGGGCACCTCTGGTACCGCATCCACGACGGCGCGCTCTGGTACTACCTGCACCGAGGCCTCCGCATTTATCACCGCGAGGGCGCCGATCGGATCAGCGCGCGACCGCGCGGAGACTACGAGCTCTACGCGCAGCTCTTCGATCACGACCCCGAGCTCTTGCGCCTCTACGCGCGCTGGTCGAAGAGGGCTTTCGTCCGCCTCGTTCGCACGGCCGCCGTCCAGTTCGCGCGAGCGCGCGACGTGCGGCGCTTTCGAGTCGCGTGGCGCGCTCTTCGCTCAGTAGCGTGAGAGGAGCTCGTGCGGCGCGGGACCGAGCGGCGCGGTCGCGCGCGCCGCCAGCGGGTGGCGCGGCCCGACTTGAACCAGCCAGAGCCCGAGCACCGCGAGCTCGGACGCGCTCGACTCGCGAAACGGCGGCGCGAGCTCGGGCCGCACCGCCTCCGCCCGCGACGCGTCGATGACGTGCGTCGTCTTCGCCCAAATCGTGCGCAGCCCGACCGACTCCGCGAGGTCGAGGTACGCCGGCGCGCGCGCGCGATTCGGGAGGTCCACGTGCGAGCTCATCGCCCGCCACGTGCGCTCGGAGAAGCGCAGGAAGTCGAGCTCGTGCTCGTGCTCGATGCCGTGCGAGCGCAGATCGACCTTGTCGATCAGGACGGCGTCGTCGGTCACGACGCCCGCGACCGAGGCGAAGAGCGCGCCGAGATCGCGCACGTGCTCGAGGACGGCGCGCGAGACGACGAGCTCGAAGCGCCGCCCCCCGCGCCCGAGGGCGCGCGCCGACGTGTGCATGATGCAACCTTCGAGGAGCTGGCTCGCGCGGCGCCTCTCCCCCGCCCTCTCGAGGATCGCGTCGTAGATGGCCGCGACGTAGCGGCGGTCGCGCGACTGGATGTCGAACGCGTCGAGCCCCTCCCACCCGGTCGCCGCGCGCGCGCGCGCGAGCAGCGCGACGGCGCGCGTGTCCCCCGGGCCGAGCTCGAGGACGCGCTTGCCCGCGAAGAGATCGCGCTCGGCGACGCCGCTCGCCCGCGCGACGACCTCGTAGTCGTCGGCGACCGCGTTGAAGTAGTCGGCCGTGTCGCGCGCGCCGCGCCGGCCGCCCCGGCCCGTGTCGCCCGTGACGCGCTGAACGGCCATCGCCGCCCGCGGCGCCACGCGCGCGAACGCGTTGTACGCCGCGTGATACGCGAACGTCCGGACCGCCCAGGTCGACCGAGAGATGCTCATCTTTTCCACGCTCGAACGCGCTCGTTTGCCGGGCCGCGACGCGCACTGGCGCGCCGCAATCTTGTAGGCTACAGGCAGACCATCATGAAGCTCGTCGTATTGGGAGCAGGTTACGTCGGCTTCGGTCTCGGGGACCGGCCTCGCGGAGCTCGGTCATGACGTGCGCGTCGTCGACATCGACCCCGAGCGCGTGAAGCGCCTCAGCGACGGGGTCTTGCCGTTCTACGAGCCGGGTCTCGGCGATCTCATCCGTCGCAACGAGCGCAGCGGACGCCTGACGTTCGCGAGCGAGATCGGCGAAGAGTTCAGCGACGCCGACGTCTACTTCGTTTGCGTGGGCACGCCCGCCGCCGAGAACGGCGACGCCGACATTTCGGCGGTGCTCGCCGCGGCCGACAAGATCGCGCGCATCGCGCGCAAGCCGGCGCTCGTCGCGATCAAGAGCACCGTGCCCGTCGGCACGTGCGACGCCGTCGAGAAGCGCCTAGCCCCGGCGCACGTCGCGCTCGAGGTCGTCTCCAACCCCGAGTTCTTGAAGGAGGGCGACGCCGTCGCCGACTTCTTCAAGCCCGAGCGCATCGTGCTCGGCGCCGAGAGCGAGCAAGCCCGCGCCCTCCTTCGCCAGCTCTACGCGCCGCTGCAGCTCTCCGGCGAGCGCCTGGTCGTCACCGACCGGCGCTCGAGCGAGCTCATCAAGTACGCCTCCAACGCGATGCTCGCGATGCGCGTCTCGTTCATGAACGAGCTCTCGCGGCTCTGCGACGCGACGGGCGCGGACGTCCACTCGGTGCGGCTCGGCGTCGGCGCCGACAAGCGCATCGGGCGCCGCTTCCTCTACGCCGGGCCCGGCTACGGCGGCTCGTGCTTCCCGAAGGACGTCCAGGCGCTGATGCACCTCGGCAAGAAGCACGACGTCCCGATGCGCCTCGCCGAGGCGACGCACCTCGCGAACCAGGAGCAGATCGAGTTCGTCTGCAAGCTCGTCGGGCGCGCGATCGGCGAACCCGCGGGCAAGGTGGTCGCCCTCTGGGGCCTCGCCTTCAAGCCGGAGACCGACGACGTCCGCGACGCGCCCTCGCTCGCCGTCGCCCGCTATTTGCTCGAGCGCGGCGCGCGCGTCGTCGGCCACGATCCCGAGGCCGGTCAGACGTTCGCCCGCGCGCTCCCCGGCGTCGTCATCGCGGCGCGCGAGTACGACGCGGTGAGCGGCGCCGACGCGCTCGTCCTCATGACCGAGTGGCGCAGCTACCGCGCGCCGAACTTCGCCGAGATCAAGAAGCGGATGCGCGGCACGGTCCTGGTCGACGCGCGCAACGTCTGGCGCCCGGCCGAGGTGCAGCGCGCGGGCCTGCGCTACCAGGGCGTCGGCGTCAACCCGAACGTCGCGCCGCCCGCGGGCAACAACGCGAGCTGATTCGAGGACTCGAGGACGAACATGCGCTGGGTGGTCACGGGAGGGGTCGGATTCATCGGGCATCACTTGTGTCGCGCGCTCCTCGCGCGCGGCGACGAGGTCGTCGTCGTCGACGACTTCTCCGATGCGCCCTACCCGCGCACGTGGAAGCTCGAGAACCAAAGGCGTCTCCGGTCCGAGCCCGGCGCCGACCGGTTTCGCGTCGTCACCGCGTGCGTGACCGACCGCGAGGCGATGAAGCCGTGCTTCGAGGGCGCGGGCGGCGTCGTTCACCTCGCGGGGCTCGCCGGCGTGCGCCCGTCCTTTCGCGAGCCCGCGCGGTACGCGCGCGTGAACGTCGAAGGCACGGCGGTCACGCTCGAGCTCGCGCGCGCAGCCGGCGCGAAGCGGTACCTCTTCGCGTCGAGCTCGTCGGTCTACGGCAACTCGACGCCGCTGCCCGCGCGCGAAGACGCTCCGTCCGTCGAGCCGGAGTCACCGTACGCGGCGACCAAGCGCAGCGCCGAGCTCGTCGCGAGCTCCATCGCGCGCGTCGCGCGCGACCTCCCGATCACCGCGCTCCGCTTTTTCACGGTGTACGGCCCCAGGCAACGCCCCGAGATGGCCATCACCCTCTTCATGCGCGCAGCGCTCGAGGGCCGGCCGGTCACCCTCTTCGGCGACGGCTCCATGCGCCGCGACTTCACGCACGTCGACGACATCGTCCGCGGCGTGCTCGGCGCCATGGAAAAAGCGCCGCCCGGCTTCCGCGCGTACAACCTCGGCTCCGGCGCGCCGATCCGCCTCGACGCGCTCGTCGACGCGATCGGCGACGTCGCGAACAAACCGCTGAAGGTCGAGCGCGGCCCCGTCCCGCCCGGCGACGTCGACGCGACGTTCGCCGACGTCTCGCGCGCGAAGGCCGAGCTCGGCTACGCCCCGCGCGTGCCGCTTCGCGAAGGCCTCGAGACCGTCCGCGACGCCCTCCGCGCCGACTTGGCCTGACGTCGCGCGCGCGTCATACTCGAGGCATGCGCTACTTCCTTTTTGGATGCACGGCCCTCGCGCTCGGATGCGGCGGGGCCATCGACACCGGGCTTCTCGACGGAGGCTCCGACGCGGGCGCGGGCAAGGACTCGGGCGCGACCGACGGCGCACCCGGCAAGGACGCCGCCGGTCCCGACTGCCAAGCGCTCTACGCCGAGCTCCAGTCCGAGGAGCCGCAAGCGGAGCAGTGCTGCGCGACGTGCAACAGCATCCAGTGCTCGCAGCAAGTCGACGGCCTCTGCTGTCCGCTCACGGTCGACAGCGCCGATTCGCCCGCCGTGAAGACCTACGAGGCGACGCTGAAGGCGTTCCGCGGGGCCGGCTGCGCGACGGCGTGCCCGGCGCTCGCGTGCGCGACGAAGCCGACCGGCCTCTGCCTCGGAAATTCGCAGAACGGGACGTGCTCCCAGCTCTGAGGCGCCGCCGTCACTTCGCGAACTGAGGATGCACCGGCCGCGGCAGGTTCTTGCCCGGCCGGAGGTGGCCGATCAGGTAGACGCCGCCGTTCACCACGCCCCACGGGCGCAGATGCTTCATCGTCGTCAGCCACTGCACGACCCGCGGGCCCTGGGCGGCGGGGCGAAGGCCGTTGACGTCGGCGTGAGCGCGCGCGCTCTTGAACGCCTCGGCGATGCGCTCCATCATCACGTGCGGGTGAGCGCGCTCGCGCGCCATTCGGCTCGCCGAGCGCGAGAGCTTGGCGCGAATCTGCGGCGCGTCGAGCAGGCGAAGCACCGCCGCGCCGAACTGCGCGTCGGCCTCGGACTCGGCCGCGGGTCCCTTGCCGGGCTGGAGCAAGACTCCGTTCTCGCCGTCGACGAGCTGCGACGACGCGCCCATGCCGTCGGCGAACGCGACCGTCGGCGTGCCGCAATAGAGCGCCTCGCCGAGGACGTTTCCGTACGTCTCGCTGAGCGAGGTGTGCACGAACACGTCGGCGTACGCGTAATACGCGGGCATGTCGGTGAACGGCACCTCGCCCGGAAAGGAGACGCGATGCATGACGCCGAGATCGCGCGCGACGCGCTTGTAGTAATCGGTGTCCGGGCCGACGCCGAGCATCGTGAGCGTCGCCTGCGGGTTGGCGGGGAGCACGTGCCTGGCGAAGATGCGAATCGCGCGGTCCTGGGATTTTTCGCGCGTGTGGCGCCCCGCGCAGAGCAGGCGCGGCCCGTTCGTCGGAAGGAACGACTCGTACGGGTCCTCGCCGATCGATCGATCGAAGATATCCGGCTGGATGGCGCGCGGGATGACGTGGATCGGGGTCGTCACGCCGCGCTCGCGCCAGTAGGTTCGAAGTCCTTCGCTCAGCACGACGAGGCCGTCGCCTTGGTTGTAGATGTCGGCGAACGTCCGCTCGTACGGGCGCTTCAGGAAGAACTCGAGCCCCGAATGCACAGCCTCGATCTTGGATACCCGCTCGGGCAAGAGGACGTCGTACGCCGCCGCGAGGTGAGTCGTGTTCACCATCAGCAGCGGGATGCCCTTCATCTCGCGGAGCCAGATCCCGAAGTGGTGGACGAGCGAGGTGACCTGAGCGAAGACGATGTCGAAGTCCCACCGGGCTGGATCGAAGACCCACCGCGCCAGGGGCATCGGCAGGTGGACGCCCGGGTAGGTCTTGAGCGGCATGCTCGGCAGTTGGATCGTGCCCGGCGCGAGGTCCTCGGGGATGGCATCCGGATCATGGGCGCCGATGACCGTGACTTCGTGGCCATACCTCCGGAGCTCCTGATAAAGGAGGCGGGTCTGGAAGACGGCCCCGTTGGCGTACGGGATTCGGACGAAATCGCTCAAGAAGGCGATTCGCAGCGGCCGCCCGATTCCAGCGGAGAGCCCCACGAAAGGGTGGGGTTTTGCGACGTGCGGGTCGGGTGGCGCGGAAAGGCGTCGCGGGAAACGAAGAAGCTCGGCGTTTCGTGAAGAAGCGTTCATGCAGGGTTCAAGGATGAAAGTCGTCGACGTTACGGAATTCTATTCGGAGCGCGGCGGGGGCGTCCGGAGTTACCTCGAAGCTAAGCAACACATTCTATGCCAACTCGGACACGAGTCGTCCATGTTGGTGCCCGGTCCCCCGTCCATGGCCAGCTCGACCGTGCTTCGACTCGGTGGGCCTCCCATGCCGTACGACCCCACGTACCACTTGCTCTGGCGGCCCGACAAGATCCGCGAGGCCGTTAGGGCAGCTTGCCCCGATGTCGTCGAGATTCATTCTCCGTACGTCGCCGCGCTCGGTGTGCTCGCGGCCAAGCCGGGCTCGTTCGGAATCCGCACCTTCGTCTGGCACTCCGACTTCATCGACACCTACGAGCGCGTGCTCACCGACAATCGCGCGTGGGCGCGGCCCGCGGCGCGCGCGCTCGGCGTTCCGCTCTGGGCGTGGGTGCGCGCGATCGCGGGAGCGTGCGCGGCGACCTTTTGCGCGAGCGCGTGGCAAGCGAGCAAGCTCGCGCGGCACGGAGTCGACGCGGAACGGATACCGTTCGGCGTCGACAAACTTCATTTTCGGCCGAGGCCGCGCGCCGCGCGCGCGGGCGTGACGCTGGTCGCTTCGGGGCGGCTCGCGATCGAGAAGCGCTGGGACACCGTGCTCGAAGCCTTCGCGCGATTCTCGGCGCGGCGGCCCGACGCGCGCTTGATCCTCTTCGGCGACGGACCGGAGCGCGCGCGCCTCGAGGCGCTCGCCCCGAAGAACGTGTACTTTGCAGGTTTCGAGCGCGACCGCGAGAAGCTCGCCGCCGCGTTGGCCGACGCCGACGCGCTCGTGCACGGCTGCCCGCACGAGACGTTCGGGATCGCCGTGGCCGAAGCGATCGCGTGCGGCGCGCCGGTGGTCGTGCCGGACGAAGGCGGCGCCGCGGAGCTAGCGCGGCCCGATTTTCGGAGAGCTTTCGCGCGGGCGACGCGGCGGGATGCGCGGCGGCGATCGAGCGGCTCCTCGCGCGCGGGACGAGCGCGCGAGGGGCGGCGGCGCGGGCGTCGGCCGAGATCCTCTCGACGCGCGAGCACTTCGAACGGCTACTCGCCCGCTACGAGGAGCTCCTCGGGAGGGCGCGCCGCGACCGCGCGCGCTAGAGTCGGAGGGCGCGATGAGCCGAGATGCGTACGAGCGGGCGGCGACGAGCCGGGCATGAGGCGTCATCGCGTCCACGTGTCGATCCACGACGTGTCTCCGGCCTTCGCCGCCGAGATCGACGACGCGCTCGAAGCGTGCGCGCGCGCGGGCGCGACGCCGGCGCTCCTCGTCGTGCCGAACTTCCACGGGGAGTGGCCGCTCGAGGAGCACCCGCGCTTCGTCGATCGGCTCCGCGAGCTCGCGGCGCGCGGACACGAGATCCTGCTCCACGGATTCTTTCATCGCGCGAGCGGCGCGGGGCGCGGCGTGCGCTCGGCGTTCGCGCAGCGCGTCGCGTCGGCGGGCGAGGCCGAGTTCGCCGACTTGCCGCGCGAGGAGGGCGAGCGACGGCTCGACGAAGGCGCGGCCGCGCTGCGCCGCGCTCGACCTCCCGATCGCGGGCTTCGTCGCGCCCGCGTGGTCGATGGCGCCCTGGGTCCTCCCGGCTCTCGCGGCGCGCGGCGTCCGCTACGCCGAGGATCACTTTCGCGTCTACGACCCGGCCGAACGGCGCGCGCGCGCGAGCCTCGTCTTGAACTTCGCGAGCCGCACGCCCGCGCGTCTCGTCTCGAGCGCGCTCTTCGTCCGCGCGGCGCGCCCGCTGCGCGGCCTCGTGCCGACGCGCATCGCGCTCCACCCGGGCGACATGCGAAGCCGCGTGCTTCGGCGCGAGGTCGAGAGCGTCCTTCGCGCCGCGCGCGGCACGTTCACCGCGGCGACCGCCGACCTCGTCAGCGTTTAGGTCCGGACTCTCGCTGCGCTCGAGCGTGCGGACCTCCTCGAGGCCACCTGAGCGCCTGGAGGAAGGCCGGCATGACGACGAGCGCCGCGACCGCGCACGCGATCTCGCCCGTCATCGCGAGCCGCCCGAAGGATTGAAGCGCTCGCTGATCGGAGACGAGCATCGACGCGTAGCCGATGGTGGTCGTGTAGCTGCAGAGCGCCACCGCGCCGCCGGAGAGTCGAAGCGCCGAGGAGACGTCGCCGCGCAAGAGCCGCGAGCGATCGAACACGTTGAACGGGTATTCGCTCCCGATGCCGAAGGTGATGGGCAGCGCGATGAAGTTGAAGAAATTGAGCTTCATGCCTTCGTGCGCGGCGCTGCCGAGCGTGACCGTCACGCCCAGCGCGAGCGCGAGGAGCACGGCGACCGCGCCGCGGACGCTGCCGGTCGCGACGATCACGACGAGCACGACCGCGAAGAGCGACACGTACGTGGCGAGCGGCCCGTCGTGCTCCATCGAGCGGACAATCTCGGCGAAGATCGTCGAGCGGCTCGCCGTCTGCACGACCGTGCCCCCGCGGAGGCGCACGTTGTCGGTCGTCTGCGCGATGCGAAGGAGCACGTGCCCGTCGGAGAAGGAGATGTCGTTCCTGAACTTCACGTAGAAGACGGTGCCGACGCGCCCGTTGATTTCCTCGAAGCGCCGACGGAGAAGCGGGGGCAGGTCCTTCGCCGGTGATCGGCGCGAGGTTCGGCGGCGGCTCGATGTCGTCGACGCGCCGCTTCTCGTCCGGGTCCAGCTTGGCCATGACCGCGGGCGTGAGGTGCGAGCGGATGCGAGCGAGCACGTCGATCTTCTTCGACTGCTGCGCGACCGTGCCGGGCAAGAAGTCGTCGACCGTTACGATGTCGGCGATGAGGCGGCCCTTCGGGATCGCGCGCGTCCTTGTCGAGGATCGCCTGCTTGACCTCGGGGACCTGCTCGGGCGTGTCGGCGAGCATCATCGCGCCAGCGACGTTGGTCTTGCCGCCGAAGACGCGGTCGGCCTTCGTCGACCACGCGCCCGCTCCGGAGACCTGCGCGTGGCGCGAACCGATCGCGGAGAAGTCGTACTCCCAAGGGTCTTGCAGGTACGCGTGGAGCGGCCGCGCCGCGTAGAGCGTCGCGACGACGGCGAGCGAGAGGACGACGAGCGGCGCGCGCTCCGTGACCCACGCGATGGACGCCATGATCGGCCCGCGCGCGTCGCGCTCGGGCGCTGCGAGCGGACGGTCGCGCAGCCACGTCGGCGCGCGCGCCTGGACCCACTCGTCGACGACGAGGAGCGCCGGCACGCACGGGATCATCGACACCCAGACGAGCAGCATACCGACGAACCCGATGACGCCGAACTGGATGAACCCGCGGAAGCTCGTGACGACCAGCGACCCGTACGCGATCGCCGCGACGGACGCGCCGACGAGCTCCGCGCGGAACGCGTTGAGGACGGCCTCGCGCCGGGCTACCTCGGGCTCCATGCCGCGCGCGCGAAACTCGCGGTACCGGTGCAAGAGCACGATGGGGTAGTTGATGCCGTTGCCGAGAATGATCGCGCCGAGGAACGCGCCGGTCGTGTTGACGTACCCGTAGTGCGCGAGCGCGAAGGTGTACGCGGCGCCGACGCCGATGGCGGCGGGCAGCGCGAGCACGAGCGGCGCCCACGGCGAGCGGAAGAAGACGACGACGCCGAGGAAGATGAGGAGGAACGCGCCGCCGGTCGCCCACGCAGCGTCGCTGACGAGCGAGTCTTTCTCCTCGACGGCGTTGGCGATGTCGCCCGCGTAGCCGACCTGCATGCGCGAGTCGATCGCCTTCGGGTCGACCTCGTCGACGATTCCGCGCACGCGCGCGAGGAGCGAGTCGCCCGCCGCGTCGCCGAGCCCGCGGCTGCCGGCGACGATTCGGAGCGCCATCATGGTGCCGTCGGGCGTCGCGAAATAGCCGGACGGAAAGTCGTCGAACTTGGCCGTGTTCGCTTTCCAGCGCTGCTCGTACTCGTCGAGGCCGAGGTCCTTGTTCTTGGTCGGCTTCGGCTCGGCGGCGCCGGGCGCGAGCGGCGGCGCGTCGTCGTCGTCGAAGCTCTCGACGAGCCCGGTGCGCACGGCGACCTCGTGATCGAGCCGCGCGTCGGCCTTCTCGAGGTCCGGCAAATCGGCGTAGAGCCATTTGTGCGCGTCGAAGAACGCGTGCACGTCCTTCGTGCCCGACTCGACGTAGCTGACGAGGTCCGGACGCGACTTGGCGAGCTTCTCGACTCGCTCGTCGAGCGCGTCGATGAAGCGCTCGTTCTTCGCGCGGTCGGGCGACTCGACGACGACGACGAGGCTGAACCCGCCGCCCACGCGACCGAGCTGGTGCTCGAACGCCTTCACGCCCGGGCTGTCGCGCGGGAGGAGCTCCAACAAGTCCGCGTTCAGCTGAAAATGCGTGTACGCGTACGACCAGAGCCCCACGAGCACCATGAGCGCGCCGAGCAAGACGGCGAACGGCCGGCGCCCGCTGCCGTCGACCACGCGCACGACCGCGGCGCGGAAGTGTCGGTTCAACTCGCGGCCCCGGCGGCCGGGACCGCGTCGAACACGGCGCGGGCGATCTCGTCGCGGATGCGCGCCGCGTGCGCGCGCGCGTCGAACTCGCGGAGCACGCGCTCGCGGGCGCGCGCGCCGTCACGCGCGCGGAGCGCGTCGTCGCGCAAGTAGCGGAGCATCGCGTCGGCGAGCGCGCGCTCGTCGCGCGGCGGCACGAGGCACCCTCCCCCTCCTTGAATCATTTCTCCGATGCCACCCACGTCGGTGCCGATGACCGGCACGCCGAACGCCATCGCCTCGATGACGGCGCGCGGCAGCGGGTCCTCGTAGACGCTCGGCACGACCGCGACGTCGAAGTCGCGCACGTACGGGCGCACGTCGCCGCGAAACCCGGTGAAGAGGAAGACGCGCTCGAGGCCAAGCTCGCGCGCGAGCTCCTTGCACTCTGCGAGATGATCGCCGCCGATGTCCTCGGGCGTGTCGCCCACGAGCACGAAGACGACGCGCGCCTTCTCGTCGTCGGTCATCGCGTCGCGCGCGAGGCGCGCGGCGCGGATCATCTCGAGGTAGCCCTTGCGCGCGAGCACGCGCCCGTGCGCGCCGAAGACGAACGCGCGCTCGCCCTGGCCGAGCTCGGCGCGCGCCTGCCCGCGACGAACGACGTCGGGCGAGAGCGACTTCGTGTCGACGGCGTTGTGCACGACCGCCACTTTGCCGGGGCAGTGCGCGAAGAGCTTCGCCGCCGCGCGCGAGACGCACACGATCCGCCGTACGGTTCGGCTCGCCGCGAGGCGCGCGTGGGTCGCCGCGAGCGCCTCGGGGACGTGCGTGTAGCGTACGTGCCAGAGCACCGGCGTCCCCGTGAGCAAGCCGAGTGCCGCACCGGCGAAGTCGGCCGTCGTGCCGTTGCAGTAGAGCAAATCGAAGTCGCCGCGCTTCGCCAACCGCGACAGCGATGTCATGCTCTTGCCCATGCGAAAGACGTTTCCCGCCCCGCGCAGCGCGCGGAGAAGCGCGGGCGCGTCGAGATCGCGGCGCTCGAGCGGGCGCGTCAGCGGCTCGATCGGGTTCTCCACGAAATCGGGCGCGAACTTGATCGTCTCGCACGAGCCCGCGATCAAGTCCGAGACCGGGCCGGGGCGCGGGAGCACCACGGCGCGGTAAATCTCGGCGGGATCGAGGTGGCTGAGCAGCGTGAAGAGACTGCGGCCCGGTCCTCCGTTTCGCGCGGTGTCGTTCAGAAAGAGCACGCGAACGGGACGAAGCGGCGCAATCGGAGAGGCCACGGCGGCTCCGCACCATAGCGCACCGGAATGGTGCGGGCAGGCGTTTTGCACTATATTTGCGCGCCGTCCCGCCTCCCACGCGGATCCGGCGACCCTTCCGTGAAACGTCCTTCACTTGTCCGTACGTCGCTTCTGCTCCTCGGCGCGCAGGTCGTGTTCCGCGCCGGCGACGCGGCGTTGCCGCTTCTGCTCGCGGCCTGGTTCGGCCGTTCGAGCGCGACGGACGTCTATTTCTTTTCGTGGGCGGCGTTCGCGTTCGCAGGGTCGCTCGTCTTCAGCGTCTACCAGGACTCGGCGATCGTGCCGATCCTCACCGAGCTCCGCATCCGGGGCGAGCGCGCGTCCGGCGATCTCGCCGCGCGCGTCCGCGGCTCGCTGCTCGCGCACACGCTCGTCCTCGGCGGCGCCCTCTCGGCCGTCATCGGCATGCTCGCCGTCGGGACCTTCGCGATGCGGTACGACGGGGCCGACCTCGCCCTCGCGGCGAAGATGGTGCCGATCTTCTGCGTCTACCTCGTCGCGCTCTCGGTACGGACGTTCTTCGTCGCCGTGCTCAACGCCGAGCACCGGTTCATGGCGCACCCGATCGCCGGCGCGGCCTCGATCGCGACGACGATCGCGATCATCGCGGGGCTCCACCGCTCCGCCGGAATGATCGTCGTCCCCGCGGCGGCGCTCGCGGGCGAGCTCGTGTCGATCGGCATCCTCGGTCAGCTCACGATCGGCAGCCTCGGGCTCGCGATGCCGCTCACGTTCGAGCGACCCGAGCCGGTCAAGCGCTTCGTGAAGCTCGCCGCATCGGAGACGGGCGGCGGCGCGCTCACGCGCGTCAACCCGGTCTTCGATCAGCTGATGGCGGGCTTCGCCGGCGTCGTCGGCGGCGGCACGCTGCTCCGCTACAGCGGCGACGTCTCGTCGGTGCTCACGTCGCTCCTCCAGGCGAGCCTCCTCCCCGTGCTGCTCTCGGTGCTGAGCGACGAGGTGGCGAGCGCGGGTCGCGACGGCCCGTTCCGTTCGACCGTGAACCGCGCGCTCGCGTGGTCAGTCGGCCTCCTCGCGGCCGGCAGCGTGCTCGTCTACGCGGTGCGCGCACCGCTCCTCCGCGCGGTCTTCCTCCGCGGCGAGATGGACGCGGCCGGCGTCGACCGCATGATCGACATCCTGCCGTACCACCTCGTCGGCGTCGCGCCGTTCGGCGCGCTCTTGGTGCTCGCGCGCGCGCACGTCGCGCTCAAGAACAGCCGCATCATGCTGTCGATGGGCGTGCTCAACGCGTCGCTCAACATCCTCTTCGACGTCGCCCTCGTGAAGCCGCTCGGCCTCCGCGGCCTCGCGCTCTCGACGTCGCTCACGCACACGGCCGTCGCGATCGTGTTCTGGTATCGCCTCGAGGCCGCGCTCCGCTCGAGCGAGCCGCGCGCGTCGGCGCCGAGCCTGCAGGAGATCGCGTGACGGCCCCCGCGCTCGCGCTCGCGCGGTCGCAGGCCGAAGCGCGCGTCCTCCACGTCGTCTGCGCGGGCGAGGCCGGCGGGGCGGAGCGCCAGCTACTCGATCTCGTCGCGCACGCCGAAAAGACTCGCGCCACCCACGCGATCGCGCTCTTCACGCCGTCCGAGCGCGTCGCCGAGCATTTCCAGCGGCCGGGCCTTCGCGTCTTCGATCGCGGACGCGTCCACGAGAACCCGCTCGCGTACCTGTGGCGCTCGCTCGGGCCGAGCGACACCGCGTGGCTCGAGGGCGTCCTCGCCGAGACGCGCGCGAACATCGTTCACCTCCACACGTTCGCCTCGCACGTCCTCGGTACGCGCGCCGCGCTCCGGGCCGGCGCCCGAATCGTCCGCACCGAGCACGACACGCGCCACCTCGTCGCGATCAATCGCTCGCCCTTCACGCGCTGGTCGCTGCGACGAGCCTCGGCGGTCGTCGCGGTGGCGTCGCACGTCGCCGATTTCGTCGCGCAGACCGCGCCGTACGCGGCCGAGCGGATCACGGTCGTGCGCAACGGCGTCGACGTCGAATTCTTCTCTCCGATCCTCCAGGCCGCGCCGTCGAGGCGCCGGCCGTTCACCTTCGTCACAGCGTGCCGGCTCGAGCCGGGCAAGCAGGTCGACATCGCGATCGAGGCGCTCGCGCGCGTGCCGAACGCCCGCCTGATCATCGCCGGCGACGGCTCGCAGCGGAGCAAGCTCGCCCAGGTCGCGCGGGCGTGGCGCGTCGACGACCGCGTCGAGTTCCGCGGCTTCCTCGCCGATCCACGGCCCGCGATCGGCGAGGCCGACGCCGCGCTCAGCGCGTCGCGGCACGAGTCCTTCGGTTTGAGCGTCCTCGAGGCGATGGCGATGGCCAAGCCCGTCGTCGCCTTCGCGGTCGGCGGCATCCGCGAGCTCGTGCAGCACGGAAAGACCGGGCTCCTCGCGCGCTCGCTCACGGCCTCGGAGCTCGCCGCGCGCATGCAAGAAGCCGCCGATCGTCCGGACCGCATGCGGACGATGGGCGCGCGTGCCCGCGAGTACGCCGTGCGCGAATGCGCGATCGCCTCGATGTGCGCCGGCTACGCCGACGTGTACGAGAAGCTCGCGCGCTCGTGAAGCTGCCGCTCCTCGCGAGGAAAATCGAAGCGTGCACCGCCTGCCCGCGCCTCGTGCGCCATCGCGAGCACGTCGCGCGCGTGAAGCGGCGCGCGTATCTCGGCGAGACGTATCACGGCAAGCCCGTGCCCGGATTCGGCGATCCCGCCGCGCGAATCGTCCTCGTGGGACTCGCGCCCGGCGCGCACGGGGCGAACCGCACCGGCCGCGTCTTCACCGGCGATCGCTCGGGCGATTTTCTGTACGCGGCGCTCCACCGCGCCGGGATCGCCAACCAGCCGACCTCGACGCGAAAGGACGACGGCCTCGTCCTCCGCGGCGCGTGGATCACGCTCGCCGCGCGCTGCGTCCCCCCCGACAACTTGCCGACGCGCGCCGAGCTCGCGCGCTGCTCGCACTGGCTCGACGAGGAGCTCGCGCTCCTGACGAACGCGCGCGTCTTTCTCGCGCTCGGTGCGATCGCCTTCAAGGCGGTCCTCGACCACGCCCGGGTGGAGCCGCGCGCCAAGTTCGCGCACGGCGCCGAGGTCGACCTCGGCCGCGGCACCAAGCTCCTCGCGAGCTACCACGTCAGCCAGCAAAACACGCAGACCGGCCGCCTCACGCCCGCGATGTTCGACGCGGTCGTCCGCCGCGCACAGTCCCTCGTAGAAGACACATGAAGCGAACGCCCTAGGCGATCGCTTCATGCCTTCTTCGGGCCGATGAGGGAGACCAGCGTGCCGCGCGTCGTGAGGGTGCCGCTCGCGTCGAGCACCTCCACGTCGACGACGAGCTCGCGCCGCTCGCTCGAGCGCGGCACCTCGCACGTGCCGATCGCGCGTATCGGCCCGCGCGCCTTCTTCAAATATTCGAGCGTCATCTTCGACACGATGAACCTGCCGTCGTCGGGAAGCGAATAAGCGAGCGCCGTGTTGCCGGTGAGCTCGACGAGGTTCGCGAGCGCCACCGCATGAATGCAGTCGATGTGATTCCGGACCTCACGCCGGTCGTTCATCGTCACCTCAGCGCGGCCGGGCTCCACGCGAACGACGTGCGCGTGGATGGTCGACGTGTACGGCGCCGCGAGACCGACGAGCTTCGAGAACGCGAGCGCTCCGCCGGGCAGCGCGCTCAGTCGGTCCCACGCGAGCTTGATGACGTTTCTCTTTCCACGATCCGCGAGCAGCGTTGCGAGCATGCGCGCCAGCGTAATCCACGCCCTGCAAACGCGCGCGTTTCAGGGCGAAACCGGCGAAACGTCGTTTCGGTTCAAACTATTGCAAATTACACGCATTCGGTCACTGTGCCGCGGTCGTACACTGTCCGACCAAAGTTCGCGCGGCGTGGCGCTTTTCTCTTCCGCGCCGCGTCAGTCGCGCTTAAGACCAGGAGTCGCATGGAGGGTAACGTTTGATCGGGCGAGTCGGTGCATACGCGCTGCTCGCCGCCAGTGCCGCGTTCGCCCTCCTCGGTGGATGCACGAAGAGCCCGCCCGGCGGCAACGCCGTCGCCGAGGTCGCGCACGGCGAAGCCCACCTGGCGAGCGTGCGCGAGTCGGCGTCGCTCGCGCGCATCGGGCGCGTCGTCGACGACGGTAACGGATTTTTCCTTCCGCACGGCCTCCCGCTCGACGACCGTTCCCCCCGGCCCGGCCTGCTCCTCGCGGGCCGCGTGAACGGCTGCCCGCTCGGCATGGCCGACGTCGAGGGCCGCTTCTGCATCGATCGCTGGGAGGACTCGCTCGTCGAGATCCTGCCGAACGGCGACGAGCGCGCGTACGATCCGTACACGCCGGTCGAGCACCACGTCGTCCGCGCCGTCACCTCGCGCGGCGTCGTCCCGCACGGCTACATCAGCGAGGTGCAAGCCAAGGACGCGTGCGCGCGCTCCGGCAAGCGTCTCTGCAAGCCGACCGAATGGCGGCAGGCGTGCATGGGTCCGCAGCACGAGACGTTCGGCTACGGCAACGTCCGCAAGAGCGGTGCGTGCAACGACGATGGCGTGAGCCCGATGATCAGCGTGATGCGCCTGCGCGTCGATCACCCGCGCGAGTGGACCGTGGATCGCATGAACGACCCGCGGCTCAATCAAGCGCCGCACACGCTGAGCAAGACCGGCTCGCACGACGAGTGCACGAACGGCTACGGCGTCTACGACATGGTCGGCAACCTGCACGAGTGGGTCGACGATCCGGCCGGCACCTTCCAGGGCGGCTACTACCTCGACACGCACATCAACGGCGACGGCTGCACGTACCGCACCGTCGCGCACGGGCCCTGGTATCACGACTACTCGACCGGGTTCCGCTGCTGCGCCGATCCCGAGGAGTGATCGCCGAAGAAAATTCGACGCGCGCGCGGGCCGTGTTGTATCGCAAGGCATGCGCATCGCATTTGTTTGCGTGACGCTCGCCGCCTGCTCGAGCCCGGGAAACACGGCCAAACCCGCGTCCCCGCCGGTCGCCTCGCCGCCGCAGGCCGCCGTCGCCGGTCCGCCCGTCGCGAAGGCGACCCCCGAAGCGCCGACGGTCGTCGCGCCCGCCGCGCCGCAGACGCCCCCGCCTCCCAAGGTCGTGCTCCAGCTCGGCGACTCGTTCGTCGGCGGGTACAACGGCCTCGCGAAGGCGCTCGCGCCGCGCTTCGAGGCGATGGGCGCGCACTTCGTCCGGGACTGGCAGGACAGCGTCGGCATCGCGACCTACGATCACGAGCGCCGCATCGAAAACCTCTTGGCGAAGCACAAGCCGGATCTCGTGATCGTGACGCTCGGGGCGAACGACGTGTCGGTCCCCTTCCCCGCCGTGCTCGCGAAGAACGTCCAATCGATCGCGCGCAAGGCGTCGTCGGGCGGGCGCGCTTGCTACTGGCTCGCGCCGCCGCTGTGGAAGAAGGACACCGGCATCGTCGAGGTCATCCGGCAGAACGCGGCGCCGTGCAAGGTGTTCGACGGCTCGCGCCTGAAGCTCGCGCGCGGCGGCGACGGCATCCACCCGAACGACACCGGCGGCGAGACCTGGGCCGAGGCGTTCTTTGCATTCTACAACAATGCGGCGGGCGCGCCCGCCGAGCCGCAGGGCGTCGCGGCGGCGGACGGCAAGAGCTCGAACCTTGCGACGCCGTGAGCGGCGTCACTCGACGCGCGCGAGCGCGCCGCACGGGACCTCGAGCTGACGCGGTTTTCCGGCGGAGCCGATTTGGATTCGTGCGCTCGCCGCACTGCACGACGAGCGGCGCGTCGCCGTCGCCTTTGACGCGACCGTCGATGTAGATGCGGTGGCCGTGCGCGTGACGCGGCAGGATGAGGACACCCTCGTGGGGGCCGGGCGTGGGCAGCGACTCGGTGGAAAGCGCGGAGGGCGCGGCAGTGGCCGTGACCGCGCTCGTCGCCGTCGCTGTGGCCGTCGCTGTGACTGTCGCCGTCGCCGCGACCGTGCCCGTGCGGGTGGGCGTCGTCGTGGTCGTCGTCGCGGCGGTCGTCGTCCTGGCGGGCCTCGCTTCGACGGGCGACGTCGTCGCGGTGGGCGGCTGGGTCGAATGGCTCTCGCGCAGGAAGTAGAGCGCGGCGCCTGCGGCGGAGACGACGAGGAGGCCCGCGATCGCGGCGAACACGATCACCGCCGCGTACGAGCGGCGCGGTGCGGGGCCGGGGAGGATGGGCACGGGCTGCGGCGGCGCCCGGAACGCGGCGGGCGCCGTCGACATCGCGCGCGGGGGAGCGGGCGGCCACGGATTGACGAGCTGCGCGGCGGGGAGCGACGCGCTCGAATTCGGCAAAGCGACGTTCGCGTCGATGCGGTTGTTCTTCTCCGTGGGCGCCTCGGACGGCGCCGCGATTGGGACGGTCGGCGCGGGCATCGGCGCGAACCCACCGGCGAGCGTCGGTTTGCTCAACGAAGGGGCGCGCGGGGGCGGGCCGTGCGGCGTCGCGGGCGGCGCGACCTCGGGCAGACGCGGCGACGCGACCGGCGCGACGGAACGGAATCCGCTCGGCGTCTGCCTCGGGACGTGCTCCGACGCGCGCGCGGGCGCCATCGCCATCACGGCGGTCTGCTGGAGACCTGCCGCGCGCGCCACCGGGCGCGGCGGCTTGGGCGCGGGCTTCGGCGCGGTCTGCATCGGGAGCGTCATCGCTTGCTCCGCACGCGCGGGCCTCGGCGGCGGCGGCGGGTCGTCGAACGACGGCAGCGCGGCGGCCTCGGCGGTCTGGCGCATGTCCTCGGCGATCGTGTCCGAGAGCGAGCGCCTCCCGGGCGGCTGCAGCGGCTCCATCGCGCGCACGAGCCGCTGACGCGCGTCCTCCGGATCGAAATGCGCGCGCAAGATCCCGATCATCTCCTCGGCGGTGATGGCGCGCTTCGCGGGGTTCGGCTCGAGCCCGCGCCCGACGGCTTCGCGGATCGACTCGTGGATCTCCGGGCGCAGCACGTCGAGCGTCGGCAGGTTCGGCTCCGCCATCGCGCGGAGCACTTCCATCTCCGGCAGCTTGTCGGCTTGGATGGCCTTGCGCCGCGTGAGCAGCTCCCACAAGACGAGGGTCGCCGCGTAGACGTCGGTGCGAATCGTGACGCGCTCGCCGCGCACCTGCTCCGGCGCCATGTAGCCGTACGTCCCCTTGATGAGCCCCTGGCTCGTCTCGGCCTCGTCGGGGCCGGTGATCTTCGCGATGCCGAAGTCGGCGAGCTTCGCGTGCCCGTCCCAGGGAATGAGCACGTTCGATGGGTTCACGTCGCGGTGGATGACCGGCGTCGGATCGCCGGTGTCCGGGTTTCGCGCGTCGTGCGCCGCCGACAGCGCGTCGAAGACGCGCGCCGCGATGAAGTACGCGATGCGATCGTCGAGCTTCTGCCCGCTCTGCGCCGCGTGCGTCATGAGCCGCGCGAGCGAGACGCCGTCGACGAACTCGAGCACCATCACGAGCTGCGCGCCAGACCCCGTCGGGGTCATCGCCGTGAAGAAATCGAACAAGCGCACGATCGCCGGGTGCGAGAGGCGCGCGTACGCCGCGGCCTCGCGCGCGAACATGCGCGAGAAATCCGGATCGTTCTGGTGCTCGGAGAGGAGCCGCTTCAGCACGACGGTGCGCTCGAAGCCGTGCGGCCCTTCGGCGCGCGCGAGCAAGACGTCGCTGGTGCCGCCGGTCGCGAGCCGCTTGATGAGGCGAAAGCCGCCGATGCGTCCGAGGGTCGCGTCCTCTTCCACGGCTCAACCGTCGACTTCGGGGTGTTCGGTCGAACCGAGATCCTTCTCGACCGCGTCGAGCAGCTGGTCGGCGCGCTCCTCGTCGATGCCGAGGCCCTCGGCGATCGCGTCGAGCGTCTCGTTCTCCTCGTCGCCGACCGCGTTGTCGGCGAACGCGATCGCCGCGGCGAGCACGAACGCGACCTCGGCGCGGGCGGGATCGTCGCGGAGCTCCTCCACGACGACCGCGAGCCGCGCCTTCGGCCCCTCCTCCTCCTTCCGCTTCGAGGCCTGCGCGATGAGCTCGTCCACGAGCTCGCCGTCGAGGCCGCTGCCCGAGAGGTTGTGGAGCGCGCCGCGCAAGACCTGACGCTCCTCGGTCGAGACGTCGCCGTCGGCCGACATCATCAGGTACATCGCCTCGCAGATCGGTCCGAACTCGGCCTTGAGGAGATCGGCGTCCACGGGCGGCTCGTCCGCCGCCGCCGCGACGCTCGCCCGCTGCCCCGCCGCGAGGAGCTGGTCGCGGAGGCGAACGACGGTCGACGTGGAGAGCCAGAACATCGCGCCGATGTTAAACGAGTTTGGCTGTATGATGGTGCCCAAACGTGACCAACCCTCAGCCGGCCGGCGCGCTGCCCACGAAGATCGGACGCTACGAGATCCGCGCGAAGCTCGCGGACGGCGGGATGGCGAACATCTACGTCGGTCGCCTCTCGGGGCCGGCCGGGTTCGAGAAGCTCCACGCCATCAAGGTCATCAAGCCGGAGTTCTCGCGCGACCAAGACTTCACCAACATGTTCCTCGACGAGGCGCGCATCGCCGCGAAGCTCTCGCACCCGAGCATCGTGCAGGTGCTGGAGCTCGGCGAAGACGACGCCGGGACGAAGAGCAAGCGGCTCTTCATGGCGATGGAGCTGCTCTTCGGCGAGTCGCTCTGGGACATCTGGTTCACCGCGCGCGCGAAGGGCCAGAAGATCCCGGTCGACATCGCCGCCTGGATCGGCGCGCGCATCGCCGAGGGCCTCCACCACGCGCACGAGCACGCGACGGGCGGCGTCAAACAGAACGTCATTCACCGCGACGTGAACCCGTCGAACATCTTCGTCACCTACGACGGCCAGCCGAAGATCATCGACTTCGGCCTGGCGAAGGCGAAGAACCGCGTGACCGAGACCGGCCTCGGCGTCATCAAGGGCAAGGTCGCGTACATGGCGCCGGAGCAGACGAAGAGCTCGCGCGACATCGACCACCGCATCGACATCTTCGCGCTCGGCGTGACGCTCTGGGAGATCACAGTCGACAAGCGGCTCTTCAAGCGCGTCGACAACGTCTCGACGCTCTCGGCGGTTGCAGAGTGCAAGATTCCGGATCCGACGTCGATCGCGCCGGATTACTCGCCCGCGTTGTGGGACATCCTGAAGAAGGCGCTCGCGAAGGATCGCTCGCAGCGTTACGCGACGGCGAAGGAGATGGCCGACGAGCTCGACGCGTTCTCGCGGAGCCGCGGGCGGGTGGTCACGGCGTCGACCGTCGCCGAGTTCATGGAAGAAATCTTCGGTGCGCAGCGACAGCGCTACCAAGCGTGGCTCGACGAGATCCGCTCCGAGCGGCCGGTGCCCGCCGCCGAGGAGAGCTTCCGCGGGCCGCCGAGCGACGTGGAGGACGCGGGCCGCGCCCCCACGAGCGGGATCCCGGCGAAGTTCGACGAGAACGCGATCATCGTCGGCGCCGACGTGCCGAGCGACTCCGCGCTCAAGGCCGGCCCGGTGACCGATCGCAAAGAAGACCGCCCTCGCCTCCCCGCCGATTGCACGAGCGGCATCCGCGGCTACGACAAGCCGTCCGAGCCCGCGAAGGAGCCCGAGCAAGCGCCGAAGCTCGCGCCGCCGAAGCCCGAAGAAGTCAAAGAGGCGAGCCGCGCGTGGCTCTGGGCGGTCGTCATCCTCGTCGTCGCCGTCGGCACCGTCTGGTGGGCGACGCACCGCATGTAGCTCAGTCGTATTTGAAGAGGTCCTCGAGGTCGGTCTTCGTCAGCTTCTTGGTGCCGCCCGCGTCCTCGCTGAGGACCGCGCCGACGAGCTCGCGCTTCTTTCCCCCGAGCTCGAGGATCTTCTCCTCGATGGTCCCCTTGGCGATGAGCCGGTACGTCGTGACGACCTTCGTCTGACCGATGCGGTGCGCGCGATCGGTCGCCTGGTCCTCGACGGCGGGGTTCCACCACGGGTCGAAGTGGATGACCGTGTCGGCGGCGGTGAGGTTCAAACCGCTGCCGCCCGCCTTGAGCGAGATGAGGAAGACCGGCGCGCCGTGCTCCTGCTGGAAGCGCTCGACGACTGCCTGCCGATCCTTGGTCGAGCCGTCGAGGTACTCGTAGGAGACTTTGTCCTCCTCGAACGCGCGGCGGATGATCGTGAGCATCGAGACGAACTGGCTGAAGACGAGCACGCGGTGCCCGCCGGCGATCGACGTCTGGATGAGGTCGCGCAGCGCCATCAGCTTGCCCGAGTCTTCGTCGGTGAACTGGCGCGGCAGCCCGAGCAAGCGCGGATCGCACGCGGCCTGGCGCAGGCGCGTGAGGCCCGCGAGGATCTGGATCTGCGCGCGCGCCATGCCCTGACGCTCCACCTCGCCCATGACCTGGGCGCGCACCTCTTTGAGCACGGCCTGGTAGAGCGCGCCTTGCTCGCCGGTGAGATCGCAGATCTGATCGGTCTCGATCTTTTCGGGGAGATCCTTGGCCACCTCGGACTTCGTGCGGCGAAGGATGAACGGATGGATCGTCGCGCGGAGTCGCTGCGCCGCCTTCGGGTCGCCCGCGTCGATGGGGCGCGAGTAGCGCTCCTCGAATTTGTCGAGCGGGCCGAGCAGGCCGGGGCTCACGAAATCGAAGATGCTCCAGATCTCGGAGAGCCGATTTTCGATCGGCGTGCCCGTGAGCGCGAGGCGGCGGTCGCTCTTGAGGCGCTTGGCGGCGCGCGCCGTCGCCGAGAGCGGGTTCTTGATGTTCTGCGCCTCGTCGAGGATGGCGTAGGTCCAGTTCTGCTTCGCGAGCAGCTCCTCGTCGCGGCGGAGGAGGGCGTAGCTCGTGACGACGACGTCGGCCTGCGAGAGCTCGTCCTCGCGCTCCTTGCGCTCGGCGCCGTGCCAGAGCGCGTGTTTGAGCGAGGGCGCGAACTTGTCCATCTCGCGCAGCCAGTTGGTCACGACCGACGTCGGCGCGACGATGAGCGCGCGGAACTTCTTCTTCTCGTCGCTCTTCTCCATCTGCGCCTTGATGAACAAGAGCAGCGTGATCGTCTGCACGGTCTTGCCGAGACCCATGTCGTCGGCGAGCACGCCGCCCGAGCCGATCTCGTGCAAGAAGGAGAGCCACTGGAAGCCCGATTCCTGGTACGGACGGAGCGTCGCCTTCAGGTTGCGCGGCTTCTTGACGCCTTTGATCTCGTCGATGTCGCGGAGCTTCTTGAAGAGATTCTTCGGCGCCGTCGCTCACCGTGGAGCGGTTCACCTGCGAGAGGAGCTCCTCGATGCGCCCGGCCTGCGAGAGCGGAATCTTGCTCCCCGTGCCGCCGGCGCTCGCGAGGATCTCGGCCTGGCGCTGCAGCACCTCGCGCACTTTGTCCAGGTCGATGCGCGCGAACGAGCCGTCCTGCAGGCGCACGTAGCGGCGGCCCTCGGAGAGGCAGCGCGCGAGCTCCTCCTGCGTGACGGCGATGCCCTCGCTCTCGAAGCTCATTCGGAGCGACAGCCAGTCCACGCCGCTCGAGACGCGCACGTTGGCGGCGAGCGCGGTGTCGCGCATCTGGACGTCGACGAGGTCGTCGGGCGCGTAGAGATCCCACTCCTCGGGGAGCGTGGTGATGCCGTCGGTCCAGAATTTCAGCGCGGCGTCGCCGCGGACGACGAACCCCTGCCCGTCCTCGTCGGGCGCGAGGCCGAGCGCGCGTAGCTTGCTCGCGGCCGCTTGCTGCGCGGCGATGTCGCAGCGGATGCAGCGCGCGCGCTTCGAGCCCGGCTGCGGAGGCTTGACGATGACCGGCGGCGTCATCCCGTCGGCGCGGACGTCGATCTCCGGTGTCCTCGTAGGCGGCGCGGAGCGAGACGTGCGCCTCGACGAGGGAGCCGCCCGCGCGGAGGCGGAAGGTCGGCTCGAGATCGACGACGTCGGCCACCTGCGAGAGCTCGGGGAGCTCGGCGCCCACCTCGAGGGCGACGCGCGGCAGCCCCTGCGCGATGAGCTGCGGCAGGCGATCGATCGGCTCGTGGATGACCGGCTGACGAACGAGGCGCCGCAGGCTCGCGGGCGAGACGCGCTTGTCGAGCGGCCGGGCGAAGCCCTCGACGTCGACGTGCCAGCCCGGGCTCCCCTCGAACCACGCGCCTTGCGACGCGAGGAACTTTCGAGCCTCGCGCACGCCGCCGGCGGTCTCGCTCGAGCGCGTGAAGAAGGTCTTCACGAGCACCGACTGGCCGTCCTGCGAGAGCTCGAGCTCGAAGCTCGCGCGGAGCGGCTCGTCGTTGTAGCGGAGCTCCATCATCTGCGGCTCGAGGATCACGCGGCGCCCGCGCAGGGCGTGGAGCAGGTCGCACGCGTCCTCGCCGCGCACCTCGATGCCGACGCGACGCGGTTGCTCGCTCTCGAGCCGCGCGAGGAGACGCAGCGCCTCGCGGTCGGCGGTCGGCGCCTGCGACTGCGGGACGAGCAGCGCGCTCGGCAGGAGCGGCGTCCGCGCCTCGGGGTCGATGACGCGGACCGCGAGCGAGGTCTGGCGCGCCTCGATGCGGTACTCGATCTTCGGCTGCGGCGGCATCGGGTCGGCGAGCCACGCTTCGACGCCGTGCTTGCCCTCGGTCCCTTGGCGCGCGAGGAGCCCGTGCGCCGCCATCTGCGCTTGCTTGAGCGCGCGAGCGCGCGCGCGCCGTCCGCGCCGCCCGCCCCCGCCGCCCTCGGGGAGCGGCACCGCGTACGCGCTGACCCCGTTCGGCCCCGCGGTCACCGCGGGCATCGAGCCGGGCGGCGCCTGAGGGAGCTGCGGCTTCGGCGGGCGGAACTGATCCCGCACGGCGATGAGCAAAGCCGCCACGTGCTTGCAGTGCCCGTTGATCTTCGAGAACGCGGGGCACGAGCACTGCGACGTGATCCCCCCGGTCCCGTTGGGCGCCCCGGGCTGGGACGACTGCGGCGGCGCGAGCTGGATGCTCACGTCGTACGGCTCGGGCTCGGTGCCGCGCACCTGACCCTTCGCCGACGCGGCGTCGATCTGCACGTTGTCGACCGCGTGACGGCGCACGTAGTCGTAGCCGCGCAGGAATGCGCGAGCGCCGAGCAGGCGACGGAGCGCGCGATCGTTGAGCGTCGCGATCGCTTCCGTGAAGGGAGTGGGCTGTGGCTGGTTCACGACTCCGCGCTGGGTGAGCCGGTTTCTTAGTTCGGTCGGGAGGCCGGCCGGCGAATTGCTCCGGCGCGTCGACGGTGCGGCCGCTCGGACCTTGACGGCCACGAGCGCTGACCCGCGCACCTGAAAGAGAGCCGTAGCATCGAGATCGCGGGGTTGCAAGCAGTAGAAGAGAATGGAGTAGAGTACCGCCGCATGCGGGGCAGATGGGCGATTGGGCTGACGGCGGCGGCGCTCTTGGGGTGCAACGTGCCCGTCGCGGCCAATTTGGACGAGAACGACGCGAACCGCATCGTCCTCGCGCTCGACCGGGCGAACATCGACGCGACCAAGGAGATCGACCCGCAATCCGAGGGGAAAGAGCGGGTGATCGTCGCGCGAGACGACGTGGCGCGCGCGCTCGCGACGATGCGCGACGAGGAGCTGCCCCGGCCGCGGCCGCCGGGCGTGCTCGACTCGATGGACAAGGGCGCGCTCGTGCCGAGCCAAGCGGCCGAGCACGCGCAGTACGTCGCGGGCGTCGCTGGCGATCTCGAACGCACGCTCGAGACGGTCGACGGCGTGCTCGGCGCGCGCGTCCACCTGAACCTGCCCGAGAGCGACCCGCTGCGTGACGCGCCGTCGCCGAAGGCGACCGCGAGCGTGCTGCTCGAGCACCGCGGCTCGACCCCGCCGCTCACGACCGAGGCCGTGCAGAAGCTCGTCGCCGGCGGCGTCAGCGGCCTAGCGCCGGCGGACGTGTCCGTCGTCATGATCGCGCGGCCGGCGCCGGTCCTCCGAGGCGAGATGCAGCTCGCGCACGTCGGCCCCATCGCCGTCGCGCGCGGCTCGGTGCGCCTGCTCCAGGCGACGCTCGGCGCGCTCGTCGTGCTCGTGGCCGCGCTCGCGTTCGCGGCGCTGCTCTTGTGGATGCGACTCGGGCGCGCGCGCGCGGAGGCGGAGAAGAAGTAGCGCCGGGATGCAACGCAGTACGCTCGCCCTCCGCGGCGTGAGCCAATCCTTTCGAACGCACGCCGGGCCGAACGTGGTCTTGCGCCACGTGACGCTCGAGGTGCCCGCGGGCTGTCTCTACGGCCTCATCGGTCCCGGCGCGGCGGGCAAGAGCGTGGTGCTCAAGCTGCTCGCGGGCCTCCTCAAGCCGGACCGCGGCGAGGTGATCGTCGACGGCGAGGACATCACGAAGCTCCCCGAAATCGCGCTCCAAGCGGTCCGCGCCAAGATCGGGATGCTCTTCCAGAACAACGCGCTCTTCGATCACATGACCGTCGCGGAGAACATCGCCTTCCCGCTCCGCCGACTCTACGCGTTGCCCGAGGACGAGATCGCCGCGCGCGTGAGCGAGCGCCTCGGCTGCGTGTCGCTGCCTGGATTCGAGACGCGGATGCCGGCGGGGTTGAGCGGCGGACAGAAGAAGCGCGTCGGGGTCGCGCGCGCGACCGTGGCGCGCGCGGGCATCGTGCTCTACGACGAGCCCGCGGCGGGGCTCGACCCGGTCACGAGCCAGAAGATCTTCGAGCTCTTGCGGGCCGAGCAGCGCGCCGCCGGCGCGACGGTCGTCATGGTCTCGAGCGATCTCGATCGCCTGCTGACGGTCACCGATCGCGTCGGCATGCTCTACCGCGGCGAGCTCATCTTCGACGGCACGACCGAGGAGGCGCGCGACGCTCGCGAGCCGCGCGTCCGCCAGTTCGTCCACGGCCTCACCGAAGGGCCGCTTTGAGATAAGGTCGCGCGATGCGAACTCGCCCCCTCGCGCTCGTCGCCGTCGTCGCCTGCGGCGGCGCCGCGCCCGCCGCGACCGCTCCCGCCTCCACCGCGAGCGCCTCGCCCAGCGCGCCACCGCCCGCCACCGCGCAGGCTACCGCCGCGCCCGCGCCCGCGACGCCCGAAGGATTTCGAATCGCGTCCGGCGGCGGAGTGTCGTTCGCCGTGCCGAGGGGCTGGCGCGAGGTGCATCCGACCGGCGTGACGCTCGCGTTCGCGAGCTTCGACGGCGACGACCAGGGCATGAGCGTCAACGCGATCAGCGTCAGCGCCTCGAGCGGCTCGCTCGCCGAGTTCGCCGCCGGCGCCGCCATGGGCTCGACGAGCCGCGGCGCGTCGCTCGAGCGGCGAACGAGCTTCTCGGTGTCCGGCCGCGAGGTCATCGAGAACAATCTCGTCACGCCGAAGGTCACCGACGCGATCCGTGGCGTGATCCGCATCACCACGGGCCGCGAGCACGTGCTGCTCTTCACGTGCCACGCCGACGAGCCCGCGTGGAGCGCGCTCCGCGCCGGCTGCGATCCCATCCTCGCGTCGATACGCGTCGGCGCGATGCCGGCGGGCGACCGCGTGCCCGCGGGCTTGCGCTTGCTGCACGGGAGCGACTGGCGCGTCACCGTCCCCGCCGCGTGGAGCGACACCGCGCCCGACAGCCCCGACGTCCGCGCGCTCGTTCGCTCGAGCAACGACCGCCGCACGATGCTCGTCCTGACCGTCGCCGAGATCACGCCCGACTTGCCGCCGACGCCCGCGACGCGAAACGCGACGCTCGCGAAGGTCGCCGACTTCGTCGCGCACAAGCCCGGAAATCAGGCGACCGTGCGCTCCAAGGAACCGAACGCGCTCGACCTCGACTTCAAGCGCGAGCTCCCTTCGCACGCGACCAAGCTGTTCCAAGCGGCGTACGAGGCTCGCGGCGCGTTTTGGCTCCTGACCTGCGGCGGCCTCGCCGACAAGCTCGAGGCCCACCGGACGACGTGCGACACGATCTTCCGATCGGTGCGCTTCGACCGGCCGAAGTGATAACGTCGCGCGCACCATGAAGCCGAGCGAAGCGCTGGCAAATGTCGGCGTGCTACTTGCGCGCCGATGGAAGCGGGGTCTCGCCCTCGGTCTGCTCGCGTTCGCCCTCGCCTGCACCGACGTCAAATCGCCGCGTCCGCAGGCGGAGGTCGTGTTCGACGCGGTCGCGCCCTCGGTCGTCGCGATCGTGAACGACGACACGAAGGATCGCGAACAGGAGACGAGAGAGCTCGAGCAACTCATGGGCAAAGACCCCCGCGCGCCGCGGCACGTGGTCGACGTCTCGGTTCGCAAAGAGGCGTCGCCGCACGGCACGGGCTTCGCGATCGACGCGGCGGAGATGAACGGCGCGGGCGCCGGCGCGGGAGTGCTCATCGTGACCGCCGCTCACGTCGTGATGCGCCCCGACCGCCTCGTCATCCGCACGCGCAAAGGTCAGTCGGTCGCCGCCGATCTCGTCGCCATCGACGAGGTCCGCGACGTCGCGGTGCTGAAGCCGCGGACGCCGCTCGACGGGGTGCCCCCGCTCAAGCTCGAAGAGCACGATCTGCCCGTCGGCGAGCCGGTCTGGGCGCTCGGCCACACCGGCCGCGGGTACTGGTCGCTCTCGTGGGGGATGAGCGAGGGCATCGCGTCGGGCATCGTCGACATGATGGGGAGCAAGCTCCTCTTGTTCGACGCGGCGGTCTACCCGGGTTTCTCGGGCGGCCCGGTCGTCACGTTCCACGATCACGGCCGTCCCGAGGTCGCCGGTGTGAACCACGCGATCCTCTTCACCGGCCTCGACGAGAAGCCGGTCGCGTCAATCTTCAGCGCGGTCACGGTCTCGGAGGTGCGCGAGGTGCTCGCCGCTCACCGCTCGCCGCTCGAGAAGAAGCTCTTCGACTACGCCAACCACGAGCGCAAGCGGACCTACGCCGACATCTTCATCGCGAGCCGCTTTCAGATGACCAAGGACGAGGGCGGCCGCCCGATGGCGCACATGCTCGGCGACGCGCGCTCGGTCGCCATCGGCGACGACGGCAGCGTCGAGGTGCCCGCGGTCGCGATGCTCTTCGGCCTTCCGCAGGGAGACACGCACGTGCGCTTCGAGGCGCGCGACCCTAGCGGGAAGGTCGTGGCGAGCGACACGACCACCGCGACGGTCGCGAGCGAGCAGCGCGTGGCCTTCGCGACCGCGAAGCTCGCCTTCCACGTCGACCACGAGGGCCACTACTCGGTCGTCGTGCTGAAGGACGGCACCGAGATCGGGCACGCCGTGGTCGCCGCCGAGCAGCAAGACGACGACGAGTCGCTCCACACGCACGATCCCGACGTCGCCGAGGACGGCATGCCGGACGTCGACGTGGTCGTCGCGCGCCTGGTGAACGAATCGCCGCTGCTGCTCGCCGGCATCGACTCGACCTGGACCGAGCGGAGCTACCCGAGACGCGTGCAGTTTACATGGTTCGCGCGCGGCACCCGGGGATGGTCGGGGCGCGACGTGATGGTCGCGGCCTACGTGCTCGACGACGCCGGGCACGTCGTCGGCCAGTCGCAAGGCTGCTTCTGGCCCGAGCTCCGCCCGGAGAACACGTGGGCGTGCGTCGGCAACGGCGGCATGATGCCGCCGCCGCTCGCGCAGAAGGCCGGCGCGTACGACATCGTCTTCACCGTCAACGAGCGCCCCGTCGCGTGGTGGCCGATGGAGGCGACGCTCCGCCACGACTCGTCCTCGAGCTCGGAGATGGAGCGCTGGCTCCAGGACATGCGGCGCATCGTCGTGCCGCCGCCGCGCCGTCGTCCGTGATGCGCCAGGAGTCGGTCAGCGAGTCGTTGATCGAGATCGGCGCGCTGCTCGCGAGCGCCGCGGTGAGCTGGACCGCCTCGGCGTGGGTCATCAAGCGCGACGAAAAGAAGCTCTCGGAGGAGATGCTCGCCCGCGCCTACGCGCCGGCGACGCTCGCGTGCAGCGTGTTCCTCTTCCAGCAGCTCGCGGTTCTCGTCCACTTCGTACGGACCCGCCGCTCTCTCCGCGGCTTTCTGCTCGGCGTCGGCTGGACCCTCGCCGCCTTCGTGCCGAGCGCCCTGGTCGAGCTGCTCTTCGACGCGTTCCTGCCGTGATTCGAACGGTCAAACCAAGTAGATTCGTGCCGTGACCGCCCAGGCGTCGCCCGATCCACGGAGTCGATTCATCGACCTCGCCGAGCAAATCGGCGCCGGCGTGCTCGGCGTCGCGTCGGTCGCCGGCGGCATGGGCGTCCTCCTCGGTCGCATCATCGCTCGGTTCTTTCCGCCGCGCGTGGACTACCCGGAGCTGCGGCGAAACCTCTACAAGATGGCGTCAAGTCGCTGCCGATCGTGATCATCACGGCGCTCTTCACCGGCGCGATCATGGTCATCCAGGCGGCGCCGATCGTGAAGCGCTTCGGCGCCGAGGGGCTCGTCGGCTGGGCCGCCGGCTTCAGCGACGCTCCGCGAGATCGCCCCGCTCCTCACCGCGCTCATGATCTCCGGCCGCGTCGGCGCGAACAACACGGCCGAGCTCGGCACGATGGTCGTCACCGAGCAGCTCGACGCGCTCCGCGTGCTCGCGATCGACCCCATCGCGTTCCTCATCGTGCCGCGCTTCATCGGCATCGTCGTCACCCTCTTCATGATGACGCTCTTCGCCGACGCGCTCGCGCTCTTCGGCGCGGCGTACACGGGCGAAGGCGCTGCTCCGCGTCGAGCCGACGAGCTTCTACAACGGGCTCACCGGCGGGCTCCTCGGCTTCGGCGACGTCGCCAACGGGCTCGTGAAGAGCGTCATCTTCGGCGTCGTGATGGCGCTCGCGAGCTGCCACTTCGGCCTCACGACCAAGGGCGGCGCGCCCGGCGTCGGCCGCGCCGTCAACGCGACCGTCGTCGCCAGCGCCGCAGGCATCTTCGTCCTCGACTACCTCGTGAGCTTCCTCCTCGGGTGACGCTTGAGATTGAACAGGAAGATCAAAAGCTCAAAAGGGATTGGGATCGCGAGGCCGAGCCCAACCCCAATGTTTTTCGGTCCTGCTTCTGACCTTTTGATCTTCCTGTTTCTCTCTCTCCGGGGTCGAGAGTGAGCCTGGCGGAGGACATCGGGCTCGAGAGTTCGAGCTGCGCGCTCGGGGCGCGAGCTCTATTCGGTCTTCGTGCGCACGCTCTATCTACGTCGTCCGCGGGCGGCGCGAGAAGGGCGCCGTCGTCCAGCAGATGTACGAGATCGGCAACAAGAGCTTCGTCTTCCTGACCATCACGATGGGCTTCATCGGGATGATCATGGTCTACCAGTCGGGCCTGCAGACGAAGCGAGTCGTCCCGGACTTCTCGCTGCTCGGCGCGACCTACCTCGAGCTCCTCATGCGCGATTTCGCCGCGTCGATCGGCGCGCTCATGCTCGCGACGCGCGTCGGCGCCGGCATCGCCGCCGAGATCGGCTCGATGGTGGTCACCGAGCAGGTCGACGCCCTCCGCATGTGCGCCGCCGACCCGATCGACTACCTCATCAAGCCGCGCTTCCTCGCGAGCATCGTCATGACGACCGCGCTCGTCATCTGGGGGGGCTTCGTCGCCTTCTCGGCGGGCGGCGCGGTCGGTCATGTCGCGTTCGGCATCTCGTGGCGCACGTTCGCGAGCATGCAGCTCGTCGGGCACGGCGATCTCGTCACCGGCCTCGTCAAGTGCGTCGCCTACGGCGCGGCGATCCCGATCGTCAGCGGCTACTGCGGGCTCACCACCTTCGGCGGGTCCGAGGGCGTCGGCTGGGCGACGACGCGCGCGGTCGTGAACTCGTCGCTCGCCATCATCGTGCTCAATTTCTTCATCTCGGGCGCCGCCTACGTCGTCTTTCCGAAGTAGGCGGCCCGTCCCGCTCACTTCGTGACGTCAATCGCGTACGTGCCGCTCCCGGAGACCGCCGTTCCGGTGATGTGCGTCGACCCCGGCTTGCGCTCGACGCCGCCCGCGTCGGTCGGCTCGAGCGAGCCGGTGAAGCTCACCGAGAGCGTGACCGTGCCCTTGAGCGTGCCGCTCATGCCGTAGGTGCCGTCGAGCGAGCCCGTGAGCGAGCCGTTGGGAATGCCCTGCAGGCTCATGCCGAGCGCGGCGGGCGCGCCGTCGGTGCCCGCGTCGGAGCTCGTGTCGTAGACGATCCCCGCGTCGGTGTCGGAGTAGTCCGTGAGGGTCTCGAGCAGACGCATCTGCTTGTTCGCAGAGACGCCTTTATCGACCTGGCCGGTCACGGCAATCGTCCCCGAGACGTCGCCGGTCGTCTGTTCCGTCGGGATGTTGGCGTTCGTCGAATCGTTGAAGCCCTTGAACCCGAGGGTGATCGCCTTGTCAATCGACTCGTCGAGACCGAGGTAGGCCTGCTTGGCCGCCTCGTTCGAGTCCACGCCGCCACTACTGCAGGAGAGAAGAAGAATCGCGAGTACGGTTCGTCGCATGAGCCGGACCCTCGCAAGCCACGTGCCGAGCGACCGGGCGCGGATCGCACGGGAAAAGCGTCTCGCGTCGTGGTCAGCGCCGACGTCGGATGACAACTCCACTGACCGGATTGCGTTATGCTCCCACACCGTGCGCACGCGTCCGCGAGGGATCAGCTACCGCGTCAGCCTCGTCGTCGCGATCCCGATCCTGATCCTCGTGACGGGCGCGATCATCGGCGTCAACTCGTACCTCGCGACGAAGCGCTCGATCGACGCCCTCACCGCGCAGCTGTTCGATCAGGTCGGCACGCAGGCCGCCGAGCAGACGCGGGCGCACCTCACACTCGCGATCCCCGCGGTCGACCTCGTCTCGTCGCTGCTCCGCGATCGCACCCTGCCCGACGACATCACGACCGACGAATCGCTCGCGCTCGAGCTCGCGTCCGTGCTGCGTGCGAACCCGGGCTTCGCGTGGGTGAGCTTCAGCGACGCGCGCGGCTCCTTCGTCGGCGCGTACCGCAAGGGCGACGAGCTGCGCACCAACCGCAGCCACCTGGTCGGCGGCAAGACCGAGCTCTTCGAGCACGTCATCGAGCCCAGCGGGACTCTCCGGCTCTTTCGCCACGAAGACGACTCGCACTACGACCCGCGCACGCGCCCGTTCTACACGCTCGCCGAGAAGGAGAAGCAGCGGGTCTGGGCGCCGCCGTACGTCTTTTACGATCAGGGTGTCCCGGGGATCACGTGCGCCGAGCCGATTTACGGCAAGGACGGGGCGCTCCGCGGCGTCGTCACGGTCGACTTCGATCTCGAGGTGCTCTCGAAGTTCGTCGCTGCGCTGCACTTGAGCCCGCACGCGGTCGTCTTCCTCTACACCGAAAACGGCGGCGGCGAGGCGACGGTGCTCGCCCACCCGACGCTCCACGTCGTCGCGCCCTCGCGGCAAGGCACGGCGGGCGAGATCGTCACGAGCAAGAACATCCCCGACCCGCTCGTCCGCGCGTTCTTCGACCACCACGTCGCCGACCGGACGACGCTCGTGCAAGGCGGCGAGCGGTTCATCGCCGCGGCGCGCTCTTTTCCGAATCGACGGCCACCTCACCTGGCACGTCGGCGCGATCGCGCCGGCGAGCGATTTCGACGGCCCGCTCAAGGCGAGCGAGCGCACGTCGCTCGTCGCGTCCGCCATCGCCGTCGCGGTGGCCGTCGCGCTCGGCGCGTGGCTCGCGCGCACCATCGCGCGTCCGCTCGCGAGCATCGCCGCCGAGATGGAACGCGCGGGGCGGTTCGAGATCGAGGACGTCCCCCTGCCCGAGAGTCACTTCAGCGAAATCAACGCCATGAACGGCGCGCTCGGCGCGATGAAAGGCGGCCTCCGCAGCTTCGGCGCGTACGTCCCGCGCGATCTCGTGCGCGCCGTGCTCGCGAGCGGCGAGCGCGCCGAGCTGGGCGGCAAGACGAAGGAGCTCACGGTCTTCTTCTCCGACCTCGCGGGGTTCACGACGCTCTCCGAGACGCTCGCGCCCGAGGCGCTCGTCGAGCTACTCGGCGGATACTTCGACGAGATGACGCGCGTGATCCAGGGCCACGGCGGCACGATCGACAAATTCATCGGCGACGCGATCATGGCGTTCTGGAACGCGCCGGGCGACGAGCCGAAGCACGCCGAGCGCGCGTGCCTCGCGGCGCTCGCCTGCCAGGAGAAGCTCGACGCGATGCGCCGCGCCGACCCGCGCCTCGCCGGCCTGCACGCTCGCGTGGGCCTCGCGACCGGCACGGTGCTCGTCGGCAACATCGGCGCGAGCGATCGCATGAACTACACGGTGATGGGCGACACCGTGAACCTCGCCTCGCGTCTCGAGGGCCTCAACAAGGCGTACGGCTCGGCGATCATGATGTCCGAGAAGACGTTCGCCAGCGCCGGCGTCGTCGCGCGCGCGATCGACGTCGTCGCGGTGAAAGGCAAGGCGCGCGGCGTGCGCGTCTACGAGCCTCGCCCCGCCGAGGAAAAGAAATTTTGCGACGCGTGCACCCGCGCGCTCGACCTCTACCTCGCGCGCGATTTCACCGGCGCCGCGAAGGCTTGGGGCGAGGCGCTCGAGCTCTCGCCCGGCGACTCGACGTGCGAGACCATGAAGGCACGCGCCCTCGAGCTCGCGGCCGCGCCCCCGCCCCCCGACTGGGACGGCACGAACGTGATGCACACGAAATGATTCCGTTTCGGTCGATCAAGAAATCCTTCGGCGCGAAGCAGGTGCTCGATGGCGTCAGCTTCGAGGTCCGCGACGGCGAGGTCTTCTTCATCATCGGCGCGTCGGGCGTCGGCAAGAGCGTGCTCATCAAGCACCTCGTCGGGCTGCTCTACCCGGACTCTGGCGAAATCTGGCTCGACGGACAGGAGATTCCAAGCTCGACGAGAGCGGCATGATGCCGGTGCGGAAGAAGTGCGCGATGGTCTTCCAGCACTCGACGCTCTTCGACTCGATGACGTGCGCCGAGAACGTCGCCTTGCCGCTGCGAAAGCACAAAGGGCTCTCGGTCAGGGAGTCGCTCGTCGAAGCGCGACGCCGCCTCGAGACCGTCCACATGCTCGAGTTCGGCGACCGCTACCCCGCCGAGCTCGGCGACGGCATGCGAAAGCGCGTCGCGATTGCGCGCGCGCTCACGCTCGACCCGCAGTACGTGCTCTTCGACGAGCCGACGACCTCGCTCGACCCGGTCAGCGCGCGGCGCGTGGACCGGCTCATCCGCGAGCTGTCGGACAAAATCGGCGTCACGTCGATCGTCGTCAGCCACGACCTCGCCAGCATCTTCACCATCGCCGACCGCATCGTGATGCTCTATCGCGGCCACGTGCGCCTCCTCGGCGACCGCGCCGCGTTTCAGGCGTCGAGCGACGGCGTCGTCCAACAGTTCATCCACGGCCACGCCCAAGGCCCGATGGAGCTCTAAGAGAGAGAAACAGGAAGGTCAGGAAGTTCAGGAAGGCGAGAGAAGATTTTTTGTTTTTCGAAACGAAAATCTCTCCCCTTCTCTTCCCTTCCTGATCTTCTGATCTTCCTGTTAATCTCTCTCCGCCGTGGCTCAAGAGCGTTCAATCGAGGTCAAAGTCGGGATTCTGATCCTCGTCGCGCTCGCGATTTTGGGCGGGTTCATCCTCGTGATGGGCGGGCTGTCGTTCGAGAAGACGTACGCGATCTACGTCGACTTCGACAACCCGGGCGGGCTCCAGTCCGGCGCGCCGGTGAAGATCGCCGGCGTCGACGTCGGCAAGGTCGACGAGATGCAGTTCCGCGGGGGCGAGCTCGATCCGAAGACGGGACGCCGGCCGATGGTTCGTTGCAAACTGCAAGTAAAGACCAAGGTCCGGAGCACGATCCACGACGACGCCGAGTTCTACGTGACGACGCAAGGCGTCCTCGGCGAGCAGTTCCTCGCGATCGAGCCTGGCTCGCCCGGCCGCCCGACCCTCGACCCGGACACCACCATCCCGAAGGGCGTTGGCCCGCCGCGCCTCGATCTGTTCTTCGCAAAGGCCTACGAGCTGCTCGACATGACCGTGACCGGGCTCAACAACAACAAAGACCTCGTCAAGGACATCGCCACCAACACGCGCGACCTGCTCGGCGGCCTCAACGGCGCGCTCACCGACAACCGCGAGCGCATCAACCGGATCATGGCGAACCTCGACAGCCTCACGGCCGAGGCGAACACGCTGACGAAGGACGCGCGCACCAACTACGTCGACAACCCGAAGATGCTCACGACGGTCGACAACATCGAGAAGATCACGACCGACCTCAAGAACGACTCCGGCCCGCTGCTCTCCGACGCGAAGGAAGCGATCGCGAACTTGAACCGCGCGTCGAAGGTCGTCGGCGACAAGGACGGCGAAGCGAAGCTGCGCAAGACGCTGAACGACGTCTCCGAGCTCGCCGCGCGCGCGAATTCAATCGCCGCCGACGCGCAGTCGATCGTCACGCACATCAAACGCGGCGAGGGCACCGTCGGCGCGCTCGTCATGGACGAGGAGCTCTACGACAACCTCCAGGAGATGACGCGCGACCTCAAGCACAATCCCTGGAAGTTCTTCTGGAAGAACTGAGGCTCACTCAGTCCGTCGCGGCGTCGCCGCCCGAGTCCTGGCTCGTGCCGGTGTCTTGCGCGCCGGTGTCTTGCGTGCCCGTGTCTTGCGTGCCGGTGTCTTGCTGCTGCGTCACGTCCGAGGCGACTTGGTCGGCGGGCGCGTCGGGCGGCGGCGCGGCGTCGGGCGAGCCCGACTCGGGGACGTTGACGATGCCCGTCGAGATCGCTCGTGCAAGAGCCGGCGTCGTTCACGTAGATGCAAACGAGGCCGTCCTGACAGTCGATGCTCTGGAAACACGCGCCGCCCTGGCCGACGAGAATCGTTCGTCGTGCAGGCCCCGAGACTCGCCAGCGCAGCCGTAGCGACCGCCACGGCACAAGCCAAGACTTTCTTCACGCCTCAAAAGTTACGTGGCAGCTCGGCCCTAAGCAAGGACAACGAGGACGTCGCCCTCGTTGACCGCTTGCCCTTCGCTGCAGGAAATTTTCTCGACTTTGCCCCCGGCGGGCGCCTCGACGGGCATCTCCATCTTCATCGACTCGAGGATGACGCAGGTCTGCCCCTCGAGGACGTCGTCGCCCTCTTTGACCTCGATCTTCCACACCGTTCCCGTGATGTGCGCGCACACGTTGGTAGACATCGATTCTCCTGCTCCGCGGCTTCGCCGCGATGGTCCCCAAAGGTGAAGCACGACCGCAGTGTTTCACACAAGCATTTGCTTCGACCGACAAAGGCCGGTAACTTTTGTCGGGTCCTCACCAGGAACCATCCTCCCATGGCCGAACAAAAAGAAAGCTCCGTTCTCTTCTCGCTCAAAGAGCTGATGAATCTCGAAGAAGACCGAATTCGCCAGGAAGAGGACCAAAAGCGCCGGGTCGAGGAAGACGCCGCCCGCGCCCGAGCGGAGACCGAGCGACGCGCCCGCGAGGAAGAGGAAGCGCGCATCCGCGCCGCCGAGGAGAAGCGTCGCGGCGAGGAGCAGCGCTCCCGCGAGGAGGCCGCGCGCCTCGAGGCCATCCGCCACGCCGAGGTCGAAAAGGCGCGCCTCGACTCGGAGAACCAAGCTCGCATCGAGCAGATGCGCCACCAGCAAGAGCACGAGCGCCAGCTCGCGATGGTGACCCACGACAAGTCGAAGAAGCGCCTCGTGCTCATCGCGAGCGGCATCGGCGTCGCTTTCCTCGGCGCGCTGATCGGCGGAGGGGTGCTCTACTCGAACGCCCAGAAGAAGCAGCAGGAGCTCCAAGCGCAGCTCACCGATCTCACCTCGAAGCAGGAAGAGAACGACCGCAAGATGAAGGACCTGCAGGGCCAGCTCGCCACCGCGACGACTCCCGAGCAGAAGGCCGAGCTCGAGCAGCAGATCGCCGACGCGAAGCAGAAGGCTGCCGACCTCGCCGCCGAGCAGCAATCGGTGAAGAGCGGCCAGCACGTCACACACCACACCGGCACCATCGCGGCGCCGACGCAGCACCTACCGAAGTGCCACTGCGCGGCGGGCGACCCGCTCTGCTCCGAAATCCCGGGCCAGACCTGCACGCCCTGAAACTCGCTCGATCGCTGATCGTCGCGCTCGACACGCCGTCGCTCGAGGGCGCGCGCGCTCTCGCGGAGCGCGTGAAAGAGTCGGCCGACGCGCTCAAGGTCGGGCTCGAGCTCTTCGTCGCCGAGGGGCCGGACGCGGTGCGAACGCTCGCGCGCGAGCGGCCGGTCTTCCTCGATCTCAAGCTCCACGACATCCCCGAGACGGTCGAGCGCGCGGTCGCGCGCGCCGCCGCGCTCGGCGCGTCGCTTCTCACCGTGCACGCGAGCGGCGGCCCCGCGATGCTCGAGCGCGCGTGCGCGCGCGCGCAGAGAGAGGCGACCGGGCTCCGCGTCGTCGCGGTCACGGTGCTCACGTCGCTCGATCGCGGCGACCTCGAGGCCATCGGCGTGCGGGAGGACCCGGGGAAGCACGCGCTCGCGCTCGCGAAGATGGCGCGCGCCGCGGGCGTCGACGCGTTCGTATGCTCCCCACACGAAGTCCGAGCGCTCCGCCGCGCGCTCGGTCCCGACGTCGCGCTCATCACCCCGGGCGTCCGCCCCGCGGGCGCGGACGCGGGCGATCAAAAACGAACGGACACGCCCGAAGGCGCCATCGCCTCGGGGGCGAGCGCGGTCGTCGTCGGCCGCCCCATTCGCGACGCGGCCAATCCGCGCGCCGCCGCCGAGCGCATCGCGCGCGATCTTCGAGGTCTCGCGCCGAGCGGCCTCGCATGAGCGCCGAGCGGCTCGTCCCTCGTCAGGGACTTCCCAGGATCGTCTGCGGTCTCCAGCCAGTGCGCGAGGCGATCGCCGCGCATGGGCCCGCGGCGCGCGTCGTCGTCGAGGACAAGCGCGACGCGCCGCAGCTCGACGCGCTCGCGCGTTTCGCCCGCGACCGCGGCGCGACCGTCGAGCGCGTTCGGCGCGGCGATCTCGACCGCGCCAGTCACGGCGTTCGCCACCAGGGCGCGATCGCGTGGGTGCCCGCGCTCCGCGTTCGCGCGCTCGAGGAGCTCGAGCTCCCCTCGCCTGCGCTCGTCGTCGTGCTCGACTCGATCGAAGATCCGCAGAACTTCGGGGCCGTCGTCCGCAGCGCGGTCGCGTTCGGCGCGTCGGCGGTCGTCTGGGCGCAGCACGGCGCCGCGCCGCTCACGCCCGCGACCTTCCGCGCGAGCGCCGGCGCGATCGAGCACGCGCAGCTCGCCTCGGTCCCGAGCCTCGTCGCCGCCCTCGTCGCGCTCCGCGAGCGCGGCCTGCGCATCATCGGCCTCGACGCCGGCGGCGATCGCCCGATCGACGCCGAAGATCTCGCCGCGCCCGTCGCGCTCGTCCTCGGCGCCGAAGGCGCGGGCCTCCACAAAAGCGTCCGCCGCACGTGCGACGCGATCGCGCGCCTCCCCATGGGCGGCCCCATCGCCTCCCTCAACGTCTCCGCCGCCGCCGCCATCGCGCTCTACGAAGCGACGCGCCAGCGCCGCAGAGGAGAAACATGAAGGTGGGAAGAGAGTTGTGTCTCTCTCACTTCTTGAGGAGCATCGCCCGCACCTGAGCGCGGGTCGCCTCGCGGCGGGACGCGAGGAACGGCTCGCTCCACGGCGCGCTCCCGGTGAAGCGCTCCATCATGCCGCCGAGCGCGAAGGGCAAGATGTGCAAACCCATGAGCGACGCGACGAGCTGCTTCGGGTCGCCGTCGACGCACGCGCCGGTTCGTTGCGCCGAAGCGAGGAACCGCTCTCCGACCTTCATCGACTCGGCGAACGCTTCGCTCAGCGTGTCGGTCGCGCCGGTCCCCCACTCCATCGCCTCGCGCAGGACGAGCCGCGCCGCGTACGGCTGCTCGCCGAGCATCCCCACGACCGCGTCGGTCAGCGTGTCGAGTCGCTTCGCGAACTCGTCGGCGCCGCCGTCCACGGTCGTGCTCGCGCTCGACATCGCGCGAGTCACGCGATGCACGAGCCTCTCCAGCACCGCTTTTCGAAGCTGCTCCTTGCTCGCGAAATGGTGGAAGAGCGACGCCTTGCGAAGTCCGACGCGCTCGGCGAGATCCGCCATGCTCGTCCCTTCGTAGCCGCGCTCTGCGAAGAGCCGCGTCGCTTCGTCCAAAATCGCGTCTTTGCGATTGCCTTGTGTTTGAGGAGGCCGGCGCTCTTGGACGCCAGACACCCCGACCATTTCTTCACCCCGGGCCATGCCTCGGGTCTAACTCAATCAAGGGCGGCGCGAAAGTGGCGCGGACTCGACCGGACGGAGGGGTTTGATCACCTCCGCGACAGCCTGCGTGAGACGGGCTTCTTCGCCGCGCGGCAAGAGTGATCCGGCCTGAAATAGGGCGAAGCCCACGTAATCGTGCATCAATTGAATCAGCCACGCGTCGGGGTCGTCGCCCGCCAGCGCGGCGAGGTTCTTTTCCACTCGGTCGGGCCGGAAGGATCCGTCCGGCAACGGGCCCGCTCCCTGAAACAGCGGATCGTAGACGCCGCCACCGGTCGCGAAGCGCGCGAGCCCGTCGCGCAGCTCGGCGCCCTTGCCGACCGCGTCGCAGCGCTGATGAATTTCGGTGAGCGCGGGATTGAAGCCCTCCATGATCGCCTGCGGCCCCTGCGGGCGCGGCGCCTGCACGTTCAAGAATCCGCCGGACACGAGCTGAAAGACCGCCTTCGTCACCTCGAACTCGAGCTGACCGATCCGCCGGCCGATCTGCGCGATCGAGCGCTTGCCGTCGCACTCGTTGTAAATCGCGACGAGATCGTCGGGCACTTTCTTCGACGTCTCGCGCGGCACGGGGATGTAGTTCTCGTTCGGGATGCGCTCGCGGAAGAACTTCATCTCGTCCATCCGACGAGCGCCTTCCATCAGCAGCATGCTGGCGTTCAAGTTGTGGCGACGGCCGATCGCGGCTTCGTCGTAGCGGTCGAAGAAATAGAACATGCCGTCGGCGACGTGCAGCGCCGCGTAGAACACCTCTTCGACCTGGCGCGCCATCATGGGGTAGAGCTCTTCGGGGCTCACGAAATCGAGGTCAATCGCGGCCTCGCCGAAGCGCTTGCCCGAGGTGCTCGACGCGGCGACCGCGCGCTCGAGCTGCTCGCGCGTGACGACGCCGAAGCGGAAGAGCGTCTCGCCGAGGCGCTCCTCGGGGACGTTGGTGTGCGCGGCGATGACGTTGCCGCCGTCGAAGTAGAGCGAGCGGACCTTGCGCTCCTCGAGCACGACGAGCTCGCCCTTCCAGCCCGACTGCGCGACGAGCGAGATGATGTCGCAGAGCGCGCCAGGCGTCTTGATCTCCCCGGCGATCTTGAGCGTGGCCGAGGTGATGCCATGCTGCTCCGGCCGGCGCATGACGACGATGGTCGGAACGCTCGGCACGAGCCGCCACTCGCCTGCGCGCGCTCGAAGCTCCTGGCTCGCCGCGCGGCCGACGGGATGGACCGTGCCGGTCACGTCGACGCGCAGCAGGTCGTCACGGTCCGACATTTTCGCGTAGGATACACGTACCTTATGAATCTTCCCAGCCGAGCGCAGAACCTCGCCGCCGCGCTGCAGAAGGCCGGGTACTTCGCCAGCGACGAGGCCGTGCTTTCGCTCTTCTTGGCGGTCGAGCTCGGGCGGCCCCTCCTCGTGGAAGGGCCCGCGGGCGTCGGCAAGACCGAGCTCGCGCGAGCCGCCTCGGCGGCCCTCGGCCGGCCCCTCGTGCGCCTTCAATGTTACGAGGGGCTCGACGAATCGAAGGCGATTTACGAGTGGGACTACGGCAAGCAGATGCTTTGGGTCCAGCTCCTACGCGACCAAAAAACCCAGGACGACGCGGACGCGTTCTTCTTCGGCGAAAAGTTCCTCGTCGCGCGGCCGCTCCTCCAAGCGCTCCGCAGCGACGTCCCGGTCGTCTTGCTCGTCGACGAGGTCGATCGCGCCGACCCCGAGTTCGAAGCGGTGCTGCTCGAGATCCTCGCCGACGCCCAGGTCACCATCCCCGAGCTCGGCACCATTCGAGCGAAGCACATGCCGCTCGTCGTGCTCACGACCAACGCGACGCGCGAGATGACCGACGCGCTCCGCCGGCGCTGCCTCCACCTCTTCCTCGACTACCCGCCCCCTTCGCGCGAAATCGCGATCCTCGAGGCGAGGGTCCCGGGGATCTCGAAGAAGCTGGCGGCCGAGCTCGCGGCCTTCGCCGAGAAAGTCCGCGGCATGGACCTGCGCAAGCCGCCGAGCATCTCCGAGTCGGTCGATTGGGCGCGGGCGCTCGTCACGCTCGGCGCGAGCTCGCTCGACAAAGAGCTCGCGCGCGCCACGCTCGGCGCCTTCCTCAAGCACGACGAGGACCGCGAGCGAGCGTCGACCGCGCTCTGATTCCGCGCGTCAGCCGGTGGACCGCGCCGGCTCGCGGAGCGTGAATTTCATCCACTCCGAGAGCGACACGCGCCCCGTGCCGTTGCAAACCGGACACTGGGAGGCGGGACCGTCACCCGTCCACGCGATGCCGTTGATGCAGCCCATCGCCGGACAAAGCTTGGACAGATCGAGAGCCGGGGGCGACTTCTTCCCCATTACGCCCATGCGGGAGCACGAGTGCAACGGATATGCCGCGGTTTGCATTGTGGCGTTACGGGGCTTTTCCACACAGCGAGACAATAGGCACCGTGGTTGCGCTGCCCCAACCGCAGCGATTTGCTACGCTCGACCGGCCGCTCAGCGGAGCTCGGCGACTTGCGCCCCGAAAATCCGCTCGAGACCGGAGAGGAGCGCGTCGCCGATTTCGACGCGATGGCCCGGGCCCAGCGCGAGGGTCGCCTCGGCGCCGCCGTCGAGCGTGAGGTGCAGCGTGACCGGGCAGCTCCCGCTCGCCTCTCGCATCACGCGGCTGACCTTCTCGAGCGTGCCTTCGCGCAGCTGATCGGCGCGGAGACGAAGGAGCAGTTGGCGCGCGCCCGCGGCGACGACGTCGGAGAGGAGGACGGCGTCGTTCAAGAGGAGGGTCGCCTCCTTGGGCGCCTCGGTCTCCGGCTCGGGCTCGTCGTCGTCGCGGCGCGGGAAGCTGATTTTTCCGGTGATGAGGACCGGCTCGCCCGAGGTCAGCACGCGCGCGTACGCCTCGATCTCGATTTCCGCGGACCTTACGTTCACGCGGCCGCTGAGGTCTTCGAGCTCGAAGAACGCGAGCTCTTGCCGCCGCCGTCTTCGCGAAGAGCGCTCGCGGTAGCCCTCGACCATGCCCGCGAGCCGCACGACGGCCCAGCGTCCTGCTCGATGCACGCGTCTCGACTCGGCAGCGCCTCGAGCGCGCGAGAGCGCGGCGGTCCCGCTTGCAGGTAGCGCTCGAGCGGGTGGCCCGAGACGTAGAAGCCGAGCGACTGCCGCTCGCGCACGAGCATCTCCTGCCGGTCCCACGGCGAGCAGTCGCCGTAGTCGCCCGCGCTCGGAGCGGTCGCGCGTCTTCGTGTTGCCGCGGGGACGGCGGCGTCGAACAGACCGAAGAGGTTCGTCTGCCCGCGCTCGCGATCGCGGCTCGCCGCGCGCGACCGCTCGAGCGCGATGTCGATCGACGCGAAGCGCCTGCGCGCGCGTGATGCCGCGCGCCGCGAGACGTCGTGTCGAACGCCCCGCACTGCACGAGCGCCTCGAGCACGCCCTTGTTGATCTTCGCTCGCGTCGACCCGCGCCGCGAAATCGAAGAGGTCGATGAAGGGCCCGCTCTTTCGCGCCTCGAAGACGGCCTCGAGCGCCGCCCACGCCGACGCCGCGGACGGCGCCGAGCCCGAAGCGAATCTGCGGCAGCACCCGCTTCTTGCCCTTCTGCTCGCTCGCCGCTCCGTGCCTGCGACGTCCCGCGTGCGGCGGATCCGTCGGCGTAGACGACCTTGAAGTCGGTGTCGCTCTCGTTGATGTCCGGCGGGAGCACCGTGATGCCCATCGCGCGCGCGTCGGCGATCGTGCGGACCACCTTGTCGATGCGATCCTTGTCGCTCGTGAGGATCGCGCAGAGGAGCTCGACCGGGTAATGCGCCTTGAGCCACGCGGTCTGGTACGTGATGAGCGCGTACGCGGCCGAGTGCGATTTGTTGAAGCCGTACCCGGCGAAGAACTCGAGGAGTCCGAAGATGCGCTCGGCGTCTTCTTGCGTGACGCCGTTCTGGATCGAGCCGTCGACGAAGATGCTCTTCTGCTTGGCCATCTCCTCGGGCTTCTTCTTGCCCATCGCGCGGCGGAGGAGGTCGGCGCCGCCGAGCGTGTAGCCCGCGAGCGCCTGCGCGATCTGCATGACCTGCTCCTGGTAGACGATGACGCCGTAGGTCGGCGCGAGGATCGCGTCGACCATCGGGTGCAGGTTCTCGACCTGCGCGCGGCCGTGCTTGCGGTCGACGAAGTCCTTCACCATGCCGCTGCCGAGCGGGCCGGGGCGGTAGAGGGCGACGGCGGCGACGATGTCCTCGAAGCAGTCGGCGCGCAGATCCTTGAAGAGCTGCTGCATGCCGCTCGACTCGAGCTGGAACACGCCCTTGGTCTCGCCCGAGGCGAGGAGCTGGTAGGTCGGCTTGTCGTCGAGCGGGATCGTCGAGAGATCGAACGCGCTCGCCGCGCCGATCGGGCGGACGATGAGCTGCGTGCGCGATGTCGAGGACCGTGAGCGTCTTGAGGCCGAGGAAGTCGAACTTCACGAGGCCGGCGGCTCGACGTCGTCCTTGTAATACTGCGTGACGTAGCGCAGCTTCTCGTCCTTGAAGACCGGCACGTGGTCCCACAGCGGGCCCTCGCTGATGACGATGCCGGCGGCGTGCTTGCCGGCGTGGCGCGTGAGCCCTCGAGCTTGCTCGCTTGCACGAGGCAGCTCGCGCACCTGCGGCTCGGTCTCGTAGCGCGCCTTGAGCTTCGGCTCGATCTGCGAGGCTCTCGTGCGATCGTGTACGTCTCGGCCGGCGATCTTGCGCGGGATCAGGTTCGCGATCGCGCTGCGCCTCGGCCGGCAGGATGCCGACGCCGCGCGCGACGTCCTTGATGACGCTCTTGGCCTTCAGCTCGGCGAAGGTCGCGATCTGCCCGACGCTCTCGTTTCCGTACTTCTCCTGCACGTACGCGATCACGCTGGTCGCGCTTGTCCATGCAGAAGTCGACGTCGAAGTCCGGCATCGACACGCGCTCGGGGTTCAGGAAGCGCTCGAAGAGGAGATTGAGCGGGATCGGATCGAGGTCGGTGATGCGCATCGCGTACGCGACGATCGACCCGGCGCCCGACCCGCGTCCCGGCCCCACCGGGATGCCGTTCTCCTTCGCGTAGCGGATGAAGTCCCAGACGATGAGGAAGTACCCCGGGAACTTCATCTTCGCGATGACGTCGAGCTCCATCTCGAGCCGCGCGCGGTACTTGTCGCGGTCGACCGGCATGCCTCGAGCTCCTCGAAGCGCTTCTCGAGGCCGTCGCGCGCGACCTTGCGGAAGTAGCTCTCGGTGTCGAAGCCCTCGGGCACCTTGAAGTTCGGCAGCATCGGCTGACCGAGCTTCAGCTTGAGACCCGAGCACTTCTCGGCGATCTCGAGCGTCGCCTTGAGCGCGTCGGGCTGGCTCGAGAAGAGCTCGGCCATCTCGATCGGGCGACTTCAGGTACATCTCGCCCGAGCCGTGGTGGCGCTCGAGCGCCTCGGCGTAGGTGCGGCCGGTCTTGATGCACGACAAGTAGAGGTGCGCCTGCGCGTCGTCGCGCTCGGGGAAGTGGACGTCGTTGGTCGCGACCGTCGGCAGCCCGAAGAAGCGTGCATGCTGCAACAGAATGCCGTTCAGCACCGGCTGCTCGGGCAGGCCGTGATCCTGGAGCTCGACGTAGAGCGCGCCGGGCTCGAAGATCTCCTTCAACTTGGCGAGCGATTTCTTGCCCGCCTCCGCGCCCTCTTCGAGGATCGCCTGCGCGGGGAGGCCGCCCATGCAGCCGGTCATCGCGATGAGCCCCTTGGCGTGCGCGGCGACGGTCTCGAGGCTCACGCACGCGACGCCCGGCGGACCGTCGGGCTCGGGCCGAACCTGACCCATCGAGACGAGGCGTACGAGATTCTTGTACCCCTCGAGCGTCGAGGCGACGAGCGGCAGGTGCCGCGCCTTTCCGTGATCGGCGACCTCGATCTCGCACCCGAGGATCGCCTGCACGCCCGCGTCCTTCGCGGCCTTGTAAAACGAGATGGCGCCGAACATGTTGCCGTGATCGGTCACGGCGACGGCCTTCATCCCCTCCTTGGCGACGCGCTTGACGAGGTCCTTCACCTTCACCGCGCCGTCGAGCATCGAGTACTGCGAGTGGACGTGCAGGTGAACGAACTCGGGTCCCGCCATCGCGAATGGACTTAGCCGCGCCGCGGCCTCGAGACAACAGACGCTGGCGCGCGAAAAGTTGCGCGCAGCTGTTTATCCCGTACTTTACCTGTGCTCGAGTTTCGCGTATTGGTCCTTCGGCTCCGGTCGAGCAATTCGACCAACGGTCCGTAGGGGCGAGCGTGGGATTGCGCGGCTCTTACTTCAGGAGGCATTCGGATGAAGCTTTGGAAAGTTTGGTCGGTCTTTGGAATGGGTAGTGCGGCGCTCGTCGGCGCTCTCGCGTACCAGGCGGGTTGCAGCAGCTCGCCGTCGGTGATCCCTGGGCAGCCCCCGGCGAAACCCTCGAATCAGCCCTCGACGCAGCCGAACAACGTCGAGACGTTCGCGGTCCAGAAGCTCCTCCTCGGCGAGTCGGATCGCACGGGCACCCCGAGCCAGTCGGCTTGGAAGAGCTACGGCTACAACCTCGACGGCAAGACCACGACGAAGGACTCGGCCGACGTCTGCACGCTCCACACCGGCGCGCCCAAGCAGAACCAGGCCGACGGCACGAACGGCATCGACAACTCGTTCGGCCAGGTCATCCTCCCGATCATCCAGACGGCGGCGAGCCTCCCGACCCCGTCGGACACGATCTCGTCGGCGATCGACAGCGGCAGCTTCACCATCCAGATCCAGGTGACCGGCCTCGACGACACCGCGACGCAGACGGCGACCGGCCTCACCGGCCAGCTCTTCGCGTCGGGCGCGTACGACAACGGCACGCCGGCGTTCGACAGCACCACCGACTGGCCCGTGACCGGTCTCCTCCTCAACGACCCGACCAACATCGCGAGCGGATTCGAAGATCAAGTTCACCGACGCGTACGTGTCGAACGGCACGTTCGTCAGCGGCGACCTCGCCGCGGGCGGCATCACGGTCACGATCAGCCTCGTGTTCCAGGGCGTGCCCCTCGCGCTCTCGGTCAACCACGCGGTCATCACGTTCGACCACACGACGGCGAACGACGCGGCCAACGGCACGATCGCGGGCGTCATCAACACCGAGGAGCTCATCACCGGCCTCAAGTCGGTCGCGGGTCGCATCTCGGCGTCGCTCTGCGGCTCGGCGTTCGACGGCATCGCGGATCAGATCCGGCAGGCTTCGGACATCATGGCGAACGGCTCGAACGCCGCGGGCTCGCCCTGCGACGGCATCTCGATCGGCCTCGGCTTCGTCGGCAAGAAGATCGCGAACCCGACGAAGGTCGCCTCGAGCGACGCGTCGGCTCCGCCGGATCCCTGCGCGGGCGGCAACGACGCGGGCCCCGCCGACACCGGCACCCCCGACACGGGTACCGACGCGGCGTCGACCGACGCGTCTGGCGACTGAGCTCGCTCCTCACGTAGGACGAAGAGGCCTCGGCGCGAAAGCGCCGGGGCCTTTTTCGTTTAACCCTTCGCGGCCGCGATTGCGTGCTTCGCGAGGTGGTGCGCGAACGCGTAGATGCTGATCTGCGGCGGCCCGCCGAGGCTCGTCGGAAAGAGCGAGCCGTCGGACACGAAGAGGCCCTTCACGAAGTGGTGCTCGCCGGTCGAGTCGACGGCGCTGCGGTGCGGGTCGTCGCCCATGCGGAGCCCGCCCATCGGGTGGACGGCGGTCACCGGGAGCGCGTGCGGCCGCACGAAATCGGTGCGGATCGCGCCGAGCTCCGCGACGCTCTTCAGTCGAATCGGCGGGATCGCGGGGATCACGACCTCGCTCGCGCCGCCCGCGAAGAGGAGGCGCGCGCACGCGACGAGGCCCTTGGCGAGCTGCACGCGATCGGGCTCGCTCATGACGTAGTCGATCGCGGGGCGATCGTTTTCGCCCACGGTGACGCGGCCCGCGGTCTCGTCGTGGACCATCGCCGTGAGCACGGCGAGGTTCGGGTACGTGCGCATCGCGCGCATGTGCTCCTTGCCGAATCCCGGGAGCATCGCGGCGGTGCCGATCGGGTGCGCGAACGCCGGGACGATCCACACGCGCTTGTCGCTCCCCTCGTCGTAGTCGAGCAGCTCGGTGCACTCGTAGGACTGCGGGATGCCGTACTCGGAGTTCATCGTGCGCTCGAAGCGGCCGGCGGCGACCGCGCCGGGGTGAAGCCGCAGGCCGCGACCGAGCTGGGCGAACGGATCGGCGAGATCGCTCTTGATCGCGAGCGCCGCCGAGCCGACCGCGCTCGCGGCGAGGACGACGACGCGCGCGCGGACGTGGATCCATGCGCGCGGGCCGCCCTGCGCGTCGCGCGCGACGGCGACGACGCCGGTCGCGCGGCCTTTTTCGTGGGTGACGCGCAGCACCTCGACGTCGGAGTAAATCTTCGCGCCGGCGGCCTCCGCTTGCGGGACGAGCACCTTCGCGACGTTTTGCTTCGCGTCGTACGCGCACCCGAGCTCGCAGAAGCCGCTGAGCTGACAGCCCACGCGGTTGTGCTTCAGCGGTCCGCTCTTCCACCCGAGCGCCTCCGCGCCGACGCGCAAGACCTCGTTGTTGGGGTTGCGGAGCGCGGCGGGGATCTCGGTCACCGACAGATCGCGCTCGACCTCCTCGAAGCTCGCGGCCATCTCCGAGGGGCCGCAGCCGGAGACGCCGTACCGGTCGCGCCACAAGTCGAGGATGTCGCTCGGCGTGCGTTTGCAGAGGTTCGTGTTGTGGATCGTGCTGCCGCCGACGCCGCGCCCTTGCAGGACGCGGATCGCGAGATCGCGCGTCGTGCGCGCGCCGGCGTCTTGGAAGAGCAACGGGATCATCTCGTCTTCGCGCTGCGTGAAGTCGCGCGGGCGGTGGAAGCCGCCCTCCTCGAGCGCGACGACGTTCAGCCCCGCGCGCGCGAGCTCGCGGAGCGCCATCCCACCGCCCGCGCCCGTCCCCACGACGACGGCGTCGACGTCGAGCGAGAGATCGCCTTCGAGCTCGCGTCCGAGGATCACCATCAGGAGCCTCCTCCGGGTCGAGGTGCTCGCACGAACGGCCCCGCGTAGCCGAGGATCTTCCAGGTGCGCGGGTCGCGGTAGTACCCCATGAAGACGGCCGATTTGAGCCCGTCGAAGCCGCCGCGGAGGAGGCCCTCGGGGCTCGCCTCGAGCGACGCGAGCACGCGATCTTGCTCGGCGGACGAGAGGCGCGAGAACCGCGAGCCGAGCTTCTGACCGAGCGGCGCGAGGTGCTCGACGAACGCGAGGAGACGCAGAAAATCGCGCCGCATCGCGTCAGGCAGCTCGGCGAGGTAGCCGTCGACGAACTCGGCCACGCCGACCTCGTCCGCGCTGGGGACGCTCCCGTCGTCGACGTCGGGCGCCGCGATGCGCCGCGCGGCCGCCGCGAGCACGACGTACTGCCAAGGCGAGAGCACGCGGAGCTTGTCGGCGACGCCCTTCGGCACGTCGTACCCGCGCGTCCGCACCACCGCGACCGTCGTCGCCGCCGCGAGGAGCGCCCCGCCGATCGCACCCAGCACGGCTCGCCTCGAGACCCTCTTCACGCCCGGAGAATTAACAGGAAGATCGAGAGATCAGAAGTCGAGAGACGGGATTTTTGCAGAGATTTCCGCGGGCTCGAACAAAAACAGCTTCGGATCGCCTGATCTTGCTGTTTCATCTGTAGGGTGCACGTCTTTGGGCTCACCGGGGGGATCGCGAGCGGAAAGAGCACGGTCGCGTCGCGCTTTCGGGAGCGCGGCGTTCCGGTCGTCGACGCCGACGCGCTCGCGCGCGAAGTGGTCGCGCCCGGCAGCGAAGGGCTCGCGGCCGTCGCGGCCGATCTCGGCGCGCACCTCCTCGCGCCCGACGGCACGCTCGATCGCAAGAAGGTCGCGGCCGCGGTCTTCGCCGACGCGAAGAAGCTCGCGCGCCTCAACGCGATCACCCACCCGCGCATCGCTGCGCTGAGCATGCAGCGCACGGCCGAGCTCGCGGCGGGCGGAGAGCCGCTCGCGTGCTACGAGGCCGCGCTCCTCGTCGAGAACGGGCTCGCCGACGCCTTCCGTCCGCTCGTCGTCGTCTCCGCGCCGCTCGACGCCCAGGTCGCACGCGCGCGCGCGCGCGACGCCGCGGACGAGGCGGCCGTCCGCGCGCGCATCGCCGCGCAGCTGTCGCTCGACGACAAGGTCCGGGCCGCCGACGTCGTCGTGAAAAACGACGGTTCGCTCGCCGATTTGCGCGCCCGCGCCGACGACGCCCTCGACGACGTCTGCCGCCGCGTCGGGGTCGATCCGGCGCGGTACCGGCGGTGCTAGAATCGGATTTCGTGAGCCGATTCCGCACCGGCGTCTCTTCGACCTACGAAGCCGACGCGCCCAAATCGGTGCGCGGCGCCGAGGAGGAGGCGCGCCCCGGTCTCGTCTTGCTCTACGCGCCGCGCTTCGAGGAGCTCGCCGCCGCGTACCCGTTCTTCACGAGCGAGATCATCGTCGGCCGCGAGGCGACCTGCTCGGTGTGCATTCCGGATCAGGCCGTGAGTCGCAGTCACGTGCGGATCTTCCTCGAGGACGACGACTGGATCCTCCGCGATCTCTCGAGCCGAAACGGCACCATCGTGAACGGTCGCTACGTGAGCGACCATCGCCTCGCGGATCGCGACGAGATCCGGATCGGCGACGCCATCTTCAAGTTCGTGCAAGAGGGCGCGCCCGCCTACACGCCGTTCCGAATCGACGGCTCCCGAGGAAAATCGGCGCCGCCGCCGCTCGAGGCCGATCCGAAGGGCGAGCTCGTCGGCGGCCACCAGATGGACGACATCGCGCGCGACATCGAGCGCATCGCGCCGACCGAGCTCTCGTGCATGGTCCTCGGCGAGACCGGCACGGGAAAGGAGGTCGTCGCGCGCGCGATTCATCGCCTCTCGGGCCGCAAGGGGTCGCTGCAGGCGATCAACTGCGCGGCGATCCCGCACAACCTCCTCGAGAGCGAGCTCTTCGGGTACCGCCGCGGCGCGTTCTCGGGCGCCGACCGCGACAAGCCGGGTCTCATCAAGCTCGCCGACGGCGGCACGCTCTTCCTCGACGAGATCGGTGACATGCCGCTCGAGGCGCAGGCGAAGCTCCTCCGGGTCCTCCAGTCGAAAGAAGTGTTTCCGCTCGGCGCCACCACCGCCGAGCACGTCGACGTCCGCGTCGCGTGCGCCACGCACCGCAACCTGCGCGAGCAAGTGCGCGACGGAAAGTTCCGCGGCGATCTCTTCGCGCGCCTGAACGAGCACGCCGTGTCGCTCCCGCCGCTGCGCCAGCGCAAGGAAGACGTCTACATGCTCGCGAAGGCGTTCGCCGCGCGCTACGGGCGCCCGGACGTCGGCCTCACCTTCTCGTTCATGCTCGCGCTCGTGCACTACGACTGGCCGTACAACGTGCGAGAGCTCGAGAGCTGCATCAAGCGCGGGCTCGCGCTGACCGGCGGCGCGCCGCTCGACGCCAAGCACCTGCCGCAAGACATCTCCGAGCACATGAAGGATTACGGCGACAAGAAGCGCCCGCAAACCTCGGGCCCAGAGTCGACCGAGGCGGCGCCGGCGAAGCGCGGCGCGCCGACCGAGGCCGAGCTCCGCGCGCTGCTCGCGCGCCACGAAGGCAACGTCGCAGCCGTCGGCCGCGAGCTAGGCAAAGAGCGCATGCAGATCCACCGCTGGCTCAAAAAATACGGCATCTCCCTCGAAGACTTCCGCTGAACCCCCAAGAGGAGAGAGATAAAGATTGGAAGCTTGGAAGGGGAAGAGGGTTCGAATGCCTCTCTTCTTCCAATCTTCCCCCCTTTATGTCTCTCCTCTTCTAAGGGTCAGCGGCCGTCGCTTTCGCCGAGGCCGGCGATGCGGAGGACGTGGTCGGGGCCGCGGCGGAGCAAGAGCGTGAGGACGCTGCGGAAGAGCGGCTCGCCCGTGGTCGGCGAGAGCTGCGGGTCGAGCGGCACGCGCACGAAGACGTCGCCCTTGCGCATCTCGGGCGGGCGCGGCGGGTCGGTGAAGGGACCGAGATCGTCGGACGACCAGCGCTCGATGCGGTCGAGCCGCGCGATGTCCTCGCGGAGCGCGCGGTACTCTTGGGCGTGCTGCTGGTAGCGCGAGCGCAGCGCTTGGAGCAGCGCGGCGCGCGGCTGCGAGCGCCCGCCGTCGGCGAACATCACGGCGTTGTCGTCGAGCAGGTCGTCGAACGAGTCGCGCTCGCCCTCGGTGAACGCGCGAACGTACTTGTGCACGATGTCGCCGATCTGCTCGTTCGAGATCGGCTGGCGCAGCGCGACGACGCCGTCGCCGGCGCTCGCGTGCTCTTCGGCAAAGGGGATCGCCGGCGGAGGCTCGACGACCACGCCGTCGGGGTGGCGCGAGACGTCCTTGATCTCGAGCGCCGTGTCGAGCGACGCGCCGCCGCACGCCGTCGCGAGCGCGACGAGCACGACGCCGACGAACGTGTCAGAGATCTTCGATCTTCGGCGCGGCCGCACGGGTCAGCGACACCATCGCACGATCCTTCACCACGTTCCAGCGCGGCGGGACCGTCTCGGAGTCGAAGTCGCTCGCGACGAGGGAGAACTGGACCTGCCCGAGCTCGGGCGTACGGCGGCGAAGCTGCTGATCGTCGCCGATGATGGCCTCGGCGTCGTCGCGCCCGGAGAACGTCCGGAGCGCCATCTTGGCGCGGCGGTGCGCGGCGACGACCACGTCGCCGTTCGAGACGACGAGGTTCACCTCCGCCGGGCCGCCGCCGACCTCGGCCGAGATCGAGTCGACGACGCGGAGGCTGCCGCGGATCGCGTCGTGAATGACGCCGGTGTCGACGACGAGATCGTCGAGCTTTCCTTGGTCGTGCAAAAACGAGAGGAACACTTGAAACACGATCTCGGCGTCGCTGTCGCCGCGGATGCCGGCGCGCAAGAACTCCGGCACGCTCTGCACGAGCCGCTCGCGGACCTGGTCGAAGCACGAGACCGTGCCCGTCTGCGCGTAGAGCCACTGGCGATAGCGAAACGGGTGGGTGTTCTCGGTGCGGAGCGTTCCGACGGTCGGCTGGCGCACGTGACCGACGACGACGTCGGCGCGGACGTCCGCGCCGAGCTGCGCGACGTCGATCTCCTCGCGCTCGTCGATGGGCCTGCGGCGGATGAGCACCTCCCCGCCTTGGTAGAAGCCGAGACCCCAGCCCACAGCGCCTCGGTCGCCGTTCTTCTTCGCGCGCAGAGCTTCGCGCTCGAACGCGAGCACGCGGCCCGTGAGATCGGCACGATTCCCGAGAAGACCGAACAACCTCGCCATGAATGGAGCTCCTTCAATCAACATACGCACGAGCGCGCCGCTCGCACCAATTTACCGGCGTAAAAGGTACGAGCGTGTGAGCCGCCGCCGCGAAGCGCGGCACGGTGGCAACAGCTCGCAAACGTGCCGCATTCCGCCGGAGAGATGCCGCTATGCGTTACGGTGGTCCTCGCCCGCGCTCTCGATCGCCTTCTCCGTGCGCTTCCGCGCGCGCGCTTCGAGCGCGTCCGTGAGGTAACGCACCGCGAACGGCGCCAGCCCCGCGAGGACGAGCCCGACGGCCCACAGCGGAATCACCGCGAGCTCGGCGGCACCACGAACGGAACGACGTGCTCCTTGGCTTCGAAGCTCGAGCGGTACGACGAGGCGGCCGCTTGCGTCGGGAACGGCCCGACGCGGACGCGGTACCACGTGCCGCGTCCGGCGACGTTCGCCGTCAAGACGTAGGCGCGGTGCCCGCGAACGCGGAGCTGCTCGGCGAACGCGTTCGCCTCCTCCTGCGTCTTGAAGGAGCTGACCTGGAGCTGATACCCGCCCTCGTGGCCTGACGCGGCGGCAGTCTTCGTCTCCGCGCTCGCTTCGACGGCGCTCGCCGCTTTGGTGAGCTCGTCGCGCGGGCGCGTGACGACGGGCGACGCTTGCAACATGTTCTGCGCAGGGAGCGGCACGACCGGGAGCACGTCGGTCGGCGGCGGCGGCAAGCTCGGCGTCGTGGTCGCCGACGGCAGCGCGCGGCCGATCGCGGCGAGCGCAGTCGTCGGCTTGCCCTGGTCGCTCAACATCGACGGGAACGTGACGTCTTGCGCGCCGATGTCACTGGCGCCGTTCGCGACCGAGGCGGGCTTTCCCTTCTGCGCGACGAGATCGCCGAGCGGATCGACGTGGGCCGCCGAGTCGCTCGACTTTTTTCCGCCGAGCGCCATCGCCGAGAGCACGACGCAAGCCCCGCCGAGCACCAGGAGGACGACCGACACGCCGCGCGGCATCCGCGTCTGGTCGTCTTTCTCCTGAATTCGCTCGAGATTTCGAACCGACCCCGGATCCATCACCCTTCTTCTGCACCAGTTTCGGCCGAATCGCCAACTTCTGGGCGGTTCATTCGCTCGGGCGCCGAGATGCCGAGCAGGCCGAGGGCCGAGCCGTAGACGATTCGCAGCGCGTCAATCCAGCCGAGCCGTGCGCGCGTGAGCTCGACGTCCCAGCTCGTCTTCCACGCGCCGCTCTCGCGCATCGACTTGGGCGGCACGACCGGATCGCTCTTGTGGAGCGTGTAGTAGCTCTGGAAATCGCGCGCGAGCTCCTGCACGAAGAAGAGGACGCGGTGCGGCTCGCGCGCCTCGGCCGCCTGCTCGACGATCTGTCCGTAGTCGGCGAGCTTGCGCGTGATGGCGAGCTCGTCGTCGCCGGTGAGGCGCGAAAAGTCGAGGCCCGGCCCGAGCCCGATTTCGGCGGCCGTGCGGAGGATGGAGCAGAGCCGCGCGTGACCGTACTGGACGTAGAAGACGGGGTTGTCGAGGCTGCTCTTCTTCGCGAGCTCGATGTCGAAGTCGACGTTCGTGTTCGCGCTCCGCGACAGATAAAAGAAGCGGATCGCGTCGGCGCCGGCGCCCGTTCGGCCCGCGCCCTCGTCGATCTCCTCCATCAGCTCGTCGAGCGTGAAGATGGTGCCCTTGCGCTTGCCGAACTTCACGAGCTCGCCGTTGCGGTAGAGGAAGACGAGCTGGAACAGCAGCGCCTCGAAGCGATCCGCCGGGAGGCCGAGCGCCTCGAGCGAGTTACGGATGCGCGCGACGTAGCCGTGATGGTCCGCGCCGAGCACGTTGACGAGCCGGTCGTACCCGCGCGCGAGCTTGTCCGCGTGGTAGGCGATGTCGCTCGCGAAGTACGTGAAGACGCCGTCGGACTTTCGGACGACGCGGTCCTTGTCCTCGGTGTCGCCCTTGCCCACGAAGAACGTCGCGCCGTCTTTTTCGACGAGAAAGCCGCCCGCGCGGAGCTGCTCGAGCGCGACGCCGACCGAGCCCCACTCGTGGAGCGACGACTCGCTGAACCAGACGTCGAAGCGGACGCCGAGATCGGCGAGCGTCTTTCGGATGCCGCGCATCATGAGCATCACGCACGTGCGCGCGAGCTCGGCGTCGGACTTGTCGAGCGCGCCGAGCGTGCGCGCCTGCTCGGCGACGTCTTTCACGTAGTCGGCGCCGTAGCCGCCCTCGGGGACCGCTTTGCTCCCGGCGACGGCGCGGACGCTCTCGGCGAAGAGGCGTACTTGGTTGCCGAAGTCGTTGATGTAGTACTCGCGCGTGACGCGATTTCCGGTCGCCTCGAGCAGGCGCGCGACGGCGTCGCCGTACACCGCGCCCCGCCCGTGCGAGACGAGCAGCGGCCCGGTGGGGTTCGCGCTGACGAACTCGACGTCGATGCGCTCGCGCGTCGCCGACGGCGCGCGGCCGTAGCCCGAGCCGAGTCGCAGCACCTCGCCGAGCTCGGCGTGGAGCACCGCGGGTTTCACGCGCAGATTCACGAACCCGGGCCCGGCGACCTCGGCCGAGGCGAAGACCTCGCTCGACGCGAGCGCCTTCACGAGGACGTCGGCGATCGCGCGCGGAGGCATGCCCGCGAGCTTGGTCAGGACCATCGCGGCGTTGGTCGCGTAGTCGCCGTGCTCGGCGCGCTTCGGACGCTCGAGGGTCAGCGTCGCCGCCGCCGCCGCGTCCGGCGTCAGCTTGCCCAGTTGCGCTGCCCGCGCGAGCGCTGCAAGCTCGCTCGCCAGCGCCGCCTTCAACCGATCGACAACACTCATTCCTTTTTCTTCCTAAAACAAAAAAGTCTTTCTGACCTTCTGATCCTGAGTCGCCCTCTTCACGCGCCCGTGAGCTGCCGCGCTTTCCACTCGGTTTCTTGCGTCTCCTGGCGCGGATCGCTCCCCGCCACGATGCCTCCGCCGGCGAAATATTCGAGCGCCGCGTCGCGCCGCGAGACCACCGCCGTCCGGATCGCCATCGCGAGGACGAGGCCGCCGTCGCGCCCCACGTAACCGAGCGCGCCCGTGTAGAGCCCGCGTCGCTCGGCCTCGAGCTCCGCAATGATTTCCATGGCTCGCACCTTCGGAGCTCCGGTGACGCTTCCACACGGCAGCGTCGCCTCGACGAGGCGCGAGAGATCCACGCCAACGTCGCGGCGCGCCACGATTTCGCGGGCGCGGCTGAGGACCGTGCGCGAGGCGAGCGTGCGCGGCTCGCCGAGGACGCGCACGCTGCCGAAGCGCGCCACGCGGCCGAGATCGTTTCGGTGGAGATCGACCGCCATCACGAGCTCGGCGCGCTCCTTCTCGCTCGCCTCGAGCTCGCGGCGGAGCGCCTCGTCCGTCGCGGCGTCGTCGCCACGCGGGCGCGTGCCCTTGATGGGCGCCGTGCGCAGGGCCTCGCCGCGCGCCTCGAGCGCGAGCTCGGGGCTCGTTCCGATCACGACGAGGTCGTCGTCCATTTCCCAATGGACGGACCAGCACGACGGAGCCTTACCGAAGAGCTTCGCGAAAAGATCGAGCGGCGCCCCCTCGACCTCGAAGTCGAGCCTGCGCGCGAGGTTCACCTGGTAGACGTCGCCGCGCGCGACGTACTCGAGCGCCGCGCGCACGCGCGCTTCGTGGACGCGCGGGGGCTCGCCCGGCTTGGCTCGGAGGCGCGTCTCGCGCGGCGCGCACGCCGCGTGACGCGTGACAGCGCGAAAGAGACGCTCGCACGCGGCAGCGTCGTCGGCTTCGATCGCGACCTCGCCCGTGAACATGTCGACGCGAAGCACCGCGTCGTGACGATTCCAGCGGGACCTGCCGATCCGCGGCGCGGGGCGCGACTCGCTCCCGCGACGCTCGCGCGCGCGAAGCGCCTCGTACGGGACGGCCCCGATCCAGCGCGGCGCGGCCGCGTGCCCCGCCCAGCCCGCTTCGAGCGGGCCCGGCGGCGGGACGAGATCCTCGCTCGTCTCGACCGGATCGCACGCGACGAACGCGAAGCGCGCGTCGCTCTGCCGGAGCGCCGCTTCGGGCGCGCTCGCGAGCACCGCCAGGCCCGGCCGGCCGTCGAGCGCGCGCGCGAGCGCCCAGGGATCGGCGGGCAGCGAAACGCGTCGAATCACGCGCGCGATGTAGCACGCCCGCCCGCCGGGTGTGATAGAGACGCTGGCGTGACGAAGAGGATCGCGCTCGCAGTTTCGGCCGCGATCCTCGCGGCGTGCGGCTCGCCGAGCGCGACGATCGCGGTCACCGTCGGCGGAGAGCCCGACGCCCTCGACGGCGTCACGAACGTCGAGGTCGACGCCGTTTTCGAGCCGTCGGCCAACACGCAGAAGAGCACCCTCTACCAGGGTCCGCCCTCCCAAGCCGCGATCGACCTTGGCGACGTTGCCCAGACCGACGTCGTCTCGCTCCAGCTCACCGGCACGGACGCGTCGAACGACGTCATCGCGTTCGGCGCCACCCCGTTCGTCGAGGTCGGCGCGCTCGACGGCGTGACCATCCCCCTCTTCGTCCAGAAGACAGGTCAGCTCGCTCGGATGCCCGGCTCGACGATCGACGCACGCTCGAAGCCGCTCCTCGCGACGAGCCCGCGCGGAGTCTATCACGCCGGCGGCTACGCCGCGGACGGGAGCGAGCCTCCGTTCGGCGGCTACGACCTGCTCTTCCTCGACCAGTTCAAGCTGTCTTGGGCGCTGCCGTCTCACCCGCAGTCGTTCGGCATCGTCGAGCTCGCGAGCGCGACCGACCTGGGCGACATCGCGGTGGGGGTGCTCGTCGGCGACACCGAGGTCGACGAGCTCGGTCTGCCGAGCGGCAACGTCAGTCAGTTCGCCGATCCGCCGCCGAACCTCCTGGGCTGGAAGCTCCTCTCCGGCGGCCGGACGGTCACCGGCGACGACGGGACGGCGTACGTCGTCGGCCCGAGCAACCCGAACGTCTCGTCAGCCGCGATCTTCGCGTTTCCCCCGCAGGGGCTCGCGAGCGTGATGAACCTGAGCTCGAGCAACGCGCGCAAAGCCGCGGCGACGACGTGGGTGCCGGGCCGCGGAATCTTTCTCTACGGCGGCGGCGGTGCTTCCTTTGCGGAGATTGTCAGCTCGAGCGGCGTCGAGACGACGTACTGCGCGACGCCGGAGGCGAACCGTCACGTCGCTTGGCCCGCTCGCGCCGCGGTCCCGATCGATGCGAACGTCGTGCTCGTCGCCGGCGACGGCGAGCAGCCGCGCACGATTGACCTGAGCGCGGGCGGCGGCAAGGAGTGCCCGCAACCGTGGGGCTCGGCGCAAAACCTCCCGCCCGTGCTCGACGACCCGTCGCTCTTCGCGCTCGTCGGCGGCGCGTTCCTGCTCGTCGGCGACGACGTCTCCGGCGCGACGCGCGTGTTCCGCCTCGACGCGACGTCGAACGAGGAGAAGACGCTTCGAATCCCGCGGCGCGGCGCGCGCGCGATTCAGACCGCGACCGGCGAGGTCATTCTCTTCGGCGGCGGCAGCACGACGCCCGAGAGCTATTTCGACTGACCGCGAGCGCCGCGAGCGCCACGAACAACGCCGCGAGACCGGCGCCGCTCGAGCCTCGGCCGGCCGCGTCGCACGAGCAGCCACCGCCGCCGTCGCCCGTCGTCCCGCCGTCGGCGTCGGTTCCGCCGTCGGTCGCGTCGTCCCCGCCCGCGCCGCACGTCGGACTCCCCGAGGCCTGCCCGGCCGCGTGGATCTCGGTCCAGCCCTTTGGCGGAAACTTCGCGAGCCCGCCGGTCCCCGTGTTCGTTTGCGCGACGGCGAGCACCTGCACGCTCTTCGCCGGGAGCTTCACGCAGGACGAGACGGTGTCTCCGTCGGCCTCGGCCTCGAGCACGCCGTCGACGTAGAGCGCGATGTGGCCGATGCCCGCGCCGCTCGAGTCGGTCGCCGTCGCGGTGATCGTCGTCGCGTCGGTCTGCGTAGCGCCGTCGGCGATCCCGCCGATCGTCACGACGGGCCGCTTGGCGTACGGCGCGAGCATCGGATCGCCGAGCACGAGGTTTTTCCAATACTGATACGGAAGCCAGCGGAAATAAGCCTCCGCGAGCGGCGCGCCCTTGACGTAGTCGACGATGAGCATGCGGCGCGGAAAGACGTTGTTGAGCGGCTCGTCGACCGTGCCGTGCGCGCCAGAGGCGCCTTTCTCGACCCAGCGCGCGATCGACACCTGGCTCTCGCCCGACGGCGCGAAGTTCTGCGGCACCGCGCCGAAGCTCGTCAGGTTGTCGACGAGGCTCCCGGGCAGGTACGTGTTGCCCTCGATCGTCTGGCCGAGCGACGACGTCCCGACGAAGAACGACGCGAGCGTCTGGCCCGTGAGGTTCGAGTCGAACGGGACCTCTTGCGCGTCGGTGTAGCCGAGCGCCTTGAGCTGACTGATGACGTTCGGAAAATCCGAGTCGAGCACGCCGCGCGCCGAGTCGGCGCCGTCCATGAAGAGGAACGTGCCCTTCGCGCCGCCGTTTTTCTCGGCCTGCGTCGCGCTGTCGAGGAGCATCTGCGCATCGCTCTGCGAGCGGCCCGTCAGCATCGTGACGAGGAGCGGCTTCCAGCTCACGCCGCCGCTCGTGACCGTGTAGCCCGCCTTGAACGGCCCGGTCAGGCTCTCGAGCGGGTTGTTCCACGCGGCGCCGTAGCAAGGCGAGCCGCAGTTGACGATCGTGCCCGGCTCTTGGCCCAGCAGCGGGCCCCCGCCGCCGTCGCCCGACGCGAGCGTCGACTCCCAGATCGCGAGCGCCGCCGCGAGCGACACGTTGTTCGTCCCGCTCGAGACCGGCACGGCCACGCGAAGCGGAACGCCGCGCATGATGACGACCGCTTCGATGCGGTCGTGGACGCCCGCGCTCGTCAAGCACGCCTCGAACGGCGCGAGCACCTTCGTCTCATAATCGGCGAGCGAGATGTCGTCGGTCTGCGGGATGCCGGGGATCTTGCAGACCTGGCGATCCGGCACGGCGCGCGCTTTCGCGTAGGCGTCGGCGAGGGCCGTGCTCTCGGCGACGTCGCCGCTCGCGAGGACGGCCACCGAATCGGGCCCCGGAAAGGCCGAGGCAGGCGCCGCGGCGAGGACGAGCGCAAAAGAAAGGAGAAAGCGCCGCACGCCGCGAGCGTACGTTATTCTGTCTTGGCCATGAAGCGCCTCGTCACGTGCGTCGTCCTCGTCGCCTGCCAGACGAGCGGCGCGACCACGCAGCCGAAACCGGTCGCCGTCGACGCCGGGCCCGCCCAGATCGGTCCCAGGGACGTCACCGCCGCGAAGGCCCCTCCCCCGCTCAAGTCGCCGAACCCCAAGGCGCCGCCGCTGCCCGATTTGCCCGAGCTCCAGAACCACGAGCCGCCCCAGGCCGTGCCGCTCGAGGCTCGGCTCGGCGCGCTGACCGCGACTTGCCGCGGCGTCTGGGACGGCACCGAGGTCGTCGCGCGCTCGTGCGCGAAGGCGGCGCTCTTCGGCTCGACGAAAGAAGGCGCGGTGCCGCTCATCTCGCACGCGACGCTGCGCGGCGGCCCGCGGGTGCGCCCCACGCTGCCCGCGGTCGTCGATCACAGGCTCGACGGAACCGAAGGGCCCGTCCGAAATCAGTCGATCGTGCCGGCCTGCACGGCGTTCGCCGAGGCCGCCGCGCTCGATCACGCTCTCGCGCGCTGGTCGCAGAAGCCGCCGCACGTCTCGGTCATGGAGCTCTGGTCGCGCTACCACACGGCCGCCGAGCAAAACGCGATCGACGCGAACGTCGGAAAGCCGTTCTGCGCCGAGACCGAGTGGCCCTTCGCGGTCGCGGAGGCCTCGAGCTGGCTCCCCTGCGACGAGGTGCAGAACCCGAAGAAATACGGCTGCGGCCAGCCCATCGCGGCCGCGCGCACGCAGAAGGCCGACGCGCACGTCGTCGGGCACGTGACGCACGTGACCTTCTTGAAGCAGCCGGACGCGAGCAGCCTGCGCACCATCCTCGCCGCGGGACAGGACGTGATCGTGACGATGTCGATCCCCGACTCGTTCGCGCCCAAGGGCCGCCCGGGCGCGCGCTACATCCCTCACTACACCGCCGTGCAGCACGACGACGTCGGGCACGCGATGCTCCTCGCGGGGTACGCGGCGTTCGCGCACGGGACGTATTTCCTCCTCCACAACAGCTGGGGCACGGGCTGGGGCGACGGCGGCTACGCTTGGATTCACGAGGCCACGGTCGCGAAGTGGACGCGCGAGTACCTCGTGATGGACGCCGAGCCGGATCTCCTCCCCGCGCGCGGGGGCCCGGGGGCGACCGACGCGAAGAAACAGCCCGTCCGCGCGCGCGGCGAGACGACGTGCGCGGGCGACACCGAACCCGACTCGCTCCGCGGCAACTGCGCGCCGCGCTGCCCGGACGGCAGCCCGCGCCACGACGGCGTCTGCCCCGCGGCGAAGAACCCGTGCGCCGCCGGCTACGTGAACCTCACCGGCGTCTGCGTCATCGCCGCGCCGAGCACGAGCGGCACCGATCCGGACAGCGGCATCGCGTGGCGATGCGGTCCGGGCGGGTGCAGCTACGATTTGCCGCGCGGGCTCGATCCGTCGTGCACCGGCAACACGTGCAAGGTCTCGTGCCCGGCGCCCGACTACCGCGTGGCGCACGAGACCGACCACGTCACGTGCATCTACTGACGCCCGCCGAGGTGACGATGGCGTCCTCGAGCGGAGCGGTCGCGGTCGCGCCCGGCCAGACCACGCATCGCGAGAGCGCGCCTTCGCCCGTCACGCGCGCGCCCGCGCCGACGACGCTCGCGTCGACGCGGACCGCGCCGTCGATCGACGCGCCGTCGCCCACGAAGGAGCGCAGCCCCATCGACGCGAGCCACTCGAGGTTCGCGCGGAGGTAGCCGGCGAGCGAGCCTACGTCCACGAAATTACGTGCATGATACACATACAAATGCGCGGATTTGCCGCGCAAAGCGGGCATGTACGCGTCGCCGACGACGCACCCCGCGGCGGGGAGCGCCGCGCGCATCGCCGGGGCGAGGACGTGCACCCCGGTGAACTCGCCGCCGCTCGCCTCGCCCGGCGCGAACGTCTCCCGGCGCAGGCGCACGACCGCCCCGCGGGCGTCGACGCCGACGTTGCCCTCGCCCGCCGCGCGCGGCACGATTGCGAGCGTCGCCGACGCGCCGCGCGCGCGGTGCGTCGCGAGCAGGCCCCCGAGGTCGACCGAGACGAGGACGTCGCCGTTGTGGACGACCACGTCCCCCTCGCCGAGGAGCGCCGCCGCGTGGGCGATCCCGCCCGCGGTGCCGAGGAGCGCGTCCTCGTTCGACACGAGCAGCGACTCGGCCGCGCAAAAGCGCTCGACCGCAGGCGCGTGGTGGAACGCGTTCGCAACGATCGGGTCGCATCCTGCCTCGCGCAGGCGCTCGGCGACGTGCGCGAGCATCGGGCGGTCGCCGATGGGCACGAGCGGTTTCGGCGCGAGCTCGGTGAGCGGCCGCAGCCGCGTGCCGAGCCCGGCCGCGAGGATCATGGCGGAGGGCACGAGAACGCCGCAGAGAGTACCGGCGGCTCGAAGTTTGGTCACTTTCTTGGCTCGGAGGCCGCCGCCGTAGTACGGCAAACGAATGGGTCGTACCCGCATGCTCGTCGCGCTCGTCGTCATCGCCGCGACCGGCGGCGGCGCCATCCTTGCCTGCGGACAGACCGCCGTCGGGAGCGACGCCTGCCAGCAGATCGAGCACGCGCGCTGCTATTGGATCCAGCAATGCTACGCCGACGCGGCGAACTACGGCCTGCCGACGCCGCGCAGCAACTCGACGAGCGTGGTCGACGACTGCTTCCGCTATTACGACGACGCCTGCCTCCACGGCCTGGTCACGCCGGTCTCCCCGACCCAGGCTCAGGTGAGCACGTGCGTCAAGGCGATCGACAACGCGACCGACTGCACCATCGTCCAGGCGCCCGAGACCGCCGACGCCTGCGCGTTCTTGACCGCCGAGGGCGGCGCCGACGCCGCCGACGGCGACTGACGCCCGTGCCTCACATCGGCTCGACTTCGCCCTCGGGCCCCGATTCGTCCTCGTCGATCGCCTGGATGGGCACGCGCACGCGCGTCGCGTAGACGTGATCGCCGAGCTCGATCCGCCAGAACGACGGGCCGTCGCCGCTGCGACACCCGAGCGTGAGCGACGGCGCCGCGAGCAGGCGAAAGCCGACGCCGGCGGGCTGACGCTCTTCGCTGATGTGACGGTGCCCGTGCATGACGAGGGTCGCGCCGATCGCGTCGAAGGTCTCGGCGGCGCCCTGCGCGTCGTCGAGGCGCATCCCGATCTCGCTCGGCGCGCGCTTGCCGACCCCGTGGGGCAGCGGCACGACGTGGTGGTGCAGCATGATCACGCGGTGGCGCGCGTTCTTCCACTCGGGGCGCGACCCGACGGCGCGAGCGAACGCGAGCTGGTCGGGCCCGACGGCGCCGTTGTGCCGGAAGAAGCGCCGCTGCGGGCGCGCGCACGTGTCGAGCCCGAGCAAGATCACGCCCGCGTTCGGCACGACCTTCACCCACGCGCCGGACGGCTCCAGCGGCAAGTCGAGCGCCTCGGCGAACTTGCGCCACGCGGCCGCCTTCGACTCGGCCGTGGGCTTGGGGCGCGTGCTGCCCGAGATTCGGGAAGAGATAACGGTCGTGATTTCCCGGCACCGCGTAGAGCGCGCCGCGCGCGCGCCATCGCTCGAAGGCCGCGAGGACGAGCTCGTAGCCGTCGCCGTCGTCGGTGATGTCGCCGGTGATCGCGACGCCGTCGACGTTGGCGTGCTCGACGTACCGAACCGCGCGAAGGAGACGCACGTTCGCGTTGCGCGGCGTCGCGTCGGCCAAGAGCGCGAGCGCGCCCTCGCTCGGAACGGCCGCGGCGAGCGTCTCGCTGCGGCGCGCCTCGAGCCGGCACGCCTTGCCGGCGGCGCGCTCGATCGGGTCGGTGAGCTCGCGGAACTCGGCGCGGCCGGGCGCCGGGTGCGAGTAGCCCTCCGGGTCGATGACGAGGAGCTTGCTCTTCTTCTTGAGGACCTTCCACCCCGCCTCGGCCCAGACCGTCGTCCACTCGAGCGCGCTCTCGTCGGCGACGTGCGCGCTCCGCCTCACGATGCGCGTGCGATCGTGCAGCGTGTCGCCGAAGGTCGAGACGTGAAAATCCGAGACGTGCGCGAGGACGAACGGCACGCGACTTTCTAGCTCGGGCCGCTCACATCCCGGCCATGATTTTGTAGCTGTCGCCGTCCGGGACGAGATCGAGCTGGTTGTCGGCCACCGTGTGGTGCCACTGGTTGCCGTGCGTCGTCGGGACGCGGTAGCTCGCCGTGTACTTGTAGTCGACGTACACGTGGTTGTTCTCCGCGAAGATCACCTCGTGGTATTTGATCTCGTAGCGGATGTCGCTCGTCTTCTGGAACCGATCGGCCAGGAAGGCTTTGAGCGTGTCGTAGTCGGTGTCGTCGTCGCCGCTCGGCGTGCCGGCGTCGTCGTGGTAGCGCGGGCTCGCGAGCGCGAGGAGCTTTCCGACGTCTTTGTCTTCCATCGCGTGGCGATAGAGCTCGCAGAACTGGACCACCTTGCGGTTCTCGCTCGTGTCCTCGACCGTCGTATTGGGGATGAGCGTCGTGCTGCACCCGAGCACAGTCGTCGCCAGCACCGCCATGAACGAAACGCGCAGCATCGTCACCTCAGCAACCTCGCGCACAAGCGTATTCCCCCACCGGGGGGCGGCGTCAACTTCCGACCATCTTCGTCGGGTCGACCCACGCTCGAAATTGCTCCGCCGTGACGTAGCCGAGTGACAGAGCGGCAGATTCGAGCGTCGTGCCGTCCTTGTGTGCCTTTTTGGCAATCGAAGCGGCCTTGTCGTAGCCGATGTGCGGCGCGAGGGCGGTCACGAGCATGAGCGATTTTTCGACGAGCTCCTCGATGCGCGCGCGGTTCGGGGCGATGCCGCGCGCGCAGTGCTCGTCGAAGCTTCGTGTCGCGTCGGCGAGCAGGCGGCACGACTGGAGAAACGCGTTCGCGAGGAGCGGCTTGTAGACGTTGAGCTCGAAGTTGCCCGACGCGCCCGCGAAGCCGATCGCCGCGTCGTTGCCCATCACCTGCACGCACGCCATCGTCAGCGCCTCGCACTGCGTCGGGTTCACCTTGCCGGGCATGATCGACGAGCCGGGCTCGTTCTCCGGGATCGTGATCTCGCCGATGCCGGCGCGCGGGCCGGACGCGAGCCAGCGGACGTCGTTGGCGATCTTGAAGAGCGCGGCGGCGAGCCCGCGGAGCGCGCCGTGGGCTTGCACGATGCCGTCGTGCGCGGCGAGCGACTCGAACTTGTTCGGCGCGCTCGTGACCGGCAAGCCGGAGAGCGTCGCGATCTCGCGCGCGACCCGATCGGCGAACCCGGGCGGCGCGTTGAGCCCCGTGCCGACCGCGGTCCCGCCGAGCGCGAGCTCCCCGAGGTGCCCGAGCTCCGACTCGATGTGCTCGCGCGCGTGCGCGAGCTGCGACGCCCAACCGGAGATCTCCTGCCCGAGCGTGAGCGGCGTCGCGTCTTGCAAGTGGGTGCGACCGATTTTGACGACGCCGGCGTAGTCGCGCGCGTGCTTCTCGAGCGTCGACTTCAGCGCGCCGGCGGCGGGGAGCACGTCGCGGATGAGCGCGCCCGTGGCCGCGACGCTCATCGCCGTCGGGAAGACGTCGTTCGAGCTCTGGCTCTTGTTCACGTCGTCGTTCGGGTGGACGAGGCGGCCTTCGCCGCGGGGCCCGCCGAGGATCTCGCTCGCGCGGTTCGCGAGCACCTCGTTCATGTTCATGTTCGTCTGGGTGCCGCTGCCGGTCTGCCAGACCGCGAGCGGGAACTCGTCGTCGTGCTTTCCGGCGAGCACCTCGTCGGCCGCTTGCTCGATCGCGCGCGCCTTGTCCTTCGCGAGCGCGCCGATTTCGGCGTTCACGCGCGCGCACGCCTTCTTGACGACGGCGAGCGCCATCAAGAGCTCGCGCGGCATCTTCTCGGTCGAAATGCGGAAGTGCTCGAGCGAGCGCTGCGTCTGCGCGCCCCAGAGCCTCTCGGCGGGGACTTCGATGGGTCCGAACGTGTCTTTTTCGATGCGGCGGCTCATGGCCGGTGGTTTAGCGCGCGAGCTCGACCTTGGCGAACGCGCCCCACGGCGACGCGCACGCGAGCGTCGTCGCCCCCGCGAGGAGCGGAAGGAGCGCCTCGTGGCCGGGCGCGCTCGGCAGGTCGCGCGCGCCGCTCGTCGACGAGCTCGCGGCGACGATCTCGACGCCGACCGCCTCGCGCGTCACGAGGACGGCGACCGCGCCGTCGCGCGGGAGCGGCCATCCGCAGCCTTCGGCGATCGCGCGCGCGGCGCGTCGAGGCGCGTCGACCGCGACCGCGACGGCGCGCGCGGCGTCGCCCGCGCGCACCAGGTCCGCGGCGACGGCGAGCGCCTCGACCCCGCCGTGGAGACCCGAGCCGACGGCGAGGTTCGGACCCGTCAGGCCGAACGCGAGGCTGCACTCCCCCGCGACCGCGTTCGGCGACGTGTACGGGAAGCGCCGCGGCTCGGCCGCGCGCGCGTCGCCGCGCTCGAGGACGCGCTGGAAATAGCGGTCGTTCACGTCGACCGTCGCATAAGCGTGACCGACGACGATCCCTGCGCCGCGTAGATCGTGGCCGGCGCGCGCGAGGGCGCCGATCGCGCCGAGGGCGAGGTGGACGAGCTCGTCGGCGCGCGCGAGCCGGTCGACCGCGATGCCGGTGATCGCCGAGAGCTCCTCGAGCGTCGGCACCGCGCTCGCGTGCGCAGCGCCCGCGACGAACGCGCGGCTCCGCGCCGCGGCGCGCGACGATGGCGACGGCCGGTCGCGGAGAACGAGCGACGCGTTCGCGCCGCCGAACGCGGCCGACAATTTGAGTGCAGAATGCACGGATGCGGGCGTCGTCCGCTCGAGCAGGCGCGCGGGCGTCTCGGGATCGCGCGCCGGGGCGATCACCGAGGCCGGGAGGACCCCGCGCGAAATCGCGTCGAGGGCGGCGAGCGACTCGAGCGCTCCCGCCGCGCCGAGCGTGTGGCCGATCTGCGCCTTGAAGGGGTGCACGGGCACCGCGCGCGCTCTCTCGGCGAGGGTCGCCTCGATCGCCTTCCACTCCGCGGCGTCGTTGAACGGGGTCGCGGTGCCGTGCGCGCTGACGAGATCGACGTCTCGATCGACGTCCCCGAGCGCGGCGCGCGCGGCGCGCGCGAGGCCCGCGCCCGTACGGTCCGGCGCGGTCACGTGGATCGCGTCGCCCGAGGCGCCGAAGCCGGTGACGTACCCGAGCGGGCGCTCCGCGTCGGCGCGCGCAAGCGCGAAGAGACCCGCGCCCTCGCCCAGGCACATCCCGTCGCGCTCGAGCCCGAACGGACGCGACGGGAGCGACGCCGTCGTCGCGCGCAGCGTCTCGAACCCGCTCGCGACGAAGACGCTCACCGCGTCGAACCCGCCGGCGATCGCGAGATTGCACGCGCCGCCCTCGAGCCAGCCCATCGCGATGCCGATCGCGATCGTGGAGGCCGCGCACGCGGTCAAGACGAGCGTCGCCGGCGCGAAGCTCTCGCTCGCGAAGACGTGCTGCATCGGCGCGAAATAGGTCGCGCGCTCCGCCGCGTCGCGGTCGAGCGCGCGACCTTCGCGGAGCGCGCGGAACAGCGCCTCGGCCGAGCGCATTCCGCCGCTCGACGTGGCGAGCGCGAGCCCCACGCGCTTTCGCCGCCAGTCCGGATCGCGCGCGTCGAGCGCGCTCGCGAGGTCGCTCATCGCCGCGCGCAAGATTGAGGTCGCGCGGTCGGCGTCGGTGGCCGCGACGTCCGCGCGCGCACAGAACGGGCGCGCGAGCTTCGAGGCTGCGAGCTCTTCGTCGGCGCGGGTCACGACGCGCGCGCGCTCGCCACCGTCGCCCGCGCTCGCCGCGCCCTGCCCTCGCCCGAGCCCGGAAATCGCGCCGAACGCGAGGATCGCGACGCTCACTGCGCCGCCTCGGATCCGGGATCGCGGAACGCCTCGGGATCCGGCGGGTCGCGTTGCACGGGCCCGAGCGTGACCTCGACCGTGAGCCCGCTCGTCTCGTCGCGGTAGCTCGCGTGGCCGCCCGCGTAGGAAAACGACTCGGTGTGCGCGCCACTCCTCCGGCGAACGCGGATGCTGCGGAGCGTCTCGCCGGCGTCGGCGTCGAGGACGTGGAGCGTCCCGCCGAACGGATCGCGCACGATGAGCTCGCGCGCGCCGGTCTGCGTCGTCCCGCCTTCGGCGGATCCGGCGGCCGGACCGAGCGCGAGGAGCGTTCCGCCGAGCGGGTCGACGAACCACGACCGAAAAAACCCGACCGGAGAGCCCGACGGCGTCTCGGCGCCGCCGCGACGAACGAGCCGAATCGCCGGGACGACGAGGCGCCACGCGCCCTTCGTCACCCACACGTCGAGCGCGGGCTCGCCCGCGGGCCCGACGAGGATCATCCGCATCGCGTGGCCGGGATCCACGCCGACGGCGCCGCGCCCGTCGAAGTGACGGCGCGAGCGCGGCTCGAAGAAATCGACCGTGACCGGTTGCGCGTACGGGCGATGCGGAAGCGCGGCGCGAAGGCGATTGAGGCGCGCGCGCGCCTCGTCCCACTCGACCTGAGTGACCTCGCTGCGTCGCGCGGACGCGGCCGGGGGCGTCGTGCAGGCAGCGAGCGCCGAGAGGGCCGCCGCGGCCACGAGCCTCACACCCGCCTCAACGAGAACGCGTGGACCACGCCGTCGCGCTTTCCGACGACGAGCGCGTGATCCGTCTCGCCGCGCTCGATCGCGCGCGCCGCGGCACCGAACGCCGCCGCGCCCACCGATTCGTTCTCGCCGGTGCCGCGCTCCACGCTCTCGACGGGCGCCCCGCGCCAGGTCGTGCCTTCGAGCCACTTCGCGAGGGCGCGCGCCGAGGCGGCGCCGAACGCGCGCGCGCCGGGTTGCGGCGCCGGCAAGACGAGCAGGTCGTCCTCGCGCCGGCTCGTCACCGTCTCGATCGCGGCGATCGCGTGGCCGCCCTCGAGGTCCGCCGCGTGGACGAGCACCGCCGCGACCGACTCGGAGCGCGGCGCCTCCGACGCGCCCTCGTCGAAGAGCGGATGAAACACGGCGTCGATCAGCTTGCTCCGCACCGCCACCGCGCCGGCGACGAACGCGTCGGCGTCGCCCGACGCGATCAAGTCGATCGCCGTCGCGATCGCGCTCTCGCCGCTCGTCTGCAGATCGGCGGTCGCGAGCGCGGGCCCGAGCAGTCCCTCGTAGATCGACGCGTGACCCACCGGCGAGCTCGGCACGAGGTTCGGGAAATCGGCCGGGCTCGCGAGGCGCGGCCCTTTGTCGAAGATGCGCTGCACGAACGACGCGGCCTCGTCGACCGAGGAGAACGCGCTGCCGAAGACGACGCCGAGGCGCGCTTTGGCGAGCTTCGAGTGCAGGAGGACGTGGTGCGTGACGGCGGCGCAGAGCCGCGCCGATCGATCGAAGCGTCGCGCGCGCGCGGGGTCGAGGGCGAACGCCGCGTCCGGCGTGTTTCCCGCGGCTTGCTCGCCGCCGGTCAGCGCGGTCGCGTCGCCCGCGCCGCGCGGGCCGATGACCGCCGCGGCCGAGACCACGACGCGCCGCCTCGCGTGCTCGCGCTCCGGCGCGAGCTCCGGCTCGGTGACGAGCGCCGCGGCGTCCATGCCGCCGAACCCGAACGAGTTCGATAGCACTGCGCGCACGCGCGGGAGACGAACCGTCTCGCGGACGTGACGGAGCGAGCACGCGGGGTCGACGTTCTCGAGGCCCACCGTCGGCGGCAGCGTGCGCTCGGCCACGCACATCGCCGCGATCGCCGTCTCGATCGCGCCGGCGGCGGCGAGCGTGTGCCCGATCTGCGCCTTGTTGCTCGACACCCAGACGCGCTCGGTCTCGCCCGCGAGCACCGCGCGAATCGCCTTCGACTCCATCGCGTCGTTCAGCGGCGTGCCGGTGCCGTGGGCGTTGACGTAGTCGATCTCGCTCGGCGCGACGCCCGCGCGCTCGAGCGCCTCGCGCATCACGCGCGCGGCCGTTCGCCCTTCGCTGTCGGGGTTCGTGATGTGGTGCGCCTCGGCGGCGAGCGCGACGCCCGCGAGCTCGGCGATCGCGCTCTTGCCGCGCTGCTTCGCGCGCTCGGCGCGCTCGAGCACGAGGAACCCCGCGCCCTCCCCGAGGTTCAATCCGCGTCGCCGCTCGTCGAACGGCCGGCACGGCTCGGGATCGATCGCCGAGAGCGCGTTGAACCCGCTCAGCGTCAGACGGCAGAGCCCGTCGGTCCCGCCCGCGACGACCACGTCGAGATCGCCCTCGAGCAGCCACGCGCGCGCCACCGCGAGCGCCGTGATGCCGCTGGAGCACGCGCTCGCCACGATGCGCGTCCGCGCGAACGGCCCGATCGCCTCGTCGAGGGCGTCGGTCGTCGAGCTCAGTGGATGCGAGCGGAGCTCGGGCGCCGCCACGAGCGGCGCCTTTCCCGACATCATGCCCGCGACGCGGACCTCGTTCTCGAACATGCCAGCGGTGGTGCCGCCGACGACGAGCCCGACGCGCGCCCCGCGCGGGTCGATGCCGGATTGCGCGAGCGCTTCTCTCGCCGCGAGGTGGGCGAAGGCGGTCGCGCGCGACCAAAGGACGCCCGGCGGGACGGCGACGCCGCGCACCTGCGCGCCGAGCGTCGCGCGCTGCCCCGCCACGTCGAAGAGGTCGATTGTCGAGAGCCCGCGCTCACCCGCCGCGAGCCGCGCGAACGTTTCGCGCGCGCCGCTCCCGAGAGCGCTGACGATCCCGACGCCGGTGATCCAAATGCGCATCAATCAGGTGGACGCGCGGTGCGCGGCGACGTGCTCCGCGAGCGCAGCCACCGACTTGAAGATCGGGCGGGCCGCGTCCCCCTCGGGGATGCGTACGCCGAAATGCTCTTCCAGGCTCATCGCGAGCTGCAGCGCATCGAGCGAATCGAGGCCGAGCCCGCCTTCCTGTCCCGCGCCGTTTGGGCCGAACAGCGGCGCGTCGTCCGCGATGCCAGCCGGATCGCGCCCCTCCAGGTTCAGCTCCTTCACAATCAGCTCCTTGATCTCGCGTCTCAGGTCTTGGCTCATGACGACAAATTCACCGGCCAACGACCATAGCATGCACGCCCCATTCCGTACCCTCTTGCCCTGGTTTTCCGTTGCGGATAATCCGGAGCGACCACCATGGGTACGCTCGTTCACTATCAGACGGACAGGGGGGTCGCCGTCGTCACGCTGAACGACCCGCCGGCGAACGCCTACACGCACGAGATGATGAAGGAGCTCGACGCCGCCATCCTCGAGGCGCGCTTCGACACCGACGTGCACGTGATCGTCGTGACCGGGCACGGCGAAAAGTTTTTCTGCGCCGGCGCGAACATCAACATGCTCAAGGAGGCGGACGAGAGCTTCAAGTACTACTTCTGCCTCCACGCGAACGAGACCCTCCAGCGGCTCGAGCAGACGCCGAAGCTCGTCATCGCCGCGATGAACGGGCACACGGTGGGGGGCGGCCTCGAGGTCGCGCTCGCGTGCGATCTCCGCGTCGCGCGAAAGGGCGCCTATCACATCGGGTTGCCCGAGGTCGCGCTCGGCGTCCTGCCCGGGACGGGAGGCACCCAGCGCCTCGCGCGCACCGTCGGCAAGGCGCGGGCGATCGAGATGATGGTCGAGGGCAAGAACATGACGGCCGATCAGGCGCACGCCATGGGCCTCGTGAACAAAGTCTGGGAGGCGGCGAGCCACGACGCCTTCATGAAGCTCGTGCTCGAGTACGCGCACGAGTTCGTGCCGCCGGGACGCGCCGCGCTCGCCGTCGGGCGCATCAAGCGCAGCGTGCAGAGCGGCGCCGACATGTCGCTCGAGCAAGGCCTCGCCCTCGAGCGCGAGCTCCAGGCCGAGCTCTTCGCGACCGCCGACGCGAAAGAGGGCATCGCGGCGTACGTCGACAAGCGCAAGCCGACGTTCCGCGCGCGCTGACGGCCCGAATGAGCGGTGCGGCGCGCGGCGAATCGCGCTAGCCTTGAAGCACCGGAGCATTCATATGAAGCGGGCTTTCTTGACGTTCGCGCCGCTCGCGGCGCTTGGTTTGTCGAGCGCGCTCGCCCTGCGGTGCGGCGGCGACGACGGTACGAATTTCGACAGCGGGCCCGGCGACGCGACGACGAGCGACGCGGCCGACGCTCCGTTCCCGCCGCCCGACACCGGGCCGAGCGTCTTTTCGGATTTTCCGCTCGCGCCGACGATCGACCCGAGCTTGCCGGGCGACATCGGCAACCAGTTCGGCTCGCCCGACGCGGGCACCGGCGCGGCGCCTTGCATCGCCGAGCCCGCCGCAGACGCGATGATCCCGAAGAACTGGACGCCGCTCTTCATGGAGTATTCGGCGCCCGGCGCGAACGTCTACGAGATCCGCCTGACGGTCGACAACCAGACGAACCCCGCGATCGTCTACACGCCCAACCCGACGTACGTGCTCGATCAGGCGATCTGGAAGCAGCTCGCGCTCCACAGCGCGGGGCACGACGTGAACGTCACGATCCGCGGAGGCACGCTGACGAGCAACGTGCTCTCGGCGATCACCGCGGAGACGACCTCGACAGTGCACATCGCGCCGGTCGACGCGCCCGGGTCGGTCGTCTACTGGAGCTCGACGGCCGGGACCGCGTTCAAGGGATTCACCGTCGGCGACATGACGTCCAAGACGGTGCTCACGCCGACCACCGCGGGCGCGGCGTCCGCGGGCGCGGGCGCGACCACGTGCGTCTCCTGCCACACGTCCTCGCCCGACGGGACGTATGTATTCTACACGCGTGACACCGCGTCGAGCCGCGCGATCGACGTTCGCACGGTGACCTCCGCCGCCGTGCCCGCGCCGGCCGACGTGTCGCCGTCCGCGCTCGCGCTGCTCGCTCGCGACCACCAAGGCGCGCCCGTCCTGAACGTCAAGCACTACGGCGCGACCGACGCGGTCGCGATCAGCATCTTCTACGACCCGACCGCGACCGGCTCGCCCAACTATCAGATGGCGTGGACCGATCTCCACGCGCCGGACCAAAACGCGTGGGGCGTGGTCGCGCGGACGGGCGATCCGAACGTGGGCATCGCCTCGCCCGCGTGGCGACACGACGGCTCGGCGATCGCGTACGTGTCGTCGACGTCGTCGGGCGAAGCGGTGATTCTCGAACGGCCCGACGATGGACATCTACACCGTCCCGTACAACGGGCACGCCGGCGGCGCCGCGACGCCGCTGCCGGGCGCGAGCGACCCGACCTACCACGAGTTTTACCCGGTCTACTCGCCGAACGACACGCTCCTCGCCTTCAACCGCACGGCGAGCACGTGCAGCTACGGCCCCGCTCCGTCGCAGCAGTGCGGGAGCTCGTACAACCAGGTCGCCGCCGAGCTCTTCATCGTGCCGGGCGGCGGCGGCAGCGCGCAGCGCCTCCGCGCGAACGACCCGCCCGTCTGCACGACGCTCACGAGCCCGGGCCTCACGAACGCGTGGCCGCGCTGGGCGCCGCAGGCGCAGACGTTTGGAGAGTACAACTATTACTGGATCGTCTTCTCCTCGAAGCGCCGCCCCGCGACAGGCCTGAACCCGCAGCTCTACGTCGCCGCCGTCGTGACCAAGGGCACGGGCGCGAGCGAGACGATCTACGCCGACTACCCAGCCGTCTACGTTCTCTCCCAGGACCCGACCCAAAACAACCACACGCCCGCCTGGGACAACTTCAACGTGCAGGGCATCCCGAACTGACGCGACGAAGACGTGCTGAAGCCCGGGGACATCGCGCCTGAGATCGACGCGCCGACGAGCAACGGCTCGCGGTTCAAATTGTCCGACCACGGCAAAAAGCTGTGCACCGTGGTGTACTTCTTCCCGAAGGCGTTCACGCCCGGGTGCGAGATCGAGGCGAAGCGCTTCCGCGACAACTACGCCGAGATCGCGCTCGCGGGCGCGAGCATCGTCGGCGTCAGCACCGACGACCACGACACGCAGTGTCTCTTCGCCAAAGAGATGCGGACGCCGTTTCCCATGATCGGCGACTCGGACAAATCCATTTCGCGCGGTTTCGGGGTGCTCTGGCCGATCCTCGAGCGACCGATGCGGGTCACCTTCATCGTCGGACCGACGCGGCACATCGAGGCGGTGTTCCACCACGAGATCGACGTGAAGCAGCACCGCGATCAGGTACTGCGCATCGTCGACGCGCTGAAGCGGCAGCGCGCGCGCAAGGGCCCGCGCGACGTCGACGCGACGCTCGCGATCGAATCGGTGCGCCTCGCGCAGGGCGGGGTCGAGCCGTTCGAGGTCGTCCGCGAGGCAGGCGCGGGCGGAATGGGCACGGTCTACGAGGCGCGCGAGCGCGCCACCGATCGCATCGTCGCGCTCAAGGTGCTCGCGAAAGAGGCCGACCCTGCGCGCTTCGCGCGCGAGGTGGAGGTGCTCTCGCGCATCCATCACGCGAACATCGTCGGGTACGTGAGCCATGGGAAGTCCGACGACGGCCGCACGTGGCTCGCGATGGAATGGCTCGACGGCGAGAGCCTCGCGACCAAGCTCGATCGCGGCGTGCTCGGCGTTCGCGAGACGGTCCGCGTCGCGCGCGAGGGCGCGCTCGGCCTCGCGGCCGCGCACGCGGCGGGCGTCGTGCACCGCGACATCAAGCCGAGCAACGTCCTCGTGACGCGCGAGGGCGCGGTGAAGATCCTCGATTTCGGGATCGCGCGTCCGACCGAGAACCTCGTCGAGGCGCTCACGCGCACGGGCGAGCTCGTCGGCACGCCCGCGTACATGGCGCCCGAGCAGGCGCGCACAGACCGCCCGATCGACGCGCGCACCGACCTCTTCGCGCTCGGGTGTCTGATCTTTCGCTGCATCATGGGCCGGCGCGTGTTCTCCGGATCCGACGTGATGGAGCTCTTGCAGCAGGTCATCCTCACCGACGCGCCGCGGCTCGAAGGCGTGCCGCCCGAGCTCGAGGCGCTCTGCGCCGACCTCCTCGAAAAGGAGCCCGACGACCGACCCTCGGGCGCGAGCGAGGTCGCGGCGCGCCTCGACGCGATCCTCGCTCGACTCGAGTAGGGTATCGTGCGGCGCGAATGGATTTTCGCTCGCTCTTCTTGCGAAAAGAGACGCACGAGGCAGCCCCCGGCGAGCAGGCGCTGACGCGCTCGCTCACGGCGTTCGATCTCACGCTGCTCGGCATCGGCGCGATCATCGGCGCCGGGCTCTTCTCGAGCATCAAGGAGATGATCGTCGGACGCTTCGACGCCGAGGGCCACCTCATGATGCACGGCGCGGGGCCGGCGGTGATGCTCTCGTACGTGCTCACCGCGGTCGCGTGCGGCTTCGCGGCGCTCTGTTACGCCGAGATCGCCGCGATGGTGCCGGCGTCGGGCAGCGCGTACTCGTACTCGTACGCCGCGTTCGGCGAGATCGTCGCGTGGATCATCGGCTGGGATCTCATCATCGAGTACGCGATCGGAAACGTGTACGTCGCGCAGAGCTGGGGCGACTACTTCCAGACCTTCCTCGGCGGCCTCACCGGCTGGCAGATGCCGCTCTGGCTCACGAAGGATTTCCAGACCGCGCAGGCGCTCGCGCGCGCGCCCGAGAACGCGCACGCCTTCCCTCGCCTCTTCGGTCACGCCGTCGCGATCAACCTCCCCGCGTTCTCGATCACGATGCTCCTCACCTTGCTCCTCTTCGTCGGCATCAAAGAGAGCGCGCGTGCGAACGCGGTCATGGTGCTCTTGAAGCTCGTGCTCGTCGGCATCTTCATCGTGCTCGGCTTCCGCACGATCCTGCACAAAGGCGAGGCGCACTGGCACCCCTTCGCGCCCAACGGCTTCAAGGGCATTTGGCAGGGCGCGGCGCTCGGGTTCTTCAGCTACATCGGCTTCGACGCGGTCTCGACCGCGGGCGAAGAGTGCAAGAACCCGCAACGAGATCTCCCGCGCGGGCTCATCGCCTCGCTGATCGTCTGCACGATCCTCTACATCGCGACGGCCGCGGCGCTCACCGGCGTCGTCCCGGTGCGCGACATGACCGGCAACGACCCGCTCGCCAAGGCGATGCAATACATGGGCTACACGAGCTTCGCGACGCTCTTCGGCTTCGGCGCGGTCATCGCGATGACCGCGGTGCTGCTGGTCTTCCAGCTCGGGCAGACGCGCATCTTCATGGTGATGGCGCGCGACGGCCTGCTCCCGCGGATGTTCGCGCGCGTCCACCCGCGCTTTCGGACGCCGCACGTCTCGACCTGGCTGACGGGCCTCGTCGTCGCCGTTTTGTGCTCGATCCTGACGCCGGACCAAGCCATCGGCCTCACCAACATCGGGACGCTCTTCGCGTTCATCCTCGTGTCGCTCGGCGTCATCGTCTTGCGCCTTCGCTATCCCAACCGCGAGCGCCCGTTCCGCGTGCCGCTCTACCCGCTCACGCCGATCGTGTCGGCGCTCGCGTGCCTCGCGCTCATCGCGGGGCTCGAGCTGTCCAACTGGCTTCGCCTCGTGATTTGGCTCGCGATCGGGCTCGTCGTGTATTTCTCGTACGGGTACCGACACAGCGTGCTGCGCCTGCGCGGGAGCCCGGGCCCGTGACGACCAAGTCGACGCTCTTCGCGCTCCTCGCGCTCTTCGGCGTCGTCTTCGTGTCGGCGTTCGTCGCGGGGCTCGTTCGCGCGCGCCGCGAGGGCGAGCGCCTGCGCCCGAGCGCGTACGAGGTCTTCGTCGGCGTCGTCACGGATTTCTTCGACACCCTCGGCATCGGCTCCTACGCGACGACGACCACGTTTTACCGGGCGCGCAAGACGATCGACGACCGCCTCCTCCCCGGCACGCTCAACGTCGGCCACACGATCCCGACCTTCGCCGAGGCCTTCATCTTCATCGACCAAGTCACGGTCGACCCGCGCACGATGGGCGCGATGATCGCCGCCGCGACGCTCGGCGCAGTGCTCGGCGCCCCCGTCGTCGCCGCGTGGCCGCGCCGCTACGTGCAGATCGGCCTCGGCCTCGCGCTCCTCGCGGTCTGCGCGATTCTTGGTGTGGCGCCAAATCGGTCTGCCCGAGGACGGCGCCAAGCTCGGCCTCACCGGGAACGCCTTCGTCGTCGCCGTCGCGGCGAACTTCGTCCTCGGCGCGCTCATGACCATCGGGGTCGGCCTCTACGCACCGTGCCTCGTCGTGGTCTCGCTCCTCGGAATGAGCCCGAAAGCGGGCTTTCCGATCATGATGGGCTCGTGCGCTTTTCTCCAAGCGCTCGCGAGCATCCCGTTCATCCGAGCGAAGAGCTACGCGCCCGCGGCGACGCTCGGGCTCACGCTCGGCGGCCTCCCGGCCGTGCTCGTCGCCGCCTTCATCGTGAAGTCGCTGCCGCTCTACTGGGTGAAGTGGCTCGTCGCCGGCATCGTCGTCTACACCGCCGGCACGCTGCTCGCCGCCGCGCGCCGCGAAAAACACGCCTGATCGTGTATACCGGGGGGCCGATGGCGAACCTCTTCCTGCGCAAGCCCTTCGACAAGCTCGTCGCCGAGGCCGACGCCCACGGCCTCACGCTCAAGCGCACGCTCGGGCCGTTCAACCTGATCGCGCTCGGCATCGGCGCGATCATCGGCGCCGGCCTCTTCGTGCGACACGGCCGCGGCGATCGCCGACTGCGCGGGCCCGTCGGTCACGATCGCCTTCATCGCTCGCGGGCATCGGCTGCGCGTTCGCCGGGCCTCTGCTACGCCGAGTTCGCCTCGATGATCCCGATCGCCGGCAGCGCGTACACCTACGCGTACGCCACGATGGGCGAGCTGATGGCGTGGATCATCGGCTGGGACCTCGTCCTCGAGTACGCCATCGGCGCGGCCACGGTCGCCATCGCGTGGAGCGAGTACTTCAACAGCTTCCTCGGCTACTTCGGTCTGCGCGTCCCCTACGCGTGGTGCCACGCGCCGAGCGAGCACATGATCGACCCGGCCACTCACGAGCGCATCCACGGCATCATGAACGTGCCCGCGCTCTGCATTCTCCTGCTTCTCACGCTGCGTCCTCATTCGCGGCACCAAGGAGTCGGCGCTCGTGAACGCGGTCATCGTCGTCACCAAGGTCACCATCGTGATCCTCGTGATCGTGCTCGGCTGGGACTTCATGAACCCGGCCAACCACACGCCGTACATCCCCGCGCCCACGAAATACATCGACAAGCGAGGGCGTCGCCCACCCCTACGGCGGCATCATGGGGCATCCTGAACGCGGCGGGCATCGTGTTCTTCGCGTTCATCGGCTTCGACGCCGTCTCGACGACCGCTCAGGAAGCCAAGAATCCGAAGCGCGACATGCCGATCGGGATCCTCGGCTCGCTCGTCGTCTGCACCGTCCTCTACGTGCTGTTCGCGCACGTGCTCAGCGGCATCGCCACGGTCGAGGACTTCCGCACGCAGGGCCGCGAGGCGTCGGTCGCCTTCGCGATCTCGAAGTACATGCACGGCTACGAGTGGCTGTCGAAGTTCGTGACGGTCGCGATCCTCGGCGGCTTCTCGTCGGTCATCCTCGTCATGCTGCTCGGCCAGTCGCGCGTCTTTTATTCGATGAGCCGCGACGGCCTCGTCTCGCCGATCTTCTCCGAGCGTCCACCCGAAGTTCCGCACGCCGTAGAAGTCGAACATGACTGTTCTTCGTCCTCACGGCCGGCTTCGCCGCGTTCGTCCCCGAGGACATCGTCGGCGACATGACGAGCATCGGGACGCTCTTCGCGTTCATCCTCGTCTCGCGCCGGCGTCTGGATCATGCGCGTGAAGAACCCCGACGCCCCGCGGCAATTCCGCGTCCCCGGCGCTGCCGGTGGTCGCCGTCCTCGGCGTCATCGCCTACGGCCTGATGATCTACGGCCTAGGCTGGACGAACTGGGCGCGCCTCGGCGTGTGGCTCGTCATCGGCCTCGTCATCTATTTCACGTACGGCATCAAACACTCCAAGCTCCGCCAGCCCACCTGACGCTCCCGCAGAGAGAGAACCAGGAAGATGAGACGCTCAGAAGGATTATTTGTAGAGTGCATGCATCAGGCCCCGACAGCCTGGGCCAGGCCAGGCCAGGCCGACGCGCCAGCCACCCCTCCAAAAACTCTCTCCCACTCGCCTTCTGATCTTCTGATCTTCCTGTTCCCTCTCTCGCTCGTCCGCGAGAGTTTCACTCGCGAGCGAAGAGCTTGGCGTAGTGGTCGCTGATGGCCTCGTCGGCGAGCTTGCCGAAGAACGTCGAGTACGCCATCCACACGGCGAGGCCGTTCAAGTCGCGGAACATCGGCGGCAGGTAGTGCGGCGCCTTCACGACGCCGTCGTGCACGCGGCGCGCGAGGATCGGCACGTCCTCGTGCGCGACCTTGCCGACGAAGAGAAACGGCACGAGCTCGACGCGGTTGTGCTGAATCGCCGTGCGAATGAACGAGTAGTTGAGGACGATGCCCTTGCAGTAGCTCGCGTCCTTCGTGAACGGCGCGCCGCCTTCGAGCACGCCACCGCGAAAGACGCGGCGCGCGGCGTGGAAGCACTCGTCCTCGTCGTAGCCCTCGGTGCGGAACCACTCGAACACTTCCAAGAAGCTCGCGCCGTCCTCGGCCTTGTCCACCGCGAGAAGGCGGTCGTTGAGCCGCCGCGCGCGGCGCGGGTAGGTGCGGAACGTGAAGAGCTCGAGCAGCGCGGCGAGCCCTTCTTGCACCGCGGTCGTCCGCGGCGGCCCCTTCGGCAGCCATTTGGCGACCGTCTGGCGCTGGCCGTTCAAAGAAGTTGCAACATGCACCCATCCCTCGTGCACCTCGAGGATGTCGATGTCGCGCGGCGAGAAGACGGCGCCCTTTCGAATCTTCACGTAGTCGTTGCCGGCGGCGGCGTCGGCGACAATCGCGTCGTCGGCCGACACGTGCACGTCGGCGTCGGGGAAATACGACGCGAAGCGCTCGTTCAAGACGTCGGCGGCTTGCTCGGCGTCGATCGTGCGCGCGAACTGCGGACCCAAGTTGTTGTCGTCGACGTTGGTGAGGATGTCGTAGAGCAGGTGGCCGAGATCGCGGACGGTGGATTTTCCGTCCGGGAATTTGTCCTTCGGCGAGCCGTAGAGCTTCCGCGAGAAGGCGTAAAACGCGGGCGTCCCGCGCGACGCGAGCATCTGGACGACGTCGCGATACTCGAGCGCGGTCGTCGTCATGATCCGCCCGATCGCGTCGGTCTCCCCGAGATCGCGCTCGATGTCACTCGCGATCGCCTCGAACTCCTCGGTCTTGTCGCGCGGCTCGAAGCCGAGCTCCATGCCGGCGTAGTCGACCTTCGGCATCTCCTTGTAGCGGCTCTTGCGAAGGTGCTCTTCGACGTCGTCGGCCCAGCGGATCGCGTTGAGCACGCGGATCGGGCGCTGCGCTTCGACGATGCGGCCCGCGAGCTGCGAGACCACCTCCTTGTAGCTGCGCCACGGGCCGAGCGCCGGCGGCGGCGGGATCGACGGCACCGCGAGCTCTGGGGCCTCGGCGTGGCCGTTGCCGTTCTTCTTCTCGCGAACCGGCTTCTTCTCGTCTTCCACTTTGTCGGGCATACGACGTGTTCAGCGATGCGCGGCGAGCCACGCCTCCACCGCGGCGCGCAGCTCGGGCGACGGCTCGGGATCCGAGAAGAGCTCGATCGTCCCTTTGCTCGTGAAGTCGGCGACGACGCGCAGCTTGGCGCCCGCGTCCTCGAGACCGATGGCGCGCTCGCGCACTTCTTCCTCGCCTTGTTCGAGCGCATGACGCGCCATGTGGAGGCGCGCGTCGAGCAGCATGCCGACCGCGCCGGGCTCGCCGCGAAAGCCGGACGTGCCCACGCGATAGCGCCGCGTGATCTCCGGCGGCAAGAGCCCGCGCGCGGCGCTGACGCGATCGACCCAGTGGAGTCGCGCCGCCGCCACCTCCGAGCTGCCGCACGCGAGGGTCGTCATCGGCACCGCCTCCGACCAGATGTCCTCGGGCGGCGTCGCGGGCCCGTCAGCGGCGGTCACCACCGAGATGCTCACGGTGACCTCGCCGCCGAGCGCGCCGTCGATCGACGCGACGAGGTGGTGCACCTTCTCGCCGGTGCTCTCCTCGACCCGCGCGAGCTTGTCGTCGAGCGACCCGCCTTCGCCGTCTCGCGGAGCTTGGTCGGCGCCCTCGGGCAGGCCCTCGGCCGGGAGCACCGCGCGCACGCGCGTCTCCGAGCAGCGGTTGCACACGAGATTGCCGCGACCGCACGGCTCACCGCAGCGCGCGCAGATGTCGATTCGTGAGCTTCGCATGGCCGACATGGTCGCAAACACCCCCAACATGCCAAATATCGCACGAAGCGCCCCCGCCACCAAGGGTCACGACGAGCCCCGCGTCAGAGTCGCGAGAGGAGGTCTTCTTCGGTCACGCCGTCGCTCTCGGCCCGGTAGCTCATCACCAGCCGGTGGCGCAAAACAGGGACGATGAGCGATTTCACGTCGTCCACGTCGGCCGCCGCGTGCCCGCGGAGGGCGGCGCGCGCCTTGGCGGCGAGGACGAGCGCCTGCGACCCGCGCGGACCGGCGCCGAAGCGCACGTAGGTCGTGACGTCGGCCGGTGCGTCTTTGCCGGGGCGCGTCTTTCGCGTGATGGTCACTGCGAGCTCGACGGCTTCGTCGGTGATGGGCATGCGCGGGATGAGCGACTGGAGCGCGAGCAAATCCGGTGCGCGGAGGATGTGCGGGACCGCCTCTTTTCCGAAATCGGCGCTGGTCGTTTTTTTTGCGATTTGCTGCTCCTCGTTCTCCGAGGGGTACTCGACGTGGATCTCGAGCAGGAAGCGGTCGAGCTGCGCCTCGGGCAGCGGGTACGTGCCCTCCTGCTCGATCGGGTTGCGCGTCGCGAAGACTTGAAAAGGCGTCGGGAGCGCGTGCGTCTCGGTGCCGACCGTCACGCGTCGCTCTTGCATCGCTTGGAGCAGCGCGGCCTGCGTCTTCGGCGGAGTGCGGTTGATCTCGTCGGCGAGGATGAGATTGTGGAAGATCGGACCGGGCATGAAGCGAACGCGCCGTCGCGTCGCGCCGCTCGACTCTTCTTCCTCTTGGAGGACGTCGGTGCCGGTGATGTCGGCCGGCAGCAAATCGGGCGTGAACTGCACGCGCCCGAAGCTCAGCTCGAGCGCCTCGGACAGCGTCGCGACGAGGAGCGTCTTGGCGAGACCGGGGACGCCGACGAGCAGCGCGTGGCCGCGCGCGAGGAGGGCGACGAGCATCAAGTCGACGACCCGCTCCTGGCCGACGACGCGCGAGGCGACGGCGCGGTGAAGCTCGGCGTGGGCGCTCTTCGCCTTCTCGAGCAGCGCCGCCTCGTCCGCTTCGGTCGACGGCGTTTGCGCCGGCTCCGGCACCTCTTTCAACTGAGCCATTCTATCGCACCTGTCCGGCGGAGGGGGTTCTAGCACGTTGCACGCCGCTTCGATGCGGTGGTAATGGCTGCGCGTGGCCGTCCCCGCCCCCGTCACGTCCGGTCCCACCGCGCCGGAGCAATTCCCGCAAGCGCCGAAGGCGCTGAACCGCGCCGCGGCCGACATGCCGTCGGCGAACGCGGCGGCGGCGAGCGCCGGTCCGACCGAGATCGTCGTCCGCCCGACGGGCCTCCGACGCGGGCGATGGGAAGCGCCCGAGTGGGCGTTCTGGACGATTGGCGCGACCGTCCTCGTGCTCGCGGCGATCTACGGGCTCGTGCGCCTCGGCTACGTCGGAAAGAAACGACCCGGATGAACGACGCGCGCGAGGTGGGGGTGGCGCCCGAAGGCGGCGGCCTTCGCGTCGGGCGGATCCTCGTGGTCCTGCTCCTCGCGGTCGTCGTCTACGGCGCCTTCGCGATCGGCAGCGGGCTCGGAAAGATTCGGACGGGCCTCGCCCACTTCGAGTGGTGGACGTTCGGCGCCGCGTTCGGGCTCGCGTTCGGCAACTACGTGCTCCGCTTCTTCAAGTGGCAGTTCTACCTGGCGCGCCTCGAGATCCGGAACGTCGGCGTCGTCGACAGCTTCCTCACGTTCCTTTCGGGCTTCGTGCTCACGATTTCGCCGGGCAAGGTCGGCGAGGTGTTCAAGTCGTTCGTGCTTCAAAAGACGCACGGCGTGCCGATGCCCAAGACCGCGCCGATCGTCGTCGCCGAGCGCATCACCAATTTCATCGGCGTCATCGTGCTCATCGTGCTCGGGTCGCTCGGCTTCCGCGGCGGCGCCCTCCCCGCCGGCGTCGGCACGGCGCTCGTGGTCGGCCTCCTCGGCGTCATCGCGTCGCGTCGCGCGTCGTTCGCGGTCATCGCCTTCGTCTCGCGCCTGCCGGGCCCGTTCCGCCGCATCGGGCCGAAGCTCGAGGAAGCCTACGAGAGCCTCACCGTGCTCGTCGCACCGAAGAACTTGCTCTGGCCGACGCTCCTCTCGATCGGCGCGTGGTCGCTCGAGTGCCTCGCGCTCGCCGTGATTTTGAGCGGCTTCGACGCGCACGTGCCGCTGCCGCTCAGCGTCTTCTTCTACGCGACGAGCACGCTCGCGGGCGCGGTCATCCCGGTGCCGGGCGGGCTCGGCGTGACCGAGACCGGGCTCCGCGAGCAGATGATGACGATGGGCCACGTCGACGAGGCGACGAGCACCGCCGCGATGATGCTCGTGCGCTTCGCGACGCTCTGGTTCGCGGTAGCGATCGGGTTCTTCGCGCTCGGCGTCATCCGCCGGCGCTATCCTCATCTGCTCCGCGGCTAGCGCCGCGAGGGTCTGCTCCGCGGCTAGCGCCGCGAGGGTCTGCTCCGCGGCTAGCGCCCGCTACGCAGCTCGGCGAGCGCGCGCGCGAAATCGGGCGGCGGCTGCGCCTCGAAGCGCACGCTCTCGCCGCTCGTCGGGTGCACGAACCCGAGCACGCGCGCGTGCAGGGCTTGGTGGCCGAGCTCCTTGGCGATCGCGGCGACGCGCTCGTCGGCGGGGCGCTTCCCGTAGAGCGGATCGCCTAGCACCGGCGTCTTCGCCTCCGCGAGGTGCATGCGGATCTGGTGCGTACGCCCGGTCTCGAGCGTCGCGCGGACGACGCTCGCGTCGTCGAGCGCCTCGAGCAGCTCGATGTGGGTGACGGCGACCCGGCCGCTCTTCACGCGCGACGTGAAGCGTTGCCGGTGATGCGGATCGCGCCCGTGGAGCGTCCGGTACGTCGCGCTCGCGGCGACGCCCGCGCAGAGCGCCACGTACTCGCGCGCGATCGTGTGATCGGCGAATTGTTTTTTGAGCGCCTCGCGCGCCTCGGGCGTCCGCGCGACCACCATCACGCCGCTCGTTCCCTTGTCGAGACGGTGCACGATGCCCGGTCGAATCGCGTGGTCGAGCCCGCTCGAAAATACCCACGCGCGAGGAGTCCGTGCACGAGCGTGCCGGTCTCGGCGCCGGGCGCGGGGTGGACGACGACGCCCGCGGGCTTCACGAGGACCACGAGCGCAGCGTCGACGTGGAGGATCTCCATCGGCACCGACGCGTCCGGCGTGAGATCCGTTCTCGGCGCCTCGAGCGGCTGCGCCTCGACGCGCACGCCCGCGCGCACCGTGTCCGACGCTTCGGCGACGGCCCCGTCAATCGTCACCCGGCCCGCCTCGATCCAGCGCTGCGCCTCGCTCCGCGAGATGCCCGCCTCGCGCGCGAGAAATCGGTCGAGCCGGCCTCCCGCCGCGGTCGCGAGGATTACCAGAGCTTCGACTTGATGTGCCCTTTGGCCTTGATCAAGATGTCGACGAGCGCGCGGTCGTAGAAATTCCGCGGGTAGAGCTCGGGCGAGACGCGGCGCTTGTAGAGCGCGCGGCCCTCTTCGATTTCCTCGGCGAGCGTCTCGAACAAATTGTCGTTCGTGATGCCCTGGACGATTTTGTCCTCGTTGTAGAGCGAGAGGTCGCTCGCAATCGCGCGCGCCAGGCGCCGCGCGGCTTCTTCGGTCTCGATGAGGGGCATGAAAGCTAGTATCGCGGCCCCGGCCGCGCGCCGTCAAATAGTTACCGGGTCCGCGGCCGCGCCACGATGTGGTAAGAAAGCCGCGGATTCGCATGTCCCAAGCACGCCCCACGACCCTGGCCGCCGCCATCGAAGAAGCGGCGAAATGCGACCCGACGCGCGGATTCCGCTTCGTCCCCGAGACGACGGGGAGCACGAGCGAAGCCTCGTTTTCCTACACCGCCATCGAGCGGGCGAGCGCCCGGTACGGCGGGGCGCTCCAGGCGCTCGGCCTCCGCAAGGGCGACCGGGTCGCGCTCATCTTGCCGACCAACGAGGACTTCGTGCTCTGTTTCTTCGGCGCGCTCCGCGCGGGCATCGTGCCGGTGCCGATTTACCCGCCGCTCGGCCTCGGGCAGCTTCAGGGTTACCTCGACAACACGCGGCACATCGTGCGCAAGAGCGGCGCGAAGGTGCTCGTCACCGACGCGCGCATCAAGCGCCTCCTCGGCACCGTGCAAGCGTCGGCGCCCGACCTCGAGCAGATCATCGCGGTCGAAGCCATCCGCGAGTCGCAAGAGCCGCTCCGCGCGGCGCGCATCGACGGCGGCGACATCGCGTTCCTCCAGTTCACGAGCGGGTCGACCTCGCGCCCCAAGGGCGTGACGCTCACGCACGACAACCTGCTCGCCAACATCGACTGCTTCATGCGCGACGGTTTGCAGTGCGGCGACGGCACCGACGTCGGCGTCTCGTGGCTGCCGCTCTACCACGACATGGGCCTCATCGGGTTCGTGCTCGCCCCGCTGGTCACCAAGAACTCGTCCATCTTCATCCCGCCGCTCCTCTTCTTGAAGCGGCCGGCGACGTGGCTTCAGACGATCTCGCGCCACAAGGGGACGATCTCCTACGGGCCGAACTTCGCGTACGCGCTCTGCTGCAAGCGCATCCGCGAGCGCGAGCTCGAAGGGGTCGACCTCTCGACCTGGCGCGTCGCGGGCTGCGGCGCCGAGCCCATTCGGCCGGAGACGCTCGAGGCGTTCGCCGACGCGTTCGCGCGCGTGAAGTTCGAGAAAGAAGCGCTCCTCCCCTCGTACGGCATGGCCGAGTCGTCGCTCGCGGTCTGCTTCACGGAGCTCGGCGAGGGCATGAAGACGCTCGCGGTCGACGGCGACACGCTCTGGTCGCAAGGCGTCGCGAAGGAAGACCCGAGCGGCGTGCGCCTCGTCTCGTGCGGCAAGGCGTTCCGCGCGCACGACATCCAAGTCTTCTCGCCCGAGGACGCGACCAGCGAAAAACCGCTCGCAGAAGATCGCGTCGGCGAGCTGCGCATCAAGGGCCCGAGCGTGATGAAGGGCTACTGGCAGGACGAAGAGCGCACGCGCGACGCGTTCGCCGGCGGCTACTTGAAGACAGGCGATCTCGGCTTCCTTCACGAAGGCCACGTCTTCATCTGCGGCCGCTCGAAAGAAGTGATCATCGTCAACGGCCGCAACTACTACCCGCAAGACATGGAGTGGGAGGCGGGCAAGGTCGCCGGCGTGCGCAAGGGCAACATCATCGCGTTCGGCTCGCGCGATCCGAGCGGCCAGGAGATGGACCGCGAGCGCGTCGTCGTCGCCTTCGAGGTGCAGGAGCCGAGCGTGCTCGAGAGCAAGACGAGCCTCGCCGACCTCGTGGCGTCCGTGCGCAAGTCGATTCAAGAAGGCATGGCGCTCTCGGTCGACGACGTCGTGCCGCTCACGCCGGGCGTGCTGCCGAAGACGTCGAGCGGCAAGCTGCAACGCGCCAAGACGCGCGAGCTCTACGAGTCGGGCGATCTCGGCGAGCGAAAGAGCGCGCGCGACGTGAGTCGCCTCGACGTGGTCAAAGAAGCCGCGAAGAGCCAGCTCGAGTATTTCAAGCTCGCCGTGCTCGGAACCCGCAAAAAGAAGCCCTGAAATCGCGCGGCGCGCGTCCGCCCCAACCGCTGGACCGCCGAATGCATGAGCGGCGGGCATGAAGACGCGCATCCTCTTTCCCCTCGCCTCGCTTCTCGTCGCCCTCGGTTGCGGAAACAACCCGGGTCAGAGCGACGCCGGCACGGGCGCCGACGCCGACCCGCCCGATGCGAGCGTCGGCCCGACGTGCGACCCGAACGCGTGCGCGAGCAAGCACTGCGGCCCCGACGGCCAATGCGCGCCGGGCTGCCAATCGAACGGCGATTGCGCCTCGGGCGAGACATGCTGCAACGGCTCGTACTGCTCGAACCTCGCCAAAGACCCGCAAAACTGCGGCGCGTGCGGCACCGCGTGCGGCGCGCAGCAATTTTGCTCCGGGTCGGCGTGCACGCAGGCGCTCGTGAAGAACGTCTGCCAAAACGCAACGGGCACCGTCGTGCTCGACAACCTCGACACCGACGACAACGCCGGCAGCGCCGTGGGCTCGGCGCTGTCGAGCGCGTGCTCGAACCTCGCGCTGCAGTCGGTGACGCAAGGCGCGCCCGGCACGATGGACGCGCAGTCCGGCAGGCCGACGACCGGCCCGGGCAACACGTACATCGCGAGCGGTGGCGGCTTCGCCCAGAAGGCCATCGCGTACATGAACGACACGCACGGCGCGCCCGTCACGACCACCGACGACAGCGCGAGCCTCTCCTTCGTGCGCACGAGCGACGGGACGACGATCGTGAAGGCGCCGATCACGTCGCTCACGAAGACGCATGACTACTTCCTCGTCTACGCCGCGGCGGAGCCCGTGAGCGGCACGCTCGTCTTCGCCGTCTACGGTCTCTACCCCGCGGGTACGACCGCCGGCGCCTACTGGCTCAAGAACCTGAGCGGCGGCGTCGCCTCGATGGACAAGCAATATTACGTCTACGAGTGGACCGACAAAACGACCGACGGCCCGACCGCCGACGACACGTGGCACCTCCTCGAGTCGAAATGAATCTCTTCGGGGATCTCACCGGCCGCTAGGGATCCAAACGCGCACGGTGGTCCCTCGGCCGAGCTCGCTCTCGAGGCCCAGGTCGCCGCCGTGTTGGTCGACGATCTTGCGGACGATGGAGAGGCCGAGGCCGGTGCCGGCTTCTTTCGTCGTGAAGAACGGGTCGAAGACTTGCGCGCGGACGGTCGGGTCGATGCCCGGGCCGGTGTCTTCGATCGCGATGAGGATGCGGTCGGTCCGCGCGTCGTCGCGGGCGACGCGCACCGTGAGGACGCCGCCGTCTCTCATCGCCTCGAGCGCGTTGACGACGAGGTTCAAGACGACCTGACGCAGCTTCTCGGCGTCGCCGATCGCCGCGACGCCCGGCGCGAAGTCGCTCACGATGCGCACGCCGCGCGCCTCGGCGGACTCGCGTTCGAGCGACAACACGGACCCGACGAGCTCGCCGACGTGGACGGGCTCGCGGGCGATGCCGCGCGGTCGCGCGAGCTCGAGAAACTCGCTGAGCAGCCGGTTCAGGCGCGCAATCTCGTCGCCCACGATCGAGATACGCCGGTGCAGCGCGGCGCGCGTGCCCTCCTCGGGCGAGAGCTTGTCGACGTCCTTGCCGAGCAAGTGCAGCTGCAGGTTCGCCGCGTTCAGCGGGTTTCGGATCTCGTGCGCGAGGTTGAGCGCGAGCGTGCCCATCGCGCTGAGCGCCTCCGCGTCGGCGGCGCGCTTCTCGAGCGCGCGCCGCTCCGTCACGTCGATGCCGATGCCGTAGACGAGCTCGCTCCCCTCGTCGACCGCGGGTCCGAGGTGCCAGCGCACGCGGCGCGGTCGCTCCGCGCCGGTCGCGACGAAGCCCGTCTCGATGTCGGGTTGAACGCGCTTTCCGCGGCGCGCGAGCGCGAGCGCCTCGGAGAGCCGCGCGTGGTCGTGCGCGGGGACCCACGCGCGCACGAAATCGCGGCCGACGGCGGCCTCCTGCGAGATGCCGGTGAGCTCCGACGCCTTGCGGTTGAAGAGCGCCACCCGGCCCTCGCGCGTCGAGGGCGATGACGATGACGTCGGTGAGATCGACCACGGCGCGGTACCGCCGCTCGAGCTCCTCGCGTTCGCGCTGGAGACGCACCTTCGTCAGCGCTTGCCGCACCGTCGTGACGAGCTCGTCGGGGCGGAAGCTACTTCAGGATCATCGCGAACGCGCCCGCGCGGAGCGCCGCAATCGCCGCCTCCATGCTCGCGAACCCCGTGATGAGCACGACCTCGCTGTTCGGCGACGCCTGCCGCAGCGGCTGGATCGAGATCGACTCCGCTCGCGTCCGGCAGCTTCACGTCGACGAGCGCGACGTCGAAGCCGCTCTGCGCGCGCGAGCGAGGGCGCTCGATCCGCTCTCGGCGACGTCGACGACGAGCGCCTCGCTGTCGGCCAGACCCGGGCCGCTGCCGCCGGCCGACACGAGCACGTCGCGCAGCGTCGTCGCCAGAGTCGGCGTTGTCGGTCGACGATGAGGACGCGGCTCGCCGTCACGGGACCCCGAGCACCTTCTTCAAGAGCTCGTTCACGAGCTGCGGGTTCGCGCTGCCCTTCGTCTCCTTCATGACCTGCCCGACGAAGTATCCCATGAGGCTCGCCTTGCCGCCGCGGAGCTGCTCGGCTTGCTTCGGGCTCGCTTCGACAATCTTGCGCACGATCGGCTCGAGCGCCGACGCGTCGCTCACCTGCTCCATGCCGAGCTCGCGGACCACGTCGGCCGGCGCGCGGTCCGTCCCTCGCACCTGCAGGTAAACCTGCTTCGCCTGTTTTCCGCTGATCCCGGCGCTCGCGACGAGGTCGAGGATGCCGGCGATTTGCTCCGCCGAAATCGGGATCTCGGCCACGAGGCCCTTGGTGACGACATCGCGCAGGACCTCGCTCTGGACGAAGTTCGCCGCGCGCGTCGCGTCGCGGTGCCGCTCGACGACGCGCTCGAAGAGCTCGGCGACGCGCGGGTGCTGCGTCAGGACGCGCGCCGCGTCACCCGAGAGCTCGTAGTCGGCGACGTAGCGCGCGCGCTTTTCGTTCGGGAGCGACGGCATCGACGCGCGAAGCTCGGCGACGAACGCGTCCTCGAGCACGAGCGGCGCGAGGTCCGGCTCCGGGAAATAGCGGTAGTCCTGCGCCGTCTCCTTGCTCCGCATGCTGAACGTCTTTCCGTGCTCCTCGTCCCACCCGCGCGTCTCGGCGACGACGCGCCCGCCGGACTCGAGCACCGCTTCTTGGCGCGCCACCTCGTGCTCGATCGCCTTCTGCACGAAGCGAAACGAGTTGATGTTTTTCAGCTCGACGCGCGTGCCGAGCCGTGCGAGCCCTGCGGGCGGATCGAGACGTTCGCGTCGCAGCGGAACGAGCCCTCCTCGAGGTTGCCGTCGTTGACCCCTAGGAAGAGCGAGGATCTCGCGGAGCGCGCGCAAATAGTCGGCCGCCTCTTCGCCGCTGCGCAGGTCCGGCTCGCCGACGATCTCGACGAGCGGAACGCCCGAGCGGTTGAAGTCCACGATGGACATGCCGCCGTGGCCGTGGAGGTTTTTGCCCGCGTCCTCCTCCATGTGCACCCGCGTGATGCGCGCGGCCCGGCCGTCTTTTGCAGCGAAAGCGAGCCGTGACGACTGAAGGGTTCGTCGAACTGGCTGATCTGGTAGCCCTTCGGCAGATCCGGATAGAAATAGTTCTTCCGCGCGAACCGGCTCGTGCGCTCGATGGTGCAACCGAGCGCGAGCGCGGCGAGCACCGCAAAACGCACGGCGCGTTCGTTCAAGACGGGGAGCGCGCCGGGCAAGCCGAGGCAGGTGGGACAGACGTGTGTCATTGGGAGGCGCACCGAACGTGGCCATGCACGAGCAAAACGCCTTGGTCTGCGTGAGCAGCTGGGCGTGGACCTCGAGGCCGATGACGGGCTCGTATGCTGAGGGCATGAATGCCGACCGGTTCTAGCAAACACGCCGCGTTTTGCATCGTGTTCGCGCTCGCCGGCGCCGCGCGGGCAGACGGCGGGGCTCGGTTTGCCTTCGAGCTCGCGCAGGACACGATCATCGTGCGCGAGGACACGACCGAGACGCTCGTCAAAGTGGGGTGCGAGCCGCGCTCGTTCGCGGCCGCCGCCGACAGGGCGTACGCGCTCTGCGGCAACCGCACCATCGTCGAGGTCGACGCGCTCCCGACCCCGCACGTCGCGGCCCGTACGGCCATCGCCGACCGCGTCATCTCGCTCACGGTCATCGACGGCGTCCTCGACGTGCGCACCGCCAGCGGGGTCAAGCCGCTCGCGGACTATCCACCTCTCGTCCCGCGCGCGATGGAGCGACGAACGCTGGCGTACGCGAGCGACACGTGGCGCGCGCAGCAGCACCTGCGTCCGCCGCGCCCGCGCGTCACCGGCGTCGAGCTCGACTTCGGCGACACCGTGGGCCCGGGGTTCGACGGCCCGGCGGGCGTCACGTCCGTCTTCGACGCGGCGTTCGTCTGGCGGCCCGAGATCCCGATCTCGTTCTCGGCGTTCGGGACGTTCGGCGCCGCGACCGGCGAGTTCCAGACCGGCGACCGCAATTTCGGGCCGCGCGGCGGCGACGTCCAAATCGCCGTGGGCGAAGGCCTCCTCGGCGTCGACACGCGCTACGTCGGCTTCTCGTTCGGCGCCGGCGCCGCGATGTTCGAGCGCGGCTACTCCGTCGAGCCGCTCATCGTCGCGCGCGGACGCTTCGGCGCGCTCGACGAGCTCGCGTTCTCCTGGCACACCTCCTTCGCGACGAGCGGGCCCACGCTGCTCGGCGTCATCGGCGGCGCCCTCGAGTTTCGCCTCGCGCGCCGCGCGTGGCTCGGTGCAGACGTGGAGCTCGGAAACCTCCGCTACGGCCATTTCATGGGCGATTTGCGCTTGCGCCTCCACGGCGACGGGCCGAACGGCACGCTCGATCTCCGCATGGGCCTCGGCCTCGCGTACGTCGAGTCGAGCGCCGACTGCAACTCGTCACGCACGCCCGTGCCGCCGGGCGGCGACACCGAGTGCCTCGGCACGAACGTCGACTACCTCGGGCCGGCCGCGTCGCTCGGCGTCGTCTTCAGGCCTTGAAGCAGGAGTCACTCGAACCGAACGAGTCTTGGAAGGCCGTCGCGACGAAACGCGGCAGCGAGGAACGCGCGGCCGGGCCGCCGCTGAACAGCCTCGGGACGCGACGGCGGCCGTCTGGACGCCGCCTTCCGTCACGGCGCGCCGGTCCGGCCGGTTTCGTCACGCTGCCTCAGGTTGGCTTCGAGCGCGGCGCGAGACCATCAGGGTCACGTGCCTTTGGAGTAGTTCGGCTCGTCGAGCCGCAGCAGGAGACCGACGCTCGCGATCATCAGCACGATGCTCACGACGAGCGAGCGCGTGAAGGCGCCGTCCGGCGTGCGGAGCGCCTGCATCGCGTAGACGAAGACGACGGCGCCCTGACCGAAGAGCTGAATGAGCCCGGCCGACGTCCCTTCGGGCGTCGGGTGCGTGATCTCCGCGGCGTACTGCATCCCGACGGGCAGCGTGCTCACGAGGAAGAAGCCCATCGCGAAGCTCGACGCCTCGACGAGCGCGTGGCTCCGCGCGAACGTGAGACCCGCGAGCCCGGGGATGGCGAACGCGGTCCCAATCAACAAGTAGCGCTTCCGCTTGCGTTGCCGATCCGAGAGCGGAGGGATCACAGATCGCGCCGAGGAGGCCGCCGCCGAGCATGAGCGCGCCGACCGTGCCGGCGTCGGTCGGCGAAAATCCGCGCGGCTCGACGATGCCTTCAATCCACGTCGAAACGCCGTTGAAGATGCCCATCCCGACGAACGCGACGGCGAGATAGATCCAGAACGGCTTGACGCGGAGAGCGTGCACGAGCCCGTCGCGCATGAGCGCGCGCACCTCCATGCCCGGCGGGCACGGCGGCGTCGGCGGCTTCTCGCGCGCGAGGACGAGGAAGAAGACAGCGGAAATCGCGGCGGCCGCGCCGTACCAGCTCTGCACCTCTGCGATCGAGTGGTGCACCACGAGCATCGGCGTGAGCACCATGCCGAGCGCGGTCCCGACGAGGCTCGCGAGCGTCACGAGCCCGACGGCGGTCGCGCGCTGCGACACCGGGAACCACTGCGCGGGCACCTTGGTCCACGCGTTGAGCAAGAACGGCTGCGCGATCGCCAGCCCGATCGTCGACGCGAGCGCGAGCGGGTAGCTCTTGCCCGCGAGCCCGCGGAGCGGCCCGCACACCAGCATCAGCACGGCGCCCAGGCCGACGGCGCGCCGGATGCCGAGCGCGTCGATCGCCCACGAAGCCGGGATCGAGAGCGGCACGAAGGCGATCATGAAGCTCATCGCGAGGAGCCCGATGCGAAGCTCGCTCACGCCGTAGTAGAGCGCGGCCTCGTGCGTGATCGGCGCGTAGGCGATCCAGAGCGTCTGGATCGTGAGGTTGATCAGGCTGAAGACCGCGAGGACGACCCAGCGGTACGGGTAGACGCGGACGCCGGCCATTCGTTCAGGCGATGCCGAGCTCGGCGAGCTTGTTGTAGAGGGTGCGGCGGCTGACGCCGAGGAGGCGCGCGGCGAGCGTGCGATTGCCGCCGGCACGCGCGAGGGCTTCTTGACCGCGCGGCGCTCGGCTTCCTCGCGCCGCTCGCCGAGGCTCGCGGCGGCGTCCTGCGCGGCCGCGGGCCGGACGCGCTGCAGATCGCGCTCGATGTCGGCGGCGTGGACCTCGCCGCCGTCCGCAAAGACGACGAGCCGCTCGACGCAGCTCTGGAGCTCGCGCACGTTTCCCGGCCACGGACGCGACGCGAGGCTCAGCACGGCGTCCTCGCAGAGCTTCGGCACCGGAACGCCGTTGCGCGACGCCGCCTCGGCGCAGAACTTCTGCGCGAGCTCGGCGATGTCCCCCGCTCGCTCGCGGAGCGGCGGGATCCACACGGGCACGACGTTCAGCCGGTAGAAGAGGTCCTCGCGGAAATCGCCCTCTTTCACCATCGCCTCGAGATCGCGGTGCGTCGCTGCGACGAAGCGTACGTCGGCCTTCTGCACCGACGTGCTGCCGAGCGCCTGGAACTCCCGCTCCTGCAAGAGGCGCAGGAGCTTCACTTGCACCGGCAAGCCGACGTCGCCGATCTCGTCGAGGAAGAGCGTGCCGCCCTCGGCCAGCTCGACGCGCCCCGGCTTGCGCTTCGTGGCGCCGGTGAACGCGCCTTTCTCGTAGCCGAAGAGCTCGCTCTCGAGCAGCGTCTCGGGCAGCGCCGCGCAGTGCACCGCGACGAACGGGCCGGCCTTTCGCCCGCTCTGCGCGTGGATCTCGCGCGCGGCGACCTCTTTGCCGCTCCCGCTCTCGCCGCGGAGCATCACGGTCGCGTTCGAGCGCGCTGCGCGCGCGATCATCTCGCGGAGCTCTTGCATGCGCGCCGAGTCGCCGACGAGGCGCGACGCGGTCGGCACCGACGGCGGCGCGGACGCGCGCGCGGCCGCCCCTCGCAGCGTGCGCTCGATCGTCACGACGACCTCCTCGCGATCGAACGGCTTGAGCATGAACTCTTTGGCGCCCTGCTTCATCGCCTCGACCGCCATCGGCACGGTGCCGTGCGCGCTCAAGACGATGACCGGCAGCTCCGGCACCGACTTCGTCAGCGCTGACAGGAGGGCGATGCCGTCCATACCGGGCATGCGCACGTCGGTCAGCACGAGATCAATCGGGGCCTTGCCGACCTCCTGAAGCGCGCGCTCGGCGGACGGCACCGCGCGCGCCTCGTAGCCCGCTTGCTTCAAGAGCCCGACGAGCACCACGCGGAGCGCGTCGTCGTCGTCGACGACAAGGATGTTCTCACCGGCCATTTCGGTCCCCCGCCATCGAACACGGTATCATCGCGAGGGAGCTTACCGGAAAGGGTAGAATGACGGGGCAATGCGCGTCACCGAGCTGACCGACTTCGTCGTCTCGCTCGTTTCGTGCGGGGCGTTCGTCGCGCTGACGGTCCTCTCGGCCTCGCGCGGCAAGCGCGATCCGCTCGCGCGGCTCCTCTCGATCCTGTGCGTCAACCTCGTCCTCTACAGCTCGTCCGAGGCCATCGGCGTCCTCGCGAATCACCACGGAAAGCCGCTCTGGGATTGGATCAACGACGCGAGCGCGTCGATGTCGACGCCGCTCTTCTACCACCTGGTGGTCGCCTTCGTGGGCCAGCGCAAGGCGCTGCAGCGCGCGGTACGTGCATGTTACATGTATTTCGGCGTCCTCGCCGTGCTCTGCCTCTTGCCTCTCGTCGCGCCCCGTGCCGCGTGGTTCCCCGGGGGCGCGGCCTGGGCGACCGCGATGCTCGCCGGTCTGGCGACGGTCATCGTGCACGGCATCGCGCTCCTCACGCGGCACGTCCGCGGCGCGTCGGTCGAAGAGAAGGTGCGCTCGCGGCTCGTGCTCGCGGCGGCGCTCATCGCGGGCGTGGCGAACATGACCGACCTCGCCGATCTCGCGGGCGCGTCCTGGTCGCCGCACCTCGGCTCGACCGGGCTCGTCATCAGCGCCTTCGTGCTCACGGCGGCCGCGCTTCGCGTGCGCATGTTCGAGCGGCTCTCGTTCTTGACCGCCGTCAACGCGATCACGATCGCGCTCTCGGTCGTCCTCGCCGAGATCGGCGTCTTCCGCTTCGTCGGCGATCGCTCGGCGTTCGCGGTGGTGCTCACCGTCTTCGTCGTCCTCTGCGCGCTCGTCGCGAGCCGCTTCGTCGTCGGCGACTACGCCGCCGCGCGCGAGCGGACGCTCGCCCACGCGTCGCTCGGCCGCATGGCCGCGCAGATGGCGCACGACATCAAGAACCCGCTCGCGTCGATTCGCGGCGCCGCGCAGTTCCTCGCCGCCGAGCGCGCGGCAGGCCGCTCGATCGACGAGCAGCACGAGTTCCTCGATCTGCTCGTCGCGCAGTGCGACCGGCTCACGCGCATCGTCGACCAGTACCATCGGATCGGCCGCGGCGAGCCGGTGCTCGGCGAGACCGACCTGAACGACGCCGCGCGCGAGGCGATGAAGTTCCTCTCTTCGTCCGCCACGATCGACGCGCGCCTGGCCGAGCCGCTGCCGCGGTGCGAGACCGACCGCGACTTGCTCGTCATCGCCCTCGAGAACGTGCTTCGAAACGCTCACGAGGCGGCGACCGAGGGCACCGTCCACGTCGAGACCGGGCACATCGCGGGGAGCGGCGTCGGGCCTTCGCCCTTTTCGGGCGGCGACCGGCCGTGGGTCTACGTGTCGATCCGCGACGAGGGGCCGGGCATGGATCCCCGGACGCGCGAGCGCGCGCTCGAGGGCTTCTTCACCACCAAGAGCCAGGGCTCGGGGCTCGGCCTCGCGTTCGTGCGCCGCGTCGTCGAGGCCCACCGCGGCAAGCTCCTCATCGAGTCGCACGAGGGACGCGGTACGACCGTGCGGATCGAGCTCCGCGCGGCGCACGCCTGAAACTGGTCCGCCGCGAGCCGCCGCGACTAAGCTGGACGCCGTTTGGACTGGCGAGCCTTTTTCCCGCGCGCGCTGCCCGCAGCGCTCATGGCCGTCGCGGCCACGTCCGTGCCCGTCATGGTGCTACGGCCCGACGGCCTCCCGCGCATGCGCGCCGTCGAGCGCGAGCTCGCGACGGTCCAGACGGAGAATCGCGGTCTCCGTCGCAACATCGGCAATCTCAAGACCGAGGTGCGCCACCTCCGCGACGACCCCGCGGCGGTCGAGCACATCGCGCGCGATCAGCTCGGCATGGTGCGCAAGAGCGAGGTCGTCTTCCAATTCCCGGCGTCGTCTCGGCGCTGAATCGCTATCGTGCCCGTGTTGCGTAACACAGGCACACGGCCTCAGCGGCCTTCGGCTAAAGTCGCATTCGTGATGCGCTCGAGCATGCGGAGGCCGGGATGACCCTCGAGCTCGCCGAGAGCCTCCTCCTCGTGGAGGCGATCTCGCCGCGCGCGCTCGCTCGCGGCCTCTTTCTCGAGGCCACGCAGCAGATGCCGCTCGTCCAAGCGCTCCTCGCGACCGGCGCGGTCGACGAGGCCAAGCTCGAAGCCGCTCTCGCGCGCCCCGGGGACGACGCGCCGCTCACCACCATCACGCCGTCGCTCGCGGTCGTCGCGCGGCTGCCGCGCGGGCTGTGCGCGCGCCTCCTGGCCGTGCCAATCGGGACGGACGCCGAGACGGGCATCGTCGACGTCGCCGTGCTCGACGACCGCAATCTCCACGCCGCCCAAGAGGTCGCGTTCTTTCTTCGCGCGCGCGTGCGCGTGCACCGCGCGACCGTGTCGGCGCTCCGCGCGGCCATCGAGCAGCTCCAGTCGGTCGACGCCCCGGCGGCCGAGCCCGCGCGAGCGCCGGAGCGCTCGCGGACGCCGATTTGGGGGACGCCCGTCGTCAGCGTGGTGCCGCAACCGGCGCCGCAAACGCCCTCGGCGGAGATGGCGATCCCGCTCCTTCGGCGCTCGAGCGTGCCTCCGGCGAATCGGAACGAAGACAGCGCGGTGCTCGAGCTTCGGACGCCGGCTCGGCAGGCGGCGAGCTCCGGCCCCGACACGGAGCGCATGGACGAGCCCGTCTTCGCCCTGAAAGCGCCCTCGTCAATCCGGCGCCCCGTCGCGGTGATGATCGCCGAGACGCAGCTCCAGCCGAACAACGCGGTCACGATCCCGGCGCCCCGCAATCCGCGCCACACGATGGTCACCGCGCCCGCGCCGCCGCGCCGCTCGGAGCCGCCGCCGAAGATCGAGAATCGACATGCCGCGTGGGCGCAGGTCGTCCCTGCCTCGCATTTCGTCGGCGGCGCCCGCGTCGCCGGCATTTCCGCCGGGCGGCCTCGGCGCGCCGCGCCTCCCCTTCCCCGACGTCGAGCCGGTCCTCGCGGCGATGGACGAGGCCAACGACCGCGACGCGATCGTCGCGCTGCTCATCTCTGGCATGCGCGCGGTCGCGCGACGCGTCGCCGTCATGGCCGTCAAGCGAGACGCGTTCGTCGGCTGGTCGTGCAACGCCGAGTTCGGCGACGCACGCGCGTGGCGCTCGGTGCAAGTCCCGACGAGCCAGCCGAGCGTCCTCGCGACCGCCGCGGCCGGCACGCCGTATCTCGGGCCGCTCTTCCGCACCGACGGGCACATGCCGCTCATCGAGTTCATGCGCGAGACGTCGCGAGACGTCGCGGTCACCGGCGTGCGCGTCGACATGCACCCCGCGCTCGTGCTCCTCGCGGACGAGCTCGGCGACACCGCCCTCGGCACCAAGCGCCTCGAGCAGCTCGCCAAGGCTGCCGGCGTCGCCCTCGCACGCGTGCTCCGTAAGAAGTAGCGCGGCCTTTTGCGCGCGGGCGCGACGAGCCGCATGATGCCGCGCATGCGCTTCGAAAAGGACGAGAGCTTCGTCGAAATCGTGCTCGAGGGGCCGCGCGTCCACGTGGCGAAGGGCTCGCGCGCGATGACCGACGCCGACGTCCGCACCTACATCTTCGACGGCGACGAGCGCGCCGCGCGCGAGTCGTACGACGAGCGAACCGCCGAGGTCACGACGAGCGGCTGGGTCGCCGTGAGCGACGCCGCGCCAATCGTCGCGAGCTACCTCGCGAAGCGCGACGTCGACCGAGCGCAAAAAGACGCCGAGGCGCTGCTCGCCCGCGGGAGGCGCGGAAAATCGCGCGATGGCGTCATCGCCGAGGCGCAGTCAATCCTCGGTCGCTGGCACTCCGCGCTCGCGCGGCTCGACGACGTCACCGCCAATTCGCTCGGCAAGGTCTACGGCGAGCGCATCACGCGCCTCGAAGAACTGATCCGCGGCGGCTGATCAAAGCGGCGCGTCGCCCCAGACCTCGGTGCCGGCGGGCGCGTCCTCGAGCGCGACGCCGTGCAGGCGCACCATCGCGAAGGGCGCGAGCGCCCCGCGCACGTGCGACACCATGAGCGACGCCCGGGCGCGCCGCTCGCTCCCGCCCGGCGAGCGCAGCGTCACGTCGACCTCGCCTCGAAACGGGGCCTCCACCACGACGCGCGGCTTCAGCAGAATCCCGCGCGCGTCGGGGAACGCGTCCTCCACGATCAGCCAGCGCGCGCCAGGCATCGCGTAAGGTGTAGCCGAATCGGCCGCGCCAGCCTAAATCGGAGGAGTGACCAATCCCAAAGCTCTCAAAGAAGCCTGGCAGCGCGAGGTCCTCGGCCCGTTCGAAGCGAAAAACTCCCCGCGGACGCGCGCGCCGCTCCTCGCCGGCCAGACCGACGCGGCGCCCCTCTACGGTCCGGACGACGTCGCGCGGGTCGATTTCGAGCGCGACGTCGGCTTCCCCGGCAAGCCGCCCTTCACGCGCGGCATCCAGCCGAACATGTACCGCGGCCGCCTCTGGACGATGCGCCAGTACGCCGGCTTCGGCACCGCGCGCGAGTCGAACGAGCGCTACCGCTACCTCCTCTCGCAGGGCCAGACCGGCCTCAGCGTCGCCTTCGATCTTCCGACGCAGATGGGCCGCGACTCCGACGACCCGCACGCGCGCGGCGAGGTCGGCCGCGTGGGCGTCGCCATCGACTCGATCGACGACATGCGCACGCTCCTCGCGGGCATCCCGCTCGACAAGGTCTCGACGTCGATGACGATCAACGCGACCGCCGCGATCCTCCTTGCCTCTACATCGCCGTCGCCGAGGAGAGCGGCGTCTCGCGCCAGAAAAGCTCCGCGGCACGATCCAGAACGACATCCTCAAGGAGTACATGGCGCGCGGGACGTACATCTACCCGCCGCGCCCGTCGCTTCGGCTCATCACCGACATCTTCGCGTTCTGCCAGCGTGAGGTGCCGCAGTGGAACACGATCTCGATCAGCGGCTACCACATCCGCGAGGCCGGCTGCGACGCGGTGCAAGAGGTCGCGTTCACCCTCGCCGACGGCATCGCCTACGTGAGAGCCGCGGTCGACGCGGGGCTCGACGTCGACGGCTTCGGCGCGCAGCTCTCGTTCTTCTTCAACGTGCACAACAACCTCCTCGAGGAGGTCGCGAAGTTCCGCGCGGCGCGCCGCATGTGGTCGCGCATCATGGAATCGCGCTTCGGCGCGAAGACCGATCGCGCCAAGGCCCTGCGCTTCCACTGCCAGACCGCGGGCATGACGCTCACGGCGCAGCAGCCGCTCAACAACGTCGTGCGCGTCACGGTGCAGGCGCTCGCCGCGGTGCTCGGCGGCTGCCAGTCGCTCCACACGAACAGCTTCGACGAGGCGCTCGGCCTGCCGACCGCGGACGCCGCGACGCTCGCGCTCCGCACGCAGCAGAGTCATCGCGAGCGAGTCCGGCGTCGCCGATTTCGTCGACGCGCTCGGCGGGAGCTACGCCATCGAGACGCTCACCGACCGCATCGAGTCGGCTGCGCGAGACAGTACATCGCGCGCATCGACGAGCATGGGCGGCATGGTCTCGGCGATCGAGCAGGGCTACCCGCAGCGCGAGATCCAGCAGAGCGCGTACGCCTACCAGCTCGAGATCGAGCAGAAGAAGCGCCTCGTCGTCGGGCTGAACGCGTACCAGGCGGCCGAGGCCGCGAGCGTGCCGGTCTTCCGCGTCGACCCGCGAATCGAAGAGGAGCAGCGCGAGCGCGTCCGGGCGGTGCGCGCGTCGCGCGACGCGTCCGCGTGCGCCAGCGCGCTCGAGCGCGTCGAGCAGGCCGCGCGCGGCAGCGACAACCTCGTGCCGCTCGTCCTCGACGCGGTGAAGGCGCGCGCGACCGTCGGCGAAATCGCGACCGTCCTCCGCGGAATCTTCGGCGAGCACGCCGAGACGCTGACGCTCTGATCGACGCCGATCTCAGCCATTTCAGCCGCCTTTCGCGGTTGCACCGACAGACGTTCGCCCGTAGGGTGCCCGGCTCCTGGGGAGGACTAACCGTGGAGGTGGCATGAAGCTCAGTGCCGGTTGTGTTGGTTTGTTCGTCGTGGTCGCGGGCTGCAGCAGCGACAATTCGGCGAGCTCTTCGGGGAGCTCTTCGGAGCCGATCCTCACCCAGTACTCGAAGCGCGTCGCGCCGCACACGGACGCGGGCGGCGCGGTCGAGGCGGGGACGATCACGCCCAAGACGTGCGTCGGCTCGTCCTTGATGCAGCACCTCGGCAAGTCGCGGCTGCTCGTGGGCGCGACGATGTCCGACGCCAGCGCCGCCGCCGCGCCCTTCGACTTCCGCTACCTCTACGTCGCCGGCCCGCTCCTCGATCCGACGAGCTGCGCGATGTGTCCGACGACGTGCGGCGCGTGGTGGGGCTGCTGGCAAGCGGACACGACGCCCGCCGGACAGCTGGTCCGCGCGTTCATCGCGTCGGCGCAAGCCAACCAGCAAATCCCGATGATCACCTACGACTCGCTCCTCCAAGCGAGCGGCGTGGCCGAGGGCACGGCCGAGGCGACGCAAGCCGCGACCGACGTGTCGTTCATGACGCGTTACCTCGCCGACTTCCGCTTCATGCTGCAACAGATCGGCGGCACCGAGGTCTTCCTGCACCTCGAGCCGGATTTCTGGGGCTACGCGCAGAGAGCCTCGCCCGATCCGCACGCGAGCGCGGCCGTCGCGAGCGCGAACCCGACCGACTGCGGCGGCTACGAGAACAGCATCGCCGGTATGGGTCAGTGCATGATCGCGATGACGCGAAAGTACGCGCCCAACGCGCTCGTCGGTCTCCACGCCTCACCGTGGTCGACCGGCGTCGACGTCGCCTTCAACACGAGCCCGTCGCTCGACGTCGCGGCCGAGGCGCAGAAAGCGGCGGCGTTCCTCGTCGCGTGCGGCGCCGACAAGAGCGACTTCGTCGTGGTCGAGGCGTCCGACCGCGACGCCGGCTACTACGACTCGATTGGCGAGAACCGCTGGTGGGATTCCAAGAACGCGACGCTGCCGACCTTCCACCAGGACCTCGCGTGGGCCAGGGCCCTCGCCGACGCCGCGCAAAAGCCGCTCTTCGAGTGGCAGATCCCGGTCGGCAACATGACGCTGCCGAACACGAGCGGCGCCTGGCGCGACAACCGCCTCGACTATTTCTTCGCCCACATGGACGAGCTCGCGGCGGCGCACGTCTTCGCGGTCGGCTTCGGCGCCGGCTGGAGCGGCATGACCACGCCCGAGACCGACGGCGGCAACCTGATCGCGAAAGAGAAGGCGTACGCCGCGTCCGGCGGACAGCCGTTCTGCCCGTAAAGCTGTTACCCTCGAGGCGTGAGGGGCTCACTCTTCGGGCTATCCGCTCTACTCGTCGTCGCCGCGTGCAGCAGCACGAGCGACGATAGCGCCGTCGGCGACGGAGGCGGCAGCGACGTCACGACCGGCTCGGACTCCGGAACGGGAAGCGACGTCGCGCCGCCGCCGCCGTACGACGGCTCGAACGGCACGTGCCTCGGCGCGCCGCTCCTCGCCGAGCTCGGCAAGTCGAAGCTCATGGTCGGCGCGTCCATGGCCGACGCGACCGCCAAGCTCGCGCCGTTCGATCTCCGCTACGTCTACCTCTCCGGCGGCCTCTTCGACGGCACGTCGCCCTGTGCAAGTTGTGCCTCGAGCTGCACCGCAAAAGGCATTTCTTGCAAGAACGGCGGAGCGGGTTGCGCCTGGTGGGGCTGCTGGCAGTACGACCAGGATCCGCCCGGCGCCTACGCGCGGAATTTCTTCTCGACCGCGCAAGGCGACGGCGAGATCCCGATGATCACGTATTACGAGCTCCTCCACACGAGCGGCGTGAACGAGGGCGCGCCGGAGGTGACGCAGGCGGCGACCGACGCGGGCGTGATGACGCGCTACTTCGCCGACTGGCGGTTTCTCCTCCAACAGATCGGGAGCGCGACCGTCGTCCTCCACATCGAGCCCGATTTTTGGGGCTACGCCGAGCAGACGGGCCAGGGAGCGCACGCGCTCGCCGCGGCCGTCGCGACCGCCAACCCGACCGACTGCGGCAGCGTCGAAAACAGCATCGCCGGCATGGGCCAGTGCATGATCGCGATGGTGCGCAAGTACGCGCCGAACGCGCGCGTCGGCCTGCACGCGTCGGCCTGGTCCACGAACATCGACGTCGCCGAGAACACCAACGCCACCTTCGACGTCGCCGCCGAGGCGCAGAAGACCGCGGCGTTCCTCGTCGCGTGCGGCGCCGACAAGAGCGACTTCATCGTGGTCGAGGCGTCGGATCGCGACGCCGGCTACTACCAGTCCATCGGACGAAATAGCTGGTGGGACGACACGAACCAGACCCTGCCGGACTTCCATCAAGACTTCGCGTGGCTGAAGGCGCTCGCCGAGGCGGCGAACGTGCCGCTGCTCGACTGGCAGCTCCCCGTCGGCAACATGTCGCTGCCCAACGCGACCGACGCGTGGAAGGACAACCGCGTGGAATATTTCTTCGGCCACGCGCAGGAGCTCGCCGCCGCGCACCTCGTCGGTTTCGCGTTCGGCGCGGGCGCGGGCGACCAGACGACCCCCGAGAGCGACAACGGCAACCTCGTCGCGAAGACGAACGCCTACGCGAAGAGCGGTGGACAGCAGCTCTGCCCCTGAGCTCCCTCGCCCGCGCCTGACCGCGCGCGCGTTCTTCGCGCCCGACGAAACGAGCCGTTTTCTCGCCGCGCGCTGGCTCTTTCTCCGCGCGCTCGGCGTCTTTCACTTCTCGGCCTTCTACTCGCTCGCCTTCCAAATCCGCGGCCTCGTCGGCGACCGCGGGATCCTGCCTGCGAGCCAGCTCTTCGACTTCGTCCGCGCGCACGCCGGCCTTTCCCGCTACTGGTTCATCCCGTCGGTCTTGTGGCTCGCGCCCTGCGACCGCGGGCTCGAGGCGCTGGTCGTCCTCGGCCTCTTCGCGTCCGTGCTGCTCGTCGTCGACGTCGCGCCGCGCGCGTCGCTCGTCGTCTGCGGCGTCCTCTATCTGTCGTTCGTCACGGCGGCGCAAGATTTCTCGTCGTACCAGTCCGAGGGCATGCTGCTCGAGGCGACGGCGGCGGCCTTCGTCCTCGCGCCGCACGGCCTCCGGCCCGGGCTCGCCCCCGCCGACCCGCCGTCGCGCGCGGCGCGCTGGCTCGTCCTCTGGGAGTGCTTCCGCATCTACTTCGAGTCGGGCGTCGCGAAGCTGGCGAGCGGCGACCGAAGCTGGCGCGATCTCACGGCGATGGACCGCTACTACGAGAACGGTCCGCTCCCGACCTGGATCGGCTGGTGGGCGCAGCAGCTCCCGCACGGCTTCCACGCCGCGACCGCGTTCGTGACGCTGATCGTCGAGCTCGGCCTCGTGTTCGGGATGTTCTTTCCGCGACCGATTCGCCTCACGACCTTCGCCGTCCTGACGCTCCTCCAAGTCGGCATCATCGCGACCGCGAATTATTGCTTCCTCAACTATCTCGTCCTCGCGCTCGGCGTCTTGCTGGTCGACGACGACGCCCTCGAGCGCGTCGCGCGCGTGCGCATCCCGCGGCCCGTCGCGACCGCGAAGCGCCGCGTGTGGCCGGCGGCAGCGTTCATCGTGCTGTCGTTCTACGCGTCGCTCGCCGTCTTCGCGTTCGAGGGCGCCCCCGAGCCGATGTCCTGGCTCGCCGCGCCCGCCGACGTGCTCGGGCACGTCCACCTCGCCAATCGTTACGGTCTCTTCGCGCGCATGACGAAGGTGCGTCACGAGATCGAATTCCAAGGCTCCGAAGACGGCGTCACTTACGTGCCGTACCGCTTCAACTACAAGCCCCAAGCGCTCGACGAAGCGCCCGGAATCTTCGCCCCGTACCAGCCGCGCTTCGAATGGAACCTGTGGTTCTGCGCGGTCGCCGAAGAGGGCGTCCCGCGCCGCGCGATCGACGACGTCGCCGACGCCACGTGCCCGTGGGTCTTGCTGGTCAAGGCGCGTCTCCTCGAGCGCTCGCCCGACGTGCTCCGCCTCTTCCGCGAGGATCCCTTCGCCGGCAAGAAACCGCGCTACGTCCGCGCCGTGCTCTACCGTTACTGGATGACCGACCCGACGACCCTCCGCGCGACGGGCCGCTACTTCCGGCGCGAGCGCGTCGCCCTCTACGGCGACGAGCTGTTCGATCGCTGATCGAAAATTGGGCCGATCCGCGCGCTCGGACTTAGCGTCGTGTCATGAGCATCACGGGCATCCCGCGGAGGGCATTTCGGCGTTTCGTCCGCATCGACTGCGAGGTGGTGCGCGAGAGCGACTTCAAGATCGTCGGCGACCTCGCGCTCGATCTCTCCGAGCGCGGCATGCTGGTTCGAACGAACGTTCGCGTCCTCACCGGCGAGGACGTCGTCGTCTGCTTCAAGCCGCCGAGCAGCAACCGCTACGTCGACGCGCTCGGCCACGTCGCCCGCGTCGTCCACGGCCGCCGCCCCGGCGACTATCTCTGCGGCGGCGACTACGCGCGCTGCCTCGGCATCGAGCTCTACGCGATGGACCAAGACAATCGCGCACGCCTCTTCGAGAGCCTGCGCGGCCTCCCGGCGCCCGAGCCTCAGCGCGATCCCGCGCGCGGAATCGTCGCGCGCCTGGCGCCGCCGATGCACGCCTGAAATAGGTTGCTGCTATTCTGCGCGCATGCCGCGCTTCGCCCTCGCCGCCTGCGCGCTCCTCGTCGCGTGCGGCGGCCCGGTGAAAGACCCGCTCGTCGGCATCGACGCGTCGCCCGACGCGACGGACGCAATCGCGCCGCTCGACGGCGGACCCGACGCGGACCCGACGCTCGGCGGTCCCTGCACCGACGACGGCCAGTGCGACGACAAGGTCGCCTGCACGCACGACTCGTGCGACCTGACGCTCCACCGCTGCCGCAACGTGCCCGACGACACGCTGTGCGACGACGGCGTCTACTGCAACGGCAAAGAGGTCTGCAGAAAGACCGGCTGCGGGGCCGGCCCGGTCGTCGCCTGCTCGACCGGCACCGCGTGCGACATCGACGCGTGCGACGAGACGCAGAAGACTTGCTCGCACACGCTCCGCGACGTGGACGGCGACGGCGACGGCGACGACCACTGCGCCGGCGGGCACGACTGCGACGACGCGAATCCCGCGGTTTCCAGCCTTCACAGCGAGATTTGCGGCAACGGCGTCGACGACAACTGCAACGGCCAGATCGACGAGCAGCCGTGCGTGGTCGCCGAGAACGCGACCTGCGACACGGCGCTCCCCGTGACGGCGCCGGGCACGTACGCGCTCTCGACCGTCGGCGCGCCGAAGGCGTACGGAGCGAGCTGCTCGGTCACCAACCCGAACGCCGCGCACGACGTCCTCGCCGCCGTCACCGTCCCCGCCGGCCCGAACGTCGATCTCGACGTCTGGGCAGAGGGGCCGAGCGGCGAGACCGCCGTCGCGATTTTCACCGTCTGCGGCCAGTCGAGCTCCGAGCTCGCGTGCGGGGCGAGCTACGGCACGTACGCGACGCGGGCGCGCGCGCGCGACGTCGCGCCCGGCACGTACTTCGTGCTCGTCACGTCGTCGGTCGAGTCGACGGTGAATCTCTCGGTCGACTTCCTCGCCCCCGCGGCGAAGGCACCGAACGAAGACTGCGCCACCGCCTCGCCGATCGCGGTGAACACGCCAACGACGGTCTCGCTCGTCGATCCGTCGAAGGATCTCCCCGACGCTTGCGGCGCGCAGACCGGCGAGCTCACCTACGCGCTCACCCTCGCGCAGGCCGCCGACGTGCGCGTCTACGCCTCGACGCTGCGCGGCTCGGGAGTGCCCGTCCTCGGTCTGCGCGCGCCGAGCTGCGCCGGGCAAAGCGACGAGCTCCGGTGTCGCAACGGACCGTCGCTCCCGCTCTTTGCGCGAAACCTCCAAGGCACGTACTACCTGACCGTCGCGGGCACCTCGCTCCTCGACGCGAGCGTCCTCGTCGAGACCTCCGCGCCGACCGTCGCGCCGTCGGACCAATCGTGCGCGACCGCGCCGAGCGCCACGATCGACGCGACGATGCCGTTCGATCTCTCGAACCACGAGGACGCGATCCAAGACGGTTGCCTCGCGGGGGGCCCCACGGCGTCGTTCGACGTCTCGCTCGCGAAGCCGAGCGACGTGCTCGTGGTCGGCCGATTCCCGCAGACCGACGTCGGCGCGCTCTCCTTCGACGCGCCCGGGTGCACGTCGACGGATCGACTCCTCTGCTGGGAAGCGTCGACGCCCGTCCGCGTGAGCAAGGAGAACGTCGCCGCCGGCGACTATCGCGTCGTCGTCACCGACACCGACGGCCAACAAGGCACGCTGACGACGCTCGTGCGCGACGCGGTCGCGGCGACGCAAGTGACGAGCGGCGACGACTGCTTCAACGTCGTCGACATCCCCGAGACCGGCGGCTTCTTTTACGGCGACACGACCGGCTTCATCGCCGACTTCGACGAGAGCTGCGACTACGGCGGCGCGCCCAAGGGCGGCGCGTCGGACCGAAATTCTCCGTTTGGTCCTCACCCAAAATCGACGCGTCGTGCTCGACATGAACGGCTCGACCTACTCGACCATCCTGAGCCTGCGCCAAGGTACGACCTGCCCGGGCGTCGAGCTGACGGGTGCCTGCAATTTCGCGTTCTCCGGGCCTCGGAGCTTCCTCGACGAGGAGCTCGGCGCGGGCACGTATTACATCGTGATCGACGGCTACAACTTGTCGAAGGGCCCGTGGGACCTCGACGTCCGCGTGATCCCGCCTTAACTTGAAACGGTGGGACCGATCCAAGCCGTACGCACCGAAGTCGTCGCTCAGGCGCACGCGGGTCTCCAGACCCACGCCGTCTCGTCGACACGGAAAAAGATTGCCCTCGTCATCGCCGGCCTCGCGGATCTCGTTCAGCTCGGCTTCTTCCCGATTTTCGGAGAGGGCGCGCTCTCGATCCCCGACGACGTGCTCGACGTCCTCGTCGCGATCGCGCTCTTCATGACGCTCGGCTTCAAGCTGCGCGTCCTCCTCGCCCTCGCGATCGAGCTCGTGCCCGGCGTCGCGCTCTTCCCGTCGTGGACCGCCGTCGTCGCGACCATCCCGAGCGCCGCCCCCGTCAAGAAGCTCCCGTCCAAGCCCACCGCCTCACCCGCCGCGCTCCCCGAAACCGACTCTTATTCGGGTTGACGCCCCGAGAGAGCCTCTCGCCTTCGGATCGCGCTCAGCGATTGCGGTCGTGGAAGGCGCCGGGCGTGCAGCGCATCTTGCCGTTCTTCGGCTCGCACGACAGCTCCTGCTCGAAGGTCGCTTCGACGACGCCGTCGCCGTTGAAGTCGGCGCGCGCGCGGGCGACGCCGCCGTGATCGCTCGTGCGCTCCCACTGGTACTGGAAACGCTGCGGATCTCGGACGCGGAAGCCGTCGCAGGCGAAGGCCTCGTCCGACCAGTCCGCGTCGGTCGAGGCGTACGTCTTGCCGCCCACTTGCGACAGATCGACCGGCACCGTCCGCGACGTCGGCGGGATTTTGCCGGTCTTCTCGGCGCAGGCGGCGACCGCGCGTCCGAGATAAACGACGTTGGACTTGCCCTCTTGCAGCTGGCTGTTCGCCACGAAGCGCGTCCACCCGAAGGTGCGGAACGCGAACGTCACGCCGAAGAGGACGATGATCGAAACCGAGCCCCCGAGGAGCACGAGCTTTCGTCCGGAGACGGTCGTCCTGCGCATGTCGATGGTGTGTACAATACCATTCCATGCGAATTGTCCACCGCGTCGCGCTCGCCGATGCCGCGGCTCATCTGATCTCGGTCGAGACCACCGTTTCAGGCGACGATCTCCCCGACCCTCTCGAGCTCTTCTTCGCGGTGTGGACGCCTGGCAGCTACCTCGTCCGCGAGTACGCCCGCAACGTCGAGTCGATGGTCTGCGAGCCACACGAAGTCACGAAGACCCGCAAAAACTGCTGGACCGTGAAGCACGGCGGCGCCCGCGAGGTCACCGTGCGCTACCGCGTGTACTGCGGTGAGCTCACCGTGCGCACGAACCACGTCGACGCGAGCCACCTCTTCCTGAACGGCGCGCCGACCTTCGCCGGCGTCGTCGATCGCCTGGACGCGCCGGTCGAGGTCGAGCTCGACCTGCCGGAGAACTTTCGCGTCGTGACGCCGCTCGAGCGCGTCTCCGAGGTGCCGCGCCGCTACCGCGCCGCGAATTACGACGTCCTCGTCGACTCGCCCATCGAGGCCGGCCACTTCCGGCACGCCTCCACGCTCGCCGCCGGCAAGCGCCACGGCTTCGCCCTCTGGCCCGAGAACGCGATCACCGACGCGAACCTCGCGCGCCTGCTCGAGGCGACCAAGACCATCGTCGAGACCGAGGCGTCCCTCTTCGGCGGGGACCTGCCGCACGACGGCTACGATTTCCTCCTCCACTTTTCGCCGCGCGCGCGCGGCGGGCTCGAGCACATGGCGAGCGCGGCGCTCATCGCGCCGGAGAACGCGTTCGACTCGCGCGACGGCTACCTCGACCTGCTCTCGCTCGTCGCGCACGAGTACTTCCACTTGTGGAACGTAAAGCGGATGCGGCCCGCCGGCCTCTCGCCGTACCGCTTCGAAGAGGAGTGCTACACGCGCCTGCTCTGGTGGTTCGAGGGCGCGACGAGCTACTTCGATTGGCGCGTCCTCCGCCTCGCGAAGCTGTGCACGGTCGAGGAGTACCTCGAGCACCTCGCGGGCGAGGTCGCCTACGTCGAAGGCACGCCCGGCCGCCTCGTCCATCCGCTCGAGACCGCCTCGTTCGACGCGTGGATCAAGCTCTACCGGCCCGACGAGAACTCGCCGAACAGCACGATCAGCTATTACCGGAAGGGCGAGATCGCCAACGCGGTCTTCGACCTCGAGATCCGCGCGCGGACGAGCGGGCGCGCGTCGCTCGACTCCGTGCTGGCCCACCTCTGGAAGACGCACGGCGCGCGCGGCGTCCCGATCCCCGAGGACGGCATGCAGCGTCTCTTCGAAGAAGCCGCGGGCGTGCCGCTCGCCGATCTGTTCGACACGCTCGTCCGCGGGACGCGCGACTGGGACCTCGCGGCGTCGCTGCGCCACGCCGGCGTCGCGATGGAGCGGACCGCGCGCAACGACTCGACCGCGAGCCTCGGCGTGCGCACGCGCGCCGACGGCGGCAGGCTCTACGTCGCGAGCGCGCTCCGCGGTTGCGCCGCGCAGCGCGCGGGCATCGACGCGGGCGACGAGCTCATCGCGCTCGGCGGCAAGCGCGTCGACGGCACCGGCCTCGACGCGGCGCTCTTCGGCAAACACGCGGGCGACGAGGTCGAGGTCATCGTCGGCCGCGACGCGCGCGTCCTCGCGCTCCGCCTGGTCCTCGACGGCCCGCGCCTCGACAAGGTCAAGCTCACGCTCGCCAAGGACGCCACCGCGGAACAAACCGCGTTCCGCCGCGCCTGGCTCGGGGACTGAGCGTGCGGCGAAGCGAGAGGCTCAGGCCGCTTGGGCGGCGGCGATCTTCTTCTTCACGAGGTCGTAGCTCTTGTTGAGCGTCGAGACCTCTTGGAGCTCCGCGTCCTCGATCTTGATCTTGTACTGGCGCTCGATCGCCGCGACGATCTCGACGCCCATCATCGAGTCGATGCCGAGCTCCTTGAAATGGGTCTCGTCGGGGATCTCGTCCTTCTCGGCGATTTCGGCAATCAGGGAGCGCAGCTCCTGCTTCAGCGTGTCACTCATGAGGGTCTCCTGGTTCAGACCACCGGGGTCTGACGTTTCTCGACGAGCTCGATCAGATCTTTGACGGTCTGGATTCCGGCGAGCGACTCGTCGGGGATTTGGATCTTCAGTTGGCGCTCCATCGCGCCGACGATCTCCAACATGCCGAGCGAGTCGATCCCGAGCTCGCTGATGACCGTCGCCTCGGAGATGTTGGGGAAGTCCTTCTCCGCGATTTCCGCGGCGGTCTTCTTGAACATCTGAAGAAGCTCGGTGCGACTGAACGCCATGATTCTCTCTCTCCGCCTTGCGAATCCGATGCCGGTCGCAGCCTCCGAGCGGCTGCACCCTGTCGACGCGCGTGATTAGCCGAAAATGGCCGAAACCTCAATACCTGATGCTGTACGAATGCTCACCTGCGGCCGCGACGGTGCTCACGTTTCGACGCCGTCTGCGAACCGCTTTTCGCGTTTGGGCAGCGCGCCGTCGAGAAACATGCGCTTCGTCTTTCGCCGCTGAGGCTTGCCGCTCGAGGTGCGAGGCAGCGCGCCCTGCGGAACGACCTCGACTTTCCACACCGCGATCCCGATCTGCTCGGTGACCGCCTTCTGGATCTCCTCGAGCAGCTTGTCGGCGTCGCCCGAGAACGCCTCGGCGCAGACGACGAGCTGCTCTTCGCCCGTGCCGTCCTCGACGTGATGGCCGCCGGCGTCGACGGTCACGCCGAACGCGACGACGTTCCCGCGGCGCACGCCCGGGAGCTCGCTCACCACCCACTCGATGTCGTTCGGGTAGAAGTTCCGCCCGCGGATGATGATGATGTCCTTGAGTCGCCCGCAGATGTAGACGTTGCCGTCGGCGTCGAAGTACCCGAGGTCGCCGGTGTGCAGCCACACGCGGTCGTCGCCGGGGATCTTCTTGAACGCCTCGGCCGTGAGCTCCGCCTCGCGGAAGTATCCTTGCGAGACGCTCGGCCCGGTCGTCACGATCTGCCCGACCTTGCGCGGCCCGAGACGGTTTCCGTTCTCGTCGACGACGCGCACCTCGTGGCCCGGGAACGCCTTGCCGCAGCTCACGAGCTCCTGCGCGCCTTCACCGGTCAGCGGCTTCGTCTCGCTCGACTGAAGCGATTTCGGATCGATCGAGTCGGTCGCGAACCCCTGCCCGTGCGGCGCGAACGCGATCGCGAGCGTCGCCTCCGCCATGCCGTACGATGGGATGTACGCCTTCGGATTGAATCCCACGGGGCGGAGGCGCTCGGCGAAATCGCGCAGCGTCTTGGCTTGGATCGGCTCGGCGCCGCAGCCCGCGATGCGGATGCACGAGAGGTCGAGCCCTTGAACGTCTTTGTCCTTCAACCGCTTGGCAACGAGCGCGTACGCGAAGTTCGGCGCGTATGTGATCGTGCCGCGGTGACGATGAATCGCGTCGAGCCACACGCGCGGCGAGCGCACGAAGCTCGCCGTCGGCAAGAACACGACCGGGATCTCGGTGAAGAGCGGCCCGATCACGAAGCCGATGAGACCCATGTCGTGGAAGAGCGGCAGCCAGCTCGTCCCCTTGTCGACGCTCGAGTCCTTGCCGAGGCCGTCGATCATGAACGCCTCGCTGTTCGCCGCTAGGTTTCCGTGCGTGACCATCACGCCCTTGGGCTTGCTCGTCGAGCCCGACGTGAACTGCAAGAAGCAGAGGTCGTCTGCCGAGAGCTTCACGTCGAGCTTGCCCGGCGCGGGCGCGGCGAGCATGTCGGTCGTCATCACCTCGCGCACGTTCGGGACGCGCGGCAGGACGGGCTCGACGAACTTCTTCGTCGCCTCGGTCGTGAGGAGGAGCTTCGCGTCGGACGCGGCGACGATGTGCGCGACGGTGTCGTGATACGTCTCGACGTTCTTGAACGAGAGCTGCGGGTACATCGGCACGGGCACGCCGCCCGCGTAGATGGCGCCGAGGAACGAGAGGACGAACTCGTCGGGATCCGGCACCACGATCGCCACGCGATCGCCGCGCGACACGCCGCGCGCCGCGAAATGCGCCCCGCGACGCTCCGCCTCTTCGTCGATCGTCTTGAACGAGCAGAACCGCTCGCTTCCATCCGCGCGGATGAAGACGAAGCCCTTCTGGTCGAGATGCCGCAGCTCTTTCACGGCGTCGACGAGCGTGGGCGCGACGAGGCGCGGCCGATTCGATTCGGTGATCAACATCGAACCGCGCATTACATTGCGTCACGCTTCGGCGCAAGAAGCCTCGGCCGAGACTCGAGCGCTGCGCGAGAACGCGTATCCGCGCGCGCGGCGCGTAGCGAGATTCGCAGCGAAATTACGGCCTCTTTCGTTGCCGATGCCTGCTCGCGAAGGTTATAAGCACGGCAAGCAAGTATGCGTCGTGTGTTCATCACGGGTGTCGGCGTCGTGAGCTCGATCGGGCTCGGGCGTCGCGCCTTCTTCGACGCGCTCGCCAAAGGCGAGAGCGGCATCTCGCAAGTCGAGTCGTTCGACGCGGCGCCGCTCGGCCGCACCTTCGCCGGCGAAGTGAAAGAGTTCCACGCCGAGGATCACCTGACGAGCGCCGAGCTCCGCCGCGTCGGGCGCTGCTCGGCGATGTCGCTCGCGGCGATGCGCATGGCGATGAGCGACGCCGGCATCACGGCCGACACGCTGCGCGGCCCGCGCACCTCGGTCGTCGTCGGCACGACGATGGGCGAGGCCGACGTCATCGCGGATCTCGACCACGCGTGGATCGCCGGCGGCGTGCGCGCGATGCGCCGCGCGATGCTGCCGAAGTACGGCTCGACCCTCCTGCCGATTCATCTCGCCCGCGCCATCGGCGCGCAGGGCATGGTGCTCACGATGCCGGCCGCGTGCGCCGCCGGCAACTACGCGATCGGCTTCGCCGCGGATTTCGATCCGCTCGGGCCGCGCCGAGGTCGTCATCGCCGGCGCCGCCGAGATCCTGCAGGAGCTCCAGTTCTCCGGCTTCGTTCGCCTCGCGGCGATGGCGCCGCAGCGCTGCCAGCCGTTCGATCTCAACCGCCAGGGGCTCATCGTCGGCGAGGGCGCGGGCATCCTCGTGATCGAGTCCGAGGAGCACGCCGTCCGCCGCAACGCGACGCCGCAAGCCGAGGTGGGCGGGTACGGTTTGAGCTGCGACGGCTACCACATCACGCGGCCGCACCCGGACGCGGCGGGCAGCGTCGCCGCCATGCGCCTCGCGCTCGAGCACTCCGGCATCGGCCCCGAGATGGTCGACTTCGTCAACGCCCACGGCACCGGCACGCGCGCCAACGACCTCGCCGAGGCGAAGGCGATGCACGACATCTTCGGCGAGCGCCGCGTGCCCATCTCCAGCGTGAAGAGCATGATCGGCCACTGCATGGGCGCCGCGAGCGCGCTCGAGGCGATCTCGTGCGTCATGACGCTCGAGACCGGCATCCTCCCGCCGACGATCGCGTTCGAGACGCCCGACCCCGAGTGCGACGTCGACGTCGTCGCCAACGTCGCGCGCAAGACGGACCGCGCCGACGTCGTCCTCAACAACTCCGCCGCCTTCGGCGGGTACAACGCCGTCGCGTGCTTCGCGAAGCCCGGGGTCCTGCCCGATCCGGCGGCCGTCAACGAAGCTCGTTTGCGGCGTGCCGTCGCCGCCGCGTGAATCCGTCGTGCAACCGCGCGTCGTAACCGGCCTCGGAGTCTGCTCGGCCATCGGGATCGGGCGCGACGCGTTCTTCCGCGCCCTCGAGCACCCCACCCTGCTCCGCGACGCGCCGCGACACCCGGTCGAGAGCTTCGACGCATCGAAATACGAAGGCGCGAGCGTCGCCGAGGTTCGCGACTTCGACGCCGCCAAATACCTCGGCGAGAAGGGGCTCCGCACGCTCGACCGGCTCACGAAGCTCCTCGTCGTCGCGACGCGCCTCAGCGCCATCGACGCCGGCCTCAAGAAAGACGGCGCGTTCGTGCCGCCCGCGTCGAGCGAGCGCGTCGGCGTCGTCTGCTCGAACGCCTACGGGTCGCTCGAGGCGATCACCGAGCTCGATCGCGTCGCGCAGCTCGAGGACGCGCGCTACATCAACCCGGCTAAATTTCCGAACACCGTCGCGAACAGCGCGAGCGGCTACGCGAGCATCTGGGAGGAGATGCGCGCGCTCAACGTCGCGGTGAGCGACGGCAACTGCGGCGCGCTCGACGCGTTCGGCTGCGCCGACGTTCACTTCGCGAGCGGCCGCGCCGACGCGCTGCTCGTCGGTGGCGCAGAGGCCGCGAGCGAAGCGCTCTTCGTCGCGTTCCACCGCCTCGGAATGATCGAGGCCGGCGCCTTCCTCGGCGAGGGCGCGGCGATGCTCTCGCTCGAGCGGAAGGAGTTCGCCGACAAACGCGGCGCCCGTGCTCTCGGCGAGGTCGTGGGCTTCGGCACGGCCTTCGACGCACCGGAGAACGACGGGCAGATGATCTTCGCGTCGACCGAAGCGATGCGACGCGCGATCGAGTCGTGCCTCGCGGACGCGTCGATGACGCCGCGCGACGTCGACCTCGTCGCGAGCGGCGTCTCCGGTCTCAAGCCGTTCGACACCGCCGAGCTCGCCGCGATCCGCGACGTCCTGGGCGAGGACGCGTGCATCTCGATGCCGAAGGCGATCGTCGGCGAGACGCTGGGTGCCGGCGGCGCGCTCGCGCTCGCCTGCGCGCTCGGCTGGCTCCAGGGCATCGCGCCCGCCGCCGTCATCGCGGGCCCCCCGAAGGAGCGCGTCCGCACCGTGCTCGTGACGACGATGGGCTACTACGGCAACGCGTCAGCCGTGCTCGTCCGCGCGCGGTGATCGCCTGCGCGCGGTGGCGACCGCCGCCGGCACGCAGACGAGCGCGACCGGCGGCCTCCGCTGCTGCGCGAACCGAGCCCATCCCAGAAGCCTTGGCCACGCTCCGCGGGCGCGTAGGTGACCGCGCGCTGCGCACCGCTCGATGCATTTTCGAATCCCGGAAAACCGCGCTACAAGGCCCGGAGCCATGAGCTTCATCGACGACAAGGCCCACGCCGAGCTCGACCGTATCCGCAAGGCTCGCGAGAAGCAGCTCTACCCGTTCTTCCGCGAGTTCGAGACGGGCGGCCTGCACACGACGATCGCCGGCAAGCCGATCATCAACTTCAGCTCGAACGACTACCTCGGCCTCACCAACCACCCCAAGGTCAAAGAGGCGGCGCACAAAGCGGTCGACAAGTACGCGTGCGGCCTCTCGAGCTCGCGCGTGCAGGCGACGACGGTCGACCACGTCGCGCTCGAGAAGCGCCTGGCGAATTGGTACGGCTTCGAGAAGTGCCTGCTCTTCACGACGGGCTACCAGGCGATGCTCGGCACGATCGCGTCGCTCGCCGACAAGGACACGACGCTCGTCCTCGACTCGTACAGCCACGCTTGCATCCTCGACGGCACCTTCCTCGCCGCGGGCGTCCCGGGCCGCGCGCCCGAGGTGCGCTTCTTCAACCACAACTCCGTTCGCAGCCTCGAGCGCATCCTGAAGACGCGCGAGCGCAAGAACGCGATCGTCCTCATCGAGGGCGTCTACTCGCTCGACGGCGACAAGGCCCCCATCAAAGAGATGGTCGACATCTGCGCCGCCCACGACGCGTTCATCGTCCTCGACGACGCGCACGGAACCGGCACGCTCGGCACCCACGGCCGCGGCATCCTCGAGGAGGCCGGCGTCGAGGGCAAGGTCCCGCTCGTCGTCTCCACCTTCTCGAAGACCTTCGGCGGCATCGGCGGCATCCTGCTCGGGCGCGGTGAAGTCGTCGAATACATCCAGAACACGGCGCGCTCCTTCCTCTTCTCCGCGTCGTTGCCCGTCCCAATCGTCGCCGCCGCGAGCACCATCCTCGACATGCTCGAAGCCGACGGCCCGAAGATGGTCGCCGAGCTTCACCAAAAAGCGGCGTACATGCGGGGCAAGCTCAAGGAAGCGGGCTTCGACCTCGGCGCGTCGAACACGCACATCATGCCCGTCTACTGCCGCGAGGAGCGCAAGACGCTCTTCATGCACGTGGCGCTCCTCGAGTGCGGCGTGCTCATGGTCCCCATCGTCTACCCGGGCGCCAAAATCGGCGAGGAGCGCCTCCGCGTGAACATCACCCGCGGCCACACGCAAGAAGACATGGACCTCGCGCTCGGTCTCCTCAAAGAGTACGGCGAAGCGTTCTTCGTGCTCTCGGGCGAGGACATCGGCGAGCTCGAGGCGGACTAGCGATTTCGCGCAACTCGGGGGCGGCGCGGCCGATGAGGGTGCACCATGCGCAACCTCGTAGGAATCGCCCTCGTCTTCGGTCTCTCGGCCTCCACGTTCGCCTGCGGCGGCGTCCAGCACGACTCGCCGGACCAGGTGGTCTTCGACGCGCCGATGCTGCTCGCGTGCGGCGACGGCACGCCGAAGGACGTCGTCGCGACCGGCGACTTCAACGGCGACCACCTGACCGACGTCGTCGGCTGCGCATCGAGCTCCTCCGTCTCGGTCTTCTTGAACCAGGGCGGCGGCTCGTTCGGCGATCCGAAGGTCGTCGAGGCCGACGAGATCGAGGGCCTCGAGGTTCACGACGTCGACGGCGACGGCCGCAGCAATCTCGTCCTCACGACGTCGGACGGCAACTACGGCTCGACGACGACCATCGCCTTCGCGACGGCGAACGGCGACTTCAACGTGACGCAGCAGCCCGACTACCCGCGGGGCTGCCAGAACTACGTCGCGTCGTTCGACGGCTACGCGGACGCCGTCTGCTACGAGGACGGCAACGCGGTCATCTACGACATCGCCAACGACGGCACCGAGCAGCACGTCGCCTCGATCCCCGTGGCGGGAAACCCGCACATCGCCGACCTCGACGGCGACGGCAAGCCGGACTTCGCGTACGGCATCGGCTCCACGGTGGCGGTCCAGCTGGGACACGGCACTTCGTTTCAGGCCGCGCAGGTCGTCGCGGTCGCCGACGAGCAGGTCGTCGAAATCTCGTTCGCCGACATCGACGGCGACGGCTACGTCGACATGATCGTCGAGGTCGGCTCGGCGGGCGCGTATTCCTACGTGCTCGTGCACAACGACCAGGGGACGGGCTTCACCGCGATGAGCGCCTTCGCCGCGGTCCACGGCGTCGACTACACCTTCGAAGACGTGACGGGCGACGGGGTCATGGACACCGTCCTGACCGAAAACGAGCAGCTCATGGTGATGGTCGGCAAAGGCAACGGAACCTTCGAAGACAAGGCGCTCCTCGTCACCGGCCCGTGGACGAACGCGAGCGGGTTCTCGTTCGCCGACCTGAACGCCGACGGCAAGCCCGATCTCGTCGTCGGCGGCGAGACGGTGTCGGTCCTCTTGCGCCAGTAAGCGCGCGCTGCTCCAATCTGCGCGCATGAGAAGAGTCGCGGCGGGGTTGGTTTGTCTGGCGGCGTGCGGCGGAGCGAGCGAGAAGCCCGCGGCCCCGCCCACGACGAGCACGAACGCGGCGGCGGCGCCGACTGGGAGCGCGAGCGCGAGCCCGACTGCGAGCGAGTCGCACGCGATTCCCGGCGGGTGCGCGCGAGGCGCGACCGACCCGTGCGTCCCGGAGGCCCAGTGGGAGCGGCGGCTGTGCAACGGTTCGTTTCCCGACGTCGCGCTGCTCTTGATGTCGAAGGGCATGCCCTTCACGCACGCGTTTCTGCGCGGCGACGTCGACGGGTGGAACGCCGACGGCGCGTCGGCGCGCGCGAAGCTCAAGTTCGACGAAGAGGTCCTCGTCCTCGAGAAGCGCTCGGGCGATTCGGGCGGGATGCAAGTGAGCGGGAGCGGCGGGTTCCAGGTGATGCGGTGGGACGGCAACTGCTACACGCTCGGCGAGGGCGAGGTCACGACGCACCGCCCGCCCGCGCCGAAGTCCGCGCCGATCGCCTGGCGCTACCTCGAGAGCGCGACGAAGGACGCCCTCTTGAACGACGCCCATGTGAAGGCCGCTTACGACAGGCGCAACCACGAGTGCAAAGGCGCGGTCTCGGGCGACGTGACGCTCACGTGTCAGAAGGCGGACGAAGCGCTGTCCGCGGCCGTCGTCGCCGCGGTTCGCTCGGGCGCGACCGTCCCGACGCCGCAGCACGTGCCCTGAGGTTTCAGGGCTTGGTCTGTTGGAGCTTCGTCAGGGCTTTGACGACGTCGTCGACGGTCGAGATCGTCGAGAGCATCTCTTGCGGGATCTGGACGTCGAAGCGGTCTTCGATGTCGGCGACGACCTCCATCACGCCCAGGCTGTCGAGCCCGAGATCGTTCTGGATGTGATCCTTCGGCGAGATCGCGCGATCGAGATCGACGTGCTTGCCGAGGATCTCGGTCGTCTCCTTGAGCATCTCTTCGTAGCTCGCCATGGCCATGGAATAGCAAACTACGCCTAGCGGTGCGCGAGGCAATTGGCGACGCGCGCGGGATCGCGCGCTTCGAGCAGCGCGCGGACGACGGCGACCGCGTCGGCGCCGGCCTCGCGGCAAGCGAGCGCGTTGGTCTCGTCGACGCCGCCGAGCGCCGCGATCGTCGCGTCCGGCGCGAGCGCGCGCGCCGCGCGAATCGCGCCGAGGCCGCGCGCCGGCGCCTTCCCTTCGCCGGGCGTCGCGAAGATCGGGCTCACGAGCACGCACGACGCGCCGGCGAGGCGTGCGCTCTCGACGTCCGCGTCGTCGTGGGCAGGCGCGCTCGTCCAGGCGAAGGACGAGGCGGCGAGCTCCGCGGCCGGCGCGTGAAACCCGTCGGCGAGAGCGCGGCGCGCCAGCGACAGCCGCCGGTTCACGACGAAGAGCGCGCCGGCGTGAGCCGTGAGCTCGCGAAGCCGCGCGGCGAGCGCCAAGAGGTCGTCGTCGGTGCGCGCGGTCCGATCGCGAAGCTGCACGCAAAAGCCCGGCGCGGCCGCGGCGCGCACGACCTCTTCGATTCGCGCGTCGCCATAGCGCGGATCGGTGACGAGGATCAGCGCGACGCGTCGGGCGACGTGTCCGCCGTCCACGTTCGTCATCTCGACTCGCTTGGCGAATCTCGTCGTGGAGGCGTCTGGGCCCCGGTCCCCCCTTCGTCGTCGGGACGCTCCGCTTCGCTCCACGTCCCTCCGTCGAGGAGATCCTTCGCGGCCGGCGTGTGGCGGCTGCTCGGATAGCGCGTGACGAGCGTCTCGAGCGTGTGACGCGCGGCCGCGTGATCGCCTCGCGTCTCGAAGTCGTTCGCGAGGTCCCAGAGCGCGTCGCCCGCCGTGTCCTCGATCCGCTGCGACGGATCGGGATCGTGGCTGCATTGCAGCGGGGCCTGCAGCGCGGCGAGGAGCATCGCGCCAGCGGCGAGCCTCACTCGATCAATCCCTTCGTCGGGCTCGACGCGTTCGCGTAGCGCGTCTTGGGCATGCGGCCGGCGAGGAAGGCCTTGCGGCCCGCGCGGACCGCGTCGCGCATCGCCTCCGCCATCATCACGGGGTCCTTGGCGTGCGCGATCGCCGTGTTCACGAGCACGCCGTCGCAGCCGAGCTCGAGCGCGACCGCGGCGTCGCTCGCCGTGCCGACGCCGGCGTCGACGATGACCGGGACCTTCGCCCGCTCGAGGATGATCGAGAGGTTGTGCGGGTTGCGAATGCCGAGGCCGCTCCCGATCGGCGCGGCGAGCGGCATGACGGCCGCGCAGCCCGCCTCCTCGAGCTTGCGGCAGACGATGGGATCGTCGATGCAGTACGGCAGGACCGTGAAGCCCTCGGCGACGAGCAGCTTGGCGGCTTCGAGCGTCTGCTCGTTGTCGGGGTAGAGCGTGTCCTTGTCGCCGATCACCTCGAGCTTGACGAAAGGTCCGAGGCCGAGCTCGCGCGCGAGGCGGAGCGTGCGGACCGCTTCTTCGGCGGTGTAGCACCCCGCGGTGTTCGGCAAGATCGTCCAGCTCGTCTTGCGCCGCAGGAGCGACATGAGCGAGCCGCTGGAGCGATCGTTCAGATCGACGCGGCGGATCGCGACCGTCACCATCGACGCGCCCGAGGCGTCGATCGCGCGCTCGGTCTCTTCGACGCTCTCGTATTTGCCGGTGCCGACGATGAGGCGGCTCTCGAGCGCTCGACCCGCGATGACCAAGGCGTCGTTCATGCCCCTTCCCATAGCGGATCAGCGGCGCGCGAACAAAGCCAGACCGGGCTTTTCGTCGACGCGGCGCCACGCGGGCGACGCCGCGAACGAGGCCTCGACCGAGGAGCCCGCGCGCGCGAGCGCCCAGTCGGCGCCAAAATGCGACACGGTGTCGGCCGCCGCGCGCTCGGCCGCGTCGTCGTACTCGAGCGAGAGCGCGGCGAGCGCGACGTCGGCGGGGTAGCAATCGTTTCGCGGGTCGTAGAGCACCCGGACGCCGCGCGGGAACGCGTACCACGTGACGACCGGGGCGACGCCGAAGGGAGCGTAGACGCGCGCGCCGTCCGGGAGCTCGTCGATGAGCGCGGCTGCGCCTTGTCCCCCGAGGTTGGTCCCGAGCCACCACGCGCGCGGGTGACGCGCCATCGTGAGGGCGAGCGCGGCGATCGCCACGGCGACGCCAGGGAGCACGAGTCCAGCGCCCAGACGGCGCGGGTGCGGACGAGGCTCGTTCGTCGGCGACAACAGCGAGTCGAACGTGCGCGCGACCAGCATCGACCCGACGACGATTGCGAGCAGGATGTGCCGTGTGTGCAGCGTCGCCATCGCGGCGAGCGCGAGGACGAAGAGGCCTCGCACGCGATCGGTGCCGCGCACGACCGCGACGACGGCGAGGAGCGAGACGAACGCGAGCGCCGGCACCGCGAACGGGCCGAACACCCCGGGCGCGCGCCAGAGCGGGAGAAATTCGGTGATGTGCTCCTGGATGACGCGCGCGACGTCGCTGCCGCCGCGCGCGTACGTGACGACGAGCGCGTGGAGCGCGGGGCCGTACGGGTTCACCAGCGTGAGCGCGGCGCCCGCGGCGGCCGCGACGAGGCGGGCCTTGCGGCCGCGCGGCGAGTCGATCGCGGAGACGACGAGCAGCGCGACGCCTAGCGGAAAGCTCCCGTGCATCTGCGCCCAGAGCCACTCGAGCAGCACGCAGATCGCGGCGCGCCGCGCGTCGAAGCCGTCGCGAAACGCGAGCGCGGTCATCCCCGCGACGAGCCCGAGCGACGCGAACGCCGGCGGCGAGTAGAAGAGCGGGAGCGCGACGAGCACGAGGAGCGCGGTCGCCGCGATCACAGCGCGGTGCTTCGCGTCGCGCGCGACGAAGGCCGTCACGATGCCGACCGTGAGCGCCGCGCCGAGGATCCCGACGAGCGCGAAGAACGCCGGGCCCATCGCCGAGAGACCCCCGTCGTAGAGAAACGCGAAGCCGACCTCGTGACAGATCCACGGCGTGTGCGCGGCGACGAAGGAGAACGTGTTCTCGCGCGGGACGTGCCCGGTTCGAAGCGTGAGGCGCGCCGCGCTCGCGAGCCAGAACGGGTCCTGGTCGATCGCAGGCGAGATCGCGTTCTTCACCGCGAGCGCCGCGAACGCGAGCGCCGCGAGCGCCGGCGCGACCCGCGGGCGATCGAGGATCGCGAGCGGCGAGCGACCGCTCATGCCGGCGGGGTCTTCCAGCGGCGATGCATCCAGAGCCACTCGCTCGGCTGCTCGAGGACGAAGCGCTCGAGCGATCGCGTCGCGCGGACGGTCGCGTCGTCGACCCACGCGCGCGAGGCGCGCGCCGGCGGCGGGATGACGTCGAGCGCGAAGATCTCCTGCAGGCCCCGCTCGTTTCTGCGCGCCGCCGACACGATGATCGGCACGCGCGTCCGGGCGGCGAGCGTCGCCGGCGCGCGGTCGACCCACGCGTCCTCGCCGAGGAACGGCGCGCGAAGCGCGTGCGCGCGGCGCATCGGGACCTGATCGATCATCATCGCGACCGCGCCGCCCGCGGCGACGTGCTTCGTCCCGTGGGCGAGCGCGCCGGCCGCGGGCGCGAGGAGCACGCCGCGCTCGGCGCGGGCGCGCTGCCAGAACGCGTCCACGAAGCGCATCGAGAGATGCTTCGTCACGACGAGGAGCGGCGAACGCGACGCGACCGCGCACGCCGCGAGGTCCCAATTGCCCGTGTGCGACGCCGCGATCACGGCGCCTGTCCGCCTCACGTCGTCGAGCGCCTCGCGGGCGCTCGCGTCGAAGCGCACGAGCTCGCGCACGTCGCGGCGCGCGCGAGCGAGCCACACGAGCTCGAGGGCGCTCGTCCCGAGCGAGCGATACATCGCGCCCGCGGCGACGGCGGGCTCGCGCACGCCTGCGCGCGCCATGCTCGCCTCGACGTGCGCGCGCCGCACCCGCAGCGCGCCGCCCACGAACCCGCCGAGCGCCTCGCCGAAGACGCACAGATCCGAGAACGGAAGCGCGGCAGTCGCCTGCGCGAGCGCTCCGAGCATCATGCGCGAACCTCGTCAGCCGAAGCCGGGGCGCCGGCCCTTTTCGCCGCCGCCGCCGTCGGACGCGACCGCGAACACGTCGTCGCGCGAAAAGCAGTGCGTCTCGCGCCGATGCGTGCGCGCGGTCACGAGCGCGCCGTCGAGCCGCACCGACTCGATGCGCGTCACCGCCAAGCTCGCGCCGCCGTGCGCGACGTGAAGGGTGAGCAGCGAGCCCTCGGGTGTCGTCCACCAGCCCTCTTTGTCGAGCTTGGCCGACAGCTGTTTCAGCACCGCCTCGAGCTGTTCTTGGGTCATGCGAAAGGGTGTGACACACTTCGGACCGACATGGAAGCCGGCGCACCCATCGTCGTCCTCGAGGACGTCCGCAAGACGTTCGGCGACGAGGTCGTGCTGAAGGGAATCAGCTTCGAGTGTCGCCGTGGCGAGACGACGGTGATCATCGGCGGCTCGGGCGCCGGCAAGACCACGCTCATCCGCCTCATCGTGGCGCTCGAGAAGCCGACCAGCGGCAAGATCGTCATCGACGGCGAGAACATCGTCGGCATGTCGGAGCGCGAGCTCAATCGCGTGCGGCGAAAATTCGGGATGGTCTACCAGTACGCGGCGCTCCTCGACTCCATCACCGTGCTCGAGAACGTCGCCTTCCCGCTCGTCGAGCACACCGAATCTCTCGAGGAAGGAGATCGAGGAGCGCGTCGTAGAAAAGCTCCGGATCTTGGGCCTTCAACCGAACGTGATTCACAAGTTCCCGGCGGAGCTGTCGGGCGGCATGCGCAAGCGCGTCGGTCTCGCGCGCGCGCTCATGCTCGAGCCGCCGATTCTCGTCTACGACGAGCCCACGAGCGGGCTCGACCCGCTCACGAGCCGCATGGTCGACGAGCTCATCGAGGAGATGCGCGAGAAATTCCAGGTGACGAGCCTCGTCATCTCGCACGACATCGCGAGCTGCATGAGCATCGCCCACCAGGCCATCCTCTTGATCCGCGGCGAAATCGTCGCGCGCGGCACGCCCAAGGAGCTCGCGCACGGCGAAAACGCCGTCGCCCGCGAGTTCTTCGCGAAGTCCCGCGTCGCGCTATAAAGGAGGAGCATGTACCCGCAGCAGCCCCCGCCCGGTGGATATGGTGGCCCCGGCGCACCGCAGCCGGGTTATCCGCCCTACCCGCCACCGGTCGTGCCGCAGGCGATCTTCACGCCGCCGCCGCAAAACGACGGCAAGGCGATCGCGTCGCTGGTGCTCGGCATCTTGAGCATCGTCGGATGCTTCGGCGCTCTCGCGGGCATCCCGGCCGTCATCCTCGGGTTCATGTCCAAGCGCGACATCGCGCGTTCGGGCGGAACGCTCGGCGGCGACGGCCTGGCGATCGGCGGCATCGTCACCGGCCTCCTCAGCACGCTGATGTCGATCGGGCTCGTGATCTTCTACGTCGCGGTGTTCGCGGCGGTCGCCTCGAGCAAGCCGACGTACACCCCGCCCGCCTACACGCCGTACACGGCCTATACCTACACGGCGCCGACCGCGACAATCACGACGCCGCCCGCGCCCACGGCGCTCAAGCCGATGCCGTACACCGGCGCGGTGAAGGTCGTCGACGTGCGCCCGAGCGGCGGCTCGCTCCGGACGCAGAATCGCGCTCGAGCTCGGCGCGGCCAAGGACGACGGCAACAAGCTCCTCGTCATCACCGCGTCGCGCACGTGCACCTCGTGCGACGAGGTGTTCAGCTCGTTCTCCAATTACGAGCTCCAGGAAATCGCTCTCGAACGTGCGCGTCGTCCGCGTCGACGTCGACGCGTTCGGGTCCGAGCTCGCGGGGCTCGGCATCGATCGCCCCGTCCAGCCGTGGTTCTTCAAGCTGGACGACTCGATGCGCATCGTCGACGCGATCAGCGCCGACGAATGGGACGACAACGACGCATGGAACATCGCCCCCGTCCTCAAGAGCTTCATGGCCGGCACTTACAAGAAGCACGCGGGCGCCGACGCGGGCGCCGCAATCAAGCCGAAGGTCCAGCTCTCCGACCCGTTCTGAAATCCATTCAAACGAATTTTTCGGCGGCCTCGCGCATCGTCACGAAGGCGTAGCCCTCGTCGCGGAGCACGGAGACGACCGCGCGGATCGCGGCGAGCTTTCGCTCGCGGGCGATGCGCACGTCGATTTGATGCGCGGCGAGCGGCTCGAGGCCGTCGCGCTCGTCGAGCACGTCGATGCCGTGGAGCTCGAGGTTCACGAGCGGCTCGCCGACGCACATCTCGGCGAGCTTGCGCGCGCCGGTCGGGCCCGCCATCGTCACGGTCGTCCCGATGAACTGGAGCCGCAGCTTCGGCGTGACCTGGATCGGGATCTCGAGGAGGCCGGTGCCCCGCCTCCAGTACGGCCGGCCGACGAGGTATGGGCGCGTCGGCGCGCGGAGCACGTTGGGCGTGTCGACGATCGAGCGGCTCGGACGACCGCGCGCCTTGTAGACGCCGATCGCGGTCGCCTTGAGCGCCCAGTACGCCGGGCACGGAAACACCGACGAGTCGTATTTCACGCCCATTTCGGCGAGCACCTCGAACACCTCGTCGGTGATCGTGTAGCCCGGCGCGCGAAAACCGACGGGCGTCTCGCCGACGGCTTCGCGGATGGCGTCGATGCCGCCGGCGACCTGGCGCGCGATCTCCGCCTTGCCGAGCCGGACGAGATCGTAACGATGATCGAGCGTGTGGTTGGCGATCTCGTGGCCGCGGAGGTGGGCGGCGTGAAGCGACTCGCGGCTCTCTTTCCGCGAGAGGTCCGAGCCGATCGCGAAGAGCGTCAGCGGGACGCGCTCCTCTTCGGCGAGCTGCATGAGTCGCGCGACGGCGACGTCGTAGACCGCGGTGAGGCCACGCCCGCGCGCCGCGCCTTCGTCGAGACCGTGGATGGCGTAGTAGTTCGGGATCTCGTCGAGATCGACGCTCAGGGCGCAGAGACGCATGCCGCCGTCCTTCTATCGCCGCTCGAGAAGCAGGGCAATCGCAAGTCCTTTCGTTATTTTCAATGTATCTTTCGATGCGCCAAGAGGAAATCGAGCGCGTCTTTTGCGAACGTCGAATCGAATTTGGGGACGTGCCCCGAGCCGTGCATGCGCCAGAGCTCGACGTCGACGCCGCGCGGGCAGTCGTACTTCGTCCGCGTGGTCTCGGGCCCGGGCACGGCGTGATCGAGAATCGAGCGGGGGGCCGCCTGCGAGAGGTCCCGCGCCGCAGCCGTCGCGCGCGGCCCACGCCGCGACCGCCGACTCGGCCGAGGGATACGGCTCGCCGTTGCCGAACGAGCGCCCGCCTTCGAACGCGATGACCGTGTCGGCGTCGCCGTGCACTTGGAGGACGCTGAGGTCGCGGTTCGCGCAGCGCGACGCGTCGCTCCACGGCACGCCCGCGAGCGCGACAATCGCAGCGAGCGGCGAGCGCTTCTCGCACGCCCACACGTGCGCCATGAAGGCGCCGTTCGAGTGGCCGATCACGTGAAATCCTGGCCGGATCCACGTGCGCCTTTTTTTCGGCGTCCTTCACGAGAGCGTCGAGGTACGCGACGTCGTCGACCTTCGATGCTGGCGCGCCGTCGAAATCGCAGCAGGCCTCGGTCGCGTTCCAATAGAGGAGACCTTTGTGGTCGCGCGTGCCGTCGGGGATCGCGAGCAGCACGCCGCGCTTCTTGGTCAGCGCGGAGAGACCGAAGTAGGTGTCGTGGTTGAGGCCGTTCGAGCCGTAGCCGTGGAGGAGGACGACGAGCGGGAGCGGGCCGGCGTCGGAGTCGGGGGCGATGAGGTGGTACGGGCGGGCTTGAATCGGATCCGTGGCCGTGGCTGAGGCCGTGGCCGTGGCTGCGGCCGTGGCGGCGACCGTGGCCGTCGGCGGGGCCGTGTCGGCGGCGGTGGCGGATTCGGTCGAGCGGCACGCGGCGAGCGCGAACGATATTTTCAATAAATCGAGGACGCGGGCGCGCACGCGCGAGAATTAGCACCCATCTCGCCCGATGGCGCCCTCCGCGCTAAAAGCTGGCCCGATGGATCCTCGGCGCCTCCTCGACGCGCTCCGCTCGCACGGACGCGACGCGGCGTCGTTCCAGGCGCTCGAGCCGGGCATCTCAGTGTTCGAGGAGGGCGGCGCCGCCGTCGCGTACTGGGACACGGGCTCGGCGTGGGTCGCGGTGGGCGGACCGCTCGCGCCCGAGAACGAGATCGCGCGCGCCGCGGCGCGGTTCGAAGCCGCGGCGAGGCGCGCGCGCCGGCGTGCGCTCTTCTTCGCGTGCGACGAGGCGCAGCCCTTCGGGCCCGCGCACCGCGCGCTCGCCGTCGGCGAGCAGCCGTGGTGGCGCGCCGGCGACTGGCCGGCAATCGTCGCCACGAATCGACGGCTCAAAGAGCAGCTCCGCCGCGCGCGGAAGAAGGGCGTCACCGCGAGGCTCGTCGAGCACGACGAGCTCGAGCCCGGGACCCGCATGCGCGCGCGGGTCAGCGCGCTCGCCGAGAGCTGGCTCGCGTCGCGCCCGATGCAGCCGATGCAGTTCCTCCTGACCCTCGCGATGTTCGAGGCCCCCGCGGAGCACCGGTACTTCGCCGCCGAGCGCGAGGGCGAGCTCGTCGCGTTCGTGTCGCTCGTGCCGATCTACGCAAAAAAAGGCTATTTGGTCGAAGACCTGGTCCGCGATCGTTCGGCTCCGAACGGGACGACCGAGCTGCTCTTCGACTGCGCGCTCCGCACCGTGCCCGCGGACTCGCCCGTCACGTGGGGGCTCGCGCCGCTCGCGGGCGCGCCGTGGCCGATGCGCGCCATCGGCAAGCTCGCGCGCGGCCTCTACGACTTTCGCGGCCTGCGCGCGTTCAAGGCGCGTCTCCATCCGCGCGAGTGGCAGCGCGTTTGGCTCGTCGTCCCGGAGGACGCGTCGGTCGCGCTCGCGATCGTCGACGTGCTGCGCGCGTTCGCCGGCGGCTCGCTCGTGCGCTTCGGCGTCGGCACGCTCGTGAAGCGGCCGCTCGTGCTGCCGTGGGTGCTGACGCTGCTGCTGGTGCCGTGGACGGCGCTCTTGCTCTGCTTGCTCGCGCTCCACGACGCGGTGCCGCTCTTTGCGTTTCCGCGCGGCGAGCTCTTCGGCTGGGCGGCGTTCGACGCGCTCTTCGCGATCGCGCTCATCCGCGCGTTTCGTCACCCGCGCTTCGGGGCGTACGCGCTCCTCGGCGTGGCGGCGGCGGCCGACGCGTGCCTCTCGACGCTGCACCTCGCGCACGCGGGCCTCGGCGCGTCGCCCCCCGCCGCGCTCGTCCGCGCCGCGAGCGCGCTCGCCCCCGCCCTCGCGTCGCTCGGCCTCTTCCGCTGTGCGCGGGCTACGCTATTTTCAAAATAAGAGACAGAGAGAGAGAAAACAGGAAGGTCAGAAGATCAGAAGGATTTTTTTGTGGGGAGAAGAGGCGAGCGAAATCGTTTCAAACGAAAACTGCGGCCCCGGCCCCACCCGGAGAAATCGCAAAATTTCTCCGCCTTCCGATCTTTTGATCTTCCTGTTTCTCTCTCTCCGAGAGCGTCAGGCGCCGGTCATCTTGGCGACTTCGGCGGCGAGGTCGTCTTTGACCTTCTCGATACCTTCGCCGAGCGAGTAGCGGACGAACGACGCGATGCGGACGTCGCCGCCGAGCTTCTTGCTCAGGTCCTCGCGGATCTTTTCGACGGTGAAGCCGGGCGTCGTCACGCTGTCCTGACCGAGCAGCGTCACCTCGGTGAACCACTTGTTCACCTTGCCGTCGACGATCTTCGGCCAAGCCGCTTCCGGCGCCTTCAGCGTGCCGGCGGCTTTCTCCTCTTTCATCTGGGCTTCGAAGATTTCCTTCTGCTTGTCGACGTCGCCCTTGCCGAGCTTGTCCTTCGACACGACGAGCGGGCTCATCGCCGCGATCTGCATCGCGCAGTTGTCGACGAACTCGAGGAACTCCTTGTCCTTCGTCTTGCCCTCGGGCGCGTACGCCTCGATGAGCACCGCGAGCTTGCCGCCCATGTGGATGTACGAGTGGACGAGCCCGCCGGGCTTCGCCTGGACCATGTCCCAGCGACGCACGATGGTGTTCTCGCCGGTCTTCGCGACGAGCTCCTTGCGCGCCACGTCGACCGTGTCGCTCGAGCCCGGGTACTTTTGCGCGAGCAGATCGCCGCCCTTCGGCAGCTTGGTCGCGACGTCGAGCACCTTGCCGACGAAGCCCTTGAAGTCCTCGCCGCGCGCGACGAAGTCGGTCTGCGTGTTGACCTCGACGATCGTGCCGCGGAGACCGTTCTCGGTGATGACCGTGCGCACCTCGCCCTCGGTCGCGACCTTTCCGGCGCGCGCCGCGGCTTTGACGATGCCCTTCTTGAGGATCACCTCGACGGCCTTGTCGAGATCGCCCTCGGCCTCTTCGAGCGCCGACTTGCAGTCGCTCATGCCGGCCTGCGTGCGCTCACGCAGGTCCTTGATCATTTGCGGAGTGATTTTCGCCATGGGTGTTTCTCTCAGTTCGGCGCTTCGGGGTTGCCGGCGGGCTCGGGGCTGCGGCGGCCGTAGACCTCGGTCTGCATTCCGCCGCGTCCACCGCCCTGCTCTTGCGAGGGCTGGAACTCTTTGCGGCGCTGCGAGCCTTCGATCGCGGCGTCGGCGATGCGCGACGTGATCAGCTTGATCGAGCGGATCGCGTCGTCGTTGCCCGGGATGACGTAGTCGACGAGGTCGGGGTTGCAGTTCGTGTCGGTGATCGCCACGACCGGGATCTCGAGCTTGCGCGCCTCTTCGATCGCGATGGTCTCCATCGACGGGTCGATGACGAACACGGCCGCGGGGAGCGCGCCCATCGCCTTGAGACCGCCGAGGTACTTCTCCGAGCGCTCGCGCTCTTTCTCGAGACGCGAGACTTCCTTCTTCGGGAGCTGGAGGTAGGTTCCGTCGTCCTTCATGCGCTCGAGCTGGCGAAGGCGATCGAGGCCCTGCTTGATCGTGCGGAAGTTCGTGAGCGTGCCGCCGAGCCAGCGGTTGACGACGAAGAACGAGCCGGAGCGGATCGCCTCTTCCTGGACGATCTCCTGCGCCTGGCGCTTGGTGCCCACCATGAGGATGTGGCCGCCGCGTCCGACCGTCTCGGCGACGAAGTTGTACGCGCGAGTGAAGAGGCGCTCGGTCTTGTCGAGGTCGATGATGTGGACGCCGTTGCGGGCGCCGAAAATGAACGGACGCATCTTCGGGTTCCAGCGCTTGGTCTGGTGGCCGAAGTGGACGCCTGCGTCGAGGAGCGTCTTGACCGGGAGCGGAGCTTCGCCGGCGTTTTGGTTGGACTGGGTCATGGTGCGCTTCCTTTTCGGTTGGGCCTCCGCCCCTCGCTCGCACCAGCAAGCGTGAACCTGCACCGGGTGACGAGTTTGCGCCGAGGGGCGTGTGGATTTGGTGATTCCCCACGAAATTATGGGGACGCGAACAATACGCAGCGGCGGCGCTTCGTCAAGCGCTTGAACGGTCGGGCCGACTGGTGCATCTAGGCTCCTTGCACGCGGCCGGAGAAACGGGTGCCTTTTGACGCGGATTCGGCTGCTTTTTGTCGCATTTTTTCTCTTTTTCGCCTCGAGCGCGCGCGCCGGCGAAATCCAACTCGACGCGGGCACGACCATGCTCGGCTCGAGCTGGCAGGGCGATTTCGCCGCCGGCGGGCTGCTTCGGCTCGGCTACCGCTTCGCCAAGGTCATCACGATCGACACCGTCCTCTGGGAGCAGATGGCCGTGGTCGACGACCGGTTCGACACCGGCCTCACCATCGGCGTGACCGGGTACATCCCGCTCAAGCGCGTCCGTCCGTCGCTTCGAATCTTCGCGATTCATCAGCACGAAGAGGGCGCCGTCTCGGTCGCCCAGACGCCCGCCGGGTTGATCTTCGGCGTCGGCTCCGGCATCCGGCACCGCGGCGGCGGGGGCATGACGATCGGCGCCGAGATCCCCTTCTACAAAAAGCACGATCTCGAATGGGTCGTGAACGCCGAGCTCATGGGCATCTGGTTTCCGGATTCGCTCGGCCCGACGTTCTATTTCGGAGGCAACGTCTCCATCGGGTTCAACTTCTCGCTGGGGAAGATGCCATGAAGCGCCTCCTCGTCGTTCTCGCGGTGGCCGCGGCGCTGGCAGCGTGCAGCTGGGAAGACATGACCGACTACCCGTGCCCGCCGGGCGGGACCGCGCTCACGTGGGACAACTTCGGGCACGGGTTCTTCCAGAGTTATTGCGTCTCGTGCCACGGCGGGCCGAACGGCTACAGCTCGCGCGCGTTCACCGACGCCGAGACCGTGCGGGCGCAGGCGGCGGACATTTTTCGGAACGCGGCGCGCGACAACACGACGATGCCTCCGGGGCCCAGCGATCCGCCGAAGGACGCGCGGTATCAGCTCGGCGAGTGGCTCGCGTGCGGTGCGCCCTGAAAAGTGGCATCTTGGCGCGCGATGATTCGACTCGCCCTCGCGTCGCTCGCGCTCGCCGCCTGCGGCACCCCCGCGCTTCCGAAGGGGCCGCCGCCGGAGTACGAAGAAGAACCTGGGACGGCCGCGCCGGCCGCGAGCAGCGCGGCGCCCGCCGAAGCGACCACGTCCGCGGACGCCGCAACGCCCGCGCCGGAGCACTCCTGATGCCCATCGCGCCCGAGGTCGTGGTCCACGTCGCCGAGCTCGCGAGCCTCTCGCTCGAGGAGAGCGAGATCGCGACGTTCGCCCGCGAGCTCGACGCGATCGTGCGCTACGTCGAGCAGCTCGGCGCCGTCGACACCGAGGGCGTCGAGCCGGCGTCGTCGGGGGCCCCGCTCGAGCAGAGCCGAGGCGGCTGGCGGCCGGACGTGCCGGCGCCGGGCCTCTCGCACGACGACGCGCTCGCCGAAGCGCCCGCCGCGGCCGAGGGCGGCTTCGCCGTGCCGGTCTTCGTCGACGGGTCCGACGCAGTCGCGACGCCGCAGGCACGAAACGTTCGGTCATGAGCGACGCTCTCGATCTCGGAGTGACCGCGCTCGCCGACGCGGTTCGCGCCGGAAGCGTCTCGGCGACCGAGATCGCGCGCGCTTGCCTCGCGCGAATCGGCGCGAAGGACGGCGCGCTCCACGCGTTCCTCGCGACGGCGCCCGACGCGCTGCTCGAGAGCGCGCGCGCGATCGACGAAAAGCGCGCCCGCGGCGAGACGCTCGGCCCGCTCGCCGGCGTGCCGATCGCGCTGAAAGATGCACTCTGCACGCGTTTCGCCCCGACCACCGCGGGCTCCAAGATCCTCGAGGGCTACGTGCCCCCGTACGACGCGACCGTCGTCGCGCGCCTCCGCGCCGCTGACGCGCTCTTGCCGGGCAAGACGAACATGGACGAGTTCGCGATGGGCTCGTCGAACGAGAACAGCGCGTACGGGCCCACGAAGAACCCGTGGGACACGACGCGGACGCCCGGCGGCTCGTCGGGCGGGAGCGCGGCCGCGGTCGCGTCGCGCATGACCCCCGCGGCGCTCGGGAGCGACACGGGAGGGTCGATCCGTCAGCCCGCCGCCTTTACCGGCACGGTCGGCGTGAAGCCGACCTATGGGCGCGTCTCGCGCTACGGGCTCGTCGCGTTCGCGTCGAGCCTCGACCAAATCGGGCCGTTCGCGACCGACGTGCGCGGCGCCGCGCGCGTGCTCGACGCGATCGCCGGACGCGATCCGCGCGACGCGACGTCGTTCGAGTCCGAGCCGACCGCGTTCGAGCGCGCGTGCGACGCGCCGGCGAAGGGCAAGCGCGTCGGCGTCCCGGCGGAGTACTTCGCCGAGGGGCTCGATCGGGCGGTCGAAAAGAGCGTGCGCGAGGCGATCGCGGCGCTCGAGCGTGAAGGTTGCAGTGTGCACGCAATTTCGCTGCCGCACACGCGCTACGCCGTCGCGACGTACTACGTCGTCGCGACGGCGGAGGCGTCGAGCAACCTCGCGCGCTTCGACGGCGTCCGGTACGGCCTGCGCGAGGACGCGGGAGACCTGCGCTCGCTGTACGGCAAGACGCGCGACGCCGGCTTCGGCCGCGAGGTGAAGCGGCGCATCCTGCTCGGGACGTTCGTCCTCTCCGCGGGGTATTACGACGCGTACTACGCGAAGGCCCAAAAAGTGCGGACGCTGATCGCGCGCGATTTCGCCGCGGCCTTCGAGTCCGTCGACGCGATCGCCTGCCCGACGTCGCCGACGCCTCCGTTCGCGCTCGGAGAAAAATCGAACGACCCGCTCGCGATGTACCTGTCCGACGTGTGCACGCTGCCGGCGAGCCTCGCGGGGCTGCCCGCCGTGAGCGTGCCGTGCGCCGAGACTCCGTCGAAGCTCCCGGTCGGCCTGCAGCTCATCGGGCGCGCCCGCGACGAGGCGACGCTCTTCGCGCTCGCCGCGGCGTGCGAGCGCGCCTACCCGCCGCGCGCGCCGGCATGACGACGGTCGAGCCGGTTGCCGCCGAGCACGCCGACGCGCTCGCCGATTTCTTTCGCGCTTGCCAGAGCCCTTGTTTTTGCCGCTTTTGGCATTTCGAGGGCGACAAGAACGCGTGGCTCGCGCGCTCGGCGCTCGAGCCGGAGAAGAACGAAGCCGACATGCGCGCGGACCTCTCGCGGGGCGAGCCGCGCGCCTCCGGCCTCGTCGCGTTCGACGAGGCGCGGCGCGTCGTCGGGTGGATGAAGCTCGCGCCGCGCGCGACGCTGCCGAAGCTCCGCGCGCGGCCCGTCTACCGGAGCCGCGATCTCGGACCCGACGAGGGCGTGCTCGCGATCGGCTGCATGCTCGTCCTCCCGGAGCTTCGCGGGACCGGCGTCGCCCGCGCGCTCGTCGTCGCGGCGCTCGAGCTCGCGCGCGCTCGCGGCGCCCGCGCCGTCGAAGCGTACCCGCACGCCGCCGAGGCGCTCGGCGCGCACGAAGTGTGGATGGGCCCGGCGCAGCTCTTCGCGTCGCTCGGCTTCCGGCACGTCGCGGGGGAGAATCCGTATCCGGTGCTCCGCGTCGACCTCTGAGTTGTCACGCGAAGATCGCAGCCCGGAGGCGCACGCGGCACGCGACGCACGCAGTCTCTGGCTCGATGCGACACGCGCTCGCGCGAAGACCGGCTCGGTGGGCGCTCCGCGTCACGCTCGCGGCCGGCGCCGCGGCGCTGCTCGCGCGCGCGTTCGCCGGCGTCGATTGGGACGCGACCTGGCGCGTGCTCGTCTCGGCGGGACCTGCCGCGCCGCTCGCGCTCGTTCCGTTCGGCGTCGCTCTCCTGCTCGACACGAGCGGCGTGCTCCTCGTCGCGCGGTCGGCGGGCATGCCCCTCGCCGGCGGCGCGGCGCTCGCCGTGCGCGTCGTCGGCGAAGCGCTCCACTTCAGCGCGCCCGGCGGCGTCGTCGCGAGCGAAGCCGCGGTCGTCGCGCTCTACACGAAGACGTGCGGCCTCGAGACGCGCGAGGCGATGTGCGTGGTCGCGCGCCGCAAGCAGCTCGTGATGCGCGCGCACGCCGCGTACCTCGCGCTCGGCGCGTCGGTCGGCGCCGGCGCGCTCGCGGTCCTCGCGCGCTCCGCCTCGCCGCGCGCGCATCTCGCGTGGCTCGTGCTCGCGTCGGCGGCCATACCGCTCACGCTGTCCATCGCCGTCGGTTTCGGGATGAAACGCGCCAAGGCGCTCGGCGCCACGTTCGCGCGCTTCGCCGGCGGGCACCTCGGCGCGCTCGCGACGCTCTCCTTCCTCGCCGCGTGGCTCGTGGAGTCCGTCGAGACGGCAATCGTCTTGCGCATCGCCGGGATCCCGATGCCGATGACTTCGGTCCTCGCCGTCGAGGCGGCGCTCTCGCTCGCGCGCTCGGCGGTCGCGTTTCTCCCCGGCGGGCTCGGCGTCCAAGACCTCGGGTACGCGGCGGCCCTCGGCGCGCTCGGCGTACCCCACGATCGGGTCGCGGCGTTCGTCCTCTTGAAACGCGCCAAGGAGCTCGCGTGGATCGGCATCGGCTTCGCCGTCTCCGCGCTCGTAACGCGTTCGTCACGGGCCGCGCGTCGCGCTGTCACGTGAACGCGACGCGATCGTTTCGGTGCGCGAGAGGCCGTTCTGCGAAATTCCGAGCCATGCCGCGTTCAGCTTGGATGGGTTTGGCTTTGGGTCTCTCGGGCGTCGTCGCGTTCTCGTGCGGAAGCGGAAAAGCGCCCGACAGCGGCGACGGCGGCGACGACGCCGACACCGACGGCGCGGTCTCGACCCTCACGTACTCCCCCGCGGGCTGCGGCTACACGGTCACACCGCCGGGCACGCGCGGCTACGTCGACCTCGCGCTCGACGACACGACCGCTCCGAGCGGCGACGTCACGCCCGTCCGAGTGCGGCTCGGTCTCGGCGGCGGCATCGACAGCTCGAACGCCGCGTCGTACGCGAACCCGCGCACGAGCGCCGCGTTCACGTGGGAGACCGCGGTCGCGAGCCACGCCGCGAAGGTGAAAATCGGCACGAGCCCGACCGCGCTCGCCGACGTGCACACCGGCTACACGTGGACCACGCCCAAGCCCACGATCGGCCTGAGCAGCGGTTACGACAAGTACATGCACGAGGTGCACGTGTGCGGCCTCACCGCCGGCACCACGTACTACTACCAAGTCGGCGGCGGCCCGAGCGGCGCGGAGGTGTGGAGCGCGACGCAGTCCTTCACGACCGTCCCCGCGACGGGCCCGATCACCGTGGGCGTCCTCGGCGACGCGCGCGACGTGCCTTCGACGTGGCAGCTCGTCGAGGAGCGCATGGCGACCGCGGGCGTCTCGATGCAGCTCCTCGACGGCGACATCGTCGCGTCCGGCTCGCTCGAGGATCTCTGGGGCCAGTGGCTCGATCTCGTCTGGAAGCAGGACGACGCCGGCGCGTTCCTCACGCTCGGCCAAGAGCTCATGGTGCCGATCGCCGGCAACCACGAGGCCGAAGCGGCGCAGTTCTACGCGAACTGGGCGATCCCCGGCGATTTCGAGCAATACGCGTCGTTCGACGTCGGCAACACGCACTTCGTCGCCGTCGACGATCAGTTCGCGCAGCTCCAGAAGGACTTCACCCAACCGCCGGCGAGCACGCTCCTCGCGTGGCTCGACGCGGATCTGAATCGCGCGAACCAGAACCGCGCGAACGTGCCCTTCATCGTCGTGATGGGCCACCGCGGTCTCTATTCGACCTCGAACCACGCGACCGACGGCGACGTCCTCGCCGCGCGCGGCGCGCTCGCGCCCATCTTCGACAAGTACGCGGTCAATCTCGTCTTCAACGGTCACGACCACGAGTACGAGCGGAGCGCGATGCTCCACGCGAACACGACCGACCCGACGCAGGATCCGACGATCGTCCAGAGCGGCGGCACGACCTACGTGATCTGCGCCGGCGCCGGCGCGAGCCCGTACGCGGTCGGCACCTCCGCCAAGCCGTACAGCATCAAGCAGCAGGCCTTCGGCAACAACACGCCGTACGTCGGCGCGTACGCGCTGCTCACCCTCTCGGGCAACACGCTCAAGATGGAGGCCTACGGCCTCAAGGCGTCCGGCACCGACGACGTGATCGACACGCTGACGCTCACGCACTGAGGGACCCACCACCGATGACGACGATGATCCCGCGCGCCGCCGCGCTCGCAGCGGCCGCTCTCGCCCTGCCCGCCTCGGCCTTCGCTCAAACCGACGCGGGCGCGCCCACGATCGTGACGCAGCCGCTCGTCACGCAGACCCAGCCGCCCCCGCCTCCGCCGCCCGCGCCGCAGCGGCCGGTGGTCGATCTCCTCACGCTGCGGATCATGCACGACAAGGGCATCCTGACCGACGCCGAGTACCAGTCGGCGCTCGGCGAGATCGGCTCGAGCGTCGGCACCGAGCGCGCGAGCGAGTCGCTGAGCGTCGTCCTGTCGAAATGGTCGGCGACGCTCTACGGGTTCGTCGAGGGCGACTTCATCGCCGACTCGACGCAGAGCTTCAACGACTCGGCGGGAAACGCGCTCGTCCAGCGCCCGCCGGGCTCGCCGCAGCCGCTCACCGGCAACGTCTCGCAGTATGCGGGCGGCAACGCGCGCGCGCAGTTCAGCGTGCGCAACACGCGCCTCGGCGTCCGCTTCCGCGCGCCGGAGATCGCCCACGTCCGCGCGAGCGCGACGCTCGAGATGGACTTTCTCGGCTTCGACCAGCCCTCGACCGAGGCGGCGCTCTTCAACAACCCGACCCTCCGCATCCGCCACGCGTACTTGAAGATCGAGACGCCGATCGTCGACATCCTCCTCGGCCAGTACTGGCACCTCTTCGGCTGGCAGGACGCGTACATCCCGAACACCGTCGAGATCCAAGGTCTGCCCGGCGAGCTCTACGAGCGCACGGCGCAGATCCGTCTGCAGCGGCGCATCAAGATGGGGCCCACCTCGCTCGAGATCGCGGCGGCCGCGCTCCGCCCGCCGACGCGCGACGGCGCGATCCCCGATTTCACCGGCGGCCTCCGCTTCGCCATCGACAAGTGGCGCGGCATGCAGACCGCGGGCGCGACGGCGACGCGCATCATGCCCGCGTCGATCGCGGTCACGGGCGACTACCGCGACTTCCGCGTGCCGGAGTTCGCCGCGTTCCCGAAGCAGAGCGTCGAGCTCGCGACCGGCGCCGTCGCGGTCGACGCGTTCCTGCCGCTCGTCCCCGCGACCCAAAAGCACCGCGGCAACGCGCTCTCGGTCTCGGGCGAGTTCGTCTACGGCGGCGGCATCAGCGACATGTACACGGGCCTCACCGGCGGCATCGGCTTCCCCTCGCTCGTCAACACGACCGGCCAGAACCCGCCGCCCGCCTATCCGCAAAACGTCGACAACGGCATGGTCGTCCTCGACAACTGCCCGCGCGACTACGCGCCCGGCGCGACGAGCTGCCACGACCTCCACGCCATCGTGTGGCAGACGTTCAACGTGGGCCTCCAGTATTACTTTCCCGGCGTCAACGGCGCGATCTGGCTCTCGGCGAACTACGCGCACACCGAGTCGCCCAACATCGACCAGTTCACGACCGGCGGCGCCGCCAACCCCACGAGCTCGAACTACTCCCAGCAAGCCACCGTGCGCAAAGCCGAGGACTGGGCGGACGCGAACCTCTTCGTGCAGCCGCTCCCGAGCGTGCGGATCGGGCTCGAATACGCCTATTTCCGCGACAAATACGTCGACGGCGTCGTCGCCGAAAACCACCGCGGGCAGGTGTCCGGATTTTTCATTTTCTGAAACGGGTCGTTACTAGTTCGTTTCTTTAATGTCACAATCGGTCGCACGACCGATGTGGCGAACGATCTTTCTTTCATCCCTCGCACTAGCCGCCTGCTCGCCTTCCAGCGCCGTCCCCGACGGCGGTGACGACGGCGGCCCGCCCGACGCCGACACGACGTTCTCGTACACGCCGCAAGGCTGCTCGTACGCGGTGACGTTGCCCGGCTCGCGCGGCTTCCAGTCCGTCGCGCTCGACGACGGCGCGCCCATCACCGACGTCGCGGGCGCGACGCCCGTGCGCGTCCGCGTGGGTCTCGGCGGCGGATCGAGCGGCGCGGACCCGAAGACCACGGCCGTCTTCACGTGGGAGACGAGCGGCCAGAACGGCGCCGCCGAGGTTCGCATCGGCACGACAATCTACAAAGGCCACGTCTGGACGACGCCGCCTCCGACCGTCGGCATCGGCACCACCGAGCCGCCCGTCTTCATGCACGAGGTCGACGTCTGCGGCCTCACGCCCGGCACGACCTACGACTACCAAGTCGGCGGCGGCGCGCAGGGCGCCGACGTGTGGAGCACGTCGCAGTCCTTCACGACGCTCCCCGCGAGCGGGAAGATCACGATCGGCGTCTCCGGCGACTCGCGCGACGACTCCGGCGTCTTCCAGATGGTGCAGCAGCGCATGCGCGATCAATCCGTCGCGATGCAGCTCTTTTCGGGCGATTTCGTGCTCTGGGGCTCGCAGGCGTCGCTCTACCAGCAGTGGCTCGACAAGGCGTGGAAGGACTCCACGAACGGGTTCCTCACGCTCGGGCAGCAGCTCATCTTGCCGGTCGCCGGCAACCACGAGAACAGCTCGTCGCAGTTCTACGGCAACTTCGCGCTGCCCGGCGATGGGCCGTTCGCCGAGGCGTTCTTCTCGTTCGACGTCGGCTCGGCGCACGTCGTGATGTTCGACGACCAGGCGATCGCGACCGAGCCGAGCGTGGACGAGGCGGTCGCCGCGCTCAAATTCATCGACGACGATCTCACGCAGGCGGAGGCGAACCGCGCGAACGTCCCCTTCCTCGTCGCGGTCCACCACCGGAGCGAGTTCGGCAGCGGCGTGCACTCGAAGGACAGCGACGTCGTGCAGGCGCGCACGATCCTCAGCCCGATTTGGGACAAGCACCACGTCGATCTCGTCATCAACGGCCACGAGCACAACTACGAGCGCACGCAGCCCATCACGGGACCGGCGACGGCGCCCGCCGTGCAGAGCGACGCGACGAAGGGCACGACGTACGTGGTCTGCGCGGGCGCCGGCGCGACCGCGGAGTCGTCGGGCACGGCGACCTACGACGCCAAGCAAGTCTCCTTCGACGGCTCGACGCCGTACGTCGGCGTCTACGCGTTCGTCGCGCTCGACGCGCACACGCTCACGTGGACCGCGTACGGGCTGAAGGCGAGCGGGACGGACGACAGCGTCGACACGTTCACGCTGACGCGCTGACGCATGCTCGGTCCCAAAGCGCGCGATCGACAGTTCTTCGACGCCTTCTCTCGTCACGCGACCCTCTGCGTGAAAGGCGCGAAGAAGCTCGTCGAGCTCCTCGACAACCTCGACGCGGCCGAGTCGCTCGCCAAAGAGGTGAAGCAGATCGAGCACGACGCCGACACCATCACGCACGACACGGTGAAGCAGCTCCACGAGACGTGGATCACGCCGCTCGATCGCTCCGACATCCACGATCTCATCACCCACCTCGACGACGTGCTCGACATGATCGAAGCGGTGAGCGAGCGCATCGCGCTCTTCCGCGTGCGCGACGGCAATCCGCTCGCGAGCGAGCTGGCGCGCGTGCTGCTCGAAGGCTGCGAGGTGCTCGCCAAGGCCATCGCGCTCGTACCGAACGTCTCCAAATCGGCCAAGCAGATCCTCGAGGCCGCGGTCGAAGTGAACCGCTTGGAGAACGCGGCCGACGACCTCTATCGCAAGGCGCTCGGCGAGCTCTTCAACCCCGAGCCGGGCGCGCCGGTGAACGCGCTCGAGGTCCTCAAGTGGCGCGAGATCTTCGACTACCTCGAGAACGCGACCGACGCGTGCGAGGACGTCGCCAACATCCTCGAAGGCATCGTGCTCGAATACGCATGATCCGTGGCCACCTGAAACGCTTTGGCGTCACGCGGGCGTTGTCTCCGACGAGCGGCGGCGAGACCTTGCGGCGAGACCGCGGTCGGCGTGGAGCGCGCGCGTGACGCCGCTGATCCTCATCGTCGCGCTCGCGCTCGGCTTCGACTTCCTCAACGGCTTCCACGACGCCGCGAACTCGATCGCGACGGTCGTCTCGACGCGCGTGCTCTCGCCGCGCTGGGCGGTCGTGTGGGCGGCGTTCTTCAACTTCGTCGCGTTCCTCGTGTTCTCGACGCACGTCGCGGGCAACATCGCCAAGGGCGTCGACTCGCACGTCGTCACCCTCGTGCTCGTCGGCGCGGCGCTGGTCGGCGCGATCGTGTGGGACCTGCTGACCTGGGTCTGGGGCCTGCCGACGTCGTCGTCGCACGCGCTCCTCGGCGGGCTCGCTGGCGCCGCGATCGTCAAGGCCGGCCCGCACTCGCTCGACCTCGCGTTCTTCGGGAAGACCGCGCTCTTCATCTTCGTCTCGCCGGTCGTCGGCGCGATCCTCGGCTTCGGCGTGATGAAGCTCGTGATGTGGCTCTTCGGGCGAAAGCCGCAGCGCCTCGTCGATCGCACGTTCCGCAAGGCGCAGCTCGTGTCCGCCGCGCTCTACTCGCTCGGCCACGGCGGCAACGACGCGCAGAAGACGATGGGCATCATCGCCGCCGCGCTCGTCGCCGCGCACAAGCTCGCCATCCCTGCCGGCGCCAAGGGCCCGAGCATCCCGCTCTGGGTCGTGCTCGCGTGTCAAACGGCCATGGGCCTCGGCACGCTCTCGGGCGGCTGGCGCATCGTCAAGACGATGGGCATGAAGATCGCGAAGCTCCAGCCCGTCGGCGGCTTCAGCGCGGAGTGCGCGGGCGCGATCACGCTCGGCATGGCGACCTTCGGCGGCATTCCCGTCTCGACGACGCACACGATCACGGGCGCGATCGTCGGCGTCGGAACGACGCGGCGTTTTTCAGGGGTGCGCTGGGGCGTCGCGGGCCGAATCGTCTGGGCCTGGGTGCTCACGGTGCCGGGCGCGGCGGCAATCAGCGCGGCGACGTGGCTCGCGCTTCACGTCGCGGGCGTGGACTGAACCCAGCCTGTCGCGTGGATCAGCTCGCACGAGAGCCCGACGAAGACGGCGCGCAGCACGTCCTCGGGATCGGCGACGCCGCTCGCGACGAGGCGCGCGACGGTGAACGTGCCGTCGACGCGGCGTAGGACGCGCGTCTCGGTGTCGGTGAGCCGAAACGTCTCGAGCCGCACGGGCGGGAGCGCGACCGCGTCGAGGATCGTCTCCGAGAGCGGCTCGAGCATCGACTCGAGCTCGTCGCCGGTGTAGCCGTCGCGCACGCCGCGCGCGATGAGCTCGTACGGATCGATGCCGAGCGGAAACGTCTCCTCTTGCGAGCGCGCGCCGCGCACGAACGCGAGATCGCCGCGCTTCCATTTGTAGATGTCGAGGAAGCGGTGGCGCGTCTGCTCGTGGAGCGCGCGAAAGAGCTCGATGGGGCGCAGCACACCGAGCCCGACGAGCGCGTCGCCGATGCGGCCGCCGAATCGCGGGAGCATCGCGAGCGCCATCTCCACCTCCATGCGGAGCACCTGACCGCGCGCGATCAAGTACTCGCCGAGGAGCTCGCTCTTGTCGGTCGACGCGACGAACTCGGGCGCGCCCTCGACGAGGTAGATCTTCTTGCGTCTCGCGCCGTCGCGCACGAGGAGCAGGCCCGTCTCCCGCGCGACCGTCAGCGCGAAGATTGTCGCGGCGAGGGAGCGGCGGTCGATCGGGCCGCGCACCGCCGCGTCGCGCGGCTCCTCGTCGTCCCAGCGGAGCGCGGGGCTCGCGACGAAGCGATTGAGCTCGGGATAGCTCTCGGCGAGCTTGAACGTGCCGCTCTCGCGCGCGACCGACGATTTCGCGCTCGCGCGTCCCGTCGCGAAGAGCTCGACGAGGCGCGGATACGACATCGGGCCGAGCTCGGTGCCGTCGTCGGTCCGCAACCGGTAGACCTGCGGCGAGACGTCGCGCGCGCCTTCCTGCGGCGCGGTGGGTCGCTCGGAGTCGCTGCGCAGCACGCCGCGGCCCGTGTCCATCTCGAGCGCGTTGGGCATGACCGCGGTGACGCGCCGGCCGGTGTCGCCCGTGTCCTCGTCGTCGGCCGCCTCGCCGCGCTGCGCGAGCCCAAGGTGCTCGACGTACGCCGCGGTGCGCGACGGGCCGACGTTGAGACGGCGGCGGCGAATCACGTGCTCGAGCGCGCCCGCGAACGCCGCCGCGGTCGGGTAGCGCTGCGCCGGGTCTTTCGCGAGGGCCCGATACAAGACGGCGCGCACGTCGTCCGGAACGCGCCCCGCGTTGCGATCGATCGCGCTCACGTCGGCGTCGCGGATGCGGAGCAAGACGTCGAGCTCGCGACCGCCCGAAAAGAGCGGGCGAACGGTGACCATCTCGGCGAGCACGATCCCGAGGGTGAAGAGATCGCTCCGTGCGTCGAGCTCGCGCCCGACAACCTGCTCGGGCGACATGTACCCGAGCTTGCCTTTCAGCTGCCCCACGTCCGTGCGTCGCTCGAACTCGGCGGCGCGCGCGATGCCGAAGTCGGTGAGCTTCACCGCGCCGGAGCGGTCGATGAGCACGTTGCCGGGCGAGACGTCGCGGTGCACGAGCGCGAGCGGCTTGCCGGTTTCGTCGACCGCGGCGTGGGCGTACTCGAGGCCGCGGAGGACGCTGAGCGCGACGTGGAGGGAGACCTCGAGCGGGATGTCCTCGTTCTTCGCCGCCGCGGCGCGAATGAGGCGAGCGCCGGTCGTCCCGTCGACGTACTCCATCGCCATGTAGAGCTCGCCGCCCTCTTCGCCGAAGTCGAAGACCGACACGATGTTCGGGTGCACGAGGCGCCCCGTGACGCGCGCCTCGTCGACGAACATCGCGACGAAATCGGGGTCGCTCGCGAGCTGTGGCAAAATGCGCTTCACCGCGAACTGCTTCGCAAAGCCATGCGGACCCACGCGCTTGGCCAAGTAGACCTCGGCCATTCCGCCGGTAGCGAGCCGCTCGATGAGCTCGTACGGCCCGAGTCGCGCGGGGGCGTTCATGAGGACGCCCCGAGGGTACCATCGACCGGGCGTTTCGATGTAGTTTGCGCGACGAAAACGATGGCAGCCAAGCCCAAGCGTCCGCGACCCACGCGCAAGCTCACGGACGAGCCCGCTGGCGCGCTCGAGCCGACCGCGGCGCAGGCGGCGCGCTCCATCGACGCGCCGAAGCCCGCCACGCGCGCGGTCGCGGTGACCGGAAGCGCCTCATTTCTCGGGCGAAACCTCGTGCGGCTGCTCGAAGAAGATCCCGCGATCGATCGCGTCGTCGCGGTCGACATCAAGGCCCCCGCGTCCGCCGCGAAGAAGACGCGCTTCTACGAGGTCGACCTCACGCAGCCGTCCCTGCCCGGCGGCTCGGCAGCGATGGCGACCGAGGCGCGACTTTCGGAGATTTTCGCGGCCGAGCGGGTCGGCACGCTTGTCCACCTCGCGTTCCACTCGTCGCCTTCGCACGCGACCGCCTACGCGCACGAGCTCGAGAGCGTCGGCACGATGCACGTGCTCGTCGCGGCGCGACTCGCCGGCGTGCGCAAGCTCGTGATGCGCAGCTCGACGCTGCTCTACGGCGCGCACCCGTCGAACCCGAATTTCCTCGGCGAGCACCAGCCGCTCCGCGCCACCAAGCGCGAGCCATTCTTCGCCGACAAAATCGAGGCCGAGGCCGAGGCGGCGCGCTTCGTCGAGCGCACCGAGGGCGCGATCGCCACCGTCCTCCGCGTCGCGCCGATCCTCGGGCCGACCATCTCCAGCTTCGTCACGCGCTACCTCTCGCAGCGGCTCGTGCTCACGATGATGGGCTTCGACCCGCTGCTCCAGTTCGTCCACGAGCTCGACGCGCTCGCCGCGCTCAAGCTCGCCGTCGACCGCGACGTCCCCGGCACCTTCAACATCGTCGGCGACGGCGTCCTGCCGCTCTCGAAGATCATCGAAATCGCCGAGCGCACCGCGCTGCCGGTGCCGCACCCGATCGCCGAGCCGCTCGTCGCGCTCGCGTGGATCGGGCAGCTCTCTCCTTCGCCGCCGGCGCTGCTCCCGTACTTGCGCTTCTTGTGCGTGGCCGACGGCGCGCGCGCGAAGGACGCGATGGGCTTTCGCCCGGCCTTCACGACGCGCGAGGCGCTGGACGATTTCGTTCGCGCTCAAGCCCTCCGCGAGACCAAGCTCCTCTCGGAGACCCCTCGGACCGAGGCGAGGTGACGCATGGAACCGAAACGAAAGCCGAAGCCTCGAAAGAAGAAGCCCGTCCGCGAGCGCCCGCCGGTCGCCGAGGAGATCCGCGCGCTCGAGGAGAAGCTCGATTCGACTGATCGAGGCCGCCCCGGCCGCGGCGGAGCGCGAGTCCGACCGCCGCGACGCGCAGCCCGAGGTCGAGTCGCTCGCGAGCCCGTCGGCGTTCGATTTCGCGCGCGACTTGGGACGCGCGCTCCCGCTTCGCCGCCGCGAGCACGCCGAGCACGTCGACGACTTCGGATACGATCCGGCGTACGACGCGCGCGCGCGCCCGCTCTTCGATTTCCTGTATTCGCGCTACTTCCGCGCCGAGTGCCGCGGCATCGCCAACGTGCCCAACGAGGGCCGCTGCATGCTCGTCGCGAACCACTCGGGCACGATCCCGTTCGACGGGCCCATGCTCAAGATGGCCGCGCTGCGCGAGCACCCGGCGAAGCGCGACGTGCGCTGGCTCGCCGAAGACTTCGTGTTCCATTTTCCGTTCCTCGGGTCGTTCGAGACGCGTATCGGCGCCGTGCGCGCGTGCCAGGAGAACGCCGAGCGCCTGCTCCGTCAGGAGACCTTGCTCGCCGTCTTCCCCGAGGGCACCAAGGGAATCGGCAAGCTCTTCAAGGAGCGCTACAAGCTCCAGCGCTTCGGCCGCGGCGGCTTCGTGCGGCTCGCGCTGCGGACTCGAGCGCCCATCGTTCCCGTCGCGATCGTCGGCGGCGAAGAGACCAACCCGATGCTGCTCCGGCTCGAGTCGGTCGCCAAGCCGCTCGGCATCCCTTACGTGCCGGTGACGCCGACCTTTCCGCTCCTCGGCCCGCTCGGCCTCCTGCCCGCGCCGACGAAGTGGAAGATGATCTTCGGCGAGCCGATCGGCGTCGCCGAGCACGGCCCCGAGAGCGAGAACGACGAGCTGCTCGTCGCGCGCATCTCCGAGCGCGTCCGCGGCGCGATTCAAGAGATGCTCGACGGGGCGCTGCGCGAGCGAAAGAGCGTGATCTTCGGCTGATGCTCTCGAACGGTGGCGTCCTCGTCGTCGACAAACCGCGCGGGCCCACGAGCCACGACGTCGTCGCGCGCGTGCGCCGCGCGCTCGGCACCCGCGCCGTGGGCCACGCCGGGACGCTCGACCCGATGGCGACCGGCGTCCTCGTCGTCGCGGTCGGCGAGGCGACGAAGCTCGTCGCGTTCTTGTCGTCCGAAGACAAAGAGTACGAGGCGACCGTCGCGCTCGGCCGCGCGACCGACACCCTCGACGCCGAGGGCCGCGAGACCGAGCGCGCCGAGGTCCCCGCGTCGTGGCGCGCCGCGCTCGACGACGCGCTCGAGGCGGAGCGCGCGCGCGTGATGCAACTTCCGCCCGTTTACTCCGCGATTCATGCAAAAGGTGCAAGATCGCACGAGCTCGCGCGGCGGGGCGAAGTCGTCGAGCTCGCGGAGCGCCCGGTCGCCGTCCGCGCGCTCGACGTCGCCGGGCTTGGAGAGGCCGAAATCAGCCTCCGCGTCACGGTGTCGAAGGGCTATTACGTGCGCTCGCTCGCGCGCGATCTCGCCGCGCGCCTCGGGACGGTCGGCCACCTCGCGGCGCTCCGGCGCGTCCGCGCGGGCGCGTTTTCGCTCTCCGAGGCGGTCGCGCTCGACGAGCTGCGCGCCGACGCCGCGCTCCTCCCGGTCGCGGCCGCGGCGGCGCGAGTGCTCCCGGTGTGCGGGCTGTCCGACGCGGGCGTCGTGCACGCGCGGGCCGGGCGGCGTGTCCCGCTCGAAGATCTTCGACCGGCGCGCCCGGCGAGCACGCCTGGCTCGCGCCGGGCGGCGAGCTCGTCGCGGTCGGGCGCGTCGAAGAGGGCGTCGGCCGCGTCACGCGCGGCTTTCGCTGACGCGCGTCACGGCACGTCGACGGTCGCGACGCACGTGTCCGACGCCGCGCCCGTGATCGTCACGCGGAGCTGCCACTCCCCCGGCATGGCCAGGATCACGTTCGTCGCGACGTAGGTGCCGCCGCCGTTCGCCGTGACGGTCGGCTCGGTCGAGGCGCCGTGGCCCATCGCGGGCATCCACGGGACGATCGCGACGTCGAGCCCGTCGACCGGCGCCTGCGTCTGCGCATCGGTGACGACGAGCTCGAGCGACGAGACGCGCGCCATCGGATCGGGCGACGAGTAGAGCGCGACCGAGAGCCGCCCCGCGTCGCCGGTCAGGGTCGCGAACGGCGTCGCGCCGAACGTCGGCTCGCCGCCGCCAGGCCCGGACGCGCACGCCGCGAAGAGGAGACCGAACAGGAGGCGCTTCATGGCACGTTCACGTGGAAAGCCACGTGCCCGTGCGGCGAGTCCTCGGTCAGGTCGACGCACTCCTCGTGAAAGTGAAAGCGAATCGTCCACTCGCCCGGCGCGTCGAAGCGGACGGGCTGCATGACGTACGTGCCGGGCGGCCCCTCGGTCGCCGTCACGTACGGCGTCGGCGCGGGGTGCGTGAGGCTCAGGAAAACCTCCGCCTCGACGTTGCCGCCGACGAGCGGGCTCCCGTCGGTCTTGTTGGTCGCGACGATGTGAAGACGACGCCCGTGCTCTCGCAGACCGACGTGCTCGTCCACGACACGTGGTACTTGCAGTCGTCGTCGTCCGCCGACGCGTTGTCGACCGTCGGGCCGTAGTCGGTCGTGGAACCGCCGTCGGGTCCCGCGTCCGGGTGACACGCGGCGGGGTCCACGGATTGGACGATTGGCCCGCCGTCGGGCGCGACGCAATGCGTGTCGGGCGCCGCCGTGACCGGACCGCCTGGCGACGGACACGAGCCGCCGTCGTTCGAGCACGCGACGACGCTCGCGAGCGCAACAAAAAGAGCTTTCTTCATCGAACGGATCTCCGCAAGAGCGCCCAAAGAGAGCGCGTCACACGCCAGTGGGTTCCGACGAGCCTCACGCTCTCGGAGGCGGCGTGCTCGGCTCGCCGGCGAGCTGCGAGAGCAGCCAGCGCACGCGCTGGTAGCCATCCTCATGACTCGGCGCGGGGGCAACGTCGATGCCGGCGACGCTCGGCGCGCCGACGGGCAGCTCGGGCGCGGGGACCGTGCCGTCGTCCCGTTCGCACGTTCGGTGCACGGTGACGAGCTTCGAGACGCGCGCGTCGGCGCGCCGCTCCGCCTCGAGCCGCTCGCACTCCGGGCACCCGCAGGTGCCGCGCTTCATCCCGCACATGCACGCGTGCTCGGGCTCGCCTCCCAGCCACCGCGTGACGTTCGACGTCCCGGGGCCGAGCCCGATTGGCAGCACCACGACGAAGAGCGCGGCGGCGAGCCACGCCTTCTTCATGGTCGCGAGGAGCGCAAGCACGCGCGAATCGTACGCTATTTCTCTGCCGCCGCGCTTGGCCACGGCGAGCGCCGCCTGCGCGGACTTCGCCTTCGGGCCGGTCGGCTCGAGCTTCAAATACGCCTCGAGCTCCTTCGCCGCGTCGGACCATTTCTTGGCTGCCATGCGCCGCGTCGCGAGCCAGTAGTGCGCGAGCCCGTAATTCGGATCGTCCTTGAGCGCCGCCTCGAGATCGCTCGTGGCGCCGGGGTCGTCCTTGTTCGCGAGCTTGCAGAGCGCGCGCTCGGTGCGAAACTGCGCCGCGTCCTTCGCCGCGATCGCCTTGTCGAACGCCGCGATGCAGTCCGGCACCGCGCGGAGGACCAAGAGCTCGTGCCCGATCGAGCCGAGGAGATCGCCCTGCCCGTTCGCGGCGCCCGCCGCCGCGCGGAGCTTCGCGACCGCCTGCTCGCCCTCGTGCCAGCTCGCGAGGGTGTGCCCGTACGTGTAGAGGAGCATCGCGTCGCTGGGCGTGATCTTCATCGCCGCGTCGAACGCGCGCGTCGCGCCCGCGCGATCGCCCTTGCCCGCGTACGCGAGCGCCAAGTTGAACTCGACCGGCGCCGAGTCGCCGCGCTTCTTCGCTTCGGGCTCGAGCACCGCGATCGCTTCGTCCCACTTCTGCCCGTCGACGTAGAGCGCGCCGAGGTTCGCGGCGGCCTCGGCGAGATTGGGACGAATCGCGAGCGCGGCTTTGTACTCGCGCTCCGCGCCTGCCTTGTCGTTCGTCTTCTCGAGCGTGACGGCCAGATAATGGTGCGCGTCGGCGTCGCGCGGGTTCTTGGCGATGGCGGCCTCGAACGCGCTCTTCGCGGTCGCGTAGTCGCCGCTCTTCAACGCGTCGACGCCGCGAGACACCTCGCCGCTCGTCGCGCCGCCGGCCGGCTCGCTCGTCGCCGTCGCGGTCGCGCTCGGCTGCGTGTTTGCGTTCGACTCGTCGCTCGCGGGCTTGTCGGGACCGCACGCGGCGACCAGGAGAAAAGCGACCGAAAGGAGAGCGATTCGCATGGGGGAGGACTCTAACGCGAAAGCCGGTCGAGCGATTCTCGTCTTGTCCGGCTCGATTGCGGGGAACGGGCATCAAGCGATCGCGGCGGAGAGCCGCGCGTGGATCTCCTCGAGCCGCCTTTTGCCCTCGACTTTGCGGCCGTCGAGCTCTTGGACGTAGAAGACGTCGGCGACTTTGGTCCCTTCGGTGTTGATCTTCGAGAGGGCGATGACGAGCCCCGACTCCTCGAGCGCGCGCGAGAGCCGGAAGAGCAGGCCCGGCCGATCCTTCGTGAAGACCTCGATGATCGTGTGGCGCGGCGAGGTGCGCTCGTCGAAGACGATTTGCGTCGGGACGTCGGGCGTCCGGCGCGAGGCCCAGGTCGCGCGCGAGCCGAGCCGCTCGGCGACGAGCTCGCTCGCCGACGCGCGGTCCTCGCAGAGGGCGACGAGATCGCGCTCGACGGTCGCGAGCTTGCGCGCGACCGCACCTTCGTCACCCGATGGGTCACGAACGAAGAATACGTCCACCGCTTCGCGCTCCTGGTCGTCGACGACGCGCGTGCTCACGTGCGCGGCCGAGACCTCGAGGCGCGACGCGGCGAGCGCCGCGGCGATGCGCGCGAGCAGGCCGGGGCGATCGCGCGCGACCACGCACACCTCCGACTCGCCGCGCGACGCGTGCGCCGGCCCGAGCCCGACGACCGCAGCGCGCTCGCCCCGCGCGCGCGCGAGCGCGGCGTGCGACGCGATTGACGCAGGCGGCGTCGCGAGCACGTACCGCATCGGCATCGACGCGACGAACGCCTCGGCCTCCGGATCGTGCGTTCGAACCGCGGCCTTCACCGCCGCGAGCCGCTCGTCGTCGCGCCCGGGCGCGCTCGACTCCGCGAGCCGCGCGTCGGCCCGCAAATAGAGCTCCTCGAGCATGTGCGCCTTCCACGAGGTCATCGCCGCGGGGGACGTGGTCGTGATGTCGGCGACCGTGAGCAGGTACAGATTGCGCAGCCCCTCGCGCCCGCGCACGATCTTGCAAAGCTCGTCGATCGTGGTCGGGTCGTCGAGATCGCGCCGAGTCGCGAGGTGGTACATCGCGAGGTGGTGGAGGACGAGCGCGCGCGCGTCCGCCGTCTCGTCGGCGCTCTGCCCGAGCCGCGGGAGGACGACGTCGCAAATCTCCTCGCCGGTCAGCGAGTGGTTGCGTCGCTCCGCGCCGGCGCCCGCGTTACCCCTTCCCCACGTCGTGGAGCAAGGTCGCCAGGAAGAGCGGCCGCGGCCGCGCGATCTCTGCCGCGAGTCGCGACGCGAGCGGGTGCGCGCTCGACGAGATCGCCGCGCGCGAGCGCCCGAAGGCAGTCGAGCGCCGCGACGCTGTGAACGTCGACGGTGAGCACGTGGTAGACGTCGTGGTGCACGCGTCCCGTCACGGGCTCGAACTCCGGCACCATCGCGAGCAAAAGGCCGACGTCGTGGAGCTCGCGCGCGATCGAGCCGCCGAGCGCCGGCGCGTCGCCGATCTCCGAGACGAGATCCACGAAGAGCTTCGCCGCGTCCGGGCTCGCGCGGAGCGCCTCGCAGCGCTCGCCGGTCGCGCACATCCGCGCGATCGCGTCGCGCGAGGCGTCCTCGAGCGGCGCACCGACCCGCACGCACGCCGCGTACGCGCGGAGCGCGCAGGCCGGATCGCGCTCGAGCACGCGCGCGTCGTCGAACGACATCGTCCCGCCCGCGAGCACCAGCCCCGGACCAATCGCCTTCGTCCGTCGGCGCGCGGCGCCGCGCTTTCGCGTCGAGAACGACGTTGCCCGGTCGCGCACGCGCGAGATCGCGCGCGCGTGCACGTAGTAGTCCTGCATGAAGCGCTCGGTGTCCTCGGACGAAGCGCCGTAACCCATCGCGCTCGCGAGCGCCTCCTGCGCGTCGAACGTGAGACGGTCCGACCGCCGCCCCGCGAGCGCGTGGAGCCGATTGCGAGCGCGCCACGCGAAGGCCTCGGCGGCGCGCGCCGCGTCGAGCTCGCGCGCGTCGAGGGCGCCGCGATTGACCAGGATCGAGAGCGGGTCTCCTGCGCTCGCGAACGGGGCGAGCATCCACCGCGCGACCTCGAGATTGCGCAGGCCGCCGGCGCCGAGCTTCAGGTCCGGCTCGAGCAAGTAAACCGAGTCGCCGTAGCGCTCGTGCCGGCGTTTGGTGTCCTCGGCGAGCGCACGCGCCATCTCCGCCGCGCGCGTCTTCGCGCGCGCCGCGAATCTCGCCACGAGCGCCGCGACGGCGCTGGCATCGCCCGCCACCGTGCGCAGGTCGTACATCGCCGTCGCCGTCGCGAGATTGTCCTTCGCGAGCGCAAGCATCTCGCCGGGGACCGCGAGCTGATGCCCCACGGCGAGGCCCGCGTCCCAGAGCGGATACAAAATTGCGTCGGCGAGCGCGCGCGCGGACGACGGCTTGCCGACCGCGAGCAGCCGCACGTCGACGTCGCTCCGCAGCGCCATCGCGCCGCGCCCGTAGCTCCCGGCGGCCGCGAGGACGACGGGCGCGCGAGCCGGGCTCGTCCCGAGCGACGCGCACGCCGCCGCGAAGTGCTGCCCGAGCACCTCGTCCAGCATCCGTGCGTGCAGGCGTCCGAGCTCGATCCCGTCGTTGCCTCGCGCGAGCTCCGCCTCGAGCGTCGCGCGTACGCGCGCAATCCGGGGCCGCAGGCTCTCGGCGTCGACTCTCGCTTGCACCACGGGACTCGGTTATAACCCCGCCATCGGCGTGACGCGCCGGAACGGACGAAAGATACGCAATGCCCCTGGCGCGCGCGCGATGTAGCTCATGCTCGCAGCCTCTCGCCGACGAGCCGCACATCCACGTGCCGATGACGTGCTCCTCGTGCGGGAGACAGACGTCGCTCGTCTTCGCCGCGGACGGCCAGCCGGTCGACTTCGACGCGGCCTTTCCCGCGCACCGCCTGATGCTGTGGATGCAAGCGGCGCGACGCGCGATGGCGTCCGGAATGCCCGGCGTCGCGGTCGGCTGCTGCAGCGCGTGCAGCATGCCTCTCGTCATCTCGTCGAAGCAGCCGGTCACTCTCCCGTGCCCCCACTGCAAGAACGTCGTCCAAGGCCCCGCCGAAAAGCTCCTCGTCGATCAGTGGCCCGAGCCATGGTCCAAGATCGAGACCGGCGGCCTCTCGCTCGAATACCGCCTCGCGTGGGTCGACGACTCGACGGCGATCACGGCCGGTTGCCCGGGCTGCGGCGCGCCGACCTCCGCCGACGATCCGTCGGTGCGGTGTCCGCGATGCCGTTCCGTCACCTGGGTCGAGCGCGAGATCGACGACGATGCGCCGACGCCCGAGAAGCGCCGCGTGCAGCTCGGCGTGCGCATCAACGGAAACCGCCAGAACCGCCCGTACAACGTGATCCTCTCGATCCCGCAGGGCGAAGCGACGCTCCGCGCCGACAACGTCATGTCGAGCAGCGCGTCGTCGTCGAGCTCGCTCCTCGGGACGTTCGGCATCGGGTGCGCCGTCGCGCTCGCGCTCTTCACGCTCATGATCATCGGCTTCGCGATCCTCATGCACTTCTCGAAGTGACTCCCCAAGCTCGGCCGCGCCGGCGTGTCCGACGGTCATGCGCAAACCACTCCTCGCCTTCGCGGCGGGCGCAATGTGTGTATTCTGCACGAATCTCGCGCTCGCCCAGAGCTCCTACAGCGAGACGCAAGTCGGACGCGACCAGAACGTCGTCTTCCCCGATGACCCGCTCGCCGCCGGCGGCCTCGACCCCCACGACGCGCGCATCCACGTGATGCCCTCGCCCAAGCGCGTGACGCTCATCCGTCCGCGGACGAACTTCGTGATGGAGATGCTGAAATCGGTCGAAGCGCTCTGAACCGCGGCGGGCGGTGTATGATCGCGCCGCTCGATGCAGGGTTATCCGCTGATCGTCCGCACCGGCCGCCACGACGTCGACGTCCAAACCGTCGAGCAGCATCGGCGCGCGGCTGCGGCGCAGGGGATCGTGCTGGTCGTTTCGGCGCTGCCGGGCGGCGGCTTCCAGCTCGCGCCCGCGACCCAGGCGCCCGGCGTCGGCTCCACCCTGCCCTCGAATCTCGCCGGCGCGCAGCCGCATCAGCGCCCTTCGGGCCCTCCCTCCTCGGGCTCCGGCGCGCCCCCGACGTCCGACGCGCCGCTCGGCGATCCAGCGGCACGCTTCCCTCGCGCCACGCGTACGCGCGCCCCTCGGCGGCCCCGCAGGTCGAGCTCATCTTGCGCCCGGGCGAGGGCTACTGCGAGTCGTGCCACCGCGTCGCGCAGCTCCGTCACGCCCACTTCTCTCAGAACATCGGCGCGGTCGTGCTCCGCTTTCCGCGCACGGTCGACGGCCTGCTCTGCAAGCTGTGCATCGACAAGTTCTTCTTCCGATTCACCGCGACGACGATGCTCCTCGGCTGGTGGGGGATTCCTCTCGTTCTTCTATTCGGCGGTCGCCGTCCCCGCGAACGTCATCAGCTGGGCGGGCTCGTTCGGGATGGTCGCACCGCCCGACGACGTCGACAGCTTCCGCGAGCGGCGCATGCGCGGCGCGGTCGGCATCGCCGTCGGCGCGCTCGCGCTGGCGCTGGCGCTGCTCACGCTCGCCCTCGGCGCGCTGCTCGCGAGCACCGGCGAAAGCGGCGGAGTCCGCGGCCTCACGATCGTCGGCGGCTTCATCGGGCTTGTTTCGGCGGTGGTTCTGTTTTTCGGCGTCCGGACGCGCGTCCGAGCGACCTCCGGCCTGCGACGGCTCGGCGCCCTCCGTTGATTCACCGAAAAGTCACACGGCCGCTGAGACGACACTGGCACGCTCCTTGACTTCGAAATTTTCCTTGCACAACCGATGATTTGGGCGCATGAGCCAAATGTGACTTGGTTGTGACAAGTAGATGGCAGCTGCACTAGCCTCCCCCGAGCAAGCTGCGGTCCTCGCGGCCCCGATCCGCCACGCGGACGCCGCCGACGTACGCCTCGAGGTCCATGACACGAGCCGTCTCGAGTGGGCCGTCTCGGTGCCTCTCCCGCGCGAGGGGGAAACCGACTACGCGATCGAGCTCGATCTCGAGGTGCCCGCGCACGTGCTCGCCGCGCACTCGCCGTGGGATCACTTGCAGGAGCTCGCCCGTCTCGACGGGCCCGACGACACGACGCCGTCGGTCGCCACCGTCGACGGCGTTCGTCGCTTCGTCGTCGCCGTCGCGTCGAAGATGGGCCGCGCGCACGAGGGCTTCGGCCGTCACGCGCGCCTGGTCGTGTCGCCGTTCGCGACCGAGGATCTCTCGCACCACACGAACGCGCTCGAGAGCTGGCTGTACGCGGCCGCGCGCATGCTGATCGACGCACGCGCGAAGCTCGACGGCGCGCCGCGCGCGCTCGACGTTCCGTCTTCGCGGCGTCCCGCCTGCGGCGGATCCGCCGACATCGCGCGCGAGGCGCGCCTCGCCGACGAGTACTTGAGCCTGCGCTTCCTCGAGATGCTGGCGGGGTGCGAGCGCTCCCTGGCCACGGTCTTCGATCGCGTCGAGCACGTCACGCCGACCGATCCGTGCGCCAAGCGCTTCGCCGGCGGCCTCGAGCTCGTCGCGAAGGTCGGCGACGTGATCGCCGACGAGCTCGGCGCCGAGATCGACCACCGCAAGGACGCGGGCTATCCGGAGGCCGAGGCCGACTCGCCGCAAGAGCTCGAGCGCTACCTCGATCGTGCGAGCCAGCTGAAGAAACACTTCCAAGAAGTGCTCTTCCTCGAGTCCGAGCGCTTCGCCGTCTCCGAGCGCCTTCACCACTTCGTCGCCGCCGCCGTCGCGATCGCCGCATCGACGTGGGCGTTCGTGGGTCAGCTCTACCTGACGCGCGGGTCGCTGTCGGCGAAGGTCAGCTCCAGCGTCGTCGTCTTTTGCGTGCTCGCCGGCCTCGTCTACGCGGTGAAAGACCGCATGAAGGAGATCGGCCGCACGTGGTTCGCGCGCAACGTCCACCGGTTCTACGCGCAACGCATCGCGCGCTACCGCGCGCCGGCCAAGACGTGCCCGACCCGGGACGTCGTCGTGCGCGCGCGCGAGTCGTTCCTCCGCGAGAACGACACCCGCCCCGATCCGCTCAACCCCGAGAGCGGCGCCAGCCGCCCCGTGACGCGCCTCCGCTACCTGCACCAGGGCACGCTCCAGGCCTCGAGCACGCTCAGCCGCGCCGGCATCTCGCGCGTGAAGCACGTCTTCCGCTACGACCTCTCCCCGCTGTTCGCCCGTCTCGACGACGCGACCAAGCCGGTGCCGGTCTTCGACTCGACGATGCGCCGGGTCCGCTTCGCCCACGCGCCGCGCTGCTACCGCGTGCCGGTGCGTCTCGTCGTGAAGCTCCGCGGCGCGGTCCAAGCCGACCTCAGCGGCTCGCTCGTGCTCCACAAGCGCGGTCTCGAGCGCATCGACCTCGAGTGACGCAAGGCCCGGGCCGTCTCCTTTTGCCACGATTGTGGCGCGGCACCCGAGCGGCATCCGACGACCAAAGCGCCGCTCGCGCGGAACCGTTCGAACCTGCCGACTTTACGGCGTCACGACGCGTGCTGTGACAAGCTCGCCGAGCTCACCGAGCTGACCAACGACATGGACAACCTCTTCGCGAGCACCGACGTCGGGATGATCTTCCTCGACGCGCAGCTGCGAATTCGAAAATTCACGCCGCAAATCGCGGAGTCGTTCACCCTCGTCTCGCACGACGTCGGCCGGCCGATCACGACCTTCGCGCACAAGCTCTCGTACCCCGGCCTCACCGAGGACTTGAAGCGAGTGCTCGAGAGCGGAACGCCGGTCGAGCGCGAGCTCGAGCCGATCGACGGCAAGACGTACTTCCTCCGCATCCTGCCGTACCGCGTGAAGGGAGAGGTCGAGGGCGTCGCCCTCACGCTGCTCGACGTGAGCGGCCTCAAAGCCGCGGAGGACGCGCTCTTCCACGAGCGCTACCTCCTCAACAGCTTGCTCGCGAACGTGCAGGACGCGATCTACTTCAAGGACGCGGCCGGTCGCTCCATCCGCGCCAACGACGTCATGAGCAGACGCCTCGGGCTCGCCGACGACGCCGCGATCACCAACAAAACCGTGCTCGATCTCCCGAACCGCGACGCCCACCTCGTCAAACCCGTCGACACCGACCGCCTCCTCGCGATGTTGGGCACCAAAAACTGACCGCCCGCGCGAGGGCGGGGCTCGAAAGCAGCAAGCGAGTGCGAAGGGCGGGACTTGAACCCGCACGTATTGCTACGCCAGAACCTGAATCTGGTGCGTCTGCCAATTCCGCCACCTTCGCGAGGTGAAGTGCGCGCGTTTGAGCTATCGAGCCCCGCGCCGTTCGTCAAGCCGCTTCGGAACGGACGTGAGGCAGGTTATGCTGCTGACACCATGCGACGGACTTGGATTCCCGGGGTGGCCTTCGTGCTCGCGCTTTCGACCACGGCTTTTGCACAGAGCGCCGACGAGCGGAACACGGCGCGCGATTTCGGCCTGCAGGGCCAGCAAGCGCTCGACCGTGGCGACGCCAAAACCGCCGAGGACCGCTTTCACCGCGCGGTCGAGATCTTCGACGACGCCAAGGCTCCGGTCCCCCCGACGCTGCTGCTCGGCTACGCGCGCGGCGCCGCGAAGAACGGCCATTTCATCATCGCGGAAGAGGCGTACAACCGCATCGTCCGCGCGGGCCTGCCGCCGGGTGCGCCCGTGCCGTTCGTGAAGGCGCTCGAAGATGCGAAGCACGAGGTCGACTCGGTCGCGTCCCGCATCGCCCACGTCACGATCAACGTGACGGGCTGCCCGAACCCAAACGTCACGCTGGACGGTCAGCCGCTCCCGAGCGTGGTGCTCGGCGTCGAGAAGCCGGTCGACCCGGGCACGCACGAGGTGAAAGCGACGGCCACGGGCTGCAAAGACACGTCCGCCTCCTTCGTGGTCGGCGACGGCAAGCAGACCTCGACGACGCTCACCCTCCAAAAGGAGGAGACCGCGGTCGCCGCCAACCCGACGCCGCCGCCGACGACGACCACCGCCCCGCCGACCGCCACCGCGCCCCCCCCGACCACGCCGCCCACCCAGACCTCGAGCGGCGGAAGCGGCCTGAAAACCGCCGGATTCGTGACGCTCGGCATCGGCGGAGCGGCGCTGATCGGCGGCTTCGTCACCGGCGGCGTCGCGCTCGGCCAGCACAGCGACCTGCAAACGAAGTGCGGCGGCAGCAACTGTCCGAGCAGCTTCCAGTCCGACGTCGACAGCTACCACCTCATGACGACGCTCTCGACCGTCGGCTTCATCGTCGGCGGCGTGGGTATCGCCGCGGGCCTCGCGATGGTGCTCCTCGCGCCGTCGCCCAAGAAAACGAACGCGGCGTACATCACGCCCTACCTCGGCTTCGGCACGGTCGGAGCGATGGGCCAGTTCTGACGATGGACGCTCGCCTCGTACTCGCGGACGGAACCGTGTTCCCCGGTCGTGCGTTCGGCGCGCGCGGCACGACCGTCGGTGAAGCCGTCTTCACGACGACGATGAGCGGCTACCAAGAGGTGCTCACCGATCCGTCGTATTACGGCCAGATCGTGACGATGACCGCGCCCGAAATCGGCAACGTCGGCACCAACGCAGACGACACCGAGTCGTACGACGCGCGCGTCGCGGGCGATCCGGGCCCGCGCCTCGCCGGCTTCGTCGTACGCGACATCAGCCCCGTCGCCTCGAATTGGCGCTCGCAGCAGTCGCTCTCCGATTACCTCGAGAAACACGGGGTCGTCGCGATCTCCGAGGTCGACACGCGAAAGCTGACGCGCCACCTTCGCGATCACGGCGCGCAGAACGCGGCGATCGGAACGGCGCCCGAGGCCGAGCTCCTCCGCGCCGCGCGCGCCGCGCCGGACATGAACGGCCTCGATCTCGTCGAGCGCGTCACGCCCAAGGAGACGTACCGCTTCGACGAGGGCCGCGGCGCGTGGTCCACGCCCTTCGTTCGCGACGTCCCGCCCGCGGCGGATCCGTCGACCTTCGCGAACGACCCGCGCACGCCGCACGTCGTCTGCATGGACTTCGGCATGAAGCGAAACATCCTTCGCTGCCTCGTCGACGCAGGCTTCCGCGTGACGGTCGTGCCCGCGAAGGCGAGCGCCCGCGACGTGCTCGCCCTCGAGCCCGACGGCGTCTTTCTCTCGAACGGTCCTGGGGATCCCGCCGCCGTCGGCTACGCCGTCGAGACCGTGCGCGGCCTCCTCGGCAAGAAGCCGCTCTTCGGCATCTGCCTCGGTCACCAGCTCCTCGCGCTCGCGCTCGGCGGCAAGACCTACAAGCTCAAGTTCGGCCATCGCGGCGCGAACCAACCGGTGAAAGACCTCGCGACAGGCCGCGTCGAGATCACGACCCAGAACCACGGGTTCTGCGTCGACCTGGGCTCGCTCCCGAAGTCCGTGCAGTCTACACACATCCACCTGAACGACGGAACGAGCGAAGGTTTGGCCGCGCCCGACGTAAGAGCGTTCAGTGTCCAGTACCACCCCGAAGCCGCCGCCGGCCCGCACGACTCGCTCTATCTCTTCGAGAGATTTAGGGAAAGCCTCTATCCTACATAGCGCACACTCTGCTCTGGCATCGTACCCAGAGTGGGTGTACAGACGCGCCATGCTTCGCTCCGTTGGCTTGGCTTGCGCCGTGTTTCTCGCCGCGTGCAGCGGCGCGCCGCACGCGCCCGCCGACGACAACGGAACCTACGACGACAACGGCGGCTACGTGTCGCCCCTGCCCGACCCGCTCGAGGCGAGCACGATTGAGGACGACAGCGGCGTGCTCGACCTCGGCGATCGCGCGAGCGACGGCGGCGTCGCCGAGGGCGGCCACGTCGAGTCGAGCGACGGCGCCGCGCCGACGAATTGCCAAGGCCCGCTCGCGTCGGGCGACTTGAAAATCGTCGAGCTCATGATCGAGTCGACGAGCGGCTCGGGCGATCGCGGCGAGTGGCTCGAGCTCGAGAACACGCGCTCGTGCATCGTGAACCTGAACGGCCTCGTCGTGCAGTCGCCGCGCGGCACGTCGCTCGACAAGGCCACCGTGACGACCGACGTCCTGGTCCCGCCGGGCGGCTCGTTCGTGATCGCCGACTCGGCGAGCGCCACCGACAACCACGACCTCCCGAGCGCGTCGATCGTCGCGACGTTCGGCTCGTACGACGTGCTCAAGAACACGGGCGATACGGTCGAGGTGTGGGCCGGCACGACGCTCGTCGACGCGCTCACCTACCCGCAGCTCGCGCTCACGGCGGGCCGCTCGGTGAGCTTCCCGGCCGACTGCGCGTGGGGCGACCGCGCGTCGTGGTCGCGGTGGAGCGGGTCGTTCAACGTGTGGTCGAGCCCCTTCCAAGGCACGCCCGGGGCGGACAACAGCGACGTCACCTGCTATTGAGACGGGGTTTTGGCGTCCCCGAAGAAGATCCACTTCGTCAGCCTCGGCTGCCCGAAGAACCGCGTCGACAGCGAGGTCATGCTCGGCGTCGCGACCGGCGAGGGTTTCTCCATCACCGACGAGCCCAGCGAAGCCGAGGTGATCGTCGTCAACACGTGCGGCTTCGTCGGCGAGGCCAAGCGCGAGTCGATCGACACGATCTTCGAGCTCGCCGCGATGAAAGAGCACGGCGCGTGCGAGAAGCTCGTCGTCTCCGGCTGCCTCTCGCAGCGCTATCCGACCGAGATGTCCGCCGAGATGCCCGAGGTCGATCACTTCCTCGGCTCGAGCGACATGCTCAAGCTCCGCGACGTGCTGCGCGGCGACGCCGAGCGCATGCTCGTCGGAAACCCCGCCGAGTGGGTGATCCGCGCGGCCGATCCGCGCGTGATCACCGGACCGCGCGCGAGCGCCTACGTGAAGATCGCCGAGGGCTGCAACCGCAAGTGCTCCTTCTGCGTGATCCCCCAGCTCCGCGGTAAGCAGCGCTCGCGCTCGGCCGACGACGTCGTGCGCGAGGTCGAGCAGCTAGTCGACGGCGGCGTCCGCGAGGTGAACCTCGTCTCGCAGGACACGATCGCCTGGGGGCAGGACAAGAAATACGTCGACGGCGAGCTCGCCGATCTCGTGACGCGCGTCGCCGACGTGAAGGGGCTTCGCTGGCTGCGGCTCTTTTATCTCTACCCGGAGACGATCGACGAGCGGCTGATCGAGCTGCTCGCGAGCCACTCCGTGGTGCTGCCGTACGTCGACATGCCGCTGCAGCACGCGGCCGACGCGATGCTCAAACGCATGCGCCGCGGATGCGGGAAAGACCGTCAAAAGCGCGTCGTCGCGCGTCTCCGAGAGAAGATTCCGGGGCTCGTGTTCCGCACCGCGTTCATCGTGGGGCACCCGGGCGAGACCGACGAGGAGTTCGAGGAGCTCTGCGAGTTCGTGCGCTGGGCGCGCTTCGAGCGCATGGGCGTCTTCCGCTACTCGGACGAAGAGACGAGCCACTCGGCGACGCTCGAGGACAAAGTCGCGCCGAAGATCGCCGCGTCGCGCAACCGCAAGCTGATGACCCTCCAGCGTCGCATCGCGCGCGAGGCGAACCGCGCGCTCGTCGGGCGCGAGATGGACGTGCTGGTCGAGGGCCAGAGCGACGAGCACGATCTCGTGATGCAAGGCCGCCACGCGGGCCAGGCTCCGGACATCGACGGGAGCGTGTACTTGTCCGGTGGCGTCGCGCACGCCGGCGAGATGCGTCGCGTGCGGATCACGCAAGCGAGCGACTACGATCTCGTGGGCGAGCTCGTCGACGATCTGGCCGACGGCGAGCCGAAGAAGAAGAAGAAGCGCGTCGGCCTTCGCGTGCTCACTGAATCGTGAAGTCGATCGACGTGCTCGCGTCGCCGCCGGTCTCTTGCCAGATCTGAACGACGTCGCCCTTCACGGCGAAGACGATGACGCTCCACTTGCCGTCTTGCCCGACCGTCGTCAGCACACCCTCCGGGTTCGCCGCCGGGTCGAGGTTGCGAACGATGATGAACGCGCCCGGAACGGCGCCGTCGCCGCTCAAGACGACCGTCCCCGGCTGGGTGCCTGCGCTCTCGGTCGGCGAGCTCGGCGGAGGCAGCGGCAAGGTAGGGCTCGTGCATCCCAGCGCGACCGTCGCGACAGCCGCGATCAAGATGGACCTCCACCCGAAGCGCATGCCAACAGCGTAGCAAGCGGAATGCCGGCTCGTCGAGCCTAATTTTGGCCGATTTGCACCACGAATCGCCAACCAGGTTGGCAGCGCTGTAGTCATCGTCAACGATCCTATGGCCGAGATCGTTCGGATCCGAACATTCGATGGGATCGGGCGCGCCGGGCGTTGTAAACGTGGTCGCTCGACATGCGCTGGCGCTCGGTGTCCTCGGTTTTCGCGCGTCGTGCGCCGTGGCTTCGGCCGCTGCCGCTGGTCGCCCTCGTCGCGTTCGGCGCCGCGCGATCCCGGCAGAACGTCGACGTCCTCGCGCCGACGCCGAGCGACGCCGTCGCCGAGGCGCTCGCCGCGCGCGGGCTGTCGTGCTCGGCGCGCGACGTCTTCTGGGTGCGCGGCGCGTCGGGCGCCCGCGGTGCGCTCGCGGGCGGCGGCCGCGCCATCGTCCGTGCGCGCGCCGGCACCGACCCGAACAATCTCTACGCGGTCGACGTGCGGCTCTCGCCCGAGGGCGTGCCGCTCGAGATCGGGAGCGTCTACGATTTGACCCGCACCTCGAGCGTCGACGAAGAGTCGGTCGTGCTTCGCGGCACGACGCTCGCGTACGTCGCGGCCGCCGGCGACATGCGCACGGCGATCCACGTGGTCGACCTCGCGGGCCGCGACCCGAACGGCTTCGCCGAGTTCTCGCGCGTCCAGAAATGGCAGACCGCGCTGACGAACCTGCAGAACACCGGCGACGAGCGCGGCGTCGTGCACGACGTCTTTTCGCTCGACCCGATCGCGCGCGCCGTCACGCTCGATTTCCGCGCCGACGGCATGCTCGAGGCGATGGCCGACGGCCGGCGCATCGTGCTCGATCCCGCGAGCGCCCGCGCCGCCGAAGGCGCCGGCTGGGTGCGCGTCACCCGCGATCAGCAGGCGAGACCGGGAAACCTCGTCACGTGGGCGGTCGATCGCGTGCGCGGCATGCAGTGGTTCGGCGACGACCGCATGCAAATCTTGAAGGCGGTCGCGTTCACCGCGCTCGACCGCGTCAGGCGCGCGCGGAGCTCCATCTTCGGCGACGACACGGCGAGCGACGTCGCGAACGATCTCGGGACCCTCACGCAGCTCGCGCGGCCCGAGTTCGTCGACCCCGAGATCGGCTGGCCGCCCGAGCCCCTGAAACCGATCGTCACCCCCACGCTCCCCGGCGAGGGTCAGTGGATCGCCCTCGGCAAGGATCCGTTCATCACGCCGTCGTACGGTCTTCCGAGCGCGTTCGTCACGTCGTACCTTCGGCCGGACAAGGAGCGCAAGGACTCGCGCGTGTACGTGACGATGTGGGATCCGCGCCAAATCGCGCTCCACATGGAGGCGGGAACCGTCGAGCCGCTGAGCGCGACGGGCGAGGCGGGCCCCGGCGTGATCCCGCGCGCGCCCGAGGTCATGGAGCGCGTCGTCGCCGGGTTCAACGGCGGCTTTCAAGCGATGCACGGCGAGTACGGCATGCAAGCCGACGGCGTCTTGTACCTGCCGCCCAAACCGTACGCGGCGACGGTCATGGAGCTGCGCGACGGGACGACCGCGTTCGGCTCGTGGCCCGGCCCGCCGCCCGGCGTGACGACGATCGCCGAGATGCCGCCGGTGCCCGACGACGTCTTGAGCTACCGCCAGAACCTCACCGCGCTGCTCGAGCACGGGAAGTACAACCCGTGGGGCCGCACGTGGTGGGGAGGCACGCCGCCCGGCTGGCAAGACAACATCCACACGACGCGCAGCGGCATCTGCCTCACGAAGGAGCACTTCGTCGGCTACTTCTACGGCTCGGATCTCTCCGCCGACGCGCTCGCGCGCGCGATGCAGCAGGCGCGCTGCGACTACGCGATTCACCTCGACATGAACCCGGGCCTCGTCGGCTTCGAGTTCTACGACGTCGAGCCGAGCGCGTCGTTCGAGCCGCTCGGCAGGCCGCTCCAAGGCGATTGGGAGCACGAGGGGACGTTCGATTCGCTGCCCGGTCTGCGCTACCGCGCGCGGCGCATGATCCGCGGGATGGTCGAGCAGAATTTCCCCGCGTACATCCACGTCGATGGGCGCGACTTCTTCTACCTCACGCGCCGGCCGCTCCTCCCGGGGCGCGATCTCGAGGCGCTCGTCGCGCCGGCGAACGCGGGCGAAGGCGCGTGGCGCACCAAGGGTCTGCCGCAGCACGGCTTCCCGTACGCGATGGCGACGACGAGTGTGCGCGTCCCGGGCAGGCCCGACGTGAAGCTGCGCGTCGTGCGTCTCGACCCGCGCACGGTGATCCCCGCGGGCAGCGCCGGCACCGACGAGAAGACGCCCACCATCGCCGTCTTCACGGGACCGCCCACGGCCGAGCGCGCGACCGCGCTCGCGTTCGTCCCGAGCGGCGACGGCGCGTTTTCGTTCGGCGTCGTTCCGCCCGGCGGGTTCGCGCTCGCCGAGACGCGCGCCTTCGACGCGGGCGACGCGCCCTCGGTCGCCGCGGGGGTCGACGACGAAGAGGGCATGCTCACGTGGATCGAGCTCCCGCCCGGCGCCCTGCCCGACGCGCGCACCCGCGCCGCGATGGCCAAGGTCTTCGACGCGCTCGGGTGCCGCGTGCGCGCCGCGGTCGTCTCCTCGCACGCGATTTTGGGCGGCTCACCGGCCTCGAACGGCGCGGCAACCTCCTCGCTCGACGCCGCCGGCGACCCCGTCCCTGCCCCTTCGGGCACGGTCGCGCGCCTCGTCCGCGTCGTCCGGCCCGGCGCCCGGACCTACTTCGACACGCCGATCGTCGGCCCGGGAACCTGGCAAACCCTGCAAATGCAGCGGGTCCGCTACTTCAACCGCCCCAAGCCCGCCGGCGACGCCGGGGTCGACGGCGGCGACGCGGGCGCGCGCTAACGGCAAAGACCGCTTGAACTGATCTCGCGCCGTGGCTGGAAGCCAAAACGCGGCAGCGAGATGAAACCGGCCGGACCGGCGCCATTCTGCGCGCAGGAGGCGCCGGTGGCCGAGTCCTCGTCCGCCAGCGCCGCCGGCAAGCGCACGGCGGCGGCCCGGCCGCGCGTTCACGCTGTTGCCTGCGCCTCGACAAGACGAGATCGCTTCAAGCGGCCAGGGCCTTAAAATGTGATAAGAAAATTCGGTTGAATCGCGCGCAGCCGTTCGGCCGATACGAGCTGCTCGACCGCATCAGCGCGGGCGGCATGGCCGAAGTGTTTCGTGCGCGCGACGCCGAGCGCGGCGGGATCATCGTCGCGCTGAAGAAGATCCTCCCGCACGTCGCCGAGGACGAAGAGTTCATCCAGATGTTCAGCGACGAAGCACGCATCGCCTCGTCGCTCGAGCATCCGCACATCGCGCGCACGCTCGACTTCGGACAGATCGGATCGAGCTATTACATCGCGTTCGAGTACGTGCGCGGCAAAGATCTGCGCGCGGTCTTCGATCGCTCGGTGAAGACGGGCGAGCCGATTCCGCTCCCGTTTCTCCTCTACGTGTTCGCCCGCATCGGCGAGGGTCTCAGCTACGCGCACGCTCGCAAGGACGCGGCGGGCAAGCCGGTCTCGATCGTCCACCGCGACGTGAGCCCGCAGAACATCATCGTGTCGTTCGACGGCGACGTGAAGCTGATCGACTTCGGGATCGCGAAGGCGGCGGGCAAGCTCTCGCGCACGGGCGTCGGCGCGATCAAAGGCAAGTTCGGGTACATGTCGCCCGAGCAGGTGCGCGGGCTCGAGATCGATCAGCGCACCGACGTCTTCTCCCTCGGAATCACGATGTGGGAGCTGCTCACGCGCAAGCGGCTCTTCTCCGCGGAGAACGAGCTCCTCGTGCTCGAAAAAATTCGCAACGTCGTCGTCCCGGCGCCCTCGAGCGTCGACCCCACGCTCCCCCCGGCCCTCGACGACGTCATCCTCCGGGCGCTCGCGAAAAACCCAGACCAGCGCTACCAATCGGCGAAAGAACTCTACCGTGATCTCAACATTTTGGCGCAAAGTACCGGGAAAAGCGCCTCGCGCGCCGAGGTCGCCGGCTACATGCAGCGCGCCTTCGCGGAGGACGCCGCGCCGGCCGTCGACTCTTCGGCCCAGCCGCGATCGGCAGGACCTACGCCTTCTCGCCCCGCGGGAGCCGGCATGAGCTATAACGCGGAGAACAGCATGGCTGCAGACAAGTCGCCGGCGCAGGGAGCCAGCGCAAACGACAAACGGTCGGACCTCGATATTTTCGAGGGCCTCGGAAAGAAGAACGGCCCGTCGGCCCCGCCGTCGCGCGCGCCCACTCCGCCGCCGCCGCCTTCGAGCCTCGGCGACGTCGGCAAGAAGACGCTGCTCGGCATCGCCGCGCCGGCCAACGCGCAAGCCATGCCGCCGATGTCGCGCCCGCCCGCGCCGCCAGCTTCAGGTGCGCCGCCGCAGCGCGCGTCGCTGCCCGCGGTGACGCCGCCGCCGCAAAAGAGCAATCCGCCGCCGCCGCCGGCTGCGACCAAGCCCGCTCCTTACGGTGCCGCGCAATCGAGCGCGCCCGGTGCCGCAGCGCCCGCGAGCGCCGGCATGGACATGGACTGGGACGACGACGACGAAGCGACGCACATCTTCGACAAAGAAGGTGAAGGCTCGCACGCCGGCCCGATGCCCTCCGCGCCGAAGCCCGCAGCGGGCATGCCTGCGGCCGGCATGCCGCACGCTGCGCCGACTGCGCCGCTCCCGCGCGCTTCGGCGCCGCCCGCGCCGCCGCGTCCGCCGAGCTCGCTATCGACGACGATGGGCATGGCGCCCCCGCCTCCGCCCGGCCGCGCGTCCGCGGTTCCGCCCCCGCCGCCGTCCGCGGTCGGAAGCAGCTTCGCGCGCGCTTCGGGTCAGGTCGCGTCGTCCGGTCCGCTCATCAATCAGCAGATGCTCAATCAGCAAGCGATGACGATGCCGCTCGGCGCGCAGAGCTCGCTTGGTACCGCGCCGACGCTCGCCGGTCAGGTTCACACCGAGCCGCTGAAGATGCCGCCGAGCCGGCCGCCGAGCGCGGCGCCTCCGCCGCCGCCCGGCACGATGCCCGGCGGCTTCGGCATGACGCGCCCGCTGCAGCAGAACAACCCGTTCATCATGCAGTCGGGCCAGTCCGCAGCCCCGATGGCTCCTCCTCCGCAGATGCAGCAGCAAATGCCGATGCAGCAGCAAATGCCGATGCAGCAGCCGGCCTACGAGCCGCAGCAAGCGCTGCGTGCGATGGAAGCGACGGCCCTCGTGCGCCCGCCGCAGTCGAGCAAGGTGGGGCTCATCATCGCCGTCTTGTTCGCGCTGATGGCGGTCGCGGGCGCGGGCGTTTGGTTCTTCGTGATCCCGCACACCGGCAACATCGCGGTCAACGTGACCGACAGCAAGGGCGGCTCGGTCGGCTCGCTCGAGGTGTATCTCGACGGCCGCAAGGTCTGCGACACGGCGCCGTGCCGCATCGACAACGTCAAAGCGGGCTCGCACGAGCTCAAGGTGACGGCGCAGGGCTACGACCAGCCGGCGCCCAAGCTCGTCGCCGTCGAGTCGGGCAAAGACGAGCAAGAAGATTTCAAGCTCGCCTCCGCGGCCACCAAGGGCAGCGGCTTCAAGGTCACCGGCACGCAGCCCGGCGTGAAGCTCTTCGTCGACGACAAAGAGATCGGCGCGCTGCCGCAAGAGGTCCGCGATCTCGAGCCCGGCTCGCACAAGGTCAAGCTCGTCGGCACGCTCAAGTCGGCCAAGGGCGAGGACCGATACGCGCCGCTCGAGGAGAGCATCACCGTACAAAAAGACGAGGTCCAGGATCTCGGCACGAAGACGCTCAAGGTCCTCATCGGCAAAGCGACCATCACGCTCGGCACGCCGGGCGCAGCGGTGAAGCTCGTCTCGTCGAGCGGCGATCAGCGCACGCCGACGTCGTTCCCGGTCTCGATCGAGATCGACACGAGCAAGGCGTCGTGGACGATCGAAGCGACCAAGTTCGGCATGAGCGCGTACAAGCAGCCGATCAGCTTCGACGACGGCCAAGCCGAGAAGGTCTACAACGTCCAGCTCGACGAGAAGAACGCGGCGAGCGGCGGCGGTGGCGGCGCGCCGGCGTACGTCTATCACCCGCCGAGCGGTGGCGGTGGCGGTGGCGGTGGCGGCGGCGGTGGGACCACGGCCCCGAGCAGCGGCGGCGCGCACCTCACGATCAACGCGATCCCCGTCTCGGGGACGATCGCGATCCTCGACGGCAAGCCGATCGGCGCGGTCCCGAAGAAGGACTACGCGGTCTCGCCGGGCTCGCACACCATCCTCTTCATCAACTCGGGCAAGAGCCTCCGCAAGTCGATCACTGTGAACGTCGGCGAGGGCGAGTCGAAGCCGGCCTTCACCAAGCTCGACGAATGAGCTGGGCCGGCGCGGAGCGCCGACAGTGACGTCCAGCATCCGCCCGAGCGTACGTCCCAGCGAGCGTCCCCTCGATCTCGGTCACACGCCGCGCGTGCTCGTCGTCGACGACGAGCAGGGTCTGCGGGACATGCTCTCGATCTTGCTCCGGCGCGAGGGGTACGACGTCTCGGTCGCGCCGTCGTTCACGACCGGGTGCGAGGCGGCGCTCGGCGCGCCGACGCCCTTCAATCTCGTGCTCACCGATCTCATGATGCCCGACGGGTCGGGCCTCGACGTCCTCTCGCGCGCCAAGGAGCGCAGCGACAACACCGAGGTCATCGTGATGACCGCGTACGGCGACGTCGACACGGCAATCGACGCGATGAAGCGCGGCGCGTACGACTTCGTCACCAAGCCGTTCGCGACGTCCGAGCTCCGCGCGCTCGCGCGCAAGGCCCTCGAGCGACGCGCGCTCGCGACCGAGAACGAGAAGCTCCGCGCGCAGGTCGAGCGGGAGCGCCCGACCGGAATCATCGGTCACTCCGCCGCGATGAAGCGCGTGCTCGACCTCGTGCAGCGCGTGGCCGAAGGGCGAACGACCGTCCTCATCACGGGCGAGAGCGGGACCGGAAAGGAGCGCATCGCGCGCACCGTTCACGAGATCTCCGAGCGCCGCGACAAGCCGTTCCTCGTCGTCAACTGCGGCGCGATCCCCGAGGAGCTCATGGAGAGCGAGCTCTTCGGCCACGAGAAAGGCGCCTTCACGGGCGCGACGCAGAAGCAGGTCGGGATCTTCCGCGCGGCCGAGGGCGGCACCGTGCTGCTCGACGAAGTCGGCGAGCTCCCGCCCCAGCTCCAGGTGAAGCTCCTCCGCGTTCTCCAAGAGCGCAAGGTGCGCGGCGTCGGCGCCTCGCAGGAGACCGCGATCGACGTGCGCGTCCTCGCGGCGACGAACCGCAACGTCGAGCAAGACGTCAAAGACGGTAAGTTCCGGCAAGACCTCTATTACCGCTTGAACGTGATCCGCATCGAGCTCCCGCCGCTGCGCGATCGACGCGAGGACATCGCCGAGATCGCCGATTACCTCCTCCGGCGCTGCGCGGCCGAGCACAAGAAGGAAATCGTCGGCTTCTCGCCCGACGCCATGCGCGCGCTCGACTCGTACGACTTCCCCGGCAACGTGCGCGAGCTCGAGAACGTCGTCGAGCGCGCGGTGGCGCTCGCGCCGGCGTCGATCATCGGACTCGGCGATCTCCCGCGTGAGGTCGTCGGGCGCGCCGCGAGCCCGACGACCGAGCTCTCCACGCTGCCCGAGGAGGGCTGCGATCTCGATCAGGTCCTCGGCGAGGCCGAGCGCCGGCTCATCCTCCAGGCTCTCGAGCGCACCGGCGGCGTGCGGGTGCACGCGGCCAAGCTCCTGCACCTGTCGCTGCGCAGCCTGCGTTATCGACTGCAGAAGCTCGGCGTCGCGACCGAGGAAGACCGCAAAGCCACCGACGACGAGCCGACGTCGTCCTCCCACTGACGCCGACGCGCGCGCACATCGTCCACGGACGAATCGCGGCCGGGAAAGTGACGAAATTTCTCCATTGCAGAATACAATGGATCGCAATGCGCCCATTTCCTGCTGATTTCCGCGCTGGCACGGCGGCTGCTTCAGCAGTCCCCAGCATGACGAGGGCTCGCACCGCTTCGCGTGGGTTCACGCTGGTCGAGCTCGCCGTCGTGGTGGCGATCATCGGCATCCTCGCGGTGCTCGCGGTCGCGGGTTACCGAAGGCTCGTCACGTCGTCGCACACGACCGAGGCGACCGAGATGGTGAACGCCATCAAGGTCGCGCAGGAGACCTATCACGCCGAGACCGGCCAGTACGCCAACATCTCGGCGTCGCTCGGGCTCGGCAGCCTCTACCCACAAGCCACGCCGGACAGCAAGACGGCGACGGCCTGGGGCGGCACCTGCAGCGTGTGCACCGATCAAACGGGCTGGCAGAAGCTCCCGGTTCACGCGAGCGGGCCCGTGCGATTCGGTTACGCGACCATGGCCGGCACGGTGGCGCAGCCGCTCCCCGCGGCGCCGGTGGCGGCTGTCACGTTTCCCACGAATACGCAGCTCACCGGCGACTGGTACGTGGTCTCGGCGATGGGCGACATGGACGGAAATAGCGTTTATTGCACCGTCGTGGGGGTTTCGTGGCAGCGCGATCTGTACGTAGACAAAGACGGGGAATGAGATTTGGATTTGGGTTTTGAAGGAATGGAGAAGGAGATTTGAAAATGGCAATTCGTAGATCGCTCAGGCGTGGCTTCACGCTCATCGAGCTGATGATCGTCGTCGCGATCATCGGCATTCTCGCGGTGCTCGCCATTTATGGCGTGAGCCGCTACCTGAAGTCGTCGAAGACCGCGGAAGCGACGAACAACCTCGGCGCGATCGCGAAGAACGCCTCCGAGTCGCTGAACCGCGAAATGATGAGCGGCGCGTACGTGGCCCCCGGCACGTCGACCGCCATCAATCACTGCATCTGCGCGACCGCGCTCGCCACCGTGCCGGCGGCGATCGGCTCGGTGAAAGGCCAGAAGTACTCCTCCGACCCGAACAAGGATTGGCGCCAGGACCCGACCATCACGGCCGAAGACACGATCGGCTGGCGTTGCCTCAAGTTCTCGGTCGATCAGCCGCAGTACTACCTCTACAACTACACCGAGAGCGGCGGGTCGTGTAAGAGCGGCAACATCAACGGCGACGACGTCCACGCCATCGCCAACGGCGACCTCGACGGCAACGGCACGAGCTCCCAGTTCGACCTCGAAGGCAAGGTCGACACCGGCCAAACCCAGCTCACCTGGGCGCCGAAGCCCAACGAGACGTCGCCCGAAGAGTGACGACGCTCGACACGAGCAACGAAGTGCGAAACGCATCGCCCTCCCCGGGCGGTGCGTTTCGTCGTTTTGTGTGGCCGGTCGCGCTCGCGCTGGCCGTGCTCGCCGCGTTCGCGCGCTCGCTCGGGGCGGCGCCGATCTGGGACGACGAGTTTCTCACCGTACGAAACCCGAACCTCGCCTCGTGGAGCGGCGTCGGCAAGCTGGTCACGACCGACATCTGGTCGTCGTCGGCGCTCGGCACGGCGAGCGGCTATTACCGGCCGCTTGCGTCGCTCTCGTACGCGCTGAACCGGCTCGTCGGCGGCAACTCCGCGGCTTCGTACCACGCGGGCAACGTCCTCCTCCACGCGGGGGTCGCGCTTCTCCTCTGGTGGTTTCTCGTGCGGCGCGAGATCGCGCGACCCGCGCCGGCGGCCGCGGCCGTCGCGCTCTTCGCCACCTTGCCCCTCGTCGCCGAGCCGGTGAGCTGGATCGCCGGGCGCTACGATCTCCTCGGGACTGCGCTGGCGCTCGCCGCGCTCCTCGCCAACGGCGGCCGGGCGCGCGCATGGACGACGTCGCTCGCGTTCACCGCCGCGCTCCTCTCGAAGGAGCCTTTCGCGCTCGTCGCGCCGCTGCTCGTGCTCGACGACGTCCTCCTCCTCCGGCGCCGCGCGCGCGCGGAGGCGGTGAAATACGCCGCGCTCGCCGCGTGCGCGCTCGGTGTCTTCGCGCTGCGGCACGCCGTCCACGTCCCTCAACCGGCGCGGCTCCTCGAGCAAGGTGGGGCGCTCGCGCTCGCGCGCGCGTACGCGTTCGCCTGGGAGACCTTCGGGCGGCTCCTGGTTTGGCCGGTGGATCTGTGCTTCTTCCACACGTACGCCGAGCCGGGCGGGCTCGCGTGCGCGCTCGTGCTCGGCGCGGTCGCCGGCGCGGTCGCCGCGGCGCTGGCGGTCCGGCGGCGCGCGCCCGCCGTGGCGTTCGGGGTCCTCTTCTGCGTCGCGGCGATGGTGCCCGGCTCGCTCACGGCGCCGACGCTTCGAATCATCGGCGACCGCTACGCGTACTTTCCGCTCGTTGGCGGCGCGGTCGCCCTCGCGGCCGGGCTCGCGTGGCTCGAGTCGCGCGCGCGCGCGCGGGTCGCCGTCGCCGTGGTCCTCGCGCTCGCCGCGCTGCAGCTCCCGCGGCTCGAGTCGCGCCTCGGCGAGCTCCAGTCGGCGGACCGAATGTATCGCGCGACCCTCGCGCGCGATCCGGACAATTTCACGACCCTCACGCTCTACGCCGACGTCCTCGCGCGGCGCGCGGAGTACGGCGCCGCCGAGGCCATGTTCGAGCACGCGAGGCGCGTCGCGCCGCTCACGGGCGACATCGACACGGGGCTCTGCTTCGTTCATCTGCGACAGCGCCGCTACGGCGAGGCGGAGGTCGACGGCCGGCGCGCCGTGGCCGCCAAACCCGAGAACCCGCGCGCCTGGCTCAACCTCGCTTCGGCGCTCGTGAACGAGAAGAAGCCGGCCGAAGCGGTCGAGATGGCGACCGGCGCGCTGCGCGTCCGGCCGCGGTACGCCGAGGCCCGCGTGGTCCGCGCGCTCGCGTACCTCGAGCTCGGCCGCGCCGGCGACGCGCAGGCCGACCTCCAGGCCGCCCTCGCCATCGACCCGACCCACGCCCAGGCTCGTTATCTGCTCGCGAGAATCGAAACCCGATGAGTGCTAGGATGCGCGGCCAGTGAAGCGGACCAAACGCTCGAGCTCGAGGGGGCTCACGCTCGCCGAGCTCCTCGGCACGCTCGGGTTCGTCTCCATTCTCGGCGCGCTCGCGATGTACGGCGTTGCCCGCTACCTGCGGCACTCCAAGACCACCGAGGCGGTCGCGCAGACGAGCGCCATCGCGCAGGCGGCGTGTGCATTCTACAACCAATCCGACGCGAACCAGCCCGCCGGCACCAAGCCCGACGCGGCCAAGGCGATGCGCCATTTTCCGCCTTCCGCGCGCGCGAGCGTCCCGGCCGACGAGGCCGACGTGCGGGGCAAGCGCTTCCAGAGCGGCGCGGGCGATTGGTCGACGTCGCCGTGGCTCGACATGGGCTTCAAGATCATGACGCCGCAGTACTTCGCCTACTCGTTCGAGTCGCAGGGCAGCGGGCCCTCGGCGCAGGCGACGGCGATCGCGCACGGCGACCTCGATGGCAATGGCGTCAAGTCGACGTTCCGCATCACCGCGGCGCCCGACGACACGCTCACGGCGAAGGTCGGAAAGAGCGTGCAGCAGGTGGAGCCGGATGAATAGGTGTGCGGAGCGAGGCGTCACCGCGGTCGAAGCCGCCGTCGCCATCGCGCTGGGCGGATTGCTGCTCGCCGTCGCGGTGCCGGCCTTCGTACACAATCTCTCGTTCTCGCGACTCGACGAAGCGACGAACGGGCTCGCGCGCCTCGGCGAGCACGCGGTCGCCGGCGCCGCGGGAAAGTCCTGCGACGCGGCGTTTCCCGCGAGCGCGCCGCTGACGCCCGCGACCGTGCCGCGCGGCGCGCCGGCGGTCGACCCCGACCCCGATCCGTGGCAGCACCCCACGTGGAAGGCGCTCGATTTTCGCGCTTCGCCGCCGGGCGTCGCGCACTCGTTCTCGTTCGCGTTCGACGACGACGGAGCGTCGTTCGTCGCCCACGCGCACGGCGATCTCGACGGAGACGGCGCGACGAGCACGTTCGAGGTCCGCGGCCGCTGCGAGGGAGGCGTCGCGAAGCTCCAGCCCGGCATGTACGTCGAGAGCGAGATTGAATGAAGGACTGGGTCGCCGCGATCGCGCTCGCCGCGGCCGGGATCGCCGGGGTCGCCGTCACGCAGCCCGGGCTCGCCCGCGAGATCCACGCGGCGAAGGCTCGCGAGGACGTCTACTTGTTCCCCCCGCCCGCCGAGCTTCGCGTCGCGACGCTCGGGTACAATGCCGCGTTCGTCGACATGCTCTGGGCCGACCTGCGCGTGCAGTACGGCATGCACTTCGTCGAGAAGCGCCCCTTCCCCGACATCACGCATTACCTCGACGCGCTGCTCGATCTCGAGCCGGATTTCGCGCCGGTGTTCAAGTACGCCGACACCATGATCTGTTATCACGCCGGCGAGACGGGCCCGAAAGAAGCGCGCGACACCCGCGCGTACCTCGAGAAGGGCATCGCGGCTCGCCCCGCCGATCACGAGGTCTGGCTCCACTACGGACAGTTCCTCGCGTTCATGGCCGGGAGCTACCTCACCGACAAGTCCGAGATCGAGCGATGGCGCCTCGACGGCGCCAAGGCCCTCGAGCGCGCCGTCGAGCTCGGCGACGACCCGGACCGCTCCCTCGCGGCGGCGAATCTCCTCAGCGAGCACGGAAAGCGCGACGCCGCGGTGCACGCGCTCGAGCGCGCCTACGCGCTCACCGACGATCCCCACACGCGCGAGGGGATCGTGCGGCGCCTCGCGACGCTCCACGCCGAGGACGTCAGCGACCGCGCCGAAGTAGACGTCGCATTCATCGAGAACCTTTGGCGCGCGCGCTGGCCGTTCGTCTCCCGCGCCGACGCGCTCTTGATCGGCCCGGGCCGCGATCCGCTCGTCTGCGTGGGCGCCGAGGGCGCGCACGCAAGCGCGTGCCAGAGCGACTGGGAATCGCGGCTCCCATCGAAAAATCGCTGAAGTGCGCTATAGTGGGAGCATGACTTATCGTCGGCTCTCCGCCACGGGGGCGGCCGCGATCGTGCTTTCTCTTTGCGCGCTCGCAGGGTGCGGCAGCGTGGGGCCGATGAACATGCCGCCCGACGGAGGCGCCGAGTCGCTCGGGTTCGACGCGACCGGCGTCCTCACGCTCGCGCCGAAACAAACCGCGACGCTGGATCTCTCCGCGGCGGGCATCTCGAACGCGACGCTCTCGCTCGCGGGAAATTACCTCGACGCGTTTCTCGACGCCGACGCGGTCGATTCCTCGAGCGGGCACGGAGGGGTGACCCTCCACGCCCCGTCGGCGCCGACGACCTTCTCCATCTTCGCTACCGCGGCGTCGGCTTCGGCGCGCCTCGACGTCGCCGTGAGCTCGACCGGATTCGCGAGCGTTCGCGTGACGGTCGCCTACCAGGGCAAGCGCGCGGTGAGCATCGTCGCGGCGAGCGCCTTCGTCGAGACCACCTGCGCGCAGCTCGGGAGCAAGGCCGTCGACGGCGCGCCGCTCGTCCCCGGCACGTTCGGTGACCCGCTCGTGCTCGAGGACGTCCCGACCGACGGCCAAGTGGCCGTCAAGGTGCGCATCGCGCACTACGCGACCGGCTGCGTCGACGTGCCCTCGCTGACGGCTGGCGAGATTCACGACGTGACGGTCAACGTCTTCGATCTGCCGCTCGATCTCCAAGACAGCTCGCTCGAGACGCGCTTCACCTTCACGCCGGACGTCTCCGACGAAGCGGCGCTCGACGCCTATTTCGCCGACACCGTGGACAGCGCGGTGCTGAACGCGTCGTTTCCGTCTTCGACGAACGAGGCCGTGCGGCTCCTCGACGCGATGTCCGCGGCGAGCGGGAGCACGCTGTTCCAGACCGCGCGTACGCAAAAATATTGGGATTCGGCGGCCGCGAGCTGGCTCTCGCAGCACGGCCCGTCGATGCACGCGCTCGCGAGCCAGTGGCTCGGCGAGGCGGCGCAAGCGCCGATCGGCGATCTCACCGGGCACCTCGAAGGCGACGCGGCGAAGCCCGTGTTCACGCCGGGCGCGCTCGGCCCGCTCGACGCGGCGACGGCGGGAGTGTCCGCGCCGCTTCCGTTCGTCTGGACCGGACAACCGAACGACGTGCTCTCGCTCTCGGGCGGCGTGAGCGTCCTGCCCTCGCAGCTCGCGTGCGCCGAGGCCGATTTGCGCGCTCAGAACGACGTCCCGTCGTCGCTCGGCGTCGCCGACGCGATCGCGACGTCGATCGACTGCGCGGGGCTCGCCTCCAATCTCGTGCCTCAGGGCTACGCGTTCGGCCAATGCGACGCCGGATGCGTCGAAGCGCTTTGCGTCGCGGCGGTCGGCGAGCTCTGGACCGCGGGCGCCGACGCGCTCGCGAAGCCGAGCGACTCGCTCACGCTCGCCGTGAGCGTCGCGGCCCCGGCTCAGGTCGTCGACACGCCGAAGGTGCAGTCCTACGCGGGCGGCTTCGTCGGCGCTTTCGCGTACGGCACGTCGCAGATCGCGACGAAGGGCGTCGCGAAGGGCGCGTTCGGCACCACCCCGAACTGAGACGGCGAGCGCGTCAGTCGACGCGCACGGTGCGCAAGCTCACCGCGCCGAAGCTCTTCTCGCCCGGGTGCTGGGCCCAGACGCTGATCTCGTAGAGGCCGCGCGGGCCGGTCATCGGCACGTCGATCGCGAAGTGCTGCCCGGTCTCTTGCAGCTCGATGCGCGTCTTGAAGCCGCGCGGCCAGAACATCTCGCTCGGCTCGGGCTGCGGGTAATTTCGGCGGCGGTTCAGCTCGGCGACCGGGAGCGGCTTCGGGTCGTCGAGGCGGACGACGCCGACGGCGCCGACCTTCACGTCGTTCGAGAGCGTGCCCGCGACGTGGAGAGCGCTTCCGCGCTTGATGGTCCTCGGGAGCGGCTCGTACGAGCCGTACGCGTCCACGAACTCCTGCGAAATGCACGGGACGAGGAGCTCGTTTCCCACCGGCCGCGGGAGCGCGATGCCGACGCCCATGCGCTTGCGCCATTTGCCGAGGATGGTCTTTCGGTGACCGTCGTTGGGCGGCTTCTCGCCGAAGAACATGGCCTCGGCGCGCTCGAGGTCGGCGGGCGAGAAGCGCGGATCGCGGTCGAGCGGACGCACCTTCTCGTCGGTCACGCAGTAGGCGTTCTCGAAGTCCACGTCGGCGCCGCCGGCCTCGGTCATGCGCTGCTCGGGCGTCGAGCCGTCGCTGCCCCAGTGCCCGAGGTAGCCGAGGTGCGCCATGTCGTCGGCGTGCATTTGCCCGGCGCGGGAGGGCGCGCCCTCGTCGAGCGTGAGCGGCGGCAAATGCTCGCTCGCTCGGTCGCGGTTGACGAGCTCGACCATGTAGCGGCGCGCCTGCGCGAGCGTGAGCAGGCCGGCCGGCGGCGCCGGCTCCATGGCGACGGACGACGTGCTCGGCGGCGCGGTCGCGACCGGCGCGCTCGCGGAGGGCGGATCGGGCGACTTCGACGGCGCGGTCGCGCTTCCGCAAGCGGCGGCGACGACCGAGATCAACGCGATGCGAGGAAACATGCGCCAATCCCATGTAGCATGCGGACCGTGAAGCTGCGCCAGCTCTGCGGGTCGCTCGTGATCGGAGGGTTCGACGGCACGTCGCTGCCGTCAACCTTCGGCGAACGCGTGCGCGCGGGCGAGCTCGGCGGCGCGATCCTCTTCGCGCGCAACCTGACGCCCGACCTCGCCCAAGTGGCCGCGCTCACCGCCACGATCGCCCGCTGCTCGCCCGGCCTCCCGCCGATCGTGTCGGTCGATCAAGAAGGCGGTCGCGTCGCGCGGCTCAAGAGCGGCGTCGTGCGCGTCCCGGCGGCGCTCGTCCTCGGTCGACGTCTCGACGAAGCGAAGATCGAGCGCGTGGCGGCGACGCTCGGACGCGGCCTCGCGGCGCTCGGCTTCTCGCTCGACTACGCGCCGGTGCTCGACGTGCATACCAACCCCGGCAACCCCGTCATCGGCGATCGCGCGTTCGGGACCGAGCCCGCGGCCGCCGCCCGCGCGGCGCTCGCGTTCGCGCGCGGGCTGATTTCGGCCGGCGTGGCCGCGTGCGGAAAGCACTTCCCCGGGCACGGCGACACGACGACCGACTCCCACCTCGAGCTCCCGCGCGTGACGCACGACCGCGCGCGGCTCGACGCGGTCGAGCTCGCGCCGTTCCGCATTGCGGCCCGCGAGCTGCCATCGATGATGAGCGCGCACGTCGTCTTCGACGCGATCGACGACAAACCGGCGACGCTCTCGCGCCGCATCGCGACCGATCTCTTGCGCGGCGAGCTCGGGTTCGAGGGCGTGCTCGTTTCGGACGATCTCGAGATGCGCGCGATCGCGGCGACGTACGGCGCGGGCGATGCCGCGGTGCTCGCCGTCGAGGCCGGGTGCGACGCGCTGCTCGTCTGCTCGAAGGAGGACGCCCAGGTCGCCGCGGTCGATGCGCTCTTGCGACGCGCCGAGCGCGACGACGCCTTCCGCGCGCGCTGCGCCGAGGCGGCCGCGCGCTGCGAGAAGCTCCGACGCGACTTCCCTCCCCGCGCGCCGGAACTCGCGGCGCTCGCCGTGCCCGACGACGTCGCGCGCGACCTCGCGGAGCTCGGGTGATGCGCGTCGTCGCCGGCGACCGAATCGTCACCAACGACGGGCCGGCGCTCGAGGCCGCAGCCATCGCCATCGGAGACGACGGGCGGATCGCCTGGCTCGGCCGGCGCGACGCGCTGCCCGCCGCGTACGGCGCACCGACCGACCACGCCCCGCTCGTCACGCCCGGGCTGGTCGACGCTCACACGCACCTCGCGTGGGCGGGCTCGCGCCACCACGAATACGCGATGCGCATGGCCGGCGACGACTACGTCGCGATCGCCAAAGCGGGCGGCGGCATCGTGAGCACGCACCGCGCCGTCGAGGCCGCGACCGAGGACGCGCTCGCCGCGCTGCTCGAAGGCCGCTTGCGCCGCATGGCGCGGCTCGGCGTGACCACGGTCGAGGTGAAGAGCGGCTACGGCCTCACGCGCGAGCCCGAAATGAAGCAACTCCGCGCGATCGCGCGCGTCGCCGCGCGGACCGACTTGCCCCGCGTCGTCCCCACCGTCCTCGCGCTCCACGCTCTCCCGCCGGGCGCGACCAACCGTGCAGAATACACGCATTCGGCGTGCGAGCTCGTGCGCGAAGCGGCGCGCCTCGGCCTCGCGCGCTTCGTCGACGCGTACGTCGACGAGCACGCGTTCGACGTCGCCGCCGCGCGCGCGGTAGGGCTCGTCGCGAAAGACGCGGGCCTCGGCGTGCGGCTTCACGTGGGACAGTTCTCGGACGTGGGCGGCGCGGAGCTCGCGGCCGAGCTCGGCGCGAAGAGCGCCGACCACCTCGAGCACCTGTCCGAGGCCGGCGCACGCGCGCTCGCGAGCGCGGGCGTTTGCGCGGGGCTCTTGCCGACCGCGGCGTTCACGCTCGGCCAGGCTCCGCCTGACGTCGCGCTCCTCCGGCGCGCGGGCGTCGCGCTGGTCGTCGCGAGCGACGCGAATCCCGGCACCGCGCCCACCGAGAGCCTGCCGCTCGCGCTCGCCTTCGCCGTTCGGAGCTACGGCCTCCGGCCGGACGAAGCGCTCGCGGGCGCCACGGTGAATGCGGCGCGCTCCCTGGACGTCGACGCCGGCGTCCTCCGCGTCGGGGCCGAAGGCGACGTCGTCTTGTGGGACCTGCCGCACGAGCTCGCGCTCGTTCAGCCGTGGGGGACGCCGCGCGCGACCCTGGTGCTCCGCGGCGGCGCCGTCATTTCGTGACGGTCTTCTCGTTCGAGGGACGACGCCCCTCGAGCTCCCCGTCCCTCGGACTGCTCCGCTCCGCTCCGAGCTCCTCGATCGCCTCGCGGAGGCGCGCGACGCCCTCGAGCATGCGCGGGATGGGAACGCTCGTCGTGCACAGGCGCGCCGAGGTCGCGTGGGCCGCGCCGCACGACTCGCCGGGCGCGAGCAGCACGCCCTTCGTGATCGCGAGCTCGAGCAGCTCCTTCAGCGGACGCCCGCCGAGGACCTCGGCGAAATCGAGGAACAGGTAGACGCCGCCCTCGGCGAGCGAGAAGCGCGCGCCGGAGCCCTCGAGCGCGCGCGCGGCGGCGTCGCGCGCGCGGCGGTACTCGCCGCGCGCCTCGACGATCCACTCGGCGCCGCCGTCGAGCGCGGCGAGCGCGACGTGCTGCATCGCGACCGGGACGTTGAACGCCGTGTGCACCGAGACCTTGCGCGCCGCGGCGATCGCCTCCGCCGGCCCGATCACGTAGCCGACGCGCGCGCCGGCGAGCGCGTGACTCTTCGAAAAGGAAAAAGCCGTGAACGTCCGCTCGGCCATTCCGGGCAGCTGGGCGAGGCTCGTCGGAACCGCGTCATACGTGTAATCTGCATAGACTTCGTCCGAGAAAACCCAGAGATCGCGCTCGACGGCGAGGCGCGCGATCTGTTCGGCATGCCTCCGCGAGAGCACTTTGCCGTCCGGGTTGTTCGGCGAAATCACGTAGAGCGCGCGCGTCGCCGGCGTCGCCGCGGCCGCGAGGAGCTCGCCCGCGTCGCGCGACGGCTCGGCGTAGAGGACGCTCGTCAAGGGAACCTCGACCGCGCGCGCGCCCGTCTGCGTGACGATGCCGTGCGCGAGCGGCCAGTACGGCGACGCGAGGAGCACGTCGTCGCCCGCGTCGAGCACGACCCGCGCCACGCACGAGAGCGCGTGGGTCGCGCCCACGCCGACCAGCACGTGCGCCTCGGTCGCCGCGGGGTGCGCGCGGCTCGCCCCGCGCGCGTGTCGCGCGAGCGCGTCGCGAAGCTCGGCGAGGCCCGCGGTCGCTCCGTACGCGTAGAGCGCCGGATCGGAGAGCGTCGCGGCGGCGCGTTCGATGCGCGCGCCCGCGGGCGGCGCGCGGTGGGTGTCGCCGATGTGGAGCGGTACGAGGTCGCCGCCCGCGGCGCGCCGCGCGGCGATCGCGCCCTCGAGGTCGGCGAAGACGCCGCGTCTCATCGCTCGAACCGGCCCCGAAAAACGCATCGTCACATTCTACTCCGCCGCCCTCATTCTGCGTGCACGCCGAGGCCCGCGGGCGGCCCGCCCGCGCGGCGCCCCGCGCGCGAGAGAAACGCGAGCGCGACCAGCGCGGCCACGAACGGGAGCATCTGCACGAGATCCTGGAGCGCGCGCGCGTGCCCTTGGAGCACGACCTGGAGCGCGTCGAGCGCCGCGAAGACGACGCACACGAGCGCGGCCCGGCCCGGCCTCCAGCCGCTCAAGACGACGGCAGCGAGCGCCATGAAGCCGCGACCGCCGCTCATCCCCGACTGGAACTGGTGCTCGTCGTACGCGAGCGCCGCGCCGGCGAGACCCGCGAGCGCGCCCCCCACCGCCACGGCGAGCACGCGCGTCCGCACGACGGCGACGCCGGCCGCGCGCGCGGCGAGCGGCCCTTCTCCGCACGCGCGCACACGAAGGCCGAAGCGCGTCGCGCGCAGGACGACCATGGTCGCGATCACGGCGACCACCGTCGCGGCGAACATCGGATCGAGCGCGACGCGCGCGACCATCCCGCGGCCGTGCTCGCCGAACCCGACGATCGATGGCGAGTTCGAGCTCGACTGATAGAGCGCGCGCAGGACGACGCGCGTGCCGCCGAGCGCCACGACGTTGATCGCGACGCCGCTCACGATCGCGTCGATGCGCCCGAGCTCGGTCACGGTCGCGTGAAGGGCGCCGAGCGCTGCCCCGACCGCCAGCGCCGCGAGCACGCCGAAGACCGCGCCGTGCGCGTGCGCGACGGCGACCCCGGCGAGCGCGCCCGAGAGCATCATCCCCTCGAGCGCGACGTTGACCACGCCCGAGCGCTCGCTCCAGACGCCGCCCTGCGAGGCGAGCACGTAAGGCACCGCGGTGCGCGCGGTCTGCGCGACCATCGTGAGGGAGAGGACCGACGCGAGGACGCTCAAAGGTCTTCCTCTCGCTTCAAGACGACGATGGCGCGAAGCTTCTCGGTGAGCCACTCGCGGAGCCGCGCGTCGGCGAGCGCGACGGCCACGATGACGACGCCTTGGATCACGTCCATCGCCTCCGCCGGCACGTACGCGTTGATCGCGAGCCCGCCCTGCGCGAGCGTTCCGAAGAGGAGGGCCGCGAAGACGATGCCCGCGAGCCGGCCGCGCCCGAGGATGGCGACGGCGAGCCCCGCGAAGCCCGCGCCCGCGCCGAGCCCCTGCTCGAAATATCCTTTGTAGCCGAGCACGGTCCCGAGGCTCGCGAGCCCGGCGATGGCGCCCGACGCGATGAGCGCCTCCGAGCGGCGGCGCTGCACGGGGATCTTGGCGGCGCGACACGCCTCGTCGTTCTGCGCGACCAGCTCGGCTTCGCGCCCGGCGCGCGTCCGCGGGAGCCAGTACAGCGTGACCGCGACGACGGCGACCGCGACCAGGACCGCGACGCTCGCCGCGCTCCCGGAGAGCGCTGGAATCCAGCGGTCGAGCCGCGCGAGACGCGCGCCCGCCACGACGTCGCGCGTGCGGACCGTGCCGTGCTCGGCGAGGCCGAGACCGAGGAGCAGTCCGACGAGCGCGTCGGCGACGCGGTTCAAGAGGATCGTCGAGATGACCTCGTGGGCGCCGACGGCACGAAGCCCCGCGGCCGGCGCCGCCCAAATCGCGCCCGCGGCGGCCGCGACGAGCGCGAGCAGCGGAACCGCGAGGATCGCGGGCGTCCCTTGCGGAAGGTGCGCGCCTATCGCGCCCACAGCGAGGCTCGCGACGGCGAGCTGACCTTCGGCGCCCACGTTGAAGAGCCCCGCGCGCAGCGCGACGTGGACCGCGAGCCCCGTGAAGAGGAGCGGCGTCGCCTTGAACAGCACCTGCCCGATGCCGTACGCACTGCCCCACGTGCCCTCGAAGAGCAGCGCCGTCATCGCCCGCGGCGACTCGCCGTAAATCCAGACGAGCACGGCGAACGCGATCTGCGCGGCCGCCGCGCCCGACGCGATGGTCCACGCGTCCGCCTCGAGGCCGAGCCTCAGCGCCGTCGAGCGCGCCGTCACGACGTCCCCTCCCCGGCCTCGACCATGCGCGCGCCGAGTCGCTCGTTCGTCGCGTCGTCGTCCCAAGTTCCGTCCGCGCCGCGTCGCGCGTCGCCGACGATGCGACCTCGCGCGAGCACGACGATTCGATGGCAGAGCGCGCGGAGCTCGTCGAGGTCCGCGCTGAGGACGAGCACGGCCGCGCCGTTTTCGGCGGCCGATACGATGCGCTGGTGGATCTGGCGCGCCGCGTGGAGATCGACGCCGCGCGTCGGCTGCGCGAGGACGAAGATCCGCTGGCGCGCCGTCTCGTCGCGCGCGAGCGCCCGCGCGAGGACGAGCTTTTGTTGGTTTCCTCCCGAGAGCGCCGCGACCGGGAGATCGATCTCCGGCGGCGAGACGTCGCCGTCCTTCACCCTTCGCGCCGCCTCGTCCCGTAGATCGCGCAAGTCGAGCCCGAAGAGCCGACTGAACCGCGCGTGCTCGCCGAGCACGGCGTTGTCGGCGACGCTCGCAGGCAGGACGAGCCCCTGCCGATGACGGTCCTCGTGCACGACCTCGACGGGCCCGCGCGCGCGCACCGTCCCCGTGCTCGCCTCGCGCAGACCCGCGAGCACATCCACGAGCTCCTGCTGCCCGTTCCCCTCGACGCCCGCGACGCCCACGATCTCCTTGGCGCGCACGTGGAGGCGCACGCCCTGAAGCCGACGCCCCGCCTTGAGACCCTCGAATCTCGAGGAGCATCTTCTGCGATTCGTCGCCCGCGCGAAGAGCGACGGGCGCCGCCTCTTCCGAGTCGTGAAAGGCGTCGTGGAGGATCTGGCGACGCTGGGCGAGGCGGTCGTCGGTGCGCCGCACCGTGCGCGTCGAGACGACGCGACCGCGGCGCATGACGGTCACCGCGTCGGCCCAATCGAGCACCTCGTCGATTTTATGCGTCACGATCGCGATCGCGCGCCCGCCGTCGGCGAGCTTGCGCAGCGTGCGGTAGAGCGCGGTCGTGTCCTGCGGCGAGAGGACCGCGGTCGGCTCGTCGAGCAGGACGACGCGCGCGTCGCGAAAGAGCACGCGCGCGATCTCGAGCCGCTGGCGATCGCCGACGCCGAGGCTGCCGGCGCGCTCGTCCGGCCCGAGCGCGCTCCCGAGCTCGCGCTGCACGGCCTCGAGCTTCGCGCGCGCCGCGGCGCGATCGATGCGCCCGAGCCCGCGCACGGGCTCGACGCCGAGCATGGCGTTCTCGAGCACGCTGAGCGCGTCGACGATGCGAAAGTGCTGCTGCACCATGCCGACGCCGCGGACGATCGCCGCGCGCGCGCCGTGCGAGAGCTTCTCCCCGAAGACCTCGACGTGGCCGACGTCCGGCGCGACGAGCCCGGCGGCGATCGAGGAGAGCGTGCTCTTGCCCGCGCCGTTCTCCCCGACGATCGCGTGGATCTTGCGCGCTTCGAGCGCGAGCGAAGCCTCGCGCACGGCGACCGTCGCGCCGTACCGCTTCGTCACCGACACGACGCGGAGCGCTACTTCCATTGTGCGCGCCTCTCGGTGAACGAGAGCCCGCCGCGGTCGTCGCGCAAGACGAGCCAGACTTGGAGCGGCTGCGACGTGTCGGCGAGCGTCGGTGTGAACGTCATCTGGAAGGCCGGCGGATCGAGCGGCGCGCCGGCGTCGTCGACCGCCGCGCTCGCGTATCCGGCGGTGAGCGAGCCTTGCGACACGTAGAACCAGCCGACGAGCTCCTCGGTCGTCGGCCCCAGCCCGACGTCGTAGGTCTCGGCGCTGCCGCTCGGCGCCGTGTACGAGAAGACGTGCTGCGTCTCGGGCGGGCAATCCTCGACCTTCTTCTCGACGCACGTCGCGAGGACGGGCACGTCGTTCGCGCCCCACGGCGCGCCGTCGATCGCGACCGAGTCAATCGCGGGGTTCGCGTTCGAAATTCCGTTCGCGACGATCACGCGGGTGCCGCCCCAGACGAAGCCCTCGCGACCGACGAGGTGTCCGCTCGCGTCGGTGCAGGTCACAGGCGCACCGTTCGCGGCGCTCGGCGCCAGCGTCAGCGTCCCCGCGCACGCCGCGAAGACGACCCCGAGCTCGCCGACCGGTACGCCCGCGAGCGCGTCGCTCGGGACCGTCGCCGAATACGAGTCCGACCCGAACGCGAGCGAGCGCAGCGCCGCCGCGCAGTCGGTGATCTGGTTCGACCCGGGGTTCACGCAGAATCCCCACGCCCACGCGACGCTTCGCCCGAGCCCGTTCGGGTCGGCCCAATCGGTCGTGAATCGCACGGTCTGCCCAGGCGCCGCGATGGGCGAGTCGGCCTGCACGCCGAGCACGCGCAGCGTGTCGACGACGTATTCGGGCTGAAACCCCGTCGCCTCGCACGCGAGCGCCGCGCACGCCGCAGCCAACGCGGCGCGCCTCAAAGCTCCACCCTCGCGCCGAGCGACGGCAAGATCGGCAAACCGGCCGCGGTCGCGTGGAACTGAAAGTCGTAGCTGTACGTGAAGCTCTCGACGTTCCGATTGTCCGTCGCGTTCAGCACGTCGAGGTACACCGCGAGGTGCGAGTCCTTCAGGATGCGGAATTTCTTCTCGAGCCGAACGTCGAGCTCGAAGAACGGCGGCAGCCTGCCGGAATAAATCGGCAGCTTGTCGACCGGGCCGTAGTCGCCGCCCGTGTTGTCGAAGTACCCGCCGATGATGGGCGTGTACGGGTTCCCGCTCACGAAACGCACGCGCGCGCCGACGGACCAACCGTCGCCGAACGAGTAGGTGCCGACGGCGGAGAGCACGTGCGTCTGGTCGTACTGAAAGAGGTGGAGAGGCTGCTCGGGCAAATCGCGCCGCTCGCTCCTCGAGAGCGTGTACGCGAGCCAGCCCGAGAAATGGCGATCCGGATTGTATTTGAGCAAGACCTCGAGCCCGTACGCGAAGCCGGTGCCCTCGTTCCCGAATCGAAAGCCGCTCGGCTGCGTCGGATCGGGTCGCGACGAGACGAGGTCGAACAAGTTCTTGTAGAACGGCTCGAGCGAGACGGTCACGCGGCGAAGGAGCTCCTGCTCGATCCCGAGCGAGGCCTGCGTCGCCTGATTCGCCGAGAGACCGGGCGTCCCGAAGACCGGATCGATCTCGTTCACCTGCGGCGGCTGCGCGTAGAGGCCGAGCGCGCCCTTCAGCGTCGTCCGCTCGCCTTCGCGCCCGCGCAGGATCCAGCGCACGTTCATCCGCGGCTGAACATACACGCCCGCGGTCTCGCCGAACGAGTCGACGCGCCCGCCGAGGAGCACGCGCACGGTCTTCGCGGGAAACATCTCGACGTTCGCGAACGCCGCCGGATCGAAGTAGCCGAAGCTGCGCGTGCTCGTGAGCTTCTTCTGGCCGAAGAGCGGCCCCGTGTCCGGCGAGTCGGTCCCGGGGATTTGCGGAAACGTCAGCGTGTAGTCCCACTGCCCGCCCTCGAGATCGATGCCGCCCTTCACGCGGAGGCCCTTCACGATGGGCGCGTCGAACTGCGCGCGCCCCTGCACGCGCGTCGCCGTGCTGTTCGCGTTGAGGGTCGAGCCGAGATCGAGCAGGAGCCCGTCTTGTCCGACCGAGAGCTGCGAGAAGAGCTTCGTCCCGTTCGCGAGCTTCGAGTCGGCCTGGAGCTGGAGGCGCCAGAAGTCGGTCGCGTTCGAGAGCGCGCCGGAGAACGCAGGGTCGGTCGACTGCGACGGCTGCAACGTGACGTTCACGCGATCGTTGGAGCCGAGGAAGGTGAGCCGCAGCGTCGTATGCTTGCCGACGTCGCGCTCGAGCATCGCTTGGTAGTCGTAGTAGACGGGCGACGCCGTGACGCCGAGCGAGAGCGCGTTCGCGAGCGCGGGGAAATAAGCCTCGAATCCAGCTCCGCCGCGCCGCCACGAGGAAGCGCGTCTTGTCGTCGAAGATCGGTCCCTCGACGAGCGCGCTCCCGTCGATGGCGTCGAGCTTCAAGAATCGCGTGGATGCGATCGCGCGCCGGCCCACGCAGCCCGACGTCGACGATGCCGCCGATCCCGCGGCCGTATTGCACGTCGTAGTTGCCCGGGTAGACGTCGACCGACTCGACCAGCTCGGTGGGCACGACGGCCGCGAGCCCGCCGAAGTGAAACGCGAGCGGCACGGCGGCTTGGTCCATGAAGACCTGCGAGTCGTTCGGCGAGCTGCCGCGCAAGATGATGAGCCCGCTGAACGCCGGCGCGCGCGCGACGCCCGGGAGCGACTCGAATCGGACGGATCGCGTCGTCGAGGCCGCCGGGCATCGACTCAATCTCGGCGCGGTCGAGCGAGCGAACCGTGGGGCTGTCCTCGTTGCGGTGCCCTCGGACGCGCACCTCCTCGACGTCGGTCGGCTTCGCGTCGGCGCGCGGCGCGCCCGCGTCGGGCGCCGGCACGACGTGCACGGGCGGGAGCGGCTCCGGCGGAGCGCCCGCGTCTCCTTCGACGCGCGGAACGGGCGGTCCGTGGAGCGAGAGCTTCAGCCGGATGCGGCTCTTGATCGGCTTTCCGTCCTTCGTCGCCGGCGCGAACACGTAGCGGCGCGCCGCGTCGAGCGCGACCTCGTCGAGCGCGTCTCCCGCGGGGTCGACGAGCTCCGCGTCGGCGACGTGCCCGCGCTCGTCAATCGTGACCTTGACGATCACGTCGCGCGCGAGACCGCGCGCGCTCTCCGGGTACTGCGCCTCGGCCGCCGTATCGATCTGCGGCGGCACGACTTGGGCGAGCGCCCGCAGCGGCCAGAAGAGCAGCGCGAGCGCCACGAAGAAAGGAAGTCCGATTGCGCGCAACGCGGAGCCATCGTAAATCACTCGGCCCCGATGGATCGAGACGTTCACGCACGCTTCCTGCAGTACCGAGACGCTTTCGCCTATTTCGCGCTCGCCGGCCAGAAGCAGCTCGATCGCGCCGCGTTCGAGTCCGCCGACGCCGAGCAGCGCGCGCTCGAGCAGAAGGGCTCCGGCCGCTCCGACGAGGAGGAGGCCCGCTTCGTCGAGCTCAGCATCCTGCTCTTCCGCGACTAGCGCGTGCCGGTCTTGAGCGGCTCGCTCTCCTCGCCGATCTCGTGGAGCGAGACGTGCGAGGGACGCGCCTTGGGCGCGCCTTTGCGCGGCCAAGCTCCGCGAGACGATGGAAGGTTCGCGTGCAGCGCGGCGCTCTCGAGGATCTGCTCGCAGAGCGCGCCGTAGTCGATGCCGCCGGCGGCCGCGATCTTCGGCAGGAGCGACGTCGGCGTCATGCCCGGGAGCGTGTTCACTTCGAGCACGTACTCGTTCTCGCCGGGCGTCACGAGCAGGTCGACGCGGCACGCCCCGGTGCACCCGAGGGCGCGAGTGGCGCGCTCCGCGAGCATCATCACGCCGCGCGCGCGCGTCGCCGGGATGCGCGGCGGCGAGATGTACTCGGTCGCGCCCGGCGTGTACTTCGAGTGATAGTCGTAGAGACCGCTCTTCGGCACGACCTCGATCGCGCCGAGCACGCGCCCGTCGAGGATCCCGACGTGCACCTCGGTCGCCGCGATGAAGCGCTCGACGAGCACGCACGTGTCGTGCGCGAGCGCGCTCTCGATGGCCTTCGCGAGCTCGCCCATGTCGTGCGCCTTGCTCACGCCGACGCTCGAGCCCTCGCCGCGCGGCTTCACGATGACCGGGAAGCCGAAGCTCCCGTGCACCTCTTCGAGATCGGCGAGATCGTCCTCGCGCGCGACGTAGTACGGCGGCGTCGGCACGTTGTGCAGGCGGAACATCTCCTTCGCCTTGAGCTTGTCCATCGCGAGCGCCGAGGCGAGGACGCTCGACCCGGTGTACGGAATGCCGAGGAGCTCGAGCAGCCCTTGGACGCACCCGTCCTCGCCGCCGCGCCCGTGGAGCGCGATGAACGCGACGTCGATGCGCGCGAGGCGAATCAGCTCGGGCAGCGTCTCGCCGGATCCGAAGGTGATCCGCGCGACGTCCAAGCCGCGCGCCTCGAGCGCCGCGGCGACGCCCTCGCCGGTCTTGAGCGAGACGTCGCGCTCCGCGCTGACGCCGCCCATGATGACTCCCACTCGCCCTTGTCGGTGCATGTCGTTCATTGATCCAACCTTCGAGCCAGCGAAATCCCGCAGGTTTCCGCGGCGCGTGCGTGTCCCACGAGACACACGCCGTACCAGAAAGGACGCAGCGCGGGCAACAATTCGCCGAGCGTCGTCAGTCGATCTCGACGAGCACCGCGGTGATGTTGTCTTTGCCGCCGCGCTCGTTCGCGAGCTCGATGAAATGCCGCGCCGCTTCTTCGCCGCCGAGCTTCACGATCGGCGCGACGTCGCCTTCGCGCAGGTAGCCGTGAAGACCGTCGCTGCAGAGCAGGAACCGATCGCCGCGCTCGAGCGCGACGAGGCGGGTGTCGACCTCGACGTAGTCGCGATTGCCGACGGCGCGCGTGATGACGTTTCGATGCGGCGAGGTCTTCGCCTCGGCCGGCGTGATGAGGCCTTGTTTGAGCTGCCACGCGATGAGCGTGTGATCTTCGGTGAGCTGCTCGACGGTGTCGCCGACGACGCGGTAGATGCGGCTGTCGCCGACCTGCGCCGTCACCGCGTACGCGCCGTGCACGAGCATCGCGCTGATGGTCGTGCCCATCCCGCTCTTGCCGCGATCGAGCTCCGCCATCGAGTAGACCATGTACGTCGCGGCCTGCACCGAGCTCTCCATCAGCCGGCTCGCCTTGCGGACCTCGTTCTCGTCGAGCGGATCGACGAGCGCGCCGAGCGAGCCGACGCCGCTCTTCACCATGCCGTAGATCGTCTCGACGGCCTCTTGGCTCGCAACCTCGCCCGCCGCGTGCCCGCCCATGCCGTCGGCGACGACGTAGAGGCCGATGCGATCGTCGAGGAAGAACGCGTCCTCGTTCGACTGCCGCTTTCTGCCGACGTCCGAGAGCCCGTGTCCCTTCGCCCGAAGCTCCACCCCCGGCGGACGCGCGGCGGCCATTTTGCGGCTCGTGGTTCGGCGGACGGTCATCCTGCGACCTACGAGTATACAGCGCCCGACGATTTCGCCTACGTTTAGCGCGTGGCCAAGGCCGCCCTCGCCCTTTCGTCCCGTCTGGGGCGCCGCGCACGCTTCGGCCTCGCCGACATAGCGCTCGCGGTGCTCGTCGTGTCGGTCGTCGCGATGATGATCGTGCCGCTGCCGACGTGGCTGCTCGACATCCTCATCGCCACGAATTTGTCGATGTCGGTCGCGATCCTGCTCGTCGTCTTGTACGTGCCCGATGCGCTGGCCATCGCGACGTTCCCGACCGTGCTGCTCCTGACGACGCTTTTCCGTCTGGGGCTCAACGTTTCCAGCGCACGGCTCATCCTCCTTCAAGCCAACGCCGGCGAGGTCATTCGCGCGTTCGGCACCTTCGTCGTCCGGGGAAATTACGTCGTAGGCGGCGTCGTCTTCTTGATCCTCACGATCATCCAGTTCGTCGTCATCGCGAAGGGCGGCGAGCGCGTCGCCGAGGTCGGCGCCCGGTTCGTCCTCGACGCGATGCCCGGCAAGCAGATGGCCATCGACGCCGAGCTTCGCAGCGGCACGATCGACGGCGTCGAGGCGCGCCGCCGCCGGCGGTCGCTCGCGCGCGAGAGCCAGTTCTACGGGTCGATGGACGGCGCGATGAAGTTCGTGAAGGGCGACGTGATCGCGTCGCTCGTGATCACGGTCGTGAACATCCTCGGCGGCCTCGCGATCGGCGTGGGACAAAAGGGCATGCCCGCGGTCGACGCGCTCAAGCGCTACGGCCTCTTGACCATCGGCGACGGGCTCGTCTCGCAGATCCCGGCGCTCGTGCTCTCGACCGCCGCGGGCGTGCTCGTCACGCGAACGGCGAGCGAGGAGCCGGACACCCCGCTCGGCGAGGAGCTCTCGCGGCAGCTCTTCGGGACGCCCAAGGCGATGCGCGTCGCGTCGGTGTTCATCATGGCGCTCGGCCTCGTGCCCGGCCTGCCGGCGCTGCCGTTCATGTTCATCGCGGTCGTCCTCTTCTTCGTCGCGCGTGCGCGCGCCCGCCAGCTCACGCGCGACGATCAACGCGCGGCGACCGAGCCGGTCCCGCAGCAGCAGACGCGCCGCGGGCCGCAGTTCGTTCCCATGGTCGTCCCGTGGAGCGTCGAGGTGAGCGAAGATCTCGCCAACGTCCTCGACGACACGCCCACGTCCGAGGGCGAACGACTCGGCGTCCGCGGCCGCGCGCTCGCGCTCCGCGAGATCCTCTTCGCCGAGCTCGGAGTCCCCGTGCCCGCGCCGCGCGTCCGCGCGGTCGCCGGTCTGCCGTCGCGCCACGCGCTCGTCTCGCTTCATGAAGTGCCGGCGAAGCTCGTCGCGGTCGACCCTTCCCTCTCCGAGGAGGCCGCGATCGATTTCGTCACCGACCAGGCCGCCGAGCTCCTCCGCGCGCGCGCGGCCGATTTCCTCGGCATGTCCGAGACGCAGCGCCTCCTCGACGAGCTCGAGCAGTTCGCGCCCGCGGTCGTTCGCAACGTCGTCCCCAAGCCCGTCTCGCTCACGCTCCTCGCCGACGTCCTCCGCCGCCTCGTCGAAGAGCGCATCGGCGTCCGCGATCTCCGCGCCATCCTCGAAGCCCTCGCCGTCGTCGCGAGCACCGAGAAGGATCCGCTGAACCTCGCCGAGTTCGTCCGCGGTCAGCTCCGTCGCGTCATCACGTTCAAGCTCACGCGCGGCTCGCCGCAGCTCGGCGTCATCCTGCTCGACCCGATGATCGAGGACACCGTGCGCCGCGCGGTCACGCGCACGCCCAACGGCGCGTTCCTCACACTCGCCCCCGCGGCGGCGCGCGACGTCGTCGCCGCGATTCGCCGCGCGGTCGGAGAAGGCCGCGCCCAGGCCCCCAGCGACGCGCCCATCGTCCTGACGCAGCCGGACATCCGCCGCTTCGTGCGGAAGCTCATCGAGACCGACATGCCCGACGTGACCGTCGTCAGCTTCGCCGAGCTCCTGCCCGAGGTCTCACTTCGTCCACTCGCGCGGGCCAATCTGGCAGGAATCGGCTGAAGCCAGCCACCGCTCCGCCTCGCGCTCGAAGCGCGCGACGCGTCGCGCGCGCCAGAGCGCCGCGAGACGGCGAACGCCGTGGCCGACGGCGACGAGCGCGACGAACGCGGCGGCCCACTCGACGCGCTCGCGCGGCCCGTTGCCGAGATCGAGGTACCAGACGAGCGACGCGCACGAGATGACGGTCAGCGGCGCGACCGCGGCAACGTGGCGGAGGCGCGACGGACGCAGCGTCTCGACCGATCCCTGCACGGCGCGGTAGCTGAACGCGGCCGGGCGCGGCTCCGGCGTGCGCTCGAGGTAGTTCTTCAACCGCATCGCCGCGAACATGGCCGTGCCGAGGACGAGCGGTACGACGCCCGACTCCAAGACGTGCACGCGCGCCGCCGGCGGCTTGTTCCACTCGTACGCCAAGGCGAGCGCCGCGCCTCCACCCCACGCGAGCCTCGCGGCGACCGAGCGACGACGCGCGGCCTTTTCCGCCCGCAGCACGCTCTCCCGGTGCTGCTGCTCGAGCGCGTTCACGACGCCCACTCCGCGAAAAACCGCCGCGCGCCCAGCGAGAGCGAGCCCAGGACGACGACGGCCAGCACGAAGAGCGCCGCCGGATCGCCGTCCGCCACACGAATGCCCAAACCCAGCACGGCGGCGGTCGTGCCCACGGCCGCCACGCGATCGAAGGTGCTCATGGAGCCCCTTCGGCCCGACCGGGGCCGAAGTTGCGCTCATCGGACGAGGACCATGTCGGTCGAACGGTAAGGGCGCGGCGGGAGCGAGCTCGTCTCGACGAAGCCCATCTTCGCGTAGAAGCTCATCGCGTCGCGCGTGCCGAGGCGCACGAACCTGGCGCGGCGGACGGCGGGGTGATCGAGGAGGAGTCGGACCACGGCGTCGCCGACGCGTTTGCCGCGGAATTCGGCCGCGACGACCACGTCGTAGACCCAGGCGTATTTCGCGCCGTCGGAGATCGCGCGCGCCGATGCGACCGCCACGCCGGACGGGTCGCGCGCGACGACCCACGCGCGCGACTCGAGGTGCGAGCGGAGGACCTCGTCGCGGGTGAAGCAATCGTTCCAGTAGGCGTCGGCCAAGAGATCGGCGCAGCGCTCGGCGTCTGCCGGCGTCCCTCCGTCGAGGCGGAGGCCCTCGGGCGCCCAGAGGAAATCCGGTGACGGCGTCTCGGGGTTCGCGGCGACGACCGCGAACGCCGCGGCCGCGTCACCCTCGTCCCCGCGGCGCCAGAGGGCTTCGACGATGCGTCGCTGCTCGGCCGGCGTGCGGTTTTGCGCGAGCTTGGACTTTCCGTCGAGGCGCTCGAGACCGACGGCGACGACCAGCAAGCCCGCGATCGCTTTTCGGTAGAGCGGGTGGTCGTGCGCGATCGGGACGAAGCCGCCCTCGGGCTGGTGCTTCGCGAGGAGCGCCTCGAGCGCGCGCGATTTCTCGCGCGCGTCGGTGACCTCGTCGAGCGTGCCGTGCGCTTGCGCCGAGCGATACAGCGTCGTCGCGGGGCACGCGCGCTCGGGATCGACGAAGTAGCTGGGGATCGACGCGACGACCTCTTCGACGCTGACCACGGCGTCGCGCCCGAGCGCCTCCGTCTTCTCGCCGACGGGAGCCCCGTGAAAGACGACGCGATCGCCCACGACCGCGGCGTTGAGGGCGCGGAGCACCGGCTCGCCTCGCGCGGTGGTGGTGGCGACGCGGACGAACGGCGCGCGGGCGAGCATCGCCATCGCCTCGGCGCGCGGCATGCGGAAGATCTCTTTGCGCATGCTCGAAGGTTTGCGTCGGTACTGGTCTAGTGAAAAGGTCCAGTTTTCGTAATATGACTAAGCCATGCGACCCGTGAGCTTTCCCATCGACGTCGGCGCGCGCGGCGACGAAGAGCCTCGATTCTTGGCCATCGCGCGCGCCGTGTCGGAGGCGATCGCGACCGGGCGGCTTCGACCGGGCGACCCGCTGCCGGGCAGCCGCGCGCTCGCCGAGTCGGCGGGGGTGAACCGCAACACGGTGCTCGCCGCGCTGAGCGAGCTCCGCGGCGAAGGGTGGATCGAGACCGACGGGACGCGCGGGACCTTCGTCAGCCGCGACGTTCCGCAGCGGAAGCCGCGCGCGATGCGCGGCTTGCCGCCGGCGCGGCGTGACGCGGTGAAGGCGGTGTTCGAGCTCCGCGGGCATGCGCCGAGCGCCCTCGGGCAGCTCCACCACCCGAGCCCCGTGCCGCTGCGCGCGCCCTACCCGCTGCTCGGCGGGTGGCCCGATGTGAGCCTCGTGCCGCACGCCGAGCTCGCGCGGGCATTTCGGAGAGCGCTCGCGCGGAGCACGAGCGAGCTGCTCGGGTACGGCGACACGCGCGGGGACGCGCGGCTGCGCCGCGCGCTCGCGGAGCTGCTCGCGCAGACGCGCGGGGTCGTCGCCGGAGAGGACGGGCTCGTCGTCACGCGCGGCAGCCAGATGGCGCTCGATCTCGCGGCGCGCGCGACGCTCGCGAGGGGCGACGTGGTCGCGGTCGAGGGGTACGGCTACCGGCCCGCGTGGGAGGCGCTGCGCGCCGCGGGCGCCGAGCTCGTCCCTGTGCCGGTCGACGCGAGCGGCCTGCGCGTAGACGCGCTCGAGGCGCTTGCCGCGAAGCGGACGATCCGCGCGGTCTACGTGACGCCCCACCACCAATACCCGACCACGGTGATGCTCCCGGCCGCGCGACGGCTCGCGCTGCTCGATCTCGCGAGGCGCGCGCGCTTCGCCATCTTCGAGGACGACTACGACCACGAGTTCCAATACGACGGGCGTCCGACGCTGCCGCTCGCGAGCGCCGACGACGGCTCGCGCGTCGTCTACGTCGGCACGCTCTCGAAGGTGCTTGCGCCCGGTCTACGCATCGGCTTTCTCGTCGGGCCACGCGCGTTGCTCGAGCGCGCCGCCTCGCTCCGCGCGTTCGTCGATCGGCAAGGCGACCTCGCGCTCGAGCGCGCGGTCGCGGAGCTCATCGAGGACGGCTTGCTTGCGCGGCACGCGCGCAAGATGCGGCGCATTTACCGCGACCGGCGCGACGCGCTCGCCGAGGCGCTCGAGAAAAAGCTCCCGAAGCTCGCCTTCGACGTGCCGGCGGGCGGCCTCGCGATCTGGGTGCGCGCGCCTCGGCGTACCGACGTCGACGCCTGGGCCGCGCGTGCGGCGGAGCGCGGCGTGCTCGTCCACACGGCGCGGCGCTTCGCGTTCGACGGCCGCGCCGAGCCGCGCATGCGCCTCGGCTTCGCGCCGCTCCCGGTCCCCGAGCTGCAGGAAGCGGTCCGTCGCCTTGCGGGGTGCTGGACGGGCCCAGCGCCTCGAAGGTGAGCCGAGCTCACATTCGCTTCGTGATCATCTTGCGCGGCACGGCGCCGCTTCGCATCAAGATTTGCTTCGCCGAGCGCTCGAGCAGCGGATGGATCTTCTTGCCCATGAACATCGCGAGCAAGTTCACGTTCGTGTCGGCGAGCTTCTTCAAGACACGCTCGGCGGCCTTCATGTCGTTGGTGGCGGCGTAAGCAAAGGCGCGCGCGCGGAGCATCTGGATGCGCATCTCGCCCATGTCGTCGGCGTCCGGGTCGAAGAGCTCGAGCACCTCGAGCGCCTTCTTGCCGTTTCCGGTCCGCGCCCACGCCTCGCCCGCGACGGCCGCGAACATCGCGCGCGTCTTCGGCTCCTGCTGCTTTCCGAGCTCGAGCTGATCGGCGAGGGCGCGGGCCTTCTGCGCTTCGCCGAGCGTGAGGTGAATCGAGGCGCGGAGCGCACGCACCTGATCGGCCACCGGCGTCATCTGCTTCGGGAGATCGATGCTCTCGAGAGTCTCGAGCGCCTTGCGCGGATCTTCCTGCATCTCGAGCTGGGCGCGCGCCATCGTGGCCTGCACGTCGCCCTTCTTGAAGTCGGTCTCGAGCTTCTTCAGCGCCTCTTTGCGGCCTTCGTCGGTGTCCGCGCCGCGGAGGATGGCGCCGAGCGCCTCGGACTTCTTCACGTACCGGACCATCCAGATGCCGGCGCCGATCACCGCGACCGTGACCGCCGCGGCGACGAGCAGCGGCCAGCGCACGCGCGAGTACGACGCGACGATGATCGCGAGGATCCACCCGACGGCGACGAGCGCGCCGACGCGGACGTAGAGCTTCTTCATGTCGACCGGCGGACGTTCTCCGGTCGGCTTCGCCAGGTCGCGCAGCTCTTGTTGGACCTGGGCGGCGGATTTCTTTCTTTTCGCGGCCATCGGCGGCTGCAGGCGACTTAGCGCGAGGGCGCGCCCGATGCAACGAACCTCGCGTGGAGGCCGCGCTGCACCTCGCCCAGCTTTTCGGCCGGGATCGCCGCGGCGACGCGGAGCGGGCCGCAAACGAGCGTCCGCGGGGCGCAGCCGTGGTCCGCGAGAACGGCCAGGAAGCGACCGACCGCCCCAGCGAGCCCGTCGCCCACCACGCTCGCGACGGCGAAGCCGTCCTCGAGCTTGGCTCGAGCGCCCACGCGCGACTCGAGCGCGGCGCGGCGGCGGTCCCAATCGGGCAGGTTGAGCAACGGAATCGCCGCGGTCGTCAGCGTCGCGTCGACGAAGGGCACGTCGAGATCGGCGAGCGAGCCGAGCACGTGCGGCGCGTCGGCCTCCGCGAACGACGCGAGCACGACGCGGTCCATCCCGACGACCGCGCGCGCCTTGGTCTGCACGTCCTCGCGCGCGACGGTCTCGCGCGGCGGGGTCGCCGGGTCCGCCGAAGGCGGGACGGCGCGAACACCAAACGCGGGATCGGCCGTTTTGCGGGCGAAGATCGCGATTTTCTGGCGGCGCGCCCACTCGACGGCTTGCGCGTTCAGCACCTTGGCGCCCGACTCGGCCATCTCCTGCAGCATCGCGAGATCGATCTCGGGCAAGTGCTCGGCGTCGGGCACGACGCGCGGATCGGCCGAGTAGACGCCGTCGACGTCGCTGTAGATCTCGCATCGCTCCGCCGAGAGCGCGGCGGCGAGCGCGACCGCGGTCGTGTCGGACCCGCCGCGGCCGAGCGTCGTGATCTCGCGGCGGTAGCTCATGCCCTGATAGCCGGCGACGATAACCACGCGGCCGCGCGAGAGCTCGTCCTCGATGCGGTGCGGGCGCACCTCGATGATCCGCGCGTCGAAGTGGCGGTCGTTGGTGATGATGCCGGACTGGCTCCCGGTGAAGCTGATGGCGTCGCAGCCGCGCGACTGGATCGCGATGGCGAGGAGCGCCATCGAGACGCGCTCGCCGGTCGTGACGAGCATGTCGAGCTCGCGGCGCGGCGGATCCTTCGAGACCTTCTTCGCGAGCGCGATGAGCTCGTCGGTCGTCTTGCCCATCGCGGAGACGACGACGACGACGTCGTGGCCGCGCTTTTTCGTCGCGACAATCTTGTCCGCGACGGCGCCGATCTTCTCGACGTCGGCGACGGAGGAGCCGCCGTATTTCTGGACGATGATGCTCATGGCGTGCCCTGCCTTGCCCGGCGGTACCACGAGCGGCGCGCGCGGGCCAACCTTCCGGCGGCGTCAGCCGGGGCGGTACGCCGAGACGCCGAAGGCGCCGCCGCAATAGACGATGCCGCTGCGCAGGTCGACGGCGACCGCTTCGATCGTGCTCTCTTCTTCGGCGACGACCGTGGCGGCGCCGTCGAGCGGGATGCGAACGAGGCGCGCGCCTCGGGCGGTGTCGGTGGCGGCGAGGATGCTTCCGTCATCCAAGAGCGTGAACGCCGTCGCCTCGGCGGTCGATTCCACGAGGACGAGCGGACCGTCGTCGACCGCGCGGAGCACGCCCGCGCCGTCGCGCAGGAGCGCGCGCGCGCCCCCGCGCGTGACGAGCGCCTCGTCGTCCTCGGTCTCGTGATCCGCAGCGCTCCACGTTTGCCCGCCGTCGAGCGAGCGCACCACCGAGCCGTCGTCGAGCGTGGCCTCGAGCCCGCCGCGGGCGCGGATGCGGACGACGTGGCCAATCGCGCGGGAAAACAGCCGTTCGAAGCCGCAATCGTCCCAGCGCAGCTCCGAGGCGGCGAGCGGCTCGGAGACCGTCTCGTCGACCGTGGAGATCGTCGTCGTCGCCCGCGTCGAGCCGCGGAAGATCCTCGACCCGGAGCTCCGGCTCGGGCACGTCGAAGCCCTCCTCGCCGCCGTCGCGAATGGAGTCGCCGCCTTCGATCAAGCCGAAGTCCTCGCCCGCCACGCCCGGCGCGTCTTCGTCTCCGACCATGCTCTCGCTCGGCGCCTCGGGCGGCGCCTCGTCGTCGTCGGCCGCGAAGCCGACGTCGTCGTCGGCGAGGGCGCTCGGCTCGTCCGACGCGTCCAGCTCGTCGCCCGGGTCGTCGTCCCCGGCTTCGGCGTCGTCGTACGGGTCTTCGACGTCGCGAACCGCCACGTCTTCGTCCTCGTCGCCCTCCGCGTTCGGCTCGTCGTCCCCCTCGCCGTCGAGCGGCGGGAGCTCGAGCTCATCGGTCGACGGCTCCGTCGCGGGCAACTCGTTTCGAGGCATCGCGTGGACTGTAGCACCCGTCGTGTCCTCGGAGACACGCGCAGGAACGTTTCGAAGCGAGCTCGGCCGTGGTTTCCCGGCGGGTTCTCGCGTCTGCTCGCGCTGGCACGATGGCTGCTCTACCGAACGGCATGACCCCACGAGCACACCGGATTTTGCGGCTCCTCGCGGCCTCTGCCATCGCGATCGCGTGGCTGTACCCCCACGGTTGAGCGGTGATAGCTTCCCGCTCGCGTGCGGCTCCTCCTCCTCTCTCGTAGCGCTTCGCTCTACTCGACGAGCCGGCTCGTGCTCGCGGCGCGCGCGCGTGATCACGAGGTCATCGTCGCCGACCCGCTCGACTTCCACATCGTCGTCCAGAAGGGCCGGCCCTCGCTCTATCTCGGCGACATGCCGGCGCCCGAGTGCGACATCGTCGTTCCGCGCATCGGCGCGTCGATCACGACCTACGGCGTCGCGGTCGTTCGGCAGTTCGACATGATGGGCGTGCCGGTGCTCAACACGGCCATCGCGATCGCGCGCTCGCGCGACAAGCTCCGCGCGATGCAGCTCCTCACGAAGAAGCACATCGACGTGCCGACGACCGTCTGCGCGCGCACGCCGGACGCGGTGCCGGTCGCGCTCGGGCTAATCGGCACGCCGGCCATCGTGAAGCTCCAGCAGGGGACGCAAGGCATCGGGACGATGATCGCCGAGACGCCGCAGGCCGTGAGCTCGCTGCTCGAGACGCTGTGGGCAATGGGCCAAGACATCATCTTGCAGGAGTACATCGCCGAGGCGCGCGGCCGAGATTTGCGCGTCATCGTCGTCGGCAACCGCGTCGTCGCCTCGATGCGACGGCAGGCGAAGTCCGGCGAGTTTCGCTCGAATTTGCACCGCGGCGGGCTCGGCGTGCGGGTTCGGCTCGACCCGCGCTACGCCCAGGCGGCGATCGCGGCGGTGAAGGTCATGGGGCTCGACGTCGCCGGCGTGGACATGCTCGAGAGCCGCGAGGGACCGAAGATCCTCGAGATCAACAGCTCGCCGGGCCTCGAGGGCATCGAGCGCACGAGCGGCGTCGACGTGGCCGGCGCGATCGTGCGCCACGCCGAGCGCGTGTTGTTGCGCCGCAACAAGCGGCGCGCGCGGAACGACCCGGCGCTCGACCACGAGCGGCGTCACAGGCGGAATCTCGAGCGACAAGGTGCGGCGTGCTGCGAATCGAGCGTGAGGGAGACGTCGTCGTCTGGACGCTGGACCGTCCGGAGGCGAAGAACGCCCTGAGCCGCGAGCTCCTCGGGAGGCTGCTCTCGGCGATGGACGCGGCGGCCGCGGACGCGACGGTCCGCGCCGCGATCCTGACCGGCGCGGGAAACGCGTTCGCGTCGGGCGGCGATCTGCGCGAGCTCCGGGACAAGAGCTCGGCGCTCGACGCGGCGACGCTGAGCGACGCCGGCGAGCACGTGTGCCGGCGCATCGGCGAGCTCCCCTTCCCGGTCATCGCCGCGCTGCCCGGCGTCGCGATCGGCGGCGGCGCCGAGCTGGCGATCGCCTGCGACTTGCGCGTCGCCGAGGACCGCGCGCGCATCTGCCTGAAGCAGGTGCGCATGGGCGCGACGACCGCGTGGGGCACGCTCCCGCGGCTCTGCGCCCTCGTCGGGCCGGCGGCGGCGGGGCGTCTCTTGTTCACCGCGCAGGAGATCGCCGCGCTCGACGCGCGGCTCCTCGGGCTCGTCGACCACGTCGCCGAGAACGGCACCGGGGTCGTGACGGCGCTCGCCTGGTGCACCGACATCGCCGCCGGCTCGCCCCGCGCCGTCGCCGAGACGAAGGCGCTCTTGCGCATGGCGGGCGGGGCCTTCTACGCGTCGATGCGCGCCATGGAGCGCGAGGCGTTCGTACGCACCTGGTCGAGCCCCGACCACGCCGAGGCCATCGCCGCCTACTTCGAGCGCCGCCCTCCCCGCTGGGCGCGCTGAGCGCCCGAAGAGATTTCACATAACGATTGGAAGATCAGAAGGAAAGAGAAGACAGGTTGAGACCAAACCCTCTCTCCTTCCAAGCTTCCAATCTTTATGTCTCTCCCTCTTCGGCGCCCCGCATTTTGTTGCGGTGCAACATTTTGGCCTTGACCGTGGCGGGGCCGTACTTATGCTGCGGCGCAACAAAGGAGGACGCCATGTCCAACTCCGGATTTGTTGCACCGCAAGAATGGATGTCGTTTTGGAAGAAGGCCGCGGAGGACCACGTGGCCCGCGTCGCGGCGATCGGCGACGAGTGGGCGAAGCTCGAAGGCAAAGGCATCGAGCAGGCCGGCGCGATGGTCGACGAGATGACGAAGCTCACCAAAGAGTCGCTCGCGTACGGCGCGCAGCTCGCGACCGAGTGGCGCAAGCTGACGCTCGACGCGATGAAGTCGTCGCAGAAGGCCGCGAGCGCGGGCTGACATGGCGGAGACGTTCGTCGGGGCCGGGACTCCGTGGTCCTGGCCCGTTCCGCTCGCGCCGACGCCGCGTGACCTCGTCGCGACGTTCGGCGGGTCGAAGCTCTATCGCTTTCGCGGCAAAAGCCCGGCGAAATGGGCCGCACCGCCGCTCCTCGTCGTCCCCTCGATGATCAATCGATGGTACGTCGTCGATCTGCGCGAAGGCGCGAGCCTCGTCTCGGCCCTGGTCAACGGCGGGCTCGACGTCTACTGCCTCGACTGGGGCGTGCCCGAGGACGAAGACCGCCACCTCGCCTGGGACGACGTCGTCCGGCGCCTCGAGCACGCGATGTCGCGCGTGCGCCGCGAGACCGGGAGCGCGCAGACCTCCGTGCTCGGGTACTGCATGGGCGGCACCCTCAGCGCGATCGCGACGGCGCTCTCGCCCGAGCGCGTCTCGGCGCTCGTGAACCTCGCGGGGCCGATCGACTTTTCGCGCGGCGGGCTCTTGGCCGAGCTTGTTGCTCCGCAACATTTCGACGTCGACGCCGTCGCCGCGGCCGGCAACGTCGCGCCGATGCAGATGCAGACCGGCTTCTGGGCGCTCAGGCCCACCGGGCAAATCGCCAAGTGGTTCGGCCTCGCCGATCGCGGGAGCGATCCCGCGTTCCGCGAGTCGTTCGGCGCGCTCGAGACGTGGGCAAGCGACAACGTGCCGTTCCCCGCCGCCGCGTATGTCACGTACATCCGCGAGCTCTACCAGCAGAACCTGCTCCTCGCCGGCGAGCACGCCGTGCGCGGCAAGCGCGTGGATCTGGCTGACATCCGCTGCCCCGTGCTCACCATCGTCGCCGAGAAGGACACGATTTGTCCGCCCGACGCGGCGCTGGCGCTCAACGCGAAGGCCTCGTCGAAGGTGAAGGAGGTCGTCACCGTGCCCGGCGGGCACGTAGGCGCGGTCGTCGGCAGCAAGGCCGAGAAGACGCTGTACCCCAAGGTCGTCGAATTTCTCAGGAGAAACACATGCGACTCGAAGAACTGAAGATCATCGTCACCGGCGGCGCGTCGGGAATGGGCGCGCACTTCGCGAAGCGGCTGCATGCTGCAGGTGCAGGAGTCGCGGTCGGCGACGTCAACGAGGCGATGCTCGCGGAGCTCCCGCCGGGCATTCACAAGCGCAAGCTCGACGTCGCGCACGAGGTCGACTGCGCGGAGTTCGTGTCGTGGGCGCACGGCAAGATGGGCGGGCTCAACGCGCTGGTGAACAACGCCGGCATCATCCGCGACGGCCTGCTCGTGAAGAAGGACCGCGAGACCGGCGCGATCAGGAAGCTCCCGACGGCAGACTGGAACGCGGTCATCGCCGTGAACCTCACCGGCGCGACGCTCATGGCGCGCGAGGTGGCGGCGAAGATCGCCGAGACGGCGACGAAGGACGGGACTTGCCACGGCGTCGTCGTGAACATCTCGTCGGTGTCGCGGCACGGAAACCGCGGCCAGTCGAACTACGTCGCGGCGAAGGCCGCGCTCGCGATGAACGCGGTCACGTGGGCGCGCGAGCTCGCGCCGTTCGGCATCCGCGTCGGCGCGGTCGCCCCGGGCATGATCGAGACGCCGATGACGAAGGGCATGAACCAGAAGGCGCGCGACGCGCTCGTCGCGGCGATCCCCGTGGGCCGCATCGGCGACCCGGAGGACATCTGGCTCGCCGTCAAATTCGTCCTCGAGTGCGACTACTTCAACGCGCGCTGCGTCGACGTCGACGGCGGCCTCGTCATGTGACGCGAGGCGCTCCCCGAGAGAGAGAAACAGGAAGGTCAGAAGGTCAGAAGGATTTTTGGATGGCTTCTGCGAAGCGATCGCCGTCGGACGCCGTAGTGCGGCCGACCGAGACGGCCCCGCAGACATCCTCCAAAATCGAAATCCCTCTGATCTTCGGATCTTCCTGTTTTCTCTCTCGGGGGACGTCAGAGCGGCCAGGGCGACGGGCGCGGACCGGATTGCCAGTTGTCGTGGCGGCCGTCCCAGTGGACCACGGCGAGCGCGTTGGGGTCGACGTCGTCGAGGCAGTTGACGCTGAACGAGACGAACGCGCCGCCGAGCTCGGGGATGTCGCCGTCGCCGAAGACGTAGACGCCGCAGCGCTTGCAGAAATAGCGATGCGTCGACTCGGTGCGCCACGCGTAGGCGCCGAGCGCGTCGCGGTCGGTGAGCAGCTCGAACGCCTCCGGCTTCACCGTGCGGCCTGTCGCGCCGAGCTTCAGGCAGATGCTGCAGTTGCAGCGCGACGCCCCCGTCGAAACATCCGCGCGGACCGTGAACCGAACCGCGCCGCAGTGACAGCTACCCGTGTGTTTTTCGCTCATGAAACGAGCGTATTCGAGGCCAGTGACAGCTATTTGTCAGGTTTGATCTCGGGCTTGAGCTTGCGCAGCGACACGGGCAGCGTGCCGTCGAGATCCGAGAGGCCGTATTCCGCGGCGAGCTCGGCGACGACCAGCGCCTGGCCGGTCTTCTTCATGCGCTGCGGGTCGAGGGCGAGCGCGGCGACGGCGCGACCCGAGAACGTCGGCGTCTCGCCGTGCTTCGGGTCGAAGCCGATTCGGTCGCGCTCGAGCAGCAGGCGCTCGGTCTTCACGATGCCGGGCCAGATCGAGACGGCGCACACGCCGTGCGGCGCGAGCTCGCGGCCCATGTCGCGCGACATCCGATCGACGCCTGCCTTGCCGACGCCGTAGGCCACGTTGATCGAATAGATCTTCGCGCCGAAGGACGAGACGTTCACCACGAGCCCGCTCTTCCGCGCGATCATGGATGGGGCCGCGTAGTACGCGGCGACGAAGTGCGAGCGGAGGCCGACGCGGTGGATCGTGTCCCACTGCGCGAGCGGCAGCTCCCAGAACGGCCCGACGACGCGGCCGTCGGGCACCGCGAACGCGTTGTTGACGAGGATGTCGATGCGTCCCGACTCGGCGAGCACGCGCTCGACGAGCGCCCGCGTCTGCTCGTCGTCCGAGTGATCGCAGGCGACGGCGATCCCGCGGCCGCCGAGCTCGGTCACCTCCGCGGCGGTCTCGCCGATCGTGCCGGGGAGAGCCGACGGCTTCACCGTGCGACCGGTGACGTACACCGTCGCGCCCGCCTCGCCGAGGCCGCGCGCGATCCCTTTGCCTACGCCGCGGCTCGCGCCGGTGACGATCGCCACGTGCCCCGCGAGTCCGCCGCGCTTCATGCCACCCATGGGAAGCGTCATAGGAGGGTCGCGTCGGTCTCGAGACCGAGGAGGATGCGCCCGGCGAGGACCGCCGCGGCGGGGGCGACCATCACGTGCTGCGTCGCAACATGAACGTCGCGGAAGTGACGCTGAATGGGGCTCTTCGCGTAGACTCCGCTCGCGCCGGCGGCGTGATAGACGAGGTCGACGGCGCTCGCGGCCTCCGACGTCGCGTGGGCGGCCGCCGCCCGGAGCGAGGCGCGCGTGCGGAGCGAGGCGCCGTCGCCGCGCTTCGACTCGTCCTCCGCTTCGCCCGCGGCGTCGTGGAGGAGCGCGCGTGCGCCGCGGATTTTCGCTTCGGCGCGCGCGACGTCGAGCTGGACGAGCTCGCGGTGCGCGATGGTCCGGCGCGCGCCGAGCGGCTGCTTCGCCGCGGCGAGCCCCACGAACGCGTCGAGCGCGCCGCGCGCGATCCCGACGGCGACCGCCGCGACGCTGGTCGCGAGGAGCCCGAAGAACGGCATCGCGCAGACGCCGCCGAACCGCGCCGAGCGCTCGCCGAGCAGCGAAAATGATCGGCTCGCGGGCACGAACACGTCCTCGACCTCGAGATCGTGGCTTCCGGTGCCGCGGAGGCCGCTCGTCGTCCACGTGTCGACGACGCGCGTGTCTTCGGCGCGAAAGATCATGCAGCGCGGGCTCGGCATGCCGCTCGGGAGCGGCGGCTCGCCGTCGACGATCGCACCGCCCATCCGCCAGCCCGAGTGCTCGCACCCGCTCGCGAAGGCCCAGCGACCCGTGACTCGGTAGCCGCCGGTCGTCTTCGTCGCGAGCGCCGTCGGCGCCGTGACGCCGCAGGTGATCGCGTCCTCGGGTCCGTAGAATCTCGCGCGCGACGCCGTCCTCGACGAAGACGCTCATCAAGCCCGAGGTCGAGCCGATCATCGCGCACCACCCCGCCGAGCCGTCGGCGCGCGCGATCGTCTCGACGACGTCGATCAGCGTCGCCACGTCGGTCTCGTCCCCGCCGTAGACGCGCGGGACCGCGAGGCGAAAGACGCGCGCCGCGACGAGCGCGTCCACCGCCTCGCGCGGGAGCCGCCGCGACTCCTCGATGGTCGCCGCGAGCGGCGCGATGACGGCCGCGGCCTTTTGCGCGCGCACCACCCCTTCGTTCGAGCTCATCGACCCAGGTTACGCGCTGCGCGTCTTGGCCGCGACCGCTCTCCGCTTCGGCGCGTCGTGCTTGGCGTAGAACGCGTCGAGCTGCGGCCAGAGTCGCTTGCTCGCCGACCGCGAGACGACCGCGCCGACGTGTCCGCCGGGCAGGTGCAGGTGCTCCTTCGCCTTCGACCCCGCGAGCTCGAAGAGCGCGATCGCGGCCTCTTTCGGGACGATGTTGTCGTGCTCGAAGGAGACGACGAGGAGCGGACACGTCACGTTCTCGAGCCGCGCCGGCTTGCCGCCGAGCGTGAAGGTCCCCTTGCGGAGCGCGTCGCCGCGGTAGAGCTCCTCGATGTAGCGGACGTAGCACTCGCCCGGGAACGACACGTTGTCGCTGCCCCACGTCTCGATCGCGTGGAACCCGTCGAGGAACTCGTCGAACTCGGCCTCGTTGCTCCCGTCGCTCCGCTGCGCGCGATCCATCAGGTGCACGGCCTTGGAGAGGTTCAGCGTCGGCCGGAGCATGTGAAAGGCGGACTGCATCAGCTGCCACGGCACGTTGCCCGTCGCGCTCACGATGGCGCGCACGTCGAACGTCGGCGTCCGAGTCCACTCCTCGAGGAGACTCGTCTCCGTCGTGCGCTCACCGCCTTCGGCGGATGCGCGGCGCGTGTCGAAGCGCACGGGCGCGGCGAGCGCGCACATCGAGGCGATCCGCTCATGGTGCACTGCAGCATGGATCGTCGTGAGGGTCCCGCCGAGGCAGTAGCCGAGGAGGTGCACCTTGTCGGCGCCGGCGAGCTTCGCGGCGCGACGGATGGCGCGTCCGATCGCGACGTCGCACACGTCGTCGAAGGTGACGTAGCAATCCTCGGGCCCCGGCGTGCCCCAGTCGATGCAGTAGACGTCCCACCCGCGCGCGACGAGCCACTCGGCGAAGCTCTTTCCGGGAAGGAGATCGAGCACGTAGTGCCGGTTGATGAGCGACGGAACGAGCAGAATCGGCCGCTCGTGCGTCACGCGATCGGAGCGGTAACGCAGGAGGCGCCATTTGTTCTCGGCGAACACGACGTCGCTCGGCGTCGTGCCTACCGGCGCCTTGGGCCGCGACGCGAGCGACGCGAGCTGGAGGAAGCGCTTGAGCGAGCTCATTCGTAGAGCGACTCGAAGACGGTCCTGAACGTCTCGTACACCTTCTTGCGGCGCACCTTGAGCGACGCGGTGAGCAAGCCCGCTTCGACCGTGAGCGGCTGGCGCACGATCGCGAAGCGCTTGATCGTCTCGTAGCTCGCGAGCTCCTTGTTGACCGCGTCGACGCGCCGCTGCACCTCCGCGCGCAGCGCGGGCTCGTCCATCGCGCGCGCGGCCTCGTCGTTCACCCAGACGCCGCAGACGAGGTAGCGCTTGCCGTCGCCGTAGACGACCGCGTGCGAGAGCAGCGGATCGCCCGCGAATCGCTGCTCGATGTTCGCCGGGGGCACGTTCTTTCCGCCGGCCGTGACGAGGATGTCCTTTTTGCGATCGACGATCTGGAGGAAGCCGTCGTCGGTGAATCGGCCCACGTCGCCGGTCTTCAGCCAGCCGTCCTCGGTGAAGATCTCGCGGGTCGCGGCCTCGTCCTTGTGATACCCGGCGAAGACGTTGGGGCCCTTCGCGAGGATCTCGCCGTCCTCGGCGAGCTTGAGCTCGACGCTCGGAAGCGGCTTGCCCACGCTGTCGAAACGAAACGCGCCGGGCCGGTTGAGCGTGAGCGTCGGCGAGGTCTCGGTGAGACCGTAGCCTTCGATGATGAGGATGCCGGCCGCGTAGAACGCCTCCTTCACTTCGCGCTTGAGACCCGCTCCGCCGGAGAGGCAGAATTTCATCCGGCCGCCCGTGATCTCGCGGATGCGCGCCGGGTCATGCGCGAGCTTCTCCCAGTGCGACGGCACGCTCATGAAGACGTGCGGGCGAAGCTCGGGGAGGAGCGAGAGCACCTCGCGCGGATCGCTCATGTAGGAAACCCAGCCGAGCGTGTTGCCGAGGCACATCTCGCCGAAGCCGAAGATGTGGCTCATGGGCAGCCAGAGCACGTCGACGACGCCCTCGTCACGTCGGGGGACTTCGTCCCCCGAGCCCCCTGCGTCACTCGAATCTCTCCGCTCCGCTCCGAGATTCTCGAGGAGCGGAGCGTTGCACTCGAGCCAGTCGCGGCCGTTGCACGCGATGTTGCGGTGCGACAAAGGCACGCCCTTCGGGTTGCCCGTCGTGCCGCTCGTGTAGAGCATGAGGCCGATCGAATCGAGCGGGACGGCGTCGATGAGCTTTCGGACGTCGCCCTGCCCTTTCGCCGCGCTCCACGCGACGACGCGCTTGTCGTCGCTCGCCGCGTCGTCGAGGAGCACGACGCGCTCGAGCGCGGGGAGCTTCGGCCACGCGTCACGGACGCGCGGGAGGAGCACGCTCGTCGTGAAGACGACCTTCGCGTCGCAGTGCGAGGCCACGTACGCGAGCTGCTCGAGCGTGCTCGCCGCGTAGACGGGCACCATCACGCCGCCCGCCGCCTGAATCGCGAGCGCGGCCGCGGCCCACTCGACGCTGTTCGGCGCGTAGACCGCGGCCCGATCGCCCGGGCCGAAATTCGACGACGCGAGCCAGAGCGCGACGCGCTCGACTTGGTCGGCGAACGCCTGCCACGTCACCGGCTTCCACTCGCTCCCGCGCTTCACGAAGAAGCGCGGCGTGTCCTTGCGGTCCGCGAGCGCGTCGAAGAGCACGCGCGGCGCGATGTTCAGATCGAGGTATTTCGAGACCTGCATGACTTCCCCCTTCAGCGATCTTCAATCTTTTCCTCGAGGTCGTTCATCCGGCTCTCGAGCTTGTTCAAGAGATGCAGCGTGCGCTCCTGGTCGCGCTTGGTCGGCAGACCGAGCGAGGCCCACCACATCGCGCTCATGCGATCGCTCGCGGCCTTCATGCGCATCACGTTCGTCAGCATCGCGCCGGAAGGCTTGAGCACGAGCGGGCTCTTCAGCCACGTCTCGAGCACCTTCGCGGTCGCGTTCTCCCAAGCATCGAAGCCTTTTTTGTACGTATCCCAGAGCATGGTCTCTCCTATTCGAGACGGCGAAGCTCGGCCGCCGTCGTGAAGTCGTCGTTGGTCTCGTTGGTCTGGCTCGTCGCGCGCGCGACCTCGCCGAAGCATTCGAAGAGAAAAGAAGTCTGGCGCGTCGTCACCGTCTGGCCCGCCGACGGCGCGACGGTCACGGTGGTCCGCACGCGGAGCGCTTGCGTGAAGACGTACGACTCGAGCGTGAGCTCGCCCGACGCGTCGACCGTCGTCGCGTAGGTGTCGGTGCCGGCGTACGGCAGGCCCCGCAGCATCCCGTTCGTGATGGTGCCCGACGAGCTGTACGCCGAGCCGACCTTCAGCGGGAAGACGTAGAGCGAAATCGGCGGCGCGTAGACGAGGAGGGTCTCGCCGCCCGGGCCCGTCGGGTCGTGCGACGCGAGGCCGAGGAGCGTGATCGCCGTCTGGTCGTAGGCGTACACGGCTTCGACGGTGTCGCCGGCGTCGAACGGAGCGACGAACGTCGCGCCGGGGAAGCTCGACGCGTACCACTTGCCTTGGATGCTCGTCGCCTCAATCGTCGCGACCTGATCGGTCGCGTAGTCCGAGCCGAAATCCCACGTCTGGTGCCCTTGCGCGTCGACGCTCCCGACGAGATCGACCGCGCGCGTCTCGCCCGCGGGCGACACGAGGTAGTGCACCGGGTTGTCGAGCAACGGCGCGAGCTCGTCGGCGTCAATCTGCCCGTCGAGGTTCGGGATGCACGAGAGCTGCGGCAGGCCGCCGGCCTCGTACGGCGGGTGCGTCGGCTGCGGCGTCTTGTTGTCGCCGCACGCGGCCACGAGGACGAGCGCGAGCGGAATGCTGCGGTGCAACATCAGGAACCTCCGTCGCGGCCTTCGAGCGGCCGCGCACCACTACCGAAGAGAAAGGCGAGCCGCACGCGGATGGACTGCGCCGGCTGCGCGCGGAGGCCGAGCGCGACGTTGTCCATTCCGGAGAGCGGGAAGAGGACGCCGTACTCGAGCGCGGCGAAGAAGCCGTCGCGGCTGCGGTACGTGAGGCTCGGGTCGACCTCGACGCCGAGCGGGCCGTCGCCGCTGGGCGACGCGTTCTGCGCCGACGCGAACGACGCGATCGCGGCCACGTCGAACCGAAGCTCGCCGGCAGGGTTGCGGAAGATGCGCGCGCGCGCGTGCGGTCGCGCGTAGACCGCGCCGGTGACTGTGCCGACGATCTCGCGAAAGAGGATGCGATCGATGTGGTAGTCGGGGTCGAAGCGAAACGAGTCGACGCGGTAATTCGGCGGCGGCGTGGGCACCGCGCCCAGGATCGCGCCGGCGTCGCCCGACGCGTACCCGGCGTCGAGACCGACGCCGAAGGGCGAGGTCGGCGTGCCGATCTCGGACTCGAAGGCCGCGCCGAGTTGGCTGGACTTCACCGGCTGCCGGAGGAGCGCGCCGGGGACGAGGGACGCCTGATCGACCTGGCCGCCCGCGTACACAGCCTCGGCGGCGACGAAGAACTCGGGGTGCGTGAGGTGCGCGTAGCCGTCGACGAGGTAGTACTTCGCGCCGCGGCCCATCACCTCGGCCGGCGTGAGCGCGACCGGGCCGCTCGCCGGCGCCGGCAGGTACGCGGCGGGCACGTCGCCGTCTTGCCAGCGGTAGCTCCCGAGAAGGCCGTATTCGAAGGTCGTTCGTCCGGCGCGCTGCAGGCGGTCGCGCGAGAGATCCGTCTTGAACCGCAGCGCGGCGAGCGTGATCGAGCGCACGTTGGACGTCGGCGCGATCGCGATCGTGCGGTTGTCGGCGCGCGGGTCGAGCGCGAGCGTCGCCGAGTAATCGAACGCGACGGCGAAGACGTGGCCGAAGAGCGGCGTGAGGAACGCGAGGCGATCGACCGAGTCGCCCGAGTCGCAGTCGAGACAGTCGCCGCCGTTCGCGTACATGCCGAGGCCCCACTGGTTTCCCATGCGGCCGACGGCCAGCAACCCGACCGGCAAGAGCGCCTCGCCGTACGCGCGCCGCAGCGAGAAGAGCGCGCCTTGCGGGCGCTGCGTGAGCGACGCGTACGGCACGCCCTCGGGCATCGAGCCGAGCGCCTCGTTGTCGAGCGTGTCGAGCTGCACCTTGACGGCCACCGCGCCGCCCGGCGCGTAGACGGCCATGTTGGTGCGCAGGCGCATGTCCGCGTGCGAGAGCCACTGGCCCTTCGGATCGTCGAGCGGCACCGGAAAGAGCGGCTGCCCGCTCGGCAAGAGACCGCGATCGAGATCGAGGTTGTCGAGCGCCTCGCCGCGCGCGCGAAGGTACCCGTCGAGCTTGAACGAGAGGTGGTCGTCGCCGCGCGGAAAGTCTTGCCCGATGTCGGTGAAGCCCGTCGCGCCCGCGACGGCCGGCATCAGGAGCAAGGCGGCGACGAGCGAGAGCTTCACGGCGCTTCGTGGTCCGGCTTGGGCGCGCTTTGTTGCGGCGCAACAACGGGCGCGAGCTCCGGCTCGAGGAACGTAACGAGGTCCTCGGTCGAAGCGTTCTTCGCCTCGATCATCGGGAAGTGGCCGCACTGCGGGTAGACCACGAGCTTCGCGTTCGGCAGCTCCTTCGAGAGGCGCTCGCCGAAGCGGAGGCGCGTGACCGCGTCCTCGCGGCCCCAGAGCAGGATCGCCGGCGCCTTGATCGTACGGTAGCGCCGCTGGAGATCGACGTAGCGCTGCCCGCGAACCGCGGCGAGCGCGGCGGCCACGGTGCCAGGACGATCGAGCGCGGCCTCGACCTCGTCGACGAGCTTCTGCGTGACGAGGCTCGGGTCGTAGAACGCCTGCGCGATTTTGTCGTCGGGCCGCTCCTTGTACCAGAGCGCGAAGAGCGTCTCGCCGACGCCGTCGGCGCGCGCCCAGTGGAAGAACGTGGGGAGCTGCTCCTCGTAGACCCACGCGTCGTAGAGCGCGAGGCGCGAGACGCGATCGGGCTGCTGGAGCGCGGCCGCGAGCGCGACCGACGAGCCCCACGAGTGCGCGACGAACGCCGCGCGCGCGACGCCGCGTTGATCGAGCAGCGCGTAGACGAGCTTCGCCTGCGCTTGCGGCGAGTAGTCGCCCTCGGGCCGGTCGGTCCACCCAAAGCCTTTGAGGTCGAGCGCGATGACGCGAAAACCCTGCTTTTCGAGCACGGGCATCACCTGGTCCCACGTGTCGAGCGACGACGCGAAGCCGTGAAGGAGCACCACGGCGGGCGCGGTCTTGCTCCCGCGATCGACGTAGCGCACGCGGACGCCGCCGACGTTGGCGAACGTGGCGTCCTTCGGCTCGCCCGGCATGGCCCCCGTGTGGAACGACAGACAACCTGCGAGGAAGGGCATGGCGAGGACGAAGATGAGGACGAGCTTGATCACGGCGCGAGCCTCTCGACGAGCGACGCGCTCGTGAACTCGGCGTTGGGCTCGTCGGGTTGGGAGACGATCGTCGCGACCTGGGTGGCGCACTCGGCGAAGAAGCCGAAGGTGCGCGTGATGGTGATGGTCGGGCCCACGGTCTTCGTGAGCACGGTCGCGATGCGGAGCACGTTGAAGGTGCCGTACGGCGTCTTGATCGAGCCGTGCGCGTCGACCTTCGACTGGTACTGCTCGTAGTAGACGACCGGCACGCCGCCCGCGGTCCCCGACACGGTCGAGTTGCTCGACCAGGTCGCGTTCACCGTGAGCGGGAACTGCACGGCGATCGCCTCGGGGTTGTAGCTCACCTCCGTGTACGCGCCCTGCTGCGACGGCGAGGCGACGCCTTGGAGAGCGAGCTCGCCGCCGCCAAAGCGGAAGACGCCGAGGAAATCGGACGTCGGCGAGAGCTGCGTCGCGTACGACGCCGTCGCGAACTTCGAGGCGTACCAGGCGTTCTGCGTCGAGACCGTGTCGACGGTGACGTCGCTGTCGCCCGAGAGCGCGCCGGTCAAATCCCAAATCCGCGAGCCGTCGTTTTGCGTCTGGCCGGCCGTCGAGACGGTCGCGTTCGTGGCGACGCGGAATTTCGCGTGGAGCCCGGGGCCGAGCGGAGCTTCCGCGGCGGTGATCGTGCCGTCGTCGTTGGGGACGCATCCCGTCACGGGAGCGTCGGTCGTTCCGCTGTCGCTCGGGGGCGTCGCGTCGGCCGGGCTGGCGTCGACCGGCGGCGACGCGTCGTTTCCCGCGACCGGGGCGCACGTCCCGTCGGAGCGGCAGACGCCCGACGCGCAGTCGGCGCCGGCGTTGCAAGCGACGTCGGGCGCGCTCGAGCAGGCCGCGAGCACGACGCCGAGCGAGAGCACGAGGAGCGCGACCTTGGGCATGGCGACCCTTCCGTACTTCTCGACTCCCTGGGCGTCAAGCGCCTTTTTGTGCACCGCAACAAATACGCCCGGGCGGATTTTTGCCGTTCTCGTCGCACGGTGGCACGACGTATGTTGCACCGCACTTCGCCGCGGGTTAGAAGGGCACATCCACGTGGGCCCCGTCCTGACCGTCAAAAAGTACCCGAACCGGCGTCTCTACGACACCGAGGGGAGCCGCTACATCACGATGGAGGAGCTCGCCGAGCGCGTGCGCGCGGGGCGCGACGTGCGCGTGCTCGACGCGAAGACCGACGAGGACCTCACGCAGCCGACGCTCGTGCAGCTCCTCACCGAGGGCGGGCGCGCCCACCTCTTGCCGGTGCCCCTCTTGATGCAGCTCGTTCGCATGAACGACGACTCACTGGCCGAGTTCTACACGCGCTACATGACGTGGGCGCTCGACGTGTACTTCGCGATGAAGCAGCGCGCGGGCTCGAGCCTGAACCCGTTCGCGCAGGTGCCGTTCGATCTCGGCGGCGCGCTCGCGCGTCTCTTCGTGGGTCAGGGCGCGAACGGCGCGCCGCAGACGCCGCTGCCGCCGGCGCCCGCCGCGCCCGAGACCACCGCCGGAAACGACATCGCCGATCTGCGCCGCGAGCTCGCGGACCTCAAACGACGGATCACGCGGCCCAAGCGCAAAGCGCACTGATTGGGCTCAGCGGCCGAAGACGGCGCGGTCCGACGGGAGCGCCGGCGCGACGACGTGGACGGTCGTTTGGTCGCGGTCGGTCGCGAGCGACGGCGTGATGCACGCGTCGGCGGCGAAGGACGCCGCGCGCGCCGCCTCGCGACGCGCGGCGAGCCAGCCGAGCGCGCGCCTCGCTGCGCCGGCGTCGCCGCTCGCGAGCGCCGCGCGCAAGTCGGCGAGATCGTCGCGGCCGTGGCGCACGTCGGTGTCGATTCGACTGAGGTAGCCGTCGACGCACTTGATGGGCCCCGCGCGGCGCGCCGCGCGCGCGGTCCGGAGGAGCAGCGCCACGCGGTGGGCGTCGCCCTCCATCGCTGCGAGCATTCCGCTCGCCTGCGAGCTCGAATCGACGTCGCCGCGGGCGCCAGCCGGCGCGAGCAAGACCGCGCAGACGACCGCCCGAGCGAGCCGGTGTTTTGCCGTCTCGATTTTCATCCGCCCGTGTTTTTCGATGCGCCGTGCGCGAGACGCATTCACGTGGTAGCTCCGTCAGACCGATGACCGCGGCAGGGCGATACGGCGATTACGGCGGACGCTACGTGAGCGAGACGCTCGTGCCCGCCCTGGTCGAGCTCGAGGACGCGTTCGATCGCGTCGGTCGCAGCGCGGCGTTCCAGGACGAGTGGCGCGGTCTGCTCGCGTCCTACGTCGGTCGGCCGACGCCGTTGACCCGCGCCGACCGCTTCGCGCGAGCCATCGATCCCAAGGGCGAGCTCCTCGCCGCGCTCTACCTGAAGCGCGAGGATCTCTGTCACACCGGCGCCCACAAGATCAACAACGCGCTCGGCCAGTGCCTGCTCGCCAAGCGCATCGGCAAGGCGCGAATCATCGCCGAGACCGGCGCGGGCCAACACGGCGTCGCGACCGCCACGGCCTGCGCGCTGCTGGACCTGCCGTGCGAGATCTACATGGGCGAGATCGACGTCGCGCGCCAGGCGCCCAACGTCGGGCGCATGCGCCTGCTCGGCGCGAAGGTCGTCCCCGTGAAGTCCGGCTCGCGCACGCTGAAGGACGCGATGAACGAAGCGCTGCGCGATTGGGTGACGAACGTCCGCACGACGCACTACTGCATCGGCAGCGCGGCGGGCCCGCACCCCTACCCCGAGATGGTCGCGACGTTCCAGTCGGTGATCGGCGAGGAGGCTCGCGCCCAGCTCGAGAGGGCGGGCGCGTCGGCCGACGCGGTCGTCGCGTGCGTGGGGGGCGGATCGAACGCCATCGGGATGTTCCGCGGATTCGTGCAGAATGCAACCGTCGCGCTCTTCGGGGTCGAGGCCGCCGGCGCCGGCGTCGAGACCGCCGAGCACGCCGCGACGCTCGGCAAGGGCCGCGTCGGCGTGCTCCACGGCTCGAAGAGCTACGTGCTCTGCGACGACGACGGTCAAATCCAGGAGGCGCACTCGATCAGCGCGGGCCTCGATTATCCCGGCGTCGGCCCCGAGCACGCGCATCTCAAAGACACCGGGCGCGCGACGTACCTCTCGGCGACCGACGACGAAGCGCTCGCCGCCGCCGCGCTGCTCGCGCGCACCGAAGGCATCATCCCGGCGCTCGAGACCGCGCACGCCTTCGCTCGCGTGCGCGACGTGGCCGAGCGCGTCGCGCGCAACCGCAAGCGGCCCGCGGTCGTCGCCCTCGCGCTCTCCGGCCGCGGCGACAAAGATCTCGCGACGTATTTGGAGAAGCTCTGATGTCGCGCCTCGACGAGACGATGGCCGCGCTCGCAGCGAAGGGGCGAAAGGCGCTCGTCGCCTATTTGTGCATGGGCGACCCGACGCACGACGCGTCGATCGAGCACGCCGTCGCGTGCGCGAAGGCCGGCGCCGACGTGCTCGAGCTCGGCGTGCCGTTCTCGGATCCGACGGCCGACGGCGCCGCCATCGCGCAGGCGAGCGAGCGGGCTCTCCGCGCGGGCGGCGGGCTCGCGCGGGCGATCGACGCGGCGCGCGCGATTCGGGCGCGCACGGACGTGCCCCTGCTCCTCTTCGGGTACTACAACCCGATCTTCGTCCGCGGCGAGAAGCGCACCGCGGAGGACGCGCGCGCCGCCGGCGTCGACGGGTTGCTCGTGGTGGATCTGCCGGTCGACGAGGCCGGCCCATTGCGTGCACTCTGCAAGCAAAGGGACCTGTCGCTCGTGCCGCTCCTCGCGCCGACCAGCTCGGCCGCGCGGATCGACGCGACGCGCGCGGCGATCGAGGAGTGTCCGCCGGGTTTCGTCTACTACGTCTCCTTGACGGGCGTGACCGGCGCGGCCGAGGCGCCGCTGGCGGAAGCGGGTGCGCGCGCGCTCGAGCTGCGGCGCGCGCTCGGCGCGCCCGTCGTCGTGGGCTTCGGGATCGACTCCGCGGAGAAGGCTCGAGCGGCGGCGCGCGCCGACGGCGTGGTCGTCGGCTCGGCCCTCGTGCGCCTCGTCGCGAGCGGGCGCGATCCGAGCGACCTCATCGGTGCGCTCCGCCGCGCGCTCGACGAGGAATCCACGAGCGAGCATTGAACGTGGGGATGGCGCGCGCTATACCCCGGTCTCTTCGATGCTCCTTCTCTGCGTCTCCGACGTCCACGGCAACCTCGACGCGCTCCGCGCGGTCCTCGCGACCGCCGAGCGGCGGTCGTTCCACAAGCTGCTCGTCGGCGGCGACCTCGTGTTTCCGGGCCTCGACGACGCCGCGAGCGCGCAGCCGCTCGAGACCTGGCGGCGCCTGACCGCGGCCGGCGCCGTGATGGTCCAGGGCGTGACCGATCGGGCCATCGCGACGCTCGACCCTACGAAGCTCGCGCCGAAGAGCGAGCACGAAGAGAAGATGGTCGAGCGGATGAAGGGCGTCCGCGCAGAGCTCGGCGATCTCGTGCTCGAGCGGCTCCGCCGTTTGCCGACTCAAGTGCGCATCCCGCTCGAGGACGGCGGCGAGCTCTTGCTCGTCCACGGCTCGCCCGCCGATCCGTCCGAGGCGATGACGCAAGACATGAGCGACGAAGAGCTCTCCGCGCTCATCGGCGACGATCCCGCCGACGTCGTCGTCTGCGGCATGAGCCACGTGCCGTTCGACCGCGTCGTTCAGGGCACGCGCATCGTGAACGTGGGGAGCGTGGGCGAGTCGCCTTACGACGTGCCCGCGCGCGCCGAGCCGATGGTCGCCCACGCGACGTGGATCGAGTCGCGCCCTTCGGGGTTGATCGTCGAGCCGATCATCGTCCCGCTGCGCGAAGCGGCGCTGAAGACCGGCTGAGCCGACTCACCAACCTGCGTCGCGCAGGTACTCGCGGAGCGGCTCCCAGTAGTGCTCCACCCAGCCTTTTTCGTAGCTCTTCGCCTGGTCGCGCGGGACGCCGGAGTGCGTGAGCCGAAGTCGCGTCTTGTTGTCCGACTCGGGGCGCAGCTCGAGCTCGAGGCGCGAGTCGGGGTGCTCGCTCGGGAACTCGGTCGTACGCCAGAGCTGGACGATGCGCGCGCCGGGCACGAGCCGCTCGTGGCGCCCGGCGATGTACCCGTCCCACGCGGTGAACGCGCCGCCCTCGACCGGAGCGCCCGTCGCCGTGCTGCGCGTGAAGGCCGCGTGCTTGGACGGATCGACGAAGGCCTCGTAGACGTCCATCGGCGCGGCGTCGAAGATCTCTTCTTGGACGATCGTCACGACCTCGAAGCCTGGAGATGCGGCGCGCCTCGCCGCTGCTCGCTTCGGCGCAGCGGTTTTTTTCTTCGCGACGACCGCGCGCTTCTTCGCCGCCGGACGCGCCACCGCCTTCTTCTTCGTCGCGGCCGCTTTCTTCTTCGGCTTGGGCGCGGGCTTCGTCTTTTTTTTCTTGGCGGCCATCGTGCGTCTCCCGGCCTGCGAAGTTATCACGCGCCGGTTTGTCCACAACCCTCCGCGCCGTTGCCTCTTGCTCCTTTCGCGCAACTGAGCGATCAGAAATCTCCGAAATGGCGAAGCGATCGAGCGGCCGGGGCAAGGACAACATCATCCACGTGCGCTTCGGCAGCGGCGGCGGGCGCGTCGACCCCTCCGCGAGCGGGGCCGCGACGGCCGAATCCCTCGAGCCGGTGAGCGATCTCTTCTCGGCCAAGGAGGTCTCGAAGCTCCTCGGCCTCTCGCCCGCGCGCCTTCGCACGCTCGACCGCGCAAAAATCGTGTCGCCCACGGGCGAACGAAACGGCAAGCGCGCCTACACGTTTCAGGACCTGATCGCGCTTCGCGCGACGCTCATGCTCTCGCGCGAGGTGAAGATGCGCGAGGTCGCCCGCGCAATCGGCGCGCTCCGCCAGGCGCTCCCGCGCGTGACGCGGCCGCTCCAGGAGCTTCGTCTCGTGAGCGACGGGCGGCGCGTCGTCGTCCGGTCGCCGTCGGCCGACGTGCTCGGCGGGCGCTCGTTCGAGCCGGTCACCGGGCAGCTCGTGCTCGATTTCGACGTCGGCGGACTGCGGGACGACGTCGTCCGCGTGCTCCGGCCGTCGACGCCCGCGGCGCGCGCCCGCACGGCCTACGAGCTCTACGTCCGCGCGAGCTCGCTCGACGAGGATCCGTCGACGTACGATGAAGCCGAGACGCTCTACCGCGAGGCGCTCGAGCTCGACCCGACGCTCGCGATTGCTCACACGAACCTCGGCAACATCCTCTTTCGCCGCGGCGACGACGAGGGGGCGGAGAAGCTCTACAAACTCGCGATGGGCATCGACGATCGCCAGCCCGAGGCGCACTACAACCTCGGCTACGTGATGCTCGAGCGCGGCGACGCGAAGCGCGCGGCCGACCACTTCGAGAAGGCGATCGAGCGCGACTCGCGCTTCGCCGACGCGCACTTCAACCTCGCGATGGCGTGCGAGCAGCTCGGGGAGCGCTCGCGGGCGCGCATCCACTGGAAGCGCTACCTCGACCTCGAGCCCCAAGGCACCTGGGCGGACATCGCTCGCAAGCACCTCTCCTGACAGAGAGAGTGAGAAACAGGAAGATCAGAAGATCAGAAGGACTGGGAGAAGAGATTTTTGGGGTTTTGGCGTCGCGCTGTCGCGAACCGACCACGTCGGGGCGAGGGCCGGCCTCTCTCCACAAACAAATTCCTTCTGAGCTTCTGATCTTGCTGTTTTCTCTCTCAGAGCCGGCGGTGCGTGAGGGCGGGGAGCGACGCGCGGACGCGCGACTGGTAGTCGAAGTCGAGGGTCGCGACGGCGACGCCTTCGCCTTCGCCGCACTGGGCGAGGACGTCGCCCCAGGGGTCGACGATGCAGCTCTTGCCGTACGTCTGGCGGCCGCGCGGGTGCTTGCCGTGCTGGGCGGGCGCGAGCACGAAGACTTGATTTTCGATCGCGCGGGCGCGAAGGAGTGTCGTCCAGTGATCTTTGCCCGTCGTGAGCGTGAACGCGGCGGGCACCGTGACGATCTCGGCGCCTGCGTCGAGGAGGCGCCGATAGAGCTCCGGAAAACGTACGTCGTAGCAAATGGTCATGCCAAGCTTGCGGCCGCGAACGTCGCTGACGATCGTCTCTTCGCCGGGCACGCAAGCGCTGGACTCGCGCAGCGTCGTGCCGTCGGGGAGGTCGACGTCGAAGAGATGAATCTTCCGGTAGCGTGCGAGGAGCGCGCCGCTCGGCGCGAAGAGCGCGCTCGTATTGAACGGCCGATCCGGATCGCCGCTCGCCTCGGGCATGCCGCCCGCGAGGAGAAAGATCCCGCGCGAGCGAGCCGTCTCGCTCAGCATCTTCGAGATCGGCCCGTCCCCCAGCGCCTCCGCGATGGCGCGCTTCTGAGCGTCGGACTCGCCCATGAAGGCGAAATTTTCCGGTAGCGCGACGAGCTCGGCGCCGAGGTCGGCGGCGCGACCGACGAGCGCGGCGATTCGGTCGAGGTTGGCGCGAACGTCGGCCTGCGAGCTGAGCTGAACGACCGCGACGCGCATTACTTCGCTCCGAGCTCGTGGCCGAGCCGTTTCGCCTTCACGTCGAGGTACTCCGCGGCGCGCTCGGTGCGCGCGACCACCAGCGGCACGCGCTCGACGACCTCGACGCCGCCCGCCTCGAGCCCCCTCACCTTCGCCGGGTTGTTCGTGAGGAGCCGCACGCGCCTCGCGCCGAGGTCCTTCAAGATGGCGGCGGCGACCTCGTACGTGCGAGCGTCGTCGGCGAAGCCGAGCGCGCGGTTCGCCTCGACCGTGTCGAGGCCCTTTTCCTGGAGCGCGTACGCGCGGATCTTGTTGCCGAGGCCGATGCCGCGACCCTCCTGGCGCAAGTAGACGACGATGCCGTGCTTGCACTCTGCAATGAGCCGAAGGGCCTCGTCGAGCTGCTCGCGGCAGTCGCATTTGTGCGAGCGCAGCACTTCGCCCGTCCAGCACTCCGAGTGCACGCGGACGAGCCACGGCGCGTCGGCGCGCTTCTCGTCCTCGCTCACCAGCGCGAGGTGCTCCTCGTCTGCGGCTTTGTAGACGATCACGTCGATCGGCCCGTAATCCGTCGGAATGACCGATTCCGCAAAACGTATCGGGGTCACACGGCGACGTTAGCACGTGGTACAAAGACGGCGATGTCGGACGAGCCCAAGGACCGCGAGTCGCAATACCCGCCCGAGAGCGGCGGTCACGGCGACGCGCACGAGGCGCGCCGGCTGAAGGGCGTCATCCCCGAGCTGCTCAAGCGCGCCGTCGAGCTCGGCGTCGAGAAGGCGGTCGAAGCGCCGGAGGTGCTCAAGCACCTCGTCGCCGATTTGCGCCTGCCGAAGGAGGTCGCCGCGTACCTGCTCACCCAGGTCGAGGAGACGAAGAACGGCACGCTCCGCGTGGTCGCGAAGGAGACGCGCGACTTCCTCGAGCACACGAACTTGGCGAACGAGCTCCAAAAGATGCTCACGACGCTCCAGTTCGAGATCAACACGACGATTCGCTTCCGCCCCGCGGAGCCGAAATCGAGCGACGAATCGGGCGACGACGACGAATCGACGACGCAGTTGCCGAAGCCCGAGGTGAAAATGGACATGTTCACGCGCCGTCACGACAAAAAAAAGAAATCGAAGGAGGGCTGAGTGCCGAGGCCGCTCAAGGTCGGGGGCGACGTCGACAGCTGGTGCACCAAGTGCCGCTTGATGCTCACGCACCGCATCGTCGCGATGGTCGGGCCCAAGCCCGCGCGCGTCCAGTGCGAGACGTGTCACTCGCAGCACAACTGGCGCGAGCGCGCGCCCGGCGATGCACCGACGCGCGAGCCGCGCGTGGTCGGCAGCGCGACCGGCCCGCGGGCACCGCGCCAATCCCACGTGACGAGGCTCGAACAAGAGCGTCGCGACCGCGAGCAATCGTGGGAGCGCGCGGTCACCGGCAAGCTCGTCGGCGAGTTCGTCAAATACAACGTGAAGGCCCAGTTCAAGGTCGGCAATCTCGTCAAGCACCCGAAATTCGGGGACGGCGTGGTCACGCAGGTCCTCGACAAGAACAAAGTCGAAATCCTCTTCCGCGACGAGCCGCGGCGTCTGGCGCAGGCTCTCGAATAACCTCGATGAAGCGCGTCGCGCTCGCCGTCGCCGCTCTTCTCTGTGCGCTCGCGCAGAGCGCCGCGGCGGACGCGGGCGGAGATCGCGCGCCGCCGGCTTCGCTGCGGATCGCGCCGTCCTTCGACGGACACGTCGGCGCGTGGCTGCTCGCCGGGCCGTTCAAGGCCGCGAGCCACGACCCGCTGACGACGGATCCGCGCGGCGTCGACGAGCGCGTCCTCGTGCCGGTCGCCGGGACCACGTGGAAGCTCGCCTCGAGCGGCGCCGGCGCGATCGACTTGAAGGCGGCGTTGAAGAGCGATCCGCTCTCGCGCAAGAGCGACCTGATCGCGTACGCCGCCGGGACGCTGCACCTCGCGCGCGCCGAGAAGATCATCATGCTGCTCGGCAGCGACGACGGCGCGCGCGTGTCGGTCGACGGCAAAGTCGTCCTCCTCCGCGAAGAAGCGCGCCCGCAGCGCGACGACGACGACGCCGTGGTGCTCGATCTCGCGGCGGGCGACCACCCGATCCTCTTCAAGCTGCACCAGCGCGACGGCGCGTGGAGCTTCCGCGTGCGCTTCGTCGATTCGCGCCTCGCGCCACCGGACGGCGCGTGGGTCGAGCTCCCCGGCGCGTCGGCCGCCGACGGAGTGGAGCTCGCGTCGCGCATGAGCCACGGGTACGTCGACCTCGGCACGCGCGGCGACGGCTACGTCATGCACGCGCACGCACGCTTCACCGAGGGCGCGCCGATGGGCGCCCCGCTGCACGTCAAGGCGTCGGCGTTCGTCGCGGGCAGCGACGCGCCGCTCTTTTCGGTCGACGCGGGCGAGGTCACGCTCGGCTCGCGCGACTTCGACGTGCAGCTCCCCGCGATCGCCGGCGACGAGCTCGCCGCGTTCGAGGACAAGCCCGTGCGCGTCCGCGTGGAGATCGGGCCGCACACGTTCGAAAAGACGCTGCACCCGCGCAAGCTCGTGCGCGAGGCCGTCGCGCGCGCCGACGAGGCGATCGCACGCCTCGCGCGCGGCACCCGCCCCGCCTGGCTCCTCGAGGACACCCTCGAATCGTTGCAACATGCACGCGATCGCATCGCCGCGGCGCAAAACCGCGGCGACACCGACTCGACCTACCTCGACGAGGCGCGCGAGCTCGACGCCGACGTCGCGACGCTCGCGCACGATCGCGATCCCTTCGCGACGAAGAAAGGCGCGATGCGCATGGCGTACCGCTCGCCGGTCGACGGCGCGCTCGCCGAGTACGGCCTCTACGTCCCCGCGAGCTACGTCCCGGGCACCAAGCGCAAGTACCCGCTCATCGTGGCGCTCCACGGCTTGAACGGCCACGCGATGTCGATGATGCGCTGGCTGTTCGGCGGCGACGAGGACAAGCTCTCGCAAGACTTCGAGGACGTTCACTGGAACGACTTCATGAAGACCGCGCCGGCGCTCGAGGCGTTCGTCGTCACGCCGAGCGGCCACGGCAACACGATGTACCGCGATCTCGGCGAGGACGACCCGGTGCGCGTCATGGACCGCGTGATGGCGCGCTTTCCGATCGACGAAAACCGCGTCACGATTACCGGGCCTTCGATGGGCGGCATCGGCTCGGCGTCGATCCCGTTTCGTCACCCCGATCGCTTCGCGGCCGCCGAGCCGCTCTGCGGGTACCACTCGTATTTCGTTCGGCGCGACATCTCGGGGCGCCCGATGCGCCCTTGGGAGCGCGTGCTCGCCGAGGAGCGCTCGAACGTCGACTGGGCGCTCAACGGCTTCGAGCTACCGCTCTTCGTCGTGCACGGCACGAAGGACCTGCCGGTCGCCAACAGCGGCGTCCTCATCGACACGTACGAGAAGCTGCACTACTCGCTCGAGCAAGAGCACCCCGATCGCGGGCACAACGTCTGGGTTCCGACGTACGAGAACCTCCGCGGAGCGAAGTGGCTGACCGACAAGCGGCGGGCGCCGCATCCTCGCCGCGTCCGCTTCCGCACCGTGCGCCTCCGCGACGGCAAGAGCTTCTGGGTCGAGGTGCGCGCGCTCACGGCGCCCGACGCGTGGGGACAGGTCGACGCGCGCGTCGCGTCGAAGACGGCGATCACCGCGACGACGAGCGGCGTGGCGGAAATTGCCTTCGATCGCGATCCGGTGCTGCTCGACCCGCACGCCTCGATCGAGGTTACCCTCGACGGAGAGCTCCTCACGTTCGGCGAGGGCGACGCCCTCGTGATGCACCTCGAGGACAAAACTTGGAAGCCCGGCGCCGCGAAGCACGCGGGCCTGTGGAAGCGCGGCGAAGTCACGGGCCCGATCCGCGACGCCTTCCACGCGCCGCTCCTCTTCGTCTGGGGCGCCTCCGACCCCGAGCAGGCGCGCGCCAACGAAGAGGTCGCGCGCGCGTGGGCGGCGATCCGTTACGGCGTCACGGTGCGGTACCCCGTGATGAGCGACGTCGAGTTTCTCGCGCGCGGCGAGAGCCTCGCCAACGACCACGCGCTCTTCCTCGTCGGCGACGCGAAATCGAACCAGGTGCTCCGCGAGCTCGAGCCCGAGCTGCCGATCAAAATCGAGGGCGACGCGGTCGTGATCGGCTCCGAGCGGGTGACCGGCGACGAGGTCGGCGCCGCGTTCATCCGCCCGAACCCGAAGCGACCGGATCGCTACCTGGTCGTCGTCGAGGGCACCAGCGCGCTCGGCACGTGGCGATCGCTCTCGCTCCCGGATTTGCTGCCGGATTTCGTCGTCTGGGACAAGAGCGTCGCGCCGGCGCGCGGCCAGATGCTGCTCTCGGCGGGCGCCGTCCGCGCCGGCGGCTTCTTCGAGAACGACTGGTCGCTCCCGGCCCACTTCGACGACCCGCTCGCCCGCGCGACGCGCCCCGGCGCGAAGAGCGAGTACGACGCGACGCCTTATCTGCCGTGAGTGTTCTTCCCGGTCGTGCGCATCGGCATCGCCGCGCGCCCGCGGCGCGTGTCACGCGGCTCGCGCGCGGTTTGCTCGCGGTCGCGGGTGCGATCGCCGCGCGCTGACGTGCCGCGCCGCACGCCGCCGCCGTAGTCGTCGGTCACCTCGAGATCGCGCCGCCCCGGCGCGCCCATCCCGTAGCGCGGGCCGCTCGTGGTCGGCCCTTGCTGCGCGTAGCCGCCGCGCTTCGCTTCGCCGCGACCGCCGATCGACATCCCCTCGCCTCCCCCTTCCGGGAGATCGCGCGGGATGCGCTTCGGCACGCCGTACGTCTTCTTCAGATCGACGAGCTCCTGCCGCGTGAGGTACCGCCAGCGCCCCGGGGCGAGCCCCTCGGACCCGACGCCCGCGAACGACGTCCGCGCGAGCCGCATCACCAGAAACCCGGTGACCTCGCCCATGCGGCGAATCTGCTGGTTTCGCCCCTCACGGATCGTGAGCTCGAACCACGTCTTCGTCTTCTTCGTCTCGTCGATTTCGTGGCGAATGAAGTCCACCTCGGCGGGCAGCGTCTTGCCGTCCTCGAGCTCGACGCCTTTGCGCCAGCGATCGAGGTCTGACTCTTCCATCTTGCCCGCGACCTTGACGACGTAGCGCTTCGGCACGCCTCCGCGCGGGTGGAGCAGCGCGTTCGGAAAATCGCCGTCGTTGGTCGCGAGCAAGACCCCGCTGGTCGCGTAATCGATCCGCCCGATGGGGTACGCGCGCACTCCGAGCGTCGAGAGCATGTCGCCCACCGACGGCCGCCCCTCGGGATCGCGCAAAGTCGCCACGACGCCGCGCGGTTTGTGGAGCACCACGTACACGGGCCGCTCGGCGAAGAGGCGCTCGCCGTTCAATTCGATGCGATCGTGCTGCGGGTCGGCTCGCGTCCCGAGCTCGCGCACGACCTGCCCGTTCACGCGCACGCGCCCCTCGGTGATGAGGGTCTCGGCCGCGCGCCGCGACGCCACACCCGCCCGCGCGAGAATCTTCTGCAAACGCTCGCCTCGGCCGGCTTCCGGAGTATCTTTGTGTTTCTGCATATGAGGCGCGTCGACAAACCGTGGGGGTACGGGATCGTGTGGGCCGAAACGGACCGCTACGTGGGCAAGGTGCTCCACATCGAGAGCGGCCACAAGCTGTCGCGACAGTACCACGAGCGCAAAGACGAGACGTTCTACGTTCAGAGCGGCGAGATGCAGCTCGAGATCGGCGAGCCGCCCGCGGTCGAGATCCTACGCATGCGCCCGGGCGAGTCGTTCCACTGCGCGCCGAAGACGATCCACCGAATGGTCGCGACGACCGACGTCGACGTGATCGAAGTCTCGACCCCCGACCTCGACGACGTCGTCCGCCTCGAAGACGCCTACGGACGCAAAGGCACCAACGCTCCCTGATCAGCGCGATTCGCGGCGTTTGCCCTTGGGGCCCGCGTCGGGCTTCGTGGTCGTGTCGGGAGCGCCGGCGTCGGCGGAGGCGGCGGCTTCTTTCTTCGCCTCGTCGGCGTCTTCCTGGCGTTGGAGGATCTCGTCGCGGTCCCAGCGGTCGACGTGGCCGTCGCCGGTCTCGTCGACGCCCATGCGCTCGAGCGTGCCCTTCGTGTAGATCTCCCACACGTCGGGTTTGCCGTCGCCGTTGCGATCGCGCTTGATGCGCGAGAGCGCCCCGTTCAGGTAGTACTTCCAGACGTGCGGCTTGCCGTCGCCGACGGTGTCCTCGTCCTCTTCGACCATGCTGCCGTTGGCGAACGAGCGCCAATGGTCGATCTTGCCGTCGTAGTTCTCGTCGCTCTCTTCGTGCTGCGCCTCGCCCTTGGCGTTGAAGGTGCGCACGGTGTCCTTGATGCCGTCGAGGTTGGTGTCGACCTCGCGGCAGATGAGCGTGCGGTGGCGGTTCTCCGCGTCGCCGAGCGTTTTGTAGACGCGGCGAATGTTGGGGCGAATCGCACCCGGGCCGGCGGTCTCGCTCACCTCGAGCTCCGGCTTGTTGCGCCAGTCGCACATCGAATGATCGTCGGCCGGCCACTTCGTTTGATCTTCGACCCGCCGGGGGCGGACGACGCCTCCGCGGGCGGGGGCGTCGAGCTCCCGCACGCGACGAGGACGGCGAAGAGCAGCACGCGCCTGGCCATCATTTCTTCGCTCCCGGCTTCTTCTTGCCGTGATTTTCGGTGGGGGTCTCCGCCGGCGCGTTCGGAAAGAGCACGGGCGGGTTGGGGGGAGGAGGGGGCGCGGCCGCCGCGCCGCCGTCGCTGTCCTGCGAGGTCGTCGTCGCCGGTACGACCGCCTGCCCGTTCGGCCCGACTGTGATGGTCTCGTTCGGGTCGGGCTGCCCGTCGCCGTTCCGATCGATCGCGATCGTCACGTTGCCGTTGCCTTCCCACGTCCACCACTGGTCGACCTTGCCGTCGCCGTTGTTGTCGCGTTCGCGCTTCGAGAGCTTGCCGGTCGCGGGATCGTAGGTGTCCCACGTGTCGATCTTCCTCTGGCCCGTCGTGTCGCGCTCGCGCCGTACGAGCTTGCCGCCCTCGTAATACTGGACCTCCGAGATCGCGTCGCTCGTCTCGTAGGCGCCCTCGCGCCTGCGGAGCGTGCCGTCGGCGTTGTAGTACTCGTACATGTCGGGCTTGCCGTCGTGATTCAGGTCGGCCACCCGACAGAGCTCGCGCCCGGTCGTCTTGTCGAAGACCTGTTTCAGCTCCGGTTTGTCCTTTTGGGAACCGGTGATCTCGACGCGGCCCATCGAGTCGTCGCACTTCTCGTGCTCGAGGGCCTTCGGCGCGTCGCTCGTCGCGGTGTCGCCTTTCTTCGTTTCGGCGGTCGATGCGCTGCACGCGCTGACGGCCAGGATCAAAAAAGCGAATCGCGTGTTCATTCGGCGGCTTGACGTCACCATACCCGCGGGATCCCCCCACGAGCAAGGCCCACGGCGCCCATGGCGAATGGCCCAAATTTCGCCCTAATTTCTCGTAATTGTTGAGCTAATTTCGTCCGAGTCGGCCTTGAAGGCTCACGTATGTCCATGTAGTGTATGTTCGTCGGCCCGAACGATGTCTCGGAAGAAGATTTCCACCACGATCTACGTGACGCCAGAGCAGAGCGACAAGCTCAAGCTCCTGCACGAGCGCACGAAGGTGCCGGTGGCAGTCTACATCCGCGAAGGCATCGACCTCGTGCTTCGTCACTACGCGCACCTTCTTCCCGGTCAGTTGCCGCTCGAGTCGCGCGGCCGCTCCGAAGCCGCGACCGACACCGAGCGGGCGGAGCGACCGTCGAGGCGCGCCGTCGACGGATCCGCCGAAGGCGGGTCGTCGCGGTCGGCGAGGGCCGCGGCCGCCGATGCCGAAGCACGCGAAGCGAAGAAAGTGTAAGTAAGCGCGTCGCACGCGACAAAGAAATGCCGACGCCGCAGTCGCTGATCCGCAACTTCTCCATCATCGCCCACATCGACCACGGAAAGTCGACGTTGGCCGATCGGATATTGGAGATCACCGGCGCCGTCAGCGAGCGCGAGGCCCGCGCGCAGTTCCTCGACAAGATGGACATCGAGCGCGAGCGCGGCATCACCATCAAGGCGCAGAACGTCCGGCTGAAGTACGCGGCGAAGGACGGCCAGATCTACCAGCTCAACCTGATCGACACGCCCGGCCACGTGGACTTCAACTACGAGGTCTCACGGTCGCTCTCGGCGTGCGAGGGCGCCGTCTTGGTGGTCGACTCGACGCAGGGCGTCGAGGCGCAGACGCTCGCGAACGTCTACCTCGCGCTCGACCAGGGGCTCGAGATCCTGCCGGTGCTCAACAAGGTCGACTTGCCGTCGAGCGACGTCGAGAAGACGCGGGAGCAAATCGAGCAGGTCATCGGCCTCGACACCAAGGACGCGATCTCGTGCAGCGGGAAGACCGGCGTCGGCGTCCCCGCAATCCTCGAACAGATTGTCCAGAAGGTTCCCCCGCCCAAGGGCAAGCCCGACGCCAAGCTCCGCGCGCTGATCTTCGACTCTTGGTACGACAGCTACCGCGGCGCGGTCATCATGGTGCGCGTCGTCGACGGGACCCTGAAGAAGGGCGACAAGATCCGCTTCATGGCGACCAAGGGCGGAGTACGAGGTCACCGAGCTCGGCTCGTTCCAGCCGTTTGCCGTCGCGCTCGAGGAGATCGGTCGCGGGCGAGGTCGGCTTCGTCGCGGCGAACATGAAGAGCGTCCACGACACGAAGGTGGGCGACACCGTCACCCACGCGGCGCCGAACGCGCAGAAGGGCCCGCACCACCAGGGGCCATCGACCGATCCCCTGCCCGGCTTCAAGGACGTGAAGCCGATGGTCTTCGCCGGCGTCTTCCCCACCGACAGCGCCGACTACTCGACGCTGCGCGACGCGCTGGAGAAGCTCCACCTGAACGACGCGGCGTTCTCCTTCGAGCCCGACACGTCCGAGGCGCTCGGCTTCGGGTTCCGCTGCGGCTTCCTCGGCCTGCTCCACATGGAGATCATCCAGGAGCGGCTCGAGCGCGAGTTCGACCTGGATCTGATCACGACCGCGCCGAGCGTCGTCTACGAGGTCCACAAGACCGACGGCACCATGATGCGCGTCGAGAACCCGTCGAAGCTGCCGTCGACGCAGTGGATCGAGCGCATCGACGAGCCGATCGTGAAGATGACGATCCACGTGCCGAGCGACTACGTCGGCCCGGTGCTCGCGCTCTGCCAGGAGCGGCGCGGCATCCAGAAGGCGATGCAGTACGCGAGCGCCGACCGCGTGATCATCACCTACGACTTGCCGTTCGGCGAGGTGCTCTTCGACTTCCACGACAAGCTGAAGAGCATCGTCGCGCGGGTACGCCTCGATGGACTACGAGGTCATCGCGTACCAGCCGGCGGATCTGGTCAAGGTCGACATCCTCGTGAACGGCGACCCGCTCGACGCGCTCTCGATCATCGTCCACCGGGACAAGGCGCTACGTGCGCGGGCGCTCGCTCGCCGAGAAGCTGAAGGAGTTCGTCCCGCAGCAGCAGTACGAGGTCGCGATCCAGGCGGCCATCGGCGGGAAGATCATCGCGCGCGAGACCGTGCGCGCGCTGCGCAAGGACGTGACCGCCAAGTGCTACGGCGGCGACATCAGCCGCAAGCGCAAGCTCCTCGAGAAGCAAAAAGAGGGCAAGAAGCGCATGAAGCAGGTGGGGCACGTCGAGATCCCGCAGAAGGCGTTCCTCGCGATCCTGAAGGTCGACTGAGCCTTTTTTATACGTAGCTTTGCGCTAAGCTACGTATAACTTGCAGACGCTCTCGATCACGCTGCAGACGGCGTACGCCGAGCTCCTCGACCAGCTCGTCGCGCTCGACGCTCAGCGGACGATCGGGCACCTCGCCGGCTCGTTCGTGAGCAAGAGGATCAAGCGCGGGACGTATCACTACTTCCAGTACTCGGCGCCCGGCGGCACGACGAGGCAGGTGTACGTCGGCCCGAGCGGGCGCGAGCTCGACGCGCTCGTCCGGCGCTACGAGCTGGAGCGCGGACAGGCCGCGGGCGATCGCGAGCGCGTCGCCGAGCTCTGCGCGATGCTGCGCGCCGGCGCGACGGTCACCGACGCCGGCTCCGCGCGCGTGCTCCGGGCGCTCGCCGACGCGGGCGTTTTCAAGCTCGGCGGCGTGCTCGCCGGGACGCACGCGTTCGCCGTCCTCGGCAACGTGCTCGGCGTCCGCTGGACGACGCACGCGCGCACGGAGGACATCGACATCGCGGCCGCGGTCCTCGAGGTGGCCGTCCCCGAGCTCCGCGCCGACATCCCCGACGCGCTCGAGAGCTTGGGCCTCGGGTTTCTGCCCGTGCTCGGTCTTTCGCCGAAGGCGCCGTCGACGTCGTTCGCGGTTCGCGGCCGCGCGCTGCGCGTCGACTTGATCACGCCGGCGAAGAGCCGGTCGGGCGCGTCGGTGCGCATCCCGCGGTTCAACGCGGCGGCCGCGCCGCTCTCGTTCGTCGAGCTCCTCTTGGAGGACGCGCAGCCTGCCGCGGTGATCGACGGCGGGGGCGTCCTCGTGCGCGTCCCGCACCCGGCGCATTTCGCGCTGCACAAGCTCATCATCGCGAAGCGTCGCGCGGCGGCGTTCCACACGAAGCGCGAGAAGGACCTCGCGCAGGCGGCGCAGCTCATCGAGGCGCTCGAAGAGCTGCGGCCGGGCGAGCTCCGCCGCGCTTGGAATCACGCGCGGGCGCGTGGACCGGGCTGGGCGCGCGGCCTGCGCGAGGGCGCGGGCTTGCTCGAGGCGCGCCACCTGCGCGCGCACGCCGCGATCGCGAGTTATACGTAGCTTATATCGATACTGCGTATAACGCGGCGTGCCGATGTCGCAATCGGTTTCGCGGCATCTGGTAACGTGTCTCGCGCTTGAAGCCCAAAGCGCGAAAGCCTCCGAAGAGCACCAAGATGCGCGTCGCGTCGGCGAGCCGGCTCGCGGTCGCGAGCCTCGAGCGCGCGACCTCGGCCCTCGGTCGCACGGGCAAGAAGCCCGCGCCGCCCGTGCCGCCGCAGGAGATGGCCGATCGCGAGCGCATGCTGCGCAGGCCCCTGCCCCCGAGCTATCGCGCGGTGGCCGAGCGCTCGTCGCAAATCGGCGGACGCGAGACGCTGCTCGACGCCGCCGGCATGGCGCGGAAAAAGGAGCGCATCGACGACGTCGCGCTCGTGCCGTTCGCCGAAGGCGCCGAGCGCGAGCTCTTTTGCTTCGACCGAAAGAGCGAGGGCGAAGCGGGCGAGCTCGTCGTCTACGCGTGGAAGAACGGCGAGGCGCGACAGGTCGCGCCTTCCTTCGCGCTCTGGCTCGACGAGGTCGCCGATCGCATCGAGGAGGAAATCGCGTCGGCCGCCGACGTGCCGGAGTCGTTGCGCTCGCTGCTCGTGCAGCTCGGGTTCCGTTCGACGATCCGATCGTCGGGCGCCTCGAGACCGGCGACGTCGCCGCGATCGAGGAGCTCGTCGGGCAGGAGCTCGCGCGCGAGGTGCGCGGAAAGCACCAACGCCTGTTCGACTCGAGCGGCAAGGCGTCGCTCACGCTGAACCTCGACGAGTTCTCGCTCGCGGCCTCGCTCCGCACGGGGATCTTCGTGTTCGCCGCCGAGGACGTCTTCCGCTGGCTGCGGTGCTTCCGCGACGAAAACTGGTTCGGCGACGCGCGCGAGCCGAGCCATCCGGATCGGACGCGCGACTTGCGGCGCGCGCCGCGCGAGCCGCCGCTCGTGCTCCGCGGCGTCCTCTCAGGTCTCCACGCTTCCGTCCGGAAAGCACGCGTTTCGCGTCGGCGAGCGGCAGCGTCCGCCGAAGCGACTTCTACCTGCTCGGCCGCACGGCGCAGGTCGGATTCATCCCCGCAAGCGGCGGCCCCTCGCACGGGTCCAGCCTCTTGCTCCACGTCGTCGGCGGCAACGTCGAGAGCGCGCACGCGATCGACGAGCCGCTCAGCGACATCCACGTCGAGGACAGCGGCGCGATCTGGGGTCTCGTTCCGGCGGGGAGCGCGATTCGCTTCCAAGCGGGCACCGTCCGCGCGTTTCCGTTGCGGCGCGCGTCGCGCGGGCGCGCATGGTTCTACGGCATCACGAGCGCGGCGGGGCGCGTCATCGCGTACGGAGCCGGCGCGGTGCTCCAGTTCGACGGCACGAGCTTCGTGCCCTTCCAGCCCGATCCGAAGATCGAGCCGACCGAGTCGGTCGTCGCGCTCTCGGGCTCCTCGCGCGAGCTCGCGATGCTCGTCTGCAGCGAGCAGGTCGGCGCGGTCGCCCGCTTCGACGGCCGAAAATGGGCCGAAATCGGCGAGGCGGACGTGATCGACGGCTCGCCGATCTTCGTGGACGTGTGGCGTCAGATCGCGATCGTCCTCGGAAAAGACGGGCGCCTGCATCGCGCCGAGCCCAACGCGCCGCCGCGGCCGGTCGTGTGGGATCTCACGCAGGACGCGTTTCGCGCCGAGACCGGCGGCACGCGACCGCTCCACGAGGTCCGCGGCGTCGACGGCGGCGCGCTCCTCGCGAGCGACGGCGGCGTGGTCATCGCCGGCAGCGGCGACCCGGTATTTTACGCGGCGCCCGGCGCGACGGACCCCGTCCGCCTCGCGCGGGTCGGCGGCGTCGGGCTGGGCAACGAGGCGGCGATCGTCGTCATGTGCGGCCCGAACGTCTGGCTCTGGGAAAACGGCGCGATGACTGTCCTCGACCTCCGTGCGTGGTAAGAGTCACCCTCGCATGGCCAAGAGCGCGATCGGAAAGGCACTCGAAAAGGCGAACGAGAAGGCGATCTCCGGCGCGGCGAAGCTGAGGCTCGAGTCGAGCCTCGCCTTCGGCGGCGGCGGCGACGACGTGCACGTCTTCTCGATGGACAACGGGCTCCGCGTGCTCGTGCTCGTCGACCGCGAGCGCGCCGGTCGTCAGCTACTTCACCTGGTTCCGCGTCGGCTCGCGCCACGAAAAGCCGGGGAAAACCGGCCTCGCGCACCTCTTCGAGCACCTGATGTTCAACGAGACCGAGCACCTCAAAGCGGGCGAGTTCGATCGCAAGCTCGAGGAGAGCGGCGCCGAGACCAACGCGGCGACCTGGCTCGACTGGACCTACTATTACGAGGTCGCTCCCGAAGGATCGCATCGGCTCGTCGATCGAGCTCGAGACCGAGCGCATGGCGCGGCTCGTCCTGCGCGACGCCGCAGGTGGCGAGCGAGAAAGAGGTCGTCGCGAACGAGCGGCGCTACCGCGTCGACGACGACGTCGAGGGGCTCGCGAGCGAGATCCTCTACAGGACGGCGTTCGAGCGGCACACCTACGGCTGGCCGACGATCGGGTGGATGGAGGACATCCTCGGGTTCATGCCCGAGGACTGCGAAGCGTTCTACGAGACGTACTACGCGCCGAACAACGCGACGATCGTCGTCGTCGGCGACGTGCGCGAGGCCGACCTGCTCGCGCGCATTCGAAACGCGTACGGCGTCCTGCCGCGCGCGCAGCTGCCCGAGGAGGACACGCAGCCCGAGCCGCCGCAGCACGAAGAGCGCGACGTCGCGCTCCGCAAGCCGACGGCGACGCGAGAAGCTCGTCGTCGGCTACCACGGCCCGGCGCTCGGCGATGCCGGATCACGCGCCGCTCACCGTGCTCTCGAGATCCTGTTCGGCGGGCGCGCGTCGCGCGCGCACCGCGCGATGCTCATCGACCAGGAGATCGCGACGAGATCTGCGCGGGTGGGTCTCGACGTTCCGCGACCCGGGCCTCTTCGAGGTGTATCTGACGGCGCGCGCCGGGCAAGACGAAGCGACGAGCTCCTCGCGGTGCTCGATCGCGAGATCGACAAGCTCCGACGACGAAGCCGTGAGCGCCGACGAGCTCGAGCGCGCGAAGGCGCGGCTCGAGCTCGGCGGGCTTCAATCGCTCGACACGGCGAGCGGCAAGGCGGAGCAGATCGGCTTCTACGACACGGTGCTCGGGGATCCGGCGGGAGCGTTTCGACGGCTCGAGGCGTACCGGCGCGTCACCGCGGGGGACGTGCGCCGCGTGGCGCGTCGCTTCCTCGTGCGTCGCGCGCGCACGATCGTCCACGTTCAGCCGGAAGCGCAAGCGGGGAAGGCCGCGTGAGCACCGAACAGGCGAGATCTCGGAGGCGGCGCGAAGCTCTTCGTCGAGTCGTCGCACGTCCTGCCCGTCGTCGCGGTCGTCGTCGCCCTGCGAACCGGCGCGGCGCACGATCCGCCTGGAAAAGAGGGGCTTTCGCGCGTGACAGCGCGCATGCTGCGGCGCGGCTGCGCGGGCATGAACGCGGTCGCCGTCGAGGCGGCAATCGATCGGCTCGGCGGCGAGGTGGGCGTCGACGTCGCCGTGTCGTCGACCGCGGTGTCCGGGCAGGTGCTCGCGCGCAACGTCGAGCCGTTCGTGGAGTTGCTCGCGAAGATGGTTGGCGCGCCGACGTTCGCCGACGACGAGGTCGAGCGGCTCCTGCGCGAAACGCGCGCCGAGCTGCTCGAGTCGCTCGACAACGACCGCGGGCTCGCGGACCGATTCTTTCGCAAGCGTCTCTTCGCGGGTCACGCGTACGGTCGCGCGACGCGCGGCAACGCGAGGTCCATCGCGGCCCTCGGTCGAGACGCCGTGCGCGCGCACCACGCCGCGCAGTTCGTCCGCGGCAACGTCGTCGTCGCGATGTCGGGCGACGTCACCGCCGACGAAGCCGAGCGCCTCGCGCGCAAGCTCACGAGCGCGCTCCCGGATGCCCCCGCTCCGCCCGACGTGCTCGCGGATCCGCCTGCCCTCGCGGGCCGTCACCTCGTCTTCGTCGACAAGCCCGAGCGCTCGCAGACTCAGATCCTCATCGGCGGGCTCGGCACGCGCGCACAAGACCCGGATCACGTCGCGCTCACCCTGGCGAACGCGATCTTCGGCGGCACGTTCACGTCGCGTCTCACGCGCGAGGTGCGCGGCAAGCGCGGCTGGTCGTACGGCGCGAGCTCGCGACTCGGCGTCGACCGCCGGCGGCACTCGTTTCTCATGTGGACGTTCCCGGCGGCGACCGACGCGGCGCCGTGCGTCGCGCTCGAGATCGACTTGCTCGACAAGCTCGTCGCGGGCGGCGTAACCGAGCGCGAGGTGAAGTTCATCCAGCGATATCTGACGCGCTCGTGGGCGTTCGAGATCGACACGGCGCAGAAGCGGGTGCACCACGCGCTCGACGTCGAGCTGCTCGGGCTGCCGGCGGATTACTACTCGCGCTACGTCGAGAGCATCGCGGCGGTCACGCCCGACGCGGCCAACGCGGCGTTGCGCGAGCGGATTCATCCTCGCGACCTCGTCGTCACCGTCGTCGGCACCAAGGAGACGACGCTCGAGGCGGTGCGCGCGGCAATCCCGGAGCTCGCGAGCGAGGAGATCGTCGCGTACGACCTCGAGGCTCGAGAGAGAGATTGAGCGGAAGATCGGAAGGATGCGGATCCTCATGCGATGCGCATATTCGTGAGCTGTCCGCTGCCGGGGGACGCGGTCGAACGCGTGCGGGCGATCGGCGAGGTCGTCGTCGGCGAGCCGGGGCGAGGCGTGCGGAGCGTAGCGTTCGAAGAGCATGCGGCGAGCTTCGACGCGATCCTCGCGCTGCTCACCGATCGCGTCGACGCGGCGCTCCTCGCGCGAGCGCCGCGCGTCCGGCTCGTCGCGAACATGGCGGTCGGCGTGGACAACGTCGATCTCGACGCGTGCCGCGCGCGCAGCGTCGCGGTCACGAACACGCCCGGCGTCCTCACCGAGGCGACGGCCAATCTCGCGTTCGCGCTCCTGCTCGCAGCGGCACGGCGCCTGCGCGAGGGTGACGACCTCGTTCGACGCGGCGAGTTCCCAGGCTGGACGCCCACGACGCTCCTCGGCGCGTCCGTCTTCGGCTCGTCGCTCGGCATCGTCGGGCTCGGTCGCATCGGCCGGGCCGTGGCGCGACGCGCGCGCGGTTTCGGGATGCATGTATTCTACACTGGACCCACGCGCCTCGACGAGCCACTCGAGCGCGCGCTCGGAGCGAGCTTCCTCCCGCTCGACGAGCTCTTTCGCGCATGCGACTTGGTGACGATTCACTGCCCGCTCACGCCGGCGACGCACCACGTCGTGTCGCGCGAGCGCCTCGCGTCCATGAAGCCCGGCAGCGTGCTCGTCAACACGTCGCGCGGAGGCTGCGTCGACGAACGGGCGCTCGCCGACGCGCTCGCGGGCGGCCCGCTCGGCGCCGCGGGCCTCGACGTCTACGAGAACGAGCCCGCCGTCACGCCGGAGCTCCTCGCGCTCCCCAACGTCGTCCTCACGCCGCACATCGGCAGCGCCGACCGCCGCACCCGCGAAGCCATGGCGTCCCTCGCCGCGGACAACGTCCTCGCCTTCGCGCGCTCCCAGCCCCTCCCCACGCCCGTCCGTGCCTGAAGAGGAGCAACAGGAAGATCAGGACCGCTTACCCCTCGAGAGGGAGCAATCGCCAGGACGCAAAGACGCCAACGTTGATTTGTTGGCGCCTTCGCGCCTTGGCGATCGCGTCCGACACCCTGACGCGTTTTCACGCGCTCGTGGCGACCGCGCGGCGGTCATTCTCACTTCCTGTTCCCTCCTCTCGGCGGTTAGGGGCGCTTGGCGAGAATTTCGGCGGTGGTCGTGTCGTAGCGGCCGGTGCGGAACTCCTCGGATGCGAGCGTCTTGCGGATGAACGCGAGGTTGGTCGTGCACGGCGCGATCGTGGTGCCGGCGACGGCCGTGTCGAGCGCCGCGATGGCGGCGTCGCGCGTCTCGCCCCAAGCGACCATCTTCGCGATCATCGGGTCGTAGTACGGCGTCACGACGTTACCCGCGCGAACGCCCGACTCGATGCGGAGCTCGTCGCTCTGGACCTCGCCCGCGCCGCCCGCCCAGACGAGCTCGTGGATGGGCCCGGGTTTCGGGATGAAGCCCTTGCTCGGGTCCTCGGCGTAGACGCGCGCCTCGATCGCGTGACCGCGGCGCTTCGTGGTCGACAAGTCCGGCAGCTTCTCGCCCGCCGCGACGCGGAGCTGGAGCTCGACGAGATCGAGCTTGGTCACCATCTCGGTCACTGGGTGCTCGACCTGCAGGCGCGCGTTCACCTCGAGGAAATACGAGATCCCCCTGCGCGTTGGCGATGAACTCGCAGGTGCCGGCGCCCGCGTAGCCCGCGTGCTTCATCACGCGCAGCGCGGCCTCGTGGAGGTCGCGGCGGCGTCGCTCGCCCGCTTCGCCCGAGAAGAACGCGGCGACCGAAGGCGTCTCCTCGATGATCTTCTGGTGCCGGCGTTGCACGCTGCACTCGCGCTCGCCGAGCGCGTACACGTTGCCGTGCTCGTCGGCCATGATCTGAACCTCGATGTGCCGCGGCTCGCTCGCGTAGCGCTCCATGTAGACGCGCGCGTCAGCGAAGGAAGCCTTGCCGCGGTCGGAGCAGCTCTTGAGGGCGCGGTCGAGCTGAGCCAGGTCGCGGACGATCTGCATGCCGATCCCGCCGCCGCCGCCGACGGCCTTCACGACGAGCGGCAGGCCGATGCGCTCGGCCTCGGCCCGCGCGGCGGCCAGCTCGGCGGGCGTCTCGATCGGGATGGGCTCGTTCGTGCCCGGCACGGGCGATGTGCCGGCCGCCAGCGCGACGTGCCGCGCCTTCATCTTGTCGCCGAAGGCGTCGATGACGTGCGGCGGCGGCCCGATGAATTTGACGCCCGCGTCGGCCACGGCCTGCGCGAAGGCGGCTTTCTCGCTCAAGAAGCCGTACCCCGGGTGCACCGCGTCGGCGCCGGTCTGCTTGATCGCGCCGATCACCGCGGCGATGTTCAGATACGAATCCTTCGGCGGCCGCCGGCCCGACGAGCACGGACTCGTCCGCGTCGGACACGTGCGGGCTCTCGCGATCCGCCTCCGAGTGGATGGCGACGGTCCGGATGCCGAGGCGTTTGCAGGTGCGGATCACGCGTCGCGCGATTTCTCCGCGGTTGGCGACGAGCACTTTGCGAAACATCGAGTTCATCGATCGGCTGTTTACCAGACTTTGCTAGTCTCGCACCCCATGAGGGACTTCATCGTGTGGGCGGGAGCATTTTTGGTCGCGTGCGGCGGCGGGGCCGCCAACCAACAGACGACGCCGGCGCCAAATGGATCGGCATCGGCGTCGCCGCCGCCGAGCGCGTCGGCCGCGCCTGCGGCGAGCGCGACGACGACGGGGGCCGACGAGAAATACGACGACCCGAACGAGTCGGCGACGGCGATCACGATGGAGCCGCTCGTGAGGAAGGGCACGCCGAAGTCGGCCTACCCGAAGGCCAAGACGACCGAGGCCGCGTGTTGGAAGACCGTGCCCTTCAGCGGAGAGCACGAGAAAGACTGGACGTCGCTCGTCTCGGCGTGCGGCACGCCCGCCGGGATGCTCGAGTACGTGAAGCCGGAGAACGGCAAGCTCCACCACGTCAAAGACAAGGTCGACAGCTTCACCGTCGCGATGCAAAAGAGCTCGTGTTACCGCGTCTTCGCGGTCGCCGACTCGTCGATTCACGACATCGACGTCGTCATCCTCAAGAACGGCGCGATCATGGGCACCGACGATCAGACGCAGCCCGTCGCGATCGTGCAAGGCAGCGCGCCCTTCTGCCCGCCCGACGACGCGACGTACACGTTCGACGTGAAGATCGACGGCGAGGGCCAGGGCGCCTACACGTTCGGCATCTGGACGCGCCCGAAGTAACCGAGCTTGCAGCTCCTCGAACGACGAGCGCGCGTCGGCGAGTTTCTCCTCGTCGGCGGTCTCACGCCGATCCTGCTCGGACTCTCGTGGCTCGTGCGCCGGCACTTCGCGCTCGACTCGGCGACGTTCGCGGTTGGTTTCACGACGTTCTACGCGGCGTGGGTCGTCAACGATCCGCACTTCACCGTCACGTATTTCCTCTTCTATCGCGACGCCCGCGCGCGCGCGTTCGGCGGCGCATTTCCGCCGGCCCAGCGCGCCCGCTACCTCGTCGCGGGCTTCGTCGTCCCCGCGCTGATGACCGCGTGGGGCGCCGCCGCGATCGCGCACCGCTCGTGGCTGCTGATGGGGCTCCTGCTCCAGTCGATGTTCTTCCTCGTCGGCTGGCATTACGTGAAGCAGGGCTTCGGCGTGATGACCGTCCTCGCCGCGCGCCGCGGCGTGCGGCTCTCGTCGACCGAGAGGCTCGCGGTGCTCGCGCACTGCTACGCGGGCTGGGCGTACGCGTGGGCCAGCCCGTTCGACCCGGGCCACCAGGTCGAGGAGAAGGGCGTCGTCTACATGACGATCGCGCATCCTCGCTGGCTCGAGCCGGCGACACACGCGGTCTTCCTCGCGACGATCCCGCCGCTCGTCCTCGTGCTCGCGCTCAAATGGCGGCGCGAGAGGAAGCTGCCGCTCGTGACGCCGCTCACGGCGATGCTCTGCAGCGTCTGGTCCTGGTCGATCTACTCGAACGCCGACCCGCTCCTCGTCTACGCGATCCCCGCGCTCCACTCGATTCAGTACCTCTACTTCGTGTGGCTCATGCGCCGAAACGAGGCGCGCGAGCGCGAGGGGCCGCCGCACTTCGACGTCTCGGCCAAGGTGCGTGTCGGCACGCTCGCGGCGCTCTCGGTCGCCGCCGGCGTCCTCGTGTTTCACGCCGGCCCGACCGCGCTAGACGATCTCTTCGTCTCGAAGCGCGCGATGCTCGACAAGCCGCTCGGCCCGACCCCCTACTTCGCCTGGATGTTCGCGTTCGTGAACATCCACCACTACTTCATGGACTGGGTGATCTGGCGGCGAGAGAATCCCGAGACCCGTTTCCTGGTCGATCGAACCATCGATGCAGCAGCACGATGAGGGCGGGTTGACGGATGCGTGACGTCAGCGCGAGGATCATCGAGCCTCCGATGACGACGAGCGCGAGCGGCTTCTGCGTCTGCGCGCCGATCCCGTTCGAGAGCGCCGCGGGAAGGAGGCCGAGGGTCGCGACGAGGGTCGTCATCAGCGCCGGGCGAAAGCGCTTCTCGCCCGCTTCGGCCGCGGCGTCCTCGATCGTGAGGCCGTCGACGTTGCGCAGGCGCTGGTAATACGTGACGACGAGGATCGCGTCCTGGATCGCGATGCCGAAAATGGAGATGAACCCCATCGCCGCCGACACCGAGAAGTGCACGCCGGTGAGGAGCAAGAGCAGCGCGCCGCCGGTGCACGAGACCGGGATGGAGACGACCGCGATGAAGGTGTCGGTCCAGTTTCGCGTGGCCCCGTAGACGAGGAAGACGATCAGCAGCAGCGTGAACGGCACGATCACGACGAGCCGCCCGATCGCGTCGCCGAGCTCGTTCATCTCCCCTCCCCACTCGAGATGGGAGTCGTACGGCAGGTGCACCTTGTCGGCGACTCGTTGCTTCGACTCGGCGACGGTCGACGAGAGATCGCGTCCGCGGACGGAGAACTTCACGGGGACGTAGCGCTTGCCGTCTTCGCGGAAGATGACCGCCGGCCCCTCTTCGAGGTTCACTTTCGCGATCTGCCCGAGCGGCACGACCTGGCCGAGCGGCGTCGGCACGGTGATCTCGCGGATGGCCTCGAGCGATTCACGGTACGGCTTCAGCCACCGCACGACGAGGTCGAAGTGCTTCTCGCCTTCGTAGACTTGCGTCAGCGCCTCGCCGCCGATGGCCGCCTCGATGACCTGCTCGACGTCGCCGGTGTTGAGGCCGAAGCGCGCGCACGCGGCGCGATCCGGCGTGATCTTCACGTTCGGCTGCCCGAGCGAGCGGAACACGCCGAGGTCTTTGACGCCGGCCACGCCGCCCATCACGTCCGCGATCTCGAGCGCGTTCTTCTCGTTCTCGTAGAGATCGCTGCCGACGACCTTGACCGAGTTCTCGCCCTTGACGCCGCTCATCGCCTCTTCGACGTTGTCGCCGATCATCTGCGAGAAGTTGAAGACCACGCCGGGGAACGCCGCGGCGAGCTCGGCGGAGAGCTGCTCGGTGAGCTTGTCCTTCGTGAGGCCGTGCTTCCACTGATCGAACGGGAGCAGCGGCGCGAAGATCTCGATGTTGTGGAAGCCCGAGACGTCGGTGCCGTCGTCGGGGCGACCGATCTGGGAGACGACTGTCTGCACCTCGGGGTGCTTGCGGTTTTGATCGGTGCACACGACGCCGGAGCCAGGGGTCCCCGCTTGCGGGGATGAATCCGGGCAGCCGCGGAGGATGTCGCGCATGCGCTGGACGTATTTGCTCGACTGCTCGAGCGAGACGCTCGTCGGCAGCGTCGCGCGGATCCAGAAGTTTCCCTCCTCGAGCTTGGGCATGAACTCGCCGCCGAGGAAGGGGAAGATCGCCGCGAGCCCGCCGGCCATGACGAGCGTCATCAGCCCCGCGTAGAGCGGGCGGCGGAGAAGCCAGTTCGACGGCGGCCGGTACGCGCGGTGGAGCGCGCGCATGACCGCGTTCTCTTTCTCCTCGTTGTCGGGGGAGATGAGCTTGCTCGCGAGCACCGGCGTCAGCGTGAGCGCCATCACGACGGCCCCGGTCAGGGCGAACGCGTACGTCCACGCCATCGGCGAGAAGATGACGCCCGACACGCCCGTCATCGTGAAGAGCGGGATGAACGCGACGGCGAGGATCAGCTTCGAGAACGCCATCGGCGACACCACTTCGCGGGCGCCGGCCAAAATGCGGTCTTTCATCGTGCCGCGGCCGTGGCTGCCGAGGTGGCGGAAGATGTTCTCGATGACGATGACCGTCGAGTCGACGACGATTCCGAAGTCCACCGCGCCGATCGAAATGAGGTTCGTCGAGATGCCGGTCGTGACCAGGCCGATGAACGCGACGAGCAGCGAGAGAGGGATGTTGATCGCGGTGATGATCGCCGCGCGCGTGTGCCCGAGGAAGACGAAGAGCACGATCGCGACGAGCCCCATGCCGAGCATGAGGTTCTCGAGCACGGTGTGCGTCGTGAGCTTCACGAGGTTGCCGCGGTCGTAGATGGGCACGATCTTCATGCCCGGGGGCAGCAAGTGGTCGCGTTGGATCTGCTCGAGCTTCTCGTGGATGCCCTTCAGGGTGTCGGGGGTCTCGGCGCCGTAGCGCATGAGCACGATGCCCTCGACGATGTCCCCCTCCGCGTCGTGGCCCACACGCCCGAGACGCGGGGCGGCGCCGATCTCGACCTGCGCGACGTCCTTCACGCGCACGGGCACGCCCGCCTTGCTCTCGACGACGACGTCCTCGATGTCGTGCACGTTGCGGAGCAGGCCGATGCCGCGGACGTTGTAGCTCTGCTCGCCGATGATGAGCCGCTGACCGCCGACGTTCGCGTTGGCCTTGCTGATCGCGTTCATCAGCTGCGTGAGCGTCACGTTGTGACCGCGCAGGCGATACGGGTCGACGCTGACTTGGTACTGCGCCGTCTCGCCGCCGAAGCTCGTCACGTCGATGACGCCGGGCACCTGGCGGAACTGGCGCTCGAGGATCCAATCCTGCGCGGTCTTCAGATCGCGCTCGCGGTACCCGTCGCCCGCGAGCTGGTAGCGGAAGACCTCGCCGATGGCGTTCCACGGAGAGAGCTCCGGCTGGATGCCCTTCGGGAGCTCGACGAACTGCATGCGGTTGATGACTTCTTGCCGCGCGGAGTCGTACTTCGTGCCCCACTTGAAGTAGCACTTGATGTCCGACAGGCCAAAGAGCGACTGCGAGCGCACGTGATCGAGCCCCGCCATGCCGGAGAGACCGACCTCGAGCGGAACGGTGACGTAGCGCTCGACCTCCTCGGCGCTCCACCCGTTCGGCTGCGTGATGATCTCGACGAGCGGCGGGACGGGGTTCGGGTACGCCTCGATGTCGAGATTGCTGTACGCGAACAGCCCGGCGCCGAGCACGACCGCCGTGCACACGAGCACGACGACCGGCATGCGAAGGGCGAGCGCGACGAGCTTCTGGATCATGGAGTGCGGCTCACATCATCCCGGAGAGGAGAATTCCGCCCGAAACGACGACGCGCTGCCCCTTCTCGACGCCGTGGTCGACCGGTACCCACTTGTTGCCCTCGCCGAGGTCGACCGACACCGGGCGGCGCTCGAACCTCATCCGGCCGTCCGGCGCCTTGCCCATCTCGACGAAGACGACGTTCTGATCGCCCATGCGGACGATCGCGTCGTGCGGCAGCGCGAGCGCCTTCTTCTGGTCGACCGAGATCGTGACCGTCGCGTACATCTCGGGCTTGAGGAGCTTGTCGGGGTTGTCGAAGCTGCAGCGGACGCGCACGGTGCGGGTCTGCGGGTCGAGCGTGCCGCTGATCCAGTCGATCTTGCTGTCGAAGACGCGGTCCGGATAGGCGACGACCTTCACCTTGACCGGCGAGCCGACCTTCACGCGCGCGACGTCCATTTCGTACACGTCGGCGAAGAGCCAGACTTTGTCGATCTCGCCGATCATGAAGAGCTCGACGGCGCTGCCGCCGCCGTATTGGCCCTGGACCTCGACGCCGGGCGAGAGGTTTCGCGACATCACCTCGCCGTCGATTGGCGACGTGAGCGCGAATCCCTGGCTCACGTACGCGCCGTCGCCGCCTTTGAGCAGGCGGAGCTTCTCGCGCGAGCGCGCGAGCTCGGCTTGGGCCTTGTGGTAGTTGTCCTCGGACTGCTCGACGTCGACCTGCGAGGCGGCGTGCTGATCGAAGAGGCCCTTCTTGCGGCGGTAGTCGTTCTCGGCGGCGATCATGTCGGCTTGCGCCTTGCCGACGTCGGCGGACGCGTTGCCTAGGTCGGGCGAGTCGATGACGGCGAGGACGTCGCCCTTCTTGAGGCGCTGGCCGAGCGACGCGTCGATGCGCGTGACCTTGCCGGTGACGGGCGAGTAGACGTGGGCGACGCGCGTGTCGTCGAACGCGACCTTGCCGCTCGTGACGATCGTGTCGTCGACGTCCTCGTCCTCGACCGGCTCGACGGCGATCTTCGCGTCGCGCATCTGCGTTTCGGTGAGCCACGCCTGCCCGGGCGCGTCTCCGCCGGCGGCTTCGTGCGCGTGGTGACACGCGGTCGCCGCGAACACGAACGAACAACCCAGAAGCACGGCGTGCCGTAGAGACATGTCGGTCGCGTGGCAACGTAGCACGGCATGAGCCAACTGCGATCGCGCGAGCAGCTGAAACCAGCCGTTTTCGAGCACGGGACACGCTGCGACGACGCGCGGCGCAGCCCGGGTCGCGCAGTCCCGATTGCGACGGCTCGGCCGCTGGTGCTAATCACGGGGCGCGTGCACGGTCGTTTTGTTTTGGCGCTGCTGTGTGCGGTGATGCTGCTCGCCCCTCGGGCGCGCGCGGCGGACACGGTCGTTCCGGGTCCGACCGATCTCCCGCAGACGCTGACGCTCGAGCGAGCTCTGCAGATCTTTCGGACGAGCGGGCTCGACCTTCTCATCGCCGACGCGAACATGCGGAGCGCCGAGGGCGCGCTGAAGATCGCGGGCGCGATCCCGAACCCGGTGCTGAGCGGCAGCGTTGGAAACGCGTTCACGTACAGCGCGGGAGTCCCGGGCCGAGCGGCCCGTGCGGCGATCCAAGGTTGCAGGTGACGTGCTCCCCCTGGATCTACGAAGTCGGCCTCAGCGACAACGCAGCCATCTCCGACTCGATCTCGGGCAAGCGTTACCTCCGCATGAAGGCCGCGCGCGCCGGGCTCGCCGCCGCGAGGATGGGCCGCGCCGACGCCGAGCGCACGATCGCGCTCCAGGTGAAGGGCGCCTACGCGCAAGTCGTCAAGGCCGAGCTCGACTACGTGTTCGCCAAGGAGATCGCGACCTCGAACGCGACCACGTTGAAGAAGTTCCAAGACCGCTACAAGGCCGGCGCGATCCAAGAAGGCGACCTCATGCGCGTCGAGACGCAGAAGCTCGAGTCCGACAGCGCGGTCGACGACGCCGCGAACACGCTCGAGGACGCGCGCTACGCCCTCGCCTTCTTGCTCGGAGTCCGCGGGCGCGTGAACGCGTTCGACGTGGACACGACGACGCTCGACTACGCCGTGCCGGGGCCGCTGCGCGGCGTCTCGCCCGTCGGGCTCCTGCGCGCGGCCTTCGATCATCGCCCGGATCTGCTCGCGTTCGGCTACCAGCGCGCCGCCGCCGAGGCCGAGATCGCGCTCGTGCGCAGGCAGCGCGTTCCGGATCTCACGTTCGGCGTGAACTACGCGTGGGGCGGCTACGGCGGCACGGGGACGAACGGCCCGCTCCAGACGCCGACGATCACCTTCGGCCTGAGCATCCCGCTGCCGGTTTTTTATCAGCAAGGGGGCGAGGTGCGGCAGGCGCAAGCGGCGCTCGACACGAGCTCGCTCCAGCAGGCGAAGGCGACCGCCCAGGTCGTCAGCGACGTGTCGACCGCGTTCTCGGATTTCTCGACCGCGAAGCGCCAGGTCGAGCGCATGGAGGGTCCGCGCCGAGAGGGCGGCGGCCTCTTGCAGAGCGCGAAGGGCGCCTTCGAGACGACGGGCCTGATGTACGAAAAGGGCGCGGCGAGCCTGACCGACTTCCTCGACGCGCTCCGCGCCTACACGGCGACGAAGATGGAATACATCAACGACCTGACGAACTACTGGACGGCGATTTACGCGCTCGAAGCCGCCGTCGGGGTCGAGCTCCGCCGATGAAGCTCCGCCTCGCAGTCGCGCTGACGCTCCTCGGGTGCTCGGAGTCGACGCCGCCGCCCGCGCCGCCGCCCGTCGATTGGGCCTCGTTCAACCGGCCCGAGCCGGTCGACGCCGGTCGCGCTCGCGCGACCGCGAAGGAGCGCATCATCCCGCAAGAGTACGCGCAGGCGTTCGCGACCGACGGGTTCCGCGGGCTCGTGCCGCTCCTCGGCGAGGACGCGCACGTCACCTTCGGGTCGAAGACCACGCTCGGGCGCGACCGCGTCGTCTCGATGCACGAGTCGCTCTTCGGTGCGTTCGACCACCGCACGCTCTCGGTGCGGCGCGTGCTCGTGACCGACAGCGAGCAGTCCATCGAGTGGACGCTCAGCGGAGTCCAGGCGCTCGATTGGGAGGGCATCCCGGCGACGCACAAGCCCATCGCGACGCGTGGGATCTCGGTCGTCTGGACGAAGGACGACGGGTCGATCTCGGACATCCACGTTTACTTCGACGAGAACGTCGTTCGCGCGCAGCTCGGCGCCGGGCCCCCGCAGCTCCAAGCTCTGCCGCCGCCCGCGGTCACGAGCGGGCCGCCGCGGGTCGTGGAAGCGGCGGGGACGCCGCAGGAGGTCGACGACCTCGGCGTGCTCCGCGCGATGGTCGACGCGCTCGAGGACAACAAGCCCGCGGTCTACGTGGGCGGCCTCGCCGACGACGTGACGATCGAGACGCTCGAGCACGCCGAACCCGCGCGCGGCAAGGACGCGGCGCGCGCGTACTTCGACGCCATGCGCAAGGGCATCGGCCAGCTCGACACGCTCGCGCAAGGCGGCTTCGGCGCGGGCGACTTCGCGATCCTCGAGTACTCGATCTCCGGGATTCAGCTCGCGGCGCTCGACGCCGCGACGACCCCCCACGTCCCCTTCCTGCGCGGTCGCGCGATTCGGCTCCACGTCGTCGACGTGGCCGAGCTCCACGACGGCAAGGTCACCGTGCTCACGCGCTACGATGACCCCGCCGAGGCGTCTTCGCAGTAGCTCAGTTCGGCGGGCGCGTCGTCGTGACGCTCGTCGCCGCCGCTTGCCACTGCCAGTTGTCGAGGAGGACGCTCGAGTCGTACGCCTCGTCGCCCGTGTTCCAAATCATGAGCTGGAGCGTGATCGTCTCGCCGGGCGACACGGGTGCTTGCGTGGTCAGCCAGCCAGTCGCCCCGCCACCGGAGCTCTGAGAGCAGGACCCAAAGGATCCGGGGTCGTAAAACCCGGTGCCCATGAGCTCGCTGTTGTTGAGCTTGCACGTCGCCGCCGCCGGCATGCTCGAGCACTTCAGCCCTGCGGGCGAGCACACGTCGAAGAAGCCGTTGTTCACGCTGACGGGGTTGCCGTTCCCGTCGAACGAGATGTTGTAGTCGCCGCCCTTGCCTTGCCACGCGCTGGAGGTGAGCCAGGCGACGAACGAGTCGTTGTACGGCGTACAGACGTACTCCGGCCACTCGCCCGAGTAGAAGTTGAAGTCGTACGAGAACCCCTTCGCGTTGGCGGGGACCTTGATCTTGAGCACTAGGTTCACGACATCGTTCGCGTCGGCGGCACCGGGACACCCCTTGGCTGCCTTCGGATAGCCGGTCGGGGGCGAGCCCGGCCCCGTCGAGGTGCAGCTGTTTTCTTTGAAGAAGGTGTCGCTGGTGATGATGTTGCTGCAGTCCTGCGCGCCGGCCACGCCGGTCGAGAGAATGCCGATGGCGGAGCCCTGACGCGGCGCCACGTTGGTGCCGAACTTCGTCGTGGTCCCGTATTGCTGCGCGTCGGGCGCGCTGTTGTTCCCGACTCCCTGCGTGTACTGCGCCGACACCACACCCCACGTGTCGCCCTGGTTCGGGCACAGACCGAGCGCCTTCGCAAATTGCTGCGCGGTCGGGCTCTTGCCGGGCAAGCCCGTGTCACACGCGCCCTGCGGATTGTCGATGACGCCGTCGCCGTCGTCGTCGCAGTTGTTGCCCGGAATGTCGAAGTTCGACGGGTCGGGCGTACACACGAACGGCCCGCCTGAATCAGTGCCTCCGCCGTCGACACCGCAGAATGGGCAACTCGCGTCGCCGATGGGATGGCCCGCGTCGTCGACAGGGTTACCCGCGTCGTCGAACGTCTGGAAGTTCTTCGGGCCGCACGCCAACACGGTAGCTGCCGACAAGCCGAGCAAGTGAATGAGCCGCATTGTTCAGGACCTCGCCTTGGTATGGATGGCCGCCGCGCACGATTCCGTCAGTCGACGACGTGCGTGGTGGTGACCGACGTGTCCCCCGTTGATCGCTGCGAATGTCGATGATCACGCCGCTTCATCGCGCGTGGAATCTACCTCATGGCTCCCGCTCGCGCTCCGCGAAAATGCACGAAATCGGCTGGATCCAGCCGGATCCGACGGATCATGCGCGGGTCGATTTCGGGCGTCACGCGAATTTTCGAGATGCAGCGCGATCGATTTCAGCGGGGCGCGAGAGTTTCAGTCACGTCAACCAATCGCGGTCGCGGAGCTTCTTCGGGAGGTACTCCTCGGTGATGAAGCTGACTCCCTTCGTGATGAAGCTATCCACTTCCATCTTGAAGCCGTTCTCGAGCGTCGCGTCGATCTCGCGCTGCCATTTCTTGTCGGCGAACCAGGGGTACGCCTTCATCTCTTTGGCTCGGGAGATGTCCTTGTCGCTCAACTTGATTTCGACCGCGTCAGTGAGCTTGAATTTTTTGTAGTCGAGAGCGCTCATCCCGAGGAAGCGCACGTTCGGCACGGCGAGCCGCATCGACTCGTAGGCGAGCGAGATCGAGCCCTGCTTGAGGACCGAGTAGATGTAGAGCCCCCACGGATCGTTATCGACGACGACGTAGACGGGTAGCTTGAGCTCGTTCGCGAGACGCTGAAGCAGCCTGCGCGTGCCGCGCGTCGCTTGGCCGCCGCTCGTCATCAGGATGCAGTTGTGCTTCTTCCAGAATTTGTCTTCGTTGAAACGATTGAAGATCGCCTCTTTCTCGACGTAGAGGACGTACTCGGCTTTGTTGCGGACGAACTGGATGACGCTCGGCTCACAGATGCTCGGGATCGACCAGCCGCCGCTCCCGAGACGCGACAGGTCGATGTCGTCGCCTGAGTCCGTGATCGTCAAGTTGCCGACCATCGATCCTTTGCGCGCGGCAAACAGGTGGAGCTCTTCGCGAAGCGCGTCCGACGTGACCTCCAGGTCTTCGATGATCGGGTCGCTCTCGTTCTGCTCGTCGAACGTGTTCTCGTTCGAGCCCTTGATCGTGTGTTTCTGCAGGTAATACATCTGGCGGATGCTGATCGTCTTGCCCGCGTCGATCAGCGTCTTGCAGCCGTTGGCGATCAGCATCGTCTGCATGAATTTGCGGGCCATCGCGGTGTTGAAGAACTCGCGCTCCTGCGTCTTGTCACCCAGCTCGATGATGCGCTTCTTCTCGTTGAAGGACACGTTCGACAGGGCACGCACGCGAATTTCGAAGGCGGGGTTTTGGCCTTTCTGAACGACGCGGAGCGTCTCTTGCGCGATCTTTTGAATCTTCGCGAGCGTCTTGGCGTCGGTTTGCTCGGTGGTGCCGCGACCCGTCGAGGGTGATGCTTTCTTCTTGGCTGCCATCGGTTGATCTCAGTGCAGGAGCGAGAGCTGCTCGCCGCGTTTCTTCTTCTTGCCCGCGGGGGGCGCCTTCGCCTTCGAGCCCTTCTTTCCCGCGCCTTTGGCCGACTTCTTCGGCGGCGGCGGGATCGACGCGGGCTCGGATTCGGGCGGCGCCTCGGGCGCGGGAGGCGGAGTCGAGCCGCCGCCGCCGTCGTCCTCGCCGGCGACGTTCACGAAATTCGGGAGAGCCTTGTAGAAGCTCTTCTCGATTTTGTCTTTGTCCGAGCCGAGGATCTCGCTCATCGCGGCGGCGACCTCGGGGATGTACCGCTGAAAGAGCGACAGGCGCTTCTGCTCGCCCAGGGCTTTGTCGCGCGCGCGGAGGTGCGAGCCGAGCTTGCGACCGCACTCTTGGAGGGCGAGCTTCATCTCGCGGAGGAGCTCGTCGTAGTGGGCGACCGCTTCCTTCGCCTCGCTCGTGAAGGGGACCCACACGCTCGCGAGATGAACGGCGATCGCGAGAGGCCCGACCGGGAGCGAGCCTTTCGGCTGCGGAAGGTTGTACGACTTCCAGTTGGTGTCGTAGACCGACTCGCTGATCGCGCAGGCTTTCGGCTGGTATTGCAGCGGCACGCGGTTCGCGAAGCGCATGATCTCGGCCGGCTCGTCGCCGGGGAGATTGCCGCCGTACGCGAGGCCGACCTCGACCACGAACGGGTTGCCGCGGTAGACCGACGGCGGCCGCGTCGTCGAGATGTAGAACTCGGCCGCGGGGAAGCGGCGCTTGAGCCCCTCGATGAGGAGCTCCTCGCCGATGGGCACGACGCTCGTCGCGGGCGGCGCCATCACCTTCACCTCGCCGAGCGCGCGGTGGAGACGATCGATCGCGTCGCCGTGCACGTCCGGCGCCTTGGTGCTCGGCTTCACGCCGGCGCGCTTGCAGATCTCGTCGGCGATCGCGGGGCTCACACGCGAGAAATCGTTCACGAGGACTTGCTTCACCGATTTGCCGGGCGAGTCCTGGAGCATCGCGAGGAGCATTCCGAGCTCGACGCCGTGCGGGTGCGGCTTGATCTCCTGCGGCTCGCGCGGCAGCTCGTCGCTGACGCGCGGATAGAGGAGCGGCTCGCCCTTGGGCGAACGAAACTCGAGCCCGAGGTGCGGGTTCGCGACCGCGGTCTGCTCGAGGTACTCCTGCACGCCGGTGCGCCCGCCGCGGTAGGCGGCGACGAGCTCCATCTCGACGCGCGTGCCGTGATCGCGCTCCCACTCGACGTTGTCTTCCTTCACGACGTCGGGCTGGTTGCGCTTCGTGTCGATTCGGATCTCCATCCGGTGCGCGGGGCGCCCCTTGCCGGTCTTGGAGGTGATGACGACCGGCTTGCCCGTCGTGAGCTGCGCGTAGAGACCCGCCGCGCTGATTCCGATCCCCTGCTGCCCGCGCGACTGGCGAAGGCGGTGGAACTTCGACCCGTAGAGGAGCTTCGCGAAGATCTTCGGGATCTGCGGCTTGATGATGCCCGGACCGTTGTCCTCGATGATCACGCGGAAGCGCGACTCGTGGATGACCTTCTTCGACTCGCCCTCGACGGGCGCGCCTCCTCCGCCGCCGACGTCGACGATCTCGACGAGCAGCTCCGGCAAGATGCCTGCCTCTTCGCAGGCGTCGAGCGAGTTGTCGACGGCCTCTTTGACCGTCGTCAAGAGCGCCTTCGCCGGGTTGTCGAAGCCGAGCAGGTGCCGGTTCTTCGTGAAAAACTCGGACACGGAGATGTCGCGCTGCTTCGCGCCCATCGCCTCGGCCGTCGTTCGCCGTGCTGGCTTTGTCTTTTCGTCGGACATCCGGGTGGTCCCTATTTGACGCCTAACGCGTTCAGTGAACGGATGTCAAGCCGAGCGCCGAAGTGATAGCGTGCGCCGCGAGGCAGCGATGATCAAGCGCCCGGGCGTCATTCTCGCGATCCTCACCGGGATCAACCTCTTCAACTACATGGATCGCACCGTCCTCGCGGCGGTGTTGCCGAACGTCCAGACGTCGCTCGACTTGAAGGACTTCGAGGGCGGCGCGCTCGCGACGGCGTTTCTCATCGGATACTTCGTGACGAGCCCGTCGTTCGGCGCGCTCGCCGACGCGGCGCCGCGGATTCGCACGGCGCTCATGGCGCTTGGGGTCTTCGTGTGGAGCATCGCGACCGTCCTCTCCGGTCACGCGCACGGCTTCTGGTCGATGATCGCCGCGCGCGCGCTCGTCGGCGTCGGCGAGGCGAGCTACGCCGTCATCGGGCCGACGATCATCGACGAGATCGCGCCCGAGAAGAGCAAGAGCCGAAACCTCGCGGTCTTCTACCTCGCGATCCCGATCGGCTCGGCGCTCGGCTACGTGCTCGGCGGCGCGCTCGCGAAGGCGTTCACCTGGCGCGGGGCGTTCAACGTCGCGGGGGCGCCGGGCATCCTCGGCGCGATCCTCTGCTTGCTCATCGTCGATCCGAAGCGGGGCCAACCGAGCACGAAGGTCCGGCCGCTCGATTTCGTCGCGCCCTGGGCGCGCGCCCTGCCCCTCGTCCGAGGCAACGGGCTCTACGTGCGCAGCGTCCTCGGGTACTGCGCGCAGACGTTCGCGCTCGGAGGCTTCGCGTACTGGGCGCCCAAGTACATCCACGCGCGCTATCACGTCGAGCTCGACCACGCGAACTTCGTCTTCGGCGCGCTCCTCGTCGTCGCCGGGCTCGGTGGAACCGCCATCGGCGGAGTTTGGGCCGATCGCGCCGCGCGCGGCCTCGACCGGCGCGCCGCCGCCTACTCGCACGTCCGCCTCTGCGCGCTCACTGGGCTCCTCGCGGCGCCCCTCGCGCTCGCGACCGTCCTCGCGCCCGGGCCGACGATGTTCTTCGCCTGCATCTTCGCGTGCGAGCTCGTCATCTTCGTCTCCACCTCGCCGATCAACGCCGCGATCCTTCAATCCGTCGACGTCGCCGCCCGCGCCAGCGCGATGGCGCTCAGCATCTTCGCGATCCATCTGCTCGGCGATTTGTGGAGCCCGCCGCTCGTCGGCGCCATCGCCGACGCGAGCTCGATGCGCCTCGGCATGCTGCTCCTGCCCGTGGCGATCCTCGTCAGCGGCGTCGTGTGGATGGGGAACAAAGCGCCACCTGGAGCGGTTCCACGCCGCCGGGCACCGAGTCCGCCGTAGGCGGCATGCGTGAACACCGAAGGACAAGGGGCATGGAGTCGTTGACCGCGCGCGCGCAACTGGGCTACGAGCTTTGGCTCACTTGACGCGATTTCGCCGCCGTTCCCCGGATTTACGTGCGCTTGCCTTTCTCTTCGGGCTGGTCGCGGCGGCGCTGTCGATCCTGGCGCCCGGGGCGGCGCGGGCGGCCGACGCGGGCGCGGCGGTCGACGCGGGCGCGGCGAGCGACGCCGGGGACGCAGGCGCGCCGCAACAAACGGCCACGAACCCGCTCGCGCCGAACATCCGCCTGCCGCAGTCGCCCTCCGAGAAAGTCGAGGGCGAGCCCATCGTCGGCGTCGAGGTGAAAGACAACCGGCGCATCGCCAGCGAGGACATCCTCTCCTACGTCCGCGAGAAGATCGGCCAGCCGTTCCGCGTCGAGGCGCTCGCCTCCGACGTGCGCTCGATCTGGGACTCGGGCAATTTCGAGGACGTGCAGGTCGACCTCACGGAGGTCGCGCGCGGCGTTCGCCTGCGGTTCAAGGTCGTCGAGCGGCCGAACATCAAGGCCATCGAGTTCGAGGGCAACGACGAGCTCGACAACGACAAGCTGACCGAGGTCGTCGAGGTCAAGCCGAACACGATCCTCAACCTGCCGCAGGTCCGCCGCAGCGTCGACAAGATCAAGGACGCCTACCGCGACAAGGGCTACCTCCTCGCCGACGTCACCCAGGTCGTCGAGCCGCAGCACGACAACGAAGTCATCGTCAAATTCAAGATCGTCGAGCACAAGGAGGTCACGGTCCGCCGCGTGACCTTCATCGGAAACGAGCACGTCTCGGACTCCGACCTCCGCGACGTGATGCAGACCGGGCAAGGCAGCTTCTTCGACTTCGGGAGCGGCGGCTCGTACAAGCAGGACGTCCTCGAACGCGACATCCTGCTCATCAGCGCCCTCTATTACGACAAGGGCTACATGGCCGTGCAGATCGGCACGCCGCGCGTGATGCTCACGACCGATCGCGAGGGCATCGACATCACGATCGTCATCCACGAGGGTCCGCGCTTCAAGATCCGGCGGCTCGACATCTACGAGCAAGACAACGACGGCAACAAGGTCGACCCGCTCGGCGGGCGCAAGAAGCTCCGCGAGATGATCCGCGCGCAGCCGGACGACTGGTTCAACCGCGCCGAGATCGTGAAAGACCTCGAGAGCGTCCGCACGCTCTACAAGGACGCGGGCTACTACACCGTCGAGGCGGAGCCCGACACCGAGGTCGACGCGGCGCATGCGCAGGTCGACATCATCATCCCGATCAAGCGGGGTCCTCCCGTTCGGATCGAGCGGATCGAGATCAAGGGAAACACCAAGACGCGAGACAAAGTCGTCCGTCGCGAGCTCGAGATCCAGGAGGGACAGCTGTACTCGGACACCGGCGTCGAGATCTCGCGCCGTCGCGTGATGGCGCTCGGCTACTTCGACCGCGTCGACGTGACGAAGGAGGTCGGCTCGGCGCCCGACAAAGTCGTCGTCTACTTCGAGATCGCGGAGAAGCCGACGGGCACCTTCCAGATCGGCGCCGGCTTCAGCTCGATCGAGAGCTTCATCGCGACGGCGCAGGTCCAGCAAGCGAACTTGTTCGGAAACGGCACCTCGCTCGCGTTGCAAGCGCAGGTGAGCGGGCTCCGGCAGATCATCAGCCTGCGGTATTTCGAGCCGTATTTCTTCGACACCGACTGGTCGATGAGCGCCGAGGCGTACGACCAGCTCTACATTTTCCCGAACTTCGCGCGGCGGAGCCTCGGCGGCTCGCTCACGTTCGGCTACGCGCTCATTCAGCCGTGGCTTCGCCTGAGCGTCACCGGCACGGTCGAAGAGGACACCGTCGACACGTCGGCGCAGACGTTCTTCGGCGGGTTGGGCGCGCAGAGCAGCGTGTACGCGGGGCTCTTCCAGAAGCTGCCGCTCGCGAACTTGTTCAACGCGGGCCTCACGGTCTCGCTGCGACCGACGATCGTGCTCGACACGCGCGACAACCGGCTCTTCCCGACGTCCGGCGTCTACATCCAGGCTTCGACCGAGCTCGCGAGCGCGGCGTTCGGCAGCGAGGTCGAGTACTGGCGCCACCGCTTCGTCGGACGCTTCTACTACCCGCTCGGCGGCGCGACGCCCGGGCAGCCCGGCAGCGGCTTCGTCATCAAGATGAACACCGAGCTCGGGTACATCTCGAGCCCCTCGCCGTTCGGCGTGCCGATTTACCAGCGCTTCTTCCTCGGCGGCATCCTCGACATCCGCGGGTTCCTCCTGCGCAGCATCGGCCCGCGCCTGCCGCTCAATCAGACGCTCGACCCGAACTCGCCGCCGATTCAATACGGCGCGACGATCGGCGGAAACCTCGAGGCGTTCATGAACCTCGAGCTCGAGTTCCCGATTCTCGACAAGGTCGGCATCCGCGGCGTCGTCTTCTTCGACGCCGGCAACACGTGGAACACCGAGCAGCAGTTCTGTCACACGACGCCGGCGCCGCAGCTCGATCCGCTCATTCAGCCGTGCTTCAGCGCGTCGTCGCTCGCGCTCCTGCGCACGAGCGTCGGCGTCGGCATCCGCTGGTTCTCGCCGCTCGGTCCGCTGCGCTTCGAGTGGGGTTTCCCGCTCTATCGCCTCGCGTACGAGCAGCCCTACGACTTCGAGTTCACGATCGGAAACTTCTTCTGACGGAGCCCCGTCGTTGCAGTCGGAGCCTTTCCCCCCGAGGCCTGCGAGCGGTCAGTCGCCGCCCGCGTCGGCGCACGGGCTCCCGGCGAGCGCGGTCTGCGCGACTCCTCCGTAGCACGAGAGGTACGCGATGCCGCACGCGCTCGAGTCCGGGCCGCCCGCGTCGGGGGTGCACTTGGAGTCGACCTGCGCCGCGATCGTGTCGCTGATCTGGACGATCTGGAGCTCGCTCGCGGTGGTGGCGGCGCAGCCTTGGTTCTGACCGCACCGCGCGCAGTAATCGTCGACGGTCTTCTGCTGCGCCGCGCTGAGCGATGCGTCGGCGAGGGCGCTCTTGTTGCACGCGCTCTCGGCGTCCTGATCGCACTGCGTCGCGCACGCCGCGAAGGCGGCCTGGTACTGCGCGCTGAAGATGCCGTTCGCCCAGTTGCAGACTGCATCGAACTTCGAGAGCGAGCACTGGTCGATGTTCACCGACCCGGCGCCGCACGCGTTGCAACGCGCGACCGCCGCCTTGCAGGAAATCGACCGAGCCGGAGTAGCTCGGGCACGCGCCTCCGCCGTCGTTCTGGGTCACGTCGGGGCTCGAGTCTTGCGCCGCGACGTCGTTCGTCGTGACGTCGGGCCCGGCGTCGTTCGCCGAGCCGTCGTCTCCGCTGCAAGCTTGAAGGCCGACGAGCGCGAGGGCCGAAGAGGACGCGATCAGCGCGAGCCAGTGGATGCGGGCGAGCTTCTTCATGCCCCGAGCGTACGCGATTTCGCGAGCGGATGAACGACTCGGCAGACGTCCCCCGCCGCGGTGCTATCCATGGGTCGTGAGACGCGCGATGGAGACGGTGCTCGAAGGGCTCCTCGCGAAGGGCGCGCGCGACGGGTTCGTCGAGCTCGACGAGCTCGGTGACGCGTGCAGCCTCGCGGACGCGGGGCCCGACGAGGTCGACGCGCTCGTCACCGAGCTCGAGTCGCGCGGCGTCGTCATCCGCGGACCCGAAGGCGGCGGCGGCGAAGGGCGCCTGCGCGTCGTCCTCGAAGCCGCGCGAGCGCTCCGCGCCGAGCTGGGCCGCACGCCGACGCCCGCGGAGATCGCCGAGCGCTCGGGGCTCGACGTCGATCGCGTCCGGCAGGCGCTCGCCCTCGCGCGCGTGATCTCGCGGTGACGGTCGTCGAGCTTCGGGTGCGCGCGAGCGGCGATCTCTTCGACGATTCCTAAGTTGTTTCTTTCCGCCGGACGCGACTTCTCCGAAGCGGACCCCGATCGCGGAGGTCGAAGTGACGCGACCGGCGGAGACTGAGACGGTTGGCGGATTGAGAGCGGGGTGGTGAGACCCGATGCCGGACGCCTCGACGGCGCCCGAAGGCCCCTAGGGCGGAAGCGACGCGCGCGGACCGCTCACCCGGCTGCGCCACCGGATGGCCCTTTCGCCGGCGCGCGGTCGAGGCGACAATCCAACGATGAACCGATCCGCGCTCGTGCTCGCCGCCTTCGTGCTCGTCGCGTGCGCGCGCTCGCAACACGGCGTCGCCGACGGCTCCGGCGCGACGAGCGCGAGCTGCGGCTCGCTCGGCGGCGCCTGCACGACGGAGGGCGCGACCTGCTCGCCCGCGGCGGTCGGCAGCGGCTGGTCGCACGCGCTGACGTGCACGTCCGGCAAATGGACCGAGATGGAGATCGCCCCGCTCCCTCGAGGTCGCACGCAAGCCTCGCCGCGCTCGCTGCCCAAGCTCGACACGAGCTGCAACGTCGACGCCGACTGCGTCGTCGTCTCCGACGAGGTGCGCGACCGTGCGCCCGAGAGCTACGCGTGCTGCCCTGGATGCAGTCAAATCGCCGCGAGCGCGACTTGGTACGCGCAATTCCAGGCCGCGTGCAGCGCGGCACCTGCGCCGACGTGCCCGCCGATCGGCTGCGCGATGGCGGTCGCGCGCGCCGAGTGCCACGCTCACGTGTGCCAGCTCGCAAAATCGAAGTAAGGCGCGGTTCCCCGCGAGGCCGCGCCGACAAATCCGCTATCCTCCCGTCATGCGTCGGCTCCTCCTCGCTTGCGCGTTCTTCGTCGCGTGCTTGCCGACGCACGACGCCCGCCAGGGCGACGACGCGGGCGGGCCGCCCGATCAAAACCTGAACGGCAGCGACGCGGGCAAGCTCGACGTCGATCTCGGCGACCCTTTCGCGATTCAGGGGCTCGAGCCGTCGCACGGGCCGTTCACCGGCGGGACGCGCACGGTCATCGCGGGGCGCGGGTTCACGTCGTCGCTGCGCGTGTGGGTCGCGGGGACCGAGGTCGCTGCGAGCGACGTCTTCGCGAGCGACCCGACGCGCGCGGCGATCACGACGCCGCCGGGGCCGCCGGGCCTCGCCGACGTGAAGGTGCGAAACGACTCGACCGCCGAGGAGCGGACGCTCGCGCAAGGCTTCCTCTACGACGCGATCGCGCTCACGCCGACGACCGGCGCGACGAGCGGCGGCACGCGCCTCGCAATCCAAGGCAGCGGCACCGCTTGGTCACAAGGTACCACGGTAACAGTCGACGGCGCAGCGTGCACCGACGTGCAAGTCGCGGACGCGACGCACCTCCAGTGCACGACGCCCGCGGGCACGCCCGGCGCGAAGGACGTGGTCGTCATCGACGCCAACCAGTCGAGCGTGCAGGCGCGCGAGGCCTTCACCTACGACGACTCGCCCGACGGGTACCGCGGGGGGCTCACGGGCGGCGCGCTCAACGGGTCGCTCAAGGTGCTCGTGCTCGACGCGTGGACGGGCTTTCCCATCGCCGGCGCGACCGCGGTCGTCGGGAGCGACGCGACGAGCGCGCTCGTCCACAAGACCGACGGCTCCGGTGCCGCGAGCTTCACCGACGCGAGCCTCACCGGCGCCGTCACCGTCACCGCGGCCGAAAAGTGCCACCAACCGCTCACGTTCGTGGACGTCCCGGTCGACACCGTGACCGCGTATTTGGCGCCCGTCTTGAGCGTCGCGTGCGCGAGCGGCGATCCGCAGACCATCAGCGGCACGCCGCGCGACGTCGGCGACGTCCAAGGCGAGCTCATCTTCCCGACCGGCATCGAGTTCCAGGTGCGCGGCGACTGGACCGGCGTGCCCAAGGCGCTCGGCCCGAACGAGCGGCGCGCCGCGTACGTCTTCGTCGCGACCGGTAACCCGCTCCAGACGTACTACCAACCCGACTCGACCACCGCGACCACCGAGCAGTCGCCCGGCAGCCTCGGCTACGGCTACACGCTGACGACCTACCCGGGAAACGTCACGCTGTACGCGCTCGCGGGCATCGAGACGACGACGACGAACCCGGCGAAGTTCATGCCCTACGTGATGGGCGTCGCGCGGGGCGTACCGATCGTGCCGAAGACCGAGACCACGAGCGTCGACATCGAGATGAACCTCCTGCTCGATCACGCAGTGAAAGCGACGCCAGTCCCGCCGCCGACGACCTACCGCGGACCCAACCGGCTCGAGACCCAAGTCGCTGTCTCGCTGGCTCAGGGGCAATACGGGGTAATCCCGAACGGCAATCAGGTCACGCTGCTCCCGATGTCGGCGACGCTCTCGTTCGTCGGGCTGCCGGCGCTCGCGGGCTCGCTCACCGGCGAGTCGTACGCGCTCTCGGCGAGCGCGGCGACCGGGAGCAACATGCAAGCGCCCGGGTCCGTGCTCGCGCACGTGCTCACGAACGACGCGAACGTTCCCATCGCCCTCACGGGATTCGTGCCGGTCCCGTCGCTGGGCTCGCCGGGGGCGGGGCTCTGGGACGGCAAGACCGTGAGCTTCGGCGAGACCTCCCCGTTCAATCTCGCGCTCGTGAACGTGTCGACCGGCGGCGGCCTCGTCACGTGGAGCATCGTGACGCCCGGGAAGACGTCGTTCACCGTTCCGGACCTCGGCGCCATCGACGCGACGCTCGCGCTCCAGCACGGCGCGATCGGCACCGAGGTCTACGCCGCGCGCATCGACGGCTTCTCGTACGCGTCGCTGCGCTCGGGGCAGCTCGGGACCTCGGCGTGGAGCGCGTACGCGTTCGACGTCCTCGCCGGCGCGTACTGATGCGGCGTCGCGCGCTCCTCGTGCTCGCGGTCGTCGCGTGCCGCTTCGACCCGGCGTACCGCGACTTGCCCGCGCAGCCGCCGCCGCCCGCGTGCACGGCGGGGCAGGTCACGTGCGACGGCGCGACGCTCGAGAAGTGCAAGGCCGACGAGACCGGCTTCGACGTGCTCGACGACTGCGGCTCGCGCGGGCTCGTCTGCGCGACGAGCTTGCTGGCGTGCGCGAATTGCGAGCCGGGCGCGGGCCAGTGCACCGGTCAGGTCACCGATCGCTGCAACGCCGCCGGCACGGCGTTCGAGCCGGGCGCTGCGTGCGATCCGACCCAGGGCTTCGCGTGCCGCGGCGGCGTGTGCATCGAGCTCTGCCAGCAAGCGGACGCGGAGCACTCGAACGTCGGCTGCGAATATTGGGCGGCCGACCTCGACAACGCCGTCGAGAGCGCGTCGCTGAACGCGGCCGCGCAGCAATACGCGATCGTCGTCTCGAACGCGGAGCCGGACGTCGCGACCGCGGTGACGATCGACGAGGACGACGCGCCCGTCGGGCAGCCCGCCAACCTTCGTGTCGTTGCAACTGCAACCATTCCGGCCGGGAGCCTCGAGGTGTTCAAGCTAGGCCCGCGCGAGGTCGACGGCTCGCCCGACGGCGAGTTCAACACCGGCACCGGCACCGCGCTGACGCGCCACGCGTACCGCGTGCGCGCGTCGATACCGATCGTCGCCTACCAGTTCAACCCGCTCGACAACCTTAACGTCTTCTCCAACGACGCCTCGCAGCTCCTGCCCGAGTCGGCGCTCGCGTCGAGCGGCGGGTCGACGAGCTACGTCGTCGACGGCTGGCCGCAGACGATCGCGACGAGCGACGTGCCCTCGCAGAATTTCGGCACGGACCTGCGCGCGTTCGTCGCGATCGTCGGCACGCGACCGGACACGCACGTCCACGTGCAGACGACCGCGCGCGTGATCCCGGGCGGACCGCTCGGGAACGGGCTCGACCAGGGCGGCACGGCCGACGTCGTGCTCCAGCCGTTCGACGTCTTGAACCTCGAGACCGGCGGGTTCAACGCCGACTTCACCGGCACGACGATCAGCGCCGACCGCGCCGTCGCCGTGTTCCCCGGGAGCGAAGCGTCCGACGCGCCGTTCTTCCAGACGCTTGCCGATCGTTTTTGCTGCGCCGATCACCTCGAGGAGCAGCTCCCGCCGGTCCACACGGTCGGCAAGCGCTACGCGCTCTCGCGCATGCCGAGCCGATCGAAGGTGGTGCTCGCGGCCGGCGCCGACATCGGCGCGGTCGACGAGCCCGAGCTCTACCGCGTGCTCGCCGTGGCGAGCGGGACGACGCACGTGACGACGACGCTGCCCGCGCCGGACGACGCGTTCGATCTCGCCGCGGGTCAGGATCGCGTGCTCACCGCCCACCAGGATTTCGTCCTGACCGCGTCGCAGGCCGCGATCGTCATGGACGTGCAAGTGAGCCAGCAGGCCGCGGGCGTTCCGAACGGCCTGCCCGGAGGCGATCCCGAGCACGACGTACGTCTCGCCGGTCGAGCAGTGGCGCGCCGACTACGTGCTGCTCACGCCCGACAAATACGATTTTGACTTCCTCGTCATCAGCGCTCCGAGCGACGCCCACGTGTATCTCGACGGGCTCCCGCTCGACGCGACGGTGTGCGAGGTCGCGCCCGGCGACGGGCTCACGTCGCAAGAGCGCGGCTCGTCGACGCCGCCCTTCCTCTCGTACCGATGCCAGCTCTCGTTTCCGATCGTCGACACGTCCGTCAACCCTCCGACCGTGCTCCCCGGAAAGCAGAACGACGGCGCGCATCACGTGCAGGCCGACGAGCCCGTCGGGGTCGTCGTGTACGGCTTCGACACGTTCGTGAGCTACGCGTACGCGGGCGGCACCGACCTGCGCGAGATCTACGTGCCTTGAGGACGGGTCAGCGGAGGGTGAGCGGCGAGAGCGGCCACGCCTTCAGCAGCGGCATCGGCGCGCCAGGGCCCGACTGGCGGATGACGCGCGCGCACTCGGCGACCGTGAGGCGGCGCGGGCCGAACGGCGAGCTGTCGGACGCGTCGGAGTCCATGAGGAGCGTCGGCGTGTCGACGGCGTAGTCGTCGGGATGACCGGGTGCTTCGAGCAGCACGTGACCGAGCTCGTGCGCGAGCGTAAAGCTCGAGCGGCGGGCGCGGATGCCGCCGCGATCGAGCAGCACCACGTTGCGCATGCTCGGCGAGTCGCCGGTGATGAACGACTCGCCGATGCGCCCGGTGCCCGCGAAATCGGGACCACGACGAGCTCGACGGTCGTCGGATCGCCGTCGTCGAGCGCCTTGACCAGCGTGCGCTCTTCGAGCGTGCCGGCCATCGAGTCCATGTCGCCGAAGTGCTCGATGCCGTCGGCCGGGTCGACCGCGCCGATGCGCACGCTCAGCGTCGCGTCGGTCGTGAGCGGAGCTTCGCCGCCCCTGCCCTTGCTCGCGTCGAGCGACGCGAGCGTCCCGTTCGAGCGGCGCACCGACAAATCGATGCTGCCCATCGCGCCCGGGAGGATGCGCGCGTTCGACGATTTCGTGACGAGAAACCCGGCGTGCGAGAATCGCGGCGGCGACCTCGTGCGCGACGCGCTCGACCGTCGCGCCTCGCGCGACCGTCACGTCGATGGGCTTGCCGTCGACGCGGAAGCGGACGCGCCCGCCGCTCGCGGGCAAGCCGAGGTCGTCGCCGATCGAGAGGAGGTGCCGCGGCGGCGGGTCGACGACGTCGACGTCGAGCTTGGAGGCCTCGCCGAAGCTGACGCCGCACTGCCCCCACGTCGCCGACGCGAGGGCGAGCTCGCTGCGGAGCATCGCGATCGCGCCCGCGTCGTTGCCGCCGATCGCCGGGGCGCCGCCGTGCGTCGCGCGGAGGACGAACGTGCGGACATGCAGGCGATAGCGGCCGATCGGCCCGACGTCGCTCGCGCGCGGACCGAGCACGCGAATGGCCTGTTTTCGACCGCCCGAGCGAACGACGATGGCGCCGCCCACCTCCGCGCGCAGCGATCGATCGACGACGAGCGGGTGCGCGCGATCGACGTCGTCCACGACGAAGCGGAGCGGCGCGGTCTCGAGGCAGTGGACTCCGGCCGCTGGCGTCGGGCACGTCGTCGGGGCGAGCGCGACGTTCGCGAGCGCGTCCATCTTCACGCCGCCGGCGGCGTACGACTCGACCGTCGCGTCGATGGCCGTCGACCCGTCGGGCACGATCAAGACGGCGCGGAGCGCGTCGGTGTCGCCGCTCGTGCCGAGCGGCGCCGGCGGCATTCGAATCGAGCGATGCGTGGCTGCGCGCGAGGTCGACCGGCGCGCCCGCCTCGTCGCGCATCGCGACGCCGCGGATTTCGAGCACGATCCGCTTCTCGCGTCCGTTCCTCAGGCGCGCCGTGATCTCCACGCGACCGGGCGCGAGCCCCTGGAACGCCGACCCGAGCACGACGCGGCCGCCCGCGGGCCCCGAAATGTCGGTGAGCCGCGCGCCCGTCCAGACGCGCACCTTTCCGTCTCCGCCGGTGACGCGCAACGTCGCGCGATCGAGCGACGCCTCGATGGGGACGAGGTCGGCCCGGCCGGCGACCGGAAGGAGCCTCTCCTCGCCGTCGGGTTTGCCGTCGACGTCGTCGTCGTCGGTGTCCGCCATCAGCACGATGGTCTGCGGGGGCGCTTCCGCGCGCGCGAGCCGCGACGGCCCGAGCGCGCAGGCGACAATCAGGCCGACGAGCGCGGCGCGAGCGTGGCCTTCGATTGCTGCGCGAGGCATCTCGAGACGAAGCTTACTCCAGCCAGCCGAGGTGCACCCATCGCACGTGCGGCTCGCTGCAGAGCAGCGAGTCGTCCGCGCCGCGCAGCGCGGCCGCACGGAGCAGCGAGCCCCAGACGACGTTCGCGAGGCACTTGGAGGCGACGAGCTCGCCCTCGAAGCCGCGCGCGTCGTCGCGCTCGCCGATGTCCCAGCAAAGCCGCCGCCGCGAGGCCGCGCAGCTCTTCGCGCCGCTCGCCGCGCGCGACGGAGACGAGCTCGCGACGCAGGTCGTCTCGGCCGTAGTCGCGCGCGAGGTGCATCGCCGCGCGCACGGCGCTCTCGTCGGCGAGCGGGAGCGGCTTCACGAGCGACTCGAGCATCGGCCTGGCGCCCGGGGACTTCGCGCGCGCGAGGCGGAACAAGAACGTCATGTCGCGGTCCGCGCTCGGCCGGTCCGAGAGGCGCGCCACGAGCTCGACGGTCGGCCGCGCGGGCGGCGGCTCCGGCGCGGCGACCTTTTTCGTGCGCGCCCACACTTGCTCGAGCGCCCAGCGGGCGAGCGCCCACGCGGCTCGCGAGCTCGTCGGTCCGTCGCCCTCTCGCGAGGTCGCCTCGTCGAGCGCGCCGCGGTCGCCGGCCTTCGTCGCGACCTCGCCGAGCACGAGCCAGCGCCCGAGATGCCGCTCGGCCTCGCCGAGCACGTAGAGCGGCCGCGCGATCGCCGTCGGGAGCGACTCGGCCCGCGCGAGCGGGATGAAGAGCTCGATGCACAGCGAGATGCGGTGGCTCTCCTTGATCATCGGCGCGAGCGACAAGAGGTGCGAGCCGTTCGACTCGCCGCGCGCGACGCGCGCCACCTCCGCGCCGAACGCGAGGTGCGACTGGCGGCTCGCCGCGATCTTGGAGAGCAGCGGCCCGAGCTCCGGATCGCTGCACGCCGCGGCGGCGCCGAGCGTCGCGGTGCCGCCCGCGTCGCCCTCGGAGAGCGCCTGCCGGAGGATCGGCGCCGCCGCCTTGTCTTTGCATTCTGCAAGCGATCGCACCGACGCGGCCCACAGCTCGCGATCGAGCGTTCGCCGGCGCAGCATGACGCGCGCGGCCTCGGCGAGGCTCGCTCGAATTTGTGCGCTGAGCGGCGCGACGGCGCGGAGCGCGCCCGCGAGCTTCGCCTCGTTGGTCGGCCTACGCTTCAGCGCGGCGTCGATCTCTTCGTCGAAGCGCTCGCGCGCGACCTTGCCCACGAGGTCGGTGCGCGCGAGCGCGTCGGCGCGCGCGGGCGCGCGCACGCGCGCCTTCGAGAGCGGCGCGACGCCGGTCTCGCGAGTCGAAACGACGGCACGCGCTGTCTTGGCCACCAACTCTCCCCGGTTCCTTCTTTGCTCCGCGCCACGCCGCGAAGATCGACGAGGCCCAGAATAACAAGATCGATTGCCGACGCGAGGGAGATCGCGCCGCGCGCGCGACGATTCACGCGCGCGCGATCAATGATGCACGCGCATCACAAAGCGCTTGACGTTCGGAGATTGATCCAGCGTCAAAGTGACCGGGCCCGCGACGATCACGTCGCTGCTCGTTTTCAGCGTGATCGAGAGCGTGCGCGACGACGGATCGTCGAGCCAGCACGCGTCGCACGTCGCGAGATCGCTCGCTTGCGCGGCGGCGACGAGCGTGGCGTTCTGCGCCGACGGCGGGAGCGTGACGTCGTACGCGTCGGCCGGCGCGCTCTGCGCGATCTTGGTTCCGTCGGCGAGCGTGACGCTCGTCGCGCCGCCGCTGAAGATCTCGACGTCGAGGACGTCCGACCGATCGGCGAGCGATACGACGCCGCTCCCGTCCGTCGCGGGCAGGAGCGTCTCGACGTCCGGCGAGAGCATCGGCACGATCGCGCCGACGCGCGCGTAGAGCGGCACCTGATCGACGTCCGCGCTCACCGTGATGGTCGTTCCGCCCGTCACGCGCGCGCCGCTGAAGAAATCGTAGTACGCCGGCTCGGGCAAGTAGACCGAGCGCGACGTCGTCCCCGTCCCGGTGCTGCGCGTCATGATCGGCGCGGCCAGAAGCGAATCGCCGAACATGTACTCGTCGGTGAGGTTCCACACGTTCGCGTCGTGGGGATGATCCAGATAGAGCGACCGCATCACCGGCAGGCCGGTCGCGCGCGCCTCGTCCACGGCGAGCCGCAAATACGGGATGAGCTGCGTGTGGAGCTGCGCGTATTTTCGGTAGACGTCCTGCGAAAGCTGGTCGTCCCAGATCTGCCAGCGCGCGGAGACGGGCTGGTTTCCCGCGCCCTCGTTCTCGTCGTGCATGTCGGGCGAGAGCGCGCCGAGCTCGGTCCAGCGGAGGTAGAGCTCCTCGTCGGGCGGCGGGTTGTACAAGTAGTGGTAGCCCGAGATGTCCGAGCCCCAGAGCGGGAGACCGCTCATGCCCGCGTTGAGCGCCGCGGTGAGGCCCGCGGGCAGACCCTTGCCGACGGAGAAATCGGTGTCCTGATCGCCGGCCCAGACCATCGGCACTTCGCCGCCGGTTCCCGCGAAGCCCGAGCGGACGAAGAACAAGTAGTCCTTGGGCTTCAGCTGCTCGAGGAGATCGTGCGCCGCTTTTTGGTAGAGCACCGGGTAGAGATCGTGCGCCTCGAGCCCGGTCATTCCGTTGAACATGACCGCGTCTTGCGGCACGTACTCGGCGAAGTCGTACATCCAGCCGTCCCAGCCGTCGTCGATCGCCTGCTTGAGCAGACCTTGGTACCAAGTTACCGCGGCTGGGTTGGTAAAATCGACGATGCCGGCGTAGCGCGGGATGTCGAACACGATGTACGGGCTGCCGTCCTGCTTCTTGATCAGGTAGCCGTTGGCGACCGCGTCGTCGAAGACGGGGTGGTACGTCTGGTCGATGAAAGAGCAGAAGTACGCGACGGCCTTGAATCCGCGCGCGTGCAGGTCGGCGGTGATCGCCTTCGCGTCGGTCGTGCCGATGCCGCTCGGCAAGTAGTGGAGCGCGGTGTCGATGGCGGTCGTCGGGATGTGCGCGCCGCGCAGGCGCGCGAGCTCGTCGTCGACCGGGATGTCGGCGCGGCGGCGCGGCGCGAAGATCCAGTCGGGCACGTCCGGCGGGCGGCCGGTCACGCTCGTGAGAATCGGCGATGAGGTTCTTCGGATCGGCGTCGGCGTAGAGCGTGAAGTCGAGCTTCGAGTCCCACGACTCGACGCGCCACGCGCTCGAGACCTCGTCGCCCAGGTGATACACGGTGCGAAACGTGCCGTGCTCGAGCACGCCGAAGCCGCGCGGGTCCATCATCCACGGGATCGGGATGTACGCCTCTTGTGCCTGGCGGTCCGACGGCGGGCTCGACTCGGTGAGCTGCGCGTCCTCGCTGCCGAAGCAATCCTCGACCCACATGTAGCGCGACGCGCCGCGCTGATCGCCGCCGACGAAGCGCTCGCCGAGGCCGAAGAAATGGTCGTCGGGGTGGAGCACCCACGACATCGCGACGCGGTTGATCGAACCGTCGTCCGGTGTCTGCGCCGTCCCGCCTTCGGCGGAATCCGGCGACCGCGTCTGCGCTCGCCGCGATCTCGACGCCGGGCCCGTCGGACGCGATGGTGACCGTCACCGTCGGCACGTTCGGCAGCGGCGTGCGGAGGACGACCTTCGTGGTGCCCCCGTCGCTCGTGACGCTCTCGACCTCGGACACCTGCGTCCAGGGATCGTCGACGCCTTTGTAGTAATCGAAGCCCGTCACGAGCGGCGTGGTCGACTCGTCGGTGTCGTGGGTGATCGCGAGCGGCGCGTACGCCGTGCCGGGTTGCGCCGGCGCGCTCTCGACGAGCACGTTGCCTTGAGCGTCGCGGACGACGAGCGAGAAGGGGCTCGTCTCGACCTGGACGCTCACCGCGCCGCTCGCGGCCTGGAACGTGGTGCCGGGCGGCGGCGGGGCGGCGCTGTCGCAGCGCGCCGCCGCGAGCGACAAACCGAAAATTCCGAGCCAAGCCGAGCGCCTCATGCGCGTTTCATTCTACCATCCGTCGCATGCGCTTTTGGGTCCTCCTCGCAGTCCTCTTCGTCGCCGGCGCCGCGCGCGCCGACGACGCGGGCACGGAGTGGGCTGATTTCAGCCAGAACGCGAGCGCCCTGGACGACGTGACGCCCGCCGACTGCGAGACGGCGTGCAAGGCGCTCCAGTCGCTGGCGCGCGCCGCCGAGCACATCTGCGCGGTCGCGCCCGAGCACTGCCAGGAGGCGCGCGCGCGCGTCGCGGCGGCGCGCGAAAAGGTCCGCGCGGCGTGCCCCGACTGCGCCGTTCAGTTTCAAGACGATCGGACGAAGGGCGAGGTCACCGTCGCGACCGAGTCCGCGCCGGCGCGCGGCGGGTGCGCCGGCTGCACGACGTCCGGCGGCGGCGCGCGCGGCGCGCTCTTCGCGCTCGCGATGCTCCTCTTACTTGCAAGGATCCGGCGGCGGTGACGGCGGGAGCGAAATCTCGGTCGGGTTCGCGACCTGGAGCGCTTCGAAGCCGATGCCGATCGAAATCGCGGTGCACGGCGTGCCAGGCTGGTTGGAGCCGTCGACGAGGATGTCCGACGACTGCTCGATCTGCTGCGCGATGCCGTCGAACGCCGTGCCGCAGAGCGACGCCGAGAACTGCGGCGCGACGGTCTTCATCGTGGCGACGAACTCTTGCGTGTCGAGTGTGCCGGCGATCGTGCCGTTGGTGATCGCGCCCGCCTGCGCGTGATCGAACGTGAGGATCGCGTCGTGGACGTTGAACGTCACTGCGACGCCTTGCACGTCGAGCGCCAAAACCAGCGGATCAGTCCCCTTCCCGCTCACGAACGTGCCGTTCGTGACGTACGCGGCGTCGAAGTGCGCGGTCGCGCCGCCGGCGATCGTCTGTCCGTCCTTCAGCGACGTCGAGAGCACGGGCCAGTCGGTGGTCGAGTCGAACGCGGGCGTGCCCTGCCCGTACGGCCCGCTGAGGAAGATCTGCGCGGTGAGCCCGGTCGCGGTCTGCTTCGGGTCGTTCGAGAGCCCGGTCACTTGGACTTGAACGGTGAAGCCGCCGCTGTCGATCGTGGCGGTCACGCCGTCCGACGGCGTCGGCAAGCTCGCCGCCGCCTGGACGACCGGCAGCAGCAGCTCGCCCCAGGAGTTGTCGATGCCGCCGGTGCCGTCGGTCTGGTTCGTCTTCGGCGAGCCCGGGTAGAGCGTGCAGACGTCGGTCGACGATTTCGTGGTCACGAGCCCGTCGAGGTTGAAGCCGAAGCTCTTCCACGCGCTCGTGCTCGGCGTTCCGCTTCGGTCGCTCTCGCCGAGGAACACCTTGTTCACGGCGAAGGTCATCGTCTCGGTCGTGGGCGGGCCGCCGTCGAGCGGAGGAGGCGGCTGGCCGGGAGCGTCGGGATTCCCCGCGTCCTTCACGCCGACGCCCGCGTCGCCCGCGTCGCCGAGGAATCGGCCGTCGTCCCGCCGCACGCGCAGAGCGCGAGCAGAGCCCCCGAAAGAAAGCGCCTCATCCGCCGAGCATGCGCGAGCCCGCTCAGGCGCGCAAGATGGAGAGGCGAACGCTCTCGCCCTCGACCTCCGCCTCGCGCTCGTCGCCCGCATGCGACGGCTCGACGCTCGTGGCGAGCACCTCGCGCGCGAGCGAGTCCTTGTATTTTGCAAGCACCGCGGCGAGCCGGGGTCCTCCCGAGAGGCCGAGCACGATGCGGTCGGTGAACTCGAGGCCGAGCTCCTTGCGCATCGCCTGGACGCGGCTCTGGAGCTCGCGCAAAAACCCGAGCTCGCGGAGGTGGTCGTCGAGCGTGGTCTCGAGCGCGACGACGCCGACGCGACCGCCGGCGGCGGCGAAGCCGGAGCGCGTCGAGAAGCCGATCTCGACATCCTCAGGCGCAACATCGGTGAGGCCCGTGTCGATTCGCACTTGCGTCGGCCCCAGGATCAGCGCGTTGACGATCGGCAGAACGTGCTCGGGTTTCATCTTCGCAAAGGATGCCTTGAGACCCTGCGCTTCCTTGCCCCGTCCCTTCTGACCGAGGCTGCGGAAATTCGGCTTCAGCTGATACTCGACGAACTCGCGGGCGCGCGCCGCGGGCACGAACTCGACCTCGAGGACGTTGAGCTCCTCTTTCATCGTGTCGATCACACCTCGGAGCTCGCTCTCGAGCGCCGGGTTGGTCAAGATGACGTGCGCCGCGCGGAGCGGCTGGCGCACCTTGAGCTTGTTCTGCGTGCGCACTTGGAGACCGAGCGAGACGAGCTCGCGGACGGCGTGCATCTTCGTCGAGAGGCGCTCGTCGAGCGCCGCCGCGTTCGCCGCGGGCCAGTCGCACAGGTGGACGCTCTCCTTCGCGCTCTCGCCGAGCGGGCGGCGCACGAGGTTCTGGTACATGCGCTCGGCGGTGAACGGAACGAACGGCGCGAGCACGAAGGCGAGCGTCGTCAGCGCCTCGTAGAGCGTCTCGTACGCCGCGCGTTTGTCCGCGTCCATGCCCGAGCGCCAGAAGCGCTCGCGCGAGCGGCGCACGTACCAGTTCGACAGCGCGTCGACGAAATCGACGAGCCGCTGCGTCGCGCCGTAGACGTCGTAGGCGTCCATCTTCTCCGAGACGACCTTCACCGTGTCGGCGAGCTCGCTCCGGCACCAGCGATCGAGCTCACCCCTTCGGGTATCGCGAAGCGCGTCGCTCGGCGCGGACTCGCCCGCGCTGGACGGCGACCACCCGTCGATGTTCGCGTAGATGACGAAGAACGAATACGTGTTGCGCAGCTTGACCAGAAACTCCTTCTGGAGCGCGCGCACGTTCGAGAGCGAGTGGCGCGTGTTGGACCACGGCGGGCTCGACGCGTAGAAGAACCAGCGGAAGGCGTCGGCGCCGGGCGCGGGCGTGTTCGGATCGCGCACGACGACGCGCTCGTCGAGCGGGAGTCGCGAGACCTCGGCGGGTTTCACGTCGGTTTTTCCGGTCGATTTCGCGCCGAGCTTCTGCAAGAGCGGCTGGCTGAAGACGGCGACGCGGCGCGGTAGGCCCTTCTTCGGCGTGACTGTGCACCCTTCGAGCATCGACGCGCCGCACTGCACCTCGACCGTCGCGCGCTCGCCGAGATCGAGCCCGTCCATGTCCTCGCGGCGCGATCAGGAGCTCGCGCTCGCCGAGCGGTTTGTCGAGCTTCATGCCTTTGTACGCAGCCTTCGCCGCGTCCTCGCTCGTCGCGGCGAACTCCATCTGGACCTCGTCGTAGACGATGCCGGGCGGCGTGTAGTTGCCCTTCGACTTCGACTCCTTCTTCCCTTCCTTGTCGCCGACGTGCCCGAGCACGATGCACGTCTACGGTACGGGTGCGCGGCAGCGGCTTCTGGTCTCGGGTGAAGACGAGCGTCGAGATCATGAGCAGCGAGTAGAACCAGCCGCGCGTCTGATCGATCGCCTCGCTGATGAAGTCGGCCGGAAAGCTCTTCTCGAACTTCTCGGCGCTGCCCGGCACGTGCGGGTAGCCCCACTGCGCGAAGGGCATCGCGCCCGAGTCGAACCAGCAGTCGATGACCTCCGAGACGCGCCGCATCGTGCCCGCGCAGGTCGTCGCGTCGACGTCGGCGCCGCGCACGGCCGAGCACGTGACGCGTGGTCGATCCACGGCTTGTGGACGACGAGGTGCTCGTTGAGCGACGGGTCCTTCCGCTTCGCCTCGCGGAAATGCTGGAACGCCTCCGGGTTGAGCTTCTCGATCTCGGCGACGCTCGCGGGCGCGTGCTCGCGGCCGCAGCGGTTGCACTGCCAGACGTTGAGCGGCGTCCCCCAGAAGCGCTCGCGCGAGAGCGCCCAGTCGACGTTGTTGCGCGAGGAAGTCGCCCATGCGGCCTTCCTTGATGTGCTCGGGCAGCCAGTGGACCGCTCGGTTGTTCGCGATCGCGCGCCCGATCTCTTTCGTCGTCTTGATGTACCAGGCGGGCCGCGCGAACTGGATGAGCGGGTCGTTCTCGGCGCGCGGGCAGAACGGATACTCGTGGCGGTACGTCTCGGAGAAGAGGAGGAGGCCGCGCTCTTTGAGCTCGGCGGCGAGCTCCTTGTCGCAGTCCTTCACCCAGCGGCCGGCGTACTTGCCCATCGCGTCGACGAAGGTTCCGTCGGTCTTCACCGCGCAGAGGAGCGGCTCGCCCGGCGCGACGGCGCGGTGCGCCTCGTAGTCGTCCTCGCCGAACGCGGGGGCGATGTGCACGATGCCGGTGCCGCTGTCGAGCGTGACGAAGTCGGCGGCGATGACGCGCCAGCGGTGTTTTTCGCCCGCGAACGTGTCGAACGGCGGCGCGTACTCGACGCCCTCGAGGTCCTTGCCCTTGCACGTCGCGACGACGGCGAGCTCGGTCTTGAGCTTCTTCGCGAGCGGCTCGCGGAGCGCCGCCGCGAGGACCAATTTCTCGCCGGCGTGCTCGACCGTGACGTAGTCCACGTCGCTCTTCACGGCCGCGTACATGTTGGACGAGAGCGTCCACGGGGTGGTCGTCCAGACCACGAGCGAACGGCCGCTTCCGTCCTTCACGGAAAGCGAACGTAGACGCTCGGGTCGTCGACCGTGCGATACCCCTGCCCCACCTCGGCCGCGCTGAGCGCGGTGCCGCCCTGCGCCCACCACCACACGACCTTGTGCCCGCGGTAGAGCAGCCCTTTGTCGTGGAGCTGCGAGAGGGCCCACCAGACGCTCTCGACGTAGCTCTTGTGGTACGTGACGTACGCCTCGTCGAGGTCGACCCAGAAGCCGATGCGCTCGGTGAGCATCTCCCACTCGCGCGTGTAGCGGAAGACCGAATCGATGCACTTTGCAATGAACGGCTCGACGCCGTAGGCCTCGATCGCCGCCTTGCCGTGGATGCGGAGCTCCTTCTCGACCTCGACCTCGACGGGCAGCCCGTGCGTGTCCCAGCCGGCTTTGCGACCGACGAAGTGGCCGCGCATCGTCTTGTACCGCGGGAACACGTCCTTGATGACGCGCGTGAGGACGTGCCCGTTGTGCGGCAGGCCGTTCGCCGTCGGCGGGCCCTCGTAGAAGACGAAGGCGGGTTTGTCCTTCGACTGCTGGATTGATTTTCGAAGATGCGATGCTCGCGCCAGAACGAGAGGATTTCTTCTCTTCCTCGGGGAAGTTCATCTCGGCCGGAACTTTGTCGAACACGCTCATTGGGGGACCCGCGTTTTACACCGACGCGCGCGCCCCGTCGACCGGACGGCGGCGCACCTCGGCACACGCGAAACGCGGAAAACCAGCCGAATTGCACGCGGCCCGGCCGTTGCTTGGGGAGGCCGACATGAAGCGCTTGATTTCGATCGCCGCGGCGGCGGCGCTCTCGGTGGCGTGTGGTGGCGCAGTCGATCCGTTCGACGGAGGCGAGGACGGCTCGGCCGAGGCCGCGCCCGACGGCGCGCCGGACGCGAGCGGTCCGCTCACGTGCGGCAGCGACGTCTGCGGCGGCGGCGAGTATTGCATCCACCCGTGCTGCGGCGGCGCGCCGCCGCCGTGCATCCCGTTCGACGACGGCGGCACTTGCCCGGCGGGCTACACGCCGTCGAACCAGTGCTGGGGGCAGCAGACCGGGACGTCGGGATGTCAGCCCGCGCCGTGCACGCCCCCGCCGCCGTACTGCGCGCCGGCGCCTCCGAGCTTCGGTTGCGACTTGCAGAGCGGCTCGCGCGATTGCTACGAAGCTTGTGGATGAGACTCGCGCGCAATCGATGACCCCGAAGACGCAATCGCAGTCGCTGACCGAGATGACCGAGTACGTGCTCCCGCAGCACGCGAACGCGCTCGGCAACGTGTTCGGCGGGCAGATCATGGCGTGGGTCGATCTTTGCGCGGCGATCTGCGCGCAGCGCCACTCGGGCCACATCGCGGTGACGGCGTTCGTCGACGACTTGAAGTTCGAGCAGCCGGTGAAGGTCGGCGAGGTCGTGCGCCTCTGCGCGCGCGTGACCGCGACGTTCCGCACGTCGATGGAGCTCGAGGTCGACGTTCAGGGCGAGGACTCGCGCACCGGCAAACGCTGGCCGTGCGTGAGCGCGCTGCTCACGTTCGTCGCGATTGACGACGCCGGAAAGCCCACGCCCGTCCCGCCGCTCGCGCTCGACACCGACGCGGTCCGCGCCTCGCAAGAGGCCGGTCGCCGCCGCCGCGAAGCGCGGTTGTCGCACCGATAATCAGGGCCAGCGGTCGGCCGCGAGGCCGTTGGTGCCACCGAGCACGCCGCCGGTCCCGCCGGCGCCGTGCGCGAGGACGGGGCCCCCGTTGAGCGTCACGCCTGCGTCGCCGCCTTGGACGATTGCGTAAGAGTCGCCGCCGCTACCGCCACCACCGGCGCCGCCGGTGCCGCCCACGCCGCCGCTTCCGCCTGCGCTCCCTCCGGCGAGCGTGCTGCCGCCGCCGGCGTTTCCCGAGCAGTGCGGGGACGGGAAGTTGACACAAGTCGCGCCGGAGAGCCCGGAGGCGCAGTTCGCGAGCGAGCCCGCGGCGCCGGCCGTGGCCGCCCCTCCGTCGCCAGCCGCTCCGCCATTTGCGCCCTTGCCTCCGTTGCCCGAGGCGAACTGTCCGCCGAAGGCGACGACATGCGCGTCCCACACGTAAACCGCAACGCTCGACCCTCCACCCGATCCCAAGGACCCGCCGGTGCCGGCGGCGCCGCCGCATCCCGAGATGCCGTTCTGTCCGCAAACGGTCGCCGTCCCGAAGCCACAGGACGACGGGCAGCTCCCCGTGAACACTTCGCACGTCGACGAGCACGCCCCGGTTCCGCCGCCCGTACCGGCATGCCCCGCGCTGCCCGTGCCGCCATCGCCCCCGTTCGTGGGAACGTAGCCGGTCGACGAGAACGTGCCTTGGCCACCACCGCCGCCGGGGGCCCCAGCCGTCCCGGCCGCGCCGTTGCTCGCCGCGCAGCCGGCGTCGGTTGCGCTCGCGCCCGCGATGCCATCCGTTCCCGCCACGCCATCGCCCCCCGGTCCCACCGTCACGACGACTTGATCGAGCGTGAGGCTCGTGGACGCGCCGGTCGCGAAAATCCCGTAGAGCGACTCCTGAGGATCCGCCGCCGACTTGCTCGTGACCTTCAGGTCACGCAGCGTGGCCGCGCCGGAGAACGACGTCGCGATGGTGGTGTTGGAAACGCCTTGGATGACGACGGCCGAGCTGGTCGTCGCATCGCAAATGGGCGTCCACGTGCCAGCCTGATCGTTCCAGCCGCCTTCGATCGTGATTGGCGCATCGAGCGTGATCGATTCTTGGTAAACGCCGGCCGCCGAAGCAGCCGCGTCGCCCGCGTCGTCGATGCCCCCGTCGGTCGGCTGCGGCGCGGCGACGTAAATGGTCGTCTTGCCGCTCGCGGCTTTTGCCGTCGCGATCGCGTAGGTGATGGTCAAGCACGGGTTGCCGCGCGTGCCGCAACTGTTGACGTCCGCTCCGGATTTGGAAACGAAGATGCCGGCGGTGTCGTCGGCGGTGCGTGCCGCGCATCCCGTCGGGCCGTCGACCACCGCGTCGTTCGAGGACTGCACGTCTTGGGTCGTGGCGTCGCTCCCGCCGCCGTCCGGCGTGGTCGCGTCGGGGTTGCCCGAGTCGTCCCCCACGCAAGCCGCAAACCCACCAAAGCGGAGACGCAAAGCGCCAACGCCGCGACAAGCTGACCCCGGTACCTCATCCCTCGCATTCTACACCGCAGGAGTTGGCGATGAAACGGCCGAAATCCCCGCCTCCTACGTCCTCAGCTCGACGTCGACGCCGGCATCGTCCTCTCGCCGGCCCCCGCAGACGGTGACCTGCCGATTCAGTGATGTCGATGTGCTAGGAAAGCGGCCCATGGACGCCGTCGTTTCGGACCTGAGCAAGCACGTCGGAGAAGAAATCACCCTCCACGGCTGGCTCCACAACAAGCGCTCGAGCGGCAAGCTCCACTTCCTCGAGTTGCGCGACGGCACCGGCGTCGTCGCAGTGCGTCGTCTTCAAGGGCGACGTGGACGAGGAATGTTCGCGCGCGCGGACAAGCTCCAGCAGGAGTCGAGCGTCGAGGTGACCGGGCTCGTCAAAGAGCACGGAAAGCTCAAAGGCACCTACGAGCTCGGCGTGAAGGCGCTTCGCGTCGTGCGCGCGCGTGGCTGCGGAGTACCCGCTCAACGCGAAGAAGCTCGCGGGCGACGTCTTCTCGACCGTTTCTCGATGGACCACCGCCACCTCTGGCTGCGCGTCGCCGCGGCAGAGCGCCATCTTGCGCGTGCGCCACACGATCATCCAGAGCGTGCGCGACTTCTTCGACGGGCGCGGCTTCACGCTCGTCGACGCGCCGATCTTCACGCCCAACGCGTGCGAGGGCACGACCACACCTCTTCCAGACCGATTACCACGGCGAGGCCGCGTACCTCACGCAGTCCGGCCAGCTCTACATGGAGGCGGCGGCTGCCGCGTTGGCAAGGCGTACTGCTTCGGGCCGACCTTCCGCGCCGAGAAGTCCAAGACGCGGCGCCACCTCGCCGAGTTCTGGATGGTCGAGCCCGAGGTCGCGTTCATGGATCTCGACGGCGACATGAAGCTCGCCGAGGACTTCCTCGAGTACGTCGTCGGCCGCGTGCTCGAGGAGCGCAAGGAAGAGCTCAAGACGCTCGAGCGCGACACGTCGCAAGCTCGAGAAGGTCAAGACGCCCTTCCCGCGCATCACGCTACGCCGAGGCGATCGAGATCCTGCAGAAGAACGGGCATCCGGAGGCGAAGTTCGGCGACGACTTCGGCGGCGACGAGGAGACGGTGATCTCGAGCGCAGCTTCGATCGCCCCGTCATGGTCCACCGCTACCCGCCGACGATGAAGGCGTTCTACTTCAAGCGCGACGCCGCCGACCCGGAGCTCGCGCTCGGCATGGACGTCCTCGCGCCCGAGGGGTACGGCGAGATCATCGGCGGCGGTCAGCGCGAGGACGATCTCGACACGCTCGTGAAGGCGATCGAGCACCACAAGCTGCCGCGCGAGGCGTTCGAGTGGTACCTCGACCTCCGCCGCTACGGGAGCGTTCCCGCACGCGGGGTTCGGTCTCGGGATCGAGCGGACCGTCGCGTGGATTTGCGGCCTCCCGCACGTGCGCGAGACGATTCCGTTCCCGCGCATGCTCAACCGCCTCGCGCCCTAGCGCGTCGCGGCGAGAAATCCCGCGCGGTCGCGGAGCGCGAGGCGCATCGTGAAGCGCTGCATGCCGAGGCCGCCGGTCAGGACGACCGCGTCGCCGCCGTCTTCGGGGTACGACGCAAGCCAGCCCGCGCGCACCGCGCCGGCCACGACGGGGTCGAGCAGCGCGCCGCCCAGCGCGAACGCGAGGATCGGCTGGCCGATTCGCACGCCGAACATGCGTGTATTCTGCACGAGATAGAATGGCGCGCGTCGTGACCCGGACGTCGGCGCGCGTCCAGCGCACGCCGACCGCGAGCGGCGCCACCCAGCCCGCGCGAATACGAACGTCCTCCTCCGCGAAGCGGAGGCCCTCGGCGGCGAGCCGCGGCGCGATGAGGCGCGCCCGCTCGTCGTAGCGGGAGCCGATCGCGCGATTCGCCAGCAAGACCAGCGGGAGCATGACGACGAGGAACGCGCCGACGAAGCCGAGCGCAAGCGCGCACCACACGGCGCCCGAGAGGTCCACCCGCTCAGGTTATCTTATCCAGGACCTCGCGGACTTTGCGCGCGAGCGTGTCGGGCGTGATCGGCTTCTGCAGGAAGGCGAAGCCGGAGTCGAGCACGCCGTGGTGCACGACCGTGTCGTCGGTGTACCCGGACATGAAGAGCACCTTCATCTTGGGGCGCGCGGGCGCGATCTTCTCGGCGAGCTCGCGGCCGCTCATCTTCGGCATGACGACGTCGGTGAGGAGAAGGTCGACGTCGCCTGACAGCGTCTCGAGGAGCGCGATCGCCGCGCTGCCGTTCTCGGCCGTGTGGATTTTGTAGCCCTGGCGCGCGAGCACCGCGCTCGCGAGCGCGCGCACCTGATCTTCGTCCTCGACGAGGAGGATCGTCTCGGTGCCGCGCGGCCGCACTTGCGGCGTGAGGCCGCTCGCGTGCCGCTCGAGGGCTGCGACGCGCGGGAAATAGAGCTTGAACGTCGTCCCCTTGCCGGGCTCGCTGTAGACCCAGACGTGCCCGCCGCTTTGCTTCACGATGCCGAAGACGGTCGACAGGCCGAGCCCCGTCCCCTTGCCTGCCTCCTTCGTGGTGAAGAACGGCTCGAACACGCGCGAGAGCGTCTCCTCGTCCATGCCGCAGCCGGTGTCGGTCACGGCGAGCATGACGTGCGCGCCGGGGGCCATCCCCGCGTGCTCGCTGAGGTAGCTCGGATCGAGGTCCACGTTCGCGGTCTCGATCGTCAGCGTCCCGCCGTCGGGCATCGCGTCGCGCGCGTTGACGACGAGGTTCATGAGGCACTGCTCGATCTGCCCGGGGTCGACCTTCACCGACGCGAGATCGGGCGCGCCGACGGTGCGCAGCTCGATGTCCTCGCCGATGAGACGCTGCACGAGCTTGTTCATGCCGACGACGACCTGGTTCAGATCGACGACGCGCGGCTCGAGCACCTGGCGGCGGCTGAACGCGAGGAGCTGTCGCGTGAGGTCCGCCGCGCGCTGGCCCGCCTTGCGGATCTCGGCGAGCTCGCTCTGCAGCGGGTTGTCTCGAGGCAGCTCGCCGCCGATGAGCTCGCCGTAGCTGAGGATGACCGACAGCAGGTTGTTGAAGTCGTGCGCGATGCCGCCGGCGAGGCGCCCGATCGCTTCCATCTTCTGCGACTGCCGGAGCTGCTCCTCGCTCCGGCGAAGCGCCGCGGTGCGCTCGAGGACGCGCTGCTCGAAGATCCTCGTGAGCCTTGCGCAGCGCCCGCTCGCCCTCGCGCTCGGGCGTCTGATCGCGGAACACGAGGACGACGCCTTGGAGCTCGCCTTTTCCGTCGCGGATCGGCGCGGCGCTGTCGGCGACCGGCCGCACCGTCCCGTCGCGCGAGACGAGCAACGTGTGGTTCGCGAGGCCGACGACGACGCCCTCGCGCAGCACGCGCTCGATTGGGTTCTGCGCGGGCTCGCCCGTGAGCTCGCTCACGATGTGGAAGACGGCGGAGAACGGCTGGCCGTGCGCGTCGGCGGCGGACCAACCCGTGAGGCGTTCGGCGACCGGGTTCATCCGCGTCACGCGCCCGCGTCGATCCGTCGCGATGACGCCGTCGCCGATGCTGTGGAGCGTCGTGGCGAGGCTCTGCTCGCTCGCGCGGAGCTCCTCCTCGGCGAGCCTTCGGTCGGTGAGATCGTGCGTGACCTTCGCGAAGCCGGCGATTCTCGCCGCGCCCGTCGCGGATCGCCGTGACGACGACGTTCGCCCAGAAGCGCGTGCCGTCTTTGCGCACGCGCCAGCCTTCGTCGGTGTAGCGCCCCTCCGCGCGCGCCTGTGCGAGGACGCGCGCGGGCTTCGTGTCGCGCTCCTCGGGCGGGTAGAAGATCGAGAGCGGCTGGCCCACGATCTCCTCCTCGGTCCAACCCTTCAGCGCGCGGGCTCCTGCGTTCCACGTGGCGACGCGACCGTCGCCGTCGAGCATGAAGATCGCGTACTCCTTCACCGCTTCGACGAGCCGCTGGAAGCGATCGTCCTCGCGAACGGCCATGTACCGGTCGGCGATGACCGCGATGCCGGCGTCGACGAACGCGCGCATCGCGTCGATCGCGTGGACGAACCGCTCGACGTCGTGGGCATGATCGCGCGCGAGCGCCGGCTGCACGACGCGCTCGACCGCGCGCGCGATCGCCATCCAGGCGGAGAGCGGAACGCGCCGGCGCGCGTAGGTCGTCGCCTGCACCTCGAGGTTCTCGACGTACGGGGCCCAGTCGCCGGTCTCGAGCGCGCGCTTCAGGCGAGCGCGACTCTCCATCTGGCGAGCGTCGGCGATCTCGCGCGGCGTCGCCGCGACCACTGCGCCGAGCACGGGATCGCGCATCGCCACCTCCATGGCGGCCGCGCGCACGCGCTCGTGCTCCGCTTCGTAAGCCGCCCAGAAGTCGGCGAAGCCGGGATGCTCCGTCGCGAGCGTGGAGAACGACATCGGGCCCATTATACCCGCCTGGATAGTCCGCGCGCGCGCAGTTCTCGAAGCGCGGACCGTGCGCCGACCGAGCCAAATTGCCACGAGCGTCACATTCGACGCGGGGTTTGACGAATGGTGGGGCGCGCGCGGCGCCGACGTGGGACGATGCGCGATGGTCCACGTCCCAGCGCGAGCGCACACCGTAGGTCACCCGTGAAGGCCGACGACGGCGCGCCGCGAATCACGCAGCAGTACCGCGACCGCGACCGGCGCATGGTCTACGAGGTCCGCCACGGCACCTCCCTGCTCGTGCTGCACGCCGCCGAGAGCGCGGGCGACACGGCCGAGTGGCGCTTCGAGGCGCACGCGCGCGAGTCGCCGCAGCTCGTCGTCTCGGGCTCGTGGGCGGCGTCTCGCGCCGACGCATTCAAGACGATGCGCGATCTCTGGGTGGAGCGCGGCGAAGGCCTCGGCCTCGCGCGCATCGACTGGGAGAAAGTCGCCGTCGAGCTCGCGTCGGTCCGCGCCATCTGAGGCGCGCTCGGTTGCGCGCGATCGGGCGATGGAGTACGTTGCGCCGCGTCACAGTTCCGAGCACCTGCAGTCTCGAGTCGTCGAGAAGAAGGTCGCGCTGATCAGCGACAAGGTGGGCTCTCCGGTGGATTCGCCACCGAGCCCTGCCTCCGATTCTCCGGCTCGATTGGATGGCACGTTTCACGAAGCTCTTGGCCGATTTCGTTGCGCACTGCGCAGTCAGGTATTTCTCATGACCTCCTCACGTCTCTATGTTGGCAACCTCTCCTTTCACGCGCAGAGCGATGCGATCCGCGACGCCTTCGCGCAGCACGGCACCGTCACCGACGTCCACCTCGTCACCGACCGCGAGACCGGCCGCTCGCGCGGCTTCGGCTTCGTCACGATGAGCACCACCGCCGAAGCGGAGAGCGCGATCGCGGCGATGAACGGCGTGATGCTCGACGGCCGCCCGCTCAAGGTCAACGAAGCGCAAGAGCGCACCCCGCGCGCCAGCGGCGGCGGCGGCGGCGGCGGCGGCGGCGGCCGTTGGTGACCGGCGCTCGCGGATGAACGTCGAGGTCCGCCGCGCTCGAGGACGCGGCCTGCGCGATTTTCTGGACGTGGTCGACACCGTCTACGACGGCGACCCGCACTACGTCCGCCCGCTCGATCGCGATCTCTCCGATCGCTTGAGCCCGCGCAAGAACCCGTTCTTCGAGCACGGCGAGGCCGCGCTGTTCACGGCGCACCGCGGGGGGCGGTGCGTCGGACGCATCTCCGCGTCGCTCGATCGCGGTCACCTGCGTCGCTACCACGATCGCACCGGCTTCTTCGGCTTCTTCGACACGATCGACGACGTCGACGTCTCGCGCGCGCTCCTCGGCGCGGCCGAGGGCTGGCTGCGCGAGCAAGGCATCACCGACGTCCGCGGCCCGATGTCGCTCGCGATCAACGAAGAGGTCGGCTGTCTCGTCGACGGCTTCGACGCGCCGCCGTACGTGCTCATGCCGCACCACCGCCCGCATCAATCCGCGCTCATCGAGGACGCTGGCTACGCGAAGGCGAAAGACCTCCTCGCGTGGCGCTACGAGGTCGGCGATCTCCCTCCGCGCGTCCTCCGCGCGCACGCGGACATCTCCGCCCTGCCCGAGGTCGTCTCGCGGCCGGTCTCGTACTCCGACATGGAGCGTGACGTCGCGACGGTCATGGACGTGTTCAACGACGGCTGGGCCGACAACTGGTCCTTCGTCCCGCTCACCCAGAGCGAAGTCCGCAAGATGGCGGAAGACTTCAAGCTGATTTGATCCCGGAGATCACGCGCATCACGTCGATCGACGGCGAGCCCGCGGCGGTCGCGGTGGCGATCCCGAACCTGAACGAGCTCGTGCGCGATCTCGGCGGCAAGCTCTTGCCCCTCGGTCTGCCGAAGCTCCTCTGGCGCCTGAAGGTGCGCGGCCCGCGCACGGCGCGCGTCGCGATCCTCGGCATCCGAAAAAAGTTTCAGCACGTCCGCAAGTACGCGGGTCTCTCGTCGTACCTCTACGCGGAGCTCAATCGCAGCGGCCGCGCGCTCGGCATGACCGGCGGCGAGTTCGGCTGGACGCTCGAGGACAACGGGCTCATCAACGCGGGCATCCGCGTGATGGGCGCGAAGCCGTACAAAAAATATCGCGTCTACGCGAAGCGCATCGCGCCGGCGAACACGTCGCCGACGTAAACTGACACGAAGCTGACCACGCGCACGACGCGCGCACGGCACATTGGGAGGCGTCGAGGAAGTCTCTCGACAGCAAGCTCCGGGCTCTGGAGCGCTGCTCGTACAGAGCGCTTGTCCCGAGGCGTCGATGCCAACAGCTTCGATCCCCACCTATTACGCGCTCGTCGCCTTGTCGAGGATGGGCGTCGTGCGCGGCCTCCTCTCGCCTCCCGCGTCGCTCCGCGCGCGGCCCGCGGGCTGGTTCACGCGCGCGAGACGACGGCGTGCAGCTTCGCGAGCTCGGTGCGCGCGGTGCGAAGCCGCGTGAACGCGGTCTCGAGCACCTCGGTGATCCGCACTTTTTCGGTGCGCGGCTGCACCTTCAGCGTCTTGAGCAGCTCCTCGAGCGCGGACTCGGCCGCCGCCACTTCGGCCTCGGCGGCGGCGAGCGGCGGGAGCGCTTTTTTGCGGAGATCTTCGTTGTCCATTTCGTCCTCCCTCGTCACCGTTCCACGAGTCGCGCGAAGCGCCGCGCGCGCGACGGGCTGCGAAGACGCGAGAGCGCCTTGGCCTCGATCTGGCGGACGCGCTCGCGCGTGACGCCGAAGACCTCGCCGACCTCGGCGAGCGTGTGCTCGCGCGAGTCGCCGAACCCGAAGCGCATCTCGAGGATCTTTCGTTCGCGCGGCCCGAGCGTCGCGAGGAGCTCCGCGGTGCTCGCGGCGAGGCCCGACTGCGTCGCGGCGTCGAACGGCGACACGGCGGCCTCGTCCTCGAGGAAGTCGCCGAGCACGGCGGTCTCGGTCGCGCGAATCGGCGCCTCGAGGCTGACCGTGGGCCGCGAGCTCGACCGCGCGAGCGCGACGCGCTCCACGTGGACGTCGAGCTCGCGCGCGATCTCGGCGTCGGACGCCTCGCGCCCGAACTCCTGCACGAAGGCGCGGCTCGCGCGCGCCGCCTGCGCCGAGAGCTGCTGCACGTGGCTCGGCGTACGGATGGTCCGCGACTGATCGCCGATGGCGCGCGCGACGCTCTGCCGAATCCACCACGTCGCGTAGGTGCTGAAGCGATATCCGCGCCGGTAGTCGAACTTCTCGACGGCGCGCATGAGCCCGATGTTCCCCTCTTGGATAAGATCCAAGAACGAGAGGCCCCTGTTCCGGTAGCGCTTCGCGACCGAGACGACGAGTCGCAGGTTGGCCTGGACCATCTCGGCGCGCGCGCGCGTCCCCACGCGGTCGGCCTCGGCAATCGCCGCGCACGCGGCGCGCAGCGCGGTGCGCTCGCTCCGGGCCGCGCGCGTCGTCGCGCCCTCGGCGTCGCGCAGGCGTTCGTGAATCGCGCCGACGATCTCGCGCGTCGCGCTACGATTGAGCTTCATCTCGGCCAACGCGTCGACCGCGCGCCGGTTGCGCCCGGGCGTCACCACGCGATCGATCAGCCGAAGGAGCCGGCGCTTCGTCTCCTCGGCGTCGGGCGGCTCTTCGCCGTCTTCTTCGGGGTCGGCGTCGCTCACGATGTCGCGCGGGCGCACGCGGCCGCTGCGGATGCCGTCGCCGAGCCGCGCGACCTCGCCCACGCCCTGCGCCGATCCGACGATCGCCGCGAGCAAGCTGCGCTCGCTCGCCTCGATCCGCATGGCGAGATCGATCTCGCCCTGACGCGTCAAGAGCGCGACGCCGCCGAGCTGCTCCAGATAAACGCGCACCGAATCGCGCGCCCCGCCGGACGGATCGAACGAGCCGGAGGCTGGTGGGCGTGTGCTGCGCATCAAAGACGGCCACCTTACACCCGTTGGTGCTCGTCCGCCCGTAATTCCCGCCGAAGTTTCGCGCGCCTCGACAGCGCGCGCTCTCTCGGGCCGCGAGACGCCCCGAGCCTTCGCTCGAGCTCGGCGGCCAGCACGATCGCGCTGTTGAGGCGCGCGTCGTGCGCAGCATAAATCAGCGTCATGGTCTCGCGCTTCGCGCGCCGCACGAGCGCCTCGACGAGACCGCGCGCCGGCGCATCGCGGAGCTCGCGCCGGTAGCGCCGCCTGAACTCGAGCCAGCGCGCCTCGTCGTGATGAAACCACTTGCGGAGCGCGTCGCTCGGCGCGACGTCCTTCATCCACTCATCGAGCCGCGCCTGGTCCTTGCGCACCCCGCGCGGCCACAGCCGTTCGACGAGCACGCGGTACCCATCGGCGGGCTCGGCGGGCTCGTACGCGCGTTTGATGCGGACCATCGAGGACATGACCGTGCAACGTGCGCGCCGGATCGATGTGATTGGTGGGGACTATCATGACGACGACCAATGCGGTCGTGACGTTCTCGAGGAGGGGCAAGCCGCGGCGCTCGAGGCTCCGGCGGACTCGACCATCCCGACGTCCATCATCGGCGTGAAACCGGGCGAACAGAGATGCGGGGTCGGGTGCTCGACCCAGGCTCAAGAACCGGGTGCGGGCCGTATGTTGAAAATCCGCTCCCCCTTCCGCGCGCCACTCGAAGTCTTCGAGCGTCGAGCCGGGCTCGCCACTGCGGCGTTCCTGATGCACCGAGGCCGACCTCGACCGGAGTCACCGCGTCACCGGCTGCATTGATTGAGACGCACTCGACTTCGACGGCGATGCTCGTCGAGGTCGTCGCCGTCTGCGTGTACTCGAGCGTCGTCGGAAACGGGGCATCGGCTCCCGCCCAAGCCAAGAGCGACGCTGAGGGCGACGTCGACGCGTCGTCGACGACTGCGAGCGTACAACCCGCCGGTCGCCGTCGCGAGAAGGACGTTGCGCCGCTTGCGACGGCGCCCGAGGACCGCAGCAAGCGCGATCATCCACCACGCCGCGCCGCGTCCCGTCGTCGGAGCCGCGCGACAGCCGCAACCACCGGTCTCGGCCGTGACGCTCGGCGCGTCCGATGTCGCGTCGAGCGGAGACCCACTGTCCTCGGCGCTGCCATCGGTCACTGCGTCGGCGTCGGCGCCTGCGTCCGATGCGCCTCCGTCCGTCACGCCGGTGCAAACCGACACGTGCGTCGAGCGCTTGTTGGTGCAATCCGTGGGCGACGCGCAGCTCGGCTCGCTCAGCGCGGGTGGCGCTCCTCCGCTGCCGATCTCGCCGCGATCCGGATACGCGGGCGCGAGCGCGGCCCAACGCTTGTCGCTCGGCGGGTGCTCCATCCAACCGAAGACCTCCTCTTGATACGCGTAGCTTCCGCCGTTGGCGGGGTTGTACACTCCGCGACCGGCGGTGAGGTTGGGGTTGTTCGGGTTGTTCTTGTAAACGAGCCCGTTGTACGCCCAAATCGACGTGTACCAATCCTCGACGAGGTCTGGGTTGTTGTCGCCGACGCACTGAGTCGCCTTCCACTTCGACGCGAGGATCAACGTTCCGGTGGCGAGGTTGTATTCGGGCTCCGACGCGACGCGTGCGCGATCGAAGCTCGGCGTCTCGCCGACGTGCATCCCGCTCGTCACTTGTCCGATGCCGTAGCCGCAATCGAACGAGATGATCGTCTGCGACGGGTCGCCCACCGACTGCGATGGGGTCGTCGGCGTACAGAACTGCCGCCAGCCGCTCTCGACCATCGTGATCGCGTAGAGGACGTGACACGGGAAATGGGCCGCGACTTGCGTCGGCGCGTTCGGTTTTCCGCAACCGGAGCTGAAGGTGCCGATGTCAGGTCCGTTCGTTCCCCACGACGCCTTGCCCGGCGCAACGTCGCCGAAGATGACTTGCCACGCGGCGATGGAAGGATTGGTGCCCGGCGCCGGATCGACGCCACAGTTGTAACCACCTGCGGTCTCCGCCGGCGTGTAGCTCGGACACGATGCGTCGGCGGCGCGCGGCACGCTCGCGACGAGCGCCGCAAGCGCAACGGCGACGCCCTTCATCGCACGCCTCCCGATTCGCCCCGCAGCGCGAGCACCGTGATGCGTGCGTCTGGATCGAGACGCAACGCGCGCCCCGTCGACGTGGCGAGCACCGCGGTCGAGTCCATCTGCCCTGCTTCGATGTGCATGAACGCGACGAGCGAAGCGTCGCGCGTCGCGAGCACGGGCGCGTCGAACCCACGACCGAGAGGCGCGATCTCGCGACCTGCGATGGTCAATCCACGCCGACCGTCCGAGCTCCACGCGATCGCCGCGCCGAGCGCGAGCGCTGCGGGCTCGTCGTCTCGAACCGTGTGTAGAGTCGTCGGCGCGCCGCTTCGGAGATCCATCCGCGAGATCACCCACGCGTGCGGGTCGTTGGCGTCGCGATTCGAAAAAACGAGCGAGCCCGCGGCGTCGATCGAAAAGTCGCGCGCGTACGGCGGGAGCGATGCGACGACGCGTGACGTGCCGAGCCGTTCGTCGACCACGACGATCGACGCGCCCGCTCGATCGACGCGATACACGACGAGCTCGCCAGCAACTTCGCCTGCAAGATGAAGCGCGTACGCTCGCGCGGAGTAGACGTGGCGCACGGCGCCGGATGCAGGCGCGTACGCGTCGATGTCGATCGCGTCGACGCGAAGCGCGCCAAGCTCGATCTCCGCATCGCTCGGCCACGGACCCGGCACGCCTCGCTCGACGAAGACGTCGCCGCTCGTCGACGCGAGCGGGCGACGCGCGTGGCCCACGCCGCCGAGCACACGGCGGCTGCCGGTCGCGCCCACTTCGTAGAGCGCCGAGCCCCAATCAGTTCCGGTCTCGTCGGCGACGACCCAGGTCGTCGCGCCGCGGGCGTCTCCTCGAACCACCGCGCGTGGGAGATGCGACACGACGCCGAGCGTTCGAGCGTGAACGCCGTCCGTGTCGAAGCGCAGCGCTCGGACCTCCGTCGTTTGCGCGTCCGCGTCGTGCGGCGTCGCGAGGACGACGACGTCGAGCGTGGGAAAAGTCGTGGGTTCGCTGGCGAGGCTCGCGCCGGGCAGCGCGAGCGACGCAATGAGCCCTACCGAGCCGATCGTGCGCAAGCCTCGTCGCATCTCAATGGGTCACTTTACGTAACCAGCCGCGTCGGATTCAATGCCGTTGAAGAGCGCCGTCTGCGCGATGGTCCACACGCCGCCGTTCTTACTCTTCGACGAGCCGTTGCAATGAATGCCGCAGGTGTCGGTGTATTTGTACGTCGTCGCGGCATCGTCGTAGCCGACGATCGTGATCGCGTGACTGAGGCTGCGCGACCAGTTCGGGAGATAACCCGTGTCAACCGCCGCGACGATGGCGTGGCCGCCGTCGATCGTCTTCTTGACGTCCGCGTGGAGCGTGGTCGTCGTGAGACCCTTCGAGCTCACGATCGAATAAAAATAAGAGGCGTAGTTCCCGGCGTGGCCAGATGCTTCCCAGTTCATCGCGTCGCGCACGTCGACCAGATTCGCGCCGGTGGTCGGGTACGAAGCGAAGCTGGCCATGCCCGCTGCGGCATACGACGGCGGCTTGACCTGCTCGGCGAGGTACATGAGGTATGCGCGCCCGTACGTGTGATAGCCGTTCACCTTCTCGTCCGACTTCCAATACGTGCCCGCGCTGGGGATGCTGCTCGGCGCGTTGGACGGCTCCCTGAAATTACCTGCGGGCCAACCGGTGACGTTCGACGGCAAGAAGTAGTAGAGCGCGACGGTCGCCGCGCCGGGCATGCAGAAGTTCCAATAGTTCTTGTCGGTGAAGGAGTGGCTCGCGTCGTCCTTGCCGTCGCCTTCGGGCTCGACAATCTGACTGACGACCGAGGTGTCGAGCATGCCCGGCGGAAGGCCGGCGTCGGCCGCGGCGTCGTCGCTCGCCGCCGCATCGTCAATCTGCGCGTCCGCCTCGACGACATCGGCGGATTGATCGACGTAGTCGGCATCCGCCGCCGGCGCGGCGTCGGGCAGTGGCGCGTCGTTGGGGGAGCTCGCACCGCAGGCGGTGAGCGTCAGCAACACACCTACGGCACAGAGTTGGTTGCGCGTCTTCGTGGGCATCGTTCCTCGCCTCAGGCACCAGACGATGGCACGCGGCCAAAACCACGGGTTCTTACATCGTCTTACGACAGCCGCTTCGAGGCGGCAACGGCGCGCTGCCACGGCGGGAAGGACGCAGGCGAGGCGGTCCCATCGTCGGCGAGCTCGTGACGTGTGGCCACTCGGAGCCCGGCGCGCAAGCGGTAGTGACCGTCACCCTGCTCGACAATCGCTTCCTCTCCGACGAGCGGCTTGAGCGTCGCGCGCAACCGATTGAGCGCGACGTAAAGCGTGTTGCGGTGTCGCAACGGGTGATAGCTGACGCCCCACGCCGTCAGGTAGATCTCCTCGGGCGTGCTCCCGGCCGCGCCGCCGGAGGCGATCCGTTCGAGTATGCGCAGCGGAATCGGCGAGAGCTTCCGGGTCGCGTTTCCCGCGCGCACGACGCCTGCCCCGACATCGAGCAACAGATCGACGTCGGGCATTGGATCATCGGAGCCCAGGAGAAATGCGAGCGCGCCTTCGGTGGCGAAGGCGACGCGCGAGCGCGCAAGTCCGAGGCGTTCGATGAGGGCACGAAGCGGATGCGCGCTCGTGATCGCGTTCTGCGGCACGACGAAACCGACGCGCGCAAGCGCGTTTGCGAGCGAGCGATCACGAAGCGAGGGCGTGGCGATGGCGAACGCGTGAGCGAGCTGCGCGGCGTATGCGTCGAGATCGCCCGATCGATCGCCGAGCGACGCGCGGAGCAGCGCCAGCGCCACGAGAATCGGAACGTATCCCATCGGCTCCGCGATGATCTCGCAGGCGCGTATCGCGCTCGTCGCCGCGTTCGCGCGTTCGTGGCGACGCACGCCGGACTCCGCGATGACCAGCAGGCTTCGCGCGAGCTCCCAGCGCACGTCCATGCGACGGTAGTGGCGTTCGGCTTCGCGAGCGCGTCGCTCCGCGGTGGCGAGCGCGTCGCGATCGAGATCGCGCTCGGCCGCGCGAAGCGTCGCGAACGCCACGGCGGCGTCCGATTCCCCGGACATGTCGAGCGCTCGCGCGTCGTCCGACAGCGCCCGCGCTTCGATGCGAGCCAGCGGGAAGCGCGGGGCACCCTCGAGCGCGAGATGAACGCACCGGCTCGCCTCGTCGCGGTCGCCGCGGGCCATGGCGAGCGCGGCGTGGTCGAGGTGGCAGAGCGGCGCGAGCAACGCGAATCCGGGCTCTGTCGCGACGCCCGAGAAGACGCGCAGCAGGTCTTCGGCTTGGTCGAATCGTCCGAGGCCAATCGCGCAGAGCGCGAGGAAGTGCGACACCACGGCGCGCGAGACCTGGTCGGCGCGCCTGCTCAGCATGACGAGCGTTGGCTCCGCCGTCACGAGTGCCTTCGCGAGCTCGCCGCGGCGCCAGAGGATCGCGCTCGACATCAACACGCCGACGCCGCGCCCGAACGGCTCGTCGTCGCTCGCACCATGCTCGGTGGACCGCTCGAGGACGCGAGCGCGATCGACTTGATCGCATCCGAGCCGCGCGGCGACCTCGAGCAAGATGAGCAGCGGGTCGCGGCGTCGTCCCGCCGCGGCGCGCGCGCGCTTCGCCCATGCGATCGCGAGCGGGTGACGTCCCTCGAAGTAGTACGAAGCGCCCATCGCATACGCGCGGCGCGTGGCGAGGCGCGGATGCTTGGACGTGCGCTCACCGAGCTCGAGGAGAGCGTGCCGCGCAGGAACGAGTCGGCCGCGCGCAATCGCGAGCTCCGCGGTGGCGAGCTCGACGGCCACGTCTTCCTCCGGCGGATCATATCGCCGGGCGATGGAGAGCTCGGCGTTCGCCGCGAACACCTCACCGAGCCGGAACAGCGCGGCAGCGCGCAGCGCGTGGAATCGGTTGGCGGTCGAGGGCTCGAGGTCTTCATCGACGACGGATCCGAGCGTGCGCTCGCTTGCTTGGATGTCTCCCCAGCGGAGCTGTTCACGGGCGAGCAGCAGCAACGCCTCGACCGCGAACGTCGGAGTCGCAGCAGCAATCGTTCGTAGGATGCGCTCGAGATCGTTGCTCGATACCCCCGCGCGCGCGGCGAGGTGCGTGCGAAGCAGAGCGAGCGCACCCGCGCCATCGCCGCGCCCAACGCGCAAGCGACACGCGAGCATCAGGGCGTCGGGACTGTCGGGGTTCGCCAGGAGGAGCGACTCGGCATCCTCCGCGGAAAGCGGAGGCACTTCGAAGCTCGGCCACCCGATGTCGGGCGCAATCGACTGCGACACGACCACGAAGCGCGCGGCGCCCGAGCGGGCGGAGAGCGAACGAACGAACCCGACGGTGGGCCCCGCGCCAAGGTCGGCGTCATCGAGAATGACGAGCCGCGGGTGCTCGCACAATCGTTCGATCAGGTGCTCGCCCGAGGCTGGCGTTCCGAGCGCGTGTGCGAGCCGCTCGTTGATTTCGCGCTCTTCGCCAACGCCGCCGAGCGAGATTCGGATCGCCGGGGGCAGTCCAATCCCGGTCGACGCGACGTGTAGCACGAGCGCCGTCTTGCCGCTGCCTGCCGCGCCCCAAACGACGACCACAGGTTGCGTCGCGAGCATCTCGACGAGGCGAGCACCACTCTCTTGGAGGCGTCCAACGAAGGCCATGCGCGTGCGTCTGGTGCCGATACGTTACGTTACGACGTTACGACTTCACGAGCTTCACGTCATGGGTACTGCTCGACGCATCACGCGATCATGTTTCGGGCGAAGAGGCGCACTTGCCACGTCGCGGCGGGTCGGGACGAAACCGAGCGGGACGCGGTCCAACCGTTGGAGGGAGCACCGCGTGCGGTCGGCGCGAGATCGCTGGCGGCGTCATCGTGTCAACCGACGGATAAGTGCGCACTCGTTTCGCCCACGACACCCCGAGCTCGTCGAAATCCGTGCCGCGTGTCCACGCGATCGATGGGTGCGCTCGTATTCTCGCTGCAGTTCGAGTCGACGGCTTCATCGGACTTCCTCACGGGCCCGTCGGCCGACGAACGACCACGCCGAGTCGTAAGACGATGTAAGGCGCGACGCCTAGGATGCCCGATGGCTATCGGGCATGGTGGCGGAGTGTCCACCAAGGCTCGAATTCCCGTCGCCCTCGTGGCGAGCTTCATCGTCGTGGCGGCTGGCTGTGCCTCATCCACCGAGGACGTCAGCCAATCCACCGCGGCCGTCGATTCGATCTGCAACGAGAAGGCGAGCGCGTCCATCGACGGCATCCCCGCCTACGCCTACTGCGGCAACACCAACGTTTGGTCCAACAACGGTGTGGACACGAAGAACGCGTCGGGCGGCACCGGTTGGGTGCAGACCGAGCACGGCTACGGCTACCAGTGCGTCGAGTTCGCAGTTCGTTACATGCGCTTCAAGTGGAACGTGTCGACGAGTTGGGGCGTGTCGTACGCGAAACAAATGTGCGCCAAGCACCCGTCGGGTGTCACGGTGACCACCAAGCCGGTGCACGGGGACTTGGTGGTCTTCGGCGCTGGCAGCTGCGGCGCGGATCCCACGGCGGGTCACGTCGCCGTGGTCGACACGGTCGGCTCGACGAGCTTCGTCGCCGTGCAGGAGAACACCGCGGGCAGATACACGTACAAAGACAGCTGCGCGAGCTGCTTTCTCCACGCGGCGAGCAACGTACCGCCCGCGCCGGACTCCGGTAGCAACGACGCGGCGGCCGAAGCGAGCGACGCGAACTCCGTGGACGCCGAGAACGACGCAGCGGCCGACGCTGCTCCCCAAGACGACGCCGCTCCCGATGGCACATCGCCGCCGGACGCCGGCGGCGCGGTCGCTGGCGGCGGCGGTTGTTCGAGCGCGCCCGGTGTGCCCTCCAACGGTTGGATCGCGGTCGCGCTCGGCTTCGTCGTCGCCACGCGCCAACGTCGTGGCGCCAAGAAAGACGTCGTGACTGCTCTTTTCCGGCGAGCTCGGCGGCTTTGATCCGAGACCTTGGATGAAACGCGTCTTCGCCACTTGCGCACTTTGCGCGCTGACGGCGTGGTCGAACGAAACGATCGTCGACGACTGCGTCTGCACGCAGCACGGCGTCGTGACGTCGCGACGCGTGGTGTGAATTCGTTCCGCACGAGGAACGCGAACGGGAATCGGGCGGCTGCGGCCCACCGGATTCGACGAACGCGCCATCCGCGCGAACTCCATCGTGAATCGGCGAAAAATAGTCGGGGCGAGTGGATTCGAACCACCGACCCCCAGACCCCCAGTCTGGTGCGCTAACCAGGCTGCGCTACGCCCCGATGGTGCCGCGAAAGGTAGTCGAGAAGACGGCCAGCGCAATCCTTTTCTGACGAGCTTCAGCGGCCCAGCGATTTGCCGTCGCCGTCGGCGTCGAGCCAGATCGCGCCCGAGATCGCGTAGGGGCGGATCTCCGCCGGATCGCCGGGGAGGACGGGCGAGAGCGGTTTGTCGCCGCTGACGATGACGAGGATCGCGTCGTCGCGGTCGACGGGGAGATCGAACGTCGCGCGCGACGCGAGCGCGCCGGCTTTGTTCAGGCGCGGCGACAAGTCGGCGTCGAGGCGGTCGCGGCTCCCCGCCTTCGTCCCGAGCACGCGCACGACGTGGACGTGCTTGGTCTCGATCCACGGCGCGCTCTCGACCTCGACCGTGACGATCACGTGGCCGCGGCGCGCACGAGCGACGCCGCCGATGCCCGCGCCGTTGGCGTGCACCTGCATGAACGGGCCGTTCGTCACGACGACGTCGCGCGCGACGCGTATCGAGCGCGCGAGCTCGGCGCTGCGATCGGCGCTCCACGCGCCGAGGTCGGTGTCGGCGTTTGGTGTTCGCGGTGTTCCGCCTGCGGCGGATCCGCCGACTCGCACGTAGGTCCGCGGGTAGCCCGCTTCTTGGCCGACCATGCCGTGCGTGTCGGTCGTCCCGGTGATCGTGACCGGGTGCGAATTTCGGAGGAGCGACTTCACGTCGTCGAGCACGGCGCCGCGGCCGGCGATGTTGCGGCCGTTCCAGACCTCGATCGCGTCGAAGTCGGGATCGTAACGCGGGTCGGTGCCGACGCCGGTCGCGCGATCGAAGTCGAGCAAGTCGAAGTAGCCGTTCGAGCCGGAGCGCGGGTGGTTGATCTGGATGACCGCGCCGGGATCCTTGGCGCGGATCTCCGAAAAGAGCTCCTTCACGGGCCGATCGCGCACGTCGAGCGCGCCGCCGTGGGGCAGCGCGGGAGCGGCGACGAGCGGGAAGACGTTGGCGTGACCCCACGGGTGGTGGCTCGTGTCGGTCGTGAGCTCGTCGCCGGGGATCTCGACGAGGCGGTCGGCGAGGCCCATCTCGCGGACGAGCGGCTCGAGATCGGCGACGATGTTGTGCTCGCTCGCGACCGCGATCTCGACGCCCTCGGCCACGTTGCCGATCACGCGGTCGCGCGTGTTCGTGGGCGCGTCGACGCCGAGCATCGTGTGCTGGTGGAAATCGCACGCGAGGTAGCCGTGCGTGTCGACGACGCGCCGCAAGAAGCAGCGCTCGCCGACCGGTGCGTGCGCCGTCCCGCCTGCGGCGGATCCGGCGACGTCGCACGCGCCCTCGACGTCGGCGCCGGGCTGCACGTCGACCTCGAACGACGAGATCGCGTACTCGGGTCCGCGCGAGAGCGTGACGCGGTAGCGGCCCGGCGCGATCGGCACGTCGACGTCGCCGTCCTTCGTCGTCACTTGGTTTCGCGCGGGGCCTGCCGCGTGCGCGGGGCCGAAATCCGGGTTCGGCACGCCGAGCCCCTCGAACGTCGCCTTGCAAGGCGCCGGCGACAGGCTCGCCTTCTCGCCGAGCCGGTCCTTGCATTGTACATGGATTCGCGAGGCCGCCGTGACGCGGAGCTCGGCCTTCGTCTCGCGGCCCGCGGCGACGTCCACCGCGACCGGTCCGCCGTCGGGGCCGCGCCCGTCGCCTCCCGCGTAGCGCACTTCGTAATGCCCGGGCGGGAGCTCGCCCGCGAGCGCGCCGCTCGCGTCGACGCGCAGGTTCATGATCGCTTTGCCGCCGACTGCGAGGACGACGGTGCTGTCCGGCGTCGGCTTCACCGGCCCGCCGGCGCCGGCGAGCGACACGTCGAGCGTGCCGACCGCGCCGCCCGCGCTCTTCGTGAGCTCGGCGACCAGGCCCGACACGTCGGCGCGCGGGCCGACGAGGAACACACGTGCATAATGCACGCTTTTTGCGGGCGGGATCTCGGTGCGCCCGGCCTGCAGCGTGTCGCTCCACGCCGGCCCGCTGTCCGCGTCGAATCGCCCCGTCGGTCGACGTGATGGCGTAGCTCGCGAGCCGCCCGACACCGCCGAGGAACGAGCCGCTCGTGTGACCGCGGAAGCCGCGGCCGCGGTCGGGCGCGAACTTCTCCGCGCCGCCCCATTGAATCGCGTCGCCGAGCCCTTGGAAGACCGCGGGCTTGTCGCCCTGGTTCTCGAGCGTCGTCTCGACGAGGAGCGCGCGATCGCCGGGGTGCAGGGTGTAGCGCGTTCGAACCGCGACGCGCGCCTCGTCGAGCTCGTGCCCGCGCGCCTCGACGAAGGCGGAGCCGTCGGCGAGCACGCCGCTGTCCATCGACTCGTAGACGCCCTGCCGCGGGAACGCGCCGAAGTACGTGATGACCTGGCCGAGCTCGTCCTTCCGCGTCTTGGCGTCGGCGGCGTCGATGAGGTTGCCGCCGCTCACGGCAAAGCCCGCTCCGCCCGCGGGACCGAGCTGATCGATCACGAACGCGACCTCGTCGTTCTCGAGCAAGAAATCGCCCGGTCTTCCCGTCGCGTTGGGGCCTCCGAGCTCTTCGCCCGCGCGCATCGCGTGGACGCGCGCGCGCGAGGCGGGCTGCGCGCCGGCGCCGTGGATCCAGTCGATGCGCTTGGCCGCGGCGGGGCTCACGTGGATGAGCGGCGTCACGTCCTCGTGCGGACCGCACGCGAGCGCGACGGCGACGAGCGCGGCGCGCTTCAGGTCCATCGAAGGAGAAACCGCGCGAGCGCCTGCGCCTTGAGCACGAGCGTCGCGATCTCAATCTGCTCGTCTTTCGTGTGGAAGCCGACGCCGCGCGGGCCGAGCCCGTCGATCGACGCGATGCCCATCGCCGACGACGTGCTCGCGTCCGACCCGCCGCCGATGAGCGCGGCCTCGCCGCCTCCGAGCCCGCTCTCCTTCGCGCACGCGAGGTACGAGGTCATGAGCGCGACGCTCGCGTCGCTCCGCTCGAGCGGCAGGCGCGCGATCCCGCCGGTCAACGCAATCGACACGCCCTCGACGCCGTGCGCCTCGGCGGCCGCGCGCAACTCGGAGACGAGCTTCTCGCCGTCCGACACGCTCTCGAAGCGCAGATCGAGCTGCGCCTCGGCGCGATCGGGCACCGTGTTCTTGCTGGTTCCGCCCGAGACGACGCCGACGTTGACGGTGACGCCGCGCGCGTAGTCGGTGAGCGACTGCGCGCGATCGACGAAGCGCGCGATCGCCCAGATCGCGTTCTTCCCTTCTTTGTGGTTGTTGCCGGCGTGAGCGGCGCGGCCTTGCGCGACGGCGGTCATCGATCCCGTGCCCTTTCGACGCGTGATGACCCGATCGCCTTGGCGCCCGGCTTCGAAAACCAGCGCGCCGGTCGCCCCCGCGATGGCCTCGCGGATGACGCGCTGCCCCTCGGGCGAGCCGACCTCTTCGTCGGCGACGATCGCGAGACGCACCGGCGCGATCGCGTCGAGGCCCGCCGTCTCGGCGATCGCGCGGAGCGCCCACGCGACGACGACGAGGCCGCCCTTCATGTCGAGCACGCCGGGCCCGCGCGCGAGCTCGCCGTCGCGCCGAAACCCTTCGAACGTGCCCGGCGGAAACACCGTGTCGAGGTGACCGACGAGCGCGATCGGTTTTCTCGAGGCGGCGCCGCGCGACGAAAACACGAGGTGATCGGCGTACCGCGCGCTCGCGACGAGCCGACGCTCGAGCCCGGCGATCGCGAACGTTCGCTCCGAGAGTCGCGCGCCGACTCTTCGTCCGCCGTCGACGTTGTCGGTGAAGGAATTTTCGGCGACGAGCTCGGCGAGCTCGGTCTCCATTTCTTTCGCGCGCTCGTCGAGCCAGCGCGCCGCGTCCGTCGGCGGCATCGACGAGTGTTTACTCCTCGCGAGGTCGCGCGTCCAAATCGGTCCACGGCTCGGGGCGGTCGACGAGCCCCGCGGCGGCTTGCGGCGGCACGCTCCAGACGACGTGCTCGGCTTCGCCGAACGGCCGTTCGCGCACCATGGGATCGGGCTTGTCGAAGTCGAGATAGCCGGCCAAAACCATGTGGGTAGTCCCCTTACCTACATGTAGTAGCCCTGTCAACCCAGCCCGCGGGGTGGCATCGGTGGACCAAGTTCGCTAGGAGGGCAGCAACCTCCATGGCAAAGATTCGAGCAGCAGTCATTGGCGGCAGCGGGTACGGCGGGGGAGAGATCATCCGGCGGCTCCTTCATCATCCGAACGTCGAGCTCGTCCGCGTCGCGTCGATCGATCACGTCGGCGAGCCGCTCTGGTCGGTCCACCCGAACCTCGAGGGCCAGACGAGCCTCGTGTTCGAGGGCATTCCGCCCGAGGAAGCGGCGAAGGGCACCGACGTCGTGCTCCTCGGGTTGCCGCACAAAGTCAGCGCGACCGTGATGGGCAAGCTCATGGCCGCCGGTCCGCGCGTCGTGGACTTGTCGGGCGACTTTCGTCTGCGCGATCCGGCGGCGTACGAGAAGTATTACGGCGTCGCCCACCCCTGCCCCGAAGAGCTCGTGCGCGGCACGTTCGTGTACGGCTTGCCGGAGCTCAATCGCGAGGCGATCAAGAAGGCGCGCTACGTCGCGTCGCCGGGTTGCTTCGCGACGACGATCGAGCTCGCGCTCTTGCCGCTCGCGAAGGCCGGGCTGCTGAGCGGCGCGGTCGAGATCGTCGGCATCACCGGCTCGTCGGGGAGCGGCATCGCGCCGAGCGCCGGCACGCACCACCCGGTGCGGGCGTCGAACCTTCGCACCTACAAACCGCTCGAGCACCAGCACATCCCCGAGATCGTCGAGACGCTCGAGCTCGCGGGCGCGCAGAAGGGTCTGGCGTTGCGGTTCGTCCCGGTGAGCGCGCCGCTCGCGCGCGGCATCTTCGCGACGTGCTTCGCGCACGTCGCGGACCGCGTCGGGGGCGGAGCCCGCGACCGTGAAAGCGGGATCACCGGCGACCGAATCAAATCGCTCTACAAGGAGACGTACCAGAACGAGGCGTTCGTTCGCGTGCCGCAGAAGCGCTTGCCCGAGGTCGTCGCGGTCAGCGGCTCGAACTACGCCGAGGTCGGCGCGGTGGCTGGCGACGCGAGCGACGGCAAGCGGCTGGTGACGGCGTTCGCGGCGACCGACAACCTGATCAAAGGCGGCGCCGGCCAGGCGATTCAGTCGATGAACTTGATGTTCGGCTTCGACGAGCGCGCTTCGCTCGAGGACCCCGGGGGCTACCCGTGAGCCAGCCGAGGCCGGTCGTCGTCAAAATCGGCGGCGAGCTCGTCAAGGGCGGCGCCATCAAGGCGATCGCCCCTGATTTCGCCGAGCTCGCGCGCGCGGGCGAGTCGCTCGTCGTCGTGCACGGCGGCGGGCCGCAGGCGACCGAGCTCCAGAAGCAGCTCGGGCAGACGCCGAACATCGTCGCGGGTCGTCGCGTCACCGACGCCGCGACGCTGGACGTCATGAAGATGATCGTCGCGGGCCTCGTGAACGTCGACCTGTGCGCCGCGCTCTACCACGCGGGGTGCAAGCCGGTCGGCCTGCACGGCGCGAGCTCCGGCGCGATCCAAGCGACGAAGCGTCCGCCGAAGGTCGTCGCGGGCGCGGGGCCGGACCCGATCGACTTCGGTCTCGTCGGCGACGTGACGGGCGTGAACCGCGAGCTGCTCGCCGCGCTCCTCGAGCGCGGGTTCATGCCGGTCCTCGCCTGCCTCGGGTGCGACGGCGCCGGGCAGACGTACAACATCAACGCCGACACCGTCGCCAACCAGGTCGCCGTCGCGCTCGACGCGCGCGCGCTCGTCGTCGTGAGCGACGTGCCGGGCGTGCTCCGAGACGTCGCCGATCCGAGCTCGCGCATCCCCACGATGACGAAGGCCGAGGCGACCGCCGCGATCGAGAGCGGCGTCGTCACGAAGGGCATGATCCCCAAGCTCGAGGAGTCGTTCGCGGCGATCGCGTCCGGCGTGCGCTCGGTGCTCGTCGTCGGCAAGCTCTCGCGCGGCGAGCTCGCGCGCGCGGTGCGCGAGCCGGGCAGCGTCGGGACCGTGCTCTACCCCGGGTGACGCCGAGCGCAGCGCCGGCGAACGTCGGCGTGCTATATCCACGCCGATTGAAGCTCGTCGCCGTCGACACCGGGCTCGGGAACGTTCGAAGCGTCGTGCGCGCGCTCGAGGAGGCTGGGCGGCGCGCAGGCGTGGCGGTGGACGTGAACGTGTCGAGCGACGCGGACGCGGTGCGACGCGCCGACGCGCTCGTCGTGCCCGGGCAAGGCGCGTTTCGCGACTGCGCGCGCGCGCTCGGCGCGGAGCTCGGCGCGGCGGTGCGCGAGTCGATCGCTCGCGGCGCGCCGTATCTCGGGATTTGTCTCGGCCTCCAGATCCTCTTTCCGACGAGCGACGAGGCGCAGGGTTGCGAGGGGCTCGGAGTCTTTCCCGGTCACGTGGCCAAGCTCGCGCGCGTCGGCGACGCGAAGATCCCGCACGTCGGGTGGAACGTCGCCGAGCCGACGCGCGCCACGTGGCTGCTCGAGCGCGAGGAGTCGTTCTACTTCGTGCACAGCTACGCCGTCGTGCCGGAGGACGCGTCGCTCGCGTGCGCGACGACGACGCACGGCACGCGCTTCGTCTCGGCGATCGAGCGCGACAACGTCGTCGCCGTGCAGTTTCACCCCGAAAAGAGCCAACGCGCGGGCCTCGCGCTGCTCGAGAGGTTTCTCCGCCGATGCTGACCGTCGTCCCTGCCATCGACTTGCTCGGCGGCGACGTCGTGCGGCTCCACCGCGGCGATTACGACGCGGTGACCGTGTACGACGACGACCCGGTCGCGCGCGCGCGGCGATTTCGCGCGGGCGGCGCGGAGCGGCTTCACGTCGTGGACCTCGACGGCGCGCGCGCCGGGCGATGCGTGCAGAGTACAACTATACGCGCGATCGTGGACGCGTTCGGCGGCGGGGTCCAAGTCGGCGGCGGCGTGCGCTCGCGCGAGGCGTTCGAGAGCTACGTGGCGTGCGGCGCCGAGCGCGTCGTCCTCGGGACCGCGGCGCTCCGCGACCGGGAGATGGTGCGCGCACTCTGCAGGGATTTCCCGGGGCGCGTCATCGTCGCCGTCGACGCCAAGAACGGCATGGTCGCCACCGACGGCTGGACGGCGGTCTCGGAGACGCGCGCCGTCGACCTCGCGCGGAGCTTCGCCGACGTGCCCGTCTCCGCCATCCTCTACACCGACGTCGCGCGCGACGGCACGCGCACGGGCCCCGACGTCGCGCGCACCGCGGAGCTCGCCCGCGAGAGCGGGCTCTCGGTCATCGCCTCCGGCGGCATCGGCTCGCTCGACGATCTGCGCGAGCTCTCGCACCACCCGGGAATCGACGCCGCGATCGTCGGCCGGGCGCTCTACGACGCGGTCTTCACGCTCGAAGAGGCCCTCGCCGCGAGCCGACGCTGACGCGTTCCATACTAGCGTATCGGGATAGATCGAGTACGGTCGCCCGTTGGGAGGCGCGCGAATGAAACACGTCTGGATGGCGTGCTTGTTGGTGGCGTGCGGGTTGGCGGCAGGGTGTGACGCGGCCGGGTACGCCTCGTGTGCGGTCTGTCAGACGTCGTTCACGACGGCGCAGTGCGACCAGATGGCCAAATCGCACGGCTGCTCGAGCGGCGAAGCGTACCAAGACACCGTGTGCCAGCCGCCGACGCAGGGGTGCCAGTTTCACGGCTGCCCGGACAACGTCGACCCGTGCGATCTCGGCGTCGACGCGGGCGCGGACTAATCCCGCGCGGCGCTCAGCCGAGCGCGGGGAGGAGCGCGGCGCCCGTGTAGCTGCCCTTCACGCGCGCGATCTTCTCCGGCGGACCCTCGGCCACGACGCGGCCGCCGGCGTCCCCGCCCTCCGGTCCGAGGTCGATGACCCAGTCGGCGCTCTTGATCACGTCGAGGTGGTGCTCGATGACGAGCACCGTGTTGCCCGCGTCGACGAGCCGCTGGAGCACGCCGAGCAAGCGCTCGACGTCGCCGAAATGGAGCCCGGTCGTCGGCTCGTCGAGCACGTAGAGCGTGCGCCCGGTCGCGACGCGCCCGAGCTCGCGCGAGAGCTTGATGCGCTGCGCCTCGCCGCCGCTGAGCGTGGGCGACGGCTGACCGAGCTTGATGTACCCGAGCCCGACGTCGTCGAGCGTGCGGAGCGAGCGCATGACCTCTTTGTGGACCGCAAAGTGATCGAGCGCCTCGCGCACGCTCATCTCGAGCACGTCGGCGATGCTCTTTTCCTTGTATTTTACACGTAACGTCGCCTCGTTGAATCGGCGCCCGCGGCACGCCTCGCAGGTGACGTAGACGTCGGGGAGAAAGTGCATCTCGACGCAGCGGAGGCCGTCGCCGCCGCACGCCTCGCACCGCCCACCTTTCACATTGAACGAGAAACGCCCCTGATCGTAGCCGTATTCGCGCGCCTCGGGCGTCTGCGCGAAGAGCGCGCGCACATGATCGAAGAGCTTGGTGTAGGTCGCAGGGTTGCTGCGCGGCGTCCGCCCGATCGGCTGCTGATCGATGAGGATGATTTTGTCGACGGCCTCGATGCCGGTGACCTTGGTGTGCGCGCCGGGCTGGACGTGCGCGTCGTGGAGCGCGCGCGAGAGCACCGGGTAAAGGATGCGATGGACGAGCGTCGACTTCCCCGCGCCGCTCACGCCGGTGATCGCCACGAGGGCGCCGAGCGGGATGCGGACGTCCACGTTCTTCAGGTTGTGCTCGCGCGCGCCGAGGATGCCGATCGCTTGGCCGCTGCCTTTGCGTCGGGTCTTCGGGATCTCGATCTTGGCGCGGCCCGAGAGGTAGCGACCGGTCGGCGACTGGCGGTCCTTCTCGATCGCCGCGGGCGTGCCTTCGGCGACGATGCGACCGCCGAGCTCGCCCGCGCCGGGGCCGAAGTCGAGGAGCCAGTCGGCCGCGCGCATCGTCTCCTCGTCGTGCTCGACGACGACGACCGTGTTGCCGAGATCGCGCAGTCGCCGCAGCGTGCGCAGCAGCCGCCCGTTGTCGCGCGGGTGGAGCCCGATCGACGGCTCGTCGAGCACGTAGAGCACGCCCGAGAGCTCGCTCCCGAGCTGCGCGGCGAGGCGAATGCGCTGACTCTCGCCGCCCGAGAGCGTCCCCGACCCGCGCGCGAGCGTGAGGTACTCGAGCCCGACGTCGAGCAGGAACCCGAGGCGCGCGAGGATCTCCTTGCGGAGCTCCTCGGTGATGGTGCGGTCGGTGTCCGAGAGCGGCACCTCCCGGAAGAAGCGATGCGTGTCGCCGACGGTCTGCTCGGCGAGCGCGTCGAGTGTTCGGCCCCCGAACTTCACGGCGAGGCTCTCGGGCCGGAGGCGCTTTCCCTTGCACGCGCCGCACGGCTTCTCCGAGAGAAACTTCATGTAATATGCACGCATCTCGTCGCTGGTCGCCGACTTGAAGCGGCGCATGAGCATCGGGAGAAGGCCCTCCCAGAGGTCCTCTTTCCCTTTCTTGCCCCAGAGGACCGCGTCGCGGTCGGCGCGCGGGAGCTCGCTCCACGGCTTGGCGGTCGAGACGCGCATCGAGCGGAGGAGGCTCAGGACCCAGTCGGCCTTCCACCCTTCGCCGCGCTGCATCGAGGCGGCCCAGACGCCGATCGCGCCGTCCTTGATCGATTTGTGCGGCGCCGTGACGACGAGTTCCTCGTCCATTTCGGGACGCGAGCCGAGGCCGTTGCACGCCGGGCACGCGCCGATGGGCGAGTTGAACGAGAAGCTCTGCGGCGTCAGCTCGTCGAACGAGATGCCGCACGACTCGCACGCGTTCCGCTGGGAGAAGACGCGTTCCTCGGCGGCGTCGACGAGCGCGACGAGGACTCCGTCGCCTTCTTTGAGCGCGGCCTCGACCGAGTCGGTGATGCGCGGTCGCTCCGACTTCTTGACGACGACGCGGTCGATGACGACGTCGAGATCGTGCTTGGACTTCTTGTCGAGGCGCGGGATGCCGTCGGAGAGGTCGACCATCCGGCCGTCGATGCGCATGCGCGAGTAACCGCGCCGCTGGGCGTCGGTCATCACGTCGAGGTGCTCGCCCTTCCGCGCCCGCGCCCGTGGGGATAGCAGCACCAATTTGGTTCCCTCGGTCAGATCCGTCAGCGTGCTAACGATCTGCTCCGCGGTCTGAGCGCCGACACGCCGCCCGCATTTGTGGCAGTGCTGGACGCCCGCCCTGGCAAAGAGAACCCGCAGGAAATCGTACACCTCGGTCACCGTGCCGACGGTCGACCGCGGATTGTTCGACGCGCTTTTCTGCTCGATGGCGATCGTCGGCGAAAGCCCGCGAATCGAATCGTACTTCGGCTTGTCCATCTGCCCGAGGAACTGCCGCGCATAGGACGAGAGACTCTCGACGTAGCGTCGCTGCCCCTCGGCGTAGAGCGTGTCGAACGCGAGCGAGGACTTGCCGCTCCCGCTCGGCCCGGTGAACACGACGAGCGCGTTCTTCGGAATGCGCGTCGAGACGTTCTTCAGGTTGTGCTCGCGCGCGCCCTTGATCGCGATGGCGTCGGGGACGCGCGCCACCTCCAGCAGCCGGTCGTCGTGATCGTGCTGCGTGGTCACAGTCGTTCTTCGATGGCCCGCCGCACGTCCGCGCTCGTCGGCTCGACCTGCGGCTCGAAGCGCGCGACGACCTCGCCGTTTTTGGCGACGAGGAACTTGTTGAAGTTCCACTTGATCTCACCCGGGAACTTCGACTCCTTCGTCAAGAACGCGAAGAGCGGGTGAATCCCCTGCCCCTTCACCTCGACCTTGGCGAACATGTCGAACTTCACGCCGTAGTTCGACGTGCAAAACGTCGCGATCTCCTCGTTCGTGCCGGGCTCCTGCGCGCCGAACTCGTTGGCGGGAAACCCGAGCACGCGCAGGCCGCGGCCCGCGTACTCTTCGTGCAGCTTCTCGAGGCCCTCGTACTGAGGGGTGAGCCCGCACTTCGACGCGACGTTCACGATGAGGAGCGGATGACCCGCGTACTCTTCGAGTTTCACGTCGCGGCCGTCGATGGTCTTCGCGGAGTAAGTGTGAACGTTCGACATGGCGGAGCGTTATAGCTCAAGGCACGCAGAGGGGCCCCCACCGTCCGAACGAAAGCGCGAGACCCGCGAAAATCACGTCTGCGAACCCGCGCTTCACGTGCGGTTCGGGCCAGATCGCGTCGATCTCGCGCGCGACGATGCGCGAATGGACGAGCTCGCTCCAGACTCTCGCGACGAGCTGGCGCCCGCGCTCCGTCAATCGACAGATCCGCGTGCGTCGATCCAGCTCGTCTCGCCCGCCGCGCTCGACCAACCCGAGCTCCTCCAGCGCTCGCATCATGCGACTCACGACCGACCGCGCGACGCCGAGGTGGTGGACCACGTACTGCTGCGACACTTCGCCGAATGGCACGCTGTGCATCACACGAAGGAGCATCACCCGCGCGGGCGTAATCCCATAAGGCTTGAGCTTCCGCGCCGAGAACCGAACCGCAGCCCAATGAGCGCGCTTCGCCCCGAACAAGACATCATCCATGGCGGCCCTTCAGCAGGACGCGTGCCGTTCACTTCGCCAAACCAAGCTTTTCGCGGCATTTTCCCGATTAGGGGTTCAAAACCGATAGCATGCTAACAATCTTGAACCCCGAAACTCGCAAGTGCTGGGTTTCTTTGAGGGTGGCCCGGCCAGGCGAGGAGGTGGCCTCGGGCCAGGGCTAGATGCCGACGGGGTGCCAGACAGTCTTGGTTTCGAGGAAGCGCTCGATGAAGGTGACGCCCTCGCCGCCGCGGGCATACCAGTCCGCCGTGTCGTCGTGCGTCTTCGTGCGTTTGACGTTGTCGGCGCCGTCTTGCTCGAGCGTCGTCCGGAGCTTGGCGTCCGAGAGCCACGCGTCGATGGCCATCACCTCGCGGTGACGCGCGAGGACGGGCGCGATTTCTTTGGCGTGCCCGGTCAGCACGTTCACGACGCCGGCCGGCATGTCGCTGGTCGCGACGCACTCGGTCCAGACGAGCGCGGTGCGCGGGTCGGTGTCGCTCACGAGCGCGACGCAGGTATTTCCGCCGCAGATCACCGGCAAGACGGTCGAGACCAGCCCGAGCAGCGCGCGCCGCGACGGCGCGACGACCCCGACGACGCCCATCGGCTCGGGCACGCTGAAGCCGAAGTGGGGGCCCGCGACGGGGTTCGACGACGCGACAAGCGCGTGGAACTTGTCGGCGAAGCCTGCATAATACACGCATCGATCGATCGACGCGTCCACCTCGCGCGCGGCGTCTTCGGCCGTCGCGCCGGCGCGTACGAGCGAGGTCGCCAGCTCGTCGCGGCGCGACTCCATCATCTCCGCCAGGCGATAGAGGATTTGCCCGCGGTTGAACGCGGTTCGCCCCGCCCAGCCGGACTCCGCGTTCTTCGCGGCGAGGACCGCGTCGCGCACGTCCTTGCGCGACCCGCGCGGCATGTTGAGCACGCCCGGATCCGCCCCGCGCACCATTCCGCCGGTCTTCACTTGGAAATACCTCCCGGACTCGGAGCGCACGAAGGCGCCGCCGACGTACATCTTGTACGCGCGATTCACGCCAAGTCGCGCGCGCCCCGCGCGTGCGACGAGCGGCGCGCTTTCCCGCAGGGCGGACGCGTGGCCGTTCTCTTGCGTCTTCGTCTTCGTCTTCATTCGAGCTCCACGTATGCCGAGAGCCCCTGCCGGCCGCCTTCGCGACCGAACCCGCTCTCCTTGTAGCCGCCGAAGGGCGAGCTCGGGTCGAACTTGTTGTACGTGTTGCCCCAGATCACGCCCGCCTTGAGCTTTTGCGCGAGCCAGAAGATCTTCGCGCCCTTGTCGGTCCAGATGCCCGCCGAGAGGCCGTACATCGTGTTGTTGGCTTTTTCGACCGCCTCGTCCGGCGTGCGGAACGTGAGGATCGAGAGCACCGGGCCGAAGATCTCCTCGCGCGCGATGCGGCTCGACTGCGCGACCCCCGTGAAGAAGGTCGGCGCGAACCAGTAGCCTTTTTGCGGGATGGGGCACGGCGCCGAGAAGCGGTCGCCGCCCTCGTCCTCGCCCGCTTTGACCAGCTCTTTGATCTTCTGGAGCTGCATCTTCGAGTTGATGGCGCCGACGTCGGTGTTCTTGTCGAGCGGGTCGCCCATGCGCAGCGTCGCCATGCGGTCGCGCAGCTTGCGGACGACGACGTCGTGCACGCTCTCCTCGACGAGCAAGCGCGAGCCCGCGCAGCACACGTGGCCCTGATTGAAGTAGATGCCTTTGATGATTCCTTCGACGGCCTGATCGATTGGCGCGTCGGCAAAGATGATGTTCGCCGCTTTGCCGCCGAGCTCGAGCGTGATCTTCTTGTTCGACCCGGCGATGGCGCGCTGAATGCGTTTTCCGATTTCGGTCGAGCCGGTGAACGCGATCTTGTTCACGTCCGGGTGGCCCGCGAGCGCGGCGCCGGTCGCGCCCGCGCCGGTCACGATGTTCACGACGCCCGGCGGGAGCTCGGCTTCTTCGACGATGTGCGCGAGCAGGAGCGCCGTGAGCGGCGTCGTCTCCGCGGGCTTGAGCACCACCGTGTTGCCGCACGCGAGCGCCGGCGCGATCTTCCACGCGGCCATCAGCAGCGGGAAATTCCAGGGGATGATCTGTCCGGCGACGCCGAGCGGCCGCGCGCGCCGCCCGTGGAACGCGTAGTCGAGCTTGTCGGCCCAGCCGGCGTGATAGAAAAAGTGCGCCGCGGCGAGCGGCACGTCGACGTCGCGCGACTCCTTGATCGGTTTGCCGCCGTCCATCGACTCGACGATCGCGAGCTCGCGCGCTTTCTCTTGGAGCGCGCGCGCGATTCGAAAGATGTATTTGGCGCGCTCGGCGCCCGGCATCCTCGACCAGTATTTCTCGTATCCGCGACGCGCGGCCGATACCGCAGCATCGACGTCGGCGGCGTCGGCCTCGGCGATCTCCGCGAGCTTCTGCTCGGTCGACGGCGAGATCGTGTCGAAGTACTTCTTCGATTGCGGCTTCTGCCACTTGCCGCCGTAAAAGAGCTCGTAGCGCGGCGCGATCTCGACGTGATCGGTCGCCTCCAGCGCCGGCGCGTAATCCCACGCCTTGCCGAAGTCGAGCTCGTTGTGCCCGTCTCCGTTTCGCTTCGCGAGCGCCTTCCCCCGTCGGGGACTTCCAAGGGTCGTCTTCATGCTCAATCCTTCGAGAAGTCTTCGTTCGCTTGGTAGAAGCCAGTGCGCTCTTTTTCGAGCTGCATCAAGACGTCGTTCAAGAGCGTGCTCGCGCCGAATCGGAACAAGTCCGGCGTCAGCCACGCGTCGCCGAGCGTCTCTTTGACGATCACGAGATAATGAAGCGCTTGCTTCGCCGTGCGAATTCCGCCCGCCGGCTTCATGCCGATCTTGCGGCCCGTCGCCCAGTAGTGATCGCGAATCGCCTCGAGCATCACGAGCGTCACCTGCGGCGTCGCCGCCGGGACGATCTTTCCGGTCGACGTCTTGATGAAATCGCCGCCGGCCGCGATGCCGATCTCGCTCGCCTTGCGCACGACGTCGAGCGAGCCGAGCTCGCCGGTCTCGAGGATCACCTTCAAGTGAGCGGCGCCGCAGGCCTCTTTCGTCGCGGCGATCTCGTCGAAGACTTTCTGGTAGTCGCCGGCGAGCATCGCGCCGCGATCGATCACCATGTCGATCTCGTCGGCGCCGAACTCGACCGCGCGGCGCACGTCGTCGAGCTTCACGGGCAGCGGCGACTGCCCAGACGGAAATGCGGTGGCGACGCTCGCGACCTTCACCTTCGAGCCCGCGAGCGCCTTCTTCGCGACCGTGACGAAGTTGGGATAAACGCAAACCGCCGCGACCGGCCCGATCGTCGGATCGCGATCGAGCGGCAACAGCGCCTTTTGGCACATCTGACGAACTTTGCCGGGCGTGTCTTTGCCCTCGAGCGTCGTCAAATCCATCATCGCGACGGCAAGCCGCAGGCCCGCGACCTTCGCGCCCTTCTTGATGGAGCGCTTGGCGAGCGCCGCGACGCGCTCTTCGACGGCGACTTGATCGACCGGCGGCGACGCGGGGTTGAAATTCGACGGAGCGCCGAAATGTTTCTTGGACGAGTGTGAGGGCACCTGAAGCGTCACGATCGACGTTTTATCACGGAACGCGGAAAGACTTGCCGATCGTGACGGCGCTCCCGTCGAAGGCGGGGACGTGCTTGGTCGCGAACGCCTTCGCCACGCACGCGGCGGCCGGCGACTTCTCCGCGCCGGCCGGCGAGTCCACCTCGACCTTGGATACGTGCCCGTCGATTTCGAAGGTCACTTTGACGTGGCCTTGGCCGTGAAAGCCGCCGGCGTGGGCGCACGGTTTGAGGTCGACCGTGCCGAGCGCAGCCGCCACCGCGCCGGGGTCGAAGGCGCGGACGTGCGGGTCGACGCCGACGACCGTCTCGGCGCCCGCGCCGGCACGCGTGGTCGCCGTCTGAACCATGCTGGGGTCCAGCAAGAGCGGGTACGTGATGGGCACTTTCCCGCTAGGGTTCGGCGGCGGAAACTCGAGCTTGCTGAACTTGGCGACGATGCACGCACGCACCGAGTCGTCCGGAAGCAGGTTCGAGTGGGTCACGTCCTCGGACGAAATCACGTGCCCGGTCTCGTCGATGACGAACTTGGTCTCGACTCGGCCCGCGAGAATCGCGCTTCTTCTTCAGGCCTTCGGCATAACAAAGCATGAAGTGCGGAGCGGCCGCGCGGACCACGCGGCGCACGGCTTCCGGGTCGATGCGGCCGACGCCCGCGTCGAGGTCGGCCGCCGGCGCCGTGGATGGAGCCGCGCTCACGCTCGGAGGCGGCGGAGCCGTAGCCGACGATTTCTGTCCCCCACAACCGAGGACGACCGCTGCGACGAGAACCGCGCGGTGCGACACGTCGGTTACTTCGGCGGCGCGGCGTCGAGCTTGGCGCGCTTGCGACGGCGACGAGCGGCCTCCGCCTGCTTCTTGCGGCGCTTGACGCTCGGCTTCATGTAGTGGCGGCGCATCTTGAGCTCGCGCAAAACGCCTTCGGAGGCGAGCTTGCGCTTGAGCATCTTGATGGCGCGCTCGATGCCGCGATCGCTCACGAGCACTTCGAGCGGCTTGCATTGAATGGCTTCGCTGGGCATGGGAGGCGCGGGTATCTAGCACGCGGGCGAGCCGCGCGCCAAAAGGTTTCTCTTCAGGCGGCGTAGTAGGTGGTCGCGCGCTTCTTGCCCTTTTTGCTGACGAGCTTCTTCTTCAGCGCCTCGGCGAGGGGGCGCGGGACCTCGCGGCGGTCGAGCCCGAGCTTCTCGCGGATCTCCTCGGCGCGGAGGCCCTTCTTGTTCGCCTTGAGCAGAGCCACCATCTTGCCGACGACCGCCTGGATGTCGTTGGCCGAGCGGCGCGGCAGGCGACGACCCCCGCGACGAGCCGCTGGCGCCGCGTGCGCGGCGGCCGGACGACCGCGACGCCCCGTGCTCGCGTGACCGGGCGCGGTCTCGGCGAGGATCTCCTCGAGCGACGCGTTGCGGAGCGCCCGCAGAAGGGAGTGCGCGAAGTCGGACGCGAGCGAATTGATCGTGGCGTGAAGGGTCGACATGAGAAAAAGCCTTAGTGCTTTTACTCTCGCCTCGTCAATTGCGTTTTCTCGAATATCGAAAAAAGTACCGAAGGAGGGACTCGAACCCTCACGAGGGGTTACCTCGGCGGATTTTGAATCCGCTGCGTCTGCCATTCCGCCACTTCGGCCTGCGGGCGTGAGAAACCGGATGTCTACTCCGAAGCGCGACGAGATGGAATCCTGACTTACCTCTTGCGACGATCGTTCAAAAGACCGGGAGGGAGCGCGCGCTTCCACTCTTCGGGGACAATCTCGGGCGCGGCGGGGTGCGCGACGCTCGTCCGCATCGAGGCGGGGCCGCCCTGCTCGAGCGACAGGGAGGCGTCCGCGAGCATCGCGCCGTCGCGCTCGGCCTCGAGGGGGAAGAGCGCCTGCATCACGCTCGCCACGTCTTTCTGCGCGAGTGAGCGTCCCTCGAGCTTGCTGCACTCTTGGAGCTCGCGCGCGAGCTCGAGGGCGTTCGAGTGTCGCTTGTCCGGCTCCTTGCGCAGCGCGCGGCGCAGCACGCGCCAGAGCGGGCGCGGGTAGCCCCACACGAGCGCGCACGGATCCGGCACCTCCGCGGCCGCGAGCGCGATGAGCGTCTCGACGTCGTCGCGCCGCTTGAAGAGTCGACGGTCGCACGAGATCTCCCAAAGCGTCACGCCGAGCGCGAAGATGTCCGCGCGGCGGTCGACGCTCGACGTCTGCGCCTGCTCGGGTGCCATGTACGCGTATTTGCCTTTGAGCACGCCCACGGTCGTCTTCGACAATCGATGTTGGGCTTTGGCCAAACCGAAATCGATGATCTTCACTCGCCCGTCGTACGAAATGAGGACGTTGCTCGGCGAGACGTCCCGATGCACGAACCCGACGTTGTTGCCGGCGCCGTCGCGCAGCTCGTGCGCGACGTGCAGCCCCTCGGCCACGCGCGCGCCGACGTACGCGACCCAGTCGTAGCGGAGCCGCGCCTTGCGCATCTTGCAGGCGTCCCAGACGCGCCAGAGCGATTGGCCCATGACGAGCTCGAGGGCGCAATAGAGGCGCTTTCCCTCCTGGCCGAACTCGAGGAGCCGCACGATGCTCGGGTGGCGAAGCGAGGCGACGATCTTCACCTCGTCGAGGAACATCGTGACGAAATCCTCGCGGTGCGCGAATTCGTCTTTGATGACTTTCAGCGCCACGAACGCGTCGTCGTCCTCGGCGATCGCCGGCCCGAGGCGGCGCCCGAGATAGACGACGGCCATCCCGCCTTCGCCGATCTTCGCGAGGACTTGATAACGCCCGAGTCGCTCGGGAACTTCCTGGCGTTGCACGGGGTCAAAGTACAACCTAACGTGACGGCCATGCACGCCCTGATTTCACGCGGCGCCCTCGTCGCGGTCTCGCTCGCGTTCTCCGGCGCGCTCGTCGCGGGTTGCAAAGATCAAGCGAAGGAGAGCGCGAGGCTCGCCCGAGGAAACGTCAATCTCCTCGCCGACCTCGTCGACAAGGACGTGGCCGAGGTGGAGCGCGGCCTGCCTGAGGGCGCGAAGAAGCTCGAGCACCTCTACGCCGACGGCAACGACCCGACGAAAGACCTCCCCTCCGTCCGCCAGGCGCTCCTTCGCACGCAGCGCGAGGTGCCGGACTTGAACGTCGCGAAGTCGACCTTCTTCGCGCTCACCGACGACAAGGGCGTCGGCATCCGCAACAACCTCGAGCAGGACGCGATGGCCGGGCCAGGATCTCGCCAAGCTCTTTCCCGGAATCATGAAGGCCATGTCGGGGGAGCTCGTCGAGACGACCGGCTCGTTCGGCGGCCCGCCGCTCCCGAGCGGACCGGACAAAGATTGGATAGCGGCCGCGCCCGTCAAAAACGAACAAGGCAAAGTCGCCGCGCTCTACGTGACGGGTTGGTCGTATCGACGTTTCGCGTCGCACTTGCAGCAAGTCTTGAAAGAACACTTCCAGACCGATTTGCGACAGAGCGGCAACACGGGGAAGATGCCGGTCTTCTACGTCGCGGTGTTCGACGCGTCGGGGGTGTACTCCGAGCGCACGACACCCAAGGTCGACGAGCAAGCGCTCGAGGACGCCAAGCTCGTCGACAAGACGAAGACCGGCCCGTACGAGGGCACCGCGACGATCACGGATCGCGCGTTCGGCTACGCCGCGAAGCGCACGCCGAAGCTCGCGCCCGACACGGGCATCGTCGTCCTTCGCTCGGAGCTCTGACCCGCTACTTTCCGCGGCCGAAGCGATGCACGCTCGCGACCAGGGCGAGCCAGCCCGCGAGGGTGATCACGCCGCCGAGCGTCGGGCTGCCGCTCGCGGCGAGCACGATGCCGAGGGCCGACGCGCCGGCGCCGCCGACGAGCACGCGGACGTCGGTCGCGACGCCGGACTCTACGGCCATGATTCGTTCTTGGCTTTCTGCGCGAAATCGCGGACGTCGCGCTCGAGCTTCGCCTCCGCGGCGATCTCGGTCGCCGAGTGCGACGCGCCCACGAGATCGTCGGTCATGTAGTCGCTCTCCCAGAGCGCGAGCGCGTGGCCGCCTGCGTCGGCGCCCGCGCCGTCGAGGACCACGAGCGCGGCGTCGTCCCCGCCGGCGTGCTTCGGGAGATACGCGGCGAGCGTCTGCGCGCGCTCGCGCGTGAGCCAAATCACGCCCCACTCGTGACCGGCGGCCGCGACCGAGAGCGGCGCCTGGTCTTTCGCCCCGAGCGCGAAGGATCGGCCGCCCTCCGGCTCGAAGCCTTCGCCGCGGAGCGTCTGCGCGATCACCTGCTGCGCGCGCGGCTCGTCCATCGGTCTCGCGGCTTGCGCGGGCGATCTCGCCGGCGCGTCGTCGGCGCACGCGAGCAGCAGAAAAGCGAGCGCGGCGGCGGTTCGCATCGCCGCTGATGCTAGCGCAGCGCGCGAGATGCATCTATGTTCCGTCCAAATGGCCGACACGCCGGCGCGCGCGCGCGAGCAAGATCGAGCTCGATTCGCCGCGGTCGACGTGGGGTCGAATGCCATTCGCCTGCGCATCGTCGAGGCGACCGCGCCCGACAAGGACGCCTCGCAGCTCTCGCTGCCGACGGTCGGCAAGAGCGGCGAAGGCTGGCGCGAGATCGCGAACCTCCGCGCGCCGGTGCGCCTCGGGACCGAGGTCTTCCTCACGGGCCGGCTCGCGCCGTCGTCGATCGGCCAGGCGTGCAACGCGCTCCGCGAGTTCAGGCGCGCGATGGACGAGGCTCACGTCGACGCGTACCGCGCCACCGCGACGAGCGCCGTGCGCGAGGCCAAGAACCGCGAGACGCTCGTCGAGCGCGCGCGCCGCGAGGCGGGCGTCGAGCTCGAGGTCATCGAAGGCGTCGAAGAGGCGCGGCTCATCGAGCTCGCCGTCGTCCGCCGCCTCGGCCTGAAGGACCACACGACGCTGCTCGTCGACGTGGGCGGCGGCTCGACCGAGCTCACCGTCCTCGAGAAGGCGCGCCACGCATTTTCGATCTCGCTGCCCATCGGCACCGTGCGCCTGCTCGAGACGATCTTCCCGGGCGGAGGCCAGCCGCTCGACAAAGAGCGCGTGCGTCTCCTCACCGAGATGATCGATCGCGCGCTCGTCGAGGCGGTGCCCACGATTTCGAAATCGCATTTCGAGTCCTTCGTCGGCACCGGCGGCAACATGGAGACGCTCGCTGACCTGTGCCCCGCGCCCGGCGGCGCGTTCGGCTATCCGCGGGCGATCGACGTCGGCGCGATGCGCGCGTTCTTCGCGAAGATCATCAAGATGAGCGCCGCCGACCGCCGGGAGCAGTTCAGCCTGCGACCCGACCGCGCCGACACGATCGTCCCCGCCGCCGCGCTCCTTCTCCGCCTCGCCGAGGTCTTCAAGATGGGCGCGATCGTCGCGCCCGGCGTCGGCCTGAAGGAAGGGATCCTCGTCGAGCTCGCCGACAAGCATTTCCAGGTCTGGGACACGGCGCAGGAAGCGCAGGCGGTGCTCGGCGCGTGCGAGCGCCTCGGCCGGCGCTACAAGTTCGACGAGGCGCACGGACAGCTCGTCTCCAAGCTCGCCGGCCAACTCTTCGACGATCTGCGCGAGCTCCACGGCCTGAGCGACCGCGACCGCCTGCTCCTCCGCGCGGCCGCGCTGGTCCACGACATCGGCGACTTCGTCCGCTACGACGGCCACCACAAGCACAGCTACTACCTCGTCCAGAACAGCGACATCATCGGCCTCAGACCGGACGAGCGCGCCATCGTCGCCAACCTCGCCCGCTACCACCGGAAGAGCCCACCGGACCCGTCGCACCCGAACTTCCGCGATCTCGACAAGGTCGCGCGCGGCAAGGTCCGCGGGCTCGCCGCGATCCTGCGCATCGCCGACGCGCTCGACCGCGAGCACCTCGGCAAGGTGAAGAGCGTGCGCGCCCGCGTCGACCGCCACAAGGCGAAGCTGCTCCTCTCGATCGAGGGCGACGAGGACCGCGAGCTCGAAGAATGGACGGTGCGCGCGAAGTCGGAGCTCTTGCGCGACGTGTTCGATCTCGACGTCGCCTTCGCGGACAAGTAGGTTCGGACTCGATGAGAGCGGACCGGATCGCGTTTTTCGCTGCGTGCGCGTGCACGGCGTGCGGCGTCGGCTCGATCCCCGATCCGAAGGACGCCGCGCGAGACTACGCCGCGGCCGCCGCCAAGGGCGACGGCGATCGCATCTACGACATGCTCACGTCCGAGGGGCAAAAGGCGCGCACGCGCGAGGACGTGAAGCGCATCGTCGGCAGCGAGCAGAAGGAGCTCACCGATCAGGCCAAGGCGGTCACCGCGCCCGGCGCGCGCGTGCAAGCGACCGCGCGTCTGCGCTTCGAGGACGGCGAAGAGACGGCGCTCGAGCTCCGCGGCGGGCGCTTCTGGATCACGGCGGCCGGCGCGCTCCCCGGCGGCGGCAGCACGCCCGAAGCCGCGCTCGACGATCTGCGTCGCGTGATCGCGCGCCGGAGCTACGCGGGCCTCTTGCGCGTGCTCACGCCGCGGACGCGCGCGATGATCGAGCAGGATCTCCGCTCGCTCGTCGAAGGGCTCGAGAAGCCCGACACGCTCTCGGTCCACGTCACGGGCGACTCGGCGAGCGCGATCATTCCCGGCGGCCACCACGTGCGGCTCAAGCGCGAAGGCGGCGTTTGGCGAGTCGACGACTTCGACTGATCCGGTCAGAGCTTTGCGACCCAGACGATGCGACCGCCGCCGGTGTCGGCGAAGTAGACCCGCTGGTCGTCGATGGCGACGCCCTTGGGCCCCGAGAGCCCGGTGGCGAGCGTCAGCGGGGTCCCGTTGCATCCCGCGACCGGGCACGAGCGGCCCGTCCCGAGCGACTCGTCGACCCAGTACACGTTCTTGCCGTCGGTCACGACGTCGCCCGGGTAAGGCGACGCCGCGAACGTGCTCGCCGTCGCGCATCCGCCGACGGGGCAATCGAAGACGCCGCCGTTCGTCGACGTGAAAAAGATGGTCTTGCCGTCGCTCGCGATGCCCTCGGCGGCGCTCGATCCGATGGCCACGAGGTTCGTGCACGAAGGGAGCGTGCACGCGTAGACGTTCGCGCCCGCCGACGCGAAGAACGTCGTGCCGGCGACGGCGAGATCGTCGGTCGCGTGCGCGAGGAACGAGCTCGGCGCGTTGCCGCAGCCGGTCGCGGCGCACTTCATCACGGCGGTCGAAGTCGACCAGTAGACGATGCCGTTCGCCGTCGCGATTCCGTCGATTCCCGCTTGCCCCGACGCGAGCGGCGTCGGCGACTGCGAGCAGCCGGCGCGCGCGCACGCGAAGACGTTGCCGCCCGTCTCGCTCCAGTAGACGTTGTTCGCGTCGATCGCGACGTCGTCCGGCACGCCGAACGTGGCGAGCACCGTGTGCGTCGCGTTGCAGTTGGTCACCGAGCACGTCACGACCTGCCCCGAGCCCTTGTCCGACCAGAAGACGTGGCCCGTGTCGGCCGCGAGGTCGTAGGGCGCGTTTTCGCCCGTGACGAGCACGGTGGTCGCGCATCGGCCGGCGGTGCACGCGGCGCCGAGGCAATCGTGGCCGCACGCGCCGCAATGGGTCGAGCTCGTGTCGAGATCGACGCACGTGCCGCCGCAGGTCGTCGCGTCGCAGACCGGCTCGTCGGGCGCGTCGAGGAGAGGCTCGTCGAGCGCGTCGACCGACGCCTCGTCGGCCGCGTCGAGCGCGGGAGCGACGTCGCTCGCGGCGTCGAACGTCGACGCGTCACCGCCCGACAAGCCGTCGAGCGAGGGAAAGAGCCCGCAGCCGCCGAGCGCGACGAGCAGCAGCGCGCGCGTCTTCACGGACCACCGAGCAGCGCGCGCCGGCGCATCAAGAAGGGCGCGTGGACCTGGTCGTCTTTGTAGTTCGAGCAGAGGACGTACATCGCGACGTTGACCGCGAGGCGGATCGCTTCCTCGCGCTGCACGTCGCCGCCGGGCACCACGGGCTCTTCCCAATCGCCCGCCGCCGAACGCGCGAGCGCGCCGCCGATGTCGTTCTCCGAGAAGAGCACCTGCGCGGCGCCGCCGCGGACGATCGCGTCGAGCGATTTCGCGCCGGCGACGCGGCCCTCGGCGCGCGTGAGCAAGTAGAAGGAGCGAAAGACGACGTGGTCGGTGCCGAGCGTGATCGGCGTCGAGTCCGGCAGCACGCGCGCGAGCTCGCGCCGGGCGGACGTGCCGAACGCGCTCGGCTGGCCCGCATTTCCGGGCGCCGCGTCGTCGACGAGCATCACGCCTCCGAGCGAGAAGAACCTGCGGAGGTTGGCGATCTCGGCGCCCGTGAGCGGCGCGACGGCGGCCGTACCGCTCCAGTAGAGGAACGGATCGTGGACGACGTCGGGCGAGTCGGCGCGCACGTGCGACGGGCTCACGCGCGCCGGCGCGCTCGTGCGCTGGATGAGCTCCCACGACCACCGCGCGGGCGCGCCCGGATGCGCCGCGTCCGCCGGACCGCTGCCCGTGACGAGCACGCGCGGGTCGAACGCGCCGGCGTCGCCGAACGCGCGCGCCGGGCGCGGCAGCGCGAACACGAGCGCGAGAGCGGCGAGAGCGGCCGCTGCGATGTCGGAGGTGCGCACTGGGAAAAGGATACCATGCTACGAACTCGGCGATGCCCGTCACGCACCTCTCGACGCACGCGGATTTGCCGCGCTGGGCCGTCGTCGTCGCGTGCGTGATTTCGGCCGTGAGCTTTCTCCTGCTCTGGGTCGAGCTCCGGCGCCGCGAGCGCGGCGGCATCCTCGTCGTCGTGACGGGCGTGCTCGCGATCGGCGCGCTGCTCCTCTCGATCGTGCGGCCGGTCCGCGTCAACGCGACCGAGAGCCTCGTCGGGGCGCGCGTGCTCGTCCTCGCCGACGCGTCGCGGTCGATGGAGCTCCCCGACGGCGCCGAGAAGCGAATCGACGCGCGAAACCGCGCCGTTGCCGCGCTCGAGCACCAGGCGAAGACGGCCCGAGTCACGGTCCTCGGGTTCGGCGACGGAAAGCCGCAGCCGCTCGACCCGAAGACCGCGCTCGCCGGCCGCAGCGATCTCAGCGCCGCGATGCGCGCGATCGCCGAGGCGCCCGAAGAGCGCCCCGAGGCGCTCGTCGTCGTGTCCGACGGCCGGCTCGACGACCCGCCCGAGGGCGCGGCGCGCGACGTCGCGTCGATCCTGCACGTGCCGATCGACGCCGTCGCGACGACGAAGACCGCGCCCGCCGACGCGAGCATCCGTCACGTGACCGCCGCCGGCGCCGCGGTCGCCCACGTGCCGATGCCGCTCCGCATCGAGCTCGGGTGCGCGGGCGGGCTCGCGTGCGACGAGCTCACCGTCACCGCGCGCGAGCTCCACCACGACGGCCCGCCGACGCTCCTCGCGAGCGGCCTGGCGCACGTCAAGGACGGCTCGGCGACGGTGGAGCTGCCCGTCACGCTCGAGCGCGCCGGCGTGCGCATCGTCGAGATCGCGCTCTCGGGCGCGAGCGGCGACACCATCCCGGAGAACGACCGCCGCCTCGTCGCGTTCAACGTGACGCGCGAGCGCGTGCGCGTGCTCCACGTCGCGGGACGGCCGACCAACGACGTGCGCGCGCTTCGCCAATACCTGAAGGGCGACGCGTCGATCGATCTCGTCGCCTTCTTCATCTTGCGGACGCCGACCGACAACGTGAACGCGACGCAAGACGAGCTCGCGCTCATCCCCTTCCCCGTCGACGAGCTCTTCAGCGAGCACTTGCCGTCGTTCGACGCCGTCATCCTGCAGGACTTCGACGCGCAGCCGTACGGCCTCGAGAAGCACCTGCCCGAGCTCGCCGCGTACGTGCGCTCGGGCGGCGGGCTCGTGATGGTCGGCGGGCCGAACAGCTTCGTCGCGGGCGGCTACGCCGGGACGCCACTCGCGGACGTCCTGCCCGTCCGGCTCGAGGGGAGCCAAGACGCGACCGCCGCCGAATCCTTCGCCGTTCGTCCCTTCGTGGACCGACGTCGGACGCGACGTCCCGATGCTCGGTCCGATCCGCAACCTGCTCGGCGACGAGCTGCCCGAGATGCCTGGCGCCAACGTGCTCGAGGACGCGCGGCCCGGGGGCCTCGTCTTGTGGTCGCACCCGCGCAGGCACACCAAGAGCGGCGCGCCGATGCCGGTGCTCGCGGTGAGCGACGTCGGCAACGGCCGCTCCATCGCGCTCGGCGTCGACGGCGGGTGGAAGCTCACGTTCTCGGATCTCGGCGCGCGCACCGGCGGCCGCGCGCACGGCGCGCTGTGGGACGGCCTGCTCGGCTGGCTCATGCGCGACCCACGCTTCGAGCCGGCGCAAATCGAGATCCCCGGCTGCGTCGCGGACCACGAGACGTCGATGCGCGTTCGAGTCGCCGGCGGCGGCGGAGCGAAGCCGGACCTCGTCGTGGACGTCACGCGCATGGACGCGGCGGCGTCGCCGATTCACCTCGAGCGCAAGGCGGTCGATCTCTCGAGCTCCGTCGACTTCACGCTCCCGCCGCTCCCCGCCGGCGGCTACTCCGCGCTCCTCCGCGTCGGAAACGGCGCGACCACGCGGCGCGACTTCGCGTGCGAAGCGGGCGGCGACGAGTGGGCCGACTCGCGCCCGGACGTCGATCGGCTGCGCGCGATCGCCGCGGCCACCGGCGGCTCGTTCCGCTTCGCCGACGAGGCCGGCTCGCTCGACCTGCCGAAGGCCACCGTCGTCAGCACCGAGCGCCACGTCGCGCCGATCGCTCCGCCGTGGGTCTGGGCGCTGCTCGCCGCCGCTTGCGTCGGCGCGCACTGGTACGCTCGACGCCGCAGCGGCCTCAGCTGAAATCTGGAACGGTCTTCGCTTCGCTTCGCAGCGAGATGCTTCCCCGAACACTCGCCGCCGTCGCGCTGGGCCTCTCCGCGCTCTTCGCCGCCGGCTCCGCGCCCGCGCAAGCCGACGCGATCCCCACGCAGGCGGTCCGCGTGCTCGGCACGATGCACGAGGTCGACGCGCTCCAGATGCGCATGGGCGCGATGGCCGAGGCGCGCGGCACGACGCCCGAGATTCGTCGCTTCGGCAAGCTCCTCTACCGCGATCACCGCACCGCGGACGACGACGTCCGCCGGCTCTCGAAGCGCTACGGCTTCTCTTACGCGCCTCCGCCGCCGCGCGATCGCGTCGAGGAGGACCGCTGGATCGAAGCTCAGCTTCGCGACGCCCGCGGCCACGAGTTCGACGTGCGCTTCCTCGACGCGACGCGCGGCGTCGCGAGCGGGACCGCCACGTACCTACGCGACGCCGAGCCTCACATGTCCCAAAACGACCTGCGCGCGTTGACCAATCGCTTCCTCCCGCTGCTCGACCAGCACGTCGCGATCGCCGAGCAGCTGGGGAAGAAACCATGACGACGGCGACCCGAGCTCCCCAGCGCCGAGGGTCGCTCCGCGCCAAGGAGATCGTCGCCGCGGGCGCGCTCGGCGGGATCCTCGGCGGCACGGCGATGATGTTCTTCCTCATGCTCGACCTCGGCGGGCTCGGCCTCGGCTTCGTGTCGCCGTACGCCGCGATCGCCGCCGTGTTCCTCGGGCCGGTCGCGCTCGTCGGAGGTCCGGGTGCGCTCGTGCTCGGCGGCGCGATTCACGTCGTCGTCTGCGTCGTCCTCGGCGTCCTCTTCGCGGCGCTCGTGCCGCGCGAGACGGGCGGCGGACCGGCGCTCGCGTACGGGCTCGCGGCGGGAGCGCTCACGCTCGTCGTGATGTCCTTCGCGGTCCTGCCGTGGGCCAATCCCACGCTCGACTCGCGCGTGCGCTTCTTCGAGGTGAGCTGGCTCTTCGCGCACGTGCTCTTCGGGGTCGGCCTCGCCTTGGTGCCCGCCCTCCGCCGCGCGCTGACCGGGCCGAGCCCCGCCTGACACGTGTGCTACCGTTTCGGCGGATGCGTGCTCGCTCGCTCTTCACGGCTGCGCTGCTTGCGCTCACGGCTGCGCCGGCGCAGGCGCTCGTTTGGCCGGACGTCCCGGCGCGCGTCGATCGCGCGCTCCACTCGCCCGACCCGGGCGCGCGGCGCGCCGCCGCGCTCGAGCTCCCGAAGCTCGACGTCGAGCAAGCCATTCCGCTCCTCCAGCTCGCGCTCGGCGACGGCGACGTCGAGGTGCGGCTCGCAGCCGCCGACGCGGCGATACATCTTCGCTGGGCCCCCGCGACGGAGGCCGTGCTGCCGTGGCTCGGCGATCGCGAGGCGCGGCTTCGCATCAAGGCGTGCGAGGTCGCGCGCGCCATGCCGTCGCCGCGCGCCGTCCCCGCGCTCGCGCGCGCTCTCTCCGACGCCGACGCGGCGGTTCGCGCGCCGGCCGCCGAAGCGCTCGGCGAGCAGGCCTCCGCCGACGCGGTCGCGCCCCTCCTCGGAAAGCTCGACGACCCGCTGCCGCCGGTGCGCATTCAGGTCGTGCGCGCGCTCGCGCGGCTGCGCGACGGGCGCGCCGTCGTTCCGCTCGTCGGCAAGGTGCAAGACTCGGTGTCCGACGTCCGCCGCGAGGTCGCTCGCGCGCTCGGCGATCTCGGCGACGTTCGCGCGTCGCAGGCGCTCTTGCTCCAGCTTCGCGACAACGTGAGCGAGGTCCGGCTCGAGGCGCTCCGCTCGCTCGGCCGCCTGCGCGCGACCGACGCCGTCGACGCCATCGCGCCTCTCGCCGCCGAGCACCAGACCGCCGTGCGACAGACCGCGCTCGAGGCGCTCGGCCGAATCGGCTCGCCCGAGGCGATCGAAGATCTCGTGGCGATGCTCGGCCAGGGCGACGACGGCAGCGGCAATCTCTCGCACACGCCCGTCCGCGACGCGATCGTGAGCGCGGGTCCGGCGGCGATCCCTCAGGTGGCCGCCGTGCTCGAGGGCCCGACGGTCGGCGCGACGACCGCCACGAGCGCGGCGTGGGTGCTCGGCGAGCTCTCGGCCGAACGCCCCGAGAGCGCGACGGCGCGAACGCCGAACCCGGTGCAGACCGTCGTCGCGGCCATGCGGCGCGGGGTCCTCCCGTCGGCGGCGGCGATGCGCGCGCTCGGCCGCATCGGCAATCCGTCGGCCGTGCCGGTCGTGCTCGAGTTCGCGCTCGACCCGAGCCCGCAGGTTCGCGACGAAGCGCTCCACGCCGCTGCGCGCATGCTCGACCCGAACAAGCCCGACGGCCGCGTCGTCGAGCCGCTCGTCGCCGCGCTGCGCGATCCGCGGCTCCAGACGAACGAGCGCGCCGAGGTCGCGACCCTGCTCGGCCGCGCCGGAGCGGCGCGAGCTGCGGCGCCGCTCGTGAGCCTCGTGTCCGCGAAGGATCGCGAGCTCCGCATCGCCGCGGTCGACGCGCTCGGCGTGCTCGGTCCGTCGCAAGACGCGAGCATCGCCGACAGCCGCGACGCGGTGCTCGTCCCGCTGCTCTCGGACCAAGACGCGCAGCTCCGGCTCCACGCGGCGCTCGCGCTCTCGCGCGCCGGCGGCGCGAAGGCGCGCGAGGCGCTCTTGGGCAAGCTCGCGGCAAGCGAAGAGACGGATCGCTCGGCCGTGCTCACGGCGCTCGCCGGCGTCCTCTCGCGCGTGCCGGCGCCCGCGGCCGTGCAGCGCCTCGATCACGAGCTCGAGCTCTCGGCCGGCGCCAATCGCGACGCGCTGCTCGTCGCGATGGCCCGCGCGAAGACCGCGGACGCGGCGCCGCCGCTCGCGCGCGCCGCAAAGAGCGAGTTCGCCGAAGATCGCCGCGCGGTGGCGACGCTGCTCCCCGCGCGCGGCGTCGCGGAGGCGCTGCCGCTCGCGACCGCGCTGCTCGCGGACGAGAACGGCTCGGTCCGCGCGCAAGCGGCCTGGTCGCTCGGCACGCTCGGCGGCCTCGCGAACGCGACCGCGCTCCGCAAGCTCGCGCAAGGCGGCGACATGGACACCTCGATCGACGCGACCGCAGCGCTCGGGCGCATCGCGGCCCGCGCGCACGCGAAGGCGCAAGCGGCCGAGTGGCTCTGCCCGCTGCTCGACGCCTCGCATCCGTACGTCCGGGCGAACGCGCTCGCGGGCCTCGCGCTCGCGCAGGCGCGATGCGCGGACACCGCGCGCGAGCGACGGCTCTTGCTCGGCGACGCGAGCGACGTCGTCCGCGCCGACGCGGCCCGCGCCCTCCGCGCGGCGGGCGGCGCCGGCCCCGACGAGCTCCGCGCGCTCGAGGCGTGCAGCGCGCAAGACCGCTCCGGTGCCGTCGCGCACCTTTGCCGCGTGGCGTCCGCGCCGAACGCCGCCACCTCCCCGCTGCTCGTCTACGTCGTCGCCGACGACGCCGCGCTGCCCGTCGCGCGGAGCGCGTACGCGGTCGTGCTCCCCGACGGCTTCGTCCACGTGGGCACGTCCGACCGCCGCGGCGCGGTGTTCGATCCCGTCACGCCGGACGGAGAGCTCTCGCTCGCGCGCCCGAGCGCGGCGACCGTGCGCTGACCTCTCGATCGTGCGCGGCTCGGCTCACGACGTAAAATACGCGGCCGCGCAGACGTCGTTCTCCCAGATCTCGACGCGGACGACGCGAACCCTGTCGTCGTCGATCTTCGCGCCGAGGTTCTCGAACACGACGCGCGCGATGTTCTCCGCCGTGGGGTTCAAATCGTCGAACGGGGCGATCTCGTTCAAGAACACGTGCTCGTACGGCTCGACCGTCGCCCGGAGCATCGGCGCGAGCTCGTTGAAGTCCATCACGAACCCGCGCGAATCGAGCCGCTCGGCGCGAATCGTCGCTTTGATCCGCCAGTTGTGCCCGTGGAGACGCTCGCCCTCGCCGGGGGCGAGGCGGAGCTGGTGCGCGGCGGCGACGCAGGTTTCGGTGCTGATTTCCCACATGATGGTGAGTGCGCTTCTAGCATCCGGCCGGCGTTTGCACTACTGCCGCCCTCGGGTGAAGACATGAAGCGGCGCCGGTCGGGCGACCTCGAGACCATCACCGCCATCCTCGCGCGCGGGGGCGAGGATCGCTTCGCCCCGAAACAGCCGCCGATCCCGCTCGCGATCTGGCGCCAGGCCGTCGGCCCGCGCATCGCGGATCAAGCGGTCCCCGTCTCGCTCCAGCGCGAGGGCCCGGCGCGCGTCCTCGTCATTCGCGCGTCCTCGAGCACCTGGGCGTCGGAGCTCTCGATGCTGGCCGAGCCCATCCTCGCGCGCCTTCGCAGTCACGGCCTCGACGTCGAGCGACTCCTCTTCCGCACCGGAAAGCTCGAGCAGCCGTTTCGGCCGGTCGAGCGCCGCACGACGCGCGAGGTGCCGCCGCCCGCGCCGCTCCCTTCGATCCTCCGGCGCGAGCTCGAGGGCGTCGCCGACGACGAGCTCCGCGGCGCGATCGCCGAAGCCGCCGCGCGCTCGCTCGCCTTCGGCACGAACGTGATCAGCGAATCGCCGCGAGCCGCTCGAGCCCCTCGATCCGCTGGAACAGAAAGCGCTCCGCCGGACCGAACTGACCGAGCTGATCCCGAAGCTGCGCCACGTACTCGCGGAGGCGGCCGAGGTCGATCGCGCTGACGCGCCGAAACGCGTTGTAGAGCTCGTCGATGACCGGCGCCGGAACGATGCGTCCCTGCGACTGGTAGAGCTCGATCACGTAGTCGGCCCACGCGCCCTTGCCCGTCGCGGTCGCGAGGCGCGCCGAGAAGCGCGCGGCCTGATCGAGCAGCGACGGCGTGATGCGCTTGCCCGCGCGCGACGCCTCGATGACGTCGGCGAGCGGCGACGCGAGGATGCGCTCCGCCTCGACGTGCTTGCCCATCGCGAGCGCCTTCTCGGCGACGCTGCCCAGCAAGTTGAACGCGTCGGCGCGCCGCACCATGCTCGCCTCGGAGTCGATGCCGTCGAGCGCGCCCGACGGCGGCTTGGACGAGAGCGACGGCGCCTCGGGCATCTTCGGCATCGTCATCTTGAGCGGGTTGCGCGTCGCGGTCCGCACAGCTTCGCTCGCGCCCGCGACGAGCACCATTTCTTGCGACCCGATCTGGATGCGATCGCCCGGACGGAGCAGCATGCGCCCCGTGATGCGCTCGCCGTTCACCGAGACGCCGTTGCGACTGCCGAGATCCTCGACCGTCACGTTGTCGGTCAGCACGTTGAAGATCGCATGCCGCCGCGAGACGAGAGGATCGTCGAGCGAGAGCTGGCAGCTCGCGTTGCGCCCGACCACGAACTCGCCTTCGTTGAGCTCGAGATCGTGATTCATGTAGCGCAGCCGAAAGCGCATTCCTCGTCAGGTTGTACCCTTGCAGCGCCGGGGCGGGCAAGCTTGCCCCTTTCCGGCGGCTTACGAAAGGACGGGGTTGCGAGTCGTTCGGTCGGGGTCGAGGTCGCTCGCGTCCATGGCCGCGACCACTTGTTCCAGCCGTTTGAGCTGGGATTGGTCGCTCGCCATGCGCACCCAGGCGATGAGATCGGCCATCGGTCCACGCATTTCCTCGCGCATGGCGACGGCCACCTCGCCGATGGCCTCGGTCACCGGACCGGCCGGAATCAGGTTGGCGCGCGGATAGACGCGGAGGACCCAGGTCACCTGGCCTGCGTCGCGCGTCGCCAGAGCGACCGCGCAAGCCGCGCGCGCGACCTCGTCGAGCTGCTTGGGATCGAGCCGCTCGCCGGCGACGAGCCTCTCCTCGACCTGCGCCTCGATGCGTTGCAGCGCCCGCGCCGCATCGGGCACGCGCCCGAGCCCGACCGCCTTGTCCAGCACCTCGAGGAGGAGCTGCATCCCCCAGGAGCGCGAAGTATCCGCCCCGAGCTGCCCGGTCATCGTGTCTTCTTCGAGCTGAGTCGTCTCCCCGCAGCTCGGACACGCGACGAGCTCCTGAGGGTACGGCAGGCGGCAGCGGGCGCAGTGCCGCAAAAAGCCGGTGGTCTTGGCCGCGATCGGGCCGCTGCCCTCGGCGAGCTCGCAAAAGACGAGCTCCTGCGTGCCGATGCGGAGGCGATCGCCGTCTTTGATCTTCGCGGAGCCGCGGATCGGTTGCCCGTTCACCTTCACGCCGTTGCGACTTTGGAGATCCTCGACCGAGGCGCCGCCGTCGTCGATCACGATCCGCGCGTGTTGCCGCGAGACGAGCGGATCCTCGATCGTGACCTGACAGTCGGGGCTGCGTCCGAGGATCGTGACGCCACGGTGAACGTCGACCTCCTGCAGCAGGAATCGGAGTCGATAGCGCGCCAAATCCGACCTCGAACCGACAGTATACATGATAGGTTGAGCGCGTGGAGTCGCGGTCGCGACAACTGAGCTCGAAAACGGATCCGGCGCTGGGTGCAGACCCGGACGCGACGGGCCCGAACACCGCCGTCATGACCGTGTCGGACGCGCCCCCGCGCGCGGAGGACGGCGGCGACCCGCTCGCCGGCCTCACGAAGCTCGGGCGCGAGGTCCTCGCGCCGCTCATCGCCGCCGACGGAGGCGTCATGTACCTCGTGAAGGCGTCGGCCGACGAAGTGCATTTTCACCTTACCGGCACGTGCGCCGGCTGCCCCGGCGCGGCCCTCACGCGCGACGGCATGATCGTCCCCGCCGTGCGCACCGTCTTGCCGAAGGCGCGCGTCGTCGTGACGACCGGTTTCCGCGTCCCCGAAGGCGCCGTGAAAATCAGCTGACGGCGGAGAGCCGTCAGCGGCGGTGATGCGTGCCCGCGTCGGGCGTCGCGTGCGTCGCGTTGGGATCGGAGATGCTGTGTCCCGTGACCGCGGCGATCGACGGATCCATCGCGAGCGGGTCGACCTCTTTGTTCACGCGCAGCTGCGCGAGGTTTCCGAGCGTGGAGCGCTCTTCGAGGACGACCGCGACGTTGCCGTCGCCGAGATCCTCGGCGCGGAGGTGCGTCGCGCCGTCTTGCCAATCGGCGGTCGTGTGCATCACGCCGTGGGCGTAGTCGGCGGCGCGAATGCGGCCCGGCGTCGAGTACTGCACGTTGAGCTTCGTCACCGCCTGCTGGAAATTCGCGCCGAGGAGCCCGCCCTGCTTGAGCGGGATGTCGTCGTAGATCTTCCAGAGGCGCTCGCCCGGCGAGGTGCCCATGAAGAAGAAGTATCGCCGCTTGCCGGCCCGATCGACGTACATGACCGACTCGTGGTTTCGGTACGTGTACTCGTTCTTGATGTGCGTGTTGTCGAAGCCGGTCGGCGTGTCTTCGAACTTCACCCAACTGTTCTCGAACGCCTTCTTGCGGTTGTCGCGCTCGGCCTCGACGTCTTGCATCGCGATGCCCGGCTGCATGCGCGCGAGCTGCGGGTTGTAGTCGCGATCGAAGACGCCGCCGGTCTGGTTCATCACGCGGATGACGTCGGAGTGGGTCATCCCCCAGCGAAACGCCTCGAGCGCGCCCGCGAGACTGCTCACAGTCGGCGGGTCCGCCGCGGCCTGGGCCTGCGCGTGGTGATGGCCGCCGGCAGCCATGGCCGCGACCGCGAACGTCGCCGGCACCGCCGCCAGCACCAGCCCCACCAACCCGTGTGCTTTGCGCGTCGTCATGTTGTCTTTCCCTGCTCCGCTTATACAACCCGGCCGTGGAATCGTCGAATGCGTTCGATGGTTTGACGCATCAGAGTCCAAATGATTCTTCGGCCGTCTCGTCTTCCCCGGCGCGAAGCTCCGCGCGAACGTGCTAGATCCGCTCGCGTCCCGATGTCTTTCTCGCGTTTTTGGGTGTTTGCGGCCGCGGCGGCGCTGGCTCTTGCGTGCGGCGGACCGGACGCGAACTCGCCCGGCAGGCCGCTCCCGTCGTGGGAGGGCCGCCAGACCGAGCTCTTCGACGACGCGATCGACCCGCGCGCGGTCGGGCTGAACCTCGACGACACGCGAACCCCGCAGAGCGACGCGAGGGTGCGCGAGCGCACGCAGCTCGGGGACGCGGTCGTCCGCGCCCGCGTCGACACCGTGACGCAGAAGCGCAACGGCGACGACGTCGAGTACCAGCTCGGGCTTCGCGTGCTCGAGACGCTGACGAGCACGCACCCGCCGCCTGAAGAGTTCGTCGTTCCCTTCGACAAGAGCTCGCCGAGCGCCGGGATCGTGCGCAGCTTGGACGCGCGGCTGGGCGGCAAGACCTTCGTCGTCTTCGTCCGCCAGTTCAAAGGCCCCGACAACGAGCCCCGCTTTTACGCCCATTTCGCTTCGGATTCGAAGGACGTGATCGCCGCCGTGAAAGACTCGATGGCGCTCTCGGAGTTCAAGTAATAAGAGTTTCATCGTGACGGTCGAGCTCAAGAGCCAAAAAGAAATCGACGCGATCCGCGTCTCCAGCCAGATGGCCGCGGAGACGCTCCTGCTCGTGGGCGAGATGATCCGCCCGGGCATGACGACCGAGGACATCGACAAGATCGTCTACGACGACACGATCCGCCGCGGCGCCGTCCCCTCGCCGCTCAACTACAAAGGCTTCCCGAAGAGCGTCTGCACCTCCATCAACGACATCGTCTGCCACGGCATCCCGTCCACCAAGGACGTGCTGAAGAACGGCGACATCGTGAACGTCGACGTGACGACGCTCTACAACGGCTTTCACGGCGACACGTCGGCGACGTTCTACATCGGCGCGCCGTCGCCGGCCGCGCGCCACGTGGTCGAGGTGTGCCGCACGGCGCTCGACCTCGGGATCGCCGAAGTGCGCGAGGGCGCGCGGCTCGGCGACATCGGCGCGGCGATTCAGCAGTACGTCGAGGCGCAAGGGTGCAGCGTCGTGCGCGACTTCGTGGGCCACGGCATCGGCCGCCGCTTCCACGAGCCGCCGCAGGTGAAGCACTACGGCAAGCGCGGGACCGGCGACAGGATTCGCGCGGGCATGGTCTTCACGATCGAGCCGATGGTGAACTCGGGTAGCTGGGAGGTCGACGTCGATCCCCACGACAAGTGGACCGTCCGCACCGCCGACGGGTCGCTCTCTGCGCAGTTCGAGCACACCATCGTCGTCACCAAGACCGGCTGCGAGGTCCTCACGCGCCGCGACCGCCCGCTCCGCTTCAGCGAAAACGTAGCGACCGTCCTCGCCGTTTGACGCGAAGGCGGCGCGCCGGTCAGCGGCGCGCGCGCGGACTTTTGGCGGGGCGCTGGAGCATTTCTTCGGCCGCGCGGCGGGCAGCGTCGCCGACCTTGAGGCCGCCGATCATTCGCGCGACCTCGTCGATGCGCTCGGCGGTGCCGAGCTTCTTGACGCTCGTGGTCGTGCGGCCGCGGGCTTCGGTCTTGCTGACGACGAAGTGCGTGTCTGCGAGCGCCGCGATTTGCGGCAGGTGCGTCACGCAAATGACCTGACGGTGCCGCGAGACGTCGGCCATCGCGTGACCGAGCACCTCGGCGATCGCGCCACCGACGCCCGTGTCGACCTCGTCGAACACGTAGAGGCCCGCGGGGCCCTTCTCGGCGAGGACGCGCTTCAGCGCGAGCAGCGCGCGGCTCAACTCGCCGCCGCTCGCGATGCGCCGCAGCGGGCGCGGATCTTCACCGGGGTTCGGCGCGATCAAGAACTCGACGCGATCGATCCCGCTGCGCCCAAGGCGCGCGCCGTCGACGACGAGCGCGTCGGCCGCCGTCGCCTGCGCGGTCGCGACCTCGACGACGACCCGCGCGCGCCCCATGCCGAGCGCCTGGAGCTCGCGCCCGATCGCGTCGGCGAGCTGATCCGCTGCCGCGCACCGCTTCCGCGAGAGCGAGCGCGCGGCGTCGGCGGCCTTCGCGAGGAGCTTGGTCCGCTCGTCCTCGAGCGCGGCGCGTCGCTCTTGCGACGAGGCGAGCGCGTCGAGCTCGGTCGCGAGCGCGTCGCGCTGCGCGCGCAGATCCGACCGTCGGGCCGTAGCGACGAAGCAGCTTTCGCAGCCGAAACAAGCGGTCGTCGACCTCGGTCAACCTGTCGGGGCTCGCCTCGACCGAGTCGGCGTAGCGAGAGAGAGCGCGCGCGGCGTCGGCGAGCTCGGCACGCGCCGCCTCGATCGCACGCGCGAGCGGGCCGAGCGTGCCGTCGAGCGCCGCCGCGCCGTCGATTCCCGACGCGAGCCGCCCGAGCTCGTCGCACATCGCGCCCTCGCCGTCGTAGAGCCGCTCCGCCGCGCGCCGCGTCGAGCCAGCGAGCTTCTCGGCGTGCCTGAGGCGACCGCGCTCGTTCTCGAGCTCGGCCTCTTCGTTCGGCTTCGGATCGACCTCGTCGAGCTCGCGCAGCTGGAAGCGCAGGAAGTCCTCGCGCTCGGCGCGGCTCTTCTCCGCGTCGCACGCGCGCTCGAGCTCGTCGGTCGCGCGGCCGGCCGCGTCGACCGCCTCTTCGAGGGCGACGCGCTCGCTCGTGAGCTTGCCGAACGCGTCGAGGTACTCGAGGTGCGTCGCGGGATTGGTGAGCGACACTGATTCGTGCTGCGAGGCGATGTCGCAGAGGTCGGGCGCGAGCTCGAGCAGCTGCGTCGCGGTGCAGAGCCTGCCGTTCAGGTAGGCCCGGCTCCGGCCCTCGCTCTGGATGACCCGGCGAATGACGAGCTGGCCGCTGTCGTCGCCTCGGAGCGGCGACGCCCCGCTTGAAGTCGGCGATGCCCGCCGCTTCGAGCTTGGCGGCGACGCGCGAGCCGGGCTCGACCTCGAAGAGGGCCTCGACCGTCGCCTCGCGCTCGCCGTTCCGGACCGCGTCGGGGCGCGCGCGCGCCCCCAAGACGAGGCTCAAAGCATCGACGAGCATCGACTTTCCGGCCCCGGTCTCGCCCGTGAGGACGTTGAATCCGGGCCCCGGCTCGAGCGCGACTTGCTCGATCAAGACGAGATTCTGCGCCGAAAGCTGAACTAACACGCACCCCTCATACCCCAATTGCCGGTCGGGGTTGACGGCAAAACCCCGAATTCACTACCCTGGCGCCCTTCCGCCCGCGAGCGCAACTACCTAATGGCCGCCAAGACCACCGCCAAGCGCGGCGCCCGCGCTGCTGCTGCCCCGCCGCCGCCGCCGGCGCCCCCCAAGCCCATCTCGCTCGAGGAGCGCACCGCGACGCTCGAGTCACGCCTCCAAGCGACCGACGTCGAGTTCCAACGTCAGTACAAGGAGAACCTCGACATGTCGTGGATTTACCACGACACCGCGATCGAGGGCGTCGTCTACACGGTTCAAGAGCTGCGCGCCGCGATCGATCCGAGCTTCCAAGCCGATCTCGACTCGAGCCTGCAGCCCGTCGTCGAAGAGATCCGGCGGCACCGCGAGGCGCTCGACTTCATCCGTGAACAAGCGGTGAAGCGCAAGCAGCCGATCACGGTCGACCTCGTGAAGAAGATTTACCTCATCCTTCATCCGGAAGAGGGCGACGTCAAAACGGTCAAGTACCGGAAGGACATCCCGCAGCACAGGCTCTACTTCCACGAGTACGCCGCGCCGGACAAGGTCACCTACAAGGTCCGGCAGATCGTCGACTGGATCAACGACCCCGAGACCAAGCGCACGCGCACGCCCATCCGGCTCGCCGCGCGCGCGCACTACGATCTCCTGCGCGTCTTTCCGTTCGCGACCGACAGCGGAAAGGTCGCTCGCCTCCTCATGAACCTGCTGCTGCTGAGGTCGGGTTACCCGCCGGCGGTCATCCACTCGACGGATCGGCAGCGCTACTACGAGGCGCTCAAGGGCTCCACCGCGACCATGAACTCGATCGTGCAAGAGGCGATCGACAACAACCTCGCGTCGATCGAGAAGCTGCTCGAGATCTATGAAACGCGGGGCCAAAGCGCCATGATGCGCTAGACATGCTCGCGAAGCGCATCATCCCGTGCCTCGACGTGCAGGGCGGGCGCGTCGTCAAGGGGACCGGGTTCGTCGATTTGCGCGATGCGGGCGATCCGGTCGAGCAGGCCGCGCGCTACGACGCCGGCGGCGCCGACGAGATCGCGCTGCTCGACATCACCGCGTCGCACGAGAAACGCGGCACGCTGCTCGACGTCGTCGCGAGGACCGCGGAGGCGACGTTCGTGCCGCTCACGGTCGGCGGCGGCGTGCGCGGCGAGGACGACGTGCGCGCGCTCCTCGGCGCGGGCGCCGACAAAGTGAGCATCAACACGGCGGCGGTGAGCGAGCCCGAGCTCGTCGAGCGCTGCGCGGGCGCCTGGGGCTCGCAGGCGATCGTCGTCGCGATCGACGCGAAGCGCGGCCCGCGCGGCTGGCAGGTGTACGTCCACGGCGGGCGCACGAGCACCGGCAAGGACGCGATCGCGTGGGCGGAGGAGATCGCGCGGCGCGGCGCCGGCGAGATCCTGCTCACCAGCATGGACCGGGACGGCACGCAGGAAGGCTACGATCTCGAGCTCGTCGCGCGCGTCGCCGACGCCGTGCCGGTGCCCGTCATCGCGAGCGGCGGGGTCGGCACGCTCGAGCACTTGAGGCTCGGGCTCACCGACGGTCACGCCGACGCGGCGCTGGCCGCATCGATTTTCCATTTCGGGCGTTACACCATCGCCGAGGCGAAGCAATATCTTCACGACCGCGGCGTTGCCGTGCGGCAGAGCGCATGACGAACACGACCGAACCCCTCGACGCTTCCGTGACGCTCGAAGAAATCTTCGCGGTGGTCGCGCAGAAGCGCGCCCCGCTGACGCCGGAGCTCGCGGGGTATCTCGTGCTCGAGCTCGCCGAGGGCGCGGCGACGGCCGGCGAGATCGACACGCGCTCGGTCTACGTCAGCGAAGAAGGCTCGGTCGCGCTGGTGCGCGGCCCCAACGAGCCCGTGGGCGACGCCGAAGTGTCGCTCCGCCGGCTGCTCGCGAAATTGCTCGAGGCGTCGGGAGCCAGCACGCCGGCGCTCGCGTCGGTCGCGAAGCGGCGCGGCGGCACGGGCGTCGCGGTGATGGTCGAGGAGCTCGAGGCGTCGCTCATCCCCGTGAACCGCTCGGCGGGAAAGCGCGCGCTCGCACGACTCGCGCGCGAGACCAAGCGCGTGACGAACCGCATCGGCCGAAACGCGAGCGTGCCGGACATCGCGCGCTCGCCGGCCCCGGCGCCAGTGAAATTCGAGGACGAGGTCCCGACGGCGAAGCGCGACGTCGAGACGCTCCCGCCCCCCGCGGCGGAGAGCGCGAGCAATCTCCCGACGGTCGGCATCAGCAAAGAAGAGCTCGACGCGGCGGCGACCCGCGCGAAGCGAGACTCGGTCGACAGCTTGCTCGACTCGTTCGAGGTCTCCGGGCAGCGCGAGGACAAGGCGCTCTCGAAGGAGCTGAAGGCGATGGCCGGCCTCGATGCGACCAAGACGCCGCCGCCGGTGAACGCGCCGTCGACGGACGACGACGACGCGATTGAGTCGCTCCTCGCCGAGAGCGCGCCCGCGCCGCGATCGGCCCAGCGCAAAGAGCCGCCGCCGCGCTCGTCGCCCTTCGCCGAAGAGCGCGTCCTGCCGACGGCGCCGTCGGTGCGCAAGCAGAATCTCTCGCTGACGACCGAGACGCGCAAGCTCCAGCGCAAGGGCGGCTCGGGGCTCGGCGTCATCTTGCTGTTGGTGCTCGTCGTCGCCGGCTTCGCCGTCGCGCTCTGGCTAGCGAAGCCGGGGTTTTTGACCGGTCGAACGCCGGAGAAGGTCGCCGCCGAGCGCGCCGCCGCCGAAGCGGAGCGCGCGCGCATCGCCGCGCAGAACGCGCAGCCCGCGTGCCACGCGTCCCTCGTCGTCACCGGCGCGCCCAAGGACGCCGAGATCCTGATCCGCGAGGGCCAGGCGCCCGCGCTCGTCGATCACATGCCCGTCGGCGCGCGCCTCGAGTTCGTCGCGACGGCCGAGGGGTACGTGCCGAAACGCGCGATCGTGCCGGCCGGCGCGACGTGGGAGACCGTCGACGGAAAGCCGCGCTTCGATTCTGCCCATCCAGCTCGACAAGTCGCGCGCCCGCGCCGGCGCGGTCGATCGCTGGCCTCCTGGCGAGCCGGGCAGCGAGGTCGGCGGAAAGGGAAACCCCGGGGTCGTCCACGTCATCTCCTCGCCGAAGGGCGCGGAGGTGTGGCTGCTCGCGGGAATCGGCCAGGATAGCGCCGAGGACCCGGTGCCGATCGACGACATCGTCGCGTGCGACACCGACGTCGACGTCCTCGTCGCCGGTCCGACGACCTACCGGAAGCGCCTGCACGTCCCGGCCTCGAGCTTCGTCGCCGATTCCTCGGGCAAGGCGGGCGTTCGCGTCGCGCACTTGGCCGTGAAATAAATCTGATAGTCTGCGGCCCATGCACGACCAGGACTTCGCCATCGTCAAAGCGCTCGTTCCCGTCGCGTGGGCCGACGGCGAGTACGCCGAGCGGGAGAAGCAGACCATCGAGGCGCTGCTCGACGCCTACGGCGCCGACGACGTCGAGAAAGAGCAAATCCGCGCGTTCGCCGAGAAGAAGCGGTCGATCGAGGACATCGAGCTCCAGTCGCTCTCCGCCGACGATCGCCGCATCCTGCTGCAGCACGCCGTGCTGCTCTCCTTCGCCGACGGCAAACAAGACGACGCCGAGCGCGCGTTCCTCGACGAGCTCATCAAGCGTCTCAAGATCCCTGCCGACGAAGCGAAGGCGATCATGGAAGCCTCGGCGGCGCGCTCGAAGAAGCTCCTGAACCTGCTCTAGACTCGAACCTCCATGCGCATCCTCATCGTCGAAGACGCCGACGCCATCCGCCGGATGATCGAGGCGCTCGTGGCCGGCCGCGGTCACGAGGTCGTCGCCGTCCCGAACGGCGCGCGCGGCCTCGAGGCGGCACACGAGAAAACCCCGGACGTCATCCTGCTCGATCTCAACCTGCCGGGCGCGTTCGACGGCTTCGAGGTCTGCGAGCGTCTGCGCAAGGACGAGGCCACCAAGATCGTGCCGATCCTGATCATCAGCGCCATGGACGACACGCGCAGCAAAGAGCGCGCGCTCGCCGCCGGCGCCACCGCGTACTACACGAAGCCGTTCTCGCCGACTGCGCTCTTGAAAGAGATCGAGTCGCTCCGCAGGAAGAGCGGCCAGCACAAGCTCGATCTCAAGCGCTGACGCGGTCAGCGCGAGAACGTCACGCGCACCCGCAGCCCGCCGCTCGGCGCGTCCGCCACCTCGAACGTCGCCCCCTGCCACGACGCGAGCGCGGCGGCGACGTAGAGCGGCAGGCTCGTCGGCCGCCCGTACGTCCCCGGCTCGGTCTCGAGACCCACGAACTGCTTTCGCGCGCTCGCCGGCAGCGGCGGCCCCGCGTCGTCGACTTGAACGCACGGCCCGCGCTCTTCGTCGAGCACGCGGACCTCGACCGTCGTGCCGCGCGGCGAGGCCTGGATCGCCTGGGAGAGCAGCGCGTCGACGATCGACGTCATCGCGCGGGCCGACGTCCGGCCGTGGGCTTTGCCTTGCGTGTCGTCCACGAGGCTCAACGTGACGCCCGTGCGGGTCGCGCGGACCTCGGAGTGCGCGACCTGGCGCGACGCGATCTCGCCGAGCGACACCGGGCCGGGGAGCTCGTGCACGTCGATCTCGCCCACCGACGCGAGCGCGTGACCGAGCTCCTGCACCTGGCCGAGCTCGCGGCGGATCGTCTCGAACTTCTCTTCTTCGTCTTTGGCGAGCGCGGCGATCTCGCGGATCGCCGGCGACAGCAAGCTGCGGAGCTCGACCGCGATGCCGCCCGCGAGTCGCACGAGCACCGCGACCCGATCGCCGACGTCGGTGCCAGCTAGCGGCGGCGGAAACGTCGACGGGCTCACGCCCTCCTCGCTCGTCGTGAACGCCGCGGCGAGCTCGCGCGCGTACGCTTCGCCCTGTTTTCGCGCCTCGTCGAGCTCGCGCTCGAGCGCCTCCCGCTCGACGCGCTCGGAGTCCGCAGGCAGGCTGAAGATCTCCATGCCGCCTTCGAGATCGAGGCGCCCGCCGTAGCGCGTCGCCATCCGCGAGAGCCACGCGCGCTCCGCCTCCGCGGTCGCGGTCGCGTCGGGTCCGAGGACGACGGCGACCTTCACCATGTCGCCGTCGCGTTTGATCGTGACCTGGGAGCCGACGCCGCTCCCGTGCTCGACGAGGAGCTGGAGCATGCGGCGGAGCTCGGCCTCGTCGCCGAACACCTCGGTCCCGCTTCCGGGCTCGATGGCCGCCCGCGCGTCCGGGGCGACTTCCCACAAGAGCGCGGCCAAATCGACGCGCCCGCGCCGCCCCGTCACGCGCACGGGACGGTTGTGCAGCGACGAGAGCATCTTCATCGTGTCGTCGAGCGCGTCGAGCGTGGCGTCGAGGCCGGCGGCCGGGCTCTCCCCCGGCGGCGGATTCGACTTCAAAATTTGCACGCCCGAGCGCAGGCGCTCGGCGGCGCCCGCCGCCTCCTGGGTCAGCAGCCAGCCGAGCTCTTGACGCGTGAGCCGTCCCTTCGACATGCGATGGGCGCAGCGTATCATTTGATCGTGATTAGCGATCGCAAAGCACTGGGCGTCCGATCCGAAGGAAATGACTGCGTGATCACGTTCGAAGGCGGCGACGCGCCGCCGGTCGGGCGCGCGCAGCTCCTGCTCGACGCCGCGGGCCGGCTCGTCGGCGTCGACCTTGGCGGCGCGGGATTCTCGCGCGTCGCCGTGATGATCGGCGCGCACGAGGACGTCGACTCCACGGCGCCGGCGGACGTGACCGTCACAGCGGGCGCGGTGCGGGTACGCGGCGGCGCGCATCTCGTCGGGTGAGAACAACCCGCTGCCCGGCGTCGACAATACCGACGTGATGACGGCGGTGTCGCTCGCCTACGACCGTTCTAGGTCTTCTTCGCCCGGAGCGGGCCGCCGCGGACCACGAGCACGTCGTCGGTCGGCAGCTCGCGCGGCACGCTCACGCGCACGGGACGTTTGAACCCGCGCGGATCACCGAGCGTGCCGGTGGCGACCGCGTAGGCGAGCGTCTCGGGCGAGGCGACGACGGCGTTCGATTTTCGGCGGTGTCGAACGACTGCGCCACGAGGCCGTGCGACGGATAGAGCTCGCCCGTCGCGACGCGCGCGTCGGGCTCAACGATGCGGACGCCGGTCGCGATGAGATCCGACAGGGCGCCCTCGGCCGCGAGCACCTCGAGCATCTGCCGCGTCGGCGGGGCGAAGAGAAGCTCGAGCCCGGGCGGCACGCGCTTGCTCTTCAGCAAGAGCGCCGTCGCGAGCAGGTCGCGCAGGGTGACGCCGCCGTCGCCGCCGAGGACGACCTGCGCCGCGATTTTTCCGTTCAGCTCGCGCGCCGCGCGGAGCTTCCCCGTTTCGTCGATGACGAGCGGGTCGACCGCGCCGAGATCGACCTGCATGACCTCGTCGAACGGCGCGCCCGCGTCGGGCGCGAGCGCGCGATGGGCCTTGGACCGCCGTTGATCGCGCAGGTAGACCTCGGTCCGCTCGTCGCTCGGGAAAATCGCGGCGACCGCGCCGACGCGCGGCGCGACGCCGGCGATGACCGCGCGCTCGCCGACCGACAGCAGGCGCACGCTCGGCCCGCCGAACTCGACGACGACGGGCGCGCCGTGCTCGCCGCGCGCGCGCTCGACCGCTTCGCCGAGGCCGCGCCGCTCGAGCTCGAGGGCGACGTCGCGCGCGCACACGAACGGGCGCGTGCGGCCGGCGAGGAGCACGTGGACGCTGCGCGGATGCGCGAGCTCGATCGACTGCCCCGCCAGCGCGGCGCCGAGCTGCGTCGGCGTCGCGCTCAGCGCGAGCATCCCGATGCCGCCGACCGAGGCGAAGCGCGGGTCGTCGGTGACGCACAGACGCGCCGGGCTCGCGAACCGCTCCAGGTGGACCGGCGCCGGGAACCCCGCGCCGGCCCGAGCGACGACCAGGCCGTGCGCGAGGAGCGCGGCCCGCCCTTCCCCGTTGCGCGCGCGCGCGTCGACGCACGCCGTCTCGTAGGCGACCGCGATTTCGAGCGACGTCCGCTTGAGGCCCCGCGCGAGCGCCTCGTCGAGCGCGACGTGCGGCGCCGCCGCCAGGGCGACCTGATCGACGGCACACGGCGCGCGATCGCTCGACGGAGCCGGACACCGGCCCGCGAAGATTTTTTGCACCATCGTGCGGGGCGTATCCCCTTTTTGGCGCACCCGCCCGGAAAGCGCGCTGCTGCGCATGGGCACGCGACGGTATCAAGGAGTTGACCTTCGCGCCACCAGACATCTACGCTGGCGCATATGTTCGAAGACGCTTTGAAGGGTCTCGTCGAAGGCGTCGACGGCGGCCTCGCGTGCCTCATCATGGACTCGAGCGGCATCGCCCTCGAGAAGTACGCGAAAGAAGGCGCCCCCTTCGACATCGACACCATCGGCGTCGAGTTCAGCGTCGTCATCGGCGCCATCAAGCGCGCCAGCGAGATGCTCGAAGCCGGGACGGCGCGCGAAATGGCCGTCGCCACCGAGAAGATGATCACGCTGATCCGAATGGTCGGCGACTCGTACTTCCTCGCGCTCACGATGAAGCCCGACGGAAACTTCGGCAAAGGCCGCTACATGATGCGCACGACCGTCCCGAAGCTCGCCGCCGAGCTGTGAGCGCGCGCGGATCCTCTGCATCTCCGGGCCGAACCTCGGGCTGCTGGGCACGCGCGAGCCGGACATTTACGGTCGCGAGACGCTCGGCGACATCCATAAGCGCATCAAGAAGCGCGCGGGCGAGCTCGGCGTTGCGGTCGACACGAAGCAGAGCGACGTCGAGGGTGAGATCGTGAAGTGGATCGGGGCGGCGCCGAAGCGGTACGCGGGGCTACTCCTCAACGCCGCCGCGTACACGCACACGTCGCTCGCGATCTTCGACGCGCTCACGGCGACGGACCTCCCCTGCGTCGAAGTGCACCTCTCGAACCCCGAGGCGCGCGAGGCGTACCGCCACGAGTCCAAGATCGCCGCCGCGTGCGTCGGAAAGGTCTCCGGTTTCCGCGGGGACAGTTACCTCCTCGCGCTCGAGGGCCTCGTCGCGTTCCTGGGACGAGCACGTCATGCTTGATGCATGAGGTAGGCTGCCGTCGCGACTGCTGGCTCCGTGATTCTCGCGCCGTTCGCTGCGAAATTCCCGCTAGCACTAGGCGCGTCCGGCGCTACGCACGCGAACCGACCCGCGTCGAAGACCCTGTAGCCGAAACGGCTCGGCTGTTTTAGAGTGCGCGCCTCTGCAAATGGAGGCTGCGCTTTGAGCTGGGATTCCGAAAAGCTGCGATTGCTGTTCGACCTGCTCATCGAGAAGGACATCGCCGAGTTCGAGCACGAGGACGAAGGCGCCCGCGTTCGAATCGTCCGCGGGAAAATCGCGGTCGCGACGCAGGCTCTGGCCGCGGCCCCGCCGCAGGTCGTCGCCCACGCGCACGCCGCGCCCGCCGGACAAGCGCCCGTGGACAGCGACGTCGTCGAGGTGACGAGCCCCTTCGTCGGCACCTTCTACCGCTCGCCCTCGCCCGACGCGCCGTCCTTCGTCGAGGTCGGATTCGATGGTCCGTCCCGGTCAGACCCTCTGCATCATCGAGGCGATGAAGCTGATGAACGAGATCGAATCCGACGTGTCGGGCACGATCATCGAGGTCTGCGTGCCGAACGGCAAGGCCGTCGAGTTCGGGCAGAAGCTGTTCAAAATCAAGAAGGCGTAGGTCGTGATGTGCGAGCGACCTCCGTCAGTTCGGTCGGCAGCCAGCGCGGGCGGCATGGTGCCGTCCGGCGATACGGGTCGACGTTCCACCCGTCGCGGCGCCCTCGCCGCGGATTTCAGCGAGATCGGCTGAGTGTTCAAGAAAATTCTCATCGCGAACCGTGGTGAGATCGCGCTCCGCATCGTGCGCGCGTGCAAGGAGCTCGGCGTCCGAAGCGTCGCCGTGCACTCCGAGGCCGACGCGCGCGCGCTCCACGTTCGCTTCGCCGACGAGGCCGTGTGCATCGGACCGGCGCCCGCGTCGAAGAGCTACCTCAACATCCCCGCGATCATCAGCGCCGCCGAGATCACCGCGGCCGACGCCATCCACCCGGGCTACGGCTTCCTCTCCGAGAACGCCGAGTTCGCGCGGATCTGCGCCAAGTGCGGGCTCAAGTTCATCGGTCCGACCCCCGAGGCGATGCAAGCCTGGGGCGACAAAGTCACCGCGCGCGGAAACGCCGAAAAATTCGGCCTGCCGCTGCTCCCGGGCAGCAAGGTCCTCCGCGACGTCCCGCACGCGCTCGAAGAAGCGAGGCGAATCGGCTTCCCGGTCATTCTGAAGGCGTCGGGCGGCGGCGGCGGGCGCGGCATGCGCATCGTCCGCAACGAAGACGAGATGGAGTCGAGCTTTCAGTCCGCGCGGCGCGAGGCCGAGACCGGCTTCCGCAACCCGGACGTCTACGTCGAGAAATTCGTCGAGCGTCCGAAGCACATCGAGTTCCAGATCCTCGCCGACGGCAAAGGCAAGGTCTGGACGCTCGGCGAGCGCGAGTGCTCGCTCCAGCGCCGCCACCAGAAGATCATCGAAGAAGCGCCGAGCCCGGTCGTCACCGAGGAGCTGCGCGCCTCCATCGGCGACGTCATCCGCAAGGCGGTGCGCGAGACGGGCTACGGCTCGCTCGGCACGCTCGAGTTCATCATGGACGAGGACCGCAAGCTCTACTTCCTCGAGATGAACACGCGCGTCCAGGTCGAGCACCCGGTCACCGAGATGACGACCGGTCTCGACTTGGTCGCGCTGCAAATCAAGGTCGCCGCGGGCGAAGCGATCGACCTCCCCGACACGCGCCCGTGGAGCTTCCGCGGTCACGCGATCGAGTGCCGCATCAACGCCGAAGACCCCAAGTCCTTCGCGCCGTGGCCGGGCCTCATCACCGAGTACCACCCGCCCGGCGGCGCAGGCGTGCGCATCGACAGCGGCGTCTACGGCGGGTGGAAGGTCCCGAGCGACTACGACTCGCTGCTCGCCAAGCTCATCGTGCACGCGCCGACGCGCGCCGAGGCGCTCGTCCGCATGCGCCGCGCGCTCGGCGAGTTCATCGTCGGCGGCATCCGCACGAACATCCCGCTCCACAAGCTCCTCATCGAGGACCGCGAGGTCGTCGCAGGGGAGATGACGACGCGCACCATCGAGCGCGTCCTCGCCGAAGCCGCCGAGCGCGAATAAGTCGCGGCCCAGGCGCAGCGCGTTCGATCGTCGTCGGCTCTGGAGGAGGGGTTTTTTGACCACGCGCACGATCGAACGCGCCGCGCCAAGACCGCGGACGCACTCCACCATTGCACCGCGTGGGCCAACGCTCGACGCGCGATTTCAGCCGTTTCGGCGCGAGCTCGTCCGGTCGCGACGCATCACCTGCGGCGCGTTGCACCGCGCGCACCTCGCGGCGAAGCCGCGGAGCCGCTGACGGTCAGTTGCCTTCCCAGCGCAAGCTCTCGCCGGTCGTCGAGGCGATCTTCTGCTGGTTCATGCCCTGCGGGTTGCTCGTGTAGATGCCGCCGCCGCCGCGCGTCGAAAAGAACGCGACGACGCGCCCGTCGGGCGAGCACGCCGGGTACGTGTTCGACCCTTGGTCTTGCGTGAGGCGCTTCATGCCCGAGCCGTCGGCGTTCACGCTGAAGATGTCCCAGGTCGCGCCGTCTCGGCCCATGAAGAGGATTTTCGTCCCACCCTCGGGGTCGTTGCACCAGACAGGCGCCATGTTGTACGAGCCGCGCGAGCTCACGCGTTTGCCGTCGACGTAGATCTGCGGGTTGCCGCTCGCGTTCGACACGTAGGCGAGCTGTCCGCCGGGGCCGAACGCGGGGTGCGTGTTGAGGCCGCCGTGCGTGAACTTGGTCATGCCCGAGCCGTCGGACGCTCCCACCCAGATGTCACTCTGCCCGTTCTGCGAGACGACGAGCGCCATCTTGCCGCCGCCGAACGCGACGCCGAAGACGAGCCCCGCGTGCCGTAACGCCGGCGTCGTCGCCCCCGTGCGGTAGAGGACGTACGACCCGTCCGACAAACCACCTGCATAATACACGTTTCCGCCGGGCCCGATCGCCGGCGCGAGCGCGACGTTCGTCGCCGTGGGGATGCGCGCGAGCCCGGTGCCGTCGCTCCCGACCTCGAAGATCCCTTTTTGGCCGCGGCCGGTCGTCGCCGAGAACACGAGGCGCGTGCCGAAGGTGCCGGCGGTCCCCGTGAACCACTTGATGACCTCGTTGACGAACTGGTGCACCGCCGTGCGCCCGTTGCCAGCAGCGACGTCGTAGTCGCGCTTGAGCACGGCGTCCGGTCCGCGCGAGACGACGAAGAGCCGCATCTCGATGTGCAGCGCGCCGCCCGCGCGCACGTACGCGTTGCCCTTGATCACGCCCTCGGCGCCGACGTTTCGCCACGACGACGGATCGATCGTGTTGCCCTCCGCCTGGAGGTTCGCGGTGAAGCTCTGCGGGTCGAGCACCTGAAACATGCTCGAGAGCACGAAATCGCGCGACGCGGTGTCGACGCCCTGACGGCCCGTCGCGTCGTCGCCCTGCCACTTGGGGAGCGCGACCTTGAAGAGCGAGCGGTTGCCGCCCGACACGGTGATCTGCGTGATTTGACCGCCCGTGGGCTGCTGCACGTTGGGCAGCGTGCTCTGCGCCGACACGTCCACGGCGAACGCGAGGAACGCCGCGACGACGAGTAGGAAGATTCTCACCTGCATCGCGATCCGTCTCCGTGCATGTCCCCCGTGAGCGTCAGGTTCACCGTACGTCCCTTGAAGTTATCCGCAACCTCGGGGGAGGCTCGGGCAACTCGGTCCGATCGTCGAGAAGTTTTTGGAGCATGCTGCGCGCCGAGTCGTCGAACAGATCGTTTCCGCTCTTCTTGACCGGCGCGATCCGCACGTGCCAGATGACCATACGCGGGCTCGACGTTGATTTGGTAAACGACGCAGAGGTGCGACGCGTCGGCGTTCGAGATCACGGTCGGGATCGACCAGCGATCGTGGAAGAACGTCGAGAGCTTCGCCGCGTACATGTCGCCCGCGTGCACTTTGCTCGGGTCGGTCTCGGGCCCGCCCTCGATGCCCGCGTCGCTGCCCTCGGCCTGCTGCGGGCGCCCCGCGTCCTCGGGGAATGGATCGTTCTTGTCGGCGTGCTGGACCTGCTGCGAGTCGATCGTATTGGGCGGAGGCGCGCCGGCGTCGGGCTTCTGGTGGAGCGGATCGTCCTGCGAGGCGATGACTTGTTTCTTGGGCGCCGTGGTTCTGGTGCGGCACGAGGCGGTCGGGCAGCAGCTTCGGGTCGAGCGGGTTGCCGAGCTTGAGGACGTTCGCCGCGATGACGGGCTTGGCGACCTCGATGTCGTCCGCCGTGCCTTCGAGCGGGTGGCACGATCTTCAAGAAGAGGAGCAGCGCGGGGATCGCGTGGAGCGCCACGGCGAGCCCGATCCCGACGGCGATCTCGTCGCCGGAGTAGCTGGGGTCTCACCCAAGCTCTGCCGCTCTTCGCTGCCAGCATCGTCCTCTGATTTCGACGGTCAACGGGTCGGTGACCATTCCGAATTTCTCGACGCCCGCCGAGCGCGCGGCGGCCATCACGCGGAGGACCGCCCCGTATTTCACGTTTTCGTCGGCTTGCACGTAGAGCTCCTTTTCGGTCTGCAGGCGCGCGTTCGTCTTCAACTTGTTTTCGACGTCTCCGGTGATTTCGTCTTTGCCCAGATAGACGTGCTCGTCGCTCGTGACGATCACCAGCATCTTCGAGTCGTCCATTTGCGTCGGAGAAGCACTTCACTTTCGGCAGCTCGACCTGGACGTCGGTGCGGAGCAGCGGCGCCGTGACCATGAAGATGACGAGCAGCACGAGCATGACGTCGATGAGCGGCGTCACGTTGATCTCGTTCATCCCGCCGAGGCGGCGTCTTCCGCGACCGCCACCCGCAGCGGCCATCGCCATGTCACAAACCTCCCAGCTTCGCGCGGGCCGCGACGTCCTCGGCGAAGCCTTCCATGCCGTCGGCGATCACTTGCACGCGGCGGGCGAAGTAGTTGTACGCCATGACGGCGGGGATCGCGGCGACGAGGCCGATCGCGGTCGCGATGAGCGCCTCGGCGATCTTCGGCGCGACGACCGGGAGGTTCGCGTTCTGCTGGTTTCCGATGCTGAGGAACGCGTCCATGATTCCGTAGACCGTGCCGAAGAGGCCGATGAACGGCGAGGTCGAGCCGATCGTGCCGAGCACGCTCATCCACGACTCGAGGTGCGAGACCTCCTGCGCGGCGGCGCGGCGCGTGGCGCTCGCGACGTGCGTGCCCTGCGCTTCGTCGAGGCGACCCGGGCGGCCTTGCGTCACGCGGCGCATCTCGTCGTAGCCGACGGCGAAGATCCGCGCGAACGGCGAGCCGCGAAACGCCGCGAGGCCCTGGGCGATCGCGTCGAAGCTCGGCGTCTGATCGAACACGTCGAGGAAGCGCTTCGACTCGCCGCGCGCACGCGCAAGGTGGAGCGCCTTCGCGCCGATGGTGAGCCAGCACGCGACCGAGAAGAGGACCAGGATGACCAGGACCGCCTTCACGGGGACCGAGGCGTGGAGAACGAGCGCGACTGGATCGAGCTTCGGCGCGTCGCCGGTCGATTGGGGGTCGGCGATCATCAGTGCGCTGGTCAAGGAACGCATCGAGGACGTAGTCATCGTGCGTGGGTTTTAGTCCGCTCCAAGCCCCTTGCCAACAGACGAGCAAAGTGCTCCGTTGAGCCGCGCCATGCAGCTTCGCCGACTCGCGCTCGAGCTCTCCGGCTGCGCTCTGCTCGCCGGCGCGGTCGCGCTCGGCGCGTGCACCGCGCTGACGGGCAGCAGCGTCGCGTCGAACGCCGCGGTGAGCACCTATGTCCCACTCACGAGCATCGAGGTGGACTCGAACGCGCTCTTCGAACGGCTCGGCTGCTGGCGCCGGGGCGGGCGTGCCCTACAAGTACGTCGTCACGGTGTACGCCGCGGTGACCGGCGGAACGCGCATCGGCACGGCGCCGGTCGTGATCGGGTCGAGCGACTGCTTCGCGGACGCGCTCTTCCAGGACGTGCCGAGCACGCAGGGCGTGAACGTCGACTGGTTCTCGCTCACCGTCGACGTCTTCGATCTGCCGACGTACCAGGCGAACCAAGCCCTGATCGACGCTCCAGCCGTCGGAAACGCCGACGCGATTCACGCCGCGGCGACCTGGTCGACGACCTGCGTCGCGCAGCAGGCGCCCAACGTGCAGTCGATCGCGGCGTGCGATTCTCTGCCGTGACGGCGTGAACCGCCCCGCGGCGCCTTGCGCGAGCGATCCGGCGCTTCTACGTTAATCCTCATGCGAGAAGCGGAGCAGCGAGTCGCGTTCCCCCGTCCCGGGCGGGGAGCCAAGGCGCTGCTGATCGTCTACGTCGCCTTCGCGCTCCTGGGCGCGCTGCTCGTGAACTACGGCGGCGAGGGCGGGCAGAAGCTCTGGCTGTCGCTCACGCTCGTCCCCTCGGCGCTGAAGACGCACCCCTGGTCGCTGATCACCGCGGGCCTCCTGACGAGCCCGGTCGACTTCACGAGCGCCCTCTTCGCGCTCGTCGGCATCTACTTCCTCGCGCCCGACCTCGAGCGCCGTTGGGGGACGTGGCGGTTTCTGCGGTTCGTCGCGATCTCCATCGTCGCCGGCTTCGGGCTCTCGCTCGCGATTGGCGCGGTCGCTCCGGCGGGACCGGGCGTGTTCCACCCGAAGGCGATGTTCGGACCGAACGCGGTCTTCTCGGCGCTCGCCGTCGCGTGGGGTCGCGAGAACGCCTCGGCCGAGATTCGCTTGTTCTTCGTCATCCCGATCGTCGGCCGCTGGTTCGTTTGGATCACGCTCGGGTTCTGCGCGCTCGGGCTCTTTTTCCCGGCGAGCGTGACCGAGGGCGTCGCCTCGCCGTTCGGCGGGTTCATCGCGGGCCTCTTGCTGGCGGGCTCGCCTTCCCCGCTGCGCGCGCTCTATCTCCGCGTGAAGCTCGCCTTCCTCCGCCGCAAGCACGGGCCGGTGAGCGTCGATCTCGGTCCGCGATCCAAGCCGGCGAAGCGCCGCCCGGGCGGCCCGCCGCTCCGCGTCGTCATCGGCGGGCTCGAGGACGATCTCGGCAAGCGTCCCCCGCCGAAGGACAAGCGGTTTCTAAATTAGCGCCAGAGAGCGTTCGGACGCCTCGCGTCCTCATCGCCGCTGCGCCCGGGCGAGCTCGGCCGCAAGCGCCATCGCGGCGATCATCCCGCGCGGGTCGGCGTCGAAGCGCGCGGCGCGGTCGTACGCAGTGCCGTGATCGACGCTCGTCCGGACGATGGGCAGGCCGAGGGTGACGTTCACCGCTTCGCCGAAGCCGAGGAGCTTCATCGGGATCGTGGCTTGATCGTGGTACATCGCGACGACCCCGTCCCACTCGCCGCGCGCGGCGAGTCGGAACGCGGTCTCGGCGGGCACGGGACCGTCGATCGTCGCGCGCCGGCCGATTCGCTTCTTCGCGCGCGCGATGCCCGCGGCGATGCGCGTCTCGTCGTGACCGATCCGTCCGTGCTCGCCGGCGTGCGGGTTGAGCGCGGCGACGACGATGCGCGCGCGTCGCGCCGTCCTTCGCGCGACGAAGTCCGCGAGCCAAAAGGTTGCAGTTGCAACCGACGCCGCGGTCACCGCGCGCGGCACCGCCGAAATCGGGATGTGCGTCGAGACGAGCGCCGTCGCGAGCTCGTCGCTCGCGAAGGCCATGACCACCTCGCGCGAGCCGAGCCGCCGCTGGAGGTGCTCGGTGTGCCCGAGGAACTGCCGCGCCCCCAGATCATGAGTCACCGCGGCGGACGACGCGATGGCGTCCTTGCTGACCGGCCCGGTCACGAGCGCGTCGGCGCCGCCCGACGAGACGAGATCGCACGCCGCGTCGATCCAGGCGAGCTGCGCGGCTCCCCCCGCGCGCGAGGGTCGCCCGAGCTCGCGGTCGCGCGGCGCGAGCGACGTCGTCGGCTGCCAGACGTGGATCGCCCCGCGCGAAAACACGGGCTCGGAGACGGCGTCGATGCGCGCGCGAACGCCGCGCGCCTTCGCGGCGCGCCGCACCGCCTCGACGTCGCCGACGAGCAGCACCTCATCCAACGGCGACCGGCGAGACGCGCTCGCGGCGGCGAGCACGCAGACCTCGGGCCCGATTCCGCTCGGGCAGCCGACGCTGACCGCGAGCCTGCTCGCGCGCGCCGCGCTCACGCCGCCGCCCGCAAGAGGTAACCCGCGCCGCGCAGCGTCTCGAGCGGCAGCGCGTCGCCGAGCTTCGCGCGGAGCCGGCGCACGTGGATGTCGACCGTGCGCGCGCCGCCCTCGTAGCGCGGCCCCCAGACGCGCGCGAGGAGCTGGTCGCGCCGAAAGACGCGCCCGCGGTTCTGGGCGAGAAACGAGAGCAGCGCGAACTCGCGCGCGGTCAGGGGGACGGCGCGCCCGTCGACCGTCACTTCGTGCAGCGCGCGATCGATCACCATGCGCCCGATCTTCGTCCGCTCCTCGGTCGAGAACTCGCTCTGGCTCCACTCGAGCTTTCGCAGCCGCGCGTAGAGCTCGACCGGCGTGCACGGCAGCACGATGAAGTCGTCGAAACCGCTCGACGGATCGAAGCTCTGCAGATACCGAGCCGGCAGGGCCACCATCGCCGGAGTCCTCTCGAGCGCCGCGAACTTGCGCGCGTGGCGGAGCGTCCGCGCCGCGAGATCCGGCCGGAGATCTCCGTCGACGACGAGGCACTGTGGATCGTCGCCCTCGCGCAGCACGTCGTCGATCTCGGCGAAGAGCGTGCCCGAACGCACCAGGGCGCCGAGCCGCTGCAAGGTCCCCGCGACTTCCTGCGGCACGTCTTCCTCCGCTTCGATCGCTGGCCCGAGGACGACGACCACCGAGGCCACGCCCGCTTTGTAGGCGAAGTCTTGCTAAAGGTCGATTCATGACTCGCACGGTGCTCTTGCTCTCCGCGCTCGCCGGCTGTTCGGCAGGTTCGACGTCCTACCCGGGCGACGTGATCGTCTACGGCGAGGCGGTTCCGCCGCCGGTCCCCGAGCCACGCGCCGAAACCGCGAGCGCGGCGCCGACCGCCAATCATTTTTGGGTCCCGGGTCACTGGGAGTGGAACGGCGTCGCGTACGACTGGGTCGCCGGGAAGTGGGAGCTCCGGCCGCGCGCGGGCGCAGCGTGGGTCGCGCCGTACTGGGACGTGCGCGGCCGGCATCACATCTGGGTGCCGGGCCACTGGGAGTAGAACCCCGCTTGCCCGTACGCGCGCCAGACGATTTCGACGCGCGAAAAACCGGCGCGCGCGAAGAGCGCGAGGTGCTCGCTCACGCGAATCGGAAAGAACGCGGTCCCTTCCCGCGCGAGCGCCTTTTCGACCGTCGCTTCGTCGCGGCCCGCCGCTCGCATGAAGTCCGCCCAACGCTTTCGCTGGACCGCCTGCCCTTCGTCGCTCTCGGCGCGCACGTTCTCGAACGTGACGAAGACGCCGCCCGGCGCGAGCAGCTCGCGGCAACGCGCGAGCGCGCGCATCCGCGCGTCGACGTCGCCGTAGTGGTGGCACTGAATCGCCGTGATCACGTCGAACGGCCCGGCGTCCGGGAGGTCCTGCGTCGTCACGCCGAAAAAATGCGCGCCGGCGTGCCGCGCGCGCGCGATCGCGAGCATCGCGTCGGACGGGTCCGCCAGCCAAAATTCGCACTTCGGCGCGCGAGCCTTCGCGAGCTCGACGAGCGTGCCGGGCCCGCATCCCGTGTCGAGCCACGTCTTCGGCGCCGGAACGACCGCGAGCGCCACGTCGATCGCCGTGCGCAGGATCTCCGCGTTAAACGGGATCGTCCGCCCGACCTCGGCTTCGTAGTCCGCGGCTTTGTGCGCCGTCGCGTTGTCGGTCACCGCGCTCACCCGACGCGGGTGCCGCCGACCGTGATGCCGGCGATCTTGATCGTCGGGCACCCGACGCCCACCGGAACGCTCTGGCCGTCTTTTCCGCACGTCCATATGCCGTCCGAGATCTCGACGTCGTTGCCCAGCATCGTCACCTTGCGCAGGACGTCGGGCCCGTTGCCGATCAAGTTCACGCCCTTGAGCGGCGCGGTGATCTTGCCGTCCTCGACGAGGTAGCTCTCGGTCAGGGAGAAGACGAAGTCGCCGTTCGAGATGTCGACCTGACCGCCGCCGAACTTCTTCGCGAAGACGCCGCGCTTCACGCTCTTCAGGATCTCTTCGGGATCGTGCGGACCGGCGATCAAGATCGTGTTGGTCATGCGCGGCATCGGCGCACACGCGAAGCTCTCGCGACGGCCGTTGCCGGTCGAGCGCGTCTTGAAGTGCGACGCGGAGTGGCGGTCTTGCATGTAGCCGCGCAACCTCCCGTTCTCGATGAGCACGGTCGACGCCGGCTCGTTGCCCTCGTCGTCGACGTTGATCGACCCGCGCGACTGGAGGAGCGTCGCGTCGTCGATGACCGTGCAGAGCTCGCTCGCGACGACGTTGCCCACTTGGCCGCTGTAGTTGCTCGTGCCCCGCCGGTTGAAGTCCGCCTCGAGCCCGTGGCCGACCGCTTCGTGCAAGAGGATGCCGCTGTCGCCGGGCGCGAGCACGACCTCCATCGTCCCCGCGGGCGCTTCTTGCGCGTCGAGCATTCGGATCGCCTGCTCGGACGCGATCTTGCCGTGGTGCTCGGGCGAACGACCGTCGAAGTAGCCGAGCGTCGTGCGGCCGCCGCCGCCCGAGCTGCCCTCCTGGCGTTTGCCGTCGCGCTCGGCGACGGCGCGAATCCCGAAGCGGAGCAGCGGCTGAGTGTCGCGCGCCATCTTGCCGTCGCTCGTCGCGACGAGGATCTCGCGAATCTCCTCGGCGAGGCTCGTCTCGACCTTGACGATCCGCGGGTCGAACGCGTGCGCGGCGGCGGCGGCGCGCTCGAGGAGCTTGCGCTTCTCGATGCCCGGCTCGTCGAGCGTGACCCTCGGGAGCTCGTAGCGGTTCGCGACCGAGAGCACGCGGATCGGCTGCGGCTTGGACGGCATGCCGGCGGCGATCTGCGCGGCCGTCTCCGCCGCATGTTTCATCGCGTCCCAGTCGAGCTGCTCGACGTACGCGTACCCGGTCGCGTCGCCCTTCTGCACGCGCACGCCGAGCCCCATCGAGACGCCGCGCGACGCGCTCTTCAAGATGCCCTCGTCGAAGACGAGCCCCCCGGCCGCGCGGTACTCGAAGAAGAGATCGGCGTAGTCGCCTCCCTTCGAGAGCGCGACCGCGAGAAGGCGCTCCGCGAGCGCCGCGTCCACTTCGCTGTCGCCGCCCGGACCGAACGGCGCCTTGTAGAGGCTCGAATGACTCATAGGATCCGGCAATCTAGGACCTTCGCGAAATTCGTCAAAGCGGGGCGCGATCCCGATGATTCGAGCCCGTGCTTCCCACCGCCCTCGTCGTCCTCCACCTCATGGCCAACCTCGTCTGGATCGGCACCATCGCTAGCGTGGGGTGGCTGACGGCGGCGGCCTCGAAATCTGGCGACGCGTCCGCCGGCATTCTGGCGCGCAATCTCTACATGCGCGCGGCCGTCCCCGCATTTCTCGCGAGCTTTCTCTTCGGCGGCGCGAGGCTGATGCTCGAGCCCTCGTACTACATGCACCTGCATTGGTTCCACGCGAAGCTCACCGGCGTTCTCGTCGTCATCGCCCTCCACCACGTCATCGGCGGAAAAGCGCGAAAAGTCGCCGCTGGAAGTATGCAAGCAGGGCGGTCAGGGGGTATTCTAGTAGGGGCTCTTCTTGCCGCCGCCTTCTTGTCCGTCGTCTGCGTCGTGTTCAAGCAAGCGCTCGTGCCCTGAGCGAAACGCGCAGTCGTCGGGTTGGCTTCGATTCGGGCTCGAACTCGAAGGGAGTTCTTCAATCCGTGGCGATTGATCGCGAAAAGGTCCTCGAGGCCGCCAGCAAATTCGTAGAGAAGAAGCGCTACGACAAGGCGATCGTCGAGTACCAGAAGCTCATCGAGAGCGATCCGAACGATGCTCGGACGCTGCTCAAGATGGGCGACCTCCAGCTCAAGATGGCGGCGTACCCGGAGGCGATCACGACCTACGAGCGGGTCGGCCGCTACTACGCTGCGCAGGGCTTCGCGCTCAAGGCGATCGCCGTCTACAAGCAGGTCCGCGAGATCGTGCAGAAGCACGTGCCGCACCTCGAGGAGCGCTACGCCCACATTCCGCCGAAGCTCGCCGAGCTCTACCAGCAGCTCGGTCTCGTGAGCGACGCGCTCGCGGCGCTCGACGAGGTCGCGACGCGCCTGTCGCGCCAGCAGCGCGACGGCGAGGCGCTGGACATTTTCCGCAAGATCGTAGCGCTCGACCCGACAAACCCGCTGCCGCACCTGCGCCTCGCCGAAGCGCTCTCGCGCTCGAGAGACGCCGACGGAGCCGTCTCCGAGTTCGGCGTCGCGGCGGCGCTGCTCATCAAGCTCGGGCGGCGCGACGACGCGCTCAAGGTGCTCGAGCGGTTGCTCCACCACCGGCCCGAGCCCGCGCAGGCGCGCCTCGCGGCCGAGCTCTACCTCCAACGCGGCGCCGCGAACGACGGGATGCAGGCGCTCGCGAAGCTCCAGATCTGCGTTCAGGCGAACCCGAAGGACCTGACGACGCTCGATCTCCTCGCGCGCGCGTTCGTCCAGCTCGGGCAGCCCCGCAAGGGCGTCGAGGTGCAGAAGGAGATGGCGCGCATCGCGCGCGAGCAGAAGCGCTACGACGTCTTCGGCGAGCTCGTGGACAAGCTCGTGGCGCTCGCGCCCGAGGACCACGGCGTTCAAGAGCTGGCGCAGTCGCGCGACGAAGTCCTCGCCCAGCCGAGCGAGGTCGAAGAGGTGCCCGACGAGTCCGACCTCATCGAAGAGGTCGACAGCGCGGTCATCGAAGAGGTCGATCTCGTGCCGGAGCCGGCGGCGTCGGCCGAGCCGATTTTGTTGCGGCAGAGCGGCGACGAGGCGACCGCGCTCGACAGCGCACAGTACGACATGATTGACGCGGCACCCGAGGTCTCGCAGATGGGCGAGGAGCCGGTGCCGGACCTCGAGGCGAATCAGGATCCGCGCGTCCTCGCGCTGATCTCCCGAGGCGCAGTCGTACCGGCGCGTTCGTCTCTACGATCGCTCGGTGCGCGCGCTGATTCGCGCGCTCGAGATCGACGGGCGCTCGGTCGCCGCGCGCGCGGAGCTCCGCGACGTCTACCTCGAGGCGGGCGCCCAGGACGACGCGGTCGTCGAGATGCTGAACATCGCGTCGCTCCAGCTCGACGCGCTCGACGGCGACGGCGCCGCCGCGACGCTGCAGGACGTCCTCGCGCTCGACCCGGTGAACCAGCGCGCCGCCGAGATGCTGCGCGAGCTCGGCTACGAGCCGATTGAGGAGCCGCAGCAGCCGCACGTCGGAGCGCCCGATTACGCGCCCGTGCCGTCGTTCACGCCGGATCCGCAGCGCGCGCACATGGCGAGCTACGATCCCGAGGAGCCGCTCCCCTCGTACGATCTCGACGAGGCCAATTACGCGCCGCCGCCGCCGCAGATGCCTGCGCCGCCGGCCGCGGAGGCGAACGAGACGGCTCCGCTCCCGAGCTTCCCGCTCGACCCCGAGGCACCTCCTGCGCCTTCGAGCGCGGCGTTCGAGCTGGTCGGCGGAAAGACCTCGCCGAGCGTGATCCCGCCGGAGCCGTCGACCGCCGCGTACAACAAGCCCACGAGCGAAGAGATTGAAGAGGCGCTCGAAGAGGCGGACTTCTTCGCGTCGCGTGGTCTCTTCGAGGACGCGAAGACGGTGCTCACCGAGCAGCTCGCGCGCGCCCCGAGCCACAAGCTCCTCCTCGAGCGCCTCCGCGAGATTGAAGAGCAGGAGACCGCCTCGCAGCGCGGCTCCGGCACGCGCGCGCGCCCGCAATCGGCCGCGCCGTCGTCGCTCGGTCCGGACGAGTTCGACATCGCCGCGTCGCTCGAAGCGCTCGACTCGCTCGAGGTCGCCCCCGAAGCGCAGCAGCTCATGGACGAGACCGGCCAGGTCGACGTCGAAGAGGTCTTCGCGAAATTCAAGGAGGGCGTCTCGAAGACGCTCTCCGCCGACGACGGCAAGGCGCACTACGATCTCGGGCAGGCGTACAAAGAGATGGGGCTCGCGGACGACGCGATCACCGAGTTCGAGACCGCCGCGCGCGATCCGAAGCTCGAGGTGGAGGCGCGCTTCCTCATCGGCATGATCGAGACCGAGCGCGCGAACCTGCAGCAAGCGATCGCCGCCTACCAGAAGGGGCTCGCGGCGAAGCTTCGCACGCCCGAGCAGGAGACGATCCTCTGCTTCGAGATCGGCGCGACGTACGAGAAGCTCCGCATGAACAAGGACGCGCTGAGCTACTACCAGCGGGTCGTTCGTCGCGACCCGAACCACCGCGACGTGCAAGAGCGCGTGCGACGGCTCTCGCGGCCGGACACCAAGGCGCCCGTGCGCCAGGTCGCGGTCGGCGCGGACGACGAGTTCGATCGCGCGTTCGACGAGCTCCTCGGCGACGGCAAGCTCGGGAAGTGAAGATCGGGCTCCGCGTCAAAACGCGAAGCTGAACGACGCGGCCGGGCCCACGGCGACGTGGGGGCCTTGGTCGTTGCCCACCATGCCGAGGACGCGGGCGCCCACGTCGAGGAGGATCGCCTTCGTCTTCACGAGATCGATGCCGAGGACGCCGCCGAACGCGAAGTCGCCCTGCCCTTCGGTGATCGCGTAGCCCACGCGGAACCCGAGGTACGGGTTCAGGAACTTGCGACGGCCGCCGCCCAGCAAGTCGGAGTAGAGGTCGAAGCCCGCGAGGAACGTGTACGACCAGTCGCTGCTCGTCGGCTTGTCGGCGACGACCGCGCGCGCGATGTCGACGTCGAACGTGATGGCGCGCGCGAACGGCTTGAGCTGGACCGAGAACCCGCCGCCGGCGTAGCCGATGCGCTGCGTCTCGGAGCGGAGGTCGAACATGAGCGACGTACGGAGCGTCGGGTAGAGCGTCGCCTCGGGCGCGAAGACCGCGTCCTCGGACGTCGCGCTCGGCACGAACTTCACGCGGACCGTCGCGCTCGCGACGCGATCTTTCAGCCACCGCAGATCGCCCTGGATGCGGTCGATTTCCGTGCGAAGGCGATCGAGCTGCTGCTCGACCTGGAGCGTCTGCGGGACGTCTTTCGCCTCTTTGAGCAGCTCCTCGTAGCGCGCGAGCGCGGCCTCGCGCTCGTGGAGGAGCAGCTCGCTGTCGTGATAGTCCTTCGAGACGTCGCGCCGCCGGACATCGCGCGCGACCGTCGCGCCGAGCCCGACGAGCCCGCTCGCGAACGCCTCGAATTTTTCGGACGGCACGCGCACCTCGAACGTGACCTCGGTCTCCTTGCCCGCCGTGCCCTCGTCGACGGTGATCCGGCCGCCGTGCTTCGGCACGAGCTCGCGGAACTTCGCCGCGCACGCCGTGACCGCGTCGCACTGGATGGCGTAGCGGGCTTCGATGTCGATCATCTCGCCCTGCTCGGGGCTGGCCGTCGAGGGCAGCTGCGGCGTCGCGCTCGACGAAGAAGCGCTCGACCCCGTCGCGAAGGAGAAGAGACTGCTCGCGGCCGACACCGACCGGCTTTCGAGGGCGACCGTCTGCCCGTGAATCGAGTCGCTCGAGAAATCGACCTGCGTCGGGCTCGGGCTCTGGTACGCCGAGAGCGTGCGGCCTTCGGCGGCGTCTGGGAGGGAGGCCGGCGATTTGGCTTGTTGGCGGGCGCAGCCGGTGGCGACGACGGCCGCGGCGAGGACGAAGCAATGGCGCATGGCGCCCACAACGGTCGAGCCTGCGACGACCTTACAGACAAAAAGGAAGCGTCAGCGCCCGAGCGCAGCCAGCAGCCGCGCGGCCAGCGGATCGGTCGTCGAGGTCGTCGCCAGCGCCTCCGCGCGCGGGCGCTTCGAGAAGAAGATGGCGCGGAAAACCCGCTCGATTTCGTCGATCGACGCGCGCGGCACGCCGCGGCGCTCGAGGCCCACGCGGTTCACGGCGCGCACGCGCGCGCGGTCGCCCTGCGCGATGCAGAACGGCGGCACGTCGCGCTCGACCATCGCGCCCGCCGCGACGAACGCGCTCTCGCCCACGCGGACGAACTGGGCGAGGCCCGCGAGCCCGCCGAACGTCGCGTAGTCCTCGACGACCGTGTGCCCCGCGAGCTGCACCGCGTTGGCGACGACGACGTTCGAGCCGATCGTCACGTCGTGGGCGACGTGCGCGCCGACCATGAACAAGTTGTTCGAGCCGATGCGGGTGGCTTCGCTCCGCCGGGTCCCGCGGTGCACGGTCACGTGCTCGCGAAAGACGTTGTCGTCGCCGATCTCGACGAACGTCGCCTCGCCGCCCGCCTTCTTGTCCTGCGGCACGTCGCCGAGCGCGGCGAACGCGTGCACGCGATTTCGCGCGCCGAGGCGCACGCGACCGAAGACGACCGCGTACGGCCCGATCTCGCAGTCCGGTCCGATCTCGGCGCCGCTCTCGACGATCGCGGTCGGGTGAATCCGCGTCGCCATCGCCCTTCACCCGGCTCGGTCGACTACCGAGGCGAGCAGCTCGCCCTGCGCGCAGACGGTGCCGTCGACGAGCGCCTCGCCGCGAAACTTCCACACGTTGGTCCGGTGATGAAGCACGCTCACCTCGAGATCGAGCCGATCGCCCGGGATCACGGGCCGGCGGAACTTCGCCTTGTCGATGCCGAGAAAATACATGAGCGACCCGGAGGGATCGAACGGCTCGCTCGCGTAGGCGAGCAGCCCGCCGAGCTGCGCCATCGCCTCGAGGATGAGCACGCCCGGCATGATGGGCCGCGCGGGGAAATGCCCGAGGAACCACGGCTCGTTCATGCTCACGCATTTGTGCCCGCTGATCTTCTTGTGCGGCGTCACGTCGGTGACGCGATCGACGAGCACGAACGGATAGCGGTGAGGCAGGACCTGCAGGATGCGATCGATTTCGAGGACGGTCATCGCGAGTGCCGATAAAGCCGCGCGAGCGCGCGGAGCCAGCGCATGCGCGGCTGGGCGGGGTATCCTGCCACGACCGCGCCCGCCGGTACATCGCCGATGACGCCGCTCTTGGCGGCGATCCTCGCGCCGTCGCCGACGCGCACGTGATCGGCGAACCCCGCCTGCCCGCCCACGAGCACCCCTCGCCCGAGGACGACCGACCCGGCGAGCCCGGCTTGCGCGGCGAGGATGCATCCTTCGCCGACGTCGCAGTTGTGCCCGACGTGGACGTGCGCGTCGAGCTTCGCGCCGCGGCGGACGCGCGTCGGCGCGAGGGTCCCCGCGTCGACCGTCGCGAGGGCCCCGACGTGCACATCGTCCTCGATGACGACGCCGCCGAGCTGCGGCACCGCGCGGACTTCGCCGTTCTTCGTCGCCCAGCCGAAACCCGGCCGCCCGATCACGGCGTTCGCCTCGACGCGGACACGCGCGCCGAGCACCACGCGAGGCCCGAGGACGACGTTCTCGCCGAACGTGCACCCTTCGCCCCAGCGCGCGCGAGCGCTCGACGCGACGCAATCGTCGAGCACCTCGGCGAGCGCCCAGGTGGCGTTCGGGTGCGCCCACACCGCACCGCCGGGGATCGCGCGCGCGAGCGCTTCGTCCGCGAGCAGCGCAGCGCCGCGCGCGAGCGCCGCCCGCGCGTCCGCGACGAAACGACGCGACAAAAGCGGCGCGAGGTCGCCCTCGCGAGCGTCTTCCACGCGCGCCACCCCGACGACGCGCGCGTCCGCGCGAACGTCTCCCCCGCCCCGCGCGGCGAGCGCGCCCAGCGTCGCCGGCGCGCGCAGCGCGATCATCCCCGCCCGCTCACTTCGGCGCGGCGCTGCCCGTCGTGGCGGGCGTGACCGCGGGGATCTGCCCGCTGTTGTACATCTGGATGCACTTGTCGGTCAGATCGAGATCGGTGCGCACGTAAGCGACCGTCGTCTTGTCGACGACGATGTCGTAGTTCTCGGTCGTCGCGATGCGCTTCACGATCGCCATGATCTTCTCGAAGATCGGCTCCGTCTTTTCCTTCTGCTGCTTGTCGAGCTCTTTGTTGTAGTCGACGAAGAGCGTCTGGAGCTCCATCATCTGCTTCTGCAGCTCCTCGAGCTTGCGCTGGTAAGCGTCCTTCGAGAGCACCTTCGACTGCTTGTCGATGTCCTCTTTCTGCTTCTGCAGATCGGTCTGCTTCTTGTTCAGCTCCTGCTGCTTCTTGTCGAATTCCTTCTTCAGCGTCGCCTGCACGCGGAGGCCGTCCTCGGTCTGCATCATCGCGCGCTGCACGTCGACGACGGCGACGCGCATCCCCTGGGGGGCGTCGGCGCGGGCCGCGACGGGCGCGAAGAGGGCGGCGGCAACGAGGAGTGTGGCGAGACGCTTCATGGCTGGTGGGTATCTAATCGAACTTGGATCGCGACGCCAGAACCACGCCCGAGGTATGCACCGGCGTTCACACTGGCCGGTCGAGCCCCCGATTTTCCCCTGAATCGCGCTTGCCTGGACCTGGCACGGCATATGGATACGATAGAGGCAGCACCATGACGACTTCCCCTGGCTTCGGGTTGGCGACTCGCATCACGATGGCGCTCTCCGCGCTCGGCGCGATGGGTGTGGTCGCTGCGTCCTCCGGCGGCTGCGGCCCCGGCGACACCCGCTACTACTGCGATCCGAGCGGCTGCTACACCTGCGACGGCTATGGCTGTCACCCGGTGACGCCCCCGCCGAACCCGAAGTGCACCGGCACGAACGCCTGCGCGCAGAACCAAATCTGCACCGACGTCGGCTGCGTGAACGTCTGCCAGGCCGACAGCGACTGCCCGCAAGGCGACGTCTGCAAGTCGAACCAGTGCGTCCCGCCGACGTCCAACCCGGGCACGCAAGTGGTGTGCACCAAAGACGCGGATTGCCCGAGCGGCGAAGCGTGCGTCGGCACCGGCCAATGGGCGACGTGCACCGCGAAGAGCAACGTCTGCCAGTACTCGAGCGAGTGCGCCCAAGGAAAAGTGTGCGCCGACGGCGAGTGCTTGACCGACTGCAGCCAGGGCCAGGCGTGCGCCGCAGGGACGACCTGCACCAAGGGCATTTGCGAGCCGAACGCCGGAACGCAATGCACGAGCGACGCCCAGTGCTCGGGCTCGACGCCGAAGTGCGAAGCCGGTTCGTGCGTCGCGGCGTGCGACGCGAACAACCCTTCGACGAGCGGGTGCGGCGCCGGCGAGTACTGCGACAACGGCGCATGCGTCCCGGACACCCGTCCGACGCCGAACTGCGGCGATGCGTCGCAGTGCCTCGCGAACCAGGTCTGCCTCGACGGCTTCTGCCGGTACTCGTGCGCGACCGACACCGACTGCAAGTTGATCGACGCGCGCATCGGTTACTGCGCGAAAGACAAGACCTGCCGCGACGCCCAAGAGGCCCAGGCGCAGTGCCTGAGCTCGGCCGATTGCCAGAGCGGCCAGATTTGCATCTCGAACTCGTGCCAGTAGGCCCTAAATTGCGGTAAGGTCGGCCGTCGTCTGGCCTTCACCGCAAGCATGTTCGAACAATTCGGAATCAACGCCGGGTACGTCGAGGAGCTGCACGCCAAATGGGTGCAGAGCCCGCAATCCGTAGACGAAAAGTGGCGCCGTTACTTCGCCACCTACGAGCCGCCGCCGGCCGCGCCCGCGACCAACGGCGTCGTGACCAACGGCGTCGTGGTCAACGGCGAGAGCAAGAAGCTGAACGGCAACGGCCACGGGGCCGCGCACGCGCCTGTCTTCAAGCTGGAGCTGCCGTTCGACACGCTGCCGCCGCCGGGCGTCTTCGCCGGGGCCGAGGCCGCCGGGCGCGTCTACGCCCTCATCAACGCCTATCGCGTGCGCGGGCACCTCTACGCGAATCTCAGCCCGCTCGAGCCGCCGCGCAACCTCGGTGAGGAGCTCGCGCTCGAGACGTTCGGCCTGACGCAGGCCGACCTCGACGTCACCTTTCCCACCATCAACGTCGACGGACTGCCCGAGAGGGCGACGCTCCGCGAGATCGTCGATCACCTCCGCGCGACCTATTGCGCGTCGATCGGTGTAGAGTACACGCAGCTCGAGCAGGTCGAGATGCGCACGTGGCTCCGCGAGAAGATGGAGTCGACGAAGAACCGCGGCTCGCTCGACTCGCGAGCGGCGCTTCGAATTCTGACGAAGCTGACCGACGCGGAGATCTTCGAGCAGTTCCTCGCGAAGAACTTCGTGGGCGAGAAGCGCTTCTCGGCCGAGGGCGCCGAGAGCTTCATCGCGATGCTCGACGTGCTCGTCGAGCAATCGGGCGCGCTCGGCGTCGACGAGATCGTCTTCGGCATGGCGCATCGCGGTCGCCTCAACGTGCTCGTCAACGTCCTCGGCAAGAAGGTCCGCGAGATCTTCGCCGCGTTCGACGACAAGCACCCCGACCGCTTCCTCGGCGCGGGCGACGTGAAATACCACCTCGGCTACTCGAGCGACGTCGTGACGCAGTCGGGCAACCCCGTGCACCTCACGATGACGTTCAACCCGAGCCACCTCGAGTACGTGAACCCCGTCGTCGAGGGGCGCGTGCGCGCGAAGCAGGATCGCGGCAACCGCAAGAACGTGATGCCGCTGCTCATCCACGGCGACGCCGCGTTCATGGGTCAGGGCATCGTCGCCGAGACGCTGAACTTGGCCGGGCTCGAGGGGTATTCGACGGGCGGAACGATCCACGTCGTCGTGAACAACCAGATCGGGTTCACGACCGTGCCGGAGGACAGCCGGTCGACGCGCTACTGCACCGACATCACGCGCATGATGCGCGTGCCGGTGTTCCACGTGAACGGCGAAGATCCGGAGGCGGTGATCTGGGTGGCGAAGCTCGCGGCCGAGTTCCGCGCTCGCTTCGCGCAGGACGTCGTCATCGACATGTACTGCTACCGCAAGTACGGCCACAACGAGGGCGACGAGCCACGCTTCACGCAGCCGCTCATGTACGCGGTGATCGACAAGAAGCCGAGCGTGCGCGAGATGTACGTTCGCAAGCTCGTCGAGTCGGGCAAGCTGACGCTCGAGCAAGCGGAGGACATCGCGACGGCGCGCAAGGCGGCGCTCAGCGCGGCGCTGACCGAGGCGCGGAGCGGCGACTACCTCCAGCCGCCGCGCGCGATGGAGGGCCTCTGGAGCTCGTTCAAGGGCGGCCCGGACAAGCTCGTCCCCGAGGCGACGACGGCGGTGCCGGACGAGAGCCTCCTCGCGATCGTCGACAAGCTCGCGACCTTCCCCGACGGCTTCACGCCGAACCCGAAGGTGCTGAAGGTCTTCCAGCACGATCGCCGCGAGGCGGCGCACATGGGCCGCGGGCTCGACTGGGGCGGCGGCGAGCACCTCGCGTTCGCGACGCTGCTGGTCGACGGCTTCCCCGTGCGCGTCACCGGCCAAGACTCGCGCCGCGGCACCTTCACGCACCGCCACGCCGCGATCCACGACGTCAAGACCGGCGAGGTCTACGTCCCGCTCGCGAACCTCTCGCCGGATCAAGCGCGCGTCGACATCTACGACAGCCCGCTCAGCGAGGCCGGCGTGCTCGGATTCGAGTACGGCTACAGCCTCGATCGGCCCGACGGGCTCGTCGTGTGGGAGGCCCAGTTCGGCGACTTCACGAACGGCGCCCAGGTCATCATCGATCAGTTCATTTCGTCGGCCGAGGACAAGTGGCTTCGCTTGTCGGGCCTCGTGATGCTGCTTCCCCACGCCTACGAGGGCCAGGGGCCCGAGCACTCGAGCGCGCGCCTCGAGCGCTTCCTTCAGCTCGCGGCCGAGGACAACATCCAGATCTGCAACTTGTCGACGCCGGCGCAGCTCTTCCACTGCCTGCGCCGCCAGGTCCTCAGGCCGTGGCGCAAGCCGCTCGTCGTCATGACGCCCAAGAGCCTGCTGCGTCACAAGGAGGCGGTCTCGCCGCTCGCGGATTTTTCGAACGGAAAATTCCGCCGCGTCATCGCCGACGAGCTCGACGCGTCGAAGGTGGGGCGCGTGCTCCTCTGCAGCGGCAAGCTCTATTACGATCTGCTCGACGCGAGGCGGAAGCTCGGGCGCGAGGACGTCGCCATCGTGCGGCTCGAGCAACTCTACCCGCTGAACGACGAGCTGGCGAAGGCGCTCGAGCGCTACGCCGACGGCACCCCGCTCGTCTGGGTGCAGGAGGAGCCGAGCAACATGGGCGCGTGGTACTTCGTGAACGCCCGCTTGCGCGACGTCATCGGCGACCGCCTGCCGCTCTCGCTCGCGTCGCGCGCCGAGAGCGCGAGCCCCGCGACCGGCAGCAAGGCCAGCCACTACCTCGAGCAGAAGATGCTGATCGAGGCGGCGTTCGGCTGAGAACCTGAAGGTCACGATCGTGGGAGGGATGCTCGAGGGCCTGCGCGGCCACTGGAACCTCGCGGCGGTCACCGTCGGGGTGATCGTCGTCGCCGTCCTCGTGAACCTGGCGAAGCGCGGGCGCCGGACGCTGCGGCGCACCGTCATCCTGCTGCTGCTGACGTTCGCGATCGAGGCGCTCGGGGCCGCGACGCTCGCGCTGCACGAGCCGGCCTGGACCGCGCGACTGTTCCTTGCGACGCATCTGCTCGAGGGCCTGGTCGCCGTCAACCTCGCGGCGATCCTCGTCTTCGATCTCGCCCTGCCTGTCGTGTCGGTGTCGCTGCCGGACATCGCCGCGGACCTCGCGATCGGCGCGGGGTACGTCGCCGTGCTCTTCGCGGTCGTCCACGAAGCCGGCAGCAGCGCGTCGTCGGTGCTCGGCGCGTCGGCCGTGGTCAGCGCCATCCTCGCGCTCTCGCTGCAGTCGACGCTCGGAAACGTCATCGGCGGCGTCGCGCTGCAGCTCGACGGCTCGTTCCAAGAAGGCGACTGGCTCCAGCTCGAGAACGGACGCCAAGGCTTGGTGAAGCGCATTCGCTGGCGTCACACGGTGATCGAGACGCGCGACTGGGGCACGCTCATCGTGCCCAACTCCATGCTGCTCCAGCAGCAGATCCTCGTGATGGGCAAGCGCGCGGGACAGCCGCGCAGGCAGCATCGCTACTGGGTCTATTTCAACGTCGATTTTCGGTTTCCGCCGACGCGCGTCATCGACGTGGTCAACGACGCGCTGCAGATGGCGCCGATCCCGAACGTCGCGGCCGAGCCCAAGCCCCACGCCATTTGTTACGACTTCGCGAGCGCGGGGCGCGACAGCTTCGGGTACTACGCCGTGCGCTACTGGCTGACGGATCTGGCGTTCGACGATCCCACGAACTCGGTCGTGCGCGGCCGCATCTACGGGGCGTTGAAGCGCGCGGGGATTCCTCTCGCGATGCCGGCGCAGGCGACCTTCTTCGCGTCGGGCGGAGAAGACGAGGAGACGCGCCAGCTCGCGCGCCACCGCAAGCGCCGCGAGGAGGCGCTCCGCTCGGTCCCGCTCTTCGCCTCGCTGACCGACGCCGAGATCGACTCGCTCGTCGATCACCTGCGCTACTCGCCCTTCACGCGCGGCGAGACCGTCACCAAGCAAGGCAACGTCGCGCATTGGCTCTACGTGCTCGTTTCGGGGCAGGTCGAGGTGCGCGTGCGCTCCGAGTCGTCGTCGAAGGACGTCGCGAAGATCGAAGCCCCCGGGTATTTCGGCGAGATGGGGCTGATGACCGGCGAGTCGCGCTCCGCCGACGTCGTCGCGCTCACCGACGTCGAGTGCTATCGGCTCGACAAAGAGGCGTTCAACCACGTCCTGCAAGCGCGCCCGGAGATCGCCGCCGACCTCTCGCGCCAGCTCGCCGAGCGCCGCGTCGAGCTCTGGGCGGTGCGCGACAACTTGAGCGAAGACGAGAAGAAGAAGCGCAAGGCGTCCGAGCAGGAGCGCATCTTGCACCGCATCGAGGAATTCTTCGCACTCGACGACTCGAGGATGTCGCGATTGCCCTGATATCATGTGGAAACGGGAGTTACCGGCGGGCACGGTGGACGAGGCGCTGCGCGTCGTGCGCGCGCTCGGCAAGCACCGCTACGTGGCAGGGAGGACGCACTGGGTCCACGCGCTCGCCGCGTGCGATCTGCCCGACGACTGCGAGCTGCGCCGCTGGGCGCGCTACGTCGTCGCCGACGACGCGATCGACAAGGCGTCGCGCGACGAGCGGCTCGTGCGGCGCGCGACCGAGGACGACGTCTGCGCGGTGCTGTCGTGGTTCTGGAACGACGCGACGGCCGGCGAGGCGTGCGACGCGCTGCTCGAGCGCGTCGAGTCGTTCGGCGTCGAGGCTCGGCTCGGCGAGCCGTTCGAGGACGACGAAGACACGTTCCCGCTCGTCATCGACGCGGGCTACGAGCTCTTGCCGCTCGCGGAGCTCGACGCCGAGCGCCACCGCGGAGCGATCGAAGCGTTCGGCGAGCGCATCCACTACGACGTGGCGTGCTTCGAGGAGCAAGAGAACCTCCCGCCGGTCGTTCACCTCCAGGAGCTCCCCGCGGTCGGCCTCGCCGAGCTGGTCCAGGGGGCGCGCGCGGGCGAGCTCGTCGAGCCCCTCGCGCTCTGGCTCGAGGGCAACGAGACCTACCAGGACTACGTCCTACGAGGCGTCCTCCGCGCGGCGAAGGTCACCTGAGAGAGAGAGAAAAACAGGAAGATCAGAAGATCAGAAGGATTTCTGTTTTTCCAAATCATCCTTTTGAGCTTCTGATCTTCCTGTTGCCTCCTCTGCTTCTTCGAGGGTGACGCGCGATTTGAAGTGGAGGAACGCGCTCTGCGCGATGGACATGCAGGGGACCGCGAGGAGTGCGCCTTTGGTCTGGAAGAGGTGCTCGCCGACGACGAGCGCGAAGATGACGAGCACCGGGTGGAGCTTCGCCGAGTCGCCCATGATCTTCGGGTTGAGGAGGTTCGCCTCGATCTGGTGGACGACGACGATCCACGCGAGCACGAAGAGCGCGGTGCCGAAGTTCTGCGTGAGGGCGACCGCCACAGCCGGGACCGAGCTGATGATGACGCCGAAGATCGGGATGAGCGACAGCACGGTCGCGAAGAGCGCGAGCACCGGCCAGTACTTCAGCCCGACGAGCGCGAAGCCGACGGCGGTGAGCCCGCCGTTGATGACGCAGATGATGAGCTGTCCGCGGACGACGCCGGCGAGCCCGCGGTCGACGCGCGCGACGAGCTCGTCGAACGAGGCGCGCGCCCCGGGTCGAACGAGGGACGCGAGGAACGCGAGGATCTTCTCGCGCGTCAAGATCAGGTACGCCGAGATCATCAGCGTCAGGCCCCCGAGGAAGATCGCGCGCACCGACGAGGCGACGAGGTTCCCGCCGAATTTCAAGAGATCGACGGCGTTCGCGTGCACGTAAGCGAAGCTCTTCGCGATCGCCTCGTCGGCGAGGTGCGCGAGGTCGACGCGCCCGGCGGGCTCGCGCGGCGCGACCAGCCACGAGTCCTGCCCCTTCGGCTCGATGACCACGCCGCTGCCGACGTCGATCGCATACGTGCCGTCGCTCTGCGGCTTCACCACGATGGCCGGCGGCTGCTCGCCGTCCGGGTCGTGGCCCGCGAGCCCGAGATCCGAGAGGCGCTTCTGCGCGACGGGGATCCACTCGGCGCGAGCGATCTGCGCGTTCTTCCGCATCTCCCTTCCGAGGTTGCCGATCTCCTGCCCCACGCGCGGCGCGGCGAGTCGGACGAAGAGACCGAGGGAGCCGAGCACGACGACGTACACGAGCACGATCGACCAGCCACGCGGCACGCGCGCGCGCTCGACGAGCGACACCGCCGGCGTGAGCACGTACGCGATGACGAGGCCCATCACGAACGGCGTCATCACGTCGTGCGCGAGGACGACCACGAGCAGAAGCACGGCCGCGGTCAGCCCGAGGAGGATCGGCTTCCGCCACTTCTTCGGTACGAGGTCGCTCATAGCCCGGAGAAAATGCGGCAAAAGACGCTTCTTTGTATCCTGCAAGTATTCCGGCATGACGCGCAGATCGGTCAGGATGGGCATGAAGTTGGTGTCGCCGCTCCAGCGCGGGACGACGTGCGCGTGGAGGTGCTCGGCGATGCCGGCGCCTGCCGCCTTGCCGAGGTTCATCCCGACGTTGACGCCCTCGGGCGAGAGGGCGGCGCGCAGACGCGCGACCGTCGCGCGGAGGAGCCGGAAGAAATCGTCCGCCTCGTCCGCCTCGAGCTCGCCGAGATCGCTCACGTGACGCCTGGGGATGACGAGCAGGTGCCCCGCCGCGAACGGGTACTTGTTGAGGCAGACGAACGCACGCGCCTGCCACGCGAGGACGAGCTCGTCGCGGTCCTCGCAGAAGACGCATCCCCCGCCCTTCGGGCCGAGGATGTACTCCATGCGCCAGGGCGCCCAAAGGTTCCCGCTCATCGGCGCGAATCCTACACGACCGCGCCACCACGCGCCCGTCCACAAAACGAAGACGCCGCGCGCTCTCTCGAGCACGCGGCGCCTCGTCAGAACGAGGAAGCGAGGATCACTCCTCGTCCTTCTTCTCCTCGTCCTTCTTCTCCTCGTCCTTCTTCTCGATGCCGAGCCTGTCGCCGAGCTTCTGCTTGATGAGCTCGCCGATCGTCCCGCCGGTTTTGTCCTCGCCGCTCTTCTTCGGCATGATCGAGGCGCGCTTGCCCTCGGCCTTGGTGGGCTGAGAGCTCGACTCGCCGATGCGCATCGAGAGCGTGATGCGACGATCCTGCGAGTCGATGTTGGCGATCTCCGCCTGCACCTTGTCGCCGATCTTGAGCTCCGCGCCGTCGGCGAGGTCGCCTTGGGCGATGAGGCCCTCGACGCCGTTACGGACGCGCACGAAGACGCCGTAGTCCACCACCGACACGACCGACGCCTCGACGACCTTCCCCGGGGGAAACTCGTTGAACATGTTCGGCCACGGGTCGTCGTGGAGCTGCTTGATGCCGAGGGAGACCTTCTTCTCGTCGTGGTTGATCGAGAGGATGATCGCCTCGACGTCGTCGCCCTTGTGGAACAAGTCGGCCGGGTTGTTGACCTTGGCCGTCCACGAGAGATCGCTCTTGTGGACCATGCCGTCGACGCCCTCTTCGATGCCGATGAAGACGCCGTAGTCGGTGATCGAGCGCACCTTGCCGCCGATCTTGTCGCCCGGATGGTACTTGTCGACGAAGATGCTCCACGGATCGGGCTCGAGCTGCTTGAGGCCGAGCGAGATGCGCTTGGACTTCGCGTCGACCTCGAGGACCTGGCACTCCACTTCTTGCCCGATCTCGAGGACCTTGCTCGGGTGCTTGACCTTCTTGGTCCAGCTCATCTCGCTGACGTGGATGAGACCCTCGACGCCCGGCTCGAGCTCGACGAACGCGCCGTAGTCGGTGATCGACATCACCTTGCCGCGGATGCGCTTGCCCGGCGGGTACGCCTCTTCGGCGTGCGTCCAGGGATCTTCCTGCGTTTGCTTGAGGCCGAGCGACACGCGCTCCGTCTCCGGGTTGTACTTGAGGACGCGGACGGTGACCTCGTCGCCGACCTTGAAGAGCTCGTTCGGGTGCGTGACGCGCCCCCAGCTCATGTCGGTGATGTGGAGCAGGCCGTCGATGCCGCCGAGATCCACGAACGCACCGTACTCGGTGATGTTCTTGATCACGCCGCGGACGACCTTGCCCTCCTCGAGCGTCTCGAGGGTCTTGGTCTTGATTTGGTCGCGCTCCTTCTCGAGGAGGACGCGGCGCGAGAGCACGATGTTTCCGCGCTTCTTGTTGAACTTGATGACCTTGAATTGGTAGGTCTGGCCGATCAGCTTGTCCAAGTTGCGGATGGGCCGCAGGTCGACTTGGCTGCCGGGGAGAAACGCTTTGACGCCGCCGCGGATGGTGACCGAGAGGCCGCCCTTCACGCGCTGGCTGATGGTGCCCTCGATGAGCTCGTCGCGCTCGCACGCGGCCGAGATCTCGTCCCACACCTTCATCTTGTCGGCTTTTTCCTTCGACAAGGTGACGAGGCCGTCGTCGTTCTCGCGGCTCTCGATGTAGACGTCGATTTTGTCGCCCGCCTTGACCGTGGCTTCGCCACCGGCCCCGACGAACTCGCTGAGCGGGATGATGCCCTCGCTCTTGCCCCCGATGTCGATCACGACCTCGTCGCGCTGCACGGCGACGACGGTGCCTTGGATGATCTCGCCCTCTTTGACGAAACCACCGCCTTGAAGGCTCTGCTCGAACAGATTGGCGAAGCTACCTGCTCCTCCGGATTCGATTGATTGCACTTTGCACGCTTTTTGGCCCGGGCATGGGGGCCCGGGGCTGGGGTTCGAAATGGGAAATCCCGCGCAAAAGCGCGCGGGGCCAGCGGATGTACGCCACCGGGCCTTGCAAGTCAAAGGCCGCCGGCGGCGGCCCCCGGCGCAAAACGCCACGGCCACCCGAGAATCCCGGAAACCCCGTTCCCCTTTTCTCCTCTCGGGGCGTTTCATGCGTTGGCGCGCCGGGCTTGGGGCGGTACACGTGGGGCCTCATGGGGACCTGGGTGAAGCGCGCAGTGAAGGCCGTGCTCGGGCTGGTCGCGCTGGGCGCGGCCGGAGGCGGCGTCTTCGCGTACGTGAACGCGTCCGCGTACGACGCGAGCATGAACCGCGCGTACGACGTCCCACCGCTCGCGATTACGGCGTCGAAGGACCCGGCCGTGATCGCCCGCGGCGAGCACCTTTCGCGATCGCTGGCGGGTTGCGCGACCCACGACTGCCACGGCGCCGACTTCGGCGGCGGACGCGTCATCGACATGGGCCCCGTCGCGACGCTCGCGTCGCCGAACGTCACGAACGTGATGCCGGCGTACACCGACGGCGAGCTCGGGCGCCTCATTCGCCACGGGATCAAGAAAGACGGCCGCTCGGTGACCTTCATGCCGGTCATGGATTTCGACTGGCTGCCGGACTCGGACGTCGCCGCGATCGTGTCGTACCTGCGCACGCTGCCGCCCGTCGCGCGCCCGAGTCAGACGACGAACGTGAAGACGCTCGGAAAAATCCTCGACCGCAAAGACAAGCTCGTCATGGACGTCGCGCGGCACATCGACCACGCGCACATCGAGACCGCGCCGCCGCCGTCGCCCACGCCGGAGTACGGCCGCTTCGTCGCTCGGCTCTGCACGGGCTGCCACGGCGAGCACCTGAGCGGCGGGCGCATCCCGGGCGCGCCGTCGAAGCTCGCGATCCCGCTGAATTTGACGCCCGACGCGAGCGGCCTCGCGGGCTGGACGTACGCCGACTTCGAGCGCTCCATCGAGACCGCGCAGCGCAAGAGCGGCAAGCCGCTCGACCCGCTGATGCCCGTCGAAGCGCTGAGGAACATGGACGACACCGAGCGCCGCGCGCTCTTCGCCTACCTCATGTCGCTTCCGCCGACGCCGTTCGGTCAGCGCTGAGCGCGAGCTCTCAGCGCTCGATCCGCGCGAGGATCGTCTCGACCACTTCGTCGATCGGCATCGTCGAGCTGTCGAGCCTCACCGCGTCGTCGGCGGGCTTGAGCGGCGCGACGGCGCGGCCCTCGTCTTGCGCGTCGCGGCGCTTCACCTCGGCGAGCGTCTCTTCGACCGTGACCGCGCGGCCCTTGGCGACGAGCTCCTCGTGACGGCGGCGCGCGCGCACCTCGGGCGAGGCCGTGAGGAAGAACTTGTATTCTGCATTCGGGAAGACGACCGTCCCGATGTCACGCCCTTCGGCGACGACGCCGCCCGCCTCGCCCGCTCGGCGCTGCATGTCGAGGAGCGCCTTGCGCACCGCCGGGTGCGCCGAGACCGTGCTCGCGTCCATGCCCACCTCGGGCGTGCGGATGGCCCGCGACACGTCCTCGCCGTCGAGCGTGACCCGCTCGGGCTCGAGCACGATCGCTCCGCGGCGCGCGAGGTCCTCGGCGAGCGCGCCGGAGCGCGCGGCGTCGTTCACGGACACGTTTCCGCGCTGCGCCGCGAGCGCGACGGCGCGGTAGAGCGCGCCGGTGTCGAGCAGGACGAACCCGAGCGCGTCGGCCACGCGCCGCGCGACCGTGCTCTTGCCCGCGCCCGCCGGACCGTCGATGGCGATGATGGGACGCCGCATCCGCCCCATCCATTACCACAAGGGGCTCACTTCGGCGGCGGGTTCGAGAGCGCCTTCCAGTCGTAGCTCGGCTTGGGCGTCGCGGGCCGCGCGAAATGATAGCCCTGACCGAACTGCGCGCCCGCGTCGCGCGCGGCGGCGAACTCGTCGTACGTCTCGATGCCCTCGGCGACGACCGACGCGCCCATCTCGTTGCAGAGCCGCACGATCGAGACGACGAGCTTGTGCAGGCGCGAGCCGCCGCGGAGGCCAGCGACGAGATCGCGATCGAGCTTCACGACCTCCGGGTTGAGATCGGCGATGTACTTCAGGTTGCTGTAGCCCGCGCCGAGATCGTCGACCGCGAGGCACGCGCCGCGCGCGCGCACTTCGCGGAGCATGCCGTGGCAGAATCGGAAGTGCGTGAGCGGAACCGACTCGGTGATCTCGAGATAGACGGGGTGCTCGTGTCCGAAGATCGGATCGTCGGGCCGCACGAGCCACGAGTCGTCGAGCTCGTTCGGGTGGATGTTGAGAAAGAGCGGCGCGTCCGGGCAATCGGCGGCGGCGAGCTCGCGGATGACGCGCCCGATTCGGCCCATCACCTTCGACTCGATCGCCGCGCTGAGGATCGCCGGCGGATCCGGGAACGCCTTCGACTTGCTGCGGATCAGCGCCTCGTACGCGAACGGCTTTCCCGTGCGCAAATCCACGATGGGCTGGAAGACGACGTAGAGCTGCTTCTGCCGCGCAGCCTCTTCGATCGCGCTGCGGACAGGCGGCCGCTGCGTCGAGCGAGTGGAGCGCGGGCCTACCGAACGACGCCGTGAATCGGAGCTCAAGGGAGCTCCGCGCCATGGACGAACTCGACCATGCTACGACGATACGCGCATCGCGTCGGCCGTCAACGCGTCACGCCAAGTCGATGCGCGCGCCGAGGGCGCGGAGCGTCCCGACGAAGCGCGGGAAGACCTCGCCGATGCAGTCGGCGCCGGCGACGCGGCTCGGGCCGTCCCCCGCGAGGCCGAGGAGGACCGCGGACATCGCGACGCGCGCGTCACCCGACGACTCCACGCGGGCGGCTCGCACGGCGCCCGGCCGCCCCACGACGAGGAGGCCGTCGGCGAGGAGCTCGCACTCCACCCCGAACGCGCGGAGGACGGCCGCCGCGGCCGACGCCCGGGCCTCGGTCGCGCCGCTCTCGCCGGCGCGGAGCGTCGTCGTCCCCGGCGCGCGCGCGGCGACCGCCGCGAGGACCGCGAGCTCGTCCGCCGCGCGCCAGACGATTTCGCTTCCGATCTTGGCGCTCGCGAGGGCCGACGCGTTCTCGACGTGGACCGCGGCAATCGGCTCGCCGCTCTCGTCGCCGTCGGGCTCGAGCGCGACCGGCGCGTGGAGATCGCGGAGCGCGTCGAAGAAGCCCGTCGCGGTCGGATTCGTCCCGACATGACGGACCGTCACCCGCGACGCGGGCACCATCAGCGCTGCCCCGACGAGGAACGCAGCCGCGGACGGATCGCCCGGCACGCGCGCGTCGAAGGCCGACATCGAGCCGCTCCACCCCGCGGCGTCGAGCTCGACGACGGTCGCCAGCGTCCGAAGCGGGACGCCGAGCGCGAGCAGGAGGCGCTCGGCGTGGTCGGCGGTGAGCATCGGCTCGCGGAGCGCGGTCGTCCCGTGCGCGTAGAGGCCGGAGAGGAGCAGCGCGCCCTTCGTGGCGCTCGCGAGCGCGCGCGAGTCGGTCGCCGGCAGATCGCACGCGAGCGCCGCGAGGTGCTCGTCCTCGCCGAGCCCGTCGAAATGGACCGGCGCGGCGTGCACGTCGACGCGCGCGCCGCGAGCGTGGAGCGCGGCGAGCAGAATCCGTCCTCGGACGCGGCGCCGCCCCCGAGAGCGTGCTCGCGAACGTCTGCCCCCCGAGGACTCCGCACAAAAGACGCAGCGTCGTCTCCGACGCGCCGCAGTCGATGGCGCGCGCCGGCTCGCGGAGGCCGAACAGGCCGGCGCCGGTCACGACGCTCTCCGCCGCGCCGACCTCGATCTCGACGCCGAGGGCCAGGAGCGCCGCGCGCATCGACGCGCTCCCCGCACCCGCGCCCGCGTGACGGATGCGGCTCTTGCCGTTGCAGAGCGCGGCGACGAGCAGCGCGCGCTGCGCGATCGCGTCCGAGGCGGGGACCGGCACGCTGCCGACGAGCGGCGCGCCCGCGGGGTGAACGACGAGCTCGGTCACGTGCGTGTAGAATACAAGCTCTTGATCCCGCCGTGACGCTCGAGGGTGAGCCCCGCGGCAGCGAAGGCGAGCAGGGTCGAGAGGACGAGGAGCACCGCGACCCAAACGGGGACGCCGCGCGGCGCCGGCGTCTGTGCGGGCTGCGACGCGGGCAGCGGGCCGCTCATCGATGCGCGCGGCGCGATCGCGCGCATGGCGACGGTCGCTTCGTCGCCGAACGCGCCGCTGCCGACGGACCACGCCGCCTCGCGCAACGCGACGGCGCCGACGTTCGCCGCCGGATCGTGCTCGGCGATCGCGTCGCGCAGCGCGACCGCCGCGGTGGCCGCGGCGAGCACCGAGGGGCCCGCGAGAAACTCGCCGTCCGCCGAGCTCACGTGCGCCTGCCAGACGTATCCGCCGAGCTGCGCGTCGAGCCGCGCGTCGAGCTCGACGGGCCCCGCGTATTTTTCGGCGTAGCCGTCGACGATCTCGTGCGCCATGCGCGCGACGCGCACGCCCGCCGCGCGCGCGATCACGATCGCCTTTCCGCCCTGGAGCCTGCCGCTCGCGAGCTCCCCGAGCGCGACGCGCGACATCCGCACCTCGGCGTGGGCGAGCGGACCGACCCACGGCCGGAGCTTCATCGAGGGGAGCGTCGAGATCGGCCCGGACGTCATCTCCTCGACGGCGCGGTAGAGCAGGCGGCTGTTCGCCGAGAGCGCGACGAGGGTGTAGCGATCGAGCGGCCGCAGCGACTGCCACTCGCCGAGGCTCAGCGGGCGCACCGCGCGGAGCGCCTCGACGACGTGCTGCGGGACCGGGTCGAGCGGCGGGTCGTTCACCACGCCCATGAATTTGACGTGCTTGAGCACCGACGAGACGGCGTTCTTCACGACGATCTCGCTCACGCGATCCTTCGTTCCCTCGAGCAGGATCGCCTGGCGCGCGGGGATCGCGAGCGCCTGCCACGTCTCGAGCGGCATCGCCACGCCGGAGCCGAGGAGCGCGCGCCTCGCCGCGAGCGGCGGCCGCGCGAGGTCCGGACCGATCTCCTCGAACTGGTAGATGCTCAACGTGTCATCCGCTCTTGAACACATCCGGCAGGCGCACGAGCAAGTTGCGCAGCGACGCGTCGTCGACGGTGAAGGCGACTTGCGCGTCGTTCTTCGCGGGAGTGACCTTCACGTCGCGGAGCGACACGCCGATGGCGGACGTGGCGACGGTGACGAGCGCCGACGACATGAGCGACCCGAGCCCGGTCGCGCCCGCCTGCGCGTGCGCCTCGTCCACGTAGGTCGCCGCGCCGGCGACGTGCATCCCCGGCGGCTGGAAGTTGGCAAGCAGGCGGAGCGCGGTCATCCCGTCGGTGCCTTTCAGCGGCATGCCGCCCGTGAGGCTCGCGATCGGCATCGACTTCGTGTCGAGCGCGAGCGCCGCCGCGGCGGCCGGCGTCGCGAGCGTCTGGAGCATCCACGCCGGCGCGTCGTGCGAGAGGCGCCGATCGCGGATGCGGTCGAGCGCGCGCTTCATCGTCGTCTTCGTCCCGGCGAGCACGAGGTGCGGCGTGAGCACCGTGAAGCCCGCGTCCGCGATCGTGAACATCGTGCGGCCGGCGTACGTCGACGCGACGACGAGGCCGCCGCCGCGGAGCTGCGTCTTCTGATCGGCGAGCTTCTGGATCTTCGCCTCGTCGAAGCGTCCGACGAGCGTCACGAGCGCGTCCGCGCCCTGCATCGAATAGATCCCGCCCATCACCCGATCGAGATCGCGCGACGCGGAGAACCCCGCCTCCGCGCCGACCGGGAAATATTTTCAGCGAGCGCGGCGGCGGCAGGGCCCGCCGAGGGGCTACGGTAGAATGCACGCAAGTCGACGGCGAACATCCCGAGCGCGCCGCTCGGGAAGAGGGCGAGCGGGTCTCGCTCGAGCGACTCGGGCGTGACCGGCGTCACGCCGGCCTGCGCCGAGGCAGTCGCGAGCGTCGGGGGCGGCTGGTTGGCGTTTCCGCCGCCGCACGCACCGAGGGCCACCGTCCCGACCAGAGCCAACCGCAGAGCCGTACGCATCGCGAGTTTCATGATCGTATTACGTGCGCGGGGCTTCCTACATTCAAAATTAGATGCTCGGGTACGAGCCCAAGACCTTGAAAAAGCGCGCTTTGTGACGGACGTCCTCGATGGCGCTGACGAGCGGCCTGTCGGTCGTGTGGCCGGAGAGCTCGACGAAGAACATGTAGGTCCACTCTTCGAAGACGCCGCGCGCAGGCCGCGACTGGATCTTGCGGAGGTTGATCCCGCGCTCGGCGAAGAGCCGGAGGATGTCGAGGAGGGCGCCCGGGGCGTCGTGAACGGAAAAGACGCACGCCGTCGCGTCGTCGCCCGTGCGGGCGCTCGGACGCGCGCCCACGATCGCGTAGCGGACGCGCTCGGCGCCGCCGTCGACCATGCCGCGGCGCGCCACGCCGAGCTCGTGCTCGCCGCCGAAGCCGTCGGTGACGAGCGCGGCGGCGCCGTGATCCTCCGCCGCGAGCTTGCACGCGACGAGCGGCGTCTTCACGTCGTAGACCGCGACCGTCGCGCCCGGCTTTTTCGCGAGGGCCGCGAGCGACGCCTGCGCGCGCGCGTGATCGGCGGCCGTCGCGTAGACCTTCTCGATGTCCGACTCGTTTCCGGTGCGGCTCATCAAGCAGAGATCGCTCACGGTCTCGATCTCGGCGACGATCTTCAGCTCGGTGGCGACGAGCGCGAAGATGGTCGCCTGCACGGGGCCTTCGGTCGTCGTCTCGACCGGGAGCACGGCGAACTCGGCGCGGTGCGAGGCCACCTCGTCGAGCGTCGCGGCGATGGTGTCGCCCGCGACGAGCTCGGCGCCCGCGCCGAAGCGCGCGCGCGCGGCCGCGTGCGCGAAGCCGCCCTCGGGCCCGATGTACGCCACCTTGACCGGCAGCTCGAGCGCGAGGCAGCTCGCGTAAATCTGCTGAAAAATGGCGCGTGAGATCGGGCGCCGGCATGTCGCCGCTCGCGCGCGCCAGCAGCGTCGCGAGCTGCGCCTTCTCGGTGAGCGGGAGCTGGGCGGGCCCGGTGCGAAGCTCACCCGCGCGACGCGACGTCTTCGCCCGCTTCTCGAGCGCGGCGAGGATTTGCCCGTCGACGCGCGCGAGCTCCGCTCGGAGCTCTTCGATCTCGCGCTTGTGATCGGACATGCCCACGGAGCGTAGAGCGGCGACCCCGGTTGCGCAACGAACAGAGTCGCTGCACGATCGGCTCGTGAGCGCCGCGTTCGCCAACCTGCGCGAGAAATACGAGGAGATGCTCGCGCTCCGCCGGGACGAGGCAGAAGCCTCTCCGAAGGCGCGCCTCGCCGCGCTCGCGTCGCGCTTTCCGGGCGCGCTGCGCGAAATCGACGATCTGCCGGAGAGCGAGATCGCCGCCAGGATCGCGGCGCTCGCGCGCGCCGAGCTCGACCCCGACCACGCGCTCCCCTGGATGCACGCGATGACGCGCTTCCACGCGCTCGCGCGCGGCGCCCTCTTCGCCAAGCGCAGCTTGGAGGCCGAGCCGCGTGAGTGGCCGACCGAGGCGGAGCCGTTCCGCGCCGAGCTCGCGCGCGTCGCGAAGCCCCCGCGAGGCCGGCTCATGGACCTCGTCTACGAGAAGCTCGCGACCGAGCTCGGCACCACGCCGGACGACGCGAAGACGCTCGTGTTCGGCCTCGGCCGCCGCGCCCGCTGACTACTTCTTGTCGCCGCTCGAGTCGCTCTTCGCTGCGACCTTCGTCTCGGTCTTCGGCTTGGCGTCCGAAGACGCCGACGACGCGGACGGCGAGCTCGATTCGCTCTTCTCGCTCTTCTTCGGCGTCGACGAATAAAGGTCGGAATACCAGCCGCCGCCCTTGAGGATGAAGTTGCCGCCGCTGATCTGGCGTTGCGCCTCGGCTTTGTGGCACTTCGGGCACTCCGTCAGGGGCGCCTCGCTGATGCGTTGGCTCGCCTCCCAGGCGTTGCCGCAGGCTTTGCACACGTACTCGTAAGTCGGCATGAGACCCGCTAGGCCAGGTATGCCTCACCTGGCCTCATGTCAAGTTATCGGACGGATTTCCCTTGCTTCAGGCGGCCTTCCGACGTACCTGTGCAGGTGCGCAGTGACCACATGTGACGGTACGCTACATTCGCCGTATGTCAGTGGTCATTGTCCACAAATTCGGCCCATTTCTCGCGGATCGGTAGGCACAGCATGAACGTCTGGCGGAGCCTGGGATGAAGATCAAGAAGCTCGAGATGACCGGCTTCAAGTCGTTCGTGGATCGCACGGTGATCCACTTCGACCATGACGTCCTCGGCATCGTGGGGCCGAACGGGTGCGGCAAGTCGAACATCGTCGACGCCATTCGCTGGTGCATGGGCGAGCAGAGCGCCAAGCACCTCCGCGGCCGCAGCATGGAGGACGTGCTCTTCGGCGGCCGCGAGTCGCGCGCCTCGAGCGACATGGCCGAGGTCACGCTCACCTTCGAGAACGACGACCCGACGGGCGTGCCGCTCGAGTTCGCCGAGTACGCCGAGATCGCCGTCACGCGCCGCCTGTACCGCTCCGGCGACAGCGAGTACCTGATCAACAAGGTCCAGGTCCGGCTGAAGGACATCACCGATCTCTTCCTGGGCACCGGCGTCGGCACCAAGGCCTACTCGATCGTCGAGCAGGGCAAGATCGGTCTCATCGTCAGCGCCAAGCCCGAGGATCGGCGGCTGCTCATCGAAGAGGCCGCGGGCATCACGAAGTACAAGGCCCGCAAGAAGGCCGCCGAGCGGAAGATGGAGCTCTGCGAGCAGAATTTGCTCCGCGTGGGCGACATCGTCTCGGAGATCGAGCGCAACTTGGGCTCGCTGAAGCGCCAGGCGCAAAAGGCCGAGCGCTACGTCTCGTACCGCAAGGAGCTCGAGGATCTGCAGCTCCACGAGGCGTCGCACAAATACCTCGAGCTCGTCGGGTGGACGAAGCTCCACGGCGAGCAAGTCGGCGAGCGGTCGGCCGAAGCCGATCGCGCGCGGACCGAGCTCGCTGCACGCGACGCGGAGTTCGAGGGGGCGCGCCAAGAGGCGTTCGCGGCCGAAGAAGAGGTCGAGCGCGCGCAGACCCGCGCGTTCTCGGCGGAGAACGACGTGCGCGCCGAGGAGTCCGCCATCGCGCGCGCCAAAGATCGCATCGAATCGCTCCGCGTTCGCGAGGCGCAGGCCGAGAACGAAGCGCGCGAGATCGACGCGCAGCACGACGGGCTCGTCCGCGAGCGCGCGACGTTCGAGGCCGAGGTCCACGAGCTCGAGCGCGACGAAGAGCTGAAGAGCGCCCAAAACGAGGCCGAAGCGGCGCGCATGTCCGAGGCGGCGAGCGAGCTCGCGGCGGCTGAGACGCGCGCGGGCGAGAGCCAGGAGAGCGCGTCGAGCGCGCAAGCGGCGATCGCGAGCGCCGAGGCGACGCTCGCCGGGCACGACCGCCGCTCCGCCGAGATGACGGCGCGGCTCGACAAGGTGAAGCTCGAGCGCGAGTCGCTCGACGGCGCGCTCGCCGAGCACCAAGGCAAGCAGCGCGCGCTCGAGTCGAGCATCGTCGCGATCCGCGAAGGCAAGGTCGCGAGCGCCGAGGACCGCGACCGCGCCGAGAACCGGCTCGCGGAGCTGCGCGAGGCCATCGTCGGGAGCGAGAAGGCTCTCGAGGAAGCTCGCGCGGAGCTCTCGCGCGTTCGCTCGCGACACCAGGCGCTCTCCGACGTGCACGCTCGCCTCGAGGGCGCGTCCGACGGAACGCGCGCGCTCGTCGCGACGGGTGACGCTGCCCTGCTCGGGCTCTTCGGCGATCGCGTCGAGGCGCCGGCCGAGCTCACGCACGCGCTCGCGGGGCTCCTCGGCGACCGTCTTCAAGACGTCGTCGTGAGCGACGTGACGCGCGGCGTGGAGCTGCTCGAAGAAATGGCGCGCTCGGGCCGCGGTCGCGCGGCGATCGTCGCCGCGCAGCCCGCGTTCATCGCGGGCGTTTCGCCGAACCTTCCGGAGGACGAAGGCGTCGTCTGCCGCCTCGCCGATTCGCTGCGTTATGCGCCCGAGGACGAGGCTCTCGTGCGCGCTGTCGTCGGCGACGCGATCGTCGTGCGCGACGCCGACGCGGCGCGCCGCATTCGCGAGACCTACGACGGCACGGTCGTGACCCTGTCGGGAACGGTCATGTTTCCGGCGATGTCTTTCGGCGGACGCATCGTCGGCGGCAGCGGCGACGAAGCGGCGGCCGGGCGGCTCGACGAGAAGCGCGAGCTCCGCGAGCTCTCGGAGCGCATCGCCGAGCAGAGCGAGATCGCGAGTCAGCGGCTCGCGGCGCACCAAGCGCTCCGCGGCGAGATCGCCGAGACGCAGGCGACGCTCGAGCAAGCCCGCGCGAAGGCGCACCAGGGCGAGCTCGCGCTCGTCACCGCCGAGCGCGATCTCAAGGCCGCGACGTCGGCCATCGACGTCGTCGAGAAGCGCATCGCGACGCTCACCAACGAGGCGGAAGAGCTCGCCCGGTGGATCGACGAAGGTCGCGTCGAGCGGCAGAACGCCGAAGCGATCCTCGACGGCGAGCGGACGCGCCTCGAAGCCGCGCAGCGCGCCCTCGAAGCCGCACAGGCCGAGTGCGCGACCCACCGCGAGCAAGTCGAGGCGCGACGCGCGCTCGTCACCGAAGCGAAGGTGCGCCTCGCGGGCGTACGCGAGAAGCTGACCGCGGCACGCGGCACGGTCGCGCGCCTCGAGCGGAGCGCCGTCGAGCTCGCCGATCGCAAGCGTCGCCTCGTGGAAGAGGGCTACGAGGCCGCGCGCGCGTGGGGCGAGACCGCCGGGCAGATGGCGCGTCACAAAGAGACCCTCATGGTGGCGCTCGACGAGATGCGCGCCGCGCAGGATGCGCTCACCGAGGCCCGCGCGAAGTACGAGGCGCTCAAGACCGACCTCGGCGAACGCGAGGCGAAGCTGAAAGAGCTGCGCGGCGAGACCGAGACGCTGCGCGAGGCGCTCAGCGAGGCCGAGCGCGCGCTCCACACGCGCACGATGGCGCTCGAGCACTTGCTCGAGTCGGTGGCCGAAAAGTTCCGGGGCCTCCGGCTCCAGCGCATCATCGGCGACTTCCACCTGCGCCCGCCGCCGGACGACGAGCACCGTGGCCGCATCACGGAGCTGACCGGCCTCATCGAGCGCATGGGCTCGGTCAACCTCGACGCGATGCGCGAGCACCAAGAGGCGGAAGAGCGCTTCACCTTCTACACGACGCAAAAGACCGACCTCGAGAAGGCGCTCGCCGACCTGCAGAAGGCGATAGCGCAGATGAACCGCGAGTCGCGGAAGCTCTTCGCCGAAACGTTCGAGGCAGTGAACGCGCGCTTCCAGGAGATCTTCCCCAAGATGTTCCGCGGCGGGCGCGCGTCGCTGCGCCTCACGAACCCCGAGGACATGCTCGAGACCGGCATCGACATCCTCGCGCAACCGCCGGGCAAGAAGCTCTCGTCGATCGAGCTGATGAGCGGCGGCGAAAAAGCCCTCACCGCCGTCTCGCTGATCTTCGCCATCTTCCAGATCAAGCCGTCGCCGTTCTGCATCCTCGACGAGGTCGACGCCCCGCTCGACGAGGCGAACGTCGCTCGTTACAACGACATGATCCGGTCGATGACCGACAAGTCGCAGTTCATCTTGATCACGCACATCAAGCGCACGATGCAGCTCGTCGACGTGCTCTACGGCGTGACGATGCAAGAGTCCGGCGTGTCGCGCCTCGTCAGCGTGAACATGAACAACGCGATGGACGCCCTCAAACCTGCGGCGAAGACCAAGGCCGCGGGCTCGGATGACGCCGCGCAAGTCGCCTGACGCGCTCCTCCGCACCCTCCGGGCGCGGCTCGCCGCCGAAGCGGACGCGAGCCGCGCGCCGGCGATGCAGGCCTACATGAAATCGGCCATGCCGTTCCACGGCGTGCCGGCTCCGGGGGTGCGTGCAATCTGCAAAGATGTCTTTTCTTCCTTGGGCTTTGCTTCTTCGCGCGTGTGGGAGCGGCAGGTGCGGGCGATCTGGGACGGCGCGCGCTTTCGCGAGGAGCGGTACGCGGCCATCGCGCTGAGCAACGTGCGCACCGCCCGCGCGTTCCAGACGCCGGACGCGATGCCGCTCTACGAGCACCTGATCGTGACTGGCGCGTGGTGGGACTTCGTCGACGAGATCGCGACCAATCGTGTCGGGCCGATTCTCCGCGCACACCCAAAGCCGATGCGCCTGCTCATGCTCCGCTGGGCGAAGGGCCGCGACATGTGGAAGGCACGCACCGCGATCCTCAGCCAGTGCCGCTCGCGCGACCGAACCGATCGCGAGCTCCTCTACGCGTGCATCGAGCCGTCGATCGGCTCGAAGGAATTTTTTCTACGCAAGGCGATCGGCTGGGCGCTCCGCGAGTACGCGCGCGTCGACGCCCGCGAGGTCGCGCGCTACGTGAAGCAGAACGAAGCGCGCCTCTCGGGCCTCTCGAAGCGCGAGGCGCTCAAGCACGCGCCGGATTGATCCTTCAATCGCAGGGCGAGACGTCGCTCTGCGCGAGGCGCAGCTTCGTGACCGTGGTGCGGCCCCCGCTCGTTCGTACGAGCGCGCCGACGCGCGCGTCGAACGGGTTCAAGAAGCGACACGACGACGTCTCGCGGAGGGTCGCGCCGTCGACCGCGTAGGTCACGCGCGACGGCTCCGAGGGGCCGATGTCGCGCGTCGTGATCGTGCGGCGGTGCGCGTCGAACGTCGCGTTGGCGAGCCGTCCGATGGCGCGCGCCAGCGGCGTCGACGCCGTGAAGCGCCGCGTGTGCGGGTCGTAGAGAAAGACGTCGGACGCCGACCACTTCGCCCCGAATTCGCGCACGACGCGGACGTCCGGATGACCGTCGAAATTCGCGTCGACGATCTCGATCGACTGTAGCAGCATGGCGGCCCCCGTCTCGCGATCGCGGAGCTCGATCCTCTGCGGGGCCGAGCCCGCGCGACGAATCTCGATCTGCGCGTCGGTCCCGCGTCGGTCCTCGCGCGCGGTAGCGAGGACCGTCAGTCCGTGACCGCGCACCTCTCGCGCCTGCCCCATCGTGAAGAGATTCGCGGCCAAGAGCGGAGCGAACATGAGCGCAGTGGCCATTTGTCGCAGCTATCGCGACGAGGGTCGCCGGGCCAACAAAACGGGAGCGCGCGGCTGAGACTCGCGTTAAAAGTCGCACCATGTCGAAACGCTCGATGATCTTCTTCCTTGCCCTCTCTCCGCTCGTCGCGATGGGCGCGTGCACCGGCGACGACACGCTCGTCGACGGCGGGGCTGACGCGGGCAAGGACGCGACGACCGACACGAAGGCGGACGGCACGGTCGACGCGACGACAGAGGCCGGCTTCGACGCGACGACGGAGACGGGCGCCGAGGGCGGGGCCGACGCCGAGGGCGGGGCCGACGCCAACGCCGACGCCGGGAGCGATGCCGAGACCGAGAGCGGAGCGGATGCCGAGGTCGATGGCGGTGCCGACGCGGAGACTGACGCGTCCGGCGACGCTTCCGCTGATGCGTCCGACGGCGGCGGCGCGAGCTGGCACACGCCGACCTGCGACGGGACCGTGACCAGCGCCGAGTACGGCGGCACGTCGAATCAAACGACGAGCGGCTCGCAGACTTGGTCGATGACGTGGGATGCGACGAACCTCTACGTCGCGGTGAGCGCCGCCGCCATCGCCGAAGGCACGGTGCTCTACGTCGGCTTCTCCGGAAACGGCATCCAGACCGGACAAGCCTACGACGGCACCGACGGCACCCTCCCCTTCTTGGCCGACGCGGTCGTGTACGCGAAGCACGGCTACGACGAGGTGCGCACCGCGGACGCCGACGCGAGCGCGTGGAGCAACCCGACGGCGAGCGCCATCACCTTCTGCGACGACGGCACCAACGTCCGCGAGGAGGTGATCCCGTGGACCGTCCTCGGGGCGACCTCGATCCCGTCGGCGTTCCGCTTCTTCGGCTACGCGACGTCGGCCACCGGGTTCGTCTACGGGCAGATCCCGACGAGCAACCCGGGCGGCAACGTCGGCGCCGCGGCGACGTTCAATCACGACTTCTACGTGACGAGCACCGCCGACGGGACGGGCTCGTTCCCGTTCGATCTCACGGAGTGAGCGCGGGGACGATCAGCCGAAGCGCGCGCGGCACGACCTCGACCCTCGCGTGCGTCGTCGCCTCGGACTCTTCGCCATCGATCTGCGCGGCGAACGGCGCCCCGCCCTCGGGCACGCGGAAATCGCAGCTCGATTTGGGACGCCGCGATCGACCGCGAGTGCTCGACGCCGATCGCGTTCAACGTCTCCTCGGCGATCGGGTTGCCGTCCAGATCCACGATGGCCTTGCTCGTCCAGTCGCGCTTGCCGCGGAACGGAACGATCTCGAATTTTCCGTCGTCGTGCCGGCTCGCGCGATCGAACACCCACGCGCCCCCGTAGACGCGGGTCGCCTTCACGATCAGATCGGTCAGACCGTCGAGCTCGACGGAGCGGCCGTCGGCCACGAGCTCGACGTCGAACTTGTCGGACACGACGTACGAATCGAGGAAGACGCGGAGGAGCGCGCTCGCGTAGACGAGGTGGTCGCGGTAGAGCTCGCGAAGGACCGGGATCTTGGCGACGACCTCGCGCTCGAGGTTGCGCTCGGCGAGGACGCGCGCCGAAATTCCCCAGCCGGCCGAGTCGAAGAACCACGCCTGCTTCGATGGGAGGACGAGCCTCCCCGCGTCGAGGCGCGTCTCGTGCGCGGCGAGGATCACCGAGACGTTTCGTTCAATCGCGCCTTCGCCGGCCTCGAGACCGAAGCTCCGCCCCTGGTCGTTCGCGGTGCCGGTCGGCATCATGCCGAGCGCGACCGAGTCCCTCTTCTTCGCCTCGAGGAGGCCCGCGGCGACCTCGCGGAAGGTCCCGTCGCCGCCCATCGCGACCACGCACCTGAAGTCGCCCTCGTCGACGGCGCGGGCCACGGCCGCGGTCGTGCGTCCCGCCGGCTCGGTCGGAACCAGCGAAGCCTCGACCCCTCCCGTCCGGAGCAGCGCGAGCACGCGGTCGATCCGCGCGGCGTTTTTGCCGCTCTGCGCCGTTGGATTTGCAACCAAGAGGTGGGTGGCGGTCACCGGCAAATGATAGGCTTGTCGCGTGGCACGCTCGGGGATTTTCGCTCGGCCCTCTTCGCCATGAGCGACCGAGCCGCACACCACGACCCCGACGCCGAGACCGTGGTCGAAGAAAGCGCGGCGCGCGCGGTGCCCGCGTCGACCTCTCACCCCTCGTCGCCGTCGAGCGCGCACACGATGGCCACGATGGCCACGTCGGTCGTCATGCGGTCCGAGGAGCTCGAGCGTGCGCGCGCGTTCTATCGGCTCACCGCCATCATGGCGGCGTTCGCGGCCGCGTTCATGCCCATCGTGCCGGGCCCTCGGTCGGTACGCGCGCTCGCGATGTGTCTTTGCGGCGTGGCCATCGTGTCGAACGTGATCGTCCTTCGACGACTGCGCGACGAGACGCGCTACACGCCGCGGACCGTCGCCGTCATGGGCGCGATCCTCGGCGTCGTCGCCGAGCTCGTCCTCTTCTATTTCGGGCTCTTCACTGCGGCGGTCATGGTGCTGCCGCTCGGCGTCTACTTCTTCGGTCTCAGCGAGAGCCGCCTCGCGGCGCGCACGACCTTCTGGACCGGGACGATCCTCTACGCGGTGCTCTCGGTGGGCGTCGTCGCGGGCGTCTTGCCGGATCTCGGGCCGATGCCGATCGGCGCGCTGGCGACGCCTTGGAAGTGGTTCTTCGTCATCATGGTGCAGGTCGTCTTCACGACCACGTACGTCCTCGCGCGCTCGAGCCGCCGCGCGACCGAGACCGCGATCGCTCGCGTCGAGAAGGCAAACCGCCAGATCTTCCAGAAAGAGGCGCTGCTCGCCGAGGCGCGCATCGAGCTCGATCGCGCGCTCCGCCCCGGCGAAGGCCGCTACACCGATCACGTCGTCGACGGCTGGAAGCTCGGCGAGCTCCTCGGGCGAGGCGGCATGGGCGAGGTGTACCGCGCGAGCCGCGGCGACGCGCAAGCGGCGATCAAGCTCCTGCATCCGATCATCCTCAGCGATCCCTCGCACGTGAAGCGCTTCGAGCGCGAAGCCGAGCTCGCGCAAAAGGTCGACTCGCCGCACGTCGCGCGCGTGATCGGTACCGGCACCGGCCCAGGCGGCGTGCCGTACGTCGCGATGGAGCTCCTCCTCGGGAAAGATCTCGCCTGGCACCTCCGCCAGAAGCAGCGTCTGCGCCTTCACGAGACGGTCGAGCTCGTCGAGCACGGCGCGAAGGCGCTCGCCGCGATCCGCGAGGCGGGCATCGTGCATCGCGATCTCAAGCCGCAGAACCTCGTGCTCGAGGAGCGCGAGCTGCCCAAACACTCGTGGAAGGTGCTCGACTTCGGCGTGTCGCGGCTCGAAGCGTCGGGGCACACGCTCACGCAAGGCGCGCTCGTCGGCACGCCCGCGTACATGGCGCCCGAGCAGGCTCGCTTGCAGAACGTCGATCATCGCGCCGACGTGTATTCGCTCGCCGCCGTCGCGTACCGCGCGCTCACCGGCAAGCCGCTCTTCGCCGGGTCGGACGTGGCGACGGTCCTCTACCAAGTCGTGCACGACACGCCCTCGCCGCCGAGCGCTTACGCGCGCGTGCCCGAGGACGTCGAGCTCGTGCTCGCCGTGGGCCTGGCGAAGTCTCCCGCGGAGCGTTTCCAGAGAGCCGAGGACCTCGCGCTCGCGTTCGATCGCGCCGCCGACGGCGGGCTCGACGAGCCGACGCGCGCGCGCGGACGCAAGCTCCTCGCCGAGCGGCCGTGGTCGCAGCCGCGCGAAGGCGACGCTTGATCGGTCGCGCGCTCCTCGGCTGCGCGCTCGTCGCCTGCGGCGGCGACGGCGCGCGCGTCACGGCGGTCTCGCTCCCGACGCCGCTCCCCTCGCCTCCGGCCGACACGAGCCCGCCCTCCCTCCCTGCTTTGCGATCGGCGCTCGACGCCGCGGACTTCAGCTCGGAGCGCGGCGCCGTTCACCTCGCGCGCGACCCCGGCGGCACTGCGGCCGGAAGCTTCGGCGCCGGCGGCGTGATGAGTTGCTCGATCTCCGGCGACCAATTCGCCTGTCACTGGTACGAGAGCTCGACCGAGGGTCGCGCGACGTTCCGGCGCAAGTCCGACGGACGCCTGGAGGGGACGTGGGGCAACGCGACGAGCGACGACGACGGCGGCGCATGGACGCTCGTGCCCGTCGGGACGACAGGCCTCGAGGGAATGTGGGACACGAACTTCGGCGTCGCCGTGATCCGCGCGACGGCGCTTGGCTACCACGTCGACTACCGCGACGGCACGATGGACTGCGAGCCGCGCGGCGACGCGCTCGACTGCGCGTGGACCGAAGGTGCCTCGACCGGCCACGCCCACCTCGCTCGCGAGTCGCCTCGCGTTCTCCGCGGTCGCTGGGGCAGCGGCGCGAGCGCGACCGACGGCGGCGCGTGGCTCTTCGTACGGCGCTAGCCCGCGAGGATGCCGCGCGCGAAGTACGCGCCGAGTCGACCGAGCGCGACCGCGACGCGCCACGGCTCCATCGGCAGCGCGCCGAAATGCCGGCAGCCGGCGTGCATGAAGCTGTCGTCGGCGACGAGCACGCGCTCGAGCTCGGAACGGCGCGGCCCGTAGAACTCTTTCACGAGCTTCTCGCGTATGCGCAGATCGCGGCCCAAGCGCGAGCCGCGCACGCGTCCCGTCCAGCTCTCGACGAGCACCTCGCCGCCGAGCGCGAGGGCGACGTGCGGGCCGACCATCGAGCCGTACTCGATGGCTTGAGCGATCCCTTCGCCGGTCACCGGGTCGATGCCCGCGGCTTCGCCCGCGAGCATGAGCCGTCCCTTCGCGAACGTCTCGGCGACTTCGACGCCGCGCTCGGCGAAGCGCTTGTTCTTGTACTTCGAGATGTCGAGGCCCATCGCCGCGAGGCGCGCGCCGAGCTTCGCCCCGAGATCGACGTCCTCGTCGCCCACCTTGAGATGGTAGATGCCGCGGCACACGAGCTCGCGGCCGCCGACCACCGTCGGGAAGTCCCACGTGTACCCCGGGAGGTCTCGATCGCTCGCGTCGAAGCAGATGACGCCGCGCTCGCGATCGCTCGGTACGGCCTCGGTGTCGAGCTCGAGGACCTGCGCGCGGAGGCGCCCGGCGCCGAGGCCGACCGCCTTGCGAACGACGCTGCCGACTCCGTCGCAGCCGACGACGATCCGCGCTTCGAAATCCCCCGCCGACGAGTGGACCACCGCGCCGTCGAGATCGGCTTCGATCGACTCGACCTTCGCGTCCTCGACGATCTCGACGCCCTTTTCCCTCGCGAGGCGCGCGATACCGGCGTCGAGCTCGATGCGGCGAACGACGTGGCCGATGCCGCCGACGTAGGCCGTGCGCTCGCCGCCGGTGACGCGGAGCGAGATGCCCTCGATGGGCACGCGCGGCACGTCGGGCAGGATGCCGAGGCGCGCGAGGATCTTCTCGCCGCGCGCGCCGATCGCGCCGGCGCAATATTTCTCGCGCGGATAACGCGCTTTTTCGAGCACGCGCACGCGCCCCGCACGCGAGGGATCCGCGTCGAGGATCGCCACCGCGGCGGTGAGCCCCGCGGGCCCTCCACCGACGACGATGACGTCCGACCTCATGAAGAAGCCAGAATTACCACGCCCGGGTTCATGATGGCCCGAGGATCGAGCACGCCCTTCGCCGCGCGGAGCACCTCGCCGAACAGCGCAGGGCGCTCGCGTTCGCACCAGGGGCGGTGCATGCGGCCGACGGCGTGGTGATGCGTGATCGTCCCGCCCGCGCGCTCGATGGCGTCGCTGACCGCGCCCTTGATGCGCTCGTGCTGCTCGATTTCGCGACCGCGCTCGGCGACGAAGCCGAACGTGTAATACGGCGCCGGCCCGTCGGGGTAGACGTGCGAGAAGCGCATCGCGATCATCGCGTCGGGGCCGAGCGCGGAGCGGACGGCGCGATCGAGCTCGCCGAAGCGCGACCACGTACACGCCGTCTCGAAGGTGTCGACGAGCACGCCGAACGGGATCAGCGCGCTCTGCATGTACGGCCCGCGCAGAAACGCGGCGCGGTACGTGTCGGCGGCGGTCGCGGCTCCCGCGCGCGCGCCTCCGCGGCGGTGACGGGGCGCCTCGGCGCGGCCGCCCGCGCGCACGGCGAGCTTGAGCGCGCGGTCCATCCACGGGACGAGCTCGTGGTCCGCCGACTCGAACGCGAGCAGGAGCGCGCACTCCTCGGCGGAGACGCCCGAGAGCATCGCCTCGTTGCGATCGAGCACGCGGCAGTTCGACGGAGAGAGACCCGACTGCGCGATGGCGCGCGCCGCGTCCACGGCGGCGTCGATCGCGCGGAAAAACACGGTCGCCTGCGAACGAAAGACGGGCCGCGGGAACGCGCGCACCGTCGCCTCGGTGACGATCCCGAGCGCGCCCTCGGAGCCGAGGACGAGCCTGTTCGCGTCCGGCCCCGCGCCCGACGCGGGCAGCGTGCGCGTCTCGAACGGACCGGCCGGCGCGATCATCCGCACCGAAGCGACCATGTCGTCGATGTGCGTGTACCCGGTCGCGAAGTGCCCGCCGGCGCGCGTCGCGATCCACCCGCCGAGCGTCGAGAGCTCGAAGCTCTGCGGATAGAACCGAAGCGACAGGTCTTGCTCGGCGAGCTGCGACTCGAGGTCGGGCCCGCTCGCGCCGCCCTGGATACGCGCGAGCCGCGACGTGCGGTCGACGTCGACGACGCGCCGCATGCGCCCGAGGTCGACGCAGACGACCGGCCTCTCGCCTTCGTAGGTCACGCCCGACACGACGCTCGTCCCGCCGCCGAACGGAACGAGGGCCGCCCCCTCGCGCGCGCAGAGCTCGAAGGTCGCCGCGAGATCGTCGTCCGACTCGGGGTAGACGACGACGTCCGGCGCTGCGGGAAACTGGCCGCGAAACGCGCGAACGATGTCGCGGTAGCCCTTGCCTCCCGCGTGCATCACGCGGTCGCGCGCCGCGGAGGTCGCGCGCGACGCGAGCGCCGCCGGGATCGCGATGCGTGCATTCTGCAATTTCACGTTCGCGAGCGACGGCAGCGGCTCGGCGCGCGGCGTCCCGAGCGCCGGGATCAAGAACGCAGCCTGCGCCGCGAGCGCCTCCCGCGCCGCCTCGTCCGGAAAATCCTCCTCGAAACCCCAGTGCCAAAAGCTCCGCGTGCGCACGCGGAGAAGATACGTCACTCGCGCCGGTCTCGTCAGAGCGGCGTGATGACGAGGTTGTCGAACACGAGCTCGGTCTCCCAACCGTCGAACGCGAAGTGATCCTGCCCGGGCCCCGCGAGCGGACGCGGATCGTCCCACGAGAGGAACGGCTGCCCGTCGATCTTCCAGTCGATGTGACCGCCGCGGATCGTGATCTCCCAGTGGTACGTGCGGCCCGGCTCGACGCGCGGCGTCGTCCGGAGCGGCACGGTCGGATCGGTCTGCCACGCGTGCTCTTTCTGCCGCACGAGCACCGAGCGCGAGTTGCTCCACCCGCCGAAGATGAAGACGTAGCCGCTCGCCTCGTAAATCAGGTCTCGGCGCACCGCCTCCTCCGACTCGTGGCGGTGGCCGTCGCCGAAGACCTCGACCTTGATGTCGCCTTGGGGCGAGCGCGACATCGCGTCGAGCTCGATCTTCACGTCGCGCGGCAGGCGGCGCTTCAGCCAGAGCGGCTGGTTGTGGGCGTGGTCGACGACGAGCTTGCCGTCCTCGATGCGGTACGGCGCGCCGGAGTTGCGCCAGTCGGGGCCGATGGCGGCGCGATCGAAGCGGTCGACGAACGTGCCTTGGAGCGGCGGGTCCGGCGGCTCGGGGGCGTCGTGGTGGCACGCCAGCGCGAACGCGAGGGCGGCGAGACCGAGGAAGCTCGACTTCACGCGCGCAGCATAGTGCGGCGGTCAGTGAAAATCGCGGCTCAGGTGAGGGAGCTCGCGGTCGAGCCGCAGCTTCTCGAGGTGCTCGACGACCACGTGGACGACGTCGCTCGTCCCGTCTTCGCGTCGCCCCGAGTACGCGTCGACCTTTCCCCGCGCGAGGACCAGGCCGCTCGACGTCGCAATCCGGCGGAAGCGCTCGAACGTCCTCGCCCACAAAACGAGGTTCACGAACCCGTGCTCGTCCTCGAGCGTCATGAAGACGACGCCGCTCGCGGTGCCCGGGCGCTGCCGGCAGATGACGAGGCCCGCGGTCGTCACGCGCGTCCCGTGCGGCGTCTTGGCGAGCGCGGCGCTGCCGAGCACAGTCTTCGGGAGCGACTCGCGCATCGCGAGCATCGGGTGGTCGGCGACCGAGAGACCCGTCCGCTCGAAATCGAGCACGAGCTGCTCGGTGCGCGTGAGCGGCGGGAGGACGCCCGCGTCGCGCGGGTCGCGTTCGCCGACGCCGCGAAAGAGCCCCTCTCCGCGCGGCGCGCGCACGCTCCACATCGCGTTTCGCGTGCCGGCGACGAGCTCGTCGAGCGCGCCCGCCTCGGCGAGCGCGTCCATCTCGCCCTGATCGAGCGCCGCCCGCGCGCGCAAATCCTCGACGCTCGAAAACGGCCGCGCCCCCTCGATGCGCCGCCCCGCCTCCTCCCCGAGCCCGCGCACCAGTCTCAAGCCAATTCTCACAAGGGGGCTACTCGCCCCCCTGTCCCCCCCTTGGGCGTCGTCCGCGCCGTCTAGAACCAAACTACAATCCCAATTGCTGCAATTTACACGTATCGGCAAGAGGCGCACGCCGTGGCGTTTGGCGTCCTCGAAGATGGAGCTCGGCGAATAGAAGCCCATCGGCTGGCTGTTCACGAGCGCCGCCGCGAACGCCGCGGGGTGGTGCACCTTGAGCCACGCGCTCGCGTAGACGAGCAGCGCGAAGCTCGCCGCGTGCGATTCGGGGAAGCCGTATTCGCCGAACCCCTGAATCTGCTTGTAGAGCCGCGCGCCGAAGTCCTCCGAGATGCCGCGCTCGGCGAAGCCTCGTTTCAGCCGGTCGCGGTGGCGCGCGAGCTTTCCGTTTCGTTTCCACGCGGCCATGTCGCGCCGCAGCTGGTCCGCCTCGCCGCCCGAGTAGCCCGCGCCGACGATCGCGATCTGCATCACTTGTTCTTGGAAGAGCGGCACGCCGAGCGTGCGCTCCAAAATCGGACGCAAGATCTCGTGCGGAACGTCGGCGGCTTCCTCGCCGTTTCGCCGCCGCAGGTACGGATGCACCATCCCGCCTTGAATCGGGCCCGGTCGCACGATCGCGACCTCGATGACGAGATCGTAGAACGACGTGGGCCGAAGCCGCGGCAGCATCGCCATCTGCGCGCGCGACTCGATTTGAAAGACGCCGACCGAGTCGGCGCGGCCGAGCGCTTCGTAGACCGCGGGGTCCTCCGCGGGGATCTCGGCGAGCAGATCGTTCACGAAAACGGGGGGAACAGGGGGGGCGGAGCCACCCGTTGGGGTCGAGCCCTCGGGCGAGACCCGCAGGGAGGTGAGCGCGCCGTCCGGCGCGCGAGGAGGAACGCAGTCCCTCCTCATGAAGAGGAGCGCCTTTCGAATCGCCGTCAGCATCCCGAGCGCGAGCACGTCGACCTTGAAGAACCCGAGCGCGTCGATGTCGTCCTTGTCCCACGGCACCACGGTTCGATCTTTCATCGTCGCCGGCTCCACCGGCGCGATGCGCTCGAGCGGCTCCGCCGACAAGACGAACCCGCCGACGTGAATCGAGAGGTGCCTCGGGTGCCCCTGAATCGCGGCGGCCATCTCGAGGCATCGCCGCACGCGCCCGTCGGAAGGGTCGAAGCCCGACTCGCGCAGCCGCGCCGCCGTCGCCTCGTCGAGCTTGTCCCACCACGTGACGACCGACGCGAGCCGATCGACCTGCTCGAGCGAGAAGCCGAAGACCTTGCCGACCTCGCGCAGCGCGGATTTGCCGCGGTAGCAGATGACCTCGCTCACCATCGCCGCGCGCCCGCGCCCGTAGCGTCGGTAGATTTCTTGAATCACCTCCTCGCGTCGCTCGTGCTCGAAGTCGACGTCGATGTCGGGCGGCTCCTTGCGCTCGGCCGACAAGAATCGTTCGAAGAGCAGCGACGACCGCGCCGGGTCGACTGCGGTGATGCCGAGGCAATAACAGACCGCGCTGTTCGCCGCGCTCCCGCGGCCCTGACACAAGATGTCGCGCTCTCGCGCGATGTCGACGATCGCGCGCACGCTCAAGAAATACGTCGCGACCTCGAGCTTCGCGATGAGCGCGAGCTCTTTCTCGATGAGCGCGCGAACGCTCTCCGGCACGTTCCCAATCTCGTCGCCGTAGCGCTTCGCGGCACCCTCGTACGTCATTCGTCGAAGGAGCGAGTCGGCGGTCTCGCCGTCGGGCAATTCGCACGGAAATTTGTATTTCAATTCGCGCAGCGAAAACTGGCACGCCGAAGCGATCTCGCGCGTGCGCGCGATCCACGCCGGCCGATCGGCGAAGCGGCGCGCCATCTCCCCCGGTGAGACGAGGCGCGCCTCGACGTTCGGCAGGAGCTCGCGGCCCGCCTCGTCGAGCGTGATGCCGCGGCGGATGCAATGGAGCACGTCGAGCACCGGCTTGTGCTCGGCGACCGCGAAGCGCACCGCGTTGTGCGCCACGATCGGCACGCCGAGCTCGCGCGCGAGGGCGACCGTCTCGCGCTCGCGCCGCGCGTCCTCGCCGTCTTTGTGGCGGAACGTGCCGACGCTCATCCGCTCGCCGAACGCGTCTCGCAACGTCGCGACCGCCGCGGCCCCGATCGACGCAGGCGCGGTGCACCACAGCCCGTCCGCGCGCCGCGCGATCGACTCGGCCGGCGCGCTCGCCGTCTCGCTGTCGGTCCGCTTCGGCCCACGCTTGTGCGCCTCGCTGAGGAGCTCGCAGAGATGCGTGTATCCTGCATGGTTTTCGACGTGGAGCAGCACGCCCTCGGCGCCCGACGCGACCGGCATCTCGCACCCGACGATCGGCCGCACGCTCGGGTCGAGCTCTTCGCACGCGAGCATCGCGCGCACCGCGCCGTAGAGGCCCGTGTAGTCGGTCAGCGCGAGCGCTTCGTACCCGAGCTCCGCGGCGCGCCGCACGAGAGCCTCGGGCGACGAGGCCCCGCGCAGGAACGAGAAATTCGAGCGCACCGCGAGCTCCACGTACTCGCCCGAGGGCTCGGCGCGTTCGATCGGCGGATGGTCCGGCGGCGCCGCGATCGGAAGCCGGCTCCCTGCGTCGTACGTGAAGCCTCGCATGGGGGACTGAACATAATATCAGTCCCCTCAGACCGCCGCAAACCGGCTCAGCTCGGGTAGCCGACCATCCGGCCCTTGTCCGGATCCCACAGCTTCTGCCGGAAGCACCCGAGAACGTCGCCGGGCCGGAGGCTCGTCTTCGGTGGATCGTGGAGCTCGGGCACCGCGGCCATCGCGTCGGGCAGCTTGTAGAACGGGATGAGCGGGTTCAGGTGGTGGACGTGGTGGTAGCCGATGTTGCCCGTGAAGAAGCGCATCACTCGGCCCATCTCCATGTAGCTCGACGACTCGAGCGCCGCGCGCGCGTAGCTCCACGTCTCGCGCGGTTGGATGTGCGCCTCGGGGAAGTTGTGCTGCGCGTAGAAGAGGTAGCCGCCCATCGCCATCGAGATGGCGAGCGGTCCGAACATCCCGAAGAGGAACGCCACGAACCCGAGCTTCCAGACGACGAGCGCCGTCAGCGACCAGTTCATCACGACGCCGACGAGACACGCCCAGTGCTTCTTCGGCGCGCGAAGAAACGGCGAGATCCCCATGCCGAGCATGAAGAGCGTGAAGTACGCGCTCGCGATCGTCAGCGGATGACGGATCGTCTTGTACATGAAGCGCTCGCGCGGCTTCATCTTCGCCCACATCCCCGTCGTCACCATCAAGTACGAGCCGACGTGCGAGCCGACGAGCTTCGCGGTGTTCGCGTGATGGTAGTTGTGGGTCTCCTTCCACACCTTCGGCGGCGTCATGATGAGGAGGCCGTAGCCCCAGAACATCCACTTCGCGACGCGCGAGTTGCGGAGGAGCGAGCCGTGCTGGAAATCGTGGAAGAGGATGAACGTGCGGACGATGAGCAGGCCGCAGACGACGGTCGCCGCGCCGCGCGCGACCCAGCCCCACGGAGAGTGCGGCGCGAGCGCGAAGGCGATCGCGTCGGTGCCCGCGACGAGCGCGAGCGTGCTGAGAAATGCAAACCAGCTTCGCACGCGATCTTCTTTGGCGAAGGGTCGCGTCGCGTCGATGAGCTCTCGTTCTTGTCGGACGGCGGCGGCTTCCATGGTGCGGTCAGTCGAGGTCGTCAGGGCTCTCTGCAGAGTCTAGACCACGCCTCATCTCAGATTTTTTGCGGCGGATCCAGTGTCTTGCGGTGCGAAAAAAGCTTCTCAGCCGCCCGTTCCCTTCACACTACGCGTAGCGCGCGACGCGACCGATCGAGCACCTCGTTGTGACTGCCGGTGCGGTAGCCCTCGAGGTCGAGCGTCACGTAGCTGAAGCCGTAGCGCCGCCCGGCTCCCGCGATGCTCTCGCGCTGCTCGAACGCGCGCGCGAGCTCGCTCTTCTCGACCTCGACGCGCGCCATCGAGTCGCCCTGGTCGTTCACCGCGTGCCAGCGGACGCGCACCTGGCGCAGACCGAGCGCGCGCAGCTCGGCTTCGAGCCCGGCGATTTGCGCCAGGCGCTCGCGCGTCACGCTCGTGCCGTAAGGGATCCGGCTCGACAGGCACGCCGAGGCCGGTTTGTCCCAGACCGAGAGGCCGACGAGCTCGGCGACGCGGCGCACGTCGCTCTTGCGAAACCCCGCCTCGACCAGCACGCTGCGCACGCCCGCGCGCTTCGCGGCCTCGAGGCCCGGCCGGTGATCGCCGAGGTCGTCGAGGTTCGTCCCATTCGCGACGAAGGCGATCGCCCACTCTTTCTGCTTCGCCGAGCTGATGTCGTAGAGCTCGCTCTTGCAGTGAAAGCAGCGGTCGGGACCGTTGCGCTGGTAGTCGGGGTCGTCGATTTCGTGCGAGTCGACGAGCTCGTGGCGCGCGCCGATGCGTTTCGCGACCGAGACGGCGAGCTCTTTCTCCGCGGGGGCGAGGCTCGGGCTGACGGCCGTCATGCCGACCGCGCGCTCGCCGAGCTCCTGGTGCGCGATCGCGAGAACGAGAGCGCTGTCGACGCCGCCCGAGTAGCAGACGAGCACCGAGTCCATTTCGCGGAAAATCGCGCGAAGTCGTTCGAGGTGTCCGTCCGCAGACTGCGCGCTCATGGGCTCTCTTTAACGACCCTTGCCACTCGGGGCTACTACTGATAATTTGTTCAGTCTACTATGTCATCCGTTCCGCGGCTTCGCCGCGATGGGCAAGCGCTCCTGGGAAAAGGCATCAAGCTCGCGAGCGCGCTCGCCGAGCAGCCCAAAGCGCCGGCGCGATCGTGCGGCTGGCCCGAGCTCGACCGCCTGCTGCCCGACGGGGGAATGCCGCACGCGGTGGTCGAGATTGTCGCGTTCGGCGCGCGCGAGGCGTTCGCGGGGGCGACGCGCGTCGCGGTGGCGGCCGTGCAGGCGGCGCTCGCGCGCGACGCGCGCTCGTGGTGCGCGTGGATCGATGCAGACTGCACGCTCTTCGCGCCGGGGCTCGCCCGCGCCGGCGTCGCGCTCGAGCGGCTCTTCGTCGTGCGGCCGCCGCCGCGAGAGCTCGCGCGCGTCGTCGTGAAGACGGCGGGCTCGGGCGCGTTCGACATTCTGGTCGTCGAGCTGCGAGGCCCCTCGCGAGGGAGCGACAAGCTGCTTCGCAAGCTCGCGCTCGCCGCCGAGCAGCACGGCTCGTCGATCGTGGTCCTCGCGCCGCCGCACTCCGACCCGTGGCCGGTCGCGCTTCGTCTCGAGATTCGAACGCTCGCGCGGCGGGCTCGAGGCGCGCGTCACGAAAGACCGCTTCGGCCGCGTCCAGCCTGGTCTCGCCAAGACGCACGTACCGATCTCGATTCCGTGAGGTTTTTTCGATGGGGAGACGCGTCGCGGCGGTCGTGTTGCCTTCGTTTCGCATCTCGCTCGTGCGCGCGCGGTGCCCGGATCTCGCGCCGCGCGCGCCGCTCGCGGTCGTGGTCGACGCCGAGCGCGACGAGCGCACCCTCTCGGGCGGAACGCGCATCGACGACGTCTCGAGCGAGGCGCGAGAGCTCGGCGTGTTGCCCGGCGCGACGATCGCGAGCGCGAAGGCGAAATGCGCGGACCTGCGCGTCCGCGTGCTGCGCCCGCGCGAGGCGGTCGCCGCGCTCGAGGGGCTCGCCGAGATGCTCCTCGCGTTCGGCCCAATCGTCGCGCCGCTCCTCGATCGCGACGCGGTCCTCGTCGACGTGACCGGCTGCGCGCACTTGCACGCTCGAGCCGAGGACGAGAGCTCGGATCCCGAACGCGCGATGCTCGATGCCATCGTGAAGAGCGTCGCGGACGCGGGCTTTTCGTGTCGCGCGGCGGTCGCCGCGGGGCCCGAGATCGCGTGGGCGATCGCGCGCGACTCTCCGCGCGCGCGCGTCGTCCGCGACGAAGACACGACGCGCGCGCTCGGCGAGCTCTCGCTCGACGCGCTTCGGCTCGAGGCGAGGACGTCGTCGTATTTCCACCGGCTCGGCGTACACACCATCGCTCGGATGCGCGCGCTCCCGCGCGACGCGCTCACGGCGCGCATCGACGGCGCGAACCTCCTCGCGCGCGTGCGCGCGCTCCTCGACGGCGACGACCGCACGCCGATCCCGCGGTTTTCCCCGGAGATCGTGCTCGAGGAGCGCGCCGATCTCGATTTCGGGATCGAGCGCCACGACGCCCTCTTCTTCGTCCTCAAGCCGCTGTGCGATCGCGTCGCGGCGCGGCTCGCGGGCCGCTGCGCGCTCGCCGCGCGCCTCGAGGTAGCGCTCGAGCTCGATCGCGGAATGCTCGAGCCGGGGCAGAGCACGGTCTCGATCGTGTCGCTCCCCCTCGCCTCGCCCGTTCGAAAGAGCGACGAGTTGCTCGCCGTCCTCCGAACGCGCTTCGAACGCGAGGCGCCCTTTCGCGCGCCGGTGCGCGGCGTCGTGTTGCGCGCGCCCGAGCTCGCGGCGGCCGACGAGCAGACGCGCGATCTCTTCGTCGCCGAGAGCCGCGCCGAGCTCGCGCTCCCGAAGCTCGCCGCCGAGCTCTCCGCGCTGCTCGGGAGCGCCGCGCTCGGCACGCTGGCGGCGCAGGACGATTGGCGCGCCGACCGCCGCTCGGTGCTCGTCCCGTTCGGCGCGCCGCGCCCGCCGCCCGCGTCGATTCCCGATTTCGAGCCGATTCGCCTGATTACGCCGAGGACCAGCACCGCGCGCGACATGCTCCACGTCGCGCGCTTCGAGCGCGTCGTCTGGTGGCGCCAGCCCGCGGGCGCCGTGGACTGGTACCTCGCGTTCGAGGACGGGGCCGTCGCGTTCGTCGAGGTCGACGCCCGCGGCCACGCGCGCGTCCGCGGCTTCTTGGATTCGATCAGTCCGGCCCGATGACGTCCTTCGCGATCCAGAGCTGCTGTCCCTCGGGCGCGGTGATGATCCGATCGTCGAAATCGAACGGCACGAGCACCGCGCCGCCGACGGTCTTCGCGTCGCGCGAGCGAAACGCAATCGTCGCCCCCTTCTCGACCACGGCGCCGGGGAGACCCTCGGGCGACTCTCCGACGAAGAGCGGCGCGTCCTTCGTGACCGTGCCGCGCTCGTACCACGCTCGCCCGCCGCAATGCGAGGAGCCGTAGCCGTACCCGCTTCCGCTCCCGTATCCGACGTACTCGCTCGTCTGTCCCTCGCGCACCCACGCGTCGAAGCCGACGTCGCCGTCCTCGGCCGT
>CAVSWE010000002.1:0-480337 GCA_963731595.1 uncultured delta proteobacterium
GATGGGCCGCGCCGCGAAAACTAGCCCGTTCTTCCTGCGAGTGCTCATTGCGACCACTCTCTGCGCGTTGGTCGCTCTCGTCGCCGTGCGCGTCGTGCGCCAGACCGTCCGCCCGTATCGCGCCGCGCAGCGCTTCTCCGAGCCTCAGATGCAATATCTCTACGATCGGTACGAGCGTGCACGCTGTGAGAGCTCGCCCGAGACATGGTCAATGAATCTCTCCGGCGGCTCTGAATCGTATGCCTACGACGCCGACACGCTCGCTTCGCGAAATCCAACGGCGCCGCCGCTGAATCGACGCCTGCTCGTGCGCACCCGTGGCACGAAGCGCATTGCGCTCGACGTTCGCGGCTTGTCGCTCGCGTCAGGCGGTGTCCTCGTCTTTCGCGGCGCCGACCGTGGCCCGTGCGCGATCGTGCAAACGACGTGGCCCAAGCAGCCGCGCGCCGGCGCCGAGATCCGCGAGTGGCTCCCGCTCGGTGTGCTCATCGCCGTGGCACTCGGCGGCGCGCTCGGGCTCGCGCTCCTCGTTCCACCCGTGAAGGGGCTCGAACGGAGGCGCGCCGCGCTCGCGCGGCACCTCGCCGATGTCGCCCACGGAATCACAAGACACCATATTCGTCGCTCCAGCTCGCACTCGAGCACGCGCTCGTACGGACCGAGGACGTGGAGGCGAAAGCGACACTCACGCAGGCGCTCGGCGACATCGTCTACCTCGGCGCGCTGACCTCGAACCTGCGCATGGCGAGCGAGATGCGCGAAGGCTGGAATCCGGGCGCGACGAATGCGACGATCAACCTCTGCGAGACCGTCGAGCGCGTGGTTCTTCGCGCGAAGCTCTTCGCCAAGCACAAGGACATCCACGTCGAGTGGTCGGTGCCTGACGGCCCGGTGAACGTGCGCTGCGGATCCCGTTGCCGCCGAGCAGGCACTCACCAACGTGATTGAGAACGCCCTCATCCATGGCGAGAGCGGTGAGCACGTCGCCATCTTGCTCGAGCACCACGACGGCGACACGTCTCACGCTCACCGTCGCCGACGACGGACCCGGCGTCCGCGACTCGGTGCTCCTGCACCTGGGCGAGCGCACCTTCCGTAGCGACGAAGCGCGACAACGCGGATCCGCGCGGAAGCGGCCTCGGTCTCGCGATCGTCAGCGAGGTCTGCGCGCGCTGCGGTTTTCGCCTCTCCTTCGCCGGCGAGAGCCCGCGCGGGCTTCGCGTCACGATCGACGGGGGTTGCGTATGAATCCTTCTCGAGTTGGATCATGCGTGGCTGCCTGTTGAATTGGCGAAACCACGCGGAGCGCCGCCGTTGGAACGCGAGGCGTTCCGACCGAGACCCGAAGGGTCGCAAGAAAAGCCGCCGCGCAGGATCACGAGGATGGCAGCTGCCGCTCATCAAGGAGCATCAATGGTCGGGACCCACCGCTCGACCGCGTCGCCCATCCACCGCACGCGGACGTTTCTTCAGCGATTTCACGACGAGAACGATCGCGTCCTCCTCGAGCTCGAACCCAATCACTCGTGTGTGCTCAATGGCGAGCTTGTCAGTCGTTGCACGCATGGCGGAACTCGGCAGGTTGCGTGGTGTAGGAACCTGCAGTTTGCCGCACCACCATGCGCTTCGTTTCCTTCACGTCCTCGCCGCCGCTGTGTTTCACGCCCTCGCCGCGCTTCCTTCGGGGCCTCGGCAAGCCCACCGACATCGCGCCGCGGGCGCCGGCGTGGGCCCCTCCTTTCTACATCGGCTCACCTCCGGCGACATCGCTGCAGCCTGACCTCGCCATCTCGCGTCGAGGTTAGGCAGGCGTTTGTCCCGCGCGCGAAAACGGCGCGGCATACGGTGCGACGCGCTCGCTGACGTGCCCCAGGGCGCGATCGCGCACATCGAATACCCGATCGTAATCGACGGGACGGGATGCGTTCAAAAAGACGAACGGCTTTCGCTAGGAGTACGACGCGGAGGCGACAATCGAGAGCTTCCGCGCCTCGCTCCGCCGCGGTGACGGAGGCGCGCGGCGACGGGCCGCGCGAGCTTGTCGTCGCGCTCCACACTCCCGCAACACCTCGGCGCTACGGTGCGCGCATGGCATCGTGCATCGACGAGTTGTTTTGGGGATTTGCCGGTCTGTGCGTCGCGAGCGCGCTCGCGTGCGGGGGCGGCTCCACCTCACCGGACGCAGGCGCCGCGGACGCGGCCGCGCCCGACACCGCAGCGCAGGGCGGCGCACCGCGCTGCCCTACTTCTTTGCGTACGCCGAGTTGCCGCTGACGCTGCCGGACACCGACGAATTCGGCGACCCCACCGGCAGCTTGTCCATCGTCGGCGGAGAGGCCGTCGCCATCTTCGACGCCAACGGCGACGGATGGGACGACATCGCGTTCGCGACCGCGAGCCCGTACTACGACGTGGCCTTGAACGAGGCGGCGGGGGACGGCTCGCGCAAATTCGTCCTCCTTCCACCCGCGTACACGGGCGTGACCGGGGACGGCAAGAGCAACGCGCCAGACGGCTTCGGTCTCCACGACCTCGACGGCGACGGGCTCCTCGATTTGTATCTTTGCAATCAAGGCCGCGGCGGCATCCAGCTCAAGAACCCACGACCGCCCTGGGACACGAGCGCCGCGAACGAAGTCGACAAAGGGCTCTACCGCGACTCGGGTTACCGCACCCAAATCAGCCACGGGGACGGCACGTTCTCGTACGCGGCATTGAACGCGAACGCCGACGGCACGACGCGCTCGGCCGTGTTCGCCGACTTCGACGGCGACGGTCACGTGGATATTCTTCACCAGCAACGCGCCTTACTTCGGTGTCTGGTGGGGCGGGAGCTCGGCGCCGAACGAGCTTCGGCCCGGGCAGGCGGGCGGAGACGTTCGGCGCCGACATCCTGCCGACGGCCGTCACCAACGACCCGGGCGATTTGTGGAGAGACTCGCTCGGCCGCGCGAACAAGGACTTCAAGGGGATCGTCGTGCGCGACTTCGACGGCGACGGCAAGCCGGACGTCGTCCTGTCGGCCTTCTCCGACGTCTGGGATCACGTCGCGGCGCCGCCGCTCTGGACCGCGGACCCGACGGGCGCGGCCGTCAATCTCGACGGCGACGGTATCGGCGACGGCGGATGGCAAGGCAGCTGGGAGCACGGTATCAAGGTCCTGCACAACACGTCGACGCCCGGCCACATCTCCTTCACCGACGTCAGCACGACGGCGATCGACGACGCCTTCGGCTCGACGGACCAGATGCACGTGTACGTGACCGTCCCAGCGGACATCGACGACGACGGCGACCTGGACCTTCTCGTCTCGGGACCGAGGTACTTTTTTGCGGCCAACAGCTTTCAGTATTCGACCGATCGCGTGCGCGTGTATCGAAACGATTCGACGCCGGGGACGATCCGCTTTACCGACGTCACGAACGACACCGGCATGTCGGCCGTGAACGACGACTCGCAGCTCCCCGCCATCAGCGACGGCGTCTACCCCGTCGTCGTCCCGAACGCCATGCTCGACGGGTCGGACTTCGTCATGACGCCGCTGTTCAGCGACGCGGCGGCGATCGACGTCGACAACGACGGGTGGGTCGACTGGGTCCTGATCGACCGGCAGCTGCTCTCGCGGAACCCGTACACGAACGTGGAGTTCGCGGCGTGGGTCTTCCTCAACGACGGTCACGGGCACTTCACGCACGTGCCCTCGGCGACGCACGGCATCCTGCACACGGGGCGCGAGCTGTCATATGCTGATTTGAACCACGACGGGAAAGTTGACATCGTTCTCGCCAACACGAGCGGCGGCGGCCAATTTGTCGGCAACGACAACTACGTTTATTTCAATCAAACGCAGAATCAAAATCACTGGATCGAAGTTCGCGTGAAGGCGCCGAACGACGCGTTCGGGATCGGGACCAAGGTGACCGTGTATGCGTCGGGCACGTCGCGCGTCCTCGGCTACGACGAGGTGCGTACGGATTTCGCCTACCGCTCGAAGAAGCCGCCGATCGCGCACTTCGGTCTCGGCTCGATCGACCGCGTCGACGTGAAGCTCGTGCTCCCGGACGGCACGACGAAGATGGTTTACGCGCTGCCCGGCGACACGCTCCAGAGCCTGCCGTAGAGGACGCCGAAGATCGTGCGCGCGCGCATCGTTCGGATCCTCGTCGCCGTCGTCATGGCGCTCGCCCTGAGCGCGGTGGCCGGCTCCGCGCGCGCGCAACAGCCGATCCTCGTCCCGCCTCGCCTCGTCCACGACGCCGGCGTCCGCTACCCGGCCGAGGTACTCGCCGCGCACGACTTCACGACGGTCACCGTGAACCTCGCCATCGAGGTCGACGCGGCCGGACGCGTGACGCACGCCGACGTCGAGGGGCCGCAGACGGGACACGGCTTCGACGAAGAGGCGCTCCGCGCCGTGCACCTCGCGACCTTCGACCCCGCGACGCGAAACGGCGTGGCGGTCCCGTCGAAGATCCACTTTCGCTACACGTTCACGCCGCCGCCCGCGCGGGCCGAGGGGGTGGTCTTGACGCACGAAGGCCGCCCCGTGCGCGGGGCGCGCGTCGCGCTGCGCTTCGCCGACGGCTCGTCGCGCGAGACGACGTCCGCCGCGGACGGCGGCTGGAGCCTCGACGACCTCCCGCGCGGCGGCGTGCGCATCGACGTGAGCGCGCCGCGCCGCGCGCCGTTCACCTCGACCGAGACGCTCACGCCCGGCGAGGTCACGCGGGTCGTCGTCCACCTCGCGACGCCGGCCGAGCCCGCGCCGACGACCCCGCCGCCGTCGGCCGAGCCCATCGAGGAGGTGCACGTGAAGGGCGCGCCCGCGACCCGCGAGGTCACGCGCCGAAGCCTCAGCGAGGAGGAGCTCGCTCACATGCCGGGCACGCGCGGGGACGCCCTCGCCGCACTGCAGGCCTTGCCGGGCGTCGGTCACTCGCCCGAGTTCAGCGGACAGATCATCGTCCGTGGCTCGGCGCCGGAGGACACGAACGTCTACGTCGATGGGACGGTCATCCCGCTCGTCTACCACTTCGGCGGGCTGAGCTCTGTCATCCCGACCGAGCTGCTCGAGCGCCTCGACCTCTTCCCCGGCAACTACAGCGCGCAGTACGGCCGCGGCATGGGCGGCGTCGTCGAGATCGGCGTGCGCGATCCGCAGAAGGACGGCCGCTTCCACGGGCTCGCGGAGCTCGACGCCATCGACGCGCGCGCGGTGGCCGAGGGCCCGATCGGCGCGGGGTGGTACTTCCTCGCCGCGGCGCGCCGGTCGCTGCTCGATCTGTGGCTCGCGCCGATCTCGTCCGCGTCGTCCGGCGTCAGCGCCTCGCCGACGTATTACGATTACCAGCTCGAGATTCAAAATAGCTTCGACAGTCATCAGTCGTTGCGATTGATGTTCTTCGGGTCGGATGATCAGTTGAATCTCTTCAACGACAACGCCGCGAACGTGGCGCTCTCGGGCGACATCTCGTCGCACCGCGATTTCTGGCGCTTCCAGGCGCGGTACGAGAACCGCTTCTCGAGCTCGTCGCGCCTGCGCGCGGTCCTCGCGGGCGGTGAGGATTTGGTGGACTCGTCGGCGGGCACCAACCACTCGCGCGTCACCAACGTCCCCATCACCGGGCGGCTCGAGTGGTCGCAGGCGCGACGACGACTGCGGCGACCCGGCGTACCGGTGCAAGGCCGTCGGCCCCGTCGAGCTCGGCATGCAGTGCGTCCGATGACGACGCGCCGCAATTAACCGTTAGTCCCTCGCCGCGTGGGCGCGCACGATCGCGACGAGCTCGCACCGCGAGGTCGCGCCCAAACGGCGTGCGGCGCGCGCGAGCAGGACGCGCACGGTGCGAGACGCGAGGTCGAGCAATGGCCCGCGAAGGAGCCAGCCGCCGCAAGGCCCCCTGGGCTACCCGCGCTTCATCGGAACCATCCAAGGCTTTGTGGACCGTTTCTCGCGTTGCCCTATCTGCGCGACGTGGGGGTTCGAGGCTTGCCCGTCGAGGACCCACGTGTGGTCGAAGCTCCTGCCGTCTGGATCGTCCGACGCGAGTAGGCAGTGCTCGGCCTATGGAAACTCGCGCTCGAACGCCATGCGCCACCCGCTGCACAGGCTGCACAGTCGGCGACGACGGGCGCACCATCGTGCACGCGCCGCCGCCGCCCAATCATTGAGCCCGTCAGTCGAAGCCGGCGTCGAAAGATCGGCGGCTCCGGGCAGATCGTCGTCGACCACGCGTAGCACGTGCTCGTCGGGAGATCACAGCAGTAACGGCCGGTCTCCAAGGAGGGCTTGCAGGCTTTCTCGCACTCTTGGTCGTGGGCGCAGGCGCTCGGGCAGGATGGTGATGCAACGTCGCCGTCGCCGCCGCCTGCGCTTCCATCGTCGTCGGTCGTCGATCCCTCGGAGTCGTCCAGCACGCTCACGTCGGTAAGGGCGGCGTCCGGATCGCTCGTGAGCTCGCTCCGGGCGCCGCAACCGACGATCGCGATCACCGATACGAAGTGGTATGAGGACGCGCGCGCCATTCGTACTTTCTTGGGTATCACCGGTCCGTTCGTCGCGCGCGCGTTGAAACAATCGGCAACAACCGCTGCCGCTAGAAGCAATTGCCGATGGTGAAATTCAGGTCGCATGGGCGAGCGTCCACGGGTTCGGGCCGTTCGCGCCCGGATGCCGACGAGAGCGAGACCGACAGGCCACCCCCTTTCGGACTGTTTCGCGTCAGGAGGCTGCGCCCGAAGGTTACGGACCGAGGGAACGATCGGCCCATGGGCATGTTCGGACGCAGCCTGCTACCGCGCACGCGCAAACTACTCGATGGCGAACGGCGCGAGGGATTTCGAAACAGTTCGAAATAATCCTAGCGACGAACGAGTGGCGTCGGGGAGCGCGGGGCGCCGTTCGACGTTTGGCGCGTTGGCGCGCGCCCGCGACGCGTCGTCGGCGCACGGATCGGCTCGGAATACGTGTGTTGACCCTGGATGACGATCATCGAAATCAAAGGGCCATGTAATCTTCCGTCTCGATGAGCTCGACCGAGTCGATTCCCCGGCTTTCGATCGCTTCACGCACTTTGCTTGATGAACGAGCAGCGTCGCAAACTTTTATCCGAGTCGGAATAGAAGCAGCCCCCCCGCCATGCTTTCGTCGAGCACCAAGTCGTTTATCTGGCTGTCCCCGACGAAGTCGCCGTCGCGGCTCGCGAGTCGAGAACGTGCGATATCCGATGCGGCGACGAGGCCAACGACGTTGAAAGCAAAATATTCGTAGCTAACGCTCGTCGGCGCGGCGCAGAGTCACGGGAAGGAACCTGACGTTGTCGACGCCAGCGGATTCAGGCGCTTCCTTCAGGCGCATCGACATGAGCGGCACGACGTCGTCCTCGACCGCATGAGCAGCCGAGTCTTGTCACGGTGCCAATCAAGCAAATGAACGACCAAACGCCGCTGCGCTGGACTCGGAGGAATCCCGGCGCGCACGGCTGCCATGAACAAGAACCGTGCCGTATTCAGTCGGTGCGAGTGTTTCAATCTGTTACGCACCGGTCGTTCGCGTCGCCCTGCTGCACACTGTGCGGCGCGGCAGGTGGCCCGCGTCGCCCTACGCCCGCCAACGACCGATGTCGAAGTCTCCGTTTCGCATTTCCGAACGCGCGCGCATGCGGTGCTTGCTCGCGGTGGTAGCCGCCGCGCACGTGCTGGGATTTCGGCTTCTGCCACGGAGACTCGCGATAACAACGCCGAGTGCGTCCCGTTCGTCGGAAGTCGATGTCGTCGTCGACGACGTGTCACGGGCCAACGGCCCGCACGACCACAAGAAGCTAGGTGCGGGGCGCGGGCACATCGAAGTGCCGGGTGTAATGGAGCGGGGCCGAACAACGACGATTGTCCCGACGGCGCCGACTTCTGAAGGAGGTGATGTCGCGCCCGTAGCGCCCAGCTCCGACGCGCGTGAAGGGTCATTCCTAGTCGAGCCGAACTCGCTCGGCCTTTCTGGCTCGAACTCTTACATGCTCGACGTTGCGAAAGATTCGTCGACGGCTCGAGAGCCGGAAAGCGCGGCGGAGGTCAACAACCGGGCGATCCGCAATGTCTTCCACGATCCGAGCGCGATCGCTGAGGTGGTGCACGGGCTCGAGAACGTCACGCGGCGCCTGGATGGGTCACCGTTCGAGGGCCGAGCTACCTTCAGCATTCGCGTCGACGATGTGGGGCTCATCGTCGGTGTCACAGTCGATGAGGCCAGCGCCGATCGACAGGCGTGGACCGAAGTCGCGAACGCAACTTTCAATGCGCTCGCTCAGAGACGGATCCGCATTCCCCGAGGTTCAAAAGGACTCGATGTACGTATCGAGGTGGTGTCTCAGATCACGCTGCCGAGCGGCGCGCGACAGGGGCTGGACATTGGGCCTCGTGGCGCCACATTCGACCTCTCCGACATCGGCGCCCATCCGCGCCGAGTCGTGGGAGCGCATGTCATTTCAGAGCACGTGTATTGACGCGACGACACGGCGCGACGTTGACCGCCGCTGGTTGGCGGAACGAGCCCGAGCTGCGCGCCGACGTCATTGTGCGTGCGGCCCCGCTCGATGGGCGGGAGCGACACAACCGCCCTAAGCTGTCGCCGAACGCATGGAGCAGGGGGGGCATGTCCGGAACGCTCGGCGACAGCTTGGCGCGACTGTGCACGGGCAAGATAGCGGACAAGCCGAGCACGAATCGGCGTCGAAACACTCTGCAATATTTCGCCGTCACTTGCCGAGAAGGGTCGCGCGGCGGGCCGCGTCACTGCGCGGGAATTCGCGCAAAAGGCGCTGCAGCGTTACGGCCGCGCCTTGATCGTGTCCAAGCCGGCGCTCGCAAACGGCCAACTCGTAAAGCGCGTCGGGTACCTTGTCGTGTCCGCGGTGGCGCGAGATCACGGTCTCGAACTGCACTCGCGCACGAGCCCAATCATTTTGAGCGAGATACGCTTCGCCGCGCCAGTAGATCGCGCTGGGCACGAGCGGGTGGCCCGGGTTCTTGACAACGAAGGCCTCAAACTCCTCGGCTGCGCGCGCGTAGTCGGCCGTGTTCAGTCGCGACAGCGCGGCGTCGTAGGCGATCACGGTCGGGTCGGCGGGGGCGGCCGGGTGAGCCGTGGCGCTGACGGACGCTGGCTCGGTAACCTCGGCGTGGCGTCCTTGCGCACGCAAGGACAATCGCGGCCCGTCGTCGGCGTCGGTGACATCCGAAGGCGTGCTGGAGTCTGCCGGTGGACTTGTCCACTCAGCAGGCGCAGCGCGCCGAGGACTTCCAGCGTGATGGGTTTCAATTTCCTTCAGCTCACGGTCCACGAGTCGCGCCCCGAAAGCCTGGTCTTCGCTGACGTCGGAGAGCGCGGCGCGCATCTCGTCGAGCTGGTGTTGCTCGACGCTGCGTAAACACGACGTGAGCATTAGAGGCAGTGCGACTAAAGCCAATGATCTCGGCATGGCCGCACGATAGGGATCCAAACGCACGCTGCAAATTTCGTTGACGAGTCGGATTCCTCACAGAACCGAGCCAAAACGGCCGAGCCTGGCCGAGACAACGCGCTCGGTATTGTTTCGAAATGTTTCGTTATCCGTATCACGCTTCCAGTGGCCCGTGGTAGGCGCATGGCAACGGCGGACGTTCTGGGCTACGGCGGGTCTTGCGTGACTGCCGAGTCGCGCCGGTGAACATTTCGCCTCTGTTACATCCGATTTGCGGGGATCGGAAAGGCGGTCTCGTGTGCTGTGCACGATGAAGGACGCCGCATCATGAGAACACTCGATAAGCTCGTGCACGTCTGTCTCGCCGCTCACCTTCGCCTCCCCACAACCGAAGTCGACGACCGGGAGGTTGTCGCCGACCTCGGACTCATGCCCCTCGACCTCGTCTGGATCGCGATGCGCGTGGAAGCGCTCGTCTTAGGCCCCTGCGACTTTCCGATGGATCGCTTGAGCAAGGTCGTTACAGTGGGCGATCTAGTCCAGACATTCGACCAATGGGCGGGGGAGCGCGAAATGGTCGAGGACCTCGACTCGTTGGTCCCCGACCATGGGCTGGCCGACTGGCTCCGCTGACGTGCTCGACGAGGAGCAGCTTGTTGGGCGGTCGCCAGGTAGTCGGCGTCAGCTTAGGTTTTCGCAAGGTATGCTCGCCGCTGCGCGAGCTTCATCGAGCGAGAGGGCGGACCAGCTCACGTGAAGCCCGTGAGGACGTCGACTACGGTCCTCAACCGACGCGGCAACTGGTTCACCCCCATTGTGTCGAGCGCAAGGGTCGCGTCATCGAAGTCGACGAGCGAGAGGAAGCCGAGCTCGATCGCCCACTCGATGAGAGCACGTCGAGCTCGACGCCGGTCGACGTTCGGTAGCGACCGAGAAGTCACCATCTGACCCGACACAAACAACGCGGCGTGGTACTCGCCGGAAGTCTCCCAGCGATACGCGAGGGCTCTCGTCGCGTCGCTCGGATCTTGGAGAATCAATTCGATCTTCATTTGCGGAGTGCCGTCCATCGTGACGACGTCGATGACACAACGAGGTCGGAGGTTCAACGGTACCAACAGCGGCCGCTACTGCACCAATCGCCGCTGCGGTCTCACCGTAATGTTGACCGGAGCGGCGAGCGGCGCCGTCGGCACATGCGTCAACTCCTGCGCTGGCTTCATCAACGCCTCGACGAGCTCGGTCTCGTCGACGGCGCGATAGGTCGCCTTGATGTCCTCGAGCAGGCCGTTCGTTCGCGAATAGTCCTTTGGCGCCTTGTAGTCATGGTCCTCGGAGAACACGAAGTACCTGTCGAGGAACTCTTGCCGTTCCTGCATCTTGCGCTCGAAAATGGCGCGGAGATCGGCCTGCTCCCGGATGATATGTGGTGTCAGAACGAGAAGCAGGTTCGACTTCTCGGTGTCGGTCTTCGTCTGGCGGAAGAGCGCCCCGAGGATGGGAATGTCTCCGAGCACCGGGATCTTCGTCTGTGAGTGGCCGATGTGATTTCGGACAAGGCCGCCGATCACCACGGTCTGGTCGTCCCTAACTACGAGCGTGGTCGTCGCGGTGCGCTTGGTGATCGGCACGACGCCAAGCTGCCCGATGGCATCGCCAGCCTCACTCACCTCCTCGGCAAGCTCGATGCGAACCTCGTCCGACTCGTTGAGATGCGGGGTCAAAGTGATCTTCGTACCAACGTCCTGGCGCTGCGGGCTCGCGCCGGCGTTGAGTCCGAGCGAGCTGAGCGAAGACGTGGAGCTGCTCGACGTCGACGAGGACGTGAGGTTTTGCTGGAGCGCGATGTTCTCGCCGACGTTGATCTCGGCCTTCACGTTGTCTGTCGCGAGGATGTTGGGCGTCGAGATCACGTCCGTGTCACCGGATTGCGCGAGCGCCTGGACCATGACGCTGAACGCAGGAATGTCCGCACCGGTGCTCGACAGCGACGACGTCCCAGGAATGCCGGGCCCGCGCACTCCAAGCGCCAAGCCCTGCAGGATGGACGTGTCGCTGCCGAGTGGCGAGATCGCGTCGATCGGGTTGAGGCCGCCATAAGCGAGCGACTGGCCGGAGCCCGAGAGCGCGCTCGTGAGGCCCGCGATGCTGAACGTCGTGCCGAACTGAGTCGTGTGCGTGACGGATGTATCCATGATGACGGCCTCGATGAACACCTGGCGGCGCGGGTGGTCGAGCTGGTTGACGACGGCTTTGACGGCTGCGTAGTCGCGAAGCGACGAGGTGATGACGATCGTATTGGTCGGCTTGTCAGCGGTGATCTTCACCGCGCCCTGAAAGATGGCAGTCGTCGCCGCCGCCGTGCCGCTTCGGGCTTCTGCGCCTTGCAAGAGATCGTTGAGGGTCTTGGTCAGCTCCATGGCGTCTGCGTGTTGGAGCGCGATGACGTGCATGTCACCTTCCGTCGAGATCGGAACGTCGAGGCGCTTGATCAACTCGAGGATGCGTCGGTAGTTCGGCTCGTTTGTGACGATAATGAGCGAATTCGTGCGCGGGTCCGGCATGACCTTGGAGATGTGCAAGTGTGCGACGGCCTCTGAGATGCGCGTCGCGAGGTCGGCGGCGGAAGCATAGTGGACCGGCTCGATCCACATCTTGTCACCGGCGACTTCGATGTCGAGCTCCTGAACGATCTGCATCATCCTGCGTATGTTCGACCCGGTATCCGTGATAATCAGCAGCTCGCCGGCGGCGGTGACGTCGCCATCCTTCGACTTGAAGTGGCCAAGGACGGATGCGACCTCATCGCCGCGCGAATGGGCCAGACGGTGGAGGCGCGTGACGTACCGATCTTCGCTCGGCACGGCGTCCTGCGGCCCATAAGTTGGCAGCGCCTGCGTCGCGGCGCCTGCCGTCTCCACGATCTTCAGGAACCGGCCGTGGGGAACGAGCGTGAGGCCATTAGTCTCGAGAATCGAGAGGAAGGCCTGATAGGCCTCCGCGACTGTCACCTTCTGAGGCGCGTAGACCGACGTCTTCACGTTGCGCACTTTGCCGCCGAAGATGAAGCGCTTGCCCGTCATGTGCCCGACCACACGCACGAGCTCCGCCAGATCGGCGTCTTCGAGCGACAGTGACACTTTGTCCGAGTCGTTTCGTGGCGTGTACTCGACTGGGTCCGCCGATGCCGTCGCCGCGGAAAGAAGCATGAGGGCGATCGCGGGGACTCTCGTTCGAAACATCGTGGGCGCAACACGCGCCGCGCGTCATGACGCACTCGCCGAAACATGCCGAAACGAGCGCGACAAGACGGCGCAATGAACGGGCGTCCAAGATCGCTCGTGACGCCCGCGCAACCACTCCACTACGAGATCGAACACCCAGATCGAGGGGACACCGCCCTCGTCTACGGCTGGGACGCCGACCGCGGCTACTTCGTGGAGGTCGTCTCGCATGGCGCGCCGGTATTCGCCTGCCGCGTCGGCAACAAAGACGAGCGCGAAGCAATGCACGACGTCCTTCGCTGGACGCTCGAGTACGGCTTCTTCACGAGCGAGGAGATAGACGCGGTCACCGAGGCTCTCCGAGCCAAGAGCTTCACGAGACTGTCGTCCTCGCGGCTGCGCTCGCTCGCGATGCTCCTCGTGAGGTTCAACGTTGCGCTCCCACAGCAGGCACGCGGCTCGGTCCGATGAGTGCGAGTCCCAAGCGTTACTGGCAGCGAAGGTCATGGGTACTCCTCCTTTGCGCGTGCAGCACAGCGAGTGGCACGATCGACATCACCCTCGGCGGGGAGAGCGACACGCTGACGCGAGAGCCAGCAGTCGTCGCGCTTCGCGTCGACACACTCGACCGGTCCGGTAACCGGACGACGCTCGCCGCGGCGCAGCTCCCGGCGACGACGGTCGACCTCGGCACGCCGTCGGGCACGCTCGTCGCCTCGCTCCAAGTCACCGGCCTCGACTCTTCGAACAACGAGATCGTCTTCGGGGCCACGCCGTTCGTCGAGATGGACAATCTTTCCGGCGGCACGATCCCGCTCATGGTCCAGCGCAAAGGCGAATTCGCACGAATGCCCGGTACGCTGCCCGACGGGCGGGCGGCTCCCCTGCTCACCGCGTCCACGCGGAGCATCTACTTTGCGGGAGGTGACATTTCTGGCAGCCAAGGCCCCGCTCCGCTCGGCGGTTACGACATGGCCGTGCTGACGAGCTCCTCCACATGCGGCGCAGAGTACTCCGCGGGGACGGCAGCACTCATCGAGCTTGGGAGTACGGACAGCGACGGCGACAGCGCGATAGTGCTCACGATCGCGAGCGACGGCGCGGCTACGATCGGTCTTACGACCTGCATCAACGACCCCATCGGCACGGCGAGCGCCACGTCGATCGACTGGAGCACCATCGCTGGGGCGAGCGTTGTCATCGGAGCCGACGCAAAGACATATGTCGTTGGGCCCACGAAACCCGACACCGTGTCGAACGTCATCCTGATCATAGACCCCAACTCGTGGGACGCGGACGCGGGGTCGGAGGCGGCGATGCTCGTTTACTTATCGTCGGGCGGGCGCCAAGGAGCCGCCGCGGCGTGGGCGCCGAACAGAGGCGTCGCCATCTACGGCGGCGGCGGTGGGCTCGACATCTTGCCGTCGGGTTCGCCGACCAGCTACCCGATCGCATTCCCGGCCGTGGCCGCGTCGTCGCTGGCGATGATCGCGCTGGACGACCACACGATGCTCGTCGCCGGCGACGCTGCATCCCCACGGACGCTCGACCTGTCTTGCAGCACCGCGACGTGCTCGCCGGCGCAGTGGGGGCAGCCGCTGCCTTACGCGCTCGCCCGGCCGTCAATCTTCAATGTCGGGACGGCGTCGTTCCTCATCGTCGGCGACGACGCACAGGGAACGACGCACGCGTTTCGCCTCACGTCGGCATCGACGACGGAGGTCCCCTTCAAGATCGCGCGACACCAAGCGCGGGCCATTCAGTTCGAGACGGGCTTGGTCGTCGTGATCGGCGGAGGCACCACGACGCCTGAGTCGTATGCCCCATGAGCACCGTCATTGGTGCGAGCCGGCGAGGCTATAGGCGATGGTGCAGGGCAGTGTGTCGTAGGCCCCGCCGTTCGAGCTCATTTGGTCGGCGCAGTTCGAGCCCGAGTCGACGGAAAACGTGTACGAAAGCGAGCCGTCGAACGACGAGGGCACCGCGCCCGACGCAAGGTTGAGCGTGAGCTTGTCCGTCCTCGTCATCGAGCACGGGCCAGTACCGCCATCCACCCCGTCCACGTTGGCGCTCATGGTGTTGTCGACCGTGACGCTCGAACCCGACAGCGCGCCCGAGAGGAGGGCGGAGCCGTCCATCGTGTTCCAGTAGAGCTCCGTCGTCGTTTTCGACAACTCCGCGTTGAAATTCCAAGGACTCGGCGCGCCGAGCCCCGCGCCGCACGTGTTCGTAGTGATCGTACCTTTGACCGAGTAGATCCCGAGCGTCGTTCCCGGCATGGAGCAGTTGACCAGCGTCGCGAGCATCAGCCCGGCTGCGACGACTACGCGCCTCATCGTGGTGTGAATCATCCGCACATGATCGACTCAACGAGGCTCCGTGGGCCAACTGCGTAGGCATCCCCTCGAACGCGGTGAAATGATTCGAGAACGGGCGCACCATCAGGAACTTGTCTTGTTTCGTATTGTTTCGACTGTGTTTCCACGTATTTCATCGATAGGCGCAGCGGACATGGCGCTACGTCCGCGATATTGTTTCACGACATTTCATATGCGAGATCCAGGCATCGCCATACTCCTATATGTGCGAAATGACGCGCTTTTATTCACGCCACGCCGAAGCGACGGGAAGTTGCTGGTTTGCCGGCGAGCGGTCTAGTTGTTATACCCGTGACAAACATCAATATGTCGCTAATGCGTTTGAGCATATCTACCTTTGCGGTAGCAGCCCTGCTAGCACCGCCTCGGAACGCAGCTGCGGCGGGCGAGCGCAATCACGTACGCGACGTTCGGGTGAGCGCGGACGACGGAGTGTCGGACGTAAGGATCGCCGGCACGGCACCGGCAGTCTTCATTGCGCACTCGGGCGCCGGTGGACAGATCGTCGTCGACGTCGACAATGCTGACGTTGTGGGCGCTCCAGCCGCCATCACTGGTATCACCGGCTTGGTCGGCGGCGTTCTAGTACAGTCGTTTGCGAGTGGCGGCCACGCAACGGCCCGGGTCATTGTCAGCGCAAGCAATGGCGTCACCTATCGCGTCAAGCGTGAAGGTACGACTCTCCACGTGCTTCTCTACCGGGCGGACCACGGCGGTGTCCATGCGAGCACGCTGCGTGACAGCGTGCACGCCACGTCGGCGAAGACCGATCAAGTGGTCCAGCTCACGGATGTCCACTTCGAGCGCGTGCAGCGAGACTCGGTGATCAAGGATCGCATCATCGTAACCTGCTCCGCCATGCCCGCATACTCGCTCGACACCACGAGCGCCGGCCGACTGCGTCTCACGTTGCACGCTACGAAGTTGTCGGCACGGGTTGCGCATTTTATCGACGTGTCTGCGTACCGGGGCTCGATTCGCGGCATCGCTACGGCTACCGACGAGCGCACGGGCGACTCGGTGCTCGAGATTGACCACACGGGCGCAGATCAGGGCGACATGAGCATCGAAGGTGACAAGCTCGTCTGGTCCTTTGGTGTTCCGCATGCGCGGCCCTCGACGTCGGGCGATGATCAGCGGCCCCTCGCACGAGAGGCCGTTGGCGGCGCGCACGAATCGAGCGCCTCCACCCCGAACGGGGAAGGCGGAACCGTCATCCACACGACGGATGGGGGCCAGGCAGGATTTGAATCGACAACTGCTGGCCAGGCGGTCCGTTACACCGGGCACAGAATCGACCTCGACCTCAAGGACGCTGACGTGCGCAACGTCCTGCGGTTCCTCGCGAGCATCGGGCACGTCAACGTCGTCGCGGCCGACGACGTCGCCGGCGCGATCAGCATCCGGATGCGCAACGTTCCCTGGGACCAGGCACTCGACGTAGTCGTCCAAGCCAAGGGCCTCGGCATGGTCCGCGAAGGCAACCTCATTCGCGTGGCGCCCCTGGCGGTCCTGCAGAAGGAGCGCGAGCTTGAGATCGCCCGCCACAAACAAGAACTCGATCTCGGCTCCATTGGAGACGCGGCTGATTCCCGTGAGCTACGCGAGCGCGGCGGAGTTGCAGCCTCGGGCGAGAGACCTCTTGTCGCCGCGTGGGACCATCGCCGTCGACCCACGCACGAACGTGCTCATCGCCCGCGACGTCGGAGGCAACCTCAATCGCGTCGAAGAGCTCGTGCGCGCCCTCGACACACAGACTCCGCAGGTCCTCGTCGAGGCACGAATCGTCGAGGCGACCAGCAAGTACCTACGCGACATTGGGATCCAATGGGGTGGAGATGTGAGCTTCAGCCAAGCCACCGGCAACCCCACTGGAATCGCCTTTCCGTCCAACTTCAGTGCGTCCGGCGGCAACTACGACCAGTCCACGCCGACTGCCGGTTTGTCTCCGTTCAGCCGCACCGTCTCGAATCCGAACTTCGCCGTCAACCTCCCGGCAGCCGTCGGCACCGACTCGGGCGGCGCCATTGGCTTCTCGCTCGGCTCGATCGACAACGCCATCAACTTGAACGTGCGCCTCTCCGCGGCGGAGTCGAGCGGTGTCGTCCGCATCGTATCGTCGCCGCGCGTTCTGACGTTGGACAATCGCGAGGCACGAATCAGCCAGGGCACGTTACTGCCGTTTTCGCAGGTGAGCGCGCAAGGCGTACAGACGACGTTCCAGGAAGCCAAGCTTCAGCTCCTTGTCCGACCGCATGTGACTGCGGACGGCTCGGTTTCCATGCACGTCAGGATCAATCGCGACGAGCCGGATTTCACCCAGACGTCTGCGCGCGGTGACCCCACCATCCTCAAGCGCGAGTGCGAGACGGATCTCCTCGTGATGGATGGCCACACGGCCGTCATCGGCGGAATTTACACTCGCAACACCGGCCGCAACATCGACCAGATCCCATTCTTTGGGGATATCCCAATCCTTGGTGTGCTATTCCAGAGACGTAGGGCGTCGGACGAGCGCAACGAGCTCGTCATCTTTTTGACGCCACGGATCGTCAATCGAGCGGAGTCGCTCGGACGGTGACGCGAGGTAGGCTCTCGTCAGCCGGCGACCCGTTCGATGGCGTCAGTCAGTGCTGAGAGGGTGCAAGGCTTGCTCGGCAGCCGTGTCGCATCAAAAGCACGAAGCCATTTCATCCCCTCTAAATTAGCCGTCGCCGACCGGTCGAGGGCTCTGCACACGAGCTCGTTTTCGTCGGGCGGCCGGACGCAGACCCCTACGAGGACGCGCACGGCACTGCGATGGCGACAGGGTTCGCCTTCGAAGGCGCCCGCGCACGGGCCTCGCTGCATGTTTGCGTGCACGAAGCTTTCGTTCAATCCGACCTGCCCGAGAGCAACTACGAAAACCAGTCGGAGCAGCCAGCTGAGCATGCGCGAACCGTAGGCGACGTTGTTTTTGGTCTCGTTGCAGCGGCGTTTCGGCATGTTGCGAACGACACGCTCACTCATGCCGCAGGGCGTCGATGGGTGTCATGCGCGCAGCCTTGCGCGCCGGAAGGAGTCCAAACACCACGCCGACAATCGCCGAGAACCCAAAGCCGACCGAAACGACATCGGCCCCCGCTTCGAAGGGGAGCTCGAAGATGCGACACACGCCGAGCGAAAGGCCGAGTCCAACGGCAACGCCAAGTGTTCCGCCGATGACCGCGAGTGTGACCGCCTCCAAGAGGAACTGCGTGAGCACTTCGCTCGGCAACGCACCGATCGCCATGCGGAGGCCGATCTCGCGCGTCCGCTCCGTGACGGCGACGAGCATGATGTTCATGATGCCGACGCCACCGACCAGCAGACTCACGCATGCGATACCCGCGAGCAGGACCGTCAGCGTCTTCGTCACGGCGGTCAGCGTGTTCGCGATCTCTTTGACGTCCGTGACGTTGAAGTCGTCTGGGTGGCCGCTCGGCACGTGTCGCCTTTCACGCAGAAGCTGGCCGAGCTGCGCCTTCGCTCGTTCCGTGTCCTCAGCGCGACGGGCGCTCACGAAGATTGCGGTGATGTCCTTGGAGCCGGTGATCCGCCGCTGCACCGTCCTCAGCGGCATGAGAAGGATGTCGTCTTGGTCCTGGCCCATCGCCGCTTGACCCTTGGGGGCGAGTACGCCGATTACCTTGCACGCGACGCTGCCGACGCGCACCGCTTCGCCGATGGGGTCCTGGGCCGCAAACAGCTCGCGTCTGACCGTGGCGCCGAGCACGCAAACCGCCGTGCCAGTCGCGAGATCGCCGTCGCTGAACGACGCGCCTCGCTCGATCTTGTACGCGCGCACATCCATGAACGCATCGGTGGTTCCAGTCACGGTCGTGCTCCAGTTGCGGTTGCCGGCGACCACGAGCACCCCTTTCGATGACGTCGGGGCGACGCCGCTGAGCGTACGGATCTCACGCTCGATGGCGTGGACGTCGCTGACCTGGAACGCCGAAGCGGCGGAGGATGCGGGACCGCGTCGGTCAGCCCCGGGCATCACGATGAGCAGGTTCGTGCCCATCGCAGCAACGTCGCTCTGCACCTTGCCGCTCGCGCCGCGCCCGAGCGTGACCATCGCGATGACCGCCGCGACGCCAATCACGATCCCGAGCGTCGTCAGCAGGGAGCGCATGACGTTGCGTCCAATCTGGCGGAGCGCCATCCGGAGGATGGCGAAGATCATCGGCGCGCCTCGTCCGATACCATCCGACCGTCGCTGAACGTGATGATCCGCCTTGCGTAGTGGGCCATGTCGGCCTCGTGGGTGACCATCACGATCGTCTGCCCGCGGTCTCGGTTGATCGACGACAGTAGGCGCATGATCTCGGCCTTGCGCTCGGAGTCCAGGTTGCCCGTCGGCTCGTCGGCGAGGAGCAGCAGTGGTCTCGTCACGATGGCCCGCGCGATTGCGACGCGCTGCTGCTGGCCGCCGGAGAGCTCGGCGGGGGAGTGGTCCTCGCGCCCTGCGAGACCGACCTCGGCGAGCGCATGCATGGCTTGCTCGTGCCGGTCGCGGGCACGGACGCGACGGTAGACGAGGGGTAGCTCTACGTTCTCCAGCGCGCTCGTCCGCGGCAGCAAGTTGTACGACTGAAAGACAAACCCGAGGTACTCGCGCCGGAATCGCGCGAGCTCGCTCGGCCGAAGCGCCCCGATATCGAGTCCGCAGAACGAGTAGCGCCCGCTCGTGGGTTGGTCAATCGCGCCGAGGATGTTGAGTGTCGTCGACTTCCCGGAGCCGCTTGCGCCCATCACCGCGATGAAGTCGCCCGCGAAGACCTCGAAGCTCGCTCGGTCGAGCGCGCGCACTTCGCCGACGCCTCGCCCGTAGACCTTGGAGACATGTTCGAATGCGCACAGTGCCGGCATCACCGCGGTCCGCTGACGTCGGTCACGACGCTCGTCCCCACGTCCACGCCTGACACGATCTCCGTGAAGACGCCGTCCGTGGCACCGGTCTTGACCACGACCGGTGCGAGTCGGCCACCTCTCAGCGTGAAGACACGCCTGTCGCCGGGGCCGACGGCGATCATCAAGGTCTTGTCCTCGACGGGTGGCCCGGGACCGTTGCTCTTGGCGGGCGGAACGAAGCGCAATGCCGCATTGGGCACGCTGGCAGCGGTGGTCGACTGCGCGAGGATCACCGCAGTGCAGGTCATGCCAGGCCTAAGCGCCCCATCGTCGTTCGCGAGTGACAGGACCGCTTGGTACGTGACGACGTTCGACGTGGTCGTCGGCTCGTTGCCGATGCGCACTACCTTCGAATCGAAGACACGCGTCGGGTAGGCCTCGACCGTGAAGGTCGACGATGCGCCGGGAACGACGCGGCCAACGTCGGCCTCGTCGATATCGACGTCGAGCTTCATCTTCGTGAGGTCGCGGGCGATCTTGAAAAGCACGGGCGTCTGAAAGCCCGCGGTGACCGTCTGCCCAAGCTCGACGTACCGAGCGAGCACGATGCCGTCGACGGGCGCGACAATCGTTGTCTTCGAAAGCTGCGTCCGCGCCTGGTTGAGCTGGGCACGCGCGAGCGTCTCGTTCCCTCGGGCGCTGCCAAGGCCCGCGTCGGCCCGCTCCGCGTTTGCGACCGCAGTCTCGTAGTCTTGACGCGACAGCAGGCCTGCCTGTTGCTGCGCGCTCGCGTGTTCGAGAGCAAGGTCCGTCTGCGTCTTGGTCGCCCGCGCTTGCCGCACGGCCGCGCTTGCAACGCCGACCTGTGCTGCCGCTTGGTCCGCGGCCGCTTGAAGCTGTTGGGGGTCTATGGTCGCGAGGACGTCACCCGTCTTCACGGCGTCATTCGCGTCCGCGCGCACCGACGTAATCTTGCCCGTTACTTCGGCACCGACCTGAACAGTCGTCAACGCTTGGAGCGTTCCCGTCGCGGTGACCGTGACTCGAATCTCGCGCCGCTCGACTTGGGACGTCACGAACCCCGTCGAGTCCTTGCGACCGTTTGCAGCGCGGGCAACGGCGAGCGCGATTGCGGAACAGATGCCCGCGACGAGTAGGATGACGAAGAGGCGCGCGTGCCTCGGCGCGGAGCTTCTTATGCTCCGTCGCACATCGTCGACCGTCGGTGCGCGCATGGCATCGGTCTGGATGCTCACAATGCTCCGTGACCCAACTTCAGTGTTCGGCGAGCGTGTCAGGTCGACTCAGTGTGAACGCCCGCATGTTGCGCAGTCATGTGGCGATCATGTCGACGTGTTTCGACGCGATTGCGCAGGTTCAAGAGCGTTCAAGCCTTCGCCGTGAAGTCCATCGGTAGCCTGACGACCACACGCGTTCCTTCGTTGACCTTGCTCTGTATCGTGATCGTGCCGCCGTGTGCGTCCACAATCCGTTTGGCCAGCGTCAGTCCAAGACCGACGCCCCCGGCGGAGCGCACGCGGCTGCGCTCGCTACGAAAGAATGGCGAAAAAACGTACGGAAGGTCCTCTTCGGGGATACCCGCACCCTGGTCTACGACCTCGAACTCGACTGCCGTCTCGTCGCTGCGGGCGGTGAGTTTGATGGGCGCGTGCTCCGGAGAATATTTGCGCGCGTTTTCGACGAGGTTGTCGAGCGTGCGCCTCACCAGCACGGCATCAACCTCGAGCGCGCCGAGCGCGCTGTCCACATCCAGCTCGAGGCGGGCCTCCGGGTGACGCACCGAGAACCGCTTCTCGACCTCCGCGCAGATGCTCGCAGGTGCGACGCGTTCGACGTGCAGGGGAAGCCTCGCCTTGCCACCACTCCCCTGCGCCACGTCCAGGCGCGCAGCCGTCATGATGTCGTCGATGATCGACTCGAGCTCCCCCACGTCGACGAGTATCTCGCTTGCGGAAGCCCGAAGAGTCTCGGCGTTCACATCTGCCGCCAGGTCGAGCGCGACGCGTATGCGCGCGAGCGGCGTGCGCAACTCGTGCGAAACGTTCGCGAGCAATTCCTTCTCCGCGAGGACATGGCTCTGGATCCGGTCGGCCATGTCGTCGAACGCCCGGCTCAGCTCGCCGAGCTCGTCCCCCTCTTCGAGCTTCGTTCGCGCACTCAGATCACCGCGTCCAATCGCCTTCGCCGTACGTGACAGCTTGTCGAGGGGCCGGACGATCGAGCGCGCCGCGACCGCTGCCCCGAGGCCGACCACCACCAGCCCACAGACGAGCGTAAGGATCGGGGCAGCGGGATTGGGCCGGTGCGGGGCACCATCGCCGCGCAGAAAGTCAGGCGGTGGACGAAGCGGCGGACGGGCAATGAAGCCGATGATGACGGCGGTTGCAGCGATGATGACGAGCTGCACTACGCCAACGATGTACAGCCGGCGTACAATCGATGTCCGCTTGCGCATTACACTCTCGGGATGAGCATGTAGCCCGCGCCCCGAATCGTCTTCAGCAGTTTCGGGTTGCGCGGATCGTCGCCAAGTTTGTTCCTGAGGCGGGACACGATGACGTCGATTGATCGGTCAAAAGCGTTGTCACTGACTCCGTGGAGCAGCTCGAGAAGCTGCTCGCGGCCAAGGACGCGCCCGGCGCGTTCGGCGAGGGCGCGAAGCAGCGCGAACTCGAACTGCGTCAGCGTCAACTCCGTGCCGCGGAAAGTCGCCGTCATCGTCACGGCATCGATGACGAGCTCCCCCACCTCCACGTGGTCGCGTCGCGGACCGAGGACGCCGCGTGCGCGCCGCGCGTGCGCGCGGATGCGCGCAACGAGCTCCCGCGACGAGAATGGCTTGGTCACGTAGTCGTCCGCGCCGCCTTCGAGACCGATGACACGATCGGCCTCATCCGTTCGGGATGTCACCATGATGATGGGAGCATCGATGCGCTTCCGAAGTTGTCTGCAGATTTCGAAGCCGGTCTGCCCAGGGAGCATGACATCGAGTAGAATGACGTCGGGTTTCGAGCGGGCTACCTCGGCCACCACGAGCTCCCCACGCGTGACGAGGACGGTGTCGATGCCGTGAACGGCGAGATAACTCGCCGTGAGTTTGGCCAACCGTTCGTCGTCCTCGGCGTAGACCACACGGAGGACATCGCTCGCATCTTCACGCGGCACAGCCCCAGCATGACAAGCGGGGGGCGCCAAGTACAGGCGCAAAGTGTTTCAAACTGTTTCAGCCCTCGAAGCGACACAGATCGAAACATCGCTGAAAATCACCGTTCACATGCCTCGTCCACGGTTCGCGGATGAAGTCTCTACGCCTTGTCGTCGCCCTCACAGGACTTGCTGCTGTCGCACACGCCGATCCGCCTGACCCTCCGAAGGAAGTGTTCGAGGCCTGCGCAGGCGCCAATGATGGCGACGCGTGCGTCGTCCACTTCGGGGCCCACGAAGTCCAAGGCCGATGCGCGCCATTTCCTGGCAAGGATGTGCTCGCCTGCCGTCCGACTTCGCCGCCGCCTCCGCCTAACGAGGTCTTCGAAGCTTGCTCGAGCCTCAAAGAAGGGGATGCGTGTCACGTGACATTCGCCGACCATCCCGTCGATGGTGTGTGTGGTCCGTTCCCTGGCGATAATCGACTGGGCTGTCGTCCGAAGTCCTGATGTTCGACAAGGCGCGGAGCCAACGGCATGCGCACGAGATTGCCAGTCTCGCCTCCCTCGACGGCAATGCCCCGCTCGTGCGCAGCCTCTTGCTCCGGATCTCAATGCTCCGCCGCATCCAGACAATCTGCCGTCTCGTGATTGCGTGCGCGGTTCTCGCTTGCGCGGCGACCGCGAGAGCCGACGTCACGAAGGTCGCACCGACAGCAGTTGTCGCGACCGCCGGCGCGACTGACGCGGCGTGGCCTCTCGCCATCGCCATCTATGCAAGCCCTCTCCTTCGCCCTAGCTCCCACGACGTCGACGACAAGAGAGCCCGTGTTCTTGCGGGCGAACCTCCTGCCGATGAATCGGCGGACCTGCGCGAGCTCGCCGAATCGCGCGTGGCCGTGCGCGGAGATGATGCGGCATCGCGGCAGGTGCTCACGGCGATCGCAACCAAGCTCCACTTGGACGCGCTGGTTGTGGTCGTCGCCGGTAGACCCCCCACCGCCCGCGTGTTTCGCACTCTATCCGGCAAGTTTGAGGCGGCCCACTACGAGCCCGACCGGTGGAGCACGCCGACGGCGGCGACCTGGGACAGCGCCGCCGACTCGATCGTACATGCGTTGACGGTCGTCCACACCCCGCCCGTTCTGCAAGCCACCGAAAAGCCGATTGTCCCCACCAAGACGCCGAAGGCCTTCTACGAATCGCCATGGTTTTGGGTCGCCGTTGGCGTTGGAGCTCTCGCCGGGGGTGGTGTGCTCATCGCAACGAATATTCAGACGAGCGACGCCGTTCACTTGCAAATGACCCTACCGTGATGTCTGTCGCGGCTACGCGTTCCACGCGAGCCCTTTGGCTCCTCGCCGGCATGCACGGCACACGATATGCGTGGGGACAGAACGGCGGCACCGCTCCGACAGTCGCTCGGCCCTCACTCGTGACAGCCCCGACGCCGACCGCGCGGGACGCATCGCGCAGCGTCGAACCACCAGCGACTCCCGCCGTGAGCCCGACGACACCCACGACGCCCCCGATCGCGAAGCACGGCACGGACGATATTCCGGCTGACCCGAGCGGCGTCTTTGCTGAGAACTGGTGGGGGCAGACACGACCCGCGTTCGACATCCACGGTTACTTTCGCACGCGCACGGAGCTGCTCCAGAACATGTCGCTCGGCCGCCACGACACGCCGGGCACCCTCTTCCCCCAGCCGCTCGACAATTCCTATCAAGACGCAAGCGGCACGAATCGCTACCTCTCTTTGTGCGGCGACAACGGAGCGACCGCCTGCAAAGATCAAACACAATCAACGGCGAACATGCGCCTGCGCATCAATCCCGAGCTTCACATATCGGACAACTTGCGAATCCTCGCCCAGGTCGATGCATTCGACAACATGGTACTCGGCTCGACTCCCGATTCGTACGCGCTCCAGCCGTCCACTGGCACGAGCTCCTCGGGCTACCAATCCGCCGGTTACAACACGTTCGCCCCGATTGGGGTCTTCACGACCACGGAGGGGCCACCCACATCCGGAATCAACGGCTTCTCGAACTCGGTCGCCTTCAAGCGCGCGTGGGGAGAATACACGACGCCGCTCGGGGAACTGCGATTCGGGCGCATGCCGAGCCAATGGGGGCTAGGGATCATGTGGAACGCCGGCGACAACGTCGACGCGGACTACCAAACCGATGTCGACCGCATCATGTTCGTGACAGGCATCAAGTCTCTTGACCTCTACATCGCCGGCATGTGGGACTTCGTCAACTCCGGCGCCACGAATGCCACCGCCTACGATGTCTACGGTGGACAGCCCGTCAACACTTGCAACCTATGCAACGTCAACGAATGGGGTCTTGTCGTCGCGCACCGCACGAAACCCACGCTTCAAAAGTTGAAGCTCGCGCGCGGGGAGGTGGTTCTGAACGGCGGCCTCTTCTCCGTCTTTCGAAGCCAGTATCTGGATGTCAAGGATCCACAGACTCCGCTCACGATTGACCAGAACTCCGCCGACGGTCTGTCGAACACGAGCCTCGTCCGCAGAAACGCATGGGCGCTCATGCCGGACCTATGGTTTCAGCTCCTCTACAGGAAGTTCCGGCTGGAGGTCGAGGGCGTCGCCGTGCTCGGCGAAATTGGCGCGGTGGCGGGCGCGTCTTACAGCCAGTTCAAGCAGACCGATGTGCGGATGTGGGGTCTCGCAGCGCAAACCGAGTTCAAGGCGCTCGAGGACAAGCTCCATCTTCAGTTCGACTTCGGCTACGCGAGCGGCGACCAGTGGGCCCAGAATCCGCTCGGCGCGAGCGGTCTGAACCCTGAACTGAATGGCAACGCCATCTCGACGTTCTCGTTCCATCCGGCGTACACGGTCGACCTCATTTTTTTCCGTACGATCCTCTCGCGTATCGAGGGAGCCTACTACTTTCGTCCGGAGGTCGACTACGACGTCATTCACGACCGGAACGGGCAAAGAATCGGCGGAGGCGCAGCTCTCATTTGGAGCCGTGCAAGCGAATTCTATCAGACGCCTGGACACAAGCCCGATCTGGGTGTCGAGCTGGATCTGCAACTTTATTACCAGGCCAAGGACGGCTCACTCAATGACGACCCAAGCAAGATAGGCGGCTTCTATACCATGCTGCAGTACGGGGTTTTCTTCCCGCTGGCGGGGCTTGGCTATTTGCCGTCCCAGCAGAGCGCTGTCAGCGGCATAAGCGGCGGATGGGACCTATCAGCTGCCCAAATCGTGCGGTGGTTTGTTGGCGTGGTGTACTAAGCCTCCAGTCGGTCTCCACATCCCACACGACCCCTGCTTACAGGAGTCGAGCATCGTACCAGGAGCGCAATCGGCTCGGCGACGCGCTCTTGCAGCGGGTCGCGACGGCGAAGCTCCTCGATGAGCGGAAGCGCGATCTCGTCACCGCCGACGGAGCCCCGCAGGCGTGACGCGGTGTCATCGTTCGTTCGGCGTGAAGAGACGCGCGGCACGTCGGGGCCAGCTCGCCCTTTTTTTCACGCGGTCTTACTTGGAGCGCGGGCCTTGCCCAAGGTTCGCCATGAGAATCGAGCGTACTGCGAGCTTGTCTGCGACCGCGGGCGCAGCGGTGAGCCGAACCGTCGACACGACGCCCTCGACCTCGACGTGAACGGAGGCGCCATCGAGGAGATTCTCGGGCGGTAGCGCGGCGATGGCCTTACCAAGGAGCAGCCCGAACAAGGCTCGGTCCTCGCCCACGCGCAGAATCACCAGGCCCTCGAGGCGGGGTGCACCCGCGACGATGACCGCCTGCCGTGGCCCAGAGCCCGGTCGCGGGCGGACGTCGAACGCGAAGGCGATCTCGCGCTGATCGGCGTCCACCGTGTCCGAGTCGCCCACGACGTCGCCGAGGGCCTCGGCCGTGCGTTGGGCGGCGCGTCGTTCGGCGCTGCCGCGCCCACGTGCCGCTGCCGCCGGCAGGACCTGAATCGTTTCACGAGCGGGCCGCTTGCGAGCTGTCATGCCACGACCCGACGCTCTCCTCGACCGCGCGGCAAGGCCCTACGCGTCCCCCAGCTGCTGCGCGCATAGAGCGAGCTTCGCGAGGAGCGCGGCCACGCGGCGAGTGCCGTCCGTGCAACGCGCACGCGGGCGCGAAGCTCCGCTCGCGAGAGCTGCTCGCCCATCGGTACCGGCTTCCACGTTCGGTGCGCGTCGAACCAGGCACGAAAGGACGGGAAGTCGAGCTCGTCGTTGACGTCGGGCGTGTCGACGACGAACTGCGACGAGAGCGACGGCAGGCCGAGCGCGCCGCGGAGCGACTCGAACGGACCGTCCAGGGGTTTGTCGCTCTTCGTGCGCTCCCCCTCGGACATGGCGTCTTTCTCCATCTTGATGATGATTCCCGTTCCCGATTCTGCACCCGGCTGCTGCGGCAGTCCGCCTGCCGCGACGCGTGTGCTTTGACGATCGTTCGAAGCTTGGAGGGTACTTCAGAAACGTACGATCGCGTGGGCCGTGTGGCTCGCAGCGCACGAACGTGTGACCCGTTCGCGGCAGCACGTGCGGAGCGAGCCATGACTGCTACGACAACGCCGTCGCCGAGAACTTCTTCGCGACGCTCAAGGCCGAGCACATGGACCACGAGACCTTCGCCACGCGCGACGTCGGCACCACGTCCATCGGCGACTACATCGAGAATTTCTACAACTGCGCTCGGCGCCATTCGCACGTCGCTTACGTCAGCCCGAGTGAATTTGAATACGATCCCAGACCCAAGCGATTGCGGCATAGTCACGCTGTCCACGCGAGCGGGGGAAGATCAGTACGTTGGGCACCGACCCCGCCAAATCAGGTCGACAATTCCTCGTGTGGGACGGACTTTTTAGTCGCGCGAACCCATCGAGCGTTCTCTTCTCCATCGAGCGTCCTCTTCTCCCCGCGCGCCGCGCTTGATTCGGTGCGCGACCTCGCAGACGATGTGCGAATGGGGAAACGAATGCTCCTCGCCCTCGCGGCGGGGCTCCTGTCTACGGTGTGCGCGTGCGCTGTTCCGGTGGCGCAGGCTCCGGTGCGGATCGTGTTTCACATTCCCGCGACGCGCTTCACGCTGGCCAACGGTCTCGAGGTCGTCGTTCAGGAGGACCACTCGACGCCGCGCGTGGCGATCAACCTCCGTTACCACGCAGGCTACAAGGACGACCCGCCGCTTCGCTCGGGCATGGCGCACCTCGTCGAGCACCTGCAGTTCACCGAAGTTGGCAACATGCCGCGCGACGGGCTCATCCAACGAATGATCGAGCTCGGCGGGGCGGACATCAACGGCGCGACCGACGAGGACGGCACGAGCTACTACGAGACGGTGCCGGTGAGCTCGCTGGAATCGGCGCTCTGGATCGAGGCGCAGCGCATGGCGTCGGCGCGGCTCGGGTGGCCCGACGACGTGATCGCGCGCGAGAAGAACGTCGTCGCCCAGGAGATCAAGCTCCGCTATCGAAACGAGCCGAACGGTTTCCAGCATCAGCTCCTCTCGCGGGCCGTCTTCCCCGAGGGACACCCTTACCGGCACTCGCTCGAAGAGGAGAAGGAAGAGCGCGATTCGACGCCGTCCGAGCTGCGGGATTTCGCGGAGCGATTCTACGGCCCCAACGATGCCACGCTCCTCCTCGTCGGCGACGTCACCGTCGCGCGCGCGAAGGAGCTCGCGACTCGGTATTTCGGCGCCGAGTCGCCGTGCCAGGGTCCGCCGGCGTCGCGCTCGGTCGCACCGCTCGAGCGCGCGGCCTACAAGCGAGTCCGCGTCGCCGCCGATCGCAAGGACACCATCGTGTACGTCGCTTGGCCCCTGCCTGCTTCGGGAGAGGACGGCTTTTATGCGGCCGCGTTCGCGCTCGAGGATCTCGAGGGTCACGCGTCGTGGTTCGCCGTCGACGAGAAGAAGACGATGCAGCCGCGCTCGTTCGGTTGGGGCTTCGTCGGAGGCCGGCTGGGTTCCTTCGGCTACATCTACGCTCGCCCGGAGAAAGGGAGCTCGGCGGACGACCTCGCCGACGCAATCCTCGTGATGGGGCGACGCATCGTCGCGTACGATTGGGTGGACCGCGGGACGCATCGCACGTCCGCCATCGCCCGGGTGCTCCGCCGCGCGGAAAATCTTGGAAGCCGTGCCGACCTCACGCAGAGCTACCGCGACCAGTTCGGCGATCCCGACCACGTGCTCGCGGACCTGCGCGACGTGCAGGCGGTCACGCGACAGCGAGTCGTCGCGGCCGTCGACCAATTCCTCGATCCCGATCGCGCCGTCATCATCCAGATCGTGCCGGACTCGAACGCGCCGCCGAGCGGACGCGTCGTCGAGGAGGTCCGCCGATGAGGACGCTCCGCTTCGCGTTGCCGCTCGCGCTCGCGCTCGCGGCGTGCACGACCGTTCGATTCGCTCCGCGTTCACCGCGGCCGCTCGACGAGCTCGTCACGCCCGGCGCCGCCGACTCGTCGGCGCCCGCGCTCGCGTCAACCATGCCGCCCGCCACAAAAATGGCGTGGCCCGACACTCCCGTGCCGAGCGAGGCCCGTCTGAAGAACGGCGTTCGCGTGCTGTCGATCGAGCAGCACGCGATCCCGCTCGTCGCGCTCGGCGTCGTGGTTCAGCGCGGGTCGGCGTCCGCTCGCTCGCCGCCGCCGCGTTCGAAGCTGCACCCGACGACGCCCTCTTGTTCGTCAACCTCCACACGAGGGATCTGCTCGACCCGACGCTCTACGCATCCGATTCACCGCTCACGGCCTTCACCGATCGCGTCGTGCTCGAAATCACCGAACGCGCTTCGCTCGATGACGTCAAGGACGTCTTCTCACGCGTCGGCGCTCTGCGCGGCGCTGGATATCGGCTGGCGGTCGATGATCTCGGCGCTGGTTACGCGGGGCTCTCGAGCTTCGTCGCGCTCGAGCCCGAGTTCGTGAAGCTAGACATGTCCCTCGTTCGGAACGTCCACCGCTCGCCTATTCGCGAGCGGCTCGTGTCGTCCATGACCGACCTATGCCAGGAGATGGGCATTCACGTCATCGCGGAGGGGATCGAGTCGCACGAAGAACGAGCGTGCGTTCACGCGACCGGCTGCGAGCTGCACCAAGGGTACCTCTTCGCTCGACCCGCTCGACCCTTTCCGCAGGCCAACTTCACATGGGCGGAGCCCTGATTGTCGAGGCGCGTCGTCATCTCGATTGAGCAAACCGGCCTCCACTATCGGGTCGCCTTCGGGGGCGCGGACGCTGCGCACACCACCGTGTGCCACACGGACGACGACGTGCTCCAGCTCTTACGCGTTCGGTTGCGGGAGGCGTTTCGCGCCGGAGACGCGGTCGAGTTCCATGGGGCTCCTTCGCAACCTGCGAGGATGCTTTGCGGGCCGTCTACCTGTCTTTCGAGCGCGAGGGCGCCGAGAGCTAGGCTCGGAGCGGCGGCGACGGGCGATACGTCGATGCGGCCCTTCGCCGGACGCCGCTTTCCGACGGCGGACCGCGTCGAGGTGTTCGGTATCGAACCGATCCGTACATGTGTCTTGCGCTCGGCCTACAGCAGGCGGCGACGTTCCCGACCCCCTCTTCGAACTCGAGCTGCCGAAGAAAGTCGAGCGTCCTCTCATCGCGGTCGCTGTCAAAGGCGACGTGCACGAGCGCCTCGCGGATGATGACCCGCAACATCGGACCCGGGTCGATGTCGTCAAGGAGCGAGAGGCTCCTCGACAAGCGCCTCAAGGGCTTGGTGCGAGCGCACGTACGGCAGACCGTAGTACGGCCGTCGCCTCCATTCTTTGTTCGGCGGCCTTCACCGATGCGCCATTGGCACGCATGCAGTGGTGCCACCAGAGCGCAGATGATCGACATCAATTACTTCCGCCTGGCAGAAGTAATTGTCGCTGATCGCGCGGACTCGGACGCGCAAATGAGCTGAGCGTGACGCCGCGCGAGCCGATGGTCCCCAAGGTGCTGCTGCTGTCGCGCGCTCCTTGAGGTTGCGCGCAAGATCACATCAGATGTAAGGTGCACGTATTGGGGGAGGATGGATACCATGCCGAAGACCAAGAAGAGCGCGCCCCCGCAAGCATCCAAGCCCGCAGCGAAACCACAGACCAAGACCGCATTCGTCCTCTCGCACCCGACGACGATGCCTGCGAAGCAAGTGGTCGAAAAGGGCAAGGCCGCGGGTGTGAAGCTCACCGATGCCTTCGTTTATGCGATCAGGTCGAACGCGAAACGGAAGTCGCGCAAAGGGCCAAAGGCTGCGGCACCCACGAGGCGCGCGGTCGTCCGCCCGACGAACGGAAGCCACAACGTTGCGGGGCACGGCGCCGAGGAACTGCTCAAGGCCGTCGCCTCAGAGCTGGGACTCTCCAGGGCGATGGAGATCCTGAAGGGCGAACACGACCGCGTGCATCGGCTTCTCGGCGGCTGACGCGTGAGATGGCGCTCCTCGGTCACTCAGCGCGAGGGGGGCAAGCGCCACCATGACCGAGGAGCAAAGAAGAGTGTACCGCTCGACGACGGCGGGGGAGGTCTATTTCAGGCCAGCATGGGGCGAGAACGCCCAGGCACCCTACGGGCTGTGTTCGCGCGACGGGACGCCGTACGCTGCGTTTTCATGACCAAAATCTCCGTCTTCGCGTTGGCCGTCGGGCTCGTTGCTTGTCCGAAGCAAGCACCACCCTCGGACAGCACCGAGGCGGGTGCCACGGTGGCCACGTCGAGCGGCAGCGCAACCGCGGCCCCCACCCCTTCGACCGCGAGCGGCGCCGTGACCCAAGCCGCCGCGACCGTGAGCGCGGCGCCCGACGGCCCGCCCGCGTGGTTGAAGCTCGCCGCGGGCGAGTCGATTGACCACCCCATCACGAGCGGCTCGACGAAGGGCTGCTACGCGCTGAAGAGCAAGAAGGATCCCACCGGGACCATCCGCTGCCCGCCGCTCGCGACTCCGCTTGCGTCGGTGGACGATCTCGACGTCGACCCCGCGCACGAGTGCCCGCCTGGCTTTGCCGTGAGCGGCGCGCGCCCTTGCTCGCGGACATGCCGCAGGGACTCGGACTGCCACGGCCACGACGTCTGCGATCCGGACGCGCACCAATGCATGCGCGGCGCGGCGCCGTCTCGCAAAGCGGTCACCGTCCACACCGTTCACGGCAAGTGCCCGAGCGGGTACCAGCTTTCGGTCAGCGTCGCCGACGTCTGCGATCTCGCGTGCAGGCACGACGACGACTGCGGCGACCCGGCGTACCGGTGCAAGGCCGTCGGCCCCGTCGAGCTCGGCATGCAGTGCGTCCGATGACGACCCGCGGCAATTATCCCCAGAGAGCACTTGAGTCGACGCCGGTATCCCGCGTGAGCTGACGATGGTCGGGTCAAACGTTCTTGGTGGGCGTGCGAGCACCCATTGTCCGCCCTCTTCATCTTCGCTGCTCGCCCTCCGGCAACGCGATGGCCTGCTGAAGGAAGGTCGCGGCCGGGATTGGCGTACAATCGACGACCATGAGTTCCACGTGTGCAGCATGCAACGCGCCCACCCCTCCCAACGAGCTCACGCTGAGCCTCGACGGCCGCGGGATGATTTGCCAAACGTGCAGCCTGAGCGCGCGAGCCGCGCAGCAGAGGGCCGGCACGCGCAAGGCGTACTGGATAGGCGCGCTCATCGTCGGCGCGTTCATCCTCGTCGTGCTCGGGCGAATCGTGCTGCCGAACTTGCTCCGCTGACTGCGATGCGGAGAGTCGCCATCGCAGCGGTGGTCATCGCGTGCAACCACGACGCGCCCATCGCGACGAACACGCTGGCCGACGCAGCCGCGCACGCGACAGCGTCGGTCGGCGTGGCGCCCGCCTCCTCGTCCCACGCGTGCCCGCCTGGGATGCAGACGAGCGCCGAGCACGCGACCCACATCGAAAATGGCGCGTGCAGCTCGAACGCCGACTGCGTGCTCACCGACGAAGCCGCCGAGTGCAACGCGTGCAACGTGGCGCAAGCCTACGTCGCGCTCCGCAGCAAGGTCTCGCAGCGAGACGCCGTCTGCTCGCTCGGCGCGTGCGCGCAGTGCTGCGACCCGGTCGGGTGCCCGCCGCGCGATCAATCCATCCCCGCCTTCTACCGCGCCGAATGCCGGGGCGGCCGCTGCATCGCGTGGCGCTATCACTCCGGAGGTTGAACGCGCATCAGGGCGCGCGCGCCGACGGTGCACCACGGAAAGCACTGACCTCGGGCACCGACACCGGCGTCGCGGCGACGTCGTTCGAGACACAATCCGGCGCGGCGAAAACACGCTTTTTCACGCATTCGGCGCGAGGCACGAAAGTTGGATAGGGCCCGCGGCATGCGCGTGTCCACGATTGCGATTGCGGCTTGTTTGCTCCTCGCGTGCGGCAGCACCGGCTCGACGCCCGCGCCCGACGCCGGAAGTGTCGCCAACCCCGACGCCGGCGCCGACACGGGTGACGGCGGACTGTGCTGTCCGCCCGACCCTTCGCCGGGATGCTGCATGCGATATGGAGGTTGGTCGGACACCGGGCAGTGCTTCCAGGTCTGCGACGGCATGCCGCAACCCGGCGATCCCGAGTGGACGCTCGCGACCGACGCCCACGGCTGCTCGGTGTGGACGAACCCGAAGCCGACCGGCGTAGCCGGCACCTGCGGCGCAGCGACGCCTCCGCCCGATGCAGGCGGCGACTGACGGTCGCGACACGACGTCATCGCGCCGGGCCGAGCCGGGCGACTTCACGAGCGCGTCCACCGCGGCGATGACCCCTGGAAGCGCGGTTCGTCGGCCTCCTTGACGCTCTCGGTCGCGCTGCTCCCGAGGGAGTAGGTCCGGCCGCCCGCGCCGACGACGACGCTCGTCCCGCCCGCGTCGTAGACGACGCCGTGGCTTCTCGACGCGAATGCGATCGAACGCCTGCGCGCGCACGACGCCGTAGAGCGCGTCGATCTGCGCGGGAGTCACCGGGCGGCTCTGCTCGGGAATCGCGACGCCGGCGTTCATGCCGCTCCACCTGCACCGGCTCGCATCGCACCGCGTTTGGGACGTGGCGGACATCATCCCGGCGGTGGTTTGAACGTCGATCGAAAAGTCCGTGGGGCGCGTTGCCCGGAGGCGCGTGCCGCCGCTAACGCGGAGCACGCGATGAAGACGACGATCGGACTGCGCTCGCAGTGTAACATCGGTGGCGTCAACCGGAGGCAAACGTGTATCCGTGTCGACCACGGTAGAGGCGGCTACCGTGCAAGGGCGTGGTTACGCAAGCTGCAGATTTTCTCGATCCCGTCCTTCGGCTCAGGGAACAGCAGCATGAGCACCTTCCGCGACACGACCATCTCCAAAAGGTTTTGGAGCGTCGCTACGCGCGGCGTCGCATCGCGCACGCCGTCCTTCGTGAGCGCGATCCGCGCGAAGTGCCCCGTCGTCATGCGCACCAGGCCGATCTCCGCGAACATCAGGAGCGTGTCTTGCGGGGCGATTCTCGACCGTCGCCGCGAGCTCGCGACGCTGCTGGCACTCGGCTTCACGAGTGAGATCCCAGCGTCGGTTCGCATCCTCGTCCGCCAGGACAAGCGGGTAGCGATGCGTGTGATAGCGCGAGCAGCCTGCACAAACGTGGTAGCGTCGAGGCCATGATCCAAAAGGGCGACAAGCTGACAATTGTCCGCAACAGACCGATAGCGATGGTCTTGACGGTCCTGGCGTTGACCGGCTGCCCCCCGTCGCCCCTGAGGCCGTCGATCAAAGTTGTCAGCAACCTCGGCAACCCCAACAGCCTGACGATCAGCGGGAGTGGATTTGCTAACATATCGCACTGCGCAGCGTTGTCGTTGACGGGCCTCGTCAATCAAGGGCAATACGGGACAGTCGCGGTCGGGGAGCCGGGATGTTCGGGCGGCGCGTTCCAGAACTTCAATTGGCCGTATTCCCTCGTTGGGCCCGCGTGTGTCCCCAACAGTACTCAGGACGCTGGTGTGCTGGCCATTGACACGCAGTTGACGACGGCTGGCGCCTCGGCTGGCGTCACGATTCCGTGGGGTTCGAACTGTGCGATCGGGGCGGCGTGCGGGCAGAACGGGCAGCCCACGTGCCCCGGCGAAACCTGCAGCCCGGGTCTCGTCCTCGGTTCCGATGGAAGGTGCTCGCCTTGTGGCGTGGAAGGCGCGCCGGTATGTGCCGGCGGCGCGTGCGCGGGAACGGACTTGCATGTTACCTTTGCAGGCGGGCAGCTTGTCTGCACCTGGACCTGTGGCCACGCGCCGGGCGCCGCCTGCCCTTCGCCCGGCCTTCCCGGATGCAGCGGCAATCCGCCCACCCTCACGCTGCCTCAAAACGCGTGCGAGACACCTGTCACGGGCAGCAACCTAAGCAACGGTGGTATTTTCTCCTGTTTTGATAACGGAATGATCGATACTTCCTGCTTGTGCGTGCCAAACAACCTCAATACCTGTCCCGTAAGCACTTCCATTCCTAAGAACGCCGACAACTATGGTGTCTGCAGCCTTGGAAAGTTCGCGTATGCAAGTACGAGCGGCTCCACATATGGGCCGACGTGCCCCTAGTTAGACCTCGAGGTCCGCAACGGCGCGTCCTCTTCCCTTGCCACCTCGTCAGCGCGGCAACGGGCGAGCCGGCGCCACTTGACAACGACACGACGGTGCCCGCTTCATGCGAGGCACTAGTGACAAAGGCAACGAAGTTCTCCCACGGCGACTGGACCGCGTGCGCATGTTACGTCGCCGGCGGCAACGCGATCGTCTCTTCCGGGGAAGATGGCGTGATCCGCAGCTGGGCTCGCACCGGCGCGCTCATGCACGAGCTTCGGGACCCGAGCTACGCGAGCTGTTGCGGAGCACCCACGGGCTCGCTCGTGGCCCTGTTCAACGGTGGCCCCGCCGACATCACCCTCTGGGATGCCGCAACCGGCACGGTCGTGCGCACCCTCGCTGGTCACCCGAAGGCCGACCCGAGGCACGAGGCCGGCGGCAACGTGACCTGCGCGGTCTTCGGTCCCGGCGGCGCGCTGCTCGCGAGCGGCGGGTTCGATCACCGCGTACGGCTCTGGAGCGTGCGCACTGGAGCCGCGCTCACGAACACCGACGTCGGCGGTCTGGTGTCGTCGATCGCGTTCTCGTACGACGGCTCTTTGGTCGCCGCCGGCGTGTTTCCGAAGCGAGTGGTCGTGATCGCGTCGGCCACGGGAAAGAAGGTGGCGGAGGCGACGGCGAGCAAGAAGGCCGTGACCTCTGTGGCCTTCACCGCCTCGGGCGAGATCGTGACAGGTGGCGGCGCGGGCGAGCTCGTGCGGTGGCGGCTGGACGGTCGGAAGCTCGTCCGGCTTCACGCGTACCGAAAACCCGACGGCGGCGGCATCGAGGGCCTCGCGATCTCGCCGGACGGGAAGCTTCTCGCCGCGGCAAGCCGCGCGCGCTGGATGCGGGTGTGGGAGCTCGACTCCGGCAGTGAGCGCGGCAGCCTCGCACGCGAAGGCGAGCTCGGCCTCGACGTCGACTTTTCTCCGAACGGCCGCCAGTTGATGATGGCTGGGCCATCGCCGATCGTCTTCGTCGCGCTGGCGCGCTGAGCCCCGGATCGGTCGGCGGAGGCCACTGTCGGAGATGACTCACCACCCAAATCAGTCGGAGATTCCGGCGTCGCTGCACGCGGCTCCCGTTCGTCGTCGTAGGCTGAGTCGTGGGGGACGGACTTTCTGGAGCCGCCAGCCGCTCCAGCGGCGGCGGGTTAGTTCCGTTCGCGAGCACAAAGTTTTTTCGTGGGCCGACTTAGTTCGCCGATTCCATCTCGACGAGCGCTTCTTGCGTCTGCTCGAGGGCGTATCCGAGCCGTTCGAGGGCGCGCCGCGCGGCGCGCTCGGTGTGGCGCGCGAGGACACGACCCTCGATCGCCGATCCGCGCAGGCCCCAGGCGGTACGTCCGGAGGAGGAGGCGGCGGTGAGCGTGAGCCGCCGATGAGGTAGAGGCACGCGCAGCCGGCGTATCCAACGGTCGCAGACACGGCAGCGACGCACCCGGCGCTGGGAATCGCAGCACCAGGTTCCTTGACATTCGTCATGTCGACACACTTTCCAGCGGCGCACTCGTACTTGCGTCGCTTCCCGCAGCCCGCGACGTAGTAGTGGTTCGCGGCGTGTACCAGCCTCAGGTCATCACACTTGAGGTCCGCCATCGCGTAGTCGATCACGACGTCCTCTTCGGTCGCGTGCGCGCGACGCGGCCATCCGAACCAGACCCACGCGACGGCAAGCGCTGGGACGACGTACTCGCGCGGCAGGCGTCCCATTCCGCTACGTAATAGAGCGTGGTCCGACGATGTCCACGCTGCCGACTTGTTTTCGTCAGCGTGCGGCACCGTCCTGATCTTCCCCCCTGCTGACGGACACCTCGGATAGCGCGTAGCGTGTCGCCCACGCGGTGGTCGACCCGCGAGGATGCGGATGTCCGATTGGTTCGCGCAGGCGCGCTATGCTCAGCGCGGAAAGGGCGGGCCTCGAGCCTGCGCCTCTCAGAGCCTCAGCGACGCCGCCGGCGCGCTCGACTGACTCCTGGAACACGCTTTCCGTCATACGGCGGACCTCTCGCGCGTCATGGCAGCGTGGCCAAAGCTGTCATGCCCCGACCTCCGAGCGCCTTCGCCGAGAGGTTCCTCTACCGCGCCGTGCTGAGCGGCAAGGTGTTGGAGCGCCTCTTGGGCGACCAGACGACCGACCATGTCTTCGCGACGCTCGGCGTCGCAAAGCCTTCGTTGCGCAAGCGCGAGCCCGCGTGGGTTCGCAGGGATTTGCGGGGCCGCCTCGCGAAAGTCGAACGCGCCCATGCGGCGGCGGCTGATTTCGTGGAGCGAAACGCGCGCACGTTCGGCGCGCTCGTCGGGCTCAACACGGTCGAGACCGACATCCTCTTGTTCGCGCTCGCGCTCGACGGCAGCGCGGAGCTCCGCGAGTGCGTCGAGCACGTTCGGTCGTTCGAGCTCGATGCTCTGCTTGGAAGCGTCGTCGGCCATCCGGAGTCGGAGATCGAGCACGCGCTCCGTACGGGTGGCATGCTCTTTCGGAGCCGCCTCGTACGCCGTGAAACGAGCACCGAGCGGCCGCTGGTGCTCCTCGAAAACCTCGCTCCGCTCCTGCGACGAGAGCGTGTCGAGCGGGGCGACGTCCTCTCGCACTTCGCGCGGCGCTCGCGGCGCGCGACGCTGAGGCTGGCGGATTTCTCGCACGTTCGCGAATCGCCGATCGTGGCGACGCTCGTCCAGAACGCACTCGCGCAGCGGCGTCGCGGTTTTCACGTGCTCCTGCACGGAGCGCCCGGCACGGGCAAGACCGAGCTCGCGCGCGCGGTCGCTGCGCATGCCAAAGCGCGGCTCTTCGAGGTGCCCGACGCCGATGACGACGACGACGCTCTGTCGTTGCGGCGGCTCGGCGCCTGCGCGCTCGCGCAGCGACTCCTCGGTCGCTCGCGCCGCGCCATGCTCCTCTTCGACGAAGCCGAGGACGTCTTTCCGTTCGCGCCGAGCCGATGGGCACCCGCGCGCAAGTCGACGAGCGACAAGAGCTGGACGCACCGCTTGCTCGAAGAGGCACGTGTGCCGATGCTCTGGACGGCGAACACCATCGATCACATCGACCGCGCGACGCTTCGCCGATTCGCCCTGGTGCTCGAAGTGAAGACCATCCCGATGGCGGTGCGCTCGCGAATGCTGCACCAGCGCCTCGGCGAGCTCGTGAGCTCCGCGTGGATCGAGAAGCACGCGCGCGACGACCGGGTCAACCCCGGCGAGATCGCGCGCATCGAAACCGCAGCGCGCCTCCTCGACGGCGAAGCCTCGGAGATCGAGCCCCACCTCGACGCAGTCCTCCGCAGCAACCTCGCGCTCATCGGCAAGGCGCAGCCGGTGCGACCGCCGTCGGTCGTGCCGTACGACCTCAAATACGTGAACGCGAGCGTCAATCTCGAAGCGCTCGTCGCGAACCTGCAGAAGCCCGCCGCGCACGGCGCGATGCTCCTCTATGGCCCGCCCGGAACGGGCAAAACGGAGCTCGTGCGCCACCTCGCCGACCGCCTCGGTCGCCCGCTGGTGTCGGCGCGCGCGTCGGACCTCCTGAGCTGCTGGGTCGGCGGAACCGAGGAGAACATCGCCCGCCTCTTCGCGCGCGCGGAGACGGAGGAGGCGATCCTGTTCATCGACGAGATCGACAGCTTCCTCCAGGACCGCCGCGGCGCGCGAAACGCGTGGGAGGTGACGCAGGTGAACGAGCTGCTCGTCCAGATGGAGACGTACCCGGGTGTTTTCGTGGCAGCGACGAACTTGATCGAGGCGCTGGACCAGGCGTCGATCCGCCGCTTCGCGACCAAGATCGCCTTCGAGCCGCTCCGGACCTCGCAGGCGCTCGAGTGCATCCGCTCGCTCGTCGATGTGCGTGACGTCAACGAGAACGCGCTGCGAGCCTGCCTCCGGTCGCCTCTGACGCTCGGTGACGTCGCCGCTGCTCGGCGCGCGTGTGAGCTTAGGCACCAGACGGACTGCGAGAGCCTCTTGCGCGCGCTGACGGAAGAGCGCGGCCACAGGTGCAAGTCCGAGTCGATCGGGTTCTGAAAAGGTCGGGCGCTGTGCTCGCCTGGCGCACACGTTCGAGTGTCGAATGACGCGGCGCTCGCGCGCGCTGCAGAGGCCGCCGCGGCGGGACCGCCCCCGTCAATGACCGCGAGATGCGCGAGACGCTCGAGGGCCCTTCGCAAACCACGACGGCCGCGGGGACGACAGACAACCCATTCCAGCAGCACGTGCGAACCTGCGGCGTGCGCGCGCTAACGGCGGAAGCGCTCCGGTGCGGGCAGCGGAGTTTCTGCGTGCTCGCGCCACCGAGCCAGCCGAACACCCGTGCACGGAGGGCCCTCTTTTAGCGCCGGATCTCCGGAATCGCGACGTGGAGCGGCTCGAACCAACCGAGGCCGAGTTCCGCGCCGTTTCGTGCGCCGCGCTTGTACGCGTAGATCATCGCGCTCGACCGATGACCCGTCCGATCCGTCACCCACGCTTCGGTGCGACCGGCGGCGAGCGCCAGCGTGACGAACGTGCCGCGGAGATCATGCGCGCGGAGCAGCAGCCGGTTCGGGCTCGGCGTGAAGAGTTCGGCTCGTGCGACGCCCGCAGCCTGCAAGCCTTCGCGAAGATGGTGGGCGAAGTTTCCCGGCATCGGACACGCCGTCCTCAGCGTGTCTATCAAGAGCAAAGTGCGCGCGCTCCGGATTCTCGATGCCCTTTTCAAGGCACTCGAGCGCGTAGGTGCAAGAGTCGAGCTCACGACGTCTGAGCGTGGCAACCGGCACGCGCTTCAGATCACGTTGCCCAATCGGCCGTCCATCGCGAGCGCGCGCGGCCGGGCGTGACGCTGGAGCTGCTGCACCACGAGTACCTCGGAGCAGCACCCCGACGGGCTGCGCGTACACGACGTTCTGCGACCGCTACCGCCAGTGGCTCGGCGGCGCGGGCTGGTGATGCGGCAGGTGCACCTCGCCGGCGACAAGGCTTCGTCGACTACTCGGGCAAGAGGCCGCGGATCGTCGACGCGGCGACGGGCGAGGTGATCGAGGTCGAGCTCTTCGTCGCGGTGCTCGGCGCATCGAACCTCACGTACGCGGAGGCGACGTACTCGCAGCGCGGGCCCGATTGGATCGCGAGCCACGTGCGCGCCTTCGAGTACTTCGGCGGCGTGCCACGCGCGCACGGCGTGCGACCAGCTGAAGTCGCGGCGTGACGCGCGCGTGCCGGTACGAGCCCGGGGTGCAGCGCACGTACGAGGAGATGGCGCAGCACTACGGCACGACGGTGCTGCCGGCGCGCCCGCGCGCTCCGCGCGACAAGGCGAAGGTCGAGGTCGCCGTGCAGATCGCGCAGCGGTGGCTGCTCGCGCGCATCCGCAACGAGATGTTCCTCTCGCTCGGGTCCCTCAACGCGCGCATCGCGCGAGCTGCTCGTGGACCTGAACGCGCGCGTGATGCGGCGGTACGGCAAGAGCCGTCGCGCAGCTCTTCGAGGAGATCGAGACGCGCCGCGCTGCGCCGCTGCCGAGCGCGCGCTTCGAGTACGCCGAGTGGTCGAGGGCGACGCGTCAACATCGACTACCACGTCGCAGGTCGATGGCCACCTGTACTCGGTGCCGCACGTGCTCGCCGGTGCACGAGGAGGTCGAGGTCGCGCGTCGACGGAGCCGAAGTCGTGGAGATCCTGCACGGCGCGCGCGCGTCGCGCGCACCGCCGCTCGCGCGTGCGCGGAGGAGGCTTCACGACGATGACCGAGCACATGCCGAGCGCGCACCGCGCGCACGCGGAGTGGACGCCGTCGCGGATCCTCGTGGGCGGGCAAGGTCGGCGCGGCGACGCGCGGGCTCTGTGCGAGGCGATCCTCGCCGAGCGACCGCACCCCGAGCAGGGCTTCCGCTCGTGCCTCGGCATCTTGCGGCTCGGCAAGACGCTACGGCGAAGCGCGCCTCGAAGCCGCGTGCGCTCGCGCGCTCGGCGTGCGCGCGCGCTCGTACCGCCACGTCGAGTCGATCCTGAAGAACGGTCTCGATCGCGTCGCGGCGACGGGCGACGAGACGAGCACGCACGCTCACGCTCACGCACGAGAACGTGCGCGGGCGCGACTACTACCACTGAAGAAAGGAAGAACCGATGCTGACGGAACCGACGATCGAGAAGCTTCAAGACCCTCCACCTGGGCGCGATGGCCGCGGCGTGGAACACGCAGAAGAGTGAGCCCGAAGATCAACGAGCTCGACTTCGACGGGCGCTTCGGGATGCTCGTCGACGCCGAGCACCTCGCGCGCGACAACAAGCGACTCGCGCGGCCTGCTCCGCGAGGCGAAGCTGCGGCTCGCGAACGCGTGCGTCGAGGACATCGACTACGCGCCCAAGCGCGAGATCGACAAGTCGCTCATGCGCCAGCTCGCGACGTGCACGTGGGTGCGCGAGCACCGCGAACGTCGATCATCACCGGCGCCACCGGCGTGGGCAAGACGTACGTCGCGTGCGCGCTGGCGCAGCAGGCGTGCCGTCGCGGCCTCCGCGCGCTCTACCGCCGCATGCCGCGGCTGCTCGAGGAGCTCGCGCTCGCGCACGCCGACGGCACGTACACGCGGCTGCTCGCCAAGCTCGCTCGCGTCGACGTCCTCGTGCTCGACGACTGGGGTCTCGCTCCGCTCCGCGAGCAGGAGCGCCGCGACATGCTCGAGATCGTCGAGGACCGCCACGGTACCCGCGCCACAATCGTCACCAGCCAGTTGCCCGTCGAGACAGTGGCACGACTACGTGGCGGACCCGACCATCGCCGACGCCCTCTTCGACCGCGTCGTGCACAACGCTCACCGCATCGCCCTCAAGGGCCCCTCGCGTCGAAAGGAGAACGCCACTCAGTCCACCTGACCCGTCATCGTCGTCGTGCTCGTCGCTTCGCTCCGACGTGATCACGATGCGCGATCTGGGTGATCACGATGGGCGGAATGCGCATTCAGGTTAGCTGCGAGAGCCCGTGCCGCGCTCCGTCTCGCGAAGCAGCCGCCGAATCGTGCCTTTCGTGAGATGACGAGTTTGATCCACGAGCTGCTGCCGCTCGTCGTGCTGGGGGAACGTCACGAGGTCCAGCAGCCGCACCTCCAGCCGAGTGGCGATGGCCGCGAGGGTCTCCACGGTCGGGCGTGCGAGGCCCTTTTCAACGTCGGAGAGGAAGCCCTTGGAGCCGACGTCGCTCTCGTACGCGAGCTTCTCGAGCGTCAGACCGGCCTCCTGCCGAAGCTCGCGGATGCGCGCACCAATGCGCGCCGCGAGCGGGTCGGGGACTTTGCGCCTCGGCATCGGTCGTTGACCGTACGAGGAGGCGGAGCGATGCTAGTTCGTCGCAGACGAACTCTTGGGCGATCCCCGAGACGAGGAGAAGCACATGAAAAGACAACGGCTCGTCTGGTGGATTCTCGTTGCGCTCGGTGGGTCGGGCTGCGTCGGCGATAACACCGCACAGCAGGGAGACTCCGGCGTCGACGCCAACGCACTGCCAGATGCATCGAGGGGCGACGTGGGGGCAGACGTCTCCATCGACGCGGTCGCCGAGTCGGAGCCGAAGACGCGAACCGTGTTCGTTACCTCTACGACCTGGACGGGGGCCCTCGGCGGCTTGGCGGGTGCTGACGCGAAGTGCGGCGCAGCTGCAGCCGACGCCGGGATCCCAGGCAACTACCTCGCGTGGGTGTCGACGACAACGACGACGCCGAGCCTTCGCTTCACGCACTCGACCGCACCGTACGTGCTCGTCGACGGTACCGTCGTGGCCGCGGACTGGGATCACCTCACGGGCGGCGTGTCGTTGGAGCACGCGATCGATCGAGACGAGCACGACGACGTGGTCGGATTCGACGCGAGCGCCAACTTGGGCGAGGTGTGGACGAGCACGTTAGCCGACGGCACGTCCGCACTGGGGCAATTCCCAAACGGGTGTGCCGACTTCACGTCCGCCGACCCAAACACTGCGAGCGGTCTTGTCGGCTGCACCGATGCGACGGACAGCAAATGGACGATGTGCGCCGGAACCGGTTGCGTGGTTTCTGCGGCGCTCTACTGCTTCCAACAGTGAGATCGGTTAGACGTACGCACGACGCGATCGTGCCCGCGCGACGGCGCTTCGACGTCGCGAATCGGGTTCGAGTCGCGGCACCGAATGTCGTCAGGGCGTAGTTCTCATCGTGACGCTCGCGAACGGGTCTTACGCGGCGGCTGCGGCGTGATGTCGACGACGTTGGCGAGCACATGAACGTCGCGCTGGTAGGTCGCGGCGACGAGCGCCCAGGCTTCGTCGAAGCGCTCGCTCTGGTCCCAGCCGCGCATCGTGCGGATCGCCTGCGCGCCCTTCGAGCCCCAGCGCATCCCACTCAACTTGAGGCGCTGCGCGACGAGCGTCTTGCACGCTGCTTCCACAAGGCCGCTGCCGATCATGAACCCTTGAGCGGACGCGAGAACGCGACGAACCGGCGAACATCACCTCCTTGCCCGGCCCATAGAGGGCGCGCCAATCGTGAACGCGCCGCTGGAGCGTCCGCAGCAGTGCGACGCCGTACCCCTCGCCGTGCCGTCGTCGCAGCTCTGCGCGTACGTGTTGCGCTTCTATTCCCAGCGCGCGCCGAGCGCCTTCGGCACGCGATCGAGACTGCTCTTCGACGGCCCCATGTTGCCGACGCGCTCGAACAGGTCCTCGGCCTTCTGCGGCGTCATCTGCGTCACGACCCACGACGCCTGCTCGGCCGCGCGCGTCGTCCAGAACCCCTCGACGATGCCGCGCTTCAAGTCGAGCGCCGCGAGCGCGTGCGATTCTGGCTCGCGACGATCCTTGTACAGCCACCGCTCCACCTTCACTTCGCCCGCGGCCGTCATGTACGTCTGCGCGCTCCGCAGAACACGGCGGTGCACCCGGCCGTCGATCTCGATTGCATCGGCGTCCACGTCCGATGCCTTCATCACGTCGCCCAGGATCTTCCGCTCGGCCTCCAGCATCCGCGCGTGCAGCTCCTTCTCGAAGTCGTAGAAGTCCCGCGCGCCCGTCTTGCCGGCCATGGCGTGATCCTCCAGGAACTTGCGAGCGGCGTCGAGCACTCGATCGTGAAATTCGCTCCGGGCCTCGCTCGCCGAGAGGCGTCGTTGGAGTTCGGTACGGACGGTTTGCGCGTGTGCAGCGTTGGTCGTGCCCGCTCAACACGCCGCAAGATCGCGAAATTCCCAGAGCCGCGCGTCAGGATGGGATCAACACCCTCACGAGAGACTCTGCTCCACGAGGTTGTGAAGGACGAGCGGCGCTCGGAACAAAAGGAGTCGCCCTCCCTCGTTGATCTTTCCGAGCCCGATCGGCGAGAAACCGAGCTCCTTCGCGAGAGCCTGGACGGTGCTACTGGCTTCCTCGTCGTCGCTCGAGACGAAGACGACGCGGCGCCCTCCGTTCTCCGATGGGTCGCGTCCCAACACCGCCGCAGGCAATTGATTGAAAGCCTTGACCACCCGCGCGCCGCGCAGCTCCTCAGCGACTATCTCCGACGACAGCCGGTCCCCCAAGTCTTCGCGCGAATTCATCGCGTCGACGACGACCTTGCCGCGCCAGTCGATGGCGGCAGAGCGGGCCAACTCGCGAAAGGCGGACCACGGAATAGCCAGGAAGACGATGTCTCCCTGTAGCCCTTCCTCGAGCGGAACGGCTCTGACGCTCGCGCCGAGCTCCCGCACGAGGGGCGCAACCGCTTGTGGTGGACGACGGCTGGCGATACTCACGTCGAGCGATTTGCGCGCGAACAATCCCGCGAGCGCGCGTCCCAAGTGCCCAGCTCCGATAATGGCGTAGCTCACGATTACACCTCCGAATCCGACGACTATCGCGCCGACATTCCGCCGTCGACGTTGATGATGCCGCCCGTCATCCATTTCCCGCGGTCCGCCGCGAGCAACGCGACGACCTCCGCGATGTCCTCCGGCGACCCATAGCGACCGAGCGGAATTTCCTTGGCGAAGAGGTCGGGCGGAGCGCCCAACGCATCGCTGAACTCCCGGCTCCCGGGGGTCGTCGTCGGCCCCGGCGACACGACGTTCACGCGGATTTGCTCGGCGCGAGATCGATCGCGAGCGCACGTGAATAGCTGTTGAGCGCCGCCTTGGCGGCGGCGTAGTGTGCGATCGTCCCGACAGCCATCGTCGCTGCGCCCGACGAGATGTTCACGATGGCGCCGGCTTTCGATTCGCGCAGCGACGGCAGAAGCGCATTCGTCAGCCGGATCGCGGCGAACAGGTTGAGCGCGAAGCTGGCCTGCCACGCCTCGTCCGGGATGGACGCGGTGCCTTGCGGGAACCCGCTCCCGCCGCCTGCGTTGTTCACGAGGATGTCGAGGCCGCCGAGGGCTTCGAGCGCTCCGGCGGCTATGGCCTTCACCCCGGAGACGGATGCGACGTCGCCCGCGACGAAGGCGGCGCCCTCGGGCAAGGCCTCGCCACGAGAGCGCGCCGTAACCACCACGTTCGCGCCGGCGGCGAGCAGGCGCTGTGCGATTGCCGCGCCGATGCCGCGGGTTCCTCCGGTAACGAGCGCACGACGGCCGATGAGCTCCTTGGAGAAGTCGAGTCTGTTCAACATGAGATTCCTTTCGTCGACGCATCAGCGCAATAGCGCGAAGCACGTCAGAGTTGCGCAAGCCCGCCGTCGACTGCGACCTCGCTGGCGGTCATGAAGCTGCTATCCGACGACGCGAGGAAGGCAGCCGCCGCCCCGACCTCCGCCGAATCGCCCATGCGCTGGAGGGCCGTCATCGAGCCGTAGGTCTTCAGGCCCTCCTCGCCGAGAGCTTCCGTCGCGAGCTCGGTCGCAATCGCCCCGGGCGACAGCACGTTGACCCGGATGCCGGTGCCCTTCAGGTCCTCCGCCCAGGTCCGTGCGAGGTTGCGCACGGCCGCCTTGCTCGCGCTGTAGGCGGTGAACGCCGGGGCGCCCGTGGTGCCGGCGCTCGATCCGGTCAGGATGACCGAACCGCCCTTGCCCATCAGCGGCAGCGCCTTCTGGACCGTGAAGATCGTACCCTTCACGTTGACGTCGAAGGTTTCGTCGATGTGCTTGGCGGTGATCTCGCCGAGCCGAAGCTGGCTTCCCACACCGGCATTGGCGAAGACGATGTCGAGGGTTCCGCGCTCGGCCTTCACCGCCGCGTAGAGTCGGTCGAGGTCGGCCTCGTCCGAGACCGAGCCCTTCACCGCGCGGGCATTCGGCCCGAGCTCAGCCACGGCGGCGTCGAGCGCTTCCTGCCGGCGGCCGAAGATGAAGACGAAGGCGCCCTCCTCGATGAAGCGCTTTGCCGCCGCGAGGCCGATACCGGTCGCACCGCCGGTGATCACGGCGGTCTTTCCATTCAGCCTAGCCAAGTTGTGGTTTGCCATGTCGCCAACGTAAGCACCTCCATCCCGCGTGAAAACACGCGGATTCCGCACGCAGGCGTAAGGAAAACTTACGGACGCTTTTTGCGCGGTTTCGTCATCTCGCGCGCGAGATCGACGAACGCCCGGAGCGGCGGCGACAGGTTCGTGCGGCTCGGGAAGTACAGGTACAGGCCGGGCAGCTTCGTCGCGTACGACTCGAGCACGAGCCGGAGCTTGCCGCGCGCGACCTCGTCGGCGATGAGCGCCTCCATGGTGTAGAGCAACCCGGCGCCGGACACCGCGAGGCTCTTCGACAACTCGAAGCTGTTCGTCGTCATCGGCCCACGGGCGACGATCTTCCACGACTTCTTGCCGCGCGCGAACGCCCAGCGCATCGGCTCGCGGCTCAGCGGCCAGCGCGAGTTGATGCACACGTGCTTCTGCAGATCGGGCGGCGCCTGCGGTGTGCCGTGCTTCGCGAAGTATGCGGGCGCGCCCGCGACGACCAGTTGCGACTCGCCGGTCAGTTGCACGTGCACCATGTCGCGGTTGATCGTCTCGACGATCCGGATGCCAGCGTCGTAGCCCTCCGCGATCGCATCGACGAGCCCGTCCTCGACGCTCACCTCGACCTCGACGCCGGGATGGCGCTCCATGAACACCGGCAACAGCTTCGCGAGCGCCTGCGAGACCGCGATCATCGGCACCGTCAGCCGCAGCCGGCCCGTGATCGCGCCATCCTTCCGGGTCACCGCCTTGAGCGACGCGAGCGCGAGGTCCACGGCGGGGCCGGCGTCGCGCAAGAGCCGCTCGCCCGCCGCGGTCGGCGCGACGCTGCGCGACGACCGCGCGAGCAAGCTCACGCCGAGCTTGGCCTCGAGCTGCCGCACCGACTGGCTCAGCGCCGAGCTGGAAATGCCGAGCTCGCGCGCCGCTGCCGCGAAGCTGCGCCGCCGCGCGACCGCGACGAACGCGTTCAGGCTGTTCAGCGGCGTGTAGGACATGGCCCTCGTTCTATACGCAGCGAACGCGCTTGGCATCCGGCGCGACACGCTCGTTCGTTTGACGAAGAAATTCGGCTTGCGGCGCGCCGCGGAACGCTCCGCCATGGAATCGCGCTCCCGCTGGAGTGTGACGACGCGGGTGAGGGAAGAGGACGCTCAATCGGGTCCCGCGGAGAAACCCGCCCGCGAGGAAGCTTCGACGAGACCGTCAGGAGCACCACGTTCGATCGAGCGGAATCGCCGACTGGGGTGAGTGCCGAAACGAAGGCCTGCAGGTCGTGCAGGTGATTGTTCTCGTCGAGCGTGGCGAGAAGAACGGGGAGAAGAGGATGGCCAGACCGGATTGATCACCAAGAGGGGCATCGAAGGCGAGGGGCGCGGACGGGGCGGGTCACGGTGCGAGGCCGCGCGATGGTGTGGGCGCGCCTGCGAGGAACCACACGGCGATGACGGCGTCGAAGATCATGCAGCCGAACGACGACGTTGGCATGAAAGGCCAGATGGGGTTACCGAACAAATGGTGGACGATGTCCCAACCCGAGTGCATCAGCCAGGCGACGCCGATGAAACGGTAGGAGCGTAGTCCGAAATAGGCGACGAGGCTTCCTACCACTGCGAACAGGAGCTCCCACCCGCCGAGTCCTCCGCCGATGTATGCGCCCATCGCGCCCGCCACGAAGATCGCGTTGAACCGCTGGCGGGTCGGCTCCTTCACGAACGACATCACGACGATGAACACGAGCCCGCCGATGGCGGGACCCACGTAGTCGGCTATGCCGACGGGCAACGCGCGCATGGCGCTATCGTACGTTTTCGGCCAGCATCATCGAGTGGCTGAAAAGACAACTTCCGCAGGATTCGCGCCAAACCGCACACGCGTCGCCGTTCTCGCGTTCGACGGCGTCGTCCTCGGGGACCTGGCGACGCCCTGTGAGCTGTTCGGGCGCGCTCGCGATGCGCGCGGCGCGCCCGCGTACGACGTTCGCGTGTGCGGTGCCGGGCGGCGCGTTCGCTCGAAGTACCTGACGCTCACCATTCCGTGGCGCCTCGCTTCGGCCGACCGCGCCGACGTGGTGATGGTCCCAGGCGTGGAGGACGTCGACCGTCCCGTCCCGGCCGAGGTACGCTCGGCGCTCCGTCGCGCCGTCGACCGCGGCGCGTGCGTTGCGTCCATTTGCACGGGTGCGTTCGTGCTCGCGTCGGCGGGCGTCCTCGACGGACTGCGCGCGACGACACACTGGATGATCGCGCGTGAGCTTGCGCGTCGTCACCCGCGCGTCAGCGTCGCCCCCGACGTGCTCTACGTCGACAACGGCCAGATCCTCACGTCGGCCGGCGCCGCGGCGGGCCTCGATCTCTGTCTGCACTTGATTCGCCGCCGGCTCGGCGAGGAGGCGGCGGCGCGCGTCGCGCGCGAGGCGGTGATGCCGCTCGAGCGCGCCGGCGGCCAAGCGCAGTTCATCGCGTACGAGCCGCCCGACGACGTCGGCACGCCGATCGGAAACCTGATCGCGTGGGCGTCGCAGCACCTCGACCGCGATCTGTCACTTGCGGTCCTCGCGAGGCGCGCCGCGATGAGCACGAGGACGCTCAGCCGACGTTTTCGAAGTCAGCTCGGAGAGACCCCGGCGGCGTGGCTCTCGCGCGCGCGCGTCAGGCGCGCCCAGCGGCTCCTCGAGACGACGGACTGGTCGATCGAGCGGATCGCGAGCAAGACTGGCTTCGGCTCGTCGTCGGTGCTCCGGCAACACTTCACGAGCGTCCTCGGGACGAGTCCGAGCTCGTACAGGCGCGCATTCGCGATGCGCAGTTAGCGCGCTCATCGCCTTCGGCGGAGGAGGTCAGACCCGCGTTCGGCTCTGCGCGAGTTCGCACGAGTGCTGCACAAAACGCAAAGAGCAAAGAGGTCGTGAACCGGTGCTTGCGCCGCTAGCGGGGAAGAAACGCTCCAATGGGTCCCGCGGAGAAACCCGCCCGCGAGAACCTTCGACGAGACGGTCATGAGCACCACGTTCAATCGTAGCGGAATCGCCGACTAGGGTGAGTCCACGATGTCGAGTATGCTCGCACGCGCGATGATGCGTGCCGGCATGCGCCCTTCGAGCGCGCGTCCGAGCCTCCGGCTCCGGGCGCTGATCTGCGCGCGGTTGCGACGACCCTTCGGACCGCGTCGCGACGTGGCAATGGGCGACGCACCTCCGCGCTTGACCCGGGCTGATTTCACGGCTCGATCGCGACCCGGGCGTGAGCGGCGACGGCGGCGCGCGAGCTTCGCGGCGTCATCTTCGTCGCCGCGAGCGCGCCGAGGACCGACGCGATGACGACCGACCACCAGCCACGCACGAACGCGTGATGCGCTGCCGCGAGGCCTTCCGGCCTGCCGAGAAGAGCGACGAGGATGCTCACCCCGAGGACGCTCCCGACTTGGCGCGCCATGTTGACGACGGCGCTGCCGGTCGCGGCGCTCGCCGGAGGCAGATCGACGGTCGCGCTCGAGAGCATCGTCGGCATCGCGAGGCCGACGCCGGCCCCGGCGATCATCCACCCGGGGAGCATCGCGTCCAGGTAGCTCGCCGACGGCCGGACCCCTTCGAGGACGACCAGCGCGCCGAGACCGAAGAGGAGCGAGCCGGCGGCGGCGAGCCTTCCGGCCGACACCGTCCGCGCCATTTGCTGCGCGACCGCGGCGAAGAGCGGGACCATGAGCGGCCCGGGGGCGATCGCGAGGCCCGTGCGCAGCGCCGACCAACGCCACACCTCCTGCATCCAGAGGATGTTGGCGAGGAGGTTGGCCGCGAACCCGACGCTGAAGGCGAGCGTGGCCACGTTCGACCAGAGAAAAGCGGGCGCGCGAAAGAGCGCCGCCTCGACGACCGGCGAGCGATGCGTTCGCGATCGGGCGACGAAGATCGCGGTGCCGACGACGGCGGCGGCGAGCGCGCCGAGCGTCCGTCGGTCGAGCACGCCCCAGGCTTCGGCCTTCACGAGAGCGAGCGCGAGCGCTGCGATCGCCAGGGTCAGGACGAGCGCGCCCGCGAGGTCGGGCATCGGTCCCGGTCTCTCGCGCGCTCCGGCTGGAACCATCCGCGCCGCAGCGACCCAAGCGAGCGCCCCGATTGGAACGTTGACGACGAACACCCAGCTCCACGAGACGAGGACGAGCAGACCTCCAACGACGGGCCCGGCGGCAGCGGCGAGCGAGCCGGCGGCCGCCCAGATCCGCACGGCGCGAGCGCGGCGCTCCGGTGGGGTCGCCTCGAGCAGGAGCGCCAGGCTCGTGGGCGTGAGGAGGGCGGCGCCGGCGGCCTGGGCGACCCGCGCCACGACCAGCTCGCCCACGCCGTTGCAAGCCGCCGAGGCCGCGCTCGCCGCGGCGAAGAGCGCGAGCCCGAGGAGAAACCCGCCCTTCTGTCCGTACCGGTCGGCGAGCCGCCCGAGTGGAACCAAGAGCGCCGCGTACACGATCGCGTAGCCGTTCAGCACCCAGCTGAGGCTCGCCAGCGACACCTGCCCGAAGTCGCGCCGAATCGCATCGAAGGCGACGTTGACGATGAAGAGGTCCAAGCTCGCCATGAACGCGGCCAGGGAGAGGATCGGGAGAACCCAAACATGGGCATGTGCCCGTTGGTGAGCGCCGGTCATGCGATCGCCTCGACGACCTGGCGCATCGTGGTCCGCAGCGCCGCCGCGGCGGCGGAGCCGAAGCGGTGTTCGAACGCCCGCTGGGCGGCGCGCCAGAGCGGCCGCGCCTCGTCGAGCTTGGCCTGGCCGGCGCGCGACAAGACGAGCCGCCTGGCGCGGCGGTCGGCCTCATTCACCGCGAGCACGACGAGCCCTTCGCGCTCGAGCGGCCTCAGGTTGTGACCGAGCGTCGAACGGTCCATCACGAGGACCGCCGCAAGATCGTTGACGGTCGTTGGGCCGAGGCGATGAAGGTTCGCGAGGAGCGAGTACTGCGTGACGCGCAGACCGACCGGCGCGAGGGCGTCGTCGTAGAGCTGGGTGACGAGGCGCGCCGCTTGGCGGAGCGCGAGGCAGTTGCAGCTGGATTCGTCGGCGCGCATGGGTCAACTATGGGCATATGCCCATGAATGGTCAAGGGCCCTTCGATGGATTGGGCTCTCGCCCGAGCGCGAGGCCGAGCTGCTCAAGAAGATCGGGGAGCTCACCGTGGAGCGCGATTTTTTGTCGCGCGGGCTCGGACGGTCGCGGTGAAGGAACGCCGCGCGATGATTACGGCCGACGCGCAGCCCTCAATGCGACGGCAGTGCGAGATGCTGCGCGTGTCTCGCTCGAGCGTGTACTACGAGGCAACCGCGCCCGACGACGACGAGCTCGCCGTGATGCGACGCATCGACGAGCTCCACCTCGAGTGCCCGTTCTACGGCAGCCGCAGCTCTCGCTCGCGTTGCGAGCCGATGGCCGCGCCATCAACCGCAAACGGGTGCAGCGATTGATGCGCGTGATGGGTCTCGAATCGCTCGCACCGAAACCGAAGACGAGCGAGCCGCACCCGGAGCATGTAGTTTGCCCGTATCTCCTGAGAGGCCTGGAAATCAGCCGTCCGAACCAAGTCTGGGCCGCCGACATCACGTACGTGCCGATGCGGCGCGGTTTCCTGTACGTCGTGGCGATCATGGATTGGTACTCGCGGCGGGTGCTGTCGTGGCGGCTGTCGAACACGCTCGACGCGACCTTCTGCGTCGAAGCGCTCGAAGAGGCCATCGCGAAATTCGGCGTCCCGGACATCTTCAACACCGACTAAGGCTCGCAGTTCACCGCGAGCGACTTCACCACCGTGCTGCGCGCGCGCGGCGTCGCGATCAGCATGGACGGCAAGGGGCGGTATCTCGACAACATCTTCGTCGAGCGACTGTGGCGCTCGCTCAAGTACGAGGAGATCTACTTGCACGTCTACGATTCGCCGAGCGAGGCGCGGGCCGGGGTCGGACGCTACTTCGACTTCTACAACTGCCGTCGCCCGCACCAGGCGCTCGGCTACCAGACGCCCGACGCGTTCCATCGCGGTGTCAGACGCGCACCCGCGCGCGCCGCGTCACCCCCCGCCACGCCATCGCCCGCAACGCGCAAGTCGAAGCCGCCGCAGCGCGACCTGACGGGCGTCGCCGCGCTCCCCACCTGACGCGCCTTCGACGAATGAAGATCCTCGCTACGAATATTTGTATGATGCAATGAAAGACGAAGCAGGCTCCACCTTACGCAACCGCGATTTTGGTCCGAAGGAAGGGGTCCACCTCAAACGGCGCCGCACGCGCGACGCCGTTCTCCGTCACTTCCGCACGCCCCGGCCCACGCGCACGTCCGGCACTGCCACCCTCGCACCGGGTAGTCGACGCCTGCATCCACGGCCCGATGCACCGCGAAAACCGTCTCGAGAAGCTCGCGCTCATCGCGCCGGTGACGAACGAGCCGTTCGACCTGCACGTCGGGCTGCTTCGACCTTCGTCGTGAGGACGAGCTTGGAGCGAGCGTCGCCACGTCCGAGCTCGCGCGCAGCAATCTCTGTACGAGGTCGTCTGCAAGTCGTAGTCGATGGACATCCGCGCTCCACTTCCGCTTGCCGGTCTTGAGCTCCCAGATCGTCTCGGCGCCGTTCTCGACGACGAGCGCGTCGATGGAGCCGATGAACCGGACCGGTAGAATCTCCGCAGTCACTGGGTGGGCGAGCTCGAGCGAGAACGGCACCTCGACGGCGACGGTGCGCTCCAGCCGCGGGACCTTCACGAGGAAGATGTCGAGCATGCGGAGCGACATGTCGACGAGCGACTCGGCGCTCGGCGGTGCCCGTCGTCATCAAGAAGCGCAAGTGAGGGCGTTCGCGAGACGGAGCCTTGATCACTCGCTGCGGAGCGCCTCGATCGGATCCACAGACGCGGCGCGGCGCGCGGGCAGGAACCCGAACACCGTTCCGACCGCGGCCGAGAAGAGCACCGACCCGGCGAGGGCCTCGGGTGACGGCGCGAGCGACCAGCCGAGCAGGCGCGAGAGAAGCGAGCTCCCAACGAACGCGCCGAGCACCCCGACGACTCCGCCAACGAACGCGAGCAGCACGGCCTCGATGAGAAACTGCGCCTGAACCGCCCACGGTGGGGCGCCGACCGCGAGCCGCACGCCGATCTCCCGCGTGCGCTCGACGACCGAAGCGAGCATCACGTTCATGAGACCGATGCCGCCGACGAGCAGCGCCACCGAGGCGACGCTTACGAGGAGCGCCTCGACCGTGTCCGCCGTCCGCGCCTGCGCGCGAACCAGCTCCTCGGGGTGGCGAATGTTGAAGTCGTCGTCGTCGTCGACTCCGACCCGGTGACGCTGCCGGAGGAGGGCGTCGATGTCAGAGATCGCTGAGGGGATCGCGGCCGCCGAGGTCGCCGAGCAGAGGATGTCATCGAGCCACGTCGCGCCGCCGCCGCGAATCTTCTTGATCGCGGTCGTGTAGGGCACGTGGATCTCGTCGTCCTGGTCGCGGCCGGTCGCCGATTGACCCTTGGGCGCGAGCACGCCGACCACGGTGAACGGCTGCCCGGCGACTCGAATGACCTGGCCGATCGGATCGGCGGCGCCGAAGAGTTGGGCGCTGACCGTCGCGCCGAGCAGGCACACATTCGCGGCCCGGTCGACGTCGTCGGACCTGAAGCTCGCGCCGGCGGCGACGCTCCACCTCTTGATCTCTTCGTACTCCGGCGCGACGCCGCGGAAGCGCGTCGTCCAGTTGCGCGTCTGCCACTGCACGACGACCGAGCCGTCGACGTTCGGAGATACGAGCGCGATTGACGGCACCTCGCGTGCGATCGCCGTGGCGTCGTCGAGCTGGAGGTTGCGCATGCCGTCGGTGCCCGTGCGCACGCCGCTCACGCTGCGCGAGCCGGCCTCGACCCAGACGAGGTTGTCGCCGAGCGCGGCGAGCTGCGCCTGCGTCCGCGCGGCGCCGGACTCGCCGATGGCGACGACCCACACGACGGCCGCGATGCCGATGGCGACCCCGAGCACGTTGAGGCCGCTTCGGGCCTTGTGCCGCAGCAGCGCCTTCGAGGCTTCGACGAAGAGGGTCCCAATCATGGCGTCCGCGCCATACGCAGCCTACCATCGGCGCCGTGCGCTTCGAGGCGATCCGTGCCTCGCGCGTCAGCCCAGAGCGAGTACGCGCATGTCGCGCGCGGCCGCACCGGATTTCGCGTAGCCGAGCGTGACGATCTCGAGTGATTGCCGCTTGGGTGGTTCAAGTCGGGCGACGCTCGTCCCGGCGGGCCGAGCTGGAGCGGGCCGTCGGTCGCGACGCCGTTCGCCTCGAGGCGCTCAGCATGTCGCGCGGCGGCACGTGAAAGGCGTAGTGCGGGTGTACGAGCTCGAGATCGTGGGCCCCCGCGTGAGACGTGACGAGCGGAGCGGGCGATGACGATCGATCCGGATCAGCGCGCGCGCATTCGTCGCCTCTTCTACGCCGAGCACTGGAAAGTCGGCACGATCGCCGCCGAGCTCGGCGTCCACCACGACACCGTGCGCCGCGCGATCGAGGCCGAGCGATTCGTCTCGCCCGAGGGCTCGCGCGTCACGACGTCGATCCTCGATCCGTACAAGCCCTTCGTGGACGAGGTCCTCGGCAAGCACCCGCGCCTTCGCGCGTCGCGCATCTTCGACATGATCAAGGGGCGCGGTTACGCGGGCAGCCAGATCGTCGTGCGGCGCTACGTGCGCACGGTGCGGCCGCTTCCGCGCGAGGCGTTCTTCAAGCTCGAGACGATGCCGGGCGAGCAAGGTCAGGTCGACTGGGCCTCCTTCGGCAAGATCCAGATCGGGCACGCGACGCGGAGCCTGTCGTGCTTCGTGATGGTGCTCGGCTACTCGCGCGCGATGTACGCGCGCTTCGTGCTCGACCAGCAGATGGAGAGCTTCGTGCGCTGCCACGTGCTCGGCTTCGAGAGCTTCGGCGGCGTGCCGCGCGTGCTCCTCTACGACAACTTGAAGAGCGTCGTGCTCGAGCGCGTCGGCGACCACGTCCGATTTCATCCGCACCTGCTCGAGCTCGCCGGCCATTACCACTTCGCCCCCAAACCCTGCGCCCCCTATCGCGGCAACGAGAAGGGCAAGGTCGAGCGCACCATCCAGTACCTCCGGCACTCCTTCTTCGCCGCCCGCCGCTACTCCTCCCTCGACGATCTCAACGCCCAGCTCGCCGAGTGGATCGATCGCGTCGCCGCCGCCCGACCCCGCCCGCAGGATCCTGATCGCAAGAGCGTCCGCGACGCCTTCGCCGAGGAGAAGCCGCGTCTCTTGCCGCTGCCCGAGCATCCCTTCGCGTGCGATGTCGCGCGCGCCGTCCGCAGCGGCAAGACGCCGTACGTCCGATTCGATCTCAACGACTACTCGATCCCCGCCGAGCTCGTGCGAAAGCCCCTCACCCTCGTCGCCTCCGACGCTGACGTGCGCTTGCTCGACGGCTCCGTCGAAATCGCCCGCCACCCCCGCAGCTACGACCGCGGCTGCAAGATCGAGATCGCCGCGCACCTCGAAGCCCTCGCGCAGGAGAAGCAACGCGCGAGCGAGCTCCGCGGTCGCGACCGTCTGACGACCGCCGCGCCGCGCGCGAGCGCGCTGCTCGAGGAGGTCGCGCTTCGCGGCGGTCATCTCGGCGGCACGACGGCGCGTCTTCTCCGCCTGCTCGATCGCGAAGGACCCCGCGAGCTCGACGTCGCCATCGGCCAGGCCCTCGCGCGCGGCGCCGCGTCCGCCGAGGCCGTCGCCGCCGTCCTCGACCAACGTCGCCGCGCCCGCCGCGCCCCGCCGGCGATCGACGTCCTCCTCTCCCACGACGCGCGCGCCCGCGACGTCCACGTCACCCCGCACTCGCTCGATGCCTACGACGACGCCCTCACCCCCAAGGACAAGACCGATGACCGATCGTGATCTGCCCGAGCGCCTCCGCGATCTCGGTCTTCGCCGCACCGCGGACGAGCTGTCCGATCTCGTCGCGCGCGTCACCAAAGAGCGACTCGGTCTCACTCAGATCCTCGAGCTCGTCGCCGACATCGAAGAGGACGACCGCGCGCGCCGCAGCCTCGAGCGGCGGCTTCAACGCAGCAAGCTCGGTCGCGTCAAACCCATCAAGGACTTCGACTGGGCCTGGCCCAAACGCATCGATCGCGATCGCGTCGAGGCCGCGCTCCGACTCGAATTCCTCGAGGAGGCCCGCAACGTCGTCCTCATCGCGCCGCAGGGCCTCGGCAAGACGATGATCGCGCAAAACATCGCGCACGAGGCCATCCTTGCAGGGCACTCCGTCCTCTTCGTCACCGCCGCTCAGCTCCTGCTCGACCTTGCCGCGCAAGACTCGGCGCGCGCGCTCGATCGCAGGTTTCGCCATTACGCCAAGCAGAGCCTGCTCATCATCGACGAGGTCGGCTACCTCGCCTTCGACAACCGCAACGCCGATCTGCTCTTTCAGATCGTCGCGCGCCGCTACGAGCGGAAGAGCCTCGTGCTCACGACCAACCTCGCGTTTCGTGACTGGCCGACGATCTTCCCGAACGCGACCTGCGCCACCGCGCTCATCGATCGCGTCATCCACCACGCCGATGTCATCGCCATCGAGGGCAGCAGCTACCGCCTCCGTCAGGCCGAGGACCGTGCGAAGGCCCCGCCGCCCACGAAGCCGAAGAAACGCTGACCGGGCTCAGGTCCGAATTTCCGCGTTTCTACGCGACCGCCAACAGTGTTGCGGATGTTGCGGATGCCAAGGCGCCGAGCTGCGTTCCCGGGGACGTGACGGGCGAGGAACTCGAGCGACTACTCAACGGCGGAACCCAGGCGCCCGCTCAAAACGTGGCAGAACTTGAGAACGCGAATGAACCGGCCAGCAGTTCAAGGGCCCAGGAGTACCTGCTGGATTGGGTCTGAACTGAATCGGCGGCGTGAAAGGAGTGACGATGTTTGTGGCGGCTGCTGCTCAACTCAACGACGAACTCGCACTCATCCAGGCGGCGCGCGCACGCCATGAGCTCGATAGAACGGAGGCGATCGGCAACTTCGTCGCCGCGACCAGGGCCCATGCTCTTCAGGTGGCCTCAGACGCAGCGGGTTGGCAGGAAGCCGTCCTTCACCGCCACCGCCGACTCGAGCGAACGATCGCGTTGCGCGAGATCGACCCGCCGCTTTTGGGCGAGATGCTCGCGCGGGGATGCGTGGCGGACGCCATTGCGAGCCTTCGCGTTTGGGGAGCGCACTTTGCCTTGGGCGCGTGCACCGGTCGTCTCTCCGAGGTCGAAATGGCAGTCATCGCGGTGGCCGCTGAAGATGCTCGCGACTTCGCCGACATTCTCGAGTTGGGGGTTACGGATGATGATGACCCAGGGCCGGCCCGCGCGGATTTGCCCGACGTGCTCCGCGCCGTGGCTGGTGGCGCATCCGTCGCGGTTCACCCGGCCGTCTATGTTGAGGTCGCCGCTGGGTACGGCATTTCGGCGGGATGGAGCGTGCTCCCGCCATGCAACTCGTCACAGGACGAGTCGGAGCTCGAGAACGCGTTTGCGGACGGTCTACGACCGGCATCCGTGGTTTTGAACTGGCTCCGCGCGACTGACCGATTCCCGGCTCTCAGGGCAGGAATCGAGCGGCGGATCGCCGCCCTGACGGCCGCGTACGCCCGTGCGGACGTGCTCCTCGGTGATGCATGACGATGCGCATGGACTCGCGAAGGGTTCGAGAGGTGGCCTGCGGGCAGACGGACCATCGGGACGCGCTCGGACTTTCCCGTGCGTTGTGTGCGGGGTTTGATGGCGTTCGCCAGGGTCTCTACGTCTTCGTCTTCGCCAACGAGGGCGCTGACGTTCTCGACAACCCCAAGAATGCCGTCCGCCGAAAGATCGTCGTTCGTCGCCAGGGTGTATCGATCAAACCCGGCAAGTTCGAGAAGGGCCTTGCCGTGCGTCTCGCCAGCTACAATGAACACCTCCATCGAACGGGAGCAGGAGGGCAGCCTGAGTTCGTCCTCGGCGAGTGCTTCAAGCATGCGTACCTTCTCGACCTCACGCGCGCGGTCAGCGCAGTTGGAGCTCCTGCACCGATCTTTGAGCGCTATTGGATCGAGGCGGTCAACCGCTATCTCACGGCGAGCGGGATGCTGTCGCGTTCATCGCGGCAGAAGAAGAGATCCGAGTGGCGGCACATCGAGACGAACCGATGGACTTCATCGCGGCAAAACAAATTTCGGGACCATCTCGAAGTCATCGCGCAGCGGATCTTCGAGATGGCCCGCGTTGGCGCCTTTCCTGCGATCAGCCGTTCGGGTTGATCACGGCCGTGCAGCGCGTGGGAGTCCGTCCTTGCGATCCGCACGGGTCCCAGAGAGCCCCGATGCGCCCTCTTCTTCAACCAGGCTCGCCAGGTGTCCAGCGATCCCGTGTACGCTGTCCTTCATGTTTAGCCCCGACCTCGACACGCACACCAAGGTGCGGCTCACCGTCGTCAGCAAGCCGCTCAACCCGAGCGCCGACCTCGAAGCCATCGGCGCCTACGTCGAGGGTCTGTGGTCGGGAAACGCCACGTCGAAGGATCTCGAAGGCCTCGTCGAGCGGACGAACTGCATCGAGCACATCGAGAACTTCACCGCCCTCGTCCCCGGCGCGAACGTCGATCATCTCAACGGCGTCGTCGCGATGATCGAGGTGACGGACTCGTAGGCGTCATGGCTGGCAAGCGCAGGCGAAAACCAACCGGCATGTGTGACAAGGCCGGAAACGCGGGAGACGTTCTCAAGCACAGCTTGTTGGGGTGGTTCCTGGGTGCCGTGCCGGCCGCCAGCAGCATCATCGTCGTCGAGACCCACGCAGGGCCGGGTCGATGCGTCTTCCCGGTTACGCAAGGAGACAGGGCGCGCGGCCATCTTCTGAAGTCGATTCAGTCGCTCAACGCGACTGGCTGGACGGCCCCGTATCTCGCTACCCTCCAAGCGCATGTGAGGTTGACCGGCGCGACGGTGGACTACCCAGGCTCGCCCGTGCAGATCATCCACCACCTCCGCCAGGCAAAGGCCGAGTGCCTCTTCTTCGAGAAGAACATGCAGGCGTATGGCTCGCTCACTGGTCACGTCAGGCGGACTTCGCCCGCTGCCGCAATCTTTCCCTGCGCCGGTTCGTGGCGGGGACCGCCTCCGTCGCGGCCGTCTGTGCGGAACATGTTCTCGTTGGGCTTGGGGCTCGCAACCCTGCCCGCGACGCCGCCTTACGACTTCATCTTCTGCCACCTTGATCCGTGGATGTATCGGCGGTCGTCGCGGGACGGGTCGCTCGTGACGCAACAGGATCTCGCCGTCGCCGTGCAATGGGCGCGACAACTCGCGAGCGATGGGCTCGTTGCGGTGTGGACCTGGTCCGATGGGAGTGGAAACGAGCAGGACTTGAAGACCGATCTGGGCGCGGCGACCGGAAACCCGGCCTCGCTGTTTCAGATCACGAGCTCAAGCCAGGCGCGGACGCCCTATGCCTGGAGCATCGCCGGGATCGGATCTGTCGGTGCGGGCGCCGTGTCCAAGATTGCTTCGTTCGGGCCTTCGCTGCCGGACGACGAGCCCCTGAAGACCTGGGGGTTCCACGTCAAGGTTTCGTGAGGAGCCCGTGCGCGACCTCGAAGCGTTCCGGCAAGCCGTCGCGGCAGCCAGGACGGGATGTGACGCGACGGACTCAGTCTCCTAGCCTTCGGGCGTCCAGACGGCGTCCTCGATGCGAGCACGGACGACGCCGGTCGCGTGGCACGCGACGCAGATCAGCGTCGTCTCCACGACCTCGCCCAGGTCGTCGGTCGCGACTTGCCGACCGTCTGACCGAGTCCACGCGGGATCGGGCTTGTGGTGGCCGTCAGCAGAGGCGGGGCACTTCTTGTTGTTGATGTTCACGGTGGACTCCACGGCTCGGGGTTACGTGCGGACGGCCCGTGGTGTCCCCGCCCGTGAGAGGCGGCGCGATCTGCAACCCGATCCACACGCCGAGAAGCCTACGATCCCGCTGCCTGAAATCAAGGCGCCATCGCGAGCGCGGCTCAGAGGAACGCGCGCTCGGGCGAACGAAGCGCCTCTGTACGCGATTGGTCGCTCCACGATTGCCGGAGCCTTGCGGGGCGAGTCGAAGCGCTTGCAGAATCACCTGCAAATGTGTCGCCGAACGAACCGCTGCTCGTTTTCCGACCCAGATTGGGTGAGCGGCGAGGACAACCCGCACCCTTGGTCCATTGCGTGGTCCGGTGTTCGGGGACCGTTTTGAACAACGTCCGGCGTCTGCCGTAGGATGGGATGAGGGCGCGTGCGCGCCTGACGAGGGGATCCGGATGAAGGACGGCAAGGTGCGTGTGGTCTGCCTGAGTCGTTACGACGAAGCCGAGGACGAGGACCGCAATGTCCTCCGAGAAATTAGGGACGCCATGCATAAGTTGGAGGACTCCGTGAGTTTGAGCTCCTCCCGATCGCGTCTTCGGATGACTTGGTGGATGAACTCAAGGCCACCCGCTTGAGAAACGTCGACGCTCTCATCCTGGCAGCGCACGGGTACAGCGGCGCCCTCGGGACGCCTAGCGACAAGGCGACCCCCTCCGAGGTTGTCGGCGCGTTGAAGAAGGGAAAGCTGCCCAAGAAGGCCATCCTGTTCATCTTCGCGTGCAGCGCGGCGACATCGCATGAGTTGAAAGCATTTCGTCCCAAGAAGGGACGCGGTCCGCGGATGGTCTTCGCGGCGACGCGCTTGTGTGGCTCGCACCCAATGCGAGACGCGCTCGAGTCCGTCGTGAAGGCCGTCATCAAGGACAACGGCGAGGGCAAACTGGACGCCGACTTTGCAACGTCGATCACCAAGATGACGGGATGCGTGTGGAAGAAGGGAAAGTGGCGCGAGCCTAAGACGGAGTTCCTCGCTGTCATCCCCGAGAAAGTCATCTAGGCGATGGTCCAGTGGGCGCCGAAGACCCTGCCCTCTGACACCTCCTCGAGGACGTCGTTGTCAAAGCCTTCGTTCCACCGTGCTCGTCCCGTCGGCGGACGACCATTCCTCGACGTCTTGCCGTTGGCGACGCGGTAGACGTCGGTAGGTCGCTGGCTCTTCCTGTTTGGGTGTCGTTCGGCGCGAAACTTCAGGCCACGCGCCGCTTCCACGTCGCTGGCAGTTTCCTGCGGTCCGGCGGCCTCTTGGCCCAGAACTCGAACGGGATCGCTGCCTCGGTTTCCAACGTCGGGTTCGCCCCCGCGATTTGAACCTTCGGCCCGCGATGGCCCCGGGCGAACTTGTGCAGCGGCGTCGATCGGTTAATATTGCTCGGGCGGTGGTCACGTCGGTCACCGCGAACCGAATCGGTTGAAAGCCCCGGAATAGGTGCCGGAGTTTTCTCCACTTTGATGGCGGAGCTGGCCTCTCTGTCGTCGTGGAGTCACGGCACCATGGATTTTCCGAAAGACTTTCTGGCTGCGTCCGCAGTCGGACCACCGGGCACGCCCGCGATCGAGCGACGGTACCTGACGACGCGCGAAGCCGCTGCTTTCTGCGGATACCGCACGACAGGCGCGATCCGCAAAGCGCTTCTCGACGGGCGGTTGCGCCCAGTGGGTCGCCGCGGTGGACGCGGGACGCTCGTGTGGTCGGTGAGCGAGCTCGAGCGCTTCCTGCGCGGCGAGCCGATGGCTGCTACTGTTTCCGAGCAGGAACGCTCGGGAACGCCTCCAACCGGAGGTCCCGATGTCGAAGAAAGAGAATTGGAAGTTGTACAAGGGAAGTTGGATTCGAACCAACCCGTGTTGCCCGGAGTCTGGCAACGGAAGGAGGGCGGCCACCTCGTGCGCGCGCGCGTGATCGATCGCACGAACGGCCACCAACGAGAGATTCTGGAAGGCGCTTCCGAACATGGACGCTCCGACGGCGCTCGTGTGGCTCGAACAAGAGAAGGTTCGCGTCCGCGCGGGCGTCTCAGTCAAGAGTCCCTCGACGCGCTTCAGCGTATTCGCCGCGTCGGAGTTCGAGCGGAAGGTGGCGAAGGGCGACATCAAGAGCGCGATGTCGCGCAACCGGTGGAAGTACACGTTGACGCATCTGGTCGCCGCGTTCGGTGACACCTTCGTCGACCAACTCCAACCTAGCCACATCGAGTCGTGGTTGACCGCGTGCGCCGAGCGCGTTCGCGAGGGCAAGTGGGCGCCCACGACGGTGAACGGCTGGCTCGCCATCCTCAAAGTGATCACGAAGGCGGCCAAGCGCCAGCTTGGTCTTCCTCGCGATCCTGCGGAGGATGTCGAGTACCTCGATGCGTCGGAGCACGAGGTCTACTCGGACGAAGAGCCGAACGCTCTCTTGCCCGAGGAGGTTGGGCCGTTCGTCGCGAAATTCCGCGCGCTGTATCCTCAGCACTTCGCGATGTTCTACGTCGGCCTCGTCACCGGCTTGCGGCCGTCGACGCTCCGCCCGCTTCGGCGGCGCGGCGCCAACGCCGACGTCGACTGGGAGACCGGACGCCTGCGCGTTCGTCGCTCCCACACGATCGGCGAAGAGGTGATGAACACCACGAAGCAGAAGCGCCGCTACACCATCGACTTGCCGAAAGAGGTCATCGACATCCTCCGCTGGCATGTCGAAACACAGCTCGAGACGCCGGAGCAAGAGGAGTCGGATCTCCTCTTTCCGTCGATCACGGGCGGCTTCCGAACGATGAAGGTACTGAACCAGCCGCTCGCCGAGGTCGCAGCCGAGCTCGAGCTCGGCAAGCACATCACGCAGCGTGCGCTACGGCGCACGTTCAACGACCTCGCCCGCGCGGCCCACGTGAACGACCTCGTCACGCGCTCGATCTCCGGCCACCTCACCGAGCAGATGCAACGGCACTACTCGACGGTGAACGGGGCCGAGCAGCGTGACGCGCTCGCGAAGGTCATCCGCCTCGCCGACCGCCTCCCCGAGAAAAGTGGGGAGGAGGGTGGGGAGGGTGACTCGCGAAGTGGGGAGGATCAGAAGAGCGGGTGACGAAATCTTCTGTCTTATCTTGTAGGCGCGATTGGGATTGAACCAACGACCCCTACCGTGTCAAGGTAGTGCTCTACCACTGAGCTACGCGCCTGAGGGTCCGGTGGAAGTACCGTTCGACCGACGGCCTGTCAAGCGCACCACTGACGCGATGGCCAAAAAGACGGCGAAAATCGCGTCTCGGACGACCCTGAAGCGGGAGCCGAAGTCGGGGGAGCTGGCGCTCATCGTGGTGCCGGGGGACGTGCGGGGGGTGTTCGGCGAGGCGCGGCCGGCGGTGCGCGCGACGCTGGGAAAGTACACGTTTCGGACGACCGTCGCGGTGTACGGCGGGAAATCGTACGTGGGCGTCCGGCGCTCTCGCCGGGGCAGAGCGTCGTCCTCGAGCTCGACGACGCGCCGCGCACGGTGACGCCGCCGAAGGACCTCACCGCGGCGCTCGCGAAAAACACGAAGGCGCGCGTCGCGTGGCGGCGGCCATCGCGATGCTCGAAAGCCGCTGAGCGTACGCGGCGGGGCGCGCGACTTGCGCTATACCCTTTCATCGATGGAGAGCCGCTACAAAGACGCGGACGCCGCAGCGCTCGTCGCCTCGCTCGGCGTGCCCGAGACCCTCGCGCTTCGCACGTACACGGCGCGCCTCCTCGGGCGGGTGCCGGAGCTCGTCGTGCACGGCGGCGGCAACACGTCGGCGAAGGACACGGTGCGCGATCGGCTCGGGCGCGAGATCGATGTACTCTACATAAAAGGGTCCGGCTGGGATCTCGGCACCATCGAGCCCGCCGGGCACCCCGCGGTCCGCCTCGCCCCGCTGCGCGAGCTTCGCCGGCTCGACAAACTCTCCGACGAGGACATGGTCGCGGAGCTTCGGGGCGCGCTCGTCGATCCGTCCGCGCCGACGCCGAGCGTCGAGACGCTACTCCACGCGTTCTTGCCGTCGAAGTTCGTCGATCACACGCACGCCGACGCCGTCCTCGCGCTCGCCGATCAGCCCGACGGCAAGCGCCTCTGCCGCGAGGTCTACGGCGACGCGCTCGTCTGGGTGCCGTACGTGATGCCCGGGTTTTCGCTGGCGCCGCGCACGGCCGACGCGTTCGAGGCCGCGTCCGACAAGGCGTGGGTCATCGTGCTCGAGAAGCACGGCATCTTCACCTTCGGCGAGAGCGCGAAGGAGAGCTACGAGCGGATGATCCGCGCGGTCACGCTCGCCGAGCGCGCGATCGGCGACAAGCGCCGCACCGTGATGTCGCGCGGCGCCGTCGCGGTTCACGGCATCGAGTCGCGCCTCTTGCCGCGCATCCGCGGCGTGCTCGAGCGCGCCGGCGCCGATCCGCTCGAGCGCGGGCCGATCCTCCACGTGCGCACCGACGACTTCGTGCACGAGTTCTTGAGCCGCAGCCACGCCGAGGAGCTCGTCGAGACCGGCCCCGCGACGCCCGATCACGTGCTCCGCACGAAGCCGACGCCGCTCTTCGTGCGCGACCCGAGCTACACCGATCTCGAGGGCCTCGGCCGGCGCATCGAGGCGATGGTGCAAGAGTACGGCAGCGCCTACGGCGCGTACTTCGACTCGATGTGCGCGAAGAAGGGCGTGACGCGCACCATGCTCGACTCGCTGCCGCGCGTCATCCTCTTGCCGGGCTTCGGCATGATCACCGTCGGCAAGACGCTGAAGGACGCGCGCGTCGTGGCCGACGTCTACCAGCACTCGATGGCCGTGATGGCGGACGCCGACGACATCGGTCGCTACCAGCCCGTCTCGCGCGAGGACCTGTTCGACGTCGAGTACTGGAGCCTCGAGCAAGCGAAGATCAAGCCGGCGCCCAAGACCGCGCTCGGCGGCGCGATCGCGCTCGTCACCGGCGCGGCCTCCGGCATCGGGCGCGCGACGGCGGCGCTCTTCTCCGAGCTCGGCGCGCACGTCGTGCTCGTCGACCGGGACGAGGCGGGGCTCGACGGCTCGAAGAAGCCGCTCGCGGCCGATCGCACGACGACCTTCCGCGCCGACGTGACGATCGAAAGCGAGGTGCGCGCGGCCGTCGCGCACGCGTGCCGCACGTTCGGCGGGCTCGACGTCGTCGTCTCGAACGCGGGCGACGCGCCGCAAGGCCGTCTCGACACGGCCGAGGGCGCCGAGGCGCTGCGCTCCTCGCTCGAGGTGAACCTCCTCTCGCACAACCACGTCGCGCGCGCCGCGAGCGAGATCATGATCGCGCAGGGCCGCGGCGGCTGCCTCTTGTTCAACGTGAGCAAGGCGTCGTTCAACCCGGGACCGAATTTCGGGCCGTACGCGGTCGCGAAGACGGCGCTCCTCGCGCTCGTGCGCCAGTACGCGATCGACCTCGGGCACCGCGGCATCCGCTCCAACGCGGTGAACGCCGATCGCATCCGCACGAAGCTCTTCGCCGCCGGCGTCGCCGAGCAGCGCGCGCAGGCCCGCGGCGTGTCGGTCGACGAGTACTTCCGGCAAAACCTCCTCTCGCGCGAGGTGACGGCCGAAGACGTCGCCCAGGCCTTCGCCCACCTCGCCCAAGCCCGCGCCACGACCGGCTGCGTCCTCACGGTGGACGGCGGCAACCCCGCGGCTTTTCCGCGGTGACGCTCCGAGAGATTGAACAGGAAGGTCAGAAGCTCAGAAGGGCGAGAGAAATATTTTTGTTTTTTTTCAAAACTCTCTCGCTGGCCTTCTGAATCTTTGATCTTGCTGTTCCTCTCTCTCGGTCAGTGGGGCATCGACATCCACATGCCGAATAAGTGGAGGCCGAAGTTGACTGTCACCGCGGTGGATTGGCCGTAGAAGGACTCGAGGGCCGAGGGGAGCGCGATGGCGGTGAGCTCGCCGAAGAGGCCCACTTGGAGGCCGCCCGTCACGAAGAGGACGTGCTCGTAGCCGACGGTTTGGAAGAACCACGGGCCGCTCACGCCGCCTCCGCGCGAGGCGGGCTCTTCGCGCTGGTTCAGCTCGGTGCGTAGCCAGGCGATTTCTCGGCGGCTCGGCGAGCGCACCGCGAATTCGGCGAGGAGCGCTTGCGACGCGTCGCCCACGTCGGGGGCGTCGAGCGCGTAGTCGAGCAGGCCGTCCATGCGGAAATGCTTCACCTCGCCCCACGCGTAAGCGCTCGCGCTGACTTGCGACGTGTCCGATTCGCCGTTGCCCTGATCGTGCAGGTGCTCGCCGGATACTTGGAGCTCCAACCACTTTCCGAACACGTGCCGCACGCGCGCCGCCGCCGACACCGGCGCGGCGACGTAGGGATGAAAGCGCGAGTCCTCGGGCGTGAGCTCTCTCGCGCTGAACGCCGAGACCTCGATCCACGTCGTGCCCGAGCGGAACGAAGTCCCGATCACGGGAAAGGTCTCGTGCGGGTTTTCGCCCTTGTGGTGCTTGCGCGGCACGGTCGGTCCCGGCGAGCTCGCGCGATGCATGAAGATGGGCGGCCCGATCGTCGCGCTCCCCTGCCCGAAGAACACCTCGAAGTCGTGATCGGCGCCCGGCCCCCAGATCCCCGCGAGCGGGTGGATGGCGATCATCGCTTGATGCAGGAACTGATGCGAGTGCTGCGCGTCCCACAGCCCCTCGCCCGACTGCCCGATCTCCGGATACCCGGCCGCGCCCACCGTGAGCGGCTCGAAATTCAGCATCAACGTGCCCTCGACCCAGCCCTGGCGGTCGCGGCCGTACGCCATGAGCCAGTCGTCGGTGAGGAGCGGCGTGGTCGCGCTGCCGATGCCTGTATTCTGCAAATCGGCGAAGGCGTTCAGCATGACGTGGAGGCCGCCCGGCATGCCCGGGTTGCCAGGGATGAGCGTCTCGCGCGGCTGGGCATAAGGCATCTGCGCGTCTTGCGCGCGCGCGGCGCCGGCGACGCCGAGCACGCCGAGCACGAGGAGCCATCGCATCGCGCGAGTCGTGCCACCGCCGAGCTGGGTCGTCGAGAGAAAAACGAGCCGTTCGGCCCGACGCACCACCTCGGGACCGCGCCCGGTCAGAAGCGGACGGTGAGCTCGGCGCGCGCGCCTTCGAACGGCGGAAAGACGCGGCAGATGCCGCTGATGCACTTGAGCCCGCCGCGCTGCTGGCCCACGAACACGCGGAGGTTCGAGTCCTTCGTGAACTTGTAGGTGCCACCGAGGCTCAGATAGAGCCACGGCGGATACCCGTTGATCCCGGCGAAGGTCGTGCTCGCCGGCAGGTTGAACGTCGAATACTCGATGCCCTGCGTGATGACCCACTTCGGCGCGATGCTGAGCCCGGTGTAGTTCTCGCCCTCGACCCAGTACTCCGCGTTGCCGCTCGCGCCGAGGTTCTGCGCCGACTCGTAACGGACGCGGTGGCGACCGATGAACTCGATCGAGACCGTCTTCGAGATCGCCTTCTCGAAGTTGTACGTGAGCTCCCACTGCTGGATGAAGGTGTCGCCGGTGCCGAGCCAGTCCTGGCGCGCGCCGGCGGTCGCGTAGAGGTGCGAGCGGTCCTTCTCGAAGTCGTATTGCGTGCCGACGAGCCCGTCGACGACGTAGTCGGTCTGACCCGCGTGCTGCGCGTCGGGGCTCGTGAGGTTGCCCCAGCGATCGCACGAGCCGTTCTGCTCGCCGCGCGTCCACGTGAAGATGCCTTGCCCGTAGACGAGCAGCTTCTTCGAGAGACGCACGTCGGTTCGCACGCGCGCGCCGGTCGCGCACACGTTGAAGTTGCCGAGCATGTTGTCTTGCGTGATCGACTCGATCGTCGGCGGCGCCGAGTACGCGACCGGGCTGAACGCCGAGACCTGCGTCGCGTCGGCGCTCATCGCCGTCGGGAAGAAGTTTCGGTAGTCCTTGACCTCGATGGTGTTGGTGACGTTCTTGATCGAGCCGGTGTACGTCGCGTAGAGCGCGGAGCCGTCGCCGAAATCGGCCAAATCGGCGTCGTTGATGCCCTCGCGGTGCTGCACGGCGCCGACGAGGTAAAGGCTCCCGAGCTTGCCCATCTTCGGCAGCTCGATCGACTCGGCGACCGTGGTCACGTGGCGCGACTGGCGAATCGTGTTCGTCCCCGGCAGCGCGCCGAGCCACGTGTCGACGTTCGCGTCGTCGCAGTAGCCGATCAGATCGCTTCCGGCGTTCGGGTCGTAGACGCGCCCGGGGACGCTCGAATTCGGCCCGGTGTACGCGTTCGGCGCGCACCGATTGAGGTACGCCATGCTCGTCGTCATCACGACCGGCGAGTCGCGCCCGGCGGAGATCTCGGCGCCAAAGACCTGATCGGCGCCGAAGACCGGCTGCGGGCCGCGCGTCGAGTACGCGGGGCTCGTGTTCGGCACCGCCTTCTCGTTGAAGAGCGCTTGCCCCGTCGCCTCGTCGACGCGCGACGGGTTCGCGAGCCCGCCGACGACGGTCACGCTGAACGGCCCGCGCGCGACCGAGCCCTTGAAGCCGCGCACGGTGTTGTCGATGCCGAGGTCGTCGAGCTTTCGCATCGAGAGGACGAGCCCTCGCGCGAACTGCACGTACGCGTCGCCGAACGTGACCTCGACGCCTTTGTGCTTGTAGCTCGCCCAGAGCTTCGCGGGATAAATCGAGTTCTGGTAGCGCGTGAGATCGTCGCGCGCGATCTTCGGGCGGAGCGTTTTGCACGACAGGTCGCCGGCCGCCGACGGCACCGTGCTCGCGTCGCTGCCGCACTGATCGGTGAGGGTGTTCCAGTAGACGGCCGAGTCGAGGCGCATCCCGAGCTGGAAGTGGTTCCAGTCGAGCGTCGCGTTGAGTCGGTTCACCCACTCGCCCCACGCGCCGCCCTCGTTCAGCGGATCGACCTGGCGCGAGTCGAAGCGCTGCGAGACGATCGTCACCTCGGTGACGTCGAGCACGAGGTGCTTGCCGAACAGCTTCGGAAGCTCGAGCGCATGCGCCGGCGAGGACGCAAGCAGGGCGCCCGCGAACAGCGCGATGGCTACGCCGGTCCGCCTCTCCACCGAGCGCGACGTTAGAACCTCTCGCGCGTATCGTCGAGACGCTATTTCGCCGGTGCGGCGCTGACGGCAGGCGCGGGCGCAGCGGACCCGGCAGCCGCGGCGGACGAAGCGGTCGCCGCGGCGGTCGCGGACGGCGCCGCCGCCGCGCCGACGCCGAGCGCCTTCTGCACGTCCTTCTCGACGAACGCCTCGTCGCCCGGGTTGTACCCTTCGCGCACCGCGGCGACGCGACCGCCCTTGTCGATGATGACCGAGAGCGGCGCGCTCTTCCGCGGGTTGTAGGTGCTGGCGATGCTCGAGTCCTCGTCGAGCAGGACCGGGAAATTCATCTGGTTTCGCTTCGCGAACGCCGGCACGTCGCTGATGCTCTCGGGGCCGTCCATCGATACGGCGACGACGAGCAGCCCGTCCTTCTTGTACTTGTCCTGCATCGCCTCGAGGTGCGGCATCTCGGCGAGGCACGGCTGGCACCACGTCGCCCAGAAGTCGATCAAGACGACTTGCTTGCCGATGTGATCGCTCAAGTGGAACGTCGTCCCGCTCATCACGTCGGGCGCCGAAAAGTCCTCCGCGCTCGCGCCCACGTCGCCGGCGGACTTCACGTCGCCGCAGGCGAGGAGCGCCGCCCCCGAGAACGTCAGAGAGACCGCAAACGCGACTGCCCGCCGGGTCACTGCTTGACGGTCGCCGGGTTGGACACGAACGTCAGGATCTGTCCCTTGATGGTCTGATCCATCGCGGTGTCGAAGCCCACGTCCGCCGAGAGGATCTCCATCGAGCGCGCGTCGATGTTCATGTTGAACGGCACCGCCGCGGCGTCGAAGAAGAGCCCGAGGTTCGCGTTGCTCGGATCGACCATCGTGCTGAAGTCGTTCTTGTGCGCGGTGATCCACGCGTCGAGGTCGGTGAGCGTCGCGCCGGTGCCGGGCGTGAGGCCGTCGTCGATCGCCTGAACGAAGACGACGCCGAGCGGAGCGAGCTCGGTCGCGAACGACGCGCCGCCGGTGTTCGTGTTGGTGTAGTTCGCGCCGGAGATGAAGTCGGTCTCCTCGTTGCAGGGCTCGCACCAGCGCGCGGCGACCGTGAGGTGAATCACCTTGATCGGCACGCCGCCGATGATCCCCGGGATGCCCTTCTGATCCGGATCGTAATACTGCCCGAGGTGAATCGTCGCCGTCGTGCCCGGCGTGATTTGGTCGGTGTTCGACGCGGGGTAGCCGGTGAAGCCGTAGTTCGCGATGCGATTGCCGGCGACGCCGTTCGCGCCGAAGCTCGTGCGCGCCTTGGTGCCTTGGTCGGCGGTCGGGTAGCAGACGCCGTAGCCGTTCTTGTCGGCGGCGCTGCAATCGGTCGTCTGCGTCGGCGGCTGCACGCCGGGATCGGCCGGCGGCGCGGCGCTGCACGCGAAGAAGAGAGACGACACCAAGCCCAGGGCCCCGAGGGCGACGACGTGCTTCATTGGATGTTCCGAAAGCCTACCCCTGCCGTTTGCGGGGTCAAGACGCGCGCGCGCCCGATTGCGTTTTGCCGCGACGCGGCGCGGCGCGTTTTCCGCGCGATTTGCGGCGACAAAGGCCGCAACTTTGGTATGTCATCACCCGATGCTTGGTTTCTTTCGTTTGGGGTCGATGACGGCGGGGCTCGCCCTGGGTTTCGCGCTTCTCGGGACGTTCGGCGGCTGCGGCCCGGGAGCGGGCACGTGCTCGGCCGACGGGCACACCGTGGTCGGGCCAGGCGGCAACCCGTCGGCGACGTGCGCGGCCACCGAGGCGTGCACGACCGACGGCCCGAACGCGGGCTGCGCGAAGTGCGATCCGCTCCTGTGCCTGCCGAACAACACCTGCGTGAGCGGCTGGGCGCGCACCGAGGACGCGATCAAAGCGGACCCGGCGACCAAGACGACCGCGTGCCGGCTTACGTGCACGAAGCCGACCGACTGCCCCTTCGATTACACGTGCGTCGCGGGCGACGGCGGCAAAGGCTACTGCGCGAAGGACCGCACGCCCGCCTTCCTCGGCACCGACTACAAACCCGCGAGCCCCGGCGAGCCCGCGGGCGGCGCGCCGTGGGGCGTCGCGTGCGATCCCACCAAGGGCTTCGACAGCAACACCGACTGCAACAACGCGCAGCAGTTCTGGTGTTACGGCACCTCGCCGACCGACGCGAATGCATTCTGCACGCAATTCCAGTGCACCGACGACGCCGACTGCCCCGGCGGCTGGTGGTGCGCGCAGATCAACAACTCGCCGAACGTGACGGCCGCCAAGCGCGCCTCGTGGGGCGCCGACCAGGTCAACACGGTCTGCTTGCCGCGCGTCTACAACACGAAGCCGGGCACGTACTGCGCGCCCTGCAAGAGCGACTTCGACTGCCCGAACGACGGCACGACGCCGCAGCACTGCGTGAGCGCCGACGCGAACGGCGGCACCGAGACCGTGTGCGGCAGCGAGTGCCAGACCGACGCGAACTGCCCGCTCGACCAGAAGTGCACCGACCCCGGCAGCGGCACGCCGGTGTGCGTCCCGCGCGCGGCGACGTGCAAGGGCGACGGCACGATGTGCTCGCCGTGCCACTCCGACGCCGACTGCTCGAGCGACGCGGGCGCGGGGTACTGCGTGCAGGCCGACTACTCGACGGAGCACTTCTGCACGGTGCCGACGCCGAACTGCAACTACAGCCAGACGACCGGCTTCACCGACACGTGCCCGGCGCTGCCCGACGCGGCCAAGCCGCCGAACACGACGACCGACGGCATCGGCTGCTCCTACAACACGGCGAACGGCATCCCGCTCCACCAGTGCTACGGCGGCAACGTCTTCGGCCTCGGCTGCTACACGTTCCACTGCTCCGGCAGCGGCGGCAGCTGCGCCCAAGCGAGCGATTGCTGCAGCAAGAAGTGCAACACGACGCAGCAAGCCTGCCTCTGAAACTCTCTCGCTGCGCCCCGAGATTCGCGGCTCTTCCACCGTGGCGCTATCGCGTCCGGACGGCGCGTGGCGGGCAGACCGCCACGACCTGGTGCACGCACCCCCAAAATCTCTTCTCCCTCTCCCCCTTCTGATCTTCTGATCTTCCTGTTCAATCTCTCTGGGGGCCCCGAGATTCGCGGGTCTCCCCGAGGGCCTTCCACATGGCGCGGTCGTCGGTCGCGGCGAGGGTCGTCCAGACTGCGGCGGCGGTCGCGGCGAGCGCGCGGAGCGGGACGTCGTAGGCGCCGCGGCCGAGCAGCGCGAGCGCGATGCCGCACGTGACGACCGTGAGCTGCCGCGGGATGACCGCGCACGCGAGCGCGAGCAGGATCGACGCCGTCACGAAGAACGCCTCGAGCGCGCCGAGCGTCGCCTGCGCGCTCGTCTGGCCGCCGATCCCCGCGCGGAGCACGAGCTGCCACGCGGGCGACGACTCGCCGACGCGGCCCGCGATCCACACGAGGGTGAACGCGCCGAGCAGCGCCGCGCCGCTCGCGACCGAGCTCGTCATGCGGCGCCGCGTCGACAGCCACGCGACGGCGATCATCTGCGCCGCGCCCTCCGCCACGACGCCCGCCGTGCTGAACGTCCGCGCGACGACCCACACGCGCAAGCTGTCCTGCGAGAGCGTCGCGAGCAGCCAGGCGACGGCGCGCGCGAGGCCGGCGAAGCCGAGCACGAGCTGCACGATCGCGAGCGCGCGGGTGTGCGCCATCCGCAGGCCCGACGAGGCGCCGCCGATGACGACGAGGAGCGTCGCGATGACGAGGATGAGCGAACCGATGGGCGTCAGCGAGTGCGAGAACGCCGGCACGAGCATCGCGAGCACGCCCGGCGCGCCGAAGAAGAGGAGCGCGCGCGGGACGATGCCGACCTTGCGCGTGCGCGACAGGTCGAACGCGCCCGTCAGCAGCAGGCCCGCGAGCAGCAGCGCCATCGCGTACCCCAGGCCGGCGGAAATCCGCTCCCAGCGCGTGATCGTCGCGTCGCTCGCGATGCCGCGCAGCCCGGGGACGACGATCGCGCCGACCGCGCTCGCCACGACGCCGACGATCGCGCTCGTGCGCAAGAGCCAGGCCGCGCGCAGCGACGGCGACGCGAGCCGCTCGTAAGACTCCGGCGATCGCGAGCTCGCCGGGTCGGGGGCACGAGGAATCTCGTTCTGCGTCTCGGTCACGAAACGCGGAGCCTACTACATCACGCTCGGCACGCGCATCGGCGGCGCGTTCAGGCCCTGGCGGGAGTCGGTGGGGGCGCCGCGCTCCTGAGGTCCGGACGGCGTGTGAATCGGGCCGGGCTGCTGCTCGGGCGGCGCGGGCGGCGAGTTCAACATGAAGGGCCGCGCGTTCATGGTCGAGCACGCGTACACCTCGTCGCGGTGGAACTCCCAGTGGAGGTACACCTGCCCGTCGGCCGAGACGATCGCCGCCGGCGCGGGCCCGAACGGCGACGCGCGCTGCACCGAGTCGAGCGCCGCGATGTCGAACGCCGTGATGCCGCTCGTCTTGACGATCCCCATCTTCACGATGTGCCCGTCGCGCGAGAGCACGATCTCGAGCTTCGTGATCAGGCGCTGATCGTTCAGCACGTGCGTGGGCGGCAGGTTGTCGAGCCCGGCGAGGAACGAGTCGGCGAAGATCGGGTGGATGCGGTTGTGCATCCCGTTGAGGTAGGTCGCGAACGGAACCGCCGCGGTGTTGAGCGCCGTCTGGTTGCCGGGCTTCACGCTCGAGACGTAGTTCTCGATCGCGCTGCGCCACCGCTCGAAATTCGACGCCGTGAAGACGCCGCGGTGCTCGCTGCGCCGTCGCTCGCCGTCCGACTCGCGCTCGCGGCGGAGCTCGTCCGCGCCGACGACCGCGACGACGCCTCTGTTGGTGAGGTTGAGGTTCACCTGCCCCGGCCCCGGATTCCCGCCGAGACCGAAGGCGCGGTTGGAGTGCGAGGTCGACGGCAGCTCGAGCTTGCGGCTCACGCTGCCCGGCCCGGTCGCTTGTTCGTCGCCCTGCCCCGGCGTCCGCGCGATGTTGAACGTCCAGTGCGAGTCGTCGGACGAGACCACGTTCGGCGACGGCGGCGCGGTGTTGCCCGGCGCGAGCTGCGGCTCGGTCTCGGACGGCGCGCCCTGACCGTCGCCGCCCGAGCGCGGCGCGAGCTGCGAGCGCGGCCCTTGGATCCGGTGCGTCGCGCTCGCCTCCATCGGACGCGCGTCGTGCTGCACGTCGTACTCCATGCCGCGCTCGCCCGGCGCCTTGCGCTCCTCGCCGAGGTGCTCGTCGGCCTCGGCGACTTTGTTCCTGTCGCTGTCGCCCGGGTCGGTCTCGCTTCCGCTGTGCGCCTTCGCCGGCGTCGGGTTCTCGTCGTCGCGATCGTGCGACGTGAGCTGGGCGACGCTCTCTTCCTTCACGTGGTTCGCTTCGTTCGCGATGAAGTGCGCGTTCGGGTTGTCCGCTTGATCGGCCTTGGCGTGCTGGCGGACGGCGATGCGCTTGTCCGGCTGCACCTGCTGGATCGGCAGCGCGGGCTTCTTCTCCTCGTGCTTCTTCTGCTCGGCGACGAGCTTCTTCTCGGGCTGCGCCGGCTTCTTCTTCTCCGGCTCCGGCTTCTTCGGCTCGTCTTTCTTCTTCGCGAGCTCCGGAGGCTTCTTCTCGTCCTCCTTCGCGGTGGGCGGCGCGGTGGGAATCGGCGGGGCGACGACCGGGCTCGTGTTCTCGAGGGCGATCTCGGTCGGCTCCTCGAGCCGCTCGATCTTGCCGCTCAGTTTTTCGGTGAACGTGACGAGCGCCTTGTGGTCGTCGTGCGTGACGCCGACCTCGTAGCCCGCGACGCCGAGACCGAGGTGGACCCACGCGGCGACACTCCCCCAGAGAAACGCCATGAGCGCGAGCGGTACTGTGCTCTTTCCATCACGCAACATGGGATGCCCGGGGACCGATCGAAGGTAGCATCAATGTAAGACCCCGTCCGGGCGGGTCACCGAAAAATCGAGGGCGTGCGTTCCTGCGCCGCCGCCCCGGATTCCGACTGAAATCCGTGCGTCTGGGGCGATCGTGGCGCAATGATCGAGCATCCAGCCGAGGGTGTAGGACACGAATGCCCCGCGCCTCTCGACGTGCACGCGAGTCGGGCCGGCGGTCGGGGGATAAGGGCAGCTCGCGCCGCCGACGACGACCTCGCTCCCCGCGCCGCGCAGCACGACGAGCGGCGGGGCCCCGGTCGCCCGCACGTCGACGTCGACGTCGAGGTAGCGCGCGTCGGCCACGAAGACCGTGCGATCCGCCTTCAAATCGAGGCCGGTGACGGGATCGAAGGCGGGCGGCGAGGAGGAGTCGTCTGGCGCGAGCATGGCCGTGGCTGAGGTGCTCGTCAGATACGTTGCATCGGTCGCGAAAGTGTTTCGAACGTCGTCGCGCCAGACCGCGACGCTGCCGTCGGAGCGGACCCACGCGCGAAGACCGGGATCCGGGGTCGCGATCGGCGCGGTCGGGTCGGGACCGGTGGGCGGCGCGGGCGATGCCGGCGCGAATCCGGTCCAGGGATCGAAGGCGAGCCAGGCGGTTCCCGTCCAGAGCAGCGCCCCGCCTCCGGCGCGAGCGAAGAGCTTCGGGTCGGTGAGCGGCGCGGTCACGTCCGAATCGATCGGCTGCGGCGAGCCGCCGGGGGGAACGAACCATGCACGCCTGAAATCTGGCGTATCGGTCGCGTCGGGTGCCGCGACGTAGAGCGCGCCGCCGCCGTCGAGCGCGACGTACGCTTCGTGCGCGCGCGCGTGAAAGGGCACGTTCGTCTCGGTCGTCGCGTCGGCGGAGAAAAATTCGAGGAGCGAGACCGGACCGGCGGCGTCGGTCCCGCCGCCGACGAGGACGGTCCCGTCGGCGAGGCGGAGCACGAACGGGTTCGCGCGCGGGGCGACGAGCGACGCCGTCGTGCCCTCGACGCCGCGCCAACTCGCTCCGTCGAAATGAACGCGCTCGGTCGCTGTCAAGAGCCCGTTCTCGTTCTGTCCGCCGGCGAGCAGGACGTCGCCGCTCGCGAGCGTCACGGCGCCGTGGTTGGCGCGCGCCTCTTGGAGGCTGATCGGCGCCGGCTCGAACACGCCAGTCGACTCGTCGAAAATTTCCGCGCTGCTCCGCGCGATGCCTCCGCCGATCCCGCCGGTCACCATCGCGCGGGCGCCGTCGAGGATGGCCGTCGCCGCGCCGAGCCGAGGCGTGCCGATGCCGGAGCCCGCCGCGATTTGCGCGACGTGCCCGGTGTCGAGATCCACGCGGAAGCTCGGTTGCAAGCCGTTGCCGACGGTCGCGCCGGTCGCGACGATCGTGTGCGGCGACACCGCCTCGAACACCATCGCCGGATCGAAGCCGACGCTGCCAACGAGAGGGCACGCGCTCGCGGCCGGGAGAAGGAGAATGTCGACGTCACCCGACGGCGGCACGAGGCTCACGCCGAGCCACTGCGTCTCGTCGGGCGGCGTCGCCTGGAGCGCGAGCGACGCGGCGTTCGAAGGCACGCCGTCGATCGCGGCCGGCTGATCCGTGACGACGAGCGACGAACGATTCGGAAATGCGGGCTCGTAGTCGCCGGTCGCCACGTAAAAGCCGCTGGATCCCGCGGGGATCGTGCAATCCGGCAGAACGTGCAGGTTCACGGTGCGCGTGACGGTCTCGGCCTTGTCGCACGCGAGGAGCGCGAGCAGGCACACGAGCAGCGCGCGAGAACCCACAGGAGCGTTGTACAATAGGTGCCGGTGTACCCGCAGATCTTCGGCAAATACGTCCTCGAGGGCGAGATCGCGCGCGGCGGCATGGCGCGGCTCGTGCTCGCGACGTTGCGCGGCGCGGGCGGGTTCGAGAAGAAGCTCGTCGTCAAACAGATCCGCGACGAGCTCGCGAGCGACGAGGGATTCGTCAAGCGCTTCGTCGAAGAGGCGAAGACGACCGTCGCCTTGAGCCACCCGAACATCGTGCCGGTCTACGAGCTCGGGGTCGAGCAAGGGACGTATTTTCTCGCGATGGAGCTCGTCGTCGGCGTGAGCATCGCCGAGCTGCTCGGCCCGAGCGGTGCGTCGCTCGGAGCCGGCGACGGCGTTCTGACGCCCGAGCAGGGCGCGTACGTGGGCGTGGAGGTGTGCCGCGCGCTCGACTACGCGCACCGGCGCATGCGCGTCGTGCACGGCGACATCACGCCGCGCAACGTGATGGTCGACGAAGAAGGTCAGGTGAAGCTGATCGACTTCGGCATCGCGCGGCCGGTGGGCGGACAGACGGGCCGGCACAACGTGTTCGGGTCGCCGGGTCACATGCCGCTCGAGCAGATGGAAGGAAAGGCCGTGGGTCCTCCCGCGGATTTGTTTGCCCTCGGCGCGCTCTTGATGGAGGCGTGGAGCAAGAAGGCGCCCTTCCGCCGCAAGTTCCCCGACGAGATCGAGGCCGCGATGCGCGGCGCGCGCACCAAGCCGAGCGAGATCGATCCGCGCCTCTTGCCGCTCGACGAGATCATGCTCAGGACGCTCGCGATCGACGCGAAGGATCGCCCGCAGGAAGCCGAGGAGCTCGGGCGCGCGCTGCGAAAGTTCTTGTCGGGCGTGGACGTGGGCGACGTCGCGCGCGAGCTCGCCGAGCGCGTGCGCACGCGGCGCGCGGAGCTCCAGAAGAAGAAGGACGCGCCGCCCTCGAGCCAGAAAGGGGGCCTCCAGCGCCCCGCGAGCCGCGGCGAGATGGTGACCAAGACGTTCGCCGCGCGCCCGGACCTCGCCGCGACCGCCGAGCCCTCGACGCGCAAGCTCGCGTCGTCGCGCCCGCCGCCCGCGGCCGAAAAAGTCGAGACCATCGCGACGAGACCGATCGAGACGCCGACGTCGCCGCCGCCCAAGCGCTCGAACGCGCGAACGCTCGGCGCGATCGCCCTCGTCGCCGCCGCCCTCGCCGGCGCGTACGCGCTCCGCACGGCGAGCACGCACACGACGACCCCGACCGCGACCTCCACGACCACGGCGACGACCGCGGCCACCGCCACCGCCACGATCGCGCCCACGGCCACGGCGACCGCCACGACGACGACCACCGCTGCGACCACGGCGACCTCGGCCGAAAGCGCCGAGCCGAAGACCGCCGCGCACCTCTCGCTCTTCGGCGACCCCGGGACCCGCGCGCTCGTCGACGGCGTGTCCAAGGGCGCGTGCCCGCGCGAGATCGCCGTCGAGCCGGGCGAGCACGACGTTCGCTTCGTCTTCGACGCGACCGGCGACTCGAGCGGCACGAAAATCAAGGTCAAGTCGGGCGACCGAGTGAAAGTCGTCGCCGATTTCACCGGCGCGACGCCCACGGTGCGCGTCCAGCGCGGACGACAATGATGTAGAAAGGCCTCCGCCATGCCCGACTTCTTCGACCTCGCACGCCACTTCACGCCCGAAGAGCGCACCATCCAGACGACCGTCCGCGGCTTCGTCGAGCGCCGCATCCTGCCCGGCATCGGCGAGCACTGGGAGAAGGGCACCTTCCCGCTCGAGACGATCCCCGAGATCGCCGAGCTCGGTCTGCTGGGTTGCAATCTACACGGATACGGATGCGCGGGCCTGAGCGAGGTCGGCTACGGCCTCGCGATGCAGGAGCTCGAGCGCGGCGACTCGGGCATCCGCTCGTTCGCGAGCGTGCAGGGCAGCCTCGTCATGTACCCGATCTGGGCGTTCGGCTCCGAGGAGCAGAAGAAAACTTTCCTGCCCGAGATGGCCAAGGGAAAAATCATCGGCTGCTTCGGCCTGACCGAACCGGACCACGGCTCGAACCCTTCGGACATGCGCACGGTCGCGCGCGACGACGGCGACGCGTTCGTGCTGAACGGCACCAAGCGCTGGATCACCAACGGCAACCTCGCGCACGTCGCGCTCGTCTGGGCGAAGCTCGGCGGCGTCGGCGGCAAGGTCCACGGCTTCCTCGTCCCGACCGACAGCAAAGGGTTCGAGGCGCGGCTCATCCACCGCAAGGTCAGCCTGCGCGCGAGCGTCACGAGCGAGCTCATCCTCGAAGACGTGCGCGTGCCGAAGGACGCGATCCTCCCGGGCGTCGCGGGCATGAAGGGGCCGCTCTCGTGCCTCACGGCGGCGCGCTTCGGGATCGCGTGGGGCGTGCTCGGCGCGGCGAGCGCGTGCTTCGACTGCGCCGTCGACTACGCCAAGCACCGCGTCCAGTTCGGCGGAAAGCCCATCGCCGCGCACCAGCTCGTGCAGGCCAAATTCGCCGAGATGCTCACGCAGATCACGAGCTCCCAGCTCCAGGCCCTCGAGGTCGCGCGACTCAAAGAAGAGAAGAAGCTCGACCCCGCGCACGTCTCGATGATCAAACGCCACAACGTGCGCGTCGCGCTCGAGACCGCGCGCACGTGCCGCGACATCCTCGGCGGCAACGGGATCACGCTCGAGTATCCGATCATGCGCCACCTCTGCAATCTCGAGACGGTCTCGACGTACGAGGGCACGCACGACATCCACACGCTGATCCTCGGACAGCACGTCACGGGCATCGGCGCCTTCGAGTAGGTCAGTCGCTCGGGAACGCGTGGTCGAGGCCGCCCATCTGCCGGAGCGCCTCGAAGACCGCGATGCTGACGGCGTTCGACAAGTTGAGCGATCGGACCTTGCCCATGGTCGGGATGCCGACGACGCGGTCCTTGTATTGTGCAAGCAAATCGGCGGGGAGACCGATGCTCTCCTTGCCGAAGACGAGCGCGTCGCCGGGCGCGTAGCGCGGCTCGAGGTAGCTCCGCTCCGACTGCGCGGAGAAGAAGTGCAGCGCGCCGCCGTCGTCTCGCTCGTGGGCGTGGAGGAACTGCGCGAAGTCGACGTGCGTGCGGACGTCGACGAGGTGCCAGTAATCGAGCCCGGCGCGCCGGACGGCGTGCTCGTCGATGCGGAAGCCGAGGCGCCCGACGAGGTGGAGGACCGAGGTGGTCGCCGCGCAGAGCCGCGCGATGTTGCCCGTGTTCGGCGGGATCTCGGGCTCGACGAGGACGACGTGGAGCGGCTTGTCGATCGGCTTGGCGCGTAGGCGTGAGGGCATGATACTGTCGGGCCACATAATGTCGCCGATGCGCGCTTCCCTCGCCAGTGCCGCGATCGTCGTGGCCTTCGCAACGAGCGCGCGGGCGGGCAGCATGGATCCGGCGACCGAGCGCCTCGTCTTGCAGCCGCCGGGCATGGGCCCGGGCCAGACGTGCCAGGGCATCGCGGCGGATCCGGCGAGCGCGCCCGGCGGCGCCCCCGGGAGCTTCGCGTGCCGGCCGGACAACATCGCGTTCGCGAACATGATCTCCGAGCTCGGCTTCGCGATGTCGCCGCAGGCCTTCCACCCCGCGCGCACGACCGGGTTCGGCGGCTTCATCCTCTCGATCGAGGCTTCGTACACGAAGATCAACGCCGACGCGTTCAGCACCGCGGTCGACGGCACGAAGGTCCAGTACTGGCACGCGGGCACGCGCGGCCCGACCAACCCGGTGACCAAGGCGTTCTCGACCGTCAACGACAGCCCGGACTCGATCCTCCAAGTTTATTCGCTCAATGCGCGCAAGGGCCTGCCGCTCGGGTTCGAGATCAACGGCGCGCTCGGCTACCTCGCGAACACGTCGCTGTGGATGCTCGGCGCCGATATTCGCTGGGCGCCGTTCGAGGGTTTTCGCACCGGCGCCGGCGGCGTCTTGCCGGATCTGTCGGTCGGCGGCGGCGTCCGCACCGTGATGGGCACCGACAAGTTCACGCTGACGACGGTCGGCCTCGACGCCGAGCTCTCGAAGCCGATCCCGATCGCGTCGACCTTCACGCTCACGCCGTACGTGGGCTACCAGCGGCTCTGGGTGTTCGGCGACTCGACGGTCGTCGACGCGACGCCCAACGTCGACGCCGTCGATCAGTGCGGCTTCACCGGGCCCGACCCGGTGACGGGTCAACCGATGTGCAAGAACGCGCTGCCGAGCGGCGCGCCGAACAACTCCGACTTCAACAACGACTTCGTCTTCGCCAAGGTGCGGACCGAGCGCAACCGCGGCATCGTGGGCCTCGACTTCAAATACGAGATGCTCCACCTCGCCGGGCAGTTCCTCTTCGATCTGACCGATCCCACGGCGGAGAACCAGGCGTTCTTGCAGAGCACGCGGCAGTGGACGATCTCGCTCGAGGCTGGCGTCTACTTCTGATCGCGGCGTGCGCGTGCTCGCCTGCCAAGGGCGAGCCGGTCGGCGTCTCGAACGGCGGCGGCGGCGCGCGCCACGACGAGGTGGCGGACGCCGCGACGACCGCGACGACGCTCGCGGGGCTGCCGCGCGATTTTCGGACGCGCTTTCGCGCGGTCGCGCGCGGGCTCGCCTCCGAGCACGGCGGCCTGCGCGCCGACGTGTACGACGACGAGGACGCGCGCTGGGCGGAGGATCTGTTCGCGGGCGACGCGGGCGTGGGCGTCTACTTGCTCGAAAAGCGCGACGGCGGCGTTCGTTTCGCGGTCGCCGATCCGCGCGGCGCGGCGGTCGCCGACGACGACGCGGACGGCGGCCCGTCGCTCGAAGCGTGCGCGCGGTGCCACGCGGGCCGCGTCTTTCCCGTCGTTCCGTGATTCATCGCGCGCCCGCGCGGACGATCGTCGACGGGATCTCGTCGGGCTTGGGCGCGCGGTCGAGCCAGCGCGCGCGCCGGAAGAGGTCGCTCAATGCCGGAGCAGCGCGACGAGGACGCAGGCGACGATCACGAACGCGCACGCGATCGTGGCGAGCGCGGCGCCGACGTACGACGTCGCGAGCGCGGGCTTCGCGCGTTCTTCCTCGATGTGATAAGCGCCGCGCAAGAACGCGATCGAGCTCCGCGTCGGCAGGCGGGAGGCGATCTTCGGGAGCGACAGCGCGGCGCGCGGGCCGTCGCGAAGGAGCAGCATGACGAAGCCGATGGGACCGACGACGAGATCCCACCCGGCGGCGTAGAGGCCGAAACGAAGGGAGCGCGAGACCTCGCGCGCGCCGTGGGTCACGCGGCGAGCGCCGAGGTCGAGCGAGTAGCCGTGCGTCGCGTGCGCGGCGACGAGCAACGCGGACAACCCCGCGACCGCGACGAGCGCGACGCGAAGCGCGATGGAGAACGAGAGGCCGTCCGGGAAAATCCCGAGCGCGGCCAAAAAGCCCGCGCCCGCGCCCCCGAGCAGCACGAGCATGCTCGCCGAGGCGCAGAGCTCCGCGAGCACCGCGAATCGAAGCGCGGGCATCACCGGCCCGTCAGGGAGCGCTTGGAAGAACGCCTCGGCGTTCTCGCTCGCCGCCTTCGCCGTCCACCACATGCGCGAGAGCGCCGGCCCCGGCCGCTCCCACGCGACGATGGAGATGACGCCCGAGCGCGACCGTTCCTCGGTGCAGCCCGGGCAGTCCGGGTCGCCGCAAATCGCGCAGACGACGGCGGCGGGCACCTCGACGAAGTCGTTCGAGATCTGAGGGTCTTCCCGCTCGGGAGAGACAATCTCCTCCACATCGTTCTCGGCGATGCGCTTCGCGGGCGACATGGCGAATGGAAAGATGGCACCGCTTCGCCCCGAATGCCATGGTCGAGTTGGCCCGGCCGGTCAGTGGAGGGTCTCGCCGGTCGCGGTGCCCCGACCGACCGCGATGTCGTCGACGCGTCCGCCGAGCTTGAGCGAGAGCGCGACCGCCAAGCCCGAGGCGAGCATCGTCAACCAGAGCGCCGGCTCGTACTCGAAATGCGGTTTGTAAAACCGGCCGTGCGGCGGAAAAAGCAGCAAAATTCCGCAGGAAACGAAGGACGTCGCGCTGAGGAACGCCGCCGCGACGCGCGCGCCGCGCATCTGCGCGATCGTGCGCCGGCTCGCGACCGTCGGGACGAGCACGAGCCACCCGACGCCCGCGCCCCAAAGCCACCCGAGGCGATGGGCGAGCTGAAAACCCGACAACCGGAAATCGTCGGGCAGCGTCTCGTGGATCCACGGCAGGAAAAAGAGGCCGATCCCGACGAGCGCGACCACGACGACGGCCGCGCGCATGCGGCCCAAGTAGGTCCACGGCAGGAGCTCGTGCGCCGGGTCGATCGGCAGCCCGAGCTCGTCGTGCGTCTCACGCGCGGGCGGGAGCTTCTCGAACGCGACCAGCTTCATCCCGCAGACGGGGCACTCGCTGGCCTCACCGAGCTCGAACATCTCGCGGCAAAACGGGCACGCGACGAGACCCATGGAGCCGGCAGCATAGCGTGGGCGTGAAAACCGCGACGGGCTGACATAAGCTCGGGCCATCCTCTTCCCCGACAGCTTCGGCCGACAAGGAGTTCCCACATGCGCCCCGGAAAGCTCGACGACAGCGCGCTCTCGCAATGGCTGGGCTCGCACGCGGGGTGGGAGAAGACCCACGCGAACGGGCAAGACGCGATCGCCCGCACGTTCCGATTCGCCGATTTTTCCGCGGCGCTCGGCTTCGTCGTGCGCGTGGGCCTCGCCGCCGAAAAGCGCGACCATCACCCGGACGTCGAGCTAAGCTGGGGGCGCGCGCGGGTCGTGTGGACGACGCACGATCAGAAGGGCGTGACCTCGCTCGATCTCGAGCTCGCCGAGGCGAGCGACACGCTGGCCGGATGAGCGACGACTCTCTCCCGCAACGCGAGGAGCTCCGCGCCAAGCTCGCCGTCATCGTGGCGACCGACGCGCCGGTGCCGCGCTTCGAGGAGGCGCTGACGCACCCGAGCTTCTCGAACGAGTCGGGCTTGCCGCACAACCAGCGGCTCGAGTTCCTCGGTGACGCGGTGCTCGGGTTGTGCGTGAGCGAGCTGCTCGCGGCGCGATTTCCGGACGCGGACGAAGGGTCGCTGACGCGCATGCGGAGCGCGCTCGTGAACGCGAGCGCGCTCGCGCGGTTCGCGAAGAAGGTCGACCTAGGCCCTTCGCTCGCGCTCGGGCGCGGCGCGCGCACGTCGGGCGAGCGCGAGGGCCTCAACGTGCTCGCCGACGCGGTCGAGGCGCTCGTCGCCGCGGTCTACGACGGGCTCGGGCTCGACGCGGCGCGAAAGCTCACCACGGCGATCGTCGAGGACCCGCTCGCCGAGCTCGGCGCCGCGCCCGCGCTCGATCCGAAGAGCGCGCTGCAAGAGCGCGTGCAGGCGCGCGGCGAGCCGACGCCGACGTACCGCGTCGTGCAGACCGACGGCCCGGCCCACGATCCGCGCTTCGTCGTCGAGGTGCTCGTCGGCGAGCGCGTCCTCGCGCGCGGCGAGGGCGCGAGCAAGAAAGCCGCCGAGCGCGCCGCGGCCACGGCCGCCCTCGCCGAAGAGCCGGCGAGCCCCGAGGCCTAGCCGACTACTTCGACGAGCTCGGCGCGATCTCGCCCGGTCGCCGCCGCGGAACGATCACGCCGTCGGGCGGCGCGACGTCGATGCCGCTGAGGAGCTCGGGGTTCTCCTCGTGGAGGTTCTTCTTCCGGAGATCGTCGACGAGCTTCTTCTTCTCGTCCTCTTCTTTTTGACGAAGGAGTCGACCACTGGATCTGCGCCTTCACGTCGTCGACCGTGCGATGGCTCGCGCCGACCGTGCCGCGGCGCCAGACGACCGCGAAGCCGGTGCCTTCCGCCACGGGATCCGGGACGAACTCGCCGTCGCGCACCGCCTGGGCGGCCTTCGGGATCGCCGGGTCGATGCGCAGGCCCGCCTCGTTGGACGTGCCGTCGGCGGCGACGAAGCCGACGTTGCCGCTGCGGAGATACGTCGCCTTGTCGAGGCTGTGCTCCCGCGTGAGCTTGTCCCAGTGGGCGACGGTAGGGTCCTTCTTCGCCTCGGCGAGCACCGACCGGGCCTCCTCGCGCGTCGCACACGAGATGCGCCAGATCTGGATGCGCTCGGGCGCGTCGTAGCGCGCTTTGTATTTCGTCGTAATACGCCTGCACGTCGCTCATCGGCACGTTCTCGGGCGGGCCGAGCCGCGCGCGGAGGGCGCGGAGCGTCGCTTGCGCGCGCACGCGATCGAGATCGAAGCGGGTCGGGATTTGCGCGTCGAGGTGGCGCGCCGACGCGCCCTGCGCCCAGAGCGCGTCGGGCACGATCACCTGCGCCACGAAATTGCGCCGGATCTCGTCGTCGCTCGCGCCGAAGGTGCGGAGCTGGAACGGCGGGACCTGCGCCATGCGGTCTTCGACCTCGCCGACGGTGATGTCGCGGCTGCCGACGTGCACGCAGACCTGCGCGCGGCGCGCGTCGTTCGGCGCGTCGGCGCGCGCGGTGAGCGCGACGAGCAGCGCCGCGAAGGCGGGCCACCGCTTCAGTCGGCGTGCGAGCTTCATGCGCGAGCGGGCTTCGCGCGTTTCTTCGAGGCCTCGAGCACGCCGACGTCCTTGAGGATCTCGTCGCCGATGCCGACGAAGCGATAGACCTCGGGCCGGAAATTGTAGGCTTTGTGCAGTCGCTGGATCGCGAGCGGCACGTCGTCGCCGAGGCCGACCTTCTTCACCTTCACGACCTTGCGGAGCGCGCTCACGCCCTCGCCGAGCTCGAGCAGCTCCTGCACGCGGATGAGCACGTCGAGCGGCTTGAGCTCGCGCGTGCCGCGCGCCTTGCCGGTCTCGAGCTCGCGCAGGAGGCGCTGGCGGCGCTTTTGGGTCCGCCCGTCGAGGCGCTGGGCCGACGAGCGGCCGCCGAGCACGTCGTTGAAGAAGCGCGCGGCGCGGCGCTTCTCGATGGCCTCCGGGCTGCCCCGGCGATTTTGCGCCTTCGCGGCTCTCGGCTTCCTCACGGCCGCCAGGCTAATCGCCCGGGTCGGCGTCGTCAATCGAGTTTGTCGCGCGTTTCAAACCGGCTATTTGTTCGCGATCGCCGCGACTATCGCGGCGATCAATACGACAATCCAGACGACCCAAGTGCGCCGCCAGAACTCGCGCACGTCCGCGGCGAACGCGCTCGTCCCTGCGCGCACCACCGCTTTGCGTCCGAGCACGCGCCGCGCCTCGCGCGCGATCTCCTCGCGCTCTTCGTCGTCCTTCGGGTCGTGGCCGACGAGGTGCGCGTCGTGGTGCTCGAGCTCGTGCTCGATCGTCTCGCGGAGCTCGGCCTCGACGTCGTACGCACCGTCTTCGTTCCACATCGCCGCGAACGTGCGGTAGTAGACCGTCACCTCGCCGGGCGCGCCAGCCTCGCCCGGCACGTAGGACCCGAGGAGCGGCTCGCCGCCGTCGTCGCACGCGGGCACGCCGCCCTCGACCACGAGCCGCACCTCGCCGACGTGCGGCGCGGCGAGCTCGCGCGCCATGGCGTCGAACGCGTCGAAGGTCGGAAACGTCTCGCCGTGCGCGGGCGGCTCGTCGCGGGGAGAAAATTCGCGGTCGTAGGGCGCGTCGACGTCGTTACGCGTGCCGCACGCGTCGCAGACGACGAGGCCGAAGAGTCGCGGCGGGTAGTGAGCCTCGAGGAAGAGGTCGGTGACCGCGCCGAAGGCGCCATCGTCGCAGCGGCGGAGGATCCGCGCGATCGCGCGCGCATCGGTCTTGTCCCCGATCGCGCCGACGCCCATCGCCTCGACGACCGCGGGCGTGACGTCGAGCTCGCCGCCGAGCGCGCGATGAAGCGGCGCCGCCTGGGCCGCGGTGCGCGGCGCGAGCCGCACGGATTTTCCGAGCTCCGGCACGTCGTGCGCCGCGTCGAGGTCGAGCGTCGCGTCGAGCTCCTCGTCGTCGAGCTCCTCGTCCGCGAACGGCCCGATCGGCATCGCCGCGCACGGCCGGACGCGCAGCGCGCGCTCGCAGTTGCGGCACTCGATTTCGATCTCGTCCTCCTCGAGCCACCCCTCGTGCGTCGCGATCGCGCGGAGGGCATGAAATTCGGCGAGCGACAGCGTGCCCGGATCGAAATCGAGGAGCTCGGCGAAGAGGGCGCGCGCGCCGCCGAAGACGTCGTCCTTCGTGCTGGCTCTTCGCGCGGGCGTATTCCGTCTCGGTCGCAGCCGCACGACGCGACCGCCGGGGAGCTGCGCCTTCTTCAGGCTCATGACTCGTGCGGCTCGGGCTCGATGCCCATCACCTTCACGACGAAGCCGTGGACGCCGTAGATCGCCGGCGTAAGCAGGATCGCGACGACGAGCTTGATCACGTACTCGCGGCCGATCTTCGCGCCGATCCAGCCCCATTCTTTCGTCGCGGTCCAGCGCCAGAAGATCACGTTGATCGTCACCGTGTCGATCACCTGGCTCAAGATGGTCGAGCCCGTCGCGCGGAGCCAGAGGTGCTTCGACTGCGTGAGCGCCTTCCAGAATTGGAACACGTGGATGTCGAGGATCTGCCCCGCGAGGTAGGCGACGATCGACGCGACGAAGAGCTGCGCGCTCCCGCCGAAGACTTTCTTGAACTCGTGCTGCGTGAAGTACGTGGAGACGTCCGGGTGGAGCCAGGTCGAGACTTGGAGGACCACGTAGGCGAGGACCGCCATCCAGAAGCCGAGCCAGGTGAGGAACGACGCGCCCTTTCGCCCGTAGAAATCGTTGACGACGTCGGTGAGCAGGAACGTCACCGGAAACGGCAGGATGCCGACCGAGATCGGCCCGAGCGGCGTCGTGATGGTCTTGCCGCCGGTGATGTCGCCGAGGAGCAGGCACGCGACGAAGATCGCGCCCATGTACACGTAGAGCTTCTGCGGAGCTTTGAGCTCGTGCATCGGCGCTTTATCGCACGATACAATCGCGCGCGCATGGCCAAGCCGAAGGCGGAGCTCGCGAAGCTCGACGGGGCGGAGCTGGAAGAGGTCGAGCTCGACCGGGCCGCGTTCGCCGGGCAAAAGGCCGACCGCGTGCGCTTCGACGGGGTCCGCGTGTCCGGCGGCGAATTTCGCGACACCAAGATCGCGTCGCTCGCGTGGACCGACGTCGAGTGCGAGCGCTCGGATTTCTCCAACGTCGCGTGGCGCGAGCCGCGGCTCACGCGCGTCGTCTTGAAGGACTGCCGCCTCACGGGCGCGAGGCTCGACGGGGCCGATCTCGACGACGTGCGGTTCGTCGGGTGCCAGCTCGACTACGCGACGTTCTCCGGCGCGCGCTTTCGGCGCGTCGTCCTGGATCGTTGCAAACTGCACGAAACCGACTGGAGCGGCGCGAAGCTCGGCGGGACGGTGTTCGACGCCTGCGAGATCGTGGGCGCGGATTTCGTCGGCGCGGCGCTCGAGCGCGCGGACATTCGCACGTCCACGGTCCGTGACGTCCGCATCACAGCGCGCGACGTGAAGGGGCTCGTCGTGACGCGCGATCAGGCCGCGGTGCTCGCGACGCTGTTCGGGCTCGTCGTTCGCGACTGACGCTCACCCGGAGCCCGGCGGCATCTCGCTCACGGGCGGCGGACCCTCCACCGGGAGCACCATGCGAAACTCTGCGCCGCGCGAGTGGGCGACGTACGAGAGCTCCCCGCCGTGCTCGACGGCGATGCGCTGGGCGATCGCGAGGCCCAGGCCCGTGCCGTGCGCCTTGCTCGTCGCGTACGGCTCGAAGAGCCGCGCGATCATCTCCGGCGCGACGCCCGGGCCGTCGTCGCGGACGCTGATCGCGACGCGCGTGGCGTCGAGCGGCGCGACGACGACGCGCACCTGCCCCGTCTCGCGCCCCGCGCCGCGGAGCGCGTCGATGGCGTTCTGCACGAGGTTGGTGAGCACCTGCACGATCTGATCGCGATCGGCCATGACGTGCGGGGCGCGTCCGGCTTCGACGCCGAGCGCGATTTTTCCGGCCGCCGGCTCGTGGAGCTTCACGACGTCGCGCGCGACCGCCGCGAGATCCAGCTCGGTCGGCTTCGGCGGCGGCAGGCGCGCGAACCGCGTGAACTCGGTCACGATGTCGTTGATGCGCTTCACCTCGTCGAGCACGGTGCGCGTCGCCTCGTCGAAATAGCCGTCGAACGCCGGGTCCTCCCGCGCGCGGAGGCGCCGCAGGGTCTCGACCGCGGCGCGGATGGGCGCGAGCGGGTTCTTCACCTCGTGCGCGACGCGACGTGCGACCTCGCGCCACGCGGCGACCCGCGTCGTCGCGGCGAGCCGGCGGCGCGTGGCGCCGAGATCCTCGAGCATGCGATCGAACGCGGTCGTCAGGTCGGCGATCTCGCCGGTGCCGCGCACCTTCACCGGGCGCGCGTCGCCGCTCGCGACCTTTCGCGCTTCGTCGGAGAGCTCGGCGAGCGGACGGCTCAGGTTGCGCGCGAGGATCCACGCGAGGAGGAGCGCGAGCGCGGCGGACGCGCCGCAATAGAGGACGATCGTCCGATCGAACCTGTCGAGGCTCTCGCGAAACTCGGTCGTGTCCTTGGAGACGACGATCGGGATTCGCCCGCCTTTCCCGTCGTCGATCGCGCACTCCGCTTGGGCGACCTCGTCGGTCGAGCGCGCGCCCGTCCCGCGCTTGACCGTCACGCCCATCGTCGTGGCGATCCGGGAGAGCATCGGGTCGAGGCTTCGCGCGCCGAGGAGCCCGACGCGAATCCCACCCGCACCCTCTTTTCGGCAGCGCGCGACGACGCTCGGCTTCGCGGCGAACATGGCGCCGCGGGCGCCGGGCTCGGCGAAGTGCATGCGATCCTCGGCGAGCTGCTTCTCGGCTTCTTTCGAGCTCAGTCGGAGCAGCGAAGGAGGGTCCGCGGCGAGGACGTCGCCCTTGCCGTCGACCAGCACGAGCTCGTCCATGCGGTACGAACGGCGCACCTCGGGCACGAGCTGTCCGAGCATGACGCTCCGATCCTCTCCGCCCTCGAGCGCGACGAGCGTGCAATCGACCAGCTCGCCGCTCTCGCACGCGCCGCTCAACAAATTGCGATCGACGTCGGCCTGGCCGCGCACGTCGGCCGCGGCGCGCTCGCAGTCGCCCTTCACCTCGGTGTCGAAGCGCCGCGTGTCCGACGCGCGACGCTCTTCGCGCAGCAGCCAACCGACCGTGCCGGTCGACGCCGTCACGAGCACGCCGAACCAGAGCACGAAGCGCGGCGCCAGCCTCATGCGCCCACGCGCGCGCGCGTCGCGCTCGCCCAGTCGACTCCGCCGCTCGCCCGCGCGGGGAGCGCGAGCGTCGGGACGCGGCCGCCTTGCACGCGGATCTCGCAGAGGACGCCGACGCGCATCGTGCGCGCGACGGTGCGCGCCGGCATGTCGCCACGGCGCGGCGGGTAGCGCACGGCGTCGCGCGCGAGCTCGGGATCGTCGCTCGTCGCGAGCGCGGCGATCGTGCCGAGGAGGCCGGGCGCGAACGGGCGCGCGACGTCAATCGCGAGGGCATACGAGCGCGCGGCGCGGCGCTGCGCGAACGCGGACGCGGGGAGCGAGCGAACCGCGACCTCGTGCGACGGGCGTGAGAGCGCCGCGGCGACGACGCGCGAGACCTCGGCGAGGTACGGCGCGTCGTCGCGAACGAGGAGCTCGCACGGCGCCGCGCCCCAACCTTGATCGGGCTGCACGAGCCACGCGGGGCCGGGCGCGAGGTGCGCGAGGACCGACGGGGAGATGCCGTCGGCGAGCCGCTGCGCGACGCCCGGCGTGTCCCACGCGCCGGCGTCGCGTCCCGTGCGGAGAAGGACCCAGCCGACCGCGCCCGCGTCGAACGCGCGCGAGCCGGCGCGCGGCTCGTGCAGCCCCTGTCCGAGCCAGCCGACGTCGTCGGTGCCCGCCTCGAAGGATTCGAAGCGAGTCGGCGAGATCGGCCGCGGGCTTGACGACGAGCGAGTCGAGAAACGAGGGGCCCTCGGCGGCGCGCTCGTTCCGCGAGAGCGAGAACCCGCCGGAGAGGCTCGCGGCGAACGCGCCGGTCGCGTCGGGTCGGGAAGGCGAAGATCCGGACGCGACAATCGCGCAGAGCGGCGACGCGAGCGATGCGGCGAGCTTCGCGGGGTCGACGTTCGCGAAATGCAGCGTGAGCGCGTCGGCGCGGCGCGGTGCGGGCACGTTCACGAGCCACGCGCGCGCGGCGCCGGCGCGCGCCCGCGCGAGCGACGCGGTCACCTCGCGCACGCCGATCGGGCGACCGCTCGCGCTCGTCAGGCCCGCGCGGAGGCGAACGCGCGCCCCGTCGCCCGCGGCCTCGGGGAGAGTCTCTGCGAGCGCGGCGACGACGCGCTCGCCGTCGTACGCGTAGAGCGAGTCGAACACCGCGCCGCCGAAGATCGCGGCCGCGGCGTCGTCGAGCGCGTGCGGGTCGAGGGCGGCGAGCGGCCACGGAACGCGCATCTGCACGCCCCCGCCGACGGGGGGCCTGCCGCGCGCGAGCGCGCGGCGCGACGCGAGCGCGGCCGCGCTCATCGCGAGGAAGGCTCGCCTACCGAACAAGCCAGACCTCGTCTCCGACGACCGCGACGAGCGCGCCGGCGCCGCCGGCCATCGGCGGGCACGCCGCGAGCGCGCGCACCCCGGCGGGCGCGGGGATGCGCGACAAGACGCGCGCGCCGGCGTCGCCGACGGTGACGACGGTGATGAAGTCGTCCGGCGCGTCGCTGCCGAACGCGACCTCGGGCGAGCCGTCGAGATCGGCGTCGAAGACGGCGACCTGCGCGCCTGCTTCGTCGAACGTCGCTCGCTCGATTCCATCGACACGGACCCGAAGCTTTCCGTCCGCGCTCGTCGCGAGCGCGAGGCAATCGCGCCCGTCGGGCGTGACGAGATCGAACGCCGATGCAGCGTCGAACGATTCCCGCACGACGGGCGCGGCGCTCGACTCGCACGGGAGCGCGCCGCCTTCCGCGAGGTGCGCGCTCGAGACGGGCGCGCACATGCCCGCGCCAATCGGGAGGCCCCCCGCGATCGCGCGCGGCGCGTCGAGCTCTTCGCCGAGCGCGACGCCTCCGCGATCCGAGGTGCCGACGAGCGCGCGACCGAGCGCGATCGACGCGCCGCCGAGCGGCTCGCGCAGCGGCACGGGGACTCGCTTGGCGAGCGCGCTCCACGCGGCGCTCCGCACGACGCGCACGCGCCCCGACGCGATCCGCGCGACGCTCGCTCGCTCGCGCGTGACGAAGAGAAGCTCGGGCATCCCGTCGCCGTCGAGGTCACCGCACGCGACCGCGAGGACGCCGTCGTCGGCGCCCTTCGCCTTCGTGACGCTCGTCAGGACGAGCGGGATCGGCGGAAAGAACGCGCGCACCTCGGCGTCGATCGGCGCGGCCGCGTACGCGTGCGCGGTCGGCGGCGGAGGCGGCAGCCGCGCGCGATCCCAGACGTTGCGAACGACGGGGTACACGTCGGCCGTGACGCGCACCTGCGATTTGACGATCTGAACGCGCACGTAGACGAGGCGCGAGGCGCGCGCGGCCACGGCGCGCGCCTCGTCGAGCGACAGGGCGCGCGCGGAGGCGTGGGTGCCCTCGAGGCGCCCGGCGACGAGCGACGCGAACCGAAGCGCGAGAATCGTCGCCGTGCCCCGCGGCCGGCGGCGTGTCGCTCTCGAGCGGCGCGGCGACGACGAGCGCGCCGCTCGGGACCGCTCCGAGCCCGGACGCGACCTGGCCTGCGACGCCTGCGAGCGCCGACGCGCGCGCGACCGCGGGCGCGAGCACGATCGAGGCGGCGACGAACGGCGCGACAAAACGCATCTCGAGGGAGCATACTTGCGGGCAGGCGATGAGACAGCACCTTCTCCGCTGGCAGTGGGAGCTCTACCCGGACGGGCACAAGCGACGCCTCACGCTCGCGGTGCACCTGCTCAGCACGCCGCTCTTCGTCGCGGGCGTGCTGATGCTTCCGGCGGCGCTCGTCGGTTGGTACTACGCCGTCGCGGGCGCAGCCTTCATGTTCGCGACGCTCGTCATCCAAGGCTGGTCGCACAAACAAGAAGACGCGGCGCCCGTCCCGTTCCTCGGGCCGATGGACTTCGTGTCGCGCTTCTTCGTCGAGCAGTTCGTGACGTTTCCGCGCTTCGTTCTGAGCGGAGCGTTCGCGCGCACGTGGCGCTCAGCGCGCTGAGAGCTTTTTGCCTGCGAAGATTCGAATCGCGAACGCTCCGACGACCATCGGCAGGAGCACGGCGCCGACGACCGCCCACGGCCCCATCTTCCACCACTTGTGCGGCGAGTGCAGGGCGTAGCTCGCGAGCGGCAAGAGCGGCGCGACGAGCGCCGTGAACCAGGCGGCCTTTCCGTTCGAGAGGGTGCGAACGCGCACCGCGAGCAGCGCGAGATCGACGACCGACTGAATCAGCACGTACGCGAGCGCCCAGCCTGTCGCGACGGCCATGCCGACCACCCAAAATGCCACGCGCGGCAGGAGGTCCGGCAGAGGCCCGAACGCCGCGTAGAGCGACGTCGCGGCGTACGCCGAGAGGAACGTCCCGACGGTCGTCGGAAGGAGCCAGCCCGCGATCGACGGCCGTACGTAACGCTCTTCTTTCTTCATGGCTCCTACCTGCCTAAGTCTTACGTAGCACTCCGCAAGAAGATTCCCAGCTAGCCCGGGTCTTGCAGCGCCTCGTCAGTGGCGGCCGTGCCGGCCTCCGCCGAAGTGGCCGCGCGGCCCGCCCACGAACACGCCCGGGCCGCCCACGACGACACCCGGCGCTCCGACAATCACGTGCGGCCCGCCGATGACGACGCCCGGGGCGTCGACGACCACCCCCGGCTCGCCGACGACGACCTCGTGGTGGCGTCCGTGCACCTCGACGACCTCACCCGGCCACGCGTCGACCGCGAGCAAGTGCACGCGTGGGGCGGCGGGCCCGACGACGACCACGGCGCCCGGACGCCAACCGACGATGCACGCGTGCGTCGCGCCGTGCTCGTTCACGGCGACGGTGACGTTCACGGGGTCGACGCGCGTGCGCATGTGCCCGACGACGAATCGTCCGGCGGGCGCGGGCGCGAGCACGAGCACCTCGGGATCGTCGCCCTGGAGCGCGACCGTGATCTTGCGGTCGCCGGGATCGATCACGTGGTTGTCGGGGTCGAGCACGTAGGCGCGCACCTCGCCGTTCGATTTGTTCGCGACGATCTCGACGCGGTCGGGTCCCACCATCTGCACGACGCCGCCGTTCGGTCCCGTCGCGGGGAGGCTCGCGGTCTCGACCGCCTTGCCGTCGTCGACGAGACCCTGCGTTCCGGTGCGAGGCACGTCGAGCGTGCCGTTCCACGGCTGGCCGTCGACCGTGAGCGCGTAGTTCACCGGCGTGATGTCCGCGTCGAGCTTCGGGCCCGCCGCGCTGACCACCCCGGTCTTCGCGTCGTATTGCACGGGCACCGACTGCGGCGTCCCGTCGGGGCTCTGGAAGGTGACCTGGCCGGTCACGGTGCCGCTCACCGGCTTTCCGTCGGGATCTTTCAGCACCGCGCTCACTGCGCCGTCGGGCCCGACGATCCAAGTCGACGTGCCGCGATCGCCCTTCTCGACGATCGCCGCCGCGGATTTCTCGATCGCGTCGGCGGTCATCTTCACCTTTTTGCTGCAGCCCATCGCCGCGATCAGGAAGCAAGACAAAGCGAGGGTCGGGATGATCGAACGCATGAACGGAACCTCCGCGCCCATCAGGGCGCATCACTCTCAGCATCGGTCGTGCCACCGTCGTCGCTCGCGCCTGCGACGTCGGTTGGCTCGGTTCCCGCCAGGAAAACCTCGTCCATCGTGTCGGTGTCCTCGTCGGGTGGAAGCTTGCCCGACCGCCGATCGATACGCACGGTGACCACTCCGGCGGGTCGCGGAAAATCGGCAGGCGGCTTGTGCTCGTGCGCGATCTTCATGAACTCCATCCACGCCGGCAGCGCGACCGACGCGCCCGTCTCGCCCGCGCCGAGCGATTTTCCGTCGTCGTAACCGATCCACACGACCGCGCACGTCTCGGGCGAGTAGCCGGCGAACCACGTGTCGCGCGAGGCGTTGCTCGTGCCGGTCTTTCCGGCGAGCGGGCGGCCGAGGAGCTTCGCGCGCCAGCCGGTCCCGTGATCGACGACGCTCGTCAGCATGCTCGTCGTGACGTAGGCCTCGGCTTCGTCGAGGACGCGGCGCGGCGGCGGGCGCGGCTTGAGCTCGAGCTCTTTTCCGTCGGGGCCGACGATCTTCGTCACGACATGCGGCTCCTCGTAGACGCCGCCGGCGGCGAACGTCGCGTACGCGCCCGCCATCTCGAGCGGCTCGGCCTCGTAGCTGCCGAGCGCGAGCGAGAGATCCGGCTTCATCGGCGACGCGATGCCGAGCGACTGCGCCCACTGCACGACGTTGGCGGGGCCGACGTCGAGCAAGACGCGCACCGCGGCGACGTTCACCGACATCGCGAGCGCCTCGCGCAGGCGCATCGGCTCCGGATCGGCGTGGCCCTCGTAGTTGCTCGGGTGGTAACCGCCGGGGAAGTCGTTCTCCTTCGGGTCGATGAGACTCGCGGGCGTGTACGCGCGCGCGTGGAGCGCGTACGAGTAGACGATGGGTTTGAACGTCGAGCCCGGCTGGCGCCGCGCTTGGGTCGCCCGGTCGAGCCCGCCGGTCTGCGCCTCGTAGCCGCCGACGAGCGCCTCGATCTCGCGCGTGCGCACGTCGACCGCGACGAGCGCGCCCTCCGGTCCGCTCTCGAGCCGCAGCGGGACGCGCGCCAAAGGCGCGACGTTGGGGGATTGCGCAGCGTCGCCCGCGACGACGGGCACCGGGCCGAGCAGCGAGACGCGCACGAGCGTCCCCTGCGGCGCGAACGCGCTCGGCACGAGGTTCTGCGGGTTGTAACGCGCGTAGTCGGGGAGCCTCACGGTCCCCGTGATCGTCCCCACGCGCACGTCGAACGTCGCCTTGTCGTCGTCGTCCGAGACCACCTCGCCGATGAGCACCTTGTGATGCTCGAACGCCGGCGTCCCCTCGAAAGGCGGCTCCTTGAGCGGCGGCGGCTTGATGACGCGTCCCTTCTTGTCGACCCTCGGTCCGGGCGGCGGCTTGTACGGCCCGAGCGCGCCGTGCTTCTTGTCGTACGCGTCGATCGCGTCGCGGAGCGCGGCGCGCGCCGCGGTTTGAAGTCGCGGGTCGATCGAGGTCGTGATCGTGTAGCCGCCGCGCGCGGCGCTCTCGCCGACGAGATCCTTGAGCGTGCGCCGCGCGATCTCGACCGCCTCGGGCGCGAGCTGCTCTTCGACCGCGACCGGCGGCGCCAGCTTCACCGGCTCGTCCTTCGCGAGCTCGTACTGCGAGTCGCTCAGGAAGCCTTTCTCGTGCATCTGCTTGAGCACGAAGGCGCGCCGCGCGAGCGCTTTGTCGAGGTGCTTGCGCGGGTTGTACGCCTCCGGGCCGGCGACCGTGCCCGCGAGCATCGCCGCCTCGGCGATGGTGAGATCCTTGGCGCTCTTTCCGAACGAGTCGCGCGCCGCCTCTTCGATGCCGTAGCGGCCGTCGCCGAAATAAATGTGGTTCAGATAGAGCTCGAGGATCTCGTCCTTGCCGAGCTCCTGCTCGAGGCGCCGCGCGAGCAGCGCCTCGCGGATCTTCCGGCGAAATGTCCGCTCCGGATCGAGCAGGAGGTTCTTTACGACTTGCTGCGTGATCGTGGAGCCGCCCTGGCGAAAGCGCCCGCTCTTCAGGTTCACGAGCATCGCGCGCGCGATGCCCCAATAATTGAGGCCCTCGTGCTCGTAGAAGCCCGCGTCCTCGGCGGCGAGGACGGCGAGCTTCACGTGCGCGGGGAGCGACGCGATCGGGACGACCGTGCGGCGCTCGGTGAAGATCTCCGCGAGCAGCGTGCCGTCGCGCGCGAGGACGCGCGTCACCTGCGGCGGGTGGTAGTTCGATTTGAGGTCGGCGACCGAGGGCAGCCCCGCCTCGTAGTGGACGACGACGCGCCAGAGCACGACGAACGACACGATCGCGAGCACCCCCGTCGCGATCGCGAGGCGTTTGCCCCACTTCCACGAGAACGCGCCGGCGCGCCGCGCGAATCGAACGAATTTCTCCTTCGGTGTCGCGTCGGACTCTTCGCCCACGCTCTCGTCAACGCTCGAGCTCGAGCGTTTCGTTCCCGGGTCCGGCGCGTCGCTCACTTCGCGGCAGTCATACCACGCGGTATAGTGCGCGCGTGAGCGACGCGGGCGCGACTGGACCTTGCGGCATCGCCGCGGCGTGTCTGTGCAACGGAGATCTTCCCGCGACGGGCGTGCTGCAGGCGACCGTCACGACCCAGTACGTCGCTCAGATCACGGCGGCCTTCGGCGACACGACGGGGTTCGCGGTCGGCGATTCCATCTGCGTGAACCAGAGCGCCGTCGGCGCGACGATCCTCGTTCCCGTCGGCGGCGGCGCGGACGCGGCGCACGTCGTGCTCGTCCCCGACGGCGAGACGTGCACGCCGAATTTCGCCTACACCGTCGAGCTCGACGACGGCGGGCGCCCGCTCTCGTGCAACGCCGGCACCGAGTCGCAGCTCTCGCTGACGACGCAGCAAGCCGTCGACGCGCTCCGCGCGAGCGACTGCACCGCTTCGCTCGCCGCGGTCGACTCGCGCTGGGGCGCCAATCCGTGCGGCCCGGCAAGCGGCTGCGCGACCGGCGGCGACGCGACGCTGCTCGGCGCCGCGGGCGCGCTCGCGCTCGTCGTCGCCGTCGCGCTCGCGCGCCGCGTTCGCCTGCTCTGAGCCGACGTCAGTCGACGCGCCCTTCGGGCTGTCGGCCACGCCTGCGGCGTGGACCTCAGTTCGAGACGAGGCCGATCCACACGTTCGTGCGGCCGCCGAGCTTCGACTCGATCAAGAAGCCCTCGGCGTTGTATTGCGACGCCTTGTTCACCGTGATCGAGAGGTGAAGCTTGTTGCCGTTGCGGCCGCTCGTCTTGTCCCACGCGAACGCGAGCTCGGCGGGTTGGCCCTGGAGCGTCGCCGAGTCGATCGCGCTGACGGTCCAGTCGCCGCTCGTCGCCGCGTCGCTGAAGAGATCGACCTCGACGTCTTTCGTCGTGCCGACGGGGATGGTGACGCCCTTGGTCGTGACCTGGCCCCCCACGGTGACGTTCTCGGTCAGCACGGGCATCGAGTTGAAGTAAGGCGTGCCGTCGTCGGGCTGGCAGGGATCGTGTCCCGCCTTGGCCTTCGCGTTCGACCAGATGCGCGCGACGACCGAGCCAACGTCCGTCGGCGTGTAGTAGCCCGAGGCGGACTGGGCGCACATGTCGCCGACCTCGCCGCCGCCGAGCAAGAACATCCAGATGATGTGGTTGTCGTCGACCTGGCCGTAGGCGGGCGTGCTTTGCGGGTACGGGTCGGTCGAGGCCTCGACAATCTCGTGCGTCGCGGTCGCCGAGATGGCGTCGAGCCCAGAGAGGCCGCCGAAATTCGTGCAGCGCGGGACGACGGCGTACGCGACGTGGTTGGTCGTCTGGATCGTGATGTTGTCGTGGTAGCCGCCGAAGTCCTGGCAGCTCGTGCCGCCGCCCTGGCCGAGCGTGATCGCGGTGGTCGCCGCCGGGTAGAAGAGGACGTAGACGGTGTTCACGTCGTTGGCGGGCCACGCAGGATCGTTCGCCGCGAGCTTGCCGCCGAGCCACGTCTGGATGTCGGCGTCGGCAATCGACGCGGGCGCGTCCTCGGTGAGCTGCACGGGCGTCGCGATGCTGACCGCTCCGACGCCGTACTCGGTCTCGCCGGGTCCCCAGTAGGTCGAGCCGGGGAGCTTGTTCAAGAACGTGGTGATCTTGCCGGTGAAGGTCGTGTCGTCGTTTGCAAAATACACGGGAACGATCTTCGGCGTCGCGAGCACCGAGCCGCCGCCGCTCACCACCTGGGGCGGGTCGACTTTGAACGCGGGGTACGTCGTGCTCGGCTGGCCGTTGTCGACGTCGGGCGCGGCGTCGGCGACGTCCGCCTCGGGCTGACCGCCGGAGTCGACGGCGGCGGCGGCGTCGTCGCCGGCGTCGGTTTGGTCCGCGGTGCCGCCGCAGGCGACGACGCTCGAGAGAAAGCAAAAGGAGAGCGAAAGAAGAGTGGTTGCGCGCATGGGGGACGCGCATTTCGCCACCGACGCTCGCGACGCGCAACACGCATTAAAATTGCGGCGCAGGAAGAATCAGCTCTTGCCGCGGGGCGTCAGGCGCTCCAGCCGCGCGCCGCCGAATCGGCGACGAGCTGCGCGAGGCGGTTTTCTCGGGGCCCCGGCTTCTTCGCGCTCACGACCGCGTGCGTCGCCGCGCGGCGGCACCACGGCGGCAGCGCGTCGAAAAACGCGGGCGCCGCGCAAAACTTTTTCGTGCTCGCGCGAGAGCCCCGCCGGCGTCGCGCGCTCGAACGAGTAGACGCCGGTCCGCTCCGGCGAGCGCGCGCGGTACGCCGCGGGCGTCTCGAAAAGACCGGCTTCAGTGCGCGGCGGGCTTGCACGCCTCGAGCGCGCCCTTCGTGTCGCCGAGGCCGACGGCGATCTGCTCGACGGAAGACTTCGCGCGGAGCTTCTTCCACGCGCACTCGCACGTCTTGGTCGTCTGGCCCGGCGCCTTTCCGCACGCGCCGATGAAGTCTTCCTTCGCGACCGGCTCGGCGAGCTTGCCTTTGCAGGCCGTCGCGACCGACTTCTTCGCCTCGTCGAATTTCGGGCTGTCGGCGTCGGTGACGAAATCGGCGGGCTCGAGCTTCTTGCGGAGCGCCGTCCATTCGCACTCGCAGAACTGCTGGCGGCGCGGCTCGGCGCCGACGCACGCGTTGACGACCGTCGGCTTGAGCTCGGCGTCGGTGAGCTTGCTCGCGCAGTTGTCGATCGTCTTCTGCCGGAGGGTCGTGAGCTGCTCGGTCGACGGCTTCTGCGAGAGGTCCGCGTCCTTGAAGACGTCCTTGAACTGGTCGAACGCGCACGAGCAGTACGTCTGCGAGGCCATCTTGTGCATGCACGTCGCGACGAACGGCTCGCGCTGCGATTCGATCGTCGGCTTCGGCGGGCCGGCGTCCTCGGGCGCGGCGCTCGCGGACGCGGACGCGGGGGGCGCCGCAGCGTCGGCTCCGGTGCCGTTGTTCGGGGGCGGCGTTTGCGCGCCGCCGCAAGCGGCGACGAGGAGGAGACCCAAGAAGGAAATCTTCGCGATGCGCATGGGGCCGCGACTCTATCCTGGTTTGGGCGACGGCGCGCAGCCGTTTTGTTGTGCCGCGAGGCCCGAACGGGCGACAAGGAGGGGTGGACATCGGCCACGACCTCGGGCCGCTTCCTGCGATTGCGCTCGCGTTCGCGGCCCTGGTCCTGCTCGTCGTGCTCGCGCAGGCGCTTCTCCGGCGCGCGCGGCGGGACGCTCGCTCGGCGCGCGCCTTCCGTGGCGAGCGCGAGGCGGCCGCGCTCCTCCGCGCGCGCGGCTACGCCATCGTCAAGACGCAGGCCGCGGCGAGCTACCCGGTCCAAATCGACGGCGAGACCGTGCTCGCCGGATTACGTGCAGACTACATCGTTTCGAAGAACGGCGCGCGCTTCGTCGCCGAGGTGAAGACCGGGGCGCTGGCGCCGAGCATCACGACGGCCGCGACGCGCCGTCAGCTCCTCGAGTACGAGCTCGCGTTCGGCGTCGACGGCGTGCTCCTCGTCGACGGCGAGCGCGGGAGCGTTCACGCCGTCGCCTTCCCCACGCTTCGCCGCCGCTGACTCAGGCGGCGTGCGGCGGCTCGTCCGGTGGAGTGCGCGGCTCGGTCTGCGGCGGCACGCGCGGAGACGGCGGCGAGACGCACGGGCTGCGCTTGGGCGTTGGGCCACGACGCAAGAGATCTCGCTCGCGGCGAACACGGTGGCGAAACAGGTCGATGGGCGTCGGCTCCGGCGGCATGTTCCGCTCCCGTCGCAAAGCGCATACCGCGACCGCGCGCGTGCGCGCGTGTCAGTTCTGTGCGCGCGCGTCGGCGGCGCCCTTCAGGTCGTCGACGTCGGTACAGGAGCCGTACCAACGCACGACGAGGCCGTCCTCGCCCTTGATCGGCACCGCGCGGATCTTGAACCAGCGCGACGAGCCGTCGGCGCGCCGGATGAGCGCCTCGGTGTCGAGCATCTTGGCGTCGCGGATCGCGTCGCCCCATTCGCGCGCGATCCGACGCGTCGATTTGCTCGAGCCAGCGGTGCCCGAGCTGCGCGCTCGCGGGCACGCCGGTGTACTCGGTCCACGGCGCGTTCAAGTAATCGCACGTGCCGTTCGCTTGGCAGCCGAAGACGAGGTTCGGCAGCGACTCCGCCAGCTGCCGGAGCTGGCTCGCTTGCTCGCGCAAGCTCGCCTCGAGCTTTTTCGTCGCGGTCGCGTCGGTGAAGGTGACGACGACGCCGTCGATGACGTTGTCGAGCGTGCGGTACGGCAGGATGCGCACCGTGTACCAGCCGTCGCCGCGCGCGCCGACGAGCTTCTCGCGGGGGGCGAGCGTGCGCAGCACCTCGCGCGCATCGTCGGCAAGGTCGGGATAGTCGAGCTCCGTCGCGATGTCGGTCACCGGCCGGCCCGCGTCGCTCGGGATGAGCTTGATGAGCTTGGCCGTCTGCTTCGTGAACCGCCGCACGCGGAGCTCCGCGTCGAGGAACAGCGTCGCGATCTCCGTGCTGTTCAGGAGATTGCTCATGTCGTTGTTCGAGCGCGAGAGCTCGTCGATCTTCCCCTGGAGCTCGTGGTTCACCGTCTGGAGCTCCTCGTTGGTCGACTGGAGCTCTTCGTTCGCCGACTTGATCTCCGCCTCGGAGGTCTGCACTGCTCGCGCAGGCCGTCGGTGACCGGCATCCCGAACACCGTCGCGGCCGTTCGGCTCGCGCGGCACGGCCGCGGCGCCGCGGTCGTCAGCGAAGCGCTGAACTCGAGCTCGGTCAACGTGATCGCCGGGCTCTGCATCCCCGCGGTCGTGCACGGCGCGTCGCACGCGGGCACCTCGGCCTGGCTCGCGCTCGCGTGGCTCGGAGCCGCGACCGTGGCGGCCTTGTTGCTGGGCTCGTTCGGCGGCGGGTTGCGGGTCAAGGGAGGCGCGGTGCTGCTCGGGCTCGACGCCTGCTTCGTCCTCGCGATCGTATTCGTTTGAGCTGCAACTATATCAGGGCTCGGGCTCGGGCGCTGGAGCTTGGCCCGGCGCGGGCGCCTTCTTGGGCTGCTCGGCGCGGATTTCGGCCGAAGTCGTGCGCGTCGTCGAGACGTCGCTGTCGGTCGCGCGGGGCCGACCGGTCGCGATCGCGCTGCTCGAGGCGGCGTTCTGCGGCGCCGGTTGCGCCGCTCGAGTCGCGCACCCCGCGGCCAGCGCGAGCAGAGCGAGGAGAATCGTTTTGGATTTCATGGGCGACGAACGTGCAGCGCACGTGCCGCGTCACTGGGCTTTGCAGGGTCCCGTGCACGGGTCGATCACGGTCCCGCCGTTTCGCAGGAAGGCGTCCATCTGCGCGATGGCGGTCGGCTCGTCGCGGAGGCCGTTGTGGACGGGGTTCTCCGCGGGGGGCGAAGCGACGCGATACACGTCCTCCGGGATCCCGAAGTCCCAGAGCGTCAGCGCCGAGTCGAGCGCGCTCGCGTCCCGCAGCGGCACGCCGTACGTCGACTCGGGCGTGGGCGCCACCATCGAGAGCCCGAGCAGCCGCGCGTGGAAGAACGTCGCGCAGTTCGGCACCTCGGCGTCGCCGACGCCCGCCTGGAGGAGCACTCTTCGCTCGGGATTTCCGGGCAATTTCGAGCCGACGAGGTACGGCGCGTAGGTCGCCGGGTCGATCCGATCGAGCGCGTTCGCGAGCATCGCCTCGAGCGTCTGCGCGGCGAGCTCGGAGCCCATCGTCGTCTTGATGAAGAAGTTGAAGCCGGCGAACGGGCTCGCGCGCGGCATCATCTGCTCCCAGCTCGCGCCGCCCACGTCGAGCACCGCGCGCTCGACGTCGGGGTTCAGCGCGGCCATGACGCCGCCGAGGATGCCCCCCATGCTCGCGCCGAAGTAATAGCCGTCGCCCGGGTCGTAGAGGATGGTCCCGCCGTTGGTCGTCCCGTCGGCGCGGACGATCGCGCCGTCGCCGACGAGCGGCCGGTGCAGCGCCGCCTCCTTCGAGAACGAGGTCCGCATCGCGCGCGTGAGGACCATCCAATTGGCCATCGCCTGGTAGACGCGCTCGACGAATTTCGGCGACGTCGCGGGCGCGGTCGTGAGCAGCCCGAGGACCGTCCCGAGATCGTCCTTCGACATCCCCCACCAGTCGACGCCGAACGCGACGACGCCGAGCGACGAGAGCAGCGTGCGCGCCGGCTGGAGGAGCATCTCGTCGGTGCTCCCGAAGAAGCCGTGGCCGAAGGCGAGCCCGCGCGCCGCGCCCCACTGCGCCGTCACCGTGCGCGGGACGACGACTCGAAAGGGCACTTCGGTCGTGCCGTTTTGCGCGATTTCCCGTCCGGGCCGCGAACGAGCACGCCGCCCGTGCCCGGCTGATCCAAGTAGAGCGGCGCCGTGATCGTTCCGTTCACGATGCGGAAATACTCGGCCGAGTCGGGCTCGACGTCGGTGACCGTGACGGTCGGCGACGGGTTCTGCGCGAGCCACGCGAGCACCGCCGCGCGGAGATCGAGCATGTCGTGCTCGGCCCACGCCTGCGTCCCCGTCGTGAAGTCCCACGCGAGCTGGAGGCTCTTGCGCGCGATGCCGAGCTTGGCGAGCGGCGCGAAGACGTCGCCCTCGTAGCGCTGGGCGATGGGGACGAGCGACGGGTCGAGCGCCGTGTCCGCGTCGCGGATGCGTCGAAAGCCCTCCGCCGGCGCGGCGAGCGAGCCGCTCGTCGTCTTCACGCCGTAGAGCGCGACGACGTAGCGGTGCCCGGCCGCGAGCTGGACGAGCGGGTGCATCGTGATCGGCACGTGGGTCGCGTCGTCGGCCTGCGGGTCGAGATCGACGTAGTGCGGCACGGCCTCGCCGGTGTCGGCGTCGAGGAGGATCGTCGGCGAGCGCGACGGATTGGCGCTGCGGCTCGCTTCGTCGGTGACGTTCGGCAGCCCGTCGGCGATCACCGCGTCGGGGAGCACGGCGACGATGCCCGGCTCGCGCGAGAACCCGTCGGCCGCGAGCGGCGTCACGAGATCGGCGTCGGCCCCGCTCGAAGCCACGGGTTTTCCGGCGCCGGTCATCGCGACGACGTGGCCGTCGAAGAAGAAATTCGACGGGTACGGCAGGGTGCACGAGAGCGCGCCTTCGAGCGGCTGGCATCCGTCGGGCACGTCGAGCAGCGCCTCGCTGGAGCAACTCGGCGCGAGGGCGAGCGCGGCTGCGAGCGCGAGCGCGCGCTTCATTTCTTCAAAAAGGCGGTGACGACGACCGTCAGGATCACGCCGGCGAGCAGGAACGCGACGGCGACGCCGATGAGCAGCCCCCTGCCCGTCTTCGGGATGTCGGCGGCGGTCGGCGCGAGCTCGTCATGGACGTTCGGCGCCGACGGGACCGAGCCTGGCGCGCTCGGCGCAGTCGCCACGGGCGTCGCCGGCGACGGCAGCTCGCGCTTGCCCTCGAGGACCGCTTGAAGCGCGGCGCCGAATTCGGTCATCGACCCGAAGCGCTCCTCGATCTTCTTCGAGAGGGCGCGCTCGATGATCTTGTCGAGCAGCGGCGGGAAGGTCTTGCCCGCGACGCGCTGCGAGAGCGGCGTCGGCTTGCCGCTCACGTGGAGCGAGAGGTAGTCCATCGCGCTCTTGGCCTCGAACGGGAGCTTGCCGGTGAGGACCTCGTACAAGATGATCGCGAGCGAGTACTGGTCGCTCGCGGGCGTGAGCGTCTTTCCCTGCGCCTGCTCCGGGCTCATGAACTCGGGCGTGCCGAAGACCATCCCCTCTTGCGTGAGGATGATCGACCCGGGGCGCATCTCGCGCTCGGTGACCTTCGCGAGGCCGAAGTCGAGGACCTTGGGGAAGTCCTTCATCCCGCCGGACTGGCACAAGAAGATGTTCTCGGGCTTGAGGTCGCGGTGGATGATGCCGGCGCGGTGCGCCTCCTCGAGGGCGCCGCACACCTGGACGATCACCGGCAGCGCGCGCTCGATCGGGAACGGCCCCTCGGCGCGAACCGTCTGGTTCAGGTTCTTGCCGTCGAGGAACTCCATGATGATGTAGAGCGACCCGTCGTCGAGCTCGCCGTAGAGGAACACCTTCACCGTGTTCGGGTGCGTGAGGTGGCTCATCGCGCGCGCCTCGCGGCGGAAGCGCGAGACGAGGTCTTTTCGGTTGGCGAGCTTCGGGTGGAGGATCTTGACGCCCACCATCCGGTTCATCGCCGGTTGGGAGGCTTTGTAGACCGCGCCCATCCCGCCCGACCCGATCTTTTGGAGGATCTGGAACTGGCCGTTGAGGATGTCGCGTCCGATGAACGGATCCGGCTGCGCCACGGAGCCGCAGTTGTTATCACAGGCACAACGCCATGTCCGCCCTCGAGAGCGCGCTCCTCCGCGCGGCCGGTTTTCGCCACGGGTTCTCCACGCGACCTTGGGACGTGCGCGGCGCGTCGGGCGGAGCCTCCGACCGCGAGCGCAGCGAAGAGGCGATTTCGCTGCTCCTGCGCGTTCCTCGCGAGCGGACGTACCGGGTCTCGCAGGTACACGGGGCGCGGGCGGTCCGCGCGGAAGGCGACGTCGCGACGCTCGCCAGGGAAGAGGCCGACGCGCTCGTCGCGACCGAGCCGGGCACGGCGGCGTCGGTGCGCGTCGCCGACTGCGTGCCGATCTTGCTCGCCAATTCGAAGACCGGCGCGGTCGCCGCGGTCCACGCGGGCTGGCGCGGCGTGGTGGCGCGCGTCGTCGACTCGGCGTTCCAGCTCGGCGACTTCGATCTCGCCGCGATCGGTCCCTGCATCGGCGTCTGCTGCTTCGAAATCGGCGACGACGTCGCGGCCAAGCTCGCGCCGCACGTACGCGATCGTCACGGCGATCTCCGCGCGGCGGTCCGCGCGCAGCTCCGCGCCCACGACTTGCAAGATGCACACATCGAGGACGTCGCGGGCTGCACGGCGTGCGATGCGGCGCGCTTCTTCTCCTTTCGGCGCGACGGTGAAGCCGCCGGCCGCCACCTCGCCGTCATCGGCGTGAGGAGCTGACATGGATTGCGACGCGCTCCGCCAGATGATGGAGGAGCTCATCCCCTTCAACCGATTCCTCGGCATCAAGGTCGCCGAAATCGCCGACCGCCACGTGCGCCTGACGCTTCCCTTCCGCGCCGAGCTCGTCGGGGACCCGATGCGACCCGCGCTCCACGGCGGCGTCATCAGCACGCTCGCCGACGTCGCGGGCGGCCTCGCGGTGTGGACCGATTCCGCCGACCCGCGCGCCCGCGTCGCCACCATCGACCTTCGAATCGACTACCTCCGGCCCGGCCGTCTCGAGGCGCTCGAAGCCCACGCCGACGTGGTCCGCAAGGGCAACCGCGTGGGCGTCGTCGACGTCGCCGTCTACCACCCGTCCGCCCCGAACGACACGGTCGCGACCGGCAAGGGCGTCTACAACATCGTCCTCCGAAAGGAGAAATAGTCGGCCGCCCGCGGTCGCGCCTTCACGCCGTCGCCTTCGCCAGGAAATCGATGAGATCGATCTTCGCGACGATGCCGACCAGCTCCTCGCCTTCGGTCACCATGGCGACCTTCGCGTCGGAGAGTGCATTCTGCAAGAGCTCGATCTTCGTGTCGGGTGTGACCGTGGCGTAGTCGCCTTCGGCGAGATCGCCGACGGGCGAGTCGAGCGTCTTCTTGCCGCTCACGAGGTGGCGCAAGAGATCGACCTCCTGCACGATTCCGCGGAGCTTGCCACCCTCCACGACGGGCACCTGGCTGATGTCTTGCGATTTGAGCACGTCGATGGCTTCGCGCACGCGCGAGCTCGGCGAGACGGTGACGATCTTCTTCCGGTACCGCGAGCCGAGGAGATCGCGCACCGTGCCGAGGCCGGGCTGCTCGTCGAGGAACCCGTTCTCGCGCATCCAGTCGTCGTTGAAGATCTTCGAGACGTACTTCTGGCCGGCGTCGCACAAGAAGACGAGGATCTTCTGGCCCGGCTTGCCGTTCTCGCGCGCCCACTTGAGCGCGCCCGCGACCGCCGCGCCGCCCGAGCCTCCGACGAAGAGCCCCTCGAGCCGCGTGAGGTCGCGCGTCATGAGGAAGCACTCCTTGTCGTCGACGCGAACGATGTCGTCGAGGATCTTGAGGTTCATCGTGGTCGGAAAAAAATCCTCGCCGATGCCTTCGACCTTGTAGGAGAAGGGCTTGGTGATGCGGCCGCTCTTGACGAAGTCGTAATAGAGCGAGCCGACCGGGTCGACGCCGACCAGCTTGATCCCGGGCTTCTTCTCCTTGAGGAACTTGCCGGTGCCGCTGATGGTCCCGCCGGTGCCGAGGCCGGCGACGAACACGTCGAAGATCGCCGCCCGTTTGCCCCCAAATCTCGGGGCCGGTCGAGACGTAGTGAGCCTCGGGGTTCGCGGGGTTGTGGTACTGGTTCGCGTAGAAGCAGTTGGGGGTCTCGACCGCGAGGCGCTGCGCGACTTGGTAATAGCTGCGCGGGTCGTCCGGCTCGACCGCCGTCGGACACACGACGACGCGAGCGCCGAACGCGCGCAGGTTCGAGATCTTCTCCTGGCTCATTTTGTCCGGCATCACGAAGATGCACTTGTACCCGCGCACCGCGGCGTAAAGCGCGAGCGACGCGCCCGTGTTGCCGCTCGTCGCCTCCACGATGGTGCCGCCCGGCCTGAGCCCATCTTCCTCGGCGCGGCGCAGCATGTTGCGCGCGAGCCTGTCCTTGTGCGACCCACCCGGGTTCAAGAACTCGCACTTGACGTACACCTCGCACGGCAGGTCCTTCGCGACCCGATTTAGCCGCACGATCGGCGTATCGCCGACGGCCTCCGTAATGTTCTCGAGCGCACCCTTCATCATCTCGTCTGCTCCCAGCCCCCCGGCACTCTACTGCCCCCGCCCCCTCCATCATAGCCAGCCCACGCTCACACGTCCGCGCCGAGGTCGAGACGCCCGGTGCGAAATTTCGCAAAGGTGTGTCTCGCCCCTCCGGGCGGCGTTCAGAAAGCGAGTTGGTGATGCGATAGTCCTGGCCGACTGCGAGCAAATTTGTAACGCGGCACCCATCGTTTCAGGCGCCAGGTCCTGCTCCACTCCGCGTACTCCACCCTCACGCATGTTCGCATTGAAGCGAGGACGTCTTCACGGCGATGCCCGGCGCCATCGTCAAGGCGGTCGAGTTCGCCCGCCAAGCGCCCGAAAGGGCGCTCGATGGCCGTGATGCTGATACGTCCCACACGTGAGCCCGCTTGCCTCCGCTCTGTCCCGGTGTGCAAGCCCTAAAGTCCCCGTCTTCAACGCATCGAGCCTCCTTGGTTCGATGAGAAAATCGAAAATGCGCGCGCTTGGCACGGCACCAGCACCGAGCGTGCCGCGCAAAATCGAGGGGATTCTTGCCGAACGTGGGTGGCCGGGCCGGCGCTGGGCCGGCCGCCAACCGGTCAGCGCGTCCAGCGTTGGAGGTTCGCCGCGAAGCCGCGCATGTCGACGACGAGGTCGTGCGTCTTGCGGAGGCCGACTCGCTCGAGAGCGACGTTGGTGGTCTTGGCGCGCGGCGTGATCCACACGAACCGACCTCCGCGCACGAGAACGCGGGCCACGTCGTCGACGAAGGCGACGAGCAGGTCGTCGAGTTTGCCGCTTTGCACGCGGCGGCCCATCGGCGGGTTCGTGAGGACGAGCGTCACGCCGCGGGGCCTGTGCCGGCGGGCGTCGGCGCGCGCGAGCGTGAAGTCGCGGACTCGCGCTGACTCGAGGTTCTTCTTGGCCGCGGCGAGCGCCGCGTCGTCGGTGTCCGTCCCGAGGAGCGAGGCGTAGGGTCCGAGGCGCGCCCGTTCGACGAGCTCGAGGCCCGAGCCGACGAACGGGTCCCACACGACGTCGTCCTCGCGCGCGCCGCCGAGCCGCGCGATGGCCGCGGCGAGCGTCGGGTGCGACGCCGCGGGCACGTCGGCGACGCGGTACGAAAAGCGCGCGTCGTCCCAGCTTTTGGGGATCGCCAGAATGGCTATTTTTCCGCGGTCCCTCGCGATCTCGATTTCCCAGTCGCTGCCGGTGGGATCGTTGACGAGCTCGGGCGCGAGGGCGGCGACGCGCTCGGCGAGATCGCGCGTCGCGGCGCGGCGGTGCCCGGCCGTCGTCCACTCGACGCGCCAGCGCACCGGGCCCTCCGTCAGCGACGCGAGGAGGGGCGCCGCCGCAGCGATCGCCGGCGCGAGCTCCGCGTCGGGCACGTCGGGGCCTCGTCGAAGGACGATCGCCGCGCTCGACCACGTCCGGGCGATCGTGAGCTCGCGGAGCGACCGGGCGCTCGCGGCGACGCGGCCGCTCGCGACCATGCGCGCTCCTTCGATCTCGGCGGCGAGGATTGTCTCGAGCCCTTCGCGACACCGAAGCTCGACCTCGAACGGCGCCGCCAGGACGCGCTCGGCGGCGACGCGCGAAGGCGTCGACCGCGATTCGGTGCGGTCGATGCGCCGAAGGGCGTCCTTTCGAACGCGCTCGTCGCCGCGCGCGCCGATCGCCGCGGCGTCCTCTGCGCCGCCCACCTTGCCGAGCGCTTCGACGATCGCGCGCTCGACCTCCGGCCGCGACTCGGCCGCGAGCGCGGCGCGCAGCGCGCGAGACGCCTCGGCGCGAACGGTTGCATTCTGCACGCGCCCGAGCCCGCGCGCCGCCGCCTTGCGCGTCCGCGGATCCGCGTCGCCGAGCGCCGCGGCGAGCGCCGCGCATGCCTCGTCGCCGCGCTCGCGCGCGACCAGCATGACCAAACGATGCCGCAGCGGCGGCGCCGCGGCGCCCCACTCGGCCTCGGCCCGCTCGGCCGCGAGCGGCAACTTGGCGAGCACGCGAACGACCTTCGCCGCCTCGTCCTCGTCGGCCGCCGCGAGCAGCTCGAGCAGCGGCCCCACGTCGCGGCGCCCCGGCCAAAAACCCGGGTCGTTCAGCTTGGCTCGGATGGCGTCGAGGTCGGACATGTTGGGAGTGAAACCCGATCGCCCGAGCAGGCGTAGTACATCCAGAAGATGAAAGAGGAGCCTTTCGTGACCGAGATCGACGCGAAGCCCCGGATGAGCGATCGGCGCACCTTTCTCCGCGTCCTCGTCCCCGGCACGATCGTGACCGTCCTCGGCGCCGCCTACGTCGTCGTGGGCGACGAGGCGACGCGGCGCGCGCGCAAGATGAAGCTCGCCGACGGCCGGCCGCGCCTGCCGCCGAGCCAATACCTCTTGCAGCACCTCCGCGCGATGGGCGGGCAAGAGGGCGATCCGAGCCCGGGCGCGTTCCGGCTCAAGGTGCACGGCGCGGTCGACAACCCGTTCGAGCTCGACTTCGCGGGCCTGCTCGCGATGCCCCAGGTGAACCAGACCTGCGACGTCCACTGCGTGACGAAGTGGTCGCTCTTCGACAGCCACTGGACGGGCGTTCGCGTCGCCGACCTCGCGGCGCGCGCGAAGGTCAAGCCGAGCGCGCACTACGTCGTCTTCGAGGCCGCGTACGGCTACACGTCGAACGTGCTCCTCCACGAGGCGATGCGGCCCAACGTCCTCGTCGCGCACAAATACGAAGGCAATCCCCTCCCGCGGGCGCACGGCGCGCCCGTCCGCGCGCTCGTCCCCGATCTGTACTTCTGGAAGAGCGCGAAGTGGCTCACCGGCATTCGATTCGGGAGACCGACGAGCCCGGTTATTGGGAGACTCGCGGGTACAACAACCACGCCGACCCGTGGAAGGAGGAGCGCTATTCCTGACGCACGCCCCATCCGCATTCGTCCGTGGGTCCGCGCGGTTCACCGCGATCTCGGCTACGTCGCCGTCGGCCTCACGTTCGTTTATGCAATCTCCGGCCTCGCGGTGAACCACATCGCGCGATTGGGATTCGAACTTCCAGAACGTGACGCGCACGTACACCGTGCAACTCGCGCCCGGCGAGCACGGCGACGACGAGCTCGCGGCGAGCGTCGCCGCGAGCGAGCACATCGAGGGCAAACCCAAAGAGGTGTACCGCGAAGGCGACGACCTCGAGATCCTCTACGACCACCGCACGCTCCACGTCGATTTGCCGACGGGCAAGGTCGTCGACGAACAGCAGAAGCCGCGCTTCTTCGTCCGCACTGCGAACTGGCTCCATCTGAACCGCGGCAAGAAGGCGTGGAAGTATTTCGCCGACGCCTATGCGCTCGGCCTCTTGCTCCTCGCGACGAGCGGCCTCTTCATGCTCCCCGGCAAGAAGGGCCTGCTCGGACGCGGCGCGGTCTTCGTCACGATCGGGATCGCCATCCCCGTGCTCTACGTCACCCTCTCGCACGGCCCTTAGAACGTGCCGACCGCGCCGAGGTGAAAGCTCGTCTCGGTCTTCACGCCGCGCACGTCCGGGTCGGTGAATTCCCGGAGCTCGCTCGACGCCTTCACGCGCAGGTGCCTCTCGACGAGGACGGCGAGTCCGAGCGTCGCGCGTCCGACTGCGCTCTCGTGATCGAGCGGCGAATCCACCGGCACGTCGCCGATGCGGAGGAGCCCGTCGGCGCGGATCAGGAGATCGACGCGCGACGTGAGCGGCTGCTCGAGCTCGACGTACGCGCCTTGCTTCATGAAGAAGGCGTTCGCGTCGTCGACCGCGTAGCGGAGCGCGACGGCGTCGGGATCGAACTGCTGCCGGCGCGCCAGCCACTCGGCGCGAATCGTGGTGTGGGCCGCGCCGACGGCCGAGAGCGCGTGGCTCACGATCGCCGCGACGCGCGCGGGCGCAAGCGGGTGCTCGCGCTCGATCACCTCCGCGAGCGTTCGCCCTTCGAGCAGCTCCATGGCGATGTAGAGCAGGCCGTCAGCCTCCTCGCCGAAGTCGAGCACGCGCGTCGAGTGCGGGTGGTCGAGGCGCGAGGCCGCGCGCGCCTCGGTGTGGAAGCGCATCACGAATTCGGGATCGTCACGGAGCTCCTGGTTGAGGACCTTCAGCGCGACGATCTTGTCGAGCGCGACTTGGCGCGCCCGATAAACCGTTCCCATCGCCCCGCTCCCGATGACCGAGCGTACGGCGTATTTCCCGGCGATGATGCGGCCGACGAGATCGGCGTCGGCTACCACACCTCAAAGGATGATCGAAGTCGCGGCTTCGTTTCGTTTCCTTTTCGTCCATGCCTTGTGTCCGGCCGAGAAAGACAAGCTCGCGAGCGTACCCAAGACCGCGCCCGCGGCGATGTCGCTCGGGAAATGCACGCCGAGCACGACGCGCGAGAGCGCGATGCCCGCGGCGACGACGAAGAGCGCCGCCTTCGCGAACGGGTGCACGCGCGCCTCGAAGGCGACGAACGCCGCGACGGCGAAGGCCCCCGCCGCGTGCCCGCTCGGAAACGACGGGTCGTGGGGCGTCGAGAAGACGAGCGCGTGCACGTGCGCGAGCGAGCCGCACGGCCGCGCGCGCCCGACGAGCGCCTTCAGCGCGAAGACCGCGGTCGCGACGCCGGCGAGGAGAGCGAGGAGCCGAAGCGCGTGCGAGCGCGTCCGCTCGAACGCCATCAGCATCGCGATCGGGATCATCGCCCACCCGCTGCCGATCACCGTGAGCGCGGCCATGACCCAGAGCCAGGGTCCGGTCCCTCCGTAGAGGTGGCGGAAGAGGGCGTGATCGGCGTGCACGGCGCAAATACATTGCACAGAATACCCGCCCCGGTCCAAACTCCACGGTCGCCGTGCGCCTCTACCGCAAGCACATCCGATTCGCGCTGTCGCTCCTCGCGGCGGCGATCGTGTGCGTCGCGTCGCGCTCGGCGCTCGCGGCCGCGCCTCAGTGCGACATCCGCGCGGCCATCACCTTCGCGCCGAACCCCACGCTCGAGAGCTCCAAGGCGTCCTCGATCGAGGCGACCGCCGACGACTGCTCGGCCAAGCCCATCGTCGGCCGCATGATCCAGCGCGGCCGGGCGCCGAGCGCGCCCGACGCGAGCGAAGCCGCTCCGCGCGCGGCCGTTCCCGCCGCGCTGCGCGTTCTCCCGGCCACGCCGACGGCCGCGCTTGCGCATTTCGCCGAGACGTTCACGTTGCCGGCCGGAATCCGCGACCGCGTCGAGCGCCCGCCGCGCGGCTGAGCGGTTCCGCGAACCCATTCGTCACCCGCTCCGGCGCTGACGCGCCGATGGCAAACCCAGAAACTCCGCGACCGTCGTGCTCGCACGGCGACCGCTTGTCCTTTCTTCATTTCAGGAGATCTCATGTCCAAAGAAAACAACGACGCAGAAAAAGCTTCTGCGAGCTCGATGAGCGAGCCGACCGGAATCAACTCCGGCGTCGCGATCATCGGTTTCATTCTCTGCTTCTTGGCCGGCGCCATGCTGATGTGGGGCTACGACCAGCAAGCGGCATCCGTCAGGGTGACATCGGCGCCGACACCGCCGAGGGCGCCGAGTGGGCGGACAAGGACTCGCCGATTCCGGTCATCGAGCAAGGACCCGATGTGGGGCTCGCGCACCGCGCCGGTCACGATCGTCATCTTCTCCGACTTCCAGTGCCCGTTCTGCCGCCGCGTCGAGCCGACGCTGCAGCAGGTGCGCGAGACGTACGGCCCGGACAAGGTCCGCATCGTCTGGAAGAACGAGCCGCTCCCGTTCCACCCGAACGCGCAAGCCCGCGGCCGAGGCGGCCAGGGCGTCTTCGCGCTCGAGGGCAACGACGCCTTCTGGAAGTTCCACGACAAGGCGTTCGGCGAACCAGAAGGACGCTCGGCCGCGACGAGCTACGACGAGTGGGCGAAGGACGTCGGGCGTAGACATGGCGAAGTTCAAGGCCGGCCTCGACGCTCACACGTGGGCGAAGAAGGTCGACGAGGACAACGACGAAGGCCACAAGCCGTCGGCGCCAACGGCACGCCGGCGATCTTCATCAACGGCGTCGAGGCTCTCGGGCGCGCAGCCCTTCGACAAGTTCAAGGCCGTCATCGACCAGGAGCTCCAGAAGGCGCAGGCGAAGATCGCCGCGGGCACGCCGAAGGACAAGATCTACGTGGTCGATGTCGCAGGAGAACAAGAAGAACGCCCCGGCGGCGAAAGCAGGACGAGGGCGAGAAGGAAGACACCAAGACGGTCTTCAAGGTCCCGCGTCGGCAAGGCTCGCCGCAGTCCGCGGCAACGCGAAGCGCGCTCGTCACGATCGTCGAGTTCTCCGACTTCCAGTGCCCGTACTGCAAGCGCGTCGAGCCGACGCTGCAAGGCGCTCCGCGACACGTACGGCGACAAGGTCCGCCTCGTCTGGAAGAACGAGCCGCTCCCGTTCCACCCGCGCGCCGAACCGGCCGCCGAGGTCGCGCTCGAGGCTCGCGCCGAGAAGGGGACAAGGGCTTCTGGGACGCGCACGACAAGCTCTTCGACATCCAGCCGAAGCTCGACGAGCAGGACCTCGAGAACGGCCGCGAAGGACCTCGGCCTCGACGTCCGAAGGTCGACAACGCGATCAAGAACGCACAAGTGGAAGAAGCGACTCGACGACGGACATCGACGAGTCGGAGGACTTCCAGGCGTCGGGCACGCCGCACTTCTTCGTCAACGGCCGCCGCCTCGTCGGCGCGCAGCCGTTCGAGGACAAGTTCAAGGCGATCATCGACGAAGAGATCAAGAAGGCGAACGACCTCCTCTCGAAGGGCGATCGCGCCGGAGGCTCTCTACGACACGCCTCACGCAAGGACGGCAAAGGGCGCTCGCGGCGGCGACTCGAGAAGAAGGACGTCGCCGATCCCGCCGGACGCTCCCTGGAAGGGCAACAAGAACGCGAAGGTCGTCATCCAGGAGTTCTCGCGACTTCCAGTGCCCGTTCTGCAGCGGCGTCGAGGAGACCGTCGACCGAGGTGATGAAGAACTACGGCGACAAGGTGAAGTTCGTCTGGCGCAACATCCCCCTCCCGATGCACCCGGACGCGCCGCTCGCGGCGCGAGGCGGCGATCGAGGCGCTACAAGCAGAAGGGCACCGACGGCTTCTGGAAGATGCACGACACGCATGTACAGAACCAGCAGGGAACGCCCGAGGGCATCAAGCGCGACGACCTCGAGAAGCTACGCCCAGGACATCGGCCTCGACATGACGAAGTTCAAGGCGGCGCTCGACAGCCGTCCCACAAGGCGCGAGGTCGACGCGGACGCCGAAGGCGGGCAACGACGCGGGCGTGTCAGGGGACGCCGGCGTTCTTCATCAACGGCTACTTCCTCATCGGCGCGCAGCCGTACGACGAAGTTCAAGGCAAGCTGATCGACAAGGCGCATCTCCGAAGCGAAGTGATTCGTACGAGAGCGTGACGAGCGGCCCGGAGGCGAGAGTCTCCGGGCCGTTTCGGTTTTGTGAGCGACCGCGATCATAGTCAGTTCGTCGGTCACGCGGGAAAAGGCTGAAAACAGCCTCGCGAAGGCGCGGCGCGCGAATTGCTAAAGCGCGTCGACATGACGAAGCTGCTTCCTTTTGCGCTGATCGCCAGCCTCGGCGCGTGCGCGCCGCTCACTCCTTATCGGTACACGGGCATCACGCCGGCCGCGCATCCGATCGCGTGGGACGGGTATCCGTCGCACGCCGGCGAGGTCCACGTCGAGGGGACCTATCAACACACGGCGGTCGTCGAGCGCTGGTTCCCGGACGTCCACGACACCGCCCTCGAGGTCGCCGCGACCTCGTTCGAAGCGCGCGCGTCGATCACGCCGGTGCGCGGTCTCGACATCGGCGTCCACGCCGCCTACTCCGACGAGAAGTGGACCGAGCCGACCGCCGTCGGCACGCTGCCGCTCGCCAAGCACGGCAGCCTCTTCGGCATCGGCCCCGAGGTGCGCGGCTCCTTGTTCCTGGACCACGGCCACCACGCCGCGCTCGGCATCGCCGCGAGCGCGATGATGTACGAGATCCCGTGGACCGGCTACGCGCTCCAATCCGGCTGCACCGCGCCGCTCGCGTGGGGCGACGGCAACCGATGCTACGCGCCGATGGACAGCGGCACCGACAGCGACTGGGTTTTTCAGGCCGGCCTCTATCCGAGCTACTCCTTCGGCCCCGACGGCCGATACGGCACGGTGTTCGGCATCCTCGGCGTCCACACGTCGTTCAAGAACGACGGCTTCGCGACGAGCGCCTCGAACGGCAGCACGATCGTCGAGGACGGCTTCGTGCCCTACGTCGGCGGCGGCTACGGAATCCATGCAAAATACATCCACGCGAGCGCGACGATGTTCGTCCCCGTTACGGTCGACAAGACCTCCTGGGGCCCGGGCATGATGATCACGCTCGGCGTGGATCTGCCGCTCTGGCACGCGCGCCGGTGAGGCGACGCCGTCACTCGGGCGTGTGAACCACCGCTTCGACGTTGTGCCCGTCCGGGTCGAGGACGAACGCGCCGTAGTAATTCGGATGGTACTCCTTGCGGATGCCGGGGCGGCCGTTGTCCTTGCCGCCGGCGGCGAGCGCCGCTTCGTAGAACGCGTCGACCTCGGCGCGCGAGCGGGCGACGAAGCTCACGTGCACGGGCGTGATGATCTTCGTCTGCTCGGGCGTCTGGTATTTCGTGACGCCCTCGCCGAACCAGAAATCGGGCTTGCGGTCGCGCCCCATGCCGCACCAGGTCTCGTATTCCATGACGACGGCGACGCCGAGCGGGGCGAGCGCCCTTTCGTAGAACGCCTTCGAGCGCGCGTAGCTCGAGACGTTGATTCCGATGTGATCGAGGGTGCTCATGCGTCATGGCCTCGCACGACCGGCGCCCCCCGCCAAGGGGAAGCACGCGCGGGCTCACCGCCGAGCCGTCGAACGTACCCGGTGCGCGCCGCGACGACCAATTCGACCGAACCGGAGTATGCTCCGCCGGCCATGAATCCTCGCGTCCTCCGTCCATTCGTCCTCGCGCTCGCCGTCGCTTGCGGCGGCGCTTCCACGCAAAAGCAGGAAGCCATCTCGCTGCCCCAACAGAGCGCCCATGCCGCGCCGGGCAACGACGCCGCCCTCGCGCAGCCGAGCGGAAAGAGCGAGGCGGACGCCGCGATCCCGATCGTCGAGAGCGATCCCGTCTGGGGCAGCCGCACGGCGCCGGTGACCATCGTCGAGTTCTCCGACTTCCAATGCCCGTTCTGCGGGCGCGCGTTCGCGACGATCAAGCAGCTCGAGGAGGCCTACGGCGAGCCGAAGCTCCGCGTCGTCTTCAAGCACGAGCCGCTGCCCTTCCACCCGAACGCCAAGCCCGCGGCCGAGGCGGCCGCGACCGTGCGCGCGCTCGGCGGAGACCGCGCGTTCTGGAAGTTCCACGATCTCCTCTTCCAGAACCAGCGCGATCTCGGGCCCGCGAACTACGAGGCGTGGGCGCAGCAAGCAGGCGTCTCGCTCGCCGCTTTCCGCGACGCGCTCGCGTCGCACAAGTTCGCGCAGAAGATCGAGGACGACGACGCGCTCGCGAAGCGAGTCGGCGTGAACGGCACGCCCGCCTTCTTCGTCAACGGCGTCTCGATCACGGGCGCGCAGCCGATTGAGAAGTTCAAGGAGGTCATCGACGCGCAGCTCGCCGCGGCGAAGGCCAAAGTCGAGAAGGGCGTCGCCGCGCAAGACGTCTACGCGACGCTCGCGAAGGAGAACTACGTCGCGCCGGCCGCGCGGCACGACGACGACCAGCCGACCGAGGACACGAAGACCGTGTGGAAGGTGCCCGTCGGCACCAGCCCGCAGCGCGGAAACAAGAACGCGCTCGTCACGATCATCGAGTTTTCGGATTTCCAGTGCCCCTTCTGCAAGCGCGCCGAGCCGACGCTCGCGCAGATCAGGACGACCTACGGCAACGACGTTCGCTTGGTCTTCCGGCACGAGCCGCTCCCGTTCCACCCGCGCGCCGAGCCCGCCGCGGAGCTCGCGATCGAGGCGCGCTCCGAGAAGGGCGACGCAGGCTTCTGGGCCGCGCATGACAAGCTCTTCGCCTCGCAGAAGCTCGAAGACGCCGACCTCGAGCAAATCGCGACCGACTTGAAGCTCGACGTCACCAAGGTGAAATGGGCGATCGCCCACAAAAAATGGGCCGCGACGATCGACAAGGACGCGGCGCTCGCCGAGGACTTCGAGGCGAACGGCACGCCGCACTTCTTCATCGACGGCCGCCGCCTCGTCGGCGCGCAGCCGTTCGAGAAGTTCAAGGCGATCATCGACGAAGAGCTCGTGAAGGCCAAGGCGCTCGTCACCGCCGGCACCAAGCCGGAGAACGTCTACGACGAGCTCACGAAGAACGGCAAGACGCCGCCGCCGCCCGAGCAGAAGACCGTGACCTTCGCCGGCAACGCGCCGGTGCGCGGCCCCGCGGCGGCGCCCGTCACCATCGTCGAGTTCGCCGACTTCCAGTGCCCGTACTGCAAGCGCGCCGACGCGACGCTCGCGGAGCTCCTCAAGGCGTACCCGACGAAGGTCAAGCTCGTCTGGCGTCACATGCCGCTCGGCTTCCACGCGCAGGCGGAGCTCGCGGCCGAGGCGGCGGTCGAGGTCTACAAAGAGAAGGGCGGCGCGGCCTTCTGGAAGATGCACGACCAGCTCTTTTCGCATCAAACGGACCAAGACGGCCTCTCGCGCACGAGCATCGACGGCTACGCGCGCGCGCTCGGCGTCGACATGACCAAGTTCGGCCACGCGCTCGACACGGGCGCCAACGCGACCGTCGTCGACGCGGACGCGAAGGTGGCGCAGGGCGCGTCGATCACCGGCACGCCCACGTTCCTCATCGGGCGCGGCACGCCGAACGGCGCGTGGACCGCCTACCTGCTCACCGGCGCTCAGCCAATCGCCAAGTTCAAGAAGCTCGTCGAGCTGGCTCTCGGAGCCCACCCGTGAGGACGCGAGCGACCGTCCTCGCGGCCGCTCTCTTCTTCGCCGCGGACGCCCACGCGTACGAGCGCCAGCATCACCTCGGGATCGACGGCGGCGTCGCGTTCGTCTCGATCGATCAGAAGCCGACGCTCTCGGTCGGCGCCGGCGGCGGCATCCACTACGCCTACGGCCTGAGCGACGCGTTCAACTTGCTCGTCGAGGGCGCGTTCTGCGGGGTCGCCTTGCAGGAAGACGCCGAGCCGAACCACAACCGCCCCACGATGATCGAGAACGTCGGCGCCGGCGTCGCGTACACGCTCGACGTGCTCCGCTGGGTCCCGTACATCGGGCTCATGGCGAGCGGGTTCTCGCTCCACGGCGGCAGCGTCGAGGGCGCGCGCTTCGCCGTCGGCGCGACGATCGCCGGCGGGCTCGACTACCAGGTCACGCGCCACTTCGCGCTCGGCCTCGCGGTGCGCCAGCATTTCATGCTGAGCGACATCGTGAGCTATCCGAGCTACACGCAGATTTTCCTGCGCGCCGAGTACGTCTGGGGATTTTAGGCGCGGCGCTCAGTGCACCGTGGCGTACGTCTCGGCGCGCGCGGCGTAGAGCTCCCAGAATTTTTCGGCGATCGTCTTTGGGTCGAGGTTCGCGTGGCCGCTGTCGAACGCGGTGCCTTTGACGGTCCCGACGACCATCACCTCGCCGACGTAGACGCCCTCGCCGCGCAGCGCCTCCGCGAGCAACCCGACGAGCTTGTGCTTGGCCGCGTTCGCGAGCGCCAGGCCTTGCGCGCCGAACTGCACCGCCATCGCGTCCACCTTCGGGTCGAAGAAGCCGAAGCCGCCGTTCGTCACGAGCAGCGCCCCGCGCTCCTTCTTCAAATCCGGAAGCGCGGCGCGCACGCCCGCGAGCAGCCCCGTCACCGCGACGTCGAAGACGGCGTGAAGCGCGGCGTCGTCCGCCGCGAGCAAGTCGCCCGCGCCACCGCCGTACGCCGTCCACTGCAAGACCGAGAATCGGCCCGAGCGCGCCACGCACGTTCGCGACGACCGCCTCGACCGACTTCGAGTCGGCGAGATCCGCCCGAAATGAGGACGCCTTGATCCCCTTCGCGGCGAGCGACTTCACGCCCGCGGCGAGACGCGCTTCGGTGCGCCCGACGAGCGCCACCGCGAAGCCCTCCGCGCCGAATTTCTCGGCGACCGCGTTCGAGATTCCCGGACCGTAGCCACCCACGAGGATCGTCTTCGCCATGCGGGAGCGTGTAGCTCGAAATTTGGCCCCGCGTCGAGCGCGACGCGACAATTCCCGCGATGCGCGCTCGACTTTTGGGGGCTCTCGCGGCGTCGCTCGGCGCAATGCTCGCGTGCAACGTGGTCGCCTCGCGGCAGCTCGCGACGGCGTTCAACCAAGGCGTGCTCGACAGCACGAGCGACCCGGCGTATCCGCGGTCGCAGCGAGCGATCGACACGGTGAAGTGGCGAATGCGCGACGAGCTCGGCGGCGCGTACTTCGGCCAAGGCACGCGCGACGCGCGCGTCGCCGCGTGGCTCGCGAAGCTCCACGACCACGCCGACACGTTCGTGAGCGCGCTCATCCGCGCGACGTTCGAGGGCGACGCGTCGACGGATCTCCCGCCGATCGACGACGCCGGCGATCAGAAGTGCTCGACCGCGACCCAGCAGCAGATGGACCAGGCGATCGGCCGCGACGCCCCCGACATCGCGCCGCCCGACTTGCCCGTTTGCAGCGGAAACAAGGCCAACGGGCCCGCGATGGAGCAGCTCGCCGATTACGTGCGCTTCCGCGTCGCGCTCGACCACGCCGCGCAAGTCGCCTCCAAGCTCGTCGACGAGCGCTTCGCGACGCTCCAGGAGGCCATCGAGGGCGCGCGCCTCGCCTTCGCCGACACGAGCGTGTACCTCGGCGATCGCCGCTGGAAGCGGAGCCTCGATCACCCGGTGACCGGCCTCGTCGTCAAAGGGGGCGCGGCGACCGGCATCTTCAGCTCGGGCGTCGTCTGGGTCGCGCTCAACCTGATCGACCAGTGCATCCGCTCGCACAAGTGCGATCCGCGCACGGCGGGCTTCACGATGGCGAGCGGGACGAGCACCGGCGCGACCGTCGTCGCCGCGACCGACATCTTCCATTCGACCCTCTCGAGCGACGCGGGCCGCGAAAAGGCATTACGCGATTATCTTGGCTGGTACCTCTGCTCGTCGATGAACGACCTTTATTGCGTACGCAATCAAACCGCGTTCAATCTGGCGCGCGGCGACGGCGCAAACCCCAAGGACGTTCGCGATTCTTTGTTGGACTTCGACGGCCTCGCCTCGAAAATCGAAGCCAACTACCAGTGCAGCGAAATGAACAACCGGATGGAGCTGGTCCTCAACACGGTCGACTTCCGCACCGGCAGGCTCTACTCGCTGAGCGATCAGGATCCGGCGACGCTGGCCGCGCGTTGGGACGTCGCCAAGGCGGTCGTCTCGTCGGCGGCGCTCCCGTTCATCGTGCGGCCGACGTACCACCTCCCCGTCGACCCGATGCCGGACGCCGGGAACTTCGCGTACCTCGACGGCGGGATCCGCTCCGAATTGCCGCTTTTGGCGCTCGTTCGGCGCGGCGTCGAGCGTCTCCTCGTCGTCTCGAGCGGCTCGTCGATCACCGGCGACGACGTCGCGATCCCGAACGCCCTCGGGATGGCCATCCGCTACATCGACATCTCGACCGGGGGCGTCACCGAGGCCGAGATCGACCACGCGCGCTCGAGCGCCGAGGCGATGCGGCTCTCCGAATACGAGTTTTGCACGTCGCTCCTCCGCCACGATCGCGTCGAGAAGATCCGCGCCGGCAAGACGCCGCTCTGCACGGGGACGTGCGACGAAGATTATCTATGTTCCGGTAGCTTCGCGCGCGCGTGCTCGCGCACGGCCGGGCATCCTTATCAAAATAATGAACAGATCGTCAAAGACACGTTCGAGGTCGTCAACGTGTGGCGCAACGAGGAGCGCGTCCCGGGCTTGCCCGGTTATGCTTTCAATCCGACCGAGCAGCGGCGCCTGATGCTCGCCGGCGTCGAGGCCGCGCGCGTGAAGTGCCGGCAAATCGCGCAGGCGCTCGACCTGCCCGTGGACGACGCGACGCTCTTCGAGTGGTGCACGCCGCGCCTTCCCACGGTCGACGCGGCGTGCCCGGCCGACGTCCTCGCGCGGCTCAAGAAGTCGCCCGACGCGCCCGACTGTCCCAACGACGACGGGCCCAAGCCGAGCAGCCCCGCGAGCACGACGCCCTGCGCGAGGCCGCAATGAGCGCGCGAGCGAGGGCGCTCGCCGCCGCGTTCGCGCTCTTCGCGCCGTGCGTCGCCGCCGCGCAAGAGGCCCCGCCCGTCCCCGGCGAGCTCCCGAAGCCTGCGTCGACTCCTTACGTGCTGAGCGGCTCGCGGTTCCTCGAGGTCAACGTGACCGTCGCGACGCTCCTCGACGCGAACGGCCGCACCGATGCGCCGAAGGACACGCGCGTCGGCCGTTCGAGCGCTCTCCTCGGCTTCGACTTCGGTCTGCCGCTCTGGAATCAGCGCATTCGGCCGAGCGTCTTCGGCGGCGTCCAGCTCGGCTACTGGGGCGACGACGCGCACGGCCCGGTCTCGGCGTACGCGGGCGCGCGGCTCCGCGCGAGCTTCTGGATGGGCGATTTGTGGGACTTCTACGCCGTCGCGCGCGGCGATTTTCCGATGACCGGCGCGGGGGTCGGCTTTCGTCCAGGCCTCGGCCTCGGCATGCGCGTCGGCCGCGCGGTGTCGCTCGAGGGCACCTACGACATGCTCGTCCCGCTCGGCGGCGACTTCCAGAACACGCAATACGGCTCTCTCGTGCCGGTCGGGATGACCCTCGCGCTCTCGGTCGACGCGTGCCTCGGCTGCACGCGCTCCGAGAAGCCGCAGGTGAACCGCGATCTCGCCTGTCGCCTCTACGAGTTTGCGAAGGACGCGAGCACGTGCGGCGTGCGCGACGCGATCTGCGCGGCGGTTCCCAAAGCGCTCGCCGCGTGCCCGAACCCGCTCACCGCGGGGCGCGACGACGACGGCACGAGCACGTTCCTCGCGGCGCTCGAGGACGCCGTCGCGCCGCTCGGCAAACCGGCGGTTCAGCGCCTCCGCTCGCTCCACGCCGCGCTCGTCCGCCAATGGGAAGCGTACGAAGCGAGCTCGACGGCCGCCGCGCTCCAGAAACGAAAGCTCTCCGAGCGCTGGACCTACGCCCCCGTCCCGGGCGAGCTACGCGCCTACCTCGGTTGCGACGGGCCTGCCCCGCCGCCGTGCGACGAGATCACGGCGCAGTAGGAGAGGAGAGACATAAAGATTGGAAGATTAGAAGGTAAGAAAGAAGATTTTGGTTTTGGAAAACCACAATTCTTTTCTTATCTTCCTACCTTCCTATCTTTATGTCCCTCTTCTCACTCCGCCGCGGGGGGCGTGGCGAGGCCGAAGCCATCGTGCAGCGAGCGGACGGCCAATTCCGTGTATTTTGCAGGGACCAGGACCGAGACTTTGATCTCGCTCGTCGAGATCGCCTGGATGGGGATGTTCTCCTTCGCGAGCAAGCGGAACATCTTCGAGGCGATGCCGGCGTGCGAGCGCATGCCGAGGCCCACAATCGAGACCTTGACGACGTCCGAGTCGTAGCGAATTTCGCGGGCGCCGAGCGATTTGGCGATGCCCTCGATTTCGGGCTTGGCGCGCGCGAGAATCGGTCTTCGGCAGCGTGAAGGTGACGTCGGCGCGGCCCTGCGACTCGGTGTCGGCGTCGGGGGATTGCGCCGTCCCGCCTGCGGCGGAATCCGGCGACCTGTGATTGCGCCGTCCCGCCTGCGGCGGAATCCGGCGACCTGCACGATCATGTCGACCGAGATGTTCTTGTCGGCGATGTGCGCGAAGAGCTCGGCCATCGCGCCGACCTTGTCCTCGAAGCCGACGAGCGAGACGCGCGCCTCGCCCTTGTCGTACGCGACGCCGGCGACGACCACGTCCTCGAGCGCCTTGTCCTCGCGCGTGACCCAGGTGCCCTCGCTGTCGTTGAACGAGGTGCGCACGTGAACCGGAACGCCGTACTTCATTGCAATCTCCACGCTTCGAATTTGCAGAACCTTCGCCCCGAGCGAGGCGAGCTCGAGCATCTCTTCGTACGAAATGCGCGCGATTTTGCGCGCCGTCGGGCACACGTTGGGGTCGGTCGTGTAGACGCCGTCGACGTCGGTGAAGATCTCGCACGCGTCGGCGCCGATCGCCGCGGCCACCGCGACCGCCGTCGTGTCCGATCCACCGCGTCCGAGCGTCGTGATGTCGCCCCTCTCGTCGACCCCCTGGAAGCCCGCGACGACCGCGATCTGCCCCTCGCGCAGCGTCGAGAAAATCTTCGAGCCCTCGATCGCCTTGATGCGCGCCTTGGTGAATGCGCCGTCGGTCAGGATCTTCACCTGGTGGCCGAGGAGCGAGCGCGCCTTGCCGCCCTCGTTTTGGATCGCCATCGCGGTGAGCGCCGCGGCGACCTGCTCGCCGGTCGCGGCGATCGCGTCCATCTCACGCGCGTCGGGCACCTGCGTCACCTCGTGGGCGAGGCCGAGCAGCCGATTGGTCTCGCCGCTCATCGCCGACACGATGACCACGACGTCGTTGCCCGCCCGCTGCGCCGCCAGACACCGCCGCGCGACGTTGCGAATGCGCTCAATCGACCCGACCGAGGTGCCTCCGAATTTTTGGACGACGAGCGCCACGTTTTTCGGGCGCAGCTTCTAACACGCGTGCGACGCGCTGCGAAGACCGCGCTACGCTCGAGGCATGCGACGGCTCCTCGGCCTCTTGTTCGCTCTCGTCGCCTGCGGCGGCGCGACCAATGGAAACGTCGCCGCGGGCGGCTCCTGCAACGCGAGCGGCGCGTCGTGCGCGAGCGGCACGACCTGCATGACCGAGTCGGTCGCGATCGCTGGCGGCTGCTCTTCGATGGCGAACCTCTGCACGGTCGCGTGCACGGGCGACGCGGCGTGCGTCACGCTCTTCGGCGCGGGCGCCCACTGCAAGTTGTCCTGCAACGGCTCGCCGAACGTGTGCGTCCCGCCGTGACGGGCTAGTTGGAGCTCGCCTTGCGGGCGGCGCCGAGCTGCACGCGCACGGCGTGGAACTTCTGCTTCAGCACGTCGGCCTCGTGCGCGAGCTCGGTGAAGTCTTCCTCGCGGGCGTCCTTCGCGAGCGCGCTCGCTTCGTCGACCACGACGACGAGCTTCGCGTCCGCGCCGCTCACCGCGGCGGACTTGTCCTCGGCCTCGAGCGACGTCGACATGCTCTCGAGCAGCTCGGCCGCGCGCGAGCCGAGCGCCGCATAGCGCAGCATCAGCTCGGAGAGACGCGTCCGGCGGGTTTGGATCTCGACCGCGCGCGCCCCGAGCTTGGCGACGGCGCTCTGCTGGCGCTCCTGCATCCGCCCCATGGCTTCGCCGAGCGCTCGAAGCGAGAGCGCGAGCTGCTCCTGCTGCTCGAGGGCGCTCTGGAGCTCTCGCGCTGCGCGCCCAATCGTCTTCTCGCTCTGCAGCTTGGTCTTGCCGAGCCCGTCGGCGAGCTCTTCGAGGCGGCGCTGGTCGTTCTCGATGGTCTGCGCCGCCGCGACGAGCTCGGGGATGTCCGACTTCGGCATACCGACGTTCTACAACGAATCAGGAGCCGCCGCAGACAGCCGCGTCGCCGCGCGCCCACCGGTTGCTCGAAATGATATGGTCCCGCGGCCAATGGGGAGCTACGCGGGGTACCTCGTCGAGACGTTTTTGACGCTGGTCGTCGTGTGCGCGATCGCCTTCGTCGTCTTGTACGGCGCGCGCAAGCTCGGCGTCGCGCGCGCCTCGGGATCGATCAAGCTCGTCGGGCAGCTCCCGCTCGACGCGCGACGCGCGATTTATCTCGTTCGAATCGGCGAGCAGGTGATCGTCGTCGGCGCGTCCGAGGGCGGCCTCACCAAGCTCGCCGAGATGCCCGCGGCGTCCGTCCCGCAGGACGTAGAGACCAAGGCGCTGAAATTCTCCGACGTCCTCGCACGGCTCCGCGCGAAGCCCGAACCGAAGGAGGACGGCGATGCATGAGGTCGGAGGCGACGATCTCCTCGGCCGCCCGATCGTCCTCGTCGTCGCGCTCGCGCTCGTCTCGCTGCTGCCGTTCGTCTTCATGAGCGTGACCGCGTTCGTGAAGATTTCGACCGTGCTCCAGATCGTCCGCAGCGCGATCGGCGCGCAGAGCGTCCCGTCCAACACGGTGATCATGGCGCTCGCCGCGGCGCTCACGCTGCTCGCGATGGAGCCGGTGGGCGAAAAGATTTGGACCAAGGCCGAGCCGCTCTTCACGAGCACCAAGGCGCTCGACACCGGCACGCTGATCCGAGGCGGCATCGACGCGGTCAAAGACCCGATGCACGACTTCTTGAAGGCCAACAGCGACCGGCGCGAGCGCGAGCGCTTCGTGAGCGTCGCGCGCGAGTCGCGCCCGCCCGAATCCCGCGCGAAGGTGACCGACGACGACTTCACCGTGCTCGTGCCCGCGTTCGTCGTCACCGAGCTCGGCGAGGCGTTCGCGATCGGCTTTCTCCTCTACCTGCCGTTCCTGGTCATCGACATGGTCGTCGCCAACGTGCTCCTCGCGCTCGGCATGCAGATGCTCAGTCCGACCCAGGTGAGCTTGCCGTTCAAGCTGCTCTTGTTCGTCGCGATCGACGGATGGGGCCTCTTGGCGCGCTCGCTCGTCGCCGGCTACCACACGGGTTAAGCCTGTAAGGTCGAGGCGGCGGGCGCGTTTGTCGGGTGTGAACGCCAAACGACTCCCCCTCGTTCTTGCTCTGATCTTCGCGGCCACCGGCTGCGGCGCGTCCGAAATGGCGAGCGCGCCCAGGGCCGCGCCGCCGTCGGGCGCGGTCGCCGCCGAGGCCGCGCCCGCCGCGCAGACCGCCGAGAATTCGAGCCGCGCCGCGAGCGGCCCGTCGACGCCAGCGCAGACTGTCGGCGCGAAGACGATCCCGACGGCGAACGGCGCGCCCAAGAAGACGGCCGAAGAAAATCCGGACGTCCTCATCGTCTACGACGGCCAGGTCGCGATGATGGTGGACGACGGCAAGGTCGCGCCCACGATCGATCGCATCATCGACATCGGCGAGTCGATGGGCGGCCACCTCGCCGGCCGACACGACGGCACGGTCACCGTGCGCGTCCCCTCCCCGCGCTTCCACGAGGCGCTCGAGAAGGTCGGCGCGCTCGGCGAGATCACGCACCAGTCGGTGACCGCCGAGGACGTGAGCGAAGAGTTCCACGACGCCGAGGTGCGCCTCCAAAACCTCAAGGCCACGCAGAAGCGCCTCCAGGAGTTCCTCGCGCGCTCGGCCAACATGAACGACATGCTCACGATCGAGCACGAGCTCGAGCGCATCTCGATGGAGATCGATCGCATCGAGGGCCGCATGCGCTTCTTGAAGGACCACGCCGCGTACTCGACGCTCAGCATCGCGCTCTCGCCGCGGCCGAAGCCGGTCGCGATCGTCGTCGGACCGCCGAAGGTCGTCCCGCCGCCGCCGCCGCGCATCCTCGCCCTCCACGCCGATTGGCTCAATCGGCTGGGCGTGACCGAGCTCGTCTCCAACTGAAAAAACTCGAGGACCAAGACCATGCTCCGCAAAATTCTCTTCGTGCTCTCGCTCGCAGCCGCCCCGATCGTGACCGGCTGCGGCCCCGCCTCCGGCCTCTCGTCCGCGCCCGACGGCTTCGCGCGGCTCGGCGGCGACCAGTTCGACGACCGCATCGGCAGCGCCACCGGCGTCGTCGTCGCGACGCGCATCGTCCCGAACGACCCCAAGGCGAACCTCGATTTCTGGACGCAGGCAATCGACCTGCGCCTCCAGCAGCGCGGCTACGTGCGCACCGACGCTCCGAAGGACGTGAAGAGCGCCTCGGGCCTCGCCGGACGATCGTTGCACTATACATACAACGACGGCACGCGCGAGAACCGCTACTACCTCGACGTCTACGCGACGAGCCGCCGCATCCTCCTCGTCGAGGCGACCGGCGCGACCGCCGATTTCGACGCGAGCCTCCCCAAGGTCGTCGAATCGATGCGCTCGGCGCGCCTCGGCTCCTGAGTCAGACCCGCGCGGTGCGGCGCGTCCTTGACTTCGTGCGGCGAGCGCGTAGATTCGCGTCCGCTTCGCGCCGCCATTGGCGGCGACGCCGCACGAAACGACTGGGGCAATAGCTCAGCTGGGAGAGCGCCGCGTTCGCAATGCGGAGGTCAGGGGTTCGATCCCCCTTTGCTCCACCGAAGACCCGTCGTCACTTGTCGTAGAACGAGCCGCCGAACGACTGGTACACGTTGCCGCCCGCGTCGGTGCCGCCGTCCTGATCGGGCGTCGGCGCGGCGTCGTAGTAGTCGAGGTACGGCGTCCAGGTGGTCGTGATCGTGTCCTCGACCTCGCCGAGCACCGTGACTTTGAAGCCGGTGCCTTTGATCTCGGCGCCGTACTTTCCGTCGAGCGCGGTGACGCCGAGCGTCGCGATGTCGGCGAACGGCGCGGGCGCGTTGTTGCCGTCGACAATGGTGACCGTGAGGCGCCCGGTGAGCGGTCGCGTGCTCCCGTCGGCGAGGTAGACGCCGGTCGTGTTGGTGAAGACGAGCTTGCCGTTCGGCAAATCCGAGTCGCTCGCGCTGTACGCCCACTTCTCGCCGGGGACGTCGATCGGCCCGTCGAGCGAGACGCCGCACGGCGTCTTCGGATCGTCGCAGATGATCCAATAAATGTGGAACAAGTCGCCGCGCTGGATGCCGGTGTACGTCCACGTCATGCCGCCCGCGCGGCCCATGTCGCCGGTGCTGGTCCACGTGAGGCCGTAGGGCGGCCAATTCGGGTTCAGCTTCGGCGTGAGCTGCGTGTCGGCGCAGCCGACTTTGTTCACCGTAGCCTTGGCCGGCGTGTTCGCGCATTGGTCTTGGCAGTCGGGCACGCCGTCGCCGTCTTGGTCGACGCCGCACGCGTCGGATTTGACGTCGCTGATCGCGTCGCCGCCGGTCGCGGCGTCGGGCGTCGAGCCCGCGTCGTCGCCGGGCGTCGGCACGACCTGGCCGGTCGCGCAGCTCGCGACGAGCATGAACGCGAAGCCGACGAGCGCGAGTTTCGGGGTCATGTGCGCATCCCAGCGCCGGAGGCAGGCTCCGGCGCTCTTAGGATGGCACAAAAGGCGGCCGGAGTCGCCTCAGCGCATGGCCGTCGCGCCCAACCCTGGGGTCGCCACGCCGACTCGGTCGCGGTCGCTGCAGGCGAAGAAGAGCCGGCCGTCGCTCGTCGCGGCGATGCTGCGCACGACGCCGCCCGTCGGAATCGCGCGCGACGCGAAATTCTGGGTACGCGGTTCGAAGCGAACGAGCCGGGAGGGGTGGACGCCGGTCTCGGCGAACCAGACGACGCCGTCGGGGGCGATCGCGAGGCCGTAAGGCGCCGAGCGCGCGCCGTCCGGCGCGCTCCACTCGTCGACGACGCCGGTCGCCGGGTCGAGGCGGCCGATTTTGCCGCGCGCGAAGTCTGTATAATACAACATTCCGTCGGCGGCGACGGCGACGCGGCGCGGGCGCGCGCCGTGCGGGAGGGCCAGCTCCTTCACTTGCATCGTCTCCGGGTCGACGCGAGCGATGTGGTTCGTGCCGAGCTCGGCGACGTAGGGCGCGCCGTCCTTTCCGATCGCGAGGCCGTACGGGAGCGCGCCCGGACGCGCGAGCGGGCGCAGCGTGAACTGGCCGGTCTCGGGGTTCAGCTTGCCGACGAAGCCGGCCTTCTCGACCGTGAACCAGAGCGTCCCGTCGCGGCCGAACGCGAGCGAGTGCGGATCGCTCGCGCGCGGATCGGGGAGCGCGAACTTGGAGAAGCGGCCCGACTCGGGATCGAGCTCGCCGATGAAGCCCTTCGCGTTCGCGGTGAACCAGACGTTACCAGCGCGGTCGACGGCGATTCCGTGCGGGCCGGCCCCGGGCGTGTCGAGCGCGTACTCGCGAAAGACGCCGCGCGTCGGATCGAGGCGGCCGATCTCGTTCGCCCTCTCTTCGGTGAACCAGAGCGACCCCGAGGTCCCGACTGCGACGTCGTGCGGGAACGCGCCGGCCGTGGGAACTTTGTATTCGCGGATCGCGAGCTCGGCGTTTGCGGTCGAGCCGTTCGTCGCCGCGGTCGTGGTGACGGGCGGCGCGGTTTCGTGCGAGCCGCAGGCCGCCGCAGCGGCCGCGAGCAACACCAGAGGCAACTTCGTTCGCAGCATGGTGGCGGCGCGCTGCACGTTTCGTGCGCGCAGCGCGTCGCCCCTTGCGCGTCAGCTATTGGAACGTGACGGAGCCGCCGGTCGACGTGACCGACTGCAGCGTGACGTCGGCGTTGTCGGGCGACGCGTCGGCCGAGATCGTGCGCGCGAGCGTGATCGTCCCGGTGTCGTTCGCGCTCAGGTTCCCGAGCAGAGCGTGGGGGACGGTCATCGTGCCGGTATCGGTCGAGCTCGTGCAGGTGATGACGCCGTCGTTCTGGGTGACGTTCTTGAGCGCCGAGAGCAGGACGGTGACGCCGCCGGTTCCGGCCGTCCACGTGACGGTGAAGTCGCTCGAGCGCGGGATGGCCGTGGGCGTGAGGTACGAGAGCGCCGGAGTGACGCCGGCGAAGAGCGCGACGGCGTTCACCGTGCCGCTGAAGGCGTGGACCGTGTCGCCCGCGGCGGTGACCGCGAGGCCGTCGCCGGCGTTCCACGTGAGCGAGCTCGTCGGCGGGTTCGTCACCGCGGTGTACGTCGTGCCGTTCGGGCTCATCGTTGCGACGGTGTTGCTGCCGTCTTTGACGGTGATCCCGCCGGCGCTCACGGCGGTCGCCGTCCCGCCGGTGCCGCCGTCGGCCTGGCTCGGCGGAACGTAGCAGCAGCTCCCGGACTGCGTGCCGCTGCACCCGCCGCCGCCGGTCGTGCCGCCGTCCGGCGTCGCGAAGAACGCGGCGCTCGCGACGTACGTGTCGGTCGTCGTGGTGCCGGTCTTCGTCTGCGTGTGCGAGAAGGTCACCGAGCCGAAGTTCGCCTTCTGAACGGCGCCGCTGTCGCCGCCCGAGTCCCCTCCGCTGGCGGAGTCGTTTCCGTTGGCGGCGTCGCTTCCGTTGCCGGAGTCGTTGCCGTTGCCGCCGTCGGTCGTGTTGTTGTCGCCGCCGCTGCAGGCGGGCGTGAGAGCGAACGTGACGAGGAGCAGAGCGAGATGGGTGGATTTCAAGTTAACCTCCTGGAAGAAATTATCCTTACCAGGATAGCTCGGCGCCGGCAACTTGCAACCCGTCAATCGCCGGTCGGAACGATCGCGCGCGATTCGATCATCATGACGACGGTTCGCTTCGGCGCGCGCGTGCGGTGCACGACGCCCTTCGGCACCGTGTACCCCTGATGCGGCGCGAGGACGACGGTCGGCGCGCCTTCGAGGTCGAGCAAGAGCTCGCCCTCGAGCACGAAGAAGAACTCGTCCTCGCGATCGTGCTTGTGAAAATGAAACTCGCCCTCGAGCACGCCGAGCCGGACGACCGAGTCGTTGACGGTCGTGAGGGTCTGGTTGAACCAAGGCTGGTGCGCCGCGGCTTCGGCGGCGACGTCGATGAGCTTGGAGTGTCCGTATTTGTCGTCGAGGTGGATGTCGTACTCGGTCATGCGCGGAGGATACCTGGCTGGGCGCCTTGGAATCGCGCGCTCGGCGCGATAAGGGAGTGACGATGCGTCGCCTCGCTGCCCTCGTCCTGGTCGCCGGTTGTGCCTCGAACGCGCCGGGCTCGAGGACTCCGCCCGCGGCGAGCGCGAGCGCGGCGGCGACGACCGCAGCGCCCGCGAGGAGCGCTCCGGTGGTCGTGGCGCTCGTCGTCGATCAGCTCGCCGCGTGGGAGGCGGCCGAGCGACTCGACGAGCTGCCCAAAAATGGCGGGTTCGCGCGGCTTCGGCGCGAGGGCACGTACGCGCGCGACATGCGCTACGCCCACGCGGTCACCGAGACGGCCGCGGGGCACTCGTCGCTCTTCACGGGCTCGCCGCCGTATCGCTCGGGGATCGTCGCCAACGAGCTCGTCGATCCGAAGACGCGCGAGCGCGTCTCGTCGCTGCTCGAGCCGGGCACGCACGTCGTCACCGCGCAAGGCGCCACCGACGAAGAGGGCATCGGGCTCCCCGGGCTCGAGGTCGACACGGTCGCCGACGTCCTGCGCAAGCGCCGCCCGCACGCGACGATCGTCGCGCTCTCCATCAAAGAATCGCGGCGCGGTGTTCGCGGGCGGCCGCCACCCGGACGCCTCGCTCTGGTACGACCCGTCGCGCGACGCGTTCGTCACGTCGAGCGCGTTCGAGCCCGCGCTCCCCGCGTGGGCGCGCTTCCTCGACACCGCGGCGCTCGAAAAAATGCGCGCAACGCCGTGGACGCTGCTCGATCCGGTCTTCGTGTCGTCGCACGCGCGCCAGCCGGACGCGCAGCCCGGCGAGAGCGAGGTCTTCGGCTTCGGCAAGACGTTCCCGCACTCGTTCGAGAGCGCGAAGAAGCCGACCAAGGCTTTCCGCGCAAGCCCGCGCGCCGACGAAGCGGTGCTGCGCCTCGCGGCCGCCGCGCTCGACCTGCGCAGCCCGTCCGAGCCGATGCTGCTCGGCGTCTCGCTCTCCGGCTTCGACTACGTGAACCACTTTTGGGGACCCGACTCGTGGGAGTCGTGGGACGAGCTCATGCGGCTCGATCGCGCGCTCGCGGATTTCTTCGCGCTGCTCGATCGCAAGCTCGGCGAAGGCGGGTGGTCGGCGGTGCTCTCGGGCGACCACGGCGGCCCGCCGCTGCCGGAGCTGCCGATCTCGTCGCGCCCGTGGTGCGCGGCCGGTGCGAAGGATTTCTGGGAGCGCCCGTGCCGCAACGTCGGGCGCGTCTTTCCGGACGCGCTGCGCGACGTGCTCGAGCGCGCCGCCGTCAAGGCGCTCGGCAAGCCCAAGGCGGGCCACTGGATCCTCGGCGTCGCGAGCCCGTATGTATTCTACACGCATCAGTCGCTCTCGGCGGACAAGCGCAAGAAGCTCGACGCCGTCGTCACCGCGGCGCTCCTCGCGCAGCCGGAGATCGACCGCGTCTACCCGCCGCGCAAGCCCGGCTCGACGTGCCCGCCCGAATCGGACGAGTCGCTCGACGCGCTCGTCTGCCGCTCGATGTCGCCCAGCATCCAGGACGCGCTCTTCCTCGTGACCAAGCCGGGGTCGTTCGTCGACACCGACTACGATCTCGGAAAGGGCATGAGCCACGGCGGCCCGTACTTGTTCGATCGCTCGGTGCCGCTCTTCGTGCGCGCACCGGGGCGCGTGCTCGCGGGCGTCGCCCTCGCCGACCCGATCGGGTTCGGCGCGTACGTTCGCGCGGTCGCGAGGCTCCTCGACGTGTCGCCGCCCGAAGGCGCGAGCGAAGCGCGAGAGATCGTCAATCCTCGGTGACCTTGCGCCCGGGCACGGGCGGCTTCGTCAAGACCACGGCGGTCGTCGCCTTGGCCGGCGCCGCTTGCGCCGTCGCGAGCGCGAGGTCGAAGACGACGCCCCATTTGATCGCGTCGTCGCCGGCGACGAGATCGAACGGCGCGTTGCACTCGTCGGCGCGCTTGGCGAGCGCGGCCGAGCCGAGCGTGATATCCGGGCCCGCGAAGCCGTGCGTGAATCGCTGAGCGACCGCGCCGCCCCAAGGCCACACCTCGATGGAGTTGTCCTTCGCGACCATCCCGACCGCGGCGCACGCGGGCGGCGGCGCGTGCTCGATCGCGACGTGCAGCGTACCCATCGAGAGATCGCGCTTGGCCGTCTTGACCATCGCGTCCTTCACCTTGGCGTCGCGCAGCGCCGCGAGCGCGATCGAAAAGTGCGCCATCGTCGTGTCGCGTAGCGCGTCGACCTCGAGCGTTTGCCCGCTGACGAGAGGCTTGCTCGAGAGCATGCCCGCGATGCGGCCTCTCGCGTCGCCGCCGCCGAATCCCACCTTGTCGCCCGACACGACGACGCCGCTGTCGTCGATCGTGACGAGCGGTGGTTTCGGCGGGCCCAGGTCCGCGGCCGAAGCGGTCGCGCTCGCGGACGTGCCCGGCGCCGCGTCGGCCGGCGCGACCGTCGGTTTTTCGTCGCAGGCCGAGCCCAGCAGCGCGGCCATCGGCGCGAGCGCGCCGGACCAGGCAAAGAGGAGTATCCTCGTTTTCACGGCCCAAAGCGTACCGCCTTCCGCTACCCTGGAATTCCTCTTTTTTCGCCATGTCCAACGAGCCGCTTCCGCACGATTCGCCGGACCTCGAAGGTTCGATCGTCGCAGGCAAGTACCGCGTGCTGCGTCTCATCGGCTCCGGCGGCATGGGCACGGTGTGGGAGGGCGTCCACGAGGCGCTCGGCACGCGCGTCGCGATCAAGTTCATCAGGCCGTCGCACGCGCAGGCCGCCGACGCCCGTAAGCGCTTCGAGATCGAAGCGCGTGCCGCGGCGAAGCTCCAGTCGAAGCACGCCGTTCACGTCTTCGACTACGGCGTCAACGAAGCGGGGCTGCCGTACATCGTCATGGAGTATCTCCAGGGCGAGTCGCTGTCCGACTCGCTCATTCGTCGAGGCCCCCTGCCCGCGCACGAGGTCGCGCTCGTCATCGGCCAGGCGTCGAAGGCGCTCGGCAAGGCGCACAAGGCGGGCATCGTTCACCGCGATCTCAAGCCGGACAACATCTTCCTCCAGTCGAGCGACGGCGAGACGATGGACGGCGGCGCGCCCTACACCGTGAAGCTCGTCGATTTCGGCATCGCAAAGATGCTCGACGTCAAGCCCGACGGCGAGCAGAAGGCCTCGCCGATGGGCGGGCCGACGCAAGAGGGCGCGGTGATCGGGACGCCCAATTTCATGGCCCCCGAGCAGCTCACCGTCGGCGGAGCGCCGACGCCGCTCACCGATTTGTGGTCGCTCGGCGCGTGCGCGTTCGCGGCGATGATCGCGCGCATCCCGTTCGAGGGCGAGGTGCTCGGCGACATCGTTCTCAAGGTGTGCGCCGCGCCGCTGCCGGTCCCGTCGAAGCTCAACCCGAACGTGCCGGCGGGTTTCGACGCGTGGTTCGCGCGGGCGTGCAACCGCGATCCGGCGAAGCGATTCCAGAGCGCCGAGGAGCTCTCCGAGACGCTCGCGAACGTGTGCGGCACCGGCCGCGTGCGCGTCGCGACGATGAGCGAGGACCAAGTTCAGTATCAGCTCAAACCTTCGACGCCCGATCTCGCCGCCCTCGCGGAGGAGATCGAGGTGCCGAAGAGCATGTCGCCGAAGACCGCGCTCCTCGCGGGCCTCGTGCTCGGCGTGACGATGATGATCGGCGTGCTCGGCGCGATCGCGTGGCGCGACAAGCAGCGCGAGGATCAGCTCGAGGCGATCCCGAGCGCGAGCGTCTCGGCCGCGCCGAAGGCGTCGGCCACGCCGAGTGCCAGCGCGAGCGCGGCGACCGTGACCAGCACGAGCGCCGCGTCCGCGACGACGAATTCGGACCGCTGACCCGGAGCGTCAGGCCGCGCGCTGGCGCAGCTGCACGCGCAGCGCGTCGAAGCTCGGGGCCGGGAGCCCCTGCGCGCGACGCAGCAAGAAGAGCGCGTGGTGAATCTCCGCGTCGTCGGGCGTCGCGGTCGACGCCTCGGAGCGGCTACGGCCCTTCGCGATGCCGTCGAGCACGTTGCGGTCGTGCGCGAGGGCGATCGCGGCGGCGAGCTCGTCGCCCTTGGCCGCGGCCAAGTACGCGCGCGCTTGCTCGGGGGTGAAGCTCTTCAGATCGGACAGCATGGGACGGTGGGCCATGGGTTCGTGGCTCTCTGCCTGGGTACCAGGCGGTGCAGATCGCGACGGACGCGACGACGCTCGTTTTGCTGACGGGTCACCCGGGGCTCCCCCTTGCGGGGATGAGACAGGCACGCTTCGAAGTGTGATTCGCCTCGCACGGCCGCGGGTGGCGGCTCGATACTGCGCGCTGAATCTCCACTGAGCTCCTGTCATGCCTCGTATTCGGAAGGACGCTCGCACGCCCTATTTGGAAAGTAGCCAATGGATTGCAGAGCACAAGTATTTGTTTGCGATCTGCAAGCTATTTCCCTTCATGTCGCACCTTGGGCGGTAGAGCCAGCCAACGGAGCATGGCGCTGCCCGCGTGCTGCGCGTAGTCGATGCGAAGCTGCCAATCGACCTCGCTGCCCGGCATCGCGCCGCGGACCGCGGCGGGATCGGCCATGAGGTGCTCGAGCTGGCCGTGAAATTGCTGGCGCACCAGGAGGGCGAGCGAGCGTCGTATTTGGTCACGCAGCGCGGCGATCTCGCGCGGGGGCGTGCTGCCGGCGCGCACCGCCGCGTCGAGCGTCGCGACGCCTGCCTCGCACCGGCTCGCGACGGGCGTGTAACGCGGCGTGACGAGCGGTCCGACGCCAAGCGCGCCGTCGCAGTCGAGCATGCCGTCGCCTTGGTGGAGCTGCACGCTTCGGTTGAAGTCCTGCCAGCGCAGACAGAAATCGAGCGCCGCATCCGTGTCGTGCCGGCGCTCGGAGCCGGCAACATCGGGCGCGCGCTCCCAGATCTCGGAGGCGGCTTGGCAGGTCCAGTGCTCCTCGGCGAAATAGTAACGGTCGCCGAAGAAATGCCACGCGGGTCCGACGAGGTAGGCGACCGCGCGTCGCGCGCCCTCGAGGTAGCGCGGGTCGCCGGTGAGGGCGTGCGCGCGCGCGAGTGCGAGCGCCGCTTCGCCGGAAAAATACGGGAGCTGCACGTCGATGGGGGTCCCGTCGCGATGGACCTCGTGCATGAACTCGCCGTCGGGGCGCTGGAGCGACAGGATGGTATCGGCGAGCGCTCGGACGTGCGTCTCGAAAGACTTGTCGAGGCCGGTCGACACGATCTCGGCGAAGGCGATCGTCGTGAGGGCGACGGAGCCGATCTCCGCGGGGTCCGCGTCGCCGATGCACTCGTGCGTGCCGCAGCGGAGGAGCGCGCCGGTACGAAGGAGATTGGCGGCGCGCAGCGCGGCGGCGCCGATCTCCCCCGCGTCGGGCGCGCCGGCGGTCTTCGCGAAATCGGCGGCCTGCGCGAGGAAGTACGTCGCGCCCGCGTGACGCGGCCAGTCGTAACCGGAGAGATCGCGGTTGGTCGGCGCGTCCACGAGGTAGCGGAAGCGTCCTTTGTCCGAGACGCCGCGCGCGAGGTAGCGCGCCGCGCCCAGCACGAAGCGCCCGGCCATCTCGTCGTCGAAGCTCGCGCCGTCGATCGGGCGCTCGGGCACGACGCCGGGGACGATGCGCTCGGTGCGGATGCGGCGGAAGGTCGCGTGGTCTTGCACGTCGATCGGGTTTCGCCCGAGGCGCTCGGCCGCGATCGCGACGATGACGGGCACGTCGGTGCCCATCGTGAAGCCGAGCGAGTCGACGGCGACGCCCTTGTCGTACGCCTGCCGCGCGAGGAGCTCGTCGGGCGTCACGTAGATCGTCTTGCCGTCGAGATCGACGCGCACGCCGTCGCGCGCGGTGAGGATCGAGATCGACTCGACGTCGCGCGAGAACGTCGGGAGCCAGCCCTCGCCGACGACGCGCTCGAAGACGAGCTCGCCGCCTGCGTCGTCGAGCGGCGAGCCCTCGGCCGAGCGCGTGACCGCGCGCGCGACGATTTGCCCATTTTTCCAGCGCGAAGCGACGAACGTCGGCTCGCGCGGCGGGCGCAGGCGCGCGGCGGCGCGGCCCGCGAGCACTGCGCACACGACGACGACGACGTAGACCACCAGCCCGCGGTAGAGCGCGCGGAAGCTCATGGGCTCGGCGGCGAGCGCTTGCCGAGGTAGAGCAGCTGCGCCGCAGGAAGCGCGACGAGGTAAGGCACGGCGAGGAGCGCGACGAAGACGAGCACCATCGCGCCGCCCTTGCCGACGGGACCGTAGATGCCCGAGAGATAACCCGCCGTCGCCGCGAGCAGGACGATGAGCCCGAGGCCGAGGCCGAGCACGGCGAAGCAGACGACGCGCGCGACGCGCTCGGCGTGCTTCGAGCGCGCGAGCATGAGGCCGCCCGACGCCGCGCAGGCGACCGTCACGAGCGCCGCCGTCGCGTCGACCGGCGCCCACCGCGAGGGCAGCCCCGCGAACACGCCGCCGCCGACGACCGCCGCGGACGTGAAGCTACCGACGGCGCAAAGGATCCGGCCCCGCCTTCCGAGCTCGCTCACGCCGCCTTCGCCTCCGCCTGCACCGCGGCGAGGAGCTTCTGGATGCTCTGCTTCGCGTCGCCGAAGAGCATGAGCGTGTTGTCGTTGTAACAAATCGCGTTGTCGACGCCGGCGTAGCCCGCGCTCATGCCGCGCTTGAGCATCACGACGCGCGCGGCCTTCCACGCTTCGAGCACCGGCATGCCGTAGATCGGGCTCGTCTCGTCGGTGAGCGCGCTCGGGTTCACGATGTCGTTGGCGCCGATGATGAGGACGACGTCGGTGTGCTCGAGCTCGTCGTTGACCTCGTCCATCTCCTTGACGATGTCGTACGGGACGTTCGCCTCGGCGAGGAGCACGTTCATGTGGCCGGGGAGGCGTCCGGCGACGGGGTGGATCGCGAACTTGACGTCGATGCCGCGCTTCTGGAGCGCGTCGGTGAGATCTTTCACCGGGTGCTGCGCCTGCGCGACGGCCATGCCGTAACCGGGGATGATGACGACGCGCTTGGCGGCGAGGAGGAGCTGCGCGACGTCGGGCGCGTCGGTCGCGTTGATCTTTCCGACGATCTCGGCCGATTTGCCGGTCTTGGCGGGCGTCGCGCCGAAGCCGCCGAAGACGACGTTCCAGATCGACCGGTTCATCGCGCGGCACATGATGGTGCTGAGGATCGCGCCGCTCGAGCCGACGAGCGCGCCGGTGATGATGAGCAGGTCGTTGCCGAGCATGAAGCCCGCCGCGGCCGCGGCCCAGCCCGAGTAGCTGTTGAGGAGCGACACGACGACGGGCATGTCGCCGCCGCCGATCGCCATGACGAGGTGCACGCCGAGGAGGAGCGCGATGCCGGTCATCGCGAGCAACCAGCGGAGACCGCCCGGCCAGGGGCCCCCGCTCGCGGGGAGGAGACTTGGCTCGCGCACGAACATCACGGCGAGGACGACGCACGCGACGAGCGCGAACGCGTTGAGCGCGTGGCGGCCGGGCAGGAGCAGCGGCTTGCTGCCGATCGTCGCGCGCAATTTGAGGAAGGCGACGATCGAGCCGGTGAAGGTGACGGCGCCGATGAGCACGCCCGCGAAGATCTCGACGAGGTGCGCGACCTCGCCGGCCTCGGGGCCTTTTTGCGGCTCGAGGTAGCTCGCGACGCCGACGAGGACCGCGGCCGCGCCGACGAAGCTGTGGAGGATCGCGACGAGCTCGGGCATCGAGGTCATGGCGACGCGACCGGCGACCAGCGCGCCCACGATCGCGCCGACGGCGAGCGCGCCGGCGAGGAGGCCGGTCGACTCGCCGAGGGCCGACACGCTGCGCTCCGAGACGAGCGCCCAGCACGTCATCGCGACCGCGAGGGCCATGCCGGCGATGCCGAACGCGTTGCCGCGCCGCGCGGTCTCCTGCGTCGAGAGCCCGCGCAAGCTCAAGATGAAGAGCATGGCCGCGGCGAGGTACGCGATGTGCTGCGCGGAGACGAACATCAGTGGCCCCCCGCTTTCGTCGCCGGCGCGTCGCCGCCGCGGCGGAACATCTTCAGCATGCGCTGCGTGACGAGGAACCCGCCCGAGACGTTGATCATCGCGATGAGCACGGCGACGCCGGCCAAAATGGGTGCAACATGCAACCCGCCGGTCCGCAGGAGCAGCACGCCGCCGACGAGGATGATGCCGCTGATCGCGTTGGTCACGCTCATCAGGGGCGTGTGGAGCGCGGGCGAGACGTTCCAGATGACGTGCCAGCCGACGACGCACGCGAGCAGGAAGACGGTGAGGTGCTCGGTGAAGTCGCTCGGCGCGAAGAGGCCCGCGAGCGCAAGCAGGCCCGCGACGAGCGCGAGGAAGAGCGGCCCGATGCGGCTCGGCGGCGGGTGCGCGGGCGGCTTGGGCACGACCGGCGCCTCTGCGTGCGGGGCGTGCGAGCGCGGGCGCTCGCGGGTCGGCGGCGGCCACATCAGGACGCCCTCCTTCAAGACGACGCACCCGCGGTGAACCTCGTCCTCGAGGTCGAGGACGATGTCGCCCTTCTCGGCGTCGAAGACGTCCTCGAGCAGGTTGTAGATCGTCGTCGCGTAGAGCTCGCTCGTCTGCGCGGCCATGCGGCTCGCGAGGTCCGTGTATCCTACAATCAGGACGCCGAACTTCTCGACCGCCTTGTCGCGCTCTGTGAGCGCGCAGTTGCCGCCCTGCTCGGCGGCGATGTCGACGATGACCGAGCCGTGCTTCATCGAGACGACCGCGCCCGACGTGACGAGCTTGGGCGCGGGGACGCCGGGGATGACCGCGGTCGTCACGATGATGTCGCAGTCTTTCGCGTTCTCGGCGATGAGGGCCTGCTCGGCGGCGATGTACGCCTCGCTCATCTGTTTGGCGTAGCCGCCCTCGCCCTCTCCCGATTCGTTGAACTCGAACTTGAGGAACTGCGCGCCGAGGCTCTCGACTTGCTCGCGCACCGCGGGGCGCGTGTCGAACGCACGCACGACCGCGCCGAGCGATTTGGAGGCGGCAATCGCGGCGAGCCCCGCGACGCCCGCGCCGACCACGAGGACCTGCGCCGGCTTCACGCGGCCGGCGGCGGTCACCTGGCCGGGCAAGAACCGCGGAAATGCCGCCGCGGCTTCGATCACCGCGCGGTACCCGACAGCGTTGGCGGTGGCCGAGAGCGCGTCCATCTTCTGCGCGCGCGTGATGCGCGGCACGCAGTCCATCCCCAGCACGGTCGCTTTGCGCGCGGCGAGCGACTCGACCATCGTCTTGTTGATCGCCGGCCAGATGAACGAGACGAGCCGGCCGCCCTCTTTCAGGCGATCGGCCTCGTGCTTTCCGTCGGTGCCCATCTGCGGCGGGCGCACCTTGAGGACGATGTCGGCCTCGGCCCAGAGCTCGGCGGCCGAGACGACGCGCGCGCCGGTCTCCGCGTAGGCACCGTCCTGGAAGTGCGCGCCCTCGCCCGCGCCCGCCTCGACGATCACGTCGAGCCCGAGCTTTTGGATCTTCTTGACCGTCTCGGGCGTCGCCGCGACGCGCTTCTCGTTCGCGGCGATCTCTTTGGGGACTCCGAGCTTCAATCTCGACTGTGGCGACACGGCGTGGCGCACGATACCAGAGATCAGAACTGGCCGTAGACGAAGGGCTCCGCTTTCGCGCCCGCGACGGCGTGAAGGCACAACGCGACGCCCGCCAGCGCCAGTCCCTGCACGATGGCGGGGGCGCGCACGAACGCCGCACGCACGCGGAGCGCGGCGTTTTTCGGCAAGAAATGAATCGCGAAGGCGACGCCCATCACCGCGAGCACGCGCGGCGACAGGTTGGCGGCTCCGCCGTGGAGCAGCGCGATGCGCGAAAGCATCAGCTTGGCATGGGCGAAGGTCGGGGCACGGAAGAAGACCCACGCGAAGCACACGTACTGAAACGTGCAAAATACACTGATCGTGCTCCACACCGGCGAGGGAGGCGCGGGCCCGCCGCGCGCCGCGTCGCGCCACCGCTGCCACATGCGCGTGCCCGCGAGCGCCGCGCCGTGAAGCGCGCCCCAGATGACGAAGTTCCAGGACGCGCCGTGCCACAGCCCGCCGAGGACCATCGTGATCATGAGGTTTCGGTAGGTGAAGAGCGACCCTTTGCGCGACCCGCCGAGCGGGATGTAGAGGTAGTCGCGCAGCCAGCTCGACAGCGAGATGTGCCATCGGTGCCAGAAATCCTGGAGATTGCGCGCCATGTAAGGCTGGTCGAAGTTCTGCGGGAGCGTGTAGCCGAAGAGGTGCGCGCTGCCGATCGCGACGTCCGTGTAGCCGGAGAAGTCCGCGTAGATTTCGATCGCGTACGCGTAGACGGCGAAGAGCACCTCGACCGACGTGAAGCGCTCGGGGTTGTCGAAGACGCGCTTCACGAGGTTCTGCGCGAGGAAGTCGCCGATGACCATCTTCTTCAAGAGCCCGCCGGCGATCAGGTAGAGGCCCTTGGCCTGCTCGCTCTCGTCGAATTTGGGCTCGCGTGCGAACTGCGGGAGCATCGATTTCGGCCGCACGATGGGGCCCGCGACGAGGTGCGGGAAGAACGCGACGAAGAGGAGGTAGTCGAGGTAGCGCTTCGCCGGCTCGATCTCGCGGCGGTAGACGTCAATCGTGTAGCTCATCGTCTCGAACGTGAAGAACGAGATGCCGAAGGGCAGCACGATGCGGAGGTGCACGCGCGAGACGTGGAGGCCCATCGCGGTCGCCGCGTCGGCGAAGGAGTCGACGGCGAAGTTGAAGTATTTGAAGATGGATGAGGACGCCCAGGTAATAGACGACCGAGACGAGCAGGAGCGCCTTGCGCGCGCGCGGGCGCTCTTCGCGGGCGAGCGCGCGGCCGACGGCGAAGTCGATGGTGCTGCCGACGAAGATGACGCCGAGGCAGAGGACGCTCCAGCCGATCGCGCCGAGCGGCGGGTCCTGCTCGCGCGCGGCCTCGAGGGTTCCGTAGAAGTAAAAGCCGTAGCTCGCGACGACGAGGAAGACGGCGCGCGGCAAACGGAAGCGGCGGAGCGACCAGAAGACCGCGAAGCACGCCACGAGGAAGACGCCGTAGAGAGGCGAGTTGAACAGCAAAACGCGCCGAGCCTACCGCCTTGACCGCGCGCGGCGCAATGTGAACACTGTTCACAATGGGAACCGACGGTTGGGCCACGCGCGGCCACCTCCTCGACGTGGGCGGCGCTGTGCTCCGCGAGCGCGGCGTCGACTTCTCGCTACGGGAGGTCGCGCGGCGCGCAGGCGTCTCGCCGGCGGCGGTCTATCGGCACTTCGCGAATCGCGACGCGCTGCTCGCCGCGCTCACCCGCATCGGTTCGCAGGCGCTCTGGATGCGCCTGCTCGGCGCCGCTTCCGCGAAGACGCCGAGGGCACGCCTCGTCGCCGCGATGCGCGCTTACCTCACGTTCGGCCTGGAACAGCCTGCCGATTATCGCGCGAGCTTCATGACGCCGGGGGCGTCGCCGGACGAGGCGTCGCTTCATCTGCTCGCCGACCGCGTGCGCGAGTGCATCGGCGCGGGCGTGCTCGTGCGCGGCGACAGCGACGGCGTCGCGCGCGCGCTCTGGGCACATGCGCACGGGCTGGTGTCGCTGCGCATCTGCGGGCAGCTCCAGGCGGAGGGCTTCGAGGAGCTCTTCGACCGGTCCGTGGACCGTTTCCTGGGCACCTTCGAAGTGAACAGTGTTCACAACGTCACGGGCCGGCGTTCACGATCGCGACCGCGTCCAGGTCGAAGCCCGCGTTCTTGACCGGCGCTTGCGGATCGCAGGTCTCGCCGCTGTGATCCACGATGCGGACGTAGCGCGCGTGCGCGACGCCGAGCTGGCCGAGGTCGAAGCCGTCGCCGCCGCACGCGGGCCAGGGCGCGTAGGTGCTCGCGACGGGGTTCCAGCCTGCGCACTCCCCGTAGGGCGGATTCCCCGCGGTCGCGGTGCACGGGAAAGTCGACCACGTGACGCCGTCGTCGCTCACGCTGACTTCGCCGGGCTCGGCGTAGACGTCGCTCGAGTTGCCCGAGACCCAGAACGCGTTCTCGAAGACGACGAAGTCGACGCCCGAGCCGTCGACGATCCCGTTCGGTGCGAAGGAGAGGACGATGCTGCCACCGACGCCGAGCGAGACGACGTCGGTCGAGCCTTGCGACGTGCCGCCGCCGTGGGGCGGGCCGAGGACGACGCCCGGCATCGCCGCTGCGCCGAACCCGGCGCACGGCCCGGGGTCGAACGACACGACGCCGGTCGCGAAGTCGCCCAGGGCGCCCGCGTCCGCCGCCGCCTCGGCGCTCGGCCCCGCGTCGAAGCGCAGAAAGCCGCCGTCGTCGGGGCCGGACGTCACGCCGCCGCAACCCATGCATACTACAACTAGTGGAAAGAGCCTCACGAGGACCTGCGCGCGCGGGGTTCAGTCGCTCGCGGCGGCTTTCGGCTCTTCGGCCTTTTGCGCGAGCGGGCCGCCGGGCGTCTTCGGCGCGATTTCGCTCCGCACGCGCGAGCCGAGCGAGGCGCGCTCGAGCATGTCGAGGCGCTTGACCGCCTCTTGGCGGAAGGCCGCGAGCTCTCGCTGGAGCGCCTCGATCCCGACCTCGTTCTTCAGGTTCACGCGAAAGTCGGTCTCGGCGGTCGCGCGGTCCTTCATCGACTGGCGGTTCTGGCTCATGACGATGAGCGGGCCCTGGAGGGCGACGAGGATCGCGAGCGCGAGGTTGTAGAACTGGTACGGGTACTCGTCGAAGGGCTTCGGCAGCCACTTGTTCGCGAGCGACCAGACGCACGTGAGCGCGAGCAAGAAGAGGATGAACGCCCACGAGCCGTTCAGCTCGGCGACCTTGTCGGCGAGGCGCTGGCCCCAGGTGAGGTTCTCTTCGATCTCTTTGACGACGTCCTTCGCGGCGCGCTGCGAGAGCATCGCGTTCGTCTCGCGGAGGCGGTTCGCCATCTCGCTCGAGGATCGCGAGCGCGGCGCTCTTGGACTTGTGGAGGTGCTCGCCGAGCTCTTCGCGCGTGAGCTCGAGGAGCACGGTGTCGACGGTCGACTTCACGCTCGCCGAGCGCGGCTTGTCGTCGAACAGCGAGAGCTCGCCGAAATATTCGCCCGTGCGGACGTCCTTGAGGATGACCGGCGGCGTATCCTTGTCGGGCGGCGGAAGGAAGATTTGCACGGCGCCGGCGAGCACGATGTACATCGACGAGCCCTCGTCGCCCTTGGCGAAGACCATCTCCTCGGGCTTGAACGTCTTCTCGTCGAGACGCTCGGCGAGCGCCTCGCGATCCTCGTCGGACAGGCCCTCGAAGAGCGGGATCTGGGCGAGCAAATCGGCGTGGCGCATTCGTGAACCCTCATCGTCGCCCGATCGCGCCGCGCGCGCAATGGCGGGCAGCCGGCGGCGCCTTTCGCGCGTAGATTCGGGGGAAACATGAAGGATCGCGCTCGTTCGGTGATGCGCGTCGTGCTCGGGCTCGCGATGATCGCTATCGGCATCGACCATTTCGCGCTGCCGGGCTTCTTCGTGAGGATTGTCCCGCACGCGCTGCCTCATCCGGCGCTGCTCGTGTCGATCAGCGGCGTCTTCGAGGTGCTCGGCGGGCTTGGGCTCTTCGCGCCGTGGCCTCGCGTGCGCCGCGCGGCGGGCATCGGGCTCGTCCTCCTTTACGTCGCCGTCTTTCCCGCGAACGTGAACATGGTCCTCCACCCGGAGCTCGGTGGATCCATTCCTCTCTGGGCGCTGTGGGTCAGACTGCCCTTTCAAGCGGCCTTCATCGCGCTCGCGCTCTGGGTTTCACGCAAGTAAGCTCCCGATCCGTGCGAGCTCATTTGGCCGCGTGCGCGACCCTCTTGGCGAGCGCGCCGGCTCTCGCGCAGACCGACGCGGTGAAGCTCGATTGGGAGGCGGACGCGAAGTGCCCGCCCGAGAGCGCGTTCGTCGATCAGGTGCACGCGCGGAGCCCGCGCGTCCGGATCGACGCCGCTGCGCCCCGTACGCTCGTCGTGCGGATCGCGCGCGCGGGGCCGGAGCGGATGAGCGGAAAAATCGAGCTCCGAGACGCCGACGGGACGGTCACGCAACGGAGCGTCGTCGGGGCGTCGTGCGGGGAGGTCGTCGAGGCGCTCGGGCTCGTGGCGGCGGTCGCGCTCAATCCCTTCGCGGCGGGCGCGGGCACGAACGCGGGGACGCCGGACGCGGGCGGCGGGACGGCAGCGGGCGCCGGGACGAGCCACGCGACCTCGAACGGCACGCCGTCGAGCAACTCGACGGCGAGCGGCTCGACCTCGAGCAACGCGACGGGCAACCCGACGTCGAACGTCGGAGCGCCCGCCGGAACGACGACCGAGCGAAGAGACGACGCGAGCGACGCGAGGCCGGTGAACGCGCCGCCGCACGCCTCCGACTGGGGCTTCGTGGCGGGGGTCGACGGCGAGATCCTCGCGGGGCCGACGCCGGACCCGATGTTCGCGATGCCCGTCTTTTTCGAGGTCGCGAAGGCCCTCTCGAGCCACGTGGCGATCGGCGCAGGCGTGCGCTTCGAGCGCGTCGGCGAATCGACCGACCGCGGCGACTTCACCTGGACGGTCGGCGCGACCGAGCTCTGCGTGGTCCTCGTCGCCGGTCGCGTCCGGCTCGACGCGTGCGGGCGCGGGCATTTCGGCGTGATTGACGCGCGCGGCGACGGGGTGACGCCGGCGCGGACCGCGGCGAGGCCCTGGGCGGACCTCGGCGCCGCCGTCGCGTTTCGCGTCCGCGTCGTCGGCCCGCTCTTCGTCGAAGCCCAGGGATTCGGCGGGTTTGCGCTGGTTCAGGACCGGTTCTTCGTCGAGCCGAGCACGACCGTGTTTCAAGTGCCGCTGCTGACGGGGCACGCTGGCGCAGGCCTCGGCTTCGAGATCTGGTGATCGCGGCCGGACGGCCCGGACATTCTCCCGAGCAGCGCTATGATGACCGCAGCCGTGTCGATTTTTCCGTACTCGCGCCGGGATGCGGATGCTCCCGAGAGCGGCATCGTGCCGCGCACGAGCACGGCTGCCGAGCGCGACGCGCGGCTCCGCGCGATGGTCGCGGCGCACTTCGAGTTCATCTGGCGATCGCTGCGCGGCCTCGGCGTGCCGCAGGGCTCGGTCGACGACGCGGCGCAGCAGGTCTTCTGGATCGCCTCGCAGAAGCTCGACGCGATCCAAGTCGGCAGCGAGCGGGCGTTTCTCTTCTCCACCGCGCGCGGCGTCGCCGCCAACGCGCGCCGCTCGCGCATCCGCAGCCGCGAGACCGACGACGCGCCGCTCGCGACGATGGCCGACGGCGCGCCCGATCCCGAGCAGGCCGCGCAGCGCTCGCAGGCGAAGAAGCTCCTCGAGCGCGTCCTCGCCGAGATGGAAGAGGACACGCGGACGGTGTTCGTGCTCTTCGAGCTCGAGGGTCTCACGTCGACCGAGATCGCCGAGCTCCTCTCGATCCCAGTCGGCACCGCGGCGTCGCGCCTGCGGCGCGCGCGCGAAGAGTTCCAGCTCGCCGTCACCAAGCTCCAGCTCGACCGAGGAGGCGCGCGATGACCGACCCGCCGCGCCTGCTCCTCTCGCCCGAGGCGACCGACCTCGAGCGCTCGCTGCTGGGCTCGTGGAGCGACGAAAAACCGCCCGCCGGCGCTCGCAATCGCACGCTCGCGGCGCTCGGGCTCGGAGCCGCGACGACCGCGGCCCTCGGGTCGATGGCGCCGAAAGCGGCGTCGAGCGGCTGGGCGCTCGTCGCGAAGTGGTTCTCGCTCACCGCGCTCGTCGTCGGCGGCGCGGCCGTGGGGACGGCGATGCTCGCGCACGGCGAGGCGAAGCCCGCCGCCGCAATCGCGATCGCGGCGCCCCCTCTGGCGCAGAAGGTCGAGAGCCCGGCTGCGACCGCGACCGCGCTCGCGCCCATCGAGCTGCCCGTCGCTCCGCCGGTCCACGCGAGCCGCGCGCGCGTCGCGCCCGCGTCGAGCACGATCGCCGAGCAGGTCGCCGCGCTCGATCGCGCGCGCTCGGCGCTGGATTCGGGCGATCCCGCGCGCGCGGTTCGTCTCGTCGACGCGTACGAGTCCGAGTATCCGGGCGGCGCCTTCGTGCAGGAGGCGGAGGTCGTCCGCATCGAGTCGTTCGTCCGCCAGGGCAAGACGGCCGAGAGCGAGCGCGCAGCCAAGCGTTTCCTCGCGATCTACCCGAAGAGCCCGCACGACGCGCGCGTGCGTACGCTGCTCGGCAATTCGGTTGCGCCGGCGCCCGGCCCCAGCGACTCTCGTTGACGTGAGCCCCATCATCGTCCGGCTCCGAACTCTCGCCTGCGGCTCGAGCGTGCGGAGCCTCTCGCGCGCGCTCGTCCTCGTCTCGGCAGCGGCCCTCGTCGCGTGCGGGACCGCCGTCGACCTCGGCGGGAGCGGCGCCGAGGACGGCGGTCCCGAGCAATGCGGCGATCTCGTCTCGCCGAGCTCGCCCGCGAGCTGCCGGGCGTGCGAGCACGACGCGTCGGATTGCCAGGAGAACGGGTGCTACGGCGGCTATTGGTGCAACACCACTCTCGCGGATTGCCACGCGCCGCCGAAGACCTGTCCTTGACGCGTCAGTGTGCGAGCAAATAGCTCTGCACGGTCGAGCCCCACGCGCTCGGCACGAGGCTCGTCGCGCTCTGGTTCACCGTGAGGAGATCGGGCGAGCAGTCGCTGAACGAGTCGAAGTCCCACGCGAGGCTCGGGATCTGCTTCGACTCGAGATCCGCGAAGAAGGCGCTCGCGTTCGTGAGATTGCCGTACTCGCCGAGGATGACCGGCAGGTTCGAATACGTGTACGAGGACGCCGGCGGCGGGTAGCCGTGGACCTCGTAGACGACGTTGTCGTACGCGAGCGGGCTCGAAGAGTAGAAGCTGATGTCGCTCGTCCAGTTGTTTCCCTGCACGGACACGATGTGGTGCGGGACGCCGAGCTTGTCTTCTTCCGCGCGGATGACGCCGACGGCGTGATCCATCGCCGAGCGGAGCGACGCGTTCGAGACCGAGTTTCCTCCGGGCTCGTTGCTCACGCCGAAGAGGACGAATTTCGAGCTCGCGAACGTGTCGACGAGCGCCGTGTAGACCGAGTCGGTCGCGCTCGTCGGGACGTAGGTCGCGTCGTCGCTGCCGTAGTTGGTCATCGAGGCGTCGCTGCGCAGCGTGACGAGCACGTAGACGCCCGGGTTCGCGCCGAGCGCGTCGATGGTGTTCGTCATCGCGGTTTTGTACGTGCCCGACCAGCTCGACGGCGTGTAGCTGTTCATGCCGAGCGAGACGCGGACGAACTTCGGCTTCCACGACGAGACGAGGCCGCTCATGAGCGTGTCGACCGTCGTCCCCGGATTGGTCATCCAGAGCGAGCCGTTGTAACCGCAGAAGTAGAGATCGTCGACGTTGACGCCGCGACCGACCCAGACCGAGCCGCTCGTGCCGTTCGAGACGTAGACTTTGTTTCCCTGCGTGTAGAGCCAGCCGTTCGGGATGAACGACGTGCCCGAGTCGACGGGCGTCGTTCCCGAATCGGCGGTCGCGCCCGCATCGACCGCGGTCGACGCGTCGGGCTCCGAGGCGTCCGCGCCCCCGGCGTCCGCGTCCCCGGCGTCCGGCGCCGAAGCGTCGGCCTGCGCGACGGGCCTGCGTGGGTTCGACGGCCAGTGATGGTGGTTGCTGCGAAAGGCTTCCGTGTCAGACGTGGTCTGCTGGGAGCAAGCCGCAACGAGCAAGAGCGACCATGTGTAGGTGTAGCGCATCGCCACGGACCCTCGCACGGCAGAAACCCCAATAGCAACTCAGCCTAATGCAAATAGGTAGGTGAATGAAAGCAATTACTCACTAGTCAATCAATCCGGTTTTCATATTTCGATATGGATTTTCCGTCGCGGAGCGACGAGCGACAGCGACCCGCGATGCTCTCATCGACACCCGGGAGTGACAACTCGACCGTTCGAAATAGGTGGGAGAAGGTCGGCGGCTGCGTATATGCTCGCCGCCCCCCCATGCTGCTCGACCAGCCGGATTTCCGTCGGCGCCGCGTGCTCAACTGGCTGCTCGCCGGCGCGATGTACGCGTTCTTCTACATGGCGCGGTACAACTTCACCGCGATCAACGCGCGCCTCGCGGACCTTTTCGGCTGGTCGAACACCCAGCTCGGCATCTTCGACAGCGCGGCGACGCTGGTCTACGGCGCCTCGGTCTTCTTGAACGGCCCCATCGCCGACCGCATCGGCGGGCGGCGCGCGATCCTCTTCGGCGCCGCGGGCACGGCGTTCTTCAACCTGCTCTTCGGGTTCGGGCACCTCTTCCTTGGGACGGCCGCCGTCTGGGCGGGCGAGGGCAAGGCGCGCCACGTGATCACGCCGGCCGAAGTCCAATTCGGCATGACCGGCTCGACCGTCATCGCAATTCTGGTGACCGTCTGGACGATCAACTTCTATTTCCAATCGTTCGGCGCGCTGTCGATCGTGAAGATCAACGCGGCTTGGTTTCATGTCCGCGAGCGCGGCGTCTTCTCCGGAATCTTCGGTATCTTGATTCGCGCCGGGCTCCTGCTGGCGTTTTCGGGATCGCCGTTCATCCTCGCGGCGCTCCCCTGGCAGTGGGTCTTCTGGGTGCCGGCCGCGTGCATCGCGGTGCTCATCGTCCTCAACTGGCTGTTCGTGCGCGACACGCCGAGCGACGCGGGCTTCGAGCCGCTCGACACCGGCGACGGCGGCGCCGACGATGGCGAGCCCGGCCCGAGCGCGCTGAAGGACGTGCTCAAGAAGGTCTTCGCGAGCAAGACGATGTGGACCATCGCGCTCTCGTCGATGATGATCGGCTTCGTCCGGCGCTCGGTCGTCGACTCCTGGTGGCCGAAGTTCTTCGTCGACGTCTACCACGTGAACTCGAAGGCGCTGAAGGCGTTCCCCGCGTACGAGCTCGCGGCGTGGGGCATCGCGGTCGCCGGCATCCTCGGCGGCCTCACCTTCGGCGCCGTGAGCGACAAGGTCTTCCACGGCCGTCGCGCGCCGGTCGTCGTGATCGGCTTCGTCGGCCAGGCCGTCGTGCTCCTCGCGCTCGGCCTTCTGAACTACGCGCACGCCTCGGCGATCGCGGCCGCCTCGGCGATCGTCGTCCTCTCGTTCTTCGTGAACGGCGCGCACGGAATGATCGGCGGCGCCGCGAGCATGGATTTCGGCGGCAAAAAGGCCGCGGCGACGGCGGCCGGTCTCTTCGATGGGGTTCAATACATCGCGGGCGCGGTCGTCGGCGTCGGCCTCGGGACGCTCCTCGACAAGAAGGGCTGGGTCGTCTGGGCGTTCGCGCCGATTCCCTTCGCGATCGTCGGCGCGCTCGTCATGTCACGCTTGTGGAACGTCCTGCCCGGCGGCCGCGACGCGCACTGACCGCGCCGTCAACGCCTGAGCCGTTGCAGTTCCAACCGTCCGATTCGCCCGCGAAAATGGTAAGGTCGTCGACGTGCTGAGCCACTGGTTCCCGGCGTACTTCCCGATCAAAGACCCGGTGCTCATCTTCGCGATCGTGCTCGTGCTCTTCCTGGGCTCGCCGATCGCGATGGCCCGGCTGCGCCTGCCGGGCATGATCGGCCTGCTCATCGCCGGCGCGGTGCTCGGCCCGAACGCGCTCGGCATCCTCGCGCGCGACGCCTCGTTCATCCTGCTCGGCGCGGTCGGCCTCATCTACATCATGTTCACGGCGGCGCTCGAGGTCGACCTCAGCGCGTTCCGCAAGCACGGACTGCACAGCGTCGTCTTCGGCATCTTCACGTTCGGCCTGCCGCAGGCGCTCGGCACGCTCGTCGGGCATTACATCCTCCGCTACGAGTGGCCCGCGGCCATCCTCCTCGCGAGCATGATCGCGTCGCACACGCTGCTCGCGTACCCGATCGTGAGCCGCCTCGGCCTCGCGTCGAACAAGGCGGTCACGGCGACCGTCGGCGGCACGATGATCACCGACACGGCGTCGCTCCTCGTCCTCGCCGTCGTGGCCGGGATGCAGACCGGCGAGGTGAACGAGGCCTTCTGGTGGCGGCTCGGCGTGTCGCTCGTCGTCTTCGTCGCGGCGATCCTGATCGGCCTGCCGATGCTCGGACGCCGCTTTTTCAAGCGGTTTCCGGAGGACGGGCCGGGTCAGTTCGTCTTCGTCCTCACGTCGGTGTTCCTCTGCGCGGCGCTCTCCAACGTCGCGGGTCTCGAGCCGATCGTCGGCGCGTTCCTCGCAGGCCTCGCCCTGAACCGCCTCATCCCGCACCAGAGCCCGCTGATGAACCGCCTCACGTTCACGGGCGAGGCGATCTTCATCCCGTTCTTCCTCTTGTCGGTCGGCATGCTGCTCGACGTCCGCGTGCTCTTCGGCGGGCTCGAGACGTGGGGCGTCGCGATCGGCATGACGCTGACGGTGCTGCTCACCAAGTACCTGGCGGCGGGAATCACGCGCGTCCTCTTTGGCTACAAGAAGGAAGAGGGCCGGGTCATGTTCGGCCTGAGCATCGTGCAGGCCGCCGCGACGCTCGCGTCGGTCATGGTCGGCAACCGCATCGGGCTCTTCGACAACGCGGTCGTCAACGGCACGATCATGATGATCCTCGTGACGTGCATCCTCGGGCCGGCGGTCGTGCAGAAATTCGCGCCGCTCGTCGCGGCGAGCGCCGCCGCGGAGCCGAAACCCGCCACCGCCGCGCGCGGCGTCCTCGTGCCGCTCATCTCGACCACGCAGGCCGAGCCGGCGATGGAGCTCGCGCTCCTCTTGCGAGGCGAGGACAAGAAGACGCCGATCTACCCGGCGCTCGTCGTGGCCGAGGGCGGCGACGTCGCCCGCGCCATGGCCGACGGCGACAAAATCCTCGCGCACGCGGTCGAGCAGGCGAGCGCCGCCGACTGCCCCGTCGAGCCGATCAAGCGCGTGCACAACGATCCGGGCCGAACGCTCGTGCGAACGCGCAAGGAGCTCGGCGTCGAGCACGTCGTCGTCCCGTGGGACGGCACGGCGAGCCGCGGCCTTCGTTCGGTTCCCGACGACGGCGGAACGCAGCCGCCGCCGTCGGTCATGCCGGGCGACGCGGGGATCCGAATGGGCCACGTGATCGACGAGCTCGTCGCGGATGCCGGCGTGAACGTCTACTTGAGCCGTCTCCCCCACCCGCTCGGGACGTGCAGCCGGGTCGTCGTGCTGATTCCGCCCGGCGTGGCCGGCTCGCAGGCGTTCTTCGACGGGTCGCACGGGCTCGCGCGGTTCTGCAAGGCGCTCGGCGCGCCGGTGCTCGCGATCGCCCAAGATCAAGACGCGTCGCTCGTTCGCGAATCGCTCGGCCGCGCCGCCGAGCTCCGTCTCGAGGTCGTCCCCTACGCGTCGTCGCGCTCCTGGCTGCAGCTGATGAACGACACCATCCGCGCCAACGACGTCGTCATTCTCTGGGGCGTGCGCGACAAGGAGCCCGGATTTTCCCCGGAATACGGAGAATTCGCGAACCACGCCTTCCTCCGCCACGCGGACAACGACGTCGTGATGTTTTTCCCACGCTCCAAGGCTTCGGTGTCGGTGCTGACGCCCGTGCCCGAGGAGCTCTCGGCGCCCACTACGGAAAAGCTGCCCCAGCGGACGGGCACCGTGGTCATGCGCAAAATTTGAGCGTAGCGTGGAACGATGAGCACCCGTACCGCCTCCGCGCTCGCGTCGGGCGACGCGACGCACGCCTCCGATGAGATCGTCGAGAAGCTCCGCGCCGGCCTCGGCGACGCGAATCCTGCGCTGATCGTCGTGTTCGCGTCCACGAAGCAGCCGCTCGCGGACGTCTCGAAGCGTCTCGTCGCGGCCTTTCCCGGCGCGACCGTCGCGGGAGCGTCCACGGCGGGCGAGTTCACCGAGCGCGGTGACGCGAAAGGGAGCGTCGCGGCGTTCGCCGTCGCCGGCGATTTCCGCGTGTTCGCCGGGATGGGGACGGGCCTGCGCGAGGCCCCCGAGGCCGCCGTCGCCGCCGCGATCGCCGAGCTCCCGAAGGAGATCGCGACGCACCCGCACCGCACCGCACTCTTGCTCCTCGACCCGCTCGCCGGAAACGGCGAAGAAGCGACGTTGATCGCGGCGGCCGCGCTCGGCGATCAGCCCATCGCCGGCGGCGCGGCGGGCGACGACCTGCAGATGAAGGAGGCGACCGTCTCGTGCGGCGAGCGCGCGTCGAGCAACGCGCTCACGATCGTGCAGCTCTTCTCGAAGGCGCCGCTCGGTCTCGGCGTTCGGCACGGCCATCGCGCTCTTTCGAAGCCGCTGCGCGTCTCGCGCGCGCACGGAGCCGTGGTCGAGGAGATTGAAGGGCGGCCCGCGTGGGACGTGTGGCGCGAGCAGACGAAGGCGCGCGCGGCCGAGCGCGGCATCGACGTCGAGTCGCTGCCGGCGGAGCAGGAGGGCGCGTTCTTGCTCCAATACGAAGCCGGTCTCGCGTCGGGCGACGGCTACAAAGTCCGCGCTCCGCTCTCGCGAACGGGCGGCGCAATCAGCTTCGCGTGCGGCATCCCGGAGGGGGCGACGATTCGAATCACCGAGAGCGACGCGCGCTCGCAAGTGTCGAGCGCGGTCGAGGCCGCGCGTCAGGCGAAGGCGCGGCTCGCGGGGCGCGAAGCGGCGGGCGCGCTCGTCTTCGACTGCATCTGCCGCAATTTGATCCTCGGGGCGGAGTTCGGGGACGCGGTCGCCGGCATGGCCAAAGAGCTCGGGGACGTGCCGATCGCGGGGTTCGAGACGTACGGCGAAGTCGCGATGGACGCCGGCGACATGAGCGGCTTCCACAACACGACGAGCGTCGTCCTCGCCTTCCCCAAATAGATGGACGTCCCCCTGCGCGACCTCGTCGAGATGCTCTCGGCCTCTTTCGGCAAAGAGAAGGCGACCGAGATCGTGCACGAGTATGCGCGCGCGCATGGCGTCGCGGGCGAGAGCTGCTCGCGCGAGAAGGCGCTCGAGATGCTCGAGGCTATGGCGCGCGCGGACGGGTTGCTCGGCATCGTCTCGCGCTTCGCCAAGGCGCGCTGGATCCTCGCGAAGCGCTAATCTCGGCGCCGCGAGAGGACGAACCACGCGCGCGGCGCGGCCTCGAGGTTGGCGCGGAAGGTCGTCGCGCGGACCTCGACGATCTCGAGGGCAGGCTCGATCGCGGCGGCGACGTCGCGCAGCGAGCGGCGCGGCGGGCCCATGTCGCGCGGCGGGCCCTCGGTGCTGCCGATCAGGCTGAGCCACGAGCCTCCGGGCGCGAGCAACGCGGCGACGCGGCTCGCGAAGCGCTCGCGCTCGCCCGGGCCGTCGAACACGTGGAAGCAGCCGCGATCGAAGACGAACGCGAAGGGGCCGACGGGCGGCGGCGCCGCGAGAAAGTCGAGCACCTCGAAGCGGCACGCCCTCGCGCCACCGGCCTTGGCGCGCGCCTTCTCGATCGCGAACGGCGCGAGATCGACGCCGAGCACGTCGAAGCCGCGCTCGGCGAGCCAGAGCGCGTTCGTCCCCGTGCCGCACCCGATCTCGAGCGCGCGGCCCTTCGCAATGGTGCCCGACGTCACGGCATGGACGAGGTGCTCGTCGGGCACACCCGTGTCCCACGGCAAGTCGCCGCTCGCGTAATTGGCGTTCCAGTCGTGTTCCATGCGCGGACGGTGCCACCGGCGAGCAAGGCTTGCAACTCGCGCGAAGGGCGTCCGCGCTCAGCCGACGAGCGCTTCGAAGCGCGCGAATTCGTCGCGGAGCGCCGCGCCGAGCTCGGAGACGCGGCGCCACTCGGGTTTGTCGAGGAGCTCGGCGCGGAGCTCGAGGCACACGTAGCGGACGCACACGTTCGGGCGCTCTTCGGGCGCGAGCGAGCAGCCCGACGCGCCGCGAAACGCGCAGCCGGCGTGATCGCCGCGAGGCGGCTCGAGATCGCGAGCGCGGATCCCCGCGAGCGCGAGCGACGCGACCTCGGTGGGCGAGAAGAGATCGAGCGTGCGCGCGCCGCAGCACGCTCCGCCCGCCCAGTGCCCGTGCGGCTCCGGCCGTTTTTTCCCGCAGCCGTGACACGCTTCGACCTTCTCGAACGCGGCGGACATCGCGGCGCGCAGCTCGCGCAGGCGCGCGGCGCTCGCGACGGCCTCGGGCCCCGCCGCGCGCGCGCTCGGCTGAGCGCGAAAGCGCGCGCGGAGCCTCGCGAGCTCGTCCTCGCGCGAGGCCGGCTCGCTCGAGCGGCGGAGCAGACGCGCGATCGGAAGGAGCATCCGTCTGGATCTTGGCGATTTTCCGGCGATATGCTGGGCGGATGAGCCGTCCGGCGTTCTTCTTCTTTCTCCTCGGTGCCCTTGCGTGCTCGTCCTCGCCGAGCTCCACCAATCCGCCGCCCGGTGGCGACGCGGGCGTGACGGGCGGCGACGGTGGGATGACGCTCTACGGTTCGACGTATCAGGGCGGTCAGTTCAACCTCGGGCCGGTCGACTACGACGAGACGCAGTGGCACAACGCCTGCGCGCCCTCGACCAAGTACGCCTCCGCGGTTCGCTCGGTCGAGGGGACGCTCCTCGCGGGCCTCTGGGACGGCATCCCGAACGTCGCCGACTACTGCGACGCGTGCATCTTCGTGACGACGGCGGCCGGAAAATCCGCTCTTCTTCGCGTCGTGACCTACGGCGCGACGAGCGACAACAGCATCGACGTGAGCCCCGACGCGTACGCGATTCTTGAACTCGGGCGAATACCCGCGGTCGATGACGTGGCAGCTCGCCGAGTGTCCGTCGACCGGCCCCATGATCTACGAGTTCCAGACGGGCTCGAGCGAGTGGTGGACGAGCTTCTGGCTCCGCAACGCGCGCGTGCCGCTCGCGAAGGTCGAGGTCCAGAGCGCGAACCACGCGCAGTGGACGGCGCTCGACCGCGGCAGCGACGGGACGCTCACCGACTCCTCCGGCTTCGGCGTCGGGACCTTCTCGATCCGCGCGACCGGCGTCGACGGCTCGACGTACGTCGACACCTTCCAGTGGCCGTCCAGCGGCGTGGCCGGGCAGACGCTCACCGGGGCGGGCAATTTCCCGTGACGCTCAGTTCGGCGTCGGCGGGATGACGACCGTGTTGATCGGCTTCACGCTCGCGCCCGCGGGGTAGGCGTAGCTCGACGCGCTGTCGTAGCCCCAGACGGTGATCCCGAACGGCGCGGTGCTCTGCACGGTGTGAAGCCCGTTGTCGCACGCGCCGACCGGCGCACCCGCGTGCTGCACGTCGACGTGCACGTACTCGAACCCGCTCCCGCCGATCGGCTGCCAGCCGGTGACGGTGCCGAGGCAGTCGAGCGTCACGTCGTGAAAGGTGTTGTCCGCGGCCTTCTGGCGTACGAGCGCCAAGTCGGTGTAGCCGTACGTCGGATCCGTGAAGAACTGATACGCGGTGAGAAACTCGGCGGGCGGAACGACGTTCACCGTCTCGGGGCCGCCGACGCCGTAGTCGGTCGCTTCGTTCGCTACGGCGACGTAGTCGCTGCCGAGCGCTTGCACCGGCGGGATCTGCTGGTGCGCCGCGTCGCAGTCGCTGCCCGGGCGATGCGCCGCGAGATAGAACGGGTGCTTGTCGTCCTGAGAGCGCACGTGGAACGCGGCCGGGCCGTCGAACTCGACGAGCTGACCGAGCCCGAGCGTCGCCGGCGCGGTCGCAACCGGAGGATCGTAGGTGAGCGTCGTCCCCTTCGCCGCGCCGATGATCCGCCAAGTCGGCGGATTCGGCTGGAACATGCAGAAATGCTCGCCCCAGACGCCGATCGGCTTGTTCGACTGGACGATGCTGCCGGAGAGATCGTTGTTCGACCCGTCGGGCACTTGCATGATGTGGATGGTCTGACCCTTGTCGATCGCGTAGGTGATCGGCGTGTTCTTCGTCGCGGCGGCCACGCCCGGCCCGGCGGTGATGTCGGTCGTCGGGAGGACGGTGACGGTGGTGCCGTCCTCGCGCGCGACGAAGTCGACGCCGGGCGTGTAGTCCGCCGGGCTCTCGCCCATCGTCGCGGCGACGTAGTTGGTGTCCCACGCGGTCGTCGGGAGGAGCAGCGTCGCGCTCGAGATGTACGATTTGGCGCCGCCGAATGGGTACATGTCGTAGACGACCGCGGGCACGCTCGTCTGGATTTCCATCGCGTGGCTCGCGTTGGTGCCGTGGAGCACCATGTTCTCGCTGGTGAGGGCGATGTTCACGCCGCTCGGGCAGCTCACGTGGAGCCCCGAGGCCTCGTTCGTCTGGTTCAAGAAGACGATGGCCATGCTGCCGGCGGGGATGCCGGCCGAGGGAATGGGCTGATACGTGATCGCGGCGCCGCTGCCTTTCGGCGTATAGGCGAAGGGCGTCGCGTCGAGGGTGGTGCCCTTCCAGACGAGCGTCACCTTCATCGGGACAGTCCACGTGTTGGTGACGAACGCTGCGAAACAGCTCCCGGACGCGACGCTCGAGTCCGACGGGAGTGCGTAGTAGTCGCAGCCGATCGAGCTCTTGTTCGCGGCCGCCGCGTCGCAAGCCGCGACGCAGCCGTTCGGGCCGCAGCCTTGATCGCCCGAGCACGTCTGGACCACCTGGGGATTGGACCCGCACGTGAGAATGCTGTGGAGATCGCCGGAGCATTGCGTGCACGACGTGGCCACGTCCCCGCCAGCGTCGCCGTTGAAGCTGGGTCCGTCCGCGGTCGTCGTCGCGTCGTCGGACGCGTCGGGCCCGCCGCCGTCGGGTCCGAAGCCCGGAGAGGTGCCGCACGCGATGAAAGCGGCAAAAACCCAGGCGAAAGCGAAGCGATGACCCATGCCGAGAGCATGCCAGCGCGCCATTGGGCTGTCGAGCGACCGCGCCGGTCCGAACGAGGAGATCGTTCGGATCCGAACGATCCGTACGATTTCGGGTGGCCCGCGGGCCGGGTCTTGGGCCAGTGGGCCAGGGCGGTCTGCGGGGATTTCGGTGCTCGCGGCGCGGCACGGCGATTTCAATGCGGCCGGCTCATGCAACCGCTCGCCTTTCCGCTCGTGCTCGCCGCGCTCGCGGCGCTCGCCGTCGTCCCGTCGCCCGCGCCCCTGGCGGCCGGTCCATCCGCGCCGTCGGTCCAGGTCCCGCTCGGCAATCTCGCCCAAGAGGCGGCGCGCGTCGCGATCCGAACCGCCGGGCTCGACCCCACCGATGCGCGCGTCGACGCGCTCGCCGCGCACGCCCGCGCCGCCGCGCTGATCCCGGAGCTTCGGTTCTCGGTCAAGGACTCGAGCGGCGGCATGCACGACTACGTCGCCGCGAGCGGCTCCGTCACCTCGAGCTACTTCGGTCCCTCGTACGAAATCGACGGCGCGCTCGTCTTTCACCTCGAGCGGCTCGCCTACTCCGGACAGGAGGCGCGGCTCGAACGGCTTCGCCTCGAACGCGTCGCGGCGCGCGAGCACGTGACGCAGCGAGTGATCGACGAGATCGCGCGCTGGTCGAAGGCGACGGCCGAGGAGCGCGACACGCCCGAGGGCACCGATTCGCACGCGGACGCCGTCGCGCGGCGCGTCTCGGCGCAGATGGCGCTCGACGTGTACACCGGCGGCTGGTTCAGCGCGAAGCTCGGCGGAAAATGACGTCCGCTTGACCCCGGCCGCTGCGTCAATAGATTGCCCCCATGCTCTCCGAAACTCGCGAGTCCCTCGCCGACCTCCAAAAGCGCCTCGATGCGCTAAGGGGGCATCTTTGACGTCCCGCGGCTGAAACGAGAAATCGACCAGCTCGGAGAGCGGACGCTCGTCCCCGGTTTTTGGGACGATCACCAAAAAGCGCAGAAGCTGACGCGCAAGCGCTCGGGCCTCGAAGCGACCGTCACGGCGTACGAGAAGCTCGCGAAGGACGTCGAGGACGCCAGCGTCCTGCTCGAGCTCGGCGTCGAGTCGAACGACGAGCCGACCATCGCCGAAGCCGCCGCGCTCGTCCCCGAGCTCGAGCGCCGTACGCGCGGCATGGAGCTCGGACGCATGCTGAGCGGGCCCGCCGATCACGCCAACGCGATCGTGAGCATCCACCCCGGCGCGGGCGGCACCGACGCGAAGGACTGGGCCTCGATGCTGCTCCGGATGTACCTGCGTTACTGCGAGAAGCGCGGCTACAAGACCGAGATCATCGACTACCAGGAGGGCGACGAGGCCGGCCTCGACGCGGTGTCGTTCACGGTCGAAGGCGCGAGCGCGTACGGTTACCTGCGGAGCGAGATGGGCGTTCACCGCCTCGTGCGCATGAGCCCGTTCAACGCCGACCACACGCGTCAGACCGCGTTCGCCGCCGTCGAGGTGACGCCCGACACCGACGACGACATCGACATCGTCGTGAACGAGAAGGACATCGAGATCACGACGATGCGCGCCGGCGGAAAGGGCGGGCAGAACGTCAACAAGGTCGAGACCGCCGTCCGCTTGAAGCACATCCCGACGGGTCTCAACATCGTCTGCCGCGCCGAGCGCAGCCAACACCAGAACCGCGCGATGGCGATGAAGGTCCTCAAGGCCAAGCTCTACGAGATGGAGCTCGAGAAGCGCGAGCAGCAGAACGCCGCGTACCAGGCGAGCAAGAGCGCCATCAACTTCGGCAGCCAGATTCGCAACTACGTCCTCGCGCCCTACCGGCTCGTGAAGGACGCGCGCAGCGGCTTCGAGCAGTCGAACGTCGACGCGGTGCTCGACGGCGACCTCGGCGGGTTCATCGAGGCGTACTTGCTCGCCGCGGCGGGCGGGTCGCTGAAAAAGGGCGGCGCGGTCGAAGCCGACGCCGACGCGTAATCGTTCGCTCGCTGGCGTCGCGCTTTGCTCGGGTGGCGGGACGCATCTACGCTCGGCGCATGCGCGTCGTCGTGGTCGGAGCGGGCATCTTCGGGGTCGCCGGCGCCCTCGCGCTCGCCGCGCGCGGGCACCGCGTGACGATGCTCGACGCGGGCGAGATCCCGCACCCGCTCGCCGAGTCCACCGACGTCAGCAAAGCGGTCCGGATGGATTACGGCGGCGACGAGTTCTACGCGTCGAACATGGAGCGCGCTCTGGACCGATGGCGCGCGTGGAACGACGAGCTCGGCGAGACACTGTTTCACGAGAGCGGCGCGATGTTCGTCTCGCGAGAGGCGATGGCGCCGGGCGGATTCGAGCACGAGAGCTTCGAGCTGCTCCGGCGGCGCGGGCACCGGGTCGAGCGGCTCGACCGGCGCGCGATCGAGGCGCGCTCGGCGCTACGCGGCTTCGTCGACGGGTATTTCAATCCCGAGGGCGGCTGGGCCGAGAGCGGGCGCGTCGTCTCGCGTCTCGCGGCGCTCGCGCGCGCTCGCGGCGTGGAGGTCGCCGAGGACGCGCGCGCCGTTCGCGTCGAGCCGCGCGTGGTGCGGCTCGCGAGCGGCGAGTCGCTCGCGGCCGACGCGGTCGTGCTCGCGTGCGGCGGCTGGGTCCCTTCGCTCCTGCCCGAGATCGCGGCGTCGTTTCGCACCGTCGGGCAACCGGTCTTTCACCTCGACGCGCCCGAGCCGATCGAGCTCCCGGTGTTCGGCGCCGACATCGCACGCACCGGCTGGTACGGCTTTCCGCGACACGACGGCTTCGTCAAAGTCGCCAACCACGGCGCAGGCCGCGCGATGCACCCCGAATCCGAGGCGCGCGAGGTCACGCGCGACGAAGAATCGCACCTACGCGAGTTCCTCCGCGCGTCGCTGCCCGCGCTCGCGAGCGCGCCGCTGCGAAAGACGCGCGTCTGCGTGTATTGCGACACGCTCGACGAACACTTCTGGATCGCGCCGCACCCGAGCGCGCCGTCGCTCGTCGTCGCGACCGGCGGCTCGGGCCACGCGTTCAAGTTCGCGCCGCTGCTCGGCGACTGGATCGCGCGCGCCCTCGAAGGCGACGTCGTGCCGCGTTTTCGCTGGCGCGCGGAGCTCGCCGACCCGCGCGGCGAGGAGGCCGCGCGCGCTCGCGCTTAGTACCGGTACTTGTGCGCCGGCGTCGACGCGTGCGGCTTGGCGCTCGGCGTGGTCGCGTGGTGGTGATGATGCGAGGCGCTCGCCGCGGCCTTCGCCGCCGCGCTCGCGCTGTCGTCGGCGCTCGCGCTCGCCGACGGCGTGTCGGACGCGCTCGGGATCTCCGGCGGCCCGATCGTCGCCGGCATCAAACTCTGAATCACGTGCGCGTTCACGAGCGCGCCGTACGTCGCGCCGGCGGTCGCGATCACGGCGAGCGCGACCCACCACTTCTTTCGGCTCGGCTGGAGCTCGGGGAACGAGTCCTCGGTGACCGCGGGCGCTTCTTGCGTCGCGCTGGTCGGGCTCACCGGCCCGACCGGCACCATCGCGGCGATCGGGGTCGGTCGCACCACGAACGCGCCCGTCCCGGAATATCGCCGTAGCTGCTGGCGGAGCGTCTGCTCGATCGCGTCCGGGATCGCGGCGCACGCGCCGGTTCCGAAAGGCGCGATCGCCCGGGCGAAGTGCGACACGTCCGGGAACCGATCGGCGACGTTGTGCTCGAGGCAGCGCATCACGGCCGCGTCGAGCTCGGGCGGGATCTCGGGCCTGCGCGCGCTCGGGGGCGGCGGCTTCTTGCTGAGCACCGCCGCGAGCGTCTCGCCGACGCCCTCGGCCTCGACGGGCGGCTGTCCCGTCAAGAACTCGTAGAGCACGACGCCCATCGCCCAGATGTCGGTGCGGTGATCGATGTGCTTGTCGTTTCGAATGTGCTCGGGCGACATGTACGTCGGCGACCCGACGGCTTGCCCTTGCTGCGTCACGCGCGTCGCGCGGTCGACCTTCGCGATGCCGAAGTCGAGGATCTTCACGATCGTCGTGCCGTCGGCCTGGTGCGCGAGGAAGAGGTTGGCCGGCTTGAGATCGCGATGGACGACGCCGAGCGTGTGCGCGTGCGCGAGGCCCTGGAGCGCCTGGAGCACGTAGTCGACCGCGTCGCCAATCGCGAGGCGCTTCTCGAGGCGCATGAGCTCCTCGAGATCGCACCCGTCGAGCCGCTCCATCACCATGTACGGCAGCCCGTTGACGAGCACGCCGACGTCCATGACGCGCGCGACGTGCGGGCTGTCGACGCGCGCGGCCGCCCGCGCCTCGGTGAGGAATCGCTCGACGACTTGTGGCAGGCGCGGCAGCTCCGGCGAGAGAAGCTTCACGGCGATGGGCTTGTCGAGCAGCAGGTGGTGCGCCGCAAAAACGACGGCCATTCCGCCTTCGCCAAGCAATCCATCGACGCGGTATTTGTCCGCGATGATGTCCCCCACCTTCGGTAACGAGGGTGTCGACATTTCAGCCCACCGTAACGATATCACCGGCGCGCGCTCCTGGTCGGGAAACCGACCAGGGATCGAACACGATGATGATCCGACCCAAAACGCCGCACTCTACGAATGAGCTGCGCCCCCGACCGCTGAGTCGCCCGCGCTCGCTCGGCACGGCAGAGGAGAAACAGGAAGGTCAGAAGCTCAGAAGGATTTTTTGGGAATTTCGGCCGAAGCGCCACGACGAGAGCAGGAGCGGCAGCGCCCCCCTTGCGCCTCTGCCAAACCAAAAAAATGATCTTCTGATCTTCCTGTTTTCTCTCTCTCTCTCAGCTCCCCCGGTACGTCGAGTATCCAAATGGGGATAAGAGCAGGGGCACGTGGTAGTGCTGCGAGCTGTCTTTCATGTCGAAGACGATCGCCACCTCGGGGAAAAAGCACTCGAAGTGGTTCTTGCGCGCGTAGCCGTGCGTGTCGAAGCGGAGGCGGTAGCTGTTCGGCGTGAGCGCGACGTCGGGCGGAACGAGCGTCTTCACGCGACCGTCGATGTCGGTCTCGCCTTCGCCCACGAGCTGCCAGCCGTCGCTCCCGTCGTCGTTCTTGTGCGCTCGCTCGAGCGTGATGCGGACGCCGCGCGCGGGCGAGCCTCGGGCGGTGTCGAGGACGTGCGTGGAGATTCCCATGCGGCCTATCCTACGAGCTTTCTCAGGCGAAGCGCCGTGATCTCGGCGAGCTCGCGCGCCGCGATCGCGAGCTCGGCATCGCGTGTGTTCTGCAAACGTTCGCGGGCGGCGGCGAGGATCTCGTCGGCGGTCTTGCCCGTCGCGTAGATCAAGAAGACGAAGCCGTGCTTCGCCTCGTAGGCGCGGTTCGCGTCGGCGATCGCGGCGAGCGTCTCGGCGGGGCCGCGCTGGGCGCGCGACTGCTCTTCGGTGCTGAATTTCTGGTCGATCGTCGCGCGCGCGCGCTCGCCGATGCGCGGGTGGCCGGCGACGGATTCGAGGACGTCGCGCTCTCCGAACGAGGAGACGAGCGCGCGCGCGCGCGCGAGGAGGGCGGCGCCCGACGAGAACGGGCGCTCCTGGACGATCGTCGCGACGAATTTCGAAGAGGAGCAGCACGCGCGGAGGCGTGACTCGAGCTCGCGCGGCGAGGACGTCGCGAGCAGGCTCGCGGCCGCGTCGCCCCGCGCCGATTCGGTGAGGCGACCGAACGCGCGGAGCCGGCTGACGCCGCCGTCGGGGAAGACCCTCAGCCGCAGGTGGGTGAAGGGGCCCGCGTCGAGGATCGTCCCTTGCGGCGTCCCGCCCGCGGCGGATCCGCCGACCTCGCTCGCGAAGAAATGCCGCGTATGCCCCATGAGCTTTCGCCGCGCCAGGATCGTGCGAAACGGCGCCGTTTCCGGGTCGCCGTCGCATCCTTCGAGCATCGCGGTGTCGGGGAAGTTCCCGAGAAAGAACGCGGTGTCGAGCTCGACGCGCTCGAGCGTGCCCTGCCCGGCGAGCTTCACGAGGACCCAGTCGTGCGTGTCGGCGTCGACGCCGCGGCGACGCTTGGTCTCCCAGCCGTCGCTCATGTTTCGCGCGCGGCCCGGTTGAATGAGGTTGTGCTTCGGCCCGAAGAACATGTCGCTGCACGCAAGCACCTCGCCGCCGGCCTCGAGCGACGCGAGATCGAACGGCGAGGACGCGCCGCCGACGCGCACCCAATCGGGCACGGGCGAGGCGTGCACGCGCAGGCGCGCGACGCCGCCGTCGGGGAAGATGCGGAGGCGCAGGTGCGTGAGCGCCACGTCGCAGCGCGGCTCGAAGACGTTCGGCGAGTCGCCGCGGAGGGCGCTCGGCGGGACGAGCTCGATCCACTCCGTGCTCGGCGCGAGGAGCTCGCCCACGAGCGTGCCCTCGCGCGCGGACGTGCCCTCGATCGCGCAGCGCTCGGGGAAATTGCCTCGGAAGAACGCCGTATCGACGACGACGCCGCGGACGACGCCGGGCATCGCGAGCCGCACGATGGCCGCGTCCTCGACGTCCGGGCCGATCGTTCCCTGGTCCGCGGCTCCGCCGCGAGGGCGCTTTCGCCGCGACTCCCAGCCGTCCATCCACTTGCCGCGGTCGGTGTACTCGTGCTCGCGCCACTCGGCCGCCGCGTCGCGGATCGAAATTTTCCTTCGCCGCGAAGAAGTCGTCGCTCGCCCAGAGGACGACCGCGCCGAGGCGCTCGGACGCGAGGTTCGGCAGGTCGAGCGCGCTCACGCCGCACCTCGCCGGAGCCAGCGGCCGCGCGCGGTCTCGGCGCGCGGGTCGACGCGCTCGCCGCGCAGGTAGGTGGCGATCGTCTCGCCGAAGAGCGTCTGTCCCTCGTAGGGCGTCACTTTGTTCTTGTGCAAAATACACTCTTTTTTCACCGTGAATTCCGCCTCCGGGCGCCACACCACGAAATCGGCGTCGGCGCCGGGCGCGACGCGGCCCTTGCGCGCGAGGCCGGCGAGCTTGGCCGGGGCTTCGCTCATCCAGCGCGCGATCTCGAGGACGCCGACGCCGCGCTTGCGCGCTTCGGTCCACACCACCGCGAGCCCGAACTGGAGCGACGCGATGCCGCCCCACGCCGCCTCGAAGCTGCCTGCGTCGAGCTTCTTCAGCTCGGGCGTGCACGGCGAGTGATCCGTGACGACGAGATCGACGAGACCTTCGCGGAGCCCCGTCCACAGTCGTTCGCGGTTTTCGTGCTCGCGGATCGGCGGCGCGCACTTGAACGCGGTCGCGCCGTCAGGGATGGCCTCGGCCTCGAGCTTCAAGTAGTGCGGCGTCGTCTCGGCGGTGAACGGGAGATCGGTTTCTTTCGCGCGCGTGAGGAGATCGAGCGCGCCCGCGGCGGACAGGTGGACGACGTGCGTTCGCGCCGAGGTGCGCGCGCACTCGCGAACGAGCAGCGCGATCGCCTCGATTTCAGCCTCCGGCGGGCGCGAGGCCAGATAACGAGCGTACACGCGCGCATCGAGCGTCGCAGGCAACGACGCGGCGGCGCGCTCGAGCGGGCCCGGCAGCTCCGCGTGCACGAGGAGCGGCGCGTCGTACTCGGCGAGCGTCTCCATCGCGAGCGCGAGATCGCCCTCGCGGAGCCAGCCGAACTCCGGCACGCCCGAGTCGACGAGGAACGCCTTGAACCCGAGCGCGCCCGCCTCGAGCAGCGGTGCGAGCTCGCGATCGTTTCCGGGCACGGCGCCGCCCCAGAGCCCCACGTCGATCGCGCACTGCCCCTCGAGCGCCGCGGCCTTCTCCTCGAGCGCGCGCACGCTCGTCGTCGCGGGGATGCTGTTGAGCGGCATGTCGACGACCGTCGTGACCCCGCCGGCGGCGGCCGCGCGCGTCGCGGTGAAGAACCCCTCCCACGAGGTCCTCCCTGGCTCGTTCACGTGGACGTGCGAGTCGACGAGGCCGGCCATGATCACGTCGCCCTCGAAGTCCTCCACGGTCACGCCCGCGGGGACGTCGTCGAAATCGGTCACGCGGGCGATGCGCTCGCCCTCGATCCAGATTGAGCGCGGCGCGAGGGTGCCGGCGGAGACGACGCGCTTCGATCGGAGGATGCGCACGGAGCACGAGGGTAGCGCATTTTGGGGGCACGCCCCGCCCCACGCGTCGCTCGCAAGCGCATGTTCGCCGGGGGAGAAATCCCTTAGCCTCCGCTCAGTGCCCACGTACCTCTTCGAGACCGACGAGCATGCCCAGCTGAGGACCCAGGCGCGCAAATTCGCCGAGAAGCACATCGCGCCGCACGCGCACGAATGGGAAGAAGCCGAAGAGTTTCCGCGCGCGCTCTACGCCGAGATGGCGCAGGCCGGGCTCCACGGGCTCGCGTACCCCGAGAGCGCCGGCGGCGCGGGCGGCGACATCGGGCACGTCCTCGTCGCGAGCGAGGAGCTCGTCCTCGCCGGCAAATCGGTCGGCACGGTCGTCGGGCTCGGGAGCCACGGCATCGCGCTGCCGCCGATCATCCGATTCGGCACGCAGGAGCAAGTCGATCGCTTCGTGAAGCCGGTCGTCGCCGGAGAAAAGATCGCCGCGCTCGCGATCACCGAGCCGGGCGGCGGCTCCGACGTCGCGGCGCTCGCGACGCGCGCGGTGAAGGACGGCGACTCCTACGTGGTCGACGGCCGCAAGACCTTCATCACGTCCGGCGTGCGCGCCGACTTCGTGACCGTCGCGGTACGCACAGGCGCGGCGCAGCACGCGGGGCTCTCGCTCCTCGTCGTCGAGCGCGGAACGCCCGGGTTTTCTGCCTCGAAGAAGCTGAAGAAGACCGGCTGGTGGGCGAGCGACACCGCCGAGCTCTCGTTCGAGTCCTGCCGCGTGCCGGCGAAAAACCTCATCGGCGACGAGAACGGCGGCTTCGCGATGATCGTCGCGAACTTCGTCACCGAGCGCGTCTTTCTCGCCGGGCAGTGCGTCGCGATCGCCGAGCTCGCCTACCGCGAGTCGATCGCCTACGCGCGCGAGCGCCACGCGTTCGGCAAGTCGCTGACCGGATTTCAGGTGACGCGCCACAAGCTCGCCGACATGGCGACGCGCATCGCCGCCGCGCGCGCGCTCACGGGCGAGGTCGCGGCGCGCTACGTCCGCGGCGACGCGACGTCTGCCTGGTCCGGCGCTGCCACGCCGCTAGTGCAGCTCGCCGCGATGGCGAAGAACACGGCGACCGACATGTGCTCGTGGGTCGTCGACCAAGCCGTGCAGATTCACGGCGGCTACGGCTACATGCGCGAGTACGTCGTCGAGCGTCTCTACCGCGACGCGCGCCTCTACCCGATCGGCGGCGGCACCCGCGAGATCATGAACGAGATCATCTCGAAGTCGGAGGGGTACTGATGCGGGTCCGCGGCGTCGCGGCGGCCGCGGCCCTCTGCGCGGTCACGGCGTGCTCCCACACCGTGTACGAAGCGCATTTCGCGAAGCCGAGCGAGCTGACGAAGATCGCCGAGGCCGGCGCGCGCTCGCCGTTCTTGAAGTGCCACATGGCCGACGGGCGGGTCTTCGTGCTCCAGCACTGGTCGATCGAGGAGGGGAGCGGGCTCGTCTCCGGCGTCGGCATCGAGTATTCGGCGAGCCGCGAGCGAATCTCGGGCCCGCGTCGCGTCGAGATGCCGATCTCGGACGTCGCGCTCTTCGAGACGAACCGGCCGTACTCCGTCGACGTCGGCACCGGGTCGATCGTCGGGATGGCAATCGGCACCGGCGCGTCGCTCGCGCTCACGGTCGTGTGTCTGACGAACACCAAGGCGTGTTTCGGCTCGTGCCCGACCTTCTTCGCCGAGGACGGTCACGGACAGTCGCTCCAGGCCGAAGGCTTCTCCGGCAGCGTCGCGCGCTCGCTCGAGGCGACCGACGTCGACGCGATGTGGACGGCCGCGCCGAAGAGCCGCGACTTCGACGTCACCATGACCAACGACGCTCTCGAGACGCACGCCGTCGCCTCGGTGCGCGTCCTCGCGGCGCCGCGGCCGCCGGGCGGGCGCGTGCTCCGCGCCGGCTCGCGTTATTTCCAGGTCACGGACCTTCGCGCGCCCGAAGCGCGCGGGACGACCGGCGACGTCGCCGCGCTGCTCGCCGCGAGCGACGGCCGCGAGTACAAGTCGCCCGCGAGCGCGACCAACCTCGCCGAGAAGGAGACGCTCGACGTGACGTTCGCGTCGCCGGGCGGAAAGGTCGGCCTGCTCGTCGTCGACCGCAACAGCCTGCTCAACACGTTCCTCTTCTATCAAGCGATCGCGTTCATGGGCTCGAAGTACGGCGACTGGATGGCCGCGCTCGAGCGCGAGGGCAAGGCCGCGTTCGCCGCGCCGGGCGGGCTGCTCGGCGACATCGACGTCTCGGTGAAGGACGCGAGCGGAGCGTTCGTGAAGGCCGGCTCGGTCGGCGAGGTCGGCCCGATCGCGCGCGAGGCGGAGCTCGTGCCGCTCCCACCGCTCCCCGCGGGCGACGTGACCGTGCGGCTCACCATGACGAAGGGCAACTGGCGCATCGATCAGCTCGCGCTCGTGCGCGTCGGCGCCGAGGTCGTGCCGGTCGCGCTCGACCCCACGAGCGTGACTCGCAAGGGCGAGCCCGATCCGCGCGCGCTCGCCGCGCTCCTCGACCCGAAGGAGCACCTCGTCACGCACCCCGGCGACGCGTACGTGATGCGCTTTCGCCTGCCGGAGGGCGACCAGGAGCTCTTCCTCGAGTCGCGCGGCTATTATTACGAGTGGATGCGCGACGAGTGGTTGAAGGAAGAGGACCAGGTGGCGGCGCTGCAGCTCGTCGCCAACCCGCGCGCCGCGCTCGTGCGGCTGGCGCCGAAATTCAAGGCGATCGAGCCGGACATGGATCGCGTCTTCTGGCAGAGCCGGGTGACCCGGTGGTGAAGCGCGCTCTCCTCCTCGTCGCGTGCGTCGCGTGCGGCACCCCCGGTCACCTCGGGCGCGGGGCGACCTCCCCGAGCGACGTGACGACGCGCGTGCGCCTCGAGGACGTGCCCGTGAACGGCTCCGAGGTCTCGATCGTCCGCACCGACGACACCAAGGTCACCGGCGAGCTGCTCGAGGCGACCGACGACCACGTGACGCTGCTCAGGGGCGACTCGCTCATCGTGATCGGCGCCGACGAGATTCGGCGCGCGACCGTGACGCGCTACGAGAACGGCGACATCGTCTCCGCGCTCGCGGCGTGGTCGGCGTTCGGCAGCGCGGCGACGATCTCGCACGGCGTCTGGCTCGTCATGACCGGGCCCGTCTGGGGCGGCCTCTCCGCCGGCGCGATCGTGCCGGTGGCCGCCGACCAAACGCGCTTCGCGTCCACCGAGCGCCGCTCCGACCTCCTGTTCCTCCAGGAGTACGCGCGTTTTCCGCAGGGCCTCCCCCCGCAATACCGCCGCCCGCATTGAGCACGACGCGCCGCGCTGACGCTCGAGAGAGGGGCAACAGGAAGATCAGAAGATCAGAAGGAAACCAACCCCCTGTACGTCCTCGGTGGCCGCCGCAGGCGGACGCCCGGAGGGGGAAGCGCCGCGCGGAGGCCGACAGGCCGAGCACGGCGCTGGGGGAGCCCCTCAATACCGCACCCCCGCCAGGATCAACCGGACCGCGCGGAAGCGGTGACCGCGGTACGGCTCGAGGAGCTCCACCATGCGCTCGTCGGTGCCGCGGGGCTCGCGGGCGAGCGCGTGCGCGACGAGGTGCGGCAGGTGGACGTCGGCGAGCGGCAGCGCGTCGGGATCGCCGTAGCCGTAGCCGAGCGTCATTTCGGTCGTCCACGGGCCGATGCCGCGCACCGCGCGCATGTGCTTTCTCACGCGCGCGACGTCGGTCCAGCCGAACGTGCCGCGCCGGTGCACGTCGCGCGCGAGGGCGACGGCGGCGCGCGCGCGCTTCGGGTCGACGCCGAGCTCTTCGAGCCGCCACGTCTCCATGCGCGCGATCGTCTCTGCGCTCGGCGCGACGCATAGACCGCCGATCGTCTCGCCATAGCGCTTCGCGATGCGGCTCCACTCCTGCCACGCCTCTCGGACGGTCACGCGCTGCTGGAGCACGACCGAGAGCGCGACGTCGAAGCGCCACGGCACGCGCACGAGACGCAGGCCCGGGAGAGCACGGTGGAGCTTCGCGAGGACCGGATGATCCGGGGAAAATGCATCCATTCCGTCGTCGACCGCGAACGCGCTCTCGAGATCGGCCGCGACGTCGTCCTCGGCGCCACCTTCGACCGCGAAGGCGACGCCGCCGTCCACCGCGGAGAGCTCGACGACGCACGGCCCTCGGGCAGTCGCGAACGCCTTTCGAACACGCGTGCGCGAGACCGACGCGGTCGGGTCGTAGAGGCCGAACCGGCCCATCGCGAGCGAGCGCGCGAGGTCGAACGGACGAAGCTCGAGCCGCCCGCGGATCACGGCCGAAGCTCGAGCGCGCCCGGCGCGGCGTGGAGTGGGGTCGAGCTCGCGAGCATCGAGACGCGCATGCGCGCGCGATGGTAGCGCGCGACGAGCGAACGGGCCTCTCGCGGGCTCAGCCGCGACGGATCGTCACTTGGTCGCGCCGCCCGACTCCGCCGCGTCCCTGCAACCGTCGAGCGTCTGGAACAGCGCGGCGAACGACGCCGCGTCGACCGGCGACTCCGCGCTCACCGACAGGCTCGTGTCGCGCAGGCGCAGTCGAATCTTGCCGACCTCGAAGGCGTACTCCTTGCGACCGGCGGCGTAGTCGGTGACGTCGGTCACGGGCACACCGAGCTTCTTCTCGAGGCACGACTCGAGCGCGGCGCGGCTGCCCGCGTACGAAGGGCTCGTCGACAGGGAGAAGGACGACATCCGCCCGCCGGCGCGGTTCTGCCACGAGAGCTGCACCTTCTCGACGAGCGGATGATCGAGCGGAACGTAGAAGGAGCTCGACCCGCTCGGCTGCATCGCGGGAAAGGCCGCGCGCACCGCCGCCGCGGCGTTCTCGACGGTCGTGCCGAGATCGAACTTCGCGAGCGCCGCCGGCGAGTATCCCGTCCCGAGCGCGTCGGCAATCTCGCGATCGGAGAGGCGCAGCGGGATCTCGAACGCCGCGTTCAAGACGAGCTGCCGCGCGGCCTCGCTCTGGCGATCGAAGAGCGGATTCGGCTTGCCGCCGACCTGGCGATCGACCTCCCACGAGACGTCGCCGTCGTCGCGCGCGCGGATCGTGACCGGTCCCCAGCGGTATCTGCCGTCGCGGAACGTCCGCAGGCGACGCTTCAGCACAGTCGCGATGTCGTCGCCGATCTTGGCCCCGCGCTCGGCGCGGATGCGCATCGACTGCGGCGCGTCGGAGTTGCCCGTGCCCCACTCGACCTCCGCCTTCTCGTACTCGCCCGCCGCGCCCTTGCGAAACGAGACGACGACCGTCGACCCGCGCTGGCTCGTGAGCGGCAGATCGTGAGCGAATTGCTTGGGCGAGCGCGCGAGCGGCTCGTCCATCAGCTGCATGGGGGTGGCGCCGTAGACGTGCGGCCCTACGAGAATCGTCGCCACGACCCCGACGACGACGAGCAGACCGAGGACGCCCATGATGGCTCCGCCCTTGCCGTCGTCCGTCTTCTTTTCCTTCTCTTCCGAGCTCATGCGGTCTGCGATGATACCCAAAATGCTCACGACGAAGACCGTCTACAGCCTCTATTTCCCCGAGACGCGGCGCGTCGTCGACGAGCTGTGGAGCGAGCGGCCGCATCACCTCTACGAGCGCAACTACGAGAAGCGCCAGGACGCGATGCACCTGCCCTTCCTCGCGCGCTACCGGAGCTGGACGAGCGAAGCGGGCGTGAATTGGGGCTCCGGGCTCGTTCACGAGTACCCGACGTCGGGCGCGAGCGAGGGCATCCTCGCGCTGCTCGCCCGGATCGCGACGCACGGGCGCCCGCGCGTGCACGTCTTCGAGGGCGAGTACGAAGGATACCGCCACGGCGCCGCCGCGCTCGGCCTCGAGGTCGTCGCGCACGCGCGCGCGCGTGACCGGTGGGAGCGCTCGCTCGCTGGCGCGCGGCCGGGCGACTGGTTCTTGCTCTCGCAGCCGTCGGCGATCGACGGCCTCGTGTGGGACGCCTTCGCCGATTTCGTCGCCTGGACGCGCGCGCGGGCGCCCGAGCTCTCGCTCGCGGTCGATCTCACCTACGTCGGCGCCGTCGCGCGAGACTTCCGCGTCGACCTCGACTCGCCGAACGTCGCCGTCGTGCTCGCGAGCCTGAGCAAGCCGTTCGGCGTCTACTACCACCGCGTCGGCGCGCTCTTCTCGCGGACGCCGTTCGATTCGCTCTACGGAAACCTCTGGTTCAAGAACCTCTTCTCGCTCGCGCTCGGCGAGCGCTTGATGGCGACGTACGGCCCGCGCGCGCTCCCCGCGCGCTACGCGCCGCTCCAACGAAGGGCGCTCGCGCGCGCGGTCGAGGCGGGCGAGGCCTCGCCCTCCGCCGCGCCGAGCGACGTGCTCCTCCTCGCGACCGAGCGACTCGGCGCCGGCGCGACGCCGAAGCCCGCCGACGAGCCGTTCGTTCGCGCGCGCGAGCCGGACGGCCTGACGCTCCGCTGGTGCCTCACCCCGGCGCTCGACGCGCTCCTCGCGGAGTCGCCGTGAAGAACCTCGTCGCCCTCGCGCCCCGCGACGTCCGCGATTACGTCCGCGGCCTCTTTCGCACCGACCTCTTTCGCGCGAGCGACTACGTCGCCTCGTGGGTCGACCGACTCGCCGCGCACCCGCACGTCTTCGCCGAGATGAGCGACCCCGATCTCGAGACGCCGCACTTCGGCACGTATTTCGGCATGACGTACCACCGCACGTACGACGAGCCCGCGGTGAGCGATCTCTACTACCTCCACGAGATCGTCCACGCCGCGCTCCTCCATTACGAGCGCGGCGTTCCCTTCACGTCCTGGTACCGCAAGATGAATTCGATCGAGTTCTCGGCGTCGCTCGAGACCGAGGGCTACGTCTACGCGAAGGTCCCGGGGCTCCGCGAGCGGTCGTTTCGCGACGAGATTTGGGCCAATCGTTTCCTCGGCAGCCACCGGCGTCTCGGCGACGGCGTCTTCGAGATCATGCGGCAGGACCGCTACAAGGCGATGCAGCACCCGGACCCGATGGATTACTGCGAGCAGCAAATCGCCGCGTACGCGCGCCAGAATTTCCAGTGGGCGAGCGCGTGGCGCGTGGGCGGCGCGTATTTGCGCGTCGAGGAGCACATGGCCGCGCTCCGCGCCGGCGAGCTCGACCTCGCCGCGCACGTGGCGTGGCTCGAGCAGTCCGGGCCCGTCCCCTTCCCCGATCAGGCCAGCCTCTTCGCCCCGATTTATTGGGGCAACAAGCTCTCTTACAAGCTGCTAAACCCAAGCGCGCCATGACCGAGGCCAAGCAAGGAGCCGAAGCGGCGATCCTCGAGGCGCGCCGCGCGAAGATGCGCCGCATCCGCGAGCGCGGAGAGAACCCGTTCGCCAACGACTTCGCCGCGTGGGGCGGGGCGATCGACGACGTCTCCGCCGTGCGCGACGCCGCCAAGGACGCCCGCCAGCCCGACTCCAAATACGACACCGCGAAGGTCGACGCGCTCGGCAAGACCGCTCACGTCGCCGGCCGCGTCATCGCGCTCCGCTCGGCCGGAGCGCTGTCGTTCGTCCGCCTGCGCGACCGCACCGGCGAGATTCAGCTCCTGCTCGATCAGTCGAAGCTCGGCGACGCCTACGCGCGGCTCGACGACGTCGACGTCGGCGACGTGCTCGAGGCGAAGGGCGCGCTCACGGCGAGCAAGCGCGGCGAGCTCTCGGTCGTGCCGGCCGCCCTCCGCGTGCTCACCAAATCGCTCCGCCCGCTCCCCGAAAAGTGGCACGGCATCACCGACGTCGAGGCGCGCTACCGCCAGCGCTACGTCGATCTCATCGCGAGCGCCGACACCGGCGGCCCGCGCGACGTCTTTCGCGCGCGCTCGCTCGCGGTGCGCGCCGTCCGCAAAATCCTGGACGATCACGATTTCCTCGAGGTCGAGACGCCGACCATGTCGACGATCGTCGGCGGCGCCATCGCGCGGCCGTTCAAGACGCACCACAACGCGCTCGAGCTCGACCTCTTCATGCGCATCGCGCCCGAGCTCTACTTGAAGCGCCTGCTCGTCGGCGGCCTCGAGCGCGTCTACGAGATCGGCCGCTGCTACCGCAACGAGGGCCTCTCGACTCGGCACAACCCCGAGTTCACGATGCTCGAGTTCTACTGGGCATACGCGACCTACGACGTCCTCATGGACTTCACCGAGACGATGCTCCGCTTCATCGACGCCGAGCTCGCCAAGGCGCTCCCGGAGCCGCACGCCAAATGGCTCGCCGACCGCCCTTTCACGCTCGCCGAGCCGTTCGCGCGCGTGCCGATGGCCGAGGCGGTCGCGACCGCTGCGAAGAAGACCGAGGTCCAGGAGTTTCAGACCGCGAACATGGTCGAGCTCCTGAAGGCCGGCTTCGTCGACAAGATGAAAGACTGGTCCAAGAGCTCGGCGCGCGCGAAGAAGGTCGATTGGAGCAACTTCCGAAAAGGCTTCGAGAAGTGCGAAAACGACGGCGAGCGGCTCTTCGCTTGCTACGAGTACCTCGCCGAGCCGTTCCTGCCCGAGGACTACCGCAGCAAGGGCGGCTCGAAGAGCCTGCCGGTCTTCGTCAAAGACTACCCGTTCGAGACCTCTCCGCTCGCGCGGAGGAATGATTCGCACCCCGAGCTGGTCGATCGCTTCGAGCTCTTCGTCCAGGGACGCGAGCTCTGCAACGCGTTCAGCGAGCTCAACGATCCCGACGATCAGCGCGCGCGCTTCGAGGAGCAGGTGGCGAAGAAGGCGCGCGGCGAAGAAGAGACGATGGATTACGACGAAGACTACGTCCGCGCGCTCGAGCACGGGATGCCGCCGGCCGCGGGCTTCGGCTTGGGGATCGATCGACTCGTCATGGCGCTCACCAACGCGTCCTCGATCCGCGACGTCATCCTCTTTCCGCTGCTCAGGCCTCAATGAGCCTGAACGAGCGGAACAGCGACATCCGCGTCCCGCAGCCGTGGTCGGTGGGCGACGCGATCGGCCACGCCTTCATCGCGCTGAGGAAGAATTTCCTCGCGCTGTTCGTGCCCGCGCTCGCGCTGCTCGCCCCCGCCGTCCTCGGCGCGGTGTGGCTCGGCTACCGCGCGCGCGCGCCGCACTTCGCGATCGGCGGACACCACGTCGGCGCGACCTGGGCGATCCCCCTCGCGGTCGGCTGCGGCCTGGTCTTCGAGACGCTCCTCGTCACGCTCTTCGTCGGCGGTCTCCTCCGCGGTTGGCTCGCCGCCGCGCGCGGCGAGGCGATCTCCGTCGGCACGACGCTCTCGTGGCTGCGCCCCGTGCGTCCGCTCCGCATGCTGTGGATCGGGTTCGTGCTCTTTTGGGTCGCGCTCATCCCCGCGGCCGGCGTGCCGCTGCTCGGGTTCGCGCTCGCCCCGCAGTTCGTCGTCGATCGCGACATGAAGGCGGGCGAAGCGCTCCGCGCGAGCTGGCGCGCGACGCGCGGCCAGAAGGGCGCGCTCTGGGTGCTCGGCCTCTGCGTCGCGCCGATCCAAGTGCTCGGCCTCGCGGCGGGCGGCATCGGCCTATGCGCCACCAGCGCGATGGTCGGCGTCGCGATGACCTACGTGTACACGCGCGTCACCGGCCGCAGCGAGGTCCCGCTCGAGGAGCCCGCCTTCGCGACGAGGAGCCTCCGCGTCCTCCTGCGCACGACGCTCGCCGTCTTCGCCGCCGGCTTCTTCGGCTGCATGTACTGGGTCTACGCGCTCCCGCCGGTGCGCGGCTCGGCGTGGACGCCGGTCGACGCGACCGCGCGCGTGCTCACGATCGTGTTCGGCATCGCGACCGCGATCTTCCTCCTCGCGTCGCTCCTGCCGTGGCTCCTCGATCGCCTCGAGTTCGCCGAAATTCGCGCTCTTCGTCGGCGCGCGCCACGTGCGCTCGCAGAAGAGCGGATTCTTGACGGTGATCAGCGTGCTCTCGATCTGCGGCGTCGCGATCAGCTCGTGCTCGCTCTCGAGCGTCATCAGCGTGATGGGCGGCTTCAGCCACGATCTCAAGCGCAAGATCCTCGGCAACAACGCGCACATCGTCGTCGACACGGTCGAGCAGAAGCCCTTCGGCGATTACGGCGGCGTGCTCGACCGCGTTCGCGCGGTGCCGGGCGTGATCGGCGCGACGCCGGTCGTCCAGGGCGAGGTCATGATGTCCTCGCCGTCGAACCTCGCCGGCGTCGTCGTGCGCGGCTGCGACCCCGAGACCATCGGCGCGGTCATCGACCTCAAGAACAACATCGAGGTCGGCAAGTTCAAATACCTCGAGGACCCGGAGCTGCTGCGCCACCTCCCGCCCGACGAGGTGATCGGCATCGGACCGCACGGCGAGGAGTACAAGAAGGGGAACGACCTCGCCCTCGAGGACGACGACCTCGACCCGGCGGTGCGCGCCGCGATCGACACCGCGCCGCCGCTGCGACCGGGCATCATCATCGGCCGCGAGCTCTCGCACACGCTGCACGTCTTCGTCGGCGACGAGGTTACGCTCGTCTCGCCGCTCGGCGATCTCGGACCGATGGGCGTGATGCCGCGCACCAAGAGATTCCGCGTCGCCGCGATCTTCTACAGCGGCATGTACGAGTACGACGCGAGCCACGTCTACACGCTGATCGACGTCGCGCAGGACTACTTCTCGACGGCTGGAAAAATCACGGCGATCGAGGTGAAGGTCAAAGACGCCGAGCGCGCCGACGCCGTGACGCCGCTGGTCGCGGCGGCCGTGAATCGCCCGGATCTGCGCGTGCGCGACTGGCGCGACATGAACAAGAACTTGTTCTCCGCGCTCAAGCTCGAGCGGCTCGCGACGTTCATCATCTTGTCGATCGCGATCATCGTCGCGAGCTTCTCGATCATCTGCACGCTGCTCTTGATGGTGACCGAGAAGGGGAAAGAGATCGCGATCCTCAAGGCGCTCGGCGCGAGCGACGGCGACATCCTGCGGACGTTCATGACCGAGGGCATCGTCATCGGCGGCATCGGGACCGCGTTCGGCGTCGCGTGGGGGCTCGCGCAGTGCGCGGGGCTCGGCGCGTTCGGCCTGCGCTTGCCGCCCGAGGTCTATTACATCGATCGTCTGCCGGTCCACGTGAGCGGCTGGGATTTCCTCGCCGTCGCCGTGAGCGCCATGGTCATCTGCACGCTCGCGACGATCTACCCGGCGTACGTCGCCAGCAAGCTGCGACCCGTCGACGGGCTACGATACGAATAGGGATAGTGAATCCCACTCGTGACAAATTGCCACGAGACCGGGCCAACGGCTTGCATGAGAATGAGCCGTGCCCGAGCTGGTCGGGGGGCTCGAATCCGTCGTAGCGACGCTTCGCCAGAGCGAGGAGCGGTTCCGTCTGCTCGTCGAGAGCGTGAAGGACTACGCGATCTTCATGCTCGATCCCCGCGGCATCGTCGCGACGTGGAACGTCGGCGCCGAACGCATCAAGGGCTACAAGGCCAGCGAGATCATCGGCCAGTCGTTCGAGAAGTTCTATCCGCCCGACGTCGTCGCGGCGGGCACGTGCGCGCACGAGCTCGACGTCGCCGCGCGCGAAGGACGCTTCGAGGAAGAAGGCTGGCGCGTCCGCAAGGACGGCAGCCGATTCTGGGCGAGCGTCGTCATCACTGCGCTGCGTGACGAGGCCGGCGCGCTCGTCGGCTACGCGAAGGTCACGCGCGATCTGACCGACCGCGTCCGCGCCGAGAGGCAGCGCGCCGAGCTCGCGCAGGTCGAGCACACCGCCGCGCTGCTCGGGAAGCTCAACGGCGTCGCGGGCGCGCTCGGCGGAGCGATCACGCCGCAGGAGATCTCGACCATCCTCGTCGCGCAGGGAACCGAGGCGCTCCGCGCGAAGACGGCGATCCTCGCGCGCCCGGTGAACGACACCGGCACCGAGGAGCTCGAGGTGCTCGCGACGTACGGCATCGATCCGGCGATCGCTCGGCTCGGCCAGCGCATCCCGGTCGAGAGCCAAGCGCCGCTCGGCGTCACGTACCGCTCGACGACCGCGCAGTGGGCCGAAGATCCCGACGACGTGCTGGCGCGCTTCCCGGCGCTCGCGCACGTCCGAGAGCGAGGCGCCGTCGCCGCGCTGCCGCTCATCAACGGCGGCCGCGTGCTCGGCGTCGTGTCGTACCGTTTCGACGACGCGCGCCGGTTCCCGACCGACCAGCGTGCGCTCCTTCAAACGATGGCGGCGCAGGCGGCGTCTGCGCTGGACCGCGCGGACGCGCACGCGCGCGAGCGCGTGACCCACGATCGTCTGCGCGTCCTCATGGACCTCTCGCGGGCGCTGTCGACCACGCTGACGATCGACGACGTGGCGCGCGCCGCGATCGAGCGCGGTGTGCAGATGGCGAGCGCCGACACGTGCGTGCTCTACGGGCTCGACCAAGAGCGCGCGCGGTTCGTTCTTCTCGGCGAGCGCGGCGTCGCGCCGGAGGTCGTGGAGAAGATCCGTCGACTCGCTCTCTCGGGCGACGCGTCGCTCGATCCGACGCTCGGCGTGGGAGAAGCCGTCTTCGTCGAGACGCCGGAGGAGTACGCGGCGAGGTTGCCGCAGATCGTCGCGATCCAAGCGACCGGGGCGCGCGCGCGCGCGTACTGGCGCACGCCGCTGATCGCCGAAGGAAGAGTCATCGGGATGCTGGGGATGGGCTACTTCGCGCCGAAGACGTTCGCGCCAGCGGAGCGCGAGCTCTACGCGGCGTTCGCGCGGCAGTGCGCTGCGGCGGTCCTCCGCGCGACGCGCCTGGGTGCCGAGCGCGACGCGCGCGCTCGCCTCGCGACGACCCTGCACAGCATCGGCGACGCGGTCGTCGCCACCGACGTCGCCGGCGCGGTCACGATGATGAACCCCGTCGCCGAGGCACTCACGAAGTGGCCCGAAACCGAGGCCCGCGGTCGCCCGCTCGCCGACGTGTTCCGCATCGTCAACGATGACACGCGCGCGACCGTCCCAAACCCCGTCGAGAAGGTGCTCGAGCTCGGCTCGGTGGTCGGTCTCGCGAACCACACGGTGCTCGTTCAGCGCGACGGCGGCGAGATCCCGATCGAGGACAGCGGCGCGCCGATACGCGCCGAGGGCGGCCAGGTCGAGGGCGTCGTGCTCGTGTTCCGCGACGCGAGCAAGCAGAAGCGAGACGAGTGGCGCCGCACGTTCCTCGCCGACGCCACGTCCGCGTTTTCGGAGTCGCTCGACTACGAGGAGACGCTGCGCAACGCCGTGCGCCTCGCGGTCCCGCGCCTCGGAGACTGGTGCGCGCTCGACATGGTCGTGACCGGGTCGGCGCTCCCGAAGCGACTCGCGGTCGCGCACACCGATCCGGCGAAGGTGCGCCTCGCGACCGAGCTCGACGAAAAGTACCCGCCCGACCCGAACGCGACGACCGGCGTGCCGAACGTGCTCCGCACCGGGAAATCGGAGCTCTACCGCGAAATCCCCGACGAGATGCTCGTCGCGAGCACGATCGACGAAGAGCACCTCGCTCTCGCGCGGGATCTCGGTCTTCGCTCGGCGATCATCGTCCCGCTCGTCGCGCGCGGCCGCATCCTCGGCGCGATGAGCTTCGTCATGGCGGAGTCGGGGCGGCGCTACGACGAGGACGACGTCGCGTTCGCCGAGGACCTCGGGCGCCGGCTCGGCGTAGCGATCGAAAACGCGCAGCTCTACACCGCCGAGCAGCGCGCGCGCAGGTCGGCGGACGTCGCAAACCGCGCAAAAGACGAGTTTCTCGCGATCGTGAGCCACGAGCTACGAACTCCGCTGAACGCCATCCTCGGCTGGGCGAAGCTCATGCTCGCCCCCGATTTCGACGACGCGCGGAGGCAGCGCGCCACCGAGACGATCGCGCGCAACGCCGTCGCGATGGCGCAGCTCATCGAGGACATCCTCGACATGTCGCGGATCGTGACCGGCAAGATGCGGCTCGACGTGCACGCCGTGTCGCTCGACGGCGTGATCGCGGGCGCGCTGGACTCGATGCGCCCCGCGGCGGACGCGAAAGAGATCCGGGTCTCGACGCGTATCGACGACGAGCTGCCGCGAGTCGTCGGCGACCCCGCGCGCCTGCAGCAGGTCGTCTGGAATCTCCTCAGCAACGCCGTGAAGTTCACGCCGCGCGGGGGCTCGGTCGAGGTCGAGGCGCACGCGATCGGCGACGCGCTCGAGATGTCGGTGCGCGACACGGGCGTCGGCATCGCCGCGAGGTTCCTGCCGTACGTGTTCGACGCGTTCAGCCAGGAGGACGCGCAGACGACGCGGTCGCGCGGAGGCCTCGGCCTCGGCCTCGCGATCACGCGGCGCCTCGTCGAGCTGCACGGCGGTCGGATCGAGGTCGAGAGCGAGGGCGAAGGGCGCGGCGCGCGGTTCACGGTGCACCTGCCGGTCGCGCGCGCGCGCACGATCCCCGACGTGCCGGAAGCGCGGGCCCCCGACGAGCCGTCGATTCGCGGCGCGCGCGTGCTCGTGGTCGACGACGAACCCGACGTGCGCGAGCTCGTGGCGACGATCCTCGACGGCTGCGGCTGCGAAGTCACCGTCGCGAGCGGCGTGGACGAGGCGCTCGCCGCCTTCGACGCGCAGCGTTTCGACGTGCTGCTCGCCGACATCGCGATGCCCGGCCGCGACGGCTTCGAGCTGATTCGGCGCGTTCGCGCCCTCCCGCCCGAGCGCGGCGGCGACGTCCCCGCGGCGGCGATCACGGCGAACGCTCGCCCCGAGGACAAGAAGAGGATTCTCGACGCGGGCTTCACCCTGCACGTCGCGAAGCCTCTCGAGCCCAAAGAGCTCTCGGCCATCGTCGCCACGCTGCGTCAATTCACGCGCGCACGTTGACCGGCGTCGAGGTCGAGGCGGGTGGGGAAAATTCCGCCACCATGCGTCTTGGCTTTCATCATCTTCCCGTCGCGCTCGTCGTTGGCCTCGTGTTCGCGTGCGGCTCGCGGGGCAGCGGATTCGGAAGCGACGGCGGCACGGACGACGCGTCGACCGGCACCGGCGGCACGATCGGGTTCGACTTCGACGGGTCGGACGACGTGGACACGTCGTGCACGCAGTGCTCCGCGGATCTGCACGAGGTCCTCACGTGCGGCGACAACCCGCAGGTCGTGCAAACGTGCACCGGCAACCAAGGGTGCGGTCCGAACGGCTGCATCGACGCGTGCGCGGCCGCCGCGGCGAACAAGAGCTCGATCGGCTGCGACTACTACGCCATCCCCTCCGACGCGTGGAGCACGACCTACGACAGCGGCGGCGCCGCGGGGAACTGCTTCGCCGCCTTCGTGAACAACAACTGGTCGACCGACATGAACGTCTCGCTCGTCTGGAAGGGACAGACGATCAACGGCAACGACTACGCGTACCTCCCGAAGGGCTCGGGCGCGTCGATCACCTACCAGAAGATTCCGACGACCGGCATCCCGCCCAACAGCATGGCGATCGTCTTCTTGAACGACTACAAGCCCGGCCTCGGCACGCTCAAGTGCAACTGCCCGGCGAGCGTGCAGGCGGCCGTCTCGGGCGAGGACATGGTCATCCACTCGACGACCGTGGGGCACGCGATGGAGATCAAGACGACAGCCGGTCGGCACGTCGGGTCTGTATCAATACGCGCACGTCGATCTGCGACACGCCGAGGCGCCGGTCGGCAAATGCGACAACGGCCTTCACACCATCAAGAGCGACGCGCCGTTCGGCATCACCGTCTGGGGTTACGACAGCGCGTCGAGCTACGCGTACCCCGCGGGGGCGAGCGTCAAGCCGATGAACACCGTCGTCGTCCCGCCCACGCCGAAGTGAGCCATTTTCAGGGCTATTTGAAGTTCTGGACCGCCCAGTCCTGGCTCGTGCCCTTCGTGCTGAAGCCGCACGCGGCCTCGGTGAAGTAGTTGGCGCTCATGTTGACGTAGTGCCCGCACTCGCCGCCGCCGTATTGGTTGGAGAAGTCGCAGGTCGTGGTGTTTTGGCAATTGAGCACTTGCTGCGTGAGCTGCGTGCTGTTGCAGCTGTCGCACGTCTTGCAATTCGGTTGGTTGCGCTCGTTCCACATGTCGTCGAGACACTGGACGATTCCCTGCACGGTATTGCCGTATCCTTCGCATTCGTCTTGGGCGTTGCCGTTGCAAGTCGGATAAACGCTGTTCATCCAAGCCTTGTGGGCGCTGTTCGCGTTTTGATCGTACGTCGCTTGCTCGTCGACGCACGTGTCGATCGACGAAGTCTCCCAGAGGGCGTACGCGGAGTGCCCGTTCTGCGTGCGGAGCTTGTTGATCTCGTTGATGCACGCCGTTCGCACCGCGCCGAAGCCGTCGCCCGAGTCGGCCACGATGCCGCCGGAGTCTTTCACGCCGGCGTCTTTCGTTCCGCCGGAGTCCTGCGAGCTTCCGCCGTCTTTCGTCCCACCGTCGGTCGTCGCCGTCGCGTCGTCGCCGGTCGAGCCGCTGTCGTCGGGCGCCGTCGCGTCGTCGCCGGTGCCGGAGTCCGTGTCCCAGCCCGGATTCTGTCCGCTGCACGAGGCCGTGAAGAGAAGCGCGAAGAGGCAGGCGGTGCTTTTCACGAATTGAATCTAACACGGCGGGGAGCCCAATCGATGAGCTTCGCTGTCATTCAAGTTGTGCAGCGGCACCTGAAATTGCCGCTGCGCGCGCGGTCCCACGAATACTCGGGCGGCGCGCGCGCGGCGCCGCCTACGACGTGTTAGATCTCGCGGCGATGCGCCGTCCCGAAGTCCTGGCCCCCGCGGGCGATGCGGCCGCGCTCGACGCCGCCGTTCGCGCCGGAGCCGACGCGGTGTACTTCGGGCTGCAGGGCTTCAACGCGCGCGCTCGCGCGGCGAACTTCGACGAGGCGACGCTCGGCGCGACGATGGCCAAGCTCCACGCGCACGGCGTCAAAGGATACGTCACGCTCAACACGCTGGTGTTCGACTCCGAGCTCGAGCAGGTCGAGCGCGCCGTCCGCGCGTGCGCGGCCGCCGGCGTCGACGCGATCATCGTGCAGGACTTCGCCGTCACGCGGCTCGCGCGCGCGATCGCGCCGACGCTGCCGATCCACGCCTCGACGCAGATGACCTGCACCGACGCCTCGTCCGTGGCGCTCGCGGCCGAGCTCGGCGCCAACCGCGTCGTCCTCGCGCGCGAGCTCTCGGTGGACGACATCCGCGCGATCGCAGGCGCGACCGAGACCGAGCTCGAGGTCTTCGTCCACGGCGCGCTCTGCATCGCGTACTCGGGCCAGTGCCTCACGAGCGAGGCCATCGGCGGGCGCAGCGCGAACCGCGGCGCTTGCGCGCAGGCGTGCAGGCTGCCGTACGAGCTCGTGGTCGACGGGGAGAAGCGCGACCTCGGCGACCGCGCGCACCTGCTCTCGCCCGAGGATCTCGAGGCGAGCGCGCTCGTGCCGGAGCTCGCGTCGGCGGGCGTCGTCTCGCTCAAGATCGAAGGGCGCCTCAAGGGGCCGGAGTACGTCTTCGCGACGACGCGGCTCTACCGCGAGGCGGCGCTCGGCGCCGTGCGCGCCGAGGATCGCGCCGACGCGCTCCAGACCTTTTCGCGCGGCTCCGGCCCCGGGTTTCTCGCGGGTGTCGACCACCAGCGGCTCGTCGACGGCAGGACCTGCGACCACCACGGCCTCGCCGTGGGCGACGCGCTCGGTACGTGTATTCTGCAAGGAAAGACCTGGCTGCGGGCGCGGCTCGCCGAAGCCCTCGTGCTCGGCGACGGCATCCTCGTCGAGGGCGGGTTCGGCGGCGAGGGCGAGGTCGGCGGGCGCGTCTGGTCGATGCACCAGCGCGACGGCGAGACTCTCGTGTGGCTCGGACCGGACGTTCGCGTGCCGGAGTCGCTCGAGCCGCGCCGCGTCTTCCGCACGAGCTCGCCGACCGTCGACAAACGCATCGGCGCGGCGATGGACCGCGAGCGGTTCCGCGCGCCGCTCGCGATGACCATCCGCGGGCGCGAGGGCGAGCCGCCGATCGTGCACGCCCGCTCGATGCGCGACGGGCGCGAGGCCGAGGTCACGCTCGACGCGCCGTGCGTCCGCGCGACCGGGACGCCGACCAATCGCGCAATCTTGGAAGAGAAGCTCGGCCGCCTCGGCGACTCGCCGTTCGCCCTCGAGAGCCTCGCGATCGAGCTCCCCGCGAACGTGCTCGTGCCGATGTCGGCGCTGAACCGCGCACGGCGCGCGCTCGTCGCGGCGCTCGAGGCCGCCGCGCCGCGCTCCCACGCGGTCACGTCCGTGCATGCGCGCAATCTCGCGCGCGCCGCGTCTTTTCCCGCGTCGCTCGACGCGGCGCTCGAGGGCGGCCTCTTCGTCCTGTGCCGCAACCTGGCACAAGCTCGCGCGGCGCTCGAGGCGGGCGCGAGCGGCGTGTACCTCGATTTCCTGGAGCTCACCGGCACCGGCCCCGCGCTGCGAGCGCTCCGCGCCGAGGGCGCGCGCTTCGTCGGCGTCGCCCCGCCGCGCATCCGGAAACCCGGCGAGGAGAAGATCGATCGATACCTCCAGGAGCTCGGGCCCGACGCGATCCTCGTGCGCGCTCTCGGCGCGCTGCGCGAGCCGTCGGCCGCGCGCAAGATCGGCGACTTCTCGCTCAACGTGACGAACCGGCTGAGCGCCGCCGAGGTGATCGGCCGCGGCGTGTCGCTCTTCACGCCGTCCTTCGACCTCGACGCCGACCAGCTCGACGCGCTCCTCGCCGGCGAGCTCGCGCCCTTCGCCGAGGTCGTCGTCCACCACCCGATGCCGCTCTTCCACATGGAGCACTGCGTGATCGCGGCGCTCCTCTCCGAGGGTCGCGATTTCAAGACGTGCGGCCGCCCGTGCGACAAGCACGCGGTGTCGCTGCGCGATCGCGCCGGCATGGATCACCCAGTCGAGGCAGACGTAGGCTGTCGAAACACCGTCTTTCACGCGGCCGCGCAGAGCGCCGCGTCGCTCGTCCCGACCCTCGCGGCGCGCGGCGTCGCCCGCTTCCGCGTCGAGCTCGTGCGCGAGGACGCGGCGCAGGTCGCTCGGATCGTTGCATCCTGCAAAGACTTGCTCGCGCGCCGAACGACGCCGAACGACGTCGTCCGCGCCCTCCGCGCCGGCGGTGGTTACGGAGTCGTCCGCGGCTCGCTCCGCGTCCTCGGCGCGTGAGCGCCCTCCGGGGTCACGGCGGCTGCCGACTCGGCACGTCACCACGTGACGACGACCTTGCCGTCGCCCGCCTGAACGCCCGCCGACGTGGCGCTCGACGTACCCCCGCCGACGTACGACGAGACGCCGCCGCCGCTTCCTCCGCCGCACCCGCACGGCTGGCGCGAGCCGTTGCAGTCGTCGCGCCCCGAGCCGCCGCCGCCGGCCGCCGCGAGGACGACGTCTCCGAGCGTGGCCCGGATCGCTCTTCGTGTCGACGCGGATCGCCTTTCCGCCGTCGGAGGCGCACGCGGTCTGTCCCTCGCCGCAGCTCCCGTCGGGGCCGGGCGTCGACTGATCCGAGCCCCCGTCGCCCGCGCTCTCGTCGTTGCCGCACGTCGACGCGAGCGTCAAGACAGCACTCTCACCCGCTTCCCCGCAATCTACTGCGCCCCGGCGGCTGTTGCATCCCGATGAGCGGCGGCGCCATCATGGAACGGGAGGCGGCGCGTACTCACATGGACGAGCGCACGGTGCCGGCGACGCCGGAGGCCAAGAACGAAGACGCGCACCCGCTCCTCTTCGGCGCGCGGTGGCGCGCGATCGCCCTCCTCGGCAACGGCGGGATGGGAAGCGTGTATCTTGCACACGACTCGGAGCTCGGCGAGCTCGTCGCGATCAAGGTCGTCCGCAGCGAGGTCGCGCTCCAGCCTGGCATGATCGAGCGCTTCCGCGAGGAGGTGCGGCTCTCGCGGCGCGTCTCGAGCCCCCACGTCGCGCGCACGCACGACCTCGGCGAGCACGACGGGCGGCTCTTCCTCACGATGCAGTACGTCGAAGGGGAGTCGCTCTCGACGCGCATCAAGCGCGACGGGCCGCTCGATCTCGCCGACGTGATCGGCATCGCGCGCGACGTGTGCGCGGGGCTCGACGCAGTCCACGAGGCCGGCGTCGTCCACCGCGACCTCAAGCCGGGCAACGTCCTCTTGGCGAAGGACGGGCGCGCGGTGATCACCGATTTCGGCATCGCGCTCCGCGCGTCGCAGTCGGGTCGCAGCGACGGCTCCGGGACGCCGACGTACGCCGCGCCCGAGCAGCTCCTCGGCCGCGCCGTCGATGCTCGCGCCGACGTGTACTCGCTCGGCGCGCTGCTCTACGCCGCGCTGACTGGCAAGAAGCCGTTCGCCGGCCCTCGCACGGGCGCCGAGGCGCCGCCCGATCCGCGCACGCTCCGCGCGAGCGTGCCCGAGGCGCTCGCGACGGTGATCACGACGGCGATGGCGGTCGATCCGGACGCGCGCTACGCGTCGGCGGGCGCGCTTTGGGACGCGCTCGCGCCGCTCGCGTCGATCGGCGCGCGCAGCGAGGGACGGCTCTTCGCGTTCGTGCGTTCCATCTGCCGATCGGCGCGCCTCCTCCGCGTCGAGCTCGCGTGCGAGGGCGCGACGCCGGCGCTGCGCGACGCCGTCCGGCAACACCTCGCGTCGCGCCTCGCCGAGTCGGGGGAGATCCGCGTCGTGGAGGCAGCGTCCGAAGCCAACGCGACCCTCGACGGCGCCGTCGTGCTCGACGGCGCGACCGCGTCGCTGAGGTTCGCGCTCGCGAGCCGCGACGGCGACGAGTTCTGGCGTGCGCGATTCGACGGCTCGGCGGCGGCGCTCCCGACCCTCGCCGAGCGCGCGGCGACCGAGATCGCGCGCGCCCTCGCGACGAGCGCGCGGCCGGCCGAGGAGACCGGACACTTCGCGACGCGCGAAGCCGCGGAGCTCTACCTCGACGCGCGTGTAGAATACAGGCGATTTTATCCGGCGAACATCGAGCGCGCGATCGACCTGCTCGATCGCGTGCTCGAGCTCTCGCCCGACAACCCGAACGCGCTCGCGTGCAAGGCGGCGGCGCTCACGCGGCTTCGCTTCTTCGTCCCCGGGCCGGATCGCGCGCACGACCTCATCGAGCGCGCGCGCGCCCTCGGCTCGCGCGAGGCGCTGCCGTGGGTCGCCAGCGCGGAGAGCTGCTTGCAGGACATGCGCGTGGTCGAGGCGGCGCGGAGCTGGATGACCGCGCTCCGCCTCGCGCCCGGGCTCGGCGACGCGCGCGAGACCTTCGCGAGCTTCTTGATGGAGCTCGGCGCGTTCGAGCCGGCGATTCGTCTCGCCGAGTCGCTCCGCGCCGGCGGCTCGCTGCGCGGGCGCGACGTGCCGATGCGCGTCGCCGCGATGCGCGGCCAGCTCACCGAGGTCTACGCGATCGCGGAGGAGAGCCAGCGGACAGGAGACATGCGATCGATGGTGGCCGCCGTGCGCTACGCGATGTGGAACCACGATGTCGCCGCGTTTCGCCGATACTGGGACCTGACCGGCGCGCCCGGCATCGACGCGGTCACCGATCGGCTGCGGACCGTCTTGCGCGGCGCGGTGCTCCAGGGCGTGCTCGAGGCTTCGCAGCTCGAGCTGATCGGCCCGTCGCTCACCCCGCGGCGACGCGCCGTCGGCTATCAGATGGCCGCCGAGGCGGCCGCTTACCTGCGCCACGACGCTCTCTTCTTCGAGTGCCTCGATCGCACGGTCGCGACCGGCGTCTTCGACGCCCCGTGGATCGATCGCTGTCAGCTCCTCGACCCGTACCGCGGCGCGGTGCACTTCGAGACGGCGCGCCGCACGATTCATCGCCGCGCCTACGACGCGCTCGTCGAGATCGATCGCTGCCTCGAGGGCTGACGACGTTCGCCGCTATTTCCCCATCCCGACGTCGTAGTGGTGCTTGATCGCCGTCGCGTCGAGCACGTGATCGTAGACCGCGACCTCGTCGAGCAAACCTTGGAAGCGAACGCCGGTGCCGTTCGAGTCGGCGCCGATGACGAAGTCGTCTCCGGTCGCCGCCGCGTTGCCGGCGGGCTGCGAGTCGACGACGACGGCGTCCACGTAGATCGTCATCGTCGTACCGTCGACCGTCGTCACCAGGTGGTGCCACGCGCTGATCGACGGCGCTGACGAGCTCGCCGCGAGGTACTTCCCGCCGGCGTCGTAGTCGTAGCGGCCGAACACGATCGTGCCGTCGAGATCGTAATAAAAGCTGTAGCCGTAGCGCGGCGAGAGGTTCGGCGGGCCGTCGGCCGAGAGGATTGGAGAGTAGTCGGTGATCGCGTCCGGCTTGGACCACGCTTCGACCGTGTACGGCACCTTGCCGGTGAACAGGAACGGGCCGGGCACGTCGATCCAGCCGCTGCGATCGACGAAGCGCGCCGCCGTGTCCGGATCGCCCACGATGGCGCCGGGCTCCCCGAAGGTGACGTTCGCGAGCGCGGTCCCCGGGTGCTGTCCGAGCTCGTCGGCGACGGTCGTCGTGTTTCCGCCGAAGCGCCAATACCCGACGGGCGAGTCGGCGAGCACCGCGGCGCGGTACGCGGAGCCCGCGTCGGCCGGCGTCGCGTCCGATGCGGCGTCCGCGGAGCCGTCCGCGCGCGCGTCCGCCGGCGCGTCGAGGCTCGCGTCGGCGCCCGCGTCGCCGCTCAGTCCGTCCAGCGACGGAAAGAGTCCGCAGCCTGCGAGCAGGACGAAAAGCGCGACGCGGCCCCGCATGGCTCAACGCTGCGCGCGAACGCCGGATCCGTCAATCCTCGCCCGCGAGCCACGCGTCGATGAGGCGGCGCGCGATGCTGACCGGCGGCGGCAACATGGGGAGCTCTTCGTCGCGTCGAAAGAACCTCGCGTCGGCAATCTCGGTCTCGTCGACGCGGATGTCGCCGTTTTTCCACTCCGCCGTGTAGCCGATCATCAGCGAGTCGGGAAACGGCCACGGTTGGCTTCCGAAGTATCGGACGTCGCCGACGTCCACGCCGACCTCCTCTCTCACCTCGCGGACGAGCGTCTCCTCGAGCGACTCGCCAATCTCCGAGAAGCCGGCGAGGGTCGAGTAGAACGCGCCCGGGAATTTCGAGTTGCGCGCGAGCAGCGCCTCGGGGCCGCGTCGAACGAGCACGATGATCGCCGGCGAGATGCGCGGATACGTCGCGAGGCCGCAAGCAGGGCAGCGCGTGGCGCGCTCGCCGTGCACTCGCTCGGTCGCCGCGCCGCAGCGACTGCAGAAGCGCGAGGTCTCCGCCCAGCGAAGGACGTGCATCGCCTTGCCGGCGAGCGCGAGCTGATCCGGCGCGAGCGTCGCGAAGAGGGACCGGACTCCGCGCGGCTCGAACGAAGGGAGCTCGGCGTCGAGCGCGAGCGCGAACGCGCCGCGCCCGAGATCGTGCGCCGCCGCGAGATCGGCGCCCGCGGCCTCGAGCGCGCCTCGCCCGGGCAGGACGACCGCGCCGGATTCTTCGCGGACGAGGAGCTTGCCTTCACGGAACACGAAGTACATCGGCGAAAGAGCATAGTGCGGCGGCGTGCGAAGTTCGACCGATGAGGACGTGGCTCGTGCTCGCCGCGATGCTCTTCGCGTGCGGCGGAGCCGAGAGCGGCGATCCCGACGCGTCGTCGCAGGCCGACGCGCGGCCGAGCGAGGCGAGCGCGGCGCGAAAGCCGACATGTCGCTCAATCCGCTCACCCCCGGCCACGTCTCGAACGTCGACGTGCACACGCTCCTGCCCTCGCGCCCGGACCTGCGATGGTTCGCGCACATCACGCCGTGGTTCCACGCCGGCGGCGGCGGCGGTCACATCGAAATCGGGCTCCAATACGACTCGAGTCTTCGGAGCCCGAGCCGTCCGCATGACGAGCGCCGACCCACGGCGACTGAAACACGCGTGAAACGCGCCGCCGAGAAGTGCGTCGACGGCGCAATAGGTCTTCGCATCGGTGATAACGTCCGCGAAAGTTCGATGAACCAACGATTGCTCGTTTCGACCTTCGTCGCTTTGGCCGCTTGCTCCAACTCCAACCCGAGCGCGAACGACGCCGGGCCCGACGCTCCGGCGAATGCGTGCGCGGCGCCGACGGGCCCGGGCACGACGCACGCGGACTTCGTCACGGCGGACGAGACGTGGACCGCGGCGGGCAGCCCGCACCTCGTCACCGCGAGCATTCGCGTCGACACGGGCGTGAAGCTCACGATCGAGCCGTGCGCGCAGGTGCGGCTCGGCGCGAGCAACCACATCGAGGTGGACGGCACCCTCGTCGCGGAAGGCACGGCGGACCGGCCCATCACGTTCGACAAGAACGACGCGCAGCCGTGGGGCTACGTCGACGTGTTCGCGCCCGGCACGATCAGCCTCGCGTACGCGACGCTCACGGGCGGCGGTGGCGACGAGACCAACGCGTACGGCGCGCTCGAGGCGCGCGGAGATCAAACCGCGCCGGCGCAGCCGGTCCTGAAGGTGAGCCACGTGACGGTCGCGAGCTCCGCGGCGTACGGCGTCTCGCTTCGCGCGGGCGGCGCGTTCACGGCCGACTCCACGAGCCTCGACGTGCACGGCTCGACGAAAGCGCCGATGCGCATCGACCCGCGACTCGCGACGAACGTCCCCCCGGGCTCGTACACGGGCAACGGGCTCGACGCGATCGTCGTCGAGACGGAGGCGTACGGCGACGTCACGCTCGAGGACGTCACGTTCCACGAGCGCGGCGTGCCGTACCAAATCGGCGGCGAGACCACCGTCGGCACCTTCGTCGTCGGCGGAGGGAGCACGCTCGCCACGCTGACCCTCGACCCGGGCGTCACGTTCCGCTTCGTCAAGGGCGGCGGCGCCGTGCTCCACGTCGACAAAGGCTCGACCGGCGCGTCGGCGACCGGCGCGCTCGTCGCGAACGGAACCGCGACGCAGCCGATAGTCTTCACGTCGGCGGCGGCGCCGCCCGCGGCGGGAGACTGGGTCGGCCTCGATTTCGGCAACGTCCCGAGCGCGACCGACGCGCTCGATCACGTCGAGGTGCGTTACGCGGGCGCCGATCCGCAGGCGAACGGGTTTCACTGTTTGCCGAACGGCAGCGTCTCGACGGACGAAAAAGCGGGCATATCGATTTACGGTCAGCCCGCGGCGAGCATGATCACGAACAGCGTCTTCGCCGACATCGACGGCGCGGGCGTCAACCTCGCGTACCAAGGGACGCCGGTCGACTTCGTGACGGGCAGCGCGTTCACGAACGTGACGGGCTGCAAGGTGACGACGCCCAAGAACGCGAACGGAACGTGCCCCGCGAGCTCGCCCTGCCCCTGAAATCAGATTTTCTCGAGCACGATCTCCGGCGCGCCGGGCGGGCCGTACGGGCCCTCGAAGCGCACCAGCTCGTGGATGCCGCTCGGGCGCGCGGCGAACCACATGTGATACTTCGGTAGGAAGGGCTTGACCATCTTCGTGATGATGCCGCCGAGGTGAACCCAGTCGTTGATGTCGGGGTACATCACGAGCTCGGTCGCCTCGACCTTGCCGGCTGGGACGCGGACGTCGACGCGCTTCTTGTGGACCTCGTAATAGACCTTGGCGACGAAGCGGTCGCAGATCCACGCATAGAGCGAGCGCCGCTCGGAGTCGAGCGGGTGGCCGCGTAGGAGGAACGGGAGCATGGTCTCGGGGTAGGTCGCGTGCGGGAGCTTCGGCACGATCGACGCGAAGTCGGCGCGCTCGTGACGAAGCACGCGATCGTCCGCGCGCAGCGAGCGTTCGAAGCTCGCGGGGCGGAGGTGCGGCGCCGTGTCGAAGGTGCACTGCTCGTCGAACCGGCCGGACGCGACCGGCATGTTGACCTCGAGCTTGCCGGTCGCGCCTTCGCGGGACCACGTGATCGTCGCGGGCTCCTTCGACGTGAAGAGATCGCTCGCGTCGAGCGCGGTGTGGAACGCGCGGTGCTCGCGCGGGCGCACGGCGTAGCGCGCGATCTCGCTGCCTTCGGTGAACGCATTCGCGAGCGGCGTCGGATTCACCCGCAGAACTCTACCCGAAACGGCCCCCGGTAGACGCGGCGCGTCGGAGCGCTCCGTGCAGGTTCACGGCGCCGGTCAGCTCGCATTTTGTGGGAGCAACTGAGCGTCACGCCGACGTGGCGTTCGGCTTCGACTTCTTCGCGTCTTCGACGTCGCGCCTCACAGCGGCCATGTCGAGCGCGCGCGTTTTGTCGACGACCTCGTCGAGCACCTTGGGCGGGAGCACGCCCGGCTGCGAAAACACGAGGACGCCGTCGCGGAAGATCATGAGCGTCGGGATGGCGCGGACCTTCAGCGCGCCCGCGAGCTGGGGTTGCGCTTCGGTGTCGACCTTCGCCCACACGATGTCTTCGTGCTTGGCCGCCGCGGCCTCGAAGGTCGGCGCGAACATGCGGCACGGCGCGCACCAGCTCGCCCAGAAATCGATGACGACGATTCCTTCTTTTTTGACGGTTTCGATGAATGTTTCCGTATCCAGCGTGATCGGCTTCATGAGGATTTCTGCTTTCAATGAATGCCACCCGACACGAGATATCCGATGAATGCGCCGTAGAGCGTCGACACGTACGGGTTGGACGTGATCGCGCACGTTCCCGTGCGGCACCCGACGAAGCGTTGATAGAGAAAGCCGACGACGCCGCCGACGAGCGAGGACACGACGACGCGAAGGATCATCCGGCGTCTCGTCATCCGAAGGCCGCAGCGACGCGCGCGAGACGCTCTGCGATGGTCTTGGCGAGCTCGCCGACGTGGGCATCCGATGCGCCGAGCTGCTTCACCGGATCGATGACGCCCAGCACCGCGACCTTGTCGTCACGCTCGTAGAGGACGACGTTGCACGGCAGCAGCAAACCGACGTGGGGATCGGCGACGACCGCCTGGAGCGCGAACGACGGGTTGCAGGCGCCGAAGATGCGGTAGCGGCGAAAGTCGATGCCGAGCTTGGCCTTGAAGGTCTGCTGCAAGTCGATCTGCGTGATGACGCCGAAGCCCTCGGCCTGGAGCGCCTCGGGCAGTCGCGCGACCGCGTCTTCGAAGCCTATTTTCCAGCTCTCTCCAGCTGCCTCGTCCGGCGATTTCCGTGTTCATCTCGGTGGGTGAGAGCCGGCGTCGTGCCGATCCGGTTCGCCGTCGGCACACGGGGAAGACCCCGAGGCGCCGCGCACGTATGCTGTTCGCCGATGGCCCCTCGCCGTACGCTCCTGGCGCTCCCGTACCTGGCCGCCGCGCTGCTCCTTTTCGCGCCCCCCGCGAGCGCGCGGACCGTCGACCGCGTCGCCGCGCTCGCAGGGTCGCACGTGATCCTGCTGAGCGAGGTGCGCCACGCGGCGGCTCCCGCCATTCACCTGATTCACGAGACCGATCCGCTCGCGCGCGCGCGCGCAGTGACCAAGGCGCTCCGCGCGGCCTGCGAGACGCTCATCGACGATCGGCTCGTCGAAGACGAGGCCGAGCGAACGCACCTGGTCGTCGCCGACGACGAGATCGATCGCGCGATCGACGCGGTCGCTCGAAACAACGGCCGCACGCGCCCCGAGCTCCTCGCGGTCGTCGCCGAGCAAGGGTTCTCCGAGCGCGACTACCGCGCCGTCCTGAGCGCCCAGCTCCTCCGCGGCAAGCTCACGCAGCTCCGAAGACCGAGCGGCAAGCCGTTCGAGGAAGCCGAAGCGGCGCTCGTCGCCGAGCTCCGCTCGAAGGTGTACGTGGAGGACCGGCTCGCGCCATGAAGACGCTCTTCGTTCTCTTGGCGCTGGCTTGTGCGTGCGGGGGCGCGGTCTCGGCGCCCAAGCCGGTCACCTTGCCGCAGGCGACGTCGCCGCGCGCGCCGACGCTCGTCGAGCGCCGCGCCGCTGCTTGCGCGAAGGCGGGCCTCGCCGCGCTCGGAGAGCCGCTCGTCGCGCGCGCCGAGGCGGCGCCGTCCGGCGTCGTCCGCGGCGTCGCGGTGCAAGACGATGCGGGCCACCCGCTCGTCGTCCACGCCGAGACGCTCGCGCCCATCGTGGTCGGCGCGCCCTTCGACGAGGCGCGCGCGCGCGAGGTCGAGCGCAGGCTCTGGCAGGCGGGGAAGTGGGCCGACGTCGCGCTCGACGTCGAGCCCGTCGCGGAGGGCGTTCGCCTCGTGTTTCGCGTCACGCCGAAGCCCACGATTGATCACGTCTTCGTGATCGACGGCGGCTCGAGCGAAGACGCCGCCGCGCTGCGGCTCCTGCCGGGCGCCGCGTACGATCCCACGGCGCTCGTCTCGGCGCAGCAGGCGTTCGCCGAGTCGCTCGCGGCCAAAGGCCTGCTCGACGCGCGCGTGGACCTCTCGTCGGCCTTCGTCGACGCCGGCCGCACGAGCGTCGACGTCTGCCTGCGCGAGCGCCGCGGCGCGCGCGTCACCATCGATTCGATCTGGCGCGCACGGGAGCGCCTACGACGCCGAGCTCGACGCCCTGCTCGCCCGCGAGGACACGCACGACGTTCCGGGCGCGGTCGTCGATTGCGACGCCCTCGATCGCGACGCGCTCTTGCTCGCGGCCGCGCTCTACGACCACGGCCTGCTCGAGGAGAAGATCGAGACCAACGTCGAGCGTCACGGCGACGAGCTCACGATCGACTTCGCGGTCGTCGACGGACGCGTCTACCGCTACGGCAAGGTGGACGTACGCGGGAATCTCGCGGCGCCCAAGGCCGCGTACCTGAAGCTCGCGACGCTCAAGCGCGGCGCCGTCTTCAGCCGCAGCGAGGTGACGAAGGTCCTCGACGCCGTCCGCGCGCTCGACACGAGCCAGGGTCGCCCCGACCTCGAAGTCGAGCCCGAGACCGAGCTCGACCCCAAGACCGGCACGGTCGCCCTCGTGATCTCGGTCAAGAGCCCGCCCGGCTTCGCCGTCACCGACCTCAAGCCGGGAGCCGGGCGCATGGCCAAGCGCGGCGACACAGCCAGCGTGCGGTACACCGGCAGCCTGCCCGACGGGACCGTCTTCGACACCAACGTCGGCAAGAGCCCCTTCGATTTCAAGCTCGGCGGCGGCCAGGTCATCGCCGGCTTCGAGCGCGGCGTCCTCGGCATGAAGGTCGGCGGCAAGCGAAGAGTCACCATCCCGCCGGATTCTGGCCTACGGAAAACGCGGCGTCGCGCCGAAGATCCCGCCCGGCGCGACGCTCGTGTTCGACATCGAGCTCCTCGCGATTCGGTGACCTCGGCGAACGGCCGATGCGCTCACTCGCCCGGCAGCTGGATCTTCGGCTTCTTCGGGTGTCGCTTGTACAAGAGGAAGGTGCGGCCCAGGACCTGGGCCAAGCTGCTGCTCGTCTTGCTCGCGAGCTCGGAGGCCGCGTCTTTGCGATCGAGCGGGGACTCGCTCTGCACCCGGACTTTGATGAGCTCGTGCGTGAGCAGGGCGGCGCGAGTCGCCTCGACGACGCCCTCGGTGATCCCGTCTTTGCCGATCGACACGACCGGCGAAAGCTCGTGCCCCATCGCGCGAAGGTGACGCGCCGCTTTGCCGGACAAGCCCATGGAGCGCCGTTTACCACATACGGATACAATTCGTCCGTGGACCACGACGATTCTCGTCGGCGAGCTCGGGGCGCTCCTCGGACCCGAGCATCGGTTGTCGCCGGAGCTGCCCGAGGGCTCCGTGACCGTTCGATTGCCGCGAGGCGTGCTCGCGCGGCCGCTCGTCGCGATCCCCGACTGTCACCTCGCCGACGGGTCGGAGGGCGACGAGTTCTTCGACGACGATCCCGCGAACGTCGCGCGGCTCGAGGCCGTGCTCGGCGCGCTCGGAGCGCTCGTTCGGCGTCAGCCGGACGTGTGCGCGCTCCAGCTCGGCGATTGGTTCGATCTCTGGCGAGCGAACGCGAGCGCGATCGAGGACGCGCCCCTCTATCGCCGCGTCCACGAGCTCGACGCGGCGATCGGGCTCCCGCACCTCATCGGCAACCACGACGCGTCCTTCGTGAACGTCCCGCCGCGCGGGCGCGCCGCGTCCGCATTTCGCCTCGGCGATTTTCCGATGCCCGAGGTGTACGCGCTCCACGGGCACCAAGCGCACGTCGCCTCCACCAACGACGAGGGCTTCGACCAGGCCGTCGTCGCCGCGGCCACCACGCTCGCGCGCTTCGTGCCGGGCGTTCGCACGCTCGAGGCCTTCATCGACAGCGACCTCGACGCCGAGGACGCGCTGAAGGCGGTGCTGAAGCGCACGCTCGGCGTCGCGCACGGCGACCCTCCGCCGAGGGCGCGCCCCGTCGATCCGCGCGGAGGCTCGCCCGATCCGGAAACGACCTTCGCCGCGCGCGAGGACAGCGACGCGCTCGCGGCGATCGTCGCGAACGTCGCGAGCGCCTCGCGCTGCGCGATGCCCAAGCTCGCCGTCGTCGGCCACAGCCACAACCCGTGCGTCGCGTGGTCCGACGCGGGGGACGCGCCGCTCGTGATCGTCGACGCGGGCGCGTGCGTGTTCGGGCGCTTCAACCTGCTCGTCGGCGCCGGCGATCGCGTGACTGTCTTCGACCTCGCGTGACTCCACCGGCGCAGTCGCTGGCTTGCGGTGGGCTGGGTGGGTCACGTATTCTCGGGGTATGTTGCGCCTACGAGTGCTCGCGTGCCTCGGAGCCTGGAGCCTGCTCTCGATTGGGTGCGCGACCGGCGGGGTCGCAGGCGACGACACTGCGATCGACGGCGGCGGCGGCACCGACGGCGGCGGCGGCACCGACGGCGGCGGCGGCACCGACGGCGGCTCGGACGCGGCGGGGAGCTTCACGGTCGGCGGCGCCGTCGCCGGGCTCGCCGGCACCGGCCTCGTGTTGCAGGACAACGGCGGCGACGACAAAGCAGTGAGCGCCGACGGCGCGTTCACCTTCGCGAAGGCCCTCGCCAACGCAGCGACCTACGCCGTCACCGTGAAGACGCAACCGACGAGCCCAGGGCAAACCTGCACCGTGACCGGCGGCTCCGGAAAGATCTCGAACGCGAACGTCACGAACGTCGCGATTGCCTGCACGACCGCGTCGTTCGCGGTCGGCGGCACGGTCAGCGGGCTTCCTACGGGACAGACGCTCGTGCTCCAGAACAACGGCGGCGACGACCTCACGCTCACCGACAGCGGCCCGTTCGCCTTCGCCACCAAGGTGCAAAGCGGCAAGCCGTACGCCGTGACGGTGCTCACGCAGCCGAGCAGCGGGACCTGCACCGTACAGAGCGGCACCGGCACGGTCGCCGGCGCCGACGTCACGAGCGTGACCGTCGTGTGCTCGGGCTCGACGACGTTCGCCTATACCGGCGCGATGCAGAGTTTCGTCGTCCCCGGCGGCGTCACCCAAGTGAAGCTCGAGGCGTGGGGGGCGCAGGGCAACCAGAACCCGTCCGGCGTGACCGGCGGTCTCGGCGGCTATGCGACCGGGACGCTCGCGGTGACGCCCGCGCAGACGCTCTACGTCTACGTCGGCGGGGGCAACACGACAGCGCTGGCGGGCGGATTCAACGGCGGAGGCACCGCGGCCACGCACCCGTGTACGACCGCCGCCGCCGGCGGTGGCGGCGGCGCGTCCGACGTTCGCACGGGCGGAATGACGCTCGCGGATCGAGTCATCGTCGGAGCGGGCGGCGGCGGCGCGGCTGGAAATCGGATCGCGACCTGCGGGCGCGGCGGCGGTGGCGGCGGCGGCGGCGGTTACTACGGAGGCGGCGGTGGCGCGGGCTGGCCCAGCGCGAGCACCACGCTGCCGACGGGCGGCACGCAGGCGTCGGGCGGGAGCGGCGGAACCTCCACGTTCAGCACGAGCGACGACGGCCAGCCGGGTGTCCTCGGCGTGGGCGGTGCGGGCGGCACCGAGATCTCGAGCAACCAGGCCGGCAGCAACACCGCTGCGCAAGGCGGCGCCGGCGGCGGAGCGACGGGAAGCAGCGGATCGTACGCCGACAACTTCACCGGGCAGAGCGGCGCGGGCGGCTCCTCGTACACCGGCGGGCTGACCGCCGCCTCCACGACGGCCGGCTCGCGGTCGGGCGCTGGGCAAGTCACGATCACCTGGTGATCGTCGCCTCACGCCGGGAGACGATCCACGACGCGGCCCTCGCGAAGCACGGCGATCTCGCCGTCGGCGAGCGGCTCCCAGGCCTCGGCGCTGAGCGGCACGCTCGCGACGAGCGCGACCCGCTGGCGCACGGCCCGGTCGATCGACACGCCCGCGAGCGGCACCGCGTCGGTCGAAGCCGCGCACGTGCGACAGAGCACGTGAAGGCCCGGCGCGCGCATCGCGCCGTCCTTCTGCGTGCGACGATGCGCGTGCGCGACGAGCAGGTCGCCGTCGCTGTAGAGGAAATTCGCCGGGCCGAGCGTGCGCAACTCCGCGGAGAACGCGCGGATGCGCGCGAGGCGCTCGGCGTCGGCTCGAGGACCTCGCTCGTCGACGAGCGGCGCCAGACGCTCGAGCAGCGCGCAGAACGCGTGCTCGGAGTCGGTCTCCCCGATGGGGCGGAAGCGACGCGCGGGGAATCGCCCGTCGCGCTCGATGCCAGGGAGATCGCCGTTGTGCGCGAAGACGTGCGTGCGCCCGCCCAGCTCGCGCGTGAAGGGCTGCGTGTTCGACAGCTTCGGCGCGCCCCGCGTCGCCTTGCGCACGTGCGCGATCGCGATCGACGCGCGCGGCTGATGATCCTCGACGAAGCGCACCCACGGGCTTCGCGCGGCGGGCGACGGATCGCGCACGAGCAGCGCGTCGCGACCCTCGAGCAGCGCGATCCCCCACCCGTCGCCGTGGGGCCCGGTCTCGCCGCCGTGGCGAGCCAGCTCGTCGAGCGATAGACGCACGGTCGTCGGAAACCGCGCCGCGATCGCGAGCAACTCGCACATGACTCGGGTACGAGCCGCGCTCGCGACTTTTGGATTCGCGAATCGATGGGCCCTCTCGGCGGCTCCCACGTGCGCACATGAAGACCACGCTCGTCACCGTCGGCGGCTTCCTCGAAGCGGGGAAAACGAGCTTCATCGTGCGTGCAGCCGCTGCGCGCCGCGCGCACGATGAGCGGGTCGTCGTCACGAACAATCGAGCCGCCCAGGCGCGTCGACGGCCGAGGTGGCGGGTGGCCTGCGTCCGGCGCGCCTTCCCCGATTTCGCGGCGACGCTCCGTCCGCCCGCCGCCGGACGCCGCGTGGGGGCACGAACGATGCAGCGTCGCCCCCGGTCGGCCGGTGCCCGCTCACCGCGTCGCGTAATGGAGGAAACGATGAAAAAGGAAATCACCGTGCGCGACTTCGTCGACGAGCTGGTCGTGCGAATCGACGAGTCGCGCGGCATCGACTGCTGCAAAGAAGAGATCAAGGAGCTCGCGCGCCTCGCGCAGCGGGAGATCCCCGACCGCAAGCTGATGGTGACCTGGAAATGACCGCCGCGACGACTAGGGCGATCGAGGAGCGGTACGGCGGGCTCGCCGAGTCCTGCTGCTCTCTCTCGTGCGGCACCGCGGTCGACCTCGTCGACGCCAAGCCGGGCGAGATCTGCGTCGACCTCGGCAGCGGGCGCGGCAACGACGTGATCCGTCTGGCGGAGGCGGTCGCCCCGAACGGACACGCCTACGGGATCGACGTCGCCGAGGCGATGCTCGACAAAGCGCGGCGCACGGCCGACAAGCTCGGCGTCGCGAACGCGACGTTCCTCCACGCCGAGCTCGAGCACCTCCCCTTCGCGGACGACGCGGCCGATTGGGTGATCTCGAACTGCGTCTTGAACCACGCCGGCGACAAGGAAGCGGCGTGGCGCGAGATCGCGCGTGTGCTTCGGCCCGGCGGGCGCTTCGTCGTGAGCGACATCTACGCGGTGGACGACATCCCGGCGGAGTACCGAAACGACCCCGCCTACGTCGCGGAGTGCTGGGCCGGCGCCGTGTCGCGCGCCGAGTACCTCGCCCACGTGCGCGGCGCGGGGCTCGTCGACGTCGCGATCACGGGCGAGAGCGCGCCCTACGGAAAAGGGAAGGCTCGCGTCGCGAGCTTCACGATCTCCGGACGAAAATGCAACCACGACAAGCGAGGTGAGCCCCCCGATGAAAAGTCTGATCAAGAAAATCAAGCCCACGCCGCAGGCGCAAAACGCCTGCTGCGCGCCGAAGGCCGACGAGAAGGTCGCGCAGTGCTGCGCGAAGGTCTCGAAGGCGGTCGCGGGCTGCCACGATTGAACCTGAATCTCGCGGGCTCGAGCGCTCGCTCGGGCCCGCGAGATCCCCTCACGACGAAGACGACGATGGAGCTCTCGCGCTACAACATCCTCGCGCCGATCCACGACGACGCGCGCTACGTGCTCGTCAACCTGCTCAGCGGAAACGCCGACGTGCTCGAGCCGGAGCTCGGCGCGAGGCTCGCGCGCGGCGAGGTCGTCGACGATCCCGAGCTCGCGGCGAAGGGGTACGTCGTCGATCCGGCGGACGAGCAGCGCCGCTACCGCGCGGCGTACCTCGCGTTCAACGACTCTCGCCTCACCGACGAGGTGCAGCTCTTCTACGTGCCGACGTACGCGTGCAACTTCGGCTGCTCGTATTGCTTTCAGGACGAGTACGCGCCGCCGCCGCCGGCCGACGACGGCGCCGAGGTGCTCGACGCGTTCTTCGCGTACGTGGACGAGACGTTCGCGAGGCGGCGGAAATACGTCACGCTCTTCGGCGGCGAGCCGCTCCTCTCGAGCCCGCGCGCGCGGGCGTTTGTCACGCGGATGGTCGAGCAGACTGCGAAGCGTGGCCTCAATCTCGCCGTCGTCACCAACGGCTTCGACCTCGAGTCGTACGTCCCGATCCTCGCGCGCGGGCGCATCCGCGAGATCCAGGTCACGCTCGACGGCACCGAGAAGATCCACGACGCGCGCCGCTACCTGAAGGGCGGCGGCGCGACGTTCCAGCGTGTCGTCGCGGGCGTCGACGCCGCGCTCGCGGCCGGCATGCCGATCAACCTGCGGAGCGTCGTCGACCGCGACAACGTCGAGTCGTTCGGCGAGCTCGCGCACTTCGCGATCGATCGCGGCTGGACGGACGACCCGCGCTTCAAGACGCAGATCGGCCGAAACTACGAGCTCCACCACTGCCAGGCCGGGCGCGCGCGAATCTACACGCGCCTCAGCCTGTACGAAGATCTCTACCGGCTCGCCGAGCGCGACCCCGAGATCCTGCGCTTCCACCGGCCGACGTTCTCGATCTCGCGTTTCCTCTTCGACAACGGCGAGCTGCCCGCGCCGCTCTTCGATGCGTGCCCCGCGTGCAAGACCGAGTGGGCCTTCGACTACACCGGACGCATCTACCCTTGCACGGCCAACGTCGGCAAGGAGGGCGAGGCCGTCGGCCACTTCTGGCCGACGCGCGAGCTCGATCCCGATCGCGTCGAGCCGTGGCAGGACCGCGACGTGCTCGCCATCCCGGCCTGCACCACGTGCTCGGTTCGCCTCGCGTGCGGCGGCGGCTGCGGCGCGGTCGCGAAGAACCAGACCGGCACGGTCACCGCGCCCGACTGCCGGCCCATCAAGGAGCTGCTGTCGCTCGGGTGCTCGCTCTACGGCCGAGACTCTTCTTCGTGAGGTCCCCCATGTCCGAGAACATCCGTGAAATCGCCGCCGCCGCCTTCGACCACGACGTGCTCGTGCACCGCGGCGTCGTCGCGGTCGACTTCTACTCGACCGAGTGCCCGCCGTGCGAGGCGCTCGCTCCCAAATACGAGGCGCTCGCCGCGCTCTACGGCGCCGACGTGAAGTTCGTGAAGATCTTCCGCCAAGAGAGCCGCGCGCTCGCGGACAAGCTCGGCGTGAAGTCGTCGCCGACGGTGCTCTTCTTCGCGAACGGCAAGGAGGTCGGCGCCAGGCTCGGCGGCGGAATCAAGCGCTCGGAGCTCGTCGCCCAGCTCGACGCGCTCCTCCCGCCCGAGCGCGTCGTGCAGATCCACGCTGCCGTCAAGCCGGTGCGGACCGAGTGCGACGTGCTCATCCTCGGCGCGGGCCCGGCGGGGATCACCGCGGGCATCTACGCCGCCCAGGCCAAGCTGCGCACGATCATGGTCGACGTCGGGCTCGGCGGGGGCAACCTCTCGATCACGCACCAAGTCTCGAATTTCCCCGGGTATCCGAAGCCGCAGGCCGGATACATGCTCGCGCACATGATGCTCGAGCACGCGAAGGCCGCGGGCGTGGAGCCGCGCTTCGCGTCCGAGATCACGCGGACCGACCTGCGCGAGCACGCCGTCGAGCTCGACGGCGTCGAGACGATCCACGCGCAGCGGGTGATCGTGGCCACCGGCTCGTCCCCGCGGATCATCGGCGTGAGCGGCGAGCGCGAGTACAAGGGCAAGGGCGTCTCGTACTGCGCGACGTGCGACGCGAAGTACTACGAAGGCAAGCACGTCGTCGTCATCGGCGGCGGCAACTCCGCGGTCGAGGAGAGCCTCTTCATCGCGAAGTTCGCGTCGAGGATCACGATGATCCACCAGCTCGACGCGCTCACCGCCAACAAAGAGTCGCAGCATCGGCTCTTCGCCGAGCCGAAGATCGAGGTCCTCTACCGGCAAGAGCCGCGCGCGTTCGTCTCGCACGACGGCAAGGTGGTCGACGCGGTGCTCGTCGAGGATCTGCGCACCCACGAGCACCGCGAGATTGCCTGCGACGGCGTCTTCGTGTTCGCGGGCATGACGCCGAACCTCGACGGCCTCGGCGGGGTCCTCGACGTGGACGGCTGGGGCTACGTGAAGACCGACGAGGAGATGCGGCACGAACGTGCCCGGCGTGTACGCGGCGGGCGACGTCGTGAGCAAGAAGTTCAGGCAAATGACGACCGCGGTCAACGACGGCACCATCGCGTCGATGGCGCTCTCCAAAGAGATCGCCGCGTGACCGACGCCCGCGCGCCGCAGCTCACGGCGCGCGCGCTCGCATCCGGCGCGGCGATCGGCGGCGTGCTCTGCGTCGCCAACGTCTACGTCGTCCTGAAGACGGGCTGGAGCCTCGGCGTCACGCTCTCGTCGACGATCGTCGCGTTCGGCGTGTTTCGCGCGCTCGAGCGGGTGGGGCTCGTGCGCAAGCCGCTCGGCGTCCTCGAGAACGCGACCGTGAGCTCGACCGCGTCGGCGGCGGCGTTCATGACCGGCGGCGGCAACATGGCGGCGCTCCCGGCGCTCGTGATGCTCACGGGGCGGCGTCCGGGGGCGCTCGCGCTCTTCGTGTGGTTCGCGGTGATCGCCGCGCTCGGCGTCGTCACGGCGATCCCGCTCAAGCGGCGCATCATCGACGAGGAGCAGCTCCCCTTCCCGCTCGGCGCGGCGACCGCGAGCACGCTGCGCGCGATGCACGCGGGCGAAGGCGGCGGCCGCGCGAAGACGCTCTTCGGCGCCGCGGCGGTCGCGGGCGTGTGGACCGTGCTGCGCGAGGCGCGCTGGCTCCCCGAGCGGATCTCGCTGCCGTGGCGCTTCGGGCTCGACGACAGCCTCGTGCTGCTCGGCGGCGGCGCGCTCATGGCGCCGCGCACGGCCGTGTCGATGTTCCTCGGAGCCGTGCTCACGTACGGCGTCCTCGCGCCGGCGATGGTCGCGTCGACGTCGTACAAGGAGATCGTCGCGTTCACGCTCTGGCCCGGCGCCGCGATGCTCGTCACGTCGGCGGTGTTCGCGCTGCTCCTCCGATGGCGCTCGGCGCTCGGCGGCGCGCGCGATCTCTTCGCCGCGCTCGCTCCGGGCGGCGCGTCCGACGACGGAGACGAGGCGCCGCTCGGGTGGTTCGCGATCGGCCTCGCGCTCCTCGCGCCCGTCGCCGTCGTGCTCATGAACCGCCTGTTCGGCGTCCCGTGGTGGGCCGGCGTGCTCGCGATCCCGCTCGCGCTCGTGATGGCCGTGGTCGCGGGGCGCGTCACCGGCGAGACGGACATGTCGCCGACGAAGGCGCTCGGTCCGGTGACGCAGCTCGTCTTCGGCGCGCTCGTCCCCGCGCACCTCGTCGCCAACCTGATGAGCGCGAACGTGACCGGCGGCGTCGGTCTCCACGCGGGCGACCTCCTCACCGATCTCAAAGCGGGCAAGCTCGTCGGCGCGCGACCTCGCCAGCAGGTGGTCGCGCAGCTCGTCGGGGTGCTCGTCGGCGCCGTGGCCGTCGTTCCCGCGTTTGCGCTGCTCGTCCCGAACGCCGACGCGATCGGCACGGTCTCCCTCCCTGCGCCCGCCGTGCTCGTGTGGGCCTCCGTCTCGCGCGCGCTCTCGGGCGGCCTCGCGGGGTTGCCTCTCGCGACGCGCGAAGCCGCCGCGATCGGCGCGCTCGCCGGAGCGGTCCTCGCCGCGGTCGACGCGTGGTGGCCCGCGGGGCGGCGCTACGCGCCGTCGGCGGCCGGCGTGGGCATGGCGATGCTGATGCCGGCGTCGACGACGCTCGCGATGTGCCTGGGCGCGGCGATCGCCTTCGCGGTCGCGAAGGCTCGGCCCGGCGCCGCCGCGCGAAAGCTCCCGCTCGCGTCGGGGCTCATCGCGGGAGAGAGCGTGATGGGAATGGCGGTGGCGCTCGTGCGCGCTCTTCGCGGGTAAGGCCAAAGCCGCGTGAAGCGATTTCGTCTTGTCGAGGCGCAGGCAACGAGGTCCGGCCGGTTTCGTCTCGCCGCCGCGCGTTGGCTTTCCAGCCACCCACGAGACCATCCGTTCAAGTGGTCTTTGGCGTAGCTCCGGCGCCGACGCGTCAAGAGCGCGCGAAGTCGGCGGCGAGCCCGACGCCCGGCCCGAAGACCGCGACGTTCTGACGAGACCTCGGGTCCACCCGAAGCTCGAGGGTCGCGCCGGGCAGGACGAGCGGGCGAAGGTTCGCCGGGATGAAGAGCGAGCAAGCGCACTGGTACGGCGCGCTTCCGGGGATCTCCACGTCGATCGAAACGGAGCGCACCTCGTAGAAGCCCTGGCTCACGTTTCCCTTCGCGCTCCGCTGCGATCCGACCGAGAGCAGGATGCCCCGCGCCGGGACTCCGCTGCCGAAGCAGCGAATAACAATCCGCCGGCCCCGATAAGCAACGACGTCCCCGGCCCGGAGCGTTTGCGGAAGACGAAGTAGAGAACGAGCGCGACGACGCCGAAGAGGACGAGCTTCATCTCAATCTCCACCCGCCGCTTCGGCGGCGACCTCTTGCGCGAACGTTTGCTGCTCGTCGAGCTCCGTCGCGAGCTCCTCGGCCTCCTCGGCGGCGATCGCGATGTCGTCCATGGCCTCCTCGCCGACGCTCTGCGCGTCGCGGCGCCGCCCGAGGGGAAGCATCGACAGGACGAGCGGCGGCATGTCGCGCTCTCTTCCCTGCGGACCGGCGACGCGTCGCACGCCCGTCCCGAACCAGCTGACCTCGACGTCGAGATCATTGAGCTCGCAACCTGCGAATCCGCACGGCACCTCGTGGATGCTCATTTTCAGGTCGCTGCCGATCACGTACTCGGCGCCGACGTCGTGCGCTTGGCGGAGGAGCTTGTCGGCGGCGATGGTGCGCGCGCGCTCGATGGCTTTTTTCGCGAGCGGGATCACCATCGGCGTCAGCCCGGCGTAGTCGAAGGTGCACGCGGGCTCGACCGTCCCGTCGCCCTCGACCGCGCCGTCGTAGTGGGTGACCTTGCCGCCGGCCACGATCTCGATGCGAAACGGCGTGCGGTTGTGGCCGTTCCGAACCGTGTACTGCTTCACGCGGACCTGGTAGCGACCGCGCGGCGCCGAGCCGTGAGCCCAATAGACGTTCTCGATCGGCGTCTCGCTGCCCCCGCCCACGTTCATGTCGACGTCGAGCTCGCCGCCGCACTGCGACTTCTTGTGCGAAAACGAGATCTCCTCGCCCGACGGCGGGATCACGTGGAGATCGAGATCGTTCGTGTTGTTCCACAAGAGCGAGATTCGGAGCTCGCCCGTCGCGCCGCCTTCCCTCTGCAAGCGCGAGCTGAACTCGGAATCGAGACCGACCGGGTTGAGGACGTGCCAGACGTGATAGCGGCAGAACTCGAAGAGAAAGCCGCACGGCTGAAAGCCGTCCTGATGAAGCGCCCACACGTCCTGACCGGAGAGGTCGGTGAGGATCGGCTTTCCTTCCGGGTGGGTCATCCACGGCGCCTTCACCGCCGTGCCGATCACGGTGAACTCGAGGACCTCGCCGCCGTTGTCGCCGCCCTTGCCGCGCGAGCCCATCGTGATCATGCGGTCGCGAATGCGCACGCCCACGACCGCGTCCGCCTCGACGAGCGCAGCCTCCTGCTGGAGGCGATCGAGGGCCAAGCGCCGCGAGCGCCTGTGCGCGTCGCTGATCGCGGTCACCTCCTTGGTCTCGCCGCGGTAGCTCGAGATCTGCCCGACGTGAAAGACGCTGCTCCCCATCACCTGGGCGATCGGCTCGCAGCCCGCCTCGCGCGCGAGGAGAAATTCGCTGACCGAGAGATCGCTCGTGAAGAGGCGACGGTGAGCGCCTTTCTCTTCGGCGAGCCGCTCCTCGGCGCGGAGCGGAATGCCGCCGGCCCTCACGCGCGCGAGGCTTTTGTCGAGTTGAATGGGCGGGCGCGTGCGGGAGCTCATGGATCCTCGGAGGTCTTAGCGGTCGAGAGGGACGACGAGGCGGGGCTTGGGCATCAGAGTCTTGCGGCGCGGATCGTCGGGCGCGAGCGGCGCGATAGCGGTGCCGAGCGCGGTGAACTCCACGATCGGCGGACCCGCGGGCCCCTGCTCGCCGTAGGTCGCTTCGCTCACGGTCATGCCCACGATCCCTTCGGGCGCGTCGGGGCTGCCCTCGGGCCAGGCCGCGAAGAGATCGTGCTGCAGGCGATCCATCGCGAGCTCGCGCGCGTCGAAGAATGCTTGCGTGTACGGAGTGATCTCGGTGTCCTTGCCGCGGAAGTCTCGGAGCGCGCGCGGGTCGAGGCCGTAGACGCAGTTGCCCATCGCGACGGTCACGGGCCGGTAGCCCGCGGCGAGCAGCGTCGCGAAATCGGCGGCGCTGAGATCGCTGTCGAAGGGCGAGCCGTCGCTGCGACGAAGCGCGGGCGCGTTCTTGATCGCCTCGGGGCAGTGCTCGCGATCGAAGAGCACCGCCGTGCCGAGCACGGTGCACTCGACGATCTGGCGGCCCCCGCGCCAGAGATGATGCGACACCTCCATGCGGACCTGGACGACGCCGTCGGCCTTCAGCGCGTGGGCCTGCTCGCGAAGATCGGCGATGGCGAGGTGCCGGGCTTCGCGCATCGCTTGGCTGAGCGGTTTGATCTCGCCCGTCGACACGACCCAGTCGTACGGCGTGCCCGCGCTGTAGACCGCCGAGCCGATCACGAGGCCGCACGGGTGGAAGCCCACGCGCGCGAGCGTCACGAACTCGGTGACCGAGAGGCCGCTGAGCGCGGGCGTCATTCTTCGCCTCCCGCCGGAGCCGGCGCGTCGTTCGCGGAGAGGATCAACGTGGGCTTCGCGACCTCGGGCGCGGCGCCCGTCGGGATCACCGCGGTGCCGACGACGAAGAGCTCGAGCACCTCACCGACCTCGAGGGCGGCGTTGCCGACGTTCCACGGATCGGTCTGCCACGAGTGCTGGTGCTCGGATACGGTGACGCCGACGATGCCGGTCGCGCCGAGCGCCTCCGCCTCGTCCTGCAGTCGCTCGATCGCGAGCTCGCGCGCGTCGTAGAGCGCGTGGGTGTAGCTCGAGAGCTCGCTGCTCTCGGAGTCGGCGACGTGTCCGAGCGTCCGAGGCGGCACGTAATAGACGCAGTTGCCCATCACGAGCCCCACGGGGCGATAGCCGGAGCGGACGAGCAGCCAGAAGTCCTGCCCGGAGAGATCGGACTGGAAAGGCTTGCCCGCGGCGTTGCGATAAGGCTCGCCGCCTCGGTGGCGCACCGCGGTGCCGATCGCGATGAACTCGGCGCAGCTCGGTCCGAGCGTGTAGCCGGGTTGGCTGGTCTGCGACCACGGCGTCGGAGGGATCTGCGTCCAACCATACCGTTTGCACGAGAGCTCCCACTGCTTGGTGGCGAGGTCGGCCCACGTCGCGAACCAACCGGCGGGCGGCACCGACGCCGGCCGCACGAAGCCCGCCTCCTTCGACCAGCGCGACCAGACGCGGTACTGCTCCCATTGGATCCGCCGCGGGTCCATCGAGAGCTTCATCGTGAGCCGCATGCCGATGACGCCGTCGGCGCCGAGCGCGTCGGCTTCCTCCTCCATGCGGCTCATCGCGAGCTCGCGCGCGTCGTAGAGGGCTTTGGTGGTGGCGACGAGCTCGCAGCCGGGCTGGTGCGAGTCGACCTTGGGCAGCGAGCGGCCCACCTGGAAGATCGACGAGCCCATCACGAGGCCGACCGGATCGAAGCCGGCTTCGCGAACGAGGACGAACTCGTTGACCGACAGATCGCTCGTGAAGAGCTTGCGCGCGCGCATGCTCTCGAGGCGCTCGCGCGCGTGGACGGGGAGATCTCGGAGATCTTGCGCCATCAGTCGCCCACGGTGAGCACGAGGTCGGGCTTGGCGATGTGGTGATCCTCGCGAATGGGCACGACCGCGGTGCCCACCGCGCTGAACTCGATCACGCCCGGTCCCCAGTTGTGATTGTTCTCGTCGATCACGACGCCGACGATCCCCGCGGCCTCGAGCGCCTCGGCCTCGACCTGCATGCGTTCCATCGCGAGCTCGCGCGCGTCGTAGAGCGCCTGCGTCGGGGCGGTGAGCTCCTGGTTGTCGTTCGAGCTCCCCGATGACGACTGGCCGACGTTGTACACGCAGTTGCCCAAGACGAGCCCGAGGGGGCGGTAGCCGGCGCTCAGCAGCGTCCAGAAATCCTGGCCCGAGGAGATCGCTCGTGAAGGGCCGGTTCTCGGCGCCGCGGAAGCCTCCGTCGAGGCTCTTCACCGCGGTGCCGATCGCCAAGAACTCGATGACGTTCGCGCTCCACGTGTGCAGGTTGAAATCGAGGCGGACCGCGACCACGCCGTCGGCGCCGAGCGCGTCGGCCTCCTCTTCGAGGCGGGTCATCGCGAGCTCGCGCGCGCTGTACATCGCCTGCGTGAGCGTCGTGAGCTCCTCGTTCACCGCGGAGCGAATCGACTGCGCGCCGATCTGGTAGATGCTGCTGCCCATCACCAAGCCGAGCGGCTGAAAGCGCGCCTCTTTGACGAGGAGAAACTCGTTCACCGAGAGATCGCTCGTGAAGAAATGCCGCTTGCGCATGCCGGCGAGCCGGTCGCGAGCGTGCTCCGGGAGATCGTCGAGCTTGAGCCGCTGATGCGCGTGGGGTTCGTTGACGTCCGCCATGGTTCGCGGTCGAGCATAAGGGAATTCCGCGCGCGATCTCCCGAGAAAGATGCCCTACCGCGCGCGGACCGACTGCACGAGCAGAATCACGCCGAGGAGCATCAGCGCGCCGTAGACGAGCGACGCGAACCGGGGAGCGGCGACGCGACGATTCAAGGCTCCGCCGAGGAGCGTGGCGACGGCGACGAACGGGAGCGAGAGCAGGTAGAAGCGCGTGACCGGCGGCGTCCACAGCCCCGCGAGCCAGTAGCCGCAGAGGCCGACCACGCTCGCAGGCAAAAAGTAGCCTTGGAGGGTCGCGCGGAACTTCTCCGGCGGCCACCGGCGCAGCGCGCCGTAAATCGCGAGCGGCGGCCCGTTCATTCCGTAGGCGCCCCCGAGGACGCCGGCGGCGAAGCCGAAAGGCCACGCCCAGCGATCGTGCGTGAGCGCCGCCGCGGGCCGAAACATCGCCCACGCGGAGAAGGCGAGGATGACGACGGCCAGCACCGCCTTCACGACCGGCTCGGGCGCGTGCGTCAGGAGCAACAGGCCGAGCGGGATGCCGAGCAGCGTCGCGAGCACGAGCCGCACCGCGCTGCGGACGTGCACGTGGCGCCAGTCCTGGAGCATCACGAGCGCGGCGACGGTGATCGAGACGAGCACCGCGACCGGCGCGGCGACCGTGACCGGGATCGCGAGCGCCAGCAGCGGCACGGCGATGAGCGCCTCGCCGAAGCCGAGCGCGGACCGCACGACCGTGGCGGCGAAGAGGACGCAGACGACCTCGACCGTGACGCGATCCACGCCGGAGCTCAGCGCGCCGCCGCGGAGGCGGCCCCGCCGCCGCAGGCGGCGAGCACGAGCGTCACGGCGAGCAGCAGTCGTCTCATGGCGCGCACCCTAGCTCGACGCGCGCGCAGCGCCAGTGGATCCGCGCGGTCAGCGGGCGACCGTCGTCGCGGGCGCGCGGTGATCCTCCAAGAGCGAACGAAGCGGGCCGCTGTCCTCGGCCACGCCGGTCTCGCGGACGAGCGCGCGAAAGCGCACCTCCTCCTCGCGCCCGTGATGAAAGCGCCCCGCGTAGACGCGGAAGAATCGCAGGAACCGCTCGGCGTCCGCCGGCTCGGCGCGCTCGCGCGAAGCGAACGCGACGAGCGCGCGCGCGACCGACTCAATCGTCTCGTGCTCGCGGCGCAGCGCGTCGAGGAGCTTCATCCTCCTCCTCGTGACGCGCGGCCCGGCGCGCGCCCATGACGTCGGTCATGCGCCGACGACGCTGGGGCTCGTTGCCCGAGGATCCCCCGTCACTGCAACGGATCGGAGGCGATCCTCGCGGCGATGGACGCTGGCGCGCGGAGCTTCGCGCGCGAAGCACGCATTTTCCAGCGGCGCGACCCTCGTCGGCGCTCTGCAGAAACGGTGCACCACCCACGCGAAAAATCGCTGGCGCGCGAGTTGCTCCGGCGCTGGCTCGCTTCGGGGGCGCGAGGAGAACGACGAATGAAGCTCTATTCAGTGCTGGCGATGCTCGGGACCGCGACCTTCTTTGCCTGCGGCGGCGCGCCGCCGGACGAGACGTCCTCCGCGCTGAAAGCGTGCGCGAGCGGGCAGACGACCGAGGGCATCGACGTCTCGAAGTGGGACGGCACCATCGACTGGAACGCGGTCGCCACGTCGGGCAAAGCGTTCGCGTTCATCCGCGTGAGCGACGGCGCGAACAGCTTCGACCCGCAGTTCGACGCGAACTGGACGAACGCCAAGGCGGCAGGCGTCTACCGCGGCGTCTACCAGTTCTTCCGACCGACGCAGAGCGCGACGGCGCAGGCCGATCTGCTCCTCGCGCACATGGGGACGCTCGGCCCCGGCGATTTGCCTCCGGTGCTCGACGTCGAGGTGACCGACGGCGCGTCGGGCAGCCATGTCCGCGCGGGCGTCGACGCGTGGTCGGCGCTCGTTCAGCAGGCGACGGGCGTCACGCCAATCGTCTACACCGCGCCCGGATTCTGGGCGTCGGTGGGCGGAGGCCCCGAGAGCGACCTCCTCTGGATCGCGAACTGGGGAGTGAGCTGCCCGAGCGTCGCGTCGTCGTGGTCGAGCTGGATGTTCTGGCAGTACAGCGACAAGGGACAGGTGTCCGGGATCGGCTCCGCCGTGGACCTCAACCGGTTCAACGGATCGCTCGCCGACCTGTCGGCGTTCTCGAGCGCGAGCACGGGCGGCGGCGCACCCCCGCCTCCTCCGACGACGACCGACGACGCCGGAGCGAGCCCTCCGCCGGCACCCGACGCGAGCACCGGCCCGAGCTGCAACACGGACGGCGACTGCAACCCGGGCGTCGACGGAGCCGGGATGATATGCGTGCAAAATACATGCATTTCCGGCTGCAACGCCGACTGGGAGTGCCCCGGCGCGACGACGTGCGTGAACGGCAGCTGCCAGTGAGATTTGGCGCTCCTCGCGCGGCGGGACCGCTGCCTCGTCGACTCGCGACGACCCGTTCGATCCTCGGCGCCGAGGCGCACGCGATGCGCGCCTCGGCCGCGCCAGCGAATGCCGTGCGCGGCGCTCGCGCGTCGATGTTCGGTGCACGTGGCACGCGATGCGCTACGCAAGATCACTGCATGAAGCTCGCGCGCAAGCTCATCGCCTCCATCGTGGCGGCGTTCCTCGTCGTCCTCGGCGTGCTCGGTTACTGGGAAGCCAAGCGCGCCCTTCGCGATCACCACGCGGCGGTCGCGGCGGAGCTCGCCATCACCGGCAGATCCCTTCGCGCGCCCCTCTCCGAGGTGCTCGACGTCGAAGGCGAGGCGCGCGCCGTCGCGCTCGTGAAGCGCGCCGACACCGACAGCGCGTCGATGGACATCCGCTGGGTCTCGCTCGAGACCGACCCGCTCGACGCATCGCTCGCGGCGACGCTCCTCCGCGGCGACGAGGCGACCGTGCTCGACCACTCGGAGCCGAGCGGGCGGCTTTCGGTCTACGTCCCCGTCCCGTCGCGCAAGGCCGCGCTCGAGGTGTCGCGCTCGCTCGCCGAGGACCGCGCCGTCGTGCTCGGGATCGTGCGCGACCGCGCGCTCACCGGGGTGCTCGCGCTGCTCGTCGGGGCGCTGCTCATGATCGTCGGCGGGGTGAAGATGGTCGGCGAGCCGATGAAGGAGCTCACCGAGCACGCGCGCCGCATCGGCGCGGGCGACCTGTCGCGCCGCATTCCCGTGCGGGGCCGCGACGAGATCGGCGAGCTCGCGTCCGAGATGAACGCGATGTGCGACCGGCTGCTCGAGGCCCACGTGCGGCTCGCGGCCGAGGCCGAGGCGAAGCTCAAGGCGACCGAGCAGCTGCGCCACGCCGATCGTCTCGGGACGATCGGGACGCTGGCCTCGGGCATGGCGCACGAGCTCGGCACGCCGCTCGGCATCATCGGCGGGCGCGCGAAGATGATCGCGAGCGGGAAGGTCGCGCCGGCCGAGATTGTCTCGTACGCGAACGTCATCTCGGAGCAAGTCGGGAGGATGACCAAGATCATGCGCGGGCTGCTCGATTTCGCGCGGCGTACGCCGCCCGCGAAATCGAGCGTCGACCTGCGCGAGATCGCCGAGCGCACCTGCGAGCTGCTCGCGCCGCTCGCCAAGCAGCGGAGCGTCGTCCTCGAGCGGACGAGCGACGGCGCGCCCTCGACGGTCGACGCCGACCGCACCCAAGTCGAGCAGGCGCTCGCCAACTTGATCGTCAACGCGGTCCAGTCGATCGAGGGCGGCGGGACCGTCTCGGTCGAGCTCGATCGAGAGCGGACGAAGGCCCCCGGCGAAGAGGAGGCGCGCGAGTACGTGCGGCTCGGCGTCCGCGACGACGGCCGCGGCATCGCGAAGGAGCAGCTCGCGCGCATCTTCGAGCCGTTCTTCACGACGAAGGACGTCGGCGAGGGCACCGGGCTCGGCCTCGCCGTGACCTACGGAATCGTCCGCGAGCACGGCGGGTTCGTGGACGTCGAGAGCGAGGTGGGCCAGGGCTCTCGTTTTTCGCTGTTCTTTCCGGTTCGAGGCGACCGATGAGCGTGCGCGTGCTCGTGGTGGACGACGAAAGGGAGATGGCGTCGATGCTCGTCGACGCTCTCGCGCAGCGCGGTTACGAGGCATCGTCCTGCGCGTCGGCGGACGACGCGTTCGCCGCGGTGCTCGGCGGCGCGGTCGACGTCGTCGCGACGGACCTGCGCATGCGCGGGATGAACGGGCTCGAGCTCTGCGAGCGCGTCGTCGTGAATCGGCCCGACGTCCCGGTCATCGCGATGACCGCGTTCGGCACGCTCGAGACCGCGATCGAGACGATTCGCGCCGGGGCGGTCGACTTCTTGATCAAGCCCTTCGACATCGACGCGTTCGTCCTGTCCGTCGAGCGCGCCGCCGCGCAGCGCAACCTGCGCGAAGAGGTCAAGCGCCTGCGGGAGGCGGCGCCGCGGCCGGCGCCCGGCGAGATGCTCGGCGCGAGCGCCGCCATGGCGAAGGTCTTCGCCCTGCTCGACCGCGTCGCCGCTTCGGACGCGACGCTGCTCGTGACGGGCGAGACGGGCACCGGCAAGGAGCTCGTCGCGCGCGCCGTGCACGAGAAGAGCCCGCGCCGCCGCGGGCCGTTCGTCGCGATCAACTGCGGCGCCGTCCCCGAGCACCTGCTCGAGAGCGAGCTGTTCGGCCACGTGCGCGGCGCGTTCACCGACGCGCGCGTGGCCCGCGTCGGCCTGTTCGTCCACGCCAACGGGGGGACGCTGCTTCTCGACGAGATCGGCGACATGCCGATGGCGATGCAGGTGAAGCTCCTCCGGGCGCTCGAGACGCGCTCCGTGCGGCCGGTCGGCTCGAGCACCGAGACGCCGTTCGACGCGCGCATCATCGCCGCGACGCACCGCGATCTCGAGGCCGCGGTCTTCGACGGCACGTTTCGCGAGGACCTGCTCTACCGCCTCGACGTGATCGAAATCGCGCTGCCGCCGCTGCGCGCGCGCGGCAACGACGTGCTCCTGCTCGCCCAGCATTTCATCGAGAAGCTCGCCGAGAAAACCGGGAAGCGCGTTCGGGGCCTGTCGCCCGCGGCGGCGGAGAAGCTCCTCGCGTACGCCTGGCCGGGCAACGTCCGCGAGGTCGCCAACGCGCTCGAGCGCGCCGTCGCGCTCGCGCAGCACGAGGACGTGCTGGTCGACGACTTGCCGGAGAAGATCCGCGACTACCGGCGCTCGCACGTGCTCGTCGCGAGCGACGACCCCGAGGAGCTCGTCTCGATGGAGGAGGTCGAGCGCCGCTACGCGCTACGCGTGCTCGAGGCCGTCGGCGGCAACAAGCGCCTCGCGACGCGCATCCTCGGATGGGATCGAAAGACGCTCTACCGGCGGCTCGAGCGCTGGAGCGCGAAGCCGAGCCCGGAGTGATTCTCAGTCGGAGAAGTCGCGCTCGATCACGCTCCGGGCGCCCTCGACGTCGGCGTGGAAGACGTAGACGTCGGTCTGCCCTCCGAGAAACGCGCGAATCCCGTCGGCCTCGAGCGCCCACTTCATCGCCCACGCGTCGAGGGTGGTCGGCGGCGACGCGACTCGCGCGAGGATCGGCTGCTCGCGAGGCTCGTCCGACTCGGGCTCGACGCGGAGCATGTGCGCGACGGCCGTGCGCAGGTCGTCGACGTCGAAGGGCTTGTCGAAGCAGACGCCGCCTTGCTCGTCGATGCGCTCGTGCAGCGCGACCTCGCCGAACGCGGTGATGAGGATCACGGGCGTCGACCAGCGCGCGCTCCGGATGCTCTCGAGCACTTGCAGCCCCGTGCACACCGGCATGCGCACGTCGCAGAGCACGAGCGCGTAACCGGCGCTCGCGCGGCCCGCGGCGTGGCCGCTCGCGAGTCGCATGAGCACCTCGCCGCCGTCGGCGACGTCGACCACGTTGTAGCCGTCGTTGCGGAGCGCGCCGGCCAGCATCCGTCGCATCTCGGGGTCGTCCTCGCCGAGTAAGATTCGCGCGCCCGGGTGCGCGAGCGCGCGGGGACGGCTTCGGACGCTGGGGAGTTCGACGTTCATGGTGGGCTCCATCGGGCCTCGGAGGAGAGCAGCCCGCGTGCCACGTGATTCAGCGGAATTTCCGCGGTTCTCGCGCGTGGAGGCGCGGGACGGGAGGGACATGTCCCATTTTTCCCCCACCGTCGGCGGCTCGAGCAATCACCCCCAGGAGAACTCGGCCTTCATCGCCGTCTGACGTCCGCCGCCGCTGAGGACGCGGCTCCGGACGTCGCGGCCGCCGCCGAGCTCGATCACCATTTCGGTCCCGGCGAGGACGTCGTCCCAAATCTGCGGCGTGAAGCCGACGCACTTCCGGTACTCGACGCATACGTAACCGCGCCTCGCGTCGAGCGCCTCCGCTTCGGCGCCGTCGAACACGAGACCGAAGACGCGCGGCGTGCGCGCGACGAGCGACTCGGGAGAGAGCACGAGCGTGATGAAGCGGTAGACGCCCGAAAGAATCGGCGCGCGCCGACTCCCGCCCGAGGGCGCGACCCATGGGCTTGCCGGCCGCCTCCGACGCCGCGTCGTAGAGCGCCGCGTACCACTCGATCGGATACCAGCCGCCGGCGACGATCGCGCCCGAGCGCCAGGCCTTCCGAAAATCGTCGGGGAGCGCCGCGATCGCGCGCTCCTGGACAGCCTGCCCTTCGAGCTTGGCCAGCGCGCCGAGCACGCTGCGGAACGCTTGTCCCTTCACTCGAAGCGCGGCGGCCGGCGGCATCGCCCCCGCAGCATACGGCCGAATCGCGCACGTGATATAGACCCAAACCTCGTGTTCACCCGACGTGTTTTTCTCCGTCTGGCTGCGGCGGGCGCCGCGGTCGTCGCGCTCCCGGGCTGCGGCGCGACGCCGGAAAAGGCGCCGCCGGGCAGCTTCTTCACCGACGCCGAGTGGCGCGCGTTGAACGCGCTCGCCGACGTGGTCCTGCCGCCGGACGACGCGCCCGGCGGCTCCGCGCTCGGCGCCGCCACGTACGTCGACACCCTGATGCGCGCGTTCGACTCCGACCCGCCGCTGATTCACGCGGGCGGTCCGTACTCGGGGAGGCAGCCGTTCGCGAACCCGACCGGCGGCACGCCGTCGGCGAATTTTCCCGAGAACGATTTCCAGAAGTTCATCCCGCTCTCGCGCGTCGCCGATCGCGCGTGGCGCCTTCGCATCCTCGGCTCGGCCGGCGTGCCGGGCGGCGGGCCGAACGACGCGATGCTCGGGCCGGTCGTCGGCCTGCGCGACCAGATGAAGCAAGGGCTCGCCGCCGCGATGGCGCTCTCGAAGGATCCGCTCGAGTCGCTCACGGCCGACCAGCTCACCGCGATCTTCGCGCAGCTCGACCCCGCGTTTCAAAAGACTTTCGCCGAGCTCGTCGTCGAGGCGGCGTTCGCCGCGCCCGAATACGGAGGCAACGGCGGCCTCGCGGGCTGGGCGATGATCCACTACGCGGGCGACGTTCAGCCGCTCGGTTACAGCGTCTGGGACGAGTCGGCGAGCGCGTACGTCGAGCGCGTGCCGGTGTCGACGGCGGACCCCGGGCCGGATCTCGATCCGATGGACGACCAGACGCACTCGACGCTCACCCTCTACACGCATCTTCTCAACGGGAGGGTCTCGTGACGACCCCGCTCAGCGCCGTCGTCGGCAACGCGTCGCTCTCGACGTTCGACGTCATCGTCGTCGGCGCGGGCGCGGGCGGCTCCGCGGTCGCCGAGGTGCTCACGCGCTTCGGGCAGAAAGTGCTCGTCCTCGAAGCCGGCCCGAACTACTTCGTAGGCCTCGACGATCCCGCGCCCGGCATGCCCACGTCGGTCTACTCCAACGACGAGCTCAAGCTCGATCGGCGCTTCATGCTGCGGCAGGATCCGATCGTCGAGCCGCGCACCTTCCGGCCGACCGACGCCGACGGCGACCGCACGTACACCGGCGCGGTCTGCAACATCCCGAAGACCGTCGGAGGCGCGGCGCTCCACGCCGACGTGAAGACGCCGCGCTTGCAGCCCACGGATTTCCAGCTCGGGACGCTCCTCGGTGGAAGCGTGCAGAATGCAAACTTCGCCGACTGGCCGGTGCAGTACGCCGCGCTCGAGCCGTTCTACGGGCACGCCGAGCGCGCCCTCGGCGTGCAAGGTCAGGCGGGCGTCGACCCGAACGAGGGCCCGCGCTCGACGCCGTACCCGATGCCGCCCGGCGTCGGCATGTACGGCGCGCTGAAGGTCGCGAACATCGCCAAGCAGCTCGGGTACACGGCGTTTCCGTTTCCGACCGCCGTCACGTCGCAGCCGTACGACGGCCGGCCCGCTTGCAACGACTGCGGCTTCTGCGGCGACTACGGCTGCCCGATCAACGCGAAGGGCTCGCCCGCGGTCACGACGCTGCGCAAGGCGCTCCTCACGGGCAACTGCCAGCTCCGCCCCGAGACGCGCGCCATCCGCTTGATCGTGAGCGGCGCGAGCGTGACCGGCGTCGAGGTCATCGCGCCCGACGGCTCGCACCAGACGCTCACCGCGGATCGCTACGTGCTCGCCTGCACCGCGATCGAGGACGTGCGCCTCCTGCTCTTGTCGGACCCGGGAGGGCCCGGCGTCGGCAACTCGAGCGGCCTCGTCGGGCGCAACCTGATGCTCCACTACGGCACGACCGCGATCGGAATCTTCGAGGAGCGCCTCCACGGCGACCGCGGTCGCTCGGTCACGCACGCGATCACCGATTTCCGCGGCGTGCCGAACGATCCGAATCGTCCGCTGGGCGGCATCCTCGAGCTCGGCGCCGGGTACGGCCCGGTCGGCGAGGCGATCACGTACGTGGAGAACACCGCGCCGTACGGCGCGCGGCTCAAGGCGCTGATGCGCCAGAGCCCGTTCCGCGATCGCGTCGCCTCGCTGCTCCTCCAGGGCGAGGACGCGCCCCAGCTCACGAACCGCGTCGACCTCGATCCGGCGATCGTCGATCTCGACGGCCTCCCCGTCGCGCGGCTCACGTACAAGAACCACCCCTTCGAGACGTCGGCGCGCGACTTCTATTCGCCGAAGATGCTCGACCTCTTGCAGACCGCGGGCGCGAAGTACGCCTTCATCGCGCCAACCGACGACGTGCCCGCCGCGTCGCACTTGATCGGCACGCTCCGCATGGGCACCGACCCCAAGACGAGCGTCTGCGACGAGCTCGGTCAGTTCCACGACGTCGGCAACCTCTACGCCGCCGACAGCTCGCTGTGGCCGACCTCGTCGGGTTACAACCCGATCCTCACGATCGTGACGATGGCGACGCGTATCGCGGGGAACATGGTGTTTCCAGGCTCGCCGGAGAAGGTGATCGTATGAAGCACGCGCGGTTCACGATCGACAGCGACGTGCGCCCCGAGTTCACCGCTTGTTATTTGCGGATCGCGGGCGACGAGTGCGCGTTCGTCGAGGCGCACACGTCGCACGCGACGCCGCGCCTGCTCGCCGCGCTCGCCGAGCACGGAAAGAAGCCGGAGGACGTGCGCTGGATCATCGTGACCCACGCGCACCTCGATCACGCGGCCGGCGCGAGCGCGCTCGTCGAGGCGTGCCCCAACGCGACGCTCGTCGCGCACCCGCGCGCCGCGCGCCACTTGATCGACCCGAGCAAGCTCGTCGCGAGCGCGACCGAGGTCTACGGTCCCGAGCGCTTCGCGACGCTCTACGGCACGATCCGTCCGATCCCGAAGGAGCGCGTCAAGACGCTCGCCGACGGCGAGACCATCCCGCTCGGGGACGCGACCCTTCGCGCGCTCCATACGGCGGGGCACGCGAACCATCACTTCGTCGTCGACGATTCCGCGATCGAGACCGTCTTCACGGGCGACACGTTCGGTCTCGTGTACCCGCCGCTCCAGAAATTCGGGCGATTCGCGCTCCCGTCGACGAGCCCGACGAACTTCGACGCTGCGCTCGCGAAGGAGAGCGTCGCGCGCGTCCTCGCGCTCGGCGAGCGCTTCGTCGCGCCGACGCACTTCGACGCGTGGGAGGACGCGGACGCCATCGCGACCCAGCTCGTGCGATTTCTCAATCGCGCCGGGCAGTGGGTCGAGGACGCGGCGAAGACGAACGAGTCGTTCGAGGTCCTGTCGAAGGCGCTCTCGGCGAAGTGGCGCGAGGCGATCCTCCAAGAGGCGCCGCGCTTCGGCGAGCGCGAGCTCGAGTTTCTCTCGCTCGACATGGAGCTGAACGGCCAGGGGCTCGCGGTGGCCGCCGCCGGACGACGTCAGGCGTGAAGGTCCTGCGGCCAACGTCGCTCGTGCTTCTCTGGGTGCTCGCTCCTGCGACCGCGCGGGCCGAGCCCACGTGGAAGGACGCAATCTTCGTCGAGCCCAGCACCGCCTTCATCCCCTACGCCAACGACGTCCCGCTGATGCTCAGCGCGGGCGTACGCCTCGCGAGCATCCACGAGATTTGGCTCCGCGGAGGGTTCATGCCGACCGGCGACGACGTGCGCCTCGGCTTCGGCGCGGCGGGGTACCGCGTCGTCCTTCGCCCCGGGCGCGTCGTCCGCCCGATGTTCGGCGGCCTCTTCGCGGGCCTGCCCGAGACGTGCTCGCACGACGCGCTCGGCAATCCCGCGTGCACCAAGGACCCGATCTTCATCTTCGCGGCGACCGCCGGCGTCCGCATCGAGCCGGTCCCGTGGCTCGGCGTGAACGCCAGCCTCGCCTTCGGACTCGATTCCTACCCGAACCCGTTCGGGATGATTCGAGCTCGGCGTCTCCTTCGCGCTGCCGCTCGATTGACGGCCTCTGCGAGCGTCGCGGCGGAGCGCGCTCAGGGCGGCGGCGCGTGCGGGAGACGATCGCCGTAGTTCGGATACGCGGGGCGAACGAGCTTCTTCGGCGGGTGCTTCGCGAGCTCGTCCATCGCGATCGCGACGGCGCGTTCGAGCTGCGGGTCGTGCCCTTTCCGCACGAGCGCCGGGTCTTGCTCCACTTCGACGTCCGGCGCGATGCCGTGGTTCTCGACCTCCCACTGCCCTTCGGTTCCGTAGAGCGCCCAGCGCGGCGCGGTGACGTGCCCGCCGTCGATGAGCTGCGGGTAGCCGCCGATGCCGACGAGCCCGCCCCACGTGCGCACGCCGACGAGCGTGCCGATCTTGGCCTTCTTGAAGAGCCAAGGCAGCGCGTCGCCGCCCGAGCCCGACATCTGGTTGGCGATCATCACCTTCGGCCCGAGGATCGTCTGCTGCGGCAAGACGACGTCCTCGCCCTCGCGCGTCGCGGCGCCCATCTGCGGCGTCCACTGGAGGACGTTCACGATGTAGTCGGCGATGTAGCCGCCGTGGTTGAAGCGCTCGTCGAGCACGACGCCGTCCTTGCCGACCTCGGTGAAGTAATAACGGTTGAAGTTCGTGAGACCGCCGCCGTGCGTGTCGGGGATGTACACGTACCCGACGCGCCCGCCGGACAGCTCGGTCACTTTCTTCCGGTTGTCCTCCATCCACGTGCGGAGGCGCAGCGCGCCCTCGGAGCCGATCGGCACCACGGTGTACGCGCGCGCGCTGCTCCCGTCGGGGCGCGAGTCGACCTCGATGACCGTTTGTTTTCCGGCGCGTCCCTGAAGGATGCGATCGACGTCGTCGCCCTCGCGGAGCTCTTCGCCGTTCACGCGAACGAGGTAGTCGCCTTCCTTCACGTCGATCCCGGGCTCCGTGAGCGGCGCGCGGAGACCCGGATTCCAGTTCTCGCCGTGGAGGATACGCGCGAAGCGCCAGCGACCATTTTCGATTTTGTAGTCGGCGCCGAGCAGGCCCACGTCGACGTGTCGCTCGTGCGGGTAGTCGCCGCCGCGCGCCCAGACGTGACCGAGCACCAGGTTCGAGAGCATCTCTTCGAAGAGCTCGTTCAGGTCCGCGCGTCCCGAGATGCCCGTCAAGAACGGCGCGTACGTTTTTTCGGCCGCGGCGAGGTCGAGGCCGTGCGCGTGGGCGTCGTAGAGGAAGTCGCGCTCGATGCGCCAGATCTCGTGGAACATCTGCTTCCACTCGGCGCGTGGGTCGACCCACACGCTGACGTCGTGCATCGCGATCTTTCCCTCGTCGTCCTTGGGCGGCGCGTCGGCGCCCGAGATGAACCAGCTCCCGCCGCGCTCGAAGAGCACCTCCTTGCCGTCGGCCGCAACTTGGAACGTCGCGAGGTCGTCGCGCGGGTAGTCGACCTTGGTGAAGGGCTCGGCCTTGCGCTTCTTTGCGTCGTAGCGCGAGATCGCGAGCGGCGGGCGCTCGTCGTCGTCGCGCGTGTAGTCCTCGTCGGCCATCGCGGTCTGCGCGGACTCGACGAACACGGCGCCGTTTTCCGCGACCTCGAGATCGACCCAGTTCGCGCGATCAATCGGCAGCGCGACGATGCGCTGATCGATTCCGTCGAAGTCGATGCGCACGTCGCTCGTGCCCTTCTTCTTCTTCGCCGCGCCGCCGTCGGCCGGCCCGCCGTCGGAGCCCTCCTCGTCGCTCTCGGGAGCGACCGGCGAGGCCACGTCCTTCTGCAGCACGGCCGCGTACACGCTGCTCGTCACCGGCCGCCCCATCGAGGTCATCTCGCTGTTGTTCTCGCCGAGCCCGACGTCCGTGCTCGCGATGAAATAGAGGTATTTCCCGTCGCGGTCGAAGCGCGGCGACGACGCGTCGCTGCGCCCGTCGGTGATCTGGCGAACCTGCTTGTCCTCGAGCGAGTAGACGAAGATCGCGTGGAAGTGGTTCTTGAGCTCCTTGACGTACGCGATCCATTTCGAGTCCGGCGACCAGCTCTCGTCGAAGGGCGCGCCCTCGAACTCGAGCGTGTCGACCCTCTGCGGAGTCGGCTTGTCGAGATCGATCAGCCACAGGTTGAGCCGCTTGTCGGTGAGCGCGATCTTCTTGCTGTCGGGCGACCAGCGCGGCGAATAGAAATACGAAGGCGGCGACCCGAGGCTCACGAAGTGCGTCGGGCCGAGCCCGTCGGGCGCGCGGAAATAGAGCGCGTACTCGCCGCCCTGGTCCGAGAGCCACGCGATCCATTTTCCGTCGGGCGACCACGCAGGATCGCGATCGGCGACGCCGGGGCTCCGCGTGAGGTTGCGCACGTCGCCCTTCTTCTTGGGGACCGAGAGGATCTCGCCGTGCGCCTCGAAGAGCGCGCGCTTGCCCGTCGGGGAGATCGCGGCGTGGAGGATTTGGTGGCGGTCGAGCGTCTCGAACCGCGCGCGCGCCTGCGGCACCTCGTCGGCGATTTGGATCTTCACCGCGTGCTCGGCGTGCGTCGCGAGGTCGTAGAGGTGGATCGCGCCGAGCGTCTCGAGCGCGATCGCGCCCGGGCCGACCGACGCATATCGCACGTCCCAGCCGTTCGGGTCGCGCCAGAGCATGCGCGCGGCGCCGCCCTTGGCGTCCGCCGCCCAGAGCGAGAACGGGCCGTCCTTGTCGGAGACGAAATACACGGTGTCGCTCGTCGCCGTCGCGCCGCCGCTCGGAGGCGGCGGCCACATCGGCCAGCGCTGGTTCTCGTCGGCGCGCGGCACCTTCACGATGCTCGAATCGGCGAGGTCGGCGATCCAAATCGGCGTCGCCTGGCCGCCGCGGTATTTCTTCCAGCCCGGCTCCCACTGCGGGAACGGCACGTACGCGAGGCGCTTGCCGTCGGGCGAGTACGCGGCGTCGACGCCCGAGGGGAGCGGCAGCAATTCGGCGAAGCCGCCGGAGACGGGCACCGTGAAGAGCTTCGGCAGATCGCGCGGCGTCGCGCGGAGAGACCAGAAGAGGACGTTCTTCCCGTCGGGCGTGAAGCCGACGGCCGCCTCGGGGCTCGGGTTGAAGGTGAGCCGCTTCGGCTGACCGCCGGTCGACGGCACGACGTAGACGTCGGTGTTTCCGTCGAACGTGCCGGTGAAGGCGATCTGCGAGCCGTCAGGCGAGAAAATCGGACGGCTGTTTCGGAGCTGGCCGGTGACGATGCGGCGCGCGGTTCCACCCTCGCGCGCGACCGTCCAGATTTCGCCGGCGAAGGCGAACGCGATTTCGGTCTTCGAGAGCGAAGGCGTCTGCAAGAGCAGCGGCCCCTCGAGCGGCGCGCCCGGCGGAGGCGCCTCGGGCGGCGCAGGCGCGGTCGCCGTCACGGTCGGCAGCGCGCTGACGGGGCTCTCGGTCGCGAGCTTCGGTCCGACGATCGCGAGGGTGACGAGCACGACACCCAGAAAGAGAAAGCCGAGGAGCGCACGACCGTCGCTTTTCATCGCCGCGACGGTATCGGCTCTTCAGCGCGGGCGCCACGTGCACGCAAACTCGTGGTACTCGCCGCCGTGCGCGGTGCAGACCGTCTCGCGCGCGTCGTCGTTCACGCTCACGCCGATCTTCGCCATGGTCTGCAGCATCCAGCCTTCCATGAGCTCACAGTGGGCGCGGTCCATGCCGGGGAAGCCCTCGATGCGAAGGCGCGTGTCGCCGGGCTCCCACGCCATCGCGCTCATCGTCCCGGCGTTTCGGTAGTAGCTCGACCAGACGCGCGAGCACGAACGAATGAGCCGCTCGGGGCTCGCGAGCGCGACGTAGATCTTGAACATCGTCCCGAGGTCGCGCTCGCCCGCCGTCGCGCCGAGCCGGCGGAAGAACGTCTTCTCGTTCGCCTTGCCGAAGCGCGACTTCAGCACGTAGAGGAGCTCGACGTACGCGGCGTACGGGTAGAAGGCGAGCGGCTGGATGCGCGCGCCGAACGTCGGCTGCGCGGCGGGCCCCAGCGCCGCGACGACCTGTTCGACCCCGACCTTTCCGCCGCGCTCCTTGACGAACGCGAGGAGACCGAGGAGCGCCCTCCCACTCACTTCCGGCGTCATTTGGACGCGCGAGTATAACGTGGCTCGTGAGCAAAGCCTTCACGAGCGAAGAGACCGACGTCTCCGAAGTGGTCGCGCCGCGCGCACCGCTTGCGCCCGGAACCCCGAACTACGTCACGCCGCGCGGGCTCTCGCTCTTGCGCAGCGAGCGCGTGGAGCTCGCGGCCAAGCGCGCGCGCGCCGAAGCGGAGGCGGACGTCGCCGCGATGCACACGCTCGGCGCAAGGCTCGCGCAGCTCGACGAGCGGCTCGCGAGCGCCGAGCTCGTCGATCCTTCCGCGCAACCGAACGACGTCGTGCGCTTCGGCGTGGCGGTCACCATCGCGCCTGCGACCGGCGCGCCGCGGACGTACCGCATCGTCGGCGTCGACGAGGCCGACCCTGCGCGCGGCGACGTCGCGTTCACCTCGCCCATCGCGCGCGCCCTCCTCGGTCACGAGGTCGGCGACGAGGTGACGCTGCAAACGCCGAAAGGCCCCGAAACGCTGGAAATCGCGGCGATCGGCTGAGACTTAAGTTTCCGACGAGCTGTGCCGCTGCATCGTGGGTGAAGGTCCTCATTGCCGACGACGACCGCGTCAGCCGCGCGATCCTCTCGGAGGCCGTCCATGCGATGGGCCATACCGTGGTGGCCGTGAGCGACGGCCTCGAGGCCCTCGAGCGGCTCGCCGACGAGGACATCCAGCTCGCGCTCCTCGACTGGACGATGCCCCACCTCGACGGGGTCGACGTGTGCGCGAAGGTGCGCGAGCAGAAGCGGCGCAATTACCTCTACCTGATCCTCGTCTCGGCGCGGACCAAGCCCGAGTCGGTGCTCGACGGGCTCGAGGCCGGCGCCGACGACTACGTGGCCAAGCCGTTCAGCACGGTCGAGATCCTCGCACGCGTCCGCGCCGCCGAGCGCGTCCTCGCCTACCAGGCCGAGGTCGCCCTCTACCGCGCGTACACGGGGGAAATCATCTCGAACCTCGACTGCGGCGTCATGCTCTCGCACGCGGCGGGGCACATCGTGTTCGCCAACGAGGCGCTCTCGACGCTCGCCGGCGTGCCGAGCTCGCACATCGTCGGCCGGCTCCGCGAGGAGGTCCTCGCCGTTCACTCGTGCCAGGCGAGCGAGCACGAACGCGGCAGCGCCTTCCTGAAGTCGATGATGCTCCCGGACGGCGAGACGAAGCTCGAGCTCGAGCTCGCGACGCCGACGCTCCGCGTGCTCGAGTGGACCTCGAAGCTGGTGCACGTGGGCGAGACGCACGCGCGGCTCGACGTCTGCCGCGACGTCACCGCGGAGGTCGCGCTGGCCCGAAAGCTCGAGGAGCAAGCGACGCACGACCACCTGACGGGCCTCTTGAATCGGCGCGGCGGCGAGGAGGCGATCCATCGCGAGGTCGAGCGGGCGACCCGCCACTCGACGCCCATCAGCTTCCTCCTCGCGGACATCGACCGCTTCAAGGAGGTCAACGATCGCTTCGGACACGCGGCGGGCGATCGCGTGCTCGCGGCCGTCGCGCACTGCATCCGCGACCAGGTGCGGGCCTACGATCACGCGGTGCGGTGGGGCGGCGAGGAGATCCTCGTGGTCCTGCCCGAGACCGCGAGCTTCGAGGCGGCGCTCGTCGCGGAGCGCATCCGCAAGGCCGTCGAGAGGCTCGCGATCGACGGCGCGCCGCAGGTGACGATCTCGATCGGCCTCGCCGACCTCGGCGCGCGCGGCATCACGGAGACCCTCGAGGCCGCCGACGAGGCGCTCTACTCGGCCAAGCAGCACGGACGGAACTGCACGCGACGCCTCGGGGACGAGCGCGCGACGATGGTGCCCTCCGCGGTCGCGTAGCGCGCTTCAGCGCTTCATGTCACGGCGCGCTTCGAGCGCTTCCCAGCGCGCGATGAGCGACGCCACCGACGCGCGCGCCGCCTCGAGCTCGGTCCCGAGCGCGCCCGCGCGGTCCGGCTTCGACGCGTAGAGGGCGGGATCCGAGAGCTCGCGCTCGAGCGACGCGACCCTCTCTTCGGCCTCGCCGATTCGATCGACGATCCCGTCGAGCTCGATGCGCTCGGCGTACGTGAGCGGCTTCTTCTCGGGCGCGGCGTCGACCTTCGGCGCGGGCGGCGGACGCCCCGACGCGCGCGCCGTCGCCGCGGGCGCAGGCGGGCGCAGCGACGTGTACGTCGAGTAGTTACCAGGGTAACGCACCACGCGGCCTCCCTCTTCGAACACGAGGATCGACGTCGCGACGCGGTCGAGGAAATACCGATCGTGCGAGACGGCGAGCACGCAGCCGGGCCAGGACTCGAGCAGCTCCTCGAGCGCGGAGAGCGTCGCGACGTCGAGGTCGTTCGTGGGCTCGTCGAGGAGCAGCAGGTTCGAGCCGTCCTTGAGGATCTTCGCGAGGGCGACGCGCGCGCGCTCGCCGCCCGAGAGCGAGCCCACCTTCTGGCGCTGCTTGCTCCCGTCGAAGAGGAACTGCTCGAGGTACGTGCGCATCTCGATCGTTCGCGCGCCCAGCGTGACGACGCCCGCGCCCGTGCGCTCGGCCCCCTCGCGCTCGGCGACGTTGTCGAGGATCGACCAGTCGTCCTTGAGCTGCGCGCGCGCCTGATCGAAGAGCGCGACCTTCGTCCGCGGGGCGACGGTCACCTTGCCCTTCGACGGCGCGAGCTCGCCGGTGACCGTGCGCAGGAGCGAGGTCTTCCCCGCGCCGTTCGGCCCGATGACGCCGATGCGGTCGCGCGACACGAGGTGGAGGTCGAGATCGCGCACGAGCACGCGATCGCCGACAGTGACGCTCACCCCTCGAAATCGAGCACGCTCTTGCCGAGCTCCGCCGCGCCGCCCTCGAGGCCCGCGAGGTCGACGCGGTTCGGCTGCGCAGATCGGGTCGTCGGCGATCATCGCCTTCGCGCGCTGGATGCGCGCCTTCTGCTTGGTGCTCCGCGCCTTCGCGCCGCGCATCAGCCAGGCTTTCTCCCGCCGGATCGCGTTGAGACGGTTCGCCTCCGCGCGCTCCTCGTGCGCGAGGCGATCGGACTTTTGCTCGAGGTAGTCGCTGTAGCCGCCCTGGTACTCGGTGAGCGAGCCGCGATCGAGCTCGAGGATGCCATCGCAGACGGCGTCGAGCACGTAGCGATCGTGCGTGACCATGAGCACCGCGCCGTCGTATTCGGCGTCGAGGTATTGCTCGAGCCAGTCGATGACGGCGGTGTCGAGGTGGTTGGTCGGCTCGTCGAGGATCGCGAGGGTCGGTCGCGCGACGAGGACGCGGGCGAGCGCGACGCGACGGCGCTCGCCGCCGCTCATCGCGCCGACGGGTCGATCGATTTCGCGCACGCCGAGCTTGGAGAGCATGTCCTCGGCGACGTGGCCGCGCGACCACCCGCCGAGCTGTTCGATGCGCTCGCCGAGGTGCGACTGCTCCGTGAGGAGCGCGTCGGTCACGCCCGACGCGAGCTCGCGCCCGATCGCCTCGTGGCGCAAGGTCGCCGCCTTCCACTCGGCGAGGCCCTCTTCGACGATCGCGCGCGGCGTCGCCGTGGGCGCGAGCGGCGGCTCTTGCGGCAGATAGAGGATGGTCGCGTCGCGCCGGCAATCGATGGTGCCTTCGTCGGCGGGCTCGTCCCCGGCGAGCACGCGGAGCAGCGTGGATTTGCCGGTTCCGTTCACGCCGAGGAGCCCGACGCGCTCGCCGCGGACGATCGTCAGCGCGATGTTCGAGAAGAGCGTCTGCGGGCCATACGCCTTCGAGAGGCCGCGCGCGCTGAGAACGGGCATGGCACGCGGTTATCACTCCGCGGGGTCAGCGTACAGCTCTGCAGCCTCGGCCGGCGTCCATTCAAGTCGCGAGGGCGCGCTCGAAGATCGCGACCGGCTGCGCTCCGGAGAACGCGACGCGGCCGTCGAAGACGAAGAAGGGCACGCCGTCGACGCCCTGCGCCGCAGCGTCCGCGGCTTCCGCGCGGGCGCGATCGAGCGCGACCGCGTCGCTCGCGATCGCGACGGCCTCCTCGCGATCGAATCCGTGCCGCGAGGCGACGTCACCGAGGACGTCGAGCGCGCCGATGTCTCGTCCCTCGAGGAAATAGGCCTCGAAGAGCGCTCGCGCGAGAGCGCGCTGGGTCCCCTTCTCCTCCGCGCGCGCGACGATCGCGTGCGCGCGCAGCGTCGACGGGTAGCCGCGGATCTTGCCGAAGTCGAGCGCGATCCCGGCCTCGCGCGCCGCGCTCTCGACGTGCGCGAACATCGGCGTCGGATCGCGTCCGAATTTCTGGCGGAGCCGGTCCCGCAAGTCGACGCCCTCGAGGGGGATCGTCGGGTCGAGCAAGAAGGGGTGATGGCTGACGCGAGCGTCCGTGCCCGACCGCGCGAGCACGTCGTCGAGACGGCGCGCGCCGATGAAGCACCAAGGACACACGAAATCCGAGACGACGTCGATCGTGCGAACGCTCATGGCCTCAGTCTACTCGAGCAGCGGAACGAGCCCGCTGCTCCGCAGCACGTCGCCGACGACTCCCTGAAAATACACGGCGAGCCCGCGGACGTCGCCAGCCGTCACGCCGCGCTCGCCGATGGGCACCGTGAGCGCGAAGACGAGGTGCTCGTCGGTGCACGACGAGCGCAAGAGGTCGAACTTGGAGGTCAGCTCGTTCAGCTTCTTCGTCGCGCTCGCGCAGCCGTTCGCGTCCTTCCAGTTGAACGACGCGACGAAGCCGAGGTAAGGCCCGAGCCGCGGCTCGTTCGCCCAGAGCACGCCGAAGGTCGCGACGTTCGCCTTCTTCTCGTCGCAGACGAGCGTCTCGCCCGCCAGACGGCACGCGTGCCCCGCACCCTCGAGCACGTCGGAGACCGCGTGGAGGCCGGTGACTGGGGGCGGGGCGACCGGGGCGACCGGGGCGACCGGGGCGACCGGGGCGACCGGCGAGACCGGCGCCGCATGCGTCTGCGCGGGCGCACCGCCGCACGAAACGAGCGCGAGAGTGAGCGCCCCGAGAATCCTCGCCGTCATCCGGCGCGAGGATACATCACCGTGCGCCTTGCTCGACCTCGCCATGAATCGCCCGATCAACGCTGCCGCACGAACACGGCGAGCACCTCGTCGCAGAGCGCGAGCTGGGCGGACGAGGTCATCTTCGGCTTGTCCATCATCCCGCAGCAGTAGTTGCAGTCGAAGCGCCACGTGGTCCCGTCCTTGGTCGTGAAGACGTGGAGTTGGTCGCCGGTCCCCTCGGCCCCGCCCGTGAGCACGTAGCCGTTCGGAGCCGCGCGCTCGATGAACCCAGCCTCCGGCCGGAACGACGCGCCCGTCCCGTCCGGAAAGCGCTCGTGGAACGAGACCTGGTCCATGCGCGTCGCGAGCTCTTCGACGGGACCGTGATCGAGCTTGGTCAGCTCGATCGAGTAGGTCAGCTCGCCGTGGCCCCCGCCCATGAAGCTCGGTTCGGATACGTCGCTCGAGAGGGTGATCGAGCGGCCCTTTGCGCTGGGCCGCACGAACGTGTGGGCGGGGTACTCGAGCGCGAACGACCCGTCCGCGCTCGTGGCGCGGCGCGCGTCCGGCCACGGCGCCGCCGCGGCGACCGCGGGCGCGGAGGCCGACGGCGCGGCGGCCGGCGCGACCGTCACCACGACGGGAGCCGCCGAATGGCAACCCACCCCCAGAGCCGCGAGGGCGGCGAGCGCCGCGCCGCGGCTCACTTCACTGGCGGCGGCGGCGGAACGTAGATCGCGTGGAGATCGAGCCCGCCCGGGTACATGTAGCTCGTGCGCGACCCGTAGCCGTACACCAACAGCCCGAACGGGAAGACGCCGTGGATCTCGTGCCCGTCTTTCGAGTTGTCGAGCTGGACGTGCGCCGTGAAAAACGGTTGTCCGCCGACTTGAGTATATGCGCTTTGCGGAATGTCGGTTCCGTCGAGCGTCACCGTATTTCCTTGGGGCGAAATCACGTCGATCCAGTTTTCGGTATACGTCTTCGGCGCGAGGAACGTGTAGGTCGAGCGATATTGCTGGAGCGGCACCGCCGGGCACTCGCTCGGGTCGCCGAGGTCGGGGTTCGGGTCCCCCGCGTCGGCCGGCCAATTCGAATACTCGCCCTGAAGGTACTCGACGACATTGACGCGCCCGTTGGCGACGATCGCGAAGCTCTGGTCGACGTCGGGGATATCCATCACGTCGCCGGTGTTCAAGAGCGCGCCCTGGTAGCCCATGATCGGCGGGTCGAACCCGACGATGGTCGAGTCGTAGAGGCCCATGATGCGCACCCACGCGTGCTCGCCGTGCGGCGTGTGCGGCAGCGTGGCGACGAATTGCGTGCCCAGCGTCTCGACGGGGAACATCGACGACTCCAGGTGATCGCAGGCCTTTTTCCCTTCCGGAATGAACGTGCAGCCGTGGCCCGCGTACGTCATCACCGGCTTGTCGGCGCGTACGATCGAGCCCGAGAGGTCGGACGCGTAGCTCGCTTTGTGGACGTCGCCGAGCGCGGAGAACATCTCGAGCACGTCGCCCTGATTCAGCGTGTACGTGTACTGGTCGCCGCGCTGCATGATCGTAGGGCCCGCGTCGGGCACGCCCTGCACCTGGCCCGCGGGGAACACCGTCACGTTCGTCCCGTCCTGCGTCGCGGTCACCGCGAGGAAGCCGGGCGTCCCGCCGAACGACGGCCACGCCACGATTCCGTAATCGCCGGTCACGACGTTCGTCGGCAAGAGGAGCGACGCGTCGTTCGAATACGAATAACAGTGCGGCCCTGCGCCCGCGTCTCCGTAGCCCGGGCACGGCGCGCCGGCGTCGATCTCGTATTCGAGCGCCGAAAATTGATAAACGCTCACCGGATAATCGGTCGTCAGGTGATAAGCGCCTTTGGCGACGATTCGGCTCGGGCCCGGATCGCCGACGACCGTGTTCACGTCGAACTGCGGTCCCTTCAGCGCCGGCACCCACGGCAGCGGGATCGCCTGCACCGAGCCTGCCGGCACCTGCACGACGACGTTCTGCGCGAGCGCGCCGCCGCTCACGGTCACGGTCACGACCTGCGACGGCTGCGGGTTCGACACCGCGACCGCGAAGTCGAACTGCGAATAGACCGGGTTCAGCGTGACCGTCGGCCAGTAGTCGCAGCCGATGTAGCTGTTCTTCGCCGTCGACTCCGCGCACGTCGTGGGAATGGGCGACGAGCTTCCCGTGTCCGTCGAGAGGGTGACGTCGCCGAAGTTGATGCCCGAGTCGGTCGGACCGCCGTCGGAGACGGTCGAGTCGCCCTTGCCGGCGTCGGCGGGCGTGCTGCCGTCGGGCTGGCCGCCGCCACCCGAGCCGCACGCGGCGACCGTGCCGAGCCCCGCGAACGCGAGGACGAGAGCCGTGCCGAGAACGATTTTCGAGCTCATCGCATCACCTCGCGGTCACCGGGCTCGAGAGCGTCGTCGAATGCCAGCGGAAGTTGTCGAGGTTGATCGCCGAGTCCATGAGGCCGTCGCCCTCGTCGAAGATCATGAAGCTCAGCGTGAACGTCTCGCCCGGTTGGATCGGCGCCGTCGTCTTCAGCCAGTCGGTCGCGCCCGAGCCCTTGTTGTCGTTGCCGAGGGTGAACGCGGTCTGCCCGTATTTGATCTCGTAGCCGGTCTTGTTGAGCAGCGTGAGGGCGCCGGTGCAGGTGTGCGCGTAGCCGAGGTTGTCGCCGCCCACGATGGTCGTGCAGTCCTGGAAAAAGCTGTTGTTCACGTTGATGCGGTGGTTGTTCGCGTCGAACGCGATCTGCGTCGGCGTCGTGTACTGCTGCGACGTGAGCATCGCGAGGAACGTGTCGTTGAAGCCGTGGCACACGTACTCGGGATACTCCTCGCTGAAGAAATTGAAGTCGAACGTGAACGAGCCCGCGTTGATGGGCGCCCTCAGCGTGAGGCGCAGCTCGCTGTAGTCGTTCACCGTCGTCGGCTCGTTCGCGCCCGTGTTGCACGGGTTGATGTTCTGGTTCGCCGGCAGCGGCGACGGATGCGTGAACGTGTTCTTCAGATCGGTGCCGTCGCCCGGCGTGTAGCTCGGCGTGTCGGTGTCGTCGTCCGCGGTACCCGTCGAGAGGAACGCCATGAACGTCCCTTTGTGCGGCGTGAAATTGGTGCCCATGTGCTTGGTCACGCGGTGAGCGTACTGGTTGTTAGGCCCGTAGAACGTCGCGCCGACGACGACCGGGCACTTCGGGTTGTCGCAGATGTCCATCGCCGACGCGTAATCGCCGGGCGTCGTCGAGTGGCCGGCGGTGAGGCTGCCGTCGCAGACGCGCACGTTGTCGATCTGCCCGTCGCAGTCGTTGTCGATGCCGTCGACGCCGACTGGGTCGTTCGGATCGTTCGTGTCGAACGCGCACGGGTTGATCTGCGAGTCGTGATCGTTGCAGTCGCCGGCGCAGGTCGTCCAGCCGTCGCCGTCGTCGTCGAAGCAGTTGTTCCCGTCGCCCTTGCCGAAGCCGTCGAAGTCGAACGTCGCGTCGTATTGAGACGCGTCGCTTCCGGTCGTCGCGTCGTTGCCGCCCGAGTCGGGGCTGGGGCCCGAGTCGAAGAGCGGTCCCGTCTCGGGCTTGTTGCCGGAGTCGGTCGCGCTCGAGTCGCCGCCGTTGCCGGCGTCGAACGTCGTTCCGCCGTCGAAATCGCCGCCGCCCGACGAGCAAGCGACCACAACCACCGCCGTCGTCATGGCGAAGAAGCCCAGAGGGCGCATGAGAGACTCCTCGATCGACCAGCATAGCAGCGACCCTTCGAAAAGTGGTAGACGATACGCCGTGGCGACCGCCGCAAAACCCTCCGACTCGCCGACCGCCGCGAAGAGCCTCGTTGCGCTCCGCGACGTGCGGAAGTCGTTCGTCCACATGGGGCGGACGCTCGAAGTGCTCCGCGGCGTGGATCTCGACATTGGCGAGGGCGAGATCGTCGGCGTCGTGGGGCAATCCGGCGCGGGGAAATCGACGCTCTTACACTGTATCGGGACGCTCGATATCCCGACGAGCGGGTCGATCGAGATCAGCGGGGAGGAGATCACGTCGCTTCCCGGCGCGCGGCTCGCCTCGCTCCGCAACCGGCTGATTGGGTTCGTCTTTCAGTTTCATCATCTCCTCCCCGAGTTCAACGCGATCGAGAACGTCATGATGCCGGGCCTCATCGCCGGGCGCGGTCGAGGCCCGCTCGAGGCGCGCGCGAGGGCGCTCCTCGAAGAGGTGGGGCTCAAGGACCGCGCGAGCCACCGCCCAGGCGAGCTCTCGGGCGGCGAACAGCAGCGCGTCGCGCTCGCACGCGCGCTCGTGCTCGAGCCCAAGCTCATCCTCGCCGACGAGCCCACCGGCAACCTCGACTCGGCGACGAGCAAGCAGATCCACGACCTCTTCTTCCACATCAACGAGCACCGCGGGACGACGCTCGTCATCGTCACTCACAACATGGCGCTCGCCGATTCGATGCCGCGCAAGGTCACGCTCAAGGACGGCCGCGTCGAAAAGGACGAGCGCCGCTGACGCTCAGACTTCCGGCTTGGCCTCGCCGCGCTGAATTCGCCTTCGCGCTGGTACGGTTTGCCCATGAGCCGCTTGAGCGCCGTCGCGCCGCGCCAGTGGAGCGCGCCGGCGCGCGCTACCTCGTCGTCGGCGGCGTCGCGGTGGTGATCGATGGTCACCTCCGCGTCACCGGGGACGCGGATTTCGGTCGTCGACGTGACCGTCAAACGAGCCGCCGGACGTGTCAAAGACGAAGGGGACGTCAGGGCGCTTTTGGCGCTGAAAAATGCAAAAGTCGATTGAGCGAGACGGCTGGTTGGGGCACGAGGACGCGCAGGTTCGGGGGCGCCTCGCGATGACCTACGCCGAGCGGCCCTTCGGGCTCGAGCAAGCGAAGCGCTTCGCGGCAAGCGCGCTGGGCGCCGCGAAAGACCGTCCGGCGCGCTGACACATCCCGGCACAGCCCCGACGTCGACGTCGGTCGCGAAACATCGCACCGCAGCTGGAACTGGCGGGAACGCCGCTCGGTCCACGGCTTGCAGACGACGCGCGCGATGATTTATCGCAAGGCGCCCGCGCGGCCCACGAAGCTCCTCCTCAAGATCGTCGCCGTCGGCGGCGCGCTCGCGAGCGTCGCGTGCGGCGGCCTCGTCGACGGCGGCTGCGGCGACGGTCACGTGTGCGGCTCGCTGCCCGCGACCTGCGACACCGACGCGGGGGACGCCTGCGGCGAGGACGCGGGCGGCGGGCTGATCGGCTTCGTCGCCGCCGACGCGGGCCCGAACGTCTGCCTCGACGACGCCGGCAACCCGACGTGCGGGCTCCTCCCGACGACGGTCGACGGCGGAGCGAACGACGAGTGAAGGAGCCCTTCGAGCTCGAGTGGATGGGCGGACCGGCGGAGCACCACTTCCGCAAGGCGCGTCCCGGCGTCGACGAGATGCCGTGGGGCACGCTCGATCCCTCGAAGTTCGCGCCGGCCGCGGTCGAGCGGGCGCGCGGCTCGTGGACCGAGGTCGCCATCAACGAGTACCGCGCCGTCGCGTCGTTCAGCGAGGTGCTGCGGGCGCTCGTCGACGTGAAGGCGCCGCTCGACTTGCTCGGGATGACGAGCGACTTTCTCGCCGACGAGGTCCACCACGTCGAGCTCGCCAGCCGCATGGCGATGGCGCTCGGGGGCGCCGCGCCGCGCACGATCGACTTGGACCGGTTCGCGGCGCGCCCGCGGGGGCTGACCCGTTTGCAGCGCGCCAACGAGCTCGTCCTGCGAGTGAGCTGCGTCGCCGAGGCGTTCAGCGGCGGCACGGCGACCGTGAGCTACGACGCGACGACGCACGAGCTGCCCCGCGCCGTCTACGAGAAGATCCTCCGCGACGAGTCGCTCCACCGCCGGCTCGGCGGGCTCTATTTCGAGTGGGCGTTCGAGCGCATCGACGAGGCCGAGCTCGCGAGGCTCGGGTCGCGTGCTCGCCTCGTCGCTCGGCGCGCTCGCTCCGTTTTGGAAGAACGAGAGGCCTCCGGCTGCGGCCGACGACGAGCTCCGCGCGCTCGGGTGGCTCGAGAGCTCGACGTTCGCCCGCGTGGCGCGCGAGGTCGCGCTGCGCGACGTCGTCGAGCCGCTCGCGACGCTCGGCATCGCGCTCACCGAAGCCGAGCGCGGCGCGCTCGGTCTCTGACGCGCTGACCTCAGCGGACGAGCGTGCATTTTCCCGCGACGCACTTCGCCGTGACGGGCTCCGCCGGGCAATCGATTGCCGGGCACCGCGAGGTCCCGCTGGGATTCGCGGCGCACGCGGCGCGGAGCGCGTCGACGGATTTCTTGGTCGCGGCGGCGCTCCCGCAGTGATCGCAGCAGTCCGGGCCGAGCGAGCTCGTCGTGCACTCCGCGTCGCTCGCGCACTCGGCGTTCGCTTCGGCGGCGGGCGCGGCGACGGGCTCGTTTTCGGCGGTCTCCGGCGGCTCGGGCCAGGTCCAGCCGGCGCACGTCGCGCCGGGCACGACCGCGCGCAGCTTGTCGGCGAACGCCTTCATCGCTTCGTCGGGGTCGCTCCCCGTGTCGTGCAGCGTGATTTCGGCGACGAGCTTCTTCAGTCGCACCGAGTAGAGCGAAGCGGAGAGCTCGAAGACGCGCTCCTCTTCTTCGCTCGGCGGGGGGCGCACGGAGCGTCCGCGCCGCCCGCGGCCCATCGGCGACACGCGCGGCGCGCTCGTCGTCACCCCGCGCGCGCGCGATTGCGAGATGTACCGATAGGCGACGAGCACCATCACGAGCTCGCCCTTCGCCTTCGGTGCGATCCGCGCGAAGAGATTCTCGTCGAGCCCGTTTTCGCGCGTGTCTTCGTCGACCCACTGCGCGAGGTCGGGCTCCGCCTCGCGCAGCGCGTCGCCCCAGCCGACGGGGCACGCTTCGCGTCCGAGCGCGCGGCTGATCGTCGGCGCGAGCGGCTTCCAGGAGTCGGCGGCCATGCGCCCGTCGCGGAACACGCCGAACACCGAGACCGTCACGCCCGGCGACGGCCTGAAATCCGCCGCCGTCTGGACGCGCACGCGCGTACCCTCCTCGCACCCCGTCGCGAGCACGAGCGCCGTCGCGAGGACGAGCGCGCGGCTCACGGCGCGCTCGGCGCGCGCGAGAGGGGCCGCATCGCGAGCCCTTCGATGCCCCACGCGCCCGACGAGAACTGAGGCGCGCGGAGCTTCGTTCGCTCGCCGATGGTCACGACCGCGCAATTCTCCGGGTTCGCGAGCGCGTCGAACTCCTCCACGCTCAGGTGGAGAAAGCGCATCACGAAGCATCGAATCGTGAGGCCGTGCGTCACGATGAGCACGCGATTGGCGCTCTTGCGCTCGGCCTGTCGCATCATCGACTCGAGGAAGTTCGACGTGCGGTCGTAGCAATCGGCCGGGCTCTCGCCTCCGCGGAAGCGGTAGTAGAACCAGCCGTGCACCTTGCGCAGCTCCTCTTGCGCCGCGACCTCGTCGTAGCCGTGCTCGACCTCGCGGAGGCGCGGGTCCTCGTAGACGCGCAGATCCCCGCCGCCCGCGACGCCGGCGCCCTCGAGGATTCCCGCGAGCGTCTCGCGCGTGCGGCGATAAGGCGACGTGTAGACGAGCGCGCCGTCCACGAACTCGCGACCGATCGCGAGGCCGGCGACGATCGCTTGCCCGCGGCCGCGCTCCGAGAGCGGGATCGCGTGATCGCCGACCTCGAGCGACGACACCTTGCCGACGTTCGCCTCCGACTCGCCGTGGCGCACGAGCTTGATCGTCAGCATCGGGGATCCTCACCGATGGAATATCACGCCCGCTCGAAGAGCTCGACCAGCGCCATGCGACGCGCGAACGGCACGAAGGCGACGCACTCGATCGCGAGCAACGGATGGCCGCAGGCGGCGAGCGCGACCGCGTCGAGCAGCGGCCACGCGGCCTCGAGCAAGACGGCGCCTTCGCGGTTTCGACGCGCCGCGGTCGCGAGGAGCAAGCCGTGCGTCGCCACAAGAATCGCGAGCAACACCACGGCCGGCGCCGCGCGCGCGCACGACGGGGCGACGAGCGCGATCGCGACGCCGAGCGCGAGAGCTGCGCGAAAATCGACGCGGCCCTGCTTCGCGGGCGCGCGAGCACGCGACCCCGTGGAGCACGATGGCCGCGGCCCACGGCGCGAGCGCGAGCCGCGCGCTCGACGCGACGGCGCACGCCGCGATCAACACGAGGAGCCGCCACGTTCCGCGCGGAAACGCGCGACCGCCGAGCGGCGCGACCGCGACGATCGCGCCCGCCGAGGTCGCGACGACGACATCGCCGTGCCTCGCGCCGACGAAGGCGACGACCGCGGCCGCCGCGCCTCCCAGCCCGCCGGCGAGCGGGCCCGGAGCTCGCGCCGCGTTGATTGCCGCCGCCACGGCGATCGCGATCAACGCGGCGTCGGTCGACGCGAGCGAAATGTGCGCGAGCGCGAGCATCGCGAGCGTCCCCGAGACGATCGACAGGATTACCGAAACCCTCACGACCCGCGCTCAGGCACGAGCCGTACCTTGGGGCCCCGCTACGGAAATCGCGCGCGCCGCGCCCGCCTGCGTCGCAGGAAAGGACCCGCGTGGCGTTCGTGCGATGACCCGTCAGCCGCCGTCCCAGATTGCGTCACCGATGCACGCGCTCCACTCCCCGTCGTCCTTGCACGTGAGGAACCCGGGCGAGCAGTCGACGTGGGATCCGGACCGTCGGTACACGAGACCGCAGCCGATCTGCGCGCCCGCGTCGGCGCACGGGCAGCCGGGCGCGGGGGTCGCGCACGCGTCGACGGCACGCGGCTCGGTGCGCGGGGCCTGCGCGTCCTCGTCGGCGAGCGGCGGCGGCATCGCGTCGGAGCAGGCGGACACGAGGGCGAAGGTTGCGAGCGCCGGGAGCTTCTTCATGGATCGCGTCATTGGTTGTCCACGCAGTCGTAGTCTTGCCGCCAGGAGGTCAGCGTCGGCGCCGACTGCGAGTCCGACGACGGGTTGAAGGTGATCGTGACGCGCAGCCAAGCGCGCGAAGGGCTCGGCGCGAGCGCGGTCTTCACGTCCGTGCCCGTCCAGACGGTGACGGGCGCGCCCGACGCCGTGCCGAGCGTGACGACCGGCGTCGCCGTCGCGAGGAGCGCCTGCGTGTCCGCCGTCTGCGCAATGAACGCGAGGCTCGAGTCCGAGGGCGTCACGGTCTGCCAGTCGAAGAAGCGCCACACGACCGCTTTGCCCGCCGGGCAGACGCCTTGGTAATCGCGCGTCATCGTCGCAGGAACGAACTTCGGCGGCGCGGGCGGCAGCGACGTGAGGCACGCCCCGAGATCGAACAGCAAGAACTCTGCGGCTTTCTCTTGCGGCGTGAGCGCGCCGGTCGGGCACTCGGAAGGAAACGAGCCCGTGAGCTGCCCCGACGCGAGGTGCATGTCGGTGAACATCACGCGGCCGTATTGCGTCGTCGCGCCGAGCGGGGTGTCGAACGTGAAGTCGGCCGGGCCCGTCGTGTTTCCGTTCTGGTAGCTCTTTCCCGCGTTCTTCGTGGAGCGGCCGGTGTACGAGACCCAGAGCTGCGACGCCGAGCCGACCGCGATCGTGTCGTAGCGCGTCGGGCTGATCAGGAATTTTCCGAGCGTCGTCTGCGCGCCGGCGTTCTGCATCCACGTGGCGAAGTCGGAGCCCTTCGTGAACGACGTGTTGATCTGGCCTTCGAACTCGGGCGTGTCGTTGCCGCCGCTGTTTTGGTACGAGACCCACGTCGCGACGTTCGGGAAGGGCACGAGCACGCCGCCGCCCTCGATCCACTGCCGTCCCCAGTGCGACGTGAAGAGGCGACCGCCGCCGTTCGTGTACGCGACGATGTCGTTGAGGAAGGTCGTGTAGTTGCCGGCCCAGCGCCCGTTCGACGCGCGGTACGGGTAGTACTCCTCGTTGCAGTCGCACGGCAGCATGACGAGGTCCTCCTTCATCAGCTGCGTCGTGCTCCCGAGGAGGCCCGCAGGCGCCGGGTTCGTCCCGCCGACGAGCGGCGCGCCGTAAGCCTCGTAGTAGTCGACGCGACCGCCCGCGCCCGGCGTCGTGAACTCGCTCGTCGAGATGCCGACGCGCTTCAGCAAGCACTCCATCGGATTGCATCCGCCGGTCACGATGGCGATTTGCGGCAAATCAGCCTGACTGGCGTATCCGTCGGTTTCGTTCTGCGGGAGTCGAGTCTGCGACGCGGCGAGCGCGGTCGTCGTGCACGCGCTGACCATCGTGAGCATCGTCGTGCGCCGCCACTTGCCGGCCTGCACGACGAGCGGAATGTTCGCGCCGGCGGGCACGCCGGTCAGCGTGAATTTTCCATCGGGCCCCGTGAAGAAGTAGCTCACGGCCGGCGGGAGGTTGCCGCCGCCGCCGCACGGATCCTTCTGCGCCCCGGTCGGAATCGCCGGCAGCGGAAGCTGCGTCGGCACGTAGACGTACGCGTGATAGACCGGGTTGAGCCCGGCCGGATCGTAGACGGTGCCGGTGAGCGTCGTCGTGCCGTTGTTCGCACACTTCGGGACCTGGCACTGGTAACCGAGGCACGCGCCGCCGTCGCTCGCGCCGAGCGTCAACCCTCCCGCGTCGGTCGGCACGAACGCCGAGCCCGCGTCGAGGCCGACGCCGTTGTCGACGAAGTCGTTGCACGACGGATCGCATGGGTTGTCGCTGCAGGCGCTCGGGGAGGTCTGGAGTCCCTGCGTCTCGAGCCCGCCGAGCGTCGTCCGGCCGACGCTCTTCATGTAGACTTGGTCGCCGACGCACGCTCCCCACGCGCCCCCGGAGCACGTCGCCGTTCCCACCGAGCAGGTCACGTAGTCGCCCGCGCGCCGCACGACGTCGCCGCACGCGGCTTGCGCGACGTCCGTGTCGCACGGACACCCCGCCCGCGACGCGCTGCACGAGGAGGTGCCGACCGGCGTCCCGCCGCCGTCCGAGTCGCCGAGGAGCGGCGGCATCGCACTGCATGCCCCGAGAAAGGCGGTGAGGAAAACGAAGAGAAAACGCATGGCGGGCTGTTCGCTCGAACGGCCCGCTGGGCGAAGAAGTTAACGCGAACCGTTTGCGGCCGGCGCAAAGTCGATCCGGCGACGCTCGAGGATCCGGCCGGAGTCGATTTCGCCCTCGACGAGCTCGTAACCCATCAGGCCGAACACGCGACCGCGCCAGAAGATCGGCCGAGCGTTCCCGTACCAGTCGACGCAGGACGCTCGGCACGCGTCGTTCGTCGACGCCAGATGCGAGGCTCCGAGCTCGCCCATCGGCGAAAAATCGAGCGCGTCGTTCTTCAAGAACACGATGGACGCCGACCCTTGGACCAGCTGGCTCCAGCCTGGCTGCGCGCCGCTTCGAATCGGGAGCGCGAGCATGCCCTGCTCGTCCGACGACGCCCTGTAGAAGAAACCTTGGCTCCGCGTCTCGCCTTGCGAAGCGCCGGCGCGGACGTAGTGGCCCTCGGTCTTCGCCGTCGCGCCGAGCGCGATCGCGGTGAAGTGGAGATCCTTGCCGTCGCTGCCGACGACGATCGCGTTCTTCCCGAGCGCCTCGATCCGATCGACGCCGTGCGGCAGCTCGAGCTTCATCGGCGCCGACTGCGCGTCGGACACGTGGTAGGCGACGACGCTCTTGTCGGTCGCTTGCTGCGCGTAGCCCCAGGACATGCCGGATCCATAGAGCAGCCAGTCGCCGACGAATCGATTCTGGAACGACCACGCGTTTCCGGCGGGCTTCGGCAGGCTCGTGTAGCGCGAGGCCGGCACGTCGGTGACCGCCGTCGAGAAGCTCGCGATCGGCAGGCGCAGCATCGCGACGTCGCCGGCGGACGTCTCCGGCGCCCACATCGCGTCGCCCGCGGAGTCGCTCCGCACGAGGACGTCGAGCTCCGAGCCTCGCTCGAAGAACGAAAACTGATCGACGGGCGCCCCTGACGTGACGACCGCCGACGGCCCGCCGCCGTCGAGCGGCATGCGCGCGAGGAGCGAGCGCGGCTTGTTCGCGCGCGCGGCCCAATCGCTCATCCAGACGTAGACGGCTTTCTCCGAAACGTAGAAGGTGCGGCCGGGCGGGCCGATCATCGCGGTCGCCTTGCACTCCATCTCCGGCTTGGCGAGATCGCACACGGTCACCGTGTGGAGCGCCTGCGCGCCGAACCCGGTCACCGGGCGGTAGATGCGCGTCGGTGCGGCGATCGGCTGGAAATCCGCGTCGGTTGCGCCCTCGTGCCACTTGCGGAGCGCGGGCATCGCGCTGGCCCTGCCCGCGGCGCCGCCCCAGTAGGGCACGTACATCGGCGAGTAGAAGACGAGCTTCGTTCCGATGACTCGGCTCGCGTAGTTGCGCGACGAATAATAATCGTTCGAGCGCAGCTGGTAGGTCGCGCGGTAAGTGATGCCGCCCGCGCCGTCGAGATCGAAGAGCCCGATCTCGGTGCCGCCGCGCGTGTAGCTGTAGCCGACGACCACGATCGTGTTGCCGGCGATCAGCATCTCGTCGTACCAGCCGCCGCTCGGATCGATGCCGGGCCCGAACGCGTCGACGTGCGAGACGGGTCGCAGCGAGTCGTCGCCGACGCGCACGGTGAAGAGGCGTCCGCGGCGCAAGATGACGAAGAAGTCGCCGTGCGCTTTGACGATGCCGCCTTCGTCGACGTTGGCTTCTTGGGTGTTCGTGATGCGATCCTGTTTGGCCTCGCCGCCCGCGCCGTCGGCCGCGGCGGACGCCATCGGCGTGGCCTCGGCTCCCGCCTTGGCCGCCCCGCGCGCGGCGACACGCTTTTGAGCGGCCGCGACCTCGTCGAAAAATTCGTCGAGCTCGTGCTGCGAGCCGAACGCCGTCAAGTTGGAGCGGCTCTCGACGGCCACCGTGCTCTCGACCTCCGACGCGCCGCCGTCGGCGGCGAGCGGCTGGGCCGTGACGGCCGGCGGGGGCGGATTTCCTTTGGTGCAGGCCGCGAGGGCACAAAGGGCGAACGCGAACGGACGAGCGCGCATGCCCGTTCTACGCGCCTCGCGCGCGGAGGATCTCCAGGCGGCGTCGCCACTTTCGGCTTCGGCGCGTTCGCGCGCGCGCGAGCGCGGCGTCACCCGGCGGCGGGGTAGCTCCCGAGCACCTTCACGAGCTCCACCGTTGCGCGGAGCTGCTCGAGCGCCCGCGCGACCGGTTCGTCCTCCCGGTGTCCCTCGAGGTCCGCGAGGAAGACATAGTCCCACCGCTTCTGCCGGCTCGGGCGCGACTCGATGCGCGTCAGGTTGACGCCCGCGTCGTCGAACACGCCGAGCACGCGGCGGAGCGCGCCTCGCCCCTCGGGCACGTCGAAGGCGATCGTCGTCTTGTCGCGTCCGGTTCGCGGGGCGTCGGTCTTGCCGACGACGAAGAAGCGCGTCGCGTTCTCGGCGCGGTCGTGGATGCCGTCGCGCACGACGTCGAGCCCGCCGAGGATCTCGGCGGCGAGGCGGCTCGCGATCGCCGCGCCGCGGTCGTCGGCCAGCGCCTCGCGCGCGGCGGCCGCGGTGCTCGCGGTCTGTACGAGCTGCGCGTGCGGCAGGTTCTTGGCGAGCCACACCCGGCACTGCGCGAGCGGCTGCGGGTGCGAGTACACGCGCTCGATCGACGTGAGCGACGCGCCGGTCCGAGCGAGGAGCGCGTGCGCGATCTCCAGCACGAGCTCTTGCCGCACCATGAGGTCGCTCTCGATCAGCGCGTCGGCGGTCGTCGTGACGGAGCCCTCGGTGGAGTTCTCGATGGGCACGACGCCGTACATCGCGTCGCCCGCGCGCACCGCGTCGAAGACGCCATCGATCGTCGCCGCCTCGCGGTAACGCGCCGTGAGCCCGAAGAGGTGACGGGCCGCCATGTGCGAGAAGGTGCCCTCCGGGCCGAGAAAGCCGACGGCCACCGACTGCTCGAGCGAGAGGCACGCGCTGATGATCTCGCGGAATACGCCGCGAACGGCGCGGCTCGGAAATGGGCCGCTCGCGGCGGTCTGCAAACGCGCGAGCACTCGCTCCTCGCGCTCGGGATCGTGCAATGCCGTCGCGCCGGCCTCGCGTTTTGCGTCTCCGATTTCTTTGGCGACGCTCGCGCGCTCGTCGAGCAACTGGAGGATGCGATCGTCGATCGCGTCGATACGCTTACGGTGCGCCGGCAAGCTCATGACGTCCCGAAATATGCGACGTCGTCACCGCGCCGTCCAACCCGTCTCGGCACGCGAGATGCGTCGTCGCTCGACATGGGCAACATCCTCCTCGTGGCAGCGGGCGCGACGATGCTGGTGGCGTGCTCGGCAGCGCCCGCGAGTCTCCCGGACGCCGGCGCGATCGCGGACGAGCCCGAGGCCGCGCCGGTCATCACGTACGCGCTCGGCCCGGAGGCGGTCGTTCCGGGCACGGACGGGTGCTACGCGCTCGTCATCGTGCTGTCGTACCGCGACGACGGCGAGAAGGTCGTCTCGTTCGAGCTCGAGACGCGCGACGGAACGATCGCAGGCCCGCTGGCGCCGATTTCCGACGGCTTCACGAGCGCCAACGCGCAGCTCGCGCGAGGCACCGACGAAGGCAGCCTCGCCTACGAGCTTCGCGTCGTGTCCGCGAGCGGGCGCCGGAGCAGCCCGTTCGCCGACGTCGTGATGCTTCGCTAGTGACTGAGCGACACGTCGACGCGGCGATCGATCGCCCACGACGCTTCGTCGGTGCCGATCGCGTCGCGCTCGCCGCGCGAGCTTCGTTCGATGCGCGACTCGACGACGCCCTGCTCTTGCAGGAAGGACGAGACGGTCGTCGCGCGGCGCATGCCGAGCCCGTCGTTGTATTCGATCGTGCCGCGCGGGTCCGCGCGACCGGTGAGGCTCAAGCCGGAGCCCTTCAGCGGCCCGTTCATGCAATCCGCGATCTGCCGAAGTACGTCGTAGTCGGCGGGCAAGAGATCGCTCTTGTCGAACTCGAACTTCGGCGCCCTCTCGACCGATCCGAAGCTCAGCTTGCACCGGTCGATCAGCTCGTCGGAGGCGTTGATCGAGGGGCTCACCGGTCGCATCTGCTGCTCGGGCGGCTTCACGGTCTGGCTCGTCACCGTCGCGGGCGACAGCGGCTCGACCGCGCCCTGGTGATGCGTCGTGATGTCGAAGCGCGCTTGCAGGCCTGCGAAGAGGTACACGTTGGGCTCGGGGCTCGTGATGGCGACCGCCGCGCCGTTGTTGGTCGATTGCGCGAGCGGCAGGCCCACGTCCGCTCCGATGAACGGCGCCAGCGCGACGTTCTTGTCGACTCGAAAGTCTGCGCCGATCGTCAGCTTGGCGAGCTCGAGGCCGTGCGTGAGCAGGTTCGTGCCCGTCGCTTCTTGGTTCTCCCAGAGGAGGCGATAGCCGACCCCGAGCTGAACCCACGGATCGAGCCGCGTGTACGGCCGGATGTGGTAGCTCGCGGCGATTCCGGGCGTGAGACCGCGCGCGCTCGCGGCGCGCTGCGCGTCGAACTCCTGATACTGCCCGACGAGACCGACGGCCCAGTGCGGATCGATGCGATACCCGACGCCGAGATCGACGCCGAGCCCCGGACCGGCGACGGTGCCCATGCCCACGCCGGGCTGCAGCGCGCCGAATCCTTGCGTGTATCCGGTCCCGACGACGATCTCGAGCGCGTTCGTCGGCGCGACGAGCGGCTGATCCCAAATGTCTTTCTTCTCACCGGTCGCGTTCTGCGCACGGGCCGGTGAAACCGATGCAATGACGATGGCGGAGGCCACCAACGTCGTGAGTTTGGCTCTCATGGCACGGCTCCTTGCGAGTGTTGCCGCCGAGGAGTGCATCGCACATGCCACTTCATCCGACACCGTTTCCGCGCGGGATTCGAGGGTCGCCCGGCGCGCGCGACCGCAGCGCGCGCCGATTCACGAATCGAATTCGTCCTTCGGGTGCTCGAGCGTGCCCGCTATCGTTGCGGGCAGGCCCATGCTCCCGACGAAAAAACGAATCGCCCTCGTGCTCGCGCTCGCTCCGCTCCTCGCCTGCGGCAAAGAGGTCGGTCGCGTGCCGTTCGCCGCCCCGGGCGCGAACGACGCGACGATGACGCTCAAGGCGGGCGACGTCGACTTCTGGACCGACATCGACCTCTCGTGGGAAGGGCCCGCGACGCTTGACTACCAAGTCACGCTCGAGCAAGGCGGCAAGGCCGTCGCGACCGCGACGTGCGATCCGTTCGGGCAGCTCCACGTGAAGCAGATGTGGGCCGAAACGAACATCGGCTCGTCGCACTCGCGCCGCGGCAGAGGCAAGATGTCGTGCAGCACGTCGCTTCCGAGCAGCGGACCGACGACCGTGAAGGCGACGCTCGCGTGGGGTGCCAAGCCTTCCACCGAGACGCTGCGAAGGGCCGATCTCGTCGTCAAACAGTGAGCGCGTGCTACCGTTCGGATCGCGATGAATCGGTTCGCGCTCGCGGTGCTCGTCGGGTTGGTCGGTTGCGGCGGGAGCACGCACGGGTGGCTGAAAGACTCGCCGCCGAAGGAAGCCTCGCACGCGAAATCGTCCGACGCGGCGCTCGCCCACGTGCTCGACGCGCGCGACAAAGCCGACGACGCGCTCGTCACCGCTTGGTACGACACGAAGCTCCTCACGAGCGACGTGCGCCCCGAGGCGCTCCGCGGGCTCGAGGCGACGGCCGGGCCGCTCGACGAGCTCACCCTCTACGACTTCGACCTCGACGTCGCCGACGACGCGCGCAGCTTCAAGCTCGACGAGCGCGTCTATTACGAGAACAAGACCGGCGGCACGCTCGCCGACGTCATGTTCCGCATGTACGCAGACACGCCGCCCCAAGGCGACCCGCCGGAGAAGCTCCTCCGCGGGCATTGCGTGCAGAGTGCATGCACCGTCGAGACCGCGGGTCGCGACACGATCGTCGTCCACCCGGCGCAGCCGCTCCCGCCCGGCGCGCGCATCCGCGTCGTGCTTCATGTCGAGGGCCTGCTGAAGCCGATCGACCCGAGCAAGACGACGATGATGGCCGCGGCGACGAGCTCGCTCCAGACCATCATGGGCGGCGACGCTCCGACCGCCACCGGCGGCGCGGACGCCATCGGCGACTACGGGCTCCTCGCGGCGGGCGACGACATCCTCTCCTTCGGCAACTTCTATCCGGTCGTCGCGCGTCACGACGGCGACGTGTGGGACCTCGACCAGAGCACGCTCGGCGACATCGGCACCGACTCGCTCTCGCACGTGCGGGCGCACGTCGAGCTCCCCGCGGAGTACCGCGTCGCCGCGAGCGGCGTCGTCACGCGCGAGGAAGAGGCCGGCGGCCGCAGGCGCGTCGACTACGCCGCGGGCTGCATGCGCGATTTCGCGCTGCTCGCGAGCAACAAGTTCACCTCGGCCGACAAGCTCGTCGGCGACGTGAAGGTGCAATCGTATTTCCGCACGAGCGACCGCAAGGCGGGCGAGCACGTGCTCGACGTCGCCGCGTGGGCGCTCAAGGATTTCGAGAAGCGATTCGGTCCGTACCCGTACAAGCAACTCGCGCTCGTCGAGGAGGCGCTCGTGGGCGGCGCCGGCGGCGTCGAGTTCGCGGGGCTCGCGACCGTCGCGAGCATGTTCTACAAACCCTCGGGCAGCGCGACCGGTGGGAGCCCGCTCGAGATGCTCCTCGGGACGCTCATGGGCAGCGGCGCCACCGACGGCCCGATGAAGCAGAGCGCCGAGGAATTCACGACGGCGCACGAGGTCGGTCACATGTGGTGGCACGGCATCGTCGGCAGCGACTCGCGCAAGCACCCGTGGCAAGACGAGGCGCTCGCACAGTTCAGCGCGATCCTCTACTCCGAAGATCGATACGGCGCGGCGCGGGCGAAGAAGGACGCCGACATGAACGCGCGCATGGGCTACGAGATGATGCGCCTCATGGGCCAGCCCGACGGCCCCGTCGACGTGCCCGCGTCGCGGCAGTCGCAGATGGCGTACGGCGGCATCGTCTACGGCAAGGGCCCCTACTACTTGCTCGCGCTGCGGAAGAAGCTCGGCGACGCCGCGTTCTTCTCCGCGCTGCAGGCCTACGTGAAGGACTACTACCTCGGCTTCGCGACGCCCGGCGCGCTCGAGGACGCGATGAAGCACGCGGCCGGCGCCAAGGCTCCCGAGGTCGCCGCGCTCACCAAGCGCTGGCTTCACGAAGCGCACGGCGACGACGACCTCGGCAAGGCGAGCTTCGACGGACTGCTCGCGATGGCGGGCGCGAAAGGCGGTGGCGGCGGCGGGCTCGGCGGGTTGCTCGGCGGCGGCGGCGCAGGAGGCGGCGCCGGGCTCGGCGACGTCGAGAAGATGATGAAGATGTTCGGCGGCAGCGGCAATCTCTCCAAGATGCTCCAGCAGCTCACGAAGTGACGCCCGCGACGCGGCGCGAGTACGATGGCCGGATGCGATCGGCTTGGCTGCTTCTTCTTTCTTTCACGGCAATCGCCTTCTTTCCGCGGTGCGGCGGCGACGGCGGGGCGTCCGACGGCGGCGACGGCGGCGTCGAGGCGAGCGGAGGCGACTCCGGACCGAACCTCGGCGCGTCGGTGATCCAGCACCACGACCACGACGACCGCGACGGCGTCTTCGTGGACGCGAAGCTCACCAAGACCGCGGCCGCGGGGATGCACCTCGACACGACGTTCCAGGCGTCGCTCGCGGGCGAGACGTACGCGCAGCCGCTCTTCGTCGACGGCGCGCTCGGCGGCAAAGACGCGCTGATCGTCGCGACCGAAGAGAACGTCGTCTACGCGCTCGACGCCGCGACCGGCGCCGCGATTTGGAAAACGCCCCCGCTCGCCGCGCCGGTCAAGCTCTCGCACCTGCCCTGCGGAAACGTCGACCCGCTCGGCATCACCGGCACGCCCTACGTCGATCTCGCGACACGGACGATTTACCTCGGCGCGATGACGACGCCCGACGGCGGCACGACCAAGCGTCACGAGATCTTCGCGCTCTCGCTCGACGACGGCAGCGTGCGCGCGGGCTGGCCCGTCGACGTGCAAGCGAAGGTCCCTTCGTTTTCGTCCGACGTCCAAAACCAGCGCGGCGCGCTCATCGTGCTCGACGGCGTTTTGTACGTTCCGTACGGCGGCCACTACGGCGACTGCGGCGACTACCACGGCTGGATCGTCGGCGTGGACACTGCCGATCCGACGAAGGTCACGAGCTGGTCGACGGTCGCGACCGGCGGCGGCGCGTGGTCGGCGGGCGGACTCTCGAGCGACGGCACGAGCCTCTTCGTCACGACCGGCAACACGTTCAACGCGAGCGAGTGGGGCGGCGGCGACGCCGTGATTCGCGTCGCAAAGGGTCCGACCTTCTCGAACGCGAGCGACGACTACTACGCGCCGTCGAATTGGGTCTCGCTCGACAACACCGACGAGGACATGGGCACGCACGCGCTCGTCACCGCGCCCGCCGCCACGCCGAGCTCGCTGGTGCTCGGATTCGGAAAAGACGGCAACCTCTACGTGACCGATCACGCGAAGATGGGCGGCGTCGGCGGAGAGCTCTCGAAGCTTCACGCGGCGAGCGGCGAGATCACGGGCGCCGTGACGACCTACACGACCGCGGCCGGAACGTTCGTCGCCTTCCGCGTCGACGGCGGGAGCCCGAACGGCTGCCCCGGCGGCGGCGGCGGCAACATGGGCGCGGTGAAGATCGCCGGCGCGCCGCCGACGGCGCAGATGGCGTGGTGCGCGAGCGAGGGAGATCTCTCGCTCCCGATCGTGTCGATGACCGACGCGAGCGGCGCGAACGCCGTCGTCTGGAACTTCGGCTCCGAGTCCAGCGCGGGCAAGCTCTACGCGTACGACGCCGAGACCGGCGCGGAGATTTTCTCCGGGGGCGCGAGCGGCGACGCGATGAGCGCGCGCACGCGCTACTTCCAGACGCCGATCGTCGCCAAGGGCCGCGTCTTCGTCCCCGCCGACGGCGCGCTCTACGCGTTCACGCCGTGAGCACGCGCGCTCATCGCATTGCGCGCTCGAGCTCGAAGCCCCGCGCGCAGAGATCGTCGAGGATCGGGCGCAGGTTCATCAGCTCCTCGACGACGCGAACGTCCGTCACGAACGGCAAGAGCTCGTCGACGCGCCTGCGGAGGTGCGACGCCTGCCGCGTCTCCTCGTCGACGTACACGCAATCGAAATCGACGAACGACTGACCCGCCGTCTCTTCCAGGCGCGCCGGGGGCACGGGGTAGTCGGGCGCGGCGACGAGGAGCGCGAGCTGCGCGCGCGCGTCGCGCATGCGCTCGTAGACGTCGCTCGCGAGCGCGCGAACGCGCGGGTCGCGCGCGTAATTGCGTGCGAGATCGGCGCGCGCGCGCGCGGCCGCCTCCGCCGTTTCGAAGACCGCCGCGACCTGCGCGTCGCTCGGCGCGGTCGAGGCGAGCGGGGTCGGCGCGTCGGCGCGCTCGGCCTCGTAGTCCTCGTACGCGGACTCGAGCGTGTGCTTGGGTGGCGAGGCACGACCGCTGAACGTGGCAGCCGTCGTCGTGACGTCGTCGAGCGGGCGAAGCTCTGCGTGCGCGGCGCAACCCACGCAAAGCGCTGTCGCGATCCAAATTCCACGATGCATCGCCCGCGAGGATTCACGCACCGTGCCTCGTGCCTGTGGCATCATTGCTGCAGAGCCTTCGGGGGAAGATTCGACTCGGCTCCGCGTACTCTCCCTTCGCTTTTTCGGAGTTCGTCTAACCCCCATGCAAAAGAACGTCATCGGTTTCGCGATCATCGCCCTCTTCGCAGGAGCTTGCGCCACCGGCGTCGCGGCCACCGACCGAGACGGCGGAATCGTCCGGCCCGACGCCGGCAAGGGGAACGATGGATCCACCACCCCGCCGAAGGACAGCGGGGCGAAAGACACGAGCACGCCGATCCAAGACGGTAGCACCTGCAACTTCACCGTCTGCGGGACCCTCTGCATCGACACGACCGCCGACGACAACAACTGCGGTCAGTGCGGCAACGCGTGCCAGGGCGGCTCGACGTGCACCAACAGCCAGTGCCAGTGCTCGGGCGGCATGACGCTCTGCAACGGCCTCTGCACCGACACGATGAGCGACAACTCCAACTGCGGCGTGTGCAACAACCCGTGCGGCGGCGGACAGACTTGCATGAGCGGCACGTGCCAGTCGCAGGGCGGCGGCGGTCCGCCGCAAGGGACCTGCGCGCACGACCTCTGCACCGCGAACCTCGGAGCGCTCACGCAAGGCTGCGATCCGACGGGCTGCGTCGACAACGTTTGCTTGAACGACTCGTTTTGTTGCGATTTCAACTTCGGCGACTGGGACAGCGCCTGCGTCAGCGAGGTCGCCACCTACTGCTCGCCCTACACGTGCCCGTGATCAGCGCGCGTGCCACGGCGTGAAGCCGCGGCCCTTCGCGTCGAGATCGAGCCAGCGGAGCATGATCGCGCGCGAGATCCGCGCGGGCGCGGGGCGGCGCATCACCTTGCGCACGGACTCGGCGCCCGCGGCGTCGCCGCCGGCCGCGAGCCCCACGACGACGAGGTAGAGATCCTCGAGGTCGTCGTCCTTCGCGGGGTCCACGCGCCGGGCCGCGGCGAGCGCGGCCTCTCGGCGCCCGTCGAGCGCGGCGAAATACGCCTCGAGGATCGCGATCGAGTCCGGAAACCCGCTCGTCCGGTAATCGTCGAGCGCGCTCTCGGCGTAGTGGACGAGCGCGCGCTTGGCCGACCCAGTGCGCGACTCGGCGAGCATGCGCGTGAGGTACGCGCGATGCCATCGGTCCTTCTGGAACGCGAGCGTCGCGCGGCGCTCCGGGTCCCACGTGCCGCGCGCGGCCGCGAGCGTCGCCTGATCGTCCTCGGCGAGCGCCGCCGCGGGATCGCCCTGCGCCTCGCGGATCATCATCATGGCGTTGTGCGACCAGAACTCGTCGGGGAGCTCGGGGTGCTTCGCGAGCGCCGGGATGACGGCGACGTACGCGGCGGCGGCCCGCTCGAAGTCGCCGGCGACGGCGTAGCGCGTGGCCCGCATGCGCGCGACGAGGTACCCGAGGTGCGCGTCGTCCCCGGCCGCGGCGGACGCGGACGCGAGCGCCTTGTCGGCGGCCGCCATGTCGTTCGCGCCGATCGCGCGAGCGGCGGCGTCGAGCGCTTGCTCGAGCGCGGGCGGCGGAGGCGCGGGCTCGGGCGGCGGCGTGACCTTCGCTGTGGCCGTCGCAGGCGCGACCGGCGTCGCGCTCGGAGCGGCCGACGCGCACGCCGGCGCCGGCGCGACCGGCGGACACACGGGGGCGCGAGCGGCGGGCGCGCACGCGGACATCGCGACGACCAAGACGGGTGCGAAACGCATGCCCGGAGAGTAACCTGTGCAGCCAGGGAGGTGCTCACGTGCGAGCTTCGGCTTACATCTCCGTTCTTCTCGTCCTCACCGCCGCGTGCGGCTCGAGCCCGGGCGGCGACCCGGACGCCGCTGCGCCCGACGCCGCCGCGCCCGACGCCGCCGCGCCGAACGACGCGGGCCCGGGCTACGACGCGGTCGCGATCGACAGCGGCGGCGGCCCATTCCACGGCGGCAACCCGAACGGCTCGTGCAGCGCGGGCGTCCCTGCCGCGGCGAACCCCGTCGGCACATCCAAGCCGACGGCGGTCGTCGGCACCGGCACGCCCGCGAGCTGCACCTTCGCGGCGCTGAACGCGGCCGTCACCGCAGGCGGAATCATCACGTTCGACTGCGGCTCCGCGCCGGCGACGATCGCGATCACCGCGACGATGAACCTCCCGATCGACAAGGACACCGTCCTCGACGGCGGCGGCCTCGTCACGCTCGACGGTCAGAACGCGGTCGAGATCCTACGGTTCGACAGCCCCAACTGGCGCGCGACCGACACGACCGTCACGCTCCAGCACGTCGCCTTCGTCAACGCCAAGACCAACCCGACGCAGGCCATCCCGCCCGCGCCGCTGCCGTGCTCGCAAGGCTGGGACGACGGCGAGGGCGGAGCCATCTTCATGCGCGACGGCAACCTCGTCGTGATCGACTCGATCTTCCTCAACGACCACGCCGCGCCGCTCGGCCCCGACACCGGCGGCGGCGCGATCTACATCGAGGGCAGCAAGCGCGGCGTCCTCGTCGCCAAGAGCACCTTCCAGAACGACGGCGGCGCGAACGCGGGCGCGATCGGGGCGCTCAACGCCGAGCTGGACGTCTACGACAGCCTCGTCGACGGAAACGTCGCGACCGGCCACGACGCCAACAACGCCGACCAGAGCCAATGCTCGGTGATGAACAACGGACAATACGAGATCGGCTCGGGCGGAAACGGCGGCGGCGTCTACGCCGACGGCAACGACTTCAACGTCACGTTGTGCGGCGACGCCATCACGAACAACGCCGCCGGCACGAACGCGTTCGGCGGCGGCATCTTCTTCACGAGCGACAACTGGACCGGCGTCCTCTCGATCGTCGACTCGACCGTCAGCGGCAACACGGGCGGCCACTGGACCAGCGTCAAGAGCGGCAGCGTCACGAACGCGGGCGACGCAGTCGGGACGAACGCCAAGAGCATCGTGATCACGAATTCGACTGTGCAGGGCGTCCCGTAATCGTCACCAGCGGACGACGACGACGTCGGGGGTCACGTGGACCTCGCACTTGTCGACCGTGACCAGCACGGGCCGCGTCTCGCTGCCGCTCGCGTTGGTCGAGCTCTCCTCGACCCGCGCGAGGATCTGCTCGGGCCGCAGCGAGTGGACGATGTCCGGCGGGCCGGAGATGCGGATGTCGACGTCGGGCGGCATCGTCTTCGCCTTGGCGAGACCGACGACGACGATGGGGACCTTGGTGAACGTCTTCTCGGCGAGCTCGCGGGTGATCTGCGTCGTGACCGAGAGCGACCGCACGTCGAACGTGAGATGGCCCGTCGGCCGGTCAATCGCGAGCGCGCGGGTGTACGTGCCTTCGGTGAGGCCGGTGACGTCGAACGCGTCGGCGCGCGCGTGCTGCAGCACCGCGACCTCGCCCTTCGGTCCGCGCACGCGCACCTGGGGCGGATCCGAGACCGGCACGCCCTTCACGATGAAGCCCGCCGCCGGCGTGCCGGCCACGGTGAGCTGGACGGGCACGTCGCGCGTGACGAGGTCGTCCCACTGGAGATCAATCCCTGGCGGATCGATTTGGTCGACGTGCACGCCGGTCGGCACGTGCACGCTCGCCTTGTCGAACAGGAGGTGCCGGTCGTCTCCGCTGCGCACGTCCACCTGGAGATTGCCGATGTCGTCGGCGTGGAGCTCGTCGAGCGTCGTGCGCGGCCCGCGCAAGGTCACGCGGACCTGCGGCGGGATCTGGCTCACGAGCACGCGGTTCGAATCGCTCGGCGGCAAGAGGAGCACGAGATCGACCGAGACGACGCGCTGCGCGTCCTGCGCGCCGTGGACGAGCGAATAGAGGACGAGCGTGAACCCGATGCTCAAGAGCTTCAGGTTGATGTTCTCGGTGAACGCGCGCCGGATCCTCTCGGAAAATGCCATTCAGCTGCTGCTTCCGCCCTCGTTTTCGGTCGCGTCGCGCGTGGGCGCCGGCGTGGCCGTGGGGGTCTCGATCTTCGTGCCCGCGGCGCCGAGCGCCGGAGCGGGCACCATCGGACGGGGCGGCTTGGGGCCCCCGCTCGCCGCGGCAATGCTCGCGTCGACGTTCGGCAGCGACGGTTGCGGCGGCGGGATCTCCGCGGGCGCGCCGCGCGACGGCGGCGGCGGACGGCTCGGCGGCTCGGCATCGCGCGGCTGCACGACGACGCGGTACGACCCGGTGCCGCTCGACGCGGGCGCGATGCTCACGCGCTGCGAGCTCGAGCCGCCGGTGCGCTTGCCCTTCTTTTGCGTGCGCGCCTTGCCGAAGAGACCGAGCAGCGCCTGGCGCAGCGACGCGCCGTCGAGGTTCGAGATGATGTTGCCGTTGAAGCAGAAGCTGATCGTGCCGCGCTCCTCGGAGACGACCACGACGACCGCGTCGGTCTCCTCGGTGATGCCGAGCGCCGCGCGGTGGCGGGAGCCGAGCGACTTGTCGAGGCCCTTGGCCTCCGGCATCGGGAAGAAGACGCCGGCCTTCGCGACGCGCAGGTTGCGGATGACGACCGAGCCGTCGTGGAGCTTGTTGACGCCCTCGGGCACGAAGAGCGACACGAGCAAATCGCGCTGCACGGCCGAGTCGATGATCGTGCCCTGCCCGACGACGAACTCGTCGAGGTTCGCGTCCTGCTCGAAGCAAATCAGCGCGCCCATGCGATGGCGCGCGAGCTCGGTCGCGGCCGCGACCACCTCGTCGACGACCTTGGTCTCCTGCTGCCCAGACAGGCGCGCGAAGAACGTCCCCGCGCCGACGCGCATCAGGCCGCGGCGGATGTCGTTCTGGAACACGACGATCACGATCGAGATGATCGACGAGAGCAGCGTCGAGAGCAGGTTGTACAGGGTGACGAACCCCGCGTACTTCGCGCCCACGTAGATGAGGAAGATGATCCCGAGGCCCGTGCCCATCTGCATGGCGCGCGTACCGCGGAGGACGAGCAGCGCGCGGTAGACGATGTACGCGACGACGATGATGTCGATGACGTCGATCGCCACGTCGCTCCACGGGCGCGGCTTGAAGAGGTGGAGGAGGCCTTCAAGCATTGCCGGTGTCCCCGTCTTCGAGGGAACGTTCGGTGTCGACGGGCCGCGGCAGCGCCCCAGCCAGCCCGCGGCTCGCGTCGAGGAGCCCACGGAACGCGTCGATCGCTTGGCGCGTCGCGCGTACGTCGTGGACGCGGAGCATCTTCACGCCCGCGCCGGCCGCGAAGAGCGCCGCCGCGAGCGACGCGCCGAGCCGCTCTTTCGGCGCGGCCTCGTGATCCTCCGGCGCCGAAATGAGATCCTTCAGGAACGACTTGCGGCTCGCGCCGACCAGCACAGGCGAAGGCGACGCGCTCACGAGCTCGGCCACGCGTCGTAAAACCTCGGCGCTCTGCCGCGCGTTCTTCGCGAAGCCGAGGCCCGGGTCCATCACAATCCCGCGACCCGGCACGCCCGCGTCGCGCGCGCGGTCCGCCGCTTCGCTCCACTCGCCGAGCACGTCGATCATGACATCGCCGTACGCGTCGTCCGGGTACTCGGAGAAGCCGGTCATCTGCTCTTGCGTGCCGCGCGCGTGCATCAAGAAATACGCGGCCTGATGCCTCGCGACCACGCGCAGGAGCTCCGGGTCGCGCGCGCACGAGACGTCGTTCACCGCGCAGGCTCCCGCCTCGAGGCACGCGTCGGCGACCTCGGCGCTCGTCGTGTCGACGGACGTCGGCGCCCGCTGCGCCGCATGACGCACGACCTCGAGGACGCGCGCGAGCTGCTCCTCGGCCGCGACCGGAGCCGCGCCCGGCCGCGTCGACTCGCCGCCGACGTCGACCATGTCGGCGCCTTCTTTCACGAGACGGTCGACGTGCTCGCACGCTTCCCGAAGCGAGCCGAGCTCGCCCCCGTCGGAGAACGAGTCCGGAGTCACGTTGCACACGCCGAGCAAGAGCACACCGCGATGCTCCACGGCGCGCCCCAGCGCGTGCAAGAAAACGTCGACCTTCGGCGACACCTTGGAAAATGGCCTAGCAATAGCGCGTCGACTCGGCAAAAGTTATTTCGGCATGGCCTCGTCCGAATCGTTCATGAAGTCGGCGTTCTTCGGTGACATCGCCGACGGGCTCCTTTTTCCGTACCCCGAAATGAGCGTGGCCGAGGTGGATCAGCTCCACCTGGTCCTCTCCAGCGTGCGGAAGTTCTTCGCCCAAAACGTCGACTCGAAAACCATCGACCGGGAGCATCTCATCCCGAAAAACGTCCTCGACGGCGTGAAAGAGCTCGGATTGTGTGGGCTTTTGGTCCCACAGGAGCGGGGCGGCGTGGGCCTGTCGGCGTCGGCCTACGCGCGCGTCATGGAGGAAGTCGGCGGCCTCGACGGCTCGCTCGCCGTCACGCTCGGGGCGCACCAATCCATCGGCTACAAGGGACTGCTCCTCTTCGGCACCGACGCCCAGAAGGGGAAATACCTCCCGCGGCTCGCGAGCGGCGAAATGATGGCCGCCTTCGCCCTCACCGAGCCGAGCGCCGGCAGCGACGCGGCGGCGATTCGCACCCACGCCGAGCTCCAGCCCGACGGCACGTACAAGCTCAGCGGCTCGAAAATCTGGATCACCAACGGCGGCTTCGCGGATCTCTTCACCGTCTTCGCCCGCACTTCGCCGCGCGACGAGGGCGTGAAGCCCAAAATCACCGCGTTTTTGGTCGAGCGCGCGTGGGGCGTCAAGAACGGGCCGAGCGAGCGAAAGCTCGGGATCCGCGGCAGCTCGACGACCGAGGTCTTCTTCGACGACGTCGTCGTCCCTCCCGAAAACGTGCTGGGCGAGCCGGGCCGCGGCTTCAAAGTCGCGATGGAGGTCTTGAACAGCGGCCGGCTCGGGCTCGCGAGCGGCTGCGTCGGGCTCTGCAAGCACCTCGTCAAGCTGTCGACCGAGCGCGTGCGCGAGCGACGCGCCTTCGGCCGCCCGATCGGCGAGTTCGGGCTGGTGAAGGACAAAATCGCGCACATGCTCGCCGACACGTACGCCCTCGAGTGCATGGTCTACGCGACGACCGCGATGGTCGACCGCGGCCAGGATTTCTCGGTCGAGAGCGCCATCTGCAAAGTCTACGGCTCCGAGACGCTCTGGCGCGTCGTGAACGAGACGCTGCAGATCGCCGCGGGCATCGGATACATGGAGGAATACCCGTACGAGCGGCACCTCCGCGACGCGCGCATCAACCTCATCTTCGAGGGGACGAACGAGATCCTGCGCTGCTTCATCGCGCTCTCGGGGATGGCCGGGCCCGGCGAGACGCTCGTCGAGGTCGCCAAGGCCATGCGCGAGCCGATCAAGGGGTTCGGCGTACTCGGCGACTTCGCCATCCGCAAGGCGCGGACGGCGCTCGGGCGCGAGCGGCTCACGCGCTCGCACCCCGTGCTCAACCGCGAGGCGGTCGTCTTCGAGGAGTACGTGACCGAGCTCGGAAAAAACGTCGAGAAGGTCCTCCGCAAGCACGGCAAGAACATCGCCGAAATGCAGTACACGCAGCGTCGCATCGCCGACATGGCGATCGATCTCTACGGCGTCGCGTGCGTGCTCGCGCGAACGACGCGCGCGCTCGATCGACGCGGCGAAGAGGGCGCACGCCGCGAGGTGGACCTCACGTCGATGTTCGTCGCGGCGGCGCAGCGCCGGCTCGCCGCGAACGTCGCGTCGTTCGACCGCAACGACGACGAGCTCCGGAAATCCATCGCCGACCGCGCGTACGTCGACGGCGGCTACCCGTTCGACGTGCTCTGATTCACGGCGCCGGGCGCGTCACGCAGGCCTCGCCGTGAACCTCGCACGGCGAAGGCGGCGGCGGCGCCGAGCCGGTGCGGATGCCGTCGGCTGGAGCGCGTCGACGCACGAGCCCTCCGTCGCGCCGTGCATTCGCCAAAAATGCGAGCCCCAGCCGCCGGTGTCGCTGCCCTCGACGCGGTGCACCGCGCGGCCGGGCGCGTGGATCTCCGGCGGGCCCCGCGTTAAAGATTGCCTGGATGAAGACCAACGCCGCCCGCATCCTCGAGAAGCTCGGCGTCGCGTTTCGTCTCGTCGAATACGAGGTCGACGAAGACGATCTGAGCGCCGAGACGGTCGCGGCGAAAGTGGGCTTGCCCGCCGAGCAGGTCTTCAAGACGCTGGTCGTGCGCGGCGACCGCCACGGCGTCTGCCTCGCGGTGCTCCCCGGCGACGCGGAGCTCGATCGCAAGGCGCTCGCGAGGGTCACCGGCGATCGCGACGTCGACACCGTGCCTCTCAAAGAGGTGCAGCCGCTCACCGGCTACGTCCGCGGTGGCGTCACCGCGCTCGGCGGCAAGAAGGACTATCCCGTCGTGCTCGACGAGACGGCGATCCTCTTCGACGTCATTTCTGTGTCCGCGGGCGTGCGCGGCACTCAGATCTTTCTCGCGCCGGCCGATTACGAGCGCGCGACGAGCGCGCGAATAGCGGCCATCTCCCGGCCGAAGGGTGTAACTTGACGATGTCCAGATGACGCACTCCTTCTCGCTCTGCTTCATGCTCGCGTTCGCCGCGTGCGGCGACGACTCGACCGCCGACGCCGGCCAAGACGCGACCACCGACGTCTCGACGGCCGACGCCAAGGCCGACGCGAAGACCGACGCCGCGACCGACGCCGCGACCGACGCGGCGGCCGGCGACGACGCGAGCGACGCGAGCCCCGTCGACACGTGCGACGGCGGGTGCAAGCTCTTCTCCTACGACTGCAAGAACGGCCAATTCCAGCCGTGCACGTGCCTCGCCATCTCGAGCAACGACCCGAACCCGACGTGCGACGCGGGTGTGGTCTCGTGCTTCGTCAATCCGTGCGCCGGCAAAGCCGCCGCGTGCGTCTCGAGCACTTGCGTCGTCCAGTAGCGCGCTCGACGCGTCCTCGCGCGAGCCCTAAGGTTCGCTCCCGTTGGACGAGACGCGCTCACCGCATCGGCTCGCGCTCGCGCTCACGCCGGGCACACTTCTCGCTGGGATGGCCGGAGGCATCGCCTTCCCGATTTTGCCGATCGTCGGCGTGCGCGTCGGGCTGTCGCTCCCGTTCATCGGCGTCATCCTCGCGGCGAACCGCGCCGTGCGCGTCGGCGCGAGCCCTTTCGTCGGGTCGTTCGCGGATCGCTTCGGCGGCCGCCGCACGCTGCTCGTCGGCCTCGCGCTGAACATCGTCGCGATGGCGCTCTACGCGGTCGGAATCGTGCTCCACCGCGTCGGGCTCTTCTTCCTGAGCGGTCGCGTCCTCCACGGCTTTGGGTCGGCGGGCGTCTTCGTCGCCGCGCAGACGCTCGCCCTCCACGCGGGCGGCGCGCGACACGGCGGGAAGACCGCCGGCTCGGTGCGCGCGGCGATGGTTCTCGGCGTGCCCATCGGCCTGGTCGTCGGCGGGCTCCTCTCCGACGCCGTCGGCGAGATCGCGACGTTCTCGATCGCCTCGGGCGCCGTCGTCTTCGCGCTCGCCGGCGCGTTCGTCACCGTGCCCGACCTCCGCGCGAAGGTGAGGACGCGCCCTCCCCTCCTCCAGATCGTGCGCGAGCTACGCGATCGGCGCCTCATGGCGATCGGCGCGCTCAACTTCGCGCTGAACTTCGCCGCCACCGGAATGGTGTTGACGACGCTCGCGCTCCTCGTCCACGCGCGCGCAATCTCCGTCTTCGGGCGCGACGAGCAAGGCTCGGCGGGTCTCGCGATGGGCTGGATGACCCTCGTCGACGCCGCGACGACGCCTCTCGCCGGGCGCCTCGGCGACCGCTTCCGCGCTCACGCGCGCGTCGCGACCGGCGCGATGCTGCTCCTCGTGGCCGGCCTGTTGGTCATCGGCTTGACCTCGCACGGCGCGGGCCTCGCCGCGGGGCTCGCGCTCGTCGGTCTCGGCGCGGCGGGCCTCGGACCGTCGCTGCTCGTCCTCGTCGGCGCAATCGTGCCGGACGACCGCCAGGGGACCAGCGTGGGCTTGCTTCAAGTCTCCGGCGACATCGGAGGCACGCTCGGTCCGCTCGTCGGGACCGCGATCTTCGCTGGCGGCCGCGCATACCTCGTCTCCGCCGCGCTCGTCGCGCTCTTCGTGCCGCTCGCGGTCTGGCTCTCCGCGCGCGAAGGCGTCACGCCACTCCCGAACGCGCACCCGTCCCCCAGAGCATGAAGCAGCTGTCGCGGTGCCGGCCCAGGACCCACGGGCCACCCCGAAGCGCGAGGTTTCTCGAGGTCGGCGCGCGGCACGAATCGCGCAGTCCGTCGGCAAAATGAATAGCTCTTGCGCAGCGCGTCACCGGGTGATACCCCGCCATACCGTGACTTACAAAAACCTACACTGGATCTGTGCTCTTCCCCTCGTAATTCTCGGATGTTCGGCCCCCGTCGACGGCACCGAACAAACGACCGAAGGTTGGGACAGCGCCGGCGGCAACCCGACGCACGCGACCCACAGCTACCTGACGGAGCACGCCCTCGACTCGCTCCAAGACACGCACCCCAATCTCGCGACCTACCGCTCCGACGTCCTGACCGGCGCCAACCTCGAGCTCCACGAGCTCCCGGTGAAGGACGCAGAGCAAGAGCGGCTGCGCGTCGAGGCGGGCGGGACCAACTGGGGCTGCGAGCATCCGGAGGTCTATTGGAACCACGCCCAGGAGCGGTGGCTCGCGGGCGACTACGCGAAGGCGTACTGGTTCGTCGGCATCGTGCTCCACTTCGTCGAGGACCTCGGCGTGCCGGCGCACGCGCTTCACGTCTGGCACGAGAACACGCCGACCACGTGGGACCACTTCGAGCTCCTGGCGTTCCAACATTGGGCGCCCAGCTACGCGTCGATCAATCGCGACGACCCGTGGTACGCGAGCCCCGCGGACTACGTCGCGGTCAGCGGCGATTGGGCGGCGAGCGACTTTCGCGAGACGTTCCCCCGCGTGGCGTACACGCGTACCTTCTTCGCCAAGACGTGGCTCTTCGCGCCGCACGTCCAGAAGACGTTCATGCAGAATCGCCAGGGCCGCACGGCGACCGTCGCGACCTGGGCGCTCGAAGCCGCCGCCGAAGAGCTCGAGGCGCTCTAATCGCGCCGCACGTTCGCGTCGGCGCTAGTCCATGCCCTTCAGGTTCGCGACCGGGTAGAGCCGGTGCGCGACGCGCGCGATGCCCTCGGCCTCGAGCACGGCGAGGACGGCGTCGAGGTCTTTGTAGACGCGCCCGCACTCGTCGAGCGGCGTGCGCTTCGTGTTGCCGACGACCCCGCGGATCGCGGTGCCGGCAAACGTGCGCTGCATCTCGCGCATCTCGCGGTCGATCGCGTCGTGCTCCGATTCGAGCCGGCGCTTCGCCTCGCCGCGCGCCATGAGGCGGCCGGAGCCGTGGTTCACCGAGAAGCCGCTCTTCGCCGCGCCGGCGAGCGGGAAGAGGATCGCCGCGCCCGCCAGCATCGAGCCCGGGATGAGGCAAGGGTGCCCCGTCGTCTCCCACGGCGTACCCGCGAGATCCGGATGGCCCGCCGGGAACGCGCGCGTCGCGCCCTTGCGGTGCACGAATCCGCGCTTCTGCGTTCCGTCAGGCAAGAAGACGGTCTCTTCCTGCACGAGGTTGTGCGAGATCTCGAAGTAGACGTCGCCGCGCACGCCGAACACTTCCTCGAGCGCATCGCACACGGCCTCGGCGATGAGGTGACGGTTCGCGACGGCGAAGTTCGCGGCGCTGTTGTGATGCGCCCAATATTGCTTGCCGAGCGGCTCGCTCGCGTAGAGGAAGGACTCCTCGCGCTTGTGCATCGGCAGCTTGCGGGCGCGTGCGCCCTCGAAGAAGAAATGGTTCGCGGTCTGCCAGCCGTAGCCGCGGGACCCGCAGTGCACCATGACCCAGACCTCGCCCGAGTCCTTGTCGACCTGCATCTCGATGAAGTGGTTTCCGCCGCCGACCGACGCGAGCTGCGCGCTGACCTTGCTGCGCGCCCGGTCAATCGCGTCGAGATCCGTGTCCTCGGGGATCGGGATGTACTGGCGCTCGCAGACCTCGGCGCGCACGCCGATCGCCTTCGCGCCGTAGCGGAGGACGCGCTCGGCGTCGCGCTCGGAGAACTTCTTCATGCGCGGCCGGCGGTGCGAGCCGACGCCGGTCGCGACGCGCGCGTCGACCTCGCGAACCCAGCGCTCGCGCGCCTCCCACGGGGCGACGCGCGCCGCGTCGAGGCCCCGCACGCGCAGGTAGATCACGCCGCACGAGATGTCGTAGCCGGAGCCGGCCTGGAGGATCGTCTCGTCGGTCACGATGACCGAGCCGACCGGAACGCCGAACCCCGTGTGCGCGTCGGGCATGACGTAGGCGCCGACGACGCCTTCGTACGAAGCGGACTGCGCGATCTGACGCCACATCGACTCTTCCGAGGCGGCGAAGAGCTCTTCCGAGAAGAACGCGTGCGCCTCGACCTTCATCGCGGCCGCCTTCGGCAGGACGTAGTGGTTGTCGGCGTGACGGACGACGTGGGCTTTGAACGACATGGCCTGTCTCGGACTCGTTTCGCGGCGACTTCCTGACGCCTCGGAGCGTACGCCACGCGACCGCGCGGCGCGGAACTCCGTGCATGATGCACGCATGGGAGTCGCCCGGCGGCGGCTCGCAGGCTCGCGGTCATCGGTTCCGTGCGCCGCGGCTCGCATGGTGTAAAGAGGACCTCATGGAAGACGGGCGTCCCGACACGGATGAGCCGCGACCCGACAAGAAGCTGACGCCCGGCGCGATCGCGATGCTCATCGTGATCCCCGTCGCTCTCGTCTTGTTCGGCATCGACTCGGTGGTCTTGCTGGAGGGCGACGCCGCGGATCGCGCGGCGCAAGCGCGACCGGCGCCGACCTCGGTCGCCACGACCGCGACCACGGCCGACGCCGCCCCGAGCGCGTCGCATGGATCGACGGCTCGACCGAGGTAAGCTCTCGCGCATGAAACGACGCTCGCTTCTCCTCGCCGCGGGCATGCTGGTCGCGGCCGCTTCGATTCGTTTCGCGTGCGGAGGCCACGACGCCGCGCCGGAGGCCAAGAATCCTAGGCTCGTGCTGGGGAGGCCCTGGCTCGATCACATGCCGAGCGGCGCGCGCGACGATCGCGAGCTCTGGGTGTTCCTCGCCGGCGGGATCGGCATCCACGAGAAGGGCTCGTGGTTTCGCTCCACGGTCGACATCTTCGATTTCGAGCGGCAGGGCGGCTCGCTCTCGCTCACCTTCTTGCACGACAAGTCGAAGGCGCGGACGCGCTTTCAAATCCAGTCGTGCGACGACGAGCCTCCGTTCAAGCTTTGCCTCGTCCTCGACGACCCGCCGCGCGGCCCGAAGAAGCTCTATTCGTTCGCGGACGATGACGACATGGACCGCGCCATGCCGTGGGCCCGCGACGAGGTGAAGGTCGCAGAGGCCAAGGCTCGAAGCGCACGCGCGAGCGAGTGACGCCGCGGATCGCCGCGATCAGAAGCGCGGGCGGACGCGAAATCCCGAGCGATCGGCCACGTCGGGCTCGACGCGATCGACGACGGGGCTCTCCTCGCGCAGCCGCGCGCGCAGCCAGCGAAGACACGCGCGAACGAAACGAAGACGAGCGGGACGCGACCCAAACAGTCGCAAGGCGGATTGCATGGGACGGCCTCCTTCCAGGCCATCCGACGCGCCGCCCGGCGCGCACCTGACAGCTTACGCGCGGCGAGGCGCGAGCGCGTTGACCGCGCCGCACACCTTTCCGAGCACGATCGCCCAGAGAATCAAGCCGACGAGCGGAAGCCACCCGCACAAGAGCGCCGCGATGAACAAGCCTTGTCCCACTTGCTTCGCCTGGATTCCGTGCCGCTGGACGTACGCGTTGTACCGAGTCGCCCAACCCGGATAGACGACGAAGACCCAATAGAGCGAAAAGAACGGAATGAAGAGAAAGCCTAGCGCCGCGCCGGGCGACGGCTTCGTCTGCCCGTCGTTGATCGCGTTCCACATCTTGTAGATGAAGACCATCTGGACGATCCCGAGCACGAACATCGGGAGCGGAACGAAGGGAAGCGCCTCTTGCGAAGCGCGCTGCGAGCCGAGCGCCGCGAGGGCGAAGGTCGCGAGCATGCAAAGGACGTAGAGCGTGATGTAGATGCCGCCGCTCATGCGCACCTCCGGCGCGCGGCCTTGCGCGCCCATCATCGGCTGCTGCATCGGCATCGGCGCCATGCCGGGCTGCGGACCGTAACCCTGCATCGGCTGCTGCTGCGGATAAGCGGGTTGTTGTTGTTGTTGCGGATACGCCGGTTGCTGCTGCGGATAACCTTGTTGCGGATATTGCGGTTGCTGCTGCGGCTGGCCGTACGGCTGCTGCCCATACTGCTGCTGCTGCTGCTGCTGCTGCTGCTGGCCGTAAGGCGGTTGTCCGTAGGGCGGCTGTCCGGGCGGAGGTTGCATTCCGCGGAGGCTACGTGCGTTTTCGGCGAACGGCCATGGTCAACGAATCACGGCCATGGTCTGTTGATTGACCACGCAGAGCTCGCCGCGCGGCGTGAAGAGCTCGCGCAGCTCGGCGAAATAGCCTTGTTGGGAGGCGAGCAGGCGCGACCGGTGATGCACAGGCTCCTCCGGCGACCACTCGCGATCGAAGACATGGGCCGCGAACGAAATCGTCCCGAACGGGCGCGGCGCGGCGAGGACGGGCAGCACGCTCGGAAACCAAACGTCGGCGAGCGCCACGAGCGCGACCGAGAGCGGCACGTCGCCCGGGTCGAGGAGCCGCGCCCAGCCCTCGGCCCGCGCGTCGCGCGCGCTCGTGAAAGGCATTCCCTCGATCAATCGGTATTCGAAATGCTGCCCGAACTCGGGCCCGAGCGGCGGGCCGACCGGAATGGTGGGGAGCTCGGCGAACGGGCGCGGCGAAGGACGCGGGATCTCCTGCCGATCCAAATCGGCCGTGCGCTCCTTTCCGAAGGAGAGAACCGCGTGCGCGACGAGCTCGCCGTTTTGTTCGAGCTCGACCGCGATCGTCGTGAGCCCGGTTCCGGCGCGCAGCGGCGTGACGCGCACGTGGGCCGGGCCCGCGAGCACGGCGGCGGGGATCTCGGCGGTGATCGTACGGAGCGGGCGCCCTTGCGTCTCGGGGAGGGCGCTCGCTGCGCGCGCGAGCGTCGCGAGCGTGAGCCCCCCGAACGCGCCGCGCCCTTGGCGCCACCCCTCCGGCACGGTCCATACGCCGTCGGCGGAGATGCGCGTGATTGACTCGAACGACATGTGCCCAACTTACTCGATCGCCGCTCGCCCGAGCGGCGATCGCGCGTACGCTCGCTCGACGTGGCGCCTCGCGGAAGGATTCGTGCTGCCGTCGCCCTCGGCGTGTCGCTCGTCGCCGGGCCCGCGCTGGCGCAGGACCCGCGCTTCGGCGCGCGCGGGCAGACCGTGCTGACGACGCGCGCGACCGCGGGTCTCGCGTACTCCACGTTGGAATCGAACGACGCGAAGTATTTCACGACCAGCCTCGGGCCGAGCTTCGATTACTTCGTCTGGCCTCGGGTCTCGCTCGGCGTCGACGCGAACGGGTTCTTCCAGTGGTCGGGAGGCACGGCGCCCGACGCGCACTACGGCGGCGCGAGCCTGACGCTGCGCGGCGGCATCGACGTGCCGCTCGGGCGATGGGTGTCGCTCTGGCCCGAGCTCCAGATCGCGCTCGGCTGGAGCGACTTCGCAGGCGGGGGCCACGCCGAGACCGACGTCGGTCCGACGGCGACGCTCTTCGTGCCGCTGCTCTTCCATTTGCGCTCGCGTTTCTTCGTCGGCTTCGGCCCGTCGATCGCGCACACGATCGTAGCCATCCGCAGCGACGGCGCGAGCTTCGACACGGACCGCACGAACGTGACGCTGGGCACGATCCTCGGCGGCTACACCGGCGGCGAGAATTCGCCGACCGACGACGACGAGCCGAGCCACTGGCGCGCCTTCGGCGAGGAGGGCGAGACGGCGCTCGCGGGCTCCGCGACGTTCGGCTGGCTGACCGATCAGCGCTTCGGGGGTTCGACCGTCTCGCTCGGGGGCTCGGCGAGCGTCGACCATTTCTTCCTTTCGAGCGCGTCGCTCGGGCTCGCGCTGAGCGGCGGCTACACCCGGACCGAGACCCCGAAGGCCGCGGGCGGCGCGAGCGTCGCCGAGCAGGCCAATGCCTTCGTCGAGCCGCGATTCGGCTACATTTTGCCGATCTCTGAGCGCTTCTCCTTCTATCCCAAGGTCGGCGTCGGCTTCGGCGTCGCGACGTCGCCCGCGACGAGCTTCACGATCGACGCCGACCTCGAAGCTCGCGTGCTCTGGCACTTCGCGCCGCATTTTTCGTCGGATTCGGCCCGTCGCTGGCCCTCCAGCTCTTCGCCGAGGACGCGCGCGGTCAGTCTCTGGCGCGCTCCACGTCGGTCGGCGCCGCGCTCTCGGTGGGCGGCTGGCTCTGAGCGACCGGCGGCGGCGGCGAGGTGTCGAGCTTCTCTTGTCCCGCTTGAAGAAGGGTGAAGCTGAACGTGCTGCCCTTCCCGACCTCGCTCTCGACGTGGATGCTCCCGCCGAGCGCTTCGCAGAGGTGCTTCACGATCGAAAGGCCGAGGCCCGTGCCGCCGAGGTCGCGCGAGCGCCCTTTGTCGACGCGGTAAAAGCGCTCGAAGAGCCGCGGGAGGTGTTTCTCCTCGATGCCGGGCCCCGTGTCGATCACCGAAACGCGAACCAGCTTTCGGCGCTTCGTCTGTTCCGCGCGCGCGCGCACGACGACGCTCGCGCGCTCGGGGAGATATTTCAGCGCGTTGTCGACGAGGTTCGTCAGCACCTGCTCGAGCGCCCGATGATCCGCGCGCACCAGCGGCAGATCCGCCGGGACGTCCGCGCTCAGTCGGATTCGTTTCTTCTCGGCGCGCTCGCGGAAGAGCCCGACGACCTGCGTCGCGACGTCGCCGAGGTCCTCGTCCTCGACGCTGAGCCGGAACTCCCGCGATTCGATGCGCGAGAGGTCGAGCAAGTCCTCGACGAGCATGTGGAGCCGCTCGGCGTTCCGCTCGATGATGTCGAGGAAGTGACCGGCCGCCTCCGGATCGCTCTCCATCGCGAAGCGCAGCGTCTCGGCGGCCGAGCGCACCGCGGTGACCGGCGTCCGGAGCTCGTGCGAGGCGTTCGCGACGAAGTCCTTCCGCATCGACTCGAGGCGCCGGATGTCGGTCACGTCGACGAAGACCGCGAGGAGCCCGCCCGGCTCGCCGACCAGCGGCACGACGCGCACGAGCAGGCGCCGCGGCTTGAGCCCCGCTTGCTCGAGCTCGGCCGACTGCGTCGCGCCCGTCTCCTCGGCCGCGTCGACGAGCTTGCGCAGCTCGTCGTTCTGGATGACCTCCAGCGGCATCTTTCCGACCAGATCGGCGCCGAGAAGGAGCATCTGGCGGAGCGCGGGATTCACGAAGGCGATCTTTCCGCTCGCGTCGAGGAGCAGGACGCCCTCCTGCATGCCGGAGAGGATTCGCCCGACGCGGTCGCGCTCCGCGCGAAGCTGGCGCACGGTCACCGACAGGCTGTCGGACAATCGATTGAGCGCGCGGCCGAGCTCGGCGAACTCGTCGCGACCCTCGACGCGCGCGCGCGCTTCGAAGTCGCCGGTGGCCATCGCGTTGGCGACGTCGGTGAGGTGCGAGGCGGCGCGCGTGGAGATGCGTCCGGTGAGGCGCGAGAGCAGCGCCACGAGCGCGGCGGCGACGAGGACGCCGGTCAAGAGGGCAGGCATGAGCTGCGACTCGGCGCTCGACAAATACGTCATCGGCAGCGAGAGCCGCGCGACGCCCGCGCGCGTCGGCATGGCGACGAAGAGCGTCCCGTCGCGGACCGACGACCCGCGGCCCGACGCGATCGCCTGCGCGATTTCGGGCTGTTTTGCCTGGTTTTCGAGCGACGCCACCCGGGAGTCGCCGCGCACGCTCCCGTCGGCGGCGACGAGCGTCACGCGGCAGTGCGCGTGATCTCCGAGCTCGTGGGCGAGCGCGTCCCACGCCTCGGGGGTGGCGGGGCTCTTCTGGTCGACTTGCCACGCGACGAGGTCGGCGCGGAGCAAGAGCGCGTCGCGCATGCGGACGAAGAGGATGCGATCGAGCGCCGTCGAGATCATCGCGTACGCCACGACGGCGCCGACGGCGATCGCGGCGACCGACGCGACGAACAGCTTGGCGCGCACCCCCAATCGAGGCATCGACGCTTAACTTAGGCGACTTCGGCGCTCTTCGCTCGAACGGCACGTTCGGGCAGCGTGAGGCGGTACCCGACGCCTCGGACCGTCTCGATGAGCTCGCCCGTGCGCCCGAGCTTCTCCCGAAGCCGCTTCACGTGCGTGTCGACGGTACGCGTGACCAGATCCGGAGAGACGCCCCAGACGTCGTCGAGCAGCGTCGAGCGCGACTGCACGCGGTCGCGGCGCTCGTAAAACGTCATGAGCAGCCGAAACTCGAGGGCCGTGAGCTCCACCTCGCGCTCGCCCGCCCACACGCGGTGCGCGTCGACGTCGATCTTCAGCTCGCCGAGCTCGATGATGCCTTGCGCCTTGGCCGCCGTCCCGCCCGAGCGCCGCAAGATCGCGTTCACGCGGAGCAGGAGCTCGCGCATGCTGAACGGCTTGACGATGTAGTCGTCGGCGCCGACCTCGAAGCCGACGACGCGATCGATCTCCTCGCCGCGCGCGGTGAGCATCAGCACCGGCACGTGCGGCGCGGAGTGCTTCATGTTCCTGCAGACCTCGACGCCGCCCATGTCCGGAAGCATCAGGTCGAGGATCACGAGCGCCGGCTTCTCCTCGAACATCTCGAGCGCCTCGCGCCCGCGCGTCGCGGCGAAGACCGTGTGGCCCGCTTGCCGCAAGTTGAACGCGACCACGTCCCGAATGTCGATCTCGTCTTCGACGATGAGGATGCGTGCCATGCCGAAACGCTAGCCGCGCTTTGTGCCAAAACGGTGACCAGACCGTGAACGCGTGGTCAGCTCGAGGCGACAGTCTCGGCGAAGCGCTCGCTCGCGCCGCCGAGCCGCTCGACGACGCGCTCGCTCGCGCCGAGCCGGCCCACGCGCTCGACCAGACCGTACGCGTCCTCGCCCCGGCGAGCGCGGACCTCGGCGATGCGGCGCGCTTCGCTCCGGGCGAGCGCGCGCGCGATGCGCGCGGCCTCGGCGTCGACCGTGCCGGCGCCGAGCGAGAGGGTGCCCGCGGGCGTCCACCGCGCGAGGCGATCGGCGAACGCCGCGGCGCGGTCGCGCGGAGGCGGCTGAGCCGTCAGCGAGTGCGCCGCCGACAAGAACACGCCCTCGGGCGTGAGCCAGCCGATGGCCGCGCGGACGATCGCGTCCTTCGGCAGCTCGCGTACGAACCAGTCGCCCAGGCTCGCGCGCACGTCGATGTCGCGAGTGTACGTGCGCGGCCCGTCCCACGTCGGCACGATGACGAGGACGCGCAGCGTGAGCTGGCCCTGCCCCTCGCGCTTCTGGAGCGCGGCGAGCGTGTCGTCACGCACCTCCCAGTAGACGTAGAGCGTCGACGGATCGACGGCGATCGCGATGCACTCGTCGACGTCGTACTTCGGCGGGAGCGGGTCGGCGTCGAGCATGCGCGAGGGCTCGCCCGGCGGCGCGGTCTCGCCCTCGGCCAGGACCTCGTAGCCGATGCGCTCGTCCTCGCTCTCGTCGGGGAGCGCGGGCTCGGCGCGATACGCGGCCGAGTCGACCTTCTCGAGCAGGGCCTTGGCGGCGGCGTGCTCGGGCTCGCGCTCGAGGACTTGGTGGAGCGTCTCGATCGCTTTTTGGGTGTGGCCCTGCGTCGCGTAAATCTCCGCGAGGGTGACGGTCGGCACGGCAGGTCCAACGCGTTTCGCCGGGGGGACTGGCGCGCCGCGCACGCGATTGGCGGCGTCGGGCAGGTTGAGCCCGCGCTCGACGAGACGCGCGAGCAAATCGCGCGCTCGGCCGAGCAGACCGCGCGCGCGGCGCGACGTCTCGGGGTCGTGGCTCTGACGGACGAGGATCTCGTCGACGAGCTCGGGCCGCGTGAGCACGCGCGCGCGCGCGACCCCGGCGTGCTCGGCGCGCGAGATGAGGGTCTCGCGGTCGAGTGACTCGAGCTCGCCGCGCGACACCGAAGCCGCCGAGGGCGCTGCGTCGCGAGCACGAGATTGCGGTTCCATGGGGCGGGAACCTAGCGCACGTCAGCCGTACGCGCCGCCGAAAATCGGCCGAATCGAGGCGGTGGCCTCGCGCGCGCGGTCGGCGTCGGCTGCGATTTGCGCGCGCAGCTCGTCGATCGAGGCAAACTTGCGCTCGTCGCGGAGACGCAGCACGAGGTGCACGCGCAGGCGCGCGCCGTACAAGTCGATCTCCGGCGTATCGAGGAGGTGGACCTCCTGCGTCCGCCCATCCGCGCCGGAGGCGCGGGCGCGGGACCCGGTCACGGTCGGGCGGACGCCGACGTTCATCACGCCGCGCCCGAGCGCCGTGGCCGAAGCGCCGTCCAACCGATCGACGACGACCGCGTAGACGCCGTTCGCGGGGACGAGCTCGACGACCTCTTCGACGTTCGCGGTCGGAAAACCGATCGTGCGCCCGCGCGCCTGGCCGTGCGCGACCGTGCCCGAGAACGCGTGAGAGCGGCCGAGCACGGCGCTCGCGTCGGCGAGATCGCCTCGCTCGAGCGCGTCGCGCACGCGCGTGCTCGAGTAGACGCCGTTCGTGTCGCCGCGAAGCTCGAAAGAGCCGACCGAGAAGCCGTGCGCCGCGCCGAGCCTCTCGAGCGTCGCGAGATCGCCGGCGCGTTTGCGGCCGAATCGAAAATTTACCGACGACCACGCGCCGCGCGTGGAGGGTGCCCGCGAGCAGCTCGCTCGCGAACCGCTCCGGCGTGTACGCCGCGAACGCCGCGTCGAACGTCTTCACGAGCACGCGCTCGACGCCCAGCCGAACGAGCAGCTCGGCCTTTCGTGGGAGCGCCGTCAGCGTTTTCGGCGCCGTTCGGCCGAGAGCGACGGCCGGGTGCGGGTCGAACGTGAGGACGCGCAGCGGCAGCCCTGCCGCGATCGCCCCCGCGATCGCCTCGCCGAGCACCGCCTGATGCCCGAGGTGAACGCCGTCGAAATTGCCGATCGCCACCCACGCGGGAGACGACGCGAGCTCGGGAGCCTCCCCAATCCGAGTGAACGAAGGCGCTATGGGCACGGACAAGGACCTTTGATAACGTCCCGCGCATGACGCGCAAGATGTTTCGAGGCATGGGAGCGGCGGTTTTGCTCTCGACGTCGTTCTTCGCGGTCGACGCCGCCGCGATGGGCACGTACCACGTGCGGTCCACCGACGTGCAAGAGAGCGGCGGCCAGTGGCACATCTACCTGCGCATGGACTTGCCGCACGCGCCCGCGCTCGCGCACACGCCGATGCGCTTCCTCTTCACCGAGGAGACGCAGTACGAGCGCGCGCTCACCGACAACTCGAAGGAGCCGGTGCTGAACCGCATCCCGTTGAACAACCAGATGCCGAAGGCCGAGAGCCTCGACGTCGATTTCTCCGACGCGACCGGCAAGATCTTCAAAACGACCAACTTCGACTTCAGCCTGACGCGCGCGCGCGGCTACGAGGCCGGCGAGTACAAGATGCAGATCCGCACGAGCGACGGCGTCGACATCGGCGGGACGACGACGATCATCTTGAAGGGCGACAACCCCGTCGTCGATCGCCGCAGCCTGAACTTCTCGGCGAAGACCGACGACAAGGACAAGAACAAGAACAAGCCGCCGAAGGACGACAGCGCCTCGGCGATGCCGACCTCGACCGAGGTCGCCGCGGTCGGCTCCGCGCCGCCCTTCGTCCCCGACGAAGGATTCCAGAAGACCGACGAAGAGCAAATCCACACCAAGCCCGGCGGCTGCGGGTGCGACGTTCCGGGCACGACCACCTCGTCGCTCGCGGTCTTCGGCACGCTGCTCGGGCTCGGCGCGCTCGCCGCGCGTCGTCGCCGCTCCGCGCGTTCGTGACCTCGCCCCAGGCGGTCGAGAAACAGGCGAAGAGCGGCGCGCTCTCGCCGGTGTACCTCTTCGTCGGCGACGAGCGCCTCCTTCGCGATCGCGCGATCGACGCGATCCGCGCGGCGGCGCTCGGCAGCGGCATCGCCGCGTTCAACGAAGACAAGCTCACCGCCGGCGAGACGACCGTCGATTGCATCGTCTCGGCCGCGCGCACCGTCCCGATGATGGCGCCGAAGCGGTTCGTCTTCGTGCGCAGCCTCGAGCGCTGGGACAAGCAAAAAGCCGACGGCGACGACGACCCGGAGGACGACGGGGGGGGCACGCCGCTCGACGAGCTCCACGAGTACGCCAAGGCGCCGGTTGACTCGACGTGCCTCGTGCTCGTCGCGACGAAGCTCGACGGCCGCCGACGTCTCGTCGCGCTCGCGCGCAAGCAAGGCTTCCTCGTCGAGTGCAACCCGCTCGAGCCGAACGAGACGGTCGAGTTCGTGATCGACTCCTGCGCCGAGCGCGGTCACGAGATCGATCGCGAGACCGCGGCGCTCGTGGCCGAGCTCGTCGGGCCGGAGCTCTCGCCCATCCTCGACGCCGTCGAGCGTCTCTCGCTCTTCGTCGGCGGAAAGAACCCGGTCGACGACGAGGCCGTGCGACAGTGCGTGACGCGCGTTCGCGCGGCCGACACGTGGGCGGTCGTCGGCGCCGTGCAGAAGCGCGACGTCGCCGCCGCGCTCGCCACGCTGAAAGAGGCGTACGACCCGCGCGACCGGGGTCTCCCGATGCTCGGGGCGATCGCGTGGTCCATCCGGCAGCTCGCGAAATACAAGTGCGCGCTCGACGAGGGCGCGGGCCCGGGCGAGGCCGCGCGCCGAGCCGCTGCGTTCTCGCCGTCCCGCGCGCGCGAGCTCGCCACGCGCGCCAAGGCGCTGCGGCCGCGCGAGCTCGAGCGCTGGCTCACCGTGCTCGCCGAGACGGACCTCGCGCTGAAGGGCAGCAAGCGCGCGCCCGACGCCGTCCTCGAGGACATGGTCACGCGGCTCTGCCGGCGCTGACCTTCTCGCCCGAGCCCGAGACGAGCAGCAGCGCGAGCGCGCCCGCCGCGGCGAACGATGCGCCGAGCAAGAACGCGACGTTCGGGTGCGCGTCGAAGATCGTCCCGAAGACGGCGTTCGCCGGCAACACGGCGGCGCCCGTGATGGCGTGGAACGCTCCGAACGCGCGACCGCGCTGCTCCTTCGGCGCGAGGTCCGTCAAGAGCGCGCTCTGCGCGCCCTCGGTCAGGCCGTAATAAAATCCGTAGCCGATCATGATCGCCCACGTCGCCTCGAACGTGTGCGCGAGCGGCAAGACCGCGTAGACCGCCGCGTAGAGCAGCCAGCCGCCGAGCACGACGGTCTTTCGCCCGAAGCGATCGGCGAGGCGACCGCCGCCGACGTTGGTCGAGGCCTTCACGAGGTTCAGCGTGAGCCACGCGATCGGCAGCCACGCCGCGGCGAGGTGCTGGCGCGAGAGCCGGAGGAGAAGAAAAGAGTCCGACGACGCGCCGAGCGAAAAGACTCCGAGCGCGAACAAGTAGCGGCGCACGTTCCCGCCGAGCGGCGCGTCGCCGCCGGCCGCTTTCTTGGTCGGCGCGTTCGCGACCTCTTTCACGCCGAGCACGAGCACGCTCACCGCCATCAAGCCCGGCACGATCGCGAACGCGAAGATCGCGCGCACCGTCCAGTGCAGCGTGCCCGCGAGCACGAACGCGAGGAGCGGCCCGATGACGGCGCCGATGTTGTCCATCATGCGGTGGAAGCCGAACGCGTACGCGCGGGCCTCGGGCGTGATCGTGGCCGCGAGGAGCGCGTCGCGGGGCGCCGAGCGCACGCCCTTGCCGATGCGGTCGGTGGTTCGGAGCGCGACGACCTGCCAGGGCGCCGTCACGAGCGCGAGGAGGGGCCGCACGAGCGACGAGACCGTGTAGCCCATCACGACGAAAGGCTTGCGCGCGGGCGTGCGATCCGAGGTGGCCCCCGCCGCGTAGCGAACGAGCGCCCCGACGGAATCGGCGATCCCCTCGACCCAGCCCAGCCATACGCCCGCCGCCCCCATCGTCGCGAGAAAAGCCGGCAAAAGCGGGTAGCTCATGTCGCTCGCGACGTCCGTCAGGAGCGAAACCCACCCGAGCCGCCAAACCGTTTTGGGGAGCTTCGGCATCAGAGGAGAGAAGCAGATAGTGCGGTCTCCTTTGACGCGGAGCAACACAGCCCTTAAGTTGCTTCGGGTCAACGCAGCCCAACGGAGGAACCTCGCGAACTGCGACGACTCAATTCAGGAGAATATGGAGATGCACGTCCCCCCTCGGGTGATCCGGCCTTCGCGTCGCAGTCCCGTCGCCTCGTCCCCGCTGCCCACGGCGTTCGGAAACTTCGAAGCCCACGTTTTTCGCTCGAACGCCAACCACGACGGCGGCGAGCGCGGCGAAAAAGAGCACGTGGCGCTCGTCCACGGCGACGTGCGCGGCGCGCGCGATCTGCCCATTCGCGTCCACTCCGAGTGCCTCACCGGCGAGGCGTTCGGCTCGCTCAAGTGCGACTGCAAGGAGCAGCTCGATTTCGCGCTCGCCGAGTGCGTGCGGCGCGGCCGCGGAGTCGTTCTGTACCTGCGGCAAGAGGGCCGCGGCATCGGCCTCGCGAACAAAATCCGCGCGTACGAGCTCCAGTCGCGCGGCGCCGACACGGTCGACGCGAACCGCCTCCTCGGGCTGCCCGACGACGCGCGTCGCTACGACATCGCCGCCGACATGCTCGACTACCTCGGCGTCGCGAGCGTGCGTCTGATGACGAACAACCCGGCCAAGGTCTCCGCGCTTCGCGAGCTCGGCGTCGAGGTCACGGGCCGCATCTCGGTCGTCGTGCCGTCGAACCCGCTCGCCGCCAGCTACCTCGACACCAAGCGCCGCCGCATGGCGCACGACGTCCCCGAGCATCCGCTCAAGCGCACCGGCAGCGACGCCGAGTGACGCGAACCAAGCGGGATTAGTTCGCCGGCTTCTCGAGCGCCGGCATCGTCGCGACGAGGGGCTTCACGCGTTCGTTGTAGTCTGCAAGGAGCTCTTGCACGCGCTCGTAGCTGGGCGAGCGCACGACGAGGCCGAGGTGGTTCTTCTCGGGCGAGCGGTAGACGACCTCGGGCGCGTCGAAGCCGCTGGCGTCGGGGCGCTCGTCTTTGGTGAGCGTGAGGATGAGCCCGCCGTAGTCGCGACGGGCGCTCGGCAGCGTGTACGGAGCCTTGCCGCCGCGCACTTCAATCTTCGCCCACTCGGCCCATAGATTGATGCCGGTCGAGGCTTCGACCATGTCGGCGATGTGCGCGCCGCCGACGCGCGCGGCGCACTCGAGCATGTAAAACGTGCCGTCGACGCGCGAGTCCGCGCCGCGCGCGGCAGACGCCTTGATGAACTCGACGTGCGAGACGCCGCGCACGAGGTTCATGCACGAGAGCGTCTTTTCGTTCAGCGCGCGGAGCGCGAGATCGTCGGGCGAGCCGCGGAGCACCGTGCTCGTCGAGAAAATCCCGCCGCCGTGCGCGACGTCGAAAGGCGGCGTCCTGCATTTGTGCACTTCGCTGAAGAGCACCTCGCGCTCGGAGACGATCGAGTCGACGTGGTAGACGTCGCCCGGCAAGTACTGCTCGAGCAAGAAGTACGACTGCCGGTCGCCTTGTTTCTCGACGAGCTTCCAGAGCTGCTCTTCGGTCTGCACCTTGGTGATTCCCGCGGCGCTCGCCTCGCTGCGCGGCTTGTTCATCCAGGGCGGCGGAACGCGCCGCATGAAGTCGCGCACCGCGTCGTAGTTGAGGACGTGCACGAAATCCGGCACCGCCATGCCCGCCTCGCGCGCCTTCATGCGCATCGCGAGCTTGTCGCGGAAGTGGCGCGCCGTCGTGTCGCCCATGCCCGGCAGGCGCAGGTGCTCGCGCAGCGACGCCGCGGTCTCCACGTCGAAGTCGTCGAGCGCGACGATGCGGTCGAAGCGAACGTTGCGCGCGAGGTACGAGACCGTGCGCGTCGTCTCGGCGAGATCGGCGCCGTCGCGCATCGCGAACACGTCGCTGAGGACGTCGCGCGGCCACGCCCGCTCGAGCAGCTTCGCCACCGTCAGCAAGTAGACGCGCGCTCCCTGCGCCGCGACCTCCCGCATGAATCGCTCGCCTTTGAAGTATGTCGCCAGACAGAGGACGTTGAGGTCCATCGTCGTTCGACGTTACACCACTCTCACGGAAAGACGAGCCGCTCGCCCCAGACCTCCGCCGCGCAGTCGAACGGCGCTTCGCCGTCCTCGATCGACTCGTAGAGCGCGCCGCCGCCGACGTCGAGATCGGCGGCGCGCGACCACTCGGAGCCCTCGCAGACGTCGAGCGGGCCTTGCTTCGTTTCGTCGCAGCGACCGTCGCTCGTCTCGCGGTGCAGCAGGTGGAGCGTTCCGCCGTCGCGGACGACGAGAAAGTCGTCCGACCCCGACATGATGGCGAGGTCGAACGACGAGGCGACGCTCGGCTCCTTCGGGAGCGACCATCCGCCGTCGGAATCGACGTGGTAGCCGCGGTTTCGGCAATAGGTCACGGCGGTCGGGCTCGGCGCGCCGGGGAGCTCGCCGAGCGGTACGGTGACGACCGCGCCCGCGGCGCGCAGCACGAGCTCGAGCGGGAGGACGTGGTTCGCCGGATAGTCTTCGCCTGAAGCGAGATCGCGGACTGCGTGCTCGCGGCCCATGCGCCACGTGAGCAGCACGCGCGCGCCGCGCGGCAGGTCCCACTCGCGAAACGTCTTCTCGGCGGGAAACGTCCGCGCCCACTCGCCGGACGCGCTCGAACGGATTCGCGGCGGCCTCCCGCGGCATCGCGGCCTCGAGCGAGGCGACCGGCGGCGCTGCCCGGGGAAGCGGGGCGACGATCTCCACGCGCGCGGCCGAACCGGGACTGCATGCCGCGAGGACCGCAAAAAGGAGCCGCCTCATCGTTTCTTTCGTCTTCAACGACCGTCGTCCCGGCGCGATTCCCATGCTATGCGCCCGCCATCCAAGACCATGCGCATCGCGCTCACCCACAATTTGCGGCTCACCAGCGCCGTCGAGGAGGCGGAGTTCGACACCCCTGAGACCATCGACGCGCTCGCGCGCGCGATGACGCGCGCGGGACACCAGGTCGAGCGCGTCGACGTGAGCGGACCGCCCTCGCGTCTGGTCGCGCGCCTCGAGGCTCAGTCGCCGGATCTCGATCTTCAACCTCGCCGAGGGGCGGCGCGGGCGCGTGCGACGCGGCTTCTACGCCGCGCTGTTCGAAGAGCTCGGCATGCCGTCGACCGGAAGCGACGCGTACACGCTGTCGCTCACCCTCGACAAGTCGCTCACGAAGAAGCTCCTCGCGTCCTCGGGCGTCCCCTCGCCGCGCGGGCGCCTCGTGACGCGCAAGAGCCTTTGCGCGGGCGGGCTCGACGACGTCGCGTTCCCCGCAATCGTGAAGCCGAACTACGAGGGCTCGTCGAAGGGCATCACCCAGTCGAGCGTGGTCGGCGATCCGGGCGAGCTGGCGCACGTCGTCGACGAGCTGCTCGAGTCCTACCCCGACGGCGTGCTCGTCGAGCGCTACGTCCACGGGACCGACGTCCGCGTGTACAAGATCGACGGCGTCGGCATCCTCCCGCCGGTCGCGCTGCGCGTCGATCCCGCGTACGCGCAGCGCTACCCGATTTACGATTTTGCGCTCGCCGTCGAGCGCGTCGCGCCGGTCACGCCCACGGCCGCCGGGCTCTCGCGCAAGGTCTCGGCGCGCGTCTTGGAGCTCGCCGAGCGCGTCTTCTCGGCGCTCGGCGTCCGCGACTTCGGCTACCTCGACTTTCGCGTCGACGGAGCGGACGACGTGTGGTTCCTCAGCGCGACGCCGCTCCCGAGCCTCGAGCCGGGCGGGCCGCTCGCGGTCGCGGCGGAGCTCGCCGGCCTCGATTACGGCGCCGCGGTGCTCGCGATCGCGCGCGCCGCGTGCGCGCGCATGGGCCTCCTCGCTCAGCTCGACGCGACCAAGCCGCGCGCGTCGCGCGGCCGCCGCACCTCGCTCCGCGTCGGCCTCGCGTTCAACATGAAGCGCGTCGCGTCCGACAATCGCGAGGCCGAATACGACTCCCCCGCCACAATCGAAGCGCTCACGCGCGCCATCGAGAGCCACGGCCACCAGGTCGTCCCGCTCGAGGCGACGCCCGATTTTCCGCGCGCGCTGCTCGCCAGCAACGTCGACGTCGTCTTCAACATCGCCGAGGGCATCCGCGGCCGAAACCGCGAGGCCCAAGTCCCGTCGCTCTGCGAGCTGCTCGGCGTGCCGTACACGGGGAGCGACTCGGCGACGCTCAGCATCTGCCTCGACAAGGGTCTCGCCAAACGACTGCTCAAGGACGTCGACACGCCCGAGTGGCAAGTCCTCGTCAGCGGCCGCGAGAAGCTGCGCGCCTTCCGTTACCCGGTCATCGTCAAACCGAACGCCGAGGGCACGAGCAAGGGCATCACCGCGAAGTGCGTCGTCGACGACGAGGCCGGCGTGCGCGAGGTCGCGCGCGAAATCATCGAAGAATACGGGCAACCCGCGCTCGTCGAGGAGTACGTCTTCGGGCGCGAGCTCACCGTGGGGCTCCTCGGCGAGCGCCGCCCGCGCGTGCTCCCGCCGATGGAGGTCGTCTTCCTCGAATCGAAACAGCGCCCGGTCTACGACTACGAGTGCAAGCAGGACTGGCAGCGCTTCGTCCGCTACGACGTGCCCGCGCACGTGACGAAAGACGAGCTCCGCGCAATCGAGCGCGCGGCGCGCGCGACCTTCACGTCGCTCGGTTGCCGCGACGTCGCCCGCGTCGACCTGCGACTCACGCCCGCGGGCAAGGCCTACGTCCTCGAGGTGAACCCGCTGCCCGGCCTCACGCCCGACTACAGCGATCTGTGCCTCATCGCGCGCGGCGCCGGCATGGACTACCGCACGCTCATCGGCGACATCCTGAGCGGCGCGATCAAGCGTTGGCGCGAGAAACAGGGCGATTCGCACGCGGCGACGCCCGACTCGCCCGCTGTCGAGCCGAGCGCCGGTGTGTTAAGCTGAGCTCGTGGGCCGGCGTGTCGTCGCGATCGGGGTGACGTCGCTGATCGCGGCGGCAGCCGCGGCCGCGTGCGCGCTCGACATTCCCGACGTCGTGACCGATGCGGGTCCCGACGGCACCGCGGAGGCCTCCGTCGACGCGGGCCCGACCGAGGCGGCGCTCCCGGACGCGGCGGTGCCCTCGTGCGAGGCGGGCGCGTGCGGCGCGCCGGCGGGCTTCGCGCCCGTCCTCTTCGCGAGCAACCGTTCGACGGCGTGCCCCTCGGGCACGCAGAGCATCGATCTCCCGGCGGACCCTGGCGGCGCCGGCGCGAGCGCGTGCTCGTGCGACTGCAACGTGACCACGCAGCCCGATTGCGTGCCGCAGGTGCTCTTGCACGGCATCGACACCGACGGCGGCGGCTGCGGAACCGTCAGCGTGTTCAAGCCGGTGGTCGACGGAGGCTGCAACGCCGCCCAAGCCATCCCCGTCTCGCCGTATTGGAGCGTCGCGCCCTTCCCGCCCACGGACGCCGGCTCGTGCACGGGAACGCCGACCGGCAACGCGACGTCGGTGACGACCACGCCGAGCCGCCTGTGCGTCGACCAGAGCTGCGGGACGTGCGCGGCGCCGCCCGGCTTCCAGGTCTGCTTCGCGAGCTTCGGCGACGTCCCGTGCCCCGCGGGCACCAAGCACCTCTCCGGCGCCGCGCCCACGCTGACCTGCGGCCCGTGCACCGGCTGCAGCGTCTCGGGCGACTGCGGCGGCTCGGTTTCGCTCTACACCGACACGGCCTGCCAGACGCCGCTCGGCGTGACCGTCCCGGTCGACGGCGGGTGCACCGCCACGCAGAGCGGCGGCGCGACGCTCGGCTCGCTCGAATACCACCCCGCGGTCGTGAACCTCGGCTGCAAGCCAGGCAAATCCACGCCCACCGGAACGGGCATGACCTCGCCCGTGACAATCTGCTGCCCGTGAACGTGGTTCCCAGCGCGGCGTTTCTTCTCTAGTGTGAGAGCCCATGCGCGCGCGCGCGGTCTTCGTCGGCTCGATCCTAACTTTGCTCGCGTCCTCCGCGTCCGCGCAGCTTCCTTCGCTCGACATCCGCACGTGGCGGCCGTCGGTCGATCCGAGCGCGAGCCTCGTGCTCGAGTCGCCGAACACGCCGGGGCCGTGGGCGTTCAACTTCGGCGCCTACGCCGACTGGCAGCTCCGGCCCGTCTCGCTGAAGGATCCGTCCACGGGCGACACGATCTTTCGCCCGATCGACTACGGCTTCGGCCTCAACCTGCTGGCGAACGTCGGCCTCGGCGAGCACGCGTCTCTCGGCGTCGACTTGCCCGTCGTGCTCTTCCAGACGGGGAGCGACAACCTGCCGTCGAGCGTCGCGACGCTGCCGGTCGCGCAGACCGCGCTCGGCGATCTCGGGCTGAGCGCCAAGGTGAAGATCATCGGCAACCCGAGCGGCGGCTTCGGCCTCGCGGCGCTCGCGGGCATGACTGTGCCGACCGGCGATCACACGAGCTTCGCCGGCGAGGGCGCGGTCACCGCGCAGCTTCGCGTCATCGCCGACTACTCGTTCGTCATCGCGCATCTCCAGGCGTCGATCGGCTACTTCCTGCGCACCGAGCAGCGCACGTGGCCGGACGCGAGCGCCGGCGGGTACAACTTCGGCGACGAGGTCCCGTGGAGCATCGGCTTGCGGCTCCGGCCGGATTTGTTCCACATCGATCGCGAAGACCGCCAGCTCTGGGAGCTCGCGGCGCACGGCTGGATCCCGGCGGGCCCTCAGGCGCCGTTCGTCGATCACGGCGCGGCGGCCCTCTCGCCGGTGATGCTCGCGCTCTCGGATCGCGTCGCGCTCGGCCGCGACAAGGACTTCTACGTCACCGCCGGCGTGGACATCGGCCTCTCGGACGCGGTGGGCGTCCCCGGTCTGCGCGTCATCGCGGGCGTCGGCTGGGCGCCGCGCGAGCACGACAAGGATCATGACGGCATCCCCGACGTGGTCGATCAGTGCGAGGACATCCCCGAGGATCGCGACGGCTTCCAAGACTCCGACGGCTGCCCCGACATCGACAACGACAACGACGGCATCGTCGATCGCGAGGACGCGTGCCCGAACGTCGCCGGCCCGCCGTCGAAGAACCCGAAGCTGAACGGCTGCCCGCAGCCCGACACCGACGGCGACGGCGTCCCCGACGCCGACGACGCGTGCCCCAAGGAAAAAGGCGAGCGCAGCGACGACCCGAAGAAGAACGGTTGCCCCTCGAAGCCGCCCGCGCCTCCGCCGCCGGATCCGAACGCCGACGACGACGGCGACGGCGTCCCCAACGGGCAGGACGCGTGCCCGAAGGTCGCGGGCGATCCCTCGACCGACCCGAAGCAAAACGGCTGCCCGAACCCGGACCGCGACGGCGACACGTTCCTCAACGATCACGACGAGTGCCCCGACGCGGCCGAGGTCTTCAACGGCGTGAAGGACGACGACGGGTGCCCCGACGAGGGCGGCAAGCCGCTCGTCACGGTCGACGCGAAGCTCGTCGTGAAGCTCGCTCACCCGATCAAAATCGGCGGCGCCGCCGACGCGCCTACGGTCGACGCCGAGAGCACGCCGACGCTGCGAGCGCTCGCGCTCGAGCTCAATCGACATCGTGACTGGGTGCTCGCCGTCGGCGCGCGCCCGGCCAACGCGACGTCGCAGGCGACCGCGGAGGCGCTCGCGCGCGCGCTCGCCGTCGTGAACCAGATCACGCAGCTCACGCGGCGCGACGGCGCGGCCGAGACCGTCGGCTGGGACGCGGTCAAACGCCAGCCGACCGCCTCGAGCGGCCTCGGTCTCGTGATCTTCGCCGCCCCGCCCCCGGGCGAGCCGAAGGCCCTGGCGCCCGCCGGCACGACGACTACGACTACGACGCAGAAGAAATGATTCGCCGCATTTCAGCGATCGCGCTCGCCGCGCTCGTGCTGGCGCCGACCGCGGCGCGCGCGCAGTTCGGGCGGAGGCGCCCGCCCGTCTTCACGCAGGCCCCCGTCCAGGGCGGCCGGGACGACGATGAAGACGAGAGGCCGCAACGGCCCACGGTCGAGAACGCGATCGTGCCGCTGCGCTCGCGCTTCGGAACCGATCGCGCGGAGGCGCTCTTGCGCTCGGGCTCGAGCGAGGAGATCCGGCGCGGCATCGCGCGCGCCGCCGCGGCCGGAACGCCCGAGGCCGTCACCCTCCTCGTCGCGCAGGCCGATCAACCGAACGACGAGCTCGGCATCATCGACCTCGTGCGCGCGCTCGCGCCGTTCGCGAAAGAGGACGCGGCGCGCCAGAAGCTCGTGTCCTTGCTCGACGCGTCGGCGCGCCCGCTCCACCCGACGCACGACGAGCACGCGCGCGCGTCGACGGCCGCGTTCGCCGCGCACGTCGATTTCGCGCGACGCATCGCCGCGCGCGCGCTCGTCGCGTCGCGCGACCCGAAGGCGCTCGACGCGATCTACGCGGCCGCGCGCGAAGGCGGGCCCGGCCAGGAGAACGCCCTCCGCGCGCTCGCGTCCGATCCGGGGGCGACGACCGACACGCCGCCCGCCGCGCCCACCTCCGCCGCGGCGGTGCGCGCTCTCGCGCAGTCGGGCGATCTCCGCGTGCTCGACACGCTCCTCGCGAAGACGCAGCCGCCGACCGACGCGACCACGCGCGCGGCGGCGCTCATCGCGCTCGGTCAGCTCGGCGACGGGCGCGTGCGACCGATCGCGATCGCCGCGTTCGCCGATTGCGACGGCGAGGTCCGCGCCGCGGCGGGCGAGGCGCTCGTCGCGATCGACGCACCCGAGCGCTTCCTCGCCGTGCAGCACCTCCTCTCGGCCCCGGACACCGCGTCCGCGGGCGTTCGGCTCGCCGAGCGCGCGCAAGACGCGACCGTCGTCAAAGCCCTCTCGGCGACGTACGCGGCGACGAGCGATCGGGACTTGCGCCTCAGGATCATCGCCGCGCTCGGACGCGGCGTCGCGGGCGACGACGGGATGAAGATCCTCGGCGGGCTCGCGGCCGATCCGCGGCTCGGCGGCGACGCAGTGCTCGCCATCGCGCGCTCGCCGAACGCGAGCGCCACGGCGACGCTCGAGCGCCTCGCGGGCGTGCGCGCGATGCGCCGGTTGGCGGTTCGCGGGTACGTGCTGCGCGAGCTCCTTCGCCACGAGCGGTCCGGCGCGCTCGATCGGGCGATCGACGATCTCCACGACTCGCACGACTCGGCCGATCGCGCGCTCGCGACCTTCGCGCGCGTCGCGCTCGGGCGCGAAGACGCGGCGCGCGCGCTCGAGGATCGCGATCCCGCGGTGCGCCGCGCCGCGGCGATGGGCACCCTCTCGCGCTGGGATGGCCGAACGCTGCCGGAGTCGCAGACGCTCCTTCGCCGCTGGGCGCGCGAGACCGACGAGCCGACGCGCGTCGTGCTCGCGCTCGGCCTGCTCGACGGCGATCCCGGCGCGCTCGTCCCGACGCTCGGTCTCGAGGCGCGCGTCGAAGCGGGCGGAGCCGACGCGCCGCTCGCGGCGACCGCGCTCGCCGCGCGCAAGGGCGACGCCGTCAAAGATCGCGTCGACGCGCTCCTCGCCTCGAGCGACCCGATCCTCCGCGCGCACGTCGCGCGCGGGCTCGGCGCGAGCGAAGAGCCGAGCGCCACCGGCCGCCTCGCCGAAGCGAGCCGTTACGAGGCCGAGCCGCTCGTGCGCCTCGCCGAGACGACGGCGCTCGCGCGTCGCGCGCCGGCGCCCGTCCGCGACGCGATGCTCGCGCTCGACGCGCGGCTCGATCCCGAGGCGCGCATCCGCGAGATCGCGTCGCGCGCGCTCTCCGGCGCGCCGTCGCCCGCGCCGTGGCCGGTGCGCGAGGTCGCCTGGCTTCGCGTCGCGACCGACGCCGGCGCTGCGCCGTCCCGGCCCTTCGTCGCCGCGTACGTCACGGCCGAGGGCGTCGCCATCCCGATCGCCTTCGACGCCGACGGCTACGCGCTCGTCCCGGGCATCCCGCCCGGCGACGGACGCATCGTGCTCACGCCGGTGCTGCCCCGATGACCGCGCCGAAGAACGCCCCCGTCACCTTCGAGCAGTCGATGGAACGGCTCGGCCAGATCGTCGAGAAGCTCGAGGGCGGCGAGCTCGCCCTGGAGCAGTCGCTCGAGCTCTTCGAGGAGGGCGTACGCCTCTCGCGCCTCGCCCAGGAGCGCCTCGACGCGGCTCAGCAGCGCATCGAGCGGCTCCTCACGGTCGACGCCCAGGGCAAGGCGCGAACGGCCCCTTTCGAGTCGACCGACTTGCAACGTCCGATGGGAAGCGACGACGACGACCCGCCGTTCTGAAGGGACGGGATGCCGGATTTTCGCCCGGATCCCCGCCCCATGCTAACTGTCGCCCCCATGGCAGCGCGGCCCTCCGTTCACATTCCCGCGCCCGGAGCGGACAAACCGTCGTGGCTTCGCGTGGGCGTCGTGGCGCTCATCGGGTTCGCGGTCGGCGTCGCCTGGCCGCGCATCGCCGGCGTGAGGCTCGGGCCCGCCGCGCCCGCCGAAGCCGTGAGCGCCGTCGCCGCCCAGCGCGCCGCCGAGGCCGCCTCGGCCGCCGCCGCGAGCGCGAGCGCGGTCGCCCCGCCTCCGCCGACCGCGAGCGCCGCCCCGCCCGCGCCGGTCGTCACGATCACCGTCGGCCGCGGCGCGATCCTCTCGTGCAAGAGCGACGACGGCGACACGCTCAAGGGTCGCGACTGCGGCGGCCTCGCCGGCCTCGACCCGCTCGTCCAAACGCGTCTCAAGCGGCTCGCGCAGGCGCCGGAGGCGGCGACCAACCCGGGCAAGCTCAACGTCGTCCTCGGCCTCGACTTCAAGAACAACCGCATCTCGGTCGAGAGCGGCCGCTCGTCGACGGTGAAGGACGTCGCGTCGCTCAAGGCGTTCGTCGCGGGCGAGGTCAAGTCGATGAGCCTCAAGCCCGTCGACCATCAATACGAGCGCTACTCGGTCGTCTACGTGGTCCACATCGCCGCCGGCGACGAGAAACCCGCCGAGGCGACGCCGGCCGCGAGCGCGAGCGCTGCGAGCACGACGCCGTCCGCCCCGCAGGCCGCGCTCCCCGAGGGCGAGGCCGCCGTCGCGTGGGACACGGCGATCGTCCGCGACGCGCCGCACACCGGAGCGATCGTCGCGCACCTCCCGCGCGGCACGCGCGTCCAGCTCGGCGCGTCGCAAGGCGGTTGGTTCAAGATCAAATACGGCCCGACGTTCGCGAGCGAGGGCTACGTCTACCGCGGCGCGATCGGCAAGTAATCGCGCTGCGCCAGAGACCACTTGAACTGATGGTCTCGCGCCGCGGCTGGAAGCCAACACGCGGCAGCGAGACGAAACCGGCCGGATCGGCGCCATTCTGCTCGCAGGGGGCGCCGGTGGCCGAGTCCTCGTCCGCCGGCGAGCGCACGGCGGCGGCCTGGCCGCGCGTTCTCGCTGCCGCGTGTCGTTGCCTGCGCCTCGACAAGACGAGATCACTTCAACGGGCTTTCGCCTTGGTCAGTGCAGCGTGAAGCCGATGATGATCACGCCGCCGCGGTACTGCTGGCCGGCGACGAAGAACGTCTCGTTCGGCGGCGTCGTCACGCGCAGCAGGTTCAAGTACGACCCGCCGCCGGGCTGGTTGATCGCCGCGGCGATCTCGTAGCGCGGCCCGGGCAGGACGTTGGTGAGCGTGATCTGGAGCACGCGCCCGTTGACGAGCGTGTACTCCGTCGGCGTGCCCTTCACGAGCGTGAGCGACTGCTTCGCGAGCAGCTTGTACGTGTTGTAAGCCGAGAACGGCGGCCGGCGGAGCTGCGGCAGGTTTCCGATCGTCGGATCGATCGAGCCCGCGCCGGGCTGCATGGTCGCGTGGAGCACCATCACCTCGATGCTCGCCTGCGGCGGTCCCGCCTCGGCCATCGGCGAGAGCGCCAGCATGGCGAGGCCGCCGAGGACCCCGTGCGCGAATCGCCGTCGCGTCGTGCTCACGGCGTCTTCTCCGGTTTCTCGTTCTTGTCGGTCTTGTCCGGCGTGCTGTCGTCGACCCAGACGACCACGCTCGGCGGCGGCTCGCCCTTCGACGTCGTGGCGCTCTCGGCGGGGACGTAGAACACCGAGACTGGAGTTGGCGTGTCCACGAAGTCGACCTGTACGCCGGGCGGGCTCGCCGACGCAAGCACGGTCTCCGAGGACGACGCCGGGACCGAGTTTCGCGCGCTGGTCGGGTGGCTGTTCTTCACGTAGAGCAGCACCGCCGCCGCGAGCGCGACGAGCGACGCGCCGACGACGATCATGCGCGTTCGCGCCGTCCGCTTGATGCGCGCCTTGTCGAGATCGTTCGGCTTGAGCTTCGCCATCACCGCGTCACGCACGTCGACGCCCTCGAAGTCGACCGCGCCGCGCACGCCGTCGCCGATGGCCTGGAGCGACGCGTAGAGCTCCTTCGCCTCGCCGTCCGACTCGAGGAGCTTCTCGACGCGCACGAGGTCGTCGCCGTCGAGCTCACCGTCGGCGAGCGCCATCACGTCCATCATCTCTTCTTGCGTCAGGTTCATGGCGCGCTCTCGTTCGTTTTCGAGGACGACGTGGGCGTCTCCGCCGGGCGTTCGCCGATCTGTTCCTTGTAACAATCGACGAGCGCCTTCTGCAGCTTCTGTCGCGCGTGAAACAACCGGCTCATGATCGTCCCCTTCGAGACCCCCATGGCCTCTGCCATCTCTTCGTAGCTGAGACCTTCGACCTCGCGCATCAGGATGACGCCGCGGTGGTAGTCGGGCAGCGCGGCGAGCGCCTCGCGGAGTCGCAGGGCGATCTCGCCGCGTCGAACGACGTCAGCGGGGTCTGCCCCATCGATACGCGAGAGGAACGGGAAATCTTTTGTCGGACCTTCTTCCGAGTCCGCCACCGCGGCCAAATGTCCCCCCCGGCGCGACTCGTCGAGCTCCGCCACCTGCCGTCCCGGTTTGCGAATGAGGTCGATGCTCAAGTTGGTGATGATCCGATAGAGCCACGTGAAAAAGCTGGACTGACCCTGAAAGGTCCCGATGTTCTTGTAGACGCGCAAGAAGGCGTCCTGCACGAGCTCGCGGGCGTCGTTTTCGTCGCGAACGAGCGACATGGCGATGGAGAACGCGCGCCGCTGGTGCCGCTCGACCAGCGTCCGAAACGCTTCTTTGTCCCCGGCCTGAACGCGCTCGACGAGCGCACGATCCTCCTGTGCCTCTTTCGCTCGAACTTCTTTGGTGTTCGACGCCGCCGGCGCGGGGCTATTCAAGTTGTTTCGCCGAGGCGGCCGCGGAGGCATCTAGGACTACGGTAACCGACGCGGGGGCGAATTCTCCAGAAGTCCGAGCGTGACCTTGTGGCCCTCGGGCTTTCCCTGGCGCTGGACGGTCACGTCGACCGTCTTTCCCACCCCAGCCGTGCTCGCGAGCCACTGGAGCTGCGTGCCCATGGCGATGGGTTTGCCGTTGAAGTCGACGATCACGTCGCCGACCTTGATTCCCGCCTTGTCGGCCGGTCCGCCGCCGGCGACGTATTCGACGACGGCGCCGGAGTCCCCCGTGATCCCGAGCTCTTTCTTGTCGGCCTCGGAGAGCTCGCGCACGTCGGCAATGCGGACGCCGATGGCGCTGCGGATGACCTTCCCGTCGCGCAGGAGCATCGGCAGGAGCTGCTTGACCATGTTGATCGGAATCGCGAAACCGACGCCGTTGGCGTTGGCGCGAATGGCCGAGTTGATGCCGATCACTTCGCAGCGGAGGTTCAGCAGCGGGCCGCCCGAGTTTCCCGGGTTGATCGACGCGTCGGTCTGCAAAAAGTCATAAAAACCGGCCGGATCGAGCGGGACGTCCTCTTTCGTGCGCCCCTTGGCGCTGACGATTCCCTGGCTGACCGTGTGCTCGAGGCCGAAGGGGTTGCCGATGGCGACGACCCAGTCGCCGACGTCCATCCCGTCGGAGTCGCCGAGCGGGAGCGGCTTGAGGTCGAGCCCCGTCGGGTCGATGTGGATGACGGCGATGTCGGTCGGTTGGTCGCGCCCGACGACGCGCGCCGGAAGCTCCCGCCCGCTGCTCAACTTCACGCTGATCGCCTCGGCCTCCGTCCCGCCCTCCGCCACGACGTGGTTGTTCGTGAGGATGGTGCCGTCCTTGTCGACGATGAAGCCGGTCCCGAGCCCCTTGCCCTCGCGCCGCATCCGGCGGCCTCCCCAGGTCTCGACGATCTGGTTGACGATGACGTTCACCGTCACGACGCTCGCGTCGGCCTGCTTGGCGATCGGCGCGAACGAAACGGGGGCGAGCTGCACCCCCGACATCGCAGGCGGCGGCGGTGCGGTGGTCGCGGTGGCGACCGTCGGGGACGTCGCCTCGGCGTCCGCGCCGGCGTCGTCGTTCCCAGAGTTTTTCCCGCACGCGAGCACGGTCGCGAGCGCAACCACCGCAATCAGGTTTCTCACTTGCCGCTCTTGGACTTTTCGACGAAACGCATCCGAAGGTCGAAGAGGATCTGCGTGATCAGACGCTCCTCTTCGCCCGTCAGGTTGCCCTTCGTCTTCTCCTCGAGCAAACCGAGGAGGTCGATCGTTTGTTTCGCGAGCGGCAGGCTGACGTGAACTTCGTTGTCGTCCGGGTGCGGGGCCTCGCCGAGGTGCATCAGCGCGGAGTGGCTGAGCGAGAGTACGAACGTCGCGAAATCGAGGGTCGGGAGGGATTCCTGCGTCACGGGGTCATTCCGTCTTGTGGCCTTCGATGGCCGGCTGCGGCGTCCCGAACGGGGAGGTCTGCTCGCCTAGATTGGGGAGCGACGAGAGGAACTTGTCGACCTCTTTGTCCTGCAAACGGCCGTTTTTCAGGTTCCGCTCGCGGACGCGAATGTCGAGGTCCCAGGGGTTGATCTTGTTGCTCATGGGTGGCCTCGACGTAGCACAAGGCCGCCGGACCGGAAAGTCAGCCTCATCCCTTCAGTCGGCGTGCAAATAGCACGCCGACATTCGCCAGCGCTTCGCTCGGCTTCAGGAGGGCGGGCCGGCTTTTCGCGAACGATTGAGCGAGAATAGCGGGATGAGCGCGTCGGGGTCGGGCGGCTCGGCGGACTCGCGGTCCTCGTCGAAGGCGCTCGCGGCGCTGGCGATTTCTTCGGCGGTCGCCTCGCGGACGGCGCGGACATGGACGCGGTAGTGGAGCGTCAGCCCGGCGAGCGGGTGGTTTCCGTCGACCACGAGCTCGTCTTCGCTCGCCTCGACGACGTGCGCGACCGCCTCGTCGCCGTCGTCGTCCTCGAGGACCACCTCGTCGCCCTCGTCGGCGTCGGGCGCGTCGCTGCGATCGATCGAAAAAACAAGCTCGTCGTCGTGCAGCCCGTATGCTTCTTCCGGCGGGACGACGATCTCCGTCCGCTCGCCCGCCTCGAGCCCCGTGAGCCTTTTTCTAGACCTGGGACCAACATTCCATAGCCGTGCACGTACCGGATCGGCTCCCCGCCGTTCGCGGAGCTGTCATCGAGCACCTCTCCATCCTCACCTTCGAGTACGTATTCGATTTCGGCAAACGCGTTCGGACCGATGCGCACCCCTACATTGAAACACACGCCCCAAGACGAAGCACGAGAACGTGCAGGAATTGTGGCGTGGCGAAATGCCGGCTTCGTCGGGGCCGCCGTGCTCTTCCACGCGGTGCTCGTGGCGGTCTTGCCGTTCGTGCGTCGGCCCTCTCCGAGGCCGCCGGCGCCGCCCGCCGTGGAGATCGAGGTCGAAGAAGCGACGGCGGGCGGGACGAAGCTCGCGACCGGCCGCGCCACCGGCAACGCGGCGAGCTACGCGCGCGGCGGCGTGCGAGCCCACGGTCACGCGCAACCGCGAGCAGGCGACACGAACATGACCGTCGAGCCGGAGGCGACCGCGACGACAGGCCCGACGGCGCCAGACGACGGCGAGCCTGCGCCGTCGCTCGTGGGACCTCAGTCGATCGGCCTGGACGGGCCCGGGTCGTTTCGCATGGACGTCGCCAAGCAGCTCCCCGACGAGCAGACGCTCGTGAACGAAGCCACGCGCCACGCAATCGTGGACCCGCTCCGCGCGCACGACGTCATGAACGGCGACTTGACGAGCGGCCCGCTCGCGCAGGAGCTCGAGCGCACGACGCGGCGGATGGACGGCACGCCGTTCGAAGGACGCGCGGTCTTCTCGGTCAGCGTGGACGAGCTCGGCCTCGTCGTGAGCGTCGGCGTCTCGGAGGCCTCGGGCAGCCGCGCGGTGTGGAACGACGTGGCCCGCGCCGTGATGAACGCGTTCGCGCAAAAGCGGCTGCACGTGCCCGCGGGGGCGAAGCGCGTCGCGATGCAGATCGAGATCTCGTCGAAGGTCGTACTGCCGAGCGGCGCGAGCCACCCGATGACGGTCGAATCGCCCGCAGCCGAAGCCCTCGCGCACGTGGCGCAAGGTCAGTTCGATCGACCCGCCGACTCGCCGTCGATCGTGAGCGGGTCGTTCGACGTCTCCGACATCGGCGCGCACCCGCAGCGCGTCGTCGGCGCGCGCGTGCTCTCGCAGCAGACGTATTGACCGCGCGCGCGCTCGAGCTCGGCGCGCACGACGACGCGCCGGTAGCGACGTTGCAGCTCGTCGTCCTCGACGTTCACGGACCGCACGCGGAGACGCTGCGCGCGTACTTGCGCTTCGCCGACGCCACGGGCCGGGACGTGCGCATCGTCGCGACGCTCGACGAGGCGAGGGCGATCCTCGCCGACGCTTAGCGACGGCGCGGGTCGTCGCACACGCAACCACCCGGGCCACTTACGCGTATTCCGATCGACGCTTTATTCTGGCGGACGCCATCATGACCGACTCCCCGCTCGAAGGCGAAGCGGCGACCATCCATGAAGGGACGGCGCCGAGCTCGTCGTCGCCCGCCGCTCCCGAGGTGCCCGGGTACGAGTGCCTGCGCGTGCTCGGACGCGGCGGCATGGGCGTCGTCTGGGAGGCGATCGAGCTTCGGCTCGAGCGACGTGTCGCGCTGAAGGTGCAGGCGCAGGGCTCGGATGACGTCGCGGCGATGTGGGCCGAGGCGAAGCTCGCCGCCCGCGTCGGCGACGCGGGCGTCGTCACCGTGCTCGACGTCGGTCGAGCGCTCGACGGTCGCGCGTATTACACGATGGAGCTCGTCGAGGGGACCGAATCTCGCGGCGGTGCTCCGCGACGGAAAGCTTCCCCACGGCGAGGCCGCGCGCATCGCCAGCGAAATCGCCCACGCGGTCGCGGCCGCGCACGACAAAGGCATCGTTCATCGCGATCTCAAGCCGCGGAACGTGATGATCGACACGAATCGCCGGGCTCGCGTGCTCGACTTCGGGCTCGCACTGCGGCATGCGGCCGAGCCGACGCCGCAGAGCTTCGCGGGCTCGCCGCCGTACATGGCGCCGGAGCAAGTGCGCTCGGCGCACGTCGGGCCCGAGGCGGACGTCTACGCGATCGGCGTGATGCTCTACGAGATGCTCGCGGGCCGCCGGCCCTTCGACGCGCAGGATCAGCCGGCGCTCCTCTACTCCATCCTCTTCGACGCGCCGCCCGCGCTCTCGACGTTCGCGCCCGTGCCCGGCGACGTCGAGGCAATCGTGATGCGATGCCTCGCGAAGGAGCCGAGCGGGCGTTTCCCTTCGGCGCACGCGCTCGCGGACGCGCTCGTCGCGCTACGTGACGGCGCGCCGCCGAGCCGCGAAGAGCGGCCCGCGCGCAAGCCGCGTGCCTCCGGCGTCGTGCCGAAGCTCGCGAAGCCGACGCGCAATCAAGCGCAGCGCGTGTTCCGGTGGTCGTGGTCGTTCGCGTCGTCGCCCGAGGCGCTCTGGCCGCACGTCGCCGACACCGACGCGTTCAACGAGGCGGTCGGGCTCGGCCCCGTCGACGTCGAGCTCGGTCGCGAGTCGCCCGAGACCATGGCGCGCCTCGGCCAGGCGAGCGCGCTCGGCCTCGAAATGCGCTGGCGCGAGTACCCGTTCGAGTGGATCCGCAACCGCGAGCACACCGTCTTCCGGTGGTACCGCGAGGGTCCGCTCGAAGCGCTGTGGAACCGCGTCGAGCTCCGTCCGCGGCCCGGCGGCGGGACCGATCTCACGCACGAAATCGCGGTGATCCCGCGCGGGATCCTGGGGCGCGTCGCGACGCTCGTCGAGATCGGCCAGCGCTTGCGACGCGCCATGGACCGCGTCTACCGCCGCGTCGACGCGATCGTCGCCGCGGGCGAGTCGGGCGATCCGTACGACGCGCGCCACGAGCCGAGCGCCGCCGAGCGCGTGCGCGTCGAGACCGGCCGGACGAAGCTGCTCGGGGCCGGCTTCGAGAAGCCGGCCGTCGACCGACTCGCCGACATGCTGCTCCACGCGCCCGCGCGCAAGCTCGCGCGCATGCGCCCGTTCGCCCTCGCCGCCGAGCTCGACGCGAGCCGCGAGCGCGCGCTCGAGCTCATGTTGCACGCGGCGCACGTCGGCTTGCTCGAAATCGCCTGGGACCTCGTCTGCCCGACGTGCATGGTCGCGCACGACACGCGCCCGCACCTCGAAGAAGTGACGAGCCACGCCGAGTGCGTCGGCTGCGAGACCGAATACGAGCGCGACCTCGGGAGCTCGGTCGAGCTCGTCCTAAGACCGCACCCCGACGTCCGCGCGACGAAGCTCGAGACGTTCTGCGCGGGCTCCCCGGCGCGGCGCTCGCACGTGCTCGTTCAGCTCGTCCTCGATCCAGGCGAGACGCGGACGGTCGCCGTGCAGCTCCCGCCCGGCGAGTACACGACCGTCGCGTTCGGCGTCGCGGCGGCGGCGGAGCTCGCCGTGAGTCCCGTCGGGTTCGGCCGCACGGGAGAGATCGTGCTCGACGACCACGCGCTCGTCGCGCGGCCGTCGGTCTTCGGCGACGGCGGCGAGGTCGTTCTCCGTTTCGTCAACGACACGAACGAGGAGCGCTCGGTGCGGATCGAGAAGCGCGCCGCGTTCGCCGACTCCGTGCCCGCGAGCCTCGCGCTCACGCACCCGACCTTCCGCGACTTCTTCGCGAGCGAGCTCCTCTCGTACGGGCAGCTCCTCGGCGTGAGCCATTTGTATTTTCTCGCGATCGACGCGAGCGACGCCGGCGCGCTCTTCTTGGACCGCGGCGACGCGGCGGCGTGCGCGTCGCTCCGCGCGTTCGAAGAGGCGTTCGAGCGCGCGGTCCGCGACGAAGGCGGCTCGCGGCTGCCCGGCCCGCTCGAGACGATGGTCGCGGCGTTTCCGTCGGGATCGCGCGCGCTCCGTGCGAGCCTCGCCCTGCTCGAGGACGCGGGCTCGCTCCCCGTTCGCGCGGCCATCCACGGAGGACGGTGCCTCGCCCTCACGCGCGAAGCGCGCGTCGAATATTTCGGCGAGACCCTCCACCGCGCGCTCTGGCTCGCGAGCGCGGCCGAGCCGCGCTCGACCGTGCTCTCGCAGGTCGCCGCCGCCGACCGCGACATCGCCGCCGTGCTGCACGCGGCGCGGGACGTCGCCACGCGGGTAGACGTCGCCGTCGCGGGCCCCTACCAGGGCCGCCGAATCGTCCGCGTCGCGCTCGCGCGCGCGCAGGCTCAGTCCGCCTGAGCGTTATTCGCGATCGCCGCGACGACCGCGGCCACCGCCGCCGCCAAAGTCGCGACCGCCGCCGCCGCCGCCGAAGCCGCGACCGCCGCCGCCGCCCCCGCCGCCCGTGCGCTCCTGCGCCTCGTTGACCTTGAGCGGTCGGCCGTCGAGCATCGCGCCGTTCATCGCCTCGATGGCTTTGCGCGCCTGGTCGTCGCTGCCCATGGTCACGAAACCGAAGCCACGGCTTCGGCCGGTGTCCCGGTCCTTGACGATGTGCGCGTCGACGACTTCACCCGACTCGGTGAACGCTGCGCGCAGCGTGTCGACGGTGGAGTTGAAGGACAAATTACCCACGTAGAGTCTCGTACCCATCTCGATCTCACAAACCTGCGACCCAGAAACGAAGCGTACTCACGGCGGGCCGCGCGACGTGAGGACGCGCTTTCGCAACGAGTAGCAGGTGGCCCGACAAGCGCAAGACGAGGCCGCGCAGGTATTTTTCGCGTGGCGGTTCGCCACGGGGCGAGACGCCGTCAGCGGCCCAGACGGGCGCGGGGGACGTCGAACGAGTCTAGCTCGAGGCCGCCGAAAATCCGCAGCCGCGCGAAGGCGAGCCGGTCGGAGATCGCCTCGCCCGCCACCGCGGCGCCGGCGCCGAGGTCGGCCTTCGTCTCGAACCGGAAATACAGGCACTTGTGCAGGAGCGCGCCGAACGCGAGCAGCTCGCCGGTCACCTGCTTGCGGTCGTGATCTGCGCCGATCCAGATGCCCGTGTCCCATCCAGCCGGGAACGACACCGTCTCGGTCGAGATTTCGTCGCCCGCCGCCTCCGGCGCGAAGCCCTGTTCGTGCGCGCGCGCCTCGCACTTCGCGCGGTTCACGAGCTCGTCTTCGCGCCAGACGGCGAGCTCGACGAGCGAGCGAGTCGGCTCGTGCGTCGCGCGCAGCACCGGCGCGCGGCGATCGTCGATGCGCCACTTCTTTCCGTCCGGCAGGGGCAGCGACGCGTCGAAGCGCGTCGAGTGGAAGCGCGCCATGTGCGAGCCGGCGGTGAACGCGGGCGGCTCGGGCGGCGGCGGCGCGGCGACCGTGACCGGCCGGGCCGCGCCCCCGCACGCGACGAGCGAGAGCGCGACGACGGAGGTCAGACGCGCGTGAGCCACTCGGGGTGCGACGAGTCGTTGCCGCGGACGATCTCGAAGAAGCGCTTCTGGATTCGCTGCGTGACCGGCCCGGGCTTGCCCTCGCCGACGCTGCGGTTGTCGACCTCGCGGATCGGCGTGACCTCGGCCGCGGTGCCGGTGAAGAACGCTTCGTCCGAGAGCCAGAGCATGTCGCGCGTGATTCGGCACTCGTCGACCGGGATGCCCTCTTCGCGCGCGATCGTGATGACCGTGTCGCGCGTGATGCCGCCGAGGATGGAGCTCGCGAAGTCGGGCGTGAGGACGCGGCCGTTCTTCACCATGAAGATGTTCTCGCCGGTGCCTTCCGAGACGTAGCCGTTCGGGTCGAGCATTACGGCCTCGTCGTAGCCGGCGAGCTTGGCTTCGCGCTTGGCGAGGACGCTGTTGGTGTACTGGCCGGTGATCTTGCCCTTGGCGAGCGCAGACGTTCACGTGGTGGCGCGCGTACGAGCTGATCTTCGCGCGAATGCCGAGCTTGAGCGCGTCTTCGCCGAGGTACGTGCCCCACTTCCACGCGGCGATCGCGGTGCGGATGGGGTTGTTCGGGCGCGTAGACGCCCATCGCGCCGTCGCCGACGAAGACGATGGGGCGAAGGTAGCCCTCGTCGAGCTTGTTCGCGCGGAGGACGTCGACGCACGCCGCCATCACCTGCTCGCGCGAGAACTCGCACTTCATCAGGGTGAGCTTGCAACCGTCGAAGAGCCGGTCGATGTGTTCCTTCAGACGGAACACGTACGTCTTGCCGTCCGCGCGTTTGTACGCGCGAATCCCCTCGAAAACGCCGACCCCGTAGTGAAGCGTGTGCGTCAGCAGGTGCACCGTGGCGGCCTGCTGATCGATCAGCTTGCCGTCGAGCCAAATCTTTTCGAGCTTGTCGACCATCGGTTGCGTCCGAGCTTAGTGTCGTCGCGCGCGGACAGCCAGAAGCAATCGATTTCGCAGCGCGTCAACCGTGCTCGTGCCGTCCCGGCTTCGCCGGATCCGTCAACGGTGCTCGTGCCGTCCCGGCTTCGCCGGATCCGTCAACGCTTGTCGCGGGCGGCGCGGAGGGCGGCGCGGACCGTTTGAATTCCCGCGAGGACGCCGTCCTCGTAGTGCCAGTCGGGGTCATCGAGCTCGGGGAAGTCGTGCGGGTTCTGGACGTCCTCGAGGGTGAGCTTCGGGTTCAGGCGGCGGGCGAGCGCGAGGACTTTCTCACGCTGGAGGTCTTCGATGGGCCCGAGCCCGTCGTCGTCGGCCCCCTCCAAAAGAGCCGTCGCGTCCGAGATCGTTCGGATCCGAACAATCTCCCCTTTGGGGTACACGGCGACCGTGCAGGCTTCGGACGGGCAGACACCGAGGCAGAACGTTCGGGTCACCCAGACCGACTGGACCTCGCCGCGGCGGGCGACCTCGTCCTTGAGCTTGGCGTAGACGGCGGCGCCGCGGGCGCCGCAGCCGGGGCCGAGTGGGTCATTCGGAGCGCGCGCGTTGACGCAGACGAAGAGGTGGACACGCACGCCGACAAACTCCCACATTCCGCGTGGATCCGCACCGGAGGATCGAGCCGGATCCAGTCGAGTCGCGCGGAGGCGACGGACCCCACGGGAAACCGCGGTGTTGCGCGATCGCGGTTGGGCGCGCGTGCGCGGTTCGGAGATTGCTTTGGAGGTTGGAATGGTCCCCGCGGCCGCGCTCGCGCCCGTCTTGTCGCTCCGCGGCGAGCGGCGTCTCGTCATCGGCGGAGAAATCGGGCGCGGCAGCCGCGGCGCCGCGCACGTCGCGCGCGTCGAGCAGGCCATCGGGATCTCGAGCACCGGCGAGGAGGTCATGGCGCGGACCGTCGCGCTCAAGACGATCGACCCAGTCCTCTGCCGCGACCCCGACGCGCTGCACGAGCTTCGCCGCTCGGTCCGGCGGATGGCGCTCGTGCGCCACGTCAACGTGATCGACATCCTGGATTTCTTCGTCGCCACGCTCGGCGACGCGGGCGCCTCGGAGCCGGTCCCCTGCATCGTCGAGGAGCTCGTCGAGGGAATGAGCCTCGCGCGCTTCGTCGCGCGCTTCGAGCTCGCCGGTCGACGGATGCCGCTCGACCTGGCGCTCTTCATCGGCTGCGAAATCGCCGAGGGACTCGCGGGCGCGCGCGGCGCGACCAGCGTCGAGGGCGTCATCCTGAACATGGCGCACCACAACTTGAGCACGCGCCAGGTGCTCCTCTCGTGGAACGGCGAGGTGAAGGTCGGCGACTTCGGCGTGCGGCCGGCGGGCGGCGTGATTTCGGGGGTTCGGCGCAGCGATCGCAACGATCGGGAGCTCCTCCACCTCGCGCCCGAGGTCGCGCGCGGCGGGCGCGGCGACGGACGCTCGGACGTGTTCTCGCTCGGGGTCATCCTCCACGAGATGCTCTACGGGCCGCGCTTCCGGCGGCCCATGAGCGCGCGCGACACGCTCGAGCACGTGCGCGACGGCGTCGTCGAGCGGCCGGTGACGGCGCCGCTCCTCCCCGAGAGCATCGGCGCGATCGTCGACCGCGCGCTCTCGCTCGACCCGCGCGAGCGACAGTCGCACCCGGGCATCATCGCGTACGATCTGCGGCGCGAAGCGCTCGCGCTCGGCGTGGCCGACGGCCGGATGTTCCTGCGCAGCGCGATGTTCGAGATGAGCGAGGGGCTCGCCGAGTAGCGCGATCTCAGCGACGGCGGCGCAGGAAGGTCGAGAGCGCGACGTGATCGAGCGCGTGCGACATCGTGCCGTCGTCGAGCATCCGCTCGATCGCGTCGAGCGGCGCGAGCACGGTCTCGATGTCCTCGTGCTCGTCGAACTCGGTCGCGTGCGCGAGCCGCGCGCCGCGCGCGACGAACGAGTGGAGGCGGTTCGACTGGAGCGACGGGTTCGGGTGCGTGACGAGGAGAGGCTCGATGGCCGCCGCCTCGTAGCCGGTCTCCTCGCGGAGCTCGCGCGCGGCGCCGGTCGCCGGGTCCTCGCTCGGCTCGATCATGCCGCCCGGGAGCTCGAGCGACGGCGCGCGCGTGCCGAACCGGAGCTGCCGGACGAGCACGACGCGGTCGTCCCCGGTGAGCGCGACGACGTTGCACCAGTCGGCGTGCTCCAGCGTGAAGACCGGCGCGAGCGGCGTGCCGTCGTCGCGCGTCACCGTGCTCTCGCTCACCGAAAAGACCCGGTAGCTCGCGATTCGTACGGGAGGACCCAGGCGCACGTCAGCTTGGGTAGCACGAACGCGTCCGGCCGTGGCATGGTCGCCCTACCTTGGCGAAGCCCGACGAAAAGAGCGACGGCGAGAAGCTCATCGTGAAGAACCGCCGCGCGTTCTTCGACTACGCCGTCGAGGACAAGTTCGAGGGCGGCCTCGTGCTCGTCGGCAGCGAGGTCAAGTCGATGCGCGCCGGCAAGGTCGACCTCGCCGACGCGTACGCCGCCGAGGAGAACGGCGAGGTGTGGCTGAAACAGATGTATGTTGCACCTTTCGAGCAGGCGAGCGCCTTCCCCCACGAGGTGCGCCGCCCGCGCAAGGTGCTCTTGAACAAGCACGAGATCGCGCGACTCCACGACGCCTCGGCGCGCGGCGGGTACACGATCGTGCCGCTGCGGCTCTATTTCAAACGAGGCCGGGTGAAGGTGGAGCTCGGGGTCGGCAAGGGAAAGAAGCACTACGACAAGCGCCAGGGCGTCGCCAAGCGCGACGCCGAGCGCGAGGCGCGCGCGGCGATCATGCGCGGACGAAAGGGCGAAGGGTGAAGGACGATTTCGCGAGGGGGTATCGCCGAGGAGCCGCGTCACGCTGCCTCCCACGATGGCCATCGAGACGGGATGGGCGCGACGTGGCCGCGAGCGCGCCCTGCGCTCGTTCGCTCGGCGGCCCGGCCGCGCTGTTTTCGCTGCCGCTCTTCGACGGTCATGATGATCGAAGGACAGGGGAGATCAGGTGACTGCAGCCTTGCGCTGGGCCAAGGGCGGCGAGGCCGACCTCGTCGCGCTCGACGGCGACCGCGTGACGCTCTCGTCGACGACGTCGTCGCCGCCCGGGTCGTACGTCGACGGCGCGCTCGTGAATGACGGTACGGCGATCCGCATCAAGGTCCGCGGCTGCAAGAAAGACGGGGAACGTTACCGGCTCGACGGTCGTATTCTGGACTTGTCGAAAACGTTGCGACTGCAACTTGTCGGGCTCGTCTCGTCGTCTTGAGGTGCTAATCTTTCTCGTCCGGAGGTGCGGGGATGCGCGCTGGCTTGCTTTCTACGCTCGCGATTTCGGTAATCGTCGCGGCGTGCGGGTCGGGGAACACGAAGTTCGGCAACGACGGTGGCGCCGGCGACGGCGGCGGCACGGGTTTCGAGGGAGGCTTCGGCCCGTTCGACGCGTCGGGCGAGTCCGAGGCGGGTCCACCGGTCGACAAGTGTCACGTGCCGCCGGACAACAGCGGCGACAACGCGCCGACGTGCACGACACCTCCGCAGCCGCCGAACTCCTTCGACCCGGTGATCAAGTGGTCGTGGGACGACCCGGGCACGGGCGGCGGCTTCTTCAAGGGCAGCATGGTGACGCCGCTCGTCGCGAACTTCACCGACGACAACGGCGACGGCGAGGTGAACCTCTGCGACACGCCCGACGTGATCGTCGCGACCGAGGGCGGTCCCATCGGCGCGAACGGCACGATCTACATGCTCGCCGGCGACACGGGAAAGCTCGAATACACGTTCGACATGGCCGGGCAGATCGACACGAGCGTGAACCCCGCGCTCGGGGACATCGACAACGACAAAATCCCCGAGGTGATCGCGAACGACACCGCGGGCCACCTCGTCGCGTTCGACAACCACGGCAAGGTGAAGTGGGTCGGTAAGGACATCGGCGCGTACAAGCAAGTGACGGCGTCGTACTGCCACGCGATCGCGATCGCCGATCTCGACGGCGACGGCCAGCCGGAGATCATCGAGGCGTTCGAGGTCTACGACAACAAGGGCAACAAGAAATTCGGCTACGACGAGTCGTCGTTCGACGGCTCGTATTGGTGCCCCGCGAACGTCGCGGCCGATCTCGACGGCGACGGCAAACAAGAGGTCATCTTCGGCAACGCGGCGCTCCACGCCGACGGCTCGACGTACTGGACCATCCCCGGCCCGCCCGGGCAGCCGCAGGTGGCCGACTTGAACGGCGACGGCCAGCCCGAGGTGTTCGTCTCGCGGCAGGACGGCATCTTGATCCTCAGCCACGACGGGAAAATCCTGAGTGGCCCGACGCAGCTCTACGACACGATGACCTCGCCCAACTGCTGGTCGAAGCCGGGCGTCGTGCACGACTTCGACGGCGACGGCCACCCCGACATTTCCGACTCGAGCTGCTCGCACGTGTCGGTCTATCACGTGGACTCGACGTTCCACTTGTCCACGCTGTGGACGCCGATGGCCATCGACGACACCAGCGGTCTCGCTTCGAGCACCGCGTTCGACTTCCTCGGGCGCGGAATCGCCGACGGCGTCTACGGCGATCAGGACGACTTGTGGGTCTACAACGGCGCGACGGGCGGGCTCGAGCTGAAGGAGCCGCGCTCGAGCGGCACGCTCATCGAGTACCCGATCGTCGCCGACGTCGACAACGACGGCTCGGCGGACATCGTCGTGGTCTCGAACAGCGGCGGCGACAACTCGGCCAATTTCAAGCACACTGTCGACGTCTACCAAGACTCCCAGAAGCGGTGGATCCCGACCCGCCGCATCTGGAACCAGCACGCCTACAGCGTCACGAACGTGCGAGAGGACGGGACGATCCCCGCGCACCCGAAAGCCAGCTGGCTCGGGCTGAACACCTTCCGGACGAACGCGGAGGTCCAGGGCGGAGAGAACTGCGCGCCTGCGCCGCCGAACCCGAAGTGAGAGACGGCCTCGGGCTGCGCCCGAACGAATCAGCGGCGAACGCGCGCCGCGGCTAGCCCGAGGCTCACGACGACGATCGCCACGAGCGCCCACGCGCTGGCCGGTTCGCTCAGCGTGACCGCCGGGGGCCCGCCGAAGAGCGCGCGGGAATGCGTGTAGGGTACAAATATCGAGAGCCATCCGGCGGACACGCCGAAGATCCAGTTGACGACGAGGGCGACGGCGCGGCCGCCGCCGCGCGGGCCGACGGCCGAGCCGAGGACGAAGAAGGCCGCTTGGCCGGCGCCGCCGAGCGCGCCGGCGTAGGCGCTCAGCATCGCGTCGCGCGCGAGCGGCGGGTCGGCGGCGTTGTGCGCTGCGACGACGAGGAGCGCGGCGAGCGCGGACGAGACGAGCGCGGCGACGGCGGTGGCGACGAGACCCGCGGCGAGCGCGGCGAGGCGCGGCGAGGCGCCGAATCGCGCGAGCGGGCGTGCGGCGGAGACGACGCCCTCGCCGCCGAGCGCGGCGCCCGCGATGGCGTAGCAGACGAGCGGCATCACGAACGGCGCGTAGATCCCGAGGAGCGCGCGGTCGTCGCTCGAGGCGCCCGCGTGGCGCGCGAGCAGCGTCGCGCCGAACGCGACGACGCTCCAGCCGAGCAGCGGGAGAGCGGCGCGACGCGTGCGGACGACGCGCGCGAACGGGAGTCGCATCAGCGCGATCACGCGGCCCCCTTGGCGATCGCGTGGGGACGCGCCGCTGCGCCGGCCACGTCCGCGACCGCGTCGGCGCGGAGCTCCTCGACCGCGGTCGGCTCGGCCTCGATGCTCTGCACGATGGTCTGCGCCTCGACGATCGCCGCGTTCACCGCCTCGGCGAGCGCGCGAGCGTCGCTGCCGTCGACGAGCACGCTGCGCGGGTCGAGATCGAGCCGATCGACGGCGGGCTGCTTCGCGAGGGCCGCGGCGAGCGCGCGCAGATCTCCGCCGGCGACGCGGATGCGCGGCAGCTCATGCCCGGTGCGGAGCGGCGGCGCGGTGACGATGCGAACGAGCCGACCGTGATCGAAGATCGCGAAGTCCGTCGCGAGGCGCGCGGCGTCGATCGCCGACGCGGTCGCGACGACGATGCACGCGTTCGCGCGCTTCGCGAAGAGCGCGGGGATCGACGCGACGGCGGGAGCGGCCATCGCGACGAACGGCTCCTCGACGAGCAGAACCGAGACCGACGGCGACGCGAGCGCCTCGGCGAGCGCGACGGCTCGCGCCTCCGCGAGGTCGAGCGTGACGCCGCGACGCGAAGCGAGCGGCTCGAGGCCGAGCGGCGCGAGCACGGAGGTAGCCGCGACCGGCGCGTCTCTTCGGATTCGGCGCGCGAGGGCGATCGTCTCGTCCACGCGCAGGACGTCGGGCAGCCGAAGATCGAGCGGAATCCACCCGACGCGCGCGCGCACCGCGGGCGCCGAGGGCGCGCCGCCGAGCACGGTGACGGCGCCGCGCTTGGGCCGGAGGTCGCCGGCGAGGCACGCGAGCAGCGCGGGCACGCCGTCCTCTTTGCGTCCGAGGAGCGCGTGGCGTCCGGCGGTCAGCGTGAGCGTCGTCGGGAGGAGATCGACGCGATCGCGGCGGGCCGTGAGCTGCTTGGTCTCGATCACGACGCGCCCCCGTGGACGCGGAGCTGAGCGCGCGCCCACGCGGACGAGAGGAGCGTCACGACCGCGAGCACGACGAGCGCGCGCAGGGCCTGTGCGAGATCGACGGACCCGATCAGCGAATCGCGGAGCGCGTCGAGCGCGCCGGGCACCGAGACCAGCTCGCTCCAGCCTTCGGGGAAGAATTGGCCCGTCCAGCCGGCGACGAGCGCCGGAAAGACGAGGATGCCGAGCAGCCAGAGGTACCCCGACGCGCGATTTCGGGCGCCGAGCGCCGCGAGGGCGATCGGCGCGACGACGATCGAGAAGGCGACGGAGTAGACGGCGCCGGCCGCCGTCCCGACGAGGGCGGCGCGCGCGACGTGCCCGTCGTGCGCCGCGAGCGCGGTCGCGAGGCCTACAATCACCGTTCCCGGCACCGTGAGCTCGAGCGTGACGAGCGCGAGCCCGGCGACGCGCGCGACGAGGTACGACGAAGGCCGCGCGCCGTGACGCCCGACGAGCGCGGTCCAGCCCTCTTCGCGGTCGCGATCGAAGGCGCGCATCGACGCGGCGAAGCACAACAAGACGCCCGCGCCCCACGCGAGCAGGCCCGCCGCGAGCGGCGCCACTCGCTCGGCCTCCACCCCCTGACGGCCCGCCGCCACCGCGAAGACGAGCGCGCCGAGCGTCGTGAGCCAGGCGATGACGATGGCCGCCTTCGGCATCACGCCGGACGTCGCGCGGGACATCGCGCTGCCGAGCAAGCTGGCTCGCGTCATCGAAGGGCACCATAGCCGACTTCGCTCGACTTGACCGGCGCGGGAAATTGCCGTCTTTTCCCTTCGGATGGCGCAGCACGGTGACCGCGAGAACGCCGCGAGGGGCGGGCGCGTCAGGGCCGCCGCGGCGCTCGTCTCAATCGGCTACGTCGCGCTCGTCGCCGCGCGGCACGAGGGCCGCTTCGGCCTCCAAGACTTCGCGCTCGTCGCGGGCGCGCTCTCGCTCGGCTGGGCGGCCGCGCGGGTGCGGCGCGCCGCGGACCGCGGGCGGCCGCTCGCGTGGGGCCTTTGGGGCGCGGGGCTCGTCTGCGCGACGCTCTTGGTCGACGACGAGACGACGCGCGCCGCCGCGACGTTCGGTGCGCTCGTGGCCGCGGCGGCCGGTGCGACGGCGCTCGCCCGCATGCCGTCGCTCGGCGGCGTCGTCGTCGCTCGCAGGCGCTCCCCGAAGATCGCCGTCATGATCCTCATCGGCCTGTTTTCTCCTGCGATCGTGACGCTCGCCGAGGACTTCGCGGGCCGGCCGAGCCTCTCGTATTGGCTCGTCCCGGCGTCGGCGGCGATGGGCGCGCTCGCGCTCGCCGCGTTCGCGGCCGGAGCGCGCCTCGAGCGACGCCTCGAGCTCGGCGTCGCTCCGCGACTCGACGCCGTCTTGCTGGCCTCGGCGGCGATCGGCGGCCTCGCGGTCCTCGCGACAATCGCGCGCGCAGCCCAGCCGTCGCCCGCGGCGTGCTTCGCGTGCGCGACGACCGGCGCCATCGCGTGCGCGGCCGCGGAGCTCGGCGACCCCGTGGCGATCTGGCGGCAAACCCGCCGCGCCGCGGGCATCGTCGGGCTCGCCGTGCTCCTCTCGGGGATGCTCGGCTTCTTGCTCGTCGACTACCGCACGCACGAGCGCGTCGTCACGATCGCCATCGTCCTGGTCGCGCTCGTCTGCGGCGCCGAGCTCGCGTGGATCGCGCGGCTCGTCCGCGGCGAAGCGAACCGAAGGCTCGCCGCGACCCAGGGCGCGCGCGAAGCGCTCCGCGGGCGCGACGCCGACACCGCGCTCGGCTCGGTCCTCCAAGCCCTGCGCGCCGCCGCGCCGTCCACGGCCGGCTCGCCGGAGCTCTGGACGCTCGATCCCGTCCGCCTCTTGCGCGTCGACGCGGCCGGTTACCCGCACGACGAGGCCGCGGCCTTTCCGCCGGAGCTGCTCGTCGTGGCGTGCGGCGAGCCCGAGTCGACCCTCCGCGCCGAAGCGCTCGCCGCCGTCGAGGTGCGTCGCCCGGATCTTCGTCCGCTCAGCCAATGGATGCGCGACGCGCGCTTCGCGACCGCGACGATGATCGCCCGCGGCGGCGACGTCGAGGGCATCCTCTTTCTGCCCGCTCACGACGGCGCCCCTGAGCTCTCGCTCGAGGAGGCACGCGCCCTGCGCGCGCTCGCCGATGATCTCGCGCCGCTCTGCCACGCGCGCGCCAAGCTCGCGCGGAGCATGACGCGCGAGCAGGCCGCGCGCGCCGCCGAGGGCGAAGCGACGACGCGCGCCGAGCGCCTGGAGCACCAGCTCGCACGCGCGTCCGCCCAGCACGCCCTCGCCGCCGCGCGTCTCGCTCGCCCCGCCGCCGTCGGCATTTACTCGGCGCGCTCGCGCTCCGCGTACGAATCGCTCGAAAAACTCGCCAAATCGCACGCGCCGGTCGTGATCGTCGCGCGGAGCGGCGTCGACCCGGTGCCGTTCCTCGCGCGCGCACACCTCGCGGGCGCACGCGCGAGCGCGCCGCTCGTCCTCGTCGACTGCACGTCGAGCCGCGAGCACGATCTCGAGCGATGGCGCGATCCGGTGGCCTCGCCGCTCGCGCTCGCGGACGGCGGCGTCCTCGTCTTGCTCGACGCGGCCGCGCTCCCCACCGACGTGCAGCGTCTCGTCGGCCAAGCGCTCGCCGAGCGACGCGCGCCCTGGGAGCGGCCCGACGCGCTCGACGTCGTGCTCGCGATCACGATGGCCCTCGGCCCGAACCCGGAGCGGGCGACCGCCCACGTTCCGCTCGATCCGCTCCTCGCGTCTCGCGTCGCGGGCGCCCTCGAGGACCCGGTGCGGCTTCCCGGCATCGCCGAGCGCCCCGAGGACATCCGCGCGATCGTCACCGACCGCCTCGCGCGCGAGGGCCTTCGCGTCCGCGGCGCGCCCGTCGGCATCGACGACGCGGGGTTCGCGGCGCTCGTCGATCACCCGTTCGAGGGCGAGGACGCCGAGCTCTCCGCGATCGTCCAGAAGCTCGTCGCGCGCGCGAGGTCCGACGTCGCCGGATCCGCCGCAGACGGGACGGCGCAGATCGCCATCGTCGTGCGCGAGAGTGACGTTCGCGCCGTGATTCCGCTCGAGCCGGCGATCGCCGATCACCTTGCCGCTCCTGCGGCGGGCGTGATATCCCCGAAGCCCTCACGTCGGAGAGGTCCATGAAGAAGGTCGTCGCATTCGCCGCGCTCGTGGTCGCAGCTTCCGCTTGCAGCAGCAACTCCGACCCGTACAAGCCCGTACCGGCATGGTCGGGCCGTAAAGCGAGCGTCCCGCCTGTGCCGACGCTCCCGACCATCCAGATCAAGGATGGCGACGCCTACACGGTCAAAGGCGCGATCCACCACCTCAACAGCGTCCTCCACAACCCGGAGGTCACGTCCAAAGAGATCACCATCGTCGGCTACATCGTCGACATGAACACGTCGCGGGCGCCGAAATGCGCGCTCCACAAGACCGGCAAGGCCGACCCCGAAGACTGCAAGTGGAGCGACGGCAAGCCCATCCAAATCCCGACGATTTGGATCGCCGACGGCAAGAACGACGAGAAGCCGCGCATCCGCGTGATGGGCTGGGCGTCGAACTACGCGAACATCTTCGACGCGAACGACAAGTACAAGAACCTCAAAGAGAAGCCCGCCGAGAAGGACGAGTGGAAGGACGAGCTCTGGGCCGTCGCCCCGCCATTCCCGCTGCCGAACGTCGGCGCGAAGATCAAGGTCACGGGCAAATACGGCGTGAACTTCGGTCGCTCGTCGGCCGGCCTCGAGTCGGATCCGGAGAACGGAATCATGACGTACACGAAGATCGAGTACGTCGAGCCGCCGCCCGAGCCGTTCAGCTTCCCGCAGCTGAAGAACAAGTAGCGCTCAGGCTCCGAGCAGCGCCTTCGCGTTCTGCGCCGGAGCGGTGCGCATCCACGGCTCGAGCTGGCCTCGCACGGCGCTCGCGAGCTCGGGCGTGAGCGCTTGCTCGTTGGCCGCGAGGAGCGCGCTCGCGCCGTACGCGCCCACGGCGCGCGCCAGGAACGCGTCCTCCCGCGGGGCCTCGCTCTCCGGTGTGCGCCGCTCGGCGCGCTCGACCGCCCCCGCGAGCGTGCGCTCTCCGAGCAGCGCGGTCACGATCGCGAGCGCCTCGCTCGCGCGCCCCTCGATGAGCGGCTTGGTCGCGCGGCCGAGCGCGGTCTCGAGGTCGAGCGCCGCGATGTCGCTCTGCGTGCGCAGCGCGAGCGTCCGCCCGGCGCGCGTGGACACCAGCCGCAGGGTCTCCTGCGACCACGCGAACGCAGGCGACGACCGCCCGCACGTCGCGAGATCCGTGAGCGGCGTCTTCTTCAGCCACGACGCGACGCCCGCCGAGAAGAGCCGCGGGTCCACGTGACCGCCGGCGTCCGGCAGCTCGAGCAGCGGCCGCGGGCTCTTGTCGACGTGGACGCGGCGGAGCTCCGGCCACGCCAGCAGCCGGCTCGGCGGGTCTTGTCCGAGAAACGTCCGCTTGCCGACCCAGAACGAGACTTGCGTGTCGGTGCGCGTGATCTCGAGCGCGCGCGAGAACCACGTGTGGCGCGCGAGCGCCTCGCCGACGGACGCGGGCCCCCCGACGCGGTCGGCCGTCAAAGTTGCAATCTGCAAGAGTCGCGACGACGAACGCAGCCTGAGCTCCGGGTGGGCGCACTGCACGAGATCGTGCAGCACCGCCGCGAGCACCCAGTCGGCGGGCCCCGGCGGCTCGAATCGGTCCACCGGCACGTGACGCCGTGCCACACGGACGCGCCCGAGGTCCACGTGAGCCAGCAATTCCTTGTCTAGCGTCTCGGTGAAGGGCGCGAGAGCAAAGGCGTTCTTGCCGCCGATGGGCCTCCCCGGCCGGAGCTCCCCGCCGAGGACGAGCGGTGCCATGACCAGCCGGAAGAGTCGATCGGCGATCGCCACCGGTTTTTCGGCCATGCCTTTACAGGGCTAGCGCCCTCGTCTATCAGTCGCAAGCTCGTACCAAGGAAGAGGAGGTACACCCGCTACATGTCGATGGGACGTCCGCGCTTCGATCCACGCCAGAATCAGCGACAATTTCAAATCCGCGTCAACCACCGCATTCGTGTTCCGGAGGTGCGCGTGATTGCCGCCGATGGATCGATGCTGGGCGTGCTCGGCACGCAGGAAGCGATGCGGATGGCCCAGGAGCAAGGCCTCGACCTCGTCGAGGTGAACCCCAAGGCCGATCCGCCGGTGTGCAAAATCCTCGATTTTGGCAAATACAAATACGAAGAGAAGAAGAAGGCCGGCGAGGCGAAGCGAAAGCAGACCGTCGTCGAGATCAAGGAGATCAAGCTCCGTCCGAAGACGGACGAGCACGATCTCGCCTTCAAAGTGAAGGCGGCGCGTCGCTTCCTCGAGGCGGGGCACAAGGTGAAGTTCACCGTCCGCTTCCGCGGGCGCGAGATCACGCACCCCGAGAAGGCGCGCGAGCAGCTCGACTTCGTGATCCAAGAGACCGAGGACCTCGCGAACCTCGAGGGGCGCGCGGCGATGGAAGCGCGCACGATGACCGCGCTCATCGCGCCGAAGCCCGCCATCATGCAAAAGGTCGCGCAAGCCAAAGTCGCGGCCGAGAAGGCGCGACAGCAGGCCGAGCGCGAAGGCAAACCGATTCCCCCCTCCGCCTCGCTTCCGGTCCTTCCGGACGAGGACGACGACGACGACGACGACGACGAGTCGCAAGACGAAGCCTGAGCCATGCGTCGTGCGCTCGCCCTGTCGATCGTTCTCGCGGCGGGCGCGGCTCACGCGTCGCTCACGCCGAGCGAAGAGGTCGTCGTCCGGCAGTACGTCGCGGGCGCACAGACGTCGAACGCGGCGCGAGTTCGCGCGGTCGTCGCGCGCCCTGATTTGAGCGGCGACGAGTCGGCGGCGGCGATGACGCACGCGCTCGCGCCGACGCCGGTGACCGAGGCGCGCGTCGCGTTCTTGCGCGAGCTCGTGTTCGGCGCGGGCTCGCGCGCGTCGCGCAGCGTGCTCGCGGCGGCGGTCACGCGCGGCCTCCTCGCGCGCGCCGACGCCGTCTTCGATCGTAGCCCGTCGCTCGACGCGCCGAGCGACGCTGCGGCCGAGCTCTTTCGCATCTACGCGTTCCTCGACGCGGAGATCGCGAACGCGAGCTCCGGCGGGGGCGGCCGCGTGCACGACGCGCAAGTCGGCATCGACGAGGCGACGTACGACGCGTGCGCGAAGGCGCTCGGCAATCATCTGAAGCAGCACTCGGCGACGCTGTCGCCGGGCGCCGTGCTCTCGCCGATCGCGTCGCGCATTCGCGCGCAGGCGATGCTCGCGGCGTACGACATGGGGCCCGACTCGCCGACGCGACCGATCGACGGCGCGCTGCGCATCGGGCTCGACGCGGCCGCGCGGCGGCTCCTCCTCGAGCGGAGCGTGATCGTGCTCGACTCGGGGGCCGGCGGCGCGGCGCTCGCGGCGGCGTTGGAGCTCGTCCGCCGACTGCCGGCGAGCGCGCTCGGCGGGGTCGAGGCGATTTATTTCGGCGACCCGCGCCCGGGTCTCCGCGCGCACGGCGACGTCCTCGCGGTCTCGAGCCTCGACGCGACGACCGGAATGGCCGGGTTTCCCGCCGACGAGGTCGCGCCGACGCCCGTTCCGCGCGGCCTCGGCGAGCTCGCGTCGGAGCTCGCGCTCGCCCTCACGCGACGCGCCCTCGCGACCCACGGCGACTTGCGGCTCGCCGTGCAGCGCGACGTGCAAGCCGCCGGCGCGGACGCGCAGAAGCTCCTCGGCGCCGCGCCGACCGCGTCGCCCGAAGCGGCGGCGGCGAGCGCGGTCGCGATGCTCCTCGTCGACGCGCCACGCACGCTCGATCTCGCGATGGCGAGATTCCTCGCGGGCCGCCCGGAGTCGGTCGCCCTCGTGTCGGACGCGATCGGCGTGCTCGCCGCGAGCGCCGGACCGTCCGGCGTTCAGTCGATCGTCCTCGGACAGGGCGAGCACGACGGCTCGATTTCGCCGCGCCCGCTCGCGTCGGTCACGCTCGCGCCGAACGGCACGGCGACGGGCTTCACGCTCGCCGGCGCGCGCTGGGAGATCGTGCGCGACGCGGCCGGCGTGCCGACGGGCGTCCACCGCGATCGGCAGCCGCTCGCGTTTTCGATGCTGCCGACCGCGCGAATTCCCATTTCGGGCGGCGCGTCGTGGACCGGCGCCGGCCTGACTCTCCGGGCGCTCTACGGCTCGCCGGCCGTCGGCATCGCCGCCGGACCGCGCATCCGCCTCGAGGGGCGCGGAGACTCCGACGTCGCCGCGATCTCCGCGCCGGGCGACGACGTCTCGTTCGACGCCGACGTGCGGGGCGAGGGCTCGTACGCCGTGCTCCTCCGCGCGCGGGGCGGCCGCGACGGCGTCGGCATCGGCCTGCGCGTCGTCCCCGGCGACGCGCGCTCGCCCGCGAGGATCGCCATCGTGGAGGTCACGCCGACCGCCGAGCGCGAGCTCGCGCAGAGCACGGCGCTGACGCGCGTCGACCACGTCCACGTCGAGGTGAAGGGCAACACGATTCGTGCAGTCTGCACTCGGCGCGGCCGGCCACCCCAGAGCGCCTCGCTCGAGGCCCCGGTCCCGGCGCACGAAGCCCACGGCGACGTCGCGCTCGCCTTGAAAAAGGGCGCTTCGCTCGAGCTCTCCGGCGTCACGCTGCGACGCGACTGACGCCACAAACTTGGCCTCGCGGGGCGCGGCGCGAAACGATCCGCCCGTGCGCCCCGCTCTTGCGTTGCTCGGTCTGTGGCTCGGCGCGTGCGCGTCGGCGGATCCGGCCAAGGCGCGCGATCCGGCGCCGGTCGCGCAGACGCATCCGACGCTCGCCGCGGCGGTCCCCGCCGTGCGCGCGCCCGCGGCGACGCTCCGCGTGATGATCGGCGGCGACGTGATCCCGCACCGACCGCAGCTCGTCGACGCGGCGCGCGTTGCGGAAGCGCTCGCGCCGATGGCGCCGCTCTTCGGCGAGGCCGACGCCGCCATCGTCAACTACGAGACGGCGACCGGCGACCTCGCGGGCATCGACACCTCGACCCTGTCGCTCGCCGCGAAGCCCGACTGGATGCACGCCGTCGCCTCGGCCAACGTGACCGCGATCACGCTCGCGAACAACCACGCGTGCGATCTCGGGCGGCGCGGGCTCGCCGCGTCGATCGACACCGCGACCGCCGTGGGCGTCACGGCGCTCGGCGCCTCGGCCACCGACCCGTGGGAGGCGCGCACCATCGCCTCGCAAGGCGGACGTCGCGTCTGCGCGGTCGCTTGGACGACCTTCGTCAACGATCGCCGGCCGGGCTGCATGACGGCGGGTCACCTCGCCATCGCGGCGCCCGACCACGAGGGTCGCCTGCGCGTCGAGCGCGCCGTCGCGCGCGCCTTCCACGACGGGTGCGACGCGGTCGTCGCCATCGTCCACGGCGGGCAAGAGTACGCCCCTCAGACCGGCGCGATGATGGCGCTCGCCGCCGCGGCCGCCGACGCCGGCGCCGACGCGGTCATCATTCATCACCCGCATGTCGTCTCGCCGATGGTCGTGCACGCGACCGAGGACGGTCGCAAGGTCCCCATCTTCGCGTCGCTCGGCAACCTCGTCTCGAACCAGGGCGAGAGCTGGACGCCCGAATTTCCCGCCGCGCAGCGCGACCGGCACGTCGTCTACCTCAACGGTTGGACGCGCCTCGGCATGGTCGCCGATCTCTCGTTCCAGCTCGACGCGCCCCGGCAGAAGCTCGCCGGGTGGGGCTACCACCTCGTCTTCGTCGACAGCGATCACGTCCTCGACAAGTCGAACCCGCACCCGCACATCGACGCCCGCCTGCTCGACCCGATCAAGGACCGCGCCGTCATCGACAAGCTGTCGCGCGACGCCGAGGGCCCGCGGGCCGTGTTCGACGACGGCTGCTGGGTCGAGGGCTCCGCGGCAGGCGGGACCTCGCGGACAGGCGACGTCGAACGCGAGGGCGCGTCTTTGCCGGCGTGCCGTCCTTGAGTAGAGTTCGGGCATGTCGTCTCGCAAAGTCCGCATCCTCGTCGCGAAGCCGGGCCTCGACGGCCACGATCGCGGCGCGAAGGTCGTCGCGCGCGCGCTCCGCGACGCCGGTTTCGAGGTCGTCTACACGGGCCTGCACCAAACGCCCGAGATGATCGCGAGCGCCGCGGTCCAAGAAGACGTCGACGCCGTCGGTCTCTCGATCATGAGCGGCGCGCACAACACGCTCTTCCCCGCCGTCATCGACGCTCTCAAACAAAAGGGCGCCGACGACGTCCTCGTCTTCGGCGGCGGCATCATCCCCGAGACCGACATGGAGCGGCTGAAGACCGCGGGCGTCGCGGGCGTCTTCACGCCGGGCACGACCCTCGAGCAAATCGTGACCTGGGTGCGCGACAACGTGCAGCCGCACTGAGCCTCGGACGTGGCCCCCGGCCGGCCCGCGGCCTGGCCCGGCCACCCCGAATTGTCGAAAATCCCTCGAATTCGCGCGGCACGACGGTCGCTACGCGGCGCCTCCTCCGGAGGTGTCTGCATGTCCAACTCTCATGTTCGCATCGTCACCATGCTCGCTCTCTCGCTCGGCGTCGCCGCGTGCTCGTCGGGCTTCGACCCGTCGCTCCGCCCGACGCCATCGTCGGGGGACGCGGGGGACGCGTCGTCCGGCCTCGAGGTCGACTCGACCGAAATCGTGAGCGGCTCGCCCGATTGCGGGCGCGATCCCGCGGTCGTCGCCATCGACATCGGGGGCGAGGGGCTCTGCTCCGGCACGCTCATCGCTCCTCGCGTCGTCCTCACCGCACGCCACTGCGTGTCCGTGACCAGCGAGAGCGTCGCGTGCCCGCCGCAGGGCGCGCAGATTGAGAGCAACCGCTCGCCCAAGTCGCTCGGCATCCTCGTCGGCGACGACGCGCAGAGCGCCGACCTGGTCGCGCACGGCAAGGCGGTCGTCGTGCCGAAGAGCGACGTGCTCTGCGATCACGACATCGCCGCGATCGTGCTCGACCAGGACGTGACGGGCGTCCCGACCGTCAAGGTGAGCAAAACCGCGCCGCAGAAAGGGCATTTCGTGCGCGCCGTCGGCTTCGGAAAGAGCGGCGACTACGGCGGCGCGGGCGTGAAGCTCCTTCGGGAGCACGTGAAAATCGAGGCGACCTCGGCCGCCGAGCTCGAGGTCGGCGAGGCGACGTGCAGCGGCGACAGCGGCGGTCCGGCGCTCGACGAAACGAGCGGCAATCTGCTCGGCGTCGTCTCTCGTGGCGGCCCCACGTGCGAAGGCTCGGACGTGCACAACATCTACACGCGCGCCGACGCCTTCGCCGACGTCATCGCGTCCGCGCTGGCGAAGGCGGGCGAGGGCGAGGCCGACGCCGACGCGGGCGTCTACTCGCCGAAACCGAAGGCCGACGCCGGGTCCACGTCGTCGGGCAAGCCGGGCACCGACATGGGCGAGGCGTGCAGCAAGGGCGCCGATTGCTCGACCGGCGTCTGCGTGAAGAACGGCTCGGACACATACTGCTCGCGGACGTGCGGCGGCGGCGATCGCTGCCCGAACGGCTACCACTGCACCGACGTCAACGGCGGCAAGAAGGTGTGCATCGCCCACTGAGTGAACGAGCGTCTCACGGGGGGCGGCACGCGCCGCCCCGCCCAAAAAACGCGCTTTTTCGGGGCCCCACCCCACGCGGCGCTCGCTCGCTCGCGAAATCGGCGTCTTCCACGATTCGTGAGCCGGGCCCGGGCCCGTGGTGTGGGGTAATTTGGGCGAAAATTTGTGGTAATTCGTTCGGGGGATGGATTTCGAATTCTCCGAGCACCACCAGCTCTTGCGCAAGACGGTGCGCGACTTCGCCCGAAGCGAGGTCGCGCCCCGCGCGCGCAAGTGGGACGAGGAAGAGCGCTTTCCGAAGGAGATCGTGCCGAAGCTCGCCGAGCTCGGCCTGCTCGGCATCCGCATCCCCGAGGAGTACGGCGGCTCGGGGATGGACACGACGAGCTACGCGATCTGCGTCGAGGAGTGCGCTCGCGTCGACGGCTCGCTGGCCCTCACGGTCGCCTCGCACAACGGCCTCGGGACGGGGCACATCCTGTCGTTCGGCACCGAGGCGCAGAAGAAGAAGTACTTGCCCAAGGCCGCCAAGGGCGAGTGGCTCGCCGCGTGGGCGCTCACCGAGCCCGGCAGCGGCAGCGACTCGGCCGGCCCTCGCGACCACCGCGCGCCGCGACGGCGACCACTGGGTCCTCGACGGGACGAAGATGTTCATCACCCAGGGCTCGGTCGGCGGCTTCTGCGTCGTCCTCGCCCGCACCAACCCGAACGCGAGCAAACAGAAGGGCATCACGGCCTTCGTCGTCGAGCACGGCACGCCCGGTTTCGACGCGAGCAAGCACCTGCTCAAGCTCGGCTGCCGATCGAGCGACACTGCCGAGCTCCACTTCGAGAACTGCCGCGTGCCCGACAGCCACCGCGTGGGCGAGGTGGACGCCGGCTTCATCGACACGATGAAGATCCTCGATCGCGGCCGCATCTCGATCGCGGCGATGGCGCTCGGTCTAGGCTTCGGCGCGCTCGAGATGGCCGTGAGCTACGCGAAGGATCGCAAGCAGTTCGGCAAGCCGATCGCGGATTTCCAGGCGATCCAGTGGATGCTTGCAGACTGCAAGACCGAGCTCGACGCAGCCGCGCTCCTCACGTACCGCGCGGCCTGGCTCGCCGATCACGGGAAGCCCTTCTCGCGCGAGGCGTCGATGGCCAAGCTCTACGCGAGCGAGGCGGCGACGCGCGCGTGCAACAAGTCGCTGCAGATCCACGGCGGCTACGGCTACACGCGCGAGTTCGCGGTCGAGCGTCACCTCCGCGACGCGAAGATCTGCGAAATCGGCGAGGGCACGAGCGAGGTTCAGCGCATGGTCATCGCGCGACACCTGCTCGCGCCGTGACGCTCGGCTCGTAACTACCGCGCCGTCGCCCACACGAGGAGCTCTTCTCCGCGGCGTCGCTCGATGCTGTCGGACGGCACCTCGCGCCGCACGACGTCGAAGTGCGGGGCGAGCGCGGCGAGGACCTCGTCTTGGGTCGCGCCGAACGGCGGGCCGCCTTCGCGACCGTGCGTGTAAAAGAGCGCGAGGAGTGTCGCGCCCGGTCGAAGCACGGCGCGAGCGACGCGCATCCACTCCGGACGACGCGCCGGGTCGATCGCGCAATAGCTCGTGTGCTCGACGGCGAGGTCGAACGCGCCCGCGTCGGTGTCGGCGAGCGTGAAGAGGTCCGCTGTCCGCCACTCGATGCGATCGCGCAGCGCGGCCGGCGTGAGGCGAGCCGCTTCGGCGCGCGCCGACTCGGCGAAATCCACGCCGACGACACTCCACCCGCGCTCGGCCGCCGCGCGCGCCTCGTGCCCGCGACCGGAGCCGAACACGATCGCCCGCGCGCCGGTCGTTGGCGCCGGCATCTCGCGGAGCGCTCGCGCGAGCGGCGGCGCGACCTCGCCGAGCTCCCAGCCGTCGCGGTTCTCACGGTAGGCCGCCTCCCAGAAGTCGGCTCCGCTCACGTTCTTGTTCGGCGTGCTCATCAGCTCGCCAGGCTATCGCGAAGGACGAAACGAATCTCGGGGGTGCGCCCGCACTGCGGACACTGCGCTCGGACGACGCGCCCCTCGGGCGTCGCCCGGTGGTCTACCACCCGAAAGCCGACGTCGCACGCGGGACACCGCATGCCGCGGGCGTGCGGCTCGATTTGCGACGCCGACTCGACGACGAGCGGCCGGTCGCGGCGGAAGCCGGCCTCGAGCATCGCGAGCTTCCATCGGGCCTCCTCGAGCTTCTTCCGCTCGCGCTCGAGCTCGCGGCGAACCGTGCGTGCACGTGTCATGCGGACCAATGTTCGGATCCGAACTTACGTGTCAATCCTCCACGGGGCGCCGCGTCAATACCGACCGGTCGGCATTGTGTGCTGCTCATTTGTACCGCTGAGCAAAAGAGGGCATGATTTAGAGGGTTTGGCGATGCGAGATTGTTGACAGCTGGGACGCGGTTCCATAGCGTGCAGGATGCGTGGGAAGAAGTGGCATGAAGTGCCATTGACCCACCACCGAGGTCGCACGAATCGATGTTCCGCGGTCGGTACGAGCACACCATCGACCCAAAGGGTCGAACCAGCCTGCCGGCGCGCTACCGCGAGGTGCTCGCGTCGATCGGCGAGAAGCGCGTGGTGCTCACGAGCAGCCTCGATCCGTGCCTCGTCGCGTACACGATGCCCGAGTGGCTGAGCTTCGAAGAGCGCATCGGAAAGCTCTCGCAGTTCGATCGCGCGGTGCAGAAGCTCCGCCGCATCTACGTGTCCGGCGCGGTCGAGTGCGACGTCGACGACTCGGGGCGCGTGCTCGTTCCGCCGACGCTGCGCGATCACGCGCGGCTGAAAAAAGACGTGCTCTGGGCGGGCGCGGGCCGCTACGCCGAGCTCTGGGACAAGGACACGTGGCGCGACTCGACCGAGATCGCGTCGGACGAAGAGCGCGCGCAGATGGCCGCGCGCCTCGCGGAGCTCGGCCTATGAGCTCGGCGCTGAAATCGCAGCTGGCCTCGTTTGGTTTTCGCGGCATGCCGCCTGCGGCGGACCTGCCGTCCTCGCCGCAGCTCCCGCTGCCCGGCGTGGTCGAGTCGGTCGAGTGGACGTGGGCCGAGGAAGAGACGGAGCAGATGCGTTTCGTACATGCGACCGTGCTTTTGTCCGAGACCGTCGGGGCGCTGGCGCCGGATGACGGCGTCTACGTCGACGCGACCGTCGGCGGCGGCGGCCACGCCGAAGCGATCCTGCAGGCCTCGGCCAAGTCGCGAATCATCGCGTTCGATCGCGACCCGGCTGCGCTCGAAGCGGCGCGCGCGCGCCTCGTGCCGTTCGGCGAGCGCGCGACGTTCGTGCACGCTCGCTTCGGCGAGGTCGAGGAGCGACTCGCCGCGCTCGGCGTCGAGAAGGTGCAGGGGCTCTGCGCGGATCTGGGCGTGAGCTCACCGCAGATCGACGATCCGTCGCGCGGGATGAGCTTTCGTCACGAGGGCCCGCTCGACATGCGCATGGATCCGAGCGCGGGCGAGACGGCGCTCGAGATGATCGAACGGCTCGACGAGGAGGAGCTCGCCGACGTGATCTATCGCGCAGGCGACGAGCGGCGCTCGCGCCGCATCGCGCGCAGCATCAAGCGCGCGCAGCGCGATCGCGAGCTCGCGAGCACCCTCGACTTGAGACGAGCCATCGTGCGCGCAGTCGGACCGATGCGCGTCGGGGGGATCGATCCCGCGACGCGCACGTTCCAGGCGCTCCGTATCGTGCTGAACGACGAGCTCGGCGAGCTCGAGCACCTGCTCGCGTCGCTGCCGCGCGTGCTCGCGGTCGGCGGCGTCGCCGCGATCATCAGCTTCCACTCGCTCGAAGATCGCCGCGTGAAGCACGGCTTCGCCGATCGCACCACGTGGGAGCCGCTCACGAAGAAGCCGGTGCTCGCAACCGACGCCGAGCGCGAAGCCAATCCGCGCGCGGGAAGCGCGAAGCTCCGAGCGGCGCGCCTGCGGGAGGTGCCGACGTGACCCGCGCGGCGTCCAACCGCTATTTCGTGCTCAGCTGGACGCTCGCGACAATCGCGTGCGTGTGCGCGTTCGTCGTCCAGCTCGCGCTCCGCGGGCGTACGCTCTCGCTCGGCTACGAGCTCGGTCGCGCGCGCACCGAGCAGGCGCACCTCCGCGAGGTGAAGCGCGTGCTCGAGCTGGAGAAGGCGAGCTACGAGACGCCGGACCGCGTCGAGATCGTCGCGCGAACGCTGCTCGGCATGGAGCCGCCGCCCGCCGAGCGCATCATCACGTTGCCCGCCGCCGGCGCGCACGCCGCGCCGCTCGCCAAGAACGGGACGCCTTGAGGAACCTCGACGGGAAGCGCGCGCGCTGGATACGCGTTCGAATGGGCGTGCTTTGCGGGATCATGGGGCTGTCGCTCGGCGTGATCGTGTCCGGTGCGTACCGCGTGCAGGTCGAGGACGGCGCGGCGTGGCGCGAGCTCGCGGAGAAACAGCGCCAGCGACGTCTCCACGTCGAACCCAAGCGCGGCAGCGTGTTCGATCGCAACGGGCAGCCGCTCGCGGTGAGCATCGAGGTGCCCAGCATCGTCGCCGACGTCGCCGAGATGCTCCACGGCGTCGAGGGCGACAGCGCGCAGACGGTCGCGCTGAAGGATGCGAGCGTCCGCCTCGGCGCCGCGCTCTCGATGGACTCGAACGAGCTCTACCAGAAGCTCGCGACGCGCCGACGGTTCATCTGGCTCAAGCGTCGCGTCGACGAACGACGAGACCACCGCGATCCGGGATCTCGGCGACCCGAAGAAACAAGTGCGGCCGATCCACGGCCTGAGCATCGAGGGCGAGGGGCACCGGTATTATCCAGGGCGCGAGCTCCTCGGGGCGGTGCTCGGGTTCGTCGCGCCCGACGGGCAAGGCAAGGACGGGCTCGAGCTGTCGCTCGACGACGACCTCCGCGGACGCATCGAAGAGGTGCAGGGCCTCCGCGATCGCAGCGGGCATCTCCTGTTCGAGGACGGCCAGGTCGACGAGCAGGCGCTCGCCGGTCACGACGTCACGCTCACGATCGACTCGGCGATTCAGCACCTCGCGCAGCAGGAGCTCGACGCTGCGATGGGCACGTACGAGGTCAAGGGCGGCTCCGTCATCGTCATGGATCCGAGCACCGGCGAGCTCCTCGCGATGGCGTCGACGCCCGGGTACAACCCCAACGACTACTCCGAGTCGGCGGCCGACTCGCGACGCGATCGAGCGATCACCGATCGCTTCGAGCCCGGCTCGGTGATGAAGATCTTCACGCTCTCGGCGGCGCTCGCCGCGGGCGTGCTGAAGCCGACCGAGACGATCAACTGCGAGCACGGCACCTACCAGGTCGGCAACGTCGTCATCCACGACACGCACCTGAACGACTACCTCACGCCGACGCAGATCCTCGCGAAGAGCTCGAACATCGGCGCGCTGAAGATCGGGCTTCGTCTCGGCGAGCCGGGGCTCTACGCGGGGCTCCGGCGCTTCGGTTTCGGCGAGGCGACCGGGCTGCCGCTGCCGGGCGAAGCGGCGGGCGTGCTCCGGCCGCGCGGGCGACCGTGGTTCGACGTCGAGACCGCGAACGCGTCGTTCGGTCAGGGCATCAGCGTCACGGCGATTCAGCTCGCGACCGCGATGTCCGCGATCGCGAACGGCGGGAGGCTGCTCGAGCCGCTGCTGGTGAAGAAGGTGACGACGAGCACCGGCGACGTGATTCGCGAAGGAACCATGCACGTGCGGCGCGAGACGGTCCCCACGTACGTGACGAAGCTCATGGCCGAGATGCTGACCGCGGTCACCGAAGACGGCGGCACCGGCGTCGAGGCCGCGGTGCCGGGCTTCCGCGTCGCGGGCAAGACGGCGACGGCGCAGAAGGTCGATCCCGCAGACGGGAAGATACTCGCAGGACAAGTTCACCGCGTCGTTCATCGGGTTCGTGCCGGCCGAACGCCCGCGAATCGTCGTGGCCGTCGTGCTCGACGAACCGATGATCGGTCACTACGGCGGCGATCTCGCGGGGCCCGTGTTTCGGCGCGTCGCGGAGGGCACGCTGCGCTACCTCGGGGTGACGCCGAGCGAGGGCAGCAAGAAGATCGAAGTGTCGCGCAGCGACGACCCGGCCGACAAAGTCATCGCGGCGATACCGCGCGAGCGAGGCGCCGGCGCCGACGCCGACCAACGCCGCCGTCGCGCAGAACAGCGCCCCTCCGAACGACGGGATCCCGGTGCCGGACGTCGGCAACATGGGCGCGCGCGACGCGGTCCGCGCGATGCTGGGCGCGGGGCTCGTGCCCCAGATCGAAGGGAGCGGTCACGCCGTGCGGCAGTCGCCCGCGGCGGGCACGGTCGTGCCGAAGGGCAGCGCGGTGCGGCTATCCTTCGAGCAGTCTTCATGAACGCAATCGACGAGGTCGCTCCGGATCATCCGACGCGGCTCGGCGATCTGGTTCGCGAGCTCGGCGCATCGCTCGACGGCGACGCTACGATCGAGGTGCGGGGCCTTCACCATGACTCGCGGCGCGTGCGGCCGGGCGACTTGTTCGTCGTGCGCAAGGGCGCAAGCGCGGACGGCGCGAAGTACGTGCAGGATGCAAGGAAAGCCGGCGCGACCGCGGTTCTCGCGGCGCCCGGCTCGCTCGACGCCCGCGCGGCGGGCTTGCCGGTCGTCGCCGTGGGCGACGTGCTCGAGGGTCTCGCGCGCGCCTCCTCGGTGATTTACGGGCACCCGTCGTTCGCGCTCGAGGTCGTCGGGATCACCGGGACGAACGGCAAGACGACGACGACGCACCTCGTGCGCGTCGGCGATCGACGCGGCCAAGGGCGCACCGAGCTGCGGGATCATCGGCACCGTCGCGCACGGCTTCGGCGCGTTCTCCGTCACGGCCGAGCACACGACCCCCGAGGCCGACGATCTCGCAGCGCCTGATGCTCGCGATGAAGCGCGCCGGCGCGGGGCAGGTCGCGATGGAGGTCTCGTCGATCGCGCTCGCCTCGAAAGCGCACGGCGGCCATCCGATTCACGCGTCGCGGCGTTCACGAATCTCACGCAAGACCACCTCGACTTCCACGGCTCGATGGAGGCGTACGCCGAGGAGAAGGCGAAGCTCTTCCTCGAGTACGGGCCGGGCACGTCGGTCGTGTGCGTCGACGGCGACTTCGGGCGCGCGCTCTACGACCGGATCGACGGCCCGAAGCTCCGTGTCAGCGCGCGAGTCGGCGCCGAGGCGGACGTGGCTCCGCGCGCGCTCGAGCTCTCGGCGCGCGGCATCGAGGGCGTGCTCGCGACGCCGCGCGGAGAATTTCCGTTTCGCTCGCCGCTCGTGGGCGCGCACAACGTCGAGAACCTCGTCGTGGCCATCGGGTGCGTGCACGCGCTCGCCCTCGAGATCGCGCCGGCGCTCGAAGGGCTCGCGCACGCGCGCGGCGCGCCCGGGCGGCTCGAGCGGTGCGACGACGGCGACGACGTCTCGGTGCTCGTCGACTACGCCCACACGCCCGACGCCCTCGCGCGCGTGCTCGACGCGCTCCGCGTCGTCGTGTCCGGGACGGCGCAAGAGCCGACGCCCCGCACGGGCCGAATCCTCTGCGTCTTCGGCTGCGGCGGGGATCGCGACGCGCAGAAGCGCGGGCCGATGGGCGACGCGGTCGCGTCGCGCGCGGACGTCGCGATCGTGACGAACGACAACCCGCGGACCGAGTCGCCCGAGGCCATCGCCGCGCCCATCGAGGCGGCCGTCCGCGCGAAGATGCCGCGCATCGACGAAGCCGAAGTCGGGCGCGCGCGCGGCTACCTGATCCAGCTCGACCGTGCGCGCGCGATCGATCTCGCGGTGCGAAAGGCAGAGCCGGGAGACGTCGTGCTTGTTGCCGGCAAGGGCCACGAGGACTACCAGATCGTCGGGACGGAGAAACGTCACTTCGACGACCGACGAGCACGCGCGCGCCGCGCTCGTGCGGCGCCGCAACGAGAAATCCTGAGATGTCGACGCCGATCCCCAAGAACGCTGCCGAGCTCGACGCGGCGTGCGGCCGCGCGCGCGACCGGCGGCGCGATCGTGCGAAGCGCCGGAAGGCGCGCGCGCGGGATCGTGTCGGACAGCGCGCGCGATCGCGGGCGGCGAAGCGTTCGTCGCGCTGCGCGGCGAGCGTCACGACGGGCACGCGTTCCTCGCCGAGGCCGCTCGCCGCGGAGCCGCTCTGCTCGTCGTCGATCGCGTCGACGGGGACCTGCCGCACGCACCGGACGTCGTCCGCGTGGGCGATACGCTGCGTGCGTGGGGCGACCTCGCGCGCGACGCGCTCGCCGCGTGGCGCGCCGCGAACGCGGAGGCGCGCGTCGTCGCGATCACGGGCAGCGCCGGGAAGACCACGACCAAGCAGCTCATCGCCGCGCTCCTCGCGGCGCGCGGCGAGACGTGGGCGACGCCCGGCAACCTGAACAACCTCGTCGGCGTCCCCGCCGTGCTCTTTGCACTCTCCCCCGCGCATCGCTTCGCGGTCGTCGAGTGCGGCATGAGCGTTCGCGGCGAGATCGAGCGGCTCGGCGAGATCGTCGCACCGGACGTCGCCGTCGTCACCAACGTCGGGCTCGCGCACGCCGAGGGCGTCGGCGGCAAGCGCGAGGACGTCGGACGCGAGAAGGGCTCGTTGTTCCTCGCGGCGCGGCAGGCGTGCGTCTTCGACGCGGACGACGCTCTCTCCACGGGGCTGGCCCAGAAATCCGTGGCGCCGCGGAAAATCGGCTTCGGGCGCGCAACGCATGCAGAATACAAGCTCCTCGACCGCGTCTCCCGCGGCGTCGACGGCTCGCGCGTGACAATCGAGCGCCCGTGCGGCGACGCGTGTCCCTCGCCGCGCGCGCGCGAGATCGTCGAGCTCGAGCTCCCCTTCGTCGGCGAGGCCGCCGCGATCGATCTCTGCGCGGCGCTCGCGGCAGCCGAGGCCGCGGCCGGATCGATCCCGCAAGACGCCCTCGACGCGGCGATGCGCGCGCGCCAAGAACGTGGAGGGCCGCGCCGCCGTCGTCGATCTCGGCGCCGTCGTCGTCCTCGACGACACCTACAACGCGAACCCCGGCAGCATGCGCGCGGCCCTCGCGATCCTGGCCGAGGTCGCCGGTCCGCGGCGCCGCGTCGCGGTGCTCGGCGAGATGAAAGAGCTGGGACCTGCCGCGCGAGACGAGCACGGCTCGCTCGGCGACGCGGTCGCCGCCGCGGGCGTCGCCCTCGCCATCGGCTGCGGCGGCCTCGCGAGCGAGACGATCGCGCGCGCGCGAGCCGGCGGCGTCGACGCGCTCGACTGCCCGAACGTCGAAGCCGCGACCGCGGCCGCGCTCGAGCGCGTGCGCGCAGGGGACGTCGTGCTCGTGAAAGGCTCGCGCTAGGTCGGCGCCGAGGCCGTCGTCTGCGCTCTGACGAAGAGATTCAAACCGTGATCTACGAGCTCCTCTATCCGCTCCACCGCTACGCCGCACTGGCTGCGCTGGCTCAACGTCCTTCGCTACGTCCCGTTCCGCGTCATCGCGGCGACGATCACGGCGATGCTCCTCAGCTTCGTGCTCGCGCCGTGGTTCATCCGCGAGCTCCAGAAGAAGCAGATCGGCCAGATCGTCCGCGACGACGGCCCCGCGACGCACTTCAAGAAGCAGGGCACGCCGACCATGGGCGGCGCGCTCATCCTGCTCAGCGTCCTCGTGCCGACGATCTTCTGGTGCGACGCGCGGAACGTCTTCGTCTGGGCGACGACGGCCGTCACCGCCGGGTACGGCGTCATCGGGTATCTCGACGACTACCTGAAGATCAAGACCAAGAAGAGCGACGGCCTCCCCGGCCGCTACAAGCTCCTCGGCCAGTTCCTCGTCGCCGGCGGCGTCCTCGCCTACGTCTTCTACAACCAGCAGCATGCCCGACGACTGGCTCAGAGATCCGAGGCGAATCTGGGCCTCCCGTTCGTCGCATTCTACAAGCACCCGATCGCCCTGCCGCTCGGCGTCTACTTCGTCTTCGCCGTCGTCGTGGTCGTCGCGACATCGAACGCGGTGAACCTCACCGACGGGCTCGACGGGCTCGCCATCGGCCCGGTCATCTTCAGCGCGGGCACGTACCTCGTCTGGGCGTACCTCTGCGGCGCGACCATCGGCATCGCGGCGTACGCAGCGCTTCGTCATCGCGCGCTACCTCGACATCCCCTCGATCGCGAGCGTCGGCGAGCTCTCGATCTTCTGCGGCGCCATGGTCGGCGCGGGCATCGGCTTCCTTTGGTACAACACGTACCCGGCGCAGGTGTTCATGGGCGACGTCGGCGCGCTCGCGCTCGGCGGCGGGCTCGGGATGTGCGCCGTCTTCACCAAGAACGAGCTCCTCTCGATCATCCTCGGCGGCGATCTTCTTCCTCGAGATGTCAGCGTCATCGTGCAGGTCGGCAGCTACAAGCTCACCGGGCGGCGCGTCTTCCTGATGGCGCCCATCCACCACCACTACGAAAAGAAGGGGTGGCCGGAGCCGAAAATCATCGTCCGCTTCTGGATCGTCTCCGTTTTGTTGGCCCTCGTGTCGCTGTCGAGCTTGAAGCTGAGGTAGGGCCCATCCATGGATCTCGCCGGCAAACGTGTCGTCGGTCGTCGGACTCGGTGCGAGCGGCGTCGCCGCGGCGCAGCTTTGCGCGGCGCGCGGCGCGCGCGTGACCGGCGTCGATCAGCGCGCCCTCGACTTTTCGCTCGGCGACTTCGTCCTCCAGAAAGACGCGCGCTTCGACGCGTTCGACCTCGTCGTCGTCTCTCCGGGCGTGCCGACCTTTCCGGCGCTCGAGGGCGCGAAATGCCCGATTTGGGGCGAGATCGAGCTCGCGTATCGGTGCAGACTGCATCCTTGTCCGATCGTCGCGGTGGGCGGCACAAACGGAAAGAGCACCGTGACGTCGCTGGTCGCCGCGCTGCTCGAGGCCGCCGGCAAGAAGGTCTTCGCGGGCGGCAACCTCGGCGAGCCCTGGGCGGCGCACGCGGACGAGGCGTTCGACGTCGTCGTCCTCGAGGTGTCGAGCTTTCAGATGGAGCGCGTGAGCGCGTTTCGCCCCGACGTCGCGGTGCTCTTGAACGTCACCGACGATCACCTCGATCGGTACGCGAGCTTCGACGACTACGCGCGCGCGAAGGGCAACTGCTTCGTGAACCAGACCGAGGCGGACCTCGCGGTGGTCCCTGAAAATGACCCGATTTGTCTCCGCGAGGCGAAGCGCGGGCGCGGGCGGGTCGTCACCTTCGGCGACGCGCTCGACTACGACCTGCGGCTCGAGGGCGCGCACAACCGGCGAAACGCAGCCGCGGCGCTCGCGGCGGTCGCGCCGTTCGGCGTCGCGCGCAACGTCGCCGCGCGCGTCCTCGCGGCCTTCGCCGGCCTGCCGCATCGCATGGCGCTCGTCGCCGACGTGAAGGGCGTCCGCTACTACGACGACTCGAAGGGGACCAACGTCGGCGCCTCGGTGACCGCGCTCCTCGGCCTGCGTGAAGCGCGCGCGGTCTTGATCGCTGGCGGCCGCGACAAGCACGGGAGCTACGGCCCGCTCGCCGACGCGATGAGGACGAAGGGCCGGGCGGCGGTGGTCCTCGGCGAGGCCGCGGCCGAGATCGAGCGCGCGCTCGCGCCCGTCGTGCCCGTCATTCGCGCGAGCTCGATGGACGACGCCGTGCAGAAGAGCGCCGAGCTCGCGCGCGCCGGCGACGCCGTCTTGCTCTCGCCCGCGTGCTCGAGCTTCGACATGTTCCGCGACTACAAGCACCGCGGCGACGAGTTCGTGCGCGCGGTGAAATCGCTCGGAGGCGCGCGATGAGCCTCTTCCCGCCGAACGTCCGCAAGCACATCGACTTCGCGGCGCCGCTCGACGCCGCGCCCGACGCCGCGCGCGCGAGGGGCGCGATGGATCCCGTGCTCGCCGCGGTCGTCATCGGCCTCATCGGCTTCGGCGTCGTCATGGTGTACAGCGCGTCGGCCGCCGCGGCGACCGTCGAGCAGCACGATCCGCAGTTCTTCTTGAAGCGTCAGGGCGCGTACGCGCTGGTGTCGCTCGCGCTCCTCTTCGCGATCGCGCGCTTCGACTACCACCGGCTCTACAAGCTCACGTACCCGGTCTTGGTGGGGGTCGCGGGGCTGCTCATCGCGTGCGTCGTCGGCTTCGGTCACACCGGCGGCGGCGCGACGCGCTGGCTGTCGATCGGGCCGGTCCACGTGCAGCCCGCCGAGATGGCCAAGCTCGCCATCGTCCTCTGGCTCGCCTATTCGCTCGCGAAGAAGGCCGATCGCGTGAAGACGTTCACGGTCGGATTCCTTCCGCACGTGCTCATGGCGGGCGTCTTCATGCTGCTCTGCCTCAAGCAGCCCGATTTCGGGAGCGCCGTCGTGCTCCTCTTCCTCACGTTCACGATGCTCTTCGTCGCGGGCGCGAAGGTCGGGTACATCCTCGGCGCGTCGATCCTCGGCACGGCGTTCGGCGCGTTCGCGATCCGCTCGAGCGCGTACCGCTACGCGCGCTACCTCGCGTGGCTCAACATGGACGAGCACCGGCAGGACCTCGCGTACCAGCCGTTCGAGTCGGTCATGTCGTTCGGATCGGGAGGACCCACGGGCGTGGGGCTCGGGCGCGGGCTTCAGACGTTGTACCTGCCCGAGGCGCACAACGACTTCGTCGCGGCGATCGTCGGCGAGGAGCTCGGGTTCATCGGGGTCCTCGCGCTGTCGGCGGCGTTCCTCTTGCTGGTGCTCCGCGGCGTGCGCGCGGCGCTGCGCGCGCCCGACGACTACGGCGCGTACCTCGCGTTCGGGATCTCGACGATGTTCGGCGTGCAAGCGCTCTTGAACCTCGCGGTCGCGCTCTCGCTCCTCCCGACCAAGGGCCTGACGCTTCCGTTCGTGAGCTTCGGCGGCTCCTCGCTCCTCGTGAACGCGGCCGCCGCCGGCCTGCTCCTCAACATCTCGCGCCAAGGCGAGACGAAAGAGGCGAGCGACGTCACGCCCGACGCCCCCGAAGCCCGAGGCGCGGAGCAGGGCGAGGAGGTCGCGTCGTGAGCCGCACGATCGTCATCGCGGGCGGAGGCACCGGCGGCCACGTGTTCCCGGGCCTCGCCATCGCCGGCGCGATGACCAAGCTCGCCGACGTCGAGGTCGTCTTCGTGGGCTCGCCGCGCGGGCTCGAGAAGGACCTCGTGCCGAGCCGCGGGTACCGGCTCGAGATGCTCGACGTGCAGCCGATCAAAGGCGGCGGCCCGGTGCGCGCAATCCGCGGCGCGCTCGTCGCGGCGCGCGCGACGTGGCGCGCCCGGCGGCTCGTGAAGGAGCTCGCGCCCGCGGCGGTGCTGAGCGTCGGCGGGTACGCGGCAGGTCCCATGGCGCTCGCGAGCGCGCTCTCCGGCGCGCCGCTCGCCGTCCTCGAGCCGAACGGCGTGCTCGGCCTGGCGAACCGTCTGCTCGCGCCGATCGCCAAGCGCGCGTACGTCGCGTGGCCCGAGGTCGGCGCGCGGATGTCGGCGCGCATCGTGCGGCCGCTCGGCGTTCCGCTCCGCGACGGGTTCGACGCGTCGCCGTACCACGCGACCGAGCGCGCGCGAATCTTCGATCATGGGCGGGAGCCAAGGCGCGCGCGCGATCAACGACGCGATGCCCGAGGCGCTCGCCGCGGTCGCCGAAGGGACAGCGCGCTCTCCCGTGCTCGAGATCGTCCACCAGAGCGGGCGCGGACAAGAGGACGCGCTGCGCGCCAAGTACGAGGCCCACGGCCTCCGCGCCGACGTGCGAGGGTTCCTCGACGACGTGCCCGGCGAGCTCGCGCGCGCGGATCTCGTCGTCGCGCGCTCCGGCGCCGGCACCGTCGCCGAGATCGCCGCGGTCGGGCGCGCCGCGATCTTCGTCCCCTTCCCGTTCGCCGCCGACGATCACCAGCGCAGCAACGCCGAGTCGCTCTCGAAGAACGGCGCCGCGGTCTGCGTCGTCCAGAGCGAGGCGACCCCGGCGCGCCTCGCCCGCGAGATCGGCGCCCTCCTCGGCGACCGCGCGCTTCGCGAGGCGATGGCCGACGCCGCGCGGAAGATGGGCCGCCCGCGCGCCGCGTGGGACGTCGCCGGCGATTTGTTGCATCTTGCAAACATTCCCTTGCGGATTTCTCGGCAAGAGACGAATGGATCGCGCCTGGAGGTCTCCTAGATGTTTCGCGGTCGCGTTCGTCACGTTCACTTCATCGGCGTCGGCGGCATCGGCATGAGCGGGCTCGCCGAGATCCTGCGCACGATGGACTTCGACGTGTCCGGGTCCGACATGAAGGCGAGCGACGTCACGCGCCGCCTCGAGACGCTCGGCGTGAAGGTGCAGGTCGGCCACAAGGCCGAGCACGTCCACGGCGCCGACGTGGTCGTCCACTCGAGCGCCATCGCGCAGAACAACCCCGAGCTCGCGCGCGCCCGCGCCCTCGAGATCCCGGCGATCTCCGCGCGGCGAGATGCTCGCCGAGCTCATGCGCGTGAAGTACTGCGTCGCCATCGCAGGCTCGCACGGAAAGACGACGACGACCTCGCTCGCCGCGACCGTGCTCCGCCACGCAGGCCTCGACCCCACCGTCGTCGTCGGCGGAAAGGTCAACGCGCTCGGCTCGAACGCGCGCCTCGGCCTGGGCGATCTGTTCGTCGCCGAGGCCGACGAGAGCGACGGCTCCTTCTTGCGCCTGAACCCGACGGTCGCCATCGTCACGAACATCGACGCCGAGCACCTCGATCACTACGGCACGCACGAGAAGGTCAAAGACGCCTTCGTCCAGTTCGCCAACCAGGTGCCGTTCTACGGGCTCGTGCGTGATGTGCATCGATCACCCGCACGTGCAGGCGATCCTGCCGCGCGTCGGCCGGCGCCACGTGACCTACGGCATCTCGCGCCAGGCCGATTACCGCGCGTCGAACGTTCGCTTCGACGGGGTGGAGACGCACTTCACCGCGTCGCGCAAGGGCGAGTCGCTCGGCGAGTTCATGGTGCGCATGCCGGGCGCGCACAACGTGCAAAACGCCATGGCGGTGCTCGCGGCGGCCGACGAGCTCGAGGTGCCGCTCAACGCGGTGCGCGAAGCGATGGCGCAGTTCCACGGCGTGCAGCGTCGCTTCACCGATCCTCGGCCAGCCGACGATCGAGAAGGGCGGCAAGCGCGGCGACGTGATGATCGTCGACGACTACGGTCACCACCCCGCGGAGATCGAGGCGACGCTCGCGGCCGCGCAAAAGAGCTTCGATCGACGCGTCGTCGTCGCGTTCCAACCGCACCGCTACACGCGCACGCACGCGCTCTTCGAGGAGTTCACGCGCGCGTTCAACGGCGCCGACGTGCTCGTCATGACCGACGTGTATCCCGCGGGCGAGAAGCCGATCGAGGGCGCGAGCGGCGAGGCGCTCGCCGCCGCGGTCCACGCGCACGGCCACCACTCGGTGCGCTACGTGCGCGGCAGGGAGCACGTGAAGGACGCGCTCCTCGAAATCGTCGAGCCCGGCGACCTCGTCATCGCGCTCGGCGCGGGAGACATCAACGCGAGCGCGCGCGAGCTGCTCGCCGCGCTGGAGAAACGCGCATGAAGAACCGTCGCGTCGCGCCGTCGATCGATCCCACGCAAGAGGGGCATCCGCCGCCCGCGCCCGAGGAGCCGACGGAGCGTTCGAGCGCGCCGCCGCGCTGGCTGGGCCCGCTGCGCACGGTCGCGGGCTTCGCGCTCGTCGCGAGCGTGTCCCTCGCGGTCGCGTGGGGGTCGAGGCGTTACTTGACGACGAGCCCGCGGTTTTCGCTCGAGCAAGTCACGATGAGCGGGCAGAAGACGCGCACCAAAGACGCGCTCCTCGCGCGCGCGGGCATCAAGATGGGTCAGAACGTCTTCTCGATCGATCTGGACGCCGCGCGAACCAAGATGCTCGGCGATCCGTACGTGAAGAACGCCGTGCTCGCGCGAAAGCTCCCCGACACGATCGTCGTCGACATCGAGGAGCGCGTGCCCGCGGCGGTGGTGGCGCTCGGCAGCGACACGTTCCTCGTCACGCGAGACGGCGAGACCTTCAAGCGGCTCGAAGCGACGGATCCGGCGGATTTGCCGGTCATCACGGGCCTCAGCCCCGAGCTGGCCGAGAGCGATCGCGACGCGTTCGGCGACGCCGTCCGCCGCGCGCTCGACGTCGCCGTCGATTACCAACAGTCGTCGCTCGCCTCGAAGATGCCGCTCCAAGAGATCCACTTCGAGCCCGGCAACGGCATGTCGCTGAGCGTCGGCGGCGCGGCGGTCACCACGCTCGTCCTCGGCGGCCCGCCCTTCCGCAAGAAGCTCGACCAAGCCGCGCGCGTCGCCTACGAGCTCGAGCGCCGCGGCCAAAAGCCCGACGCAATCCTCCTCGACAACGACGCCCGCCCCGACCGCGTCGTCGCCCGCGTCCGCTAATCGCCCTGCGCTCCCCGAGAGTTGAAACAGGAAGATCAGAAGAATCAGAAGGTATTTTTTTGAGTTTCGCCTGCGAGGTCGGTGCATGCCTTCCACGGCGCGGCCGCTCGCGCCACCTCCACCAGTCGACCCCCCCAAAAATCTCTTCATCCCGTCCTTCTGATCTTCTGACCTTCCTGTTTCTCTCTCCGCCGGAGAGTTAAGCGGTTTTGTTGGCCGATTTCGCGCATCCGTGGATGCTGGCGGAGAAATGGAACACGAATCTGAGATCGTCGTCGGGCTCGACATCGGAACGACCAAAGTGTCCGCCGTCGTCGGCGAGGTCGACAGCGACGGCATCACGATCCTCGGGGTCGGGACGGTGCCGTGTCGCGGGCTTCGCAAGGGCATCGTGTCGAACATCGACTGGACCGTTCGCTCGATCAAAGACGCGATCGAAGCGGCCCAGACGATGGCAGGCGTCGAGATCCGCACGGTCTACGCGGGCGTCGCGGGGAGCCACATCCGCTCGCAGACGTCGGACGGCGTCGCGGCGATCGCCGGCGGCGAGGTGACCCGCACCGACGTCGAGCGCGTGCTCGAGGGCGCGCGCGCCATTCCGGTCGACGCCGACCGCCAAATCCTCCACGTGCTCCCGCGCGAGTACATCGTCGACGCGCAGGACGGCATTCGCGACCCCATCGGCATGAGCGGCGTGCGCCTCGGCGCCAAGGTGAACTTGGTGACCGCGGCGACGAGCTGCGTGCAAAACGTCATCCGCTGCGCCGAGCGCTGCGACCTCGTCGTCGCCGACGTCGTGCTCGAGGCCCTCGCGAGCGCCGAGGCCGTCCTCTCCGACGACGAGAAGGAAATCGGCGTCGCCGTAATCGACATCGGCGGCGGCACGACCGACATCCTCTGCTACATCGACGGCGGCATCGCGCACACGAGCGTCATCCCCGTCGGCGGCAACAACATCACGAGCGACATCGCCGCCGGGCTCCGCACGCCGATGGCCGAAGCCGATCGCATCAAGCGCCTCTCGGGCTGCGCGCTCGGACGGCTCGTCGGCGACGAAGAAGAAATCGAGGTCCCCGGCGTCGGCGGCCACGCGCCCAGGCGCACGGCGCGCCGCGTGCTCAGCGACATCGTCGAGCCGCGCGTCGAAGAGATGTTCGCCGCCATCCGCAAGCGCATCGAGGACACCGGCCTGCTCGAACAGCTCTCGGCGGGCGCCGTCCTCACCGGCGGCGCGGTCCTCCTCGAAGGGATGCCCGAGCTCGCCGAAGAGGTCCTCGGCATGCCCATCCGCATCGGCTACCCCGTCGGCGTCAAAGGCATCACGCAGCTCGTGCAGGGCCCGCAGTTCTCGACCGGCGTCGGCCTGGTGAAGTTCGGCGCGCAGTCCATCGGCGAGGCGCGCGCCCGCGACGACGCTCCTCCCGCGCACGCGCAATCGCACTCGCGCCTGCGCTCGCACGTGTCGGCGACCGAGCATCGCGACAGCGCGGCGCCGCCACCGTCGTCGCGGATCTGGGGCTGGATCAAAGCCGCATTCTGAAGGCGCCTGATAACGTGGCGCCATGATCACGGGCGCACACGTCATCCTCTACACGAAGGACGCCGACGCCGATCGCGCGTTCGTCCAAGACGTCCTCGGGTTTCCGCACGTCGACGTCGGCCACGGCTGGCTCATCTTCGCGCTTCCCCCCGCGGAGCTCGCGATGCACCCGGCCGACTCGGCGTCGCACGAGCTCTCTTTGACGTGCGACGACGTGAAGGCCTTCGTCGCCGACATGAAGAAGCGCGGCGTCGCTTGCTCCGAGGTGCACGAAGAGCGGTGGGGCTCGCTCGTGCGCCTGACGCTACCGAGCGGCACCGAGCTCGGCGTCTATCAGCCGAAGCACGCGTCGCCGAAGTGGGGCGCGACCAAGCGCGCCTCGGCGCCGAAGAAGAAGAGCGTCGCGAAGAAGAAGCCCGCCAAGAAGGGGCGGCGCTGATCCGGCGAGATCCGGCGGCTGCCACCGACGCGTTCACCGGCGTGGATGAACGCGTTCACCAGCGCGGGTGAAGCGCCCGCGTCGTCCTCAGCGCACGTCCATCGTGTCGTCGTGGATCGCGCGTCGGTCGATCTCGACCGGCTTGCCGTCTTGCAGCACGACGATCTTCGTCTACGTCGTAGCGCGGGCCCGGTGCGCCCGGCGGCCAGACGTGCACGCGCACGCTCTGCCCTGCGTGCAGATGCGCGACGTCGCTCGGTCGGAGCGCCGCCCCGCGGCAGCCTACGAGAAAGACATGCACCGCGGCGAGGCGGAGGACATCCTCCGCCCGCGCGGAGGACATCCTCCGTCAGGCGCCCTCGGCCCCCGCGCGGAGGAGCGCGCCGAGCTCGGCGACCGAGAGCTTTCCGCTCGACGCCGCGCCCTCGAGGATCGCCTCGGCGAGCTCGCGCTTCTCCGCGTGCAGCGCGACGACCGCCTCTTCGATCGTGCCTCGCGAGACGAGGCGCACGACCGTCACCGGCCGCGTCTGGCCGATCCGGTGCGCGCGATCGGTCGCTTGATCCTCGACCGCCGGGTTCCACCAGGGGTCGAGGTGGACGACGGTGTCGGCGGCGGTGAGGTTGAGACCGGTGCCGCCAGCCTTGAGCGAAATCAAGAAGAGATCCCCCTCGCCGCCCTGGAACGCCGCGACGCGACGCGTGCGCTCGGCGAGCGGCGTCTGCCCGTCGAGGTAGAGGTGCGTGAGTCCCCCCTTCGCCAAGCGCCTCGGCGACGAGCGCGAGGTGGCTCGTGAACTGGCTGAAGACGAGCGCGCGATGCCCGCCCTCGCGAAGCTCGCGCGCGAGCTCCACGAACGCCTCGAGCTTCGCAGACGGCACACGCGAGCCGGCGTCGTAGAGGCGTGGATGACACGCGAGGAGACGGAGGCGCGTGATCTCGGCGAGCACGCGGAAGCGCGAGCGCTCGTCGTCCACTTTTCCGGCGACGACCTCGATCGCCGTGCGCCGCGCCGCCTCGTAGAGGCGACGCTCCGCGGGTGACGGCTCGACGTGACGCGTGACCTCGGTCCGCGCAGGCAGCTCGGCGAGCACCTCGGATTTTTTCCGTCGCAAGAGCAGCGGGCGGACGAGGCGCGCTAGCGCTGCGCTCGCACGCGCGTCCTTGTCGCGCTCGATCGGCGCGGCCCATTTCGCGCGGAAGGCCTTCTCGCTCCCGAAGAAGCCGGGGTTCAGGAACTCCATCAGGCTGAAGAGCTCGCTCAGACGATTTTCCACGGGCGTGCCGGTCAGCGCGAGCCGGAAGTGCGCACGGATCGCGCGGAGCCCCTCGGCGCGCGCGGTCGCGCCGTTCTTGATGGCCTGCGCTTCGTCGGCGACGAGCGTCGCGAACTCGACCTTCGCGAGCTCGTCGCGATCGCGCGCGGCGATGTCATAGCTCGTGACGAGCAGGTCTCCCGGTCCGAGCGATTCGAGCAAGCCGGCGCGTTCCGCGCCGCGGTAGAGGCTCGCTCGGAGGCGCGGCGCGAAGCGCTCCACCTCCGCGAGCCAGTTGGGCCCGACCGAGGTCGGCGCGACGACGAGCGCGGGGCCCTCGCTCGCGCGCGCCGCGAGGAGCGCGAGAGTCTGCACCGTCTTGCCGAGCCCCATCTCGTCGGCGAGGCAGCCGCCCGCCCCCCACGCCGCGAGCCGGCTCATCCAGCGGAAGCCTTCCACCTGATACGGGCGGAGGACCTTGCCGAAGCCGCGCGGCGGCCGCGGCTCGCTCGCGGCCGCCGCGTCGACACGCGCGAGGACAGCCCAGAAATCCTCGCGGGCGTCGACCTGCTCGCGAGGAACAATCTCTGCGAGCGCGGGTAGCGCGGCGTGAGCGAGCGCGAGGCCCCCGGCAGTCTGCCGCGCGGCGGCGTCGAGCGCTTCGAGACGTGCGCGGAGATCGTCCTCGATGGCGACGAGCGCGTCGGGGCCGACCGCAACGAAGCGCTCGTGCGCGCGCATCGCGGCGAGCATGTCCTCGAGCGTGACGCCGACGTCGTCGACGGTCGCCTGGCCGCGCACGCCGAACCAGTCGCGATCGCGCTCGATCCGCAGGCGCAAGTCGGAGAGCTTCGCGGACGCGACGACGCGCGGCACGCTCTTGGGCCACTCGACTACGGCTTCGTTCGCCTCGCTCGCCGCGCGCAGCACCGACGCGACGGCGAGCATCGCCTCGACGCCCACGCAGAGCTCGGCCGGCACGCGCTCCTGGAGCGCGCGGGCGCGCTTCCTCTCTTCGTCGTGATCGCGCACGGTGAACGTCGGCTGGCCGTCGACCGATCCCGCCACGGTCTCGGGCCCGTGTCCGGTCGGAAAGCGCGGGCCACCGGGGAGCGGCCGAACCGACCAGGAGAGCTCGAAGCTCTGCGGCGTCGGCCTCGCGACCGCCACGTGCGGCCGCGCGTCGGCCACGGCGCGCGCGCCGAGCAGTTCCTCGGGGGCGCGCACGGAGATCTCGGGCGCGCCCGCGATCAACGTCGAGGCGATCGCGCGGGCGGCCTCCTCCGGGTAGCTCGCTCGCTCGCTCGCGAGCGCCCGCGCGATCGACGACGCGCGTCTCCCCGCGTGCGCGAGGAGCACGAGCCCGCGGGCGCTCGCGACATGAATCAAGAACCCCGAGGCGTCCAGGCTCGCGGCGACGTCCTCCGCGCCGAGCCGCTCGCCCGCGATCTCGAAGGCCACGTCGAAGGGCGCACCGTCCTCGGCGGCGCGATCCAAGACGACCGCGAGCATGCCCTCGACGACGCGGACCGCGGCGCCGCGCGCATCGTACGCTCGCCCGCCCCCGCTCGAGGCGAGGAGCGAGAGGGCGCGAAAGACAATCGCGCGCCCGGCCTCGCCATACGCGTATGGCATGCCGGCGAGGAGCGACGCGATCGCTTCGTCGCGCGCGTCGCCGTCCGCCAACCCCTCGGCGACGTCGCGCACGGAGACCGCTTCCCAGCGCGCTCCGACGAGGACGGTCGGCGACAGCCGCGGTTCCTTTCCGGCGCTGATCCGCCAAACGATGCGCCCCGGCTCGGGCGCAGGGCGCGTCTCGTGCTCGAGCTTTTCGAGCACGCGCCGCCAAGCGGGCTGGTTGGCGTACTCGACGAGCGACGCGTACGCTCGGTGCTCCGGATCGCGCAGCACGCGGCGCGCCGCCCTCAGCACGATCCCCGCGAGCCGCTTGTCGCCCACGACGCATTTTTCGAGCTTGTCGCGGCGAAATTGATCGAGCGCGAGCGAGAGCCGAACGACGCGCTCTTCGGCGTGGCGGCCGCTCGTCATGAGGATCTCGACGGCGAGGCTCGCGCGCTCGGGTTCGAACGAGACGGTTCGAATCTCGGCGTCGGCCGGCCCCAACCGTCGCTGCGCGTCGCGTGCGACCGCCGCCTCGATCGCCTCGAGCAGCGCCCGTGCGCCGTCCCCTTTCGGGACGTGCGCGAGCTTCGCGACGCGCTCCTCCGCGCGCCGCTCGCGAAGCGCGCGCTCGCCCGCGGTCCGGACGTAGATCTCGATGACCTGCGCGAGCTCCTTGCGCACCGAAGCCGGGACCGCCGCCGCCGCGCCGTCGAGCAGCTCGCCGAGGCGCGAGTCGGTCCTCCAGAGCAGGCTCTGAAGAGCGCGCGAACGGACCCGGTACGCGAGGACCCTCGCCGGTTCGTCGAGACGGTGAGCGACGCCCGCGCGCTCGGCGTACCGAGCGAGCGACTCCTCGGGCTCGGGCTCGGGCTCGGGCTCGGGCTCGGGCTCGAGAACGTACTCCTCCTCGACGACGGTGCCGACGAAATCGAGCTCTTCGTCGAGCTCGAGCCGCACGGGCGTTCGCTTGGCCTGGTCGTACCAGCGCCGGAGCCGCTCGTCGCGCAGGAGCGCGCGCAGCGTGGGGCGGCGATGCGCGCGCGCGTAGTTGGCGAGGAGATCGACGACCGCGGGCGACGCGACGTCCTCGGCGTACTCGTGAAAAGGCAGGTCGAGGATGCTGCCCGGCCGCACCGGGACCCTGGCGAGTCGGTCGAAGCAATCCACGGCACACGCATGCCACAATCGCGACGCCGCGAAAAGTCACATCACTTCGGCAGCTCGGCCTCGAGTACGACCTCGGCGAACGTGCGCAGCGACGCGTTCGGGATCCCCTGAAACGACATCTTCCCGCTCGACTCGCGAATGCGCAGCGCGCGGAACGCCGCGTGCTTCGCGAACGCCTTCGAGAGCGCGTCGCGGTAGCGCGTCGTCGCGCGCGGAGCCTTCTTGCCGCGCGCCCGCGCCGTCTGCGCTTTGACGAACGCCACCGTGCACGCCTCGAGCTTCTTTCCGCCCGGCCGCACGCGCGAAAAATCCACAGGCACACGCCGCGAGAGCGGCCCGTGCGTCGCCTCGAACAATCCGAGCGCCGCGTCGAGCAGAAAGATGCCGTATTTTTCTTCGTCTGCGGGCGTCGCGTGCTCGGCGACGCGCACGCACGCGCGCCCGACGCGCTCGTTGACGCCGAGCTCCTCCTGGAAGAACTCGCCGGCGTTCTTGTAGCCGCCGAGCTCGTAGAGCGGCGGGTGGTGCTCGAGGATCGCGCCCGCGGTCTCCCACTCCTCGTCCGAGTCCTCGGCTTCGCGTTTCCGATGGGCGCGGAGCTTCGAGATCGCTTTCGTCCATGCGCGCTTCAGCGCGGGGTCGACTTTCATGGACGTAGCCGTCTCCGTCTCCGTCTCCGAAGCCGCGTCCGCGTAGCGAGGACGTGACGATGCTTGGTCCTCGCCGCCCGCGTCGGGCGTCGAGGCACGCCCCCGAACGACACGCTCCGTCACACGCCGAGCACGCGCACGTTCGGAAACGCGTCGTCGCGAACCGACGCGAGATCGCCGATGTCGCTCGTGTAGACGAGCGAGCCGCCGAGCGTGGCCGCGAACGCCATCACCATCCAGTCGACGACGCTCGCGCCGGGGCGCTTGGACCTCGCCCGCGCGATGCCCGCCGCCTCCGCCGCCCGCGCGGGAAACGGGATCACGTCGACCGCCGCGCGGATGCGCTCGCGAACGTCGGTGCGCCCGCTCCACCATTCGACCAGGACGGGCGTGATGGTGCACAGCCTCGCCCGGTGCTCGCGCGCGGCGCGCAGCAACATCATCGCGCGCGGCTTGCGGCGTTCCATCGCGATGAGCGCGCCCGTGTCGAGCGTGAGGAGGATCACGCCACGCGTCTCTTCTTGCGCCCGCTCATCTCGTCCATGAAGGCATCGAAGGCCTGATCGTCGATGGGCGGAGCGCGGTGGAGCAGCCAATCGAGCGCGCCTTGCTTGTCGGCCTCGAGCGCGATGGCCTCGATGAGCGCCGACACGTTGCCGCCGTAGGCCCGGTCGGCAGCCTTGCGCAGGCGCGCCTTCGTCGCAGCAGAGACCGAGACGGAGACTGTCGTTGTCTTTCCTTTGCGCTTCAGGCGGGCCATCGTTTTGTTAATGTTATCACAAAACCGCGCCAACGCGGACGGCTCCCGCGGCTGCGGCATGTGGGACGACGGCGAGGTCCCGTTCCCGACGACGCCCAGAATGGGGCGACTCTCGTCGCCAGACCGCCCGGGCAAACGAGCGTGGCGCGCGCCCATCCTTTCTCCGCACGGAGGACATCCTCCGCCCGCGCGGAGGACATCCTCCGCGTCGTCAGCGCGCGAGACGCCAGGTCGTCGCCGCGATTCGATCGAGCCGATCGACGAGCGCCACGTCGAGCGCCACCCACCCGAACGCGGCGGCCACTTCGTACGCCGAGCGCGACTCCTTCGCCGACCCGCACGCGTTCTCGAACCGTAACCGCCGATTGCCCCGCTGACTGCCGGCGCCCTCGCTCAGATTGAGAGCCACGCTCGCGAGCGCCCGGCGCAGCTGATCGGCGAGATCCCGATCGTGCTTGCCGATGTCGCGAATTGCCGGAGCCAAGAGCCGAATCGTGTCGATGACGAAATGGTAAATGCGAAGTGACATGCGAGCCTCCTGCCTCTCAATCGCGAGAGGCACCGCCCGCCCATCCCGCGCGGAGCGGCAGTCAAGGATGCGAAGCACCGGCGGCGCGAAGCGGAGCCGGCGACGCCGCAGGCGTCGTCCTTGACGGCCGCGAGCACGGGATGAAAATGGAAAAGCCGAGCGAGCGCCCAACGCTGCAACCTCGCCCCACCCTTCGGGCCATCACGGCAACGGCAACGGCAACGGCAACGGCAACGGCACACGGCAACGGCAACGGCAACGGCAACGGCACACGCCCACGCCTCCCGGAAATCGCACAGCGTTTTCTTGGCCCACTCCCCCCAGTTCCCGTACCGATGAGCGAGCAAGCGTCGCGCGATTTCACCGAGGAGGCGCTCGAGAGAAATCGCGCTCAGGAGGAAGGCCAAGTCATGAGCTTCAGCATCGAGTTCGCGGACGAAACGCAGGAGTACCAGGCACGCATCAAGGTCATCGGCTGCGGAGGCTCCGGCGGCAACGCGGTCAACACGATGATCAACTTCGGGCTCGAAGGAGTCGAGTTCGTCGTCATCAACACCGACGCGCAGGCGCTCAACTCGAACGCCGCGCCGACGAAGCTCAACATCGGCTCGAGCGTCACGCGCGGTCTCGGCGCAGGCGCCGACCCCGAGAAGGGCCGCAAGGCGGCGCTCGAGGACGTGCAGCGCATCAAGGAGCTCGTGACGGGCGCCGACATGGTGTTCATCACGGCCGGCATGGGCGGCGGGACCGGCACCGGCTGCGCCCCCGTCGTCGCGCAGCTCGCGAAAGAAGAAGGCGCGCTCACCGTGGGCGTCGTCACCAAGCCCTTCCTCTTCGAAGGCCGTCAGCGCGCGCGCCGCGCCGAGATCGGCCTCGCGCAGCTCGCCGAGCACGTCGACACCCTCATCACCATCCCGAACCAGAAGCTCCTGCTCCTCGGCGACGACGACCTCACGTTCATCGACGCGTGCCGCAAGGCCGACGAGGTCCTCTTCCAGGCCGTCAAGGGCATCAGCGACCTCATCACGCAGAACGGCATCGTCAACGTCGACTTCGCCGACGTGAAGACCGTCATGAACAACATGGGCCGCGCGCTCATGGGCACCGGCATCGCGAAGGGCGCGTCGCGCGCGCGCATCGCCGCCGAGATGGCCGTTCAGTCGCCGCTCCTCGACGACATCTCGGTCGAAGGCGCGACCGGCGTCCTCATCAACATCGTCGGCGGCCCCGACCTCAAGATGCGGGAAATCCAGGAGGCCGCGTCACTCGTCCAAGAGCAGGCGCACGAGGACGCGAACATCATCTTCGGCGCGAGCATCGACGAGTCGCTCGGCGAAAACGTCAAGGTCACGGTCATCGCGACCGGCTTCGACGCGGTCCAGCGCGCGCAAGAGCGCGAGAGCCTCGCGGTCGCGGGCTTGGAGCGCCCGCGCGGCGGAGACGCTGCGCAGCCCAAGCCGATGTCGTTCATGGCGCCGCAGACGGTTCCGTCGCAGCAGCTCCGCGCGCTCGCTTCGCAAGCGCACGGCATGCCGAGCTCGCGTCCGTCGGTCCCGGCCGACGCCGCGCTCGCGCCGCGCCGCGCCGCGCACGCCGCCGAGGCGCGTCAAAGCCAGCCGCGGCTGCCGATGCGCGAGCGCGCGCAGACCTTCCCCGAGCTCGATCACGACTGGGACGTCCCCGCGTTCTCGCGCAAGCAGCAATGACAGGCGACGGCCGAGCGCGAGCTCAGTTGCTGCAGCTGTCTTTCCAGTTCGCGCCGCACGGCTGACCGGCGTCGACGAAGGTCCCGACGCTCCCCTTCATCGCGGGGAGCGCCTGGAACCCGAGGCCCATCGACACGGAGTTGCACGGTCCGCTCCGGTCGCCCGCCGAGCTCACGTTGATGTCGGTGCTCTCGCAGATGATCCCTTTCACGACTCCGTAGACGGGATCGCTGCCGCACAAATACCCGCCGAAATACGGGTCGGGAACCGACTGCAGGCTCGGGAGGAACTTCGCCGGATTCCACCGGCCGCCGAGCACGCCGGAGATGCTCTTCAGCTGGTTGCCGTTCATGTCGAGCTTGGCCTCGATGATGCCCTCGTCGAGCTGCACGGTGACCGGCTGCGTGGTCGCGCTGCCAATCACGATCGGAAAGTTCAATCCGGTCGCGACAAGCGTGTAGCCCACGACGTACGCGTTGTCCGTGTAGTACTGCCCGCTGGCCGACGAGGGGTCGACAATCCAGTGATCGCTTCCGTCGAACGCGGGCGGCGTGGGATAGCCCTCGAAGCCCTGCGACGCGTAGATGGTGACCGTGACCTGGCCGTCGTCGGCTTGGCCGTTGTATTTCGAGACCTCGATCAACGCGCCGGAGAGGCCCGACGTGAGCGCGGCGTTGAGCTTGGTCTCGGTGATGAGACCGCCGGCGTCGCCGAACGCGCCGCTCACCGCGTTGATCTTCTCGAACGCGCGCCTCGCGTAGTTGTCGATGCCGCCGTCGTCGTCGCAGTGCGACCCCGCGTCGGGCGCCGGCACGCACGATTCGATGTCGGGGCACGTGCAGGTCTTGTCGAGGTTGAAGCCGTAATACGGGCCGCCGTCGGTCGCGCCGAACATCACCTGCGAGAGCGCCGCGGTGATCGTGATCGGGTTCGTGTCGGGTGGCGGCGCGGTGGGCGCCGGCGGAAGATCGACCGCGTTGCACGGATCCACGCCGCTGTCGCCCGGCGGCGTGCCGCCGTCCCAGACCGTTCGATCGTCGATGCCCGCGAGGAGCTGGCACGCGAGGACGGTGCCCGCGCCGAGCGCGAGCCCAAAAGCCAAGCGACGTCGCATAACCCCTTTATCGTACACCGTGGGCGGCCGCAGCGGGAGAAGTTGCTCCGAGGGGCCGCGCCCTCTAGTCTCGTATGTGATGGGCGCAGATTTCGACCGCGCTGACGACGCGCGACGTCCCACCTTCGGCGCACCGGCCGAAGCGCCCGTCCGCGAAGGAGACGTGCTCGCCGGCCGTTATCGCGTCGAGCGCGTGCTCGCGACCGGCGGCATGGGCATCGTCGTGGCCGCGCGTCACGTGACGTTGAACCAGCGCGTCGCGGTGAAGGTCCTCACGCACAACGCGGGCTCGTCGCAGGCGACGGCGCGATTTCTCACCGAGGCCAAGGCGTCGGCGCTCCTTCGCAGCGAGCACGTCGTCCACGTCTCCGACGTCGGCACGCTCGACAGCGGTCACCCCTTCATGGTCATGGAGCTGCTCGAGGGCCAAGACCTCGCGCAGGTGCTCGAGAGCGAGGGCCAGCAGAGCGTCGAGCAGGCGATCGACATCGTGCTGCAAGCGTGCGAGGGCCTCGCCGAGGCGCACGCCGCGCGCATCGTCCACCGCGACCTCAAGCCGGGAAACCTGTTTCGCGCGCGCCGCCCGGACGGCAGCGACATCATCAAGGTGCTCGACTTCGGCGTGTCGAAGGCGCTCTCGCAGGACGTCCGCGCCGAAGGCACCGTCACGACGACCGACGCCGTGTTCGGCTCGCCGCTCTACATGTCGCCCGAGCAGATGCAGAGCGCGTCGAAGGCCGACGAGCGGAGCGACGTCTGGTCGCTCGGCGTCGTCTTGTACGAGCTCCTGACGGGCAAGATGCCGTTCGACGCCGAGAGCATGGCGGGCCTCGCGGTGCGCATCGCGACCAATCCGCCGACGCGCTTGCTCAGCGTGCTGCCGACGGCGCCCGCCGAGCTCGAGGCGGTCATCTTCAAGTGCCTGGAGAAGAAGCCGGACGATCGTTACCCGAACATCGCCGAGCTCGCCGCGGATTCTCGAGCCGTTTTCGCCGGGCGCGCGGGCGCGCGTCGAGCGCATCCAGCGGCTCGTGTTCGGCACGACGAACCCGCCGCGCCCGGCGCCCTCCGCGCCGTCGCTCCGACGGATCGCGCTCGGCGCCGAGACGCTCGGTCCGCTCGACACCGGCGGGAGCCTCCCGCGCATCGCGATCCCCGAGAGGAGGCGCCGCGCGCTCCCGATCGCGATCGGCGTCGGCGTGGTCGCGAGCGTCGCGTTCGCGGCGGCGATGTTCGTCCGCGCGCAGCCGCCGCGTGTCGCCGAGCCCGCGGTCATCACGGCCCCGCACGCCTCGACGTCGACGACGCTCGCCGCCATGCCGGCGCCCGTCGCGAGCGCCGAGACCGTCGCGCGCGCCGCGACGGTCGCTCTGCCCGAGCCGGGCGCGAGCGAGAGCGCGAGCCCGCATGTGCCGAAGCCGCATCATCACACCGCGGCGCATCCGCTGGCGCCCGCGCCGTCGAGCGATTTGATCTCCGGGATTCTCGCGTGACCGCAAGTAGACGAATCGCGCTGTCGGCGCTCGCCCTCGTCCTCTTCGCCGCGCCGTCGGTCGCGCGCGCCGACGACTCGACGACGGACCAGACGCTCGCGCAGTCCCTCTTCGACGAAGCCGTTCGACTGATGGACGCCGGCCGCTTCTCGGACGCGTGCCCGAAGCTCGCCGAGAGCGAGCGACTCGATCCCGGCGGCGGCACGCTGCTGAACCTCGGCTTTTGCCGCGAGAAGGAGGGCAAGCTCGCCTCGGCCTGGGCCGCGTACAACGAGGCGCTCAGCCGGGCGATCAAAGACGGACGGGCGGATCGCGAGAAGGCCGCGCGCGTCCACGTCGACGAGCTCGAGTCCAAGACCGCGAAGCTCTCGATCGACGTGAGCGACGCGGCGAAGCGAACCGACGGCCTCGCGATCCGCATCGACGACTCGCCCGTGCGACAGGCGGCGTGGGGCGTGCTCATGCCCATCGACCGCGGCGATCACCCCGTCGTCGTCACCGCACCGGGAAAGCGCGAGTTCAAGACGACCGTGAGCGTCCCGAACGACGGCGTCGTCCAGCACGTGACGATTCCGGCGCTGGAGAACGCGCCGGTCGTCGTGCGCCACGACGCGCTCGGCTCCGAGCGTCGCTCGAGCAGCCAGGCCACCGTCGGATCGATCACCGGCGCCGTGGGCCTCGCGTTCGTCGGTGTCGGAATCGGCGCCGGCGTCGCGGCGCTCGCGCAGCACAGCGAGAGCAACGACGACTGCCCGAACGGGCAGTGCACGCTCGCCGGCGTCCAAGCCGAAGACCGCGCGAAGACGTTCGCGTGGATCTCCGACTTCGGCGTCGGCATCGGCGCCGCCGCCGTCGTGACGGGGCTCGTGCTCGTGCTCACGGCCCCGCGCTCGGGCGCTCGCGTCGTTCCCGTCGTGAGCGCGCACGGCGCGGGCGCCGCGTTCGCGATGCGCTTCTGAGCGACCTCAGGACGGGAAGTGGTCGACGCGCGCTCGCGCGCGCTTGGCCGCGTGCTCGAGGTTGCGCGTCAGCACACGCCCCGCGCGCGAGACGCGCCGCCCGAGGCGAGAGCGCCGTCGACGGTTCTCGACCAGGAAGTACGTACCCACACCCGCGAGCGTGAGCACAAAGGCCCCGATTCCGAGCATTCCCAAAAGGCCGAGCCGCTTTTCGTTCATCGCGCGCTCCTTTCTTCTTCTACGTCAGTCCTTGCAAAGAGCGTTCTGCTCGCACGCCTGGATGCGGCTGAGCCCGGACTCGACGTTGTCGCAGTTCTCGTTGGGCAGCGCCTTCAGGCAGGTCTGCACTTTCGGCTCGAGCGGCTGCTTGCAGTCTTTCGCTTTGAGCGCCTCGTAGGTGTCGTTGCCGAGATCGCTGACGCACGCTTGCTCGTCGGTCCAGTGCTTGTTCGGGCCAATCTTGCCGCACGCCATCTCGCGCTGGCAGCGAGCCTGCGTGATCTGTTGAATGACGTGCTGGTTCGGGTCGGGCGTGCTCGCGTTCGGCTTGTTGTTGTTCTTGTTCGCTTTGTCGTTGTCGTTCGCGGCGGCGGCGTTGACGCCCGGGTTCTGCGCGCCCTGGCTCTGGGTGGCGCCCGTCGTCTGGGTCTCTTCGGACTTGTTGTTCTTGTCGCAGGCGACGAGGGCGAGCAGAGCCACGCCGGCGCCGATCATGATCAGATTGCCTTTGAACGTCATTCTTGAATTCCTCCGCATCGGTTCGGGCCGAGTGCGAACGATGTGCCACCCACGCGTCGCGTGTGCTCGCACCTTTGCGCAACCCTCCGGCGAGGCGCGCGTGGCGCGAGCGCGCGGCCAGGCCAATCTGCCACGCGAGGCGAGGCCCTGGCACGACGCTCGCTACCCCCTGCAACATGAACAACCGAGAGCAAACGCCCGAGCGTTGGATGCATGGCGCGGTCGAGGAGGCGGGGCAGCGCGGCAAGGGCCCGCGCAACTACGCCCGCAGCGACGCGCGCGTCTTCGAGGACGTCGGCGAGGCGCTCACGCACGAGGACGCGATCGACGCGAGCGACATCACGATCGCCGTCGTGCAAGGCGAGGCGATGCTCGAGGGCACGGTGCCCACGGCGCGCATGAAGGCGCTCGCCGAAGACCTCGTCGCGAAGGTCGCCGGCGTACGCGCGGTCACGAGCCGTTTGCGCACGAAAATGAGCTCGCGCGGCGCGAAGCCACGCGAGCTCTCCGGTCCTCACTCTTCCTTCCGCGATCTTCCTTCCGCGATCAGTGCGGCTCGGGTTCCATCGACGGTTCCGCGTCCACCTCGAGCTCGACCATCTCGTCGAGCGCGCGGCGCGCGTAACGCCGGAGAAACTCGCTCACGGTGAACATGCCGACGCTGCCGACGAGCATGCGAATGAGCCTGGAACCGACCGTGAGCCCGATGACGAGGCCGGTGCCGCCGGCGATCGCGACCGCAGCGTACGGGTATTTGCGTACCGTTTCTTCGATGTCGAGATTTCCGAGCGCGCCCTTGGCCTCGCGCGCAGCAGACGCCCACGCGTCGAGGCGCGCTTGCGTGTGCTCGCGATGACCGTTGGGCTCGTTCACGTTGTTGTTCATGACAGCACGTCTCCTTCGACCGCCCACGTACAAGCGACATGCCACTCCCACGAGGCCGCGATCGCACGGCTCGAGTGTGGCGCGCGCGTGGCGTTTGACGACCCGCGTGGCCGGACGCGTCAGGCTGGGTGCAAGAGGTCGACGCGCGTCGCGAGCGCACGAGCTTCGCGCACGACCGTCGAGCACCCTTCGGCCTCGGACGCGAAGACCAGCGCGCGCGCGGCTGCGAGATACGCGAGCGCCTCGTCGCGCGGCAGGTCCCCGACGAAGCGCACCGGCGCCGCCGACCGCGCCGCGCGGCGCTCGAGCGAGGCGCGCTCGGGCCCGTCGCCGACGACGACGAGCAGCTCGCCGGTCGACGCGGCGCGATCGATCGCGCGATCGACGCGCTTGCTGGTGACGAGCCGGCCCACGCTCACGTCGAACGCGCCGAGCTGGGCGCGCAGCCGCTGGGCGCGGCGGCTCACGTCGGGCAGCGCGATCGACGGAGCCTTCACTGTCGCGACGGCCCGCACGCGCGAGGCGAGCCCGGGCTCGAGCGACGCCAGAAGCGTGTCGCGCAGCGCGTCCGAAACGAACCGCCACGGCCGAGCGAGCGACGCGAGCGTCGCGACGAACCGCGCGCGGAGCGGCGCAGGCATGGCGGCGAGCAGACGGACGTCGCTGCCGTGCGAAACGATTTCGCATCTTGCGCCGACTGCGGGCCACGCCGACGGAATCGCCCAGTGGGCGATCACGCGATCGAAGCGCTCACGACGCAGCGCGCCGCGAACGTGCGCCGCCCACGCCGCGGCGACCAGCGCGCGTGGCGGAAACGCACGAATCCGCGCCGCCGCGCCCGGCGGCCCGAACGGCGAGAGCACCCCGGAGGCCGCAAAATCCAGCGTCCGAACGCCACCATCGGAAATTGCCGTCCGCGGCGTGATCACCGTGACCGCGTGGCCCTCCGCCGCGAGCTCGAGCGCTTCTTGGCGCACGAAGTGCCCGACCCAGTCCTGCTCCGAGGACGGGTAGCTCGTCGTCACGACGGCGACGCGGTCGCCGAAGGCCGGACCGCGCGAAGGTCGAGCGTCATGGTAAGGATCGGTCATGGGCATGGTGGTGAAGTTCGACGGGCGCGTCCTCTATCTCACCGAGGACCCCGAGCTTCTCGAAGCGCAGCTCGAGAAAAAGCAGACGCTCCAGTACGACCCCGAGCGCGCGCTCATCGGCAACATCTCGACCGACGAAATCACGCCCGGCTGGGTTTGCTACTACTACGACGAGACGCTCGCCCGCTATTGCCTCGTCGGCCTGCGCGGCGGCGCGCGTGAAGCAGGACGCGATCAAGAACGGCGGCTTCGGCGTCATCGTGAGCGGCATCTCGAAGGGCTGCGGCAGCTCGCGCGAGACGGCGCCGTACAGCGAGCTCGACGGCGGGCATGCAAGCTCGTCGTCGCCAAGCAGCATCGAGAAGATCTACCGGCAGAACGCGCAGAACATCGGCCTGCTCACGAGCACCGATTTCGGCGCTCCTCGAACGCATCGCGCGCGGCGAGGCGATCCCGATGGAAGAGTTCACCCGCGGGCTCGACCCGATCAGCGCGGGCATCGTCGAGCGCGGCGGGCTCTTCGCGTACAACAGGGCGCGCCTCGCCGGCGAGGTCGTCGCCTCCGGCGCTCACGACCGCCGCGCGGCCGATGACGCTCTGCGAGAAGATCCTCGCTGTCGCACGCCATCGTCGACGCCAAGGCGAAGACGATCGGCGTCCCGGCGGTGAAGCCCGGCGACGCCTTCTTCGCGCGCACCGACGTGCGCTTCTCGCACGAGTACGTGACGCCGATGGCCGACTCGCTCTTCCGCGCGCGGCCTCGGCGAGGACGCGAAGGTCACCGATCCGGAGAGCGTCTTCGCCTTCCGCGATCACCTCACGTTCCTCGATCTCGATCATGCCGAAGGCGCACCAGCGACATGGGCCTCGAGGAGCAGGCCGAGACGCTCGCCACGGTGCAAGAGGCGTTCACGAAGAAGCAGGGCGTGAAGCTCTACGGCGAGGTCCACCGCGACGGAAAGCTCGTCGGGTCGGAGGCGATCTGCCACAACAAGGTGATCGAGGAGCTCGCGCTCCCGGGCCAGCTCGTCGCCGGCACCGACTCGCACACGTGCATGGCGGGCGCGCTCGGGTGCTTCGCGTTCGGCGTCGGGTCGACCGACATGGCGAACGCGTGGTTCACCAAGGACGTGCGCGTCACCGTGCCGGAGACCGCGCGCTTCAACCTGCGAGGCAAGCTCCCCGAAGGCGTCTGCGCGAAGGACGTCATGCTCCACGTCCTCGCGCATGCCGTTCTTCAAGAGCGGCGCGGGCATCGGCAAGGTGCTCGAGTTCGCCGGCGACGGCGTGCGCGGGATGCCGCTCGACGAGCGCGCGACGCTCACGAACATGGCGGTCGAGGCCGGCGGCTTCACCGGGATCATCGAGGCCGACGAGGTCGTCGTCGAGTACCTCGTGAAGCAGCGCGGTCTCTCACGCCGACGACGTGCGCGCGCGCATCGTGCGCGCCGACCCGGGCGCGACCTACTGCGCGACGTTCGAGGTCGACCTCGCGGCGGTCGTGCCGATGGTCGCGACGCCAGGCGACCCGCGCAACGGCGTGCCGCTCGCCGAGCTCGACGAAGAAGGGCGACGTGAAGATCGACATCGCCTACGGCGGCTCGTGCACCGGCGGAAAAAAAGCCGACATGGACATGTACGCGAGGTCTCGTGCTGCGCGGGGCAAGCGCGTCGCGCCGGGCGTGCAGCTCTACATCCAGTTCGGCTCGCAGGACATCCGCCGCTACGCCGAGGAGCAGGGCTACCTCGAGGTGTTCCGCGAGGCGGGCGCCGAGCTGGTCGACCCGTCGTGCGGCGCGTGCATCAAGGCGGGCCCCGGCGTGAGCGACTCGCCGGACCAAGTCACGGTGAGCGCGCATCAACCGCAACTTCCCCGGTCGCAGCGGCCCGGGAAAGGTCTACCTCGCGAGCCCGCTCGTCGTCGCCGCGAGCGCCATCGCCGGCCGCATCGCCTCGCCCGACGAGGTCTGACCCTTCAGCTCCACTCGAGCAGGTATTCGCAGAGCTCGTCGCCGCGCGCGCGGCACCTCGGCTCGGTGACGCGCGGGCCCTTGCCGCCGCACATCAGGATCGCTTGCTCGCGGTAGCCGGCGATGGTGAGGCAGTCGGTGGGCGAAAAGCTCCGGCTGCCCACGGTCTGCAAGACCGCCTTGGTCGGGCGGACCTTCTGGTACGTGCGCTCGCCGGTGTCGTAGTAGACGCGGTAGATCGACGCCGCCTGGCGGAAGAGACCGTGCGCGTCGCGCGCGCGGATGAAGTGTTTGTGCGACGTCGTGAGGTTGTGGACGGCCGACCGCCGGCCTAGCTCGCGAAAGAGCTCGTCCCCGCCGCCGAGCTCCTAACAGCTCGCGGCGAGCACGAGGCCGTGCAGCATCTCGCGATCGGCCTTCGGCAGCTTCTCGAGCACGCGCGCGACCAGCGCTTCTCCGCCCCGCTCGCGGAGAAACTTCAGCCTGGACGCGAAGACGCTCCCCTTCGTCCGGCCGCGATCGCTCGGCGTCTGGACCACGCGCCGACCTTACCACAAAGCCGACCGCGCGCAGCCGGGACGCCCGCGGCACGATGGATGAATCCCTCGTCGCGTTCCGGTCCGTGATCGGCCACGGCGCGCCCACGGCTTGATACGCTCGGGCGCATGTTGATCTTCGCGGTCGCGCCACGCCACCGCACGGCCCTCCTTCGCGCGATGCGGACGACGTGCGCGGCCGACGGCCGCGTGCGCCCCGAGGAGCTCGCGCTGCTCGAAGCCGCGCGCGACGCGCTCGCGTCCGACGACGACGTCCGCGCGCTCGAGCCCATCGAGCCGCGCGAGCTCGCCGCGCTCGACTTGGATCGCACCGAGCGCGAGCACCTCGTGCAAGCGGCCATTCTGATGGCCGTGATCGACGGCGACGTCACCGCGACCGAAGCGTCCGCCGTCTCGGCGCTCGCGCGCGCGCTCGGCGTCGACGAGCCGCGCGTGCAGAACCTCGTGCAGCTCGCGAGCGGGCGCGCCCTCGCGATGAAGTGGAACCTCACGCGCCGCGGGTACGCGCGCGACGAGTTCCTCCGCACCGCGCGCGAGGAAGGCGTCCGCGGCCTCTATGCGACCTTCGCCCCGATCGCCGGCCTCGCGAACGATCCGGAGCTCGCGCGCCGTTACAACGATCTCGGCAAGCTGCCCGCGGGCACCCTCGGCCGCGCCTATTGGGAGCTCATCGTCAAAAACGATCTCGAGCTTCCCCGGCGAGCGCGGCGGCCTCGGCGAGCGCGGCGTCTGGCACGACATGCTGCACGTCGTCGGCGACTACCCGGTCACGCCGGTCGGCGAAGCCGAGGTCGTCGCCTTCATGGCGGGCTTCCGCCGCGAAGACCCGTTCTTCTGGCTCTTCACCGTCGCCCTGCAGTTCCAGGTGGGCCTGCGCATCTCCCCCTTCGCGCCGGGCGTCCCGCACCAAATCGATCCGCGCTCCTTCGTGCGGCACCACGAGCGCGGCGCGAAGGTGAAGCTCGACATCTCGCGCGACTGGGATTTCCGCGCCGCATGGGATCGCCCGCTCGACGATCTCCGCCGCGAGCTGGGCGTGGGGCCGCTGCCCGCGTGAAATCGCGGGGCCCACTTGCAAGTCAGGCTTGCAAGATTTGCAAGACGGATTTGAAAGTTCTTTGGAGCACCCCGACGTAGAGCCCGCGGCAGAACTTACAACCCGCTCGAGGCCCGCCTTCGGCGGGCTTCGGACAGGCACGGGGCGCGAGACAGAATCCCATCGTGCGCCTCTCGACCGACCGCGACGCTCCGAACGTCCGCCCGTATTTCCTATGGGACGAGCCGCTCGCGACCGTCGCGAGCTTCCGCGACGCGGCATCACGCGCCGATCCGGACGAAAAGCCCGCTTGCTCGGCAAGCTGATGCGCGAGGCGTGCGACGAGGACGTCTGGCGGTTCACGACGCCCGCCGAGGTGCGCGCGCTCATGCCGAAGATCGAGCGGCACTTGGGCCGCCGCCCCGAGTTCTGGACGTACCCTCTCGACGCCTGGCGCCGCCATGGCCTTGCGTAAAGGCGGCCTCAGCGCGCTGCACGGCGACGTGCTCGAGGCCCTCGCGCTCGAGCGCCACGGCTTCCGCGTTTAGGATCTTCTCGCGGACGTGAAGAAGAAGGACGCCGGCGTCTCGCCCGCGACGATCGCGTGGCTCCTCTCAGCCTTCACGCGCCAGAGAACTGGACGGCGCGACGCAAGCAGAGCTGGAGACGTTCATCCGCGACCTCGAGCGCAGAATGCTGGAACTCGCGAAGCCGCCTGTCACGTAGCAGGCCGATCGACGCGCGTCCGACGCTGCACTTCGTCTAGCAGCCGCGCCCGTGTCTCCTCGACGCGTCGGCGCCAAGCAGCCGAAGCAATCTCGGCGTCCTCGACGGCAACCGCGACGCCTTGGGAATCCGCGACGCCTGGAAACTTGCTCGCAAGCTCAGGGTCTAGGAGGTGCTCGAAGTGGAAGGAGCCTTCGAAGCCGAACGACGCTGCAAGGGCGCCAGCGCTCATCGCTTCTTGGAGGCAGGCAGCCACGTACTCGCGAAGCGCGGTCGGCGCCGCATCGAAGATCGCGTCGTTTCGACGACGGCCACCTTCGGGAGGACCGCCGCGCAGTCCTCCATGGGGAATACGCGCACCTCGTTGGGTCGCGCGCCCTGCGCTGTCATTCGCAGCGTGGGCGGCTCTCCTGCGAAGACCGCGAAGAGCGACGACGTTGCGCCGGACCCGCTCCACGAGAAAGCGTCACGCACGACCGACATCGGTGCCGTCGTAGCCGATTGGCGAGACGAGAGCTACTGCGTCGGGCACCGCGCCCCCCCGCGATTCGGCTTCGCCGAATCGCACGAGGGGGCAAGCGGCGCGAAGCGCCGCGTGGGGGAGCTCAGAACTGTGCCTTCTCCGTCGACCCCTCGAGGGCCAACGTCGACGCCGCGCCGCCCGTGATCACCTCGGCGACCCGGTCGAAGTACCCCGTCCCGACCTCGCGCTGGTGGCGCGTCGCCGAGTAGCCGTTCTTCTCCGCGGAGAACTCGGCCTGCTGGAGCTCCGAGTACGCCGCCATGCCGCGGTCCTTGTACGTGCGGGCGAGCTCGAACATCCCGTAGTTGAGCGAGTGGAAGCCGGCGAGCGTGACGAATTGGAACTTGTAGCCCATCGCGCCGAGCTCGCGCTGGAACTTGGCGATGGTCGCGTCGTCGAGGTTCTTCTTCCAGTTGAACGACGGCGAGCAGTTGTACGCGAGGAGCTTGCCGGGGAAGACCTCGTGGATGCCCTCGGCGAACTGCCTGGCTTGCTCGAGGTCGGGCGTCGACGTCTCGCACCAGATCATGTCCGCGTACGGCGCGTACGCGAGGCCGCGCGCGATCGCCGTCTCGACGCCGCTCTTCAGCCGGAAGAAGCCCTCGGGCGTGCGCTCCTTGGACGTGATGAACGGCCGGTCGCGCTCGTCGACGTCGCTCGTGATGAGCTTGGCGCTGTCGGCGTCGGTGCGCGCGACGAGGATCGTCGGCACGTCGTAGATGTCGGCCGCGAGGCGCGCGGCGACGAGCGTGCGGATGAACTGCGACGTCGGCACGAGCACCTTGCCGCCCATGTGGCCGCACTTCTTCTCGCTCGCGAGCTGGTCCTCGAAGTGGACGCCCGCGGCGCCCGCCTCGATCATGCTCTTCATGAGCTCGTGCGCGTTCAGCGGTCCGCCGAAGCCGGCCTCCGCGTCGGCGAGGATCGGCGCGAGCCAGTAGCGATCGCGCTTGCCCTCGGAGACCTCGATCTGATCGGCGCGGAGCAGGGCCGCGTTGATGCGGCGCACGACGGCCGGGACGCTGTCGACCGGGTAGAGGCTCTGGTCGGGGTACATGCGGCCCGCGGTGTTCGCGTCGGCCGCGACCTGCCAGCCGGAGAGGTAAATCGCCTTGAGGCCGGCGCGCACTTGCTGGACGGCTTGGTTGCCGGTCAGCGCGCCGAGCGCCGCGACGTACGGCTCGTCGTGGAGCAAGTCCCAGAGGCGCTGCGCGCCGAGACGCGCGAGCGTGTGCTCGACGTGGATCGACCCGCGGAGGCGCATCACGTCCGCCTGCGAGTACGGCCGCACGATCCCCTTGAATCGGTCGCGCGACGTGATGAGGCGGTCGGTTTCGAAGGTGTTCAAGGTGACGGCAGCGCTCATGATCATTCTCCTGACAAACGGTCGTACGCGGGTAGCGTGAGGAATTCTTCGAATCGGTCTTGCAAGACGAGCGAGTCGAAGAGCTTGCGTGCTTCGGTGAAACGCGCGGGATGCGGGGAGGCGACGGATCTCCTCGTCGACGACGGCGCCGTAGCGCTCCTTCGTCAACGGGACGCCGTCGAGCGGGGTTGCGTGATGCATCCATTGCCAGACCTGGGCGCGGGAGATTTCGGCCGTGGCCGCGTCTTCCATCAGGTCGTAGAGGGGCACGCAGCCTTGGCCACGCAGCCACGACTCGAGGTACTGGACGCCGACGCGCACGTCGTGGCGCAGGCCCTCCTCGTGCTCGCGCCCTCGGGCACGGCGAGCAGGTCCTCGCGCTTCACCTGGGACGGCTCGCGCTCGAGCGCGATCTGGTTGTGGCCCTTCATGTGCGCGTCGAAGACCTCCAGCGCGACGTGGACGAGCCCCGGGTGGGCGACCCACGTGCCGTCGTGACCGTCCTTCACCTCGCGCAGCTTGTCGGCGCGCACCTTCGCGAGCGCCTCTTCGTTCTTCTTCGGGTCGCTCTTGATCGGGATCTGCGCGGCCATGCCGCCCATCGCGTGGACGCCGCGCCGGTGGCAGGTCTCGACGAGCAGGCGCGAGTACGCGCGCAAGAAGCCCTTGTCCATCGTGACCAGGCCGCGGTCCGGCATCACGGCGTCTTTGCGCGCGCGCAGCTTCTTGATGAAGCTGAAGATGTAGTCCCAGCGCCCGCAGTTGAGCCCCGCGGAGTGCTCGCGCAGCTCGTAGAGGATCTCGTCCATCTCGAACGCCGCCGGCATCGTCTCGATGAGCACGGTCGCCTTGATCGTGCCTTGCGCGGAGGCCGAGCGCGCCTCGGCGTGGAGAAAGACATCGTTCCAGAGGCGCGCCTCGAGGTGGCTCTCGAGCTTGGGCAGGTAGAAGTACGGGCCGGTGCCGCGCGAGACGAGCTCGCGGGCGTTGTGGAAGAAGTAGAGACCGAAGTCGAAGAGCGCGCCGCGCGCCGGCTCGCCGTCGACGACGAGGTGCTTCTCGGGCAGGTGGAGCCCGCGCGGCCGAACGAACAGCACGGCCGGGTGATCGCCGATGGCGTATTTCTTCGCCCCGGCGCCCGGCGCCTCGAACGTGAGCGTGCGCCGAACCGCTTCGTAGAGGTTCTGCTGACCGCCGACGACGTTCGGCCACGTCGGCGTGCTCGAGTCCTCGAAGTCGGCCATGAACACGCGCGCGCCCGAGTTGAGCGCGTTGATGATCATCTTGCGGTCGACCGGGCCCGTGATCTCGACGCGACGATCGCGGATGTCCTTCGGCGCGGGCGCGCAGACCCAGTCGCTCTCGCGGATGTGGCGCGTCTCGGGGAGGAAATCGAAGCGCTCCTCGCCCGCCTCGAGCGCGCGCTGGCGGCTCACGCGGCGCTCCATCAAGAGCGCGATCGTCTTGCCGAAGGTCCGCTGCAGCTCGGTCACGAACGCGACCGCTTCGGTCGAGAGGATCTCGGGGGCGTGCTGGGTGCCTCGGAGCTCGATGGAGGTGGCCATGGTTTTCGTTCCCTTGCTTACGACTTGGTGCAGCGCGTCAGAACATGCGTGTTGTGACTTCACAAGTCAACGAACTGCCTGGTTACTGCTAGAAACCGTTGTCATTCGTTGTAAACGACACGCTGTCATCGTGTAACGGTTGTCACTAAATCGGTGTGTTAGAGTTGCGTCATGAGTGAAGCCGTCCGCTTTGGGAGCAAGGTACGGGCCTTGAGACGCCGCGAAGGGCTGAGCCAGGCCGAGCTCGCCGGCCGGCTCGGCGTCTCGGCGAGCTACTTGAACCTGATCGAGAACCACAAGCGGCCGCTGCCGGCGCCGCTCCTCGTCAAGCTCGCGCAGCAGTTCAACGTCGATCTCGGCCAGTTCGCGAGCGACGAGGACGCGCGCCTCGTCTCCGACCTGATGGAGGCCTTCGCCGATCCGATGTTCGAGGACCCGGCGCTCACGCAAGCGGAGGTGCGCGACATGGCCTCGGCGAGCCCAGCCGCGGCGCGCGCAGTCATCGCGCTCTATCGCGCATACCGCGCGGCGAAAGGTGCCGCCGATGATCTTTCGTCACGCATCGCCGAGCGCGACGATCTCGCGCAAGGCGTGACCGCGGCGCACCTCCCGTCCGAGGAGGTCAGCGACTTCATCCAGCGCAACCTGAACCACTTCGCCGTGCTCGAAACGGCCGCCGAGGAGCTCGTCGCGAAGGGAAAGCTCCAGACCGACGAGATCTACCAGGGCCTCGTCCGCTTCCTCGAGAAGGACCTCGGGATATCGGTGCAGATTGCACGTAGCGAAAAGGCGCGCGAGACGCTGCGGCGTTTCGATCCGGAGAAGAAGGCGCTGCTCCTCTCGGAGCTCCTGCCGACGCGAAGCCGGAGCTTCCAGCTCGCGTACCAGATCGGCATGCTGACGCAGAAGAAGGCGATCGACGCGCTCGTCGAGCGGGAGGGCTACCTCACGACGGACGCGTCGCGCGCCCTCGCGCGCGTCGCGCTCGGCAACTACTTCGCCGGCGCGATGCTGATGCCGTACGACTCGTTCCTGCGCGCGGCGCGCGAAGAGCGCTACGACCTCGACGTCCTCGGCCGGCGCTTTCGCGTCGGCTTCGAGCAGACGTGCCACAGGCTGACGACGCTGCGAAGGCCCGGCGCCGAGGGCGTTCCGTTTCACTTCGTGCGAATCGACGTCGCGGGGAACATCTCGAAGCGATTCTCCGCGTCCGGGATTCGCATCGCGCGCTTCTCGGGCGCGTGTCCGCGCTGGAACATCTTCGCCGCGTTCCTCACGCCCGGGATGATCCGCATCCAGCTCTCGCGCATGCCGGACGGCGACGCGTTCTTCTGCCTCGCGCGCACCGTGCAGAAAGACAGCGGCGGCTACCACGCGCAGCAGCCGGTCATGGCGATCGGGCTCGGCTGCAAGCTCGAATATGCGAAAGAGCTCGTCTACTCCGACGGCGTCGATCTCGAGAACCCGGGGATCTGCACGCCGGTCGGCGTCACGTGCCGCACGTGCGAGCGCGGCGACTGCGACCAGCGCGCGTTTCCGTCGATGCGCCAGCCGCTCGTCGTCGACGAGAACGTCCGCGGCACGTCGCTCTATGCCATCACGGCGCCTCGCACGGCATCGTGAGCCGCGCGCCGCAGACGCACGTTCGAAGCTCGAGCCAGCCTTCGCTCCCGGCGAAGTAGCGACCGTCGCTCGGCAGCTCGGCCCACTCGGCCTCGGTCCACGACTCGCCGCAGCGGCAGCTCTTCGGCCATGCGGGACGCTCTTCCGTTTCTTCTTCGAGCACGCTCGCGCTTTTAGCACGTCCGTGGTTTCGCGCGCGCAGCTCGGCCGCAGTTCGCCGCTCGGCCGATCGCGCGCTCGTGTTAAGAGATTGTGGTCGATGTTTTCGTCGCTCGTCAGACACACGGTTCACTACGTGCGGACGCTCGTGATCTTCGTCGCCGGCGTGCTCGCAGGGCTGCTCTACTTGCCGAAGGTGCGGACCATTCCGATGCCCGACGCGCAGGCGGCCGCGACGCCCGAGAGACCGCTCACGATGGCCCCGCGCGACATCGCCGCGCACGCGCTCTCGTCGACGGTCTACCTCCACGGCGGCACGGTCTACGGCGCGGGCGTCGTGCTCGACGACGCTGGCCACGTGCTCACGTGCGACCACGTCATCGACGGGCTCGATCACATCGACGCGTCGTTCGACGGCGACCCCACGCCCATCGCGGTGAAGGTCGTCGCGCGCGCGACCGACGTCGACCTCGCGCTGTTGCAGCTCGAGGGGGGCCTCCCGCACCGTCGCGCGCCGGTCACGACCGCGTCGGTCGCGCAAGTCGGCATGGGCGACTCGGTGTACGCCATGGGCTCGCCGCGCAAGATGCGCTTCTCGCTCAGCCACGGCATCGTCTCGTACGTGGGCCGTCAGTTCGACGGCACCTTCTACGTGCAAACGGATTTGTCGGCGAACGGCGGCAGCTCCGGCGGCCCCGTCATGAACGAGCGCGGCGAAGTGATCGGCGTCTCGTCCTTCATCTTCCACAACAGCGAAGGCCTGACCTTCGCTGTCCCCATCGACTACGCGTACGACCGCTTCGCCGCGCAGCTCGGACGCCCCGCCCGCGACGGCCGTCGATTCCACGAGTGGCTCGACGCGCGGTCGCGGGCGGTTCCGTCCAAGACCTGACCAGCCCTACGGCTGCTTCGGCGGGTTCTGCGGCTGGGTCTCCTGTTGCTGCTGGCGCATGCCGTTGATCGGTTGCTGCGGCTGAAGACCCTTGTTCTGGTCTTGACCCTGCGTGTTCTGGCGGACGTTGCTGCCGCTGTTCTGCTCGTTGCCGCGCACCTTCTCGATGTCGCTCTGGTTGAAGCCGAACGCCGTCAGGGATTGATCGGCGATCTTGCCCTGGCGGGCGAGCGACGCCTCGGCGTTGAAGTACGAGATGAGCGCGGTGCGCGTCACGTTGCCGAGCACGCCGTCGATGGCGCCCTTGTAGAAGCCGAGATCCTTGAGCTGGGTCTGGACTCCCTTGATTTCGGCTCGAGTCGAGCGCCGAGAGCTTGACGCTCTTCATAATACTCTGGCTCGGGGTGGCGCTCTGCTGACCGACTTGCTGTTGACCCTGCATGCCGGTCTGGCTCTGGCCCTGCTGCGGAACCTGCTGCTGCTGGTCCTGCATCGAGCCCGAGCCCGTCTGCGCGAACGCGACTGCACCCCCGAGGGCGAGGGCGGCGGCGATGGCAGACGTTTGGATGAACTTGCTGAACATGAAATGCCTCCTTTTCGGATTCCTCCGCGTGGACCGAGCATCATGGATGCCATCCCAGCTCCACCGGCCGCCGCGCTGGACACCTCGCCCGGATGCGCGCGATCCCCTTCGTCGGGGGCTTTTGTGCCGCGCGGCCATCTGGGACCCGTCGCGCGCTGCGTCACTCGAGCGCAGCGAAACCAACGTCGAGCCCGGTGCGTACTCGAGGCGTGCTGAAACATCTCTTGCTCGTCGGAGCCCTCGTGAGCGCATGCCAGACCTCTCGCCCCTCGCCCGTCGCGACCGCCGACGCGCCCGTCGCCAAACCCTCCGACCAGGAGCTGCGGGCGAAGCTCACGCCTCTCCAGTACGAGGTCACGCAGCGCGACGCGACCGAGCCGCCCTTCCGCAACGAATACTGGAACAACCACGCGCCTGGGCTCTACGTCGACGTCGTCACCGGTCAGCCGCTCTTTTCGTCCGCGGACAAGTTCGAGTCGGGCACCGGCTGGCCGAGCTTCACGCGGCCGGTCGAGCCGGGCGCCGTGAAGACGTCGCGAGACGACTCGCTCGGCATGTCGCGCACCGAGGTGCGTTCGTCGATCGGCGGCTCGCACCTCGGGCACGTGTTCGAGGACGGCCCCGCGCCCGGCGGTTTGCGCTACTGCATGAACTCGGCGTCGCTGCGCTTCGTGCCGCTCGAGCGGCTCGAGGCCGAGGGGTACGGCGCGTACCGCGCGCGGGTCGAGCGCGGCGCGCCGATCGCCGAGGACACCGCGAACTCGTGCGCCGCGCCGCCGCCCGGCCACCGCGCCGGGTGCGCGACGACGCTCGACACGGCAATCGTGCGCGCGGACGCGGCCGACGTGCTCGTGAAAATGAGCGGCGTCCTCGAGGTCGAGCGCGGCACGCTGAAGGGCGCGCGCGTCGCGCGCGTCACCTACGACGCGAAGACCGCGACGCTGCCGCCGAACGCCGTCGTCCACGCCGGCGACGACGCGAGCTTCACGCCGAGCCGCTGAGCGTTCACTCGAAGTCCTTCCAGCGCACCGCGATGCCGAAGGCGGCGATGAGCGTCGTCACGAGCCCGATCGTGATTGACGGCGCGCTCCCCACGCGGACGCTCAAGACGATGTCGAGCATCGCGAACAGGCCGAGCACGTACGCTCCCCAGCGCTTCATTCCCCACGTTCCGACGATGCCGACGAGCTGAAGGAACTGCGAGCCCGCGAGCAGCATGAGGATCTGCGCGAGCGCGTGCATCGTCTGACGGCCCTCGTCGCCGAGCGAATTCGGATCGACCTTCGCGTTCAGCACGGCGAGCGCGCCGAACGAGATGAAGAGCACGATCCCGCACCCCACCGCCTTGAGCACGAGGATGCCCTTCAGGTAACCGGGCAGCTTCGGCTTGGGCGGCCGCGGCGGGATGTTCATCATCGGAACCATGGGCCGCATCGGCTGCATGGTTCGAACGTACACCGATCCGGTCGCTTACTTCCGCTCCTGGCTCTTCTTCAGCAGATCCCCGAGCGTCCCGAACTTCGCTTCCGCCTTAACCTGCTGCTTGTACGACTTGTACGCGTTGCGCTCGGTGTCCTCGGCGAGCGCTTTGATCGAGAGCTTCACGTCGTTTCGACGCGGGTCCATCTCGATCACCTTCGCGTCGTGCTCGGAGTTCATGGCGAACGCCTTCCGCAGGTCGGTTCCGCGAGGCGTGCCCGTGCCGGCCGAGGTGATGAAGCCGCGCGACTGGCGACCGGTCGCCCCGAGGATGCGAACGTGGAGCCCGTTCGGATCGTAGCCGGTGACGACGACCTTCACCGGACGGTGGAGCGCGACGCGCGTGTAGGGCTGGCCCTCGGGCCAATCCGGCGGCACCGGGTGCAGGCCGATTTTGTGCGAGCCGACGTCGAGCGACGCGACGAACACCTCGATCTCGTCGCCGACCTTGACCGCGTCCTCGGGCTTCTCGATTTTCTTCTCGCCGCTCGCGAGGAGATCCGACGTGTGGATGAGGCCGTCGATGCCCGGCTCGAGCTCGACGAACGCGCCGAACGGCTGAATGCGCGCGACGCGCCCCTTGTGCCGGGTGCCCTGGGCGTACTTCTTCGCGACCTCGGCCCACGGGTCCGGCAAGACCGCCTTGCGCGAGAGCCAGAGCTTGCCCTTCGCGTCGATGCGCTGGAGCAAGACCTCGACTTCTTGGTTCACGTGGAAGACGTCGCCCGGCGAGTCGCCGCGGTTGTGGCTCATCTCGGCGAGCGGGACGAGCCCCTCGATTCCGCCGATGTCGACGAACGCGCCGAACGGAACGACGCTGCGTACCGTGCCGACGATGGCGCTGCCGACGACGAGGTGCTTGAGCGCCTCTTCGCGTCGGACCTTCGCCTCGGCCTCGAGCATCGCCTTGCGCGAGAGCACGATGTCGGTGCCGCGCTTGGCGTACTGCGTGACGTAGAACGGAAGGCGCAGCGCGACGAGCTCTTGCAGCCGCGCGCCGTGATGCAGCGCGACGTGCGACGCGGGCGCGAAGGCGCGCAGGCCGTCGATGTCCACCTCGATGCCGCCTTTGATGACGCCGGTAACGAGACCTTCGACCGTCGTCTTCTCGCGGAGCGCTTTCGCGACGGGCATCTTCATGGCGCGACCGCGGCGCGGGTGGCGCGTGAGCACGACGAGCCCGCCGCGCCCGCCGTCGTTGTGCACGACGCCGACGAAGTTCGCGCCGACCTCGAGCACGACTGGCGGGAGAGTGACCACAATCGGCGCGTCTTGATGATGCGTCGGCAAGCTCACGCTGTCGTTCTTGGTCTCGACCTTGGGCTCCGACGGCGACGCTTGCGTCGCGGGCGACGCTGCGGCCTCGTGCTCCGGCTCGGCCGGCTGCTCGGCTTCGGCTGCTGGCTCTTCTTTCACCGTGACGATGCGTCGCTCTTTCGCGGGCTCGCCCTCTTCCGCCGCGGGCGGAGCGGGCGTTGCTTCGGCGACGGGCGGCGGCGCGTCGGTCGCGACGAGATTCGCCCGGGTCCTCGAACTCGTCGTCCGAGAGCTCGCTGCCCGGCCCCTGCGCGGGCTCCTCGGGCAAGAGGAGCTCGCGCTTGTCGAAGATCGCGTGACCCTTGCCGGACAAGTCGACGATGAGCGCCTCGTCGGTGATCTCGATGATCTTGCCGAAGACGACGTCGCCCACGCCGAACGCCGGACGCTCGCGCATCTCGCCGCCCTGCGGTCGGCGATCCTTCTTTTTGTGCTGGTGCGGCTGGCCTTGCGGGCCCTGCTGCTGCGGCGCGCCCTCTTGCGCGACAGCGCCCTCGGCGCCTGCGCCCGGGCCCTTCTTCTTCTTGCGACGCCGACGCTTCTTCTTCTCGCCGGTCGCGGGCGCACCGCCGCCTTCGGCCTGCGCCGCCTCGTCGGGTTTGCCTTCCTCGCCGCCATCTTCTTCGCCGGCGTGCGTCGGCTCCGCTGCAGGCGCGCCGTTCGCCTCCGAGCTCGCGGACGCTTCGGTCGGCGGAATGCTCGTGCTCTCTTGCTGCTCTGCGGGCGCGGGCGCCGCGTTGTCGGTCTGGGTCGGCTCGTTGGAAGACATGAACGGCGGAACCCTAAAGCGCCTCGCACCAACTGTCGAGGGTCGACGGGCGCTCCGTCAGATCTCGCCGGGGTCGTACGCCTTCGCCGAACGCGCCGCGTGCCGGCCGGACTTGTGCGCGGGCCGCGCCGGCGCGCGATCCGACGCGGCGGGCGCGGTCGAGGCGCTCGCCGCCGGAGAGGCCGAAACGGCCGGCGCCAGCGCGATCGAGGGCGGTCTCGCCGCCGGGTTCGCCGCGGGCAGGTCGGGCCGCGCCACGGTGGGGGCGGCGGGGGCGCGCACGTGCAGCGTGAGCGCCGCGACGCCCGCGACGACCAGGACGAGCGCCACGTTGAGGAGCACGATCGAGCGCCAGCTGCTCCGCCGCTTCGCGACGAACACCGCCTGCATCGGCTCGCGCATGGGCTCGACGGGAACGACGCCGGAAGCGGCGCCTTCCTCGAGCGCCTCGGGCTCCATCGTGAGCGGCGGGGGCGGCGCGACCGACTCCGGCGCGACCGGCTCCGGGGGCGGCTCGGAAGCGGTCTGCGGCGCGGCCTCCGCGACGAGGGGCGCGGCCCGCGCGGCGGGCTGAACGCCGCTCGTCACGTTCGGCTTCGTCTCGGCGGGCCAGATCTCCTCGACGACGTCCTCGTGCATCATCAGCCGCGCGCGCACGGCGATGCGCACGGCCGCCGCCATCTCGGCGACGCTCGCGTAGCGCTCCTTCGGGTCGACGGCGAGCGCGCGCTCGACGACCGGCAAGAGCGTCCTCGCCCAGCGATCGCTCTTGGTCGGCAGCGCCTTGTCGACGCGTCCCGCGAGCTGGCGCTCGACGATGCGCTCGGGCGGCTCGTTTCCGAAGAGCACGCGCCCGGTCACGGCTTCCCACAGCATCACGCCCGCGCCGTACACGTCGCTGCGCGCGTCGATCGCCGACTCGTCGCCGAGCAGCGCCTCCGGCGCGTACGTCTCCTTGCGAACGCAGAGCGGCTGGCGATACGCGAAGCCGAGCTTCGTGCGCCCGGTCGTCTCGACGAACGACGAGCCTCGCAAGACGCCGCCGTGAACGACGCCCGCGCCGTGCATCGCGCTCAGCGCGGCGAGCACGTCGACGACCGCGCGCAGCCGCCCGCCGAGGCTGAGCCCGAAGAAGACGTCGCCCAACGGGATGCCGTCGACGAAATCGGTCACGACCGAGAGCCCCTCGCCGATGCGCTCCGCCGAGAGCACGCGCACCACGTGCGGATGCGGCGGCGCGTCCCGGAGCTTTCGCGCGAGCTCGGCGACGCGCGCCATCGCGCCCGGCTCGAGCGACGCGTAGGTCTCGAGGACGACGTCTTCGCCCTCGTCCGAGGCGTCGTCGCGATGTCCGAGGTACGTGCCTGGCGCTCGTGCGCCGAGCTCGCGTACGATCCGAACGCGAGCCATCTCCTCGCGCGCGGGTGCCGAGGTCGCCACGCGTTGATTCTAGATCAACTCAGGCGGCCGCGCCCCTGTGTTTCAGGGCGTTTCAGCGCGTCGAACGCGAGGCCGTGGGCCGCGAGTCGGTTCTGGTAGTAGAAGAGGAGACGCGTGTCCTCGAGGACGAGGTCGGTGGCGCCCACGCCGATGACGGGGTTCGCGTGGTACCCGGCGAAGGCCCGCAGCGCCGAATCGAGCACGTGCTCGGGTCGCGCGGCGAGCTTGGGTGACACGACCAGCTTTCCCTCGCGCTCGAGCCGGCGCGCGCTGTCGACGAGCGCGCCGATCTTCGTGACCAGCTCGTGCCGCGCGATCCGCACCATGTCGCGGTGATTGAGCAGCGCGAACAGATCACCTTTGCCTACAGTCTCGCGCAGATGGTCGAACGCGGCCGCCGCGACGATGTGCGTCGCCATCACGACCGTCTCGCGGGCGAACGACTCGACGAGCGCTTCGCCGAGCTCGCGGGTGTACTGCGCGTCGCGCGCCGGATCGCGGCGCGGTTTCCCCTCGTCGTCGTAGAGGTAGGTCTCCGCCGCGACGCGGCGCCCGTGGCGATCGAAGGACTGGCCGGTCTCGTCGACGACGTTGCCGAAGCAGTCGAGCGGCTGCGCGAAGCGGATGACGACGCTCTCGTCGAGGCCGAGGAGCTTCTGCGCGAACGCCGCCACGCGCGAGAGGCGCGTCGACTCGTCGTCCTCGATGATGTACCGGGCCTTGCCTTCTTCTTGCAGGAAGTCGTCGATGAGCGTCTCCGCCTCGAGCGTGAGCATGTAGTTGATGGTGGCAGGCACGAAGAAGACGCGCTGCGGCTCGCCGCGCTCGGCGGTGCGCCCGAACGCTTCGAGGCCCGTCCCCGCCAGCCCGAGCTTCAGCCGCCGCTCGACGCCGCCCGACCGCGAGCGCGTTCCGCCCGGGAAAAACAGGCTGTGGTAGCCCCGCTCGAGGAGGACGCACGAGTAGGTCTTGAGGACGTCCTTGTAGATTGCATGTTTCAGCCGGCGGTCGACGCGGTATGCGCCCAGGTTGTGCATGAAGAACGAGAGGACCGGGTTCGTGAAGAGGTTTTTGCCCGCGCCGTAAGTCGCCGGCGGAAGGCCGGCGCGCTCGAGGGCGAAGCCGAAGACGACCGAGTCGAGGTTCGAGAGGTGGGTGGGCGTGAAGACCACAGTGCCGATTTCGGCGAGCTCGGCGATCGCCTCGGTCGGGCCTTGGACGACGACGCGGCCGTCGAGCGCGTGGAGGGCGCCGAGCTGGGGGATGTTCTTGACGGCCGAGCGGGGCGAGAGGAGCGCCCCGAGCAGCGGAACGAGCGCTTTGGAAGCGAGCCTGTAGACCGACGGGTTGAAGTTCCCGGCGACGTCCCAGGCGTAGCGCTCGCAGAGACCCCGGAATTTTTCGCTCGCTTCGGACTTGGTCGAACGGCCGAGGCTGCCGGCGAGCGAGCGCCACTCCGCGTATTCGGGGCCGCCCTTTCCCGCGAGACGGCGCATCTCGTGGTAGGCGGCTTCGTTCAGCACGAAGACCGGGTCGGACGTGCTCGAGACGACGCGATCGACGACTTCACGCACGATTTCGTGCTTGGCTTCGTTGAAGCCGAAGATGGGCGCCGGAGGCATGGCGCCGATGGTACACGGGTCCGTACTTCGGGATGCCACCGCGTGCACCGCTCGCGCGTACGGTGATAAAGTGGGCTGACCGATGACCGAAGACGAGCTTGCCGACTTGCTCGAGCTCGCGCTGGCGAGGCGGACCGACCGCGTCGCGCAGGCGGCGTTCGGCCTCATGCCGCCCGAGGTCGCCAAAGCCGTCGCGGCGCTCCAGGAAGATCTCGCGGCGCTCGTGCTCGCCGAGCCCGCCGCCGCCGCGGCCCCGTCGGTGCGGGCGCGGCTGCTCGAGACGGTCCGCGCGAAGAAGACGCGAAGGGCGCTCGTCGTCGTCGACATGATCAACGATCACCTGACGCCCGGGCGCATCCTCGAGGTGCCGCGCGCGCGCGACATCGTGCCGGCGCTCGCCGCGCGCATCGCCCGCGCGCGGAGCGGGGGCACGCCGATCGTCTACGTGCTCGATCGCCACGACCCCGACGACTCGGATTCTCGAGGACTGGGGCGAGCACGCCGTCGCGGGGAGCGAAGGCGCGGAGGTGTGGCCGCCGCTCGCGCCCGCGCCGGACGACCGAATCGTGACCAAGCCGAGCTACTCGAGCTTCTTCGCGTCGAAGCTCGAGGCGGTGCTCGACGAGCTGGCGGTCGACACGATCGAGCTCACCGGCTGCTCGACCGAGACGCAGCTCCTCGCGACCGCGACCGACGCGCTCCAGCTCGGGTTCGCGGTCGAAGTGCCGCGCGAGCTCCAGGCGGGCACGAGCGCCGAAGCCGAAGATGCGGCGCTGAAGACGATGCAGTTCCTCGTGCCGTACAAGCCGTCGCGCGCGGCGCGGCTCGCGCGCGTCGCCGAACGCGCGTGAGTCACGGCCCGAACATGTGCGCGTAGACCTCGCGCCAGACGCGGAGCATCTCGTCGTCCGGAAAATCGTCGTGGACGCCGCGATCGCGGAGGTACTCGAGGAAGGCGCGGCCGCGACCGTCGAACGGCTGGAGCATCGCGTCGTTCTCGCCGTCGAGCTCGAGCGGCGCGACGCCGAAGACGCGCACGGGCGCGCGTCGAACGCCGGCGTGAGCTTGACGGCGCGGCCGCCGATTTCCGTGGGATCGTCCGGGCCCGTCGGCATCGCGTACGGCTCGTAGCGAACGCCGTCGCGCACGGCGACGAAGAGGCGCTTGGTGCGCTCGACGTCGCTGTCGGCCTCCGCGACCGCCTCGCGGACGAACGACTGGATCGATGCGTGCTCGTCGTCGAGAAAGCGCGTCGGGCGAAGCTCGGGCGACTCTCGCGTCATGCCTTCTCGCGGGCGCGGAGGGCCTTGCGATCGACCTTGCCGCGATCGTTCTTCGGCAGATCGGCGGCGAACTGCACGACGCGCGGGTACTTGTGCTTGGCCATGCGGTCCTTCGCGAAATTCTGGAGCTCGGTCGCGAGCGCGGGGCTCGCCGCGTGACCTGCGCGCAGCACGACGAACGCCTTGGTCTTCATCAAGCCTTCTTCTTCGACGCCGATGACGGCCGCGAGCTGCACGGCCTCGTGCTTCATGAGGCACTCTTCGACCTCGGTCGGCGAGACCCACAGGCCGCTCACCTTGAGGAGCTCGTCGGCCCTCCCTGCAAAATACAAGTATCCGTCCTCGTCCATGCGGAAGAGATCGCCGGTCCGGCACCAGTGCCCGAAGAAGGTCCTCCACGACTTGTCGCGATCGAGCCAATAGCCCATCGAGACGCTGTCGCCCTTCACCCAGAGGACGCCAATCTCGCCGCGCGGGACCTCGGGGGCGCCGGGGCCGTCGGCGTCCTCGGGCAGGATGCGGAGCTCGTAGCCCTCCACCGCCTTGCCGAGCGAGCCGGGCTTGACGTCGCCCGGACGATTCGACGCGTAGATGTGGAACATCTCCGCCGAGCCGATGCCGTCGTAGACCTCGCTCTCGAAGCGCGCGAGCCACCGCTCGAGGAGCGCCGACGGGAGCGCCTCGCCCGCGGAGAGCGAGAATCGGATCGAGGAGAGGTCGAGCCCCTCGCCGCCCTTCGCGCGGACGACCGCGTCGTGCTCGAGGAGCTTGCCGAGCATGGTCGGCACGTTGGTGACGATCGTCGGGTGGTACATTTCAATCGCGCGCGCGAGCGACTCGGGCGTGGGGCGCTCGCTGAAGAGGCCGACCGTCGCGCCGACGGCGAAGGGAAACATGAGGTTCGTGCCGGTCGCGTAGCCGAAGTAGAGGCGCGGAACGCTGACCGTGACGTCGTTGCGCCCGTAGCCGACGGTCTTCTTCGCATAGACCTCGGTGTTGAAAGCGAAATCGCGGTGGGCGTGGACGTTGGCCTTGGGCTCGCCGGTCGAGCCGCTCGTGAAGAGCCAGATCGCGGGCTCGTCGCGGTGCGTGCGGGCGTGGCCGCTGCGCATGTTGACGCCGGCGAGGGCGGCGGTGAGATCGCCGTCGCCCGCGTCCGACTCGGGGTCGGAGCCGGTCGGCGCGTCGGGCACGGCCCAAATCGCGCGCACGTCGTCGCCGATCGCGCGCGTCGCGATCGCGTTCTGGAGGGCGTCGCGGACTTTGGGGACGGTGACGATGGCGGTCGCGCCCGTGTAGCGAACGAGGTACTCGAATCGACGACGGCGGGACGTCGGGGTTGCCCATCGCCACGACGGCGCCCGCGGCGAGCGTCCCGAAGAACGCCCACGCGAACGGCGGAACGTCGGGCAGGACGATGAGCACGCGCTCGCCGCGCCCGACGCCGGCGTCGGCGAGCAGCGACGCGAACGCGCGCGCCTTGTTCGCGACCTTCGCGTACGTCCAGGCGCGGTCGCCGAACCGAATGGCGGTCTTGTCGCCGAGCCCCTCGGAGATGCGATCGAACAGGTAGTAGTCGGCGAGGTTGAACGCCTCCGGGAACGTCGGTCCTGACATGGGGGAACATCCTAGATCGTTCGGATCCGAACGATCTCCCCGTTCTCGGGTGGCACGCGGGCCGGCGCGGAGGTGGCCGGGCCAGGGGCGATCGCGGAGAAATCCCTCGAATCCCGGCGGCACACGCTCTGCAAAGGCCTCTCGCATGCGGGCGCACGGCAACGCGTGAGACGGTCTCGAATGTCTCGGGCCCTGTCCAAGCCCTCCCGGGCACGGCTCCGATCTCCACCGCGCTTCACGTCACGCCGTGCGCCCGCGTCGTTTTTTCCGATGGACGAGGTGTCAGCATGATGTCAGCTTTGGTCTCGAGTGAAGCGCACCGAACGTCTCTTCGCGATCGCCGAGTACCTCCGCGGGCGCCGCACGGGCGCGACCGCCGAGTCCATCGCCGAGCGATTCGGCGTGACGATTCGCACGGCGTACCGCGACCTCGCGAGCCTTCGTGACGCCGACCTCCCGCTCGTCGCCGAGCGCGGACGCGGCGGCGGCTACGCGCTCGACAAGAGCTACTCGCTGCCGCCGGTGAACTTCAACGCGCGCGAGGCCGCCGTGCTCATCAGCGCGGGTCAGTGGCTCACCGAGATGCGGATGATTCCGTTCGCGGCGACGCTCGCCTCCGCGGTCGACAAGGTGCGCGCCGCGCTCGACCGCTCCGCGCAGCGCGAGCTCCAGAACCGAATGCACGAGCTCGCCTACGTCGGCGTCCCCGCGCGCCCCACGCGCGAGGACGTCCGGCGCGCGCTCGAGCAAGCGTGGTTCGAGCATCGGCTGCTCGAGATCCGCTACCGCGGCGCCGGCGAAATCACGACGACCCGGCGCATCCGGCTCGAGCGCATCGTCATGGATCGCTCCGAAATACGGCTCAACGCCGTCGATCTCGACAAAAACGAGAAGCGGCAATTCGCCCTGGATCGCGTCGAGCACGCCGCCGTGATTGAAACGTGACCCCGGCCGGCCTATATGGTCCGCCACCATGTCGATGAAGCGCGCCAAAGAGGTCCGACGCCGCGGCCGCGACGGAGAAGAGAGCGATTTCTTCTCGTCCAAGGCCGCAGCCAAACAGTGGGATTGGGAGAAGGACGTCGCCTCGCAACCGGACGAGCTCTTCAACAAGTACTCGCCACAGGCGCGCTTCGCGAAGGACGCCTTCCTGCTTCATCCGAAATTCGGCAAGGGCGTGGTCTTGGACGTCGACGCCTCGCGCGTCGAGGTCTTGTTCCAAGAAGGCCCGAAGAAGCTCGCCCACGGGCTGAGCTGATTACGAGCGAACCCCGACGCACGCGCTCGGGTCGGCCGGCGCGCGCGAGGGCGCGAAGTCGTCGGGCACGGTGACGTCAATCGACGGCGTGAGCGGGCCGCGGTTGCCCGCGAGATCGTACGGGCGAATCGCGTAGCGGTACGTCGCGCCGCCGACGACGCGCAAATCTTCGAACCGCAGCGACGCGCCGCGGATGCTTGCATAATGCAATAAAAGGCTGCCGGGCTCCGCGCGCAGAAGCTCGTAGCCGTAGACCGCCTCGTTGTCGGTCGCGGCGCGCCAGCGGAGGACGACGCGGCCGCCCGCGACCTCGGCGGCGAGCGCCGCGCCGGCGGCGGGCCACTCCGGCGGGACCACGTCGTCGCTGTCGGGCGCGGCGCCGAGCGACTTCGGCCAGAGCGTGCAGACCACGCGCTTGAAGTTCTCGTCGAGCGCCTTGCAGACGTTTCCGTAGACGCAGCGGACGACGGTCTCTTCGCGGCAGGCCTTCCACTTGCGCGGGATATCCGGGTCGGCGAGGAGCGCGCGCGCCATGCCGACGAGATCGCCCTGCCCGCGCTCGAGCACGCGCTCGGCGAGCTCGAGCGTGCCGATTTTTCCGGCCGCGACGATCGGCGTCGCGAGGCCGGCGTCGCGCACCGCGCGCGTGACAGCTTCGGCGATCGGCAGGTTCGCGCCGTCCGGGTACGCGGCGCTCGGCATGCAGCGGTCGCCCGAGTAACCGGTGTACGGGTAGAGCGGCTCGCCCTCGACGTGGCGCGCGTCCTCGAATTTTCCCCCGGCAGAGAGCGAGACGTAGTCGAGGCCCGCGCGCGCGAGGCGGACCGCGATGACCGCGGCGTCGAGCGAGGTGTAGCCGCCGCGGATGCACTCGTCGCCGACGAAGCGTACGCCGACCGGAAAATCATGGCCGACGCGCTCGCGCACCGCGGCGATGACGCGAAGCGGGAGACGCAGGCGATTCTCGAGCGAGCCGCCGTACTCGTCGCGCCGCGCGTTCATGCGCGAGAGAAACGACGAGAGCGTGTAGGCGTGCGCCATGTGGAGCTCGACGCCGTCGAACCCGCAGCGCCGCGCGCGCTCCGCCGCCGCGCCGTACGCCTCGACAATCGCGTCGAGGTCGGCGTGCGAGAGCATGTCGACCGTCTGCCGCCAGCCGGAGCGCGAGATCTTCAAGAAGTGGATGATCTGCGGGAAGACCTTGCCCGGACCCGCATCGTGGCAGCGCGTCGCGAGATCGGCGAGGCCGGGGACGAACGCGTCGTCCGAGATGCGAAGGAGCGGTCCGCTCTTCGACTGGTGCACGGCCATGGCCTCGAGCACGACGAGCCCCGCGCCGCCCTTCGCGAAACGCGTGTATCTTGCACGTATCGCGTCGTTCACGAAGCCGTCCTCGCCCGAGAGCCGCGTCACCATCGCCGGCAGCACGATTCGGTTCGGCAGCACGACGCCGCCGCGGAGCGCGAGCGGCGTGAAGATCATGCGCCGCGGAGCACGCTGTCGGCGATGATCAGCTTGAGCACGTCGGTCGCGCCCTCGTAGATGCGGAGCGGGCGGATCTCGCGGTAGAGCTCCTCGACCTTGGAGCCGAGCGCCACGCCCATTCCGCCGTGGAGCTGCACCGCGCGATCGACGATGCGCTGCGCGGACTCGGTCGCTTGCATCTTCGCCATCGCGACGACGCGGCCGTGGTGCGCGCGGCGCGCCGATTCGCTCATGGTGCGGTCCGCCTCGAGCTCGAACGCCGCGCTCGCGACGAGCAGGCGCGCGGCGCAGAGCTCGGTCGTCATCTCGGCGAGCGCGGCTCGGACGAGCTGGAGCTCGGCGAGCGGCTTTCCGAATTGAACGCGCGTCGTCACGTGCGCGACGGTCTCTTCGAGCGCGCGCCACGCCATGCCGTTCGCGGCGGCGCCCACCGTGACGCGGTAGTTGCCGAGCGTCCGGAGCGCGAGCGATAGGCCCTGCCCCACCGCGCCGAGGAGCGCGCTCCCCGGCACGCGACATGACGAGAGCACGATGCGCCCGAGCGGGTGATGGCCGGAGAGCGGGATGCGCGCGAGCTCGACGCCCGGCGCGTCGGCGGGCACGAGAAACGCGCTGATGCCGCGCTTTCCTTCGTCGGGGCTCGCGTTCGCGAAGACGACGAACTGATGCGCGATGCCGACGTTGGAGATGAGCGTCTTTTCGCCGTCGAGGACCCACTCGCTCCCGTCGCGGCGCGCGCGCGTGCGCATCGACGCGACGTCGCTGCCCGCCTCGGGCTCGGTGAGCGCGAATCCGCCCACGCGTTCGCCGCGCGCGAGCGCCGCGACCTCGTCGGGGCGCCCCGCCAGCGCGAGCGGAAAGGCCGAGAGACCTTGCACGGCGAGGACCGCGTCGGCGAGCGGCGAGTGAAACGCCAGAGTCTCGCGCACGACCGAGAGCGCGAGCGGGCTCGGATTGCCGACGTGCGCGAGCAGGCCGAGCTCGGCGAGCCGCTTCGCGACTCGCGCCGGATCCTGGAGCGCCTCGTCGCGCTCGAGATCCATCCGCTCGAGCGCGCGCGCGAGATCCCGATGCTCGTCGCGGTAGAAGACCTGCGCGTCGTGCCACGGCGACGAGGGGAAGACCTTCGCGTTCACGGCTTCTTCGCCTTCCACGCGTCGTAGGCCGCGCGGAAATCCGGGTGCATCATGCAGATCGCTTGCGCCTGCGCCTCGGCCTCGATGGCGGCGGCGAGCGGCATCGTGTGCTCGCTCTCGAGCATCTGCTTGGTCACGCCGTGCGCGAACGCGGGGCCCGCGGCGAGCTTCGCCGCGATCTCCCGAGCTTGCACAATACACGCATCGTGCGGGACCACGCGGTTCACGAGCCCGATGCGAAGCGCCTCCTCGGCCCCGATGACGTCTCCGAGGAAGAGGAGCTCGCTCGCGCGCCCGAGCCCGACGACGCGCGGCAGGAGGTACGCGGCGCCCATGTCCGCACCGGACAAACCGACGCGCGGGAAAATGAATCCGAACTTCGCTTTCTCGCTCGCGATCCGCAGATCGCACGCGAGCGCGATGACCGCGCCCGCGCCGACCGCTGTGCCGTTCACCGCCGCGATCACCGGGCGGCGCAATTTGCGGATGTTCTCGATGAGCGCGCCGGTCACGCGCGTGAAGGCGAGCATGCCCTTCATGTCGCGCGAGAAGAGCTCGCCGATGATGTCCTCGACGTCGCCCCCGGAGCAGAACGCGCGCCCCTCGCCCGTGAGGACGACCGCGCGCACGTCGTCTTCGTGATCGAGCGCGGCGAACGTGCCCGAGAGCTCCTCGTAGATGCCGAAGGTGAGCGCGTTCAGTCGATCGGGGCGGTCGAGGACGATCTCGGCGACGCCGCCGGCGAGCGTGTAGCGAAAGGTCTTGGGCGCGATCATGCGGGCTCCTGTTTCGCGCGCAGCCCGTCGCGCAGCTTGCCGAGGATGCGGCGGAGCTCGACCTGCTCTTGCCCGCTGAGCGGCGCGAGGGTGCGCTCGACGGCGCGCGCGTGCCGCGGGATGGTCTCGTGCACGAGCGCGCGGCCTTTACGTGTAAGATACACGCGTGAGACGCGGCGGTCTCGGGCGTCCGACCGCTTCACGACGAGCCCGTCGCGCGCGGCGCGATCGACGAGCCCGGTGAGGTTGCCCGCCGTGACGAGCAGGCCGCGGCTGAGCGACGCGAGCGTCTGGCCGTCCTCGCGATCGAGCGCCGCGAGCAAGTCGAAGCGCGCCATCGAGCAGTCCGGCAAGAGCTCGTCGCGCAGCGCGGCGAGCACGCGCGAGTGACACTCGAGCATGCGCACCCACGCGCTCACCGCGACGCGCGGGTCGGCGTGCAGCAGATCGAGCTTCCGCGCCTCGGGGCTTCGCTTCAATCGGCGTGCAGGTAGCGCGCCGACGTTCGCCAGCGCTTCGCTCGGCTTCAAGGAAGTACCGCGGTCCCTTCGATCTCGACGAGCGCGCCCGGCTCGAGCAACCCGGCGACCTTCACGAGGCTCATCGCCGGGTAGTATTTGCCCATGCGGCTGCGCCACCCTTCGCCGATCGCCTTGGTCGCGCCGCGGTAGGCGTCGAGGTCGGTGACGAAGGCGAGGAGCTTCACGATGTGCTGCGTGCCGCCGCCGGCCGCGCGCACGACGCCGATCACGTTGTCGAGCGCGGCGAGGAACTGCGTCGCGAAATCCGGCGATACGATGCGCGCGTCCTTGTCCCACGCGATCTGCCCGGAGATGAAGACGAAGCGACCGCTGGGCACGATGAGGCCGTCGGCGTAGCCGCGCGGCTTGGGCATGTTCGGGGGAGAAACGATTTGATTGCTCATGGGCTCTTCCTATTTCGTGACTTGACCACCGTCGATCGGGATCGCTTGTCCGTTGATTCCGCGCGCGCCCTCCCCGCAGAGCATCGCGACGACGGCGGCGACCTCGTCGGGCTGGATGAGGCGCCGCTGCGGGTTCATCGCCTCGAGCGAGCGGCGCGCCTCTTCGGGGGTGCGCTTCGTCTTGGCGACGATGTTGGCGACCGTCCGCTGCGTCATCTCGGTGTCGACGAAGCCGGGGCAGACGGCGTTCACCGTGACGCCGGTCTTCGCGAGCTCGACGGCCATCGCGCGCGTGAGGCCCACGACGGCGTGCTTGGACGCGCAATACGCCGTCACGTACGCCTGACCGATGAGCCCCGCGATCGAGGCCACGTTCACGACGCGGCCCCACTTCGCCTCGACCATCGCGGGCACGAGCGCGCGCGAGAGGCGGAACGCGGCGGTCACGTTGAGCGCGAGCGCGCAGTTCCAGAATCTCGTCGGACGTCTCCACGAAAGGCGCGCTCTCGCCGATGCCCGCGCTATGCACGGAGATCGCGGGCTCGCCCGCCTCGCGCCGCACGCGCGCGAGCGCGGCGTCCAGCGACGCCGGGTCGGTCAGATCGCAGTCGACGTCGAGCCCGCCGATTTCGGCCGCGACCGCCGTGCGCTCGCAATCGAGCACGGCGACGCGCGCGCCGTCCGCCGCGAGCCGGCGCGCGACCGCGGCGCCGATGCCGCGCCCGCCGCCCGTGACCACAGCGACGCGCCTGTCGAGCGAACCCATGAGGAGGAGAAGCTATACACCTAAAGGATTTGCGCTTCAACGCGCGGCGGCGCGGCGCAGGCGGTCGGCGACCGCCTCCCAGCCGGCCTCGTCGGGGGGCGATTCGACGACGACGAGCGCGTGACCTTCGCGGTCGAGATCGTGGAGGAGCCCGTACAGCGCCGCGCCCGCGGCCGCGGGCTCGCGCGGCAGGACGCGCGCCGAGGCGAGCACGCGCTCGGGCGCCTGCGCGGGCGGCGCGCCGAAGAAGACGGCGGCGACGCCCGGCTCGCGCGCGCGGGCGAGCGCCTCGGCGCGAGCGGCGAGCACGAGGGGCGTCCGCGGCGCGTAGTGCCGCGCGGCCTGCCCGGGCGACTCGCGCGGCGTGGACTCGTCCACCTCGATGTGTGCAAACTGCACGTTCTTGGCGACGGCGCGCAGCGCCTCGAGCGAAAGCGCGCCCGGGCGAAGGACGCGCGGCGGGTCGGTGCGCACGTCGACGACCGTCGACTCAATCCCGCTCGGGCACGCGCCCGCGTCGAGCACGAGGACGTCCTCGCCCGCGAGCGACGCGGCGACGTGCTCGGCGCGCGTCGGCGAGAGCGACTGATAGCGGTTGGCGCTCGGCGCGACGACCGGCTCGCCGAGCGCCTCGAGGAGCGCGCGCGCGACCGGGTGCGACGGCGCGCGCAGCGCGACGGCCGGGCTCCCGCCGGTGACCTCGGGCGGCACGATCGCGCTCTTCGCGACCACCAGCGTGAGCGGTCCGGGCCAGAATGCGCTCGCGAGCTCGGACGCGAGCGGCGTCCACTCGGCGGCCCACGATTTCGCCTGGTCTTCGCCGAGCACGTGCACGATGAGCGGGTGCGCGTTTGGCCGACCCTTGGCGGCAAAGACGCGCCTCACCGCGTCGCGGTCGAGCGCTCGCGCGCCGAGGCCGTAGACCGTCTCGGTCGGAAAGGCGACGAGCGCGCCACGACGAAGCGCGGCCGCGGCGCGTTGGATGACCGACGGCTCGGGACGCTCGGCGTGGACGGGAACGACGCGCACGCCGACTGAAGTAGCACGGCTCGTGCGCTTCGCTCGGGCGGCGTGCTACCGTCGGCGCCGATGCGTGGCCTGCTCCCAGTCGCTCTCGCGACGGCCTTTCTCGCGTGCGGCGGTCCCGGCGCGACGACCCCTCACCCGCAGGCGGGCGACGCGGGCGTCGAGGCGGCGGCGCCCGTCCACGTCGTCTCGACGCTGCCGACCGACGTGCGAAACCCGCCGCCGTTCCACCTCGAGAGCAAGCACGTCACGCTCCGCGAGCACCCCGAGTGGGCCGCGTGCCACGCGGCGTTCGAGCCGAGCGGCGATCCGGCCAAGGCGGTCGCGGCGCTCGGGGCGGCGTGCAGCGCGGTCACGAAGATGCACGCGGCCGGCGCGCCGATGACCGGCTCGCAAAACGCGATGAGCTCGCCGCCCGTCACCTACCCGTTCCACGCGCAGGCGAGGCACTGCTACCGACTCTACGGCGTCGCTGGAAAGGGCGTGAAATCCCTGGTCGCCGTGCTCAGCGACGAGGCGGGCATGGCCGTGGCCGAGTACCACACGGACGACGTCTCGCCGTTCATCGCGCCAGACGAGGCCATGTGCTTCGCCGACGACGTCGACGGCAAGATCGCGGCGAGCGTCGGCATCGGCGACGGACCGTACGCGCTGCAGCTCTGGTCGGAGTAGCTCACTCGCGGCGGAGCGCTTCGATCGTGTCGAGCCTCGCGGCGCGGCGCGCCGGGAAGAACCCGAACGCGATGCCGACGAAGCCGCTGAAGAGCACGCTCCCGACGACCCAGACGGGCGACGGGCGCATCGGCAGCTCCTTCAGCCATCCGATGAACGGCACGACGCCCATCCCGAGCGCGACGCCCAGCAAGCCGCCGATCGACGAGAGCGCCATCGCCTCGATCAGGAACTGGAGCAGGATGTCGCCCTCGCGCGCGCCGATCGCCATGCGGATCCCGATCTCGCGCGTCCGCTCGGTCACGCTGACCAGCATGATGTTCATGACGCCGATCCCGCCGATGAAGAGGCTGACGAGCGCGACGCCCGCGAGCAGGATCGTGAGCGCCCCGTAGACGGTCTGCTGCAGCGCGTGGAACTCCTTCTGCGTGCGGATCGCGAAGTCGGGCTCGCGCCCTTCCGGGATGCGGTGGCGTTGCCGCAAGATGGAGTCGATCTGCGCGACGGCGCGGTCGTTGGTGTCGGGCGACGTGGCCGAGATCATGAGCGCGCCCGCGAAGCCCGGCGGCGTCCGGAAAATGCGCGACGCGCATGGCTGCCGATGGGCATGATGATCACGTCGTCCTGGTCGCCGCCGAACGGCGCCTGCCCCTTCGACTCGAGCACGCCGAGCACGCGATACGCGTAGCGACCGACGCGGACGTATTGGCCGACGGGATCCGCGGAGCCGAAGAGGTTCGTCTTGCGACGGTGGTGCCGAGCACGCAGACCTTCGTCTTGAGCGCCTCGTCGTGCTCGTCCCACATCTCGCCGGTCGCGACCTGCCAGTTGCGGACCACGAGGAAATCGCGGTTCGTGCCGATGGCGCTCGTCGACACAGTTCTTGTCGCCGTAGACGAACTGCGCTTGCGCGCGCAGCACGGGCGCGACGGCCGCGATGCTCACGGCCTCGCGCTTGAGCGCGCTGCCGTCGTCCTCGGTGAGGCGCACGCCGCCGCCCTGCGCGCCGCGCGCGCCCGACGCGTTGCGACTGCTGCGGAAAGACGATGATGAAGTTCGACCCGAGCGACTCGATGCGCGAGCCGATCGACGTGCGGTACGCCGGCGCCGAGCGCCGTCACGATGACGACCGCGGCGACGCCGATGAGGATGCCGAGCACGGTCAGCGTCGCGCGGAGCATGTTGCGGCGGATCGCGCGAAAGGCGAGCCGGATGCGCGAGCGAGACTCATCACTCCACCCTCAGCGCTTCGATGGGGTCGAGCTTCGCGGCTCGCCGCGCGGGCAAGAAGCCGAAGAGGACGCCGACGAGCGCGCTCGATTCCGGACGCGAAGAGGAGCGACCACCCGTCCGGCGTCATCGCCCAGCTCAGCGCGCGGCCGATCGCGAGGATCGATCGCCGAGCCGACGATCATCCCGAGGACGCCGCCGATGAGGCTCAACACCACGGCCTCGACGAGGAACTGCACGAGGATGTCGCGCTCGCGCGCGCCGATCGACAAGCGAATCCCGATCTCGCGCGTCCGCTCGGCGACGCTCACGAGCATGATGTTCATGACGCCGATGCCGCCGACGACGAGACTCACCGCCGCGATGCCGATGAGGAGCGTCGTGAGGATGCTCGGTGATCGCATCGCTGCGTCTCCTGCAGGTCCGCCTGCGAGCGGATCTGAAAGTCGTTCGGCTCCCCCTCGCGGATGCGGTGACGCTGGTGGAGGATGCCTTCGATCTGCCGCTGCGCGCGGCCCGTCGTCTCCTCCGACGTCGCCGCGGCCATCGAGGAGAGCCGACGCGGCCGGGGGGCGTGCGCGAAGATGCGCGCGCGGAAGATCCGATCGGCATGAAGATGCGGTCGTCTTGATCCTCGCCGAAGAGCGAGCTGCCGCGCGCCTTGGTGACGCCGAGCACCGTGTACGGGCGCGCGGCCGATGCGGACGATGCGCCCGACGGGATCGGCGGTGCCGAAGAGGTTGGTCGCGACGGTCTGGCCCGAGCGACGCAGACCTTGCTCTTCGCGCTCTCGTCGGTCTCGTTCCAGATCGCGCCTTTGTCGATCTCGAATTTGCGGATCCGGGAAGTACTGGATGTTCACGCCGTCGATCTCGGTCTGCGACGTTCTTGTCGGCGACGACGACCTGGGCCATCGTGCTCAAGAAGTCCGCCACGCCGGCGACGCTCACCGCCTCGCGCGCGATCGCCTTGCCGTCGTCCTCGGTGATGCGACCTTGCGATTTGCCGCGCGCGCCCGACGCCTGCGTCGGTCTGCGGGAAGACGTAGAGCGCGTTCGACCGCGAAGCTCGTCGACCTTGCCGCCGATGAAGCTCGACGCGCCGGTCGCCGAGCGCCCACACGATGACGACCGCGGCGGTCCCGATGAGGATGCCGAGCACCGTCAGCGCCGCGCGGAGCTTGTTGCGAGCGAGCGCCGAGAGCGCCGAGACGAACGGCGGAGAGAACGACGTTCATGCGACGTCTCACGATGCGCGCGCCTCGCGCCGCGCGCCGCGCGGACGCGAGAGCGCACTGAGGAGCAGATAGTGAAGCAGCGCCGCCGCCGAGAGCGCGAGGAACACGGCGAGCGTGAGCACGACCTCCGCGCGCGCGCCGTGGACGCCGTCGGGCATCGCCCTGTGCGTGATCGACAGGACGACGAACGCCAAGACCGGAGCGCCCCGAACGTGGCCAAGGTGAACTGCGTCGCCGCGCGGACGCGCTGGATCGTCGACATGATGCGCCCGCGCTGCCGCGTGAACGTGCGCGCGCCCAGCCAACAGTCGGCCACGACGCCAAAGAGGAGCGGGATGAGCATCGGCTTGTAGACCGGCTGCCCGAGCACGACCTTGTTGTAGAACAAGCCGACGAGCAGCCCGAGCACGAGGCCGAGCGACCATCATCGCGTAGACGGCCCACGCCGACAGGCGCCTTCGCCGCGTCGATCGCGTGCGCGAGCGTCGCGGCGTCGTCGGCCTCCGCGCCTTGCACCTCGGCGGGCGGGAGCTTCGCGAGCTCGGCGGCGGCGTCGAGCGGCGCCTCCTGGCGGACGTCGCTCACCATCCGCCCGTCGCGGAAGGTGATCACGCGGTTCGCGCACGCCGCGATGTCGTGCTCGTGCGTGACGAGGACGATCGTGATTCCGCGCTCGCGGTTCAGACGCTGGAGCAGCGCGAGCACCTCGAGGCTCGTGCGCGTGTCGAGGTTGCCGGTCGGCTCGTCGGCGAGGAGCAGCGGCGGGTCCGGTGACGAGCGCGCGCGCGATCGCGACGCGCTGCTGCTGCCCGCCGGAGAGCTGGTTCGGCGTGTGGTGCATGCGGTCGGCGAGGCCGACGGCCGCGAGCGCCCGCTCGGCGCGGGCGCGCCGCTCGCCGCGCGGAGTGCCGCGGTACTGGAGCGGCAGCTCGACGTTCTCGAGCGCGGTCGTCCGGGGCAGCAGGTTGAAGCCCTGGAAGATGAACCCGATGAGGCGGTTGCGGACGATGGCGCGCGCGTCGTTCGTCCGCGCGCCGACGTCGAGCCCGGCGAGCTCGTAGTGACCGCGCGTGGGCCGGTCGAGGCAGCCGAGGATGTTCATCAGCGTCGACTTGCCGGAGCCGCTCGTGCCGACGATCGCCACGAACTCGCCCGGCTCGATCTCGAGATCGACGTCGCGCAGCGCGTGGACCACGCCGCCGCCGCCGACGTAGTCCTTCGAGACGCCGCGAAGCGTCGATGACCGCACGTCGACGCATCCGCCGTCAGGCGGGACGTCGCGGAGCGTCCGACGCCGCCGCCAGTTACGGGCTCGGCCTCCTTCTTCTTCTTCTCGATCGATCTCGTCGGTGATGACGCTTCGTGCCGACCGGCAGCGACCTGTCGGTCAGCTCGGTGACGATCCCGTCGGTGACGCCGATCGACACGAGCTTCTCTTCGTCCTTCTCCTCGCCCGGCTTGTCGCTCGACGAGCACGTGCACGCGCCCCTGCCCTTTGCCGAGCGGCGGCTCCGGCGGGGGCGTGATGGGCTGCCGTCGGGCCCGGTCGGCGGGCGTCGGCTTGTAGCGCAGCGCCGCGTTCGGCACGCGCGGCACGCCTTCGCCTCGCGCGTCTTGATCGTGACCGTCGCCGTCATGCCCGGGCGGAGCTTCTCGTCGGGGTTGTCGACCTCGACGACCGCCGAGTACGTGACGACGCCCCGAGACCGTGTTCGGGCTGTAGCGCACCTGCTCGACGACGCCCTTGAACGTCTCTCCCGGGAAGGCGTCGACGACGGCCTCCGCGGGCATCTTTTCCTTCAGCTTGCCGACGTCGGCCTCGTCGATGTCCGCGAGCACCCGCATCTTGCGGAGGTCCTGCGCGATCACGAAGAGGACCGGCGACTGGAAGCTCGCGACGACCGTCGCGCCGGGATCGATGCTGCGCGTGACGACGACGCCGTCGACCGGCGAGTAAATCTTCGTGAAGCCGACGTTGGTCTGCGACTGCGAGAGCTGCGCGTCGATCGCGGCGATGGCGGCCCTGGCCGAGCCGACGCCCGCCTGCGCGATGTCGAACTGACCCTTGGCCGCGTCGACGTCCGCGCGGCTCGCGAGGTTCTGCGCGTAGAGCTTTTGCAAGCGGTCGTAGTTGATGCGCGCGGTCTCGAGCGTCGCCTTCGCGCTGTCGAGCTGCGCGCGCTGCGCGGTCAGGTTCGCTTGGACCTGCGTCACCTGCTGCCCGTAGAGGGTCGGGTCGATGACGGCGAGGACTTGCCCCTTCTTCACGACCGAGTTGAAGTCGACGTCGACCTGGGTCACGCGCCCGTTCACCTGCGCGCCCACGTTGATCTGAAGGAGCGGCTGCACGGCGCCCGTCGCCTGCACCTTCTCGACGACGTCGCCGACGGTCACCGGCTGCGTCACGTACTTCGAGGGCACGGGCGGCTGGTGGGTCGCACGCCAAGCGACGCCCGCGGCGATGACGAGCGCGATCACGGCAAAGATGGCCACGCGTCGCAGCCAGAGTCGCCCGCCCTCTTCGGCGGCCAGTGCTTTTCGCAAGTCGTCAGCGGCTGTGGTCATTTGGATCCCGGCGGCAAACCTTAATCAGCTTCGAGCAGCGGGCACGTTAACCTTCGCGAAATCGCCACGGTCCCGGCGGAAACGAACGAATTCGGGCGTTTCTTTCGGCCGAGTCACAACTTTCGGTCGGTGCAATCCAAGAGCGCCGGCGAGTTTTTGTCCAAATCTCGGTGGTTCAAGTATCGTCCCTGCAGAATGCGAGCGTTTCGGCGGGCTTCCACTGGCTCCCGTCGTGGCCGGTCGCGTTGGACATGGCAAAGCTGACCGACCGCGAGCTCGTCGACCGCGCCCGCCAAGGCGACGTCGACGCCTTCGGGCAACTGGTACGGCGCCATCAGCCGCGCATTCTGCGCCTGGCGCTCCACATGCTCCGCAGCCGGCCCGAGGCCGAGGACGTCGCGCAAGAGACGTTCATCCGGGCGTATCAGGCGCTCGCGCGGTTCGACGGGCGAAGCGAGCCGTACACGTGGCTCTATCGCATCGCCGTGAACCTCTCGCTCAACACGATCCGCGCGCGAAAGAGCTCGCGCACCTCGGGCGACTCGAGCGATCCGCGCCTCGAGGCGTTCATGGTCGAATCGCGTCCGGACGCGGCAAATCCCGGCCTTTCGGCGCTCGAGCGCCAGCAGTACCAGGCCCTCTGCGACGGCATCGACGGGCTCAGCGAAACGCTCCGCACGACGCTCGTCTTGGTGTGCGTCGACGGGCTCTCCCACGAAGAAGCCTCCACGGTGCTGGGCGCGCCCGAGGGGACGATCGCCTGGCGTGTGCACGAAGCGAGACGCAAACTCAGGGCATTCATGGCGAGCCGCGGGTACGCGCTCGACGGAGACGAGTCGTGACCAAGCTGGACGACATGCTTTCGAAGTGGCCGATGCCCGAGAGGCCCCAGCTCGAGGCCGACGAGGCCGCCGAGCGCGTCGTCGCCGCGATCGAGGCGGGGCAGCTTCCCGCGAGCGTGGACGAGGGCGTGCTCTCGCCGCCCCTGCCGAAGACGGCCGACGAAGGTGATCGCGGGGAAGCCGCGCAGCAGGTAAAGATTTCAGCGCCGCCCGCGCCGCTCGGTAGGGTCGGCGGCATTTCCGGAGTGGAGAGCAAGATGTCGAAGGACCGCACGCGCGACCGAACGAGCTTCCAAGAGCTGGCCAAGATGGCGACGACGCCTCCGCCGCCGACGTCGGTCGCGCCGCCGAGCTCGAGCGCGCAAGCCGCGGTCACGCGGGGCAAAGAGGCCGACAGCAGCGACTCGGGCATCGTCGACCTGAAGATGATCGCGAGCGCGGACCCGAGCGGCGAGCAGCGCGCGCAGACGACGCCCCTCGCGGCGCAGGGACTCTTCGAGGACGAATCGGCGCCGGCGAAGCCCGCCGTCGCCGACGCGGCAGCCGCGCAAATTGCGAGCGCTCCGCCCGCCGCCGCCGTCGCGCAGACGGCCCCGATTCGCGAGCGCGAAGGCGAGCCTCGCAGCGCAAAAGCCCGCGGAAAAGAAGGACGGCGGCGGAGTCGTCGTCGTCCTCGGCTCGCTCCTCGCGGCCGGGGCGATCGCGGCGGGCGTCTTCTTCTACGTGAGGCACCAGCACGCCCAGGCGGTGGTCGCGACGACGATGACGACTGCGCCGGACAAGGTCGACACGCACGCCGACCAGGCGAAGCCGAGCACCACCGCCGCGGCGACGGGCGCCGCGAGCGTCGCGGTCGAGAGCCCCGACGACCTCCCCGAGGTCGATCAGAACGGCAAGCCGACGGGACACTCGATGGGGAGGTTCCACGCGCACCACGCGGCGGGTGCGTCCAGCGCCGCCGCCGCGACGAGCGCGACGGCCGAGCCCGCGACGGTCGATCCGAAGCTCGTCGCCAACATTCCGACCGGCGGGGCCGGGGGCGGCAGCGGCGATCTCTCCGAGGCGATGAAGGCCGCGGCCGGCGGCGGAACGGGTCTCGGCGGCGGCTCGCAGCCGACCGATCAGGGCCCGAAATTCGCGCCAGGGACCGTCCCGCAGCACCCGTCGCAAGGGCAAGTCGCGGGCGCGATCGGCTCGGTCATGCCGGCCGCCCGCGCGTGCGTGCCCGGCGGCGCGCCCGTGTCGCGCGCGACCATCACCTTCCAGTCCGACGGCTCGGTGAAGAACGTGAGCGTCACCGGCTACGCCGTGGGCAAATCGGCGGAGGCGTGCATCAAGGGCGCGCTCTCGAAGGCCAAGGTCGACCCGTTCGCGGAAGCGACTTACCCGATGACCGTGTCGGTCCGCGCCGAGTGACGCGCCGCCGGCTTTGACAAGCCGGCCGTTTTCGTCCATCTTCCGCGCCCCTCAGGTACCCCATGGTCTCCTCCACGCAGCAGTTCGAGCGCATCCGGAAACGCAAGAAGACGACGAGCGGCAAGCGCAACAAGCGCACGCGCCGCGCGCTCGGCACGCCGAAGTTCGCGGTCCACCCCGAGGGGTACGACGCGAAGGCCGCCGACGCTCGACCTTCGGCGAAGAAGAAGTAGCGCTACTTCCGCTCGAGGTAGCCCTCGGCGGCGAGCAGCTCCGCGCTCAGGATCGCGCCGCCCGCGGCGCCGCGCACTGTGTTGTGCGAGAGGCCGACGAAGCGCCAGTCGAGGAGCGTGTCCGGCCGGAGGCGCCCGAGCGAGATGGCCATGCCGTTTCCGGCGTCGCGATCGAGCCGCGGCTGCGGGCGCTCGTCCTCGTCGTGGTAAATCAAGAACGGCTTCGGCGCGCTCGGTAGACCGAGCTTCTGCGGCTTGCCCTCGAAGGCGCGCCAGCGCGCGACGATCTCTTCCTTCGAGACGCGCGCGCCCAGCGCCATCGAAACGGCGGCCACGTGCCCGTCGCTCACCGGCACGCGGACGCACTGCGCCGAGATCGCCGGCCCGCGCGCCGGCACGACGCGCCCGTCCTCGACGCGTCCCCAAATCTTCAGCGGCTCTTGCTCGCTCTTCTCCTCTTCGCCGCCGATGAACGGGATCACGTTGTCGCTCATCTCGGGGAAGGTCGCGTGCGTCTTGCCTGCGCCGGAGAGCGCCTGATACGTGCATACTGCAACTTTCGTCGGGCCGAGGTCGAGCAGCGGGTGAATCGCCGGCACGTAGCTCTGGAGCGAGCAGTTCGGCTTCACCGCGACGAAGCCGCGCTTGGTGCCGCGGCGGCGCCGCTGGGCGACGACGAGCTCGGCGTGCTCGGCGTTGAGCTCGGGCACCATCATCGGCACGTCGGGCGTCGCGCGGTGGGCGCTGCAGTTGGAGACGACGGGCGTCTCGGCGCGCGCGTAGGCGTCCTCGAGCGCGCGCGTCTCGTCCTTCGTCATGTCGACGGCGCAGAAGACGAAGTCGACGCGGCTCGCGATCGCTTCGACGTCGGACGCGTCGCGCACGACGAGAATCGGCGGCCGACTTCGGCATGGGAGACGGGACGACCCAGCGCGAGGCGACGGCGTCGGCGTAGCGCTGGCCCGCGGACTTCGGGCTCGCCGCGACCTCGATCAGGTGGAACCACGGGTGGTTTTCGAGGAGCGAAACGAAGCGCTGACCGACCATTCCGGTCGCGCCGAGCACAGCCACGCGAAAGTCGTACTTCACAGCCATCGAATAGCGCGAGTCGCGCGCGATGGCCAAGCGCCGGCCGCGGTCTTCGAAGTAACCCGATGTAACGACCGCCACGCCGCGAAATCGCATTGATTGAGATGCATGAAACGCCACGCGCCCCTCGCCTTGCTCGCTTGCGCCGTTCTGTGGGCCGGCTGCGCCGCCGACCAAGACTTCGCCGACGGCGGAGACGTGCCCGACGGCGGAGGGCTCGACGCCGACGCGTCGATCGCGTTTCCCGACGCGCAGACGAACGCGCCGTTCACCGTGCTGCCTCAGCCGGAGCAAGACATCACGGTCCAGCTCGGACAGACGTCGCCGACCGTCGGCTACACCGCGACGAGCGACGACGCGCCAGTCGCGGTCGCGTGGTCGGTCAATCGCGGGGAGGTGGGCGCCGTCGCGGCGGGGCCGGCGAGCTCGACCTCGTTCACGCCGACCGGCGCGGTGGGTGGGCTCGTCGAGGTCCGCGCGACGCTCGGGCAATCGACGGTGCAGCGCGACGTGCTCGTGAAGCTCACCGCGTCGCAGAACGGCGCGACCGGCTCCGAGAGCGGACAGGTCGCGACGACGACGACCAATCTCACGACCGGGGGCGGCGTCGGCGGCGTCGGCGGCGAGGGCCTCGGCGGCGCGGTCGACAACGCGACCGCCACCGCGCTCGCAGCGCCGTCGAGCAACGGGAGCGCTCAGTCGCTTCGCTTTTTGTATCCGTACGACGGCACCGTGTGGCCGCGCGGCCTGCTCGCGCCGCTCCTCCAGTGGGACTGGTCGACCGGCGACGCCGACGCGATCCGCATCGACCTCGCGACGACGAGCGGCTCGTTCACGTGGTCCGGCACCTTCTCGCGACCGGCGATCCTCCAGCAGACCGGCGGCAAGTTCATCCGCCATCCGATCCCGCAGGACATCTGGCAGTCGGCGACCGAGACGGCGGGCACGCTCATCCACAATCAGCGCGACCGGCTGACGGTGAAGCTCACGATCGCGAGGAACGGACAAGCCTACGGCCCGATCACCCAAACCTGGGACGTCGCGCCGGGCACGCTGAAAGGCACCGTCTATTACGGGAGCTACGGCACGCGCTACTCGACGAGCAACTGGAGCAACCAAGTGGGCGCGTCGGTGCTCGCGATCAAGCACGGCGCGACCTCGCCGACGCTCGTCACGTCCAAGACGCAGTGCCAGGTCTGTCACTCGGTCGCGTCGCGCGGCTCCGATCTCGTCGCCGAGACCGATCCGTATCCGGGCAACGGGCAGGACTTCGACGATTATTACGACCTCAAGAATCCGGTGCCGCCCGGCAGCGCGCTGCCGCAAGTGAGCGGCCTCTACACGTGGGGCGGCATCACGCCGGACGGCGCGCTCTACCTCACCGACTCGTCGCCGGCGTGGCAGGGCGGCGGGCTCGAGGGGTCGACGACGACGCCGAGCGGGCTCTACTCGCTGCCGAGCGGGACGAGCGTCGTCACGCCGGCGCAGATCGCGACGCAGCTCGGGCTGACGACGCAGCTCGCCGCGTCGATTCCGGAGTTCTCGCCGGACGGCAAGCACGTCGTCTTCACCTTCTACCAAGGCGGGCCCGGCAGCGACGGCAAGTCGGGCGACGGCAGGTCGCTCGCGGTCGTCGACTTCGATCAGAGCACGAAGACCTTCTCGAACCTGCGGACGATCTACACGCCGACGTGCTCGGGCTGCACCGCGGTCGCGCCGTTCTTCACCCCGACGAGCGACGCGGTCGTCTTCGAGCTCAACACGGTGAGCAACGGCTACTTCGCCGGCACGACCACGATGACCGGCATGAACGACTCGTGGGCAAACTGCCCGACGCTCACCGGCGCGCGCGGCGAGCTCTGGTGGGTCGACCTCGCGACGAAGACGCCGCACCGGCTCGACGTCACCAACGGCGGGAGTTATCTGCCGACCGGGCCCGACGGGCACACCGACGACACGACGCTCCAGTACGATCCCAGCGTCGCGCCGGTCGCGTCGGGCGGGTACATCTGGGTCGCGTTCACCTCGCGGCGCCGCTACGGAAACGTCGCGACCATCAACCCCTGGTGCAGCGACACCCAAGTCGACGTCGTGAACTACACGGTCCTCGCCAGCAACCCGTCGCCGATGACGAAGAAGCTCTGGGTCGCGGCGATCGACGTGAACGCGCCGCCCGGCACCGACCCGAGCCACCCGGCCTTTTACTTGCCGGCGCAAGAAGTTCTGGCCGGCAATTTCCGCAGCTTCTGGGTGCTCGACCCGTGCGAGAGCGACGGCACGTCGTGCCAGACCGGCGACGAGTGCTGCGGCGGACACTGCATCGCCTCGACCGACGGCGGCGCGCTCGTGTGCGGTACGGCTGGGTCGTGCGGCGGCGAGGGTGACGCGTGCAAATCCGGCGGCGACTGCTGTGCCGGCCTGCAGTGCTTCGGCGGACCGGACAACGGTCACTGCGACATCGTGCCGGTGAAGTGAAGATGGAGCTGGTTGCCGCAGCCCGCGCAGTGTTAAGTGCGGCGACCGATGGCGAAAGAGCACGCGTTTACGTTTTTTCGCGCAGGCGGCAGCTCCTGGCAGGTGAGCCTCGATCACGGCGACGACGTCGCGGCGCTCGCTGAGCTCGATCAGAAGCTGTGGGTCGCACTGGCGTGCCCGGTCGGCGGGCTCGAGCTCGACAAGAAGACGCTCGAGCTCGTCGACGCCGACGGCGACGGGAGCATTCGTCCGCCCGAGGTGCTCGCGGCGGTCGCGTGGATGAAGCGCGTGCTCGTCGACCTCGACGAGCTGCCGAAGCGCGAGGCCACGCTCGATCTCGACGACATCGACGCGACCACCGACGAGGGCAAAGAGGTCCTGGCCTCGGCGAAGACGGTGCTCGAGAACCTCGGCGAAGTGCGCGGCCTTTCGATCTCGCTCGAACACGTGCTCGACACCGAGCGCATCTTCGCGCAGACGAAGTTCAACGGCGACGGCATCGTGCCGCTCGAGTCGGCGGACGACGACGCGGTCCGCGGCGTGCTCGCCGAGATCGTGGCGCGCCTCGGACCCGAGAACGATCGCAGCGGAAAACCGGGCGTTTCGCGCGCGAAGGCGGAGAGCTTCTTCGAGCAAATCGGCGCGCTCGCCGCGTGGTGGCGCGCGGCCGACGCGTCGAAGGAGATCCTCCCGCTCGGCGCGGCGACCGCCGCGGCCGAGGGCGCGCTCGCCGCGGTCGAAGCGAAGCTCGACGACTATTTCGTGCGCTGCAAGCTCGCGGCGTTCGACGCGCGCGCGGCGGCGCCGCTCAACCGCAGCGAGGCCGACTGGGTCGCGACGGCGCCGAGCGCGCTCTCCGAGTCGAGCGAGCTCGTCGCGTCGTTTCCGCTCGCGCGCGTCGAAGCGGGACGCGCGCTGCCGCTCGAGACCGGCGTGAACCCCGCGTGGTCGAGCAAGCTCCGCGAGCTTCGGCGCGCGACGGTGGCGCCGCTGCTGGGCGATCGCGGCGTCCTCTCGGAATCGGATTTCGAAGAGCTCCGCCGCAAGCTCGCCCCGTACCGCGCGCACCTCGCGATCGAGCCGAAGGGCCCGCTCGACGCGCTCTCGCGCGAACGCGTGCTCGAGATCGACACGAGCGGCGCGCTCCAGAAAGTCCGCGCGCTCGTCGACGCCGACGAGGCCGTGCGCCCGCAGGTCGAGGCCATCGCGCGCGTCGAGAAGCTCCTTCGCTTCAAGCGCGATCTCCATCGCCTGCTCTGCAACTTCGTCAACTTTCGCGACTTCTACCTGACCGGCGACGCGATGTTTCAGGCGGGCACGCTCTACCTCGACGAGCGGAGCTGCGACCTGTGCGTCCGCGTCGAGGCGCCCGGCGCGCACGCGGAGATCGCCGGCGCGAGCAACACGTTCCTCGTCTACTGCGAGTGCACGCGCAAAGGCGAAGAGAAGATCACGGTCGCCGCCGCGCTCACCGCGGGCGACGAGGCGCGCGTCCACGCCGGCCGAAACGGCGTCTTTTACGACAAGCGCGGCCGCGACTGGAACGCGCGCGTCGTCAAAGTGGTGAAGCAGCCGATCAGCATCCGCGAAGCGTTCTGGCTTCCGTACCGCCGCCTCGGGAGCTTCATCGGCGACCAGATCGAGAAGTTCGCGGGCGAGCGCGACAAAGAAATCGACACGACGATGAAGGAGAACGCGGCGGCGACCGCGAACGAAGACGCGCCGGAGAAATCCTTCGACGTCGCGCGCTTCGCCGGAATCCTCGCCGCCGTAGGCCTGGCCCTCGGCGCGATCGGGTCGGCGCTCGCCGTCGTGCTGACGAGCTTCTTCGGTCTCGTGTGGTGGCAGATGCCGCTCGCGCTCGTGGGCGTGATGCTCGCCATCTCGGGCCCGTCGATGCTCATCGCGTACCTCAAGCTCCGCGTGCGCATGCTCGGCCCGGTGCTCGACGGCGCGGGCTGGGCCGTGAACGCGACCGCGCGCATCAACATCGCGTTCGGCACCTCGCTCACCGCGCGCGGGGTCCTCCCGCGCGGCGCGCACCTCATCCGTCGCGATCTCTACCCGGACAAGAAGAGCGGCTGGATCGTGTGGACCGCGATCGGGCTCGTCGCCGCGTCGGGCATCCTCTGGAAGCTCGGCTACCTCAAGCCTTGGCTCCAGGCGCTCGTGCGCGCGGTGAAGAAGCATTGATGCTTTGGTGCTAGATAGCCTCGGACGCCCGTGATTCGCCTCGACTCCGTCACCAAACAGCACGGCAAACAGATCCTCTTCCTCGACGCCTCGTGCGCGCTCAACCGCGGCGAGAAGGTCGGGCTCGTGGGGCCCAACGGCGCCGGAAAATCCACGATTTTCCGGATGATCATGAAGGAAGAGGCGCCCGACGGCGGCTCGGTCGCGATCGATCGCGGCACGACCATCGGCTACTTCAGCCAGGACGTCGGCGAGATGCACGGCAAGAGCGTCGTCGCGGCGACGCTCGACGGCGCGGGCGCGGTGAGCGACGCGGGGCAACAGCTCCACGAGCTCGAGCACGCGCTCGCCGACCCCGCCAACGCCGACAAGATGGAGGAGCTCGTCGAACGATTCGGCGAGGCGCAGGCGCGCTTCGAGGAGCTCGGCGGCTACGCGCTCGAGGCGCGCGCGCGAGAGATTCTCGCCGGCCTCGGCTTCTCGCAAGAGGTGATGGACGGCGACGTCGGCGCGCTCTCCGGCGGGTGGAAGATGCGCGTCGCGCTCGCGCGCATCCTCTTGATGAAGCCGGACGCGATGCTCCTCGACGAGCCGACCAACCACCTCGACATCGAGTCGATCCTCTGGCTCGAAAATTTCCTGAAGCAGTACGACGGCGCGCTCATGATGACGTCGCACGATCGCGAGCTCATGAACCGCATCGTCGGCAAGATCGTCGAGATCGACGGCGGCGAGCTCACGGTCTTCTCGGGCAACTACGAGTTTTACGTGAAGCAGCGCGCGATGCTCGACGCGCAGCAAGAGAGCGCCGCCGCGCGCCAGGCCGCGATGCTCGCGAAGGAAGAGGCGTTCATCGCGCGCTTCAAGGCGCGCGCGTCGCCACGCGGCGCAGGTGCAGTCGCGCGTGAAGAAGCTCGAGAAGATCGAGCGCGTCGAGCCGCCGCGACGGCGGCGCAAGCTCCGATTCGATTTCCCCGACGCGCCGCGCTCGGGCGAGGACGTCGCCAAGTGCGACGGCGTGAGCAAGCGGTACGGCTCGCTCGTCGTGCACCGCGAGCTCGATTTTCTCGTCCGCCGCGGCGAGCGCTGGTGCGTGATGGGCGTGAACGGCGCCGGAAAGTCCACGCTGCTCAAGCTGATCGCCGGCGCGGTCGCGCCCGACTCCGGCCGCGTCGCGATCGGCGCGAGCGTGAAGATGGGCTACTTCGCGCAGCACGCGATGGAGCTCCTCGACGCAGACGAAGACGATCTGGGAGGAGCTCGTCATGCGACTTCCCGCACGCGTCGATCGGCTCGCTCCGCACGCTCGCCGGCGTCTTCGGCTTCTCGGGCGACGACGTCGAGAAGAAGTGCCGCATCCTCTCCGGCGGAGAGAAGGCGCGCCTCGTCCTCGCGCAGATGCTCTACGACCCGCCGAACTTCCTCGTGCTCGACGAGCCGACCAACCACCTCGACATCGACACCAAGCAGATGCTCATCGAGGCGCTCGCGGGCTACGAAGGCACGATGCTCTTCGTGTCGCACGATCGCCATTTCTTGCAAGGCGCTCTCGAACCGCGTCCTCGAGCTCGGGCCCAAAGGCGCCCACAAATACGGCGGCGGCTACGGCGAGTACGTGAGCGAGACGGGGGCCGAGGCGCCCGGCGTTCGGTGACCTGATCGCGTGATCACGGCCGCCGAGCCGGCCGCAGCGCGATCTCGGCGATTTATCGCGTGGCGTGCGTCTTGCGCGGTGCGGCGGACGGGCTGAGCGCGGACGCACTGGAAGAAGGCGCGGATCCGACGCGGGCGCGGCGAGCGCAGTCCTCGCGAGCGCGGGGACGTTCGCGTATTGGACGACCAAGGGCAACCCGGGCGCCGCCGTCTGGCGGGCGAAGCTGCCGTGAGACGCGCTGCCGCGCTCCTCGCCGCGATCGCGTGCGGCTGCATGCCGGAGACGGTGACGCCGCCGCTGCGCCCGGTGCTGCTCGACCCGCCAGAGGTCCTCGCGCACGGCCGCACGGGCATCCAAGGCTCGCTCGGGGCGCGCCTGGGCACGGGCACGCCTGCGATGAACGCGTGGACCGTGCGCGCGCGCCACGGATTCGGCGGCGACATCGAGGGCTCGCTCGAGGCGTCGTACTTCAACGACGTGGCCGAGTCGCGCTTCACGCCGGCGAGCGCGTCGGGCGAGACGCTGCGCCTTGGGGTGCGTTGGGGCGCGTTGCATGGCGCGCGCGGGCGGCGCCTCACGCTCTTCGCGAGCGCAGGCGGCGGCGCGTTCGACCGCGGCGGATTGCTCGGCGGCGACGTCGGCTTGCTCGTGGGCAACGACGTCGTCTTCTTCGCGGCGCGCGCCTGGGTGAGCGGCGCGTTCGGCGCCGCGGTCGTCGACGACGGGTATTACGCCGCGCCGACGTTCTGCATCCTCTTCTGCGAGGCGAACCCGCCGGTCCTCTACCGCAACACGCCGCGCGTCGCCGGCGGGCTCGACACCATGCTCGGTCTCCACGGACGACTCGGGGAGTGGTCGGCGGGCTCGATCGACCTGGTCGTCGCCCTCGGGCCGGCGCAGATTTTTGGCGCAGTACCACTTCGGGTTCGTCGGCGGCGCGGGGTTCGAATACGTGTTCTGAGCGTTGGGTTAAGCTCCGCGCATGTTCACCTTCGAGCCCATCGGCGTCGCGCGGACGCCTTGGACCGAGAAGCGGCAGGCGCCGCGGCAGCCGGCGGCCGCGCGCGGCGTCCGCGGCGCCATCGAGCTTGCGGCGGGAAAGGGCTACGACGACGCGCTCGCGAACCTCGAGGAGTGGACGCACCTCTGGGTGATCTTCGTCTTCGATCGCGCGCACGGGTGGAAGCCGAAGGTGCTCCCGCCGCGCAGCCGCACGAAGAAGGGCCTCTTCGCGACGCGCGCGCCGCACCGGCCGAACCCCATCGGCATCTCGGTCGTTCGGCTCCGCGCGGTCGAGGGGCTCGTCGTTCACGTGGAGGACGTCGATCTCCTGGACGGAACGCCGGTGCTCGATCTCAAACCGTATGTAAAGTACACAGATGTCGCCGGCGAGGCCGCCGACGGCTGGCTCGCGCCCGCCGACCCGCTCGGCGCGTGGACGGTCGCCTTCTCGCCGGAGGCCGCGGGGCAGCTCGCGTTTCTTTCGGCGCGCGGCGTCGAGCTCGAGGAGGAGGTGCGCGCCGCGCTCGCGCTCGGGCCGCAGCCGCACGCGTACCGGCGCATCAAGCGCGCCGGCGACCGCGGCGTCCTCGCGCTCAAGGAGTGGCGCGCGCACTTCGTCGTGCGCGGCCGGGAGATCGAGGTCGCCCGCATCCGGAGCGGCTATCGGCCGCGCGAGCTCGCCGTGCGCGACGATCTCTGGGTGCACCGCGAGCTCGAGGCGCGCATCTCGTAGCGCTCGGGCTCACTCGCCGGGGCGGCGGGCGAGCGCCATGTGCAGCCACTCGGTCGCCCAAATGAGCTCCTCGAGGTGCTCGTCGAAGCGGCGCCACGCGCCCGCGTCCTCGTCGCCGTGGAGGTCGCGCGCGATCTCGTCGGCGCGCCGCATCGCCGCGATGAGCTCGTGAAACTGCGCGAACGACCCGTTGACCGCGCGGTGCGAGAAGACAATCGAGATCGGCTCGCGCCGGCGAAGCGCGACCGCCATGCGCTCGAAGTCGCCGCCGATCTCCTCGCACCACGCGAAGAGGCGGCTCAAATAGAGCGCGAGCGGGCCCTCGAGCGAGAAGAGCGGCTTCAAGCACGGGTCGGCGCGGTGCCCGTGGACGTGCTCGAGCGCGACGCGCAGGTCTTCGAGCGCGCGCGCGTACCCGCGCAGGCGAACCAGCGCGGCGGCGGACGCGTCGCCGTGCGGCACCGAGTCGAGCGTCTGCGCCACCCACTCGACGCGAACGCCGAGGTCCAGAAAAAGCCCGGCCCAAAAGTCGGACTCCGCCGACGTCGTTCGCAGCCCCGCCTCCATCGCCGCCTACTCTATTCAATCCCGCCGTTTGTGCCACCCGCCCGTCGCTCGGTCGCGTGTCGGGGCCGGTCCGCTCTGCAGCGCGCGCGGGCGAGAGCGAGCGCCCCTTCGAGCGCGCGCGTCGAACGGTTTTTCGAGCACGGGACACGGGTCGTCGCGACGAGCTCGGCGGCGCGCGCCGCGAGCGCGCCGCCGGTCATGAAGACGATGCGCCGCTCGAGCCCCGGCCACTCGCGCCGCGTCGTAGGTCGCGCCCGCGCGGAGCACCGCGAGCGCCGCACGGCCGCCGAGCGCCACGTCCGCGCTGGCCGGCCCGAGCAACTCGGCGGCCGTGCGCGCGAGCAGCGGCTCGTCGTCGACCGCACGCGCGCGGCCCCGGCCGGCCGAGGAGCGCGGACTCGTTCACAGACCGAGCTCGAGGCCTTGCGCGCGAAGTCGCTCGCGCGCTTTCTCGGCGCGGTCGCACGCGCCAATCGCGAGGGCGGACATGAGGACGGCCCCAATCGACATGAGCGGCGCGAGGAGCACGAAGACCGCGATGAATCGGTTCGCGACCGCGAAGACGCCCCAGGCGCCCGACGCGAGCACGAGGAGCGCCGACGCGACCAGCGCGGCGATCGCCGCCCAGCGCCGCGCGCTCACGAGCCGCGCGGCGAAGCCGATGCACGCGACGCCGAGCAGCGCGTCGAGGACCGGCGCGACGGCCCACGCGTCGAGGATGTCGATCGTCGTCCACGTCTGGAGCGATCCGAGCACGCCGCAGAGGCCCGCGATCGCGACGATCGCCGCGGCGACCTTCGGCCAGAACGGGCTGAGCGCCGCGAGATCGTAGTCGTCGGCGCTCTTGCCGGGGAGGGCGCCCGGGACCGGCTGCGCGGTCCAGCCCTGCTGGGGCGGCTGCGGCTGTTGCGGTTGCCAGGGCTGCATCGACGCGGAGTCTACCTCGTGTGTGTGAGGACGACGACGACGGATGCGAACGCCGCGAGCGTGCCGCAATAGAAGGCAACGCGACGCCGCGCCCCGGCCTCCCACGCCCACGTCGCGGCGACCGGCGGCAGGGCGAACGCGAGCGCCGCGCGCGCCGGCGACGTGCGCGCGATCACGACCACGTTGGCGAGGTGCGCGGCCCCGTTTGCGACGAGCAGCGCGAAGCCGACCAGCCCGAGCGTCTCCACGTCGGTCGTTCTATTCGCATCTTTCGCGCTTGTCGCGCGCCTCGTCCGTCGGCGGAAAAGGCTTGCGCGGGCCGCGGCGATGATATCGTGCGACCGTGCGCAACACGTTCACGCTCGCGCTCGCGTCGGGCGCTGGTCTGGTCCTCGCGCTCGGCTTCGCGATCCCGACTCGCCCGGGGCGACGCGAAGCCGGCGACGATCTCGGTCGACGAGATCAAAGAGGGCATGAAGGGCTACGGCCTCACCGTCTTCCACGGCTACACGCCGGAGCGCTTCGACGTCGAGGTCATCGGCGTGCTGCACAACTTCCGCCCCGCGCAGGACCTCATCTTGGTGAAGACGCCGCACCCGCGCCTCAACGTCACGAAGAACGTCCAGGGCATGAGCGGCAGCCCGATTTACTTCGATGGGCGCCTCGCGGGCGCGTACGCGTACAGCCTGCGAACGTTCATGATCGAGCCGGTCGCGGGCATCACGCCGATCGCGCCGATGCTGACGGAGCTTCATCGGCCGATTCCCCCCGGGTTCTGGCCGCTCGAAGGCGCGCCGCCCCTTCCGACCGGCGGCGGCGGTCGCGCGCTCCACGAAGGCCGCGGCGTGACCCAGTTCGACGGCACGCCCGGCAGCTACGATCTCGCCGCTCACGCGAAGGAGCTCGCGTCGCGCTTCGGCGCGCTCGGCGATCCGAGCCGCGGGATCGTCTCCGCGGGAACGCCGCTCATGGTGTCGGGTCTCACGCAGCACGCGATCGCGGCGATCTCCCCGCTCCTCTCGCCGCTCGGCCTCGAGGTGCTCCAGGCCGGCGGCTCGCAATCGGCGCCCGACCCCGCCGCGCCGACGCACTTCGTCGACGGCGGCTCGCTCGGCGTGCAGATGGCGCGCGGCGACGTCTCGATGTTCGGCTTCGGCACGGTGACCAAGATGGAGGGCACGCGGCTCTGCGGCTTCGGGCACCCGATGATGAACGCAGGCGATACGGCGATCCCCGCGGCGATCCCGCGGGTTTCGTGGATCTACGCGAGCGAGCAGCACAGCTTCAAAGTGGGCGAGGCGGCGCGCTCGCTCGGCGCGCTCGTCAACGATCGCCAGAGCGCGGTCGTCGTCGACGAGACCAAGCACGCGCCGACCTTCCCGCTGCACATCGACGTGCGCGGCGTCGTCGGCGCGCCCAAGACGTCGTGGAATGTCGAGGTCGCCGAAGAAAAATTCATGAGCCCCACGCTCGCCGCCGCCGTCCTCTCGTCGGCGGTCGAGGCGACGACGAGCGAGCGCCGCGACGTGAGCTGGACGATGCACTCGCGCGTCGTCATCCACGGGCACGCGCCGATCGAGCTCGACGACTTCGGCGTCGCGGTCGGCGGAATGCCCGACACCGGCGATTGGCTCTCGTCGCGCGCCGTACGCGCCGTCGGCGACGCGCTCAACAACCCCTGGGAGAACGTCCACGTCGACGGCATCACCTCGACCCTCGAGCTCCACTACCAGCGCGACGTGCTGCGGCTTCGCGGCGTCGACGTGCTCGACCCGATCGTCGACGCCGGCCAAAAAGCGCGCGTCGTGCTCCACCTCCGGCCCTTCAGCGGCCCCGAGATCAGGCGCGCCGCCGAGATCGCCATCCCGCCGGAGCTCGTCGGTCGCGAGCTCGACGTCGACGTGCTCCCCGGCTACGAGGTCGTGCCTGACGTCGCGCCGCCCGACAACCTGGATCAGCTCCTCGCGAACGCGACGCGCCAAGCGTTACGCCCCAAGAGCGTCGTCCTCCAAATCAAGATGCCCACGCAAGGCGTCGCCTTCTTCGGGCACGTCGCCCCTCGCCTCCCGGCCTTCGCGCTCGACGCGCTGCGGCCCACGACGAGCGACGTCGCGCCCGAAGTGATCGCCAGCTATGTCCGAGTCGTCGTTCCCGTCGACCAGTACGTCGACGGCCACGACAAATTCAAAATCAAGGTCCGCGCGAACGTGCGCTGACGAGGATTTTTCTTCCATGCGATTGTCTCGTTTCGTCTTCTGCGCCGCGGCGCTCGCGCTCGCGGTCGTGACCCCCGCGCGGGCGACCGGCACGCGCTTCTTCGATTCCTCGACACGCTCGACGAGCTCTCGGGCGGCGACCTCTCCGGCGTCGCGGTCGGCTCGGACGGCGTCGTGCGGACCGGATTCAAGCTCGGCGACCTGCGCATCGACGGCGCGACGACGGTCTTCGCCGCGCTCCCGCGGCCGGACGGCTCGGTGCTCCTCGGCACGAGCCCGAGCGGCAAGATCTTCCGCGTCGCCGGAGACCAGTCCACGCTCTTCGCCGACACCGGCGAGACCGCCGTCACCTCGCTCGCCGAGGACGGCCGCGGAAACGTGTATGCTGCAACCTTTCCCGACGCGAAGATCTTCAAGGTCTCCCAAGGCAGAGCCGAGCCCTTCGCGACGCTCCCCGACACGACCTACGTCTGGGCGCTCGCCTTCGACGCGTCGAAGACGAACCTCTACGCCGGCGTCGGTCTGCCCGACGGGCGCGTCTTCCGCATCGGCGTCACGGCCTCCGCGGCGCTCGCCGGCCAGCCGGAGATCATGTTCCGCTGCGAGGCGCCGCACATCGTGTCGCTCGCGGTCGCGCCCAACGGCGACGTGCTCGCGGGCACGAGCGGCACCGGCTACCTCTACCGAATCAGCGGCCCGGGGCGCGCGACGGTCGTCTACGACTTCCCCGGCAGCGAGGTGAAGGCGGTGTCGGTCGCCAAGGACGGGACCGTCTGGGCGATCTCGAACGAGTACAGCGAGCCGCCCGAGGTGCCGCGACGCACGGGCGCGGGCCTCCGGGGACCGGCGGGTCCGGCGCAGACCTCGACGAGGCCGAAGCCCGGCAAGGGTCAGCTCTGGCGCTTCGATCCGCAGGGCCGCCCCGAGAAGATGATGGGGCACAGCGAGTTCCACTACATGTCGCTCGCCCTCGACGACGCGGGCAAGCCGTACGTCGGCACCGGCGCCGAAGGCCGCGTCTACACGGTCGACGACGCGCACGCCGTCACGCTCGTCGCCGACACCGACGAGCGCCAGGTGACCGCCCTCTCGCTCGGAAAAAACCCGTTCATCGTCTCGAGCGACGGCGCCGCGTTCCACCGCATTCTCGGCCGAGGCGGGGCGGACGCCATCTGGACGAGCAAGGCGCTCGACCTCGGCACGCGCTCCGAGCTCGGCGCGATCTCCTACCGCGCCAGCGGGCCCATCGAGTGGTCCACGCGCACGGGAAACACCGACGTCCCCGACGGCACGTGGAGCGCGTGGAGCGCCGGCGCGGCGCAGCCCGGCCACATGCCGAGCCCCGCGGGCCGGTTCCTCCAGGTGCGCGCGCGCTTGCTCGGCGCGGGGAGCGAGCTTCGCGAGGTGGTGCTTCCGTTCGTGAACGACAACCTCCGCGCCGTCATCACGCAGGTCTCCGCGCAGTCGAAATCGGCCGAGCAGCCGACGCGAGAAGGTCTCGCCGCGAGCGGCGCCGAGCCGCCCAAGCACGACAGCACGGTCCACATCACGTGGAAGGTCGAGAACCCCGACCAGGACGCGCTCCGCTATCGCATCTTCTACCAGCGCGAGGGCGAGACCACGTGGCGCGAGGTGCTTCGCGAGGGCGAGATCCTGACGCGCACCGACTACGACTGGGAGACGGCGACGTTGCCCGAGGGCAAGTACCGCCTCCGCGTCGAGGCGAGCGACGAAGCGGCGAACCCGCCGGGCCGCGGCCTCCGCCACGCCCTCGAGACGAGCGGCGTGCTCGTCGACAACACGCCCCCGCTGTTCCAGTCGCTCGGGATTGTCGCCGGATTCCGCCGCAGGAGGGGCGGCGCACGCGCCGACGGTCCGTCGGCTCCACGCGCGCGTCGTCGACGGCGTCGGCCCGATCGCCCGCGTCGACGTCTCGATCGACGGCCGCGGCAGCAAGGACGAGTGGCGTCCGCTCGCGCCGACCGACGGCGTCTTCGATTCGGCGGACGAGAGCTTCGACGCCGATCTCTCGTCGATCGTGCCGCCAGGAGCCCACATCGTCGCCGTGCGTGCGTTCGACGCCTCGGGCAATTTCGTGGTCCGCGAAATACCGGTGAGGTGACGCGGCTCAGCTCGCCGCGACCGCGACGGCAATGTCAGGGGTCGCAGGCAGCGGCTCGCCCCGAATCTGGCAATTTCGCGCATTTGTGCGAAGATGATCCTGGGCACGCCTCGTGGATCATGAGGTCTCCGTGTCCGTCTTCTTCGAGCTGCCTATGACTTTTCGTCGATTGCTTTCGGCCGGGCTGTTCGCCCTCACGCTCGGCGCGGTGGGGTGCGCCGTGCTGCCGAACGCCGCCGACGACACGTGCGCCGCTCTGAGCACGGACGACGGCGGCTGCGGGTTGATGCCCTCCGGCGACGCGGGCGGCGACAAGCAGACCGTCGCGTGGGACGCGGGCGCGGAGGGAGGCGTCGGCGCCCCGCTCGCTCGCATGAGCCTCTGCAGCGGCGACTGCAAGCCGGACAACGCGCTCTCTTGCGTGGCGACGCCCGACGCGGGCGATGCAAGCGACGACGCGGGCGCCCAGTCGTGCCGCGTGGTCCTCGGCGCCGGACAGCAGACGAGCGCCGCGTGCGCCAGCTCCGGCCAAGGCCTCGACGGCGCGTCGTGCACCTCGGGCGCGGACTGCGCCGCGGGCTACGAATGCGTCGGCACCGGCACGTGCCGCCACTACTGCTGCGAGGACACGGCCTGCACGTCGCTGACGAACAACTCCTACGACACGTATTTCTGCGACGTCGCCAGCGAGCACGCGGCGAGCGGCGCGATCGTTCCGGTGTGCCAGATCGTCAAGCAGTGCCAGCTCTTCGGCGCCGACCAGTGCAACGCCGGCGAGGCGTGCACGATCGTCGAGATCGACAGCGGAAAGAGCCTCGTCGCGTCGTGCGCGGCGACCGGCGACGCGAAGCTCGGCGAGAGCTGCGAGACGGCGCATTGCGCGGCCGGTTTCGCGTGCATCGGCGCGATCGGCCTTCGCAAGTGCGAGCAGCTCTGCGACGACCAGAACCCCTGCCCGTCGAACTCGCTAACGCCGAACTGCAACACCAAGTCGCAGGCGCTCCTCCAGTTCAACGGCGTCGGCGTCTGCGGCGGCTGAAGCGACGCGAGCTGGCCCCGGGCCAGGCCTGCGGGTGGCCGGGCCACACCGAATCGCGGATTTCTCGGCGAATTCGCGTGGCGCGCGCCGTGCTCTACGCCTCGGCATGACACAGAGCTTGGTCGGCGCGCGCGAGCGCGCGCGCGAAGTGGCGTTGCGCGATCTCGCCGACGCAGAGGTGCTCGCGCTGGTGCTCGGGACGGGCGTCGCCGGCGAGCCCGTCGCCGTGCTCGCCGCGTCGCTGCTCGAGGCGTTCGACGGCGTCGAGCCGATGGCCCGCGCGGGATTCGGCGAGATCGCGGGGCGGCGCGGGCTCGGCGTCGCGCGCGCGCTCCGCCTCGCGGCGGCCTTCGAGCTCGGGCGGCGCGCTCGGGCCGCGCGCGAAGACCTGCCGTGGGCGCCGGACAGCCGGGGCGTCGCCGCCTGGGCGCGAGCGAAAATCGCGGACCTCGAGCACGAGGAGCTCTGGGTGCTCGCGCTCGACGGGCAGCACCGCGTCCGCGCGGCACGGCGCGTCGCGTCCGGCGGGCTCCACGGGCTCGCGGTTTCGGTGCGCGATCCGCTACGCTTCGCGCTGCGCGAGGGCGCGAGCGCGATGGTCGTCGTGCACAATCACCCGAGCGGCGATCCGACGCCGAGCATCGAAGATCTCGCGTTCACCGAGCGGCTCGTCGCCGCGGGAGACGCGGCGGGCACGCCGCTCTTGGACCACGTGGTCGTCGCGGGCGAGCGGCACCGCTCGATGCTCGACGACGGGCTTCTCCCCGAGCGCGGCACGTCCTCGCGCGCGTCGCTCAGCGAAAGAGCGCGAGCTGCCGCTTCTCCTTCGCGGGGTGGCAGAGGGTGAAGTAACCGCAGCCGATCGCGTGGCACGTCCGCTGCGGCGCGCGGGCGAATCGCGAGGTCCTGCGGGCGGCGAGGAGGTTCTCGGCGAGCGTGACGAGGTGCGCCTCGAGCTTGGGCGGCGCGATCGCCGGGCGAAAGCGCGGTTCGGGCGCGGCCTCGCCGCCGAGGAAGACCGCGCCCGCGCGGACCCGGCCCGCCTCGGGGAAATCGCGCGCGGCGGCGAGCGCGTAGACGTCGAGCTGGAGCGCGTGCGGGCGCGTGTCGGGGCCGCGCGCGCGCTTGTAGTCGACGACGTCGACGTCGCCGTTCGGCCACACGACGACGAGGTCCATCGCGCCGCGCAGGGTCACCGTGAGCTCGGGCGAGACGACCCGGGCGACGAAGGCGCGCTCGCGGAAGACGCGCGCGCCGCCGTCGCGGACGGCGCGCGCGTAGTCGCTCTCGAGGAAGCGCGTCGCCGAGCGGAGGACGCGCGCTTCGGCCGCCGCGTCGAGACCCTCGTGCGAGCCGCTCGATTCGAACGACGCGCGCGCGTGCGCCGCGGCGTCGGGCGCGCCGAAGGCGGCCAAATCGACGCGCTCGAGCGCGCGGTGGAGCGCCTCGCCCTCGACGCGCGCGCTCGGCTGCGCGACGCCGTCTTTGCGAAACCCGCCGAGCGCCGCGGGCGTCGGCTCGGGCAGCGCGACGAGCTGCACGAGCTCGAAGCGGCGCGCGCAGTGGTGGAAATCCTGGAGCGCCGTCGGCGCGATCGCGACCTCGAGCGTCCGCGGCGCGACCGGCGGACCGAGCTCGATCTCGGGCGCAGCGACCGTCGCGCGCGCCGGCGCGCGCTCGATCGGGATTTCCCGGACCTCGAGCGCGCCGGGCCCGAGCGAAGCGAGCACGGCGCCGAACGACGGCTCGGTGCGCGACACCTTCTTCATCCCTCCGACGAACACGAGCGCTTCGCGCGCGCGCGTCACGGCCACGTACATCAGGCGGCGGCGGTCGGCGCGCACGCGGGCGCGCTCGCGCTCGGTGAGCTGCTCGAATCGAAGGCGTCGCGACCGGCTCGCCGCGCTCGTCGACGACCTTCGTCGCGAGCCAGGCGGGCGACGCGCGCAGGTCGATGCCGAGCGTCGAGCTCGCCGCGCGGACGGGCGCGCCTCGGAGCTCCGGCACGAGGACCACGCGGAACGCGAGGCCTTTGCTCCCGTGAATCGTCAGGAGACGCACGGCGTCGTCGTCCTCCGAGAACGTCGCGGCCTCCGGCTCGCGGGCGCGCTCTTCGGCGCGCGCGACGCGATCGAGCAGCGCGCGGATGCTCGTCTCTTCGTCGGCGATGCGAAGGAGCTTGCGGACGTTCGCGATGCGCTGGACGCCGCGCGGCTGGAGCAGGAGCGTCTGCTCGAGGTCGAGCTCCCGGACCGCCTCGCGGAGCGTTCGGCCGGGCCCGAGCCGCGGCGCCGCGCGACGGAGCGCGCGCAAGACGACGCGGATCCGCTCGAGCGCGTCGCGATCGTCGTCTTCGACGAGCCCGCGCCTCTCGAGCAGATCCCAGCGCTCGAGATCGGTGACGAGCCCGCGGTGCGGCTCGGTCAGGCCGACGAGCGTGCGGTCGGAGAGCGCGGCGAACGGCCCGCGCAGGAGCGCGAGGAGCGCGGCGCGGTCGTCCGGCCAATCGATCCAGCGCAAGAGCGCGAGCACGTCCTGCACCTCGCGCGCCGCGAAGAAGCCGCGGCCGGCGACGACGTGCGGGATGCCCACGCGCGAGAGCGCGAACGCCGACGCGTCGAGCATCTCGTTCGATTGCGCGAGGATCGCGAAATCGCGCGGTCGCAGCCCGCCGTCCCGGCGCTCGAGCGCAGCCGCGATGTAAGAGGTCGCGAGCGTCGCGTCGTCGAGACGCGTCGTGTCCTCGGGCTCGCCGGGCGGGCGGACCCAGAAGACGCACGGGCCAGGCTGGCGCCGCGTCGTCGGCGCGGGCAGGAGCGACTCGACCGCTTCCGCGTAGCGCGCCTCCGAGAAATCGTCGCCGCCGACGAGCGCCTCGCGGCTGAACGCGTTCACGAAGTCGATGAGCGCGGCGTTCGCGCGGTGGTTCTCGCGCAGCGCGAGGAAATCCGCCGTCGCGCGCGGCGGAACGGTGACGGCGCCCGGCGCGAGCTCGAGCTCCGCGCGCGCGCGCTCGCCCGCGAGCTCGACGCACGTCGTCACGAAGACGCCGACGTCCGCGCCGCGAAACGCGTAAATCGACTGCTTGCGGTCGCCGACCACGAGCAGGCCGCGCGGCCGGAAATCGCCGTAGACCGGCATCGCGCCCGGGGCGCGCGAGCGAGGATCGCGCTCCCAGAGGAGCCGCAGGAGATCGACCTGCACGCGCGAGGTGTCTTGGAACTCGTCGACGACGAGCGCATCGTAGGCGGCTGACGCGCGCGATGCCGCGGCGGGGTCGTCGCGGAGCGCGTCGCGCGCGAGCCGGAGCGCCGCGCCGAAGCCGACCGCGCCGGCGCGCGAGTGCGCCTCCGCGAGGAGCGTCTGCGCCCGCGCTAGCACGTGGCGAACGAGCGCGGCGGCCGGCGCGACGCGACCCGCACCGACCACGCGTAGACCAGGCGCTCCGCGCAATCGCGGTGGCTCGTCCCGCGGAGCTCGTCGCGAAACGGAAGCCAATCGGGCTCGCCGCGCGCGCGCCGAACGGCGAGGAGCTCGCCGGCTGCCTCGGCGAGGTCTTCCACGGTCGCGCGCTCGCGCGCCGCGAAGAGCGCGCGGACCGCGTCCGCGTAGCGCGGGTCGCCGGCAATCTCGCGCGCGCAGGCCAGGAGGGCGGACATTCGCGCGTCTAGAAAGTCGGCGTCGGTCTCGGGGAGCACGATCGACTGCGCCTCGCGCCCGTCCTCTTCGAGCGCGCCGAGGAGACGCACGAGCTCCGACTGCGCACGCTCGACGCCGCGCATCGCGCGGAGCAGATCGCGGATGCCCTCGGGATCGCGCTGCGCGCGCTCGGCCATCGCCGTCTCGACGGCCGCGTTCGCCCAGGCATCGCTGTCGTCCTCCGCCGCGACGGCGAACGACGGCGGCAGCCCGAGCGCCAGCGCGTGCGTTCGCGCGATGGAATACGCGAGGCCGTGAAGCGTGCCGATCGTCGCGTGCTCCACGCGCGCGAGCGCGGCGCGCGCTCGCCCAGCGCACTCGGCAGGTCCCCAGGAATCGCGCGGCGTTCGGCCGCACGCGCGAGGTCGACGGCATACGGCGACTCTTCGCCGAGAGCGAGGCGCTCGAGGGCGACGACGAGGCGCTCTCGAATTTCCGCCGCCGCCTTGCGCGAGAAGGTCGTCGCCGCGATGCGCGCAGGGTCGACGCTCGTCGGCGAGAGCTCGCTCGCGCCTAGGAGCGCGTGCACGAGGACGCCGACGAGCGCGTGCGTCTTTCCCGTGCCGGCGCTCGCGACGAGGACGACGTTGCGACGAAACGCGAAGAGCTCGTCGTTCATTCGCCCTCCTCGCGGCCGACCATGGTGACGGCGAAGCGGGGGCGGCGGCACGCGCCGTCGAGGCCGCACGACGCGCACCACTTCGGCGCCTCGGGCTGCGGCGCGACGAGGCCGCGACGGATCGCGAGCACGCGCTCGAGCGCGCCGCGCGTCGCCTCGGTCGAGCCGTCGGGCGCGGTGGCCACGAGCGCGTCGAAGCGCTCGTCGAAGGCGGTGGTGCTGTTCTTCGCCGGGCTGACCGTCGACACGTAGCGGCCGCGCGCGACAGCCACGCCGAGCGCGCGCTGCGCGACGATCGCGTAAATGGGCACTTGAATCGCGGTGGATCCGAGGTCGGCGATCGCCGGCGGCTGGACGCGGCGCTTGTAGTCGATGGCGCGCACGGCCGCTCCGTCGTGCGAGCGATCGAGGCGATCGATTCGGCCGCGGAGCGAGACGCGCCCGCCCTCGCCCGACACGACGAACGCCGGCCACTCGTCGCCGGCCGAGCCGAAGCCGCGCTCTGCGAACGCGAAATCCCAGGGCTCGTCCTCGACCGCGAGCGCGACGAGGCGCGCGACCTCGAGGCGAATGCGGTCGAGCGCGGCGCGGACGAGCGCGCCTCCGGACCTCGCGAGGACGGCGTCGGCGGCGGGCAGCGCGGCGCGCTCGAATCGCGTCGCGATCGCGCGGTCGCGCGGCCCAGAGCGGGCCGGCCGCGACGAACGCGGCGCCGAGGGCTTCATGCGCGAGGATGCCTTCCTCCCGACGATCCGGCCTGTCGTCGGCGCGAGGATCGTCATCGAGCGCGCCCAGGATCTGCGCCCCGAAGCCCTGGAACGGACACCGCGCGATGCGCTCGAGGGCCGTGACCGCGAGCGGACGCGCGCCGCCGCCGGTCTCGATCTCGAGGAGGGCGCGGAGCTGGTCGTCGACCGCGAGCTGGGCGGTCGAGACGTCGCCGCTCGAGTGAATTTCCGCGCGCGCAATCTCGCGCGTCGCGATGCGCTCGGCGCGCGGCGCGAGCTCGGCGGCGCGGTCCGGCGCGACGGCGAGCAGCGCGAGGGCGCGTTCGTGCGGGGTCGTGGGCGAGCCGAGCAGCGGCGCGGAGTGGACGAAGGCCGGCGAGATCCCGCCGCGCTCGAGCCAGGACACGAGCGGCGAAGGCGCGATCGACGCGCCGTCGTGATCGGTCGTCCGGTGGCAGAACACGATGCGGCGAGCACCCGACGTGGCGAGGGCGAGCTCGACGAGCGAGCGCGCCGAGTCCACCGCGCGGAGACCGAGCGCGTCTTCGAGCGCGGGCGTGACGATGCCCGAGCTCGCGTCGCGCGCCGGGAGGACCCCGTCGTTCGCGTCGATCACGACGACGAGCTCGAAGCGCTCGCCGGCGAGCAGCTCGAGCGGCGCGGCGCGCACCGCCCCCGCGCGCGAGGCTCCCGTGGAGCCGCGGGCGCGGAGGGCGCGCCGGAGCTCGTGCACGAACGTCTCCGGCGAGCACGGTTCGGCGCCGCCGAGCGCGAGATCGGCGTGCTCGATCTCCGAGAGCGCCGCGGCCAGCGCTTCGAGCGCGCGTGCGTCGCGCGCGTATGCGTCGAGCTCGGCGGCGCTCAGCCGCGCGCGTGCGTCGTCGCGCGAGAGCGCGCCGCGAACCGTGGCCCCGGGACGCGCAGCGAGCCCGACCGACGCGAACAGGGAGCGCGCGCGACGGGCGTGCTCGGCGCGCGGGAGCGCCGCGACGCCCGCAAGGAGCAGCGCGCCGATTCGCCGCGCGAGCGCCGGCCTCTGGGCGTTCTCCTTCGCGGCGGCCACGGCAGTCGCGACCAAGCGCTCGAGCGGATCGTCGCCCTCGGCCGTCGGCGTGCGCTCGAGCGCCTCCGCCAAGTCGCGAAGCGCGCGGCGCGCGGCGCGCGGCTCGGCGACGCCCACGAGGGTCGAGGCGTCGAGACCGCTCGCGCGAAGCAGCGCGGCCACGTCGCGACGAGGGAGGCCCGCTGGGCCGAGCTCGAGCACGGCGAGCGCCGTCTCGCCGAGCGACGCGCGCGCGCCGCCGGCGGCGTGGAGCGGGACGCCGGCCTCTTCGAAATGGCGGATGAGCGCCGCGCACGCGCGATCGCTCGCGCCCGCGGGGATCCCGATCGCGACGGCGTCGGTCGACGCGCCACGCTCGATCGCCTCCACGACTGCTGCGACGGCCGCGCGCGCCTGCGCTTCGGCGTCGAGCGCCCGGCGAAGCGCGACGCGCTCGCGCGCGAGAGGCGGCACGGCTCCGACGAAGGTCGCGTCGCCGAGGATCGACGCGACGTCCACCTCCGCGGGCGCCTCGTCGAGCATCTTCGCGAGCTCCGCGACGAGCGCCTCGAACGGATCGTTCGCGCGGCTCGCGTCGATCCCCTTGCTGACGACCGGGACCTCGACCCACGCGCCCCCGCCGGCCCTCGCGAGCGCCGCGCCGAGCGCGCGCCACCACGCGGCGCTGGAGAAGTCCCAGCGGAGCACGTAGCGCGCCCGCGCGCTCTCGGCGCCGACCGCGCGCGCGACGTCCGCGGGGGCCGCGCGCGCGAGCGCCTCGGCGAGCGTCGCGCCGCGCAGCCTCGCGTCGAGCAGCCCTGCGCGTTCAATCCGCGCGTCGAACGCGTTCATCGCGCGCCGCAACACGCCGGCGATCGGCTCGCGCGACTCCACCGCGCCGAGCTCGCGGGCGCCGATTCCCCGCGCGCGGAGCACGCCGAGCGCGTCGTCGACGGCGTCGATCGTCCTCTCCCACCCGCTCGCGCTCTTCATCAGGCTGGCCGCGCGCGCGTCGTCGGCGAGCGCCCGCGGCAGCGCCATGGCGAGCGCCGCGCGCCTGGCCGAGGGCTCGGCAAAACGTGTATTCTGCAAGAAGGCCGCCGCGAGGCGCTCTTCGAGCCTGCGCCGCGTCTCGGCGCGGACGCCCTCGGCCGCGAGCATCTCCACCTGGCGCTCGGACGCGACGACGACGAGCTCGCTCATGGCGCGCTGGCGGTCGCTTGTGCTTCGGCCGCGCGCGCCGGACGCGCCGGCAGCGCGAGCACGTCTTTGGCGTCGTCGGGCACGTAGAGCATCGCGTAGGCGAGCTCGCTCGCGAGCACGCGCTTCACGTAGTTGCGCGTCTCCTCGAACGGGATTTGCTCGACCCAAACGTCGAAGTCGACCGACGGCCGCGCCTTGAGCCACGCGCGCACCGCGCCGGCGCCGGCGTTGTACGCCGGGACCGCGAGCGCCGGGTCGTCCGGGAAGCTCGCGCGGAGCTGCGCGAGGAGCTTGGCGCCGAGCGTGACCGAAACCCGCGGCGTGTGGAGCGCGAGCTCGTCGCTCGAGAGGCCCGTGCCGCGCGCGACGAGCCTCGCGGTCGAGGGCAAGAGCTGCATGAGCCCGTGCGCGTTCGCGGGGCTGCGCACGTCGGCGATGAACGCCGACTCCTCGCGCATGACGCCCCACAAAACCGGCGCGGGCACGTGCTCCTCGCCGGCGACGCGGGTCACGATCGACGCGAACGCGCGCGGATACGCCGCCTCCCACGCGAAGCGCCAGCGTCCGCTCGGGTAGTGCGCGAGGTAGTCGGTGAGCCGACCGCGCGCGAACGAGTGACCGACGTCGAAGGCTCCGGCGCGATCGAGCAGCGACGCCGCGAGCCACACGAGCTCGGGATCCGCGCGATCCGCCGTTGCGCCGCTCGCGAGGAGCTCCTTGCGCGCCGGCTCGATCTCGCCGACGTCGAGGAGCGCGACCGCGCGCGCGAACGCTTCGCCGTGAAGCTCGGGGTGATCGTGCGTCACGAAGGGCCCCGCGGGCTCGGCGGCCATCGCCGAAGCGAGGGCGGCGCGCGCCGTCTCGGCGTCGATCTCCGCGAGGCGGTCGTAGGCCTCGGCCATGTAGTACGCGAGCGGGTGCGTCCGCACGATGTCGAGCCAGCGCCGCTTCGCGCCGTCCGCGTCGCCCGTCTTGGCGGCGCATTTCGCGCGGAAGTACTCGGCGCGGCCGGCGATCGCCCAGTGCATGCTGCTCGCGTCGATCTCGGCGGCGCGGTCGAGCGGCGCCTCGGCGCCCGCCCAATCGCCGCGCGCCATGCGCTCGAGCGCGACGCGGAAGAGCGCCTCGGAGCGCATGTCGCCCTCCGGATACGCGTCGGGAAGGCCGAGCAGCATCGCCTCGGCGCGCGCGGCGTCGCGATCGCGCACGATCATCGCGCTCGCGAGGCGCGCGTCGTCGGCGAGGCGGTGCTTGGGGAATTCTTTTTCGACGCGGGCGTAGCGCGCGATCGCTTCGTCCGGACGCTGCGCGGCGCTCGCCTTCGCGCCGGAGAAGAGCGCGCTCGCGAGGGCGTCGCCCTGCCCCTGGCACGCGCGGATCGCGTCGCCCCACGCGTCGGCGGTCACGAGGCTCTTGGTGTGCGCGGCGATCTGCGCGCGCAGCGACGACGCGCGGCACGCGAGGGCCGAAGGAGCGCGCTCCTTCGGAGGGATCGCGGCGATCGCCCCATCGATCTCGACGCGCGCTCGTTCGATCTTCTTCGCGTCGAGCAGGCCGCGCGCGCGCCGGATTCGCTCGTCGATCGACAAGTCCCGCGCGAGCGCGGGGTCGAGCCCCTCGGCGCGCTTGCGCAGCGCGGGCGCGCTCGTCGCGTCCTCGAACGCCGGCGCCTCGACGACGATGCGCGTCGCGAGCTCGAACGCTTCGCGCGCGTGGCCCTTGGGGTCGCCGTCTTTGCCGTCCAAGAGCGCCCCCGCGAGGCGCGACGCCGTGTCGACCCAGCGCGGCGCGTGCGGGCGCTTCGCGAGCTCGTCTCGCCGAAATCCCGATCGCCTGCGCGACGTCGCCGCGCGCCGCGAGCGCTTCGGCGTGCACGAGCGCCGCCTCGCCCGCGATCGTCGACTTCGCGTCGACCGCGGAGGCCCTCGCGATCGCTTCGTCCGTCTTGCCGGCGCGCTCGTACGCCTCGGCGGCGCGCGTGCGCGCATAGTCGGCGAGCGGCGCGCACGCGATCCCCGCGTCCCGCGCGAGGACCGCGTCGAACGCGGCCGCGGCGCCCGCGTCGTCCCCCGCGAGCCCGCGGAGCCGCCCGACGACGTACTCGCCCTCGCATCGCTCTTTCGCGTTCGATGCCTTCGCGAGAATCCGCCGCGAGCGCGACCGCGGCTTCGGCGTGATGCGCGTCGTCCTCCTGCGCGCGCGCGTCGGCGAAACGCGCGTCGTCGAGCACGACCCAGAGCCGCGGCCCCGGATCGATCGCCGCCGTCGCGGCCTCCGCAGCCGCGTCGGTCTCCGGTTTGTTGGAGTCGGCGGGCACCTCGCGCCCGCCCGCGCCGTGGCAGCGAACGCCGAGCGCGGCGAGCGCCACCGCGAGCGCCGCCGCCGCGCCGACTCGAGCCTTCATCGCTTGGGTCGCCATGCTTCGCCGGCGGCTTCCTCTTCCTTCGCGAGCTCGGCTTGCTTCCGCTTCGTCTCGAAGCGCTGCTTGTCCTTGTCGACGACCTCGGCGTCGGCCTCGCGCGCGGCGAGGTGGTCCTGCGCGCCACGTTCGGCGTCGCGCGCGCGCGCCTCGCCTTGCGCGGCGGCGTCGACGCGTTGGATGAGCCGTTTCCGTTCTTCCTCGACCGCGAACTCCCACGCCCGCGCCGCGTGGAGATTGCCCGCCCGAAGATCGCCGTGCTCGAGCGCCGCCCGCTCCCGCTCGCGCTCGGCGCGCGCGATTTCCTCGGCGCGGAGACGCGCGGCCTCGGCCGCCTTGCGCTTTTCTTCCGCGTCCTGGCGAGCAGAGACCGCGCCCGCCAGCTTTTGGGTCGCTTGGTCCACTTGCCCTTCGCGCAGCTTGAGCAAAGGATCCAACGGATACTTTCGGCTCGGAGACATCGTACCTACGCTCGACTCCGAGTCTCGCACGGCTCTCATGCGGCACCAATCTTCGTCTTCGCAAACGACCGTCTCCGCCAAGGTATTCGACCTCGCGCCGAGCGTGGGGCCGCTCGCCGTCCTCGCGCCCGCGCTCTTCGTCGCCGGCGTGATGCTCCCGAGCGAGCCCATCCGTTCCATCTTCCTCGTGCTCGGCCTCTTCACGCTCCTCGCGTACGACGCCCGCCCGCAGCGGCGGCCGCGCGAGCTCGAGCTCGTCTGCAAACGCGGCGTCGTCGCCATCCCGGGCGGCGTGAAAATCCGCGCGCGCGATCTCCTCGGCGCGACCAGCGCGCGGCACGAGGGGCGCGTCAGCCTGTTGCTCTCGCACAAGGCGCGCCGTGGACGCCCGATGATCCTCGATCTACCGGACGACGCCGCGCTCATGACGGTGTGCCGCTCGCTCGGCATCGGCCATCACGGGTTCGGCTACGTCGACGCGGTGATCGCCGCGCCGCCCGTCACGAGGGTCCGCTCTCTCTTGGCGGGACTCCTCGCGCCGTTCACGATTGCGATGCTCGCGTGGCCCGACGAGACGCTCGGTGCGCTGGTCGCGCTCGGCGTCGTCGGTTGGGTCCTCGCCGTAGCCGCGTCGTGGTCGGCGACGCTGAATTTTGCGAGGAGCGTGCGGCTCACGAACGGAGGCGTCTTCGTGCCCCGCTGGCGGTTGGCGCCGGCGTTCGTCGGGTTCGACAAGATGGAAGACGCGCGCTTCGACCGCGAGCTGCTCGTGCTCACCGCGCGTGAGCCGGACGGCAGCGTCGCGCCGGTGCCGGTCACCGTGGGGACGTCGCGCTGGAACCGCTTCGCCCCGAGCGAGCCCGAGATTGCGCACCTCGCTTCGCAGCTCCACGCCGCGGTCGAGCGCGCGCACGGAATGGCCGCGCCGGAGCGCGCACCCGAGGCGTTCGCGAGCGTCCTCGAGCGGACGCCCGGCGAGTCGCTCCGCGATTGGCTCGCGCGCGTGGACACCATCGCGATGGGCGCGCCGGGCTACCGCTCCACCGCGACGGCGTCGGCGACGGAGCTTTGGGAGGTTCTCGAAGACCCCGACGCGACGCCGAACGTGCGCGCCGCGGCCGCGCGCATGCTCAAGCGCCTCGCGCCCGACGAGCTCCGCGTGCGCGTCGCCGAGGTCCTCTCGACCGTCCGCGACGAGCGCGCGCGCGTCCGCATCGCCGCGTCGATCGACGACGACGCGCTCGCCAAAGAAGAGGAGCTCGAGCTGCGCGAGCGCAAACGGGCCTGACTAGGTCAGGTCGCCCACTCCTGGAGCGAGCGCACGTGCACGCGGTCGTCGCCGCGCGTCGCCTCGATCGCGTCGCACGCGGCGAGCGCCGCGGCGATCGTCGTGAAGTATGGCACGTTGGAGAGCAGCGTCTGGCGGCGCAGCGAGTAGCTGTCGCGCACCTCTTTTGCGCCGATGGTCGTGTTGACGACGAGGCCGATGGTGCCGCCGCGGATTTCGTCGACGACGTGCGGCGTGCCCTCGTTCACTTTGTTGATCGCGATCGCCGGGATGCGCGCGCGACCGAGCGCGGCCGCGGTGCCGCGCGTCGCGCAAATCTCGAAGCCGAGCGCGCGGAGGCGGCGCGCGATGTTCACCGCGACGGGCTTGTCCTCGTCCTTCACGCTGATGAACGCGCGCTTCTTCGTCCCCGGCGCCGGCGCCTCGATCGGGATGCCCGCCGCGAGCAGCGCCTTGCCGAACGCGCGCGCGAACGTGTCGGCGACGCCCATCACCTCGCCCGTCGACCGCATCTCGGGCCCGAGAATGGTGTCCACGCCCGGGAATTTCGCGAACGGAAACACGCTCTCCTTCACGGCGACGTGCCTCGGCAGCTCCGCGTCGGCCACGCCGAGCTCCTCGAGGGTCCTTCCGACCATGAGCTTCGCTGCGATCTTCGCGAGCGGCCGCCCCGTCGCCTTCGACACGAACGGCACGGTGCGTGAGGCGCGCGGGTTCACCTCGAGCACGTAGACCTCGCCGCCCTTGATCGCGAACTGCACGTTCATCAGCCCGACGACGCCGAGCTCGAGCGCGAGCATGCGCGTCTGCTCTTCGATCGAGAGGACGATCTCGACCGGCAGCGAGTACGGCGGCAGCACGCTCGTCGAGTCGCCGGAGTGGATCCCCGCCTCTTCGATGTGCTGCATCACGCCGCCGATCACGGCGTGTCTCCCGTCGCAGACGCAGTCGACGTCGACCTCGATCGCGTCCTTCAAGAACTCGTCGACGAGGATCGTCGGCGCGCCCGAGTCGCGCGCGACCTCGACCGCGACCTGCACGTACGCGTCGAGCTCGGTGCGGGTGTAGGCGATCATCATCGCGCGCCCGCCGAGGACGTAGCTCGGACGAACGAGCACGGGGTAGCCGATGCGCTCGGCGATCACGGCGGCTTCGTCGGGGGTCTTCGCGATGCCGCTCCGCGGCCGCTTCAGCGCGAGCTTGGTGAGGAGCTGGTCGAAGCGCTCGCGATCTTCGGCGCGGTCGATGGCGTCGGCGCTCGTGCCGAGCAATTTCACGCCGCGCTTCTCGAGCGGCACCGCGAGCTTGAGAGGCGTCTGCCCGCCGAACTGCACGATGACGCCCTCGGGCTTCTCCTCGTCGCAGATCGCGAGCACGTCCTCGAGCGTGAGCGGCTCGAAGTAAAGGCGGTCGCTCGTGTCGTAGTCGGTCGACACCGTCTCGGGGTTGCAGTTGACCATGATGGTCTCGTAGCCGAGCTCGCGCAGCGCCTGGACCGCGTGAACGCAGCAGTAGTCGAACTCGATACCCTGCCCGATTCGGTTCGGCCCGCCGCCGAGGATGACGACCTTCTTCTTGTCGGTCTTCCTCGCCCTCGGTCTCCGACTCGTATGCAGAATACAAATAAGCGTCTGCGCGGGGAACTCGGCGGCGCAGGTGTCGACCTGGGCGTAGACCGGCGCGATGCCCGCGCGCTTGCGCGCGGCCCGCGGACGTCGTCCTCGTTTTGGTCGGAGAGCTTGGCGATCTGCCGGTCGGAGAAGCCGAGCCGCTTGTACTCGCGCATCGCCGCGTCGCCGAGCTCGCCGCCCGAGATGCGCGACTCGGCCGCGACGATTCGACGAAGCTGCGCGAAGAACCACGGGTCGATCGCCGTGCGGCGGTGGAGCTCCTCGTCGGTCATCCCGATGCGCATCGCGTCGACGCACGTAGAAGAGGCGATCGGCGCTCGGCGTCGCGACGAGCGCCTCGAGCGCGCGGCGCGTCTCCTCGGCCGACGCCGGCGGCAGGTTCTTCGGCGTCTCGAAATCGGGCGCCTCCATCACGAGATCGCGCCGCCGCTTCGGCTCGGCGAGCGCGCGGTAGTCGACGCGGTCGGCGAGCGAGGCGAGCCCGTCTCTCCCGGTCTCGAGCGAGCGCGCGGCCTTCTGGATCGACTCGCAGAACGTGCGGCCGATGCTCATCGCCTCGCCGACGCTCTTCATCTGCGTGCCGAGCGTCGCGTCGGCGCCCGGGAACTTCTCGAACGCGAAGCGCGGCCATTTCGACGACGACGTAGTCGATGGCGGGCTCGAACGCGGCGCTCGTCCCGGTGATGTCGTTCTTGAGCTCGTCGAGCGTGTAGCCGACGGCGAGCTTCGCGGCGATCTTCGCGATCGGGTAGCCGGTCGCCTTCGACGCGAGCGCGCTCGAGCGCGCGAGACGCGCGGGTTCATCTCGATGACGAGCACGCGCCCGTCCTTCGGGCGAACCGCGAACTGCACGTTCGAGCCGCCGGTCTCGACGCCGATCTCGGTCATGACGGCGCGCGCCGCGTCGCGGAGGCGCTGGTACTCGCTATCCGTCAGCGTCATCGCCGGCGCGACGGTGATCGAGTCGCCCGTGTGGACGCCCATCGGATCGAGGTTCTCGATCGAGCAGACGACGATGAAGTTGTCCTTGCGATCGCGGATGACCTCGAGCTCGTACTCTTTCCAGCCGAGCACGCTCTCCTCGATGAGCACCTCGTGCGTCGGCGACTGCGAGAGCGCCCAGCGCGACCTTCGCTCTCGAGCTCGTCGCGCGTGTACGCGATGCCGCCGCCGCGTGCCGCCGAGCGTGAACGACGGCCGCAGGATCGCCGGGAAACCAGTCGTCTCGACGACCTTCCACGCGTCGGCGATCGAGTGCGCGACGCCGGCGCGCGGGCACTCGAGCCCGACCTTCTCCATCGCCGCCTTGAAGAGCGCGCGGTCCTCGGCCTTCGCGATCGCGTCGGGCTTGGCGCCGAGCATCTCGACGCCGAGTCGCGCGAGCACGCCGCGCCGGTGCAGCTCGAGCGCGAGGTTCAGCGCCGTCTGCCCGCCGAGCGTCGGCAGGATCGCCTGCGGCCTCTCGCGCTCGAGGATCGCCTCGAGCGTGCGCGGCTCGAGCGGCTCGACGTACGTGCGATTCGGCGAGCTCGGGATCGGTCATGATCGTCGCCGGGTTCGAGTTCACGAGGACGACCTCGTAGCCCTCCTCCCGCAGCGCCTTCGCGCCTTGCGTGCCCGAATAGTCGAACTCGCAGGCCTGACCGATGACGATCGGGCCCGGCGCCGATGAGCAGGATCTTCTGGACGTCCGCGCGTTTGGGCACCGCGGGACGTTCACTTAGCAAGCGCGCAGCCGGACCGCCAGAGCAACGGTTTTCGGGGTGGTGGGGTGAAGCGATTGGAGTAGTATCCCGTCCAACCCTCATGCGACATCTCCGCCTCCTTCTCGTCGTCGTCGCCGCGGCCCCGCTCGCTTGCGAGGTTTATGCGCAACCCCCGGCGTACTCGGCCCGCGTCCAGGTGCAGGCGCCGCCGCCGGCCACGGTCGAGGTGGGGACCCAGCCGCCGCCCGACCCGAACGACCCGAACGCGCAAGCGCAGGTGGACCCGAACGCGCAGCCGACCGACCAAGACTCCACCGACGCCGACCCGAGCGCCATCGACGACTTCCGCAACGTGCTCGCCCCCTACGGCGCGTGGGTCGACGACCCGCAATACGGAACCATCTGGTTCCCCTCGCCGAGCGCGGTGGGCGGCGATTTCACGCCGTACCTGACGTCGGGGCACTGGGTCTACGACAACGACTACACCTGGGTGAGCGACTACGACTGGGGTTGGGCGCCGTTCCACTACGGTCGCTGGTTCGTGTACCCGGGCCACGGCTGGGCGTGGATCCCCGGCAAGGAGTACGCGGGCGCGTGGGTGACGTGGCGCAACGGCGACGACGGCTACGGCTACGTCGGTTGGGCGCCGACCCCGCCGAATTGGTACTACCGCGGCGGCCAAGTGGTGACCGTGCAGTCGCCCTGGTACGAGCCGAACTACACCTACGCGACCACCGGCGATCTCTTCGCCCCGGTGATCCGCGATCGCATCATCCGCGACCCGGGGCGCGTCCGCTTGATCGCGGGTCGCACGCGCGTGTACGACGCGCCGCGCGGCGGCTACGTGAACGGCGCCGGCGGCATTCGCATGCGCGTTCGCGGCCCGGCCCCGATGCGTCTCGGCCTCAACGCGACGACGCTCCCGCGCGTCGCGCCGAACGCCCGCAGCGTCGTCCGCGCGCAAGAGTACATGCGCACGCGTCCAGTCCGCGCGCCGCAAGGCCGCACCGTCACGCCGGGCCATCCGCCGATCGATCGCAACAACATCCGCGGGCCCGAGAACAACCGCGGAAACATCGAGCAGGCCCGCCCGGGCGTGCGCGGCCCCGAGAACAACCGCGGAAACATCGAGCAGGCGCGGCCCGGCGTGCGCGGCCCCGAGCCGCAGGCGCGACCCGCCAACGAGCGCGTCGTGCCGTCGAACCAGCGCGTCGAGACGCGCCCCGAGTCGCGCCCGGAGGCCAACCCCGGCGTGCGCCGCGGCGTCGCGCCGACCCCGTCGGCCACGACGACCAACCTTCGCAAGCCGTACCCGCCGCCGTCGGTCACGCACCGCCGCTGAGCTTCAGCGCGGGTGGCAAACGCCCGTCGGGCAGCCGCAATTCTTCGGGCTGCCCGCGACGGCGTAGATCATCGTCAGCGACAAGCCGACGGTCCCGAATCTCGTTTTGTCCGACGCCTGAAATCGGCGGCGTGAAGAACAGCGAGCCGAGCAGGCGCACGCCGCCTTTCAGCGGGAGCGCCGAAACGAGCGCGAGGGTCGTGAGCGCACGAGCGGAGTCGGGCACCGACGCACCCGCGACCGTCGAATCCCACGAGCCGGTGTACGTGAGCGCGCCGCCGAGCGAGAGGCCCTTCGGAAACGTGTAGCTGACGCCGAGCGTGCCGGCGAGATCCGGCCCGAGCTGCGAGTGGAGATCGTGGACCGTCCGCGCGCCGTGGAAGGCCGCCGTGCCCGTGAGGGCGAAGAGCATTCGGCCGAAGGTCTTCTCGAAGGCGATGCCGGCGCCGAGCTGCGCGCCGCCGAGGCCCGTCGCGTCGGCGCCGAGCGGGTTTTGCGCCATGTCGAGGGGAGTGCCGGATGGGACCGTCACCGAGAGCAGCGGCGCGATGCCCGGCACGACCGGGTCGCGCCCGTTCTGCACCACGTCCCAGCGCATCGAGAGCGAGAGGTCGCCGAGCCCGCCGCCGAAATCGCTCGTGCCGGGGACGCTGCGGAAGGTCTCGACGAAGGGGACGGCGACGTTGATTTGGACCGGCTCGTCGCCGACGCGGGCCGTCACGAGCAGCGTCTGGCCCAGGTCGAATTCTCCCGCCCCTTCGGGCTCGCCGTGCAGGACGTGCTGCCCGTCGAACGACCCGAAGGCGACCGACCCCTTCACCGTCGCCCCGACGAGCCCGGACTCGCCGTCTGCGAGCCGCGCGGGAAAAATTGCGCTCGTGCTGACGCAGCACGCCTGAGCACGCGCGCGGTGCTCCGCCGCGAAGAACGCGGCGGCCGCGGCGAGGCCGAGGAGAGCGGCGCGCGAGTGCATCGACCTAGTTGTAGTAGTAGGGTTCGTCGCCCGCCATGAGGGAAGTCACATGAACATCGCGCAAAAGAAGCTCGCCGACGAGCTGGATCGCATCGCCGCACGTTACGAGGCGCAGTTCGCAGGAATGCCGCGCAGCTCGCGAAACCTCGACGAGCTCGACGTCATCCTCGCCGAGACCAAGAGCCTCCTCCAGCGCATCGAGTCCCTGCCCGAGGCCGTGCGCCCGCCGGATTTGACCGAGCTCGCCGAGACCGCGCGGCGCAACGTGGCGCTCTACGAACGCGAGCGGTCGCTCATCGTCGACGCGGCGAAGGTCGGCCCCGCGTACGAGCGCTTCGCGACGCTCGCCACGTCGGCGAATTTCGTCTTCGCGCGCTACCGGCGGCACTTCGCGGGCAAGTCGCGCGTGACGCGCGATCTCGGCCTGCTCGACGAGATGCTCGAGGACCTCGAGTCGACCGAGGAGGGCATGTCCGAGGTGATCCAAGAGGCCAAGAAGGCCTCGGGGACGAGCGAGCTCTCGAAGGACCTCACGCTGGTCCGCACCACGCTCGAGATGTACCGCGGCGAGCGCGAGCAGATCGCCAAGGCGCGAAAGGACGGCACGCCGGAGGAGCGCGCGAGCCTCATGGCGCAGCTCGCGAACGACCAATTCAAGATCTACGCGAACCACTTCGCCGGGAAATCGCGCGCGACACGCCGGCCGGCGCTCCTGCTCCGCGCGATCGATCAGCTCGGCGGGATCCTCGAGGTCATGCGCGCGCTGAAGAAGGGCGGGCTCGAGGGCACGAACAACGAAGGCAACATCGCGATCGTCGAGCGCCAGCTCGAGACGTACAAGAGCGAGCTCGAGGAGGTCCGCGGCGCGCGCAAGGGCATCTCCTTCGGCGACTTGCTCGGCATGCTCGGGACCGCGGCGAACGAGGTCTTCGACGCGTTTCGCGCCGATTTCGCCGGAAAAGACCGTAAGACGCGCGACCTCGAGAAGCTCTCGGCGATGTGCGACGAGCTCCACGACGTACGCCGCCAGATGATCGAGGTCGGCCGCGCCGAGCCGAGCGCGGCGAACGAGAGCAACATCGACATCGTCTCGACCCAGCTCGCCACCTTCGAGCAGGAGTGGGATCAAGTCGCCCTCGCTCAGAAGTAACGCCCCGAACGCGTCAGCCGCGCACGAAGGGGAGGTATTTGGGCTGCCACATCTTCGTTCGCACGTAGGCGAGCGGGTCTTTGAGCGTGTCGGCGGAGGCGCGGGCGACGCCGTCGGTGACGGCTTGCGTGATCACGGCGGCGGCGACGCGCGCGGAGACCTCGCGCATCTCGGTGACGGGCGGGTAGATGAGGCCGCTCGCGAGGTGGTGCTCGGCCGTGTATTCGGCGAGCGCGCGCGCCGCGGTGGTGACCATCGCGTCGGTGATTTCTTTCGCCTGCGCGAGGACGGCGCCGAAGCCGAGGCCCGGGAAGATGAACGCGTTGTTTCCCTGCCCGATCTCGAAGAGCTTTCCGCCGAAGCTGACCGGCTGGAACGGGCTGCCGGTCGCGACGAGCGCGCGGCCGCCGGTCCACGCGAGGATGTCCGCGGGCTGCGCCTCGCACGAGGTCGTCGGGTTCGAGAGCGCGAAGACGATCGGCCGCTCGGCGTTCTTGCCCATCGGCGCGACGATCGCCTCGGTGAACGTCCCGGGCTGACCGGAGAGGCCGAGGAGCGCCGTCGGCTTCGCGCGCGTGACGACGCTCGAGGAGCGACGTGCCGACCGCGTCGACGACCTCGCGCGGCTTCGCGAAAGGCTTCTTGTAGTCCTCCATCTTGCGGCCTTCGGCGATGAGGCCCTTCGAGTCGAGGAGGAACATGCGCTCCATCGCCTCGGTCTGCGTGAGGCCCTCGGCGCATCATGCCGCGCAGGAGCTCCCAGGCGACGCCCGCGCCGCCCGCGCCCGCGCCGAAGACGACGATGCGCTCGTCGCGCAGACGATCCGCCGCGCAGCGTGCACGCGCCGAGCACGCCCGCGAGCGTCACCGCGCCGGTGCCCTGGATGTCGTCGTTGAACGACGGCAGGCGCTTGCGGTACCGCTCGAGCACCTCGAACGCCGAGTCCTTCGAGAGGTCCTCCCACTGGAGCACGGCGCGCGGCTAGCGCGCGACGACCGCGTCGACGAAGCGGTCGAAGAACGCGAAGTACTCCTCGCCGCGGAGGCGCTTCTGCCGCACGCCGAGGTACGACGGGTCCTCGAGCAGGTCGTCCCGGTCGGTTCCGACGTCGAGCCCGACCGGCAGCGATCGCGAAGGGGCGACATCGCCGCCCGCCGTGTAGAGCGCGAGCTTGCCGATGGCTGATCGCGACGCCGCCGTAGCCCTGGTCGCCGATGCCGAGGATCGCCGACGAGTCGGTCGCGACGATCATGCGCACGTCGTCGAGTGGGCAGTTCTGGAGCGACCTCGCGCGCGCGATCGACGTTGATCGGCGAGAGCGAGATGCCACGCGCGCTCTGGTAGATGGTCGGGGTAGTTGCGCACCGCGTCGCCGACGGTCGGCGTGTAGATGATCGGCAGCATCTCCGGCAGGTGCCGCTCGAGCAGCGCGTAGAAGAGCATCTCGTTGCGCTCCTGGAGCTGGCGGAGGAACGTGTATTTCGCAAGGTCGTTGGGCGCGCGGACGAAGCCCGCGTAGTTGCGCGCGATCTGCTCGTCGAGCGTCGAGACGTGCGGCGGGAGCAGACCGTCGAGCCCGAGCGCGCGCGCGCTCTTCCATCGTGAAGGCGGTGCCCTTGTTGGTCGGCGCGAGGCGCAAGAGCGCGTAGCCGTCGAGCGCGACGTGCATGCGGAACACGCCGTCCGCGTCGCGTTTCGTCTCGAAGTACTTGGAGAGCTTCGGCATGCGGCGAACCTTCGCATTTGTGCGGGCTGCCGGAAATGGGATCGGGATGGAGGCCATGCGCGGGCCCTATCGCAAGTTTTCGGCCGAGCGTCCCGCGAGGCGAAATGGCGGCTCGCGACCACGCGATGACTCCGGGGCGGATTGGTCGCCGCGTCGAGCCGAAAACTTGGCCGATCGGCCTCGCGTCAATAGCTTCCGAGGGCGATGGCGGCAGCTTCTTCTTTCTCGGGTGGGGACGCGGCGTTCGACGTGCCGCGCGCGTTCGGTCGCCTCGTCCTGCTGAAGCTCATCGCGCGCGGCGGAATGGGCGACGTCTACCTCGCCGCGACGACGGGGATCGAGGGCGCCGAGCGGCCGTGCGTCGTGAAGACGATCCGGCGCGATCACATCCACGACGGCTCGTTCCTCGCGCGATTCCTCGACGAGGCGCGCGTGCAGTCGCAGCTCCATCACCCCGGCGTCGCGCAGGTCCTCGAGGCCGCGACCGACGAGCACGGCGAGCCGTACAGCGTCGTCGAGTACGTCGAGGGGCGCTCGCTCGCCGACGTGCGCAACCGCGCGATGCACGCGGGCGCGCGAATCGGCTGGCCCGAAGCGGTCGCGATCACGATCGAGATGAGCCAACGCGCTCGCGCACGTCCACGAGCGCGCCGGCTCCGACGGCACGCCGCTCGGCATCGTGCACCGCGACCTGTCGCCGCAAAACGTGATGGTCGGCTACGCGGGCGACGTGAAGCTCATCGACTTCGGCACCGCGCGCGGGCACAACCGCCGCTGCCACACGGTCGCAGGCGTCGTCTTCGCGAAGCCCGGCTACGTCGCACCGGAAGTCGCGCGGCAGCAGGTCGGCGACGGTCGCATCGACCTCTACGCGGTCGGCGTCATGCTCTGGGAGCTCTGCGCCGGGCGCCGCTACCTGACGGGCGATCCGCAGAAGCACCTCGAAGAGGCGGCCGCGGGCACGCTGGCGGTCCCGCCGCTCGCGAGCGATCTCGGCGCGCCCGCGCTGCTCGACGAAGCGATCGATCTGATGACGCGAAACGAGCCCGACGACCGCTACGCGTCGGCGTCGATCGCCGCCGCCGCGCTCGGCAAGCTGCTCGGCCTGGCGCCCGCCGGCAAGAACGGCGAGCGCACGGTGCGCGGCCGCGTCGCGGCGCTCATGCACTCGCTCTGGCCGCACGAGCCGGGCCGCTCGCGCGCCGAGTTCAGCAAGCTCCTGAAGGAAGCTCGCGGTCTCGCGCGCGACTCGCAGACCAAGCTCGCCGCCGCGACGCCGGTCACGCCCGAGGCCAGCGAGCACGCCGAGGCGATGAAAGACGGCGTCCTCGCGGGCACGTCGTACAAGCTCCTCGGCAAAATCGGCGAAGGCGCGAGCGGCGAGGTTTGGTCGGCCGAGCACACCGAGCTCGGACGCAAGGTCGCCATCAAATTGCTCGCGCCCGAGCACGCGTCGGCCAAAGACGCGATCGAGCGCTTCCGCCGCGAGGCGCGCGCGATCGCGGCGCTCTCGCACCCGAACCTCGTGCAGCTCTACGACTTCGGCAAGGCGAAGGACGGCCGCGTGTACCTCGCGATGGAGCTCCTCGACGGCGAGCCGCTCGACAAGGCGCTGCGCAAGGCGCTCCCGTGGAAGGAGTGCGTTCGGCTCGCGATTCAAGCCGCGCAAGCGCTCGAGGCCGCGCACGCCGCGGGGCTCGTCCACCGCGATCTCAAGCCGGCGAACCTCTTCGTCACCAAGAGCGGCACGGTGAAGCTCCTCGACTTCGGCGTCGCGATGGCGCTCTCCGACGCGCCGGGCAACAAGAAGCAGAAGGGCTTCGCGATCTTCGGGACGCCCGAGTACATGGCGCCCGAGCAGGTGCAAGGCGAGGTGGTCGACGCGCGCTGCGACGTCTACTCGCTCGGCTGCGTGCTCTACGAGATGCTCTCCGGATACCCGCCATTTTCAGGGCAATCCAGCGTCGAGGTGCTCGGCAAGCAGGTGCGCGAGTCGGTCGTGCCGCCGACGACGCGCGCGCCCGACCGCGACATCCCGGAGACGCTCGAGGACGTCGTCCTGCGCGCGATGAGCAAGAACAAGGACGAGCGCTACCCGTCGGCGATCGCGATGCGCCGCGCGCTCGAAGCGGTGCTCGTCGACGCCCTGCCGCAGCCCGCGCCGAAGAAGCGCTCGATGCTCGGGCGCGGCCTCGCGCTCGCGGGCGTCGTGGCGGCAATCGTGCTCGTGTCGCACGCCGGCTCGCGCTCGGCGCCGAGCCCGAAGGACGTCCCGAGCGACGTCGTCGCGATGGTGACCGCGCACGCGGCCGAAGCCGCTTCGGCCGCGCCGTCGCCGCCCGACCCGCTCCCCGCCGTCATGCAAGCGCCGTTCGTCGCGCCGACGACCAACGTCGAGCCGAGCGCCGCGGGCGACAAGCCGCCGAAGCAAGACCGCGCGCACGAGCGACTCGCCGCCGCGCGCGCCGCGGCCCGCGACAAAGCCGACGACCCGAAGGCAATGCGCGCGTGGGTCCACGCGGCGCTCCGCGCGGGCGATTTTCGCGACGCGCGCCGCGCCGCCGATACGTGGATCCTGCACGATTCCTCGCCCGAGCCGCGCATCGCCCTTGCCAACGTGCTCGAGTCGAGCGGCAAGCGCTCCGAAGCCCGCGCCGTCCTCGAGGCCGTCCTCGAGACGAACCCCGACAGCGACGCCGCGCGAAAGCTCCACGCCAAGCTCGGCGCGCCCCTTCCGCCCGCCGACACCTCGGCGCGCCGCAAAGCGGTCGCCGAGAGAGAGTAGACATAAAGACTCGAAGGGCAGGAAGCCGAGAGAAGAATTCTTGGTTCAGAACCGAAATCTTCTCTTTCCTTCCTAATCTTCCAATCTTTATGTCTCTCCTGTTCGAGGGCAGTGGGGGGTCAGCGGACTTGGATGTCGACGCGGCGGTCGTTCGCCCAGCCGGCTTCGTCGGTGCCGGTCGCGTCGAGCTTGCCGCGCGAGGACGTCTTGAGGATGTCCTCCGGGACCCCGAGGCTCTGGAGGAGCTTCTTCGCGCCCTCGGCGCGCTCGGCGCCGAGGCCCATGTTGAACTCGTACTCCCCGCGCGCGTCGCAGTGGCCGATGAGGAGCACCTGCGCGCCCTTGAGCGTGCCGGTCGTGAGGCAGGCCGCGAGACGCTCGATCGTCGCCTTCGCGTCGTCGGTGAGCTCGGGCGACTCGTACGCGTATTTCGGCGCCGGGAAATCGGTGCAGCCGGGGCCGCCCTTCGGCGGCGCGACGCAGTGACCGCCCGAGCAGTGCGTGCCGGGGCCGCACGGGTGGTCTTCGTCGCACGTGTTCTCGTCGGGCGTCGAGGCCACCTTCTTGATGCAGTGGTGGTTCTTGCAGTTGCCGTCGCACGCGTGCGTGTCGTCGCAGTAGTCGGCCGACGCGACGCACTGCCCGCCCTTGCACTGCTCGCCCTTGCTGCAGCCGGCATCGTCGCGGCACGCGACGCACTTGCCGTCCACGCAGACGCCCTTGTGGCCGTCGGCGTTGCAGCCGTCGTCGTTGTCGCAGTTCGGATACTTTGCGCCGCCACACGCGACGGCAATCGCCGACAACGCGAATGCAACGCCGACACTTCGCCAAATCGCACGCTTCATCGCCCCGATGGTGTGCACCCGAATCGCTCAGGTTGTCAACTTGTCAAAAAGCGGCGGGTGCCGTAAAGCGCCGCCAGGTAAAGATGGCGGGCAGCGCGACCGGAATCGATTTCACCGCCAACAAGACGTCGACCATCGTCAAGCTCGCGCTGCCGACGGTCTTCGCGATGTTGATGCAGTCCTCGGTCAACGTCGTGGACGACGTGTATTTCCGCCATTTGCCCGATCGGCTGATCGCCTCGAACGCCCAATCGGCGCTTCAGCCGTCGCTCATCATCGTGTGGCTGTTCGGCGGGTCGCTGGGCGCGATCAGCGTCGGCACCCAGGCCATCACGGCCCGGCGGTTCGCCGAGGGAAAATTTTCCGCGGCCGGCGCCGTCCTCGCCAACGCCATCTGGTTCACGCTCGTCGGCGGCCTCCTCACGACCCTCGCCGCGTTCTTCCTCATCCCGGTCATCCTCGCGAAGCTCATCCCGTCGCCCGACGTCCGCGCCATCGCCGAGTCGTACTCGCACTGGCGCCTCTTCGCGTTCGTGTCGATGTCGATGACGCAAGCCGTGAAGGGCTTCTTCGACGGCATCGGCAAGACGACTTACCACTTCGTCGCGTCGTTCATCATGAACGTCGCCAACATCCTTTTGTGCTGGGTCTTCATCTTCGGCCACCTCGGCGCGCCGGCGATGGGCCCGACCGGCGCGGGCTTCTCGGCGTTTCTCTCCACGTGGATCGGCCTCGGCGTGATGATGGTCTACGTCTTCGCGCATCGGGAGGACTTCCACCCGCTGCGCTGGGTCAACATCGCGCGCGGCCTCACGTGGGACATGGTGAAGCTCTCCTTCCCCGCCGCGATCGCGACGATCGTGATGATGTTCGGCTTCGCGCTCTTCACGAAGATCGTGAACGTCCTCGACGCGGGCTCGCTCGAGGCGGTCAACGGCGCCGCGACGACGAACATCATCCAGATCATGATGCTCACGTTCACCGCGTGCATCGCCTTCGGCACGTCCACGGCGACGCTCGTCAGCCAGTCGCTCGGGCGCAAAGAGCCTGACGAGGCGGCGCGCTACGGCTGGGCGAGCGTGCGCCTCGGTCTCATCGTCTTCGGCGCGGTCGGTTTGTGCGAGGGGCTGATTTTCCGCGAGGACGTCATTCGGATCTTCGCGGCGACGCGGGGCGTCCGCGAGGCGATGCACGAGCCGATGATGCTCGTCGGCGTGGTGACGCCGATCATCTCGGTCGCCCTCATCTTGAGCGAGGCGCTCTTCGGCGCCGGCTCGACCAAGTTCGTCGCCGCCGCGCAGTTCCTCCTCGTCTTCGGCGTGCTCGTCCCGGGCGCGTGGCTCGTCGGCCTGCGGCTCCACGTGGGCCTCGACGGCATCTGGATCGCCGCGTGTCTCTACGCCGTCCTCGCCGCGAGCGTGATGGCCGCCAAATTCCGCGCAGGCGGGTGGAAACACATCGTCCTCTGACTCGGTCCACCCCCCGGAGAGAGAGAGGGAGAGAGAGGAACAGGAAGGTCAGAAGATCAGGAAGGGGAGAGAGAGAAGGATTTTTTTGTGTTTTGTGGGGCGGAGCTCAGCGAGTGAGCTTCCAGGTCGTGGCGGCGGTTCGATCGAGGCGCTGCGACTTCGTACGCCGAGCGCGACTCCTTCGCGGAGCCGCAAGCGTTCTCGAACCGCAGCCGCTGATTGCCGCGCCGCGATCCCGCCCCTTCGCTCAAGTTCAGCGCAACGCTCGCAAGCGCCCGCCGCATCTGATCCCCCAAGCTCCGATCGCGCTTCTCGATCGTCGTCGCGACGGGAGCAAACAGCCGGATGGTTTCAATCACGAACGCATGAATGTGAAGTGACATGATGACTCTCCTTCGCCCCTCTCGCGAGAGGCGAAGCCCCGCCATCCCGCGCGGAGGCGGAGTCGAGGATGCCGAAGGCACCGGCGAAGCCGGCGATGCCGAAGGCATCGTCCTTGACGCCGCCGAGCACGGGATGAAAATGAGAACAGCCGAGCGAGCCCACAACGCTGCAGCCTCGCCCCAACGTGCCGGCCATCACGGCCACGGCCACGGCCACGGCCACGGCCACGGCCACGGCCACCGCCACGGCAACGGCCACGGTCAGTTGCCGTTCATCATCTGGTTGAAGAGGTCCTCGTCCGACCCCTTCTTCGCAGCGGCTTCCTTCGCGGCGTCCGGCGCGCCGGCGTCGGAGCCGCCCGCGTTCATCATCTGGTTGAACAGGTCGTCGGCGCCGCCGCCCGCGTCGCCCGCGCCGGCGTCGTCGCCCGCGCCGAGCATCTGCTGGAGCAAGTCTTCGCCGCCGTCGCCGAGGTCCGCGGCGCCCGCGCCCGCGTCCGGCGTCTCGGTGACCGTCGGATGGTCCTCGAGGATCGTCGCCTGACCCTGCGGGTATTTCTTCATCTCCTCGTCGGTGCACGGCATCGGGTTGTTCGGGTCGTTCTGCACGCACTCGAGCTTCCACGCGTCGGCGGGCGGGACCTTCAGCTTCTCCGCCTTCGCGCGCGCGGCGGCGATCTCTTTGCGGATCGTGAGCGTGGAGATGCCGGGCACGTAGCTGATGATCAAGAGCGACGCGAGCAACACGCCCAGGAAAGGCAAGATCGGTCTGTACAAGCTCACCGCCGGCCGATTGAAGCGGAAGCTCGAGATGAACAGGTTCAGCCCGAGCGGCGGGCAGCAATACGCGAGCTCGAGGTTCACGAGGAAGATCATCGCCGTGTGGAACGGCCCGAGGTGGAACCGCGCCGCGAACGGCAGGATCAGCGGAACGGCGACCAGGATCGCGCTGAAGCCCTCCATCAGCATGCCGAGCACGAGGAGGAACAAGTTCATCGCGATGAGGAACTCGTACGGCGTGTCGATGCCGAGGTGGATCATGAAGTTCAGGACCCGGTCGGGGATCTTTTCCTGAACGACGTAGTTGATGAGCGCGTTCGCCATCGAGAGGATCAGGATGACGGCGCCGGCGAGCGCCATCGCGCTCTTGGCGACGCGCGGCAGATCCTTCTTGAACGAGAGATCGCGGTAGACGAAGCACTCGATGATGACGGCATAGAACGCGACCGCGCCGGCGCACTCGTCGATCGCGAGGCCCGACTTCTTCAGGCCGACGACGAGGATGACCGGGATGCCGAGCTCCCATTTGAGCTCCCAGAGGGCGAGGAACATCTCGACCGGGTCGAGCGCGCGCGGCAAGTAGCGGCCGAGGAAACGCTTCTCGTCGTGGGTCGTCAGCCCTTCCCACCAGCGGCGTCGCAGCTCCGGGTCGCGGACGCCGACGTAGATGCAGTACGCCGAGAACATGGCGATGACGAGGAGACCGGGCGCGATGACCGCCTTGAACGCCACCTCGAAGTCGACGTGGGCGACGAGCGAGTAGATCATCAGCGGCAGCGAATACGGCAGGAGCAAGCCGATCGAGCCGCCGCTCGTGACGACGCCGAGCGAGAATTTCTCCGAGTACCCGGCCTTGCGGAGCGCCGGGTAGAGGAGCCCGCCGATGGCGATGATGGTGACGCCGCTGCCGCCCGTGAACAGCGTGAAGATGGCGCTCGCGAGGACGCACACGATCGCGAGGCCGCCCGGGAGCCATCCGAAGAGCGCGCTCGCGGCGCGGACGAGGCGCTCGGCGGTCTTCGACTCGGCGAGCACGTAGCCGACGAACGTGAACAGCGGGATCGTGACGAGGATCGGCGAGCCCGCGAAGTGCTCGGTGAGGATGTTCGCCGCGATGTAGCGGAGGTGGTGGTACTCGGGGTCGCGGTGCGTCAGCCACAAGACCTCGCTGACGCCGCCCATGATCGCGAAGAGCGGCGTGCCGAGCAGCGCGAGCGCCGTCACCGCCGCGGCGATGCCGCCGCCGACGATGCCGAGCAGGACCACGACGCCCGAGACGGCGCCGAGGCCCGTGTAGGTCGACTTTTCGGTCACCTTCGGCGATGCGGGGGGCGCGCTCATGCGTCCTCCTGCGGCTTGCGCGGCTCGGTGCCCGGGTGGGCGTGCTCGATGTCGAAGTCGTCGTGCGCCGCGTCGGGGTCGACGCGGACCGCGCCTCCGATCGCGAGCACGCAGCGGAGCAGGAATCGAATCGCGATCATCAGCAGCCCGAACGGAAACACGAAGTCGATGTCGTGGACGATGAGCCCGTTCGTGTTCTCGCCGGTTCCGGGGATGTTGATCAGCGGCAGCCGCGTGAGCTGCGTGTCGGCGGGATCCATCATCTGCGCCTTCACGTCGTCCGCGGGAAACCAGCTCGCCCACGCGCCGCCGCTCATCCAGTCGTTCCACTCGGGCGCCTTGAGGTAGTCCTTGTATTTCTTGCCGGTGACGACCTTCGGCAGCGTGTGGAAGTCGAGCTTGATCTGCTGGCGGAGGAGGAACATGTCGCGCGAAAACTCGTGGCTCACCTTGCTCACGCGCTCGCCGGCGGGCATGTCCATCGGAAGCTTGTATTCTGCAATCTCGAGGTGATCGACGAAGCCGTAGGCGCCGCTGAGGCAGACGACCGCCGCGGCGAGCCAGCCGATCAACGCGACGGGCAGTCGCATCTTCGGCGTGAGGAAGCGCATGACGACGTCGATGTTGATGTGCTTGCCCTGCGCGGTCGCGAGCGACGCGCCGAGGAGCGCGAGCCACAGCGTGAGACGCGTCGCCAGCCCGCGAAGGCCGCCGAGCAGCGTCAACGTGGACGCGCCCTGGAGCCAGTTCAGCGCGTTCGAGAAATACTGGACGCCCGCGTTGGCCCAGAAGCGCCCGGCGACGAGCCCGAGCACGACGGCCGCGGTGACGCCGATCTGGTAGCGGACGTCGGTCCTGCGCTTTGCGACGTCCTTGTCGCGGAGCGCGAAGTGCGCGGCGAGGCCGAGGACGATCGCGGTGACGAGGCCACGGAAGATGAGACCGGAGATGTCGACGGTCGCGTCGGGGTCGGACGCGTTGTTCGGCTGATACTCCGCCGACATTCCCTTGAGGCCGATCCACGTGACGAGCGACAGGACCTCGGCCGCGAGCACGGCGGCCGCGAGCCGCGCCTCGAATCGCGTCCACCACGCGTCGAACGCGACGAGCGGCTGGACCCACTTCGCGCCGACGTGCGCCGCCGGCGTCGCGACGTTCGAGTCCTCTTGCTTCTCCGGTTCCGGCTCCGGCTCGGGCTCCGGCGTCGGCTCTTTTTCGTCGTCGTCCGTCATCGCGACCAGCGAGGGTAGACCAGTCCCGGGGGATCCCAAAGACCGTCTTCCAGACCGACCAGGACACGCCGATGGTCTAGGCTGGCCGCATGTCCGGTGATTTCGTCGCGCCCGGGTACATGGGCTTCGCCGCGAGCTTCGTCCTGATGCTCGGCGTGCTCGGCGTCGGGTGGGGCTCGGCCATCGTGGCGATCCTCGCGCACGCTCGCCGGCTCGCGCGACAGCAGGCGCACGAAGACGCGCTGATGCACGAGCGCGCGCGTTGGAAGCTCCTCCCCGGCCCGGCCCGCGTCGTGCGCGGGCGCGTCGAGGTGGACGGCGACTCGCCGGCGCTCGAGATCGACGTGGAGCAGCGCGTGCGAAACTGTTCGAGCAAGAACTCGCGGTGGCACGAGTGGCGAGAGGCCTCACGCCGCTTCGTCGGGCGCGCTTTTCGCCTCGTGCGCGACGACGGCCAGACCGTGCACGTCCAGCCGCACGACGGCGTGCTCGTGCTCCACGCGCTCGGCACCGAGTACCCGGAGCACCGCCCGAACGAACGCGTCCGCTCGGCGACCGTGCGCGCGGGAGCAGAGGTGTACGTCTACGGCGACCTCGTCGAGACCGGCGGCGGCGGCGGCGCGTACCGCGGAAGCAGCGCGTTCGTGCTGCAGGCCCCGCGGCGCGGACGAATGCTCGTCGCGACCGAGGCGATGCGCGATCGTTACCGCGATCGCGTCGCTTACCTGAAGCGCGCCGGCACCTGGATGGCGGTCGCCTTCTGCGCCGTCCACTTGCTCTTCACGTCGACGTTTCTCACCGCGATGATTTTCGGCGTGCGCGAACGAGCCACGCTCGTCGGCGCGCGCACGTACGTCACGCAGGGCAAGCACGGCCCCGTCACGCACCAGGCGGTCGCGGCCGAGACGCGCGACGGACTGAAGATCGAGAGCGACGTGGATCTCGACGACTACGAGGACGCGCGACAGGCGCTCTCCGAATCGCGCGGACCGCCCATCACGGTCCTCCGCGTGGGAAAAGGATCGTGGGCGAGCTTCCTCGGCCCCGAGCCGCACGTGCACTTCGGCGGGTTCGTGATGGGCTTCATCGTCGCGCTGCTCGGCGCGATCATCGCAAAGGCCAACTACGACCAGAAGCGCGCCTGGTACGACCGCAAGCAGGTGACCGAATACGGCGGCCCCGGCCACTGGGTGGAGCGGCGCAAGGCGCGCTGAGCGCGCGTCAGTGCGAGGCCTGGACGGCCTGGTCGAAGACCTGCGGATTGAACACGGTGCCGCGGAGGCGCGCGCGCGTGTCGGCGAACACCTTGTTCCACGCGGCGATGTCCGACGGGTTCGGGTCGTAAGCGGTCATGCGCGCCTTGAGCCGACCGAAGGCGGCGTCGTCCTCGCGGCGAATGCGCGTCGTGAGCGCCTGGCCGGCGATGGCGCCGGTCTGGATCAGGATGTTCTGCGCGTCCGCCGGCAGGCTCTTGATCTTGTTCGACGAGAAGATGAGCGCGCCGATTCCGACGCCAGCGACCGCGGTGTTGATGTTGTCGAGACGCGACGCCCACTGGAGCTGCTCGGCGGCGAGCGCCGGCGCGAGGCACACGTTGATCGCGCCGCTCGTGAGACCCGGCAAGATCTCGGGCACGCCGCATTTGCCGCGGCGTCACGTCGCCGATGAGCGAGTAGAACACCGGCCCGATGGGATCGCCGGAGAGGTAATACGTGTTCTTGTGCTTCAGGTCGTCCGGCACGCGGACGGCGAAGCCCTTGCTCATCACGTGCGCGCGGCCGACGTCGCCCCAGCCGAGGATCTTGAAGCCCTGCGCGTCGAACTGCTGGTCGAAGTTGCCCTTCATCTGGTTGCGGGCGTTGTCGAGCTTGCTCCAATCGGTGAAGAGACCGGGGAGCTGCAGCACGAGCACCTGCTTGTAGATCTGCCCGAGACCCACGGCCGTGACGGCGGCGCCGTCGAGCTGGCCGGTGCTGCATCTTCCCGACCATCGCGTTCTCGTCGCCCTGCGTGCCGTTCCAGAAGAACTGGAGCTGCAGGTTCCCGCCGCTGCGCTCTTCGACCGCGCGCTTCCAGACTTTGAAGACTTGGCCCCAGGGCGAGTCGCCCGGAGCGAGCGTGCCGACCTTCAGCGCGGTGGCGTCGGCCTGGGCATCACCCGCGGCGGAGAAGGCCGCGATCACGGCGGCGGCGGCAAGAACCAGACGCTTGAACGACATCGAGGAGACCTCCCGGCTGCAGGTTGGACGGACCGCGCAGCGCCGGATTCAATAGCACAGTTGAGCTCGTGAGCTTCAGAAACCGCAGTCTTCCATGCGGGACTTCACGAGGGCGCGGCGCGCGCGGCGCTTGGCGATCATGTTGGTGAATCGCTGCTGCGGGTCGGGGTCGTCGGCCGTCAGCACCTCGTTGATCATCTTCTCGTAGAGCGCCCGGTCGCCTTTGACGCACGCGTAATGGGTCGCGTAGTTCAGGGGGACGACGAGCGATCTTGTGCTCGGTCTTGGCGAGCACGTCCTCGAAGAGCTGCTTCGATTGGTCCATCTCGCTCATCGCCGTGCGCGAGTGGTACGCGGCGAGCGCGGTCTCGCCCGCGTAGTGGTTGTACGACGGGTCGAGCTGCACGCTCTTCTCGAGCATCGCGACGCCCACGAAGAGCTCGCCGACGAGCGCGGGGTTGTCCTTGCCGATGTTGACGCGGCTCAGCCACGCGTAACCGACCCAGAAGAGGTTCGCCGCGTCGTCCTTGTCGTCGAAGTTCTTGTCGAGCCACTTCTTGAACGTGTCCTCGTTCTTCTTGGCGTCGTCGAAGCCGTCGGCCTGTGTGGCCGAGGAGCTCGAGCCCGTAGAAGACCGCGCGCTCGTAGGCCATCTTCGCGCGCTTCTTGTGGTACGCGGCGAGATCGTCGTTGCCCTTGTCCTGCGCGACGTCCATGTCGTCCTCGGCGAAGGCGAAGCCGTAGCCCGCCCAGCCCTTGGTCAGCAGAAGAGCGCGTCGGTGTTGTCCGGCGCGAGGCGGTGCATGCCCTCGAACTGCACGAGCCCGGCCGCCGCCGCCGTCTGGCCGACCTCGAAGTCGGCGATGGTGTCGAGCGCGCCGGAGCCCTGCCGGGTCGCGGAGATTTGCCCGTTGGTGAGCATCGCCTTGATGCAGCCGAACTGGGAGAGGCTGAGAGCCGCCGCGGCGGCGAACGTCAGGAGGCGCGTACGCATGAGCCGATGTAGAGTGCGCGCGCCGCGCGTGTCAACGGGCGGCTAAGACCGTGCACGCGGCGCTCGTCCGGACGTGGGCGTCCGGGTCGGCCAGGAGCAGGGCGGCCCGCGCGGCGCGGTGGAGCGACGCGAGGGCGCTCGCGGCGAGGAGCTTGGTGGTAGCGTCCGGGCTCTTGGAGATCGGCCTCGATCCACGCTTGGACGGAGATTTCGCCGTCGGCGGCGAGCGCGAGGCGGGCCCGGCGCGCGAGCGACTCGGGCGAGGTCGCGGCCTCCGAGCGGCCGCGCCACGAGTCGGGGCTCGCGAAGGCGACGAGCGCCTTCTTGGCGGCGTCGTGCTCGGCCGGCCACTCGAGCAAGCGCGACCACGCGGCCTCGCGCGTCTCGAGGTCGCTCGTCTCGAGCGTCGCCCGCTCGATGGCGGCGCGGACTTGGTCGTTCGAGAGCGGCGCCATCGCCAGCGCAAGCATTCGCTCGCGACGAGGCGATTGATCGATCGTGCGAACGAGGAGGGCGATCGCGCTCGTCTTCGTCTCGTCGTCGAAGCTCGCTTTTCCGTCGGCGGAGCGGCGCCCATCGCGACGAGCGCCGCGGCGCTCACGACGCCGGGACCGTGGCCCGCGGCGAGGAGATATCGCAGCTCCTCGGCGCCGCCGGCGGCCGCGAGGTGCGGCGCGATCCACGCACGAGCGATGTCCTCGCGGAGAGCGTCGTCCGCCGAGGTCCACGCGTCTTTCAGCCGGTGAACGACGTCCGTGGAAGCGGGATCGATCCGCGCGATCGCCCGAACCGCCTCGCTGCGCGCCATCAGATCCGGGTCCAGGCGCGCCGCCTCCAGGAGCGCTGGCACGTCGCCGGCGGCCTTCGCGGCTGCGCTCGCGCGCATGGCCGCGCGGCGGACCTTCGCGCTCGGGTCGAGGAGCGCCTGCTCCCGCGCGCGGCCGTCTTGCTCGCGCACGAGCCCGCTCACGCCGACGGCGCGCCAGTCGTCACTTGCATCATGCAACCAATCGCGCGCGTCGCCCGGCGAGAGGGCGCCCACGTCGAGGAGCGCCATCGCGGCTTCGGCGCCCGCCGCGTCGTGCGTCTTGCTGCGGTCCTCGAGCGCGGAGATGAGCGCGCTCGCGCAGGTGCGGAGCTCGCGTACGCGGTCGCGCGCGCCTTCGCCCTTCGTCGCGAGCGCGTTCTCGGCGACCGCCCGCGCGATGGCCTCGGCGTCGTCGTTTCCGAGCCGCCCCGCGCGGAGATCGGGCTCGATCGCGCGCGCGACGGCGGCGTTGTCTCCGCGACGAGCGGCCGAGACCGCGGGCGAAACGGCGCACGCCGACGGCCCCACCAGCGCCGCGCAGACCCAAATGAGGGAGAGGCGCTTCATGCTTCGGTCGTAGCCGGTTTCGCGGGACCGTGCTACTCGCGCTCCCCGTGGCGGTGGAGGGCGCGGTGCACGTGATCGTCAACCGTCGAGCCAGACGGCTCCGCGATCCGTCGTCGCCGGTCCTCGAGGCGATCGTCGACGCCGCGCAGAACGCTGGGGCGACGGTGCACGAGACGTTCGACCCGTCGGAGCTCCCGGCGCTCGCCGAGCGCATCGTCGCAAGCGCGCCTCGAGCCGTCGTCCTCGCCGGCGGCGACGGCGCGTACACCGCGGGCGTGACCGCGCTCGCGCGGGCGTGCGAGCGCGCCGGGAAATCGCTGCCGCCGATTCGCGTTCGCGCCCGGCGGGACCGTGAGCACGACCGCACGAAACTGGGGCCTCCGCGGTCCGCTCACGAGCTACGGCGCGCGGCTCGTCACAGCCGTCGCCGCCGGCCGCGTGCGACGCGACGAGCGGCCGTCGCTGCGCGTCACCGACGACGAAGGCGGCGATCGCATCGGGTTCATTTGGGGCGCGGGCCTCGTCGCGCGCTTCTTCGACGCGTACTACGCCTCGCCGCGTCCGGGTTACGCGGGCGCCGCGCGCATCGTCGCGCGAATCTTCCTCGGCTCGCCGTTGACGTTCTTTGGCGGCGGCGCGCTCGCGCGGCGCGTGCTCACGCCCGTCCCGTGCGAGGTCACCATCGACGGCCAGCTCCAGTCGGCGCGCGGCTTCTCGCTCATGGTCTCGAGCGTCGTCCGCGATCTCGGGCTCCACATGCGGGTCCTCTATCGCGCCGGCGAGGATCCGGCGCGGATCCACTTCGTCGCGAGCCCCCTCGGCGCGCCCAAGCTCGGCCCGCAGATGCCGCTCGTTCTCCTCGGCAAGCGGCTTCGCGGCCGCGGCCACGTCGACGTCCTCGCGCGCGAGGCGCGCGTGCGCTTCCGCAGCCGCGACGCGTACGTCCTCGACGGCGACGTCCACGCCGCGCGCGAGGTCACGATCCGTCCGGGGCCTCGGCTCGTTCTCTTGACTGCGCAGTGAGGTCGATCACCTCGTCGGCGATCGCGATCGGCTCCGGCCGATGCGTCACGAGGAGGACCGTGCGCTTGCCCCGGAGCCGCTCGATCGCCGCCAGCACCGCGGCTTGCGCCCGGTCGTCGAGCCCGCTCGTCGGCTCGTCGAGGAGGAGCACCGGTTTGTTCGTCGCGAGCGCGCGCGCGATCGCGATCTGCTTCGCCTCGCCGCCCGACACGGCGCGCCCTCCCACGCCGAGCTGGCTCTCTCCGAGCCGATCGTAGAGCGACCCCGCGCCGATCGTCTCCATCGCCGCGCGCACGTCGCAGGCTCCGCCGAGCCCCACGTTCTCCGCCAGCGTCCCGCGCACGATCGGCGCGTCTTGCGGCACCCACGCGAACGCCCGAGCCGAAGTCCGAATCGTCCCGCTCTTGGGCGCCAAGAATCCGAGCAGCGTCCGCAGCAGCGTCGTCTTCCCGACGCCCGTCGGCCCCCGCAGCACCACGATCTTTCCCGCGTCGATCGTCAGATCGATCGGCCCGATCTTCGCTCGCCTCAAGACGACCCGCCGCATTTCCACGGCGACGACGCTCTCGGCCGCGCCCTCGGTCTCGCCTCGGGCGGCGCTCGCGCTCTCGCCCGCTCCGAGGCGCTCCATCGCCGTCGCCGCGCGCGTCCGCGCGATCCTCGCCTCGGCGAGCTCGCGCACCGGCTTGTACGCCATGAAAAACGCGACCGCGAACGCGAGCAGTCGCGCGCCGTCGGCGCTGCTCGCGCCGAGGACGCCCGCGTGAGACGCGGCGAGCGCGAGCAAGAGCGCGAGCGCACCCAGGGCCTCGGTCGCTCCGCTCACGCCCGCGGCCGCCGCGGCCGCCCGCGCCGCGCGTCGCGAGAGCGCCGCCCCCGCGCGCGCCACACGATCCCGAACGCGCCCGCTCGCCCCGTAAGACGACCACAGCTCCGCGTGGCGGATCGCCTCGTCTGCGGCTTCGAGCAACGATGCACTTCCGTCGAGCGTCTTGGTCTGCTCCGCCTTCACGCGCCGCTTCGCGCGCGAAAGCAGCAGCGCGAACGGGAAAATCACGAGAATCGCGACGACGAGCAACCGCGTGCTCGACCAAAACGCCACGGCGGCGAGCGGAACGAGCTGGAGCACGGCCCTTGCTGCGGCGAGCGCCGCCGCGAACCCGCCCTGGGCTTCGCGCACCCCTGTGGTCAGATCATCCACCGCCGCAAAGGTCGAGCTTGCCCCTTCCGCCCTCACCCCCTGATCGTCGTGTCGCGGGTGCGCCACCTCGTGTGCACGTTTCTCGAGAACGGCGAGCCGCAGCGCGTCACCGAACGCGCCGGACAGCCGCGCTTGAAAGTACGCCGCAGACGTCCCACCAAGCGCCTTCGCACATGCCGACACGAAGCCGAGGGCCGCGAGACGCACGACGAGATCACCACCGGAAAAAAGGGGTGTCGCCGCTGGAATCCGCGGAGAAACGCCGAGCATCGCCTGCGCGCAAGCGGCGCCGGCGAGCGCCAATCCAGCGTGCCCTGCAGATTGCAGGCATGAGAAGGCCACGAAAGCGGTTGAACAAAGGGGACGCTGAGAAACCGCTTTTGCGCCGTATCCGTACAAGGATGGCCCGCTCTTGCCTCGCAGGAGCTGCGAATGTGTCAATTCAGCCTTACATGACTGTGAACGAAAACGATTCGAACACGCCGGCGGCCATCCTTCATCTAAGGGATGAATCCCGCCGCCAAGGGACAGTCGAGCCAGGAATGAAAATTGCTTCTCAACCCAGCGGGAATCGCTCGCTCCGTCGGAGTTCGGTGCGCGCTGCGTCGGACCCTGTCCGCCCCCGTACGCGCCGCTCGTCCGTTCATACCTCAGCTCCATCGGTTGTCAAAGCTTCGCTTCCTAGCCGTCCGAAGGATCCCACCATGCCGAAACGTCAGTCCGCAGCCGCCGTGAAGGCCCCCCAAGCCGCCGAGCCCAAGTCGCAGGAGACTTGGGACGAGGAGGCCGCGCCCAAATCGACCGCCGCGCCCGAGAACGATCTCACCGCGACGATCGACGACGAGTTCGAGGCCGACGCGGCCGACGCGATCCCTCGCGATCTCGCCGCGACGCCCGACGCGGAAGCGCCCGTGAAACAGACGCCCGTTCGCGATCGCGAGATCGAGGAGAGCGGCGGCGACTCGATGCTCGCGCGTTACTTCCGCGAGATGGCGACCCACTCGGTCATGGGCCAGGAAGAAGAGCTCGCGACGGCGATGGAGGTCGAAAAGGCCGAGATCGCGCAGTGGGTCGCGCTTCTCAGCCATCTGCCCGCGGCGCCGCACGTCATTGCGTCGCTCGAGAAGAATTTGCCGACCGGCGAAGAGGCGCTCGATCTCCCGCAGATCGCGGAGCTTCATCGCCTGCTCAAGCTCGCGAAGAAGACGCGCAACCGTCTGTCGCGCGAGTCGGACAAGAAGTGGACGCGCACGTGCGAGTCGCTCGCGCGCGCGATTCGTCTCGCCGACAGCGATCGTCTCTGGGTGGCCGACGCGGAGCAGCTCGCGCGGGCGCTCTGCGAGATGCCCGACCCGGACGCGGACATGCCGGCGTCGGACGAGCTCGAGGAAGGGGCGCCGCCGCCGCCGGACTCGGACGTGCACCTCGCCGCGCGCCCGCTCGCGCCGACGTTCGCCCTCACGCGCGACTACAAGCGCTACCTCGATCGCATCGCGAGCACCGCCGAGCGCTCGCGCGTCGTGAAGAACAAGTTCGTCAAAGCCAACCTGCGGCTCGTCGTGTCGATCGCGCGCCGTTACAACCGCGGTCGCTTGCCGCTCATCGACTTGATTCAAGAGGGCAACATCGGCCTGATGAAGGCCGTCGAGCGCTTCGATCACACGCGCGGATACCGCTTCTCGACGTACGCGTCGTGGTGGATTCGTCACGCCATCTCGCGCGCGCTGGCCGACAAGGGCCGCGCGGTGCGCATCCCGGTCCACATGCTCGACACGCACAACCGCGTCGCGCGCGCGACCGCGTCGGTGCTCGCGCGCACCGGCCGCGAGCCGTCGCTCGAGGAGCTCGAGCACGAGACCGGCATCCCGCAAGAGAAGCTCGACAAGGTGAAGGGCGCGTGGACCGAGACGCCGTTCTCGCTCGATCGCCCGGTGGGCGACGAGGACGGCCGCAAGTTCATCGACTTCTTGCAAGACGAGAACATGACCTCGCCGTACGAGAACCTCATGTCGCAAAAGTGGACCGAAGAGGTGCGGCGCTTGCTCAGCACGCTCACGCCGATCGAGTCGCGGATCATCCGCTGGCGCTTCGGCCTCGACGACGAGGACGAGCTCACGCTCAAAGAGATCGGCGACAAGTACAACCTGTCGCGCGAGCGCATCCGTCAGCTGCAAGAGCAAGCGCTCGGCAAAATCCGCAAGCACATGCGCGAGTAGTAGTCAGTCGCAGTGGTTCGCCCAACCGCGCGTGCACTCGCCGCGGAAACCCATTTTGAAGCTGCCTGCGGCCGACGACTTCATCGGGACGCGCATGGCGGTCACGAGCGTCTCGAGGCATCGATCGAGCGTGGGCGAGCCGTCGCGGTCGCTCAGCACGCCGATGGCGCCCGACGCGTCGACCGAGAACTCGAACTCCGGGTTCTCGTGAGTCGGCGGCTCGTGCTCGCTCGCGGCGAAGCAGCGTGAGATCGCGGCGGTCTGCATGCCCATGTCGTTCCTGAAGCTCTCCCAGTCGCACGACGGGCACGTCGAGAAGTCGCTCGAGGACGCGTAGCCCGTCTTTCCGCCGTAGCGCTTCAGCGGCGCGGCGGGGCGCGCGGCCGACGCGGTCGACGGCGCGCTCGCGACGACCGTCGGCGCAGGGGTCGCGCTCGAGGCGTAGCTCGCCGTGGCGCTGGGGCCGCTCCGCGCGCTCGGCGCGCTCGCGGCGCCGGTCGGGATCGGCGCCGGCGGCTCCGCGCCGCCCTTTCCCATCTTGCCGAGCGCAATGATCGCGACGGTCATCGCCATCGCCGCGACCGCGACGATCGTCGCGAGCACCATGAAGCTCGGGCCGCGCTTCGGTTCGCTCTGGGTCTGCGCTTGCGGCGACGCCGACGCGGGGGTTGGGTTCACGACGACCGGCGTCGCCGTGTGCGGCTCGATCTTCCCCGACGCAACCGTCGCTGCGGTCGCCGGATTCCGCCGAAGGCGGGACGGCGCGAGCGCTCGAGACTGGCAGGCCCGACCACGGCGCGAGCGCGTCGCGCATCTCGTCGGCGTCGCGGAACCGTTCGTCGCGGTTCTTGGCCATGGCGCGCTCGACGACCGCCACGAAGTCACGCGGGAGGTCCGGGCGGAGCTCGCCGAGCGGCGCGGGGCTCTTCTCGACGATCGCGAAGAGCAGCGCCGGGATGCTCGCGGCGTCGTGCGGCAAACGCCCCGTGAGCGCCTGGTACATCGTCGCACCGACCGCGTAGAGATCGGCGCGCGCGTCGACGTCGCTCTCGCCGCGCGCTTGCTCGGGCGCCATGAACGCGGGCGTGCCGAGCATCGCGCCGGTGCCGGTGAGCTTCGCCGGCGCGCCGAGCGCCGAGAGCGGCGCGAGCTTCGCGATGCCGAAGTCGAGCACCTTCACCGTGTCGGGGACGGCGGCGTCGGCCAGGAGAAAGATGTTGTCCGGTTTGATGTCGCGATGCACGACCCCCGCGCGGTGCGCCGCGCCCAGCGCCGAGAGGACCTGCGCTGCGACGAACGCGACGCGCTCCGCGCCCAGCATGCGCGCGCGATCGACGAGCGACCCGAACGACTCCCCGCGAAGGAGCTCCATGACGAGAAACGGCTGCGGCGAGTACTGAAAGTCCGTCACTGAAACGATGTTCGGATGTCCGAGCGCGGCGACGACCTCGGCTTCGCGCCGAAAGCGTTCGAGCTGCTCGCGATCCTCGGCCAAACGCTCGTCCAAGAGCTTGACCGCGACGCGGCGGCCAAGGCCTTCTTGTACGGCCTCGTAGACCGTCCCCATACCTCCGCGCCCAAGCTGTTCGCCGAGGCGGTAGCGACCGCCGAGTAAATCGTCCATCGCCCGCCCGCATGATACGATAACGGAGATTTGACTGCTGCCGTTCAGAATCCGGTGCGAGTCGTCGGGCGCTACGCGCTCTACGGCGAGCTCGCCTCTGGCGGGATGGCGACCGTGCACATCGGGCGGTTGTTGGGCCCCGTCGGCTTCGCGCGTACCGTCGCGATCAAACGGCTCCATCCGCAGTACGCGAAGGACCCCGAGTTCGTCTCGATGTTCCTCGACGAGGCGCGGCTCGCGGCGCGCATCCAGCACCCGAACGTCTGCGCGACGCTCGACGTGGTCGCGACGCAGGGCGAGCTCTTCCTCGTGATGGAGTACCTGCAGGGCGAGACGCTTTCACGGATGATCCGCGCGGTGCGAAACCGCGGCGAGGTCATCGACCCGAGCGTCGCCGTCGCGGTGCTCGCGCAGACGCTCCACGGCCTGCACGCGGCGCACGAGGCGAAGAGCGAGCGCGGCGAAGCGCTCAACATCGTCCACCGCGACATCTCTCCGCAGAACGTGCTCGTCGGGCGCGACGGCGTCACGAAGGTGCTCGACTTCGGCGTCGCGAAGGCCGCGGGACGTTTCCACACGACGCGCGAGGGCAACGTCAAAGGCAAGCTCCCGTACATGTCGCCCGAGCAGCTTCGCGGGCAAATGGTCGATCGTCAGACCGACGTCTACGCGGCCGCGGTTTGTCTCTGGGAAGCGCTGACCGGGCGCAAGCTCTTCAAGGGCGACAACGAGGGGAGCGTCCTCGAGCAGGTCCTCTTCGGAGCGATCGATCCGCCGAGCCGGTGGGCGCCGAGCATCCCGGCGACGCTCGACGCGCTCGTCATGCGCGGGCTCGAGCGCGACAAGACGAAGCGCTTCGCGACGGCGCGCGAGTTCGCGCTCTCGCTCGAGCGCGCGGTGCATCCGGCGCTCGCGTCGGACGTGGGCGACTGGATCGAGACCGTCGCCGGCGAGGTGCTGCACGAGCGCGCCGAGCGCATCGCCGAGATCGAGAGCGTCACGGACAACATCCCCGCCGTCGGGCTCACCGAGATGATGTCGAGCCTCGACTCGCCGAGCTCCGCGGTCGCGGCGCCCACGTCGGGGATGATCGGCGGCAGCTCGTCGCAGGTGTCGAGCATCTCGGTCGCGGCGAGCGAGCCAGGCGGGCCGAGTCCCAATTCGCGCCGGATCCCGCTGTTCGTAGGCATCGGCGCGACGGGCCTCGCGCTCCTCGTCGCCGTCATCGCCGTCGCGCTCGGCTCGCGTGGGACGACCGCGCACGCAACGTCCGCGACGCCGTCCGCGACGACCATCGCGGCAGACACGGCGAGGACGGCTGCGACGGCGCAAGCGACGCAGGCCGCGCCGCCGACGACCACGGAGGCGCCCGTCGTCGCGATGACCGAGCCGACCGCGTCGGCCAAGCCGCCGCCGATCAAGCCCGTCGCGGTGGCTCACCCGGCGCCGGTGCACGCGACGCACACGCAGACCGCCGCGTCGAGCGGCGACGACTGCAAGATCCCCTACACCATCGGGCCGGACGGCGAGCGCATCTACAAGCGGCAGTGCTTCAAGTGATGTTACGCTGAGCTCATGCGTTCACGCCTCGTGTGTCTGCTCGGACTGGCCTTCGCGCTCGTGCCGTGCTTCGCGTACGCCGACGAGACGGGCGCGTGCATCGAGTCGGCCGAGAAAGCGCAGAAGCTACGTCGCGACAAGAAGCTGACCGCGGCGCGCCCCGAGCTCCTCACCTGCTCGCGCGACGTGTGCCCGCAGCAGATTCGAAACGACTGCACCCGCTGGCTCGCGGACGTCGACAACTCGATGTCGACCGTCACGGTGCGCGCGCGCGACGCCGACGGGCACGACGTCATCGACGTGAAGGTCTACGTCGACGGGCAGCTCCTCATGCCGCAGCTCCAAGGCACGGCGGTCGCGGTCGATCCGGGGCAACACAAGTTCCGCTACGAGCTGCCGAGCGGAAAGAGCGTGGAGGACACGGTGCTCGTCGTCGAGGGCGAGAAGGACCGCGTGCTCCGCGTGAACCTGCCGGCCGACACGGGAGCGACCAGCGGCCCGACGGAGCCGGTGAAGCCGGCGACGAAAGGCGGCGGGCCAGGCCCGGCGCCGTGGATCATCGGCGGCGTCGGTCTCGCGGCGCTCGTCGGCTTCGGCATCATGGAGATCCCGATTCAGTCGCAGTACTCGGACCTCGTGAACGGATGCGGCAAGACGAAGAGCTGCACGCAGTCGCAAGAGGACTCGCTCACGTCGCTCTACGCGCCGGCGGGCGTGCTGCTCGGCGTCGGCATCGTCGGCGTGGTCGTCGGCGCGACGTGGCTCATCGTCTCCGCTGTGACCGGCCACGAGAAGCCCGCAGCGACCGTCGGCGTCGTGCCCCTCCCCGGCGGCGGCGGCATCGCGAGCTTCGGCGGCTCGTTCTGAGGCCTCCTGGGGATCAGTTGGCGCCCCACTGGTCGCGGACGATCGCGCGGACGAGACGGTCGGCGTCGCCGCGCGCTTTCGCCGCGTGGCCGGGGATTTTGTTGAAGAGGATGGAGAACGCGATCGGCTCTTTTCCCGGCGGCCCGAGCACGTAGCCGGAGAGCGCGATGGTGTCGTCGAGCGTGCCGGTCTTGGCGCGCACGACGCCGCGCTCGTGCTCGGCGCGGAAGCGCCCGTGCAGCGTGCCGTCGACGCCGCCGATCGAGAGCTGCGCGACGTACTCCGGCTGGATGGCCGGGTTTCGCCACGCCGAGCGGAGCAGGTGGACGACGCTCGACGTCGTGACGCGGTTCGCGTCGTAGAGGCCCGAGCCGTTCTTGATCACGAGGCCCGCGTCGTTCGCGTCGAAGTCCGCGATCGTCTTCTCGACGAGCTGCGCGGAGTCCTGCGCGTGTCCGGGGCGGCCTCTCTTCTCGGCGGAGAGCGACTTGAAGATCATCTCCGCGTAGAAATTGTCGCTGTTCTTGCCGAGCGCGTAGAGGAGCGACGAGAGCGGCGCCGAGAGGTGCTTGGCGAGGACCGGGCCTTTGCCCGCGCCGGGCTTCACCTCGCCGGTCACTTTGATCTGGGCTTGCTCGAGCGCGGCGCGGAGCACGTAGCCGGCGAGGAGCGTCGGGTCCTCCACGCGGCGGGTGAAGCGGACGACCTTCGCGTCCTCGCCGACGTCGCCGCTGAGCTTGGCCGAGAGGCGCGTGCCGTTCTTCGAGAGGACGAGCCCGACCGTGTCGGCGCCTGAGCCGCTGCCCGTCGTGACCGTGCCGTCGACGTCGACGAAGCCGGGCGGCTCGAAGAAGGCGTGCGCGGTTTGCCCCGCCTCGGACGGACGGATCTCGAGCGTGACGGTGTTCTCGTCGACCGCGAGCGCGCTCACCGGCGCGCGGAACGCGGCCCACTCGTTGGGCTTCTGCTCGAACGCGGGCGGCGTCGTCTGGTCGTCGTAGAAGCGCTGATCGACGAGCACGTCGCCGTCGACGCGCCGCACGCCGCGCTCGCGCAGCTCGGCCGCCATCGCCGCGAGGTCTCCGCTCGAGAGCGACGGGTCGCCGTATCCGCGCAGCGTCACGGACGAGACGCTCGTCCCCTTGATGACGCCCGAGAGGCTCGTTTCGTAGCGGTGATTGCCGTGAAGGATCGCAAGCGCGGCGGCGGCGGTGTAGAGCTTGGCGTTGGACGCCGGGTTGAGCGCGCGATGTTCGTTGTAAGATGCAAGCAGTTTCCCGCTGGCGACGTCGAGGATCGCGACCGAGACGTCCGCGTCCTTCCACGCGCTGCTCCCGGTGAGCGCGCGGACGGCGGCGTCGAAGCGGCCGCCGCCGTCGCTCCGCACGTCGGAGGCGACCGACAGCGAGGCGCACGCGAGCGCCGCGGCGAGAAGACGAAACTTCATGCGATCGCTTTTACTGCAATCTCGTGCGCATGGCTCGCGTGCACGCCCCGGCCGCGCGAGCGCGGCGACCGGCTCGAGGTGGTGGTCGCGCAAGACGCCGAGACGCTCGACCCGCGCTTCGTCGTCGACGCGGTCGGAATGCGCGTGTCGCGGCTCGTCCACGCCGGGCTCTTCCGGCTCGACCCCGACACGCTCGAGCCGAAGCCGTACCTCGCCGCGTCGTACCGGTTCGAGGATCCGCGCACGCTCGACGTGACGCTCCGCTCGGACGTTCGATTCCACTCGGGCGCGCCGCTTCGCGCCGCCGACGTGGTCGCGACGATCGACGCGCTCCGCGACCCGTCGCTCCACGCGCGCGCGTCGCACGTGACGCTCGCGATCGACGGCGTCTTCGCGCGCGGCGAGCACGAGGTCGTCGTTCACTTGTCGCGCCCCCACGCGACGCTGCTCACCGATCTCGAGGTCCCCATCTTGCGCGCCGATCAGGCGCGCGACGCGTCGATCCCTCCGGCGGCGCTCGACGGGCTCGGGCCCTACCGCGTCGCGCGCCTGCGGCCCGGGGTCGTCGATCTCGACCCGGCCGAGGGCGGCGCGCTTCCGAAGCCCGCGCGCGGCGTTCGGGTGCTCACGGTGCACGACGAGAACGCGCGCGCCCTCCGCCTCCTCGGCGGGAAGACCGACGTCGCGCCGTCGGGCGTCGCGCCCGCGCTCCTCCCCACGCTCGCGTCGCACGGCCTCCGCGTCGCGTCGCGGCCGGGCGCGAACCTCGTCTACGTTTTGTTTCGCACCGACCGCGGGCCGTTCGCCGACGTCGCCGCGCGTCGCGCGTTCGGGCTCGCCATCGATCGCGCCTCGATCGTGGAGACGATGCTCGGCGGCCACGCGCGGCTCGCGACCGGGCTCATCCCGCCGGGCGAGTGGGCCGCGACGCCCCGCGCGCCCATGGCGCACGACGTCGCGAAGGCCCGGGACCTGCTGCACGAGAAACATGTATCCTGCACGCTTTTGGGCTCCACCGACCGGCTGCGCGTCGCGATCGCGCGCGTCATGAAGCAGGACCTCGCCGAGGCCGGCGTCGACTGCGAGCTCGTGCCCCTCGAGCTCGGGACGCTCCTCGCGCGGCTCGGCGCGGGCGACTTCGACGCCGCGGTGCTCGAGCTCCCCGAGCTGGCCGAGCCGAACACGCTGCGCGTCTTCTTGCATTCTGCATCCATTCCGCCGGAGGGGGCGAACCGCGGGCGCGTGCGCGACCCGGAGATCGACGCGGCGCTCGACGCCGGCGACGCGACGCTCGATCTCGACGCGCGCCGCGCGGCTTATGCGCGGCTCGAGGACCGCGTCCTCGCGAAGGCGTACTGGATCCCGCTCTGGCACGAGGACGAGGTCGTCGTGACGAGCCCGCGCGCGGCGACTTTCTTGCCGAGCTCGGAGGGGCGGTGGCTGGGGCTCGCGGCGGTGCCTTAGTCGCACGTCCAGCCGGCCGCACGAAGGTGTGGTCCGCGTCCGCAGGTGCCCGTGTCGCTGTGTGCCGGCCTTATGGCCGTGCGTGGGTTGACAGAGTGCGAGCTCGAGCGTGTACTCGGCTCGCGCGTTGATTCACGCAGAAGAGGGGCCGAATGGGACGCACCGGAAAAGAGGCGAGCACCTCCGCAGTGCCCGTGCTCGAGGGAGGCACGTCTACGCTTGGAGCCGCCCCCCCCGCCGCAATCGTCCGACTCCGGAATGACGGACGACAGGGCCACGACCACGCAGTCGCCACAACCGCAGACCGCGTACTCGCCAGGCAACTGGGTTCAGAGCATTGCTGGGGGCCTGGGCCTCGTCGTGGGCGTTGGGGACGCGAGTCCCTGGCTGCTCGGTACGAATGGCTACGCCTATCACTACACGAACGATCCGCCCAGCCAGCCAAGGACGTGGGCGTTCGACGCGAGCTCGGCGGGCACCTCTTCGCTCGCGGTGTCTCCTGAAGGCACGCCTTGGCGAATTGACGGCAGTGGATACGTCTACGAGCGCGCCTGCTCGCCGTCTTGCAGCTGGCAACCGCGCGGCCAAAACCAAGGTTTCAAGGCGTACGAGGTTGGGATCGGTCGATATTCGTCGAGCATCGGCGACAACATCGCGTGGGCGATCAGCCGCACTGGATGCACGCTTGTGAAGAATGTCCCGATCGATTGTCCGATTTACGAGTGGAACGGCGCGAGCTGGTTCGCCCCAGGACAAGGCGCGGCGCGGCACGTCGCGGTGAGTCCAGACGGGAGCAATGTCTACGTGGCGAACTCGTCGGGCAACATCTACAAGTGGAACGGCAGTGTGTACGCCTCCTGGCCCGGATACGGTGGCACGCGGCAGCGGAGTCAAGGCGACACCCTCGGCGTGCCGATCATCGGCGCGGGCCCGCTCGACTCCGTATGGATCATCGGGGGCACGTCGTCGGGCGGCGGCGGCTACGATATCTTCGTCTGGACCCCGCTGACGGCGGCGTGGAACAAGATGCCCGGTGAGGCAAACTCCATCTCGGTCGGCGCGGATGGGACGCCTTGGGTGATCAACTCACTCAACCAAATATTCGAGTACGTTACTAGCTGGCAGACTATCGGCCCCTACGCTGGCTTCACTTTCGGAAACACCGTCGCCGCACTGCCTAGTCAACTCAAGCAATATGAGTGCGCGGATCATACGGGGGAAGTTGTATCCGAACGCTACTCCGGCGAAGTGCATGATATCGACGCAGTGAACGCCGCACTCGGGAACGGTCGTATCATTGCGTCTGCTACGTCCGGCGGCGCGTGGTCCACGCCCCCAATCAACCTTTCATGGACTCCAATGAATGATGTTGGCGCAGGCATTACAGCGGCCCCAGGACCGAACATGTCGACTGGCACGATCGCTGCGTACCCCGGTCGGCCGGACGTCGTCGTGGTTGGTACAGGAGTCGCAGGCGGAATAAACAACCGCACGAACGTTTTGGGAAACGGCATCTGGACGACGACGGACGCGTTAGACGCCCGGCCAGCTTGGAGCCAAGCAGTATGCAAGAACCTGTTTGGCCGAGTCGCATGCCCGAGTCCGGTAGTCAAAGTGCGCTTTAGCGCTGATGGCACCACAATTTATGCAGCGGGCACCAATAACCTCTACTACTCGACTGACGCTGGCGCGAATTTCTGGCAGGTACCAAATTGCAATGTCAGTGGAAACGATGTCTTCACCGATATGGTGATTGACCCAAACAGTCCCACCACAGTTTATCTCGGCATTGGCAATACAAATCCGGCAGCAGGTGCACAAGCGGAGGGCGTTTCTCGAATTACTGGGGCGACCACCGGAACGCCTACTTGCTCCACGTCGCGCGCTTACCCAGCATTTTCTGGTGGATCGCTCGTCGCGACAGCCATCGCGCTCGCGATCACGAGGTCATCGGTCGTATATGCCGCCGTGGCCGGACTGAGTTGCACGGCTGGGACGTGCGTTGGCACCGATCCGAACAGTCCAAACAATACGGGCCAAGATTTCCAAGGTATCTTCTCGACCAATTCCGGACAGCACCCCTGGCTACAGTGGGGCGTCGTAGCACTCGCAGACGGTCAACAACCGTTTGCTGGCTCACAGGGCAATCACGATTTTGCCCTCGGGACGAATCCGGACGGTTCCGTCGTCCTGCTCGGAGGAGTCCAAATATGGCGCGGAGCTGGCTGCGATCAGGCGACAGGTTGCAGCTCATTTTGCTGGGAAACAGACACTCCTCATGAGGACGAGCACGCGATGACGTGGGGAGCAGACGGGCTCGTCTACGCGGGAAGTGACGGCGGCATTTTCTTCTCGCCCGATGACGGCGTGACGTGGCACCAAGAAATCGACACCCTGGGTGTTTCGAACGAAGTCAGCGTGAGCGTCGGCCCGACCGTATTCTACGGTGCCGCGTGGGATGTGGGAGGTCATTATTCAACTGACGATGGCATCACGTGGCTCGGAGACCCCGCAGTTAGCGGCGTTGACGGTCACCAGGTTCTCGTCGATCCGGGAAGTCAGGCCAACGCCTTCTACTGCGGTGATCTATCTTCTGGTTCGGCCCCTCGCTTTGCAAATGTCGGAGGAGGCGGATGGACATTCATCAGCGAGGATGTTGGTGCGACCAGCGAGCCGTGCGAGATGGCGAAGGCGGCCTCAGGGAATCTGTTCACGGTATTTCAGAATGGCATTTTCCAGAGTTCGGACTACGGTCAGACGTTTAGCTCTTACTCCGACCTGCTACCTGCGGCGCCAGCCGGGCTGCTCGTGACCAACGATTTTCCAAGCCCCACGGTGTACGCGGTGGTTTCCGGCAACAGCACACTGTTTGAAGCCGCAGCGACGAATCAGGCATTTCAAGCAACAGCGCTTCCAACGAGCTGGCCGGCGGGCGATGTCATCCCCGGCAACGCGGGGCTCCCACCATCTGGCCCCGGTGTCGCCGGCCTCGATTACAGCGACGGTGATCTATACATTGTGGGAGCGGGAACCGGCGCGCCAGTAGTCTTCACTGCTCCCGCCGCATCTAAAGGGCAAACCGCAGGTGCCTGGGTGAATCTCACGGGCACATCAGGGTATTCTAACGAGGCGTTGAACGCGATAAGCGTTGATTCGGCCACACGCTCCCCGATACTCGTCAGCGAAGGTCGAGCCGGAAATAGCGTCTACAGGTTGAATAACCCTGACGTTCGGGACACGCCGGCTGTAGTGCATCACTGGAGGCCCTGGGTCTACGGGCTGCCAACAGGCTTTCAACCGGTCAGCGCCGTCGCCGGCCAGTACGAAAATGGTGTCTATTACTATTATATTGCGACCTGGGGGCGCGGTATCTGGAAGCGGGAAGCGCGCGGAGGTGACTTTTGATTTCGCGTAGCGCGATCTTTCTTTGCGGCCTGGCAGCGTGCGGGCACGCGCACCACACACCGGCGGTCCACCGCGCCGCTCCGGACGCTTGCTCGGCGGGGCGGCCGGCCTTTATGCCAGGTTCGCCGAATGATGCAGGAAGCTGCGCGGCGGCTTGCGCTTGTAGCAGCGACTCGCAATGTACTGCGCCTGCGCCACTCGCGAATGGGCGATGCGGACATGCGCCCTTATCTAGCCAATTCGCCTGCGAAGCATTGACTTGCACTGGGTGCAGCTACGACGAATGCTTTAGCGACTCTGATTGTTCGGCCACGGGGGCCTTGGGCCTCGGCATATGCAGCTGCCGCGAAACTGCAACTCATAAGGCCGACAGCGTTGCTCAAGCAAATCCCAATTTTTGCGCCTACGGCAACAACTGTCGCGTTGATGCCGATTGTGCATCCACCGGATTCCCATTCTGCTCGCCAAGTCCAAGTCCAACATGTCAGAATTTCGCGCAAGGCTTTTTCTGTCATACGACTGATGATGAATGCTCCGACGACAGTGACTGCATGAGCGGCGGAATTCAGGCGGTATGCGCCTGGGAGCCATCGAAAGGTCACTGGGCCTGCGCCAGCCCTGGCTTATGCCTCGACGGCGGCGCGTAACGTGCGAATTCGCGTCATGTGGCTCGGTATCGTTGCTGGAATGGCGTGCAACGGACAGATCGACCGAACACCACTGAATCACAGACAGGCTATTGGCGTGTGCACGGTTGAGCGACCAGCCTTCTTGCCGAATCCGTCCGACAGTGGCGCTGATGCCGCTTGCATTGTCGCGGGCAACTGTGACTGCACAAGCGACACCCAGTGCTTACCAGCTCCCTCGGGCATGTCGAATGGCCGCTGCGGTTATCGCACGAACTTATGTGGCAGTGCCGCTTCCTGCTATCGATGTAACTACGACGAGTGCTCTGCAGACTCGGACTGTCCCGCGCCGTCCGACGGCGTGTCCACGGCATGGTGCCTTTGCCGGGGCAGTGCTGCGTATGGCGCGGATGTTATCAACTCGCCTCATCCAAATGTCTGTGCGGCTTCAGGGTGCCGAACCGATTCCGACTGCGGCCCGTCCGGCACTGGATATTGCTCGCCAAGTACAGACCATCCGTGCCCAACGGAGTTTCTCGGCTATTTCTGCCACACCGCGGCTGACGAGTGCGTTAACGATACTGACTGTCCAGTTAGCCATTGGTGCGGCTGGGATGTGAGCCTCCGGCATTTCGTCTGCGGTGATACGATGATGAGCTACTGCGCCGACGGCGGCTAAGGAGCCCAGTGGAAATAATCGATCCGGTCATGGAAATAGCCGGCGCGCGTGCGCGGTTGGTGCAGCATGGGCGACGTGGATTCGGTTCGAGCGAAGTACCGAAGCTGCGCGGCGTGATGGATGAGCGCGTGACGCGCCTTTGGGCGGCAGCCGAAGCGGAAGCGATCGGCTACGGCGGGATCAACGATGCTGAAAGCGACCGGGATGAGCCGGGCGCGAATTCGTGCGGGCATTCGCGATCTCGCGGAGCTGGAGAAGCATCCTTCGAAGGAGGCTCCGCGTGCGCAGCGCGTTCGTCGGCCTGGCGCTGGGCGACCGACGTTGATCGTGAAGGACCCGACGTTGCTTGACGATCTCGACTCACCGTAGACCCGACGACGCGCGGCGATCCCGAGTCTCCGTTGCGCTGGACGTGCAAGAGCAAAGACAAGCTCGCCGCCGAGCTTCAAGCGATGGGCCGCAAAGTGAGCGCGACGCTCGTCGGACGATTGCTGCACGATCTCGGCTTCAGTCTTCAAGTCGTGCGCAAGACGCGCGAAGGAGCGCAGTCGCCGGACCGCAACAAGCAGTTCGAGCACATCAATCGGACCGCGAAGATTTCATCAAGCGCGGGCAGCCCGTCGTGTCCGTCGACACGAAAAAGAAGGAATTGGTCGGCGATTTCAAAAATGCTGGGCGCGAATGGCAACGTGCTGGCGAGCCTGAAGACGTGCGCGTTCACGACTTCATCGACAAGGATCTCGGCAAAGTCATCCCGTACGGCGTTTACGACACGGCTCGCAACGAAGCGTGGGTCAGCGTGGGCGTCGATCACGACACGGCGGAGTTTGCGGTCGCGACGCTCGAGCGATGGTGGCGCGAGATGGGACGCAAGGCGTATCCGGACGCGACCGAGCTCCTCGTCACGGCGGACGGCGGAGGAAGCAACGCTCCGCGCTCCCGATTGTGGCGCGTCGAGCTGCAGCGATTCGCCGACGCGACTGGGCTCGACATCAACGTTTGCCACTTCCCGCCGGGCACGAGCAAATGGAACAAGATCGAGCATCGTCTCTTCTCCAGATCACGCAGAACTGGAGAGGCCGCCCTCTCGTGAGTCGCGAGGCCGTCGTCGAGCTGATTCGCGGAACGACGACGACTGCCGGACTGCGCGTGCGCGCGAAACTCGACAAACGCGAATACGAAATCGGAAAGGACGTATCAAGCGATGCACTTCGCGCAGTCAGACTCGAGAGGAAGAAATTTCGTGGCGAGTGGAACTATGCGGTCCGATCCGGAAAGCGGGACCGAGAAATTTCGATTGGGCTCCGACACCGCGTCCGGTTGACGCGATCCCGTGGCCGTGATCACACCGTTGAAGCTGCGCGAGGCCGTTCTCCGTGCCCGCGCCGAAGGCGGGAGGTGCGGCGCTCGTCGGCGCTCTCGTGGGCGGTGTCGTCGAACAGGACGAGAGCTTCGCGCATCTCGCGAAGCTCGAAGACGGCAAGCAGAACGTCAAGGACGCTTGATGGGCGACAATTACTCTTGCAGGTCGACGACAACTACTTTTGCAGGTCGACCGCCGTCCTGACGGCACGTGCGAGGCTGCGGCCCGGAGCTCCGGGCCGGTCTCGGGGCTCGTGGAGCCCCGATGGTCACCGACGAGCAGGTCAGGTTGTTGAGGAAGACGATGTCCAAAGGAAAGACGATCGCGTCCGCCGCAGCGGCGGCCGGGATCAGCGAGCGGAGCGCGTACTGGAAGCAGGGCGCGCTGCCGAGTGAGACGAAGACGGAGCGCAATGGCGCACCCGCCCCGATCCGTTCGCGGCGGTGTGGGAGAGCGACGTGCGCGTGCGCGTCGCCCGTGTCGTGGTCGACGTGTTGCGATGGGGGTCCCTGAATGAATTCTTCTTTCTCTCCTTCCTATGCCGGGCTGCGGTCGCGCTCTTGCGCAAGCCGGAGCGGGAACGCGCGGATTTCCGGCGCCCATCCCTCAGTCGCCACGACGACCGGTTGCGCTGGCGTCGATGCGAAGCCATGCCGCCGCGCAGCGGCTTCGTGCAAATCCCGTTGACCGCAAGGAAGCGAGGACATCCGGCCGCTCGACGCGCCGGCTCGCAGACCTTATGAGATACGGCAAGTGACGTCGCGCAAGACCGTAGCCGTCGCGGGGATCCTGCTCGCGACGTTTCTCGCGGCGACGGAGTCGACCATCATCGCGACCGCGATGCCGAGCGTGGTCGCCGACCTCGGCGGGCTCGAGCTCTACGGCTGGGTCGGCGCGATGTACATGCTCGCGATGACGGTCACGATTCCGGTGTGGGGCAAGCTTGCCGATCTCTGGGGTCGCAAGCCGGTCATCCTCGCCGGCATCGCGACCTTCCTCTTGGGCTCGGTCGCGTGCGGCGCGGCGCCCACCATGGGCACGCTCATCGCCGCGCGCGTTCTTCAAGGCATCGGCGGCGGAGGGGTGCAGCCGATCGCGATGACGATCGTCGGCGACATGTTCGCGCCCAAGGAACGCGCGCGCATGCAAGGCGTCTTCGGCGCGGTGTGGGGCGTCTCGGCGATCGTCGGTCCCATCCTCGGTGGGCTCATCGTCCGCGCGCTGACGTGGCGGTGGGTCTTCGATTTGAACCTGCCGTTCGGCGTCTTCGCGATGCTCCTGCTCGGGCTCTCGCTCGGGCCCAGGCCGGCGTCGCAGGTCGGGCGGCGGCCGAATCGATTTCGCCGGCGCGGCGCTCCTGTCGATCGCGGTGCTCGCGCTGCTCGCGGGCGTCGCGGGGCACGCCGCGCTCGTGATGCTCCCGCTCTCGGCCGTCGCCGCGATCGCGTTCGTCCTCGTCGAGCGACGGCAGCCCGAGCCGCTCGTGCCGATGGACCTCATGCAAAAGCGCGTGATCGCCGTCTCCAGCGGCGTCAGCTCGGTCGTCGGCGGCGTCATGACCGGGACCGTGATTTATCTCCCTCTCTACGCGCAGGCGGTGCTCGACGCGTCGCCCGCGTCGGCGGGCGCGACCGTCGCGCCGATGCTCGTCGGCTGGCCGATCGCTTCGGCGCTCTCGGGTCGAATCTTGCTCGTCGTCGGCCCGCGCCCGCTCGTGCGCTTCGGCTTCGCGCTGGTCGCCGTCTCGGCGATCGCGCTCGACTGGCTCGTGCACGGCGGCGCGCCGCTCGGTGCGATCCGCGGGTGCATGTTCGCGTTCGGCGTCGGCATGGGCCTCGCGAGCACCGCGAACATCATCACGGTGCAGGACAGCGTTCCTTTCCAGCGGCGAGGCGTCGCGACCGCGAGCACGATGTTCTTCCGCACCATCGGCGGCGCCGTCAGCGTCGGCGTCCTCGGCGCGGTCCTCGCGCGGTCGCTCGGGGGCCACGTGCCCGAGAGCGTGCTCGACTCGCTCCTCGGGCCCGACCACGGTCAGAGCCTCGGCGCCGACGTCGTTCGGCGCTACCGCTTCGCGATGCAAGCGGGCATGGCGCCGCTCTTCCACATCCTCGCGGCGCTCGGCGTCGTCGCGGCAATCGTGGGCGCGCTCTACCCGCGCGTCCGCCTCAGCGAGGGCGGCGAGCACCACGAAGAGGTCCTCTCGAGCGCCGAGTGACGAGCGCGGCGTCTGCGGGCCCTGCGCGCCCGCTGCAAAGCCCCGTTGAACGGTTCGAGCGTGCGTCGGCTCGGCCGTACCGCGGCGGGAGGCGCGTGCTAACCTCGTCACGGATGCTGCGGGAGTTGCCTCACACGCTCCTCATCGTGACCGAGGTGGACGTCGCGACGGGTCTCGTGTGCATGCAGGCCGAGCGGCTCTTTCCGTCGCTCCCTGGACAGCGCCGCTTTCGCCCGGGGATGCTGGTCGATCTCGCGTACAGCTACCTCGCGACGCTCTTCGCGGTGGCGCTCGCGGCGATCGGCTTCGATCACGCGGTCGACGCGCTCGGCGGGTCGGCGTCGTTCGCGTCGATGCACGCGCGCCTCGGGATCCTGCCGTTCGCCGCGCAGCTCGCGTTCGCGACCGTCCTCACCGATTTCACGGGCTACTGGAAGCATCGCCTCCTGCACACGCGCGCGCTCTGGCCGTTCCACGCGGTGCACCACTCGTCCGAAGAGGTCGACTGGCTCTCGAACGAACGCTTTCACCCGGTCGAGATGTTCCTCACGACGTCGTTCTTCATCGTGCCGCTCGTCGTCCTCGGGTTCCCGGGGCACGTCATCGCGTGGACGACGCAGATCCGCAGGATCCACAGCGTCTACGAGCACACGAATCTGCGCATCGGCTACGGGCGCGTCCATCGCGTGCTCGTGAGCCCGATGCTGCATCGGTGGCATCACTCGAATCACCCGGACTGGATCGACACGAACTACGCGAACATCTTCGCGCTGTTCGATTGGGCGTTCGGCACGCTCAAGCTTCCAGACGTCGCACCCGAGGCGGGCGGGTTCGGCGTTCCGGGGTACCCGCGGAGCTTCTGGCGTCAGCTGTGGCGGCCCTTCCGCGACGGCTTGTCGGTGCTGCGGGGCGATGGAGCGACGTAGGCGCCGCTCGCCCGACCCGCCCGCGGGGCGCAAGCACCGGACGACGGTTCGCCTCGTCGGAATTCGTCTGCGCGAGCAAGGGACGCACGACTCCTTCTGCGCGTACTACGCGGCCGCGATGCTGCTCTGCACGCTGCGACCCGAGATGGACGACGAGTTCGACGCGACGCACGTCGCGCGCAATCCGCTGTTTCGGAACTTGCCGCGCCCGAGCGGGCAGACCCTCGATTGCGCCGTCGCCGATTGGCTGACCGCGGGCGTCCACTTCGGCCCGCTCGCGCGCGCGCTCGACGGCGCGTGCGGCGGCAAGACGCGCTTTCGCGCGACGCGCGAGCCCTTCGGCCGAAAGACGCTCGAGATGCTGCGCCTCCAGGTCGACCGCGGTCTCCCGTCCGTGCTCGGCTGGGAGTCGGGCGAGCTCGGCAATCACACGGTGCTCGTCGTGGGCTACGACCGCTGCGCCAGCCACGCGCGCGACCGTTGGCTCCGCGTGCTCGACCCGACGGGCAAGCTCGACGTGCTCGAGTCGGGATTCAGCTCGAGCGCATCGCGCGCGCGCCCGCCGACGTCATCGTCTGCACCGACCACGACGGCTGGCGGCCGGGATCGGCTGAGCGTCGATCGCGACGTCGAGGGCGCGCACCTAGGCTCGCGCATCGAGCGTTGGAGCTTGCAGAATACACGCTTCGAGACGCTCGTCGCGCGCTGAGCCGCCGAGGCTGCATCAACGCGCTGTATCCGCGGCCTGTATCAATCGCCTCCGGATACACCCTTCCGCGCGCGAAATAGGCTGATTCTCGCCGAAATCGCGCTGGCCCTGCCTTTGCTCTAGAGCCCGTACGCCGCACGTCGCGGCGCTCGAAAGGATGGCTCGTTCATGAGGTCAGAGGCAAAGTTGGTCGCGCTCACCGCGCTCGCGCTGCTCGTTGGATGCGGGGCCGCCCCCGACTCGACCCCGAGCCCGGGCCCGACGGCAAACGACGGCAGCGCGATCGACTCGCTCGTCGCGGGCGCCGGAAACATCGACACGACGCTCACGCCGGGCCTCGTGCAGACCTCGCAGCCGACGAAGGTGACCATGCCCGACCCGTCGAGCGCGGGCCCAGGCTGGTCGTGCACCGAGACGAACTACAGCCTCACGAACGAGCCGTCCAAGTTCGTCGTCGTCGACCCGAACGCCGACGTGCTCTGGCCGGGCTCGCTCGTCCAGGGCAAGTCGCTCGCGAGCGGGCTGCTCGATCCGATTCCGGTGAAGCGCGCGCCCGGCACGATCACGCTGACCATCGCCGGCGGCGCGAGCGCCACCTTCTCGCGCACGATGCCCGAGGCTTCGCTCTCGTCGGCGACGCAGGCGATGAACGACATCCTCGGCGGGTACAACGGCGGCACGCCGTCGAAGTTCTCGTTCACGTCGGAGTCGGTCTACTCGTCGGATCAGATGCGCGTCTCGGTCGACGCGAACGTCACGTCGGAGACGTGGTCGGCGTCGGGCTCCCTCACGTTCGATTCGTCGACGGCGAAGAGCCACTACCTCATCAAGTTCTCGCAGGAGTACTTCACGATGGCGTTCCAGCCGCCCGAGGGCGCGCACGGCGTCTTCGATCCGAGCGTCACGAGCGACGACCTGAAGCCGTACGTCGGCGCGGGAAACCCGCCGGTCTACGTCGCGTCGGTCACCTACGGGCGCATCTTCTACTTGCTCTTCGAGTCGAGCGCGAAGCAGACCGATCTCGAGGCGGCGGTGAAGGCCGCGTACAACGGCGCGGCGATCGGCGCGAGCGGCGCCGTCTCGGCGGGCGACGAGTCGATCATCAACGACTCGACCGTGACCGCGTACGGCCTGGGCGGCGACGCAAAGGCGGCGATCAAGGCCGCGACGGGCTCGAACCAGTTCGAGCAGATTGGCGCGTTCTTGACCGAGGGCGCCGACTTCTCGCCGCAGAGCCCGGGCGTGCCGATCTCGTACACGGTGCGCTACCTCGGCGACTCGAGCGAGGTGAAGCTCGGGCTCACGACCGACTACACCGCGAAGAACTGCGTGCCGAACGTCGTCGGGTGCGACGGCGTCACAGGCAGCGGCATGACCAAGGACGCGTGCGGCGTCTGCGGCGGCGACGGCACGAGCTGCAACAAACCGTGCGGCGCGGCGGAGCTCGGCTTCAACGGCTCGAACGGCGCGTTCGTCGCCTTTCACGTCGCGGCGAACACCAACGGCGCCCAGATCTCCTTCGCGAACGGCGACCACGAGGAGTTCCACAGCTACTGCCGCGACATCACCTGGGAGAACGTCGTCGCCGTCTGCCACAACGGGACGTGGGTCATCCCGAACGCGAGCGTCTACACCGACGCGCTCTGCCCGAGCGACAGCAACGACTCGTGGAGCGACGGCTCGGGGGACTCGACCTCCGCGGGGTGGAAAGCGAACTGACCCGACCGCACCTGACGGCGCCCCGCCTCTCGCTCGCGCGAGAGCGCGGGGCGCTCGCGTTTTGTCGTCACGGCTCGGCGAGCCGCTTCGCGGTCCACCAGCCGGGCTCGCCGTACTCGCGCGACTCGATTCCGCGAGCGCGGTCTTCACCGATTCGCGCGCGAGGTGCCGCGCGGCGTGCGCGCCGAGCGCGGGATACGGGTCGAGCGAGACGCCGCACGGCCGGCGAGGCATGAGAAAGTCGCGAGCGGGCGTGCTGCTCGCGACGACGACGCTCGGCACGAAGTCGGTCGCGGCGCGCTGCGGCTTCGGCAGCGCGGCCCGCATGACGCGCGCCTTCAAGCGCGCGCTCGGCGCCGCGCCGCGCGAGCTCGCGGTGCTGCACCGGCGCGGCGCTCAGGCGCCGAGCTCGACCACCACCGGCGCGTGGTCGCTCGTGCCGAACTCTCGCCGCACGCGAAACCCGGTCGCGCGCGCGGCGAGCGCCCGGCTCGCGAGCACGTAGTCGATGCGCCAGCCGACGTTGCGCGCGCGCTGCTCGTTCCAATAAGGCCACCACGTGAAGAGCTCGCGATTGCCCGGCGCAAGCTCGCGGCACACGTCGACGAGCCCGGCCGCGAGGAACTGCTCGAACAATTTCCCGCTCCTCGGGGCGCTGGCCGATCGCGCGCGGCTTTCGTTCGGTCTCGTGCACGTCGAACTCGGCGCGCGCGACGTTCAGGTCGCCCGCGACGACGACGTTCTCGGTCGCGAAGGTCGCGGGATACGTCGCGAGCGCGCGCATGAACTGGAGCTTCGCCGGGTAGTCTTTTCCGCCGTTCGGCAGGTACATCGAGACGAACACGAAGGGCTCGCCGGTCTTGGTCGTGGCGTGCGCCTCGGCCACGCGCGTCTCGAAGTCGAACGGCGGGTGCGCGTCGCGCGGGCGCTCGAAGACGTCCTTGCGCAAGTGCACGCTCACGCCGGAGTATCCGGCCGAGCCGTGCCAAATCGAGTGGTACGCGGGGAGGCCCAAGAGGCCGTAGAGCGAGGCGGGGAGCTGCTCGACCGTGGCCTTCGTCTCCTGGAGCATCGCGACGTCGGGCTTCTCTTCTTCGAGCAGGCGCAAGAATTCGGCCTCGCGCGCGCGGATGCCGTTGACGTTCCACGTAACGACCTTCATCGGCCCGCGCTATAACATCGGCACATGGCCGAAGACAGGGCACCCGGGCTGCCGACGATCGACGTGAACGAATACGGCGGCAAGAAAGACGGCGAGCGCCAGAGCGCGAACCGGCGACTCTTCATGCAGCTCGTCGTCTTCGATCTCCCGGCCGACGAGACCGAGACGGCGCCGCGCGCGGTCGCGCACGCGCTGACCGAGCGGAAAATCCCGGCGGTGATCTATGCAGACTGCAACGATCCGCGCGGGGCGGCGCTGCTCACGTGGAGCGAGGACCCCGCCCACTTCGTGGCGCGGGTGCGCCCGCTCTTTTCGTCGCTGCTCGCGCGCGCCGAAGTTCGGCACGACTGGACGATGCTCGGGCGCACCTACGCGACCGGCCACGAGCCCGATCTCCTCGACTCGCTGCTCGCGCGCCCGGTGCGCAACGCGCTGAACCCCGCGCTCCCGTGGCACGTCTGGTACCCGCTGCGCCGCAGCGGGGCCTTCTCTCGCCTCGACGGGCCCGCGGTCGCCGAGCTGATGCGCGAGCACGCGATGATCGGCCACGCCTACGGCCAGCAAGAGCTCGCGCACGACATCCGCCTGGCGTGCCATGGCCTCGACGCGAAGGACAACGAGTTCGTGCTCGGCCTCGTGAGCCGCGAGCTGCACCCGCTCTCGCACCTCGTGCAGGCGATGCGAAAGACGAAGCAGACCTCCGAGTACATCGTGCAGATGGGGCCGTTCTTCGTCGGCTACGTCACGCACCGCGTGACCGGATGACCGGGCTGCCGAGGTCGAAGCGCAACCCGCGCGCCGCGAAGGACACGGCTCATTTCGCCGAGGCGCTCGACGCGCTCGGGTGGCTCGACCCGATGGCCGCGCTGAAGAAGAAGCGCGGCGCGCGCGTGCGCGGGTACGGCGAGGCGGTGCGCGACGCGTACTCGAAGACGATGCGCACGTCGGTCGAGGCGCACACCAAGCAGGCGCGGCTGCGCGTGCACTTGCTCCGCGCGAGCGACGAGGCCGGCGTGACGCTCGTCGTGGAGTACGGCGACGAGCTCGACGCGGTCCTCGCGTCGCTCGCCCGACGCGCGCCCAAGCTCACGCAGACCAACTTCCGCGTGCTCGCCGCCGAGATCGCCCGGCTCGCGCCGACGTGGGTCGAGACGGCGTCGGGTTTTCAGCCGCTGCTCGGCTGATCATTTCGGCGGGGGCGGCATCCCGCGCGGCGGACCGCCGTACGCCGTGACGGGCGCGTGGAACGTCGGGGCCGTCGTCGCGTGGGTCGCCGGGGTGCGCGGGTTCGCGCTCGCCGTCGGCGCGACGCTCACCGTCGGCGCGGCGCTCGCCGTCGGCGCGACGCTCACCGTCGGCGCGGCGCTCGCCGACTCGACCGCCGAAGGCGGGGGCGCGGCCGCGTCCGGCGGCGATGCGCTCACGTCGACGGGAGGCCCGCCGTACATCTCGACCGTCTCGCGGTGGCAGGCGACGATGCCCGGCGTCGCCGCGATGGCGAAGAGCGCCGCGCGCGACGCCCGGCCGAGCGAGCTCGAGCGCGGCTCGACGACCCGCGCCCCGCAGAACGGGCAGCTCGCGCCGCGCACGTGACGATTGCATTCTGCACACAAAACGAGACCGGGCATCGGCCGAGCATACCGCGTCAGCGCGTCCGCACGACGTCGAACGCGCGCTCGATGCACGGCGCGCAGATTCGGGCGCGCGCGCCGACGACCGTCGGCCGAGCGGTCTCGCCGCAGAAGCTGCAACCCTCGCGAGGCGCGTCGCGGTACGGCATGCGGACCACGTCGCCGCGCGTTCGAGGGCGGCCGACGAGCCACTCGCGGAGCACGTCGAGGATGCCGCGCCGGCGGTAGCGGCGAACGCACGCCTCGCAGATGCTCGCGTCCTGGGCGCTGACGAGCCAGCGCGCATCGGCGCGCGTGACCAGGCAGAAGCTGCACTCTTCTTCGTGGCGCGGCGGCCGCGGGAGATCCGGCGGCACGTCCTCGGAGAAGACGCGCCCCTTGGAGCTCGGGTCGACGAGCGCGAAGACGGCGCTCCACGGGACCGTGCACGCGAACGGCCTCCCGCCGAACGAGAGCGTCCCGCGCACGCCGTCGTCGTCGACGACCAGGTCCGGAATCGGCACCTGCATGCCGGTGCGGCCGACCGCGAGGATCAGGCTCGGCTGCGAGGCGAGGTGCGCGGGCACGACGACGCCCGGCCTGCGCGGATCGAGGTGCACGTGGAGCGCGGCGCGCGCGAGGATTGCTTCGGCGACCTCTCTCTTCGCGAGCGACACGACCGCCTCAGAGCGCCCAGCTCTCGTGGTAGCCGTCGACCTCGATGTTCTTCGCCTGCGCCGTCGGCGCGAGCGGCTTGAAGGTGTCCATCATCACGGCGAGCTCGTCGGTGCGCGTCGCGCCGATGCTGCCCTCGTACGCGCCGGGGTGCGGTCCGTGCGAAATGCCTGCAGGATGCAGCGAAATGCAACCGGGCCCGACGCCGCGCCGCGACGTGAAGTTGCCTCGCAAGTAGAGGATGATCTCGTCGCAGTCGACGCTCGAGTGCGGGTACGGGCACGGGATCGCCTGCGGGTGAAAGTCGACGAGCCGCGGGACGAACGAGCAGATCAAAAACCCCGGCGACGCGAAGGTCGCGTGGATCGTCGGCGGCAGGTGCACGAGCCCGGTCTTCGGCTGGTACTTCTCGATGGCGAAGGCCCACGGGTAGACGAAGCCGTCCCAACCGACGACGTCCATCGGCGCGTGCGCGAGCGTGTACTGCGAGAAGAAGCCGCCCTTCTTCGCGAGGAGCGTCGTCGGGCCGTCCTGCGCGAGCGGCGGCTCGGGGTGCACGAAATCGCGATGCGTGTAGGGCGCATCCATTTTGAGCTGGCCGACCGGGTTGCGGAACTCGCGCGGCACCATCACGCCCTCGGGCGCTTCGAAGACCATCGCGCGGAGCTCGGACGCGTTTCGTGTCTGCGACGTCCCGCCTGCGGCGGATCCGTCGACGTGCCAGCGGTGCATCATCGCGTGCGGGACCCAAACGTAGTCGCCGCTCTTCACGTCGAGCCAACCGCACGGCGACTCGAGCCGCGCGGAGCCCTCCTGCACGTACCAGAGCTCGTCGCCGTCGCCGTTCGCGAAGTACACGTCGTCGCTCACGGTCGCGCGCACGAGGTACACGGTCACGTCCGAGTTGAAGAGCACAGGCACGCGCCGGTCGACCGCCTGCCCGCCCGCCGGAATCTTGTTCGAGTCGTAGAGCCGGCGCTTGAGCGGGCGGCGCGCGTCGTCGTCGAGCGCGGGTGCCGGAAATCCGCGGTCGCTGACGACCACGTCGCGCGTCGGCGTGATCGGGCGACGATGGTAGAAGTACGTGAAGGCGCCGGAGAAGCCGCCGCGCGTGAACATCTCTTCGTAGTGAAGATTGCCCGCGTCGTCGCGGAAAGCTGTATGCGGTTTCGGCGGCAAAACCCCGGCGTAGCGGCGCTCGATCATGGCGACCGAGTTATGCCACGTTTTGGGGACAGCCGACTTCGGTGAACGCGGCCGTTCGCGCAGGCCGTGGTGAAAGCTCGGGTGACGCGCTAATTCGTCTTCTGGAAGCGCTCGATCGACTCGAAGAGCGCGCGGAAGTTTCCGTAGCCGAAGCCCTTGTCGCCCGCGCGCTGGATGATCTCGTAGAAGAACGGCCCGGCGCGCTCGTCGGAGTACATCGCCTTCGCCTCGCGCATGAAGATCTGGAGCATGTACTTGTCGTCCTGACCGTCGAGCAGGATCTGGTGCTTCTCGAGCTCGTCGAGGTGCTCTTTGACGTTCGTGATGCCGAGCTTCGCGAGGCGCTCGGGGAGCGCGAGGAAGTAGCGATTCGGGCGTGTCCATGAAGTCGACGCCGCGCGTCTTCATGTCGATGACTGTCGCGATGATGTCCTTCACGCCGAAGGCGACGTGCTGCACGCCGGGCCCGAGGTTGTCCTCGACGAACTTCGCAAATCTGCGACTCGCGGAACGCGGGGCGGAGCGGCTCGTTCGTCGCGAACTTCACCTCGCTCTCCGGATCCCACATCACGATCGACTTCAGGCCGGAGCCGCCGAGGCTCTTGTTCACGTCTTGGGTATGGAAGGAGATCTCCCAGAAGGGCTCGAAGCCGAGCACTTCCTTGTAGAATGCAATGATCGGCTGCATCGTGAGGCCGTTCGACGTGACGTGGTCGACCGCGGCGATGCCGTAGCGGTTGTCGGGCTTGGCGGAGTTGCCCGGCCCCGAATCGAGGAACCCGGGCGCGAAGGCTCGGTAGTCGTTTCGCTCGATGAAGCGGAAGGCGACCTCGCCGAGCGGCGTCGCGATCTCGACTGCTCTTGTACGTGCCGCCGCGCTCGTCTTTGTGCTGGAACGGGTCGGCGAGGAGCGTCCCGCCGCGCTTCTCGAGGAAGGCGATCGCGTGCTCGAGGTTCTTCACGCGGAAGCTGAGGCTCATCACGCCAGCGGGGTGACGCTTCAAGTAGCGCGCCGCCTTGCTCGCCTGCGTGAGCGGCGTCGAGACGCACACGCGGGCCTCGCCGGCGCCGAAGACGACCGACTGCTGGCCGCTCCGCTGCACGAGATCGTCGCTCGCGCGCGCGACCTCTTTGAAGTCGAGGACGTCCTCGTAGAACTTTCGCGAGCGCTCGAGGTTCTCGACGACGAAGTGGTACGAGTCGTAACCGAGCAAGCCGATCCGTTCCGTCATGCGCGGGAGCTTGCCACAATCCGGGCCCGAGATCCCGCGTCGCGGAGGGCCTTCAAGCGAGCGTCGAGGCGAGCGCGGCCCAGGCGCCTTCGGCCTCCGGCAGGCCGATCGCGACGAGCCCGGGGACGACGTCCTCGTCCATGCCCTCGAAGAACGCGCGCGCGTAGCCGGCCTCGGTCAGCGTTCCGAAGTTCGGCGGCGGCTCCTCGGCCGGCTCGCCCATCGCCCACGCGCGACCGGGCGACGCGCAGCAGAGCCTCGCGTAATGCGCGAAGAGCTTCGGCAGGCGCGCGACGAGCGCGGCGCGCTCCGTCGCGTCGACGTCGCGCATCGAGAGGGCGCCGAGCTCCCAACCGAGCTCGCCGTGGAACGTCTCGTCCACGACGATCGCGGCGACCACGTCGCGCGCGAGCGGCACCGTCGCCGCGCGGAGCGCGCGCTTGAACATGCGCCCGCTGATGGTCTCGCCGATGCAGAACGCAGCGACGATCGCGTCGCGCACGTGCACGCGGAGCGTGTCGGACGACGCGAGCCGGAGCGTATTTTCGTCGATCGCGGGCGTCGCCGGCCGGCCGAGCACGTCGCAGAGGCGCAGGCACAAGTCGGTGTGGCGGGCTTCGTCGGCGATCATCCGCGCGAACGCGCCGGACCAGTCGAGCGGCGCGCCGAGGAGCTGGAGCTTGCTCGCGAGATCGGTGAAGAGCGCGAGCGAGTGGAACTCCTGGAGCGCGCGCGTCCCCCACGCGCGCCCCGCGCGGTCGAGGACGTCACGGTCGAACGCGCTCGCGTCGAACGCGGCCCAGTCGACGCGCCCGCGCCGAGGGAGCGCGATCACGTCGTGCTCGCGCGTGAGCGCGAGGTCGCCGGCGTCGCTCGTGCGCCGCAGCGCGAAGGTCATCTTTTCGGCGCGGGCGCGTTGACGTGCGGCGGCGCGTTGATCGTGTGCAGCGCCTCCGTACCGGCAGCGGTCGGCAGGGCGCTCGGCGCGGCCGACGGCGCGGCGCTCGGCGCGGCCGACGGCTCCGGCTCGGGCGGCGCGTTCGTGTGCACGGGCTGGGCGGTCGCGTTCATGTGCGGCGTCGTGTCCGGCGCTGGCCCGTTCGTGTGCGGCGGCTCGTCGTGGCACGCGAATGCCGCGCCGAGACCGACGAGCGCTGCGCCGCGCGTGAGCTTCGCGAGCTTGTCGAGACGATGTCGATGCATCGCGCGAGACTACGCCTTCATCGACGAGCCGAGTAGCACGACGAGCCGATCGACGGCGTGCGTCATGGGCTCGCGGAGCGGCTCGGCGACGTGCCCGACGATCGCGCGGAGCAGGTCGAACCAGTAAAACGCCGCGAACCCGTGCTCTTCGGCGAGGCGGTGGAGCTCGGCGGCGCTCGCGAGAAAATCGATCGGCTCGCCCGCGGCGGACGCGTGGATGACGTCGAGCGCGCCCGCGAGCAAGAGCGCGTCGCCCGCGCCCGCCGACTGCGCGCGCGCGCGAGCGATGTCGGCCCGCGCCGCCGCGAGATCGCCGTCGAGGAGCGGCACGAGCGAGCAGGCGACGCGGACGAGCGTCGCCTCGCGCGGGGCGACCGGGACGTTGCGCGAGAGATCGAGCAAGCGAGCGAGCGCGCGCGCGCCGTCGACGTCTCCGGCTGCGAGGCGCGCCGAGAGCTCCTGCGCGCCGCTCAAGATCTCGATCTCGAGCGGCGTCTCGCCGCGCGCGACCTCGCGCGCGCGGTGAAACTGTTCGGCGGCTTCGGCGAAGCGCCCCTCGACCACGTACGCGACCCCGCGGTTGTGCGCGGCGAGGTGCTCGAGCGACGGCGCGTCGGCGTCGCGCAGCAGCGTCGTCACGCGCTCGAGCGCCGCGAGCCCCTGCGAGAGACGGCCCGGCACCTCGATGAGCATTCCTCCGAGCGCCGCGAGCGCGCGCGCCTCGAGCAGCGTCGCGCCGGTCTCCGCCGCGAGCTGCGCCGCGCGCTCGAAGCACGCGCGCGCCACGTGGTCGTCCATGCGAAACGCGAGCGGCCCGAGCAAGAGCGAGCGCAAGACGACCGAGAGCGGCGCGGGCGACGGGTCGGTCTCCGCGAGCTCCTCGAACTGGCGCTTGCCTTGCTCGATCGTCCCGCGCGAGCGCGCCAAGAGCGCGCCGCGGGCGAGCTCGAGGGTGATGCGCGCCGACGTCCGCGGCGCCGGGCGCGCGAGCATTCGCTCGGCGCGCGCGAGCGCCAGCGGAACTTCCTCCGGCCCGCTGACCGCCGCTTGCGCCGCGACGAGGAGCGCGCCGATCTCGAGCTCGACGGTGTCGAGCCATGCGTTCGCTTCGCCGATGCCGCGCAGGATGCGAGCGCGCGTGGCCACGCGAGCGCGCGGCGCGAGCACGCACGCGGAGACGGCGTGCGCCGTCGGCCCGCGCTCGGCGAGCGGCTCGAGGAGCATCGTCGCCGCGTCGATCTCCAGCCGAAACCCGAGCGTCAGCGCGCGCGCCGCGCGCGAGGTCTCCGCGCCCCGCTCGCGCCGCGCGAGCGCGTCGAGCATCGGCAAGTCGAGGGTGTGGAGCGCCGCGGCGAGCGCGTGGCCGCCGTCCGGGTCGAGGCGCGACATGCGCGCGGTTCCGAGCGACGGTCGCGACACCGACGGCGGCGGCAACGAGCGCCGGCGCGGCGCGACCGAAGGCGAGGGCGGAGGGATCAGCTCGTCGATCTCGACCGGCGCCGTCTCCATGTTCACGAGCTCGGCGAGCGCTTCGCCCGCGTCGGCGTACCGCTTCTCGGGATCGCGCGCGAGCATGCGCGCGAGCATCGCGTCGAGCGGCGCCGGCACGCGCCCCGCGAAATCCGGATCGAGCTCGGTGCGGAGGGCGAGCTGCTCGCGCGCCGCGCGCTCCGGAAAGAGCATCGAGTGCCCAAGGAGCTCGTAGAGGACGAGGCCCGCCGAATAAACGTCCGACGCCGGCGAGCTCGGCTCCCCGAGCAGGAGCTCCGGCGCCATGTACGCGGGCGTCCCGAGCGCGCGGCGCGGGCGCGGCAGCGCGCTCTCGAGCTCGGCCTCGAGCTGCGCGCGGTGCTCACTCTGCGCGATGCCGAAGTCGAGCACCTTGAGCCCCGCGAGCCCCGCGATGCCGCCCGGAACGAGCACGTTCGCCGGCTTCACGTCGCGGTGCACAATCCGCGCGGCGTGCGCCTCGGCGAGGCCCGACAAGAGCGCGCGCGCCGCGCGAAGCACTTCGTGCCCGAGGAGAACGCGCCCGAGGCTGCGCGGCTCGAGCGGCACGCCGTCGATGAGCTCCATCACCAAGTAGAGCGCGCCGGAGCCCTCCGAGGCGCCGTCGTCGCGACCGAAATCGTAGACGCGCGCGACGTTCGACGAACGCAGCTGCGAGAGCTGGAGCGCCTCGAGCCGAAAGCGCTCGACAATCTCGTCCCACCCGTCGGTGCCGGCGACCATCGACGCGCCGGCGCCGTGAATGACTTTGACTGCGACGTCGCGACCTTGCGCGTGGTCCTTCGCTTCGTACACCGTCGCGAACCCTCCGGAGCCGAGGACGCGACCGAGCTCGTAGCGATTCGCGATCACACGAGCATCGTACGTGATGTATACTTGTTCGTCTCCATGAGCCGGAAGCCGACCAAGTACGTCTTCGTCACCGGCGGAGTCGTCTCTTCGATCGGCAAGGGGCTCGCGAGCGCGTCGGTGGGCGCCCTTTTGGAGGCGCGCGGCTTGCGTGTCACGCACCTCAAGCTCGACCCGTACATCAACGTCGACCCGGGCACGATGAGCCCGTACCAGCACGGCGAAGTCTTCGTGACCGACGACGGCGCCGAGACGGATCTCGACCTCGGGCACTACGAGCGCTTCACCTCGGCGCGCATGACGCGCAACAACAACTTCACGACCGGCCGCATCTACGAGGCGGTCATCTCGAAGGAGCGGCGGGGCGAGTACCTCGGCGCGACCGTGCAGGTCATCCCGCACATCACCGACGAGATCAAAGCGCGCGTGCAGAACGCGACCGAAGGCGCCGACGTCGCGATCATCGAGATCGGCGGCACGGTCGGCGACATCGAATCCCTGCCCTTCCTCGAGGCCGTCCGCCAGCTCAAGGTCGAGGCAGGACCGCAGAACGCCCTCTCGGTCCACGTGACGCTCGTGCCGTTCATCGCGACGGCCGGCGAGCTCAAGACCAAGCCGACGCAGCACTCCGTCAAGGAGATGCTGGGGATCGGCATCCAGCCCGACATCCTCATCTGCCGCACGCAGACGCCGCTCTCGCAGGGCACGAAGGAAAAGATCGCGCTCTTCTCGAACGTGCCGGTCGAGGCCGTCATTTCGGCGATCGACGTCTCGTGCATCTACGAGGTGCCGCTCTACTTCCACAAAGAGGGGCTCGACGAGCTCATCGCCGACCGACTCAACATTTGGAGCCGTCAGCCCGACCTCTCCGCGTGGCAGCGCATCGTCGACCGCTTCAAGAAGCCGGCGCGCGGCACGGTCAAGATCGGCATCGTCGGCAAGTACGTGCACCTGAAGGACGCGTACAAGTCGCTGCACGAGGCGATCGTCCACGGCGCGCTCAAGAACGAGGCGATGGTCGAGTTCGAGTACATCGACTCCGAGCAAATCGAGAAGACCGGCACCGGCGCGCTCGAGCACCTCGACGCGGTGCTCGTCCCCGGCGGCTTCGGCGATCGCGGCACCGAGGGGAAAATCGAGGCGATCCGCTGGGCGCGCGAGCACAACGTGCCGTTCTTCGGCATCTGCCTCGGCATGCAGATGGCGGTGGTCGAGTTCGCTCGCCACGTCGCCGGCCTGCAGCACGCGAACTCGACCGAGTTCGACCCCGACACGAAAGAGCCGGTCATCGATCTCCTGCCCGAGCAGCGGAACTTGAAGAACAAGGGCGCGACCATGCGGCTCGGCGCGTTTGCGTGCACTCTACAACCCGGCACGCAGGCCGCGGAAGCGTACGGCACGCTCGAGATCAGCGAGCGCCACCGCCACCGCTACGAGTTCAACAACGACTTCCGCGAGCGCCTCACGCAGGCGGGGCTCGTGCTCAGCGGCACGTCGCCCGACAAGCGCCTCGTCGAGGTCGTCGAGCTGCCGGGCACCTCCCCGCGAGCTGGCGCCCCGAGTCACCCGTACTTCGTCGCCTGCCAGTTTCACCCCGAGTTCAAGTCGCGCCCGACCGCGCCGCACCCGCTCTTCTCGAGCTTCGTGCGGGCCGCGCTCGAGTACCGCGACCAGCGCCTCGCGCAGGCCGGCGCGCGCAAGCCCGAAGAGCTGCGCTCGGTCAACTAGTCACGGGCGCGATCACGGCGGCTCCAGAAAGAGCTTGAACCCGTCGTGGCTGCGCGCGAAACCGAGGCGCTCGTAGAATCGGTGCGCGTCGCTCCGCGCCTTGTTGCTGGTGAGCTGCATGCGGTTGCAGCCGCGCTTCTTCGCTTCGTCGATCGCGAAGCGCATCATCGCCGCGCCGACGCCGCGACTCCGCTCGCTCGCCGCGACGTGCACCGCCTCGACGAGCGCGACGCGCGCGCCGCCGTACGTGAGGTATCGCAAGAACGTCATTTGAAGCGTCCCGATGACGCGGGCGTCTCCCTCGGCGACGAGGAGCATCTCGCGCGGGTCGCCCGCAATTTCCTCGAACGCGCCGGCCCAGTCGCCGACCGCGGGCTCGCGGCCCGCGTGCAGGTAGTCCGCCGCGTAGAGCGCGACGATCGCGTCCACGTCCTCGCGGCGCGCCGGGCGAATCACGAGCGGGCTCATGGCGCGCCGCGGAGGTCGTCGAGCGTGGCGAGGACGGCCTCGAGCGTCGCGGCGCCGAGGGTGCGGCACCGGTCCGGCGACCAGCCGCGCGCCTCGTCGGGCGCGTTCGCGTTGTCCTTGAAGGGCATCTCGAGCGTGAGCGACAGGCAATCGAACGCCTCGCCGACGTAATTGCCGGCGCAGCGGAGATCGCCCTTTCCGGGCGCGTCCTTGGGGTAGCCCTCTTCGGTCTGGAACTCGTCCGACGCGTCGAGCATCGCGTCCGAGAACGCTTCCTCGAGCTCCTCGATGCGGTCGGTGTAGTGCGGGTTGCCCTCGGCGCCCGCGACGAAGACGTACGGCACGTGCTCGTCGCCGTGGACGTCGAGGAAGAAGTCGACGCCGCGCTCGTACATCGCGTCGCGCACGGCGACGACCTCGGGGCTCTCGCGCGCGTCCGCCTCCCACCAGCATCGGTTGAGATCGCGGCCCGCGGAGTTCGTCCGGTGGTTGCCGGCGAACGCGCCGTCCGGATTCATGCACAATACAAGGAATAGCCGGGCGCGCTCGAGGAGCTCGCGCGTGAGCGGGTCGTCGGCGAAGGCGAGCCGGCTCGCCGCGCCCTCCATGTACCAGCCGGCCATCGTCTCGCCGGGGTGCTGCTGGCCGATGATCCAGAGCTTCGGCGCGTGCTCGTCCATGGAGCCGAACGAGACGAGCTCCATCGGCTCGCCGCGGACCGATTTTCCGATCGTTCGCACGGTCGCGCGACCCGACGCGCGGAGGCGCGCTTCGAGCGCGCGCCGTCGCGCGCGCGAATACGGCGGAAAATACGCGAAGCGCACGGCGTCCTCACCGTCCTCGGGCGCGTACCGGAATCGCAGCGTCTCGCCGTCGAAGTCGGTCGCCACGCGAAACCACTCGTCGTCCGCGCCGGTCGACGCGCACACCCGGTAGCCCTCGAAGGCGTCGCCGTAGGTGCACGCGCCCGCGTTCGCGAGCTCGAACTCGCACGGCCCGTCGAGATCGCGCGCGACGAACGAAAAAAACTGCCGATGCGCGGGCGCCGCGTCGTCGGCGCGCACGGCGAGGCGCGCGGCGCGGTTGCTCGAACGGAGTAACTGGATTTTTCCGCCGTCCTTGGGCGACAAAATGCGCACGGCCCCGTTTATCACGCTTCTGCGTGGCGGGAACGCCGCCCGTGGGTAGACTCCGCGCCGCAATGACACGCAGCGCAATCCTCTCCGTGGCGGGTGCGGCACTTCTCCTCTTGGCTTGCGGCAGCGGCGACGACGGGTCGACCGGCGACGCGGGCTGGGGCGCCGACGCGGGCGGCAAGGACGTCACGACGACGACCGACGGCAGCACGCAGAAGGACTCGAGCCCCCAGAACGACGCCGCGCCGACGTGCGCGACGTGCCCGACCGGTTACGCCTGCGGCACGGCGAACGGGATTCCCGTGTGTCGCTCGACGACGACGAACATCCCGCTCTTTTCGCACGTGTTCGTCATCTTGATGGAGAACACGTCGCTGAAGACGCTCCAGGCCGGCATCGCCGCGAACCAGGCGCCGAACCTGAAGAGCTGGCAGTCGCAGTACGCGACCGGCACCGACTACCACGGCGTCGCGCACCCGAGCTTGCCCAACTACGTCGGCCTCACGTCGGGCGACACGCAAGGCATCGGATGCGACTGCAGCCCGGAGCCCGGTCACGGGAGCTGCACGGTCATCGTCGACTACTGCCTGACCTGCACGTGCGACACCGCGGCGCAGAACCTCGCCGACCAGATCGAAGCGGCCCAGAAGACGTGGATGGACTTCGGCGAGAGCATGGGCACGCCCTGCAACGTGAAGGACAGCGGCAACTACGCGGCGCGCCACAACCCGTTCCTCTATTACGACGACGTCCGCACGAACACGACGCGCTGCAACGCGCACGTCGTCGACTTCTCCAACTTCAACCCGAACAGCGCCCCCGATTTCAGCTTCATCGCGCCGAACCTCGTCAGCGACATGCACAACCCCGATCCGCCGGACTCGACCAACATCCCGGCGGGCGACACCTGGCTCGGCACGCACGCCGGCGCGATCTTGGCCTCGAGCGGCTACAAGAACGGCGGCCTGCTCGTCATCGTCTGGGACGAGGACGACGGCTCGGGCGGCCTCGCGGGCAACACCGACGACCCGATCGGCATCTGGGTCATGTCGCCGTACGCGAAGAGCGGCGGCTACGTGTCGGCGACCAAGGCCGATCACTACTCGCTGCTCGCCACGTTCGAGGACGGCCTCGACCTCGGCCGCATGGGCAAGGCCTCGCAGGCGCAGCCCCTCACGGATTATTTCCCCGCCAACTGACGTGACGTCCGCGGTCGCCGGCGTGCTAGGTTGCGCGCCGCCGTGAGCCGCTACGACCGTCCCGTCGTTCGTTCGTTCGACCGTCGATTCGTCCGCGACTGCGCCGCGTGGGTGCGCGCCGGCGGTCACGGCATTTTGTGGGAGACGCCGACGAAGGCGAAGCTCGTCGTCGGCCGCTTCGGCCCGGCGGACAAGATGCACCTCGGCCGCTGGGCGATCTTGGATCTCGGCAAGGCGACCTACGGCGTCGCGAAGAAGGGCCCGCTCCGCGGCCTCGTGACGACGCCCGTCCCGCCCGACACGTTCGACATCGTACGCGAGTGGGCGACGCGCGACTCGATCCACGAAGGCCCGACGCGCGCGATGAAGCTCGACTGCCTCGCGTGCGGCGCGTGCTGCCTCGACAACGAGGTGCGACTCGAGCGCGAGGACTGGCGGCGCTTCCGTCGCGGCAAGGTCGAGCCGGTGCTCCGCAAGAAGAGCGGCGAGATCATGCTGCGCGTGCTCCCGAACGGGAAATGCGCGCACCTCGGCCGCGGCAACAAATGTGGAATCTACACGCATCGGCCCAACGCGTGCCGCGACTTCCCCGCGGCGAGCGAGTGCTGCCTCTTCGCCCGCGAAGAGGAGCTCGGGATCTTCGACGGCGCGCGCTCGTGATCAGCGCGTGAGCCAGCCGCGCGCGCGGACGGTGACGACCGCGTACGGGAAGATCCAGAACAGCGCGAACGCCGAGAAGTACGAGAACAGGATCCCGTAGACGAAGTCCCACGAGCGCTCGCTGCGCACGTAATAGAGGACGTTGAAGCACGCCATGAGCCCGATGGCGAAGAGCAGCCGGAGGAGCGTGCCCGGGTGCGCGGTGACGAGGACGCCGAGGATCCCGAGGCTCCCGAGCGCGACGGGGTAGCGCAGGTTCGAGATGACGACGTCGGCGAGGGCGATGACTCGCGCGACGCCGCGCCGCTTCCAGACGATGCTGCGCGCGAAGCGGAGCTCCTCGCGCACGTAGCTCCGGTCCCAGCGGAGGAACATCTTGCAGAGGCGCGTGTACCCCTCGGGGACGACGGTGTGCACGATCGCCGCGCGCTGGTACACCGCGTCGAAGCCTTCGCCCAGGATGAAATTCGTCATCGAGCGATCTTCGCCGTACGTCGAAGGCGCTCCGAGGAAGCGCTGCGCCATCCACGCGTCCAGCACTTTCTGGACGACGCTCGCGCGGTACGCGGCGAGCGCGCCGGGGCAGCAGTAGACCGTGCCGTACGTCGACTGCACCGCGCGGAGAAAGTCGAACGAGAGGGCGTAGCGAACCTTCAGCATGCGCGGGATGACGCCGCGGTCGCGGTTCAGCACGGTGACTCGCCCGGCGACGGCGCCGACCTTCGGATCGCGGAACGGGCCGGCGAGCGCGAGCAGCGTGTCGGGCTCGATGACGCTGTCCGAGTCGATGGTGACGACGATCTCCCCGCGCGCGCGGCGGAAGCTGGCCTCGAGCGCCGCGCGCTTGCCGCGGTTCTTCGGGAAGCGGAGCGCCGTCACGAGCTCGGGGTGGCGCTTCGCCGCGGCCTGGACGTGCTCCCACGTGTCGTCGCGGCTTCCGTCGTCGACGACGAAGATCTCGAGACGCTCGCGCGGGTAGAGCGCGGCGGCGACCGAGTCGATCGACTGCGCCACCATCGGCCCCTCGTTGTACGCGGGGATGACGACCGTGAGCCGCGGCGCCGTCGCGTAGTCGGCCGGCGCGGGCGTGCGGTAGCGGAACCAGAGCAGCGTGCGAAAGACGAGCATCAGCGTGCCCATCAGCGCCCAGAGAAGGCTCGGGTGAATGACGAAGCGCGTCCAGTGGTGCTCGTGCGCCGCCGCCATGAGCGGCTGGAAAACGCGGAAGCGGAGCGTGAAATACACGACGAGGCCGAGCGCGCCGAGGATCGCCGCGCGATACGCCGCGTCCCACGGCTGAAGCTCCAAGTGATGACGCCGCAGTGGGTCCTTCCGCGGGCGGCCGCTCCAAGCTCTCGTGACGGACATCGATTACTGCGGCCTCGGGTGGCGAAAACGTAGTTCAAGGACCCCGGCCGAGCAAACCTCCAGCCCTTGGACGGACCACCTTTTACAAAACTTCAGTGCGTCCACGCTTCGCTCTTACCCCAGAGCTCGGCGGCGAGCGCGTCGTCCTGGGCGAGCTTGCTCGCGTCTCTTCTGCTGCAATCGGCGTCGTAGTAGAGACCGCTCTCGCCGGCGGCCTCGGGCGAAATGGCGCAGTGCAGGCTCGACTGTGCGCCTTCTTGCACCGAGCGCATCCACATCGTCGCGAGCGGGCGGATGGGCCAGGGGATGCGCCGCCAGATGTCGGACGCGATGACCCCCGGGTGGACGGCGTAGGTGTGGACGCCGTGGTCCTTCTCGCGCCGCGCGAGCTCGCGCGCGAAGAGAACGTTGCACGTCTTCGAGACGGCGTACTCGGACATGCCGCTCACCGAGGCCGTCGGCTTGCGGAGGGCGTCCCAGTCGATGCGCTCGGCGCCGTAGTGCGCCTTGCTCGAGACGAGGACGACGCGCGAGGTGCCGGCTTTTTCGAGGAGCGGCAGGAGCCTCGTCACGAAGAGGAAATGACCGAGGTGGTTCGTGCCGAAGTGCGACTCGAAGCCGTCTTTCGTCGTGCCGCGCCCGCCCCCGATGCCGGCGTTTGCGACGAGGACGTCGATGCGCTCCACGCGCTCGGCGATTTCGTCGGTCGCGCGTCGCACGCTCGCGAGATCGCCGAGGTCGAGCGCGACCCACTCGGCCTTGCCGCCCGCAGCGGCGATGTCGCCCAGCACGGCCTGAGTCTTCTCCTCCGACCGCGTCGCGACGAGGACGCGCGCGCCGCGCTTGGCAATCTCGGTCGCCGTGACGCGGCCGATCCCCGTGTTCGCGCCGGTGATGACGCAGACCTTTCCGTCGAGCTCCATGGCGGGACGATACTACGTCAGAGGACGAGCCCGTCGGCGGCGAGCTTCATCGCGTGGAGCGCGCCTTTGGGCAGCTTCTTCGGGTCGCGGACCTCGTGGCCGGCGCGGTTCATCGCGTAGAAGATCGTCGGCCGCCGCTTGCTCGTCGTCTCGACGTAGAGGACGAGGAGCTCGGTCTTGCCGCTGCGCGTGAGCCACACGTCGAACGCCTCGGCCTCGTCTTCCTTGTAAAATGCACGGAGTGATTTGCGCGCGCGGTCGAGCGGCTCGCCCTCGACCTTGCCGTCGGTGTCCACGTCGGTGCGGCGCTTGGCGAGGACGCTCCACGCGGCCTTGACCGCCGCGTGCTGCGCGCCGCGCGCCGCGGGGAGCGCCTTCTCGGTGCGCAGCGTCAGCCGCTCGCGCGCGGCCCACGAGACGACCGGGTCGCGGCGATGCGCGACGCCAATCAGGGCGGCCGCCGTCGAGACCGCGCCGACGGCGAGCAGCGCGACGAGCCGCCCGCGCTGCGCCGCGAGCCGATAGCGGATGATCGACGTGGCGAGCGGCATGAGCATCGTCATGACGACGACAATCTCGGCGACGAGCGTCACGAGCATTACGTGGAGGCACGCCGAGACGCCGAGCTCGGGCCGGTAATAGGCGAAATATTGGTAGACCGCGCCGAGGACGATCATCGCGAGCGTCGCGAGGTTAACCGCTTTGTAGAGCAAGAACTCGCGGCGCGCGTGATCGACGGAGAGCCAGTACGGAAAGAGCAGCGGGAAGAAGACGTAATAGGCGAACGGCTTGGGCGGGTGGAGCCTGTAGTAACGCTCGAACTTCATCGGCCCGCCGAGGACGCGCTCGACGAGGGGAAAGCGCTGCGCGTACGTCCGCAGCAAGTTCGTGAACACGACGGCGACCACGCACACGCCGAGGTTCACGAGCGTCATGCCGACCGGGAAGAGCGCGGCCAGCACGAACACGAGGAACGGCACGACCCCGAAGAAGACGAGCCGAGCTCCGAAGTCGGCGCCGTCCCGAATGCGGCGAGCGTTGAGCGGGAGCAGGGGCTACTTTTTGGGGGTCTTCGGTTGCGCCTTTTGCGCGTCGACTTGCTGCTCGACCGCCGACAGGCGCTCCTTGACGACCTCGAGGGTCGCCGGATCCGCGAGCACCGCGTCGACCGACTTGCGGCCCGCGGGCCCGCCGTACGCGAGCAGCGCCTGGCCGGCGCTGACGACCGCGTTCGCGACGTCGTCCGACTCGGCCGCGGCGTGATAGAGCGCGAGGAAGTGGCTCAGCGCGGGAACGTTGGAGGTGTCGCCAATCTCGACGAGCGCCGCCGCCGCCTGCTTCACGTCGTCGTCGCTGTCGGCCGGGTCCATGAGGTGCGCGGCGAGGAGCGGAGCGGCCTGCTTGGTGTTCATCGCGGCGAGCGCTTGCGCCATCGGGCCGACGGGCGGCGTGAGCAGCACGTCGTGCAAGTAGTCGTAGTGCTTCGCGAGCGCGTCGAGCATGTACTTGGCGCCGTTGCGTCGCGCGGCGAGCGCGCGGCGGCCGTCGGCGAGGAGGAGCGGCGCGGTCAGCGGGTTGCTGGTGAGGTCGACGAGCGTCTTGGTGACGCCGTCGTTCTCGAGCGTCGCGAGCTCGCGCAAGAGGAGGCGCTGGGCGGAGATCATCTCCGAGTCGCGGTCGACGAGCGCCGCGCCAATCTGGCTCGCGAGCGGCGGAGCCGGCTGCGGGGCGGACGCCGCGAGCCCGTCGGCTTGCGCGGTGCAGCTCTTGATCGGCGCGCCGAGCGACAGCTCGCGCTCGACGCCGCCGGTCGCCGCGTCGAGGACGAGCACCTTGCCGCTCTCGTCGCAGAGAACGAACGAGCTGGGACCTGCCGCGCCGCCGACGAGAATCGACCGGCTCGTCGTGGACCCACGCGAGCTTCGTCGTCTTGCTGTCGAACGCCATGACGAGGCGGAAATACGTGCCGTAGAAGCGGTCGCTCGCGAAGCCGAGCGGATCGCCGGTGCTCGGCATCGCGTACATGCGGGTCTTGTCGAGCGCGAGCGCGACCGGGCCGAGCGACTCGTCGCCCGGGCCCATGAGCGACGGCGTGCCCGGCAGCTCGCGCTGCGGCAGCGCGAGGTGCGTCGCCAGGTTGCGCGACGCGCTCGTGATCTTGTCGTCGAGGCGGAAGAGATCCTGCTCGCCGAAGAAGATGGAGCCGTTCTCTGCGAACGCGTGGCTCACCTTCCCGCGGAGGAGGATGCGCGCCGCCTCGTCGCCGCTCGAGAGATCGAGCACCGAGACGTACTGCCTGCTCCACGGCACGAACGCGTAGCCCGCGAGGACCGCCGGCACGCCGAGCGCCTTGTCCGACTCGATCTGTCGCGCGACGCTGCCGTCGCAATCGATGGCGAGCAGCACCGAGCCGCCGCCCTCGCCGGCGAGCGACACGACCGTGGTCTTGCCGTCGTCGCCCGCGCCGCGCATCTTCATCGGGCCGACTTGGCGCGCCCAGAGCTTCTTGCCGCTGGCGGCGTCGAGGCAGAAGAGCTCTCCCCCGCCCTCGCCGACGACGACCGAGCCCGCGATGGTCGGTCGAACGTCGACCGCGTGCGCGAACGTCCACGGCTGGCCGCCCGCGAGCGCGACGCCGACGACCTTGTCGCTGTTGCCCGCGACGCCGACCGCGACGTCCGCGCCGATGGCGGGCTTCGCCGAGCCAATCTTCTGCATCACGGCGCCGATGGACGCGCCGCCGTCGTCGGTCCAGTTCGTGGAGAAGAGGTTCGGGTGAGTCTGCCCGCCGCCGCACGCGGCCGCCAAGCTCAGTACGCCGACCGCCATCGTCACGATGGGGGCTGCGCCCCCAAACCCCCGCGAGATCCTCGGCCCGCTACGCTTCGCTCCGCGGTCTTCGTTCACGAGCCACCTCCGGTCGCCTGCACGGCTTGGTCGAGCGCCTGCCTGATGCGAGCCGAGCCCTTCGCCGGCCATTTCTTCTTCGTGTCGCTCAAGTACTTGTTCGCCTCGCGCGTGCCGAGCTCGCGGATTCGGCCGATGAGCTTGATCTTCGTGTCGTCGGGGACGTCGCTGCGGAAGAGCGCTTGCTCGACGCCGCTCGAGACGACGTCGAACGGAATCTTGCCGACGCGCGCGCCAAGCTTCTCGCAGTCGGCCGCGTCGCAGAGCATCCCGATCGAGGGCGCCGCCTCGTTGATGCGGTGATCGAGCGCGAGGAACAGAATCCGGCACCGCCGTCTTCGCCTTGAGCTGCCCGAGCGCGCTCGCCGCGAAGCCGCGGACCATCGCGTCCTGATCCGAGAGGCCGAGGACGAGCCCGCGCACCGCGGCCGGGCCCTTCGTCTTGGCGAGCGCCTTGACGGCCGACTGCCGCACGCGCGCGGTGCGGTGTTGCATGTATTCTGCAATCGCCTGGCTCGCCGGCTGCGCCTCGAGATCGCCCAGCGTGTCGATCGCCGCCTCGGTGAGCGGCGCGTTCATCCCTCGCTGGAGGAGCGCGACGATGGGCGCGACGAACGGCGCGCCGGCCGTCTTGCCGGCGAGGCGCACCTCGTCGAGCGCGGCGCGGATCTTGTTCGCGTCGCCGGACTTGAGGTCGGCCGCCGCGGTCTTCGACACTTGCACCTGCGGCGGTCTGCTCTGGGCCCCCGCGGTGGCCGCGACGAAGACGAGGGCGAGAAAGGCGTGCTTCGCATGGGCCATGGCGCCCGCGAAAGAACCATTTTTCGGTCGCCTTGGCCAGCGGGGATGAGACCGGGCCGGGGACGTGCTATTTCGCCCCCCATGGCGCGCCGGAAGCCGTGGTACCTCGTCATGGCGCTGCTGATTTGCTCCGGCTTGGGCGCCTGGGGCGCGACCGACGCGTGGGCGACGATCGAGATTTACCGAGGCGCGCAGCTCGACCCGAACGTGGTCGAGGTCACGCACGAGGAAGACCGCAAGGCCGTCAGCGCCGCGCTCGACCGTATGGTCACGGCGATGAACTCGGAGCGGGCTCGTGCGTTTCCGCTCGCGATCGGAGAGCTCGTCCTCGGGGTCGCGATGTTCGTCTTCGCCGCCGCGGCGATCAACGGTCGCGGCGGGGCGCGCCGCGCGCTCGTGCAAATCACGGTCGCGCAGATGCTCCTCGTCGCCGCGATCTTCTTCGCGACGCCCAAGTCGCGCGCCGCCGACATCGCGTTTCGCGGAGAGGTCGCGGCCGCCAAGATGGTCGAAGCCGGGCAACCCCGCCCCGAGGTGCGCGACCGAACGCTCCCCGCGCTGCGCGTCTTTTGGCAGGGCACCTCGATCGCGGCGCTCGCGCTGCGCGCGGTGATCGCGGGGCTCATCGTGGTGGCGCTGACGCGGCCGCGCTCCCGCGCGTACTACGAGCCGCAGCCCGGCCCGAACGAAACCTGAGGATGGGCAAGGTCCACCGACTCGACTCGGAGCTCGTCAACCAGATCGCCGCGGGCGAGGTGGTCGAGCGGCCAGCGAGCATCGTCAAGGAGCTGATCGAGAACGCGCTCGACGCGGGGGCGACGCGCGTGCGCGTGGACATCGAGCAGGGCGGGCTCGGCCTCGTCCGCGTGAGCGACGACGGCGAAGGGATGACCCGCGAGGACGCGATCCTCGCGCTCGAGCGGCACGCGACCAGCAAGATCTCGGCGTTCGACGATCTCTCGCGCCTCGCGACGTTCGGCTTCCGCGGCGAGGCGCTCCCGAGCATCGCGTCGGTGTCGGCGCTCACGCTGCTCACGCGGCGAAAAGAAGACGACGAGGCGACGCAAGTGCAGGGCGGGACGGCGTCGAGCGCGTCGCGCGCGCCGGGGACCACGATCGAGGTGCGCGAGCTCTTCGCGAACGTGCCCGCGCGGCGAAAGTTCTTGAAGGCGGCGCCGACCGAGGCGGCTCACGTAGGCGAAGCGGTCTTGCACGCGGCGCTCGCGCGCCACGACGTGACGTTCGTCCTCTCGCGCGACGGGAAGGTGGCGCGCGAGCACCTCCGCGCGCAGTCGCGTCGCGAGCGCGCGCTCGTGGCGCTCGGCGAGCCGCGCCTCGTCGCCGTGAAGGCCGAGCGCGGGCCCGTTCGCATCGAGGCGCACCTGGGTCCTCCCGAGCGCGCGCGCTCGGGCGCGGGCGCGCTGCACCTGATCGTCAACGGGCGCCCGGTGCGCGACCGGCCGCTCTCGCGCGCGGTCGCGCAGGCGTACGGCTCGGTGCTCGAGGGCGGGCGCTACCCGATCGGTGTAGTTTACATCGATTTGCCGCCCGAGCTCGTGGACGTCAACGTGCACCCGCAGAAGAGCGAGGTGCGCTTCGAGGACGCGCGGCCGCTTTTCGACGCGATCACGCGCGAGATCTTCGGCGGCCTCGCGAAGGTGTTCGCGATCCCGGCGCTCGGGCCGTCGACGCGGCCGTGGCTGCCGCCGCCGTCGTCGGGGCGGAGCTACGGGATGCCGGCGCCGAGCGCGGGCGGGGCCGCGAGCGCGGGCGAGGGCTTCGCGCTGGCGGAGCCGACCACGACGCGGTCGGTCGTCGCGGGGGACCTCGCGGCGCTCGCGTCGTTCGCGCCGGGCGAGAGCGCCGACGCTCCCTCGAGCGCCGTCGCGGGCGCGAGCGAAAGCGCGGGCGGCGGCGCAGGCGAGAGCGCGGGCGGGCTCTTTTCGACTCGCGGATTTTACGACGGGCTGCGGTTCGTCGCGCAGGTGCGGGGCACCTTCCTGATCTGCGAGGGGCAGGACGCGCTCTACGTCGTCGACCAGCACGCCGCCGACGAGCGGCGCAATTTCGACAAGCTCCGCCGCTCGTTCGAGACGCGCGCGGTCGCGGTGCAGAAGCTCCTCGTGCCCGAGATCGTCGAGCTCTCGCCGAGCGAGGCCGCCGCGCTCGCCGAGCACGAGGACGTCGCGATGCGCCTCGGCGTCGAGATTCGCTCGGCAGGTCCCGGCACCATCGCGGTGCACGGCGTGCCGGCGCTGCTGGCGCGCGCGCGCCCCGAGCGGCTGCTGCGCGATCTGCTCGCCGAGCTCTCGCGCGGGTCGGAGCTCGCGCGTCCGTTCTCCGGCGCGGTGGATCTGGTGCTCGCGACGATGGCGTGCCACGGCTCGATCCGCGCCGGCGACGCGCTCTCGCCCGAGCAAGCGCAGGCGCTCGTCGCGGCGCTCGACGGCGTCGACTTCTCCGGCCACTGCCCGCACGGCAGGCCGGTGCTGCTCCGAATTCCGTTCAGCGAGCTCGAGCGCCGCGTCGGACGCTGACGCGACATCCACACGGTTTCTTTCCGCTGCGCGCGAAGCGACCGGGACGCCGCGCCGCGCGCGTTATCCGCCGGGCGGAGATTTACTGGATATACGCAAATCATCAATCGATTATTTACAAATTACGTTCTTTTGATTTGTCTCGATTGCGGTAGCGTCCCCGCGGCCAGGAGGAAGCACCATGAAGTGGGTCTTCATCGCGGCGGTCACGGCCGTCGCTTGCAGCGCGAACACCAGCGGCTTCGAAAAGGACGGCGGCAAAGGCGCCGACGGCTCGACGTCCGGGGACGGCTCGTCCTGCGCGTTTTGCGGAACCGACGCGTCGACGAACCCGTCCGACGGAGGGTTCGTGTGCTCGCCCGATCCAGGCAACTACGACATCCCCGGCAACGGCTGCGACGACGACGGCGACGGCAAGGTCGACAACGTCGCCGCGTGCGACTCGAGCCTCCCGCAGGGCGGCACGGCGATGCAGCTCGCGCAGGCGATGGGTCTCTGCCAGCAGTCGAACAACGGCTCGTGGGGCGTCGTGTCGGCGAAGCTCACGCAGGGCTACGGCAACACCACCGCGCCGGATTCGCACCAGACGAGCATCCTCCAGGCGTTCGGCAGCGCGCTCACCCCGCGCGAGGGAAACGCCTTCGGCGTCCTCAGCTCGGGCTACGCGCAAGCGATGGACTCGTGCCCGACGGCGCAGCGGTTCTCGGGGCTCGCCGGCACGTCGTTCAAATTCGGCTGCAAGATGACCGGCCCTGGGGCCGCGCCGAACGGCTTCCCCAAGAGCGCGAGCGGTTGTCCCTCGCAAGCGGGCTCGGCGGTGAACGACGTCGTCGATCTGCAGCTCGTCATCAAAGTACCGAAGAACGCCAATGGCTTTTCGTTCGACTTCGATTTCGGCTCCGGCGAGTGGCCCGAGTACGTTTGCAGCCCGTTCAACGATTCGTTCATCGCCTATTTGAAGTCGGCCGCGTTCAATGGCGGCAACCCGGACAACATTTCTTTCGACTCCCAGAACAACCCGGTCAGCGTGAACAACGCCTTCTTCGCACAGTGCTCCCCCGCGGGCGCGAAGACCGGCTGCGCGCCTCAGGCGACCGCTGGCACGGCGGCGTGCGGCGGCGGCTCGAACGACCTCGCCGGCACCGGCTTCCTCGACATGAACGACTCGAGCAACCCCTACGCCTGCAACACGACCGAGACCGGCGGAGGGATGACCGGCTGGCTCACGACGCAAGCGCCCGCGCAGCCCGGCGAGACCCTCACGATCAATCTCCTCATCTGGGACACCGGCGACAACTACTACGACTCGTCGGTCATCCTCGACGACTGGCAGTGGAAGCCCGACCCGGTCACGGTCAGCACGACGCCCCACTGAGCTGAGCGTCGCCGCGTGGCCGTTTGCGTCGGTCACGCCGCCACGATGAGGCGCGCGCGCGCCGATTGCGCCCACGGCCGCAGGAGTTTCTCGCCGCCCCGCGCTTGCGGCGCCCGGCACGGCGGCTGCTGACGTCCCCCGCGTGAAATCGAACCCGTTCGGCGTCGAGTCGCGTTCGCGCGCGGTCGTGGATTTGGCTATCCTGCCGCGCCAGATGAGCAAACACGTTTACTTCTTCGGGGACGGGCGCGCCGAGGGCGATCCGATGCGGCGCGATCTCCTCGGCGGAAAAGGCGCGGGCCTCGCCGAGATGACCTCGCTCGGTCTCCCCGTGCCCCCCGGCTTCACGATCTCGACCGAGGCGTGCAACGTTTATTCGAAGTCCCACGAGCACGTGAAGGGCCTCGACAAGGAGATCGCCCACGCGCTCGCGCACGTCGAGGGCTCGGTCGGGAGCAAGCTGGGCGATCCGGAGAGGCCCCTGCTCGTCAGCGTCCGCTCGGGCGCGCGCGCGTCGATGCCCGGCATGATGGACACGATCCTGAACCTCGGCCTCAACGACGCGACCGCCGAGGGCCTCGCGAAGGCCTCGAAAAATAGGCGTTTCGCGATGGATGCGTACCGCCGCTTCGTCGCGATGTACGCGTCGATCGCGCTCGGCCTCGACAAGGAGCCGTTCGATCGCGCCCTCGACGAGGCGCGCGGCCGCGTCGCCAAGACGAAGAACGTCGACGCGACGCGCATGAACCCCGAGGAGCTGAAGCGCGCCGTCCCCGACAGCGACCTGCCCGAACAGGAGCTCGAGTCGCTCGTCGCGACGTTCAAGAAGATCGTCAAAGACAAAACCGGAAAAGACTTTCCGACCGACCCGCACGAGCAGCTCTGGG
>CAVSWE010000003.1:0-345914 GCA_963731595.1 uncultured delta proteobacterium
GACTGATTTTCCATCATCAAATACGCGCTGAACGGCGCGCCTGAACGCCGTCGGCTCCCAATTGGCTCCTAATCGCCGTCGATGTGCGTCCGTCTAGGCGAAGATGGTCAGGAACATTGACCTCTTGGGGCAGTCCCCCTTGCAAAGAATGAGTCAACGTCGGGTCGTCGTCTCCTTGACCATCTATGACTTCCGCGACCTCCGCTCCGCAACAAAGTCTGGGCTCGCTGAGCTTGGGTGTTAGGATTAGGCCCGAGCTTTCGGCGCACACCGCCCAGGGGCCTAAGAATGGAGCGCCACGCCCTACCAGCGCCGACTCTCGATAATCCGTCGCTGGTCCGGAGTGACGCTAAGGGCTCCGCGAGCGAGCTCGCTACGGAGCGGCTCCTTCAATCCGAGCGAGCTGCGCTTGTCTCGCGCGATCTCAAGAGCCTGCCGCAACGAGTCCTCGTCTCTCGCCGCGCTGAGAAATTCCTGTAGCGGCCAGTCGGGTCGAGCGAAGCGGTCAACGAGTCCGAGGCTCGACGTTCGCATCGGTCCCACTGGCGGTACCAGTACAGCGACGGCAGGTCGTGGCTGATCCATCGCCAGACGTCGTAAGGAAGGTCGTCGCGAGGCGACGCCGCAGCTCGATAGACGTCGGGGTACGACAGGGCGATGAGCGGTGCACCTTCGGCCGTCGGAGTTCGGAACCCGATCGCGAGACGAAACCCGCGCACCGAATTCGAACTCCCGGCGACATTTCGGAAAGCCGACGGAGGCAGCCGCAAGCCATGAGTGCGGCGGGAACGAAGCCACGGCCTCGCCATGCGGATCAAGATGCGCGATCGCGAAGGCGAGACGAGCGGAAGACGGTGGCGAGCGGCGAAGCCAGCCGTCGACGACGCGCGGTCGCGTCTCACGGTGTCGTCCCATCCTGTGCCAAGCGGCTCGGAAAGGAGGTCCTCGCTCTGATCGACTGCGTCGAGCACCGCCTGCGCCGCATCGCTCCCAGGGCGCGCGCGACATCGCCAGCGATGTCTTTTGCGCCGGCGGAGAGCATCGCTCCGACGCTGCCGCGCAGGTCCGCTGGGCCCTTTCTCGCGCCAGAGATCGAGGAATTCTCGCTGTCTGTCGAGCGGCACTCGCCAGAGGGCGGGAGAGGTAGCCAACGCGGGCTGCGATCGACGAGGACAATGAGAAGCCCTCGGTGCCGGCCCTCGAGTTCAAGCGCGGCCGCGGGCCGACGGCATCGCAGCGGTCCCCGAGGATGCCCTCGCCAGCTCGTTCAGGGGCTGATCAGCGATGAGCGCTTGAAGTAGGTTCGTCGCGTTGTTGCTGTCCGAGGCCCAGAGGGTCCGGGCTTGATCCGGCAGCTTCAACTCGGGGTCGGTGAATGCCCTGAGTACGGGGTCCGCGCGATTGAAGAAGGAGCCGTGCGGTGGTCACTGCGGCGGAACGGAACCGCGCCTCTGGCCCGAGAGGTCGAGCTTTAGGCGTCCGCAGTCGTCGCTGGCTTCGGAAGGATTCACCGACGAGCTCGATCACACGCGATGCGACGACTTCTCGCGCGCCCTCTCCGTTAGAGCAGGTCGAACGCCTCCGCGAGTGGCTTCCAGGACTCCCGCGGCATCACCGAGTCGGCGCCGTACACCCAGAGAAAGTCTCGAAGGCACCGAGGCCACCGCGCAAATCGGCGACGCCGGCGCGCACCCACGGGGCCATCGGCGCGTAGTGTCCAAGTTCCCAACGATCGTGCCGACGGGAGCGCGCTGAAGCCTCAATCGGACGCCAGCGGAACCACCAGCAGATCGAAAGCGCTGCCGTCTTGTTCGCGCGCGGCGAGCGCCCCAGAGCAGAACCGAAAGCCCCTTCGGAGGCGCGGCCATTGCTGCGACCAAATCGCCATAACCAGGTTCTCAAACGGTCCCGAGTTCTCGGCGAATAGCACCGCCGTGGACTCAGGTGCGTCGTACAGAGCCTCGAGTAGACCCGCTGCAACGTCCATCGGGAACGATTGCGGTTGCTCACCGCCGCCGCGGGCGCTGAGCGCAAGCGCCGGGAGTTGGCTTCGTCCGTAGGCCTCTTCGCGGGTCGGCCGACGAAATAGTCCTTGAGGCGCGATCGAGCCGGCAGGCGTGCCAGGTCGCGAATTGTATCAACAGCGAGTGCGTCCACACGCAGCCTGGACGCTCCATCTCCGGCGCGTACCAGGTGCGCGCGAGCACGTAGGAACCGACCGCTTCGAGTGGATAGCCGCTCGCGTACTCTCGAATCCTGCGGCGAGCCTCGGACCTGAGAGGTCGCTTTGCACGAGCAGCGTGCGCTGAACGTCCGCAGCGAGCCTGACGGACGACTGCAACAGCTCATGACCGGAGCGGTACCCGTGCACCGTCTGATGCAGGACAATATTCGGCTCGGTCATCCCCAGGCCCCGAGCCGCTGCACCGGGAGGGTGACGTCGTGTGACGTTGACAGGTCATCCACAACCTCCAGACGCTGCGATGCGTGCGTGAGGGCGCGGAGACGTTCCGCATCCCGGGGTAGCTCGCCACCCTGAGCGCTGATGCCATAGTGCCTGGCCAGTATCCTCTGCGGATTCGACACGAGAAACTGCCCGAGGAGAGGGAGACGTTCCGCACACCAGTCGCGCGGCGTCTGCCCGCGCCGCGAACGAGGTCCCACGCGGAAACGACGACCGCCAAGTTCAGCACCCGTCCCGCTCGACGCCAGATGAGGAACTGCAGGAGGTCGACGAGTTGCACCTGCGTTGGCGCTGACGCCGCGTTCCAGATCGTCGGCGTGGGTTCAGCGACGATCTGCGCTACCGTGGGCGCATACGCGCCACCATCATTGCGAACCCGCCGGATGTGGTCGGCCTGCGCGTTTACGGTATCGATCCTGATCGGCTCGTTGATCTCGTTCGGATGAACGAAGATGAGCGCGCCGTCCGCTGCGAGAACCAGTTCGTCGAACCCCTTGGTCCAGCGACGGTTGACCCACTGGTCGTTGAACGTCTCGCCGGCTATGTCGGGCAGAAGCAACTCTGACGTGCCCTGGCTGGCGCGATCCTCAAGGAGCATGCGCACGATGGTCTCGTCTGCCGGCAGCGTCTTGCCCACCGGTTCGCACCGCAGCCACGCCTCTCGCAGGCGGTTCAAGTAAGCCCGGTCCCCTGTGAGTTGCTTTACCCGGAGCGCTGAAGGGACGTCCTCCGATTCGACGATATGCCAGAAGGCGGCGATGAATGTCGTTTTCCCGGACTCTGGAAGTCCAATGACTAGGTTCCGGCGAACGCTCATGGCCGCGTTCCCCCAAGGTGATCGAACTCTCGCTCGGATGAAATGACGTTGAGCGGCGGCGGCGGTGCGAGTCCGGCTGCGTCCATCCAGGCGCCGAGGAGGTCGTTCAGACCGTACGCGAAGTCGAGCTCGGAGTTTGTCGGCCGCGCTGCGACGTGTGCAAAGTGAACGTGCGGCAACTTCGAAGCGAACGTTGTAACGAAGCTCTCTTCTAGTTCGGCGACGCGGGTCTGAGCGCGCCCGCCAGACCGCACGATGAGGTCCCACTTGGTCGTCAGCAGGGTCACGTGCGTGTGACCTCGGAGGACGTCAGCATCCAGCAGGCTGCGAACAACGCCACGCGCATGCGCGTACGTCTCAGCGTGATTGTTGTCGGCTAGCTTCGCCCCGTTGAGCATCACGACGAGGTGGTCCGCGCGTCGCAAGAACTCGTATTTCGCGCACTCGTCCGACGAGTCCCTGACCGCGTCATAGAGCTCACCGGACATGTCGCCGAGGAGTAGGTTGGTGCGCGAGGACACATTCCAATCGAAGAGTGCCAAGTGCAAGAATCGGAACCCCTCGCCAGGCTTAGTGCGTTCAGTGTCCGGGATCTCGCGCCCCGACGTCATTCTGGCGTCGTGGCAGCGCTCTTCGAACGCGGGTAGGGTTTTCGACCCTGCGAACGCAAAGCGCCCGACCACTCCTTCCTGGAATCGCTCGTACAGGCTTGCGATGAGGGTCGTCTTGCCGCTGCGCTGCTCACCGGCAAGTATTCGACGCGAGCCAGACCCTCGCGGGCGACCTCGTACACCGTTGAGGGATCAAACGCTGTTCCCGCCGGGAGTTCGACGTCATCCGGCGCTCTCGCCGGTTTCTTGGGCGTCGACGCTTGCGCGGAAGCTGGCGGGACCGCCGGGGGCGCGGGCGCGGCCGCGCCCTCCGCGAGATAATGCGGGCAGCCCGAAGGCGGCACGAAGTTTTCGAGGCAGGACCCTCCCCCGCCTGTGCGAGCGGGCACCCACGCTGCTTGCATGACGGGGGCATCTCTAGGCCTTGTTGGTCTTGACCACGCGGGTGAACACGCTCTCGAGGTAAGCCTGCATTGCAGACGTCACAGGCGCGTGGGAAGCATCCGGAAGGGCTGTTGACTTGGTGAACACCGAGATCCAGTCCTTTGCGTCCTCGGTCGCTAGGGAGTTCTGAACAGCCGTTAGAAGGGGCGTCAGCTCTCGCGCTGCTCCAGGAGGGCACGCGCGGAGCCACTTCGTGCGCCAGTCACGCGGCGCCGCATTCACCGCGTCGCTGAGCTGGATGGTGGTTGGGGCCTCGCCGCTGCCCGTGTGCGATTTGGCGGTTGCGGCCCCGGTGACTACGTCGCGAAGGAGGCGATCAAGAAGCGCTGGCGCTGCGCGAGGCCCCGGAACGAGCTGCGTCAGGTCGGAGAGTTCCTTCGGAGCAACCAGGCAGGTGGCAGGCAGCCCTAGAGCGCTGAACGGTTGACCCAGGTCGCGGCTGTAGCCCGAAAAGACCCACCAAAACATGTTAGACTCCTCGCGGAGCGCATCGAGTTCGCCGTAAACATGCGCCGCATGGTCCCGAAGCAGCGTCCCCAGCGCGGCGGTTGCGGCGGCCACCAGCGCGACGATTGGCTCGGTAGTCTGTTTGTGGTCCGGACTGTTCGTCATCGCCGTTCGGAAGGCTCCGAGAGGATCGTTCTCCTTCAGCTCGATCGGGGCCGGAACGTCGGGCCGCTGACCGGCAGCACGGACACGAACAGCCTCGTTGGAGAGGTACTGTCTCGCGTAGGCGGCGAACTCGCGAGCGATTCTGTCGCCGTGGGTCTCCTGAAAGGAAGAGGTAAGGAGGCCCAGGCCGACCAAATCGGCCCGCTGACTCGGGGTCTCCAAGATGCAGACGCTCGTCGCACCCGCCAAGATGCGAAGCTCGGCATCATTGTCTCGAGCGGAAAACGTAGTATCCGCGCCCTTTGCCGCTTCCGTAACGGTCATCCGGATCAGGCGTCCGCCGGGCAAGTCCCGCGGATGAGCCGCACGAGATCCTGGAGCACCGATCCTTTTTCCCATTTGCCCATCGCCTCTACGGCCGTCCACCGCTTCGCGAGCATCTCGCTCGTCGGCTTGATGGCTGCAACCTGGTACCAGTCCGCGGAAAGATTTGTGCATGGCGGGTCTCGTCAGAGTTCAGGCGTAAGGGTTTGGTTCAGGGGCGGGGAGCGAGTGACGGCCCTCGACCTCCATCCAGAGACGCGGCAGAAGGCCGCGCTCGGCGGCGCGCTTGAAGATGCGTTGAAAGAGGACTCGATCGGGCACGCCCTTGTCGTCGTCCTGCAGGAGATCCATGGTGTTCGCGAGCTCTACCCGAACGTGAAACGGCAGCGTCAAGAACCGGTAGGTGAGCCTTCGATCTGGGTTCATGGCTGGCACTCGTGGCGTGTGAGATGTCTCGGGGTTTGGCATTGGACCTGCGCTGCCGCTTGGACCAATAGCAGGCTCCGTCGACGCCAGCGTCGCGGGAGGGTGCCAGGGATCGAGAGGTAGCGGGATTGTCCGCCCGGCGAGGGGTTCGACGGTATCCGCCCGAAAACGACGGGACGCATCGTGCCAGACGCGTGCGTGAACCGTCGTGTCGAGGAAGCGCTGAGTGCCTTCCGTTCGAACCGCGCAGCAGATGACATTGTAACGCGGCTCCCACCGCCTCTCCGCTCGGTCAGGATGAACGGCGCCCGCAGTTACGCGCAGCGCGTCGTTCAGCCGCTGGAGTCGCTGCGCGTGCTTGTGCCCGAAGAGTTGAACGGTCGCGCGCGCGTTCAGCAGGTCCTCCACAGCATCGTGGTCGACGAGCCAGTCCGGCGGATGATGGCAGAGGGACACGTAAGTAACGCCCGGCTCTCGCGGAAGCGCGTGCGAGACGTCTCCGACGACCAGTTTCTTCGGGTCCTCATCGTCAAGACGCGACGACACCAGCGCGGAGTTGAATCCGCATAGCCGGAGGCGGGAGCCATCGTTCAACGGCAGGTCGGCATGCCAGGCGAGACGCTCCGGCCCGACCTCGCATGCGTACTTCGCGGCAAAATCGTTATACGCCGCAACCGGTTCGAACAACGCGTTCGCGCCGATTGAATCGCGTTGAATCCGTTCCGAGCTTCGCTACGTCGGCACGAAGGCGTTCGTGCAGAGCCTGGACCGTCTCGCTGCGGTCGATGACCGTGCGGTCAACGTCGTGGTTTCCCGGGACGGTCCACACCGCCGCGCCAGGGCACTCGAGAACGCCGCAGATGCGCGCCAGCCAGGCTATTGCAGCCTCGTATTCCTTCGCGTCTCCCGCGAATGCGATGTCCCCCGTCACGATCACCCCCGTCGCGACGCCTACCTCATGACGCATAACCCCCAGGTCGAGTTCCAACTCGTTTCGCACGTCCTGGTCGACATCGTACCCGCCATCAATTCGGCGTCTCTGGAAGTGAATGTCCGAGAGATGAACGAGTACAAGCGCCATGATGGGTCCTCGGGGACTGGACGTCGTAGTGTACTCCAACTCGAGCGCGCCGGGATCGGCCATCAGCTGGGCGATTCCGGCGGTCGCAACTCGATCAGCAATCGTACGACGCGTGATTGTTGATCATCGGCGCCGCTTGGGCGCCATTGGCACCACCATGGTGCGTGCAGAATCTCCGCGGTTCGAGGCGGGTGCCGATCTCGTCGAAGACGATGAGCTGCCCGTGCCCCATAGACCCCGTACGGGATCGCCTTCCCCTGCGTCGTCACTCGTCGTCACTGCGTCGCGACGTACGTCACCTTGCACTTCTCGACTTCGATGCACTCGTAGAAGAGCGAGACATCAATGGTCGCCGGCGCGCTTGATGAAAAAAACGTCTCAAGTCGGGGACGATTACCCGGCGTCAGCATTGCGAACCAATCCGAAGGAGGCTCCTCGATTCCGTGTCGCGTGTGCGGGACACTGCGTGCGTCGTAGAGCAGCGTCGTCGAACGAGGGTCCGGTGGCACCGGCAAGCTTTCGGAGGTCAAGAGATGCCCACCTTTGTTCTGGAGCGTGAGCCAGACTTGCTCCCAGCGAGCGAGAGGGCGCGAGACGTGAATGAGGAAGAACGCACGCTTCAGCTCGCCTTGGACCTCCAGGGCGCCGTGACGGTACTCGTTCGGGCGCGCTCCTGCGTCCGTCTGCACGACGTAGCTGAGAAAGTTCGTGACTACCGGAACCTTGACCATGTTCGGGAGGTCACGAAATGCAGCGTAGTCTGGCACGGTGACCGCCGCGTCCGGCTTCGCCATCGCGTGCACGACCTGATCCGCGATGGCCTTTCGATCTGCCGACGAGAGCGTCGCCACCGCTTGTGGGCGCGGCGGTGGCTTCGGCTCAACCGCGATGATCGATGCGAAGACTCCAGCGATACTCGCGACGACGACGAGCGCGAAGTTGTCGGCTAAGAACCGCTGCCACCGCGAAGGCTGACGTCGCACTTCATTCGCCGGAGCCATCGCGTCCTTTCGTCGGCGATCGGTCCGATGGTGCTGCAGCGGTGGGAGTTTCGACGCCCGGAAGGTCGATCGGCGCTGCAGCCGTAGCGCTCAAAGAATCCCTCGGTGCTGCGACGGTCGTAGCCGCCGAAATGATGTTGCTCCATCCGGCTATTCCAACGCCGATGAGGAGCGAGAACACGCCAGCGAGCACGACCCTGATGCTTCGTTCCGTGACCCCTCGCTTTCTTGTCGGACCCTCAAGGTAAGGATCGATAATGCCGAACACGACGCAAAGCACGCCGGCCTCCTCAAAGAACGCGGCTGCGGCCGTGTTTAGCTCGTGCGGAAACCAGTGGTACTCAGAGGCGGCGACGGCGGCGGCCATGAGGACGAAGAGTACTCGGCCCAACGGGAAACGCTGCTTCGTTTCCTGCTGCTGTTCCGTGGACGGGTCAGCCGGTTCGGTCACGGCCGACACAATCGTCGCACTGTGGCAACTTGCCAAGTGTTTCGCGTCGCGGATCATTCTGACTTCCATGATCTCGGTCACTTTGGGCCCACCCAAGCTGAGAGCATCGGAGCCATCAAAGAGTTCAAGGCGGAGCGACCTCGACGAGACGGCGCGCAAGATGGGCGTGGCGCTCAATACCGTGCAGCGGTGGCGGGCGAAGTTCGGCGGGATGACCGTGAGCGAGGCCCAGGAGAAGCGGCGGCTCAAGGACGAGGAATTTCGCCAACGGTTCTTGCGCATCGCGGGGCGCCTCAAGGGAGGGCGGCCGAAGGTTACGGCGGAATGAGCGGTCGTCGCTCGACGACGGACATTCGCGCGTGGGCGCCCATCGCGCGCGCGCTTCACTTCGAAGAGTCCACGCTCCAGCACGCCAGCCGCGATCGCATCGTGAGCGCCACCCTCGCTTTCCGCGTCGCCCGTCTCGCGAAGGTGAGCGTGGACGACCTGCTCGCTGGGAAATTCCCGTCACCCGGGACGTGCCCACGATGCGGGTACAACCCGCGCGAGCGCGCCACGATCACGTACGCCCCGCGGATGTCGCAGAAGCCGCCCAGGCCACCGACGTGACTGACGGGCGCAGTTGCGCGCGTCTGCGCCTCTCTGGCAGCAATAGCGTTTGGCCGAACACGTTGACATGCGATATTTCATAACTTCCTGCCGCTTCTCCAATTCCAAAACACACGTTGATGTGCGCGCTTGGGCGCGACTACATACATCTGTGCGGTTCGGGACTTCACGAGAGAATCGCCTCGTCTTTCGGGTGCCTAATGTCCAGCAGCTTCACTGCATCTCTGGGCACGTGCGGCGCGAGGTGCGCGTAGCGCTGCGTCATCGCGAACGAAGCGTGGCCGAGCAACTCCTGGATCGTGCGCATCGGGACGCCGCGCATCGCGAGGTGCGACGCGAAGGTGTGGCGGAGCACGTGCCAGTAAACGACGCGGCCGAGCTTGGCGTTTGCACTCGCCCGTCGACACGGGTGCTTGCACTCGTGCTCGAGCAGCATGTTGCCCGTCGCGTCGCAGAAAACGAACGCGCCTCGTTGATGGTGGTGCGCCTTGAGCGCGTTACGCGCGTCATCGCTCAGGGGGACGTCGCGGAAGCGGTTGTTCTTGGGTGCCTTCAACTTGCCGTTGATCGTCGCGTTCTGGCGGACGTGGATCACTCCCCTTTCGACGTCCACGTCGGTCCATCGCAGCGCGCGTAGCTCGCCGATGCGAAGCCCCGTCCGGATCGCGACGGTGAACATACCTCGCCACGCGGCGTCCGACATCGCGATGAATCGCTCGGCCTCCTCGAACGTGAGAAAGTCGACGACCTGCGGCGGAATGCGCGGCATCTTCACCGTCGGTACCACCTCGAGCTCGCCGTATTCCTTGGCCAGTGCGAGCGCCTTCCGCAGAACGGACAGGTGGTTCGCGACGGTCTTCGGGGCCAGCGGCCCCTTCCCGGGCACCACCTTCATCTTCTCGGCCTTGTACGCTTCGACGTCGCGTGCCCCGATGTCGCGCAGGTACATCGGCCCAAAAAATTGCAAAAGGTGAACCTCAAGAACCTTTTTCTTTCGGTCGATCTCCGCGGGTGAGTTGTTCGCACGGGCGTAATCGCGGAACTCATTTTTCGCGAACTCGGCAAACGTCTTCTCGGACTTACCACCCAGACGGTATTCGCGTTCCAGGATTTCGCGCTCGTATGCGGCCGCCGCCTTCCGGGTCTGGATGGGGCTCTTTCTCCTGATGCGCTTTGGCCGTCGCCCTGGGAGCCGGACGTAGACGTCGACCCACACCTCGCCTCTGAAGTTCGTCACTGCCATTGTCGTGCCCTTCATTCAGCAGAGCCAATACGTCGCTGCGGCGGAACCGGAGCATCCGCGGACCGAGCCGCGTCGGATGCAGCCTCCCAGCCGCAATAAGGTCGTAGAGCTTCGTTCGCCCGATGTGGAGCAGGTAGCACGCCTCACGCGTCGTCAGGGCGCGGTCTTGCGACAATTCGCTCTCCCGCGGCGCTCTCATGTCGAGTCATCCCGCAATGTGAACTTTGAAGTCGAGCGAGCCGTGTCAACGCGCTGCCAACGCTTCCAAGAGCCCATCATTTTGGCTGACATTGCCGACATATTGATTCCTTATTACTGCTCGAAGTAATAGAATCGAGATGTCCCAATGCGCTGATAACTCTGCGTTATACAATCACTCCGACCATTTACAGATCTTGCCCTGCTTTCCGCACATAACGGCCGCTGGCGCACCATCACGATGTCGGTGGCAACGCGCTGCCAATGGCAGGCTGCCGGCGTGCGCGGCGAACACACGTGGGCAGCGCTCATGGCCTCTCGACACCGTGACGCGGACGGCCTGCGGCGTCGTTCGCCGTGAGTTCTAACCGGTTAATCGACGCAACCGTCGGTGTGACGACAACCATGTGCGCGCATTGGGTTTGCGAACGCCGCCGTGGCGAAGCTGCCGAAGGTCGAGCCGCCCGCACCCGGTGTGCCCGGTCGCACCGAACGGCACGAACATGAGGCGCGCGTTAACGGTCGACGATTTGGCGCGGGCGTACACCTTGGACGACGCGCGGAACATTCGGCAGACCGCATCTGTCACGTCCGCGCGTCGGGTCGCCTCCCTCGCTTCCTTGAGCCGCAACCCGGCGAGATCGAGCACGCGAATGAACGTGAGCGTGCTCAGCGCGCTCGCGTTCACCGTCGCGCCATTTTTTGACTCGTCGGCCAAGGGCGGCTAATGGCTTGAGGGTGGTGATCCACTCCGGTTGCGCGCCACGACCGTTTCCCAGCCGCGGGCGAGGCGCCGACCACACACGGCCAAGCGAGTTACGGCGCGTCGATTCGTAGCGGTGGCGCCTGCTCGGAAGGCACCGCAGGCAAGATGGTGCTCCCGACGCGCGCGGCGAGGGGGGAAAAGCCAGCGCGCATCGGGAGCGAGATTAACCATACCCCTGCGCGGGAACGCACGCCATCGGCACCGGCCCGTCAGTTGGTGCAATAGGCGCTCGGCAGATCGCGGTAGCCACTGCAACAGTCGGGGTTCGCGTAGCAGTAATCGACGGTCGAGTTGTCCGGGATGCACCCGCACGATCCCTCCAAGGGGCAACGCCCGAACAACACTGCTTCCGCGCCTGCTCACTAACGGCGCGCCAAAGTTCGGGCCTGCGGCTCACGGCCGTTTCCGTGTAACCGTACGGGGATGGACGCCGTGCGCGTTCGCCGCCGTCGCGATTCACTGCGGGCATGAGGCACACGGCGGAGTGGTGGGCGAAGCGGGTGGCGGAGATTGCGCAGGCCGGGGACGCGCGCGCGGTCGCGCGGCGGCACGGGGTGAAGGAGCGGACGCTGATCTGGTGGCGTTCGGAGCTACATAGGCGAGCACGGGAATCGAGCCCGCGCCTGTTGCCGGTCGTAGTTCGGGCCGCGCCAGATCGCGCACCTGCGGTGCAGGTGGATCAGCTCGAGGTCTTCGTCGAGGTCGGCGCCGCGCGCATGACCCTGCGCGGCGCGGTGAGCGCCGAGCACCTCGCGGCGATCGTGTCGGCGTCGGCGCGCGCGTGCTGAGCCTCGGGCCGGGCGTGCAGATCGTGCTCGCGAGCGAGCCGATCGATCTGCGCCGCGGGCACGACGGGCTCGTGACGCTGGTTCGCTCGCTGTGGAAGGCCGATCCGTACAGTGGGACGCTGTTCGTGTTCTTCGGGCGCCGCATGGACCGCGTGAAGATCCTGTTCTTCAGCGCGGGCGGGTTCGTTCTTTATTACAAGCGCCTCGAGCGGGGGCGCTTCTCGATGCCGCGCATCCCCGAGGGCGCCTCCCAGGTCGTGCTCGACCCGGCCTCGCTCACGATGTTGCTCGACGGCATCGATCTTCGCGCCGTGCATCGCGCACCCATGTGGCAGCCGGCCGCGAGAGAAAGTGCATAAAGGGGATCGACACGGCACGCGCGTCATGATCAAAGCTGTCTGTTGGTTCCGCCTCCCGACGACGACAACGAGCACGGCTGCGCCTGGCGCGATTACGCCAAGCACCTCGGCACCCAGCTCGAGGTGATGCAGGCCGAGATGGAGGTGCTCAAGCGCGCCTTCGCCAAGCGCTCCGAGAAGATGGGCAAGATGCCGAGGGTCCCGCGACCTCCGCGCACGCCCGCGGAGGCCGCGGACCGCCGCACCGAGCAGGCGCTGCTCCGCGCCGACAAGGTCGTCACCGAGGAGAAGACCGAGCCTGTCCCCGCGGAGCTCAAGAAGTGCAGCCTCTGCGGCGGCACTGACTTCCGCAGCGTCGGCACGGGCAAGCCGTCGGAGATCTACTCCTACGTCCCGGGTTATTTCCGACGCGTCGTCCACACGCGCGAGGTCGTCGCGTGCCGCTGCGGTGGCTGCGTCGTCACCGCGCCCGCGCCCGAGCGCTGGGCCGACAAGACGCGCTACGACTCGAGCTTCGTCGCTCACCTCGTCGTCTCCAAGTGCCTCGTCGTCACGCCCCTCTACAGGCTCGAGCAGTCCTTCGCGCGCCTCGGCATGCCCGTCGCGCGGAGCACCATGAATGATTTCTTTCGCCGAGCCGGCCTTAAGCTCGAGCCGCTCCGCGCCCCGCTCTTCGAGGCGATCAAGAAGGACTTCCTCGTCCACGCCGACGAGACCTCCTTCAAGATGACCAAGCAAACCTCGAAGGCGTTCATGTGGGCCTTCGTCGGCCGCAGCCTCACCGGCTACCGATTCGACCTCACGCGCAGCGGCGACGTACCCATCGATGTGCTCGGCGACTCCACCGGTGCCCTCCTCTGCGACGACTACCGCGGCTACGACCCGCTCGTGAAGAAGGGAAAGCGCCAGCGGTGCGGCTGCCACGCCCACGCACGGAGAAAGTTCTTCGAGGCCGGCGACGTCCCCGAGGCGAAGGAGGCCCTCGAGCTGATCGGCGGCCTGTACTGCGTCGAGCACGAGGCCGAGCGACAAGAGATCGTCGGCTCGCCCGAGCATCTGGCGCTGCGCCGCGAGTACGCCCGTCCGCTCTTCGTGCGGCTCCTGCTGCTCGCGCGCGAGATCCGGCGCGCGCACGGGCCCAAGACGCTCCTCGGTCGCGCCGCGCGTTACACCTGGCACAACCAGCGCGAGCTCGGACGCTTCCTCCGCGACGTGCGCATCCCGCTGGACAACAACCCCGCCGAAAATGCCCTCCGCGTCGTCGCGCTCGGCCGAAAGAATTTCCTCTTCGTCCACAGCGAGGACGCAGGCAAGGAGCTCGCGCTCCTCTACTCGCTCGTCGTCTCCTGCACGCGCGTCGGCGTCAACCCGGTCGAATACCTCGCCGATGTCCTCGACCGAATCGACAAGACTGCCGACGACCACTACGTCGACCTGCTCCCCGATCGCTGGAAGCCACCACCCAAGCCTGGTCCGGCGACGATTTTCGACCCGTAGCGCATCCTGGGACTGCGGGATCTGCCTTTTAGGCCGATGCCCGTACGGTTACGTTTCCGTGGGCGCCCGGGTCGCCGGGCGCGCGACGCCGGTTATTCGAGCAGCGACCGCGTCGTGACGCCGAGAAGATTTGCGATGCGCACGAGCGTGCCGACGGTGGTGTTCTCCCCGCGCTCGAACCGCTGCCAACTCTGGACCTCAATCCCGAGTTTGTCCGCCGCCTTTTGTTGCGTCCACCCGCGGGCGCGGCGCGCCTCCGCAATGCGACGGCGAGATCCCCTCGATGACCGCATCGGCGTCTTCGCTTGCCACCCAAGAGTAAAGACCACCGTTCTTAAAAAATTTGTTCCCGTTCTGCTCGAGCGGCGAAACCGACGAGGAGGAAGCCGATGAATTTCCGCGCGACCCTAGCGTCCGTTCTGTTCTCCGCCGTGACGTTCGTCGCGGTGGCCCCCACGATGAACTGCTCCAACGGCCCGGCATTCAACGTCGACGCCGGAAGCGATGGCGGCAAGGAGCCGGAACTCGGCGCGAATCCAGGAGCGTGCCCCAGACCTGCCAATCGTGCCTCACCGGCTCCTCGTCGAACGAGTGCGCGAACAAGGCGAAGGTCTGCAACGAAAATCCGAACTGCGTCGCCCTGAACACCTGCGTGAACAACTGTGCGAGCGTGAACTCCGGGTGCGTGAACAACTGCGCCGATGCGGCTTCCAACGACGTCCAGTCGGAGTGGCTCGGTTGGTACAACTGCACGTGCACGAGTTGCGACTCGCAGTGCTCGTCCGCGTTCTGCTTTGCGGCCACGCCCGCCGACGCAGGCAAAGACAGCGCACCTCCGACGTGCGCGCCGGATAGATCGGGATGCTCAGCGGACAGCCAGTGCTGCCGCAGGACTCTGCTCAACGGGCGACTCGACTTGCGGCTGTGTGGACGACCTGTCGACGGGTTGCGGGGTCAATACCGACTGCTGTCTCGCGACCGACACCTGCATCAGTGGCGTCTGCCGGTGGTCTGGGGGGCTAAGAGGGTGCGTGGGGCTACAGTATCGAACTGCGTAGCACTGAATGATGGCCTCCCCTGGCTTCGTCCCGAGCGCCGTTGAATTTGGGTGGCGGCGAACAGTCAATTACGCGGCCTTCCTCGTCGAGTCAACGAACGCCGGCTCGGCGCTTTAGCGTCGTGAGCGCGGAGCGCGGCAACGAGCTTCGGCATGCCCTTGTGGCCGCGCAGCTTGCGGAAGGTCTTCGACGCCTCGATGACGGCAACGGCGAGCCAGCGCATCACCATCGTGCCGCCGTCCCACTTGCGCGACGTTGCGGGTGTTCTGCCGGATTCGCCCGTTGATGAATCGATCGGGTTTGTGGTCGACAGCGTCCGCGCGAGGCTTGCATCAAGCTCGAGACGCATCACGGTCAGGGTCTCGTCGAGCCCTTCGCGGAGCGAGGCGGCGGCCGACGGATGCTTTCGTTCGAGCTGCGCGCGAGGCCCTCGAGCATGCGCTTCGCGCGCGTGCGTTGCCGCTCTGGTAGGCGGCCGAGATCGTGCGGCCGGCCTTCCGCTTCATCGCCTCGGGCATGGTCCTCGACGTTGCGCCGCTTGTGGACCTGGCAGCGCTCGATCATGGCGCGCGCCGCCGAACTTCCGCGGATCGCCTTGCGAGCGCTTGCTGCCGTCGATGACGAAGAGCGTCGCGCGGTCGGTGCGTAGCCGCGGCCTCCAGATCGGAGAGCAGACCGTCGCAGGACGTCGTGTTCTCCGCCGCGCCCTCGTAGAGGCCGAGCACGTGTTTGTCGCCGTGCTCGTCGATACCCAGCGCGACCAGACGAGGTGTTCGTCGACGTGGATGCCGTCGATCATGAGCGCGCAGAGAGCCAGCTTGCCGAGGTCGCGGCCCATCAACTCTGCGAGTTTCTGTTTCGTAGCTGCAACGAATCGACGGCTCACCGCGCTCCGGCTCGTACCGCGCGACGCGAGCCCCGGCGGCGCGGGCTCGATCGAGCGCGCGTACTTCCGCGTCGAGACGCCGAGCACCATTTGCTCGACGGCGCGCGGCGTGAGCGGGTCCGCCTCGGCAAACTGCTCCCACGTCTCGAGCTTCATCTCGCGACCATCGACGCTGTGCACCCGCGGTCGGCGAACGCGCACGCGTTGACCGCCGAGCGCGAGCTCGCCGGCGGCATGCCCGAATCTCCTAGCGCTACGCTCCGGCTGATCGGGCGTATCGCGGGCCGCAGAGCTTCGTCCGTTCCTCCTCCAGCATCGCCCCGAGCACGGTCATCCCCGCGCTCACGATGGCGTCATGCAGCGTGGCTCGGGCGTCGATCATCGCGGCGAGCGCGAGCTGGGGCGTCGTCTCTTGGCGGCGCGTCCTCTTCCTGGCAGTGTCCTTCATCGGCGGTTCCTTTCGGGTTAAGCACCTCGATCTTGCGATCGGGGCCGGTGGAACCGCCACCTTCAAGTTTCAACAGAGTCCGGGACGACGCCAGCCTCCCTTGTCGCGATGCTTATGTGTTCTGTGTTCCGACGTGTTCCGACGAACAGTGCATGCCATTTCGCGCCTCTGCACGCCGACGACGTACCGCCTCGATTCAGTCATCGCCTCGATAGTCAGTCGGATCGATGCATTTGTCGTAAGTCTCTTTGTCGAAATCGGACCCACCGAGTCCGCTCGATGCCGCGGTCGAGCTTCTTATCTGACAGCTTGGGGAAGACGGTTACGAGCGAGATCCACCGGCCACCCTCGCTTGCAATTACTTTCACTTCATCCGTAGCTTCAGAGAGATCCTGATCCTGGCTAAAAATCAGCGCGACATCGTACTCGTTTGCCGCGCCAGTTTCACGATGTCGATTGCTATTCTGACGTCGATGCCCTTCTCTTGCCCTCGATCGTCTCTCTCTTTGCCGCAGGTCACGCAGGTAATGCGTTGCTCTGAATCACAGTTCGCGCACCGAAACATTTGCGGTCGATAACGAAGGCTTCGCGTGAAAACGTGCACACCATGCGCGCGCATTGATGTGACCTTCCGCCGCCCAGAACGAGCTACGGCTGGGATCGCGCTATGAGATTCGGAATGCCAGTGTAGAAGCGAACGCTGGCCTATTCCAGCCATCGGCAGCATTCATCTCCCCAATCGCGTCGGCCAGCCTAAAACCTCGTAGTTCGGAAACGTGTACCCCCACTCCGTCTTGACGGAGTTGAATAGGTTCATGCCATCCACAAAGGCGACCACTCGCTTCGTCTCAGGGCTGTCGGGTGGTTCAGGCACGCCGCTTCATGCTAACGCAAAAGCAAAAAAAAACCCCGCCCGAGCCCTTTCGGCAGGGAGCGGGGACCAATTGCTTCGCAACGTAGCGACGTGGGCCTCGTTTGCAAGCGTCTCCCGAGCACATTCTCCCGGACACGTCTAAGGTCCTGAATTTGCAGGTATTACAGCGGCGCACGGACTTGACTGCGCACTCGGATGCACTACAATCAGAGTGCATGGGCGACTCGACTACGCTAACCATCCGAATCACCGATGAACTGAAGTCCCAGCTCGAGCGGTCCGCCACAAGCGCAGACCAAACGGTCACGGAGTTTGTGACTCGTGCAATCAAGAAACGGATGGTGGGTCAATGCCCAACTTGCGGACGTTCTGATTATCAGTTGTGCCCAGGATTCGTGCCCTCCTTTGAGGCGTTCGTACACGCTAACAAGGGAGAGTTCACACCGATCACGGTGAGCGTGCTCGAGGGCACCGAGCGGCGTGCTTACCACGGTCGCGTACGCTTCGATCTGCCACAGAACGAGGGAATGCTTTTCCTCTTCATCGACACGCCGAAATCGCAGCCGCGGGACGGCGGAGACCGCGATCCCGCGAGGTCTTGTTACCGGCTGGGCTCGCGACCAAGATGGCAGGCACTTTGTAACCCTGCTCGGCCTTGGATACACGAATGGCAACGAGTGGGCTGTTCGTGGTTGGGCCATCACGCGGAGTCGTTGACTGCCGCCTCCGCCGCGGCGGCGGCGATGGCTCGCCAATCTTAGGTACCCTCCGACCCGCAGCTCGTGCCGCACCACGTGAACCCGGTCCATTCTGAGCATCCTTCCGCGGCCTTTGCCCGTTTGTCGGGGATACCGGGTGGATACGGTCGATGTGCAGGTCGTCCAGCACGACGCCGACCGCACGCCGACACGTTCGTGCACACCATGCTGCCACATCGGCACGAGATATCCGCTGGTTGCCATCGACGACATCCCGAGGTTCGCGATGTCGCGCCGGCGCAAGCACGTGCCCGGCCAGCCGGTCACACCGGTGATCGCGGCAGATCTCGATCAGTAGCCGCGTGTTGTCGTCGGCCGTTACCGGCGAGCACTGCCCGTGCTCGACGTCGAAGCTCGCCGACGGACGCGACGGGGGTCATGGCGCCTGCATCGACGTGCGCACCTCCCGCACGGCTCAACCGTTCGGTGCGCTTGTCCTGAAATGATGCGACTGAACGTCAGTGCTTCGTAGATTGTTGACAATCGCCGCACCGGTCGAATAATGTCCAGCATGCATGAGGGTTCTGTTCCGAGATGCCCGTCTGGCGGTCATTCGCACCGAACAACTCGGTCTGCCGGTCCAGGTCGTCCAATCGGTTCGCAAAAAGCTCGTCGTCCTCGATGCAGCTCCCGACGAACGCACCCTCCGCAACTGGAAGAGTCTGCATTTCGAGAAGCTGTCCGGAGACCGCGATGGTCAGCAATCCATCCGCATCAACGACAAGTGGCGCCTGGTCTTCGTACTCGACCTCACCACCGAGCCGCCGACAATCGAGATCATCGCAATCGAGAACCACCAGGTGAAGGAGGAATCGCCTATCTGGACGTTCACAACAACATCGACATCCCGCCGCCCGGCGATTTCATCCGGGAGGAATTGGAGGCCAGGGGGTGGCTTCAGAGGGATTTGGCTTACGTTTTGGGGGTCCCGGAGCAGTCGGTCAACATGTTGGTCGCGGGCAAGCGCGGCGTGACCGCGGATATGGCTCGCGCGCTTGGTGACGCCTTCGATGTGGCCCCGGAGTTTTTCCTCAATCTTCAGACCGCGTTTGATCTCTCCCGCGCGAAACGACCGGCGTCGGATGTCGCACGCCGGGCACGGTTGCAGTCCGCAATACCCCGTACGCGAGATGATCAAACGCGGTTGGATTCACGACGGCGATGTCGCTCAGCTTGAGAAGCAGATGGCCACGTTTCTTGAGGTCACAACGTGGAGGACACCCCTGCTTTCAGCCATGCGGCGAAGAAGACCGACTATGACGAGCGCGCCCCGGCACCGCAGTTCGTGTGGCTTTATCGGGTGCGCCAGATCGCGCGGCAGATGGTCGTTCCTCGGTATTCGGAACCGGCGCTGCGCGCAGCACTCACGAAGTTACGGAGTCTGATGACCGCGCCAGAAGAGACGCGGCATGTGCCCCGCATTCTGTCTGAATGTGGTGTCCGATTCGCCATCGTAGAGTTTCTTCCTGGTTCAAAGATCGATGGTGTTTGTTTTTGGCTGGACAACTCTCCAGTCATTGGCATGTCTCTGCGACACGACCGCATCGACAACTTCTGGTTCGTGATTCGGCACGAGATTGAACACGTACTGCGCGAACACGCGATGGATCAGCCCATCTTCGATGATCTGGATGGTGCGGGAGCCGGACTCGATGATTCCGTCCCCCAACAGGAACGAGAGGCCAACGCTGCGGCGGCGGACTTTGCCGTCCCGACAACAAAGCTCGATTCGTTCGTTGCGCGGAAGGCGCCGTACATCTCGGAACGAGATATCGTGAGCCTCGCCACTCTGCTTCAGGTTCATCCGGGCATCGTTGCCGGTCGTGTCCGTTGGAAGCTCGACAACTGGAAGATCTTTTCAAAGCTTTTCGTCAAGATCCGCGCGTGCGTGACCGCGACTGCGGTCGTCGATGGCTGGGGCCATGTGGCCAACGGATAAGGAATAGACGTATGACAACGTACAACGAGCAACTGCAAAACCTGTGGCATAGGTACGAGCGCGCAAACGGCGGCATCCCGGCCGCTCCGCGTGAGGTCGTTGAGTGGGCCTTGCGGAAAGGACTCCTGGAGGCGCCACGCTTTGATCCCCGCGACGCACTCGCGGAGGAGATGGCGCGGGCGTTGCGCGAAGAATACAAGACCGACGCCAACGGCCGTCGTTATCGCGTGAACCACGCAATACGGATCACCAAAGGCGGGGTGCAGATGTCTCTTTGGGCGTCTCTCGACAGCGCGCCGCGCGACCACATGGTCAAGGCGTTTGCCCAGCGGCGCCGCCAAATCGTCGGCGACTGCATACAACTACAAACGGACGTGGATGTGTACAACGAGCGGCACGAGAATGCCGAACCCATTCAGATGGTGCTCGACTTCACCGAAGACGTGGCCGAGGCCAAGGTCTTGATGGACCACCGAGCGGCGTGAGCGAGTCAGACTTGTGCAGACGATCGTCGGTGGAAGCGAGGTTTACAGTGAGAGCCAACAAGGGTCAGACATCACTTCGGGGGCGCAATGCCGAGACCGGCCATTTCATTCCGGTCGAAGAAGCGCGCCGAAACCCCAACACGACGACCGTCGAGCGCGTGCCGAAGCCGGGCTACGGCGCAGAGTCCTCCTCGCCAAGGGGCCGCGACGTGAAGACCGGCGAGTTCATCCCGGTGGAGGAGGCCAAGCGCCGCCCGAACACCACGGTCGTCGAGCGCGTGCGAACCGAGGGAAAAGCGAATAGCACGATGCCCTACGAGCCTCGAATCCCAGTCGACCGTGAGTATGTCGTCGCGCTCGGCCGGGCGCTCTACAACTTCACATACCCTCGAACAGCAGGTGATCTCGACGATCGCCAAGGTGAGCCCGGGACGGCCACGGGGCCGTTCCGTCCGGCCAAACGGCGAAGTTCATCGCGACCGCGTTCCACGTCGCCATCGACAAGGCGACGCCGCCATTGGCGAGCCGTTGCGCAAGTCGCTCACGAAGTTTCACGAGAAATTCCTCCGCGCCATCTCTACGAGGAACAAGCTCCTGCATGGTCACCCATACACAAGCATTGGGTGGAGCCCAACAGCTCCGGTAGCGGTGGTCATGAGTGGACCATCGACAAGATTGACGATGCCGCCAAGCACTTCGAGGACGTTGCGATCGAGGGCAACGACGTTTACTACGACCAACCCCTCGCCGAGCGCCATTGACGACGCGCCGTGACCGGCGGCGGTTTTGGGTTTGCGTCGCCCTGCTAGACTTCGAGGATGGATACGTCAAGGAGCGAATCGAGGGCCGCAGCGTTGACCGACGAAGACTTCGAGACGCTTCGTGCTCGCATTCGTGCGATTCGAAGTGACTGACGGGCTAGCCATTCGTCACAGTTCTCGCGTCCGGCCGAGAAAGTAACGCAGGACCTTCTGGACGAGCCCACCAATAGACGCGCGCGGTCTGCTCGCGTATGCTTATTCGTGAACCACTTCACGGATGACGACGGGTTCAAGGCGGTGCAGTCCCAACGGGACTGGCTGTTCGGCGTGGATGATCCACCCGCCGATCCATTTCGCGCGTACTTTACGAGCCTCGGTCCTGAGACGAAGAATCTCTCCAACCGATTGCGCATTCCTCGGCGCAAACTTGCGTACGTCTTCACCTTCGAGGATGTGGCGACCCAAAGCCGATCGCTGGAGATCGTGGACAGTGGATCTTCTATTCGGCGATGGACTACCGCGTCGCCGAGGCGCGGCAGCAAACGAACGGAGCGACGGGGTTATGATCGGCGGTAGTGACATCATCGTTGAAGACGCTGGACCGCCCGACGAAGCGACGTTCATCATCACGGAGCTTCTTCGCTCATGGCCGACGCTATTCAGAATGTCCTTCCGGGCGACACTTGTGTTCTACCGGGTGACGAGACGATCGCGGCCATGACGGAGTTTTTCGTCTACAAGTCGCGGGCTGACTTCGAGTCGTGGGCCACAGACGGCGCTTCCGATGCAAACGTGGACCGAATGATCCACGTGATGCTCGGCGCCAAGTCGACGACCTTCGTTACGGACGGACCAGGCTCGAGCACCTACAAGCTCGCGGCGGCTCTCGTGCCGTCGATGCGAGGCCATCGCCTCGTTGCCGCGCTTGAGGCGATCCGCGCTCGTATGCGCGACCAGCGCCGGCGCACCCTGCGCCGTCGCTCGGCAAGCACGACCTCAAAGTTGAAGAGGGCGACACACACCTACCATTTGAGACAGACGCGGCCTGATGTATCTCGTCGCCCTCCACGTCATGCGCGGCACCGCCCACGGCATCAACGCGTTCCATTACCGACACGCGGATTCGATCAGCTGGAACCTAGGACCGCCATCCAATGTGCCCGACGAGGATCCGGGCGTGTTGGTGAACAAGGTCACGCTGATTCCTCCGGGGCGGGAATCGTGTCCGCAGTTCACTCGATATCACTGCGCGAGATGACGAGACGTGGGTGACAATCCGCATGAACTTCCTCAAGTTCATCCTCGACAGCGAGGGCAACCCATTCCCGTGGATTTCCCGTGTCAATCGTTGCGTGTTCCGCGCCGCGATGGAAGATTGGGCTTGCTGCGGAGTGGCGGCGCGAGCTTGTGGACCTCTACGAAGCCATACGCAGCGTTAGGGTATCAGCGCCGTCAAGCAAAACACCCAACTCGTCGCGCTTTAATCAGCGACAATTACGCGTGAGCGAGAGGTTCATGGCGGCGAACTGCTGCTACTTTCCCTGTCGCGATCCAAAGTAGTAGCCGGCAGCGCTGGCAAAGATCGTCAGCACCGGGGCGACCGCAATCGTCGCGAACTTGTCTGCACCGGGAATCCGAAGCCAAAGCAAAACGAAGGTAACCGTACGGGGATGGACGCCGTGCGCGTTCGCCGCCGTCGCGATTCACTGCGGGCATGAGGCACACGGCGGAGTGGTGGGCGAAGCGGGTGGCGGAGATTGCGCAGGCCGGGGACGCGCGCGCGGTCGCGCGGCGGCACGGGGTGAAGGAGCGGACGCTGATCTGGTGGCGTTCGGAGCTACATAGGCGAGCACGGGAATCGAGCCCGCGCCTGTTGCCGGTCGTAGTTCGGGCCGCGCCAGATCGCGCACCTGCGGTGCAGGTGGATCAGCTCGAGGTCTTCGTCGAGGTCGGCGCCGCGCGCATGACCCTGCGCGGCGCGGTGAGCGCCGAGCACCTCGCGGCGATCGTGTCGGCGTCGGCGCGCGCGTGCTGAGCCTCGGGCCGGGCGTGCAGATCGTGCTCGCGAGCGAGCCGATCGATCTGCGCCGCGGGCACGACGGGCTCGTGACGCTGGTTCGCTCGCTGTGGAAGGCCGATCCGTACAGTGGGACGCTGTTCGTGTTCTTCGGGCGCCGCATGGACCGCGTGAAGATCCTGTTCTTCAGCGCGGGCGGGTTCGTTCTTTATTACAAGCGCCTCGAGCGGGGGCGCTTCTCGATGCCGCGCATCCCCGAGGGCGCCTCCCAGGTCGTGCTCGACCCGGCCTCGCTCACGATGTTGCTCGACGGCATCGATCTTCGCGCCGTGCATCGCGCACCCATGTGGCAGCCGGCCGCGAGAGAAAGTGCATAAAGGGGATCGACACGGCACGCGCGTCATGATCAAAGCTGTCTGTTGGTTCCGCCTCCCGACGACGACAACGAGCACGGCTGCGCCTGGCGCGATTACGCCAAGCACCTCGGCACCCAGCTCGAGGTGATGCAGGCCGAGATGGAGGTGCTCAAGCGCGCCTTCGCCAAGCGCTCCGAGAAGATGGGCAAGATGCCGAGGGTCCCGCGACCTCCGCGCACGCCCGCGGAGGCCGCGGACCGCCGCACCGAGCAGGCGCTGCTCCGCGCCGACAAGGTCGTCACCGAGGAGAAGACCGAGCCTGTCCCCGCGGAGCTCAAGAAGTGCAGCCTCTGCGGCGGCACTGACTTCCGCAGCGTCGGCACGGGCAAGCCGTCGGAGATCTACTCCTACGTCCCGGGTTATTTCCGACGCGTCGTCCACACGCGCGAGGTCGTCGCGTGCCGCTGCGGTGGCTGCGTCGTCACCGCGCCCGCGCCCGAGCGCTGGGCCGACAAGACGCGCTACGACTCGAGCTTCGTCGCTCACCTCGTCGTCTCCAAGTGCCTCGTCGTCACGCCCCTCTACAGGCTCGAGCAGTCCTTCGCGCGCCTCGGCATGCCCGTCGCGCGGAGCACCATGAATGATCTCTTTCGCCGAGCCGGCCTTAAGCTCGAGCCGCTCCGCGCCCCGCTCTTCGAGGCAATCAAGAAGGACTTCCTCGTCCACGCCGACGAGACCTCCTTCAAGATGACCAAGCAAACCTCGAAGGCGTTCATGTGGGCCTTCGTCGGCCGCAGCCTCACCGGCTACCGATTCGACCTCACGCGCAGCGGCGACGTACCCATCGATGTGCTCGGCGACTCCACCGGTGCCCTCCTCTGCGACGACTACCGCGGCTACGACCCGCTCGTGAAGAAGGGAAAGCGCCAGCGGTGCGGCTGCCACGCCCACGCACGGAGAAAGTTCTTCGAGGCCGGCGACGTCCCCGAGGCGAAGGAGGCCCTCGAGCTGATCGGCGGCCTGTACTGCGTCGAGCACGAGGCCGAACGACAAGAGATCGTCGGCACGCCCGAGCATCTGGCGCTGCGCCGCGAGTACGCCCGTCCGCTCTTCGTGCGGCTCCTGCTGCTCGCGCGCGAGATCCGGCGCGCGCACGGGCCCAAGACGCTCCTCGGTCGCGCCGCGCGTTACACCTGGCACAACCAGCGCGAGCTCGGACGCTTCCTCCGCGACGTGCGCATCCCGCTGGACAACAACCCCGCCGAAATGCCCTCCGCGTCGTCGCGCTCGGCCGAAAGAATTTCCTCTTCGTCCACAGCGAGGACGCAGGCAAGGAGCTCGCGCTCCTCTACTCGCTCGTCGTCTCCTGCACGCGCGTCGGCGTCAACCCGGTCGAATACCTCGCCGATGTCCTCGACCGAATCGACAAGACTGCCGACGACCACTACGTCGACCTGCTCCCCGATCGCTGGAAGCCACCACCCAAGCCTGGTCCGGCGACGATTTTCGACCCGTAGCGCATCCTGGGACTGCGGGATCTGCCTTTTAGGCCGATGCCCGTACGGTTACGCTTCAACCGACGTCCAGTCGGAGTGGCTCGGTTGGTATAACTGCACGTGTACGAGTTGCGCTTCGCAGTGCTCGTCGGCGTTCTGCTTTGCGACCACGCCCGCCGATGCGGGCAAAGACAGCGGACCTCCGACGTGCGCGCCAGATGGATCGGGATGCTCAGTGGACAGCCAGTGCTGCACAGGGCTCTGCTCAACGGGCGACTCGACTTGCGGCTGCGTTGACGACCTCTCGACGGGTTGCGGGGTCGATACCGACTGCTGTCTCTCAACCGACACCTGTGTCAATGGCATCTGCCAGTAATCTGGGGTCTAAGAGGGTATCTGGGTGATGAGCGACAATTACTCTTGCAGGTTGCGTCGATTTGCGGCGCGATGATCACCGCGCCGCGCGCGGGTCCGCTGCGTTCTCGATAGCCGCAATGCCCTTCTCCGTCGCATGGGGCGCGAGGTGCATGTAACGCTCCGTCTGAATCAGCTGCGCGTGCCTGGCCAATGCCTGGATCACGCGCGCGGGCACGCCCGCCATGGCGAGCCTGGTAATGAACGTGTGCCGAAGGACATGGACGCGACCCGTGACCGGCAGTCCGGCTTGGCTTTCGACGCGTGCCATCCAGTACGCTACGTCGTTCGGCAGCAACTCCTTGCCGCCGTCCTTGCAGAGCACACGGGGGCCGATCTCCGGAACGCTTTGCAGCACGTTCGCAAGGCGCGAGGTCATCGGCAGCCACCGTTCCTTGCCGCCTTTGGTCTCGCTCTCAAAGGGAATGGCGCCATTGTGCCAGATCGAGCGCCGCACGTAGATACGCCCGGCCGCGAAGTCGATGTCGCTTCGACGCAGGGCGATGATTTCGCCACGTCGAAGTCCGGCGTCACACCCGAGCAGCACCAGCGCGTGGTATCGCACGTCCAACTCCGCTGCGGCGACGAGCAGGCGACCGAGCGTCGCATCGTCGTAAAACATTGCTGCCTTGTCGTCGTCGACCTTGGACCGCACGATGCGACACGGCATCTTTTGGAGCACGCCGAAATCAACGGCCGCATGTAACAGTCTGGATATCTGGCAGAGCCTGAGGTTGTGGGTCCGCTTATTCGATGTCGGCTTCGCAATGCGACCGTGGAAGGTGGAGTATCCTCCCTCCGTCCAGCGTCGGCGAAGCAGCGAGATCTGAGCATTTGTTACCTCGTCCAGGTGCAAGTCCCCGACGAACGGCAGCACGTGTGAATGGAGTTCACGCTCGACGTTGTGGATGTCCGCCGCTTTGCGCAGTCGCGCGCGGAGATCGGCTATGAACGTCAGCGCGAACGCCGAGACTGTGGGCGGCTTTGAGGGCTTCGGCAAACGAGCAACGCGCCCGGCTTCGCGCAACTCTGCTTCCCGTAGATCGCCCCACCTTCTCGCGGACGCTGCGGACGTCGCGGTGATCACACGCCGGTCTCTGCACGCGGTCAGATCTGGCCAGCGAAAATAGACCTCGACCTGGTATCTACCTCCTTCGTCCTTCCACGGTCTCACGTTGACGGTCATGACCACTCCTGTTGCTTCGGACGCCGCGTTCACGCCGCGGCCGCGAACCTCGTCGAATGCACGGGGCGTGCCGACTCGTGACCTTCTCCGAGATTTGCACGTATAGGCATCTATCGGGGTGTTACGCACTCCGCTACATCCCGGTGCGCCCCAGAAACTGTGGCCCGTAGCCCGCCGTTTCGTGTTCGACCGGACACTTCTCGCCATGTTGCGAGTTGTAGCGGATTGCGCTACGTTCCCCGCATGCCGAGAGCGCCTAGCGAGAACACCGTCTCCATCACGATCAAGATGCCGCAGCGTTGGGTAGATCTCGCCTCGGAGCTTGCTGACTTGGCTAACAAGTCAGCGTCCTCCGATGAGTTGCGAATGGCCGGGCGCCTGACGCGCACTGAGGTCCTCCGCCTTTCTCTCGAGCGCGGCCTTAACCATTTCAGCGCCGGGTATCTCGGCGCGCAAGAGAAGCGGTCCACGGGCGCGCGCCGCAGTCGTGGTACGCCGAAGAAGAGACGAGCGTCGAAATGACGTTGGGACGCGCCCGCTCGTTGTGGTTCGTTCTTCGCGCGCCTCACCTGCTGACCTTGCGGTCGAGCCAGGCGAGCAGGCGCGCGCGATGAAACTGTACGCGCCGACCAGTGCGCACGATCCCGCCTACCTGGTGGCGGAAAATACGCATGTAGAGCGCACTCCGGCTGATGCCGAGAAGCCGTGCAGCTTCCGACGTGCTGATGAGGACTCGGTCGCTGTCGGAGGGTCGCGCGGAGTCTCCGTCCGGTTCGCCCGGCTCGGGTGCGAGAACATCCGGCCGACTGGCCGTCATTGCGAGCCTCCCTTCTCCGGGCCAGTGGGTTGCTCACGGAGCAGTTCGTCGACCTTCGCGTCCACGCCGACGGCCTCTCGCAGAATGGCGCCGTAGGCGGTCTCGCGCGTCTTCCACCATCCGTCGTGCAGCGACCTCTCCCGTGACAGGCTTTCGCGTAGCTCGCCGACGGTCACGTGAACGCGCTTGATGGCGGCCGTGAACTCGTCGCTGCGGAGGTAGGCGACCAGCGCGCCGGCCATCGACGCCTTGTCAGTCTCAGTCGCCCGCATGCGCCCGATCTTGACGATTCCGTCTCGCACCACTGCGGCGACGTGAGCGACGACGACAGGTGTTGCCACAATGACGCCCGCGATAACGCAGAGCCCCGTTGCACGGGCTGGCAACACACGTGTGACGAGGATCCCGTACGACGTGCTGTGGCTCTCCATCGCGAGCGCCGTCTGCCTGACGAACGCACGTTGAAAAGCCTTCGTGTTCTTCACCTCGAAGACGACCTTGCCGACTTCCCGGCCGTGGTCGATGACAACCTGCACGATGTCGCCCGCCCGGCCGTGCGCCTCGATCTTGTCGCCGGGAAACGCATCGCGCAGGTTCCGGGCGACGTCCTCCTCCCCTTCCGGACCGAAGTGGCTGCGGTCGCGATCCTCGGCCTTGCGCTGCAACTCGGCGACCGTGCGCTTCATGATGTCCTCGTCTCGTCGTCTGCGCGCCTCGATGGTCTTCACCTGGTGGCGCAGAATCCTCGACGAGGGCGCGCTGCTGCTGCTTTACGGCGCGGGTTGCCTGACGGACGAGACCGGCAACCTCGGCTTTCGCCTGCGACCGCATCGCCACCCTCTCGTGGGCGATCTTCTTCTCGAGGATCTCGCGCCGCCTCACCTCCGCGCGGACCACCCTTTCGTACCCGCTGACGACACGCTCGAGTTTGGCGACCGTCATCGCGCGTGTTCGCTCGACGTCACCGGCTAGGCGCGCCGCGTTGGTCTCCCATTTGGTCCGCTCTGCAGAGATTGCCTCGTCGAGTTTCACGCGTTCGGCTGCTACGGCATCACCGATCGCCGTGGTCCGATCGGCATCGAACGCCTGGCGCGCGCGTTCGAGCGCCGCGTATTCTTGAGCGAGTTCCGCCTCGCGAGCCTCAGTAATCCGCAGGATCCGCTCATAACGCTCGCGCGTGATAGATGAACCGCACGTCGGACAATGCGCAGTTTCCGGCGCGGGCAGTATCTTGGTCGTTCCGTTGCTCATCTGCATGGCTTCCTCGTCTCTTCCAGCAGCGCCAGCGCGACGCTACTTACTGGTATATTACCATCTAGGTACATATTGTCAACGCCCTGCATGCGTGGGAGCGTCGCCCCGTGGGACTCGTGCGAGTGACCGTCTGGGGGTACTACTGCTGCCGATGCGGGCATCGGTGGGTCCCCCGCCGGACTTGAACCGCCGGCGCGTGCGCAGCCGCTCCTCAAGCCGTCCGACCCAGGGGTCAAGCCTGCTGCGCTCCCCGACGAGCCGCGCGTCTGCCCACGGTGCAAGAGCCCCTACTGGGACCGACCGAAGACGCGTTGACGGTGTCCGTGCTGCCGTTGCGCGTCGCACTCGCCGATCCAGTGATCACGCGGCACGAGCGCGTTGTGCTCTTTACGCTTGCCGTAGCATTCCTCCGCTCGAAGAATTTCCGCACGCAACTCGCGCGATGAATCGCTCGGCGGCGAGTTCGGTCTTGGTCCACTACGGGACGTGCAGCCGTCGCTTCGGTTCGTCATTTGCGCAGAGTGCGGGCAGATCTTCTTTCTCTGCGCCGATTGTGATCGTGGGGACCGGTATTGCGGGTCGCTCTGCCGCGAGCTCGCCGGCGAAGTGTTCGCGAGGCGCGCGTTCGGCATCAGCGCAGTCCCGAAGGGCGCCTCGACCACCGCGACCGAAACCGGGCGTACCGCCGTCGGCGTCGCGTGATGGATCAGGGTCCCGGAGAGACGCCGAAAACTTGCACAGTGCACGCATCGAAGGAGACGCCCGATGCGCGAGCTGCACGTCCTCATCATCCCGACGCCCGAGGGGGCGACGATCCTCGCGACGGACAGCCGCCGCACGGTGCTTCGAGCGAGGCTGCCGACGCCGTGGCACGCGCGGGCGTTGCCGAGGCTGCTCGACGCGCTCGGCCGCTGGCACCCGCTTCCGATCCGCGCTGCGCTCGTTGTGGGCGACGAGAGCGATTCGTCCGCCACGAGACTCTATCCCGGCTGGTTCGACGATTTCGGCGCACGCCTGTACGAGCTCGAGATCGTGGGCCCCCGCGTGAGACGTGACGAGCGGAGCGGGCGATGACGATCGATCCGGATCAGCGCGCGCGCATTCGTCGCCTCTTCTACGCCGAGCGGATTTGTCGAATTATTCCCTCCTGCCCAATGATTCGCTCCCGGAGGGGCGGGCTGCCCAATAATTCCGTCTCGCCCTATTTCCGACGTTGCGGTGTGGTTTGGAGACCTGAGAGAACAGGTCTTCCAACTCGACCCCGAGAGCGCGGGCGGTCGTGCCCTAAGCCGGCATCTTCAAACAAAACCAGCGCCCAATACCAAAACGTATGCGTAACACCAAAACGCGACGAGCGATGATCACCATCGGAAACGCGGCCGCCGACGAAGCCAGTCGAATAGCAAAGCGTTCGCGCCTCTCCGTAGTCCCCACCAGCGCTGCTGCGTGCGAATGACGAAGAGACGATCTTGCGCCGTGAGGTTCTCGCGCAGCATGTCCCCGAGGTCGCTTGGATCCAAATCGGTGTCGACGATCCACACGTTGCTGATGACCTTGCGCCACGTGTGGGAGTTCTCGCTGAGCGCGCGAAGAAAATCCGGTACAGGGCGTGGAGGGACACGCTCAAGCAAAACAAGGTGGATCATCCGGCTGAGCCCTTGTCGTCGTTGCCCGATTGCTTGGTCGCGGGGCCCTTCTCCTCTTCCACGCCGGAAGACGGCTTATCCTTTGCGTCTTCGCTGCTGGTCTCGACCGGCGCCTTTTTTTCCGCGCCGCCCATTTTCTCCTCATCCGCGCCACCCTCTTCGGGCTCGTCCGCCTCGATCATTGCAGCGTGGACGCTCGGCGAGAATTCCGTCGGACTGAAAAGGAATGCGCGGTTCTTTTTGCCGAGGAAGTAAAGCAGGTAACCCGCTCCGCCCAAGCCGCCGACTGCGATCAACATGAGCAGGTACCGCAGACAGTTCGTGACATCCGTTGTGGTGGCCGGAGCATCCGCGGGAAGGACTGCTGGCGTACGCTCCGACGATGCAGACGGCGCCGTCGGCATCACGGTGGCGGCGGGCTCGGCTACCATCGTCGTCGCCGCCGCTGCCTGACCACCAGTCTCCGCCTTTGTTGATGCACGCGCGGCCTGCGTCACGCTCGGAGCGGGCTCGGCTACCATGGCTGTCATCGCAGGTTGACCCGTGGCACCTGCCTTTGCTGGCCCACATGACGCCGACGACGCGGTCTCGGTACATTCCAAGCTACGCGCCCGACGCTCCACGATCGGGTTGTGCGTGTCGATGTACGCGGAGACGGATGCAGCGACCGCGATGATTGTCATCGTGGCCACCCATAGGCGACCAACGACCTGGAGCGGCCCACTTCTGGTAGCCGGCTCCTGAATGGGTTCGATGGCGCCCTTCAGGAGCTTCGCAACCTCGTCGCGAACCTGTTTGGCGATCTCGTCGGTCATCGTAGGCGAGCGTATCAAGGCGCAGTCCCGGAACGCGAGCGTATCGAGCCGGCCATACGACTGCGTCTCATGAGCGAGTTGCTTGACCGTGGTCGTCGCATCCTGGAACGTGGGCGGCGGAAGCTCGGTCCCCACGTAGTAGTAGTTGTCCCTGCGACGGGATGCCTGTGCTCGTGCAGGTCGACCTCCAGAAATGGGTCGGACCTATTCCCGAGCGACGACATCGTGGTATGGAGGAAACGAGACGAACAATCTGCAGCTGGAGCTGGCTCAGCTTTGACGAACTCGGCCAATGGCGCTCGGCGACAGTGCGATCACGTCTCGCTCGTCGCAGACGGCTGCGTCGGCGCCACTGAAAGGACCCTGTACCGTCCAGTAGGCGAAAAATACCCGCTACCCGCAGCGAGCTGGGTAGCGCGCCAGGGTCGTCCGCAGTGCGGCCTCGACGGCGCGCAACCCGGGACCACTGAAATCGCCGCGCGTCGATCCAACCGTTCCGTCAAAGGCGCGCCCGCGAGGTGCCGTAGGGCCAAGGAGGCGCGCCGCCCGCAGCGAATTGCGGGATCCTTGGAAGAGCCGCGGGAACCATTGGGGCGGTCGGCCCCGCTCCGGAAGGGGCGGTCGGCCCCGCTCCGGAAACCCGTGACGAAAGCAGGATCGTTGTGACGAAGCTGGATAGTAAGGCCCTCCGCCCTCCGCCAAGATGGTTTGCGAGCGCGGCGACAGCCGCTCGCGCATCAACTCCGAGCCAGAATGTTGGGGCGGCCGAGGCTTTGCCTTTTTTGGCCCTGTTACCTCAAAACCACCATTGGTTGCCCTGTAACGCGGAAACGCCGGCTGGTTGATGGGCTCCAGACGCGTGGCCGACGAGGGGGGCAGTCGACACGCGTCGTGGAACGATCCGAACGTATCCCTTCGGTCGCAGGGCCGTCCAGGCTTCTAGCCTCTAACTCTTAGCCGCGCGCGCTTTTCGCGCGATTGTCTGTTGCCGCCTGCTAGGTGGCGGTCTCAGAGGGCCTTCGGGGTTATCGACGAAATTGAAGCGCGCCTGAAGCCCAAGGGCGATCGCCACGCGTTCCAGCGTGTCGAGCGCGATGTTCTGACCGCCCTCGATGCGGGAGACATGCTGCACTGGGATGTCGAGAATCTCGGCGAGCGCCTCCTGCGTGACGCGCCTAGCCAGACGTGCCAATTTGAGCTGCCATGTGACCGTTTGGGCAAGGGTTAGCGGTCCGCGGCTGCGGGGAAGGCGCGTGCGCACGGGCATGTGAAGCCAGAGCGAGCGCCAGAACACAATCACCATGCATGGTGAGCCATCAACCGCTCGGCAGATCGCAGTGCTACGCCGCAACAGTCGCCGTTCGCGTTGCAGTAATCTTCACTCGCCCAGCGATGTAGGCGCGACGCCACTGGCCGACCGGCTCAGTCCTCGCGGTCCTCGCGGGACGTGGCCGTACGGAATAACTCCCCGACATCGACGCCGCCGAACACCTCGACCAGTCTCGAGAGTGTCCTCAACGTGACACTGACCTCCCCGGCCTCAATCTTTTGCCAGTGTCGCCAGTGCATCCCACTGCGATGCCCGGCCTCCTCTAACGACCATCCGTGCCGTTCACGAAGGCCGCGCGTATTCGCCGCGAGCACGCGGCGAAGTCGTTTCTCCTGGGGCGTGATCCGCGACACGAAGAAACGTTCGTGCGAGCGGCCCGTTGGCACCACGCCAAGTTTGGCGTAATACAGACACCGCGACAGTCCTGCGTTGCGACGCAGAACGAGGAGGTGGCTGAAAATGATACGGCAACGCTGGATTGAGATTTTCGGTTCTTGGCGTACTCGCCGGGGCGTGCACCGCTTGCGGCTACACGGTCTCGACCCTTCCCGAAACGGGCGTTCCTAGCAATCTCGAGAGCGTCACGCCCGCCGTCGTCTCCCGCGTTCCGCCCCCGCCAGGCTCGAAAGAACTCGGGCGCGTGAAAGCGGAGAAGTGCGGCTACGGCGGCGTTGCCGCGTGCCACGAGCGTCTTGGAGTGGAAGCCGCCGCGCGGTTCGGAGCGAGCTACGTGCAACTCGTCGACGACGGCACGCACATTACCTGGTGCGCGTGGGCGGCACCGTATTGCGCGGGCATCGCGTTTCGAACTGGCCAGCCCGCGCCCTAGCAGTCCGTTGACGAAACGGTTGTCGGGCTCACGCGGCACGTTCGACGGCGCGTCGATGCCTCATGGCCGGCTGGAGAAGCGTGCCAACGAGCTGCCCGGCGCAGCGCGCGATCGATCGTAGAGCGATCCAAAGAGGGCCGCGAAGACGATGCCAGCACGGCGGCCGCCGCCTGCCGCGGCGTTCCGTGCCCGAAGAGAGTTCTCATGACGAGTCCGAGGTTGAGCGCGGCAATGTGAGCGATGTAACGCTTTCGGACATTGTCGCGACCTCGCAGTCGGACGCGACGGTGCGCGCCCGTCTCGCAGGCCAGAGCGAACGTGCGTTCGATTCGCTCCCCTCGCATTCGCAGCAGCTTCTTGCCCTTCGCTCGACGCACCCGCTTGCGGTTGTCGTGAAAAGCCTCGCGCCCGAGCATGCCCCCCTTGTCGCCGAATTGCCGCTGCCCCTTCTGGTCGGGGACGGGGATATACGTCCGATACTCGGCGCGCCTCAGTTCCAGAAGCAGTTCGATCTTGTGATAGCCCTTGTCCGCGACAACCTCGAGGGTCGGGCGCGATGCAACGGTTGGCGCCGCCGGTGGCGGGGCGTCATCGTCATCGTCGTCGCCGTTCGAGGCCGTGCGGACCGCATCAGCGTTCTCGCGCGCCGCTTCAAGGCTCGGGCGTAGCGTCGCGGTGTCCGACTCCTCGGCGCGGTAGATCTCCGCGGCGACCACCGCGCCGGTGTCGAGATCCACGACGTGCTCAGCCTTGTAGCCGAGCCGCGTGCGCCCGTCCTTGAGTCGCACGATGCGAGCATCCGCGTCGGTCGGAGACTCCCAGTCGCGGTTCGAGGTCTTCTTGCCCGTGCGTGCGCGATCCATTCGCCGCGCGTCTTCCACCGTCGGATTCTCGATGCCCTGCGCCTCGCACAGTTTCTTCAGGTACACCGCGTAATCGTCGCCCGTGTCCTTGCGCACGATCGTCTTCATCGAGGCATCCGCTCGGAGGTAGGTGGAATCCACGCCCGCGACCTTGCCCCGCAGCAGTCCCTTCGATTCCACGATCCCCAGCACCAACCGGAACACCTCGTCATAGACCTTGCCGTCGAGGCGCGTGCGCATCCGCGACAGGCTCGAATGGTCCGGCACCCGCTCTTGGACCTGGCACCCCCAGGAACGTCCGCAGCGACAGCGAGTCCGCACACCGCCACTCCAGACCTCGCTCCGACTCAATACCTTCGAAGTAGCCGACGAAGAGCATCCGGAAGTACACGCCGGGCGGGATCGAGGGGCGTCCTGGCTTGTCGGCCGCCTCGAAGTACGGCGCGCAGAGCTGCTCTACACGCATGTCGAACTTCGCTTCCGACAGCAGCTCGTTCAGCTTCTCGTAGAACCGGTGGCCCGGCGATCGCGCCAGCTCCGGTCCCGCCAGCCACATCGGCGCCTGCCGATCCTCACGCCGACCCATCGACATGAGGGCAGCCTATCCATCCAGCCCCGATCCGTCGATCCCCTCTACCCCCTCACGCCGTTATTTCAACGGGCTGCTAAATCAGCGATCGTGATTCGGGAACGCTCATGCAACCTGGCGGAGTTGTCGTGACGAGCGGGTGGCGCGGCGCCAGCGGTACGCCCGGAGATAGGCGACGACGTTGTCGAGCAGCTCGCGTAGCGAGCGACAGCGATGGTTTCGCGTGACGTTGGCGTGCAAGTCGAGCCAGACGCGCTCGATGCGGTTGTGATCAGGGCAGTACGGCGGCAGAAAGTGGAGCACGACGCGATCGCCGAGCATCGCGAGGACGCGCTCGGTCGCGCGACTCTTGTGGATGACGTAGTTGTCGAGGACGAGATGCACGCGCCGCGCAGATCGATATCGACCGGCGAGGTGGAAGAGGAGCTGCCCGAAGAGGCGGCTCGACTTCGAGTAGTCGCCGACGGTGTGGAGCCGGCCGCTGCGCACGTCGAGAGCTCCGGCGATGTAGAACTTCTGGTTCTTGCCCGGCGTGACGACGCGTCGCTCGCCGCTCTGGAAGAAGCTCGTGCCGGCCTTCACACGCGGCGCGCTCTACTTGTTCGACCTCGGCTTTTTCGAGCGCGCGATGTTCATCGCCGCGAAGAAAGCGGGCGCGCACGTCCTCATGCGCCTCAAGTCCACCGCCAAAGTGCGCGTGACGGCCTGCATGAGCGACAACGGTCTCGCGCCGCTTCCGGGTTGGTCGCTCGGCTACTTCTTGCAAACGGGCTCGCGCAAGCGCGGCACCAATCTCGACGTGACCTGGGGCCGCGGCGACGACGCCGTCGACCTGCGCCTCGTCGGCTTCGCGCACAAGTCCGACTGCATTCGCTGGTACCTCACCACCGTGCCGCGCCGCCTGCTTTCGCCTCATCAGATCATCCAGACGTACCGCCTGCGCTGGCTCATCGAGCTGCTCTTTCGCGAGATCAAACAGGCCGCCGATCTCGGTCGGTCGTTCACCGCCGACCCCAACGCAATCCAAGCCCTCACGTACGGCGCGATGCTCGCCCACGCGCTCGTGCGCTCCGTCAGGATCCAAGCCGCGCTGGCTCACGAGGTTCCGCTCGAGCAACTGCGCCCGCTCGCCGCGCTGCACGTGATGCGCGCGTACGCCCGCGACGTCATCGACGCCCTCGCCTCGTTGAGCGTCGCCGCGTGGTCGACCGTCGTGACCCTCGTCGGCAACGCGCTCGTCGACCTCACGAGGGAGAAGCAATGTTCACGCTCCAGGAAACGCATCGCCCTCAAACTCGGGGCGATCGGTGCTTAGCGATCGGGCATGGCGGAGCCCCTGCCGCGTCGCCGCGACGCTTTTCTGAACGCGCGTGACGCTCGCGTAAGGGGAGTACGACGAGGGCATGTAACACCGGAGATAGCGACTGAGCGGGACGGTCGCGGTGACCATCGGCAGCTTTACGATGGTCGGCGTCGCGCTCGCGGTCATGGGTAGGCCCCTGCCGCGAGGTCCCCGCTCATTTCACTGCGCGGTAGATCCCGCTGCCCGGCAGGTTGCCACTCGCCGTGAACGCCCAGTAATAGTAGACATCGTCGAGGAATAGCCCCTGGATGGCACCGGGGCCACCGCTCACGAGAGTCTCGGTGGTAGTCGTCCCAGCTTAGTGCGATTGAGCTCGGGGCCACTGTTCTGCTCGCGTACCCAGTACACATATTTGTCGTCCATCGCGACGCATGAGATGTAATCCGGAGCGGTCGCGAGCACCGAGCTTGGGCCCCCGTCCAACCCGAGCGCCACCAGGTCGGCGCCGATTCCAGCGATGGCCGCCGTGCCGGCGTCGTCGAACGCCATCGCGTTGCCGATGCTTTGCGAAGCGTCGGCTTCGAAGAGAGTTTCCACGCCGGCGTCGGGATCGCTCGCCGAAAAGCGAACGATCGAGCCCTGAAAGTTTCCGTCCACGGTGTGGCATAGACGCTCGCGCCGCCACGAAAAAGGTGTACCAGACCATTCCCACTGAGGCTGAGGAGCGACTGGCCGCTACCCCCGTCGAGTGGGACTGCGGAAATTGTGAGTGGAGGGTCCTGATTGCCGAAATACAGATACTGCGAATCGAGCGCGGGATTCGTGACGGGCACGGTCGACGTAATGAGCGGCGTGAACGTTCCACCGCCGATCGGAACGTAACCGATCGTGTAGGCCGTGGTGATAACTACGGCATAAACGTTCTTTGAGTCGACGGCGATGAGCGGCTGCACGTTTTGAGCTCAGGATTGATTTCGCCGTCCCCCCACCCTTCGGACCTTGCAGCACGCCGCCGGGCCCGGTCCAATACAGATTAACTGCATCACCGGCGAGATAGTTGATCCCGCCAATTCCATAGAGCAGCTCCGGCTGGCATTGCCCACCCGAGCACTGCGTCGCCAGGCAGTCGTGCCCGCACGCGCCGCAGTTGTGCGAGTCCTTGCTCGGGTCGACGCACGTGGATCCGCATTGGAGGACGTTGCACGTGAACCCGCAGATTTTTCCGTCGCATGTGGCGACGCCATTCGTAGGCGCGCCGCACTGCGCGCAGGCCGGCCCGCAGTGGTCGACGTCATCCGGATAGCAGGTGTTCCCGCACAGCACCTCGCCCTTGCCGCAGGGCGACACGGTCGCGTCGGGCTCCCCCGCGTCGCCGACGGTCGAGTCCGTTCCGCCGCCGTCGTCCGACGCGTCGCCGAGCGTCGTGTCCAGGCTGCCGCCGCACGCTACCACCACCGCGAGAATCGGCCAGCGTCGCTCGATGCGTCCCGCCATGCACCGGATTGTACTTCGTGTAGGCCAGCTTGCCATGCGCAGAATCGCGCTCCTCAGGTCCAATGCCGGGCTCCAGAGGCACCTGGCCCGCAATACCTCCGCGGCCCGCGCAAGCCGGACGACCCAGAGTGATTCATTTGAATCGAATCTGCGCCGTGCGGAGGCCCTGCCGCGTGGCGATTACGCTCTTCTGAATCCGGGCGACGTTCGCGTAGGGCGAGGCCGACGGCATGTAATGCGGGTTATTCCCGGACCAGAAGTCGTCTTCGTTCGCGCCGCCGCCACCGGCCGGGAGAACCGGAATGTGGAAGTCGTCTGGGTTCGTGTTGTTCGCCGCGGTCGCGATTTGTAGTTCGCCGATGAGCTCCCTGTGCTGTCGGGGTCGGGGTTTTCGCGCGGATTGCCGCCCCAGTCGCCTCCGCCGTCGCCCGAGGTCCAGCCTGCGAAGGGACCGCCGCCGGCGACCTGGTGGGGATCGGAAACTCTGGCCGAGAGCCTCCGGTGTCGCCCCCCCGCGGCTGAAAGCCGCGGCCGGGCATTGACGGACCCTCCTCACCGCCGCCGGGATCGTCAGGCGCCGGACTGCCACTCTGGATCGGATCGGGATGTCCCGGGTTGTCGTTCGCACCACCCGAAACGGTTCTTGGTCCCCGATTGCCAGAGCGATCACGATTTTGATTACCCTGCGGATCGTCGGTCGATCCCCCCATACTCCAGTATCAGGGTTCGAACCTCCGGACCCGTTCGTACTGCCGTCGTCATAACGTGTGCGATTTGCGTCCGACTGCTGCTGCCTCGCATCGCGCGAATTCTGACTGCGGTCTCCCTCGTTTCCCAAGGCCCAACTATTATCGGCGGGATCCGACCGCCACCGATCGTGCGCCGCCGCCGCCCCCCGAGCCGCCGTCGGGAGGTCGCGGTGCCACACCACCGCCGCCGCTCGAGCCAAACGACGGAAACGGGGAGCGCCGTGACCGCGCAGCTTCCCGCCAAAGCCAATGACGCCACCGCCGTCGCCCGAAAACTGGGGTCCGGTATCGGGCTGGTTGGGAAGCTGAAGGTCCCGCCGGCAACGTATTGACGCTGCTGAGGCTTCACGTTCGTCCCCGGGGGCGGGTTTGGGCGAACGACGACGACGGAGTTCGGATTCACGTCTTGGGATTGACCGGCGATGAGGGCGCGGAGAGGCGGCGTCGGCGAACCGCTGTTTGGAGTGCCTTGGGTGCCCTGCGACGACGCGACTGGCTGTTCCTCCGGATCAACATTTGTTCCGCCATTGGGCCGTCCGCCACCGCGATCATCCCGTGTGTTATTAGCAATAATAGGCTTAGGATTTACGAACAGATCGCGCAGAAACTGCGGTGCGGGGACCCACTGGCATCGCCGTTGGGAAGACTCGCAGTATCGACCACTTGGTCCATGATGTTCGCTACTTTGGGCAGAACGTCGCGCAATTGAGGCATCGGCCGTAACTGTTCACGCGAACGATTACCGCCCGCATAATTCCAGTGCGCAATAAAGTCACTAATGTAGTCGCTCATTACTTCAGCCGCGCCCGGTGTCTCAAAGAGCTGGTGAACGACCTCGGTCGCATTAGCACTCAGACCGAGGGCATCAGATGTGGCCGGCACAATTCGTCTGCTGTCCGGATCTTCGACTGCGATACCAAGACCCTCCTCAACAAAGACACCGTTGGACGTCAGCGCATCGACGAGGCCTGCCACGAGGACGAGCTCTTGGAGAGTGACGACCTCGTCCGCCGTAGCAGCCTCGTTGGCCATGGTTTGGGATTCGGTTGCCGGAGCAAACGTGTACTCCAGCTCTGCGGAAAGCTGGCAATGTCGCCAGTTCTAGCGTAAGCTCGCATTGCCACTTGAGTCGCCACGAACGCAAGCTCGACGTCGTGCTGCCATTTCGCGAGCGCGCTGACGAAGTTTGCCTGCCCGGTATGAAATGCTTTGATCGGCATCGGTTACCCCTAAAAAGCTTCTACCGCTTTGCATTTGACCGCATTCCGAGCGGCGCATCAAAGTCCGCGCATCAAACCCCAAGTTCCGCTGAATCCGATCGATTGCACTGCGCAGTCTGCCAAGGTAAGGCATATCGCTTAGGTCGAAGCAATCTCGAAGTGTTCGAGGATATGCCGTGTCGGGCACCCTGCAACTTGCGCTCTCACGGAGGCTTATGCGCCGCCAGCCTTCGCCGAGTTCGCGGACGGAACTTCACCCCGGACTCTCGATCGCTCCGACGATAGGCGAGACAATCGAGTGGTGAGCTAGTCGGAAATAACCAACGAGGGATGCGGTTTGCGTTCCGGATGCGTAGAATTTTGTTCGTACACCGCCGCGATCACCCTGTGGCACACAGAACATTTTCAGCCGTTGGGTCGTCCAAACACGTTACTGCGGTCGGAACCGCAACGTCGCCAGGAGGCGATGGCAAGCTGTTTGCGGAACAGTGCGCAAAGAGGATACGGCCAAGAACCAGGTCCGACGAGTCTACGCCAAGAAAGCATTCGGCTCTCACGCACCACCCGATTGGCCGCGCAGAGGATCCTGAACGTCGCGTCCCAGGCGTCGTCGCTCCCGATGGTGAAAGTCGCCAGCGCACCCACGTCGCGAGCGGCACGCTTGCGGTGGAGAGGATGACCTTCTGCAGCGTCTGCACGCCGGGCGTCAGGTCATGCATCGTGTTCGACGCCATGACCGTGAACAAGTTGTTGTCCTTGCTCGGCGAGGTCTCGTAGTTCCACGTAAGGCTCAGGTCCCCGGCGAGGTCATTTCCCGCATGTCGAGCCAGATGACGATATCTTGAAACGAAGAGAATCCCATCCACGTCGATTCTCCTTGAATGATGTCCGCGATGGTTCCGCCGCGAACAGTGATCCAATCCTGAAGCACATAACCGTACATCGCAACCTCCTTGGGTGTCTCTCGTCAAAGTTCCAACTGCGAGAGCGTTCTACCGCGTTTCTCGATCATTTCCGTGGCTTCGTCGCCTACCGGCGTCGCGTGCGTCGGGCTGGCGCGGGGTCGCTTTGCGGGCGCGGCCACGTCGACCCAGATCCCGACATCGGCGAAAGGCTCGAGATCGAGCGACTCGCCGTCCTGCCCGCCGGGCCCGGAGCAGGTCGCGCGGATGCGGAATGTTACATCCCAAGCGCTCGAGGCGGGCGCCGAGAGCCGCCAGCGGACCGGGCCTTTCGGGACGGCGGCTGCCGGACTGCTTGTCTGCAGGTTTTCTTGGCGGTTCGACTTCACGGTTCCCTTCTTCTCCTCGGCGAGCTCGCGCGCGTCATGGTTCACATCCCTGGCGAGTTGGCGGCGACGACGTAACCGTACGGGCATCGGCCTAAAAGGCAGATCCCGCAGTCCCAGGATGCGCTACGGGTCGAAAATCGTCGCCGGACCAGGCTTGGGTGGTGGCTTCCAGCGATCGGGGAGCAGGTCGACGTAGTGGTCGTCGGCAGTCTTGTCGATTCGGTCGAGGACATCGGCGAGGTATTCGACCGGGTTGACGCCGACGCGCGTGCAGGAGACGACGAGCGAGTAGAGGAGCGCGAGCTCCTTGCCTGCGTCCTCGCTGTGGACGAAGAGGAAATTCTTTCGGCCGAGCGCGACGACGCGGAGGGCATTTTCGGCGGGGTTGTTGTCCAGCGGGATGCGCACGTCGCGGAGGAAGCGTCCGAGCTCGCGCTGGTTGTGCCAGGTGTAACGCGCGGCGCGACCGAGGAGCGTCTTGGGCCCGTGCGCGCGCCGGAATCTCGCGCGCGAGCAGCAGGAGCCGCACGAAGAGCGGACGGGCGTACTCGCGGCGCAGCGCCAGATGCTCGGGCGAGCCGACGATCTCTTGTCGTTCGGCCTCGTGCTCGACGCAGTACAGGCCGCCAATCAGCTCGAGGGCCTCCTTCGCCTCGGGGACGTCGCCGGCCTCGAAGAACTTTCTCCGTGCGTGGGCGTGGCAGCCGCACCGCTGGCGCTTTCCCTTCTTCACGAGCGGGTCGTAGCCGCGGTAGTCGTCGCAGAGGAGGGCGCCGGTGGAGTCGCCGAGCACATCGATGGGTACGTCGCCGCTGCGCGTGAGGTCGAATCGGTAGCCGGTGAGGCTGCGGCCGACGAAGGCCCACATGAACGCCTTCGAGGTTTGCTTGGTCATCTTGAAGGAGGTCTCGTCGGCGTGGACGAGGAAGTCCTTCTGATCGCCTCGAAAAGCGGGGCGCGGAGCGGCTCGAGCTTAAGGCCGGCTCGGCGAAAGAAATCATTCATGGTGCTCCGCGCGACGGGCATGCCGAGGCGCGCGAAGGACTGCTCGAGCCTGTAGAGGGGCGTGACGACGAGGCACTTGGAGACGACGAGGTGAGCGACGAAGCTCGAGTCGTAGCGCGTCTTGTCGGCCCAGCGCTCGGGCGCGGGCGCGGTGACGACGCAGCCACCGCAGCGGCACGCGACGACCTCGCGCGTGTGGACGACGCGGCGGAAATGACCCGGGACGTAGGAGTAGATCTCCGACGGCTTGCCCGTGCCGACGCTGCGGAAGTCAGTGCCGCCGCAGAGGCTGCACTTCTTGAGTTCCGCGGGGACAGGCTCGGTCTTCTCCTCGGTGACGACCTTGTCGGCGCGGAGCAGCGCCTGCTCGGTGCGGCGGTCCGCGGCCTCCGCGGGCGTGCGCGGAGGTCGCGGGACCCTCGGCATCTTGCCCATCTTCTCGGAGCGCTTCGCGAAGGCGCGCTTGAGCACCTCCATCTCGGCCTGCATCACCTCGAGCTGGGTGCCGAGGTGCTTGGCGTAATCGCGCCAGGCGCAGCCGTGCTCGTTGTCGTCGTCGGGAGGCGGAACCAACAGACAGCTTTGATCATGACGCGCGTGCCGTGTCAATCCCCTTTATGCACTTTCTCTCGCGGCCGGCTGCCACATGGGTGCGCGATGCACGGCGCGAAGATCGATGCCGTCGAGCAACATCATGAGCGAGGCTGCGTCGAGCACGACCTGGGAGGTACCCTCGGGGATGCGCGGCATCGAGAAGCGCCCCCGCTCGAGGCGCTTGTAATAAGGAACGAACCCGCCCGCGCTGAAGAACAGGATCTTCACGCGGTCCATGCGGCGCCCGAAGAAGTATCCGGTGCATGAGCCCACGTTCTTGTCGTGACCTCGGCGCGGGCGCACGCTGCGGGACATGACGAGCACGGAGGCGACGTGGTCGACGCGCGTCGCGGAGTGGAAGGCGAGCGGCAAGACAATCGAGGAGTTCGCGGCGGGCGAGTCGTATGCGCCGTCGACGCTGCGGTGGTGGTCGAGCCGGCTGCGACGACGCGTCGAGCCGAAGCGGGCGAAGTCCGAATCGGTCGCGATGGTCCGCGTGGTCCGCGCGAGCGAGGTCCGGCGCGAGCCGCTCGTCGTGGAAGTCGGCCTCGCGCGCATCGTCGTCGGCGACCGCTTCAATCCGGTGCTGCTCGCGCGCGTCGTCGCCGCGCTGGGTGAGACGAAATGATCCCGAGCGGCGTGCAGGTGTTCGTGGCGCTCGAGCCGATCGACATGCGCTACTCGTTCGATCGGCTCGCGGGCACGGCGAAAGAGCAGGTCGGGTACGACGCTCGCGGCGGCGCGCTCTTCGTGTTCTACGGTCGGCGCCGCGACGCGCTCAAGGTCCTCTTCTTCGACGGCACGGGGATGTGCATCTTCTACAACCAACCGTCTTCACACTACACCTCCTTCGATTCGAGCTGAGGGTCTTGCTCGCCGTTCCGTGATGCGCGGCTCGCGGGCGCGCGGTCGCTGAGCCGGTCCCAGCGGCTGCAGTGCTTGGTCGGGTGGGTCGCCGGCTCCTCGTAGAGCCACGCGTGGCCGTTGTACGCATGCGCCCTGATGATGCCGTGCTTGACCCAGCTGGTGAGGGTCGTCGCGTGTATTCCGAGGCGATCGGCGAGCTCCTCTTTGGTGAGCAGCCCGCGAGCGCGCAGGCGATCGAGTCGCGGCCGGAGGCGGTAGGTGTGCACGATGTACTTCACGCGCCGCCCGTGAATCTGGCGCCAGCCCTCCCGGCCATGCGGACCCGCCGGGATGGAGCCCGCGCGCGTCGAGGATGCCGGCGATCTCGTCGTAGATGTGGTCGTCGAGGAGCCGGTCGACGAGCGCGACGAGCTCCGGCGGCGTCTTGACCTTCTGCCAAGACGGCCTTCGGGTTCACGGTGGTGAGCGTCGTCGTTTGCCCGCCTCGGAAGCGGACGTGGATCTTCGTGGTCCCTTCGTCGGGGAGCTTGACGAGCGTCGCGTCCTCGACGAGGTAGGCGAGCATTCGCTTGCGCTCGCGGTTCGGCGTCGACGGGTCGGACCACAGCTGCGTGAAGTCGGTCGTCATCGCGACGAGGCGCTCGCGGATGGCATCGTCGACGGCGAGCCGATCCTCGCCGTCGCGCGCGCTCGCGTTCGTCGCGCGCTCTCGCCAGCGCGCGAAGCTTCTCGTTCCAGTCCGACTCGAGCGTGTCGGCGACGAGGCGGTTGCCGGGGTCGACCATCATGAAGCGGCGCTGCGCCGAGGTCGGCGTCGACCTGGGCCCGCTCGATCGCGCGACATCGAAGCTGATCCGCCTCGTCGTACCGAGCTTCGATCTCCCGCCGGATCTCCAGCGCCAACTCGACGGCGGCAGGCGTCATCTTCTCGGCCACCAAGCCTCCGATCGCCTCGTCGATCGGAGCGCCCGCGAGCGACTGGCAGTTCGGCTCGCCGCGCGAGCCGGTCGCGCGATCGCAAACGTACCAGGACTCGAGCTTGCCGCGCGCGTCCCTATACCGCACGCGCATGTGCTGCCCGCATCGTCCGCAGACGGCGCGACCCTGCAGGAGCGCGACTCCCTCGCGAGGGGGAGAGCCGCGCGCGGCATCGTAGCCGTGGCCATTCGACGCGAGCAGCCGGACGTTCTCCTGGTAGCGGTCCCAGGTGATGTACCCGGGTGGGCGTTGGGGATGCAGGCGAGCCACTCGCTCGCACGCGCGCTTTCGGAGCGTCTTCTTTCCGTCGACCGTCCGTCCGTAGACGCGCTGTCCGTACGCATAGGCCCCGGCGTACCGCGGGTTGCTCAGCGTGCGCATCGCCGCCGACGCCGTGAGCGGGCGGAAGATCACGCCGGCGGCCGGGGCGCGGAGGCGAGAGGGGAAGCGAAGGCCCTCGTCCCGAAACGCCTTGACCGTCTGGTGCGCCGAGCCGACGCGAGCAGAAGGTCTCGAAGAAGTGCGCGATCGTTTCGCGCACCTGCGCGTCGGGATCGAGGACGACGCCCGCTCTCGTCGTAGACGAGGCCGATGGGCAGCAGGCAGCGGTACTCGCCGCGCCGGACCTTGTTCAGGATCCCGCCGCGCAGTCTCGCCTTCAGGACGTGAAGCTCGGCTTCGCTCATCGTGCCCTTCAGGCCCAGCAGCAGCCGGTCGTTGAAGTTCGTCGGATCGTACACGCCATCCTCGTCGAGGATCAGCGTGTCCGCCAGGGCGCAGATCTCCAGCAGCCGGTGCCAGTCGGCGTTGTTCCTCGCCAGGCGCGAGACCTCCAGCCCCATCACGATCCCGGCGCGCCCAAGCCCACGTCCGTCACCAGCCGCTGGAAAGCCTTCGCGCCACGCCGCCGAGGCACCCGACTCGCCCTGGTCGGAGTCGATCACGACGATGCGATCGTCGGGCCAGCCGAGCGCCGTCGCGCGCGCCCGAAGCGCGTACTGGCGCTTCGTGCTCTCGACGTTCTCGATGACCTGCTTCATCGACGACTGCCGGACGTACAGGTACGCATCACGCTCGAGATGGTGCGACTGGACTTTGCGCGATTCGTTCATGGGTCCTCCGGCTTGGTGGATCTCATCGCCATCGCGGCGAAGAGGTGAACGACGGCTCGTTGTTCGTCATCGGCCGTCGACGCTCGGAAGCGAGCGACGCGTCGGCTGCGGCTGTGCGGCCAGATCGGCGCGGCCGACCGCCCGCGCCCACGCCCACATGCCTCGCCGAAGAAAGAGCGCGAGCCCGCTCCGCGCTTCGAGGCGGGAGCCGCTCGCCGAGAGCGGCCATCCGCAACGTCTCGTACTGCTCGCGTCGCGCCCGCTCCGGCGGCTTCGTCGACCCGCGCTCGGCTCGCGGCGTTTTTTTTCCGCCGAGCGCGCGCTCGATCGTCCTGCGGGTGGACCTCCGACCGAACTCCTTCCGGATCAGCTTCGCCAGCTCGCGCGCTCGGATCGGCTCGCCCGCGACCAGCTGCTTCTCGACGAAGGCCAGGACCTCGCCCTGGAGCTTGTGCGGCCCGCGCGGGCCCGCTTCTTGGGCACCGAGTCCGGCGAGGCCCGCCTCGTCGAAGCTCGCCTTGGCCTGGTAGTACGTCGGGCGGGAGACGCCGTACTCGTCGGCGCGTCCGTGACCGAGACGTTGTCGACCGACACGCGGCGCAGCATCTCGTACTTGACCTGCACCAGGTCGCGCGGGTCGAAGAAGTCGCCTCGCCTGGAACTTCGGATCGCTGACCTTCTCGGGAGACGGGTTCAACGTGCCCTCCTCGAGGAGGGCCGCGGCCTTGGGGTCCGCACGGGCGGCTCGTCTTCGGCACTGGCTCTCCGGGCGCTATCAGTAACGACAATTACGCCGCCATCATGAGCCCGTGCAAGCGCGACTCCACCGTCCTGATCGAATTATGCGCCACGTTTCTCGGCTCGTCTGGCGTTGTCGCCGGTGCGCGCGGCGGAATTGCTTGACATGCGCGGCATCATTCTCACTTTACGCCGCGCTGAGCCGGCGCTCCTGCTCGACGAGCCGCGACACCAGGTCGGCGAGCTCCAGAGATCGGCCACCCGGACAGCGCGCGGCCCTCGCTGAGGACGACCTCCGGATCGGGTGCGACGGCGTCGGTCCACTGCGGCGGCACCGAGCAGACGTGCTCCTCGTCGACGCGCAGGAGCAGCCGCGTGCCGTAGCGGTTGTACCGCTCGCCGACGCAGACGAGCTGCCGTCCGCTGAGCGGGTGGAACGGGTGGGTCACCCGCACAAGACGCGTCGCCGCGTCCGGAGCGGGTGCAGTTCGTGCTGAGTTACAAGCGGCTCGATCGCGGCACGTTCAAGCTGCCCGAGCGGCTCGACGCGCGCGACAAGCACGTGGAGATCGACGACGCGGCGCTCGACGCGCTGCTCGACGGCATGGAGGTCGAGGAGCCGAAGAAGCGCGCCGTACACTGACGCACAGGGTGCGATCGAAATGCGTGCAGAGTGCACGGGAAGCATCGACGCCGATCGCGCGAAGCATTAGAAAGAGCGCGTGACGACGACGGCGACGAGCGCGAGCGACGAGCGAGACCGACGCATCGCGGCGCTCGAAGCGGAGCTGGCGGCGAGCAAGACGAAGCTCGCAGCGGTGACGAGCGAGCGCGACAAGCTGCGGCGTGCCTACGAGCAGCTGAAAGAGGAGTTCGAGCTCGTGCGCCGGCGTCTCTACGTCGCGAAGGCCGAGCGCGTCGACACCCGGCAGCTCGAGATCGAGTTCGCGGAGAAGAAAGCGGCGCTCGCGGTGCTCGCGGCGTCGCTCGACGAGCAGAGCGCCCCACCGCCGGACGACGAGCGGACGCGGAAGAAGAAAAAGAAGAGCAAGCCGAAGGGCCGGCGCGATCTGTTCGCGCTCGACATGCCCGAGGAGCGCATCGAGATCCTGGACCCGGCTCTCGAGCAAGCGGGCGAGCGGATTGGCTTCGAGGAGAGCTGCCGACTCGGGCGCCGTCGCGCGAGCGCGGTGCGCATCGTTGTCGCGCGCGCGAAGTACAAGACGACGAGCGAAGCGGGCGAGACGACGTTCGCGACGGCGAAGCGGCCTCGCGAGCTGTTCGAGCGATGCCTGCTCGCGCCCTCGATGTTCGCGCATGTGCTGATGCTGAAATACGGTTTCGGAATTCCGTTCTTCCGCTGCCAAGAGATGCTCGCGAAGGACGGCATCGATCTCGGGCGCGCCGAGATGTGCCGCTACGCCGAGGACGCCGGCGCGACGCTCGGACCCATCGTGCTCGCGATGCGCGACGAGGCCATGAAGCACGCGTTCTGTCTCGCGACCGACGCCACCGGCGTGGCGATTCAGCCCGAGCCGATCGCCGACCAGCGGCAGCCTTGCCGAAAAGGCCACTTCTTCGTCGTCCTCGCCGATCGCGATCACGTCTTCTTCGAGTTCAAGTCCAAACACACTAGCGCCGCGGTCTGCGACATGTTTCGCGGCTATTCGGGTTATCTCCACGCCGACGCTCATGCGATTTACGACGCGCTCTACCGAGGCGAGGCCGTCGCGACGGGAGCCGATCCGCCGACCGAGGTCGCGTGCTGGAGCCACGCGCGAAGGAAATTCTGGGAGGCCGCGAGCTGCCGCCACGAGCTCGGTCGCGAGGGGCTGCTCCGCCTGCGCGTCCTCTTCGAGCGCGAGGCTGAATGGAAGGATCTCCCGCCGCAGAGGAGACTCATCATGCGCCAGCGCGTGCTCGCGCCGCTCGTCGGCGACTTCTTCGCCTGGTGCCGCGCCGAGCACGAGCTCCATCGCGAGCGCGGCCTCGTGTCCGCGGCCTTCGGCTACGCGATTCGGCAAGAGGCCGCGCTGCGGCGCTTCCTCGACGACGGCCGCCTCGGCATGACCAACAACGACTCCGAGCGCGCCCTCCGGCACATCGCCGTTGACGTTTCATTGTGCGCCCTTTCATCAAGTACCCGGAATCTTGAGCGTGCGATCGTCGCGCGAAATTCGAGACGGGCGGCCGGCGCGCTTGCGACGGCGGCGTAGCGCCTCTTGCACCTCGGGGCGCTCGAGATCGGCGGCGAGGATCTGCCAGGGAGCATCGAAGACGAACTGCTTCGCGGGCAAGATCTTGTCACGGATCAACACGCGGATCGCGTGGCAACTCACGCCAGCCTTCTCCGCGGCTTCGACCATGGTCAGGCATCGTCCGTCCTTGACGGCGGACTCGTAGCCCGGAATCCCTTTGGTGCGACGATAGTCGCCAACGCGCTTCGCGCTCCAGGTGTGCCCGAAGGGCGTTGTCGCGCCCATGCGATTCAAGCTCGCCGCGATGTGCTCATCGGACCACCGCGCGCCCATCTGGCGAATAACATCGTCGACCTCGACGGCGTTTCGCATCATGTGCTCGCCCGGTTGCGGCTTGCGGACCCGGAGCTCGGAGTGTTGCCCTCCTCGCCAATGGATCACGAGGATGACCTCGCGCTTGCCGTCGTCGACGTCGACGACGATCTCCTCAATCAGAGTACGAACGATTCGCTGCTTCGTTCGCATCTCGGTCGAGGACGAATTCCAGACCGCCTTGAGATCACCCGCGAGCGAGAGGAGCGAATCTCGATCGAGCACGGGCGTCGGCGTCGAGCTCAAGAGAAGGCGAGCGTCGCATTCCTTCAAGCGCGCCATGGCTGCGTTCCAGCGTGCCTCGAGCACGGTGGCGACGAGTCGATTGTCGGGATCGACTTTCTCGTACCGACGAGCCGCAAGCTTGACATCGTACTCGGCCTGTTCGCGCTCGAGCGCGAGAGCGCGGCGTTGCTCATCGATCTGCGTGATCGCTTCGCGCTCCGCCATGAGGGCAGCTTCCACGGCGAGCGGCTCAACGACAAGAAGAATCTCGGCACCGATCGCGAGGTCTGGCCGCGTTGCGCCGAAGCCGATGCAGGGCTCGATGCCGTGCATCTGCCGACCCCTTCGGCACGCGTACCGAGGCTTGTGATAGTGGCCCGTGTACGCGACCTGGAGCATCCGCCCGCATCGTCGGCAACGAAGTAGACCAGCCAGCAATCCTCTGCCTCCACGTGCGGACTTCGAACTCCCCGCACGTTGACAGAACGAGTTGCGAGCGAGACGCGCGCGATTGCGCTCGAACGTTTCCCACGACACGAATGCCTCATGATGGTCGCGCGTGAGCACGGTCCATTTCTCCATGGCCTGCGCGCGGCCGTAGACCTTTCGCAGCGAGCCGTCGACGAGTTCGGTCTGCACCCGGTGCTTCCCGTACGCGTACGCGCCCGCATAAAACGGGTTCTGGAGAACGGAGATCACACTCCGATATGCGGGCGCCCGCCACGCGAGCTGCGCATTGCATCGACCATTGGCCGGTCGCGGAAAGAGCAGGCCTTCGCGGCGCATGTGCAGAAGGACTTGAGTCGCGCTCCCGAGCCGCTCGAACAACCGGAAGATCGTGCGAATGGCATCTTGGATTCGCCGATCGGGATCCATCATCAGGCCCTCGTCGCGAGACCAGACGTAGCCGACAGGAACACTGATCCGAAGCTCTTGATCTTCCCCCGGCTGGGCGGACAGGTTTCGTAACTCACGCGGCCATCTCCGAGACGGACCGCTTCCATTCAAACGTAATCGGCGACTCGTAACCAAGAGAAGAATGCCTTCGTCGCACGTTGTAATAGCCATCGATGTACTCGCCTACGAGGCGGGTGCCGGCGGCGTGGTCGGCAGGCACGTTGTCGATGGCCTCGGTCTTCAGCGTGCCGTTGAAGCTCTCGGCGACGGCGTTGTCCCAGCAGTCGCCCTTGCGGCTCATGCTCGCGACGATGCCAGCGTTCGAGAGCGCGGCTCGGTACGCAGCGCTCGCGTAGGGGCTGCCGCGGTCGGAGTGGTGGACGAGCCCCGGTGGCGGCCGTCGCTGGCGCAGCGCGGCTCTGAGCGCGTCGAGTGCGAGCGCGGTGTCGTTGCTGGCGCTGGTCGCCCAGCCGACGACGCGGCGCGAGTACAGATTGAGGATGGCTGCAAGATACAGCCATCCGACCATCGTCCAGATCGCCGTCACGTCGGTCACCCACACGCGGTTCGGAGCGTCGGTCGTAAAATTGCGCGCGAGCAGGTTCGGCGCGATGGGGTCCTGATGCGACGAGTCGGTCGTGGCGACGAAGCGCTTCCTGCGGCGCGCCACGAGGCCGGTTTCCCGCATGATGCGCGCGACGCGCTTCTCGTTGACGACCTCGCCGTCGGCACGCAGCTCCTCAGCGACGCGAGGGCTCCCATAGCGGCCGCGATGGTCTCCGAAGATTGCGCGGACCTTGGAGGCGAGCGCGACATCGCGACGCTCACGCTCGGTGACGGGCTCGGCGAGCCAGTCGTAGTAGCCGCTCTTGGAGACGCCGAGCGCCTCGCACATGGCCATGACCGGCCAGGCCACCTTCTGCGAATCGATGAACGCGTACTTCACGCGCTCTCCTTCGCGAAGAAGGTGGCCGCCGCTTTTAGGATGTCGCGTTCCCGCTGCAGGTGCTTGACCTCTCGTCGCAGCCGCGACAGCTCCTCGCGCTCCTGCGTCGTCAGCGCATCGCTACGCTCGCCGGCATCCGCCTCCGCGCGCCGTACCCACGCGTGCAGCGACGTCACCGTCAGATCGAGCTCCCGCGCCACCTGCGCGACTGACTTGCCGCTCTTCACGAGCCGCACCGCGTCGGCCTTCTGCGCCGCCGTGAACGCCCGCCGAGCGCGCCGTTTCTTGAGTTCCTTTTTTTGTCCCATCGTCGAACACTCCCGCGCAGTATCGCGCTACCCGACGACAATTACCCGTGGAGTGAGCGATGAACCCTGGCGACGATCTGCAAGAGTAGTTGTCGTGCTTCTGCAAGAATAGTTGACGTCCATCAAGGGACGATTCCGCGACGTGCAAGGGTCGGTGCCGATGGCTTCTGCCACTTCGATCCAGCCTTCATCTATCGCTACCGGAAGCCACCTCCCATGTCCGTGAGCCAACTGCTCGACGTGGGCGCACGATACGTGAGCGCGGCTCGGAGGTTCGCTGCGGAACGCACTGTGTGACGACCGTGTCCCTACCTTCTTACGAACGGCACGTGCAGCAGTTCGGCCGCCTTCTTCTGAGTCGCGTCCGGGCGTCTGCCTCACACCACCGTCAGCGTCGACGACGAGCAACGTCCCACCCATGAGGCGATGTTCGCTTCGGGACGGTCGAAAATCAACGGTCGCTTGCATGTATCCTACATGTTACGGCTGCTTTTTGGTTGGATGACGAGCACTTCTGTTTCTTGGCGGTCAAAGTTTGACCGAACGCGCTGATCGCGATGGACCAGCGCGCCGCCGAAGCGATACCCCGGATTGAGGAGAAGGAACCATGAACTTTCGCGTGTTGGCGCTTGCCATCCTCGTCACGGTCGGCTGCTCGGTCGCCGAGGACACCGGAGCATCGACCGAAGACCTCACGGGCGTCGCCTCCGTTGCGTGGACCAATGCGCCCAGCAAGGGGTCCACGGGGCCAAGTCACTTCGGAACGAGTTCGACCCTCACGGTTAGCGACAATTCGTGCGGCGGCCTTGGAAATGCATTTCGCACGACGACCGTGTGGGAGGAGGAGGCCGTCGGCAGCAGCGACTACCCGACGAACCTTTGGCTGGGAAATACCTGCGGATTCAACCCTGTCACGGTGAACTACGGCGGCGCCGCGCGCCCTCTCGACGCTGCCTTGACCGGGACTCCTACCCAGTGGACGAAGCTCTTCGGAGCACAGCCGATGTACTGGACCAAGGAGCCGACACTCGTGCCTCTGCTCGATCCGTCCACCTTCACGGCAGCGGGTGCTCCGGTGCCGATTGCACTCATCGGCTTGGTGGGACTATCGCCTACTGGGCCTTCGAACGAGCTCGCGGTCGCCTTGTCGCTCGACGGAGGGCAGACGTGGAATGATCCGACTGCGCCGCCGCAACTCCTCCTCCAGAGTCCCGACAACAGCGCGACCGGGGTCGACGATTGGCCGTGAGCGCAGGGGGCCACCTAGACAACCAATCGGCAGGCTATCACGCGCTCTTTACGTCAAACACGTACGATATCTACATGACTTGGTGGAGCCTCAACTCGACGGCTCACCGCTGGTTTGATGTTGCGGGCTTTCGACTCAACCAGTGGTCCCATCTGCTCGTGACGCCTCCGGTGGACCTCAACGTTCGGGCGCCGGCCGTCTTCAACCCAACCGGTCAGCCATCCAACGATATCTTGTACATGAGCGTGGTATCCGCGATCAGCAAAGCTCAGGCGTCGGACCAGCCCATGGTGTTGGTTGAGTGGCCCGTCGCGACAGACTTGAATCCGCCGCCGGAATACTTCACTCACTGCCCTGAGCCGACCACCACCATTCTCGGTCCTCCTGGGATCGCATGGCATGCGGCGGTCTCCTACAACTACGGCAAGACGTGGAGCGCGCTTCGGGATTCGCACCCAAACGCGCAGGTACCGTTGTGCGTCGGTGCCAACTCCTTGGTGGTACCGGGCTACGCCACCTACCGGAACTCGTTCCGTTCGTCGTTGGCCTTCGACCCGAATTCGAATACTATCATCGACGCGATTGCAATGTGGGACACTTTCGACAACGTGCCAGGAACGTACATCGAGGCCAATGGGTTTTCGACTTACGCGACCACCCCTAGCCCCCTCCCGATCTTCCACACTACCCACGTAGATACCCAGGCGCGACAGGACCAGTTCCTGCCGGTCGTGTCGTCGGCGCTCGGAACCGGTGGGCCGCAAGGCTACGTGACGATCGCATGGCTCGACTCCGTCGAGGACACTACAGGCTCGAATGTACCGACTGGCGTCTACGGTGTCACTAGCCAGGGCTTCACCATCAACACGCCAGGCTGGTCAACCACAATGCGCGCATGGCCTGTTCCCCCGGCCGCACACGCCTACATGTTCAACGGTTTCCCCGACACGCTCGGCCGACACAATTCGATGAGTGTGCAGGGGTGGTCGTGGGTGACCTTCGCCGGTGACTATGCATCGCTTGGCCATGAGACCATGGACATGACAACCATCTCGCCGCTCTGATGCGCTTCGCACTACTCGCTGCAGTTGTCTCGACCGCACCGGTGTTCGCCGCCTGCGGCGGGCGGCTGCTCGAGGAGAGCGACGCGGACAAGCTCGACGGCGCCAGCGATGCCGTCGTCGACGGCCCCTATACGGGGGAGTGGTGCGATCCGGAGACGGGGAGCACGAGCGGCCCTGGCGGCGACGCGATCTATTGCACGAGCAACCCTTACACCGATGCGCCCGAGCATTGCCATCGCGCTTATTCGGCGACAGTGCAATGGAACTGCTGCACGCTCGACGATCCGCTCTGCTGTCCCTTGGCGTCGCACATGGAGGACCATGGCTACATCGCGACGTGCTGCGCGAGCGACACCGACTGCACCACCTGTTGCGACGGAATTGATCCGAAGCCCTGACTGAGGCGCGGCAGAGTTTCGCGCCGCTGGAAGCTCGGGCTAGAGGGGCGACCTCGACGGCGTATGATCCGGGGCGACGGTTGGGGACCGCACAAAAACCGCGCTCGAAGAGACAACGCGCCGCACCAATAACAGTTGAACGTGGGTCGAAGCGCGCGTACGGTTGAGTCGACTGAGGGGGTCACGTTCGCGAACATACGAAAGGGGCTCGTGATGTCTCGTCTCGCTTCTCAGAGGCGCCGCCGATTGGCGCGCCTCGCCGGGGCTGGTCTCGTGTTGGGTACCGTGGTCGTAGGCGCATGCACGCCGCCGCCAACGGGGACGCTGGAGATTCGATCGAATAACATCGTCGCGTTCTCGAGCGCGACGGGGTTCGCCCAATCCTGGTTCGGATCATCCCTGGGAACAGCGGACTTGATCTCGTTCGCAAACGCTTTGTCCGTGCATTACACGGATAATTTCTCGACTGTCGCCTCGCAAGAAGAGGTCCTCGTGATGGCTCGCGACCCGCTCGAATATCGAGCGACGCTTGAGTCGATTGCGGGTCCGTCGAACAACGCCGTGGATCCCGGCCGATTTCTCGAGTTCACCGCACAAACGTGGGCGTGCGGTGACTCGTGGCCGATCGTTCCAGTGTTGTCGGACCCAGTGACGATCCCCCCGAACGGCTCCACACTTCCGTCCGCGGTCGGCATTCCGTTTCCAGACCAACAGCAATCACCTCAAATCGACTGGGCCCTTTCCAAGCTCATGTTCGTGGGCAATGGGCCGAAACCCTGCGGGAGCTTCTCGGGCGCAGCTGCTGCCTTCGAAGGCACCATCAAGGGCCTGAGCGTCATGCGTCACGGGGTGTGCTCGATGGAGCAGAGCCTCGACGGCCTCTCCGGCCTGAAAATGGTCCCACCGAACCTCATGGCCTTGGGGTTGGGTATCGATGTAGCGGACTTCGGATTGAGCTCTTTCGTGACCTATGCGCCGAATGGCGGTTTCATTGTAACCGGGCACGTCGATACTTCCGAGTTGCTCCTACCGCCCGCTCCGCCCATTCCGGTCGCCGCGAGCATCGACCGAAACTACACTTACCGGTTTTCGCTCGACGACGGGATCATGTCGATCGACGCGCCTACGGCGAACATCTCCAACGATAGCGGCGTCGATCCTCTGTCCGTCGGTTCGCTGGTCAACGGGCTTCTCTCGAACGTGGTGCCCAATGCGGCCAAGCTTGCCGTTCTCGACGGTCCCCCGGGGACGTTCATCGGAGGTCTGGCGCAACCAATGCCCGCTCCGCCACCGATCGGCGGGATCCCGCCGGCCTGTACAATAACGACGGGGCAACGACCCTCGACCTGCTTCATTCCGTGCCGCAACTCCGACAACGTCGACATGGCCGATCCGAGCACATGGCCATCGCCCGAAGACGCCAACGATCCCAACCACATCGATCCCCCGAGTTGGCACGACTCGAAGTTCTGCGGCTTGCCCGCAGCGCTCCTCGGCGGACTCGCTGGTGGCGCCACCTCACCGCTGGGCGCGACGATCACCGAGCCACTACCAGTTGCGACGGGCGGCGTCGACACAACCAAGTTCCACAACTGGCGCTGCAACTTCCACCCACGTTACGAATCGCCGACATCGAGCATTGCAGTGAAGAGCCTTGATCCGGTGACGAATGCAGCTCCGTTCGGGCTTGGTGGGACGACCATCGTCACCGGTCCACCCGTGTGCGAGTTGATCGTGCGGGTGAAGAGGCTGAACGTATTCCCCGACTCCGTGGAAGCCGTTTTCTTCGACGGTACGAGCACGACCGCACCCGATTTGAGTGACGCGGCTGGCAACGAGGCGCTCGCAGTCTTCACGGGCCTGAGCGCGCTCGTGGGCCCGGGTGCTGCGAGCAGCGCAATGTGTGGGCGACAACCCGAAACGCCAGGTGCTCAGTTACTTTGCAATGCGGGCGCGTGCACTCCGCGACAGCGAAGCTTCGCCCATTTCATGCTGCACTGATGATGAGCGTACGGCACGGCGTCAGGCACATCCCCCTTGCGGCGCCAGCATACTTCCTGTGCGTCACGGTTGGATGCGCAACGATCACGCGCGAATCGACGGTGACAGCCATCGAGGCCACGACAAAGCCGCGTAGCCAGGTCGTCAGCGTCAATGGCGTGCCGGTCTTCGACGCGCCTCCGATATCCCAGGGCGACTCGGTCACGTTGGTCACGACGAAGGGTCGGGTCGCGCTTCGACCTTCGGACAAGGTCACAATCCGGACAACGTATTGCGACGGCGACACGATTCCCAATGAAGGTGTTGTCCGAGCGCGCCCTTCGAGCGGACTCATCGTCGCAGGCGTCTCGATGTTCGCTGGCGGTCTTGCGGGGATGGGGATCACCGCTTGGGAGGCAAACATCTTCACGCATGACCTTTCGACCCTGCCAGGCGCCGTCGCGTTTCTCGCCGTCAACGGCACCATCGCGGCGGCGGGGCTAGCGTTGCTGATCGTCGGTGTCTTTCCGCGCGCGCGCGTTGTGACCACGATGTATGGATCGTCTAGCACCGGTTGGGGTATCTCCTTCTAAGGAATTGTCGCCATGCAGATCCATCGCTTGATTTGTTTCACGCTTGCCAGCGCATGCGGCGGCACCGTCACCGGAAACGACGCCGAAGCGCCGGACGCCGTAGCGGACGTCGTCACTGAATCCGCAATGGATGCTGCGTTCGACGCGCCACCAGATTCACAAACGGACGGGGGCGCGTGTAACACGCTCATCAATGGTGCGACGCCCCTGTACGCCATGCAAAAGTCGAGCAGCGCACCGAGCCCGCTCGGTGGAACGGTGGTGCCCGGCCTCTACTATCTCACGGCAATAAACCAATACGATGGCAAAGCCGGGCAGACGGGGCCGCTCACTCAGAGCACCATTCAAATCACCGGGACGAATGCCGAATTCGCGGAGCAGGTTGGTACCGCGTTGTCGCGTGGCTCAGTCATGTTCAGTACGAGCGGCACCACTTTCACATTCAACATGACATGCCCACAGATTACATCTTATGCGACGGAATATACAGCTACTGCAACCGCGCTCATCTATTATTCCGACCTCGGTCAAGGCAACGTGGCCGAGCAAATATTCACGCGGCAGTGACTCTGGAAACAATTTTCGTCAGACGTGTGATTGATGTTGGAGTTTTCTCTCGAGCCCCCGAGCGGCGCAAGGGTGCGCCGCGCGCTCGGGTGCCGAGGTCGGCGAGAGAAAGTCCTCGCCGACCTCGGCACGATGTGCATCGGCCACCCTAGTGCACCGCCGTCGAGATGCGATCAAGCATCCGGCGGTGTGAGCGGATGATTGCGGCTGCGGGTTTGGTCCACTCGAAGGGCGTTGGGTTTGAGTTCCACGACCGCATGAACGCGTGCAAGTGATCCCGCAAGGCGCTCTTGGAATCGAAGCTTGTGACTCCGAGAGACTGCTTGCCGAGAATCCCGAAGAAGCCCTCGACCTGATTGAGCCAAGAGGCGCTGGTCGGCGTGTAGTGGAAGTGCACCTCGGGATGCTCGGTGAGCCACGCCTCGATGGCGGGCGTGCTGTGCGTGGACGAGTTGTCGAGAATCACGTGCAGCTCCTGCTTCGGATAGACGCCGACGACCTTCTTCATGAAGCCCAGGAAGTCACTCGCGGTGTGCGCGTCGGTCAGCTTGTGCGTCACCTTGCCCGTTGCCACTTCGAGCGCTGCATAGAGATCGATGACGCCGTGTCGCTTGTAGTCGTGCGTATGTCGAACGGCGCGTCCCGTGCGTAAGGGAAGCGGCATCTGCGTGCGCTGCAGGGCTTGAATGGAGGTCTTTTCGTCGACGCTCAGACACGACGGCATTGTCGGGCGGGTTCAAGTACAGGCCCACTACGTCCTTCACTTTTGCGGTGAATTCCGGATCTCGGCTGACTTTGTACGTTCGCACCAGATGTGGCTTGAGCCCGTTCTCTCGAAGCAGATCGGAGATGCACCCGCTGGTGAGACCGACCTTCTTGCCGAGCAGCCTGGTGGTCCAGCGGCTTCGGCCAGCAGGCGGAGGCGACATCGCAAGTTGGACGACTCGCTCGACCGTCTCGCGCGGCACCGCGTGGTCCTGACGCCCTGACTTCGGGCGAGCGGTGAGACCCGGTACGCCCTCGTCGTAGAAGCGTCGCGAAGCTTCGACACGTGTTCTGGCGACAGATCCAACCGGACGGCGATCTCGGCTCCCGACACGCCGGCGTCGGTCAACAGAATCACGCGAGCCCGCCGGACGAGCCCCGCTCTTTCGGACGAGCGAGCGACGATCGCCTCCAGTTCTTCACGCTGCTTGCCGGTGAGCTTGATCTCGATGACTTCTGCCATGCCGCAGCGAACGCGCGGCGGCAACGGTTAATTCCAGATGGACGGCGCTGCACTAGTCCGCGATTCCGCTACGATCGCACGTGGTGCTCTTGAACGTCTCGTCGACGGCTCTTCGCGGGCGGGTTTTTCCGCGGGCCCCATTGGAGCGCCTGTTCCCTACGCGTATCGGCTCGCTGCGCTTGTGCCCTCACGTCCGGCCTGTTGAGCGTCGGCGTGCCACGTATTGCGCGGGAGGCGCTCGAATCGTCGTTGCTACGTCAACCTGTACCACCGCTCGGACGTCGTGCAAGATCAACTTCGATGGAACTTGACCGCCTTGAGCGCATTCGCGTGCACGCCGATCTCGATCGGTTCCGCAACGCCGTGAGAAACACGTTCGACGGCTACCTGAGCACGTCGCTCCTTTTGACCTGACACTCGGAATTTGGCCCACCGATTACGTGTCTGCTTATGGAGGCATGTATGTCGAGGAAGAGCAAGTTCTCGGAGGCTGAAATCATCGGAGCACTGAAGGAGATCGAGGGCGGCGCGACGATGAAAGAGACGGCGCGCAAGTACGGAGTCAGCGGCGAAACGATGTCGCGGTGGCGAGCGAAGTACGGCGGAGTGACCGTCACGAAAGCATCACTTCGGCGATCTTGATGAGCGCGCGGATCTCGTCGCCCTGAACGCCAGGCATGTGGCGCAAGAACCGATGCATCAGCTCGGCCGAATGCGTGCACTTCACGCGCTCCGCGAGCGCCCACGCCGGCTCACCCGCCCCTTCCTCGAGCTCGGGCATCTCGAGCGTCTTGCGCACCTCCTCGGGCAGCGACTTCGAGTTGCGCTGAAGGCGCAGAAGGATCCCGCCGCGCACGAGCAGGCGCAGCGTCCACAGCGTGGCCGACGAGACTCTGCGAGCGGCCGCCGCTTGCGTCTGCGAGACCGGCGCCGCCGGTTCGCTCTGCTTCTGCGCTTGTTCCATGATCAGCTCGATGAGGACGCCAGCTCGCGCAGGCGTCGAAGCAAGAGGACGAGCCCGAAGGTGTCGCGCTCGCAGTACGCGAGCAACGCGTCGCGCTCGGTTTCCGTCGCGGCGCCCGAGAGCACGCGCTCGAGCGTGACGGTGGCCGCGAAGCCGTCGGCGATGGCGAGGTTGTCGTAGTTTGCAGTCGTGAGCGCCGGAAGCATACGCTTCAGACCGAACGAGCCGCCGAACGCAGGGTCGTAGACGTGATTGCGAACGACCGGCAGGAGATCGACGACGCGATCGCGCACAGAGAGGAGGTCGGTCGCGAGATCCGGAAGCGCGGCTGCAAGGTCCGCGAGCACGCGCCGCTCGAAGCCCGCGTTGTAGACCGCGATCGACTGCGCGCCCGCGCATGCCGCGATGACGGCGTTCGCGACTCCGCGTCGCGGGTCGCTCGAGTCGCTCGCGATCCACGCGTGATGCGCGCCGCCGTCGCGGTGCACGCTCACCTGCACCGGAACCGCCTGATACGGCGAGCACCCGTCCCACGTCGGGACGGGAAGGCTCACCGTCTCGAAGTCGAGGAACGCGACGGGCGGCGTGAACGCCGCGAGCGCGCCCGCGAGATCGCCCTCCACGACGAGCGCGCCGCTCTGCACCGCGCGGCGCTGACGCTCCGCGATCCCCTCGAGCGGCTCGTCGATGTCGCCGATGACCTTGATGCCTTCCTCGAGCAGCCGCGCCGCGAGCTCGCGCCCGCGGTAGAGCGTCGTCACGTGGTCGGCGGACACGGGCCCGAAGCACCGCTCCTGAAACGGACACGGATACGGCGACTCGCAGTGCCGCCCGCGCACCGCGTCGGGCATCAGGTCGCGCTCGAGCACGCGGAGCTGCTTCCGGATCGCGCGCGAGAGCTTGGGCGCGAGCGTCGCGACGTCGGCCGTCACGTCCTTGCGCACGAACAGATCGCGCAGGTTCGGATAGGTGCAAGAGGAGTTGAGGTGCATGATCTCGACCCTCCGCACGAGCAGCCCCGAGTGTGCGATCACGTGCGCTTGCACGGCCGCGTCGGTCAGGTGCTGCTCTTTCACGCTCGTCGTGGACTTCACCTCGATGATTCGCCATCCGCCGCGCTCGCGCACGAGCACGTCGGCCGCAACGAACACGTCGTCCGCGACGAAGGAGGCTTCGTAGATGACGGACGCACCGGCAGCGAGGGCCTGACGCGTCGCCTCGACGCGGTGCTCGTCGTTCGCGATCAGAACGCCGCCCGGAAACTCCTCACGCGCTCGCTCGCCGATGCGGTGTCCTTGATCGAAGACGGCCTGAAGGCTCGCATCCACGACGAGCTCCGGGGCGTCCGGCTCGTGAACGCGAAGCCAGAGCGCGCGATGGCACTGGAGGCCCACTTGGAAGCGCGACTTGGAGAGCATCGAGCTTCAACATACGGCCGGGGTGCGAAGAAACGGTTCGCACCTGTTGCCAAGAGGGAATGCCTCGCGTGCGCCGCGAGGTAACATGTGCAGCTCAATGCAACTCCCTCTGAAACCTTTCCATGTCGGGGAAGCGCTCGTCGCGAAGCTGATGAAGCGGATCGGACCTGGCGCGCTGGCGGGAATCACAACCGGAACAAGCTTGCCGCCGACCGGCGATTTTGATGTTCGCGATGATGTGGCGCTCTGCGAGATCACTGCTATTGATGCCCTTTTTCCGCATATCGCGACCTGCTACAGCAGCGCCCCAGGCCATACGGGAACGCCAGGTTCGTACAAATTCGATGCTCAGAGTCGCATCGATGTGATCACCAAGCATGACGCCGCCGTCGGCCGCGTTGCCCTTGCTTGGGAGGTCAAGCTCGGAGACACATGCAAAACGTGGTCATCGTTCAAGAACGCGTTTCTCAACGCGGGCACGGACTTCAACAAGAAGTCTCAACCAGCTGGTAAACCTCGGCAGATCCTTCCAATCATTTCGGGCAGCATGCCGATCATTCTGCGAGACTACGTTCAGAGCATCGGAGTCTTCAGCGGCGCCAAACCGAGTGATGAGCTTCGCTGCACGTGGAACAGCACCAGTGTGCCGTTGATTCGTGGCTGGGGCCTGGTGGCCCGGCAAGCGCTGGTGGACGACCTCCTCAAAAAGAAAACGCCTCGAACCCAAGGCCTGCATTACATGATCTCGTTCAAGAAACTCGCGGAAGAAGCGGGCCGAAACGGTTTCGACGACACAGTATGGGATCTTCTTGGGCTGAGCCGAATCAGCTTCTACGATCAATGGATCAAGTGAGTCGGGCAACGCAGCGACTGCTTGCAAGATACGTCCTACAGCGCGTCGAGGCCCGTCTTCGTTCGAAGACGAACGACGTCAGCGTTATCGGCCTTGGCGCAGCCTTCGAGGCATGGCTCGCATTCGAGGCTCGGTTGGCGCTTGAGGGCGACCATCGAGGTCTGCGACGCGCCGCCGGCGTTCAAGGGGGCGCCCCCATCTCGACGATCAACGAATGGAAGAAGGTGGACCTCAGCGTGTGGTCCGCCGTCGAGCCTATCGCCTGGCGCTCGAATCCAAACTCGTTCACAACAACAAGAACTGGCGTACGAAGTGCGACGACATCTGTAACGATCTCTACCCGAAAGGGCCAAAGCAGCGCTTGGCTTGGAGGCTCGGTCGCCGGTGATTGTTGGCCTAGTGTGGAAGCGTTTCACCATGAGAGACAACGCAACATATCCCGGCGAAGTGATGCTTCCTTTTATGAGTGGCACCGTCAGGTGTTTGAACACCTCAACGAATCATCGCGTTGTTCGAGTCGCGCAGTCGGCTCGCCTAACGTTTGCAGCGCTGCCCCGATGGTTCGATCAAAAGGCTCCGCATGGCATGACGCTCGTTGCGACCATGCCCACCAGAGGTGCGTTGCGAAACATCTTCCCGTAAGCATCGATCGCTCGCCACGGCTAGCGACCGGCCTGAAGTTACAAGGCATCCCGGCTGGTAGTCGGCACACGCGATGCGACGGTATCCGGGCGTGCCACACTTCACATGCTGCGGGATCCACCAAATCTTGCGACACATTCCAAGAGCTAGTTAGGTTAACGTTATAACCGCGTACTCTGTCGAGGATGAATAATGCCTAATATTCCGTGGTTGACCGAGGAACAGCGTGCGAGCGTGGATGCTCGGATCCAAGTAATCGAACGAGAATTGCCTAAGCGCCATTGGGCAGAGTTAACGAGCGTTCTGACCTTGCACATGGGCAGACCGCAGTAATATATATATTGGATTATCGCGGATTGACGTTGCGCGGCGCGATCCGATACGCTCTTAGGGACGCTAGCACGAGGCTTCTCTACCGAGGGCAAACACGCCGATACAAAACCGGGTTCGTTCCTGGCCTTTTTCGAGAAGCCAATGATCGCGCGGAAAAAGAGCGCCGTCTTAGCACTCTTCGCAAGGCGATTGATTGCATCAGGAACACCTGGGATCGCAGGGCGCTTCCGACGATGAGCGCGTTGCGCTTGCGCAACATTATGGCTTGAAAACGCCGTCACCCATTATGTTCAAACCGCTGCTTGGTTTCGTACAACGATCTCGCTGGACCACCTCGTTTCACTACTGACACGACAAGCAAGGTGCCGACGCCAAACGGATTAATGACGATCTTGTGGACGTATTTCCCTAATGGCGGCGCCGACCAGCACCAATGACGACTGCAAGTGCGTGGACCTACGATTAAGGGATTGAACTGGCTACGCTCCGGATGTCCAGCAAGGCTTCGCGATCCTGCTGGCAGATCCACTTCGTTCTGGTGGAAGACTCGATGAACTACTCGTTGCAACGTTTGTTTTTGCGACCTCTCCTGAGGGGGTGGTTTTCCCATGACGATCTTGGGCCAGAGATCTTCTACTCGAACCTGCTGGAAGACGAGGGATCTGTATTGGGATCTTGCGACGACGAAACTGAAAAATGAGTTGGTACAATCGGAATATCAACAGGTCGTATGGTGTGCTGCGAAAAGTGAGTAAGCCGTATACACACGAAAAGGCGGCGCCGCTCATGGCCGTGCTGAGTTTTCACAGAAACGCGCTCGGATCGCCGGTGGCGATTCTGACTCGCACAGCATTCTGCAACGGCTTCGACTTGCATTCGAAAGGCCGAACTGTCGAAAACACACGCGCACCACTCACGGATCTTCGCAAGCGCACGAGATGACGTGTACCGTCAGCGCGAGCAGATTCACACCTCGTTGTTCTGACGTCAGAGCCTGGCGGCTGCTCCACGTGATGGTCTTGAGCGAGGCCCTTCCACTGGCGGAACGCGCTCATCCGCCTTCGCTCTCGACGGACACGGGTCGCACCTCATGGGATCCTCAGAGCGACCTGTGGCGAAGAAGCGAAGAGGACGACCGCCTTCTTGTTACGAGTGAGTCGGTCAAGCACCGGCGAAGCCTCGCGAACGACGCGCTCCGCCAGCTCCTTCGCGACGAGGAAGTCGACCCGGACGCGCCCGCGCGCCGCAACGCGCGCGAGGAAGAGGCGCTCGAGCGTCCGATGCGACTCGACGAGCAGCGCATCGGCGCCGTCGTCGCCGCGCTGAAGGCGTGCGGCGCGAAGTCGGTCGTCGACCTCGGCTGCGGAGAGGGCAAGCTCGTTCGTGCGCTCGTGAAGGAAGCGTCGTTCGAGCGCATCGTCGGTGTCGACGTCGCGCACCGCGCGCTCGAGCGCGCCGCCGAGCGCCTTCACATGGACTCGATGCCGGAGCGCCAGCGCTCGCGCGTCGCGCTTCTTCACGGCAGCATTCTCTATCGCGACCAGCGCATCGCCGGCTTCGACGCCGCCGCGCTGGTCGAGGTCATCGAGCATCTCGACCCGCCTCGGCTTCACGCGTTCGAGCGCGTCGTGTTCGAGTTCGCGCGCCCTCGGACGGTCGTGCTGACGACGCCGAACGCCGAGTACAACGTGCACTTCGCCGGGCTCGAAGCGGGGAAGCTCCGTCACAAGGACCACCGCTTCGAGTGGACGCGCGCCGAGCTCGAGGCGTGGGCGCGCACCGTCGCCGAGCGTCACCGGTACGCCGTGCGTTTCCTCGGCGTCGGCAGCGACGACCCCGTGACGGGTCCGCCGACGCAGATGGCGATCTTCGATCGAGTGGAGGCGATGTGACCGAGCCTCTCAAGATTCCCGAGCTCGCGCTCGTCGTGCTCGTCGGAGCGTCCGGCTCGGGCAAGTCGACGTTCGCGCGCAAGCACTTCAAGGCGACCGAGATCCTCTCGTCCGACGCGTGCCGTGGTCTCGTGTCCGACGACGAGAACAACCAGGCGGCCACCGAATCGGCGTTCGAGGTGCTCCACTTCATCGCGAAGAAGCGCCTCGCGCGCGGTCTTCTCACGGTGGTCGACGCGACCAACGTCCAGGCCGAGGCGCGCAAGCCCCTCGTCGCGCTCGCGCGCGAGTTTCATGCGCTGCCCGTCGCGATCGTGCTCGATGTTCCGGAGAACGTGTGCCGCGAGCGCAACAAGGCGCGCGCCGACCGCGCCTTCGGTCCGCACGTGATCCGGCAGCACATGCAGCAACTCCGCGCGTCGCTGCGCAAGCTCGAGCGCGAAGGCTTTCGACACGTCCACGTGCTCGATTCGCTCGAAGCGATCGAGGCAGCGACCATCGTGCGTCAGCCGCTTTGGAACAACAGGAAGCACGAGCGCGGCCCGTTCGACGTCATCGGCGACGTGCACGGCTGCTTCGACGAGCTCGAGGCGCTGCTCGGCGAGCTCGGCTACGTCGTTCGGCGTACCGACGGCGCCGAGCACGCGTTCGACGTGTCGCACCCGGAGGGTCGCAAGGCCATCTTCGTCGGCGATCTCGTCGACCGTGGCCCCAAGGTGCCCGACGTGCTCCGCCTCGTCATGGCGATGACCGCCCAGAACGTCGCGCTCTCCGTGCCCGGCAACCACGACATCAAGCTGATGCGGAAGCTCCGCGGCAAGGACGTTCGCATCACGCACGGTCTCGCCGAGTCGCTCGCGCAGCTCGAACAGGAGCCGCCGGAGCTCTCCGCGCGCGTCGCCGACTTCGTCGACTCGCTCGTCAGCCACTACGTCTTCGACGACGGCAAGCTCGTTGTCGCGCACGCGGGTCTGAAGGAGTCGATGCAGGGTCGCGGCTCGGGCGCCGTGCGCGAGTTTGCGCTCTTCGGCGAGACGACGGGCGAGACCGACGAGTATGGACTGCCGGTGCGGTATCCGTGGGCGCAGGACTATCGCGGCAGCGCCGCCGTCGTGTACGGACACACGCCCGTCCCGGAAGCCGAGTGGCTGAACAACACGATTTGCATCGACACGGGCTGCGTCTTCGGCGGCAAGCTCACGGCGCTCCGCTGGCCGGAGCGGAAGCTCGTGAGCGTTCACGCCGCGTACACCTATTACGAGCCCGCGAAGCCCTTTTTGCCGAAGGACGCCGCGGCGCCCGCGCTCACCGATCAACAGCTCCACGACGACGTGCTCGATCTCAACGACGTCCTCGGCAAACGCATCGTTCAAACGTCGCTCCACCACGCGGTCACGATTCGCGAAGAGAACGCCAACGCGGCGCTGGAGGTGATGAGCCGCTTTGCGGTGCAGCCGAAGTGGCTCGTCTACCTTCCGCCGACGATGTCGCCGTGCGAGACGACGGCGCGTCCCGGCATGCTCGAGCATCCGGCGGAGGCCTTCGCGTACTTCCGAAACCACGGCGTGCCGGCGGTCGTGTGCGAGGAGAAGCACATGGGCTCGCGCGCGGTCATCCTCGTGTGCCGTGACGAGGAGGCGGCGCGGAAGCGCTTTGGCGTGGTTGGCGAAGGCATCGGCGTCGTCGTGACGCGCACCGGGCGGCCGTTCTTCGGCGACGCCGAGCTTCAGGCTGCGCTTCTTCAGCGTCTCCATTCGGCCATCGGCAAGGCGGACCTCTGGTCGAAGCTCGATACGAGCTGGCTGTGCCTCGACGCCGAGCTCATGCCGTGGTCGCTCAAGGCGCAGGAGCTCCTTCGCGCGCAATACGCGGCCGTCGGCGCCGCCGCCGAGATGATGCTCGCCGATGCGCGGACCGCGCTCGCGCAGGCCCTGTCGTGCGGCCTCGACGTGAGCGCGCTCGCCGAGCGCACGGCGGCGCGCGATGCGATGACCGCGAAGTACCGCGACGCGTATCGTCACTACTGCTGGTCGGTCGCCTCCATCGACGACGTGAAGCTCGCCCCGTTCCACGTGATGGCGAGCGAAGGCCGCGTCCACGTGGGCGAGGATCACCTCTGGCACATGGCGACGCTCGCGTCGCTCTGCGCTGAGGACGAAGGCCTGCTCGTCGCGACGCCGCACCGGCGCGTCGAGCTAACCGACGCAGAGAGCGAAGCGGCCGCGGTCGCGTGGTGGGAAAAGGTCACCGCGCGCGGCGGCGAAGGCATGGTCGTCAAGCCGCTCGACTTCGTCGCTCGCGGTAGCCGCGGTCTGCTCCAGCCCGCCGTGAAGTGTCGAGGGCGCGAGTACCTGCGCATCATCTACGGCCCCGAATACGACGCCCCCGAGAACCTCGAGCGCCTGCGGTCGCGCGGGCTCGCGGCGAAGCGCTCGCTCGCCTTGCGCGAGTTCGCGCTCGGCGTCGAGGGCCTCGAGCGCTTCGTGCGCGGCGAGCCGCTCCGGCGGGTGCACGAGTGCGTCTTCGGCGTCCTCGCGCTCGAGAGTGAGCCAGTCGACCCGCGGCTATGAGTTGGACACGAGCGCGCCGCCTAGGGTCCTGCTACGCCAAGGGTCCAAGAGGCGTGCGCAGCACGTCGACCGGGAAGAAAACGCCGGCGTCGCGCGTCCGTAGGATGGCGAATCCCCTCGAACGCGCGCCGCTGTCGCTGGAAAGCCTCTCCGTCGGAGACGCTTTCGGTGAGCGCTTCTTCGGACCGCTGCGGAGCCGGGCGGGGTTTGGCGTTGGACCGACGACACTGCGATGGCGGTTTCCATCGTCGACCAGCTCGACGAGACCGGTTCGATCGATCGCGACCAGCTCGCGGAGCGTTTCGCGGAGCGCTTCGATCCGGCTCGAGGGTACGGCGCGGGCGCGTATCGGATCCTGTCGGCCATCGGGGAAGGTACTCACTGGAGGCACGCCGCCGGCAGCGCGTTCGGCGGGAGCGGATCGCTCGGCAACGGCGCGGCGATGCGGGTCGCGCCGCTCGGCGCCTTCTTCGCCGACGATCTCGAGCGCTGCGTCTCGGAAGCGCGCTCGTCCGCCGAGGTTACGCACGCGCACGGCGAGGGAATCGCAGGCGCGATCGCCGTCGCGGTCGCCTCGGCGCTCACGTGGCCGCGTCGCGGCGCTCCCGAACGGGCGTGACTGGCTGGCGCGGATCCTGGAGCACGTGCCCGCTGGACGTGTGCGAGATGGAATCGAGGTGGCGCTCGCGCTCCCCGCTTCCGCGACGGCCGAGCACGCCGCGAACCTGCTCGGAAACGGCGGCCGACACCGTCCCGTTCGGCCTGTGGATGGCCGCCTGGCGCTCTCACGACTACGGCGAGGCACTTTGGTAAACCGTGTCGGCGCTCGGCGATCGAGACACGACTTGCGCGATCGTTGGCGTCATCGTCGCACTGCACGTGGGATACGCCGGCATCCCGGCCGATTCGCGCCGGGCCCGCGAGCGCTTGCCACCGCGCATCGAGTGACCGTCGCAAGGCGTCGGCGCCCGACGTTCAACGCGTCGCGAACGCCGGCGGAAAGCCGAGCGCCGCGCGGATGCTCGCCGGGTCGTCGAGGTCGTCGAGCGCCGCTGCGTCGTTCGGGGTCGGGAGAACCGCGCAGGGCAGCGACGCGAGCACGTCGCGGAGCCGGGGAGCGCCGTCGCGGTAACACGCGCGAAGGACGCTCGCGCGGAGGGCGACGGGGTGGCCGTGGACGAAGCGCGCCGCGAGCGTGTGGTCGAGCGCCTCGAGGAGGGCGCGCGTCGTCGGGCTGCCGACCGGGCGCGTGTCGACGGGCGTGACGAGGACGGCACCGGCGCGATCGAGCGCGCCCGCGCGGACCGCGGCCTGGATCGAGCCCGCGGGGCCGAGGTCGTCGGGCGCCTCGCTGGTGACGACGGTCACCCGCGCGTCGCTGCGCGCGCGCAGCACGGTCGCGACGCTCGCGCGGACGACGAGGACGACGCGCTCGCTCTCGGCGGCGAGGCGCGCGCGCGCGTGGAGGAGCGCGAGCGGCTCGCCGTTCACCGCGAGGAGCGCCTTCGGGCCTCCCGCGCGGGTGCCGCGTCCGGCCGCGAGCACGAGCGTCGTGGCGAGACCTCGTGACATGGCGTCACCCGCGCGGATCGAAGACGATTCGGCGACCGAGGCGGTGATGCGCCATGTCGTCCAGGATCTCGTTCACGCGCGACATCGGCGCGTGATCGACGAACGGCGCGAGCTGAATCGCGCCCGAGTCGATGAGCCGCAGCACCTCGCGGTACGCTTCGGGCGGGCAGCCCCAGCTCCCGTGGATCGTCGCGTCGAACGCCATCAAGTTCGAGAGACGGATCTCGACCGGCGCGGCGCAATAGCCGACTTGCACCATCGTCGCCGCGGGCCCGAGCAGCGTGAACGCGAGCGTTTGTCCCTGCGGGGTGCCGCTGCACTCGAAGATGCGCCAATGGAGCGAGGAAATTCCCCACTCGGCCGCGATGCGTTGAACCTCCTTGCGGACCTCCTTGGGCGCGCGGCCTTCGACGCACACGGTGCGGTCGGCGCCGTGCGCCGCGATCGCGTCGAGCTTCGCGGCGCTCACGTCGAGAGCGATGACGCGCGCGCCGAGCGCACGCGCGATTTGAATCGCGTAGCCGCCGACGCCGCCCGCGCCGACGACGAACGCGAGGTCGCCCTTCGCGAGCGCCGCGCGGCGCGCCGCCTGGTACGCCGTCGAGACGGCGTCGGCGACGACCGACAGATTCCGCGGATCGACGCTCGGCGGAAGATCGTCGAGCGCGACGAGCGCCGCCGCCGGGACGAGCACGTGCGTCGCGAAGCCTCCGTCGATGTCGTTGCCCGGCATCTTCTGCTTCGGGCACGCGTTGCCGCGGCCGGCGCGGCAGAGCTCGCAGTCGCCGCACGGCATCACGGCGGGGACGAGCACGCGCTTGCCGACGAGCGACGCGTGCGCGGGCCCCGCCGCGACGACGCGTCCGACGATCTCGTGGCCGAGGATCAACGGGAGCGCGTGGCGCGGCGCGACCTCTCCGCTCGCGTACGCGAGATCGGTGTGGCAGAGGCCGCACGCCTCCACCTCGAGGAGCGCTTGCCCCGCGTCGGGCTCCGGCATCGGCAGAGTGCGTTTCTCGAGCGGTTTTCCCGCTGCCGTGAGCACGTAGGCTTGCATCGTTTTCGCCATGGTTTTCACCCGTGGGCCGAGGATTGGTTCTTTCGCTGGAGCTGGTCGTAGCGGTACGCGCCGAGCATCGCGGCGCCGAGCGCGCCGGCGAGCATGGCCTGCGGATGCATGCGCACCTCGAGCCTCGGGAGAGGCTTCTTGGATTTCGTCGACTCCTTCTCGAGGAGCTCGCGCAGGCTCGCGACCAGGCCGACGTCTTGACCGAGACCGCCGGTGACCGCGACGACGCCCTCGGCCCCGGCCGAGCGCAAGAGACGCAAGAGACGGCCCGCGATGCTCAAGTGGATGCCGCGCAGCACGTCGCCGGTGGCGAGGCCGCGCGCGACCATGTTGATCACGTCGGTCTCGGCGAGGACGGCGCAGACGCTCGAGACCTCTTCGAGCTGCTTGGACTCGAGCGAGATTTTGCCCACGTCCTCGAGCGGGACGCCGAGGTAGCGCGCGATGTTCTCGAGGAACTGTCCGGTGCCGCTCGCGCACTGGCTGGTCATGCGGTGGCCGAGCACTTTCCCGCGCTCGTCCATGCGGATCGCGCGCGCGTGGAGGGCGCCGAGATCGAGCACGGCGCGCGCCTCGGGCGCGAGGAAGACGCGCGCCGCGCGCGTGCGTGGTCATTCCGTAGAAGTGCCCGGTCGCGAAGGAGACCGCGTCGACGTCGCCGGTGCTCGCGACGTAGCAGAGCTCGTCCGGCGCGACCTTGGCGTGCGCGCAGGCCTCGTCGAACGTCGCCTGGACCACGTCGAAGACATTGCGGCGTCTGACGCGCTGGACCGCGGTCGCGAGCACCTCGGCGCGCTCGCCCGCGCGGCTCGCGGTGACGGCGACCTTGATGGCGCTGGAGCCTGCGTCGATTCCGGCTGAAATCAGGGGTTTCATGGCCTCACCTCCGAGCGCGCGTCGCGCACGAACGCGGGGAGCTCGGGCAGCGCGCCCGCCGCGACGTCGTCGAGCGAGAAGAGCGCGGCGCCGAGCGCGCCCATGTAAATGGAGTCGGGGTGGATGTTGAGCTGGATGTCCGCGCCGTAGTTTTCGATCGACGAGCTCGCGGAGGACCTTGGTCGCCATCGCGTTGTTGCAGACGCCGCCCGTGAACGTGAGCTCGGTTCGCACGCCGCCGCTCCGCGCGAGGAGCGACATCGCCCGCAGCATGATCGCGCGGTGCAGACCCGCGAGGATGTCCTCGCGCTTCTGTCCGAGCGAGAGTCGCTCGCGGAGCTCGGCGCCGGCGAACACGGTGCACGTCGAGTTCACCTTGGTCGACTTGCGCGCCGTCAGCGCGAGCGGGCCGAGCTCGTGCAGGCCGAGGCCGAGCTCGTCGGCGATGTAGCCGAGGTAGCGCCCGCAGCCGGCCGCGCAGCGATCGTTCATCTGAAACGACGTGACGACGCCGTGCTCGTCGACCTGGATGGCCTTGGTGTCTTGGCCGCCGATGTCGAGGACCGTGCGCGTGCCCGGGAAGACGCGGTGCGCGCCGCGGCCGTGGCAGAGGATTTCGCTTCGGACCGCGTCCTTCGGGAAGGGGAGCGTCTGGCGTCCGTAGCCGGTCCCGACGACGGCAATCTCCTCGATGGGGTCGCGCGTCGCTTCGTCGATGGCGTGCGCGACGACGTCGGTCGAGCCCACGCGGCGCGCCGCGCGCCCGAGGAGATCGCGCGTGTCGCGCGGGCGCAGGCGCGTCTCGACCTCGAGGATCGCGCGGTCGTAGAGCGCGACGAGCGGCTCGAAGGCGACCTCGCCCGCTCGCGCGAGCGACTCCGCCTCGGCCACGAACGCGGCGCCCGCCAGATCGCGGAAGAAGTCGCTCCGCCGCGGGGCGCCCTCGACGAACGACGCTGGCGCGCTCGACTCGATCGCGTCGATCACCTTCGTCGCCGCACGCTCGAGCGCCGCGCGGTCCGGTCTCGACGACTGCGCGAGGTTGTCCGCGATCGTGCGCCGCAGCTCGTCGAGGTCACCGACAAAAAGCTCGAGCCGAAACGCCTCGCGGAGCGGGACGAGGTAGGCCTTCGCGCCGCCGCGCTTGGCAAGCGCGCGCTCGAGCATGTCGAAGCGCGCCGACGTGTGCGCCTCGATGCGCGCGACCGCGCAGGCCACCTCGTAGTTGCTGCGGCTGTTGGTGATGCCCCGCCCGAGCGGCGCGCCCGACTCGTCGAGCATGACCGCCTTCGTCGTGGTCGAGCCGAGGTCGATGCCGATGACGCACTTCACGCCGGCTCTCCTTCTTTCAGGACGGGCAGGCTGCGCTTTCCCTCGGGACGCGCGGGGAGCGGCGCGCCGGGGCCGAGCTTCTTTCGCGCGTCGAGCATCTGGAGGAAGCTCTGAACGCGGTTCTCGATGTTGGACTTTCCGAAGTACCGCGGGTCGACGAGGTCCGACTCGATGAATCCGCCGGGCACGCCGGTGCGCTCCTCGAGCTTGCGCAGCATGAGGAGCTGCCCGACGCTGAACGAGTTGCACGACTTGACGCTGTTGATGAGGAAGCCGTCGGCCTCGTACGTCTCGACGTACCGCTCGAGGAGCTCGAGCCGCGTCGGCAGACCGAGGTTCGTGTAACAACCGAGGCAGTAGTCGGCGAGGCTGTCGAGGCCCTGGGCCGGGTCGTGACGAAAGCCGGTGTCGTAGAGGCCGCCGACGCGCGTGTACGTGCTCGACACGACGGTCGCGCCCTCGCGGCTGAACATGCGCCAAAAATCGTGGAAGCGAGGTCCAGTTCGGCGGGCCCTCGACGACGAGGCGGTACTTCTCGCGCGTCTGCTCGCCGTCGGGCGTCATGGGACCGCGGCCCTCGCGGACGCGCTGCTCCACCTCCTCGCGGAGCTCGCGGTAATAGGTCACCGCGTCCTCGCTGCCGCGGAACGACGAGAAGATCGGCCCGACGTAATAGACGCCGCCGAAGTACCCGTCGATCGGCGCGGGCCGGTGGCGCGCCGACTCCCACACCGCGACGAGATCTTCCTCCGCGCGGGCGGAGAGCGCGAGGCGCCGCGCGAGCTCGTCGCGATCGAGCTTCTTGCCGGCGAGCTTCTCGAGCGCCGGGATGACGTCGCGTTCGAGCTGCGCGGTCACGTACTCGCGCATCTCGGGCGTGATGCGCCCCTCGGTCTGGTAGGGCACGTGGAGCATCACGACGGGGCAGTCGTATTCCTGCTTCAGGATCTCGAACCACTTCATGAACGTGAAGCAGCCCGTGTACGAGAGGAGCAGGAGATCCGGCGGCGGGAGCTTGGTGCCGGTCGGGCCGATGTTGCCGCTCTTGAGCATGCCGACGTCGCACTTGACGTAGGTGCACACGTCCTCCGAGTGACCGGCCTTCTCGGCCTCGGCGATGTAGCCGGCCGAGCGCTTCCGCATGCCGCTCTGGAGGGCGTTGATCTCCGGCAGCACCGGGAGGAGATCGAGCGCCCCGAGCAGCTCGGTGACGTTGCCGGGCACGAACGTGTAGACGACCTTGCGGCCGTCCCCCTTCGCGCGCGCGAGCTTCTCGAAGTGCTCGGCAATCATCCGCTTCTGCGTCTGTTGGCTCTTGTCTTTCGACTCGGTCTCGCTCATCACGCCGCTCCCCAGAGCTTCACGCCGTCGCTGAACGCGCCGGCCTGCTCCCGAATCACGTTGAACTGGCCCATGTTCTCGGAGAACTTGAAGCTCGTGTGCGGCACGCCCGCCTTGCGCAGTGCGGCCTCGAGCATCGGCTGATCGAGCAGCGCCGGATCGCAGAACGACGCGGCCGCGAAGATGACGCCGTCGGCGCCGCTCGCGCGCACGCGGCGGAGCAGCGCGGCGCCCTTGACGAGATCGCCGATGTACCGCGACGCCGTGTCCACGCCCTTCTCGAGGTACGCGCGCGCGAGCGCGTCCAGCGGCTCCTCGCCCTCGGCAATCTCAATCGGGCCGTCAATCATGCGCATGCCGAGCTGGAAGTCGTCGTCGACGATGTCGCAGCCGCTCTTCTCGAGGGCGCGAATCAGCTCGAACGGCGGCTGCTCGCAGAAGCTCCCGACGAGGACGACGCGGACGTTGTCGATGGGGCGCGCGGCGCGCTCCTTCGCCGCCGCGACGAACTCGCGGACGAGGGTCGTGTGCGCGTGCGTCTCGAGGGCAGCGCCCGCGCGGACAATCGCGTACGCCTCGCTCGCCTTCACGCGCCACGGCTCTTGGCGGCGGAGCGCGTCGAGCTCGGCGAGCGCCTCGCGACGCTCGTTCTCCCGCGCGACCGCCTCGCGGAGCGCGCGCGCTTCGATCGGCCTCGCGCCGCGCTCCTCGAGCTCGCGCGCGATTCGCTTCATCTCGAGGACGTAGAACTTCCCGCCGATGCCGGCCTCGAAGTTCTGCGGCAAGTCGAGGTAGGTCGCGTACGCCTTCGGAAACAGCATGCGCCACATGCCGCCGAGGTTTCGGATCACGTCGCAGATCGACGGAAAGAGCACGCCGTCGAGCACGTCGAGAGCGCCGGCGAGCGCGAGCTCGACCGTGCTGCGCGGGATGTGACAGATGTACGACTGGAAGTAGGCGTCGCCGCGGATGATGTCGATCGAGTCGCCGCCGCCGAAGAGCGCGACCGGGAGACACCCGATCGCCTCGAGCAGCGGTCGCGGCGCGTAGATCGGCATGTGGGCGATCGCGAGGCCGCCGGGGTGCGACTCTTTCCACCGGGCGACGGTGGAGAGCGAGCGGTCATCGATGATCGCGCGTGCGCGGTCGAGCAAAGCCGAGGCCGGATCGGTCATGGCGAATCTCCGTCGAGCTGGAGGAGGGGCGTGCGGCGAAGCGGGAGCGCCACCTCGGGGATGGGCGCAGAGCCGGCGGCGCCGGCGACGGTCATCTCGACGATCGTGCGCGCGAGCTCGCGCGGCGAGCCGTGGCGCGCGGGGTCGTACCAGCCGAAGATCCAATTGAGCATTCCGAACATGCAGTAGGCGCGGCGCTCGCTCTCGATCGCCGACGGCTCGGCGCCGCGCTCGGCGACGACCGCGGCCAGCAGCGCTTCGCCGACCGCGAAGTACCGCTGTTTGAGCGCGCGAATGATCGCGCGGCGCTTTCGCGGGAGCGCCGCGGCCTCTTGCACGAGCACGCGCATGACGTCCGGTTGCTCGACGAAATGGTCGACGTGGTTCGCGACGAAACGGTGAAGCCGCTCGACCGGCTCGCCCGGCGTGGCGAGCGCGGCCTCGGCGCTCGAGAGGAGGTGCTGGAAGGCGCGGAGCTGGAGCTCGAAGAGGATGTCCTCCTTCGAGCCGAAGAGGTGATAGAAGCTCGCGAGCCCGCGGCCGGTGACCTTCGCGAGGTCGCGCATGCTCATGCCGTGGTAGCCGTGCTGGGCCATCGCGGTGGCGGCGCGCTCGAGCACCTGCACGCGGCTCTCGTCGCGCGAGGCCGGGCGGCTCACGAGCCCGTCCACTTCGGCGCCCGCTTCGCGAGGAACGCGTCGATGCCCTCGTTGCCGTCGTGGCTCGGGAGGAGCCTCTCGACGTACGCGCGCTCGGCCTCGGCGAGCGGACCTTCGAGGCTCGCCGAGAGACCCGAGCCCGCGCGCGCGACGCGCGTCGCCTCGCGCAGCGAGAAGGGCGAGAGCGGCGCGAGCGTCTCGGCGAACCACGTCGCGAGCCACGCGTCGGGATCGCTCCCCGGCGGAAGGACGTGCGCGACGAAGCCGCAGGCGCGCGCGCCCGCCGCGTCGAGCGGCGCGCCCGTGAGGAGCATGCGCTCGGCGAGCGCGCCGCCGAGCCGCCGAGGCCCGAGGACCGCGAGCACGGGCGGAAAGACGCCGAGCTTGATCTCCGGGCACGCGAAGCTCGCGTCCTCGGTCGCGAAGACGAAGTGCGACGCGAGCGCGAGCTCGAACGCGCCGCCGAGGCAGCGCCCCTCGACGAGGCACGCGACTGGAATCGGAAACCTCGCGACGCGCCGGACGAGCGCGTGAAACGCCGCGAGCATCGCGGGCGCGGACTCGCGGCGATGCTCGGGCACCGACGCGCCGAAGGAGAAATTCCCTCCCGCGCCTCGAAGGACGACGAGCCGGAGGTCCGGGTCGCTCGCGTGCGCGTCCAGCGACGCGCCAATCTCGCGCATCATCTCCATCGAGAGGACGTTCGCGCGTGGCTCGTCGAGGACCACGCGCAAGAGCGCGCCGTCGGCGAGAACCTCGGTCCGAGTCGTGCCCACAATCAGCTCCCCTTGCGACGGCGCGCGCGCGCCGACGGCGGCAAGACCTCCTCGACGAGCGCGTCGTCGAACAGCGCGCCCTCCGCGAGGCGCTTGCGCAGCAGCACGAAATCGATCTCGCGCTCGTTCTTGTCGCCGTAGTGGAACGCCGCGAAGCCCGCGGCCGCCTCGGTCGTCATGTTGAGCGACAGCCAGCTGCGGCTCGTCTCGGCGTTCTGGAACCAGTGCTCGAGCTTCTTCTTGCGGAGGCTCTCGAGCGTCTTCCGCGTGCAGTCGGGGAAGGTGTAGAGGAGCTTGGTCGCGAGGCGCTCGACCGCCTCGTCGAGGAGAGAGAGGTCGATGGTGCACGCCTTCGCCTCGGCGCGCCCGACCTCGGCGGCCGCGCCGGTCTTCCACTCGCCGTAGACGATGCGGCCCATCTCGTCGGCGTAGCGGTCGGTGATCACGGTCGGGTTCGCGACGAACGCGCCGCTCGCGTCCCTGTGCACCGGCACGACGTCGGTGAGGAGGCCCAGGCGCATCGCCTTCTGCGCGCTCCACGGCTCGCAGAGCGAGAGCGACTCGGCGGCGTGCGAGACGCCGACGAAGAGGTGCAGGAAGTCGGTCGCGCCGCCATCGGGCGCCGAGCCGTGCACCGGACCGGCCTGACCGAAGCGCGCGTGATCGCCGGCGACGGAGAAGTCGCAGGCCATCCCGATCTCTTGCCCGCCGCCGATGCGCATCCCGTTGACGCGGCAGATGACCGGCTTGTCGCAGAGCAGCAGCGCCGTGACCATGTCGTTGAAGAGGCGCATGTACTGCAGGTATTCGAGCGGCCGGCCGGCGTAGTAGCTCGCGTACTCCGCGGTGTTTCCGCCCGTGCAGAAGGCTTTGCTGCCGGTGCCGGTGAAGACGACGCACACGGCGCGTCGATCGGTGCTCGCGCGGCGAAGCGCGAGGATCACGTCCTTCACCGCGGCGGTCGTGTAGGAGTTCAGCTGCGCCTCGTTGTCGAGGGCGATGACGATCTGGTGGAGGCCTTCGACCGGCTTGCCGTCGCGACCGCGGATCGGGCGCTGCTCGTAACGGATGTTTCGGAGCTCGAACTGCGGGACGAGGTCGTGGTTCTTGAGGTCGGTCATGGCTCTCCTCCGAGGGTCTCGAGGAGATCCGTACCGGACGAACGTTCGTCCCCAGTTGATTTGGATCAAGTGGCCGGATCGGCGGTCGTGACATGACCGGAGGAGACGCGATGTTCGACTGGAACGAGCCTGATCCGGCCTCGTGGGCGCGCTCGCCGCGGGTCGTCGACGAGACGCTGCGCGACGGGCTGCAGAGCGCGTCGACGCGGGATCCGCCGCTCGATCGCAAGCTCGCCATCCTCCACGCGATGGCCGCGATCGGCGTCGACTTCGCGTCGCTCGGGCTGCCGGCCGCCGGGCCGCGCGCGGCGCACGACGTCCTCGAGCTCGCGCGGGAGTGCGCGGCCGCGCGCTTGGCGCCGAGGCCCACGGCGGCGGCGCGGACGACCGAGGCCGACGTGCGCGTCATCGCCGACATCAGCCAGACCGCGGGCGTCGCGATCGACGTGTACGCGTTCATCGGGTGCTCGCCGATCCGCCGGTACGTCGAGGGATGGTCGATCGAGTGGCTGCTCGATCACGTGCGCTCGAGCGCGGACGTCGCGCGCCGCGCGGGGCTCACCTATTGCCTCGTGATGGAGGACACGACGCGCACGCCGCCGGACGTCCTTCGCGAAGTGTTCGCGACGGCGCTCGACGCGGGCGCGAAGCGGGTCTGTCTGTGCGACACGGTCGGGCACGCCGATCCGCGCGGCGTCGCGAGCCTCGTCGGCTTCGCGCGGCGGACGCTCGCCTCGCTCGGCGCCCCCGAGACCGAAATCGATTGGCACGGGCACAACGACCGCGGGCTCGCGCTCGGCAACGCGCTCGCCGCCGCGCGCGCGGGCGCGACGGGCGTGCACGGCGCCGCGGGCGGAATCGGCGAGCGCACGGGAAACGTGCCCACCGAGCAGCTCGTCGCGCAGCTCGCGGCGATGGGCGCGCGGTCGAGCCCGTCCGCGTCCGCGCTCGAGGCGTACCGCGAGACGGCCGTGCCCGACTCGGCGCGCGCCGCGCCGCGTGAAGAGACCGCGGTCCGCGTGCGCCTGCGCGTGAACGGCGAGTCCCTCGAGATTCACGCCAAGCCGAGCCGCACGCTCCTCGAAGTGCTCCGCTACGACCTGCGCCTCGTCGCGACCAAACAAGGCTGCGACCAGGGCGAGTGCGGCGCCTGCACGGTCCTCCTCGACGGCGAGCCGGTGCTCGCGTGCTTGACGCTTGCGGCGGCGTGCGGCGGCCGCGAGATCGTCACGGCCGAATCGATCGCGTCGGACGACGCGCTGCTCGAGGCGTTCGACTGCACCGGCGCGGGCCAGTGCGGCTTCTGCACTTCTGGCATGCTCCTCTCGTCGAAGGCGCTCCTCGCGCGCGAGCCGCGCCCGTCGCGCGCGCGCATCCGTCAGGCGATCAGCGGGAACTTGTGCCGATGCACCGGCTACGGGCCGATCGTCGAGGCCGTCGAGATCGCCGCCGGGACGCGCGAGGCGCCGTTCGATTCGCCGCGGCTCGGACACGAGTGCGCGCCGAAGCCGCTGCCGCCGTACGCGGGGACGAAGTGAGCGCCGAAGGCCTCGTCGGACGGCGCGGACGCCGCGGAGACCTCGCGCGCCGCGTTCGCGGCGAGGTCGCCTTCACCGACGATCTCGAGCTGCCCCGCATGCTGCACGCGAAGCTCGTGCGCTCGCCGCACCCGCACGCTCGCATCGTGCGCGTCGACGCGTCGCGCGCGCTCGCGCTGCCCGGCGCGGTCGCGGTCCTCACGGGCGACGCGATGCCGGCGCGCTTCGGCGTCATCCCGTGGACGCCCGACGAGCACGCGCTCGCGATCGGCGAGGCGCGCTTCGTGGGCGACGCGGTCGCGGCGGTCGCCGCGCGCGACGAGCGAACCGCGTTCGAAGCCGCCGCGCTCGTCCGAGTCGAATACGAGGTGCTGCCCGCCGCGACGACGCTCGACGCGGCGATCCGCTCGCCGGAAATCGGCCTCGGACGCGACCGCAAAGACAACGTCAGCAAGGCCGTGAGCCTCGCGTTCGGCGACGTCGACGAGGCGTTCGAGGTCGCCGACGTCACGATCGAAGGCGAGTATTTCTTCGACGGGAGCGCCCACGCGCCCATCGAGCCGCACTGCGCGATCGCGCGCTACGACGCGAGCGGTCTGCTGACGCTCTGGTCGACGACGCAAGTTCCCCATTACGTGCACCGCGAGCTCTCGCGCGTCCTCGGCGTCTCGCCGGCGCGCATCCGCGTCGTGCAGCCGCCGGTGGGGGGCGCGTTCGGGGGAAAGAGCGAGCCCTTCGGTCACGAGATGGTCGTCGCGAAGCTCGCGATGACGACGGGGCGCCCGGTGAAGATCCTCCTCACGCGCGAAGAGGAGTTCTACGTCCACCGCGGCCGGCACCCGATGCGCATGCGAATGCGCGCCGGCGCGAGCCGCGACGGAAAGCTCCTCGCGCTCGACGCACGCACCGACATCGACGGCGGCGCGTACTCGTCGTTCGGTCTCGTGACGACGTACTACTCGGGGCAGCTCCTCACGATCCCGACGGTGCCCGCGACGTACCGGTTCTCGTCGACGCGCTACTTCACGAACAAGCCGCCCTGCGGGCCGAAGCGCGGACACGGCAGCGTGCAGCCGCGCTTCGCGCTCGAGATCACGCTCGACAAAATCGCGACGGCGCTCGGACTCGACCCGATCGAGCTACGCCGTCGAAACTCGGCGGAGTCGAGCTCGACGACCGTGAACGGAATGACCGTCACGTCGAACGGGCACCTCGAGTGTCTCGCGCGCGTCGAGGCCGCCTCGGGCTGGAAGGAGCGCCGCGGAAAGCTGGGATTCGGTCGCGGCCTCGGCGTCGCCTCGTCGGCGTACATCTCCGGGACGAACCACCCGATCTACCCGAACGAGATGCCGCAGAGCGCCGTGCAGCTCAAGGTCGACCGCTCCGGCGTCGTCACGGTCTTCAACGGCGCGAGCGAGATCGGGCAAGGCACCGACGCGATGCTGGCGACGATCGTCGCCGAGGAGCTCGGGCTCGACCTCGGCTGCGTGCGCGTCGTCTCGGCGGACACCGATTTGTGCCCGGTCGATCTCGGCGCGTACTCGTCGCGCGGGACGTTCATGAACGGAAACGCGTGCCTCTCGGCGGCCAGGCAAATCAAGGAGAAGCTCGTCGAGGCAGTGGCGGCGTCGTTCGAGGTCGCGCCGCGCGACGTGTTCGTGTCGCGCGGCTTCTTGTGCGTGCGCGGAGACGAATCGCGCGCGGTGCCGGTCGACGAAGCGATTCGCCTCGCGGAGGCGAAGCACGGCACGCTCGGCGCCGTCGGCTGGTACAAGTCGGCGCCCGACCTCGGCGGAAGATACCGCGGCGGCACGATCGGCGCGTCGCCGGCGTACTCGTTCACGGCCCACGTGGCGGAGGTGGCGGTCGACGTGGAGACGGGCGTCGTGGAGGTCGTCCGGGTGTGGTGCGCGCACGACTGCGGCAAGGCGATCTGTCCGACGCAGGTCCTCGGGCAGATCGAGGGGAGCGTCTACATGGGCGTCGCCGAGGCGCTCTTCGAGGGGCACACGGTCGACGCGAACGGGATGCACCACGGCCCCAACTTGCTCGACTACCGCATCCCGACGAGCCTCGACGTGCCGGCGATCGACGCGATGATCGTCGAGTCGATCGACCCGGGCGGCCCGTACGGCGCGAAGGAGGCGGGCGAAGGTCCGCTTCACTCGAGCATCCCCGCCGTCGTCAACGCGATCTTCGACGCGATCGGCGTCCGGATCGACACGCTCCCGGTCGCGCCGGAGCGCGTCTTGCGCGCGCTACGCGAAAGGGGGACGTGACGTGCTCCCGCTGCCCGCCTTCGACTTTCACGCGCCGCGGTCGATCGCCGAAGCGCTCGCGCTGCTCGAGCGGTGGGGCGGCGAGGCGGCGCTCGTCGCCGGCGGCACCGATCTGCTCCCGAACATGAAGCGCGGCCTCGCGTCGCCGCGGCACCTCGTGTCGCTGCGCGACGTCACCGGGCTCTCGAGCATTCGCGTCGACGGGGCGTGGCTGCACGTCGGCGCCACGACGTCGCTCGGCGCGATCGACGCGAGCGCCCTGGTGCGCGAGCGCGCCGCGGCCCTCGCGGAGGCGGCGGGCGCGGTGGGCGGACCGCAGCATCGGACGATGGGCACGCTCGGCGGCAACCTCTGCCTCGACACGCGATGCCGCTTCTACGATCAATCGCACTTCTGGCGGAGCGCGCTCGGCTTTTGCTTGAAGAAGGACGGAACGGCGTGTCACGTCGTGCCGGGCGGGCGGCGATGCGTGGCCGCGGCCTCGAACGACACGGCGACAGCCGCGATCGCCCTCGACGCGACGATCGAGCTCGCGAGCCCGCGCGGACCGCGGAGCGTCGCGGCGCGCGACTTCTACACGACCGACGGAGCCGCCAACACCGTTCGCGCGCCGGACGAGATCGTCGTGGCGCTCCGCGTGCCGCTCGAGGCGCGGGCGAGCGCTTACGAGAAGCTCCGGCGCCGCGGCGCGATCGACTTCCCGCTGCTCTCGGTCGCCGCCGCCGCCGTGGTGCGGGAGGATCGCGTGGCATCGCTCGAGATCGTCGTCTCCGCGCTCGCCGCGCGCCCGCGCCGAGTCGGCGTCGCGGGCGCGCTCGGCCTCGCGGCCGCCGCAGTGCCGATCGAAGCCCTCGCGCAGAGCGCGAGACGAGAGTGCACGCCGCTGTCGAACGTCGACGGAGACTCGGCGTGGCGCAAAGAAATGGTCGGCGTGCTCGTCCTGCGCGCGCTCGCACGCGTGGGGCTCGGCGCGGCAGGTAGCCGGAGGGAGGTAGAACCACGATGATCATCCATCCAATGAAGACGGTCCGGGAAATCGTCCTCGGGGTCGGCGACGCCGCCTGCGTGTTCGACGAGCTCCACATCGATTACTGCTGCCGCGGCGCGAAGACGCTCGCCGACGCGTGCGCCGAGGTCGGCGTCCCGATGTCCGTCGCGATCACGCTGCTCGAGCACGAGGCGGTGCGTCGCGAGCCCCCGCCCGAGGCGGCGTGGGTCGACGCGCCGCTCGCCGAGCTCGTCGACTTCGTGGAGCACGACCACTATGCGTTCACGCGGGAGAAGATCGCGGCGCTGGCGCACCGCGCCTCGAACGTGCGGCGCGCCCACGGCGCTGCGCACCCGGAGCTCGTGCGCGTCGAAGAGCTCGTCTGCACGCTCGTGCGGGAGCTCGCGCCGCACATCGACCAAGAAGAGCGCGTCGTCTTTCCCGCGATCCGCGCGCTCGCCGAAGACAGCGCGATCCCGCCCGAGCTCGGCTCGCTCGTCCACGAGATGGTGTGCCAGCACGAGGGCATCGGCGCGCTCCTGCGACAGCTCCAGGGGGCGACCGCCGACTACCTCGTGCCGTCCGACGCGAGTGCGCCCTTCGAGTCGCTCTACCAAGACCTCGACGCCCTCGAGCGCGAGGTTCGACATCACGTTCACCTCGAGAACAACGTGGTCTTTCCGCGGGCGTTGGCGCTCGCGGGCGAGCCGCGCTCCTCGTGGTACCCTGAAGGTTGACGCATGGAAACGCGTAGCTGCCCCGATTGTCCTGCGTCGCGCATCGGCCTGCTCGGCGAGATGCTCCCGCACGCGCAGCACGCGTGCGCGTTTCGCGTCGCCACGGTGAGCGAGCGCGCGACGATCCCGCACGCGTGGTTCGGCCGCTACGGGCTCGGTCTCGTGCGTCGCGGCATTCTCGTTCGCCAGCGAGTCGACGGGAGCGGTCGCGCGACCGCGGTCGACGTCGTCGGCCCCGGAGGCGCGCTCCTGCTCGACGCGGGGAGCGAAGGCGACGTCTCCGGCTACGCGGCCGCCGAGGCGATGGTGTGCTTGTGTCCTTCGGAGCGGCTCGACGAGTCGTGCAGCTCGCTGCCGACCGCGCGCGACATGATGCGCCTCCAGTCGGTCGCGATCGAGCGGATGGATCGCCTCGCCGACGCCCGCAATCGGCCGACCGCCAGCGCGCGGCTCGCGGCGCTCCTCGCGGCGCTCGGCGACGTGCTCGCGCCGCCGCGGAAGCTCGACGTCATCCCGCCTCAGCTCCAGCGGCGCGATCTCGCCGCGCTGCTCGCGCTTCGCCACGAGTCGGTGTCGCGCGCCCTCGCGCAGCTCGAACGTACGGGCGCGATCAAGCGCACCCGCGACGGCATCGAGCTCCGCGACCGCGAAGCGCTGCGCGCCTGATCAGAACTGGATCGTGCGCTCCTGGACGCCCAGCGCGCGGAGCGACTGGCGCGGGCGGTAGAACTCCTTCCACAGATGGAGGTAGCCCTCGAGCAGACGATCGGGCGTCATGCGCGCCGGCCGGAAGACGACGTTCGCGTCGTTGTAGAGCGACCAATCCCGCGTGAGCAGCCTGTCCGCGGCGACGAGCTCGTGGAAGACGGGCGTGCCCGGGTACGGCGTCATGATCGCGAACTCGGCCTTGCGGATCTTCGCTTCGTCGGCGAGCTCGAGCATCCGATCGAAGACCCCCTCGTCGTCGTCGTCGTTGCCGACGAGGAACGACGTGTACGGCTCGATGCCGTGATCGAGCGACTTTCGCACGGCGTCGAGCGCGAGCTGCCGCGCCTTGCCGTCCTTGCCGGTGAAGGCGGCCCGCGTGATCGGATCGAAGCCGCCGACGAGGTAGAACATCTTGATGCCCGCCGAGCGCATGCGCCGGAGGACGTCGTCGTCGGTCGCGAGGATCATCGGCATGCTCACGCCGATGTAGCTGACCGGCGCGGCGCGCCCGGCGAACGCGTCGACGACGCGCATGAAGCGCTTGTTCGCCGAGGAGAAGAACGCGGTGTCCTCGGTGAACGAGCCGAGCTTGCCGCGCGCGGCGAGCGCCTCGATCTGTCCGACGACGTGCTCGGTGGGGTAGTAGCGCATGCGCTTGCCCATCACCTCGGGGAGCGCGCACGCCGAGCAGCGCAGCGGACAGCCGCGCGACGTCTGGACGGGGTAATCGTCGGGCGCGAAGAGCCCGCCCTCTTTGTCGGTGTACAAATCGACGCGCGGCAGCGGCAGCGTCGCGAGATCGACCGGCGCCTCCGCGCGGTAGCGAGGCGCGAGCGCGCCGCGACGGAAATCGTCGAGGACGCGAGGCCAGATGCCGTCGCCTTCGCCCACGACCACCGCGTCGGCGTGCGCGCCGGCCTCGTCCGGGCGCATCGTCGGGAAGATTCCGCCCATGACGACCTTGCGGCCGCGCGCGCGAAACGCATCGGCGAGCTCCATCGCGCGCATCGCCGACGGCGTGAAGCAGGAGATGGCGACGAGATCGACGTCGTCGTCCAGGCCGACGTCCTCGAGGCGATCGTCGCGAAAATCGAGCTCCCAATCCTTCGGCGTGACCGCGGCGAGGCACGCGATGCCGAGCGACGGCGGGCCGAAGTACTCGTTGCACGGCACCTCCTGTCGCAGCTCGGGGTGCGCCTCGGCGTGGCGGCGGAATTTCGGATAGACGAAACGGACCTTCACGTGACCTCCTCGTAAAGTCGCTCGGCGATTCGCTCGCCGACGACCTCTTGCTCGACGTCGGCGATTCGATCGAGCTCGGCGGTCCCGCCGCGGGCGAGACTTCGAACGGCGGCGTACGCGAGGTCCCCGTCGGCCGGTCCCGCGGCGAGCGCGGTCGCCGTCGCGGCGAAGTGCGCGACGAGCGCGCGCGCGAGGCGAACGAGGAGCGTCTGCTTTCCGATGACGGCCGCACCGTGCACGTCGCGCAGCGCTTCGCTCACCACGTCGAGCTCGTCGGCGAGCGCGTTGCAAGGCGCCGCGAGGTCCGGGTGGACGAGGGCGGCGGCGTCGAGTCGCTCGCTGCGAGCGCGCCGCGTGAGACGAGCCGCCGCGATGCGGAGCAGCAGCACGTCGTTCGCCCCCTCGAAGATGCGCGTCACGCGGCAGTCGCGGAGCAGGCGGGCGACGCCGGCGTCCTCGAGCACGCCGAGCGCGCCGTGCAGCTGAATCGCGCTGTCGCACGCCTCGAACGTGCGCTCGCTCGCGAACACCTTCGCCGCCATGGTCAGGCTCTCGGCCGCTTTGTCGCGCGGGACGGCGAGCGCCGCCCGGCCGACGAGCGCGCGCGCCGCGAAGAGCGTCGCGGCCATCTCGGCGACGCGCGCCTTCACCGCGCCGAAGTCCGCGAGGCGGCGACGGAACTGGACGCGCGTCGTCACGTGCGCGAGCGACGCGTCGAGCGCGGCGCGCATGGTGCCGAGGCAGCCCGCGGACATCAGCGTGCGTCCCCACGCGAGCACGCCGTACGCCCCGTCGAGGCCGCGGTCGGCGGCGCCGAGCAGGTGCGACGCCGGCACACGCGCGTCCGAAAGCGAGAGGGTCACGGTCGACGACGCGCGAATTCCGAGCTTGTCTTCTTCGGCGCCGATCTCGAGCCCGGGCGTCGTCCGCGGCACGAGCACGAGCGCGTGGCCTCGCGCGCCGGTCCGCGCGAGCACCGTGTAACAGCCCGCGAGGCCGCCGTTGGTCACGTAGCTCTTCTCGCCGTCGAGGACGATGGCGTCGCCGTCGAAGCGGGCCGTCGTGCGCATCGCCATGAGGTCGGAGCCGGCGCACGCTTCGGTCGCGGCGAACGCGCCGAGGATCTCGCCGGTCGCGAGGCGCGGCAGCCACTCGCGCGCGACGTCGGGCCGCGCGCCCGTCACGAGGGCTCGCGTGCCGAGCCCGGTGTGAAGTCCGACGCACGTCGCGACCGAGCGATCCCATCGCGCGAGCTCCTCGATCGCGGCGCACGCGTCCGACAGCGAGAGCCCCGCGCCGCCGAATTCGACCGGGAGCGCGACGCCGAAGAGCCCGAGCTCGGCGAGCCCATCGAGGACCTCGCGCGGGATTCGCCCGGCCCGCTCGATGGCGCCGGCGTCGAGGTGCGCGCGCGCGAACCGCCGCACCTCGGCGACGAGCATCGCGCGCTCGTCGTGCTCCTCGCTAAGCGCGTACACCGGTCGCAGCCTCCGGGACCCGCATCGAGCGCTCGACGAACGCGCAGGCGTCCTGGAAGGTCACGATGTCCATCGCGTCGTCGATGTCGACGTGGATCCCGAGCTCCTCGCTGATCGTCGAGAGGAGCTCGAGGCTGCCGAGCGAGTCCATCCCGAGGTCCTCGCGCAAGCGACTGTCCGGGCGCACTCGCGCCCCGTCGATTTCGAGGATCTCCGCGACCAACTTCTGCATGCGAGGGCGCACTTCTTTTTCAGCGAGCATGTTCGTTCCGTCCTTGGTGAGCGGGCGCCGAGCGTTTTGCGCCGAGGCGAGTCATCCAGTCGTGCGTGCGGTCGAGCGCGTCGTCGAGGCTCGTCCAGCGAAGGCCGAGGTCGCGCTCGGCGCGCGCGCTCGAGACGGGCTTGCCCATCGCGACGAGGTCCACGAGCTCGCGCGGAAACGGGACGCGCGAGCGGCGCGGCTCCGCTTCCGCCTCGGCGGCGCTCGCGAGCGCGCGCGCCTCCGCGAGGGTCACACGCGGCGCGTCGAAGGCGACGCCGTAACGAGCCGCCGCGCGCTCGAGCAGCGCGTCGAAGCGAACGTCGTGGCCCGCGACGCAATAGCGAGCGCCGCGCGCCCGGATCGCGGCGACGTGCGCGGCCGCCGCGTCGTCCACCGAGAGCACGTTGATCCATCCGTCGATGCGAAACGGGATCCTGCGATGCAGGAGCGCGGCGAGGACGCCGTTCGTGCCCAGGCGGTAGTCGCGCGGTCCTATGCAGCCGCCGAGGAGGAGCGACACGGCGTCGAGCCCGCGGGCGCGCGCGCGATCGAGCTCGCGCTCCATGGCCTTCTTCACAGTCGGGTAGACGCCCTCGCTCGCGTCCGGCGGCGCGCAGTCGTCCTCGTCCGCCGTCTCGCCGTTTCGCGGCGCGCCGAGCGCCGCGACCGACGAGCTGTAGATCATCCGAGCGCCTTGCTCGAGCGCCGCGTCGCACGCGTTTCGCAGGCCGCTCACGGCCGTCTCGAGCGCCCCGCGCGGATCGGTCGAGTAACGAGGATAATGACCCGCCGCCATGACGACGACGTCGCGATCGCGCGCCGCGCTCGCGAGCGACGCGCGATCCTCCAGCGACGCCCACACTTTCTCGATCGGGCGCTCGCCGAAGAGCACCGTCGGCGTCGACTTGCGCCGCGTGACGCGCACCTCGTGGCCTGCCGCGAGCAGCGCGTCGACGACGCGCAGCCCCACGAACCCGCTCGCTCCGATCACGAGCGCGCGCATCAGCTCGCGCCCCCCGCGGCCAGGAGCCGCGCGCACTCGCGCCGCCGCGCCTTGCCGCTCGTCGTCTTCGGTACGGCGCCGATGGGCCAGAGGTGGATCTCCTCGACGCGCACGCCAAGCACCGCGAGGATCTCGCCCTTGAGCATGCGCGCGGTCTCGCCGCGCTCGTCCTCGCCCTGGAGCGCGGTCTCGGCGACGAGGACGATCTCCTCGGTGCCCTTGTCCTCGTTGCGGCGTCCGAGGGCGACGACCGCGCCGGGGCGCAGGTGCGCAACCTCGACGGCGACGCGCTCGAGATCGTACGGGTACACGTTTCGTCCCGCTTGGATGATGACGTCCTTCGCGCGGCCCGTGACGTAGAGCTGACCGCGGTCGACGAAACCGACGTCGCCCGTCTGAAGCCAACCGTCGGCGTCGAGGACGGCGGCGCTCGCCGCGTCGTCGCCGAAGTAACCGCGCATCACCGACTCGCCTCTCACGCGTATGCCGCCGAGCCGTCGCTCCTCGAGGAGCCGGCCGGCGTCGTCCACGATCGCGATCGACGTGCCCGCGACGGGATGGCCGACGCACGCGAGCTCTTGCGCGGACGTGCCTTCGCCACGGGCGATCTCGTGGCGCTCGAGCGCGCGACGGTCGAGCGTCGCCACGTTGTTCGCGTCCGCGCGCGTCGGAAAGGTCACCGCGAGCGTGCACTCGGCCATGCCGTAGACCGGGAGCGACACGCCGCTCGCGAGGCCGCGGCTCGCGTACGCCGACTCGAACCGGCGAATCGTCGACGGCTGGACCGGCTCGGCGCCGTTGAGCGCGCAGCGGAGCCGCGAGAGATCGCCGTCCTCGAGACGGCCCGCGCGTGCGGCGGCCATTTCGTAGGCGAAATTCGGCGCGGCGGTGATCGTCGCCCCGACGCGCGCGGCGAGCGCCATCCAGCGCTGCGCCCCCATCGCGAAGTACTCTGGCGCCGCGACGTGGATCGGGTACGGGCGACAGACGCCGGTCAACAGCACGCCGACGAGGCCCATGTCGTGGAACAGCGGCAGCCAGCTCACGCCGACGTCGGACGCGCCGAGCGAGAGGCCGTGGGCGATCGAAAACGCGTTCGAGACGAGCGCGCGGTGCGTGATGACGACGCCCTTGGGTTTGCCGGTCGTGCCGGAGGTGTATTGCAGGAGCGCGATGTCGTCGCCGCCGACGGATGCGGCGAGCGCGTGGGTCGTCGCGACGTCGAGCTCGGAGAGCGCGTCGCGGTCGGCCGGCGTGACGATCGGCACGCCGAAGCTCGGGATCGCGGCGGCCGAGAGCGCGGCGATCACGCGCGGGACCGTGACGACGACGCTCGGCCTCGCGTTCGCGACGATGGTGGCGAGGTTTCGGAGGAACGGCTCGGTCGAGCCGAACGTCATCGGCGTCGCGAGCGGAACGGGCGCGGCGCCCGAGAGCGCGGCGCCGAGGAGCGCCGTCGCGAACGCCTCGCCCGTCGGCAGTAGAATCACGACGCGATCGCCGCGCCGCGCGCCGTGGCGACGAAACAGCGCGGCCCACCGGCGAGCGCGCGCGAGCGCGTCTCGCGCGTCGAGTCGAACCTCGCCGTCTCGTCCGCCGTGAAACGTCAGGAACGGCGCGCCGTCGCGCGCGGCGCCCTCGATCGCAGCGGCGAGCGTGTCGTGGGAAGGCCGGCACGCGACGGGGCTCGAGACGACTGCCGGGGCGACCATGCGGGCGCAACTCTCACGTACGCGCGTCGTGAAGCGGATGACTTAGGTCAACACCGCAGGCGCGTAGGCTGCAACGCACGCGGAATGACGATCGCACGGCCCAACAGGAGTACGCGTGGTCTTCTGCGAGCGCGGCCGCGCCGCCCTCTCCATCGACGCCGACCGCGCCGCGCGCCGCATCGTTCGCGCGGTCGAGCGCGGCGACCGCCGGCTCGTCTACACGCTCCCCGCGCAGGAGCCAAGCGCTCGGCGCGCGGCACGGGCAGAATTGATGCCCGCGGCGCGGGCGTGTGTCATGCTCGTCGGGATGAGGGACGGGAAGCTCTCGCGCGCGGACCGCGTGACCTTGCGGCGCGTGCTTTGGTCCGTCGTGCCGAGCCTCCTCGCCGTCTCGTGCGGGACGTCGCCGACCACGTCGGACGGAGGCACGGATGCCGCGCCCGACAGCGTCGTCGGATGCGGCGGATGCCAATGCGAGGGGGGCGCGAGCGTCTTTTACGCGACGAGCTACGACGTGTGCCCTTCCGACGACGCCGGCTTGGACGCGAGCGACGCCGCCGCGAGCGACGCCGACGCCGCGAGCGACGCCGGGACGTGTTACGCGAGCTGTGATTACGCGTGCGCTGCGACCGCGCCTGCCGGGACCTCGAGCGTGTGCGTCGGCGAGGACGACGCCGGTGTCGCGCGCGTCGCGCAGTGTCGCGCAGATTCCTTCCCCTGCACCGGTCGGCGCACCGCGGGGCTCGACGAGCCGAGCGGAGCGACCCGGGCGCTCGGCGCGACGCTCGCCCGCTACGCGTGGCTCGAGGCCGCGTCCGTGCACGCGTTTCGCCGGCTCGCGCGCGAGCTCCGCGCGTACGGGGCTCCAGCCGAGCTCGTCTGCGCCGCGCGCGCCTCGGCCCGCGATGAAATCCGCCACGCGCGCGCGATGCGCTCGCTCGCCCGCACGCACGGCGCTCGCGTGGAGCCGGTCGCTGCCCGAGCCGACGGCGTTCGCGACCTCGAGACCATCGCGCGGGAGAACGCGGTCGAAGCGTGCGTGACCGAGACGTTCGGCGCGCTGCTCGCGGCGTGGCAAGCCGAGCGCGCCGAGGACGCTGGAGTGCGAGCCGCGATGCGCGCAATCGCGCCCGACGAGGTTCGTCACGCCTCGCTCGCGTGGGCCGTGGCCGCATGGATCGAGCCGCGCCTCTCGCCCGCCGCGCGCGCGCGGGTGCGCCGCGCGCGGGCAGACGCCGCGCGCAAATGTGTGCAAAATGCAACGAATGAGCTCGGCCGCGAAATCGCGGGTCCGCTCGGCCTGCCGAGCGCTGCCGCGGCGCGCTCGCTCGCGTGCGGGCTCGCGCGGGGCGGCGTGTGGCCGCGCGCGGCGTGATAACGTCGGAGGGGAAATGGCGGGAGAGCGTTTCGAGGAGATCTGGGTCGAAGCCGGCGAGCAGCGCCTCTGCGCGCTCATCAACGGCGATCGCGGTTGGCTCATGTACCTGCCGGCGGCCGGCGAGAGCGGCTTCAGCTCGCGCAACCCCGACTACGCCGGGCCCGCCGACGCCATGATCGAGTACTGCCTGAGCAACGGCCAGCGCGATTTCCACCCTGCGTCGTGGGCGTACCCGGTCGACGTCGTGCACCGCGCGCTCGACTTCTTCGAGGCCGAGGAGAAGCGTCCGCCGTTCATCGAGTGGCACGCCGACTGAGCCGAGCGAGCGCCCCGCCGGGCGTCAACCCGTCACGGCGCGCCAGCGCGAGGTCATCTCGAAGGCGGCGCGCAGCGCGCGCAGCGTCGCGGCGGTCGTCACGAGCTCGCGCTCGCCGAGCCCGCGCGACACCGCGCCGCCGCGTGGCTCCTCATGCTTCGCGCGGCGCGCCTCCTCGACGACGGCGAGCTCGCCGTCTCGGAGACGAGCATGGCGAAGCTCTTCGCGACCGACGCGTGCGGGCGCGTCGTCGACCGCGCCGTGCAGGTGCACGGCGGCTACGGCCACTCGCGCGAGTACGCCGTCGAGCGGCTCTACCGCGACGCGCGCGTCACGCGAATCTACCAGGGCACGAACGAAATTCAGCGCATCGTCGTCGCGCGGGAGCTTCTCCGCGCGCCCTGACGAAGTATCCTGCCGCGCATGGACAAGCAGACCTACGAAGGAAGCTGCCACTGCGGCGCGGTGAAGTTCGAAGTGACGATGGCGCCCCCCGACAAGGCGTTCGCCGGGAACTGCTCGATTTGCTCGCGCATGGGCTGGCTGCTCGCGTTCGTGCCGGCCGAGTCGTTCCGCCTGATCTCGGGCGAAGACGCGCTGCGCGACTATCAGTTCGGCAAGCAGAACGTCCACCACGTCTTTTGCACGACGTGCGGCATCCGATCGTTTTCGCGCGGCAAGAAGCAGACGGGCGAGCCGACGTTCGCCGTCAACCTGCGCTGCTTGAAGGGCTTCGACGCGACGAAGCTCCCGGTGCAGACGTTCGACTGCGCCGCGCTCTGAACGTGGTGGATTGCCACGGTTGCGCGGCGCCGTCGCCGTGACACAACCGTGCGATGCCGTTCGACCCGGACGCCCTCGATCGCCGTGACGCGCACGCCGTTCGCGCGCTCTTGCCGCTCGTCCGTCGGATCAATGCATATTACATGCATCTCCGGCGCGAGGGGACCGAGCACCTCGAGGGCGTCGCCGGTGAGCCGGCGCTGTTCGTCGGCAATCACAACGGCGGGATCACGGGGCCGGACGTCGCGTGCACGCTCGGCACGCTCTGGGACGCGTTCGGCGCCGAGCACCCGACGTACGCGCTCGCGCACGACTTCGTGATGCGGCAGCTCCGCGCCGTCGGGCGCGCGATCCAGCCGTACGGCGCGCTCCGCGCCTCGCCGGAGAACGCGCTGCGGGCGCTCGCGGCGGGCGGCAAGGTCCTCGTCTACCCGGGCGGCGACATCGAGGCGTTTCGCCGGACGCGCCACCGCGACGCGATCGTCCTCGGCGAGCGCACGGGCTTCGTGCGCGTCGCGCAGCGCGCCGGCGTTCCGATCGTTCCGATCGTCGCGCAAGGCGCCCACCGCTCGGCGTTCATCTTCCACGAGGGCGAGGCGATCGTACGCGCGCTCGGGCTCGATCGCCGCGCGCGCGTGAAGCGCTTCCCGCTCGCCCTCGCCCTCCCGTGGGGCCTCGCGATCGGGCCGTGGCTCCCGTACATGCCACTGCCGTTTCCGGTGAAGCTCCGCGTGCTCGAGCCGATTCGGCCGGGGGCGCGCGACGATCCGCGAGAGGTGCGCGAGCACGTGCGCGCGCGAATGCAGCGCGCGCTCGACGAGATGCGCGCGTGAGGTGCGCGCCCCTGTCGGACGGCGGGCGCCTAGCGTACGACGTCTCCGGCCCGGCGGACGCGCCGGCAATCCTCTTGATTCGGCCGCTCGGCGGGTGGCGAGGGTCGTGGGACGGCTTCGCGACGGCGCTCGCGCGCGAGCTCCGCGTGATCGCCTTCGACCCGCGCGGAGCCGGCGACTCGAGCGCGGCGCGACTCGCGACGACGCGCGCGATGGCCCGCGACGCGCGAGCGCTCCTCGCTGTGCTCGGGCTCCCGCGCGCGCACGTCTACGGCATCTCGCTCGGAGGAATGGTCGCGTGCTGGCTCGCGCTCGACGCGCCCGCCGCGGTCAATCGCCTCGTGCTCGCGTCGACGCCGGCGAGCGGCCGCGCGTTCCGGCACGACGCGCTCCACGCCGTCGGCCTCCTGCGCTGCTTCGCGCGCCGGCCGGGAGGGGTCGAAGCCTGCCTCGCGACGCGCACGCTGTCGGTGGCCTTCCGCGATCGCGAGCGCGCGCGTCTCCGCGCGATTCGTTCGTGCGCGGCAGAGAAACCGACGGCGCGCACGGCGCTCGCCATCGGCCTCGCAGCCTCGCTCCTTCACGACGTGCGCGCGCGCGCCAGCGCGATCGAGCCCGAAACTCTGGTCCTCGCTGGCATCCGCGACGCGCTCCTCGACCCCGCCGAGCAACTCGCGTTCGCGCGAATGCTCCCGCGCGCGCGCTTCGACGCGATCGACGCAGGCCACGACGTGTCGGCGGAGGCGCCGGAGGAGACCGCGGCGCGCGTCCTCGCTCACGTCGCGAGGGCCTGAGCGAGCACGTCGGCGACCGCGTCGTCGCTGGCGCCGGCGAGGTCCGCGGCGCACGGCGCGAGCGACCCGACCTCGACGTGCTCGGGCCTCGGCCCTCTGCGGCATGCTCACGAGCGGCGAGAGCGTCTCGGCCTCGAGGAGCCCCTCGTCCGCCCGCACTCGGCGTTGCACCCAAGTCGACGTGCGCCCACGGCCCTCGACGTCGCCGTTCGTCCGCGACGCACGGAGAGCGAAGCTCGCAACCCGCGTGCCTGCTAGAGTGCCGGGCGGATGGATAACGACGCCATCGCGCGCACCTTCCTCGAGCTCGCCGACGTGCTCGAGCTGCTCGGCGAGGTGCCGTTCAAAGTGCGGGCGTTTCGCGCGGCCGCGCGCGCCATCGAGGGCATGGGCGAGCCGATCGCGACGAAGGTCGAGGCCGGCACGCTCGGAAAAGTCGCGGGCATCGGCGACGGCGTCGTCCGCCGCGTCCACGAGCTCGTGAAGACCGGCAAGCTCGCCGACCTCGAGGAGAAGAAACAGAAGCTTCCCCCGGTCTCATGGACCTGATGAACGTCCCCGGGATGGGCGTGAAGACGGCGCAGCAAGTCTGGAAAGAGCGCAGCATCACGACCATCGACGCGCTCGAGGTCGCCGCCAAAGCCGGCAAGCTGCGCGATCTGCCGCGCTTCGGGCAGAAGCGCGAGGAGAAGCTCCTCGGCGCGATCGCCGCGTGGCGAAAGCGCGCGTCGGCGCCGAAGCGTTGGCCGATGGCCGAGGCGCTCGAGCTCGCCGAGGCGCTCGTGAGGAAGGTCCGCGGCGTCCCCGGCGTGCAGCGCTGCGAGTTCGCCGGCAGCCTGCGACGACGGCGCGAGACCGTCGGCGACCTCGACGTCCTCGTCGCCGCCGACGCGAAGGACGCGCCCGGCATCATGAACGCGTTCGCGTCGATGCCCGAGGTCGCCGAGGTGCTCGCGCACGGCGAGACCAAGACGAGCGTCGTCCTGAAGAATGGGATTCAATCCGATCTGCGCGTCGTGCCGCGCGCGTCGTTCGGCGCCGCGATGCAATACTTCACCGGCTCGAAGGACCACAACGTCGCGATGCGCACGCTCGCGGTGAAGAAGAAGCTGAAGGTGAGCGAGTACGGCGTCTTCGACAAAGAAGACAAGTCGATCGCCGGCGAGACCGAGGAGGGCGTCTACGAGGCGATCGGTCTCCGCTGGATGCCGCCCGAAATCAGGGAAAATCGGGGCGAAATCGAGGCGGCGAAGGCGGGCACGCTGCCGGTGCTCGTCGAGCTCACGGACCTCGTCGGCGATCTCCACATGCACACCAAGGAGAGCGACGGGCGCGCGACGATCGAGGAGATGGCGCTCGCGGCGCACTCCGCTGGCCGAAAGTACATCGCCATCACCGATCACTCGGTGTCGCTCGGCATCGCGAACGGCCTCACGGCCGAGCGGCTGCGCGACCACAAGAAGCGCATCCGCGAGGTCGACGAGAAGCTGAAGGGAACGATCCGCGTCCTCGCGGGCATCGAGACCGACATCCTCGGCGACGGCTCGCTGGATCTCGAGGACGAGCTCGCCGGGCTCGACTGGGTCGTCGGCAGCGTGCACTCGAAGCTCGGTATGCCGCGCGAGGAAATGACCAAGCGGGTCGTCCGCGCCATCGAGTCGGGCCGCATCGACGCGCTCGGTCACCCCTTCGGGCGCATGCTCGGCCAGCGCGAGGGAAGCGATCTCGATCTCGAGGCGGTGCTGCGCGCGCTCGCGAAGACCGGCGTCGCGATCGAGCTGAACTCGTCGCCGCTGCGCCTCGACGTGCCCGAGAACGGGCTGCGCATGGCGCGCGAGATGGGCGTGCCGGTCGTCATCGACTCCGACGCCCACTCGACGCGCGAGCTCTCGTACCTGAAATACGGCGTCGGCATCGCGCGGCGCGGCTGGCTCGGGAAAGAGCACGTGCTCACCGCGCAGCCGCTCGAGAAGATCCGCGAGCACCGCGCCGCGCGCGCTTCCTAGTTTTTCGGCGCGATCGCGAGCGACACCTCGGCCGTGCCTGGGTCGGCCTGCACCAAGAGGTGACCGGGCTCGCTCGTCGCGTCGTAGCAGCCGCCCTCGAGCGCGACGTCGTAGCCCGACGGGTACGCGCGCGCCGGGAGCGAGATCGCGGTGACGCCGCCGCTCGGCGTGTACGAGAGCGTGAACGTGCCGGTCGCCGTATCGAAGCCGGTCGCGATCGCGCTGCCCGCGACCGCGCGCGCGAACGGCCGGATCACAGCCTGCGCGACCGGCAGCTCGTGGCCGGCGCCGTCGACGATCGAGTCGGCCTCGCTGTTCCACGAGTCGACCGCGACGCTGTACTCCCACTCGGTGCCGCTCGTCCCGAGCGCGTCGAGCGCGTCGAAGGTCGCCTGCATGAGCGGCAGCGTCGAAGGAAGCTCGGCGTTCGCCCCGAACTCGCCGACGAAGACGGGGACGTTCCACGCGGCGCCGACCGCTTGCCACTTCTGCATGTCGTCGTGCATCGCGTCGGGGACGACCGTGAGCGGATAGAAGTGCGGCGCGAGGACGACGCCGTCGCCGGGCGGGCGGACCATCGCGGTCGAGAGGTTCACCGCGGCGATTCCCGGCGCGTCGACGAACACGAGCGAGCTCGGCGCGAGCGCGCGCGCGTGCGCCACGTACTTCGCGAAGAAATCGGAGAGCGTCGTCGCCTCGAAGGTCGCCTCGTCCGCGGTGCCCGCCGCGGGTTCGTTGAACGCCTCGAAGCCGAGGACCCCGGGCTTGTCCTTGTATCTTGCAATCATCACGTCCCACGCGGCGAAATAAGCGTCTTGGACGCCGCCCGCGTTCGCCCAGAACGCGTCGAACGCCGCGCGCACCGCGTCGTCGGAGAAATACTGGAGCGACCACTGCGGGCAGTCGTGGTGCGGCGCCGGCGGGTTCGTGAGCGTCCACGCCGGGAAGCCGTCGCCGCAAAAGTTCTCGGCGTAGATGTCTTGGTGGAAGTCGACGACCGTCCAGATCCCGCGCGCCCACGCCGCGTCGACGATCGCGTCGTAGCGCGCGAGCCACGCAGCGTCGTCTTGGCCCTGCGTCGGCTCGAGCGCCGCCCACGTGAACGGCACGCGCAGCACGTCGACGCCCCACGAGGCCGCACGATCCATGTAGTTTGCAAGCGCCCCGTCGAAGTCGCTCCCGAAATCGAACGGCACGTACGGCGCGAACTTGCTCCGCCCGCCGGCGTCGACGCCGCGCAAGAGGACGACGCGGCCGAGGCTGTCGCGGAAATTCGTGCCGTCGGCGACGAGACGGAAATCGACCTGCGGAGGCGCGATCGTGCAGACGCGCGCGGCGGGCTTGCCGTCGCAGCGCGGCAGGCTCGTCGCGCCCGCGAGCGCGACGCACACGGCGAGCACGGAGCGGCGCATCGCCGCATCATACAGCTCGGCCCTTCGTGTAGCATGCGCGCGATGAGCTACGCGCCGCGGGAGCCGTCGTTTCGTCCAAGCCGCACGCCGCTGCTCGTCGCGCTCGGCGTCGTCGCGGCGCTCGTCCTCGGGAGCGGGCTCTGGGTGCTCAAATCCTGGGCGTCGGTGCGCGCCGACCTCGAGGCCGACGGCTACGCGAGCCCGAAGGTCACGTTCAAGGGGCCGTTCAGCTACGCGTTCAGAGCGACCAAGGGGACGTCGAGCTGCTCGGGAACGATCACGCGGTATCCCGGCGGGGGCTCGACCGAAGAGACCTGCTTCGACACGACGCCCGCGCCGCCCGCCGCGCCCCCGACCAGCAACCGCGTCGAGCTCGAAAATCGCTCGGCCGCACCTACGCCAAGATCGGCTTCACGAAATTCACGTGCCCCGAGGTCGCGAACGCCGACGTGAAGACGACGTGCACCCTCGGCGCGGAGAACGGCGCGAGCGTGACCGCGACGGTCGAGCGCACGAAGGCGGACACCGACGGCTCGTGGGCGCAGTGGACGACCGCGCTCGACGCGACCGCCGGAAACGCCGAGGAGATCGCCGCCGAGCTGACGAAGTCGCTCGGCGATCGCTCGAAGCGCTCGCACCCCGCCGGCGTGGACGTCGACTGCGGCAAGGGGCCGATCGTCTTCACCGGAGGGAAGGCGAGCTGCACCTTCACGACGCGCGACAAGAAGCCGACGCAGGGCAAGGTCGACCTCGCCAGCAAAGCGGACGGCGGTTACACGTGGAAGGCGACGCTCTAGCCGTGAAGCTCCCGTTCCAACCCCCCGTCGAGCCGATGCTGGCCAAGCTCACCAGCGGGATCCCCGAAGGCGCGAATTTCATCTTCGAGCCCAAGTGGGACGGCTTCCGCGCGCTCGTCTTCCGCGACGGCGACGACGTGCAGATCCAGAGCCGCGATCTGAAGCCGCTCCAGCGCTATTTCCCCGAGCTCGCGGCGCCGCTTCGCAAGGAGCTGCCGGAGCGGTGCGTGCTCGACGGCGAGATCGTCATCGCGCACGGCGGCGTCCTCGAGTTCGAGGCGCTGCTCCAGCGCATCCACCCGGCCGAGTCGCGCATCAAGATGCTCGCGTCGCAGTGGCCGGCGTCGTACGTCGCGTTCGACATGCTGGCGCTCGGCGACGAGGATCTGCGGTCGCGCCCGCAGCGCGAGCGCCGCGCGAAGCTCGAAGCCGTGCTCGGCAAGGCCACGCCGCCCATCTACATGACGCCCGCGACGCGCGACCGCGAGCTCGCGACGGATTGGTTCAATCGCTTCGAAGGCGCGGGTCTCGACGGCGTCGTCGCCAAAGACGAAAATCTCGTCTACTCGCCCGGCAAGCGCACGATGATCAAGATCAAGCACGAGCGCACCTGCGACTGCGCCGTCGCCGGCTTCCGCTGGTACAAGGGGGCGAAGGAAGAAGCGATCGGCTCGCTCCTGCTCGGTCTCTACGACGACCAGGGCAAGCTGCAGCACGTCGGCATCTGCTCGTCCTTCAAGACGGAGCGCCGCAAGGAGCTCCTCGCGGAGCTCGCGCCGCTACGAAAAGACGCGCTCGTCGGGCACCCGTGGGCTGACTGGAAAGAGCACGACGACGCCCAGGCGGCGCAGCGCAGGCCCGGGATGAAGAGCCGCTGGAACGCGAACAAGGATCTCTCGTGGGAGCCGCTCCGCGTCGAGCGCGTCGCCGAGGTCTCGTTCGATCACATGCAGGGCAGGCGTTTTCGGCACTCGACTCACATGAAGCGGTGGCGCCCCGACAAGGAGCCGAAAGATTGCACCTACGGGCAGCTCGAGGTGACGCCGGCGTACGAGGTGGCGAAGATTTTCGGGGGGTGACCTCAGTACGGCGTCCCGTCCTTGTGCACGAAGCGCCACTTCCCTTCGACGAGCTCGGCGCGGAGATCGTCGTCGGGGTACGTGCCCTCGTCGCCGGGCGTGCGATCGCCCACCTCGAGGTAGACGACGTCTTCGTTCGTTTCGTTGATGAGCCGGTGACCGTTGCCGGTGCCGGCGCGGAAGCCGGCGCACATGCCGGGCGCGAGCGGCGTCCTCCCTTCGTCGGTGTGGAGCGTCGGGCGGCCCTCGAGGACGTAGACGAGCTCGTCTTGTTTGGAGTGGGCGTGTCGGAGCGCGGAGGACGCGCCCGGGCGAAGACGCGTGAGATTCACGCCGAAGCTCCGGAGGCCGAAGAGATCGCCGAGCGGCCGCTTTTCACGGCCATTCATGCGCGAGGCGAAGGGCTCTGGGTAGCTCGTCGGTTTGGTGCGCGGCGGGGCTTCGGCGGCGACGACGGCGACGGGCGGCTTCTTTTCGCTCATGCCGGAGACGGTAGGGCGCGCTCCGCGTTTGTCGACGGGGCTACTCGCGCGTGGCGGACCACTCGACGCGCATGTCGTAATCGGGATCGGGCTTCTCTTGCGGCGGGCGCTCGGCCTCGGGCACGTTGCGGAGGTTCACGCGGATGCGCGTCCAGGTGCGGTGGCGACCGCGCATCGCGTCGACGAGGACGTCCTCGGCCGCGAGGCGCGCGGCGACCGCAGGGTACTTTTCCTTCCACCGCGCGAGGCCCGCGAGCGCGTCTTCTTTCTCGGCCGCCTGCGCGATGACGAGGAGCGGGTGCTTCGCGCGGCGCGCAGCGGTCTTGGTTCGCGCCTTGGACGGCTGCACGCGCGGCGGCTCGCCCGCTTGCTTCGCGTAGTGAGGCGGCCACGGCGCGTCGCCTTGTCCGTCGGCTTCTTGGCGCTCGCTGAGCTCGAGGATCGCCTCGAGCGAGCACGGCGAGTCGTCGATTCCGCGGTGCGCGTCGCCGCGCTCGGCGAAGATCTTCGGCACGGTCGCGAGCGTGAAATCCGCCGGATCGCACGCGGCCGAAATCGCTCCACGGGAGCGGCATCGACACGCGCGCGTCCTTCGTCGGTCGCACCGAGTAGGCGCTCGCGACCGTGCGGTCCTTCGCGTTCTGGTTGTAGTCGAGGAAGACGCCGTGGCGCTCCTCCTTCCACCACTTGCTCGTCGCGATCGACGGCGCGCGACGCTCGACCTCGCGCGCGATCGCGAGCGCCGCGCGGCGCACGGCGTCGAAGCCCCATTTCGGCTGGATGCGCACGTACACGTGGATGCCGCGCGAGCCGCTGGTCTTCGGCCACCCGGCGCACTTCATGTCGTCGAGCACCGCGCGCACGACGCCGGCGGTCTCGACAATCTGCTTCCACCCGACGCCCGGCACCGGATCGAGATCGATGCGCAGCTCGTCCGGGTGATCGAGATCGGTGGCGCGCGTCGGGTGCGGGTTCAAGTCGATGCACCCGAGGTTCACGATCCACGCGAGCTGCGCGGCGTCGGTGACGACGATCTCGTCGGCGGTGCGCCCCGAGGGAAACGAGAGCGTGACCGTCTGGATCCAGTCGGGGTGCTTCTCCGGCGCGCGCTTCTGGAAGAACGCCGGCCGAGCCGCGCCGTGGACGAAACGCTTCAGCGCCATCGGCCGGTTCGCGACGCCGCGCACGGCCCCGTCGGCGACGGCGAGGTAATAACGGACGAGATCGCCCTTCGTCTGCCCGGTCTCGGGAAAGAAGACCTTGCGCGGATTGGTCACCACGACCTCGCGACCGGCGACGCGGAGGACCTCTCGCTCTGCGTCGGATTTCTTCGAGGCCATCTCGGCGCGCGATGGTACAGCGTTTCCGCCACGTCGCCCGCGGTACGTCGCGTGCACGCGATCGGCGCATGATCACGCGTCGAAGTTTTCTCGCAGGAAGCGCCGCGCTCGCGGCGTGCAACCCCGGCGCCGACAGCCCCAAGCCGAACGCGCAAGGCGGCGACGCGCCGCCGCGGCTCACGGCCGCGCAGGCGCGCTCGAGCATGCCGACGGACGCGCTCGGAAAGACCGGTGCGCGCATCTCGCGCATCGGCCTCGGCGGCTTTCACGTCAGCATACCGAGCGAGCCCGAGGCGATTCGCATCGTGCGCTCGGCCGTGGATCACGGCATCACGTTCATGGACAACAGCTGGGACTACGCCGGCGGCGAGAGCGAGCGGCGCATGGGCAAGGCGCTCGAGGGCGGCTACCGCGAGCGGGTCTTTCTCATGACCAAGGCCGACGGACGCGACAAGAAGGCCGCCGCAGCCCAGCTCGACGAGTCGCTCCGCCGCCTGCGCACGGATCACGTCGACCTCTTGCTGATCCACGAGGTCATCCGCACGAGCGACCCGCACGCGGTCTTCGCGCCCGACGGCGCCATCCACGCGCTCGTCGAGGCGCGCGCCGCCGGCAAGATCCGGTTCATCGGATTCAGCGGCCACAAGGACCCGACCATTCACCTCGAGATGCTGCGCGTCGCCGAAGAGCACGGCTTCTCGTTCGACGTGATCATGTTCCCGCTGAACGTGATGGACGCGCAGTTTCGCAGCTTCCAGCACCGCGTCTTGCCGGTCGCTCGGCAGAAGAACCTCGGCATCTGCACGATGAAGCCGATGGGCGGCGGCGACGTCCTGAAGAGCGGCGTCGTGAGCGCCGTCGAATGCTTGCAGTATGCACTGAGTCAGCCGACCGACGTCGTCATCACCGGATGCGACTCGATGGACGTCCTCGACCAGGCGCTCCGCACGGCGGTGAATTTCGAGCCGCTCTCGAAGGAGCAGACCGCCGAGCTGCTCGCGCGTACGCGCGCGGCGGCCGAGACCGGCGAGTTCGAGCCGTTCAAGACCAGCAAGAAATACGACAGCACGGCGTGGCACCCGGAGTGGCTCAGCTCCGCGCGCGCCCCATGACGACGCGCACCTCGCGCCGACCGGGCGCGCCCGTGAGCGGGACGCTCTCGATCGGACGACCTTCGAGCTCGATGCTGCGCACTCCGCGCGCGACGCGCTCGGGGTTCTCCACGACGACGTGCACGACGCCCTCGCCGTCGCGGTAGTCGATCTCGAAGCGCTCCCACGCGCGCGGCACGCACGGCTCGATCCGGAGGCGCGGGCCCTCGCGGCGGAGGCCGAGGACGCGCTCGATCGCGATGCGCAGCGTCCAGCCGGCCGCGGCCGTGTACCAGGTCCAGCCGCCGCGCCCCGGGGGCGCGCGCGGGGCGTCGCCGGCGACGAGATACGGCTCGACGGCGTAGCGCAGCATCTTCTCGCGCGAGTCGGAGCGTCGGATCGGGTCGAGCATCGCGAAGAGCTCGCTCGCGTCGTCGCCGTCGCCGAGCACCGCGAGGCGCTGCGCCGGCGAGACGGGCGACGCGTCTTCATGGGCGAGCATCGCGAGCTCCGCCTCGTGCTTCGCGACGCGCGTCGCGTCGCGCCGCGCCCGCGCGATCGCAGTGAAATCGCGGAGCGCCTCCTCGAGCAACCACGGCTTGTCGCCGCCTCCGACGGCCGAAGTCCCGCCCGCGCGCGCGACCGCAAAATCGAGCGCGCGTGCGCAGTGCGTGTAGACGCTCGCGCGCTCGCGCGTGACCGCCGGCGCTCCGAAGCGCTCCTCCTCGTCGCCGGCGAGTGGCGGCTCTTTCAAGAACGTCACGCGCTCGTCGAGGATTGTCTCGTCGCCGGTGAACCGCACGTACTCGGCGACCGCGTACGGTAGCCAGACCATGTCGTCGGCGCTCCGCGTGCGAGCTCCCTCGCCCGTGCCGGGATGCCACCAGCTCTGCACGTCGCCCTCGACGAACTGGCGCCCCGCCGCGCGGACGAGGTGCTCGCGCGCGAGGTCGGGGCGGGCGTGCAAGAGCGCGAGCACGTCCTGGATCCGCTCGCCGAAGCCGTACGCGCCGCTCGACTCGTGGAACGCGCTCCGGCCCCAGAGCCGGCAGCTCGCGACTTGGTAGACGAGCCAGTGATTCACGAGCGCGTCGAACGCCGGGTCCGGCGTCTTCACCACGACGGCGCTCTGCATGCGACGCCACGCGCGCTTGGTCTCGGCGAGGTCGCGCTCGAGGACCGCGGGGTTGCGGTAGTGTCGCGCGATCGTGCGCGCGGCGCCGGCGCTCGGGCCCTCGCCGAGAACGAACGAGAGCGTCGACGTCTCGCCGGGGCCGATTTCGACGGGGACCTGCAGCGCGCCGCACGGGTCGAGGCCGGTGCCCACGCGACCGGACATCGCGACGCGATCGAGCGCGACCGGATGCGCGCGCGTGCCCGCCGTACCGAAGACCTCGTCGCGGTCGCCGCTGAAGCTCTTGACCGGGCGCGTCGCCACGAGGAAGGCGCATCGCGCCGGGTGGAGCGAGAGCGGGTTCTCGGCGAAGAGCGCGGGCACCGCGTCGTCCCAATCGGTCATCACCGACGCGCGGCTCCGCTCCCGCGTCTCGCCGAGCACCCACTCGACGATCCCGTAGACCGAGAGCCTTCGCGTACGCGCGCCGGCGTTTCGGATACGGAGCGTCCAGATCTTCGCGCGCTCGCGCGGGCTGACGAACGTCGAGAGCGTGCACGCGAGCTCGCCGCGCTGGTGCTCGAACGACGACCAACCCTGACCGTGCCGCACGACGAAGGTCGCGTCGCCTCCGGCCGGGAGCGGCGTCGGCGACCAGACGGAGCCGTCCTCGTCGTCGCGCACGAAGAACGCCTCGCCCGACGGATCGGAGATCGGATCGTTGCTCCACGGCGTCAGGCGGTGGCGCTGGCTGTTCTCGCACCAGGTGAAGCTCGCGCCGCTCTCGGTGACGAGCGAGCCGGCGTGCGGCCACGCCATCACGTTGGACCACGGCGTCGGCGCGAGCGCGTCGCGCGACACGATCGCGACGTACTCGCGCCCGTCGCTCGTGAACCCGCCGAGCCCGTTGTCGAAGGCGAGCGCCGGCCGCGGCGCGCTCGCGACCGGCTCGGTCTCGCGCTCGCGCGCGGACGAGAACGCGCGCGGTCGTTCGGGCGCGTGCTGCACGAGGCGCCGGAGCTGCCGCGCGAGCGTGCCGCCCGAGGCGTGCAGGACCACGCGCGCGTCGGCCAAGAGGAGCTCGCGCTCCTCCTCGGTCATCTCGTGCGCGCGCCGGATGAAGACGCCCCCGCGTCGATCGAGCCGCGACGAGCTCGGGCTCGCGCGCACGAGTGAGAGCAGCTTCTGATGCTGCGGCTGCACGTATCCCGGCGCCTCTTCGTCGAGCGCGACGAGGTCGATCGCGAAGCCGTTCACGCGGAGAAACTCGTGCGCGCGGAGCAGCTCGGCGAAGAGCTCGTCGAGCTCGGGCACGTCGATTCGCACGACCACGGTCGGCACGTCGCTCCCGAGCCCGTGCGTCCAGAGCCCGCCGCGCCCGCGTCCACGAAGCACGTGACGCGCGATCGGCGAGCGCAACGCGGGCTGCGGAAAGACGATCGCGGAGAGGAGCCGCTGGAACCTGTGCGACTGCGCGGCGCTGACGCCGAGGTGCTTGAGCGTCGCGCGCGCGTCGGCCCACGCGAGCTCGAACGCCCTGGGGAGAAGATGCGGCGTCGCGGAGATCGCGGCGAGCTCGACGGCGCGCGCGCGCGAGGTTGCGAGCGCGGTCGTCACCGTGACGCGCGCGTGCCCGCCGGGCCCGAGGCGGACGACCTTTCGGAGCGCGAGGATCGGATCGAGCGCCGCGCCCGTCGTCCCGGCGAGCGGACGATCGAGCGCGATCGGGTCTCGGGTGGTTCGCCCGCGACCGAGGAAGCTCGCTCGCGACGTGTCGTGCTCGGCGCCCGGCGTCCACGCGTCGCCCTCGGCGAAGAGGACCTGCGCGAGCCACACGTCTTCGCCGGTCGGGCTGCGCGCTCGTCCGTGCGCGAGGAGCGCGTCGTGGCCGGCGAGCGCCTCGGTCTCGACGAACACGCTCGAGAGCGCGCGGTGCGCGAGATCGGCCGCGCGCGGCGCCAGCACGACCTCGCCGTAGGTCGTGAGCTCAATCTCGCGCGACTCCGTGCCGTGGTTCGCGAGCGTGATGCGGCGGATCTCGGCGGGGTGCTCGGGCGAGACGACGATCTCGGTGGTCGTCTCGACGTCGCCGTCCCGCCGCACGATCGCGACGCGATCGATCGCGAGCTCCACGTCGTAGAAGTCGGGCTGCGCCTTCGTGGGCTGGTAGCCGGCCGACCACACCCGCCCCGACGCGCGGTCGCGCAAGTAGACGTAGAGCCCTCCTGCTTCGAGCGCCTGGTCCTCGCGGAACCGGTAGACGTCGACGTCCCGCCAGGTCGTGAAGCCCTCGCCCAGCACGCTCACCGCGGTGGAGAGCTCTCCCTGCCCGAGCAGGTGGAGGCGCGCGAGCGGGGCCGCGCCCAAGCCGACGTGCTCGACCACGTCGAGCTCGGGCTCCTCGAGGACGGGCGTTCGGAGCTCGGCGGCGCGAAGCACGGCGAGCGGCGCGCGATTCGGCACGCGTTCTTCGAGCAGGAGCTCGGACGCCTTCACCCGCGCGTCGGCGTGGAAACGGCGCGGCATCGGCGCGCCGTTCAGCGCGTTGTCGAGCGCGACGAGCGTCATGCCCTGGTGGTGCGCCATGAACGTCTTCACGACGACGCTCGTCTTGCCCGGCGACAGGCGCCGTGCGGTGAAGTCGACGGCGTCGTAGAAGCCATATTTCCCGAGCGCGCCCATGCGCTCGAGGGCGCGGAAGTTCTCGGCCGCCTCGCGCGGGCGGAGCTGCGCGGCGAGCGCGGTCGCGTACGGCGCGACGACGAGATCCTCGCCCAGCCCCGCCTTGAGTCCGAGCCCCGGCACGCCGAAGGCTCGGTATTGGTACGTCATCGCGAGGTCCATCAAGTGGAACGCCGACTCGGAGACGCCCCAAGGAACGCCACGCAGCGCGCCGTAGTCGATTTGCCGCTTCACGACGGCGCGGCACGTCGCGTCGAGCAGCGTGCCCGGCGCGCTCTTCGTCAGGAGCAGCGGCATGAGGTACTCGAACATCGAGCCGCTCCACGACAAGAGCACGCGCTCGGACGTGGATTCGACGCGCCCCAGCGGCCGGCCGAGCCGAAACCAGTGCGCTCGCGGCGCGTCGCCCTTCGCGACCGCGACGAGGCTCGCGAGCCGCGCCTCCGACGCGAGCAAGTCGTAGCAGTCGTCGTCGCGTCGCCCGGCGCCGACGTCGTAGCCGATCGAGAAGAGCTTTCGCGGCTCGTCGAAGAGGAGGCGGAACGACATCCCGTCGGCGAGCGCGCGGGCGCGCGCGGCGATCGTCCGCAGCGAGCGCGAGAGGAACGCGACGCGATCTTGGCTCGCGCGCTCGCGGGCCTCGTCCAACGCGTCGGAGAGCCCGCGGGCGGCGCAGGCGAGCCACTCGCGCATCTCGGGCGCGCCCTTCTCCGCCCAGGGCGCTTCGCGCGCGCGTCGGAGCGCGTCGGTGGCGTCCTCGAGCCCGCTCGAGCGCGTTCGCGCGTCCGCGATGCCGGCGCGGAGCGCGTCGATCTCGGCGTGTGGCTGCACCTCGGACGCGAGCGCGAGCGCGTCGTCGGCCGCGTCGAAGAACGGCGGCAAGGCGAGCGGCGTGCGCGCGAGCTCCTCGCAAGCTTGCGCGACGGTCCACGAGTGCGCGGCGAGATTTCCGCTGTCGGCCGTCGACACGTACGCGGGCCCGAGCGGCGCGAGCGTCTGCGTGTCGTACCCGTTGAGAAGGTGGCCTTCGCGGCGCTCGAGCTGCTCGACCGTGTCGAGCGTCTCTTCGTACCGCCGCACCACCTCGCGCAGCGAGAGGTAGCCGAGATCGCGCGCCGCCGCGATCGACGTGAGGTAGAGCCCGATGCTGGTCGGCGACGTGCGATGCGCCACGACGCCGCGCGGGTCCTCCTGAAAGTTGTCGGGCGGCAGGAAATGGTCGTCCTCGGTGACGAACGTCTCGAAGAAGCGCCACGTCCGCCGCGCGACGCGACGCAGGAGCTCGCGGTCCGACGCTTCGAGCCGAGGCGCCCGCCGCCGGAGGGGCCGTGCGAGCGCCCACGCGATCGCCGGCGCGAGTATCCACGCGGCGAGCACAGGCGCCGCGATCGGGAGCGCGGCCGGCGCGTGCCACGCGATCGCCGCCCCCTCTCCGGCCGCGAGCGCTCCGGCGAAGAGGAGACGCGCGGAAGGCCGCCGCCCGACGCGCCGCTCGGTTTGGCTCGTCGTCGTCCAGTCGAGCAGGTGGCGGCGACTCCAAAAGACACGGTAGAGCGTGCGAGCGATCGCGTCGGTGGCAAGGAGCGCCCCGTCGAGGAGGAAGATCGTCTGCACGAGCGAGCTCCGCGCACAGGCCGCGACGTCCTCGCCGACGCCGCGCACGAAGTCGTTCGATCGACGCCTGCGCGTGGCGCTGAGCACGGCGCGCGTGCAGAGCGGCACGAAAAACAGCGCGATCAGCGCGGCCGTCGCGACGCCGGCCTGGCGCGAGCCGGCGAGCCAGCCGACGGAGCAGGCGAGCGCCAACGACGGCGCGATCGCGCTGCGACGCAGGTCGTCGACGATCTTCCAGCTCCCGAGCGCGCCGAGCTCGCGCGCGTCGCGAAGTAGCGACGGCAAGAGCTGCCAATCGCCGCGGATCCGCCCGTGCAGGCGCGCGGCGCCGACCTCGTACGAGGAAGGCTGCTCGTCGAGCACCTCCACGTCCGACGCGAGCGCGCTCCGCGCGAGGATGCCCTCGAACAAGTCGTGGTGGAGGATCCGACCCGGCGCCACCGGTCCGTCGAGCGCGGCCCGGAACGCGTCGACGTCGTAGATCCCTTTGCCGACGAAGGAGCCCTGCCCCCAAAGGTCTTGGTAGAGACCGGACGTCGCCGTCGTGTACGCGTCGAGCGAGGTCGGCGTCGCCGTCACGCGCGACCAGAGCGTGCGACGAGCGCTCGAAGGCAGCGTCCCCACGCGCGGCTGAACGATTGCGTGACCGCCGACGACGCGCCCGCCCGCGACGCGCGGCCGGTTGAGCGGGTGCGCGAGCGTCGCCGCGAGCATGCGCGCCGCGTCGCGCGGGAGGTCGGTGTCCGCGTCGAGCGTGAGGACGTATTTCACGCTTCGGAGGAGCTCTCGAGGCGCGGTCACGATCTCGTACGACGTGTCGTCGCGCCCGCGGAGCAGGCGATTCAGCTCCTCGAGCTTGCCGCGCTTTCGCTCCCAGCCCATCCACGTGCCGCTCGCGTCGCGCACGCGTCGCCGGTGCAAGAGGACGTAGCGGTGCGCCCCGGGTCCGCTCCAACGCGCCTCGAGCGCGGCGATCCCGCGGCGTGCGCGCTCGATCAGCGCGTCGTCCTCGGGCACGCGCGGTCGATCGGCGTCCGGCAGATCGGTGAGCAGGGCAAAATGCAGGTTCTCGTCGGGGTTCGCAAGCGACCGAACCTCGAGCGACTCGACGAGGCGCGTCACCGCCTCGGGCTCGTCGAGCACCGCGGGGAGCACGACGAGCGTTCGATGATCGGCGGGGACGCCCTTGCTCCACGCCATCTTCGGGAGCACGCGCGGCGGCACCATCGCGACGACGAGCGCGTTCACGAGCGCGACGCCGAGCTCGCTCGCCGGGAGAGCCAAGAGCGCCGCGAGCAGAACGCCCGCGGGCCCGCCGTGCACCGCCGACGCGAAGGCGAGCCACGCGAGCCCGGTCGCGACGAGCACCGCGCCGAAATGGAACGGCGATGGACGCCGAACGATCGCGCGGCGGACACGCTCCTTCCATCGCGGACGGTACGCGAGCTTCTTCTCGAGGCGCGCGAGACCGTCGCCGACGAGCCAGTAGCCCACGTGCGCTCGTCGCGTCCGCGTCCCGCGCGTCGCCGCGGTGCGCGCGAGACGAACCGCGAGCTTCGCGACGTCTTGCTCGTGCCGAGCCGAGCGACGCGCGAGCCGTTCGACGGCGTGCCGGTAGCGATCGCGCGTCGCGACGTCCATCGCGACGTACGCGCGCGCCGGGTCGAGCCGCAGGCGCCGCTCGACGGCGCTCGTGCGCTCGAAGAACGCGTTCCAGTCGAGCGCGCCGATCGCGCGCATGCTCGTGATCGCGTTCCCGACCGCGACTCGATCGGCCGCTTGCTTCAGGTGATGCCGCCGCAAGAGCTCCTCCGGCGTCATGCCCATCCGTGCGCATCGCGCGCTCACCCAGTCGAATGCGGGCGCGAGCGGCGCGCCGTGCTCGCGAATCCGGCGCAGCAGGAGCGCGAGCAGCTCAGGTGTCACCGGCGGTTCCGTCTGCTCGAGCTCGGCGAGAGTCGCCGAGACGCGCTGGGGCGAGCGTCCCCTCTCGATCACGCGCGTTGCCCACGTCTCGCCACGCTCTCGATTGCGCGCGCGCGCCTCGGACGGCGCGAGCGCGCCGACGGCGAGCACCAGCCCGACGCGCAGCATCATGGGGACCGCCCAGAGCTCGCCGATCGTGAGCCGTCGCACGCGCTGGTACGCGCGCACGTACCGCGTGAGCGTCGCGAGGTCGACGCGTCCGTCGGTGTGCCGCAAATAGTCGAGGCAGAGGCCGTAGACGCGGGGGTGCCCGCGCATCTTTCCGTCCGCGATGCGCGGGAGCTCGAGCAGGGAGCTCCACGGGAGAGCCTGCTCGACCTCGCGGATCTGGTCGTCGACGACGTGCGAGCTGTCGAGCAGCCACTCCTCCGCGGGTGACGGTTCGCGTGCTCGCTCCGCCGCGGGCGAGAGGACCGCGTAGGCGCGCGCGATGCGCTCGCGCGCTTCGACGAAGCGCTGGCGCAGCGGTCCGGGCGGCGCGTCGCGCGAAGGTCGCCCGTGCGCGCGCGCCACTTCGGCCGCGTGACGCTCGAGCCGCTCCGTCGTGTGAATTTCGCCGCGCAGGTGCGAGGCGTCGTCCCACTGCAGCGAGGCGACGACGCCCGGGCACGACTCCGGCTCGCTCGCCGCCGTCGCGTGGCGCAGCGTCACGAGCACTCCGAGAACGTGATCATCGCGGCTCCGTGCGCTTCGCCGTTGCAGCCCGCGTGCCTCGTCAAAACCGGCCGATTCGCGCGCGCGCTCGCGCGGTCAGGCGCTCGCGTCGTCTTCCGCCACGTGCGCGGGCGCGTTACTCTCCGCGCCCGTCATGCGAAACCGCCTCGTCGGAGTCGTCCTCGCGCTCGCCGCGACCGCCTGTGGAACGCCCTACCTCCCCGCACCGAATGCCCGCGGAGTCGCCGCAGCCCGAGGGCACGAAGCACGCGCAAGGCGAGCTCGAGGGCGTTGGCCGGACCACGCTCTACTGGCAAAGCTGGCTGCCGACGAAGACGCCGAAGCGCGGCGCGCTCGTCGTCATGCACGGCCTGAAAGATCACTCGTCTCGCTACGCCGACTTCGCGCACGCGCTCAACGAAGCGGGCTACGCGGTCTACGCGCTCGACGCCCGCGGGCACGGCTACTCCGCCGGCGATCGCGTGCGCGTCCTCTTGTTCGACGACTACGTGATGGACTTCGACATCTTCCTCCATCGCGTGCTCGCCGACGAGGACGTGCCGGTCTTCGTCTTCGGCCACAGCATGGGCGGCGCGATTGTCGCGCTCGACGACGTCATGTACCACCCCGACGTCCGCGGGATGATCCTCAGCGGCGCCGCGCTCGACCCCGGCGTCTCGAGCTTCGAGATCGACCTGACGAAGACGACCGCGGCGCTCTTCCCGGACTTCGACGTGTTCAACTTGAACCTGAGCGACTTCTCGCGCGACCCCGACGTCGTGCGGGCGGGCGAGCACGACCCGCTCGTCTACCAAGGCGCGGCGCCCGCTCACATGGCCGCCGAGCTCGTCGATGGGATTCGAGCGATTCAGTCGACGATGGAGCAAGTCGACGTGCCGCTCTTGATCCTCCACGGCAAAGCGGACCGCGTGACGCCGCCGCGGGGGAGCCAGGCGCTCTACGCGCGCTCGCGCTCGAAGGACAAGACGCTCACGCTCTACGGAAACATGTTCCACGATCTCCTCCACGAGCCGGAGAAGGCCCAGGTGACGAAGGACATCGTCGCGTGGATGAACGCGCGAACGCGCTGACCCTGGATCCGTCGACCATCACGCGAGTGCCGCGTGCGTCGCGAGCGCCCTGGAAATAGCCGAAATCGCGCGCGGCCGCGTGTGGCGCGCGCGTTGCTCCTCTCCACGCGATGGCGACCAAGCTCACAGTCCCGCGCCCCGGGCCACGCGCCGATCGTGCTGCAAAAGTGCAAGTGGAGAAGAAAACGCCGCCGCGTCCGCCCGCGACGAAGCCGCCCGAAGCGATGGCGCTCGAGGCGTCCGACGTCGTCGAAGAGATTGACATCACCGAGCCGTCGCCGGCGCCGGTCGTCGCGCTCGAGCCGGAGCCGCCGCCTGCGCCCGCGCCGATCGTCGCCGCGCCGCAGCCGGTGATCCTCCCGCCGCCGCCCGCGCCGATCGATTACCCCACGCCGATGTGGCTCGCGCCGCCGCCGGAGCCGCCGCCCGCGCGAGCGCCGATGCGCTCGATTGCCACCAGCACCGTCTCGGAGTTCGAGCGCGACAGCATCCGCAAGTCGAGCCCGCCCGTGCGCGAGCGCCGACGGCAGCTCCAGAGGCTCGTCGCGAGCGCAGTCGGCGTCGCGTGGTTCATCTGCCTCGTCGCGCTCGGTCAGACGGCGCTCCGCACGATCCTCGCGTCGGTGTCGAGCCCCTGAGCGCCGCTCAAAATGAGACTTTGAACGCGAGCCCTGGCGTCGCGACCAGCGGGACCAGCGACATCGTCAGCGCCGGTCGCGGAAGCTTGCCTCGGAGGTAGCGCTGGTACGCGCTGACCGCGCCGGTCGGTGTCGTGAGGATCTGCGACTCCGTGAGGATGAGCCCGGCGACGCCGTTGCCGACCGCGTTGAGCCAGTGCGCGTCGCGGACGGCCGGATCCGTCGAGGTCGCGGCCTCGACCGCCATGATCGCGAACATCGCGCCCACGCCGAGGATCGCCGTCACTTGCGTGAGCACGCCGGTGTTGAACGACTCCTCGGCCGCGTCCTTCGCGAACAGCTCCTCGATGCGCGCGAGGACGAGGCACGATCCGGCCTCGCCGCCGCCGGTCTCACGCAAGAGCTGGTCGACGGCCGGGGCGTCGTCTTCGACGCGCAGCGCGAAGAGGAGAGAGAAGATGGGCGTGACGATCGAAAACCCCGAGACGACGAGGTTGTCGATCACGTTCGCCTCTCGCGTCTTGTCGTTGCCGGCAGCCCAGCCGATCGCCTGCGCCGCGCTCGACGCGAAGGTGGCCGTCCCGATCCCGAACCACGCCCACTTCCACGTGCGCGCGTATCGCGCTTGATCTTGCATGACGTGATGCAAGAATTCGATGCGCTCGCGCGAGTCGATCGTCGCGAGCCTCGCGTTCGCGCCGTCGGGCACCGGGCACGTGTCGGCTCGCGCCGCCGTCGCCGCGAGAAGCACCGCGCCCGCGCACCAGCCCGCCCACGTCCGCATCGTCCGACGATACACGAGCGCAAGGCCGCTGACGCCCTGCGCGTGTGCTATGTAGCAGACGCACCTGGAGAAGGATGGTCGACCCCATCGCCCTCGCGGTCCCGGGATTTTTCGCGCTCATCGGCGTCGAGAGCGTGGTCGCGCGCGCGCGGCGCCGGCGCGTTTACCGCCTCGGAGATTCGATCACCGATTTGTCGTGCGGCGTGTCTTCGCAAATCGAGGCGATCTTCTTCGCCGCCGCCCAGCTCGGCGTGTACGCCGCCGTCTTCGCGCGCTTCCGCGTCGCCGAGCTCCACGGTTGGCGCGCGTGGGCGGTCGCCTTCGTCGGCGTCGACTTCTTCTACTACTGGTGGCACCGCCTCTCTCACGAGGTCAACGTCCTCTGGGCCGCTCACGTCGTGCACCACCAGAGCGAGGACTACAACCTCGCCGTCGCGCTCCGCCAATCGATCACGACGGGCTGGTCCGCGGTTCCTTTCTATCTCCCGCTCGCCTTCCTCGGCGTCCCCCCGCTCGTCTTCGCGATCACCCACGCACTCTCGACGCTCTACCAATTCTGGATCCACACCGAGCTGGTCGGAAAGATTCGCGGTCCTGTCGAGTGGATCCTGAACCTGCCCGAGCACCATCGCGTGCACCACGCGGTCAACCCGCAATACCTCGACAAAAACTACGGCGCGACGCTCATCGTCTGGGACCGACTCTTCGGCACCTTCGCCGAAGAGACCGAGCCCTGCGTCTACGGCATCACCAAGCCGCTCCGGAGCTTCAACCCGCTCTGGGCGCAGCTTCACTATTTCGTCGAGCTGGCGCGCCGCACCGTTCGCCTGCGCGGCGTCGATCGCGCGCGCGTCTGGCTCGCGTCGCCCGCGTGGGTCGCGTCGGGCGAGGCGAAGTACGTCGCCGACCTCGCCGCGCGCGTGAAGTACGACGTCAGCCTGCCGCCGCCGGTGAAGCGCTACGTCGTTGCACAATACATCCTTTTGCTCGCCGCCACGTCGGCGCTCATGTTCGCGCACGGCGCGCTTCGTCCGGCGCAGCTCGCCGTCGCGTGCGCGGCGCTCGCCGGCGGGCTCGTCGCGCTCGGCGGGCTCCTCGAGTCCAAACCGTGGGCGCGCCCCCTCGAGGGAGCGCGCCTCGCCGCGACGGTGCTCGCCGTCACCCTCGTCGTCTTCTGACGGTTACTTGAGATTGGCGACCGCGCGCGTCGCGCCGCCCATGTCGACGACCTTCGTCGAGTAGAGCGTCTTGCCCGTGTCGGTGACGATGTCGCCGCCGAGGTCGCCCCACGCGAACGCGTCGCTGTGGACGACGCTCATCGTCGCCTCCTTGCCGGCCGCGACGACTTTGTAGGTCGTGCGGACCGCGTCGATCTTGCGACCGGCGACGTCGAGGGTCACCGGCTCGACGTCGATCGTACCGTCGTTGCGTTCGACGTTCGGGACCGTCTTCTGGAGCGCGGCCTCGTAGGCCGCCATCGTCGTCGCGTGCTCGATGCCGTTCTCGACCTTGGTCACGTCGAGCGGGTGCTCGCCCGCGCGTGTCGTCTCGCTGCGAAGGCGGAAGGTCTGCGTCCGCGCGCCGTCGGTGATCGCGACCTCGGTCACGCTCATCGCGCCGTCGCGCGAGAGCACGCGCTGGCGCACCGTGATCGGCTTGCCGTTGGTGACGAAGCTCGTCGCGATCCAGTCGCCCACGCCGCGGGCGTCGTTCGAGCGCGCGATGTACGGGTTCTCGTCGTCGATCGAGTCGAAGGTCATCGGCACGACGTGCGTCGCATGAAACGCGAGCGGCGCTTCGGCGACCGGCGTCGCGTGGTGAGCGGCGCAGCCGAACATCATCAGCGGGAGGGCGAGAGCGAGTGCGATTCGTTTCATGGTTCCGCTGTCGCATTGCCCGGGCGCCAGGGCCAAGTTTTGGGTAAAGAGAGGCCGTGCGCCGCTTCACCCGGTTCGTTTGGTTGGTCCTCGTCTACGACGTGCTCGTCGTGCTTTGGGGCGCGTACGTGCGCATCAGCTTCTCGGGCGACGGCTGCGGCCGTCACTGGCCGCTCTGCAACGGCGAGCTCGTGCCCCACGCGCCGCAGACGAAGATGCTCGTCGAGCTGAGCCACCGAGTCTCGAGCTTCGGCTCGCTCGTCCTCGCGGCACTCGTCTTCGTCGCCGCGCGACGCCTCTTCGCGAAGGGGTCGCCCGTGCGCCGCGGAGCGGGCTACGCGCTCGGTTTCACGCTCGCCGAGGCGCTCATCGGCGCCGGCCTCGTCCTCTTGCGCCTCGTCGCGCACGACGTCTCGCTCACGCGCGGCGTGTCCACGTCGCTCCACTTGGGCAACACGTTCCTGCTGCTCGCGAGCCTCGCGCTCACGGCCCGCGCGTCGGCGGGCGCGCCCGCGCCGTCGTTACGCGGGCGAGGCACGCTCGCCGCTCTCGCCGGCGCGACGCTCTTCGCGGCGCTCCTCGTCGGGGCGACCGGCTCGATCGCCGCGCTCGGCGACACGCTGTTTCCGTCGCACTCGGTCGCGCAGGGGCTCGCGCAGGACGTGTCGGCGGCGGCGCCTCTCTTCATTCGCCTCCGCTCCATTCACCCGTTCATGGCGGTGGGAGCCGGCGTGCTGATGCTCGCGTTCGCGACGTACGCGGCGGCGTCGAACAAATCGCGCTCCGTCGCGCTCTTCGCGCGTCTGCTCACCGTCGCGTTCTTCGTCCAGGTCGCGCTGGGCGTGACGAACATCGTGCTCCTCGCGCCGACCTGGCTCCAGCTTCTCCACCTCGGCTCGGCCGACGTGGTCTGGGTGCTGCTCGTCTTGCTCGCGTCGAGCGCGCTCGCGGAGCCCAAGTCGTCCGAAGAGCTCAGCGAGTCGCGAGGAGAAGCGCTCGCAGAGTCTCCGCCTGCTCGGTGATGGCGCGATCGTGCGTGTCGCGCGCGAGGAGCGCCATGGATTGTGCGTGACGCCACGCGAGGTTCCATAGACCGCCCGCGCGCTGCACGTCGTCGCCGACGAACGCCGCGTCGAGTCGCTTGAGCGTCGCCAGCGCGGAGGCGTACGCGATCACGTCGCCGTAGCGCGACTCGGCGATGCGCTCGATGTCGTCGTCGTACGTGCACGGGATCGTCGCGGAGAAGGTGCGCGCCTCGCCGGTCTTCGCGTCCTTCGCGTGGGCGGTCACCGTGAACGTGAAGGCCGACCCGGGCACCCACGGCGGCACCGTCACGCGCACCACCTCGGTGCGCGCCTCGCCCGCGATCACGTCGCCCAGCAAGAGCTCGCCCGAGTCCACGCGCCACCGCACGCCGCCGCCCGAGGTCTCGAGCACGTGCGAAGGCGCCGGCGTGCCCGAGAACGTGAGGACGACGTTCCGAAACATGAGGGCGCCGGCGGGCGGCGCCGCGAGCGCGACCGATTTCTCGCGGGTCTTGAGATCGTCGGCGACGTCGATGACGCCGCTCTGCGCGATTTGCATCGCGTCGTCGCCGCTGACGCCCGTACGCGTCGCGATGACGCTCACCGGCACGCCGGCGAGGGCGAACGCCGACGACTCGTTCACGGCCGCGGGCGACGGCTTCACCTCGCCGTCGCTGAGGACCACGATGCGCCTGTGCGGCCCGACGCCGATGACCGATCGCGCGACGCGAAGCGCGCTCGCGAGATCGCGCCTCGTGCGCGCCGTCGTGCGGAGTCGCTTTTCGATCGCCGCCTCGGCGAGCGACTTGTGGTTCGCCGGAATGAGCGGCACGACCACCTTCGCGTCGGTCGCGTCGACGACCGCGATGCGATCGTAAGAGCCGGTCTCCGCGATCACGTCCTCGGCCAGCACGATCGAGTCGATGCCCGACCCGTCGAGCACGATCGCGATGCTCTCCCCGGGGCGCGCGGTCCCCTTCGCCGCAGGCGACATCACGTCCACGCGAACGAGCACCTCGCCGCCCCACGAAGGAACGCGCTGGTCGCTCGGCCGCAGCGCGAACCCGAGCCCCGGCATCGCGACGACGGTGGGTCGGCTCGTCTCGGTGAACCGCCCGTCCTTGGGCAAAATGAACCCGATCGGCGCGCGCCACGGCTCGTCGACCGTCTTGCGGACGACGCGCGTCGGCACGTCCATTCGATCGCGAAACACGATCCCGTTGGCGGTCATCACGGCCGCGCCGTGCGCGCCGCTTTGAGGGAAGGTGAGCGTGCCATCGCGCCCCAGCACGGGCCCCCCGCACGCGGAGGCGGCGAGGGCGAGCGCGAAGAGGATGCTGCGCGCCGTCTCCATGAGGAATACGTATGCCGCTTGGGAGAGCTTCCTGCAAGGGGAGGGCGGTCGGGCGTTCCCCTGCTCGTGCTTGGCCGAGGGTGCCAGGCCGCCGGCGGAGAACATCGGCGGGGGGCTGCCTCGTTACGCCTTCGCGTACTCCGCCAGCGCCGCGTCGCAGTCGTCCACCACCATCCGGTGCCCGTTCGTCTTCGCCAGCGCGCGAAGCGAGTGAAACGCGTGCTTCGCTTCTTCGTCCTTCCCTCGCCGCCGCAGGAGAAGCGCGCGCAAGAAGCGCCCGCTGATCACGTCCCACCAGAACTCGTTCGCCTCGGCGTACGAAATTCCCTGGTCCAGCTGTTTGTCGCCCTCGGGGTCGCCTTTGTACCCCGCGAGGTACGCGAGGAGCATGCGGTTGTGCGTGAGCAGTCGCTCGAACGCGTATTCCTCGCACAGCGCGAGCGACTGCTGGAGCGCGCCGTACGCGCGCGCGTAGTCGTCGAGACGAATGAGCACGTCGCCGAGGTTGTGCAGGTTGACCGCGACCTCGTAGGTGAGACCGAGCGAGCGCGCCACGTCGATCGCCTTCTCGATCTCGACGGCCGCGAGCCTGAAATCGCGCAAGAAGAAGTGGACGAGCCCGCGGAGCTTTTGGCGCTCGCACGCCGCCGCCGTGTCGGCGGGCAAGAGCTGCTCGGCGCGGTCGAGCGCCTGAATCGCCGCGGCGCGAGCGCCGAGCGCCGCGTGGGCTTGCGCGAGGTTCGTGAGGATCTTGTGCTCCTCCTGTTTGTCGCCCTCCGCGGTCGCGAGCTTTTGCATGCGCGTGAGCAGCTCGAGCGAACGATTGAAGTCGCCGCGCCGCCCGGCGAGCTCCGCCGACGCGACGAGCACCATTTTCATCAGCTCGTCGCGCCCGCCTGCCACGCGCTCGGCCTCGCTCAAGTGCGGCGTCGCCGCCTCGAACTTGTGGAGCGCGACGAGCAGGCGCGCAGCCGCGACGCGCGTTCGCACCCGCAGCTCCGGGTCGCCCACTTTGTCGAGCCGCGCGATCACGCGCGCGCACGTGTCCTCGGCCTCGGGCGCCGACCTCACGAGACGCACGCCCGTCGCGAGCGCGTCGAGCCAGCTCGCGAGCTCGCGCGCGTCGCGCGTCGCCATGTCGCAGAGCTCGATCGCGCGCGCGTAGTCGCGCACCGCGGCTTCGAGCTGCCGCGCCTCGAGGCGGCCCTCGCCGCTCTTCGCGAAATACGTCGCGGCGAGCTCGCGGTCCCCGGACTCGTAGAAGTGCGTCGCGATGCGCGCCGCCTGTTCCCACGCGCGTTCGCCGAGCGTCTGCTCGAGCGCGAGCCCCGCGGCCGCGTGCATGTCGCGCGCGGCGTCCTGCGGGAGCGCGTCGACGACGACCTCGCGCATGATGGGCGAGGTGAAGTGAAGCTCCGACGCGCTCGTGTGTGCGAGGAAATCGGCTGATTTCAGCGACGAGAGCGATCGCTCGAGCGCGGCGAGCGGCTGGTTCAACATCCGCGCGAGCACCGCCGAATCGATGGGATCGCCGAGCACCGCCGCGGCCTGCAGCGTCGTCTTCGCCGTCGCCTCGAGGCGCGCGACACGCGACGCGACGAGCCCGCGGAGCGTCTTCGGCAGCGCGAGCTCTTGCCCGAGCAGTCGCATCGCGACGACGCGACCGTCGGCGACGCTCACCGCGTTTGCGTCGAGCAATCCCTTGATGATCTCCTCGATGAAGAGCGGGTGCCCGCCGGCGCGCTCGCGGACGAAACGCACGAGCTCCTCCGGCGCCGTCTGCGTCCCGAGGCGCAGCGCGACGAGCCGGCTCACGTCCTCCGCCGACTTCAGATCGGTCAGGTCGATCGACACGTGCGCCGCGCCCTTCTCGAGCGGATGCGCGAACCCCTCGCGCGCGGTGAAGGCGAACACGACGCGCGCGTGCGAGAGTCGATCGAAGGACGCAGAGAGAATCGAGAAGCTGTCCTCGTCCATGTTGTGGGCGTTGTCCCACGCGAACGTGTGCGGCTTGTCCTCGCAGAGGCTCATCACCATCCGTGCGAGCGCCGAGCGAAGCGAGCTCTTCGCGTTCGCGCCCGAGTACGTCGGCACGCTCGCGCCGAGCGCCGTCAGCACCGCGCCGACCTCTTCGTCGTGGAGGCCGAGCGCGCGGAGGCGCGGCTGCACCGACGCGATGCGCTCGGGCGGGTCGCCCTCGCCAACGCCGCACAAGACCTGCAGCATCGAGACGATGCCGGAGAGCGGGTACTCGCGCCCGCGCGGCGGACACGCCGCGATGTAGAAGCCGACGTTGTAGTTGCCCTTGCCGAGCCGGCGCTCGACCTCGACGAGCAGCCGCGTCTTGCCGACGCCGTGCCCGCCTCGGATCGTGAGCACGCGCGCCTGGCGTCGCGTCGCCGAGGCGAGCACCTCGCCGATCTTGCGCAGCTCCTCTTTGCGTCCGACGAACCGCCCGAACGCCTCGGTCGGCCCGCGCACGTCCTTCACGAGCGAGCCCGCGAGGAGCGGCGTCAGGTTCTGCCCGCTCTCGCTCGTGATCGGCTCGAACGTGAAGAGGCCCTTCACGAGGCGCACCGCCGTGCCCGAGATCGCGATGCGGCCTTCGCGCGCCCGCGCGAGATCGCGCGCAGACGCGACCAGCCCGTTCAGTCGATCGTCGTCGGTGGGCGTGCCTTCGGCCGTGACGTGGATGCGCCCCGTGTGAATGCCGGCGCTCGCGCGCGCGGCGGGACCGGTGAGCGCGCGAAGCGCGACGAGCGCGCAGCGCGTCGCCACCTCCGTGTCGCGCCCGTCCGGATCGCCGAGGCCGAAGAGCGCAGCGAGCTGATCGCTCTCGCGCCGAACGAGGGAGCCGCCGTAGCGCTCGACGATCTCCGCCGCCGTCGCCGAGACCCTCGCGTCCACGCCGCGCGGCAGCTCGACGTAGAGCGCCGTCACCTCGCGCCGCTCGCCCACGCCCGCGGCGCGTTCGATGTCGACGAAGCGCCCGCCGCCGTCGCCGCCCGCGGGGATGCGACCCGTGTCGACGCGCGCCATGGTGCTCGAGGCGGTTCGCGACGGCGGCACCTCGACGGGCGTGCGCTCTTGCGCGTGCGCCGTCTCGCTCTCGAGCGCGGCGTCGCCGAGCGACGGCGCGGCCGATGACGGCGTGTCCTCGCGCTGCGCGAACCGCGCGAGAAACTCGCTCAAATCGTGCGCGGTGTACCGCGCGCCCGCCGAGTACAAGAAGGCGAGCAGCGACTCGTAGAAGCGGCCCGCGTCGGCGTAGCGGTCCTTCGTGTCCTTCGCGAGCGCGGTCTTCAGGATCTTCACGAGCTCGGGCGGCACCTCGGCCCGCAAGAGCTCGACCGGCGGGTACTCGCACGCCTGCACGCGCCGCAGCGTCTCGAACGTCGTCGGCGCGCTGAAGGGGTTCACGCCCGCGAGCAGCTCGTACAGCACGACGCCGAGGGAGAAAATGTCGCTCCGCGAATCGACCGGCTCGCCGCGCGCCTGCTCCGGCGACATGTAACCGAACTTGCCGTGGAGCTGGCGCGTGCGCGTGTCCTCGAGGTTCTGCTCGAGCGCGCCGCGCGCCTTCGCGATGCCGAAGTCGGTCACCTTCACCTCGCCCTCGTACGAAAGCAAGACGTTCTGCGGCGACACGTCGCAGTGCACGATTCCGAGCGGCTTCAGCTGCTCGTCACGCCGGCGATGCGCGTGATCCAAACCTTTCGCCACTTCGGCGCAGACGAAGACGGCGAGCTCGATCGGGATCGCCTTCTGTTGCCGGCGGGAGCGCGCGAGCAGCGTCGCGAGATCGAGCCCGTGCACGAACTCCATCGCCATGAAGTACGCGTCGGGGAGCTTGTGCCCCTTCTCGTCGGTCACCGGCGCGATGCCAAGGTCGAACACTTGCACGATGTTCGCGTGCGAGAGGCGCACCGCGAGCTTCGCCTCGTGGATGAACATGTCGACGAACTGCTGGCTGCGCGCGAGCTCGGGCAAGATGCGCTTGATGACGAGGACCTTCTCGAAGCCCTCGACTCCGAAGCTCTTCGCCTTGAACACTTCGGCCATGCCGCCTTGTCCGAGGCGCTCGAGCAAACGATAGCGTCCGAACGCCGCGCTCACGGCGAGATCCTCGGGTCAATCGCTTGCAGTCGTAACCCCCGCACGGTGCGAGCCGAAGTAATCCGTTGCGCGTGTCATGGCAACGTCACTTTGAACCGTACCATCGAATCCCATTTGCGCGAGCCACACGGACCCACATCGCCGCACTCTCGTCGGGGTCACTGGCGTACGAAGATGGGGTTCGTCGCGGCGAACGGCTGAATCGGCATGAAGGGCAGAATGTCGTCGAGGGTCCGCTTGCCGCGGACGACGACCATCACCCAAGTACCGGCGGCGCCGACGGTCGAGTCGCCGAGGTCGACCTTCACGTCCGTGTCGAGCCGGACCGTGCGCGCCTGAGCCTCCTCGAGCGGGCCGGTCTCCGGTCCGGTGATCGTCGGACGCGACGGAACGTCGATCGTCTGAACGATCTTCGCCGGCTCGAGCGTCGCGCCGTGCACGCCGACGACGATGTCCACCGTCGTGACGTCCACCCAAGGCGCTGCGCGCACGACCAAATGGCCGGACAGCTCGCGCCCCTTCGCGCTGACGTCGCCGCCGGGGCGCGCCCCCTCGAGGACGAAGTCGACGATCGGTCCGCTCGTGACGGTGACGTGGCCGGCTTTGATCGCGGCGACGATCGCGGCCGGATCTCTTTCCGTCGACGCGCACCATCGTGCGCGGATACCCGGCCCACTGGTACTGGATGCGGTGCGAGTCGCTCGACCCGGTGATCGCGTAACGATGTCCCGCGTCGAGGAGCGCCCAATAATCGCGGAGGACGTTCTCGACGCGCTCGAGCGAGGCGCTCTCGTAGCCGTTGAAGACCTCGAGCGCGTCGAAGTCGAGCCTGATGCGCGCCGGCGGCGGCGTGCCCGCCTTCCACCCGAACGCGGTGAAGTAACCGATGTCGCGCGCGAGGCGCGGGTGGTGCACGACGAGGACGCGCTTCGGATCGCCGCCGCGCGCCGACGCGAAGACGGCTCCGACGTTCGTGTGGCGAAACGCCGGGACGCCCTTGCCCTGCGGATACGGAAAGATCCCGAAGTGACCGAAGCGCGGCGAGTACGTCGTAATCTCGACGCCGGGCACGAACATGAGCTCGCCCTCGAGCCCGAGCATCGCGAGCGAAGGACCGTAGTCGCCGACGAGGTTGTGCTCGGTCGGCACGGCGAAGTCGATGCCGGCGGCGACGAGCGAGAGCACGCGGTCCTCGGGCGAGACGGGGGAGTCGAAGCTCGGCCGCGCGTGGACGTGGAGATCGCAGCCGAGCTCGTCCGGCGTCGGGACCACGTGGCGCGGCGCGAGGTCGAGATCGACTCGCTTGCCTGGAGCGATCGCGACGACGCGCGAGTCGATGCTCCACTCGATCCCCTTCGTCACGGCGACGCGGTATTTCCCCGCCGGGAGCGGCGTCGTCACCTCGCCGCGGAGCGCGTCGATGATCGGCCCCGCGCCCGACGCGCGATAATCGGGGCCGAAGCTCGGGTCGAGCGTGCCGTCGATTCCGTGCACGAGCAGGCGCGCGGTGATCGGCTCGTTCGTGTCGGCGTCGAGCACGCGCACGTGGAGCTCGCCGCCGTCGGAGACGTCGAGCTGGAGGTCCCACGGCGTTCCGGGCGCGTGGATCACCGGCGCGCTCGTGCGCGTCGCGCTCGCGCTCGCGTACCAGCTCGTGACGAACGCCGGCGCGCGGAAATCGAATCGACCGGCGACGTCCGTCGCGAGGCGCATCTGCTGAGCGCCCTGATCGTCGAGCCCGACGACGTGCGTCGCGCCCGGCGCGCCCGTGACGAAGCCTTTCACGCGCTTGGTCTCGACGTGCGCGCGATCGAACAAGACCGCCCACGGGCTCCCGCGCCGCGCGCCGCCGACGGCGATCGTGAAGCGCGCGTCCTCCGGCGGGACCGTGACGCGCACCTCCATCGCGTGCGCGTCCTCGCTCCGCGGCGCGAGCGCGACGCGCATCGGCTTGCCCGCGGCGACGAAGCCGATCGGGTGCGCCGCGTCGGAGAGCACGGCAAACCGTCCGCTCTCCGCCGTGAGATCGGCCAGCTCGCCGCGCCCGGAGAGGAACACCTCGCGACCCTCCGTCGGGAGCCGAACGCCGACGCCGTGCTCGACGCCGGGGTCCCCGCTCTCGGTCGCCGAATCCGCGCCGCCGCGGACCGTCACGTCGAGCGCGTCGTGCGCCGCGTCCACCGTGAACGTCATCTCGCGGTCGTCTTTCGTGCGCGCGCGCGCGCGCGTCACGCCGTCGTTCGCGAGATCCGGCATCGTGATCGGTTCGACGGCGTCGTCCGCGCTCGCGACGATCTCGCCCTCGACCGAGCGTGCGCCGTCGCTCGTCTCGACGCGGATGCGTCCGTCGCGAAAGAGCGTGAAGCGCGCGTGCTTCGACTCGAGCGTCACGCTCGGCGCGTTGCGGGCGCGCAGGTCGCCGCACTTGTGCATCGCGTGGATGAGCACGGCGACGGCGACCATCGCGAGCACGAGCAGCGCGTACGGCCTCGCCCGCTCGCTGTCGTTCACGAGAGCCCCGCGGCGCGCGGCCCGCTCAGCGTCGCGTCGCGCCCGCTCTTGCCGATCGCGAGGCGCACGACGAGCGCCGCGTCGCCACCGAGCCAGGCGATCGCGTCCTCGCCCCACTCGACGACGAGGATGCATCCCTCCGCGCGGCGCTCGCGAAGCCCGAGCCGCTCGATCTCGCGCCGCTCGCCCTCGCCGAGGAGCCGATGCAAGTCGCAATGCAGCAGCGTCGCGCTCGGCGTCTCGTACTCTTGGATCAGCGCGAACGTCGGGCTCGTCACGGGCTCCTCCTCGGCCACGCCGAGCCCGCGCGCGATCCCGCCGGCGAGCGCGGTCTTGCCGGCACCGAGCTCGCCCGACAGCACGACGAGATCGCCGGGAGCGAGGCGCGCGCCGATGGCGCGTCCGAGTCGCTCGGTGTCCCGACGCGTTCGCAGGTGCACGAACGACGAGGCTACTCCAAGCGCGCCCCGCGCTCAGCACCCGTCGTCGTCAGAAACGGACGAGCCCTCGCAGCATCGGCCCGCCGGCGACGATCGCCCCGGTGCCGCCGAACGCGCTCTGCAGGTCGAACGCCAGCTCGAGCTGGAAATGCTCGCCGAATCCCATCGACGCGAAGGCGTCGGTTCGCAGCAAGAAGCGCGACTCCTGATCGCCGGTCGTCACGAAGAACCCGCCGATCGTCACCTCGGGCCCGACGAAGATGCGGAGCTTCGGCACGATCGGGATCGCCCAGCGCACGCCGGCGTCGAGCAGCACGGCAGCCGGACCGTAGAGATTTCCGCCCAAGTCCGCGCGCAGCGCGACGCCGCGGAAGAGCTGTGGGTAGCGCTCGCCCGAGAGCGGCGCCCACTCGCCCGTGAGCGTGCCCTCGAACGCGAAGGTCGACGGCTGGGTTTGCGGCGCCGGCACGGGCACCGTCGGGTGCGCGAACGCGCCGTCGATCCCGATGCCGATTCCGAGCGCGAACGGCGCGTGGATCCCGTAGCCGCGGTCCGGCTCGGGGACGACGGGCTTGGGGGGAGGCGGCGGAGGTGGAGGCGGCGGAGGCGGGGGCGGGGGAGGCGGAGGCGGAGGCGGCGCTTTGAGGACGTCGTTCTCCCACGGGATCTCGGCGTTGGCGATCCCCTCCGGCCGGAGGAGGAGCGCGAGCATCTCGGCGATCTGCGCGTTGGCCTTGCTCGGATCGATGTCGCGCGCGAGCGACTCGACGCGACCGCTCGACACCTGAGCCGCTTCGATCTCGAGGTGATACCCGGGGATGCCTGCGGGGTGCGGCTTCACGTGGCCGACGACGACCCACTGCGAGCTCGACGCTTTCCCGGCCGCTTCGTACTGCGCCTTGGTGTCGTTGGGCGCGCCGGCCGCCGCGGTCTCCGCCGTCAGCAGCTCCGACTCGGTCGCGAGCGGATCGCCCCGCGAGATGACCGCGCCGATCGTCGCGGTGCGCGCGGCGTCGAGGTCGCCCTTCGGGACCTCGCCCGAGAACGGCAGCACGACGACCTTCTCGGGCGGCGGCGGCGCCCCGCCGTCGGGTGCGGCGATTGCGGGTACCGAGACGAAGAAGAGACCGGCGAGGGCGATTTTAAAAAGACGCTTCATGCGCTGTGCGATCGCCGGCCGCCGCGACAGTCAGACATTCTTAGCACGTCGCGGTCAGGCCGGCTCGGCCTCGGGCTCGCTTTCGTCGTCGTCGTCGTCGTCTTCGTCTTCGCCTTTGGGCTCGTCTTTGGCGGGCTTCTTCGAAGCGGTCGGCCGAGCGGGCTCGGGAGACTCCTCCTCGTCCTCTTCTTCTTCTTCCTCTTCCTCGGCAACCGCCTTCTTCTTCTTCACCATCTCGCTCGCGAGCCCGAGGCTCATCGCCTGCTCCGGGTGCTTGCGCGCCTTCTCCCAGAGCTTCGCGTAGAAGTACGAGACGATGACCGCGCTCAGCAGCCCGACGAACTGGCTCGTCGAGAGCATGTAGGGATCGCTCTCGAACTGCGCCGGCTTCAGCGCGAAGAACGCGACGATCGCGGGGACGACGGACAGCACGCGCGCGACCGTGCGCACGCGCTTGTTCGGGATGCCGAGCGACACGCCGAAGATGAACGCGATCGCGAACAGCAAGAGGCCGCCCGAGATGAGGACGTAGCGGTCCATCTGCGGCGGGACGTTCCCGCGCTCTTCGTCGTCGCGCCAGAGCTCGAGCAAGAAGCGCAAGAACCCGTACGCGAAGACGAACGTGAAGAAAATCTGTCCGCGGAATTTCTGGTGCTTGCGGTGCCAGAGGAGGAGCGCGAGCAGCCCGAGCCCGACGAGCGCCTCGTAAATCTGCGTCGGGTGCACCGGGAAGGAGTGGTCCTTCAGGTTGACGCAGTCCGCGGCTTTGAACGCCATCTCCTGGCACATCTTCAAGTGGTGCGCGTAAGGGATGCTGCCGACGAGCGCGTTGCCTTTGTCGTCGTAGCCGAGCGTGCCGTCCGCGAGGTGCGGGAAGCTCCCGAGCTTCTGCAGCCACGCGGGCGCGTTAGGCGAGCTCGGGTGCGCGCTCGAGAGCACCTTGCCGAAGTCGCAGCCATAGAGGTAGCAGCCGATGCGCGTGATCAAGAGACCCGACGCGAGGCTCGGCACGGCGACGTCCGCCCATGGCAGGAGGCGGACGTTCTGTCGCGACAAGTACAGCCAGCTCCCGAGGAAGCCGCCGACGAACCCGCCGTACGCGACGAGCCCGCCGCGCCGCAGCGCGAAGAAGTCGGCCGTCGTGTCGAACTGGCTCGGGTTCGTGATGATGTAGAGGAGTCGCGCGCCGATGAGCGCGGCGATCGCCGTGATGACGTAACAGTTCGCCATCGTCTCGCGCGGGAGGCCGTCGCGCTCGGCGAGCCCGAGCGACAGAAACCAACCGACGATCAGCGACGACCCGAGCAAGACGCCGTACGAGTAAATCGGCAGCGAGTCGATGTGGTAGACGACGCCGCGCCAGTAGTACGAGCCTGCGCCGGCGGCCGCGGCCACCACGAGACCCGTGAGCACTTCGTCGCGTTGACCTTTGCGCGCGTAGAACGCGGCGTAGATCGCGCCGAGGCCGGCGAGCACGACGAGGGCCCACCACAGCTTGAGCGGACCATGAGGGAGCGGGATGTGAAAGAGAATGGGGTGCATGCGGGCCCGACCCGGGTGTACTCCCGAGGGATGCCGATGTCGACCACCCGAGCCGCCGTCTGACCGGCGGACGTGCTAAACCCGCGGGCGTGAAGCCCCTGCAGTTTGGTCTCTGGGCGCTCGCGCTCGCCGCGTGCGTCCCGCCCGGCAACAGCACCCGCGAGGAGGGCGAAGGCGGCTCGACCGCAATCACGGCTCCGACGTTCATGCCGTCGACCCACGTGATGACGGCGCCCTTCGAGGACGATTTCGAGCGCCCGCACGGCGACGCGGCACCGCACCTCGCGATGGTGATGCCCACGCCGGGTCCCTCGGGCTCGTCGATTCGGCTCTTCCCGCCGACGATGGCGTCGGGCTCCGCCGCGGCGATGGCGCCGGCGCTCGAGGCGGAAGATCTCGGGCCCAACTGGCGGCAGGCCGCGACCAACGCCTGGCACATCGAGAACGGCCGCCTCTGCGGTCAGCGCGCGATGAACCACGGCGTCTGGCTCGAAAAAACGCTCCCGGTCAACGCGCGCATCGAGTTCGACGCGATCTCCGAGTCGCCGCAAGGCGACCTCAAGGCCGAGGTCTGGGGCGACGGACAGTCGCACGCGACGGCCATCTCGTACACGAACGCGACGAGCTACCTCACCATCCTCGGCGGGTGGAAGAACAAGTTCCACGTGCTCGCGCGCCTCAACGAGCACGCCAACGATCGCCGTCAAATCAACGTCGACCAGCAGTCCGACGACCCGCGCGAGAAGCCGGTGTTCGCGGGCCAGATTTACCACTTCAAGATCGAACGAAGCGACGGCCACACCGTGCGCTGGTCGGTCAACGGCCTCGACTATCTGTCGTGGGACGACCCCCAGCCGCTCGCCGGAATGGGGCACGACCATTTCGGGTTCAACGATTGGGAAGTGAAAGTCTGCTTCGACAACGTGAAGGTCACGCCGCTCCCCTGACGTTCGCGGTTATGATGGCTTCACCCCGTGGATTCCAGCGAGATCGAGTCTCTCGTCGGTGAGCTCGAGACGCGCGTCGATCGACTGCGCGCGCTCTACGAGCAGTATTTCATGGGCATCGAGAAGATGGTGCCCGCCGTCCCGCACAAGGACGTCGAGCGCCGCATCCAGGTCCTGCGAAAGGAGCAGATCCGCAACACGGCGGTGCGCTTTCGCTTCCAGATGATCATTCAGCGGTACAACACGTACCAAACGCACTGGCAGCGTATCTGCCGGCAAATCGAAGAGGGCACGTACAAGCGCGACATGCTGCGCGCGCAGCGGCGCTTCAAACCGGCCGAGCCGGCGCCCGAGCCCGTGGCGCCCGCCGAGCCGGAGACCGAAGCCGCCGCCGTCGCCGCCGCGGTTCCCGAGCACATCGTGCCCGCGCCGAGCTTCCAGCGTCTCGAGCTCGATCCCCTCGAGGATTTCGCCGACCTCGATCGCCTCTTGAACGAGGGGACCGCCCCGCCGAAGCCCGCGGCCCCCGCGCCCGCACGGCCCATGTGGCGCAAAATCGAAGCAAAGCCCGCCGCGCCGCCGCCCGCGCCGCCGCCGCCCGCGCCGCCGCCGCCCGCGCCGCAAGCGGCCCCGCGGCCGGCACCCCCGCCGGTTCCGCGGCCGGCGACCGCCGCACCTCCCAGGCCGCCGCCGCCGCTGCCGCAAAAGCCGCCGACGCAGGCGCCCGCGCCGCCCGCGCCGCAAGCCCCCGCGCCGCCGGCCGCGCGTCCGCGCTCCCCCGCCGATCTCAGCGACGATCGCCTTCGCCAACTCTATTCTCAGTACGTGCAGACGCGCCGCTCGCGCAACGAATCGACGGCCGCCATCACCTACGACGCGATGGCCAAGAGCCTCCGCGAATCGAGCGAAAAGCTCCGTGAGAAGCACGGGAAATCCGTCGACTTCGAGGTCACGGTCAAGGACGGCAAGACCATCCTTCGTCCGGTCGTCAAGCGCTGAGAATCAGTGCGACAAGCGGGCTCGCGAGACCGGGGTCTCGTCGTCCTCGCTGCAGAACAAGATCGCGCAGTGCTGCAGGTCGGCGCTGCGCATGCGCGTGCAGAGCTCCACCAGGTCCTCGTCCGAGTCGACGATGCACCCCTCGATCACCTGCGACGTGCGCATGTCGTAGCGACAGTCGTCGAGGGCGACCCATCGCCCGCGGAGGAGGCCGTCCTGCTTGGCCTGCTGAAGGGAGATGCGGTGCTGCAAAGCGGCCGCCGGCGAGGTGGTGAGACGACTACCCATGTGCAGTCCGCGCCGGTAACTACACGGCGGGAGGCTCCGCGGTCAAGAAACCGCCCCGGGCTCGGCTGAAAATTCGTTCAGCGCCGCGAGCCCGAGCGCAGTGCTAACTTTCGGGCGCGCTTATGGAATTCGCCGAGGCCGTTTGCCACGATGCCACACCCGCGAAGGTCGTCGGGTGAGCGGCGATTCGCTCGCGAGGCGGGTGCGGGCGGAGTTTCCGCTCCTCGGCCGGCCGCTCGGCGAGCTCCCGCTCGTCTTCCTCGACGCCGCGTCGACCACGCCCAAGCCGCGGGCGGTCATCGACGCGGTGCGCGCGTACTACGAGACGTCCACCGCGAACGTTCACCGCGGTGTTCACCCGCTCGGCGAGCTCGCGACGCGGAATTACGAGGCCGCGCGCCTCGAGATCGCCGGTTTGGTCGGCGCGTCGCCGAGCGAAATCGTGTTCGTGCGAGGCGCGACGGAGGCGATCAACCTCGTCGCCCACGGGCTCGGTCTCGGGCCGGACGACGAGGTCATTCTTCCCGCGAGCGAGCATCACGCGAACTTCCTGCCGTGGCGCGCGCGCGCGCGGCCGGTGCTCGTGCCGGTCGACGACGGAGGCGTGCCTCGCTGGGAAGAGGTCGCGAAGCTCTTCTCGCCGCGGACGAAGCTCCTCGCCTTCGCGCACGCGTCGAACGTGACGGGCGCGATCGCGCCGGTCGCCGAGATGGCGAAGCTCGCGTGCTCGCGAGGCGTCCCGCTGCTGCTCGACGCGGCGCAGTCGCTCGCGCACCTGCCCATCGACGTCCGCGAGCTCGGCGTCGACTTTCTCGCGGCGAGCTCGCACAAAGCGTTCGGGCCGAGCGGCGCGGGGTTTCTCTACGCGCGCCGCGAGCGCCTCGCCAAGCTAGCGCTCTACCAAGTCGGCGGGGGCATGGTCGCCCTCAATCGCGACGTCGGAGCGGGCGCGTTCGTGCCGCTGGATCCGCCGTTTCGGTTCGAAGCGGGCACGCCGGCGATCGAAGCTTCGATCGGCTTCGGCGAGGCAGTGCGCTGGCTGCGGGCGCTCGGCTGGGAGGCGATCGCGTCGCACGAGCGCGCGCTCGCGGAGCGCATGCTCGACGGTCTCGCCGAGATCCCGAGGGTGCGCGTGCTCGCGAAGGACCTGCCCGCGGGCGAGCGCCTCGCCATCGCGAGCTTCGTCGTGGACGCGCCGGGCGTCGCGCAGGAGGACGTCGCGCGGCGTCTCGCCGACGACGCGGGGATCTGCGTCTCGGGCGGCTACCACTGCGCGCACGTGCTCCACGAGCGTCTCGGGCTCGCGGGCAGCGTTCGCGCGAGCGCGCACGTCTACAACGACTTCGCCGACGTCGACGCCCTCCTCCGCGCGGTTCGCGCCGTCGCGACGAGCTGACGATCAGCGTCGGCGACGCGGGCGCCGAATCGCGATGACGCCGGCGCCCGGCGCGGGCTCGGGGTCCATCGGCGGGAGCGCGAGCACGAGCCGCTCGAATCGTGGGGAGCACGTCGCGCATCGCGCGCTCGGCGCGGAGCATGTCGAACGCCTTGTCGAACACGAGGATCAGCACGTAAATCGCGGCGAAGCTGCGCGCGACGACGCCGTACGACTCCTCGCGACGATTGTAGGCGAGGTGCCCGCCGCGGTGGAGCATCACGGTCGCGGGGAGCGCGCGCACCTCGGCGACGGCGCGCGTCGTCAGCGGCGACGGGGCGCCCGGCGCGGGCGTCGCGGAGGCGCGCTCTTCGGCCTCCGACGCGACTTCTTCGTCCTCGCCGCCGAACGTCGCGATGAGATCGCGGTGCGACTCGTGGATGCGCTGGATGCGGGCGCGCGCCTCGGGATTCAACGGGATGACGTTGTCCCGCGGCGACGCGAGCGGCCCGGCGACCGCGCCCCACACAATCGGCGAGTGCGCGTCGATGACGAGCGCGTCGATCGCGTCGGCGCGCTCGGCGAGGCTCTCGAGCTCGTGCCGCAGCGAACGGCGGCTGATTTGCGGGCGTTTGAGGCCCACCTCAATCGCGCTCGAGAACGCGGTCGCGAGCATCTCCAGGCGCCGCTGGCGCGCGTCCACGTCGGGCGGCACTTCGCCGAAGCGCACGACGACCTCCGAACGCTCGCCGAGCGGCGCGACGAGGACGTTGCTCGCGGGCGCGACCGTGCCGCGCGCCTCCGCGCGCACGTCGTCGGTGTCCATTTCGCGCGCGACCAGCTCGAGGAAGCGCGCGAGTGCGTCGTCGTCTCTCACCGTCCGGAAGCCGCCTTCGCGCGCCGATGCAACAGTCGCCGCAGCTCGCGCACGTCGAAGGGTTTCTCGAGGCGCGGGAGCTCCGTCGAGTCGATGAACTGGCGCGTGCTCGCCGAGAAGGCGCCGCCGGTCATGAAGATGAACCAATCGCGCAGCTCGGGATGCGAAGCCGAAACACGTTCGAAGAGCTCGATGCCGGTCACCTCGGGCATCATGATATCGCAAAGAACGACGTCGAAGCGATCGTCCTGTTCGAGCACGAGCATCGCCTCGGCGGCGGAGCTCGCGAGGACCACGTCGAGGTCGCGGCCGAGCGCGCGGCGCAGCGACGAGAGCAGCGTGAGCTCGTCGTCGACGATGAGCATTCGTTGTCGCGCGACGCTCTCCGGCGGGGCCGTCGTGAGCTCGCGTTTGGCGGAGCGGGCGGCGGGCGGGAGGCGCACGCGGAACGTCGAGCCGCCGCCTTCCTGGCTCTCGACGATCACGCTGCCGCCCATCGCGTGCACGATCGCGAGACACGTCGTGAGGCCGAGGCCGGTGCCTTCGCCGACGGGCTTGAGCGTGTAGAACGGGTCGAAGATGCGCGCTTGCACGGCGGCGGACATGCCGACGCCGCTGTCCTTCACCTCGACGACGATCATGTTGTCGCTCGGGTCCATGAACGTGCGCACCGAGACCTCGTTGGTCGACGGCGAGCCTTCGGGGATCGCTTGAGCCGCGTTCAGGAGCAGGTTGAGGAACGCCTGCGCGAGGCGAGACGGGTTGGCCTCGACCGGCGGGATCGCGTCGAAGATCTTCACGAGGCGCCCGCGGTTCTTGAGCTCGCTCTCGACGAGCACGCACGCCGACTCGAGCAACGCGATCACGTCGAGCAGCTCGCGACGTTCGTCCTCCATGCGCGAAAACGTGCGCAAATCACGGACGATCCGCGCGACGCGCTCGGCGCCCTCGCGCGCGTCGCTCATCGCGCTGAGCAGCTCCGCGAGGCGCTCGCGCTCGGGGGCCGACAGCGTCGGCGCGACCGTCTGCAAGAACGCCGGCATCTCCTCGGCGAGGTAGTTGATGTTCGCGATGACGTACGCGAGCGGGTTGTTCAGCTGGTGCGCGACGCCGGCGGCGAGCGTTCCGACGGCGGCGAGGCGCTCGGTTTGCTGCAGCTGCGCCTGCGCGCGCCACGCGGCGCTCGCGTCGCGCACGAGCACGACGCGCACGTGCACGTCGCCGACCTTCATCGGCCGCAGCGAGACGTCGACGCGCGCGACGCTCCCGTCCGCGCGGCGCCAAGACTCTGTGCGCGGCTCGCCCATGTGGGCGTCGATCCACGCCTCGTAGCTGCCGGCGCCGGTGATCGCGGTCACCTTGTGCGCGGTGAACGCCTCGAGCGACGCATAGCCGAGCATCCGCAGGAGCGGCTCGTTCGCGTACAAAAATACGTCGCCCTGCACGACCGCGATCCCGCCCTCGACGTGGTCGAGCACGCGCAGCCGGTCGCCCTCGGCGATGTGCGTCGCCACCGGACCGGATGCCGGGGGTTTCGTGCTGGTTCGCTCGACGTTGGTCTTCGGGTCAGCCATCGTGGTCCCTCTCGCGGCGCGAGCGGTCCCTTCGCACGAGAAAACGGCAACTACCCGAGAAATGTAAGCGGGTTGCGCCGCCCCGTCACAGGCTTTCTGCTAGAGCAGCAGCCATGCCGGTGCTGACCGAAGAGACGGCGAACCCCGATCCCCTCGCCCAGTTCAGCCTTTGGTTCGAGGACGCAAAAGCCGCGGCCGTGCCTGAGCCGAAATGCCATGGCCGTCGCGACCGTCGGGTCGAACGGGGCGCCGAGCTTGCGCATGGTCCTGCTCAAGGGCCACGGCGAGGACGGGTTCGTCTTTTTCACCAACTACGGGAGCCGCAAGGCGCAAGAGCTCGAGCACAACGCCCGCGTCGCGCTGCTGTTCTTCTGGCCGACGCTGCAGCGCCAAATTCGTGTCGAAGGCAGCGTGGCGCGCACGAGCCGCGAGGAGTCGGCGGAGTACTTCCGCACGCGCGTCCGCGGCGCGCAGGTCGGCGCGTGGGCGTCGGCGCAGAGCGAGGTCATCACGACGCGCGAGGCCCTCGAGGCGCGCGTGGCCGAGCTGGAAGAAGAGTACGCCGGTCGCGAGGTGCCCGTCCCGCCATTTTGGGGCGGCTTTCGCGTCACGCCCTCGCGCTACGAGTTTTGGCAAGGACGCGAGCACCGGCTGCACGATCGCCTCGTCTACGAGGGGGACGGCGTCCGCTGGAAGATCGCGCGTCTTTCGCCGTAAGCTCGTAGGGCAAATCGAACGCGGCGCCCGCGCGTTTAACCGGAGCCGACATGCCCAGTGCGCACACCTCCCGATTCGTTGTGGCGCTCGGCGTGCTGGTCGTCGCGTGCGCGCCCTCGATGCCCGCCGACGACGCGAGCCGCGCCGCGCTTCGGACGCCGGGCGCGCCCGCCGCGAATCCGACCGTCAGCCCGGCCCACCTCGTCCCGCTCGTCGCCACCGACGAAGGCAAGTCGTACGGGGTCGAGCCCGGCGGGGGCAAGCGGCTGCTTGTCGCCGGCGTGCGCGTCGTGAAGCTCGCAGGCGGCGGGGTCGAGAGCGCGAGCGATCCGTTGCCCGCGCCGCCGTCGACGACGGTCGACGTGCCCGAGCGGCTCGGCGGCGGGTTCTTGTTCGCGATCGGTCCGACGATTTACCGCGCCGCGAGCTGGCTCGCGCCGCTCCAGATGCTCTACGCCGCGCCGGTCTCGCCGACGCAGCTCTTCGTCGGGCTCGATCGCGCGTACGTCCGACTCTCGAACGGCGCGTACGCCGCGTTCGATCCGAAGACCGGCGACCCGATGGACCTCGGGCCGTGGCCCGCGAGCCCCCACGTGAGCAAGTACGTCGCCGCCGACGGGTGGCGCGCGGTCGCGATCGCCGACCTGCGCGGCGCAGTCGCGACGTTCGACGCGGGAGGAAAATGGCAGACGCTGCCTCTCCCGATCGAGGCGAAGGATCTCCGGCTCGCCGGCGACGCGATCGTCGTCAGCGGCGTGGACTCGCAGGGCGACGCGCAGTCGTACGCGGTGCAGCCGAACGGACAGATCGCGCATCTCACCGAGACCGAGCGCGCGGCGCGCGCGCACCCGCCCGTCGAGCCGGAGGACATCGCCCGCGCGACGGCGAAGAATCCGCTCGCGTCCGCGGTGCTCGACGGTTGGCCGCTCGCCGGCGGGACGGCGCTCGTCGCGCGCGACGGCGCGCTCTCGCGCGTGCGCGTCGCGGACGGGACGGTGCTCGACACCGCGCCCGACGCCTTCCCGCTGAAGCCCGCGCACTGCCATGCGATCTCGCTCGCGCCCGCGAAGGCGGCGTCCGGCGCGTTCGGCTTCGTCTGCGGCGTGCCGCACGGCGCCACCGAGATTTACGCGTACGATTCGCGCGCGGGAAAGCTCGAGCTCCTTCGGCATTTCGACGGCCCGCGCGCCGTGTTCTCGCCGAGCAACGGCACGCTCGTCGTCGAGGGCTCGTGCAATCCCGACGCGACGCCCGTGGACGTGAAGAAGACCGAGCAGCCGTACTGCATCATGCGCGGCAATCGGACGTTCGAGGACTTCGTCGTCAACGGCGACGTCGGCACCGAGCGCGTCGTGCCGCTCGCCGACGGTCGCACCGCGATCGTCTCGCCGCCGGTCGGCGACATCGCCACGGGCCGACTCACGATCTTCGACGGGACGAAGCCGAAGACGATTCCGCTCGTCTTCTCGACCGTCGCGCCGAAGCCGCCCGCGCGCGCGCGCCGGGACGACGACGACGAGGACGACGTCGAGGACGACGCCGCGACGCAGCCCGACGCCGAGTCGCGCGTCGTCGCCGTGCTCCGCTCGGGCACGTGGCTGCGCGGCATCGAGGAGCGCACGCCAGGCACGCTCTCGGCGTGGGTCGCGCACTCCGGGCGTTACCTCGGCGTCGAGATCAACCTCGCGGGCGCGGCGAAGCACGGCCCGTTCGTCGTCGATCTCGGGACGGCGATGGTGTCCGGCCGTTGGGGGCTCGGGTGGACCGCGTCGCGCCAGGGCTACGAGACGATCGACGGCGGCATGACGTGGAAGCCGCTCGCGCTCCCCGAGCCGCTCGAGAGCGCCGGCCCGTCCGCGGGCGCGGCGACGCACGGGTGCGGGCCCCTCGGATGCGTGCTCGCCGGGTGGATCCGCGTCGGCTGGGGCGAGCCGCCGGCCGCGAGCGCCGCCGACGCCACTGCGCAGACGCCGCGAACGTTCGACGTGCCCTCGCCGACCGCGCTTCGTCTCCGCTGCGAGGCCGCCGGCAAAGCCCCGCCCGCGAGCCTCGACGTCTCCGCGACCCCGACCGCCGGCTACGGCTACCGCTACGGCCGCTATGGCGGCTACGGCTACGGGTACGGTTACGGAGGCTACGGCTACAACCGCGTCCCGACGACGATCGACTGGCAGCCGTTCTTCTCGATCACGGCGCCGACGCTCGGCAAGGACGAGCTCGGCTTCAGCCGGCGCGTCGACGAGATCTACGATCGAAGCGGCACCGATCGCGGCAACTCCGGGCACTTCACGCTCTCGGCGGTCGCGCGGCTCTACGCGTGGGGACCGAAGGGCATGGACTGGGACAGCCACGGGCGCTTCGTCGTGCGCTTCACGTCGCCCTTCGAGCCGTCGAGCGTGCTCCGCGCGACGCAAGGCACGACCATCCCTGCGTTCATCGCCGACTCCACGAATTTCGTCAGCCTCGGCGGGTACCCGCAACGGCCGCTTCAAGACGTGTCGTTCGTGCCGGGCGACGACGCGAGCCACGGCCTGCTCGTCCTCACGCGCTACGTCTACTCGCCGACGGGCAGCGGGCCCGAGTCGATGTTGATGGCGGTCGAGGAAGGACGGCCGGCGGTGGAGATTCGTCGTGAGGGAGGGCAGCCGCTCGGCGAGCTCGAGTCGGCGGTTCGCATGGGCGGTCGCTGGTACCTCGCGACCACCGACGCGAGCTCGACCATCGTCTCGGAGGTCGAGGCGGGCGTCGCGCGCGACGTCGCTCGGATCCCGCGCGTCGGAAATGACGCGCAGCGCGCGCCTGCGGTTCGACTCGCGAAGCGCGCCGACGGCCGGATGCTCGCCGCGCTCGTCGACGGCGTCCCGGCGACCGAAGGCGCCGAGCGGCCGACGCGCTGGGAGAACCAGACGTGGGCGCTCCCGATCGACGTCGGCTCCGGCACGCTGGGCGATCCCGAGCGTCTCGGGCCGGCCGACGGCAGCGGAAAGTCCGTCCGCGTCTGCGGGGCGGAGGACGGCGGCTGGGTGGTCGACGGACGCTGGCCGGGCGCGAGCATCAGCGTGCTCGGCGCGTCGGGCACGCAGCTGAACGGCTACTCCGGCAGCGGAATGTTCGCGCGCTACCACGTGACCGCGCAGGCGCTCTGCCTCGAGAAGCTGTCGCTCAACGGCTACGCCGAGGCGCCGAGCGCGGGCAAGCTCGGCCGGGTCGACGCGCCGACGGCCGCAGCGGCCCTCTTCGTCGATCGCGCGCGGCAAGCATTTCGGTGCGTCCAAAGCCGCTGAAGTGCCGTGCACGAATGTCGGCGTGCTATCTGCACGCCGACTGAAATGGTACGAGGGGGGACCCATGGCCGGCCCCTCCCCCGAAGCGCCCACCCCGGAAAAAAAGCCTTACCGCGCGTCCGCGCCGCCCGCGCAGGCGCCGATCGATCCCGAGGTCGAGTGGTTCCAGAACGTCTACCGCGGAAACGTCCGGCAGTTCACGCTGCGCTCGTTCCTCGTCGGCAGCCTCATCGGCGCGATCATGTGCCTGTCGAACCTCTACGTCGGTCTGAAGACCGGCTGGGGGCTCGGCGTCGCGATCACCGCGTGCATTCTCTCGTACGCGGTCTACTCGACGCTCTCGCGCATCGCGCCGAAGCTCTTCGGGCAGAACCTCACGATGCTCGAGAACAACGCGATGCAGTCGACCGCGTCGAGCGCGGCGAACACGACGACGATCATCTTGGTGTCCGCGATCTCGGCGCTCCTCCTCGTGACGGGCAAGCACCTGCCGATGGGCCTGCTCATGGGGTGGCTGTTCTTCATGGCGGTCCTCGGGACGATCATGGCGATCCCGATGAAGCGGCAGATGATCAACATCGAGAAGCTGCGCTTCCCGTCGGGCACTGCGGCCGCCGAGACCCTCAAGTCGCTCTACGGCTCCGGCGGCGACGCTGGTGAAGAAGGCGCGCGCGCTCTTCGCGATGATGGGCGTCGGCGCGGTCGTCGCGTGGCTGCGTGACGCGCACGGCGACCCGGCGCACCCGATCCTCGGAGCGTTCACGAAGCTGAGCAAGATCCCGAGCTTGATCCCGATCCCGGGCGTGAAGATCCGCGGCCTCGCGCTCGTGCAGTACACGATCTCGTTCGAAGGCTCGCTCATCATGGTGGGCGCCGGCATGCTGATGGGGCTCCGCACGACGATCAGCATGCTCGTCGGGGCGCTCATCAACTTCGGCGTCCTCGCGCCGATCCTCCTCGACCACGGCGTCATCCACACGACGGTCACCAAGACCGGCGAGCACGTGCTCGGCTACCGCAACATCGTCTCCTTCAGCTTGTGGCCCGGCGCCGCGTTGATGGTCACGTCGGGGCTGCTCACCTTCGCGCTCCAGTGGCGCACAGTGCTCCGCGCGTTCTCCGGGTTCGGCAAGCTCCTCAAGCGCGGCGCTGAGCACCACGACGCGCACTCCAGCGACCCGATCGAGAAGGCGCGCGGCGAGCTCGAGAAGATCGAGGTGCCGTCGTCCTGGTTCGTGCTCGGCACGACCTTCGCGACCATCGGGCTCGTGATCATCGGGTACGTCTCGTTCAAGATCTCGCCGATCCTCGGCGTCATTTCGGTCGTCATGGCGTTCATGCTCGCGATCGTCGCGTGCCGCGCGACGGGCGAGACCGACATCACGCCCGTCGGCGCGATGGGCAAGATTACGCAGCTCACGTACGGCGTGCTCGCGCCGTCGAACATCACGACGAACTTGATGACCGCGAGCGTCACTGCGGGCACCGCCGGCGCTTCGGCCGACCTCCTGAACGATCTGAAGAGCGGCTACCTCCTCGGCGCGAACCCGCGGCAGCAGTTCCTCGCGCAGCTCTCGGGCACGCTCATCGGCACGCTCGTCTCGGTGCCGGCGTTCTACTTGCTCGTGCCGACGCCCGACGCGCTCGGCACCGATCGCTTCCCCGCGCCGAGCGCGCAGGTGTGGAAGGGCGTCGCCGAGCTCCTCGCGCACGGCGTCGAGTCGCTGCACCCGTGGGCGCGCTGGGGCATCGTCATCGGCGGCGGCATCGGCCTCGTGCTCCCGCTGCTCGAGCTCGCGTTCCCGAAGTACAAGAAGTGGATGCCGAGCGCGACGGGCCTAGGGCTCGCGCTGGTCATCCCGGCGTTCAACTCGGTCTCGATGTTCCTCGGCGCGCTCCTCGCGTACCTCTGGGTGAAGTACAAGCCGGACCACGGCGAGCGCTACATCACGCCCGTCGCCTCGGGCATCATCGCGGGCGAGAGCCTCCTCGGCGTCGCTGTCGCGCTGCTCAGCGCCGCAGGGTATTTGCAGTGAGGCCCGCGCTCGCGTTCGCCGCGCTCGCGCTCGTCGCGTGCTCGAGCCCGAGCGACGACTCGACGAGCGACGCGGGCGCGTCGGACGCGACGAGCGAGCCCGACGCGAGCACCACGATCGACGTGCCGGCGTCCCAAGGAACGTGGCAAGTCGCCGAGGACGTCTCCTTCCAAGGCAAAGGCGCGGGCGCGCTCGGCGCGATCGACGTCACCGACGGCGTCGGCACGGTCGTCTTCCAAGGGACGACGACGCCCGTCTTCTTCTACACGAGCACGTCGGTGCCCCAAGGAACGGGCGACGGCGGGATGTTCTCCGGCGACCGCGATTTCGAGCTCGTCGGCGCGACACCGGACCGCTTCGTGCTCCTCTGGATCACCTGCGCGAGCGCGAGCCTCGCGTACGTCTATTACGAGAGCACCGACGGAATCGCGTCGACGGCGGAGATGCACGCGAGCGGCACCTGCGCGGCGACGACGGTCACGACCGACGAAGCGGTGTCGCTGCCCGCCGTCTCGATCGCGCCGCCCGCGGTCGCGCCGGGCTTCACGATCAGCGGCGCCGACATCGCGTACGACGGCACCGCGCCCGGGAGCGCGACGTTCGCCGGCGGCGCGTGGACGGCGTACCCGTTCCACGTCATCGATTGCACCACGTGCGCGACGCCCGGCTGGTTCGAGCTCCACACGCTCTTCTGGCAGCCCGACACGCAGACCGCGTCGCTCGCGATCGTCTACCTCGAGCAGGCGCTCCCGAGCTCGGTCGCGCTCGCCTACTTGATTCGCTTGCCCCAGCTCGACGATCCCATCGGCCAGCGCCTCGATCTCCCCGCCACCTGGACGACGCCCTGACGCTGCCCGAGAGATTGAACAGGAAGATCAAAAGATCAGAAGGCCCGAGCAAAAGGAACTTTTGTGCGGAGCCACGCGCGTTCCCAACAAAAATTCTCTCTTTATTCGACCCTTTTGACCTTCTGATCTTCCTGTTTCTCTCTCTCGGGCGTGCCGCGAGGTCATTGGTCGAACGCCCACTTGGGGCGGGGGTGCTCGGGGGGGCGCTGCTCGCAGCCGGCGTTTTTCGCGAGCGGGCCGTCTTGGACGAGGAGGCCGTCGTTCATTCCGGGGTGGCCCCACACCTTCGACGGACCCTTGCAGCCTTGCGCGATCCACGTCGCCAAGATCGAGAGCTCCTCGTCGGTCATCGACGGTAGGCCCATCGGCATTCCCAAGATCGCCGGCGGCGACTTCGGATAATCCGGGCGCTCGTAGTCGGCGAAGGCGGGCACGTGATCGCGCTGCTCCTCGACGCGACGCTGGACCATCGCGGCGACGACGGGCGGCATCGTCTCGCCCTTGCGCGGGATCAAGACCGAGTAGCGCTTGCCGTCCGCGCCGATCGCGCCGTTCACGAGCGCCTCGTAGGTGCGCATCGCGAGGCCGATGCCGTGGTAACCGAAGCCGCCTTTGTTTCCGGGGCCGGTGTCTTTCTCGTAGTCGTTCATGTGGCAGTGCACGCAGACCTTCCCGAGCGTGCGCGCCTTCATCTCTTCGTACGGCACCTCGCGATCGAGGATTTTGGGCGGCTCGACGACGTACGGCGCGGGCGGGGCGTGGAGCTCGGGGTCGCCGAAGAACAGAAAGTCGCGCACGAGCTCGGCCTCTTCGCGCGTCATTCCGCTCGGCGGCATCGGCGTCCCCGGCGTGATTTGCGCAGGATTCTGAATCCAGGCGACGATCACGTCGGGGCGCGTTCGCTCCTTCGCGAAGCGGAGGTTCGGCGCGAGCTCGTTCGACGCGCGCGCGCCCTCGAGCGCGGCGCGCGGAACGCCGGTGTCGAGGTTGCCGAACGTGTGGCACGCCGTGCAGCCGCGCGAGAGAAAGAGCGCCTTGCCCTGGTCGATGCGCGCCTGCGGCGGACGCTTCCCGAGATCGGGCGGCGCGTAGCCCGCCGCGTACGGATCCGGCGCGCTCGCGACCGCCGCGAAATAGCGCGCGACCGCCTCGATGTCGTCGGGACCGAGGTGATGGCGAATCATGCTCTCTTCGAGCGTCGGCCGCTGATCGAACGGCTCGGAGAGGAAGCTAGCGACGAAATCCGCGCGCACGCGGCGCCCGAGGTTCGTGAGGTTCGGCACCTTGATGAGGTGCACGATGTTGCGCTGGTAACGCTCGAGGAACTCGCGCCCGCTCTTCTTCGCGATCTCCTCGTACTGTCGCTCGCCCGGCTTGAGCCCCTTCAAGAACTCGTGGCAGCTCGTGCAGTGGTTCGGGCGAACCGGCGCGGGGAGATCGTCGATCTCGTGGCAGCGGCGGCACTCGTTCTTCTCGAGCACGGCCTTGCCGGCGGCGATCGCGTCGGCGCGGACCTTCGGGTCCCAGGCGACGGTCGGCACGACGAACGCGGCCGTCGTCGGCGCCGGGGCGGCGGCGTCTCGCGCGTCCTGCGCGGTGTTTCCGCAGTTTCCGCAGCCGGCGAAGAGCGCGCCGAGCGCGAGCGCGGCGATGAGCGATCTCGACACGTCGCCAGTCTAACGCTCATTTGCGCGCGGATGATTCCTTCCCATTCGCGGCTCCGTTCGTCGCGAGGAGCTTCCCGAAGGTCGAGCTCGCGCCGAGAGGCAGCGATCCGAGCAGGCGCTCGACGACCTCGGTGACGCTCTCGCCGCCGAGGATGGCGAGCGGCGACGCGTTCTTCGAGAGCTCCGCGGCGAGCGCTTGGTGCCCGAGCGTCTTCAGCGTGGCGACGAGCTCCGGCGAGAGCGCGGCCATCTGCTCGCGGAAGGCGGCGACCTGAGCGCCGAGCGCCTTCTGCTCGAGATCGAGCTCGCGCTCGCGCGCCGCCATGCGCGCGGACTCGGCGACCGCGCCGACGGCGGCCTCCGCTTCGGCCTCGGCGACGTCGAGCCCGCGCTGCTTGCCGATGCGCACCGCTTCGGCGCTCATGGTCTGCGACTGCTCCTCGCAGAGCGCGCGCCGCACTTGCTCCTTGAGCCGCTCGGTCTCGAGCTGGAGGAGCTCCTGCCGGCGCGTCACGTCAGCGACGATCGCGTCCTTCTGCGCGCCGAAGAGGAGGATCTGCACCTCCGCATCGAGGATGCGCGCGTCGAGCACCTCGACGTCGTAGATCCACATCCCGTTCTCCTCGAAGTGCCGCCCCGGCCGCGGCTCGCCCTCGCGCTTCTCGCCGAGGATCGCCGCGCGGAGGAGCTCGGTGCTGTTTTGGTAGAAGCTCTCGATCGAGCACGCGCGCGCCGCGGCGCGCAGGATCGACCCCGCGTGATCGCAGAGGAGGCCCACGTAGTCGTTCACGTTGAACCACCGCGTCGCGTCGGGCCCGACGAAGGACACGCGGTACGAGACGGCGACCTCGATCTCGTTGTGGTCGCTCGTCTTCAACCGAACGACGTCGGAGACCTTGTTCCCGTCGATCTGGAGAAAGCACGTTCGCAGCGTCTTTTCGCTGGATTTGGGGCGCCCGGTCGAGAGCTCGAGGATCTCGAGATCCTCGTCGTGGTCGAGCACGCGCGTCTGCGGGCCGCGCACGACCTCGCGCTCGCCCTTCGAGGTGACGAGCACGGCGAAGCTCGAGGGCACGTGGATCGCGAGCGCGCGCGACGCGTTGCGATCCTTCGGCACGCCGTAGAGCGCCGCGCGGTCGTCGCCGAGCGCGCGCGACACGATCTCGACGCGCGTGGGATCGGGCAAGTAGTTCACCGGTCCGACCACGGTCGCGATCGCGCCGGTCGCGATGTCGCGCACGTAGACGCCCTCGCGCTCGCCGAGCGGGATCGCCGCGACCTCGCCGACGATCTCGACGTTCGCGGTCGGAAAGAAGAAGCCCTCGCGCTCGGAGACGAACACGTCCTGCCCGGCCTCGTACCGCCCTTCGGGGAGGGACTCGCCGCTCGCCGCGACGAACGACTTCACGACGCGAAGGTGGAGCCCCGTCCCCTTGCGCAGCCGGCGCGCCTTTCGAACGTAGCTCCCGCCGGACGCGGGCATCACCTCGAGCCCGGTGACCGGCACGTAGAAGCTCGTGTCGGTCCCGCGCACGACGAGCTCGGTCCCGATCGGGTGCTCTTGCCCGTCGTCGTACACGCGCACGACGAGGTACTCGTCCTCGCGGAGCGCGTGCCCGTCGACGACGCGCGCGCGCTGCCCGGGCCAGAGCGGAAACGACGCGGGGCCCGGCACGACAATCTTGCGACCGGTGCGGAGCTCGACCGCGCTGTTGTTTCCTTTCGTCGGCTTCGCGCCCGCGTCCTTGGGCGGGTTCTCGAGCACGATGTACTGCGACGACGTCGCGGTCGCGAACAGCGCGACGGCCTGGCCTTCGTCGGCGCGGATCGGGACGAAGCGGCCGTGCTGGTAGTCGACGAGCCGCTCGGTGTTCGACAAGCTGATCTTGGTCGGCCCGACGTAGAGGACGATGTCGCCCTTCGTCAGATCTTGGACGTACGCATACTCGTTGGCGGCGACGAGGATGTCGCGCTCGCGTGTGTCGGTCATGCCGACCGGCATTGCAGCGCGCGTGCCGCGCGGAAGCTCGCGAGAACCGCCGCGCTCGGCGCGCGTACGCGCCGAAACGGAGCGCGGATCGATCTTTTTTCGATCGACGCGATACCGATCGCCCGCGCCGGCGTACCTGCAGCACACAAGGAGGCTCTTATGCGAGCAAGCTTCGTCGTCGCGATTTCGGTTCTGCTCGGTGCGTGCAGCGCGGGTCCCACCGGTTCCACCGGCCCGCAAGGTCAGCCCGGGGCTGCCGGTCCCCAAGGCCCGCAAGGTCCGCAAGGCCCGGGTGACGACGCGGGCGCGGCCGCGCCCATCGGTGCAGTCTACACGCAATCGAACGACCCCACCGAGAACCAGGTGTTCGTCTACGCGCGCGCCGCCGACGGCACGCTGTCGCCGCTCGACGTCGTGTCGACGGGCGGGCGCGGAACCGGCGGGAGCCTCGGCGACCAGGGCGCGCTCGCGTGGTCGAGCGACAAGAAGCTGCTCTTCGTGGTCAACGCCGGCGACGACTCGATCTCCGAGCTCGCGAGCCGCGACGACGGCACGCTCAGCCTCATCTCCAAGATCGACTCGGGCGGCATCGACCCGATCAGCGTCACCGTCTCGGGCAACTACGTCTACGCGCTCAACGCGGGCGACGAGGCGAACGCCGCGAACATCGCCGGATTCCAGATCGCGGACGCCGGCCTCTCGCCGGTCGCGGGGTCGAAACAGGCGCTCAGCGCGGCGAGCCCGGGCCCGGCTCAGATCTCGTTCTCCCCCGACGGCAAGGTGCTCGTCGTGACCGAGAAGGGCACGAACAAGATCGACACCTTCGTCGTCGCGAGCGGCGTCGCCGGCGCTGCGATCGTGCACGACTCGGTGGGCGTGACGCCGTACGGCTTCGCGTGGAGCGCGGGCGGCGCGCTCGCCGTGTCCGAGGCGACGGGCGGCGCGGACGGCGCGAGCACCGCGAGCTCGTACGCGGTCTCGACGTCCGACGGCATGCTCACGCCGGTGAGCCTCGCGGTGGCGTCGTCGCAGTCGGCGGCGTGTTGGGCGGCGGTCGCCGGCACGCACCTCTATGTCGCGAACGCCAAGAGCAACGACCTCTCCAGCTACGCGATCAGCACGGGCGGCGGGCTCGCGCTCGCCGGCAGCGGTAATGCGGCGGCCACCGGCATGGGCCCGATCGACGTCGCGGCGACCGCGGCGGGCGACTTCCTCTACGCGCTGAACGGCAAGGACGCGTCGCTCAGCGTCTACGCGGTCGCGGGCGACGGCACGCTGACGAAGAAGAACGACTTCGCCGGCCTGCCCGAGCACGCCGTCGGCCTCGTCGCGCGCTGACGCGCGACGCCAAAGACCACTTGAACTGATAGTCTCGCGCCGCGGCTGGAAGCCAACACGCGGCGCCATTCTGCTCGCAGGAGGGGCCGGTGGCCGAGTCCTCGTCCGCCAGCGCCGCCGGCGAGCGCACGGCGGCGGCCCGGCCGCGCGTTCACGCTGCCGCGTGTCGTTGCCTGCGCCTCGACAAGGCGAGATTGCTTCAAGCGGCTGTGGCCTTAGCGCCGCGCGTCGATCGTGACGAGGCCGGAGACCTGGCTGCGCGAGAGCACCTCGAACCCGCTCTCGCGCAGCCGCTTTTCGAGCCAATCGGGCGCGATGCGGAGCTTCTTGTACGACGAGACGCGCATGTCCCAACCGGTCTCGCTGCGCCGCTGCAGGATGTCGTAGACGCGCACGTGATCGCCCTCGTACTCGAGGAAGCACGAGAAGAGGGTGCTCTCGTCGGCGCGAATCGGGATGAACCGCGCCTCGCCGCGGAGCTCCTCGCTGTAGTCGCGGATGGCGACGACGAATCGGCCGCCCGGCGCGAGCACGCGGTGCACCTCGCGCAAGAGGCGCTGCACGTCGCCGAAGCTCCGGAGGTGCGTGAGCGTGTCGCCCATGCAGGTGCACGCGTCGAAGCTCGCCGCCTGCATCCCCGGGATGCGCGCGAGGACGTCGTCGCACACGGTCTCGATCGGGAGGCCGCCCGCGTTCGCGCGGAGCTCTTCGAGGAGCCGCTCGCTCAAGTCGACCGCGACGACCGAGAAGCCGAGCCGCGCGAGCGGGATCGACTGAAACCCGCTGCCCGCGCCGACGTCGAGCGCGCGCGCGCCCGAGAGGCCGATGCCCTCGAAATACGCGCGATTCTCCGCGACGCGCTCGGGCAGCCCGCCGAAGAGCCACGAGTAGTGCTCCGCGAGGTGGAGGTCGTAGTGGAGGGCGACGGTCGTCGGAGCCGCCGAAGACGGGACGACCCGAGCGGGATCCGTCGTCGGGGCCGCCGACGGCGCGACGTCGCGACGGACGAAGGTGGTCATTGGAGCGCGAGCGGCGGCTTCGCGCGCGCCCACTTCGTCATCTCGGCCGGGTAGACGCACGACGTGAGCGTCGACTCCTTGCAGCTCGCTTCGCCGCGGATCGCCTGGCAGCTCTGCGCGACGAGCGACGCGAGCTGCGCCTCGGGCATTCCCCATAGGCGCGCGCACGCGACGTTCACGAAGGTCTGCTCGTCGTCGACGCGCTTCTGATCGTCGCGCGCGACGCTGAAGCCGGGTTTGTCGCACTGCTGCTTCGCGAAGGCGACCGCCTTGTCGTCGGTCATCGAGAAGGTGCCGTCCGGCAGCGAGTGAATGAGCAGCGGCGGTCCGTTGAAGAGCGCCGGCGCGCCGTTGCACCGCCCGGGCGCGATGGCGCGGTACGGGCCGTAGGAGACGAAGTCCGGCCGGCCGTCGCGGTCGACGTCTTCGACGCGGAAGATGGGGAGATCCTTCGCGGGCGGGTAGAGCTGCGCGCTCGCGCCTTTGACCTGCGCGATGTAGGCGAGCGCCTCGCGCGGCCCTTCTTTCGTTTGGTCGTGGCCGATGGCGACGAATTCGTCCGCGCCGTCGCCGTCGAAGTCGTAGGTCATCTGCGTGTCGATCGCGACGTGATCCAAGTCGTTGCTCTGGAACGCGCGGTCCTTCGTGCGCGCGCTGCCTGCGAGCGCGACGGTCGTCTTCTGCCCCTTGGCGTCGACGTGGATCGCGACGAGCTTCGCCGAGACGCCGTGCGTCGCTTGCTCGACCTTCAGCTCCTCGAGCCCGAGGCCCCACGCGCCGCCCGACTTCGTCTTCGTGCACTTGAAGAACGCGTTCACGACGTCGTCGTTCATCCCTTGGATGCGGGACATCGGGTCCTGCGAGTCGGCGATGGCCTTGAGGTGCGCGTTCTGCGCCTTGCGCGCGTCGTCGAGCGCGGCGCACGCGGCGTCCTTCGCCGGCGGCGGGATCACGGCGGCCGACGCCGACGCGCTCGGCGCCGCCGACGCGCTCGGCGCGGCCGAAACGGCCGGCGCGGGGTTCGGATGAGCCGGCGGCGGCGCGCTGTCGCCGCAACCGGCGACGGCCACGAAGAGGACGAGGGCGCGTTTCATCGGCCAACGTTCTCTCACGCACCCGCGTGCTCAGCAAGCGCGCTTGTGCTAGATGGCGCGCGATGAAAAAGGGGCTTTTTGCGCTTTTCTTCGCTTCGGCCGAAGCGGTCGCCGCCGTGATGGGCGGGTGCGGGAACAACGGCAACGGCGTCGGCGACTCGGGCTTCGACGCGACCGGAAACGACGACGTCTCGACGCAGCCCGTCGACGCCGCGAAAGACGCGCCGTTAGACGCCGCCAAGACCGACGCCCCCGGCTTCGTCTGGCCCGACTGCACCTCGCAGCCGCAGGGCGTCCCGACCAAGACGATCCCCGAGCTCTGGACCGACGACCCGACGACGCCGACGCAAGTCTGGCTCGCGGGCGTTTACGTGACCGCCGTGTCGAAGGGCGCGTGCGTCGCGGGCACCGCGTGCGAGGTCATCGTGCAGCAAGATCCGACGTATGCGTCGCTCGAGGCCGGCGCGCAGCACGCGATCCGCGCGTGGATCTCGAGCTCGACCGCGAAGTACTTCGCGTCGCTCGCGGTCGGCGACCAGGTGGACATGATGGCCTACGCGTACCGCGAGAGCGAAGGCGGCCAGAACGAGCTCATCCTCCACGTCGATCTCCTCGAGCCCGGCTGCGCGCTCAAAATCGGCAGCGGAACGCCCACGCCGATCCAGGGCGTCGCGCTCGCCGACATCGGCTCGCTCGCCGCCTACGAGCAGATCTACGGACCGCTGTTGATGCAGATCGCCAACGTCACCGGCACGCCCAAGCAGCCGGATCAGACGTTCGGACTCGGCAACACCTTCTTCGACGGCGGCGCGAGCGACGCGCAGATCGTGAGCCTCAGCCCGTACTACATGGACGGCGGCGCGTTCGTCGGCCTCGAGGCAGGCGTGAAGACGAAGTTCTCCTCGGTGACGGGCGTCTTCAACGAGTACTTCAACCCCGACGCCTCGGCGACCAAGTACCTCGAACTAGGCGCCCGTACCCCTGCCGACTACCCCTGAGAGATTGAACAGGAAGGTCAGAAGCCGCCCACCTCGGCTCCACCAGCCACCCCCCCAAAAAATCCCTTCTGATCTTCTGATCCCCCTGTTTTTCTCTCTCTCAGCGGAGCGCCTCGGGGACGCGGGAGAGCGCGCCGTGGATGGCGCCGCGCAGGGCGTTTTCAGGCACTTGCGCGCTCGCGCCTTGGGCGCGGGCGTGGCCCTCGAGGATCGCGAAGAGGACGCCGCCGCTGCGTGACCTGAGCGCCGCGGACACGACGCACTCGGCTGCGCCGCGCTCGGTGTCGAGCTTCACGAGCGACACCGACAAGATCGCGTCCTTGCGCGCGCCGCGGAGATCGAGCGCGCCGATCTCCGCTTCGAGGTCGGCGCGGAGCTCCGGCGTGAGGTGCGCGGCGCCGGTCGGGAGGACCGCGACTTCGCCGAGCGAGAGGTGCCGGCTCCCGGCGTCGGCGGTCTTCGCGGACGCGAGCATGGCGACGGACAAAACGATCCCGAGCGTGGCGAGACGCATGGCACTCCTCCTTGCGGCGCGGCCCAGGAGGGCAAGCGCGCCGATGATGCTCATCCGCTATCGCATCCGAGCGCGTCGGGCCAAATTCGGCGCGACTCGCGACGCGCCGACGCGTCTTTGCATTAGGATTGCCGCATGCGCGCCCTGCATTTCGCGCCCCTCGTGTTTCTCTGCTTTTGCGAGTCGAACCAGGTCCCGGCCGCGGCGCGGACGTTCGATCTCGGCGACGGCACGACGGCGACGTTCGCCGGCGACGGCTCGCTGCTCGTGACGCGCGACGGCGCGCCGCTGCTCGCGTCGCCCGGCCTCGTCTCGCGCTCGCTCGACTCCGACTCGCCCGACGCGTGGCACGATCCCGCGAAGGCGAGCTACGCGTTCGAAGGGATCGACCCGCGCACCGTCGACGTCGAGAGCCCCGCGCCCGGCGTCCTCCACGTGACGACGCACGACGACGGCTCGCCGACGGCGCTCGTGCGCGTCACGCTCGCGAGCGACGACGGCTTCTACACCGGCCTCGGCGAGCGCTTCGGCCACGTCTCGGCGCGCGGACAGATCGTGCCGATGCAGCTCGAGATCGACGCGAAGTTCGAGTCGGCGACGAACGACGCGCACGTGCCCGTGCCGCTGCTCGTCTCGTCGAAAGGCTACGGCGTCTTCGTCGAGAGCCGCGAGTCGGGCGCGTTCGACGTCGCGAGCACCGACGCGGGAAAAGTCACGGCCACCTTCGAGGGCAAGGCCGAGAGCGTCTGGTTCTTCTTCGCGCGCGACCCGCTCGATGTCGTTGCAGAATACACGCAACACGTCGGCCTCCCCCGGGTCCTCCCGCGCTGGGCGCTCGGGCCGTTCTACTGGCGCAACACGTGGGACAGCCAAGCGCAGATGATCGACGACGCCGTCATGATGCGGAACCTCCACATCCCGACGACGACCATGTGGATCGACAACCCCTGGCAGACCTCTTACGACACGTCGGTCCCCGATCCGGCGCGCTTCCCGGACCCGCCCACCCTGATGGGCGAGCTCGCCGCGCTCGGCTACCGCGTCATGTTCTGGTCGGAGCCGTACCTCGAGAAGCCCGGCACCGGCCCCGACGACGAGGCGCGCCAGCTCTACGCCCAAGCCGCCGCGCAGCCCGACGTGCTCGTGCACCTGAAAGACGGCTCGATCCTCGCGGCGCTCGGCTCGGACGACAAGCTCCAGTTCGGCATGATCGATTTCTCGACGGCCGCGGGCCGCGATTTTTGGGCGAGCCTCGTCTCGCGCGCGGTCGCGCTCGGCGCGAGCGGGTTCAAGCTCGACTACGGCGAGGACATCGTGCCGTCGTTCTTCAACGCGCGGCTCGGCGTCGTCTTCGCCGACGGCGAGACCGACCGCACGGCGCGCACCTACCCGCTCGGCTATCACATGGCCTACCACCAGGCGCTCGACGCGGTGCGCAGCGACGGCTTCTTGCTCGTGCGCGCGTCGAGCTGGGGCGGCGCGTCGATCACGAACGCGATTTGGCCGGGCGATCTCGACAACGATTTTCGAAATACGGCGACGACGACGGCAGCGGCACCCTCCTCGTCGGCGGCCTCCCGTCGGCGATCGTCGCCGCGCAGACGCTCGCGGTCAGCGGCTTCCCGAGCTTCGGCTCCGACACCGGCGGCTTCCGCCACGGCGCGCCGACGAAAGAAGCGCTCATCCGCTGGGCCGAGCACACCGCGCTCTCGGTCGTCATGCAGCTCGGCGGCGGAGGGGATACTCACGCGCCGTGGGCGTACGACGGAGAGACGGTGTCGCTCTACCGAAACCTCGCCAGCCTGCACACTCGGCTCGAGCCGTACCTTTCGTCCATCCTGCGCGAGGCGGAGACGAAGGGCACGCCGACGATCCGTCCGCTGCCGCTGGCGTTCCCGAGCGATCCGGGCGCGGCGGCGTTCGCCGACGACGAGTACATGCTCGGCCCCGATCTGTTCGTCGCGCCGGTCACGACGGCGGGCGCGAGCGATCGCATGGTGCATTTCCCGCCCGGCGACTGGGCGAGCTTCACGCTGAACACGATCGTCAGCGGTCCGGTCGAAGAGAAGTGGGTCGCGCCGCTCGGCACGCCGATCCTCTTCGGGCGGGTCGGCGCGCTCCTTCCGATGCTCGCCGCCGACGTCGACACGCTCACCGACGCGACCGCGCCGGCGGTCGTCCGCGCCGCCGATCGTCCGACGCTCGAAGCGCGAGGCTGGCCGCGCGGCCCCGCGAGCGCGACGTTCGACGACGGCTCGCAAATCGCGATCGACGACACCTCGCAAGGCGTCAGCGTCACCTTTCTTCCGGGCGCCTTCGGCCAGGCGATCGTGTGCACGCTCGACTTGAAATCGCGCCAAGGCAAGACCTCGCAGCTCACGCACGTCTTCTCGGGCGCGACCGAGCTTCCGTCGGTCACGAGCGAGGCCGACGTGCGCGCGTCGAGCGGCAGCACGTATTTTCTCGACGGCGACTCGATCGTGCTGCGCCTCGCCGGCGCGCAAACCGCGTGGATCGAATGATCGACCTCACGGGCAAGCTGCTCGGCGGCCGTTACCGCGTGGGGCAAAAGCTCGGCGAGGGCGGCATGGGCGCGGTCTACGAGGGCGTGCAGGAGGATCTCTCGCGCGCCGTCGCGCTCAAGATCCTGCACCCGCACCTCGCGACCGACGAAGAGCTCCGCGGCCGATTCCGGCGCGAGGCCCGCGTGGTGGCGCGCCTCGGTCACCCGAACGTCGTTCAAATCAGCGATTTCCAGGTCAACGACGGCGAGCCGCCGTTCCTCGTCATGGAGCGTCTGCACGGCGAGAGCCTGCGCGATCTCTTGAAGCGCTTCTCACGGCTGCCGCCCGAGCGCGTCGCGTACATCGCCGTGCAAGTGCTCTCGGCGCTCGAGGCCGCGCACCGCGCGAACGTGGTCCATCGCGACGTGAAGCCGGACAACATTTTCCTCGAGCGCACGAGCGTGCAGGCCGACATCGTCAAGGTGCTCGACTTCGGCGTCGCCAAGCTGCTCGACGACGAGGCCGCGGGGCCGAAGCTCACGCGCGCCGGTCTCGTCGTCGGGACGCTCGCGTACATGGCGCCCGAGCAGGCGCTCGGCGATCCGATCGACGGGCGCGCCGATCTCCATTCGCTCGCCGCGGTGATGTACCTCGCGCTCGCCGGCAGAAAGCCGTTCGACGGCCCGACCACGGCGACCCTGCTCCAGGCGATCCTGAACGAGCGTCCGCCGCCGCTCGTCTCGGTTCGGCCGGAGGTGGGGCCGGGGCTCTCGGCGATCGTCGATCGCGCGCTCGAGAAGCGCCCCGAAAATCGCTTCGAATCGGCCGCCCAGATGGCGCGCGCGCTCGCGCCGCACGCGCGCGCCACCCGGCTCGACGACGAGCCCGCGCCGACTCCGGTCATGACGCTGCGCACGCCGACCTCCATCTCCGCGATCGCGCTCCAGCCGGAGCCGCCGCCGAAGACCGTCGCGATGACCGCGTTCGACCCGTCGACGACGCTCCCTCTCACGCAGCGATCGTCGTCGCACCCGCCGCCAATCGCGCCGACCGTCCCGATGACCGCGTTCGCGCCCGGGCCGTCGCGCTCGGCGGCGCCGTGGATCGCCTCGATCGTCGTCGTCGTGGTCGTCGTCCTCGTCGCGGGCGTCGCGGTGGTCGTGATGCTCCACCCGTGGCACGGCGTCATGGGCTCGAACTGACGAAGAGCACGCGCGTCCACAAATCGAGCAGCTCTTCGCGGCCGACGTCGCGTCGCTCGAGCCACTCGAGCGCGGTCGCCTCGACGAACCCGATCCATCCGCGCACGGCGAGCCGGAGCCGTGGCGAGATCGCGGAGCGGAGCTCCGGCGCGGAGAAGAACCGCTCCACGAACTCGGCGCGCGTCTTCTCGATCACCGCGGCGACTTGTTTGTCGGCCCCGACGCCGCCGCGCATGAGCGCGCCGTACGCGCGCGCGTGCTTCTCGACGAACGCGAGGTACCCGGAGAGCCCGCGGCGCAAGCGCTCCTCGGGCGGCGCGGACTCGTCGGGCTCGGTCTCCGCCAGGAGCTGCCTCGCCGCCTCGCGGAGCACCGCGACGTAGAAGTGCCGCTTGGTCGGAAAGTAGTGGTAGACGAGGCCCTTCGAGATCCCCGCGGCGCGCGCGAGATCTTCCATCGAGACCTCGTCGTACGGCCGCGACGCGAACACGCCGAGCCCGAGCGCGAGCAGCTGCGCGCGGCGCTCGTCGGTCTCCATGCGCGCACGTTTCGGCACCTTCGCCAGCATACACGCTGCGGCGAGCTTATTGACTTTGATTCAACAAGACATCATCGTTCTCTCATGCAGCTCGAGCGCGCGTCCGTGAAGTCGCCGAAGGTCCCTCGAGTCCGAAACCCCGGCGTCGACGTGACCGGCGTGCCGCGTCACTGGTTCGGCGGCAACGTCGTCGCGACGCACGTCGCCAACGGCGTGAACATGCTCTTCCCCGCGGGCGAGCGCTTCTTCGTCCGCTCCGTCCGTCATTACCTCGATCGCGTCGACGACGAAGAGCTCCGCGCGCGCGTGCGCGGCTTCTTCGGCCAAGAGGGGCGTCACGCGAAAGAGCACGACGACTACAACCGCGTCCTCGAGTCGCAGGGCTACGAGGTCGAGCGCTTCTTGCGGCTCTACGAGCGCATCGCCTTCGGCTTCATCGAGCGCGTCTCGCCGCCCGCGCTCCGCCTCGCGGCGACGGCCGCGTGCGAGCACTTCACCGCGATCCTCGCCGAGAACGCGCTCTCCATGCGCTTCCTCGACGTCGCCGACCCGCGCATGCGCGCGCTGCTCTTGTGGCACGCGTGCGAAGAGATCGAGCACCGCGACGTCGCGTTCGACGTGCTCCAACGCGTGGACCCGAGCTACGCGCTGCGCGTCGCGGGGCTCGCGGTGGGCGGCGCGTGCCTCGCGAGCTTCTGGGCTGCGGGGAGCCTCCATCTCCTCGCGCAGGAGCGCAAGGAGCAGGGCACGCGCGGCCTCTTCCGCGGCTGGAAGCAGCTCCGCGAGCACCGTGCGAATTTCAGCGGCCGAAAACCGGTCTTCGCGCTCGGCATCCGCCAATACCTGCGCCGCGACTTTCACCCGTCGCAGAACGATTTGGACGCGCTCGCCGACGCGTACTTGCGCGAGGCCGGTCTCTGAAGCGTCGTCAGGGCCGTTGCAGCGCGCCGATTTTGTGGAGCCAGTCGGCGAGCTCGTCGGCGTGCTCCTCTTCGACCGCGAGGATCTCCTCCATCATGCGGCGTGAAGTGGGGTCGCCGTTGCCGAGGAAGCGGATGATCTCGCCGTACGTCTCGATCGCGATGCGCTCGGCCACGAGGTCCTCGCGGAGCATCTCCTCGAGGGTGTCGCCCGCGCCGTACTGCGCGTGCGCGCGCGTCGTGATGCCCTCGGGGTCGTAGTTGGGTTTGCCGCCGAGCTGCGTGATGCGGTGGGCGACGCGGTCGGCGTGGTCTTGCTCTTCGGTCGCGTGCTGCGCGAGCTCCTTCACGATCGCCTCGCCCGCGATGCCCGCGACGCGCGGCGCCATCGCCGCGTGGCGCTTGTACCGCAGGTAGCAGACGATCTCGGTCGCCAGCACTTCGTTCAAGACGTTGCAGACCGTCCCGACGTCCGCGCCGTACGACTCGGTGACCGCGCCTTGCTCGATGTGCCGGCGCGCGCGCTCGCGAATTTTCTCGACGTCGACGGCGAAGCCGTGACCGTTGGTCGTGTTGGCCATCACGCCACCCCCGGGTGAAAGTCGAGGTCGCGGGGCCCTTGCGGCTCTTCGCCCTTCGCCTGAACCTCTTGCTGGAGGTCGACGCGGACGATCACCGGCGACGATGGAGGCGCGACGGCCTCGACGTGCGCCATGCGCTCCTCGAGCGCGCGGCGCAGTGACGAAACTGCGCGGTCGACGGTCGGCCCCATGGCCTCCACTCCGAGCTCTTCGCACGATGCCCGGTAGCCGCCGTCGACCCGCTCGATGATGTATCGGATGGTCATGCCGCCGAAGGCTTGCAGTCGTCATGCCCGCCTTCGGCGGCGTTTCGGGTCAGGTCGGCACGCGACGGTTGAAGACGAGCGACAGCACGGCCAAGGCGAGGAACACGAAGAACAGAACCTTCGCGATTCCGGCCGCGCCGGCTGCGATTCCGCCGAATCCGAAGATCGCGGCGACGATGGCGATGACGAAAAAAACGGCTGCCCAATACAGCATGAGAATGTCCTTTCAATTTCCTCCAGACGCCGAGGACTTCTGCACCGGCCATGCCCGACGACGCGTTCGACGCCCCACTCGATCACTGTTCAGCCACGTTCGTGGCGAAAAGCCACGCATCGGCTTGCACGGCCCAGCGGGCCGTCGTCGCGACGACGTCGGCGGCGGGCACCGCTCGAATCACGGTGTGCGCGAACCATCGACGGGCGCCCGTGCGCGGCGCGCGTGTGTGCGGCCGTAGCGTTCCACCCCAACCGCTCCGCACACCGAATGCACAGATGCCGTGGAAACCGGTCGCCGCAGCCGCGTCGGGTGCCACGGGCAGGATGGCACACACCGTGCACTCGCTGGCTCCGCAAAAGCGCGGGAAAGGAAACATGCAAGCGAACATCCTGCTCATCGACGACGACGCCGGTCTCTGCGATCTACTCGCGAACGATCTCGAAGCCCGCGGGCATCGAGCGCGTCGCGCGCACTCCGCAGAGGACGGCCTTCGCCTTCTGAGTGAAGACAACTTCGACGTCGTCGTGACCGACGTGAACATGGGAGGGATGAGCGGAGTCGATCTCTGCCGCCATGTTCGCGCGCGCCACGAAGACCTACCGGTCGTCGTGATGACGGCGTACGGCACGCTCGAATCCGCCATCGCGGCGATTCGCGCGGGCGCGTACGACTTCATCACGAAGCCCTTCGAGTTCGATCACTTCTCGCTCGTCATCGATCGGGCGCTCGGCCTGCACGCGCTCCGGCGCGAGGTCGCGCGGCTGAAATCGGGCGCGCAAGAAGAGAGCGCGGCCATCGCGCCGGACCTCCAAGGGCGGTCGCCTGCCCTCGAGCGCGTGCGCGATCTCATCGCGCGCGTCGCCGACACGGAGTCGACGATCCTCATCACCGGCGAGAGCGGCACGGGCAAAGAGCTCGTCGCGAAGGCCATCCACGACGCGAGCGGCCGAAAAGCGGGCCAGTTCGTGGCGATCAACTGCGCGGCGATGCCCGAGACGCTCCTCGAGAGCGAGCTCTTCGGACACTCGCGCGGCGCGTTCACCGACGCCAAAGCTCCGCGAACGGGCCTCTTCGTCCGCGCGAACGGCGGCACGGTCTTCCTCGACGAAATCGGCGAGATGCCGGCCGGCATGCAGGCGAAGCTGCTCCGCGCGCTCCAAGAGCGTCGCGTGCGGCCCGTCGGCAGCGACACCGAGGTCGAGTTCGACGCGCGCATCATCACCGCGACGCACCGCGATCTCGAGACGGAGGTGAACGAGAAGAAGTTCCGCGAGGACCTCTTCTACCGCATCAACGTCGTGCGCATCCACGTGCCGCCGCTCCGCGCGCGCGGCAACGACACGCTGATCCTCGCCCAGCGCTTCCTCGAGAAGCTCGCGGTCACCTCCAAGCGCGAGGTGAAGGGCATGAGCGCGGCGGTCGCGCAGAAGCTCCTCGCGTACCCGTGGCCGGGCAACGTCCGCCAGCTCCAGAACTGCATCGAGCGCGCGGTGGCCGTCGCACGAGGGAAAGAGATCGCCCTCGAGGATCTCCCCGACGACGTGCGCGACTACCAACCGTCGAAGGTCGACCTCGTCGGCGTGGACACGAACGACGCGATCACCGCGATGCCGACGATGGACGAGATCGAGCGGCGCTACATCCGTCAGGTCCTCGGCGCGGTCGCCGGGAACAAGACGCTCGCGGCGCAGATCCTCGGGTTCGACCGCCGCACGCTCTACCGCAAGCTCGATCGCATGAACGAGCAGAACGCGGCGGCGCGTCCGCAGTCGCAGTCCTCGACGCCCGCGTCGATGACGCCGAGCTCGTCCAGCGCGCAGCAGGGCGGCTCGTCCGGGCAAAACGGCGATCACAAATCGGTGCCGCCGGCGACGGCGTGACCCTATCTTGATCGCGTGAGCGCGATCGAGCGTCCGGTGGTGCTGTTCGACGGCATCTGCAACCTCTGCAGCGGCTTCGTTCGGTTCATCGTCGAGCGCGACCCCGCGGCCCACTTCCGATTCGCATCGCTGCAGTCGGAGGCGGGCCGCGCGCTCATGAGGGAGCACGGCCTCGAGATCGGCGAGGTCGACCCGACCAGCGTCGTCCTCGTCGAGGACGGGCGCGCCTACCAGCGCTCGACGGCCGCGCTGCGGATCGCGCGTCGCCTTCGTTTTCCTTGGCCGCTCTTCGCCGCGTTCGTGGTCGTCCCGCGCTTCGTGCGCGACGTCGTCTACGACTTCGTCGCGCGCCACCGGTACCGCTGGTTCGGGAAGAAAGACGTGTGCATGGTGCCGACGCCGGAGCTTCGCGCGCGCTTCTTGTGACCGAATTTGATATGGGTGCGCCCATGTCCGAAACCCTCGCGGCGTTTCGTGCGGTGCCGCGCACCGGCGTGATCTACGTCACGAGCGAGGCCACGCGGCTCGGCTTCTCCGCGTCGAACCCGGAGTGGTGCAACCTCGGCCAAGGCCAGCCCGAGACCGGCCCGCTGCCCGGCGCGCCGCCGCGCGTCGAGCACGTGAACATCGAGGTCGACGACCAGGAGTACGCGCCGGTCGCCGGGGTGCCCGAGCTCCGCGAGGCGATCGCGAGCTTGTACAATGCACTTTATCGCCGCGGCCTCCCGTCGCAGTACTCGGCGGAGAACGTGTGCGTCTCGGGCGGCGGGCGCATGGCGCTGACGCGCGCGGCGGCGAGCCTCGCGCAGATCAACCTCGGCCACTTCCTGCCCGACTACACGGCGTACGAGGAGCTGCTCGACATCTTCCGCGCGTTCACCGCGATCCCGATCATGCTCGACGGCGACCGCGGCTACGCCTTCTCGCACGAGGATTTGCGGCGAGAGATCATGGGGCGCGGGCTCTCGGCGATCCTCTTGTCGAACCCGTGCAACCCGACGGGCAAGGCCGTGGCCGAGGGCGAGCTCCAGCGCTGGGTCGCGGTCGCGCGCGAGCTCGAGTGCTCGCTCCTCTTCGACGAGTTCTATTCGCACTACGTCTACCGCGCGAAGCCGAACGCGCTGCCGGTCGAGAGCGCCGCGCGCTACGTCGAGGACGTCGATCGCGATCCGGTCGTCGTCTTCGACGGGCTCACGAAGAACTGGCGCTATCCCGGCTGGCGCGTCACCTGGGCGCTCGGTCCGAAGAGCGTCGTCGAGGCGCTCACGAGCGCGGGGTCGTTCCTCGACGGCGGCGGGAGCAAACCGCTCCAGCGCGCGGCGATCCCGCTCATGAGCGAAGAGCACGTGACGAAGGAGACGCTCGCGATCCACGCGGTCTTCCGCGAGAAGCGCGATCGCATGCTCTCGCGTCTCGAGCGCCTCGGCGTCCGCGTCGACCGCGTCCCGGACGGGACCTTCTACGTGTGGGGCAACGTCTCGGCGCTCCCGCCGGCGATCTCCGACGGGACGAGCTTCTTCCGCGCGGCGCTCGACAAGAAGGTCATCACGGTCCCGGGCGAGTTCTTCGACGTGAACCCCGGCAAGCGCCGCGCGCGCGCCTCGCGCTTCCGCGATTACGTGCGCTTCTCGTTCGGCCCGTCGATGGACGTGGTGGAGCGCGCGCTCGACCGGCTGGAACAGCTGGTGGCGGAGAGCTGACCAGTCGGAGACGGCGACGGAGACGGAGACGGAGCGGATTCGGCCCTCCCGGGCGGATTCCTGAAATTTCGGGCGACCCTCGGACGAATCCTCCGGGAAACCCCATGCTCGCCGCGGTCTTCTTTGCTTCGCCTCGCCCACGCGGCAACATCGCCCCCATGACTGCGGCGGTGTCGGTCGAGGCGTTTTCGCGGGAGGCGGCCGAGCTGCGGCCGCTCTTGCGAGCCGTCGCGGCTTCGGTGCTCCACGTCGGCCCCGAGCATCCGGACGTCGACGACGCGGTCAGCGAGACGATGAGGCGCGCGATCGAGGGGCGCGCTCGGCTGCGCGCGGGCGAGCCGCTCCGCGCGTGGATCGTCGGCATCGTGAAGCACGTCGCGCTCGACGCGGCGCGGAGCCGGACGCGCGCGCAGAGGCGTCAGGCGAACGAGCCGCCGCCCGACTCGGCCTCGGCCGGCAGCCTCGCCGACCGCATTCCGGACTCGAAGCCGTCGCCCTTCGAGCGCACCGCGCGCGCGCAGGAGCTCGCGCGCGTCGAAGCCGCGCTGGGCGAGCTGCCGGAGAAGCAGCGCGAGGCGGTCACGCTGTTCTTTCTCGAGGGCCTCTCGTACGTCGAGATCGGCCGGCGGCTCTCCGTGCCGGTGGGCACGGTCGCGACCTGGATTCTCCGCGGACGAAAGGCGCTCGCCGCGACGCTGACGGAAAGGAAGACACCGTGAAGCCGACCGAACCCGACCCCGAGCCCGCGCGGCTCTCGAGCGAAGAGACGTGGGAGGGCGACCACCTCAGCGAGGTCGCCCTCTCGTGCCTCGCCGACGCCCAGGACGTGCTCGACCCGGTCGCGCGCGTCCACGCCGAATCGTGTGCAGAATGCACCCTTCGGATCGGGGCGATGGCGCTCGAGTCGCACGACGTCGGCGCCGCGCTCCGGGTCGCCAAGAACCTCTCGATCGCGACCGCGAAGGCCTCGCACCGGTTTCCGACGGTGCTCGTCGCCGCCGCCGTCGTGCTCGCGTCCGTCTGCGGCGCGCCCGCGTTGTTCGACGCGCTGCCGCGCGCGACCGCGTTCGTCTTCGCGGCGCCGCGCGTCCTGCCGGTCGTCACCAGCTCCGCGTGGAGCGTCGCCAAGAGCTTGTCCACCGGGCCGAGCGGCGCCGCCGTCTCGCTCGTCACCACCTTCGCGCTCGCGCTCATCGGTTGGGCCGTCGCGCGTACGTCTCGCAACTCGGGAGTCACGTCATGAATCGCTTTCGAAAGCTCGCAGTCCTCGCGTTCGCCTCCGCGGCGCTCGTTTCTTCCGCGGCGCTCGCCGAGGTCCGTCACGAGGGCGCTTGGCCGGCCGACAAGCGCGTCTCGCTCGACGCCAAGCACGTCGGACGCGTCGACGCCGTCACGCGCCTCGCGAAAGACGCGGGTTGGAGCGTCGTCTTGCGCGGCGTCGACGACGGCGAGCCGTTCGACGTCCACGTCGCCGATCAGCCGGCCGACAAAGTCCTCGACGTCGTGCTCGGCGACGGAGACTACACGGCCAAGCGCGACGGCACGCTCATCACGATCACTGGCGCGGCCCCGCCGCCTCCAGCGACCGCGACGCCCGCCGCGACCGCCGCCGCGCCCCCGCCTGCGGCTCCGACGGCAGCGCCGGCGATTGTGACCGCGCGCGGCGAGGACCGCATGGTCCACGGCGGGGACATCGTCATCGGCGCCGACGAGACCGTCCACGACGTGACCGTCTTCGGCGGGTCGGCGACGGTCTACGGGACCGCGACCGGCAACCTCACGGTCTTCGGCGGGAGCGCCTCCGTGAAGAAGGGCGGTCACGTCTTCGGCAACGCGACCGCGGTCGGCGGCTCGCTCGACGTCGCCGACGGCGCGGAGGTCGACGGCGACGTCGGCGTCGTGGGCGGCTCGCTCGATCGTCACAAGGGCTCCAAAATCGGCGGCTCCCTCCGCAAGAAGGACGACAAGCGCATCGGCGCCGAGACCTCCTCGTCGGGGCGCTCGATCCTCCGCGAGGTCAGCGACGCGACCACGCGCGCGGCGATGCTCTTCGTGTTCGGCGCGGTCCTCTTCGCGCTCGCGGGCGACAAGATGAACAAGCTCCGCATCGAGGCCGCGTCGCGTCCGATGCGCTCGTTCGCGCTCGGCCTCGTCGGCCTGCTCGTGGGCGCGGTGGCGCTCACGGTCATCGCGATCACGATCATCGGTATCCCCGTCGCGTTCGTGCTCTTGCTCGGCGCGGTCTTCGCGGCCTACGCGGGCATCTGCGCCGTCCTCGCGACGGTCGGCAAAGCGCTGATCGGTCACAAGACCGACAACCCGCACGTCCACTTGCTCGTCGGCTGCGCGCTCTTCCTCGTGAGCGGCGCGATCCCGTTCGTGAGCGGTCTCGTCACCCTCGCGGTCGTCCTCACCGGCATCGGCGTCGTCGTCGCGACGCGCGGTGCCGGCACCGTCCGCGGCGGCGGGACCCCGGTTTCCGGCCCGTATCGCACCGAAACGACGCTCGTCGAAAACGGCAGAGGCGCGTACTGAACGACCGACCAGATCGCGCACGCTTCCGAGATCGATCGCGCTTCCGAGGTGATACCCTCGGCGATCCGGGATGAGCGACTCGACTCGACATCGCCCGACCGCAGGCGTTTCCGCGGTCATCGACTCGCTCGACGAGCGACTCGAAAACGAAGGTGAGGTTCTCAGCGCCTTCCTGCTCGCGCTCTCCAGAAATCAGCTCCCGAAGGAGGCGTGGGACAAGCTGCATCTCGCGGCGAAGCGCGACGACCGCGTGACCGAGCTCGCCTTCGCGTTCGAGGGCCTCGCGGCCGATCGCAAGCTGCGGACGCTGCACGCGGGCGTGGTCGCGGAGTTCATGTACCAGTCGTCGATCTTCTTCGGCGACGTCATGGGCGACGACGTCGGGTCGCAGAGTTACTTGGATCGGGCGATGGCCGCGCTCCCGACGCACCCGGGCTCGCTCGCGCGTTTCGAGGAGAAGCTCACGCAGGCCGGCGAGTTCACCAAGCTCGGCGAATTCTACTTCGAGCTCGCGCAACACCGCCCGCGCGCCGAGCAGGGGCCCGTGCTGCGCAAGGCCGTCGAGGCGTTCGAAAGAGCGCAGGCGAGCGAACGTCTCGCCGACACCCTCACGCTGCTCGTGCGCGTCGAGCCGAAAGACGAAGAGGCGCGCGCCAAGCTCGAGGAGGCGCTCCTCCAGGCGAACCGCCCGCGCGACGTCGCCAAGATGCTCGAGCAGGCGCTGACGAGCGACCCGCCGCCGGCGGACGACGTCGCGTTCGCGCACCGCACGAAGCTCCTCGCGCTCTACGAAGAAACGAGCGAGGTCGAGCGCGCGCTCCCGCACGTCGAGTGGCTCCTCGAGCACGCGCCGGGGCACGAGGGCGCCAAGAGCATCGGAATTCGCCTGCTCGAGGTGAAGGCTTGCGCGCAGCGCGCCGCCGCCGCGCTTGCCGCGGCGTCCGAGAAGCAGGAGCTATGGGGCGACGCGAGCCGCTACTACCTCCTCGAGCTCGAGAGCGCGCGCGGCGCGAGAAGGTTCGGTCCGCTCCGCGCGCTCGCGGCGCTCAAGCACGATCGCGAGGAGGACTTCGCGGGCGCGTTCGACATGGCCGAGCAGGCGCTGCAGATCGATCCGAGCGACGGCAATCTCCTCGACCGCTACGTCGTGCTCACGCGGGCGCTCGGCAAGCACGACGCCGCCCAGAAGATGCTCCAGCGGCTCGTCAGCCTGACGAAGGATCCCTCGGCGCGGGCTCGTCTCGCCGCCGAGATGGGCGAGCTCTTGCTCGCGACGGGCGACGTGAAGCGCGCGCGCGCGGCGTTCTCGAGCGCGCTCACCGTGCCGGGCGCGTCCGACCTCGCCGTGCTCCCCGCGATGCACGCGCTCGCGCGCCTCTACGGCGAGGACGAGGACCACGTGTCTCTCGCCGAGATGCTCGAGCGCATCGTGAAGACCGAGCCGGACGTCGTGCGCCGGCAGCAGGCCGCCGAGCAGCTCGCCGAGCTCGCGTCGGGCGCACTCGGCGATCCGGCGCGCGCGGCCGCCGCGTACCGAGGCCTCCTCGAGACCCCTGCGCGCGAGCGCGCGCTCGAAGCCCTCGAGCCGCTGCTCGCGTCGCTCGGCGATTCGCTCGGCCTCGTCGAGGTGCTCCACGCCAAGGCGAAGGACGCGCCGACGCCCGACGCGCGCCGCGCGCTCCTCGTGCGCGCCGCCGAGCAGCTCACCGCGTCGTCGAGCGAGACGCCCATCGCGTCGCACTCATGGCGCGAGATCGTCGAGGAGTTCGGCCCGAACCAAGACGTCCTCTCGCGGTGGATCCCGCTGCTCGAGCTCGAGCGCGATTTCCCGACGCTCGCGACGGCGTACGAGTCGCTCGCGGGGATCGTCGAGGGCGCCGAGAAGGTGTCGACGCTCGGACGTCTCGGTCTGCTACGCATGCAGTGGCTCGGTGACGGACGCGGCGCAGCGGAAGCGTTCCGCGAAGCGCTCGCGATCGATCCGCAGGACTCCATCGCGCGCGACGCGCTCGAGCAGCTCCTCGACTCGAAAGACCCGGCGATCGCGCTCGCGGCCGCCGACGTCCTCGAGCCGATGGTCCGCGCCGAGGGATCGCGGGCTGGGCTCTTGCGCGTGCTCCTCGCGCGCGTGCACGGCGCGACCGACGCGGACGAGAAGGGCCGGGCGCTCGAGGGCGCCGTCGCGCTCGCGGAGCACCTCCCGAGCGAGCGCGGCCGCGTGCTCGCGCTCGTGCGCAGCGCGCTCGAGGGCGCGATCGACGAGAACCGGCCCGTCGCGCCGTGGCTTTCGGCGCTCGAACGTCTCTCGCCGGGCGAGGTCGGCGCGGGCGCGCGCGCCGACGTGCTCGCGCTCGCGCTGGGCGAGCGTGCGGTCTCCACCGACGAGCTCCTGCTGCTCGCGCAGCGCCTCGGCGACGCGGCGATGCTCGCCGGCGATCGCGCGCGCGCTCTCGACTCGTACAAGCGCGCGCTCGAGTACTCGCCGTCGTCCCCCGAGCTCATGGCGGGCGTCAATCTGCTCCTCCGCGAACAGGGCACGCCGCACGATCGCGTGAAGCTCTACCGCTCCGCGCTCGCGACCGAGAGCTCGCCCGACAAGCGACGCGGCTTGCACCTCGCGATCGCCAGCCTGCAGCGCAAAGAGCTCGGCGACGCGGGCGGGGCGGCCGAGACGCTCCGCGCGAGCCTGGCCGAAGGGCCCGACGACGCGACGGAGGACGCGCTCTACGAGATCTACTGCGACGCGGGCGCGTTCGCCGACGCGTGCACGCTGCTCGAGCAGCGCCTCCCGCGCACGCCGCCGGGCGAAGACGAGCGCGCCGTTCGTGCGCGCCTCGCTCGCCTCGCCTCGGACCACAAGCTCCACGAGCGCGCCGCGTTGCACGCCCGCTCGCTCGCGGAGGACGCGTTCGTCACGAACGCCGCTCTCGAATCTCGTCGAGCAGGTCGCCGAGCGCGCGGAGGATCGCGAGCTCTTGATCCTCGCGGCGCAGAAGCGCGTCGAGATCGCGGAGTCGACCGAGGACAGAGTCTTCTGGCACACGCGGCTAGGTACGCTCCACACCGAGCGCGGCGAAGCGACGGCCGCGGCGGCGGCGTGGCGTGACGCCGCCCGCGCGGCCGAGGAGATGGGCGACGCGAAGACCGCACGCAAGCTCTACGAGCGCATCCGTCGCGGAGCGCCGTTCGATCGCGTCGCGACCGAGCGTCTCGCCGGGCTGCTCGAAGGGGGCGGGGAATGGTCGGCCTTGCCCGAGCTCTACGCGGCGCTCGTCGAGTCGGCCGCCAGCCCCGGAGAGCGCAAGGACGCGCTCCTCCGGCTCGCGGCGGTCCTCGAGCAGCGGCTCGGCGACGCGGCGGGCGCGTTCGACGCCGTCGCGCGCGCGTTTTTGGAGGTCCCGAGCGACGAAGCGGCCCTCGCGCGGCTCGCGGAGCTCGCCGTCGCTGCGTCGGCGGTCCCGTCGTTCACGCGCACCGTCGACGGCGCGCTCGCGGGCGACGCGGGCCGCGACCCCACGCTGCGCGCGCGTCTCGTCGCCGCCAAGGCGGAGGTGCTCGCGAAGACCGGCGCGAACCCCAGCGAAGCGCGCGAGGTGTTCCGCGCGGTGCTCGAGGATCCGTTCGCCGACGACGCGACCAAGTCGCGCGCCGCGGACGCGTTCGAGTCGCTCCTCGCCGCGTCGGACGCGAAGGCCGAGGCCGACGCGTGGCGCTGGCTCCTCGCGTGGCGCGCCTCGCGCGAGACCGGGCCCGCGCGCGCGCGCGCGCTGGCGCGGTTCGCGCGCCTCGAGGAAGAGAAGCTCGGCGACGCGGCGCGCGCCACCAATCTCTGGAAGCAGGCCGCCGAGGCCGATCCGACGAGCGACGAGGCCCCCGTCGAAATCGCGCGACTCATGGTCGCGAGCGGCGACGTGGACGGCGCGCTCGCGACGCTCCGCGCGCGCCTCGAGCGCGCGAGCGAGGAGAAGGCGCCGCAAATCCGCGCAGAGATCGCGGCGCTCCTCGCCTCGATTCCGGGGCGTGAAGGCGAGGCGATGAGCGAGCTCCGCGCCGCGCTCGAGCGCCGCGCGGACGACGAAGCCGCGCTGCGCATGCTCGTCAAGTTGCTGCCGCACGCCGAGATCGGCGCCGAGGCGTCGCGCCTGCTCGAGTCGTCGCTCGCGATCGCGGATGGCGCCGCGCGCAAGCGCGTGCTCGCCGCGCTCGTCTCGGGCGCGCTCGAAGCGCCGCTCGAGCGCAGGCGCGCGTGGCACGGCCAGCTCCTCGAGCTCGCGCCGTCGCCCGACGAGGCGTACGGCGTCTTGCTCCGCGCGCTCGCGGAGCTCCCGAGCGAGCTCGCGTGGTGGGACCGCGCCGAGCAGCTCGCGCGCACGCTCGATCGCCCGCAAGAGCTCTCCGATCTCTACCACGGCGCGATCACGCGGCCGGTCCCGACCGAAGACGCGCTCGAGCTCGGACAGCGCGCCGTCTCGTTCCACGAAGAGTGGTTCGACGACGCGGCGGCCGTCGTTCGCATCCTCGAGCGCATGGTGGACCTCGATCCCGCCGGTTGGGCGTTCGATCGACTGAAGCTCCTCTACGATTCGCAGGAGCGCTGGGACGATCTGTTCGCGCTCTACGATCGTCTCCTCGCCGGCGACCTCGACGAGGGCCGCCGGACCGAGCTCCTCGAGGACGCCGCGCAGATCGCGAAGGACTTCGCCAAGAACGCGGACCGCGCGATCGCGTACCTCGAGCAGCTCCTCCACTTCAAGCCGAAGAACGAGCGCCTGCTCGCGTCGCTCGAGCGCCTCTACGAGCGGTACGGAAAGCACCGCGAGCTCATCGGCTTGCTCGGCGCGCAGATCGGCGGAAAAGAGCCGAAAGAGGCGCACGAGCTCCGCGTGCGAATGGCGTCGCTCTGGCTCGACGAGCTCGCCGACGCGGGCTCCGCGCTGATCGTCGTCGAGGAGATGATGCGCGAGGGCGAGACCGGCGACGAAGTCATCGCGCTGCTCGAGCGCGTCCTCGCGGCCGCGCCACAGGGCGAGGAGATGAAGAAGACGCTGCCGCCGACGTCGTCGCCGATCAGCGAGCACGTCGCCGCCGCGCACGAGAGCAGCGCGCCGCCGCGCGCGTCCGTCCCGCCGCGCGCGTCCGTCCCGCCGCCGGGTGGAAAAGGTCGGAGCAAGCGCGTCCTCGTCCGACAGCGCGCCGCGTCGCTGCTGCGTGAGCGTTACGCCGAGGCGGGTCGCGACGCCAATCTCGCGCGCATGCTCGAGATCGAGCTCGAGGCCGTGAAGAACGCGAAGGAGCGCATCCGCCGCCACGCCGAGGTCGCGACGCTGCACGAACGGCTCGCGAACGACGCCGCCGCGCTCGAGCACGCCGTCTCCCTCGTGATGCTCGATCCCGACGCGAACGTGCATCGCGAGCGCCTCGCGCGCCTCGCGGACAAGACCGGACGCTACGATCGCCTCGGCGAGGTGCTCGCCGCCGCGGCCGACGACTGCGAGAGCGAAGAGCTCCGCGCGACCCTGCTCTGCGACGCCGCGACCGTCTACGCCGAGCGGCTCGGCGACGTCGGGCGCGCGGTCGACTTGCTCGGGCGCGTCCTCACGCTCGACGTGCCACCCGCCTCGATGCTGGCCGCCGCCCGCACGCTCGACGCGCTGCTCGCGAAGACCGATCGCCGCGGGGACCGCCTCGCCGTGCTCGAGCGCCTCGCCACGCTCGAAGAAGACGCCGCGGCGAAGCGCGAAGCGCTCGGTGTCGCCGCGCGGCTCGCCGCCGAAATCGGCGAGAGCGAGCGTTGCATCGCGGCATGGGAGGCACGGCTCGCCGACGACCGGAGCGACATCGAGGCGCTCGACGGTCTCGTCGACGTCCTCGCCTCGTCGGGGCGCTTGCGGCCGCTCGTCGACGCGCTGCTCGTCCGCGCGGATCTCCACGAGCCCGACGCGTCGAGCCGCGACGACCGCGTGCGCGCCGCGCGCATCCTCTCCGGCGAGCTCGACTCCGCCGACGAAGCGATCGCGGTGTGGGAGGCGGTCCGAAAAGCGAGCGGCGAGGCCGACGACGCCGACGCGGCGCTCGCGGAGCTCTACGACGCCCGTGCGCGGTGGAAGGAGCTCGCCGAGCTGCTCGAGCGCTCCGCCGCGCGGCACGACGACGCGGAGACGAAGGCGAGCTTGCTCGTGCGGCTCGGCGACGTGCAGCGCGCGAAGCTCGACGAGGCGGCGCGCGCGATCGAGAGCTACGCCAAGAGCCTCGCGTCGAAGCCAGGCGACGCGCGCGCGGCGCACGGGCTGACGGCGCTCCTCGACGTGACCGCCTCGGCGCGCGAGGCGCTCGACGTGCTCTTGCGCGACCACGCGGCGACCGACTCGTGGTCGGCGACCGTCGCGCTGCTCCCGCAGCGGCTCCGCCTCGCGAAGGACGACGAAGAGCGCGTCGCCGACTTGCTCGAGACCGCCGACCTCTTCGAGACGCGAGCGGGCGACATGGAAGCGGCGTTCCACGCGACGCGCGAAGCGTTCCTGATCGCCGCGGGCGCCGAGAGCGTGGCGAGCGTCGCCGAGCGGCGCGCGGGAGAGGCCGCCATATCCGGCGCGCCCGACGCGTACCGCGCGCTCGCCGAAGCGCATCGAGTCGTGCTCGAGGCCATCGAAGGCTCGCGCCCGGCCGACAATCCGGACGTCCTGCGTCTCCGGACGACGCTGGGCGCGCTCCTCGAGACTCGCCTCGACGACCCGCGCGGCGCGCTCGTCCAGTTCACGCGCGTCGCGGGCGACGAGCCGACGAACGAAGCGGCGGCGCTCTCGCTCATCCGCGTCGCGGCGCGCGTGGCCCGGTGGGACGCGGCCACGAAGATCGTGCTCGACCGCGCGGCGCTCGCGGGCGGTCCCGACGAGACGCTGCTCCGCGCGCTCGAAGAGGCGGCCTCTGCGCAAGCCGGTTGGGACGCGGTCACCGGCGCATTCGAAGCGGCGATCGGCCAGCGGACGGATCTCGGGAAAGAGTCGCTGCGCGATCTCGAGGCTCGTCTAGCGACGTGGCACCGCGATCGGCGCGCCGACGCCGAGGCGGCCGAGGCCGCGTACGGCCGCGCGCTGTCGCACGACGCGACCGACACCGAGCTGCTCGCGCAGCTCGCGCAACTCCAGAGGCGTCACCGCGGCCGTCCGCTCATCGACAGCCTGCTGCGCCTCTCGCAGGCGACCGGGGGCGATCCTGATCTGCTGCGCGAGGCCGCCGAGGTCGCGGCGCGCGTGGTCGTCGATCGCGGGCTCGCCAAGACGATCCTCGAGCGGCTCATGAAGCTCGCGTCCGAGCGCTGGACGTCGGGAGACGACCACCCGCCGAGCACCGTCTCGCCGGACGCGGTCGACGAGGCGCCGCCGAGCGTCGGCGCGAGCACGCACCCGAGCGAGCACGTCGAGTGGGCGCTCGCCGAGCTGCTGCGCGTCCACAACGAAGAGGGCGCCGCCGAGCGCATCGTCGAGCTCCTCGAGACTTCGGCGAAGCTTCCGTTCGCGCGCCCGCGCGCCCGCGAGCTGCTGCACGAAGCCGGCACGACGGCCCTCGACCGAGTCGGCGACGCGCAAGCGGCGCTGCGACTCTACGCGAGCCTCTTCGAGCAAGACCCGCGCGACGCCGAGGCCGCGCGCAGGCTCGCCGAGGTCTACGCGACGCTCGGGCGCAAGGAAGACTTGCTCGCGGTCCGCAAGAAGCAGGTCGAGGTCGCCGTCGTCGCCGACGAGCGCGTCGCGCACCGACTCGACGCGGCGCTGCTCGAGCGCGACCTCGGTCGCGTCGACGACGCGGCGGCGACGTTGCGCGCGAACCTCGCGGACGCGCCGCGGCACGCGAGGACGACGCTCGTCCTCTCGGAGACGCTCGAAGCGGCGGCCCGTTGGGACGAGCTCGCGGGGTTCTGCGCCGAGCAAGCCACGCTCGCGGAGGCCGACGGCGACGCGCTCTCGGCCGTCGAGCTCTGGGCGCGCGCCGCGAGCATCGCCGAGGAGAAGCTCGGTCACCTCGCGATGGCGCTCGCGCACTACAAGCGGAGCCTCGCGCTCGAGCTTCGCGCGCCATTGCTCGACGCGATCGCGCGCATCCACGAACAGCGGAAGGAATGGCTCGACGCCGCGTCGCACCTCGATCGGCTCGTCCGCGAGTTTCCCGAGCAGCGAAGCCACGTCATCGTGCGCCTCGCCGACGCCTACACGCACGCCGAGCGCGACGCCGACGCGCAGCAACGTCTCGAAGCGGCGCTCGGCGATCCGAGCTCGCCGCCCGAGGTCGCTTCGCGCCTCGCCGCCATCTATCGGCGCACCGAGCAGTGGCCGCCGCTCGCCGAGCTCGTCGCGCGTCAAGCCGGCCAGGCGAGGTTGGACGACGAGCGGCGCGCGCTCCTCGTCGAAGCCGCCGAGATCTTCCTCAGGCAGTGCGCGCAGCCCGAGCAGGCGGTGCCGCTCCTCGAGCAAGCGAGCGCGCTCGCGCCCGAGGATCGCGCGCTGAAGCTGCGTCTCGGCGAAGCCCTCCAAGACGCGGGCCGCGCCGACGACGCCCGCGTGCTCTTGCGCGACATGATCGACGCGTTCGCCGGACGCCGTCCGAAGGAACGCGCCACCGTCCACTTCCACCTCGCGCGGCTCAATCTGCGGCTCGGCGATCGCGCGCAGGCGCTCGCCGAGCTCGAGGCCGCGACCCGGATCGATCCAGCGAACCCCGGAAATTTTGCGAATGGTCGCCGAGCTCGCGCGCGACGACGGGCAGCTCGACAAGGCCGAGCGCTCCTACCGCGCGCTGCTCGCCGTCGTTCGCCGCGCCGACGACGACGCGCCGGTCTTGCGGAGCGAGGTGCTCGTCGAGCTCAGCGCGCTCGCGGAGCGGCAGGGCGAGCCCGAGCGCGCGTCCGAGATCCTGGAGTCCGCGTTCGAGACGGCAGCGGGCTCCGACGCCGAGGCGCGGCGGCTCGAAAAAGCGCTCCGCGCACGAGGGAACACGAAGGGGCTCCTCCGTTCGCTCGACGCGCGGCTCTCGCGTGCGCCCGACGCCGCCGCGCGCGCCGAGGTGCTCGGCGAGCTCGCGCGAGCGCACGACTCGCTCGGCGACACCGCCGCGGCGCTGCGCTCGCAGCTCGACGCGATCGCCGAGACGCCCGCCGCGGCGCCGGCGCACGACGCGGCGATGGCTCTCGCGACGAAGCTCGGCAACCCGGAGGCGTACGTCGAGGCGATCACGGCGCTCGCCGACCGCGTGAGCGGCGACCCGAAGGCCTCGTGCGCGCTGATCCTCCGCGCGGCCGACGCGCTAGGTCGCGGGCCGGACGGCGTCGCGCGCGCGATCGTCTTGCTCGAACGCGCCCGCGCGACCGGCGCGATGCGCGGCGAGGTGCTGCGGGCGCTCGACCGCGCGTACGCGTCGCTCGGCGACGCGGAGAAGCAAGAGGCCGTGCTCGGGGAGCTCTCGACGCTCGAGGCCGAGGCACGCCTCGCGATCCGCGCGGCGCGGCCGACGTCCTCTACCGACTCGCCGAGCTGCGCGCGAAGCGCCCCGACGCGGCCGACGACGCGGCGCGCGCGCTCGCGACCGCGCTCGATTTCGCGGCGGATCCCGAGCGAGCGGCCGCGATCGCCGCGTCGGCGATCGACGCGGGCGGCAAGACCGCCGCGATGCTCGAGGTCTTCGCGCGCGCCGCGCGGGCGGCCGGACGCGCCGACTTCTCCGCACGCGCAGTGTTGCTCCAGGCCGAGCGCGACGACGCGCCGCTCGCGACGCTCCGGGACGCGGCGCAGCTCGCGCTCCAGTCGGGCGACGCCTCGCTCGCCGAGTCGCTCCTCCGCCGCGTGGTCGCGGGGGCCGACGGCGATCGCGAGACGCTCGGCCGCGCGCTGCTCGATCTCGCCGCGCTCGTCGCGGCGCGCGGCGACGCGAGCGAAGCGCTCGGCATCGAGCTCGACGCCGGCGACGCCTCGAGCCCCGAGGACGCGCGCCGTCTCCGCGAGAGCGTCGCCGCGCGCGCACGCCAAATCGGCGACGTCGCCATCGAGCTCCGCGCGCGCCGCGAAATCGCCCTCGCGGATCCGTCGGACGTCTCGGCCCGCGCCGGCCTGCTCGAGCTGCTCCGCACGACGGGCGACGCGGCGGCGCTGCTCGCGGTCGTCGAGCTCCTGCTCCCGTCGGTCCAAGAAGAGACCGAGCGCCGCGCGCTGCGACTCGAGCGCGCGCGCCTCCTCGCGACGAGCCCCGAGCGCGTCGACGAGGTCGTCGGCGAGCTTCGCACGCTGCTCGAGGAGGAGCCGTACGACACGCAAGCCGTCGCCCTCCTCGCGGAGCTCCTCGAGGCGCGCGGCGAGACCGGCGAGCTCGCGTCGCTCCTCGAACGTCAGATCGACGCGGCGAAAGATCGCGAGGACGCCGCGGGCGTCGCCGTGCTCTCGCTCCGTCTCGGCTCGCTCGTCGAAGCGGACGATTCGGCGCGCGCGCGCACGCTCTACTCCGCGGGTCTCGATTGGGAACCGAAGAACCGCTCGCTGCTCCTCGCGATGAAGCGCCTCTTGACGGCGACCGGCGGCGACGCCGGCGATCGCGCCGACGTGATGGAGCGTCTCCTCGAGACCGAGCAGGGCGAAGCCGCCGCCAATCTCGCGCTCGAGCTCGCGGCGCTCCGCGCCGAGCAGTGGGACGACGCGGGCGTCGAGCGCGCGCTCGAGGCTGGCCTCGCGGCGTGCCCGTCGAGCGAGGCGATTCGATCTCGCCTCGTGTCGCTCTACGAAGATCGCGGCGATCGTCGCAAGCTCGCCGCGCTGAAAGAGACCGCGTCGCGCGCGCTCGGCGGCGAAGCGGCGAAGAAAGAGCTCCTCGGCGCGGCCGCGCTCCACCGCGAGCTCGGCGACACCGTGGCCGTCGCGCGCGCGATGCGCGCCGCCCACTCCGCCGATCCGAACGACCCCGAGGTGCTCGCCGGCTTCGCGGGCGCGCTCGAGCAGCTCGGCGACGAGGGCGCCGCCGAAGAGCTCGCGGCGCTCCTCGAGACGCGGTCGGAGCCGATCGTGTACTCGGCGCGCGCGCGCGTCTTCGGCACGCTCGGCCGTCACCCCGAGGCGATCGCCGACGCCGAGCGCGTGTTCGCCGCGGACGCCGCGGCCGGCGCCGGCCTCTTGCTCGACGTCCTCGTGCGCGCGGCCGACGCTTCCGACGCGGAGGCTCAAAAGCCGCTCCGGCGGCGCGTCGCCGATCTCCACGCGTCCGCGGGCCGCGTCGACGAGGCGCACGCGCAGCTCGAGATCCTCCTCTCGCACGACGAGTCGGATCGCGACACGCTCTGGGCGATGGGCGCGCTCGAGGAGTCCGCCGGCCGATTCGACACGGCGAGCGACACCTACGCGCGGCTCCTCGAGCTCGAGGCCGACGCGCGCCTGGTCGAGGTCGCGCTCCGTCTCGCCGACGTCTCCACCAGCGCGCAAAACCCGGGCTACGCGCGCGCCGGCCTCGAGAAGGCCCACGCGACCGCGCCGGCCGACGAGCGCGTCATCGAGAAGCTGTCGGCCGTCTACGCGGCGATTGGCGCGCAGCGCGAGCTCGCCGAGCTTCGTCTCGCCGAGGCGCGCGCCGCGACCGATCCGAACCGTCGCTTCGACATGCTCGTCGCGGCGGGCACCGCCCTGCTCGAGCACGACCCGGCCGCCGCGGTCGCCGCGCTCGAGGAAGCGCGCGGCATCAAGCCGGCCGACGCCGAGTGCACCGGCCTGCTCGCCGACGCGCTCATCGGCTCCGAGCGCTACGACGAAGCGCGCGACATCCTCCAAGCGGTCGTCGCCGCGCACAAGGGCCGCCGCTCGCGCGATCTCGCGCCGATTTACCTGCGCCTCGGGCGCCTCGAGAACACGCTCGGAAACCCGAAGGGCGCGCTTCAGATGCTCTCGACCGGCCTCGACATGGACGGCCAGAACGGCGTCGTCGCCTCCGAGCTCGCGTACGTGGCGCTGGCCGAGGGCGAGCTCGACGCGGCGACGCGCGCGCTCCGCGCGATCACCATGCTCCGCACCGCCGCGCCCATCTCGAAGGGGGTCGCCTACGAGCGCCTCGGCGAAATCGCGATGCACCAGGGCGACAACAAGCGCGCCGTCATGCTCCTGAAGCGCGCCGTCGACGAGGACGCGACGCTCGAGCACGCCCGCGAGCTCCTCGCGCAGCTCGGCTCCTGACGAGGAAGACGGGGCGAAATCTTGGGGAGGGGAGCCGCCATCGTCTTCGTCGCGTTGCTCGTTCCCGTTTCGGCGTTCGGCGAGGACGAGCGAGGGGGCGGCTTCGATCTGCTGCTCGAGGGCGGCGCGCTCGCGGGCGTCCACGGCGCTCCTCTGTCGTTCGCGCCCGTCGCCCAGGTCGACCTCCTCGGTCGCGCGCGCGTCGCCAAGCATCTGGCGTTGACCGGCGGCATCTCCGCGCTTCCCGTTCCGGATGTCTTCTCGCTCGGCGCCATCGGGCGCCTCGAGTGGCTGCCGCTGGACGACGAGCCGCTCGTGTTCAGCGTCTTCGCAGGAACTCGCCTCCTCGTACTGCAACCGTTCTGCGTCGTCACGACGACCTCCACGTGCTCGACCGAATTCGGCGAGGCCGGCGGCTTGCTCGGCGAGGTCGGCGTCGCGCTTCGCACGACGCGCCTCTCCGGTTACCGTTTCGGACTGACGCTCTCCGCGGTCGCCGGCGTCGTCGCGCCGTACGACGACGCCCAGTCGCTGCGCGCGTTCTACGTCGGTGGTATAGCGGGTCTCGGCGTCACGTTCTGATCTCCCCATGTACTTCCAAGACATCCTCCTCGCGCTTCAAGCGTTCTGGGCCAAACGCGGTTGCCTCGTCCTTCAGCCCTACAACTCCGAGGTCGGCGCGGGCACGTTCAACCCGGCGACGTTCCTCCGCACGCTCGGCCCCGAGCCGTGGAACGTCGCGTACGTCGAGCCCTCGCGCCGCCCGACCGACGGCCGCTACGGCGAGAACCCGAATCGCACGCAGCAGTATCACCAGTTCCAGGTCATCCTGAAGCCGTCGCCGATCGACATCCAGGATCGATACGTCGAGTCGCTCCGCGCGCTCGGCACCGACGCTGAGCAGCACGACCTCCGCTTCCTCGAGGACGACTGGGAGTCGCCGACGCTCGGCGCGTGGGGTCTCGGCTGGCAAGTGTGGATCGACGGGCTCGAGATCTCGCAGTTCACCTACTTCCAGCAAATCGGCGGCTTCGACTGCAAGCCGGTGAGCGGCGAGCTCACCTACGGCGTCGAGCGCATCGCGATGTACTTGCAAGACGTCGACACGATGTTCGACGTCATGTACGCGCCCGGCATTCGCTACGGCGACCTCTACAAGCGCGCCGAGTGGGAGTGGAGCACGTACAACTTCGAGCAGGCCGACGTGCCCGCGCACTTCGCCGCGTTCGATCACTACGAAAAAGAGTGCAAGCGTCTCCTCGCGCTCTCCGAGGATCCGATGAAGCGCCTCGTGCTCCCCGCGTACGACTTCGTCACCAAGGCGGCGCACCAGTTCAACGTGCTCGACGCGCGCGGCGCCATCGGCGTGACCGAGCGCGCGCGCTTCATCGGTCGCGTCCGCGGCCTCGCGCGCGGCGTCGCCGGCGCTTGGCTCGATCAGCGCAAGGCGATGGGCTACCCGCTGCTCAAGGGCGGCGCGTCGATTCAGGCGGAGGTGCGATCATGATGAAGGCGGTCTTCCTCGCGTGCGCGGTCGTCGCGTGCGGCGGCAGCGGAAACGGCTCGAAATGGCCGTCGCGGCCCGATGGTTGTACTGTGCAAGTATTTCAGCGCGCGCCGACGACACAGACCGAAAACATCGGCGCGGTCACGTCGAGCTGCGACGACCAGAGCCCGACGTCCAAGACCGACTGCCTCCGCGAGCTCCAGGATCAAGTGTGCAAGCTCGGCGGCGACGTCGTCTGGGGCGTCGACCCGGAGCCGGAGCACGAGGGCGGGAAGTGGAAGTTCTCCGGCCGCGCCGCGCACACGAAGTAGGCTCGGTCATTCCAAGCACTTCTCGAGCGCGTCGGCGCTCGTCGCCTTCATCGCGCAGTCGTAGTCGGCGGGCTGGACCTCCGACGCGCAGTTCTTGAACGCGTCGTCGCCGTGCGCCTCGTTCTTCTCGCGCGCGCGCTCCTTCGCGATCGTCTCGGCCGACGCGTCCGGCATCGACTCCTTCACGACGAGCTCGGCGTAGCGCTCGACGATGGCGTCGCACTGCGCCGTCGTCACCTTCTGCTTGCAGCCGCCGAGCGCGAGCGCGCCGACGGCGACCGCGCCCCACTTCACCGCAGACACTTGATGATGGCTTCCTGCGTCTCGGCCTTCTGGATGCATTTCATCGCCGAGTCCGTGATGCGCTTGCCCACGCAGCCCGGGATGTCCGAGTCCGCGTCCTTGCGGAGCTCGGCCTGCATCTTGGAGACGCTGTCCGGGTCGGTGATGTTTCGCTCCTTGAGCTTCACCACGACCATCCGATCGACGATGGCGTCGCAGTCGGCCTGGGTGGCGCGACGGCCGCACGAAACCGCGCCGAGCGCGGCGAGGACGACCAGTACGAAACGACGCATCGCGACTTCGTCTAGCACGCTAGACTGACGTTGGTGGCCAAAACGAGCCCGGAAGAGCTGCTCCACCGCGCGATGCAGGCGAAAGACGCCTCGTCGCGCGCGCGCCTCGCGCGCCGGGGCCTCGCGACGCGCGCCCCGATCGATCGCACGACGCACGCGATGCTCCTTCGCCAGCTCTACGTCGCGCTCTTCGAGCAGCGCCGGTTTCGCGACGCCCTCGTCGTCGCCGAGTCCGCCGTCGACTTCGGCGTGATGCCGGACGTCATCCACCACGACGCCGCGCGCGCGGCCGCCGCGGCCGGCGACGTCGATTCCGCGATCGCGCACCTTCGCAGCGCAGCGCGTCGCGCGCCCGCGTCGCGTCGCTCGTTTCACTGGTGGACGCTCGGCAGCACGCTGTTCCACGCACAGCGATACGGCGAATCTGCGGCCGCACTGGAACGCGCGGTGCGGTGGGCGGCGAGCGACAGGCCGCTCTACGAGGCGCAGCTCGCGCTCGTTCGCATCGCGGCGGGCGAGCGCGCGTCGTCGGATCTGCAGCGCACGATCGACGATCTCGCGGCCGCGCCGTGCGGCCAGGGCTACGGGCGCTTCGTCCTCGGCCACCTCGCGTACGCGGCGCGAGAATTTCGTGCAGCGCGTCAGTACCTCGACGCGTTCGTCCGGCGCACCGAGTCCTCGCCGAAGCCCACCGCCATTGCGCTCGAGCCGGAGCTGCGAATGGCCAAGGCGACCCTCGCGAAGATGGCGGCCCCACGGACGGTGATGCAGTGATCCTGGATCCGGGACCAACCACCTCACTTTTCCCGCGGCTTTCTCGTGCTAGACTGCACGCACTTTCGGGCCTGAGCCTTGCAGAAAGTCCAGCTCCAGTAGAGGTCACTGATGATCGCGACACTCGCACTCGCTCTAGTCGGCGGACTGATCCTCAACGTGATGCCGTGCGTCTTGCCGGTCCTCGCGCTGAAGGCAATGAGCGTCGTCGACCACGCGCGCCACGACGCGGCCAGGCGCCGCATGCACGGCATCGCCTACACGATCGGCACGATGAGCTTGTTCATCGCGCTCGCGATCGTGATCGTCGTCGTGAAGGCGTCGGGCCACAGGCTCGGTTGGGGCATGCAGTTCCAACACCCGACCTTCGTCGCCGCGATGACCGCGATCGTCTTCGCGTTCGCGCTGAACTCGGTCGGCGTCTTCGAGATCAACATGTCGTCGGGCGCCGAGGGCGGCGACGACGACAAGTTCCTCGGCTCGGTCGTCAACGGTCTCTTCGCCGCGCTCCTCTCGACGCCGTGCTCGGCGCCCTTCCTCGGCACCGCCGCAGCCGTCGCGCTCGGCGCCGACGTCCCGGCGTGGAAGACGATCCTCATCTTCGCCGTAATCGGGATCGGCCTCGCGCTGCCGTATCTGATCATCACGTTCATCCCGTCCTTCTCGAAGATCCTCCCGCGGCCCGGCCGGTGGATGGAGACGGTGAAGACGGTCATGGGCTTCGCCCTCTTCGGCACCGCGATTTGGCTCTTCCGCACGCTCCAAGTGCAGGTGACGCCCGCGTCGTCGAACTCGTTCCTCATCTTCTTGCTCGCGCTCGCCGTCGCGCTCTGGTTCGGCAACCGGTACGGCGGCGTCGCCGCGGAGCCGGCGCGTCGCTGGCTCGTGCGGGGCGTCCAGGTCGGCGGGCTCGTCCTCGTCGGGTACTGGTCGATCTCCTTCGTGAAGCCCACGCAAGCCATCGCCGCCGACGCGCAAGTCGCCGCCGCCCCCGGCTCCAAAGATCCGCCGGTCATCGCCGACAACCACATCGTCTGGACGCCGTACGACGCGGCGCGCGTCAAGACCGAGGCGAAGCGCGGTCGCCCGGTGTTCCTCGACTTCACCGCCGAGTGGTGCGCGACCTGCAAGGCCAACGAGCACGCGTTCATCGAGACCGACACGGTGCGCGGCGCGTTCCAGCATACGAACATCCTGCCGATGCGCGCCGACATGACGAACGACAACGACGAGCTCTCGGCGCTCCTCGACAGCCTCGGCCGCACGGGCATCCCCGTCTACGTCATCGTGATGCCGGACGGCACGCGCGATCTGCTGCCGATCACCATCACCGCCGACATGGTCGCGACGCACCTCGAAGACGCGTCGCACAAGTTCCCGTCCGAGAAGTTCGCGCGTAACTGATCGCGCTCAGCACCCGCCGTCGGCGCCGCCCTCGGGCGCGCCGCCGTCGTAGCTCGGGTCGGCCGTCGACGCGCCGCACGCCTTCGCGGTCGACCAGCGGAAGTGGTCCATCAAGAGCTGCGAGTCGTAGATCGAGTCGTCGGTGTCGAAGATCGCGAAGCGGAGCTTGATCGTCTCGCCCGGCGTGACCGGCGCGGTCAGCGTCATCCACCCGGTGCCGCCGCCGGCGAGCTCGTTGCCGTTGCCGAGGAGCTCCATGCCCGTGCCTTGCAGGCTCTGCGCGTCGTTCAAGACGAGGTACGGGCTGTTGACCGACATGTGCCGGCCGCTCGAGTCCATCAAGAGGTCGCCGGTGAGCGACTTCGACTCGAGCATCACGAGCGCCTGATCGTCGTAGACCGAGCACTTCCACTCGGGCGCGTCGGTCGTGAGGTAATTCAAATCGATCGAGAACGAATGCGCGTTCGTCGGCACCTCGAGCTGCACGGCGAGCTCGGTGTAGTCGTTGACCGTCGTCGGGTCGGTCTGGTTTTGCGTCTGCCCCTGGCCGTCGACGCAGGTGAAGGGCTTGGGCACGAGCGGGTAGGCCGTCCCGGTCTTTCCGAAATTCGTGCCGGTCTGCGGCGCGACGTAGCCGGTGTCGTCTTCGTCGGCGGCGATGCCGTTCGAGATCGCGGCCATGCTGTCGCCGTACTGCACCTTGAAGGTGCCCCAGTCGGGCGCCACCTCGTGCGCGCGATCGTCGGCGAGCGTCGGGAAGCTCGCGGAGCCGACCCACGGGTCGCACATGTCCATCGCGTGGGCGAGGTCGGTCGCGTCCTTCGTGTCGCTCGCGATCTTCGCGTCGCACGACGCGACGTCGTCGGTCTTCCCGTTGCAGTCGTCGTCCACGTTGTTGCCGGGGACGTCGAACGCGCCCGGGTTCACGTTCGGGTCGTTGTCATTGCAATCGACGCACGCGTCGAAGCCGTCCTTGTCGGCGTCGACCTTGTCGCACGAGAGGCAGCTCCCCGCGACGCACTGATCCGTGCCCTTGCACGCGACGCCGCACGCGCCGCAGTTCTTCGCGTCGGTCGAGAGATCGAAGCACGCGCCCGCGCACATCGTCTGGCCTTGCGTGCAGTCGCCCGGCGCGTCGAGGGGCGTCGCGTCGGCGTTCGTGGGCGCGCCGTCGCCCGCGTCGAACAGGTCGCTCGGGCTCGCGCCGCTACAACGGACGAAAGCGAGCAGTGGAAAGGCAAGGACGAGGACGCGCGTCTTCATGCAAGAACCCCGCGAAGGTGTCGCGCTCCATACTACGGATTGAAGTCGTCGCCACCTCCCCCTTGAGGCTGCGGTTTCGGCTTGGGCTTCGGTTTCGGCGCGACGACCGCCGCTTCGCCGGTCTGCGCGGGCCTCGGGTGGGCGTGCTGGACGGCCACGGGCGGCGCGGCCTGCACCGTCTCGCCCGGGCCGTCGTCGACCGCACGCGCGAGATCCGCGATGAAATCCTCCGTCTCGCGGCGCTCGAGGCGCGAGGTCTTCGAGAGCTGCGCCAGCACGTCGAACGACGCTTCGATCTCGTCGTGGACGTCGGCCATCATCGTGCCGCCCTGCCGGAAGAAGTCGTCCTTCACGTGCGGCTCGAGATCGCGGCCCGCCTTCGAGAGCTCGTCGCACTTCTGCGGAACGTCGCGCAGCTCGCGCTTGCGCTTCATCTCGCCGTCGAGCGTCGCTCGCAGCGCGGTGATGAAGTCGCGCGTCGGGCCGTCGGCGCGGCCCTCGCCTGGGACGACGAGCTTGGCCTCGTCCTCGCGGAGAGCGAGGTGCGTGCCGCCGACCACGTGCGTGGCGGCGACCATGCGCTCGTGCGTCGCCTCGATGATGGTCACGTCGGCCGCGTCGGTCGCGATCTTCAGGGCGTCGATCAGATTTCGGCGCGTGGCCTTCTTCTCGTCGGACCAGCTCGCGGCCGCGACTTGGAGCGTGTGCACCTTGCCGAAATAGTCGTCGTACTGCGCTTGGCCGGTCGCGAACGGCTGACCGGCGCGGATCTTCGACTGCGGCTCGAAGAGCGCGCACCCGGCGGCGAGCAGCGTCACGGCGAGAAAGAAGCGTGTATGTTGCATCTATTTCTCCGTGCAGTGGATGGGCGCCGCGTGGACCTCGAAGACGTGCCTTCCCGCGGCGGCGAGGAACGCGACGACGCCGCGCCCGTCGGGGAGCACGGCCGCTTGGCCTTGTCCCGCGTTGACGCCGTCGGTGGACGCGGTGAACGGCGCGCTGGTCGAGCCGTCGGCGTCGAAGACCACGCCGCGCACCTGGCAGCCGCCCTCCGGGCACGTGGTCCAGACGAAGAGGAAGCGCCCGGCGCCGAGCGAGGCGAGCGCCGGCGACATCGCGCGCTCGGGCGCGCCGCCCTCGAGCGAGAACGTCTTCGCCTGCGCGCTCGCGTCGCTCGGGTGAAAGAACGCGTAGCGCACCGACCACGGATCTTCCTTGCTCGCGCGATCGGCCCACGCGACCATGATGCGATCGCCGCTCGCGGCGATCGCGGGAGAGCCGATCTTCGGGCCGAGGCCGTCGACGTGGAGGAGCCCGCCGAGCGGCGCGGGAGGCGTGCCGCCGAACGCGCCGAACCAGATCGCGCCGGCGTGCCGAAAGGCGACCGCGAAGCCGGCGTCGTTCGGGAGCGGCTCGCCGCGTAGCGCCTCGACGGGCTCGTCCGGAGTGGGCAGCGACCACAGCTTCACCCATTTGTCGCTCGCGAGCGGCGCCCACGCGAGACCGTCGGCGGTCGCGCCGAGATCGATCGGCGTCGCGGCGCGAAGCGTGCGGCGGCCTTGCAGCGGATCGCCCTTGCGATCGAGGTCGACCGCCATCTTGTTCGCGTCGAGCCCGACGACGCGACGGACCCTCGCCGGCTCGGGGAGATGCAGCGACCCGAGCGACGCGACCGTCGCGGCGTCGAGGATCTCGAGCGTCGCTTCCTTCGGAGCCGCGGCGAATCCGAGCGCGATTTTCCCGCCGACGTCGGCGACCTCCACGCCGCTCGCGACGAGCGCCTTGGGCGCGACGGTCCGCGGAGCGCCCGCGGTCGTGCACTGCATCGGTCGCGCGGGCGCGGGCGCCACGACCGTCGCGCTCGCCGTCGGCTCCGACGAAGGCGTCGGTCGCGTCGCGGCGCTCGACGCCGACGCGCTCGCGGCGCTCGACCCGCTCGACCCTGCGTTCGCGATCGCGCGGATCCCGGCGGCGAAGAGGATCAGCACGACGAACGCCGAGGTCCCCGCGACCACCGGCAAGACCCACCGGGGTTTGTCCTTGGTGCGCTCGCGCAGATCCGCCCACGCGCGCTGCGCGCCCGCCACGACGCCCTGCGCGCGCGCCGCCGCGAGCGCCCGCAAGTCATGGAGCTTCGCGCCGCTCGCCGACGGAATCGGCGCCGCAGGTCCGGTCGGCTCCGGCTCGGGCGCCTCCTCCGTCTGCGCGGGCCACTTCGTGGTCGATGCGACGTCGCTCGCCGAGAGCGGCGCCGGCGGCGGCGACTCTTGTTTGCCGGTCGCCTTTTCGAGCCTCGCGCGATTGTCGGCGAGCGCGTCGGGGCCGATGCCGAGCATCGTCGAGTGCGGGCGCTCGGCGGGCGCGAGCGGCGTCGCCTTCACTACCTCGAGCCGCCCCTCCGACGTGAGAATCCGACGAGCTGAGCTCCATCGGCCGCGGCGCTTCCGACGGCCGCTCACCTCCGACCGCGGGCACGGCCGGCGACCGCGGGATGGTCGTGTCCATCTCGACGGCGCCCTCGCCCCAAGGCGGCGGGCGCGTGACCGCGTTGGTGACCGCGCTCGGCTCGGGCGGCGGAACGACGATCGGCGGCGCCTCCTCGGTGGCCTCGTCGTTCGTCGGCGGTGGCGGCAGGGCGCTCGGCGCCTCGTCGAACATGACCAGCGTCGGAAACTTGCTGCTCGGCTCTTTCGGTGGCGGCTCGCGCGCCGGCGGAAGCGGATCGAGCTTCGGCATCGGCGGCGGCGCGGGCGCGACCTGCAGCGTCGTTCGGCCCGACGGCGGCAGCGACTCGGGCGGCGGCGCGACGCCCGCGGGCGGCCTTTGCGTGTGCTTGAACGCGCTCGGCTGCTGCGCGTGCGGCAGAGGCGCGGTCTTCGTGAGGTTCGTCTTCGCGACCGCGGGCGGCGCGGGCGTTACCTTCGGCGGCGAGGGCGTCGCCTTCATCGGAGCGGGCGTGGGCTTCTTCGGCGCGCCCGACGACGGCAGGGTGCGCTTCGCCGCGGCGGGGAGCGGCGGCGGCATGCTGCTCTTCTTCGCGGCGGCGCGCGCGGCGGGCGGAAGCGGCGGCGGCGCCTTCGTCGCGGGCTTCGCGGGCGGAGGCTTCGGGCTCGGCGCGATCGCGTCGAGCTTCGTGTCGGACCCGGCGGGCGCGGGGATCTGCGGCTGCGTGCTGGGCGCGGCGGGGACGTACCGCGGCGGAGGCGGCGGCTCGGCGGGCCCGGCGGGCCCGGCGGGCGGCGGCGCAGGCTTCCCTTCGAACGCGTCCTGCGCGGCGACGACGAAGGTCGGCGGCGGCGGCACGTCTCCGTTCGTCGCCGCGGCGATTTTGCCCGTCAATTCAGGGACTTCGTGCGCCGGCTTCCAACCATTCCAGCCGCGCGTCCAGACGGGTGCGTTCGCCGGGATCACGCCCGTCTTCAGCGCAGCACGCAGCTCGTCTTCTCGGACGAGACGCTGCTGTCCGGCAGGATCCGCCCACCGCCATTCGGTCTGGTTGCTCACGGGTCGAGGTGTTGATCTAAGGGTAAGCGATCGCCGGCGCGATGGCGAGAACGAGCCAATCGACCTGCCGCGAGCCCGCCGCGCGCAGCGCGTCGGCACATGCGTTTTGGGTGGCGCCGGTCGTGCGGACGTCGTCGATCAGGAGCACGCGCTCGAGGAGCGGTTTTCGGGCCCGAAACGCGCCGGCCACGTTCGCGAGGCGTGCGCTGCGGTCGAGCTCGGCCTGGTGCGGGGTCGGGCGCGTCCGCGCGAGGGCGCGCGCGCGGAGCGGCACCCCGAGCGCTCGCGCGACCGGCCGCGCGAGCAGCGCCGCTTGGTTGAAGCCGCGCTCGAAGAGCCGGCTCGGGTGGAGCGGAACCGGGACGACGACGTCGACGTCGAAGCCGCGCCGGCGCGCTTCGCCGGCGAGGAGCTCGCCGAGCGGCCGCGCGAGCTCCGGCACCGGACCGTATTTGAAGCGCGTGATCGCTCGAGACATCGCCCCGCCGTAGAGAAACGGCGCGCCGGGCTCGCTCGAGCGCTCGACCGTGGCCGCGCAGCTCGGACAAAACACCGCGTCGGGCCGCGCCGGCTCGTCGCAGGCGGCGCACCGGCTCGGCGCGAGGATCGAGAGGATCACGCAGCCCATCGGCCGGGCGCGCCTACGGTTGCGCGTTTCGCTCGAGGTTCGCGCTCGCCGCGCGGCCCGGCGCGGTCCAGTTCCAGCGCAGCGTGCCGTCGTCGATCGGCGCGACGATCACGTGACCGTGGCGCGGGCAGCGGTTGAACGGGTCGACGAGGACGTTCTCTTCGCCGGCCCACTGCTGCTGCTCGCCGCGCCGGAGGCGCCACTCGGCGCGACAGTGCTGATCCGGGTAGTGCACGCGCCCGATCACGTCGTTGCCGCGCGTCTCGAAGGTGACCGTCACCGGAAAAGACGCGTTGCCGGTCTGCCAGGCGCGACCCGTCCACGCGCCGTCGAACCGCGGGGCCGGCGTCTCGTCGCTCGTCGCGTCGGCGTCGTCGTCGGCGCTCGCGGCGGCCGGCGCGCGCGCGACCGGGACCGACGAGAGCATCGGCGCGGCGACCAGGTTCGGCCCCACGACGCACGCGCTGCAAAAGACGGCCGCGAGCGCGCGCCTCACGCGGCCTCGAGCTCTCGGAGGGCGTCGGCAATCGCGTCCGGCGCGAGCAGCGAGACGGCGTGCGCGACGCCCGGGAGCATGACGAGGCGCGCGCGCGGGAGCAGGCGCGCGAGCCGCCGTCCGTTCTCCGGCGGCACCAGGATGTCCTCCGCGCCGTGAATCACGACGGTCGGCTGCTCGACGCGACCGAGGCCGGCGCCGGTCCAGTTCGTCATCACGGCGAAGAAGTGCCGCCCGAACGTCTGCATCGAGAGCGGGTCCTGCTCGAGCGCCGCGGGCCAGCGGGCGAGGTGGACGTCGGCGCGATCGAGCTCGGCCTCCGGCAAGAGGAGGCGATTGAAACGACGCGTCGCGGCCTCGTCGTGACGCGCGCGGGGCGCGGTCAAGAGGAGGCGCAGCGTGCTCGGCGCCGGGAGCTTGGCGTGAGGGTGGCCCGGCGTCGTCGCGAGCAGGACGAGCGAGCGCACGTCGCGCGGGTGCCGCATCGCGACGTGCTGCGCGATCATGCCGCCCATCGAGATCCCGACGACGATAGCGGGGCCCGCGCCGGCCTCGCGGATCACGCGCGCGACGTCGTCGGCCATCTGCGGCAGACGGTACGGCCGACGAGGCTTGTCGCTGCGCCCCGTGCCGCGGTTGTCGAGCACGATCACACGCGGCACGCCGCGCGCGAGGAGCCGCTCCGGCTGGTCGAACCAAAAGCGCGACGAGAGCCCGAGCCCTTGCACGAGCACGACCGCGGGCCCGCTCGACGCGCCGCGCGACTCCCAATGAATCCCGACCTGCATCAGCCGCGGACGCGCTTCACGACCGCCATGACCTCGTCCTCGGTCATGATGTGGTCGAGACCCTTCGCCGCCGCGAGGATCTCCTTCGTCAACGCGTCGTCGGGCTCGATGCCGCGCTCGCGCAGGTAGTAGTTCACGTTCGACGCGCCGCTCATGAAGCCGATGAGGATCTCTTGCTTGCGCCCGAACATCCCGGCCGGCACGCCGCTGTAGATGCGGTCGGCGAGCCACGCGTCGCCTTTTTGCATCGCCTTGATGATCGCGGCGGCGTGCACGCCCGTCGCGGTGCGGAACGCGTCGCGACCCACGAGCGGGTAGTTGAGCGGGACGTTCCAGCCGACCGCGTCGGCGACGCTCTTGCAGTACTCCATGAGCTTGGTCAGATCGCGGTCGAGCAAGCCGAGGAGCTTCATGTTGAGGAGGATGAGCTCCATCTGCGCGTTGCCGACGCGCTCGCCGATGCCGAGCGCGGTGCCGTGCACGCGATCGGCCCCGAACTCGAGCGCCCAGAGCGCGTTCTCGAGCGCGAGGCCGCGGTCGTTGTGGCCGTGCCAGTCGATGCCGATGCCCTTCGCGCCGGTCCCCGCGATGATGCTCTGCGTGAAGCGGATCAAGTTGCGCACGCCGTCGGGCGTCGCGTGGCCCACGGTGTCCGAGAGGCAAAGCCGCGTCGCGCCGTGATCGATCGCCGTCTTGAAGAGCGTCGAGAGGACCTCGGGCCGCGAGCGCGTCGTGTCCTCGGTGACGTACGCGACCGGGAGCCCGGCCTTCACCGCGACGTCGATGGCCGCCGCGCTCTTCTTGGCGATGCTCTCGGCGTCCCAGTCTTCGGCGAACTGCCGGATCGGCGACGACCCGATGAACGCGTACACCTCGATCGGGATGCCCACGCGCTGCGAGACCTCGACCATCGGCGTGATGTCGCTGACGACCGTGCGCCCCGCGCACGCGACGCGGATCTTCATCTTGCAGTCGACGACCTCCTTGCACATGCGAAGGACGTCCTCGAACGCGCGCTTGCTCGAGCCCGGTAGGCCGATGTCTGCCTCGTCGATGCCGAGATCGTCCATCAAGTGCAGGATGCGGAGCTTGTCCTCGATCGACGGATCGCGCACCGACGGGTTCTGCAGGCCGTCGCGGAGCGTCTCGTCGAAGAAGGTGACGTTCTTCGGGATGAGCCGTCCCCGCCGGTCGACCTCGTTCCAGTCGTAGATGAAGTGGCCGGCCCGATCGGAGTCGGTCATCGCGGGTCCGCTCATGGGGATCGTTATAGCACCGGGGCGGCTCCCCCCGCTCGTGGTCGGGCGCCTTACGCCGGCGGGTTCTCTTCGCCGCCCTCGGCCGGTCCGTACATCTTCTCCGCGATGGCGAACACCATCGCCTCGAGCGTCTGGTGCGCCTCGCGGATGTTCGCGACTTCGCCGCCGTTGTCGAGGAGGTTGCGGAGGTGCGCGGCCTGTTTGCGCGCGCCGTCGAGCACGTCGGCTTCGACGAGGTCCGCGTAGCCGTCGAGCGCGGCGCTCGTCGTGTAGAGGAGCGTCTCGGCCTGGTTCTTCAGCTCGGCGAGCTCGCGGCGCATGTCGTCCGCCTGGCGGAATTCTTCGCCGTCGGCGACGAGGCGGCTCACGTCGTCTTGCGAGAGACCGCTCGTCGCGGTGATCTTCATCGTCTGCACGCGGTTGGTGCCGAGGTCCTTGGCCTCGATCGAGACGACGCCGTTGGCGTCGATCTTGAAGGTCACCTGAATCTTCGGGACGCCGCGCGGCGCGGGCGGGATGCCGGTGAGCTCGAAGTGGGCGAGCGAGCGGTTGTCGGCGGCCATCGTGCGCTCGCCTTGCAGGATGTGGATCGGCACGAACGACTGGTTGTCGACGCTCGTCGTGAAGATCTCGCTCTTCTCCGTCGGGATGGTCGTGTTGCGTCCGATGAGCGGCGTGAAGACGCCGCCGCCGGTCTCGACGCCGAGCGAGAGCGGCGTCACGTCGAGGAGGAGCACCTCCACGTTGCCCTCGCCCTGGAGCACCGCGCCTTGGAGCGCTGCGCCCGCCGCGACGACCTCGTCCGGGTTCACGCCCTTGTGCGGCTCCTTGCCGAAGAACTCTTTGACCGCCTTCTGCACCGCCGGCATGCGCGTCATGCCGCCGACCAGCACGATGTTGTGGATGTCGGACGGCGTGAGCTTCGCGTCGGCGAGCGCGCGCCTGCAGGGCTCGAGCGTCGCGTCGATCAGGTCCTGCGTGAGGAGCTCGAAGTCGGTGCGCGTCAGCGTCCGCACGACGTGGAGCGGCTCTCCCTTGGTGCTCGTCGCCACGAAAGGCAGATTGATTTCAGTCTCCAGCGACGACGAAAGCTCGTGTTTGGCCTTCTCCGACGCTTCCTTCAAACGCTGAAGTGCCATGCGGTCTTTGCGCAAATCGACGCCGTTCTCTTTTTCGAACGTCTCGGCGATCGCGTCGATCAGCCGCTGGTCGAAATCCTCGCCGCCGAGGTGCGTGTCGCCGTTGGTCGCCTTGACCGAGAAGACGCCGCTCTGGATCTCGAGGATCGAGATGTCGAACGTGCCGCCGCCGAGGTCGTACACCGCGACGCGCTCCGTCTGCTTCTTCTCGAGGCCGTACGCGAGCGCGGCCGCCGTGGGCTCGTTGATGATTCGTTTGACGTCGAGGCCCGCGATCTTGCCGGCGTCCTTCGTCGCCTGGCGCTGCGCGTCGTCGAAATACGCGGGGACCGTCACGACGGCGTCGGTGACCGGCTCGCCGAGAAACGCCTCGGCGATCTCCTTCATCTTCGCGAGGATGTACGACGAGACCTCGGGCGGCGACATCTCGCGGCCGCCGAGCGCCACCCACGCATCCCCGTTGGGTGCTTCGATGATTCGAAAGGGCGCGAGTTTGAGCTGCCGCTGGACCTCCTCGTCGCCGAACTTACGGCCCATGAGACGCTTCACCGCGTAGACGGTGTTGGTCGCGTTGGTGACCGCCTGACGCTTGGCCGCCTGCCCGACGAGACGCTCGCCGCTCACCGGAAATCCGACGACCGACGGCGTCGTCCGCGCGCCCTCCGCGTTCGGGATGATGCGCACCTCGAGCTTGGCCGGTTGAGATTTCGCACCCGCCGCGACGTGTGTCTCCACGACCGCGACGCACGAGTTCGTGGTCCCGAGGTCGATGCCGATGATCTTCCCCATCGCGGGCTTACAGTATCAGCTCGACTTGGGCTTTGCGACGACGACCATGGCCGCACGCACCAGGCGCTCGCCCTCCCGATAGCCGGGCTGCACCTCGGCCACGACGGTGCCGGGCGGGTGCTCGTCGGTCTCGATCTGCTGAATCGCCTCGTGCATCGACGGGTCGAACATCGCGCCCACCGTCGCGACACGCGCGATTCCCGCGCGGCCGAGCGTGTTGTCGAACTGCTTGAGGACCATCGCGATGCCGTCCGACACGGCCTTCACGTCGGTCGCCTTTTGCGCGCTCTGGATGGCGCGCTCGAGGTTGTCGAAGACCGGCAGGAGGTCCTTCAAGAGGTCGTCGCGGCCGCCACGGCGCGCGTCGTCGAGCTCGCGCTTGGTGCGCTTTCGGAAATTGTCGAAGTCGGCCGCCGTGCGGACGAGCATGTCCTTCAGCTTGGCCGCCTCCTCGAGCGCCTTCTCCAGCTCGTTGGGCGCAGGTAGGTCCGGCGGGGGCTCGCCCGACTCGGCGGCCTCGGCCTCTTGGTCCGTAGTCGTGTCCTGCGGATCGCTCATGTGTCGGACAGGGTAAGTACGCTCTCGGCCTTCTGCACAGAAAAATACAACCCGCGGGCGTAGAGGCGCCGGCGATCGCGCTCCGACAAGTCGCCGCGGCGCGCGCGGACGGCGTGGTCGAGGAGGATCGCTGCCGTGACGCTCACGTTCAGGCTGTCGACGAACCCGCGCATGGGGACGCGCACGCGGTGCGTGCACGCGGCCTCGAGCTCGGCCGTGATTCCGTCGCGCTCGTTGCCGAGGACGAGCGCAAAGCGCGGGATCGAGGCCAAATCCTCGGGCAAGAGCTCGCCCGCGGGGTGTGCGCCGACGAGCGCCATGCCGCTCGCGCGGAGCGTCGCGATGGCCTCGGAGGATGACGCGTGGCGGACGACGTCGACCCACTTCTGCGCGCCGCGGGCCACCGAGCTCGCCGCCAAGAACTGCTCTTTTCGCTCGACGACGTGGACGGTCTGAACGCCGAACGCCTCGCACGATCGCACGACGGCGGCGCCGTTGAACGGGTCGTGGGGGGCGTCGAACAAGACGGTGACGCTCTCGAGACGCGAGTCGATGACGCCGAGGAGCCGCTCGCGACGCCGGTCGAGGACAAGCGGTTCGAGCACGCGGATCACGCGCTCGGGATCGTGCCGTTCGAGGCGCGCGATTCGCAAAGGGACGAGGGCGTCGGCGTCGATGACGCCGGCGGTGCTTCTACGCATGGGGTCGTTCGTAAAGAGATTACCAAATCCCTGAAATTGTGGCCTGCTGGGGGTTCGGCGCTACGCTTTTTCGGGCGCCTCCGTCCAACGCTCAGGCCCATGACGCGCGTTTCGCTTGCACCCTCGTCCAGCCTCCCGGCGCCCCCGCGCCGGCGGCGCCGAGGTCCACGCGTCGGGCGCGCCCTCGCGCGCGCGCTGTCGCTCGTTTTGGCGCTCGCGGGCGTCCTTCCGCTCGCGGCGATCGGCTTCGTTCGCTCGGCCTACGCGCGCGAGTGGGCGATGCGCGAGACCGCCAAGGCGCTCCGCGAGCAGGGGATCGTGGCGCGTTTCGACGTCGTGCCGCATTTGTGGCCGCTCTCGCTCGAGCTCGCGAACGTGCGCATCGACTCGTCCGACGGCGGCGGTCCGGCGCTCACGGCGCGCAAGGCCACGGTGCACCCGCGCTTTTTCGCCCTGATGAGCGGCAAGCTGCTCATCCAGCAGATCGACATCGAGGCGCCCCATGCGCGCATCGTTCTCGCGCACGGCGAGCTCCGGAATCTCGCCGTCAAGCTGCCGGAGTCGAAGCAGAAGTCGTCCGGACCTCTGCATCTGCCGTTCGACGGCTTTTCGATCACCGACGGCGACGTCGACCTGACCATCGACGACGTCCGCGTCCAGGCGCACCAGCTCGATCTCGACGTGCAGAACGAGGACGACGCCGAGCGCGGGTCGTCGCTCGAGATTGCGCTGCGCGCCGGCGAGAGCTACGTCGTGCGACACCGCGGCACGGACGGCGCGGGCGCGTTCGACGAGGACGCGATTCTGCTCGCTCGACGCGCGCGTGCGGCTCACGCCCGACGAGGTCGCGGTGCGCCGCCTCGAGCTCCACGGCGCCGCCGACCTGGACCCGGGCGCGAACACGACGCCCGCGTGCCGCCTCGCCGCCGACGACCCGCGCCGCGTGGAGCTCGAGCTGAACCACGCGCGCATGCGCCTGCCGAAGGACGGCAACCCGCCGGACGACGCGAGCGGTCACGTACGCGCGCGCGCGCCGATCGCGATCGCCTCGCGCTTCGCGAAGACTCCGAGCATCGGCGGCTGGGCGGGGATCGACGCCGACGTCCGCCTCGCGCCAGGCATGCAGCTCCCCGAGGTGACCGGCAAGATCACCGCGGGCGACGTGCGCGTCGAGCAGTTCCACTTCGCCGACTCGGTCGACGCCGAGATCGCGATCGCGAACAACGTCGTCCGGAGCTCGAGCACGATCGTCAAGCTCGCCGGCGGCACGGTGCGGCTGAAGGGCGTGCACGTCGAGCCGCTCGCGATGACGCTCGGGGCGTCGGCGGACATCGACTCGATTGACTTCGCCGAGCTCATGCGCGCGCTCGGCGTCGCCGACCACCCGCACGTCGCCTGGGACGTCGTCGACATCCACATGCCGAATTTCGGCGGGTCGCTCTCGCCGCTCAAGCTCGACGGCGACTTCACGACGACGACGCGCAACTTCGCGGTGTTCGATCGATGGCTGAAGGACCCCGCGCGGCAGCGGGTCATCGGGTTCAACGAGGCCAAGCTCTCCGCGCACCTCGCGGTGCGTCCCGACTCGGTGCAGTTCAAGAACGCGCGCGGGGACACGGGCCGGACGCACGTCGAGGGCGGGTTCGTGCTCCTCGGGTTCCACAACGATCTCCGCGTCGACGTGCCGAAGGCGCACGTCGATCTCGCCGACATCACGCCGCTCGCGGGCACGTCAATCGCGGGCATCGCGGACGTGAAGGTCGCCGTCGGCCCGAAGATGAACGACCCGAAGGTGACCGGAGAAGGCAGCGTCAACGGGTTCTCGATCGCCGACATGGCGTTCGGAAACGTCACGCAGCTCAAAGCCGAGGTGACGCGCGCCGGCGAGGCGCAGGTGCTCGCGCTCTCGGACGTGAAGGCGACGAAGAACAAGAGCACGTACGAGATGCCGCAGGGGCGCGTGCAGTTCGGCGGCGACGCGAGCATGAAGATGGACGCGTCGGTGCACGCGACCGTGCTGAACCTCCGCGACCTGCTCGACGTCTTCAAGCTGAGCGACGACCCGCGCTTCGACGGCATCGACGGCAACCTCTCGGGCGACACGACGCTCCACTTCGTGCTCGGCGGGCCCGAGGACAAATGCGGCGGCGGCGCGATCTCCGCTGCACGCGAGCCCGCACCTCTCGGCGGTCGATCTCTTCGGCGAGAAATTCGACGACGGCGACGCGGACCTCGACTTGCGCTGGCGCGACCGGCTCGCGGGCTTCCAGGGCGCCGATCTCGACGTGCACGCGTTCACGCTCCACAAAGTGCGGCGCGAGCGCGACGGCACGACGTTCGGCTCGCTCCTCGGGTCGGCGACGATCAAACCGGGCGGGATCCTGCGCGGGAACGTGGTCCTCGAGGGCGTGCCGCTCTCGCGTCTCCAGACGCTCGGCAAGATCGCCCCGGAGCTCGAGGGCACGGTCTCGGGGCTCGCGCAGGTGAGCGGGACGCTCGACGCGTTCACGGCGGACGCCGACGTCGACGTCTCGCCCATCCACGTGCGGAGCGCGGACCTCGGCGCGTCGAAGCTCCACCTCACGATGACGCAGCTCCCGTCGAAGGCGCGGATCGTGGGGCACACGACGTGCGGCGGGCCGATCGGCGCGCAGTTCGACAAGGACGCGTACGTGAAGGACACGTCGTCGCACGGCGACTACGTCGTGAGCGGCGATCTCTTCGGCGGGCAGGTGCACCTCGATCGCGTCACGGCGTCGCGCGCCAGGCAAATGGAGATCTCCGGCGCGGTCAAGCTGCGTGACTTCGCGATCGCCTCGATCGTGAAGGCGCTGGGCAAGAACGAGGGCTCGCTCGCGAAGCTCACCGGGCAGCTCTCCGGCGACGTCACGATCGACCGGTTGCGTCAGGGCGACTACGCGTCGGCCTCGGCGAGATTCGTCCCGGCGTCGCTCTCGATCGAGCAGGACGGCAAGAAGCTCGTGCTGAAGCCGACGGGCGCGCCGATCGTGCTCGGCGGCGGCAAGGTGACCGTGCCGCCGCTCGAGCTCGATCTCTCCGCGGGCGAGGGCGTGACCGGCGCCGTCACGGTGCAGGGCGGCGTGCGCGATCCGTTCGGCGATCCGACGCTCGATCTCCGCGCCGATCTCGCGCCGGTGGATTTGTCGGTGCTCGCGGGCGTCGTTCCGAAGCTCGATCGCGCGAGCGGCTCGCTCTCGGGCAGCGTGCGCGTGACCGGGCGCGCGGGAGATCCCCAGGTCGACGGCGCGGCGAGCGTGCGCGCGAGCGAGCTCGCGATTCGCGGCATGCCCTCGCCGGTCAACGACGTCGCGGTCGATCTGCGCGCCGACGCGTCCGAGGTGCGGGTGGCGCGCGGCACGGCGAAATTCGCCGGCGGCACGCTGGTGCTCGGCGGGCGCGTGCCGATCCGCAACCTCGGGCTCGGCAACGTCGAGCTGACGCTCGCGGCGCGCAACGTCCGCCTCGCGCCCGCGCAGGGCATCACCGCGGCGCTCGACGCCGATCTCCAGCTCGCCTTCGAGGACAGCGGCCTCGACAAGCGGAAGCTCCCGCACCTCACCGGCGACGTCGTCGTCGCGTCGCTCGAGTACACGAGGCCGATCAACGTCGTCGGCGATCTCGGGTCGTTCGGCTCCGCGAAGCGCACCGACATCGAGACGTACGATCCGTCGCTCGACGCGATCACGATGGATCTCCGCGTCCGGGCGAAGACGCCGCTCCGCATCAAGAACAACCTGGTCGAGGCGCAGATCGCGCTCGACAACGCGCTCGTCGTCTCCGGCACGAACCAGCGCTTCGGCTTGCGCGGCGAGATGCACGCGCTGCCCGGCGGGCGGCTGCGGCTGCCGTTCGGGACGAGCGTGTTCGACATCCAGCAGGCGATCATCCGGCTCGACGACCCGACGCGCATCGCGCCGCACGTCGACATCCAGGCGACGACCGAGTACCGCCGCACCTCGGCGCAGAGCTCGAGCGGCTCGAGCTCGACCGGCAGCGCGACGGGCTCGACGTGGCGCATCGCGCTCCACGCCTACGGCGACACGAACGATCTCAAGATCGATCTCACGAGCGACCCGTCGCTCCAGCAGGAGGACATCGTGCTCCTCCTGACGGTCGGCATCACGCGCGCCGAGGCGGACCAGATCCAGGCCGGGACGCTCGGCGCCGGCATCGCGCTCGAGGCGCTCTCGACCATCACGAACGCGTCGACGGCGGTGAAACAGGCCGTCCCCGTGATCGACGACTTCGGCTTCGGCAGCGCGTACTCGCCGCGCACCGGGCGCAACGAGCCGACGGTCACGGTCGGCAAACGCATCACGAGGAACGTGAGCGCGAACGTCTCGACGACGGTCTCCGGAACCAACGAGCTCTACGCCAACGTCATGTGGAGGCTCGGGAAGAATTTCAGCGTCAACGGCTCATACGACAACGTGAACAATCAAGTAACATCCAGCGCGGTCGGGAACCTCGGCGTCGACTTGCGGTGGAGAGTTGAATTCCAATAGAGCGCTGCTGATCCTCGCAGTCGCGATCGCGATCCTGATCGACGGGGGACGTGCGCGCGCCGGCGCGCCGATCAGCGTGACGCCGCTCGAGGTCCCGCCGGTCCCGAGGCTGAACCTGGGCGCGCCGCGGACGCCCCCGGCGCCGCCGGATTTGACCGCGTTCGTGGGCAAGCCGGTGCGTGGCGTCGACGTCGTGCAAGAGAACGATCCGTGGGACGACATCCCGCCGCCGGCGCTGAAGTCGGTGCGGGTCGGCGAGCCGTTTCGCGTCGATCTCGCGCGGGCGGCGCTCGTCGAGGCGCTCGCCACCGGGCTCTTCGGCGAGGCGCGGGTGGAGGTGCTCCCCGAGGGCGACGGCGTGCGGGTCCGCGTGCGCGCGGTCCCGCGTCGCATCATCGACTCGCTCCGCGTGGACGTGCACCGCGCGCCCGTCGACCGCGAGGAGATCCTCCACGAGGCGCAGCTCGAGGAGGGCGGCGAGCTGCTCGGAGACGAGATCGTCCTACGAAAGCGACGGATCCGCGCGCTGCTCGCGCGACGCGGCTTCCCCGACTCGCGCGTGGACATCACGACGCGCCAGACCGACAAGCCGACGCGCGTGCTCGTCTTGCTCGACGTGGGCGCTGGCGAGCCGCGCAAGGTCGGACGGCGCGTCTTCTACGTGTTCGGCGCCAAGCCGGACGACCTCGCGCAGCACACCAAGACGTACGAGGTCGACGCCGGCGATCGCGCCGACGAGACCGCGCTCCAGCAAGCCGACGTCGCGCTCGAGGCGCGCCTCCGCGCGGCCGGCTACTACGACGCGGCGGTCAAGCACGACCTCGTCCTCGCGCGCTATGCGGTCGCCGGATTCTTCTGGAGGCGGCGAGTCGGTGGTCACGCTGCGCGTCCGGGTCGACAGCGGCCCGCGCTACTTCACGCGCTTCGAAGGCAACGAGCGCTACGACGCCGGCACCTTGCAGACGGCGCTCGGTCTCGACAGCGATCCCGACACCGGCGAGCAGCACCTCGCGGAGAAGCTCCGTCGCTACTACGTCTCGCGCGGTTTCCTCGACGTGCAGATCGCCTACGAGCTCCGCGGGCGGAGCACCGATCCGACGCGCTACCTCGTCTTTCGCGTGCGCGAGGGTCATCGCGTGGTCGTCTCGACGCGCGACTACCCGTGCGTGCACCCGCAAGACATCGCGCACCTGAGCGCCGGCGGCCCGTCGTCGGCGTCCGCGATCGGGCACGAGATCGACAGCTTCCTCGACGAGGATCTCCCCGGCGCGGATTTCCTCGCCGACCCGGACCCGCGGATCGTCGACCACGACCTCGGCGGCGGGAGCGGCTCGCGGGCGGTGCCGATCGATCTCGACCCCAACGCGACGTTCGCGCCCGACACGTACGACAAGGGCGTCGCGCACGTGCAGGATCTCTACCGAAACGAAGGCTTCTTGGGCGCGCTCGTCGGGCCGGTCCAGGTGCTGCGCCGGCGCTGCGATCCGCGCTCGCCGCCCGGCCGCTGCGTGCCCGTGGCGTTCAGTCAGCCGCTCCCGGACGCGTGCACCTTCGATCACAGCGGGCTGCCGCTCGCCGTCGCGCCGCTGGATCCGAGCTTCACGTGCGTGCCCGACCCCGCGCGCGGCGTCGAGTGCGAGCCTCGCGTTCGGCTGCGCATCCCCATCAAGCTCGGCCCGCGCACGTCGCTGCGAGACATCGCATTTTTCGGGGCGAAGTCGATCAGCGAGACGGAGCTCGCCGAGGCGGCGGACTTGAAGCCGGGGACGCCGGTGAGCGCGCTCGAGATCGACGAAGCGCGCCGTCGCATCGCCGACCGCTACCGCGAAGACGGCTTCTTCTACGCCGACGTGAAGTACACGCTCGAGCGCTCGCTCGACAACACGCAAGCGCGCGCGCGGTTCGACGTGATCGAGGGCGAGCGCGTCCTCGTCGGGCAAATCGTCATCCAGGGAAACGCGATCACCAACGAGTCGGTGATCCGCCGGCGCATCGCGCTCGAGGTGGGCAAGCCGTACCGCACGAGCGACGTGCGAAAGACGCAAGAGCGCATCGCGACGCTCAACGTCTTCACGAGCGTGAGCGTCGCCCTCCAAGACCCGCAAGTGCCGCAGCACGAGAAGACGGTGATCATCACGGTCACCGAGAAGCCGACGCAGTACATCGAGCCGTCGCTCGGCTTCTCGAGCGGCGAAGGCGCGCGCGGCGCGCTCGAATACGGCTACACGAACCTGTTCGGCAGCGCGATCAGCGCGGTCGTCCGCGCGCGCGTGTCGTACCTGCCGGACTTTCTGATCTCGGACCCGACGATCCTCGCGAACTTCCAGAAGCTCAGCGTCGGCGAGCGCATCGCCTACCGGCTCACGCTGTCGCTCGGCTTCCCCGACATCGGGCTCGGGCCGACGGCGCGCGGCAACTTCGACGCGGCGTTCCTGCAGGACGTCGAGCGCTACTTCGTGATCCTGAAGGGCGCGCTCATCCCGACGGTGTACTTCCGTCCGAGCCGGCAGCACGCCTTCTCCGCGACGGCGAGCTTCGAGTACAACAACCTCAACGTCTTCAACAACCAGACGCCCGCCGAGGTCGTCGCGCTGAACAACAACAACCTCGACGTCGTGCGACTGCTCCGCGCGCCCGAGGGCCAGAGCGCCGTCTTCTCGCAGCGCATCTCCTGGACCTGGGACCGCCGCGACAACGCGTTCAACGCGCACACCGGCACGTTCTTCAGCGTGAGCGCCGAGCACGTGAATTGGTTCCCGCTGGAGCTCCTGCCCAACCAGGCGGTGTGCGCGACCTGCCTCATGCTCCCGCCACCGAACCAGCCGCCGCCCAACGTGTCGCAGAGCGAGGCGCCGCTCGGCGGGCACTTCCTCAAGCTCGCGACGACGATTTCAGGCTATTTCCCGCTGCCGTTCCTGAAGAGCGTCACCTTCGCCGCCGAGCTCCGCGTCGGAGCGATCATCCAGCTCCAGTCGAGCTCGACCACGTACCCCGATCGTTTCTTCTTCATGGGCGGCATCGACTCGATGCGCAGCTTCCAGCAAGACAGCATGCTGCCGCAGGACGCCGTCGATCTGATCGCCCAGGGAAAGCTCACCGCCGCGCAGGTCGCGATCCGCGGCGGCAACCTGCTCGTCAATCCGCGCGCCGAGCTTCGCATCCCGATCTCAGGGCCGTTCGAGACGGTGCTCTTCGTGGACGCGGGCAACCTCTGGCAGGACGCGACGTATCCGCTCGACCACGGGATCTCGCTGCGCGTCGCCGCGGGGACGGGCGTTCGTCTGCAGACGCCCGTCGGCCCGCTCGCGCTCGACTGGGGCTTCAACCTGACGCGCCACGATCAGTACGAGGACATCGGCGCGCTGAACTTCGCGATCGGTTTATTCTGACGCTCCACGGCCGACGACTCGCGCTGTGTTGTGCAAGCGAGCGGCAGCGTGAAGTCGCGGCCAGGCCGCCGCCGTGCGCCATCGGTCGCCCATTGACGCGAGGCGTCCGGCGATCTCACGAGTTAGGCCTGTTCTAAGCCGGCTGCGCGTGCACGCCGTTGGCGCCGACGGGGCGCGCCTTCTCGCGAATCTGGTAGATGCGCTTCTTCGTGAGGAGCTCGACCCACTCGACCGTGACCCACACGGGGCCGATCGCGAGGTACTTGAGGTCGCGCGTGAACGACGGCTTCTTGCCCTCGAAGAAGTGACCGACGAACTGGAACGTCCAACCGGTGCCGAACATCCCGAGGCCGACGGGAGGCGCGAGCGGAATGACCGGGAGCGACGCGACGATCATCGGAATGCCGATCATGTGGCAGACCTTGTTGATCGGGTTCTGGTGGTCCTCGCCGTATTGGCGCATGTAATCGTGGAACGTCATTTTCTCGTCGGGCATGGCGAGTACGAATTTACCACGGGAAAAACCCGCTTGGCACGCGCCATTCGGCCGGCGAAGCTCTCGCCGTGCGTTTTCGCCGTCGCTCGTTTCTCGGAGGTGCCGCGTCGGTCGCGGTCGAGGCGTGCGTGCCCCCGAGGCCGCCGGCGGCTCCGGCCCTTCGCGTCGAGGACGTGCTCGGCGCGGCGCTCGACGCGGCCAAGCGCGCGGGCGCGGCGTACGCCGACGCGCGGGTCGTCACGCGGCGCGACCAGCACGTCGGGACGCGCGAGGACCACGTCGTGGACGTTGGCGACGACGAGTCGTACGGCGTCGGCGTCCGCGTGCTCGTCGTCGCGCCCGCGCTCGGCGGCGGGGCGACGCAGTCGTGGGGGTTCGCGGCGTCGGCGCGCGTGGACGAGGCGAGCGCCGCGCTCGCGGCCGAGCGCGCCGTCGCGATCGCGCGGGCCGACGCCGGGCCGCGCAAGCGTCCGATCGTCCTCGCGCCGGTCGCGCGCTACCGCGACCGCTGGTCGACGCCGCTCGCGATCGATCCGTTCGACGTCTCGATCGCCGAGAAGGCCGCGCTTTTGCGGGACGCGTGGGCGGCGGCGCGCGCCGTGAAGGGTGTAAAGTACATGGACGGCGGCGCGCGCGCGCTCGCCGAGGAGAAGACGTTCGCGTCGACCGAGGGCTCGCTGATCGCGCAGCGCATCGTGCGCGTCGAGGCTGGCTACACGGTGACGGCGACCGACGACGCCGGCGACGCGGTGACACGCGCGCACGAGCTGCCGCCGAGGCAAGCGGGCTGGGAGCACGTGGCGCGCTCGACGCTCCGGGCGGACGCGCGAAAAATCGCCGAGGACGCGGTCGAGAAGCTTCGCGCCCCGCGCCTCGCGCCGGGCAAGCGCGATCTCGTGCTCGCGCCGAGCAACCTCTGGCTCGTCATCCACGAGTCGATCGGGCACTCGACCGAGCTCGATCGCGCGCTCGGCTACGAGGCGAACTTCGCGGGGACGAGCTTCGCGACGCCCGACCAGATCGGCAAGCTCGAGATCGCGCGGGACACGCTCGACTTCGTCGCCGACAAGACCACGCCGGGCGGGCTCGCGACCTCGGGGTACGACGACGACGGCGAAAAGACGCAGCGGTGGAAGCTCGTCGAGCGCGGCAAGCTCGCGGCGTTCCAAACGACGCGCGAGCAGGCGGCTTGGATCGGCGAGAAGCGCTCGCGCGGCTGCTCGTACGCCGAGGACTGGCGCTCGGTGCCGTTTCAGCGGATGCCGAACGTGTCGCTCGCGCCGGCCGAGCGCGACGTGTCGCTGGAAGACTTGATCGCGGGAGTCGACGACGGCGTGCTCGTGAGCGGCGACGGGTCGTGGTCGATCGATCACCAGCGCTACAATTTTCAGTTCGGTGGGCAGACGTTTCATGCGATCCGCGGCGGCAAGCTCGCGGGCGCGCTGCGCGACGTGGCCTACCAGTCGAACACGATCGACTTCTGGCACGCGTGCGACGCGGTGGGCGGCGCGCGGCACGTCGAGCTCCACGGGACGATGGTCGACGGGAAAGGCGAGCCCGAGCAGTCGAACCCGGTGAGCCACGGCTGTCCGCCGGCGCGTTTCCGCGGGATTCAGGTGCTGGACACGAGCGGGAAGAAGCCGTGAGCGCGAAGGGCTTCGCGATCGGCGACGAGCTGCTCGAGCTCGCGGCGCGCGCGGGCGCCGACGCGGTCGTGTCGGTGCGCGAGGTGCGCGAAGGAAACGTGCGCTTCGCGGCGGGCGAAATCACGACGGCCGGGGAGAGCGCGACGACCGAGATCTCGCTGTCGCTCGGGTTCGGGCAGCGTCACGCGAGCGCGTCGACCAATCGAGTCGATCGTGAGTCGCTGCGCGCGCTCTCGGACCGCACGGCGCGGATCGCCCGCGGCGCGCCGGAGGACCCCGAGCACCTGCCGCCGCTCGCGCCGCAGCGCTACCCGCGAAACCCGCGCGCCTGGGACGAAGCGACGAGCGCGCTCGATCCCGCGTGGCGCGCGGCGGCGGCGCGCGCGGCGATCGCGCGGGCGGAGGAGAAGTCGCTCGTCGCGTCGGGCTTCGTCCACGCTCGCGCCGTCGAGGCGACGCTCGCGACGAGCACGGGGCTGCGCGCCGAGCACCGCGCGACGTGGGCGCGCATGACGACGACCGCGCGCACGCCCGACGGAAAAGGCTCGGGATGGGCCGGCGCCGAGGCGACGCGCGCCTGCGGAGATCGACGCCGGCGCGCTCGCGCGCGTCGCGGCCGATCGCGCCGAACGCTCGCGCGGAGCCACGAAGCTCGACCCGGGCCGCTACACGGTCGTGCTCGAGCCCGCCGCCGTCGCCGATCTCCTCTCCTTCTTGCTCGACGCGCTCGACGCGCGCGCCGCGGACCAAGGCCGCTCGTTCTTCTCCGGCGCGCACGGCAACCGCGTCGGCGAGACGCTCTTCGACCCGCGCGTCGTCCTTCGCTCGGACCCGCTCGACCCCGCGACGCCGGGTTGCCCGTGGGACGGCGACGGCCTGCCGCTCGACCCTGTCACCTGGATCGACCGCGGCACTCTGACGAGCTTGTATTATGCACGTTACTGGGCGCGCAAAACCGGGCGAAAACCGACGGGCGCGCACGCGACCTTCAGCCTCTCGTCGGCTACGCCCGGCGCGGCCACGCCCGCCGCGCTCACGCTCGGTGTCCACCGCGGCCTGCTCGTCACGCGCTTCTGGTACACGCGCTGGCTCGACCCGAAGCAGCTCCTCGTGACCGGCCTCACGCGCGACGGCGTCTTTCTCATCGAGGACGGGCGCGTCGGTCGCCCGGTGAACAACTTCCGCTTCAACGACTCTCCCGCGAAGATGCTCGCGCGCCTCGTGGGCATGAGCGCGCAGACGTTCCGCGCGCCGGTCGGCGGCTCGATCGTGCGCGTGCCTGTCGTCGCCTGCGACGACTTCGAGATGGCCAGCGTGAGCGACGCGGTCTGACGACCTGCGGTATTCTGGACCTCATGCGACACACGGCGATCTTCGCGCTCGCTTGCGCCGCGGCGTGCGCGTCGGGCCGCTCCGAGCACGCGCCGCCGACCGTCGCGATGCTCGTCCCCGCGGGACACACGCGCTTCGTCGTCGGAGGCGACTCTCGTCAAGACGCGGCGCACGTCCTCCCGTGGGCGTTTCGCGAGGCCAAGGCGCGCGGCGCGAGCGCCTTTCTCTTCCTCGGCGACATGGAGCTCACGCCGTCGTTCGACGCGCACTTCCGCTCGGAGCTCGGCGAGCTCGGCGGCGTCCCGTTTTATCCGGTGCTCGGCAACCACGAGGTCCAGCTCTTCGGGTTCTTCGATCTCGGTCACGACGCCGCGGAGCGCAGCTTTCGAGCGCACTTCCTCGGAAACGAGCAGACCCCCATCGAGAGCTCGCTGCCCGGCAAGATCGTCTACTCGGTGAACCTGCCCGGCCACGTCCACTTCGTCGCGCTCGACAACGTCAGCCAGAAGGGCTTCGGAAAAGACCAGCTCGCCTGGCTCGCGGCGGATCTCGACCGAGCGCGCAGCGACCCGAACGTTCGCCACGTCTTCGTCGGCATGCACAAGCCTCTCGCGCACAACGGCTACACCACGCACGGCATGGAAGAAGACGGCGACGCCGCCGCCGCCGAATCCGACGCGGCGCTCCAGCTCTTCGAGCACGCGCGCGTCGAGCTCATCCTCGCGAGCCACCTCCACGCGTTCGCTCGCTTCTACCAAGCCGGCATCCGCAGCTACATCACGGGCGGCCTCGGCGCGCCGCTCGTGAAATCCGCGGGCGACCGCGCGTTCCACCACTTCCTCGTCGTCGACGTCGCCGGCGACGCGGTCACGGTCGACGTCGTCCCCTTCGACGGGAAACCGGCCCTTGCCTCCGACGACGTCGCCGACGATCCCGGCGACTGAAGCCTCACTTCGCGCAGCGGACGCCGACGATGACGGTTCGGTCCGTCGTGAGGTTGCCGTTGCGGGTGGCGGCGGTCGTCGTCTTGTCGGTGTACCAGCCGCCGCCGCGGTACATCCGGTAGCGGCTGCCGCACGTGTGCGACGGGTAATAACAGTAAGGACTCGAGGTCCACTCGTAGACGTTGCCGGCCATGTCGAGGACGCCGAACGGCGAGGCGCCGTACGGAAACGAGCCGACCGGCGCGGTCTCTTCGTAGCCGTCGCTGCCGTGGTAGAGCGCGGTCTTCGTCTCGTGGTGCTTGCGCGTCGCGTACGACGCGCACTCGTCGCCGCACTCGTTGAGCAGGTGCCGGTTCGGCGGCTGGTTTCCCCACGGGTATTTGCGACCGTCGGTGCCGCGCGCCGCGTACTCCCACTCGACCTCGGTCGGCAGGCGCGCGCCGATCGACGCGCAGTAGGCGGTCGCCTGGTTCCAGTCGACGCAGTTGATCGGGTGCTGCGCGCGGCCCGCGATCGTCGCGTTGCACATCGCGTCGGTGCCCGCGGGCGTGCACTTGCCGCCCGCGACGCAGCCTTGGTAGTCCGCGACGGTGACCTCGAGCCGCTGCATGCAGAATCCGGCGACGGTCATCGAGTGCTGCGGGTGCTCGTCGGACGCGCCTTCGGTGTCGGGCGAGCCCATCATGAAGGTGCCCGACGGGATGCGCACGAACCCCGTGGGGCACGGCAAATCGGCGCGCGTCGTCGAAGTGACCGCCGCGACCCCGGCGACGACGAACCCGACCGCGAAAATGCGCGCACGCACGAGCTGACGCTACCACGAATCGGGCCGAACGCAGCCCGTCGCGCGCCGCCCGCTCGATCAGAGATTCACGCCGTAGATCGTCGCGTCCGCCTGGTGCAGCTCGACGAGGTGATCCGCCGGGACGTTCTTCCACGTGTCGACGGCGTGCGCGGCGTTCGCCCAGCGGACCTGGATCTCGTCGACGGCGCCGCACGCGCCGAGCCCGAAGAAGAGGACGCCGGGATCGTCGCTCTCGGAGCCGATGCCGTGCGCGCCGAGCATCTGCTGCGTCTGCGTGACGCCGTTCACGGTGACCGTCACGGTCGCGCCGAGCCCCATGCGGTTCGACGTGCCGTCCTCGGCGACGAGGCGAAGCTCGAGCCATCGACCGTGCGTCGAGGCGTCGTTGGTGAAGACGTGGACCTCGTTCGTCTTGTAGCCGGCGAAGCCCGGGTCCTTCCCCGGGAGCGCCGCCCAGCCCGTCGCGCAGTCGCGGAACAGACTGCCGCGCACGACGACGTCGAGATCGCCGTCGCAATCGAAATCGGCGACCGCGAGCCCGTCCATGCACGGAAAGCTCATGCCCCAGGCCTGCGCGAGATCTTGGAACGTGCCGTCGGTTTGCTGGATGAAGAGATGACCGTACTGGTACGCGTAGTCGCTGCCGCCGAGCAGGACGTCGGTGCGCCCGTCGTTGTCCATGTCGGCGAGCGTCGCCTGCTGGATGCCCTCGTTCCAGCCGAGCGGGTCGAGGTGCGGGAAGGCGATGCCGTCCTTGGCGGGGTCGACGCGCTCGAAATGGATCGCGCCGCCGGGCTGCGTCTGGTTGAGGAGCAGCTGCGGCGGGTCGGTCGCGTTCCCCGCCCACCAGTGACGGATCGTTCCCTGGAAGAGGTCCGGCTTGCCGTCGCCGTCGACGTCGCCGCACGCCGCCGAGAAATTGTTCCCGTTCGCCATCGCCGGCGAGTCGCTCACGCCCACTTGCCAGTTCGCCTCGACGGGTTGCGGGCACTGGATCTTCGGCGTCGCCGCGCCCGCGCAGTACGCGTCGCTCGCGTGCGCGGTGCAGTAACAGAGGTAGTACTGGTTGTCGTGGTAGTCGACGACGGCGTCGCCGTCGTAGCCGCCCGGCTGCAGCGTGCGCGTGAAATTGCCGGCGCCGTCGTTGTGCCAGAGCACGTTCGACATTCCGCCGTACGAGCTCACGAGGAGCTCCGGGTAGCCGTCGCCGTCGACGTCGCACGCGACCGTGCCGAACGACGGGCGTGAGCTCGTGCCGGCGAGGATGCTCTTCGTCGAGCCGGTGTTGTCCATCTGCAAGCCCGCGGCCTGCGTGATCGCGCTGAAGGTGCCGTCGCCGTTTCCGCGATAGAGCTGCGCCTGCGAGCCGATCGGGCTCGTCTTCGTGTTTTTGTACCAATACGTGAGGAGCAGATCGAGCGCGCCGTCGTCGTCCACGTCGGTGAAGACCGCCTGCGTGTCCGACGACTCCAGGTTCGCGCTCGGGTCCGACTGCGGCGCGAACCCGAAGTGGCCGTGGCCGTCGTTGAGCATGATCTCGTTCCGATCGGCGTTGAACGGCGAGGTCGTGTCGGCGTTGTTCGGGTCGTAATCGACGCCGCTGAAGACGTCGAGGTTGCCGTCGTTGTCGACGTCGGCGATCGAGACGAGCTGCGCCATGCGGTACTCGGTCGTCGAGCCGTCGCGCGTCTGGAAGAGGCCGCTCTCGGCGGTCGCGTCGACGAACGTGCGTCCGCCGCCGGGCGCGGGGCGGTTCATCAAGACGAGCACGTCGGGCGTCGCCGAGCCGACCGTGCCGCGTCTGTCCTGCGCGCCGGAGAGCATCACGAAATCCGGGTAGCCGTCGTGATCGAGGTCGGCCGCGTAGAAGCCGCCCATCGCGACGTTCGACAAGCCCATGGCGGCGGTCGAGTCGGTGAAGTGCGCCGGCTGCTCGGCGTGGACGTCGCATGCGCCCGCGGTCGCCGGGGCGAGCACCGTGAGCTTGTAGTTGCCCTCGTCGACGAGCGTGCCGGGCGCCGGCCCCGACGGCGGCGTCGGCGCGCTCGAACAGGCGAAGAGAAGGCAGAGCGCGAGCGCCGACGCGGCGGTCTTGAGCATGACTCAGCGTAGCCTCGAGCCGCGCGCGCGGACGTTACTTCGGGTTACTTGCAGCGCACACCAGCGTGAACGGCTCGCCGCCGAGCGAGTACGCGGCGGGCCCCAGAACGATGCGCTCGGGGCGTTGTGGATCGTCCTCGACGAGAGCCCGGAGCCGATGGAGCGTCACGCGGATTCGGTTCCCGTCGTGGAGCGGGTGAAACGCGCGACGCTGCCAGACCTCGCGCGCGAGCTCCTCGAACGTGGCGACGCCGTCGTGGCGCGCGAGCACCTCGAGCACGCGCGCGAGGAGCGCGTGCCGCGCGAACGAGACGCGCCGCCCGTCCGGGAGCCACGCCGTTCCCCGTCGCAGATCGAGACCCCAACCGCGCCGGTGCGGCGCTCCAGCGCGCACGCGCACGAGGTCGATCGACGCGCGCGCGCGGGCGGCCGCGAGGACGCGCTCGTCGGCGGCGTCGAGCGAGGCGGAGTCGTTCGCGAGCAGCGCGCGCGCGCGGCGCGAGGCCTGTGGCGCGACGTCTTCCGAGACGGCGAGCTCCTCGAGCGTCGCCGCGTCGATCGGCGGCTCGTCGACGAGCGCGACCAGCGCGCGCGCCTCGGATTCGAAGCGCGCCGAGGTCATCGTCGACGCTTTGCGTGCGACGTTTCGCGCCTCGACGAGCGCGCGCCGCGGCTCGCCGCCGACGAGCAGCGCCTCCGCCAGGAGAAGTCGCGCCTCGCACTCGCGGACGCCCCAGCCGTGCGTCGCGGCGACGTCGACCGCGGCGCGCGCGTCCTCGATCGCGTCGCGTCCGGCCACGAGCGCGTCGGTCGCGAGCACGAGCGAGCGCACGATGCGTCCCTCGACGTCGAGCGGGTCGGGCAAGTCGTGCGGCTCTCCCCAGCGCGCGCGCCGGAGCGCCCGGCGAAGGGCGAGCAGGCTGCGCGCGACCGAACCGACCGGCGACCCGTCGAGCTCGAGCGGGAGCTCCTCGCGCGACGCGCGCAGGATCGCGAGCCGCTCGCGCGTGTCGAGGCACCAGCCGTGAACGAGCGGATTTTCGGCGCGCGTCGTCGCGAGCAGGTCCTCGAGCGCGCGCGGCACGTCGGCGAGCGCGCCCGCCGCGATGCGTCGCTCGAGGTCGAGGAGCCGCGCGATGATCGCGTACGTGCCGCCCGACGGCGAGCCGCGCAGCAGGCGCCCGAGCGTCTGCTCCGCTTCGTCGAGCTTCCCCCGCGCGATGGAGAGGTTCGCGATGCCGTCGAGCTGCACGTACGACGCGTGGAGCTGATCGTTGGTGTCGAGCGTCGCGCGTCCGGCGGTGAGCTCGTCGTGCGCGCGCTCGAGGTGCCGCACTCCATGAACGCGGCCATGCGGTAGTAGCGCACGAAAAAATCGAGCGGTCCGCCGAGGATCTCGTCGGCGAGCGCGGCCTTCTGCGGCGCCCCGCGCGCCAGGGCCGAGCGCTCGAGCGTTCGGATCGCCTCGTCGACGCGCCCGACCTCGGCGAGCCAGAAAGAGCGCAGCGCGGCGACGATCGCGCGCGTCGCGGGCTCCGCCGGCGCGGCGTCGTCGAGGAGCTCGAGCCCGCGCTCGGGGCCCGCGTGGACGCGCGAGGCCATCGCGCGCTCGAGCGCGGCCCAGAACGCGATGGTCTCGTCGCCGCTCCGCTTCGCGGTCTCCCAGAGCGACTCGGCCGCGGCGGCGGCCTCGGGCAGCTTCGACTCGACGTAGAGCGCGCGAACCCAGAGCAGCCGATCGCGGAGCGCGCCCGGGGGCGGCTCGTCGAGCAGGGCCGTGACCTTCACGCCGGCGAGCTGCATCGCCGCGCGCAGCTTGAACGCGCTCCACGCGTCGCCCTCGCGGCTCGCGAGGAGCTTCCACAGCGCCGCGGCGTGGCCCGCGGCGAGCATCGCGTCGAACGAGCGCTCGCACACGGCGAGGGCGCGCGCTTCGTCGCCGCCCTTCAGCGCGAGCCGCAGCGCCTCGAGCGCGTCGGCGTCGCCGCCCGACGCGAGCGCCGCGATCGTGCGCGTGCTCTCCCGCTCGCCGCCGACGAGCGCCGAGACGGCCGTCCGCGCTTCCTCGTGCAGCCGGTAGCCACCCGCGACTGCCTCGACGAGCCCGCGACGAACGAGGTCGTCGACCGCGTCTCCGGGGTCGGCGCCGATCGCGCCCGCGAGCGCGCCGGTCGAGATGGGCCGCTCGACGACCGAGAGCGTCGCGAGCAGCGACTTGCCGGCGTCGCCGACGCGCGCGCTGCTCCGCTCGCTCGCGAGCATTCGCGCCTTCCACGGCGAGCCTGCCGCCTCGCGCGCGATGCGCGCCGCGTCCGACGCGGGGATCTTCGGGTCGACGATGCGCGCGAGCTTGGCGAGGTGTCTCTCGCCGAGCGGCACGAGTCGAACGATCTGCCCGGCGAGCTCCGGCGCGTCGGGCTCCACGCGGCTCGTCGCGAGCCAAACCGCGCGCCGCGCGTAGCGCGCGACGGCGGCGAGCACGGGGGTCGCTTCGGCGAGCGCGTGATGCACGTCGTCGAGCAAGACGAGCGCGCGCCGCGCCTCGGCGAGATCGATCGCGACGAGGCCGAGGTCCGCGTCGGCGCGCGGCTCGGCGTGCCCCAGCGCGCGGACCACGTCGGCGAGCGCCTGCCGAAACGGCTCGCCGGCGCGCGCGCTCACCATGACCGCGGGTCCCGCGCGCTCCGCGAAGAGCTCGCGCACCGCGGCCGACGCGAGCGCAGTCTTGCCGAGCCCGCCCGGGCCCGCGAGCACGACCACCGGCCCGCGCGCGTGCGCCCGCGCGATCGCGCGCAGCTCGTCGCGCCGCCCGACGAAGGTCGCAGGCGCGTTCGGCACACGCCAGGCGAGCGGCACCGTGGCTCTCCGCATGTAACTCAGTGTAACGACCTCGGCCGGCCTCTGCGCGATATGTACGCAGCGTGGCCTTCCGCAGCTTCGAGCACTGGACGAGCCCCGAGCCGCGCAGCCGGGCGCGGCGCGTCGTCGTGCGCCTGCGGTGCATCGGCCCGCTCGACCCGTCGGACATCGAGGAGATCCGCGCGATGCAGCACCTCCGTGAGCTCGTGCTCGAGGGCGTCGAAGCGCTCCCGGAGGCCCTCTGCGATCTCCCGGACCTGCGAGCGCTCACGCTCAACAAGCGCGGAGAGGACGGCCTCGCGCGCGTTCCCGACGCGGTGCGTGGGCTCGTGTCGCTGCGCACGCTGCGCCTCCGCGCGCGCCGCGCGACGTCGCTCCCCGACGCGCTCCTCGAGCTCGTCGAGTTGGTCGAGCTCGACCTCCGTCACAGCGGAGTCCGTCGCTTGCCGGAGCGCATCTTGGAGCTCCCGAAGCTGCGGCGGATTGCGCTGGGATGTCGAGCCGAACCGCTCTGACGCTTGGGGGCGATCAGGTCGCTTGGGAAACGGCTCGGTCGGGACGAACGTCGCGCGCGCATGGCCGAGCCGCCGCGCGCGCGGAAACGGCGAGAACCGGCGCCTCCGGCGAATTCGACGTGTACGGCGTACGCACCTCCCGCCAGCCCTCCCGCGGCGGACTCGGCGTCGAGTCGTCGAGCTCGATGCGGATCGTGAGGGGTAGCCCGATACGAGCGGTGTACTTGTGGTGGGATGATGCGTCGCGACGGCATTTGGCGCGCGGGCGGCTGGTTTGCGATTCCGGCCGGCGCCGCGCTCTTCGCAAAGACGCTGGCGACGCCGCTCTTCCGCGACGATCTGCTGCAGCGCGCGATGTCGCTCGGAGCGTACCCCGCGCCCCGCGGCGCGTTCGACCTCTACGACTTCGTGCGCCCCGGCGAGCGCGCGGGCTTCGTCGCGTCAGGCGCGCTGCCTTGGTGGGCCGCAGACGATTTCAGCGTGAGGTTCTTTCGGCCGCTCTCGTCGGCGATGCTCTTCGTGGAGCATCGCTTCGTTGGCTCGCCGCTCCTCATGCACCTCCTCTCTCGATTTGGTGGGCGGCCGCGGTCAGCGCCGCGCGGTGGCTCTTTCGAATGGTGCTCCACGAGCGCGCCGCGACCGTCGCGACATGGATCTTCGCTCTCGCGCCATGTCACGCTTTGTCGCTGGCGATGCTCGCCCAACGCGACGTACTCGTGGCGACGACCTTCAGCGCGCTCGGCATCGCCTTCACCGTGAGGCCCAAGGGGGCCGCCCGGATCGTGTCGGCTGCATTCTTCGCGGTCGCGCTTGCTGCGGGCGAGTACGCGCTCTGCTTCGGCGGGTACGTCGTCGTCTGGGCACTCGCGCAGCCGACTGCGGCCGCGCGCGCGCGCGCGGCGCTGCCCTTCGCCCTCCCCGCGACGATCTACCTCGTACTGCGCACCGCTCTCGGCTACGGAGCCATCGGCACGGGTTTTTATCGCGATCCGTTTCATTCGCCGCGACAGTTCTTCGTGCACGCGCCACGTTCGCTCCTCGTCCTGTGGGCCGACGCGTGGACATCGTTCGACGCCTCGCTTTGGCCGCTCCTCGGGCTCATCGCCGTCGGGGCAGCGCTGCTCGGATTGGTGTGGCTCGTTCCTCGACAGGCGCGCTGGCTGGCGGCCGGCTCCCTCGTCGCGGCGCTTCCTCTGGTCGCCTCCACGCCCGGGCAGAGGCTCACCGCGCCCTTGCTCGTCGGAGTTGCAGGCACGCTCGGGTGGCTCGTCGACGCGGCGATCGCAAAGCCCGTGCGACTGCGCTTCGCGGCGGCTGCGGCGGCCGGCATCGTGCTGGACGGCGCGTTCGCCGCGCGGTCGTCTCTGCAGGAAAGCGCGACGTATCGAGGGCAGGGCGAGAGAGGCCGGTCACGCGCCGCGTCGCTCGAGGAGCAGCTCCGCAAACACGACCCGAGTACCGTCATCGTCGCGCTCGGCAGCTGGGAGTCCGCGTTCTTCGGGCTCGTGCTCGCCTCGCCGTCGACGCCGCGGCACATCCCGTGGCGAGTGCTCGTGACCGCTCGCCATGCGCTCGTGCTCCGCGTCGACGATCGCACCGCGGACGTCATCGTCCCGATGGGTCAAGGTTTTTTTCCTCTCGGTGCGGACGATATCTTCCGAAGCGAAGACGACGCGCTGCACGCCGGCGACGTGCGCGAGGTACCCGGAATGCGCGCGGAGGTCCTCTCCGACGGTACGACGACGGCCCCGCGGGTTCGCTTCAGCTTCGCGCGCTCGCTCGACGACCCATCTTTCCTTTTGCTCTCCGAATCACGCGCCGCCTACCGGCCCTTTCCTGCTCCGGCGCAGGGCTTTGGCAGGCCGCTTTCGCCATAGACGCCTCCCGGGTGAGGCCGCTAGGCTGCCGCGCGCATGGACGAACCCGCGAAGCTCGCGGAGGCCTTCGCGGAAGCCGTCGCCCACTGGGTGGATCTGCAATGGTCGCTCATGGTCGCACACCTTCGCAAGGTCGCGCCGCAGGCCCACGGACGCCTGCTGGACGTTGGCTGCGGGCAGAAGCCCTACTACGAGATCTTCGAGCCGCACGTCGAGGAGTACGTCGGCATCGAATACGCGTCTGCGTTCGCCGAGACGGCGTCTTCGGCGAAGGGCAAGCGCGGTCCAGACATCGTCTACGAAGGCGATCGCATGCCGCTGCCGGACGAGTCGTTCGACACGATCATGTGCATTCAGGTTCTCGAGCACACGCCCAAGCCGCAGGCGCTCCTCGACGACATCGCTCGCGTGCTCCGACCGGGAGGGCTCCTCATCGTTTCGGTGCCGTTTTCATTCCGACTTCACGAGGAGCCGAACGACTACTTTCGCTACACGCCGCACGGTCTGCGCGCGATGCTGGAGGTCGCTGGCCTCGAGGTCACGGCGACGATGCAACAAGGTGGCTTCTGGAGCGTGCTCGGCCACAAATTCAACACGTTCCTCGCCTTTCGCGTGGGCCGACTTCAAGGGACCGCCCAGCGTCTCGGCAAGCTCGGCCACGAGAAGATCGCCGCGCGTGACATCTTCCCGTTGCGCGGAATGCTGGTGAGCCCGTTGCTGCCCGTCGTCGCCGGCGCGGCGCGCGTGCTCGATCGGGTGGCGCCGGACCCGACCGAGATGCTCAGCGTCTTCATGACGGCCACCAAACGCCCGCAGCGCTGACCTTCGCGAAGTTCTGGGGTGGGCGAACCGGGACTTGAACCCGGAGCCAACGGATTAAGAGTCCGCTGCTCTACCAATTGAGCTATTCGCCCGAGAAGCGTCGCGTAGGTATACGCGGCGTCGGGTGATGTCAAGGAGCGACGGTCACGGAGGCGGTCCCTGACATCGATGTGGTAGACTCGGGTGCGTGCGACAGGCAGTGATCCTCGCGGGCGGGCTCGCGACGCGGATGCGGCCTCGGACGCTCAGCGTGCCCAAATTCCTGCTCGACGTGGCGGGTCGGCCGTTCGCGGATTGGCAGCTCGAGATGCTTGCAAACTGCAAGTACGACGACGTCGTCGTCTGCATCGCCCACCTCGGGGAGGAGGTGCGCGCCCACGTTGGCGACGGTGCGCGGTTCGGCCTGCGTGTCCGTTACGCGGAGGAGGGGCCGAAGCTGCTCGGCACGGGCGGCGCGCTCCGCGCCGCGGCGTCGCTACTCGACGAGAGCTTCCTCGTGACCTACGGCGACAGCTATTTGCCGTTCGATTACGGGGCGCCGCTGGACGAGCTGCGCGCTCACGACGACTGCGACGGCGTGATGAGCGTCTTCAAGAACGACGGCAAGTGGGACGCCTCGAACGTGCGGACCGACGGGGTCTGGGTGCTCGCCTACGAGAAGGGTACGCACGAACGGGCGTTCGACCACATCGACTACGGCGCGATCGCCCTGCGCCGCGCGGCCGTGCTCGAGCTGCCGGAGGCGACGCCGTGCGGGCTCGACCAGCTCCAGACGAAGCTGGCCGCCGCTCGGCGCTTGCGGGCGCACGTCGCGCGTGAGAGGTTCTACGAGATCGGCTCGCCGGAAGGGCTTGCCGCGCTCGAGCTACGTTTGCAGGAAACGCGATGATCGTCTCACGTGCGCCGGTGCGCTTCTCTCTCGGTGGTGGCGGCACCGATTTACCCAGCTACTCGCGGGAGCACGGCGGGTTTCTCGTCGCCGCTGCGATCGACAAGTACGTCAGCTTGTGCGTCGCCCAGCGATTCCACGAGAACTATCGCCTCGCGTACTCGAAGACCGAGCAGGTCGAGTCCGTCGACGCGATCGAGCACCGCATCTTCCGCGAGGCGATCCGCTTCATGAAGCCGGGCCGATTCCTCGAGCTGCACAGCCTCGCGGACATACCCTCCAACACCGGGCTCGGCAGCTCCTCCAGCTTCACGGTGGCGCTCCTCAACGGCCTGCACGCGTTCAAGCGCGACTACGTGAGCGCGCGGCAGCTCGCCGACGAGGCGTGCGGCATCGAGATCGACGTGCTCAAAGAGCCGATCGGCAAGCAGGACCAGTACATCGCGGCGTTCGGCGGCATCACGGCGTTCACGTTCGAGAAGGACGGATCGGTCGGCGTCGAGCGTCTGCCGGTGAAGGAGGAGGTCATCGACGAGCTCGAGGCGCGTCTGCTCGTGTTCTACTCGGGCGTGGAGCGCGCCGCGTCGAAGGTGCTCGCCGAGCAGGCCAAGATGGTCACGACGAACAAGAACGACGCCGTCGCGAGGATGCACCGCATCAAAGAGATGGGCTACGAGACGAAGAAGCTCCTGCTCGACGGCGACCTCGATCGCTACGGCGATCTCTTGCACGAGCACTGGATGAACAAGCGCAAGCTTGCGTCGAGCATGACCGACTCGGTCATCGACGAGCACTACGAGACCGCGCGCAGAGCGGGGGCGCTCGGCGGCAAGCTGATGGGCGCTGGCGGGGGCGGCTTCTTCGTCTTCTACGTGCGGCCGACCGAACGCCGTTCGGTCTACGAGACCATGCTCGGACGCGGCTTGCGGCCCTTGCGGTTCCGCTTCGACTTCGACGGCGCGCGCATCGTCGCCAACTTCCATCGTTCCTGAGGTCGCCATGTCTTCGTTCACTCAAACGTTCCTCGCGGAGACGGCGCAGATCGTCTCCACCATCGACGCCGACGCGATCGAAGCCGTCGCCGACGGCCTCGCCGCGGTGCGCGCGGGCGGGGGCCGCCTCTTCATCCTCGGCGTCGGCGGCTCGGCCGGCCACGCGAGCCACGCGGTCAACGACTTCCGGAAGATCTGCGGCTTCGAGGCCTACGCCCCGACGGACAACGTGTCCGAGCTCACGGCGCGTACGAACGACGAGGGATGGGACACGACGTTCATCGAGTGGCTGAAGACCTCGCGCCTCGGGAGCGAGGACGCGCTCTTCATCTTCTCCGTCGGCGGCGGCAACAAGGAGAAGAACGTCTCGGTGAACCTCGTGCGCGCGATCGATCTCGCGAAGGAGCGCGGCGCGAAAGTGTTCGGCGTCGTCGGTCGCGACGGCGGGCACACCAAGCGCAGCGCCGACGCGTGCGTGCTCGTGCCGGTCGTCGCCGACGCGCGTATCACGCCGCACACCGAGGGGTTCGCCGCGGTCGTCTGGCACCTGCTCGTCAGTCACCCGAAGCTGCAGATCGCGGCGACCAAGTGGGAAAGCACGAAGTGACGAAAGGGGTCATCCTCGACCGCGACGGTACGCTCGTGGACGTCGTGCGCGACGAGGAGACCGGCGTCATCACGACGGCGTTTCATCCGTCGCAGCTTCGCCTCCTGCCGGGCGCGCTCGAAGGACTGCAGAAGCTCCAATCCGCTGGGTTCGTGCTCGCCATCGCGAGCAATCAACCAGGGCCGGCGAAGGGCCATTTCTCTCGCGACGCCGTGACGAAGACCAACGCCGCGCTCGTCGCGATGCTCGCGCGCGAAAACGTGCAGATTGCAAAGGTCGTCGTGTGCATGCACCACCCGATCGGCGGCCCGGGCGGCGACGCGTCGCTCGTGGGGCCGTGCGCGTGCCGCAAGCCCAAGCCCGGCATGCTCCTCGAGATCGCGGAGGCTCTCGAGCTCGACCTCGAGCGTTCGTGGATCGTGGGCGACACGTCCTCGGACGTCGCGGCGGGTCGCGCCGCCGGGGTCCGCTCTGCGCTCGTGTTCGACCGGAACCGTTGCGAGCTCTGCCCGCTCCGCGGCGGCCCAGGCGTTTTGCCCGACGCGCAAGGCGCGACGGTGGCGGCGGTCGCGGACGAAATCACTCGTTTGGCGTGCTAGTGTCCGCGCGCATGAGCGGAAAACGCCGCGTCGAGCGCGTGGCCGATGCCCTCGCGTTTGCGGCGACGGCCTGGTTCGCGTTCACGGCATTTTGGGGAATCAACGCTCAACCCCATGCGGGCCACATCGGCTCCGCGGGCGCCGCGATCGCCATGACCGCGGAGAATTCGATCCGCTGGCACTCGTGGTATCCGCTCTCCGATTATTACGGCACGACCAACCCGTTTCCTCAGGGTGCGTACTGCCATCACCCGTTCGGCTGTTTCTGGATCAGTGAGATCGCGGTTCGGCTCTTCGGCCACGCCGACTTCGTCGCGAATCTTCCGTCCGCGATCATGAGCGCGCTCACGCCGCCGCTGCTTTATTGGACCGGCAAGCGCGCGTGGGGCCCGCTCCCCGGCGCCGCCGCGGCGATCGCGTTCGTGACGCTGCCCATCACCGTGGGTTTTTCGATCTTCCACAACCTGGAAGTGATGACGATCTTCGGCGCCGTCCTGTTCTTCTGGGGCCACGGCAAGTTCCTCGAGACGCGGCGCGGGCGCGATCTCGCGTGGTCCCTCGTCGGCGCCTCGATTGCCGTGTCCGGCGACTGGGTCGGGTACGTCATCCTGGCCGGCCTCCTCGGCTGGGCTTTCCTTCGAGCGTTCGTCCTGCCGGCGTGGATGACGCCGCCTGTTCGCGTGGCGCAGTACCACCGCTGGTGGGCGCTCTCGGTCGCGCTCGCGGTGGGCTCGCTCGTGCTCTGGATCGCGATGTTCCAGCACGCCGACAAGCTCACCGACTGGATTGCCTCGGCGCAGGGCAGAAGCGGCGGCGCGGACGAGAAGCTCTCGGCCGTGTTGGAGGCGCGAAAGACCTGGATCGATTTCTCCTTCACGCCGTACGCGATCCTCGTCGGCAAGCTCGCCGCGCCGCTCGCCATCGTCCGTCTCGTCTACTTTCGCCGCGACGCCGAGATGTACTCGGTGGCGATGCTGTTCGGCGCGACGGTGCAGTATCTCGTCTTCAAGCAGGGCGCGGACATTCACATTTTCTGGCCGCACTATTTCGGCGCTTATTACGCGTACGCGTGCGCGCAGCTCGTTGCCACGGCCGGTGGGGTGACGCGCTGGGCCGCCCGGCGCTTCGCGCCGAATGCGGTTCGAAGCCCTGAGGTCGCCGTCTCGCTCTGCGCGCTCTTCCTCGCGACCGCGCCGCAGACACCCGACGCCGTCCGATCCCTGCGCGTGTGGCGCGAGTCGGCCGGGAGGTACGACGAGAAGGGTGTGCTCTATCGTAGCCACGCCGACCTCCTCTTCGTCGTGAAGAAGGTGCTCCGGCCCGAGATCCATCGAGGCGAAAAGCTCGGCGTCGAGCCCGGAGTCAGCTGGGGCTGGGAGCACCAATGGGCGCTCGAAGGCATGGCCGAGACGGCGTCGTCGCCGTCGAACGCCCATCCCTATTGGCTCGCGCGCGCCAGCGCGTTGGGCGCCGATCAGCTCAAGACGTTGGCGCAGAAATACCATCTTCGCATCTACGGCGACGCGGTGATCGTGAAGCGCGGAGAACGTCAAGCGCCGGTCGACGCGTACGCGATCGAGGAGCGCGAGCCCGGCTGGATCGGCTGGATGTTCACGTACAACACCGAGCCGGTTCGCACGATTTCGGAGCAGCCCGACCCATTCGAGACGTGGGAGTGGCGGTATCATCTCGGCCAGCCGGCGGAGCGGCCGACGCAGAAGCCTCACACGCTCGAACAGATCCGCATCGGTTACAACGCCGCGGTCGCGAGTCACGACGACCCCGCCGCTGCCAAGCTCCTCGAGGCCCTCCGCGACGGCATCGATCGCACTGTCGAGGCTCATTTCGACGAGGGCAACGAGCTGATGGGCGTCCGCTTGGTGCACGGCGTCCGCCCGCGGATCGAGGTTTATTTTCAGGCGGGCGGCCCCACGGCCTCCGACACCAAGCTCACGATTCGCTCGGACGTCGTAGCCAAAGCCAAGCTCAGCCTGATTCCCCCGAGCCCGGTCGAGTGCGATCTCGCGTATCCACCCTCGCTGTCGACCAAGCTCTGGCAGCGTGGTTTCGTGTACAAGTTCGTAGCGCCGCTCCACCACCGCATCGGAGAGGAGCGGTATTGGGCTGCATGGGCCGGCGGACCACGTCGTCTGCACGGAGACCCGAAGATCGATTTGGCTTACGTGGAATGAACCAACACATGGACCGAGAGAAGTCGTTCGGACAGTACGCCGAGCCCAACGCCGTCGACCGCTTCGGCATCGCGCTCTCGCGCGCTCGAATTCGCCGCTCCGTCGGCAAGTTCGCTGGCAAGCGCATCGCGGACATCGGCTGCGGTTTCCACGCGCTCGTCGTGCGCGGGTTCCTCGGCGAGGTCGAGTCGGCGACGCTGATCGACCTCGCGATCTCCGACGAGCTCAAGGCGCACACGCGTGTTCACGCCATCGAAGGCGAGCTGCCCGGCGTGCTCGAGCAGATCCCCGACGGGAGCCTCGACGTCGTCGTCTGCAACAACGTGCTCGAGCACCTGTGGGACCCCGCCGTTGCCGTACGACATTTCCGCCGCATGCTGCGACCCGAAGGGGTCGCGCTGCTCAATGTCCCCTCGTGGCGCGGGAAGTACTTCCTCGAGCTCGCTTCATTCAAGTTGAACGTGGTCCCGCGGATCGAGATCGACGACCACAAGCACTATTACTCGCCGCACGAGCTCTGGACGCTGCTCGTGCAGGGCGGTTTTCGCCCGAGCGAGATCAAGAGCTGCCACACGCACAAGTTCGGCCTGAACACGTACGCCGAGTGCCGGGCGAGCGCGGACGTCGCGGCCAAGCCGTAGCCCGTGCTATGGAGCGGCCGATGAACGCCTTGACACGCTTGTTGCGCGCGTCGTGGGGACGGCCACGGCACGTGCTCGGCATCGGAAACCTCGACTGGTCCCAGCTCGACGGCGTCACGGCCGTCGACGACGAGAAGCTCGCCGCGACGAAGGGGAACTTCGACGCTGCGGTCGTCGAGCTGCCTGCGTCCGACGAGGGCGCGCTCGAGCGACTGCGCGCGTGCGTCGGCCGTCTCTCGGACGGAGGACACGTGCTTCTTCCGGTCGCGCACCCGGTGTCATTCGCCGAAGGACAACGCTTGCGCCGCGCCTTCGACCGCGCGCGCGAGCGAACGGTTCGCCTCGCCGAGGCCGCGGGCCTCGAGGTCTTGCGCGTCGACGTGCGATTGCACGCCGCGGTCGTCGTCGCCCGCACCGCGCCGAAGCCCGGCAAGCTCTCGCTCACCGTCGGCATGCTCACGTTGAACGAGCAGCAAAGCGTCGAGCGGATGATGGACGAGATCCATCAATACGCGCCCGACGCGAGCATCCTGCTCGTGGACAGCTCGAGCGACGAGACGCCGAACCTCGCGCGCGCCAAAGGCGCCGAGGTGATTCGGCAACTGCCGGCGCGCGGCCACGGTCCGGCGATGGAGCAGCTCATGTACGCGGCCGCCGATCGCAGCGACGCGCTCGTCTACATCGACTGCGACTTCACCTACCCGACCGAATACATCCCGCGCATCCGCGAGCTCCTCGAGCAAGGCGCCGACGTCGTCAACGCGACGCGCACGCACAAATACCCGAAGGCGATGCCCGTGCCGAACTTCATCGCGAACCGCGTGTTCGCCGCGACGGCTCAGATCGTCCACGGGATCCCAACGACCGACTTGCACAGCGGCCTGCGCGGGTATCGCTCCTCGGTGATCAGAGCGTTTTCGTTCAGCGGGGAACAGGACGCGCTGCCGGTGACGACCTTGATCCTGCCGGCGCGTTCGAGCTACCGCGTCGTCGACCTTCCCATCCCCTACGCCGAGCGGGAGGGCATCTCCAAGCTGGCGAAGTTTCGGGGCACCGCGTGGACGTTCGCGCGCGTCGCAACGAGCCTCGGTCACGGCCGGCGCGTGCGCCGCGGGCGCAACTACTCACACGTTGGACGCTGACCCGAAGATCTCGCCGGCGATTTCACGCACCGCGCGCTCGACGGCTTGATCGGAGGTGTTGTGCATCCGAAAGCCGAGGGCCGCCAGCTTGTCGGGTCGCAGTCGCGAGCGGGCGACGTCGCCCGGCCACCCCTGGGCGCTCGTGCCGAAGGCGATGCGGGCGCCCGGGTTGGGCGAGCTGGCGACGCACAGCTCGGCGATGCGACGCACGGAGGTCGTGTCCGGCGGCGCGAGGTTGTAGATCGCGGGGTTCTCGCCGCTCGCGTGGTCGAGGACGAAGAGGATCGCCTCGGTGCAGTCGCTGACGTGGAGGTACGGCTTGCTCTGCCGGCCGTCGCCGAGGACGTCGAGGCAATCGGGCTTCTGCTGGAGCTTCTTGCAGAAGTCGACGATCGCGCCGTGCGTTCCCCGCGCACCCACCACGTTTCCGAATCGGCAGATGTAAGATCCGAGGCCGAAGCACTCCGAATAGGCCGCGATGAGCGCCTCGCCCGCGAACTTGCTCGCCCCGTAGAGCGAGATCGGCAAATGTCCGAGATCGGCCTCGCCGCACGGCTGATCGGTGTTGCCGTACACGGTTCCGCTCGAGGAGAAGACGAACTTGCCGACGTGCGTGAGCCGCGCAGCCTCGAGCGAGTTGTACGTCGCGATGGTGCCTTGCTCGAGGTCGAGGCGCGTTCGCTCGAGCCCCCAGCGGGCCTCGGGGTTCGCCGCGAGGTGAAATACGACGTCATGGCCGGCCATCGCCGCCTGGAGCGCGTCGAGCTCGAGCGCGTCGCCGACGACCAACTTGGCCGCGCCGCTCGCGAGGTGTGCCGCTACGAATTCCCTCTTGCCGATCGACAGATTGTCGAAGATCGTCACCGGGCCGCGGGCGACGAGCCGGTCGACCAAGTGGCTTCCGATGAACCCTGCACCGCCGACGACGAACGACCGCATGGATGAGGGAGCGGAACATAGTGCGAAACCGGGCGCCTTGCGAGCGTTCGTCGCCGGCCTCCGTGAGGTCATGTTGCTGCGTGGGGCGCACGCCGTCGTCGCGGGGTACGGCCCCGCGACGCTGGCCGCGATCCGCGAGCACAAACGTGCCGCCTCCGCGCGACTGCGCGCGTCGCGCCGACTCTCGAACCCTCGCCTCGCCGTCGAGCTGCTCGCCGCGGCGCGCACGCACGCGGTGCTCGCGGCGGCCGCGGCAGGGCGCGCGGCGCCGCCGCCGATGGACGCCGTCGGTCTCGACGCGCTGCCCTTCGCCGATCTCGAGACCCTGCGCGATCGACTCGAGCTCGAGATCGGCGAGATCCTGGCTTCGATCGAGTCGCGCACGCCGACGGAGCTCCGTGGCCTCGTCTACGGCCGGTTCGCGGCGATCGCCCTGGCCGTCTGCGCGGCCCTCTGGGCCGAGAGCAAGCCGTACCGAATCCACGACGTCGCGCTCGGCAAGCCGGTGACCACGAGCCCGCTGCTCGCTCCTCCGGCGACGCCCGAGGGGATCGTGGACGGCCGCACGCGCGGCACGTTCGGGCTGCAGACGACCCGAGGGCGCGCGCCTTTCGTGACCATCGACCTCGAGCGCACGTACCTGATTCGTCGCATCGCGATCTACAACCGCGCCGACGGCTGGTACGACGAGATCCTGCCGCTGTCCCTCGAGGTCTCCGCCGACGGCATCACCTTCGAGCACGTCGCGACGCGGACCGAGCACTTCACCGTGTGGGACTTGCGCTTCGACGCCGGGCTCAACGCGCGCTGGGTCCGCGTCTCCAAGGACAACGGCTACATCGCCCTGAACGAAATCGAAGTCTATGCCCGCAACTGACGCTCCCAAGCGCGACTGGTCGCGAATCGGCCGTATCGCGCTCGAAGTGTTCACCTGGCTCCTCGCGCTCGGGATGCTGGCGCTCGTCGTCGCGCCCGTCTTCATCCACACCGACACGTACGGAGTCCACGACTGGGACCAGATGGAAGCGCACCGCTACCTCGCGGTGAAGACCATCAAGCGCTACCACCAGTTCCCGTTCTGGAACCCGTATAGCTGCGGCGGCCACACGTGGTGGGGCGGGCTCGAGAGCGGCACGTCGCTCGTGTCTCCTTGGCTGCCGATCTACCTGCTCGCGCCGTTCACCTGGGCGCTGCGGCTCGAGATCGTCGGCGCGGCGCTCTTGTCGGTGGTCGGTACGTGGCTCTTCGCCGGTCGCTTCACGCGGAGCCCCGGGCTGCGCCTGCTCGCGATTGCGGCGTTCGCGCTCGACGGCCGATTCACGCTCCAAACCTCGGTCGGCCACACGTGGCACCTCTATTACGCTTGGACGCCATGGGCGCTCTACTTCCTCGACCGCGCGATCGCGATCGCGCCCGGCGCGTCGCGCAAGACCGCTTTTCGCGACGTCGTGTTCCTCGGCGCGACGCTCGCGATGATGGTCTACACGGGCGGCATCTACCCGCTGCCCCAGACGATCGTCATGATCGCGATCTATTCGATCACGTGCGCCGTCGTGACTCGCTCGACCCGGCCGGTGACGCTGGCGGTCGCCGGCGGGCTCTTGTCGTTCGCCTTCTCGGCGCCGCGGCTCCTGCCGATCATCGAGATGCTCCGGCACTACCCGCGCCTCGTCGACTCTCCCGAGTCGATGGATCTCGGCGCGCTCATCGGGGTCTTCACGGCGAAGGAGAGCGAGCCTCGCCCCTCGCTCGGCCCGTGGGGCTGGCACGAGTTCGGGATCTACGTCGGGTGGGTGCCGTTCGCGATGATGCTGTTCGCGCTCGCGGTCGGCGGCCGCGCGCGGGAGCGCGCGCTGCGTCTCGCAGGCGCCTTCGCGCTCGTCTGCGGGCTCGGGCGCTTCCACAAGTACTCGCCGTGGGGGCTCATGCATGACCACCTGCCGATCTTCGAGTCGCAGCACGTGCCCTCGCGCTGGCTCTACCCCGCCGCGCTGATGCTCGTCGTCGCGGCCGTCGCGGTCGTGGAGCGCTGGCTCGCGCACCGGAGGCGGCGAGGCTTGCTCGAGGTCGCGGTGATGTCACTCGCCGCGTACGTCGCGCTCGACGTGGGCCTCGAGGCGCAGCGGCCGCTGGTCGGCGCGTTCGCCTACCATTTGCGCCCGCTCGTCGACAGCGTCGGCGAATTTCATCAAGAGCGCACGGCGCCGCCCGAGCTTCGTTACGACGGCTCCGATTGGGCACCCCCGAACATGCCGTCGATGATCGCGAACGTCGGCGTGCTCGCGTGCGGCACCTTTCCCGGCTTCGACTCCTATTACCGCGACGCTCACGACCACTCGCCGGGCATGGGGGCAAAGGCCCGTGGAGACGCTGACTATCGCGGCGAGGTCTACTTCCCGTCGGGTCACGGCCGAGCTTCGATCACGTCGTGGTCTCCGAACGCGGTCACCGTCTCGTACAGCGACGCGCAGCCCGGCGATCTGCTCGTCTTGAACGAGAACTGGGACTCCGGCTGGCATGCGAGCGGAGGCCGCGTCGAGGCGCACGCCGACGCGATCGGCGTACGCGTCGGCGCGAGCGAAGGCGTCGTCCGCTTCCGCTATACGCCGCCTTTCTTCTGGCTCGGCTGTTGGATCTTCGCCTCGACGGTCGCGGGCCTGGTGCTCTTGAAACGGCGAAACGTGGTAAAACGAGCGGAAACTTAGGAGGGAACTCCCCAATGGCGATCTTCATCGACAGCTCCGACCCGAAGGAAATCAAAGACCTCTTCGCGTGGGGCGTGCTCTCCGGCGTCACGACGAACCCCCTCATCATCTCGAAGGAGAGGCCCGACGCGGACCTCGGCGAGATTGTCCGCGAGATCCTCGCGGTGAGCTGGGGCGACGTTTCGGTCGAGCTCACGACCGAGACCGAAAGCGAGATGCTCGCGGAAGCGTCCGGGTATCACGCGTGGGATCCGCAGCGCATCACCATCAAGGTGCCGATGAGCGAGGCGGGCCTTCGCGTGCTCCACCAGCTCTCGAAGAAGGGCGTGAAGACGAACGTCACGTGCCTCATGTCGATGAACCAGGCTTATCTAGCTGCGCTCGCAGGCGCGACCTACGTCAGCATCTTCTCCGGTCGCGTCCGCGACATGGGCTACGACGTGAAGCCGATCATCGCCGCGACCCGCAACGTGCTCGACCGCGAGAATCTGCCGTCGAAGATCATCGTCGGCTCGATGCGTCACATGATGGACGTGAACGAGGCGCTCGAAGCCGGCGCTCACGTGCCCACGATCACGCCGACCATCTTGCGCAAGATGGTCTGGAATCCGCGGACGATCGAGACCATCAACGAGTTCAACACCGCGTGGAGAAACCGCGGCAAAAAGTAGGCTCGCGGTCGAGCGATGTCCAAGCGCGCGCTGATCACCGGAATCACGGGTCAAGATGGCTCGTACCTCGCCGAGCTACTGCTCGAGAAAGGCTACGAGGTGCACGGCCTCGTGCGTCGTTCCAGCTCGCTCAACCGAAGCCGCATCGACCACATCTTCAACGCCGATCTCTCGCACCGGCGACACTTGCACTATGGCGATCTCACCGACGGCTCCTCCGTAAACCGCTTGCTCCGCGCGATCCGGCCGGACGAGATCTACAACCTCGGCGCGCAGAGCCACGTCAAGGTGAGCTTCGAGATCCCCGAGTACACCGCCGAGACGGCCGGGCTCGGCGCGCTTCGTTTCCTCGAGGGCATTCGCGAGACGGATCTCGTCACGCGATTTTACCAGGCGGGCTCGTCCGAGATGTTCGGCTCCGCGGCGGCGCCGCAGTCCGAGCTCACGCCGTTCCACCCGCGATCGCCCTACGCCGCAGCGAAGGTGTACGCGCACACGATCGCGGTGAACTACCGCGAAGCGTACGGGATGTTCGTCTGCAACGGCATCCTCTTCAACCACGAGTCCCCGCGGCGCGGGGAGAACTTCGTGACGCGCAAGATCACGCGCGGCGTCGCGGCGATCAAGCTCGGCCAGCAGAAGCAGCTCGCGCTCGGCAACCTCGACGCGCAGCGCGATTGGGGCTACGCGAAGGACTACGTCGTCGCGATGTGGCAGATGCTCCAGTGCGACCAGCCCGACGACTACGTCGTCGCTACGGGCGAGACCCACACCGTCCGCGAGTTCTGCGAGGTTGCGTTCGCTCACGCCGGGCTCGACTACCGCAAGCACGTCGTCATCGACCCGAGCTACTTCCGCCCGACCGAGGTGGACGTGCTGCAGGGCGACGCCCGCAAAGCTCACGCCGCGTTCGGGTGGAAGCCCACCGTGAAGTTCGAGGAGCTCGCGAAGCTCATGGTCGACGCCGACCTCGACGCTCTCCGCAGCGGGCACGCCCAATGAGCTACCGCGGGATCGCGGAGTGCCGCATCTGCGGCGGCTCGAACCTCGTCACGGTCCTCGATCTCGGCCAGCAAGCGCTGACGGGCGTCTTCCCGGACGCGAAGAACCCCGAGGTCGAAGTCGCGCCGCTCGACCTCGTGAAATGCGACGGGCCTGGCTCGTGCGGGCTCGTGCAGCTGCGGCACACGTGCGAGCCGTCGCAAATGTATGGAGCGAACTACGGCTACCGCTCGGGGCTCAATCTCTCCATGGTCGAGCACTTGCGCGCCAAGGTCGCGCGCCTCGTCGAGCTCGCGCCGCTGGCCCCTGGCGACGTCGTGCTCGACATCGGCAGCAACGACGGGACGACGCTCTCGTCGTATCCGAGCACGGCGAAGCTCGTCGGCATCGACCCCACGGCGGCGAAATTCCGCCAGTATTACCCCGAGCACGTCACCGTCGTGCCGGACTTCTTCTCGTCCGCTCGCTTCCTCGATGCGAGCGGCGGCGCGCGCGCGAAGATCGTCACGTCGATCGCGATGTTCTACGACCTCGAGCGCCCGATGGACTTCATGCGCGACGTGTTTGCCTCGCTCGCCGACGACGGCGTCTGGCACTTCGAGCAGAGCTATCTCCCGTCGATGCTCGACGCGCTCTCGTACGACACGATCTGCCACGAGCACCTCGAGTACTACGCGCTCGCGCAGATCCAGTGGATGGCCGAGCGCGTCGGTTTTCGGATCGTCGACGTCGAGCTCAACGACGTCAACGGCGGCTCGTTCGCGATCACCGCGCGGAAAGGTCGCAACGGCGCCGCTTCGCCGCGCGTCGCGGAGCTCGCGGCCGCGGAGAGGATGCGCGCGCTCGACACCCTCGCGCCCTACGAGAAATTCGCGTCCGACGTCGCGCACCACCGCGACGAGCTGCGCGCCCTCCTCGGGCGTCTGCGCGACGACGGCAAGCGCGTCTTCGGCCTCGGCGCGTCGACGAAGGGCAACGTCCTCTTGCAGTATTGCGGCTTCGGCGTGCGCGAGCTCGCATGCATCGCCGAGGTCAACCCCGACAAGTTCGGCCACGTCACCCCCGGCACGAACATCCCGATCGTATCCGAGGCGGACGCGCTCGCGCGCGCCCCGGATTATTTCATGGCGCTCCCGTGGCATTTTCGGAGCACGCTGCTCCGCGCGCACGCGAGCTTCCTCGAGCGCGGCGGCAAGATGATCTTTCCGTTGCCGCGTCTCGAGATCGTCGGGGCATGAAGCGAGCGGCCGTCATCGGCTGCGCGGGGCAAGACGGACGCCTCCTCCGCGAGCGCCTCTCGAAGGAAGCGGAGGTCGTCGGCGTGGATCTCGGCGACGTCGACCTCGCGGAATCCGGCGGCGACGACCGCGTGGATCGAGCGCATCGCGCCGGACGAGCTCTACTACCTGGCCGCGCACCATCACTCGGCCGAGGCTCTTCCGGACGACGCGAGCGAGCTCCGCGCGTGCACCGCCGTACACGTGACGTCCTGGGTGAACGTGCTCGACGCGCTCCGGCGGCACGCGCCCGCGTGCCGCGCGTTCTACGCCGGCTCGTCGCACATGTTCGGCCGTCCCGCGGTTTCGCCTCAAAACGAGACGACGCCGTTCGCACCACGAAGCCCGTACGCGATCACGAAGGTCGCGGGCGCGCACGTCGCCGCGCTCTACCGTGACCGCGGGATGCACGTTTCGGTCGGCATCCTCTACAATCACGAGTCGGCGCTTCGCGGCCCGCAGTTCGTCTCGCAACGAATCGTCCGCGGTGCGAAGCGCGCGGCAAACGATCGCACCTTCGAGCTCGTGCTCGGCGACCTGTCCGCCGTAGTCGACTGGGGCTGGGCGCCCGACTATGTCGACGCGATGGTTCGCATTCTCGCGCAGCCGGCTCCGGACGATTACGTCGTCGCCACCGGGACGCCGCACTCCGTCCAGGACTTCGTGGCGAGCGCGTTCGCCTGCGCGGGCGTCGACTGGCGTTCGCGGGTGGTGGAGGATCCGACCATCGTCAAGACGAAGGCGCTCCCACTCGTCGGCGACTCGACGAAGCTCCGCGCACGTACCGCCTGGGCGCCTACGGTGACGTTCGAGGAAATGGTGAAGCAGCTCGTGCAAGGTGGGCAGTGACGTGAACCTCGATCGGGTGGCGAGCGTGGCGACCGAGTGGCTCCTCCAGAAGGACGCGGAGACACGTGCGAGGGCGCGCGAGAGCAATCCGGAGCACGCGCGCTTGGTCCAGCTATGTCTCCGTGGCGCTGACGAACGACTCGACCTCCTCGGCGACGTCACGGAGCCCGTAGTCGCGCTCGCGTCATCCGCCGCGTTGCGCGAGGCGACGCTGCTGCTGCTCGAAGCGACGGGTTCGCGGAGCGGGCCGCTCGACGCCGTCGCAGAGCTCCGTCGCACCTGCGAAGAGCTCGCCGTTCCCGCGGGGACATGCAGCGCAGCAGCGCGCTTGCTCGTCGACGACCCGCTCGCGCTCTCGGGTCTGGCGTCAGCGGATTTCGGTCCGTTCTGCGCTCGCCCTCGAGCACGTCGCACGCGCGCTCCGCGCGCACCTCGACGGCCGAACCGCGTCGCGCATCGTGCGTTCGCGGCGCTTGCGCGTGGCGCTCCTCGCGGCGCTGGCCCTGTACGGCGTCTTCGCGCTCGGGCTCGCCGTGTTCGGGCGCAAGAACATCGCACGCGGCAAGCCCGTCCTCATGAGCAGCGTCGACGGGGCCAGTGCCCCACCGCAGATGCTCGTCGACGGCGTTCGGTCCGCCGACACCAAGCCGGGCTCCCCGAAGCCGGACGTCGTCTACACGCGCCACGAGGCGCATCCCTGGGCGCTCGTCGATCTCGGGCGCGAATACAACATCCGGGAGGTGCGCCTGTACAATCGCGACGACGGAGGCTTCGACGACGGCCTCCCGTACATCGTCGAGTTCTCGTTCGACGGCCACACGTTCTGGGAAGTCGGCCGCTGCGAGACGCACTTCGGGAGTTGGTGGATCGACCCGCCCTGCCGTGTGCCGTGCGACCGGCGCACCACGCGCTTCGTCCGCGTCAGCGCGACGGGTTACCTCGCGCTCAGCGAGATCGAGGTGTTCCCTTGAACCGCCTCCGGCTCGCCGAGTGGCAGCGTCCTTTGCTCGCCATCTTTCTGACGCTGCTCACGCTGCGCATCACGGCCTATTTCTTCGCGATCCTGAACGACAACTTTCTCCACGCCGGCCTCGAGTACGACGAGAGCTATTTCGTGTGGTGCGGGTGGATGATCAACAAGGGCTTCGCGCCGTACCGCGACTTCCTCGAATTCAAGCCGCCGATGACGTTCATCACGCACGCCATGGCGCTGAAGCTCTTCGGGTTTCATGAGTTCGGCTACCGGAAGTTCTTCGCCTATTTTCCGCTGGGGTCCCTCCTCGCGCTGCAGCTCGCGATGTTGTCGCGCCGAATCGACCGGTGGCTCGCGCTCGCCCTCACGATCGCGTTCATCCAGATCTGGCTGAACCCCACCTTTCACGACGTGGCGCTCTCGGACTCGGAGTCGATCGGGCTCGCGTACTACCTGCTCGGGGTCGCCTGCCTGTTCGCGCGCACGCGCTTTCGAACGACGCTCCAGTGGTTGGGTGGGGCGATGTTCGCCTGCTCGATCTTTTCGAAGGAGCCGTTCTTGCCGTGCGTGGGCATGACGTGGATCAGCCTTTTCCTGCTGGGGGACGAGCCCGGGACGTTCGCCGTGCGTGCGCGCCGCTACGCGGGCCGGACGATCGGCGGCGGGCTCGTCGTGCTCGCCCTGCTGTGCGCTTACATGATCCCGAGCGGCGCGATGCGCGCGTACCTCGACGTCCTGCACCGGTACTTCCACTTCTACCGCGACGTGAAGGAGTCGTATTGCGTCGTCCTCGGGCGCTTTCATCCGACGGTGCCGTTGAACGACCTCCACATGCAGTGGCGGCAGGCGCGCGCCTCGTTCGCGAACTCGACGAACCTCGGCTTCCTCGCGCCGTTCGCCGCAGCCTCGATCGTGTTCATCTGGAAGCGCTCGCGCGTCCTGTTCGCGACCGTGCTCATCGGCGTAGGTTCGGCGCTCTGGGCCGTGACGGCGAGCAACTGCCAGTGGGCGCACTACTACACGATGACGATGAGCGGTCTCTTCTTCGCGCTCGTCGTGGGCCTCGATTCGCTCACGCCGCATTTCCGCGCGATGAGCCGCGCGTCGCGGGTGTTTCTCTCGATCGCCATGCTCGGCACCGTGCTCCTGCACGACTGGGTTCGCTTCGACGCCGAACGCGACAAGTACGGCACGCGGACGGCGCAGGAGTTCAAATCGAAGGAGCCCGTCCCCGGCGTGTTCGAGGCCGTGCAGCGGTACACGACGCCGGCGGAACGCATCGTCACGACCGGTGCGCCGAGCCTGTACATGCAAGTCGATCGGATCGACGGCATGCGCGAATCCACCACCGACGACGAGGTGCTCGGCTTCTACAGTGGCGCCACGGACGAGGAAAAGCTCAGCAGCGTTAGAGCCGAGCTACTTCGTAGCCGCCCCAAGCTGATCATCCTCGACTCGTCGCCTTCCGGCGACGGGCGCAAGCGCCGCTGGCGCGCCGCGCTGTGGGACCCCTTCTTGCACGACTTCCATTATCGCGAGATCAAACCTCGCATTTACGTCCGACCGGATCTGATCAGTCCGGTCGGCGCGCGACGACGACGGCCTGCACGAAGAAATCCTTCGGCCCGAAGTCGTACGAGACGAGCTCGAGGCCGCCCGAGGCGAGGAGCTTCGAAGCCTCGCTCTTGGAGTGCACCAGCGACGGCTCCGGCGGGTGCAGTCGGACGTTCTTCGCGAGCACGTCGTTGAGCATCCAGTGAGCGAGGCCGAGCACCTTGACGCTCGTGGCCTGCGCGTGCGGCCAGAAGACGACCATCTTGCCGCCCGGCTTGAGCACGCGCCGGATCTCGCCGAACGCGCGACCCAGCTCCTCGTGCGTGAAGTGCTCGACCACGCCGAGGTTGTATGCGCCGTCGAAGGTGGCCTCCTCGAAGGGCAGGTCGAAGATGCTCGCGTGCGTCACCTGCGCCTCCGGGTTCTCGCGCAGATACGTGCGGAGAGCCGACTCGGAGATGTCCACGGCGACGATGTCCGCGCGATCGTGCAGGTCCACGTCGACCTGCCCGCTGCCGCAGCCCGCGTGGAGAAGGCGCGAGCCCTGGCCAAACTCGCGCTCGATGGTTTCCTGCAGGCGACGCTTGATGACCGTGTTGCGGTAGAGCGTGGCGATGACGTCGTACGTGGCCGCGGTCGCGCGCTCTTTCTTGTCCCAGTATTCGTTCCAGTTCTGCACGTCGACGAGCTCGGAATTTATCTCCGGAGCGCCCGCCAGCCTGAAGCGAGACGGCGACGTCACGTTGGTGAGCCAGAGCGAGCCGAGCGTCTTCACGCTGCGCGCGACCTCGACCGCGCTCATCTTGGAGCTGCCGTACGTTCGCGCCGGCAGCGCGAGCGGCACCTCGGCGATCGAGAAGCCGTTGTTGTGGAGGATGAACAGGCTCTCGAAGAAGAACGCGTACCCGCGCGACCGCACGAGATCGAACACCGCCCGCGGGATCGTCTCGAGGTTGTAGACGCGGAACGCGCCCGTCGCGTCCTGCGGCATCCCGAGGACGTTCTTCGTGAGTGCGTGGCCGAGCGTCGTCAGTGATTTGCGGAAGAGCGTCCAGCCCGGCAAGCTGTTCTCGGCGAGGTAACGCGAGCCGACGACGGCGTCCGAGGTCTCTGCGCGCGCGAGAAACATCGGGATGGCGTCGGGCGAGTGCGTGAAGTCGCCGTCGAGCGTGACCAGCCGATGGTAACCGTGATCGTACGCGTAAGCGATGCCGGCGACGTGGGCGCTGCCGATGCCGCTCTTCGCCGGGCGATGAATGACCGACAGCCGCGCGTGCTTGCGCGCGAGCTGGTCGAGGAGCTCCCCGGTCCCGTCCGGCGACGAGTCATCCATGAAGACGATGTCGGCATCGAGGCCGAGCGCGAAGAGCTGATTGCACATCGGCTCCACGTTGTTCCGCTCGTTGTAAGTGGGAATGAAGATGAGTGTTTTCTTCGCGCTGACCAAGCCGGACCTCGCCCGAAGGTGGAGCTTACGACGACCGCACAACGCGAGCCAGCGTCAGAATCGATCAGCAAAAGACGTGGATCGTCACCGTGAAATCGCCGCTGTTGTCCCCGAAGGCCTGCCTCTGATCGTTGAATCCAAGGAAGAGGCGGCCGCTCGTCGACGCAATCTCGTCGTACGACGTCCCCACGAAGCCTGGACCGTCGCCGCTCGTGCCCTCGGCGACCGGAACGCCCGTGTCGAGGGCTGCCGTGCCGCCGACCTTGCCGATGAGGCTGACGATGACGGCGTCGGGCAGCACCGCCGTCGGGAAGAATCGTTGGCCGTCGAAATTGCCCCCGTTCGCGTCGCAGGACTGACTGCCCATGTCGCCGTAACGCACCGTACCGGACGCCGCGAGGACGAGCCGCTCTCCCGCGACCACGTCGAGGCCGGTGTCGACCCAGGGCGCCTCCGACGACACTTGCAGCGTGATCTCGCGCGTCTCGCACGCGCCGTCGGCGCCAGCCTCCGACGACAGGCGACCGCCGAGCTCGGTTCGGGCGCCGCACGCCGACGCAGCGGCGAAGAACGCGATGGTCAGTGCGCGCAGCATGCTCGGAGCTTACCGTGGCGGCGCGTGCTGCCAAGCCATACGCTGGACGACGTGCCGCGCTTACGGACCGTCGTCGCGCTGTCGGTGCTCGGATGCGGGGCGAGGACCGAGCTCGATGTGCCGGGCGCCGGCGACGCCGCGCTCGCCGAGGCCCAGGCCCCACGCGACGCAAGCCAGGACGTGGCGCTCGACGCGCCCGCCGCCTGCGATTTCGGGAACATCACCAGCAATCCCTTCGGCGCCACCGTCTCTTGGAACGGCGGCGCCCCGCTCCCCGCCGGGCACTACCGCGTGACGTACGTCGACGGGTGCATGAAGTATTCGAACGGCCAGGGTTGGACCGTGAACGCTTACGCGAACGGGCCCGACACGCTCTGGGTCGTCGGCAGCGGAGCGCGGCTCGCGCCGGCTCCCGGCACCGTCGGCTTTCTCGTCGGGCAGGGTGGGTTCGCGAGCTTCGACGCGTGCGTCGCGGCGAACGTCTCGCAAGACGCGCCGCTCGAGCTCGACTTCGCCGGCGGGGCGCTGGGCCTCGAGCTCGCCGACGATCCGTACGCCGACAACGTCGCCGGCGAGAGCGGCCGAAGCCCCACGTATCGCCTCTCGTCGTGCCCCTGAGCGGTGTAACCTCGGCGGCATGATCCGCATCGAGTTCGTCGGCGCCGCGCAGACCGTCACCGGGAGCAAGCACCTCGTCCACACCAAGCACGCGACCGTGCTCCTCGACTGCGGGCTCTTCCAGGGGCGGCGGCGCGAGTCGTACGACGTGAACAAGAACCTCGGGTTCCGCGCGAGCGACGTCGACGTCGCGGTGCTCTCGCACGCGCACATCGACCACTCGGGCGCGCTGCCGATGCTCTGCAAGAGCGGGTTCGACGGGACGATCTACGCGACGCCCGCGACCCGCGACCTCTGCGCGGTGATGCTCGAGGACGCCGCGGCCATCCAAGAACAAGATGCAGATTACATCAATCGCGCCATCGAGAAGGAGCACGCCCAGATGGAGCGCGTCGAGCCGCTCTACGAGGCGCAAGACGTCGTGCGCGTGCTCGAGCGGATGATCTCGGTGCCGTACGCGCGCACCGTGCCCATCGCCGACGGCGTGAAGATCACCTTCCACGACGCGGGCCACGTGCTCGGGAGCGCCATCACGGTGCTGGACATCGAGGACGAGGGGACGAAGAAGCGGATTCTCTTTACCGGCGATCTCGGGCGAAATCACATCCCGATCCTGCGCGATCCGGAGAACGCCGACGGCGTGAGCGTGCTCGTCAGCGAGAGCACGTACGGCGACCGCCTGCACCCGCCGCTCGAGGCGATGGACGAGGCGCTCGTCGATCTCATCGGGCGCGTCTCGAAGCGCGGCGGCAAGATCATCATGCCGTCCTTCGCGCTCGAGCGCGCGCAGGAGATCGTCTACGCGATCAAGCGCCTCCGCGTGAAGGGCCTGATCCCGAACATGCCCGGTCTACGTCGACTCGCCGCTCACGGTGAAGATCACCGACGTCTTCAAGATGCACCCCGAGTGCTTCGACGAGGAGACGCGCGCGCTCATCGCGAGCCGCGAGTCGCCCTTCGAGTTCGAGAACCTCCGCTACGTCTCGGAGCGAGAGGACAGCAAGGCGATCGACGCGAGCCACGAGCCGTGCATCATCATCTCGGCGAGCGGGATGTGCGAGGCGGGGCGCGTCGCTCCATCACCTGAAGGCGAGCGTCGAGGACCCGAAGAACGCCGTCTGCATCGTCGGCTTCCAGGCGCCGCACACGCTCGGCAGGCGAATCGTCGAGCGGCGGCAGCGCGTGAAGATCTTCGGCGTCGAGCGCGATCTCCGCGCCGAGGTCGTCGTGATGAACGGCTTCTCCGCGCACGCCGATCAAAAGGACCTGGTCGCGTACGCCGAGCACACGCGCGACACCGGTCAGCTCGAATCAGGTCATCTTGGTCCACGGCGAGCCGGGCCCGCAGCGCACGCTGAAAGAGAAGCTCGCCGAGCGCGGAATCAAGAAGGTGAGCAACCCCGCGCCGGGCGACGTCATCGAGGTGTGAGCTCGCGGAGGAGCTCGATCATCCGGTACGTCAGGCCCCAAACGACGCCGCCCTCGACGTCGAACGCGGGCAAATCGAACGTGACGCCGTCGCGCACGAAGCGGAAGGTCGTCGCGCCGTCGCCGCGCAAAATCGGGTCGAGCGGGGACCACACGGCGGCCGCGACCTCTTCGTTCAGCGCGAGCGTCGCGTCGCGCTCGAGCGCGAAGAGGAACGCCGTGACGGTCAGCGGATGCGGCATGCGCGAGTAGGGCATCACGTCGGGCAAGCGCGCGACGGGGCGCGCGAGCGCGTGTAAGTCGAGGCCGACCTCTTCGAGCGTCTCGCGCGCGGCCGTGTCGAGCAGCGTCGCGTCGCTCGCTTCGCGCCGTCCGCCGGGAAACGCCATGTGCCCCGACCAAGGATCGCCCTCTCGCTCGGCGCGCTTGATGAAGAGGAGCTCGTCGCCCGACGCGCCCGGCCGAACAATCGCGGCGACGGCGGCGCGGAGGCCGCTCGCGTCGTCGGGCCGCGCCGCGCGCAGCTCCTCGGGCGGGAATCGTCCGGCGAGGCGTTCGACGAGAGAGCCCATGACGACTCGATAACACGCGCGCGGCGTGCTTTCCAAAACGCGGTATGCTCGAGCCATGAAGCGACGGACCCTCGTCACCATCGCAATCTTGTCGGCCGCGTGCAGCAGCACTCCGACGAATTTCGCGGGCTCTTACGCCGTGACCGTCGTCGAAGGCGCGAACAACTGCGGCTCGTCGGGCTGGACCGCGGGCAGCTCGACGAACCTGACTGCGCAGATCACCCAAGACGGGCAGATCGCGCAATTCACGATTCCGTCGAACACGGTGCCCGGCGCCTATTTGCTGCTCGTCCTCGGCACGAACACATTTTCGGGCACGGTCACGGCGAACGAGTTCACCGCGACCTACCTCGGGACGAAGCAGAGCACGCAGGGCACGTGCACGGCCACGGTCAACACGACGCTCGACGTGAAGCTCGACGCGAACAGCGTGCTGAGCGGGACGCTCACGTTCACCCCGGTCACCAACGGCGACCCTTCGTGCGGCGTGCTCAATCAATGCACGAACACCGACACCATTTCGGGCTCGCGCACCGGCCCCTGAAAAAATCGACCAACTCACAAGTTTCACACAGGCTTGTGCACAAGTTGGTGTCTTGCGGCCCGCGCGGCGCGTTCGTAAGAGCGCCGGCATGGTGAAGACCAAGCTGGATGCCGAGCTCGCCGAAGCCGAGCGCGCTCACGGAAACGACCCCGAACGCGCCGAGCTCATCGCGCGCACGCGCCGCTTCAAGGCGAGCTGGCTCGAGCTCGCCGAAGCGCTGATGCACGTCCGCAAGAACGACACGTGGAAGGGTTGGGGCTTCGAGTCGTTCGAGCAATACGCGTCGCGCGAGCTGCGGCTTCGCCAGGAGACGGTCGACAAGCTGACCGGGTCGTATTCGTTCTTGCAGCGCCGCGCGCCCGCGGTGCTCCAGCGCGACGGCGTCGTCGACGCGATCCCGAGCTATCAGGCCGTCGATTTCCTGCGGCGCGCCGAGGAGCGAGAGGACGCGCCGCAGGAGGCCGTCGTCGAGATCCGCAAGAAGGTGCTCGACGAGGGCGTGCCCCTCCCGTCGGTCGCGCGCGAGTACCGCGACGTCGTCTTTCCGATCGACGACGAGACGAAGGACAAGCGCGAGAAGGCGGCGCTCAAGCTCGCCGCGACGCGGCTCCGCGACATGCTCGCGTCGAGCCGCGCCGTGTCGCAACGCCTCGCGGGCGACGTGACAGAAAAGCTCGACGAGCTCATCGTCGCGCTCGCCGATTCGAAAAAGCGTGCGGCGTGATTTCGTCGTGATAGTGGGAAGCGCGTGAGCCTCTGGATCGCGCTTCTCCTCGGGGTGGTCGAGGGCCTGACGGAGTACCTGCCGGTCTCGTCGACCGGGCACCTCGTCCTCGTGGCGCACGCGCTCGGGCAGCAGGCCGGCGCGTTCGAGATCGTGATCCAGCTCGGCGCGATCCTCGCGGTCGTCGTGCATTACCGCGCGCTCTTCGCCAGGCACGGACGCGGCCTTCTCGCGTGGCAGCCCGAGTCGGTGCAGCTCGCGAAGGCGCTGGCGCTCGGGTTCGTGCCGGTCGCGATCGTCGGCAAGCTCGTGGGGCACGCGATCAAGGATCGCCTCTTCAAGCCGCTCCCGATCGCGATCGCGCTCGCCGTGGGCGGCGTCGTGATGATCGTGGTCGAGCGCGTGCGAGCCGCGCGGAAGGTGAGCGGCGAGGTCGGGCTCGACAAAGTCACGCCCGCGCGCGCGCTCGCGATCGGCATCGCCCAGTGCTTCGCGCTCTTCCCCGGCACGTCGCGATCGATGACCACGATCGTCGGCGGGCAGCTCGTCGGTCTCTCCACGGCGACCGCCGCCGAGTTCGCCTTCTTGCTCGGCGTGCCGACGCTCGGCGCCGCGACGATTTACGAAGGCTTCAAGGAGCGTCACGAGCTCATGACCCAGTCCGGCGGCGCGGCCCTCGCGGTGGGGCTCGTGACGTCGTTCTTCGTCGCGTGGGCGGTCGTCGCGAGCTTCCTCCGGTATCTCCAGCGTCGCGGGCTCGAGCCCTTCGGCTGGTATCGCCTCGCGCTCGCCGCCGCGGTTTGGCGCTGGATGTGAGCGCCGGAACTTACGGTCGCGTCGCGTGTCGATAACGCAGAACCCACCTTGCAGCGATCTCGTCTTGCCCCGGCGCGCAAATCTAGAAGCGGCAGCGTAGAACGCGCGGCCGGGCCGCCGACGTGCGCTCACCAAAACGGGGCTGCGGCGAGCTCCTGGCCGCAGATGGCGACGGCGAGCAACGTCGCGCCGGTGGCCGGTTTCGTCCCGCCGCCGCTTGTCGGCGCGGGGGCGCGGGAGCACCGGCTCGGCTGGGCCCGCGAAGTTGCCGTGATTTCGTGATCGACGAGACGCTCGCTTGGCGCGACAGTGGCGAATACGACGTGGAAGGCGCCGAGCTCGAAGCCAAACTGATCGAGCGGCTCGTCGCCCGCGACGAGCGCGCGTTCAACGAGCTCGTCCGCAATTACGAGCGCCGCGTCTTCGCGCTCGTCTTTCGCATGCTCTCCTCGCGCGCCGAGGCCGAGGACCTCACGCAGGAGGTCTTCGTCCAGGTCTTCAAGGCCATCGGGACGTTCCGCGGCGAGTCGAAGCTGTCGACCTGGATTTATCGCATCGCGGTGAACCTCTGTAAGAATCGCGCCAAGTACCTCAAGGTGCGCCACACCGGCGAGCAGGACCACATCGACGACGTCGCCGAGCGCCTGCCGCCTCGGCAGGCGCGCCACGCGAACGTGGCTCAGGTCGATCGACCAGACGAGGCGATGGCCGGCCGGCAGGTCGAGGAGATCGTCCGGCAGGCCATCGCCGAGGTCGACGAGAACTTCCGCGAGTGCTTGATCCTCTGCGACGTGGAAGAATTGTCGTACGAGGAAATCGCGGAAATCACGCGGCTGCCGGCCGGCACGGTGAAGAGCCGTATCTTCCGCGCGCGCGCGCAGCTGCGCGAGATCGTGGAGCGCAAGCTCGGAGAGAAGATTGGATGAGCGAGGAGGAACGACAAGACGAGGCCATGCGCGCGCTCCTCCGCCGGTCGCTCTCGAGCGGCGCGCCGGCGCCCCCGCCGGTCTTGCGCGAGGTGCAGCGCAAAATTCGTCAGCGCTCGAAGGGAAAATTTTTCTCCGACGGCTGGAGCACCTCGCAAGCGCGCGTGAGCTATGCGCTCGTCGCCGTCGTCATGCTGCTCGTCGTCGCGATCGCGTATTTCGCGTTGGGCCCGACGGGCGTGCGCTGACGCCCAGTGGTCGCTCGAGTGACCACTTTTCGAACCGATCATCGTTGCTATGCTCGTGTCGTGGCCCTCGGACACCACACCTGCGCCGACTGCAAGACTCTGTCGCCCGAGACGGAGCTGACGTACTCGCTGCTCGGCCTAGCGGGTTGGCGCGAGCAGCGGAAGACCGACGCGAGCGGCGCCGTCACCGTCGAGTGGCGATGCCCCACGTGCTGGGCCGACCACAAGAAGCGCACGCGCGCCAAGACGCAAATCAACCTGCCGTCGATCGGCTGCTGCGGGAGCTTCCTAAGCTGGACGCCAAATCGCTACAAGGCGCCGACCTCCTGAGGTGGTGTCAGTCGCACGGGCTCATTCCCGAAGCAGCCATTTCTGTTGCTGCTTTCAGCAGCGCGATGTGGCGCTACCAGAAGCACTTCCAGCTGTTGCGCGATCACCGACCGGGCACCGTCCATGCCCCTCTATCGTTGCTGGTGGTCCGGCGGCTCTAGTCCAGGGAGCTATTGGTCGAAGTACACCAAAGGAGATAAGCAGGGATCAGGTGGTTGGAGTGGACGCATTGCACATGGGCGATTTGACCCCCGCACATCGAGGTGATTGCGGGCGGAATTGCGATCAATGCTTGGATACAATAGAATCGAACGAAAAAACCAGAGGTAGTAGGGAGACGGACTGCAAATGGAATCCGTTGATCACAACACCAAGCGTGGCGTCGATTTGCGGAACGTTGCCATGGACGCCTGGACCAAGGTCTTGGGGGTCGAGGCTGGTCCGAGCGACGACTTCTTTGCGCTGGGTGGCGACTCCATCGCCGCGGTTCAAGTGATGTATCCGATCTCTCAACTAGTCGGCACCGAGATTCCTCCCACGCTGATTTACGCGCATACTACCCTTGAGCAGCTCGCGGTCGAGGTCGAGCGGTTGCTGAAGAGCCGCCAGAAATAGGGATAGTGCCGTCGGGCTCGTCCTGATCCGGAGTCGTCAGGAGAGAAGATCCGATGCCTGTTTGATACTCCGTAGCTGGAAACGGATCCTCGATCGGCCCCTGGACTGCTTCCATCTGAGCCCTGAAAACGAAAACGCCCCCACTCCGAGCAATGGACTGAGATTGCGGCGGAGGCGACGCAGAACCGGCACCGCGTAGCCGAGAATGTGCTGCAGATGCTGCGCTCGCTCGCATCGCTCACGGAGGGTTTCCCAGTCAACCAGCTCGTGCACTCCTTGCAGGCAGCGGCCCGCGCTGAGTCCGCGGGAGCTGACGATGAGATGGTCGTCGCGGCGCTCTGTCACGACCTGGGCAACCTGATCGAACCGAGCAATCATGCGATGATCGCGGCGGAAATCCTAAGGCCGTTTGTACGGAAAGAAGTCTATTGGGTAGTCCGCGTGCATCAGGAGTTTCAAGGCAGATACTACTTCCACTATTTCAACCTGGACCGAAACATCAGCGACCGGTACAAGGGCCACCCATCGTACGAGCTAGCGAGGCGCTTCTCCAGCGACTGGGACCAGATGGCCTTCGATCCCGACTACGAGACGCCGCCGCTTGAGCACTACGAGCCGTTGGTCCGAAAGCTCTTTTCGCGGACGAACGCGTTTACCGGGGGCGGATAACGACCGGAACTGCAGCCACCGGTCAAAGGACTTTTCCTGGGTTCAGGATCCCCAGAGGATCCATCACTCGCTTGAGTGCGCGCATGAGGTCGATCTCGGCCGCGCTGCGGGATTGGGCGAACCAGGCTTTCTTGAGCAGACCGATCCCGTGCTCGGCGCTGACGCCTCCCTGATGGGCGCGGACTAGATCGAACATCGCCGTGTCGAAGGCATGGCAGCGCGCGAGGAACGTCCGCTTGTCCAGCGCTTCGGGTTTTATGATCCTGACCTGGAGGGTCCCGTCGCCAACATGAGCGAAGAGGCACAGCTCCCAGTCGGAGTAGCTTTTCGCGTGCAGCGCCTCGAGTTCGGTGTAGAAAGCGTGAAAGCGCGAGATCGGAAGCGCAATGTTGTGCCCGTGCACGAGGCCGACAGCGTTGAGCGATTCATCGATACGCTGGCGGTAGCCCCACAACTCTTCGGCTTGTTGCGAGCTCCGGGCATGCGTGGCGGCGGCCACCAGGCCCGGCTCGAACAGCGACTCCAGCCATCCCTCGATGGCGCCGCGATCAGCCTGGGTCACCTCGAGGAGCGCATAGTGGTTGGACGCCACGTCGAACGGCGGTTTGAGCTGGCGGTAGCGCATTACATGCGCAAGGCAGCGGTCCGTGAAGGATTCGAACGCCATCAAAGTGAATGGCGCTCCGCGGGCGCGCTCGAACACTTGGAGCACCGCTTCGAAGGAGGGCACGGCGAGAAGCAGGACGTCAACCTTGCCGGGGGGCAGGGTGAGCTTGAGCGTGGCTTCGGTAATGACGCCGAGGATTCCTTCGCTGTCGATGAAGAGCTGCCGTAGATCGATGCCCGCGTTGTTCTTCTCGAGGGCTCCGTTGAGCTGGAGCACTTCGCCGTTGGCGAGCACGACGGTCAAGCCAAGCACCCATTGCCGGGTCAGCCCGTAGCGGACGCCGCGCATTCCTCCGGCGTTGGTGGCGATACTGCCGCCAATCTGGCTGCCCGTGGAGTACAGCGCAATTGGCCACAACAGGCCCGCTTCCGCGCAGTGCTGATGGACTGCTTCGATCACGGCTCCCGCCTGGACACGAAGTGTGCGACTGAGGGAATCGACAGGCTCCATGCGTCGCATCCGTTCGAGCGAGAGGATCAGCTCGCCACGCGTCGCCAGTGTGCCGCAGGCAAGGCCGGTGCGTCCGCCTGAGGGGATGACGGGGACGCGATGCTGCGTGCATAGCCGCATCAGGCGGGAAACTTCGTCGGTGGTGCGTGGGCGGCACAGGATGCTCGCGTGCGGCGGAAACACTCTCGTCCAGTCTCGGCCGTAGGTCTCGAGGTCCGACGGCTCGATGGACGCGAAGTGGATCGGAAACTCGCTTCTGATCGATTCGAGAAAGCCCAGAGGGAGCGCCGTCGCGGTTCCGACGCTCATAGGGGAACCACCATGGTGTCGGCGGGAGGCGTTGGCTCACCCGACGCGGTGTCGCCTTTACCAAAATCCTCGACCCGACTCGGACTCATCGTAAGGCAGAGCGCCACCCGTGCCGCGCCCGGGGCGCAGTGTACGCCAGACCCCACGACAAATCTTGGTTCGGTCAGCGCGCTCACGGATTTGTTCGCCCGAAGACGTTCTGCATCGCGCTACGGATCACCTGTGCCAGTTCGACGATATGGCGCGTCACAAGCGTCCGGTGGTCGCCAGGAAGATCATGGATCTCCACCGTTGCCGCGAACCGGGACCAGCCTAGGTCGCGCGGCGGTTCGCTGCGCTCACGTGAACGCAGGAGCACGACGCGGCCGTTGTACGGGCCACCCGCGTACTTGTCCATTGCCTTTACATAGCGCAGTTGGGTCTCGCTCTCCGAGTCATGCGGCGCGAGGACGTGATATCCGCCGCCACGATCGAGGACAACGTACTCCTCATCCGCCCGCTCGGGCGCACCACGCGGCGCGCGCGCGAGGATCACGACCACCATCGGCACGTCGTCACCTGCCGCAATCAGTTGCCGCGCCATCTCGAAGGCGACAAACGCTCCGTTGCAGAAGCCACCGAAGCAATACGGACCGTGCGGCCGGATTGCCCGAAGGGCGCGAAGGCGATCGGCTGCCATCGCCTCAATGGTGTCGGGAATGGCCGAGTCGTCGAGTGTGTGCGGCTTCACGACGAGCACGGGCTGGTCGGACCCGAGGGCCTGCGCAAGAGACCGGCTGTAAAACCCGCCGCCGTGCAGGTCGCCATGCAGAAATACGAGCGGTGGCCGGTTTCCGTTATTGTTGATCGTCACGATCGGCGCGTCGAGGTCCGTTGGGTGCTCCCGAAGCAGCCGAGCCAATCCAGCAATTGTGTCTTCCATAAAAAGTGCTGCAAGCGGCGCGGTGAGACCGGTCTCGCGCTCGATTTCATCCAAAAATTGTGCCGCCAGCAGCGAATGGCCGCCAAGCTCGAAAAAATGATCGAAGACCCCGATTCCATCGACTCCGAGCAGACGCTCGCAGATGCCTACAAGCACTTGTTCGAACATATCGCGTGGCGCAACGCGAACGGCGGCAGGCGCCGCATCGGGTTCACTGACGGTTGGCAGCGCGCGCCGGTCGATCTTGCCGTTCGCGTCGAGTGGCAGCGACTTCAGCCAGACGATCGATGCGGGGAGCATGTATTCCGGCAGCAGCGGCTTGAGGTCATTCCACAGGTTGGCGGGCGGTGCCCCGGAACTCGCGGCTGCCACCACGTAGGCAACCAATCGCCGTGTGTCGGTTGTCTCGCCGCGCACCACGACCACCGCGTCGCGCACTTGCGGCAGCCGTGCAATCGCGGCCTCGACTTCCCCGAGCTCGATGCGATGGCCGCGGATCTTGACCTGCCGATCCAGTCGGCCGAGGAATTCGATTGCGCCATCCGCGCGGTAGCGGACGCGATCGCCGCTGCGATAGAGCCTGGCGTTGGGATCATCGGTAAACGGGTTCTGGACAAAACGCTGGGCCGTCAACTCGGGCGCGTTGAGGTACCCGGCGGCAAGCCCGGGTCCGCCGATATAAAGCTCCCCTGGCACCCCGACCGGCACCGGTTCGCCCTCCGGGCCCATCCAATATGTAGACCTCGGTATTCGCGATCGGCCGACCGATCGGGATGGTGATCGCATCGGTCGGCGCGGCGTGCACTTCGTGCCACGTTGCAAACGTCGTCGTCTCCGTTGGTCCGTAGACGTGCAGCAGGCGCGCAGTGGTGCCGCGTCCAGCGGCTCTCACCCAGCGAGGCTCCACCGCTTTTTTCGCCGCCGAAAAGCACAGTATGGCAACCGCGAAACACGTCCGGTGCGTGGCGCGCCATCTGGTTGAACAGCGCTGTCGTCAGGAACAGCGTCGTAATTCCCCGCGTTCTCCAACATCGCCACGAACGCTCGCGGTGACAACACGACCATGCGCGGAACGATGACCACACGCCCGCCGTTGACGAGTGCGCCCCAGATTTCGAACGTTGCGGCATCAAAGGCCGGATTGGCAGCGTGGGCGAGCGCATCGGTTGCATCGATATGCACGTAGTCCGTACCGCACGTCAGGCGCACAATGGCCCGGTGCGGAGTCAGCACGCCCTTCGGCGTGCCGGACGTACCCGACGTGTACATGATGTATGCGAGCTGCGACGACGATTCCGCATGATCGTGATTGTGCGTCGGCTGCGCCGCGATCACGGAGGCGTCGCGATCGACGCATAGGACCCGGTCCCCGGTCACCGGGACCCTTGGAAGCAGAGAGGTCGCGGTGACGAGCAGTGACACGTCGGCATCGCCGAGCATGAACACAAGTCTCTCTGCGGGTAGCTCGGGATCGAGTGGCACATATGCGCCGCCAGCCTTCAGGATACCCAGCTTGGCGATGATAAGCTCCGCGCTGCGCTCGAGGCAGAGACCGATCCTCGGCGCCAAGCCCGCCGCCCGCTGGCGCAGCAGGTGCGCAAGTTGATTGGCGCGCGCATTGAGTTCGCCGTAGGTGACTACGCGCTCGCCATCGATCACCGCCGTCGCTCCCGGCGTCCGTGCGGCAACGGCCTCGACCAGGCGATGCACGCAGGTCGCCTCGGGATAAGGCGCTGCGGTCCGGTTCCATGCCACGAGCAGGCGTTCGCGCTCAGCCGCGCCCTGCAGCGGCAAACGGTCGATCGTTTGCCCGGGCTCGGCCACTATCGAGCCAAGCAGCGTTCGATAGTGGTCCACCATGCGCTCGATCGTCGCGGCATCGAATAGCGCGGTCGCATAATTGACCTCACAGCGCAGTCCGTCGGCCATCTCGCTCAGCCTAAACGACAAGTCCAATTCCGAGGTTGGGCTGTCCGTAAAGCCACTTCTCGACGTTTCGATGCCTGCAAAATTCCACTCGACAAACGATCGGTTCACCAACGTGAACAGCACCTGGAACAACGGATTGCGCGACGGGTCGCGCCTGGGGGCGGCCTGCTCGACCAGTTTTTCGAAAGGGAGATCCTGGTGCGCGTAAGCATCGAGCGCGGTCCGCCGGACGCGCGCGAGAAGCGCCGCAAATGTGGGCGCGCCGCTCAAGTCAACGCGCAGTACAAGCGTGTTCACGAAAAAACCGATCAGCTGCTCGAACTCCGGGCGCGTCCGGCCGGAGGTCGGTACCCCGACCGCGACGTCATCCTGACCGGAATAACGATGAAGCAGCACGGTGAACGCCGCAAGCAGCGTCATGAACAGCGTCGCGCCTTCGCGACGACCGAGTTCGCGCAATTGGCGCGTCAGCGTCGCGTCGATTTCGAAGCTCAGCCACGCGCCACGCGAATCGGCCTGCGCCGGTCGCGCCCTGTCCGCTGGCAGGTCCTGCACCGGCAACTCGGCGAGCACCGGTTTCCAGTAAGCGAGCTGCTGCTCGAGGGCACCATCGCCTTGCAGGTACTCGCGCTGCCACACGGCGTAGTCCGCATACTGTAGTGGCAGATTCGGGAGAGGTGACGGCGCGTTGGCATGGCATGCGTTGTACAGCGCTGAAAGCTCGCGCCCGAGCAGGACAGACGACCGGCGGTCGGTCACGATGTGGTGCAGCGTCAGCACAAACCAGTGCTCGTCGTCTGACAGCCGCAACAGGCTTGCGCGCAGTAGCGGGCCGCGCGCCAGTTCGAATGGGGTGTTCACCGAAATCCGCCGCCTGCCGTTCGGCCTCGGCTACCCGTTCGGCTGCGGGCAGCGCGCGAAAGTCCCGGAACTCGAGATCGACGTGCAACTCCGGCGCAATGACCTGCACCGGCACGCCCTGCTCGACGCCGATGTGCGTGCGCAGTACCTCGTGGCGCGCGACAACGCCATTGAGCGCGTGATGCAATGCAGCCACGTTGAGCGCGCCGATCATGCGCAGCCGTTTCGACTCGTTGTAGACGGATCGGTCGGCCGCCATTCGATCTAGCAGCCACAGTCGCTGCTGAGCGAAGGACGTCGGAAAACATCACCGCGGGCAGTCGCCGCCGATGGGACATCCGGTGCTGGGCCGCGGTTCGCCGACGCGTTTCTCGCAGTCATCGTCTTCTCATTCCACGATTCTTAGCTTGCCGCATTCATAAAATCTGGAGGCCAAGGGCGGAATTTAACCACCGACACACGAATTTGCAGGAAGTCGCTCACTTGGAAGATATTTTCTAATCAGGCTCTTGCAACACACGCCAAGTTTCAAGAGCAGAGGCACACAGTCTCGATCGAACCGCACAAAGGCAAGAAAGGTTACAGAATAGCTACGTTGCTCATTTTGCCGCAACGTAGTCACCCCATGCTCACGCGTCCCTTCGCGTCAGCCAAGTCTCAGGGGAAGACGATCGACAGCCAGCCGGAACGCGTCCGCAGTTTATGTCAGTCGACACCTTATCCCTTGAACACCGCGCGCTGCGGACCCTGTCTTGTGAGTATCGGGGGAAGCGTTGAACCTTCAACCTTCGGAATATGAGGCCGGATTCGGCCTGGGGTTGGATCTTAGCAATCAACCACCTGTCGCGCTTGTCGAACGCAAGGCAACTGCAATCAGAAGTTTCAACACGGCGCGTCTCCGTTGACAAGCGCGATCAACATACCGTCGTGTCCCTTGCTTCCAACGGTCTGAACTGCCGTCGCGCTCAGGCGCGGCTCGTTGGAAAGCAATTCAAACATGCGGCGATTACCCTGAATGCCTGGATCCGGATTGGTGGCATCTATTATGGCCCCAGTGCGCACGACGTTATCCACGACAATGAGACTGCCGGGGCGGGACAATCTGAGCGCCCACACAAGATAATGTGGATTGTTGTGCATATCCGCATCGATGAATATTAGATCGAAAGGCCCAAGGCCTTCCGCTTCGATTATTGGCAAGGTATGTTAGAGCCACACCAATGCGCACATCGACGCAATGTGCCAGAGGCCCGATCGCGCAATATTCTCACGGGCGACTGCAGCGCGCCGTGAATCAGCCTCCAACGAGATCAAGCGACCACCGCTAGGTAAGGCACGCGCAAGCCAGATTGTACTGTACCCTCGCAGGGTACCGATTTCGAGGATAGCCCGCGCCCGAGAAAGCCGCGCTAGCAAGTGCAGAAGCTTCCCCTGAAGTGGCGATACATCACGGCGGGGAAAGTTGGCGGCAGATGCTAAAGCTGCATCGAGCGCAGGATCGGAGCAGGCAAGCAAATCGGTCAGGTATTGATCCACCGCGTGCCAAAGCTGCTCGGGTATTGGGAATAGACGCATGGGTCCCTCTTACTCGACCGGCGCCCAGGCGCCGCGGGAACGCAAGCAAAGTGAAAGCCGCGAACCGGCTCGATTCGCTGCTCGGCGGTTGCGGTTTGGTACGCTGATAAAGCCTGTTAGCGTTGCTCGCGCCAACACCCAAGAAATCTGGTGGCCAAGGAGGGAATTGAACCTCCGACACACAGATTTTCAGTCCAGCAAAAGGTACAGTAATTTCGTAGCATCATCAACTGCTTGTATGGTGGGGGATGGTGTTTTCGGCCTTCTTCTGAAACAGTGAAGATGCCGGGGTGGAGGGGCCAGTCAACTGCATCTGCTCTCACGCTCGAGAGACAGACCCCGAAAGAATCCCCCCACCACACCACCAAGCGTCGATGAGGAATCTAGCGGCTACAACCGCCGATTTGAACGCAAGCTCACGCCGGTGTGTTCCACCCCAGCACCCCTAAGCTTAATCAAGGGAGACACATCATGCAAACTCCAGCCGTAGTGCTTAATATCGGCGCCGACGTCGCCAAGGACGAGATCGTGGCGGCCTGTTCTGAAGGAAGCTTCCCAGTACGAAGGTCGCTAATCAGCGAACCGCGGTGCTTGCCTTTCTCAAGGGTCTGCCTGCGGGCAGCCGCATCGGTGTGGAATCCACGGGTAGCTATCATGAGTTGTTCGCGGATGCTGCCCACCAGCTCGGTTTTCTGGTCTTCCTGCTTAATCCCAAGGATACCCGCCACTACGCCAAGGCCGTGGGACTGCGTGGCAAGACCGATCGTGTGGATGCCGAACTCATCGCGCGCATGATCGCCCACGAGCACACCAAGCTGCACGCCTGGATCCCGCCCACACCACAGCAACGCGAGCTCGATCGACTGATCAAACGCCGCGCTGCGCTAATCTCCCTGCGCGAAGCAGTCGAAATGTCGCTCCATGAACTGGACGGCTTCGCTGCCGATCTCAAGGCGCTAAGAACGCGCTTCAATCAGCTCATCGCGCGCCTCGACCTGAGAGTCAAGGAGTTGATCGAAGCGAGTCCCGAGCGTAAACAGAGCTTCACGCGCTTGTGCACCATCACCGGCATCGGCCCGGTCGTCGGCACCGCTCTGGTCAACACTCTCGAGCGAGTGCCCCTGAAGAGCGCGGATGCTTTCGTCGCCTTCACCGGACTGGATCCCCGTCCGGATGATTCGGGACAGCATCGCGGCAAACGGCGCCTCTCCAAACGCGGACCGGCCGAACTGCGCAGGCTGCTCTACATGGCTGCGATGTCAGCAATAAAGACGAAGACTTGGAGGCCGCTCTACGACCACTATCGAGCCAAGGGCCTATCCAGCACCGCGACCCTCGTCATCCTCGCTCGGCGCATCGCTCGTACCGCCTGGTCGATTTACACCCACAAAACCGAATTCGATCCCGGACGGCTCACAAAGCCCTTGACATGAACCATAGAATCTTACTGCGTCCGCGCACCTTCGCCATCGCAGTCGGATGCGGCGCAACACAGGGGCTAGCAAACCAGCGCTGCTACGTTTCGTATACACCTCTGGCGAAGGCGCGAAGCGCGCCAATTGTCGGCGCCGAGTCGGTCGATGGAATGCGAAGGTGCGCCGATCTGCTTAAGTAATGCAGGAAATCTAGGCCATCGCTTCCTCTGGCGTACGCGCCATGCGCCGCAACGGTTCACGGCCACCGCAGGGGCATTGCCGTTTACCCTCTGACGGCATAGGATTCCGTGGCCGCGGAAGCGCGCAACGCCTCCGCCGAACTAGGCGGGGCCGTCAAGGCCGCGAAACCGCGGGCTTCACCGGGCAAGAAGTGATGAGTTACCGACATCCGCACCCGATTCGTGCGCCGCGTGGCAACGCGCTCTCCTGCGCAAGCTGGCTGACGGAGGCGCCGCTGCGCATGCTGATGAACAACCTCGACCCGGAGGTGGCCGAGCGGCCCGAGGAACTCGTCGTCTATGGCGGCACGGGCAAGGCCGCACGCAACTGGGCGTGCTATGAGCGCATCGTCGCCGTCCTGAGGCGCCTGCGCGATGACGAGACCCTTCTCATCCAATCGGGCAAGCCCGTCGGCGTGTTCGGCACGCACGCCGACGCGCCGCGCGTGCTGATAGCCAATTCCAACCTCGTGCCACGGTGGGCGAGCTGGGAGCATTCAACGATCTCGACCGCAAGGGCCTCATGATGTACGGCCAGATGACCGCGGGCTCCTGGATCTACATCGGCAGTCAAGGCATCGTCCAGGGCACCTACGAGACCTTTGCCGAAGTGGGCCGTCGGCATTACGGCGGCAGCTGGCCGGGCGCTGGATCCTCACCGCGGGGCTGCGGCGGCATGGGCGGTGCGCAGCCGCTCGCCGCGACGATGGCCGGGGCCTCCCTGCTCGCGATCGAATGCGACCGGCGCGCATCGAATGCGCCTGCGACCGATACTTGACCAGCGCGCCCACACCTCGACGAGGCGTTCGCGATCATCCGCAGGCGGTGCGAGGCCAAGCGCGCCGTTTCGGTCGGCCTCCTCGGCAACGCCGCCGAACTCTACCCGAAGCTGATCGCGCGGCGCGGGCGATCAGAGACCGGATCTGGTCACCGACCAGACGTCGGCGCACGATCCGGCCAACGGCTACTTCCCGGAGGCTGGTCGCTCGAGCAGTGGCGGCGACTGCGCCGGCGCGATCCCGCGGAAGTCGGCGACTCGGCGCGGCGAGTCGATCGCAAACGCAGGTGCGCGCGATGCTGGGCTTCACAGGCACGCGGCATCCCTTGATGTCGACTACGGCAACAACATCCGCCAGGAAGCGAAGAACGGGCGTCAGCGATGCGTTCGACTTTCCGGGCTTCGTGCCGGCTTATATCCGTCCGCTGTTTTGCCGCGGCAAGGGCCCGTTTCGCTGGGTGGCGCTCTCGGGCGATCCCGAAGACATCTCGGCACCGACGCGAACGATGAAGGAGCTGTTTCCCGGACGACCGCAGCTCTGCACCGTGGCTGACGATGGCCGCCGAGCGGATCGAGTTTCAGGGCCTGCCGGCGCGCATCTGCTGGATCGGTCTCGGCGAGCGCCATCGCGCCGGGCTGCCGTTCAACGACATGGTGCGACGGCGAGTTGAAAGCGCCGATCGTCATCGGCCGCGACCACCTCGACGCCGGCTCGGTGGCGAGCCCGAATCGCGAGACCGAGGCGATGCGCGACGGCTCCGATGCGGTATCCGACTGGGCGTTGCTCAACGCGCTGTTGAACTGCGCGGGCGGCGCCACATGGGTGTCGATCCACCATGGCGGCGGCGTGGGCATGGGCTATTCGCAGCACGCTGGCATGGTGATCGTGTGTGACGGCAGTAAGCGGCGGCGCGCCGGATCAAGCGCGTATCTGGAACGACCCGGTTACCGGCGTGATGCGCCACGCCGACGCGGGCTACGAAGACGCGAGTGCCTGCGCAAGGGAGAAAAATCTCGATCTGCCGATGCTCGGCTGACCGCGAGGCATCGTAATGGAACCCTTTAACTTTCGCCCCGGGTCGAGCCCGCTTCTCGTCTCGATGCCCCACGTCGGCACGCATGTCCCGGCGCCGATCCTGGAACGCCTGACCTCCGCGGCCCGGCAGCTGCCCGACACCGACTGGCACCTGGAGCGCCTGTACGATTTTCTCGAAGCGGTCGGGGCCTGCGTGCTCATCGGGACGCACTCGCGCTACGTGATCGATCTCAACCGCCCGCCGAGCAACGACAATCTCTATCCTGGCCAGGACACGACCGGGCTCGTGCCAATCGATACCTTTGCCAAGGAGCCGCTCTACGTTCCCGGTGACGAACCTGCGCAGGAAGAAGTCGCTGCGCGCATCGACACCTACTGGAAGCCCTATCACGTGGCTCTTGAGCGCGAGCTCGAACGCATCCGACGCGCGCATGGCTACGCCCTGCTATGGGATGCGCATTCGATTGCCTCGCAGGTGCCGCGGTTCTTTTCCGGGCGCCTCCCGGAGTTCAACCTGGGAACCGCTGACGGCCGCTCCTGCGGCGCAGGGCTTGGCGAGGAGCTCTACGCAGTCGCTGGGCGTGCCAGCGGGTATAGCGCGGTGCTCAACGGTCGCTTCAAGGGCGGCTACATCACGCGCCATTACGGCGACCCGCGTCGGCGCATTCACGCCGTTCAGCTCGAGCTCGCCGAAATTACCTACATGGAAGAGCGCGTCCCGTTCGGGTTCCAGGACTCGATCGCAGCGAGGCTTCGTCCGCACCTGAGGGCGATGCTCGAGGCGATGCAGGAGTGGGGCGTCGCGCGGGATAGTCCGCCACACGATCCGTCTTGCCGTCGGGAGGCCAGGGTTAGGCCGGTCACCGCGTGCTTCTGTCGCGCTGACCGGTCGCTGACAGAGATAACCCTGCTTCCAGGTGCAGGTGGCCGCTATGCAGCCGCCAAAGCCGCGAAGTGGCGTACGCGGCAGCGCAGGTAGTGCCGGGCCTGATCGGCGGGCAGATCGATGCCCTTGTGCAGCTGCCGGGCGCGCTCGCGACCTACGTGAAGGCGGGAAAAGTCCGACTCCTCGCCGCGCTGATCTCGCAGCGGGATCCGGCATTACCCGATGTGCCCACCGCGATCGAGCAAGGTGTAAGCGTGTCGGTCGAGGCATGGCGTGGGATTGCCGCGCCACGGGGCACGCCCGCACGCGCCGTCAGCGCACTCGAGGCGGCAATCCGCAAGACGGTCGACGCGCCGGAATTCGCGCAAGCTTGCGAAAAGCTCGGCGTCCGCCCGGCCTATCTGCCCGCGGCCGAGTTCGGCCCACTAATTGCGAAGGAAGACGCCGAGCTCTCGGTGCTGATGCAGCAGATCGGCCTTAAGGTGCAGCAGTGACCGGTGGCCTCCACGGCGATAAGAACGGCCGACGCTCTTGCCTCTCGCCCGCTAACCGGACCACAAGCCGTCGGTCAGAGGACTCTTTTCAGCCACGGTATCCTGCGGAAAACCAATTGTGCAGCAGCAAACGACGCGGTCGCGCTAAGAATGGTCAGCAGCAGAAATTTCGGTAGTGCCGGGACGTACGCTGTATGCAGGATGATGGCGATCCCGATCAGGATGGGCGGGTGAAATACATAGACCGCAAATGCATTGTCGGCCATAAAACGCGCAATGCGGCCCTGCGCGTCGAAATGTTCCCTGAAGACGATTAGGATGCCTAGGCTCATGCCCGCGCAGATGATTGCCGCCCACAAGCTTATGCCGAAATTCTGCCAGTTTAGGCCGCCGGAGTAGGCGCTAGTCTCTCCTGTAAGAGCGCCCCCGAACACAAGTAGTCCTGCCCACAGGAGGAATCCCGCCAGGACCGCGCCCATAGCTACGCGTTTTCCGAGATCCGCATCCAATCTTGCCAGCCATCGAAGGCGCCAAGCGTAGGCGCCGAGCACGAACATCAAGGTGTACTGCGGAAAATCGGCCAACTGCAGATTGAAGAACACGGCTCCGGAAGGGGTCAAAACGCGAATCGCGAAGGTTGATAAACCAAGGCCGGCGATAAACCCTGCAATCGCCCCAAGCCGTGGCACCGGACGCAACTTTTGGGTCGGCGCCAGGGAACGCGGAAAGTGGCGGACCGCAGCGTAACCTATCGAGAGCATTAGCAATGCCAAGCAAAACCAGAGCGGGCCGGAGCCGGACAGTACGTCTCCGCTGCGAACGTACTTAAGCCAAGCATCAGGGAATGACCGCCTGGTGTGCCAGGAGCGAGACACAAAATATTCGGTCAGTGGACCAATAGCCAGCATGTACAGCAGGGTGGGAATGCCCAGGCGGAGGAAACGATCGAGCAGGAAGCGTGGCGCGCCTTTCGAGTCGTACGAACGGGGGGTGAAATAGCCCGCAATGAAAAACAGCAGGCCCATAAAAAATGCCTGGAGAAAGGATTGGTAGGTCCCGAAAAACAGCAGCGTTCCGAAATTCAGTTTGGGTCGCTCCGTGTAGTACCAATTGCCGAAGGGACTGTACGTGTCGGCCGAATGCATGCTCAGAACGAGCACGATTACCACCCACCGGATATTGTCCATGTAACCGAGCCGGCTGGATGGCGCTGGGCGGCTGGCCAAATCTTTCGGCGCAGTGGAGATGGTCACGTGCGTCTCACAAATGTCACGCCGCGCATGGTATTTGGAGCCCCAACGGAGCACAAGCCGCTAGCGCCGACACGCAAAGTTCAGATTCATCATTGATCGCGTCGTCGCCGCCGGGTCGGTGTTCATGATCCCTGGCACGCCATGCCCATTGGGAGGGTTGTCGAAATCTTTCCGAGTGCGGCATTGGCCGATGGTCCGGTATCCGAGGAGCAGGCGGCCTTGGTCAAAGCGCGGTAACATAGAGTACGCCGCCTACCGACAGGCGTAGGGGTGGACCACTTCGCATGGTCGCGCAAGATGAAAATCCTCGGTGTGGGCCTCAGCAAAACGGGAACTATGTCGCTGACTGTGGCGCTACGTCGCGTCGGCTTCAAGACGATGCACTACGACCGAGTCCGGCTAAATGACGTCCTCGACGGGAGCAATCCGAGCCCGGATTTTCGCCGCTACGACGATATCGACGCGGTTACCGACATCCCTAGCGCGTATTTCTACCGGGAGTTGCTTGAGGCGTACCCGGAGGCCAAGGCGATCCTGACCATTCGCGACGTCGAGAGCTGGTGGAGGAGCGTTTCGCACCACGTCAACGTGCAATTCCCGCTGCCCCAGCATCTGGGCTGTGCCCCTTGGACGCAACCGTTGGGGTCCGCGCCGTGCACCGACTCAGACGCGCACGCCCGTTTCATGCTGCTTCTGCACAACTACGTCTATGGCTCCCCCACTGCGCTCGAATTCTTATGGAAGAAGAAATATCTCGACCATAACGAATGTGTGGTGCAGCAAGTGCCGTCGGAACGTTTGCTGGTCATGAACATCACCGCTGGCGACGGATGGGAAAAGCTGTGCGGCTTTCTAGGCGTGCCGGTACCCGATGCGCCCTTCCCACACCTGCACCGGAGGGTCCCTCAACCCGCTTATCCAACGGCGGCATTTTGAGTAGCGCGACGGTCCAGTGTAAGTCGGACTGGGACCGTCAACAATCAGACCGAGCCTCGCCACGAGCCCATATTGTCACGAACGCGCAGTTGGCCCAACCACGCCACTCGCCGTGCTCATACCTCATCTACCCAGTAGTCCAGGCCGCGGTCTGCGCGCGTCATATGGCGCAGGCCGCCGCCGAAAGCGCCGATCTTCTTCGAATCGGGGTATTCGCAGACTTCTGCCGGCAACATGGTGCTGACGGATAGATAGGCGAGTTCGGCATCCGAGTCGTTGACGATCTGGTGCGCCGTTTCCGGGCCGCCGGTCGGGCAACAGATCACGTCGCCCGCGCGGATCTCCCTTGTCTCGTCGCCGTAGCGCAGCGTACCTTTGCCCTTAACGATAAAGAACATTTCCTCTTCCCCGCGATGACTGTGGAAGGGGCACGAGCGCTTTCCAGGCGGGACGACGTCGTAGGAATAACCGAGGTCCTTCGCTCCGAGCAGCGGCCCGATGCGCACGGCGTCGCACTCGAACTTATCGCCCTTGGCGAAGTGCTCAAGCTTCAATTCATCGATGTTGACAACTCTCGAATCGATTACGCTCATCGGTCCATTTCTCCGCACCGATGGAAGATAAGGATTTCAACGCACCAAGCGCCGGCCGATCACTTTATCACGGGCTAACGCGACCGGCTGGCTGGGGGGTGCTCTCAGCCGGTCACCACTGTCGCAGTGCGGCCAACTCCGGAATTTCGAGACGACGTCGAAGTTTGCGAAGAGCGGACGACCGGAGTCTTGCTCGCGGGGCTGCCACCGGTTTTCCGGTGGCTAGCTCGACGCCGAGCTTCGGTCGCGTCAGTTGCCGGCACGCGACCTCCTACTGGCACTTAGAGTGGAACGACCGGAATACAGATATCGCATTCGAGCACACCGGTCTCTGGGTCAAACGTCGAACCTGTCCGGTAGTACTCGAAGCATGGACGGGCATCGAGTTGTGTGTGCAATTTCAAGCGGCTTTCCGAGCGGCGTATCGAATTTACGCTCGACGTCGCGCAGGACGCGGCGGCGGCGCAGCTTGCGCTCATCCCCGCGATAATCCGCGAAGCCATTGAGGCACAGCCCAAGACACGTTTCGACCGCGCCCACTTTAAGAAGTATGGCGAATCTGCTCTGATCTTCGAGTCGGCGTTCTACTTCTCCGATCCCGATTACAACCGGTACATGGACGCCCAGCAGCCCATCAATCTCGCCATCTACCAGGGTCTGCAGCGGGAGGGCATAACGCTCGCTTGCCCGCCTCCGGTGGTCGTCAATGTAAGTGCGCGGGAGCGTGACGGGCCCGCTTGATCGTAGACGTCGAGGCTCGTCCGCCCTCGTCAAGCGCAATCCGCCACTGCTCGTACTCGGCGAGCTTCACCCCCTCGCGCTGGAGGTAGGCAGTCAGCGCCTCGCCATCAAGATCGGAGGCATCGGCGAGGACACGAGCCTTCTGCTCGACCGTCCACTCGCGCGCAGCCGGTTTCGGTTTATCGGCCATGATCGGCAGGCTACGCGCCTCCTGCAGCCAGCGCGACAGGTTCTGCTGTCGGACCCCTGTCTCCCGAGCCAACTGCAATGCACTGACTGCGTTGTTGCCGGTGAGCCGATGGACCATCTGCACCTACGAGCAAATGCTCGTTGATACCGAGGCAACCGTGCGCCAGGCCCTAGCGTTCCTGGGATTTCGCAACATCGGCGCGATCGACCCGGGGCTTCTGCAGCGCAGGTACGCTACATTCCGCGACGGCCGGATCGGCCAAGGAGCCAGCACGCTGAGCGCCAAACGGCGGCGACGGATCCGCGAGCGGTTTGCCCACTTCCCGGGCGTTGACTTTCGCCGCTACGGTCTCTGATCGGACCCGCGTGTAACGAAGCGACATGAAACTTTAGGTTGCTTGCTCGCTCTGTCTGCAAACGCACAGAGGCGCGCGCTTCGGCCGGCGCACGCCTGTCGCCCACACTCGGCGAGGGATTCTCGAGCGTCAGAATGTAGCGCGGATGCATCCAGTTCAAGCAAAGGCCCGCGAGGCGCGATCGCCGTGCCGCTAAACGCGGAGGCGCTGCGGCGTGTCAGCAAGAGCTATCTTGCAAGCCGACACTTATTCAAGCCCATGCAGCCACTTTATCGCCTCAGGCTGGGAAGTATAAATGTCTGCTGTCAAGCCAAATTCCGCAGCGACCTTTACACCAAACTTCTCGGGGTGAATGTATTCGGCGCGGACGACCAGCACCACGACAACCATGCCTTTCGCTTTCTGTGCCCACTCTTCAACCATCAAAAAGCGGTCAACTAGCGACGGGATCGGGACCCCCTCCACACCCGTGGCATCGATGAGCAGCTTATCTGCCCTCTGATGCCGGCAATATGCGATTACCCTCGAAATGTGGTCAACCGCTTCAACGAGAGAGCATTCACCGGAGAGACGAATCCGGCGGATGCCTTCTATGACTTCCACATGCTCTTGTAGCGACATTACTCGTATCGGTGACGCTGCCTAACGGCGCGAACCGTTGCGGAGTGGATGGCGCATCATCGGCTCGACCGCAGCATGGGGCGATAATAGCGCGAGTTGGCGCTGGAAGTAATGGGCCTCTCCCGATCGCCGAGCTGGAGTTCTGGGCTGCCGACTTGCCCTACTCACACCTGCCATCGAGCCTGTGTCGCCTCAAGATTGTAGCTAGGTACGGATCGGAAAACGACGAACGTACAGAAGAGGAGACCTTATGAGGCGAAAATCCCTGGACGTCGACCTTCTCGCGGTATCCGGTCGAGCTTAACGATACCCTATAGACCCTCTTCCGATCGGCGGAGTAATTGCTACCGCGGTCTACAGTGCGTGAAGGCGTGCATGGACAAAACGCACCCACTCATTTGAACGTGCGCGTGCGCCCCCTCCTTGGCGGCGCGCGGTAGTTCGTCTCGCTGTTCTTGCGTCAGGCGTGCTTTTTTTTGAAGGCGAACAGGAACAACGGTCGCTTCGCGGACCGATTACCCGCATGTATTCGCTGCAATCCATGCCGGCTTGCCCCTTCTTCCCATTCCTCAAGTGAGAAACGGTTGTTCGACAAGCCGAGGTAGGTCAAGTAACGCTGGACGCGGGGGATGGTGCATACCGCGCGCCGAACCCACGGGCTCCGCGTCATTCGCTTGGCCCAATCTTCACGTTTGCGCCGGCCATTTATGGGATTTGGGACATTGAAGATCAACACACCTCCGCCTCGCAGAACCCGCGCCAGTTCGCTAAAAACGAGCTCCAGATCCCCGACATATTCCATGACACTGGACGCGACCGCCGCGTCGAATGAGCAATCCCCAAATGGCAGTTGTCGCCAGTTGGCGGGAAGTGTCCTCCACTTAATGTCGGTATCGCCGAAGGCCTGGCGCCCTTTCATAATCATCTGGTCGGCCACATCGCAGGCCGTTAGCACATAGTGGTGCTCCCCGAGATGCTTGGCCAGATGGCCCGTACCACAACCGAAGTCCAACACTTCAGCCGGCGGCGTCGCGAACCCGCCCAGCACAGAGCAAAACTGGTGCAGGCGCCATGTCAGCTTCCCATCCGGCCTGTAGTTCCTGCCCCAAACTTCTGCGCGATCGTTGAACAGGTCGCGCACCTGCTCAGATAAATCGCGAGGCCTATAGCTTGGTCGAATGGTCAGCTCGGGCGCTAGACACGAGGATGGTTGCAAGATGATCGGCCCTCTAATGGCTAAAGGCTACAAAATGAAGAAGAGAAGGCCAATAACGGCTAGTCCAAGCAGCGCGGTACGCGCTTCAGGACCTGGATTTCTCGATACGCTTCATAGCCGTTCGACGCCGTCACATAGCCTAAGCAAAAGATCCACTTATCTAGTTTTGGCCACCGGCTGACCATCGTCTGTGTGTTACCGCACACATAGGGCATTGCATTTCTGCGCACCCGCCCGGATTCAAAACCCGGGACTCATGCCGACCGCGCGTGCTTCACGAGTACGGAGTTACCCGGCGCGTCCGCTCGATTGGAGCACTGCGAACGACCGGTGTGGAGAAAGAAATTGGAGGGCCACGTTTGGCCGAGAGGCGACGGACGCGCTTGATCCTGATTCAACAAGCCTCATCAAGTGTTACGCATACGCGGCAACGCATTGTCCGCTGCTTCAGACAAGCATGGGCAGCGCGATTCAACGCAATAAGCCGCCCCGGTTCCGGGTCGAGAAAGGCTAGGACGCGTCTCTTTTCCCGGCGCCCGCACTGCTCTTCTTCGCGTCTTGCCTGCCAAGCTCCTCAGAGGTCAGCTTGACCCTTTTCACTTTTTCCGTCTTGATCTTTTCTTTCTTCACTTTTTCCTTCTTCACCTTTTCCTTCTTCACGACCGGACCCGCCAATGCCAGCTTCGCCAGCCGTTTGGCCTGCTTCGCTGCGACCTCGAGAAGTTTCCTGGTTTTTTGGTGCTGCCGTCTGGCTTTGAGCATTGACGAGTGACTCATTTTGACCTCCGATGGGTGAAAGATTGAATTCGACTTTACGCCACGGCGGCGAGCGGCGCAATCTACGAAGTGAACGGCGACTCACGGCGCGTTGGCTCCGACAAAGATCGCGTCCGCAATCTTATTTTTGCCATACGCGAGGGATGGGCGGCACTCGACCGGCGCGGTGTCGCGGCCGCGCCAATAGGGCTTCGCGCAATATTTCAATGGGTCCCGCTCCCTTTTGCCGTGATGTACTGGCGGCATCTGCTAGGCTCGCCTCTTGGTGAATACTATTTCGCACGTCACGCCCGACATGCTGCTAGGGAAATGGGTGCGCTTGTGGCCGATGTGTGCGTCCTACTGCCGAACGACGGTATGCCGCACCTGCGACAGCTGTACGTAGCCGTCGAGCGCGCTGCTGAATCATCGCCATGACCGGCCATCTACGGGGACACCTGAAAGTGCCCGACCTCTGCCGGAGCACCACTCTCATCGACTTTCGTCTTCGCCCTGTTGGCCGATCTCGGCGGGCCAAGCGAAAGTACGGTACCGCGCTCTGAATGGGCTCTAGGTTAATGAGAGAATTGAACTCTCTCGAGCGGCCGATGGGTTAGCACATTGGTTCGACCGCAAGTTCCGGGGAGCGCCGGAGATTCGTTACATGCTGCGCCGACCGCTTGCGCCTGAGCTGCCCTTCGCGCTAGACAGGCTCGGGCGTTCTACGACCGCGCTAACCGGTCCGGCTCAGTGAGTTTTCGACGACAGAGTTCAATGCGCTACGCAGATGCGCGAAATCCGCCATCAACGCGAAATAGCGGTATTCGTCGCCGCCCTTCGCGCGGATCAGCGCGACCAGGCGGCGCTTGTCCGGTGCGGGCCATGCGCGAAGGTCTTTGATCTGAGCAAGGACCGGCGCAATGGCGCGCAATGCCCTGCGCTCGTCGTCGTTCCAGGCACCGGCATCCGCCAACCCCAGCGCCGCAGCCACGCGAGACAGCGCTGCCGCTTCCGCGCGATCGCGCCGACCACGGAACCGTGACGCTATCCACGTCGTCACTGCTTGACTCAGCGCCGCCGGATCGCACGCAGCGCGTGCGCCACAGACCACGGGCCGCTCGAGATCGGAGCGGGCGAAGCGCCGCAGGACGGACAACGGCGTGCGGTGCCCCGGGTTTCGCCTGATTTGTTCGAATTCCTCCAGCGCGACCGCGCGCAGCGCGGGCTTGACGGGTCGGAAGCCCAAGCGGAAATAGAACCAGAATGCGCCTGATTCGAGACCCTCACGGTTGCCGGCGCCGAATTGATAGGGTTCCACGACAAACCGCTCCACGGCGAACAGTTGGGCATACACCCGCAGGACGGAGGCCATCAGAAACGCGGACTCGCCGTTTCGAAACGGCGCAAAGATGTTGATGCCGATCTTGCAGGTGCCGAGGAACGGCCAACCGCCGCCATAGCCGATCGGGACGCCGTTCTTGTACAACACGTAGCCGATATGCGAATCGAGTGCGCCGCGTTGCGCAGGTATAGCCGAATACAGCGCAATATCGACACCGCGCCCAAGGCGGTAGTGGCGCGTCCGCGCAACGTCAGCGTGGGCGATCGGATCGGTCTCGCGACCGAGCATCGCCAGGGCGGCACGTCCGGCATCGACGAGATGCTGGCAGGCGTCACGCCCCAGGCGGCGTGCCCGCGGCAAGGCGGCCGCGATGAGCCGATCGGCATCGACGCTGCGCAAGAGCGGACCGCGATGATGGAACGCTCGGGCAGGCAATCCGCGCGCGAATGTGCGGGAGATCGGCGCGTCGCGCGGGTTCAGCGAGACGAACAGCTCAAGGCTGTCGTAGAGCGACTCGCGCAGCGCGGCATCACACGGCAGGCGCTCGAATTGCGCAACCAGCCATGCAAGGCGACTGGCGGGCCATCCTGTCGTGCCGGCGTCGAGCAACGCCTCCGGTGAATCCTCGCCGGACGCCAGGAGCTCGAATTCGGCCGGAGGCAATCCATGGCGCAGCCATTGCGCGAGGAGCGCGCCGCGCTCACCGAACGAATCGATATCGACACATCTCGGAAATCGGGACACGAGCCAGCGGACGATTGGATAGCCGTATGCAATGGTGATTGCAGACCACGCGATACCGCTCCCACGGAGCGAGGCGCGTGCGCGCGCGGGTCCGTGCGCGTCGATGTCTCGCGCCACTGCAGCGACCCGCGTCAGTTCGCGTGCAGCGAGCGAACGCATTGCCTCCGTTGCCGGATACGCGAGAATGAATAGCAGCACATCGTGATAGGCGAGCAGTACCTCCGTATCGCCAAGAGCTCCATCGGCCGCCGCGCGAAGTAGCGAGAGGCTGCGCGCACCGTCCGCGCCGCCGAAGCGGTTCGCCACCGTACGGAGCGCGATGACGGTCGCCGCCTCGAGTTGTCGGGGCGGCAAGTTCGCCATGTCGCTGCGCCCCATGCCGTCAGTACCCGGAATCGAGCCGAATGATAATCATGTAGCCGGCCTCCTCGCCGCGGCTAAGCGGCAGGGTTAACGTCAATTTGCGAGATGGACTTTGACCCGAAGGAAACCGACGTGAAATATTGCGGCATAGACCTGCATTCGAATAATAGTGTGGTGATCGTCAGCGAAGAGAAGGATTGGATCGTGCGAGTTTCTCCGTTCCACGGCGGACAGTTCACGTCAGTGCCGACCGGGAACTTCGGCTATCCCCGTCCTCTTGCGCACTCTCCATCGAGCTTCCGCGAATAGTAGCCAATGTACCTATTCTTACGCGTTCAATTTCTAACGACCATGCGGCGCTAACCAGGTTTACCGTCAAGCCGACCCCTAGACAATACCGGCCAATACCGTACGGCATATATCCCAAACGCCGCGGACCAACATAAACCGGATACGACCACCGTCGCCAGATAAGCACCTGGAAGCAACATGCCGCCGAAGACGCGAATCATGGCAGCGAGTGCAACCAAAACAAAACAGGCAGTCTCGAAGCCGTCAGCGCTCAGCGGCCGCCCCGTATGGGCGCGTGCCGTTCGCGTCATCATGCCGATGGTCATGCCGCCTATCGCCCCCACCGTCAGCGCGTGAACAGCGAACAGTTGGCCCACCACTCCGATCTCAGCCAGTCCACGCAATACAAGGTAGACAACAATCCAGCCGTAGGCGACGTGCAGCACCCACACCAGAGGCGCACTTCCAGTTCGCCATGGCTGCCACAGGTAAAGTCGTACCGCGTGCGCGAGCGCAACCAGGAGTGCAAGCATTGCAACGACCAAGGTGGGAACCGGGAGAAGGTCGACGCCAAGCAATACGAGCACACCGACTAGCGCGAATTTCTCGACCAACGGGTAACGCGTCGCTTGCGCACCTGGGATGCCGTTATTGGTGAACATGGGAATCACTCGCCCGCCGATGACAGCCATGATAAACAGGATGACATCGAGCCCGGCCTGGAGGCTCGCCAGCTCTGTCCACGGAAGCAGGCCCAGATGTGAAAGGTGAAACGCAAGTACGGCGAAACCGAGCAATAGAAGCAACCCGAGGAAGAAATAGTTGCGCCGGTTCCGACTCTGTACCACAGCTTTTCCGATGCCAATGGCCAACGCCAAGGGAAACACTACGTTGGCAATCGCGCCAGCGGTGGCATAAGGGGTCAGGACCAGCACACGGCCGGCCATCCAAAGCGCCGCCAGCGCGATCAGGGCAGGACCACTCGGAGTCGGCTTGCCGGTCCAGTTGGCGACAGCCGTCAGCAGGAATCCGGCCACGACCGCCATCGTGTAGCCGAACAGCATTTCATGGCCATGCCACGCGGGACTTCGCAAGTATGTAGCGGGCAGCTGGCCGGCGTATTGACAGATCCAAAGCAGGATCGACGACGACGCGAAGATGCTGGCAAGTAGGTAGAACGGTCGAAAACCTAGATTCCAGAGTGCGAACCTTGTCGGGAACGATAGCCGCCTGAGGCCGCTGACCTTTGATTTTGATCATCTGCAAGCTTGGTGGGGTACCGATGCTCCGTTCGCTGCCCGTTCGGAAACGAGCGCATTGCGCGCCTGAGGCAGAGCTATTGGTTCGGTGTGTTCACGCCTGTCTTTCGGCGAGATCCGGAGGTGGCCTGAAGAGGTTACCTGCGCGCTGCGCGTAAAATTATACGTCCGCCTGACGCGAGTTGGACTACATCTCTCGTCGACCCTCAGGAATGCGAACGACGTGGACGCTGCAGTGCGCGTTGGCCGTGACGCTCGAGGCAACCGAGCGCCACCAGGCAAGTGCGCGCTGCGATGCGCCCGGCGCGCCGAGCACGATCAAGTCGACGTGATTCGCCGCCGCGAGCTCAAGCAGCGTGCTGGTGGCGTTGGCTCCCTCGACCACGTGCAAGGAGGTCCGCGCCGCGGAGATTCCCAACGGCTCCATCCAATGCTTTAGGCGCGTTCTGTGCTCGAGGTGCCTTCCGGTCTCGGTATCGAGGTCGTTCGGGTCCTTCACCCACCGGCGCCGCCCTGACCACCGATACGCACATGAGGCGCAATTCGGGATAGGGAGAGATGAGCTGCCGTGTCGCCATCTGCAGTGCCGGATTTCGCTCGTCGTCCGGATGCTCGGTGTCCACCGCCACCATGATCACTGGGACGCGGTTGAGCGCAGATCGCCTCTGTCGGCGTGCGCTCTCGCGTCGCTGGGCGCGCCACCAGCGGCCGACTTGTGCGGCGATGCCGATGCCCTGGGTGCTCCCCGAACGGTCGCGGAGCGCGACCTGTTGCGGATGGCGAAAGTCGAAGGCGATGTGCGCGGCTGATTGGTAGCGCGCATCGGCATCCGGTTCCAGGCAGCGCAGGATGATCTCCTGCAACCAGGGGGGCACCGCCGGGTTGACCGCCCGCGGGGGCGGCGGTACCCGCCACAGTCGGTCGCGCATCCCGGTATAGGTCTGCGGGTCGCCGAACGGCTGCTCTCCGGTGGCCAGTTCGTAGAGCAGCACGCCGAGGGCGAAAAGATCGCTGCGCTCGTCGCTGCGGTTGCCTCGCAGTTGTTCCGGCGAGACATAGGCCGAGGAACCGGCCGCAAACTGCATCTCTTCGGCGAGCAGGTCAGGATAGCGCGCATGGCGTGCGAAGCCGAAGTCGAGCAGCACCGCGTCGCCGTGGGGCCGCAGCATGAAATTCTCCGGCTTAAGGTCGAAATGGATGACTTGCTGCAGATGCACGCTGTGCACGGCGTCGGCGAGCGCCGCGCTGATGCGCGCGACCTCTTCGGGTGCTAAGGGTGCCCTGGCCGCGTACTCCGCCACGCTCGTGCCCTCGATCCACTCCATCACCACGTAGGGCATGGCCCGGATATCGCCGGCGGCGACGAAGCGCGGCACGTGCGGACCGGTGAGCCGGGCAAGCACGGTTTGCTCCATCTCCAGGCTGATGATGCCGATCGCGGACTCTCCAGGCCCGAGATAAGGCACCTTGAACACCAGCGGAAAGCCAGGCTCCCCGTCCACTGGTCCCGTGGCGCGATAGATGGCCCCCGTTCCGCCCTGGTGGATGCATTCGCCCAGACGGTACCCGTCGATGACGCTGCCCGGATGCAAGGGTTCGCGCATGGTTCGAGAGCGGCCGTCCGCAAGGCGTGCGAACCTAGATGCCCAGCTCCACGCGATAGGCCAGCGACGCAGGCAGGCCACAGGCGCGAATCTTGGCCGCAGCGGCCGCCGCATCGTACGGGACGCGGAAAAAGGTAACCTCCTGTCGGTCAAGATCAAACAACGTGTAGGCGGCGGCTGGATTGCGGTCGCGCGGCTGACCCACGGAGCCCACGATCCCCACCCAGCGGCGATGACTGCGCGCCGGGATCGCGGTCCCGGGGAAGGGACGGAATTCGCTCATTCGGCCCTGCGCGCTCTCGAAATACAGGACCTGGTCATGGACGTGACCGCAGAAGGTGTAGCAGGCGTCTGTCGCGTCGGCGCAGCGCTTGGCGGCCGCGGGACTGTCGATGTAGTCCCAGCGCTCCGGCGCCGCCGCCGAGGCGTGGACGTAGCACACCGTCCCCTCCCGCGCGAAGAGCGGCAGCGCGGCGAGGAAGCGCTTCTGCTCCTCGGTAAGCGTATCACGTGCCCACTGCAGCGACGCCTGGGAGGCGTCGTTGAAGTAGCCCGAGCTCCTGTCGATGGCTTGGTCGTGGTTGCCTTTGAGAACGACCGCCCCCTGCGCAGCGTAGCGGCAGACCGTCTCGACGACAGCGCGCGCATCGGCGCCGTAGCCCACGAAATCGCCAAGAAAGGCGAATCGCTCCGCACCTCGACTCCGAGCGTGGTGTAAACACGCGTTGAGAGCCTCCAGGTTGCCGTGAATGTCGGATAACAATGCGGTTAGCAACGGACACGCCCTAGTGGGTGACACCACGCAGTTTCAATGTTAGCAGGGATGGGCCGCGGTTCCGTACGACTGGGTTGTCACCGGCTGACAGGAAAAGGCCGCGCGATCGGAAGGCGCTTACTGCAATGCGAGTCTGCGGGCTGCGGCGCGCTGTGAACACCGGCAAATCCGTAACCTTGAGGTAGCTCTGCTAGCCGATGGAAATGGCCTCGCGAGGGTCAAATTCGGAAGCAGATCGTGTCTCAGAAAGCGGGCGTCGAGGCGAGGCCAACTGATTATAGGCCGATCCATGAGGGCTGGGCGCGTGCGGCGTCAAGAAAGCACAGAACTCAAAAGGGAGGCGGCTTAGCGCTTCTTTTGAAGGATTTTCGTCGAAATTCTTCAGCGGTGAACTCCTCCATTTCCGGGTCCATTGCGCCACGGGACGAAACGATTCCTATTGGTTTGCCATGTTGAACGACGGGCAGATAACGAAGGCCTTTTTCGTACATTACCAATAGTGCGTAGCCAAATGGCTCATCCGGACCAACAGTGTACGGCGCGCACGTCATCACGTCGGCAACCCGTGTGGCCCGCGCGTCAAGCCCTTGTGCAACCACGCGAAAACCACGTCGCGTTCGGTAAAAATTCCGACAAGACTGATCGCCTTCAACTACCATGATTGCGCCTGCCTCTCTTGGCTGCCATTAACCTGGCGGCCTCACTGACGAGGGTCTCCGGCGTAGCCTTGAGCGCTTCGCGCGGCCGCATGACGTTTCGGACCGGCTCATCGAACATGAAACTCCTTTGAAGGAGTCCGGAGCCATGGACGCAACCCGCAAGTGTAAACTCTTGACCCTCGGTCCTTCTTCAACGAAACTACTCCAACCGCTATTTCGGAAAGTTGATTTGGATCAATTCCGAGTGGCGATCCACGACAGGACTGCACTACTCGCCACCGAGATACCTCGCTCGTTCGCACGCATCGGACACATTGAGCTGCGTTGCCATGGACGCTGTCCAAAGCAAGGGAGGATCTTCTTGCCGCGTTGATCTAATCCTTCAAAATGCAATCCCTCCGCATTATTCAAGATGAACATCGCTCGCTGGCGGCTGTCCTCCACGGCATGCTTTACCTCGTTCACGAGATCCGTGACAGGGGAGCCAAGCCGGACTTCGGCCTTCTGGGAGCGATGATCTATTACATTGACACGGTTCCCGAGCGATTCCATCACCCCAAGGAGGAGCAGTACCTGTTCTGGCCTATTGCGCGAACGTCACCCCAGTACTGCGCCGCTCCTTGATCGGCTCAAACTCGAACACCAGACCAGCGCAGAGAAGATCCGAACCCTCGAACAAGCGATGGTGCATTATCAGCAAGGCGGTGCGCCGGAATTCCCGGCCTTCCTGACGGCAGTGGAGTCCTATGCGACGTTCCATTGGTCGCATATGAAGACCGAGGAAAATGAGGTCTTGCCGCTTGCAGAAAAGCATCTCACCGCGAGTGATTGGGATGCGATCGATGCGGCCTTTCTCGGTCACACCGATCCTCTGTTAGGCATCGACGCGGGTGCGAAATACGATGCGCTGTTCAGCTCGCATCGTCAATTTGGCACCGCCACCCATCGGTGTGGGACCCGTGTGCTAAGCAGAATGGCGCTTACAGCGCCTGCTCCGCAAAGCCCCCTTCGCTCCCCTTTTTTGCAACGTGCATTTTGAGGGATATTCGACCCGAGTCACGCGTGCCGGTCGTAGGCAAGCCGGCATGAGCAGGCCCTGCGACATTTTGCCGCACGTAACCCGCGCTCGCGCTGCGGGGATAGCCTGTTGTTGGGTATAAACTGGGTTGTAGCAATTGACCATGGAGTCGTGCATGTCGATATCTGCCATACGCCAAACGGCGTCGGCTCCGTCATCATCCAATACCATTGCGTTTTGCGAGCTCAAGACGCATTGCGCCTGCTGTAGCCTGCGCAGGTTGTGTTTGCCGGTCGGCCTTGAGGCGGACGCTGTACGGCAGCTGGATCAGCTTGCCTTCAAGCGGAACCGGGTAAAAAAGGGCGAAAGCCTGTACCGGCATGGCGATCCATTCGCCGCGCTGTATGCGATTCGACTAGGGACCTTCAAGACGATGGTGCTCACGGAGGATGGTCGCGAACAAATTACGGGTTACCATATGGCGGGCGAAATCGTGGGGCTCGATGGTATTAGCAATGACAGATATGCATGTCAGACAACCGCGCTCGAGGACGGTGAAGTGTGCGTTCTTCCCTTCGATCAGCTCGACGAACTGGCCAACAACCTAACTGCTTTACGACGCAATCTGTACCGCATCATCGCACACGATCTCTGCAGTGGCCAAGATATGATGCTGTTGTTGGGCAGCATGCGAGCCGAAGAGCGGCTGGCGGTCTTCTTGCTCAACCTCGCCAAGCGTTATGAGGTGCTCGGCTACTCATCCTGCGAATTCGTACTGCGTATGACGCGTGAAGAGACTGCCAGTTATCTCGGGCTGAAACTGGAGACCGTCAGCCGCCTGTTCTCGCGCCTACAGCAAGAAGGATTGATCCAAGTGCAGGGCCGCGCGGTCAAGCTGATTGACTTGCCGGCGCTAAAGCGGTTGGTCGGTCACCACGGCTGACCTAGCGCGGCCACAACACTGGATAATCAGGATGGTTGCCTCTGGCGTTGATCGTTCAGTCGCGCAGAGGCCGTCGGGCGAGTTGGCTTCACGCCGCAAACTGGACCGCGGATAATGGCAGCGGCGACTCGCCGACGGCCACCCGCGATGGCTTAAGCGGACCTGTTTGACCTGCGCAAATGGCTCGCTCAGCGCGCTGTCTCATGTTGGCGCGCCGGAAACGAGTGCCTTTCAGGTCAGCGTAGTATGCGGTTTACACTGCGGATGTTGCGCCGAAAGGGGGAACAGTGGCACAGGAACGCGGTAGACCCAGCCTATGGCGACGGCTTTCCACACCGAGCGCAAGATGGTCCGTCTTAGCGCTAGTGGTCGTAGGTTTGTTAATTGGTGCGGGCGCTGTGATCGGAACGCAGGTCATGGTAGCCGCAACTGGCACCAACGAGTTTTGCGGCGGAGCCTGTCATTCGATGCAATGGGTCGCCCAGGAGTACAAGCAAAGTGTGCATTACGCCAACCGCACCGGCGTCCGGGCTGGCTGCCACGACTGCCACATCCCAGACCATTATCCCGACCTCCTTTGGTACAAGACCAAAGCCGGCGTGCACGACGCCATCGAAGAAATGCGCGGCGTTATTTCAAGCGAGGAAAAGTTCAAGAAAGAGCGTTTGCGCCTGGCCCAGGTGGTATGGGCGGAATTCAAAGATAACAATTCAGAGAATTGTCAGCATTGCCACAAGTTTAGCCCGGAGGTCGTGGCCAAGCAGAAGGACTTCGTGCAACCGATGCATCAACAATTCCTGGCGAAGGCAGCGACCTGCATCGATTGCCATAAGGGCGTTGCCCATACGGCACCCGACGAATGAGAAGGGTTCAGCCCTTGACCGGACGCTTGGCCAGCTTGCGCTGAAGCGTACGGCGATGCATCGACAGCGCTCGCGCGGCCTGTGAAATGTTGCCCTTTTGCTCACGCAGCACGCGCCAGATGTGCTCCCACTCCAGGCGCCTGATCGACATCGGTTTCTCTTTCGGCGTCACCTCGACGTTGCCGACATCGTGGTAAAACGCCGCAATGATATCGTCTGCGTCCACCGGCTTGCAGAGGTAGTACGTTGCGCCTAGCTTGATTGCCTCTATCGCCGTCGCAATGTTCCCATAGCCGGTGAGGACCACAATCCGCGTATGGGGGTCGAGGCCGATCAAGGTTGATACCAGCTTAAGTCCGGGTTTATCCGGAAGCCTCAAATCGACGACGGCGTACTCGGGTGGGTTCTCGGTCGCCAGCTTGGTTGCTGCAGCCGCTGTAACGGCGGTCGCGACCTCGAATCCGCGCTTCGCAATGGCTCGTCCCAGTGTTTCGCAAAGCGTCGCATCGTCGTCCACTAATAGGAGGCTGGGTTTGTCGTCGCCGTCGTAGGTGCTGCGGGCCGTCATCGATGTCCCTCGAGGCTTAGCGAAGCCAATGGCAGCATGATTTTGACTTGCGTCCCGCCCGCGGGCCGGTTCTCCCAGCTCAGCGTTCCGCCGAGCCGTTCGATGGCACGCGAGGCGAGAACAACGCCAAGTCCCGTACCCGTGCCCGGTGGCTTGGTGGTAAAGAACGCCCGCCCTAGTTTGGGCTGATCAACGGCAGGCAGGCCACTGCCGCGGTCAGCAATGGAAAGTCGCAATGAATTCGCCTCCAGGCAAGCGGTGAATTGGACCTCTCGCGGCGAAGCGTCGGTAGCATTGTTTAGTAATGCCAACAACGCCTGCATCAGCGCCTGATCCGCAAAAACCTCCGTAGCTGGCAGTACGCCGTCCCAATCACAAACGATGTTCGCCTCTGGGTGCATTGTCCGGCATCGGACGGCGATTGACTCGAGAAATTGGTCCAGGCGCTCACGTCCGCCGCCTATCGCACGCGTATGACCGGCAGCCGCCATCAGATCCGTAATCGTTTCGCGGCAGATCTGGATCTGTGAAGTCAGTATGCCGGCGTCGCGCTGTAAAGACGGCGAGTCCGCGTTGCGCACGATCTCCCCGGCGACAACCGCCATGGTAGTGAGCGGCGTTGCAAGCTCGTGCGCGGCACCGGCCGCAAGTGCGCCGACCCGAAGCACCGCTTCGTCGCGTAGCGCTCTCTGCGCCGCTTCGCTCAGCAGCCGATCATGACTGCGAAGTGTCGCGACAATGCGCACGACGAACCATGCGATGACAGCAGCGGTCAACGTGAAACTTAGCCACCACCCGAAAGTGAGGAGATACGCCGGAACGGCTTCGCCTGACCGCATCTCGAGCGGGACGCGGATGCGAGTGAGCGCCACATAGCACCCGACGACGAGCACGGTCCCGGTCGCCGCAGCCAGGGGCGGAAGAAGCAGGGACATCAGCACAACATGCAGAACGAACAGAAGGCTAAACGGGTTGGTTGCACCGCCCGAAAGGAACAGCAACAAAGTGAGCGCCGCAAGATCGAATCCTAGATAGGCCGCAATTTCGGCGTGGCTTGCTTCACGTGGCCTACGCAGACGCATCCAAGTCCAGACGTTTAGGACGATCAGAGCGCCGACGACAAGACCCATCACTGCCACAGGCAACGATACGCCCAGATACCAGGCGGTGGTGATCGCCGCCGCCTGCCCACCAAGGGCTATCGTACGCAGAATCATTAGCTGTCGTACGTTGGCCCGGAGCGGCGGCGGTGCTACCGCGATAGACAGGTTGGGGGGCCTCTCGGGTTGGGCTGGGCGAGCGTGGACGACTGAAGGCGCACCATTGATCGATATCGGACTGGCTGGCTCCGGTTCTTGTACGTTTACGGTGAGGTGAGCATTCATGAGATTTTGAACACCGGATCGTGGTCCGCCCGTGAAGGTCGAAGCGACGAGCAATCCGGTTTGCGCCCGCGACAAAATGTCGCAGTTAGAAACGGCGCACAGGGGATTTGCAGCGCGTGATATTAATCTTAATCAACCTCGAGCTATAAGACCTACTATACGCTAGACCTTGTGCAGGCCGTCCAGACGCCATCGAGGACCTGTTAAAGGAATGCCGCCGCAACGGCAGGCGGCTGTTCATAGGTGAAGAGTTCGATGAGCCCCGCCAGGATAATCCGATCGGCGACTTGAGAGCCGCGGACGTACTGCTACGACAAGATTGTTGCCTCGATTGGCAGGGAGAGGCGGGCTTGCACCGGCCTCTCCCCACACAAAGTGGCAACCCGATGCTTTATTGCGACAGCACCCACTTAACCAGGGTTTTCACATCATCGGGTGTGGCTTTGACTTGGGGATGTCCCTTGCCGCCGCTGATCTCGGCCACCAGCTTCGCCTCGGCATCGGCCTTGCCCTTGTACTTGGCGGCGACGTCCTTGAATGCCGGGCCGATTTTCTTGCTGTCTATCGCGTGGCAATTCAGACAGCCGCTGCTCTTGGCGAGTTCTTCCTGCGCGCTCGCCGCGCCTGCCGCGCCCAGCGCGATCGATACTACTACTGCGATCCCAATCAGTTTCATATAACCTCCTTCACCTCGACGGGAATTGGATGATAACGTGTACTGCTGGCTCCTGCCGCAAGTTTCCGGCGGCAGGGGTTTATCCTAGCGGACGCATGACCCTGGGAAAATCATCATGACCGATCAAGCCTTAGTAGAAGCTCTGCACGAGTCGTGTCTTGGCGCTGCGCTCTCAGCCGAACAGGCGCGCACGCTCGCGGACAGCCTCGCATTTCGCGATCTCCGGCCTGGCGAGATCCTCGTCAGAGAAGGGACTTCCGACGACCATCTTTACGTCATCGTTAAAGGCGGCCTCGGCGTGATTAAGAATGCCGGAACTCCCGAGGCGCTTACGTTGTTTGCCCTGAGCGCCGGCGACCTCGTCGGGGAGCTGGGGTTCATCGACCAGACTTCCCATTATGCATCCCTCGCCGCGATCGGTCCGACGCTCGTGTTCGGACTCGAACGCGAGAAGCTCGAAGCGCTACTACCGCATCACCCCGAAATTGTCTATCGCGTCATGTGCGCGATCATTCGCGCCGTACATCATATTCAGCGCCGGTTGTCGATGCAATCGGTCGAGCTTACCAACTATATCTACAAGCAGCACGGAAAATACTAGCCGCTTCCGGACCTTGTTCTTACCAGCCCATCGCGCTTGGCGCGGGCCGCTTTACTTAGGCTGTGAGAAATCCACCTGATCTGCCACCGCATGCACTGAAGCCTTGTCGATGATTCGCCCACCAACCGGGCTAGAAATGGAATCTCACTCCGACCATGATCGTTCCGACATTGTAGTTTGGCGAGGCGTATCCGGGTGTCAGGATCGAGACGGCCTTGGTGCCGGCACCCTGGATCGACGACGCGCGGTCGTAGAAGCTGTTGTCGCTGTAATAGCTCCAGGTGGCCTCGACCAGCAATTCCGTTTGCGGCATCAGCTTGTAGACTCCGGTCAGCCTGAGGCATGTCCATCGCGAATCGATGTCGGGATAGTTGCTCACGTTCTGATAGGACGCCGTCGGAACAGGTCACAAAGACGCCGTTGTACTGGCTGAACAACACCGAACCGTAGGCGAAGGTGTATTCGCCGCGAGCATCAGCGTGTCGTTGACCTTCCAGTCGCCGCTCAATCCGATGGTATTGACGTCGCTGGTGTACTCGTTCTGGAAGAACCCGGCGCTTCCCGTGCAGGCCGGCGGTAGCGGCCTGGGCGGCGGTCGAGCAGGCGCCGTTGCCGATATTGTTGAAGTAGATGCGCTCGAAGGTATAGAAGGAGTGGAGGCGCACATCGTCGCGCGGCCGGTAGTCGACACTCGGCGTGACAGTGATGTTGTAATCCTCTTGATGCCTCCGCCGACGCCCGTAAGGGGGGGAACGTTGGTGCCGATGGTGGCCGCCGCGGGATAGGTGTAGTGTCGTCTTTCTACTGAAGGTACAGGCTGGCGACACGTTTTGCGTCGGCGAGTAGTCAGCCAAGAGCTTGATCGCGTTCGAAGTCATGGGAGCCTGGTAGTAGGCGCCGGAGTAGGTCAGGTCCGTAGCATTGGGGGTCCCCGCCAGATTCGCCCAGGGGGTCAGGTAGTTGAGCAGCCGCTGCGGTCGGAGTACTCGTAGGAGAGCCTGCCATAGACCGGCCCCGACCTGAGACATCAGCCTGACCGCTACGGTGTTGGTGTTGCTGCTCCGACCTGGGCGTTGCTGCGACTGATGTGGTCGTACCGGTAGCCGACCGTCAGCTTGGTGTCGGTCTCGGGGTCGATTCTGTAGCCCACGTCGCCGCCCGCATTCTGCTTCGTCCAGCCTTGCGGCACGACGAAGTAGAAGGCGTTGAAGTTGGCGTCGCTTTCACCGCCGGTGCTGCCGGTGATAGACCTTGTACTGGTTGAGGCTGACGCGGCGGTCGGTCATAGCCGTAGTAGGCGTTGGCTCCCAATTGGGGACCGGATGCGAATACACGCTCGACTTTGAGCTGGATAGACCTTGGCTCGGGCGTCCGGGGAATTGGCGCTCGTTCCCTGCAGGGCGGGGTTGAGATTGCCAATCCAGGGGTGCCCGTGCGGATTGGGATCGGCGGTGTCCGGCGGGAACGGTGTCGTCCTGAAATTCCAGGCCGAGGCGCAGATTCAGATTGATGCGCGTGTTCGGCACATGGCGTTGGTCGCCGCCATGCAACGTCAGGTAATGGGCGGTGTTGCTGGGCGGCGTCGAATAAGCCGCCGACAGCTGATACGGAACCGCCGTATTCGAGAACGGGTAGGGAAGGTTGACGAAGCTGTTGCCGTCATGGAAATGCGAAAACGTGTACTGCAGCGACAGCCTGGTTCACGCGCGTGGCGTAGGCGAGCGATCAGCGTCGTAGCGGTCGGTAGTGTAGTCGATCGGCAGGGCAAACGCCGTCCCGCCCCAAGGCCCGATGAACGACTCCTCCAGCGAGCCTTCCTTGTACTCGTGGCGGAAGGCGCCGTTGAAGGTCCAGTCGCCGTAGAAGTACTTGAAAGTGCCGCCGAGGATGTCGCGACGGGTGCCCGTCTGCACGGGCTGCATGGCGCCGGTCGCACTGAGCACCGGGATGGTCAAGAAGGCTTTGGTGAGCTGCCCGGCGCGCTGGCGGTCGCGCCGCCCCACGGCGTGAGGCCGCTATTTAGCGTCGCCTGCCCGCCGTTGACGTTATAGATCGAGTCGATAACGTTGCCGGTGTAGGTAATGGCGTCGTAGGCGAGCCCTGCCTCCCACGTAGCCCTGCCGGCCGAAGTTGACGTCCACCGAGCCGTTGTTGACCAGATCGTTGGACGAGTTGGCCGGGTTGACTCAAAGTTGGCCAGGCCATGGCCGGTCTGGAAGACCAGATTGTCGCCGCCGGCGTTGAAGTACGCGCGTCGGCGGACTCCCAGAGGCGGTCTTGTAACAGGCAAATTGGCCGACGACGTCGACGCCGGTCGTATTGAGGCCGTCGTAGCGGCCGGCCAGGTTCGCGTTGGTACCGAAGACCCCCATCAGACCCGATCCGACCTCGGCCGCTGATCGGCGCGTCGCCGGCGAATGCGTCGAGCGACGCCAGGCAGGCAGTAGCCATTAGGGCGGCCTTGAGCTATTTCGATAGATCATCTCAACCCCCATCTGCTTGTATCGTTCGCATCAGCGGAAGAAGTAGGCTCCGCTCGGGCTGTTCGACCCGTGGACCTGCGAGTGGCAATTCAGGCATGTTCTCTGGTTCGCCAGCGCTGAGTTGAAGGAGGCTGCTCCCCGTCTGCGAGTGGAACGGAATCGAGCGCGTTCCCGCCGAAAGCTCCGCCGCTGTTGTTGGCCTGCGCGCTGTGGCAGGAAGAGCAGAGGAAGTTCTCCGGCTCAAGCAACAGGCGCGCCTGGTTCGACCCGTGCGGCGTGTGGCAGTTGGTGCAGTTCTCGCGCACCGGCTGATGTTCCCACAGCATCGGCCCACGCTTGTCGGCGTGGCAGTTGTAACAGGTCTCGTTGACGGTGAATTCCTTCAGCTGATTGGGCCCCGGCGAGCCGTGCGGGTTGTGGCAGTCGGAGCACACGACCTGCCCTTCGCGTATCGGGTGGTGCGAGTACTCGAGCGACTCGGCCTGTTGCTGGGCGTGGCAGGTGAAGCACACTTTCGAACTGCGTCGCCTTCACCAGCACCGGATCCTTGGTCGCGTGCGCGGTATGGCAGTTGGTGCAGGCGATGTCGTTGCTCTGGTGCGGGCTGCCCTTCCAGTTCATGCGCAGGCCGGACTCGTGGCAGTCCAGGCACACCGCATTGCGCTCCTCGACCGGCGAGATGTCCGCCCAAGGCACATGCGGTTTGCTGAACAGAATCGGAGGCAGGATCAGGTTGCCGTCCGGTCCCGTTTTGCCGTTGGCGTGGTCCCCGGCCGGGCCGTGGCAGGATTCGCAACCGTGCTGGGCGAAGGGCGAGCGCGGATCGCCCTTGGCCGCCATCGGCGTCTGCAGGATGTAATCGACCGGGTGCGAGTTATGGCATCCGAGGCAGGTTTTCTCCCCCTCGGCGGAATACGGCTGATTCATACGCGCGCTTGACTCGCGCCGGCGTTGGCTTGATCGCCGCTGGGCTGGGCGTTGGCCGCAATCCCGGCCAGCATGCCACCCATCAGCAGAACCGCGCCGAAGGCAAACTTTAGGATTGCGCCCTGAGCCATGATTCTCCCTCGCTTTTCCTGCGTCGCACCGGAAACTGCCGATGCAACCCGCGTCTTCCAACACCTTCCCAGCCGTGCAGAACGCTTTACCGTATCTTATGCGGACGTCCCGCGATCGAGCTGCGACAGTTAGTCGCAGGCGCGGCGGCACTAGGGAAGGCTCGGTGACCGAGCGGTTTTCTTTGCCCGTATTGTGGCAGGGTGGCTGACATTCAGCCCCGAAGTACAGCACAAGCGGCTGCGTGCGATCGAACACCCGCTGGGCAAAAAACGCCTGGGTTCGGAGAAACTCCGGGCCAAACTGCGCCGCTTGCAACACCCTGCCTCCCTGCCGTGTTGCGACTGATGCTCGAGCCACATAATGCGCTGCGCTCGCGCGGCGCAATGGCCGAATTGTTCGCCTTACTTTCTTACAGCTCGACGCCGGGAATACTGATCCAAGTCAAGGATCTTGCAGACGGCGGAAGCGTCTGTTGTAGAAATGACACAGTCCTTGGCGAGCGGAAGTGGGCCCAACCGCCAGGGCGATGGTCGGCGCGCGCGCCTTGGCGGCACGGACCCGAACCCTGCGTAGAGGGGGCGCAGGTCAGCCGCGACTCCGATGTAGTCGCAACCGCCGGCGTCTCCCTTGCTGTGCGACGGACCCTGCAGGGGCGGCCCTTCCGGCCTGCACGCAGGGTTAAGGAAGCGCCGCACCTGCCCTCGCCTTGATGCTGAACGGCCGATCGCCCGATTTGTCTCGGCACGACGACCGCCCCGGGTGATCAGGTGGGCCGCTCAGACCTGCTGCCGCCACTTCGATGACCGGCGGATAGAGGCCCGCGTTCCTACGGGGATTATTTTCCGATGCCCAGCGCGGGCAACTATAAGATCAGTGTTCGCATATCTCGGCCCGGGACTGCAAAGCCCATCGAGGCGCAGTTTCTGTACGCGCGCCCGTGACGATGCATTGCCCGCACGACGCGCCGTGGCACCCTTCGCCGGCTCACGACCGACTTCCGGACAGCTGGGCGGAATGGAACCGCGGCGCGATCGGTCTTCAGAGGATTGCCGCAAGCCCATACGCGAATGCAACCCGAGGCTGGCCGGCGAGTGCGAGCGGGTTGAGCGCCCGCGGCCTGAGTTAGATCAAGTCGACCACGGGACTGGCAGCACTTGCAGCTCCGCGCGGAGCGCCAGCATCCCACCCGTGGCGCCTGAGGCGTGTTCAAACAGGGGCACGCAGCACCACCGTCAGGGTGCGGATTCCCTGGGCACCGTGGATTAATACGCCCTCGATATCCGCGGTCGCCGACGGCCCGGTCATGAATACACCGTAGCGGGCATCGAACTGCGCGCGTTCGCGATAGGCATGGTGAAGGTTGCCCACGATGCGGCCGGGGTCAAGCAGGACGACCAGGTGCTGCGCAAGAAAGCCGAGGCTATTTACCCTGAACTCCTTTTCGGTCAGCCACACCGAACCGGTCTCGGCGATCCCGTACACTGCGCGCACGACCCCCACGTCGACCGCGTTCAGCTCCCCTGGGCTTTTTACGCGGTCGAGGGGCAGGTTGCCCCGGACCTCCGGCGTCGCCGAGCACACGATCAGGGCATCCGGAAAGAGCTGCCGGATGAGTGCATCGAGATCGCCGTCACTGGGTGCTGTGGCGAGCTTGCCGCCCATCCGGACGAGCGCGGCCTTGAACCCCTCGAGCGCCGAGCCCGTTGGAGCGCCGAAGGCCGGTACCGGGGGCAGTGGCTGGGGGGGTGGCTGGTTTTTCCGGATTCGTCCCAGAATATCGTCGCGGCTGCTCACTGCTTGCTCCGATTCTTCAGGTACCACTGGCGAAAAGTGAGCTGGGGTGCCGCGGGGACTTCGCGCTGGCGGCCCCAAGCATTTAGCCGGTTGTACATCATGAACCGCGGCAGATGTTCGATTCCGGCGCCGGCGGTTTCAACCGCGGCGCGATAGACCTTTGGGTTTGCAAGGACCTTGCCAGCAACCTGCATCGCCTCCTGCTTTACGAACGGCAGTTGGCCACGCTCGGCGATTACCTGCCGCCACTTGTAGATCTGCTCGTGGATGTTGATCTTGACCGGGCAGACACTGGTACAACTGCCGTTGAGTGTCGAGGCGAACGGCAGCGAACTGTATTTGCGCAGATTGAAAGTGGGATCGATGATTACGCCGATCGGCCCGGAATAGGTTGCGCCGTAGGAGAGGCCGCCGCTGCGCCGGTAGACCGGACAAGTGTTCATGCAGGCGCCGCAGCGGATGCACTTGAGCGAATACCAGAAATCCGGCATGCCTAGCCGCTCCGAGCGCCCGTTGTCGACCAAGACGATGTGCATTTCAGTGCCGTCGCGCGGCGCGCGGAAATGCGATGTGAGTTGCGTGATCGGTGAGCCGAGGGCGCTCCGCGACAGCATCCGCACGAATACGCCAAGATGCTCGATTTTGGGAATGATCTTCTCGACACCGATTGAAGCGATATAGAGCGGCGGCAGGTTCACGCTCAGGTCGGCGTTGCCCTCGTTGGTGCAGACGACTACTGTGCCGGTTTCGGCGACGGCGAAATTGGCGCCGGTCATGCCAGCGTCGGCCTTGAGGAAGTACGGCCGCGTGTGCTGGCGCTGGCTTTCCGCGAGGTAGTGCACGTCGCTGTTCTTGGGGTCGGTGCCGATCGTCTCCGCAAAAACTCGGGCCACATCGGTTCTGAGCTTGTGCACGGCCGGGACAACGATGTGGCTGGGGGGTTCGTTGTCGAGCTGCTGGATGCGCTCGCCGAGGTCGGTTTCCATGACCTCGATGCCCCGATTTTCGAGAAAGGGCCGCATCTCGCATTCGTCGGTAAGCATCGACTTGGCTTTGACCAAGGTTTTCGCGCCATGTGCGCTCATGATGTCAAAGACGATCTGGTTGTGCTCGGCAGCGTCCTTGGCCCAATGGACGCGGGCGCCGTTTGCAATCGCCTTGCGCTCGAACTCCTCCAGGTAGTCTGCGAGATGCGTCAGCGTATGCTCCTTGATCGCAGATGCGAGCGCGCGCAGCTCCTCCCACTCGGGGAGAAGCTCGCTCTCCCGGTCGCGCTTCTGTCGCAGGTCCCAGAGCCTCTGGTCGTGAAAGTCGAGATGGTCCTTCGCCCTGATGAACTTCGACGAGGCTTCTGCGTGGTCGATACGTTTCATGCCCGTGCCCCGTTCAGGATTTGTGCAATGTGAATGAACTTGATCGGTAGCCCCATCCGCTCCGCGCACCCGCGCTGATGCATGAGGCACGACATGTCGGCGGAGACGATGTACTCCGCGCCGGCCTTCTGATGAGCGATCACTTTGTCGTAACCCATCTTCGCCGAGACTGGTTCCTCGAACACCGAGAATGTTCCGCCGAAGCCACAGCACTCGTCAGGGCGCTGCGGTGTAACGAACCGGATGCCCTTCACCTTGGATAGCAGGTCGAGCGGCTTGGAGAAGAACGGCTCGTTGATCTCGGACATCTTGGCCGTATGCAATGCCCGAAGCGATGCGCAACCGTTGTGGAGGCCGACTGCGTGCGGAAATTCCGCCCACGGGAATTCCCGTACCTTCAATACATCATGTACGAACTCCACCAGCTCGTACGTCGCCTTGCGGACCTTGATGGTGTCCCTGGTTTGGCGGACTGCAGTCAAGTTTTCACGTACGTGGTGGGTGCAGCTGCCGGAAGGCGTGACGATATACTCAAAGCCGGCAAAATTTTTCACGAATAGGGCTTCGGTGGCAGCTGCTTCTTTCTCGCAGCCGCTGTTGCCCATCGGTTGTCCACAACACGTTTGTTCCAGAGGATAGGCAACTTCGACGCCCAAGCGCTCGAGCAGCTCAAGGGTTGCGATGCCGACCTCCGGGAAGAACGCATCGACATAACAGGGAACGAAAAGCGCTACTTTCATCACTGCAATTCTCACTGTCACGTTGATTGGTGCCTCCATGAACTACGCCCCGGCGAGCGCCTGTCAAACCCGCGCGCGGTTCGATGATCGAGAAGGCTGGGAAAGGTCGCTCGTTCAATGGCCCTCTCGCACCGGGTGGAACCCGCGGGTCAAGCCGGCCGCAGAGGCCGCGAATTGCGCTAGGGGATCATGCCAGTCAGGAAATACGCCTGCACGTAGGTTACAACGCAGATGATGAGCAGGAAGAGCAAGCTCCACTTTACCGTAAAGCGCAGCAGCTCCGATTCGCGGCCGACCAGGCCGACGGCAGCACACGCAACGGCAATCGATTGGGGCGAAATCATCTTGCCGGTAACCCCGCCAGTGCTGTTCGCCGCCACCATGAGGACATCGCTGACACCGATCTGGTGGGCCGTGATGCTTTGCAGACTGGCGAACAGCGCGTTGCTTGACGTATCGGAGCCGGTCAGGAATACGCCGAGCCAGCCAAGCACCGGCGCGAAGAACGGGAACAGCTGCCCGGTTGAGGCCAACGCCAGCGCCAGGGTCGATGAAATTCCCGAGTAGTTGGCAATGAAGGCGAAGCCTAGGACACACGCGATCGTGAATATCGGCTTGACCAGATCGATCAGCGTGTCCTTGAACACGGCCAACCCGTCGCGAATCGACATGCCCAGGACAAAGATCGACAGGACCGCGGACAACAATATCCCGGTACCGGTGGCCGAGATCAAGATCCAGGTTGTAGATCGCCGCGTAGGGCGTGTCCTTGGCCACGACCGGCGTCGTCCTTATCACAAGCTCATGCAGGCCTGAGACCTTGTAGCTGAGCACGGTGCTGCTGAGCGTGCCGCCGGGAGCAAACATCGCCTTGAACGCCGGCAGGCTCCAGATCACCACGATTACAGTCAGGATAATAAATGGCGACCACGCCTTGATAATATGCGCCGTCGTATACCTCGAGTGGCCCGCCCCTTGCACCGGAATAGGCACGTGTCTCGGCGCGCCTCCGCCGGTAACGGCACTAAACACAAATGCCTCACGTGGTTGCCAGAACTTGAGGAAGGCGGTGGTTGCCACCAGGCAGAGCAGCGCGGACGTGATGTCCGGCAGTTCCGGCCCGATGAAGTTGGAGGTGAAAAATTGCGTTACCGCAAACGTCCCGCCCGCCACGAGCACGGCCGGCCATGTCTCGCGCACTCCCTTTAGGCCATCCATCAGCCAGACGAGAAAGATGGGCACGAACACCGACAACAGCGGCAACTGCCGGCCGGCCATCTTGCCGACCAGCATCGGATCAATCCCGGCCGTCTTGCCGGCGACGAGTATGGGGATGCCGAGGGCGCCAAAGGCTACCGGCGCCGTGTTGGCGATCAGGCACAGGCCGGCCGCGTAGAGTGGATTTAGTCCCAGTGCGGCAAGAATCGCAGCCGTAATCGCGACCGGCGCGCCAAAACCCGCCGAGCCTTCCAAGAAGGCGCCGAAGGCAAAACCGATGAGAATGACTTGCAGCCGTTGGTCCTTGGTAATCGACACAACCGAGGAGCGGATGATCTCGAACTGCCCGGACTTGACGGACAGCTTGTACAAGAACACCGCATTGAGGATGATCCAGGAGATCGGCCACAGGCCGAAAGCCATGCCGTTGGCGGTGGCTCGCAGGGCGAGCCCCGCCGGCATTCCGTAGACGGTGAGCGCTATGATGACCGTCACCACGATAGTCCCCAAGCCCGCGAGATAGCCCTCCCACCGCAGGACGGCAAGCGTGACAAAGAAGAACACAATCGGCAACGCCGCGACGAGCGCGGACAACCACAGGTTGCCGAGCGGGTTATAGACCTGCGTCCAGACTTCCATGTCGTCTCCTCAACGCGTCAATTTGGATACCTGCGATGCCGGCAGCGGCTGCGCCCGCGCGCAGGCGTCAACCAGGGTGATGATCGAGCGATACGGAAAGCCTGCTTGCTCGGACAGGCCGATCTCGCAGGTGCGGCTCGACGAATAGCCGACCTTGCACCCCGCCGGTAGCGCCGCGTGCAGGTGCCGGAGCGCGAATTCGTTTAGCTCCGGACGGTCGAAGCCCTTTTCGCCGGCAAAGCCGCAGCAGAGCACCTCTTCCACCACCACGACCTTGCTGCTGCAGCGCGAGGCGATAGCGGCGAGCTTGTCGACTGTGCCCATCTTGCGCACGCTGCACACCGGGTGGATCGCAACCGGGGTATCGATGGGCTCGATGGCGACACGGGGCAGCACCGAATCGTGAAGGAACTCGATGCCGTCCTGCACGGCGAGGCGTCCCGCGAGATAGCGCTGCATGCGATAGGAACAGGGGCTGGTGTCGAAGACGATTGGCCACCGCCCGTTGTCGTTGGCTTCGCGCAAGGCAAGCTCCAACTGCGCGGCCTTGCGGTCGGCCACTGCCGCCAGGCCCTTGCTTTCGAACGGCTGGCCACAGCAGAGCTCGGTAAGCCGCTGCGGATACGACACCTCGAATCCTGCTTTGCGGAACAGGCGCTCGGCGGTTGCGGGCACGGCCTCGGTATCGTCGCCGCGTTGACCACCCATGTTCCGGCTGGCGCAGCTCGGAAAGTAGACGACGCGGTCGACGTTCGGAGACGGCGTGTGGGGGACGGACGAAAATTGATCGGCCGTGGCAGCGCCGGCGACCATTTGGGCAACGCGCCGCCCGAGAGGATGCGCAAACCTCCAAGCGAGGCCTGCATCGCCTTCGTGCCAACGAGCCCGTGCAGCATGTCGGCGGCGGCGAGGCCTGCGCGCACGCCACCGGTAGCCGCACCGTAGTGGTCGGCGACAAGTTCGGCAATGCGCTGGGTTAGCGGGCCTGCCCGTCGTCCCCGCAATGCCTTGATCAGAATCCCGGTTTCGATACCCACCGGACACGCCGTCGCGCACAGCCCGCACGCGGCGCAGGTGTCGATGCCATGATAGTCGTACAGCGCGCGCAAACTGGAGACTTCGCTGTCGACCCCGGCACTGCGCTTCGAGCCGCGCGATTTCGCGCCAGCCGACGATGCGCTGCCGCGGCGACAGCGTAAGCCCGTGCGAAGGGCACTTGGGCTCGCAGAAACCCACACTCGATGCAACGGTCGACGATCACATCGCAGACGGGCAGCGGTTTGAGGTTCTTTAGGTGCGCTTCGCGGTCGGCGTTGAGAATGACGCCGGGGTTGAGCAAGCCTTCCGGGTCGAACAGGCGCTTGATCTGCCACATCAGGGCATACGCTTCGGCGCCCCATTCCAATTCGACGAAGGGCGCGATATTGCGTCCCGTGCCATGCTCGGCCTTGAGCGAACCGTCATACTTCTCGACAACCAGCGGGCACAGTGCGTCCATGAAACCCCGATAGCGCTCGATCTCGGCGGCAACGTTGAAGTCCTGCGTAAACACGAAGTGCAGGTTGCCTTCGAGCGCGTGCCCGAAAATGATGGCGTCGGGATAACCATGCGCCGCGAGCAGCCGCTGCAGATCGAGGGTTGCTTCGGCCAGGCGCTCGACGGGAAAGGCGACGTCTTCGATGATCACGGTGGTGCCCGCCTTGCGCATCGCCCCCACCGAGGGAAACATGCCTTTGCGCACGTTCCACAAGCGTGCGCATTCTTGCGCGTCGGTGGAGAAGCGGATCGGCTCGGCGGTGTGAATCCCCGCCAGGGCGGCGTGGATTGCGCGCACCTGAGCGGCGAGCACGGTGCCGTCCGCAGCGCGGGTTTCCACCAGCAGCGCGGCCCCGCCGGGGCCCAGCTATGCGGATGCCCTGCGGCAAGCCCGGCTCTGCTTCGACCGAACGCAAGGCGGCGCGATCGGCGAGCTCGACCGCCGCAACCGGCGCGCTCTTGAGCGCAGTGACTGCCCGGCACGCGGTCTCCAGGTCGCCAAAGAGGATGAGCGCACTGGCCTTGTCGGCATATTCCGGGACCGTGCGGTAGGTGATTTCGCTGATGAACCCCAGGGTGCCCTCGGAGCCGATCATCAGGTGCGGGAGGATATCGAGCGGATCCTCGAAGTCCACCAGCGCATTGAGGCTGTAGCCGGTGGTGTTCTTCAGGCGGAACTTGTGCCGGATGCGTGCGGCTAGGCTTTCGTTGGCGCGGACAGCCTGAGCCAGCGCGTCGAGCTCTCGCACAAGCTGCTGCTTTCGTTCCAGGAATGCCGCTCGGCTCCCCGCCTCGCGCGTATCGAGCACCGTGCCGTCGGCAAGCACCACACGCATCCCAGCGAGCGTGCGATAGCTGTTTTGTGCCGTCCCGCAGCACATCCCGCTGGCATTGTTGGCGACGATGCCGCCGATCTTTGCCGTGTCGATCGACGCAGGGTCTGGCCCGATCTTGCGGCCGAAGCTCGAAAGTCGACGGTTTGCCGCCGCACCAATCACTCCGGGTTGCAGGGTGACTGTCCCGCCATCTTCGCCAATCTCGCAGCGCCGCCAATTGTCGCCGAGCAGCACGAGCACCGAGTCGGTGATCGCCTGCCCCGAAAGGCTGGTTCCGGCGGCTCGGAACGTTACCGGCGCGCCCAATCGTGCGCAGGCCGCCAGCAGGCGTATCACTTCTTCTTCGCTTTCGACCACAGCCGCGATCGCGGGGACCAGACGATAGAAGCTCGCATCCGTCCCCCAGGTCAGCAAGCGCAAGGGATCGGTGATCAGGCGCTCCGCCGGGATAAACGCTGCCGCCTCGCGGTAAAGCTCAGCGTATGGCCGACGAAGCGCCGGCCCAGCAGGGATGCGACGAGCGGCGTGCACTTGGGTCCCGGGCAATAGAGACGATCAATGCCCAACGCGGGGTGTGAATGGCGGGAAGCGAACCTGCACGGTTCCCCGCCGTTCCGTCGGCGCCGCCCGTACCCGGGGGCGAGCCCGTTTGAGAGCGCCGGCGGGGGTACGCGACATCGGTGGCAGCACGGGCGCCCTGCGAACGGCAGGCGCGAGGTGGTCAATCATGATCGCGGACCTTGCAAAGCTGCATTGCGCTGGTGCCCGCGGGTCGGTCGCGGAGTTCCAAAGCAGGAGTACCCCAGTAGCCCGCTCATTCCTGTTGCTCCAGTTAGCCTGCGCACTCCGCGGATCGCATGCCGCCCTCGGCGGTCTTCGCCGCCTTACGCGGCTCCAAGGCGCGGTCCTTGCGGTATAACGAAACGCGGCCCCTCCCGTGCGCGGCCCATCGAGACACGGTACGGAAGGTTGCCGTAACTTACTCTGCGCTCGGCGGACGGGGTTTGATCTAAGTCATTGCCAGCGTACTAAGGGGTGCGAGGCCGAATCGCCTTTGCACTGATGGTCAGTGGCTCCGACAAGGGCAGGAGACCTGGTGCCGGTTCGACTGGCGGTTTTCCTCCCTCTGGTTGGGCGGCTTGGACACCGACGGTCCGGACATTCACACCCGGCTCGGCGGAGGCTCCAGACTCGCAGGGCGCCTCCTGGTCCCGGTGCCACAAGCAACGATCGACAGCGCCGTTCACGACCGTTGATCCAAGTCAAACGGGCGCCGACATGGCGCGTTTACTGTATGCCAACCGTCGAAGGGCAAGTCTGACGTAACGCCCCTGCCGGTGCAAATGAGGCGTTGCCCAGCGTGCCCACGGATTTCCCGAGGCCATGAAACGAATCGATCCGCCACGGAAGCAAAGCCGGGAGGAGCGAAGCAGCGCTTGTCCCGCACGGTTGGCGTCGATCTGGCAAGCAACTGGGCCGATTGCAGCAGCGTCGCGCTTTGGTGGGCAGTGAATCCGTACGTCGCATTCCTGCTCTACCTGCTGGCCATCCTCGGGTTCGTATTCGTCACGCTAGTGATGAACCGTTACCTCGGACCCAAGCCAGCCGCGTCGATGCTTAAACAGGAGCCCTTCGAGTGCGGTGCCACGCCCGTCGACACGCGGAACACCCGGGCGGTCCCGATCAAGTATTACGGCGTCGCCATCGCCTTCATGCTCTTCGATCTGGAGACGGTTTTTCTTTTCATCTGGGCGCTTGGGGCGCAGCCGCTCACCGGGTTTATGCTCTTCACCTTCTTCTTGTTCGCCTTCCTGCTGCTCCTGATCCTGCTGTACGTGTATCGGTCCCGGCTTCTGGATGCGGTGACGGAGTGACCATGCCCCGCGCCACGATTCCGATCCAGCCGGCACACGCGCGGTCCGCCGCATTCGACTATTTCTCGACCAAGAAGGACGAGTTTGTCGGCTGGGCGCGCAAGTTCTCGCTGTTTCCGTATCCCTTTGTAACCGCCTGCTGCGCGATGGAATTCATGGCCGTGAGCTCGACGCCTTATGACACCGACCGCTTCGGCGCCGCCCTGCCGCGCTTTTCGCCGCGTCAGTCCGACCTGCTCATGGTGGTGGGGACGGTTACGCACAAGCAAGCCCCGATCCTGCTCAAAGTCTACGCGCAAATGTGCGAACCCAAATGGGTGATGGCTTTCGGCGCGTGCGCGACAAGCGGCGGGTTCTATCAGAACTACGCTGCGGTGGCCGGAATCGACAAGATCATACCGGTGGATGTCTACGTCCCAGGCTGTCCGCCGCGACCGGAAACGGTCATCGATGCGATCATGCAGCTGCAGGACAGGATCGCATCCTCGCAGCATCGGATCATCACCGCGAGCTTCTGACAATGCCTCCGGCGATCCTCGATCTGATGCGCCGCGAGCTCGTTTCCCCGACAGGCGAGGCGAGCATGTCGCACGGCATGTTGGTGCTGACGGCCCCCCCCGCCGCTATCCTCGGAAGCGCGCGCCGCCTCGCCTCGGAGTTTGGCTTCGATCTTTTTCTCGACGTGACTGCAGTCGATTGGCCGCAGCGCGCGCCGCGGTTTGACGTCGTGTATCACTTCTACTCCACCGCCCACCGGATCCGGGTCCGGCTGAAGACCCGCGTCCCCGAGGCAGAGCCCGTCGTCGATTCGCTCGTATCCCTCTACGGCTCGGCGCACTTCATGGAACGCGAGTGCCATGACATGTACGGCATCGTTTTTCGCGGCAACCCGGACCTGCGGCCCATCCTGCTCTACGAGGGCTTCCAGGGTCACCCGCTGCGCAAGGACTACCGCAAGGACCAGGAGCAGCCCCTGGTCGCCTACCGGACATGATGAGGCCGACCTTGGATAGCCGATTGGATACCCCGCTTGCCAATCCCATCCGCCCGGCCTTCGAGCGCGGTGAAGACGACGATACGGTCGTCGTCAGCATCGGTCCGTCGCATCCCGCCACGCACGGTACCCTCCAGGTCATCGCCGCGCTGGACGGCGAGAAAGTGCAGCGCGTGGACGTGCACTGCGGTTATCTCCACCGTGGCTTCGAAAAGGAGTGCGAAGACCATACTTGGCACAACCTGATGCCCTACGTCGACCGGCTCAATTACTGTTCCGGCTTGATCAACGACTTCGCGTACTGTGAGGCCGTCGAGACGCTGCTCGGCGTCGAGATCACGCCGCGCTGCCGCTATCTGCGCACCCTGCTCTCGGAGTACTCGCGCGTCGCCGATCACCTGACCTGCGTGGCGGCGTCGCTGATGGAACTCGGGGCGATGACGGCATTCCTCTATCTGGTGATGGTCCGCGATTACGTCTACGAGCACCTTGCGGACCTCACCGGCGCGCGCGTGACTTACACCTATGGCCGCATCGGAGGGCTCGCCCGCGATCTACCCGTCGGCTGGCTTAAACGCCTGGGCGACATTCTGGATCAGTACGAGCTATTCATTGCCCGCATTCACGGGCTCATGGACCGCAATCGCATCTTCATCGACCGCACCCGCGACGTGGGCGTGATCTCGACCGCCGACGCGATCAACTGGGGCTTCACCGGGCCGATACTGCGTTCGACCGGCGCTCCCCGCGACCTGCGCAAGGATACTCCCTACCTCGCATATGCCGAGCTGGATTTCGACATTCCGGTCGGCATCAAGGGCGACAACTACGATCGCTACTACGTTCGCATGCGGGAGATGGACGAATCGGTGTACATGATCCGGCAGCTGATGGATCTGCTTCCGGAAGGGCCGCTCAACGTCGACGACCGCCGCTGCTCCCTGCCGGAGAAGCGCCTCGTGTACACGGAGATCGAGTCGCTGATAAACCACTTCAAGCTGATCATGGACGGGCCGGACGTTCCTCCCGGCGAGGTCTACACGGCGCACGAGGCGGCCAACGGCGAGCTTGGGTTCTACCTGGTGAGCACCGGCGGCGGAATGCCCTACAAGTTTCACGTCCGCTCGCCCAGTTTCGTCCATATGGGCGGGCTGCAGCGCCTGCTCGAAGGATACCAGCTTGCCGACATCATTCCGACCTTCGGGTCGGTGAACATGATCGGTGGGGAATGCGACCGATAAAGCACCGTGAGCGACCGATGCAACACCTGATTCCGGAATTCGAAAACCTGCGCGCCCGATATCCGGCCGGTTTCGCGTCTTCGCTCGTGCTGCCATGCCTGCGCCGCATCCAGGAAGACCGCGGCTACGTGGCCGACGCGGACATCGACGGCCTCGTCGCTTATCTCGGCGTGCCGCGCATCCAGATCGAGGAAGTGCTGAGCTTCTACGGGCAGTTGCGCGCGCAAGCCCATCGGCCGCTGCCACATCCAGGCCTGCCGCAACCTGTCGTGCTCGTTGCTGGGTGCGGAGCGGATCCTCGAGCATCTGAGCCGAAAGCTCGGCATCGCGCCGGGCGAGACCACTGCCGACGGCCGCTTCACGCTGTCGACGGTCGAGTGCCTGGCCGCCTGCGGCACCGCGCCGGTGGTAATGGTCGACGACACCTACCACGAGAGCATGACGCCGGAGAAGGTCGACGCCCTGCTCGGGGCGCTGCGCTGACATGCCGAACACCAAGCTCCTGATGACGTTTCCGGTAACGGCGAGCTCGCACACGCTCGCCGAATATCGCGCGCGCGGCGGCTACGGCGGCACTGGAGAAGGCGCTGCGGCAGATGACGCCGCAGCAGGTCGCCGCGGAGGTCAATGCTTCGGGCATTCAGGGGCGCGGCGGCGCGGCCTTTCCCATGGGTCGCAAATGGGCGGTCGTGAACCCGAACGACGGCCAGCCGCACTACCTCTGCGCCAACGCGGACGAGGGCGAGCCAGGGACTTTCAAGGATCGCTGGATCCTCGAATACGCGCCGCACCTGCTGCTCGAATCGATGCTCATCGCCGCGTACGCGCTGCAGGTGCGCCACGCGTTCGTCTACATTCGCGGCGAGTTCGACCGGCCGTATCGCCGTCTCGCCGCCGCGGTGGAAGAAGCCTACACAGCCGGCTATTTCGGTCAAGGCATACTCGGCAGCGACTTCGCGTGCGACCTCGTGATCTATCGCGGCGCGGGCTCCTACGTATGCGGCGAAGCCTCGGCGCTGATCACCTCGATCGAGGGCAAGCGGGGATACCCGCGCAATCGGCCGCCGCGCCTAACGGTGCGCGGCCTGTATCAGAAGCCCACCGTCATCAACAACGTCGAGACACTGTCCAACATCGCCTGGATCATCACTCACGGCGGCGCAGCGTTCAGCAAGGTGGGGACGACGAAGGAGCCCGGCACACGACTGATCTCGATCTCCGGCCATATCGCCCGTCCAGGCGTCTACGAGATCGAGATCGGCTACCCTTTCGCCAAGTTCATCTACGAGGATTGCGGCGGCGTGCTCGGCGGGCGGGCGCTCAAGGGGGTCATTCCGGGCGGTATCTCGACCAAGGTGCTGACCGGCAGCGAAATCGAGCCGCTCACCCTCGACAACCAGGTCCCTCCAGAGCCGCCGGCTCCTCGATGGGTTCGGGCGGCATGATCGTCATCGCCGAGGGCACGTGCATGGTGCGCCTGCTGCAGGTGCTGCTGCGCTTCTACCACCACGAGTCGTGCGGCCAATGCACGCCCTGCCGCGAGGGCATGGGCTGGCTGCATCGCATCATCGACCGCATCGTCGCCGGCGACGGGGCGTCCCGAGGACATCGAGCGCCTGTACCAGATCTCCGCCTGGAACGACGGCACGACGATCTGCGGCATGGGCGACGCCGCCGGCTACGCGACCAGCGGAATCCTGAACAAGTTTCGCGACGAGTTCGAGTACTACATCGAGCACAAGCGGTCGCGCTGCAACGGAACGCTGGAATGCCCGAGATCTTCATAAACGGGCAATCGGTCCAGGCCGAGCGCGATCAGAGCATTCTGCAGGCGGCTCTGGCAAACGGCTTCTACATCCCGAATTTCTGCTGGCATCCGGAGCTGTCGGTCGCCGGGCAACTGCCGCATCTGCGCGGTCCAGGTCGAGGGCCGCAGCTGGGCGGAAATCGCCTGCAACATGCCGGTTGTCGAGGGCTTGCGCGTGCTCACCGACTCCGACGTGGTGAAGGCGTACCGCAAGTCGATCATGCAACTCATGACGCTCAATCATCCGGTCGACTGTGGCATCTGCGACAAGGCCGGCGAGTGCAAGCTGCAGGACTATCACTACAAGTTCAACGGCTCGCCCTCCATATCACGCGACGCCAAGGTGCGCTCGACCAAGTTCCATCCGCTCTCCGAGCGCATCATGATCGACAACGAGCGCTGCATCCTCTGCTCGCGTTGCGTGCGCTTCACGCGAGAAATATCGAAGTCGAATGCACTGGGGATCGTGCAGCGTGGCGACACCTCGCTGGTACGCGCCGCCGAGGACCACCCGCTCGACGCCGACCCCTATTCCGACAACATCATCGACCTCTGTCCGGTCGGTGCCCTGCTATCGCGTGCCATTCCTGTACCGGGCGCGGGTGTGGTATCTCAAGCCCACGCCATCGGTCTGTCCCGGGTGCGCACGCGGCTGCACCGTGCAGATCTGGCACCGCAAGCCCGAGTGGAAGCTCAACGCGCTTGACCCACGGCGCAACTTCGCTATCGAGCGCGTGACGCCGCTCGAGAACCGCCAGGTCAACGGCCTCTGGATCTGCAACAAGGGACGCGACCTAGCGCAGATCTTCGAGCGCCCGCGCGCGGAACAGGCGATGCAGAAAGGCGTTGCCGTCGACTTGGCAGCGGCGCTTGATGCGCGCGCGGCGGCTGCTCGACGGCGCCAGGCGCCCGGTCGCGCTGGTGTCGAGCTGGGGCTCGAACGAAGAGCTCGAAGCGTTCAAGCACGGCGCTCGGCGCGCGCTTCGCCGCCTTGGTCAAGCAGGACTGGGCGCCGCAGCCCGGCGAACGGCTCGACGACGGCCTGCTCATCCGCGCGGACAAGAATCCCAACACGCGCCGCGGCCTGCGCGTTGTTCCCGCACTGCAGGACGACGGCACGCGCGCCTTGGCCGAGGATACCGACCTGGTGCTGATCTGGGGCGAGGGCTTCGACTTCGCGCGCGTGCCTGCCGGCGGCACGGACCATCTTCCTCAACTCCTATCTGCAGCCGGAAAACGGCCACGCCGACGTATTCATTCCGATCAGCATCCAGACCGAGCGACGCGGGCACTACACCAATTTCGCCGGCATCGTGAGCGCCTTCGAGACGTGCTTCCCGAAGAAGGCGTCGGTCGCCGACGCCGAGACGCTGTTCGCCGCGATCGCCGCGCCCGAAGAGATCGCCGGCATGATCCAGGATCTGGTCGTCTATCTGGTCTTCATCGCCTACGCGGTGGCGGTGTTGCTCGTGTTCGGGACCGTGCTCACCTGGGTCGAGCGCAAGCAGGCGCGCCATCATGGCCGACCGAATCGGCGCCAATCGCGCCTACGTCCGCATCCCATTCACGCAGATCAAGCTCGTGTGGTGGGGGCTGTTCCACGGCCTCGCCGACGGGCTCAAGATGATGCTGAAGGAGGACTTCAGGCCCAACGCCTACGACCGATTCGCCTACGCGCTCGCGCCCTGGGCCGTATTCACCCCGGTGCTGCTCGTCTTCGCGGTGATCCCCTTCGGCGGCGTGCTCGTGCCGGCCAAGCTGCTGCACGCTGCACCGGCGCTCTCCGCCTGGTTCGGCGACCGGGCCTACCCGATGCAGATCGCCCGCGTCGATGCCGGGCTGCTCGTGGTGTTCGCTTTCGGCGGCTTGACGATCATCGGCACCATGCTTGCGGGCTGGTCGTCGTCAAACAAGTTCTCGCTGCTGGGTGCGCTGCGCGCCGGCTCGCAGATGATCTCCTACGAGCTGATCATGGGGCTCACCGTTCTCGGGCTCATCCTCATCTATGGCACGGTCGACCTCAACGCCATCGTGCAGCAGCAGTCGGGTGTGCTGCTGGGATTCCTCCCCGCGTGGGGCATCTTTCTCCAGCCCTTCGCGGCCATTCTTTTCCTGACCGCCGCGATCGCCGAGAACAAACGCATACCCTTCGATCTGCCGGAGGCGGAGTCGGAGCTAATCGCCGGCTACTTCACCGAGTACAGCGCGATGAAGATGGGGCTGTTCATGTTCGCCGAGTTTATCGAGATCGCGATCATCGGCGCGCTGTTCACGACGCTCTTCCTGGGCGGCTACAACTTGCCATTCATGACCGACGATGGATTTGTCTTGCCGGGGAATCATGCCCTGTCGCTCGGCCACGGCGTGATCGTCGTGATCCAGCTCTTCGTGTTCCTGGTCAAGGTGCTGCTCATGTCGAGCTTCCAGATCCTGGTGCGCTGGACCCTGCCGCGCTTTCGCTGGGACCAGCTGCTGCGCTTCGCCTGGAAGTTCATGTTTCCGCTGGCGCTGGCCAACCTGACGGTAACCGCCGTCGTCGTCTGGGCGCTGCGTCCCTAGCCTGCCCGCGCCGCAACCCCCATGAAGCCCTACGCGCGCAAGCAGTATTGGAATCGTCCCACCATGTCGTGGTGGGAGCGTGCGTACTTGCCAGAGATCTTGCGCGGCCTCGGCATCACCGGCGGGGTATTCCTCAGGAACATGGGGCGCTGGATCACCCTGCGCAAGGGTGCGCTCACGACCTACTATCCCGAAGAAACCCGACCCGACTACGCCGCAGGCAACCGCGGCAAGCATGTGCTGACCCAGCGACCCGACGGCCGGCCGCAGTGCATCGCCTGCAACCTGTGCGCGACGGTATGCCCGGCGAAGGTCATCGAGATCGAGGCCGGCGTTCGATCCGGACGACCCGGCCCATCCAAAATATCCCGCCCGCTTCGAGATCGACTATTCGCGCTGCATTTTCTGCGGGCTGTGCGTCGAGGCCTGCCCGGAAGACGCGATCCGCATGGTCAAGGAAGTGCCTAATCTGCCGACGCGCCGACCGGCCGGCAGCTGTGGCTGTCGCTCGACGAACTGCTCACCTGGAATCCGCAGCGCGACGTCGCCAAACCCTATCCACCGAAAGGCGGCTGCCGCGAGGCGAAGGGGCCCTCATGATCGAGACCTGGCTCCTCTGGCTGTTCGCCGGCACGTCGCTCGCCGCCGCCACCTCGATGCTGGTGCTGCGGCACCCGATGCGTGTCGCGCTGGCACTGATCGCCACCATGCTTTCGCTCGCCGGCGTCTACGCCCTGCTCGGCGTGCACGTCATCGCGGTGTTCCAGGTGCTCATCTACGTCGGCGCGGTGATGGTGTTCATCGTTTACGCGATCATGCTTCTGGACGTTCGCGATCGCTCCTTCACGCGTCGCTTCTCGCGGCTGCTGCTGCCCGGCGTCGCCGGCGGCGCTGCTGCTCCTCACGATCCTCGCTGCACGCCTTATGGCGCGCCGCTGCCCGCGACGAACGGCGCGGTCGGGCAAGCGGCACGCTGTTTCGCCTGAAGCACTTCTCGGCCGAGTTTCTGGGCGCGTACTGGCTGCAATTCGAACTCGTCTCCGTGCTGCTGGTCGCCGCCGTCGTGGCGGCGCTGGCCGTGACTCGAAGTGGGACGCGGCACCGTGGATAACGTACAGCTGCTCATCGCGACGTCGCGCGGCGCTGTTCGCGCTGGGACTGCTTGGCGTCATCGTGCGGCGTAACGTACTGGTCATGCTGATGTGCATGGAGCTCATGCTCAACGGCGTCAACCTGGCCCTGGTGACGTTCGCGCAGCAGACCGCTACTGCAGCTGGGGCGGTGCTCGTCTTCCTGGTCTTCGTGTCGCCACCGCCGAAATCGCCATCGCCATTCCCATCGTGCTGCTGCTCGTGCGGCGCAAGGACGAGCTCGACTTGGACGCGTACGCGGACCTGAAGGGATAGCCGGTGAGCCACCTGCTCAGCCTGATCGTCGCGCTGCCGCTCGCTGGATTCCTCGTCAACGGCCCTGGCGGGCAACCGGCTCGGCAAACCATTCGTCTCGGCCGTCGGCTGCGGCCTGCCGATCCTGGCCTTCTTCGCAACCGTCCAGTGCTTGCTCGACCTGCAGGCCGGCGGCCGGGTCGCCACGGCTCGAGATCGCCTACACCTGGGCGATCATCGGCGACAGCCGCTTCGAGGTCGCGTTCTATTTCGATCGCCTGAGCGCGGTGATGGCGCTTATCGTCACCGGCGTGGGATCGCTCATTCACCTCTACTCGATCGGCTACATGAAGGACGACGCGAGCTACGCCCGCTACTTCTCGTACCTCAACCTGTTCCTGTTCTTCATGCTGCTGCTCGTGCTGGGCCGGTCGCTGCTGGTGGTGTTCATCGGCTGGGAAGGCGTCGGTCTTGCGTCGTATCTGTTGATCGGCTTCTGGTTCGAGGACCTCGACAAGGCCCGCGCCGGCAAGAAGGCGTTCATCACCAACCGCATCGGCGACGTCGGCTTTCTGCTCGGCATGTTCTTGCTCTTCGCGCCGCTCGGAACGCTGGACATGGACCGCATCGACGCGGCATTCGGCGGTGCACACGCTGCCCGCGGTGTCGGCGAGCCTGGTGGGCATCCTGCTGTTCATCGGCGCAACGGGCAAGTCGGCGCAGATTCCGCTTTACGTCTGGCTGCCGGACGCCATGGCCGGCCCGACGCCCGTCTCGGCGCTCATCCATGCCGCGACCATGGTGACCGCCGGCGTCTACCTGGTGGCGCGCATGTCCGGCATCTACATGCAGGCGCCCGAGGCCAGCGCGGTCATCGCCGCGATCGGCGCGCTCACCGCCTTCTTTGCGGCGACGATCGCTTTCGCCCAGACCGACATCAAGAAGGTGCTCGCCTACTCGACGATCTCGCAGCTCGGCTTCATGTTCGTGGCACTCGGGGTCGGCGCCTACAGCGTGGCGATCTTCCACCTCTACACCCACGCCTTCTTCAAGGCCTGCCTGTTCCTCGGCGCGGGCAGCGTGATCCACGCCCTCGGCGGCGAGCAGGATCTGCGCAAGATGGGCGGTCTCGCACGCCGGATTCCCGTGACCTTCGTGACCTTCGCCGTGGCCACCGCCGCCATCGCCGGCATCCCGCCGCTGGCCGGGTTCTTCTCCAAGGACGAGATCCTCTGGTACGCCTTCGCCAGCAGCCGCGGCGGCTCGCCGCTGCTCTTCGGCGTGGCCGCGACGACCGCGCTGCTGACCGCGTTCTACATGTTCCGGCTGCTGTGGCTCACTTTTTTCGGTCGCTCGCGGATGAGTCCGGAAACCGAGCGCCACGTGCACGAATCGCCGCCATCGATGACCGGGGTGCTGATCGTGCTGGCCGTGCTTTCGGCGATCGGAGGCTTCCTGGCGCTGCCGCAGTTTCTCGCGCCGCTGCTGCCGCTGCCCGAGATGGTGCCCGCGCTCGAGCCCTTCGAGACGCCGCTTGGTCGTCGCTATCGATCGCCCTCGCTCTGGCCGGACTCGCTGCGGCCGCGATCGTGTACGGAGGCGACGGTGCGCGCGGCCGAGGGCCTGCGCCGCCGTTTCCCGGGGCTGCACCGCGTCCTTTCCGGCAAGTACTTTGTCGACGAGGCCTACGACCGGTTGCTGGCACGGCCGCTGTACTGGATCTCCGATCGCGTGTTTTTCCGGCTCGGCGACCAAAAAATCCTCGACGGCTCGCTGCACGGCCTCGCTGCGCTCGGGCGGCGCACTGCCGGCCGGCCTGAGCCGCGTGCAGAACGGCAACCTGCACCGGTACGCGCTACTGGTACTCCTCGGGATCATCGCCGCGATCGCCTGGAGCGGGTACCATGGCTGACGCCGGGCTGCTCAACGTTGTCCTGTACCTGCCGCTTGCCGGCATCGCGGCGATCATCGCGCTGCCGCCGAGGCAGGACGACCGCGTGCGTTGGACTGTCGCTCGCCGTGATGCTGCTGCAATTTGTCCTCGCCGCCTGGCTTTACACGCGCTTCGACGCCGCCACGGAAGGCCTGCAGTTCGAGACGCGGCTGCCCTGGATCGCCGCCTGGGGCGTGTACTACCAGATCGGTCTCGACGGCTACAACGTGCTGCTGGTGCTGCTGACCGCATTCCTCGGGCCCGCTGGTCGTTGCCGGCGCATTCAGCGCCATCCAGAAGGACGTGAAGCTTTTCTACGCGATGGTCTTCGCTCTGCAGTTCGCGATGCTGGGCACGTTCCTCGCCCAGGACCTGTTCCTGTTCTACCTGTTCTGGGAGACGATGCTCATCCCGCTGTTTTTCATCATCGGCATCTGGGGCGGGGAGCGTCGCATCTACGCGACGCTCAAGTTCGTGCTCTACACCGCCTTCGGCAGCATCCTGATGCTCGCCGCGGTGATCTATCTCGTCTATTCGCTCAATGCGACGACCGGCGTGACGTCCTTCGCCTTTGCCGATCTCTATCGATCCGAGCTTCCCCTGTCTGTCCAGACGTTGCTGCTCACCGCGTTCGCGCTGTCGTTCGCGATCAAGGTGCCCATCGTGCCGCTGCATACATGGCTGCCAGACGCGCACGTCGAGGCGCCGACCGCGGGCTCGGTGATCCTGGCCGGCGTTCTGCTGAAGATGGGGACCTACGGCTTCATGAAGCTTGCCTTTCCCCTGTTCCCCGACGCCACACGCCTGCTTGCGCCGGTATTCCAGACCCTCGCGGTCATCAGCATCCTCTACGGCGCCTGTCTCGCGCTGGTGCAGACCGACATCAAGAAGATCATCGCCTACTCGTCGATCAGTCATCTGGGCTACGTCATGCTGGGCCTCGTCAGCCTTGATCTGCTTGGCATCCAAGGTGCGGTGGTACAGATGGTGAGCCACGGGCTGATCGCCGGCGGGCTCTTCCTCATGGTCGGCATGATCTACGAGCGCTGCCACACGCGTGAACTCGCCGCGTACGGTGGGCTGGCGAAGCTCCTGCCCCTGTACTCGGTTTTCTTCGCCCTGCTGACGCTCTCGGCGATCGGTCTGCCGACAACTTGCGGATTCACCGGCGAGTTCCTGGTGCTCCTTGGCGCGTTCCGGGCGGCGTGGCCGCAGTACGTGCAGGGCGCGGGCTACCCGCTGCTGCTGAGCGCGAGCGCCGTCGCCGGCGTCGCACTCGGCGCGCTCTACATGCTGGGGTTTGCCCAGCGTTTCCTGTTCGGGGGCGCGAAGGCGCCGCATCAGCCGCTCCACGACCTCAACCTGCGGGAATACGCGATCCTCGGGGCAATTGTCGTGGCGGTCTTCGCACTGGGCCTTTTTCCGGACGAGCCGATGCGCAAGACCGAGCTCGCCGCAAGGCAGTACCAGCAGCTCGTCGCGGGGAGTCGAAGCGGCACCCGGATGGCGGCCCGCCTGGCGGCACACCCTGTCCCGCGTGACACGCGGCCACCCTCGCTCACCTCGGGCAACACCGGCAACGGACGATGAACTGGCAAGACGCACTCATGGCGATGCTCCCCGAGCACTTGTTGCTCGCCGGGATCGTGCTCCTGCTCGCGTTCGATAGCGCGGCGCGCCCGTCGCGGGACAGGCTTGCTGTGGCGTTGTGCGCCGTCGGCGGCGCGAGCGTCGCAGCGCTTCTGCAGGGCTTCACCGGCTTTGCCGCCGCGCCGTTTCCGGGGCAATACTCTGTGGGAGCGATCCCGTTGCTGGGGAAGGCCATCGTGCTGGTGCTCGCCGTTCCCGTGTTGCTGATCGCGCGCGACGAGTCTGGCGAGCGCGCATTTCCCGTGCTGTTCCTATCCTCCCTCTATGGCGCCTGCCTGCTGCTCTCGGCGGACAGTTTCCTTACCCTCTTGCTCGGGCTCGAGCTGCTGTCGCTGCCGGTGTATGCGCTGGTGCTGCTCGCCTTCCGGCGCCCGGAGAGCGCCGAGGGGGCCCTAAAGTACCTGGTGCTCGGCGGCACCGCGACGGCGACCTTGTTGATGGGCGTCGCCATGCTCTATGGCGGTAGCGGTTCGCTGGCGCTCTCCACGTTCACTCGGGCGCTGGACTCACACGACACCATGGCCAATGTCGCGGTGGTGCTGGTCCTGGTGGCCTTCTTCCTCAAGGCAGCCATCGTCCCGTTCCACGCCTGGGCCCCGGACGCCTACGAAGGTGCCACGGTGCCGGTAACCGCGTACATGGCCACGATCGTCAAGGCTGCTGTGCTCCTCGCTGTCGTGCGCCTGTTTGGGACTGCCCCGGTGATCGCGGCCGCTGGCCGACCTGCTCGCGGTCCTGCCTCTGCTCTCGATTGTCTGGGGCAATCTGACAGCCATGCGACAGCAAAGCTTCCGCCGCATGATGGCCTACTCTTCCATTGCTCACGCCGGCTATCTCTTCTACGCGCTCTTGGGCGAGGGACCGGGCCGATTCCAGGCGGTCAGCTTCTACGTGCTCGCCTATGGGCTGATGAACGTACTTGCCTTCGCCGCGCTGCCGCCCGACGCAAACGATGTGACGCGCGACCGCCTGGACAACCTTAGGGGCCTGTTCCAGCGCCAGCCTTTCGCCGCGCTGATGATCGCTATCGCCATGCTCTCGCTGGCCGGTATCCCGCCCTTCCCCGGATTCATCGCCAAGTTCCTCATCTTCAAGAACGTGATGGCGGCTGGGTACACGCTGTATGCGGTCCTGGGCTTGATCGGCAGCTACCTCGGGATCTACTTCTATCTGCGCGTCATCCAATACCTGTTCATGAGCGCGGAGGCACCCGCGCCAGCGCGCCGCGCGCTTGGACGACTGGAAGTCGGTGCGAGCTTCATCTGCTTGCTGGCTGCGCTGCTGCTATCGGTGTTTCCGGGTTGGGTAATCGATCAGTTGTAAGCGCGTCGGCAACGAGCTCGGCAATGTCGCGGGTGGCGATATCCGCTTCCCGGCCGAGCGCCTTCGCGCCGTCGAGCATCATGGTCGCGCAATAAGGACAGGCCGTCGCGATCACGCTCGGCCGCTGCGGTAGCGCCTGCTCGACGCGGACGACGTTGATGCGACGGCCAATTCTCTCATCCATCCACATGCGCGCGCCGCCAGCGCCGCAGCACATCGACTTTTCTCGCCGCAGATCGAACTCAAGCGGCGCATCGCGCGTCAGCCGCGCGAGGATGGCGCGCGGCGCCTCGTACTCGCCGTTGTGCCGTGCGAGGTAACATGGCTCGTGGTAGATCACGCGCTCAAAGGCTGGGGCGACGCGGATGCGGCCGGCCGCCATCAGCCGTGCGATGAGCTGCGTGTGGTGCACCACTTCGTAGTCCCCGCCGAATTCAGGGTATTCATTCTTGAGTGTATTGAAGGCGTGCGGATCGCAGGTCACGATGCGCGTAACCCCCAATCCGTTCAAGGTCTCGACCAGGGCGCGGGCGAGCTGCTGGAAGAGCATCTCGTTACCCGCGCGGCGCACGCATTCCCCGGTCGAGGTCTCGCGCTGGCCGAGGATGCCGAAGCGGACCCCGGCATGGTCGAGAATTTTTGCGAACGCGATGGCGATGCGCTGCGCCCGCGGATCGAACGATTCGGCCGAGCCGACATAGAATAGATAGTCGAGGGCCTGCACATCCTCGGCCGTCTGCACGACGGGGATCCCGAGCCCGTTGGCCCAGTCGCCGCGCGTATCGGCTGGCAGTCCCCAGGGATTGCTCTGCACTTCGTAGGCGTCGAATACCGCCTTGAGCTCGTGCGGGAACGCGCCTTCCATCAGGACCTGGTGCTGGCGCATGCGATAGAAGCGCGGCAGATGCTCTAGTTCAATCGGGCAGGCGGCCTCGCAGTAGCCGCAGGTCGTGCACGCCCAAAGCGTCTCCGGCGCGATCACTTCGCCCACCAGAGCCGGCAGCGCCGTATCGTCACCGACGACAATTGCCTTGCGCTGCGCAAGCAGGTGACCCTTGAGGTTGTCGTAGACCCACTTCAGGGCGAGCGGCTTGCCGGTCAGGAAGGTCGGGCACGCGTCCTTGCAGCGCCCGCATTCGGTGCAGGTAAACGCATCGAGCCCGTCTTTCCAGCTCAGATCCCCCGCGGTGCGCACGCCGATCTTCATGTTGCTGGCGTCGTCTGCGCCCATGATCGCATCCAAGTCGAGCGTCGGCACGCGGTTGGCCGGCCCGCCGCGCCGGAAGAACAGTGCGGGCAGTGCGGTGACGATGTGGAAATGCTCGCCGACGGGCAGGATCACCAGGAAGGCGAGCACCGTCCCCATTTGCAGCCAATACAACCCCTCGTATCCGGCGACGAGCCGGCCTGTGGTGCAGGCCCGATAGCATCCGAGCGACCGCGTCACCCGCGAAGGCAAACGCCCGCTCGTGCGCAATGTGCGCATCCGTCGATGCCAGCAGCGCAAAGCGGAAGCCATCGAACAGGAAATCGGTGACCATGATCGCCGCAATCAGCGACAGGATCAGCAATGCCTCGCGATTGCGCTCAAGCCGAGCGGGTTTCTGTACCAAGCGGCGCCAGAACGCATAACCGACCGCAGCGAGCACGGCGAGCTCGATCGCGTCTTTGAAGGTAGCAAACAGGCCTCCAGCGAGCCCCGGATAGACGAATGTCTCGTCGTAGCCGATCACGAGCAGCTGCACTTTGCGCACCAGCAGCGTCGTGAAACCGATGAAAATGACCGCGTGCATCAGGCCCGGCTTCCATTCCCGCCTGACCATGCGCGACTGCAGGAAGCCGTTGACCGAGAACAGCCTGCAAGCGCGCCAGCGGCCGGTCCCAGCGCACTTCCGGCGCGAGCTTCACGACGATGGCGAGTTTGCGCCAGGCGAGCGCACAGAACCCCGCCAGCGCGACAGCGAGCAACAGCGTGATTGCGAAGCGGGTTCACACCAGCGGTTGGCGCGATGGCAAGACCGTCAGCGGCGGGAAACGTGCGGCGGCCCAGCTGCACCGCTTCAGACAATGGGTGCCACGCTGCCTGACTGGGTGCCTAAGCCTGTCGTTTCGACTTGGGCGTGGGTCACGCCCCTGCCCGTGCCGCAATTGGCGAATACGCATCCATGAGTTGCAGGCGCGTCGCCTGCAGCCGCTCGGCCACGACGCCCAGCAGCCGTTGCATCAAGGTAAAGCCGAACAGCGTATCCTCCCGGCAGGCCGCCAGGAGCTCCGAGCCTTCGAACGCCAGCGCATCCACGCGCTCCAGCGTTCGTGCCTGCAAGTGCTTGCCACGGCCCAGCAACAACGCAGACCAGCCAAGTTCGTCGCCCGCGAACAACGTCTGCACGCGAAACGTGTGCCCCGGCGCGGCGATTTCGAGCGCTACCAGCCCGGTAATGATGAGGTAGAACTCCGAGCACTCGTCGCCCACATGGAACAGAATCTGATCCCGTTCGAAGCGTATCTCCTTGGCCAGCGTCGCGAGCTTTTCGACCTGCCAGGGCTCGAATTCCGCCACGAACGGATGGTGGCGGAGCATTGCCAGAATCGTCTCCCTCATCGTGTCTCACCTTGCGTGCACATTTTCCGGTCCGGGTTGCGCGGCCATTGGTGCCGGCTTTCAGCCGGCCACGTACGTAGCATAGCGGGGTTCGTACATCTGCGCCCGCATGAACCCTAGCAGGTCGGCAGGCTGCGTCCCGCGCGCCAGCCCCTCGCCGTAGGCCACCGCGGCGACCGCGGCGGCAATGTGCGCTGACACCTCGCGGATATTGTTGAGCGGAGGATACAGGCTTCCCTGCTGCAGATCATCCTCGCTGACCTGCGCGGCGAGCGCATGCGCGGCCGCCATGAACATGGCATCGGTGACGCGGATTGCCCGGGAGGCGATGACCCCCAGGCCGACGCCGGGGAAGATGTACGAATTGTTGCCCTGGCGCGGCACGAAGTCCGGTCGCCAAGGGTCACCGGATCGAACGGGGAACCGCAGGCGAACAGGGCGCGGCCATCCGACCAGCGATACGCCTGGGTGGCCGTGCACTCCGACTTGGATGTCGGGTTCGACAGCGCGAACACGATCGGCCGTTCGTTTTGGACCGCCATGGTGCGGATGACTTCTTCCGTGAAGGCTCCACCCACGGCGGCGACGCCAATGATCGCGGTGGGGCTCACCGTCTTGACGGCGTCGACGCAGGCTGCCTACGGGCTCGTGGTCGTGCGCGTAGGGTTGCTTGTGCGCGGCGAGATCGGCGCGATTTTTGACGACCAGACCCTTCGAGTCAAAGAGCCAACACCGCCTGCGCGCCTGCGCCGCGTCCATGCCATTCGCGACCATCGCCTCGACCGCCAGATTCGCAATCCCCGTGGCGGCTTCGCCGGCGCCTTGGAACAGCAATGTCTGTGCACCGAGGGCGGCACCGGTGACCCGGAGAGCGGACAGCAATCCCGCCAGCGCCACTGCGGCGGTCCCCTGGATGTCGTCGTTGAAAGTCGGGATCCGGTCACGATACTTCTGCAGCAAGCGGAACGCATTGTGGGTCGCGAAGTCTTCGAATTGAATCACTACGCCGGGGAAGAGCTTGCTGGCTGCGACGACGAATTCCTCGAGCAAGGCATCGTATTCCTCGCCGCGCACGCGCGACTCGATGCAGGCCGATGTAGAGCGGATCGTCGAGCAGCTCGGAATTGTTGGTGCCGACGTCAAGCAGCACCGGCAGGCAGGCGGTCGGGGGCACGCCGGCGCAAGCGGTGTAGAGCGAGAGCTTGCCGATCGGGATGCCCATGCCATTTGCGCCCAGGTCCCCGAGGCCCAGGATGCGCTCGCCATCGCTGACGACGATGATCGCCACGTCACGGTGCGGCCAGTTGGCAAGGACGTCCGCGACGCGACCCCGATCGGCCGCGCTGACAAAGATGCCGTGCGGCCGCTGGAAGATATGCGTATAGCGCTGGCACGCCAGCCCCACCGTCGGCGTATACACGATGGGCATCATTTCATCCGGATAGTCTGATGAGAAGGCGGAAGAAAAGGGCCTCGTTGCGGTCATGCAGCGAGCGCAGGCTGACGTACTTTTCGAGATCGCTCGGCTGGCGGCGGAAGTTCTCCAGCACGCGCCCCAGCTGTTGTTCCTGCGAAGACACATGTGGCGGCAACAGGCCGCGCAGGTGCAACGTATCGCGCTCGGCTTCGGTGAACGCGGTTCCCTTGTTGAGCGCCGGATCCTGCAACAGCGCAATGCCTTTCGGCAGCATGGCGGTGCTTGCCACTACAGCGTCATGACTTTTTTGCAACATGGCTCGTTCCTCCGGATCTCGCTCGCTTTGCCGGCCGTTGGCGTTGCCTGGGGAGCATGCCGGTTGTCAATTGGTCTCGGGAACCATTTTGATCGCGCCACATGGACATTCGGAGACACATATCCCGCAGCCCTTGCAATAGTCGAAATTGAACTCGAATCGCTTGCCTGGTCCGAGTTTGATTACCGCGTTGTCCGGGACAGACCCCGTAACAGTTGTCGCACTCAAAACAATTGCCACAGGAGAGGCAGCGGCGCGCTTCAAATAACGCATTGTCTTCGTTGAGACCGCCCACGACCTCCTCAAAAGTGGAGGTGCGGCGGGCGAGCTCGAGCAATGGACGCATGGTCTTGGGCGCATCGCTGTAATACCAGGGGTTCAGCTTGTCGAAAGTAGCCAGCTCATGCTTGGCGGCCGGTTCGTAACTGCGACTGGAGAGCCAGGCGTTGATATGGCGTGCCGCCTTCTTGCCGTGACCGACCCCGACGGTGACCGTGCGTTCCGACGGGACCATGTCGCCACCGGCGAAAATTCCCGCGTAGCCGGTCATCATGTTGCGTCCGACTTGAACGGTGCCGTCTTTGATGGCGAGCCCTGGGACGCCATCGAGCAGCGAGAGATCCACGTCCTGCCCCAGCGCCAGCACCAGCGAGTCGGCCTCAAGGGTCTCGAATTCTCCGGTCGGCTGGGGGAAGCCGGTAGCGTCGAGCGCCATCTTTTCGACCGTCAACGTGCCCTCATCGGCCATGTTCTTGATGGTCGACAGCCACTTGATCAACACGCCTTCCTGCAGCGCCTCTTCGATTTCAAAGTCGTGCGCGGGCATCTTCTCGCGGGTGCGCCGGTAGACGATGATCGCTTCGGTCGCACCCAGCCGCTTGGCCGTACGCGCAACGTCGAGCGCGGTGTTGCCGCCGCCATACACCACGACGCGCCGGCCCAGCATTGGCTTTTCCTCACCCTCCATGCTGCGCAGCACCGATACGGCATCGAGCATGTGCGCGGCTTCGCCTGCCGGAATGTAGGCGCGCTTGGCGATATGCGCGCCCACGGCGAGGAACGCCGCGTCGAAGTGGCCGGCGTTCATCGTGTCGACGATGTTCGTGACCTTCGAGTTCAGTTGCAATTCGACACCCATGTCGAGGATGCGCTGCACCTCGCCATCGAGCACGTCGCGCGGCAATCGGTACTTGGGAATCCCGAAGCGCATCATCCCGCCGGCAAGCGGGCCCGCCTCGACGATCTTGACGCCGTGACCGAAGCGCCGCAGGTGATAGGCCGCGGACAATCCTGATGGTCCGGCGCCGACAATTAGCACGCGCTTGCCGCTCTCGGCTTTGGGCGGAGCGAACTTCCAGCCGCGCTTGAGGGCTTCGTCCCCGAGAAAGCGCTCGACCGAGTTGATGCCGACCGGCTCATCGAGCTGGCCGCGGTTGCACGAGCTCTCGCACGGGTGGTAGCAGACGCGACCCATGATTGCCGGTACCGGATTGTCCTCCGTCAGTACTCGCCACGCCGCTTCGTAGTCGCCGGACTCGGCGCGATAGAGCCAGCCCTGAATGTTTTCGCCGGCCGGGCACGCGTGGTTGCACGGGGGCAAGCGATCGACATACAGGGGCCGGTTGGTGCGCCACGCGCCCGTCTTGTTGGCAAGGCTCGAGCCTACATCGAGGGTGATTGCGTATGGCTTATCCATGGACGATCCCTATGGCAGCAAGCCGAACTCGGCGATATTCCGATCGGCCATCTTCTGGATCCGCGCGATGCGCTCGAGGTCAGGTTCCTTGCCGAACAGATGCGCGTAGCGTTTCTGCAGCTTGAGGTATTCGGTCACCGGAACCTTGTGCCGAATCGGGGTACTGGCCGTGACTGCGCCGTCCTGCGCCTCGAACAGCGGAAACAGGCCGGTCTCGACTGCCAGGCGCGCTAACTTGATCGTGTCCTCCGGCGCCGAGCCCCAACCGAGGGGACATGGCACGAAAATGTGAATGTAGCGTGCGCCGTGCATTCCCATCGCGTAACGCACCTTGCGCTCGAGGTCGCGCAGATTGGAAACACTCGCAGTCGCAACATAGGGAATGCCGTGCGCCATCGCGATGCGCGGCACGTTCTTGCCAGTGCCGAAGACGTTGCCAGGAGCGCGTCCCATCGCCGGGGTCGTGGCCGTACGCGCCGCCGGGGGCGTCGCGCTCGAGCGCTGCACGCCCGTGTTCATGTACGCCTCGTTGTCATAACAGATATAGAGCACGTCGTCGTTGCGTTCGAACATACCGGATAGACAGCCGAAACCAATGTCCGTCGTGCCGCCGTCGCCCCCCTGCGCGATCACGCGCACGTCGGTGCGGCCCAGCGCCCGCTGCGCCGCCGCGACGCCCGACGCAACCGCGGCCGCATTGCCGAACAACGAGTGGATCCAGGGAATCTGCCACGAAGTCTCGGGATACGGCGTGGAAAATACTTCCAGGCATCCCGTTGCGTTGACCGCGATCAGCTGCTTGCCCGTCGCCTCCATCGCTGCATCAATGGCATACCGCGCGCCCAGCGCTTCACCGCAGCCCTGGCAGGCGCGATGCCCCGAATTCAGGGAGTTCGTCCGATGCATGTCGGCCTGCACCGAGCGCGTGTCGTCCGCAAGAAGACGATTGCCGACGGTAAAGGTCCCGGTCTGATAGAACTTGATCTGCTGCTCTTGCTTTTGCACGACACTTCTCCTCGGTTCAGCCGATGCGCGACGCAACCGTGCCGATCCGGCGCAGGATCGCTTCGGCAGTGGGCCCGGAGCGGCGAGCCATGCTTTCGCGTTCCAGTTCGTGGCTCACCACGTCCGCGTTCAGGTCCAGAAAGGTAACCTGCTCCAGTTCGTCACGCTCGGCATCTTCGAATAATCGCCTCAGTGACGCCCGCGTGATCGCGCGCCCGCCAAGGCCGGCGATGACCGTGTAGCCGTTGAGTGCGATGCCGGACAAGGACTTGCGCACCCCGTCGGAAACAATGCCGCCCAGGCCCACGGCCAGACATTTTTCCAGCACCACCACGCGCTTTGCATGCTGTAGCGCGTCGCGCAGAACGCCGAGCGGAAATGGACGGAAGGAACAAATGGAAACCGAACCGATCCGTGAACCGTCGGCACGCATTGCATCGACGACTTCCTGCACCGTGCCGTTGAGCGAACCGAGCGCGACCACGATCGTCTCGGCGTCTTCGGTGCGGTAGGGGCGGATAAGCCCGCCGGAGTCGCGGCCGAATTGTTTCTGGAATGCAGTGGCCAGCTCCGGAATCAATCCCAGCGCGCGCAGCTGCTTGTGATGCGACAGGTAGCGCACTTCGGTGAATGCTTCTGGCCCGACCATCGCGCCGATGCTCACCGGATCGGCCGGGTCAAGCATTTGCCGCGGCTCGTAGCGCGGCAGGAACGCGTCGACCTCCTGCTGCGTCGGCACGTCGACGCGGTCGTAGGCATGGGTGAGGATGAAGCCGTCCATGCACACCATCACCGGGCAGGACAGCACTTCGGCGAGGCGGAAGGCCTGAATGTGCAGATCGAGCGCTTCCTGGTTGGTTTCCGCGTAGAGCTGGATCCAGCCGGCGTCGCGCATCGACATGCTATCGGAGTGATCATTCCAGATATTGATCGGTGCCCCGATCGCCCGGTTGCCGATGGTCATGACGATCGGCAGCCCGAGCCCGGCGGCGTTGTACACGGCCTCGGCCATGAACAGCAAGCCTTGGCTGCTGGTTGCCGTATAGGTGCGCACGCCCGCCGCCGAAGCGCCGATGGCTACCGACAGCGCGGCGAATTCCGATTCGACGTTGATAAACTCACAGCCGGCGAGCTCTTCGGTCTTGACCATCTCGCCAAGCGCTTCGACGATATGCGTCTGCGGCGTGATGGGATAGGCGCAGATTACCTGGGGCCGGCAAAGCGCGATCGCCTCTGCAACCGCGCGCGATCCTTCGGTCTGTTTAAGCATCGATCGTGTCTTTCGCTTGGGCGGCGAGCTCGAATGCTTCCGTCGCCGCGGCGACGTTCTTCTCCGCTACCGCCGCAGGAAATTTCTGGCGGATGGCCGCGACGACCGAAGCCAGCGCGATCCGCTCAGTAACCGCGGCAAAGCCGCCGAGCAGCGCCGCGTTCGGCACCGGGCGGCCCACGTGCTTGAGCGCAAGCTCGGTGGCCGGGAGCGAGCACAGGCGATAGCGCCCGACGCCCCGCGCGAACGGGCCCAGCCCGAGCTCGTCGAAGCTGCGCGTCGAGTTGATCAGGATATAGCCATGCGGCTGGAGGCCACTGAACACGTCGACCTGATGCAGCAACGTCGGGTCCTGCACGATCAATGCATCGGGCTCCAGGACCGGCTCGCGTAAGCGAATTTCCTTGTCGTCGATGCGGCAGAACGCCATCACGGGCGCGCCCATGCGCTCCGAGCCGAAGCTGGGAAACGCCTGGGCATAACGCCCTTCGAGAAACGCCGCGACGGACAGCATTTCGGCGCCCGATACCACGCCCTGACCACCGCGGCCGTGAATCCGGATCTGGAACATGTCTGGTCGCGCCTCGGTGTTCGCCGCAAGCCCTTGCGGCCCATTCATTGGGGAAAATCCTCCTGCCGACCCGGGAATTGTCCCCGTATTGCCGAAACCTATCTTGACGCAGGTCAACACTCGCCGACGGACCACGCGCTAGCTTCACGGGGCCTCGCCCGGATGACTGCAGCGGCCCGTGGACGGGCCGTTTCAGCCGGGACCGCGAGCCCGGAAACGAGCACGGCGTCGACCACGCCGGGAAAGGAAGCGCACGATGGAGCATAGCGGCCCGCTCATCGCCGGCGTCGGGCTCACCGACCCTGCCCGGCGCAGCCATTGGCCGGCGAGGCTGGACCTGGCGCAGAGCGCCTCGGGTCTCCTGCTCGCGCTTTTCATGTGGGCGCATATGGCCTTCGTCTCGTCGATCCTGCTTGGCAAGGACGTCATGTGGATGGTCACGAAATTCTTTGAAGGCTATTTTCTCTTCGGCCGGTCCTATCCGGGGCTTGTCTCGACCGTGGTCGCGCTGGTCATCGCGCTCGTGGTAACGCACGCCATTCTGGCGCTGCGCAAATTCCCGATTAACTACCGTCAGTTCAGCACCTTTCGCGGCCATATGCGGATGCTGCGGCACGAGGACACAACGCTTTGGTTCTGGCAGGTTGTCACTGGCTTCGCCCTGTTCTTTCTCGCCTCGGTGCACCTCTACATCATGCTTACCCGGCCCGACCGTATCGGGCCGTTCGAATCCGCCGACCGGGTGTGGAGCGACCATTTCTGGCCGCTGTATATCGTGCTACTGCTGACCGTCGAGGTGCACGGCGGGGTCGGCCTGTACCGGCTTGGCCGTAAAATGGGGTTGGTTCGCAGGCGGCGATGCGAACGCGGTGCGGCGTCGGCTCAAGCTCGCCAAATGGGCGCTGACGGCCTTCTTTCTGGTCCTTGGCGTGGCGACTCTGGCCGCCTATATCAAGATCGGCATCGAGCACCGTGACCACTATGGCGAGCACTACGTTCCCGCGGCGCAGCAAGCGTCGTCACCCCAACCCGCCGCTGGGGGCGCGGCGGGGAGCCCTCGGTGAACGTGATCTACACCGACGTGCTGGTGATCGGCGGTGGCCTCGCCGGGTTGCGGATCGGCATCGGTGCCAAACGCCGCGGCCAAGACGTGATCATCCTGTCGCTCGTCCCGCCCAAGCGCTCGCACTCTGCGGCGGCGCAAGGCGGCATGCAGGCGAGCCTGGGCAACGTCGTCAAGGCGATGGGTGACAACGAGGACGTGCATTTCGAAGACACCGTGCGGGGCAGCGACTGGGGCGCCGATCAGCGCGTCGTGCGCATGTTCGTCGACACGGCGCCCAAGGCCGTGCGCGAGCTTGCCGCGTGGGGCGTGCCGTGGAGCCGCGTGCAGAAAGGTGACCGGAAGGTGATCATCAACGGGCAGAAGGTCACGATCACGGAGCGCGACGAAGCGCATGGACTGGTGATGCAACGCGACTTCGGTGGTACCAAGAAATGGCGCGCCTGCTACGTCTCCGACGGCACGGGTCACGCCATGCTGTACGCGATGAGCGACCAGGCAATCGCCCACGCGATCAGCGTGCACGAGCGCATGGAGGCCCTGGCGCTGATCCACGACGGGTCGCGCTGCTATGGTGCGGTAGTACGCAACCTCGTGACCGGGAAATTGGTCGCGTACGTCGCCAAGGCTACCGCCATTGCGAGCGGCGGCGCGGGACGCCTCTATCGCGCGACGACCAACGCGGTCATCTGCGAGGGCATCGGCACGGCGCTGGCGTTGGAGACCGGCGTGGCAATGGTAGCCAACATGGAGGCGATCCAGTTTCACCCGACGGCAATCTTTCCGGCATGCATTCTGGTCACCGAAGGCTGCCGTGGGGACGGTGGATTGCTGCGCGACGCTGCGGGCAAGCGCTTCATGCCCGACTACGAGCCGGAGAAGAAGGAACTCGCCTCGCGCGACGTCGTATCCCGGCGCATGGAAGAGCACATCCGCAGGGGCGCGGGCGTGAAGTCACGGTTCGGCGAGCATCTGTGGCTCGACATCACCCTGCTCGGGGCCAAGCACATCGACAGCAACCTGCGCGAAGTGAAGGAGATCTGCCACTATTTCCTCGGCATCGATCCGATCAAGGATTGGATACCGGTGCGACCGGCACAGCATTACACGATGGGCGGGATCCGGACCGACCACACCGGCGGTAGCCCGACGCTCAAAGGACTCTACGCCGCCGGCGAAGCCGCGTGCTGGGACCTGCACGGCTTTAACCGCCTGGGTGGAAACTCGGTCGCGGAAACCGTCGTCGGCGGCATGATCGTGGGCGAGTTCATCGCCGATTTCTGTGCTCGTCCCGAGAGCAACCTGCAGTTCTCCACCGGCCTGATCCGCGAATTCCTGGAGCACGAGCAGGCCAAGCTCGACGCGCTCGCCGGTAACCGGGGCGGGGAAGAAGCCAACGCATTGCGGGTCCGAATGCAGGAGATCATGACGACCAAGGTCGGGATCTTCCGCACCGGCGGGGAGCTTGCCGCCGCGGTCGAGGAGCTGCAGTCGCTGCTGCGGCGCAGTCAGAACATCGGCCTGCGCTGCACCGCAAGTGGCGCAAATCCGGAGCTCGTTTCCGCCTACCGGGTCCAGAAGATGCTGCGGCTGGCGCTGTGCGTCGCCTACGGCGCGCTGACTCGGACCGAGAGCCGGGGCGCGCATTTTCGCCATGACTATCCGCGGCGCGACGACGCCGAATGGCTGAACCGCACGCTAGCAACGTGGAAGAGCGCCGACGACATGCTGCCGACGCTGGCACGCGAATCGCTTGACGTGATGCAGATGGAGCTGCCGCCGGGGTGGCGCGGATATGGGGCGAAGGACTACGTCGAGCATCCCGACACGGCGCGTCGTACCGCGGAGGTGGAGGCGATCAGGACCAGGCTCGTCAGTGCCGGCCGCGGGGTCGTACAGGAGGCCCTGATGCCGTACGCTGAGCTCATGCCCGAGCGCTTCCGCGGACCCAACGAGCGCATCGATGAGCCGCTGCCACCGTCTCCCGCAGGCCCGCAACGACCGAGCCCGACATGACCGGAGCCACCGCCATGGCCATCCCCGCCGGGGCCGCCTGAACGACCGCGGCGCAAGGTGCGGATTAGCGTCCTGCGCTACAACCCGCAGGAGCGCGGCAGTGTTCCCCGCATGCAGGCCTACGAACTCGAAGAGGCCGAGGGAATGACGCTGTTCATCGCGCTCAACGAAATCCGCGAAAAGCAGGACGCATCCCTGCAATTTGACTTCGTCTGCCGCGCCGGGATATGCGGCAGCTGCGGGATGCTGATCAATGGGCGCCCAGGGCTCGCCTGCCGTACGCTGACAAAGAACCTGGACCCGGAGATCACGCTGGCGCCCCTGCCGGTCTTCGAATTGATCGCCGACCTTTCGGTGAACACCGGCAAGTGGATGCGGGCGATGAGCGAACGGCTGCAGACCTGGGTGCACATGCGCCAGAAAGAGGTGGACACTTCCCGGCTCGAGGAGCGCATGGAGCCGGAGCTGGCGCAGAAAATTTACGAACTTGATCGCTGCATTGAATGCGGGTGCTGCGTCGCCGGTTGTGGCACCGCGCGCATGCGCGAAGACTTTGTCGGCGCGGTCGGCCTGAACAAGATCGCCCGTTTCCGGCTCGACCCGCGCGACACGCGCACCGACGCAGACTTCTACGAACTGGTCGGTGACGACAGCGGTGTATTCGGTTGCATGTCCTTGCTCGCTTGCCACGATGTCTGCCCGAAGGAGTTGCCGCTCGCAACGCAAATCGCCTTCATGCGTCGCAAGATGGTGAGCATCGGTTGGAAATAGCAGCGTCTTTTTGCACCCTATGTGGAGGAGTCATGAAGGTCGCAACGAAGTTTGCAACACTAAGTGTCGCACTGGCTAGTTTAGCGATTGCGTTCGGGGCACCCGCACAGCAGCCGATCATCATCAAGTTCAGCCACGTCGTTGCCGTCGACACGCCCAAGGGCAAGGGCGCGGAGAAATTCAAGCAGCTGGCCGAGGAGCGTACGAAGGGCCGGGTCAAGGTCGAGGTCTACCCGAACAGCACGCTGTACAAGGACGGCGAGGAAATCGACGCCCTGCAGCTGGGCTCGGTGCAGATGCTCGCCCCCTCGGTGGCCAAGTTCGGGCCGATGGGGGTGCGCGAATTCGAAGTCTTCGACCTGCCGTACATCTTTGACGACTTCGGCGAGCTGCACAAGGTCACCGAAGGCGCGGTTGGGAAACTGCTGTTCCAGAAACTCGATTCGAAGGGCATCGTCGGTCTTGCCTATTGGGACAACGGCTTCAAGGATTTCAGTGCCAACAAGCCGCTTAGGCTTCCCGGCGACGTCAGGGGTCTGAAGATGCGCATCCAGTCGTCGAAGGTGCTCGATGCCGAAATTCGTGCCCTCGGGGGGATTCCGCAGGTGATGGCCTTCTCCGAGGTGTATCAGGCGCTGCAGACCGGCGTGGTCGACGGCACCGAGAATCCACCGTCGAATTTCTATACCCAGAAGATGAACGAAGTGCAGAAGTATCTGACCCTGAGCGATCACGGCGTCATCGAATACGCGGTAATCGCGAACAAGAAATTCTGGGATGGCTTGCCGGCGGATATCCGCACCATCCTCGAAGGCGCGATGAAGGATGCGACCAAATACGCCAACGACATCGCCAAGGAGGAGAACGACAAGGCGCTCGCGGCGGTCAAGGCGACCGGGAAGACTGAAATCCTGACGCTCAGCCCCGATGCGAAGGCGGCCTGGAAAAAGGCGCTCTGCCGGTGCATCGAGAGATGGAAAGCCGGGTCGGCAAGGACATCATCCAGGAGGTCTACAAGGAAACCGGGTTCAAGCCCTGACCGAGCGTTGCAGCGCCTGATGCGCGAGCCGGGTTCGACGCAAACCGACGCCGCTGCGGCCCGCAGCGGCTTTTTTGTGTGCAGCAGAACGGCGGTCGACCAACCGGGGACGCTTGCGCATGCTGAAGCTCCTTGACCACCTCGAAGAGTGGCTCATCGCGCTGCTCATGGGCGGCGCGACGTTGATCATCTTCGTGGCCGTCGTTCACCGCTATGCCGCGGGCCTGCCCATCCCCGTGGTGCAGGACTGGCTGCTTGCGCTCAACCTGTCGTGGGCGCAGGAAGCATGCATCTACATGTTCGTATGGATGGCCAAGTTCGGTGCCGCTTACGGCGTGCGCACCGGCATCCACGTCGGCGTGGACGTGGTGATCAATCACCTGCCCGACGGCGTGCGCCGCAAGTTCATTCTTTTCGGACTGGGCGCCGGCGCGCTGTTCACCGGCGTGGTGGCCTCGTTCGGCGCCAGTTTCGTGTGGCAGCTCGCCCACACCGACCAGACCTCGCCCGACATGGAGCTGCCGATGTGGCTGGTCTATCTGGCCATTCCCTGCGGCTCGGGGCTGATGTCCTTCCGCTTCCTCCAGGTGGCGTGGAACTTCTGGCGCACGGGCGAGCTGCCGCATCACGACCCGACCGACGTGGCGGGCGTCGAAAAAATTGCCGACCAGGACGCCCACGTCGGCCTGGCGCAAGACAATCTTTTTCCCGCGCCGCCTGGCAAGCGCTGAGCCATGACCTCCGCCATCATCTTCGGGCTGTTGATCGCGCTCATGCTCACCGGCATGCCCATCTCGATCGCGCTCGGGCTCACGGTCCTGACTTTCGTGTTCACCATGACCCAGGTGCCGATCGAATCGGTGGCCCTGAAGCTGTTCACCGGCATCGAGAAGTTCGAGATCATGGCCATCCCCTTCTTCATCCTCGCCGGCACTTTCCTCACCCATGGCGGGGTGGCGCGGCGGATGATCAATTTCGCCGCCTCCATGGTCGGCCATTGGCATGGAGGGCTGGCGCTCGCAGGCATCATCGCCTGCGCGATGTTCGCGCTTGTATGCGGTTCGAGCGTCGCCACGGTGGTGGCCATCGGCTCCATCGTGCTGCCGGAGATGGTCAAGCGCGGCATCCCCATGGACTTCGGCGCCGCCGTGATCACCGTCGCCGGTTCGCTCGGCATCCTGATGCTGCCGTCGATCCCCAAGGTCATCTACGCGATCGCCACCAACACCTCGATCGGCGCGTTGTTTGTCGCCGGCCTGCTGCCGGGGATCCTGCTGACCACGATGCTCTGCCTGGTCACCTGGTATATCGCCAAGAAGCGCAATTACCCGCGGCTGCCGCGCGAAAGCTGGGGCGCGCGCTTCAAGGCGTTCCGAGAGTCCGTCTGGGGCCTGATGCTCGTGGTCATCATCATCGGCGGCATCTACTCGGGGATCTTCACCGCCACCGAGGCGGCCGCGATGGCCGCGGTGTACGCGTTCTTCGTGTCGGTGTTCGTGTACAAGGCCATGCCGCTCAAGGATTTGCGCAAGGTGCTGCTGACCTCGGCCAACATGAGCGCAATGCTGCTCTACATCATCACCAACGCGGCACTGTTCTCGTTCATCCTCACCAACGAGAACATTCCGCATGCCCTGGCGGACTGGATTATTGCCAAGGATCTGGGCTGGGTGGGGTTCCTGTTGCTGGCCAACGTGCTGTTGCTCCTGGCCGGCAATTTCATGGACCCGTCCTCGGTCATTCTCATCATGGCGCCGATTCTCTACCCCGCGGCGATGACGCTCGGGATCAATCCGGTGCATCTCGGCATCCTGATCGACGTCAACATGGAGGTCGGGCTCTGCCATCCCCCGGTGGGGCTCAATCTGTACGTGGCCTCGGGCATTTCGCGCCTCGGCATCACGCAGCTGACCAAGGCGCTGGTTCCCTGGCTCGTCACCATGCTGATCTTCCTGGTCATCGTCACCTATTGGCCGGCGCTGTCGACCTGGCTGCCGCAGAAGATGGGTATGATGGGGCCGTTGCCCTAGGTCCGGCGGGTCGAATCGACAAACGGCCGCTTTTCCGCGGCTATGTTACTCCGACCCACTTCGCAGATAAACTTCAGTTCTTTTGGCCCAACCAGTATGCGGCTCGCAAAGTTCGTCAAGGTACGCGAGGAGAAATTTGGCGGCGTCCTCTTCGAGACGCGCTCGGAGAAGGTTTTTACGCTCAATCCAACGGCCATGGCGGTCGTGCGCGAGATCGAAGCAGGCCATGACGAGCGCGAGATCGCCATGCGACTGAAGGCGCGCTTTAACGACAGTACCGACGTGATCGAGCGCGAAGTCGTCGCGTTCATCGCGGAGCTGCGGCAGAGAAGCCTTGTCGAGGGTTGAGCGCGTGACAACATTGGCAACGGATAACGGACCCGACTCCGCGATCCCAGCGACGACCTCGACCTACGCCTGCTCGGAGGACCTCGCCGCGCCACTCTACGTGGCCTGGCAGATCACCAACGAATGCAACCTCGCCTGCCTGCACTGTATCGAGGAGAGCGGGCCGGGCAAGGCGTTCGCAGATGAGCTCGACGCGGCGCAGATATTCTCGGTGCTCGACCAGTTGCTGGACCACCAAGTCCCCTACATGTCCTTCTCGGGCGGCGAGCCTATGCTGCATCCGCAGTTCTTCGAGATGGTGGAGCACGTCTGCGCGCGTGGCGCCCAGCTCAAGATCGAGACCAACGGTCATTATCTGTCCGCCGAAAACTGTGCGCGGATGAAGGAACTCGGCGTCAAGGCGGTCCAGGTGAGCCTCGACGGCGCGTCCGCCAAGACGTTCGAGCGTATGCGCGTGCGCGGGAACTTCGATCGCACGCTCGATGGCCTGCGCAACCTTCGCGCGGCAGGCGTGCCCGTGGAGATTAACTTCTCGCCCGCCTGCTTCAACGTCCATGAGATCGGCGCGGTCGTCGACCTCGCATACAAGCTGGGCGCATACAGCTTCTACACCGGGACGCACGATGTACACCGGCAACGCCGTCAAGGCTTGGCGCCACCTGGAAGTTTCGGAGCCGAGCAATACGAGGCGTTCTTCGCTGTTCTGCGGCAAAAAGCCGAGGAGTACCACGGCCGCATGCGCGTCTACTTTCACGAGGCGGGGTTGCTCGAGGAGCTGCGTTATCGCCTGCAGCACCCGGCTGCGCTGCTGATCGTGCTCCCGAACGGCCTGGTCAAGCTCATCAACGCCTTGCCCTTCGTGTGCGGCGATTTTCGCCGCCAGACGCTGCGGGAAATCTGGGCGAATTTCCGCCGCGCCTGGCACGACCCGCGCGTGGCACAGTTCGTCGACGAGCTTGGCACCGACCCGGGCGGACACGGACGCTGCACCAATGGGTCTATCTTTGACTGCGCTGCCCGTGCGATCCGGCCGTTCGGCGCGCACGGCGCTGCACCGGCTGCTCGCCGTTTGCCGCCTGGTGCGCTACCGGTTTTTCCTATATGCCGGGCTGCTGCCGTATCTGCTCGGCGCGGCCTGGGCCTACGCTCGCGCTGGTAGCCTTCGACGCGCCGATTTTCTGGAGCGGCCTCGCGGGTGTAGTGCTCGCCGTAATCGGCGTCGAGGCATTCAACGAGTATTTCGATTCACGCATGGGCACCGACCGCGTCTTCAACCCGGCCGAACTCCCGCCGATGTCTGACGCAGTGCTCTGGTTGGGCATTGCGGCCTTCGCCGGCGCGCTGGCGGTCGGCATCTACCTGACCGTGCGTGGCGGCTGGCCGATCCTGGCCTTCGCACTCCTGGGTGGAACGGCGGCGATCTTTTATGTGGCGCCCCCGATACGCTGGGCCTATCGTGGCCTGGGCGAACTGGTCATCGCCCTGTCCTACGGGCCCTGGATGGTACTGGGCAGCCTCTACCTGCAGAGCCAGGCGCTGTCGTGGGGGGCGCTCTTCGCGTCGCTCGTACCGGGATGCCTGATCATGGCGCTCGCGGTCGTCAACGCGATTCCCGATTACCACCAGGATCGCTTGGTCGGCAAGCGCAATCTCGTCGTGCGGCTCGGCCGCCGGCGCGCGGTTTGGCTGTATCTTGCCCTTGCGGCAGGCGGACTGCTGGTGGTGCCGGTCGGCGTAGCGAGCGGCATCTCCCCGCCACCTGCCTGGCGGCCTTACTGGCGGTGCCGCTGCTCGTGGCCAGCGGCCGCTGCGCGCTGCGGCACTTATGAAACACCGCGCGCCTTTGTTCCCGCCGTGCGCAGCATCGTCGGCTGCTATCTGGTCGCCGTCGTGCTGTTCACCGCCGGCGTCCTGTGCAGTGGCGTAGCGTCCTTGCGCCCATGAACTGGATCGATCGCCTGCGCGCGCCGCTGTTCGTGTCCTGGCAGATCACGCGCGACTGCGACCTGTGCTGCCTGCATTGCTGCACCGAGTCGGCGCCGGGGAAGCGGTTGCCGGACGAACTCGACGCTGCCGAAGCGACGTGGCTGGCCGAGGAGATCGTCCGCAACGCAGTGCCCTACGTGATGCTTTGCGGCGGCGAGCCTTTGGTCGTGCCGCACTTTTTCGCCCTTGCCGAAGTCGCTGGGGCGGGCAGGCGTCCAGCTGAAGATCGAGACGAACGGGCAGCGCTTCGATGCCAAACTCGCCGCCCGGCTCGCCCGCCTGCCCGTCCGGTCGGTACAGATTAGCCTGGACGGCGACACACAGGAGGTCTACGAGCGCCAGCGGCCCGGGCGGCTTCGCTCGCCAAAGCCCATGCGGCCTGCCGCGCCGCTCGTGCGGCCGGGCTGCCGCTCGAAGTCACCTTTGCGCCGACCCGGCTCAACATTCACCAGGCCGGGCCGGTCATCGAGCGGGCGCGGGCGCTTGGTGCCTTTCGCTTCAATACCGGGCGGCTCATGCGCATCGGCACCGCCGCGCGGCTGTGGGAGAAGCTCGAGCCTTGCCGAGGAGCAATACCGGGAATTCCGCGCCTGTTGAACCGCATGGCCCGGCGCCTAGAGGGGCAACTGGAGATTTGCCATGCTCCGTTTGACCTCGCGGAAGGGCTGCGCGGCAGCCTCCAGAACGCCGCCGGCAACCCTGCTCGTGCTGCCCAACGGCTGGGTCAAGGTTGCCGCGGCACTGCCGCAGATCTGCGCTGACTTGCGCCGCCATAGCCTTGACGGAGGCCTGGGAGGCCTACCGCAACGCGTGGCGGAGTGATACAGTGCTGGCGGAAGTACGGCGCGCGGTCGCCGATCCATCGCGTCACGCGCGAGGCCAACAGTTGGCAGTTGTTGCCCGTCGCCCCGGTGTGACCTGACGGAGGGAAAATGAGCGAGTTGAACCTGACGATCGAAGCCGCCAAGACCGGCGACGAACGCAAGACCGATACGGTGCAGCCGGCGCAAAAGCCGCATGGGAAACGCCCAAGCTCGAGGACGTGTCCGAGCAGGTGATGGCCCAACCGTATATCCGCTTCACCTGAGATACCCAGAACTTTCGCAATGCCGGGGCGTTCGGTAGAAGAGTACCGAGCACCCCTTTTTCTTGCCTGGCAGCTGACCAACCGCTGCGCTGCGCGCTGCATCACCTGCTGCGAGGAATCCGGTCCCGATAAGGCATGGGGCGATGAGCTTTCCCGTGACGAGGCGATCGCGCTTGCACGGCGCATCGCGGCGTTCGGCATCGCCTACGTTGCCTTCGGCGGCGGCGAGCCGCTAGGTGTACCGCATTGCTGGGATCTGCTCGAGCTGCTCGCCGCGGCCGGCATCGCTCTTAAGATCGAGACCGACGGCAGTCACATCGACGCTTCCGCGGCCGATCGGCTCTCGGCGCTCGGCGTCGAGTGCATCCAAATTTCGGTCGACGGAGCGACAGCGGCGACGCATGAGCGCGTGCGTCCGGGATCGAGCTTCGCCGCGGCGGTCGCCGCCATCGAGCGACTGGTCGCGCGCGGTCGTGCACCGCAATTGGTGTTCGTTCCCACCCGCTTCAACTGCACGAGATCGTCGCCGCGTTCGATCTGGCGGCAACGCTCGGCTGCGGCGCATTCGTCACCGGCCCGCTGATGCGCATCGGCCGCGCCGCGGGCGCACTGGCAGCGCATCGCCTGCAGCAGACGAGGAGTGGCGCGCCGCGGTTACCGCGTTGAGAGAACGCACCGCGTCGATGCGGCCCCGGAATGGCCCTTGTCGATCTATCCTTGGGACATTCGTTGCGGAGATGGAAACGCGGCTCGAGCGACCGCAGGCGATGCTGCTGGTCGTGCCCAACGGCAAGGTCAAGCTGCTCAATGCGCTCCCGTTCGCCGCCGCCGACCTGCGCCGCGATTCGCTCGAGGACGCGTGGCGGGCCTATCGCGACGCCTGGCATGCGCCGGAGGTGCGCGAATTCATCACCCGCTGCCGCAGCCAATCCAGCGCTGCTGATGCACGCCAATGAGACATGGCCGATGGTTAGGAACGACGGTTGACCCCCGCGCCAGAAACCCCAATACTTAAGCGGCTGTGATTGAATACTTACCCGTCGTAGCGAAGCTTTTGAGGGCCCGGGAGCCCGCTGATCGGTTGCGATGCATCGACTGACATTGGGACTACTCGCCGCCTGCACCGCTGGCGCAATCGCGGTTGCGGCCCAGCCAGCGCCGGACAGCTCCCGCGGCGAGCTCCTCTATTCCACCCATTGCATCGGTTGCCATAGCGCGCAGGTGCATTGGCGCGAAAAGAGGCTGGCGACAGACTGGGCAAGTCTCAGGATGCAAGTATTTCGATGGCAGATGAACACGGGCCTCGCCTGGAGCGACGAGGACATCGTCGCTGTCACCCGCTATCTGAACGATCTCTACTACCGTTTTCCGACGCCGGACAGGCCGGTGGCATTTCAGGGGTCGTCGGGTAACTGATCCCGGGCTGCCGCGTCAAATCGATGTGAGTCGCTCGTTCTTTGCCGTCGACAAATGCTCTAGCTCGGGAGGCGCGCGCATACGACGGTCGAGTCCATCTCCCAGCGAGTGATCACTCGTGCCCCCAACGCGAGTGTACTGTTCTAGCTTGGCCGCCGCTGCAATAACGTGCCCAGGAGCAGAGCGAAGCCCAGGAAAATGACAAGCGACGCTTGCGCCAGAGTAAGTCCCAGGATCTTAAAGGACGTATCGGAACAGTCTCCCGTGGCATGCAGCAGTTGGGTCAGTACTTCGCTGACCGCCATGGTGTCCAGCATGTAGGCCAGGCCGGCACTGCAAGAGGCGACGCTTGGTGCCGGAAAAAGTTGCAGGTACGTCTGATAGCCGGCGACCCCGAGTCCTTCCAACGTCAGGATCGCAGCCATCCAAAGGAGAGCCCGCTGTACTCGACCTTGGGGCCGCGCCACGGCTGCGGCAAAGAAGACGGGTATCAGGCCAAGATACGTGAGCCGTTGGATGATGCACAAGGGGCACGGTTCGATCCCCAGTATGTGCTGGACAAAAAAGCTTGCACCGACAAGACCGGTGCAGGTCACTCCAAGCAAGATCGAAACTTGGGCAGGAGAAGTCAGCACACGCGAAAGCCTATTCACGGAAATCGGCCGGCAATGCAGCTCCCCGCGGGACCCAGTACGCTAGGGGAATTTTGCCACGTCCGAGCCTGATCTCAGAAGTTTCTCCTCCGCAAAGGGCTGCTTCACCGCCCCAGGCCCGACGCGCGGAGCTTGGCCGCAATGGCTGGTGAATTTCGGCTTCACGACCCGGTGATCGCCCGGAGGCGCATCGCGAAATGCGCCTGGTCTGCGCCAAAGTGGCGCGAACGGCGCCTGGTTGACAGTCGGGGAATCGCCTGGCGGTTGCATGTTAAATCAATAACTTGCGACGCTTACCCTCTTAGTTGCGCATGAATTAGCGTCGTTGGAGTTTCCTTGAGGTACATCAACAGCCCAGATACGGCTTGGCTATAGGCTTCGTATTGCGGTGCAACAAAATCACGTCAGGAGCGCCCATGGAGTTTCAAGGAAAAGTTGCGGTAATTACCGGTGCGGCCAGCGGCATCGGACGGGCGGTGGCGTTTGAATTGGCGCGCCGCAACGTGCGCGCGATGGCGCTGGTGGACATAGGCGAGAACATCGATGGCGTCGCCGCAGAAGTCAATGCGAAGGCCGGCCGTCAGGTCGCCTACCCTTACCGGGGCGATACGACCGACGAGGCGTTTCGCGCTTCGGTTTTCGATTCCATCAGTAGCCAGTTCGACACCGTCACGATGTGCGTGCCGGCCGCCGGCATCACGCGCGACGAACTTGCAGTCCGTATCGACAAGATCACTGGCAAGGCACGGATCTATCCGGTGGACCGGTTCAAGCAGGTCATCGATGTGAACCTCGTGGCGCCGGTCTACTGGGCGCTCGAGATGATCGGACGCATCGCCGAGAATCGCGCCGCCTGCGGCCTCAAGCGATGGCAGCCGTCGGAGGGCATGCAAGGGGCCATAGTGTTCATCGGCTCAGTTTCTTCGCAGGGCAATCGTGGCCAGATCTCCTACGCCAGCGCCAAGGCCGGCCTCGAGGGAGCGGCCGCGACGATTATGAAGGAGGCGGTTTTCTACGGCGTTCGCTGCGGGCTTATCCACCCGGGGTTCACCGACACACCTATGGTGCGCGCAATGGGTGATGACTACATCAGCAAGCACATATTACCTTTCACCCAATTGAGCCGGTTGATTCGCCCCGAGGAAATTGCCGATGCGATCTGCTTCATGCTCGCCAACTCGGCGGTGAGCGGCGAATTGTGGGCGGACGCAGGCTGGCATGCACCCGCGTAGCCGCGGTGACCTGGCAGCTTCGAGCGAGGGTCCTACCGCTGCTCCGCCGACGCGGGATGAGGCCGTCGACACGGAGGGTGAATCCGAGGTGCCGGCGCGCGGCGCCCAGCGGCAATGGCCCGGAACGGATCCGAACCAGTTTCCTTGGACTAAGGCTCTCGCCGGCGATCCCAGTCTTGTCGCGCCGGTGATTGCCTCGCCGGAGGAGATCCTCCGTGCCCGGGAAATACGAGAGCAACTCAAGAAGACATACTTAGATCGCCCAAGCCAACCTTGCTCCCTATGGTGGGTTGATATTGACTAAGTAACCCGTAGCCGGGTCGCCAATTTTCGGGCCAATGTTAGACGAACCCGCCATCTTGTGCCGTGAACAGCAGATCCCATGGACTGTCGCCAGTGCCGATCCAATATGAAATCAATCCTTCTTCTCGACCTTACGCGAACTCAGCGAGAAAATGTAGCACTTGCAGTATTGCAATAGGGTTTCGGGAGCTTGGGCTGTTGCACCGTGGACATTATGGCGACGCAAGGAGCTCCAGCGCGAGGGCTCGAGGCAACCGATGATCTGCGAACGCTCTTATGGACGCGCGGCGTCGATGCGCTCGCGGACCGCCCGCCACGCATCCGGCTGGCGCGCCTGCTCGAGCGGCGCTTCGCTATCGTAGGCGACGACGAACGCCTGCTCCTCCGGCGCGAGGGGCTCGCACGTACGTAGCTGATAATCGAGCACCGCCAAATCGGCGTCCGAAGCGTCGGATCCTGCCGCGGCACGCTGCGCTATGCGCTCCCGAAGGGTCGAGTGCGCGCCATGAAATCCACGATCACGAAGGCGATGCCGAGCTCGATCGCGAGATTGCGGAAGAGGTCTCGCTGCCAGCGGTTGAGGAAAGTCGCGTCGATAATTGCAACGAAGCCGGCACCGACCACCTCTCGCGCCAGCGCGCCAAGCTCCCGGTATGTCGCCTCCGTCGCGCCGGCCGCGTACAGGCCACGATCGATGCCCGTCGCACCGCGCTCGTGGGCGTCGAGCCCGTGCATGCGCTTGCGCTCGACGTCGCTGCGGATTCGCACCGCGCCGATCGTCTCCAGCAGCACTCTGCGACAGGGTGGTCTTGCCGCAGCCGGCGAGCCCGTGGGTGACGAGGAGCGCGGGCCGTGTCGGCTGCGCGTAGCTTCGCGCCAGAGTCACGTGCGCGCGGTATTCGGCAAGCAATGCGCGTCGCGCTGCGCCGGCTTCGAGCTGTGCCGCGCGCAGCCGCGCGATCTTGGCGCGCACCATCGCGCGGTACACGAGATAGAAGCGCAGCACGGTCAGGCCAGCGTAGTCCCCCGTCCGCTCCAGGTACGCGTTGAGGAAGCGACGGGCCAGATCGACTCGTCCGCGATAGTGGAGATCCATGACCGTGAACGCGACCTCGTTCATCACATCAATCCAGCGCATCGCCTCGTTGAATTCGATGCAATCGAAAATGACAAGCTCGTCGTCGATGCGCGCGATGTTGTTGAGATGCAGGTCGCCGTGGCACTCGCGGATGAAGCCTTCCTTGCGCCGCCGCAGGAATGCGCCTTGGCACGCGGCATGCTCGCGGTCGGTCCAGACGCGGAGCTCTTCGAGCTCGTCGCGTTCCGCCGCCGTCGCCACGTGCGGTCGGAACTGCGCGAAATTTTGCCGCGCGACGCGCAGAATCTCCTCCGGCGAGCCGAATGTGCCGTCGCGAGGAACGACACCGCTCGAGTCGTGAAAGGCGGCGACCTTCGCCGCCAGCGCATCAATGTCGGCGGGTGAGAGCTCGCCGCGCGCCAGGATGCGGCTGGCCAGCGCGTCCTGCGGGAACTCGCGCATCTTCACCGCGTACTCGAGTGCCGGACCGTCGCCGCCGAGGACCGGAGCGTCAATGCTGCCCGTTATCGGCACGACGTCGAGGTAGAGCGCGGGTGCAAGCCGGCGATTGAGGCGCAACTCCTCTGTGCAGAAGAATCGCCGCGCCGCGAGTGTCGTGAAATCGAGAAAGCCGAAGTCGACCGCTTTCTTGATCTTGTACGCGTAGTGCCCGGCCAGGAAAACGCAGGAGATGTGCGTTTCCAGCCGCTCGACGCGCCGCAGTCCGGCCCGAAGACCGCGGGACGGGAGAGCGCCGCCAGCAGTCGAACCTGATCCGTCTCGGTTGCGACGAGGGTCGTGGCCCGCTCGGGCGGCATGCGGTGGAAGATGCGTGGTGGCATCTGGCCGCCTGAAACTGATTCAGCCCGTGAACTCATGCGCCCTGACCTGGCCGTGCTGGCGGCGAGCGACGTCTTTCAGCCGCGCGGTGAGGCTCGCGAAGCCGTCGCGCAGCGCGACATACACTTCCTCGTCGTGGTCGCAATTGACGACGAGCTCGTGGCCCGGAAGATCCGTGAGGTCCGGATTGCCACCATGCGACGGCATCTGTCGGACACCCTTAAGCGCATTCTTTTCCGCACCCGCCCGGTGCTCCAACTTCAGCCGGTCAAGCAGCGGTGCCGCGTCCGGAAGGCGCACACGCAAAAGCTGGAACAGATACTGATCCTCCTTGGGATGGTGAAAGCACTCGCGGAATGCATCGATGTAATAGATCATCGCCCCAGCACGCCGAAATCCGACGTGGCTCCCCGGTCGCGGATCTGGTGCACCAGATAAAGCATGCCGTGCAAGACCGCCGCCAGCGAACGGTGTTCGTCCTGAATGGCGCGGTTCGCCTGCATATTCGTCCTTCTTTCCCGAATGCATCAGATGATGCGCGAGTTGCGCGCCGCCCACGCTGCTCACGCAGGTAACGGTCGAATACCATCGCCACCGTGCGAACTAAGAGCCGACCGCGCGGCGTCACGTGGATCGCGTCCGATGCGATTTCGACCAACCCGTCGTCGGCCAGCGGTGCAAGTGACTTGAGCTCGGTTGCGAAGTAATCGCGGAACGCGATGGCGTACGCGCTCTCGACGCGCTCGAACGAGACGGTGAATTGGCACATGAACGCGTGGATCACATCGCGCCGCAAAACGGTCGTCGGCAGAAAGCCGCCAGCCGCGAAAACATGGTAGCGCATCGTCGTCGAGCCGGGCGTAGTAATCATCCAGAGTACGCAGATTCTGGCTGTAGGACGCACCGACCTTGCCGATTGCGGAAATACCGAATGCCAAAAGATCGCAATCAGCGTGCGTCGAGTAGCCTTGAAAATTGCGGTGCAGCTTGCCTCACGCTGTGCGACAGCAAGCGCGTCGTCGGGCCGCGCGAAATGATCCATGCCGATGTAGACGTAACCGGCGCCGGTCAACTTTTCGATTGCAAGCTCAAGAAGGGCTAACTTGGCCTCCGCCGACGGCAACTCCGCTTCGCTGATGCGCCGCTGCGGCTTAAACAGATGTGGCACGTGCGCATAGCTGTATAGCGCAAGTCTATCCGGCGCACCGTCGAGCACCTTGTCCAACGTGACGGCCGAAGCCGGCCAAAGTCTGCCGCGGGAGACCATAGATTAAGTCGATGTTTAAGGAGCGGAAGCCATTCGCACGTGCGGCGTCGAGTACAAATGCGAGTCTCGGCTTCCGATTGAATGCGGTTCACCGCCTGTTGTACGGCTGGGTCGAAGTCCTGTACGCCGATGCTCATCCGGTTGAAGCCAAGCTCCGAGAGAAGCTTAACCGTCCCGGCGACGCCAAATGGCGGGGGTCGACTTCGATCGAGCATTCGGCGTCAGGCACAAACGCAAAGCTGTCGTGTAGGACACGCCATAGCAACTGTCATTTCCTCGGCCGACAGGAACGTCGGCGTGCCGCCGCCCCAGTGCAACTGTGTGACGGGGGACGCCGAATCGACGAGCCCCGACACGATTGCGACCTCCCTGCCGAGATAGTGGATATATTTTGCGGAGCGGCCATGGTCCCGGGTCGTGACCTTGTTGCACGCGCAGTAGTAGCAGATGGTGTTGCAGAACGGCACGTGCACGTACAGCGACAGCGGCTGCGGCGCGCCGGCTCTGGCGGTTGACAAGCGCGTTAGCGAGATGGTCGGCGGTGAATGCTTCCGTAAAGCGATCTGCCGTCGGATAGGAGGTGTAGCGCGGCCCAAAGCCATCGTACTTGCGGATCAGATCCGAGTCGAACGGGAGGCCTGTAGTCGGCGTGCAGTGAACCATGTTGGCATCGTGCCAGCCGACCATTGCTTTGAACTTGAGCTAGATCAAGCCGGCTGCAGACTCGTTCAGAATCGTGGACACGTGCGCACGTTGCCTCGGCCCATCGCCTATTCGACATCCATGTCAGACTGACCGGCCGGGGGGGGCGATTTCTGGGTAGTCCGCACGCCACCACGTCGAGCGACGTAAAGCCACACGGTCGAGGCAAAGTGTGCAGAGAGCTAAGCATCAAAGTCCAGAGCGTCGGCAACCGAGGAGATTGGCACGCATCCAGACTGCGTGTTCACGTTCAGGCGGCATTTGCGGTCGCTCATCAACGACGTTGTAGGCGACTTCATAGTGCGCCACGCTGCGGTCATGGCTAAGCATCATGGCTTCGACAGGGGGCGGGACGACAGCGACTCCAACGTCGGCGCCAGCAAACGCTTTGATAGCCCCCAAAGACTCCCACAGCGTTAGAGCGCGGATGCTTCCGTCGCCTTCACCGCCTGGATCCCCGACCGGATGCCCTCGGACAGCATCGCGGCAAACGGCGTCTCTCCAAACGGGGGCCCTCAGCGTCCAGGAAACGCGTGCCACAGATCCTCGCCAAAGTAGGCGAGAGAACTGTATTGGCTGGGCTGCAACGCGTCCGGCGGCAGCGAATTGGTCGCGGAGAGGCGGTACCATGCCAGCGTGGTTGCCAAACAGACTGCCACGGCGACCGCCATGGCGATTCGAGTGGCCGATTTGCGCGGGATCCGATTCGTCATCGCCGAATCCTCCTATCACCGTTGCGACACTGGTTGCATGTCGAAAACATACCGAGACGATCCGAGAATATTATGGTCAGGACTACCGCGAAGCGTCTTGATCAAGGTCAACTAGGCGCGTCTTCGCCTAGCGGCGTTGACTGGCCTCGGCGTCCGGCTCGCTGTTGACTTTGGCACACCCCTTGCGGGTCGCTGACTTGGTAGGTGGCGGTTTACTACCGTGTGAGTTACCCCCGCTGACGCTGCTCGTTACATAGCGACGCCGGTGACGCTCGCCGACCGCAATCGCCGGAATGCAAGGAGAGTGCAATCGGCATCACCGAAATCGACCACACGATCTACCTGTGCACGACCCGGTCGTGAAGATTGCGACGTTTTACCGCGATCGTTCAAGACGTCACAGACGTCGGCATCCGTTGGAGCGCCCTCGGCGGTCACCGTTGGTGCTTGTTACGTCGTCACAGCAACGGTGTGCCGGACTCCGCGAGTTGCCGGAACATCAACGCGATGTCGTCGTTTTTGCGCCAGCGACGGGATTGCGGCGCTGAAAGCCTATAAACTGCCCTGGTTCCAGTACGCGACGCGGAAGTCGTTATCGGTCGCAAACAGCGGGCGCACGCGGGACGAAATGCGGCCGGGAGGTGAAAATCCCGGCCGCGACACACGATGTCCCACGCTATCCGTTATGACGCTCGGCGAGGGGAGATTTGCATCGATCTTAAGACTTGCCGTATTGCGCCTTTGCGTTACTAACGCATGTATCCTTCGCGGAGCCCGCGAGTGCGTCGCACTTCTCGATCGCGACCTTGAAATCTGCGTCACGCTTGTCCGCGTTCGCCTCGTTGCGGGCGTTGGCCTGCTTCGTCGCCGCGTCCTGGTGCGTGTCGGCTGTGACACGGTCGACCTTGGCGTCGGCCTTACCCTTGACGAGAGCGGCATCCGCTTCCTTTACGCACACGTCCTTAGAATTGCCCGAAAGTTCGTCACATTTCTCCTTAGCAACGCTGTGGGTCGCTTCGGCCCGGGTAGCACGCGCATCCTCGCGCGCCGCCGGGGTGTTCTTGTACGCGGCTTCGGCGTCGGCCTTAGCAACCTTCTCCTTACCGTTGGCTTCCGCGAGGCAAATGTCCTTGGCGTTACCGCTTCGCGAAGAGCAGGCATCCTTGTCCATCTTGCCTTGCGTCTCGGCGTTCTTAACCGCCATGTTGTAAGCATCCTTGGATATCGGCGTCGAATCGATCTTCGGGCCATTCATCTGCGCCGCGGCAGGTCCCGCTAAACCGAGGCTGCCAGCGACAAATAGTGCAATCATCGTCTTGGACATGTTAGTTCCTTATGGTTCGATTATGGTGCCAGCAGCCTTGTCAAAGGCTAAAACGCCAAGGTTCCAATTCGTGCGGCTCGACGACCCTCAGTGTCAAACGAATCGACATAGGGACCCCTTAGCGAGAAGGATGCCTTTCCCCTCTGATCTGAACGATAGGCGCGATACCCAATTGCGTCTGTGCGCCAGCGTACCCATTCCGTGCGGGATCCGCCGAGAGAGCAGGGTAAGTCCGTCGCTTAGCGCACCGGGCCTTGCAGCTTGACCTCGTCGGTCCATACCTTGAAGCTGGTCAGTATATTGGGTCCGAACGTACTACTGATCGCGACGTCGCATGCGTCACGGCCGCGTGCAATGAGCACCCTTCCAATGCGCGGCATGTTGTTGCGGGGGTCGAAGGTGTACCAACGGCCATCGAGAAAGGCTTCGAACCAGGCAGCGAAATCCATCGGGCCGTACGGGGGCGGCACGCCAATGTCGCCGAGCTAGCCGGTGCAGTAGCGTGCAGGAATGTTCATGCATCGGCAAAAGGCGACTGCGAGGTGTGCATAGTCTCGACAGACCCCGGTTTTGTCGTAAAAAGCCTCGAATGCCGTGCGCGTCATGCGCGCATGCTCATAGCCAAATACGATATGTCGATGGACATAATCGCAGATCGCTTGAACGCGACTCCATCCCGTTCGAATGTGCCCAAACAGATTCCACGCCGTCTCCGACAATCGGTCAGTTTCGCAATGCCGGCTTCCCAATAGGAACAGCAGCGTTTCCTCAGGGAGGTCTGCCACGGCTAGCTGTTGGGCCTGGGGAGCGATCACGTCCAGCGCCCCCGTATCGTTCACGATAGCATTGGCCGACAGACACGTCCGACCCGTCGGCGCGACGATGCGGGTACACCAGTTGCCAAAGCTGTCCCGATAGGCTGCCATCGGTACCGGTGGGTTGACCACCAAATCATCGCGGCCGATGAGATCGGAAACACGCGTGAAGTGGACGTTCAGGTTGAATACCATCGGAGTCGGCTTCGGGCACTCGTAGATCATTTCGAACCCAACGCGTATTTGCAAAGTTGACCTCAAGCATGCGCAAATGAAAACGAGAAGCTTCTATTCCGAATCCACGGGTGGGCACTTGGGCGAACAATACTGGCGCCCTGCAGAACGTCTCGCGCTACCTACGCCGCTATGCGTAACGCGCGATGCAAAATTGCATTCCGGGACGGGCACTTGGGGAAGCGCCCCGTCACAGCCGACTCGCCGTCAACGCAACAAAAACCCGTGCGTGGAGCTTTATCCTCGAGGTGTCAATGGCCGCCGCCGTGGCCGGTAGAACGCCTTTCTAAGCATGGCTCATGCAATTTTTCTGCACGCGCACCAGTCGGCACGCATTCCCTGACTTACAACCTATATCGTCCAATGTAGTGACGCGTAGTGACGCCCGCGAGCGCCCACTCCACTTCACCAGTTGAATTGCCGGCGCGCCCGGGCTCAAAGAAATGAGCGTACTCACATCTTCTGTTGGGCGTCCTTTGCCGTGTCGTGAATCGCCTGGCCGCCACGCTCGACGTCGGTGCCCGCGCCGGCGATGGTGTTGCAACCTGAGATCGTGCTAATCGCGCCGAGCAAGCCGAGCAACATCAGTACTGCGAGCATCCTTCTTGTCATGATTGATTTCCTCGTGTTATGCGTCCCACGTTCGTCAGACAACTGTCCAAGGCGTTGGATCCGTTTTCAGATCTTCCCAAGTAATAACAATACAATCAGAACGACGACGATCAGCCCTAACCCTCCGCTGGGTCCGTACCCCCAGCTCCTACTATGCCCCCAAGTTGGTAACACGCCTACCAGCGCTAAGATAAGAACGATAAGAAGGATTGTGCCGATACTCATTGTTCTGCCCCGGAAAGAGTTGTCTATCGATGCCGGCCCCGATGCGGCCTAACGCGCTCGCATTGTGGTGACGTAGCGCACTACTAGCGATACCTGTCGACGCTTGATCTCCTCCGCCGCATGGTCGCCGACAGCAACGGGTTTCTTGGGTTCACTTCGGCTTGCCTCGGGGCCCAAGTACGGCGCGCCGTTCATAATGGTCTCGTCCCCGGCGCCGACCGGCTTTGCGTCGCCAGATACCCGGAATCTGCTAGTCCAGCCCATTGCTGTTTGCCTCACCATAGTCAACATTGGCCCTCCGCCGATGGCCGGGTCGATTTTTCTGCACTCTGCGTCGGTCAGCGGCCTTTCCTGTCTGCCTTTTCAAGTGCCTGCTCGACATTTCCCACTCCCTTTTGTACGTTGCCTTCCACCTGCTTCGCAACGCCTTTGAGCTGCTGGGTCTTATTGCCCGTCAGTTGTCCAACCTTCTGCTGAACCTTACCGGCAACATCCTTTACAGTGCCTTTCACTTGATCGCGGTTCATGGTGTGCTCCTTAAGTGCGGCTCAGGATCCTGGTCCAGGCCCCGTTGCCGCTGTTCGCGAAATTGTTGACTTACAGCCGCGCTAAGCGACCGATCAAATAGCCGACGACGAGCGCGCCAGCAACCATGGCGATCGGACGCGCTCGTATCGAAGTGCTTGCCGATTCTGTGAGTTGTGCGTGAACTTGCTTGGCTTGCCCGGCTATCGTCGACGCCCATTCGGCCGCAGACATTGTGGCATCGGCGGCGTTGTCGACTGCACGATGGACCGCCTCAGAGGAACGATCCACTTGCGTAGCAGCCCTATACGCGATTTTGTCCGTTGCCATGTGCGCCGCCTGCGCTGCGTCATCTATTTCCGAGTTAACTGGATTGGCAAGGTTACTGTTCGCGGTACCTTTACCACTACCGCCCATTGTCGTGGTTCGTTCCATGGAGGAGCCCCTTCGAGGAAATTGCGTTGCCGATACGGTTAATACTCCAATGCCAGTTGCGGAAATATCAACCCTTTGAAGCCATTCAGTTAGCGGACCCAGTCTGATTCTGTCGTAGGACAAATGCGTACCTCTAGTAGATACAGATAGATACGCACGCGCTGGAATGGCTACGACTGAGACAGAGTACGCCGGAGCTGGCGCCGCGTCTGCGCGCTAGCGCACATAGGGACTCAGTGCGATGCTTACCGTGCGACATACAGCCGTCCCGCGCGCGGCTCGTGCCATAGAGCCGCCTTCGATAAGCATTGCGGGCGCCAGCTGTCCGGGCGGCATGGTACGTGGCAAGCCTTACCGCCCTGGCGCCGATGGTGGCGACGTCAAGCTTGCGCGACCCTCATATGCTGCACATTTCAAACAGTCCCATCGTTTCTTGATCATGACCGTTACTTCATATTGCGAGGGACTACGCGAGGTTGTCGCCGGCAAAGCCCCAGTTGATCAGTTTGTCGAGCACGGCATTCACGTAGTCCGCGCGACGGTTCTGATAATCCAGGTAGTAGGCGTGTTCCCATACGTCGATAGCCAACAGCCGCTTCACGCCCTTGGTCAGGGGCGTCTCTGCATTGCCAGTCTTGACCACTTTCAGCTTGCCTGCTTCCTGCACGAGCCATGCCCAGCCGCTGCCGAATTCGCTCGTCGCCGCCATCGCCAGGTCCCTCTTGCACGCATCTAGATTGCCGAATGAAGCCTCGATCTTTTGCTTCAGTGCCGCCGGAGGCTCACCGCCGCCCTTCGGTCGCAAGCTACGCCAATAGAAGGTGTGGTTCCACGTCTGCGCTGCATTGTTGAAGATCGCAACCTTGTCGGCTTTGCCGGTTGTCTCGGCGATGAGTTTCTCCAACGAGAGGCTGGCGAGTTCGGTCCCTGCTAGAAGCTTGTTTAGGGTATCGACGTACCCTTTGTGGTGCTTGCCATAGTGGAGCCCTATCGTCCTACCGGAAATTACGGGATCCATCGCGTTTTCCGCGTAAGGCAGGGGCGGTAGAACATGCAAAGTTGTTTTTTCGATCACGTCAATGTCGCTCATTTGATCTTCCTTTCCAATAATGTTCATCCGATGTTCGCAGACTATGAATCGACGCACGGGAACCAGCTGTGCACTTTCAAATTACTCAAGTAGGACCGCCCGCGACCATTACTCCCAAGTACCACATTCGCTTTGCGGTCGATCTTGGCACGGTCTGCTGCACGCAGGTCCCCACCGCGAAACTGCAGTGCGGCGTGAGCGGCGGCGGAAATGCGCTCCGAGGCGTAACCCGCTGCAGGCGAGTTCCCGGGGGCGGACACGTCGTCGCGCCAGGCGAGATGCCCGCCCCTCCTGATTCCCAACTTCATCATTAAATAAAGGTTCGCATCCGTTTGCGAAAGTGACAATAAAACCGTAGTGCGCGTCTCAAAGAGACAGCAGTCGCTCAAAGAACGAGCGATAACGACGCAGGGCAACGCGTAGATTCTCCGTAGACGTTTTGTCCGTTTGGTCGATCTCACTCTCAAGCTTTGTGCGTTCGTTGGAAAATGTTTCCGCTAAGCCTTTCATGACTTGAGCAACGAGCTCATCCGCTTGCCGGACAGCTTGGCTCGGGTCATCGACAAAACCTCTTTGAACCGCGTCCCAGCGCGAACGAAACTCCTTCGCTGCATCTGGCGAGAAGAGCGCGGCCAAGCTGCTTCTCCGCACTCCTCACATCGGAGTTTTGAGTTTGATTTCGCGTACCATCTCGTGGGACAGTGGGCAAGCAAGCGCGATCTCTTCTGCCGTTGCTAAGCATGGTGTCGTAAGACTTCTCTCGTCCGGCTCTCTGTCTAAGGTTGTATTCATGATTGCGTCTCCATTTACTTTACTGATATGGGCCTTTTACGGTATTAGCCGTCGTTTGTAGCCGTCCGACGTCGCCGTCACATAACGGGGTATCGCACAGCCCGAGCAAGCGGCGAATTAAGTCCGAGCTGCATGTGAGATGCGCTGAATCCCGACACGCTTCACGCGCCAGGACAAGCGTTTAATGCCGATTCTGGTAGTTCAAGGATTGATGAAACGAATCGCGCTGCCAGTCTGGCATTTCGCCGTAAGGATACTCGTTCGAAATCCGGCGACCCGACGCGATGCCGTTGTATAGACCTGGAAGCGATGCATAGTCGCCTGGGCCGAACGTTCGGCATTCGCCGCGGAAATTCGCATCGCTGCAGAAGATCCAGTAGCCGCGATCGACCCGCAGCGACGACGCTCGTTCGGTGAATTTGTCATACAGGTCATCCTGGCCCTCGCTACTGAGACGGAATTCACGGCCGGTGAGGTTGGGTCCCGAAAACAGCGTGGCGCTGGCGCGACCGCGTATTCCGTCGCGTGGCATTTCGCCGCGCTGATCGTAGGACGGGCGAACCGAACTGATACGACCGCTGAGACCGCCGAGTTCCGCATATCGACCCGGAACGAAAATTCGACAACCGCCGCGGAAATCGGCGTCCACGCAAAGCTCCCAAGCGCCGCCCTCGACGATCGCTGATTGATATCGCTCAACCGCGTGCGATGAAGCAAAATTGGGATCCGGTTGGTCTATCATAAATTTGCTTCCGCCAAAATTCTCGGACTCAAAGAATATGATGCCTCCTTTTGCTCGCGGCGTAATAGCCGGCGGTGGCAGTGTCGCCATCGGTACCGAAAGCGGACGCGCAGAGCTGATGCGACGCGACCAAGCGTCGAGGATCGGGTAACGGCCCGGGCCTAGGGTCGTGCAATCGCCACCGAAGTTAGAGGCGGCGCAGACTTCCCATGCTCCTCCTTCCACCACTGCCGATTGGGGCCGGCCATTAAAGCCGCTCGGACCGAAATTTGACAGCGTCCGGTCGGTCGAAATTTGATGGCCGCCGAAGTTTTCGTTTTCATAGAATGTGATGCTACCGGTAGGCTGTAACCCTATTACGGGTGTTGTACCAACCGGCCGTGCGGAGCTGACCCGCCCCGACAGTCCACCGAGGCTTGGATAACGACCGGGCGCGAGGACCGTGCAGCCACCACCGAAATTCTGGTCGAGACACAGCTCCCATGAGTTGCCGTCGACGATAGCCGATTGCGCACCGTTGTTGAAACCGACGACGCTGAAATTCGGCAGCGATTGGTCAACGGTAATTTGGTGCCCGGCGAAGTTCTCAGTTTCAAAGAACGTAACGTTGCCCATCGCCGTACCGGAGGCAAATGCCGCGATGCCAAAGATGAAATGCTGCAATAGTCGGTTCATTGCTGTTGACCCCTCGTTGGTGTCCACGAACTTTAGCGTTCCGATCGAGCATAGCTGCTTGATAGTTCTAAAGTCTGGCGGAAGCACTGGAGGACGTCTGTGCGGGATCGCACACAGAGAAGTTCTTCTCCACCTACTAGCACTCGCTATAAAGGGAAAGCCGCTCAAGATCAGTGGCGACGCGGATAGCTACAACCATCAAGATGGGAACGAGGATTAACGCCAAGCAGGCACCTTGTATCGGTTCATTGATGGGTCCCAAAAATCGCGACTTGTCGGCAACCTTGCTGGCGCGCTAAAGGTCGTGCCGCGCTTTATTCAGGCGCGACAGATTGGTCAGTTCTGTAAAGAGGGCCCGACTATGGCGGCCACGTAGCTGTGGGTCTAGGCATCAAGATCGATGACACTATCGGCCAAACGGCATAATGTCCTGTCTGGACCCATGATTTCATTAGTTATGGTCGACAGCGCCATCGAACGACCACTGTCGGCGACTTCGCGGTATGGCCGCTTTTAGCCGGGCGTTGACCGGCAAGAACGTATCTCGGTTCTTGACCGCCTCCCGTCGCGTTGCGGACTGGGTCCTCGGTGGCTCAGACCGCTTGCCTGGGCCCCGATAGGTATCGGGCTGTGTCACAATCGACCAACAAGGCCACCAGCACGACGACTACCACGGTTCCTAAGCCGCTCGGATACCACCCATAGCTGTGATGCCATGGACCAATCCGACATTGCGCCGACAGACCGCGCGCTCCGCCATACGGCGGGAAACGTACCCAATGCTTGGAAGATTTCCCATCGGCTGTCAGTGCAGCAGCGGACACTTGCGCTGGATCGGCGAGCGCAGTGGATATGCTGGCCCATCATGACTTCGAACTCGATATTGGCGGCGCACAGCTTCGCTCAGTGCGAGGGAAGTGCGAGCAAGTACCGCGCGCAGCGGATTACGGTAAGAAAGCGGTCGGTGAGCTACTTGGCGACGTACGGCAGTAAACGATCGAACTCTTTCTTGACCACCTGGTAACACTCGCAAGACCGCTTCTCCAGGCCAGGGCGATCAAGCACGGTGATCCTGCCGCGCTGGTAACGAATCAACCCGGCTTCCTGCAGCTTCCCCGCGGCCTCGGTAACCCCTTCGCGACGGACGCCAAGCATGTTCGCGATCAACTCCTGAGTCATCGAAAGTTCGTTCGTCGCCAAACGATCCAGGCTAAGCAGCAACCAGCGGCACAATTGCTGGTCGACTGAATGGTGCCGATTGCATACCGCGGTCTGCGCCATCTGCGTAATTAGCCCCTGGGTGTAGCGCAGCAACAGATGCATCATTGGGCCGAAACGCGCGAACTCGTCTTTCAGCAACTGAGCCTTCAAACGGACGCCATAGCCTGCGCTTTGGACAACCGCATGACTGGGGGTCGTGTCCCCGCCCATGAAGAGGGATATACCGAGCACACCTTCGTTCCCGACGACAGCGATTTCCGCCGACGCGCCATCCTCCATGACGTAAAGCAAGGAAACGATGGCTGTTGTGGGGAAATAGACGTACCGCAGCCGGGCGCCTGGTTCGTAGAGGACCTCACCCAACCCCATCGACACTGTTTCCAGGTGAGGTTTTAGACGGACGTAATCGCCTGCAGGCAACGCATCCAAAAGATGGTTCTGATGACCGTTTTCGCGCGCGGGCGCAGCCAAATGCAACCTGCCCTTCAAGGGTGTGTTCGACGCCTTTCGGACGCGTCGGCTAGGACCCGCCATTCGAATATTTTACGCCATCGAGCCGCTTCTTTGTCAGGTAGCGTACGAAGGCTGGCGGATGCCACTCGACCCGGTTACCGCTGATTGCGCTGGAAAATCGGCCCGCTTCTGTGCGCAACCGCACGGACAGCACAGAGGAGCCTGGATAAGAATGCTACAAATCGACTGAGCAATTTACGCGTTATTGGAATTGCAGCGGCACAGATTAGTGTGCTGCTGCAGTGTGAGAGTCAGCCCATTCAACGGAGGAACACTATGAGCGAGAGCCTGTTTCGTCAACGCGTTCTACTTATTGGGATTGCCCTGGCGGGCGCGCTTGGGATCCTTATCGGTTGTGCATCGATGTCCCAGTCGTCGACCCAGCAAATAGTCCTTTCCGGAAGCAATGAGGTGCCTCCGGTAACGACTTCCGCATCGGGCACTGGAACCGTCACCATCAATCCCGATCACACCGTCAGCGCAAGCATCACCGTAACAGGAATGGTGGCGACCGCATCACATATTCACGAAGGTGCCGTGGGTATCAACGGTCCCGTTATCGTTCCCTTCACCAAGACTGGCGACAACACATTCGTTGCACCTGCCGGGGCAAAGCTCACGGACAGCCAATACGCCAGTTACAAGGCGGGCAACCTGTATGTCAATGCACACAGCGCCCAGCATCCAGGCGGCGAGATCCGCGCTCAGCTCAAAGGCAATTGATGGCGAGCATCGTTGCGGGGCCCGGCGCCTAAGCGACGGGCTTAGTCTTACTCTCTAAGCAGCTCCGATATTGAATGCGTGCGCTAGCGTACAGACGCAACTGGGTATCGCGCCTATCTTTCGCATAAGAGGGGAAGGGCATCTTTCTCGCTAAGGGGCCGCTATTTCGATTCGCTTGACACTGAGGGTCATTGAGCTACAAGAAGTGCACTCTTCGTGCTTTAGCCTTTGAAGGGCCGATGAAAATCTCGCTCGCTGTACTTCGTAACGGTAGCACGGGAGACCGCGTGTCGCGGCTGGGATTCTCGTCCCGGCCGCATTTTCGTCCGTTCGTGCGCCCACGGTTTGCGACGAGAGGCCAAACCAATGACAGACCAAAAACATACTAATAGGGTGTTGGCAAGCATTCCGCCAAAGGAGTATCAGCGATTACGGGCTCAACTCGAGCCGGTTACCCTGAGATTCGGGCAGGTACTCTACCAGCCAGGAAAACCGATTCAGCATGTCTACTTTCCCGTCGACTGCCTAATTTCCCTGCTTACGGCGGTCGACAAACGCCGGACGCTTGAGGTCGGCATGGTTGGCAACGAAGGCATGGCCGGGATGCCCTTCATCCTGGGGATTGGAGTCTCCGGAGTCCGCGCTCTTGTACAGGGCGGCGGCAACGCGCTTCGCATGGACGCGGCACATTTTCGTATCGAGTTCGACCGCAATCCACCATTGCAGCAGGCGCTCTACCGATATACGTATGCATTGATGGCGCAGATCTCGCAAACTGCGGCGTGCAACCGTTTTCACGAGACCGAAGCGCGCGTGGCCCGGTGGCTTTTGATGACCCGCGACCGCGTGGGATCGGACGAGTTTCCACTGACGCACGAATTTCTTGCGCATATGTTGGGCTTGCGGCGCGTGGGGGTCACGGAGGCCGCCAGCGCACTCAAGCGGCGCAAGCTAATCGGTTATAGCCGAGGCAAGATACACGATCCTAGATACCAAGGGGCTTAAGGCGGCGTCTTGCTCGTGCTATCAAGCCGTAAAGACGGTGTACGACCGCGCGCAGAACGCCAACGGCGTGAGACAAGGGCCACGTCGTCGTGTCGGCAATTCCGGACGGCACCACATCGCCAACGAGAAGCGATTGGCGTCGTAGGCACACGCCGCCCGCAAACGCCGTCGCTAGCCGCCGCCCCGGATCCCAACACGCTTCGGTGTCCAGGAACAACAAGCTCACGATATCACGCGGCGTCACTGCTCACCTCGACGCCACCACAAAGCGATCGGCGCTCATACGCAGCCAGGCACCGCCGGGATCGACGTCGTACGCGCGCGCCCACGCAGCAGCGTCGGTGTCGCCGTCGACATGAAATCCGTGGCGCGCTAGTAGCGCCGCCATCTCCTCCGGGCGATATCGCGATCGAAACGGCTCGCGGAGGAGCGCGGCGAGGAGGCCAGTAAAGCGGGTGGACCACTTCGGTTTGTTGTAGTGCACGAGCACGCGACTCTTCGGCGCCGAGCGTAGCTGGACCACGGCGAACGTGGCAGCGACGGCGGCGGGCTCGAGGTACATGATCACGCCCTCCCAGACCCACGTCGTCGGGCACGACGGATCGTGTCCGGCGTCCTCGAGCGCGCCATCGAGTGCGTCGCGGGTGAAGTCGAACGGGACGAAGCGCACTTCGCGCGCCGCGACAGGAAAAGCCGCGATGCGTTCGCGCTTCTCCTTCTGCGTGTCGGGATGATCGACCTCGAAGACGACACTGTCGGAGAGCTCCTTCATGCGCCAGGCGCGTCCGTCGAGGCCCACGCCGAGGATCACAATCTGCGCGCCCGGGTTCATCGTGCCTGGGACGAATTGCTGAGTGTGACAGGCCGAATCCAGAGCGCGATGTACACTGGTCGCATGTTCCGAGCACGCCTCGGATTGGAAGTCGCCGCCTGTTTGCTTTGGCTGACCCCGGCTGCCGGTGCCTTGGCAGCAGCGGTTGAGCTTAACCCGACCCCTGGCGCACTGGTGCAGGCGATGCAAGGCCACCGCGTCGTCCTGCTCGGGGAGGTACACGACAATGCCGCACAACACGCGCTGCGAGCCGCGGCCTTGCGCCAATGGGTCCTGCAGGGCGCTCGTCCCGCTCTCGCGTTCGAGCAGTTCGACCGGGAACGTCAGGCCGACATCGAACGCGCCCGGCGCGAACGGCCAACCGACGCCGATTACCTCATCGCGCAAGCCAAGAGCGGCGGCGACTGGCGCTGGGAATCCTACCGTCCGTTCGTGGCTTTGGCGCTCGAATATGGACTACCGATCGTCGCCGCGAATCTGTCTCGCGGCGAGGCGATGCAGGTGGCAAAGGACGGCTGGCCTGCGCTTTTCGATTCGGCGACACGCAGCGCTCTTGCGCTCGACGCGCTACCCGCCGACTTCTGGCACAAACACGAGGATGCGATTGCCCTCGGCCATTGCAACTTGCTCTCGGCAGAAGAGCTGCCGGCCCTGGCGCGCGCACAAATGGCGCGCGACATCGTCATAGCGCGTTCGATCCGCCCTTACATCGACCGGGGCGTCGTGCTCTTGACCGGAAATGGTCATGTGCGTCGTGACATCGGAGTTCCATTCTGGCTACCGGCTGATGCTGCGCAGAGTGCGCTTAGTATTGGCATGCTTGAGCGCGACGACGGATTGGCGTCCGAGTCCGCGGACGAATTCGATGCCTATGTAATCACCGAACGCGCCCAGCGAACGGACCCCTGCATAGGACTGACAAGAGACCTCAAGCATGCCACTTCGCCATGAGCGCAGGACAATCCCCTTCGGTACTAAGCGCGGAAGTCGAAGTGCGACGGACGAAGTGCCGAGCGTGACGCGCTCAATATGAAGAATTTCGCGCGAAGAAAGGCCGCGTCGCGCTCACTGGCTCCATATGGTTAAACAAGCCTGCCGTCGAATGCGTGCCAAGAACCCCGTACGACGAATGAGGTATAAAGAACCGGTTGAGTTCGTTCGTAGAGCACCCGACTACATCGATCCAAGAATGTCGGACCGTCTAATGTCTCTCAAAACCGCTTGGCGGCTTATTTGCGTGGCCATGTTGTGGACCGGGGCTTGGATCTGCCATGCGCAGATGCATAGTGGAGAACTGAAGACCATTGCTATCCTTGAATTTGATCTTGTAGATGATCAGCACGAGCTTTCTCCTGCAACCGTCGAATATCAGCGTCTGACCGCAATCCATGACCAGTTGCAAGACGAGTTCGCCAAAAACGGTCTGTATCGCATCATCGACGTGGGACCAGCCACGGAGCTAATCAAGGTGCATCAATCCAGGTCCCAGCTACGTGAATGCAATGGTTGCGAGCTTGACATAGCTCGCTCGTTGCAAGCCGATCGGGTCTTGATTGGCTGGGTCCAGAAGGTGAGCAATCTGATTGTCAATATCAACATTCAGATTGAAGATGCGGCAACCGGCGCGATATTGCTGAACAAATCGGTCGACTTGCGCGGCAATACGGACGAGTCTTGGGGACGCGGCGTCTCCTATATCGTCAAAAGCATGATCGAGAAAAACCAAGGCAATCTTTGACAAAACAATCCCGGTAAGTAGATCAGGTCGGTCGACGTCCTGAGCACCGGGTACTAAGTGCCTCGCGCCAAGTGCGTCGTGCTTCGAGCGACAACGCCGATGAGATTTGACGCTGATCAAAGCTAGGAATATGGTTGCCGAGAGATTGATGTTTCGGAACCCTTGGCGCTGCCGATGAACCTTGCACGTGTCGCCTGTCTCACTGCTTTTGTCCTGGCAGGCTCGATTTCAATTAACTCGGCCGCGGGTCCGTCCGAGGATGCGGATGCCGCCTTCAAAAATGGTGACTACGCAACCGCGCTTCGCTTATCGCGTGAGTTGGCCGAACAGGGTGAAGCCTTTGCCCAATCTCGTCTCGGCGTGATGTACCGCGACGGTCGTGGTGTGTTGCGGGACGATCAGCAGGCGGTGGAGTGGTTTCGCAAGGCGGCCGAGCAAGGCAGGGCAAACGCCCAAGACAATCTCGGTGGCATGTACGAAACGGGCCGCGGCGTCGCCAAGGACGACGCGGAGGCGGTCAAGTGGTATCGCAAAGCAACGGAGCAAGGCAATGCCATCGGCCAAGCCAAGCTCGGCTACATGTACGAAACCGGCCGTGGCGTCGCCAAGGATGAGGCGCAAGCGGTCGAGTGGTACCGCAAAGCTGCCGAACAGGGCAACACGATCGCCCAGACCAATCTTGGCTACATGTATGAAACCGGCCGCGGTGGTCTGCCACAGGATGATACGCAGGCGGTTATGTGGTTTCGCAAGGCCGCCGAGCAAGGTAATACGATTGGTCAATCTCGTCTCGGAGCGATGTACCACGAGGGCCGGGGTGGTCTGCCGCAGGATGATAAGCAGGCGGTTGAGTGGTATCGCAAAGCGGCCGCGCAAGGTGACACAAACGCTAAGAACGTCCTAGCTTCGGTTGAACAAAGAGGCCACGAGGATGCTGACCTATCTCGCACGGTCGCGGACCTCGTCAAGGCGAACGAGAAAGACCTTCCCACCACACCAGTTGCCGACACCGAGCGCGCCGCCCTCGCCCACGAAATCACTGAAGCTACTCACGCACGCGAGATACTGTCCAATATGCCGGCGGATATCAAAGGGGGGTGGGATCCTGCAAACCCAGCCTCGAAGCTCCCACCGAAGCTGTTGGACGCGCTTCGCGCCACAGCCCTTGCTACGTTCCAGCCCGACCCGATCCTGACTTCCTTCGAGCAAAAATTGGCCGAAACGCTCGATGCTTCGACGTTGCTGATTGGGTTGCAGTGGGAGCGCTCCGACCTTGGACAGCATATGACCCGCCTTCAGCTCGAAGCGAAAGGGCCTGAACAACGCGCCGCTTACAAGGAGTTCGCTCGCCAATTCCTAAGCCAGGGCGGCATGGTCAATGACGGGCGCGCGCGCGCCTGCGCACAGGCAGACGTCCTCGAGAACAATACGGAGGTCATGCTCCCCTTTCTTGAAGCGGTCGCCACTGGCGGAATCATGGCGGCACTCACCCAACAGGGAAGGCCCCTAGATATGAAGGAAATAGAGCGTGCCATCGTCAAGATAAGGCCGCTGTTGCGCGAATCGGCGCGTCAAGGAGCGTTGGCGAGCTGCCTGTTCCAAAGCCGGGAGCTGACCGACACGGAGCTGGAGCAGTGGGTCGAATTCTTGCGCAGCGATGCCGGGGGGCGCTACGCACGGGGAACAAATGCGGCGATGAGGGATGCTCTGCTTGCACGGGCCGAAATCTTCACCCGCGTGATGCTTGAAATGGCGCGGCAACTCAAGGGGCGTGCAGAATCCTGAGGACGCATGTACGGTCTTGACCGCGACGCAGTGCCGGTAGCGATCCTCGGGTGCGTCGCTGCACAGAAGCGCGCAGAAGCTAAACAAACCCCGCTCGGAAGGCGAGGTCCTCGCACCTGGCACGGCGCACTGAGTTCTTAGCCGTCGTGCGAAGTGCTCCGAGCTCTGAACTGCGAATGACGCGCGGTTGCATCAACGGGTCCATCGCTCCCGGCTGGCGTTGAGGCGTGTACCATGAGACTGTTATTCGCAGAGCGGCGATCATGAACACGAAAGCAAGGCTCGACGAAGCCAGCGCTCGTAGGATCGCGGCGGGGCGCTTAGCAGCGATTCAAGACCGCATAGTTGCTGGACTCGGGGCGCTGGGCCCACTACCAACGAAGCCCATAGCGCGAGAGCAGAGGATGACCGCTGTTCTCAGACGGGCATTCGGTGACTGGCTGCTTGGCGTAAGGCAATGGGGTCGTAGGACGGGGTATCTGGTTGCGCAACCCAGTGACCCGGACGGTTGGATTGCAATCGTACTTATCATGTATAACGCCCGCAGCGACCGAAAGCAATTCTGGGTCTTGGCGAGCATTTCGGCGCACGCCACCGCTCGGCTCTTAGAACGGCGGCGCGACGTGAACCTAGAGCGGATTCTTGAAGAGGAACTGGGCGGCGCGGCAGCGTTAATTGAGTTCGCCGTAAGGTTCTGCCTAAATAAACTTAGCGATGAAGAAGCGCGCCAGACCAGTTTCGTATTTAGCACGACAAATGGCGAATTCCGACTGACGCGCGACGGTGATTCGCTAGTCGCGACGACTTGGGTGCCCAAGAAGGCAGGGTCATAGGGAGTCTGCCCGGGCTCGCACTTGGTAGCGAGTCTCCGCACTTTGTACCTGGTGCTTCGAAGAACCATTTCGTATAACGATCAAGCATCCTCGACTCGCTTACGAAGCGGTGCCCAATGAATGGAAAGATCATTCTAGTCAATGGTGCGTCGAGCTCGGGGAAGTCGACGTTCTGTCGGGCTCTTCAGGCACGCCTCGATGAACCCTTTTGGCATTTCTCAATTGATCACTTACGTGGTGCCGGCATCTTGCCTACGGCGCGCATCGAGAAGGGGGACTTTTCTTGGTCTGGAATGCGGCCAGCATTCTTCGAAGGATTTCACCGCTGCTTGCCAGCACTCGCCGAAGCCGGCAATAACCTAATCGTCGAGCACATCATTGAGACCAAGGCGTGGATGTCTCGCCTTACACACCTCCTTGAGTCATTTGACGTGTTCTTTGTTGGACTTCATTGCCCACTTTCCGAGCTTGAGAAGCGCGAACTTCAACGCGGCGACCGACGGACAGGCGAAGCCCGCCAAGACTACGACGTGGTGCATACATTCGGGACCTATGACCACGAAATTAACTCGATCCAACTGCCTGAGGACAACGTCAATGAAGTGCTTAAGATGTGGCAGTTGCGAACGCTACCGTCCGCTATGGATAGGATGCTGGCCGCCGAACGGCGAGCTATTCAAAATGCGCCCTAACCACGCCATTGTGCCGATCCCAACGGACGACCAGAAAGGCCACCTACGGAAAGAGCTTTAGGACTGCTCGGGGTCGGTTCGGGACTGTCGATGAATAGGCGGCTCTCGAGTAGCAGACAGCCGCGAATTCGAGCTCGCGGGAATTGCAGTGCACGTGGGCGCGCGGATTGCCGCGACGGCGCATGCCGGCGAGGTAGTCGTGTCGAGCACCGTGCGCGATCTTGTTGCCGGCTCAGGGCTCGAGCTAATGCCACATCAGCTCAACGTTGCGCTGGGCTTCCATCTCCAGCCGACGCGTCGACTGGATCCGGTTCAGGTAACCGTAGATGTACAGCTTGAGCAGAACGGAGGGGTGGTACGCGGGCCGACCGGTCACCGCCGGGTCGATGCTCTTGAATCCCAGGCTGCGTAGCTCGAGTTCCTCGATAAAGGCTTCTACCACTCGGACCGGATTGTCCTCTGCAACGTAGTCGTCCAACGATTCCGGTAGTAAAGTGCCCTGGGTGCGGTCCACGCCTTCAATGAATCGCTTCATAGGCTGCCCTCCGATACGCTTTATCTACTTATAGAACATCTTTACGTTTTTACACAGGCTCGGCCAGGTGCAGACGGTCAGGGGCGCCGTCCAATTTCCCTGGAACCGGACACTCATCTCGGGCCTGCTTTGCTGGGGCGCGCACGGCATGAACTGGCCCCGTCCGCAACGACATGTAGGCCGCCGGTGCGGCAGGGCGTTCGGGAGGTAGGCCCCTGGAAATGATTCGCCTACTAACGCCCTCGGTCCGACTTAGTAACGCTACTTTATCTGGTCAAACGCCCAATTGGGGATATCGCCGAGATTGGGAGGAACGGTCAACCAATGGTCGGGCTGCTTCGCAAGCGCACGCCCCGCATCAAATGCTGCACGCATCTGTTTCGGATCAAAGGCGAGCGGGTCTTTACCGACGTTTACGTTGTCGGGAATCGCAACCATTTTGAAGTTGTAGCCTAGAAACTTGGCTCCGAAATAGGACCGCGTCATAGCCGTCAGCATAGACTGGTCCATCATCACGCTGACGGTCGTGGCTGCCACGGGCCCGATGGCCCTGCGCAAAGCCTCGGGCGGGTTATGAAGCCTACCGTTGTCAACCAGGTACACGTTACCTGGACCATATAGTGGAGGCGGGGGGCGCTCGGTCCCACCCAACCCTGCGATGACAACATTCGAACGGGCGGCCCCGTCGACGAACAGATGACCATCGATTTCCACCGGCGGAAAGACGATGGGGAACGATGCAGAGGCGAGCAATACGTCACGATAAAGCGCGAGGTTTCCGTCCTTGGCGATCGCCGACATATTCCAGACCCAGGTCTGGCCGTAATCGATGTTGGTCGTGCCAACAAGCAGAATCCGGTTGTCGTCGTACGCGGCAGCCACGCGCTTTAACGTCTCCGCGGTAATGTGTTTAGCGATGAGTGCTCGCAGCGGCGTGGTGTCTGAGAGCGAATCAGCGCCGAACGCGAGGCTCAAGATCCCTCTTTCATTATGAACGTCTTTCTTGGTGATTTGCGTGTACATCTCTTCGAGCTGCGCATCGTCAGCCGGGGTGCCGAGCAGAGCGTGCGTCGCCAGTAAAGCTCCGGTGCTCACGCCGCCGACCATATCGAACTCGGGTCGTTGACCGCTTTCGCGCCAACCAAGCAAGAAGCCGGCCCCAAAGGCGCCGTTCTCGCCACCGCCTGAGAGGGACAGAATATTGAGCGCGCGCCCGTGCTTGCGCTCCATCTGACGGATAAGATTCGTGTCTCCCGCCGCAGCCGCGGCGTAGAGGGGCGAAAGCTGGTCCGGATTCAGCGGAGCGTGCCCATTTGGCAGCGTGGCATATGACGGAGCCTTTTGTGAAAGCACCCGTTCCGGAGCCGATGCACATCCCGCGAGCAGCACCGCTGCCACAACACCTACGAAAATAATCAGCTTTCTGTCTCTCATATTCAGGTCCGTTCTGCTCATCAGGAAGCAAGTTTCTTCAGCGCAATCTGCGAATGATAATCATGTAGCCGGCCTCCTCGCCGCGGTTAAGCGGCGGGGTTAAAGTCAATTTGCGAAATGGACTTTGACCCAAAGGAGACCGACATGAAATATTGTGGCATAGATATTGTGGCATAGACCGCTTGTCTAGCAGCCTGATGCAAAACTGGACATTTCTCGATTATCGGCTACCTTGTGAATAAGGTCCGACTCCGAGAAAGAAACACAATGCGCGGTCATCAGGAACCTCAAGAGTCAGATGTTTAGTTACTTCTCGCCGGAGTCGCGGGTGCCGGTGGATCATCCGCTGCGCAGCATCAAGGCGCTACGCCGATCCGGGTGCTCAAGGAGCTGTACGCGGGACTTCGATGCACTGTACGCGAGACACGGGCCGGCCCTCGATTCCGCCGGAGCGACTGCTCGAAGGGCCAGTCTGCTGATCGCGCTGTATTCGGTGCGCTCGGACCGGCATGTTCTGCCAGATGCTCGACTACAACATCCTGTTTCGCTGGTTCCTGGACATGAGCCTGGAGGATGCGGGGCTTGGACCAGTCGAACTTCTCGCGCCTGCGCGAGCGGCTGGTCGATAGCGAGGATCTGGCGCAGCGCTTCTTCGATGCGATCGTGAAGGTCGCGCGCGCGAGGGAGCTGCTGTCCTCGGAGCACCTGACGGTGGACGGCACGCTGATCGAGGCGTGGGCGGGAGCCAAGAGCTTCAAGCCCAAGGACGGACCGCCGCCGGCGCTCGGACGGTCGAGGCGGAGTCAATTTCCGCGGCGAGCACCGCGCACCAACGACACCCATGCTTCGACGACCGATCCGGAAGCCAAGTCCGCCCGCAAAGGCAAAGGCAAGGAAGCCAAGCTGTGCTTTGGCGGCCATGCGCTCATGGAGAACCGCAACGGACTGTGCGTCGATATCCGGATGAGTTCGGCGCTCGAGACCGAGACCGCGCGGCCGAGGCAGCTGCTGAAGCGCCAGCGACGCAAGCGGCTGAAGCCGACCAGCGCTGGGCGCCGACAAGGGCTACCACAGCAAGGCATTTCGTGCGCATTTCCTGCGCCGCCGAGGCATCCGCCCGCACATGGCGCAGATCGAAGGGCGCAACACGCCAGGGCTGGATGCACGCACCACGCGTCATGCGAGTTACAGCGATGAGCCAGACGAAAGCGCAAGCGCGTCGAAGAGATCTTCGGCTGGATGAAAGCGTACGGCGGACTGCGCCGCACGCTGCTTCCGTGGCCTGCGCCCGCGTGCAGCTGCACGCCTACCTCGTCGGTGCGGCCTACAACCTGCTGCGGCTCACTCGATTGCGGCCGCTTACAGGGTAGTTGCGTCCAGATATAGGCCATAGCCTTCAAACTCAGCAAAGCAGCGCGGTTACAAAGTCAGAACGGCTCATCTGAACCCCAAAAAGATCGAAGCGATGTTATCTCTCACCGTATTCGGCCGTTCTGCATCGGCCTGCTAGAGCACGAAGGGCAGCAACGGGTCAGTTTGCGACGGCGGGGCGAAGGTTGGCTGCTGTATGTCCTTCACCAGCCGCTCGGTCGAATCGCGTCAATGCCGGCGACCGGCCAAGAGCAGTCGGGTGGCGCCGCCACCCAAATTGCCGGAAAGGGGACGCTCACGGGGCCAGGCTAGGCCGATTGGCGGGTTCCTTGATCTGTGGCAAAGCTCGTACCTCGGGCTCTGTCACATTGCCCGCTTCGGGCCACCCTTTTGCCAAGGAGAAGCGGAATGAATTGACCCACACGAAGAACGGCTTGCCCGCCGCCTTGGCCTTGTCGATGAACTTCACCGAGTAATCGAGGATGTCCTCGTCGACCGTTTCCATGTTGTATTTGATGCCGGGCATCGGGTGCGGTGGCAGCGGACCCATATCCTCCAATCCCACTCGCGTGCACATCATCTCGCATTTGTCGCCGAAATACGCGGCCAGGCTGACCCCGGAGAATGGGTGGTATCTGCAAGAAGCGGTGATGTCCCAACTCGACGACGTGGTTGGCGGCCTGCTGGACAAGCTGAAGGCCGAGGGGCTTGAGGACAATACAATCGTTGTGTTCACGACCGATAACGGCGCCGAGAACTTCACTTGGCCGGATGGCGGCAACACGCCCTTCGCCGCGGGCAAGGGGACGATCATGGAAGGTGGCATGCGCGTGCCAATGATCGTTCGCTGGCCGAGTCACGTCCCGGCCGGGAAGGTCGAAAATGGAATCATGTCGGGTATGGACTTCTTCCCGACATTTGTTGCCGCGGCTGGCGATCCGAACATCAAGGACGAACTGATCAAGGGCAAGCAGTTGGGTGACAGGACCTACAAGGTTCATCTCGATGGCTACAACCAACTGGACATGTTGACCGGCAAGGTGCCTTCCAACCGACACGAAATCTTTTACTTTGCCGAGGGCACTTTGGGCGCGGTTCGTATCGATGACTGGAAATTCAGACTGATCGACCAGCCCGAGGGCATGATCGGGGGAACGGTCAAAGTCAATGCGCCGACGCTCGTCAATCTCCGGCTCGATCCGTTTGAGCGAATGGGGTGGTCGAGGGGCAACGACGGGTCCTTCGAATATTTCGGAGCTTTCTATCAACATGAATTCTGGCGCTTCGTTTTTCTTCAGCAGAAGGTCGGCGAATATGCCCAGACATTCCTCGACTTTCCGCCGATGCAGCGTGCAGCGAGCTTCAACCTCGACGCGGTCAAGGCCGAAATTGCCGCGCGAATCGCGGAGATGAAGGGCAGGACGGAATAATGGCTTTGCTTGGCGTCGCCGATCGTGAATAGCGCTAAGTTGAACCGGTCCGCCAGCTTGAGGCTCGGGCTGGTCGTGTTGGCGTTGGGTGCCGGCCTACTCGCGTCGGGCCCGGCGGCGAGTGAAGACGTGGACATGAACGACGGGCAGTGGCACTTCGGCATCACGCCCTACGGATGGCTGCCGAGCCTTCATGGCAACCTGAACCTCATTCTGCCGTCGGGGTCCACTTCGGCGGCAGTGGAAATCAACCCGAGCAGCTACCTGTCCAACCTCCAGTTCGGATTGATGGTTGCCGGCGAGGCGCGCAAGGGTGAAGATCGTGAGGTCCGCCAAATGTTCCGGGAGCGCCGCGATTAGCTGCTGGGCGTGGTCTTTGGTCAGTACGCTTTCGCTTGGTCCGGATAGCATTTAGCGCCGCATGCGGAGCGTATGGCCGAACATGTGGGCACGTTTTGGGCACAGCCCGTGGACGACAATCAAAAGCCGCGCAAGAAGGCGGCCACATGACATTGTTTCCACAGCAAAAATCTGGTGGCCAAGGGCGGAATTGAACCACCGACACACGGATTTTCAGTCTGATAACAGGTGAAGTAAAGTTGCTCGGTTTGTCAATTAATCAATGGCTTGCGAAGCTTGCCACTTTTCCGTTTTCGCCAATTCCAGCCTCACTCAGGCTGATTTTGGGCACTGCCAATCTCAGTTCGTCACAAACGCGTCTCGCAGCAAAATGAACCTGTCGCTACTCGGATCTCATCTAGCAGACACGGTCAGGTCGGCTTTCGTTCGCGACAGGTCTAGTTTCGTTAAGAGGCGCTGCAATCAAGTCAGTCCAAGTCGCTTCGCAATGCCGGACGCCAGCACATGATAGCCAACCCAGTTAACGGTTTACAAAACGTTTCGTACGAACGTAGAAGTTTGTTACCGCTTCAGACGCGCGGCTGTCGACCTCGACTGGTATGCCAAAACGCAAGCACGTCAACAAACTCTCCCGCCACCCGATAGTAGATGTAGTACCGCACCCGGGCCAGCGTCACACGACGCACGCCCTTGGCGCGGCTGCGACGAGCCGGTGCACCTATGCCAGGCTGCATGCATAGCACATCCAGCATCTCGGCAACGTCGTGGTGTATGGCATTGGGTGCCGATGGTCGGTTTCGGGCCCACCACTCCGCCGCCTCTTCGATTTGGCTCAGGGCCCGCTGAGAGACCCTGATCTTGCGCAGTAAAGTCAACCGAATCGGCGCAGCCGCTCGAGCAGTTGCTCACCTGAGACGAACTCCCCTCGCTCGATTTGAGCGATGGAGTCGAGCAGCTCGTCCTCCTCTCCAGGAGTTAGCTCGAATGCTTCTTCGTTGTCGCGGAGTACCACGGTAACAGTCGAGCCTTCGGCCAAGGACTCCCCCTCGACCACGACTTTTCCGTCGACAACGATGCCGGTAGTGACTTTCATGCTCGGTATTCTACCTTTGACCAGAGTCCGTGTCTCGTCTCCTCGTCTCCGCTCGACTTGCCGCCGGTGGCTGCAATCTCTTGCGGTTTCAACCGGTCAATGCAACGCACTATAGCCTGAGCAATCAGAGGAGTGTTGCAGATGAGACCTCGGATCTATTACACGGAGAGTCAGAGGGCGCTGATGTGGGAGCGCTGGCAGAAGGGTGATTCTCTACACCAAATCGCGCGGTTGTTTGATCGGAACCACCCATCTATAGCGCGGATTTTAGGCGAGACGGGTGGGATCCGTCCGGCGCCACGAAAGCGCTCGCGATTGGCGTTGACCTTGGCCGAACGCGAAGAGATCTCGCGCGCGGTGGTTGCCGGTCATTGCATGCGTTCGATAGCAGTGCACCTCGGCCGAGCGCCATCGACGATCAGTCGGGAGCCTCTCTTGGCGAAACGTCTCGAGCCTTCGTGGCGGCACCTGCGTGAGCGCGTCGGTACCGGCACTGCCTCGGACGCAACGTTCCGAGCGCCACACAAATGCTCAACCGATTGCGCCGACACGCAGCCTATGGCCGCTTGCCAACGACCTTTCCGTTCTCCCAAACGTAGATGCGCGTGCCGTGCACGCGCGCAGTCTTCCTTGCTTGGCGCGCCGCTCTTTGAATTGCCCGGGCCACAGCCGCGAAGAAACGTTCGTTCTCCTTGGATTTCGCGTGTTTTATCATGGACCTCGCTCGATCAGCTTTGGTTTGTCTCCCGCATTATCGTAGACGGTCCACACGTCTGCCATGGGCCGATAAATGGCCCAAAAATTATCCCAGCTTCGCTGAAATCGACGCCGTACGTCGACCTCGGGGACATCATGTCCCCCTTGCTTGACGCGCTCGGCAATCCTTCGCAGGGCGAGCCGTGGGGACGGTAGCTTCAAGTAAACGATCTCCACTCTATAGCCGGCCGTCTTCCAGCGTTTTAACCGCGACAGGTATGCAACGCCACTGAGTGTACTCTCAAACGCAAAATCTACCCGTTCGGCTGCGAGCCGGTCCAGTTCCCTAAGAAAGATTCGTCCCGCGGCCAGCGCTGCCATTTCGGGGCGAAGTGGAGCGAGACCCGCGGCGATCAAATCTGCGTTCACAAAGTGGATCACCTTGGCGTCAATTGGAAGAAATTGACGAGCGAAGGTCGTCTTCCCTGCCCCGTTCGGCCCGGCGATGACGATGCAGCGGTGTGCTTTTCGACGCCGCCGGGTGGCAGCACTCGCCCTAGTCGTCATCGTGGCTTCTTGTTGTTTTGGAGATCACTATTATAGCTAGCCCTTTTAGTGCAAGCGCGCACGGCGCTGGCTCGCTTGCCCAGGAAGCTGGGACGCCATCGCGCATTGCGGTGCAACCGAGGGCCTGCTGCATAGCCCACAGCGCCCATCGAGGAGTGAAGGGCGGCTATGAGCAACAGAGCCGCCAGCGGGCGCCTCGGTTCCAATGGGCGTGAACGACCCCAATCCGGTCATCGAGCCTTATGAAAACCAATGGGATGGACCCCTCCTCACCTAGCGGCATCGATGTGCCAGACCGGAAGTGTCAGCCACCAGTCAACGGGAGAAGGAGTCCACCATGAAGCTTATTCGCGTTGGGGTCGATTTGGCAAAGAACGTCTTCCAGGTCCACGGTGTAGATCGGAACGAGAAAGCGATATGGTGCCGCAAGCTAGGGCGGGAGAGCTGGGTGAAGATTCTGCTGGAGACCGTTGAGTCTGGCTGTGAGATTGGCATGGAGTCGTGCGGTGGCGCGCACCATTGGGCTCGCCAACTGCAGGCGCACGGGTTGAAGGTGAGGATGATTGCGCCGCAGTTCGTCAAACCGTATGTGACGAGTAACAAGAATGACGCCAACGATGCCGAGGCGATCTGTGAGGCAATGAGCCGGCCCAAGATGCGCTTTGTGGCGGTGAAGACGGTGGAGCAACAAGACATCCAGGCGGTACACCGAATTCGCGCCGAGCTGACCAAGCAACGCACAGCCAAAGGGAACCAGATCCGGGGCCTGGTCGCCGAGTACGGGTTGGTGGCACCTAAGGAGCTGGAGCATTTGCGCAGGGCGTTACCCTGTTGGTTGGAAGACGCAGAGAACGGCTTGAGCGGGCGGTTCCGGCGACTACAGGTCGATCAACCGCGTCGCAAACAGGAGCACATCCACCACGATTGCTAAGCAAACCGAACGATGGCAAACAGGTCGAACCGGCGCCGGCAGATCCCGAGAACGTCCATGTGCGAGAAGCACGAAAAACCAATGGGGAGCTGGCGCGCGAATAGCCCATCATGGCCCGGCATCGTCAAATCGATGCGGCAGTTAGAGGCCGGATATACGTGAGCAGTCGTACCTCACCGCCAAAGATCGGAATGCTTGCAAACGAGGAGGGGTCCATATACGGACGTTCGCATAACGTAATCCTTTACTGCCCCCCAGCAACGTTGACTGGCACCGAGCTGCTCGTGGTCCAGCTGTTGCCGAGTTGACCGGAGCTGTTATCGCCCCAGCAATACACCGCACCGCCGAGGCTTGGGCCGCCGGGCGTTGGGCCGGTATACGGAAGACCTATCATGCCACACGTGTGGCGGCCCCCCGCACTGATCCACGCAAAACTAAGTCCACCCGAAACAAGCACCGGTGTCGTGCTGTTCGTCATCGTGCCGTTACCGAGTTGTCCAAAGCTGTTG
>CAVSWE010000004.1:0-137500 GCA_963731595.1 uncultured delta proteobacterium
TCAAGAGTCGATTGCGTGAGCGCGCCGACGGCGTCGCAGCGTGCGGGGCGCGGGTGCGCGGTCGCGTAATCGAGCGTTGGACGGAGCCGATGCGCGGCAGCGGCGAGGCGGTGCCGGTCGACTGTCGACCTATGGGAAAGTTGTCGAGCCGCCAAAGGTCCGCGAGGTGCCGGAACACGTTTGCGCCGTGGCGCAGATCGCGACGGGAGGCGTCGTCGTGTTCGATCGGCGCACTCGCCGCATGACGGGGAAGCGATTTTGGAAGGCGAGGACGATCGGTACCTCATCGCACTTGCGATCGGTGTGGGCGCGGCGGGATTCACGCGACCCTCGGCGGAGCGCGACATGGTCGTCGGGCAACGGGGCGCGCACGATCGCGGGAGCCTTGCATGCGGGCAGACGCGCAAGTCGATGCCAGTGAGACGCAAGGGAAGGAGGGTCGTGTCGTCGGAGCGCACAGGCCGAAGGGTGAGCGTCGCGTGAGGAGCGAGCCTCGCTCGTGCGAGGGCGAGTCGCGTGGTGGCGTGACCGGCGGAGTGAAGGCCGTAGTGTCGAATCTTGACGAAGCGTGGCGGCAGCACGTGCTCGACGAAGCGCGCGAGCAACTCGTCGGGGAGACGGTGACGGATTTGCCGTCCTTGGTGCGGAAGGTGACGCCGCGATCATCCCACGAGACCAAGCGCTGATTGGAAATGCCGACGCGGTGAGTGTAGCGACCGAGATAACGAATGACCTGGTCGGGTCCACCGAAGGGGCGCTTGGCGTAGACGACCCAGGGCTTGCGGTGAAGCGCGCGAATATCGATGTTGCCGAGGTCGATCTGGCCGTGTGCGTGGGCGCGCTCGAGGGCGGCGAGCATCTTGCCGCGAAAGAGCGCGCCCATGACGCGCACGGGGAAGAGGAATCGACGGCGAGCGCGAACGAAGCGCGTGCCATCGTCGGAGAGTCCACCTCCAGTGACGATGGCGTGTACGTGCGGATGAAACAAGAGCTCGCGGGTCCAAGTGTGCAGGACCATCGTGACACCGAGCTCGGCGCCGAGGCGCTTCGGATCGCGGGCGAGCGCGAGCAGCGTCGCCGACGCGCTGGCGAACAGCATGTCGAAGACCGCCTCGCGTGAGCGTTTAGCGAGGGCGCGAAGCTCGGCGGGCAGCGTGAAGACGACATGAAAGTAGTGGATGGGCAAGATGCGCTCGAGGCGGGAATCGACCCAGCGCGCCTGTGCCAGTGATTGGCATTTGGGGCAATGCCGATTGCGGCACGAGTTGTACGATGGCCGCTCGAGCCCGCACGCAGTGCACACGTCGAGGTGTCCGCCGAGAACGGCAGTCCTGCACTGCGCGATCGCGCGAAGCGCCGCACGCTGCTCGGGACGCAGCACGCGCCCCCTGGCGAACGCCTCGCCATGGGCGCGAACGATGTCCGCGAACTCGAGCCGGGGCGCGACGCGCGTGCGCGTGAGCGCACACGCGGTCCGCATCGGCGATCAGCCGAGCGAATCGAGCGGGCTTTGGATCGCCTGCACGCGCGCGGTGCTGACGTGCAGATACGCCATCGTGCTTTTGAGCGACGCGTGACCGAGCAAAACCTGCAGCGTGCGCAAGTCGGTGCCGGCGTCGAGCAAGTGCGTGGCGAAACTGTGGCGCAGCGTGTGAGGCGAGAGCCGCTTGTTGATGCCGGCGCGGCGCGCCGCACTGACGAGCGCCTTGTGGACAGCCGCGCGTGTCATGACGGCATTCGCATCGCGTCCCGGAAACAGGAAGGGACGGGCGGGGCGCGACGCCTTCCAATACGCCCGCAGCGTCGCGAGCAGCTTCGGGCTGAGCATCACGTAGCGCTCGCGCCCGCGCTTGGTCTCTCGCACGTGAATGAGCATGCGCTTCGGGTCGATGTCGTCGACGCGAAGCTTGCAGACTTCGCTGACGCGCAGGCCGGCGCCGTACGCGAGCATCACCATCGCGCGGTGCTTGTCCGTCTTCAACGCCGTCAGAAGCTGCGACACCTCGACCGTCGTTAGGACGACCGGGATGTGCATCGGAACACGCATGCGGGGCATGCGCGCGAGCGCCTCGGCCCGGTCGAGCGTCACGCCGTAGAGGAACTTGAGCGCGCCGACGTACACGTTGAACGACGCGGGGGCGACCTTGCGCTCTTGCGCCAGGTGCACGAGAAACGCGCGGATTTCGGGCGCGCCCATCGCCGACGGTGAGCGGCCGTGATACTCGGCGAACCGCCGCGCACACCGCACGTACGAGTCGATCGTCGCACGGCTCATCCCTCGCAGCGCGAGGTCCTCGCGCATCTTGTCTCGCAGCCTTTGCTTCGCAGCCATCGTAGCCTCCTTCGGCGCCGCCTCCGTCCACGAGCGGACGGGCGGCGCGAAGGCTCAGGATCGCGGCTACGCGCCAGGACTACGAGACGGACGCGCGATCAGCCCGCGTGAAGCGAGCCGCGATGAACGACGACCTCGATGCGAAGCGATGCTGCCGCGCAGCGGCTTCGTCCAACGGGCGTTCCGTAAACTTTCCCCGTCCCGCGACCCCATTGGAGCGACTATACTCCGTGGGGGTTCACGCTCTACGCCCGCGGCAAGCAGGTGGCGCATGGTTTGTTCGGCGAAAACGACGAGAGCGGAGTGTCGCTCGAGGACAACTGCCTCGAGGGAGACCTCGATCGAGCGGCGAAGTTGCTCGGCGTGGACGGCAAGAAGCTGCGCGTAGTCGTCGAGGCGGCCAAGCCCGACGTCGAGAAGTTCATGAAGGTGGTCGGGTTCGGGCGGTACTCGATCACGCCCTACGAATTCGATCGCGAGTTTCGCAGCGAGAAGCAGCGACTGTTCAACCCGAAGCCCACGCCCAAAGCGAAGAAAGCAAAGCGCCGCCGCAAATGAACCCGAGAACCAGGCTGCTGGCGGAACGACGCAAGCGGTGCTGGAGAGGGGCCAGAGCTGGAGCTGCGTGGGCGACGCTTCCGAGCTGCGTCGCTCGTACTCGATCGCGTCCGCGCCAAGCGGCAGCGGCGTCTTCGAGGTTGCGGTCACGCGCGTCGACGGAGGCCCGGCCTCGACTTATTTGCATTCTGCACCCATCGGCGCGGAGCTCTCCGTCGCGACAAGGCCTGCCCTGACGTGTACCGATCCGCCGAGATGGCGGTAGCGGCGACGCGGAGTGATTGGCCACTGATTCCTCCGCTGACGACGTGTCGACGAGCCGTGCGGCCGACGACGTCTTTGCGTTCGGCTATGCTCTCGCCCATGGCCGCTCATGTTCCTCGCCGCGTTTTCGCGCCTGCGTTCGTCGTCACGTTCGCCGCCGGCGCGTGCGGCCAAGCGTCGAGCCCGCCGCCGCAAGGCGAAACACATCACGAGTGGGACGTAGTCGCCAACGGCGACGGTACCTGTTCCGCGGACGCTCGCGACGAAGCTCCCTGTCCGAAGCACGCGAACTGCAACCCGCCGCCGCCTTTTGCGTACGTGTGCCCGCCCAACGCGAAGGGGACGATCCTCGTCAAGGAAATCGGCGCCGGCCGTTGTGTGGCGACGACCGCTCCCGCTTCGACTGCGGTCGACGTTCCCTGCCCGGTGCGCCATCCCTCCACACCCACCCCCGAGACGACGACCGCGCCCGACGCGGGTTGAGGGTGGACAGGCGGCTACCAGAGCCCGAGCGCGTCGGCGTCGCGCAGATCGATTTGGTGCTTGGTGAAGAGACTTCGCATCACCTCCGCTGCGCCGTCAGCGTCCCCTTGCGCGAGCTTGCACGCTCGCCGCTTGGCGGCGTTGGCCGTCGCCGGCGGCAGCAGCGCGTCGACGCTCGCGACGCAGGCGTCTTCCGACCGTAGCGCGGTGCTCGTGACCGAGTCGGGACAGAATGCCGTCAGGGCGCGCGAGAGGTTCGTCCGCTTGTTGATTGCAGTCTGCCTCGTCGACCGCAGCTTCTCGGGCGAGTCCACGTTGATGTCGACGGCGCAGCCCGGGAACATCGCAGCCGCCATGACGACGCGCGTGCGCGTGAGCGCACACGCGGTCCGCATCGGCGATCAGCCGAGCGAATCGAGCGGGCTTTGGATCGCCTGCACGCGCGCGGTGCTGACGTGCAGATACGCCATCGTGCTTTTGAGCGACGCGTGACCGAGCAAAACCTGCAGCGTGCGCAAGTCGGTGCCGGCGTCGAGCAAGTGCGTGGCGAAACTGTGGCGCAGCGTGTGAGGCGAGAGCCGCTTGTTGATGCCGGCGCGGCGCGCCGCACTGACGAGCGCCTTGTGGACAGCCGCGCGTGTCATGACGGCATTCGCATCGCGTCCCGGAAACAGGAAGGGACGGGCGGGGCGCGACGCCTTCCAATACGCCCGCAGCGTCGCGAGCAGCTTCGGGCTGAGCATCACGTAGCGCTCGCGCCCGCGCTTGGTCTCTCGCACGTGAATGAGCATGCGCTTCGGGTCGATGTCGTCGACGCGAAGCTTGCAGACTTCGCTGACGCGCAGGCCGGCGCCGTACGCGAGCATCACCATCGCGCGGTGCTTGTCCGTCTTCAACGCCGTCAGAAGCTGCGACACCTCGACCGTCGTTAGGACGACCGGGATGTGCATCGGAACACGCATGCGGGGCATGCGCGCGAGCGCCTCGGCCCGGTCGAGCGTCACGCCGTAGAGGAACTTGAGCGCGCCGACGTACACGTTGAACGACGCGGGGGCGACCTTGCGCTCTTGCGCCAGGTGCACGAGAAACGCGCGGATTTCTGGCGCGCCCATCGCCGACGGTGAGCGGCCGTGATACTCGGCGAACCGCCGCGCACACCGCACGTACGAGTCAATCGTCGCACGGCTCATCCCTCGCAGCGCGAGGTCCTCGCGCATCTTGTCTCGCAGCCTTTGCTTCGCAGCCATCGTAGCCTCCTTCGGCGCCCCCTCCGTCCACGAGCGGACGGGCGGCGCGAAGGCTCAGGATCGCGGCTACGAGCCCGGACTACGAGACGGACGCGCGATCAAGCCCGCGTGAAGCGAGCCGCGATGAACGACGACCTCGATGCGAAGCGATGCTGCCGCGCAGCGGCTTCGTCCAACGGGCGTTCCGTAAACTTTCCCCGTCCCGCGACCCCATTGGAGCGACTATACTCCCACCGGCGCGGCTCGTACTTCGCGTCATCGCCGTGTTCGAGCCGGCCCGCCGTCGGATTTCTGCGGGTCTGGAGCGAGCTCGCGCGTCGCGCGCGCGAGCACCTCGAGATTTGCCGTCGCGAGCTGCAGCAGCGCATCGGGTGGGCGATGGAGCTCGCGCTCGAGCGCGGCGCGCGTTCGCCGGCCGAGAGGCGTGAGGCGCACGAGCCTCACGCGCCGGTCGCCTTTCTGGCTCGCGCGCTCGGCGAGCCCTTTCCGCTCGAGCCGATCGACGAGCCACGTCGCGTTCGACGCGTCACAGCTCCACGCCTCGGCGAGCCAGCTCATGCTGCGCGGCTCGGACAACGCGAACAGCGCGCGCGAATCGTTGGGCGTGAGGCCGCGGCGTCCGAGGACGGCGTTTCGCTCGTTCGCTGTCGCGATGATGAAATCGAAGAGGTTTCGCCATACCTCCGTCGCGAGCGCTCTCTTGTTCACGGGCTTCACAATACTTAAACTACTTCAACCATCGTACCGTTGTAAGCATTTCGCGACAGGAGGTCGCCAAATGGGTGCGTTGGACGGCAAAGTGTGCTGGGTCACTGGTAGCTCGCGCGGCATCGGCGCCGCGATCGCGCGGCGTTTCGCTCGCGAAGGCGCGCGCGTCGCCATACACGGGAGAGACGAAGCGGCGCTCGCGGCGGTGCAGGCCGACGTTCGCGCGGACGCATGCGTCGTCGGGGACGTGACGCGCCTCGTCGACGTCGAGCGGATGCATGCCGAGATCGAGTCGCGCCTCGGCCCGCTCGACGTGCTCGTCCTCAACGCCGGCGGGAGTCTCGCGCCGCCGGCCGACATCGAAGAGACGACCGAGGACGTATGGAACGCGACGCTCGCGCTCAACCTGACGAGCGCCTTCCTCGCGCTCAAGGTCGTTCTTCCCGGCATGAAAATGCGCCGTGCGGGCAACGTGATCACGGTGTCTTCGGCGGCCGCGCGACGTCTCGGCGCGCACTCGCCCATCCCGTACGCCGCAGCGAAAGCCGGGCTTCAGGTGCTCACGCAAGACGTTGCGTCGCAGGTCGGCGCGCATGGCATTCGCGTGAACTGCATCGCACCCGAGACGATCCTCACGGAGCGCAACGAAGCGCGCATCCCCGTGCAGCAGAGAGCGAGCCTCGTCGACATGCATCCGATCAAGCGCCTCGGCGTGCCCGAGGACGTCGCGTCCGCCGCAGTGTTTCTCGCGTCCGAGGAGAGCGCATGGATCAGCGGTGTCGTCCTCGACGTCGCCGGAGGGTCGGTGCTCGCATGACGCTCCAGATCGTTCTATTCCTCCACGTCGCGTCGATGATCGGCCTCTTCGCGGCGCTCACGATCGAGTGGATCGCAGTGCTCTCGATGCGACGTGCTCGGAGCTTCGAGCAAGCGCGCGACGCGAGCGGCCTTCACGCGTGGCTGATGCCGATCGGCATGCCTTCCACGCTCGTCGTGCTGGCGAGCGGCATCTGGCTCGCCAGCACGTTGAGCTCGTGGAGCCTCGGTTGGGTGAAGATGGCCGTACCGGCGCTCGTGCTCGTCGCGATCGCCGGGGCCGTCGTCGCACCGCGCCGCAAACGCATTCGCAACGCGCTCGAGCGTGGCAGCGGCTCGCTCCCCGGCGACGTCGTGGGCGCGCTCCGCAACGGTCTCCTCGTCGGGTCGTTGTGGGCGCGCTCGGCTCTGCTCGTCGCTCTCGTATTCGCGATGACGGTGAAACCGTAGCGCGCCGCAGTCCGGGCGGTACATCGTCGATCCACCTCCTTTCGCGAGCACGCGAAATCTCGCGAGGCCGCTCGTTTTCCGCGTGATTGCTCGAGCGCGTCTCGCGACGCCGCGCGAGCCGAAATCGGCGGCGTCGGCACGGGCCTTGAAGAGGGGCGCTCACGAATGCACAAGGTCGCCCTCGCGGCGCTCGCCGTCGCATCTCTCCTGATCGCGTGAGGCGGCGCGGACACGGAGTCCTCGAGCGCCGCGGTGACCGTGAAGTGCGGCGGGGAAGAGGGCGATCAATGGGCCTCCGCGGAGAAACCCGCCCGCGAAGAACCTTGGACGAGACGGTCATGAGCACCACGTGCAATCGTAGCGGAATCGCCGACTAGGGTGGAACATGCAGCGCCATCGTCCAATCTCCCTCTTAACCAAGTTCGTAGGGCTTGCCTTCGAACCCCAGTTTCTTCATGGCGTCCGGCGAGCGCAAGAAGGGATTTTCCTTCCAACTTAGCTGGCGAAGGGAAATGTTCGACCAGTTCCTCGCGCTTGCTTGGTTGGTAGTCGAATTCCACATCCAAGACTTGGGGTGGCAGCGGTTGCCCCCAATGACGGGAATAATAGGCATCTCTTTCTTTGGCGGAGAGCGCGTCAGGGTCCTTTACTCGGGGCTCATCTGGTTTTGGGGCCACTTCCTTGATTCGTTCGAGCATTGCTTCAAGCCAGTCACTAAAGACCTTCTTCTTGCTCTTGGGCATAATGTGTCGCACGAGGTACGCGGAGTGAAAAGCACTATCATGAGGTTGGTAGTAAGCTGTGCCAGTAGCGGTCGGCATCGAGACCTTCCCATAAAAGCAATTGAAGCTTCTGCAGCAGCCGACTCCGCAGCGGGCCGCTCTTTGGGCTTGCGAGTGGGGGCCCCGTCCGGATCGACGTAGCATGGATGAGACTTGGAAAGCGAAGCTCGCTTCGACCATTTGAAGCAGAACTTTGACATTGGTATGGCCCTCCAATCGCCAGGCGCCCCAACTAATGATACCCGCCGCCTGGCTAGGAAAACATCCCGCAAGTAACTTTTGTAGCCGATTAGATTGAACATCTTGTTCACCGTCTCGACCGGCCCGATGTGGGCCTGAGGACCCTGCCAAGGGAAGTCAAGGGGTGCACCGACAACGCCTGCATTTTCGATATAAGGAGGAATCAGGATTTTCATGTTGATGTGCTATTTTTTAAGGACACTTTGGTTTCTGTGGCTTATTGTTATCGTCGCAGATAAGTATCTCCAGGCAACCGTTTGGCTTCGCCACCGCGCAGATCAGCTCTTTGCAGTGGTCACAAGGAGCAGTGGAACTCTTCCCAGCCGTTTGCCGCCCGGCCAGTTTAGTGCCATGCTTATCCCGGAATCGTCCCAGGTGTTTGCCTTTGGTGTGAACCATCGGCATTCTGGCGATCATGAAGACCGACTGGGAGCGCATGGCTCGCCGCGCGATCAGAGCAAAGCGTAGCGAGCGAACGTACCGGTGAGGATTGGCTGTTTGCGGGGGCGATAGCCGTTTGTGCTGGCTTCGCCGTCCGAGCATTTGTGAAACGGTCACACTCACCGACGCCTGCGCCCAGCGCGCCGCACCCCTAGCTTCATTTCAAGCGGAGAGCGCTCTCGCTTCTGACTGTTGTGACGACGGCAGGCAATGCAGAGGTTCTCGCTGAAATTGGAGCCGCCGTCGTTCAGCGAACGAACGTGGTCTATCGTGAGATCACCTTTGCAACCGCCGTGGTCGGCGTAGACGCATTTCTTGTTGTGCCGTTTTCTGAGCGCGATTCTGAGCGCGCGGGTCCATTGTATGCGCTCGCCACGTCGCCCCTTGTGCGGGAGCAGAGTCGCGTCCACGCGTCAAGTACGGTTTCGTACTGCCGTTCCACCCGTTTGATCCACGCCGTTCTGAGCGCCCAAACGACGACGAGCACCAAGAGAACGCGAGCTGGGTTCGACCAGTCATCGAGAAGCCAGGCACTGACGTAGTCCATCGCAAACCGAACCTAACGGTCCATTGTGGCGACAACTAGCCATGCAAATGCTGAGTGGTTCTTGCTTGCGAAATTCGCCGGGTTACGCCAGGCTCGCATCGTGGCCCCGAAAACACCGACGCCCGAAGAGCGGCTTGAGCGCATGCGCGTGTCGTTCGAAGCGGACTTCAGCATGCTCGCCGAGGACTACGAGTTCTTCACGCGGGATGCGCCCATGAGCCCGAGTAAAGCTCCGCGTAAGTCGGCGGCACGACCGACGAAGCAATCCCGATCACGGAGTTGAACGAGTTCATCGGGTAGAAGCGGCGATTGAAGCGGAACACGTACTCGTTGAGGTATGCCTGCAAGTGATGCGGCTCGACGCGCCCATGATGCGTGCCGTGAAGCCATGCCTTCAGGTTTGAGAAGATGCGATGGATCATTGGCAGGTGCCGCTCGGCGGCCTTGGGGTCGCCTCGGATCGCGACGGACTCGTGAGAGTACCCGTGGACCTCGCAAAGGTCGCGGTAGCCGTAGTGCGCGTCGGTCTTCACCTTCGCGCCCCGCACGACGTTGCGCGTGATGAAGGGAACGAGCGACTTGGCGCTCCGGTCAGCTACGACAGCGAGCCGCAACCGCCCAGCGTAAAGGCGGCGGCTGTCGTGCGACTTGCTGTTCACACCACCGTCGCGGCGGCGGACCTCGACGGCTCCGACCACAATCGTCTTGTGGTGAACGCCCTCGCCCTCGCCGCGCGTCGCACCGCCGATGTAGACCTCATCGATCTCCACTGGCCACTCCGCGCCGATATGGTAGCGCTCCGGGCGGACCATGCCCTCACGTAGCTTGTGAAGCATCGTAAACGCAGTCTCATATCGTCGAATGCCGAGTTGACGCTGGAACTGCACCGCCGAAATGACGGGCGTGTGAGTCGTCATCAGGTACGCGGCCCAGAACCGAGAGCGACAACGACATCTTGCTTGAGTGCATGACCGTGTCGGCCGTGAGCGACGCGTCAGCGTGGCAGGTGCGGCAACGAAGGACGATGGCGGAGCGCTTGGGGAAACGATAGGGCTCGCCGTGGGCCTTGCAGCTAGGGCACACGAAGCCGTCCGGCCAGCGGACTTCCTCTAGGTAATGTTCGCATGCCGCATCATCCGGAAAAAGCTTTTGAAAATCCGGTAGCGTGGTCGGAAACCGCTTCTCCATGGTCCTGCGATGAAAACGCCGGGGTCGTTGGGACTATTCCGGATAAGCATGGTTTAGTCCAAAATTCCGCTCGTCCCGCAATTCCTTCCCCGCACTTCGCATAACGGGCGTTACGTTACTTTTCGTCATGCCCGCTCGCTATTGGACCGCTTGCACTCCTACTGCCTGTAGCCCGGCGGCTCGTGGCCGAGTTGGGGACCATCGCAACCGTCTTTGCTCCACGCGCGACAGCCGTGCGACGCGTCGAGGGTTGTGCTTCACGTTCAAGTGCGGCTGAATCCCGAAGAAGTGACCGAGCTCGTGAGCCAACGTGAATTGCGCGGCGGTCGATGCGACGATGATGTACCTGCGGCTCGGTGAGGTGCGCGGGTCCCACGTGACGCCGCCGCGGTACATCCCGACGACCTCGCTGTCTCGGAGGGCGCGCACGATCTACTTCGCGAGCTTCACGATCGTGGCGGCGTCGAAATCGGCGCAGTAGACGTAGCTCTCGTCGAGCACGAGATCCGTTGGGTAGCTGAGTTGGCTCGCGAAGATCGTCGCCGTACCGCCGCTCTTCGGGATGCGAACAATGCGACCGGTGGCTGAATCGGCGTCGCCCATCTGGAGCGCGTAGATGTCGGTAGCGTCGACGGCGATCGAGCGCACGTAGTCGCCGGTGAAGAGCACGGTCGTCGCACCGCCCGCTTTCGGAACCACCGCGACGTTCGCGACGAGCGCGCTCCCTTGGACATCCGCGAAGGCGGCGAAGTAGATGTTCGTCGCGTCGACGGCCACGCTCCACACCTCGGCGTTGGGCGCGAACGCTGCTGCCCAATACACGCCCGAGACATCGGCCGCGACCGGACCGGCCAAACCAGCCAACGTGTTCACCGTCCCGCCGACACGCGAGACGCCGAACAGGCCCGGCGAAACGATGCCAGGGTTCTCTGGGTTCGCGATTTGGGTCGAGGCGTAGACGTCGGTCGCGCCGAGCGCGAGCCACATCGGGTCTTGTCCGACCGTGCCGAGGAGCGACACCGGGCCGCCGCCTTTGTCGACCGTATCGACCAATCCGTCCGCATAGCCCGCGGACTCGGAGCCCGAGACTCCGAAGAACAAGCCGGATTCGTCGACGGCGATCGACGTCGGAGTTTCGGTCGTGACGACGTCACGAACGGAGCCGCCGTTCTTCGCGATCGCCGCGATGCCGCCTGGCGTGACGTGCGTCCAATAGAGCGTCGTCGAGTCGAGCGCGAGGCGCTGCGCGTAGACGCCGCTCGCGAGCACCGGACACGCGACGCCGCTCGCGTCGATGCAGTGGCTCGCGGGTCCGTTCGCGTTGCTGCCGCACGACACGACGACGAAGACCCACACCCCTCGCATGCCAAAGCGTAGCACGCTGACGTTTCACGAAACGTGCGATGGGATTCGCGGAGAGCGAACTGGAAATCAGAAGGTACAGCCAGACTGGAAGCGCGAATCAAGGTGGGCTTCGCGTCTCGAGGACCTCCGTGCGCGCGTCCGCATGTCCATTTTGCGGAGCCGTCGTCTCGACGAAGCCATGCTTCGACAGCGCGCGCAAAGCGCCGCACGTCAGCCGCGGAATGCTCGTCGCGGGCGTAGGCGCGAGTATCGTCGCAGCCGTCTCGAGCTGCAGTTCCTATGGTTAGTGCTTTTACAGCGTCGAGCTCGAATCGCCATGCGGCTTCTCGCTCATCGAGACCACGTGCTCCGGTGGGCTCCCGAAGTGCACGACGTCGGGCGGCGTCGCGACATGCACGGTCGTTCCCGATTCGAATTGCTCGATCGCAGTGCAGCTCACCGATGGCACGCAGCACACGGTGGCCGTCACCAAGGACAGGTGCGTCTCTCCCGGCTTCGTCGATTTCGCGTCGCCGACTTGCGCGCTCCCCAAGCCTCATCCCGAAGCGGGCGTCGATGCTCAACCCGACGCAGCGGAAACGGACAGCGGCGTCGACGCGACGGACGCTGCCGCCGACTCTTTCATGGAGTGAGGATCAACGAGGCTCGTCGGGCGCTTCAACGTTGGGTTGCGTTGAAACGTGAGACGAAGTCGGTGGCGCCCCGCGCACGCGGCGGAGGCAACTTTTCGCCCGTGGATATCGCTCTGCTTGAGAAGATCGTCGCGAATGGCAAAAGTGCAACGAGCCATTGGTCGCGGCGAAGAGCTCGTGGATCCGCGGCCAATGCGCGCTGGGCATCCTCGCGGTGATCGCAAGGCTTGGGGCGCGGATCGCAAGGCTTCGGCGCGCGATCGCACGCCTCGGCGCGGCGCCGGCAGACGCGACGTCGGGCAAGCCGCACGGCATTCGACTCAGCCAAGAGCGACCAGCTCGACCGACGAGTCGCGTCCGCCACGTTTTCACGATCAGTACGTGTAATGGTCGCAAACGACGCGGACGTCCTCGGCGTCGTAGGGGACGCTGACACGCTTCAAGTCGGCCGCGTGCACGCCGGGAACGACGTACGCCGAGCGCATGGGCGGGATGTCGTCGGCGTGCGGCATCCGGTCGCAAGTGCCGGCCTGCGAGATCTCTCGCACCCGCACCACGCGCGGCGCCGGCAGGAGCTCGATCAGCGCGCCACCGGGCCCCCGCGCGAGCCGAGCGACGTTGCTGGTGCCCAGCGGGCGGGAGGGCACCACCAACACCGGGGCACCGGCGTCGGTCTTCGCGTCCACTGCGCCGCCCGTGCGCGCGGCGTCGAGAATCGCCGCGCAGGCCACGACGATCGCGCCGCCCCCCGAGCGGGGGACGGTGATCTCCGACCGTCGCTCGCACGCCTCCCGATCGCGGACCACGAGCGACTCCTCCGGGACGTCCAGCGCGATGGCCCGCGCCGTCGCGAGGGCCTGCGCGAAGGCGCGCGCCTCGCTCTTGCCGTTGAAGTCGTCCACCTTGGCGTAGATGGCGTGCCTCGACGCCTCGGAGGTGTGGCCGCACCCGGCGAGCGCCAGGACCGCGCCGCCGAGCAGGGAAGGGAGGCGCATCGCGAGGGATGCTATCGACGATTTGCCCGTTTGCAATCGCGGTCCGCGATTCCGCCATCCGCGTCTTCGCTCGCGCCCTCGGTGTCGGCGCTATCGTCCCCACGCGATGCCCCCTCTGCCGCTCCCGCCCGACGAGCTCGCCGCGTTCTGGGCCATCGGCTGTCCGCTCGAGGCGCTCTTCGTGCCCGACGACGAGCTGGTGCGCGCGAGCGCGCGCGCCCGTCGGCCTCGACGAGCACGGGCTGGTCGACCCCGATGCGCCCAAGCCGGAGGCGGGGGCCGCAGCTTCGGCAGCAGCGGCGCCCGGCTCGGAGCACCGCGAGTTCCTGAGGCGCCACGGCATCCGCTCGGCCGAGGACTACGACGACTGAGCCGAGCTACGCGAGCGTTTCGGTCGATCGCGATGCAACGGGCGTTACGTTACTTTTGTCATGCCCGCTCCCCATTGGACCGCTGCGATCGAAACTTCCCACTCGCTCACGCCTCACGCGGAGGGCGGGAAACACGGCGCGAAACGAGCGGATCTGTCAGCGAAAAATGCCCGTGAGCATGATGGGCATACGAAACGTCGGAGGAGCACGGCGCGCGTCGAATCTGACGGTCGAGCACTCCCGCCATTTGAGAGAGATACGGTTCATCCCTCATGAGTTGAAAGTGATCGGCATCGATCGGATGAACATCGAGCGACGAAACATACGGTCCCCAACCGCACGTCTTACTGTGAAGTGGGTTGTCGCGCAAGCGCCGGTCAGCAGTGATCAGGGTCACCTTCCCCGCAGAAGGAAGGATTCCACTCACGTAGTCCGCAGCGGCGGCGGCATTGACCAGATCGCGATGCTTCTCGAGCGACCGCAATTCCAGGGCATTGGGACGTTCGGTCGTTCGTCGCAATTTCCGTGTGACGAATCCGACGATGTCGCTCGCACTAGCGGAAGGTAGTCGCGCGAGCTGCGCGAGTCGAAACCGCAAACCGTTCTCCCATTCCGGAAGCTCCGCGTCGATGAGGCCCAAGAACGAGACCTCTTGCCCGCGCTCGCGAAGTTCTTGTGCGACTTCGTACGCCAGAATTCCACCGAACGAATAACCGAGCAATCGATACGGACCGTTCGACTGCGCGCGCCGAACGAGCGTCACGTATTCTCGTGCGAGGTCGCGCACGGATGGCGCGCTCACGTCGCGAGCGCGGACCTCACGATCCAAGAACAGGCCGTACGCCGCGCAACTTCGGAGACGCCTCGCGAGCTCGCGGTAGATCTGAACGCCCGAGAGCATGAAGAGCGGTGCTCGATCCATGGAATCGTTCAGTAGAATCGGCCGGGACTCGGCGACGGGCTCTTGGACGCGACGTGCCACACCTCGCGCGCTGCCGCAGTCGAAGATCACGCGCGTGGGAATCGAAACCCCCAACGCGTTCTCGATCTCATCCATCGCCATCACCGCGCTGAGCGAGTCGCCGCCGAGCTCGAAAAAGTCGTCATCGACGCCCACTTCCTCGACGCCGAGCACTCGACGGAACACCTCGACGAGCATCCGCTCGACGACGGTCTCTGGCTGTAGACCTCGACTCGCACCGAGTTGCTTCGTCCACGACATTTCCTTCAGGGCATTTCGATCCAACTTCCCGTTCGGCGTCAGCGGCATGGCGTCGAGGACGACGACGTGGTGCGGGATCATGTAGTCGGGCAGCTGCGCGCCCAGCTTCGCGCGGAACGTCGCCATCGAGTCGACGGTTGGCTCGACGACGAACGCGACCAGACGCACGTCGTTGTCGCCCATCGCTTTGGACACGAGCGCACATTGTGTTGCGAGCCCGAGCTCGAGCACCGTGCTCTCGATGCCGGCGAGCTCGATGCGAATGCCACGCAGCTTCACCTGAAAATCACGACGTCCGAGTATTTCCAGATTGCCATCGGCCGAGATGCGGCCAACGTCGCCAGTTTTGTAAAATCGCGCGCCGTCGATCTCGACGAAAGCAGTCGTCGTCAGCTCGGGGCGGCCGAGATAGCCAGAGGAGACGCCTTTGCCGGCAAAGCAAATCTCGCCGACCTCGCCCGGCGGTACGGGGCGTTGCTCCGCGTCGAGAATTCGCAGCTGTACGTCGGGGAATGGCTCACCGACCACGGTACGAGTTACCTTCGTTTCGCGGCGCACCGCGAAGGTGGTTCCCATGCAGCTGATTTCGGTACATCCGTAGATGACGTAGATCTCCGCGTTGTCGAAGACGCTTTTCATCTCCTCCGCGATCGACGGTGGCACCAAGTCGCCGCCGGTGGACGCGTGGCGGACCATTGGAAAGGAGCGCGGCGCGAGAGGATTGGCGCGGAGGTGACGAAAGAGGCTGGCGAGCAGACTCGGTCCTGCGTGCAGGACGGTCACCTGCTGCAACGCTCCGCACAGCCGGTCTGGCGTGAGAACATCGTCGCGGTCGAGCACCCGAACACTCGCGCCGCAGCAAAGTGGGATGAGCAACTCGAAGAGACTGATGCTGAACGTCGGACGCGCAAGCGAACAGAACACGTCCGGTGGCCCGAAAGCGTATTTGTGCTGCGCCGCGCGGACGTAGTGCACCAGATTGCCGTACGTCACGAGGACGCCTTTGGGTTTTCCCGTTGTTCCCGAGGTGTAGAAGAGACACGCGGGCGCAGCGAGGTCGTGCTCCACGAGCGGTGGCGCGCCGGGAAACGCGCCAGCGACGGCATCCATGTCGACCCACGTGCATGGGAATCGCTCGGAGGGGATCAATTCATGAAGTGAAGAAAGCGTCAGGACGACGCATGGCCGCGCTTCGTCCATCATTCGCGCGAGAAGCGCCGGCGGGTGCGTCGGATCGAGCGGAAAGTAGACGGCACCGGCCTTGAAAATCGCAAGCATCGCGATCAGTAGGTCGCCCGAAGCGCGCAGACAGACTGCGACGGGACTGCCGCGAGTCGCTCCGGAGGCGACGAGCTGACGAGCGAGCCGATTGGCTCGCTCGTCAAGCTGCGCGTAGGTAAGTCGCGATTCCTCGAAGCCGATCGCGACGGCATTTGGCTGCCACTTCGCACGGGCTTCGAACATGCGATGAACCGGTGACGGCGCCTCGTGGTTCATGGCCACTCGCTCGCGCCACAGTCTTTGGTCGAGGCGTCGTTGTCGTTCGTGCCGGCGTCGCCGTTTCCGTTGTTGCCGCCGCCGGCGTCGCCGTTGTTGCCGCCGCCTGCGTCGCCGCCGTTTCCGCCGCCGCCACCGCCGCCTGCGTCGCCGCCGTTTCCGCCGCCGCCGCCGCCGCCTGCGTCGCCGCCATTTCCGCCGCCGCCGCCGCCTGCGTCGTTTCCGTTTCCGCCGCCGCCTGCGTCGTTTCCGTTTCCGCCGTCCGGGCCGCCGCCGCCACCACCGTCGGGCAAGCTCGTGCAGCCGAGAATGGACACGTTGTTGTCATCCATCGTGACCGCCGCATTTCGCGCGAGTGCTCGACCGCTGACCAGCGCGCCGGTGTTGAGGGTGATGCTCGTGAGCGCGAGGATGTTGCCCTTGAACGCGGTGGTCGTCCCCAGCGTCGCCGAGCTTCCCACTTGCCAAAAGATGTTGCAGTCCAGCGCGCCGTTGATGACGAGCACGGACGAGTTACTTGCCGTCGTCAGCGTGCTTCCGATTTGAAAGATGAACACCGCGTTGGGATCGCCCTGTGCGTCCAGCGTGAGCGCCCCGGTGAGCTGCGCGGACGACGAGAAGTGATAGACGCCCGCCGTGAGCGTCATCCCACCGAGATCTTGTCCGGTCAGATCCGCGGTGAGCGCCTGCCCCGCGAGCGTGTTGTACGCCGTCGTGGTGTCGTTCTGCGCTTGCAACGCCACCGCGTCGCCCGTGTGTATCGTGCCGCCGGCAACGAGCCCCGGTGGAAACCCGGTCACGGCTAGCCCCGGATCGACTCCGAGATTTCCGTAGACCGTAGTCGCGCCCGTGTTCGTCACCGTGGACCCTCCGAGCACCGCGAACGTCTGTGCGGTCCCGAGCACGGTCTGATCGAGTGCAGCATTCGTGCGACCAGTCGGTACTGACGAACTGCAGGCCGCGACGAGAGCCGTCAACGTCGCAAAGGCGACCGCACCGAGTGTCATGGGGCGTAGAAGACGCGAGTTGTTTTTCATTTTGAGTACTTGTCCTTCTGCGACAGCAACACGCTGTCGTTGGCATTCGCACGGGCGAGTGCAGGTAGCAGTCCATCACCCGAACGAACGTCGCCGCTCGCGCGCGCTCGCACTATCCCGATCCGCACACGACCAGCACTATCCGTATCGACACATGCCGGAAGGGTACGCGCGGGGCGTTTCCCCGTCGCGCGCGCGCAGGAAACAGCGGTCCCCAAAGCGGCACAACCGTTGCTGATGCCTCACACATGCTCTACGAGAACATCGAGGCGTGTCACACGCAGCTCATCGCTCGCACACGAAACATGGCCGCCCGACGTTCGTCGCGGCCGACCGAGGCGACGGGTAGCATCGCGCTGTTCCTGCGGCAGCTCGTCTTTGCGCTCCAATCTCCGGGGACGGTCGCGAGCGGAATCGCAAGGGCGATCGAAGCCGCAGCCGCCGTCCACGGAGCGAGCCTGCTTTGGAACGGGTTCGGTCCAGCGCGCGCGTTTCAGGACTACAGCGACGTCAGTCGCGCCGTCATCAATCTGGCCGCCGAAGCGGCGCGGCCCATCACCAGCGAAGAGCGTTCTACGCTCGATGCTTGCCGCGACATCGCCATCACTGCGGCGCTCACGGAGTACACGCAGCGCCGCGAGCGTCACCTCGCTCTCGAGCAAGCAGAGCGTATGGGCCTCCTCGTGCACGAGCTTCGCAATCGCCTCAGCTCCGCGTCGATGGGCTTCGCGTTGGTCAACAGCGGCACGGCGAGTCCCGGTAGCGGCATCGCGGCGGCCGTGGCGCGGAACCACAGATGCATGAAGACGCTCATCGATCGCTCGCTGGTCGAGGTTCGTCTCGAATCGGGAAACGTCCTTCCGCAGGTCGTCGCGCTGAGAGACATCGTCGAAGACGCGCAAGTCGACGCCGCGATGGACGCAACGTCGCGCGGCGTATCCTTGAGCGTGGCTCCCACGCCATGCGATCTCGTGGTCGACGTCGATCCCGAAGTCCTCTCGGGCGCCCTGACCAACCTCTTGCAGAACGCGTTCGAAATTCACGAAGCCGAACGGACGCGTATCGCTCACCACCTCGGCGACGACCGATCGCGTGCAGATTCACGTGGAAGACGAGTGTGGGGGGCTTCCTCGTGGAAAGGAGAAGGAGCTATTTGGCGCATTCCAGCAACGAGGAGAAGATCGCACGGGCGTGGGGCTTGGACTGTTCATCAGCCGCAAAGGTATCGAGGCATGCGGCGGCGCACTCGGCGTTCGTGACATCCCCGGCAGGGGCTGCGTCTTTGCGATCATGTTGCCACGCGTCGCACGAGACCCGGCGGGCATTACCACTCGAGTGCGCATAGTACGCAAGCGAGCCGGTGAGCCCATCATGGAATCTAATGCACGCAATGGGGATCGGTCCGCCACAAACGTTCCGGAATCCAACTTACGGGAAAGGGCCTCGGTTTAGTCCAAACTTCCGCTCGCCCCGCAATTTCTTCCCCGCACTTCGCATAACGGGCGGTAACGGCGACTGCAAGCGCGATCTCGTATGCGACAAGACGCTATGCGCCTCGCAAGCCGCGGCCTGCGGCCACTCCGAAGCATGCGGAAGCAAAGGTTTGTGCGGCGCGGGCACAAAGCGGGCGACTGCGTCGCCACGGACGAGGGATGTGGTGCGCTTCTGCGGCGCAAAGAACCGGGCAGGTGTCACGCAGACGGGAAGACTTGCGTCGCAAAGACGAACGCCGATTGCGCCAAGACCGAGTTCTGCAGCACGCTCGGTTGGTGCAGCCTTTCCACCGCCGGACAATGCGGCCTTCACTCGACCGACGACTGCCTCCAGACGACAGATTGCGAAGAGCGAGCCCGCTGAACCTTCGCCATGCTCGACAACGAGCCAGCTTGCGTCGTCGCGACCGACGCGGACTGCAAACGCGCGATCGCATGCAAGCGAGACCATCTCTGCAAAGCCGTCCCGGACGAAGGCACGCAATCCCGCGGCGGCTGTGTCTCGGAGTAGGTCTCGACCATCGTCGGCGCGTACGGGACCAGGGAGCGCGTTTTCTCGCAACGCCGGCACCCACCGAAACTGACATTTGTCATGTCGCTTGCTATCCCGATGCGCGTGGATGAAATCGAGAGTGTTCGAGGTGCATCGGGCCGTAGAGCCGGGCGTCGACTTCCCGAACCGGGGATGGCAGTGTCGGACGTGCGCTTGGGCCGGAGCTTGCGGCGGGTGAGGGGAACGGCGTCGCATGGCGCCGTTTTTCTTAGCCCCTCGATGTCCGATGGGACGGTCAGCTCACGTGCAAATCGTAGCGGAACCTCGGACGTGGTGAGGCATCCTTCGCGATGATCCGCCCTGCCCCGGCGACGATCAGCATCAGCAGAACGTACCCGCGGTCGAGCACGGAGGCATCGTAGCCGCGCGAGTTGCAGGTGCAAACGCACGCTTTGTCGCCGAGGCTCGATCATCGGTTGCGGGAGCTCGCGGGGCACTCGAAGCTCGAGATGACGCAGCGCTACGCTCACGCCACCGCAGAAGACCTCCGGCGGCGATCGACACGCTCGCGACCACACCCAGCCGCCGCGTGCGTCGACGAGGCCGACCCATGCGCGCGCCGTCTTCGTAGCGGTCGTCGTTCGCGCGAACGCACATGACCGCTCGCCAGGAGTCGACCGCGGCGAGCGCCACGATGAAGCCGTGTACCCTGCGCAGCGACCACTCGCGATGAGCGACGTAGACCGCTCCCCCGACGACGATCACCAGCGCGACGCGAACGAGCGTGCTCTTCGGAAAGCGCACGCCGTCTGCGGCTCGGCGACGAGGAGCAGATTCAGCCTTTCTCTTTGTAACCCTTTCGGACCTTCTCTGCGATCAGCGCCGCGACATCTTTCTCGGCGGCCTTGCGGTTCGCGAACACCTTCGACGTGGTCTGCCCGTCGGTGCCGATCCGACCCCACGTGAACGTCGCGGTGCTCGCGTGCACGCCGACGGTCCAGAACTTCTTCGAGCCGCCCGTCGTGCACTCGAACGTGCGCGCGCGCGAACCCTTGGCTTTGGGGGACGGCGCGCGAAGCGCTTTGGGGAGCTTCGCGATCTCCTTCTCGCGGCACGCGAGCTGCACGGCGAGCAGATCGGCGAACGACGCGAACGTGTTCTCCGGGAATCCGCGCGGACAGTCGAGCACCTTCCGCTCGCCGTTCTTGCTCGGCTTGCCGTCGAACACGAGGAAGCCGTAATTGTCATCCGCGCCCAAGACGAGGTTCTCTTTCGGGCTCCACTCCGCGTGCGCGAGCACGTCGTCCTTGATGGCTTCGCGGAGGCGCGCGTCGACGCGGCGCTTCGCAGGCCCGCTCACGCCGGTGATCCAGAACGCGCCCCAGAAGCACTGCCAGCCGTTGTGGATCTTCAGAAACGCCCGAAAGCTCGGAGGGAGCGGTTGACCGTGCGCCTTTTCGAACGCCCGGATCTCCGCCTCCGTCGCCGGAGGAAATGGCCGTGACCGGTATTCCGCCTCGAGAGGCTCGCCGTCCTCTTCTTCCTCCGCGCGGTCCATCACCTGCTTCACGCGCTCGTACTTCGCCAGCATCGCCGAGAGGTCCATGAGGACCGTCAGTCTATCCGAAGGCCCATGCGAAGCCATGCCCTGGGAAGCGCCGTTACGTCGGCGCTGAGCCGTTCCTCATCGCGGGCTCGATCCGTGAAAATCTTCGGTATGGCGCGCTTGAGCGTGCGCGCCTCGCCTCCTCTGGGACGCGCTTCGCGAGGCGCCGCCGCGTGGCCGGGGGTAGGCGCGCGTGCTCGATGCGCTGGTGGCTTCGAGCGTCACCGCGTCCGATCTCGTCGTGCTCTTGCGCGATCTCGCGACTGGAAATACGCGTGACCTCGGGGGTTACGGCGCGCTCGTCTCAGTCGGTCGCGCCAACCCGAGCGAGTGACGCAGACCCTGTCAACTCGCGCGTGACCTTGTCAGCGCACCTGTGATGGTCGGCTCGCTATCCACGAAGCGCGGGCGTCGGCGCTGGCTTGCGCGGCCGCGATCCGATCGCGTCGACGGCGTACGCGCTGGTGACGCAAGGTGCAGGGCCTTCGACGAAGACGTCTTTGACGGTGCCGTCCGCTCCGCCGTCTTCGCCCGAAGTCGTCCGCCGCACGCGAGCGCTAAGGGGTACGAGGGCGAATACGAGCATCAGACCACGACGTGCGACTGCCATGTACTCGGGAAGCGCGAAGCGCATCCGCCCTTCCACTCTGGCCCGCCATTCCGGCGGCGCTAAACTCGACCCCGCCCCATTCGCATGCAATGGATTACAATGGATTCTGTAAACCTTCTACCCGCGCGAGCCCCAATGCTCGCTCTTGTCTCCACCAGCGTCAGGCGGTCCTCGCCGAGCAGCGTGGGGAGATTGGCGAACCGTGCGTCGACGACGACCGCCCCGCTCCGAAGCTCGCGCAGGGTGTGGCAGCCGTACGCGCCTGCGGCGCCGGTCAGCATCGCCATGGCGGCGGCGAGCATGGCCGTGACGCCCTGGGCCAAGCGCCCGAAAACGACGCCGAGCACGACCGCGCCGACAATCACGACCACGAGAGGCGCGATGAAGCCGATTCCTCCGCGGAGGTCGAAGCCCCTGCCAAGGCCGCCGCTAGAGTGAGCCGCCGCCGCAGGCTCCGGCCGGTGAGGCTCGAACGCGGCGTGAACTTCGGCGGAGCGTGCGCGGTAGCGCTCGTCGGATGCGCCGAGCCCGTGCAAAGTCCGTTCGTGGGGATCCTGTCCGCGTGCGCGCCGCCCTCTTCGTATGCCGGCGGCTCGAAGCATGGGCGCTTGCGATGGCGTGAATTCTTGTTGTGCTCGGCGCGCGAGCGGCCTACTAGTGCAGTTTGGATCCCCAATACTTAGGTGGCCGGTAGGCGCTTCCTCGTGAGGACGCGCAGCATCATGCGATTACGGATTGGGCGCGGGCGCACCGACGTGCAAAGGGGACCCTAACCTTTTCATTGGGCCTGTAGGAGTCATCATGAGTGGTACGTCGATGCGGAGTGGGTGGTTGGCGGGGACCGTTTCGGTCGCCATCGCGGTGGCCTTGGCGACGGCGCTGTCGGCTGGGTGCAGCGGCGACGGATCGGGCAACGACGCCGGATCGGACGTGACGATCGTCTCGTGCGGTTCGACGAGCACGCTGTGCGGCGGGTCGTGCGTCGACACGAAGACCGACAACGCCAACTGCGGCGCTTGCGGCACCGCGTGCCCCGCTGGCGAGGTCTGCTCGAGCGGCGCCTGCAGCACGACGTGCGGCGGCGGGACGACGCTCTGCGGTACGTCGTGCGCCGACACGAAGGTCGACCCCAATCATTGCGGGGCGTGCGCCACGCAGTGCGGCACGGGCGAGGTGTGCAGCAACGGAACGTGCGGCACGACGTGCGGCGCGAACCAGACGTTCTGCGGCGGCGACGGCGGCGCGCCGTATTGCGCGAGCACGAAGACGGACAACGCGAACTGCGGCGGCTGCGGGATCACGTGCGGCACCGGACAGGTCTGCGACAACGGGACGTGCGCGAGCTCGTGCGGCGGCAACGTGCCCGACGGCGGTGACGCCGGCGCCGAGACGCTCTGCACGCCGGACGGCGGCACGCCCTACTGCGCGAACACGGACGGCGACAACCAGAACTGCGGCGGCTGCGGGATCACCTGCGGCGCCCAGCAAGTGTGCTCGGGCGGTTCCTGCCAGTCGAGCTGCATCAGCGGACAAACGCTCTGCTCGCCGGACGGCGGGACGCCCTACTGCGCGAACACGGACGGCGACAACCAGAACTGCGGCGGCTGCGGGATCACCTGCGGCGCCCAGCAAGTGTGCTCGGGCGGTTCCTGCCAGTCGAGCTGCATCAGCGGACAAACGCTCTGCTCGCCGGACGGCGGCCCTGCGTATTGCGCCGACACGCAGTCCGACCCGAACAACTGCGGGAGCTGCGGCAGCACGTGCTCGCTCGGATGCTCGAGCGCCAAGTGCGTCCTCAACAAGTCCTACAACCTCTTCGCGTCCAGCTTCACCGGAGCCGCAAGCAACATCTGCGGTGGTCCCGACTTCACGCTCAACTCGGGCCCGATCACCATTTCGTGGACGGACACGCTCGCGACGACGGCGAACGTCGTCGCGGTCACCGTCCAGCTGAACTGGAACGAGAACTGCGACGCCAGCCAAGATCCGATGAAGCTCAACGGAACGTCGGTGGGCAACATCACGAACGGCGCGGGCTGCTCGTGTGGCGGCGGCGGCATCTTCGTGGTCGCCGCGCAGCTGTCGAGCGTCGCCTCGTACGTGCGTGGCGGCGCGAACGCGCTGCAAATCACCGCGTCGCAGAGCGGCGGCTACGAAGGCTTCGCGGCCGACGGGACCGGTTCGCTCGGGACCGTCACCGTCTCGTACACGCCGTAACCGATTCCGACGGCCAGGAGTGAAGCGGTCGCTCGTCGTCGCCCTCGCCGTCGCGGGCTGCAGCAGCAGCCCCGACGCGAACGGCGACGGCGGGCCGCCCGACGCGACGAGCGAGGACGCGGGCGCGGACACGTACGTCGCGCCGCCGTCGCTGACGCCGTCGGGCCCGCTCGTCTTGAAGGGCGCGGCCGACGCCAAGCTCGCGCGTCCACGTCGGACGCATCCACCACGTTGCATCCGCCGCCGTCGCTCTCGACGCCGAGCCAGAACCATGGACGCTCGGAGCGACGTGGCATACGTTCGCTCTCGTGGCCGAGTCGTACCGCGAGCTCACCGAGCGAAGTCAAGACCACTTGCCGAGCTACCCGGACATCGCGTGGCGCGGACACGCGTACCTCGAGCATATCGAGCCGATTCTTCCGGAGGCCTCCGGCTTCGGCGAGGACGTGACTGACGGGCAGCGGTGCTGGGTGGGGTACGTGCCGTCGACGGACGAATTTCTGCTCGGCTACGATTTGTGGCTCCGCGAGGTATCCGAGGAGGGCGAGGCTACGATGGCGGGCGGTTTGACGAGGGTGCGCCTTTCGACGTCGACGGGCGAGCTCGTAGTGAGCCTCGTCGCTCACGACCGCTTTCCGCATTCCATCTACAGCGGGGACACGCTCGACGTCATTCAGGCTCGATTTCCCGATCTCATCGAGATCGACATCGACTGAACGAGAGGGAGCGCGGTACCGCCTTACCGCGGGCTCGGGTTACGCGCGCAACTGCATCGGCACGAACTGGGTGGGTGCGGGCACCCAGGAGGGGTGCCAAGGTCCGTGGGCGCCGGCGACGCCGACGATGGCACTGGGTAGCGACCGTGTGCACCTTTCGAGGCGAGCGCGAGCGCCCTCATGGACAAACCGTGAGATCCACGTTCGTGATGCGCGTCGTCAGCGTTCCCCCGTCGGTCCCATCCGCGTAGGAGATCCCGCATTGCACCACGACGCGGATGACGGGCTGTTGAAAGACGAGGTTGTCCTGGCGCGTTTGACCGTCGAAGACCGCCGTGAGCGCGCCGGTCGAGCCGTCGTCCGTGACGGTCACGTCGACATGGTGTGATTCGGAGCCTTGGGCGCTCAGGAGACCGACGGTGCGAGGCTGGTCCGGCGCCCCGCCGTCGAATCAAATCGTTGATCGAATCTCCGAGCGTCGACGTCCCGTTCGCGGCGGGTAATTGAAACACGAAGTAGTGCAGGAGCCCATTGTTCTGCGCGTCGTAGAGGTAGAGCGTGCAGCCCTCTTCCGCGTACACGATGGTGCTCGACGTCAAGATGGCGTCGTACGCGAGGTGCACGCGTGACGGCGAAGTCGAGACGTCGCGCTCTTGGTAAGCCGACACGTAACCGCTGCTCGTCGTGATGACGCTCGCGGTGAGCACGCCCCCTTCGACGACCGCCTCCCCGCTCGCCACGAAACCGTCGAACCCTGCGACGTGAATGCTCCCGTCGCACGCGACCCCAGCGTCGGCGTCACCCGCGCCCGCTTCGACTCCCGAATCCACGCCGCGCAAGACGTCGAGGTTCGTCCAGAGAGAGCAGGCCACCACGCCGGCGGCAGCGGGCAAGAGCGCGACGACTCGCCGACCACCTCGTCTCACCCTCCCAACCTACCAAAGGCGAGCGCAAGACGTCCAACGGGGCCCAGGCGCCTCGCGCGCGCCGCCTCTTTCGCTGGCTGCGCGCGCGGTTATCGCATTGAGGTCGCGTCAACCGCCCTCGCGCCGAGCGTCGCGCCGACGCGCGGCCGCGCGATGGCCTCGATCGTCGGCGCGTGGTGAACGTCAGCGGTCGACCGGAAGCTGTGCGGGCAAGGGCGCTCGGAGGGCGATTCACGCCGAATTCGCGGCGCCGACGGACGCTTCCGTCGAGAACGACGGGTTCTCGCGTGACGGCGAGGTCGCCGGTCGTCAGCCGACGGATGCGCTCGCCCGAGCGGCCTCACTGCCCAACGGGCAACTCGTAGAACTTGGCCGTCGCCGTATGCGTCATCGGATTGGACGACGCGTACGTCACTGTTTCGGTGCACGCGCACGCACCAGCCGCAACGTTTCCGGAAAGGGCGAGATTGCCGGCCGGCGCGAGCGCGTTTCCGAAGGTCGGGTCGGGTTCCGGACAACGAACAGCGCCGGAGGCACCGTTCGCACGAACCGCGACGATCCCGCCATCGATGTCGTAATCGCATTCCATAGAAACCGCAGTCCCGTTTGCGCATTGCGCGACCACGTCATATCCACTGTTCGGCAGTACCTCGACTTGAACCGACGCCCAGTCGCCGCCGCACATCAACTCACCATCGAAGAAGGCGCCCAACGAGCCGCCTTGGCTCTTCACATCGACGGTTGAATCGGCATCAGAACCAGCGAACTGACCCCTCGAGGCGCAGGCGCTCCAAAGAATGAGGACTCCGCCCATCCATCGCGCCGGCACTGCAGAATCGTAGCACGGCCCACTACGACGTGAAGCCGACCTAACCGTTAGGTAGCCGCAGCGATCGCATCGAGCGACTGCCCGACGGAAACCAATCCTTCCGCTTCAGCGCCAAGAATCAACTTCCGCAACTCGCGAAACTGGGTGATTGCCACACATCGCCGCAATGCCACCCGCGTCCTTGTCGCGGAGCTGGAGGTGCCTCGGGAGGGCGGCATCGGCGGACAGACGATCGACAAGTGCACGCTCGCGATCGCGCACCCCGCGGTATATTCGACGTCGATGGGACGCCACTGGAACCTCGCCGTCGCTGTCGTGTGCGCTGCGTGCGGCGGCAGCGTCGCGACTCCCGTCGATGGAGGACCGGACGCGATCGCGGAATCGTCGACCGACTCGCCCGCGTCGGACGTCGTCGCGGCGCTCGCGTGCAGCGCACCCGCGGCGTGCACGAGCGGCACCACGTCGACCGACGCGGGGTCGGCTCATCACGACACGGGACAGCCCTGCATCGCCTGTCACACGCAGTCCGCGGGTCCCATATTCTCGTTGGCCGGCACCGTGTTTCCGACCTGCCATGAGCCCGACTTCTGCAACGGCCTGTCCGGCGCCACCGTCACCATCACGGACACGAACGCAAACCCCGTGATCACGCTGACGACGGACGTGGCGGGAAATTTCGAGGCGATGTCGCCGCCGCTTCCGGCGAGCTTCGGCGCGATCCTGTCGCACGCCGGCAACCAAACGGCCGCGACCACGGTGCATACCGACGGCGACTGCAACAAGTGTCACACCGAGGGCGGCACGAACGGCGCGCCCGGCCGCCTGTTCGTGCCCTGAGCGGCGCGACCGGAGCTCCGTAGGTCAAGGGGTGATGTTGCAGCTCCCGCCCGTGCACGTGCACGTCGGCGCGCCGTTGCACTGGAGCACGCAGTTGCCGCCGGTGCAGTTCGTGATCGTGCACGAGGTCGCGCTCTGACACGTGAGGTGACAGTAGCCGCCGGTGCAGTCGACGTTGCAGCTCCCGCCGGTGCAATTCTCGTCGCAGTTGCTGCCGGGGCAGACCATGTCGCAGGTGCTCGTGCCCGTGCACGTCTGACTGCAGTTGCCGCCGTTGGCGCAGTCGGTGAGCGTGCACGACGTCGTGTTCGTGCAGTTCTGCGTGCAGTTGCTGCCCGAGCAATCCATTTGGCAGCTCGCTCCGTCCGTGCAGCTCTGCGTGCAGTTGCTGCCCGGGCACGAGTCCGAGCAGATGTCGCCCGCGGCGCAGTCGTAGGTGCAGTTACCCCCGTCGCCGCAGACGTGCCCGCTGCAAGTCGAGTCCGCTGGACAGTTGCACGCCTCGTCCGGCCCACTGTCGGGGACGCACGCGAACGGATGCTGCGGCGGTGGCGCCGCGTCGCCCGAGTCTGCGCCGCTCGCGTCCGTGCCGCCCGAGTCGGTCACGCTCGAGCCGTCGTCGGCGGCGTCGGTTCCACCATCCGCGCCCGTCGAGGTGGATCCGCAAGCGAGAAGGACGGCGCAACAAGAGAAGCAGAGCGTTCGAAGCACCTCGTGAGGCTAGCGTCACTCGGGGCGTTACGTTACTTTTCGTCATGCCCGCTCCCCATTGGACCGCTGCTATGGGAGGAGACGTCAAGATGGACTACGGCTGCGCGCGCGACATCGTTTTGACGTCGGCCGTCGTTCGTAGTCTTGAGCGGCGAGCACTGGTTGCGAGGTGCTTCGGGCGTCGATCTCGGTCGTAGCTGTTCGGACATTTTGAAGCGTCGCGTTCTCTCGCTGAAAAAGCGGGAACCATCCTGCTATCAGGCCTCGTTGGGCCATTGCTTCTTTCGGCCCTCCGGAGGGGCATAGCCTTATTCTGGGGACTTCGGATTGCCGCGCGAGGCGGCAGTTGCCGCGGTCCAGCTGTCCAATGGATGCTCTCCTCCGATTCCGACTCGTCCGTCGAGCACTGCACGAGCGATCTCCTCTGCTCGAAGAAGCGTCGTCATGCGCTGCGGCGAGACAAGCTACGCGGTCTTCATCAACCTTGCTGGGTCGTAGACCTCCTTCTTTTTCCAAAGTGCGAGCGTGATCGCCGCGAGCTTGCGCGCGAGCGACACCTTCGCAAGATTCGGATTCGTACCGGCGGTGAGCATTCTTTCGTAAGCCCGCCGCAGCGGTTCGTCCTTGGTTTGCAGCTGCAGTACCGTTGTCGCGGCACCTTTGAATACGTATTTGAGCATGTGGTTGTGATTGTGATTGAGCCCGCGCGTCCGGGTCACTTGCGCTCGCGACCACTTGCCTTGCGCAGTTTGCACCCAGTCCGACGACGAGCGGATCTCGCCGATACCAGGGCAGCTTTCGAGCCAGCGCGGTTCGGGGTGTCGGTCGAATGGCGCCGTGTGCGAGCCGATGCGTGCACAGTGCACGTACCGATTGGCTACGTCCGTGCGCGGGGCAGCGACTCGGCGCCGCGCACGTAGACGGCGTTGAAGTACCAGAGCGCCATCGAGCCGTAGAAGTTGATGTTGCCGTACTTCTGGCCGAAGCGCTTGCGCGACGCGTCCTGGTGCGTCCAGAGGCCGCCGTCCTGGTCCTGCATCGAGACGAGCCAGTCCGCGACCTGGCGAGCGCGCGGCTCGTACGTGTTCTTGTCCTTCATCCCGACGAGCGCGAGCAGGTACGCGGCCGTGGGCCATAGGCTGGCGTGCTCGGAGTCGTTGATGGCGCGGAGCGGATAGACCGCGTCGCGCTCCGGCACCGCCTTCGACTCCGCGAGGCTGCCCGGGACCGGACCCGGCAGTTCTTCTCCACCCACGCGATGGCGCGTGCAGTCTGTTCGCGGAGGAGCGGCAACGAGAGCGCGCCGTCGTGCGTGTCGAGCAGCGCCTCGGCGTCCATCATGCCGAGGCTGTACTGCGGGCCGTGTCCCTTCATCACGAGCGGCAGCATGAACTCGCTGATCTTCGCGATCGTCTTGCCCTTCATGTCGCTGTGGGCGACCGCCAGGCGCAGGAGCGGGTTGAGGCACGGCTTCAGCGCGCCGATGACCGCGCTCGTCTTGGGCTCGACGGCCGTGTCCCAGTAGCCCTCGCTCGCGTCGAAGTGATCCGTGATGTTCTTGAGGATCGCTTCGCCGCCTTTTTTGTGACGGTCCAGGCCCGACTGCTTCCACGCGAGGAACGCGAAGTGGGCGTACTCGCCGCACTCGGTCAGGTTCCCGATGAGCGGCGCGCCCTCCGGCGTCACCGTACCGGTGATCATCCGGTCGGCGGCGCGCACGAACGTCTCGTGGAAGCGCCTGTCGTGCGAGAGGCGCTCGTAGGTGCAGAAACCCTCCATCACACATTGCGCGGCGTCGAGCGAATAGCCTGCGTCGTGGTGCCAACCGCCGCTAGGGTCCTGCCGCTCGGCCAAGAAGCGCGCGCTGGCCTGCGCCGAGTCGAGGTACTTCTCGTCACCCGTGAGCACCCACGCGTACATCCGTATCGACATCGCGTGGCCGATGAGCGACGCGTCGCCGGCGACCCCGTAGTACTCGTCGGCGGGGATCTTGATGAAGCCGCTGTCGTCCTGCATCGCGACGAAGAAGTCGGCGTTCCGGACGATGGCTTGCTCGTACGAGTTGAGCGTCATCGGCGTCTCCGCAGCTGAATCCAATGGAATGTCGGGATGGCAGCCAGGATGGACCCAATCACGACGAACGGCCACCACAGCGTCGTGAACCGCGCGAACAGGATACCGACGCCTGCGCCAATCACTCCGCCCGACGCGACCCACATGTCGACCTCGCCCACGCGCATCTCGCCGAAAGCGCGGTCGCGGCCGACGTAGAAGCGCGCGAAGCGCTTGAGCGCGGAGGCGCCCTCGGCGCTCGGCGTCTTGCCGTCGAGCACGGCCTCGACGTCATCGGCGAGCGCGGCGACCGTGGCGTATCGGTCCTTCGCGTCGACCGCCATGGCCTTCGCGACGACGAGCCCGAGCGCGCGCGGGGCCCACGGGGCGACTTTCTCGAGCGGGTCGACCTCGCCGCGCATGACGTGCCCGAGCACCTCCGGCAGGCTGCTGCCTTGGATCGCGCGCTGGAGCGAAACGATCTCGTAGAGGATCGCGCCGAGCGCGTAGACGTCGGAGCGCGCGTCGAGCGCGTCGCCCCGCGCCTGCTCGGCCGACATGTACATGGGCGTGCCCGCGCTCGTCGTCCCGAGGCTATCGGGCGCGAGCGCGCGGAGCGCGTCGCCGGCGTCGCCTCGGAGCGGCACGGCGATGCCCCAGTCGGTCACGAGCACCTCGCCGTGCGCGCCGATCATGACGTTCGAGGGTTTGAGATCGCGGTGCAGGACGCCGCGCGCGTGCGCGAACGAGATCGCCTGACAGAGCTGGAGAAACTGGCGCAGCCGCCGTTGCATCCCCGGCTCTCCGCCGCCCGCGTCGCGCGCGCGCTGGATCACGTCCTCGAGCGTGTCGCCGACGACGAGCTTCATCACGATGAAGAGGTGTCCCTCCGGCGTGCGACCGAGGTCGTGCACCGGCACGATGTTCGGGTGATCGAGGTGCGCGGTGACGCGCGCCTCCCACAGGAACTGCGAGAGGAGCGCGCCATCGGACTCGAGCTCGGGCCGGAGGTGCTTGACCGCCACCTCGCGCAGCAGATCGCGATCCTGCACGCGCTCGACGGTGCCCATCCCGCCTTCGCCGAGCACGCCCTTGGGCTCGAAGCGCGACGCGGGCGCGACGGGGGCTACGCCGGCCTCGCCGTTTCCCGCGGGGACGGTCGCATCGAGAAGAAGGAGCGTTCGCGGAACGGCTCGCAGTGGGCTGTTCGTTCCCACGAAGCCCATCCTACGACCTCGACGCGTCGTTTCAACTCCGCCGGAGAAGGTGCACGGGGAGGCGGTGGAACCGCTCGTCCGGCAATTCCTTCCCCGCACTTCGCATGACGGGGGTTCATCGGTGAGGAGACGAGCGCGACCTTCGGTTTCCCGTAGTTGTGATCGTCAATCCGCCGCGAGATGGTGGGCCCACTCTGCGCATCGTTTGCCAGAAGGAGGGACTCGACGATGAAGAACCTACGATGGCTCCGGCGACATGCTCCGGTGCTGCTCTCCTGCGCCGGCATGCTCGCGGCGGCGTGCAGCTCGGATGACAGCGGCGGCGCGCCCGACGCGAACGGGGACGTCAGCGTGGGGACCGACGGCGGCCCCGGCGCCGACGCGGGCGCAGACGCCACCACCGACGGAGGCGGTGAAACCGACGGCGACGCCACGGTCTCGACCGGCGACGGCGGCCCGACGACCCTGATGGGCGCGGCCGCGAAGGGGCCGTTCATTCTCGGCACGGGGATCACCGTCTCGCCCGTCGACGGCAAGGGCAACACGACCGGCCAGAGCTTCAGCTCGCAAATCAGCGACGACGTCGGCGACTTCTCCGTCGTCTTCACCTACCTCGGACCGGTGCAGCTCTCGGCCAACGGCTACTACTACAACGAGATCGGCGGCTCGCTCTCGCAGTCGACGCTCACGCTGAACGGCATGGCGGCCATCACGTCGAGCGGCACGCAGAACGCGTACGTGAACCTCCTCAGCCACCTCGAGTTCCTGCGCATCAAGTTCCTGATGAATGGCGGCGCGACCTTCGACGCCGCGGTGGCGCAGGCCGACGGCGAGCTCTACACGCAGCTCCAGGTGGTCTCGGGCAGCGGGTTCAACGTCGGCGCGACGACGACGGAGCTCAACTTGCTCGGCGGCGACAACGCGCAGGCGGCCTACGTGTTCGCGACGGCGAGCGCGGTCGAGCAGGCGGCGAACCTGTCGACGCTGAGCGGCGGGCTCGACGCCAAGGTGCAGACGATGGTCAACCAGCTCCAGAACGACTTCCAGACGACGGGGACGTTCACCACGGCCGACCACACCGCGCTCCAGAACGCCGTCGCGTGCGTGGAGCCCGACAGCCTCGAGGCGTCGCTCGGAAAGTACTTCACCCAGAAGAACTCCACGGCGGTCGTGCCGAACATCAACCGGGCGCTCGACACCGACGGCGACGGCGTGGTCAACGCGCAAGACACGTGCGTGCTCATCGCCAACTCGAATCAGGCGACCATCCCCAACGGCATCTGCAACTACCAATCGGTGAGCGTCGCGACGCCCACCGTGAGCGGCTCGTGCATCCAGTCGATGACGCCGGGCATCGTGGCCGACGTGGACGGCACGTCGGGACCCGACATGCTCTCCATCGACTGCACCGACTTGTTCCTGTGGAAGAACGCGGGCGGCGGCACCTTCGCCGCGCCGGTCCCCTTGAACCTGGCGACGACGCTGGGCGTCACCATCAACCAGAACACGACGCTGGGCGTCGGGTGGATGTACGCGGTCGACATGAACGCGGACTCGAAGCTCGACTTGGTGCTGCAGTACACGGTCAGCAACCAAGGCAACGGCAAGACGTACGTCGCGTACCTGCCCGGTGACGGATCAGGCGGGTTCTCTTCGCCGGTGGCGATCGTCACGCCCTGCACGCTCGGCGGCGGCGGCACCTCCTGCACGCAGAACGGCGACTGCTGCAGCAACAGCTGCATGATCTTCCCCTCGAACGGCACCTGCGGCGGCACCGTCAGCTGCGGCGTCGGCGGCGCTTCGTGCACCCAGAACAGCGACTGCTGCAACAACGCTCCGTGCATGAACAACAAGTGCATGAGCAACTGCCAGAACACCAACGCGGGCTGCTCGCAGAACTCCGACTGCTGCAGCGGGACGTGCAACCTGCCCCCGCCGACGGGCACGTGCGATTTCCCCACGAACGCGTTCTCGGGGCTCCAGTACGCCGAGGTCGCCGATCTCAACGGCGACAACGTGCCGGACGTCGCGGGCGTCGACTCGATGAGCAAGGTGTGGACGATTCTCTCGGGCGGCGGAAGCTGGGCAGCCCCAGCGCTCGTCGGGACGCTACCCCAAGCAGCCACCGGCGCGACCGCACTCGCCGGCGGCAGCCCCCGCACGGGCGGCGGCGCCGACTTCTCGATCGCGACGCACGCGGGCGGAATCTTCTTCGTGCAGAACGGCGGGACCGGGACCTTCACGATCCCGACCTCGGGGTGGACCGGGCTCGGCACCGAGGTCGACAGCTTCTCGCTCGCCAATCTCGACGTCGACGGGCACGTGGACGTCATCGGCGCTTCGTCGGGCGCGCTGAAGATCGCGTGGGGCGACGGAACGACCGCGCCTTCGGGCACGCCCTACACGGTGAACACGACGGCGACGAGCGCTTGCCAAACCGCCGGCGGCGGATGCTTCGGCAACTGCCCGGTTCCGCTCGGGATCGGCGACGTGACCGGCGACGGCAAGCCGGACCTCTACGCCGGGGACGCTCTGCAGATCGAGGTCAACAACGGCGACCGGACCTTCGCCGCGCCGAAGCTGCTGTGGACGGGAGCGTCGGGCGGCACCGCTCAGACGGGCGCCGGCAACCCGAACACGCTCGTGGACCTGAACGGCGACGGCAAGGCCGATCTCGTGAACTTGAACGGCCTCACGGCCCCGACCGTGTTCCTCCTCAACCAGACTGGTCATTTCTCCTGGTGAGAGCGGCTCGCTCGTGATCGCGGCGACCATCGCGCTCCCCGCGATGGCTTCGCTGCGATCGCGCAGCCGAGCTGACCATCATCCCTTGTTCGCCGGAGGTCTCATGCCACGCAGCCCGGTCGTATTCCGTGTTGCTCGTTCTTTGATCGCTTTGATCGTGATGCTCGGTCTCCTCGCTGTGGGGCGTGCGGCGTTTGCACAAACCTCGGGCGCTCTCGTCGTGGCGACGGATCCACCTGGGATACCGGTCGCCATCGACGGCGAGAGCGTGGGCGTCTCGCCGGTGAGACGCACGATGATGCCGGGCGAGCATTTCGTCGAAGCGACGTTTCCGCAGGGCAAGACCTCGCGCGTCGTGAAGATCGCCGCAGGCGAGTCGAGCGTGGTGAACCTCACGAGCCCCGCGGCGACGACGCCGACCGCGCCCACCGGGACGACGGCAGCGCCGCCAGCGCCGACCGCGCCGGCGACGACGACCCCAACCCCGCCGCCGCCGCCGCCGACATCGCCGCCCACCACGCCCCCGCCGCCACCCGAGACGGAGGACGCGCTCGCGCGCACGACCGCATCGAGCCACGTCAACCGGATCGAAGGCGAGATCCATTCGCCGACGCACTCGCACTTTCGTTTCGATACGGGTTACGGAATCGGGCTCGGACTACGCTGCGGGGGGACCCCGAAAACGAGAGTTTACGGCTACGCCGACACCAACGCCGGTTACGACCAGCTCTATTCGCAAGACGTCGATGACGCCGGCTGCGGGCTGGTCATCCACCTGGTGCCCTTGGATTTCTTCTTTGGTGAGCTCACCATCGACGTCGTCCTGGGAGGTGAAGGGAGCATCGGGGCGTACCCGGGCGGCGACCTCGGGAGCCCGTGGTTTCGTCTCGGCCCCGCACGGACTCCCGTGTTGATGAACATCCGCCTTCACGTCGGAGGCGTCCTTCAGCAGGCGGGGTTCACGGTGAAGCCGGGGCCCGGTGTGCCGTTCGGAGACAGCCTGAGTGGCGTTCTAGTCGGTGGGGAGGCCGGGCCTCGCATCGCCGTCTCGGTCGCCCTCACGCGGGTCATGTCACTCGATTTCGGAGCGGAGGGAGGCCTGCAGCTTCTCGACGCGCACAGCATGAACAAGGACAGTTTTGATCCGCTGACGTCCAAAAGTACGTCGACGGAAGTCAAATTAGGGCTTCCCTGGTACGTCCAATTCACCGGAGGGATTCGGCTATGAGGCGCGCCGTCCTCTTTTCGTCGGCGCTCGTGCTGAGCACCGCCTGCTCGACGTCTTTTCAGCAGGTCGAGATTGCGCAGCCCACCGGCGCGCACGTCGTGATCGAAGGCGGACTCGGCCAGCCCACCCTCGAGACGACGACCCCGTTCATCGGAAACTTCGAGACGGTCTCGCTGAGCGACTGGGCCGCCTACCACCTCACGTTTCAGCTCGACGCGAAGGCGGCGGCCCGCTACGGCGCGAGTGGGCCGCTCACGCTCTACGGGCACTTGTTCGTCGGCCCGCAGACCGAGCTCTCGAAGCGGCTGACGCTCATCGTCAAGGTGCCCGACGAGCTCATCGCCGCGCTCGTGCAAGGGCGCCGCGTGGAAATCGAAGAGCACGTCGAAGACCCGAATCCCCAGCTCACGCAGCGGCTCGCGCAGCTCACGCTGCGCTTGGTTCCGTTCTGATGCGCGCCCTCGGCGCGTTGGCCGTTGCGCTCGTCGTGTCGGGATGCGGGGGCAACTTCGTTTGGGTCGAAAACGGCGGCGTCGCCGTATCGAAAGGGAGCTGCAGCGACGCCGCGCTCACGGGTGATCTCGAAGTCGTGGTCCCCAACGCGCCAGGCTGCGAGCGGCGGGCTGGGTTCTTGTTGCCGCCTCATGCGGCGGCGGCGTTTTGGCAAGCTCGCGAGCCCATTTGGGCGGGCCCTGTCATCGCGCCGTCGGCGGCGGTGAAGGTCGCGGTGACGCACCCGCTCACGAACGGCGACGGCGACAAGGGGCTCGTCAGCGGCACCAGCGACAAGGGGCTCGTCAGCGGCTCGGGCGACACCGGGCTCGCCAGCGGCACCGGCGACAAGGGGCTCGTCAGCGGCAGCAGCAGCAAAGGGCTCGTCAGCGGCACCGGCGACAAAGGGCTCGGCCGCGGCGCGGGCAATCAGGGGCTCACCAGCGGCACCGGAGCGCGCGGCCTCACGAGCGGCACCGGCGAGGTGGCGCCGCTCACTCTATCCAAGCGCGGCGTGGGAACCGCGCGGCCCGACCACGCCGCTTCGTTCGAGCTCGTCGCGACCAACACCTCCGACGTCCCGCTCTCGCGCGTGGCCGTCGTCGACCGCGTCGACCCGGCGCTTCGCGTCGAGGCTCGGGGCGCGACGACGACCACGCTCGCGGACGGGAGCACGGTCGTCGTCTTTCGCTCCGACGCGCCGCTCGAAGGCCACGCCAGTCGAAAGTTCGTGATCTCGGTCTTCGCGCGCTGAGAAGCGCTACCGCGTGGTCGCGGCGACCATCGCGCTCGCCGTGCCGAGCGGGTCTTCGTACGGGAGCGCGTGGCCCGCGCCCGGGACAATCTCGAGCGAGCCGCGCTTGGCGGCGCGCGCGATGGCCTCGCTGCAATCAGGCGGCGCCGCGACGTCCTCCGAGCCCACGCGGGCGAAGACAGGCACCTCGAGCGCGGCAATCGGCTCGAGCAGCGAGGGGGCGCTCGCGTAGGCGCGGAGCTCGGCGGCGAGGTTGGCGCGGCTCGTCGCTTCGCCCCAGCGCTCCACCTTCGCGACCGCCTCGGGGTGCGCGGCGCGAAAGGTCTCCGAGAGAAAGCGCAGGCCGGCGACGGGCCGGAGGTCGTCGCCGCGCTCGACCGCGTCGGCGAGCGCGCGAAACTGGGCGGCCTCTTCGGCGCCCGCGATCCCGTGGACGCCCGCGAGCGCGAAGACGCCGGCCACGCGCGCGTCGCCCGCCAGCGCGAGCGCGTGGTACGCGCCCGAAGAGAATCCGACGAGCCACGCGCCGGGTCCCGCGACGCGGGCAATCTCGGACGCGAGCGCGTCGTGGAGCTCGGGCAGGGTCCAGGACCCCGCGAGCGCCGGGCTCGCGCCGTAGCCCGGCATCGAAAATACGACCGCGCGGCGACCGGCCGCCGCCGCCGCGCGCGCCAAGTCGTCGAGCACGTCGGGCGTCGTCGGACATCCATGAAAGAAAACGACCGGCCCTCCGCCGCCGAAGATCTTGCTCTCCATGATCGTGGAAATTCGGCGATCCGCGAGATACGGTCTCACATTGAAATGCCCGTGCTCGACGTTCGAACGAAGGCCCACGCCCGCGAGCTCATCCAGTCGATGCGCACGATCGATCCCGACGGGCCGAGCGCGCTCTCGTGGGTGACCGCCGAGCTGCCGGCGCTGCTCGGCATGGAGAAGGCGTACGCCTGCGTCTACGGCGAGCGCGGCGGCGGACACATCGGGCTCGACGCCTTCTTCGCCGAGCGTTTTCGACGCGGCACGGAGGCGCTCTTCGACGAGTGGGTCCAGCGCCAACCGCCGCCCACGTGGACCACGTACCACCCGCTCCGCCCCGAGCCGAGGCAACGCAACCGCGTCCTCAATCTCGCCGCCATCCTCCGCATCGCAGGCCGACCTCGCGACGAGATCCCCGTCGCCGAGATCGAACGGCGCGCGGGCATCTTCCACGACGACGTGCTCCGCATCCTCGTGTGCGACGGCGAGTCGCTCCTCGCCTACGTCGCCGCGCACCAGCCCGACCGCCCGACGCAGCGCCAAAAGGTCGCCTTCGCGGCGGTGCTGCCGGCGCTGCGGCGGCGGCTCACGCTCGAACGGCGTCTCGCGCACGGCGCACGGACGTCGGCCGCGCTCGACGCCGCGCTCGAGGCGATCGGGACGCCGGCGTTCGTCGTCTCGCTCCGCGGCTACGTGCACGAGCGCAACGCGAGCGGCGAAGGTCGCGACCTGCGACGAGCGCTCGCCGACGCCGTGATGCGTCGACCGACTGCGTACGCGCTCGAGATCGTGCCGCTCGCCCTCGCCCGCGCGGGTCCGGCGTACCTCGTGCTCCTGCGCGGCGGCAATCACGACCAGCGGGCGGCGGCGTGCGTCGCCGTCGCGACGAAGCGTCGCGGGCTGACGGCCCGCCAGAGCGCGGTGCTCGCACGGGTCCTGCGCGGGGCCTCGAACGCGGCGATCGCCGCAGAGCTCGGCGTCTCCAGCCGTGCCGTCGAGCAGCACGTCACCGCGCTCTTCGACCGCTTCGGCGTCGAGAGTCGTGCGGCGTTGGTCGCGGCCGTCTTGTCTTGAGCTCGGGCGCTTGCGCCCCCGCCGGAGCTTGTCACGCGGGGCGCCGTTGGCCTATGGATGTCCGATGGGCTCCGCACGATTGGACGACGTCGCGCACCAGCTGCTCGCGCAGAAGGAAGAGACCGGCGAGTGGCCGGCGGGGGCGGGCGTCGCCGTCTCCGTCGTTCGAGGGAACGAGGTTCTCTTTCGCGGCGCCTACGGGCTCCGCGAGCGCGATCGCGCGCTGCCGGTGACACCGGAGACGATCTTCGAGATCTGCTCGTTGACGAAGGCCTTCACCTCGGCCGCGCTCCTCGGCGCGGTCGAGGCGGGACGAATCGACCTCGACGCTCCGCTCAACGCCGCGAGCGAGCGCATCCGGCTGCGCAATCCCGCGGCCACGCGGACCGTCTCGCTGGCGGACGTCCTCTCGCATCGGACCGGGCTGCCTTCGAACGACCTGCTCTTCTACTTCGGCTCGATGACGAACGACGACGTGCGGCGCGCGGTCGGAGAGCTCGAGCTCGTCCCCGGCGGCTTCAGGAAGGTCTTCAACTACAATAACCTCCTCTACGGCGCGCTCGGCGGCGTGTTCCCCGAGCTCGCCGGCACCAGCTGGGAGGCGTCGGTCGCGAAGAAGCTCCTCGCGCCGCTCGAGATGCGGTCCACCTCGTTCGGCGGGCCGATCGACGAGACGAACCTCGCGCTCCCGTACGTCGGGACCCGGCGCGTGGCGCGCGTCGACATGAGCGCGGTGGCTGCCGCGGGCGCCATGCGCTCGAGCCTCGACGACATGACGCGCTGGCTCGCGTTTCACCTGAGCCGCGGGCGCACGTCACGCGGCGAGCAGCTCCTCGCCCCCGCCTCGATCGAGACGATGCAGCGCCCGCACATCGCGGCCCGAGGCGTGAACCCGCTCATCCTCCAAGGGTTCGAGTGGCTGGGTGAGCCGAGCTACGGGCTCGGCTGGTTCTTGGGCTCGGCGCACGGCCTCGCCGCCGTGTTCCACCCGGGGTTCGCCGACGGCTTCTCGGCCGCCATCGTCATGTTCCCGGAGCAAAACGTCGGCTGCATCGCGCTCTCGAACCTCAACCTCAGCGCGGTCCCCGGTCAGTTGGCGCAGGCGCTGCTCGAGACCGCGCTCGGCCTCGAGCGCGAGGAGCCGCCGCGAGGGCCAGCGCCGCCGGAGGAGGCTCTCCGCTTCGTCGGCGAGTACGAGCACCCGGTCTTCGGAGCCGTGTCAATCGAGCGGCGCGGCGATCGCCTCGTCCTCGTCTACAACGGCAACGCCTGGCCGCTTCGGTGGAAGGACGCGGCGACCGCCGATTTCGACGCGCCTGCGTTCGGCGTGAAGATCCCCTTGTCCGTGCGGCTGGAGACGGCGAGCGGCGGAGCGCGGCAGCTCGCGATCCCGTTCTCGCTCGACCCGCGCGTCGGGCCTCAGATTTTCGCCGAGCGCCGCCGCCCTTCCTCCTGACGGCGCACGAGGCGGATCTGCTCGCGCGCCTCGTCAATCTCCTGGAAGACCTCGACGATCCGCGCGTCGCGCACGTAGGTGCGCCTGCGTCCGTCGCGATCGGTGCCCCGCGCGAGCTTCAAGCGCGCGACGCCGCTCACGCGGATCTCCGGGTGCGAGCACGGGTTCACCGGGTTGCCGAGCGAGTAGAAGATGGGGACGAGGCGCGCCGGATCGCGCTTGGTCGCGTAGCGCTCCATCGGCTGGAGCACGTGCGGGTGGTGGCCGATCACCGCGTCGAAGCCCATCTCGGCGAGGTGATGGGCGACCTCGAGCTGCTCGGGTCGCGGGTAGTACTCGTGCTCGAGGCCCCAGTGGAGGTGAGCGATCGCGAGGTCGACGCCCTGGTCGCGACAAAACTGGATCTGCCTCTCGAACCGAGCGAAGTCGACCTCGCCGAGCTTGCCGTTCAGGTGCGCGCGATTCACGAGCCACGGCTTGTCCGCGGGGGGCGTCTTCGCGTTCAGGCCGAACGTGTGCGCGACGAACCCGAGGCGGAAGCCGCGCTTCTCGACGAGCGTCGCCGCGTCGGCGTCGCGTTCGGAGTCGTTCAGGCCGTGAAACGCGATGCCCGCGTCGCGCAGCGCGCGCATCGTGGCGGCGACGCCCGCCTCGCCGCAGTCGAGGCTGTGATTCGAGGCCGCCGACATGAACGAGTAGGCGCGCCCACGCGGGCCCTTGGCGACGTCGAATTGCTCGGGCCCGTAACAGAGCGGCGCACCCGACGAAGTGCTCATCCGAAAGGCGCGGTCGCCCGGCGCGGCGACCACGCACTCGAGGTTCGCCGTCGACACGTCGGCCCCAAAGACGAGATCCGCGACGTCTTCGTAGAGGACGTCGCGCGAGCTCGGGAGAAAGGGGTGATCCATGAGATCGCCGACCGAGGCGATCTCGAGCTCGTCTTCGACCCTGAAGCCCGCGGGCAGCTCCCACGGGAGCTCGCGTTGGGCCTCGAAGAACGCCTCGAGCCCGGAGCCACGCACCGCGCGGGCGACCGGGTGCTGGCACTTGTAGAGCCAGTAGATGATGTCGGCGCGCCGCATCGTCTCGAGATCGCCGCTCGTCGGGACCGGGTAGCGCCAGCGGCCGGTGAGCCGGTTGAACGCGGTGACCGCGCCGAAGATCACCCGCTCGCGCGGCGAGAGCACGAAGATGTCCTTGGCTGTCCGGATGAGGCGCGCGCCCATGGCGTCAGCTCAGGACCGCGGCGACGAGCGCGGCGCGCGTGTCGACTCCTGCGCGATCGAAGAGGCTCGTCACGTGCTGCTCCACCGCACGCTCGCTGATCCCGAGCGTCGCGGCGATGGTCCCGGTCGCATGCCCGCGGACGACCAGGCCGAGGACCTGACGTTGGCGCGCGGTGAGGCTCCATCGCGCAGCGGCCTCGGCCACGCGCGAGCCGGCTCGGGTCTCGGGCGTGTCGGTGCGCACAATCGCGATCCAGCCGAGCGCGCGGCCGCCGCCGCGAACCGGGCGAAGGTCGCACGCGATCGACGCGGGGCGCCTGGCAGCGGCGTCGCGGAGCGCCTGCATGAGCGGGCGGCGGCTCCGTTCGAGCATCGCGCGGCCGGCGCTGTTCGCGAGGGTGACGCCCCCGTCCGTGGCGAGCACGAACGCCGGCGCGGCGATCGCCTCGAGCGCGACGACGAGCGTGGCCTCGACGCGCGCGGCGGCGCCGAGACGTCGCTCGGCGGCGAGCGAGCGCTGGATCGCAGGCACGAGCATCGCGAGGATCTGCTGCTGCCGCCCGTCGTAGGAGCCAGGATGCACGGCGCCGAACCACGCGAGGAGCGTGTCGGCCTCGCAGACGAGCGCGCGGAGGTGCTCGTGGCCCTCGACGCCCATCGGCCGGAACACCTCCGACGCGATTCGAAGCTGACCCGTGACCTCGGGCGGGACGCCGAGCGTGGGCTGAACGACGCGGTTCTGCTGCGGGCGCTCGGGGCGAAGCACGTCGTAAAAGCCGAACCGGCCGCTCGTGCCTCCGAGGAACTGCCCGAGGGTCCGTTCGAAACGGCGCCCCTCCGGGGCCGAGCCCGGCGGGCCCGCGAAGTAGAAGAGCCCGAGCTCGAAGCACCCTGAAGTCTGCGCCCGCGGGCAGTACGCGAGGACGCGTTCGACCTCGAGGAGCTCGCGCAAATCCGGGAGCACGCTCGCGACGGCGGCGGGGCCGTCGAGCTGGATTGCCTCCAGCGCAGCGTCAATCTCCATGACGCGTCTCCGATCGCGGGCACCGAGTCTAGGCATTCGAGATCGACGATAACGCAATTCGTGCGGGCCGTGTGGCTCGCGAGTGGCGACGCGACGCGAGGAACGCGGCAGGCCTTCATCGCCCTTCTTCGTCGGCCGTGCGAAGCGCACGAGCACGTCAGGACGTTTGAACCCTGCAGAGCGCGCTCGTCGCGACCCGCGACAAGCTGAGGCCGGTGCCGGAGCTCTTCACGCCGAATCTCGCGCTGCGTGCGTTCCGCGAGGACGACGTGACAACAAACGATATGCAACCGTGTCTATCGCCGGCTCACGAACGATAGACAACGGAGGCCGCGTGCGCGATTTGATAGACGACGAGCGCCGCGACGTACGCCGCCGCGTAGGTGTACGCGAGCACGAACGCCGGCACCTTCCACCCTTTCGTCTCGCGTCTCAGCGCGGCGACCGTGCTCATGCACTGGCACGCGAGCACGAAGAACGCCATCAGCGCGAGGCCGGTCGCGACCGAGTACGCCGGATCGCGCCCGATGCGGTCGGCGAGCGGCGCGACGTCGTCTTTGCCCTCTTGCTCGACGCCGTAGGTCACGCCGAGCGTCGAGACCATGAGCTCGCGCGCGCCGAAGCTGCCGATCAAGCCGACGTTGATTCGCCAGTCGAACCCGAGCGGCTTGGTCACCGGCTCGAGCCCCCGGCCGATCGAGGCCGCGATGCTGTGCTGCGGATCGTGGGGCGCGCCGGGCGTCGGGATCTTCATGAGGAGCCAGAGCGCGACCGAGGCGAGCACGATGACGGTGCCGACCTCGCGGAGAAACCGCATGCACGCGCGCCAAGCCATGCGCGCGACCACGGTCGGCTGCGGGAGGCGATAGGCGGGCATCTCGAGCACGAGCGGGAGCGTGCGAGGGCCGCGCCGCTCGACGGCCTTGCCGACCACGAGCGACGCGAAAAACCCCGCCAAGATACCTGCAGAATACAAGCACACGAACACCGCGGCTTGAAACAGCGCGCCGCGTTGGCGAAAGAACGCCGCGATGAGCAGACCGTACGTCGGGATGCGCGCCGAGCAGGTCATCAGCGGGATGACGAGCAGCGTGCGCAGGCGCTGCTTGGGATCGCGAACGATGCGCGCCGCGTGGATCGCGGGGACCGCGCACGCGTGCGCCGTGAGGAGCGGCACGAACGATTTCCCGCCGAGGCCGGCGAGGCGCAGCACGCGATCGACCAGGAACGCGCCGCGCGCGAGGTAGCCGGACGCGTCGATGATCTCGAGCGCGAGCGTGAGGACGACGATCTGCGGCAGGAACGCGAGCACGGTGCCCGCGCCGCCGAGGATGCCGTCGCACACGAGCGACGTGTACCAGTGCGTGCCGAACGCGTCGACGATGCGCGCCGACACGCGGCCGAGGATCGCGGCGAGCGCGTTCGACGCGGGGTCGGCGACGAGAAAGACCGCCGAAAAGAGCGCCGTCATGACGGCGAGGAAGAGAACGGGACCGAGCACCGGATGGAGGAGCACCGCGTCGGCGCGCGCGGTCGAGTCTCTGCGCGGGCGCAGCTTGGCGCGCTTGGTGACCCGGTCGGCGAGCTCGCGCGGCTCGAACGTCCGCGGCTCGGCGCGCGGAAAGCTCCGGTCGGCGAGCGAAGCCGCCGCCTCGAGCACGCGCGCGCGCACGTCCTTGTCGCGCGCGCTGACCGCGAGCACCGGCACGCCGAGCTCGCGCGCGAGGTGGTCGCCGTCAATCCGCGCGCCGGATTTTTCGAGCACGTCGCGCTGCGTGACGAGCACGATCGTCGGCCACCCTCGCGCGAGGAATCTCGCGCGTCTGCCGGAGGCCGAGCACGAGCTGCGTCGCGTCGACGACCTGGGCGACGGCGAACCCGCCCTCGCGCTTCTCGAGTCGGTGGATGCACGCTCGCGCTTGCCCTTCGTCGGAGTCGGGGTCGACGTCGTCGGCCAGCGAGTAGACCCCCGGCAGGTCGAAGAAATGCGCTTGCCCGCCGCCCGGCAGCGGCGCCGCAGCCTCGAGCACGTCGACCGTGATGCCGGGGAAATTCCCGACCTTGGCGTCGCCGCCGGTGATGGCGTTGTAGAGCGACGATTTTCCGGCGTTGGGACGCCCGACGAGCGCGATGTCAATCGAGCGGGCGCGCGTCTCGCGCGCCGCGCTCATTCAGCGGCCTCGGCCACGTCGTCGAGCGCTGGGAGCACCTCGATCGCCGCCGCGATGCGCCAATCGAGCGCGAACTCGCCGCCCGAGCTCGTCCGCACGTGGAGCGGGCCGCCGAACGGAGCGCGCCGCAAGACGACGATCGCCTCGTCCTCGAACACGCCGACGGCCCGCAACCTGCGCGCGAGCGTCGCGTCGACGTCGAAGGCGGAGAGGCGGGCGGCAGAGCCGATGGGGAGGTCGAGGAGCTTCATGGCGGGAGACTGAATCTGATTTTCAATTTCAGTAGCACGCGTCCGGGCCTAGATCAAGTAGAGTTCGCGCTGCCTTCCAAGAAGCCTCATGCCGCTCCGAGAAGACCCGTTTGGATGGGTCGGCCACGTCATCGACGACAAATGCCGGATCGATTCGGTGGTCGGTGAGGGCGGCTTCGGGGTGGTGTATCGAGCACACCATCTCGGGTTCGAGCAGGCCGTCGCGGTCAAATGCCTGAAGCTGAACAAGGCGCTCGAAGGAGACGTGCGTGAAGCGTTCCTGAAGAAGTTCCTCGACGAGGGGCGGCTGCTGCATCGCCTCTCGCGCGCCACCGCGGACGTCGTCCAGGCGCTCGACGTGGGCGTGGCGAAATCGCCGAACATGGTCGAGACGCCGTACCTCGTGCTCGAGTGGATCGACGGCACGACGCTCGACAAAGAGCTCCGCAAACGCCGCGGGACGAAGATGCCGCTCGACGAGGCGGTGCAGCTCCTCGAGCCGGCCGCGCGCGGCCTCGCGATCGCGCACGACCAGGGCATCTCGCACCGCGACGTGAAGCCCGCGAACTTGATGCTGAGCGACGTCGGCGGACGCTTCACGATGAAGGTCGTCGACTTCGGCATCGCCAAAGCGCCGACCGACGAGCCCACCGAGGCGAGCCCGCACGACGGCCTCGGGTCGGGGATGCAAGCGTTCACGCCGCGATACGGCGCGCCGGAGCAGTTCTCGCGTCGCTTCGGACCGACCGGCACGTGGACCGACGTGTACGCGCTCGCGCTCATTCTCGTGGAGCTCGTCATCGGCGCGCCCGCGCTCGAGGGCGACGACCCGGTGCAGCTCTACGTCGCGAGCACCGACGCCAAGCACCGCCCGACGCTCCGCGGGAAGGGCGTCGACTGCTCGAGCGCCGTCGAGTCGGTGATCGCGCGGGCGCTCGACATCGATCCGGCCAAGCGCTACGCGACCGCCGGCGAGTTCTGGGACGCGATCCACAACGTGCTCGATCGTCCGAAAATCCCGAGCATTCGTCCGCCGACGATTTCGTTCTCGGGCGGCGAGCCGCTGATCCCGCGCTCGCAGAGCGTGCCGCACGACTCGTCGCCGCAGGTCAGCGAGGTCTACGTGGGCGGCCCGGGCGGCGTGCCGTCGATTCCCGACGACCTGCCGCCGGCGCAGCGCAGCGGGCCGACCGGAACGACCGGCACGGGCACGATCACCGTGATGCTGCGCGACCAGCGGAAGCGCAGACTCGTCTGGGTCGGTGCGCTCGCCGTGACCACCGTCGTGGTCGTCGCCGCGTTCGTGGGCATGCAGGCGGCGGACAAGCAGACGAGCGCTCTCGGATCGGCGTCGGCGCACATGAGCACCTCGGCGCCGGCCCCTTCGACGAAGCCCGCGCCAAGCGCGCCGACCGCCGTCGCGAGCGCGTCCGCCGCGCCCGACGTCGACGCGTCCGCGCCCGCGCTCCCCGAGGGGATGGCGCTCGTTCCCCCCGGCACCTTCACGATGGGCAGCGACAGCGGCCAACGCAGCGAGAAGCCGCAACACCTCGTCAAGATGACCCGTGCATTCTACATCGATACGACCGAGGTCACGGTCGACGCGTACGCCGCGTGCGTCCACGATCACGGCTGCGCGGCGCCGCGCTACCACCACGGGCGCGCGCCCTCGACCGCGAGCACGTGCAACTCGATCAGCGACCCGAGCTTCGCGCGGCAGCCGGTCAACTGCGTGAGCTACGAGCAGGCTGCGCACTTCTGCAAGCACGAGGGCAAGCGACTGCCGACCGAGGCCGAGTGGGAGTACGCCGCGCGCGGGAGCGACGGACGCTCGTACCCGTGGGGCGAAGGCGAGCCGCGCTCGTGCCGCTTCGCGATCACGAGCGGCGCCGAGGGCGCGTGCGGCGCGCGCAAGGGCACGTACGAGGTCGCGACCACCCTCGACGGCAAGAGCCCGTTCGGTTTGTTCGACATGTCGGGCAACGTTTGGGAGTGGGTCGCCGACGACTGGGCGTCGTACGGAAAAGACGAGGCGATCGACCCGATCCTCCCGCCGCGCACGCAGAAGGGCGTGATTCGCGGCGGCTCGTGGGATTACTCGGGCGCGGCGGCGAAGACCTACGCGCGCATGGCGCTCGACCGGAGCTTCGCGCTCAACAACGTCGGGTTCCGCTGCGCCAAAGACGCTCCCTGAAGCGTGATCAGAACGGCCGAGCCTGGCCATTTCGGGTTGCGCATGGCAAAACATTCGTCGCTTATGAAGCCGAGCGAAGCGCTGGCGAATGTCGGCGTGCTACGTGCACGCCGATTGAAACTTGCTTCGTGCTTGGCGGCCGCGGCCGTCCTCGCGCTGCCGGCTCGCGCCCGGGCGGCGGGTCCGGTGATCGTCGCCTACGTCGCGCCCCCCGAGTGCGCGTCGACCGACAGCTTCCACGCGCTCCTCGCGAGCGAGATCGCGCGCGCGCCGAACCCTTCGCGGCCGTGGCGGTTCTCGGTCACGATCCGTCACGACGGCGATTACGTCGGGACGCTCGAGACCGAGGGCGGCTCGCGCGAGCTCCGTGCGCCGACCTGCGACGACGTGACCGCGGCGATCGCGCTCGTGATCGCGACCGCGGAGCCGATCCTTCCGGCGCCTCCGCCTCCTCCTCCGCCCGTGCGCTACGTCCCGACGCCGAGCGCGCCGATGGCGATCGAACGCGATCGCGCGACGCCCGCGCCGCCGCCGGCGATCGCGTGGCGACTCGGGCTCCGCGGCCAAGAGTGGTCCGACGGCTCGCAGCTCGCGCCCGCCGGCGCGGAGCTCACCGCCAGCGTCGAGGTGCCGTGGGGCTTTCCGAAGATGATGTTCGAGCTCGGCGCCGGCGCTCTCTTCTCGAAGGCGGTGATCCCGAACAACACGCTCGGCAACGTCGCGGGCGCCGCGCAGCCGTGGCTGATCGTGGACGCGCAGGCGTGCCCGATCGACGTTCCCCTCGGTGAAACGGGGCTCTCCGTCCTCGGGTGCGGTCGCGTCGTCGTCGGCGCGGTGACCTCGCTGGCGGGATGGGGCGGCGGAGGCGGTCGACTGCGCTGGCAGTCGCCGTGGAGGTTCTACGTCGAGTCGCATTTCAACGGTCTCTATGGAACGCGCGTCGAGGGCATCCCGGCGCTGATGGACTTCGGTGGTAGCGTCGGTTTTCGAATCTGACGTCGCGGCCCGCGCGACGGGGGCTGCGATCGCCGGCGACGCGCGCCTCCGCGCGTGCGTGAGCGCCCACCTGGGCGCGGTGTGGCGCGTGCTGCGCCGTCACGGCGTGGACGAGGCGGACGCCGACGACGCGGTCCAGCGCGTCTTTCTCGTGCTCTCGCGCAAGCTCGAGGCGGTCGAGGTCGGGCGCGAGCTCCCGTTTTTGATTCGCACCGCGACCTTCGTCGCTTCGGAGACGCGTCGATCGCGCCGGCGCCGGCGCGAATCCGACGAGCCGCCGCCGGATGTCGAAGGACCGGCGGCCAACGAGCCCGACGCGCTCTTCGAGCAGCGCGAGGCGCTCGCCCGTCTCGACGCGATCCTCGAGCGCATGGACGAGTCGCTTCGCACGGTCTTCGTGCTGCACGAGATCGAAGAGATGACCATGGCCGAAATCGCCGAGACGCTGGAAATCCCGCCCGGCACCGTCGCGTCGCGCTTGCGCCGCGCGCGCGAAGAGCTCGAATCGGCGTGCGAGCGAGGTGCGCGATGAAGACGCACGACCTGCGCGTGCTCGTCGCAGCGGCGAAGCGCGACGCGCCGCCGCCGGCGCTCGAACGAACCGTCTTGGGCGCGCTCGGCCTGGGCGCCGCCGCAGCGAGCGCGCCGTCGTTCGGCGCGAAGCTGTGGCTCGCGCTCAAGCACGCGGCTGGCTCCAAGATGAGCATCGGCCTCCTGGCGCTCGCAGCAGCCTCCGGCGGCGCCGCGGCTCGCTGGCACGACACGAGCACGCCCGAAACGGCGCGTCCCGCAACGACGCTCGACCGCCGCGCGCCGGAGCCGACGACGAGAGCGACAACGGCGACCGCGACGGCGACCGCGACCGCGACCGCGACCGCGACCGCGACGGGCGCGGCGACGGCGACGATGCCGCGGCCGCCGCTACCGACGTCTCTCGCTGCCCCCGGGGCCACGGCCACGGCCACGGCCACGGCCACGGCCTCCGCCCTCGCCGCGGAGATCGCGTCCATCCACCGCGCCCGCGCGTCCGTCCTCTCCGCCGACGCTCCCGCCGCGCTCGCCGAGCTCGACGCTTACGACGCCGCCCACCCGCGCGGCGAGCTCCGCGAAGAAGCGCTCGCGCTGCGCGTCCGCGCCGAGCGCATCGCGGGCCGCGACGACGCCGCCAAGCGCGCGCTCGAGCGCTTGGCGAAGGACTTTCCCGGGAGCGTTCAGCTCCGCGCGCTCGGTCAGAACGCGCCCTGAAGCGAGCGCCAGAACCCGCGCGGGTGCCGCGCCGCGTCCCAGATCGTCGAGAGCGCCGACGCGAGCGCGGGGAGCGGATCGCCGGGCGCCATCGTCGCGTCGACGACCGAGCCCTCGTGCTCGCGGAGCCAGTCGCGCCACTTGCGCGCGTCGTCCGGCTCGAGCGTTCCGGCCAATTTGCGACTCGCGAGGAGCAGGCGCAGCGTGACGCGGTCGCCGTACGCGCGCGGCGCGTCGGGCGGCTCCGACGCGAGCGCCGCGGCGCGGAGGAGGTCGTCGCGACCGTGCGCGCCGAGATGAAGCATCCACGGGAGCGGCGCCCCGCGCGCGATGTCGAACGCCATCTGCCCGTAGTAGCGAGGGTTGAAGTCGATGAGCCGGCGCTCCGGGCCGACGAACTCCGCCTCGAAGGGCCCGATGAAGCCCACGCCGCGCACGAGCGCGCCGAGCCGCGCGAGCAAGCCCTCGTCGACGGGCGCCGACTCGAAGCACACGCCCACGCCCACGCCGCTCGGCCGCTGCAGCACCTTGCGTGCGCCGCGCGCCGCCAGGATCTCGAAGTCGCGCGCGACGAACCCGCTGATCGAGTAGACGCCGTCGGTCGCGACGAGCTCTTGCAGGATCGGCTTGTCGATGTCGGGCGCGTCCTCGCGAACGCCGGCGGCGTACGGCGACTCGCGGCACGCGCGCCACGCGCGCGCGACCTCTGCGGCGCCGGCGACGATCGCGCCCTTCGCGTGCGACGCGTAAAAAACCTGCGATCGCGGCTTCACGACGAACGCCGGCAGCTGCCACCCCGCGCGCTCGGCGTCCTCCTCGGTCCCCGGGAAAAACGCGAGCGGCGTCGCGAGGCCGGCGAGCGACGCGGCGCGATGCAGCTCCGACTTGTCGAGCAGCGATCGCATCGCGTGAAACGACGGCGTGTAGAGACGAAAGACGCGCGCGAGGCGCTCGGCGTGCCGCGCGATGATCCACGCCATCTCGTCGGAGGTCGGGTGGAGCACGGCGCCCGGAGAGCTCGCGCCAATCTCGAGCAGCCACGCGAGCATCGACTCGGGATCGGTACGGGGCCGCCCGCGGACGACGCGCGACGCGGCGCGCGACCACTGCGCGGGGCCGAGCACGGTCGACGAGGCGACGACGACCGACACGCCGTAGCGCCCGAGGCACCTCACGGTGGCGAGCGTGCCGATGTACTTGGACGTCGTCAGGAGCGCGGGCGTGCGCTCCGGATGCTGCGCGTCGGGATCAGGATGCCTGCTCATGGACCGGCAGCTCGGTGACGTGTGCGCTCGGCGCGACGAAGTGATCGCGCCGCACGAGGTCGTCGAACGTCTCCTTGCGGCGTACGAGCGTCGCGTCGTCGCGTTCGACGAGCGCGACGCCCGCTTGAGGGAACGAAAACGACGTCGAAAACGGCACGAAATACGCGCCGGCATCGGCGATGACGAGCACGTCGCCTGGCGCGAGCTCCGGCAGGCGCGTCGCCCACGCGAGCGTGTCCATCGGCGTGCAGATGGGCCCGACGAGGCGATACGGCCGCCACGCGCCGCGCGGGGCTCCGTCGACCCAGAATCTGGTGGAACTCGTTTCGCACCGGCTCGGCGACGTTGACGCCGGCGTCGAGGATCGCGTGCGCGAGGCCGCGCGCGCCGCTCGCTTTGAGGCTCGTCACGCGGCAGACGAGGACCTGCGCGTTGCTCGTGAGCGCGCGGCCCGGCTCGACGACGAGACGCGGCGACGGAAATTTCGACTCGCGACACGCCGCCTCGACCGTCGCCACGAGCGTGCGGACGTACTCGGCGATCGAGAGGCCTCGGGGCGGCGCGGCGAGATCCGCGGAGAATGCGCGATTGAGCCGAAGCGCGAGCGGCTCGTAGCGCGCGACCGTCGGCGAGCCCAAGCTCCCGCCGAAATCGAAGATGTCGACGGTGACCCCGAGCTCGCTTCGCAGCGTCACCGCGAACGCGGTGAGCTCGCGCGCGAGCCGCTCGACGTCGCCCGCGTCGTGCACTCCGTTTCCGAGGTGCGTGTGGAGCGAAACCACCGAGAGCTCCGGGCGCGCGAGCATTTCCCGGTAGCCTTCGAGCGCGAGGCCGCCGGCGATCGGCTCGCCGAACTGACCGCTCCACCCGCTCGGCGTCACGACGCGAAGCCCGACGCGCGCGCGCTTCCCGCGCCCGCGCGCGATCGCCGCGACGGTCGCGATTTCCTCGCGGTGGTTCACGTGGACGAGCGCGCCGACGTCGATCGCGGCGGCGAACGCCTCGGGCGAGCGCCCCGGACCGTTAGAGACGATGCGCTCGCCGGGCACGCCGAGCCGACGCGCGAGCCACGTCTCGTACTCCGAGATCACTTCGGCCGAGGCGCCGCAATCGTGAAGCCGCCGCAGCAGCGCGGGCACGGGGTTCGTCTTGTACGAATACGCGCACTCGATCTCGGGCGCCGAGAGGAAGTCGTCCAAGTTCTCGTCGAGCTTCTTCGCGTCGGCGACGAACAGCGGCGATCCGAAGCGCGCGAGGAGCGGCGCGAGCGCGACGCCGCGGAGCGCGAGGCGCCCGCTCGCGTCCCGCGACAGTCCGAACGTCTCGAGCGGCAAATCGCGACGTGGAGGCATCGCGCGCCGCACCACGTGGCCGATCGCGCCGCGAACCCGTTCACCCAGCGAGAGCATGCCTCGACCGAGTGCAAGGCGCATTCCGCGCGCGCTACTCCGGAGAGCGCCGCCTCTTCAGGGACACGCCGCGTCCGCCGACTGCGGCGCGTAGACCGTCGCCGTGCCGGTCTTCTGGAAGCTCTCGTGGAAGCACGCGTACTGGTACTTCACGGCGTCGAGCGTGAGCGCGATGTAGTGAGCGTTGTGCGTCCCGTCGCCGTCGTACTGGACGACGACGCCGCCGCCTTGCGTGGCGATCGGGTACGGCACGAGCCCTTCGAGGCCGTCGGTCGCGAGGGTGTCTTGCATCGTGGGCCAGATCACCTCGCCCGCCTGCCGGTTGCCGTACGCGAGCGCCGCGCCGTCGTAGACCCCCGTCGAGAAATACTCGTCGCCGTTTCCGACGGGCTCGTAGACGGGGCGCGATGGACTTCCGGAGAGTGGCGATTTGGCGAGGCGCGGCATGTAGACGAACGGCTCGGCTGGCTCCCACGCGGTTTCGAGCAGATGAAGCGCCGGGTGCATGAAGTCGAGATCGCCCGAGCCGAGCAGCAGCTTGAGATCGCTCGGCGCGTTCGCGATCGCGTTCGTCGTGAGCACCATGTAGCTCCAGTAGCCGCCCGCGCCGGTCGGCACGACGATCTTCACCCGCGGCTCGACCGCGCTGACGAGGTTCGCGTACATGCCGCCCATCGACTGCCCCTGCACGTGGAGCGGCGTCATCTGGAAGTGGTATGCGCTCTCGCTCGCGGCCAGCGACAATCCCGTGCAGGATGCAACGATCGACGGATCGATCGCGACGTTCGCGAGCGCGTCGATGAACATGCGCTGCTCGATGACGCCCTGACGAAACGTGAAGGGGAAGCTCGCCGGGTTGTTGAAGTTGAGATACGCGAGGTCGCCCGCGCCCGGCACGCGCTCCGGGTTGAGCGGAAGCGCGCTCGCCGCCATCGCGAACCCGTGCGGCGAGAGCACGTACGCCGGCCCTTTTCCAGGCGTTTGAAGCTCCGCCTCGGCGTCGAAGATCTGCGTCGAGACGCCGCCCGAGCCGTGGAAATAAAGGACGAGCGGCCAGCCGCCCTGCGGCATCTCGCCTTTCGGGATCGAGATCGCGACGGGCACGACCTCGTCGCGCTGCTTCACCGGCAGGCCGTCGGCGCCCACGTCGAAGAGCCCCTCGGTGTCGTAGGGCGGCGTGCCTTGCTGGAACTGGGGGAAGGAGACGGTGCCGGTCACCTCGCAAAATCGAGGTTGGTCGCCGCCGGTCGGGACCGCGAAGCCGGCGATCGTCGTCTGGTATTTCGCGATCACCGCCGAAGAGAGGTCCGCCGTGTCTTTCACCACGTCACCGGTCGTGAAGACGGTTGCAGCTGCAACCGTTTTGGCGTCCACGCCGATTTGCGCGAGCGTCGCCCAGAGGGGCTGATAGAGCTTCCACGCGGCAAGCTCCGGGTCCGCGGCGGGCGCCGTCGTCGACTCGAGCGCCTCGAGCGCGGGCGGCGTGCCGAGCGCGGCGCCGGTTGCATCATGCAACGATTGGCTCACGACGAACGCGTACGTGCGGCGCGGCGACAGCACGACGCCGACACGCGGCGCGATCTCGAGCGTGCCGTCGAGCAGGTAGCGATCGCTCGCCGGGGTCGACGCGACGACGGGGAAGAGCTTGCCGCGGTCGGGCGAGCTCGCGTCGACGTCGACGAGCAGGATGGGCGACGTCGCCGCGGCCGCGATGACGACGCTCGGATCCTGGGGCGCGAGCGCGCCCGAGAAGTGGAAATACGCCGACGGCATCTGCGGGAAACCCGCGCGCTGCATCGCGACCTGCTTCAACCCGTCGAGGATCGACTCCTGGAGGTTGTTCGGAAACCCGCGGAGATCCGGCGTGCCCTGCGGAGTGAGGCGCAGGTCCGACGGATACGGCATCGCGTAGAACGCGTCGGGGTTCGAGAGGTCGGCGTGAAGATCGAAGTCGCTGACGACCTTCGGCGTGGAGTCGCACGCGAGCGCGAAGGCCGCCGCGAACAAAGCGCGGCGCATGCCGGGCATTCTACGACAAGACGCGCGGAAAGGCCTCGCGCAACCCGTCGATCGCGAACTGCGCCGCCGTGGCAGTCAAGACGAGGCCCATCACCCGCCCGATCAGGTTGATGCCCGTTTGGTGGAGGACGCGGGCGAAAAATCCGGCCGAGCGGAGCACGAGGAACGTGATGATCGAGACGACGACGATCATCGCCGCGACGATCCCGCGGTGCGGCAGATCGTGCGCGCGGGCCGAGAGGACCATCACGGTGGCGATCGCGCCCGGCCCGGCGAGGAGCGGGAGCCCGAGCGGGACGAGGGCGACGTCGTCGCGCTGCGCCGCCTCCTCGCGCTCTTCGGCGGTCGACCGCGTGCGCGACGTGCGCGCGCGGAGCATCTCGAAGCCGACCGCGAAGAGGATGACGCCGCCGGCGATCTTGAACGCGGCGAGCGTGATCGAGAAAAACGAGAGGATGTACGTGCCCGCGGCGGCGAACACGAGGAGAACGACCATGCACGTGACCGACGCGCGCCGGGCGATGCTCGGGAGCGCGCCGTGGCTCTCGTCGGCGGTGAGCGCGAGAAAAATGGGCACGGCCGCGAACGGGTCGACGATCGCGAAGACCGACCCGAAGCAGAGCAGGCTGTACGACAGGAGCTCGCGCACGCCGCGCGGGATGTAGCATTTGCGGCGCCGCGGCGCGATATGCTGACCCCATGAAATCGATGGGACGACTCCTCTTCGCCTCGTTCCTCGTGGCGTGCGGCGGCGCCGCGCAAGACGCCTCCACCCCTTCGTCGGCGACGTCCGCGCCGAGCGCCTCGCCGAGCGCCTCGGCCGCGCCCGCCGCGGCCCAAGGCGCCGTGCTCGGAAAACCCGCGCCGGATTTCACGCTGCACGACGTCGACGGCAAGACCTTCACGCTCTCCCAGTTTCGCGGCAAGACCGTCGTGCTCGAGTGGTTCAACCCGGGCTGCCCCTTCGTCACGCGCAATCATCAACAAGGCCCTCTCAAGGACATGGCCGCTCGCGCGCAGAAAGACGGCGTCGTGTGGCTGTCGATCAACTCGAACGGCCCGGGCACGCAGGGGCACGGCGTCGACAACAACAAAGCCGGCATCGCGGCCTTCCACATCGTGAACCCCGTGCTGCTCGACGAGGACGGCAAGGTCGGCCACGCCTACGGCGCGCGGACGACGCCGCACATGTTCGTCGTGGATCCCGCCGGCGTGCTCGTCTACCGCGGCGCGATCGACGACGCGCAAGACGGCGACACCGAGGGCAAGCCCTTCGCGAACTACGTCGCCGACGCGCTCGCCGATCTCGCGGCCAAGCGCCCGGTGCGCACGCCGGAGACGCCGAGCTACGGCTGCTCGGTGAAATACGCGCCGTGAGCTACGCCGAAGTCGATCTCCGCGGTTCGCCGCCGCGGGTGAAGTTTCCGCGGCCGTACAACGCGGCGGTCGATCTCGTCGACCGACACCTCGCGGCAGGCCGCGGCGCGCGCGTCGCGTACCGGTACGACGGCGGGCAGACGACGTACGCAGAGCTCGCCGAGCGCGTGAACCGCGCCGGAAACGCGCTCGCGGCGCTCGGCGTCCGCCGCGAGGAGCGCGTCGCGATCGCGATGCTCGACACGGTCGACTTCGTCGCCGTGTTCCTCGGCGCGATGAAGCTCGGCGCGGTGCCCGTGCCGCTCAACACGCTGCTCCAGCCCGGCGACTACGAGTACCTCGTGCGCGACAGCCGCGCGAGCGCGCTCGTCGTCAGCGATCACCTGCTCCCGAAGCTCGAGCCCGCGATCGCCGGGGCGCGCGACCTTCGCGCCGTCGTCACCGCGCCGACGCCGCTCGGCGGCGAACGCGGCGAGCACGCGAAGCTCGAGGCCCTCCTCGCCGCCGCGTCGCCCGAGCTCGCCGCCGCCGACACGACGCCCGACGACGTCGCGTTCTGGCTCTACTCGTCGGGCTCGACCGGCGCGCCCAAAGGCGCGATGCACCTCCACGCGCACCTGCGCTGGACCTCGACGCTCTACGCCGAGAACGTCCTCGGCCTGCGCGAGGACGACGTCGTCTACTCCGCCGCCAAGCTCTTCTTCGCGTACGGCCTCGGCAACGCGCTCACCTTCCCGCTCGCGGTTGGCGCGTCGGCGGTGCTCGTCGCCGAGCGCGTCACGCCGAAGGTCTTCGCGCGCACGATGCGCGACCACGCGCCCACGATTTTCTGCGGCGTGCCGACGCTCTTCGCGTCGATCCTCGCGGGCGACGCAATCGAGCCCGCGCCGAGCCTCCGCGCGAGCATCTCCGCCGGCGAGGCGCTCCCGAAGCACGTCGGCGAAAAATGGCGCGCGCGCTTCGGCAGCGACATCCTCGACGGCATCGGCTCGACCGAGATGCTCCACATCTTCATCTCGAACCGCCACGGCGACGTCCGCTACGGAACCAGCGGAAAATCCGTGCCCGGATACGATCTCGAGCTCCGCGGCGACGACGGCCAGGGCGTGCCCGACGGCGAGGAAGGCGCGCTCTGGGTGCGCGGCCCGTCGAGCGCGGTCGGCTACTGGAACCAGCGCGACAAGAGCCTCGCGACCTTCCACGGCCCGTGGACCAAGACGGGCGATCGCTACGTTCGCGACGGCGATGGCTACTACACGTACTCGGGGCGCGGCGACGACATGCTCAAGGTCGGCGGCATTTGGGTCTCGCCGTTCGAGGTCGAGAGCGCGCTCGGCTCACACGAGGCGGTGCTCGAGGCCGCCGTCGTCGGCCACGCGGATCCCGAGGGCCTCGTCAAACCGCGCGCGTTCGTCGTGCTCAAGGACGCGTCGCGCGCGTCGGCGGCGCTCGAGGCCGAGCTCAAGGCGCACGTGAAATCGAAGCTTGCACCTTACAAGTATCCGCGGTGGATCGAGTTCGTGCCCGAGCTGCCGAAGACAGCGACCGGCAAGATCCAGCGCTTTCGCCTGAGAACCGCATGAAGCGTCTCGAGGTGCTCTGGCACGCGCGCGAGCGGTCCCCGACCCTCGTCTTCTTGCACGAAGGGCTCGGCTCGGCGACGCAGTGGCGCGATTTTCCGTCCAAGCTCGCCGACGCCGCCGCGATGAGCGCGCTCGTCTACAGCCGCGCGGGCTACGGCGCGTCGGAGTCGATCGAGCTCCCGCGCCCGCTCGACTACATGGAGCGCGAGGGCGAGGAGGTCTTGCCCGAGCTCCTCGATCGCGAAGGCGTGCACGACGCGATCCTCGTCGGCCACTCCGACGGCGCGTCGATCGCGATCGTCCACGCGGGGACTCCGCGCGCGCGCGGCCGCGTGCGCGCGCTCGTGCTCGAGGCGCCGCACGTCTTTTGCGAGGACGTGAGCGTCGCGTCGATCGCGCAGGCGAAGATCGCGTACGAGACGGGCGACCTCCGCGATCGCTTGAAGAAGTGGCACTCCGACGTCGACGCGGCGTTCTGGGGTTGGAGCCGCGCGTGGCTCGACCCGCGCTTTCGCGCGTGGAACATCGAGCGGTACCTGCCGGCGATCGACGTCCCGGTCCTCGTCATCCAAGGCGCCGACGACCCGTACGGCACCCTCGCGCAAGTCGACGCGATCGAGCGCGGCGCGCGCGACGTGCGGCGCGTGATCCTGCCCGGGTGCAGGCACGCGCCGCACAAGGAAAAGCCCGAAGAGACGCTACGGGCCATGCGCGACTTCCTACCGCGTTGACGCGGCACGTTCAGCGGCAGTGACCGCCGTGACCACCGCGGCCTTCGCGGCCACCGCGGCCACCGCGACCGTCGCGCCATCCGCGCCCGTCGCGGTCGTGACGATCGCGCCCGTCGTGATCGCGCCGCCAATCGCCTCTGCGGTCGCGCGAGTCGCGGTGCTGCACGGACGTGTGCTCGCCGGGACGCGCGGCGCCCGGCGTGTGGTTGTCCGCGAGGGCGAGCGAAGGTACCGCGAGCGCGCCGAGCGCGACGAGCGTAGCGACGATCTTCTTGAAACCGAACATGATGACCGACTCCTTTTGCGGCGTGATTGCCGCCGCACGAGAAAGGAGCAACCGACGTACCCCGCGCGTTCCGGCGATTTGCCGGCGGTTCGGTAAAGAATCCTCCGCGCGTTCACACCCGGCGTGGACCCGCGGAACTTAATTAGTCTTGCGCGTTGAATCCCGGCGCGCGCCGCACGTCTCCTGGAGCTCGAGCGTCCCGGGCGCGCGCGCCGAGCGATGGCGACCGTCGGACCGCTTCGAGCGGTCGAGGCGTGTAAGCTCGGGCCGTGAGCGGCGGCGCACCCGGAAACCTCGAGGTCACCTTCGACGCCGAGGTGCTGCGCGTCACCTTCGAGCGCGACGACTCGACCTTTCGCGTCGTCAAGCTCGCGATCGCCGGGCGCAAGGAGCCGGTGACGCTGATCGGCCACTTCCCGCGCGTCGCCGCAGGCGCCCACGTGCGCGTCCGCGGCGTGCCGGAGATGGACAAGAAGCACGGCGAGCAAGTCCGCGCGCTCGCCGTGACCGAGCTCGCGCCGCGCACGCTCCAAGGCCTCGCGCGCTACCTCGCGAGCGGGATCGTGCGCGGCGTAGGCCAGAAGACCGCGCAGCGCATCGTCGACACCTTCGGCATGGAGGCGCTCGCGATCCTCGACGAGCACCCCGAGAGGCTCACCGAGGTCCCGGGCGTCTCGCCCGCGAAGTCCGAGCGCATCGGCAAGGCCTGGCGAGAGCAGCGCGAGATGCGCGACGTGATGGTGATGCTCCAGGGCTACGGCGTGAGCGCCGCGCTCGCGCTGCGCATCTTCAAGCGCTACGGCGCGACGTCGGTCACCGTCGTCCGCGAGCAGCCGTACAGGCTCGCGATGGACGTCCGCGGGATCGGGTTTTCGACCGCCGACAAGATCGCGCAGCACGTCGGCATCGCGAAGGACGCGCCCGAGCGTATCCAGGCGGGCCTCTTGCAAGCGCTCACCGACGCGACCGAGGGCGGCGGGCACACGTGCGTCGTTCGCGACGAGTGGACGCAGGCGGCCTCCACGCTCCTCGGGGGCGCCGAGAAACCCGCGCTCGAGCACGCCCTCCGCGCGCTGCTCCTCTCGGGCCACGTCGTCGAGGAGCGCACGCTCGAGGGTTCCGTGTATTTTACACGCACCATTCACGCCGCCGAGGTGCGCCTCGCGCTGCGTCTCCGCGAGCTCGCGGCGAGCACCGTGCGCCCGCTGGGCGACGTCGCCGCGCTCCTCGATCGCTACGAAAACGCGCGCGCGGTGCGCCTCGCGAGCGCGCAGCGCGAGGCGGTCCTCCGAGCCGCGAGCGCGCCGGTGCTCGTCATCACCGGCGGCCCGGGCGTCGGAAAGACCACGGTCGTGCGCGCGCTCCTCGCCCTCTTCGACGAGGCGCGCGTCCCGGTGCGGCTCGCCGCCCCGACCGGCCGCGCCGCCAAACGCATGCAAGAAGCCGCCGGGCGCGACGCGCAGACGATTCACCGCTTGCTCGAGTTCGATCCGAGGCGCGGCATGTTTCAGCGGGTGGCGTCGCGTCCGGTCGAGGCCGGCGCCGTCATCGTCGACGAGGCGTCGATGATCGATCTCCAGCTCGCCGACTCGCTGGCGCAAGCCGTCGCGCCCGGCACGCGCCTCGTGCTCGTGGGCGACGTCGATCAGCTGCCCAGCGTCGGACCTGGCGCGGTGCTGCGCGACGTCATCGCCTCCGAGGTCGCGCCCACCGTGCGCCTCACGCACGTCTTCCGCCAGGGCTCGGCGAGCCTCATCGTCGAGAACGCGCACCTCATCAATTCCGGCCGCCCGCCACGGACCTCGCGCGATCCGAGCGCGGATTTCTTCGTGATCGAGCGGCGCGAGCCCGAGGCCGCCCGCGACACCGTGCTCGAGCTCGTCCGCGAGCGCATCCCGCGGCGTTTCGGCCTCGATTCGCTGCGCGACGTCCAGGTGCTCACGCCGATGCACCGCGGCGAGGCGGGCGCGGCGGCGCTGAACGACGCGCTTCAGGCGGCGCTGAACCCGCGCGGTCCGTCGCTCGTACGCGGCGCGCGCACCTTCCGCGTCGGCGACAAGGTGATGCAGCTCCGCAACGACTACGACAAAGACGTGTGGAACGGCGACGTAGGCTTCGTCTCGTCGGTCGACGAGGGCGAAGGCGAGCTGTCCGTGCGTTTCGACGACGGAAGAGAGCGCCCGTATTCGGCGGGCGATCTCGACGACCTGACGCTCGCGTACGCGTGTACGATCCACAAGTCGCAGGGCAGCGAATACCCGGCGGTCGTCGTCGTCATGCTCTCGAGCCATTTCGTCATGCTCTCGCGAAACTTGCTCTACACGGCGGTCACGCGCGGCAAGCGCCTGGTCGTGCTGGTGTCCGACGTGCGGGCCGTTTCGCTCGCGCTCGAGCGGGCCCGCCGCGGCGAACGGCGATCGCGACTCGCGGACCGCCTCCGTGAAGATTCGCGGGAATGATAGTTGCCCCGTTGACGTACAGGACAAGCGCCCTCAGGCTAGAATAAGGATGCTCAAGCGCCTCATCTTCGGGCTGCTCTTCGGCCTCTTCGTCGGCGGCCTGCTCGCCGTCGCGGTGATCAAAGGGCTTGGAGTGCTCGCCTTCACCGGCACCGGGGGCGCCGTGCTCGCGTACGTCTTCGCCGCAGTGACCGGCGTGCTCGTCGGGCTCGTGGCGGGAAAGCCGATTTGGGCGTCCGGGGGGCAGATCGAGGCGGGCCTCAAGGCCATCGTCGGGGCGGGCATCGCGGCCGCGGGGATGTGGGCCATGCGTCGCTGGTTCAACTTCGACCTCGACCTGCACACGCTCGCGGGCGTTTCGCCCGCCGTGGCGACGCCGGCGGGTGCGCTTCCGATCGCGACGCTGCCGCTCATCGCGGGCGTTCTCGGCGCTTTCTACGAGGCGGACAACACGCCCGAGGCGGAGGACAAGTCGGCAAAAGCGGGCGACAAGAAGTCCGCGGGCGGCAAGGCCAGCAAGATGCGCGTCGCCGAGCCGGACGCTCCGGCCGAAGAAGAAGAGCTCGAGGCGCCCCCGCCGCCGAAAAAAGCGGCGAAGAAAATGTCGCGCTGACGATACGTTGACGGCGTGCCCCCCGCGCGCCTCTTCCTTTACGCGCTGACGCTCGTCGCGATGGTCGTGTCGGCGCGCGCCGTGATGGGCGAGCCGCCGACGGTCGGGTTCGTCGCGGCGTTCTTCGCGCTGTACATGGCCGTGCTGCTCTGCGGGATTTTCGTGCTGCGCCTGCGCGTCTTCGCCGACGCGATGATCCGCGGGCCGCGCGGCGCCAAGGGCGTCGTGCTCACGTTCGACGACGGGCCCGACCCGACGACGACGCCGCGTACGCTCGACGCGCTCGACGCCGCGGGCGCGAAGGCGACGTTCTTCGTCATCGGGAAAAAAGCCGAAGCGCACCCGGACGTCGTCCGCGAGATCGTCGCGCGCGGCCACGCCGTCGGGCTCCACTCGTACGCGCACGACCGCCTGTTCGCGATGCGCGGCGCGCGCACGTGGCGCAAGGACCTGAGGCGCGCGGCGAAGGTCGTCGAGGGGATCGTCGGCGCGCGCGTGCGCATCTTCCGCCCGCCGATCGGGCACACGGTGCCGCACACGCCGCGCGTGGTCCGCGCGCTCGGCCTGCGCGTGATCGGCTGGAGCGTCGGCGCGCGCGACGGCATCCGCGCGGAGCCCGACGCCGTCGCGCGCCGCGTCCTCGCGGCCGCGCGCGACGGCGACATCGTGCTCCTCCACGACGCCTCCGAGCGCGGCACCCACACCCCGGCCGGCGTCGCCGCCCTCCCCGCGATCCTCGCGGGCCTCGCCAAAAAAGGCCTCCCCGTCGTCCCCCTCGACGAGTGGATGTGACCCCCGAGAGATTGAACAGGAAGGTCAGAAGCTCAGAAGATTATTTTGTGGGTTGCGAGCACCGGCGTCGGGCAAGTCATCCACGCCACGCAACCAACCATGACGGGTCGGCCCTTCCTGTCTATTCTCTCGGGACGTTACGCGCGGGGGAGGGTGATCACGAAGCGGGCGCCTTGGGTGTGGGTTGCATCGACGTCGATCGTGCCGCCGGCGGCTTCGACGATGCCGCGGCAGACCGCGAGGCCGAGGCCGGTTCCCTGCCCGACTTCTTTCGTCGTGACGAACGGCAAGAAGAGCCTGTCGCGAACGTCGGCCGACACGCCCGGCCCGGTGTCCTCCACCTCGATGCGCGCGCGGCCGTCCTCCTCGCGAGCGCGCATCGTCAGCTTGCGCTCGCCTCGAGCGCCCGTCATCGCGTCGCCCGCGTTGAGCGCCAGGTTGAGGAGCACCTGCGTGAGGCGCTCGGGCGCGATGCGGGCGACCACGTCGCCGCCTTCGCTCGTCACGCGCACGTCGTGGAACGTCTTCTGCGGGACGACCAGCGCGACGACGTCCTTCATCACGTCGCCCACGTTCGCCGCCGCCGTCTGCGCGGACTGCGGGCTCGACTCCGGTCGCGCGAAATCCAGCAAATCGCGCAGGATGCCGTTCACGCGCTCGGTCTCTTTGCGCATCCGCGCGAGGTACTCGGCCTGCTCCTCCGGCGGGACGTCGCCGCCGATCATCAGATCCTGAATGCCCATGATCGCGGTGATCGGGTTTCCGATCTCGTGCGCCATGCCCGCCGCGAGCCTCCCGACGCTCGCCATGCGCTCGCTCCGGACGATCTGCGCCTGCGCCTCGGTGAGCTCGGCGATCTTCCGGCGGAGGCTCTCCTCGTCGGCGATGAGGCGCGCGGCCATCGAGGACACGCTCTGGGAGAGCTCGACGAGCTCGCGCGCGCCGGCCGCGGGCACCTCGAGCTTGCGCGCGCCGCTCGCGACGCGGTCGGTCGCGAGCGCGAGCGCCTCGACCGGCTTCACGATGAGCCGCGTGAGCGCCACGTACACGAGGAAGGCGAGCGCGAGCGCGAACGCCGTCATGTAGACTGCAAACAAATTCACGAGGGGCGTCGCGCGGCCTTCGCCGGCGCCCGCCCGGACGCGCGCGACGGCGAGCGTCCCTCCGCGCTCGACGCGCGCGTCCACGAACCCGGCCGGCGCGGAGCCCGGCGGCGCGCGCATCGGCTCGCCCGCGCACGCGAGCGGCGTCCGAAAGGCGTCGAAGAGGCACAGCGACGTCACGTCGGTCGCGACGACGAGCGGCTCGAGCGCGCCGCGATCGCGCGGCACGTCGAGCGCGTGCGAGGCGACCGCCGACCCGACCTCGCGCGCCGCGTCGACCTCGGCCCCGTGCAGGGCGACGCGCGTCAAGCTCGCGACCGCGAAGAAGAGCGGCACGAACGCGAGCCCCATGAGCCCGCAGACGGCGAGCACGATCTGGAGCCGCAGCCCCGCGCCGCTCACAACGCGTCGATCCAGTCGGCGAGCGACTGCACGCTCGCCGTGTCGACCACGTGCGTCACGATCGGCGGCATCTGCCCTTGGCCTCGCTCGTTCGTCACCGTCACGAGCAAGCTCTTGCTCGAGTCGCCCGGCAGGAGGCGCTCGTAGCCCTGCGTCGCGTACGCGCTGTACGGCGCCGTGCCCGGCGGGATGTTCGCGGCCGTCGTGTACGTGTCGAGGCTCGTGACGACGGCGGTCCCGGCGAGCACGTCGGCCGCGGGGAGCCGCGCGTAAAATCCGGACGAGTTCGCCTGCGCGAAGACGTTCTCGTTGTGGCACGACACGCCGCACCCGATGTGCAGCGACCCGAGCGCCGGCGCCGCTTTTCCGGTCGAGTCCTCCGGCAGCGTGGCGGTCGTCGACGCGGGCACGACGGTGAGCTTGCCGTTCGTGGCGAGCCAATCGAGCGTCACGCCCTGCGCGCTCGGGAGCGCGAGCGCGATCGCCTCGACGCCGAGCAGGCGATCGCCGCGCCCCGAGTGGCACGCGTCGCAGTCGCCGTGGTTGGGGATCTCGTAGGTGCCGACGACGTTCGTCGCGCCGAGATCGTTGGCGGCCGCGTCGGTCTCGCCGCCGTTCCACTGGTACGTGGTCCAGAGCCACGTCGTCGTATCGGCCTTCGCGTAGAGACGTGTCTCGACGCGCTGCCCGGCGACGCGGAACTCCTTCCACACCTTCGTGCCGACCGGAAAGACCCACTCGTCGAGGTTCGAGTCGTCGATCTTCGTATTGGGTGGAAGATACAACCATCTCGATTTGGTGGCGCCGTCCGCCCACAAAACGAGGCCGGGCGTGTACGGGAGCGCGCTGCCGTCGACGACTTTGTTCGCGAAGTCGGCGTAGAGCCCGGTGCACTCGAGGTGGTCGGGGAGCTTCGACGTCCAGACGGCGCCGATGCCGCACGGCGCCGCGCCGTCGCCCGCGTCGTCCGCGTCCGCTGCGTCGGACGCGTCGGACGCGTCGGACGCGTCGGCGTCGCTCGCGTCGCTCGCGTCGGACGCGTCGGACGCGTCGCTCGCCGCCTCCACGGTCGCGTCCCCCGAGCCGGCTTCGCTCACGAGCGGGACCGCGTCCTCGTCGCACGCGACGAGCGCGATCGCCAGAGCCGCGAGCAGCTTCATCGCGCCGATGTTACGGCGTCTTCGAGAGGTAGTCGACGAGCAGCGCCCACTGCGACTCGGTCATCCTCACGCGCGTCCGGTGCCGCGCGAGCGCCTTCTCGAGCTGGGCGCGCGTGCGCTCGCCGGGCTCGACCCGCGTGTGGCAGCTCCCGCAGTGCGCGTGATGGATCTCGGCGACCTCGAGGTACTTCGGCGGCACCGCGAGCTTCCAGTCCGACGTGCTGCACGCCGCGATCGCGCTCGCGACGAGCGCGGCGCCGACGACGCGCGCGCTCATCTCGCCACGCGCACGCCGAACGAAATTTCGATCGCGCGCGCGACGCCGCCGCCCGACGTGCCGGTCTCGGAGAGCTCGTCGCTCGAGACCTTCTTCACCGCCTCCGGCGCGTGGCCCATCGCGAACGAGCGCCCCGCGACCTGGAGCATCGGGATGTCGTTCATCCAGTCGCCGACCGCGACGACCTCGTCGATCGCGACGCCGTAGTGCTTCGCGAGGTACGCGAGCGCCGTCCCCTTGTCGCCGCCCGCCGCGCGCACGATCATCCCCCAGCGGTCGTTCACGTTGCGCGCCGGAAACATCGCGACCTGCGCGTGCTCGCCGACGCCGCGCGCGATCGCCTCCACCGCGACTTGGATCTGGTCGTAGTCGCCGACCGCGACGACCGCCGTCACGCCGGCGTCGTGCTCCCAAAACGGGTGCATGACCGAGTCGCCCGAGGCGACGAGCGACGTCGACCACGTGCTCACGTAGCCGAGGTACGGGATGCCGCGATCGTCGTAGACGACCTGATCCTGCGCGAACACGAACGTCGCCGCGCGCGAACGGTCCATCGCGTCACGAAGCGCGAGCGCGCGCTCCCCCTTGAGCGCGTGCGAGTGGAGCGTCTTGTGGGTCTCGGTCGAGACGATGTGGCTCCCGTCGACGCACGCGACCGGCCCGCGCAGGCCGAGCTGCTCGGCGACGTGGCGCGTGCCCGAGTAGAGCCGCCCGGTGACGATGGTCACCGGCGTGCCCTGCGCGAGCAGCGCCTTGAGCGCGCGAACGTCCACGTCGTGCGCCGCCCCGGTCGGGTCGAGGAGCGTCCCGTCGAGGTCGACCGCGACGAGCTTGTACTTCGTCACGCCGGATAGACGGAGACCTTGCGCTGGTCCTTCGAGCGGTACTCGTACTTCACGACGCCGTCGACGAGAGCGAAGAGCGAGAAGTCCTTCGCGAGCCCGACGTTCTTGCCCGGCGCGATCGTGCTGCCGACCTGACGAACGAGGATGCTGCCGGCCGAGACCTTCTCGCCGCCGTAGACCTTGATGCCGCGGCGCTGCGAGTTCGAGTCGCGGCCGTTGCGCGTGCTGCCTGCGCCTTTTTTGTGAGCCATGACGTCCTCTAGCCTTTGATGTCCGTGATCTGCACGGCCGTGAACGGTTGACGATGACCGGTCTTGCGACGGTAGTTCTTGCGGCGGCGGAACTTGAAGATGATGACCTTCTCGCCGCGGCCGTGCTCGACGATCGTGCCGGCGACCTTGGCGCCCGCGACCGTCGGCTTGCCGAGCTTCACCGCTTCGCCGCCAAGGAAGAGGACCTCCTCGAAGCTCACGGCGTCGCCGACGTTTCCGGGCAGCTTCTCGATGAAGATCTTGTCGCCCGACTTGACTCGATACTGTTTCCCGCCCGTCTTGATGACCGCGTACATGATTTTCCCTCTTTCGGAGCGAAGAGCTGACGGCTTTGGAGGCCCAGGCCGGCAGCGGGGACGCGGGAGTATACGGATCGAAGCCCAGTTGTAAAGCACGCGCAGAGCGGCGCGGCTCGGCGTTTGCTACCATGGCCCGCATGAGGCGGATCTGCGTCGGGTTCGGGCTGTCATTTCTGCTACTTGCGTGCGACGCGCAAGACCCCGGGGTGGAAGGTTTGACCAGGGGGGAGTTCAACCACGACGGCGGCCAGCCTTCGAGCGACGCCGGACCGGCGGCCGACGCGGCGCCCAAAGAAGGCGGCGCCGACGCGAGCGACGGGAGCACGGTCGCGACCGCGTTCACGGGCGCGCCGACGTTCACGAGCACGACGCCGCCGACCAGCGCCGCCATGCAACACAACAACAACAACGTCGGCGTCACGCCGGGCAAGGGCGTCGACTGCCTGGGCTGCCACCAGCAAGGCGGCGCCGGCACGCCGTTCCTCTTCGCCGGGACGGTCTTCCAAGATCAAAACGGCAACACGCCCGCCTCGGGCAAGGAAATCCGCGTCCGCGGAACCGACGGCAAAGGCTACATCGCGCACTCCGACACCGACGGGAACTTTTGGTACAAGCCCGGGACGGGCGAGACGGTCGCCTACCCCGCGCAATCCGGCGCGCGCGACGCGACCCAGACCGCGCTGATGGTCGCCACGATCACGGCGGGGAGCTGCAACGCGAACCAGTGCCACGACGGCAACACGCAGCTCTACATCCACCTGCCCTGAGCCGCTTCGCCGGCGGCGAAATGCCACCAGGACAAATGCCAAAGATGGGCTAGGCTCCGCGCCGCTCATGGCCCATGGCTACCTCGCGATCGTCCTCCACGCGCATTTGCCCTTCGTGCGGCATCCGGAGCACGAACGTCACCTCGAGGAGCGCTGGTTTTACGAGGCGCTGATCGAGTGTTACCTGCCGCTCGTCGACATGCTCGACCGGCTGGCGGGCGAAGACGTCCCCGTCGCGCTCACGATGAGCCTGACCCCGCCGCTCGCGGCGATGATGCGCGACGAGCTCCTGCGCAAGCGCTTCGAGGCGCACCTCACGCGCATGGAGCAGCTCTCCGAGAAAGAGATGGTCCGCGTCTACGGCAACGCCGAGTTCGCGCCGCTCGCCACCTTCTACCGCGAGGAGCTCTCGCGCGTGCGCGCCGTCTGGGATCGACACGGCGGCGACGTGGTCGGTGCACTCTGCAAGCATTGGGACGCCGGGCGCATCGAGATCATCACGTGCTCGGCCACGCACTGCTACCTGCCGGCGATGCTCACCGAGCCCGAAGGGGTGCGCGCGCAGCTCCGCCTCGGGATGGAGGGGTTCGAGGCGATCGTCGGGCGGCGGCCGCTCGGCATGTGGCTGCCCGAGTGCGCGTATCACCCCGCCATCGACAAGGCGATCGCCGACGCGGGCGTTCGCTTCACGATCCTCGACACGCACGGCGTGACGCGCGCGCGGCCGCAGCCGCCGTTCGGCGAGCACGCGCCGATCCTCTCGCCCGCGGGCGTCGCCTTTTTCGCGCGCGATCAAGAGTCGTCGCGCCAGGTGTGGTCGCGCGAAGAGGGCTACCCCGGCGACGCGTACTACCGCGACTTCTACCGCGACATCGGCTTCGACCTGCCGGAGGAGCACCTCTACGGCGAGGTCGTCGGCGACGGCAATCGCTTGATGACGGGCATCAAGTACTACCGAATCACCGGCAAGAAGGTGAACAAGCAGCCGTACATCCCGGGCGTCGCGAAGGAGCGCGCGTGGGAGCACGCCGGCGACTTCGTTCGCAACCGCGCGCTGCAGGTCGAGCACCTCTCGCGGCAGATGAACGTCGGCGACGGCGGCGTGATGCCAATCGTCGTCTCTCCGTACGACGCCGAGCTCTTCGGGCACTGGTGGTACGAGGGGCCGCTCTTTCTCGAGGCGGTCTTCCGCCGACTCGCCCAAGACGTGCGCGGGCAGGTCGAGCCGATCACGCTGCGCGGGTACCTCGAGCGGCACCCGGTCGCGGCGACGGCGACGCCGAGCGCGTCGTCGTGGGGCGCGGGCGGTTATGGCGAGGTGTGGGTCGGGCCGAAGAGCGCGTGGGTCTGGCGTCACGTGCACCACGCGACCCGCTATGCGTCGTGGCTCGTCAAGCGTTACCGCGACGCGAGCGGCGCGCGCGGCCGCGCGCTCGATCAAATCGTGCGCGAGCTCCTCCTGCTGCAATCGAGCGACTGGCCGTTCATCCTGCACACGGGCACGTCGAGCGGGTACGCGCTCGCGCGGTTGCAAGCGCACGATCACCGTCTGCGGCGCCTCGCGTACATCGTCGAGAAGGACGTGGCGTCTAACGAGGACGCCAAGTGGCTCGACGACGTCTGCTCGCGCGACAACTTCTTGTGGCAGCTGGACAGCGGCGCGCTGCGCGCGCCGTTCGACGCATAGCGTCGAGCGTGAGCCTCGCGGGATCCACGCGCGTCTGACTGGTGGATCGAAAGGCCAGTGCAGCGTCTCGCGCGCGAGACGCCCACCCGAACGCCTGGAATCCGCGAACGATCGAATATTCCACGGGATGCGCCGGAGCGCCCCAGGGGCACGGCCGTTGCTGTAGCACCCGACATGGGCAACGGAAAAAAGCGCATCCCGATCACGGAGACGACCGAAACCAGGCCGCGCTCGCCGAAGCCCGCTCGACCGCAGCGGCCGCTCGACGAGGACACGACCGTCGTGAACTTCGCGAAAGGGCCGGCGGCGCTCGCGACCGCGATGCAGCGATGTCTCGCGCACCCCGAAGAGGCGGCCGCGTGGGACGAGCTCGAGGGCGCCGCCGAGACGCGCGCCGACACGCAGTCGGTCGCGGACCTTCACCGCGCGACGATGCAGCGCGAGCTTCCCGCCGCGCTGCTCGTCGAGATCGGCACGCGCGCGGTGCGGTTCCACGACGAGTGGGCGCTCGGCGACGAGGCGCTCATCGCGCTGCTCGTGCGCGTGCTCACGATCGACCCCAGCGTGAAGTGGGCGTTCGATCGCTTGTCGCTCGAGCTCACGATGCGCGATCGGCGCGAGGAGCTCCTGTGGCTCTACGATCGCGTGCTCGGCGTCGTCGAGGGACCGCGGCAGATCGCGCTGCTCGAAGAAGCCGCCGACGTCGCGCGCCGCAGCCAGCAGATCGATCGCGCGATCGGTTATCTCGAGCGACTCTTCGACGCCGACCCGCGGCGCGCGGCGATCGCCGCGTCGCTCGAGCGGCTCCTCGAGCAGCGGGCGCGCCACGCGGACCTGCTCGCGCTGTGGAAGCGACGCATGGAGGTCGAGGGGCCGGCCGAGGCGGCGAAGCTCCGTTGTCGCGCCGCGATCTTCTGCCTGGACACGATGGACGATCCGGCGGCGGCGCTCGGGACGCTCGGCGCGCTCGAGGAGGAGCCCGGCACCGAGCGCGAGGCGGTGTGCGCGCTCCTCGAGCGCGTGCTCGACGGCGTGACGGCGACGCCCGCGGCGAGGCTCGAGGCGCTCGCGCGCTTGCGGGCTCGCTACGATGCGGCGGGCCAGCCGTGCGAGCTCGTGCGCGCGCTTCGCAGCGTGCTCGCGCGGGCGAGCGACGCGACGCCCGAGCTCGACGTCGCCCGGCTCCACGGCGAAATCGCGCAGCGGCTCGTCGTCGCCGGGCGCGAGGACGAGGCGATGGGCGATCTCGCCGCGCTCCTTTCGCTCGATGCCCGCCGCGACGAAGCGCTCGTCGGGGCAATCGCGAGCGACGCGCTCGAAGGGGAGATCTTCGGGTGCCGCCCGCGGTTCGACCGCGATCGGCGGCTCGAGCTCGTTCGGCGCGCGGCCGAGCACGCCGCGTCGCGCGGCGCGACGGAGCGCGCGATCGCGCTCTACCGACATCTCCTGCGCGAGGCGCCGAGCGACGAGCGCGTCCTCGCGGGGCTCGGCGAGCTCTACTCCGCCGGCGAGCGGCACGAGGCGCTCGTCGAGCTTCGCGAGCACGAGCTCGCGCTCGCGAGCGAGATCGCGCGACGTCAATCGCTGCGGCTCGAGCTCGCGCGACTGCACTTGCGCCTCGGGAAGCCCGCGGCGGCGGTCGGCGCGCTGCGCGAGAACCTGAAAGAGCGGCCGGCGGAGAAGGAGACGATCGACGCGGTCGTCGCCGCGCTCGCCGCCGGCGACACGTTCGGCGCGCTCTGCGATCTCCTCGAGGAGCACGCCGCGGCCGTCGCCTCCGTGCACCCCGAGCTCGCGAAGGGCCTCTGGGGCAAGGCCGCGGACATCGCCGAGCGCCGCTTGACGGACCTGCGCCGCGCCATCCGCGATCACGAGCGCATCGTCGCCCTCGGGCCCGTACCGAGCTCCCTCGACGCGCTCGGCCGTCTCCACACCGAGCTCGGCGAGCACGAGGCGGCCGCGCGACGGCTCGCGGAGCTCGTCGCGTGCGCGAGACCGGCCGAACGCGGCGACGACGTGCTCCGCCTCGCGACCGCACGCGTCGCGATCGGGCAGCCTCACGAAGCCCTCGCGTGCATCGAGGCCTTCCTCGCCGCCGAGCCGGGCGACTTGCGCTTGCGCATGATGCAGATCGAGCTGCTCCGCGCGTCGGGCAACCTCGAAGCGCTCGTCGCGGCGCTGGTGGACGCGGCGCCTCACGCCGAGGGTGCGGCCGAGAGCGCGCTGTTGCGCGAGGCGGCGAAGGTGCTTGCGCAAGAGCTCGACGACCCGGCGCGCGCGGTCGCGCTGCTCGAGCGCGCCGTCGCCCTCCCCGACACGCCGACCGCCGCGTGCATCGACCTCGCCGACGCTCTCTTCCGCGCGGGACGACTGACCGACTCGCAGCAAATCGCCAAGGGCGTGCTCTCCGAGCTCGGGCGGCGTCACCCGCCCGAGCGCGCCGGCTTGCACCTCTTGCTCGGACGCATCGCGCGCGAGCAGGGAAACGCCGAGGAGACGCAGCGCGAGCTCGAGGCCGCGGTCGCGATGGACGTGGGCAACCCGCACGCGCAGCTCCTCCTCGGAAAGATCAGCCGCGAGCTCGGGCACCTCGAGCGCGCCGAGCGGGCGTTCAGCGCGCTCTCGCTCCTCCAGCGCCGGAGCGGCGGAGCCGAGGATCAACCTCCGATGAGCGAGACGTTCGTGGAGCTTCATCGCCTCGCCGCGCTCCGCGGGCACTCGGATCAGGCCGCCGAGCACCTCGCGGCGGCGTTCGAGATCGCGCAGCGGAGCGAGCGCGAGGCGCGCGGCCTCGAGCGCGCGCTACGCGAGGCGCAGATGCCCGCGCTGCTCGCGCAGGCGCTCCAGAGTCACCTCGCGCGCGTCAGCGAGCCCGCCGCGCGCGCGACGCTCCTCGGCGAGTCCGCCGAGGTCCTCGGCCTGCTCGGTCGCCACGACGAGGCCGCGCTCGCGGCGCTCCAGGGCGTCGCGCTCGCGCCCGAGGACGCGCGGCTTCATACGCGCGCCGTGCTCGCGTGCTCGCACACCAAGCAGCTCGATCGCTACGCGTCGAGCCTCGGCGCGCTCGTCGCGACCGCGCTCGGGGACGGCGACGGCGTGCTCGGCTGCACGCTCTTGCTCCGCCTCGGCGAAATTCACGAGATGGACGCGTCGCGCCTCGACGAGGCGCAGGCGACCTACGCCCGCGCGGAGGACACGGGAGAGAATCTCCTCGAGGTCTGGCGCCGCAAGGCTCGTCTCGCCGCGCGACGCGGCGACCGCGCGACGCAGCTCGAGGCGCTCCGCAAGCTCGGCGACGCGGCCTCGGAGCTCGAGGCTGGCGAGCGCGCCGACACGCTCTACGCGCTCGCCGAGCTCGAGCTCCGCGCGAGCGAGACCGTGGAGCCCGGGCTCGCGTCGTTGACCCTCGCCATGGAGAACGAGGCGCGCCCCGCGCGCGCCGTCGCGCTGCTCCGCGCCGCGCTCGAGTTCGCGGTCGACGCGGAGCCGGTCGCGCGTCTCTACGAGTCGATCGCGCGCGAGCACGGCGACGACGCGACGCTGCTCGACGCGCTCACCGTCCTGTGCAGCTCGACGCGACCGACCCAGGCCGTCCTGCGCGAGGCCGTCGAGCTCGCCGAACGGCGCGAAGCCGAAGGGCGCGCGCTCCAGCTCCTCGAGCGCGCGGTGGTCCTCGCGCGCGAGGGCGGCGACGCGGAAGAAGGTCTCTGGGCGATGCAGCGGCTCGTCGACGCGCGCGAGCGGCGCGGTGAGACGCGCGCGGCCGCGTCGTGGGCGAGGCAAGCGGCCGAGCTCGCCAGCGCCGACGAGAGCGCGCCGCTCTGGATGCGCGCGGCCGTCCTCGCGACGCGCGCCGGCGATCTCGACGCGGCCATCGACTGCTACGAGAAGCGACTCGCGGCGGATCCGGGCGACGCGACCGCCTGGGCGGCGATGCTCTCGATCTTGCGCGACGCGGGCGACGCGCAGCGGCTCGACGCGGCGCTCGTCAAGGCGGTCGAGGCAGGCCACGACCCGCGCGAGCGCAACGAGCTCCGCATGGAGCGCGCGCGGCGCCTGCTCGACGACGCGGCGAAGCGCTCGGACGCGCTCGACACGCTCCACGCCGTCCTCGACGAGCAGCCCGATCACACCGAGGCCGCGGGCCTCCTCGTCGGCCTCTTGGATCCCGACGGGGACCGCGACGATCTCGTCGCGCTGCTCGGCCGCCGGCTCGAGGTCGCCGAGGAGCGCGGCGACGCCAACGTCGGCGCGTCGCTCGCGCTTCGTCTCGCGGAGCTCGTCGAGCCCGCGGCGGCGCTCGACGTCGTCCGCGGCGCGCTCCGCTGGGCGCCGTCGAGCCTTCCGCTCCTCCGAAAACGCGTCGAGCTCCTCGACCCCGAGCTCGAGGCCGCCGAGCGCGCCGACGCGATCGAGCAGCTGCTCGAGCACGAACGCGGCGACGCGCGGAGACCGCGCGCGATCGAGCTCCTCCGCGCGCGGCTCGCCGCGGGCGAAGCCGACGCCGTCGAGCGCGCGATCGAGCGCGCCCGAGAGATGGATCCCTCGCACCCGGACGTCGCCATGGGCCTCGGCTGGCTCGCCGACGCGAAGGTCACGGAGGCCGCCGCCGATCCGACCGCCGCCGCGCGCCTCCTCCGCAGGGCGGCGCAAATCCGCCATTCGATCGGCAACGCGGACGGGGCGCTCGAGGCGCTCGACGCGGCGCAGGACGCCGAGCCGGACGATCTCGAGCTCCTCGCGCTCCGCGCGCAGCGGATGCTCGACCTCGACCGCCATGAAGATGCCGTCGCGCTCGTGCTCGACGGCATCGAACGCTCGGGCGACGACGAGCGGAGCCTCGTCGCGCTCCTCGGCGCGCTCGATCGCGCGCGAGAGGCCGCCGAGGACCCGCGCGAGCTCACGCTCCACCAGGCCGATCTCCTCGAGCGCCTCGGCCGGCGCGCCGACGCGCGCGCGCTGTTGGCCGGCATCGCCGAGGAAGCGGGCGTGCTCTGGCGCATGCTCGATCTCGACATCGCCGAAGAGCGCTGGGACGACGCGATCGACGATTGCCAGAAGCTCCTCGCCGCCGACGCGTCGGAGCTCGCCGACATCGCGCTCCGTCTCGCGTACGCGTGCGACGCCGCCGATCGGCCCGAAGACGCGCGCGACGCGCTCGAGCGAGCGCTCGACGAGGATCCCTCGAACGCCGAGGTGCTCGACGCGCTCCAGGACGTCTACCTCCGCACCGGCGCGTACCGCGAGCTCGCGAACCGGCTCTTCGCCGACGCGCAGCGCACCGAGCACGAGCGGGTCCGCTTCGATCGCTTGCTCGAGGTCGGCCGCGTGCGGCTCGAGCACCTCGAGGAGCCTGCGACCGCGGTCGGGCCGCTCTCGGACGCCCTCGCCCTCCAGCCCGGGCAGCAGCGCGCGACGCTGCTCCTCGCCGAGGCGTTCGCGGGCGCCGGTCTCGGCGACGACGCGCTGGCGCTGCTCGAGGCGGCCATGGCGCGCCACGCCGGTCGCCGCTCGCGCGAGCTCGGCGAGCTGCAACACGCGATGGCGCGCGTCGTCGGCGACCAGGACCCCGCGGCGGCCTTGAAGTGGCTCGTCACGGCGTTCGAGTCGTACCCGAAGAACGCGGCGGTCGCCGAGGAGCTCGCCGCGCGCGGCATCGCGCTCGCCCAGTTCGATCTCGCGATGCGCGCCCTCCGCACCCTCACCGCGCGCGACTTCGAGCCCGAGGTCCGGGCCCGCGCCTACCTCGGCCAAGCCCACGTCGCGCTCAAACAGGCCAACAGCGCCCGCGCGCTGATGTTCGCCAAAAAAGCCTACGCCGAGGCGCCCGAGCTCCCCGCCGTCGGTCACATGCTCCGCTCGCTCGATCAGCGCCTCTCGTGATCCCGGCCACGGTTCTCTTGCCCCCGCGCGCCACAACGGGCAAAACCGGCTGGTGAACCTCTCCGGAACCTACACAGCCGTCGTCACGCCTTTCACCGCCTCGGGGGCGATCGACTGGGCCGCCTTCGACCGAATCCTCGCGGATCAATTCGCCGGCGGAATCACGGGCATCGTGCCGTGCGGCACGACCGGCGAGAGCCCGACGCTCACGCAAGGCGAGCAGCGCGAGGTCGTCGCGCGCACGGTCTCGGCGGCGAAGGGCAAGGCCCAAGTCATCGCCGGCGCCGGCTCGAGCTCCACGGCCCACGCGGCCGAGCTCGCGAAGCAAGCGGTCCTGGCCGGGGCCGACGCCGTGATGGTCGTCGTCCCCTACTACAACAAGCCCACGCAGGAAGGGCTCGTCCGCCACTTCGTCTCGGTCGCGAAGAGCGTCGCGTGCCCCGTCGTCGTCTACAACGTGCCCGCCCGATGCGGCGTCGACCTCGGCGTCGACGCGATGGCACGAATCCTCGACGCGGCGCCCAACGTCGTCGCGACGAAGGAAGCGACCGGCAACGTGATGCGCGCGCAGCAGCTCGCCGCGCGCTTCGGCGAGCGCCTCACGATCCTCTCCGGCGACGACGCGCTCACGCTGCCGATGATCTCGGTCGGCGCGCGCGGGGTCATCAGCGTCGCCTCGAACGTGACGCCGGGCGCGGTCGTGCGCGCCACCAAGCTCGCGCTCGACGGCGACCGCGCCGAGGCGCGCGCGGCGCACCTGCGGCTCTTTCCGTTTTACGAGGCGCTCTTCCTCGAGCCCGGCGTCGCGTCGGCGAAGGCGCTCCTCGCGAAGCGCGGGCTCTGCGAGAACGTGCTGCGCGAGCCGATGACGCCGATCGGCGAAGCCGCGAGAAAAGCGCTGTTTGCAGCCTACGAGTCCATCTCGTGACGCCCCTCGCGATCCTCGGCGCGCGCGGGCGCATGGGAACGGCGATCGCCCGGCTCGCGGCCGAGCACGACGCGCGCGTGGTGCTCGCGATCGACGTCGACGACGCGCAGCGCGCGGCCGGCCACGGGACGCTCGACGATCTCGCGGCGTCGGGCGCGCGCGTGCTCGTCGATTTCTCCTCGCCCGCGGTCACGGTCGACGCCGCGAAGGCGTGCACGATGAGCGGCGTCGCGCTCGTCAGCGGAACGACGGGCCTCGACGAGACGGCGAAGCGCGCCCTCGAAAGCGCCGCGCGCGCAGTGCCGGTGCTCTGGGAGCCGAACATGAGCGTCGGCGTGCTGGTGCTCGGCGAGGTCGTTCGCCAGGCGCTCGCGATGCTCGGCGAGAGCTTCGACGTCGAAATCGTCGAGACGCACCACCGCAAGAAGGCCGACGCGCCGAGCGGCACGGCGCTCCGCCTCGCGGAAATCGTGCGGGAGGCGCGGACGGGGCCGATCGTCACCGGCCGCGACGGAAAAGACGCGGCGCGAGCGCGCGGCGAGGTCGGCGTGCTCGCGGTGCGCGGCGGCGACGTCGTCGGCGACCACGTCGTGCACGTCCTCGGCGACGGCGAGCGACTCGAGCTCACCCACCGCGCGACGAGCCGCGACGTCTTCGCGCGTGGCGCCCTCCGCGCCGCGACTTGGATCGCGAGCCGGCCCCCCGGGCGTTACAACCTGCGCAGCGTGCTCGGCGCCTGAAGATTTCTCAGAACGTGAGCAAGGCGCTGAGCCCGGCGCCGGTCGGGCTGAACGTCGGCGTCAGGTGGAAGCTCGTCGCCGCTGGCGCGCCTTCTTCTTTTCCGTGGTCGGTGACGATGAGCACGACGCCCACAATCGCGAGCCCGACGGCCGCGCCGCCGAGCACCCACGCCACCGAGCCCTCGGTGTTGGCCGCGTTGCGCGCGTTGCACGCCTGCGTCCAGCTCACGCTGTTGACCGGACCGAGATCGGCCTTGCCGCTGCAGATGTTCGACACGGTGACGGGGATGCCGTTGCGGTAGTCGTTGAACTTGCCCGAGTCGCCCGCGTAGAGACCGCCCATGACGGCCGCGGCAATCGCGGCGGCGCCGGCGACGCCGACGGTGATGAAGCCAATCGTCTTCTTCACGTGCGAAGGGCCCGACGGCCCGCTCGGCGTCGTCGTCGCCATCGCCTTCAAATCGAACGTCACGTCGGCGGTCGTGTTCACGGCCACGTCGACGGTCTGCGCGGGCGCGCTCATGCCCTCGGCCTGGACCTCGACCGTGTGCGTGCCCGAGCCGACGAGCAGCGTCGTCTGGCCGTGATCGAGCTGGCCCGCGGCCTTTCCGTCGACGAGGACGGTGCCGGTCTGCGCGTTCGCCTTGACGACGAGCGTGCCTTGCGTCGCCTGACCCGTGAGGTGCTCGTAGAGCGACGCGGCGACGCGACGAAGTGCGTCGTCGTTCTGATCCTTGAGGTTGTCGCTGTAGGTCTCCTTCGCGACCTGCTCGGGCTTGCCGCGGGTCCAGAGGTGCACCTCGGCGCTCACCTGGTGCGGCATCGCCGCCTTCTGGACGTAGCCCCAGATGAAGCGATCGGTCTTGAGCTGATCGCCGATGCGCTGCAAGCACGCCGAGTCCGGACGCGACGGGCACTTGAGCGCCGGCAGCAGGGTCGAGAGCGACTGGTTCGAGTCGGCGAGCTGGAACGCGGGCGAGTTACGCACCTTGTTGCGCACCGCCGCCGTGAGCGCGTCGGCCTGGTCCTCGCTCGCGTCGTCCGAGTCGAGCGCGACGACGTGAATGGTCTGCGGCTTCTGCGCGAGCGCGAGCGCCGGCACGAGCAGCGCGGCGAGGGCGACCATCACGGCCCAAAGCTTCGTCCACGATTGCATGAGCTGGAGGGTATCGTGGAACGTGGATTCTTTCCAACATGGTAGAGAGGCGTGGCCATGCGGATATCCGGTGGGATTCATCGGTCGCGGCAGCTCGCCGCGCCGCGCGGAGCCAGCACGCGACCGACGTCGGACCGCGTGCGTGAGGCGCTCTTTTCGATGCTCGAATCGCGCGGGGCCGTCGCCGGCGCGCGCGTGGTCGATTTTTACGCGGGGACGGGCGCCCTCGGCCTCGAAGCGCTGTCGCGCGGGGCGTCGTTCGCGACGTTCGTCGAGTCCGACCGGCGCGCCCTCGAAGCGCTCGGCCGAAACGTCGACGCCCTCCGCGAGCGTGAACGCGTGAGGATCGTGCCCCTCCCTGCCGCGCGCGCGGCGACGGCGCTCGCGAACGACGGCGCGACGCTCGTTTTCTGCGATCCGCCGTACGCGCAGCTCGCAGCGGCGGCCAAGCTGCTCGCGAGCGTGGCCGAAGGCCACGTGCTCCGCCACGGCGCCACAATCGTGCTCGAGCACGCGAGCCGCGACACGCCCGCAATTCCGTCGCCCGCCCTGCGGTCGGCGGACCGTCGCGACTACGGCGACACGTCACTCAGTTTCTACACGTTCGAGGACGTGTATACTCGCGAGACTTCATGAGCTCCGTCCCGCCCCCTTCGCAATCGGGCGTGCCGTCTTCCAGCGGCAACGGCATGTACATCGCCGTTGCGATTCTTCTCTTGCTGGGGATTGGCGGCATCGTCGCGTGGAAGTTGACGCAGAAACCAACGCCGACGCCGACGCCGGTCGCCACCGTCACGCCGCCTCCGACGGCGTCGTCGGTGAGCACGGCGCTGATCGACGAGGTGCCGCTGCCGCCGCCGGTCATCGACGCCGGTCCTGCGCCGACGGCGACGGTCATCCAGAGCGGCGGCGGCGACCCGTGCGCCGCGTCGGTCTGCAACGGCAACGTCGCGACCGGCAGCGACTCCGAGCGCGCGCTCCAGATGCTCGCGCACCAGACGCGTCGCAAGTGCTACGACCCGGCGCTCGCCAACGACCCGACGCTCCAAGGCCACGTCACCGTGCGCATGAAAATCGCGTCGAACGGCCAGATCTGCTCGGCCAGCGTGCTCAAGAACGACATGTCGAGCACGTCGGTCGGCGAGTGCGCGGCGCGCATGCTTCTCTCGTCGGGGCGCGTTCCGGCGCCCAGGGGCGGCTGCGTCGAGCTGAACTTCCCGCTGAATTACGTGCCGATGGGCCAGCACTGATGCTGCACGTCGTGCGCTGGCTCGCGGGCGCGGCCGTCCTCTCGGCGGCGACGAGCGGGTGCGTCGACGGCACGACGCCGAATTGCTCGACGCCCGACAGCGGGTGTTTCCCGGTCGACGCGGCGGGCGAGAGTGGCCAAGCCGACGCGAGTGATGCAAGCTCCGACGTGAGCGAAGCCGGCGACGACGCCACGACGGACGCCGCGACCGATTGAGCTCGAAGGGTGGGGAACCTCGTGCCGGACAACGACGACAACTCGAAACCGCCCGCCTCGCGCACGACGCGACCGCCGAGCACCGACGAGTCGCCCGCGCCGAGCACGCTGCTTCGTCGCACGACGCAGCGGCTTCAGGCCGTCAGTCCCGCCTCGGTGCGCGGCGGCGCCGCGAGCCGGCCGGCGGGGCAACCCGCGTTGCGTCGCTCGTCGCCTCTCCTGAAGCTCTCGCCCGAGGACTTCGATCTGGTGAACGCCGCGCGGCGCATCCTCGAAGGCTCGCTCTCGCTCGTCCCGGGCGAGACGGCGCTCGTCATCGTGGATCGCGCGCGCGAGTCGCTCGTCGCGCCGCTCGCCGAGGTCGCGAAGCTCTCGGGCGCGAAGGCCGAGGTCGTCGTGCTGGAAGACGTCGCGATGCGGCCCGTCCACGAGCTTCCCGCGCCCGTCGAAGAGAAGCTCGCGCGCGCACAAGCGACGGTGCTGCTCGTCGGGTTCGTCGAGGGCGAGCACACGATGCGTCTGCAGCTCCTCGAGCGAGTGCGCGAGCTCGGCCTTCGTCACGCGCACATGGTCGGCGTCACGCGACGAACGATGCTCGCCGGATTTTCCGTGGATCCTACACGCATCTTGGACGCGACGCGCGCGGTGCGCATGCGCCTGCGCCCGGGCTCGGTGCTCCACGCGCGCACGAGCGCCGGCACCGATCTCAGGGTGAAGCTCCACCCAGCGCACCGCTGGGCCGAGCACGTGGGCGTGATTCGGCCCGGCCGGTGGGAGAACTTGCCGTCGGGCGAGCTCATGACCGCGCCCGAGCAAGTCGACGGCGTGTTCGTGTGCGACGCGAGCGCCGGCGGCCCGTTCGGCGCCGCCGCGGGCCTGCTCACGCGGACGCCAATCCGTCTCGAGATCGAAGCGAGCGCGGTGAAGAGCGTGTCGTGCAACGACTCGGCCGTGCAGCGCGGGATGGAGTCGTTCGTCGCGCTCGACCGCGGCTCGGGCCAGGTCGGGACGATCGTGCTCGGGACGAACGTGGGGCTGCTCGCTCCGATCGGCGAGCTCGTCTGCGATCAGAACTTGCCGGGCATGCACATCAGCCTCGGCTCGAGCTTTCCCGAGGTGACCGGCGCCCCGGCGACGACGACGGCGCAGCTCTCGCTCACCTCCTCGGGCGGCGACGTCGATCTGGACGGCGCGCCGCTCATCCGCGCCGGCCGCTACATGGTGTGACCATGGAAGAGCGCGGAGTGCTCCTCACGGTCGCGTACGACGGGGAGCAGTTCTCGGGTTGGGCGACGCAGCCGTCCGGAGGCGTTCGCACGGTGCACGACGTGCTCGCCGCGGCCATCGCGAGCATGGATCCGAGCGCGAGCGGGCCGCGCGGGGCGAGCCGCACCGACGCCGGCGTCCACGCCGAGGGTCAAGTCGCCGCGTTCGACACGACGCGTGACATCGAGCCGCGCGGCTGGGTGCTCGGCCTGAACGCGGCGCTGCCGGACGACGTCGCCGTGCGCGCGGCGCGGCAGGTCCCCGCGGGTTTCGAGCCGCGAGCGGCGGCGCGCGGCAAGCGGTATCGTTATCGCTTGCTTCTCGATCCGGTGAGACATCCGATTTGGCGCGGCCGGGCGTGGCGCGTGGGTCATCCGCTCGACCTCGAGCGCATGGCGCGCGAGGCGGCGCGGCTCGAGGGCACCCACGACTTTCGCGCGTTCCGCTCGGCGCGCGACGAACGGCAGACCACCGAGCGCACGATGAGACGCGTCGCGCTCGAGCGCGACGGCGAGCGCGTCGTGGGCATCGTCGTCGAGGGCAGCGCGTTCATGCACAACATGGTGCGAATCATCGCGGGCACGCTGGTCGACGTCGCGCGGGGTCACCTCGACGAAGGCGCGGTGACGCGCGCGATCGCGAGCGGCGAGCGCGACGATCTCGGCCAGACCGCGCCGGCCCACGGTCTCGTGCTGGAAAAGGTCGAGCTCGCCGGGGTCGACGGAGGCGAAGCGTGGCCGCCCTGACCGTACCGTCGCGCGTGGTCGTGCGCGCGCCGCGCCCTGGAGACGGCGCGGCCATCGCGGCTCTGTGGCGCGAGCTCTGGGACGTGCACGAGAACTGGGGCGGCTACCCCGGCGCGAAGGACGAGCTCACCTATGCGCGAGTGCAGTCGCGCATCGAGCACGAGGCGCGCGCGCGACAAGGCAGCGTGTCGCTCGGGCGCCACCTCCACCTCGTCGCCGCGCTCGACGGCGAGGTCGTCGGTCAAGTCGAAGGATGGAGCGATCGCTACGGCATCGATCCGGCGACCCCGGCGACGTGCGAGGTGCGCTCGCTCATCGTGATGCCGCAGGCGCGAAACTGCGGCGCGGGCGCGGCGCTGCTCGAGGGGCTCGGGCGCGCGGCGCTCGATCACGCGGGAGGACCCACGGTTTTGGCGGCCGAGGTGCTCGAGCCGAACCCGGCGCACACGTTCTATGCGCGCTGCGGGTACGCGCCGGTCGCGTACAACGTTCGGCGGGCGGCGGCGCGCACGAAGGACGCGTGGCCCGCGAGGGCGCGCGTCGCGCAGCCGCGTGACGCGCTCGCCATCGCGATTTTGGAGGCCGCGCTCGCGCAGCGACGAAAGCGCGCCGGCGACGCGCGGTTCGATCCGCCGCGCGCGGTCGACGCGGCCTGGCTCGGCGCGATCACCGCGCACCTCCAGACCGGCTCGCAGATGCCGGTCGACCTCGTCGCGCTCGACGCGCAAAACGCGGCCCGCGCGTCGGCGACGCTGCTCGTGATGACGCTCGACCCGCCCTTCTTGCCGGTCCGGCGCGCCGCGCTCACGCGCATCAGCGTGGACCCGGCGCTCGACCCGGCGCCGCTGGTCGCGGAGCTCGTCGAGCTCGGCGTTCAAATCGCCGCGCGCTGGGGCGCCGCAACCGTGGAGATCACCGATCTCCCGGTGCCCGGCACGCCACTCCACGACGCCGCCCTCGCGACCGGCGCGACGCCCTGGTCGCGCGTCGTCACGCGCGCGTGGCGCTGACTCATTTTCCGGCGAAGCGGGGTCGACGTTTTTCGGCGAACGCGGCGAGCGCCTCGCCGAGATCCTCCGACGGGAGAAACGCCGAGTTCCACGCGGCGACGTGGCGCAGGCCCGCGTCGTCCTCGCGCGCGACGCGCTCGTTCATCACGCGCTTGACGCCTTGAACGACCAGCGGCGGGTTCTCGGCGATCGCGCGGGCGGTCGCGCGCGCCGATTCCCACGCGGCGTCGCGCGACGGCAGCACGTCCGAGACGAGACCGATGCGCAGCGCGCGCTCGGCGTCGATGTCCTTTCCGGTCATCGCGAGCTCGCGCGCGTTGCCCTCGCCGACGATCCGCGGGAGGCGCTGGAGCGTCCCGAGATCCGCGACCATCGCGACGCGGACCTCGCGGACGCTGAAGCGCGCGTCCTTCGACGCGACGCGCACGTCGCACGCGCTGACGACGTCGACGCCGCCGCCGATGCACGCGCCGTGCACCGCGGCGACGACCGGCTTGCGGCAGCGCGCGATCGACGAGACGGCATCTTGCAGGCGCAGGATCATGTCGTAGAGGCGCGTGCGCGCGTCGGCGAGCCCGCCCGACACGATCGGCCCGAGCTCGCCCATCATCGCGATCAAATCGAGCCCGTACGTGAAGTGGTCGCCGTCGGCTCGCAGCACGATCGCGCGCACCGCGTCGTCGCGGTCGAGCGCGCCGAACGTCTCGGGGAGCTCGCGCCAGAAATCGGGGCCGAGCGCGTTGCCCTTGCCGGGCGTGCGGATCGCGACCTCCGCCACGTGATCGGATTTTTCGACGAAGAGCGAGGCCATGGTCAAAACCACTCCTCTTTCATCGAGGCGTAGCTGTCCTCGGCGCTCGTGCAGAGCGCGGCCAGATGGTCGATGTGCGGGACCTCGGTGCGGATGAAATACCGCGCCGCCCGCCGCTTGCCCTCGTAGAGGTCGCCCTCTTCTTCGCCGCCGCGGTCGACTGGAGCAGCCACTGCCAGCCGACGACGAGCGTCGACATCATGTCGAGGTAGTCGACGCTGTGGCGCATCATCGCGTCGGCGTCGCCGGACATTCCGAGCATGCCGAGCTTCATCGACGACTCGGTCACGACCTTCAGCGCGTGGCCCATCGTCTTCGCGAGCTCGGGCTCGGGGCTCGCCTCGATCGCGTGCGAGATTTCCTCCGCGAGCGCGCGGAGCGCGGCGCCGCCCTTGCCCATCGCCTTTCGCCCGAGGAGATCGAGGCTCTGGATGCCGGTCGTGCCCTCGTGCAGCGTGTTGAGCTTCTGATCGCGCAGCCAGGCCTCGGGCAGGTACTCGCTCGAGTAGCCGTAGCCGCCGTGGATCTGCACCGCGAGCGCGGTGGACTCGAAGCCTTTTTCGGCGGGGAAGGATCTTGGTCATGGGCGTCAAGAGATCGAGGAGCATCTGCGCGCGCTCGCACGCTTCGGGCGTGGCCCCGTGCTCGGCGACGTCGGCGTAGCGCGCCGTCGCGATGACCAGGCTCATCGAGCCCTCGGCGATGGCTTTTTGGCGAAGCAACATGCGCCGCACGTCGGCGTGCTCGACGATCGGGACCTGCGGGCCGCCGCGCGCGCCGAGCGGGCGACCTTGGGGGCGCGTGCGCGCGTACTCGAGCGCCTGCCGGTAGGCGACGCTGGCGGTCGCCGTCGCCGCGAGGCCGACGCCGATGCGCGCCTCGTTCATCATCTGGAACATGTACGCGAGCCCTTGGTTCGGCTCGCCCACGAGCCACCCGTGGCAGTCGTCGTGCTCGCCGAAGCTCATGATCAAGCTCGGGAGCGCCTTCCACCCGATTTTGTGGACCATCCCCGCGACCGCGACGTCGTTCGCGGTGCCGTCGTCGCGCTTCTTCGGGATCGCGAAGAGCGAGATTCCCTTCGTGCCCGGGGGCGCGCCCTCGATGCGCGCGAGCACGAGGTGCACGATGTTGTCGGCGATGTCGTGGTCGCCGCCGGAGATGAAGATCTTCGTGCCGCGCACGAGGTAATGTTCGCCGCTCGGCTTGGCCGTCGTCGTGAGGTCGGCGAGGCTCGAGCCCGCGTGCGGCTCGGTGAGCGCCATCGTGCCGGTCCACTCGCCGCGGTAGAGGGGCTCCATGAAGCGCCGCTTGAGGTCGTCGCTGCCGAACGCCTCGATCAGGTGGCCGGGCCCGCGACACAGGATGACGAACGACGCGGGCGCGAGGTTCGCGGCGCACAAATACGACTGCGCGACGCAGTCGATCGTCATCGGAAGTCGCTGCCCGCCGACGTCGGCGCCGCGCGTCGCGGGGACGAGCCCGAGCCCGACGACTTGGCGGACGAGATCGCGCATCTTGGGGTGCAGACGGATCGCGCCGTTCTCGAACGCCGGGCTGACGTCGAGCTCGCGGTACGCCGGAAAGAGCGCGTTTCGCGCGACCTTGCGCGTCTCGCGCAGAACGAGGTCGAAGGTCTCGCGCGAATGCTCGGAGAACGCCGGCAGCGCCGTGAGCCCGGCCGCGTCGTGCACGTCGTAGAGCTGAAATTCAATCTCGCGGTCGTCGAAGAGGGGATTTTCGCTCGGCATCGCGCGGCAGCATCTCACGCCGGGGCACGCTCGCCAACGCGTGGCATCGGTGCGGCTCGCTTGCCGATTGCGGATCGCGGGCACATCCTTAAGGCAAATGAAGTCCACGGTCGTGAAGTCGGTTTTCGTCGCGGCGTTTCTGGCGGCCCCCGGCGTGGCGCTCGCGCAGCAGCAGCCCCAGCAGACGCAGAGCACCCAGGTCGTCGAGGCGCGTCGCATGTCCGACGCGTTCGTCAACGTCGCGCAGCGCGTGAGCCCGAGCGTCGTCCAGATCGACGTGACCCAGCGCGGCGAGCAGCAGGACCCGATGATCCGCGTCCTCGGCGGCGGCGGGGACACGCCGATCGCGCGCGGCACGGCCTCCGGCGTCGTCTTCACGGCCGACGGCGCGATCCTCACGAACAACCACGTCGTCGACGAGGCGCTCACGATCAACGTGCACCTGCGCGACGGGCGGTTTCTCCCGGCGAAGCTCGTCGGGCGCGATCCCGGGACGGACCTCGCCGTCATCAAGGTCGACGCGCACGGCCTCACGCCGGCGCGCTTCGGCGACTCGGAGTCGGCGCGCGTCGGCGAGCTCGTCGTCGCGATCGGCTCGCCCTTCGGCCTCGGCTACACGGTGACGACGGGCGTGCTCAGCGCCAAGGGTCGCGGCGGGCTCGGCGTGAACGCGATCGAAGACTATTTGCAGACCGACGCGAGCATCAACCCGGGCAACTCGGGCGGACCGCTTTGCAACCTCGACGGGCAGGTGCTCGGCATCAACACGATGATCGTCGGGCGCGGCAGCGGGATCGGCTTCGCCGTGCCCTCGAGCCTCGCGAAGCGCGTGGCCGACCAGATCCTGAGGACGGGCCACGTCGAGCGCGCGTCGATCGGCGTCGGCGCGCAGGATCTCACGCCGGATCTCGCGTCGGCGATGCACGTCGACCCGCGCGCCGGCGCGCTCGTCAACATGGTCGGCCGCGGCTCGCCGGCCGAGCAAGCCCACCTCAAGCCCGGCGATCTCATCTCCGCCGTCGCCGGCAAGACCGTGCACGACAGCCACGAGCTCATCCGCGAGGTGCTGATGCACGACGTCGGGCAGCGCGTCTCGCTCGAGGTCCTGCGCGACGGCCACCGCTACGCGACCCAAATCGTGCTCGCCGCGCGCCCGCACGCTCAGGTGCCCGCGGCGCCGATTCAAGAGAGCGCGCCTCAGGCGGGCTTCGGCCTGAGCATCCGCGACATCACGCCGGAGCAGGCGCAGTCGATCGGCCTCGGCGCGAAACCGATCGCCGTCGTGACGAGCGTGACGCCGGGCTCGAGCGCGGACCGCGCCGGGCTGAAGGCGGGCGACGTGATCGTCGAAGCCGACGGCACGACCGACCCGAGCGTCGCGCAGGTGCAGCAAGCCGCGCAAGACGGCGTCATCGTCATGCGGCTCAAGCGCGAAGACTCGACGTTCTACACCGCCGTCCGCCGCTAGGTCTTCGCGCCAAACAAATCCTTCTGATCTTCCGATCTTCCTGTTAATCCCTGTCCCCCATGCGCGTTCTAGTCACCGGCGGCAGTGGGTTTCTCGGCAGCTGGGTCGCCGAGCTCCTCTCGAAGCGCGGCGACGACGTGCGCGCGCTCGTGCGGCGCACGTCGAACACCAAGCACCTGAAGACGCTCGCGCGGGTCGAGCTCGCCGAAGGAACCGTCGAGGACGCCGGCTCGGTCGACGAGGCCGCGCGCGGGGTCGACGCCATCGTCCACTGCGCCGGTCTCGTGAAGGCGCGAAACGAGGACGAGCTCCGCCGCGTGAACGTCGACGGCGCGCGCAACCTCGCCGCCGCCGCGAAGAAGCACGGCGTCCGCCGCTTCGTCCACGTCTCGAGCCTCGAAGCGACGGGCCCGTCGGCCGAGGGCGCGGTCCCGAGCGTCGACCAAGAGCGGCCCGTCACGGCCTACGGTCGCTCGAAGCTCGCGGGCGAAAAGGCCGTCCTCGAATCCAAAGACCACGTGCACGCCGTCGTCCTCCGTCCGGGCGCGATCTACGGACCGCGCGACGTCGAGATCCTCGAGGCGTTCAAGAGCATCAAGCGCGGGCTCATGCCGACCATCGACGGCGGGCGAGCGCGCGGCTCGTTCGTCTGGGGCCCCGACTGCGCGGGCGCGTGCCTTCGCGCGCTCGAGGCCGACGTGCCGAGCGGCTCGGTTTATTTCGTCGCCGACGGCGGGCCCGCGGTGACGCAGCGCGAGTTCCTCGAGATGATCGAAGAGGCGCTCGGCCGGCGAGCGCTCGTGCGAATGAGCCTCCCGAAAGGACTCCTGAAGACCGTCGCGCTCGGCGTCGAAGCGTACGGCAAGGCGTCGGGCAAGGCCGTGATGTTGACGCGCGAGAAGGCCGACATGCTGCTCCAGCACTTCGTGTGCGACTCGTCGCGCACGCAAAAGGAGCTCGGGTGGAAGCCCGAGGTGCCGCTCCGCGACGGCGTGCGGCGCGCGGTCGTGTGGTACCGCGAAAACGGCTGGCTCTGAGGCGCGTGTCCGAGCTCTGCCTCGCGTGCGGGCTTTGCTGCGACGGCTCGCTCTTCGGCCGCGTGCCGCTCGCGCCCGAAGAGGTCGGCGTCGCGCGGAAGAATCGACTGCGCGTGCTCGCGAACGACCGCGCGATGGAGCAGCCGTGCGCCGCGCTGCGCGACCGCGCGTGCGACGTCTACGCCGAGCGCCCTAGCGCGTGTCGCGCGTTCGAGTGCCGACTCTACGCGCGGCATCGACGCGAAGGAGGCCCGCTCGAGCCTCGGCTCGCCGCCGTGCGCCGCGTTCGCGAGCTGCTCGCGCGCGTCCACGCGGCGTCCGACTCCGAGGCCCTACGCGCCGAGCCTTGGTTCGCCGAGCTCGTTCAGCGCCTCGAGGACGACTTCGCGCGCGCGACCTGAGCGCTCACGGCAGACACGGCGGCATCACGGCGTTCGCGGTTCACGCCGGGAGCGCCGAGCCCGCGAGGAGCGCCTCGAGCCACGCGATCGCGAAGTCCATGTTGCGACCGACGACGGTCTGGCCGCGTCGACGCACACCTGCGGCGTGACCTGCGCCGCTTCGAGGTACGCGATGTTGCATGCGGCCTCGCTCGCGGCGGGCATGATCGCCGCGTCGGCGATCGGCGCGGGCGGCTGCGCGCTTCCGCACGCGGCGAGCGCCGAGGAGGCGACGAGGCACGGCGAAAGGCATGCGGAGCGCTCAACAGATCTTTTTTGCCAATGACGGTAAATTGTTGGTGTCGCGCTGCCCGAACGGTTCGGACGCGCTAAGTTCGCCGCGTGCAAAGCTCCGAGCCCCTCCCCTTCGGGACCCGCCTCTGGTTTGCGTGGGCGTGTTTTTTCCGCGTCCTGTTCGACGGGCTCTTCGCCGAGCGCGTGTGGGCGGTTCGCGAGCAGCTCCCGGCCGCGCACGCGGCGCCCGTCGCGCCCGTACCGAAGCTCCCCGAAGTGCCGCCCGTCACGAGCGCGCTCCAGCTCCTCGCGCTCCTCCAGCGCGAAGGCCGCTTCGTCGATTTCGTCGAAGAAGATCTCGGCAGCCGCGGCGATGCCGAGATCGGCGCGGTCGCGCGCGTCGTTCACGAGGGGTGTCGCAAGGCGCTCCACGCGCACGCGAAGATCGCGCCCGTACGCGGCGAGGCCGAAGGGAGCTCGCTCGTCGTGGAGGCAGGTTTTTCCGCCGAAGAAGTGAAGCTCGTCGGCGACGTGAAGGGCAGCGCGCCGTACACGGGCGTGCTCAGGCACCGCGGCTGGCGCGCCGAGAGCATCACCCTTCCGGTGCCGGTCGACGGTCACGACGCGCGCGTGCTCGCCCCGGCGGAGGTCGAGCTGTGACCGACAAGGCGAAGTACGTCGTCGGGATCGACCTCGGGACGACGCACTCGGCGCTCGCGTACGCGGCGCTCGACGCGGCCGCCGCGCGCGTCGAGGTGATGCCTATCGCGCAGCTCGTCGCGCAAGGCGTCGTCGAGTCTCGGCCGCTGCTCCCGAGCTTTCTCTATTTCGCGCACGAGAGCGAAGGCGCACAGGCGCTGCCCGTGGGACGCCGCGCGAAAATTCGCCGTCGGCGAGTACGCGCGCTCGCGCGGGGTCGAAGCGCCGGCGCGCCTCGTCTCGAGCGCGAAGAGCTGGCTCTCGCACGGCGGAATCGATCGGCGCGCGCCGGCGCTCCCGGTCGGCGCGCCCGAGGACGTCGAGAAGATTTCGCCGGTCGAGGCGTCGTGGCGCCTACCTCGAGCACGTGAGCGAAGCGTGGGAAGCGACGATGGCGACGCCGCTCGCCGACCAGGAGATCGTCCTCACGGTGCCCGCGTCGTTCGACGCCGCCGCGCGCGATCTCACGGTGGAGGCCGCCGTCGCCGCCGGGTTCGAGCACCTCACGCTCCTCGAGGAGCCGCAGGCGGCGCTCTACGCGTGGATCGAAGCGCTGGGCGACGCGTGGCGAAAGCAGATGCCGCCGTGGGCGACGTGATCCTCGTCGTCGACGTCGGCGGCGGCACGACCGACCTGTCCGCGATCTGCGCGCGCGAGAAGGACGGCGAGCTCGAGCTCGTGCGCGTGGCGGTCGGCGATCACATCCTCCTCGGCGGCGACAACATGGATCTGGCGCTCGCGCACCTCGTGCGAAACCGGCTCGTCGCGGACGGCAAAGAGGTGGACCGCTGGCAGATGGCTGCGCTCGTGCACGCCTGCCGCGTCGCGAAAGAGCGGCTGCTGTCGGACAAAAACATGCAGTCTGCACCCATTGCGATCGCCGGGCGCGGCTCGAACCTCTTCGGGGGTGCGCTCCGCACCGAGCTCGGTCGCGACGAGGTGACCGCGTCGCTCGTCGACGGGTTCTTCCCCGAGGTGCCTTCGTCGGCGCGGCCGACGGTGCGCGCCCGCACCGGGCTGCAGCAGCTCGGCCTGCCCTACGCGAGCGATCCCGCGGTCACCAAGCACCTCGCGGGCTTTCTCTCGCGGCAAGCGGGCGCGCTCGACGCGATCGACGGGTTTTCGCGCGACGGCCGCGCGGGCTCGCTGTTGCACCCGACGGCGATCCTCTTCAACGGGGGCGTCATGAAGGCGGCGCGACTGCGCGAGCGGGTGAGCGCGACGATCGACGCGTGGCTCGCCGCCGACGGCGCCCCGCCGGTGCGCGAGCTCCGCGGCGCCAATCTCAATCTCGCGGTCGCGCGCGGCGCGGCGTCGTACGCGCTCGCGCGACGCGGCCGCGGCCTGCGCATTCGCGGCGGCACCGCCCGCGCGTACTACGTCGGCATCGAGAGCCCCGCGCCCGCCGTGCCGGGCGTCGAGCCGCCGATCGTCGCGATGTGCCTCGCGCCGTTCGGAATGGAGGAAGGCACCCAGGCGGAGCTTCCCGCGCACGAGCTCGGCGTCGTCGTCGGCGAGAAGGTCACGTTCCGCTTCTTCGGCTCGTCGACGCGCCGCGACGACCCGGCGGGCACCGAGCTCGACGCGTGGAAGCCCGGAGAGCTCGAGGAGCTCGCGCCGATCGAGGTGACCCTGCCCGCCGAGGGCCGCCGAGAGGGCGACGTCGTTCCGGTGCACCTCCACGCCGAGGTGACCGAGGTCGGCACGCTCCTCGTCGAGGCCATCCCGAACGCGCCGCTCTCCCCGGGCGAGAAGTGGAAAGTCGAGCTCAGCGTGCGCGCGGAGTAGCCGTGGCCCAGTACGTCGTCGGCATCGATCTCGGGACCACGCACACGGTCGTCGCCTACGCGCCGCGCGACGGCGCCTCGCCGCGCGTCTTCGAGGTTCCGCAGCTCGTCGCGCGCGGTGAGATTCAGCCGCGCCCCCTCTTCGCGTCGTGTCTCTTCGCGCCGCCGGAGATCGAGCGCGCCGCGAGCGATCCGTGGGGCGACGCGCCGTGGGTCGCCGGCGAGCTCGCCCGCGTCCGCGGCGGCGAGGTGCCGGGCCGCTTCGTCTCGTCGGCGAAGAGTTGGCTCTCGCACGGAGCCGTCGATCGCACGGCGCCGATCCTCCCGTGGGGCGTCGACGATCCCGACGTGATGCATGTCTCGCCGGTCGACGCGAGCGCGCGCTACCTCGCGCACGTGCGCGCCGCGTGGGACGCCGCGCACGAGGGCGCGAAGCTCGCCGACCAGGACGTCGTGCTCACCGTTCCGGCGTCGTTCGACGAGGTCGCGCGCGAGCTCACGGTCGACGCGGCGAAGCGCGCGGGCCTCAGCCGTACGCCTGCTCGAGGAGCCGCAAGCCGCGTTCTACGACTTGATGCGCGAGGTCGGCGACGAAGGCGTGCGCGAGCTCGCGGAGCGAATCGGCGGAGACGGCGCTGGTGCTCGTCGTCGACGTGGGCGGCGGCACGACGGATCTCTCGCTCCTTCGCGTCGCGCGAGGGGAAGACGGCGCGCCGTCGATCGCGCGCGTCGCGGTCGGGCGACACATCTTCTGGGCGGCGACAACATGGACCTCGCGCTCGCGCACGCGTGCGAGCGGCGGCTCGTCGCGCCCGGAGAGAAGCTCGAGCCCGCGCGATTCGGCCAGCTCGTCGCTCGCGTGCCGCGCGGCGAAGGAGACGCTCCTCGCCGGCGAGGGCGCCCCCGACGACGCGCCGGTCACCGTGCTCGGCCGCGGCTCGGGGCTCTTCGCGTCGGCGAAGACCACGCGCCTCGCCCGCGCCGAGGTCGAGTCGAATCGTGCTCGGCGGATTTTTCCCGAGGTCGCGCGGGGCGCACGGCCGGAGCGCGCGCGCACGGGGCTCGTCGCCTTCGGTCTCCCCTACGAGCGCGACGCGGCGGTCACGCGCCACGTCGCCTCGTTCTTCGCGCGGCACGCGCCCGACTCGGCGGGGCCGAGCGCCGTGCTCCTCAACGGCGGAGTCTTTCGCGCGCGCGCCATCTCCGACGCGCTCGTCGCCGCGCTCGGGTCGTGGGGCGGGCCGCCCATCGCGCGCCTACCGAACGCCGATCCCGACCTGTCCGTCGCACGCGGCGCCGTGTCCTACGGGCTCGCGCTCGCGGGTCGCGGCCGGCGCATCGGGGGCGGCTCCGCGCGCGGCTACTACATTGGCATTCGTGACAACACATTGGAGTCGCGGGCCGTGTGCGTCGTGCCGCGCGGCGCTGAAGAAGGCGCGCCGCAGCGCATCGAGGGACGCACCTTCGCGCTGACCGTCGGCGCGCCCGTGCGCTTCGATTTGTTCGCGTCGGACGAGACGCGCGGCGATCGCCCGGGCGACGTCGTCGCGATCGACGAAGATCGCTTCGAAGCGCTGCCGGCCGTCGCGACGTCGATCGACAGCGGCGCGCCCGCGCGCGGCCCGAAGGAGCTCCGCGTCGCGCTCGAGGGGGAGCTCACCGCCATCGGGACGCTCGAGCTCGCGTGCGTCGAGGTTGCTCTCGAACGCGCGCGCGAGCCGCGACGATTCCGGCTCGCCTTCGAGCTCCGCGGCGCGCCGCCCGCGCGGCCGGCATCGACCGCTCCGCCTCCGTCGCTCGGCGGCGCGCGCCTCGACCAAGCCAAGGCCGCGATAGCGCGCGCGTTCGAGAGCGACGAGACCCGCGCGGTCAAAGATCTCCTGCGCGATCTCGAGAAGACGCTCGGCGAGCGCCCTTCGTGGAGCACCGACCTCGCGCGCGCGCTCTTCGACGCGATCGCGCCGTACGCCCGCGCGCGTCGAAAATCCGCCGATCACGAGCGCGTGTTCTGGCTCCTCGCGGGTTATTGCGTGCGCCCCGGCTTCGGCGATCCGCTCGACCCGCAGCGCGTTCGCGCGCTCGCGCGCCTCTTCGTCGAGAAGGTCGTCTTCGCGGACGAAGAGCGCGTCTGGCAGCAGTTCTGGATCGCCTGGCGCCGCGCCGCCGCGGGCCTCGACGCGAGCGCGCAGACGCTCGTGCGCGACACGATCGATCCGTGGATCGCGCCGCGAGAAGCGGGCCTCAAGCGCTCGAAGAAGTTCACGCCCCTCGCCGCCCCGGACATGATTGAGTGCGCGTCCTCGCTCGAGCGCGTGGCGCGCGAGCGGCGCGCGGCGCTCGGCGATTGGGTGCTCGAGCGAACGTGGACTGCGCGCGATCCGCGCCTCTGGGCGTCGATCGGCCGCATCGGCGCGCGCGTGCCGGCGTACGCGGGGCTCGACGTCGTCGTCTCGCCGCGCGCCGTCGAGCCGTGGATCGAGCGCCTCCTGCGGGAAAAATGGGAGGCGCTGCCGAGCGCGCCGCAGGCCGCGGTGCGCATGGCGCGCGTCACCGACGATCGCGCGCGTGACGTCGCCGAGCGCCTGCGTCGCGAGCTCGAAAAGCGCCTCGTCGCCGCCGGCGCGAACCCGGAGTGGATCCGCGCGGTGCGGGAATGCGTCCCGGTCGACGAGGCCGAACGCGCCGATTTCTACGGCGAGCGCCTGCCCGCAGGCCTGCGGCTCGTGGAGTAGCTCAAATCGCCGTGAAGCCGTGCTTCTCGACGAGCAGCCGCGAGTAGCCCTGCACGTGCGCGCGGCCCATGACGACGACGGCGAGCTTCTCTTTCTTGTGATCGCGGAGCATCTCGACGGTGCCCTCCGACATGAGGTGATCCCGGAGCGTCAGGATGCCGACGAACGGATGGACCATCCAACTCCACCGGTAGCGCCGGAGCACGATCGCCGGCACCAGCATGATCATGTGCGCTTGAAAGAGCACGACCACCGTCAAGATGAAGGCGGCGACCGCGGGCAGCACCGGCGCGATGAGCGGCACGAGGAGCCCGAGGAACGAGAACGCGAAGAACGCCGCCATGTACGCCGAGGTGACGTGCAGGCCGAACGGGATGTGCTTCGTCCGCTCGAGCTCGACCGTGTAACCCGACGGGAGCTGCTTGGCGTCGGTGATGGTGCTGCCCTTGATGGCGCCGAACGACAAGAGCCGGAGCAAGAGGCGCGGCCCGCTGATGAGAACGCCGAGCGTGCGACCGAGGAAGACCTGTTTGCGCTGGAACGTCTCGACCCCGCGCAGCTCGAACGCCTCGACGACCTTTCGCCCGATTTCGGCGGCCTCGGCGAGCTTCATGTGGGCCTCGCCGAGGATCGCGAGCGTGCGGCCGTCGGGCGCGCGCAGCAGGCGGACGGTGTAGCTCAGCTTCTTCTGGCGTGCGCGCTCGAGCGCTTCGCGGACGCGGTCGGGGAGGTCGTTCACGCTTGCAAGCGTAGCAACCGCTCGCGCGCTCGCCATCCGAACCGATGTGGCGAAATCGCTCAGAGCCGCTCGAGCGCGTCGCGCACGTCCTCGACGAGCATCGCGATGCGGTCTTCGTGCGTGCGAAACGAGAGAACGCAGACGCGGACGACGAAGCGACCGCGCACGATTGTCCCGGTGACGAAGACGCGCTGGCGTCGGTTGATTCTCGCGCAGGAGCCGGCGGCTCTGCTCGTCGAGCTCGGCGTCGCTCTCGCCGCGCGAGGGGCCGACGCGAAAGGCGAAGAGCGAGAGCTGGGGCTCGGCGACGATTTCGATCCGCGGGAGCGCGCGGATTGCGTCGCACGCGGCGCGCGCGAGGTCGAGCTTCTCGTCGAGCGCCTCGCGGAACGCGCCGGCGCCGTGCATCTTCATCGGGAGCCACACGCGCAGGCCGCGGAAGTCGCGCGAGAGCTCGGGCCCGAGGTCGGAAAAATCCGTGACGTCGACGTCGTCGGGCTTGGGCGGCAAGTAGCTCGCGTGCATCGCGTGGGCGCGCTTGAGGCGCTCGACGTCGCGCACGACGAGCGAGCCGGTGCCGTAAGGCAAGAACAGGCTCTTGTGCGGGTCGAGCGCGACCGAGTCGGCGCGCTCGATCCCGGCGAGGGCTCGCTTGCCGCGCTCGGTGAGCGCGAAGAAGCCGCCGTACGCGGCGTCGACGTGGAGCCACATGCCGCGCTCTTCGGCGAGATCGGCGAGGGATCCGAGCGGATCGACCGCGCCGGTGTTCGTCGTCCCCGCCGCGGCCACGATCAGAAACGGCGCGCGCGCGCCCGAGTCGGCGGCGATCGCGTCGCGGAGATCGTCGACGCGCATGCGGAAGCGCTCGTCGGTCGCGACGGCACGCACTTGATCGGCCCGCAGCCCCGCGAAGCGCGCCGCCTTCAGCACCGAGTGATGCGCCTGATCCGAGACGTAGACGACGCCGCGCGCGAAGTCCTCGCCGAGCGAGTTCTCGCGCGCCGTGACGACCGCGACGAGGTTGGCGATCGAGCCGCCCGTCGTGAGGATCCCTCCCGGGCGCGGCGCGCGCGCGTAGCCGACGATCTCGCAGAACCAGTCGACGACGTTGGACTCGAGCTGCGCGAGGCCGGGCGCCGCGACCCACACGCCGACGTAGCGGTTCACCGCGTCGGCGATGAGATCGGCGACCGCCGCGTGGAGCAGCCCGCCGCCAGGGATGTACGCGAGGTAGCCGGGCGAGGCGGTGTTGAGCGAGCGCGGGATGATCGTGAAGAGCTCGCGAAGCAGCGCCTCGAACGGCGCGCCCTCGCGAGGGAGCGCCTCGCGGAGCGAGCGCGCGAGCTTCTTCGCGCCGCCGGTCGCGTGCATCGGTTGGGTCGGCAGCGACGCGAGGTGACGCAGGATCTCGCGCGTCGCGCGCTCGATCATCGCGCGGAGCTCGTCTTCGGAGAGCTCGAGCGGCCAGCGCGGGTCGGTCATCCGGCGCCCCCGAAGCCGACGGCGAAGCCCATCGAATAGCGCGCGTTGATCTCGCTGCGCGCTCGGAGGACGACGCCGCCGTCGCTCTCGTACGTGAACGCGTCGACGCCGAACGGGCCGAAATAGCCCGCTTCGTGGAGCGCCCGGCCGGCGCGCTCGGTCTCGCGCGCGATCGCGTCCTTCACGTCGCGCGGCGCGTCGGCGGCGAGCTCGGTCGCAGTCCACGCGCCGCTCGCGTCGGTGCGCTGCCGCGTGAGCGCGCCGAGGCGGACGGCGCCGTCCGCCCAGACGCGACCGTGCATCGCGTACTCACGGACGACGCGCACGTTCGGCTCGATCTGCGCGCCGGCCTCGTCGATCCAGCTCGCGAGGAACGCGACGTCCGCGTCGCGCGGCGACGCGTCGACCACGCGATGACCGCGACCCGCCATCCCGAAGGCGCGCTTGACGCGCCAGCCCGCCCCCGGCGCCGGATCGCCGCGAAGCATCGCGCGCGCGACGTCGAGACGCGTGACGAACCCGGCCTTGGGCATCGTCGCGCCGAGCGACGACGAAAGCGCGCGCGACGCGACGCGACGGAGCACCTCGGCGTTCGGGTGCGGCTCGGGCTCCGCACCGGCGCGGCGGAGCAGCGCGACGGCGCGCGGCGTCGGACAAAACGCGCGGCCGACCGTGCCCGTCGCGGCGCCCGCGGGCGTGCTCGCGTCGACGACGACGTCGCCCGGCGCGACGAGCGAGGCGCGCAGTCGCTCGGCGAACGCCGCCGCCCTGCGCGCGACGCTCGCGCTCGGCGCGTACCCCGGTCCGCGCGCGAGCTCGAGATCCGCGTCGAGGTTCAGCACCCAGGCGGTTCGGGCGCCCATGCCTCGAGCTCGTCGATGAAGCGTTCCGGTTGCCCCGCTTTGCGTCGCGCGTCGCGCGCGAGCGGCTGCCCGCGCATCAAGAGCGGCGTGAGCGGCTCGGGGAGCGCGCGCCTCCACGCGTCGAACGCGAGCGGCGCGGCGAAGGCCTCGAACCACACGACGCCGAAGCGCACGTGGGCGATCTCCTCGCGCGCGACGAGCTCCTGAGCCCGCGCGCCCTCTTCGTCGCCCGCCTCGCGAAATCGCGCCGCGAACGACGCCGCGTGCTCGAGGTTCGCGCTCTCGAGCCCGAGCCCCATCACCGCGACGAACGACGCCGGCGTCGGCGCCGTCGGCACGCGCTCCCAAAACCAGTCGCGCACCTCGAAGTCGCCGACGCGAAAACCGAGCCGCTCGATCTGCTCGACGTAGATCCGCATGTGTCGAATCTCGTCGCGCGCGATGCGCGCGAGCCCGGCGCGAAACTCGAGCGGCGTCTCCGGGAACGCCAAGATTGCCCACGTCATCAGCTCGGCGGCCTGGAGCTCGTGGTGCAAGAACGCATGGAGCGCGCGCGCGCGGCCCTCTTCGCTCCCGAGCCCGCGGGTCTTCTTCGCCTTGCGGACGACGCGCAGCTCCGGGGGCCTCCCGGGCGACGCGATGCGCCGCGCGCGCTTCCCATTTTCCCAGCGCTCGGGCGGCGCCGGCGGCGCGAGCTTGCCCGCGAGCGACGCCGCGTGGACGTAATCCCACGCCCATCGCTCGACTGTCCCCGACTCCGGCGCGCTCACACGCGAGAGCCTAGCACCGCTCGAAACCTTCGAGACGCGACCGCAGCGACGCGCGTACCATCCAGCGCATGCGCCGAATCGCGAGCCTGTCCTTGGCCATGCTCCTCGTCGCTTGCGGCGACTCTTCGTCCACGCCCGACGCGTCCACGGACGCCGGCGGCGACGGAGCCTCGCCCGTCGACGCGTCGCCCGACGCGCCCGTCCCGCAGACGGTCTCCTCCTGGCTCGGCACCAACGTCGCGTCCGACCTCACGCGCGTCGACGTCACCTACCAGCTCCAGCCCTTCGACACGCCCGCGAACCAGAAAGACGCGAACGGCTACCCCGTCGCGGGCGCGTCGGGAAAGAGCTCGACCGACATCGGCTTCGTGCTCCCGAGCGGCACGTACAAAATCGCCTACGTCGGGACGGGCGCGCTCACCGTCTCGGGAATCGGAAAGCTCAACGGCGCGTGGACGCAGGCCGGCGGCGAGCAGCGCGCGGCGATCGACGTCACCGGCACGCCCGGCGCGTTCGGAAATTTCCTGACGCTCCAAATCGCGAACGCTCCGGGTCAGACCGTCACGAACGTCCGCATTCTCTTCCCCGGCTACGATTACGCGTCGCCGCCGCTCTTCTTGCCGCAATTCACCGCGCTCCTGAAGCCGTTTCGCGCGCTTCGATTCATGGATTGGGAGGCGACCAACGGCAGCACGATCAGCGACTGGGCCGACCGGCCCGCCGCGAGCCACTTCGGCGCGTCGCCGAACGGCGAGCCCTGGGAGCACATCGCCGAGCTCGTGAACGAGACCGGAAAGGACTGCTGGGTGACCGTGCCCGAGCACGCGACCGACGCGTACATCCACGCGCTCGCGCAGTTCCTCCACGCGAACCTCGACTTCGGTCGCATCGACGCCGCGCGCGCTGCCCAAGGTCTCGCGAGGCCGTTCGAGCTCATCGTCGAGGACTCGAACGAGACCTGGAACCAGGGCTTCACCGCGTACAAGACCTTCCTCGACGTCGCCGCGGCGAACCCCACGCGGTACACCGGCCAATACACCGGCACGTACGGTCCGTCGTGGATGACGAGCAACACGGCGCTCGTGCAGGTCGCGCAGGTGCACGGCGATCGAATCGTCGACATCGGCAACATCTTCAAGCAGGAGCTCGCCGACCACGCGAGCGCCGTCAAGCCGGTCCTCTCCGGTTGGGCGCTCGGCGCAGGCTACAGCGACGCGTCGCTCACGTTCATTTCGTCCAAGTACGGCGACCCGAAGAGCTTCGTGTCCTACGTCGCGATCGCGCCGTACTTCGCGACCGCCGACGACACGACGACCGGCAGCCTCGCGACGATCTTCCCCGCGATGCAGCAGAGCATCACCTCGCAGCTCGCAGCGATGAAAGACTTCGCCGCGCTCGGCGCGCAATACGGCATCCCCATCGCGGCGTACGAGGGCGGGCAATCGCTCACCGGCACGACGAACCAAGCGATCAAGCACCTCGCGCAGCTCGACGTGCGAATGCACGACACCTACGTTCAATACCTCGATTTCTGGAAACAGAATTTCGGCGAGTCGCTCTTCATGCACTTCTCGCTCGCGGGCACCCTCGGCCTGCCGGAGAACATCTACCAGTACGGGTTTTGGGGCTCGATCGCCTCGGCGCAGATCGACCCGACCGCCTGCGGCGAGAACCTCCCGACGCTCGCCGGCACCGAGGACCCGAAGACCGAGACGAGCCACTGCCCGAAATACGCCGCGCTCGCCGAGCAGGTGCCCTGACGCGGCCCTCGGGGCGCGGGCGAGGCCCCAGAGGATCAGGGGTGGCGAAAAGGCTCGGGCCGCATTAGATCGTCATTCTCCGCATCCATGATTACCTGGGCCCTGAAGAAAGTCCTCGGCACGAGCCACGAGCGCGAGGTGAAGCGCCTCATGCCGAAGGTCGACGCCATCAACGACCTCGAGCCCAAGATGCAGAAGCTGTCCGACGCCAAGCTCAAGGCGAAGACGGCCGAGTTCAAGGAGAAGCTCGAGAACGGCGCCAAGCTCGACGACATCCTGGTCGAGGCGTTCGCGGTCTGCCGCGAGGGCGGGCGGCGCATCCTCAAGATGCGCCACTACGACGTGCAGCTCGTCGGCGGCATGGTCCTCCACAGGGGCTCCATCGCCGAGATGAAGACCGGCGAGGGCAAGACGCTCGTCGCGACGCTCGCCGCGTACCTGAACGCGCTCGAGGGCAAGGGCGTCCACATCGTCACGGTCAACGACTACCTCGCGCGCCGCGACGCCGAGTGGATGGGCCGGCTCTACGGTTTCCTCGGCCTCAAGACCGGCACCGTCGTCCACTCGCAGGGCGACCACGAGAAGATCGAGGCCTACGGCGCCGACATCACGTACGGCCAGAACAACGAGTTCGGCTTCGACTACCTGCGCGACAACATGACGCTTCAGCGCGCTCGAGTACGACGCAGCGCGCCGCTGCACTACGCCATCGTCGACGAGGTCGACTCGATCCTCATCGACGAGGCGCGCACGCCGCTCATCATCAGCGGCCAGGCCGAGTCCTCGAGCCAGAAGTACCGAAGCATCAACGAGTGTCATCCCGCAAGCCTCCGCAAGGACGAGCACTACGTCGTCGACGAGAAGAAGCACTCGGTCACGCTGACCGACGACGGCGTCGACACCGCGCAGAAGCTGATCGGCGTGCGCAACCTCTACGACCCGGTCAACCTCGAGTCGCTGCACATCCTCAACCAGTGCCTGCGCGCGCACACGCTCTACAAGCGCGACGTGAACTACCTGGTCACCGACGACGGCAAGGTCCTCATCATCGACGAGTTCACCGGCCGCGTGCTCCCGGGCCGCCGCTGGAGCGACGGCCTGCACCAGGCCGTCGAGGCGAAGGAGGGCGTGCGCATCCAGGAAGAGACGCGCACGATGGCGACGATCACCTTCCAGAACCTCTTCCGCATCTACAAGAAGCTCTCGGGCATGACCGGCACCGCCGACACCGAGGCCGAGGAGTTCCACTCGACCTACAAGCTCGTCGGTCGTGCAGATCCCGACGAACAAGCCGGTCATCCGCAAGGACTCCGACGACCACGTCTACAAGACCGAGCGCGAGAAGTTCACGGCGGTCATCAAAGAGATCATCGAGTTCCACGAGCGCGGGCAGCCCGTCCTCGTCGGCACGACGAGCGTCGAGAAGATCCGGCGCCATCGCCCGCATCCTGAAGAAGCGCGGCGTGATCAGCACGCGGTCCTGAACGCCAAGCACCACGAGAAAGAGGCGTTCGTCGTCGCGCAGGCGGGCCGCAAGGGCGCCATCACCGTCTCGACCAACATGGCCGGCCGCGGCACCGACATCATCCTCGGCGGCAACCCCGAGATGCTCGCGAAGCTCGAGTTCAAGGAGCAGGGCACGCGACGAGATCGCCGAGACGGAGGAGTTCGAGAAGCTCGTCGAGAAGTACGCGGCGAGCTGCAAGGCCGAGGGCGACGAGGTCCGCGAGGCCGGGGGCCTGCACATCCTCGGCACCGAGCGCCACGAGTCGCGCCGCATCGACAACCAGCTCCGCGGCCGCGCGGGCCGCCAGGGCGACCCGGGCTCGTCGCGCTTCTACCTGTCGCTCGAAGACGACTTGATGCGCATCTTCGCCGGCGACCGCGTGAAGGGCCTCATGGAGCGCATGGGCATGCCCGACGACGAGCCCATCGAGCACCCGTGGGTGACCAAATCGATCGGCGACGCGCAGAGCAAGGTCGAGGCGCGCAACTTCGACATCCGCAAGAACCTGCTCGAGTACGACGACGTGATGAACGAGCAGCGAAAGACGGTCTACAAAATCCGTCAGCAGCTCCTCCTCGGCATCTACAAGCCCGAGATCCTCGACGAAGAGGGCAAGCCCACGGGCAAGATGCGCGACATCAAGGTGCTCGCCGCGCCTCCAAGAGGAGACGAAGCAGGCCGTCATCGACATGGTGCTCCACTACGGCACGCCGATGCCGGAGCCCGGCCCCGAAGGCCAGCCCGCGGAAGCGCCCAAGCGCCCCGAGAAGATCGAGGACGTGAAGGAGCTCTACCAGCTCGATTCGCTCCGCAACGACGTCTACCAATTCTGGGGCTACCGCATCGACTTCAAGGACTCCGACGCGAAGAAGCCCAAGGCGGTCTACGAGCGCCTGCTCGAAGAGATCCCGCAGAGCCTCACCGAGCAGCGCGAGCGCATGCTCGACCTCGTCGACGGCATCATCGGCGCGATGGTCGAGGAGTGCTGCCCGCAGAACAAGCCGCCGGAGGACTGGGACTGGAAGGGCCTGCGCGCCGGCTTCCTCGATCACTTCGGGGGCAAGCCGGAGAAGATCGACCACCTCGGAAACCAGGAGGACCTCGCCCACGAGCTCTACCTGCAAGCCGAGAAGGCGATGGCGGCGAAGGAAGAGGAGCTCGGCACCGAGCTCTTCCTACGCGTCTTCCGCCACTACTACCTCGAGGAGATCGACCGGCAGTGGGTCGAGCATCTGACGAGCATGGAGCACCTGCGCGACGGCATCGGTCTCCGCGGCTACGGCCAGCGCGACCCGAAGCAGGAGTACAAGCGCGAGGGCTACGACATCTTCGTCGACATGATGGCGGGGGTCTCGAGCAACGTCGCGACCAAGGTCGCGAAGGTGCAGGTGCGCAAGGAGACGGACGTCGAGCGCATGGAGCGCGAGGACGCCGCGCGCCACGAGGCGCAGCAGCGCCAGATGGTGATGCGCCACGGCGGCGACGTGGACCCCGGCTCCGACGAGGAGGAGGGTCCGCAACAAGCCCAGCCCGCGCGCCCCGCGCGCGTCGTCGCGCAGCCGGTCCGCCGCGAGTCACCGAAGATCGGCCGCAACGATCCGTGCCCCTGCGGGAGCGGCCTGAAGTTCAAGAAGTGCCACGGCGCCGCGCTCGAGGACGAGAGCGGCGACGGCGGCTCGGACGAAGCTTCGACTTGACCGCCGCTACTTCCACTCGAACGTGACGCTCGACGCGCCGAGTGACGTCGCGAGCCCGCGGAGGACCTTCTCCGCTTGCGCGCGGGCGCGCGCTTTGGCGTCCTCGTCGTCGGCCTGCTTCTGAATGGTGTTCTGCGCCTCTTGGCGCGCCTTGCTCTCGAGCTGCTCGTTGCGCTTGGCGAAGAGGCTCGTCTCGCGCCGGTAGACGTAGGTCGCGTTCTCGTCGAGCCGCGCCGAGAAGACCTCGGGCTTGGGGAGCCTGAAATGCGCGGCGTGCGTCTGCGGGTCCATGCTGGCGTCGCCGTCCTCGAGCTTGCCGAGATCGACCCCGAGGGTCACGTCGCCCACCGCCACGAGCAGCACGTTGTCGGTGCCTTCGACGAGGCCGTAGAGGCTGCTCTGGGCGTCGGTGAGGTCGATGACTTTCTCGACGTGCATCTCGCTCGTCTCGAGCCGCGACAAGTCGCGCGTCGCGAGGAGGAGCGTGTTCGACGGGCGCGCGTGGAGCTCGGCGGAGTCGTCGTGGTGCCGCGAGGCGAGCCAGTAAACGCCGGCCCCGAGCAGCGCCCCGACGAGGAGCGCCAGCGCGGCCAAGACAAGGGCTCGGTCGCGCGGCGTTTCAGTCGTCATGGGGCTGAGGTCGCTCACTCCTTGAGCATAGCTGGGAGGAGGCATAGAGTCGGGTGCCATGATGACGAAGATGTTCGGGATCGCAGCGGCTGTGCTCGTCGCCACCGCGCCTTGCATCGCGTGCGGCGGACCGTCGGGACACTCGGCGAACGTCGTCGCGGGCGACATGCCGGCCGGCGAGGCCTGGACCGGCGTCTACTTCCACCCGGTGTTCGGGAACCTGCACATGGTGGAAGAGGGAAACAACATCGTCGGCAAGTGGCAGCGCACCGACAAGAGCGCGTGGGGCGAGCTCTCCGGCACGAAGGTCGGCAACGTGGCGCACTTCGAGTGGACCGAGCACAAGTACGGCCTCGTCGGGCCGAGCGCGACGGTCAAAGGCAAAGGCTACTTCGTCTACAAGATGGGGCCGGACAACATCGCGCAGCTCAAAGGCGAGTACGGCATCGATCAAGACGAGGTCGGCAGCACGTGGGACTGCGTGAAGCAGATGAACGGCAAGGTGCCCGCGACGCCGGACCTCAACTCCATCACCGGGGAAGTGCCGGGCGGCGGAGCAGGCGAAACGGGCGGCTCGCTTCAGTGAGCTGCGCGTGCCCGTCGCGCAGACGCAGAGCCGCGATCTAGTCATCGCCGGCCCGCTCGGCGGGCTCCTCCTCTCGTGCGTGCGCGCGGCGGCGCCGATGATGGTCGTGCGCGCGCTGCGGTGGTACCGGGATCTCGCGCGGCTCGGCGTGCATCTCCCGCTGTTCGTCGTGCACGACGTCGGACTGCTCTACGCGGCACCGCGAGAGCAGCTCGCGATGGGCGTCCGCGCCGGCGCCGACGCGACGCTCTCGAAGCAGCCGCGCCTCCTCGAGCTCCACCAGACGTACCGCTCGATCATCGACGAGATTGGCCAGAGCGAGGCGAGCGCGCGCGCCCGCTCGATGCGCCTCTCGGACGACCTCATCGTCGTCCTCCTCGCGCGCGTTCTCGGCGCCGTGGCCCAGCGATGCGGGAGGCCCCCCTACCCCGCGGCCGTCCCGCTCGACCCGGAGATGGTGCGCGACCTCGACACGCAGCTCCCGGCGCTCTTCGCCGCCGCGCCGCGCCAATACGAGACCGTCGCCCTCGACGCCCTCTCGCGCTCGCGCCTGCACGTGCTCACGCTCGCCGACGCGCTCGATCTCGACACGCTGCGGCTCCTCGGAATGCTCGGCCCCGAGTCGTCCGCGGCCGGGGCCCTCGCTCACGTCGACCTGCTCTCGGCGATCTCGAGCCCCGCGGCGAACGACATCGTGAACTTCTCGCTCGAGCTCCTCCCGAGCGTCCTCGAGACGCGCCGCAGCCACGCCGCCGGCACGCACGCCGTCCACGGCTATTCGGGCATCGGCAGCAAGGGCTCGCTCGACTCGCTCGTGCTCACGGAGCTCGCCTGGGACGACGCCGAGTTCGCGCGCCGCATGCTCGAAAACGAAATATTGTATTATACACGCGAGCAAGCGCCCGACGAAGCGCGCCGCCTCCATTACCTCCTCATCGACGCGTCGGCGAGCATGCGCGGCGAGCGCCAAGTCTTCGCTCGCGGTCTCGCGATCGCGCTCGGCAAGAAGCTCCAGCTGTCCGGCGAAGAGGTCTGGATGCGCTTCTTCGACTCGCGCCTCTACGACGTCCAGCGCCCACGCCCCGGCCAACTCCCCGCCGCCTACCTGCTCGGCTTCAAGGGGGAGCGTGGTCGAAACCCCGCACGCGTCTTCGCGCAGCTCGCTACGGAAATCGAGCTCCTCCGTCAGCGCGAATCGCGCGACCCGGTCATCCACCTCATCACGCACGCCGCGCTCCACGTCCCGCGGCCGCTCGTCGCCGAGGTCGCCCGCCAGGCCCACCTCTTCGGCGTCTTCATCCTCCCGAGCGGCGGCGAGCTCGACCTCGAATACCTCGACCTGCTCGAAGGCCACGCCGTCGTCGACCACGCGACCCTCCAGCAAAAACGCGCTCGCGCCGAAGCCGCGACCAAAATCGTGGACCAAGCCTCCAAAGTCCGAGGCTCCACCAGTCTCCCTCCCCCCAGCATCGCCCCGCGCAGCAACCGAGACGACGCAGTCCCCCCCAGCCTCCGCGCCCCCCGCCCCCTCCGCTAACCCTGGCCCAGGCCACCCCAAACCCGGCCCGGCCAGGTGCCCGTAAACCGGGAGATTGTTCGGATCCGAACGGTCTCGCACATTTTGAAGGCGCGCGGGGGTTGGCATGGGGGGTGCTTTTGGGGTGGGGATGGATGCGGTGTTGTTTGCAGCGAAGAGGGCGCATTTGGGGTGCGAGAGGTTTGGGAGGCAGATGCTTCGTGGTTTCGAGCTGACACCCGCGCGGTTTGATTTGATGAATGTCGTCTCTGGTTTTGGGGGCTTGAAGCAGAGCGATGTTTGGCGACGGCTCGGGGTCGTGCGGTCAGCCGTTTGCGAGATGCTCGCGGCGCTCGAAGCGCTCGGATGGATAGAGCGGCGGCGGGACTCGCAGGATCGGCGCACGTGGAGGCTGTCGCTCACCGCACAAGGGCGGGCGGTGTTCGAGCGTGCATACGCCGCGCTGATCAACAGCGGGGACGTCGTGGTTTGTCTCGACGCGGTCTTGGCGAGGAGGAACTTCGACGCGGATACGACGCGCGGGCGCTACGAGTACGTGTCGCGGTCGCTCGGACTCGGCGCGGATTTCGGAGCGCGCGTGAGAGGGCCGGACCTGTATTGGTGGGACTACGAGGATTTCTACGGTTGGTTCGCCGACGTCGAGGACGGCGATCCGGAGTGCGGGGTTCCGTTCGTGAAGGCGAATTGAGCCATCAGCGCCGCCGGCCGCCGCCGCGCTTGCGAGACGGGCGCGTCGCGGCGCGCGGATCGCGAGGGCCTTTCTTGGACGCCGCGAGCGCCTCGAGCGCGCGCGCGAGCTCATCGGGAAAGCGCGAGCGGAGCTTTTTGTGGGCGAGGGCGCGCACGACCATGTCGCGCAAGTGGGGGTCCTTGGTTCGCGCGAAGCCGGCGGCGGCGGCGAAGACCGGCTCGCCGAAGCGGAGGGCGAGCGGGGCGATTGTCTTCTCGAGCGACTCGACGAGCGCCTTGTAGCCCGGCCATCGCTCGGCGGCGCTCGGCGCTTCGTCGGCGAGGGCGAAGGCGCGCTCGAGCAGCGCGACGACCGGCGCGGCGTCGTGGAGAAGCGGGAGCCACGCCTGCGAGACGAGCGCGTCGAGGAGCGCGGCCGCGTGGAAATAGCCCTCCGCGAACGACTGCACGTGCTCGAGCAACTCCGTTCCTTGACGCGCGCCCACGTCGGCGAGGGCCTCGGGAGCGGCGGAGCGCACGCGGAAGCGAAGATTGTCGCAGGCGTCGTGAATGACGCCGAGCATCTCGTCGCGAGCTTTGGGCTGGCGAGCCCCGCACGCTCCGGCCGCGAGGACGCCGCAGAGGGGGATCATTTCGAGCGGGCTTCCGCCGGGCGCTTCGTCGGCCGTGGTCCTCGCCATCGTGCGCGCGAGGGTCGGGCCGCGCGCGTCGGAGGCGCACGCCTGCGCGAACGCGCGCGCGAGCGGCAGGTTCGCACGCACCCCAGGCAGCCCCGAGCCGCGCGCGAGCAGCGCGTAGAGGTCCCCCGAGTCGCCGTTGAGCGCCTTTCCGATCGCTTCGTCCAGGGTCATCTGGGGCGCATTCTACGTGCGCCGAGCGCGAGCGCGAAGCCCGCGGCGAAAATGGCGAGCGCGCTTCGTCCGGGGGGCGCCGGCGCCGCGTCGCACGTCGCCGTCATCGACGCGGGCGTCGCGTAGAGGACGCCGAGCGCGTCCGAGTCGGGCGGAGTGAGCGCCCGCTTGTGGGCATCGCAAGGGTCCGTGATGACGTACATCGTCGCCGCCGTGTCCGACCAGTCCTCGCCGAGCCCGAAAAAGTGCCCCGCCTCGTGCGTGGCGACCGCGCCGACGTCGAAGACCTCGTGGCAGCTCGTCCCGGGCGCCGGCATGACCGCCCACGCGTAGCGCGTATTGAGGACGATGTCCGCCTCGAGGATGTCGCCGGTCGCGTCCGCCGCGTAGGTCGTCGTGAGCGCGAGGTCCTCCTCGTGCCCCGGCGTCGTGATGGGCCCCGCGGAAACGACGCTGACGCCGTCGCGTCCTGCGCCGACGCGCGACGCGCCGTCCTGGAACACGACGCTGGGCAGCCCCGGGACGTCGAGCGCCCAGGTCGCGATCGCGGCGCGCACGGCGTCGCGAGCGCCCGGTCCGAGGTCGTCAAGCGACGGATCGAGCACGACGACGAGGCTGGGCGAAGGCCACTTCTCGGCGAGCCCCGTCTCCGTCTGGCGCGGCTCGCTCTCGGCCAGCGCCAAGCGCGGAACCATCGCACACGCGAGCACCGTCGCCGCCATCCAGGATGCTCTCATCTCGATCCATCGAACGGACCTCGAGACGAATTACTTAAGCGCCCCCTGCTGGACTCGAACCAGCGACCTTGTCATTAGAAGTGACCTGCTCTGTTCCAGCTGAGCTAAGGGGGCCCCTCGGCGCACGCCGCAGGATATAGCAGCTTGCTTGACGCGTGTTTCACGCACGCGCATCCTGCTTGAATCTTGCGAAACGCGCTTCGCACCGGCCTCGCCGCGTTCGCCGCGGCGGCTGCGCTCTCCGCCGCAGCCTGCTCGCTCCTGCTCGACACGAGCCCCGTGCAGTGCAAAACGGCGGCGGATTGCGACAGCCGCGGGGGCGCTTTCGTCGGCATGGCGTGCGAGAACAACGTGTGCGTCGCCGCGGAGGCGGGCGCCGACGCCGGCAAGGACGCCGGCGTCGACGCCGACGCGGGCTCGGTCGACGCCGGCCCGTGGGGCTGCCTCGGCGACGTCACCGCGCCGACGACGGGCCAAAACGACGTGAACGTCATCGTCCCGCTCGTCGATCTGTCGACGCAGAAGCCGGTCACTGCGGCCGACGTCTTCGCGCGGATCTGCGCGAAGATCGACGTAAACTGCACGAGCCCGCTCACGAGCGGCGACGCCGGCGTCATCCTCAGTCCCGACGCCAACGGCCTGCTTCACCTGACGCTGCCGAACGGCTTCGACGGCTACGTCCCGATCGATCCCATCGTGCCGGACGGCGGCGCCCCGAGCGACGCGGGCGACGCCGGGCCACCGAACGTCTTCGTCCCGTCGCTCGTCTTCTTCAACCCGCCGATCGTGACCGACGCGGTCTACACGACCATCATCATGGTCCGAGCGGCCGAGCTCGGCGGGATTGCGCAAGCCGTCGGGACGACGCTCGATCCGAACCTTGGCGCCCTCTTCATGGAGACGGTCGACTGCGATCTGCACCCGGCCGCAGGCGTGAGCATCGCGCTCGACTCGATCACGACGACGACGCAGGGATTCTACTTCAAGGGCGGTTTGCCAACGCTCAACGCGCCGTCGACCGACGTAACGGGCTACGCGGGGTTCGTAAATGTCCCTGTGACCACGCACACGGTCACGGGCACGGTCGCCGCGACCAAGCAGAAGATTGGCACCGCCACCGTTTTCACGCGACAGTCGACCATCAGCTACACCGTGATGGCGCCGTCGCCATGAACGATTCGCAGTCGCTCGGCCAGTACCGTCCGCTCGCCCAGCTCGGTCAGGGCGGCATGGCGCGCGTCATCCTGTGCGCGCGCAGCGGCCCGGCGAACATCCACAAGCTCCTCGTCGTGAAAGAGATCCGCGAGGAGCTCGCCAACGACGCCGAGTTCGTCGCCATGTTCATGGACGAGGCGCGCATCGCGACGCGCATGAACCACCCGAACGTCGTCCACACGTTCGACGTCGGCGCCGAGGGCGGCCGCTACTACATGGTGATGGAGTTCCTCGAGGGCCAGCCGATGAACGCCGTCCTCGGCAGGCTCAAGCGCAAGCTGCCGCTCGGCATCCACCTGCGCATCCTCGGGCGCGTCCTCGCCGGGTTGCATTATGCACACGAATTGCACGGCTTCGACGGCGCGCCGCTCGCCGTCGTCCACCGCGACGTCAGCCCGCAGAACACCATCCTTTGCTACGACGGCCAGGTGAAGCTCGTCGACTTCGGCATCGCGAAGGCGGCGGGCGCGGCGTCGCGCACGACGGCCGGCATGTTCAAGGGCAAGCTCGGCTACGTCGCGCCGGAGCAGATCACCGGCGCCGGCGAGATTGATCGACGCGCCGATCTCTTCTCCGTCGGCGTCATGCTCTGGGAGGCGCTCGTCGGACGCAGGCTCACCTACGGCGAGAACGAAGCGGCGATCATGCACAAGCGCACGAGCGGCACGCAGGCCCGCGTGCTCGAGGCTCGCCCCGAGGCCGACGCCGAGCTCGCCGCCATCTGCGATTGCGCGATGGACCTCGACCCGACGAAGCGCTTCGCCACGGCCGCGGAGATGCTCGAAGCCCTCGAGCGACGCATGGAGGCGCTCGGCCTGCGCGCGAGCGACGTCGACGTCGGGCAGCTCGTCGCGAACGCGTTCGTCGAGGAGCGCCGCGGGATTCAGGCGATCATCGAGCGCCAGCTCGCGCTGCCGGGGCGCACCGCCGCCGACGCGTCGGCCGTCGCGAAGCTCCCGCTCCTGCCGGCGCACGAGACCGGTCCGCAGAGCATCCCGCCGAGCTTCTCGCCGATCACCGGTGGGGCGTGGACGCCCGCGTCGCAGAGCGGGACGCCGCCGACCATCGTGGGGACGAGCACGTCGGTGCCCGTCGGCGAGATGCCGCAGTTCCGCTCGTCCAGGCGTCGCGTCGCGATTGTCGCCGGCGTCATCGGCGCGGTCGCGATTGCGGGCGTCATCGCGGCCGTGGCGCTCTCGGGGGCCTCGGACGCGAAGACCGCGGCGAGCGCGTCGCCGAGCGGGTCCGCCGCGGCGACCCAGGCCCCGAGCGCGCCGAAAGACAGCACGGTCGAGGTCGCGGTCGACGTGATGCCTGCGCGCGCGACGATCCTCGTCGACGGCAAGGACGTCGGGCACAGTCCCTTCCGCGCGTCGGTCCCGAAGGACGCCGCCGAGCATCGCGTGCAAGTCACGGCCGACGGTTACGTCCCCGAGACGCGTACGATTGGCTTCGATCGCGACGTGCGCCTCGAGCTCGAGCTTCGCGCGCGCCCCCTCGTCGTGCACACGACCGCGAGCGCGCCCCCGGTCGAGACCGCCGCCGGCAGCGAGCTCAAGGTGGTGCGCCCGAAGCACAACATCGACGAGAAAGACCCGTATCGATCGGACGCGCGCGCGTGCTCGCGATCCTGCTCGCGGCATGCGGCGCGCGCACGGAGCTGCGCGGCGCGACGAACGGCGACGCCGGCCCGAACGATTCTCGACCCCGACTTCGTCTGGTATCGACTCGACGAGACGAGCGGCACGACGGCGCACGACTCCGGCCCGCATCATTGGGACCTCCAGGTCGACGGCGTCTCGTGGAGCGACGGCGCGGTGCTCGACGGCAAGTCCACGTGCGGCGAGGCTTCGGTCGACTCGCGCTTTCGCGAGCCGCCGCTGACGATCACCGCGTGGGCCACGCCCGTCGCGCGCACCGACGAGACGACGACGAGCTACGCGCTCGCGCCGTTTCCGCCCGACGTGCTCAGCGGAGACGCGCCGTCGCTCGGCGGTTACGGGCTCGGTCTCGACGCGTGGACGGACGGCGGCGGCGGCCGCGCGCTCGCCGTCGAGACCGGCGCGGGGGCGAACGTGGCCTATCACTCGCAGCCCGTCACGCTCGAGCCGGGCGCGCGCCACTTCGTCGCGCTCGTCGTCGCGTCCGCCGCCGAAGCGCGCATTTACGCCGACGGCTCTCCGGTCGGCGACGTCAGCGCGGACCTCCCGCCCAGCCTGTCGCCCGCGCCGCTCAACCTCGGCTGTCACAACGACGACGCCGGCTACGGGACGAAGCGCTTCTTCGCGGGCACGCTTCGCGACGTGCGAGTGTACCTCCGCGCGCTCGGCGCGGACGAAATCGCGAAGCTCTACCAGATCGGCCCGGCATGACCTACGCTCGATGAAGTGAACGGCCGCTACGCTTCTCGCTTCGCGTGCATCGTGATCGCCACGTCGCTAGCCCCCGCGGTCGCGCACGCCGACTCGAAGGACCAGGCGCGCGCGCACTTCGAGCGAGGCGTCGAGCTCTTTCGCGAGGGAGACTTCCGCTCGGCGCTCATCGAGTTCCAGCGCGCGTACGAGGCGTCGCCGAACTACAAGGTCCTCTTCAACCTCGGCCAGACGAGCCTCGAGCTTCAGGACTACGCCGGCGCGCTCAAGGCCTTTCGCGGTTACCTCGACGGCGGCGGCCGCAGCATCCCGGCCGCGCGGCGCGCGCAGGTCGAGGGCGATCTCAAGCGACTCGAGAGCCGCGTCGCGCACGTCGACGTCACCGTGAACGTGCCCGACGCCGAGATCACGATTGACGACGTCGCGGTCGGTCGCTCGCCGCTCCGCGGCCCGGTGCTGGTCAGCGAGGGGCGCCGAAAATCGTCGCGAGCAAGGCGGGCATGGCCCCTGCGTCGCGCGTGGTCGACGTCGCCGGCGGCGACAACCCGAAGATCACCCTGCAGCTCGTCGAGCCGCAAGCCACGGCGCCCGTCGTCGTCCCCGTCCCGACGCCACAAGTCGTCCACGACAATCCGCAGCCGCCGCACCCGCTCGAGCCCACGCCCGTCGTCCACGCGTCGTCCGGTCCGTCCACCGCATTTTGGATCGGGCTCGTCGCGACGGGCACGTTCGCGGTCGCGACCGGCGTCCTCGGCGGCGTCGCGCTCGCCTCGAAGAGCAGCTTCGACGCCAAGATTGCCCAGGTCGGCGTCCAGCCGTCGGACGTCGACTCGGCGCGAAACCAGACGCGCGCCTTCGCGCTCGCGACCGACATCGCCGGCGGGCTCGCGATTGCTTCGGCCATCACGACGGTCGTCCTCGCGTTCACGACGCACAAGCACGCCGCGGCGGAGCCCGGCCCGTCGGCGCAGCTCTTCTTCGGGCCGACGTCGGGCGTCGCGGGAACGTTCTGAGGACCCCGTGAGCAACGAGCGCGTCATCGGAGGTCGATACGCGCTCGGGCCGAAGATCGCGTCGGGCGGCATGGCGACGGTCCACATCGGCCGCGTGCTCGGCTCGATTGGCTTCACGCGCACCGTCGCGATCAAGCGCCTCCACGAGCGCTTCGTGTCGGATCCCAAGTTCGTGTCGATGTTCGTCGACGAGGCGCGCGTCACCGCGCGCGTTCGCCACCCGAACGTCGTCCCGACGCTCGACGTGCTCGTCGACGAGGGCGAAGTGTTCGTCGTCCTCGAGTACGTGCACGGCGAGGCGCTCCACCGCCTGACGCGATTGCTTCCGCCCGGCCAGCTCCTGCCGGTGCGGCTCGCGGTCGGCATCCTGTTCGGAGTGCTCCTCGGGCTCCACGCGGCCCACGACGCGCGCAACGAGCGCGGCGAGCCGCTGCGCGTCGTGCACCGCGACGTCTCTCCACAGAACATCGTGCTCGGTCCCGACGGCGTCGCCCGCATCCTCGACTTCGGCATCGCGAAGGCGCTCGGCAACATGCGCACGACCGAGGACAAGGAAGTGAAAGGCAAGCTCGCCTACCTCGCGCCGGAGCAGCTGCGCCTGCAGCCGCTCGACCAGCGCACCGACGTGTTCGCCGCCTCGGTCGTGCTCTGGGAGCTCCTCGCCGGGATGAGGCTCTTTCGCTCCGACGAAGTGCCCGCCGTCCTCTACGCGATCATGCACGGCGAAATCGAGCCTCCGAGCCGCTACTCGTCCGAGTGCACGCCGGCGCTCGACGCGATTGTTCTCCGCGGGCTCGCGCGCGATCCTCAAGGCCGCTGGCCGACGGCGCGCGCGATGGCGCTCGCGCTCGAGGACTGCGTCCCGCCCGCGACCGCGCCGCACATCGGCGCCTGGGTCGAGCGCATCGCCCACGGGACGCTCGCCGAGCGCGCGCGCGTCATCGGCGCGATGGAGTCCGAGACGCGCGCCGCGACGCTCGAGGAGGTCCTCGGCGAAATCCGCTCGAGCGAAGAGCACACCCAGCGCGACCTCAAGCCGGTGACATGACCGAACGAGCTCGCGCGGAGTGGCGCGCGCGCGTCGCGGCCGAGTACACCTCGGCGACCGTGACGCAGAGCTACGTCCTCTGGTTGATGCAGGCCGGCGCGCCGCCGGATTTGCTCGAAGCGGGGCTGCGCATCGTGGGCGACGAGCTCGTCCACTCGCAGATGAGCCGCGACGCGTACGTGGCGGCGGGAGGCGCCGACCCCCCGGCGCTCGAGCGCGCGCGCCTCGGGCTTCAGCGACGCTTCGAGCCGCTCGAGGCCGATCTCGTGTCGTCGGGCGTTCGCGTCTTCTGCCTCGGCGAGACCGTCGCCGTGCCGCTCTTTCGGCACCTTCGCGAGCGGTGCACCGTGCCGGTCGCGCGCAAGGCGCTCGACCGCATCCTTCGCGACGAGGTCCGTCACCGCGATTTCGGCTGGGACGTGCTCGATTGGCTGGTCCAGACCTGGCCGCCGACGCGCGAGCGCGTGACCGCGGAGCTCCCGCGGATGTTCGCCGAGCTCGACGAGAGCTACGGCAAGACCACGCCGGTCGACCTCACCGACGAAGATCGCGCGTGGGGCCTCGCCCCGCCCGCCGAGTACGCCGAGATCCTCACGCGCACCCACGAGCGCGAGTGGAAGCCGCGCTTCGCCGCGCGCGCCATCGCCGTCGCGCGGTAGCTCAGACCGTGACCGCCACCGCGCGGAGGGCGGCCGCGACGTCGCCCTCGATGGGAACGTGGTGCGCGACGATCACGCGGGCGAGCGCGTCGACGGCGGCGATTTTCTCGAGCGCCGCGCGGTAACGCGCTCGGTCCGCGACGAGCCCGATGCGCGCCGTGCGCGAAACCCTGGGTCCTCCCGTGGATTGCGTGACGTTCGCGAGCACGAAGCCCGAGAGGCCGCGCTGCTCGGGCATGTTGAAGATCGCGTCGTTCATCACGTAAGTGACGCCTCGCGCGCTCCTCACGACGAGCGCGCCCTCGCGATCGGCGAGCCCGTCCACGGCCTCGAGAGCGGTCGTCTCGTCGGCCGCGTACTCCTCGTACGTCGCGTCGACCTTCGCGCGCTTCTCGACGCGCGCGCGACCGCCCTTCGGCGCGTAGAGGCGAGCCTTCGGGTAGCGCGCCTTGTACCGCGCCGCGTCGAGGCGGTGATACCCGCTCGGCGCGACGAGGTGAGCGATCTCGCCGAGCGACTCGAGCTCGCGCTGCGCGCTCTCCTCGAGCGCCATGAGCCCGTGCAGCACGAGCGCGCCGTCGCTTCGCTTCACGACCGTCATGACGCGCTTGAGCGGGTTGAACGGGATCGAAAAATCGCCGGTCACCGTCCACAGGTTCTCTTCGAGCTGCACGAGCGGGCCGTGCGGCAGCGTCTTCCACGCCGCGTCCGCGGACATGCGAGGAGAATACACGCATTCGACGTCGTGGTACGCTCCGCGACCGATGGCTCTGGAGGGAGCGAGGCGCGTCGACGAGGCGCAGCGGGCCGAGTGGGACGCGCGCATGCGCGCTCACGAAGCGCGCGTCGCGGGCGTCGACGAAGTGCGCGTCGACGCCGAGCGGCAGATCGCGTCCTATCGGCGCGTCGGCATGCTCGTGCTCGAGGCGCCCGCCGAGCTCGTCGGGTCCTTCACGCCCGACCTCGGGCTTTTTCGGTGGTGGTGGGCCGGGAAAGAGAACCGGCTGCAGCTCGTCCCCGCGCGCCTCGATCAGGCCTTCGCGTACGCGCAGCAGTACGGAATACCCGAGCTGCTCACGCGCCAGCACCAGCTCGACGGCGAGGAGGACGCGGAGATGCTCTGCCGCGTCGCCGCCGGCATCGCGCAGTCGACGGCGATGATCCGGCAAGAACAAGGCGATCGCGTGAGCTGGTACGCCGTCTTCGCGGCGACGACGCGGCCGCCGATCGTGCCGGACCTCGAGATCGTGCGAACGCTCCCGCCGCCGCCGGTGCGCGAGTCGGTGTCGCCGCCGAGCGCCAAGAGCGCGCGCGAGCCCGCGCGAAACCTCCTCTTGCCGATGGTGCACGTCGCGACCGGCCTCGTTCACCGGATGTTCCAAGACGACGCGAGCCACGCGCTCGTCATCGTGCACGTCGACACCGCGCGGGACAAAGCGCGCTTCTTCGTCACGCTCGTCGGCTCGACCGCGAGCGGCGAGCTCGAGGCGATCGACACGACGCGCGAGCTCCTCGACGCTGCCGGCGCGATGCTCGCCGAGGACGCGCGCAGCGGAAACGCACGATGGCGAAAGCTCGTGGTGCACATCGACTGCGTCGGCGGCGGCGCCGAAATCGCCCGGTGCGACGTGAGCGCCTAGGGCCAAGCGATGGGCGACGCGCTCCTCTGGCACAGGCTGCAGTTCGCCTTCACCGCGGTCTACCACTACGTCTTCCCGCAGCTCACGATGGGCCTCGCGCCAGTCATCGCGTGGCTGCGCTTTCGGCGCGAGGAGCGGCTCGCCGATTTCCTGACCCATATCTTCGCGATCAACTTCGCGTTCGGCGTCGTGACCGGTTTCCCGATGGAGTTCCAGTTCGGCACGAACTGGGCGGGCTTCAGCCGCTACGCCGGCGACGTGGTCGGCCAGACGCTCGCGATGGAGGGCCTCTTCGCCTTCTTCCTCGAGAGCCTCTTCTTGGGCCTTCTTTTGTGGGGGAAGCCGAGCCCGAGGACGAAGCTCCTCGCGGCCGCGATGTTGTGGCTCGGGAGCTGGCTCTCGGCCTTCTTCATCGTCGACACGCACGCGTTCATGGAGCACCCCGTCGGCTTCGCGCGCGCGCCGGACAAGCTCGTCCTCGCCGATCTCGGCGCGGTCCTCGGGAGCTACTGGGCGTGGATCGAGGCCGCCCACGTGCTCGTCGCCTCGCTCGTCACCGCCGCGTTCGTCCTCGCGGCGATAGGTGCATTCTACACGCTCTCCAAGCGCCACGAGCCCGAGGCGCGCCGCCTCCTCGCGCTCGGCACGACGCTCGGCGTCGTCGCGAGCCTCGCCGTCGCGTTCCCCACGGGCGACCAGCAGGCCAAGCTCGTCGCGCGCCACCAGGAGCCCGCGCTCGCCGCGATGGAGGGCCGCTTCGAGAGCGGCGCGAACGCCGGCATCACGCTCATCGGCCAACCGAACGTCCCCGAGCGCCGCCTCGACAACCCGATCCGAGTGCCCGGCGCGCTGAGCTTCCTCGCGTACGGCACGTTCCACCGAAACGTGCGCGGCCTCGACGAGTTCCCGGAGGCCGACTGGCCGCAGAACATCGAGCTCCTCTACTACTCGTTTCACCTCATGGCCGGCCTCGGCACGATGATGATCGGCCTCATGGCGCTCGCGCTGCTCCAGCGCCTGCGCAGACGGCTCGAGTCGTCGCGCGTGGTCCTCTGGGCGCTCCTCGTCGCCTTTCCGCTGCCGTACGTCGCGAACACCGCGGGCTGGCTCACGGCGGAGCTCGGCCGCCAGCCGTGGATCGTCTATGGGATCCTCCGCACGCGCGACGCCGCGAGCCCCAACGTGCACTCCGGCGACGCGCTCTTCACGCTCATCGGCTTCTGCGGGCTCTATCTGCTCTTGGGTCTCCTCTTCGTGTTCCTGATCGGGCGGCGCGTCCTCACCGGCCCGGTGGAGGAGCCCGATCATGGTTGAGCTCTGGTACGCGCTCGTCGCGTTCGCCGTGGCCGCGTACGTCGTCCTCGACGGGTTCGATCTCGGCGCGGGCGCGCTGCACCTCTTCGTCGCGCGAAACGACGAAGAGCGTCGCGCGGTCCTCGGCGCGATCGGCCCGTACTGGGACGGCAACGAGGTCTGGCTCCTCGCGATCGCCGGCGCGCTCTTCGTCGGATTTCCGAGCGCGCTCGCCTCGGCGTTCTCCGGCATGTACCTCGCGATGTTCCTCGTGCTCTGGGCGCTCATTTTCCGGGGCATCTCGATCGAGCTGCGCGGACAATCCAAGAACGAGCTCTGGCGCGCGCTCTGGGATTTCACCTTCGCGGTCTCGAGCGCGTCGCTGCCGATCCTCTTTGGGCTGGCGCTCGGCAACCTGCTCCGCGGCTTCCCGCTCGACGACCGCGGCATGGTCGTCCTGCCACTCTTCGCCGATTTCACGCCGTCGCCTCCGACGGGCCTCCTCGATTGGTTCACGCTCCTCGTCGCCGCCTTCGCCCTCGCCGCGCTCGCGCTCCACGCCGCGCTCTTCCTCGCGAGTCGCACGGACGGTCCCGTTCGCGAGCGCTCGGCGCGCGCCGCGCGCCGGCTGTTCCCCGCGGCGATCGCCCTCTGGCTCGCGTGCGGCGTCGCGCTCCATGCTCGTCGCGAACCTCGCCATGCGCGCGCTCGCGATCGCCTTTCTCGTCGTCTCGATCGCGGCGCTCGCGGGCGCCTTCGTCGCCGCGCGGCGCGAACGCTACGGCGCCGCGTTCCTCGCGTCGTCGCTCTTTCTCGCGAGCAACCTCGGCGGCCTCGCCGCCGCGAGCTTCCCGACGCTGCTCCGCTCGGTCGACGACACGAGGACCGTCACCGCGTACGCCGCGGCCGCGTCCCCCCACGCGCTCCGCGTGGGCGCCGCGTGGTTCCCGCTCGGCGCCCTCGCGGTCGTCGTCCTCTTCGTCCGCCAGCACCGGGTGACCCGGCGCTGACTCACATCCCGAGCAGCTTCGCGATGTAATACCGCATCGTCTCGGTCGTTCCGCCGCCGATGCGGAAGAGGCGCTGATCGCGCCAGGCGCGGCCCACGTGGTACTCCTCCATGTAGCCGTTGCCGCCGTGGAACTGCATGCACTGGTCGGCGACCTCGTTGATCACGTCGCCCACGAAGATCTTCGCCATCGAGATGAGCTTCACCGTCTCGAAGCTCACCGGCTGCTGCTTCACGTAGCGCTCGTCGTTGTACTCCTCGACGGCCTTGTACGAGAGCGCCTTGGCCGCCTCGACCTTCGTGAGCAGGTCGACGAACTTGTGCTGCCAGTACTCGCGCTTCAGGATCGGCTTGCCGAACGCCTTGCGCTCGCGCCCGTAGGCCATCGCCTCCTCGATCATCAGCGCCGCGCCGGCGATCGAGCTCGTCGAGCCGATCAGGCGCTCGCTCTGGAAGTTCTGCATCAAGTACATGAACCCCATGTTCTCTTCGCCGAGGCGGTAGCGGCTCGGGATGCGCATGTCCTCGAAGTGGAGCTCGGCGGTGTCGCTCGAGTGGTTGCCCACCTTCTTCAGCTTCCTCGAGACGTGGAAGCCCTTCGTCTTGGTCGGGACGAGGAAGAAGCTGCAGCCGTGCGCGCCCGCCTCCGGGTTGGTCTTGGCGAGCAGCGTGACGAAGTCGGCGCGCGTGCCGTTCGTGATGAACGTCTTGGCGCCGTTGATGACGTAGTCGTCGCCGTCCTTCTTCGCGACGGTCTGGATGCCGGCGACGTCGCTTCCTGCGTTCGGCTCGCTCACGCCGAGCGCCGCGATCTTGTCGCCGTGGATCGCCGGCGTCAGAAACTCTTCGTGCTGCTCTTTGGTGCCGAGATCGTAGATGACCGGCGTCGCCATGTCGGCCTGCACGAGCAGCCCCATGCTCACGCCCGCCATGAGGCAGCGCGGGAGCTCTTCGCTCTTCACGACCGAGAACCAGTAGTCCCCGCCGCCGCCGCCGACCTCTTCGGGGTAGTGCGCCCCGAGGATGCCGAGCTCGCCCGCCTTCTTGAAGACCCAATTCGGAAAGATCTCGTCCCGCTCCCACTCTTCGACGTGCGGCGCGAGCTCTTTCTCGCAGAACTGGCGGACGGTCTTTCGGAAGTGCTGGTGCTCTTCGCGAAACGGGCTGGGCATGGGTCGAGCTCCTTTCGGGCGATCGTTTAGATGCGAAAGGTTTGTACACGAAATAATGGCGGGCGCAAGAATGGCCTAGCGCGCGCACCAGCCGCCGCCGCGGGCGCGGGCGCGATGCTCCGGGCGGAGCTCGCTTCGCGCGTCGTCCGCGAGGACCGCGCAGGGGTCGAACCAGTGATCGGTGATCGCGCGGGCGCGAATCGGCGGCAGCTCGCCCGTGAACTCGGCGTTCTTCGGGCAGCGGTGGTGCCAGAGCGCCCAGCGGTCGGGCACGGCGTCGAAGGCGAGCACTTCTTTCACGCCCCCGTTGCAGTTGGTCGCGACGACGAGCACGCGGCGGCCCGCGCGGAGGACGACGTCGTGATGGAACTCGCCCTGCTCCCAATGCGCCAGGAGCTCGTAGCCTCCGTGCTCGTCGGTGAGCTTCTCGAGCAAGGCTCCGAGGACCATGGCGCGCGCGAGCGCTTCGACCATGCTTCGAGTTTAGCCTCAGCGGCTCGAGTCGGCCACGTCGTCGAGCTCGATCTCGATCTCCGCGGCGGGAACCGAGCGCTGGCGGCTGCGCGAGGGCGCGGCGCGGCCGATGGCGGTCGTGATCGCGTGCGTCTCGCGCGCGCCGAGCGAGCCGAACTGCACGCCGACGCCGTTCTCGCGACTCCAGCGGACGACGCTCGGGACCGCGATCGTCCAGTCGTCGGCGAGCGCGTGAATGTGGACGACGAGGCGCGTCCCGAAGGGCGCCGTCACGCCCGCGATGAACATTCCGCCGATCGACAAATCGCACGCGTCGCCGAGGAAGCTCTGCCCGACCTCGTCGACGACCACGACCGGCTGACAAAACTGGACCCGTTCGAACTTTCGTTTCTCCACGGCGACCTCCACGGCCAGAGTATCCCAAAACGGATAGTTGGGAAGCGCTAACGCCGAGCTCCGCGCGGATGGGTGCCACATGCGCGGACATCGTCGTATGCTGCCCGACCGTGATTACCGCTGTGACGGGCGCGTCGGGATTCATCGGAAGCGCCGTCGTGCGCGCGCTGCTCGCGCGAGGGCGAGAGGTGCGCGCCCTCGTCGAGCCGGGCGCCGACCGCGCCAACTTGGACGGCCTCGACGTCGAGCTCCAAGAGTGCGACGTGACCGACGAAGCGGCCGTTCGCCGCGGGCTCGAGGGCGCGCGCTCGCTCTTCCATTTGGCTGCAATCTACAAGCTTTGGACGCCCGACCCCGAGCCGCTCTTTCGCGTCAACGTCGAAGGGACGACGGCGGTGTTGCTCGCGGCGATGGCCGCGCGCGTCGAGCGCGTCGTCATGACGAGCTCGATCATGGCGGTCGGGCTCGGCGGCGACGAGGACAAGAAGTTCGACCTCTTCGAGCTCGCCGGCACGTACACGATGACCAAGTACCTGAGCGAACGCGTCGCGATGCGCTTCGCGCGCGCGGGCTTGCCGCTGGTCGTCGTGAACCCGGGGATGCCGTTCGGCCCGCGCGACCGGGCGCCCACGCCGACGGGGCAAATCGTGCTGCGCTTTTTGAAGCGCGAGGTGCCGGCCCTCGGCGCCGGCTCGCTCAGCGTCGTCGACGTCGACGACTGCGCCGAGGGGCACGTCCTGGCGGAACAGAAAGGCCGCGCCGGCGAGCGCTACATCCTGACGGGCCACGACGTGACGCTGCGCGATCTCGCCGAGCGCATCGGACGCATCGCGGACGTGAGAGTACCGAAAATCGCGCTACCCGCCGCGCTCGGGCTGCGCGCGGCCGCCGCGATGGAAGCCGTCGCGAGGCGCTCGGGAAAGGAGCCGCTCGTGACGTACAAAGAAGCGCGCTTCACGTCGGCGGCGCCGCACTTCTCGAACGAGAAGGCGATCCGCGAGCTCGGCTTCCGCGTTCGGCCGCTCGACGAGACCCTCGCGCGCGCGATCGCCTACTTCCGCGCGAACGGGATGGCCTGAGTCGCGTCACACTTTGCGCCCCCCGCGCGACGGAGGGCATGCGCACCGCACTCTTCGCATTGCTCCTCGTCGCTTGCCGCGAGCCCGTCAAACCGCATCCCAGCGTGGCGATGCTCTCGCCAGTCGCGCCGCGCGCTCTGCCTGCGCCGTCCCAACCGCCGCCTCCGCCGGAGCCTCCTCCGCCGCCCGCGCCCGCGCAGGTGGAGCGCGCCGACGTGCCGCACGACTCGCCTGCCTCGTACGTTCGCGGCGCGCCGGGCACTCACGCGCACGTCGTCTTCATGCCGGGCCTCTGCTCGAACGCGTACGCCTACCTCCTTTCCTTTCCCGAGGCCGCGCGCGCGCACGGCGGGATCGTCGCGATCGACGGCGATGAGCCATGCCCGGGCGTGAAGGGCTTCCACTCGTTCTCGTGGAACCCCGTCCTCCAGCGGCAGCGCATCGAAGCGGCGATCGCGGCCTCCGGCGTGCCGATGCCGAAAGAAGGCCTCACGCTCGTCGGCTACTCGGCGGGCGCGTCGATCGCCGAGCTCATGCAGCAGCGCTGGCCCACGATCTTCACGCACCTCGTGCTCATCGCTCCGCCGGGCGATCCGTCGCCCGTGCGGCTGCGCCACGCGCACGCCGTGGTCGCGATGTCGTGCTCCTACGACGTACCGGCTCGCATGAAGACCGCCACGCGCGCGCTCGAAAAACTCGCCGTCCCCGCGACGTACCTCGAGATGCCGAAATGCACGCACGGCAACATCGCCGACGGCGAGCGCATCTTCGGCGAGGCGTTCGACTGGCTCGACGCGAGGCCCTGAATCAGCGCTTGCCGCGCTTCTTCGATTTTTTCGCGGGCTTCTTCTTCGGCGCGGCCTTTTTCTTCGGCGCGGCCTTTTTCTTCGGCGCTGTCTTCTTTTTCGGCGCGGCCTTTTTCGGCGCGGCCTTTTTCGGCGCAGCCTTTTTCGGCGCGGCCTTTTTCGGCGCGGCCTTTTTCGGCGCGGCCTTCGCCTTTGCGGCCTTCGCCTTCGCCTTCGCCGGGCCCGGGCCGAGCGCGGGCTCCGCGGCGCCGGCGGTCCCGTTCGTGTGCGGGATGCCGGCGCGCTGCCCCGTGCGCGCCGCGAGCGTCGCGCGGACCTTGTCGTCGAGCGCGTCGAACTCGAACGGTTTGTCGATGTGCGCGTCGGCCCCGTAGAGCGGGCTCGTCAGCTCGTTCACCTTCTCGCCGATGCCGGTCAGCATGAGCACGGCCGTGTGCGCGAGCGAGATGTCCTCGCGGATGCGCTTGCACACTTCCCACCCGCTCATCTCGGGCATCATCACGTCGAGCACGACCAAGTCGGGCAACCGCTCGCGCGCCAGAGAGAGCGCCTGCTCGCCGTTCTCGGCGACAATCACGTCGAGCCTCGGGTCGTCGAGCTGACGCAAATGATCCGCCACCATCTCGCGCATCGAAGGCTCGTCGTCGGCGACGAGCACGAGCAAATTTTCCTCGGCCATGGGGGGCATCATCGGACCCGCCGACGCGTTTGGTCAACGCCCGAATTCATTGCTCGGTGCGCACCCGCATGCGCCTCTCGACGTACGGTGGTTCGCGCTCCTTTGCCTCGGCGGGTGTCAGCCGACGCAGACGGCCACCCCGCGGCCCGAAGGCATCCCGCTCCCGCAACTCGCCGAGGAAGACCGCGGCGACCCGCTTTGCGGCACCGGCTCAGGTGGGACGGCACGCGCTGCATCCACCAGGAGCGCACGGGCGGCGCCGCCACCACGGCGATGGTCGGCTCCTCTCGCAGCGTCGCAAAATGCAAGGTGGTCGACGTCACCGTGGGCACCGGAAAAGAGGCCGGCATGGGCGACCTCGTGAGCGTCGACTACACCGCGTCGCTGACCGACGGCACGGTCGTCGACAGCTCGCGCCCGCGCGGCAAGCCCCTCCAGTTCCGCTCGGGGCAGGTCAAGTCATCAAGGGCTTCGAGCGCGGCGTCGTCGGGATGAAACCGGGCGGCGTGCGAAGCCTCACGATCCCGTCGGATTCGGCCTACGGCGCGCGCGGCGTGCCCCGGACGATCCCGCCGAACGCGACGCAGTCGTCTTCGACAAGTCGAGCTCCGAGGCGATTGGCAATCGGTAGCGTGCACCGTCGGCGGGCTACTCGTCGCGGAACTTCGTGTCCGACCTTCGACGTCGTCTCGACGAGCTCGCGTGAGCTCTGCACGTACTTCACGATGGTCGGCATGTTGCCCTTCGTGAGCTTGAGCTTGTTCTGCATCATGCCCTTGATCGGATCGAGCTCCTTCTTGATGACCGACTTCCACCGCGCGTAGTCGGCGACGATAACGAAGGGCGCGTCCTGGGCCGCGCTCGCCGGCATGAGCTTGCAGCCGTTGCAAACGCCGCGATCGATGTCGAGCCAGAGCGCGGTATCTTCCGCGATGCCCAGCGCCGGGTCGGCCTTCACGACCATCGCCACGGCGCCGTGGGTCCAATCTTTTCCTGCTTCTTTGTATTTTGGATTTTCGTTGATGGCACGCTGGTAAGCGGCGGCCCAGTCTTCGGACGGAAAGAGGTGCGACATGGCTTTGTACTCGCCGCGGAATCTACAACAGCTCGCACCGCTCGCGCTAATCGTCGCGAGCTGCCACCACGGGCCCGAGCCGTTCGCGACCCAAGCCACCTACCTCGCCTCGAAGAGCGGCGTCCGCGTGATCGCCTACGCGAAAGGCGCTGTGCCGCCGCACCAGGACACGACGAGCGACGCGCCGGCGCTCGCGATTGTCTGCCCGACCGGCAAAGTCGGGCGTCCCTTCCGAATCGACGTTCCCGCGGGCGACGTTTCGCCGCGAAACGTGACGGTGAGCGACTCGGGCAAGACGACGACGATGTCGTGGATGCCCGGTTTTCGCGAGGGCTCGCTGACGCGCGCGCTGACCGAGGCCGGCTACGGGCCGCCCGATGCGGCCGAGCTGGCCGAGATCGCCGACGACGTCGACGCGGTGGCGCTCGGCCCGAAGAGCACGCGCATCGCGGGTCAGACGCACACGCTCACGGTCGCGTCGGTCGACTTCGAGCAGGGCGCGCCGCCGACGATTGCGTCCTGCTCGCCTTGACGACCCTGGACGCGTGCGCGCAATATCGAAATCCGTGAGCGGCCGCCGCATCCTCGGGCGTGAGACTGTCGCGTCGGGCGAGGCGTGGGAGCGCCTCGAGGCCACGATTGAGTTCGCCGCGTTCGCGTCGCGCCCGATGCCGCTCGTGTCGCTGCTCGACGAAGCGCCGCGCCGCATCGCGACGATCCTGCGCGCCGACATCTGCTCGATCTATCTCCTCGAGGGCGAGGGCGAGCTCGTCATGCGCGGCAACGTCGGCTTCTCGCGGTCGGTGCTCGGTCAGATTCGGCTCGCGATCGGCCAGGGCATGACGGGCGAGGCGGTCGAGTACATGCGCCCGGTCGTCGCCGACTCCGCGCCGGAGCACGCGTCCTACAAGCCCTTCGACGAGCTCGACGAGCCGCGTTTCCCCGTGTTTTTGGCGGTTCCGGTGCGCGGCAAGTCCGGGCCGGTCGGCGCGGCCGTCGTTCAGCGAAAGGAGGGGCCGTTCGAGACCTCGGAGGTCGAGCTGCTCGTTCTCCTGGGCGCGCTCATCGCCGCGGGCATCCGCACCGCCGAGCTCATCGACGCGCAGCGCGAGCGGACGCGCGGCCCGCAGAGCGCGCGGCGCGCCGGCGGCGGCACGCGCAAGGTCACGCTCACCGGTCGCCCGATGCTCCCGGGTCTCGCCCTCGGCGCCGTCGCCGCGCTCCGCCGCCCGGCGTCGCGGCCCTCGCCGGGTCCGGCCCGGAGCGCCGATGGCGCGCCGCGCGGCCTCGCGCCGACCGCGAACGCCGATCAAGACGCGCGACTCCTCCGCGCCGCGTTCGACGTCGCCGACAAGGCGATCCGCGCGCTCCTCGCCCGCGCGCGAGACATCGACCTCGGCCCGCAGGCAGGCTTCCTCTCGACGTACATCGAGATCCTCGGCGACGCGCGCTTCCGCCAGCGGGCGCTCGCGCTCGCGAGCGAAGGCGCGGGCATCCCGCTCGCGCTCGGCCGCGTCGCGCGCGAGGTGACCCGCGCCGCGCACCAAGTCACGCGCGACCCGTTCATGGAGGAGCGCGCGCGCGACATCGAGGATCTCTGCGACGCCCTCAGCATGCTCGCGGCGTCCGACAAGCGCGCCGAGCTCCCCGCGAAGGCCGTGCTCATCGGCGACGCGCTCAGCGTGTTCGACGTGCTCGTCTCGTCGCGCGCGCACCCGGTCGCGGTCGTCCTCACCGAGCGCTCGAGCGGCCCGCGGACGCGCGCGCTGCTCGAGCTCATGTCGATCCCGTCGATCGTCGACGTGCAGGGCCTCTTCCGCTGGGCCTCGGACGGCGACGTCGCGCTGGTGGACGCCAATCACGGTCTCTTCGTGATCAACCCGTCGAAGAGCGAGATCGCCGCGGTCCGGAAGAAGTAGCCGTCCGGGAGCCATGGTGTACGCTGATCCCAAGGGCGGCTGCCTCGGCCGTGTCTTTGGGAGTGATGATGACCGCGCCGCAGCCGCACGACGCCGATCCCGAGCCGCTCCCCTCCCTCGCGGACGAGGGCGATCGCCCGTCGATCACCGAGGTGAACGGGACCGTCGCCCGCTTCGAGATGGCCTACCAGCCGGAGCCTTCGGCCCGTCACGCCTTCGGCGCGCCGATGCTCCAGCACCTGCCCGCGATGCTTTGGTTCGCGTTCTCCGCGACCGTCTCGGCGAGCGTCGTCGCCGCGTACCAAATGCCCGGCAGCCTGCTCTACACGTGGATCGTCGAGCGCGAGCGCGCCTTCCCGCCGACGGCGCTCGCGTTCGTCGTGCTCGTGAGCGGCATCGCCGTCCTCGCGCGCTCGTTCATGCGCGGCGTGATCGTGCACCGCGAGGGGCTCGAGGCGCGCTACCTCTTGCCGCTCGGCATGCCGCGCGTCCGCAAGTGGGCGTGGGCGCAGATCCACCGCATGGTGCTCGACGAGCGCTCGATCATGCTCGAGCTGTGGAACGGCGAGTACGAGAAGCTCCCGCGCGTCGCACGCACCGTCGATCTCGGCGGCATCCTCGAGCAGCTCGCCGCCCAGCACGGCATCGCGGTGACGCGCCTCGCGCCGCTCGAAGGCTGACTCAGTATTTCGCTTCGACGCCGAGGCTCGGGATCGTGACCGGCCCGATCGTCTGCGGCTGACACTGGTCCGCGCGCTGCCCGAAGACGTGGACGCACTGGATGGCGATCGCCTCCTTGTTGAGCGTCACGTTGAAGCCCTCGAGCACGATCGCGAATTGCCCGTGTTTTCCAATGCGCCAGCGTTTCTCGAGCCGAACGTCGATCCGCCAGAAGTCCGGCAGCCGGCGCCCGTTGTACGGCGGGATCGGCTCGCCGTCGGCGGTCGCCGTGTACGGCAGGCCCGTGTAGTACGTGAAGCGCGCGCCCGCGTGGTAGCCCTTGCCGAAGTCGAAGGCGAGCGCCGCGTTCAGCACGTGCGTGCGATCGAAGTTGCTCGCGACCTCGCTCGGCTCGCCGGCGGCGGGGTGCGGCACTTCGACGGTCGAGCGTGACAGCGTGTAGGAGAGCCAGCCGCCGACGCGCTTCGAGAACGTGCGCTTGAGCATGACCTCGAGGCCGTAGGCGCGCCCGTTCGCGCGCTGATCGAGGCAGCTCACGTCGGGGCCGCCCCCGGCGAAGAACGCCGAGCACGTCGCGAACGCGTTCGTCATGTCGAAATAGCTCTGAACGAAGAAGGTCCCTTTGAGCTCGAGGTCCCACGGGAGCTTCGCCTCGAATCCCTGGCTCGCCTGGATCGCGCTCTGGAGGCCGTTCGACAGCGTGCCGAGCTCCCCGCCGGGCACCGGCGCCGCGAAGCTCGGCGGCTGGTGCATGAGGCCGAGCGTCGCGACCCAGGTGACGCGCGGCCCGACGCGAACACGCGCGGCGAGGCGCGGGTCGAGCGCCGGGATCGCGGTCGCGCGGTCGCCGGTGACGAGCGCGAGCGGCGAGCTCGGGTCGACCGCGCCCGTCGCGCGCGACGTGAACACGTCCGCGCGAAGCCCCGCCACCACCTCGACGCGCGGGTGCACCTGCCAAATCGCGTCGGCGTACGCGCCGAAGACGACGTCGTTGCGTGACGGAAACGGGATGGTCACCGAGAACGTCGACTGGTTCACGATGTGCGAATAGTCGTAGTGGTAGATCAAGGCGTCAGCCCCGGCGCGAACGCGGAGCTCGGGGGAGACACGCCGGTCGAGCTCGGTGCGGAGCTGGATGCTGTCCGCCTGGACGTGCTCGGTGTCGTTTCCGCCCGCGAGCGAGTCGTCGACGCCGAAGGTAAGCGCGGTTCGGAGGTTGCCGCCGGGCACGGCGTGATCCCAGCGAAGATCGGCGCGGTGAAACTCGGTGCGAAAGAGCGTCTGAAACGGGCCGTACTTGGTCGGGTTGCCCCGCGGGTCGTAGGCGATCGCGTCGGCGTGATCGAGCTCGTCGAAGGAGCCGAAGACGAACGCCGTCAGCGTGTCGCGCGGCGTCACGCGATAGGAGACGCGCCCTTGGTAGTCCCAATAGGAGAGCGACGTGTCCGGCGCGAAGAGCGGGACGAGCAGCGCCGGGTAGCCGTAGCGCCCGGCGACGAGCGCGTCGCCCTTGCCTCCCGCGAACGGCGCCTCGCCGAGCACGCCCGTGTCGAAGAGCCGAACCTCGGCCTCGCCGCCGATCCGCGACGACGGGCCGCGCGTCTCGCCGGCGACGATGCCGCCGGTGTATCGACCGTAGGGCGCGGGGTAGCCGCCCGGGTAGAAGTCGACGCGATCGATGAGCGACGGGTGGATGACGCTCGGGCCGAGCGCGAGGTGGTAGAGCGCCGGCACGCGCACGTTGTCGATGAAGTAGCCCGTGTTCCCGGGCGGCGCGCCGCGCACGAAGAAGAACGGGATGCCGCTCACGATCGGCGTCACGCCCGGCATCATGTCGATGGCGCGGAAGGCATCGCCGAAGGCGCCCGGGAGATCGCGTATCTCTTCTTTCGAGATGACGCTCCCTCCAATCTCGTGGCGCACGCCGCGCACGTGGACGTCCTCGACCCCGGCGATCGGCTTCGGCGGCGGGAGCGCGCGGCGCGCGCGCTGCGGCGGCGCGGGCGGCGCGGTCTTCGGGCCGTGAAAAGGCACTTCGACGCGCACGCGCGCGACGAGCGGCGCGCCGTCGCGCGTCGCGGGCGCGAACCGAAACGAGCTCGCCGCGGCCTTCACCGCCGAGAGGAACGGCTCGGCGCCCGCGAGCACGCGCGCGGAGACGACGCGACCGTCGGCGCCCACGACGAGCTCGAGCACGACGACCGCGTCGCCGTGCGCCTTTGCCGGGTACGCGACCGCCACGTCGCGCGCGGCCGGCGGAACGAGCACCGGCTCCGCCCAGGCGACGCGCGAACTGGCGAGCGCCGCGAGGGCCAGCGCCGCACGCTTCACGGTCGCGACGTTCGTGGTTCGCGACGCTCCGCCTCCGGCGGTTTCGTCGACGCGAACTCCGCGCGCACGCGCTCGCGCAACGCGCCGTCCGAGATGAGCTCGATCGCCGTCCGCGCCATCGCCTTCGCCGCGAGCACCGCCGTGTCGACGCCGCGATCGCTGGCCGCCGCGACGGCGAACTCGCGCTGATGAATCGTCGTCGTCCCCTGGTCCACGATCCCGAAGAGCGGGTGGATCGACGGCACGACCTGCGAGACGTCCCCCATGTCGGTGCTGCCCGTCCCCGCCGTCGGATCGGTCTCCTTCGGCCGGCGGCCGAGCGACTCGCAGTGCACGCCGAACGCGCGCGCCATCGTGCGGTTGCTGTTGAGCGACCGATAGCCCTCGTGCACGTCGAATTCGACCGTGGCGTCGCTCGCCATCGCGGCGGCGCGCGCGCACCGCTCGACGATCGCGCGGACGCGCGCGTGCTCGACGTCGTCTGGCGCGCGCACGACGATCTCGGCCGACGCCGTCTCGGGGATGACGTTCGACGCCTGCCCGCCGCCGTCGCGGATGATGCCGTGGACGCGCACGCCGTCGCGGAAGGTGGCGCGCTGCGAGTCGACGAGGTGGAACGTGTCCATGCACGCGGTGAGCGCGTTCTTTCCGTCGTGCGGCGCCGCTGCCGCGTGCGACGCCTTGCCGCTGAAGCGAAACGTATACGTGCAGAGTGCAAGGAACGGGTGCACGAGGATGTCGCGGTCGAACGGGTGCATCATCATCGCCGCGTCCACGCCCTCGAACGCGCCCGCTTCGATGAGCTTGATCTTGCCGCCGCCGCCCTCTTCGGCCGGCGTGCCGAGCAGCACGATCTCGCCGCCCGCGCGCTCGGCCACGGCCGCCGCGCCCACGAACGCGCCGACGCCCGCCGCCGCGATGAGGTTGTGCCCGCACGCGTGCCCGATGTCCGGGAGCGCGTCGTACTCGGCGAGCACCGCGACGCGCGGCCCCGTTTTTCGCCCCGCGCAGGCGCGAAACGCCGTCGGCATCCCGCCGACGCCGCGCTCCACCGCGAAGCCGATCCGCTCGAGGTACTCCGCGATCGCGCGCGCCGCCTCGTGCTCCTCGAAGCACAGCTCGGGGCGGCCGTGAATGCGCCGAGCGAGCTCGGCGAGCGCCGCATGCTCGCGCTCGATTCGTTCGTCGATGGAGGAGGTCTGGCTCGCGTCGATCACGGGAAGCGGGATTATACTGCCTCCGCCATGCGCCGCACCTCGCTCCTCGCCGCCGCGCTCCTCCTCGGGTGCCCGAGCCACCCGCAGCCGGAGGCCCGTCAGGACGTTCCGCCGCTCGCCGCGAGCGAGGCGGCGGTCGCGAGCGCCTCGGCCGCGCCCGCGGTCCCCTTCGTCCCGCAGAAGGTCACCTCGCAAGACCGCGCGATGGGCACCCACGTGAGCTTCGCCGCCTACACGACGCCCAAGCTCGACGAAATCGCGGTGCGAACCGCCTTCGCCGCCGCGCTCGTCGAAATCCGCCGCGTCGAAGCCCTCATGACCACGTGGCACCCGAGCGATCTCACGCGCATCAACGACGCCGCCGGGCAGGCGCCCGTCACGGTCGCTCCGGAGACCCTTCACCTCATCCAGGAGTCCATCCACACCTCCGAGATCTCGAAGGGCACCTTCGACATCACCTTCGAGAGCCTCCACGGCCTCTGGAAGTTCGACGAGGACCTCGACCCGCACCCGCCGACCGCGGCGCAAGTCCACGCCAAGCTCCCGCTCGTCGACTATCGCCACATCCAGGTCGACGCCGAGCGCCACACCGTCTTCCTCGACAAGCCCGGCGTCCGCATCAGCCTCGGCGGCATCGCGAAGGGCTACGCCGTCGACTGCGCGACGGCCGTCCTCGACAAAGCGGGCCTCACCTCGTTCTTCGTCCAAGCCGGCGGCGATCTCTTCACCCGCGGTCGCAAGCCCAACGGCGACGAGTGGCAGACCGGCATCCGCGATCCGCGCGGCGCGGAGGGGAAGTTCTTCGCGCTCCTTCCCGTCAGCGATCACGCCTTCTCGACCGCCGGCGATTACGAGCGCTCGTACATCGTCGGCGGCAAGCGCTACCACCACATCATCGACCCGCGCACGGGCTACCCCGCGACCGCGTCGCGAAGCGTCACGATCTACGCGCCGACCGCGCTCCTCGCCGACGAGATCGACGACAGCGTCTTCATCCTCGGCCCCAAAGAAGGGCTCGCGCTCGTGGAGTCGATCGACGGCGTCGGCGCCGTCATCGTCGACGCGAAGAACAACCTCTGGGTGAGCAAGCGCCTGCGGGGCAAGCTGCAAATCACCGGCGTGCCGACCGACGGCATTTGAATTGCAGCGTGGCGCGGCATGGCCTCCAAAAAAACCCTGAGCAAGACCCGCGCAGCGAAAATCACGAACCCCGGCAAGTCGCCGAGCAAGAAGGGCGGCAAGAAAAGCCACAAGAAGAGCTGACGCCGCGTGGCGAGACGGTCGAGCGGCTTCAGCGTGTGACGATGCGACGCGCGGCGAGCTCGAGATCGCGCGCCGAGCGCACCTCGAGCACGTCGACAATCGCGGCGTAGCGCGCCATCGCGCTGTCGCCCTCGGCCCACTTCTCGCGCGGCTCCGGACAAATCCAGACGACCGACTTGGCGCGCGCGCGGATCCGAGCGAGCGCGTCCTCGCCGGCGGCCTGGTAGTTGGTCCGACCGTCGCCGAGGATGACGACAGTCGTACGCCGGTCGACGACGCCGCGCGTCTTCTCGAGGAAGGCGTTCAGCGCACGCCCGTAGTTCGAGTTCCCCGTGACGGGCACGACCGCGCCGCCGTGCGCCGCCGCAATCGCCGCCTGCGCCGATTCGCGGCGGAAGAGCGCGGTCGCCTCCCCCACGTCGCCCACGAAGACGAAGCTCCGCGTCGACTCGAACAGGTCGTGTGCAGAGTACACGAATTCGAGCAACAGGCTCGCGACGTCGCGCACCGAATCCGAGACGTCGCACAAGAGGACGAGCCGCGGCTTGTCGCGCCGTCGCCGAACGTGGGCCGGGCTCATCGGCACGCCGAACGTGCGGAGCGCCCGGCGCAGCGTTCGATGCGGATCGATCCGCCCGCGACGCGCGCGCCGCTTCCGTACGCGCGCCGCGCCGCGCAAGCGCGCCGAGAACGTCCGGACCGCGCGCCGCACCTCGTCGAGCTCGCGCCGGTCGAGCGACGCGAACGCGCGGGCCTCGATCGGGCCGCCGCGCGGCGACGGCGCGGGCTCGGCGCGCGCGGCGACGTGCTCGCGCACCACGTCTTCGGAGCGCTCGAGCTCGCTGGCGAGCGCGTCGGCGAGCGCTTCGCCGCGCGGCCCGAGCGCGTCGCGAAGCGCCGTTCGAATCGCGCCGAGCGCCCGCCGCGCGCGCGTCGCCCCGGCCCGCTCGAGCGCGCGATGCGCATAAAACCCCCGCTGGAGCGGCCCGGCCATCCCGCCCAGCAGCCGCTGCATGCCGGAGAGCGTGAGCAACCGATCCAGCTCGCCGCCTCCGCCCGCGAACGTCGCCAAGCTCTCGGCGTCGGCGACGCTCGCGAGGAGCTCGTCGAGCGCGTCGAGCTCTTGGCCCGTGAAACCCAGCGCCGCGAGCCGCTCGCGCAACGTCCCGCGCGGCTCGCCGTCGAAGAACGCGGCGAACGCCCGATCGAACGCGCGCCGGTCGCGCTCGCTCTTCACGACCGCGCACGCGACCGCCGCGCGAAACGTCTCGCGGTCCTCGACTCCGACGCGCGAGATCGCCGCCACCGCGTCGATCGCCGACGAAGGCGCGATCGCGACGCCCTCCCGGCGAACGCGCCACAAGAGCTCGTCGATCAGTCGGAGCATCGCGCGGTCCTCACGGCGCGCGCGGCGCGGGCTCGGCCAAGAGCTTCTGCACGAGCTGCTCGATCTGGTTGTTGGTCCCCGGGTCGAAGCCGATCGTCACCTCGCGCACGACGCCGCGCTTGTCGACCACGAACAGCGTCGGAATGCTCCGCACGCCGTACGCCGCCGACGTCGCGCTCGTCGGGTCCGAAGCGATTGCATAATGCACGTTTTCCTGCACGGCGAAGGTCGCGGCGTTCGTCACCGGCTCGGTCGTGATCCCGAGCACCGAGAGCCCCTGCGCGCCGTAGCGCGCTTGCCACCCTTCGAGCACCGGCATCGTCATGCGGCACGGCCCGCACCACGTCGCCCAGAACTCGATGACGGCGACGCGCCCGCGCAGCGCGTTCATCGAGGCGGGTACGGCCCCCGATGCGCTCGCGAGCCCGCTCAGCGGCGGCGCGAACGTGCCGACGTAGTCCATGCGAAGGATCTCGTCGGTCGAAGGCCGCGGCGCGAGCGTCACGCTCATCGTGCGCGAGCGGCCGCCGCGTCGCACCACGACCGCCACCGAGTCGCCCGCTCCGTGCGCAGCGACCGCGCGCGTGACCTCGCTCGGCGAGGACGTCGGCGTCCCGTCGACTTGCACAATCTCGTCGCCGTCCTGGAGCCCCGCCTTGTCCGCGGGCGAGGTTCGCACGACGTGCTCGACCTTCACCGTCGTCGCACCCGGCGCACCCATCGCCATCTCGACCCCCAGCCACGGCGACTGCCGCGGATGGAGTTGAAACCGCACCGGCGACGGGAGCGTATGAGGATTGCCCGGCCCCGTTCCAGCCGCAGAAACCGCTGCGACCGTCACGATAGCCAGCACGATCGGGGCTTGCCGCACCCCGAGATCATAGCCACAAAAGCAACGTAGCGCGGGCCGCCGCGGCCGCGCGCTACGTGAATTCAGCGAGTAAGCGAGAAAAAGACAGGAAAGAAAACGAAAGGAAGAAGGTTACGTCGACGGAGCCGCCGCAGGCGGGACGTCGCAAACACCGAACGTCGTCAAGAAAGGCACGAAAGGAAGGAAGCTGGCCCGTCGCGAAGGGAGTTCCGACAGGGAGCGCCGCAGCCCCGGCGCACTGGGTCCTTGAGCAGGACACGTGCCAGCCTCGTCGCTAGGCCATATTCAATCGTAAATTCGTACTGTTGCCTACTTTCCGCCCCCGACCACGGGTGAGGTGCGCCGATGAAGGTAGGGCGCTCGGGTCATGCTTGGCTGCCGGCCATGAAAAGATTGCAGAGTCAGCGCGCCCCATTGCGCAGGGCCGTTGACACGACTGCACGGCTGGGTAAGTTTGCGGCCCCTCGCGCCGTCAGTTGGCGAGGAAACGCGCCCGTAGCTCAGTTGGATAGAGCATTGGTCTACGGAACCAAGGGTCGGAAGTTCGAATCTTCCCGGGCGCGCCATGGTGGTCGGATCCGGCGCTGACGACGGCTGGATGCGCGAGGCGCTCGACGAAGCGGCGCGCGCAGCGGCGAAAGGCGAAGTGCCGGTCGGGTGCGTCATCGTGAAGGACGCGGGCGTGATCGGACGCGGCCACAACCTTCGCGAATCCGATCGCGATCCGACGGCGCACGCCGAGATGATCGCGATACGCGAGGCGGCGCGCGCGGTCGGCGATTTTCGTCTGACCGGCGTGACCGCGTACGTGACCCTCGAGCCGTGCGCGATGTGCGCGGGCGCCCTCGTGCACGCGCGCGTCGACCGCGTCGTCTACGGCGCCGCGGACCCGAAGGCCGGCGCCGTCCACTCGCTCTTTTCGATCGGGCGCGACAAACGACTCAATCACGTCTTCGACGTCACGCCCGGCGTGCTCGCGGACGAGAGCGCCGCGATGCTCCGCGCGTTTTTCGAGGCGCTTCGCGCGCAAGGCAAGAAGTAGCGGCTGCGTTCGAAAGAGAGATCGAGCTCGTGCTTGAGCGTTTTCGGGCGGGTTTTCGGCCCTTTTCGTCCGCGTCGAAAGGTTTTCGTTGCCGGCGGCCGGAACCTCGCGCCACGCTCGGACTCGATTGGTGGAAAAAAAGATGGCGCTCGCCGTGACCGACCCCAAACGTCCCGAGCTCGGCCCCGACGAGGCGGTCGTCGCGCGCGTCCTCGCGGGCGAGCGCGCTCTCTACGAGGTGCTCGTGCGCAGGCACAACCAGCGCCTCTACCGCGCGGCGCGCGCGATCCTGCGCAAAGAGGACGACGTCGAGGACGTGATGCAAGAGGCGTACGTCCGAGCTTTCGCCCACCTCGCCGAGTTCCGCGGCGACGCGCGCTTCTCGACCTGGCTCACGCGCATCGCCGTCCACGAGGCGCTCGCACGACGTCGTCGCGCGCAGAGGCAATCGCCCATGGAAGAATCCGAAGCAGCCCACTCCGTCACCCCCGAAGACCACGCCGGCTCGCGCGAGATCGCGCGCCTGCTCGAGCAGGCGATCGACGGTCTGCCGGACAACTTCCGCGAGGTCCTCGTGCTCCGCACGGTCGAGGACATGAGCGTCGCCGAGACCGCCGAGGTCCTCGACATCCCGGAGGACACGGTCAAGACGCGTCTCTTCCGCGCTCGAGCGCTCCTCCGCGACGCGGTGGCCGAGCGCGCGGTCGCGGCCGCGCCGTCGGCGTTCGAGTTCCACGCGCCGCGCTGCAATCGCATCGCGGCCCTCGTGATGCAACGCATCGCTTCCTGAACGAAAGGGTCTCTCCACATGCGCAGCGTGATTCTGGTCGGCTCGACGTGCACCCTCGCCCTCGCCTTGGCTTGCGGCGGAGGCAAAGGCGCGAACGCGCCTCACCCCGCGGATCAAGTCGCCTGGGGCCAGCAACTCTACGGCGACCACTGCGCGAAGTGCCACGGCGACCAGGGACAAGGCAAAGGCCGCGCGCCGCCCGTCGTGGGCAAGGACGCGCTGCCGCTCTCGCCGCGCGCAACCGCGAAATTCCGCAAGACCGACTTTCACACTGCGAAGGACGTCCTCGACTGGGTGAAGGCGAACATGCCTCCCGGCAAGGGTGGCTCGCTCAGCGACGAGGAGTATGCCGCGGTCGTCGCGTTCGACCTCAAGGCGAACGGCGTCGACCTCGGCGGCAAGCACGTCGACGACTCGACGGCCGCGAGCTTCGTCCTTCACCCCTGATTCAATCGGCGCGCTTCGCTCGGCTTCAATTCGCCTGCCAGACGTCGTCGCCCGTGCCGGTGAAGTGCGTGCTCGTCGTCACCGAGCGCGGCGCGGGCGGCGGCTGGTCGTCGTGGTGGAGCTCGAGCGTCTCCGCCTTCGCGTCCTCGAGCTCTTTGTCCGAGATACGCCCATTCTTGTGCGCGATCTCCATCAATTGATGGATGTGGTTGATCCACGACGGCGGCACGACGCCCTTCTCCCAAATCTTGTGGTACTCGCGCGGAGCCGGCAGGAGCGACGATAGAAACAGGCACTCGGCGAGGTTCAATTCGGCCGGCTGCCGCCCGAAGTAGTGCTCGGCGGCCGCCCGCACGCCGTAGATGTCAGGCCCGAACTCGATGACGTTCAAATAGAGCTCCATCATCTCGTCTTTCGAGAATGTGTGCTCGAGATAATCCGTTAAAATCACCTCTTCGAGCTTTCGCGAGAGGGTCTTTTCCCGCGACAAGAAGAGGTTCTTCGCGAGCTGCATCGTGATGGTGCTCGCGCCTCGCACGAACCGGCCCGCCTTGATGTCGGCGATGAGCGCCGAACGGATCGCCCACTCGTTCACGCCGTGGTGGTGGAAGAACCCGCCGTCTTCGGTCGTCAGCACGGCCACCTGCATCATCGGGCTGATCGCGTCGAGCGGCGCCCAGTCGTCGGTGCCCGGCCCGCTGTCGCGCTCGGCGGGCTTACCGTCCTTGTCCACGATCGCGTACGTGAACGTCCCGTCGAAGTGGTCTTTCTTGAGCTCTTCGGGCACCTGATCGGCGCGACAACCGTCGGCGAAGTCGTATTCGAGGACGAGATCGTCGAGCTTTCGCGTGTCGAATGCGAGGTAGCCCTTCGCGCCGAGCGTCCCGCGGAAACGCGCGGCCGACACGTGCGGCAGGAGCGCCGCCGGGATGCTCTCCTTCAGAGACTCGCACCCGGCGACGGGCATATCGAGCGAGAGCGCCGCGGCCAGGTGGTCCGCGGTCTCCTCGAAATCGCCGTGCGCGCGGAGGTGCAGCGCCCCGAGCTGCGCCTCGGAATCGTCGAGTCGAACGTGGCCCGCGTCGTCGAGCACGCCGCGCGCCGACACGCGCACGTCGAGCCCGCGCACCGTGTCGTCGGCCAGACGCGTATCGCGGATCGAGACCTCCTCGGCCGACACGTCGCCGTCGAACGTGAGCGCGGTCGCCGCGTCGTCGAGCGCCAGCCGGGCCTTTCCCCGAACGTTGGCCCTGGAAGGGTCCGCGAACCCGAACGCGCCCTCCCGAACGCCGAGCATCGTCAGCGAGACCGGCCCGCCGGAGAGCGCGACGACGGTGTCGCCCGCCGCGAGCGGAAGCGACGCGTGCAGCGTGAGCGGCGTCTGGCCCGTGCCCGTCGAAAAGTCGCACGCGAGCTCGCTGCCGCGCCGCTCAATCGTCACCTTTCCAGGCCCGAGCTCGAGCCTCTCCGCGCCGCGGGACAGCTCCACGATCAGGCCGTCGAGCTCGACGTGGAGCCCCTCGGGTGCGCGATCGCCCACCTCGCGCCCGATGTTTTGCAAAATCGCGCGCAAGGTGTGGAGGTTCGGCAGCTTCACGATCGGGTGAAACGGTTCGGCGTCCGCGGCTGCGTGCCCGCGTTTGTGCGCCGCGGTCGGCGGCGGCGGCGGTGGCTCGGGCGGCGCGGTACCGATCGCGCGCGGCGCGATGCCGATCGCGTCCAGCGCGAGCGCCACGCGCGCCGAGCCCACGTGCGCGCTCTTGAGCTTTCCCCCTTCGAGCTCCGTGCTCGCGCCGGCGAGCGTGACCGTCGCGCGCTCGCGGGTCACAGTCAGGCTCTCGCTCGAGACGTGCGTGCCCGTCTCGTCGCGCGTCGCGGCGATGCCCATGGCTTCGACCGACGCGGCGGGATCGCCGAAGGCGTTCGACCAGACCAGCGCGGCGCGTTCCAGCGCGAGCGGGGTCTTCGCGCCCCCGGCCGCCGTTTCCGATTTGTGCCGGCCCCGCCACGCCGCGAGCTCGGCGAGCGCGTCGCCCGCGAGCTCGGCGCGCGCGTCGCTCACCGTCACGCGCTTCGGCGAGAGGCTCGCCGCGAGGTCCACCCGCACGCTCCCGGCGTGCGCCCGAACGCCCTCGGTCCCCTCGGGTGCGACCACGACGTCCTCGAGCACGACCCCGAACCACGCCGGGTGAACGCTCCCGACGGTCACGACGAGCCCCCGTCGCGCCGCCTCCTTGGCGACGCGCCCCCGGACGACCGGTCCGAACAGGGCCGCCGCGACCAGCGCGACGACCGCGGCGCCCGAAGCGCCCGCCGCAACCCGCTTGCGGCGCACTGACCAATCGCTGAACCTCGACACCGGGGCCGAATGTTAGCCCGCCGCGAGCGCGCGAACGAGCGCTCGCTGCGATCGCGACAGCCCCACCGCCGGCCGCACGCGCCGAATCAGCGCGAGCGCCTGTTCCATGGAAGACGCTCGCCCCTCGGCGACGAGCACGCTCGCCACGATCGCCACGCTCCGACCGTGCCCCGCGGCACAATGGACGTACACGGCGCCCTCGTGCGCGCGAATCTTCTCGACGAGCTCGCGAACGGCGGCGACGTCGTTCGGCGCCGAGCCGTCGAGCGTCGGCAGGCAGATGTAGTCGACGCCTTTCGGGCGTAGCCCCGGGAACTCGGACGTGAGGTCCACGATGAGCGTAACGTCCGCCGGCAGCTCCCGCTTCCAGAGCGGGCGCCGTCCGACATAGAGCTTCGGACGCACTTCGTGGTGCCCCTCCTCGTCGCGGAGACGCAGCCCGAGGAGGACGAGCCACGCTATCGCCATGTATGGACCGAGCACGACCGTCGCGATCGGGTGATGTCGACCGCGTGCGCTCTTCAGGAACGGACGAGCTCCGAGCCCCGCGTAGCCGAGCCCAACGAGCGCGAAGCTCACCGCCGGCCACGCCAAAAGCGGAAATACGGTCGCACCTGCTGCCGCGAGCGCGGTTCCCGCCGCGAAGACGGCGACGAACTTCGGCTCCATGCGCGCCATATTCACAACGTCGTTCCCCAGCGCGCGATCGGCAAGGGCCGAGCTCGGGGAGACAAAAAGCAAAAAGCCCGAGCCAAATCTTGGCTCGAGCTTCCTGTCGTGGTTTCACGATAAAAAAATCCCGGCAGCGTCCTACTCTCCCACACGGCTTCCCGTGCAGTACCATCGGCTCCGAGGAGCTTAACTTCCGAGTTCGGGATGGGATCGGGTGTGGCCTCCTCGATATCGCCGCCGGAAACCTTGGGTCGTCCTTTCACGCGTTTTGGTGCGTGTCGATAGTGCGATTCACAGAATTGATTCGCGACCCGAATCCCGGGTGCGAGCAAACCCCCAGACCTCGTCCGAGGTCTGAAGAACGATGTTTGCCTTAGAAATATGACCAAGCCGCACGACCTATTAGTACCAGTCAGCTCCACGGATTGACTCCGTTTCCACCTCTGGCCTATCAACCTCGTAGTCTTCGAGGGGTCTTTAGAGGCCTTACGGCCTGGGATACCTTGTCTCGTGGCCGGCTTCCCGCTTAGATGCTTTCAGCGGTTATCCGTTCCGCACATAGCTACCCGGCTATGCCACTGGCGTGACAACCGGAACACTAGAGGTGCGTCCAACCAGGTCCTCTCGTACTATGGTTAGCTCCACTCAAGTATCCTTCGCCCACGGCAGATAGGGACCAAACTGTCTCACGACGTTTTAAACCCAGCTCGCGTACCGCTTTAATCGGCGAACAGCCGAACCCTTGGGACCTG
>CAVSWE010000004.1:142500-2713438 GCA_963731595.1 uncultured delta proteobacterium
GAATTTGCTACCAAACGCTCGATTTTTTTCAGAGCTGCTCGGAAGCAGGGTTCGAAAAGGTACAGTCCTCTCCGGGGCCCGTCAAGGAACCGGAGCTCGGATGAGCTCGAAAAAAGCCCTGTTCCGAGTGGACGAAGAAAGAAGGCCGGAACTGACGCGGGGTTTTCCCACAACTTTCGATGGGGGCGGAACCGGCTGCTCAACTGGGCGGATCCTCGAAGGAAACCTTCTCGCGTCCGTCAGGCTGAGCCGCGCTTTTCCACAGCTTTTCCGAGCGCTTGCGCGTCCCGAATTCACCGTGGGGGCGCGGGAAGTACCGGAACGCCACGAGGGTGTCAAAACTTTTTTTCATGCATTCTGCACGCTTGCAGAGTGCACGCGGAATTAGCCCACCTTTTCGTCGGCATACCAGCGGTTGCCGACTTCGCGAACGAGGTTGAGCTCGCCGCCCGAAGCGAGGCGAACTCGGAAGCCGCGCTCGCGGCGGCGGAGGCGGGTGAGCGTGCCGAGGACCTCGACCGAGCAGGAGAGCGCGCCCATCGTCAGCCAGATCGGGCGCTTGCGATCGTCGGTTTCCACGTCGACGGGGAACCAGATTCCGCGGCCTTTCGGCAGGGGCCAGACGGCTTCGTGCGCGAGGCCGCGCTCGCAGGCGTCGAGGGCGCGCGCGACGGGGACGAAGCCGGCGCGCTTCTTCAGCAGGACGACCAGGGAGTAGCCCTCGGGGAGCGCGCGCACGATGAAGCTGCGCTTGTCGCCGCGGCAGACGATGGTCTGGAGCTCGCCGAGCGGCACGCTCCGCTGGCTGATTTCGTGGACGACGATGGCCCAGTGCGCGGCGGCCACCTTGATGTCGAACGGGTCGACTTCGGTGCGGCGGGCGGTCGCGTAGTCGACGCATTCGCCGTCCCAGTCGACGAGCGCCGCGGCGAAGGCGCCGGGGATCCGGCGGACCAGCTCGCCGAGGATCGTGGCGAACGCGCTCTCCGCCTGGTCGCGCGCCGTGGCGTTCATTTTCGGCTCATGGCGTCGGCGCGCTCGCCATCAACGCGTCGGCGGCGGGATCGATGACGACGGGGTGCGCGCGGCGCGCTTCGGCCAGGAGCGACACCCACGCCTGACGCGCGCGCAGCGTGAAGACCTCGTCGGCGAAGCGGGCGCGGCGCTCCTCGAGCGGGACGCGCTTGGGCGGCAGTTTTTCGAGCATTCGGATGATGTGAAGTCCGAAGCGCGTCTGGATGATGCCGCTCGTCTGCCCGGGCGCGAGAGCGAACGCCGCCGCGCAGAAGGTCGCGTCGAACGTGCCCTGGCCCTCGACGACGCGGCCGTCGGCGACGAACGTCGGGAGCTTCTCGGGCTTGACCTCGAGGCCCTCGGCGTCGACTTGCTTGGCGCGCGCGATGAAGTCGGTCGCGTCGCGCGCGCCCTCGACGGCGCGGCGGAGGGCCTCCGCGACCGCGCGCGCGCGCGGCTGTTTCTCCGGGTCTTTCGTCATGACGACGACGTGGACGGCCCGCGCTTGCTCGGGGAGATCGACCTCGCGCCAATGGCGCTCCGTGACCGTCGCCACCTCCGCGTCGGTCGGGGCGCCGCGCGAGCGCGCCTCCGCGGCGAGGCGATCGCCGACGATGCGAGCGCGAAGCGAGCGCTCGGCCTCGCGCACCTCGGGCGTGCGGTCGAGGCCTCGCGCGGTCGCGGCCTGCGCGAAGACCGCGTCGAAGAGGAGCGAATCGAGCGCCTTTTGCGGCGTTTCGCCGTTCGCGGCGGCGACCTGGACGACGAGGGTCGCGTCGATTCCGACCGTGCCGGCGACGCCGACCGTGCCGCCGCCGAGCGCCGCCGTCGGCGCCGGGGGCGGAGGCGCCGAGCTCGAGCCGCACGCGAGGACGACCGCGAGCGCGAAGAGACCGCGCGATTTCACGCGGCCCCCAGCGTGGCGATGCGTGTCTGCGCGCGCAGCGCGACGAGCGCGACGGCGCCGAAATACAGGCCGGCGAGATCGTTTCCGTCGGCGATCGCCCACGCGCCCGCGGCGAACGCGCCAAAGGCGAGCCCCAGCAGGCCGAGCGGCAGCAGCGTGCGACGAAACATGCCGCGGCAGAATACGGCATTTCCCGGCGCCGGGAGCCCGAAGCCGGCAGCGCGCCGAATCAGCTCGTCAGCGCATAAAATAGGCCCGCCACGAGCAGGACCAGGAGCGCGAAGACCCAGCCGAGAGGCAGCGGCGGCCGCGGCGCGCGCGCGCGGGCCCGCGGGCTCGCGTCTTTGAGCGCGCCGTGGCGGGTCGAGAGGTACGTGCCGACGGCGCCGAGCACGAGGATGCCGGCGCCGAGCGTCGTCAAACGGACGAGGATGGCGCGCTCGGGCGCCTGCACGTTCCAACCGACGAGCTGGAGGGCGAGCACCGCGGCGCACGCGATCGCGACGAAGATGGCGTCGCCGCGCGCCACGCGGCCGCGCGCCCGCGCTCCCGCCGTGACGCGCGCGGGCGAGGCGGCGACCGGCTCGACCACGGGCGCCGCGAACGAGAAGGCGAAGAGGCCCCAGCCGAGCATGCCGGCGATGCCGCGCGCCGCGCTCAAGCGAACCGGCGAGAGCGCGTCGGTGTCGCAGATCCACGTGACGAGGCTCGCGCCCGCGAAGGCGAGGAGCAAAATCGTCCGCCAGAGATCGCGCGCGCGCGCCGCGTCCGGGCGCTCGCGGAGCTTGATTTCAGCGGCAATCGCGGCGCCGAGCGCGCCGAGCGCGAGGGTCGCGAAGACCGCGGCGGGCCACTCGTGCGCGCCGCGCGGGCCGTGCTTGGCGTACCCGACGGGCGCGACCGTGACGGCCCACGCGTAGACGCCGGCGACGATCGGCTGCGCCGTCGGCCCGAGCTCGATGAGTTTGCGGAGCGCGCCGGCCATGGGCGTACGTGTCAGCGGGCGAGCCGCGCCGCGGGGACGAGCTCCTGCGCTGCGCCGCGGTCGTCGTCGGCCGCGACCGGGAGGCCGGCGGTCCGCCACAGATCGCGATCGAGCAGGTGGCTCGGGCGCACGTTCTGGAGCGCGGCGAGCATGACGGCCTTCGTGCCCGGGCGCGCGCGCTCGAGGTCGTCGAGCATGCGGCCCGCGACTTTTCGCTGCAGATTTTCCTGCGAGCCGCAGAGATCGCACGGCAAAATCGGGAAGGCGAGCTCGGCGGCGAGCTCGCGGATGTCCTCCTCGGCGCAGTACGCGAGCGGGCGAACGACCGTGAGCGGCGCGCGCGGCGTCCGACCTCGCGCCGCCCCGCCTTCGACGGATTCGGCGACGCCTTCGCTCACGAGCTTCGGCGGCATCGCGGCGAGCATGCCGGCGAACTGAAAGTTGAGCCAGAACGTCTGGAGAATGTCGTCGCGGTGGTGCCCGAGCGCGATTTTGTTGCAGCCGAGCTCGGTCGCGACCCGGTAGAGGACGCCGCGGCGCAGGCGCGAGCAGAGCGAGCAATACGTCTTGCCCTCGGGGATCTTCTCTTTGACGATCGAGTAGGTGTCCTCACGGACGAGCCTGAAATCGTAGCCCTCGCGCTGCATGTATTCTACAAGGACTTCGGCGGGGTAGCCGGGGTGGCCCTGGTCGACGTTGACGGCGACGAGCGAGTAACGCACCGGCGCGCGGGCCTGGAGGTCGCGCAAGAGGTGGAGCAGCGTGTAGCTGTCTTTTCCGCCGCTGACGGCGACGAGGACCCGGTCGCCCTCCGCGAGCATCGCGAAATCGGCGATGGCGCGGCCCATCGCCCGCGCGAGACGCGCTTGCACTTGCATCGAGGCGAGTCTTGCACATTTCGGCCATTTGCGTCTGCCTCTGGTAGATTTGAGACGGACGGTCATGCGGCGCTTTCGCTTTGTCTTGATGGCGTTTTTCGCCCTCGGGGCCGTGGTGCATCCGCGGGCCGCCCGCGCGGACACGCACGAGAGCGACGAAGACCGCAAGGCGGCGGCGAAGCTCTTCTCCGAAGGACAGCACGCGTACCACGCGGGAGACTTCCGGCACGCCGCCGAGTCGTTCGAGGCGGCGTACGCGCGCGCGCCGCGGTTGCCCCCGCTGTGGAACGCCGCGCGCGCTTGGCAGAAGGGCGGCGAGCTCGTTCGCGCCGCGAACCTCTACGCGAGCTACTTGCGCAAAGCGCCGCCGAGCGCGCCCGATCGGAACAGCGCCACCGCCGCGCTGCGCGATCTCTCGACGAAGCTCGGCGCCCTCGAGATCCACGCGGAGTCGATGTCGGATCTGAAGCTCGACGGCGTCGCGATCGATCTCGGCGATCAGAGCGCGGCCTCGCTGGTCGTCTACGTCACGCCGGGCGCGCACGTGATCGAAGGGTCGCACGACGGCAAGCTCGTGCGGCAGACGCCGACGGCGATCGCGGGCACGAGCGTCAGCGTCGTCCTGCTGGCGCCCGTCGAGACGCCGGCGCCGCCGCCGGTCGTCGTCGAGGAGAAGCCGTCGCGCGGCTGGTCGCCGATCGTGGTCGCGATCGGCGGAGGCGTGACGGCCGTCGCCGCGGGCTTCTTGATCTGGTCGGGGCTCGACACGGTCGCGCAGCGGAGCACGTTCGACGCGAACCCTACGCAAGCGAACCTCGACACGGGCCGCGCCGACGAGACGCGCACGAACGTGCTGCTCGGCGTGACCCTCGGGCTCGCCGTGCTGACGGGCGTCGCGGCCATCTTCGTCGACTGGAAGCCGCACAAGGCCGAGCACGCGTGGATCCGCGTCACGCCGTTCGGCGCGTGGGGGGCGTTCTGATGCAGGACCCGACCACGCCGCCGCTTCGACTCGGAAACTACGAGCCGCTCCTCGAGCTCGCGTCGGGCGGCATGGCGACCGTCTACATCGCGCGGCAGATTGGGGCCGCGGGGTTCGAGCGAATCGTCGTGGTGAAGCGCGTGCACCGGCACTTGCTCGGCAACCGCGACTTCTACGACATGTTCCGCGACGAGGCGCGCGTCGCTTCGATGGTGCGCCACCCGAACGTCGTGCCGGTCATCGACGTCGTCGAGGTGAACTCGCCGGATCGCGAGCTCTTCCTCGTGATGGAATACGTCGAGTCGACCTCGCTCGCGACGCTGCGCAAGGCCGCGCACGAGCAGCGGCTGCAAGCGCCGGAGCCGGCGGCGGGCGGGCGCATCCCCGTGCCGGTCGTCGCGCGCGTCCTGTACGACACGTTGATGGGCCTGCACGCCGCGCACACCGCGCTCGACATTCAGGGGCGACCGCTCGGCGTCGTGCACCGCGACGTGAGCCCGCAGAACATCATCGTCGGCGTCGACGGCTCGAGCCGGCTCATCGACTTCGGCGTCGCGAAGGCGGCGCACCGGCTGACCGAGACCAAGAGCGGGAGCGTCAAGGGCAAGTACAGCTACATGGCGCCGGAGCAAGCGAAAGGGCAAGAGGTCGACGCGCGCACCGACATCTTCGCGGCGGGCGTCGTCTTGCACGAGTGCCTCACGGATCGGCGGCTTTTCCGCGGTGAAAACGAGCTCGACACCGTGCGGCGGATCATGGAAGCGGGAGATCCCGGCGCCGTCGAGCGTGCAGCCGGCGCTGCCCGCGGCGGTCGACGCGGTCGCCCTCAAGGCGCTCGCGCGGCCGATGAACGAGCGATTCCAGACTGCGGTGGAGATGGCCGAGGCGCTCGAAGCCGCGGTGTCGCTGGCCTCGCACCGCGAGGTCTCGGCGTATCTCGAGAAGGCGTGCGGCACGCGCCTGTCGGAGCGGCGCGAGGCGCTGCGCGAGATGCTCGCGGGCCAAGTCGCGCCGCTCGCGCTGGAGCTCTCGCGCGATCCGGGCGACTCGCAGTCGTCGAAGTCGATGCGCTTCGTGGGCGACGAGCCGACGCGCCGCGAGGGCTCGGAGACCGACTCGAAAATCGCGGTGGAGTCGCCCGCGACGGAGGCGAAGCCGCGCGCGGCGCTCTGGGCCGCGGTCGCCGCGGGCGCCTTCGCGATCGGTGCGCTCGTCGTCGGTCTCACTCTGACCCGCTCGAACGGCAGCCCGGCCACGGCCACCACCACGGCGCCAATCACCGCCACCGCCACCGCGACCGGCACGGCGACGGCGACGGCCACGGCGACGGCCACGGCCCCCGCCGACGTCGTCGTCGTCCTCACCGCCGACGCGCCCATCGAGTCCCTCACTGTGCCCGGCAGCAAAAAAGTCGAGCTCGCCGGCAAGACCGCGCGCGTCACGCTCGCGCCGTGGAAGGCCCCGCTCGACGTGGAGGCGACGCTCAAAGGCGACAAGAAGGCGACGGGGACGCTCGCGGCCGGCGCCACCGCGCTCGAGCTCGCGACCGAGAAGCCGAAGCCCGCTACCGGCGGCCACGCGACGACGACGACGACGAAATCGCCTGATTTGCAGGGCAATCCGTACGGTGCGCCATGAGACGAGTCGGGCTCGCGATCGCGGCCGCGGCGTGCGCCGCCGCAGCGATCGTTGCATCCTGCACGATTTTCGACGGGCTCGACGATCGCGTGATCGAAGGAGGCGTCGAAGCGGGCGACGCGCAAACGAGCGACGGCCCGCTCTTGCCGGGACAGCAGGCCGGCTTCTTTTCGCTCGCCGACGCCGTCGCGTTTTGCTCGAACGTCTTCGCGTGCCCGAACCTCCAGCCGAGCGTCGAGATTTCGGTCGCCGTGCCGATCGACTCGAACACGTTCAGCTCGTGCGTCGACTGGGTCACCGGCCCGCTGCCGAAGGACCGCAACGGGGTCAACCAGACCGCCGCCCAGCTCCTTTGCGCGGCCAAGGCGACGACGTGCCAACAGGCCGGCGCCTGCTTCTGGGACGACGTCATCGACTCGACCGACCCGCGGTGCGCGGGCAAGGACGCGGGCAAAGCGGGCTCGTGCGGCGACGACGGCGGCGCGGTGTATTTCTGCAACTCGAACGCCGCGATCGTGCATTGCGCGAACTCGTATTTCGCGAGCGGGTCGACCTGCCTGTACGACGACGGCGGCTTGCCGTGGTGCAACCGGCTCCCGTGCGGCGGGCAGCAATGCAACGGCGATTTGCTGGAGTACTGCGCGGTCGACGGCCTGAACTTCAGCCAGAACTGCGCGCTCGGCGGGTACACGTGCGGGCTCGACCCGACCGAGAGCTACGACGACTGCCTCACGAACGGCGCGGCCAAGCGATGCACGTCGCTCGCGGTGTCCTGCGCCGGCGCGACGCTCACGATTTGCGACAGCCAGTACCAATCGAACTACGACTGCGCGACGTACGGCGGCGCGTGCGACTCCACGGGCTTTCCGCGGTGCACGCGGCCGAACGAGAATTGCACGCCGCTCGACCCCGACGTCGACGTGTGCACCGGCAACGTGATTTCGCTCTGCGTGAACGGCGAGAAGACGACGTTCGATTGCAGCACGATCGGGAAGACCTGCGTCGCGGGGGCGAGCGGGCAATCGGGCCACTGCCAGTAGAAAAAAGGAGCGCGCCGTGAACCACACGATGATGGATTTCCCGCTGACGCTGGACGTGCTCTTCCGGCGCGCGGGCTCGCTCTACGCGGACGCGGAGATCGTGTCGCGCGCGCCGGACAAGTCGATCGCGCGCATCACCTACGGCGAATTCGACCGCCGCACGCGCAAGCTCGCCGCCGCGCTCGCGGCGCTCGGCCTGCGCAAGAACGATCGCGTCGCGACGTTGATGTGGAACCACAACGCCCACCTCGAGGCGTATTTCGGCATCCCGATCGCCGGCGGCGTGCTCCACACGCTCAACCTGCGCCTGCACCCCGACGAGATCGCGTACATCGCCGCGCACGCGAGCGATCGCTTCGTCATCGTCGACGACGTGCTCTTGCCGCTCTTCATGAAGTGCGCGCACGCGTCGCAGTTCGAGAAGGTGATCGTCGTCCCGCACACGAAGCAGCCGGTGGCCGAGCCGTACCTCGACTACGAGAAGCTCCTCGCGGCGGCCGACGAGAACGCGCCGCTGCCGAAGCTCGAGGAGAACGACCCGCTCGGCATGTGTTACACGTCCGGAACGACAGGCAAGCCGAAGGGCGTCGTCTACTCGCATCGAACGACGGTGCTCCACTCGCTCGGCGCGGCGCTCGCCGACACGCTCGCGGTCTCGCGCAACGACTCGGTCGTCGCGGTCGTGCCGATGTTCCACGCGAGCGCGTGGGGCCTGCCCTTCGCGTGCACGATGGTCGGGTGCAAACAGATTTATCCCGGCCCCCACCTCGACGCGGTGAGCCTGCTCGATTTGTTCGAGCGCGAGAAGGTGACGCTCGCCGCCGGCGTGCCGACGATTTGGCTCGGCATCCTCGACGCGCTCGAGAAAAACCCCGGACGGTGGAAGCTCCGCGACGGCATTCGCATGGTCGTCGGCGGCTCGGCCGCGCCCGAGGGGATGATCCGCGCGATGGACGAAATTCGGTCTGCGCGTCGTCCACGCGTGGGGGATGACCGAGACCTCGCCGCTCGGCACGGTGAGCCACGCGCCGCCCGAGGTGACGAACGAGGACGAGCGCTACGCGTACCGCGCGAAGCAGGGCATCCCGTCGCCGCTCATCGAGCTCCGCGCGGTGTCCGACACGGGCGAGGTCCCGCGCGACGGCAAGACGCCCGGCGAGCTCCAGGTGCGCGGCGCGTGGGTCGCGGCGAGCTACCACGAGCTGCCGGAGGAGACCGAGCGGCGCTGGACGAAAGACGGCTGGTTCAAGACCGGCGACGTCGTCACGCTCGACTCGCGCGGCTACGTGAAGATCACCGACCGCACGAAGGACCTCATCAAGTCGGGCGGCGAGTGGATCAGCTCGGTCGAGCTCGAGAACCTCCTCATGGGTCACCCGGGCGTGAAGGAGGCCGCCGTCGTCGCCGTCCCCCACCCGAAATGGGCCGAGCGCCCGCTCGCCGTCGTCGTGAAGAAGGACGCGGCGGAGGTCACGGCCGACGAGCTAAAAAGTTACCTTGCTACCAAGGTAGCAAAGTGGGCGGTCCCGGAAGCGTACGTCTTCGTCGACGCCATACCTCGAACGTCCGCCGGAAAGTTCCTGAAGAGCGAGCTCCGCGAGCGCTACAAAAACTGGGCCTGGTGACGCCCACAGATTGAACAGGAAGGTCAGAAGCTCAGAAGGAATTTTTTGGGAGTGAGGCTTGCAGCTCGAGGCCGCGCCAGCTGCCTGCACCACCTTGGCAGCCAAAATCCAAAGTCATCCTTCTGACGGGCAGTCAAGCCGCGATGAGCCCAAAAGCGGCGACGCCGCGGCTGCGAAGCTCGCGCCGGTAGGTCTCTTTCTGCGCCGGCGTTCCCGCGAGCGTCGCGATGAGCGACGCCGACCACTCGTCGAGCATCGTCGTGCACGCGGCGAAGTCCGCCTCCTCGCCGAGGATCGTGGCGCGCCACGCCTGCGCCGCCGCGACGAACGCGTCCGCGCGCACGACCGCGCCGCTCTCCGCGCGCGCGAGCATCCCTGCCGCGACGAGCGCGTCCACGCTCGCGGCGTCGAGCGCGCGCGCATCGAGCCGCGTGAGGCCCACCATGCCCGGGAGCACCTCGACGACCCTGCCCGGCGCGCCCGCCGCGAGCGCGACCTCGACGAGCGTCCGAACGAACGTCTGAAACGCGTCCTCCGCCGGCAACGCGGGCGGCGGAAGCGACTCGTTCTCGACGACGGCAAAATCGTCCTCGGCGAACTCGACGACCTCGACGTCCGCCGCGTCGTCTTCGACGACCGCGACGGCCGCGTCCTCGGCTCCGGCGATGGCTTCGGCGACGGCGACCGCCTCGGTGACGGCGACGGTCTCGCTCACCGCGACGGTCTCGGCGACGGCGACGGTCTCGGCGACGGCCACCTCCGGCGGCGGCCGCGTCCTCCACAGCTCCGGGTTGTCGTTCGGAAATTCGACCCTCACCCTGACGGGTCTATCCAAAGCGCCGAAAATGGCCAAAAAACGCGCGACTCAAGGCGTCGGCAAGACGCACTTCAGCCCGGTCTCGAACACCGCAGGGTTCGGCCCGCGGTCGTCGCGGAACATCACGAGCACCGTTCCGTCCGCCGCGAACGCGAGCACCGGCGCGATGCTGTCGCCCGGCGCGGCAGTGACGCGCGCCGGCGCCGACAGCTCGCTCGACAGATCGGCGGCGAGCGTGTGCGCGTAGAGCTCGTAGCCGGAGTTTTGATCGCGATCGTCGGCGTAGACGAAGAGCACGCGATCGCCGAGCGCGAGCAGCGAGACGTCGCGCGTCTGCGCGGGGCTCTGGCCGACGTTCACCGCCGGCATCACGACGCTTCCGTCTTTGCCGGCGAGCGCGCCGTAGACGGTGCGCTTCGTGGGGCTCGCGTCGAAGAAGGCGACGACGTAGCGATCGTTCTTCTTGTCGTAGGCGATCGACGAGCCCTCGCCGTCCATCGCGGGCGTCGTCAGCGAGACGGGCTTGGGCGCGCTCGGGAGTTGCCCGAGGTCGAAGCCGAAGGGCTCGAACACGATCGACTGCGCCGTGCCGTTGCGCCTCACCCAGACGAGGCCGAGCTCGGTGCGTCCGGCGGCGAGCGACGGGCCCTGGTCGTCGGTGGCGCCCGACGTGAGCGTCACGACGTTGCCGATCAACTTGCCGTCGAGGCCGATGCGCTGGCCCTGGAGCTTGAAGTCGCCGTTGCTGCGCTCCTCTTGCCAGACCATCGCGAAGTTTTGGCCCGTCCAGACGAGCGACGGGTACAGCGAAAATCCGTCGGAGACCGTGATGCGCTCGTCGCCGGGCGCCATTTTCTTTCCCGTCGGGTCGAGGAGCGCGAAGTAGACCTCGTAGTTTCCGTCGCGGCGGTCCGACCACGCGATGCCGAAGCAATCGCCCGTCCACGCGACCGACGTTCCGCTCCCGGCCGCGTCGGTCCCGGTGAGCACCGAGGGCTCGACCGCGGGTTTTCCGGTCGCGTCGAGCGGCTGGAGGAACGGCGAGAGCTGACCGGCGAGCGTCGCGTCGTAGGTCGCGAGGATTCGCACGTCGCCGGTCGCGGCGCCGCGTACGAAGCTGTCGGGCTCGGCCCAGTCGAACGACGGCTTCGAGAGCTGGAACTCGCTGCCGAGCGTGGGCACGTAGCTCGCGCCGTTGTCGATGATCCCGTCGCAGTCGTTGTCGACGCCGTCGCACACTTCCTTGTTTCCGGGGAACGCGCGCGGGTCGGTGTCGTCGCAGTCGTCGCCGCACGAGCCCGGGTCGCCGGGCTGATGACCGGCGAGCGGGCCGCGGTGCCCGTCGCCGTCGAGGTCGAGCGTGAGCGGCACGTTGCTGCACGCGCCGGTCTTCTTGTCGCACGCGTCGGTCGTGCACGGGTCGCCGTCGTCGCACGTCGTGTGCTGGACCGCGACGCACGCTTTGTCGTGAATCGTCTCGTCGTACTGACACGCCCAGGTCGCGCACCAATCGAGCGTCGCGCAGTCGGCGTCGCGCTGGCACGGTTGCAGCTCGCTGCGCGCGCCGCACCCTTGCGCGACGATCGCGAGCACGAAGCCGAGACCCGCAGCCTGGAGCCCGAGACGCGTCTTCACAAGCATGCCGAGAAACCAGGGACGTCCACCGGCTCGCACACGAAGCCATTCGAGCATCCGTGGCTGCCGCCGAACTCGCAGAGCTGCGCGCACTGCGTCGTCGCGCCGGTGATCAGGCAGACGAAGCCGGGCGCGCAGCCCGAGCCCGTGTCGCACGGCGCGCCTTGCTTGCCCGTGCCCCTCTGCATGCAGAACGACCCGTAGACCTCCGACTCGCACGGCGCGCTCGGCGGAATCGACGCGGGATAACAGCCTTCGCCCGGGTTAGGACAATCCTGCGCGAAGACGTCGCACTGATTTTCGGTGAGCGGCGGGCCCGCGTCGGGGCACGTCGGATTGACGTAGCCGTTGCCGTCCGCGGTGCTGCCGTCGGGCTCGCGACCGTAGAGGCCGGAGTCGTCGGTGGTGTCGTCCGACGAGATCGCCTTTCCGCCGCAAGCGGCGACGGCGATCAAGGCAATCAAGTAAGGAAAACGCATGCCGCGAGCATAGCAGCCGTCGCGCTCGCGTCACGACGCCAATCGGGCGCGGCCCGCAGAGGAGCATGGCGCGCCGCCCCGGGCTTGCGTACATTCCATGGGAACGATGCCGACGCTGCCCTCGAAGAAAGACGTGCTGCTCGGGTTGCTCGAAAAGACGAGCGTACTGATGCACCTCGACGCGCGACGGGAGGACGTCATCGTCCCGCGGCATCTCAAGACCAACCCGCAGCTCATCTTGCAGCTCGGTCTGAACCTGCCGGTGCCGATCCGCGATCTCGAGGTCGGCGACGACGGCGTGCGCTGCACGCTCTCGTTCCAGCGGACGCCGTTCTTGTGCGTGCTCCCCTACCCCGCGATCTTCGCGATGGTCTCCGAGGACGGCGGCCGCGCGATGGTGTGGCCCGAGGACGTGCCGGCCGAGGTCGCGCGCGCGGCGGAGGCGGAGGCGCGCAGGCTCGGCCACCTGAAAGAGGGCGAGGCCATGCCGGAGGCGGAGGCGCGCCCGCGCATCGAGATCGCGCCGTCACCGAAGCGCACGCGCGAGGACCCCAAGCCCCGCGCCGAGGCGAAGCGCCCTTCGAAGCCGAAGGCCGCCGCCGCGAAATCCGCGACGCCGAAGCCGGCGGCGCGGACGAAGCGCGCGCTGCCGCCCTACCTGCGCGTCATCAAATAGGCGGTTTTCCGAGCGCGTCGCGCACCCAGTGCAAGACGCACACGGCCGCGCCGAGGGAGACGAGCGTCCAGCCTTGTCCCTCGTGGCCGGCGCCGCGGAGCAGGTACGCGCCGGCGACGAAGAGCGCGGCGGCGACGAGGCCGGAGAAGATGCGGCGGCCCACGCGGTCGATGTTGTGCGTGACGAGGTTGTTCGTCATGCGCACGGTGAGGCGCCCGGCGCGGAGATCGTCGAGCACCTCGCGCAGCGCGAGCGGCAGGTCCCCGCTCGCGCGCGAGACCTGCTCCATGCCGCGCCAGAGCTCCATGCCGAGGCGCTCGGGCGAGTAGCGTTTCTTCACGAGCTCGACGAAATACGGTTGGCCCTCGGCGAAGACGTCGAGGTCGGGGTCGAGCTGCTTGCCGACGCCCTCGACGGTCATCAGCGCCTTGCCGACGAGCAAGAAGTCGGGCGGGATCTCGAGGCCGTACTTCATCGCGCCTTGCACGATGTCGCGGATCATCCCCGCGAGGTCCATCTGTCCGAGCGGGCGCCCGAGGTATTTGTCGGCGAGCGCGGCGACCTCGGCGCGGTACTCGCGCATGTCGACTTTCTTCGTCGGGCGCGCGACGGCGTAGAGCGCGTCGGCGACGCCGTAGGTGTCCTTGCGCGCCGCGGCGATCATCAGGTCGATGGTGCGATCGCGGAGCTCCGGCGAGAGGCGCCCGACCATGCCCGTGTCGATGAGCCCGATGACCGGCGCCTCGTCGGGGCCGAGGATGATCACGTTTCCCGGGTGCGGATCGGCATGAAAGAAGCCGTCCTCGAAGATCATCTTGATGATGACCGCGACCGAGGCCTTGGCGATTTTTTTCCCGTCGGCTTTGGTCTCGGTGATCTTCTTGCCGTCGAAGAACTCCTGCGTGAGGACGTGGCGCGACGACGCTTGCCGGTAGATCTTCGGGAAGCGGACCTCGGGGTGGCCCTCGAAGTTCTCGGCGAAGCGCTCGCAGTGGTCGGCCTCGACGAGGAAGTTGAGCTCGCTCGTGATCGAGCGGTCGAACTGGTTCACGAGGCCGACGGGCGAGTAAATCTTGGTCTCGGGCACGGCGCGCTCGAGCGCGGCGGCCATCATGTGGAGCAGCTCGAGATCGCGCGTGACGATCGCGGCGACGCCCGGGCGCTGCACTTTGACGACGACCTCGACGATCTCGCCGTCGATCTTCAGTGCCGCGCGGTGCACCTGGCCGATCGACGCGCTCGCGAGCGGCTTGTCGTCGAAGCGGGCGAAGATCTCGCGGATGGGAGCGCCGAGGCTCTCCTCGACCTGCTGCTTGATTTCGGAGAAGGCGACGGGAGGGACCTCGTCTTGGAGCTTCTTGAGCTCGGCGATGATCTCCGGCGGCAGGACGTCGGTGCGCGTGGAGGCGATTTGTCCGAGCTTGACGAAGCTCGGGCCGAGCTCCTGCGCCACGAGCCTAACGCGCTCGGCCGTCGAGATGCGCGTGCGCTCTTTCTCGCCGGCCTCCGCGGCTTCGGCGTCCTCGGGCTTGGCGGCGGGCGGTGCCGACGAGTCACGCCGGCCGAAGCCGGCGCGCGCGACGACTTCGCCGAAGCCGTGACGAACGAGGACCGCGGAGATTTCGCGCAGCCGACCGAGATCGCGGACGGCGGAGAAGACCGACACGCAGTCTCAGGCGCTCAGGGGCAGGTGTTGAGATCGCAGCGCCACATGAGGCCGGCGTCGCCCGTGGTGTTGCCGATGCACTGGCAGACGTCGCTGGGCGGCGGCTGGCCGGTGCAGGTGTTCGAGTAGAAGCACTGCTGGCCTGCGTTGGTGCACGACGTGCCGTCGGCCTTGGTCTTGTCCGTGGGGCAGGGCGACGGGCCGGAGTCAGGGACGGTCGACTTGCACAGCTCGCAGTAGGTCGGGTTGCCGCCGCTGATCGGCACGGTCGCCGCGCAGTTCGGGTCGGTCTCCGGCGTGTCGAGCGCCGTGTGGTCCGGGTTGTTGACGGTGCACTTGAACGTGCCGCCGCTGCAAACGCACGTCGCTTGCTGGACGAAGTAACCGCACAAGTAACCCACGACGCACGTGTAGTTCTCGACGTGGCACGCGCTCGTCGCTCCCTCGACGCCCGCGGCGGCAGTCGCCTGGATGATGTTCGACGGGCAGAGTTGTTCGCCCGGGCCGGCGTCCTTCTGCGGGGTGTCCGACGAGCAAGCGACGACGGAGATGCAAAGCACGGGAGCGAGCAACGCGGTGACACGAAGGAGAGTGCGCATGTGAGGGATCCCTCTTAAAGAGCCGGAGTGCGCGGTGTTTAGCCCCTTCACACGAAAATCTCAATCGAAAGTCACCGAACGCGCACGACGGTCCCGGGCTCCGTGCGCGCCGGGAGGATCGCCGAGAGGCCCGCGGTGAGCCGCGGACCGGTGAACGCGAAGAGACGCGCTGCGTCGCGCGGAGCCAGATTGACGCACCCGTGGCTGTGCACGTGGCCGAAGTCGTCGTGCCAAAAGACGCCATGCAGCGCGATGGCCTTGTCGAAGAATTGCACGTAGGGCACGTCTTCCATCGAGTAACGCGCCCCTTCGGCGGCGGGGTGGGCCGAGTCGTCGCGGATCGGCTCGAGGTTGTCCATGGTGCTCGAGAGGAGCTTCACCCAGATCCGGAAGGTGCCCTTGCGCGTCGCGGTGTCGGTGCCGGGCGCGCCGGCGCCGGTCGAGACGAGCGTCGCGAAGACGGGGCGCGCGCCTTCGTAGGCGACGAGGGTCTGGGTCGCGAGCTCGACGTCGATCCAGCGCTCGGAGGCGCCGCGGACCTCGGGGGGCGGCGCGGCGAGGGTGGGCCGGACGATTGCGCGCGCGTCGACCCAGCGCGCGGCGCCGGGTCCGTCGACGCGGAGCGCGTGATTCTTCTCTTCGAGGACGCGGACGACCTCGCGCCGCACGAGCGTCGCCACCGGCCGCCCCGAGCGATTGGGTGTAGAATACACATTCGTGTGCGCGCGCCCCCAGCCGAAATCGAGGCCCGCGTCGCCGACCGCCTCGCCCTCGAAGCCCGAGGGCCGCGCCCCGCCGAGCTCGGTCGCGTCGACCCACGTGCCGTGGCGCGTGCGGACCCAGCGGCCGCCGCGCGTCGTTCGCTCCTCGACCGTCGCGAGCGCGAAGCCCGGATCGAGCTGCTCGTCGGGCGCTTCGTCGCCGGCGCGCTCGAGGCTCTCGTAGCCGGACGCGCCGTTCGCTCCGACGAAGTAATACCGATACGGAAGACCGTCGGTCGCGATCGGCGGCGGCGCGTCGTCGGGCGGCGCGCTCGAGAGCTCGACGCCGTCGGAGCAGACCCACGACTCGAGCCCGACGTGGAGCCATCGCCCCGAGCAGTCGCGCCCGCGCGCCGCGCCGTAAATCGGCAGACGCGCGCCCGCGAGGGTCGTCGCGCGCCGCAAGTCCGACCGCCCCGGCACGGACGCGACGACGGTCTCCGCCTTGGCCACGACCGCCGACCGCGCCCAACTTGGCAGCGGCACCTCCCCCGCCCCCACCCACGGCGGCAACAGCACGTCCCCGCGCGCGCTCCAGCAGAGAGAGAGAACCAGGAAGATCAAAGAATCAGAAGGCGAGAGGTATTTTTTTTTCAAAGAAACTCCTCTCTCTCGACTTTTGACCTTTTGATCTTCCTGTTCACTCTCTCTGGCGCTGGGGGAGGCGGAGCTCGAAGGTGGCGCCGCGTTTGGTGGAGCGGACCGTGACCGTGCCGCCGTGGTCTTCGGCGATTTTTTTGACGATCGCGAGGCCCAGGCCGGTGCCGCCTTTTTTGTTCGCGGTGACGAACGAGCGGAAGAGGCGGTGCTCGATTTCCTTCGGGATGCCGGGGCCGGTGTCGCTGAACGTGAGGACCAGCTCCTCGTCTTCTTCGCCCTTGTGGGCGCGCGCGACGCGGATCGAGAAGCGGCCGCCGCCTCGCGTGCCCATCGCCTCGACGGCGTTGCGCGCGAGGTTGTGCACCACGCGGAGGATCTTTCCCTCGTCGAAGCGCGCCGTGCCCTTGTCTTGCAAATCGATGACGAGCTCGACGCCCTCGCGTTTGAGCTGCGGCTCGACGGCGGCGCGCACCTCGTCGAAGAATTTCTGCAGGTACACCTTGCGCACGAGCACGTTGCGCTCGCCGCGCGCGAACTCGAGCACCTCGCGCTGCATCGCCGAGATGTGATCGAACTGCTTGAGCGCCGACTCGGCGTACTCGGCGCGCTTCTTCTTCGACTCGGCCGCTTGCATCAGCTGCACGTACCCGCTGATCACGGTGAGCGGCGTCTTGAGATCGTGGATCACCGCCGAGAGGAGCCGGCCGATCGTCGTCAGGCGCTCTTCGCGCTCGTGCTGCTCGCGCGCCATCTGGAGGCGAATCGCGGTCGACGCGTTGGCGGTGATGAGCTCGAGGAGCGAGCGATCCTCGCCGGAAAAGCCGCCCTGATCCCGTTTGTTGTAGAGCGCGATCGCGCCCATCGTCGCGCGGTCCTCGCCCTCGAGCGGCACGATGAGCGCGGTCTGCGAGTGGAAGCCGACGAGCTCGTCGAACGCGGTGTCGGTGCGGTCGTCGTGCGGCGCGTCGGAGGCGATGACGACCTCGCCGTTCGCCATCGACCAGCCGATGAGGCCCTGTCCCTCGCGCAGCGGGAAGCGCCGCAGCTTCCGGTGCTTGTCGTCGACGAGGTAGAGAAACGCGCTCTCCTCGCCCATGCTCTCACCCGGCTCGCGCAGCGCGACCGCCGCCGCGCGCGCCTCGCACGAGCGCATCGCCTCGCCGAGCACGGCCATGAAGAGCTCCTCGAGCGAGTGCGCGCGCGCCATCGCGCTCTCGAGCGAGAAGAGCAGCTTGAGATCGCGCACGCGGCGGAGGAGCTGCTCCTTCGTCTCGACGAGCTGCAGGTTTTTCTGCACCGTCTCGAGGAAGAGGCGCGAGTTGTCGATGCTGACCGCCGCCTGCGTCGCGATCGCCGAGAGGATGTCGGCGTCGTCGTCGGTGAACTCGCCGTCGCGCTTGTTGAGCACCTGGACGACCCCGATGGTCTTTCCGAGGTGGTTCTTCAGCGGCGCCGCGAGGATGCTGCGCGTCTTGTAGCCGGAGAGGAGGTCCCACTGCGCCGAGAAGCGCGGGTCCTTGTAAGCGTCGCGCACCATGACGGGGCGCCCCGTCTTCGCGACGTGGCCCGCGATGCCCTCGCCGAGGGCGAGACGAATCGAGCGTACGTCGGAGCCGTGAGCGATGCGCGAGACGAGCTCGGCGCGCGACTCGTCGAGGAGGTAGAGCGTGGCGCGGTCGGCGTCGACCGCCTCGGTGATCTTCACCAAGATGAGCTCGAGGACCTGATCGAGGTCCATCGTCGTCCCGAGCGCCTGGCCGATTTCGCGCAGCGCCGACGAGATGCGCGTTTGGTGGGCGAGCGCCTCTTCGAGCGCCTCGACGTCACGGCGCGCGGACACCGTTTTCGATCGAATCTTGTCGATCGTAGCCGGGACGTCGCTCTTCGTGACCACGGGGCGAGGATACCACCCCTACGTCGTGTTAGAGTCGTCGAGGATCCGCCGAGGGCGGGTCGTCGCGAGCATGGCCGCCTTGAAGACGCTCATCGTCACGCCCACCTTCAACGAGCGCGAGAATCTGCCGACCTTCGTCGCGAGCGTGCGCACGGCCGCGCCGGAGGCGGACGTGATGATCGTCGACGACGCCTCTCCCGACGGAACGGGAGACATCGCCGACGAGCTCGCGGCGAAGGACGACCGCATCCACGTCATCCATCGCCCGGGAAAGCTCGGGCTCGGGACGGCGTACGTCGACGCGTTTCGCTGGGGGATGTCGCGCGGCTTCGTGCGCTACTTCGAGATGGACGCGGATCTCGTCGCACGACCCGAAGTACCTGCCGGATTTCATCCACGCGCTCGACGGCGGCGCCGACGTCGTCATCGGCTCGCGCAACGTGCCAGGCGGCGGCGTCGAGGGCTGGGGCCTCGGCCGCCACGTGCTCAGCAAGGGCGGCTCGCTCTACTCGCGCGCGATCCTCGGGCTCGGCGTTCACGACCTCACGAGCGGCTTCAAGGCGTTCTCGCGTCGCGCGCTCGAGGCGATCGATCTCGAGCACGTGCGGTCGAACGGCTACTCCTTCCAAATCGAGATGACCTACCGCGCGATCCTCGAGGGGATGCGGGTGGTCGAGGTGCCGATCGTGTTCGTCGACCGCCGCGCGGGCTACTCGAAGATGAACCGCCGCATCTTCGCCGAGGCGATCGGCGTCGTGTGGAAGCTGCGAATCGACGCCGCGCGCGGTCGACTCTAAGTGGAGAGCGCATGACTCACACCCTCGAAATCTTCTGGGACTTCTCTTCGCCGTTCGCGTACCTCGGCACGACGCAGGCCGACGCGCTCGCCGAGCGCACGGGCGCGAAGCTCGTGTGGAAGCCGATGCTCCTCGGCGGCGTGTTCAAATCGGTCGGGCAGGTCGACGCGCCGGTGCTCACCTGGGGCGACGCGAAGCGACTCCACACCTTCAACGACTTGAAGCGGTGGGCGGATCACTACGGCGTGCCGTTCAACTTCCCCTCGCGGTTTCCGACCAACTCGCTCAAGGCGCTCCGCGCGTACCTCGCGATGCCGGGCGCGGGATTCCGCCGAAGGCGGGACGGCGCGAACACACGAAGGTGAGCGGCGCAAGGCGTATCGCGAGAAGACGTTCCGCGCGTATTGGGCCGAGGACAAGGACATCACCGACGACGCGACCCTCCGCGAGCTCATCGGCGAGGGCGCGGACGAAATCCTCGCCAAGACGAAGGAAAGCGACGTCAAACAGGCGCTGATCGACGCGACCAACGAGGCGGTGAAGCGCGGAGTCTTCGGCGCCCCGACGTGGATCGTCGACGGCGAAGAGCTCTTTTGGGGTCAGGATCGAATCCCACTCGTCGAGCGCGCGCTCTCTCGATAAACTTACGGCGTAGGAGGCCTGGAAACATGCGCGCTTTGATTTTTCTTCGTTCGTCGTGGTTGCGACGTCCTTGGCTTGCGGAGGCAGCACCGACTCGACGCTGGACGGCGGGGACGACAGCGGTAGCGGGAGCGACGTCACGCTGGGCAACGACACCGGCAACGGGAGCGACACGGGCGCGGCCGACGGCGGCGTCGGCGACGCGAGCACCGATCAAGGGACGACGGTCGACGCGACCGGCCCGTTCGATCCGTCGCAGCTCGGGACGAACCTCGTCTTGTGGCTCGAGGGCGACAAGGGCGTCACGCAGGCGAACAACGCCGTCTCCGCGTGGGCGGACCAAACGAGCTACCACAACGACGCGAGCGGCGGCACGGGCCAGTTCGCGCACCCACCCACCATCAACGCGACCGCGATCAACAACCTCCCGGCGGTCGAGTTCGGCGCCGGCCAGACGCAGGCCGGCACGTACCTCACGATCCCCGACAGCGCGTCGCTCGAGCTCGGCGCGGGCGACTTCGCCGTCTTCATGGTTGCAGAATACACGAACCCGACCACCGGCCAGGGCATGGGCCAGGGCACCTTCTACGACAAGGTCGCGGGCGCCAACACGCCGACGGGCCCGCAGCTCTATGGCAACGCCGGCGGTGGCAACCAGACGCTGACCGCCTCGATTCGCGCGCGCATCAACGCCAGCGACAACGTCAACAGCACCGGCACGACGTACAACGACGGCAAGTACCACCGCATCGGCATCCGCCGAAACGGCACGACGCTCGAAGTCTGGACCGACGGAACGCCGACCTCGTTCCAGCCGGACGCGGGCGGCAACATCGACGTGAGCGCGACCGGGTCGGACGTCTACATCGGCGCGGCGCCCAGCGGCAACGGCTTCACGACGCTGCGTCTCGTGGGCGGCATCGCCGAGGTCGTGGGCGTCAAGGGCACGCTCTCGGACGGCGACGTGAGCGGGCTCGACGGGTATTTCAAGACCAAGTACGCGCTCTGAGAAGAACGGGAATGGGAGCCGCGCGGACTCCCATTCCCGGTCCCTTCACTTCTTGAGCTCGACCAAGATCGCGTCGAGCTTCTCCGCGATCGTCCGCTGCACGGCGATCGACTGCTCGTCGGGCTGCTGCGCGGCGGGCGGGTCGAGCGCTTTCGCGGCCATCGCGGGACCGACGGTCATGATGGCCGTCGCGATGGCTTGCCCCTCCTTCGTCCGCGCGAAGATGTCCGCGTAGCCGACCGAGAGGCACGTGCTCACGTAGACGAGCGCGTCCCAGTACGTCTTCACCTTCGGGTTTACGTCCTTCTCCGCGACGTAGAAGAGAAAGGAACCCCCGAGCACCGTGACGACGAGCGCATCGAGCGGATCGCGCGCGACGCCGTCACGGAGCGCGGTCTTGAGCGACGCGTAGCTACTCAGCAGGGTCGACATGGCTCACGCCGTTTCCGCCACGGTGGGTGACCGGCTCGGGCTCGAGGATGGGCACCTCGATCTCTTTGGGCTGGAGCGCCGCGCCGAGCTCGGTCCCGAGCTCGCCGAGCGCGCTCTTCGCCTTCTCGGTCAGCTTGTTCTTGTCGACTTGCGCGAAGCTCATGAGCTCGCGCAAGAGCGGGTAGGCCGCGCCCGCTTCGAGCACCGTCTTCAGGACGGGCGACATCGCGCCGAGAGCCGGCGCGGTGCCCGACGCGCTCGTGGCCTGCGCGCCGATTCCGCTCGTTTGAAGCACCTTGATCTCGCTGATCGCCTTGGCCGGCGCCATGAGCTCGCGAGCGAGCTCGGGCGCGACCTCGAGCGCCTTGAGCGCGAGCTCGCGCATGAGGACGCGCGAGCTGATGGCGTTCTCCGCCTCGAGCAGCTTGCGACGCACCTCCGCGTCCACCTCGCCCTTGTGCGCCGTCGCGTCCGCGGCGGCGACGGTCGCCTCGGCCGCCTTGCGGGCGACCGCGGTCTGCGCCTCGGCGAGAGCCTTCTGCACTTCGGCCTCCGCTTGCGCCTGGATGACCTGCATCGCCTTCTCGCGCTCTGCCTTCGCCGTCGTCTCGACGGTGATGATGGCCTGCTTCGCTTTCTCCTCCTCGGCGAGGGCGAGCGCCTTCGCGGCTTGCGCGCGGGCCTCTTGCTCTTCGCTCTGGGTGATCGCGATCTGTTTGCCGATGCGCGCGACCTCGACGGCCTTCTCCTTGTCGATCGCCGACGCCTCGATGACCTTCTGCCGCTCGATCTCGGCGGCTTGGATCACGCGCTGCTTGGCGATCTCCGCGGCTTGCTGGCCCTTCTCGGCCTCGATCTGCGCCTCGGCTTCGGCGCGCTGCTTGCTCGCGAGCGCCACCGCGACGGCCTTCTCCTGCTCGATCTTCGCGGTCTCGACCGCGCGCTGCTTCTCGAGCGAAGCGAGGTCGCGCATCTGCTCCTGGACGTAGACCGCCTTGGACGTCTCGGCGGTTTGAATCGCCGAATACTCGGCGACGCGCCGCGCCTGGTCGGCCTCGGCCTGCTTCTGGTCCTGCTCCATCTCGAGCTGGCGTTTGCGAGCCGTGACGTTCTGCGCCTGGATCTGGTTGTCTTTCTCGCGCTGGATGCGGTTGGTCATCTCGCGGTTGGTCTGCACGCTCTCGGTGATCGCGCGCAGACCCTCGGCGTCGAAGACGTCTTGGGGATCGAGATCCTTGACCGGCACCATCGCGAACGCGGTGATGGAGACGTTCTCGAGCGTGAGGCCGTTCTTCTTCAGCTCCTCGCTCAAGACCTCCTGGATGCGCTCGGCGAACTGCTTGCGGTTCGCGTGCAGCGCCATGAAGGTCTGGTTCGCCGCCACGCTGCGGAGCGCGTCGGTGAGCTTGCCTTCGATGAGGTCGGCGATGACGCGCTCGTCGAGGTTGCGCTCGCCGAACGAGCGAGCGGCCGCGAGCACGTCCTCGGCGATCGGCTCCACCTTGATGTAGAGCTCGGTCGTCACGTTCGCCTTGATCTTGTCCGCGGTGACGAGGGCGTTTTTTCCCTCGCGCTCGACCGACAGCTTGACGCTGCGGAGCGAGACGCGGAGGAGCTGGTGGAGGATGGGGTACACGAGCACGCCTCCGCCGATGACGACCTTGTTGCCGCCGGACCCCGTCCTCACGAGCGCTTCGTCGGCGCCGCAGCGCCGGTAGAAACGCGAGAGGACCGTGAAGATCGAGATCAGCAAGACGAGCCCTGCGGCCACGCTGATCCCGATGACGATGGTGCTTGTGTCCATGGAAAACATGATTCCCTTCTCCACTCGGGTAAGAGGTGTCGATTACGTAGTTGGATTTGCAACGAGCGCGCCTAGCGCGCCGAGTCGTCGAAGGGACTGACGAGGAGACGTCCCTCGTCGTCGCAGTCGACGAACACGACGTGCTCGCGCTCTCGCGGCTCGCGGTCGCCTTGGGCGAGCTTGCAAACGACGCGAAGCTCGAGCCCCGATTTGTCCTTCACACGAACCTCGCCGAACTCCGGCGAAACGCGCGACGAGATGACGACGCCGACCTGGCCGACGAGCTCCTGGCGCGTCGTCGCTTCCTGATCCTTCGACGAGAGCACCGGTCCGAGCAGTCGCGCGAGCGCGGCGACGGCCCCGTATCCACTCACGAGGGAGATGGGGAGCGTCCACGCGAGCGTCAAGATCGGAACGGACCCGTCCGGCCGAAGCGACGCGAGATTCAGCAAGAACCCGGTGATCGCGAAGACGATCGCGAACGCCTGCCAGACGATCGAAAACGGGATCTTCCCGATCCCGAGCGGTCCGAAGAGGATCGCTCCGATCCCGCGATCGCCGTCCACGTCGTGATCGTGATCCACGTCGTGCTCGGCGTCGGCGTCTGCATCAGCGTCCGCGTCGCCGTCGACGTCGTGATCCTCACCGCCCGCGAGCAGTCCGAGCAGTCCGGACGCTTGCAACAGCGCGAAGAGAATCGCGATGCCGGCCGCTACGGTTTACGGCGCGTTCGCCCACGCAAACATGTAATGCAGCGCGGTCATGGCGATCCCTCACGTAGGGAAAATGGATAATCACCGACCAGCGCATTCGCCGCTTGGCACGGGCGATTCCACGCTCGATTTCTCGAACGCGTCTACGACTTCGTCGCCGAGATGACCACGTGCGGGTACGGGAGCACGTCGGGCACGCGCACGATGCGGACGCGGAAGCCGACCTCGGTGAGGAGCTCGCCCCACGCGCGGTGATGGCGATACGCGAGCGGCTCTTTCCAACCGACCATCAAGCGATCGAGCGCTTCGGTGAAGAGGAGCTGGTGGTGCGGCTCGGTCGTGATGTCTTTCATCAAGAGGACGCCGCCGGGGACGAGCATGTCGTGGAGGCGCTGGAGCACGCCGCGCTGCGCGTCGGCGGGGATGTGGTGCATCACGTCGAGCATGTAGACCGCGTCGAAGGGGCCCTCGAGCTGCGCGTCGCGGACGTCGCCGGCGACGAAGGTGTGGCTCGTGAGGTCCAGCGAGCGCGCGACGCGCTCCGCCAGCGCGATGCGGCGCGCGTTCGGATCGATGCCGACGATCGCGCGGCGCGGATGCGTCTGCCCGAAGTACGCGGCGAACAGGCCGAACCCGCACCCGACGTCGAGGATGCGACCTTCGTCGGGCAGGAGCAGATCCATGACGCTGAGGAGCTTGGGCCTCAGGATGGAGAAGCGAATTGCAGAATACACGCGTTCGAGCGGCGGCAGCGCGCGCGCGATTTTACGGATGGCGACGTGCGCGAAGACCTCGGGCGCTTCGTAGGTCGGCACGGCGGCGATCGACGACCGGCGCGGACGGCCGCGCTGCGAGGACGGCGGCTCTTCCCTGGCAAAACGAAACGCCACGCGGGCACGTTACAAGGCGTGTAGGCTCCGGCGCAACGGCCATGCGCGACGTGGACGACGAGCAGACTTCGATGATCGCCTCGGCGGTGCTCGAGCAGCGCGGCGCCATCGTCGCGTCGATCGCGCGGCTCGCGACGCGGCTGCGTTTCGACGAGCACGCGGCGGCGCACGCGAGCGACGCGACCACGTGGCCCGACGTGCTGCGGATGCGCCGCGACGACGGCCGCGCGTTCCTCTTCGTCGGCTGCGCGCGCGGCTTCGGCGAAGCGGCGGACGATCCCGAGCACATGCTCGTCGTTCGACGGTGGCTACGCCGCTTCGCGCGCTTGCTGGACAAGCGTCGCGGCAAGCGCGGCCCGCGCATCCACGGCGGCTACGTCATCGTCGGCACGCACGACGCGCACGACGCGCACGCGTGGGCGTCGAAGCTCACGACGATGGCGCGCGCGCACCGCCTCCAGCGCGACGGCGCCCCCGCGCGCTTCGTGGTGCGGCGACTGGGGGATTTTTGGATGGCGTGTTAGCGAAACGCAGGTTCGGTGAGCGCCGGCGCCTGCGAGTCGAGCGTGCGCTTGGCCTCCGCGCGCGGGCTCAGTCGGGGGGCGCGACCGACGTACTCGATGCACGACGCGGGGAGCTCGCGAAGGGATTCGGATTGCTGCTCGGCGCCTTCGCTGACGTTCGCGTAGAAGCAGACGTCGAGGAACGTCGACATGAGCAACGTAATCTGCGGTGGCGAATAGCCGAGGTCCAAGAGGATCGCCGCCGTCGCCATGCTGAAGTTCACGTGCAGGTCCTTTTTTTCCTGCATGACGTCGTCGAGCAGCATGATCAAGCGCCAGTGGGTGCCCACGTCGCGCCGTCGTCGTCGGAGGCACTCGTTCATCGCCACGACGCGCTCGTCGGTTCCGCGGAACGCCACTCCGAATCCGGCAACGCGGCCGCGCGCCAAGAGTTCGTCGAGCAGGTTCGCAACGGCCTCGCGGTCGGTGACCGCGTCGCCCAGGCGCTCACGGAAATCGATCAGCATCGCCCCAGCGGCGCCTGTCGGAACAGGTCCCATCAGCGCCCCATCGAGCGCCGCGTGACCGGCCGCGAGCGCCACCAGGGGCGAGCCGTACGCGGCAACGAGGCGGGCAACTTTGACGGGCCAAATGCGCGGGTCCGCGGCGAGCGCGCATACCACCACGTCCTCGATCACGCCGGCGTCGTCGCCGTGGAGCCGCGGGCCGCCGATCGCGAGCGAGAAGGCGCTCGCCCAGCCATCGTGGCCAACCAATTCTGCGTTGACAGCGTAACCGCGAAATTGGTTTTCGTTCCAATCTGCGTGGCCTACGTGCGTGACGACGGCGGTGTCAGGCATGCTTCGCCCCTTCGTAAACGAAATGCGGAAGGTCCATCGGGTACGACCGCAGATCTCCGGGTTTCCAAGTCAACGCTTCGGCGCAGACGGTCATGAGCTTGGCGAAGATAAAAGCCAGCTCGAGAGTTTCCCGTCCACGGATTCCGCAGGCCATGAACGTGGCGACCAGGGCAGCGTCGAGGCAGACGTCGTAGCCGAGCGACGGAACGCGCGACGTGAATCCGCCCAGTGCGACTCGCAAGCGCTCCACCGCTGCGCGATCTTCGGCACTGACGGGTGCAAGTCGCGATGCCGAGCCATTCAACGCGCCGATCGCCAATTTAGGGAGAAGCGGGTCGTAGCGGTCGAGAAGCGCGCGAGCCTGCTCCGCGAGCGCGAGCCCCGCCACGCCCGCCACGCTCGATGCTCTCGGCCCGCAAACTCGCGCGACCACGGCCGCGTGCGATGGCGCTTCCGCGACGCAAGCCGCAGACGCGAACACGAGCGCGACTTCGAAAGCACGGCTGACCTCGTCCGATGGGAGCTCACCGAGCAGCGACAGGAGCACCACGTCGGTGAAACGATAGAATCGTGCCAGATCCGACTGCAGGTCGTAGCCGTGCATTCGCGGCGCTTTCCCAGAAGTTACGACTCGCGCCTGGAGCGTGCCGGGCAGAGATCTATCCTCGATCGGACCTCGGGTGTGCGATGCAGTGGTCATACGCGTGCTGCCTACGTCCGAGGCCGCGAGTGAATTAAGGCTGTCGCGTTTGGATTCTTGGCCGTTTACTGTGCGGAAGCTCCGCACGATGGTCGAGGTCGACACGGTTCCCCCGCCTGGCGGCGTTGGCGATTTCAACCTCGCCATCGCGCGGCCGATCTTCGCCTACCTCGAGAGCACACGCGGGCGAGACGCGCTCCGCGACCTGTCGATCAAGACGGGCATCGACGAGGAGACGTTGTTGCGCCCGCGCCGCTGGGTGACGCTCGCTGATTTCGAGCAAGTGCTGACCGCGGCCCGAGAGATTGTGGGGAGCGACGCGGCGTTCGCCGATGCCTGTCGCTTCGAGATGGTCAAATCCTACGGTCCGCTCGCGCTCGTATTCCGCGCTGGCACGGTCCTAATCAGCTACCGGGTGCTTGCCGCGACGGTGCAGTTCGCGAGCCGCGTTTCCACATACACGCTGACGGCGTCGACACGGAACTCGGTTACTCTTCAATATCGAAGCAAGAAGTCCGAGTCGCGCCTGATGTGCTTGTCGCGTCAAGCGCAGCTGCCGACCGTCCCTCTGATGTTTTGGAACCTGCCGCCGGCCACGCTAACGGAGACCACGTGCATCGGTCGCGGTGATGAATGCTGCGAATATCACATCAGGTGGTCCGAGCCGCTTGCTTGGCGACTGCCGCTCGCGGGCGCCGCACTCGGCCTCGCATTGTCGTTCGTCACCACGTTCGGGATTCTGGGCGGAGCGCCGACCCTTGCGCTCATCGGGTTACTCGCCGGGACCATGCTCGCCTTCCGCCAGATGACCGTTCGCGCGCATGCGTTTCACACCGAGACGACGATGAAAGTCGGCGAGGTCGTGAAGGAGAACGAAGAGGCCATCGAAGAGATCATCAAGCTCCACCAACGCCAAGAGGCCTTCAACTCCCTGCTCGGCGAGCGTATCGACGCGCGCACGGCGACCTTGGAGGCCATGGTGAACGAGCTGAAGTCACGAGGACACGAGAGCGAGCTGGCGCTCGCGACGGCGACGCACGACATGCGCAACCCGATGCAGGTCGCGCTGCTCAACGCGCAGGTGCTGTGCGAGGACGACGACGCCGACGTCGCGGCGATGGCCAAGCTCATCGCCGACAGCGTCATCAGCGTCGAGGCGCAGATGAAGCGGCTGCTCGCGATCGCGCAGGCCGACGACAAGGCGTTTCAAATCCACAACAAGCCGATGGACGTCGAGCGCTTCACCGATCGGGTGCGGCGCAACCTGCAGGCGCTCGTCATCGCGCGCGACATTCGCACGAGCGTGTTCCGCACGCGCGAGGCGCCCGACGCGATCGAGACCGACATCATGCTGTTCGATCGCGTGATCGACAATTTGATATCGAACGCCGTGAAATACACCGAGCGCGGGAGCATCGTCGCCGAGGTCGGCGGGACTCCGGGGCACCTCACGTTCAAGATCTCGGACACGGGGCGCGGCATCAGCCCGGAGCGGCTCGAGAAGGTGTTCGTCGGCGGGCAGCGCGACGCGCGGCCGATGTTCGGCGAGAGCCACGGGATCGGCCTCTCGAGCGCGGTGCGGCTGCTCGACGAAATCGGCGGTCGGCTCGAGGTGATGTCCAAGCCGGGCGTCGGCACGACGATCTGGGCGCACGTGCCGATCGTGCCTCCGCAGCGCGAAAAGGGCCTTCGCTCCGTCGACGCGACCGAAGTGCTACGCCGCGTCGTGACGATCCGCTCGGTGGCCAACCAGTAGCCAGCCGGCGGCGATGGCGAGCTCGACCGCGGCGTCGGCGACGTACGGTCGGGCGATCTTGCCGCGCAGGGCGTAAACCGCCTCGACCGCGGCGATCGCCGCCGCCGTCGTGAAGCCGAGGTCGCGCGCCGGCTCCTCGCCCGCGCTGCGAAGGAGCGACGCGCCGATGCACGCGAGGATCGCGCCGTTGGCTTGGACGAGCCACTTGTCGCGCTTCTTTCCGGTCACCGCCTCGAACGAGCGCAAATGGAGGATGGGCCAGAGTCCGCCCGCGAAATAGAGCGCGCCTTGGGCGAACGCGATGCGGCGGAGCCAGCGCTCGGGATCGGGCGGCGGCTCGGCCTCGAGATCGCGCTCGTGCGAGGGCGCGCCGGCGTGCAGGCCGGTGAACGAGGGCGGATCGCTCGCGGGAAAGGATTCGGCGCTCGCCTCGTCGATGATGTCGATACGCACGCTGTCGCGTTCCATGCTCACCTCTCGAGAGAATCGACGGTGCAAATGGGGTGCCCCCCTTAATCGACGAGCGCCTGCGCCGTAAAGCACGGCGCCATGCCCGACGCCTCAGGCTCCACGGTCGCGCTGAAACGCGCTCTCGACGTCTTCTTGCAGTACCTCGTCGCCGAGGGGGCTCACGTCGTCTTCGGCGTGCCGGGCGGGTTGCTCCACCCGTTCTTCGAGGGCGTGGAGCAGCACCCGGCGCTCCGCCTGGTCGTGACCAAGCACGAAGAAGGCGCGGCGTTCATGGCCGACGGCTACGCGCGGACGACGCGAAAGCTCGCGGTCTGCGCGGGCACCGCGGGTCCGGGCGCGACGAACCTCCTCACGGGCGTGTCGTGCGCCTTCGCCGACGGCGTGCCGATGCTCGTCTTGACCGGTCAGGTCCCTTCGCACGCCATCGGGCGCGGCGCCGCGCAAGAGACGGCGGCGACCGACATGGACATCGTCGGCATGTTCAGGCCGGTGACGAAATATTCGGCCGCGGTCGAGTCGCCCGAGCGCCTCGCGCAGCACCTTCGCCGTGCGCTCCGCCTCGCGCTCACCGGTCGCCCCGGGCCCGTGCATCTGAACGTGCCGGTGGATTTCTGGGGAAAACCGGCCGACGAGATTTGGTTCGACCCGAAGACGTACCGCCCGACGACGCACCTCTTCGATCGCAACGCAGTCGCCGCGGCCGCCGAAAAATTGCTCCGCGCGAAGAAGCCTGCGCTGCTCGTCGGCTCGGGCGCCGTCACGTCGGGCGCCGAGGAGCACGTCCGCACGCTCGCCGAGCTCCTTCAGGCGCGCGTCGCGACGTCGCCGCGCGCGAAGGGCGCGCTGCCGGAGGATCACCCGCTCTCGCTCGGCGTGCTCGGCTTCGCCGGCCACGCGCACGCGAAGAAGACGCTGCTCGGAAACGACGTCGATCTACTCTTCACGATTGGCGCGTCGCTCAACGAGACGACGACCTTCAACTGGAACCCGCAGCTTCGCGCGGGGAAATCGCTGATTCAGCTCGACATCGACGCCGACCGCATCGGCCGCAGCTACCCGGTCGACGTCGCGCTCGTCGGCGACGCGCAGACCATCTTGGTCGAGCTCGTCTATCACATCCACCGCATGATCCGCGAAGGCGCGAGCCCCGCGTCGACGTGGCCGAGCGAGGCGCCGCTGCCGCGCGGGCACGAGCGCTACGACCAGCCCGCGCTCCGAACGAGCGACGCGATCCCGCTGACGCCGCAGCGCTGGCGCGCCGACCTGCAGGAGGTGCTCCCGAGCGACGCGCTCGTGTTCTCGGACATCGGCGGGCACATGCTCTTCAACATCCACGAGCTGTGCATGCGCGAGAATCAGAAGTTCGTCATCAACCTGGGCTTCGGCTCGATGGGCCACGGCACGTGCGCGCCGATCGGCGCCGCGCTCGCCTCGCCGAAGCGCCCCGTGATTTCGATCATCGGCGACGGCTGTTTCACGATGAACGGCATGGAGCTCATCACCGCGGCCGAGTACGGCGTGCCGGTCGTGTGGATCGTCGAGAACAACCAGATGCACGGCATCACGTGGCACGGGAGCAAGCTCGTCTCGGGCGGCAAGCCGATGGAGTCGATCCGCTACAAGCGTCCGCTCGAGATCGCGGCGATCGCGCGTGCGATGGGCTTGCCGGCGTGGGTCGTGGATCGCCCGGGCCAGATGCAGGACGTGTTGAAGGAAGCGTTGAGGATGGGCGCGCCGGCGGTGATCGAGGTGCGCGTCGACGGCTCGATCTCGCCGCCGCTCGGCGACCGCGCGAAGACGGTCGCGGGCTTCAAAGGGAGCTGAGCGCGTCCAGCCGCACTGAAACCCCATCTACACCCTAGGGTGTATCGACACGCACGCCCCCTCCGCTCCACCATGGCCCGAGATGGTCGACGACACCGCCGGCCGTCCGCGGATTCTCGTCGCCGAGGACGACGACCTCGGGCGCCGGCTGCTCCACAGAATCTTCGCCTCGCTTCCGTATGACGTGACGATCGTGGCCGACGGGGCGCTCGCGATCGAAGCCTTTCGGCGGGAGCGGTACGACGTCGTCGTGACCGACCTCATCATGCCCAAGCTCGACGGCATCGCGCTCCTGCGCGCGATCCGCGAGACCGATCTCGAGGTGCCGGTGCTGCTCATGACGGGCGCGCCGGACATGCCTTCGGCCATCGCCGCGATCGAGCTCGGTGCGTTCGGGTACGTGCCCAAGCCCTTCGAGATCGATCACCTGCGGTCACTCATCGAACGCGCGGCGAAGCTCTCGCGCCTCGCGCGGGCGAAGCGCGCGGCGCTGAACCTCATGGGGAGCGAGCACGCGCGCGCCGGCGATCGCATGGGCCTCGACGTGGTGTTCGAGCGCGCCATGGAGTCCTTGTGGATGGCGTTTCAGCCGATCGTGCGCGTCGCCGATCGCGCGCTCTTCGGGTACGAAGCCCTGATGCGCACGAGGGAGCCCGCGCTGCCGCATCCCGGAGCGGTGCTCGACGCGGCCGAGCGGCTCGGTCGCGTCCTCGCGCTCGGCGCGCACGTTCGCGCTCGGTCGGCGGCCCCCGTCGCGAACGCGGGCGAGCACGTCGCGCTCTTCGTCAACCTCCACGCGAGCGAGCTCGCCGACGACGCGCTCCTCGCGACCGACGCGCCGCTCTCGCGGATGGCGACGCGCGTCGTGCTCGAGGTCACCGAGCGCGCGAGCCTCGAGGGCGTCGACGACGTGCGCGGCCGCGTGCGCGCGCTGCGCGAGATGGGCTATCGCATCGCCGTCGACGATCTCGGCGCCGGATACGCGGGCCTCACGAGCTTCACCCTCCTCGAGCCCGACGTGGTGAAGCTCGACATGGACCTCGTGCGCGGCATCGACACGCACCGAACGAAGCGAAGCATCGTCGGCTCGATGGTGACGCTCTGCCACGAGATGGGCGCGACCGTCGTCGCCGAGGGCGTGGAGACTACCGCCGAGCGCGACGCGCTCATCGATCTCGGGTGCGATCTCCTGCAGGGTTATCTCCTGGCGAAGCCCGGTCCGCCCTTTCCAGAGTTCGCGTGGTGAGGCCGACTTCTGTACGATGGGCGCCGATGCGTCTTGCGACGACCGCGCTCCTCCTCCTTTCGGCTTCGAGCGCGTGGGCGCTCGAGAGCCCGAGGGTGCACGGCGCGCTCGGCGTGGCACACGCGGTCGGCTCGCCGCAGGATTCGGAGTTCGGGTTCGGCGGGCAAGCCGCGGTCGCGCTCGAGCTGCCGCTCGCGAAGCCCGTCGGAATTCAGGCGGAGCTCTCGGGCACGGTGCTCGCGGCGGGGTCGCCGCCGGCGGACCCGTCAATCGCGCCGAAGGGAACCGGCTTCGGGTTCGGCGCAATGCTCGGCGTGCGCGTGCGGCCGTTCGCGAGCAAGCCGGGCGGGCTGTGGCTCGACGTGAACGGCGGCGTCGCGCCGACGGGCGACGTCGTTCGCCCGAGCTTCGACGCGCACGTCGGGTGGGACTTTCGCATCGGCGACGGGCGGTTCGATCTCGGACCGTATGTAGGATACACGCAAGTCTTCCAGCTCGGCGAGGGCCTCCAGCCCGAGGACGCGCACGTGCTATCGCTCGGCGTGTCGCTCGGGCTCGGCGCCGCGAAGCCGCCGCCCCCGCCGCCCCCGCCCCGCACCGACCGCGACCGCGACGGCGTCTTCGACGACGAGGACGCGTGCCCCGACGTGCCCGGCCGGCGCACGAGCAATCCGAAGACCAACGGCTGCCCGCGCACCGATCGCGACGGCGACGGCGTCTTCGACGACGAGGACGCGTGCCCCGACAAGAAGGGCGTCCGCACGGACGACCCGAAGACCAACGGCTGCCCGCCGCCGGACCGCGACGACGACGGCGTCCTCGACGCGGAGGACGCGTGCCCGGACGTGCCCGGCGTGCACACCAACGACCCGAAGACCAACGGCTGCCCGCCGTCGGCAGGTCCCGCTCGGATCGAGGGCGATCGCATCGTGCTCGACGAGATCATTCACTTCGACACCGACGACGCGCGCGTGCACCACGCGAGCTGGCCGCTCGTGAAGAAGGTCGCCGATCTCATCCGCGACAACCCGAACATCCTCCAGGTGCACATCCTCGGGCACGCCGACCGCACGGGCACCGAGCAGCACAACGAGCTGCTCTCGAAGGCGCGCGCCGACTCGGTCCGCAGGCTCTTGATCCGCTTCGGCATCGACCCGGGACGACTCACGACCGAAGCGTTCGGCGACACCAAGCCGCGGGCGCCGGGTTGGGACGCCGAGGCGCTGCGGGAGAACCGCCGCGTGGAGTTCATCATCACGAAGACGGCCTCGCAGAGCGGGGGCAAGCCTTGAAGCGCGCGGCGCTCTTCGTCTTGCTCGTCGCGTGCGGGCGCGACAATGCGCTCGTCGGCGGCGAGTGCGCGTCGGGTTACGCCCAGGTCGGCGAGACGTGCGTGCCGGCCGCCGACGCGGGGCTCGACGGCGATTCGGGCGACGCGACGCTCGCGGACGCGGACGCGGACGCGGACTCGGGCGACGCAACGGTCGACGTCGTGCCGAGCGACGTCGTATCGAGCGACGTCGTGGTCGACGCGTTCTCGTGCGACGACGGGCTCACGCTCTGCCTCGACTCTTGCGTCGACACGACGAGCGATCCGTTCAACTGCGGCGCGTGCGGCGTCGTGTGCCCGTCGCTCCTCTGCTCGAACAGCAAGTGCCAAGGCGGCGTGCCGGGGAGCTTCGTCGTGGTCGGGCACGATTACGGCGCGTCCTACAGCGCGGCGCAGGCGCGCGTGCTCGGCAACGCGCTCCTGCTCGCGACGGCGCAGAGCATCCGCGTGCGCTCGTACGAGCAGTACGCCGCGGCGGGCGCGGTCGCCAACGTGAAGGCGATCTTCAACGCGGCGGCCGCGGGCGCGGGCCGCACGATCGCCTACACGGTCGCGACGCAGCCGAGCGACGTGAGCCCGGGCATGACCGCGCTGAACACCGACGTGCTCGTGATTTACGACCAGTCGAGCGCGCCGGCGAGCACGCTCGCGGGCGTGGGCACGGGCTGGGCGAGCTCGATCGCGAGCTTCACGCACGTGGGCGGCGTCGTCATCGCGCTCGACGGCGCCGGCGGACAGAACCCGCAGATGCCCGCGCTCATCCAGAGCGCCGGCATCCTCGACGTCTCGAGCGACACGAGCATCAAGCAGGGAACGGCGCTCGACGTCGTCGCGCCCGCCGACGCGGTCGGCCTCGGGGTCGTCAGCCCGTACGGCGCGGCGAAGCAATCCGTGTATTTTGCATGCAACGAGCCAAACGGCGGCGCGGTGACCTACGTGGTCGAAGACGCCGAGGGCGACGCCGGGCCGACGCAGCCGGTCGTGGTGCACAAAATCGCGCCCTGAGCAATCACCGAGCGCGATGGCTGCACGCGCACGTCGGGTGCGCGGGGGTCGCGAGCGACGCGCTCGCCGACGCGACGTCGACGAGGCCGAACGCGAGCACGAGCGCGCCCGCGGCGCGGCGGACCCACGCGTGATCGCGAACGGCCGGGGCGACGCGAGCGCTCGCGAGGCCGGTCGCGATCATCGCCGGCGCGGTGCCGAGGCCGAAGGCGGCCATCACGAGCGCGCCAGTCGCAGCTCCGCCGAAGGCGGGATGCGCGAGCTCGGACGCGGCTCCGCCGAGGGCGGGATGCGCGAGCTCGGACGCGGCGCCGCCCGACGCGAGCGCGAGCCCGAACGCGGCGTAGACGAGACCGCACGGCATGAGGCCCCAGAGCGCGCCGACGCCGAGCGCCGCGAGCGGGCTCTTCGAGCGCGCGAGGCGCGTGGCGAAGGGCGCGACTCGGCGCCAGAGCGGAGCGCCCGCGCGCTCGATGATCGAGAAGCGCGAAAACGCGCCGGCGACCCACAAACCGGCGCCCACGAGGAGCAGCCCCGCGGCGAGCCGCAACGCGACGCGCGCCGCGCCGAGCACGGGGACGAAGTCGACGGCGCGCCCGAGCGTCCCCACGACGGCGCCCAGCGCGACGTAGGCCGCGACGCGCCCCGCGTTGTACGCGAAGGTCGGCGAGCGGCGCGCGCGCTTTCCGATTTGCACGAGATCGCTCGACAGCGCGCCGGCGATCCCTCCGCACATGAGCACGCAGTGCGCCGACCCGAAGAGGCCCAGGAGCAGCGCGGGGATCAGCCAGGTCACTTCACACCCAAGAGGCGCGTCTGCGACTGCATCACGTCGGTCGGCGCGTCGGAGCGCGAGACGGTCACGTGCACCATGTCGTCGCCGAGCGGGAGGTCCCGCGGCGCGACGACGAAGAAGACGACGTGGCCCTGCGCGAGAGGATCCAGGTCGACGTGCGACACGGAGAGCACGGTCGTCGCGGCCTTGGGCGCCTCGACGCGGATGTCGTAGCCCGCGCGGTGCGAGACTTTGTTGACGAGGTGCACCTCGAAGCCATTTCGCACGACGTCGCCTTCGATCGTGAACGGCGCGCCCGGAAGCCTGACGACGTTCGCCTCGAAATCGGTGCGCGCGCGCAGCGCGATGGTGACGGCCACGAGGCCGGCCGCGAGGAGCACGGAGTAGAGGACGATGCGCGCCCGCAAAAAGCGGCGCGGCTCGTGCGCGAGGCCGTGCGGCGAGTCGTACCGGATGAGACCGCGGGGCTTGCCCACGCGCGCCATCACGTCGTCGCACGCGTCGATGCACGCGGTGCACGCGATGCAGTCCATCTGCAGGCCGTCGCGGATGTCGATGCCGGTCGGGCACACCGCGACGCACCGATCGCACGCGACGCAATCGCCGAGGGCCTGCGCGCCGGCGGCGTCCTCGCCATGCGTCGTGCGCCGGTGACCGCGCGGCTCGCCGCGCGCCTTGTCGTAACCGACGACCAGCGAGTCGTCGTCGAGCAACACCGACTGCAGGCGCCCGTACGGGCACATGACGACGCAGAACTGCTCGCGGAAGAAGGCGAAGTTTCCGTAGAGCACGGCCGTGATGCCGACGACCCACGCGAACGCCTCGGCGTGCTCGTCGGGCGCGTGGCGCACCATGCGGAACACGGCGGGCAGCGACACGAAGTACGAGAGGATGACGTGCGCGATGAAGAGCGAGATGCCGACGAAGGCGACGTGCTTCGCGATTTTTCGCGCGACGCGCGACGCCGTCCACGCGCCCTCGTCGCGTTTCATGTGCGCGGTGCGCGGCGCCCTCGATGAGACGCTCGACGCGCCGGTACACGCCGTCGAGCAGCACGGTCTGCGGGCACCCCCACCCGCACCACGCGCGTCCGAGGATCGCCGTCGCGTAGACGAGCGCGAACCCGACGCCCGAGAGGACGAAGAAGAGCAGCCACGCGTCCTGCGCGTTGAACGTCGCGCCGAAGAGGAAGAACTTGCGGTGCTCGATGTCGAGGAACACCGCCGGCGCGTCGTTGATGCGGATCCACGGCAAAACAGCGGCGATCGCGAGCAGCGCGAGGAGCACGATCCGGCGCGCGGTGTCGAAGCGCCCGTGCACGTCGGCGGGCACGATGCGCTTGCGACGCCCGTCCGCGAGAATCGACCCCCGCACCGAGTCGTCTTGCACGACCGGGAGTCGCACGTTGCCCATGGCTACTCCGGTTCGCCTTGCGGGGGCTTCCCGCCGGGGACGTTCGTGTCGCGAAGCGTGAGCACGTAGGCGACGACGTCCGCGACCTTTTCCTCGCCGAGCTGGGGGCCCCACGTCGGCATGCCCTTGCCGGGGACGCCGTCGTGCACGCACGTGAAGATGTTCTCGGGCTTGCTGCCGTGCAGCCAGAAGCCGTCGGTGAGGTTCGGGCCGATGTTGCCGCCCGCGTCGGCGCGGTGGCACGGCGCGCACGTCGTCGCGAAGACCTGCTGGCCGTCGCGCACCGTCGCCGGGCGCGTTGACATCGCGACGAGCACCTCGCTCGTCATCTTGCCGCTCTTCTTCGCGTCCTCGATGCGCGCGGCGGCCATCTCCTGGTCGAACGCGTCGGCGCGCGACTTCCACGCGCCGATCTTGTGCTCGCCGTAGAAGTAGAAGACCGCGAACACGACCGCGCCGTAGAGCGTGTACTGCCACCAGAGCGGCAGCCGGTTGTCCTGCTCTTGGATGTCGTCGTCGTAGGTGTGAACGATTTTCTCTTCGTTGTCGGTGCTCATGACTCGGCCTCGTCGACAGGGAGTTTCGCGGCGTCGTCGTAGGCGCGCGCGCCGCGCACGATGGTGACGACGACGACGCCGAGGAAGACCGCGAGGAAGAGGAACATCGCGGCGATCGGGAGCGCGAGGAGCGGCGTGTGGGAGAGGAGGTCTTGGTGCATCGCGCGAGCTCACTTGTTCAGGGACACGTTGAGGGTCGGGTGCGCCGCGCCGGGTTGCTTGCCGAGGCGCTGCAGGTACGCGATGAGCGCGACGACGTCGCTGTCGGCGGCGACGTCGGCCCCGGCGGTCTCGAGGTCGGACGCGATGCCCGCGGCTTGCGCCTTCTCGTCGGGGACCGCGAGCTTGATGTCCTCGTCGGTGTACGGGACGCCGATGCTCTTCATCGCGTGCAGCTTGTCGGGCGTGCGCTCGGAGTCGACGCGCTGGGTCGCGAGGAACGCGTACGGCGGCATGTTGGAGCCCGCCGACACGCTGCGCGGGTCCATCAAGTGCTGGTAGTGCCAGAGGTTCGGGTACTTCCCGCCCTCGCGCGCGAGGTCCGGTCCGGTGCGCTTCGACCCCCACTGGAAGGGGTGGTCGTACTGCGAGTCGCTCATCTTCGACGGCTCGCCGTAGCGCTGCTGCTCGAACCGGAACGGCCGGATCATCTGCGAGTGGCAGTTGTAACAACCCTCGCGGATGAAGACGTCGCGGCCCTCGAGCTCGAGCGCCGTGTACGGGTGTGCGTCGGCGATCGCGGCGGCGTCGGGCTGGACGAGGAGCGAAGGCACGATCTCGGCGACGCCGCCGATGAGGACGGCGATGATCGTGAGCGAGACGAAGACGAGGGCGCGCCCCTCGAGCAGCCGGTGCCACGCGGTCCCCTCGCCTTGCGCCTGCTTCGCCGCGCTGACGGCGACCGCGCCGAGCACGCCAACGAAGAGCGCGACGGTGACGAAGAAGAGGCTCGCCATCGCGTTGGTCACGAGGAAGAGCCCGCCGAGCCCCCCGACGACGGTGACGAGGATGATCGGCTTGCCGAAGAGGACGTCGGTCCACTTCGCGCCGTCGGGCACCGTCTCGAGCATCACCTCGGCGGTCCCGTTGACGGCGTGGCCCTGACGCGCGGTGCGCGCGAGGTTGTAGGCCATCACGATCATGCCGGTGAGGTACGCGAGCCCGCCGATGAGGCGCATCCAGTACATCGGGCGGATCGCGTCGATGGTCTCGACGAAGATCGGGTACTGGAGCGAGCCGTCGGCGTTGGTCGCGCGCCACATGAGGCCCTGCGTGATCCCGCTGACCCACATCGAGACGACGTAGAGAAGGATGCCGAACGTCCCGAGGTAGAAGTGGAAGTTGGCGAGCTTGGTGGAGTGGAGCTTCGTGCCGTAAAGACGCGGCACCATCCAGTAGAACATTCCGGCCGCCATGAGCCCGTTCCAGCCGAGCGTGCCGGAGTGGACGTGGCCGATGATCCAATCCGTGTAGTGTGCAAGTCCGTTGACGCTCTTGATGGCGAGGAGCGGCCCCTCGAACGTCGCCATGCCGTAGAAGGTGACGCCCGCGGCGAAGAACTTGAGGACCGGATCGGTGCGGAGCTTGTTCCACGCGCCGCGGAGCGTGAGCAGGCCGTTGAGCATGCCGCCCCAGCTCGGCGCCCAGAGCATGACCGAGAAGACCATGCCCAGCGTCTGCGCCCACTCGGGCAGCGCGGTGTTGAGGAGGTGGTGCGGGCCCGCCCAGATGTAGACGAAGATGAGCGCCCAGAAGTGGATGATCGAGAGCCGGTACGAGTAGACCGGGCGACCCGCCGCCTTCGGCAGGAAGTAGTACATGATGCCGAGGATCGGCGTCGTCAGGAAGAACGCGACGGCGTTGTGGCCGTACCACCACTGGACGAGCGCGTCCTTCGCGCCGCCGTAGATCGAGTAGCTCTTGAGACCGAAGACCGGGATCGCGAGCGAGTTGACGATGTGGAGGACGGCGACGGTGACGATCGTCGCGATGTAGAACCAGATGGCGACGTAGAGGTGCTTCTCGGTCCGGCGCGCGAGCGTCCAGAAGAAGTTGATCGCGAAGGCGACCCACACGACGGCGATCGCGATGTCGATCGGCCACTCGAGCTCCGCGTACTCCTTGCCCTGCGTGATAGCCGAGCGGCAGCGTGATGGCGGCGGCGAGGATGATCGCTTGCCAGCCCCAAAAGTGAATCGCGCGTGAGGAGCTTGCTCGGGAGCGCCGCGCGCACGAGGCGCTGCGTCGAGTAGTAGATGCCGGCGAACATCATGTTGCCGACGAACGCGAAGATGGCGGCGTTCGTGTGGAGCGGGCGGATGCGGCCGAAGTTCAGGTACGGCGGCAGGTTCGCGTGCCACCAGGCGAGCTGGAGCGCGGCGAGCGCGCCGACGAGCATGGCGACGAGGCCCCAGCCGACCGACGCGAAGACGAACTTGCGCGAGACGTCGTCGTCGTAGGTGATGGTTCGTTTCTCGAACGTCGTGACCGCAGCGCTCATCGGCGGTCGTCCTTGGGGGCTTGCGGAGCGAACGCGGCGCGCACCGAGTGCCCGTCGTCGTCGACGAGCGGGCGGAGCGCGAGGCGCTCGCCGTGGTCGAAGTCTTCCTGCTTGAAGGCGAACACGAAGAGGAGGACGGAGCCGGCCACGAGGCCGAGGCTGACGAAGACTTGGAGGATCAGGACTTCCACGTTGCGCTCCTTGGAGAGAGACCCACGACCGTCGCGAGGACGGTGGTGAGCGAGCTCGCGGGCATGAGGACGGCGCAGAGGAGCGGCGACATCAGACCCGCGTACGCGAGACCGATCGTCAGCACGTTGTAGGCCAACGCGAAGGCGAGGTTCCGAGACCGGACCGTTTCGACGCGTTTCGCGGTTCGAAGCGCGAGACGCACGGGGTGCAGGCCGGGAGTGACGAAATAGAAATCGCTGCGCGCAGCCATGAAAGGGCGATCGATCGCGGGCGTGCCCCCGCAAGTCGCGCGCTCGACCGCAAATCCGTCGTTGATGCCGTCGCCGACCATGAGCAGGTCGCCGCGGTCGTGCTCGAGCACGAAATCGAGCTTATTTTGCGCGGTTTGCGCACCGATTGCATGCGACGCTTCGATGCCGGCGGCGGCCGCCGTGCGCGCCGTGCGCTCGGGCTCGTCGCCGCTGAGGAGCCAGACGTCGAAGCCCTCGGACGCGAGCTCGGCGACCTCGCGCTTCGCGTCGGGGCGGAGGGCCTCCTCCGTTTCGAGCGACGCGAGGACGCGGCCGTCGACGCCGAAGGCGAGGTCTCCGCGGGCCCTCGGAGAGACCCATGCGGGCAGCCCGAGGCGCCACTCGGACCCCGAGCGGACGAGCGACACGCCGACGCCCGCGTGCTCGACGACGACGCCGAGGCTGTTGCTCGCGCGGCAGTCGCCGAGCGCGGCGAGGACGGCGACCGACTTCGGGTGCCACGTCGCGGCGGCGAGCTCGTGGAGCGCGGCGCGGGCCTCGTCCGAGAGCGACGCGAGCGCGCCGGGATTTCGCAGGCGCAGCGCGCCGCTCGTGAGCGTCCCGGTCTTGTCGAAGACCACGGTGCGGACGCGCGCGGCGCGGTCGAGGAACGTCGGCGTGCGCACGAAGAGCCCCGCGCGACGCAGGCCGCCGAGCGCGAGATCGTACGCGAGCGGCGTCGCGATGCCGAACGCGCACGGGCACGTGACGACGAGCACCGCGGTCGTCACCTCGAGCGAGCGCGCGAAATCGTGCGTCGCGATCATCCACGCGACGAAGCCGATCGAGGCGAGGACGAGCACGCCCGCGGAGTAGATCTTCGCGAGGCGGTTCCACCACGGGCTCGACGCGTCGGGCCCGCGCGAGAGCGGCGTGCGCAGCAGCTCGATCAGCCCGGAGCTCGCGAAGTCGCGCGCGACGACGACCGCCGTCGGCGAGCGCGACGCGGAGAACGCGCCGGCGGGGACTAGATCGCCGCGCGAAAACGAGCGCGGCGACGACTCGCCGTTCAGCCAGTCGAGCGAGAAGCTCGCGCCCTCGGCGTCGACGCGGGCGTCGACCGGCACGAGATCGCCGGCCGCGAGGCGCAGGCGATCGCCGGGCGCGAGGTCGACGCAGCGCACGGTCTCGACGCGCCCGCTCTTCTCGCGCCGCACCAGCAGTCCGTCGGCGCCGTCGTTCTCGAGGAGAGCCAGCCGGTTTCGCTCGAGCACGCGCTCCTGCAGGAAGCGACCGGCGAGCATGAGCGCGATGAAGACGTCGAGCGTGTCGACGAAGATCCCGCTCGAGCGGCGCCCGAAATACGACGCGACCGAGCCTGCCCACGCGAGCGCGATGCCGAGCGCGATCGGCACGTCGAGGTGAAGCACGCGGCGCCGAATGCCCGCCCACGCCGAACGGAAGAAGACGCTCCCGCCGACGGCCACCGAGACGGTGGCGAGCGCGAGGTTCAGCGTCTCGAAGAGATCGTGCAGCGGCCCGGAGCGGAGGCCCGCGTAGATGGCGATCGCGAAGATCATCGTGTTCATCGCGATCGCGACGCACACGCCGAGGCGCCACAAGAGCGCGCTCGACTGTCGCTTCGGGCGCGCGAGCGGCGGGCCGAAGCGGTAACCGAAGCGCTCGACGTCGTCGACGAACTCGCGGAGGGCGAACGACGGCGGCACGACGAGATGCGCGCGGCCGACGCTCGGGTTGACCGCGATGGTCCCGCCGCCGCGGCGCTCGAAGAGCGTCTCGATGAGCCACACGCACGCGCTGCAGTGAAGCCCCTGCACGTCGAGGTCGACGCGCGCCCCGGAGCCGCTCGAGGTCTCGCACCGGCGCGCTTCGACGGCGTCGAGCCATTTGAGATCGTGGCGCTCCGCTCGGACGTCGTTGACCGGCACGCCGCGCTCGCCGCGCAGCTCGTAGTAGCGGCTCAAGTCGCCCGCCACGAGGAGCTCGTGCACGGCGCGGCACCCTTCGCAACGAAACGCGTCGCCGGCGGCGGGGACGGGCAGGCCGCAGTGCAAGCATCGACCTAGCGCCGGGGAAGCGGACATCTCAGCCCCTCGCGACCTCTTTGGGGAGCAGCTGATGGAGGATCGCGATCGCCCGGCGCGCCTTCTCGAAGAAATCGGGCGTGCTCTCGACGACGTAGCGGCGCGGGTGGTCCTTCCAGACCTCGAGCAGGGTCCGGTCGATCGCCTCCGCGACCTTCACGTCCTCGATGCGCAGCGGGTCCTTGTGGTAGCCGTTCGTCTCGGTGGGCGTGCGGAGGTGAATCACCGCGTCGTAGCGCGCGAGCTCGGCCTCGAGGGTGGTGCGGAGCTCGGCGAAGAACGCCGCTCGTTCGCCGGGCCAATATGCGAGCCCGTCGATCGTTCCGCGGTCGCAGAGGACGAGCTTGTCGGAAGGCGTCGCCATGGCGATGCGCTCGAGCTCCTCCTGCACGTGGTAGATCGCGCGCTGCGCGGACTCGCGCGCCCAGGTCTCCGGCATGCGCGGGAAGCCGCCGCCGAAGACGATCGACGCCGCCTCGTGGAGCACGTCGACGTGACGGGCCATGTGACGGCGGGCGAGCTCGAGCACCGCGGTCTTGCCGGCGCCCGGCCCGCCCGTGAGGACGATTCGCCGTCGCTGCACGTCAGCCTTTTCGCCGAGCGGCGTGCTCGCGCACGGCGCGCTTGGCCTCGTCGTAGCCGGCGTCGATCGCGGCGTAAGGGTCGCCGTACGCGTCGCCCCGCGACCCGATGACGAGCGTGTCGCGCGGGACCTCGATCTCGAACTTGGCGCGGTAGCGGTGTCCGGCGTGGGCGTGGCCGTGGGACTCGAGGACGACGCGGCACGAACGCATCTCCGGCTCGCGCGCGAGGGCCGCGATCTTCAGCTCGGCGTGGGCGCGGAGGGCGTCGCTCGGCTCGAGGCCGACGAAAGAGACTTGGCTCATGGCCCCCCCTGTTTGCGACGCGCATGCCACGCCGGATCCCGCAAAAACGTGCGGTCACGCCGCCGCTTTCGCGCAAGCGGCGCGCGCCGCCGCGCAAACGGTGCTAGTTCCGACGCGTGAGCTCGACGACCGATTGGCGCGCGCGCGCCGACGAGACGTTCCTCGTGGGCATGCCCGGGCGCGGCCGAATCGTGGCCGAGATGGTCCTGCTGGTGGCGCTCGTGTTCGCGGCGGGGCCGCTCATCGTCTCGCCGCTCACGGCGGTGCTCGTGCTCGGGTTCGAGCTCGCGCTGGCGCTCGCGCTCGTCCGACCGTGGGCGCGCGTGCACGGCGGCGTTCTCTCGCGCGTCTTCGCGACGGCGCTCGTGCTCGCGGCGGTGCTCGCGCCCGCGGCGATCGAGCGGCCCGACTTCGGCGAGTCACGAAAGCTCGGCGTGGGGATCACGAACGGTTCGGTCGAGGCGGGCAATCCCGCGGTCGGCGGGGGCGTCGTGCTCGTCCAGACCGTCGCGCCGCACGGCGCCGCCGACGGCGTGATTCGCCCGGGCGATCGCATCGTCGCGATCGCCGGCGCGCCGCTCGATCGCGCGGACCCGACCTCGGATTTGTCGCGGCGCACGCACTCCGACGATCTGCCCGAGGATACGACCGTCACGGTCTTGCGCGATCACGCCGAGCGGACGCTCGCCGTCCACGTCCCCAAAATCCGCGGCTCGCACGCGCGGCTCGGTCGTCGCGTCGCGGCCGTGAGGGAGATCGCGGCGCGCCACCTCATCGTCGCCGCCGCCGGGCGCGGGGCGCTCGTCATCGCTCTCCTCCTCTTGCTCCTCCGGGCCGACGGTCAGACGCCGCGCGCGATCGGACTCGTTCGCGAAGGCTCCGGGCGCGAGCTCCTCGCCTCGATCTGGATGACCGCCGGGACTTTCTTCGTGCAGATCGCGATCGCGATCCCGATCGGCCTCATCGGGCTCGCGCTCGGCATCTTGAACCGCGAGAACGAGCAGCGGACGCAGACGCTCGGCGTCATCGCGCAGCAAGGGTCGATCGTCGAGTTCGCGCTCGCGGCGATCGTCGCCGCCGCGTTCGAGGAGATCGCGTTTCGCGGCTTCCTCGTGCCGCGCATGAAGACGCTCGTCCGCTCGTGGGTGGCGGCGGTCGTGCTCGTCAGCGTCGTCTTCGGCGCCGGTCACCTCTACGAGGGCGTGCTCGCGACGGCGCAGACCGCGTTCCTCGGCGCGTGGTTCGCGACGCTCATGCTGATGCGCCGGCGCCTCGTCGGGCCAATCGCGGCGCACGCGGCGTTCAACACGATCATGCTCGTGGTCATCCGCGTCATCACGACGACGCACCTCATCGACCGCCTCAAGGCGCTCTCGGCGCACTGATCTCCGCGCTATTTCTTGGCGAGGCCGTATTCGTGCAAGCGGTACTGAATCGTGCGCACGCTGATGTCGAGCACCTCGGCGGCCTTCGACGTCGAGCCGGCGACCGACTCGAGCGTCGCCATGATCGCGTGGCGCTCGATCTCGGCCATCGTCGCGCCGGGCACGCGGAGAGCGCCGTGCGTCTCGGGGCTCGCCTCGAAGGGTAGATCGTCGGCGTCGATCGTCTTTCCCTCGCAGAGGACGACGGCTCGCTCGATCGCGTTCTCGAGCGCGCGCACGTTGCCCGGCCAGCGGTGACCCATGATCTTCGTCTTCGCGGCGTCGGTGAAGCCGTCGAGGGGCTTGTGGTTCTCGAGCGAGAACCTCCGCAGGAAGTGGTTCGCGAGCACGATCACGTCTCCGCTGCGCACGCGCAGCGGAGGCATCTCGATGTTCACGACGTTGAGCCGGTAGAAGAGATCCTCGCGGAAGCGGCCGGACCGCACGTCCTCGGCGAGGTCTCGGTTGGTCGCGGCGATGACCCGCACGTCGACCGTGATGGTGTCGTTTCCGCCGACGCGCTCGAAGGTGCGCTCCTGCAGGACGCGGAGGAGCTTCACCTGCGTCAGCGGCGGGATCTCGCCGACCTCGTCGAGGAAGAGCGTGCCGCCGTTCGCCTGCTCGATGCGCCCGATGCGCCGCTTGTCGGCGCCGGTGAACGAGCCCTTTTCGTGGCCGAAGAGCTCGCTCTCGAGGAGCGACTCGGCGAGCGCCGTGCAGTGAAGCGCGACGAACGGCTGCTTCGCGCGCGGGCCGAGCTCGTGGATGGCGCGCGCGAGCTCGCCCTTGCCGGTGCCGCTCTCGCCGGTGATGAGGACGGTCGCGCGCGACGCGGCGACCTGGCGCGCGACGCGGTAGACCTTCTGCATCGCGGGGCTCGCGCCGATGAGGCCGACCGAGCCCCTCGCCGTCGCGCTGCCGGATCTGCCGGCGGAGGTTCTCGGCCTCGACCTGCGGATCGCGCGCGCTCGAGCGCGCGCTCGATCGCGACCAGCGAGCGCGTCGAAGTCGATCGGCTTGGTGAGGTAGTCCTCGGCGCCGGCGCGCATCGCCGTGACCGCGCTCGTCACGTCGCCGAACGCGGTCGCGACGATGACGGGGACGCTCGGGTCGATGCTCGTGGAGCTTCCTCGTGAGCTCGATGCCGTCCATGTTCGGCATCTTCAGGTCGGTGACGACGACGTCGGGCGGGTGCTCGACGGCGACGGCGAGGGCCTCCTGTCCGTCGCCGGCGGTGTCGACCGTGTACCCCTCGCTGCCGAGGAGCTTCTCGAGCCCGCTCCGCGCGGCGGGCTCGTCGTCGACGACGAGGACACGGACGTTCTTGCCTTGCGGTCATGCGGCGCTCTCCGGGCTCGGCGACAACGGCAACGCCACGCGAAATACAGTACGTCCGGGGCGGCTGTCGACCTCCACGGTTCCGTCGTGGTCGGTCACGATGCGGTGCGTGATGGCGAGGCCGAGGCCGGTGCCCTCGGGCTTGGTCGTGTAGAATGCATCGAATATGGGGGCGTTGGGAGAGGGCAGGCCCGGGCCGTCGTCCTCCACCTCGATGATCGCGGTCTTCGGCTGGCGCCGCAATCGGACGGTCACTTTTCCGCCGCCCGCGGGTGAGACCGCCTCGACCGCGTTGCGGATCAGGTTCAAGAGCACCTGCTCGAGCTTCTGCGAGTCGACCTCGACGACGATGTCGCGGGCCGGGAGATCGCGGACGATCGAGCAGTTGGCGGTCTCGGCGTGCGAGGCGGCGAGGTCCGAGGCGCGCTCGATGATCGCCGCGAGCGAGCTCGTCCGGCGCTCGAGCGGCTTGGGCCGCGCGAAGTCGAGGAACTCGGTCACGAGCGACGCGAGGCGCTTGATCTCCTCGCCGACGACGCCGACGGCTTCGAGCGCGTCCGCCGACGCGTCGGCGCGCTTCAGCGTTCGTTCGAGGTACGCGACGTGGAGCTGCGCGCCGTTCAGCGGGTTTCGGATTTCGTGCGCGAGGCCGGCGGCGAGCGTTCCGACCGCGGCGAGCTTTTCGGCGCGGCGCGAGCGCTCGGTGAGGGCTTTCTCCTCCGTGTAGTCGTGACCAATCAAAAATGCGTGCACGTCGCCCGTGGGCGTGACCGCGACGTCCCATCGCACGTCGCAGAGCTTGCCCGTGCGCGTCTTCACGAAGGTATCGACGCGCGAGCGCTTGGGCGCCCGCTCGCGCACGAGGCGCTCGATGCGCTCGCGCGACTCGTCGGCGAGGAGCGTCGCGAGCGGCTTGCCGATGACCTCGTCGCGCTTGTAGCCGGTCGTCGCCTCGGCGCCGGAGTTGAACAGGCGGATGTTGCCGTCGACGTCGATGCCCACGACGAGCTCGTGCGTGAGCTCGGTCGCGGCGAAGTACGCCTGCGCGAGAATCGACGTTCTCGGCCTTGAGCATCGCCTCGTGGCGGTCGATGCGTGCGAGCGCGGCGTCGTGGTAGGCGTCGAGCATGACGGCGAGCTCGACGTCGAGGGCCTTGTGCAGGGCGGCGCGGGTGGACGAAGCGCGGTCGCCTGCGCGCGCGTCGATGAGCCTCACGAGCTCGAGGCGGAGGTACGCCATCGCGACGAGCATGTAGCGCTGCGGGAGGCCGATGCGGACGTGCACGTCGCCGACGCGCTCCGTGCGCCCGTAATACTCCGCGTCGTAGACGCCGCCGAAGAGGCGATGGAGCCACTGCTGCATCGACCGCTGCAGGCGCTCGATCTGCTCCTCGCCGGTGAAGACGGCGTGCGCCTCGTCGTGCTCGCGCGTCCGGTCGTAGAACTCGCGCGCGATCCGCGGGAAGTCGGGCGCGACCGCTGGGCCCATGGCCTCGAGCAGGCGCGCGTCGGCGTCGCCGAAATCGACGTATCGGTGGAGCTCGGCGACGCGCCTCTCGATGCTCACGAGCCGGTGTACTCAGGCGCTCGGCTGCGCGGACTTGTTTTCGGTCTTGGGCGCCGCCTCGTGCGAACCGTGGATGGTGAGCACGGGGCGCGTGGCCGTTCGGATGATCTTCTCGGCGACGCTGCCGAGCAGCGCGCGCGAGAGACCCTTGCGGCCGTGCGTGCCGATGACGATGAGATCGGCGTCGATCTCTTCGGCGACTCGGTGCACCTCTTCCCACGTCACGCCTTGGCGGACGATCGGCACGATGTCCACGCCGCGGTCGGCGCGCAGCTTGACGGCGGCTTCGAGCGCCTCCTGGGCCGCGGTCATGATGCGCGTCGTCATCTCCACCGAGGCGACGAGCGCGCCGTTCGGAAATCCGTAGACGGGGAGCTCGTACGCGTGCAGCGCGGTCACCTTCGCGCCCAGCTGTTTCGCGAGATCGACGGCGTAGTCGAACGCGGCGTTCGCCGTGTCACTGAAGTCGGTCGCGACCAGGATTCGTTTCGGAAGACGCATGCTCGAGCTCCTTGTCGCCCTGGGAGTTGCAAGTTGCAAGCCTGGCGGCGCGCAGCAGCGACACGTCCTCGCGCGCGTGGACCACGAGGACGGCGGCGCCCGACGAAGACGCGGAGACGACGCGGTCGGCGGTCGAGCTTCGCGCGTTCGCGTCGGGATCGAGCGCGATTCCGGCGAATCCGAGCGCGGCGACGACGCCCGCGCGGACCTCGACGTCGTTCTCGCCGATGCCGCCGGTGAAGACCACCGCGTCGAGACCGCCGAGCACGGCCAGGAGCGAGCCCGCATGCTTTGCAGCCGAGCGAATGAACTGCGCGCGCGCGAAACGGGCGCGCCCGTCGCCCTCGGAGGCGCGCCGGGCGAGCTCGCGCATGTCGCTCGTCCCGGCGAGCGCGCGCAGGCCGCCGCCGTGCTCGAGCCCCTCGCCGAGCTCGTCCACGAGAGGCCGCCGCGGAGGAGCCGAACGAGCGCGCCCGGGTCGACCGATCCCGGTCGCGTGCCCATCACGAGCCCTTCGACGGGGGTCATTCCCATCGTCGTGTCGACGGAGCGACCGTCCCGCACGGCGGTGATGGACGCGCCGCTCCCGAGGTGCAGCACGAGCGCGCGAGTCGACCGCTTGCCCGTGACGGGCTCGATGCGCGAGCTCGCGTACGCGACGCTCAAGCCGTGAAACCCGTAGCGGCGCACGCGCCACGCGGTCGGGACGGCGTAGGTGAACGCCTCGGGCCCGAGCGTCGCGTGGAACGCGGTGTCGAACGCCGCGACCTGGACGGCGTCCGGCCACCGCGCGCGCGCCGCGTCGATCACCGCGAGCGCGGGCGGCATGTGAAGCGGCGCGAGATCGACGAGCGCCTCGAGCTCGCGACGGACGGCCTCGTCCACGACGACCGGCTCGCGGAAGCGCTCCCCGCCGTGCACGACGCGATGCGCGACGACGTCGACCTCGCCGATGCGCGCGGCGAGCGCGCCGAGAATCGACCTTGCCCTCGCCCGAGTCGATCGCTTCGTCGGTCGCGTCGAAGAGCGACCATTTAAAGGAGCTCGAGCCGACGTTGAGGGTGAGCACGCGGTCCTGCATGACGCGATCAGGCGTGCGCATGCCGTGCCAGTCGGTGGGGCGGCCGAAGGTTGGGCCGAACGAGCGCGCGCTTCATGCACTGCACGAGCGCGAGGTACGTGAACGTCGCCCCGGCGAGAAACGCGAAGTACGCGGCCGGGAGCGGCTCGAAGCCGAGCCAGTGCGCGAGCGGCGTGAACGGCAGGATGCACGCGGTCGCCACGATCCCGCAGGTGGTGAGCGCGAGCGCGGCGCTCGGCCGACTGCGGAGCGGATTCTGCCGTGCGGATGACGAAGAGCACTAGCGTCTGCGTCGCCAGCGACTCGACAAACCAGCCGGTGTGGAAGAGCGGCTCGGAGGCGTGAAAGACGCGGAGCAGCACCCAGAACGTCAGGAAGTCGTAGATCGAGCTGATCGGCCCGATGACGATCATGAAATCGCGGATGAAGCGCGATGTCCCAGTGCTGCGGCCTGCGGAGAGACGCGCGTCGACGTTGTCGGTCGGGATGGTCACCTGGGCGAGATCGTAGAGGAAGTTGTTGAGCAGGATCTGCGTCGGGAGCATCGGCAGGAACGGCAGGAAGAGCGACGCGCCGGCCATGCTGAACATGTTGCCGAAGTTCGAGCTGGTGCCCATCAGCAGGTACTTCATGACGTTGCCGAACGCCTTGCGGCCTTCGAGGATGCCGGCATGCAGCACGCGCAGGCTGCGCTCGAGCAGGATGATGTCGGCGGCATCGCGCGCGACGTCGACCGCGCTGGCGACCGAGATGCCGACATCGGCGGCGTGGAGCGACGGCGCGTCGTTGATGCCGTCGCCCAGGAAGCCGACGACGTGCGCGCGGCGCTTGAGCGCGAGGATGACGCGGTTCTTCTGCGCCGGCGAGACGCGCGCGAAGACGCTCGTGCGCTCGGCCACGTGCTCGAGCGCGGCATCGTTCATGTGCTCGATTTCGTCGCCGCTGACGACGCGACGGACGTCGAGGCCGACGGCGCGCAGACGTGCCGCGCCACGAGCTCGTTGTCGCCGGTGAGGACCTTCACGGCGACGCCGTCGCGGTGGAGCGCGGCGAGCGCGGCGCGCGCGTCCTCGAGCGGCGGATCGGCGAACGCGACGAAGCCGTCGAGCACGAGATCGCGCTCGTCGGCGGCGCGCGTAGGCGGCGCCCGGCTCGACCACGCGGTGCGCGACGGCGAGCACGCGATGGCCCTTTTTGCCGAGCGACTCGATGGCTGCGCGACGCGCCGCGGCGCGCATCCGCGGGAGAGAGCGCGGACGCCGGAGACAGATCGCCTCCGGCGCGCCCTTCGTGACGAGAGTCCACGCGCCGTCGGCGAGCGACTCGACGACGACCGAGAGCCGACGTCGCTCGAAGTCGAACGGGATCTCGTCGCGCTTCTCGTAGCCGCGGGTCACGTTCTCGCGACTCGCCATCACGGCGCGATCGAGGGGGCTGCGGATGCCGGTCTCGAGCGCGGCGTTGAGCGCGGCGAGCCGAATCGGCTCCTCGGAGTCGGCGCCGAAGGGATCGAGCGACGCGACGAGCGTCATCTTGCCCGACGTGAGCGTGCCGGTCTTGTCGCTGCAGAGGACGTCGACGCTGCCGAGGTTCTGCATCGCGGAGAGGTGCTTGACGATGACCTTGTCGCGGGCGAGCGCGACCGCGCCCTTCGCGAGCGTCACCGACGTGATCATCGGCAGGAACTCGGGCGTGAGCCCGACGGCGAGCGCGACGGCGAAGAGCAGCGACTGCATCGCGTTTCGGTGCATCGCGATCTCGGCGGCGAGGATGAACAGCACGAGGAAGAAGACGACGCGCATGATCAAGAAGCCGAAGCGCCGAATTCCGCGGTCGAACTCGGTCGCCGGCGGCCGCTCGGCGAGGCGCGACGCGATCTGACCGAACGCCGTGCGCGCGCCGGTGCACGTCACCTCGGCGACGCCGGTGCCGCTCACGACCGACGTGCCGAGCATCACCGGGCCGCCGCGCTCCTTCTCGACGGGCAGCGACTCGCCCGTGAGCGCCGACTCCTGCGTGTGGAGATCGCGCGCGTCGAGCAGGCGCGCGTCGGCCGGGACGAGATCGCCGGCCGAGAGACGGAAGAGGTCGCCGACGACGATCTCGCGGCCGGGGAGCTCGACCCAGGCGCCGTCGCGCATCACGGTCGCGGTCGGCGCCACCTGCTCGCGGAGCGCGTCCGCGGCGCGCTGCGACCGAAAGGTCTGCGCGAAATTGATCGTCGTCCCGAGCGCGAGCACGACGAGGATGATCGAGGCGCTCGGCACGTCGCCGAGGAACGCCGAGGCGGTCGCCGCGAACGCGAGGATGAGGACGAGCGGATTGGCGAGAAGCGCCGCGATCTCGACGAGCGCCGAGCGCTGGCGCCGCGCCGCGGGCTCGTTCGACCCGTCGCGTTCGAGCCGCGCCTGAGCTTCGAGCGACGATAGGCCTTTGGCGTCCACGGACGGAGCCCGTTCAAGACGCGTTCCAGCCGAGCCTCGTCGCTTCAGCCGCCCCGAAGGCTCCGCATCGCGCGCGCGCTGCGCGGGGCCGCACGACCTGCGCCGGTCACATCGTTTCCCAGCGGACGGCTCGAGCGTCGGCCGGCTCTTCGACGCGCGCGCCGCGCTCCTCGGCTCCGGCCGAGCTGGGTTACGCCATCCCGCTCGTTCGCGGCCCCGCCGGCGCGCTCGTCGACTTCGGCGTGGCGGTGGCGAAACGCGCCGCGCTCCCGCCCTGGTCACCGTCTACGCGCCCTCCGCGGTGCCCGCGAACGACGGCGGAATTTCGGTCGGACAAGCTTGGATCACTTCGGCCTCCGTCGGCGTATAACCGAGGGTGATGCTTGGCGGTTTGGATGGCGTGGACTGGGCTGCGCTCGAGCACGCCTACGGACCGGCGACCGACGTCCCCGACATGCTGCGCGCGCTCGCGTCGACCGACGCGCGCGCGCGGCACGCGGCGATCCACGACGCGTACGGAAATATTTTTCATCAGGGCACGCGCTACGCCGCGACGCCGCACGCGATCCCGTTCTTGATCGAGCTCGCCGCGCGCCCGGACGCGGGCGATCGTGCCGAGATCTTGCGCCTGGTCGTGCACTGCGTGGCCGGCTACTTCGGTCCGACGTCGGGGCCGTCGCTCGACGAAGCGTGCGAGCTCGCCGCCGAGCCCGCCGTGCCACTCGCGCTCGACTTGTTGCGCGCCGAGGACGCGAGCCTGCGCGTCGCGGCGCTTCACCTCCTCGCCGCGCTCGGTCGCTTCGCCGCGCGCCACGAGGTCGTCCCGAAATTGCGCGAGCGCTTGTCGCGCGAGAAGGACGCGCCGGCGCGCGCGATGCTCGCGTTCGCGTTGACGCACCTCGTGCCCAAGGGCGACGGCGCGGTCGCGGCGCTCTTCCGCGACGAGCGCGACGAGCTCGCGCGCCTTCTCGCGGCGATGGGCTGCGCGCGTCGCGGCGAGGCCACGCGCGCGATGGGCGCGGCGCTCGTCGGATGGCTCGGCGACGAAGAGCTCGCCGAGCGGTACCTCGCGCTGCCCTTCGGCGCCGACAGCCTCGCGGGCGACGTCGCGTCGCTGCTCGCCGACGTCGGGCCCGACGTGCTCCGCGACGCGACGCCGCGCTTGCTCCGCGGTCTCGCGGACACCGACGATTTCGGCGCGGTCGGCCTGCTCCAAGCCGCGCTCGCCGCGACCTTCGGCGACGCGAAGGCGCCCGAGGCGGCGTCCGAGCTCACGCCCCCGCAGCGCGAGCTCCTCGTCACGCTCGCGAAGAACCAAGCGTTCTGGTCGATCGGAAACGCGCTCAGCGTGCTCATGCAGCGCGGTCTCCCGTCGTCGCGCGAGGCGATGGCCAAGCACCTCGGCATCGCGGTCGAGGACGATCCGCGCGAGGCGGCGCGGATCGGCGCGCGCGCCTACGAGAGCTTCGGCGCGGGCCGCGCCCTTCGCGCGTGGCGCGAGATGCTCGAGAAGTTCCCCGACGATCGCGAGGCGCTCTTTCGCGCCGGCTCGCTCCTCAGCGAAGCCGGCGACGACGACGAGGCGCTCCCGCTCTTGAAGCGCGCCGTCGAGCTCGGCGCGCACGAGGGCCTGCCGTACGGCCAGGCGCTCTTCGCGTACGGCCTCTCGCTCTACCGGAGCGAGCGCCTCGACGAAGCGTTCGACGCGTTCACGCGCGCCGAGCCGCACCTCTCGGGCTCGGCCGCCGACGTCGCGCGACAGAACCGCGTCGCGATTCTGCAGGAGCTCGATCGCCCGTCCGAGGCGCTCGGGCTCTTGTCCGATCGCCAGCCCGAAGACGCCGACGGGCTCTATCATCTGGGTCTCGCGCAGGTGAAGGCCGGCCGCTACGAAGCGTGCGTCGCGACGATCGAGCGCGCGATCGCGCTCCGCCCCGAGCACGCGAGCAGCCACTACACGATCGCGTGCGCGCACGCGCTCCTCGGCCGCGCCGACGACGCGCTCGACGCGATCCACTCGGCGCTCGACCTCGACCCCGACCTCGCCGCCGACGTGGCCGAAGACCCGGATTTCGCCTCGCTCCAGGGCGACCCGCGCTTCCGCGCGCTCGTCGTGCTCGATTAGCGCCGCAAGGTGCGCTAATCCGTCGTTGTTCGCGCCCGTAGCTCAGCTGGATAGAGCGTCGGCCTTCGAAGCCGAATGTCGTGTGTTCGAATCACACCGGGCGTACTGACCGTTTCGTCGACGACCTTCGGACCATGCAAGCGCGGCGCGAGACCATGCAAGCGCTCGACGAAGGTCCGCACGCGAGCCGAACGACCATGTCGGCGTCACGGAAAGGGCCGCCCGACGGAATTCCGCGCACTTGCGCGCCCTCTCGGCCCCCGATCAGGCGCCGTCTTAGGCTCTGCCCCGCGCGTCGGTCGGCTTTCGGGCAGCGCGTTCATGTGATTTCGCGCAGTTAACATGGTGTCGTGGATCGCTTGCATGGTCTCGCGCTGGAGCGCGCGACCTTACCGCGGCGCTTGCATGGTCTCGCTCGGCGCGGCCAGGCGTCAACGTCGGCGCTACTCGGGCACGCAGGCGCCGATGATCACGTTGCTCGCCGACGTGCCGCTGCCGCTGATCTTCACCGGGCTGCAGACCTGACCCGTCGGGCACTGCGTGTTGAACTGACAGAGCGTGATCGCGCTCGGGTCGCAGGCGATGCCGGTGCTGCACATCGAGGCGGTCACGTTCCCGGCGTCGCCCGGGAGCACCTTGAGGCCGCCGAGCGAGCAATCCTTCGTCGGCGTGAGCGCGGCGCTCGTCGGCGCGATGCAGCAAGGGGTGTTGCCGCATTGGTTGGGAGAGAAGCACTGCCACACAACGTCGGTCTGATTGGGGCAGCCGGTCAGCTCGCACGACTTGGCCTGGCCGTAGCAGACGGGGCCGGCCGACTGACCCGTGCACGGAAACGGCGTCGGCGCGAAGGTGCAGGTGCGCGGTCCGGAGTCGACGGCAGAGTCGCTCGACCCGCTATCGTTCGTCGCCGCATCGCTCGGCGCCGCGTCGCTCGCGACGGCACACTTGGCGTTCGCGCAAACGAGGCCGCCGTTGCAGGTGCCGTCCGTGTTGCACGCGCCGCCGATCTCGCCTTGGGCGGGGCCCGAATCTCCAACGCACGCTCCAACCGCGACAAACGCGCCCACGAGGCCGATGGACAGGAACGAACGCCTGGCTTTCCACATTCGCCCAAACTAGGTGCGTGCGCCGGATAACACAAGCACACGTCTGAACCGACGCCATGCCCGAACACCGTCGCGAGACCGAGACGTGAGCTGTTCGTGACGGCGTTTGCCCTGCGCGACGCGCGCACGGTTCTGCGTTGCGAGACATCTGGCCCCGCGTCGCACACCGGGCGTACCGAGTCAGAGCTTCACGAACCGATAGGCGAAGCGATCGGTCTCACCCTTGATTGAGGGATCGAACACTTTGATCGAGTGCGCATCGGCCTTGTTCGCGAGCATGGTGCTTTCCGCGTCCAGTACGAAGCCGGCCGCCTCCACCTCCTCGCGCACGGATGCAGGCTCAATCCGATGCAGCGACTGGGCGTCGCGCGTGCCCGCCCCGACAGCGGCGGCGTGGTCTACGACGACGTAGAACCCACCGGGCTTCAGCCGCTCGTAGACGGCTCGATTGAACAGGGCAGCCGTCGCGCCCCTGGCCTGGATCAAGGCGGTGTGGAGATCGTGGTAGAACAAGTGCAGCCACAGGACATCCACGGGTTGCGTGGCCTCCGGCAGCGCCACGAGATTCGCCGAGACGGCTTCGACGTTCTCGCGGCCAGGCTCCTTCGCAAGCGTGCGCATGCGGTCGACCGGATCGTTCTTGAAGTGGGCGACTTCGGCCGGGACGAAGCTGTAGACCCATCCTTTGGGTCCAACGATGTCGGAGAAGAGACGGGTCCAGTCGCCGTCCCCTGGGTAAACGTCGATGACGGTGGAGCCCGCATCGATTCGCGCGAATCGGATCAACTCGGATAGCTTGGATTGTTCATACATCGGACTCTCCTTTTGCGATGGCGTTACGCGAGCCCGGACGCGTCCATCTCGGAGGCCCGCGCCAGTGCTTGGGTGTCGATGTACTCCCGGATCTTCGTTATCTTGCCGTTTTGAACGGTGATTGCGAAGACCCAGTCGTCCTTGAACGCCCTATTCGTGGCTTTGATTTTCCCCGTAGCGACGCCGACGACCAGAACCCGGTCTCCCTGGGCAACGAATTCGGGGGGCTCCGGGTATGTCGTTTCCAGCTCGTTGGAAGCCTTCTGAAGCACTTCCGCCAATCCCGCGTGCCCTCGGTGCGTGCCGGCCAGCGGCCAGTCCTTTCCCGGAATGATCCACTCGATGTCTTCGGCAACCAACGCGAGCAGACGTTGCTTGTCGCCGCCACCGATTGCCGCAAAGAAATCCTTCACAATATGGACATTGGCTTCGATGCTCATCGAATCTCTCCGCTTCCGTTACATCGAAATCGTGTGATGTCTGCGATCCCGCTTAGAGTTGTGCTAGCCCGCCGTCGACTGCGATCTCGCTGGCGGTCATGAAGCTGCTGTCCGACGACGCGAGAAAGGCAACTGCCGCCCCGACCTCCGCCGGATCGCCCATGCGCTGGAGCGCAGTCATCGAGCCGTAGGCCTTCAGGCCCTCCTCGCCGAGCGCTTCCTTCGCGAGCTCGGTCGCAGTCGCCCCGGGCGACACCACGTTGACCCGGATGCCGGTGCCTTTCAGGTCCTCCGCCCAGGTCCGCGCGAGGTTGCGCACGGCCGCCTTGCTCGCGCTGTACGCGGTGAACGCCGGGGCGCCCGTGGTGCCGGCGCTCGATCCGGTCAGGATGATCGAACCGCCCTTGCCCATCAGCGGCAGCGCCTTCTGGACCGTGAAGATCGTACCCTTCACATTAGTGTCGAAGGTTTCGTCAATGTGCTTGGCGGTGATCTCGCCGAGCCGAAGCTGGCTTCCCACTCCGGCATTGGCGAACACGATGTCGAGGGTTCGGCGCTCGGCCTTCACCGCGGCGTAGAGTCGGTCGAGGTCGGCCTCATCCGAGACCGAGCCCTTCACCGCACGGGCATTCGGCCCGAGCTGAGCGACGGCGGCGTCGAGCGCTTCCTGCCGCCGGCCGAAGATGAAGACGAAGGTGCCCTCCTCGATGAAGCGCTTTGCCGCCGCGAGGCCGATGCCGGTAGCGCCGCCGGTGATCACGGCGGTCTTTCCATTCAGTCGAGCCAGGCCGTGCTTTGCCATGTCTCCAACGTAAGCAGCTCCACACCGCGTGAAAACACGCGGATTCCGCACGCAGGCGTAAGGAAAACTTACGGACGTTTCTTCTGCGGTTTCGTCATCTCGCGCGCGAGGTCGACGAACGCCCGGAGCGGCGGCGACAGGTTCGTGCGGCTCGGGAAGTACAGGTACAGGCCGGGCAGCGTCGTCGCGTACGACTCGAGCGCGAGCTGGAGCTTGCCGCGCGCGAGCTCATCGGCGATCAGCGCCTCCATGCTGTAGAGCAATCCGGCGCCGGACACCGCGAGGCTCTTCGACAGCTCGAAGCTGTTCGTCGTCATCGGCCCACGGGCGACGATCTTCCACGACTTCTTGCCGCGCGCGAACGCCCAGCGCATCGGCTCGCGGCTCAGCGGCCAGCGCGAGTTGATGCACACGTGCTTCTGCAGATCGGGCGGCGCCTGCGGTGTGCCGTGCTTCGCGAAGTATGCTGGCGCGCCCGCGACGACCAGTTGCGACTCGCCGGTCAGTTGCACGTGCACCATGTCGCGGTTGATCGTCTCGACGATCCGGACGCCAGCGTCGTAGCCCTCCGCGATCGCATCGACGAGCCGGTCCTCGACGCTCACCTCGACCTCGACGCCGGGATGGCGCTCCATGAACACCGGCAACAGCTTCGCGAGCGCCTGCGAGACCGCGATCATCGGCACCGTCAGCCGCAGCCGGCCCGTGATCGCGCCATCCTTCCGGGTCACCGCCTTGAGCGACGCGAGCGCGAGGTCCACGGCGGGGCCGGCGTCGCGCAAAGCCGCTCGCCCGCCGCGGTCGGCGCGACGCTGCGCGACGACCGCGCGAGCAAGCTCACGCCGAGCTTGGTCTCGAGCTGCCGCACCGACTGGCTCAGCGCCGAGCTGGAAATGCCGAGCTCTCGCGCCGCCGCCGCGAAGCTGCGCCGCCGCGCGACCGCGACGAACGCGTTCAGGCTGTTCAGCGGCGTGTAGGACATGGCCGTCGTTCTATACTCAGCGTACGCGCTCGGCATCCGGCGCGACACGCTCGATCAGGTGCCTCGGCGGCGACGACATCGAAGGCCCCCATGACCTTTGCGTTGGCTTTCGGACGATGTCGATGCGTGGTGGACGGTCTAGACTCTACCGCCCGACGCGAACGCGACCTGGCGTATCATCTCGACAAATGACGGACGCGGAGCTCATGCAGCTTGGATGGGGCACCGACGAACGGGCACCTCACGACGCCCCAAAGAGCGATGACCCCGCGACGGGTTGAACCCCGAGCGCGTTCGGTGCGTCGTCGCCCTAGCGTCCCGGAGCAACCCGTTGCGCGGTTGCCGCCAAACCTTGTCGGCTCCGCAGACACCGCCGTGACTTGCAGAATGCACGCGTTGGTCCGCCCGACGCAGCGTCAGCTCGAGAGCTTCGCCGCGAGCACGTCGACTTGCTCGATCTTGGGCGGCTCGGCGAGGAGCTCGCCTGCCTTCGCCATCAGCGCGGCCGCAATCGGGCCCGACAGGTGCGCCTTGCGGCCGCCGTCGTCCTCGAAGGCGTCGTAGATCGCGAACTCGTTCGGCGAGACGCGCAACGCGAACCACACGACGGTCCTCGCCTCCGCTTGGGCGAGCGGCAACGCACCCGCGAGGAACGCCGCGACCTCCTCTTCCTTGCCGCGCTTCGCCACGAGCTTCACCAGCAAACCGACTTTGACCATGAGGGACCTCGCTTTCGTACGACCGAAGCTAGGGACGGCGGCGCGACCGCGGAAGTGCCGGAAACGACAACCATGGTACGGATCGCGACAATGTCGGTTTCGCTAGCGTCGATGTCGTTTTCGCACGCGCGCCGGGTGGTACAATCGCCACGATGCGCGTCTCCGTCCTCGTCCTCGACGGCGTGTTCGACAGCGGCCTCTCGGTCGTCCTCGACACGCTCGCCACGGCAAACAATCTCGCTCGACAGTCTCGGCGCGCACGGCCCTTCGAGGTCACCCTGGCCGGCGTGCGGCGCTCGGCCAAGACTGCCCAGGGGCTGCGGGTCGCGCTCTCGCCTGCGCACGCAACCAAGCGCCCGGATCTCGTCGTCCTGCCGGCGCTCGGCTGCAAGACGCGCGAGACCCTCCTCGCGGCGCTCGAGCGTCGCGACGTGCACGACGCGTGCGCGCTCCTGCAGGCTTGGTCCATGGCCGGCGTGCGCATCGCGGGCGCGTGCACGGCGACGTTCGTGCTCGCGCAATCCGGCGTGCTCGACGGCGGCCGCACGACGACCACGTGGTGGCTCTCGCCCCTCTTTCGCGAGCGCTTCCCGCACATCGCCCTCGACGAGTCGCGCATGATCGTCGAGACGCCTCGCGTGATCACTGCCGGCGCGGCGCTCGCGCACGTCGATCTCGCGCTGTGGCTCGTGCGGCGGCGAAGCCCCGAGCTGGCGCACGCGGTCGCGCACTACCTCGTGTTCGACGCGCGCCCGTCGCAGGCTGCGCACGCGATGCCCGATCACCTCGTCCACGACGACCCGACGGTCGCGCGCTTCGAGCAGTGGACGCGGACGCACTTGGGCGACTTCGACCTCGGGCGCGCCGCGCGCCACGTCGGCACGAGCGAGCGCACGCTCGAGCGACGCATCCGCGCGGTCTTGGGCAAGACGCCGGTCTCGTATCTCCAAGATCTCCGCGTCGAGGCCGCCGTTCACCGCTTGCGCACGACCAAGGACACGGTGGACCAGATCGCCGCGACCGTCGGTTACGCGGACGCCGTCACGCTGCGCACGCTCCTTCGAAAAAAGACCGGCCGCGGCGTCCGCGAGCTGCGCGCGCTCGGCTAGCGCGCTCCTCCGCGATCGAGCAGGAGGCCCGCGCCTCACCGCTGGGGCGTGTCGAAGAACTGGTCGGGGTTGGCGGCGGGCGGCTGCTGGATGATCACCGCCCCCGCGGGCGTCGCCGGAGTGGGCGTCGCGGCGCCCGGGTTCGAGACGTAGGTCTGGGTAACGCTGGTCGCCGTGACCGGGTGATACTCGGGGTGGTAGGTGCTCGTGCACGCGGCGAGCGACAGAGCCGCAGCGAAGAGACAGAGAGAGAGGCGCATGGTCGGTTCCTTCCGGGCGCGCGGAGTGACGCGCGGCGACTGGCGCACTTCAACAAGCGTGCCGCGAGCGGCGCTCGCGATTTTCGGCGCGATCGCGCGAGAGCGCGCGGCGCGCGTGGGACGCCATGGCGCGCTCGTTCGCGCTGCGCGCTCACTCGCGACTCGCTCTGCTCCGATCGAATCGCACCGCCAGGCCCGACGCGTGCGCCGGCCGGCCGCCTTCGCCGCGATGGAGCTCGACGCTCACGACCGCGTCGGCGCCGAGCTCCGCGGCGCGCTCGCGCAAGAGCGCGATCCCGGAGTCGTGCGTGCCCTTCGTGTTCTCCAGGTCGAGCACCGCGACGACCTCGCCGGGGCGATCGAGGCGCGAAGCTTCGACGACGGCTACGTGCGATCGATCGACCGTCGGCGCGGCGTCCGATGCGCTGACCGCCGCGGGCGTCGGGGCGGTCGGTGCGCTGGGTGACGAGCCGACTTGGTAGATCGTCGGATAGGAGACGCTCTGGTTCACCGTGTACGACGACACGGGGTGGTACTCGGGGTGATACTCGCTCGCGCAGCCCGCTGCGAAGAGCACGGCGACGAGCGAGACGCACGGAATTCGAACGCGCATGTCGCTCGTGCCGAGCAAGGCTCGTTCCCGTCGTTCGATGGGCGACAACTGCGAGCTACTCGCGATGCGCGAGCTCCGCGGGCGCGCGAGGTTGTCCCACGCCGAGCCTCCGAGAGAGACGCTCCGTCGCTGCGCGCGCATGCCGGCGACTCCGTCGCGGCTCGGCGTGAGCGTCACTTCGCTGCGCGATCCCGCGGCCGATGCGTCGATCGCGGTCCTGCGCTCGCGCGATGGCACGCAGCGTGCTGAGGCGGGCGGTGCGAACAGCGACGCACATCGCGTCGCCGCGCGAGAAGACAACGTCACTTTTTTTCGCTGCGACTCGACGCAGCGCCGGGTGGAGGTGTGCGATGCGAACGATGGGGTTGTTGGCCATGGTGCTGGTGGCGGCGTGCGATCCAGCGGCGTCGGAGCCCGCGCAATCGCCGCAGGGAACGTCCGTCCGCGCGGAGAGCGCGGGGCACGGCGGAGCGGGTGCGGAGACGAGCGGCGAGGTGCTGCCTAGCGCCGACCCGCCGCGCGCGTCTGCGGAGGAGGCGGCGCGCGTGAAGGTCATCTTCTCGGGGACTGCGGTGACGGAGCCGACCGAGGTGCTCGGCGTGGTCGACGTCCACGAGCCGGCGACGAGCGACGCCCATGGCCTCGAGATCATGCGCGAGCGCGCGGCCGCGATGCACGCCGACGCCGTAGTCGGCGTGGAGTTCCACCGCGACGACAAGAGCTTCACCGATCTGTCGGGCCTCGCGGTCCGCTACAACGACCTCTTGCGCGGCCGGCAGTACGACGTGCTCGACGTGATCCGCGTCCACGAGGGCGAAGGCAAGGACGGAGACGCGATGGGCGAGCTGCGCCGTCGCGCGACCGCGCTGAACGCAGACCTCATCATCAACGTCGCGTGGCACGACAACGACGCCGAGAAAGACGGCACCTACCTCAGCGGAACCGCCATCCGCTATCGGACGGAGTGACCCGCATGCGATGGCTCCTGATGCTGACGCTAGCGGCCGCGTGCGCGTGCGGACGCGGCAAGCCTGCCGCGAGCGCGCAGGCCGGGACGGTCGACTTCGACTCCATGTCGAAGGACCAGAAGACCGCGCTGATGAAGCGCACCGTCGCGCCGAAGATGAAGAGCGAGTTCCAGGCGTTCGACGCCCACGACTTCGCGGACTTCACGTGCAAGACGTGTCACGGCGCGGGCGCGAGCGCGGGCACGTTCAAAATGCCGAACCCCCAGCTGCCCAAGCTCGACGTCGCCCACGGCTTCGCCAAGGACAAAGCCGAGCATCCAAAAGCGATCGAGTTCATGCAGCAGAAGGTGTTGCCCGAGATGGCGCAGATGCTCGGCCAGCCGATGCGCTCGGAGGCGCACCCCGACGGCCTCGGCTGCATGGACTGCCACACCGCCCCGTGAGCTCACGTCGACGCGCGCGCGCGTCGCTTCATGGCGCCGTTTTCGAGGAGCGTGATCCCAGCGGCGCCGTGCGTGAGCTCCTCGACGAAGGCGCGCCCGATGTCGTCTTGATCGATCGTCCCGAACGACCCGGGGATCAGCCGGCCCAACCACGCCACGTAACCGGGCGTGTGCACGTTCCCGGCGATGATCCCAGGACGAAAAATGGCGAGTCGCGGAAAACCGATCGCCTTCACCGCCTCCTCTTTTTTTCCCATGACCCGCGCGTAGCGAATTCGACTTCGTGGCGTGCTGCCAGCGGCGGAGAGCAGGCCGAATCGCTCGACGCCCGCGGCGAAACATCCGCGCGCGAACGCGCCGACGACCCCGACCTCCAGCTCGATCATGTCCTCCTCGCTCCAGGCGCCGCTCCCCTTGCCGATGCCGATGCACGAAACGGCGTAGAGCGGCTCGCCGCGATCGGCGTACGACCGAGCGAGACGCGTGACGTCGGCCTCGAACGTCGTCGCGGCGCTGTCCAGGACGACCGGGGTCAGGCGCGGTGCGTCCGACGAGGAGCTCGGCTTGCGCACCACGGCGACCACCTCCGCGCATTCGGGGCAAGCGAGCAGCGCGCGCACGACGGCCGAACCAACCTGTCCGGTGCTTCCGGCGATCAAGACACGAAACATCGGTCGAGCATACCGCGCGCGATGGGCTCGGCGTGCGCCGTCACAAATCGGGCAACGTGGGCGCGACCGCGCGCCAGTTGCTCTTCGTGACGAGGCTCGCCACGGCCGCGCGGAGCTCGTCGACGTCGAAAGGCTTCCGCATGAGCGCGGCGGCGCCGAGCGCGGCGGCTCTGGCGCGCACCGCGTCCGTCACGTACCCGCTCATGAACACGATCGGCGTCGCCCACCCCGTGTCGCGAAGGCCGGCGAGGACCGAGAGCCCGTCGATCCCCGGCATCTGAATGTCGCTCACGATGATGTCCGGCGGCCGGCCTGCGTCACCGCGAAGGATCGAGGGCACCACCCGTTCGAGGAGCTCGTGCCCGCTGCGCGCCTCGATGACCTCGTGACCGTCGCGACGAAGCGCCACGGCCACGACCGCGCGCAGGTCGTCGTCGTCGTCCGCGACCAGCACGCGGCGCGGCCGCGGCGCTTCTCCGTAGAGGGGATTCATGCCGCTCGTGAGCCCGGCGCGTACGCCTCGGGGCGCATCAGGTAGTCGGCGAGCAGGAGCGCGAGCGCGCGGGCCGTGAGCGACGCGCCGCGGACGTCGATGGGCGCGAAGCCCGTCGCGCCCGACTCGTCTCTCACGCGAAGGACGTGGACGCGCATCGGGAGGGTCTCGAGGAGCTTCCCCGCGCGCGCGGATTGCTTCGCGCGGGCGATCGCCGCCTGCGCCTCCGCGACGATCACCGGAAGATCGCTCGTCACGTGGACGACGACCGGCCACGCCTCGCCGCTGCCGAGGACGAGCGCGCGGCGGTAATCCGCCTTGAGCCAATCGGCGAGCGCGTATCGCGTGGGCTCGAGCGCCTCGAGCGCCTCCAGCGCCGACCGGACGCGCGCGCCGATCTCGAGGACGTGCGTGCCGAGCGGTAAGGTCATCGTGGGCACCATGAGTGTCTCCTTGGATTGGTACGTCGGAGCGTCGTGGCGTCGTGCCTGCGAGCGGCGATTTGCACCGCAAAATGCGGCGTGCTCGCAGCGTTGACGATTCGTATCCAAGCGGCGTGCCGCATCAGCCGCTTCGCGCTCGCCGACCCCGAAGCGGGCCGGCTTCATCGCGCGAAGGGTGTTGCCGATTCGCGCGAACGCGATCGTGCCGAGCGTGACGTGCTCGGCTGCCCGGTAGATGACACAGTCGTCGGGACGTGCGCAGTGGCATGTTGCCTCGCCGGATTTCCGGCGCGGGCGCGCCGTTTTGACATTCGCGTCTCGGCGCGCGACATGCAGATCGTGGCCAAACGCATGAGCGAGTCGAGGTACGTCCCCATCGCCGACTACGCGCTCATCGGCGACTGCCACGGCGCGGCGCTGGTCTCGCGCGACGGCGCCGTCGACTGGGCGTGCGTCGAGCGCTTCGACCAGGGCGGGTTTTTCTGTCGAATCCTCGACGCCGACAAGGGCGGCACGTTCGCGCTGACGCCGCGCGAGAGGACGGGCGTGACGCGCCGCTACTTGCCCGACACGAACGTCCTCGAGACGACCTTCACGACGAAGACCGGCAAGGCGCGCGTCCTCGATTTTTTCGCGATGCGCCCGCGCGGCCGCACCAACCCGCACCGGCAGCTCCTGCGAATCGTCGAGGGCGTCGAAGGGACGGTCACGTTCGACGTGCTCGTCCAGCCTCGCTTCGACTACGGCAGCCTGCGGCCGTGGCTGCGGCACACCGGCTCGGTGTACTCGGCGGTGGGCGGGGACGACGCGTTCGTGCTCCAGGCCGACGTCGAGCTCCGCATCGCGCGCGAGGAGGCGAGCTTCGTCGGCGAGGTCTCGGTGCGCGCGCGCCAGCGCAAACGCTTTTCGATCGTCGCGCAGCGGCCGTGGGACATGAACCTCGAGCGGCTCACGCAAAGGACGATTGATCTCAGGCTCGCCGGGACCATCCGCTGGTGGCAGCGCTGGGTGAAGCGCGGGAGCTACGACCCCACGCACCGCGAGCACGTCGTGCGCTCGGCGCTCGTCCTGAAGCTCCTCACGTGCGCGCCGACGGGCGCCGTCATCGCCGCGCCGACGACGTCGCTCCCCGAGGAGATTGGGCGCGATCGCAACTGGGATTACCGATTCTCGTGGGTGCGCGACTCGGCGCACACGCTCGCGGCGCTCTTCGCGGTCGGCCACCCCGAGGTCGCGGCGGGCTTCAAGCTCTTCATCGAGCGGGCGACCGCCGGCAGCGCCGACGATCTCCAAGTGGTCTACGGCTGCTACGGCGAGCGCCGGCTCACCGAGGAGCGCCTCACGCACCTCGAAGGCTGGCGCGGCTCGCGACCGGTGCGCGTCGGAAACGGCGCCGCGCAGCAGCAGCAGCTCGACGTCTACGGCGAGCTGCTCAACGCGGCGCACCTGTGGCGCCGCTCGGGGGCGCGCATCAACGACGACGGCTGGCGCTTCTTGCGCAGCCTCGTGGAGGGGGCGTGCGCGCACTGGCGCGAGCCGGATCGCGGCCTCTGGGAGGTGCGCGGCGAGCCGCGGCACTTCGTCGAGTCGAAGGTCATGTGCTGGGTCGCGCTCCAGCGCGGCACCCAAGCCGCCGAGGAGCGCGGTCTGCCGGCCGACCTCGCGCGGTGGCGTCGCGAGCGCGACGCCGTGCGCGAAGCCATCGATCGCGAAGGCGTCGATCCCGAGCGCGGCTGCTTCGTCCAGAGCTTCGGCTCGCGCGAGCTCGACGCGAGCCTCCTTCTCTTGCCCATCGTCGGCTTCGTCGACCCCGACGACCCGCGCATGATCGCGACGGTCAAGGCCATCGAGGAGGACCTCTGCGACGGCCTGCTCGTTCGACGTTACCGCCCGGCCAGCGCTGCCGACGGCTTCAAGAGCGGCGAGGGTGCGTTCTTGATGGCGTCGTTCTGGCTGGTGGACGTGCTCTCGATGCAAGGACGCCGGGCGGAGGCCGAGGAGCGATTCCGCGGGCTACTCGCGCTCGCCAACGACGTCGGTCTCTTGTCCGAGGAGTACGACGCCGAGCGCGGCGAGCTCCTCGGCAATTTTCCGCAGGCCTTCTCGCACATGGCGCTCATCAACTCGGCCGAGCAGCTCCACCGCGCTCGCTCGGGCGGCGAGCACAAACTCGCCTTGACCGAGCGCGGAAATTCGCGCGCGGATCGCCCGATCGCGCGCGACACGCACCACCACGTCAGCCCGCAGGCTCGTGCGACACGGGCTCGAGCTCGACGCCGAGCGACACGAGGCGCGTGACGCGTTCCTCGAAGTCGGCCTCGTGCTTCCTCGTCTCGGTCACGTCGCGCATCACGACGACCGCGCCGACGATCGCGCCGGCGGCGCTGCGAAGCGGCGAGGTCCACTCGAGCAGGTTCTTCATCGTGCCGTCGACGCACTCCACGCTGACGAGCTGGTGCTTCGAGTGGAGCCCGCTCGCGAGCGCCCGCGCGAGCGGCGAGTCGCCGTGCTTCATGCGCGCTTGGTTTCGCTCCCACCACTCGAGCAGCTCGCCGTACGCGTCGCTCTCGATCGCGCTGACCGACTTGACGATGCGCAGCGCCTCTTCGTTCATCTGACCCACGCGACCGCCGAGGTCGGCGATGATGACGCCGACCGGCAGCCCCTCGAGCACGCTCGCGAGCTTTCGCCCCGCGCGCAGCACGTCCTCGGACTCGCGAAGCTGGCGCTCGCGCGTCTTGATCAGCTCGGTGCGACGACGAAACGACGCGTACACGTCGACCTTGAGGCGCAAGATGTCGGGGTCGAACGGCTTGGTGAAGTAGTCGACGGCGCCGACCTCGTAGCCGCGCTTGATGTGCGGGTCCTCCTGGTAAACCGCCGTGATGAACACGAGCGGGATGTCCTCGCAGCCGGGGATTCGCTTCGCGCGCGTCGCCGCCTCGTAGCCGTCCATCTGCGGCATCTGCAGGTCCATGAGGATGACGTCGAAGGTCTGGTCTCGGCTGAGGAGCTCGAGCGCCTCGGCGCCCGATTTCGCCCCAACCACTTCGTATTTGCGCCCCAAGACTGCCTCGAGCGCGATGAGATTCGCAGGGACGTCGTCGACGGCGAGCACACGTGACTTCGGCGGCGAACCCATGGACAAGTCCGAAGCATGGGGCGTGCCCGACGTGTGCGATGATGCGCCCTTCGCATGATCCACGCCGACGCGTTCCGCACGCCCGCGTTCTGCGTCGCGCTCGCGCTGTCGGTCGGCCTGGTCGCGCAGACCCTCGCGCGGCATCTTCGCGTGCCGGGCATCATCGTGTTGCTCGCGGCGGGCGTGTTGCTCGGGCCGGACGTCGCCGACGTGATCCGCCCCGAGGCGCTCGGCACCGCGCTGCCCACGTTGGTCGGCTTCGCCGTCGCGGTCATCCTCTTCGAGGGCGGCCTCAACCTCGACTTCGGGCGGATGCGGCGCGAGAGCGTCGCGATCCGCAGGCTCGTCACCGTCTCGGCGCTGGTGTCGATCGCCGGCGGCGTCGCGCTCGCTCGCTTCGTCATGGGATGGGGCCTCCGGCCGAGCGTCTTGTTCGGAACGCTCGTCATGGTGACCGGGCCGACGGTCATCAACCCGCTGATGCGGCGACTCCGCATCGAGCACCAGACCTCGACCATCCTCGAAGCCGAGGGCATGCTGCTCGACGGCGTCGGCGCGATCGTCGCGACCGTCGCCCTCGAGATCGTGCTCGAGCCTTCGGGCGGGCGCATCGCGCTCGGCGCGCTCGAGATCGTGACGCGGCTCGGGACGAGCGTCCTCTTCGGCGGAATCTTCGGCCTCGGGATGGGCCTCCTGCTCCGGGCGAAGGACGTCGTGCCCGAGGGTCTCGAGAACGTGCTGACGCTCTCGCTCGTGCTGGCGGTGTTCCAGACCGCCAACGCCCTCTCGCCCGACAGCGGCATCGGCGCCGTCATCGTCGCCGGCACGGTCGTCGGCAACACGCACACGCGCTCGAGCCGAGAGCTCGCCGAGTTCAAAGAGCAGCTCACGGTGATGCTCATCGGGATGCTCTTCGTGCTGCTCGCGGCCGACGTGCGCCTCGCCGACGTGCGCGCGCTCGGGCGGCCGGCCGCGCTCGTCGTCGTCGCGCTCATGGTCGTCGTGCGTCCGCTCGGCGTCTTCGTCGCGACGCCCGGCGCCGAGCTCGGGTGGCGGCGGCGCGCGTTCGTCGCATGGATCGGGCCGCGCGGCGTCGTCGCCGCGGCGGTCGCGTCGTTCTTCGCGACGCAGCTCGAGCGCCACGGCATCGACGGCGGCCGCCCGCTCCGCGCGCTCGTCTTCGTGGTCATCGCCGTCACGGTGACGGTCGCGGGGGTGACCGGCGGGCTCCTCGCGCGCGTGCTCGGCCTCGCGCGCAAGACCGACAACGGCTGGGTGATCCTCGGCGCGAACGAGCTCGCGCTCGCCCTCGCGCGCGTTCTTCGCGACGGCGGCGACGAAGTGCTCTGCATCGACACGAACCCGCAAGCCTGCCGCGCCGCCGAGCAGGCCGGCATCCGCGCGATCTACGGCAACGCGCTCAGCGACGCCGTGCTCCAGCGCGCGGAGATCGACACGCGCGCCGGCGCGATCGCCGTCACGCCGAACGACGAGCTCAACCTGCTCTTCGTCCGCGCGGCGAAGCGCGAAAAGAAGGCCGCGCGCGCGTACGCCGCGATCGCCGTCGACGGCGCGGGCACCGACGCCGAGCTCGAGGTGCTGCGCGACGCCGGCTCCGAGCTCCTCTTCGCCAACCAGGTCGGCGTCGACGTGTGGGCCGTGCGGCTTCGACACGGCGCCGCCGAGACCCAAAGGTGGCGCGCGACGGACACTGCGAAGAGCGAGAGCCTCGCCTCGTTTCCCGAGCGTCTCGTGCTCCCGCTCGTCGTGCGCCGCGGCGGCCGGCCGGCTCCGGCGTCCTCCGACGTCTGCGTCGCGGCGGGCGACGAGGTCGACGTCCTCGTCGACGCGCCGCGCGCCGCCGAGGCGATCGCCTGGCTCGAAGAGAGCGGCTGGGAGCGCTCACCCGCGCCGGCTCCGGAGAGCTGAGGGCTTCGCGAGCCCGTTCGCCGGAGGTCGCGCGATTCAGCCGGTTAGCCTCCCGAGGAACGCCCCGAGGAGCACCATCGCGATTCCGACCGCGAGCAGCACGGCTCCTTGGACGAGGCCTTCGAACGTCGTCGACGCGTGCGTCTCCGCGTAGCGCGTCATCCCGAACGCGTCGGTGCCGTCGGTCCGCGCGAGCGGGAGCCCTCGAGGGCTCCGGAGCGCGTACGCGCCGCCCGCGACGAACGGCACGCTCATCGCAAAGAGCAGGACGTGCGCCCACGCGACGCTGCGCGAGACCCCGCCCACCGTGAAGAGGAGGAGCACGCCGAGAGCGGTCGTGGCGAAGGCCGCGCCCGCGGCGACCGCGCCAGGGCGCACCTTCGCGGACTTCGGACGGCCGTGACCGCAGGTCGGACACCCATAGCCGGAGACGTAGAGATCGTCGCCGCACGCCGGGCACAAATCGACAGTTGGGGGCACGCGGCCATCTTATCGACTAAGTTTCCGCGCGTGGGACGCTTCCTCGAGACCGCCAATCGCCTCGCGCATTACGGGATGAACGCGCGCGGGCTCTCGAGCCGCTTCGTCGAGGCGGGCGGCGCGCGCGTGCACGTCTACGAAGGGCGCGGTCGCGGGACGCTCCCGCCCGTCGTGCTCGTGCACGGGCTCGGCGCCGCGGGCCCGGCGTTCGCGCGGATGGTCCCGCATTTCCTTCCGCACGTGAAGCGCGTCATCGTCCCGGAGCTGCCCGGTCACGGCCGCAGCCCGCACCCAGGCGAGCGCGTCACGCCCGACTTTCTCCTCGACGCGATGACCGTCGCGCTCGACGCGGTGATCGACGAGCCTGCGATCGTGTGCGGCAATTCGCTCGGCGGCGCCGTGTCGCTCGCGTACGCGACGCGCCGGCCGGAGCGCGTGCGCGGCCTCGTGCTCGTGTCCCCCGCGGGCGCGCGCCTCGAGGCCGACGAGTGGCGCGAGCTCGTCGCCGCGTTCGACGTGCACGACCGACGCACCGCGAAGCGCTTCCTCGAGCGCATCTACCACCGGCCGCCGTGGTTCCTCGCGCTGGTCGCGCACGAGTTCCCCGACGTCGTGCGGCGCGAGGCGGTGCGCGACGTGCTCGAGACGGCGTCGCCCGATGGCGGCGCGCTCGACCGCGAGCTCGCCGCGCTCCGCATGCCGATCCTCCTCGTGTGGGGTCGCTCCGACCGCCTGCTCCCGCGCGCGGCGCTCGACTGGTTTCGCGCGCACCTGCCGCCGCAGACAATCGTCGAGGAGCCCGAAGCGTTCGGCCACTCCCCGCAGCTCGAGCAGCCCAAGCGCATCGCCGACCGCATCTTGCGGTTCGCGCGCGAAGCGCGCTGACGAGGTCGCCGGCGGCGCACGGCTTGCGTACCGGCGCAACAATGTGACTCGCCGGCCAGTTGTCGCGTTGCATTTTTGCGCATGAATCAGCCTTGACTTGGCGCGCCTTGGGCACAAGTTACTAGCGAGTCACTTATTTCGGAGCACCGGCGATGCCCTCGACGAACCCCAAACCGACCAAGAAATGGGAGCGCCGCAGCGACGCGCGGCCCGCGGAGCTCATCGCGGCCGCGCTGCGCCTCTTCGCCGAGCGCGGGTTCGCGGGCACGCGGCTCGAAGAGGTCGCCGCGCGCGCGGGCGTCAGCAAGGCGACCGTCTACCTCTACTTCGAGAGCAAGGAGAAGCTCTTCGAGGCGGTCGTGCGCGCGACCATCACGCCGAGCCTCGCCCAGCTCGACTCGCTCGTCGATGCGTTCGAAGGACCGACGGCGGACCTCGTGCGCGCGATGGGCGCGGTGCTCGAGGCCGCGCTCGACGGTCCGCTCCCCTCGATCGCGAAGATGATCGTGTCCGAGTCCGGGAACTTCCCGGCGCTCGCGCGCTTCTGGGGCGACGCCGTGCTCGCGCGCGGGATGGCGGTCATTCAGCGCGTGATCCGCCGCGGCATGGAGCGGGGCGAGTTTCGCCGCGTGGACCCGGCGAGCGTCGCGCCGCTCTTCGTGGCGCCGGTGCTCCTCCTCGGGCTCTTCGAGCAGTCGCTCGCGCCGCACATGAGCATCAAGCTCGACCGACACGCGGTCATCTCGGCCCACGTCGAGACGCTCCTTCGCGGGCTCGCGGCGGACGACGCCGGAAAGAAGGGAAAGCGATGAAACGCGCGCGCGCCGTGATCCTCGTTTTGCTCGCGGCCCTCGGCGCGACGGCGTTCTGGCTCGTTCACACCGGCCGCCTCGGGCGAAAGCACGCGCCGACCGACGAGCTCACGCTCTACGGCAACGTCGACGTGCGCCAGGTCGAGCTCGGCTTCCGAGTCTCCGGGCGCGTTCAGGCGATGCACTTCGAGGAGGGCGAGACGGTGCCCGCCGGCGCGGTCATGGCGACGCTCGACGCGCGCGCGTTCGAGGACGATCTGCGCGCGGCGCAGGCGCAAGTGAGCGTGCAGCGCGCCTCGCTCGACAAGCTGCTCGCCGGCTCGCGCCCGGCCGAGATCCTGCGCGCCGCGGCCTCGGTCGACGAGGCGAAGGCCGGTCAAGACAACGCGCACGTCGAGCTCGAGCGCGCGAAGAAGCTCCTCGCCGACGACGCCATCCCGAAGGCGAGCTACGACGACGCGCTCGCGCGCAGCCGCCAGGCCGACGCGCGCGTCGACGCCGCCGTGCAGTCGCACCGTCTCGAGCTCCAAGGAAGCCGCGCCGAGGACATCGCCGGCGGACGCGCCGCGCTGCAGGTCGCGCAGGCGCGCGTCGCGTCGTCGCAGACCTCGCTCGACGACACGCGCCTCGTCGCGCCGGAGGAGGGCGTCGTCACCTCGCGCGTGCGCGAGCCCGGCGCCATCGTGTCGCCGAACGACGTCGTCTACGTCGTCTCGCTGACGCGCTCGGTCTGGGTGCGCGCCTTCGTGTCCGAGGTCGAGCTCGGCAAGGTGAAACCCGGCATGCCCGTGCAAGTCTTCTCCGACGCGGCGCCGTCGAAGGCGATCGCCGCCCACGTCGGCTTCATCTCGCCGACGGCCGAGTTCACGCCCAAGTCGGTCGAGACGCGCGACCTGCGCACCGACCTCGTCTACCGCCTGCGCGTCATCGTCGACGAGCCCGATGCCGGCTCTCCGCCAGGGCATGCCCGTCACGGTCCGCATCGACACGGGCGGAGCATGAGATGGAGGAGCTCGTCCGCCTGACGCGCGTCACCAAGCGGTTCGGCGGGTCCTCCCGCGCTCGACGCGATCTCGGGCGCCGTGCGCGCCGGCGCGATCACCGGGCTGGTCGGGCCGGACGGCGCCGGCAAGACGACGCTGATGCGGCTCATCGCCGGGCTGCTCGGCCCGACGGCGGCGCGCTCACGGTCTGCGGCTTCGACCCCGCGAAGGACGCCGCGTGGATCCAAGCCTCGATCGGCTACATGCCGCAGCGCTTCGGCCTCTACGAGGATCTGTCGGTCCAGGAGAACCTCGACCTCTACGCCGATCTCCGCGGCTTGCCGGAAGGCGAGCGCGCAGACGTCGTTCGACGAGCTGCTCGCCTTCACCGATCTCGAGCGCTTCACGGCTCGCCTGGCGGGCAAGCTCTCCGGCGGAATGAAGCAGAAGCTCGGCCTCGCCTGCGCCCTGATCCGCAAGCCGCGGCTGCTGCTGCTCGACGAGCCGAGCGTCGGCGTCGACCCGATCTCGCGGCGCGAGCTGTGGAAGATGGTGAACGAGCTGGTGGACGAGGGCATCGGCGTGGTGTGGAGCACGGCCTATCTCGACGAGGCCGAGGCGTGCGACCGAGGTGCTTGCTGCTTGAACGAGGGCAAGCTCCTCTTCGACGGCCCGCCGCGCGAGCTGACCCGCGCACTCGGGCCGCGTCTTCCTCGTCGAGAGCGTCGAGGGCCGCCGCCGCCCGATCCTGGCCGCGCGCGCTCGACGAGCCCGACGTCATCGACGGCGTCATCCAGGGCAGGCGTGCGCCTGGTCGCGCGCGACGCGTCGCGCCGCCGACCGTGCCGGCCGACGCCGGACCTCGCGCCGAGCTCGTCGCCGCAACGCGCCGCGCTTCGAGGACGCCTTCATCGACCTGCTGGGCGGCGGCCCGGGCGGGCGCTCGAAGCTCGCCGAGGCGTCTCGCACGATCGCGGCGCCGAGGCGGATCGCGCGCGCCGTCGTCGAGGCCCGCGGGCTGACCAAGCGGTTCGGCGACTTCACCGCCGCCGACGACATCACCTTCGCGGTCCGGCGCGGCGAGATCTTCGGCCTGCTCGGCCCGAACGGCGCCGGCAAGTCGACGACGTTCAAGATGATGTGCGGCCTGCTGCGCCGACCGCCGGCGAGCGGCCGCGTCGCGGGCTTCGACCTGCTGCCGCGCACGGCCGGCGCGCGCAGCCGGCTCGGCTACATGGCGCAGAAGTTCTCGCTCTACGGCGACCTGAGCGTCGCGCAGAACCTCGAGTTCTTCGCCGGCGTCTACGGCCTTCGCGGCGCGCGCAAGCGCGAGCAGCTCGAGCGCATGATCGACGTCTTCGCTCTCGGCGACCGCCTCGGCATGGCGGCCGCGCGAGCTGCCGCTGGGGTTCAAGCAGCGCCTGGCGCTGGCCTGCGCGGTCATGCACGAGCCCGAGGTGCTGTTCCTCGACGAGCCGACCTCGGGCGTCGACCCGCTGACCCGCCGCGAGTTCTGGACGCACATCAACGGCCTGGTCGAGAAGGGCGTCACGGTGATGGTCACGACCCACTTCCTCGACGAGGCCGAATATTGCGACCGCATCGCGCTGGTCTATCGCGGCGCGCTCATCGCGCAGGGCTCGCCCGACGAGCTGAAGGCGCGCGTCGCGACGCCCGAACGCCCGAGCCGACGCTCGAGGACGCCTTCATCGCGCTGGTCGAGGCCCGCGAGGCCGAGCGAAGGCCGCATGATCACGCGCGACGAGCGCCCTGTCTCGCTTCGCGCGCGCGCCCGCCGCGCTCCGCGCGCTGGTCCGCAAGGAGGCGCTGCAGATCGTGCGCGACCCGAGCAGCTTCCTGATCGCCGTCGTCCTGCCGCTGTTGCTGCTGTTCATCTTCGGCTACGGCGTCTCGCTCGACCGCCCGCACGACGCATCGGCGTGGTCGTCGAGCAGCCGACGCCCGCGAGCCGACAGCTCGTGGCCTCGTTCCAGACTCGCCGCTATTTCGACGTCCGCCTCGGCACCGACCGGCGCGAGGTCGAGGACGACCTGGTCGCCGGCGGCGTCAGGCGGGATCGTCGTCCTGCCGGCCGACTTCGACCGCGAGCTGCGCGCCGCGCCGAGACGCCCGAGGTGCAGGTCATCGTCGACGGCAGCGACCCCAACACCGCGGGCCTCGTGCAGAACTACGTGCCAGGGCGTCTGGGCAACTGGCTGCCGAAGTGCCGCGCGTCGAAGCCGGCGCGTCGCGGCGCGAGCGTCGGGCGCCCGAGCCGCGCGTCTGGTTCAACCCGGAGCTCGACAGCCGGGACTTCCTCGTCCCCGGGTCGTCGCGATCATCATGACGCTGATCGGCACGCTGCTGACCGCGCTGGTCGTGGCGCGCGAGTGGGAGCGCGGCACGATGGAGGCGCTGATGGCGACGCCGGTGACCGCCGTCGAACTGCTCGCTCGGCAAGCTCATCCCCTACTTCGTGCTCGGCATGGCCGCGATGACGCTCTGCGGCGGTCGTCGCGGTCTGGCGTGTTCGGCGTGCCGTTCCGCGGCTCGTTCGTCGCGCTCTACGCGCGTCTCGTCCGCGTTCCTCTTGCCGGCGCTCGGGCAGGGCTTGCTGATCTCGACCGCGACCAAGAACCAGTTTCTCGCCACGCAGTCGGCGCTGATCGCGCCTTCCTGCCGGCGTTCCTGCTGTCCGGCTTCCTCTTCGAGATCGACACCATGCCGACGCCGATCCGGCGCTCACCCTGATCGTGCCGGCGCGTTACTTCGTCCCGAGCCTCCAGACGCTGTTCCTCGCCGGCGACTCTGGCCGCTCTTCCTGCGCAGCATCGCCGTGCTACGGCGTACGGCGCGGTCTTGCTCCTCGTGGCCGTCCGCACGACCCGGAAGCGGCTGGCGTGAGCTGTGGCGCGCCTGCTCGCGCTGATCGTCAAGGAGCTGCTCGCGTCCTGCGCGACCCGCGGAGCCGCATCATCCTCATCGTGCCGCCGCTCGTCCAGCTGCTCGTCTTCGCCTTCGCGGCGACGCAGGAGGTGAAGAACGTCGACTGGTGGTCCTGAACCAGGACGAGGGCTCCTCGGGCGCCGAGCTCGTGCGCGCGTCGAGGGCTCGCCGACGTTCCGCAGTGTCCGGCCAGTCCACGACCCGATGGAGCTCCGTCGCGCGATCGATCGCGAGCAGGCGATCGCCGGCGTGCAGATCGGGCCCGATTTCTCGCGCGATCTCGCCGCACGCCGGCCGGCGAGCGTCCAAGTCATCCTCGACGGCCGCCGCTCGAACGCGGCGCAGATCGTCGACGGCTACCTCGGCGCGATCGTCGAGCAACTTCATCGCCGACCAGGACGCGCTGGGCCGCCGCCCGGCGACGCTCCCGCGCGTCGTCACGCGGAACTGGTTCAACCCGAACCTCACCTACCGTGGTTCACCGTGCCCGGGCTCATCGCCCTCATCGCGCTGCTCATCGGTCTGGTCGTCACCGCGCTCTCGGTCGCGCGCGAGCGCGAGCTCGGCACGTTCGACCAGCTCATGGTCTCGCCGCTCCGCGTCCACGAGATCCTGCTCGGCAAGACCATCCCGCCGCTCCTCATCGGGTACTTTCACATCACGCTCTACGTCGTCGCGACGCGCTTCGGCTTCGGCGTGCCGTTCCGGGGCTCGCTTTCCTTGCTCTACTGGCGGCGGGGTTCTACCTCGCGGCGGTCATCGGCGTCGGCCTGTTCATCTCGTCGCTCTCGAAGACCCAGCAGCAGGCGATCCTCGGCGCGTTCCTGTTCCTGGCGCCGGCGACGCTGCTGTCGGGCTTCGCCACGCCGATCGAGAACATGCCGGAGTGGCTCCAGCCGCTCACGCTGGTCAACCCGCTCCGCTACTTCCTGGTCGTGACGCGCGGCGTCTTCCTGAAGGGCATTTCGGCCGCCGACGTCGCGCGCCAGACCCTGCCGCTCGCGCTCATCGCCGCCGTCACGCTCACCGCCGCCGCGTGGCTGTTCCGGCGTCGGATGGAGTGACCTCGATCAGTGCGTGCAGCTCGTCGGCGCCATCGATTGCTTGCATTGTGCAAGGATCGGGTCCGGCACGGTCGTGTGCGCGGCGATCGCCGGCGGCGTCAGAAACGGCGGGTTCTGGAAGTCGAACATGTCCATCGGCGGCGTCGCGTTGGCGTCGCGCGCCGTCAGCGCGGGCAAGCCGAAGCGCGCCTCGATGAAGCGCACGACCGACGTGTGGTCGAAGACCGTGTGCGAGACGTAGTGCGCCTTGGCGTACGGCGAGACGAGGATGAACGGCACGCGAAACCCCGTCGTGTCGAACGCGCCGGGGAGCGGGTTGCCGTTTCCGTCGTGCGGCTGGAGGTTGTCCGGCGGGCACGCCTTCACCGGCGGGACGTGGTCGGCCATGCCGCCGTTCTCGTCGTACGTGATGAAGAGCGCCGTGTGCTTCCACGCCGGCGACGCGAAGAGCGCGCGCACGATCGCCTCGACGAGCGCGCCGCCGATCCCCGGGAGCGCCGACGGCCCCTCGTCCGACGTCTCGTTGATCTCGTCGCCCATCACGTACGCGACGTCGGGCAGCGTGTCGTTCGCGAGGTCGCCGAAGAGGCCGCACTGCACGTCGGCGTAATTCGAGAGCGCGTCGTGCGAGAAGCCGAAGGCGGGAAAGAACTCCACCTGGTGCGGGCCGTCGGTGTAATCCTTCCACGTGTGGCCGCCGGCGGCGAGCTCCGAGAAGATCTGCGGCGAAGGATTCGCCGCGGTGTCGAGCGTGTCGAACGAGTTGTCGCCGATGCCGAACGACGTCGCCGCCATCATGTAGAAGCGATTGGGCCAAGTCGACGTGAGCGCCGAGCAGAAGTACCGGTCGCCCATCGAGAACGTGCTCGCGAGCGCGTAATAGAACGGGATCACCGTGTCGTCCTCGTAGAAGAACGTGCGCTGCCCGTCGGGCTCGTTCTGCGTGACGAAGTGATCGAGCTTGCCGTCGTCGTAGTCGTCGTGCTCGGCGCCCCAGCTGTGGTTCACGCCGAAGCAATATTCGTCGTCCGGGTGAGGCACGACCGCGCCGCCGTCGTTGTCGAGGTTCGACCAATCCGCCGGCGGCACGTCGACCTCGCCGTCTTTGTAGTAGCCCTGCGCGACGAGACGTCCGAGGTAGTTATCGAACGATCGATTCTCCTGCATGATCACGATGACGTGATCGATCGGGATGTCGGCGCCGACCGGATCTTCGGTGCCGAGCGTCTCCGCCGGCCACGCGCCCGCGCCGAACGTGCACGCGGCCCGCTCGGGCGCGAGCTCGGACTCGCTCTTGGTGCGGTCGATCGGCGGCGGCACGAGGAGATCGGCTGAGGCGTCCGCGGCGTCGTCGCCGCCGTCGTTCGCGTCGCCCGAGCTCGAGCACGCGGGGACCACGAGCGCGACGAGGACGAGCGACCCAGCCGCGAGGGCGAGTGGCGTGCGAAGGTCCATGCTCGACCGTACCAGGTTCCGGCCGCCGAGCGGCGCACGCCATGCATGAATTCACCGGCGATGGCGCGAATTCTGTCGCCCGCCGACCGCCTCTCGATGCTCGTCCTCGCGAGCTTCCTCGCGCTGACGCTCGCCCGCGATCCTCGCGCGCTCGAGACCACGGGGCTGATCCTCGTCGTCGGCGCGCTCCTCGGCGCGATCGCCCTCTGGGGCGCGCGCTCGCCGATCGGACGAACGGCGCACGCGTTCCTCTCGCCGTACGCGTCGGTCGCGCTCCTCTTCGAGCTCTCGGGACGCGTCGTCGCCGCCGTCGCCGCACCGAATTGGGACGCGCGGCTCGCCGCGATCGACGCGCGCGCGTTTCCTCGTCTCGCGGTCGCGTGGCGCGGCGCGCTCGGCCGGCCGGCGTGGCTCACCGACGCGGCGGGCGCCGCGTACGTGAGCTTTTATCTCTTTCCCCTCGCCGTCGGCCTCGCGCTCTTTCTCCACCGGACGCGCCGCGAGTTCGAGGAGTTCGCGTTCGTCACGATGGCGGCGTTCTTCCTGCCGTACGCCGGGTACGTGCTGATGCCCGCGTCCGGCCCGCGCGACGCGGTGAGCCTCGCCGGCGCGCACGTCGCCCAAGCCGCTCACGCGTTCGTCGGCGCCGTCGAGCTCAACGGCTACGACGCGTTCCCGAGCGGCCACACCGCGGTCGCGCTGGTCGTGGCCGCGCTCGGCGCGCGCGCCTTTCCGAAATGGACGCCGCTCCTCGCGCTCGTCGCCGGCTCGATCGTCTTCTCGACCGTGTACCTCGCGTATCACTACGTCGTCGACGTCGCCGCCGGCGCCCTCCTCGCCTCGTCCATGCCCGTCCTCCTGCCCGCGCTGCGCCGCGCGTGCGGTTTGCGCGCCGCACGCAAACGCTTCGCCGCCGCCGGCGCGGCGCGCTGATTTCCAGCGGGGTTCGAAGTGGAACGCGCCATGCTCCATCGTCCCGTGCACCAAGGAGGTGATTCCACCATGGCGAGCATCGAAATCCGCAAGAACGGAGAAACCGGCGCGGCGATGACGCCCGCACGCGAGCGGCTCTCCCCATTCCGCATGATGCGCGACCTCATGGGTTGGGACCCATTTCGCGAGATCATGCCGGCTTGGCCCGAGCAACTCGGCGCGGAGCTCGCACCGGCGTTCGACATCAAGGAGACCCACGACGCCTACGTGCTCCATGCAGACGTACCTGGAGTGAAGGAGTCCGACATCGAAGTCACCGTGTCCGGCAATCGATTGAACGTCTCCGGAAAACGGGAACAGTCGAAAGAAGAGAAAGGAGAGCGCTACTACGCCTACGAGCGCTCCTACGGCAGCTTCTCGCGTTCGTTCACGCTGCCCGAGGGCGTCGACACGTCGAGCACGCACGCGGACCTGAAAGACGGCGTCCTGACGCTGACCGTCCAAAAGACGCAGCAAGCTCAGGCGAAAAAGATCCCGGTCCAAACGGCTGCGAAGAAATCCTGAAAATTGAACGCGACGGCCCGGCGCTCGATTCGCTTCGAGCGCCGGCGCGTCGCGAAGCGAGTGGAAAACCGCCATGGCACTGCCCGTTCAGATCACGTTCCACGGTCTGCCTGCCTCGCCCGCCCTCTCCGATTACGTCCAAAAGAAAACCGAAAAACTCTCGCGCCTCCACGACCGCGTCACGCACCTCAGGGTCGCGATCGAGGCGCCGCACAAGCACAGCCGGCTCGGCAGCGCGTTTCGCGTTCGCATCGAGATCGGCGTCCCGCGCGAGGACCTCGTAGTCAGCCGACACCACGACGACGCGGCGCAAAACGACGCCTACGCCGCCGTCGACGTGGCCTTCGACGACGCCGAGCGCGAGCTCCGCGAGCACAGCGCGCTCGTCCGCGATCAGGTGAGGCCGCACGTCCACGCCAAGCACGGCACGGTCTCGAAGCTCTTCTCGTACGAAGACTACGGCTTCTTGCAGACCGAGGAAGGCGCCGAAATTTATTTTCACCGAAACAGCGTCGAGAACCACGGCTTCGAGCGCATGCGCGTCGGCAGCCGCGTGCGCTTCACCGAGACCGACACCGACGACGGGGGACACGCGAGTCACGTGGTCTTGCTGCGCGCCGGGAAAAAGACCGCGACACCGACCGAGGAGACCTGAATCATGCTCACCGCACGCGACCTCATGACCGAATCACCTGCCGTCATCGACGTGACCGCGACGCTACGCACGGCGATCGATCGCCTCCAAGCGCTCGAGATCCGCCACCTGCCCGTGGTCGACAGCGACGGCGAGCTGGTCGGGATGATCAGCGATCGCGATTTGCGCGCGCTCGCCATCCCGTTCGTCCTCGACAGCGAGAACGTCTCGATCGTGCGCCAGGCGCTCGACGCCTCGGTCGCTTCGGTGATGAGCTCGGACGTCATCGCGGTCGACGAGGACGCCGACGCGGCCGAGATCGTCGACCTCATGCTCGACAACAAAATCGGCGCGGTGCCCGTGGTCGACGGCGACCGGGCGCTCGTCGGGATCGTGAGCTACGTCGACGTGCTGCGCGCGCTCCCGCTCGATCTCGCGGCGGAGTGACGCCACCGAAAAAAAGTGTCCTCGGCGAGCCACGCCGTTCGTCTTCCGGTACAACCCCGAAAGGAAGACGATCATGAGCGAATTTCTCTACCTGTACCGAAACGGCGAAAAACTCTCCCCCGAGCAGATGCAGCAGCAAATGGGACGCTGGATGGCGTGGATGAAGGAGCTCGAGGGCAAGGGCGTCCTCAAGAGCGTGGGGCATCCGCTCGAGCGCAGCGGGATCCTCGTGAGCGGTCCCAAGCGCGCCGTCACCGACGGGCTCTTCGCCGAGGCGAAGGACGTGATCGGCGGCTACTCGATCGTGGAGGCCAAGAACATCGAGCACGCCGTCGAGCTGACGGCGGGCTGCCCGATCTTCGCGGTGGGCGGCGGCGTCGAAGTCCGGCCGCTCATGAAGATGTGAGTCAGCTCGACCCTCACTTTTTCCGGCACGAATGGGCGCGGCTCGTGGCCGCGCTCGTTCGTGTGTTCGGCGTGCACAATCTGGAGCTCGCCGAAGACGTCGCGCAAGAGACGCTCTTTCGCGCGATGGAGCTGTGGAAGCAGGCGGGCGTTCCGGATCGGCCGTCGGCATGGCTCACGACCGTCGCCAAGCGACGCGCGATCGACGAGCTTCGTCGCGCGCGCAAGCAAGCGCTCGCCGCGCCCGAGCTCGCGCGTTTCCTCGAGAGCGAGTGGACGCGCGTGCCCGTCGTCGACGAGCTCTTCGCGTCGAAGACGCTCCGCGACGACGAGCTGCGCGTGATGTTCTCGCTCGCGCAGCCGCGCCTGCCCCGAGCGTCGCAGATCGCGCTCGTGCTCCAGCTCTCGTGCGGCTTCAGCGAGGCGGAGATCGCGGCGGCGTTCCTGACGACGCCCGCCGCGATCGCCAAGCGCCTCCAGCGCGCCAAGGAGGTCGTGAAGGGCTCGCGCTCGCTCTACGAGCTGACCGCCGACGACTTGCCCGCGCGCCTCGAGACCGTGCATCACGCGATCTACTTGCTCTTCAACGAGGGCTACCACGGCGCGTGCGCCGACGCGGTCGTTCGGGAGGATTTGTGCCGTGAAGCGCTGCGCCTCGCGCTCTTGCTCGCGGAGCATCCGAGCACGCGCACGCCGACGACGCTCGCGCTCGCCGCGAACTTGCACCTCCACGCCGCGCGCTTGCCCGCGCGCCTCGACGCCTTCGGCGAGCTTCGTTCGTGGGACGAGCAAGATCGTCGCGCGTGGGACGCCGAGCTCGTGGGCCGAGGGCTCGCGCTCCTCGAGCAGGCGGCGACGGGCGACGAGCTCTCGCGCTTTCACGTCGAGGCGGGCATCGCGGCGCTCCACGCGACGGCGACGACCGCCGCCGCGACGCCGTGGAAGCAGATCGTCGCGCTGTACGACACGCTCCTTCGCCTCGCGCCTTCGCCGGTCGTCGCGCTGAACCGGGCCATCGCGCTCGCGGAGCTCGAAGGCCCCGCGCGCGGGCTTCAGGCCATCGACGCGATCGAAGGGCTCGAAGAGTACGTGTTCTTTCACGCGACGAAGGGAGAGCTCTCGGCCCGCGCAGGCGACAGGGCCTCCGCGCGCGCCCATTTCGCCCGCGGCATCGCCGTCGCGCGGAACGCGGCGGAGCGCAACTTCCTCGAACGACGCGCCGCGGCCTCGGCGGAGCGGCCCACCTGAGGAGCGTCAGGCGGCGCGCGCGCGCAACGCGTCGCGCATCTTCGCCGCGACGCGCGCGGCCATCGCCATGATCGTGAGCTGCGGGTTCACGCCGAGGCTCGTCGGCAGGATGCTCCCGTCGGCGACCCACACGTTTTGCACGTCCCACGTGCGCCCGGTGGGATCGACGACCGACGTCTTCGGCGACGCGCCCATGTGACAGCTCCCGAGCGGGTGCTGCGACGAGCACTCGATGTTGCGTCCCTTCACCGACTCGAACGGGAACGAGTCGAGCCGATCGGCCGTGATGGGCCCGGCGCCGAACACCGGCAAGAACACTTCGGGCGCGCCCGCCGCGAAGAAGATCTCCGCCATGCGGCGCAGCAGGATCGGGATGCGGGCGCGATCGCGCTCGGACATGCGGTACGTCATGAACGGCTCGCGCCCGACCGGATTGCTCCACACGCGCCCGCCCGCGTCGTCGTGGAGCATGCCGCCGAAAATCGCGAGGTGCGAGGCCATGTCGCGCCACTTCGCGTGCGCTTTGCCGAAGCCGGGCATCGTCGCCACCATGACGCCGTTCGGGATGAACACGCTGTTGAGGATCATCCCCTCCTCTTCCCAGTGGTCCGAGTACGCGCTCTGGAGCGCGCCCTCCCAGCCGCGCACCGGCTCGTCGAAGCGCGCGATCACGCGGAAGCTCGGGTGCAGCGTGAGGTTCCTTCCGACCGCGCCGGAGCGCGCGCCGATGCCGCTGCGACGAAGGAGCAGCGGCGTGTACATCGCGCCCGCCGCGAGCACGACGTGCCGCGCGCGCACGAAGACGCTGCTCCCGGGCTTTCCCTTCGGGCCGTCGAGCAGGCGACCGACGACGCCGACGGCGCGCTCGCCCTCGACGCGGACGCGATCGACGAGGCAGTCGCTGAGGATGCGCGCGCCCGCGCGGACCGCCCGCGGGAGGTACGCGATGTCGACGCTCATCTTCGCCTGGTGCGGGCAGCCGAAGTTGCACCGTCCGCAGCCGTTGCAGCCGTCGGTGTTGCGGCGCATCGAGTGGAACGGGACGCCGAGCTTCTCGCCGCCCGCGACGAAGAGCCGCGTGCTCTTCGAGCGCATCTCCTCGGGCACGGTCTCGACGTGCACGTCGCGCTCGACCTGCGAGTACCACGCGTCCATCTCGCGCGGGCCGAGCTCGGGGAGGCCCTCTTTCGACCACGCGTCGAGGACGTGCTCGTGCGCGCGAAAGCACACGCCGCCCGTCAGCGCCGACGAGCCGCCCACGCCGCGTCCGGCGGTGACGTTGATCGACGGCGAGTCGCCGAGGCCGATCGCGAGCGTCATCGCCGCGTCGCGCCACACGTGCCGAATGCTCTCGCTCGGGCGCATCGCGCCATGCTCTTGCGCGGGAACGTGCGGTCCTTCTTCGAGCACGATCACGTCGAGCCCCGCTTCCGCGAGGGTGGTCGCGACGACGGCGCCGCCTGCGCCGGACCCGACGACCACGACGTCGCAATCGGCGGAGAAATCGCGCCCGCGGGCGCGGCCGGACGTCACTTCGAGCACGTCGGCTCCGTCTTCGTTTCGCGCTGCGTGTCCGGGTGCTCGAACCACATGAGGCAGAGCATGGCCTTCGGCGCGAGGGCGATGAAGCCGATGCCGCTGCCCTCGACGCGCTCGAGCGCCTCGGCGCGGAGGTCGAGCGGGAGCGACGCGAGCGGTCCGAGCCGCCACACCGCGAGCGGCGCGAGCCACGTGAGAAACCACACGCTGAGGAGCAACACGAGTCGGCCGCGACCCTGCGCGCGCGACGCGAAATCGGCGAAATCGGCGCAGACCCACGCGACGCGCCGCGGATCCGGCGGGCCCGCCTCGGTCGCGAACAGCGCCTCGGCGATCGCGGCGAGGCGCACCTCGAACGCGGCGGGGACGGCGTCCAATTCGCGCGCCCTCACCGCGACGTGAGCCGGCGGCGGCGCGAGGAGCTCGAGCTTTCTCATCGGGGGCGCATTGTACGCGATTTGCTACAATCGCTCGGTGAAGCTCGAGCGCTTCTCCGGCAAAGTGCAGCGAGTGGTCGACGAATACGTCGGCTCCGCCGGGTCAGCGGCGATCGTACGCCGTGACGGCGTCGTGCTGTTCTGCTCGTCCCACGATGACAGCGCGTCGGGCCTTGCTCCGACGTTCGACGAGGTCCCGCTCACGACGATCCTGGACGAGCCCGCCGTCGTGAACCTCCCGATCGCACGGGGCTGGTGCAGCTACGCCGTCGCCCTCGACGCAGGGCACGTCCTCTTCGTGATTGCCGCAAGCGCGGTCGCACCGGGCGTGATCGCCGCGCGGATGAAAACCGCCGCGCAGCTGCTACGGCGCGTGCTCGCCGCGGGCGAGGCGCCGCCTGCTGCGCCCTCAGGTGGGTCGGGCGCACCAGCGTGGGCTACTCGGACGCGTCGTCAGGCGTGATCGTCCAGCGCTCGCCAGCCGCACGACGGCGCGCCGAATGCCCGACCGGCATTTCAGCGACCTCAGTCACGCTCGGATCGAGTCGAAGTATTTCGTGGAGTGCGACGAGCCGAAGGACTCCGCCCGAGTAGTCGCCATCTCCGCTGTGGAATTGCCAGATGTCGCAACCTTCTTTGGAATCCCATTGGTGAGCGACGAACAAGATGGGTTGCCCTCGACGTGTCACGTGACTCGTCGTGACCACCGCTTCGTTCCCGATGGAGAAGGACGGCATCCCGTACGTACTCACGAAGCCGCCCGCGCCGCAGTCGCCCGGTAGCTCTCGATCGTCGCTTCCGCGTCGTGCTCGTAGCGAAAGCCGATGGTCTTCTTGAACCGCATGCTGTCGATCACGATCGGGTACTTGATGTGCGCGACCGCCCCGTGCGGGAGCCCCGGCAGACCGAAGCGTCCGAGCATCGCCCGGAAAAGCCGCTCCGGCACCGGGATGGTCCTCTTTCCCGCGGCTTTCGCGATGACCGAGAGCGGCAGAGGCGGCGGCCCCGACACGTTGAAGACGCCACGCGCCTTCTTCTCGAGCGCGACGACCATCGCCTCGGCGGCGTCGTCCTCGTGCATGAACTGGAAGAGCGGGTCGAAGCCGAGCACGAGCGGCACGATCGGCGGCGACAGGAACGTCGCGAGCGTGCCGTGGTGGCTCGGCCCGAGCGTGTAACATACACGTAATACGCAGGTCGTGATCTCGGGGTAGCGCCAGAGCGCGGAGCCCGCGTAGAGGTCGGCGGCGACGAGATCGGCGAGCTCGGGGAAGCTCGACGCGCCGCTCGGGGGCTCTTCTTCGGTGTGGTAGAGCGGCGCGTCGGGACCGGCGCCGTAGTACGTGTGGCGGCCCACGAAAATGGCCTGTTTCACGCCGTACGCGTGGCAGTGGTCCCAGACCGCGCGCGTCCCGCCGAGGTTGATGCGGTAGCGGTCCTCGCTCTTTTGGAGGAGGTGGGTGACCGTGCCCATGTGGATGACGGCGTCGGGGCGCACGGTGCGAAAGACGTCCTCGGCGGCGCGCTTTCGGATGTCGATCGTGTGGAGGACGATCCCCTCGGGCGCGTCCGGCCACGGCCGCACGTCGATGCCGAAGACCTCGTGCCCGCGCGCGAGGAGCTTGCGCGCGACGATGCGCGCGAGGAGACCGGAGGCCCCCGGCAAGATGACTTTCATGCGTCGGTCCTCACGTTCTCCCCGGGAGCGCGAGGAAGCCCGCGCGCTGGCGCTCGCCGTGCTCGATGAGCTCGGCGATGCGCAGTTTCACTTGCTCGACTTTGTGCTCGATCGTCGCGTCGTCCTCGTTGCCCGTCCCGTCGAAGCGCATCGGCTCGCCGTAGTGCACCGCGAGCTGCACGGGCAGCGGGATCGGCGCGAGGTACGGCGTGAGCGGCACGTACGGCGCGCCGAAGCGGCGCCCGAGCTCGACCGCGTTGAAGACGGTCGGGAACGCGTCGCCGCCGCCGATGAAGCCGAACGGGATGATCGGCGTCTTGGTCTGGAGCGCGAGCCGCATGAACCCCGTGCCGAAGTGCACGAGCGAGGTGCGCTCCCAATAGAGCTTCGCGGTGCCGCGCGCGCCCTCGGGGAACACCATGAGGAGGCGGTCGTCCTCGAGCAAGTGGTGGGCGTTCTCGGGCAGGCCGGTGAGCTGGCCGACGCGGTTGAACCAGAGAGACGCCATCGGCACCCGGTTCAGGAATTTTTCCACCATGCCCTGCGCGAGGCGCGGCGGCTCGAGCTCGAAGAAGGTCGACGCGATCACCATCGCGCCGTCGATGGCGATGCCGCCCGAGTGGTTGCCGATGAGCATCGCGCGCCCGCGCCGCGGGATGTGCTCGGTGCCGTACGCCTTGACGCGGAAATATTCCTTGTAGAGTACACCCAAAAGGGTGAACCAAAACGAGAGATGCTTCTTCGAGATCCCGTAATTGTCGACGCCGAATCGGCTGAAGGGCAGCTCGAGGCGGTCGACGCGATCACGCACTTCCCGACCGATCGAGACGGGGCCGAGGAGCGTCGAGGCCAGACTCATGGGACGGGATGGTAGCCCAGATCTTTTCGCCGGCAGGGCCGTCTTGGGGGCATGCGTAAGTCGCTCTCCCTCGCGTTTTTGGTCGTCGCCGCGTGCAGCACGAAAGAAGCGTCGAAAGCGACGGCTACGGCCGGTTCGGCGTTCGGCGCGGCAGAGAACGCGCCGGGGGCAGCCGCCGAGGCGAGCGAGGCCCCCATGCCGTCCGTGATCACGGGGGAGAAGGTCGGCGGTGGCGCGATGGCGCACCGCGGCGCCCCCATGGCCACGGCGCTGGGCGCCATGCGAATGGACAAGGACACGCCCATGCAGGGCACGGCCGCCTCGGTCCGGGCCGGCGAGTGGGACGACAACGCGAACTATCGCGAGTTCCAGCGGTACCTCGGCCAGGTCAGCGCGCCGATTCACCCGGCGGATGTCCGCGCGCGGCGATTTCTCATCGTGCGCGACGTCGCGGGCAAGGCCGTCTCGCGCTGCCCGGTCACGGTCTCCGACGCCTCGCAGCACGAGGTGACGCTGACGACGCTCGCGTCGGGCCGCGCCATCCTCTTTCCGTACGCCGAGGGGCTCGCCGGCAAACACTTCACCGCGAACGCGCGGTGCGCCGAGGGAAACGCGAGCGCGCCCGTCGCGCTCGACGACGACGGCGACGGGACCGTCGAGATGAAGCTCGCGTCGGCGCGGCGCAGCGACGCGCGCGTCGTCGACCTCGCGTTCATCCTCGATACGACCGGCTCGATGAGCGAAGAAATCGACAGCGTGAAGTCGACGATTCAAAAAGTCGCGCACACCCTCCAGGGCACTCAGCTGCAGGTGCGCGTCGGCATGGTCGAGTACAAGGACCGCACCGATCCGTTCGTGACCAAGCCGTACGCGTTCACCAGCAACCTCGGCGAGTTCTCGCGCAAGATCGCCGGCATCGAGGCGAGCGGCGGCGGCGACATGCCCGAGGACATGAACGCCGGGATCCACGCCGCGCTCACGTCGCTCGAGTGGAGCCCGCGCGCGGTCGCGCGAATGGCGTTCGTCATCGCCGACGCGCCGCCGCACCTCGATTACCCGAACGATCCGGACTACGCCGTCGAGATGAAGAACGCCGCGCACCGCGGAATTCAGCTGTTCGGCGTCGCAGCGAGCGGCATGGACGCGCTCGGCCAAGCCGTGATGCGCCAGATGGCGGAGTACACCGGCGCGACCGAAATGTTCGTGCTCCGCGGCGGCGCGGGCCCGCAATCCACCGGCGGCGGCGATCCGATCGCGAGCTGCGGCGGCACCCAGGAGCAGTACGCGAGCGGAAACCTCGACGGCCTCATCGTCGCGAAGATCAAGCACGAGCTCGCCTCGCTCGACGCGGATCCGACGAAGATCCCCGGCCTCCGCACCGACGAGAACGCGAAACCCTGCGCGGAGCGCCTCGCGTTCGCCCAATGAGCGCGTGATACGTTCGCGCCCGTGTTGCGGCTCGGCGAATTCTGGAAGCGGCGCAAGCGCGCCATCGTGATTCGTCTCGTCGTCTACCCGGGGCTCGTCGCCGCGGCGTTCGGCGCGCTCGCGTTCATGACGTCGATGCCGGGGAAATCCCACGCGGGCCCGCTGCCTCCGCTCTCGGAGAGCGACCGCGCGCGCCAAGACGCGCTCTGGGCCGACGTGCAGGCGCTCGCGGGAGAGATCGGCGAGCGCAACCTGCCCGAGGCGCGCGCGCTCGATCGCACCAAGCGCTATCTCGAGGACGCGCTCGGGCGCGACGGCTACGACGTGCGCGGCGAGGACTACGACGTGCGCGGCGCGACGGCGACCAACGTGGCCGCGACGCTCGCCGGGACGACCGACGAGATCGTCGTCGTCGGCGCGCACTACGACACGGTGCCCGGCTCGCCCGGCGCCGACGACAACACGAGCGGGCTCGCCGCGCTCCTCGAGCTCGCGCGCTCCTTTTCGAAGGAGAAGCCGCGCCGAACGCTGCGCTTCGTCGCCTTCGCGAACGAGGAGCCGCCGTATTTCTGGAGCGAGAAAATGGGGAGCCTCGTCTACGCGCGCGCGTGCGCCGCGCGCCACGACGACGTCGTCGCGATGCTGAGCCTCGAGACGATCGCCTACTACAGCGACGCGAAGGGCTCGCAGCGCTACCCGTTTCCGATGAGCTTTTTCTACGGCGACCGCGGCGACTTCATCGGCTTCGTCGGCAACACGAGCTCGCGCGCGCTCACGCGCGAGGTGGTGCGTACGTTCCGCGAGCGCGCCGCCTTTCCGTCGGAGGGCGCCGCGCTGCCCGCGTGGCTGCCGGGCGTCGGGTACAGCGACCAGTGGTCGTTTTGGAAGGTCGGCTACCCGGCGGTGATGGTCACCGACACGGCGATGTTCCGGAACCCGAATTACCACACGAGCCGGGACACGCCCGCGACGCTGGACTACGCGCGCTTCGCCCGCGTCGTCGGCGGCCTCCGCGAGGTCGTGGCGTCGCTGGTCCGCTGACTCTGGTACGCTCGGCGCATCGAAGAGCGCCGGCAGCACGCACGTAAGCGGATTTCGGCGTCGGTGATCTTCCGCACCGGCGCGGGCGAGCCTTTGCGCGGGTGGACCCACGACCTCTCGCGATCGGGCTGCTTCGTCGCGACGCAGACGCTCGTGCCCGTGGGCGCGGAGATCGAGATCGAGGTTCGACTGCCCGGCGTCGTGCAACCGGTGACGACCCGCGCGCGCGTCGTCTGGGCGCGCGAGAAGGCGTCGGGCGAGAGCCCCGCGGGGATGGGCGTCGCGCTCGTCGACCCGGCGGAGGCGACGCTCGCGGCGATCGACAGGGTGCTCGCCGCGTCCGGACCGAAGCGGTCGAAGACGATCGTCGGGATCGCGCCGCCGCCCGCGACGTCGTCGCCCTCGTTCACCGGCGAGCTGATCGCCGAGCTCGAGGCCGAGGTGAAGGCGCTCGCGCCGAGCACCGACACGGCCGAGGACGGCGTCGCCGCGATCCACGACGTGACGTCGCTCGCGCCGCCGCCGGAGCCTGCCGCCGGCGTGGCGCCGCCTCCGACGCCGCCGGAGCCGCCCGCGCCGGTCGCGACGTTCGCGCCCGCGCTCGCGCTACCCGATTCGACGGCCCGGCAAGCGCGTCTTCGCGCTCGCCGCCGGCGCGCTGTCGCTGGTCGCCGGCGTGCTGTGCATTTTGCTCGCGGTCCGCGGTTGCTCGCCGGAGACGAGCGGCGCGCTCGACGCGCCGATTGACACGGCGCCGGCCGCGCTCGCCGAGCCGCCCGAGGCCGAGCCCGAGCAAGAAGCCGAGCCCGAGGTCCACGCCGCGCCGCCGACGACCTCCGAGCCGGAGCCGGCGCACCTGCGCGACGCCGGCCACGACGCCGGCCACGACGCCGCTCCCGACGCGTCGCACGACGCCGGGAAGAAAGACGCCGGCAAGCACAAGACGAAGAAGAAGCGCAGGCACCGCTGAAGCGCGGCGCGCAGCGGCGCGCGCCGACTCACGGCGACGGTCGCTCGAGACCGACGAGACGAAATCCGGGCGCGCCGAGATCGTAGAGGTGCGCCACGAGCACGCCGCGCGCGACGCCGTCGGCGATCGCGACGCGGAGATAGCGCGCGCCGCCGTGGTGGAGCGTCACGCAGAGGCGTCCTCCCGGCTCGCGCTCGACCGGGAACCAGTCGCCTTCGGCCGCGCGCGCGTCGTAACGAAACACGCTCGGCGGCCGGAGACCGCGCCGCTCGGCGAGATCGACCGCGCAGAGGCGATCGCCCTCGAGAGTCACGTCGGTGATCGGCGACAGCCGCGTGAGGTAGCGCTCGAGGATCCGCTGCTGCCTCGCGCGCAGCACGGCCGAGAGGTACTCCGCGTCGCTCGGATCGGCGAACTCGCCCGCCTTCGCGAGCGCGTCGACGTCGCTCGGCGTGAAGCGCGCGACGATTCGAGCCATCCACGCCTTGTCGCGCTCGGTCGCGCGGCTGTACGCCGGCACCGGGTACGCGTTGCGCCACGCGTCCGGGTCCAGGTCGGCGGTGAAGTAACCGAACGTCTCGCGCCCCGGCACCCGCGCCTTCTCATCCCACGGGCGACGCGGGATGCCGAGCGTCACGAAGTCGGCGGCCATTCCTCCCCAGTCGAGGACGTACTGATCGCCGAGCCGCCGCGCGAGCGGGCCCCACGGCCAGAGCCCGCCGAGCGCCTCGCTCGTGTCGAGCTGATAGTGCAGCACGTGGCCCGGCGAAGAATCGGGGCGGCGCGGGTCGTCGGCGATCCACGTGTCGAGCGTGTTGCCCTCGCGCGTGTCGTAGCGATCGATCCACGCGGCGAGGACGCGCATGCCGCGGAGCTCGCGGCGATCCTCGTGCGCGACGACGTCGTTCGGGTCGTCGGCGCGCGTGCCCTCGGACGCGTCGGGCCCGAGGATGTGCCCGCCGATCCACGCGGACGCTCCGAGACGGATCTTTCCGTCGCGCTTCGGCGAGTCGGCGATGATCGCGTCGAGCGCCTTTTGGTCGAACGGCTTCTCGTCGCCGAAGTTCGGCTTGCTGCGGAGTCCCGGCGTGAGCTTGAGGATCGCGGGCCGTACCCAGACGATCTGCTCGCACGACGCGTAGTATCCAGCCGCGTGGAAGATCGCGGCGCCGACGAGCGACGCCGCCGATTGGCGCTCGCGATCGCCCGGCGAGGTCTCCGCCTTCAGCATGAACTTGCCCTTGCCGGGCACGACGACGCGGAAGCCGGTCGTCGAGCCCTCGAGCTTGCCCTGATCGATGACCCAGCTGCCGTCGGGCGCGTCGTCGGGGTCGAGGACTTGATCGTCCGTGCACGCGCCGAGGACGAGGTCGCGCGCGGCGAGTGGTCGCGCGCCGATTCGGTTCGTGAACCAGGACGAGTCGGGCACCTCGTCGAAGCTGTTGACGTCGATCGCCTCGCCGCCGACGACGACGCCCAGCGACTCGGAGATCGGGCGGAAGACGAGCGCGTCGATGCCGTCTCGGTAGGTGCGGCTCGCGTGGACGCGCGGCGCGCACGAGACGTGGCGCGGGTCGCGCCGAGTCGATTCGACGTGGCAGCGCGCGCGCACGCTCGCGAGGTCAGAGTCGTGCCAGAGCGGCGCCCGCAGCGGAAAACGCGGGTCGCCGGCGCACGCTGCGAGCGTCGCGGCGGTGAGACCGAGGAGGATCTTCGTACGAGTCATCGCGGCTCCTAAAAACTGTGCGGGACGCCAAAGGCGATGTGAAAGGACTGGACCGTCGCCCCGCGGTCGAACGTGTCGGTGCCGAATCCAGCGACGATCTGGAGGCGCGGGCCGTTCGACGAGCGCGCGGGGTGCGTGCCGTCGGGCGGCGCGCTCGTCGCTCCGGCGAAGGCCGCGACGACGTCGGGGTTCGTGGTGATTCCGATCGCGCCGGAGAAGCGCATCTCGCCGGGACGAAACCCGTCGAGGTGCTCGTCGAAGACGTTGCCGACGACGGCCTGCATGGTCCCGTCGATGAACGACGCGATCGGCCAGTCGTAGCGGAGCATCGCGACGGCCGCGCTTCGCCCGCGCAAGCGCCCGGGAAAGTAGCCCGCCATCCAGCGATCGTCGCCGAGCGTCACGAGCTCGGTGAAGGGAACGGGATCGTCGCCCAGCGGATCGACGAAGCTCGCGCCGCCGCTGAGCGAGAGGATGCGGCGACAGCCGTCGACGTCCCAGAACGCGGTCCCGACCGCGCCGTAGTGAGCCCACCCCGTCGACCCGTGCTCCAAGTCGGTGCCGAGCCCCCCGAGCACCTCGAGGCGCACGCCGCTCCGCGGGTCGCGGTCGTCGCGCGTGTCGAGCGCGAGGTCCGCGCCGCCGTACGGGCCCGCATAGCCGCGATTGAACCCGAACGGCACCGCGAACGCGCCGGTCGCCGCCTCTTGCGTGAGGCTCGGGTCGCCGGCGAAATGCCCGTCGGAGAGATCGACCTTGCGCACGCCGGCCCACGTCCGGAGGCGGCTCGAGCGCCACACGTGCGCGTCGATCGTCGCGCTCGCGTCGGTGCGCGCCTCGCGATAGCGGCTCTGCGCGCCCTGCTGCGAGTCCGGGCCGACGCCGTAGAACACCTCGTCGGGCCGATTCACGCCGGTCGCCTGGAGCTCGAGCACGTGATCGTTTCCGAAGCGCCAGTGGTCGGCGAACGTCGCCGCGAGCCAGTCCGTCGGCCACGCCTCGACGTGCATCGTGATCGTGTTGTCCGGCGCGCCTGCGTCGTTCCAGAAGCCGTAGACGCCGACGCTCGGGTTGAAGCCGAACTCGATGAAACCAATCGGCGCAAAGCCGATCTTGTGATCCGGCCCGAACGCGAAGAAGTCGTAGAGCTTCGTCAGCCGGTCGTTCGTCTCGAGGAAGTCCACGAGCCCGTCGACCGGACGGCGGATCACGTACTCCGAGACGACGTAGAGCGGCGAGAGCGCGACGCGCGCGACCCAGACGCCCGCGTTGGCGCCGTCGGGCGGCGGCCCGCGCCCGTCGTAGTCGGGCACCGCGCGCTTGGGCGACGGCGCGTCGGAGCTCGCGTCGCCCGCGCGCGCGCCGGCGGGGACGAGCGCGACGAGCACGAACGTGAGCGCGGGGACGGTGCGTCGCACGCGCTCCGCGTTGCAGCGGATGTGCCGCCGCGACCGCGTCGCTCGCGATTGCCACACCCGTCACGACGGCGCCGGTGGCACGCGAGACGCATCCGCGCCGGCGATGCCCGCCGAGCGATCCGTCGCCGTCTCGGTCAGCGACTCGTGGCGCACGCGCGCGCGCGCGCTCGTATGCTTCGCGACAGCCCTGCGCGTCGTCGAGTCGCACGCGACGCACCTCTGGGACACCGAAGCGTATTACGTGGGCTGGGCGCGCTGGCCTTCGCTCAGTTATTACGACCACCCGCCGCTCGTCGCGTGGACCACGTGGCTCGTCACGCGCTTCGACACGAGCGCGCTCGCCGTGCGCCTCGTGCCCATCGCGTGCGCCGCGGCGTTTGGAGCGCTCTTCTACCATTTCGCCGCGCGCCTATTCTCCTCGCGCGCCGCCTTCTTCGCGCTCTTCGTAGTCACCGTGCTCCCGGCGTTCGTCGGGACGGGCGTCCTCGTGAACCCGGAGGGCCTCCTCGCCCCGCTGTGGATCCTCGCGCTCGGGGCGCTCTATGACCTGCGCGAGCGTGACGAGCCGTGGCGCCCGCTGCTCCTCGGCGCGCTCGTCGGCGTCGCGTTCCTCGCGAAATACACGGCGGTGCTCCTCGTGCCGCTCGCGCTCGGTTGGCTCGCCACCTCGCGCGAGACGCGCCGCTGGCTCCGGCGGCCATCGCTCTACGCGGCGGGGCTCCTCGCGCTGGCAATCGCGAGCCCCGTCGTCGTGTGGAACGCCGAACGCGGCTTTCCGTCGCTCGAGCTCCACCTCGTCGAGCGCGCGGCGCGCCCTTCGCTCACCACGTACGCCACGAACGGGCTGCACGCGCTCACCCAGCAGTTCCTATTTTTCCACCCGGTCGTCTTCTTCGCCTTTCCGGTCGTCGCGGTCGTGGCGGTCGCTCGCGCCCGGCGCGACGCGCGCTACCGATTCCTCGCGTGCGTGAGCCTCCCGACGCTCGCGTTTCTTTGGGCGATGATGGTCCGCGTCAAAGACTCCGAGCCGCACTGGACCATGGTCGGCTACATGCCGCTCGCGATCGCGATGGGCGCCCTCGCCGACGAGTATTTCGACCGTCGCGCCATGCGCGGGTACGTCGCCGCGGTGTGCGCGACGAGCGCCGTCGCGCTCGCGCTCGTCCTCGCGCACGTCGCTTCGCCCACGCTCGTGGCGCTCGTGCCCGACTCGATGTACGACGCGAACGCCAATCCGTTGCACGAGATGCTCGGTTGGGGCCGCATCGACGAGGCGGTCTTGCGCCAAGTGCGCTCGCTCGGTCCGCGCGCGGTCGTCGCGAGCGACCACAACGTGATCTGCGGGCAGCTCGAGGTCTCGCTCGACGACACGCCGCCCGTGTACTGCCTCAGCGCGCGTCGCACGGAGTTCGATTTCGTCGGTCGCGGCAACGTGCCGCACGACGCGCCGGTCGTCTACGTCGACACCGCGCGGTATCCCCGGAGCCCCGGAATCGCCCTCCGCGGGCGCTCGTGCGAGCTCGCCGAGCGCGTGAACGTGACGCGCGGCGGTCACGCGCTCCAGCGCGTTCGAATCTGGTCCTGTTCCTCCGAGAGCGAGACCGACGGCGCGCGGCGCGTGGTCGTGCGGTGAGCGCGTCGCGGATGGTCGCGTGCGGGATCGTGAAGACGCTCATGGTGCCGCCGATGCTCGTCTTGCTCGAGCGCGCCGCGCCCGACAAGCGCGCAGGGCGCCCGCTGCGGCCGTTCGAGGTGGCGTACGGAAAGTCGTTCGCGTGGCTCGCGACGCGCGCGCCGCGGGTGGTGCTCGCCGTCGCCGCCGTCGTCGCGCTCGGCGGGACGTTCGCCGCCACGCGCCACGTCGCGCGCGACCCGCTCGACTACGACACGCGGACGCTCGAGACCTCCGGCGCCGGCGGCGCGACACCCGCGGTGCCCGCGGCACGCTCGTGCTCGTCGAGCCGGAGCCGGGCAGCTCGGACGATTTTCGCAGCCCCGTCGCCCTCGCGCGCGTCTGCCGGACGACGAAGCTCCCAAACGGAAAGGTCGTCGAAGGCTCGGGCAGCGCGGTGATCTTCGCGGACGTGCTCGGAGCGGTCGCGCGCGACGTGCCGCGCGCCGTCGTCTTGTCGCTGCTCCTCGCGCTCGCCGCGGTCGTCGTGACGTTCCGCCGGCGCGGACGCCCGCTCTTCGCGGTGCTCGCCACGCTCTGGACGGGCACATCGAGCTCAACTTCTTGAACTTCGCCGCGCTGCCCGTGACCTTCGGGATCGGCGTCGACTACGCGATCGGCCTCTGCAGCCTGACCACGCGGCTCACCTACCTCGCGCTTCTCCGGTCGCACAACGGCGCGATTCGCAGCCTCGGCACGATCTCCGCCGTCGGAGAGATCACGTGCCTGCTCGCGGCGGTCGTGGTGCTCCCCGCGCTCTACGCGGCGCGCCGCGTGTGGTAGATTTCCCGGCTCGTGACCGAGCAGGAAAACGTGGGGGACATCGAATTTTTCGAGATGTCGCTCGACTGCCTATGCGTCGCGGGCTTCGACGGCTACTGGAAGCGCCTGAACTCGTCGTGGACGCGCGTCCTCGGCTGGTCGAAGGACGAGCTCCTCTCGCGGCCGCTGATCGAGTTTTGCCACCCCGACGATCGCGCGGGCATCATCGCCGCGCGCGAGCGGCTCTTCGCGGGTCAGCCGGTGCCGCCGCAGCTCAACCGCTACCGCTGCAAGGACGGCAGCTATCGCTGGTTCGACTGGCGCTCGGTCGGTGACGTCGAGCGCCAGCTCGTCTACGCGATCGCGCGCGACATCACGGCGACGCGCGAAGCGCAGCGACTTCACCAGCAGCTCACCGAGAGCCTCACCGCGACGCTGAACAGCATCGCCGAGGGCGTCATCGCGACCCACGCCGACGCGACGGTCGCGCGCATGAACCCGGTCGGTGAACGCCTCACCGGGTGGACCTCGGCGGAGGCCGTCGACAAGCCGCTCGACGAGGTCTTCCGCATGCGCGAAACGGAGCGCGGCACCTACCTCGTCACGCGCGATGGCGCCGAGCTTCCCGTCGCGTTCAGCCGCGCACCGCTGAAGGCGACGGACGGCACGGTGAGCGGCGCCGTCCTCGTGTTCCGCGACATCAGCGCCGAGCACGAAGCGCGCGAGGCCCAGCGTCGCCTCCAGCGCCAGCTCGTCTTCGCCGATCGCATGGCGTCGCTCGGCACGATGGCCGCCGGGGTCGCGCACGAGATCAACAACCCGCTCGCGTACGTGATGGCGAACATCGACGTGATCGTCGAAGAGCTCTCCGACGCCGATCCGAGCTCGCTCTTCGCGCGCACGACGGAGTGCGTGAACCTGGCGCGCGAGGCGCGGGAGGGCGCCGAGCGGATCCGCAAGATCGTCCGGGGCCTCATGACCTTCTCGCGCGCCGACGAAGAGCGGCGCACCGTCCTCGACGTACGACCGGTCATCGAGCTCGCCATCAACATGACGTTCAACGAGATCCGTCACCGCGCGCGGCTCGTGAAGGACTACGGCCCCATTCCGGCCGTGAACGCGGACGAGTCGCGCCTCGGGCAGGCCTTCATCAACCTCCTCGTCAACGCGGCGCAGGCGGTCGGCGAGGGCGACACCGAAGGAAACGAGATTCGCGTCGTGACCTCGACGGACGAGGCGGGTCACGCGGTCGTCGAGGTGCGCGACACGGGCGGCGGAATTCCGAAAGACGCGCTCCCGCGCGTGTTCGACCCGTTCTACACGACCAAGCCGATCGGCGTCGGCACCGGCCTCGGCCTCTCGATCTGCCACGGCATCGTCGGCAGCATGGGCGGGCAGATCACGGCGACCAACGGCGCGCGAGGCGCGATTTTCCGCGTCGTCTTGCCGCCCGCAACGTCGGCGAGCGCGCACCCGCCGGAGGCTCGGACCGCGGCCGCGAGCGGGCGCCGTGGCGCAGTCCTCGTCGTCGACGACGAGCGCGCCGTCGGCGTCAGCCTCGTGCGCGTCCTGCGCGATCACGACGTCGTGACGGTCACGAGCGCGAAGGCCGCGCTCGAGCTCGTCGCGGACAAGTCATTCGACGTGATCCTCGCGGACCTGATGATGCCGGGCATGTCGGGCATGGAGCTCTACGAAGAGCTCGCGCGCCGCCGGCCGGAGCTCGCGGAGCGTACGGTCTTCATGACCGGCGGCGCGTTCACGCCGGCCGCGCTCGCGTTCCTCGATCGTGTGCCGAACGAGCGGGTCGACAAGCCGTTCGCGCCTGCCGCCGTCCGCGCGCTCGTCGCCAAATTCGTCGGCTGACTAAATCGGCGGCGTCGCCGATTTCGAGGCGCCTCGCGATGCGCTCCTCGAGCGCCTGCGCGTCGATGCCGAGGGACGCCGCCGACGCGAGCAAGAACGCGCGCTCCTCGGGCGCGACGCACCCGTCGGCGACCGCCGCTTCGACCAAGAGCGCCATCACGCGCACCTGCACGTCGGGAGCGAGCGAGCGGAGCGTCGCGACCGAGCTGCCGGGAGCGCTCGCGATCATGCGATCGCCGCGCGACTGCGCGCACATTCCGAACTTCTCGAGCACGCGCCGCAAGAACTCCCGCTCCTCGTCCGAGACGACGCCGTCGGCGGCGATGACGTCCTCGAGCAGCCCGACGATCTTTTCGCGATGTTCGGCGTCCACGCGTTCACTCTAAAATCGACGCCCGCGGTTGTCGACTCGCGCGGCACGATTCGGGAACGCCGCGAAAATCAGGCGCTCGCGAGCGTCTCTTCGGCGGCGGCGACGGCGGCGCCGAGCGGCGCGGCGTGGTGACCCGAAGCGTGGAGCGCGCGCTCGATTGCGCCGATGGTCGCGAGCACCTCGTGCGCGCCGGTCCCGCCCATGTGGCCCACGCGGAAGTACTTCGTGCGCGCGTCGGGGTGGAGCCCGCCGGCGACGATCGCGCCCTCCTCGCCGATGCGCGCGACGAGCGCCGCGTCGACGCCGGCGGGGTACCAGACCGCGCTCAGCGTGTGCGCGGCGACCTCGGCCGACGCGGGCAGCGTCGCGAGCTTCATCGTCGACCACGCCGCGCGAAACGCGGTCGCGATCTTCGCGTGCCGGGCGACGCGCGCGTCCATCCCCTCGGCGAGCAAGCTCTCGACGCTCGCGTCGAGCGCCTCCACGAGCTGCACCGGCGGAGTTGCAAAATACATGTTTTTCTTCGCCTCGTACGCCTCGAGCACCGGCAGCCACGCGCCGAAGTCGGCGTAGTACGAGGCGACCTTCGTCTTGCGCGCGCGCCACGCTTCGAGCGCGCGCTTCGACGCGAGCACGACGGCGAGCCCGGGCGGCGCGCCGAGCGCCTTCTGGCTCGCGGTGAGCGCGACGTCGACCCCCCACGCGTCCATCCGCAGCGACTCGCCGCCCACCGAGCAGACGCCGTCGAGCACGGTGAGCGCTCCGTGCGCGCGAGCGATCGCGGCGATGCGCTCTGCCGGCGCGAGCACCCCGGTCGACGTGTCGACGTGCGTGACCGTGACCACCTTGGGCCTGGTGGACGCGACCGCGCGCTCGACCTCGGCGAGATTGGGCACCGCGCCGAGCTGCGCGGAGACGCGCGTCACCTCCGCGCCGTGCCGCTCGAGGATCTCGGCCATGCGCGCGCTGAAATACCCGGTGTCGACGACGACCGCCCGCTCCCCGCGCTCGACGACGTTCACCACCGCCATCTCCATCGCGAGCGTGCCGCTCCCCGCGACGACGAACGGCTGCGCCTCGGGCGCGGCGAACACCTCGCGAAGGCCGACGAGCACGCGCGAAAACGCGTCCACGAAGCTCGGCGCCAGGTGGCTCTTCGCCGGCCTCGCCATCGCCTCGATGACCTCCGGATCGAGATCGATCGGCCCCGGGATCATCAAGAGCGATCGCGATTTCATGGCGCGCATTAAAGCAAAGTCGCCCGGCGCGGTCGACCTCACACGTCGAGCGGCGAGAACAGGTGGTCGATCTCGACCTCCGAGAGCCCGCGGTCCTGTCGCTCGTCGCCAAGGAGGGTCGACGAGAGCCAGCGCTTTCGCTGCTGGAGCTGCATCACGCGCTCCTCCACGCTTCCGGCGACGTACATCGAGTGGACGAACGTCGGCTTCGTCTGGCCGATGCGGTACGCGCGATCGGTCGCTTGCGCCTGCGAGGCGGGGTTCCACCACGGGTCGAAGTGAATGACCGTGTCGGCGGAGACGAGGTTCAGGCCCGTCCCTCCGGCTTTGAGGCTGATGAGGAACACGTCGGCGTCGCCGCGCTCGAAGCCGTCGACGACCGCGCGACGGTCGCGCGTCTGCCCCGTGAGCGTGAGGTAGTCGACGTCGCGTTCGCGCAGGCCCTCGGCGAGGAGCGCGAGCATGCTCGTGAACTGCGAGAAGACGAGCACGCGATGGCCCGCGGGCAAGAGCCCGTCGATCATCTCGAAGAACGCCTCCGTCTTCGCGCTCTCCTTGACGCCGCGCGCCGCGTCCATCGCGACGAGCCGCGGATCGCAGCAGACTTGGCGGAGCTTCATCAGCGCGTCGAGGATCGTGATCGTGGACGCGGCGAGCCCCTTCTGCCGGATCACCTTGCGCACGTCGCCGTGCGCGGCGACGCGGATGTGCTCGTAGAGATCGCGCTGCTTTCCGCGGAGCTCGACCGGACGGCGGAGCTCGGTCTTCGGCGGGAGATCTTTGGCGACCTCGCGCTTGGTGCGGCGCAGGATGTACGGCGCGACCTGCTCGCGGAGCGCGTCGAGTCGATCCTCGTCGCCCTCGGTCTCGATCGGCGCCTTGTACACCCGACGGAACGTGAGCTCGTCGCCGAGCAGATCGGGGTCGAGGAAGCGCATGAGCGCCCAGAGCTCGCCCAAATGGTTTTCGACCGGCGTGCCCGTGAGGCACACGCGATGCGCGGCCCGGATCGAGGCAAGCGCCTGGAACGCCTGCGTCCGCGTGTTCTTGATCGCCTGCGCTTCGTCGAGGACGAGCGCATGGAACGCGTGCTTGGCGAGGCGCTCCTCGTCGCGCACCAGGATCGGGTACGTGGTGACGACGACGTCGGCCGAGGCGATCCGCTCGTAGAGCGGCGCGCGCTTGGCGCCGTGAATCGTGACGACGCGGAGGTGCGGCGCGAATTTCTCGATCTCGCGCGCCCAATTGAACGCGAGGCTGGTCGGCGCGACGACGAGCGAAGGACACGTCGCGCGACCGGACTCCTTCTCGGCGGCGAGGAACGCGATGGTCTGGAGCGTCTTTCCGAGCCCCATGTCGTCGGCGAGGATTCCGCCGAGGCCTTGTTGGGCGAGGTGCTGCAAGAACGCCACGCCTTCGACCTGATACGGTCGCAGCTCGGCGCGGATGCCGCGCGGCGTCGCGGTCGACGCGGGTCGCGTCACGATGGCGCGCCCGCGCGCGAGCGCGCCCGCCGGGTCCTTCCAGCGGATGCGCGCGCCCTCGCGGCCGAACGCCTCGTCGAGCGCGGCGAGCGCCGGCGTGCGCGAGCTCGGGAAGAGGACGCGCCCCTTGGACTGACGAACGCCCTGGTGGAGCTCGACGACGACGCGCAGCAGCGCGCGGAGCCGCGCCGGCGACAGCGTCACGTGCTCGGTGTCCGACAGTCGCAGCGCGGCCGCGTGGGCGCGACGCTCGAGCGCGCGGAGATCGTCGCTCTCGCCCGCGTCGTCGAGCAAATCGACGACCAGCGGCAGCAGATCGACGATGCGCCCGTCGATCTCCACGCCGAGCTCGAGGCTGAACCAGCTGCCTTTGCCCGGCTCGGGCTGGACGCTCGCGACCCAAGCCGGGTCGTGCGCGACGACCTGGTACGGGTACGCGCGATCGACCTCGACGACGAAGCCCGCTTGCCGAAGCGCGCGCACGGCGTCCGTCGAGAACGCGCAGAGGGCGCTCGCGCCTTGTCCCGGGCGAATCGCGTAGTCGGCGTCGCAGTCGGGCGGCAGCGCGACGTCGTCGAGGCACTCGAGCTCGACGGCGCCGAGGCGCTCGAGGACGCGGCGCGCCTCGCGCTCGGCCGCGACCGAGCGCGCGACGACCGACATGCCCGTCGCGCCGTGACGAAACAATCGATCGCGATCGTCGCGAGCGCGCACGCGCGTCCCCGCGTAGTCGAACGAGAGCGCGACGAGCGCGAAGGTCGCGTCGACGTGCGTCACGCGCAGCCCCTCGGTCTGCGACACGAGCGCGTGCTCCGAGAAGAGACGGATGACCGGCGTAGGCGCGATGGCTGCGGCGTTGACCGCAGGCGTCGTCGAGAAGGTCACGATCGAACGTTTAGATCACGTCGCAACCGAGTTGTCGAGTTTGCTGCGCTTCATCGCACGCACTCGACGACCGGAACGCACGCGCGACGCGTCTCGCGGCCCGCGAGCGCGACCTCGGCCGCCTGCTTCGGCATCGAGGTCTTCGCGACGTGCGTCGTCGCCATCGTGAACGTGGTGAGGTCCGGCGAGAAGACGAACGGGCTGAACCAAACCGGGTGCGCCGGGATGTGCAGGTCCATCGTCCCGGGCGGGGGCGCGCCGAATTTCCCGCAGAGCGAGCCCTTGCAGGTGACTGTCCCGTCGGTGTGGTAGCCGCGCACCGGCGTTCGCCACCGCACGGTGCGGCCCTCAGCCGTTCCGCGAGCGACGACGCCGCACGCGTCGGGCGTCGCGGAGGTCTTCGTGTCGGTGACGACGGTCGTGGTCCAGACGAGCGTCTTCGACTTGATCGTGAACGGCTCGGCCATGGAGTACGCGAGCATGGTGACGTCGCCGCCCGGCCGCCCGCCGCGGTCCTCCCAACGAAGGACGACGTGGCCGGGGCCGATCCGGTAGACGCCGTCGCCCTCGCCCATCGGGGTCTCGGTGAGCTTCAGGTTCGCGGCGAGGTCGTAGTCGATCTGCCACGCGCAGCTCGGCGCGTCCGCCTCGGCCTCGTCCGTCGGCGCGAGCGCCACGGCGAGGCCGATCGCGAAAACGGCCGAGTAGATTCGCGCGTACCGCATGCTCCGGAGGGTGCATACGGAGTGCCGCGCGCCGCGTGCGCTTCAGGCCGACTCGTTCGTGTCGGCCCCGAGCGTGGGCAAGCGCCTGCGAATGAGCTTCTCGATGTCGCGGAGGAGCCCGCGCTCTTCCGGATCGCAGAACGAAATCGCGCGTCCCACGGCGCCCGCGCGGCCGGTGCGGCCGATGCGGTGGACGTAGGACTCCGCGACGTTCGGCAAGTCGTAGTTCACGACGTGCGAGATCCCGTCCACGTCGATGCCGCGGGCGGCGACGTCGGTCGCCACGAGCACGCGCAGCTTGCCCGCGCGGAACGAATCGAGCGCGCGCTCGCGCGCGTTCTGCGACTTGTTTCCGTGGATGGCCTCGGCGCCGATGCCCGCACGGCCGAGCTGGTCGGACAGGCGATTCGCGCCGTGCTTGGTGCGCGTGAAGACGATCACGCGCGCGACCGACGCGTCGCGCAAGAGGCGCTCGAGCGCGGCGCGTTTGTCCGCCTTCGCGACGAACATCACGGCCTGATCGACGCCCTCGGCGGTGGTCACCGCGGGGGCGACGCTCACGCGGGCCGGGATCGACGAGCAGGAATTTGGCGAGCTGCGCGATCGCGGGCGGCATGGTCGCCGAGAAGAGCAGCGTCTGGCGCTCGCGCGGGACGAGCGCGGCGATGCGGCGCACGTCGTGGATGAAGCCCATGTCGAGCATGCGATCGGCCTCGTCGAGGACGAACGTGTTCACGCCGTCGAGCGCGACGAGGCGCTGCCCGAGCAAGTCGAGCAGGCGTCCCGGCGTCGCCACGAGGATATCCGGGCGCGCGCGGAGCGCGATCTCCTGACGATGCTGGCTGACGCCGCCGTAGACGACCGCGTGCCGGATCTCGAGGTACTTGCCGTACGCGGCGATGCGCTCGGCGATCTGCGACGCGAGCTCGCGCGTCGGCGTGAGGATGAGCGCGCGAATCGGCGCGGGCTTGGTCGCCGGCGGCGCGCCCGCGAGGCGCTGCAACATCGGCAGCACGAAGGCCGCAGTCTTGCCGGTGCCGGTCTGCGCGCACGCGACGAGATCGCGACCCGAGAGACCGATCGGGACCACCTCGGTCTGGATCGGCGTCGGCTCGGGGTAACCCTCGTCGAGCACGGCGCGGAGGAGCGGCTGCGCGAGCCCGAGCTTGGCGAAGGGCGAAGCGGCGCACCGCTCGGCGATCTCCGGCGTCAGCGGAGCGAGCACGCGCGGCGGCGGCGGCGGCGCGACCGGAGCGGCCTGCGCGGGGCGGTTCTGGAACGGACGGCGCCCATGGCGCCGGGGACGAAACGAATTCACGATGTTCGAAAGACTCTCTGCGGCGGAGGAAGAAAAAAGCCTATTTCCTCGCTGCCGCGGGGTCGGAGAGGCGGGTTTGCCGTCGGTCTACGTCGCTCGAGCGAGCTCGAGCTCGGACCGAAAACGGATAACCGTGACGGACCTTCTTTAGCCTCGAAACGGACGCCGCGCAACTCTACCGCTCGGCTCCGAGGATTCGGACCGCGTCGCGGATTGGTTTTTTCGACGTCACGTCCGCGCGGCATCGCTGCGCGAGGACCGCGTCGAGGAGCGCGAGATTGATCGGATCCGTCTCGTTCGACGCGATCGCGGCGCGCGCGAGGACGAGGCGCGCGCGCGGGTTCGCCGCGTGCAGCTCGGCGCCGTAGTACGCGTCGGCGTCGCAGGCCATCACGCCGAGGAGCTCGAGCCGGCTCGGGCGCGCCCCCATCGCGCCGGCGGTGGCGCGCGCCTCCGATCGAAAGAGCGCGCCCGTCGCGATCGCGAGCGCGCTCGCCGGCTCGAACCCGAGACCGCCGCCCGCGCGCGAGTGCCCCGTGAAGAGGACGACGTCCGACTCGCGCAGCGCACGGTGAAAGAGGTCGCGCGCGACGCGGCTCTCCCTCGCCTGCTCGGGCGAGCGACGGTTCTCGCGATCGTCGGGCCCGATCGAGGTCCATCGAACGTCGATCGTCGCGGCGCGCTCCTCGAACCTCTTCGTCAATCGCACGAGGTGCGGCTCCTCGGCGACGAGCACGAAACCACACGCGGCGGCGCGACCGCGACACGGCGACGCGAGCACGGAGGCCATCGCGATCGCGAAGCCTTCGTCGAGCACGCGCTCGTCGAAGTTCGCGTATCCGTAGAACAGCGCGATTCGAAGATCCTTCTCGGTCGCGAGGCGCCCCCACTCCGCCGGGCAGCGCGCGCCGCTCTGGGCGGCGAGCCGGTCCATCTCGTCGCCCAGGCGAGCGACGTGCTCCGCGCGCGTCTCGATCGGATGCTTCCGCCCGGGCCACGCCAGCAGCACGGCGAGCACGCCCGCGAGCACCGCCAGAACGCACGTCATCGGCCGCGGCCTCCGCATCCCACACATGTCCTTCGCCGGTTCGGCTCGCGCCATGACGTGGATCAATTCGCGCGGGTTCACACCCGCTGTGCAGCGCGCTGCACGCGGGCGCGGCAGAAATCAGGCGTTTCGCGCGCCTTTTCGCGAGGTACGACGCGTGCATCCCAATTGGGATAGTCTGGAACAGGAGGTCTTTCCCATGCGTGCGTTCGCTCTCGGTCCCGCTTCGTTCCTCGTCTTCGCCTCCGCGTGCGCGAGCTCGCCGCCGGCCGTTCACGTCGAGCTCGGCGACGCTTCCTTCGCGACGACCGGCGGAAATCTCTTCAACTGCGGCTCGCCCGCGCAGCCCGCGACCCCGCGCGCGCTCGCGACCTCGATCGACTGCGAGCCGCTCCTCGTTGCCGACGGCACGTACGCGACGACGCCCGTCACCGTGACTCGGCAAATGGGGTGCGGCGACGGCAACGGCGCGCTCGTCACGGTCGTCTGCCAGGGCAGCGGCAACGGGAAGAACGTGAGCGGCTCGGTGACGATCTCCGTCGCGTCGTCATGCAGCACCGACTCGAAGACGACCGCCCAAGACGGCGCGAGCCCGATGACCTTCGCCTTCCAGGACGTCGCGCCCGGCGCGGTGCAGACGTCCCCCGCGCTCGACTCCTGCGCGTCGTTCAGCTCGTTCTGCCCGTCGTCGAACGACTGCGCGTTCAATTCGTTCGCCGCCACGCTGTCGGTCACGAACACGGCCGTCGTGCGCTGACGCGCTCAAAGCCCCGCCGCGGCGAGCACCCGGCCGAGGTTTCGGCGCACGACGACGTCGTGATCTTCGTCCACGCGGAGCACGTAGAGCGGTGCGCGCAGCGCGTCGGCCGGCGGGTCGTCGCGGAAATGCCCGAACCTGCCGCGGTCGCCCACCGCGGCGCGCGCGAGATCGCGCAGGGCGAGGCTCGTCGGCAGCGCGCCGCCGCTCGGCGTGTAGAGGATGCCGAGACGATGCCGCGAGACGCCCTCGTCGAGCTCGGCGGCCACCACGCCGAGGAAGCGCCCCGTCGTGCTGTTGGGATACATGTATCCTGCATCCAACAGGAGCACGTCGGTGACGAGCGGCCCAGCGTCGTCGAGGATCGGCTCGAGGGCCTGGTAGCCGCCCGACGACGCCACGAGCGCGAGCCGCCGGACGTCGGACAGGTGCGCGCCGCCCGTCTCCTCGGCGAGCGCCTCGAGCAGCTCCTCGACGTACGCGCGAAACCGGCCGTGCAGCGACAGGAACGGAGCCTCGGCGCTGTCGACGTCGTACGACGTCTCGGGGATGACCACGATCGAGCTCGAGCCCTCGCGCTCGAGCTGCTCGGCGACCGCGTAACCTGGGCGAATCGCGAGCTCGCCTCGCGAGCACGACGCGCCCGAGCTCGTGTAGCTCGCGATGCAGTTCTTGAAGCCGTGAAAGACGAACGTCAGCCGCAGGTCGGGCGCGCGGTCGCGCGTCGCGGGGATGTGCACCCATGTGTTCGGGCGATCGCTCGGCGCCCACTCGCCGCGCTCGAGGCGCATCGCGAGCGTGCGCGCGGGCTCGATGCGCGGCGCGAGGGCGGTGCGCACGGCGGCCACGCGTCTCCTCGGCGCGACCGGCGCGAGCGGTTCGGGCGCGCGCGCCGGCGGGGGCGGCTGCGCGCCTCCCGCGCCGGCCGCGAGCAGCAGCGCGACGGCCACGTGCGGCCCCACCGCGAGCGCGAGCGTCCCCATCCTCATCGACCCAGGATGCTAACCTAAACCGCGAACCTCATGTGCGGCCGCACGCGCCTCGCCGTCCCCCCCTACGATCTCGCCGACGCGTTCGGCGTCGACCCCGCCGAGGTCGCGACGATGGACCCGACGAGCGTCGTGAACCTCAATTGCGCGCCGACCGATCCCGTCCTCGTCGTCCGCGCCAAGCGCGAGGGCGAAGGCCGCGAGCTCGCCCTGATGCGCTGGGGTCTCGTGCCGTTCTACGTCCGCGACCCGCGCGACGCGAAGCCGCTCATCAACGCGCGCGTCGAGACCGTCGCGACCAGCCGCGCCTTCCGCGACTCGTACAAGAAGCGCCGCTGCCTCGTCGTCGCCGACGGCTTCTACGAGTGGCGCCACGATTCGGCCGATCCGCGACTGTCGCCGCGTGGGGGCAAGAAAAAGCTCCCGCACGTCATCCAGCGCCCCGATCGCGCGCCCTTCGGCTTCGCCGCGATCTGGGATCGTTGGAAGGACGCCAATCGCCGCATCGAGAGCTGCGCGATCCTGACGCGTGCTCCGAGCGAAGCGGTCGCGGCCGTGCACGACCGCATGCCGCTCGCGCTCGACGAGGCCGACCACGCGGCGTGGCTCGACCCGAGCGCCGACGACGCCGCGCTCGACGCGGTGCTCGCGCGCGCCGTCACCGATTGGGTCGTCGCGCCCATCGAGCGCGTGCCGGATCCGCCCGGAAAGAAGCAGCTCCGGCTCTTCTAGTTCCCTTTGCCGCCGCAGGTCCCGAAGGGCGAGCTCAGGCCCCAGTCGCCGATCTTCTGCGAGGAGCACGGCTGGTTGGTGCTGCAACCGGTCGGCCCGGCGTCGGTGTTCTGACAGAGCTGCGCCTGGTTCTGCCCGCACGACGCCTCGCACATGGACGCGACCTGTTGGTTCTGGTCGATGTACACGCAGCAGACCTGGCTGCCGCAGTCGTTTCCGGCGCAGAGGAGCGTCGTCGTGTTGCTCGGACACGAACCGGCGCACGTGTAGGTCGGGGTCTGCCCGCTCGTGTCGACGCAGCAGACGTCCGGCGAGTTGCAGCTGGTCGTGCCGCAGGGGACGGTGGCCGGGTTCCCGGCGTCGTTCAGCGTCGTCCCGCCGTCGTTGCCGGGGTTCCCGCCGTCTGTCGCGGGGTTTCCGCCGTCGTTCCCCGGGTTCCCCGAGTCGCCGCCGGTGGTCGCGTCGTTCCCGTTTCCGGCGTCATTTCCCGCGTCCCCGAGCGTCGCGTCCGCGCCGCCGCATGCAATCGTCATCGAAGCAAGCACAACCCAAAGGCTCTTCATCCGAACCTCCTCGTGAAGGTTCAGTGCGGCGCCGCTTCGAAAAAGTTACGAGCTATTTGCCCGCCGCGCGCTCGACGAGCTGCAAGAACGTGAGGACCGCGTGCCCGGTCGCGCCCTTGCCGTGCCACGCGTACGGGCGATCCGCCTGCGCGGGGCCGGCGATGTCGGCGTGGACCCAGTTCTTCGTCTTGCCGATGAACTCGCGGAGAAAGAGCGCCGCGGTGATCGAGCCGCCCCAGCGATCGCCCGTGTGCTTCAAGTCGGCGACGTCGCTCTTCAGCTGATCGCGCAGCTCCTCGATGAGCGGCATGCGCCACATGTTCTCGCCCGAGCCCTTCACCGCCGACGCGAAGCGCTGCGCGGTGTCCTCGTTGGTCGCGTAGAACGCGCTGTAGGTCGTGCCGAGCGCGACGACGCACGCGCCGGTGAGCGTCGCGTTGTCGACCATGAGATCCGGCTCGAGCTCCTTCGCCGCGTAGGCGAGCGCGTCGGCGAGCACGAGGCGCCCCTCGGCGTCGGTGTTGATGATCTCGACCGATTTCCCCTCGTACGACGTCCAGATGTCGCCCGGCCGGTACGAGTTTCCGTCCGGCATGTTCTCGGCGCAGCTCATGAGGCCGTGCACCTCGATGTTCGGCTTGAGCGCCGCGATCGCGACCATCAGGCCGAGGACGTTCGCCGCGCCCGACATGTCGTGCTTCATGTCGCCCATGTTCTGGGCCGGCTTGATGCTGATGCCGCCGCTGTCGAACGTGATGCCCTTGCCGACGAAGACGTAGCGCTTCTTCGCCTTCTTCGAGGGCACGTACGAGAGATGCACGAGGCGCGGCGGGTGCGAGCTGCCGCGCCCGACGGCCTGAATCAGATTCATGCCGCGCTTCTCGAGCTCCTCCTCGTCGAAGACGGTGATCTTGAGCTTGTGATCCTTCGCCGCCTTCTCCGCGGCCTCGGCCATCGCCTGCGGGAACATCACGTTCGGCGGCTCGTTCGACAAGTCGCGCGCGAGGTTCACGCCGGCGGCGATGCCTTGGCCGAGCGTGAGCTGGCGCTTCGCGTCCGGCGGCATGCGGCGCTCGCTCGCGACGGTCACTTCCTCGAGCGACTCCTTCGGCTTGCGATCGCCCGTCATGTATTTCACGAATCGGTAGGCGCCGAGCTCGAGACCCTCGCCGACGATGCGCAGGCGGCCCTCGAGGCCGTCGGGCACGGCGAGCACCAGCGTCTTGGCCTTCTCGGCGTTCGCGATGCGCGCGGCCTTCGCCGCGAACGAGCGCACCTCGCCGGGGCCCGCCTTGTCGCGATCGCCGAGGCCGAGCAGCACGAGCTTCGCCGCCGGCAAACGCCCGAGCGTCGGCACCGACAGCGTCTGGTCCTTCTTGCCGGTGAACTCTTCCTTCGCGAGCAGCCGCGAGACGCCGCCGCCGAGCGCGCGATCGAGCGCGTCGATGAACGGAACGCCGGTGCGCGTGTCGCCGTCCTTCTTCTTCTGCTTCTTGCCGTCTTTGTCGCCCTTTGCGCCGGGGAGCGAGAACGTGCCCATCACGACCACGTCGGCGTTCAAGTCGAGAGCGTGCGTCGTGCGTGCGGAGATTTTTAGCGGCATGGGGCCGCAAACTATCGCAGATCGCGGGCCCTCACTTCAACCGCCAATCGGCGCGCGTCAGTTCGAGGGCTGCACCGAGGCACTTTGCGACCACGCCGGGGTGACTTTGGGATCCACACGGGCGCCGAAGGTCTTTCGCGTGGGGACGCCGTCGATGGCGAGGGCCGCCGAGCAGGGGCTTGCATAATGCACCCATTTCACCACGCACGGCACGATGTACTCGACGCCGGCGACCGCGTCCGTGGCGCGCAGGAGCACGCTCGCGCCCGTCGGCATGGGCGCCGCGCTCGTCACGAGGAGCGCGCGCGCGAGCACGCCGCGGAGCTCCACAGCCGCGCTCGTCCCCGCGCCGATCACTTGCGCGGGGAGCGCGTTGCCGGCTCGCGGGAGCGGCCCTGGCGGAGGAACGTCGAGGTCCGTCGTGATGAGCTTCATCCACGACAAGAGCTCCACTTGCTCCTCGGCCGAGAGCGGCTCGCCGCCTTCTTTGTGGCGAGCCGTCAGCTCCCAAAAACGCACCATCAAATCGAGCTTTTCCAGCATTCGTTCTTTCATGGTTTCTGCACCGGCCGTGCCACGAGCCCCGTCACGTTGGACGGAGCAGCCCTCGAAAAGGATCTGCGAGCTTCGTGCGGTAGAGCCGTACGCACCGCGACATGAACGCCATGCGGCCGGTGCTACGCGGTGCGCATTCGCCGGTCGTTTGCAGTAGAGTGGTCGGAGTGGACGGACTCCCGCGTGGCATCTGCGACGACGTCCTCGAGACAATCGGCCGCACGCCGAGTGTGAGGTGGGAATGAAGCGCTGGCTCGTGGCGCTCGCGCTCCCGCTCGTCGCGGCCTGCGGCTCGCCCCAAGTGTCGCTCGGCGGCGGCCCGCGCGAGTACGTGCCCTCCGACTACGAGACCGTCTTCAGGCGGTGGACGCGCACCGAGCAGCTCATCACCCTGAGCGAGCTCGACGACATGCTCACCGCGAGCGCGACCTTCGAGTCCTGGGATTTCCGCTGGGCGTACGTCGTCCGCTATTCGGCCGACTACCGCCTCACGGTCGAGCAGCGCCGCGAGCTGCTCCAGCGGACGCTCGCCGACACGCAGGTCAAATACGAGTTTTACGTCGCGCTCTACGGCACGAAGTGGAAATGGGACGACCTCACCAAGCCGACGTCGGCGTGGATCGTCCGCCTCATCGACGAAAAGGGAAACGAGACCGCGCCGTCGCGCCTCGAGCTCGTGAAGCCCGGGCCGCTGGAGTTTCGCTACTTCGATTACACCTCGCCGCTTCGGCACTGCTTCCGCATCGCGTTCCCGCGACTCAGCGCCGACGGCAAGCCGACGATCGCCGACGACGCCAAATGGTTCGGCCTCCGCTTCGCCGGCGCGCAGGGCAACGAAGAGCTCCGCTGGGAGATCGACACGACTGCGAAGCGTGCCGCTCTCGGCCCGCCGCGCACGGTCGTCGAGTAGCGCGTCACATCCCGGCGAAGATCTCGAGCAGCGGCGGACAGGTCACCATCAGCTCCTGAGCCACCGCGCGATCCGAAGCGAGGACGAGCGCGCCGCCCTTCCCGACGCGCGCCGTCGCGCTGGCCTTCCCGCCGCCCATGATCTCCGCGGCGAACACGAACTCGCCCACGCCGATCTCGCCGACCACGCTGCCGTCCTTCACGAGCTCGATCAATCCTTGACCGATCAAGCACAAATCACGCACCGCTTCGCCGTTCTCGAAGAGGATCTCGCCCTCGGCGAGCTCGCGCAGCTCGAGCCTGCTCGTGACCTGCGCGCGCAGCGACGGGTCGAGCCGATCGGCGAGCGGGCCGAGCGTGACGCCGACGAGCGCTTGCATGCGGTTCGCGGCGGCGCGCAGATCGTCCTCGACCCACGGGCACGCCTTGAACGCCGGCTCGATCTGCGCGGCGTCCCACGTCGCGAGGATCGCGTGCTCCGAGGCGCAGACGAGACGGAGCGGCACGCTCTCGGCGACCGTGCCCCTGGCCTTGAGCACGGCGCCTCGGCCGATGCGATCGGCGGGCGAGTCGACGATCTGCGCGGCGACGTCGAGCTCGCCGTCGACGACGTAGGCGAGCGCGAAGCCCATCACCTCTTCGTCGCGCGCGAGTCGGTGCACGGTGGCGCCGCGCTCGAGCTCGGCGCGCGCGTCGTCCGGCAAATCGGCGAGCGCGTCGACAGCCGAGAGATCGACCTCGCCCGCCGGCGGCGCCGCTTCGACGGGCGGCGCCGCTTCGACGGGCGGCGCGGCCTTCGGCGTGATGCCTCGCGAGACGAGCGTCGCCTCGGGCTTCGGACGCGGGATCTCGGGCGCCGGCGGCACCGGCGTCGGCGCGGTGTGCCGCGCGGCCTCGCGAAGCGCATCGCTCGGCGTCTCGGTCTTCGTGGGACGCCCGCTCCCCGCGGCGCCGTCGACCGTCGACACCTGGGAGAAGTCGAGGACCGCGCTCGACGTGACGAGCTCGGAGTCCGAGTCCGCCGCGGGCGGCGCCGGCGGCGCGGCGCTCGCGCTCTTCGGCACGGGCGGCGGCGCGGGCGGCGTCGCGCGGAGCGGCGGGGGCGCTTTCAGCGGCGGAGGCCTCACCGGCGGCAGGACCGGCGCCGTCATCACCATCGCCGGCTCGGCCGGCGGGATCACGAGGCGCGCGCTCGTCACGACCTCGTCTTCGTAGTCGTCGCTCGACACGACGCTCGGAATCGACAGCACGGCCGCGGACGGCCCCTCGTCGGTCGTCGCGCTCCACGGGTCGAGCATGCCCGCGTGCGCCTCCGCCGCCGTCTGCACGTTGTCGGGCGTCCGCTCCGAGGCGACGCTCTGGTAGACCGACACGGCCGACGGCTCCGAAATCGGAATGAGCTCGCTCGTCGTGGGCGGCATCGGCATCTGCGCGGTCCCGCCCGCGGCGGATCCAGCGACCGGGACCGGCGCGACCGGCGGCGGCCTGAGCGGCATGAAAGCGTGCGGCTCGGTCATCGCGCTCATCGAGACCTGGGGCGACTCCTCGATGACGATGTCCGGCGCCGAAGCGCGAAGAAGATCGTCGACGCCTCCCGTCGCCGAGTCGTTCGGCGGAATCGACGACGCGATCGGCGTCATCGACGGCGGCGGCATCGGGTTCCTCGCGATCCAATCGGAGAGCTCGGCGGCTTCGCGCGCGAGCACGAGCGCGCGATCGTCGTGCTCGGCCTCGCCCGCGGCCTGCGCCGCGCGACGCAGCCACACGATCGCGTCGACGCGCTCGTCGCGCTTCCAAAGCGAGGCGGCCGTCTCGAGCGCCCACACCACGTCCTCGACGTCCGAGTCGACCGCGGGCGGAATGCCGACCCCGTGAGGCATCGAGGAAACCATCAAGGATCCAAATAGTACACGGCACCGTCGTCGGAAGCGACGACGAGCGCTCCGTCCGACAGAAGCGTGGGCGGCGCGTCCACGTCGCCGCCCGTTTGCAGCACGAACATCGTATTGCCGTGCGGGTCGATCGCGTAGAGGCGGTCGTCTTGCGCGCCAAAGTAGAGCTGGCCCGCGGCGTCCTCGAGCGGCCCGCCGTGCACGCCGAACTCGAGCGCGCCCGTGCCCGGCACCGTAAAGCTCCCTCTTTCTTTTCCGGTCTTGCCGTCGAGCCGAACGACGCGCGACCACGGCCCGTAGACGCCCGCGAGCACGTCCCCGCCGCGCGCGATCGAGATCGGGCCGCGCACGAACCCGCCGACGTGCGCCGACCACACACGCCTCCGCTCGCGTCGAGCTTCACGACCTCGTCGTAGTCGGTGCCGACGACCACGCCACCGTCGTCGTCAATCGCGGGCGAACCGTCGACGTCTCCGGCGAGGTTCACCGCGAAGGCCTTTTTCCCGCGGTCCACGCCGTAGACATGATCGTCCTGCGAGCCGACGAACGCGCGGCCATGGTCGTCGATCGCCGGCGCCGTGAAGATTTTCCCTTTCGCGGAGAAGCGCCAGGCGACCGTCCCGTTCGGCGTGACGCCGTAGAGCGTCGAGCCCGCCGCGAGCACGATCGTGCCGTCGTCGTCGATCGCGCACGCCGTGTCGGCCTCGCCGTCGACCTCGAGCGTCCAGGCGATCTCGCCCTTCGGATCGATCGCGAAGACCTTCTTCGCGTCGCTTGCAGCATACACATATCCGCGCGCGTCGACGCACGGCGACGCGTAGCTCCGCCCGCCGAGCGGCACGCGAAAGCGCACCTTGCCGTCTTGCCGCGCGAGCGCGATCAAGTCGCCGCCGAGCGAGGCCACGTAGAGCGTCGATTCGTCGGGCGACGGGATCGGCTGCGCCTCGATCGCGCCGAGGCCTTCGGCCTTCCACTTCACGGAGAGACGGCTCGGGCCGCGCGCGGCCTCGCGCGCGCAACGCCGTCGATCGCCGTGCTGCATGCGAATCGGCGCGGCGGTCGCGCGCCCCGGCTGGACCGCGGCGGCGATCGTCGGCATTCCCGCGTCCACCTCCGCCGACGCCTGCGCGCTCGTCTCGGCGTGCAGGCGCGGGCGCGCGCGCATCCGGAGGACGACCGCGAGCGCCATCAGCGACGCGAGGACCGCGACAGGCGCCGCGCGCAGGTCCAGTCGAAGCTTCACCGCGCGGCCCCGCGGCGCGTCAGCGTCGGGCCAGGCGGCGACGCGCGCGCTGCGCTTCGGGGACGCCGTAGCCGTGCGCGTCCTCGCCCGGCTGTCGCCGCGCGAGCCACCCGATGAGCGTGAGCCCGGCGGCCTTCGCCGTGTCGGGCACGCAGGGATCGTGGAGGAGCTTCGAGATGTCGGCGATCAACCGCACGCGATGCTGCTGGTCGGCGAGCGAGCAAGCCGGCGCGCGCGTGCTCCAACGCGGCGAGGCGCACGAGGCAGGCCCGGCGCTCTCCGTGGCGCTCGGATACTCCCCGGACTCTTCGTGATCGGTGTCGCGGTCTCTGGGTGAAGCCATGCCTACGAGCTTCGGCAATTTAGCGCGATTTTGCCTCACGTCGAGCCCTCAGATTTGCCCGATGAGCACTTCGCGGTCCTTCGACCCGTTGGCAGGGCCCACGATGCCTTGCCGTTCCATCATTTCGACGATGCGGGCGGCACGGTTATAGCCAAGGCCGAGCTTCCGCTGGAGCCAGGACGTGGAGCATCGGCGCGTGTCGGCGACGATCCGGACGGCCTCGTCGTACATCGAGTCCTTCTCCATTTCCTCGTCGTCGGTCGAGTCGCCGTCGTCGTCGCGCGGCTTCAGGATGTTCTCGTCGTAGACCGGCTCGCCCTGCGTCCGGAGGAAGTCGGTCACGGCCTGCACCTCCTCCTCGGTGATCATCGGGCACTGGACGCGCTTGGTCTCGTTCGTGCCGTTGAGCTTGATGAGCATGTCGCCGCGCCCGAGCAGGTGCTCGGCGCCCTGCTCGTCGAGGATGGTGCGCGAGTCGACCTTCTGCGCGACCCGGAACGCGATGCGCGTCGGGAAGTTCGCCTTGATCATGCCGGTGATGACGTCGACGCTCGGCCGCTGCGTCGCGAGGATGACGTGCATACCCGCCGCCCGCGCCTTTTGGGCGAGCCGCGCGACGGCCGCCTCGACGTCTTTTCCCTGCTGCATCATCAAGTCGGCGAACTCGTCCACGACGAGCACGATCGAAGGCAAGCGCTCGGGCAGCGGCTGCGTGCCCTCTTCGGCGTCTTTGATCTCGTCGGTCGTGCCGTCCGGATTTTTCCCGATCGACGATCTCGGGAGCGGGTTCTTCACGTCGCCGCGCCGCACGCGCTCGACCCAGTTGTTGTACGTGCCGAGGTTCTTCGTGCCCGCGTCGGCGAAGAGCTGATAGCGCCGCTCCATCTCGTCGACCGCCCATTTGAGCGCGTTGGCCGCTTGCTTCATGTCGGTCACGACCGGCAAGAGCATGTGCGGGATGCGATCGAACGGCGCGAGCTCGACGACCTTGGGGTCGACCATGAGCAAGCGAAGCTCGTCGGGCGTGCGTCGATAGAGGAGCGACGTCAGCATGACGTTCAGCCCGACGCTCTTTCCGGCGCCGGTTGCACCTGCAACGATCACGTGCGGCATCGAGGCGAGGTCGGCGTAGACCGGGTGCCCCTGGATGTCGCGCCCGAGCACCACCGGCAGCGGCGCGTTGAGCGACTGAAAGCGCCGATCCTCGACGAGCTCGCGCAAGTTCACCGGGATGCGGTTCTTGTTCGGCAGCTCGAATCCGATGCGGTTTTTCCCTGGGATCGGCGCGACGATGCGCACCTTGCGAGCGAGCGCGAGCGCGAGATCGTCGGCGAGGCCGGCGACCTTCGACACCTTCGTGCCCGCCGCGGTCGACACCTCGAACGTCGTGACCGTCGGGCCCGGGAGCACCTCTTCGACCTTGCCGGTCACGCCGTAGTCGGCGAGCGTCTTGGTGAGCAGCTCGGCGTCTTTGTAGAGCGCCTCGCGATCGATCGTGAGCGTCCCTTCGATCCCCGCGCCCGTCAGAAAGTCGATCGACGGGAGCTCGAAGTCGCTCTTGGTCGCGGGCTTGGCCTTGGTCGACGTGGGCTTCTCGCGCTCGAGCGCCGCCGACGTGTCGACGATGGTGAGCCCCTCGTCCTCTTTCTTCTTTCGAGGCTTGCGCTTAGGCTTTTCGTCCGCGGCGGCGGCCGTCGCCGTCGCCGTCGTCGTGGCCGTGGCCGTGGCCGTCACGGGCACCGGCTCCGCTCCGGCTCCGCGTCCGGCTCCTCGTCCGGCTCCGCGTCCGGCTCCGGTTCCGGCTCCGCTTCCAGTTCCGGCTCCGGTTCCGTCAGCATCGCGATCGTCGCCTCGTCGCCGTCTTCGTCGTGGACCTTCGGCAAGCTCGCGACGCGCTCGCGCTCGCGCTCCTCGCGCTCGAGATCGCGCGCGGTCTTCCACGCTTCGGCGACGCTCTTCGCCCCACGCGCCGTCCCGGTCGCGCCGCGCACCGAGAGACGCGCCAGCCAGTTCATCAGCGCGATGAAGGAGAACGCCGCGCGACTGATCAAGAGCAGCCCGATGAGCGCGAAGCCGACGAGAAACGATCCGATGGTCGAAAAGAGCGACCGCGCGACCTCGCCGAAGAGCTCGCCCACCGCGCCCGCCGCGACGTGTCCTTCGAACGCGGTCGTGCCCGCCCACCCGACCTGGACCAGCGCGGCCGCGAGGATCGCCATGAGCAAGTCCCCGGCGAGCCGCGCCGGCGTCGCGAGCGAGTCGCGATGCCGAACGAACGGGATGCCGAGAAGCACGAGCTCGATCGGGATCGCCCACGCGACCACACCGACGAGCCAGACGAGCGCTCCCGCGCACGTCTCCCCCACCGGCCCCACCCAATTGCTGCCGACGCCGTACGACGCGAGCGCGAGCGTGAGGAACGTCGCGCTCATCCACAGAACGAGCGCGATCGCCTCGCGGCCGCGCGCATGAGCCGCGCCCGACCCGACGATGCGGAGCTTCACGTTCGCGGGACGGTCGTCTTGGACCCGTGGCGAGAAGAGAGGAACCATTCCGACTTTATCCTACATCGGAACCTATTATTCTCGCGCCGAGGGGCCAACTTTTGAGTGCCGGTCCGCGAAAATGTCGGCGTGCTATCTGGGCGCCGACTGAGTAGCATGGCCTCCGAAATCGGGAGACGCGATGCACGATTGGTCACGATGGTGGATGCAAAGAGCGAGCACGGCGGTGCTCGTGGGCGTAGTCGCCGCCTCCGGCGCGCAGGCGACTGGTTGCGCAGTCAGCGAGAGTGACGTCCACCGCTGGGAGAACACCGAGCGGGGCCCGGAGAAGCTCGTCGCCGTCCTCACGCACGACAAGTACTCGATCCAGCTTCGCACCGAAGCGGCGATGTCGCTCATTCGGATGAAGCCCCGCGCCGGAAAGCGCATCGGCATCGACCAGCTCGTGTCGGCCATGGCGTCGCTCGACGAGGACTCGCGCCGCAAGATCGTCATCGGCATGACGCCCGAGCTCGTGAAGGAGATCGAGGCCCCGCCGCCGCCGAAGAAGCCCGACGGCACGACGAGCGATCAGGACCCGACCGTCCCGTTCAAGGACGCCGCGTTCGCGCTCATGTCCCACGACCCGCCGCTCGTCGCCGACGACAAGAGCAAGACCGACCTCACGGCGGCGCTCATCCAGTGGACGCAGACCGGCTTCGAGGATCGCATCGACAACAGCGCGCAAGCGTACGGCGTCGAGCAGATGATGCGGTTCTTCGGCGCGCCCGCGGTCAAGGGCCTGCCGCCGCTCATGACCGAGCAGTCCTCCAAGGTCGATCGCATGGCGAGCCTCGTGGCCGACCTCGGCGACACCGCGACCAAGGAAAAAGCGGCCGTTCAGCTCGTCTCGCTCGCGCAGAAGATCGACTCGCCCGACTGGATCGCCAAAGAAAAACCGCTCGTCCAAGAGGCGAACAAGCGCTCCGGCGCGAACGTCACCGACGCGCAGCTCCAGATCCAGCTCGACAAATTCCAGGAGCAGGAGCTCGTCAAAATCTTCACGTCGATGAAGAAGATCGGCGGCCGGCCGGTCATCGACTACTGCATCGTCTTCGCGGCGAACCCGAAGAACAGCGAAGAGCGCCGCAAGGCCGCGCTCGCCGCCCTCGAGAACCGCGTCGACAAGAACAACACCGCCGACGTCGACAAGATCTTCGCGATCGCGAAGGACGAAGCGACGCCGGACTCGGTCCGCGATCTGGCGTTCGCGCGGCTCGGAGAGCTGCCGAAGGAGCAGGTCGTCCCGAAGCTCTACACGCTCTTCGAGTCGAAAAAATGGAAGGTGCGCTGGGTCGCCGCGTCGCTCGTCTTGAAGACGATGAAGACGAAGGACCTGCCCGAGTTCATGCATCACCTGCCCGCGACAGCGGCGACGAAGATGGGCCTCTCCGAGCCGACGACCTACGGCTCGCTCATCACGAAGATGGAAGGGGAGCCCAAGCCCCAAGACGCGATCCGACCGTATTTGAGCTCGAAGGAGCTCGGTCCGCGTCTCGCCGCCCTCGGTTTTTATTACGAGGGTAAGAAAGCCGACGTCCCCGTGGTACAATCCCACGAGGACGACAAATCGCCCTTGCCCAAGTGCGACAAGGACGACGAGTGCGGCTGGACGTGCGTCGTTCCGAAGGCCCCGGGCTCGCAGGAGACGGAGCAGAAGACGATCACGACGGTTGGTGAGTTCGCGAAGTACTGCGTCGTACCCTCGATGACGAACAAGTGACCGTGAATGCAATGAGCTCAGACCCGAACAAAAAGAGCACACGTTCCTTCCAATGCCGGGACGTGCTCTGGGAAACGTTCGAGCAGATGGCGCGCGAGCTCGAGTGCAGCGTCGACTACTTGATCAACGAGGCGATGAAGCAGTACGCGCGCCAGCGCAGCTACGGCCCTGGCGCGACGAAGACGCCGTACCCGGGTCGTGAGCCGTCGATGTCCGGCGCGCCGCCGCAGCAAGGCAACTACGGTCCGCCGCCGAGCCAGATCCCGCAGAACATTCCGACGCCCGCCGTGCCCCCGCCGCCGCAGATGCGATCGGCCGGGCCGCTCCCGCCGCCGCCAGGACGGTACGGCGCGCCGCCGCCGCCCGCGGGGCGTCCGTCCGGCGGCCTTCCGCCGCCGCCAGGCGCGCGCCTCAGCGCGCCGCCGTCGCCGCCGAGCCCGATGATGGGCCGCGGGCTCCCGCCTCCGCCTGGCATGTCGCAGTCGCGTCCGCCGCCTCCTCCGCAAGGGATGCAAATGCAGGTGCCGCCGGCGCCGCGCAGCGTGCCGCCGCCGATTCCGCGTCAGAGCTACAACGGCTACACGCCGGCCGCGCCCGCGGCCTCCGCGCTGAGCGTCATCTACAGCGGCGAGAAAATCCCCATCAACAAAGAGCGCTTCGTCATCGGCCGCGGCAAGCAGTCGAGCGACCTCACGCTCAAGGACCCGAACGTCTCGCGGCAGCACGCGATGGTCGAGTTCCAGAACGGCGTCTACTTCATGGTCGACATGGGCTCGACCAACGGCGTCGAGTACAACGGCCAACGCATCGCCCGAAAACAGATCGCCGAGGGCGACGCCTTCCGCATCTGCGACCACGAAGTCCGCTTCACGTACCGGTGACGTGAAGGCGTGAAGAAGCTTCCGACGCTCGAACCGCGGCGGCGCGAGCTCGAGACGTGCGTCTATTGTCCGAAGCTCTGCCGGAGCGCCTGCCCGGTGTCGAACGCCGAGCCGCGCGAGACGCTCATCCCGTGGGGAAAGATGTCGACCGCGTATTTCGCGGCGCGCGGGGACGTGCCGCTCGCGGAGTCGTTCGCGGCGCCCGCGTGGGCGTGCACCGGGTGCTACGCGTGCCGCGAGGCGTGCGACCACCGAAACGACGTCGCCGGAACGCTACTCGACGCCCGAGACGCGTTCGTCCAAGCCGGCCTGGGCCCACCAGCCGCCCACCGGGTGCTGAAATCGTACGGATCGTTCGGATCCGAACGATCGACCGCAAAACCGCATGAAACAGCCCTTCTCGTGGGGTGCGTCTACGACCGGAAGCTGCCCGAGGTCGCGCAGAGCGCGGTCTCGGTGACGCGGAAGCTGGTCGCGGACCTTCCGGTCGAACGCGCTTGCTGCGGGCTGCCGCTACGCCTTGCGGGGGATGCAAAGCGGTTCGAGGAGCACGCCAAGCAGTTCGCCGGGCGCGACCTCGTCGCGGTGGACCCGGGGTGCGCGATCGCGCTGCGCGCGGCCGGCGCGCGCGTAAGGCTGCTGGTGGAAATCGCCGCCGAGCGCGTCGCCGACCTTCGCGAGGGCGACGGCGAGCGCGCCGTGCGCTGGCACGACCCCTGTCAGCTCGGGCGCGGGCTCGGCATCTACGACGCGCCGCGGACGGTGCTCACGCGCGTGCTCGGCCGCGCGCCGAACGAGTTCGCGATGCGGCGCGACCGCGCGGAGTGCAGCGGCGCCGGTGGGCTGCTCCCGCTGACCATGCCCGACACATCGGACGCGATCGCCCGCAAGCGGATCGACTCGGCCAGCGGCGACGAGATCGTGACCGCGTGCGCGTCGAGCTTGCTCCGCTTCCGCAAGTCGGGCGCGCGCGCGTCGGACCTCGTCACGTGGATCGACGCCGCGACCGACTGAGTGTCCGAAGGTGCTACGCTCACGAAGGAGCGAGGTGACGGTTTGAAGATGCTCGCGTCGTGTGGGTTGGCGTTCGCGGTCGGGCTGTGTGCGTGCGGCAGCACCGGAGACGACAGCGCGAACGTGGACGGCGGCAGCGACGCCACGCTCGCGGACAGCGCCTTCGGCACGCTCGACGGCTCGAGCGACGGCGGGGGCGCAGGCGATGGCGGATGCTACGCGCCCGTCGACATGTACATCATGCTCGATCGGTCGTGCAGCATGGGAACGGACTGCAGCATCGACGCGTCGACGAATTCGAAGTGGTGCCACGCCGTCAACGCGCTCTCGGGCTATTTCAACTCGCCGAGCGCGGCGGGGAACGCGGCGGCGATCCAATTTTTTCCGCTCGTGAACCACACGGCGTCCGAGTGCACGACCGGCGCGGGCTACGACGTCGCGGCCGCTCCGAAGCCGGCGCCCGCGTACACGACCCTGCCGACCAACACGTTCGACGCGCTGCTCAACGCGACCACCGACAACAACCCGTGCATCACGCCGACCGAGGCGGCGATCCGCGGGCTCACGTCGTTCACGGCGGCGAACCGGCGCGGCGGGCGCGTGACGATCGGCATGCTCGTGACCGACGGCGACCCGGTGAAGTGCGACACGAACCTCACGGATCTGTCGAACCTGCTCCAGGCGCATTACGCGGCGACCACGCTGCGCACGTACGTCATCGGCATGACCGGGGCGAACGACGCGAACCTCGAAATGCTCGCGCAAGGCGGCAACGCGCCGCTGCACCCGGACGTCGTCGGCGCCCTGACGGGCGCGTGCGGCAAGAGCCCGAGCCCGTGCCGCCACTGGAACGTCGGCGACGGCAACCCGGACGCGTTCGTCGCCGCGCTCGCCGCGATTCAACAATCCGCGGACGGCTGCGCCGACGGCGGCGGCACCATCAACCCGAACTGACGGGGCCGAGCACCGCGCTAAAACGCGCCGCCGAGAACCGCGCCGTAAAAACCGTCGCCGACCGCGGGGGACACGTACCCGAACACGGGCCCGGTCGTCGCTTTCTTGTGCGGCGCGAGCAGGAAGATCGTGATCCCCGCCGCGAGCGCCACGCCGCCGGCGACGAAGAGGAGCGTCGACGCGAGCGCCGCGTCCTTCGCCTCGGCGCGGTCCTGGAGGCCGATGGCGTCGCACGTGTCGGCCGCGTCGCAGTGCGTCGAGTTGGAGTCCTTGAGCTTCGCGCCGGCGATGAGGCCGAACGCGCTGCCCACGCCGATGGCGACGAGCCCGGCCGCGCCGGTGACGATCCCGCCGACGTGATACGCGAACGCCGGATCCGTCGCGGCGGGCGGCGGCGGCGCGGTCGCGACGGCGACCTTGACGAGCGGACCGACGGTCACGGTGAAGGTCTGGCCCTCCCCAGTCGCGTCGATTTTCTGAGACCAGGGCTCGTAACCCGGCGCGCTCGCCGCGATCGTGTACGACGCCGGATCGACCGGAAGCGCGAGGCCGAATTCGGTCGAGGCGACCGGCTGATCGCCGCGCTTGACCACGAGGCCCGCGGGGCGCGCGTCCTGCGGGACGAGGATGGTGAGCTTCGTCAGGCGCGGCTCGAGCTCGTCCATGTGCCGCTGGGCGACCTTGTCGCGCTGTTTCTTGTCCTTGCGGTCGAGCGCCATCTTCTGCGCGTCTTGGTACGTCTTGTACGACGTCGCGAATTGGCCGTTGCGCGCGTAGCAGTCGGCGAGCCACAAGAGCCCGCCGATCTCCGGGTCGAGGCGGTTGCTCTCGGCGAACTTGGCGCACGCCTCGGTGAACTTGTTCTCTTTCATGAGGGCGGCGCCCTCGTCGAAGAGCTTGTCCGCTTCGCTCTTCTGCGCGTACGACGGCCGCGCGACGAAGGCCGTCGCCACGACGCCGAGCGCAGCGATCGACTTGACCCAACCTCGCATGTCGACGCTCAGTCTCGACCGCCGAACTCTTTGCTGTCAACCGCAGCGGCGTTGGAGCGGTGCGTGGGCGTCGTGCGATGCACTGTGGTGGTCGTGTGGCCGGGCGCCGACGTGTGGACCGGCGGGGGCGTTTGGACGACGGCGGCCGTCTGCGTCGGCGCGGCGACCGTGGCCGTCTCCGTCGCCGTTGCCGTGGCGGTGGCCGCGGCGGTGTCCGGCGGGGCGACCACGGTGTCGGCTTGGGTCGTCGTCGGCGTGGTGTCGGTCCTCGTCGTCGTCGTCGTCGCCGTCGCGCTGACGGGCGGCGGCGGGAGCTTCGCGGGGTCGACGCGGTGCTGGCGAATCCCGAGGAACACGGCGCCGCCGATGATGATGATCGCGGGGATCACGAGCGTCCACGCGGGGAGTCCGCCCTTCTTCGCGGGCTGCTGCTGCGGGGCCTGCTGCTGCTGCCACGGGTAGGCGACCGGCGCCGGCGGATACGGACCGCTCGCCGCGGCGGGCGGAACGGGCGAGGTCATCGGAGCGACGAAGGTCGACGCGAGCGCCGGCTGCTGCTGCGCTCCGAGCGGCTGGAACTCGCGCGACGTGGGCACCGACGCGTACTGCGCGCGCGGCCCGCCGCCGACGGACAACACCGGCGCGGAGGTCGGCGGCTGAGGCGTGCCGCCCGGTGACGGCAGCTGCTGGATTCGCGTCGCGTCTTCTTCGGCGTCGGCTTCGGCATCGTCGACGCGGGTCGCCATGTCGAGGTCCTCGTCGTCGAGGCCCGAGAGGTCCGTGCCCGAGGAGGCGACCGGCGGCGGCACCGGCGCGGCGGCGGGCGGAGCTTGCGGGCTCGCCGGCGCGGGCGTTCCGAGCATCGGCTTCGGCGGCTCGGCGGGGTTTTGCTGGAAGGACCGCGCGATGCCGCTCTTCGACACGTCGCTTCGCCCGAGCCACGCGCGCACGATCTCGCGCTGCTGCGAGATGTCGAGACCGATCATCTCGTTGACGAACGCCGCGGTCTGACGAACCGTCGCGACGAGGTTGTACGTGCGCGCCGCTTGCTCGAGCGCCTCGGCGAAATCGGCGGTCGTCGCGAACCAATCCGACGGGTGCGCGGCGAGCGCGCGCCGCACGACGACCTCGACCTCGGGCGGAACGCTCGGCTCGAAGTTGCGGAGCGGCGGCACCTCGGCGGCGACCACCTTGAAGAGCGTCTCGGCCTCGCCCTCGGCCTTGAAGAGGCGCTGCCCAGCGAGCAGCTCCCACGTGACGATGCCCGCCGCGAACACGTCGGCGCGACGATCGACCGGCATGTTGCCGCGCACCTGCTCGGGCGACATGTACGCGAGCTTGCCTTTGAGCTGGCCTCCCTGCGTCGCGTTCGCGAGCCGCGCCTGCGCCTTGGCGACGCCGAAGTCGGTGATGCGCGCGACGCCGTCGACGCCGACGAGGATGTTCTGCGGGGACACGTCGCGGTGGACGATCTCGAGCGGCGTGCCGTCGTCGTCGCATAGGTCGTGCGCCGCGTTGAGACCGGTCAGCGTGTCGAGCATCACGCGGATGACGACGGGAACCGGGATCTTGCGGTTGACGTTCTGCGCGCGGGCCATCAAGTGGCCGACGGTGTCGCCCTCGATGTACTCCATCACAAGGTAGTACTGCTCCCCTTGCATCCCGATCTCGAGGATCGGAACCACGTTGGGATGATGCAGGCGCGCGGCGAGGCGCGCCTCGTCGAGGAACATCTGGATGAAGTCCTGTTCCTTCGCGAGGTGCGGGTGGAGCCGCTTGATGGCGACGAACCGCTTGAATCCGGCGACGCCGACGAAGCGCGCGAGGTAGACGGTGGCCATTCCGCCGGCTGCCAATTCGGCGACGAGCTCGAATCGGTCCAGCCTCTCGCCCTCACCAGGGATGGCAAGAATCTTCGTCATAGGCGCAGGTTTTCATCGTAGCGCGGGCCGTGCGCTTTCGTCAGATTCTTCGCGCACGAGCGGAACGTTTCGTGGGGATTTCTGCTCCGAAGTGAACGGGTGTGGGTATAGGCTGCGAGCGTGCCGCGCGCCGAGGGTCGCCGAACGATTGCGCGCCGCGTCTTGCTTTCGTTCGCGGTGACCCTGATCGCATTTGCAGTGACCGCGCTCTGGAGCGTGGCCGCGCAGCGGCGCACCGCGGCCGACAGCGAAGAGCTCTCCAAGGGCTATTTGCCGGTCGCGCTGAAGCTCGGCCAGTTGCGCGCGACGCAGGCCACGCTCGCGACGCTCATCGACGGCCTGCCCGACGAGCGCGACCCGGTGTCCGCGCGGCTCCTCCTCGGAACGCTCGCGAGCGCACGCCACACGAAGTTCCTCGAGACGAAGGCCGCCATGGCCGAGCTGGCGGAGATCGTGCCCAGCGCCGGCTCGGCCATGGATTTCTCCGCCGATTTGTCGTCGATCGAGGCGGAGCTCGACGGGGACAAGCCTGGGCTCGCGCGCCTCTTGGCGGCCGCTTTCGAGGGCGACAAGGACTCCATCAACCGGGAGATCGTGCAGGTCGGCGCGATCGAGCACGACGGCGACAAGCGGCTCCACGCGCTCGCCGATCGCGTGTCGAGCTCGATGGAGCAGCTGTCGAGCGCGGCGAAGGTGCGCGAGCGCCGGTCGGTCTACGCGCTCGTCGCGCTCGCCATCCTGACGCTCGCGGTCGGCGTGTTCGTGTCGCTCCGCGTCCAGAAGCTCCTCGCGCCGCTCGCCGCGGTGACCGAGCGCGCGCAGGCGGTCGCGCGCGGCGACCTCACGCCGCGCGACGTGCCGCCGTCGTCGGATCGCGACGACGAGATCACCGAGCTCGCGGCGACCTTCGAGCGCATGGTGGACGCGGTCGGGCGCGCGCGCACGCAGGCGCTCTCGAACGAGCGGCTCGCGGCGATCGGAAAAATGGCGGCGCACGTCACGCACGAGATCCGAAACCCGCTCTCGTCGATCGGGCTCAACGTGGAGATGCTCGAGGAGGAGATCCCCGAGGCGCAGGGCGAAGCGCGAAAGCTCGTCGGCGCGATCGCGCGCGAGGTCGGGCGGCTCGAGCAGCTCAGCGAGGAGTACCTGCGCGTCGCGCGGCTCCCGTCGCCGCGCATGGAGGCCGAAGATCTCGGCGCGCTCGTCCGCGACGTCGCCGCGTTCACCAAGATCGAGATGGAGCGCGCGGGCTGCACGGTGAAGCTCGACCTCGCCGAGAAAGTGCCGCCGGCGCTCTTCGACGAGGCGCAGCTCCGCCAGGCGCTTTTGAACCTCCTGCGCAACGCACGCGAGGCGATGCCGAGCGGCGGCGCGATCGACGTCGGCGTGCGCGCCGAGGGGATGAGCGTCGTCATCACGGTCGACGATCGCGGCTCGGGCATCAGCGACGCCGTGCGCGCGCGCATCTTCGATCCGTTCTTCTCGACCAAGGGCGAAGGCACCGGCCTCGGCCTCGCGATCACGCGCCAAATCGTCGAGGCGCACGGCGGCTCGATCTCCTGCACCCCGCGCGACGGCGGAGGCACGACGTTCAAGATCGCCCTGCCGATTGCGCCGGCTCGGGCGGTGTGAGGGAGCGGGGCCCCTCCTCCGCACGTGCTCGGCCTTCGGCCTGCGCGCGCGCGGTCCTCCCCTTGGCGTCGGCGCAGCGCCGCCGCCGGGGAGGATTTCACCCACTGGGGCTCGCTCGCAGCATGGGGGCTCGCACACATGGGGCTCGTTTCGCAATCGGTGAGCGGCGCGAGGGCGCGTCGTTGCGAGGGTGCATGTGCGCCGCGAAAAATTCCTGCCGGCCGAGCGACGGGGCGCGGGGAGCGCGGGCGGCCGTCATGAATTTTTCGCTCTTCGCTTCCATGCACCCTCGCAACGACGCGCCCTGCTGCTCGACGCACCGGCTCGTCGTCGAGGTCGACGGCGGCATCCCCCTCGCGCAGCGAGAGCGCGATGCGGCGCGCCAGCGCGCGATCGAGCGGCTCGGCTATCGATTCCTGCGCGTGAGCGCGGATCTGGTCGAGCGCGACGTCGCCGCGGCAGTTGCTCTCGTGCGGGCAGCGCTCGGGTGAACCATCAGGAGGAACGGCATGCGGAAGGCTCGTGCCGCCGGGACGGGACGTCAAGACGGAAGGGGGTCGCGTCGTGGCGAGGAGTCGACTAAACCTCGCCTCCTCATGCGTCCCGATTCCCGCGCGCTCGATGTGCTTCGTCCGGTCGAAATGGTCTGCGGCTTCCACCGCATGTCGGAGGGGTCGGTCCTCTACCGCGCGGGCTCGACCGTCGTCTTGTGCGTCGCGTCGATCGAAGACCGCGTCCCGCCGTTTCTCGAAGGCAAAGGCAAAGGCTGGATCACGGCCGAGTACCAGATGCACCCGCGCTCGAACCCGACGCGGCGCGAGCAGCGCGACGGCCGCGGCAAGGCGCCGAGCGGACGCACCATGGAGATCCAGCGGCTCGTCGGTCGCGCGCTCCGCGCCGCGGTGGATCTCGACAAGCTCGGAGAGCGCACGATCACGCTCGATTGCGACGTCCTCGAGGCCGACGGCGGCACGCGAACGGCGTCGCTCACCGGCGGCTTCGTCGCGCTCGCGCTCGCCGTCGACGCGCTCACCAAGGGCAAGCGGCTCGACAAACGCGTCCTCCGCGACTCGGTCGCGGCGACGAGCGTCGGCTGCATGAAGGACCACTCGCTCGCACTCGACCTCTGTTACCGCGAGGACTCGACCGCGGAGGTCGACCTCAACGTCGTCGCGACCGGTCGCGGCGGAATCGTCGAAATCCAAGGCACCGCCGAGGGCGAGCCCGTCCCGCGCAAGACGATCGACGCGATGGTCGACCTCGCGCTCGCGGGCATCGTCTCGCTCGGCAAGGTCCAGCGCGCGACGCTCGCCGCAGCGAAGGTGGATCTCGACGCGCTGTTGATCGCCCCATGAGCGGCCCCATCCTCCACACGCTGATCGTGGCCACGACGAACCGCGGAAAGCTCGAAGAGCTGCGCGCGCTGCTCGAAGGCCTGCCGATCGAGATCAAGACGATGGGCGAGGTCGGCGCGGGACCCGACAAGCTCACGATCGTCGAGGACGGCGCGACCTTCGAGGAGAACGCCATCAAGAAGGCGCGCGCGGTCGCGGAGGCGACGATGACGCTCACGCTCGCCGACGACTCCGGGCTCGAGGTGGACGCGCTCGGCGGCGCGCCCGGCGTGCGCTCGGCGCGCTTCGCGAGCGAACGAGCGACCGACGCCGAGAACAACGCCGAGCTCATCGCGCGGCTCGAGGCGCTCGCCGGCGAGGGCGGCGAGACCGCGTTTCCAGCCCGATTCCGGTGCGTCGTCGCGCTCGTCGACCCCTACTCCGATTTTCACCCGCACCTCTCCGAGGGCCGGTGCGAGGGCGCCGTCACCCGCACGCCGCGCGGCACCGGCGGCTTCGGCTACGACCCGCTCTTCGTCGTCGAGGGCACGGGCAAGACGATGGCCGAGCTCGAAGCGTCGGAGAAGAACCGCATCTCGCACCGCGCGCTCGCGTGCTTGCGCATGAGGCCGATTCTCGAGAGGCTCCTCCTCGACCGCGACGAAAAGATACGCAAGATGTTCCGCGAGGCGTCGAGCGCGTGAACTCTTCGTGGAAAGCGGCGTACCGCTACGGCAACATCGGCCTGGAGCTCTTCCTGTCGATCGTGGTGGGCTTTTTGTTCGGCCGCTGGGTCGACCGGCACTGGCTCCACGGGCACGGCTACGGCACCGCCGTCGGGACCGTGATCGGCGTCTACACCGGCTTCCGCTCCATGTGGAAGCTCGCGAAGCAAGCCCAAGCCGAGGCCGCGGCCGAAGAGGCGTCCGAGGCCAAGAAGCTCGAGACCGACCTCAAGATCGCCCGTTACAAAAAGAAGCGGGGAAGGACGAGTGACGCTCGAGCGCGCCGTCTTCGCCTCCGTCGCGGCCGTGGGCGCGGCGCTTGCGCTCGGCTCGCTGCTCGTCAGGCCGTCGGCGACGTTCTCGATCGCGACCGGCGCAGCGATTGCGGTCTTGAACCTCTACGCCATGCGCGGGGTCGTGCGCGTGCTCGCGACCGCCGCCGCGGGTGGCCGCACCCCGCCCGGCGTCGCGATTTTTCTCGCGCTGAAGCTCCTCGGGCTCTTCGGGCTCGTCTGGCTCTTGCTCTCCGCGGGCGTCGTGACGGCCGGCCCCTTTGCGATCGGCTACGCCGCACTACCAATTGGTGTTGCCATCGGCGCGCTCCTCTGCGACAAAGCGCCGTCGTAACCTAGGCGCCCGACCCCGATGCCCGAGCACACCTCGTTCTTCACCTACCTGCTGAACGCCATCTTCGGCCACTCCACGCTCGAAGAGAACATGCACGCCTTCGGTCACACGATCGCGGGCAAGCAAGTCGGCGCGCACGCCGCCGAGCCGCTCGTCGCGTCGCTCTTCGTCGTGCTGCTCGCGATCTTCCTTGCGTACCAGGCGCGCGCCAAGGTCATCGACTACGACAAGTCGGTCATCCCGGACGAGGAGCTGACGCTCCGCACGTTCTGGGAGATCTTCATCGGCTACTTCTACGGCCTCATGCGCGACATGATGGGCGCGCAGAAGGCGAAGCGGTATTTCGGCCTCGTCGGCACGTGTGCCGTCTTCATCTTCTTCTCCAATTTCCTCGGCCTCATCCCGGGTTTCTTGCCGCCGACCTCGTCGTGGAACGTCACCGCGGGCTGCGCGCTCGTCGTCTTCGTGGTGTTCAACTATTACGGCTTGAAAGAGAACGGCATGGGCTACATCCGGCACCTCGCCGGACCCTGGATTCACCCCGCCGCCATCCCGATCAACATCCTCATCTTCGGGATCGAGCTCGTCTCGACCATCATCCGACCGGTCACGCTCTCGATTCGTCTCATGGTCAACATGGCGGTCGACCACATGCTGCTCGGGCTCTTCATGGGGCTCGTGATGATCTTCGTCCCGGTCCCGCTCATGGTCCTCGGGACGCTCGTCGCCCTCATCCAAACCCTCGTCTTCTGCCTGCTCAGCGCAATCTACATCGCGCTCGCCGTCGAGCACGAGGACCACGGCGAGGCCCACGGCGAAGCCGCGCACGCGCACTGATTTTTCCCCCTAGCCAACCCACGCGAAAAGCACTAACAAGCCGCTCGCAATCATCCCATGAGGAGACACCTTCCGATGTCGCTGAAGAAGATCGCACCGCTCGCGGGGGCGACCGCATTTGTCGCTACCGTGCTCTTTCCGCTCCTTGCCTCGGCTGCCGAGCCCATGAACGAAGCTGCGGCGACGGCCTCGGCCAACGGCGAGCTCAAGCTGGGCGCGTACATCGGCGCGGGCATCGCGATGGGCCTCGCGGTCCTCGGTGGTGGCCTCGGTCAGGGTCGCGCGGCGGCCTCGGCTCTCGAGGGCATCGCGCGCAACCCGAGCGCGGCGTCGAAGATCCAGACGCCGATGCTCATCGCGCTCGCCCTCACCGAGTCGCTCGTTCTGTTCGCGCTGCTCGTCGCGTACTTGCTCCAGAGCAAGTGAGCGTCGAAGCGGGCCGGCGAGTCTAACGGCAGCGCGCGGCGATCTCCGCCGCGCGCGCTTTGGTCGGTGCGTTCGCGCTTCCGAGCGCCACGTTTCCGATCGCCGCGCAGGTGCGCGCCAGCGTCGTCTTGCTCGCGTCGGTCGGCTCAATCGCCATGACCGCGAGCGTCTGCGATTGCACGTCGGCGGCGAGGGCGGTGGCGAGCGTCGCGTCGAGCTCCTTCGGGCACCGCTTGACCGCCGCTTGGAGCGGGAGCGCGAGCGCCGCGTAGCTCGAACAATCGCGCGCCGTCACCACGGTCGACCACACGCGCGCGAGCCGGTCGCACGGAAACGCGTCGCTCTCGCCTGCCGCGCGCACGAGGCCGGGCTCGGCGGTCTGACCGAGCCAAGCGAGGGCATTGTCGTCGCGCGCCGCCATTCTTGCCGCCGCGCCGGCGCACGCGCGCGCGTCGCGGGCGGCGACCGAAGCGCGCATGAAGACCCCACGCGCTCCTTTGGAGGCCGCGTCGGACCCGAGCCCCTGGCACATCGACTCGCGCGTGTTTCCGTCGGCGAGGCGCCTCTCCATCGCCGCCTCGGCGGCCGCGCCGGACGCGCTCGCGAGCGCCGAGCTGCATCGCCCGCACCCGCGCGTGATGGCGGCTTCGAGCTCCGGCACGAAGGCGGCGACCTCGGGCGAGCCCGGCTTGATGCCCGACGCCGCGTCTTCCATGCGCGCAGAGTCGGCGAGCGCGCTCTTCATCGTCGCGTCGGCCCACACCTGTTTGCGGTCGACGGCGCTCCACACCGCGAGGTACACGTCCACGGCACCGGCGCCGCCGTCGAGCGTCTTGCCGTTCTCGGTGCGCTGCGCAATCGACTCGAGCGCTTTCTGCGCGCTCTTGTCCTCGTCGGCGAGACGCCCCAGCGCCGCGACCGCCTCGCCCGACCCGTTCTTGGCGAGCCACGAAACGTTGCCCTTCTTCTCGGCATCGGACACGCTCGACGGCGTGCACGCGACGAGAAGCGAGACCAAAAGGACGCGCGATCTCACCGGCCGACGATAACCCATGCGCATCGCGATTTCAGGAGGAACCGGCTTCGTCGGCACGCGCGTCGCGGCCGCGCTGCTCGATCGCGGCGACGAGGTGACGCTGCTCGTCCGCGAGTCGACGAACCGCGCGCGAATCGACGAGCGCGCGAAGGCGGTCGCGACGGGCGCGCCGCTCGCGGGGATCGACGGCGTGGTGAACCTCGCCGGCGCGGGGATCATGGACGAGCGCTGGACCGAAGAGCGCAAGCGCGTGCTTCGCTCGAGCCGCATCGACACGACGCGCGCGCTCGCCGCGGCCGCGAAGGACGCGCGCGTGTTCGTGAGCGCGTCGGCCGTCGGGTACTACGGGATGAGGCTCGCCGGATCCGCCGCAGGCGGGACGGCGCAAACGCAAGACGACGACGCGGAGCTCGACGAATCCGCGCCGCCCGGCGACGACTTCCTCGCGCGGCTCTGCGCCGACTGGGAAGAGGCCGCGCGCGCCGCGCGCGGGCGCGTCGCGATCGCGCGCATCGGGATCGTCCTCGGGAAAGACGGCGGCGCGCTCGCGCGGATGGTCCCGCTCTTCCGGCGCTTCGCCGGCGGTCCGCTCGGCTCGGGCAAACAGTGGTGGAGCTGGATCCACGTGGACGACCTCGTGCGCGCGCTCCTCTTCGCGCTCGACGAAGAGACGCTCGAGGGCCCCTTCAACGCGACCGCGACCGCGCCCGCGCGGATGAACGACGTCGTGCGCGAGCTCGGCCGCGCGCTCCACCGGCCCGCGGCCGTCCCCGCGCCCGCGTTCGCGATTCGGCTCGCGCTCGGCGAGCGCGCCGAGGTGCTGCTCACCGGCCAACGCGTTCTCCCGAAGAAGCTCCTCGCCGCGGGGTTCGAGCTTCGCTACCCGGAGCTCGCCCAGGCGATCGCCGCCGCGCTCTGAGCTCGCCGCACGCGGTCACAGCTCGATCTGCGCGCCGAACTCCACCACCCGATTCGGCGGGATCTGAAAGAACGCCGTCGCCGGCCGCGCGTTCCGCGACAAGAACGCGAACAAGACCTTCCGCCAGCGCGCCATCCCCCTGCGGTCGGTGATCACGAGCGTCTCGCGGCCGAGGAAGAAGCTCGTGTCCGCCGACGTCGGTCACGAGCCCGCGCTCGCGACAGCGCTCCAGGATCTCCGGCGCGCTCGGCATTTGCATGAACCCGTAGCTCGCGCGCACCTGCCAGACGCCCTGTCCGAGATCCTTCAGCGTGTCGAGGCGAGCCGACGGCGGCACCTCGGGCACGTGGTGCGTCACGATCGAGAGGCACACGACCTGCTCGTGCAGCACTTTGTTGTGCTTGAAATGGTGCAGGAGCACGGGCGGCGCCGCGTCGGGGTTCGACGTCATGAAGACCGCCGTGCCTTTCACGCGGTGCGGCTTCGTCCGCTCGAGGTCCTCGAGGAAATCCTTGAGCGGGAGCGTCGTCAGGGCGATCGCCCTGCCGAGCTCCATGCGCCCGCGCTTCCACGTGACCATCACCGTGAAGACGAAGGTCGCGATGCCGAGCGGCACCCAACCGCCCTCGGCGAGCTTCACGGTGTTGGCCGAGAGGAAGAGCAGATCGACGAAGAGAAACACCCCGCAGAGCGCGAGCGAGCGCCCCATGCTCCACTTCCACTTCTCGCGCACGAGCACGAAAAAGAGGATCGACGTGATGCTCATCGTGCCGGTCACCGCGATGCCGTACGCCGCGGCGAGCGCGTCGGAGTGCTTGAAGCCGATGACGAGCGCGACGCACGCGACCATCAGCATGCAGTTGATCTCCGGCATGTAGATTTGGCCCTCGGCCGTGCCGGACGTGTGGCGAATGGTGACGCGCGGCCAATACCCGAGCTGAACGGCCTGCTGCGTCAGCGAGTACGAGCCGGTGATGAGCGCTTGCGACGCGATGACCGTGGCGACGGTCGCGATGCCGACGAGCCAGTAGTGGAACCACGCGGGGGCGAGCGCGAAAACGGGTTCCTGATCGCGATGTCGCCGCGCGCAGACAGCAGGATCGCGCCCTGCCCGAAGTAGTTGATCATGAGCGACGGGAGGACGAGCGTGTACCAGGCCCACTTGATCGGCCTGCGACCGAAGTGCCCCATGTCCGCGTAGAGCGCCTCGCCGCCGGTGATGCAGAGCACGACCGAGCCGAGGATGAAGAAGCCCAGCTTGCCGTGATGGATGAGGAAGCTCACCGCGAACGTGGGCGACATCGCGAAGAGCACGCGCGGGTGCATCACGATTTGCGGCAGCCCGACCGCGGCGATCGAGAAGAACCACACGAACATCGCCGGGCCGAACACCGCGCCGACGCGCGCCGTGCCTCGCTTCTGCATCATGAAGAGGCCCACCAAGATGACGACGGTGAGCGGAATGACGAGCGCCTCGAGAGCGACCGGCGGTGCTTCGTTCGCGGTGACGGCGGCCGACATCGGTCGCACGGCGAGACCCTCGATCGCCGAGAGCACCGAGATCGCCGGCGTGATGATGCCGTCGCCGTAGAGCAGCGCCGCGCCGAAGAGACCGAGCGCGATCAAGGAGAAGCTCCGCGGCTTGCCGTCCTTGCGGCGCGCGACGAGCGCGAGGAGCGCGAGGATGCCGCCCTCGCCCTCGTTGTCGGCACGCATGATGAACGTCAGGTACTTGATGACGATCACGAGCACCAAGGACCAGAAGACGAGCGACAGGATCCCGAGCACGTTCACTTCGTTTCGCGCGAGCGCCAGCAGCGGGCGGCCGAGCGCGTCGTTGTGCTGCGCGAAGCACTCCTTGATCGCGTAGAGCGGCGACGTGCCGATGTCGCCGTAGACCACGCCGAGCGCCGCGACGGCGAGCTTCGCGAGATCGGCGCGCGTACGCGGGGCGCCGTGCGAATGCGGAGCGGGCGCCGCGACCATGGGATAGATACAGGTACTGAATGACCAACAAAGCGGTCAAGCGCTTGGCCTTTGCCGCGCTGCTCCTCGTCGGGATCCTCCTCGGCGGAGCCGTCGGCTACTGGGTGCTCGGCCGAGGTCGTTGGTCGTTCGGCGACTGCCTCTACATGACCGTGATCACGATCTCGACCGTGGGATTCAGCGAGCTCTCGGGCATGAATCGGGTCGGCGGCGCGCGCGCCCTCACGGTCGCGATCATCATCGGCGGGTTCGGCACGCTGGCGTACGTTCAGGCGAACGTCACCGCGCTGCTGGTCGAGGGCGCGCTGGGTCAGGCTTGGCGGAGAAATCGGATGCGAAACGAAATCGATGCGCTGAGCAAGCACGTGGTCGTCGCCGGCTCCGGCTCGACCGGGCGCCACGTCATCGAAGAGCTCGTCGCGACCAAGACGGCGTTCGTGGTCATCGACCGCAACCACGAGCACGTGCAGCGCGTCTCCGAGCAGATGATGGGCGGCGAGATGCTCTACGTCCACGGCGACGCGACCGAGGACCAGGTGCTCATGCTCGCCGGCGTCGACCGCGCCGCCGGCGTCGTCGCCGCGCTGACGCACGACAAGGACAACCTCTTCGTCACGCTCAGCGCGCGCAGCCTCAACCCGAACGCACGCATCATCTCGAAGGTGACCGAGGACGAGTCGGCCGCGAAGATGATGAAAGCGGGCGCGAGCTCGATCGTCTCGCCCGCGCAGATCGGCGGGCGCCGCATGGCGAGCGAGCTCATTCGGCCCGAGGTGAACGAGTTCCTCGATCAGATGCTGCGCGACAAGGACAAGAGCCTGCGGCTCGAGGAGATCGTCGTCCCGAAGGGCTCGCCCTACGTCGGCCACGCGCTGCGCGACGCGCCAATCCGCCGCGAGACGAACCTGCTCGTCATCGCGGTGCGCCAAACCTCGCGCGAGTTCGTCTACAACCCCGACCCCGACTTCGTCCTCGCCGAAGGCATGACCCTCGTCGTCATGGGCGCCGCCGACGGCGTCAAGAAACTCCGCGCCCTCGTCTCCGCCCCCACCTAACGCCCGGAGAGAACCCGCAGAATCCCAAGCTCAGGAGCGCAAGTCCTCCCAAAAACTCTTCTGACCTCCTGATCTTCCTGTCTCTCAGGCCGCGATCCCGCGGGTGCGGAGGATGTCGCGGAGGACCCCCTGGAGCTCGGGCGCGGCGGTCGGCATCGCGGCGCGCGCGAGCTCGATGATGCGCGCGGCGCGCGAGCGCTTGAGGCCTTCTTGCGCGGCCGCGCGGTCGGCGGGCGCGCCGTGCTCGAGCACGCCCAGCAAGAACTCCGCGGCCTCGGGCGTGTCGACCTTGGCGAGCGCGCGCAGCGCCGACGCGCGGGTCGAAGGTCGCGCCGATTCGCGCACGATGCGGGAGAGCGGATCGAACGCGTGCGGGAACGTGAGCGCCTCGGTCGCCTTCTCGGCTTGCTCGACGACCGCGTTGTCGCCGTCGCGCAACGCCGTGCGCACGGTGATGAAGCTGCGCTTGAAGAAAAGCATCTGCATCGCCGCCAGCACGGCAACGCGCACCGGCCGCTCCGTTCGCAAGAAGAGCTTCTCGAGGGGCGAGAGCACGCCGTAGAGCCCGAGCTGCGAGAGCTGCTCGCAGAGGCGGACGCGCGCCGCGGTCGCGCCCTGCGAAGAGTCGTCGGGCCGCGACTCGACGGCGAAGGCCGTGAGGCGCGCGAGCATCGCCTTGCGGCGGATGATGTCCGGCCAGTGTCGATCGAGCAGCACGTCGGCGCACGCCTCGGCCGCGCTCCCCTGCTGCTCCCACTCGATGAGATCGACGTGCCACACGTCGGGGAACTGGTTCTCCTGGCGCAAGTGCATCGGCAGCGGCGCGGCCTCGAGCGGCTCGTCGCGGACGCCCTCGTACCTCTTCGCGGCGCGCGCGTAGTGCTTGGTGCGCGCGGGCTCGAGGTCCATCGTCGCGAGCTCTTCGTAGAGCTTGCCGACGCGCGCGTATTGCCCGACCTCGCCGAACGCGAGGATCGCGGCGAGGAGCGCGTTCTCGGCGATTTCCGCGGGCGCCCCGCGCTCTTTCTGGAGCTTCGCGACCTCGCGCCACAGCTCCGCTTGCTGCAGGACGTAGTGCGCGCTCGTCGGCGCCATGCCGAGCGCGCGCGCGTACTCGGACACCTCGCGCGCGATGGTCGCCGCCGCCGAAAATTCCTGACGCTCCTTGGCGGCCGAGAGCGCGTCCTCGAAATACTGCAGCGCGAAATACTTGAGGTGGTCTTCGCGCAGGATGCGAATGCAGTTCACGAAGCCTTCGAGCACGTCCTCGAACATCCCGCTCTCGCGGCCGATCTGGACGAGCACCTGAAAGCAGTCGAACGCGCGCTCGCGCTGGCCCACCGACTCGAAATGATCGGCGGCCTCTTCGACGAGCCGCACCGACGCGACGATCGCGTCGTGGGCCTGGCGCGGGTCTTTGCACTGCTTGGCGCAGCGCGCGAGGTTGAACTGGACGAGCGCGGCGTTGTAGGCGTCGGCGCCGGTCGGAGGCGACCTGCGCGAGCCGCGACCAGAGCGCGCGCGCGCCGGCCCAGTCGCCGGCTTTCTCTCGGTAGATGGCCGCGGCCGCGACGAGCCCGGCGTTCTCCATCTCGCGCGCCGCGCCCGCCATGTCGCCGAACGCCGCGAGCGTGCGCGCGCGATCGACCGGCGGCGCGCCGTCGAGCTTCGCCTCGGCGCGCTTTCGACCGTCTTTCTCGGTCTGCATCATGTACCAGAGCACGGTCAGCGCCGACCGCGCGTCACCGCGCCGCATGAGCACGTCCTCGAGCGGTCGGAGGACGCCGAGGTAGTCGTTCTCCGCGATGTTCGTCTGCGACGCCGCGCTGACGAGCGCGTTGGCCGCGTCGTCGAGGTCGCCGCGCGCGAGAGCCTGCCGTGCGCGTTCGCGGAGGTAATAGAGGTCGTCGAGCATCGAGCTCCGTCAGCGTAACCGACCCACGGCCGAGAAGCTTTCGCGCTTTCGCGCAACTCGCCGGCGGCGCGGCCGACAGGAGGTATGAGCCTCGATCCGATCACGAAAGCCTACCGAGACGGCGTGGCGAGCTCGACCGAGCTGCTCGACGGCGCGATGCACGAGTCCGGCGCCGCCGACAAAACCGAAAAGCTCGACTGGCACCGCGCCCCCGAGACGCTCGACCAAGCCCGCCAAGAGGCGCACGACGAGCCCGAGGAGACGGCGCGCCAGGCGGCCGAGAAGCTCGCCGAGCTGGCGATCACGAAGGCGGCCGACAAAGGGACGCTCGCGCTGCTCGCGAAGGTCGGAGGCAAGCCCATGGCGACCGCGCTCGAGTACGCGATGAACCCGCAGAAGATTGTCACCAAGCCGCTCACGCAGCTCGCCGTGAAGACCGCCGCCGGCGTCGGCGCCGCGGAGATGGCCTTGGCGGCTGCGGGCGTCGCGACCATCGGCGCCGCCGTGCGCAACGTCCAGCTCGGAGACAAGCTCCGCCAGGCCAGCGACGTCGTCGCGATGGACCTCGCGGCGACTTCGCTGCTCGACCTCGACGGCGACTTTCAGAGCAGCGTGTATCGCCACTACGCCGGGTCGATCGCGCCGGACTCGGTGATGGCGCAGTTCAAGAAGCCGGACGGCAGCCTCACCGACTTCGGCCGGCGGAACCTGCCCAAGCTGCAGAGCGCGTGCGACGCGGGTCGCGGCGCCGCGCTGCAGGCCGTCTACTGCGACGACCCGAAGGCGTTCCTCGACGCCAACCCGAAGCTGAAGGACCGCCTCGAGCACGACATCGCCTTCAGCAAGGGATGGGACGAGGTGATGTTCCTGAAAAACCAGCCCGGCGCGGCGCAGAAGCTCGACGCGGTCGAGCAGCACGTGAAAGCCAACGACGGCTGGTCGAGCGCGCAGACCATCCCGGTCCGCGGCTGACCGCCTCGGTCACGGGCCCTTGAACTGTTTGCTCCCGAACAAGTTCTCTCGCGCCTCGGGGCTCAGCGGCCCCGGGTTGCGTTTGTCCTTCAGGAGATCGAGGCCGCGGCGAACGGCCGGGCGCGCGTCGATCGCGTTCATCCAGCGCGTCACGTGCTTGAAGAAGGCGATCTGCTCCTTCAGCGCCGGGTTTCGCACCCAGGGAAAAATCGCCATGTCCGCGATGCTGTAGTCGCCCGCGACGTACTCGACCTCGCCGAGGCGGTTGTCGAGCACCTTCACGAGGCGCAGCGCTTCGTTCGTGTAGCGCTCGACCGCGTAGGTGATCTTCTCCGGCGCGTAGCGGGTGAAGTGGCCGAGCTGGCCGAACATCGGGCCGACGCCCGCCATCTGCCAGAAGAGCCACTCGAGGACGTTGTATTTTGCACGCGTCTCCTGCGGGAAGAACTGCCCGGTCTTCTCGCCGAGGTAACAGAGGATCGCGCCCGACTCGAAGATCGCGAGCGGCTCGCCGCCGCCGTTCAGCGGCTCGTGGTCGACGATCGCCGGCATGCGGTTGTTCGGGCTGATCTTCAGGAAGTCCGGCTTGAACTGCTCGCCCTTGCCGATGTCGACCGGGATCACGTTGTACGGCACCCCGGCCTCCTCGAGAAAGATGGAGACCTTGAACCCGTTCGGCGTCGGCCAGGCATAGAGGTCGATCATGCGGCCTACTATGTCACGCCCGAGAAGTGGTGACAGGAAGTTCAGAACCTCGGGAAGATTTTGCGGAGGTCAGTGGCTCGGCGGAATGCTCGGCGTCGTCCGGCGGGTGCGCTCGCGGCGGGCGCGCGGAATGCCGACGACCATCTCGACGATGGCGAGCACGATGTAACAAGCCAGAAGCCACGTGAGGACGAACGCGGGGCTCGTGCGGAGCGAAATGATCGCGCTCGACATCACGATGAAGAGGACGAAAGCGACCGTGCGCGCGTTGAACTTCAGCTCTTTGAAGGAGCGGAACTTGATGTTCGACACCATCAAGACGCTCAAGATCACCGTGAGCGCAGCGAGCGGCCAGACGAACTGCGGGCTCCGCAGGTTGCCGCCGATGGCGTGGTTCGCGAGCACGAGCGACACGAGGATGCCCGCCGCGCCCGGGATGACGAGGCCGACGACATACTTGCCGGGCTTGGTCGGCTTGCCGCCGTCGCCCATCGAGAGGACGTTGAAGCGCGCCAGGCGCACCGCGCCCGCGCCGACGAAGAGGAACGCGCAGACGATGCCGACCACGCCCGCCTGGTTCAGCGACCACTCGTAGACGAGCAGCGCCGGCGCGACGCCGAACGAGATGACGTCGGCGAGCGAGTCGATCTGGAGACCGAACGCGCTCTGCGTCTTGGTGAGCCGCGCGACGCGCCCGTCGAGCATGTCGAAGAGCAGCGCGAAGACGAGCAGGATCGACGCGCGGTAGAAATCGTCCGCGCTGTTGGCTCGCGCCGAGAGGCGAATCGAGTCGAACCCGCAGAAGATGGACGAGAGGGTGATCAGGTTCGGAAGAAGAAACAGCGTCTTCTTCAGATCGATGCGGCGCGGGCGTGCAGCGGCCAAGAGCCAAGAGTGGCTCAAATGCTCGAGGCCGTAAAGCTCCCAAACACAGGAAATTGGCCACCGCCGGCGCCGCAACCTACTCTTACGGCAGCATGAGAAGGCTCGCGCTCGGGGTGCTTGTTGTGTGCGCTGTGTGCGCCGGCTGCGCTCGGAGCGCGGAAGAGCGTCAGCTCGACGAGATGCGGACGGCGCTGACGAACGTGGACGAGGATCAGGCGTTCGGCGAGAAGCTCACTGCGAAAGAGCTTGCGCAGATCGACCACGAGCGTTCGGCGGCGCCCGCCGTGAGCTACGCGGCTCAAGCGCGCGTCATCCGCCTCGAGGACGGCGCCGAGGAAGAGTCGTCGAGCGCCGACCAGAGCGCAGGGTTCGAGGCGGCCGACGACCCGGGGCCGCGCCCCGTGATTCGCGCGCGCGGCGTCCCGCACGCGCGCGGGGGCGACACGGTCGAAGAGACGATGCCCGAGGAGGCCGCGGGTCAGCCCCAGTCGCAAGCGCCTCGGCCGAGCGCGCTCGATCCCGACGCGCGACGCGCCTACGACGCCGCGCTCGCGCTCGTGAACGGCAAGAAGTACACGCAGGCGCTCGACGCGTTCGCCGCGTTCCTGCTCAAATACCCCGACCACCCGTACGTCGAGAACGCGATGTACTGGCGCGGCGAGTGTTACTTCGCGCAGGGCGATTACGTCCGCGCCAGCGAGCAGTTCGAGGGCGTGGTCGCGCGCTTTCCGCTCGGCGGCAAGACGCCCGACGCGCTCCTCAAGCTCGGCATGTGCCAACAGAAGCTCGGAAACCCGCAAAAAGCCGCCACCTACTTCGACAAGCTCGGTCGTGAGTGGCCGCGCAGCGACGCGGCCCGGCGCGTTCCCACGGCGTCCTCGGAGAAGCATCCATGAAGAAGGTCTTTCTGGTCGCGGCGAGCGTCCTCGCCGCGCAGTCTCTCGCCGAGCGTGGAGCGCTCGCGCAGGATCAAGGCAACGGCGGCGGCGCGCAGCCGGGCGGCGGCGGCGGCGGCAACGCCGGGACGCAGGTCCAGACGAGCCCGACCACGATCGTCACCCAGGTCCCCACCTATCCCGGCGCCGTCGCGCCGCCTCCGCCCGGCCAGCCCGTCGGCGGCGGCAACACGGTCTCGAGCAACGAGTTCACGGTGAACACCGGCACCGGCAGCGCGGGCACCGTGCACGGCAACGAGAACGGCTCGGCCGATCTCGGCGGCCCGCACGGGTCCTACACGCTCGGCGGCGGCGGCTTCACCGGCGTCGTGCCGAGCGACTACACGGTGAAGCGCGGCGACACGCTCTGGGGAATCTGCGACACGTTCTTCCAGAACCCGTACCAGTGGCCGCGCATCTGGTCGTACAACCCGCAGATCCAGAACCCGCACTGGATCTACCCCGGCGACGACGTGAAGCTCCGCACCGGCGGCGGGACGAGCGCCGCGCAGCCGACGCAGCAACCGCAAGACACCGGGAGCCTCGTCGACCGGCGGCGACAGGTGGTTCCGCAGACCGTGTTCCTTCGCGACACCGGGTTCATCGCGGACGACGACCGCGAGGACTGGGGCGAAGTGAACGGCTCGGCCGAGGACAAGATGTTCCTCACCGACACCGACGAAGCGTACATGCGCATCGGGCCGGGTCACGACGTGAGGCTCGGTCAGCAGCTCACGGTGTTTCGTCCGGTCAAGAAAGTGCCTGGCGGAAACCTGGTGCAGATCCAGGGCACCGTGCGCGTCGACCGTTGGGATCCTTCGACGCGCATCGCGCGGGCGCAGGTGGTCGAGTCGCTCGACGTCATCGAGCGCGGCGCGCGCATCGGGCCGGTCGGCCGCCGCTTCGAGGTCGTGCCGCCGGCGCGAAACCAGAAAGACGTGAACGCGCAGGTGCTCGCGAGCGTCTATCCGCACAACTTCTACGGGCAGAACCAGGTCGTCTTTCTCGACAAGGGCGACGAGGACGGGCTCAAGCCCGGCAATCGTCTCTTCGTGATTCGACGCGGCGACGCGTGGCACAAGAGCCTCGCGAGCGACGTCGCGGGGCTGCGCATCGCGCTCGAGAGCGACTCGCCCGCCGAGACCGAACGGCCGCCGACCATCGGCAATCAGAAGGCGCCGCTCGAGGTCATCGGCGAGCTCCGCGTCCTCACGACGCGCAAGCACACGGCCGCTGCGCTCGTCACGCAGTCGACCAAAGAAATCGAGCTCAGCGACTCGGCCGTGGCCCGCAAGGGTTACTGACGCTCAGTCGTAGCGCTCGGAGTGCACCTGCGCGCGGGCCGCGCCGAGCTCCTTGCGCAAGAGATCGCGCACGCTCCCCACCATGCGGTGCAGGCCGCAGATGTACGCGTGCGGCGCGGCGTCGCCCCGCGCGCCGAGCTCCGCCCAGAGCTCGCGCACGTGCGTCTGCACGTAGCCGGTGCGCCCGGTCCAGCCCTCGCGCGGACGCGATAGCGTGTAGAATACACGCACGTTCGCGTGGCGCGCCGCCAGCGCGTCGAGCTCCTCGCGGTAGAGGATGTCGTCCTCGGTCCGGACGCCGAAGAGGAGCCAGAGCGGAAGCGCGTCGCCCGCGCCGACGGCGTCGCGGAGGATGCTGCGGAGCGGCGCGACGCCGCTGCCGGTCCCGACGAAGAGCGTGGGCGCGGCTTGCTCGCGCGGTCGCGTGAAGAAGCCTTGCGCGCCGACGACGGTGAGCTCGTCGCCGATACGTGCATCATGCAAGTACTTCGAGCCGGGGCCCCCCTCGACGCGCGTCACGGCGATCTCGAAGCGGCCCGTGCCGTCGGGCTCCGACGCGATCGAGTACGAGCGCCGCACGCTCTCGCCCGCGACCGGCAGCACGAGGCTCACCCACTGCCCCGCCTCGAACGCGAACGGCTCGTCGCGCTCGAGCACGAGCTCGCGGACGTTCGGCGCGAGCATCCGCGCGCCGGCGAGGCGGACCTTGAACGTGGGCGGGAGCGTCGTCACAGCGCTTCTTTACGGTATGCGAAGGCGGGTTTCACGCGCGAGAGCGTGCGGAGCGCGCGGTCCATGCGCAAGAGCGCGTCGAGGGCGTCGTGGGTCGAGAGGCCGCGGGCGTGCGCCTCGGGCAGGAGCGCGAGCGTCGGGGCGAGCGCGTCGGCGTGATGAAAGACGGCGCCCGGCAGGACCGCGATTCGTCCCGCGCCGACGACGCGCGCGTCGACGAGCCCGGACGCGCTCTCGAGCGCATCGCGCAGGCCCGGCGTCGACGGCTCGGCCACGAGCTCGGTCCCGCTCCACGCGTCGACCAGCAAGAACGCGTCGTCGTGGGGCTCGACGCGGTCGCGGCCTTCGCGCGGCCGCGCCACGGAAAAGAGCCCGCGATGCGCCCGCGCGAACGGCTCGACGAGCGCGCGCGCCTCGTCCGACAGCTCGGCCGCGAGCTCGCGCCCGAAGGCGCCCCGCGTGAGCGCGTCGTCCCAAAAGGCCCCGCTGCGCGCCTCGAAGAACGAGTCGCGTGGAGAGAAGCTGCCGGTCCGCGCCTCGAACTCGGCGCGCATCGCGAGCACGCGCTCGCGGCGCGACGGCGCGGCGGCGAGCGCGAGCATCGCGTCGACGCCAATCGATACCGCTACGTCCATCGCCATTGCCCGGCCCGAGACACCCGCGTAAACGTAGTCCAGGTACGGATGCAGAATCGCGTCTTCTTTCCGCAGGCCGCGCTCGACGAGTGGGTGGTCGACGGGGCGGTCGAGCTCGCGGGCAACCAGCTCACGGTCGTCGGCGAAGGGCGCCGCTACCGCATCGCCGAAGCCGTCCGCGTCCTCGCCGAGGTCTCCGGCACGCCCGACCAGAACGACGTCGTCGGCAAGGTGAAGTCGCGCGTCTATTTCGAGGAGCTCGGCGCCGAAATCCTCGAGGACTCGATGATCATCGGCGACAACGCCTACGAGGTGAAGACCGGTTGGCTTGGCGCGCCGACGGTCCCGCTCGCCGACCACCTCCGCGAGCGCCAGTCGGCCGGTCATTTCACGGAAGAGCCCAAAACGGACGAAGATCTGCTCGCTCGCTTTCTGCTGAAGAACTTGTAGCTATACTTCTGTCGTCTTGGGCCATCCGCTCGCCAGCGCGCTGCTTTACCTCGCCGCGGCCACGTATTCGGCCGCGGCGGTCGCGTTTTTGTTGCACCTCTCGGGGCGCGGCGCGGGCAAGGCGTTCGTGCGGGCCGGCGTCTGGCTCCTCGGCGGCGGGGCGGCGCTCCACGCGACGCAAATCGTCGTCTCGTCGCTCGTGCTCGACGTCTGTCCGATCAAGGGCATCCACTTCGCGCTGAGCGTCGTCTCGGTCCTCGCGTGCGTGACGTACCTCGTCATGCGCGCGAAGTTTCGCATCGACGCGGTCGGCGTCATCGTCGCGCCGCTCGCGCTCACCTTCCTCGTGGGCTCGGCGGCCGCGCACGCCGACGCGTCGAGCGTGTCGCTCAAGAGCGCGGTGCTGCCGATCCACGTGCTCGCGAACCTCGTCGGCGAGGCGCTGTTCGTCCTCGCGTTCGCCGCCGCCGTCGGGTACCTCGTCGCCGACAAGCAGCTCAAGAAGAAGCACGTCGGCGGCATGGTCGCGCGCCTGCCGCCGCTCGACGCGCTCGACCGCGCCGAGCACGCGTTCTTGCTCGCGGGCTTTCCGATGCTGACCGTCGGCATCATCACCGGCGCGTTCTGGGCGGAGCGGGTCGAGTCGGGCTCGGCGGTGGACGTCGCGCGCTCGCTCTTCGGCTACGCGACGTGGGCGCTCTTCGCCGGCGTCTTGCTCCTTCGCGCGTGGCGCGGCTGGCGCGGCAAACGCGCCGCGTACGGCACGATCGCCGGGTTCGCGTTCGCCTTCGTGGTCCTCGTCATCTACCTCGTCCGAAGCTTCTCCGTCGCATGACGTTTCTCGTCGCAACCTCGGACCTCCACCCCTTTGGGTGTCGCGGAGCGCGTCGCTTCGCTCCGGCGTGCGAGGTTGCATGATCGTAGTCGTCGGTCTTTCGCATCGCACGGCGCCGGTCGAGGTGCGCGAGCGCTTCGCCGGCGAGGCCGGCGCGCCCGACGTCATGCTCGGCAAGCTGCGCGCGCGGAGCGAGCTCGACGAGGTGATGTTCCTCTCGACGTGCAACCGCGTCGAGGTGCTCGCGCGACCGAGAGGGAAACAAGACGCCGACCGCGCGCGCGCGCTCATGGCGGTGCGCGAGGTGCTCGCCGAGCACGGCCACGTGCCCGAGATCGATCTCCGGCCCGTCCTCTACGAAAAAGAGGGCGAAGACGCGGTGCGCCACGTCTACCGCGTGACCTCGAGCCTCGACTCGATGGTGCTCGGCGAGCCGCAGATCCTCGGCCAAGTCAAGAACGCGTACGACGCGGCGGTCGCCGCGGGCACGCTGCGGAGCTTCCTCGCGCGCTGCGTCCACCGCGCGTTCTCCGTCGCCAAGCGCGTGCGCACCGAGACGGCGCTCGGCGCGGGCACGGTGAGCATCAGCAGCGTCGCGGTCGATCTCTCGAAGCGCGTCTTCGGCGATCTCGGCGAGGGTATCGTGCTCCTCGTCGGCGCGGGCGAGATGGCCGAAGCGGCCGCCAAGAGCCTCGGCAAGGGCGCCAAGGAGATCCGCGTGTGCAACCGGAGCTTCGAGCGCGCGGCGACGCTCGCGCAGCGCTTCGGCGGCGCCGCAGCCCCGCTCACCGCGCTCGAGGCCGAGCTCGCCTCCGCCGACGTCGTCGTCACGAGCACCGCGAGCCCCACGTTCGTCGTCACGCGCGATCTCGTGAAGCGCGTGATGCGCGCGCGAAAGGGCCGCGCGCTGCTCTTCGTCGACATCGCGGTCCCGCGCAACGTCGAGCCCGAGGTCCACGGCATCGACAACGTCTACGTGTTCGACATCGACGACCTCGAGCAGCAAGTCGCCGTCGGGCTCGAGGCGCGACGCGCCGAGGCGGCGGCCGCGGAGAAAATCGTCGAGCACGAGGTGCACCAGTTCCTCGCGTGGGCGCGCGGGCTCGACGTGCAGCCCGCGATCGTCGCCTTACGCGCCAAGACGCGCGGCGTGCTCGTCGCCGAGCTCGAACGAAGCCTCCAAGGCCGCTTGAAGCACCTGACCGAGGGGGATCGCGCCGCGCTCCTCCAGATGGTCGACAGCGCCACCAACAAGCTCCTCCACGCTCCGACGACGCGCCTGCGACGCGCGGCCGGCGACGGCGACGCGCAGACCCTCGCCGCGACGATGCAAGAGCTCTTCGAGCTCCCGGTCCTCCACGAGGTCGAGGCCGAGGGCGAGCCAGCGGAGCACCCCGAAAAAGACGACGACGAGCGCGCGGTTCAGTAGGCGCGCGTCAACATCCGCCGCCGCCGGCGGTGACGGCGCCGAGCTCGATTCCCGCGCCGGTCGGCGTGCCGTGCGGCGTCATCGCGCCGGAGCCCGGCTTCTTCGCGATGAAATCGGCTGGAAGGAAGCGCCCGAACGATCCCATCGCCGTCACGCTCCAGCCCTTCGCGCCCGCGGGCATCGTGAGGACGTGCTCGTCGTCGCCCGGAAAGTGCATTCCACCGATGCGCTGCAGCGTCACCGCCCCCGACGACGCGCCCGCGAACGGGCTGTCGGCGCCGAGCGACGCGAGCGAGGGCATGCACGTCCCGTCGGCCGCGCGGACCGACGTGGCGAAGTTCTCGATCGTCCCGCTGACCGCGTACGAGTCGCCGTCAGGCAGCGTTTTGCCCGCGTTCCACGCGACGAAGTGAGACGCGGTCTTGCCGACCGAGCCGAACCGCACGCGAACCTTCACGCGCGCGTTCGGGTCGAACGACGAGTCGCCGGTGCGCGCCGCGACCGTGCCCTCCCACGCGCCGATGGTCTGCGCCTTGTCGATCGCTTCGCCGGCGATCGAGATGGCGGGCTTCGCCGCGGTCGCTTGGATGACGTCGATGGTGGTGTGGAACGTCGGATCGACCGCCGTGCCGAGGACGCCCGTGATGCGATAGACCGTGTAGAGATTGCGGTTGCTCGGCATCCGCAGCGCCTTGACGATCGGGTTCGTCGAGCTCGCGTTCAGCGCGACGAGCTTCCCTTTCGCGTCGGCGAGCGCGTAGCTCTTTCCGTCGCGCGTGACGAAGCGACCGCCCTCCATCAGGTCCGAGATGCCGGCGTAGAGCGTGACGGTCGTCCCGGAGATTTTGTCCGGCGGCGGGCGCACGAACGGGAGCTTCGTGTACGTCGCGTCGCAAACGATCACGGAGTCGCCGTCGCTCGTCGTGCCCGAGTGCTGCGTCGCGCAGACCTTCGTCGCGCCGAGCTCGTCGTCGAGCGTCGCCTCCGGGTCGGTCGCGTCGAGTGCGCACGCGGCGCAGAGGGTGGCGGCGAGAAGCGGCAAGCGGTGGGTCCAACGCATGGGCCGCCGTTTAGCACACTTCTAGCCCCCATGTCCTACATTGTAGGACTGTGGCCTTTTATCAGTGCGTCTCGACCGTGACGTCGGCCGAGAGGCCCGCCTGGAGCTCCGCCTCGTTGGGCGGCTCGGTCCACACGAGCTTCACCGGGACGCGCTGAACGACCTTCACGAAGTTGCCCGACGCATTGTCCGGCGGGAGCAGGGAGAAGGCGGCGCCCGTTCCGTAGGAGATGCTGTCGACCTTGGCGTGGAAGGTCTTGCCGCCGAACGCGTCGACGCTGACCTCGGCGGTCTGACCCGGTCGCATGTTGCCGATCTGCGTCTCTTTGAAGTTCGCGATGACGTAGGTCGTGTTCGGCAAGACGTTGGTCAGCACCTGCCCGGGCGAGACGAGCTGGCCGAGGTGGACGTCGAGCTTCGACACGTGGCCGTCGAACGGCGCCACGATGCGCGTGTAGTCGAGCTGTTGCTTGGCGAGATCGAGGGCGGCCTTCGCGCTCGCGGCGCGCGCGTGGGTGAGCGCGGCGTTCGCCTTGGCGACGTCGAGCTGGGCGTTGACCGGCGTGCTCTGCTCGACGCGGCCCTGCGCCTCGGTGATTCGGCTCTCGGCGCTCGTGCGCGCCTGCTGCGCCTCGGAGAGCTGCGCCTGCGCCTGCGCGACTGCCGCGTGCGCCGAAGCGGCGGCCGATTGGTACGTGTCGACCTGCGCCTGCGGGATCGCGTCGTCTTTTCGGAGCTGCTGCGCACGGCGGAGATCCGTGTCGGCCTTCTGCGCGTCGGACTCGGCGCGCGAGAGCGCCGCTTGCGCGACCGCGATCTGCGCGTTCGCGCCGGCCGCCGCCGACGCGCTGCCGGTGAGCGCCGCCTTCGCCGAAGTGAGCCCGCCCTTCGAGCTCGAAGAGACGATCTGGACTTGCGCGTCCGCCGCGTCGGCCTGCGCCTGCGCCGCCGCGACCTCCGCCTCCGCCTGTTTTTCGCGCGAGTCGTAGTCGGTCGGGTCGATGCGGGCGATGAGATCGCCCTTCTTCACGGCTTGGTTGTCTTTCACGGGCACCTCGACGAGGTTGCCCGCGACGCGCGCCGCGATCGGCACCATGTCGGTCGCGACCTGCGCGTCGTCGGTGCTCTCCTTGCCGGCGGTCATCGCGCGGTACACGAAGTACGCGACGACCGCGACGACGACGATCGCCCCCAGAATCAGGTACGCGCGCGAGCCGCGCTTTTCTTTGGCGGCGGCCGCCGCTTCCTCCGGGGCTTCGGTCGCCGGGGCTTGCGCTTTGGACAATTGATTGGCCGTGGTCATGTCGCTCCGTGGCAGAAGAGCTCGACGACGCGCGGTGCGGCGTCGACGAGCGATCCTTTTTGATCGAGAAGGGTCAGGACGACTCCGCGAAGGATCCCCGTGAAGACAGATGCCAGAAGCGGCACCTCCGCCTCGCGAAATCTTTTTTCGTGCACGCCGACGCGCATCACGCGCTCGGCGCGAGATTGAAGCTCGTGGAGGACCGAGCGCAGCCGACCGGCTCGGTCGCACATCATCTGCAGGCGCAAGGGCTCGGAGCCCATGACGACGCGCATGAACTCGCGGCGGGCGTCGTACGTCTCGAGGAACGTGAGCGCGAACGTCTCGAGCTGCTTCTCGAAGGGCGCGCGCGCGACGTCCTTCATGCCGACGTCGAGCGCGGTGACGAGCTCGGTCTTGCGCGTCATGAAGAGCTCGCGAAAGAGCTCTTGCCGATCGACGAAATAGTTGTAGATGGTGCCGACCGCGACGCCGGCGCGCCGCGCGATCGAGAGCAGACTGGCGCCTTCGAGCCCTTCTTCGACGATCGCGCGCTCGGCCGCCTCGAGGATCGAATCGCGGACCGCCACGCGGAGGCGGGCACGCAGGCGCTCTTTTTTCGCGGTCGCGGCCATGGGTGAATCTTGATTCAGTTTCTGTATAGCTGCTATCACTCCCTGAATCCAGAGGTCATCATGCGTCGATCCATCGTCTTGGGGGCGGTGACTGGTCTGCTTTTCGCGAGCGCGAGCGCTTCGGCGGACGAGCTCGTCGCCCCGCGCAGAATGTCGCTCGCCGACGCGGTGGCCGAGGCCTTGCGAAACAACCCGGACGTCAAGACGGCCGGCGAGGAGCGCGAGGTGGCGACCGCCCGCCGGTGGGAGGCGGGCGGCAATTTCGGGCCGCGCATCCACGTCGACGGCTCGCTCCAGGAGTGGGACTCGAACTTCTCGATCGCGTTCGGGCCGCAGCAGGTCACGGTCCGCGACCAGTTCACGTGGAGCTTCACGGCGACCGCGATCCAGCCGATCACCGGCCTCCTCGCGATTTACCAGCAGTACCACGTCGGAGATCTCGGCGTGGACGTGGCCGAGATTCAGAGAAAGGCCACGCAGCGCGACGTCGGCTTCCGCGTGATCGAGGGCTACTACCGGCTGCTCCAGGCCGAGCGCCTCGCCGAGGTCGCCCTGACGTCGGTCGATCAGCTCCAAGCGCAGCTCAAGCTCGCGAACTCGTTCCACGACGCGGGCACGGTGAGCAAGGACGACGTGCTCCGCGCCGAGCTCGCGCTCGCCAGCGCCAAGCAGCGCGTCATCCAGACGCGCGCGCAGGTGTCGCTCTCGCGCTCGCGGCTCGCCACGCTGATGGGCCTCTCGCCGGCGACGGAGATCGACGCGGTGCCGCTCGCGGCCGAGCCGAACGTGACGATCGACACCGCGATCGACCGCGCCGAGTCGAAGGCGCTGACCGAGCGCGTCGAGGTCGCCCAAGTCGAGAAACAGATCGCGCAGTCGCGGAGCAACGCGAACCTCGCGTGGCTGAAGCTCATGCCGCAGGTGAGCCTGGTCGGCAGCTACATGCACAACGAGGGGTCCGCGTTCCAACAGATCAACTCGGCGTTCGTCGGCGGGACGCTCTCGTGGGACGTGTGGGATTGGGGCTCGAACATCGCAGGCGTGAAAGAGGCGAACGCGCACGTGCGCGAGGCGAAGATCGCGCGGCAGAAGCTCGAGGACGAAATCCGTCTCGAGGTCCGCGAGGCGTTCTTGAACCTCGGCAGCGCGAAGGAAGGCCTCGACGTCGCCAAGGCGGCGGTCAGCTCCGCCGAGGAGCACTACCGGCTCGTGCTGAAGCGCTACGAGGCCAACACGACGACCTCGTTCGACGTCGTCGACGCCGAGAGCTTGCTCACCCAGGCGCGCGCGCAGCTCCAGACCTCGACGTACGACTTTTTGGTCGCGCGCGCGGCGCTGCGGCGAGCGACCGGCGAGACGGCCGAGCAGCAGATGCGGCCGTGACGACCGCGCCGTTTCGACGCGGTCGATTCGACGCGCTTCCGGAGCGGCCGCGCGTCCCGCACGATTTCGAGCGCACGCGCGGCGTCGACGTCACGCTGCGCTCGCGTCCGTTCGGCGCGATGAAGGTCCACTACCGCGAGCTCGGAGAGGGGCCGCCGCTGCTGCTCGTGCACGGGCTCATGACCTCGAGCTACTCGTTTCGCTACGTGTTCGGGCCGCTCGCGAAGCGGTGGCGCGTCATCGCGCCGGATCTGCCGGGCGCCGGGCGGAGCGACGCGCCGCGCGCGGCGTCGTACGGGCCCGATGCGATCGCCGAGTGGCTCGGCGAGCTTCAGCACGAGCTCGGCGTCGAGGGGTGCGTCGCCGTCGGCAACTCGATGGGTGGATATGTATGCATGATGCACGCGATTCGCGAGCCGCGCGCGTTCGCGAAGCTGGTCGACATCCACTCGCCCGCGCGGCCCGAGCTCCGGTATCGCGCGCTCGGCGCGGCGCTCGCCTTGCCCGGTGCGCGCGCTCTCTTGCGCGCGATGATCGGCCGCGACGGGCGCAAGTGGACGCACAAGAACGTCCACTACTTCGACGAGTCGCTGAAGTCGCTCGAGGAGGCGGAGGAGTACGCGGCGCCGCTCCGCACCGACGCCGGCTTCGAGGCCTTCGTGCGCTACCTCGGCGAGACGCTCGGGCCCGCAGGCTTCGCGACGCTCGCGCGCGAGCTCGCGGCGAAGCCCTTTCCCGTGCCGCTCCTCTTGCTCTACTCGACCCGCGATCCGCTCGTCTCGCCGAAGAACGCCGAATACCTGAAGCGGCTCGTCCCCGCGGCGAGGGTGACGATGCTCGACGACACGTCGCACTTCGCCCACGTCGACACGCCGGACGCGGTGGTCGCCGCGATCGACGACTTCACGCGCTGAGCGAGCGGCGGAGCGAATCGGCGAGCTCGACGATCCCGGCGGCGCGCGACGGGTCGCCGTACGCCGCCGCGAGCCAGCGCGCGCCCTCGTTCACGTTGCTCGCGATCATGCGGCGCTCGCCCGTGAAGACGCCGCGCGCGATCGTGCGCTTCAGCGCGACGAGGGGGCCGCGGCCCTCGACCACGAGCGCGATGTGCACGCGCTCGTCGGCGGCGAACCCCTTGACCATCTCGCGCTGCCGCTTGGCGACCTCGCCGGTGGGCGCGGGCGCGCCTTCTTCGATGACGAGGAGCGCCCCGTAGACCGCGGGCCGATGCTGCGCTCGCGCGAGCCGGAGGCCGGTCTCCTGCGCTTCGAGCGCCTCGAGCGAGAGCGCCTCGCCGCGAATCTGCACGATGAGGTCGTCGCACGTCGCGAAGACGTGACGCGGCGTCTTCCAGATGACGTGGACGTCGCTCATCGGGACGCGTGAGGCGCGACGAGCATCAGCTCTTGGCGAAGACGAACTCGCCGTCTTTCACGTCGACCTTCACCGTCGCGCCGGTCGCGTAGCCGCCGGCGAGGATCTCCTCGGCGAGGGGGTCCTGCAGCTTCTTCAAGATGGCGCGCTTCAGCGGGCGGGCGCCGAACGCCGGCTCGTAGGAGATCTCGACGAGCGCGCCCTTCGCGCCCTCGGTGAGGTCGAGCTTGAGCTCGCGATCGGCGACGAGCTTCTCGAGCCGACGAAGCTGGATGTCGACGATGCCCCGGAGATCGCGCTTGGACAGCGGCCGGAAGACGACGATGTCGTCGATGCGGTTCAAGAACTCCGGCCGCAGGAAGTTTCGCAGCTCCTCGCGCAAGACGTCGCGGAGCGCGTCGATGCCCTCGGGGCTCTCGAACATCTTCACGTCGGTCTCGAGGATTCGCTGCGAGCCGATGTTGCTCGTCATGATGACGACTGTGTTCGAGAAGTCGGCGGTGCGGCCGCGGCCGTCGGTGAGCCGGCCGTCGTCGAGCACCTGAAGGAGCAGGTTGAAGACGTCGGCGTGCGCCTTCTCGACCTCGTCGAAGAGGAGGACGCTGTAGGGCCGGCGGCGCACCGCTTCGGTCAAGAAGCCGCCTTCTTCGCTGTCGACGTAGCCGGGCGGCGCGCCGACGAGGCGCTGCGCCATGTGCTTTTCCATGAACTCGCTCATGTCGAGGCGAGTCATCGACTGCTCGTCGTCGAAGAGGAACTCGGCGAGCGCTTTGGCGAGCTCGGTCTTGCCGACGCCGCTCGGTCCGAGGAACAAGAACGACCCGATGGGCTTGCCGGGATCGCGAAGCCCGACGCGGCCGCGGCGCACCGCGCGCGAGACGGCGCGCACGGCCTCGTCTTGCCCGACGACGCGCGCCGAGAGTCGCTCTTCCATCTTGAGGAGCTTGTCGGCTTCGCTCTCGAGCATCTTCGCGACGGGGATGCCGGTCCAGTCGCCGAGCACCTGCGCGACGTCCTCTTCGCCGACGATGTTGACCTGGGTCGAGGCGCCCTCTTTGACCACGGCCGCCTCGGCGGCGTCGAGGCGGCGCTTCACGTCGGGGATGGTGACGTGCTCGAGCTCGCCGAGGCGCGCGAAATTCTGCGATTTGCGCGCGTCCTCGAGCTCCCGCTCGAGCCTCTCGTGCTCGTCGCGCAGGCTCGCGCGGGCGGCGAGCGCGCCGCGGCGCGAGTCCATCTTCGCGCGGAGCTCGCTCACCTGCGGCTCGAGCTCCCCGATCTCGCGGTCGATGCGCTCGCGCGTCTTGACGCTCATCGCGTCGGCGTCGTCGGCGAGCGACGCGCGCTGCGCCTTGAGCGACGAGAGGCGACGGATCGCGTTGTCGACGTCCGCGGGGACGCCGTCGATCTCGACGCGCTTGCGCGCGGCGGCCTCGTCGAGGAGATCGATCGCCGAGTCGGGCAGCGCTTTTTCCTGCACGTACCGCTTCGCGAGGCGCACGCTCGCGACGATCGCGGGGTCGCCGATGCGCACGTTGTGGTGCTTCTCGAAGCGCGTCGCGATGCCGCGAAGCACCTCGATCGCGCCGTCCGGCGAAGGCGGGTCGATGGTGAGCACCGTGAACCGACGCAAGAGCCCCGGGTCCTTGTCGTTGATCTTGCGCAGCCCCTCGGGCGTGGTCGTGCCGAGGAGACGCACCTCGCCGCGATTCAAGAGCGGCTTGAGCATGTCGGCGACGCCGCCCATCGCGCCCTGTCCGAGGAGCGAGTCGATGCCGTTCACGAAGAGGATCGTGTCCTTCACGTTCGGGACGCTCTTGATCGCCGCGAGCGTCTGCTTCAGCCGCTCCTCGACCTCGCCGCGGAGCTTGGCGCCCGCCATGAGCGAGCCGACCTCGAGCTCGACGAGGGCCATCTGCGCGAGGTTTTGCGGCACGTCACCCGCCGCGATGCGCGAGGCGAGCGCGCCGACGATGGTGCTCTTTCCGACGCCCGGGTCGCCCACGAGGAGCGGGTGATTCTTCTGCCGGCGTTCGAGGATTTGGAGGAGCCGCCGCATCTCGACGTCGCGGTTGATGATCGGGCCGAACCCCTCGCCCTTCGCCTTGGCCACCATGTCGAGCGTGAAGCGCGTCGCGGGATCGCCGCTCGTCCCCTCGTACGAGATCTCGCGCGGCACGCTCTTCAGCGCCGCCATGTGCGGGCGGAACGAGCCCGGTCCGAGCGCGAACGCCTGGAGCACGATCGCCGCGGCCCCGCGTATTTCCTGCGAGAGCGCGTTGAGCAAGTGCTCGACCCCGACCGTGCCGCCGCCCGCCTCGCGCTCGGCGCGGCCGAGCAAGTCGAGCATCGCCGACGACAAATACGCGAGCCCGCCGCTCGATTTTGCGAGCCGTCCGAGCGCCGCCTCGGCCTCGACCGCGACGTCGCGCGGCTCGGCGCCCGCCTTTCGGAAGACTTCGGCCACGCCGCGGTCGCGGTCGAGCGCACGGACGAGCAAGTGAATGGGCTCGACTTGCGAATGTTTGCGCTCGTCGGCCAGGCTCTGCGCTCCGGCGACGAGCGCCTTCGCGTCGGCGGCGTATTTATCGAGGTGGATGGTTTGCTCGGGCATTGCGCGCGCTTCTGAGAATGGGAACGTTATCGAAACGATGAGCGACGTCCAGGTCCAGGTCTACACCACAGACTATTGCCCGTACTGCAACCGAGCGAAAGCTCTGCTCGAGAAGCGTGGCATCCCATTCGAAGAAATCGACGTCACCGACGACCCCGAGAAGCGCGCCTGGCTGGTTCGGACGACCGGACGTCGGACCGTGCCTCAGATCTTCATCAAGGGGGAGCCCGTGGGCGGCAGCGACGACCTCCACGCCCTCGACCGGAGCGGCGACCTCGCGAAAAAACTGTCCCGCTAACCGCTGCCCCCGGCCCCGTGCCGGCCTACCCTGGCCCGGCCACGCTTAGAAATCGACCGGATCGTTCGGATCCGAACGATCCGACGGTTCTTCTCTCCGTGCGGTGGTGTGGGTTGGGCGGCATGGCAGGTGCACGTCGGGCCGCATGGATGCTGTAATGCTTCACGCGAAGGGGGCACACTTGGCGGCGCAGCGAGTCGGGCGCGGGCTCCTGAGGAAGCTCGGGTTGACGCCGGCGCGGTTCGACCTGATGACGGCGCTCGGCAAGCGGGGCATGCGCCAGAGCGATCTTTGGCGGCGATTGAATGTCGTTCGTTCGGTGATTTCCGAGATGCTCGCCGAGTTGCTCGCGCTCGCGTGGGTGAAGAGGGTGCGCGCCGCCGACGGGAGAACTTGGCTCGTGGAGATGACGCGGCGCGGGCGGGAGGTGCTCGAGCGGGCTTATGCGACCTGCGTCGACAACGGCGACGCGACGGTGCTGATGCACTCCGGGCTCGCCAACGGGCACCTCGAGTGCGATTCGCAGCAAAAGCGGCTCGACTTCATTTTCGCGTGCCTGGCGCTCGAGGGTACCTTTCGGGTCGCACCGGTCTTCGAAGCCGAGGAGCTCTACGGGTGGCATCCGGAGGATTATTGGATGTGGCTGACCGACTACCAGGATCCGACGGGGACGGAGAAGATTCCGTTCATGGTTCCACCGGCGTGAGTCGGGGTATGCTGCGCGCAATGCGGGCGCTGGTCGTCGCTTTACTCGCTGTTGCTGCTTGCACGAAACCGTCGCCAGGCGCGTCCTGCAAGAAAGAAGGCCAGCAGGTTTGCGCCGACGAGCGCGACTCGCTCGTCTGCACCGACGGCAAGTGGGAGACGCTCACGTGCCGCGGCCCCGGCGGCTGCAAATCGGCCGGGAACGACGTCGCTTGCGAGAACGACAGCTACGCGCCGGGCGACCCGTGCGACATCGCGCAGAGCGATTACGAGTGCGGCACCGACAAAGTCAGCGTCGTCGAGTGCAAGGGCAAGCACTGGAAGCTCGTCGGCAAGTGCCCGGGGCCGAAAGGGTGCTCGTCGCAGAAGCAGAAAGTGTCGTGCGACGACTCGGTCGCGGATCTTGGGATGCCATGCGCGACCGACGGCTCCGCGGCCTGCGCGGGCGACAGGCACGCCCTCTTGAGATGCAAGGGTGGGGTCATGGTCGAGGCCGCCAAGTGCCGCGGGGCGAGCGGGTGCGACGCGACCTCGGGCACGCCCAAATGCGACACGACCATCGCCCAAGTCGGCGACGCGTGCGGTCAAGACGACGAAGCGGCGTGCTCGGTCGACGGCAAGCAGCTCCTCCGCTGCCGAAGTCAGGTGATGGCCGCGACGCAGACCTGCAAGAACGCGTGCAAGGTCTCCGGCACCGACATCGCTTGCAACTGATACATTCCGAGAGGTGAAGCGAAAGCGCGTCGCGCTCGTCCTCGCCGGTGGCGCCGCGCGCGGCGCCTACGAAGTCGGCGTCGTGCAGTACGTCTTCGAGAACGTCGCGAGCTCGCTCGGGCGGCCGCTTCGTTTCGACATCTTTTGCGGGACGAGCGTCGGCGCGCTCAACGCGTGCGGGCTCGCGGCGTGGGCGCACGAGGGAAAGGCGTCGGTCGCGCGCATGCTGGAGGTCTGGCACGCGCTCAAGCTCGAGGCGCTCCTTCGCACCGACGTCCTCTCGCTCTTCGGCTCGCTGCGCCTCCGCGCGACCGACGTGCCGCCGCGCGAGGCCGGCGTGCTCGACGCGAAGGGCATCGAAGCGGTCGTCCACGGGTCGATCCCGTTCGAGCGGATCGACGAGAACCTCGCGGCCGGCCACCTCGACGCGCTCACCGTCTCGACGACTCACGTTCAGAGCGGGCGGACCGTCGTCTTCGTGCAAACCGCCGACGGAAAGCTCCCGCGCTGGAGCGCCGACCCGACGATCGAGCCGCGCATCGCGAAAATCCGGGCGCCGCACGCGCTCGCGTCGGCGGCGATCCCGATCCTCTTTCGCTCGGTGCGCATCGACGGCGAGTTTCATTGCGACGGCGGGCTGCGGCAGAACGTTCCGCTCTCGCCCGCGCGGCGGCTCGGCGCCGACGCGCTGCTCGTCATCAACCCGCGCTTCGTGACCGACGACGCGCTCGCGCCCGCCGACCCGAAGAAAGAGGAAGCATTTCCCGGCCCGCTGTTCTTGCTCGGCAAGACGCTGAACGCGCTCTTGCTCGACCGAATCGACACCGACCTCGCGCGGCTCCAGAGCGTGAACCGGATCCTCGACGCCGGCACGCGCGCGTACGGCGAGCGCTTCGTCCCGACGCTCAACACCGAGCTCGGCTACGCGCCCGAGCACGGCCTGCGACCGTTGCGGCCGATGCTCGTCCGTGCGTCGCGCGACATCGGCAAGCTCGCCGCCGATTTCGTTCGCGCGCACCAGAGCACGATGACGGGCCTCACCGGCCGCATCATCCGGCGCCTCGCCGCGAGCGCCGGCGGCGACCCGAACGAATCCGATCTCCTCTCGTACATCCTCTTCGACGGCCGCTTCGCCAAAGAGCTCATCGAGCTAGGCTGGTCCGACGCCCGCGCCCGCCACGACGAGCTCTGCGACTTCTTTCGCGCGCTCGCTTAGTCCCTGGCGCCCAGGGGGGCGAGGGCGTCCACGAGGCGGGGGATTTGGGATTCGGGGACGCTGCAGAGGCCCACGCGGACGGCTTTTTTCTGCGGGACGACGTAGACGCCGAGCTCGCGCATGCGCGCGGCTTCTTTCGGGCCGTCGTCGCAGAAGACCGTCACGAAGAAGCCGCCCTCGTAGCGCGGGTAGCGGAGCTTCGCGTCTTTGGCGTGCGCGTTGAACGCGGCGACGCGGCGGAGGAGCAGCGCTTTCAGCTCCTCGCGCTCGGCCTTCACCGCCGTCGACATCTCCGGGTCGGTCAGCAGGCGCGTGATCGCGCGCTGCCCGCCGCGCACGCAGTTCGACCACGTGCCGCGGCACGAGTAACCGAACGCCGCGTCGATCGACGCGCGCTCTTTCGCGTCGGGGGTGCACGCGACGATCGCGCCGACGCGAAGGCCGTAGTGCGTGAACGCCTTGCTCGCGCTGTACGCGAAGAGGAGCTGCACGTGCTCGAGCAGCCGCTCGAAGCGCGAGAGCTCCGCGCGGAAGTCGCGCGCGCCGTAGTCGGCGTACGCGACGTCGACGAGCAGCGTGACCGGCGCGGTCTTTCCCTGCGCGACGAGCACGTCGATGAAGTCGCGCCACTCGTCGTCGGTCATCGAGTAGCCCGTCGGGTTCTGGCACGGGTCGTTGACGAAGACGAGCGCGCGCTTCTGCTCTCGCACGACGCCCGCGAGAGAGCGCTCGAGCGCCTCGGCGGGCTTTTGCGCGAACATGTCGAAGGTCGCGAGCCGTCGCTCCGCCTCGTCGGCGAGCGTCTGGTACGGGCCCCAGAAAAAATTCGTCGTGAGGAGGGTCTGCCCGGGCTCGAGGAAATTCTTGATCGCGTGGTGCAGCGCGCCGCTGCCTCCGGGCGTCGCCGCCGCGGTCGCGCACTCGCGGAGCGCGGGCGCGCGCCCGAGCAAGTCGTCGCACGACGCGCGCAAGAACTCGGGCAGCCCCGAAATGGGCGCGTACGCCGCCCACTCCGCCGCGGGCACCTCGTGCACCGCGCGCGCCGCGGTCGGCAACACCGCGAGCTTGCCGGCGTCGTCGAGCAGCGCGCCGACGGTGGCGTTCACGATCGTCTCGCCGCGCGCGCGCCGCTCGTTCGCCTCTTTGTTGAGCGCGAAGATGGGGTCGTCGCCGGGCCTTCCCTGGTGAGCCGCGATCAAGTGGGACATCGTCGGTCCCCATTATGACGAATCCGCGGAAAGCGCGACACGCTCCGCGAGGGTATTGCCAACTTGTCACCGGAGATGGCCGAGCCCAGCAGCGCATGTCAGTTTGACCTTCGCGAGTCGCGCGGCCCTCTCGAAACTGCGCGTTTCGCGATGGCACGCGCTATGCTCGAGAGGAGTCGCTTCGATGCTTTCTCGTCGCCTTCGCTGGTCGCTTCCCGTCGTGTGCGCGGTCTCGCTCGTCGCGGGCTCGGCGTGGGCGGTTCCGACCGTGCAGCTCACGCCGCAGCCCACGCCGGTCGTGACGCGCGTCGATTCGAGCGGCAAGCCTTACGGGTGTCCGCAGCGGAACTCGCAAGCTCAGAGCTGTCTCGTCGACGGCACGGCGCAGGGCATCGGCTACCACGACTGCATCGACGACACGAAGCTCCGCTTCAGCCTCGCGATGACCGGCGTCCCGGACGTGAACTACGCTCTGCAAGTCTGGGCGGGGACCGGCGACTGCACCCAAGCGGGCGCGACGAACAACCAGACCACCGGCATCTGCTGGAAGGTCGCGCCGGACCAGCAGATGGCGGTCACGATCTCGCCGCTCGACATCCGCGTGGCCGACATCGTGAGCGGGCTCGGTCTCAACGCGCCCAACTTGCCGCAGACGTACACGGCCGGGGTCAGCGCGACGACCGCGTGCAACGACGCGCGAGGCGTCAGCACGACGACGACCGTGACCGACGACTCCGGTGTCCAGACTTCGACCGCCGGCGTTGCGAGCGTCACGATCTATTTCTTGGTCTTCGCGACCGGCGCAGGCAGCCAGGCCCCCGTCGCCAACGCTAGCTACCCGGTCAAGGTCAAGCTCGTCGGGCCCAACGCGGTCAGCGCTCTCACGGTCAAGACCGGCGACAGCGAGATCATCCTCAATTGGACGCCGCCGTCGGGCGACCCGACCGTCCAAGGCTTCGACCTCTTCGCCGTTCCCGCAGGCGCGACCGTCGGCGGCGACGGCGGCTCGACCACGGTCTGCAGCGACGCGTCCACGCAGCTCCTCGACGACGCGGGTCAAGCGGTGCTCGACGACGCGGGCAACCCGATCTTCGTCCCCGACGACGCGGGCTGCACGACCACGAGCAGCTCCTCGACGGCGACGTGCGGCAGCGCCCTCGACGTGTCCGCGATTTCTTGCCCGACCGGCGGCGACGCGGGCGGCGGCGGCGGCGTCTGCCAGCTCGCGACCGGCACGACCACCAACAGCGGCACGATCAGCGGGCTCACCAACGGTACGGATTACGTCGCGACCGTCGCGGCCTACGACCAATACGGAAACGCCGGGACGCCCACGCAATCCGTCTGCGAAACGCCCGCACCCATCGACGATTTCTGGAAGGTCTACAACCAGGACGGCGGCAACGCGTACTGCGCGCTCTCCTTCGTCGGCGCGCGCGGCAGCGCCGTCGGCGCGGGGCTCGTCGCGATGTTCGGCATGATCTGGCTCCGGAGACGAAAGCGCCGATGAAAAAATCGTGGATGGCGGGCGCCGCGCTGGCGCTCGCAACCTTCGCCCCGAGCGCGCGAGCGGCCGAGAGCGACTTCGCCAAGCCGCAGCGTTCGCCGCAGTGGTTCGCGATCGAGTTTCGCTTTGCCCCCTACTGGCCGATGATCGACAGCCAGCCCGGGCTCACCGGCACGCCCTACAAGACCATCTTCGGGACGATGCCGCGGCTGCTCGCGTCCTTCGAGCTCGACGCGCAGGTCCTCAAGATCCCGCACTTCGGGTCGCTCGGCCCGGGGTTTTCGTTCGGCTACACGCAGATGAGCGCGCCCGCCCCGCTCGAGAGCGGCAACGGCGTCTCGGGCGAGAACACGAACCTCGAGGTCTTTCCGATGTACCTCGCGGCCGTCCTCCGCGTGGACGTGTTCTTGCGCGACTTCAAGATCCCGATCGTCCCCTACGCGAAGATCGGCATCGCGACGACCCTGTGGCGCGCCTTCACCGACACGGGCACGTCGACCTTCGCGGGCAAGAACGGCTTCGGCGCGACCTGGGGCGAGCAATTCGCGCTCGGCGGCATGCTGAACCTCGACTGGATCGACCCGCGCGCCGCCGCGGAGCTCGACACCTCCACCGGCATCAACCACACCTACTTGTTCGGCGAGTGGATGTTCGCAAACCTCGATAATTTCGGGTCTTCGAGCGGCCTCCGCGTCGGGACGAACACGTTCGCCGGCGGCCTCGCTTTCGAGTTCTGAGCGAACGTTTTTTTCGGAATGAAAGCGGGCGAAGCCCCGTTACACCAGCGAACGACGGAGCGGTGGGATGCGTGATCCGCCTCCCCTGAGCCGCCGGAGACGTACATACCCCGCCAAGCCCAAAACGTCTTCGTCGGTTGACCGGCGAAAGGCTCGACCGCCGCATGGGACCCTCCTCCCGAGCCCTGTCGCGCCCCTCCGCTCCGTCGTTCCAATTTTCAAGGGGGCTGCGCCCCCCCCTGTCCCCCCCCCGCTGGCTGGCGGGTGTATGAAGCGCGCATGCGGCGGCTGCATCTGATCGACGGGACGTTCGAGCTGTTCCGGGCGCACTTTGCCCCGGTGCCGTACAAACCGAAGAAGGCGACGCTCGGGCTCGTTCGCGCGATGCGCGCGCTCGCCGCCGACAAGGACGAAGCGCCGACCCACGCGGCGATCGCGTTCGACAACCCGATTCGATCGTTCCGCAACGATTTGTTTGCAGAATACAAGTCCGACGAGGGCGTCCTCCCCGAGCTGCGCGAGCAGTTCGACGAGGTCGAGGTCGAGGCGCGAAAGCTCGGGCTCGTCGTGTGGTCGATGAACGAGTGGGAGACCGACGACGCGATCGCGACCGCGTGCGTGAAGTACGCGGGCGACTTCGAATCAGATTCGGATTTTGTCGCCCGACAAGGACTTCGGGCAGTGCCTGCGCGGCGACCACGTCGTGCAGGTCGACCGCGTGCGGCGGAAATTCATCGACGAAAAATCGCTGCGCGCGCTCCGCGGCATCGGGCCCGCGAGCGTCGCCGATTGGCTCGCGCTCGTCGGCGACACGGCGGACGGGATCCCGGGCCTCGACGGGTTCGGCGACAAGAGCGCAGCCGCGCTGCTCGCGAAGTTCGAGCACGTCGAGGCGGTGCCGGACGATTTCCGCGCGTGGCCGGCCGCGGTGCGCGGGCGCGAGCGGCTCGCGGCCGAGCTCGCCGCCAACCGGGAGAAGGTCGCGCTCTACAAGCGCCTCGCGACGCTGGTCACGGACGTGCCGCTCGCCGAGACGGCCGCCGAGCTGGCCTGGCATCCCCCGCCCCGCGAAGTGTTAGCAAGCTGACGTTCGGATCCGAACGATCTCGGCTCGTCCGGCGGATTTCAGCGGGTTTCCGCGTGGCACCTCGGTTGCAAAAATGCGCAGTCGACCGAACGCGGGGGCGTCCACCGATGAGCGATCCGAAAGACCCGAAGCCCGAAGAGCCTCTGCCGATCCCGCCCGAACCGCGGCCCGTCCCGATGGTCGAGGTCAGGAGTTGACTCCGCCGCGCGTGTGTCTAGCTTGAACACCCGAAAGGAACCCTTCGGGGGCGATCGGCTTCGACGGAGACGACGACCTCTTTGCAGCGTGCCGTGGATTCTGTGACCCACGTAAAAATCACGGAAACCTCAATTGCGAACGATAACGCAATCGCTCTCGCGGCCTAAGAAACCACGATAGCCGTCCGACCCAGAGGCCAGTCGGCACCTCGGGAAGGGCGTAATCAAGTCCGGCTGGTGACTCATCGGGTGTCCGGGTGAGTCGCGAGGAGCAAACAGGGCAATAGCTTCGGTGAGAGCCCGCCAGCCGGCGCGATCCGCGGCGATTCAATAGGCTAGCTACGCACGTAGAAGCAGGGAGCAAGGCGTTTTCGGACCCGGGTTCGATTCCCGGCGCCTCCACCATGAGACCGCGGTTTTTCCGCGGTCCCGTCGTCTTTTGGGGGTCGTGTTGTGCACCGGTTGTGCTGTTCGCGTGCCGGCGCCTCCGTCAGGCAGTCGGGCCTCCCTCCACCTCAGCGCCGCCAACGTGCGACGTTGGTCGGTCGGCGGGCGTTCGCGGCGCGTCGTCCGCAGACGTCGCCACCTCAGGAGTCGGAGCGAGCGCCGCACGTCTGCGCTCCGCGACGATCGCGAGCGACTCCACGCAGAGCCGCACCACCAGCGGCCCAAGGAGCGCGCCGGTGGCGCCGATCGCAGCGACCCCGCCGAGCATGGAGATCAGCACCACGAACGTCGGCAGATGGAGGTGCCCCGAGCGCGCGAGCATCGGCCTCACGAAGTTGTCGACGAGACCATGCACCCCGGCCCCCATCGCAACGACGACGCCGGCACGCCAGTACTGCCCGCTCGCACCCAGCTCGATCGCGAGCGGGATCCATACGAGCCCCGTCCCAACGAACGGGACGAGCGCGCAGACAGCCGTGAGAGGGCCGAGGATCAGCGCTCGCGGGATCCCGATCGCAACGTACGCGAACGTCGCGAGCGCACCTTGCACCAGCGCCGTGCCGCCTCCGGCAACGAGGAGGCCCCGCCCGGTCTCGCGGAATGCGCCGGCGAGCCGCGCGACCTCGTCGCGGGTGATCGGCGCGTGCTTCTCCAGCCACGCATACGCGCGCTCGCCATCGACCACGAACGTGTAGAGGGCGGCCACGAACACGAGCGTGGCAATCGCCGCACTCGCCGACGCGCGCGCGACGACTGAGAGGGTACGCCACGCGTTCGCTCCGTAGCGGCTCGCGAGGTCTGCCCAGTCGCGCACTTCCGGACGTGAGCCGGCGCCGCCACCGCCGAGGAGGGCGCTCGCAAGCGACCCCTGGCCTTCGATTGCGGCGCGCACCTGAACGAGGAGATCCTGCATCGCCGTCCCGAGCGCGAGCGCGATGCCGACGAGCGGAAGGAGAACGCCCACAACCACGAGCACCACGAGCGCGCCTGCTGCACGCCTGCGGCCGCCGAGAACGCGCTCGAGCTTCCGCACGGCGGGTCGCAGCAGGTCGGCAAACCAAGCGGCGAGCACGAGCGGCGCCCAGAGAGGAGCGAGAACCAGAGCAGCCGCGATGCAGAGTCCGGCCGTGACAGCGCTCATCGGCCGGACGGACGGCGTCGCCATCACCCGGCCGCCCGCGCGATCGTCTGACCCGGCTTTTCCGATGTCGTGACTCGGCCGCGTCCACGCCACTTCAGGATCTCGAACCACGTGATGCTCAGCGCCGCCGCCCCGAAGCACAGGGCGACATCGACGAGGCCGAGTGGCGCGAAGCGGAAGAGCCGAGCGAGGGGCGGGACGTAGATGACGAGCGCGAGGAACGCGAGCGCTCCTCCCGTGACCGCCCAGAGCGTCGACGTCCTTGAGCGACGACGACGACGATGACGCGCGACCAGGAGCGATTGGTGAAGATCAGCGCCAGGTTTGCGATCAGGAACGTCGCGAAGGTGAGCGCGCGAACCTCCGCCTCGGCCTGCCCCAGGCGAAGGGCGACGAAGTAGACGGCGAGGACGACGACGAGCACGGCGGCCCCCTGCGCGCTGCTCAGCCCGATCACGCGCCGACCGAACATGGGCGCCTTCGGATCGCGAGGAGGCCGCTGCATCACGTCGGCCTCCTGCTGGCTGCGCCTCGAAGACGACCGAGCACGCGGGATCGATCACGAGGTGCAGGAACGCGATGTGGATCGGCATGAGCACCAGCGGCCAGCCCATCGCGATCGGGACGAGCGTCAGCCCGACGATCGGCAGGTGCACGGCAAGGATGTAGGCAAGCGCCTTCTTCAGGTTGTCGACGATGCGGCGCCCCATGCTCACGCCGTGAACGAGCGACGCGAAGTCGTCGTCGAGCAGCACGACCGCGGCGGCCTCGCGCGCGACGTCGGTACCGCGCGCCCCCATCGCGATCCCGATGTGGGCGGCCTTCAGCGCCGGCGCGTCGTTCACCCCATCGCCGGTCATCCCGACGATCTCGCCGTTCGGCGGCGAACGCATCCACGAGGCGGAGCTTCTGCTCGGGCAGCATCCGGGCGAAGACGCTGGTGTCGCTTGCACGCGCGTCCGCAGCTCCTCGTCGCTCATCGCGGCGAGCTCCGGCCCCGAGCACGACGCGGCGTGGCGTCGAGGCCCGCCTGCCGCGCGACGGCCTCGGCCGTCGACGGGTAGTCGCCCGTGATCATGACGACGCGGATCCCGGCGCTACGGCACTCCGCGACCGCCGCGGGCACGCTCTCGCGTACGGGATCGACGAGCCCGACGAGCCCGACGAAGCGAAGGCCCAAGACGCGCCGGGTCGTCGGTGACGACGGACGCATCATCGATCGTCCGACTCGCGCGACCGCGAGCACGCGGAGGCCCTCGGACGCGAGCGCGCCCAACGCCTTCCTCCATCTCAGCCTGCGTCCGCCGGGGCTCAGTTCTGCAGAGCAAGGCGAGCGCTTCGGGAGCGCCCTTCGCGGCGACGACGAGCCGCGAGCGGCCGGGGGCGCGCCAGACCTGCACGACGGCGAGGCGCTCCCGCGTCAGCGGGTACTCGCGCACGAGCTGCCAGTCGTCGTGCAGGTGCTCGGTCCCCGCGAGCTTGACCCTCGCCGAGCTCCTTGAAGGCGCGCTCCATCGGGTCGAAAGGATCTTTGCGGCTCGCGAGAATGCTGTACTCGACCGTCTCGTGCATCGACTCGGGGAGCGACTCGGCACGGAGGCGCCCGACGTCGAACGTCTCTCCGTTCGCGAGGATGCCGACTCACCGTCATGCGATTCGCCGTCAGCGTCCCGGTCTTGTCGACGCAGAGCACGGTGACGGCGCCGAGCGACTCCACGGCCGGGATCCGGCGAGCCAGAACCCGGCGACGCGAGAGGCGCCACGCGCCGAGCGCGAGGAACATCGTGACGACGACCGGGAACTCGTTCGGCAGGATCGCCATCGCCAACGTCAGGCCGGCGAGGATGCCTGCGAGCGCGTCGTGCTTCGCGACGCCGTAGCCGACCGCGGCGACGGCGGAGAGCAGCCCCCCGAGCCACGCGAGCTTCACGACGAGGCGCTTCGCCTCGGCTTGCAGAGGCGTCTCCTGCACGTCGCGCGTCTGCATCGCCGTGCCGATGCGACCGATCTCCGGTCCTGGGTCCCGTCGCGTGCACCCGCGCGACTCCGGCGCCGGCGGTGACGAGCGTTCCGGCGTAGACGAAGGGGAGATCTTCTCCGCCTGGCCGCGTCGACCGCGAGGACGCCGTCCCAGACGCTCTTGCGAACGGGCACCGACTCTCCGGTGACGAGCGATTCGTCGGCGGCAAGATGGCTCGCCTCCACGAGCATCGGCGTCGGCCGGAACGCGATCGCCCTCGGCGAGCACGACGAGATCGCCGTCGCACGAGCTCTCGCCCGGCGACGCGGACGCGCTCGTCCGTCGCGGATGACGAGCGCACGGGGGCTCGCGAGATCGCGGAGCGCCTCGAGCGCACGCTCGGTCTTTCGCTCCTGGAAGAGCGTGAGCGCCATGATGAAGACCACGAACCCGAGGAGCATGAAGGCTTCGCGGCGGTCGCCGACGGCCATGTAGATGCCGCCGCACACCAGGAGCAGCAGGGACATCGGCTCACGCACGAGCGCGAACACATTGGCCAGGAGCCCGCGGCGGTGCGTGGAGGGCAGCTCGTTCCACCCGTCGCGCGCTCGACGCGCAAGGACTTCCGCGGAGGTCAAACCGATGGCCGCCGCGGCGGGTTCGGATGTTGCGTGGTCTGCAAGGTCGGCCATGGAAGCTACGCACCCGCTGCACGAAGCAAGCCGCATCTTGGCGGGGAGAATCGAGGACGCGAGCGCTCAGGCGGTGCGCGAAGGTGCAGCTCGTGCACGCCCGTGCGCCTCCATGCTGTCCCATGAGTGAGGCGACGCAGCGGACGCATGGCCGCAGCCCGTGGATTGCGTTCGCGCTCCGTTGGGTCTCGTGGGCGGCCGTCGGCGTCGCGCTCGTCCTGGTTGCGGGGTTTGTCGAGCTGAGCGAGGAGCTCCTCGACCGCGAAGAACAGTCGACCCGCCTCCTCGGCGCCGATGCGGCCGTACTTCGGCTTGTCGCGCGGCTTCGGACACCGTGGCTCAACGGCGTCGCCATGGACCTCACGGCTTTGGGCTCACCCATTCTCGTTGCGCTTTTCACGGTCGCCCTCGGCGCCATTCTGCTCGTCAAATGCGATCGCCGCGGAGCGACGATCCTCGTGGTTACTTCTTTCGCGTCGGCGCTCGTGACGAGCGTCATGAAGAGACTGCTCGAGCGGCCAAGGCCTGAGATCGTGCCGCGCCTCGTCGAGGTAACGGGACTCTCTTACCCAAGCGGTCATTCCCTTGCTTCGGCTGCGGTGTACCTGACTGCGGCGTTCGTCGTCGCTCGTCACGTTTCGCTCGTGCGCGAGCGCATCGCGGGTGTCGTCTTCACAGCCGTGCTCGTCCTCACGATCGGGGCTTCGCGGGTCTACCTCGGAGTTCACTATCCAAGCGACGTCTTCGGGGGCATCCTCCTCGGCACCGCGTGGGCCCTGCTGATGGGCGTCGTCGTCCGCCGACTCGACCGGACGGCTCGTGTTTATGCGTCCAGCGACGCCACGTGACCGGTCCACACGACCCACGGCCGCGCAGAGGTACGCGTCTTGCTTTTGTAGCAGCGCCGCCTGCGCCGTCAGGAGGTACTCCATGAAGGCATCACTCATCGCCGTGCTACCGCTGCTCGCGATCGCAGTCGGCTGCGGCGCCAGCCGACCACTCCCCGCCCCGTCGACGCTCACGCAAGCGAACGTGGAATCGGCGCGGCGCTTCCAGACAAACGTTCTGGATCAGGCGCGCGCAAATGAAGCGTATCACCGCGTCCTTTTCACCGGAGCTCGGTCTCAGCTTGCGCTGATGACGATCCCGCCCGGTGGGGACATCGGGCTCGAATCGCACGCCCACGTGGAGCAGCTCATCTTCATCGCGAGCGGCCAGGGAAAGGCGATCGTGAACGGCGCCGAGACGCCGGTCGGCGCTGGAGACGTCGTCGTCGCCACGCCGAATGCCCGCCACAACATCGTCGACACGGGGACCGAGCCGCTGCGGATCTACACGGTGTACACGCCACCCAATCACCTCGACGGCCGTTTGCATCCTGCAAAAGTCGACGCAGAAAAAGACAAAGCTGACGAGGCGTTCGGCGCCGCCGTCCGATAGGGGGCTGCGGCCATGAAGATCTGGAAGAAGATAGGGCTCGGCTCACTTGTGGCGCTTTCGGCCATCCAACTGGTGACCTGCGAGCGCACGAACCCGCCCGTGACCGCAGATCTCCGCGCCGCAGCCGATGTGAAGGCCGTGCTCACGCGCGCCTGCTACGACTGCCACTCCAACGAGACGACGTGGCCCTGGTACAGCCGCGTCGCCCCTGTTTCCTGGTTGGTTCATCGTGATGTCTCGGAGGGGCGGGCGGCGCTGAACTTCTCCGACTGGGAGGCGCTGCCGGCAGAGAAACAATCGAAGCTTCAGCGAGAGAGCGGTGAGGAGGTCGCCGAGGGCGAGATGCCGCCTCGGCTCTACACGCCGCTGCATCCGCACGCCGTGCTGTCGAGCGCGGACAAGCAGGTCATCCAGGCCTGGGCACGCGGGAGCGCGGAGGCGCCGCGGGCCGAAGGCGACGGCGATGGCCGTGCTCATGAGGAGCGCTGACCGGGAGGCAGCCACCGAGTCGTTCGAATTGAGCGAGGCCGCCATCAATCTGATGGAGGAGCACGCTCGTCCTCGTCTTCTCGAAGTAATGGCGCACTCGAGCGTCGATGCAGACGGAGCAGACGTACCGGTCCGAGTCGGGCAGATACGTCACGAGCGCGCGGCCGACGAGGAGCTTCACGTGTAGCGTGCAGACGTCGTCGTCATTGTCGTTGGCAGTGCTGCCCGCCGCCAACGAGTTCAGCGAGAGAGAGAACCGCCACCGCGATCCCCGACATGTTGTGCGCCCGTTGTGCACGAATGAGAGAGACCACGAGACGGGGCGTGAGCTGGCGGGACTCGGCGTGGTGCACGAGAACGCGGTCCGGAGCGCGTCGCGCCCTTCTTTGCCGGTCTTTCCGCGCCTTCCGACGTAGTTCGATTCCCGGCGCCTCCACCATTGCGATAAATTCGAACCATCGCCCTTGCCGCTCTTCCCGCTATGATCCGCCAAGATCCAGCAGGTCGAGTGGCTGGAATGCACAACGCAGCTCCCGCGCCCTTTCTCCGGCTCGACACCGACGATTCACGTGACGATGCGCCATACGAAGTGAGCGAACGCGATCGCCATCGCGACGAGATCCCACTTGTGCCCTTCGAGCGCCACGGCGAGATAGAGACGCACCGGCAGGTAGCCGGCGACGGCGATCGCGACGATGCCGAGCCGACCTGCGTAGACCTGGCCGCCGTGCGAGATCGCCATGAGCGCCGCTTCGAGGCCGAGCAAATACGCGCCGGCGACGAACGAGACGACCCACGTGACGACGCGCGGCGTACGGAGAAAGCGATACGGCTCCAACTTCAGCAGCGCGAAGAGCGTGGCGATGCCGACGCCGAGCTGGCCGCCCACCGTCGCGCTTCGGAACGCCTCGCCGATGCCGGCGTGCTCGTCGATGGCGAGCGGGACGATGAATCCGAGCGCGTAGTAGCCCATCAGCGACCACAAGAGCGCGTGACGACGCGCCGCTCCCCCCTGGCGCGAGCTCCGGCCCACGACCAGCGCCAAGAGAAGCAGCGGCAGCATCACGATGTGCAGCGCGCCCACGAGGTGCGCGAGCTCGACCTCGTGCGCGACGAGCCACGCCGACGCAAGGTCGGTCGCGTACGACACGGCGCCGCCGACGAGCACGACGTCGACGGCGAAGTTCCGCAGGCGCGCGAGCCCTCGCGCCGGTCGGGGCACGCTCATTCGGAGCGCATGATCACGTGGAACCCCGACGGGCTCTCCACGACGTAGCTCACGTCGCCCACTTTCAGCTCGAAGGCGGCGTCGGCGAACGCGGGATTCACCTCGCTTCGCTCGATCTGCCCGACGAGGCCCTCGCGCGTCGCCGCGCCGGGCTCGTCGCTGTACTCCTTCACCACGTCGGCGAACGACGCGCCTTGCTCGAGCTTCGTTCGGGCCTCTCGTGCGCGAAGACATGCGGCCTCGCGCGTGCGCGTGACGTTCGGCGACGCGTTCTTCGCGCCGGCCCATTTCACGAGGACGTGCTTCACGGTCACGCGCTCGGGCTCGTCGGCTTTGCGCGTGCGCGGCGCGTCCGCAACGCGCAGGCACTCGGCGGCGGGCGAGTCGTCAGTCGCGGTCGCGGCCGGACGCGCTCCGACCGAGGCGCCGCCGCACGCGCACAAGAAGAGGAGAACGCATCGCTTCATGACACGAGGAGGGCTACCACAGGCGGCGGCCTTTCAGTGCTTGGCCGGAACGACCGGCGGTTCCTCGGCGGGTCGAGCGACTGACGGCGCTGCTCTCGCTTCGTCGTGGCGACGTCTAAGGCGCGCTCGCCACGGCGACGCGGCTCCTCCAGCGCGAAGACGATCCGGATCCCGTGCTCGTCGCGATCCGCTTCGAAGCGGCCCACGGGGCCGGACGCCCGGCGGAGGCCGGCGAGCTCGACGAGGCGACGCGCCGAGGCTTGGCGCGTGGCGGGTACCAGGCGTGGTGCGAGCGGCTCCTGGCGTTTCGCGTCGCAGGCGCGTGAGAGCCTCGGGGTGAGAGTGACCGCGTCCACGACCATCCCAACGCGATCGGGAAGCTTCCCGGCGCGCGCGTAAGGTCGCCACGCGTCGGCGAAGACCATCCCGACGCTCGCGGAAGGCTTCCCCGACGAGCGGTCGCGCACTTGCGACCGCCCGCAAAGCCCTTTCGGCGCGCCGGGACGCGTTCTCTGCGTGGCGGAAGCCTCTCGCGGCGCTCGCCGACGAGGTTTCGCGCAGTTTGCATGGTCTCGCCGATCACCGAGATGGTCTCGCGCACGCGCCGGACGCTTCGTGCGCGCGGCGGGAGGGTCCTGCACGCTGCCGAGAAGCTCGGCGCAGTGCACACGGAGGTTGCGCTGTGCACACGGACGTTGCGCTGGTTAGGTTCCTCGGCGTGACCATCACGTCCTTCCTCGTTCTGCTCGTGATCGCCGGCGTGTGCGGAGCGATCGGCAAGGCGATCGCGCGCTACGGAAACGTCGGCTGCGTCGGATCGATCGCGCTGGGCTTCATCGGCGCGCTGCTCGGCACCTGGATCGCGAGGCACCTTCACCTGCCGGAGCTGCTCACCATTCACGTGGGCGGCGAGCGCTTTCCAGTCGTCTGGTCGATCGTGGGCTCGGCGCTGTTCGTCGCTGTCCTCGGTTTGTTCAGTGGGCGCCGACGGCGAGCCTGACCGACCGCGGCGGCCGCGCTCCCGCCGTGCAAGTCGGGCTGCACGCCCTGCCCGGCCCGCCGGCGGACCCGGCGCTCCCCGCCGCATGCGCAAGTCGGCTAGAACGACGCACCGCAACGAACGAGCCGACCGGCGCAGCCGACTGCGCGGCGCGCCGGCAAGAACGACTCGAGCTGGGTCATGATCCTCGCGGCGATTCTGGTCCGCTTGCGCGCCACCGACTTCCCCGCGCACCGCAGCGCGACTCCGTGAACGTCCGCGATTCACGGCGCGAGGTCCGCGCAGCGCACGGCGGCGCGCTCGAAGCCCAGGATCGGAAAGAAGACCTCGACGCCGCAGAAGGTCGCGCCGCTCGGCGAGTCGACGTTGTACCCGACGACGTCGGCGCGGACGAACGCGACGCGCTCGACGCCGCTGGGATCGTAGAGCCACGTGCCGCGTCGGAGCGTGGTTTGGGAGGCGTCGGACATGGTGCCGAAACCGTCGAGGGAGATCCCCTCGCCGCGCTCGAGCACGTCGGGGGCGATGCGCGTCACGTCGCGCTCCGCGACGAGGCCCTCGATGCTCGCGCGCTCGCCCGCCGAAATGCGAACGGCGACGTAGCCGCGCGGGGCGCCTGGCCGCGTGGCGACGTACATCCAGCCGTCGCTCGACGTGCCGGCGCGAACGACGAGCGACGCAACGGTGGGCCCGCTCGGGCTCGCGAGCACCGTCGCGCCGGCTCGCACGCGCGCGTCGACCGCCTCGCGCGAAGGCGCGTCGGCGGGCGCGAAGAGGTCTCCGAGGTCCGACTTCGCGAGCCAGCCGGCGAACCGCGCCTCGTCGAGCGTCGCGTGAACGTGGCGCAGCGCGCCGCTCTCGACCGAGCCGCCGGCGTCGTCGTGGATCTCGCGGATCTCGGCGCCGGGGAGGAGCGTGACGCCTGCGCGCGGGTCCGCCGCGGCGCAAGGCGCGAGAGCCAGCGTCGTCCGCTGGACGACCGTGAGCCCCAAGCTCAATCGTGGAAACCACGCGAGCGCGCGAAGGCGGTTGCCCTCGAGGCGAAGGCGGACGGCGGATGCGTCGGCCGCGGTCACGGCGAGCTCGTCCGCCTGGGGCGTGGCCGGGTCCCCGTCGGGCGACGCGCCTTCGAGCGCTTCACGCGTCCACGCGTGGCGACGCGGATCGACGAGGTACGCGTGGACGCGCAGCGCAGCGAGATCGCTCCGGAGCGCCTCCTCGGCGCCGAGGCTCGCGACGTCCACCGGCGCAGGGGCCTTCCGCGCCGCGGAGTCGCACGCGACGGCCTCGTGGACCTCGGGCAGCGCAAGCACGACGCGCGGCACGGCGGGCGGAGCTGCGCAAGCGCCAAGCCACGCAAGCCCCACGCAGAAAAGCGACTTCACGCGAAGAAGGACAGCTCAGGCCGTCGCGCGGTTCCCGCTGTATCGTTCTCTGGAGGAGATCGAGATGCGCCCTTTTCACTTGGCTTGGTTTGCCGGGATCGCGATCGCGTGCGGCGGGACGACGACGGACATCGACGGCGGAGCGGACGCGGCGGCGGACGCCCCGGGCTCCGACGGAGGCGGGTCGGACGCGAGCGCGGACGTCGTCGCGTTCGACGCCGCCGAGTGCACGCCGCCGGGCGGCCCGTGCGCGACGCCGTGCCCGTCGGGCACGTATTGCCTCAAGGCGAGCGGCCCGCAGCCGTTCGATCTCGGCTGCACGCCGATCCCCGCGGCGTGCAATGGCACCGCGACGTGCGACTGCATGAAGGCCTGCTTCTGCAACACCGGAATCGACAAGTGCGTCGCCGGCGCGGACTCGCTCACGTGCGACAACGGCGCGGTCTCGCGGCGCGAGTTCAAGAAAGACATCGACTACGTCACGGACGCCGAGCGCAAAGAGCTCGCGCGCGAGACGCTCGACGTGCCGCTCGCGCGCTATCGCTACAAGACCGAGCCCGAGGCGCAGCAGCGGCACCTCGGCTTCATCATCGATGATCAACCGACTTCGAGCCCCGCCGTCCAGAGCGACCGAACGCACGTGGACCTCTACGGCTACACCTCGATGCTCGTCGCGACGGTGCAGGAGCAGCAAAAGCAACTCGACGCCCTGCGCGCGGAGGTCGACGATTTGCGCAGCGCGTGCCGCGCCGCCCGGTGATGCAGTCAGCCCGGCAGCGGTCGTAGTCGGCCCACGAAGCACGTCGTCATTGGACGCCGTCGCCGAGACAGACCGCAAAGGTGGGTAGCGTGACGGCGCTGATGCCGCAGGACGCGTCGCCCTGACAGTCGCTCGCGCCCGCGTCGCCGCCGCAGAGGACGAACTCTTGATTGGCGGCGTTGCAGTCGGCGGCGGGGACGCACGAGACTCCGGTCGTCACGATGCCGGCCTCGGTGAGATCGTAGTCGGCGCAACAGACGATCGGTCCTGCGTCGCCGCCTTGCTCGCATTGCGAAACGCGGTCGCAAGGGACGTAGAGTCCGTCGCAGGTCGTCGTGTCGTTCGCGCAGGACGGAGCTCCGCCTTCGTCGAAGCAGCAGCTTTGGACGGCCGCGAAATTGCAGGTCGCGCTCCCACAACGAAGCGGCGTGAACACGTCGGGCTTGGCCGCGGCGTCCGTGCTCGCGTCGTTGCCGCGTGGAATGCCGTCGTCGATCCCGAGAAGGTCGGCGCATCCCACGGCCGCGCAACAGACCGCGACGAAGAGCCATGATGTCGTCGGGATTCGCACGTCGAGCCTTCTACTACTGGCCGGCGCAGCGGACCTTCGGGAGCGTGACCGACGGCGTCGTCGTCGCCGCCTGCGTCGCGGCTTGCCAGACCGCCGGCCGCGGAATCGTCGGCGAGCCGCTCGAGTCGAGCGCCATGAAGCCCGCGTGGTGATCCCATTCCGGCGAAGTCTCGGGCAGGTCTTGGTAGTTGAACCAGATCGTCGGGCCGATGTTCCACGCGCTGCGGTGGTTGTCCATCGCGTTCGCGAAGTCGGCGATGTGCTCGGCGAGATTGTGCGCGGAGGAGACGGTGAAAGGGGTCTGCTGGATCAGCCCGTCCGAGCCGCGCTGCCAAGCCCCGCCGATCGCCCAACCGACTTCGGTCACCCAAATCTGAACGTCGTCGAGACCGAGACCGTGGAGCGTGTCGTGCACCTCGCTCACGTGCTGGACCGCGACCGGTTGCTGCTTGGAGTACGGGTGAACGGCGACAGCGTCGAAGAGACACTTCCCGTTGCCGATCTCGGTCACCGCGCTGAGGAACTCGAGCGCGTTGCTGCCGTCGCTCGGGTCGAAGCCAATCAGTCCGCCGAGCACGATCCGGGCGTCGGGATCGACCGCGCGCAGCGTCTGATGCGCCGCTTGGAGCGCGTTGTTGTAGTCGCTCGGCGACGGCGCGCCGCCCCAGAAATCGGAGTGGTTCTCCTCGTTGAAGATCTCCCAAGCGCGCACCGGCATGTAGTTGAGCGAGGGATGCAGGTTCCAGAACGTGCCGCCGCCGGCCGCGGTCTTCGGACCGTAACGACCGACGAGATCCTGGACGAAGGTCACCCACTGCGCGCGATCGGCGGCGGTGTACGGCGCTCCGAGCGCGGTGAAGATCACGGGAATGATCGACACGTTTCCCATCGCCGCGAGCGCGACCTGCTCATCCCACTCCAACCATTGATTGGGATCGGGATTGGTCGTCGGTGACAGGCCCCACCACGTCCGGGCGAGCCCGAGGTGGTGTTGGGCGAGCATCTTGGTGTCGTAATCCTTCGGCGCGAGCCCGCCGTAGTTCATCCCGTAGGCGGGGAGCTCGTCGCTCGTGAGCGCCTCCGCCGCGGTGCCCTCGCTCGCGCTGCAGCCGAGTCCAGCTCCAATCGTCACGACGGCGAGGGCGACGGCGGCGAGCGTGACAGTGCCCATGCGAACCATCCAAGCAGTTGCCGTGCCGCGCTCGTTCCTCGCAAAACCCGGGGAATTCGCGCGCTGGACAGAACAACCCCAGGCTCGATGATCCGCGCGACCGACTCGCGAGCGAGTCGTCCAAGGTGAATGGACCGCGATCGCGATCTGACGTCAGGACCTCGCAGGACACTTCGTCCGTCCCTCCGAGTCCATGTTCCTCGTGCGCACCACCACTCGTCCGCTCCATACAGGCGCTCGCAACGAGCTCTCGCATGGTGGGTGTAGCCAAGTGGTCAAGGCGCGTGTTTGTGGCTCACGTATTCGCGGGTTCGAATCCCGTCACTCACCCCGAACCCTTTCTCGGACGCTGAACGCCCGTGCGAGACGAGCCGGCGCAGCCGCCTGTTAAGCGGCAGGAGCCCGGTTCGGCTCCGGAGCGGTCCGTTGTCGCGCGCGCGCCGCGCGTTTATGACGATCCCATGAAGGCAAGCGGCGTCGGGGTCGGGATCGTCGTGTCGTTCGTCGCTCCGCTCGCGTGGGGGGCGCCGCCCACGCCGTCGGGACCGCATCCACGGCTCTTCATGTCGAGCGGCGAGCTCGCGGCGTACCAGACGAGCGCTGCGACGAAAGGGACGGCGGCCGCCGGCCTGATCGCGCAGTGCGACGACACGATCGCAAACCCCAACGACTACGCGGCGCGCGGCGGCTCGGACGGAAACTACTGGCCGCAATCGGCGGTCGCGTGCGCGTTCGCCTACGTCGTCACGCAGAAGCCGCAATACCTCGCGCAGGCCATCGAGTACTGGCAAGCGTCGCTCTCGGACGATCAGACGATCGGCGACGGAAAGGGCTGCACCGCGGGGGCGAGCGCCGATTGGCAGACGTGGGCCCAGGGCGGCATGAACGGAGCCGCGCCGCCGGTGATCCTCACGGTCACGCACGACACCGACTATGCGTTTCGCTGGCTCGCGCCGGACGTCGCGCTCGCGTACGACTGGCTGCACTCCGCGAGCGGCACGAGCGCGCTCGTCACGCAGACGCAGAAGTGCCTGCCCGCGTGGATCGATTTCTACACCGCGTACGGCTACCACCACGACGAAGCCGGCGCGAACTACAACGCGGGCTACGTCATCGGCAAAGCCCTCGGCGCGATCGCGATCGGAAACGACGCCGGCGCGGACGGACACCTGTGGACCGAAATCGTCGACGACGACTTCGGCAAGCTCCTCGTCGGCACCGGTCTCGCCGGCACGAACGCGGTCGGCACGCCCGCGGGCGTGATGCTCGGCGGCGACTGGGGCGAGGGCTGGCAGTACGGACCGCTCAGCGTGCTCGAGTACGCGGCCGCGGCGTCGGCGCTCGAGTCCGGGGGCGCGAGCCTGCCGCTCTTCGATCAGTGGGCGGGCGAGCTCGCGCTCCGCGACGTCTACGCGACGACGCCGCCCGGCGACGCGATCTTCTGCGGCAACGGCGACTGCGACATCACGACCGCAAACAACGCACCGAACGTCAACGAGCTCGACGCCGTGCTCGTCGGCCACTCGAGCGATCAGGCCGCGTCGTGGGCCGCGGCGCAGAAGCAATCGCAAGGCCTGAAGGCCGGGACCTACGTCTACAACGCGTTCGCGGAGGCGCGCGCCGTGACGCCGGCCGAGTACGCGAAGCAGAATCCGGCGCCGCCGCTCTGGTACCTCGCGCGCGGCACGCGGCAGATGTACGCGCGCACCGCGTGGAACGATGCGAACGCGTTTTGGGGCGTCTTCATGTCCGAGCCCCAGCTCAACTCGGATCACCAGCACTTCGCCGCGTCGAACTTCGTCTTCTCGCGCGGGGCCGACGATCTCGTCGTGGACCCTTCGCCCTACGGCGGGCCCGCGACGTTCGAGACGAACGCGCTCTCGGTGGACGCCGGGAACTTGAGCGGCGACTACGCGATGACGCAGACGCCTTGGTCGAAGGCCGAGCTCCTCTGGGCGCGCGCCACGTCGGACGCCACGTTCGCCGCGCGCGCCGACATCGCGCATGCGTTCGATTTCAACAGCCCGCAAGCGGCGAGCGACGTCACCTACGCGCACCGCGAGTGGACGATGCTGCCCGAGGGCGAGGTCGTCCTCATCGATCGCGCGCACACCAGCGCGGCCGGGCGCGACATGTTCGTCACCCTCCACACGAACACGGGCGGCGGCGGGCTCGTCGCTTCGAACGGCGCCTACGCGGGCACCGTCGGCGGATCGAAGGTCGTCATCCACCCCGTGCACCTCTCGGGCGGCACGCCGAGCGTCAGCGTGCCCGCGATCTTCAACGGGAGCTGCAGCATCAGCTGCAGCTACCCGTGCGGCAAGTGCACCGACACGCGATTCAAGGTCGACGCGTACGAGGTGAGCGTGCCCGGCACGTGGGCCGTCGCCGTGCACGTCATCGACGGGCTCGCGTCGAGCGACGCGGCGCCGACCGTGCTCTCAATCGACGATCCGAGCGTCGACCCGAGCGCGCAAAACGGCGGCGTCGTCGGCGCGAGCGTGCTCCGAAACGGCAAGCAGAGCTACGTGGTCGCGTCGAGCGCGGTCGACGGCGCGGCGGGCGCGACGATGACCTACGGCGTCCCCGGCGCGACGGCGTCTCGCCACGTCGTCTACGACGCGCCCGAGGCGCCGGACGGAACGTCGAGCGTGACCGCGTCGCCGGTCGCCGGTCGATGCGTCGTCTCAATCACCGCCGGCTCCGGCAAGGGCTTCACGGGGCATCCACTCGTGTTCGACGTCGCCGCGTCGACGTGCGCGGCGACCAATCTCACGAGCGTCGCGCCGCCCGACGTCGACGGAGGCACCGGAGGCGACGGCGGTCCTGGCGCGGACGGCGGCACCGAGCCCGGCGGCAGCTCGGGGTGCGGCTGCGCGCTCGTCGGACAGGACGACGGCGCGGTCTTCGGCTTGCTCGCGTTCGCTCCCATGCTCGTCCTCGTCGCGCGTCGCCGGCGCCGACGAGCTTAGGGACGTCCGGTCGGGTACGCCGCGCGGAGCGCCGCCTTCAACGAGGCCACGTCGGACGACGCGATGATCCCGCCGATGGCGCGCCGCATCGGTTCGAGACTCGCTCCGCCAAGCGCCTGCTTCAGCTCGGGGATGGCGGTGGGAACGACGCTGAGCGAGTCGACTCCGAGCGCGAGCATCGCGAGCGCGACGTCCGGGCGCGCCGCGACCTCGCCGCAGACGCCGAGCGGCGTCCCCGCAGCGCGCGCGGCGGCGGCGACGCGGGCGATCATCCGCAGAATCGCGGGATGATACGGGTCGTTCATGTGCGCCATGCGCGAGTCTTCGCGGTCGACGACGAGCGTGTATTGCATCAGGTCGTTCGTGCCGATCGAGAGGAAATCGACCTCGCGCGCGAGGTCCGCCGCCAGCTCGACGGCGGCAGGCACCTCGATCATCGCCCCGATCTCCGGCGCACGCTGCGCGCTCGCGTCTTCGAGGCTCGCGAGCGCCTCGGCGATGAGCGCCTTCACGCGACGCAGCTCCTCGATGGAGCTCACCATCGGAATCAGAATGCAGAGCGGACGCTCCCCGGCGGCGAGCGCGAGCGCCTGCACCTGATCGCGAAGGACGTCGGGGTGATCGAACAGGACGCGGATCGACCGGTACCCGTGGAACGCGCTGCGCGCCGCGGCGATCGAGCCGCCGGAGACGAACTTGTCACCTCCCAGGTCGAGGAGCCGAAAGTGGATCGGTCCGACGGGGAAGAGCTCGTACGCCTTGGCGTAGATCCTCACCTGCTCGGCGCGCGTGGGGAACGCGTCGCGCACGATGAAGGGAAACTCGGTGCGGTAGAGTCCGATCCCCTCGGCGCCGTTCTCGCGCGCCACGGTGAGATCGGAGGCGACGCCGACGTTCGCATGAATGGTCACGCGCACGCCGTCGGCCGTGCGCGCGAGGACGTCGCGATACTTCGACTGCTCCGCGCGCGCGTCCGCGGCGCGGCGGCGCTCCGCCTCGTAGTGCGCGACGGTTTCGTCGGTGGGGCGCACCACGACGACTCCGTTCGTTCCGTCGACGACGAGCCGGTCGTCCGGGCGGACTTTGGTCAGCATGTCGGCGATCCCGGTGACCGCGGGGATGCTCATGGCTCGCGCGAGCAGGACGCCGTGGGACGTCGCGCCGCCAATCTCGGTCACGAGCCCTTGAGCGCCTTCGGTCTTGAGCTCGATCACGAGCGACGGCGGGATGCGGCCGGAAATGACGACCCGCGCGCCGAAGCGCGCGCGCGCGCCGCCGTGCAGGACGTGGTCGAGCAAGCGGCTGCGCAAATCGTCGACGTCGTCGACCTTCTCCTGGATGTAGACGTCCGGGACGAGGCGCAAGCGGCTCTCGAACTCGCCGAGCGCGGTGTCCATCGCGACCGGCGCGCTCGCGCCGCCCGCGATCTCGCGATCGATGTGCTCGAGCAGCATCGGATCGTGCAAGAGCATGAGGTGAGACGCGAAGATGAGGGCGTGCTCTTCGTCAATCTCGCGCGCGGCGGCGGTCTGGATGCGGACGAGATCCTCGTGTGCCTTCGCGATGGCGTCGCGCACGCGCGCGCGCTCGACGCCTGGATCGGTGGCGGATCGCGCACGCGACTCGAGGTCGAGGCGATAGACCCCGCGAAAGAGCGCCGTGCCAATCGCCACGCCCGGCGACGCAGCGACGCCGTGGAGAACGTGCTCGCCGTCCGGAGGCTCGGAGGACGGACGCTGGCGCCACGGCCCCGGCCGTTCGCCGCGGCCGAGGGCTTCGATGATGCGCGCGTCGTCGACGATGTCGACGAGCTGAGCGCAGCCGGTGGCGAGGTCGGCGATTTCGTCGGGCGAGTAGTCGCGCGGAGCAAGGGTCCGTACGACGACCGCGCCGACGGGGCGTTCGCGAAGAATCATCGGAGAGGCGAGGATCGACGAGTGGGCTCCGTGGAACGCGAGGCTCCGATGCTCCGCGAATGCGCGGGCCGCGACGAGCTCGGCCTCCACTTTCTCCTCTTCGGGCGCATCGGGCCCGAACGTCGCGGCGAGCGCGAGGCGCCCGTGCTCGTCCGTGAGGAACGCGGAGCACGTGTCGGCGTGAAGTCGCTGCGCGATCGCCCGCACCGCTTCGTCGAGAATGCGCGGCAGCGACTGCGCCTCGTCGACGATGCGAAGGAGATCCGCGGTCAGGCTCATCCGGACACTCTATTCGTTGATGGGCGAGGAGCCCAGACCTCGACACGCGCCGCGACGCGGTGGCCCCGACGCGATACGCTCCATGAACCCGCATGGAGGCGCCGTCATGAGCGATCTCGAGAAGTCCGAGGACGAGCTGCGGGCGAGGGCCGCCTTCGCGGTGGCGAAGCACGCCGCCGAGCGCGCGCTCGACGACGCGCTCGGCGGCGACGAGGAGCGCGCGAAGCGCCGCGCGACCGAAGGCGCCCTCTCTCGGCGCAAGCGGAACAAGCGCATCGCGCTCGCCGCGGTCGGGTTGCTCCTCGCGGTCGGCCTCGTCGGCCTCATGCTCCACTACTGGTACTGGGCCTTGCTCCTCGGGTTCGTCGGCGCCGGCGGGCTGTACGCTCGCCACCGCTGGCGCGCCCGCCGCGCGTCGCGAGAGAAGAAGCCCGAGGTCGCCGCCGCCCGCGAAGCGCCGCCGCTGAAGGCGAGGATCGCGGCCGAGCCGCGACTCGCGCCCGCCCCCGCCGCCGAGATCGACGAAGCTTCGATCGACGACGACCTCGCCGAGCTGAAGGCCCGGATGAAGAAGTGAGGACCGCAGCGAACGGGGAGATTTCGCCGGTCCTCGCGTAGGATGCCGAGGTGACTCCCGAAGACATCGAATGGCAGCGAATGAAGGCCTCGCGCCAGGGGCTCGGCGCGCTCGCGCTCTTGGGCGTCGCGGCCGGGTTCAAGCTGGGCGGCGGCAAGATCGCGGCCGAGTATTTGCGCGGGGCGAGCCGGATGTGAGGCTCGCCGGCGCGCTGCTGCTCACGCTCGCCATGACGGCTTGCCACGCGAAGCGGGCGAGGCCCGCGGGAGCGCCTGCGGCCAGTCTCCAGATCGTCGCCGTCGACGACTCAATCGATCCGTTCACGACGGCGCGCGCGAGCCCGCCGAGCGACGTCACGCTCCAAAGCGAGTCCGTACCGGTCGGCGGCGGCGCGGAAGTGAGCGAGCACTACGCGCGCACGGTGGTCCGCGCGGGGGAGACCGACTCCGCCGCGCGCGCGCGTCTGCGCGGCTGGCTGGCGACGGTCCCGCTGCCGCCGCGAGCGCGCTTCGGCGTCGGCGTCGTGCACGACGGGCCCGACAGCGCGTACGCGAGGAGCTGGGTGCTCGTCGGCGCGACAATCGTCTCGACGAGCGACGTCGAGGACGCCGCGGCTGCGAAGGACCTCGAGGGCATGGGTCCTACCGTGATGGTCACGCTGTCGCGCGCCGCGGCCAACCGCTTCGAGGATTTCACGCGCAGTTGGGTCGACCGGCGCGCCGCGATCATGCTCGACGACGACGTCACGAGCGCGCCCGTCATCCGGACGCCGATCGCCGGCGGCCGACTTCGAATCACGACCGGCGGCGACGACCCTGAGGCCGACCGTATCGCCGCATCGCTCCGACCTGCGCGCTGACGGCCTCCGCGTCGCGTCGACGACGCTCTCGCTTGACGCGCGGCGAGCGCCAGCCTCTCCTGGGCGCCTCGCTCGTGAGCGCTCGACCTCGATTCCGTTGTGACGAGCGCTGGATCCGCGACGACCTCGACCGCATGCGCGTCTTCCGCGGCGCCAACGTGTCGGGCCGCAGCAAGTTTGCGCCGTTCCTGCCCTTCGACGATCCCGCCTGGTTCGATCCGCTGGCCTCCTGGGGCTGGAACGCCGTGCGCCTCCTCGTGATGTGGGAGGGCCTCGAGCCCGAGCGCGGCGTCTACGACGACGCCTACCTCGCACGGTTGAAGGCGCTGGCAGAGGCCGCCGGCGAGCGCGGGCTCCACGTCATCGTCGACTTCCATCAGGATCTCTTCTCGCGCGGGCTGCGGCGGCGACGGCGCGCCGAGCTGGGCCTCGCCGGAAGCGAAGTTGCCCGAGCCCGGTCGCGCGTGGTTCTTCCGGTATCTCACTCGGCCCACCGTGGGCCGCGCCTTCGAGCGCTTTTGGCGCGACGACGACGGCTTGCGCACGTCGATGCTCGCGTGCATGCGTCGCGTGATGAAGGTCATGGCCGACGTCCCCGCGGTGCTCGGCTACGACGCGTTCAACGAGCCGATGGGCAGCGTAGGCGCGCTGCTCGGCGGAGCGCTCGAGCGCCAATCGCTGCCCGACTTCTACGAGGCGTGCGTCCGTCTGCGCGACGAGCTCGATCCGACGCGCCTCCTGTTCGTCGAGCCCTCGCCGTTCGCGGCGTTCGGCGCACCCGTGAGGTTGCCGCGCATGACCGCGCGCGACCTCGTTTACGCTCCCCACCTCTACGACGCCGCGGCCATCGTCGCCGGGCGCTACGTGCCCGCGCTTTCGCTCTTTCCGCGCAGCCTGCGGCGCATCGAGCAGACCGCGCGCCGGCTCGACATGCCGCTGCTCGTCGGCGAGCTCGGCGTGCTCAACGGCGTCCGCGGGGGCGCGCGAATGATGGAGGACGAATGTCGCTCGCTCGATCGCGCGCTTCGCGAGCTGGACCGCGTGGCACTACAACCCGACGGAGCTCGACTGGAACGACGAGGACGCGTCGATCGTCGCGCCGGGCGGCGGCGACCGCCCCTGGACCGGCGCGCTCGTGCGCCCCTATCCGCGGGCGCTGGCGGGCGAGCCCATGAGCTGGGAGAGCGGCGCCGACGGCCCTTGGAGGCTCACGTACCGCGGCATCGGTGACGCGCCGACCGAGATCGTGGTCCCGCGGCGCTGGGCAGGCGCGCGCGCCCGCGTGCGCGTGGAGGGCGCGCAATCGCGTTGGCTCGGCGACGCGCTGCTGGCCGTCGAGAAGCCCGACGCCGAGATCGTGGTCGTCGAGATCGAACGCCCGTGAGCGCGGACTTCAGCTCCCGTGGCGCGCGAGCCAAGCGAGCACCTGCGAGATGCTGCCTTTGGCGAGCGCGAGGCAGGTGTCGGCGGCGCCGTAGTACATGTTGATCGTGTCGCCGTCGTCGCCGATCGTCACCCCGCACGGGAAGACCACGTTGGCGACGTCGCCTTCTCGTTCGTAGCGCGCCTCCGGGCCGAAGACCCACGAGTCGCCGCGCGCGAGGAGCGTGCTCGGCTCCGCGAGATCGAAGAGCGCGACGCCGACGCGATAGAGCGCGCCCGCCGCGGTCTGTCGCACGCCGTGGTAGAGCATCAACCATCCTTGCGGCGTCTCGATGAGCGGAGGCGAGAGACCGACTTTGTTCGCGTCCCACCACCCGCCGCGACGTGCGGTGAGCATCGGCTTGTGCGAGCCCCAGTTTTGCAGGTCGGGCGACAGCGAGAGCCAAACGTGCGCGCCGAGCTCCTGCGTGCTCGGGCGGTGAATGAGCGCGAAGTTACCGTCGACGCGGCGAGGCAGGAGCGCGGCGTCCTTGTCGTCGGGCTGCATCACGAGGCCGTACCGCTGGAAGGTGCGGAAGTCTTCGGTCAGCGCGAGCGCAACGCCCGGGCCGCCCTTGCTGAACGCGGTGTACGCGATGGCGTATTTGCCGAGCTCCTCGACGAAGGTGATGCGCGGGTCTTCGATGCCCCAGAGCTCCTCGGGAAAATGCTCCGGGTCGGGCATCAGCGTCGGCTGCGCGTCGATCTACCCACGCCGTCGACGCCGTTCTTCGAGCGCGCCGCGCAGAGGTGAGAGTGCCCGCGCCGATCTTCGACGCGGCAGAGCAGCAGCGTCGTGCCGTCGCGCAAGCGCGTCGCGCCGGCGTTGAAGACGGTGTGCGCCGGATAAGGCCAGTCGGCGGCGCGTGAGGATCGGATTGCCGGCATGGCGCTGACGAACAGCACTTCGTAATCACGACTCAAGCATTTCTCTCCGTCCTGATGAGGCGCTCGCTCGCCTTCGGCGCGACGAAGCACGTGGCCGGCGCGGTCGCGCGCGCATCTCGAGGAGGCCGAGCAGAAACGAGAGCGTCGACTCCGCGCCCTGGTTCTCGTTCACGCGATCGGCGTGCAGTCCGTCGCGGCAGCCGCCGGTGCGCGCGTCGTAGAGCGGCTGGCTGCAGCTCGTTCTGCCCGAGGAACCAGTCGAACGCGCGCTGCGCGTGCTCGCGTCCAGCGCGGATCGCCGGTGACGCGCTGCGCTTCGAGGCACGCCGAGACCATGGCGCACGCGTCCACCGGCTGCTGATCGAACGCGCGCGCGCGTGCCCGCCGCGCACGTAGAAGCCGTTCGACCCGACGGGCGCGAAGTAGCCGTCGCTCCGCGCGTTGGAGCGCGGCGAGCCATCGAGCGAGCGCAGGCCGACGTCGGCCATCTCCGCGGCTGCCCATGCGCGCCCCCGACGCGAGCAGCGCCTGCGGCAGGCGCGCGTTGCAGTACGTGAGGCGATCCTCGAACCAGGGCCAACTCGGCCGCTCGCGGCGCGATGGAGCACGAGGAGTCGCTCGGCCAGCTCCGTGCGCACGAGCTCGACGCTGCTGTCGCCCTGGAACGCGCGGAGGTACTCGTCGATGCCGAGCAGCGCGTAGGCCCAGGCGCGCGGGCTCGTGAAGCGCGGTGACCGCGGGGAGCGCCGCGTGGAAGAGGCTGCCGCCCAGGCCTGCGCGCCCGGGATCGCCGGCGCGACCGACGACGGTTCCGAGCGCCCAGAGCGCGCGCCCGTGGCTGTCCTCGGAGCCGCACGCCTCGCGTCCACTCGCGCCGCGTACGACATGAAGTTGCGGAAGCGCCCGGACGCGCCGTCGAACGCGTGGCTCACGAAGGCCAGGTAGCGCGACGAGAGGGCGCGCACGGTCCGCGCGTCTTGCTCTTCGTTGCCTTCGATGAGCGCCATCGCGAGCAGGGCGCGGGCGTTGTCGTCGAGGCAGTAGCCGTCCTCGTAGCGCGGGACGCTGAACGCCGCGTGCTGGAGGAGCCCCGTGTCGTCGGTCAACGCCCCGAGGTGCTCGAGGTTGATCTCGGGCAGCTCCGCGGCGCGCATCGCGAGCGTCTTCGCTCGAAACGCGGTCCGCATCCGCGCTGGAGTGCTCGGCGCGCGCGCGCTCGAAGCTCTCGACGTAGCTCTTGGCGACTGCCGGCCAGACCATGTCGCGGCCGTACGCCTTCGCGCGCAGCGCGGAGGGCGGTCGCCGCGCCTCGTCGCCGAGCAGGCCGACGACCTCCGCGGCGATCGCGCCCGGATCGCGCCACGGCACGAGGATGCCGCGTCCGTCGGCCAGGAGCTCGCGGGCGTACCAATAGGGCGTCGAGATCACCGCTTTGCCCGAGCCGACCGCGTACGCGAGCGTGCCGGACGTGATCTGCTTCGGGCTTGAGGTACGGCGTGACGTAGATGTCCGCGGCGGAGAGGAACTCGCGAGCTCCTCGTGGCTGACGAAGCGGTTGTGGAAGATCATGTTCGCGTCGACGCCGAGCCGCCGCGCCTGCGCTTCGAGCAACAGCCGGTAAGCCTCGCCGTGGTGCGCCTTGACGTGAGGATGCGTCGCGCCGAGCACGATGTAGATCGTGTCCGGGTGCTCGCGCAGAATCGCGGGCAGCGCGTCGATGACGTTCTCGATGCCCTTGTCCGGCGACAGGAGCCCGAACGTGAGGATGACGGGCCGGCCCTCGACGCCGAGCCTGTCCTTGCTCTGGCCCGCCGCCGGAAGCGTCGGGATGCCGTGCGGGATGAGGTCGATCTTCGAGCGCGGGACGCCATGCACCCGGCAGAGCAGATCGGCGCCCGTCGCGCTCATGACGACGATGCGCTCGGACAGCGCCGCGAGCTCGTCCATCACGCCGCGCTGGAGCGGGCTCGGCTCGGCGAGGATCGTGTGGAGCGTCGTCACGATCGGCATGCGAAGCTCGCGCAGGAGCTCGAGCACGTGAGCGCCGGCCTTGCCTCCGAAGATGCCGTACTCGTGCTGCAGCGAGACGACGTCGACGACGTTGACGTTCAGGAAGTCAGCCGCGCGGCGGTACGAACCGAGATCGCCCTCGGCGATCTCGAAGCGCACGCGCGGAGGATACGCGTAGCGCTCGCCCGGATCGTTCATCGCGAGGACGAAGCAATCGACCTCGGGATGCTCCGCGACGATGGCCTCGCTCAGGTCGGCCGTGAAGGTCGCGATGCCGCACTGCCGCGGCACGTGATTGCCGAGCACGGCGATTTTCTGCACGACGGCATCGATGGGGCCCTCCGACCGAGCGCGCACTCTCCGAACGATCGCGTGCGCCCAGCCGTCACGCCCGACGGCCAAACCCCGACGCGGCCCAGTATGCGCCATCTCGGCGCGCGCGCAACCCGCGTCGGTTCTTCGCCACGATCGTCGCGTTCAGCGCCGTGGCGAACGTCGTCCAACCGAGATAGGGCGCGACCAGCCAAGCGGCGCCGGGCGCGACGCGGCGCGCCTCGCGCGCGTAGAGCGCGATCGACGGCACGAGCGCGCCGAGCTCGACGAGCGCGGCCTTCGGGCTCCGCGCGCCGAAGAAGAGCCACGACCACGCCGCGTTGAGCCCGAGCTGCGTTCCCCACAGCGCGAGCGCGCGCGTCCGAGCGCGCGAGGCCGGCGCGAGCCAGACGCGCCACCCCGAGAGCGCGATCGTCGCGTAGAGGCCGGTCCACACGGGACCGAACGCGCTGCTCGGCGGTTGCCAGCGAGGCTTCTTCAGGCGCCTGTACCAGAGGCTACGCAACGCCGGTCGCGTCGCCACGCCGCCGATCGCCGCAGCCGCCGCGGTGGTTCCCGCGAAAGCCACGAGCGCGAGGAGTCGAGATCGCATGCGTCCCGATCAGCAACGACCGTTCCGCGCCGGCCGGCCGCTTCAGCCGCCGGGGCACGTGCCTCACGGTCCGACTCGTCCGACGGAGCCGATCGAGGCGCCCTCGACGCGACCGCTCATTTTTTTCCGAGCACGACGCGGATCATGGCGGTGGCGCCGGGCGGGCCGCCCACCATCGGTCGCACGATCGTGAGGTCGGCCGATTTGGTGTTTTTCAAGTAGCGCGACGGGACCTCGACCTTTTCGCAGCTCGTCGGCGAGCTCGTGCAGGTGTTCTCCGGCGTGCTCCAGTTGCCGTTCTGGAAATCGCCCGGACCGAACGCGTGGTGGAGCGAGCCGAGATCGTTGCCGCACGACTCCTGCGACTTGCCCGGGCCGACGCCGCTCGGCGCCCAGCACGTCGTGATGACCTCGGCGACGTTCGGGTTGGTCGCGAGCGGCGTGCCCGCCGCGGGGCTCGGGATGCTCGGCACGACGCTCTGGCCGGGAAGGACCTTCACTCCGCATCCGGCCGGCGAGGCGTAGAACTGTCCGCTCGCGAACTCGTCGCCACACGTCTTGGCCGCGGCGTCGGCCACTTTGCGCGCGTCCTCGCGAACGGCGTCGAGCGTCGGTTTGATCTCCGCGGGCACGGGCTTGCTGCACCCCGCGAGGAGCACGATCCAGCACCATTTCCTCATTCCGCGACCGTACCAAGAAACGCGCGGGCGAGCGCTCGTTCGTCGCGCGCCGGCGCGGGTCGGCGATCGTCCGCCTCGCGCGGGCGTGACGGCGATCAGTGGACGCGAGTCCACGTCGTGTCGAGGCTGCCGTTCGTGCAGCCGCTCGTCACGAGCGTGTTGTCGTCCTGCGAGACGATGTACGTGCACGCGCCGAGCGTGGTCGACTGCGCTTGCTGACTGCAATCGACCGTGACGGCGCCGCACGTCACCGTGCCGCTGCACGTCGGCGTTCCCGAGAAGGTGAGCGTCGTCGCGTCGGAGACCCACGAGTAGCCCGAGTAGAGCAGCGTGCCGGTGCAAGCGCCCGTGCCGACGATCGCGTAGCTCAACTTGCCGTCGCCCTGGAGGTCGACCTCGGCGTGGTAGGTCGTGCCGAGCGTCGTCGTCGACGGGCCGTCCCACGTGCCGACGAGCGGATTGCCCGCGCACCCACCGAGCACGAGAAGCGATGCGATCCAACCCTTCATCCGCGGGTCACCTCAGTTGGGGGGATTGATGACGCCGCCGCCGTCCGCGCATCCGTTCGCGGACTGTTCGATCGCGGCGAGGGCCGCGACGAAGCCTTGCGGGTTGCCGTCGCCGACGTTCCAGTGACGGCAGGGCGCGGGGCTCGATCCGCACGCGTTCGTCAGACTGCCGACCGTCGCCGCGTGCAGCGGCGCGTTGCCGCCTTGCGCGATCGTCTCGAGGTTCGAGTCGGTCGCGCCGGTCATGCCGATCACGTACGTGCGGATCGTCGTCGCGGTGTACTGCGCCTGCAAGAGGTTCGAGAGATCCTGCAAGTTCGTGTCGCACGAGGTCGGGTCGCCGTCGGTGACGAGGATTCCGATCGTGACGCGGCCGCCGCGGCGGTTGCCCGACGTGTACTTGGTGATTCCGCGGATCGCGGCCTCGGTGGGCGTGATGCCGTTCGCGCTCTCGGAGTTGAGGAGCGGGTCGAACGCGTTGGTCGGCAAGGTGATGAACGGCGGCGGCGACGTGGGCATCGCCGGCGTGTCGTACGGAGCGCCGGTGTTGCAGCTCGAGTTGGGAGCGTTCGGCAGCGGGAAGAACTGGAGCGCCGCGGCGTTGCCCGTCGCGCTCGGCGAGTTGAAGTAACCGGAGAGCGCGTTGATCGCGTGGCACCACTTCGAGTTCGCGTTGCCGCCGATGTTGCAGTCCGTCCCCATGCTGCCGGACTTGTCCTGCATGATGTACATGTCGACCGGCGCGTAGCAGCCGGCGTCGCTGGCGTCGCCGCCGCTGCCGTCGCCGCTGGACGAGTCGAGGTTGCCGAACGGGTTGCCGTCGGCGCTCGTCGTCCCGTCGTTCGCGCCGCCGTCGGGGTTACCGTTGTTGTCGTCGCCGCTGCCGCACGCGACCAGCGCGACGGTCGCCACCAAGCAATATGCGAAGGCTCTCATCGGGCCACCTCCTCGATCCATCGTACCACGGAAATCAGCCGCGGCGAGCGCGTCAGGGCGTCGCCGCGGGACGGAGCTCGCCGAGGACATACTGGCTCGACGCAAGATACCTGCGCGCCGCCGCCTTCACGCGATCCGAGCTCACCTTGTTCAACATCGAGTCGAAATCGACGATGAGCTTCGGGTCGTCGCCGTAGAGGAACGACCGTTCGAGCTCCCGCACCCAGTAGCCGTTCTCGCGGAGCTCGGTCTCGTGCGCGCGGCGGCGGAGCGCCTTCACTTTGTCGATGTAGGTCTCGGCGACGCCGTTCTTCTGGAGGTCGGCGATCTCGGCGAAGACGGCCTTCTCGAGCTTCTCGACGTTCTCCGGCGCGCAGCCGAACGAAATCGTGAAGAGACGAACGTGCTTGGGGCGCCGCTGGATGAAGCCGGACGCCGAGACGCCGTACACGCCGCCCATGTCCTCGCGCAGGATCTCGCGGAGGCGGATGCGCAGGACCTCGCCGAGCATCTGCATGTCGTTGTCGGTGTCGCGGCTCCACGTCTCCGGCCCGTGGAACGTGAGGACGACGCGCGCCTTGGGCTCGGTGCCGATCGCGAAGGTCTTCTTGGCGACGCCCGCGGGGCGGTTCACGTTCGGGTCGTGCCACGCGTCGTGGCGGCCGGCCGCGGGGAGCGAGCCGACGTATTTTTCGACGAGGTCCTTCGTGCGCGCGAGGTCGAGGTTGCCGACGAGGACGAACGTGAAGCCCGACGCGTCGGCGAAGCGTTGCTTGTAGAATGCAAGCGCCTTGGCGTAGTCGACGTGCGCCACGGTGTCGGTCGTGATCGGGCGACGTCGTGGGTGGTTCATCGTGCCGAAGACGATGAGATCGTCGTAAAAGCGCGACTCGGGCGAGAGACGCCGGTTGCGCGCCGACTCGGTCTCCGCAGCCTTCCACGCGGCGAACGCGCCGTCGTCGCGGCGCGGCGCCGTGAACGTGAGGTGCACGAGCTGGAACATCGCCTCGAGATCGGCCGGCGTCGACGTGGCCTTCACCTCTTGATCGACGTCGCCGATCTGGGTCGAGACGGAGACGACTTTTCCGGCCAGCGCCTTCTTCAACGAGACGGCGTCGAAGGTCCCGACGCCGCCCTGGGCCGCGATGGTGCTCGCGAAGCGCACCGAGTCGTAGTCCGCGTCGCGCGCGAGCGAGGTGCCGCCCGGCGCGAAGGCGACCATGCGCACCTCGTCGTTCTTGAACGTGGTCGGCTTGACGACGACGTGCGCGCCGTTCTTCAGCGTCCACTCGGTGACGCCGATCTCGGGGATCTCGCGCGTCGCGACGACCGGCCCGGGCGGCGGCGGCGCGCCCATGAGCGGCGCGTTCGAGACCGCGTCGTCGTACGCCACGATGTCGCGCGCCTCGACGGTCTGGGTCGCGGCGAGGATCGCGGCCTCGGTCGGCTTCGTCATCGTCGCCGGCCCGCTGATCGTCACGACGCGGCTCCCCTTGCCGAGCGTCTCGCCGAGCCGGTCGAGCTCGGCGAGCTCGATCGTCGGGAGCAACTTCTGGGTGAGCGCGAGCTCGGCGTCGATGCCGGGCATCGCCTCGTTCTCGAGGAAGTTGCGGACGATCTCTTGCGCGAAGCCGCGGCTGTCGTTCGTCTCGCGCTCCTTCGCCGCCTCTTGAATCGAGCGGAGCAGATTGGCCTTTGCGCGGTCGAGCTCGCTCTGCACGAAGCCGTGGCGCGCGACGCGGAGGTCTTCCTCGAGGAGCGCGTCGAAGCCGTCCTGCACGCCGCCCTCCTTGACGATCGCCGTCTGCGTGAACGCGTCCTCGGTGCGGACGAAGCCGCCGCTGTGCGAGCCGGCGACGAGGAACGGCGCGCTCGGGCGGCGCCGGATCTCGTCGAGCCGCGCGTCGAGCATCGCGTTGTAGAGGCGTTCGGCGAGCGAGCGGCGGTAGTCGCGCGTCGAGACGAGCGGCCGCTTCGGCATCTTCGTCGTGATCGAGACGACCGACCGCGTCGCCTCGGGATCCGTCTCGATCGAGACGAGCTCGGCGTCGTGCGGCGGCACCGGGTAGAAGGTGCGCGCGCGCGGGTGCTCGGATTTCTTCAGCGACGCGAACTCGGACTGGATGCGCGCCTCGACGGCCTTCGCGTCGAAATCTCCGACGGCCACGACCGACATGAGCTCCGGGCGGTACCAGTCTTTGTAGAACCGCACGAGCGCGTCGCGCGGCGCGCCCTTGATGATCTCCGGCTTGCCGATGGTGATGCGGTCCGCGTAGCGCGAGCCGTGGAAGAGCACCGGGGCCTGCTTGTCGAAGAGGCGCATGCCGGCGCCGCGACCGAGCCTCCACTCCTCGAGCACGACGCCGCGCTCCTTGTCGACCTCGACCGGATCGAACGTGACGCCGTCGGCCCAGTCGCGCACGACGCCGATGGCGCGATCGAGCAGCTCCGGTTTGTCGGTCGGCACCTGCAGCGTGTAGACCGTCTCGTCGAACGAGGTGTACGCGTTCAAGTCGGCGCCGAACGCGACGCCGCTCTTCTCGAGCATGTCGACGATGGCTTGCTTCGGAAAGCGCTTGGTCCCGTTGAAGGCCATGTGCTCGACGAAGTGCGCGAGCCCGCGCTGATCCTCGTCCTCGAGCACCGAGCCCGCGTTGACGGCGAGCCAGATCTGCGCGCGGTGCTCGGGCTTCTTGTGCGGCAGCACGTAATACGTGAGGCCGCTCGGGAGCGTGCCCTTCGTGATGCGCGCGTCGATGGGGAGCGGCGCATCGTCCGGGTTGGGCGGCGGCGCGTGGACGGTCGCGGTCGCCGACGCGACGGGGTGCACGACCGGCGCGGCGGCCGGGCCGCACGACGCGGCGAAGACGAAGGCGACGGCGAGGAGCGAGCGAGCAAAGCGCATGGGGCCGCCAAGCATAGCGGATGGCGCGCGCAACCGCGGTTCCCGCGCAACTCTCCGGCGCGCCGTCCCTGCGCGCTGAAATTCAACGCAGCGCCTGCTCGAGGTGTCGGAGCTTGATCTTGTCGTCGAGCTCCGTCACCCATCCGGCGTATTTCTCTCGGTTCGGGTCGCTCGCGAGCGGGGTGAACGGGTCGCCCGACGCGTCCCAAATGCGGACGGTGTGATCTTTTTCGCTGTAGGACGCCGCGACGCCTTCGTCGATCAGGCCGACGTTGAGGCCGACGCCGAGACCGACGTAGAGGATCCGTGGCGGCACTTGCGGCGAGGCGAGATTGCGGCCGAGCCACTCCTTCGGCGCGTCGAAGCCGAACATGCCGGCGAGCGTCGGCGCGAAGTCGAGGTGGTTCGCGTAGAGCTCGCTTTTGCGCGGCGCGACGCCCGGGACGTGCACGTACATCGGGATGCGAAGCTCGTCGGAGGTGAACATGAGGCCGTGGCCGCCGCCGAACCGCGTGACCGTCTCGCCGTGATCGCTGACCGCGATGACGACGGTCTTGTCGGACAGCTTGCGCGCGTCGAGCGCCGCGAGGAGGCGCCCGATGTTCTCGTCGGTGTACTCGAGCGCGTTCTCGAAATTGGGCTCGAGGCCGTGGCCCGCGAAGGGGCGTTTGCCGCCCGGCGCGTGGTACGGGTGGTGCGGGCAGACGGGGTTGTAGACTGCAAAGAACGGCCCGGACGCGTGCTCGTCGATCCACGCGATCACGCGGTCGACCGTGTCCTCTTCGCGCGCTCCCCACGACCAGCCGGGGTGCTTGGTGATGAGGTCGCGCGCGCCGACGAGCGTCCCCTCGCCCTTTTTGTCGAAGAGCCACGACATGTGCTGGAACTCGAGGTAGCTCGACTCGAAGAGACCGGTCGCGTACCCGCTCGACTGGAAGACCTCGGCGAGCGAGCGCGCGCGCGGCGGGCCGGCGTAGAGGCGCGGCGCGTCGAGCGCGGTGCCGCGGATCGGCTCCGAGTAGAACATCGAGAACTGCGCGTCGAAGGTGAACGGCGCGGTGGTGAAATAATTCGGGAGGCGGATGCTCGAGGACGCGAGGCGCACGAGGTTCGGCGCGGTCTCTTCGTTGACGTAGCGCGCGGGCGTCGACTCGAGCAGCAGCAGCACGAAGCTCATCCCGCGCGCTTTGCCGGCGAGCTCGGGGAGGGCGTCGACGGCGGTCGTGCGGTGGAGCGACGCGAAGGTGAGCGACGAGCCCGCGTCGGCGGCGAGCTTCTTCTCGAGGCTGGCCTTTTGCTGCGCGTAGGTGCCCTCGGCGTCGGCGCGCCGGTAGGTGCGCGCGAGCTCGAGCACCGGGTTGCTCTTGAGGCCGTAGTTGTAGATTCCACGAAACGCCTCGAACGAGCCGCCGCCGAAGACGACGGCGACGCACGCGAGGCTCGCCCCGCTCGAGAGCGGCGAGCCGAAGCCGGGGAGGCGCGCGACGCCGCGGGCGAGCCACGGCGCGGAGAAGAAGAGCGCGACGCCGAGCACGAGCGTGGCGACGAAGGCGGGCGTGATCGAGGCGACGATCGAGTCGCGCATGACCGAGAGATCGTCGGCGTACGCGAGGAGCTCGAAGTTGAGCGCCTGGCCGTAGATCTGATTCACGCGGACGTTGATCGCCGTGACGAAGACGATCGCGAAGTGGATCAGAAACGGGAGCACGCCGGCGACGAGCACGCGCACGGCCGCGACGCGCGAGCGGTTTCCGAAGAGGCAGACGCGGTGCACCGGCACGAGCAGCGCGCAGAGGAGGACGTCGGGGCCGACCAGGAGCCAGCGGAGCGCGGGCTCGGTGTCGGCGAGCGGCTCGATGCCTTGGTGGCGGTACCACATCAGGACGTAGATCTTGACGATCGCGAGCAGCGGCAAGAGCGCGAACGCTCGCGCCACGGCGAGGCGCTCGTCCGCCCCGTCGCCGGTGAGCCAACCTCGGATGATTTCGACGCTTCGCAAATCGAGCCACGGTATCACGCACCCATGCAGCCCGCGAAGAGCTCCCGTCGTCCGAGGCCGTGGCGCGGCGCGCTCGCGCTGGCGCTCGGCGGCGCAGGGGTCTTCGTGGGCGCTTCGCTCGCGCGGACGGCGAAGCGCGCGGCCGCGGACGTCGCGCCGGTGAAACACGCGATCCCCGCCGAGGCGCGCGCGGACGCGTTTCGGCGCGTTTCGGACCTTCGCGACGTCTCCTTTCGAACCTCGGACGGGCTCACCCTGCGCGGCTGGTATTCGCCGGGGACGCGCGGCGCGGTCGTCATCCTCGTGCACGGCGGCGAGGGCGATCGCACCCAGCTCTTCCCTACGGCGGTCGTCCTCGCGCGGCACGGCTACGGGTTTCTCGCTTACGACTCGCGCGCGAGCGGAGAAAGCGACGGCGACATGGTGACCTGGGGCGATCGCGAGCGGCGCGACGTCACGGCTGCGCTGGACTTCGTCACCACGAGGCCGGAAATCGATCCGCGGCGCGTCGGCGTCTTGGGGTTTTCGATTGGCGCGTCGGCCGTCGCGCTCGTCGCGGCGCGCGACGCGCGCGCTCGCGCGGTGATCTTGAGCCCCGTGTGGACCTCGCTCCACGACGAAATGGGCGCGCGCGCGGGGCGCCTCGGGCCCCTCTCGGTCGCGGTCGCGCTCGCGGTCCTCCGGCGAAAGGGGATCGACGTCGACGCGATCCGGCCGATCGACCACGTGGGCGAGATCGCGCCGCGTCCCGTCTTCTTCATCACCGGCACCGGCGACGCCGACACGCCCGTCTCGATGGTCCGGCGCGTCTTCGACGCGGCGGGCGAACCGAAGAGCTTGTGGGTCGTGCCCGGGGCGCGCCACGGGAAATATCTCGAGGCGGCCCCCGAGGAGTACGAGAGGCGGATCATCGCCTTCCTCGACGGCGCCCTGCCGCGGTAGTCTGGCGCGCAGCATGTCCGCGTCGAATCACAGCTCGCCTTGGCAGACCGACGAGGTTCGGACGTTTCGCAATTCGGTCCGCGAGCTCGTGCAAAAGGAGCTCGCGCCGGCGCAAGCGCGGTGGCGCGAGCAGCACCATCCCGATCGCGACGCGTTCGAGAAAGCGGGCGCGATCGACATGCTCCTGCCCGACGTGCCCGAGGAGTACGGCGGCGGCGGCGGAACCTTCGCCCACGAGGCCGTCGTCGTCGAGGAGCTCGCGCGCGCGGGCGTGCACTTCGGCGCGAGCGTGCAGAACATCGTCGCGCACTACGTCCTCGCGTTCGGCACCGAGGAGCAGAAGCTGCGGTGGCTCCCGCCGATGGCGCGCGGCGAGCTCGTCGCGGCGATCGCCATGACCGAGCCGGGCGCGGGCTCGGACTTGCAGGGCATCAAGACGACCGCGCGGCGCGACGGCGATCACTACGTCATCGACGGCTCGAAGACGTTCATCACGAACGGCTGGCACGCGGGGCTCGTCTGCCTCGCGGTGAAGACCGATCCGAAGGCGCCGGGCCCGAAGGGGATGTCGCTCGTCTGCGTCGAGACCAAGGACCTCGCGGGCTACCGCGTCGGCAAGCCGCTCGAGAAGGTCGGCCGGCAGGGCGTCGACACGTGCGAGCTCTTCTTCGAGGGCGCGCGCGTGCCCGTCGCGAATCTGCTCGGGACGGCGGAGGGCAAGGGCTTCTTCCAGATGATGGACCAGCTCGTCTACGAGCGCCTCTCGGTCGCGGTCGCCGCCGTCGCGACCGCCGAGGAAGCGGTCGCCATCACGACCCGCTACGTGAAAGAGCGCACGACCGGCGGCAAGCCGCTGATGGATTTGCAGAATACACGCATGGTGCTCGCGCAGTGCAAGACCGAGGCGCACGTCGGCCGCGTCTTCGTCGACAATTGCATCGTGCGCTTCCTCGACAAACGCCTCGACGCAGTCACGGCGGCGATGGCGAAATACTGGCTCACCGAGCGCGAGAGCGCGATCGTCGACGAGTGCGTGCAGCTCCACGGCGGCTACGGCTACATGACCGAGTACGCCATCGCCCGCATGTGGACGGACAGCCGTGTGCAGCGCATCTACGCGGGGACGAACGAGATCATGAAGGAGCTGATCGCGTGGTCGCTCTGAGCGAGCTCTCGGCGCACCAGTCGTTCGAGCGGCAAGTTGACCGCGCGCCCGACGCGATCGCGCTCGTCTTCGGCGACGAGCGCGTCTCGTACCGCGAGCTCGACGAGCGAGCCAACCGCGTCGCGCGGCTACTGCGATCGAAGGGCGTGGGACCCGAGACGCTCGTCGGCGTGTGCTTCGATCGAACGCCCGCGCTCGTCGCGGCGCTCCTCGGCGTGTGGAAGGCCGGCGGCGCGTACGTGCCGCTCGACCCGGCGTACCCGCGCGAGCGCCTCGCCTTCATGGTGCGCGACTCCGCGGCGCGCGTCGTCGTGACCGAGCGAAAGCACCGCGCCATTTTCGACGACGCGATCGCGCTCGACGACGAAGCCGCGGCGCTCGCGAACCAGCCGGCGACGCGGCTCGAGACGGTGGCCGCGCCGACCCACCTCGCGTACGTGATGTACACGTCGGGCTCCACGGGACAGCCCAAGGGCGCGATGATCACGCACGGCGGTCTCGCAAATTACCTCGCGTGGGCGATCGAGGCGTACGGGTTGAAGGCGGGCGGTTCGGTGCCGGTGCACAGCTCGATCGCGTTCGACTTGACCGTGACGAGCCTCTACCCCGCCCTCCTCGCCGGCGGCGAGGTCGAGCTCCTGCCCGAGGACGTCGGCGCGCAGAACCTCGTCGCCGCGCTGCGACGGCGGACGCGAAACCTGGTCAAGATCACGCCCGCGCACCTCGACGCGATCACCCAGCAGCTCCGCCCCGAGGAGCTCGCGCGGGTCACGGAGCTCTTCGTGATCGGCGGCGAGAACCTCACGGCCGAGAGCCTCGAGCCCTGGCGCGAGCACGCGCCGAAGGCGCGGTTGATCAACGAGTACGGTCCGACCGAGACCGTCGTCGGCTGCTGCGTGCACGAGGTGAAGCCGGACGATCCGCGCCACGGGTCGGTGCCGATCGGCTGCGCGATCGCGAGCACCGAGCTCTACGTGCTCGACGAGGATCGCAAGCCGGTCCAGGCCGGGGCGATGGGCGAGCTCTACATCGGCGGCGCGGGCGTCGCGCGCGGCTACTTGAATCGACCCGAGCTCACGCGCGAGCGCTTCCTGCCCGACGGCTTCTCCGGTCGCGAAGGCGCGCGGCTCTACAAGACCGGCGATCTCGCGCGCGTTCGGTCCGACGGCCTCCTCGAGTTCCTCGGGCGCGCGGACGATCAGGTGAAGATTCGCGGCTACCGTATCGAGCTCGGCGAGATCGAGTCGGTGCTCGCCGGCCACCCGGGGCTGCAGTCCTGCGCGGTGATCGCGCGCGAGGACACGCCCGGAAACAAGGCGATCGTGGGCTACGCGGTCGCCAAGAGCGGCGCCGCGCCGAGCGCCGACGCGGTCCGCTCGTTCCTCGCGACGCGCCTCCCCGAGCACATGGTGCCCGCGCATCTCGTCTTCCTCGACGCGCTCCCGCTCACGCAGAACGGCAAAGTCGATCGCAAAGCGCTGCCCGCGCCGAAGGCCGAGGCCGCCGATGCGCCGAAGGGCACGGCGCCGCGCACCGAGATCGAGCTCGCGGTGGCCGCGATCTGGAGAGAGCTGCTCGAAGCCGAGAGCGTGGCGCTCGAGACCGACTTCTTCGATCTCGGCGGGCACTCGCTCCTCGCGATCAAAGTGCTCGCGCGCGTTCGCGACGCGCTCGGCGTGGATTTGCCGCTGCAGACGCTCTTCGAGCACTCGACGCTCGGCGAGCTCGCGGCGCGCGTCGCCGAGGCGAAGGGCGTCCCCGCCGAGCCCGCACCTCCGGCCGCGCCGATGCCCGCGCACGCCGAGGGCCCGCGCGTCGCGTCGTTCGCCCAGCAGCAGCTCTGGCTGCTCGACCAAATCGTCCCCGGGACGCCCGCGTACAACATCGTCGACTACGTCGCGCTCTCCGGACCGTACGACGGAAAAGCCCTGAAAAAAGCCCTCGCCGAGCTCGTTCGCCGTCACGAGACGTTGCGCACGGCCTTCGCGCGCGACGGGAGCGCCCTCGTCCAAAACGTCCACGCGCCCTTCGAGCCGGAGCTCGTCGAGCTCGGCGCCGGCGAGTGGAAGCGGATCGTGAGCGAGCTCGGTCGCGAGCCGTTCGATTTCGTCGAAGCTCCCGCTCGTCCGCTTCGCGCTGGTGCACATGTCGGAGACCGAGCACCGCTTGCTCGTGACGCTCCACCACGTGATCGGCGACGAGTGGTCGATGGACGTCTTGCAAGCCGAGCTCACCGAGCTCTACGCGGCGTTCTCGGCCGGCAAGCCCTCGCCGCTCGCGCCGCTCGCGACGTCGTACTCGGCGTTCGCGTCCGAGCAGCGCGAGCGCCTGCGCGGCGAGACGCTCGAGGGGCTCGTCGCGTGGTGGAAGAAGGAGCTCGACGGCGCGACGCACGTGCTCGCGCTCCCCGCCGACCGGCCGCGACCGCCGACGCCGACGCTACGCGGCGCGAGCGAGACGTTCGAGGTGCCGCTCTCCGTCCTCGAGCGACTGCACGCGCTCGGGCGCCAAGAGCAGGCGACGCTCTTCATGACGCTCGAGGCGGCGTTCGCCGCGCTCCTGCACGAATACACCGGACAAGAGGACATCCTCGTCGGCACGCCGATTCTCGGAGCGAACGAAGAGCGAGACGCAGACGCTCGTCGGCTGCTTCCTCAACACGGTCGTCTTGCGCTCGAAGCTCGACGACGATCCGAGCTTCCGCTCGCTGCTCGCGCGGACGCGCGCGCGGGCCCTCGGAGCCTACGCGCACGCCGAGCTGCCGTTCGAGCAGCTCGTCGCCGAGATCTCGCCGGAGCGCGATTTTTCGCGCGCGCCGCTGTTTCAGGTCATGTTCGTGCTCCACGGACGCGACGGGAGCTCGCACCTCGCGAAGCTCTCCGAGCGCGGCGAGCTCGACACCGGCACGTCCAAGTTCGATCTCACGCTCTACACGAAGGAGACGCCGCTCGGGCTCGAGGGGCTCTTCGAGTATTCGACCGACCTCTTCGACGCGCCGACGATTCGCCGGCTCGCGCGGGCGTATGTGCACGTCCTCGAGGAGATCGCGCGCGAGCCCGATCGGCCGCTGTCGAAGCTGCCGCTCTCCGAGGACGAGCTCGCGCGCCTCCGCGAATTCAACCGCACCGCGGTCGACTACCCGCGCGACGCGACGGTGCCCGAGCTCTTCGCGCGCCAGGCGGCGAAGACGCCGAGCTCGCCGGCGGTCCGCCGCGCCGACGAGTCGATCACGTACCGCGACCTCGACGCTCGCGCGAACCGCATCGCGCGCGCGCTCCGGCGACGCGGCGTCCGCCGCGGGACGCTCGTGGGCCTCAGCATGTCGCGGTCGATCGACATGGTCGCGGCGGTGCTCGCGGTGCTCAAGGCGGGCGGCGCGTACGTGCCGATGGACCCGGCGTTCCCGCCCGGTCGCCTCGCGTTCATGGTCGAGGACGCCGGGCTCGCGCTCGTCGTGTCGGAGTCGGAGCACGCCGATCGCCACGGCGCTCCGCCCGAAAAGACGCTGAACCTCGACGAGGCCGCGGGCGAGCTCGCGAAGGAGAGCCCCGAGCCGCTGCCGCCGGGCGACGACGACGCGCGCCCGGACGATCCGGCGTACGTGCTCTACACGTCGGGCTCGACCGGCAAGCCCAAGGGCGTCCTCGTCCCCGAGCGCGCCGCGGTGAACGTGCTCGAGTCGATGAGCCGCGAGCCCGGGTGCACGGCGACCGATCGCTGGCTCGCCGTGACGACGCTCTCCTTCGACATCGCGCTGCTCGAGCTCTTGCTCCCGCTCGTCGTCGGCGGCGAGGTGGTGCTCGCGTCGCGCGACGAAGCGACCGACGCCGAAGCGCTCGCGCAGCTCCTCGAGGATCGCGCGATCACAATCATGCAAGCGACGCCCGCGACGTGGCGGATGCTCGTCGACTCCGAATGGGAGGGGCGCAAGGGGCTGAAGGTGATCTCGGGCGGCGAGCCGCTCGCGCCGGATCTCGCCGAGGCGCTGCTCGCGCGCGTGGGCGAGGTCTGGAACAACTACGGTCCGACCGAGACCACGGTCTATTCGACGGCCGGCCGCGTCACCGACGCGAAGGACATCACGATCGGCCGCCCGATCGCGAACACGGCGGTCTGGATCCTCGACCGCCGCATGCAGCCGTGCCCGATCGGCGCGCTCGGCGAAATCCACATCGGCGGCGACGGCGTCTCGCTCGGGTACTTGAATCGCCCCGAGCTGACGAAGGAGCAGTTCGTCCCCGACCCGTTCGTGCCCGGCGCGCGCCTCTACAGGACGGGCGATCTCGGTCGCGTGCGCGAGGACGGCCGCGTCGACTGCGTCGGGCGCACCGACTTCCAGGTCAAGGTGCGCGGCTTCCGCATCGAGCTCGGCGAGATCGAAGCGCGCATGGCGGACCACCCCGCCGTCCGCGAGACGTGCGTCGTCGTCGCCGAGCCGACGCCGGGCGATCCGACGATCGTCGCGTATTACGCGCTCCGCCCGGGGCAGAGCGTGACGTCGACCGATCTGCGCGCGCACCTCCGCGGGGCGTTGCCGGACTACATGCTGCCGCGCGCCTTCGTGGACGTTCCCGAGCTGCCGCGCCTGCAGAACGGCAAGGTCGACCGCAAGAGCCTTCCGGCGCCGTTCGCGGAGCGCGCCGCGGACGAATCGGTCGCGCCGCGCACCGAGAGCGAGCGGATCGTCGCCGACGTCTGGGAGGACCTGCTGGGGCACGGCGTCGGCGTGCACGACAACTTCTTCGACGCGGGAGGCCACTCGCTGCTCGTCGTCCGCGCGATCGCGGCGATCGCCAAACGCACGGGCGTGCAGCTCAGCCCGCGCGTCTTCGTGATGGACACGCTCGCGCAAATCGCCGCCGAGCTCCCGGGCGGCGAAGCGAGCGGCGATCGCCCGCGCGCGGAGACCGCGGCGCCCGCCGAGCCCGAGCGCGCTGGCCTCCTCGGTCGCCTCAAGAAACGGTTCTTCGCCTAACGTGACCGCGCTCTTCTTCGGCCCCTCCGCGCAGCAACTCTACGGCGTGCTCGAGTCGCCCGCCGCGCGCCCGCGCAAGACGGGAGTGCTCCTCCTCTACCCGGGCGTCCAGGAGTACATGCGCGCGCACTGGGCGTTTCGTTCCCTCGCGGGCGGGCTCGCGGCGCGCGGTTTTCCGGTGCTTCGCTTCGACTACCGAGGCACCGGCGACTCCTCGGGCGAGCCCGAGTCGACGACCTTCGAGGCGTGCGTCGACGACGCGCGCGTCGCCGCCGAAGAGCTCCGCGACGCCGGCATGGTGCAGGAGGTCGCGATGATCGGGATGCGCCTCGGCGCCGCGATTGCCCTGCGCGCGGCGACCAAGCTCGCGTACGTGCGCCGCGTCTCTCTCTGGAATCCCGTCGTGTCGGGACGCGACTACCTCGTCGAGCTCGAGCAAATGGATCGCGCGCTGCGTCTCCAGCTCCTGCACCCGCTCCGCGCGCCCGGCGGCGAGCTCGCGGGCTACCGATTCCCCTCGGCCGTGCGCGAGTCCATCGAGCGCGTCGACCTGCGCGACGAACCGAACGCGCCGCGGGCGAAGCGCGTCGCGATCTTCACCGAAGAGATGGCCTCGCACGAGGCGACGCGCGCGCTCGCGACCGCGCTCGAGCGCGCCGGTCACGCCGTCGAGTCGCACGCGATGAAGAGCAGCGAGCCGCAGGCGTTTCCGGACGCGGCGCTCCTCGCGCAGGAGGCGATCCGAACGCTCGTCGCCCACGCGGAGGCGAACGCATGAACGAGCACGCCGTCTCCTTCGCGGGCGGAAGGCTCACGGGCGTCCTCACCGAGCCGGACCCGCGAGACGCGCGCGCCGGCGCGCCGACGTTCGTGTCCTCCAACGTCGGCGTGAACCACCACGTGGGCGCGTATCGCTTCTTCGTCGATCTCTCGCGCGCGCTCGCGCGGCGCGGGTTCGCGTCGCTCCGCTTCGACATGTCCGGATTCGGAAACAGCGTCGCGCGCACCGACACGACCGAGCCCGCGCTCGAGCGCGCGCGAGGCGACTACGACGAAGCGATGAAGTTCCTCGCCGCGCGCCGCGGCGACCAATCGATCGCGGCCGTCGGCTTCTGCTCGAGCGTCGACGTCGTGCACCGCCTCGCCGCGAGCGACCCGCGCGTCGCGGCGGCGTGCTTCGTCGAGGGCTATTCGTTTCGCACGCGCGGGTTTTACCTGCGCTACCCGCTGCGCTACCTCGATCGCGCCCGCTGGATGCGCATCGCCGCGCACCGCCTCCCCGGCGCGCTCCACAAGCTCCCCGGCCGATGGAACCTCGGTCGCTACTCCGCCGCGTTCGCCGGCGAGGACGAGGTCTTCGTGCGCGACTATCCGGAGCCCGCGGCGCTCCGGCGCGACTACGACGCGATGAACGCCCGCGGCGTCCGCCAACTCTTCGTCTACGTCGGCGGCGACAGCGGCTACAACCACGAGCGTCAGTTCCTCGAGTTCCTCGGCCAGCGCGCGCTCCGCGAGACGCAGAAGCTGGCGTTCTTTCCGCGCGCCGATCACACCCTCTTCCGCGTGGCCGACCGCGACGCGGTCGTCGCGCGCGTCGTCGAGTGGATGGCCGCGGACGTCAGTTCGACTCGACGAGCGTGAACGTGTCGCCGGCGTTCGCCACCGAGTCGTTGTTCGTGTCGGTCCACTCGTAGACGTAATACGATTTGGTGAACGACCCGACGTTCGCCACGACCTGGTTCTGAAACCAGAACGCGCCCGCCGCGGTGCCCGGGACGAAGAAGCCGTACACGTTGAAGACCAGCGTGCCGCTCTGCGGCTCGACCGCCGTGTAGGCGACGAAGTAGTCGTGATGCGCCGTCAGGTTGGCGTTCTGCGCTTGCACGATGACGCCCTTGTCGCTGCTGCGCATGAACGAGATGCTCGTATTGTCGCCCGTCACGTACACCGGCGCGTCGAACGTCGAGGTCATGTACGCGACGGCCTTTTGACCGAAGCCGCCGCCGGCCGCGACGAACGTGTCGCCCGGCCCGAGCAGCGGGCGGCCCGCGTCGTCGATCGTGCCGGGCGCGGTCTGGAGGATCTGCCGGACGACGACCGTCGGCGAGCAACCCCCGTCCATCGCGCTACCGAGCGCGACGCCGGCCTCGTCGTCCGGCGGCAGCCCGTCGAGCACGACCGCCGCGGCAGGGTTGCGACAGAGGTTCCCGAGGATCGCATCGAAGCACGCTTGCCCGTTGCAAAACTGTTTCGCGCCGCACGCGACTCCGCAGGCCCCGCAGTTCTTCGGGTCCTTGCCGAGGTGGGTGCAGAACGCGTTGCAGCACGTCGCCGCATCGTCTGCGCACGGGTTCTGCGCGCTGCAGGCCGGTGCATCCGGCCCCACGTCCGCCGTCGAGGCGTCGGCGGCGTCGCCTTGCGCGTCGTTCGAGATCGCATCGGAGCCGCCGTCGGAGCCTCCTCCGTCCGATTTGTCGTCGCCGTTCGAACAGCGCAGGGCGACCAGGGGCAAAGCAAAAACCAAGACGGCGACGAGGGTGCGTTTCATGAGACCTCGGCGCGAGCGTTGCAAAAAAGGCACCACCGGGCAAGTACGCCACGTGGCGAGGCTCACGCGCGAACCGTGGCACGTCGATTGAACCAAGCCCGGCATGGACCGCAAACGTTGGTCGTCGATCTTGCGCGCCGCCGGCGTCGCGAGCGGCGCGGGAATCGTCGTCGGCGTCACGCTCGGCTCGCGCGTCGCGCGGGCGTTCGCGTCGGGCGCGGGGATCGTCGCCGCGAGCGACCTGCTCGCGCGGTACGTGCGGCGCGCCGTTCTCCGGCGCATCATCGATCTCGAGATGGAGGAGAACGAGCGACGCATCGAGCTCTCGCTCTTCGTCGACTCGACCTCAGCGCCCGCGCGCTGACTTCTCGATCTCGAAATAGAACGCGACGAGATCGCTCTCGCGGTGCCCGCGCTCGAAGAAGCGCATCACGCGCCCGATCGGCGCGACGCGCACGCTCGGCGGCACGATCATGACCCAGCCCGCCGGCTCGCCCTCGACGCTCTCCCACCGCGCGCCGAGCGAGCGCGCCAGGATCTCGCCGAAGAGCGCGCCGTGCCGCAGGAGCTCCTCGTCGCGCGGCTCCTCGCCGAAGCGCCGCCGCAAGTGACGTTGCATCGCTTCGATGGCGATCGGATCGGTCTTGAGGGTGGTGCCGTACGCCAGCCGATAATCGCGCGCGAGCGCCCTCGCGAGGCGCGTCATCGCGACGTGCGCCTGGCTCGCCGTGCGAACCGGCTCGCCCGCGCCGAGCATCGACTCGTCGAGACCTTGCGCGAGCGGCATCGTCTCGACGATCTCCGTCGGCGGCGCGCGCGGAACGAGCGGCAACACGGCGTCGGCGGCGGGCAGCGGCGGGAGCGACGGGATGACGACCGGCGCGGGCACGATCGGGGCGGCCTGCGCGGCCGGCTCGGTCGCGTCGATCGGCGGCGGCATCCGCGACTCGTTCGTCGGCGCGGTCGACTCGAGGATCTCGAGCGCCATCAGCCGTACCTCGTCGGGCGCGTCCACGTCCTCGACGAGCTTCCTCGCGAAAAATCGCGCGTGCCCCTTCTCCCCCGCCGCGAGCCACGCGCGCGACGCGAGCACCGCGAGCTCGGGGAGCGACGCGTCGTCCACGCTCGCCGAGAGGAACTTCGCGACCGCCTGCAAATGACTCTCGCCGCGGAGCATCTCGCTGTGGTGCCGGAGCTCGTCGAAGAGCCGAGCCTCCGCGGGCGGGCGCGCCGGCGGCAGAGGCGGAGGCGGCGCCTCGCTCGGGTGCTCGTCGGGCGAATCGGTCACGATGAAATCCGGCTCCGGCGGCACCGACGACGGTCGCCGCGCACGGGCCGGCCCCTCGGGCGGCACGGACGCGGGCCGCGAAAGGCGCCTCGCGAGCGACGCGAGCCGCGGCTCCGGCGCGGGCGAGGTCGCGCTGCGCGTCCGCAGATTCCGGAGGAGCTCCTCGCGGACCTCGGCTTGATCGATCGCGTCGGACACGCGCGAGCGCGCCGGCACCCGCATCTGCGCCAGGACCCGCGGAAGCCTGCGAATGTGCTCGAACGACGTCCGCTCCCACGTTCGCTCGTTCGGTTTTCGCGCTTCGGTCAGGGACGCCGTGCTCATGCGGACCGCCGCGTCCGCCCCGATCTCCTCGACGGCGACGCGCAGGTGGAGCGCCTGAAAGAGGAGCGCCGCGTCGGGAAGCGGGCACGAACGGGCGAGCGCGTCCAAATCGAGCCAAACGCCCTCGTAACGGCGCGTCGTCGCGTCGAACTTCCCGCCCTCGAACGCCTCGTACGGCCCGATCCGCTCGATGGCCGCGAGGACGACCGGCGAGCGCGCGAGCGCCCGCAGATGCCCCGGGCGGAGCGCCGCGAACGCCTCCTGCGCGAGCGCGACGGTCACGCCCGCGCGCTCCAAATGGGCCCGCGCGAGCCCCGCGGTCGTCAGGTACCCCTGCTCGCGAACCCCGCGCCCGTCCGAGGCGACCAGCACCTCCGCGGAGTCGAACAGCATGTACTCGACGACGAGCCCCCCGTCGTCGCACCGTGAAACGACGCGTTCACCAAGGATGAGCGCAACGCCCCGCATCGAGCCACGGAGCCTAATCGAACGCTGCAACCCGCACCAACTTTGGCTAACATCTCGGTCGTGGGCGAAGATCACGCCGAGCGCCGGCGGTACCGGCGACTTCAAGTGCCGGTTTTTTGCCGTGCTGCGGGCATCATCACGCGCCGGCACCCGATCGACATGAGCCTCGGCGGCGTGCGCATCTACAGCGATCAGAAGTTCGCCAAGGGCGAGCGGCTGACGCTCGAGATGATGACGAGCGACGCCCTCACGACCTTCACCGCCGAGGTCGTGTGGATCGAAGACCTGCCGCCTGGATCGCCGGCTACCTACGACGTGGGCCTCCGCTTCCACGACGTCGACCCCACCCAGGCCGCGATTCTCGAGAAAATACTTTCTACTTCCAAGTAATTAGAAGGAATTACAGAAATAGCGGATTTGCCGTGCGCAGGGTGTGGTAGAGGTAGCACACTGTTTGCAGCCTCGACTGGGTTTCATGTCCCCTCGCACTTGGCAGAAGATCAACTTGATTGGTGATGCGGCGGTGCTCGTCCTCGCGGCGGGGGCCGCGACGGTCGTTCCCGGCGGCATCCATTGGCTCGTCGGTTTGGCGCTCGCGGCAGGCTCGATGCTCCTCTGGGCGATCGGCGGGCGAGTCCTCCGGCACTACGACGCGTACAACGGCCGCGGGATCTGGGGCGACGTCGCGCTCACGGCCGTGCTCCTCGTCGGCACCATCGTTCCGATGTTCGTGCTCCGCTACTTCGTCCCGCGCTACGCGGCGAGCAGCGACATGCTGCGCTTCACGACGGTCGTCGTGTGCGGCATCGGCTGGCTGCGCCTCCTCGCGAGCTGGCTTCGCACGCGGCCCGTCGCGCCGGTCGACATCCTCATCGTCGGCATCGGCCCGCTCGGGCGGCACACGTCCCTCGAGATCCGCGACGCCAAGGACAGCCGCCAGGTCATCGGCTTCTTGCGCCTCGAGGACCAGCCCGCGCACGATCGCTTGCCCGCGCCGATCCTCGGCGTTGCCGGCGAGCTCGAGGCGACGCTGCGCGAGCGCGTGGTGCACGAGGTGTACTTCGCGAGCAGCGAAGAGGCTCACCGCACCGTGCTGCAGAACGCGATCCGCGTCTGCGAGCGCTTCGGCATCCCGTTCGCCCTTCCGGCGAACCGCTTCCGCATCACGCGCGCGGAGCCGCGCGATCGCGACGCGCTGCTCGACGGCTACGTCCACTACCTCTCGTACCGCCACAAGCCGGTGCAGCTCGCGCTGAAGCGCGCGTTCGACATCCTCGCGGCGAGCGTCGCGCTCACGCTGCTCGCGCCGATCATGATCACGGTCGCGATCGTCGTGAAGCTCACTTCGAAGGGACCCGTGCTCTTCAAGCAGGAGCGCGTAGGGCTCTACGGCCGGCCGTTCCACATGCTCAAGTTCCGTTCGATGGTCGTGAACGCCGAGGAGCTCAAGGCGAAGCTCATGGCCCAGAACGAGCGGAGCGGCCCGGTCTTCAAGATGCAGCGCGACCCGCGCGTCACGGCGGTCGGGCGCTTCATTCGCAAGTACAGCATCGACGAGCTGCCGCAGTTCATCAACGTGCTGCGCGGCGAGATGACGATCGTCGGGCCGCGGCCGCCGGTGCCGCGCGAGGTCGACCAGTACGAAGCGTGGCAGCGCCGGCGCCTGTCGGTGCGACCGGGCATCACGTGCGTCTGGCAAGTCAGCGGGCGCGACTCGATCGGCTTCGAGGAGTGGATGTACCTGGACATGCAGTACATCGACAACTGGAGCCTCGCGCAGGACTTTCAGCTCATGTTCAAAACCGTCCCCGTGGTGCTCTTCGGGAAGGGCGCGAGCTGACCCGCGCGTGTTAGAATGCGCCGTTCATGCGGCTCGTTCTAGTCGTGGAAGATCAACCCGCCATCCGCGAGCGGGTGAAGCGTTGGCTCGAGGCCGACGGATTCACCGTGCGCGTCGCCAGCGAGTACGACTCCGCGCTGCGCGAGCTCGAGACGTGCGAGCCGATCTTGCTCTGCATCGATCAGACGCTGCCGCGCGAGTCGGGCCTGGACCTCGTCGAGACCGTGCGAAAGCGCTCGAAGGTGCCGATCATCATGATGAGCGAGCGGCACTCGCCCGAGGACATGGCAGACGCCGAGCAGGCCGGCGCGAACGCCTTCCTGAAGAAGCCGTTCGAGCGCGAGCTCCTCATCAAGTACGTCCGGTGGATCCTCGACGGGCCTCACGCGAGCCGGCCGACGGTGCGCCGGCTGCGGCGCCTCTCGTCGAGTCACTGACGCGGGAGCGCTTTTTCGGCGATCGCAACGACGTCGGCCACGGTCTTCGCGCCGTAGAGACCGCCGTCGCCGAGGTGCACGCCGAGGTCGTCTTCGACCGCGAGGAGCAGGCGGAGCGTGCCGAGCGAGTCCCAGCGCGGAATTTCGCGCGGGCCGTCGCCGAGCTCGACGGGGTGCGCGGTGTCGAAGGTCTCCGCGACAATCGCGCGGATGCGATCGGCGAGCTCCGATTCGAGCGCGGCGTTCGCTTTGCGCGCGGCGCGCGCCGGTACGCCGGTCGCGAAGGCGCCGGGCTCGACGCTGCCCGAGACGACGCTGCCGCGTCCGATGCGCGCGCCCGCGCCGACGTGCGCGCCCTTGAGCACGACGACGCCGTCGTCGAGCCGCGCGCCGGCCTCGATCACGACCGGGAGCGCGTGGCTCGCCTTCTTCCAGTCGTCGAGATCGTGGAAGTCGGTGTCGAGGATCATCACGTTGCGGCCGATGTGGACGTCGTCGCCGATGTGGACGCCAATCTCGGACGCGAGCGCGGCGCCGGAGCCGATCGAGACGCGATGCCCGATGACGATGTGGCCGGAGCGGCCGGTAACCATGTGCGAGACGACCGGGTGCGACGAGAGGAAGAAGTCGTCGCCGATCTCGATTCGCCCGCGGTTGTCGACGAACGGCGCGCCGGCGGTGCGCGCGCGCTCGCCGAGCGAGGTCACGCCGCGAAAGCGAAGACGCGCCGCGCCGCGAGTGAGCGCGAGGTCGGCGCGCCGGAGGACCGACTGCAAGCGCGAGCTCACGAGGCGCCCCCCTCGACGAACACGTCGATGCCGCGCGGCTTCGGAAAGGGGCTCGCGCCGGTCCACGTGAAGACGTCGCCCTCGCGCGTGAGCTCGGCGAGGCCCGAGAAGAAGCTCAGACACGGCTTGTTCTTCGCGGTCGCGGCGTAGGGCGCCTCGAGCCGCGCGGCGCCGAGCGCGCGGGTGCGCTCGGTCGCGAACCAGACGAGCGTCTCCTCGACGCGGCGGCCCATCACGCGGCACGAGAGGACGTAGTCGATGACGACGCAGCGATCGCCGTCGCGCTCGAGACCGAGGATGCCGGTGAGGCCGGCTGCGCCGAGCTTGTCCGAGACCGAGACCGCCCACACCTCGCGGTTCGGCGCAGACGCCCAGTCCATGAGCTCGGCCTCGCTGAGGCGGCGCGTGCGGAGGTTCATCTGGTTGGTCTTGTTGAGGAGCTGCGAGGTGCGCGGCAGGTTGCTCGCCGCGAGGCGCGCGAGCTGCACCTTGGTGCCGAGGTCGTCGAGCCACTCGTCGAGCGAGCTCACTTGCGAGCGAAGCTCCTCGCGCTTGCGCTCCTCGACGTACATGCGCGTGCGCGCGGCGTCCTCGGCGCTGAGCGACGGCACGTCGAAGCACCCGAGCGCGCGGAACGCCGCGACGTAGCGGGTCTTGTCCTCCGGCCACTCGGGGACGAACACCTCGGGGAGCGCCTCGCGCACGCGCGCCCGCTCGATGGGGTTGTCGTCGATGAAGACGACCGATTGGAGACCGAGGTTCAGCTCCTTCACGAGGTCGGCGATGTTCTGCGCCTTGTCGCGCCAGTTGATGCGCCAGCCGACGAGATCGGTGTCGCGGACAATCATTTCGGGGTGCGAGCGCATCGCCTCGAGCGCGACCGACTCTTCGTTCTTGCTGACGACGGCGAGCGCGACGCCGCGCTTCGAGAGCGCGAGCACCTCGCGCTGGAAGTCGACGAGCGCCTCGCCCACCATGTCGTGCCCGCCGAGGCGGAGGTTCTGCCAGCCGAGATCGCCGACGATGCCGCCCCACAGGGTGTCGTCGAGATCGAGCACGATGAGCTTGCGCGCGTGGCCGCGCGCGCCGCGCAGGGCCGCGCGGAGATCCGCGGCGGCGGCGTCGAAGACCTCGCGCGAGTGCCCGACTTTGCCCATGTACCAGAGGCGCGAGTCGAACTCGCCGGCGGCGAGCCAGCGCGCCGGGTCGAGAACGAAGACGGTCGGCGAGGCGTCGAGGCGCTCGGCGAGGCGGAGGTTCATCGCGCCGAGCGCGCGACCCGCGCCGCCGGTCTTCCAGTCGAGCATGCCGAGGCCGCGGAACGCGGGCGGCAGCGACCACGCGACGACGAACGTGAAGCGCGCGCCCTTCACGCGGAGGAGCAGGTCGGCGAACGCGTCGACCTCGGCGAGGAGGGCGTCGTGCGACACCTGCTCGCCCGCGAGGAGCTTGGCGAACGACGCAATCGCGCGCTCGGGCCGCGTCCAGACGAACGCGAAGTCGCGCTGCGCGGCGGGGTCGGGGGCGGCGAGCGCGTGGAGCGTCTGGACCACTTGATCGAACGGCGCGACGTCGGCGGCGATGCGCGGGCCGAGCTCGTCGGGCTTCGCGATCGCCGCGGCGAGCTCGGCGGCGGTGAAGTCGGCGACGACGAGGCCGTGCACCTCGGGGGGCGCGACCGCGGGCGCGGGCGCGACCTCGGCTTCGGGTGAGGGCGGCGCCTTCTCGCGCGGGTGGCGAGGTCGAAGGACGCGCGCCGGCGCGCCGCCTGCGACCACGTTCGGCGGGAGCGACGTCGTCACGACGCTGCCGGCGCCGACGACCGTGCCCTCGCCGATGGTGACGCCCTTGCAGACGCGCACGCGGGCCGCGAGCCACACGTGATCGCCGATCGTGATCGGCTGCGGCTCGCCGCCGGGCTCGGCGCGATCGTGATCCGCGACGACCACGTAGGGTCCGAGGTTCACGTGCGAGCCGATCGTGATCTCCTGCTCGGCGGCGAGGTCGGCCCCGAAGTTGACGTTCACCTCGTCGCCGATGCGTAGCTTCGCGCCAGGGCCGGCGAAGATGCGCACGGGGGAGAACGCCGAGTTGAGCTGGAAGTCGTCGCCGATCTCGATCGAGCCGAGGTTCTCGACGACCGGTTTGCCGTGGGTGCGCGCGCGCGCGCCGACGCGGTCGCACGCGCGGAGGAAGAACGGGGCGCGGAGGAGCGCGGCGCCGTTCTTCACGCCGTGGCCGACCTTTTCGCCGAGGGAGAGACCGCTGTCGCGCGCGAGGCTCGCGCGCGCGCGCTGGAGGAGCGTTCGCTGCGTCATCGTCGTGTGAGTTGTTTGAGGATTAGCGCAAAGAATTGGGGATCGCGAAGCAAGTAGCGCCGCCAGAGCCGGCGCGGCTCCCGGCCGAGGCGGTAGAGCCACTCGAGGCCGCTTCGGGAGACCCACGCCGGCGCGCGCGGAACCGCGCCCGCGAGAAAATCGATGCTCGCGCCGACGCCGAGGAGCACCGCGGGACGGAGGCGTTCGCGCACGGCGTTCGCGAAGAGCTCCTGCTTCGGCGCGCCGAGGCCGACGAGGACGAGGTCGGGCTCGGTCGCGGCGATCTCCGCGGCGAGCGCGGCGTGCGTCTCGGGCGACGCGCTCTCGGGGACGCGCGGCGCCGAGAAGCCGACGACGCGAACGCCCCTGGACTCGAGCTTCTGCGCGGCGACGGCGGCGCTGCCCTCGCCGCCCCCGAGGAGATAGACGCGCCAGCCCTTCTCGGCGGCGCGATCGACGAGACGCGGAACGAGATCCGACCCGGACACCTTCTCGGGCAGAGGGCGACCGAGGAGGCGCGACGCCCAGAGGACCGGCATGCCGTCGACGAGGCTCAAGCTCGCGTCACGGTACGCGGTGCGAAACGCGTCGTCGTGCTCGGCCATGACGACGTGATCGACGTTCGGCGTGAAGACGGTTCCGCCTTCGCGCGCGGCGACGAGCCGTTCGATCGCGTCGAGCGCGCCGTCGAAGGTCAGCGGATCGATCGGCACCGCGCCGATCCACGCGCGCTCGGTCACGTGCCGGACCGCCGCACGCGCGGCGTGACGCGCGCGCGCACCTCCGGCTCGGGCGCGACGACGAGCGAATCCGCCGGCACCGACTCGCGCAGCACGCAGCCCGCCATGATCTTCGTCCCGTCGCCGATCTCGATCGGGCCGAGCAGGCTCGCACCGGGCCCGATGTGCACGCCGCGACCAATGTTCGGCGCGCCCGACGCGCGCGTCGTCGGGTGCGTCCCCTCGCCGAGGGTGACGTTCTGGAACAAGATGACGTCCTTGCCGACGCATGCCTTGGGGCTGACAGCAAGGCCCATGCCGTGGACGATCATCACTCCGGGCTCGATCCGAGCGTCCCAGTGGATGTCGGATCCGTAGAGGTGACGAACGAGACGCGAGACGATCATCGCGGCGGGCGTCAGGCCTGCGTCGCGAAAGAAGTGCATCGCGCGCACGGCGATCATGATCTGGAAGCCGATCCGCACGACCGCTTCTTTCGGGAGGCCGTTCGGCCGCACGCCGCGTCCGTACTTCGCGTCGTAGCGGCGCATCGTCGCGTAGTCGTCGCGGATCGCGGCGCGCATGCGCGCGGCGGCGACGATCGCGCGTTCGCTCCCGCCGCGCGCGCCCGCGCGCTCGGCGTAGTCGACGAAATCGGCGAGCGCGTCGAAGAGGCCCTTCGTCTCGCCGCGCATGCCCGCGGCGTACTCGAGGCCGAACGCGGCGGTCGCGCCGCGAAGCGCGATCCGCTCGAGCCCCGCGCGATCGACGAGGCGCGAGACGCCGAGCGCGGCCGTCGCGAGGCGCGTCGCCACCGACGGCGCGCCGAGACCGAGCGCCAAGACCGGCGTCGCCGCCGGCGTGAGCTCGCGGAAGTAGCGCCAAGGGCTCGCTTGCGCGACGTCCGGGTGCTTTCGCCCGATGCGCGTGTCGTACATTCCGTACGCCTTGGCGCGGCGGAGCCAACCCTCGGCGCTCGCGCGATCCGACGAGTGGACGCTGCCGCCGCGCTCGCTCAAGTGAAAGCTCGCGCCGTCTTTCTCGAGACGCACGCCGAGCTCGGCGTCCTCGGCGTGGCCGAAGGCCGGATCGAAGCCGCCGACGCGCAGGTATGCGTCTCGGCGCATCGAGACGTTGCCGGAGTAGACGTTCGTGCCGCACGCCTTCGCTTCGCCCGAGAGCACGCTCGCGGCGAAGCGCTCGAGCACGTCGGCGTGGAAGCGCTCGAAGAGCTCGAGCTTCATCTCCGGGTCGGGGACGATTCGCCCGAGGACGACCGCGCGCGGATCGCCCTCGTGGATCTCGAGGTGCGCGGCGAGCACGTCGGGAGCGAGCTGCATGTCGTCGTCGAGGAAGAGGACGACGTCGCAGGTCGCGAGCTTCGCGCCGCGATCGCGCGCGGCGGCGGCCCCGGCGTTCTTCTGTCGCTCGACGCGGCACGCGTAGGGCAAATGCAGCGCGCGCACGCGAGGCGTCGGATCTTCCTTCGAGCCGTCGTCGATCACGATGACCTCGAAGCGCTCGGGCGGGGTCGTCTGACGCGCGAGCTGCTCGAGCAGACGCACGAGCGAGCCCGCGCGGTCGTAGGTCGCGATGACGACCGACAGCAGGAGGCTCACGACTCAGCCTTCTTCGTCGCGCCCGCCTCGATCGCGTCCGCGGCGGCCGGAGCGCTCGCCGCGCGGGGCGGCTTGACGACGAGCGTGCCGCAGAATTTGTCCGCGCCGATCTCCGCGAGGGTCTGCTCGGCCGCCTCGATGCTCGTCTCGTGGAAGCGCACGAGCAAGACGGCCGCGTCGGCGAAGTGCGCGAGCGAGATCGACGACGCGTTCTGCGCGACCGACGAGAGCGCGATGATCACCGCGTTTCCCTGCTCGACCTGCGCGGCGATCTCTTTCGTCTGGTACTCGACGAGCCGCAGGCCCACCTCGCGGAGATCGAGCACGGTGGTCGGGTCGCCGCGATAACGCCACGCGACCTCGGCGAGGACGTTCGCCGCCGCGAGCGAGGAGATCTCGCGCGTCGCGGGGACGACCGCGAGCACCCGCCAACTCTTCTTCTGGAGCGCGATCCACAGCTTCTGGAGCTGGACGTCGTTGTCGGTCGGAGAGCTCACGTCGGCGCCTCCCTTTGCGTGCGAACCCAGGTCGTGGGTCGCTGGCGTCCGAGCGTCGCCTTCCACGCGACGTAGACCGGCGCCCACGCGAGCGTCGCTGCGCCGCGCGCACCGAGCCCGGAGAGCTGCACGCCGCGGGCGACGTAGAGCACCAGGAACGCGCCGCCGGCGACCGCCGGGATCCACGCGATCGGCGTGTGACCGGTGGCGATCGTTCCGATCGCCGCAAGGCCCGCCGCGACTCCGACGAGCCCCGTCAGCGTCGCGAGGGTCGAGAGCGGCGGCAGGAGCACGTCGACGCCGAGATCGATCAGCATCGGATCGCGCGCGGCGAGCCCGCGGCGGAGCAGCGCGAGCCCGCGGCGCCGGAGCGCCTTGCGCCCCGCCTCCCACCGGACGCGCTGCGAGCGCGCCGCCTCGCCGCTCGAGACCATCTCCCCGAGGACCGAGGCTTCGCCGACGTAGCCGACGCGATGCCCGGCCTCGCCGAGACGGAGGCCGTATTCGACGTCCTCGACGATCGAGAAGGCGTCGTGCGGCACCTCTTCGAGCAGCGCGCGCGCGAACGCCATTCCGTTGCCGCGGAGGCCGCACGAGAGGTGCATCCGCTCGCGGCCGCGCGAGCGCACGTCGTGAAACAGCGACATCGCGATCACCATGAGCCGCGTGCGCCACGACGCGTCGGGGTTTCGCACCCCGTACTCGGCTTGCAGCGCGACCTCGCCCGCGTCGAGGTGCGCGGCGAACGCGCGGAGCAAATTCGGGCTGACGGTCGTGTCGGCGTCGACCACGACGACCGCGTCGGCGCCGCCTGCGAGGCTTCGTTCGAAGGCGAACGAGAGCGCGTGGCCCTTGCCCTTGTTCGTCTCGTCGAAGCGTTCGAGCACGTCGGCGCCCGCGGTCCTGGCGCGCGCCGCGGTCGCGTCACGGCAATTGTCCGCGACGACGACGACCCGAAAGAGGGAGCGCGGATAGTCGAGCGCGAGCAAGCTCTTCACCGTGTCGGCGATGCCGCGCTCTTCGTCGTGCGCCGGGACGATCACGTCGAAGCGGAGGTGCGGCGCGCGCGACGGCGGCGGCGGCGTCGCCTTCGAGCGGAGCGCGAGCCAAGCGAGGTAGCCGGTCGCCGCGACGACGGGCGCCGAAGCGACCGCGACCCCCACGTCGAACAGCGGCCAGAATCGCATCGCCTACCCCTCGATTTCGCCGAGGACGGGGAGCTTCAAGCGTCGACGCAGCTGCCACTCTTCGAGGAACCGCCCCTGCGCGCGCTCGTTGCGCAGGACCGAGCCGAACGCGAGGAACAGAACGCCGAGCACGATGCCGGCGAACAGCACGATCGGGTTCGGCTTGCGCGGACGCGAAGAGACCTCGGCCGGGTGGACGATGCTGAAGCGGTACTTGTGCGCGGTCCTCGCGATGTCGAGCTCGATCTCGGCCGAGTCGATGCGCGACTGCAGATCCGAGAGCTTCTGCGCCGAGGTCTGGAGCTTCATGCGCGCGACCGTCACGGCCGGATCTTCGTCCTCGAGGAGCGAGCGCGCTTGGTTCGACGCCGGCGAGGTGTCGGGGACGAGGACGGAGGTGGTGGTGAGGGCGGGCTGGGTGTGCGCCGGCGCGGTCGCGGCGAGCTTGTCGATGAGGGCCCGCTCCTCGGCGTGGAGCTGAACGAGCTCGGGCGGGACGACCTGCGCGTCGGCGATGCGCTGCTTCATCGAGACGACCGCCGGGTGCGCGGGCGCCATCGAGACGAGCATGTCGCTGAGCTGCCGGTTGAGGTCCGCGAGGCGCGCGCTGCGCTGGTCTTCCATCGTCTTGATGGTCGAGCGCTTCGCGTCGAGATCGGCGAGGAGCTGCGGGTCGACCGCGGGCGCCTTTTGCGAGGAGGAGCCGGCGGCGAGTCGGACGATGCGGCGCGTGCCGCGCGGGGTCATGACGACGCTCGACGTCGAGCTCGCCTTCGCCTCCGCCTTCTCGAACTCGGTGCGCGCCTCGTCGAACGTGGTGCGCTCGTCCTTCGCGTGCTGCTCGAGGATGGAGATGGCGTCGTTGATGACGTTCACCTCGGCGTCGTAGTGCGCCTCGATGAAGTTTTTCTGCACGGCCTGCGCGAGGTCGAACGCCATCTGCCCGTCGGTCCACTCGACCGTGATCGTGATCGTCGTCTCGTCGCTGTTGACCGTGAGTCGCTTCTCGAGCACGCCCTCGATGGCGCGCATGCGATCGCTGTCGCTCCTCGGGCGGTTCAGCGTGCCGAACAGCGAATCCTTCGCACGGAGCAGCGGCGGCCGACTCGACTCCCACCGGTCGAGGAGATCAACCTCCTTGATGAGCCCGACCAAGTTGTCGTGCTGGAGGATGGTGACGCCGACGTCCTTCGTCGGGTTGTCGGCCTCGCGCGGCACTGCGCGGTTCGGGTTGTCGAGCGCCGGCAAGATGAGGTTTCGCTTCGCGAGGATCTTCACCTCGGTCGAGTACGTGCGCGGGTAGTAGTGGAAGGTCGCGACGCCCAGCGCAATTCCGACGGCCCCCCACGCAAGAAATCGCAGCGGCTGCCGCCTCGGCGCGCGCAGGACGTAGCCGCCGACCTCGCGCAAATGCGACAGATCGATGCCGTCGTCCTCGTCTTCCTCTTCGGATCGACGCGAGCGCGTTCGTTGCATGGCTCGTCCTGGCTCGTCACGGGGCGGCATGATTCAAGCTCGCAATATATCACGCTGCATGTTCCACGCCGCGCTTTCGGGGCGCGGCGAGCGCGACCATTCGCCGCTTCTTCGTTCCTTGGCGCAATCGCGCGCGAGGACGCTGGTGTATGGTCGCACCGTTACCTTGCGCGCGCCACGCACGAGAACGCTCATCCTCCTCGCGAAGGGGCCAGACCTCGACGCGGCCCAGCGAGCGGAGCGCGGAGAGATCCCGCGCATCGAGTACGTCGAGCTCGCGCGCGCAACCGGTGCGACGATCCTCGATTTTCACGACGTGGATGCGTCCAAGCACCCGGCCGTCCGCCAGGCGCGCGCGCGCGGGCGGCTCTATGGGCTCGCCGTCCTCGGCATGACGCGGCGGCGCGACTTCGACCAGTTCTACGTGACCGGCGAAGACATCGGCATGCCGTTCGGCCTCATGATGAAGGCGGCGCGCGACCTCGGACGGATCACGATGGTCGTCCACCAGTGCGGCACGCCGAAGCGGCGCATCATCCTGCGGGCCATCGGGCACTCGGTCTACCGCAACGTCATCGTCCTCGCCGAACGGCAGCGCGAGATCCTCATCGACGAAATCGGCTACCCGGCGCACAAAGTGCATCGCTTCGATCAGTGGCTCGACTCGCGCTTCTATCGACCGCTGGACGTGCCCGTCGGCGACTACGTCCTCAGCTGCGGACGCGAGAGCCGCAACTACCCGATGCTGCAGCGCGCGGCCGAGGAGGCGACGCATCGCTTCCGCGTGGTGGCGTCGGGTTGGGCGCCGCACGCCGGCTTCGACGCGGCGAAGAACATCCTGCCCGCCGGAAACGTCGAGCTCGTGCCGAGGCTCTCGTACGAGGATCTTCGCGAGGCGTACGCGCGCGCGCGACTCGTGGTCGTGCCGATCGACCGGGTCGACTACGCTGCGGGCGTGACGTCGATGTGCGAAGGGATGTCGATGGGCAAGGCCATCGTGGCGACGGACTCGCCGGGCATCCGCGACTACGTCCTGCCCGGCGTGTCGGGGCTCGTGGTGCCGACCGGCGACGCGCCCGCGCTCGCGCGCGCCATCGACGCGCTCATGGGCGACGACGAGCGCCGCGCGCGGATGGGCGAGCACAATCGGCGCTGGATCGAGCGCGTGATGAACGTCGACCGCTACGTCGAGCGCGTCGCGGGATTGTTCGGCATGACGACCTCATGAACGATCACGACAACGCCCTGGCGTTGCGCAACGCGTTCGTGGTCGGGATGTCGCTCATCGGGACGTGGAGCGTCGCGCTGCTCGTGCGGCTCGTCCTGCCGCGGCACCTCGGGCCGTCGGTGTTCGGCGAGTACGCGTTCGCCGAGGCTCTCGCGATCACCGGCTTCGCGTTCGTCGGCTTCGGGCTCGACATGTACATCCAGAAGGAGATCCCGCTGCGGCCTGCGCACGCGTCGGATTTCTACGGCGGGACGCAGCTCGTTCGGTTGTTCGTGGGGTTCGCGGTGGTCGTCGCGGTCGGCGCGGTCGCGCGCCGCTCCGGGCATTCGCGCGAGGTCGTGCTCACGGCGATGACGTTCGGTCTCGCGCAGCTCGCGCTCTACGCGGCGAACACGTGCGCGACCTTGCTCTACGCCGCGCGCCGCGTCGGCCGGCTCTCCGTCCTCAACATCACGACCAAGCTCCTCTGGGCGGCGGCCATCGTCGCCGCCCTCGTCGGCCGCGCGCACCTCTGGGCGTACGCCGCGGCCGCCGCGCTGAGCGAGCTCGTGCGCTTCGTCGCGCTCTTCGCGATGGCGCGCCGCATCGTCGACCTCCACGTGCGGGTGGATTTCGGCGAGACGCTCCGGGTTCTCGTGAAGAGCGCGCCGTACTACGTCAACGTGATCGCGGTCGTCCTCTACTCGAAGATCGACGTCACGATCATGGGCTTCCTGCTGCCGAATCGCGAGCTCGGGTTCTACGGCGCGGCGACGAACATCTCGGGCGTCGCGATGCTGCTCGCGCCGATCATCCAGTGGGTCGTCACGCCGCAGCTCGCGCGCGCCGCGGTGAGTCGCGAGGAGCTCTACGTGATGCTGCGGCGCGCGCTCGAGTGGACGCTCGTCGTCGCCATCCCGGTGGCGCTCATGCTCGGGCTCGGGGCCGACGTCATCATCGGCACGGTCTTCGGCGCGAAGTTCGCTCCGGCGATCCCCGCGATGCGCGTCCTCGCCCCGCTCTTCGTCGTCGTGTACGTCGCCATGCTCGGCGCCACCGGCATGATCATGCTCGAGCACGCCTGGACCGTGACGACCGTGACGCTGATCTCGTTCGTCGTGAACGCCGCGCTCAACTTCGCGCTCGTGCGCCCGGCGCTCGCGTGGCTCGGCGACGGCGGCGGCGGCGTGGGCGCGGCGGCGATTCTCGGTCGGGACCGAGGCGCTCGTCGCGGTCACCTACGTCGTGCTGCTCGGCCGCGACGTGTTCGACCGGGCGAGCGCCTCGACCATTCTGAAGTCGCTCGGCGTCTGCGCGGTGGTCGTCGTGCTGCACCGGGTCGCGCGGCCGCTCGGGCCGGCGCGCCTCGCGCTCGACGTGCTCGCCTACGCCGTGCTCGCGATCGGGACCGGCGCCGTTCGCGTCCGGGAGCTGTATGCTGTCGTCGTCTCCGCTTGGCGCGGGAGAAAGAACCATGCGACTACGTGATTTGCTGCTCGTTTCGATGCTCGCCGCGTGCTCGAGCACGGGCAGCTACGTCTGGGTCCAAGACCTCCCGACCGAGCCCGCGGCCTCGGGCGAATACCTCATTCACACCGGCGACGTCATCAACGTCCGCGTCGTCAGCCAGGACGCGCTCACGACGCGCGCGCGCGTGCGACCCGACGGACGCATCGCGCTGCCGCTCCTCGGCGAGGTCGAGGTCCGCGGCAAAAGGCCGTCGGCGCTCCGCGCCGAGCTCGAGGCGCGCCTCAAGCCGTACTTCGTCGCGCCTAGCGTGACGGTGAACATCGACGAGTTCGCGCCGCGGCAAATCACGGTCATCGGCGAGGTCGCGAAGCCGGGCGTGTTCGTGATGGACATCCACGGCGCTGGCCTCGCGCAGGCGCTCGCCGACGCCGGCGGCTTCACCGACTACGCCGACCGCTCGCGCATCTTCGTGCTGCGCTCGGGCGAGAAGCGCGAGCGGATTCGGTTCACCTACGACTCGGTCACGCGCGGCGACACGGCGGCGGGCCGCTTCGTCCTCGAGCCGGGGGACGTCGTCGTCGTCGAGTGACGCATGGAGAAGGCGATCGTCCTCAGCATGGTCGCGATGACCTTCGCCATCCCCATCTTCTTCGCGCGGGAGGGCCGCGAGAAGCGAGGGCTACGTCGCACGCTGTTTGCCTTCGGCCTCTTCTGCGTCGTCTACGTCGTGCTGGTCCTCGTCGTCGCGCCACGCCTGTGACGCCTCGTACTCGTCGCCGAGCACGGGTAGGCGCGCAGCGGCGGCCATGCACGTCGCGGCGAGCACCTCGACCGGCAACGTGACGAGCCCCATGTCGCCCCACATCTGCAGGACGACCACGACGAACCCGACGATTGCCGCGAGCGACGCGGCGCGCGCGACGGGGAGATTGGAGAGCCGATGCTCGCGCGCGAGGAAGTACGTGCAGACGACGAACACCTGCCAAATCCCGGCGAACCCGAGCAACCCGGCGAAGGCGAGGAGCCCGAGCACGCTGTTGTGCGGGATGAACCGGTACTGCGCGAACTCGTCCTTGATGCTGTAGGCGACCGAAATCTCGTGGTACTCGTGCCCGAAGCCGAGGCCGAAGAGCGGGCTCGATTTCGAGCGTCTGGAGCAAGTTGTAGTTCTCGATGTCGCGCGTCGCGCTCGAGGCGTCCTCGGTCTTGCCCATCATGGTGGCGATCGACGCGACCGGCTTGAAGATGCCCGACGTCCTGCCCCAGCCAATCCACACGTAGAGCGCGAGCACCGGCGTCGCGGCGAGCATCAAACGATTGAGCTGCCGCTTGGTCCGGCTCTTGGGCAAGAGGATGTACGCGACGACCACGCCGACGAGGAGCGAGAGCCACGCGAGGCGACGGTTGTTGTAATAAATGGCGAGACAGATCGGGATCGAGGCGCCCAGCGCCCACGCGATCGCGCGCACCGATCGCCTCTCGAGCGCCCACGCGCCGAGCACGAGGATCGCGCAGACGAAGAGCGCGCTGTCGGCGTGGGTCGTCAGCGTCTGCGGGCGCTCCGACCAGGACTTCACGACGGTCTCGTAGAAATAGAGGAGCACGCCGGCGCGGTAGAGCGCGGCGCCGACGATGACCTGGCCGAGCGCGCGAAAGTGCGCGTACGAGCGACACGTCGCGATCAAGAGGTGCGCGACGACGAACATCATCACGAACGTGTGGAGCTGCCACATCGTCTGGCGCACGTCGCCGCCGTGCACGACGCCCCACGCCCACGCGACGCCGATCGCCGCGAGCGACACGGTCATCGACGTGATGACCGCGCGGACGCGCCCGCGGAGCGCCTTCTTCTCGAGGAGCGCCCACGCGAGCGTCAGGATGACCGCGAGGTCCCAGAGCGTGATCTTGATGACCGACGGCTCGAAGATGGCCGTGCCGACCCACGTGAGCGGCGTCTCCCATTTGCCCGCGAAGATCGCGCCCTCGACCTCGGGCACCAGCGCGAGCCACACGAGGATGAATGCGATGCGCCGCGGCACGTCTCAGCCTACAAACGGATTGGCAGCGACTGCCAGATGAACGTCGCGTAGAAGCCCACGACGAAGAACGAGTCGGTGAACGCGTCGTGCTGCCAGGCGCCGCGCGCGCCGAGCCCGACCGAGGTGCGCTTGTCGAGCATGTGCAGGCCCTCGACGTCGAAGTTCACGTAGGTCGCGTCGATCGTCGTCGGGGGAATGCTGCGCACGAACGAGACGGTCGATGCGACCTTGTCGCGCGCGGTGCCGTAGGTGAAGCGCACCGACGCGTCCACGCGCGCCTCGACGATGGCGTAGCGGATGTCGACGATCGGCGCCGCGCGCGCGGAAAACTCGAGCGTCGAGCGCCACGGGCTGCCCGACCCGAGGTTCTGCACGAGGACGGCGCCGCCGTTCGGCTCGGGCGAGTACGTCTCGGCGCGCCCGCGATCGATTTGCTGGCGGACGAGCGACGCGCCGGCGGTGAGCGTGAGGATCGAGCCGCGACCGAGGACGTGCCGCCAGGTCTCGTAGAGCTCGGCCCACTCGGCGTTCGGCGCGCACGTCGGCTCGGTCGCGCCGGGCACGAGCGGCGGCCCGCCGGTCACCGGGTTGCACGGGCGCGCGGTCGAGTCGCTCGCCGTCGCGCGCGCGACCGTCGCGATCGCGTCGCGCCGCGTCGCGTCCCACGAGAGCTGCATGCTGGCGCTCGGGGTGGAGATGACCGGCACGCTGAGGCGCGAAATCTCGTCGAGCCCGCCCGCGACCGAGTGCTCGGCCTCGACCGTGAACGCGAACCTGCGCCACGTGCGCCGCAGCGACCCGGCCGTGCGCGTCGAACCGTAACGAACCGTCTCCGCGGTGGGCACGACTTGGGGCGGCGGCGGGTTCGGTCCGACCGGCGCCGTCGTCGGCGTGAGGTAGGTGAAGTTGTAGTCGCCGTAGCTGTCGGCCGTGGAGAGGGTGAGCGTCGTGCGGCGCGCGACGAAGCGCATCGCCGCGTCGGCGATCTGGAAAACCTGGAACGTGCCGCCGGTCTCGAGGTCGCCGAGCGTGAAGGACGGCGCGTACCCGACCGAAAAATCGACGCGGCGCGAGCGCAGATCGAGGCGCGCCGTCGGGCTCGTCGCGAGATCGACGCCGGCGGTCGGCCCGTCGGAGACGCGAACGCGCGCTTCGGAGCGATCGCCGACTACGACCGTCGTGAACATGTCGGCGGCGAGCACGAACGGGATCATTCGACTGGCGCGGCGAGCGGCGCGGCGAGGTGCAGATCGATCACGTCGATCGAATACGGCGGCAACGTCGTCTTGATCGTGCCGTCCGCGACGCTGCCGACGCCGGTCGCGAAGCGCGCGCCGCCGGTGTACGTGCGCACCTCGGGCGCCTGCACGTCGCCGCACGTCGAGACGTCGATGTCGGTCGCGATCGCCGCGTCGGTCGAAAAGTTGAGCACCACGAGGACGACGTGCTTGCCCGCCTTGTCGCGCGACGCGAAGATCGACGTCTGCAACGCAGGCGTCGCGGGGAGCGAGTAGTCCTCGAAATGGCCGCCTTTCATGTCGAAATCGCGATACGCGCGGAAGGCGAACGAGCTCGGCGAGTTCGCCGGCGGCACGGTCCAGTAGTACGCCGCGGTCACGCCGTTCGTGCCGAAGCGGCCGAGCGCCTCCGCGGTGGCGAGGCCGCCGCTCATGTGATCTTCGCCGCCGAAGCTCCACTCGCCGATCGAGATCCCGAGGCCCGGCCAGTTCTGATCGATCCACTCGTGCATGCGCGGCAGGAGGTAGACCGGCTCGGCGATCCACGACTCGTCGACGTAGGATCGGTCCCAGAGGCCTCGCGTCTGGCGGATGCGGAGCGCCGCCGTCTTCGCGTCATCGGCGCCCGAGTAGACCTTCTCGCCCTGCGGGTAGAAATGCACGTCGAGGAGATCGAGCAGCCTCGTGCCGCTCTTCGCCGACGCGGCGCGGACCTTCTGCAGGTACCAAGGCACGAGCGGCACGTCGCCGTGCGCGCGGCGGTCGGGGTGAAAGCGGAACCCCGCCTTCGCGTCCTTGGCCGAGTACTGGTACGCCGGCCAACCCCAGAGCGACGGACCGGCGATGCGCGCGCTCGGATCCGCTTTGCGCACCGCGGTCGCGTAGCGGAGCGTGCGATCGAGCAGCTCGTCGTACCCGACCGGGTCGGGGTGGACGTCGCGGTGGGTCGAGTCCCAGAGCATCGGCTCGTTGTCGAGGAAGACGAGGTCGATGCGACTCTTGACCGAGTCGATCCAGCGGCCGACGAACTCGGGCGGCGCGGCGACGCTCGTGCGATCGGGAGGCCCCGGGCGAATCGGTTTTCCGTCGGGGCCGACGCCGTTGCCCGCGTCCTTGCGCCAGTCGTCGGTGCGCTGCTGCGGGCCGAAGACGGAGACGGGGAACGACGACGACGTCGTGTCCTTGGCGACCCAGCCAATCGTCGGCACCGTGAGCGCCGACGTCATGTGGTGCGCGTCGTTCTCGTCGAGGAACGCCGTCGCGGGCTTGACCTCGACGTTTTCGAAGAACCAGTCGCTCGCGGTGTTCCACGCGTTGCCGAGCTGCCAGTTGTAGCGGGTCGTCGCGTTGCCGCCCCAGCGGCGCGTCGTCGCGCCGATGGCGAGGTCCTCGGGCTTCGTCTTCGCGCCCCACGCGATGCCGTAGATGAGCGGGCTGATCGATTTTGCGCGCGCGCTGCAGTCGACGCGCATCTTCGCGCGCGCGGTCGCCGTGACGCCCGCGTCGGCCGACTGCGCGACCGCGAAGCCGACGTGGTCGATGAGGACGCGCGTGGGAGGCACGTTACGGAACGCGCGAAAGACGACGCGGTCGAACGGAAGCCCGTCGGGGTCGAGCTCGCCCATCGGGATGAAGACCTCTTGCCAGCCGTCGCCAACGTCCGCCTTTTGATCCGCGCGCACCATGACGCGCGGGAAGAGCGCCTTGTCGCGAGTGTCGAGCCGCACCTCGAGAAACTCGGCCTCGCTCGACGGCGCCTTCTCTTGGAAGACGAGCCCGCCGAAGCGGCCGTGCAAGCCGGCCTTCACGAGCATCCAACCGCCTTGATCGGCGAAGTCGATCTTCGCGGGGCCGTGGCCGACGTCGCGCGGCGACCAACCCGCGTCCTCCCATCCGGGCGCGAGCGCGCCGTCGTAGACGTGCTCGGCGATGGCGCGCGTCGTCGCGAGAGCCTGCGGGCTCGCGGCTCGCTCGGCCGGCTCGCGCTGGGGGCAACCCGCGAGGACGACGAGAAAAACGGCGAGCTGGCGCACGGAACGCATCCTACACCCGCCGCACTGCAAGCGGCGTTCTCGTCCGGGCCGAGCTCTTCAGCGTCGAGGACGGCTCGCTCGCGCAGCACGCCGGCGGCGCCGAGCGCCGAGCGCGACCGCGGCGAGTGCAGCCGCCGCCGCAGGCCATGCGCGCGAGGGACCGAGGTCGAACGAAGGGCCGACGCTGCAACCCGTGCCCGGCGCGCCGGGATCGGTCGGGTCCGTCGGGCCGGTGACGCCGCCGTCCTCGCCGGTGGGCGCGCCCGCGTCGAGCGACGCCCCGGGCGGAACGACGACGAGGTGCACACGCAAGAACCCGTCGTCCGGGCCGCCGCCGAGCGTGGGATCGGCGAACCACGTGACGCCCTCTTCGACGACACCGAACGTCACCTGGAAATCGCCGAGGTCGCCCGCGTCGAGCTTCACGTCGAAGTGCCCGACGCCGCCGGGCGGCACGTCGGCCGCGAGCGTCGCGACGCGCGTCGGCGAGAGCCACGACGAGTCGGCGAACGGCGACGCTTGGTCGCGCGGCGTCGGCGCGAGCTTGGTCTCGCCCGCTTTCCACGTCTTGGTGCCCGAGTTCGTGAGCTCGATGTAGCCGTCGACGACGTCGCCTTGGTGGACCGTGAGCGCGTTCGGCGCGAGCGGAAACGACTGAGCCTTGAAGTCGCCGCGGTACTCCGGCTCGATCACCTTCACCTGCACCTCGAGGACGTCGTCCGCGGGCCCGCCCTGCCCCGAGTCGCTGAACCACGCGACGCCCTCTTGCACGACGCCGAAGTACTCGTAGTACGTGCCCGGCTTGTCGGGCGCGTGGAGATCGAACTTGAACTTGTACGTCGCGCCCGGCGCGACCGTGCCGGTGACGCCGGCGGGGCGGTCGGGCGCGAGCCACGTCGAGTCGGCGAAGACGCTCTTGCGATCGCGCGGCTGGGTCGTGCCGAGCCTCGTGTTCGAGTCCCACGTCTTCGTCCCCGCGTTTTTCAGCTCGATGTACGAGGGAATGGTTTGACCTTCGACCATCGTCAGCGCCGTCGCCGCGAGCGGGAACGACTGGCTCACGTACGTCGCCGCGTAGGGCACGTCGAGGCCGACCGGCGAAATGTAGCCGCTGATCTTCATGCCCATGATGCCGGGCGTCGTGCCCACGGTGCCGCCGTACGCGGGCGAGTTGAGCACCGTGTGCGAGGTGCTCGCGAACTGCGCCTCGGTGCCGCTCTGCCCGTTCCAGTCCCCGCTCACCGACTCGATCGTCCCGTTGCCGTTCACCTGGGTGACGATCGCGACGTGATCGGCGTAGCCGTTGCCCGCGTAGTTGAAGACGACCGCGTCGCCGAGCTTGGGGCTGTTGTGGAGCGTCCCGTGCTTCTGCCCGTAGACGTAGAAGCTGCCGGCCGCCGCCGTGAGCTCGTTCGTGTTGCCGGCGCCGGTCTTCTCCCAGACCCAGCGCGCGAAGTCCGCGCACCAGTACTCGGGCAGGCCGCCGTTGCCGGTGCAGCTCGAGTCGAAGCCCTTGCCTCCGAGGCTGTTCGTCCCGCACGCCGTCGTCCCGACGTTCGCGCTCGCGAGCTTTTGCACGTCGCTGCCGGTGAGCGCCTCGCTCGACGAGCCGGAGACGTCTTCGAGCGAGTCGGGCGCGGTCCCGCAACCGACCACGACGAGGGCTGCGCAAAGCGGGAGTAGGAGTCGCATCCCGTGCGCCTCCGCAATAGTCGCACCAACTCGTTTCCCGCGGGTTTCACGCGATCGCGACGTTCGAGCCGCGCGCGGTCGCGAGCGCGCTCGCGGACGCCCGCGTGCATTCCGCGCGCGCGCGCGAGCGTCGATGGATCTCGCGTGGCTCAGCCATTTTGCCCGTGAATGTGCGCGCTTTCGCGATCATCCACGTTGGGTGAATGGCGCAGCCCAGAGTCTCTCTTCCCGTTCTTCGCGGTCGTCGTGAGTTCATGAAGACGGTCGCCGCGGTCGCAGGCGCGGCGGCTTCGGGCGCGCTCGTCGCGTGCGGGCCGCCGTTCGGCGTCGTCAGCGCGGGGAGCGCGAGCGCGCTCGCCGTCGGCGACGTCAAGGTCGTGCCCGGCGCGTCCGCCGCGATCGCTCGCGACGCGCAGGGCGTCTACGCGATGACGCTCGTCTGCACGCACGCGGGCTGCGACATGTCGCTCGACGGCTTGGTGAGCGCCAGCGGAATCGACTGCACCTGCCACGGCAGTCGCTTCGACGTCGACGGAAACGTCCTCAGCGGCCCCGCGTCGAGCCCGCTGCAGCACTACCAAGTCACCGCCGACGCTCAAGGCAATCTCACGATCGACGGCAACGCGCCGGTGCCCGCGACGACGCGCCTCGCGGTGTGAGCTCAGCCGCGGCGCGGTCGGCCCGCGCGCCGCTCGCGGCCCGACGCCTGCGGCGCCTCGAACAAGTCCTGCACCGTCACGCGCAGCGCATTGGCGACACGCACGAGCGAGTGGACGGTCATGTTGCGGCCGGCCTCGAGCTGCGACACCCACTGCGACGAGCTCGCGAGGAGCACGCTGAACTGCTCCTGCGTGAGCGAGTGCGCCTCGCGCAGCTCGGCGATGCGACGGCCCATGTTGCGGCAGACACGATCGGCGTCCAGCTTGCGCACGCGAGCACGGTGCCGAAGTGCGAGCTCCGCATAAATAAAGTCCTCTCTTTAGTTTCCGGGTCGCGCGGGAAAGCGCACGAGCGCCGCGGTGACCGCTCGGCGAAGGGCGTCGAGGCTCGGTCGCGCGGGGTCGATCTCGGTGCGGGACGCGCCGTGCCAGACTTGTCCGCCGCTTCGGTCGAAGGCGTCGATGACGAGGCCGCCCTCGACGAAGTCGCGCTCTTCGGTGGCTTCGCCCGTGACGAGGCTCTGCCTCCACGAGACATGGCGCACCTTGGTCGTGTCGCGACGCCCCGCGGCGCACGCGAAGACGACGTCGCCGGTCTCGCCCTCCGGCGCGGCGACGTAGCCCTTTCGAACGAGCGCCTCGGAGACGATGGGCTTCATGAGCTCGACAATCTGCGCCGAGCGCGCCGTCACCTCGTACCCCTCGGGCGGCCCCTTCGCCGGGACGAAGGAGAAGGTGTGGAAGCTCGCAAAAGGTGCAGTATGCAAATACTCGCCGTGGGACTGGACGGAGGCCATGCAGGAGCTCGAGAACAGGGCGAGGGCGGCGAGCGCGACGGCGCGGAAGGTGGAGACCATGTCGTCGCTCGTTTCAAGTGTCGTTCCAACGGCGAGACGCCGCGATTCCCGCACGGATCGGGCAGCCGGGACGCCGCGCGTGCGCGAGCGCGCAGACCCTGCGAGCGCTTCAGAGGGTCGCGACGTCCGCGGCGAGCTCGGCGTCGCGCGCGAAGAGGTCGCCGTCGCCGTGCCGCCCGCCCGCGACGCGAATCAAGCGCGCGCCGCGAATGGCCGAGGCGACTCGCTCGCCCATCCAGAACGGGACGACGTCGTCGGCGTCGCCGTGGATGACCAGCGTCGGGACGCGAATCGCGCTCGCCTTCGCGAGCGTCTCGAAATGATCCGGCACGAGCAAGCTCGCGGGCACGAACGGCGCGCGGTCGAGCACGAGATCCGGGATCGACGTGTACGGCGGAGATCAAGACGAGCGCGGCTCCGCGGCCGCGGCGCGCCATCTCGGCGGCGACGCCGGACCCTAGCGACGTGCCCGAGAGCACGACGCGATCGGGACCGACGCCGCGCGACGCGAGCCAGTCGAGCGCCGCGGCGGCGTCGCGGTAGAGCCCCGCTTCGTCGGGCGTTCCGCCGGAGACGCCGTAGCCGCGGTACTCGACGAGCAGCACGCCGAGCCCGCGCGCGTGGATGGCGCGGGCCATCGCGAGCGGGCCGGACATCGTCTCCGAGTTGTTGTGGAAGTGGACGAGCACGCGCGCGCCCGGCGGCGGGGCGAGCTCAATCGCGTGGACCCGGGCGCCGTCGTCCGCGGTCGTCGTGACGAGCGTCGCGTCGCTCGGCGGCGCCGCCGCCCGCGCGCGATCCGAGCGGAAGAGGAAATGGCGCGCGACGCTCCGCGTGCCGACCGTGAAGGAAGCGAGGACGGCGAGGACGAGGACGGCTGCGCGGCGCACGCGTGGCATTTAGCACGCGCGCAGGGCGCGCCCACGCGCAAGGCGTTCGCGCCGCGCGGTGGTCGACAAGTTGCAGCGCGACGGGTCATGGCGATCGCCGCGACCTTCGTCGACTTTCTCCACGCGCTCCTCATGGTGGCGTGGATCGGCGGCGTTCCCCTGTTCTTCTGGCACCGCTGGCCGCGCGCCTCGCGCGCGTACGCGCTCTACGCGGCGGGTTTCATCGTCGCGAACGTCGTCTCGGAGTGGGCCCTCGGCGAGTGCTTCCTCACGACGCTCACGCGATATTTTTGGGAGCACGCGCCGAACAAGCCGGCGCACGTCGACGACTGGTTCACGGTCCGGTTCTCCGAGCTCGTCTTCGGGCTCACGCCGTCGCACCGCGCGATCAAGCTCGTCGGCAAGGCGCTCATCTTCGTCTCGGCGATCGGCGCGCTCTACACGTCGTGGCACGCGCGGTGCTCCTCGGATGCGAAGAATGTTCGAGCACATCCTGGTTCCCACTGACTTCAGCGCGTGCGCGGACGAGGCGTTCGACACGGCCGTTGGCGTCGCCGAGAAGCTCGGCGCGCGGCTGACGCTCGTGCACGTGTTCGAGCCGCCGACCTACGCGTACACGGAGATGATGGCCGCGGTCGACCTCGTGACGCCGTTGCAAGACGCGGCGCGCGAGCTGCTCGAGGCTGCGTTCGCGGCGCTGAAGTCGAGGTACGCGAATTCGCGCTGCCTCATGCTCTCCGGCCCAGCGGCGACCGAGATCGTCGCGGCCGTCGACAAGGAGAGCGCGGAGCTCGTCGTCATGGGGACGCGCGGCCGGACGGGGCTCCAGCACGCGCTCCTCGGGAGCGTCGCCGAGCGCGTCGTCCGAACCTCGCCCGTCCCGGTCCTCACGGTGCGTCACGCGCGGCGGAGAGGCACGAAGGAGACATGAGTGACGAAGCTGTCGTCGACGCGACCGGACGGATCCTTGGTCACGAATCGCAGCTCGGTCTCGACGGGGAGGATCATGCGCCCCCCCGGCGCGAGCTGCTCGACGAGCGCGGGCGGGAGGTGCGGCGCCGCGGCGGTGACGATGATCGCGTCGAACGGGCCGCGCTCCGGCCAGCCGAGGTAGCCGTCGCCGACGCGCGTCTCGACGTTGCGGTACCCGAGCCGCCGGAGGCGCGCCGTGGCGCTCTCCGACAGCGTGCGCTCGAGCTCGATCGAGAAGACCTGGCTCGCGAGCTCGGCCAAGAATCGCCGTCTGGTAACCGCACCCCGTGCCGACCTCGAGGACGCTGCAACGACGGTCGAGCCGGAGCATGTCGGTCATCTTGCCGACGAGCGTCGGCTGCGAAATCGTCTGGCCCAGCCCGATCGCGAGCGGCGCGTCCTCCCACGCGTGCTCGCGCGACGCCTCCGGCACGAACTGCTCGCGTGGGACGCGCATCATCGCCTCGACGACGCTCGGATCGACGCGCTCGGTGACGAGCTGCGCGCGCAGGCGCCGGGCCGGCTCGCTGAGAGGCGGGGTGGGATTCATGTCGATTCGCATCGTCTCTTCTTCGGCTGATTAACCACGCTCTCGGTCGCGCACGAGGGCTCCCCGACGCGCGCGTGCAATTTTCGTGGCGAGAGGTAAGGTCGAGCCATGTCGGGTGGCGGCGACGGGAAGCTCGAGGGGCCTGATTTCGCGGTAGGAGTGGCGTTCGACTCGCTGCGCGACGGCGAGGCGCTGCTCGGCCACGTCGCCGGCGAGGCGGCGATCCTCGTCCGCGTCGGCCGCGAGGCGCACGCGATAGGTGCAAACTGCACGCATTACGGCGGCCCGCTCGCCGAAGGTCTCGTCGTCGGGCACACGGTGCGCTGCCCGTGGCACCACGCGTGCTTCGACGTCCGAAGCGGCGCGGCGATCGGCGGCCCCGCGCTGAACGAGCTGCCCTGCTACGAGGTGCGGCGCGAGGGCGCGCTCGTGCGGCTCGGCGGCAAAGTGCCGCCCGACGCGATCACCAAGCGCGAGAGGCGGAGCGACGCCGGCGAGTGGCCCGAGTCGGTCGTGATCGTCGGCGCGGGTCCCGCGGGCGCGGTCTGCGCCGAGACGCTCCGCCGCGAGGGCTACGCGAAGTCCGTCACGCTCCTCGGCGACGAAGCGCCCGGCCCCGTCGATCGACCGAACTTGTCGAAGGACTACCTCGCGGGCAACGCGCCCGAAGAGTGGATCCCGCTCCGCGGCGCCGATTTTTACGCGCAGCAGCACGTCGATTTTCGCCCGCTGTCTCGCGTCGAGTCGATCGACGTCGCCGCGCGGACCGTGACGCTCGCCGGCGGCGCGAAGCTCGCCTGGGCCGCGCTCGTCCTCGCGACCGGCGCCGAGCCGATTCGCCTCTCGATCGAGGGCGCGAGCGCGCCGCACGTCCACGTGCTGCGAACGCTCGCCGACAGCCGCGCGATCGTCGAGCGCGCGAAGACGACCAAGCGCGCCGTCGTGGTCGGCGCGAGCTTCATCGGGCTCGAGGCGGCCGCGTCGCTCCGCGCGCGCGGGCTCGACGTCACCGTGGTCGGGCCGGAGGCCGTGCCCCTCGCGCGCGTCCTCGGCGACGACGTCGGCCGCTTCGTCCAGCGCATCCACGAGGACAAGGGCGAGACGTTCCGGCTCGGACGAAAGCCGGCGAAGATCGGCGAGCGCTCGGTCACGCTCGACGACGGCTCGGAGCTCGAGTGCGATCTCGTCGTGATGGGCGTCGGCGTGCGACCACGCACGGCGCTCGCCGAGTCAGCGGGGCTCCGCGTCGATCGCGGCGTCGTCGTCGACGAGCATTTCCGCACCTCGGCGCCGGACGTGTACGCCGTCGGCGACGTCGCGCGGCACCCGTACGCGGGCCGCCTCGTTCGCATCGAGCACTTCGCGACCGCCGAGCGCCAGGGTCGCTCCGCCGCGCTCGCGATGCTCGGCCGCAGGCCCGAAATCCGCGACGTGCCGTTCTTCTGGAGCGCGCACCACGACGTCACGATCTCGTACGTCGGCCACGCCGAGTCGTTCGACCGCGTGGCGATCGCCGGCAGCCTCGACGCGCGCGACGCCACCGTCGGCTACTTCGACGGCGAGCGCGTCAGCGCGGTCGCGACGGTCAACCGAGACGCGGTCAGTCTTCGCGCCGAGCGCGCGCTCGAGACGGGCGACCAAGCCGCGCTTCGCGCGCTCTTCGCCTGAGCCGTCACACGCGCGCGCCGCGCGTCGGGGCTCGAGCCGACGCGCGGATGCGCCTTCGGAACGCGGGCGCGAGCGACAGGCCGGCGCCGTAGAGCAAGTGCATCACGAAGGCGGCGTAGACGGGCAGCGCGCCGGGCGCGCTTCCCCACATGAGCCCCGCGCGCGTCACGGGGTCGACCAACGGCACGACCAGCAGCGCCATGACGACGAGCGTCGCGACGCCCGCGCCGAGCCCGAACGCGAGCGCGGGCGCAGGCGCGACCGCGGCTGGCACGAGGAAAGCAAACGCGATCCCGAAAAATACCGAGACGACGAGGTGGAACGCGATCCCGATCACGATGGCGCGTGCGCCGTGGACGAGCACGGCCGAGTGGAACGTGGTCGCCGCGATCGCCTCGACCGGCGTCCAGAATCCGCGGCCGGCGGCGGCCGACCAGATCGTGGCGAAAAGGGCCATCGCCACGCCGCCGATCAGGCCCGCCGCGGCGCCGGCCTCGATGACTTCGCCGTGAGCCGGCGTATCGCGTCGCATGAGCCCATGGAAAGCGGGGCCTCGAGTCGTCATGCACCGTGCGGGTGCGATTCGCGTGCCGTGTCAGTCGACGCGCACGGCGACCGGCTCGAGCGTGTAGGTCGCGTCTCCGCCGTGGAGCGAACACAACAGTAGGACGGCGCGCTGCCCGTACGCGGCCGAGGCGGGGACGCCGATCGTGATCGCGGCGGCGCGGCCGTTGTTCATCGGACCGGGCGCGAACGCCGTCGACGGCACGAAGTCGCTCGAGCCCTTCACGAGCTCCACGGACCAATCGCTCACCGGCGCGGTGGAGAAGCCGCCGAGGTCGACGGTGATCGAGCCGCCGGCGGCGACGTGGTGCGTCGACGACGAGGACGCGGAGACGCCGAAATAGGGCGTTCCCGGCGCGTTGGGCTCGCACGGGTCGAGGCCCGCGGCCGCGGCGGCGTTGGACCAGCTCCGCACCGCGAGAAATCCGCCCTCGCGCCAGTAGCCGTTGCACACGTCGGCCACCTCGCCGCCGCCGACGAAGCTCCACGCGTCCTCGGGGTCGCGCGCGGCGAGCCCGTCGCCGAACGGATCGGTGAGCGCCTCGACGACCTCGTGCGAAAAGACGCGCTCGACTTGCTCGACGTCGGTGAGGGCCGGCACGTGGTTCGGGCACGTGCCGATCGCGGCGAACGTGTACGAGCCCGCGACCGCGTCGTGGTAGCCGGTGAAAGAGCCGCAGATCGAGCCGAGACTCGGATCCGAGAAGGACGCGCCGCTCGGGAAGACGACGACGTAGAGCGTGCTTGGGCTCGGCGGCGACGGGAGGGCTGCGCCGACTTGCGAGGCCACCCACGCGGTGAAGTCGGACGCCGAGGCGAAGGACGGCGCGGCCGCGGGCAGTCGGACCTTGGCGAGCACCGAAGGCGTGCCGGCGCCGTACTCGGCGGCGGTGGCGGCGAGCCACTGCGAGCTCGGGAGCCAGTCGGCCATCGCTTCAATCGCGTCGGCGAAGGGGTAGCCCGCGAAGGTGACGACGACGAGCTTCGCGGACGCGAGCACCGAGCCGCCGTTCGACGGAATGGGAGGCGCGGGAGCGTGCGGCGCCGGGACGAAGACGACGTCGGCGTCGGCGCCGGCCTCGACGTCGACGTGGGGAGGCGTCGTGTCGGGCGCGGGCGACGCCGGCGCGCACGCGAGCGCGACGGTAGAGACAGCGAGCCACCCGAGACGGAGCACGTCTCAGGATACGGCACGTTTCGCGGGAAACTAGCCCGGTTTCTTCCGACCGCGCTCGCTACGCGGACGACGGCCGTCGCCTCGACGCGGACCAGCTCCGCCCCGAGCTCGACCGGCAGCGGCGCATCGGGCGGACGAATCGTCGCGACGCGACCGCCGATCCAATCGCGCGCCTCGAGCACGACGACGCGCAAACCCTCTGACGCGAGACGCGCGGCAGCGGCGAGCCCGGCGACGCCGCACCGACGACGATCGCGTCGCACCTCATGGCGACGGACGAACCGAGTCGCGTGCCTGGCAAAAAAATTGCTGGCTCGTTCGCTCATGAAGCGCATCTCGATGGGTCTTCTCGTGCTCGCCACGGCGTGCTCCAGGCACGGAACGGCGACGTTGTCCTCGGTCGAGCTCGAGGCGAGCGTACCCCAACAGCAGACGCTCCCCGCGCTCGCGAAATCCTGGGAGAACGCCATGGCCCTGCGCGACCTGTCGCTGCTCTCGCCCGTCTACGCCGAGAGCGTGAGCTTTCACGGCGCGCCGCTCCGCCACGATCAGGTCATCCAGATCCTCAGCGACGCGTTCACGAAGGATCCGAGCTTCACGGACAAGCTCCTCGACGTGAAGACCACGAGCCCGACGCGCGTCGAGGTGAAGCGACAGTGGGTGCGCTTCAGCAAGCGCCACACGGGCTGGACGTGGCTCGAAGGCAAGCGGGAGGACGGCCGCTGGGTCGTCGCGGCCGAGGGCGACAAAGCATCGGACGAGCGAGTCGCGTCGCAGAAGCAGAGCAGCCCGTCGGCGAGCTTCTGCGATGTGCTGACGAAACGCATCGCGCTCGCGACGGACGAGGGGCGCGCCCTCGTCCAAGGGCCGCCCGATCACACGGACGCGTTCGTAGCCACCGCGCCTCCGCAGTTCCCCGCGTACTCGGTCGCGATCACCACGACGGCGAACGGAACGCCGACCACGGTCGGCTGGATCGAGGTGGAGCCGTGCTTCCTCTACAGCCCCGCGCCCAACGTGAAGATCGCGCCGGGCGTGTGCGTGCCGCCCGGCGGCGCGAACGGCGCCGTGACCGATCCTTTCACCGGTCACGTGCTCACGGCCGACCCACAGCTCCTCACGCAGATGAGCAAGTGCCCGCACTGACCGCTCGTGCGCACGCGCGCCAACCGTGATCCGAACGCAACTCAAGGAGAGTGAACATGGACGCCATCGCACTTTTGAAGAAGCAGCACCGCAAGGCCGAGACGGCGCTGAAGAAGCTCTGCCGCGGCTATGATCGCGACGTCCTCGAAGAGGTCGCCGACGAGCTCGCGGCTCACATGGTCATCGAGGAGACCGTCTTCTATCCGACCGTGCGCGACGCAGCGCCCGATCTCGTGCTCGAGAGCTTCGAGGAGCACGCGGTCGCACAGTTCGAGCTCAAACGACTCCTCGCGCTCGACCCCGACGACGAACGCTTCGAGGCGCGGGCGACGGCGTTGCTCGACCTCGTGAAGCACCACGTCGAAGAGGAAGAGGACGAGCTCTTTCCGCGCGTCGAGAAGGCGCTCGGCGAAGACGCGCTCGAAGCGCTCGGCGACGACCTCAAGCTGCGATTCGAAGACCTGAAGGAACGCGGCCACAGCGAGGTCCTCCCGCGCGCCGCGGCGACCGTGACCGGCGACCGGCAGAGCAAACGGTTGGCGAACGAGAGCGCCCACCCGAACCGCTGAATCGACGCGCGCCATGATACATAGCGGGAGGGCTCGCTCATGGCACGCAGCACCTCCAAGACCGCGCCCGCGGGCGTGCTCCCGCTCGGCGTGATCCGCGACGCCCGCATCGTCGACGCCAACGATCGCCTCGCGCATTACCTCGGCTACGAGCTCGGCGAGCTCTTGGGAAAGCGATTCCTCGAGCTCGTCGCGGCGCACGATCGCCAGCGCGTCCGCGAGCGACACGAGCGGCGCGTGCGCGGCGAATCGGTGCCCGAGTCGTACGAGATCGTCCTCGTGCGGAAGGACGGCGTGCAGCGCCACGCCGAGGTCTACGTCGCGCTCGAGCCCTCGGGCCTGGTCACGTTCGAGCTCGCCGATCGGAGTCACCTCGCGAGTCGGCGGGCTCGCCTTCGGGCGCTCGCCGGCCTCGGCGCCGCGGTCCAGCGCGAGCAGACCGAGGAGCGGATCTTCGCGACGCTCGCCGAGGGACTGCTCGCGCTCGGCATGGCGTGGGCGCACGTGCGGCCGGACGGAGACAATCTCGTCGTGCTCGACGTGGGCGCGCCGAACGCGGGCACCGAGCAACTCGAGCGCGAGGCGAGCATCGAGGTGCGCGGCCGCCACGGTCCCTGGACCCCGCCGGCGCGCCGCGCGTGGCGCGAAGGGAGCGCGTACGCCGACGATCTCCCGCTCATGGCCGGCAACTTCTTCGACGACGACCGCGTCGGTCCCATCGCGCGCGCGGTCGCGCGAGAGCAGTCGCTCGAGCGCTGCATCGCGCTGCGCATCGACGTGGATCACAAGCCCGCGCAAATCCTCATCGTGATGGGCGACTGGCTGCTCGAAGAAGATCTCGCGGCGTTCGGCCTCTTGCGAATTCAAATCTCCGCGGCGCTCGACGCGGCGCGCGTCATCGCGCACCTCTCGGCGCGGAACGACGAGCTCGCCGCGCTGAACTCCATCGGCGCGGCGGCCGGCGCGGGCCGCGGGCTCGACGAGCTCTTCGTCATCACCGCCGAGACGATGCTTCGTCTGCTCGGCACGCGCTGGCTCGCCGTCTACCTCTTCGACGAGCGCGGCGACGCGGTGCTCACGCACCACACCGGCTTGCCGGCGAGCGTGGTCGCGAGCTCGAAGCTCATCAAGAAGGGCGGCGTGGTGCTCGACCGCGTCGCCGAGACCGGCAAGCCGATGGTCTGGTACTGGCGCAATCTCCCGCCCGCGCATCAAGAGGTGCTCGCCGACATGCGCTTCGACGTCGCGGCGTCCGTTCCGCTCGTCGCGGGGGCGCGCGTCATCGGCGTGATGAACACCGCGTACGACGCGGAGGACGAGCTCGAACCCTCGCACCTCGAGGTGCTCCAGGCCGCGGGCGCGCACTTCGCGGCGGCGGTCCGCGCCAAGCGCTTGCTCGACGATCTCCGCGAGAGCTACGCCGACCTCGGGCGTGCGCAGGAGCAACTCGTCCGGCGCGAGCGATTGGCGGCGCTCGGAGAGCTCGCCGCGATCGTGGCGCACGAGATCCGAAACCCGCTCGGCGCGGTCTTCAACGCGATCGGCGCGATTCGTCACCAGGCGCGCGCCGTCGACGACTTTCGGCTGACGACGCTGCTCGCGATCCTCGAGGAGGAGGCGACGCGCATGAACGACATCGTCGGCGACCTCCTCGACTTCGCGCGCCCGGTGACCGCCGCGCTCCGGCCCGAGGACATCGCGCCCATCGTCGCCGAGGCGGTCGAGACGGCGGCGAAGGAAGCCCTCGGCCCGGTCGAGGTCGAGCGCGACGTCGACGAGCCGCTCCCCGAGGTCCCGAATCGACGCGCGCCTCTTGCGACAAGCGATCCTGAACGTCGCGCTCAACGCGGTGCAGGCGCTCGGCCCGCGCGGCGGCAAGCTCTCGGTTCGAATGGCGCGCGACGACGGCGCCGTGCGAATCGAAATCGCCGACGACGGCCCGGGCATCGCGAGCGAGCTCGCCGAGCGCGTGTTCGAGCCGTTCTTCACGACGCGCGCCTCCGGCACGGGCCTCGGGCTCACGGTCGTGAAGCGAATCGTCGACGTGCACCGCGGGGAGACCGCCCTCCGGAGCGCGCCCGGGCTCGGCACGACGTTCGTGATCCGGCTGCCCGTCGCCTGATCCGAAATTGCAAAGCGCACGCATTTCATGGTATGGCGCCGCGCGAGAACATGGACAAGCGAGACGACCGATACGGGTGGGTCCTCGACGTCGGAGCCAAAGCGAAGCGCACCGTCTGGGAGCGCATCGCCGGCAAGGACGACGACGACGACGACGACCTCCCCGGCCCGAACGCCGGCGCCACCCTGTGGCCGAGCCTGCCGCGCAAGGGCAACACCGCGTTCGCCTGATTCGCGGCTGCCGGCACTCTTGTGGCGCGTGACGCCCGGGCGTAGAACCGAGGCATGCGACGACTGACCATCAGCGGCCACGCCTGCACCGAAACCCTCCGTATCCTCATCGCGATGGCCTGGGCCGACGGCCGCCTCGACGACAAGGAAAAGGCGGGCGTCCGCGGCGCCGCCGAGGTGCTCAACCTCAGCAAGGACTTCCGCGCGAAGCTCGACGAATCGCTCACGAAGGCGCTGCCCTTCGATCAGATCATCTTCGAGAACCTGAACTCGCGCGACCAAGCGTTCGCGTACGTCGCCGCGACCTGGATGATGGGCGCCGACGACGACATCGACGAGAAAGAGAAGGCGCTCGTCGATCGCCTCGCGTCGACGTTCGCCTTCGACGCGGCCAAGCGCGCCGAGCTCGACGCCATCGCCAAGGATTTGTCGAAGACGACGGGCGATCGCAAATGGGCCGACGAGATCGTCTCGCTCTTCAAGGCGATCCCGCCGCGCCTCGAGAACGCTCAGGGCGACGTCGAGGTGACGTTCGAGTGAGCCGCGTCGCAGTCGTCACCGGCGCGACCGAAGGAATCGGGAAACAAACCGCGATCGAGCTCGCCAAGCGCGGCTTCCTCGTCGTGGTGCACGGACGGTCCGACGCGCGGGCGAAGGACGCGGCGAAAGAAATCGGCGAAGCCGCCGGCACGACCGCGCTCGCGACGGCGGTCGCCGATTTCGCGAGCCTGAGCGAGGCCCGCGCGATGGGCCAGGCGATCGCGAAGGCGCACGGCGCGATCGACGTGCTTGTGAACAACGCGGGGGTCTTCGCAAAGAAGCACGTCGTCACGGGCGACGGCCTCGAGCTGACGCTCGCGGTGAACCACTTCGCGCACTTCGTGCTCACGCACGAGCTCCTCGGCGCGCTCGGCAAGAGCGACCAGGGGCGGGTCGTGCACGTCGCGTCGGGCGTGCATTCGGGCGGCGCCGTCGACCTCGACGACCTCGCGATGGAAAACGACTGGAGCGGCTACGCCGCGTACGCGTCGTCGAAGCTCATGAACGTGCTCTTCTCGAACGAGCTCGCGCGTCGCCTGCATAATACACGCATTACGTCGAACGCGCTGCACCCCGGCGTCATCGCGACCAAGCTCCTCCGCGCCGGATTCGGCGGCGGCGGGGCGAAGGTCGAGAGCGGCGCGCGGACGAGCGTGAAGGTCGCGACCAATCCCGCGCTCGCGAAGGTGACCGGCGCGTATTTCTCGGACGAGCGCCAGGTCCAGCCCGCGGCGCGCGCGCGCGATCCGAAGCTCGCGAAGTCGCTCTACGAGAAGAGCTGCGCGGTCACCGGCGCCGCGCCGGTCCCGGAGCCGGCATGAGCGAGCCGGATCGCGACGACGCGACGATCGCGCACGTGCGGCGAAAGAGCGAGCCGCCCAGCGGTCCCGCGGACTCCAACCGAACGCAGACGGGGAACATCGAACCGGTCGACGACCTCGGCGGGCTCGTCGCGGAGATGCGAAAGCCCGCCGCGGAGCGGCTCGAAGAGCAAGGCCTCGTCGCGAGCGGCGGCATGGGCGCGGTCCACGTCGTCGTCGACCGCGCGATCGGCCGTCGCATGGCGATGAAGACGATGCACGCGATGCTCCGCGACGACGATCGCATGCTGCGTCTCTTCCTGCGCGAGGCGAGGACGACCGGTCTGCTCGATCACCCGAACATCGTCCCCGTCTACGACGTGGGCGAGCGCGACGGCGCGCTCTACTTCACGATGAAGCTCGTCTCGGGCCGCACGCTGCGCGAGGTCATCCGCGAGCACCCGACCGGCGTGAGCGAGCCGAACGTGCTCTTCAACCTGCTCGACGTGGTCGTCAAGATGTGCGACGCGCTCGCCTTCGCGCACGCCGCGGCGTCGTGCACTGCGACATCAAGCCGGCGAACGTGATGCTCGGCGAGTTCGGCGAGGTCTACTTGATGGACTGGGGCATCGCGCGGGTGCGCGGCTCGCAGCCGGATCGCGCGTCGTACGTGCCGCCGCCGCGAGAGGACGACGCGCCCCCGAGCAACAACACCGGCGACGCCGTGCTCGGCACCGCGTCGTACATGTCGCCCGAGCAGGCCGAGGGAAGCCGCGTCTTGCTCGACGCGCGGAGCGACGTCTTCTCCGTCGGCGCGGTGCTCTACGACATTCTATGCGGGAGGCCCCCCTACCGCGGCGAGAGCTACGACGAGACGCTCGCGCTCGCGCGCGCCGCGAATTGGGTCCGACCGAGCGAGCGCGCGCGCGAGTCGCGCGTCGCGCCGGAGCTCGAGCGCATCGTGGTCAAGGCGATGGCGCGCCACCGGAGCGATCGGTACGGGAGCGCGACGGCGCTGAAGGCCGACCTCCTCCGCTACATGCGCGGCGGCGCCGAGTTCCCGCAGACGACGTTCCCGAAGGGGACGATCATCATGCGCGAGGGCGAGGCCGGAAACGCGGCGTACATCATCGTGTCCGGTCAGTGCGTCGTGCGAAAGAAGATCGGCGGCGTCGATCAAGTGCTGAAGACGCTCGGGCCCGGCGAGGTCTTCGGCGAGATGGCGATCCTCACCGAGACCGCGCGGACGGCGACCGTCGTCGCGACCGAGGACACGACCGCGCTCGTCGTCACGCGGACGGTCATGGAGCACGAGCTCGACACAATCAAGCCGTGGATGGCGCGCTTGCTCCACACGATCGCCGAGCGCTTCAACGATCTCTACGCGACCAAGCGCGTCACGCTGAGCGGCGGGCCGACCGCGCCGAGGCTCGCCAATCAGCTCCTCATGCACCTCGAGACGTGGGGGACGCGCGGCGCCGACGGGTCGCTCCGCCTCGCCTGGTCGAAGCTCTCGCGCGAGATCGAGGCGCAAATGGGCTCGTCCGCGCACACCATCCACATGGTCGTCGCGCAGTACCCGGGGGTCGCGCTCGACTTCGAGAAGGACGAGATCGCGCTCACCGACGAGCGCGCGTTCCGCGAGCGCGTCGCGCGCGAAATCGCGCGCTGACTCCGATCGTCCGATCCTTCCCGACCAGATGACGAGGATCATCCCGGCCGTGCGGCGCGAGCCGCATGCTTCGGGCATGGCGCGTCCGATCATCGAGCCCTTTCGCATCAAAGTCGTCGAACCGATTCGCATGACGACGCCGCCCGAGCGACGCGCCATGCTCGGGCGCGCGGGGTACAACCTCTTCGCCCTCCGCGCGGAGGACGTCATCGTCGATCTCCTGACCGACTCGGGGACGGGCGCGATGAGCGCGGAGCAGTGGGCCGCGATCATGCGCGGCGACGAGTCGTACGCCGGCGCGAGCAGCTTCTATCGCTTCGAGACGGTGCTGCGCCGGCTGACGAACGTTCCCTTCGTGTTTCCCACACACCAAGGGCGTGCGGCGGAGCGGATTTTGTGCGCGATCGTGCCGCTCCGCGGACGCGTCGTCGTCTCGAACGGTCTCTTCGACACGACGCGCGCGAACGTCGAGGCGGCGGGCGCGACGGGCGTGGACCTCCCGACGACGGGCAGCGGGCCGTTCGGCGGCGACATCGATCTCGACGCGCTCGACGAGCGCCTCGCGCGGGGCGACGTCGCGATGCTCGTGATGACCGTCACCAACAACGCGCTCGGCGGGCAGCCGGTGTCGCTCGCGAACCTGCGCGAAGCCTCGCGCCGCGCGCGCGACGCCGGCGCGCTCGTGGTGCTCGACGCGTGCCGTTTCGCCGAAAACGCGTGGCGCGTCCACCGAAACGAGCGGAGCGCGAGCGAGCTCGGGCTGCGCGAGACCGTCCACGCGATGTTCGCGACGTGCGACGTGTTCACGCTGAGCGCGAAGAAAGACGGCATCGTGAACGTCGGCGGTGCGCTCGGCGTACGCGACGAGGCGCTGGCCGAGGCCGTCCGCGTCGAGCTCGTCCGTACCGAGGGCTTCCCCACGTACGGCGGCCTCGCCGGGCGCGACCTCGACGCGATGGCCGTCGGCTTCGAGGAGGTGCTCGACCCGAGCTATCTCGCATACCGCGAAGCCGCCGCCGAGTACCTCGCGAAGGCGCTGACGCGCGCGGGGCTGCCGGTGCTGCACGCCGCGTCGCACGCGGTCTACCTCGACGCGGGCGCCGCGTTGCCGCACCTCGCGCCGCATGATTTTCCCGGCCAGAGCCTCGCCTGCGCGCTCTACCTCTCCGGCGGCATTCGGTCGTGCGAAATCGGCGAGCTGATGTTCCCCGGCTCGAAGAAACAGCTCGTACGCCTCGCGCTCCCTCGTCGCGTGTACACGCAAAGTCACGTCGACTACGTCGCCGCCGTCGGCGCGGAGGTGGCCGCCGCGAAGGACCGTCTCCCGGCGATGCACGTCGTCCACGCACCGGAGAAGCTGCGGCATTTCACGGCGACGCTGGCCCCGAAGGCGCCATTCCCCGAGCTTGGGTGAGGCCGCGGGAACCGGTCTTGCACCTCCAGCGTGCATGCTGGACCGCGTGGCGTTTTCGCTCTGCATCGCGCTCGTCGCGTGCCGCGGCCAAGACGCCACGCCGGCGGTGGCCGTCGCGGAGGCTCCGTCACTCGACGGAAACACCGACGGCCCACCGAGCGCCGTCGCCGAGGCGGACTATCGCGGCGACTTCGCCGGCGCGAGCGTCTACGCGACGTTCGAGGCGCACGGTACCATCGCGTCGGGTACGTGCTTCTACGACGCGTACGGCACGCTCGTTCCGCTGCAGGGCGGGATCGACGAGCACGGCGAGGTGATGCTCGAAGAGATGAGCGAAGCGGGGCCGGTGAGCACCATTCGCCTCGCGCGTGACGCGAGCGGCGCGTGGTACGGCACGTGGAGCAGCGAGGACGAGACGCGGCGCGGTCTTGCGCGGCTCGAGCCGCTCGTGCGTCGCACGGGCGAGCCGGTCTTCGTCGCGACGCGCCAAGTGCACGTCCCGAGCGCGGCGCGCTGCCGCTCGAAGTGGACGACGTCGTGCGGCACCGACGCGCGCGTGCCGGTCGTGCTCGGCCTCGCGGATCGCGCGTTCGAGCGGAAGCTCGACGAGCGGCTCTTGGGGCTCGCGACCTTCTCGCCGCCTGCGGGCGTCGGCGCGTCGGTCGACTACGACGTGCCGCTGAACGAGCGCGGGTTCGTCTCGTTCGAGATCTCGGCGCGATTCGGCGATGGCCAGGGCGAGAAGGCGGGGCTCACGGCGGCCGTCGACGAGGACGCGATCGCGAGCGATCTGACGGCGTTCGTCGACGTACCGAAGGCGCGGCGCGCGCTCGACGCGCTCGTCGGCGATTCGTGCGAGGGCGGCGCGCTCGCTCACGTGCACGACGCCGTCCTCGGCGAGCGCGGGCTCCGCGTCCTCGTCGACGGCTGCGACGGCGCGCGCTCGGAGCGCTGGCGCGACCTCGGCTTCGCGAGGCTCGCGGGCGCGCTGCGCGCGGAGACGCCTTTCGACGCCGCTTGGTCGCGGTGAATGGAGCTACGCTTGCGGGCGTTGGCTCCACGATGAAGCGCGCTCTCCTCGCCGGGCTGCTCCTCGCGTGCGGCGCGCCCTCCCCGCGCGGGGCGACTACCCGAGCGCGCGCGACGACCGTGACCGTCCCCGCGCCGCCGCCCGCCGAGGCGCACGTGGACGACGGCCCGCCGCGGACGCTCCGAGACGATCCTCCGAACCCGCGTCTCTACGCGTACCTCCACGACGGCGGGATGTTCATGATCCGCCGCATGGGCTTCTCCAAAGACGACGCGTACCTCGGCTGGGCGCTGTCGGAGTGCGATCCGTGTCCCATCTCGTATCACTTCGAAAGCCCGACCAAGCCGCCGATCGATCTTCGCGGCCGATGGGAGCCGAAGGAAGACGGCCAGCTCGACCCGAAGAAGGCGCAGGCCCTGCAAGACGGAGCGAACGCGGCGATCGAGCGCGGCCTCGCGGAGCTCGGCGTCGAGACGGCCGCGGCGGGGCGCAAGCTGCGCGGCCCGTTTCCGTATCCGGATCTCGTGTTCGCCGAGACGAGCTCGCGAAACGACGCGGCCGGCAGCGTGACGCTCCACTTCGGCGCCGAGGTGATCGGGCATCCGGCGGTCTTTCCGATCCACATCGTGCTCGGCCCGCACCCCGCTGGCGCCAACGCCAGCATGCAGACCCCGACCGTCGCGTACGCCAACGTGACGCGCGACGGCTCGGAGCTCGGCGTGGTCGCGATGACGACGGGGGTCATGTGGGTCGAATTCGCCGGCATGAAGCGCATGCCGACGGAGAAGTTCGTCGGGCAGGTGTACAACGACACGGGTATGGCGCTTCACCTGCGCGGCAAATTCGCCGACGCTGCGAAGCTCTTCGCCGAAGCCGAGGACGCGAGCCCGCGCGAGTCGCTCTTCTCGTACAACCTCGCGTGCGCCTACGCGCGGGCAGGCGACGCGCGCGCGAACGACGCGCTCGCGCGCGCGGTTCGCCACGGAGGCGCTGCTGTGAAGGCGCGCGCCCAGGCCGACGCGGATTTCGCCGGCGTGCGCGAGGCGCCCTGGTTTCGAGCGCTCACTCGTTGACCGGGCGGAGCGCGATGCGGAGCGCCCCAGGCAGGACGAACAGCGTGAGGAGGGTCGAGAGCATGATGCCCCCGATGACCACCGTCGCGAGCGGGCGCTGCACCTCGGCGCCGGCGCCGGTCGCCACGGCCATCGGCAAGAAGCCGAACGCCGCGACCGCGCCGGTCGTCATGACGGCGCGCATCGTGTGCTTCGCGGCCTCGGCGATCGCTTCGTCCGGTGGAGCGCCCGCGCCGATGCGCCGCTGCACGTCGCTCGCGAGCACGACGCCGTTCAGCACCGACACGCCGGCGAGCGCGATGAACCCGACCGCCGCCGGAATGCTGAACGACAGCCCACGCCCGACGAGCGCGAAGATGCCGCCGGTCAACGCGAAGGGCACGATCGCGAACACGGCGGTCGCGTAGCGCGCGCTGCCGAACATGCCCATCAGCATCGCGAAGATGATCGCGAGGCTCATCGGAACGACGAGCCCGAGCCTCGCCTTCGCGCGGCTGAAGTTCTCGAACTGTCCGCCCCACTGGACGTCGTACCCGGACGGGAGCGGTACGCGCTCCTTCACCGCGCGGCGCGCCTCGGCCACCCACGAGACGAGGTCGCGCCCGCGGAGGTTTACCTCGACGCGTACGGTGCGGCGCATCCCCTCGCGGCGCACCTGCGTGGGTCCCTCCGATTCTTCGATGTTCGCGAGCTCCGAGAGGGGCACCGTGTCGCCCCTCGACGTGGCGACGAAGAGCTCGCCGAGCGCCTCCGCGGTCGGCTCGTGCGGTGGCTCGAGCAGCTTGAGATCGAAGCGCCGCTGCCCTTCGTAGATGGAGCCGACCGACACGCCGACGCGTGCCGCCTCGACGACCTGCAGCGCGTCCTGCACCGAGACGCCATAGCGCGCGAGGCGCACTCGCTCCGGGCGCACGTAGATCATCGGCGCTCCGAGCAGACGCTCGACGCGCACGTCGCCGGTCCCGCGGATGGTCCGCGCGACGGCGCCGACGCGATCGCTCAGGTCCTTGAGCTGGGCGAGGTCGTCCCCGAAGATCGCGATCTGCACGTCGGCGCGCGAGCCGCTGATGAGCTCGTTGGTCTTGTCTTCGATCGGCTGCGAGATCGAGACGAACGTGCCCGGGACCTCGGTCTCGACGGCGTCCTTGATGCGCTCGGAGAGGCCGTCGAGATCGTGCGCGGTCGTCCAGGTATCCTTGGGCGCGAGGTGCACGACGATGTCGGTGTTGTCGTTGCCGACCGGGTCCACCGCCACCTCGGCGCGGCCGGTCAGCCCGAGCGCCGTCTTCACCTCGGGGAAGCGCTTGAGCACGCGCTCGGTCGCGAGATCGAGCTCCTTCGCGCGCGCGAGGTTGATCGACGGCGCGCGCCGAATCGCGACGTTGAGGTCGCCCTCGTCGATGCGCGGCACGAAGTCGGCGCCGGCGCCCGCGAGCAAGGCGAGGCTCGCCGCGAATGCGACCGTCGCGCCGCCGAGGAGCGGCCAGCGGAGGCGCATCGCGCCGTCGAGGAGGCGCTCGTAGCCGTGCGCGAGCGCGCGGGCCCAGCGCGGCCCTTCGGTCTTCGGGGGCGGCATGAGGGCCACGAGCAGCGGCGGAAAGAAGAAGATCGAATAGACGAGCGCCCCGAAGAGCGCGCACGCCATCGTGACCGCCATCGGCCGGAACATCTTGCCCTCGATGCCCTCGAGGGTGAGCAGCGGCAGGTAGACGAGCATGATGATCGCGACGGAGAAGGCGACCGGCCGACCGACCGCCGCGGCGACGGCGCCGTACTCTCTCGCTCTCGCGGCGCGTACGAGCGTGCGGCCCGCGGTCGCCGCGAGCACGGCCTCGAGCACCACGATCGGCCCGTCGACGAGGAAGCCGAAGTCGATCGCCCCGAGGCTCATGAGGTCGCCGGTGACGTGGAACGCGTGCATGCCGAAGAGCGCGACGGCCATGGACGCGGGGATCCCGAGCACGACCGCGAGCGCGCCACGTAGCGTGCCGAGGAAGAGCGCGAGCACGATCGTGACGACGAGCGCGCCCTCGAGGAGGTTGCTCCCGACGGTGTGGAGCGTGCGCCCGACGAAGTCGGAGCGATCGTAGATCGGCTCGATGACGACGCCGGGCGGGAGCTTCGATTGCACGACGGCGACCTTCGCGCGGAGGTCTTGGAGCACCTGGCGGCTGTTGGCGCCCGTGAGCATCATCGCGATGCCGCTCACCGCCTCGCCCACTCCGTCACGCGTCACGACGCCGTGGCGGAGCGCGGCGCCGACGTTCACCGCCGCGACGTTCCGCACGAGGAGCGGCGTGCCGTCGGCCTCCGTTCGGAGCACGACGTCGCCGATCTCTTTTTCGTCGCGGAGCAGGCCGACGCCCACGAGAGTGTACGACTCGTCGGGGCGATCGAGGTAACCGGCGCCCACGGTGACGTTCGCCTTCTGCAGCGCCGTCGCCACGTCGTGGAGCGTCATCGCGTGGGCGCGCAGCCGGCCGCGGTCGACGACGACTTGGTACTCCTTGAGGTCGCCTCCTTGCGTGTTCACCTCGATGATGCCCGGGACGCCGCGCAAGGCCGGCACGATCTCCCAATCGAGGATGGTGCGGAGCTGCATCGGCGAGTGACGATCGGAGCGGACGACGAACTGGTAGATCTCGCCGAGACCGCCCGAGACCGGCGAGAGCTCGGGGCGACCGGCGACCGACGGAAGCGTCGGCTCCACCGAGCGCACGCGCTCGAGGACGATCTGCCTGCTGAGCCAGACGTCGGTGCCTTCCTCGAAGATCACGGTGACCGCCGAGAGGCCCGCGCGCGACACGGAGCGAAGCTCGGTCAGGTGCGGCGTGCCGTTGAGCGCGGTCTCGATGGGAAAGGTGACCGTGCGCTCGACCTCGATCGGCGAGAGGCCCGGCGCTTCGGTGAGCACCGAGACTTGGACCGTGGAGAGGTCGGGGACGGCGTCGATCGGGAGGGTCGCGGCCGCCCACGCGCCGCCGCCGAGCAAGGCGGCGAGGAGCGCGAGCATCACGACGCGGACGCGGATGACCGCTTCGACGATTCGCGCGAGCATCAGCGAAATACCTCGGATTTCGAGGGCAAACACGCCCTTTTCGACGATGCGATCGCCTCGCCCGACGCCCGACGCCACGAGGACGTGCGTCGCGTCGCGCGGGCCGAGCTCGACGGCGCGCGCCTCCACCGACGTGTCGTCGCGGGCGACGAACACCGTCGGCTTTCCGTCGACCGTCGTGACCGCGTCGAGCGGGACGAGGACCGAAGCGGCCGTCGTCCGGCGCGTGTGGATGCGCGCGAGCACCGACTGGCCCGGACGGAGCGCGGCGTCGGGGTTATCGACGACGACTCGAACCGGCGCGCTGCGCGTGTCGAGATCGATGACGTCGCCGACGTGCGCGACGCGCCCGCGGAGGACGAGCGACGGGTTCGTCTGAGGCGAGATGTCGACGGCGTCGCCGTCGCTCACGTGCGCGAGCTCGCGCTCGAACACCGCGAGCTCGATCCAGAGCCGAGAGAGGTCCGCGACCCGCGCCAACGTAGTCGTCGGCTCGACGTACTGCCCGATCGACACGCTGGTCTCGACGACGCGCCCGGCGACGGGCGACGCGAGCGCGAGCACGCCGATGGGCGCGCTCGCCGAGCCGCCGAGCGCGCGGAGGCGCTGCTGGGCTGCGAGCAGATCCGCGCGCGCGGCCGACGCCGTCGCGCGCGCCGACTCGACGTCGCGGCGCGACGTGAGCGACAGCGCGAAGAGCTCGGACTCGCGCTTCTCGTTCGCGATCGCGGCGTCCGCGTGCGCGCGGGCCGAGAGGATCGCGGCCTGCGCGGTGCCGAGCTCGGCGCTCTCGAGCTCGACGACGACGTCGCCGAGCTTCGCCTCGTCGCCCTCGAATTTCAGCACGCGGCGGACGCGGCCCGAGATGCGCGAGCCGAGCGCCGCGACCAGCCGCGGGTCGAACGTCGCGGTCCCGGTCACGCTGACGACGGGCGAGAGCGTCCCCTCGCTCGCCGGCGCGATCGCGATGCCCACGCGCTCGGCCCACGCGGCCGAGTAGCGGATGGATTTTCCGTCGAGCCGCGGGACGTCGCGCTCCTCCGCGGCCGCGGCGACGCTCGAGGATTTTCGGAAGACGACGGCGGTTGCTCCGCCCAGGAACAGGACGACGCCCACGACGACGACGCCGCGGCGCAAAAACGCACGCATGACGAGACCTCCACATTCGGAGAAACGACGTGTGCGAGCGCGCGAAAGCGCGCCCGCGGTTTTCACGACGTCAGGACGCGCGTGGAGGCCGGTCGGGGAGCGAGAAGTGTCCGCGCGAAGGGCCGAGCCGTTCGGCGAAGATCGCGGGCGAAAGACTCGATTCGCGCGGAGGCAGCGCGGGAGCCACCACGACCATGGCGCGCTCGAGGTCGTCGTCTGCGGCGGTGAAGTCGTCGTCGCCGCCATCGTCGTCGACGTCGTCGTCCTGGTCGATGGCGCTCACGTGACCCGCGTGGGCGACGTGCGCGCAAGCCCGCATCTCGCCGTGCTGCGCGCGCGCCACGTCGGTCGCGTGCGCGACGGCGGCGGGCGAGGCGACCAGCGTCGTCGCCGTCGTGAGGACGGCGGCGAGGAGGACCGCGAGGACGAGGACGAGATGACGCACCGTTCTTAGAGGTGCGCGGTCGAGCGTCCCGTGTCAAGTCCGTCGAGTGAGCGAGATCATCCGCTCGAACGTGCCGCCGCGTCTCGACGCCCTCGAGTGGTCGCGCTGGCACGTCCGCGTCGTCGTCGCGCTCGGCATCACGTGGATCCTCGACGGCCTCGAGGCGAGCCTCGTCGCGAACCTCGGGCCGGCGCTCGAGGACCATCGAACGCTGGGTTTGCGCGCCGCGCAGGTCGGCTTCGCGAGCTCCGCGTACCTGGTCGGGCAGGTCGTCGGCGCGCTCGGGTTCGGGCGGCTCACCGACGAGCACGGGCGAAAGCGACTGTTCCTCGTGACGCTCGGTCTCTACCTCGCGGCGACGGCGGCGAGCGGCGCGGCGCCCACGTTCGGGGTCTTTCTGATCTTTCGTTTCCTCGCGGGCGCGGGCATCGGCGGCGAGTACTCGGCGATCAACTCGGCGATCGACGAGCTCGTTCCCGCGCGTCTCCGCGGCCGCGTCGACCTCGCGATCAACGGGAGCTACTGGGTCGGCGTCGGCGCGGGCGCGGTCCTCACGCTCTTCTTGCTCGACCCGGCGCGCGTCCCGGTGTGGCTCGGTTGGCGGCTCGCGTTCGGCCTCGGCGCGGTGCTCGGTCTCGTCATCCTCTTCGTGCGGCGCGAGGTGCCCGAGTCGCCGCGCTGGCTCCTCTTGCACGGCTGCGTCGAGGAGGCCGAGCGCACGATGTCGGCGATCGAACGCGCCGCGGGGCAGGCGGCCCGCGGCGAACGCAGTACCGTGGACGTGCGCGTCACCGGCGCGGCGAGCGTGAAGCACTTGCTCGAGACGCTCTTCGTCCGCCATCGCCGCCGCGCGCTGCTCGGGGTCGCGCTCATGCTCTCGCAGGCGTTTCTCTACAACGCGATCTTCTTCAGCTACGGGCTCATCCTGAACAAGTTCGACGGCGTCGCCCCGCGCCACGTGGGCCTCTACATGATCCCGTTCGCGATCGGGAATTTCGCCGGGCCGATCGTGCTCGGGCATCTGTTCGATCGCTGGGGGCGGCGCGCGATGATCCCGGCGACCTACGCGATCTCGGGCGTGCTGCTCGTGCTCACCGGCGCGGCGTTCGCCGCGGGCTGGCTCGACGCGGTCACCCAGACCGCCTCGTGGTGCGCCGTCTTCTTCTTCGCGTCGGCGGCCGCGAGCTCCGCGTACCTCACGGTGAGCGAGCTCTTCGGCGTCGAGCTCCGGGGCATGGTCATCGCGGTGTTCTACGCTTGCGGCACGCTCGCGGGCGCCGCCGCGCCGTCGCTGTTCGGGCATTTCGTCGACTCGAACGACCCGATGCGCCTCTTCGAGGGCTACGTGATCGCGGCCTGCCTCATGCTTGGCGCCGCGATAATCGCTCGAATTTACGGCGTCGCGAGCGAAGGCCGCTCGCTCGAAGAGCTGAGCGCGTGAGTCTGATAGACTGACCGATCGTGGGCCCGCTCAAGCTCGGCACGACGCTGACTCAGAAATATCGGATCACGCGCCTCCTCGCCGAGAGCGGCGGCGTGGTCCTCTACGAGGCGAACGACGTGGCGCGCAAGCAGCGCGTCTGGGTCCGGATCCTCGCGCGCGAATCGCTGGCAAACGCGGAGGCGCTCGAGCGCTTCAAGCTCGAAGCGAGCCGCGCGACGGTCCTCGACGTCGGCAAGGAGGCGGGCCTGCCGTACATGGTCGCGTCCGAGCTCGCGAAGGATGCGGCCGATGCTCCCCACAAACCGCCGCCGCCGGCCTACGCCAACCCGAAGTCGACGCTGCCCGGCGTCGCCCCGCCGCCCGCGCGGATGCCGCGACCTCTGATTCCGCGCGAAGAGCCCGAGGACGAGGAGTCGCCGCCGTCCTCGTCGATTCCGGTCAGCGCCGACGATCTCCTCGTCGACTCGACGCCGTCGCCCGACGCCGTCACCCTGCCGCTCATGCCTCCTTCCGCGCCGAGCGCGAAACCGGCGGCGCTGCGGAGCGCGAAGCCGCCTGCGCCGCGGAGCGCGAAGCCGCCGCCGGTCGCGCAGCCGACGCACGAGATCGCCCCGATCGAGATGGCGGCGCCTGCAATCGCGACGCCGCAGATGCCGAGCCTTCCGCCGATGCGCTCGCTCATTCCGACGCTCCCGCCCGACGGCGAGCTCGTCGTGCGGCGCGATCAAAAGAAGCCGTCGAACGCAAAATGGTTCGCCGCCCTCGGACTCGTCGCTTGCGCCGCCGGATTCGGAGGCTGGTACCTCGGTCGCCACGAATCGCCGCCCGCGACCATTCAAGCGACGACGGCGACGACGGTCACGAGCGTCGCCGCCGCCACGCCGCCGCCGACGCCCACGACCGAGACGGCGGCCGCGACGACCACCGCCGCGCCCTCGGCGACTGCGACGGGAGCGTCCACACAGACGATCGCCGAGGTCGCCGTCGCGCCGGTCGCGCGCCCCACGACCGAGACCGAGACCGCGCCGACGAGCAAACCTGGCCCCGTCCGCTCCTCTCCGCCGCGCCCGCACAAGCCGCCGCCCGCGCGCGCCGGCGGTGGCGATCCGCTGACGCTCTGATAGCCTGCGAACAATGGGGTATCGCGCTCGATTCGCGTACGCAGCGATTTTGCTCGCGCTCTCCGCGCCAGCCTTCGCGCAGCCGTCCAAAGCCGATCAGGCGCGCGCCGCCGAGCTGAAGAAAGAGGGCGACGCGCTCGTCCACGCGTCGAAGTTCCGCGAGGCGCTCGCGAAGTACGACGCGTCCTTCGCGATCGTGCAAAACCCCGCGATCCACTACAACCGCGCGCGCGCTCTCGAGTCGATCGGCGATTACGCGGGCGCGCTCGACGCGTTCGATCAGTTCGTGGCGACCGCGCCGGCCGACCTCAAGTCGCGCGTGCCGCACCTCGACGAGATGATCGCCAAGGTCGCCGCGCACGTCGCGACGCTCGTCGTCCAGTGCGACGTGCCGGGCGCGGCGGTGACCGTGCGCGACAAACCCGCGGGCACGACGCCGCTCGGTCCGATCCGCACGACCCCGGGCGAAGCGACCGTGACGATCGCCGCGCCCGGCTACGTCACGTTCAGCGAGACGCGAACGCTCGCCCGAGGCGAGAGCACGACGATCGACGCGAAGCTGAAGAAAGCCGCCGCGCCGGAGGAGAAGTCCGCGGTCGCCGAGCGCGAGCCGTCCCCGTTCGACGAGCCGAAGGTCGTGACGCCGACCGAGGAGCCCAAGCACGAGGCGCCGAGCGGCGGCCACGGCCTGCGCACGTTCGCGTGGATCATCGGCGGCGTCGGGGTCGCTTCGCTCGGCGGGGGTATGGCGTTCCTCGGCGCGGCGCTCTCGGACAAGAGCGCGGCCGACCCGCACTGCCCGAACAAAGTGTGCGACGCGACCGGGCGGCAATCGATCGACGAAGCGTGGACGTTCGCGACGGCGTCGACCGTCTTCGTCGTCGTCGGCGCGACGGCGCTCGCCGTGTCGCTCGTGTCGTTCATCGTTTCGCCGAAGAGCGCGCCGGTGCAGGCGCGGCTCTTCTTGACGCCCACGTCGGCGACGCTAGGAGGGACGTTCTGATGCGCGCGAGGACGACGACTTGGCTGCTCGGGGTCGCGGCGCTCGCGGGCTGCGGCGACATCATCGGGCTCGGCGACTACACCGACGGCGTCGACGGCTCGGCCGACGCGTTCGTGCGACGCGACGGGCGACGCGACGGGCGGCGGGGACGCGAAAGCCGACGCGTCCGGCGACGCAGGACCCGACGCGCCGACGTGCGGCGCGTCCTCGGTGTGCGTGCCGACGCTTCCCGCCGGCTGGTCGTGGGCCGTCTACGCTCCCGACTCGCGCCCGACCTGCGGCGCCGGATACGCGACGCCGACCGACGTGGAAGAAGGCCTCGACGCTTCCGCGGCGAGCTGCGGATGCACGTGCACGACGACCGACCCGAGCTGCGCGACCGGCAACCTCGCCATCACGCGCGGCAACAACAACGCCTGCAACAACTTCAACACTGCGACGGCACCGGCCGACAGCGGGACCTGCGGCACGTCGTTCACCGCGTTCTCGACGGGCGGCGGCGCCAAGATCTCGGTGACGGGGCCCGCGCCGACCGGCGGGAGCTGCACGCCGACGCCCTCGCAGACGATCGCGCCGGTCGGCTACGATCACCAAGGTCGCACCTGCGCCTTCGCCGGCGACGGCGGCGCCTCGTGCGGGAGCGGAAGCGTGTGCATGCCGGATCCCGCGCCGTTCGGCGTCTGCGTGTCGCAGGCGGGGCAAAACCCCTGCCCCGCGGGGTTTCCGACGCAGCACCTCGTCGGCACCGGCGTGAACGACACGCGCGGATGCTCGGCGTGCGGCTGCGCGTTCGACGCGGGCGCGTGCAACGGCACGGCGACCTTCTACACGAGCACGTCCTGCTCGCAGGGCGCCGCCGCCGTTCCGGCCGACGGCACGTGCAACAACGTCGGCAACCACACGTTCAGCTCGTACACGTACGCCGCGACGACGACCGCGTCGTGCGCGCCGTCTGCGGCCTCGGCCGACGGCGGCGTCGCGTTCGCCGCCGAGACGACCGTCTGCTGCAAGTGACGCCGGCGCTCACCGGTTGAACCGACTGAGCAGGTCTTCGGTGAGTCCGTGCTCGCGGATCGATCGCGCCATGCCGCGGGCGTGGCGGAGCCAGTCGCGCGGGCCGAGCGGCGGCGCGGCGCGAGCGCGCGCGCGAACGGCGTCGCCGACGCGCGCCATCCACGCCAGCTCGTCGGCGCTCATCGGACCGCGCTCGATCGCGGCGAGGGCCTCGATCATCTCGTCGCGGTCGGCCGGACCGAACAGGCACGACGCCACGTCCGCGTGCGACAAGACGAAGCGGTAGCAGTCCGACCCGCGCGGCCGCGGCTCGCTCGGCGGAAGCGACGCGGGATCGAGGAGACTGCCCCACCGCGTCGCGGTGTACGCGAGCACGGGGCGACCGTGCGCGCGCGCGGCGGGAAATACGGCGGATTCGGCGCCACGATGCGCGGCGTTGTAGCGGACCATCAGCGAATCGAACGCGCCGTCGGCCGCGAGCGCGACCAACGTCGGCCGGTCGTGCGAAGACACCATGAGCGAGCGGACGACGCCGCGCGAGACGAGCGCGCGCGCCGCGTCCACGACCCCCGGAGCGATCGCGCCGCTGCGGTACGCGAGGCAGAGCACGTCGATCGCGTCCACGCCGAGACGCAAGCGCGCGCTCTCGACCGAGACGCGAACGAGCGAGGGCCGGCTCGTGAAGCTCTGCACCGCGAGGACGAGCGCGCCGCGGTGCGCGCGGGTGACGCGACGAAGCGCGCGCCCGAACCCCGTCCGCCGCATCGCGCCCCAGAAAAAAAACCGAACCCCGCGCTCGAACGCCTCGTCCACCTCGAGCGCACCGACGCCGTAGCTCGAGGCCAACCCCATGCGCGGCAGCGCGAGCGCGGATTGCGTCACCAGGCGCCCTCGATCCTGTACGGTGAATGACGGATGTGGGCAGCGTACGCCGCGTTCGTTGCGCTGGCGATCAACCCGTTCGGTGGGTTGCTCTTCGCGATCCCGTATGCGCAGACCGTCCTGCATAGATCGCCGTGGCTCGCCGCGCTCGTCGGTTGGCCGCTCGCGTACGTGCAGGTCGTCGTCGTGGACTTGCTCTTCGAGACGCTGCGCCGCATCCCGTGGTGGCAGCGCCTCGTCGAACGCAAGCGGACTCCGCGCCTCGAGCGCATGGTGACCTCGAGATACATGTTTTGGATGATCGTGATGTTCGGCGCGTTCCTCGGACCGTGGCTCGTGATGGCGGTGATGCGCTACGCCGGCGTCCCCCACCGGCGGGTGGCGGTGCCGATGGCGCTGAGCCTCGGCTGGAACGCGGCCGCGATCGCGCTCGTGTCCGTTTATGCTCCACGGCTCTTGCCGAAGTAGCTCGAATCCGACGCAGGCACGGAGCTTGTACGCATCCCCACGGACGGGACTCGACCGGGGAAGCATGCAACGCGACCGCAACCCAAGCCTTCGAATTGCGCAAGTCGCGCCGCTTCACGAGAGCGTTCCCCCCAAGCTCTACGGCGGGACCGAGCGCGTCGTCTCGTACCTGACCGAAGCGCTCGTCGCCCAGGGCCACGACGTGACGCTCTTCGCGAGCGGCGACTCGGTCACGTCGGCGAAGCTCGTCCCTCAGACGCCGCGGGCTCTCCGGCTCGGCGGGTGCGTCGACACGGTCGCGCCGCACCTCGCGATGCTCGAGGATGTCTACCGCAGGCGCGACGAGTTCGACGTCGTCCACTTCCACGTCGACTATCTGCATTTCCCCATGACCCGGCGCGAGCGCGTGACGCACGTCACGACGCTCCACGGCCGACTCGATCTTCCCGACGTCTTGCCCCTGCACCGCAAGTTCGAGGGAATGCCGCTCGTTTCCATCTCGGACGCGCAGCGCCGGCCCATGCCTTGGGCGTCGTGGCAACTCACGGTGCATCACGGCCTCGCCGACCTCTATCGCCTCGATCACGGCGGAGACGCGCTCGCCTTCCTCGGCCGTAGCAGCCCCGACAAAGGAATCGTCCACGCGATCGAGATCGCGCGGCGCGCCCGCATGCGCTTGCGCATCGCCGCCAAGGTCGACCCCGGCGATCGCGATTACCACGCGCGAGAGGTCGTCCCGCTGCTGTCGCAACCGCACGTCGAGTGGGTCGGCGAGATCGGCGAGGTCGACAAGCAGGCGTTCCTCGGCGGCGCGCGCGCGCTGCTCTTTCCGATCGCGTGGCCGGAGCCGTTCGGCATGGTGATGATCGAGGCCCTCGCGTGTGGGACGCCGGTCGTCGCCTTTCCCTGCGGCTCGGTGCCCGAGGTCGTCGACGACGGCGTCACGGGCTTCTTGTGCCGCGGCGTGGACGAAGCCGTGGAGGCCGTGCGTCGCCTCGGCGAGCTACGGCGGGAGGCGTGCCGCGCGGTGTTCGAGCGTCGGTTCACCGCCGCTCGGATGGCGCGCGATTACGTGGAGGTTTACAGGAGGCTGATCGATGCCCGACGAGATCATTCGAGTCGAGGATCACTATTACATTCTCGCCACGAGCTCACGCGCGGATGAGCGACCCCGCGTCATCAAGCAAGGCGACAGCTTCGCCGTCTTCGGCAGCGCGGGATCGAATCCGCCCCGTCGGGCTCGGCGAACAGGGCATCTACCACGACGGCACACGCTTTCTGAGCCAGCTCGAGCTCGCGTTCGACTCGCGCCCGTTGCAACTGCTCCGCTCGACGGTGCGCAGCGACCACGTGCTCGTCGTCGAGCTGACCAACCCCGACTACACCGACCTGCCGGACCCGATCGAGCGCGACTCGCTCCACGTCTCCTTCATGAGCTTCCTCTTCGAGAGGTGCTGGTACGGGCGCGTCGTCGTCCGCAATTTCTCGCTGCGTACGATCGAGCTCGATGCGTCGCTCCGCTTCGCCGCGGACTACGCCGACGTCTTCGAGATTCGCGGAATGAAGCGCGCGAAGCGCGGGACGGCGCGCGACGCACTCGTCGCGGGCTCGCGGGTCGTTCTCGGGTACGAAGGCCTCGACCGCGTCGAGCGCTCGACGCACCTCGCCTTCGCGCCGCCGCCGCGCGCGGTGACGCAGTCGTCGGCGACGTGGCGCCTGCGCCTCGAGCCGCGCGCCGAGCAGCGCTTCGAGGTCACGGCGAGCTTCGCCACGAATGGCTCGATCGCGCTCGAATCGACCGCCCTCCGCGAGCTTCGACGAAGCATGCCGCCGCGCGAAGCTACCACCCAGCGGCGCCACGCCGAAGGTGGAGCTCGCCGCGTCCAACCCGCGCATCGACGAGTGGCTCGAACGCTCGGCGTGCGATCTGCGCATGATGCTGACGCCCTGCAAGCACGGCGCGTACCCCTACGCGGGCGTGCCCTGGTACGCGGCGGTCTTCGGGCGCGACGGCATCATCACGGCGCTGGAGGTGCTGTGGCTCGACCCGAGCGTCGCGCGCGGCGTCCTCGGGCACCTCGCGGCGACGCAAGCGACCGAGACCGACGCCGAGCGTGACGCCGAGCCGGGCAAGATCCTCCACGAAGAGCGGCGCGGCGAGATGGCGGCGCTCCGCGAGATCCCCTTCGACCGCTACTACGGCACGGTCGACGCGACGCCGCTCTTCGTGATGCTCGCCGGCGCGTACTGGCGTCGAACGGGCGATCGCGCGTTCGTCGAGTCGATCTGGCCGAACGTCGAGCGCGCCCTCGCGTGGCTCGAGTCCGACGGCGATCGCGATCGCGACGGGTTCGTCGAGTATGCGCGGCGCTCGCAGGGCGGCCTCGTCTCGCAAGGGTGGAAGGACTCCGCCGACTCGGTGATGCACCGCGACGGCGCGCTCGCCGAGGGACCGATCGCCCTCTGCGAGGTGCAGGCGTACGCGTACGCCGCGCGCATCGCCGCCGCGAGGATCGCGCGCGCGTCTCGGCGAGAGCGCGCGCGCGCAGCGCCTCGAGCAACGCGCCGAGGAGCTCCGCGCCGAGTTCGATCGCGCCTTCTGGTCCGACGAGCTCGGCACATACGCGCTCGCGCTCGACGGCGACAAGCGCCCTTGCGCCGTGCGCGCGTCGAACGCCGGTCACACGCTCTTCGCGGGAATCGCGCCGCCCGCGCGGGCCGCGCTCGTCGCGTCGACCCTGATGAGCCCCCACATGTTCTCGGGTTGGGGCGTCCGCACGCTCGACGATCGCGAGCTCCGCTACAACCCGATGGCGTACCACAACGGCTCGGTGTGGCCGCACGACAACGCGATGGCCGCGATCGGGTTGGCGCGCTACGGCTTCCGCGAGCACGCGCTCGCGCTCTTCGAGGCGATGTACCGCGCGAGCGTGCACTTCGACCTGCACCGCATGCCCGAGCTCTTCTGCGGCTTCGCGCGCACGGATCACGACGGGCCGACGCCGTACCCGGTCGCGTGCGCGCCGCAGTCGTGGGCCGCCGGCGCGTCGTTCATGCTGCTCCAGGCGTGCCTCGGGCTCGACATCGACGCGCCGGCGGGCCGCCTCCGCTTCGTGCGCCCTGCGCTGCCCGAGAACCTCCCGCGGCTCGTCATCCGCAACCTGCGCGTCGGCGACTCGAGCGTCGACGTCGTCGTCAGCCGCGACGGCCGACACGTCAACGTGCACGTCGATCGCTGCGAGGGCGAGGTCGAGATCCTCGTCGTGAAGTGAGCGCTACTTCGTGGCCGACACCAAGAGGACGCGTCCGAACGGCTCCGGGAACGCGCCTCGCACCACCTCGACCTCGGAGAAGCCCGCGGCGAGCAGACGGCCGCGCACCTTCGGCCAGAGGAACGTCAGGTAGTACATGACGAACGGCGGCGACCAGAGCGCGTTCCGGACGCGCATCGCGGCGTTGAAGCCCTCGGCGAGGACGCGTGACGCCGACGACCACGGCGGGAGCTCGCTCGTCGCGAACACGAAGCGCCCGCCCGGGCGAAGCGCCCGCAGGATCGACGCGACGAAGCGCGGCTCGTCGCGTTCTTCGATGTGACCGAACGCGCCCACGCACACGGCGGCGTCGAACTCGGCTGCGAACGGCAGATCGAGCGCGTCGGCGCGAACGAGCTCGGTGCGCAGGCCCCGCGACTTCGGCGCCGCGTCGAGGCGCGCGGCGGCGACGTCGAGCATCCCGGCGCTCGTGTCGACGCCGACGACACGATCCGTGCAGACTGCACACAAAGCGACGGCGGCCGCCGCGGTCCCGCAGCAGACGTCGAGCGCGGCGGAGACGGGCCCGACGCGCCGGGCGAGCTCGCGCACGACCGGCTCGGGCGTGCGAAACGGGGTGTGCTCGAACTTCGGCGCGATGAGGTCGTAGCCGTGCTCGGTCGACGACATCGCCTGCCGCGCGAGCTCGAAGAAGGTGGGGCCGTCGCAATCGAACACGTTGGGCGGCTCAAAGTAGCGTGCATTTCGGGTCGCGCTGGGGCAATTTGACCTTCGTGGCGGCACTCCAAAAGTCCTTGGCGCTCGGCTTCTTGGCATTCGCGATCGCCTGCGGCGACGGGGGCGACGGCAAGGACGCCGGCCCCGACGTCGGCGTGAGCGACGCACCGGCGGACGGTCCCGCTGACGCGACCATCGACGCGAGCGACGCCGGGTCGGACGCGCCGGTCGACGCGCCCGTCGACGCGCCGAGCGACGCGAACCTCTCGCCGACGTCGAAGCAGATCCTCGCGGTGCGAAACGCCGCGAGCGCGTCGCAAGACGCGGGCGCGCTCGCGCTGCCCATCGACGGCGCGACCGTCACGTACGTGAAGCCGCTCGTCGGGAGCGAGCCGGCAGGCTTCTTCGTCCAAGCGGAGCAGACCGGCCCGGCGATCTTCGTCGCGGTCGACCCGTCGACGCTCAGCCCCGCGCCGGTCGCCGGAGACGAGGTGAGCTTCACCGTCACCGGCGCGACGAACGTGACCGGCCTTCGCGAGGTGACCTCGCTGACGTCGTTCACGCGGACCGCGCAGAACATCCCGCTCTCGCCGCTGCTCCAGGACGTGTCGAGCGCGACCGATCTCGTCTCGAACGTCGACGGCTACGAGAGCGAATACGTCACGCTCGGCGCGACGGTGAAGTCGACGTTCGGAACGGTGCAGACCGGGTTCGCGCAGGCGCAGATCGAGACGACCGGGCTCACGGGCAACGCCGCGCTGAACCTCCGCATGCGCACTCCGCAGACGGTGAAGACCTCGCTCGGCGTCAGCAACGGCTGCACGGTGACGCTCACCGGCATCATGATGCGCCTCGGCGGCGTGGCGCAGCCTTCGGGCTGGATTTCAGGCGATTTCACGAGCCTCGCGTGCAACGCGCCGAAGGTGCAATCCGCGCTCGCGACCTCCGACACGTCGCTCGTCGTCACCTTCGACCGCGACCTCGACGGGAGCTCGCTCGTCGCCGACGGCAGCCAGCTCACGTTCGACAACGGCCTCGTCGCGAGCGCGGCGACCGTCGCGGCGTCGAACCAAATCAACGTGACGACCGCCAGCCAGGGCATGAACCAGTCGTACACGGTCACGGTCGCGTCCTCGCTGAAGGACACGCTCGGCAAGGGAGTCGACGGCGCGGCCAACACCGCGAAGTTCACCTCCTTCAACAGCGTCGCGACGCTGCAGCTGAACGAGCTCAACCCGGCCATCACCGGCAGCCTCGATCTCATCGAGCTCCTCGCGACGGGCGCGGGCAACTTGAACGGGATCACGGTGGAGCAGAACATCACCGGCGCGGTCGTGCTCGCGACGCTTCCCAACCTGACCGTCGCGCAGGGCGATCGCGTCGTCGTGCACCTCGGCGCGACGACCGCGACGACCGAGACGACCTCGCAGACCGACTGCGGCGACGCGTCCTGCTACGCGAACGCGTGGGACGTCGCCGGCGGGACGACGGGCATCACCTACTCCGGGCGCGTGCTCGTCGTGCGCGCGCCGAACAAGACCATCCAAGACGGCGCGGCGTTCTTCTCGGGCACGCTGCCAAGCGGGTTTTACTCCGACGTGATGGCGCTCCAGGCGGCGGGGCAATGGCTCCCAGCGGATTGCGGCGGAAACCCGTGCAACACGAACACCCTCGCCGAATCAGTCTCCGCGAGCTGGACGAGCTGCGGAACCGGCCCGACGGGGGCCAGCGTCGCGCGCAAGGCGAACGCCGACACGAACGTGGCGGGCGATTGGGCCGTCGGGACGAGCACGTTCGGCGCCTCGAACCCCTGATTAAGGAGTAAGCTCGATTTCGTGGGTCGGTACGTCGCGATCGGCAAAGCGCTCGCGGGCGTCGCAGTAGCTTGCGGCGGCGCCGCGACGATCGCCTATTGCACGGTCTACACCCCCGATCTCGTCCCCGAGATCGAAGCGGGCAGCGGCATCGGCTGGTGGTCGGGCGGGATCGACGCCGGCGGTCAGTCTTGCTTCTCGGCGAAAGCGCCGACGCCGTCGGAGCGCCCGGCGCCCGGCGACACGTCCGAGATCCCGCCGATCTACCTCGCCGTCGGCACGATGCGCCTCGGCTCGCAGGACCCGAATTTCCAGCCCGACGCGGGCGCGTGGCAAGACCTCGGGATGAACCTCGACAACGTCTGCACGAACTCGCCGACTTGCGGGCAGGACAACCCGACCGTCTCGTGCAAGCCGACGGTCGCCGCGATCTCCTACGACGGCAACTACTGCCGCGACAACACCTTCGGCAAGCTCGAGGTGCAGGCCTCGTCGATCCCCGAGGTCGGCGGGAAATACGGCCTCAACGACGACGCGTTCAACTGCGCGCTCTGCACCGGCGCCTACAACTTCCTCATCAAGGTCTCGAGCTACAACGGCGGCGCGAACGACGACTCGGTGCGCGTCGATCTCTATCCCTCGCCGGGCCTCGTGAACGTGCTCCCGTGGAGCTGCTCGGATCCGAGCTGGCGCGTGCACCCGTGCTTCACGGCGGACATGCCGTGGTACGTGCGCGACACGGCCGTGACGCAGCCGACGGGAGGACCCAGCCTGCCAGACGCGGTCCTCTCGGATCCGAACGCCTACGTGCGCGACGGGTACATCGTCGCCCAGCTCCCGACCGACACGCTCTTCTGGTTTCCGACCATCCCGGGACGCAAGACCGACGTCGCGACGGCCTTCCCGATCAAGTTCGTCCAAAGCCTCGTGGCCGGACAAATCAAGAAGGCCGAGGACGGCACGTGGAGCATCGTCGACGGCACGATCGCCGGGCGCTCGCGCGAGTCGGACGTCGTCCAAGGCTTCCGCCTCATCGGTTTCTGCGACTCCGATCCGAACTACACGCTCATGCAGGGCTTCCTCCACGGGAGCCTCGACATCCTCGCGAACGGTCAGGTCGACCCGAACACGACGTGCGACGCGATCTCGGTCGGCATCGCGTTCTCCGCGCGCCAGGCGACGCCCGGGCCGCTCATCCACGTCGACAATCTCGTCGAGTGCGCGGGCTCGGACGCGGGCGCGGACGGCGGAGCGGACGGCGGCTCCGACGCCTCCGCGGCCGACGCGAACGACGACGCGCCGAGCGACGCCGCGGGCGGAGGTTGACCGCGCGTGTTTCCCTGCGGTAAGCCGCTGAAATGCGCTGGATCTGGCTCGCGTTCGGATTGTTTGCAGGTTGCACCGAACAGAATCGGATCGTGATCCATTCTGGCGCGGTCGACGACGTCACGCGCCCCGACGTCGGCGACGAGCTCGACTTCGTCCACGTGCCGACCGACGGCTATGTCGCGCAGAAGCCCGGCTTCTACGCCGTGCACGACGCGAGCGACTGGCTCTTCGTGTGGAAGGACCCGCGCCCGGACGCCAAGCCGCCGCCGCCGCCGAGCGGAACGAACTTCGACCGGGACATGCTCTTCGTCGCGACGGCGCCCGACGCCGGCGCGAAGTCGAATCGAGATCAAGCGCGTCATCGAGCAAGCGAGCGGCGTGCACGTGTACGTGCGCGAGAGGCTGCCCGGCCGCGACTGTCCCGCGACTCGAGAGAGCGGGCCGCCGCCGATGGACGTGATCGACCTCGCGTCGACGGGCGCGGACATCCAGGTCCACCTCGATCGCGTCCGCGACGAAACGTGCGGGCCGCCGCCCGAGGCGGTCGTCGTGTGCCGCGTCGCGGGCTCGGGGTCGCAGGGCTCGACCAATCTCGTCGCGTCGCCCGGACAGAAGATCGATTGCGACTCCAACCGGAGCCGGGCGCGCACCGGGAACATCCTCGATCGCGGCTGGCAGCTCGATCCCGCGCCGGGCTCCACGACGAAGCTCACCGTGGGACCGCGGAGCCTCGGCGTCACGTTCGTGCCGGACGCGTGGGGAACGTACCGCGTCGGCGTCGAGGTGAGCGATCAGGCCAAGGCAGGCTCCGCGTTCGCGCTCGTCGAAGCGCCGCCGCCGCCGGCCGGCGTGCTGCCCATCGAGCTCCACTGGATGAAGATCGCGCGGAGCGACGACGCGAGCATGTACCCGCGCGTCGAGCTGCACGTCGCCGAGGTCGCCGCATCCGCCTCGGGCGCGGCGGCCCAAGGCGAGGACTGCAGCGCGACGACGGCGAAGACGTGGTGCGACGTGCACGTCACCGGCACCGTGCAGCGCGCGATCGTGCGGCCCGAGCCCGGCAAGACGTACCGCGCGTACGTCGTCTACGACGATTTCCGGCTGAAAGGCGCCCCGATGGCGTGCGTGCGCACGTTCCCGATCGGCCGCCCCCCGCCGAAGGGCGCGCAACCTCTCTCGGCGCGCGTCTGCGACGACACCCTCCGCTCCGCTGCGTCCACCTGGGACCTCGGCCCCCTCGACCCCACCACCCGCACGTTCACGACGCACTGACGGCCCGGGAGAGAGAAACAGGAAGGTCAGAAGCTCAGAAGGAATTTTTCCTAAAAAGTCCTCTTCTGATCTTTTGATCTTCCTGTTTATTTCTTCTCCCGGATCGAGCGCTCCTCTTCGCCGAGGACGGCGACGGCTTCCATCGCGCGTTCGGAGACGGCTTTGAACATGCGCGGGCTCGGGGGTTGATCGAGGAGGCCCTGGAAGTCGACCGGCTCGCCGAAGACCACGTTCACGCGGTCGCCCTTGCCGGTGAAGTTTCCTAGGACCTGCTTCTTGAGATCGTTGCCGAGGCCGTGGATGAAGACCGGCAGCACCGGCATGCGCGCCTGGTGGATGATGCGACCGACGCCGCTCCGCGCCGGGAGGTACGTGTACGGGTCGCCCGTGTTGCGCGTTCCCTCGGGGTGGAGCCCGATGAAGAAGCCGCCCTGGCGGAGCAGACGAATCGTCTCGTCGAGGCTCGCGAGGTTGAGGTGCGCGAGCGCCTTGTCGCGAAAGACCGGCGGGTACATCGCGAAGAAGCTCATGACGCCGTTCACGAAGATGCCCGCGGCGCTGTCGTAGAAAAACTTCGAGCGCACCGGGAAGAGGATGCGGTGCTTCATCCCGCGCTTCACGAGGTACGCGGTGATGACGTACATGTCGAAGAAGCTGCGGTGGTTCGACACCACGATGTAGCTCTGGTCGGCGCGGAGCTCGCCGATGCGCTCGCGGCCGTGGACGTCGCGGATGTTCCGCGTACAGATCTCGATCCAGTTGCAGCCGAGCGTGCGCTGGCCCAGCCGTAGCGCGCGGTCGAGCCAACCCGGCTCGAGGCTCCTCTGCACGATCTTGAGGTGCGCGTGCGCGATGCGCGGGAGCTCCGGGGCGCGCAGCGCGGCCGCCGGATCGGGCATGAGGCGTTCGCCGCGAGAAACCCGCTTCGCCGGAGACTGCTGATCGGCCTGGGTCATGTGTGTATGCTGCATGCCCATTAACCAATGTCCCGCTGGCTGATCAAGAGCGAGCCGCACGTTTATGCCTTTCTGCAATTGCAGAACGATGGCAGGACCTCGTGGGACGGCGTCCGCAACTACGAGGCGCGCAACAACCTTCGCGCCATGAAGAAGGGCGATCTCGCGCTCTACTACCACTCGAACGTCGGCAAGGAGATCGTCGGCGTGGCGCGCGTCACGCGCACGGCCTACCCGGACCCGACGGCGACGAAACGTGACGAGGCGAAGAGCGCGGATTGGGTCTCGGTCGAGGTCGCGCCGGTGAAGGCGTTCGCGCGGCCGGTGTCGCTCGCGGCGATCAAGGCCAGCAAGAAGCTCGCGAACATCGCGCTCGTGAGACGCTCCCGCATCTCCGTCGTGCCGGTGACCGACGCCGAGTTCGACGAGATTTTGAAGATGGGCAACACACCATGAACGACGTCGACAAAGTCATCCGCCTCCTCAAGGACCCGTCGATCGAGAAGCGCATCGCCGCGGCAATCGTGCTCGGCGAGCTGCGCGCGAAGCAGCCGCAAGCCATCGAGGGGTTCGTCTCGCTCCTCGAGAGCGGCGTGCCGGTCTTGCAGCGTCACGCGCTCGAAGCGCTCACGCACGTCGGCGCCGCGAAGAAGGTCGTCGCCCAGGCGATGGAGCTCCTCGGCTCGAACGTCGAGGACGTGCGGCGCGCGGCGACCGCGGCGATTCGAAGCGTCGGCGAGGACGTCGTGCCGCTCATCCGCGCGCGCCTGGCCGCGACCGACGGGGCCGGCGCCGAGCGCCGCGCGCTCGACGGGATCTGGCCAATCTCGGGGGAAAAGACGCGTTCTCCACGCTCCTCGAGGGGCTCGCGACGGCCGAGGGCCCAGGCTCCGCCGGAGGTGGCGCCGCGAAGGCGGCGACGCTCGCCGTGCGGCAGCACGTGAAGGACGCCGGCGTGCGCGAGCGGCGGAGCTACCTCGCGGAGACCGAGAAGTACCTGAAGAAGCAGAAAGACGCGGCGCCGAGCGCGATCGCCGCGGCGCTGAAGATCCTCGGCTACCTCGAGGATCCGAGCGCCGTCCCCACGCTGCTCGCGTACGCGACGGCGAAGAACCAGCCGCCGCTCGTGAAGCAGGAGGCGTTCATCGCGCTCCGCTTCGCCCTCCAGGGAAGCAAGCCCAACGCAAAGGTCGTGGACGCGCTCGCCGACGCCGCGAGCTCGCCGGATCGCGCGCTGGCGCACACGGCGCTCCACACGCTCGGCACGCTCTCGCTGCCTCCGTCGATGGCCGCTCGCTTCGAGAAGCTCCTCGACCACGCTGACCTCGAGCGCGCGCGCTTCGCCGCGGCGTACCTCGCCAAGTCCGAGTCGAAGGCGCTCGTGAAGGCGCTCGTGAAGGCCGAAAAGGCTCGCGCGGAGATGCTCGCCGAAGCGCTCGCCGGCACCGAGGCCGCCGCGCCCGCGCTCGCCCGCGCGCTGCTCGAGACGAAAGACGACGACCGCGCCTGGCTCCTCCGGAAGCTCCTCGGGCCGATCGCGAAATCGATCCCGGCCGCGCTGCGAAAGGAGATCCTCGCCGCCGCCGAGAAGCGCCTCGCGTCCGGCTCGAACGCGCAGGCGCTCCTCGACGTCGCGCAGTCCGCGGACTCCGAAGCCGTCGCGGAGGCGCTCCGCGCGCTCGCCGACCGGCTGCGGCGCGCCAAGAACGACGCGCGCGCCGCGACCGTGCTCGGCCTGCTCCTGCGGACGCCTCATGGCACCGACGAGGACCGCTACGCCCTCGCGTCGATGGAGCTCCGCCTCTCGAACCTGGACACGCGGCCCCAGACGCGCGCCGCCGACGGGGCGCTCTCGCGGCTCAATTACCTGACGAAGCGCGGCTTCGACGTCGCTGCCGCACTGCGCAAAGACCGGTCCCTCGACCTGGACCACCTCTATTACGTGGGCTTCCACTTCGTCGAAGAGGGTCACTCCCTGGGCGACGACCTGCTCGAGCACGTCGTCAAAAAGGGCGGAAAGTCCAAAGTGGGGAAAGCGGCGAGGAACAAGCTTTCGCTCACGACCTGAACGCCGTCGCCTGACGAGCTTGACGGCTCTTGCGCACCCATCCAGGATGAACCTGTCATGCCTCCCTTCGACGAGGACGACAGCGAGAAGACCAACGTCTCCAAAATGGGCGACGTCGTCCGCGAGCTCATGTCTCGCGGTCAGCGCGATCGCGCGTACCTGATCGTCCTCCAGGGATCCAACGTCGGCGAGATGCACCGGCTCGAGGCGGGCGAGAGCGTGCTCGGTCGAGGCACGGCGGCGACGATTCGCCTCGGGGACGACGGCGTCTCGCGGCGGCACGCGCGCGTCGTCGTCGAGAACGGCGCGGTCCGCATCGAGGATCTCGGCAGCGCGAACGGCACGCTCGTGAACGGCCAGCTCGTGAACGTGGTCGCGCTCCGCGACGGCGACAAGATTCAGCTCGGCTCGACGACGATCCTGAAGTTCACCTACCACGACAAGCTCGAGGAGAACTTCCAGCGCGCCATGTACGACGCGGCGCTGCGCGACGACCTCACCAAGGCGTTCAACAAGAAATATTTCCTCGATCGCCTCGAGCAAGAGGTCTCGTTCGCGCGCCGCCACGGCTCGGCGCTGTCCCTCTTGATGTTCGACGTCGATCACTTCAAGCGCGTGAACGACACGTTCGGTCACGTCGCGGGCGATCAGGTCCTCGCGCGGCTCGCCCAAGTGACGCAGAGCACGGTGCGCGCCGAGGACGTGTTCGGTCGCTACGGCGGCGAGGAGTTCGCCGTCATCTGCCGCGGCATCGGCCTCGGCGACGCCTACACGATGGCCGAGCGTCTCCGCGCGCTCGTCGCCGCGACGCAGTTCGTCTACGAGGCGGGCATCATCCCGGTCACCATCAGCATCGGCGTCGCCGGCTACCCCGAGGCCCCGGTGCAGAACGGGATCGAGCTCATCGCCGCTGCTGACGAAGCACTTTACGGCGCCAAGCGCGGCGGGCGAAACCGCGTCGTCATGAAGCAATAGCCGCTATTCTGCAGGTTCATGGTGTCGAAGGCGGAGCCGCCCAGCGTGGAGCCTGGCCGGGCGTTCGGCAAATACGTGATTCGGCGCCTCGTGGCCGAGGGCGGCATGGCCACCGTGTTCGAGGCGGTGCACGCGAAGCTCGGGCAGCGCGTCGCGATCAAGCTCTTGAACCGCAATTTGATGCACAAGCGCGACATCGTGGAGCGCTTCGAGCGCGAGGCGCGAGCCGCGGCGCGCCTCCAGAGCCCTCACGTCGTCCGAGTCATCGACGTCGACGCGAGCGAGGACGGCCGCCCGTACATCGTCATGGAGTATCTCGAAGGGCGGGATCTCGAAGACGAGCTCCGCGCGCGCGGCCCGCTGCCGGTCGGCGACGCCGTCGCGTACTTCCTCGAGGCCGCCGCGGCCGTCTCGACCGCGCACCGCGCCGGGATCGTGCACCGCGACATCAAGCCGGCGAACATCTTCGTCGCCGACGAGCGCCCGCGAAAGACCGTGAAGGTGCTCGATTTCGGCATCTCGAAAGTCGATTCGCCGACCGAGGTGTCCGCGACCTCGACGCAGACGATGCTCGGAACGCCGCTCTACATGTCGCCCGAGCAGGTGCGCAGCGCGCGCGACGTCGACGGGAGGACCGACGTGTGGTCGCTCGGCGTCGTGCTCTACGAGATGCTCACGGGGCAGCTGCCCTTCTTCGCGGAAGAGGCGTCAGCGGTCATCGCGGCAATCGTCTCCAATCCGATCGTGCCAATCGCGCAGCTCCGCCCCGACCTCCCGCCCGAGCTCGCGGCGGCGGTGATGAAGGCGCTCGAGAAAGATCGGAACCAGCGCTTCCGCTTCGTCGACGAGCTCGCGGCGGCGCTCTTGCCGTTCGCGCCGCCGTGGTTTCGGCCGCCCCAGAGCTCGCTCGCGCCGCTCACGCCGGGAATGCTCCGCCCGGCGCAGCTCACGAATTCGCTCGCCGAGTCGCTCGACGACGAGCGAACCGTCGCCGATCCGAACGCCGCGCCCGACGCGCTCCGCCCGAGCCCGCCCGCCGCGCCTGCGCCCGCGTTCGCTCCGCTGTCCGAGCCCTCGCAACCGTCCGTGGCGCGAACGACCGCGGGAGGCGAGACGCGCGGCGCGAGCGGCGCGCCGAAGCTCCTCTTCGCCGTCCTCGTCGCGTTCATCGCGGCGATGGCGGTGCTCGCAGCGTTCGTCTTCGTGAACCGCGCTCGGCTCACGACCGCGGCGCCCGGCCCGACGGCCTCGGGACGACTCGACGTGGTCGCGCCCGGAGGCTCGTGCGACGTTCGCATCGACGACGTCGAGGCCGGCCCGACGCCGATCGCGGCGCGCGCCGTCGCCGCCGGCGACCACACGATCGCGTGCAAGAGCGCGGCCGGCGCGATCGAGCGCCGACAGGTGACGCTCGCGCCCGGCGAGACCAGGCGCGTGACGTTCTAGTTCATCTTCACTTTGAGCCCGTGCCCGAGCGCCGGCTGCAGCATCGAGTAGTCGCTGACCGGCGTGCCGGACACGTCGAGGAGCTTCAGGTTCTTCGCGAAGCGCAGCGGGCTCACGTCCTTCACCGCCGTGTTGGCGAGCGTCACTTTCTGGAGCTTCGTCAGCTTCTCGAGCGGCTTGAGATCGGTCACCTCGGTGTCGTCGAGCGACAGCTCGGTGAGATCGGTCAAGGTCACGAGCCCGCTGGAGATCGCTGACGAGCGTGTGCGACAGGTCGAGCCGATCGAGGTGAACGAGCTTCTTCAGCGGATCGAGGTTCTTCACTTTGTTGTCGGTCGCGCGGAGCGACATCATCGTCGTGAGCCCCGCGATGGGCGAGAGGTCGTCGATTTCTCCCTTGCCGATGAACAAATCGTGGAGCTCGGTGAATTTCGGCATCACGCACGGGTTCAGCTCGTTCACGGGCCCGTACTTGATGAGGTTGATCGACTTCACGTTGGCGAGCTCGGCCGGCGTGATGAGGCCTTGCGGCTTGGCCAGCTTGAGCCGGACCTCTTTTTCGAGCGCCTCGTCGCCCGCGAAATCGACGACGCCCGGCGTCGAGCCGCACTTCCACTCCTTCTTCTTCACCGGCGGCGGGAGCGTGTTCGCGCTCGGAGAGACCGGCGTGTTCGCCGCGATCGACGCCGACGCGGCGCCGGCTTCGAGCATCTTCGCGTATTTGTTGTCGTCGCACGCGCCGACGAGCGCACCGACGACGGCGACCGAACCGAGGAGAAGCGCGGAGGTCTTCATGCGGCGGATAGTACTGCGTCGGGTCCGCCCGGGACGACCACGATTTTCACGCACATGCCGACTTCGGCGCGCCGGCTCCCGCGCTCGCCGTTGCGCCCGACGAGCTTCGTCGGCTCCGCGCTCGTTCATCTAGCCGCGCTTCCGAACGCCTCTTCGAACCCCACGCTCTTGCCCGGGCACTTCGAGCCGTCGAGCTTGTAGGCCGCGATCGCCCTCATGATGCAGGTGACCGTCGCGGCCGGCAGCGTCCGCTTTTGCTTGAGCTCGGTCTTCGTCACCTTCCCGTGCGCGTCGACGACGAACTTGATGCTGACGTGTCCGTCGAGCGCCGGATTGCGCGAAGCGGCCTCCGACCAGCACTCTTTGACCTTCTTCCGCACCTTTTTTTCGATCGGCATCGTCTCGTCGCCGCAGACGGCGACCGACTTGTCCACATCGTCCGCGGGCGCGGCGTCGGCGGTTTGGGCGACGGCGGCGTCGGTTTGCGAAGTGGGCGCGCTCGCGTCACCCGCCGTGTCGCTCGTTGCCACGGGCGCGGCGGCATCGGTCTGCGCCGTTTGATCCACCTGAGGCGTCTTCGCTTCCTCGTGCCCACCACACGCCGCGATCGAGAACAAAACTGCCACGAGCGTTCGCATGCGGTCATCGTACGCGCGCTGCGCGCGATCACAATCAAACGTATTTTCTTGTCAGTCTTCAAACGCACTACTCAAACATCATACATTCTACTCCACACGCGATCACCGCGAACCAGGCCAAAACAAGGCGCCGCGTCCACCTGTGGAGAACCGGTGGGAAACCTTGTGGACACATCGGTGCATAAAAAAAGTGATTTGAACGTGATTTTTTTGTTGATCGACTTCGACGTGTTTGGCATAACGCCTCTCGAAGTTCGCGGTACGTCAGTTCCGCGGGCGGACGAGTCGTAGAAGTCGTCAGGGCGCTGCGATTGGCCGGTTCGGATTCCGAATCGACCGGTCGACCCGAAGACAACCCCCGCTTGGAGCCGTCAGCCCCAGGAGAGGACCTTCGAGAAAAGAGGCGCGGACACTCTTCGCTGCAATGCCGGAGACGGCGGCGTATCGAAGAGGCCCTGCCCCGTGACCCCAGGGAGCAATCCCTTCCGTCACGCGGTTCCTGGCGGCGAAAAGCACCTCGGTTTTCGGAAAGACGCGCTCCTTCGCGGGACGCAATCGGAACGAAGACCTAGGCCGACGATGCGGACGTGTACCAGCACGCGAATGGGCCTCCATCCCATCTCGCACGCATCGCCGGTGACAGGAGGCGCTCGAAAGAGCCAACGAGGGAGGACCTCGAGGCGCAAGCCTCGAGGGGTCGAACGCGCCCGCAAGGGTGCGGACGTTTGCCTTTGCTCAGCTCTTTCGGCCTACGCGTTTCCCATGTCCTTCGGGCCCACCCAAAAGGTGTCGCGCGGAGGGGCGAAGAGCTTCATCGCTCTTCGGGGTCGAGCCGCAAGGCCCGGCGTCGGGGAATCACGCGTAGCTCGCTGCGGCGCATCGAGCTCGAACCTTCTTTGCAGAAAAAAGAGGAAGGCGCGGGCAGCGTGAAGAGCGCATCGTGCGTGGCAACGCGCGCAGGGCAATCCCCTGCGGCGAGCGAGGACGGCCCCCGTGGATTCGTGCTCGTGTTTCGTACATTGAAAACTCGTTGCAGAAGTCGAAAGGCTGCGTCCGGCCCAGGGAAGCGCCCGCATCGATTCGATCGCGGACGTGAACGGGGGCCTAGCCGAGGCAACCGCGTTTGGAAAAACCAGCGCGGGATCGCACCGGTGAAATGGCGTAGTGCTCGGCCCGACGGCGGCAAAACCGTCGGAGCCTTGCAGGTGCGTGAGATCGAGCCTCGTCTCGGTCGCACGCGGCGGGCGTCGGAAGACGCACGCTGAAGAAGAGCACCTTTCGACGGAAGTCGTGCCTGGTCGCAGCACGGTGTCGCTTTCACGAGCGCCGCCGCGAACGACCTCGACGCCTTCACGATGCGTGGGCCGCTGCGGAGGGATCCGCAAGCCGGCGCAGCCGGAGAAGACGTGACAGGCACGGCAAGAGAAAAGCCACGCCGGCGGCGTGAAACCGCTGGGTGCCCGATGCGACACGATCGCGTCGGGAGCGAACGAGACACGGGTGCTCGAGATTGAAGCAGTAGATGGCAGAAGCCGATCGCACGCATCAGGCGTGTGGGCCACGCGACGTCGCAAGACGGCGTGTGAACCGCGCACGCTAGCCGAGGGGCTCCCTGGAATTCACCGCGCTGACGCGGCCCAGGGCCAAATCCTCCGGCGAAATGGTGTGCGAGGCGCCCTCGCGTTCATCACCGAATAGAGGGCGTTTCGGTTCGCGGGCGAAAGCACGCGAAGAGTCGATATGGCGGAAGACGTTCCGAGTCGAGGCTGCGTCATCCCTTCACCGGGGTGGCGAAAGAGCGGCTCTGGCCGTGCAGGTCCTCTCTGGAGACGTCGTCGAAAGGCGGCGGATTCGGAGCGTTCGGCGAGGTCGAAAGACTTCGTGCGGAACGAAAAAAGCTCTCACCGGATGGACGCCGGTCGGGGGTGCCTGCAGGCGACAGGGGACGTCAGAGGTCGGCGGAATTTCGTGGTGAAGGCTCTCCCAGCGGCAACAACGCGCGGAGGGTCAGCGTGGCAAACGTCGAAAGGCGTGTTTCCTACGGGAGCTCGCGCTCCTAAAAAAAGCGCGGGTTCGGTCGATGGAGCGGTCGCAAGGCCGTTCACGGGGAAACGAGGCACACGTCACGAACCGTCGTACCGAAGCTGGACGAGGCCAATACCCTCGCCGACCCTCCACGTTCCTCGTGACGCGAATCACCTGGGACGATCGTGACGGGCATCTCTGCCAACCGATGACGCGCAGTCCGCGGTTCGATTCTCCGGAAGCGGGAGACGAGCCGGGCTGCGAGTGGCGCGTGAGTCGGCGGCCAAGGCGCCGCCTCGAAATGGGGCCAAGCGGCCCGTTCCCACGCAGCAAAGCAACTTCCACGAAGGGCGGCCCCGGCGACGGGTGTCCGCCCTCGTGCTTTTTGTCGTCCTTCAGCGTTCGCCGCGGAGGCGCTCGGCCCGGCGGTTCCACGCGTGGGCCAGGCCGAGTCGAAGCACGGCGAGGCACGCGAAGACCGCGACGGCGAACGGCGGCAGCGAACGCGCGAAGAGCGTTCGCACCGAATGAGGCTCGGCGACGACGAGGAGCGCGGCGAGCGCGGTCGCGAGCGCGGCATGGAACGCGGCGATCTGGAGGCAGAGCTGCAGCGGCAACTCCTCGTGCGGCGGCGGGAGCGACTGGCGGAGCGGCCACCAGGCCTTGGTGTCGTCGAGGGCGCGGTCGAGCAGGTCGTGGAGCATGGTCGATGAGCTTGATGGACGCCCCGCGCTCGCGCAAACGGCTCGACCGTCGACTCGCTAACCTCGACGATGGCAGCTACGCTAGCGCGTCGTGAAGGAATACTTCGACCACGTCCGCGCGCTCTCCGCGGCCTACGGAAACCGGCTGAAATCCGCCGGATTCGACGCCGCGCTCATCCATTCGGGGTCGCTCGTCCGCAAGACGGCCTTCGACGATCAAGATTGGCCGCTGCGGACGACGCCGCACTTCCAACACTGGCTCCCGCTCGCCGAGCCCGACTGTTTTCTCCTCGTGCGCGGCGAGCGAAAGCCGATCTTGCTGCGGCCGCGCGCCTCGAGCTTTTGGGAGACGCCGCCCGCGCCGCCGGCGACGTTCTTCTTCGACGCGTTCGACGTCGTCGAAGTCGAGTCGTGGGAGAAGGCGCGCGAGCACGTGCCGAGCGGGCGCGTCGCCTTCGTCGGCGAGCGCGACGACAGGAGCTTCGGCCTGCCGCGCGACGCCGCGTTGCTCGGCGCGCTCGACGCGCTCCGCACGAAGAAGACGCCGTACGAAATCGCGTGCCTCGCCGAGGCGAACCGCGTAGCCGCGCTCGGCCACGAGGCCGTGCGACGCGCGTTCGAGGCGGGCGAGACGAACGAGCTCCGGCTCCACCTCCTCTTCCTCGAGACGACGCAGCAGGACGATCCCGAGACGCCGTACAAGAACATCGTCGCCTCCGGAAAGAACGCCGCGACCCTCCACCACGTGACGTACCGAAAGGACGCGAGCGGCGCGCCCTCGCTGCTCGTCGACGCGGGCGCGACGCACTTCGGGTACTGCTCCGACGTCACGCGCACGCACGTGCGCGAGGGCGGCGCGGCGAGCGCGACCTTCGCGGCGCTCGTGGCCGCGGTCGACGCCATGCAGAAGACTTTGTGCGCCGCGATCCGCGCGGGCGAGAAATACGAGTCCCTCCACGACGAATCCCATCGACGGACGAGCGCGTTCATGCGCGAGCTCGGCGTCGCGCGCGAGCTCTCCGTCGAGGAGATCGACGCGCGCGGCCTGAGCCGCGCCTTCTACCCGCACGGCCTCGGCCACTCGCTAGGCCTGCAGACGCACGACGTGGGTTGCGCGCCGATGGCGCCGCGCCCGGAAAACCCCTTCCTCCGCAACACGTCGGTCATCGAGCCCGGCCAAGTGTTCACGATCGAGCCCGGCTTCTATTTCATCGAGAGCCTGCTCCGGCCCCTCCGCGAGGGTGAGCTTGCAAAATACATCGATTGGAAGCTCGTCGACGCGCTCGCGCCGCTCGGCGGCGTCCGCGTCGAGGACGACGTGCACGTGGGCGCCGGCGGAATTCGAAACTTCACGCGCGAGGTCCTGGCGCGCTAGGCTCGCCGGATGATTCGGACCCTCGCGATCGACATCGGCGGCACCGGGCTCAAGGCGACGATCCTCGACGAAAAAGGCAAGCCGCTGCACGAGCGCGTGCGCGTCGAGACGCCACACCCCGCGACGCCGCACGCGGTCGTCGCCGCGCTCGTGAAGCTCGTCGCGCCGCTCGGCGCGTACGATCGCGTCTCGGTGGGATTCCCCGGCGTCGTGATGCACGGCGAGACGATCAGCGCGCCGAACCTCCACCCGAGCTGGCACAAATTCCTGCTCGCGCGCACGCTCACGCAGAAGCTCAAGAAGCCCGCGCGCGTCCTCAACGACGCGGGCGTCCAAGGTTTCGGCGTCATCAAAGGCCACGGCACCGAGATGGTGATCACGCTCGGCACCGGCATGGGCTGCGCGATCTACGTCGACGGCCGCTACGTGCCGAACATCGAGCTCGCGCACCACCCGCTGCACAAGGGCAAGACCTACGAGGACTTCATCGGCCAGAAGGCGCTGAAGCGCGTCGGCAAGAAGCAGTGGAACAAGCGCGTCGCGCGCGTGCTCGAGCAGATTCAGCCGATCTTCAACCCGAACCACATCTACTTGGGCGGCGGGAACGCGAAGAAGCTCGAGATCAAGCTGCCGAAGAACGTGTCGATCACCGACAACGTCGCGGGACTGCTCGGCGGGATCGCGCTCTGGCGCGACTGACGCCCGAACGGCTACGCGGGTCTGCGGCGGCGGAGGGCGGCGAGGAGGGCGAGGGCGCCGAGGGCGAGGCCGGCGCCGGTTGCGCTGCGGGCGCCGAGGGCGGGGGTCGCGCTGCATGACGGCGCTTGCGGCGAGAGGCCGCCGTCTTGGTTCGTGTACTCGAGCTTCGTCGTGTCGAAGCCTTCGTTCTTTTCGTGCGCGAGGATCGTGTCGAGATCGCCCTGCGCGAGGTGCTTGTCGCGCGCGAGGATCCACAGGTAATTGCGCGACGGGTGACCGACGACGATGTAGCGGTAGTCGGGCGCGACCTCGGTGATCCAGTAGTCGCCGATGAAGCCGCCGAGATCGATTCCGTACTTCGCGTTCGACTTGTCGCCGGTCACGTAGAGCGTCGCGTCGCGCTTCAGCTGCGAGCCGTCGGGCAGCGTGCACTGATGCATGACGGCGAAGCGGCCGTTCTCGATCGGCGTGTACGTCGCCGTCGTGCCGGAGCAGCCCGCCTGCGTCGAGCGCGGCAGGTGCGCGATCTCGTACCAGGTTCCTTGGAGCTGGGTCTGGTCGACGTACGGCGCGGTGTCGAGCGGACCTTCGCACGCGGCGGTGGCCAGGGCCAGCGCGGCGGCGCCGAGCAAACGGGAGCGCATGCCGTTCAGATACTACGAAAACCCGCCCAAGGTGTACCCTCACGCCCATGCGTGGGAATCCGCTGGTGACGCTGGTCTGCTGGGCCCTCTATTTCGGGCTGACCGTCGGCATCATCCTCCTCGATCGAAAGATCCAGCGCGACAAGGCGGCCGCGCAGGGCTCGGTCGACTTCATGGATCGAAGCCCGGCGGCCTACCTGGTGCTCGCGCTCTTCTGCGGGCCGGCGCCGCTCATCGTTTATTTCGGCGTGACGCGCAAATCGGCCGTCGGTTGGCTGATGGGGATCGGCGCCGCCGTGGCCGTCTACGTGGTCATCTTCATCGTCGCGTTCGTGCTCGCGCTCGTCATGCACGCAGCGGGCGCGGCCGGCTGAATTCAGACGCTCACGCCTGCGTGGCCTGAGCGGTCTCCTGGTAGCGGATCCCGCTGAACGTGCGCTTCGCGCTGTTCAACTGCCAGTCGCCGGCGAAGAGCACCACCGGGCGATCGCGCACGTCCATCACCGGGATGCCGACGCGCTCCTTGTCGAAGTTGCGCAGGTCGACGGGCTCGAAGCGCTTGCCGTCCTCGCGCGCGATCCACCGCGCGAACTCGACGCTCATCGGCTCGAGCCGCACGTCGACGTCGTACTCGTTCTTCAGCCGGTACTTGACGACCTCGAGCTGCAGGCGCCCGACGGCGCCCAGAATCGGGTCGCCCGCGCGCCCGTCCGGCGGGGCGATAGAGCTGAATCGTCCCCTCTTGCGCGAGCTGCTCGAGGCCCTGCCTTGAGCTGCTTGCGGCGCATCGGGTCGATCATCGACGACGCGCGGACGAAGTGCTCGGGCGCGAAGCTCGGGATGTCCTCGAAGCGGAAATCCTGCCCGACGGTGAGCGTGTCGCCAATCTCGAAGATGCCCCGGGTCGTAGATGCCGATCACGTCGCCGGCGAAGCCCTCTTCGACGATCGCTCCGCTCCTGCGCGAGGAACGTCGTCGGGTTCGCCAGGCGCGATCGTCTTGCCCGGTGCGGACGTGGAGCACCTTCATCCCCCGCTCGAAGTGCCCCGAGCAGATGCGCACGAAGGCGACGCGGTCGCGGTGCGCCTTGTCCATGTTCGCCTGGATCTTGAAGACGAAGCCGCTGAGAAGCCGCGCGAATCCGGCGCGATCGGGCCCATGCTCGCTCGTCGCGCGGGAGCGGCGGGGGCATCAGCTCGCAGAACGTGTCGAGGAACGCCTGCGAGGCCGAAGTTGTTGATGGCGCTGCCGAAGAACATCGGCGAGACGCTCGCCCGGCTGGAAGCGCGCCTCGTCGAACGCGTCGCCGGCCGCGTCGAGGAGCTCGGCCTCTTCCTGCGGAGTCGCTCGTAGCCGTCGTCGTCGAGCTCCTCTCGGACTCGCGGGTCGTCGAGCGCCGGTCGACCTGGACGGGCGCCATCTCCGCGCCCATCGCCGCGCTGGAGCGCGGCGTGCGCCGCGTCGAAGAGGTAAACGCGCTTGCGTCAGCGCGGTGGTAGACGCCGCGGAAGCGCGCGCCCCGTCGTAGATGGGCCAGGTGATCGGGTACGACGCCGATGCCGAGCACGTTCTCGACCTCGCCGACGAGCTCGAACGGCTCGCGCCCCGGGCGGTCCATCTTGTTCACGAACGTGAAGATCGGCATCTTGCGCTGCTTGCAGACGCGGAAGAGCTTCTTCGTCTGCGGCTCGACGCCCTTGGCGCAGTCGAGCAGCATCACCGCGCCGTCGACGGCGTGCAGCGTGCGGTACGTGTCCTCGCTGAAGTCGGCGTGGCCCGGCGTGTCGAGCAGGTTCATCTGCAGCCCGTGGTAGGGGAACTGCAGGACGCTCGAGGTCGTGATCGAGATGCCGCGCTCGCGCTCCATCTCCATCCAGTCGGAGACCGCGGCGGCGCGGCCGCGCTTGGCCTTGACCGCGCCGGCGAGCTGGATGGCGCCTCCGTAGAGGAGCAGCTTCTCGGTGAGGGTCGTCTTGCCCGGCGTCCGGGTGCGAGATGATCGCGAACGTCTTTCGGCGTCGGATTTCGGTCGCGAGGTCGGACATGGCGCGTGCTGCATAGCACGACGGGGGGCTCTTTTCCTGGGCTCGTGCGCGGCGGTCAGCGGCCCTTCAGCGCCCCACTGCCTCCCGCAGCCGCTCGAGCTCGCCCACCGCGGCGGCGCGCTCGGGGGCTTCCATCTCGAGCGTGCCCGAGCTGCGCGGGCCGTCGCATGGCGAACACCGCCGCGCACGTCGTCGACCGGATCATCCCGGCGGTCCCGGTGCGCCAGTGGGTGCTCTCGCTGCCGTTCGACGTGCGCGCGAAGGCCGCTTACGACGCCGCGTTCCTCTCCGCCGTCGTCCGCGCTTTCACCTACTTCGCTATTGCGCCCGGCCGCCGGTCGCGCTCGGGCGTCTCGTCGCGTTACCGGTAAACGAATTAGGATATCGCATCAAAAAACTCCGCCATGGCCGCAGCAAGCTCAGAGTCATGACCCCGCTCGAGCTCCTCGCCCGCCTCGCGGCGCTCGTGCCACCGCCGCGCCACCCCCTCGTGCGCTTCCACGGCGCCTTGACGCGTTGGATGCAATCGACAACGCAGTGTCCTCTGCGCCCGGATCTGGCATGCCCGGCGGGCGGGTGATGCCGGGGATGCGGTACATGATCGTCGCACCATTCTCGTCGATCTCGATGCGCGAGATGAGCGTCCGAATCAGCTGACGCTGCCCGTACCAATCGAGCTGATCGAGCCCAGAGCGCACTTGCTCGGCGAAAGTTGTGAGTTGGCCCGCAAGCGCACGAAGCTCGATGCTCTTGCTCAGGTTCGTGTGCGCTTCGGCAAGATCGCCTTGAGCTCGGGCGATGCGCGCACGCACGCGTTCGGTCCGCGTTGCCAGTTCTTCGACGGTGAGTGCTCCGGCCTCGTAAGCGTCCTGCAGGCGTCCGAGCGTCTGCTCTTGCACTGAGAGAAACCGCTGCGCTTCGGCATGCCGCTCACGTGCGTCGATCAACACGCCGTCCTTCTCACTTCGACACGTCCACTCGCCGACGACGCGTTCGGGCTCTTGAAGGACGTCCTTGACCGATCTCCACACGTGGTCGTGAAGCCGGTCGGCGCGCACGTACGCGTTGCGACAAATGGGAGCACCCGCAAAGTAGCTCCTGCTGGTACCACCACAGTAGTAGTACGAGAGCTTCACGCCGCTGCCTTTCAGCGGTTTGCCAGCCGTGCGGCCGTAGTATCCGAAACCGCACCCCGCGCAGACCACCAGCCCTTGAAGTAGATACCTCGTGCCACGCGCGTTGCGTGCCGACCAGTTGCGGCTGCGCAACATCTGTTCCTGCGCGGCGGCGAACAGTTCCTCCGAGACGATCGCGGGGACGCGAATGGTCAACCAGTCCGATGTCGGCCGCGCTCGATACGTCGACTTCTCCTTCCGCGGCACTCCGCTCTTGCCGCGCACGGGCCGCAGCACGACGCTCTTGACCACGGCTTCGGTCTTGCCGTACGCCGCGCGCCCAGCGTACGCGGGATTGCGGAGCACGTTCCATAACGACGATGCGCCCCACAAGGAGCCTCCCTTGCGCGTCGGAATGCCGCGGTCATTCAACCGCCGACGGATCGCGCAGAGTGAGAGGTGCTCGTCCACGTACCAATGAAAGATCTGTCGCACCACGTTCGCTTCGTGCAATAGCACTTGGTAGCTGGCGGGCTCGGTGTCCGTTCTGCGTACGTAGCGGTAGCCGTAGGGCGCGGCGGACAGCACGTTGGCAATGCCATTACGAGCTTTGTGCAACTTGCCTCGTCGTGATCGCTCGAGTATTTTCGCGCGTTCGTACTCGGCAATCATGCCCTGTACCTGCAGCAGCAGCTCATCCTCGGCGGTGCGGTTTGCCGGCCCATTCAGGAAGACGACGGATACTCCGCTACGCGACAGCTCCTCGAGCAACAGCACCTGATATGCATACTTGCGAGCCAGTCGATCTGGACTGTGCACGTATAGCAAATCCAACCCGCCCTCGGCAGCGCGATCGCGCAGCTTTTCGAGCGCGGGCCGTACAAGCGTCGAGCCGCTGTAGCCCTCATCCACGTAGTGGTCGGAAGCCATCGCCGTGTGTCCATCAGCCGTCGCTCGGTCTGTCAGCGCTGCCACCTGACTGTTGATCGTGGCTTGCTTCTCCTGGTTGTCCGACGACACGCGTGCGTAGAGCGCCACGACCTTCACGATACCTCTCGTTTCTCTCTGATGACGGGCAGCGGGTTGGTCTGCGGTCGACTGACCGCTCGTCGGCGCTGTGTCACCACTTGCTCGTACGCCGCACGCAGGTTTGCTGTCGCCGTCCTTCCGGGCTCGTAACAGCAGCGAATCGTCAAGCCCCTGCGTCGCACGCGCGCCCGTATCCACGTGCGCGACACGTTTGTCAAAAAACCTGCGACGATTTTCGCTCACGACGTCCTCGGTCGACGTCCGATCAGAGCCTCACGCGGAATCCGGCCGCGCCACCGGAGCAGTTGTCGATTGCGTTCATGGCGCCTTCGCCCCGCGTTCGTCGTGGCGACGCGACGTCGTCCCGAAACCTCCGACACCGCGCCCCGCCACGCACGAGCACGCGCCAAAGGGCGCTCCACCTCCAGCGCCACAACCTTCCCCGCGGGAGACCCGCCCGACGACCGCCCCCGCGCTCGTCGCATTCGCGGAGCCCCTCACGCCCAACGTCCTCCGCATCGCCCACTTGGAACGCCTCCAGTGCGGCGCTCTGCTCGCATCGTCGCCGCGCGTCGACTGGCCTCGTCTCATGCGCCGCACCTTCGACGTCGACGTCCTCGAATGCCCGACTTGCAAAGGCCTCCGCATCCTCGGCATCGTCGACGACGAATCCATCGCCCGCCACCTCGTCGACGAGCTCTCCCTTCCGCGCGCCCCGCCGCGCGCCCGAGCCCGCGACCCAGCCATGGAACGTCGCGTACAGAAATCCCGAGCGCTTCGGGTGCGAAGACGTTTCGGCGCAGTGCTTCCCGCGCAAGAGAGCGCCCTTGCGGTGGGGGAACGTCACGGGGTCCTTGTTCGGGGATGTTGGTATGGGGAAGCCGCAGATGGGCTGCCCCGCCCTCATCACGGCAGCGTGCGGCTGCCCCCCTGGAGGAGCGTGCACCCGCGTGCACCCACGCCCGGTGATTCGCCCTGCGTGGAGCCCCTTGCTGCCGGCGTCTCGCGTCTACAGAGCGCAGTCTACGAGGGCGGCGCGTGTTGCTTCGAGCTGCCGGGGTCGTGCACCCCAGGCGGAGCGGGCGGGCGCTGAGCAGGATTGGCTTGGAAATCGCTGGGTACGCCCGGTCCGATTCGAACGGACGACATTCGGCTTCGAAGGCTCGACCGAGCGCCGGGAAAAGCATCACGAAGATCCGCAGGATGGGTCCGTTCGCTTCGGCGACTGCCGCACCCGTGCCGCAGATCCGACCGGTTCACCCTCGGACGGTGAGAAAGACGTGATGAAGATGGACGCGGTGACGTTCCTCTTGGAGGACGTCGCTGTGGCCGGTCCCTGTTTGGGATGATGCGCGCGAAGGTGGCGACCTTCGCGCGAAGAACAAGAACGACCCCGGGATCTGAGCAACCGGTGCGAAGCGGCTTCGCTCGACCGCGATTCCTGCTGCTTGTGCAAGGCACGAACGCGAGCTGACGGAGCAGACATTCACGCCATAGTTTTCAGCGTCGAAAAGGAAGGCGGAACGCATGCAACTATCGGCCGAACAGACGCGCTGGCTCCTCAAAGTCCTTCAACCGGAAAAGACCCTAGGCTCAATGCCGGGCGTGGCAGCCCTCTCGGAGGCTGTCCGCGCTGCTCTTCTCGCGCTTCCTCCCGACGTATACGCCGCCGAACACGAGCGGATGCTGGGGGGCGCCAAGGAAGCGGCGCGCGTGTTGGTCTCCGAGTCCGCCGTCACGACGATGATCGATCACCTCCCCTTGAAAGAGGGCGCCCGGATCATCGCGTTCGGCGACAGCCACACGTCGGACCCGCAGTCTTGGGCCGTGATCCTGAAGGACCTTTTGACTGCGCGTGGCGCCTCGGTGGCGATCAACGCGGCCCCCGGTGACACGACGACGCACGGACTGATTCGCATCGGCGAAGTGGTCGCGCAGCAGCCCGACTGGGTCCTCCTTCTGATCGGAGTGAACGATGCGCGCACGCAAGGGCCAAAGCCGAGCAAGACGCTCGTCGATCACCAGGAGACCGTGCGGAATCTGCGCGAGCTGCACCAGCGGATCTCGCACGAGACGAAGGCACGGTGCTTGTGGATCACGCCCTCGTCCGTGAACGAGGAGCGCGTCTCGAACCACTGGGGCCTATCGCGCTTCGGTGTCCGCTTCCGCAACGAGGACATCGCACGGGTAGTGGCGGCCATTCGGGACATCGACGGTCCGACGGTCGACCTGTTTTCGATTCTCGGCACGCCGCCCGCGCCCGAGCTGCTCATGGACGACGGGCTCCACTTCTCGCTCGCTGGTCAGAGGCGCCTCGCGTTCGAGGTCATTCGAGGATGGAGCAAGCTCTCGTGACTTGTCTCGTTACCGGAGCCACCGGGAACGTCGGCTCGCTCGTCACGCAGCGCCTGATCGATCGCGGAGACCGTCCGTGCGTCTTCGTGCGCGATCCAAAGAAGGCGCGGCGGCTCTTCGGGGACCGCGTCGAGATCCGGGTTGGCGATCTTGCCGACATCTCGAGCGCGCTCGCAGGCATTAGCGATGTTTTTCTACTCAACAGTGGTCCCGATCTCGAGGTCCGAGATCGTGCTGCCGCGTTTGCCGCCAAGGCCGCGGGGGTGCGCCACTTGGTCAAGCTCTCGACGCTGGACGTGAGCACCGGGGTAGGCACCGGATTCTGGCACGCCCGCGGAGAGCATGCCGTCCGCGAGAGCGGCGTCCTGTTCACATTCATCCAATCCTCGGCATTCATGTCCAACGCGCTGAGCTGGGTGCACACGATCAAGAGTGAGGGCGTCTTACGAACGTCAACGGGCAACGGCAAGATCGCCTTCATCCACCCGGCGGACATCGCCGATGTCGCGGTGAAGGCATTGACCACACGCGCTCACGACGGTGAAGCGCTGGTGATCACCGGCCCGCAGGCTCTCACCTACGGCGAGATGGCGTCGCGGATTGGCGCAGCGATCGGCAAGACCATCCGCTTCGAGCAGATCTCCGACGAAGATGCTCGGCCGAACTTCGACCGCGCTTATACGGATGCTCTCGTCGACATCTGGCGCGCCATCCGGGAGGGCCGCCTAGCGACGGTAAGCGACGGTGTTCAGCAAGTCCTCGGACGCAGGCCCGCCACCTTCGATCAATGGGCGGAAGAAAACGCCGGAGCCTTCAAGCGTTCCGGCACGACTCGAGGCAAGTGAGGACAGTCTGTACAGCCTCCTCCCTCGCTGACGCGGCCAAAATAGGGGGAGGCCGCTGCGAGATGCCGTGCACGAGCGCCTCGATCACGTTGGGGAGGACGAACAGCATCCGCTCCGACGATGTGACGCGCTCGAAGGTCCCCCGAAGTGCGCGACGAAAGCCAAATGGGCCTTCGGGTACCTGCTCCGAGACCAGCTCGTGAAGCTCGGGCTCTGCGGCGTGGAGATCCGCCAGCCCTTCCACGAGCGTGCGGGTGAACTCGTCGAGAGACGTGGAGCGTTCGGCCAACGTGCGCTCGATCACCAGATGAACGTCGTCGACGTGGCGCTCATGCAGCGCGCTGAAGATTGCCTTCTTGTCCGGGAAGTATTGATAGAGCGAGCCGATGCTTACACCTGCAGCTTCAGCGATTCGGTTGGTGGTGACCGCGTCGATTCCCTCTCGCCGAATCACCCGCGGGACCGCGCCCAGCACCGCATCCACGGTCTGCCGCGACCGGCCTTGGCGAGGTTCACGTCGCATCCTCTCCTGGCTCGTCGGTCTCATCCGCTACATGTTCTAGCATCTCGGGGCGTCGCCGCTCTGCCGCATCTTGGAACGCGCCGCCTCGATCCTTCGCCGATCGCTTGAGGTGAGGGGTCGGGTATGTGTGTCGGGCGCGCGTGTACGTCGCGAGCGCCCGTCGTGTACGTTCGTTGAACGCTCGCCAATCGCGCCACCCGAGCGCATCCAGCGCCGCACGCCCGTGCCGCCACGCGCGGCGTCTTCGGCGATGACGCGTTCATAGATGGCCCGCGGTACGAGCACGCGCTTCTCAGCGGGCCCGAACTGCGTCTCGTGGTCGTGCTGGAATCGACCGAGCACCGCGTCGGTGTAGTAGTCGCTCAAAGGTACGCTGACGGAGCTCGCGCGCGCTCTGCCCTCGACGCGCGAGAGCCAGGACACCGTGACGTCGCGCCTCCGTCACTCCGCGCACCCATATCACTCGGTTCAATTCACGTGGGACGATGGCACCTATCTCTCTCTCTCCGCGCCGGTGGGCATGGAGCTCCTCGCCGAACGTTCGGATCACGACGACCCGCACGGCGCGGTGGTCATCGCGGCGCTGTCGAAGCGCTTCCACGCGCTCCATTCTGGGAAATGGAAGTGGGACACGGTCTCGTTCGACGTGCACAAGCGTGACGGCGACATCGGCTTCCACGTCGACGGGCTCCAGAACTCGCGCTTCGATCGTCAGCTCGAAGCCGCGCGCCAGGTCGTCCTCGAGGCGGCGTTCGGCATCCCGCCGCGCGTGTCGGATCGCGATCTCGCGGAGCTGCTCGGCACCGGATATGGCGCCCTCGAGGCATGTCCGCGAGGCGATCACATGACGCCGAAATTCACGGAGAAGTAGTGGCTACGCACTCGCGGCGATCAGGTACTTCTCACCAGTCGACATCTGCGCACACGCACGCAGCGTCGCGAGATCGAGCAGCTGATCGAGCGCGATTCGCGCCGTGTAGTGGCTCGCGAACGTGGTGGTCAGCTCGCTCGCGACGCGTCGGAACATCCGCGTCGCGACCTCCGGGCCGAGCTTGCGCAGCGCGTTGCTCACGAGATAGCCGCCGACGCTCCACGACAGGCCGAACGTGCGCGCGAGCTGCGTCGGCGAGCGGTCGAGCGCGCCGTAGATGTAGAGCTGCTTGAGCGTCGACGAGCCGTAGTGGCTGAAGGTGGTCATCGCGCGGCTCGCCACGCGCTCCATCGCGTCGAGGATCCGCCCGCCGAGCGTCCCGCCGCCGATCGCGTCGAACGCGAGCGTCGCGCCGGTCGCGGCGATCGCGTCGACGAGGTCCTGCCCGAACGTAGGCGCGGAGCTGTCGAGCACGTGCTCGGCGCCGAGCGCGCGGAGCTGCTCGACGTGAGCGGGGCGCCTCACGATGTTGACGAGCGGCACGCGATCGGCCGCACAGATCTTGACGAGCATTTGACCGAGGTTCGACGCCGCGGCGGTGTGCACGATCGCGGTGTGGTGCTCGGCTCGCATCGTCTCGACGAAGCTCAGCGCCGTCATTGGATTGACGAACGACGACGCGCCGACCTCCGCGGTGATTCCGGGCGGAAGCTCGCGCACGGCGGCCGCCGGCAGCTTGCGATGGGTCGCGAACATCCCTCCGTTGGCGGCGACCAGCTTGCCGATGAGCGCCTGCGCCGCTGGACTCGTTCCGGCCGCGATCACCGTGCCGCAGCCCTCGGCACCGAGCGGCAGCGGCTTGTCGATCCGGCCGGGAAAGATCTGCAGGACCGCCGCCGGCACAGGCGCGATCACCGTGCCCTCGCTCTCGGTAGCGCGCGACAGATCCGCTCCCGACAGCATGAGCGCGAGGTCCGTCGGATTCACCGGCGTCGCATCGACGCGGACGATCACCTCGTCGGCGCCGATGGCATCGAGGTCGACCTCGTCGAGCGTGAGCCGGATGTTGCCGTCAGAGGTGAGCGTGGAATGGAGTGCACGTGCCTTCACGAGCGCAGTCTACGATACTTGCGGGACCTACGATGACGAGCGACGACGAGGACGTGCCGATCCGGGGCGACTTTCGCGACCCGGCCGGCGTTTTGGGCGGCCCTGGCGTCGCGTCCGAACGTGCGCGTCGTGCACACCCATGTCGCGCTCGATTTCTCGGCTGCGATGCACGAGATCGCCGCCGAGCAGTCAGACTGGAAGCGCGAACCAAGGTGGGGAAGAGAATTGGGCGACCTCGCGCTCGCCTCGACGAAGACCAACTTCGAGAACTTCGCGCTCAAGGACTCTCGGATCGCTCGCTAGCGCCGGGCCCGGCCCGAGAGTAACACCGTGCGCATGGCCGACGTCGACGTGCTCCAGAAGCTGGAAGCGGAGGTGTACGGGGTGTTGCTCGGACTCGGCCTCGTTGAGCCGAAGGACGTCACCGCCTGGGCGGATGCCATCGTGGCCGAACGAGGCGAGCCCGATCCGACGCTCCTCGCCATCTCGGTCGAGGCACGGGGGGACCGTTTCGACTCGCTCGACGCCATCGGTGCCCTGTCCCGTGTCGCCGGGGCCTGCAGCGCCATCGCGGTTACGAACGCACTCTTTGGACTGCTTGGCCGTTGGGTCGATCGAGAATCCAAGCTCTGCGGTGGCCGCGAAGGTATCCACCATCGTCTACGAGGTCGCCGCTGGGCTCGGCGAAGCGAAGACGCCCTCGGGTATCGGTCTCGAGCTCGAGGAAGAGAATCGCGAGTCTTGCATGGCCGTGGACCGTCGCCTCTCGGCGCTGGACGTTTCGGCATGGCCCGCCGCGCTCCTCGACTTTCTCCGACCCTTCATTCGTCATGCGGATCGCCTCCGCCATGCGCCGCAACCGAAGCTGCAACAGGCCAGGGCTGACTGATCGTCAGCCGACGAGAGGCTTCGACGCCGTGCCCGAGGACATGGAACGCGTCAGCGAGAACGCTGCTCTCGCCCTGCCGGATCGGGCCGCCCTGCAGGAGGCGCTGACGAGGAGGAACGCGTCGTGGTCGGTGGGTCCGGAGGATATCCTCCGCCCGACCGGAGGACATCTCCGCATCCCGGTCGTGATAGCGTCGCCGCTGTCGTGGAGCGCAAAACAAAGGGGACGGTCATCGCGGCGATCCAGAGCTACGCGTCGACGCGCTTCGGCGCGGACGGACGCGAGCGACTCCTCTCGGCGCTCGACCCGCAAGACGCGAGCACCTTGCGTTCGGTCGTGCCCATCGGCTGGTACCCGACCGGGCTCACCATGCGAACGCTCGACGCGCTGCGCGCGACGTTCGCGCCCGAAGCGCCGAACCTGCTCGGCGACTACGGCGTGTACGCCGCCGAGTCGGACCTCACCGTGTTCCACCGCGTCTTCCTGCGGATGGCCAACCCCGCGTTCGTGATCGAGAAGACAGGCGAGTACTGGAGCCGCTTCCACACCCACGGACACTGGGTCGTCGAGCGGCCCCACCCGAGCGGTATGATCGCAACGCTCCGCGACTTCGAGGGAGCGCGCGTCTACTGCGACGCGCTCACGCCGTACATCCGACGCATGCTCGAGCTCGTCGGCGCGCGCACCGTGCGTTCGTCGCACGCCGAGTGCGGCCACCGCGGCGCCGGCGCTTGCGTGTTCGTGGCCGATTGGAGGTAGTCACGCTGGCCGCGGTTAACTCCTCGGCGCCCGGCCGCGCGTCCATCGTCGCCGCCTGGCAGGGTTCGCGTTCGCCGGGCTCGCTGACCCGGACGGTTTTCTCGCGGCGGACCCATTGCGCGACCTCGTCCCGAGCCGCGCGCCGGCGGCTTACGACGCCGCGTTGCTCTTCGCGTACCACTCCCGTACGCGCGCGCGATCGCGGACCGCGCCGTGGAGGGCGAGCAGCTTCGGGAACGGATCGAGCACCGTCGTCGGCACGTGGGAGAATAGTCCGTCCAATGGGCGCGAGGCGGGAGAAAGTTTGCAGCACGCCCCATTAACCGAAGTGCTCGGGGGGAATTGCGGAGCGACTGGAATTTCGGGCTAAACTGAGCACCGAGTCTCATCGATACACGCCTGAGCCCGCACGGCCCTCGGTACCCACGATCACGGACCGCGACGGTCCCGATCGTGTTTACCTGCTCGCCTTGATTGAGCGCGAGGGCGCCGGAGCCAGTAAGCGTCGACCACGATCCACCATGCGAAGCGGAGGCGCGTGTGGCCCAGTCCTCGTCCGCCAGCGCCGCTGGCAGCGCACGGCAGCGGCCCGGCCGCGCGTTCACGCTGCCGCGTGTCGTTGCCTGCGCCTCGACAAGACGAGATCGCTTCAAGCGGCTTTGGCCTTACTCTAAGAGAACGGCTTCCAGGGCAAGAACGGGCGCGCGTACGCCGCCGACGCGGCCTACTGCAACACGAAGCTCTGCTGCTGACCAGCGCTACGCGTAGCCGATCAGGGCGCGGGCGCGCCGGCGTCCGCGCCGACGAGGACCTTCGGCCAGTCGGCGTGGATCTCGACCTCCGAGTCGGCGATCGGCTTTCGCTCGATGCGCGTCGCGACCATCACCGCGGGGCGGTTCGTCGGGTCGATGACCTTGATGCGCAGCGGGAAGCCGCGGCCGAAGGACGGCTCGTACCCTCCGCCGTTCGCGCTCGGCGCGACGTTGACGAGCAAGGGCGGCAGATCCGTCGCGAGGCAAATCTCGCGACGCTGCATCCCGTCGATGACGACGAGCTCTTCGCACTCGTGGCCGAGCACGCTGTCCTTCGCGCCCGTCTTCTTGGCGACGAGCTTCGACGGCGACGCCGCGAGGGAGAGAGGGACCTCGGCGTACTTGCGTCCGCCAAGCGGCGTGTAGGCCTCGCCCGCGTCGCCGTCGACGAAGAGCTCGCCCACCATCCGCCCGTCGGCTCGCATGAAGGCGACGTGCGACTTGTTGCCTTTGAGCTGCGTCCGGCAGGAAAACGGCCCGACGGAGAGATCGATCTCGCCTTCGAACGGGGCGGCCCCCGCGTCCGGCGCGGCGCCGGAGGGCGAGGGGTGCGACCGACACGCGAGGAGAGCGGACAAGAGGACGAGGGTCGAGCACCGCATGGCGGGGCGACCATAGTCGCCCGAACGCGCCGCGGGCAGACGAAGTTGCGGCGCCGTCAGCGGATGGCGCGCGCGCGCGAGCCGCGCGGCGATGCGATCGAGGAGCGCGAAGAACTCGTCATCGCCGAGGCTCGCGCCGCTCGTGAGGAGCGCCGGCCAGCGCCAGAGCACGTCGACGTCTCGTCGAGTGGTCAAACGGCGGCTATCCGAGAAGAGATCGCTCACTTAGGCTCGCGAAGCCCCGATCGCCCACCTTTTCAGGGCGAACTTCGCATAAAGGGGCGTTAAAACGCCTTCCGTAAACTTTGTTACGACCGAGAACCCATTGGACGCCTCAGACTCCACCATGAGAAGGACGGTTCACGCCGTTGTGATGGCGGGGTGTGGTGCGGTCATCGTGCTCATCGCGTGTGGCGGGCAAATCGCGAACGGCCCGCCCGGGACGCTCGATGACGCGGGCGTGTTCCATCAGCCGGACGGAGGCGTCCTCTTCGCCCCAGGGTCGGCGTGCGAGCGCTTCGACGCGTCGCAGTACATTGCGGAGACCGCTGATCCGCCGGCCTGCTCGGATCCGGGATCTGTGGACGGTGGCTCGTCGGCCGAGTCTGCGCGTTGCGAGGCGTGGGCCCTCGATGCAGGCCTGTCGTTCGGCTACATGCCTTACGTAGAGTGCGTCGCGGGCCGGTGCGCGACACCATCCATCAATCAGCACGAGCCCGCGCTTCATTGCACTTGGGGATCGCCTGGTGCGAATGCGTACTGCACTGCATTCTATCAACAGTTCGTGCTCGACGGTGCGGTGGTTGGTGGTTGCTTGACCGAGGGAATTCACGACTATGACTACTGCTTCTCGCCGGACTGCTCCTCCGCCCCGGGGACGCTGCCCGACGGTGGCTCGTGGCCGTTGGTCGGCGTGTTCACGGGTCCCGACACGTCGGCGTGCGTCCGCATCTGCCAGTGAGGAGTGTAAGTTAGGGAGCGGTGAAAGGCGAGTGCGCATGCACGAACCCCACCGCGGGTGCGAGCGCACGCTGGCAGACGGCCGGCGAGATCGCGAACGCCCTCGCGCGCTTCGCTTCGTGACGGCTCAGGCGCGACGGCGCCGTCCGCTGAAGAGACCCAGGACCGCAACGAAGAGCGCCGAGCCCACGATCGACCAGACGACTGGAAAGCGCTCGCCGCCGACGTGGATAGTGAGCAGCTCGGGCAAGTGCAGGTGCCTCGCGATCCAGGTGCCGAGCAGGGCGCCGATGAAGCCCAGCGCGATCGAACCGACGCAGCCGACGTTTCCGTAGCGCGCGATCGCTTTGCCGATCGCCCCGCACACGCCGGCGATCACGAGCAGAACGAGGAAGGACGTGACGGTCACGCCGAGTAACGTAACCAGCGGACGCGCCCGTTCAAGACGACGTGGCGCACATTGCGTTCCATGGCCGCCACCGACACCGTCGGCGCGGTCGTCGCGCTCGTCACTCGTCCGGGCCGTCGCTTGCGCTCGTGGCGTCGGCGTCCTCCGGCGCGCTCGCATCCGTCGCGTCGGGCGCGCCGCTGTCTTCCGCGGATGCATCCACCCGCCTCGTGGAGGCGCTCGGCCTGCGACCGCTCCGAGTGCGAGGGCCCATCCCTTTGCGCGTAGGCTCGCCGCAGCAGCGTCGATGGCCGGCGGGCGAAACTGGTTGGCGTCGCGCAGCGCACGAGCCGCGGAGAGCCCGCCGAAGCCGCCGCCGATGACGACACGAGGCGCGATTTGCATGACGACGCTGCCGGCGAAGAGACCATGCTCGAGGCGACCATCGTGATCGCTTCAGGCCGTGAGCGCGAGCCTCGCGATCGGGTCGATGTCGTACTTCGTCGCGTTGCCCAGCACGACCACGCCGACGCCGCGCGTGGGGTAGACGCGGATGACGTCCAAGAATCCAGGCCCGCCGCCCGCGTGCTCGAACGACGGCGGATCCCCGCGCGGCGTCTTCACGTGACGGAACCACCCGAGGCCGTGCTCCCGCATCGACGCGACCGCGGGATCGTCGCCGAGTTGGAAGCGCACGAATCGAGCGAGGTCCTCCGCAGGACCGACGAGCCCTCCGTACGGCATGCCGTCGACGAGGAAGGGCCGCGTCGAGACCCAGCGCCCGAACGAGGGACCCACGGCCCACTGCGGAATGACGAAGCGGAGCGGGCTGAAGCGCGGGTGGTAGCCGACGGCCGCGCCTTTCGGGAGCTCGAAGCCCGTGCGCGACATGCCGAACGGCTCGAGCACCTCGCGCGCGACGATCGACGGGAACGGCGTCTTCGCGGCGCGCTGCATCGCCGCGCCCATCACGAGCATGCCGAGGTTCGTGTATTTTGCACGCGTCCCCGGCTCGAAGCGGAGCTGGCGATTTTCGGCGAGGCGCCGCTCGGCGAGCGCGAAGACGTCGGGCGCGGGATCCTCCGGCGTCCGGATCCAGCGGAGCGGGAGCGGGTTTCGGATGCCCGAGCGGTGCGACATCAGCTGGCGCGGCGTGATGCGCGCGGCCCACCGCGCGGGCTCGAGGCGCGCCACGGCCGGGACGAGCTTCGCGACGGGCTCGTCGAGATCGATCTCGCCGCGCGCCGCCATGCGCAACGCAGCCGTCGTCGTGAAGACCTTCGTGATCGAGAACCACTGCCACGGCGTCGCGATGGAAGCGGGCGCGGCGCGCGCGACGTCGGCCACGCCGATCGCGGCGCTCTCGCGGATGCCGTCGCGATCGACGATGGCAACGACCACGCCCAGAGCGCGCGGACGAATCGCTCGGAGCCGCGCCTCGAGATGCATGACTCCTTCGTAGCGCACGCGCGACGCGGCGACGCCCCCTCCGTTTGGCCCCCCGATCCCTTCTCCCGGGCTCGTGCGTCTGACGGGCATGCGGTCCCTTCGCGTCGCCCTGACGGCCAGGCTCTTCGTCGTCTTCGGTCGCTGCTCCGCCCGAGCCCGTGATCGCCGCGGCGATTTTTGTCGTATGCTCGCGCGGTGAAGCGCCCCCTCCTTGCTTTCGTCTTGGCTGCTCTCGCCTGCAGCTCCGAGAACCCGACGCAGCCGAACGGCCCGCAGCCGCTGCCCGGCGAGCAGACATGCGATCCCAACGCCGTCCAAGCGTTCCTGCTCTCGTTCGACCCGCCGAACGTCGTCGTCGCGCCGAGCTCGACGCGCCCCGCGCGCCTCGTCGTCAACCCCGACGTGTGCACGCCCGCGAGCGTGTCCTTCGCGTCCGACGACGCGACGATCGTCGCGCCGCCGCTCAGCGCCCAGGTCGATCTGCGTCACGCGACGTACGACTTCGTGCTCACCGGCGGCGCGAAGGGCGTGACCAAGATCACCGCGACCATGATGAAGCAGGACGGCACGCCGTACACGAACGTCGACGGCACCGTCGCGAAGGGCACGCTCACGGTCGACGTGCGCGATCCCGCGCTGCCCGCGTGCCAAGCGGGCGACTCGTCGACGGCGACGCTCTCGGCGTCCGCGCCCGTCGGAAACGGCAAGGGCTCGCTCGTAAACGCGTCGGTCGGCAGCACCGCCGCCGCGTTCGGCCGCACCGACTGGCTGAAGGTCCCGACCTTCGACGCGAGCATCTCGTGCGGAAGCGAGATGGCCGGCTCGCTGCCCGGCTACGTCGCGATCTCGCCCGCGGTCACCTTCGCGCCCGCGGCGCCGCTCTCCGAGGCGACGCCGCTCCGCCGCGAGCTCGACTTCGCGATCCCGGTGAACCCGGCTGATTTCCCGGTCGCCGCGCGCATGCGCCACCTCGAGGTGCTCTTCTCGAACGTCAAAGCGAAGACGCCGCGCCCGATCTCGATCGCGAGCCCGCGCATCGAATCGACGAGCGACGGCAACTACGTGCTCCGCTTCTCGTCGCCGTGGTTCGGCACGTACCAGGCGGCGGTGAAGAGCGACGCCGGCACGCGCACGCGCACGCGACACCTCACGCACCGAGCGGTCATCGGCATCTCGATGGGCGGCGGCGGCGCGGCGACGTTCGGCTTTCACCACCACGACGAGTTCGACGCGATCGGACCGATGGGCGGCCCGAGCGACTGGACCTGGCTCGGGTGGTTCGTCGAGCACTACGCGCTCGGCGGCTTCTGCACCGCGGCGAATCCCAATTGCACGCTGCCGGCGCCGAGCGATTACCCGAGCTCCGACACGTACGCGCACACCGAAGACTTCAACCACTGGTGGTACGAGGCCGGAAACGGCAACGGTGGGCACTTCCCGCGGTCGGACTACGAGCAGATCTTCACCGACCTCGCGATCCAGCGCGGCAACCCGAACGGCGACAACGACGACCCGGATCAGACGCACATGTCGATCTTCCCGGCCGGACCGAAGTCGACCGACCCGTGGGTCCTCGGCGACACGACCGGCCTGCCGAACGGCACCAACTGCGCCTTCACGCTCTCGCCGATCAGCCAGGACGCGAACCACGACACCGAGCAAGCGATCGCCACGCAATGCGCCAAGACGCGCTGCGACGCGGCACACGCCTTCGTCATCCCGAGCGGCTACTACGACGACGAGTACAACCCCGACGGCTCGCAGCAAGTCATCAGCGTCTGCGACGGCAACCAACTCGGCAGCGCGAACAACGACGCGGCGAGCCCGTACGAGAACACCTTCGTGCCGCCGTCGCCGGATCAGGCGTACCCGCTGAGCCTCGGCCTCGCCGTCGACCTGAACAAGAACGGCGTCCGCGACGAGAACGAGCCGGTCATCCGCAGCGGTCACGAGCCGTGGAGCGACACCGGAGTCGACGGCCTCGCCGACGCGAACGAGCCCGGCTACGACGCCGCAACCGACCCCGACCCGAGCGGCGACGACTACGACCCGTACATCAACCCGACCGGCACCGAGGACGACCACCGCTACGAGCTCGGCGAGCCCTTCCAGGACTACGGCCTCGACGGCGTGCCGAACACGAAGAGCTCGCCGTGGGACAAGGGCGAAGGCAACGGCGTCTTCGACATCTCGCGGGGCCTCCAGGCGTTCTACGACATCGACCCGCACTCGATCCTGCGCGGCATGTCGAGCGCGAAGATGACCGACGACGATCTCGCGCGCTTCTCGATCTGGAGCGACGGCGGCGTGCGCGATCTCTTCAACTTCGCCGCGGTGGCGACGCACCTCTCGGGCGCCATCGCCTCGCGCCGCACGAGCGACGGCCACGCGATCCAACCCGTTGCATTCTACAACAACTTCTCGATGCTCCCTGGCGAGGACCCGACGCAGCCGGACAACTTCGTCCCGGCGACGATCCGCTGGGCCGATCTCGCGGCGGCGCCTTCGCTCCGCTACGGCACGGTCGACGCGACCGCGTCGCAGATCCAGCAAGGCGACGGCCAGCACGTCGGCACGGGCGCGCAGATCCTCTACCGCGTCGAGGCCGCGTTCTACTTCGTCGCGCACCAGTGGCCCGACGCCGATCGCCTGCTCACCAACCCGTCGAACGACAACCTCGAGACGGTCTCGCCGAACGTGCTCTGCGACGCGAGCAACCTCGCCGGCTGCTGCGAAGCGACCGGGCACTGCGAGGCGACCTTCACGGGCCCGAAGTCCGGCCGCACCGGGCCAATCGCGATCACGCTCCCGCCCGGCTACGCCAACGAGGACAACCGCGTCCGCGGCGTGCGCTACCCGGTCGTCTTCGTGCTCCACGGCTACGGCCAGAAGCCCGAAGACCTCGAGGCGCTGCAGCTCATCTCCAACAACTTCATGAACGACGGCAACCGCTCGTACGAGAACCGCCTCGCGAAGTTCATCGCGGTCTACGTCGACGGGCGCTGCCGCGAGGGCACTGCGCCCGGCGGCTCGCAGGCCGGCACGCCGCAAGGACAGCCCGAGTGCATCCAGGGCGGGTTCTACACCGACTCGACGAGGCCGGGCGGCGCGCTCTTCGACACGTGGTTCGACGAGCTCGTGCAGTACGTCGACCAGAACTACCGCACGATGCCGCCGAGCGACGTCACCGTCACGGAGTAGCTCGCGCGCGAGCTAACAACCCGACGTGCACGTGCACGGGCCGCTGCAGCTGCAGCTCCCGCCCGCGCAGTCCATCGTGCACGAGTGCGCGCCGCCGCAGTCGGCGCTGCACGAGCCGCCGGGGCAGTGAAACGTGCAGTCTGCACCGTTGTCGCACTTGTACGAGCAGCTGCCGCCCGAGCAAGTCGTGTCGCACGTGCCGCCGGCGCACGTGCAGTCTTTCCCCGTGCAGGTGAGCTGCTGGTTGCTCGAGCTGCAGGCGGCGAAGAGGAGGGCGAGGAAGGCTAGGGTTCTGAGCATGTCGGAAGCTCAGTGGGCGGCCGCGCGCCTCGGGTTACGGAATTCGTCGCCGGCGCGTCACGGCGGCGCGAGATCAGGCCCGTGCGGCGGCGCGCTCGGGATGAAACCGCGCCGCGCCTGGCGCGCGGCGTCGGGTTCACGGCACCCCCGCGAGCTTCACCTCGAACGGGTCCCACACGACGACCTCGTCGCCCTCGACGTCGGTCACGAACTTGCGCTGGTCGTCGCAGAGTCCCTGCGGGATCACGATCGCGCCCGTGCGCAGGTCGAACACGTAGCCGTGGAGCGGACAGACGACGCAGTGCGGGCGCATCGTCGAGCAATCGCCGGCGGTGAGGCTCGCGCCGGCGTGGTTGCACGCGTCCTCGATGGCCGTCGGCTCGCCGTCTTCCATCGTCACGAGCACGTCGAAGGGCGGATATTTCAGCCGAACGAGCTCGCCGTTCGCGATGGCGCTCTTCGGGACTCTGCCGACGAACTTCAACCCAACCGAACATAGCACGCACGGCTCAGTGGAGGACGCGCGAGCGGTCGCCCAGCGAGAGCCGCTGCGAGGCAAGCTCTTCGATGACCGTGCGCACGCGCGCGGCGTCGTCGAGCTCCTCGAGCAGGCGCTGGCGGACGTCGGCGTCGACGACGAGGTGCGCGGCGCAGACGTCGGCGAGCACGCCCGGCCCGCGGCTCTGCGGCGGCAGGTCGAACGAAAAGTCGCTGTCCTGCCGGCGCACCTCGCGGACGAACTCGGTCGCGGCGGCGACGAGCGCCGCGTGGTCTTCGTCGGACACGCGCGTGTGCACCGGCTCGAGCACCTTGGCGCGCGCTCGCCGATACGGCGGCACGAACGGCAGCTCCTCGAGCTCGACGCGCGCGGAGCCGGCGAGCACGACGTTCGAATCGGCCGTCGGGGAAGGCCTCGTGGTGCACGACGATTCCTGCGCCGGCGACGCGCGCGATCGGCTCTCGGTTCCCGCTCCGCGGCTCGAGACGAACGACCGCCATCGCGCCGTGCGTCTCGAGGCAGTCGGCGAGCATCTTTCGGTACCTCGACTCGAAGACGTGCAGAGGGAGCATCGTGTTCGGAAAGAACACGAGCCGCGGCAGCGGGAAAATGGGCAGCTCCTCGAGCGCCTTCTTGAGATCGTACCGCTCCATCGTCCTCGTCCCCTGTTATGGCCCGAACATTTCAATCGCGCTTCCGTTCATCGCGGCGGGCGCGTCGAACGCCGCCCACGCGACGACTTTTGCCACGTCGTCGGCCGACATCTGCGGCTCGAAGCCGCTCCCGCGCAGCATGTCCGTGTCGACGCTGCCCGGCATGACGATCATCGCTTGAACGCCCGATCCGCGCAGCTCCTCGGCGAGCGATTTGACGAAGCCGACGGCGCCCCATTTCGCGGCGCAATACGCGCTCTGGCGAGGCGTCCCGAGCGTGGACGAGATGCTCCCGAGCGCGACGAAGCGTCCGGCTCGGCTCTCGACCATCGCGGGGACGAACGCGCGCGCGGCGAGGAAGACGCCCTTGAGGTTCGCGTCGACGACCTCGTCCCAGTCGGCTTCGTCCATCTCGGTGACGAGCGCGCGGCGGACGACGCCGGCGTTCGCGACGACGACGCTCGGCGCGCCGAGCTCTTCCTCGACGCGCCGCGCCGCTCGCGCGACCTCGTCGGCGCGGCGGACGTCGCACGTCGCGACGAGCGCGCGGCGTCCGAGCTCGGCGACGCGGGCGGCGGTCGCGTCGAGCTCGCTCTGGGTCCGCGCGAGGAGCGCGACGTCGGCGCCGCGGCGCGCGATTTCGAGCGCGATCGCGCGGCCGATGCCGCGGCCCGCGCCGGTGACGACCGCGATCACGGCGCGTCCTCGCGGCCTGGACCGACGAACGCGAAGGCGTCGCGGCGCGCGGCTTCGTCGACCGCGCGCACCGCGAAGGTCACGAGCTTCGCGCCGTGCGTCCGCTGGCCGCGCGCGATCATGCACGCGTGCGACATCTCGATCCGACACGCGACCCAGCGCGGCGCGAGGTTCGCCTCGATCGCCGCGACGACCCCCTCGCCGAGGGTCTCTTGCAGCGTGAGGCGGCGCGCGAAGGCGTCGAGCAGCCTCGCGATCGCCCCGACGCCCAGGATCTTGCCGCGCGGCGCGAACCCGACCGTCGCCTTCCCCACGCCCGCCATCAAGTGGTGCGGGCACGTCGTCGTGAGCGCGACGTCGCGGAGCTCCACGATGCTGCCCTCTCCGCTCTGGGCGATCGTCGCGCCCCGGACGAGCGCGTCCACGTCGACGTCGTAGCCCGCGCAGAGCTCGTCCACGAACGCGTCGGCGACCCGAGCGCCCGTGCCCGCGAGCTCGGGCTCGCGCGAAGCGTCGCGTCCGATCGCGGCCAAGAACGCCTCGATGGCGCGTGCTGCGGCGGCGCGGTCCATCACTTCGAAGACCACTCGACCTGATGATCTCGCGCCACCGCTCTACGCCAACATGCGGCAGCGAGACGAAACCGGCCGGACCGGCGCCAGGTTCGTCGCTGGCTGCAACGACGGCCAGGAAATGGCCGCAGTCGCATCGGAACGCTGTCCAGCGGCGGCCCGGCCGCGCGTTTCTCGCTGCCGCGTTTCGTCGGCCATCGCCTCGCAAGACTCGATCGGTTCAAGTGACTCCAGTTCAGTTGAGCAGGATGCGACGCCCGGACTCTTCGATGCGCTTGCGCGCGGAGAATCCCTCGTCGAGCGAGTGGTAATGATCGACGCGCGCCTCGCCGAGCTTCCAGCAGAGCCAGACGAGCCGGCCGCCGACGCTGCCGTAGAAATCGACGAGCCCTTCGCGCGGGTCCTTGAGCACGCCGCCCATCGCCTCGACCTCGCTCCAGCCGCGGTGATAACCGTCGATCGCGCGGGCAATCTGGTGCTTCCTCTTTTGCACCGCGGGGTCGTCGCTCGCGCGCGGCGTGACGTCGCCGCGCACGCCGGTCGCGTCGGCGAGCTCGTCGAGCATCGTCTCGATGCGCGCGCGAGAGTCGAGCTGGCCGCGCACGACGCGCGTGAGCTCGGGCACGAGCGCGTTGACCTCTTCGAGCGAGAAGACCTGCTTTGCGGGCACGGTGGAAGGATACGTCAACTTCGGCCCGCCCTCACCCGCGCATCGCGTCCATGGGCTCGAGGATCGCCGCGCGCCACGCCGGCACGACCGAGAGGCCCACGAACGGCCCGACAGTCGCCGCGGCAATCCCGAGCAGCTGCGCGAAATCCACGGCCGGCGTGAGGCTCGTCTGCGGATAAAGGACGCTCCAACCCACGAGCGCGCCGCGGAGCCCCGCGCCGCCGAGCCAAAAAACCCACGCGTACGCGAGCAAGAGCCCCGCGGCGGTCGCGAGCGACGCGACTACGAGCGACTCGAGCATCTTCGCCCAGAGGACGTCGCGGATCGAAAAGCCGACGGCCTTCAGAGATCGCGATCTCGCGCTTCTCGACCGGCGAGAGGCCGCTCGCGCGATCGAGCGCGAGGACGACCAGCGCGATGAGCGCCGGAATGCACGCGGCGAAGATGAGGCCCGCGCGCCGGCCGTAGGCGAGCGTGTAGACGCGCTCGAGGATCTTCTTCTCGACGACGCGCGCGCCCGGCATGCGGTCGAGCACCGTGCCGGCGACGACGCGCGCCTCCTCCGGGTTCTTCACGTCGATCGCGAGATCGGTCGCCTGATCGGGCGCGAGGCCGAGGATGGCGCGCGCGTCGTCCTCGTCGCAGACGACGACGTCCGCGGCGTAGAGATCGACCGCGCTGCCGAACGTGCCGACGAGCGTCAGCGGCGGCGTCGGCTTCGGCGAGGGCAGGCCGAGCGAGTCTCCGACGACGAGCCCGAGCGCTCGCGCGAGCGGCGCGCCCGCGACCATCTCGTGCTTTCCGATCGCGAGATCGCGCCCTCTTTCGAGCGCCGCCGTGCCGTCGAGCGACGCGACGCCGCGCGCGACGCCGACGATCGTGACGTTGCCTTGCAGCGCGGGCAAAAAAACGTAGCCCCAGACGCGCGGGCGGACGTCGCGCACCGAGTCGATGCTCTCGAGCGCTTTCGCGTCGGCGACGCGGACCGCCGTCGGCCTGCCGGCGACGAGCCGCTGGACGACGACGTCGGGCAGCGCGACCTGCGAGCGCTCGGCCTCGCCGCGGAGCGCCTCGGTCAAGAACAGCACCGACGCGACGAGCGTCACCGTGAGCGCGAGCCCCACGCCGAGCGCGATCGCGCGCGAGCGCCTGCGCCAGAGCGAGCCGACGGCGAACGCGAGGATCGAATTCATCGCTCGCCCCACGCGCCGATCGGAGGCGCCATCGCGCCGCCCGCCGGGTCCGGGTCAGGCACCGCGATCCCGTCCTCGAAGGCAGCGCCCGGCTCTTCCATCGACGGCGAGCGCAGCCAGCGCGCGCCGCCCGAGAGCGCGAGGTCCCCGCTCGGCAAACGCTTGCAGACTACACGAATCGCCGCGCGGTCCGCCTCGCGGCGCACTCGCCGCACGTGCGCGTCGACCCCGATCACGAGGATCACGGCCGGCAGCACGAGGAGCAAGAGTCGGTGCGTCATGCGGGCAAGAAGGCGACGAAGATCTTCGTCAACATGAAGTCGGCGATGAGGATGGCGATCGACACGACGACCACCGTGCGCGTCGTGCTGCGACCGACGCCCTCGGTGCCGCCGGTCGTGCGGAGACCGAAGTGGCAGCCGACGATGGCGATGATGAACCCGAAGACCGGCGTCTTGCCGAGCCCGGAGAAGAGGTCGCTCATCTGCACGACCTGGAGCGACGAGCGCAGGAAGAATTGCGCGGGGATGTTGTACTCGAGCGCGCAGACGAGCATCGCCCCGAGGGTGCCGAGGAACAGCGAGAAGAGGCCCAAGACCGGCAAGACGAGCATCGCGGCGGCGACGCGTGGCAGGACCAGTTTCTTGTGCGGATCGGCGCCGAGCGCGCGGATCGCGTCGACCTGCTCGGTGACGTTCATCGCGCCGACCTCGGCCGCCATGCCGCTCCCGATGCGCCCCCCGACGATGATGGCCGTGAGCGTGGGCCCGAGCTCGCGCAAGAACGAGAGAACGATGACGCGCGGGATGTACTCGATGCCGCCGAAGCGCTGCAGGCCGAAGGCGAACTGAATCGTCATGACCATGCCGATGAAGACGCTCGTCACTGCGACGATGCCGGTCGACTGAACGCCAAGCGACTCCATCTGATAAAAGAGCGCGCGCCACTCGAGCGGGCGCTTGCCGAGCGCGCGAATGGTGCGACCCGTGAGCAGCGCGACCTCGCCGAGCTGATCGACGAGCGCGGTCACGCGCGCGCCGAACGGGGCGCGCTGCTCGAGCCCGCCGAGCGGCGGCGGCGCGAGCGACGTTCGCGACTCGCGCGGGCGCGGCTCTTTTTCGGCGCCCGCGTCGGCGGTCACTGGCTCGCCTCGACGGTGTGGAAGCCCTGCACGAAGCGCTCGAACGCGGCGGCTCCATGCTCGTACGCTTCGGGCGCGGCGACGTACGCGAGGTCGTACACGCACCCGTTCTTCTTCATGACGTAGACGTCCCACACGAGCGGCACTCCGTCGAGCTTTGCCCTGAGGATCGTGTGCCGCGCCTCGCGACCGTCGAACGGGATCGTCTCTTCCTTGTCGTACCGGCGCTCGGTCGTGCCCGCGACGAGCTGATTCGTGAGGGCCAGCAGCGGCACGTCGTCCGAGCGAAGGTTGCAGTGCCCCTCGATGGCGACCGACGAGCCGTTGGCGTCGCTGTATCCGACGGCCGCGTCCGAGACCTTCACCTGGCGCCAGCCCGACGGCACGTCGCCGATGCGATACGAGCTGCCGTCCGGCGCGCGGACGACGTTGCCCTCGACGCTCAACGTGGACGACCCGCACGCGGCGAGTACGAACGGAATCAGCTTCAGGAAATGGGCTGCCCGCACGTCCATCTCTGTCGCTAGATATCACGTAAAGAGGTAAACGTTCCCGGCGATGGCGCTTCGGCTTTACAACACGCTGACCCAGCGGCTCGAGGCCTTCGAGCCGCGCGAGCCCGGCAAAGTGGGCATGTACGTCTGCGGCATCACTCCGTACGAGCCCGGCGCTCACGCAGGGCACGCGCGCTGCTACGTCGCCTTCGACGTGCTCGCGCGCCACCTGCGCGCGCGCGGCCTCGACGTGACGTACACGCGCAACGTCACCGACTACAACGACAACATCGCGAAGCGCGCCAAGGCCGCGGGCGAGGACCCGGTGGCGTTCTCGACGCGCATGTGGACGTTCTGCGAGGCCGAGCTCCTCGCGCTCGGCTGCAAGAAGCCCGACCACGAGCCGCGCGTCTCGACGCACATCGCCGAGATCGTCGCGCTCATCGAAGAGATCGTCGCCAAGGGCCACGCCTACGTCGCCGACACGCCCAAGGGCAAGGACGTCTACTTCGCCGTGCGCGAGTTTCCTCCGTACGGCAAGCTCTCGCACCGCAACATCGACGATCTCCTCGCCGGCGCGCGCATCGAGCCGACCGACGTGAAGCGCGACCCGCTCGATTTCGCGTTGTGGAAGGCGAGCGCCCCGGGCGAGTTCGGCTGGCCGAGCCCGTGGGGCAACGGCTGCCCCGGCTGGCACATCGAGTGCTCGGCGATGAGCGCCAAGTACCTCGGCAAACATTTCGACATCCACTGCGGCGGCATGGACCTCGTCTTCCCGCACCACGAGAACGAGGTCGCGCAGAGCGAGAGCGTCTGGGGCCCCGATTTTTCCCGCTTTTGGCTGCACAACGGGTTCGTCAACGTCGACAGCGAGAAGATGAGCAAGTCGCTCGGGAACTTCGTGACGATCCACGACGTGCTCGAGCGCAACGACGCCGAGGCGCTCCGCTACTTCCTGCTCGGCACGCACTACCGCGGTCCGATCGCGTTCGACATCCACAAGGACGACGGCGGCCGCGTGACGTTCCCTGGCGTCGACGAGGCGGAGCGCCGCGTCGATTATCTGTATACTACACTTGATTCGTTGCGCCGCGCGGCCTCCGGCTCCGCCGCAGGAGACGGGCCGCCCGCGCTGAAGGCGCAGGCGAAGATCGTCGCCGGCGCGCGCGAGGCGGTGCTCGTCGCGCTCGACAAAGACCTCAACACGCCCCAGGCGCTCGCCGCGCTCGCCGATCTCGCGAAGGCCGGAAACGAGATCGCGACCTTCGCGATCAAGAAGAAGGACGACGCGGCCCGCGCGCTCGCCGCGTCCGCGGCCGACGTCCTCGTCGCGGCGTGCAACCCGCTCGGCATCCTCGAGACGCCGCTCGAGACCTTCTTCGCGCGCACGCGCGAGCGGCGCCTGCGCCTCCGCGGGCTCGAAGCGTCGGCCATCGACACGAAGGTGAAAGCGCGCAACGAAGCGCGCGCGGCCAAGGACTTCGCGCGCGCCGACGCGCTCCGCAAGGAGCTCGCCGCGCTCGGCGTCGAAATCTCCGACGCCGAGTCCGGCACGACCTGGCGCGTCGCGCAGTAACGGCTGCCGCGCCAGCCCACCCGAGCCCCTCGCTCACCATGGCTTGCGGCGGCCGCCGCAAGCCCTTCTGACCTTCTGATCTTCCTGTTGATTCTCTCCTCTCGTCACGCGCGCGCAGCCGCCGCGACGACGCCGCGAAACCACGCGTGCACCGGGTCGTTCTGCACGCGCGGGTGCCACGCCTGGAACACGGCGAAAGGCGGCAGTGGGATGGGCGGCGGCAAGAGTCGCAGACCGAACGCCTTGGCGACGGGCTCGAGCACGCGCGCGGGCGCAGTGAGCACCAGGTCGGACCGCGCGACGACGAGCGGCGCCGAATGGAACGTGTGCACGCGCAAGGCGACCCGCCGCCGCAGCCCGCGCGCGGCGAGCGCTTCGTCCACGGCGCCGCCGGGATCGCCGCGCGGCGCGATGAGCAGGTGCGGCAGCTCCGCGAAGGTCGCGAGGTCGAGGCGCCGCCCAACGCGCGGGTGATCGCGCCGGACCGCGCACAGAAAGCGCTCGTCGAAGAGATGCTGCGCCGTCGCGTCGAGCGGGAGGGCGACCCGCACGCCGACGACGAGATCGAGGCGTCCGCGCGCGAGGAGGTCGCCCGTCTCGGGCCCGAGCGGTCGCGTCGTCACGCTGACCCGCGGCGCGACGGCGAGCGCCCGCATGAGGCGCGGCAGCAAATCGGCGTCGAGCATGTCGAGCGTCCCGATCGCGAAGTCGCGCACGAGCGACGCCGGCGCGAAGCGCCCCGGCCGCCGCAGCGCCTCGACGCCCTCGATCACGCGCTGCACCGACGGCGCGAGATCGTCGGCGCGCGGCGTCGCGGCCATCCCGCGCGGCGTACGCACGAAGAGCTCGTCGCCGAAGGCCACGCGCATGCGCTGGAGCGCGCGGCTCATCGCCGGCTGACTGAGCCCCGCCAACCGCGCGGCGCGCGTCACGTGCCGCTCGCGGTAGAGCAGCTCGAAGAGCCGAAGAGACGCGAGATCGACGTCATGCACGTCGCGCATGGCAGTCATAGTCTACATGCATTGGACGGATGAGCCACCCGGACGCATGTTGTCCGGCGTCCAAAACGGAGGCGCTCATGTTCGTCATCTTCGGAGCTTCGGGAAACACCGGTTCGGTCGTCGCCAGCACGCTGCTCGATCGCGGCAAGAAAGTGCGCGTCGTCGCGCGCGATGCGTCGAAGGTGGCCGCCCTCGCCAAGCGCGGCGCGGAGGTGTTCGTCGGCGACGTGCTCGACGCCGCCAGCGTCGAGAAGGCGCTCGAGGGCGCCGAGGCCGCCTACCTGCTCGTCCCGCCGGAATCCCAAGTCGACCGCGTTCCTGGCGCGCGGCCGCCGCATCGTCGACCACTTCGCGTCCGCGATCGCCAAGAGCGGAGTCCGCCACGCCGTCGTCCTCTCGTCCGTCGCCGCGCATCTTCCGAGCGGAACCGGCCCCATCGTCGTCACGCACTACGCGGAGACGACGCTCCCGAAGGCGGCGCCGAAGACGGTCTTCACCTTCGTGCGCGCGCCGTTCTTCATGGAGAACTTGCTCGGCTACGCCCACCCGATGAAGGCCGACGGCGTGCTGCCGGTCTTCGGCGGCGGCGAGTCGTACGCGTTCAAGATGATCGCCACCCGGGACATCGGCGCGATCGCCGCGAGCGAGCTCCTCGCTCCGCCCGCGTCGCTGAGGATCGTCGAGCTCGCCGGCCCAAAGCTCTACAGCTACGCCGACGCCGCGAGCGAAGCGTCCAGGATCCTCGGCAAACCGGTCAAGGCGGTGCCCCTGCCGATCGAAGGCCTCGTCCCGGCGCTCACCGCAACCGGCATGTCGGAGGACATGGCGAAGCTCTACCGCGAGATGAACGAGGCCTTCGCGAAAGGCGCCGGCTTCGAGGGAACGCACCCGACCGCGCAGGGTCACACCGAGCTCGCCGACGTCCTCCGCCCCGCCCTGGCATGAAGAGTCAGTCCGCCGCGCCGAGCTTGCGCTCGATCGCCTCGAGGTGCGCGCGCACCTCGGGGTCGCTCGTGCGGAGCGACTCCACTTTGCGAACGGCGCTCATCACGGTCGTGTGATCGCGGTTGCCGAACGCGCGACCGAGCTCGGGGAAGCTGCACTTCAGGCGCTGCTTGCAGAGGTACATCGCGACGTGCCGCGCGAACGCGACGCTCTTGTGCCGGTCCTTCGACAAGAGATCGGCCGAGCGCAGCTTGAAGTGGTGGCAGACGATGCGCTGGATGTCTTCGACGTTCTGCTCCGTCGGGCGCACGCTCGACGCCGCGAGGATCTCCTGTCGCGCGAAATCGACGGTCAGCGCGTGACCGAGGAGCGACGCCTTCGCCGCGATGCGAATGAGCGTGCCCTCGAGCTCGCGGACGTTGCTCCGCACCGACTGCGCGATGGTGAGCACGACGTCGGGATGAATTTCGAGCTGCTCGATCTGAGCCTTTTTCCGCACGATCGCGACGCGCGTCTCGAACTCGGGCACCTGGATGTCGGCGACGAGGCCGGACGAGAAGCGCGACACGAGCCGCTCCTCCATGCGCTCGAGCTGCTGCGGGTACTTGTCGCTCGTCAGGATGATCTGCTTGTCGGCTTGGTGGAGCACGTTGAAGCAGTGGAAGAACTCTTCCTGCGTCTGCGTCTTGGACGCGAGGAACTGGATGTCGTCGACGAGCAGCACGTCGACCTTGTCGCGGTAACGCGAACGGAACTCGACCATCTTGCCGTTTTGCACGGCGTCGATGAACTCGTTCACGAACTTCTCCGCCGAGACGTACAGGATGCGCGCCGACGGCCGCTCCTCGCGGATGCGGTGCGCGACCGCGTGAACGAGGTGCGTCTTGCCGAGGCCCGTGCCGCCGCACAAAAAGAGCGGGTTGTGCCGCGGCCCGCCGCCCCCCGCCGCCGCGATCGACGCGGCGTGCGCGAGCTGGTTCGACGGACCGACGACGAAGTTCGGGAACGTGTACTTCGGGTTCAAACCCTCGACGGGCGGCGCAGGCGCCTTCGCCACCGCGGGCTCTGCGCCGACCGTCAGCGGCTTCGGCCGCACCGGCCGCGCGCCAGCCTTCGTCGCCTCGTCGCCGGCCGGCTCGGCCACCGGTCGCTGAACGTCACCACCCACGGTCCAGGCCACTTGCACGCTCCACCCCGTTTTGCTTCGGATGAAATCAGTGATCGTCGGAAGAAAATGTTGATCGACCCAGTCCCGCACGAACTCGTCGCGCGCGCGCAGGCCGAGGACACCGTCGGTCAGACCGTCGAACTGAATCCCGGAGAACCACTGATCGAAGCTCCCCGGCGAGCGCCCGCGGGTGAACGCCACCGCTTCGCTCCAAAGCACCTCGTGTTCGGCCACTTCTAGGATCACGCCTGACCTTCGCGAAAAAAGGGAAACAGAACCCACCAGCCCACCGAACGTCGCGTGGACCCTGCTGCCCCGACTTCACAGGTTATCCACAACCTGTGGATAAACCTGCGAAGACCCATGACGTGGGGTCGCACCCTCGAACAGTGACGGCAGCTGAAGGACGACCCGACCCCAGTGAAGCGAGGCAGTTCGTGTGGGTACCAAAACGGTGCGCAGCTCGTCCATCGCCATCGTTCGATTCATGTGAAGTGCCGGGAATCGCGAAACATTATTCCTTGCAAACCTCCTGTGAATTCCTTCCGGGACGCTGACATCCGACGGCTCCCCAGCCTAAATAGCGGAGATCTTTTTCTATTTTTTGACGCGAAGCGACATTTGCAGAGCGCAACTGTGGGATTTTGCCTCGTTTCGGCCTGTCAAGAGACAACGGCGCGAGGCGTTTTCGCGACAGATGCGTGTCATCGTTTTTCGCGGCGGCACTCGAAAGTTGGCCTCGGCCGCGGTGGTGTGGTTGGGTCTCCCGCGTGCGTTCCACCTCGCGCGTCGTCTCGCTGAGCGTTCTGCTCGGACTATTTTTGGCGGGCGCGCGAGCGTCGGCGGATCCGTCGTCCACCTCGACCGAGCAGGCCTACGACAAGGGCGACATGGAGGGGCCGCGGTACACCGCGTTCGGCGGCGCGCAAGCTGCGCTCGGCTCGTCGACCACCGCGGTCTACGACAATCCCGCCAACCTCGCCTCGTCGCGCGTCTACCACTTCGAGGGAATCATCGGGCTCTCGCCCGAGGCCAACCGGCAGACCTACGGCGGCGGCATCGCCGACTCGTCGACGAACCAGCTCGCCGCGCGTCCTGCGGGGACCGACGCGGCCAACGGGCTCGCCGGCGGCATCGCCGGGACATGGTCGACGATGGACACAGACGGGATCAACCGGCAGTGGACGGACCTTCGCGTCGCGCTCGCCTACCCGGTCCTGCCGAACCTCTTCGTTGGCCTCACCGGCCGCTATTTGCAGGTGAATCAAGCGACCGGGCGCGGGCCGTTCGGCTCGGACCTCGTCTCGAGCGGCACGCCGGATCAAGGGCTCGCGAGCCTCTTCACGTTCAACGCCGGCGTCACGTACCGGCCGATCCCGGCGCTCTCGCTGGGCGTGGTCGGGCAGAACCTCACCTACCCGAACCATCCCCTCGCGCCGACGACGGTCACCGGCGGCATCGGGCTCGACTTCCACGTCTTCAGCGCCGAGGTCGACGCGCTCACCGACTTCACGACCTACGGCTACGCGACGGAGCGGCTGATGGTCGGCGCCGAGGCGTTCATCTTCGATCGGCTCGCGATTCGGCTCGGATACCGCTTCGACGCGGGGGATCGCGTTCACTCGGTGAGCGGCGGGCTCGGCTGGATCGACAAGCACTTCAGCGCCGAAGCCTCGGTGCGGCAGGACGTCGTCGCCGATCACCCGAACACGTTCGTCGTCTTCGGGTTCCGCTACTTCTACGACTACAACGCGGCGGGCCAGGACCCGGCGATGACCGCCGACTAGGTCACGGCGCGGCGACCCAGCGAACGCACAAGTCGTCGGTCGAGCGGCGCGTGGCGAGGGCGGGGTCGATCGAGAAAGGCACGCGGGTGACGCCGGGCGGGGCGGTCGCGAAGCCCAGCGCGTAATTGTCGGCGCTCGGGCCGCAGAGCTGCGCCGAGGCGCTCGTCATCCAGCCGCGGGGCTCGGCGGTCGTGAAATCGATGCGTCGCACGGTGAGCGGCGGGCCGCCTTCGAGGCCCAGGCGGACCTCGATCTCCCGCGCGCCTTGCGCGTCGGACTCGGGCGGAGGCAACACCTGGCGAACGCGAAGCGCGAGCACGCCGCTCGCGGCGACGGCGCGACGGAATGCTGGCTCGCGGACGTGGAGGACCTCGCCCGCCATCGCCCCGCGGCCGAGCAGCGGGCGCGCCTGCGGCGGCCGGTGCGCGGCTTTGTCGGTGACGAGCGGCTCGCCCACGTCGCTCGGATTCCGGCGCGCTCGCGCCGGGCTTGACCGAGAGCAGGTGCGCGTCGAAGGCGCGAGGCATCGTCGGACCGAAGGAGACCCAGAAATCCAGATCGCCTCCGGCCCAGTCGCCGCGCGCCATGACGATTCTCGTGCTCGACCAAAACGCGCTCCTTGGAGACGTCGACGCGGAGCCTCGCGACGACGGGGAGCGCGGGGAGCGGCGGCGGCGGCGCGTGCGCGTGCACCACCTGCGCGTGGTGCACCGCCGAGACGGCGAGCAGCGGCAGGACGAACAGCGCCGTCGACGGCGTCACGCGAGCGCCTCTTCGAAGGCGCGGGCGAGGCGCGCGGCGGCGTCGTCCTCGAGCTTCGCGGGGGTCTGGACGAGATCGCGCAGCGTCGAGAAGGCGCGCGGATTTCGGAACCAGTCGTCGCCCTCGCGGTCGCGGAGCGCGGACACGATCTCGGGCGCGGCGAGCCACGCGACGAAGCGCGCGAGGTCCGCGTCGGCGAGCGCGGGGAAGACCTCCTCGAGCGATCGGGCGAGCGGCGCCCCGAGCGCGAGCGCGGTGATCGCCTCGAAATCGCCGCGTTCGCGCAGCGCGACGCGCATCGCGGCGAAGCGCGCGTCGAGCAAGAACGCAGCTCGCAGCGTGCGCGATTGATCCGTCGCTCGACCCGCGCCGAGGCCGAGGACGCGCGCGTGCAAAGCGCGCTCGCCGAGCGCCGACGCGAAGACGAGCGCGGTGCGCGCCGGATCGGCCGAGAGCGGCGCCTCGCGGAGGGCGAACGGCACGGACGCGCTCGCGAGCGAGCGATGGAACGCGGCGCCGATCGTCTCGAGCGCGCGCGCGAAGCTCGCCCCGCCGAGAGCGCGCGGCGGTTCGGCGGTGAGATCTCCCCGCAGCGAGACGCCAGGCAGGAGCGACGCGGCGGAGCGCCAGCCGAGACGCGACGGCCAGCCCTCGAGCGCGCGCTGGGCGAGGCGCACGTCGAGATCGAGCGGCCACTCGTCGCGCGACGAGGCCGCCTCGCGCGCGAGGTCGGCGGTCGCCTCGAGGAATGCGCGCGCCCGCCGCGCGAGATCGAGCGTGCTCGCGCCGAGGAAGGCCGAGGCGACGTCCTCGTGCCCGAGCCGGCGGAGCGCTTCGGCGCGCGTCTCCCGGAGCGTGCGCGCGGGCTCGGCGACCACGGCCGCCGCCTCGGGCAAGGCCGCGAAGTGCGCGCGCGCCTCCCCCGGCGTCCGCGACGCGAGCATGCCGGCGAGCGCCGCGTGGAGCGACAGCTTCGCGTCGGTCTCGAGGCGCACGACGGCGCTCGGCGCCGCGCGCGCCGCGATCAGCCTATCTTCAGCCGCTTCGGCGACGCGCTCGACCGTGAGCCAGCGCACCCACGACGCGAGCGCGTCGCGCAGCGGGCTCTCGGGCTGCTCTTCGATCTCGCGTAGGCCGCGCTGCCCGGCGACGTGGCGATGCGCGTCCCAGTCGGTCGCCGCGCCGTGACGCCGGAGGTCGGCCACGGCCGCGGCCACGTCGCGATCGGCGCGGGAGAGCTCCACCTTTCACCCGTGGATGCTCGCGCGGTCGGACGACGACGCCCGCTCGCGCACGATCTCGGCCTCGACCGCGGCGATTTCCCGGAGGCGCGCCTCGGCCGACGCCGCGCTCGAAGCGCCCGCGGCGAGATCGACGAACTCGCGGAAATGCCGCGCTTCGGCGGCGAAGAGATCTTTGTAGAATGCATGGAGCTCGTGCGACACGCCCATTCGCTCGAGCAGGAGCTTGAAACGCTCGCACGAGCGCGCCTCGATCATCGCGCAGACGAGCAGCCGATCGACGAGCGCGCTCTCTCGCGGGCGCGGGAGCTTCTGGACGCGCGCGCGGAGACGCGCGGCGTATTCGTCCACCGGCGGCGTGCCGAGCGCGACGCCGCGCGCCGCGAGGATGGCGAGCACGCGATCGAAGTGCTCGAGCTCTTCTTGCGCCACGGCCACGAGCTTGCGGACGAGCGCGACGTCGTCGGGGTGGCGCGCGGCGAGCGAGAGCGCGTGCGACGCCGCCTTCATCTCGCAGTGCGCGTGGTCGCGCAGCACGGCGTCGAGATCCGCGAGGGCGACCTCGGCCCAGCGCGCGTCGGTTTCGGCGAGAAGACCGAGCATTCCGCGTTCGGAGTTACCACTTCAGCGCGCGCGTCGCACGCCAATCGCGCCGCCCGCGGCCGCCGCCGCCGCCGCGAGGAGCGGGACGACGAGCCCGGCGAGCGAGAAGCCGACCTGCGAAAAGGCGAGCCCGAGGGCGAGCAATCCCACCGACAGCCCCGAAAATGCGGCGTCGCGGCGCGTCGTCTTCGGCCCGAAGCGGGTCACGAGAAAGCCGCCGGCCATCCCCGCGAGGACCAGCGCGAGCGCTTGCGGGACGGCGATCATCGCGAGGACCCTCAGCCGATCGGCGCGCGAGAGCTCGGCGAAATGCGACTCGACCGGGCCGAGCTTCCCGGCCGAGAGGCGCCGCCCGACGGCCTCGGCGACGTACGCGAGCGGCAGCCACACGACGAAAATCGCGACCGCGCCGAACCCGATCCAGTGCCAGACGGGCCGCGGTTCCTCGTCCGGCTCGGCCGCGTTTTGGACGACGGGCAGCCGCCGTTTCGCGTCGCGGTTGTCGGTCACCCCGAGACCATGGCAGAAAGGCGTCCAAAGCCAAAGCCCGTCATGCGACCCGTCCCCGACCCCACCCGCGCCAAGAGCCACGTCGACGTCCGCGTTCGATTCGGCGAGACCGACCTCATGGGCATCGTCCACCACGCCAGCTACCTCTCGTATTTCGAGGCGGCGCGCGTCGCGTGGCTGAGGCGGCGCGGCGTCACTTACCGGACGTGGGCGGAGCGCGGGTGGCACCTGCCGGTCGTCGAGGCGAACGTCCGTTACCGCGCGCCGGCGCGCTTCGAGGACGTTCTCACGGTCGAGGTGGAGCTCGGCGAGGTCCGCTCCCACTCGCTGCGGTACGGCTACCGCATCATGCGCGAGGGCGCGCAGATCGCAGACGGGATGACGCGCCTCGCGTGCGTGGACGGCGCGCACGAGCTCGCGCGCTTGCCCGAGGCGCTCGTCGAGGTGCTGATGCGCGGCGAATCACGCGACGCCAGCGATGCGGTATGTTGAGGATCGCATGAACGTTCGCATCGCCGCACTCGCGTCGTGTCTCGCGCTCCTCGTGGTCTCGTGCAAGTCGACGAGCGCGAAGAAGCTCGAGGGCCGCTGGCGCGGGATCAACGCGAGCGGCGTCTCGCCGCAACAGACGCCGGCCGCGAACCTCTTCGCGTCGACGCTGGAGCTCGACTTCCACGGCGACCAGGTCTCGGTCCACGTCGGCGGCGAGAAGCAGTCCGGACACTTCCGCGTCGTCGAGGACGCGAAGAACACGGTGGTCCTCTTCACCGACCAGGACGGGCCCGCGGACAAGCAGACCTTCACCTTCGTCGACGACAAGACGATGCGCTGGGACGTGCAGCCCGGGCGCGCGATTCAATTTCAGAAAGAGTGACGGGCCTCCGTCACCTGTGCACCATCTCGCGGCCCACGCGGATTCGCGTGGCGCCCGAGGCGCGGCGCACGCCGAGGACGACGTCGGTGCCCGGGGCGCCGCCGAGCTTCTCGCGCGTGTCCTCGATCGTGTGGACCGGCGCGCCGTCGACGTCGGTGATGACGTCGCCCGCGACGAGGCCCGCGCGTTCGGCCTCGCTGCCCTCGGCGACGAGGACGACGACGACCTCGTGCGCGCCGTCCTCGAGCGCCTCGCCGAGCGTCACGGCGACGGTCGCGCCCGCGCGATCCGGCGGCTCGGCGCCCTGCGCGGCGAGCACGATGCGAACGCTCGTCGTCGAGCGGCCGGCGGCGACGCGCACGTTCTCGGCGTGTCCGCGGCCGATTTCGGGCGCGTAGGCCTCGAGGACGACCGTGCCGGCGCGGAGCCCGCCCAAGTGGAAGCGACCGCGCGCGTCGGTGGTCGCGACGTCGGCGAGCGCGGCGCCCGCGGCGACGAAGACCGGCACGCGATCCTTGGCGACGCGCGCGCCCGCGACCGGATCGCCGCGCGCGTCGACGACGTCGCCCTCGACGACGCCCTCGCTCGGTAAATCGACGTTGCCGACGTCGAACGGCCAATCCGAGGCCGGGAGCGTGAAGGTCTTCTGCGTGTCTGCGTACCCGGGCGCGCGGATCACGAGGCGGGCCTCCCCGGGCGAGAGATCCGACGCCGAGACGATCCCGTTCGCGTCGGTGCGCAAATGGTGGACGCCCGAGTTCATCGAGAGGACGACCTCCGCGCCGTCGACGGGATCGCCACGCGAGGACCGCACCGTCGCGGTGAACGAAGCGCCGAGATCGAGCGACGCGTCGATCGACGCGGGCGCCGCGTCGTACGCGAAGCGCTTCGGCGCGTGGCCGGGCGCGCTCACCTCCACTTGCGCGGCGAGACCGCGCAAGCTCGCGAGGCGCGCGGCGCCGCTCGCGTCCGAGAAGACCGTCTCGCGAAGCGGCACCGACGGATCCAGCGAGACCGCGGAGATCTGCGCGGCCGAGACCGCGTAGCCGCGATCGTCGCGCACGACGACGTCGACTGGATCGCGCGCGGCCGGCAGCGTGAGGGTGATCTCGCGGCGCTCGCCGTCGCCGACGGTCTCGGTCGTGCGGAGGGCGGGCGCGGCGGAGTCTTCGGTCTCGTACACGTCGAGCGACACGTCGTGCGGGACGGAGACGAACGCGAACGTCCCGTCGGACGCCGAGCGCGTCGAGCGCTGGAGCGTCCCGTGGGTGGCGAGGAGATCGATGCGCGCGCCGGCGACCGGCCGCGATTGCGCGTCGAGCGACGCGGCCTTGGAGGCTGCCGCCGCCGCGGAGCACGACGTCGACCCGCGCCTCGCCGCCGGGCGCGAGGTCACGAGCGCGCTCCACGCCTCGACGTACTCGGGATGCCGCACGAGCGCGCGCACGCGGCCCGGCGTGGCTGGCTCTGCGCGGAAGGTCCCGTCCGACGCGGTGACCCACGGGCCGCGCGCGAGAGCGCTCGGGGCCGCCGAGTCGAGCCGCCACCGACACGTCGCCCGCGCGGGATGGGCGGCACGGGCCCCGGCACGACGCCGAGCTCGCCCGCCGGCACGAGCGGCGACGGCCCGGCGAGCGTCGCGGCGAACTCCGCGTCGCGGAAGCCAGTGGTCGACGGCTCGTCGTCGATGGGTCCGACCCGGCGGAATCGGTGCCGACGATTTCGATCGTCGCGCCGCCGATCGGGATAGCCGCGGCCGTCGACGACGCGCCCGGTGAGCGCGCCGGCGCGCGCGAGCGACGACGCGCACCTCGCCGGCGAGCGGCTCGGGCACGTTCACCGCAGCGCGGCCCACGAACCCGTCGGCGCGCGCCGAGAGCGTCGCCGGGCCCGGCGCGATGGGCCCGAGGACGGCGCGAGCCCGTGCTTGTCGGTGACCGCTTCGAGCGGAAAGGGCGAGAGGCCCGACTCGGCGAGGACGACGCGCGCGCCGGCGACGTCGTCGGCGTCGCGGCTTCGCCGTCGGTCACGTGCGCGACGACCATCGCCCGGGCGCGAGCCGCAGCATGAGCTCCTTGTTCTCGCCGCGCCGCGAGCAGACGCCGAGCTCGATCGGCGAGGCGCGCGCGCCCGTCGGTGGCGCGGAGCGCGTAGGATGCCCGCGAAGAGCCCGGCGAGCTTGACGCGCCGTGCGGCGCCGGTGCGCCCTTCGCGCGCCGGCCAGAGCGCCGCGCCCGCGACTGCGACGCGTGCATTCTGCACGGGTTCCTCCGACGCGTCGATCACGTGCACCGCGATCGACCCGAGGCGGTGCAAGCACGAGCTTGATCGCCGCCCCCCTCGCGCACGCCGCGCGCGGTCGTCTCGTCGTAGCCGAGCGCGCGCGCCGTCACGACCCACGGCGCGTCGCCCAGCCGGCCGACCTCGGCGCGGCCCGCCGCGTCGGTGCGCGCGCCGTACGGGAGCGGGTCTCGGCGCCCGCGACCTCGATCTCCGCGTCGGGATGCCGCGCCCGCCCTCGTCCACCACGTTGACGACGAACGATTGCTCCGGCGCCGAGCGTCGATCGATGGCGCGCGCTCCGCCCTCGAGCACGACCGACGACGACGCGCGCGCGCGCGCCAGGCGCGTCGGCGATCACCCACGCGTCGACCGCGAGGCAGCGAGGCGATGTGCGCGACGCCTCGCGCGTCGGTCCTGGCGCCGCCTGCCGCGTAGTAACGCCCGTCGATTTCGCTGAGCACCGACACGCGCGCCCCGGCGAGGAGCTTCCCGTGCTCGTCGTGGGTCGTCACGGTGACCGAGGCGTCGCGGTTTTGCACGCTCGCCGGCACGGGCGGCGGCCCCGCCTCGACCGCGAGCCCCTGGAGAGGCGAATCGGTCACCGAGCCGAGCGCGAGCAGGATCGCGACGACGAGGCCGCGCACGGCCGCGATGCGTGCTCGCGCCATGAGGCGAGAACCCTGCGCGCCGCTCGCTTCTTCCACGTCGGGATTGTGCCTCGGTTCGTGCTCCATCGCCTGCTCGGGCTGCTATCCTGGTCGGATGGGCGCGGCGCTTTCCGAGCCTGCTCGGCGGGCGCGCGGCTCGCGGCGTGATGCTCGCGGTCGCCTGCGGCGACGCTGCGCCGCCGGCCATCGAGAGACCCGCCGCGGGCAAGGACGCGTCGACGGTCGAGCGTCCTCGTTCGGCGGGGGAGACGCGGCGCCGCCGACGTGCAACGCGCGGGCCCGACCTCGGCGTCTGCGCGTGCGCCGAGCTCGACTTCTCGAGCGACGTGCCGAACCTCTACCTCGTGCTCGACCGCTCCGGGAGCATGGCGGCGGACGAACAAATGGACGACGGTGCGCCTCATCGTCTCGCAGGTGATGACGAACCTCGGGCCGCGCGCGAACTTCGGCGCTCGCGATGTTTCCGAAGCCGAGCACCAACCCGAGCGACTCGTGCCTCGCGGGCGTGCAGTGATGAGCGTGCGCCCCGGCGACGCGCCGGCGGGAACGCAAGGACCGACGACGAAGGCCGATGCTCTCGAGATCCGTCCGGCGCGCCCTCGGGCGGCACGCCGACGGCCGCGACGCTCCACGCATTTGCTTCCGACGCTGACGTCGCTCGCCGGGGCGCACGTTCGTCATCCTCGCGACCGACGGCGGGCCGAACTGCAACGCGACCGCCGCGTGCAGCGCGGACGCTGTGCATCGACGAACATCGAGAAGCTACGCGGGCTGTCCGCCCGGCGGCCCGCCCAACTGCTGCGTCGACCCGAGCGTCTACGGCCCGCTCGACTGCCTCGACGCGCAGCCCTCGATCGACGCGCGTCACCGCCATCGCGACGGCCGGCATCCCGGTCTACGTCATCGGCGTCCCGGGGAGCGGCCCGTACGCGGCCTTGCTCGATCAGCTCGCGACCGGCGGCGGGACGGCGCCGCCGCCGAGCCGCTCTACTACGCCGTCGACTCGAGCGACCAGGCCGCGTTCGCCGCGGCCCTCTCGCAGATCGCCGCGAAGATCGCCGGCGACGTGCACGCTCACGCTCGCCGAGGCGCCTCCGGAGCCCGACCCACGTGAACGTGTACTTCGACGAAAAGGCCGTCCCGCGGATGGCCCACGAACGGCTGGACGCTGAGCGGCTCGACCATCACCCTCGTCGGAAGCGCGTGCGATCAGGTCATGAGCGGCGACGGTCCTCGACGTGCGCGTCGTGGCGGGCTGCCCGACGTTGCAACCCAACTGAGCGCGCCTCAGTGGAGCGTGTGCCACTCGCCGTCGTGCTGGACGGCTGGGATCGTCGCGCGCGCCACGTACGTGCCGTCGTCTTGTGCGGCTTCGACAATCCGGGCGCGGAGCAGGTCCTCCTCGGCCTCCTCTTTCTCCCAGCGCTCGAGCGTCTCTTTCGCTTTCCGCCGCCTGCGGACGTAGGCGACGAGCAGGATGCCCACGATGAGCGACCAGAGCATCGAGCTGCCGGTGAGGACCGGCCAGAAGCTGAACCGCTTGTCGAGCTCCTCGCGCCACTGGTACTCGAGGATGCGCGTCGAATCGCCGTACGCGTCCGAGAGCGCGCGATCGAACGGCGTGCCCTTGCGCACGCGCTCGATGAGCGAGCCGAAGCGCGCGCGGTCGGCGTCGCGCAGCAGGTAACGCACGAAATCGGCCGATTCGGCGTACGCGATGCTCACCTGCTGGTTCTCGTCGGGGAAGCTCTTGTCGAGCTCCGCGAGCGGCAAGATGCTCTTCGAGAGCGTCGCGTCCCAGAGCGTGCGCATGCGCTGGAAGCTCGACTCGCCCGAAGCCTGGACCGCGAAGCCCTCGTTGAACCAGAGCGGCACGTGTCGGCCCTGCGTCGCGTCGAACAGCGCGACGTGCGCGAGCTCGTGCCGGAGCACTTCGCCGAGATCGGTCGCCTCCGCGGTCCTCGGCTCGCGCAGCGAGATGATGACGAGGTGGAGCGCGGAGTACGCGACGCCGACGGCGTAGCGCGGGGGCGGATAACCCGCGGGCGCGAGCGCCGTCATCTCTTCTTGCGAGCGCGCGAGCCGCACCTCGACGTGGTCGAGGACGGTCTGTCCGAGCCACGCGGAGATGTCCTCCTTGAACGTGTCGGCGTCCGACTCGAGCGGCCGCGCGCGCGACTCGACGCTCTTCGGGTAGGCGAGGTCGAGCCAGCCGTGGCGCGTCGTCGTCATGTCGGGGAGGAGCGCCGGGATCTTCACCGCGCCGGGCTCGAGGATGAGCGGCGTGTCGTGCGGCGCGTTCGCGACGGGCTGCGCCGACTCGGCGTGCGCCGGCGCCCCGAGACCGAGCGCGAGCACGACCGCGAGGGCGAGCGAGAGGAGGAGACGAAGCGCGCGCGACATCAGGGAAGCCTCATCTGAAGATGAATCGTATCTCCCGTCTGCACGTTGGTCGCGATGAGGATGCCCCCGCCGATCAGCGCGGCGGCACCGACGGCGACCCAGAACCACGGCGACTCCCAAAACGCCTTGGATTCGCTCTTCTTCGGCTTCTCGTGGCCGTCGCGCGGCGGCGCGACGACCGGACCGGGCGTCGCGGCGACCGCGGTCGAGACCGGCAGATAGGGCCTCTCGAGCGAGCGGAGCGCGCCGTTCCACGTCGGATGCGCGTCGGTCCCCGCGTCGGGCACGTAGCGCGCGGCGTCGAACGCGTGGCTGGCGAGGTCGTAGACGCGCGCGGTCGCGGGCGAAGCGAGGACGACCACGATCGCGCGAACGCCGAGCTTCGCGCCGATCGTGTCGAGCACCGACTTCGACGCCGCGTCGTCGCCCTTCACGCCCGCGCGGAGCTCGGCGAAATCGGCGAGGTCCTTCGCCTCCGAGCTCGGCGCTTCGCCGGCGAGCACGCGCGCGCGCGGATCGTCGATGCGAGATCGGGTGGAGCTCGGGATTTCCGTAGATCGCGAGCGCGAGCGGCCAGGCGGCGTCGGTCGCACCGTCGCCCGCCACGACCGCGAGGCCCTTGGGCGTCTGCGCGGTGGTCTGGGCGGTCTTCGGCTCATCCGCGCGCGCGCGCGGCACCCCCGCGAAGAACGCGGCGAGCGCGAGCACGAGCGAAACGAGCCTCCCGGCGGACATCAGCGATCACGCGACGACGACAAGATGCGGAGCAGGAGCAGGAACAAGTTGATGATGTCGAGGAAGAGGCGGAGCGCCGCGCCGACCGCGTCGCGCTCGCCCTCTCGCATGATCACGCTCGTGTCGTAGAGGATGAACCCCGAGAACAGCAGCACGCCGACGCTCGCGATCGCGAGCTGGAAGACGGCAGCGTGGATGAAGAGGCCGAGCAGCGACGCGCCGATGAGGACGAAGAGGCCCATCGTCAGGGCCGCGCCGAAGCGCGAGAAGTCCTTGCGCGAGACGAGCACGTAGCCGCTCAAGCCCACGAACGAAGCGCCCGACAGGAGGAACGCGTCGCGGACCGGCGAGGCGTCGAGCGTGTGGCCGGCCGAGGCCATCGCCTGCGCGACGAAGATCGACGGCGCGATGAAGAGACCGGTGATGAACGCGTAGCCGAAGAGCGCGAGCACGTTGAGCCCGCGGATGTGCCGCGCGAACGACGCCGCGAAGAACGCGCCGACGTAGACGAGCATCATCACGATCCAGTGCTGCATCGCGAACGCGACGAGCGGCGGGACGGTCGCGACGACGGCGCCGCCGCGCGTGAGCGCGACCGGCGCGCCCGCGTAGAGCGCGAGCAGCGCGCCCACGACCGCGAACCAGACGCCCCCCGTGAAGAGGAGATAGACCTTGCGGAGGAACGGGAGCGCGAGCAGGGGCGGCCCTTTTTCGGCCTGCAGAGCTCGCTGCTGAAACGAATACATGGGGTTTTCCTGGCCTCAACTTAACGACGCCCGGACGGGCGTCAACCAAGGGCGCCTCAAAGTGACAGCTTGGCGAAGAGGCGGAGCAGGGCGAAATGGACCGGGGAGGCATGAACCATCGAGATTCCCGCGGTCTGAGAGGTCGCGAGGCCGTGCATCGCCAGGACGAGGAGGATGAACGCCGCCGGCGGGCCGAGGCGCGCGACGAGCCGCCGGTCCTCGAAAGCCTTGCGCGCGAAGAACGCGAGGGCGAGCGCGAGGGCGAGGCCGTCGACGAGGGCGGCGCGGCCTTCGGCCGAGAGCTGCGGCGCGGCGCGAGCGACGCGGAGCCCGAGGATGCCGACCGAGAGCGCGAGGACCGCGACGCACGCGGCCGTGCCCACCGCGCGACGGCGCGCGCTCGGCGGGTCGGGCCAGCGCAGGGCGCCGAGGATCGCCGCGAGTCGGCGCGCGACGAACGCGAGGAACACGCCCGCGCCCAGGACGACGAGCGCGAAGGTCACGCCGCCGAGCGCGCGGTGGTGGGTCTTCTCGCGGAGGACGGCGCCGAGCAGCGAGTCGAACCAGATCCAGGTGCAGAAGAAGAACATCGCGGCCGCGACCCGGGAGAGCGCGCGCGAGCCGTCGCCGCGGCGGAGGCCACGCAGGCCCTCGCGCGCGAGGCGAGCGAGCGGCACGAGGACGAGCATCGGGGCGACCGCGAGGCCCGCGAGCAAGAGCCACGCGCGGAAGAGGTCCATCCCGCTCGCGGCGCTCAGCCGAAACGCCGCCGGCGAAGAGCCGAGCAGCGACGCGAGCGTCGCGGCGCCCACGGTCCCGCCGAAGCGCACGAGGAACGGCGGGCGCGCGGGCTTCGGCTCGTCTTGGTGGATTTGCTCGTCACTCATGATCAGAACCGATCCGACGTGAAAAAGGGCGGGCCGGCGAAGATGGCGTCGGCGCGCGCAATCGCCTCCGCGCCGCCCGAGGCGAGCCCGAGCCGCGCGGCGTCTCCCGCTCGAAGCCCGCCGAACGCGATCGACGAGAGAGAGCGCGCGCTCGTCGCGAACGCGTCACCGGCTCCGGCGTCGATCGCGGCGCGCCCCGCGCGCACGGTGAGCCGCATCGGCGCGCCGTCCACGTCGAGGTGCGCCTCGCCTTCCCTTCCGTAGCCGCGCGCGAGGAGGGCCGCGCGCGCGTCGAGGGTCTTGATCATCGGCCCGGCGACAATCCGGCCGAGCTCGTGCTCGACCTGCTCGTCTCCCGAGCGAGCGCCGTCGGCGTCGGTGAGGGCGAAGAGGACGGGGTCACCGTCGGCGATCTCGACGTCGAGCTCGCTCGCCTGCCCCGCCTGCATTCCGAGGAAGCCCCAGAGCACGCGGCGTGCTTCGTCGGTCGTCGCGACGAGGTCGTGCACCTCGATCCGCGTCGGGGCGTGCGGCTCGCGCTGGAGCGCCTCGAAGGCGACGTAGCCGGCGCCCTCGAGCACGAAGAAATGTCGTCGCTCGCTCGCGAGGCGGCGCGTCCACAGCGACTCGGGTCGGTCGAGCCAGCCCGCGCTCCGCTTCGCGCACTCGGCGTAGAGGGCCATGATCTGCGCGTCGTCGGCGCCGCGGGCGGCGCGAACGCCCGCGGCGCGCGCGCGGGTCACCCACTCGCGCGGCACGGCGCGCGGGTCGCACGCGAGCCGGCGGTTGGGCGTCACGTCGGTGTAGCCCAGCCGCGCGTAGAAGCCGTGGCGGAACGCGTGGAGGACGGAGAGGACGTCGCCGCGCGCGCGAGCCTGCTCTTCGAGCCCCGCGACGATCGCGGCGCCCACGCCCCCGCCCCGCGCCTCGGGCGCGACGCCCACGCTCGCGATGCCGAGCGCCCGGACGCGCACGCCGCCGAAGTACGCGCCGAGCGAAAAGCCGAACGCGTGCCCGACGATTTGCCCGCGCTGCTCGGCGACTCGCAGATCGGACAAGCGGCCTAGGCCGTTCTGCACGAAGTTGAGACGCCTGGCTTCGGCCCCGCGCTCGTCGGGGTAACAGGCCGTGTGGATCTCGATCAGACGGTCGAGGTCCGATTCGACGGCGGCGCGCAGGATCACCCCGGACGTCATCCGGCGAACCATACCAGTCTTCAAAGGTGGTCTTTTGACCCGCCTGCGTGTTACTCCGGAGGAGGCGTAAAAATGGGCGAAAAGGAAGAGGCGCAGGGGCTTGGCGGAGCACGCGCGGACTTCGTCGCGTCGCTCGGACGCAAGGTCGCGGACGCGCGCAAGACGTTGTCGGTGCTCGAAGGCGATCCGCGCGCGGCGGCGCCGCGCGACGAGCTCCGCCGCAAGCTGCACGCCCTCGGCACCAGCGCACGGATGATGCGCTTCGAGGCGATGGCGCAGGCGCTCGCCGAGGCCGAGGCCGCGCTCGAGTCGATCGACCCGAGCAACGCGGCGTCGCTGCGCAACGTCGCGACCGTCGCGCACGCGCTCGACGATCTGCCCGCGCTCGCGTGGAGCGACTCGCGCCGCGCGGAGCCGGCCCCGGCCGCGCCGAAGCCGCCGGTCACCGGCACCGGCGCGACCGATTCGAGGACCGCGTCCGTGCCTCCGCCGCCGGTCGAGCTCACCGGCGCCGCGCCGATGACGGTGCTCGTCGTCGGGCCCGAGCCGATCGCCGAGGCGCTCCTCGACGGCGACGAGCACCGCGCGGTCGAGTGCGAGCGCACCGAAGACGCGCAGCACGCAGTCGGCATGGCGCGCGCAATCGCGCCCGACGTGCTCGTCCTCGACGCGGGGACTCCGCAGGCGGCGGAGCTCGTCGAAGCGCTCGCGGACGATCCGCTCACCGAGCCCGTCCCGATCGTCGTCGTCGGCAAGCTCACGTCCGAGTCGACGGCGCGGTTCGTAGCGCTCGGCGTGGCGCGTACGCTCTCGGCGCCGTACTCGGGCGAGGCCCTCCGAAACGTGTGCGAGGAGGCCGTCGATCAGCGCGAGGGCCGCACGATGCGCATGTCGCTCGGCGAGCCGACCATCGAGCAGCTCGGCGAACGGCTCGCCGACGAAGTGCGGCGCGCGCTCGTGAGCTCGGTCGACATCGGCTCGCGCGGCAAGCGCGTCGCGCTCGGCGAGGGCACGGAGGTCATGGCCGCGATTTGGGGCGCGATCGCGCGCGTGCGCGAGGTCGTGACGACCCGCACGGGCGGCGCGGTGCGCTTCGCCGGCGGCGGGCCCGAGGGGAGCGTCGCGCTCGCGTTCCAGCCGGAAGCGCCGGTCGCTTCCTCGCGAAGCGGCGCTCCGGGCGCGGATCGCGTTCGACGCGGGCGCGGCGCGGCCGCCGACGTCGCGCTCGAAGGGCGGCGCGTCGTCGTCGCCGACGACGATCCGGGCGTCACCTGGTTCCTCGCGGATTTGCTGCGCACGACCGGCTGCATCGTCCACGAAGCGCTCGACGGCTCGACCGCGCTCGAGCTCGCGATGCGCACGTCGCCGGACGTCGTCATCAGCGACATCTTGATGCCCAAGATGGACGGGTTCGCGCTCTCGCGCGCGCTCCGTCGCGACGTCGCGCTGCGCGACACGCCGGTCATCCTGCTCTCGTGGAAAGAAGACTTGCTCCAGCGCGTGCGCGAGCTCGGCGCGAGCGCCGCGGCATACCTGCGCAAGGAGAGCGACGCGCGCAGCGTGCTCGCGCGCGTGCGCGAGGTGCTCTGGCCGCGCGCGCGCGTCGAGGCGCGCCTGAAGGGCACCGGCGAGGTGCGCGGGCGTCTCGACGGGCTCACCGTTCGCTCGCTGCTCGAGTTCGTGTCGACGCTGCGCCACGACGCGCGCGTCTCGGTGCGCGACGCGACCTGCCTCTACGAGATCGAGCTCCGCGACGGCGCGCCGCGGCGCGCCACGCGCACGGCGGGCGACGGGGACTTCGCGCGCGGGCCGCGCGTCCTCCGCGAGCTCCTCGGCGTGTCCGCCGGCCGCTTCGTCGTCGCGCCGCCCACGCCGGGCCCGCTCCAGGCCGAGCTCAGCGGCACGCTCGCCGCGCAGCTCGAGGGCCACATCGCCGCCGCGCGCGGCGCGATCGCCGTGACGAGCGGCCCGCACGCGACGCGCATCGCGCGACTCGCGCTCGACGAGGACGTCCTCCACCATTATCTCCGCGCGACGCCGGAGCCGGCCCGCACGCTCGTCGTCCGGCTCGCCAAAGGCGTCTCTCCACGCGCGCTCCTGCTCGAAGGTCAGGTCGTTCCGAGCCTCCTCGACGACGTGCTGACGGATCTCGCCGCGCGCGGCGCGGTCGTCGCCGTTCAAGACGAAGACGGCAACGACGTGCTCACGCCGGCGATCGAGTCGGCGCTCGGCGTGCTCCACGGCGCGCCCGCGCGAAACCCGGCGCCGCTCTCGCCGATTCGGCCGAGCATGACGCCCCCGCCGATCGTCGCGAGGACGCGCGACGAAGAGAGCTCGGTGAACGTCTCGATCGAGCAAATCTTGAGCGAGCAGCCCGCCCCGGCCTCGGCGCCGAAGCACGAGCCGCTGCCCGTTCCGTCGTCCGCTCCCATCGCCGCGCCGGCGCCGGCCCCCGCTCCGGCGATTCGCCAGGTGTCGACGCGCGCGGAGGTCGAGACCTCGCTCCAGGTGTCGGTGCAGCAGATCCTCGACGAAGAAGCGCGCGTGCTCGCGGAAGAGCGCCGACGCGCCTCGCAGCCTTCGTCGCTCGAGGACGCGGTCATGCAGAAGCTCGGAGAGACGTCGCCCGTCCCGGCGGGCACGCACACCTCGTCGCCGCTCCCGCCGCCGATCGTCGAGCCGAGCGCTCTGCGCCCGCGCTCGTCGAACCCGCCGGCCGAGCAGACCAAAGATCGGACCGAGGTCGAGACGATTTACGAAGCGCAGCTCGCGACGCCGAGCATTCCGCTGATCGAGTCGCCCACGGCGCCGCCCGCGGAAGAGGGAAAGACCGACGCGGCGCCGCCCGCGGAGGAAGAGGACGAGGACGAGCCGTCGGAGAACACGGCGCCGGAGTCGCCGCGCGCGAAGGCGGCGTCGGAGCCGCCCGCGGAGCCGGAGCCGGAGGCAGACGCGGAGGCAGACGCGGAGGCGGAGCCGTCGGCGGAGGCGGAGCCGTCGGCGGAGGCGGAGCCGTCGGCGCGAAAGCCGAAGCGCGCCGGCGCGGTCACGCCGCTCGCGTCGATCACCCGCGCGCCGGAGCCGGCGCAGAGCGGCGGCGCGATGAAGTGGCTTCTCATTTCGGCCGTCCTCGCCGTCGCGGCGTTCGTCGCCGTGCGGATCTCCGTCGCGCCGGCGCCGACCGAGCCCACGCCCGCCGTGGATCAGCCGGAGGCGCCGATCAATGTACTCTACACGAATTTGCCGCCCGGCGCGGCCGTGACCGACAGCCAGGGTTGGCTCGAAATCCACGCGCCCGAGGGCACGCGCGTCTACGTCGACGGCAAGGAGCTCGAGTCCGGCGCGGCGATCGCCGCCGGCAGCCACCAGCTCAGCTCGGGCAATCGCAACAAAACGGTGGACGTGCGCGCCGGCAAGAGCACGCGCGTCGACTGGCCGTGAGACGCGCGGCGGCGCTGCTTCTCCTTGCGTGCGCGTGCACGAGAAAAGAACCTGCCGGGCTCGACGCCGGATCCGTCGCGAGCGGCGCTGACGGCGGCGCGCCCGCGCCGCGCGCGATCCTCGAGCTGCCTTCACATCTGGACGCGTGCGTGCTCGGGCACGACGGCGTGTTGCTCGATCTGGGCGTGCCCGCGGCGCGGTCGCTTTACGGAATCGAGGACAAGGGCGGGCTCGAATCGACCGAGCACGACGGCGCCACGTGGGACCGCGTCAGCTCGCGCTCGCTCGTGATGCACTTCGCCGGCAGCGGCGAGACCGGCGAGGCGTTCGTCGATTTGCGCGCGCGCGGGCTCGCGGCCAAGCGCGTGACCGTGGCGCTCAACGGCAAGCTCGTCGGCACGGCGCCGCTCGCGAAGAACGAGATCGGGATTCACTCGCTCCACTCGAGCGCCGCGCAGCTCGTGAGCGGGACGAATGAGCTCGTCCTCCGCTTCGGCGGCGGCGGCAAGGCGCCCGACGCGCAAGCAGAGCTCGACTGGATTCGCGTCGGCACGCGCGCCGCGTCCGAATACGCCGCGCCGACCTACGACGCGTCGCGATCGACCGAGACGATCGCCGGCGTGCCGCGACGCGCGATCTCGCTCCGCGCTCCGTCCTTCGTGCGGTGCACGACCGCCGTGCCGAGCGGAGCGACCTTCGACGCCCAGGTCGGCCTGCTCGGGAAAGGCTGGGGCGATCTCGAGGTGCGCGTGCTGCGCGATCGCGCGGCGCCGCTCTCGCTGCAGAAGATCCACGTCGACGACGCGAGCGGCTGGAAGCCCGTGTCGATCGCTCTTCCCGAGGACGCGCGCGGGGTCGTCGCGCTCGAGCTGCGCGCCGACACGGCGGCGCCGGGCGCGCGCGTGCTGGTCGCCGAAGCGGCGCTTCGCGCGCCCAGCCGCCCCGCGCCGCAGCGCGCGCACGTCGCGCGCGGGGTCGTCATCGTGGTCCTCGGCGAGACGGCGCCGTCGGCCGCGACGCTCCCCGCGCTCGCCGCGCTCGCGAAGACGTCGCGCGTGTTCGAGTCGCACCACGCGACGAGCACGTGGGCCGGCGCGTCGGTCGCGTCGATTCTGACCGGGGTCCTCCCGTTCGAGCACGGCGCCGAGGCCGACGGCTCGCGGCTCGCGAGCGGCCTCGTCACGATCGGCGAAGCGGCGCGCGAGGCGAGCATCTCGACGGCGATGTTCACCGCCAACCCGACGACGTCCGCGGCGTTCGGATTCGCGCGCGGCTTTCAGACGTTTCAGTCGCTCCTGCCCGGCGCGGGCGGCGGCGCGACGCGCGTCCTCGACGAGGCGTCGACGTGGATCGCCGCGCACAAGTCGGAGCGATTCCTCGTCGTCGTCCACGCGCGCGGGGGGCACCCGCCGTGGGAGGTCCCGGCCGATCAGCTCAAGTCGCTCGCGCCCGAGGACTACACCGGCCCGGTCGAGCCCGGGCCGCACGCGGCGGAGATCCTCTCGAAGGCTCGGCACGTCCCGCCGCTCGTGCGCTTCAACGACGCCGACCGAAAGCGCGCGTGGGCGCTGCACGACTACGCCGTCGCGGCGCACGACGCCGCGCTCGGAAAGCTCATCGCCGCGATCGACGAGGCCGGTCGCGCGGCGGACACGTCCATCCTCGTCACGAGCGACGGCGGAGTCGGAGCTGCGGCGCACGTCCCCTTCGGCGACGACGAGCCGCTCGACGAGAGCTCGCTCGAGTCGCTGCTCGTCTTTCACTCGGCCGGCGAGACGACCGGCGAGCACGTGCGCGCGCCGACCTCGTCGATCGACCTCGCCACGACCGCGCTCGCCGAGCTCGGCCTTGCTCCGCCGCGTTCCTTCGAGGGCGAGGATCTCTTCGCCGCGGAGAACGACGACGGCGCGCGGCCCATTTTCGCGAGTCGCGGGGGGCGGCAGCTCGTCAGCTGGATGGGGCTCGTCGCGAAGACCGGCGAAGGCCCGACCGAGCTCTGCGTTCCGGCGCTCGACGCCGCGTGCGCGAGCGACGCCTCGCCCCTCGCGCCGCTCGCCAGCGAGGCGGTGCGCACGCTGCTCGACGCTGCGTCGCAAAAGAAGCACGCCGCGCATACGCCGCCCGCGCTCGACGGCGCGACCGCGGCGGCGCTCACGACCTGGGGTCGCTGATTTCTCGGCGGAGAGCGTGGGATTCGAACCCACGGAACCCTTGCAGGCTCACCTGATTTCGAATCAGGCTCCTTCGGCCACTCGGACAGCTCTCCGTGGCGGAACTTCCTGGATTCCGCGAATGGAGTCAAGCGGGCTTCGCGATCCGGCGAAGCCTTGGCGGAGAGAGAGGGATTCGTCGCTTCCGAGCGAGGCGCGCAGCGCCGAGCGGAACCGCTCGAACCCGGTCTCGCCGGCTAGGCTTCGCCGATCCGGCGAAGCCTTGGCGGAGAGAGAGGGATTCGAACCCTCGGTGCCCTTGCGGGCACACATGATTTCCAGTCATGCACCTTCGGCCACTCGGTCATCTCTCCTGAGCGGTGCAGACTGAGTAGCACGGACGCGGCGCCGCAGAAAAGCTGACGCGCGCGCCCTGGGTAGACGCGCGGGCTCGATCGCGGAAGACGGGCGGGAGCGGCCATGCCCGAAACGGGCGAGATCTTCGACGAAATGCTCGACCAGCTCTCCCGCCGCCGCCGCTGAGCCCCGCGCGGCGCCCGACGGCTCGCTCAACTGACTCGAGGCTCGCCGCGCGGACGTTTGCTCATCTCGCGGTGCGCGAACCAGACGCCCGGGACCATCGGCAACCAGAAGCTCAGCGCCCGCATCAGGAGCGTCGCGGGCGCGGCGGCGAAGAGCGGCGCGCCGAGATCGGCGAGCAGCGTCGCCGACGTCACCTCGAACGTCCCGAGCCCGCCCGGGAGGAAGCTCGCCGTGCCGACCACGTACGCGAGCACGTACGCGGCGATCGCGTGCACGAGGAGGCGCGGGCTGCCGACCGCCACGAGACAGAGCGCGAGCGTCGCGCCGTCGAGCACGATCACGAGGAAGCGGAGCAGCGTCGCGACGACGAGCACTCGCGGCGAGAAGATCAGCTCCTTCGGCGCGTCGGCGATCGAGCGGCGCACTTCGGCGATCGCGCGCATGCGCCGAATGCGCTTCGGCAGCTTGTCCATCGCTCCGGCGAGCGAGAGCGCGAGCGGCACGGGCATCGCGAGCGACGCGACGACCGCGATGATGCTCACCGTCGCCTCCCACCCGCCGAATCGACCCGACGAGGCGAGCACGACGAGCGACGCGACGACCGCGACGAGCTGCGCGACGTAGAACCCGACGAGGCTCGAGATCACCGCGGCCATCGCGGCGCGCCGGTCCACGCCGCGTTTCTCGAGCGACGCGACGACGAGCACCGTCCCGCTCATCCCGCCCGACGGAATCGTCTGATCGGTGAAGAGCTCGGCGACCGAGAGCCTCACCAACCTCCAGAACGACGGCGCACGTTCTCCGCTCCGGCGAATGGCGTTCGCCCAGATGATCGCGATGCACGGGTACGTCGCGAGCTGCAGCGCCGCCGCGACCACGAGCCACGCGGGCCTCGCGTCCTCGACGACCCGCGCGATTTCCCGCGGCTCCGCGTGGTTCCGCGCGACCAGCACGAGCGCGCCGATCGCGAGCAGCCCGATGGCCCACCCGTACCGCGATGCGTGCGTGCGCTGCTCAGTCACGCATCGTTCGAAGCAGCGCGCGTGCCGCGCAGCTTGGTGCGCGTGTTGCTCTTTTCCCGCCACAAGAGAGAAGAGCCATGCAGATGCCCCTCCAGGTCACGTTTCACGGAGTTTCGTCCACGAGTGCGCTTGCCGGCTACATCGAGAAGAAGGCCATGAAGCTCGACGAGCTCTACGGTCGCATCGTCAACTGCAGCGTCGCCTTCGAGGTGCCGCACAGACACTCGCGCGAAGGACGCCGCTACCGCGTCCGCATCGACCTACGCTTTCCCGGCGAGGAAATCGCGATCAGCCGCGACCTCGGCGAGTCCGAGCTCGACGCCTACGCGACCATCGACGAGGCGTTCGACGAGGCGAAGCGTCGCCTAGCCGACCACGCCGCCATCCGCCGCGGTGAAGTAAAACGCCACGAAGGGGCGCGCCACGGCTGGGTCAAGAAGCTCTTCTCGTACGAAGGCTACGGCTTCATCGAGAGCGAAGAAGGCGACGAGATCTACTTCCACAAGAACGCCGTCCTCCACGGCGCGTTCGAGCGCCTGAGGCGCGGAGCCCGCGTGAAGTTCCTGTCGGAAGAGGGCGACGACGGCGTCCACGCCACGAGCATCTCGCTCTTGCGCGGAGGCCACGTCACATAGCGACGACCTTGGGCGGCGCGAGCGTTCCGCCGGGTGGCGGGAGCGGCTGGTTGTCGTTGTCGAGCTTTCCGTCCGGCGGAAGCACGCGCTTGCCCGCGACGTCCTGGACGTCGACCGTCACCTCGACCGCGATGTTCATCGGCTCGGTCGAGCGGAGCCCGAGCGTGAAGCCGCTCATCGCCGGGACGTCCTGCGGCTGCTGGATGTACGGCGCGATGAGCAGGTCGGGATCGCCCGAGCGGTTCTGCAGGTTGAAGGTGTGATTGAAGAGGCCGTTGCCGTCGGGGTCGCCGGGATCGGCCACCTGGATGTCCATCACGGTCGCGAGATCCATCGCGAGCTCGCGCGTGTCGTCGGGCACGATCGTGCCGACGAGGCGCTCCTTCTTGTCGAGGATGTAGAACCGGTCGTAGCCGCTCAAGTCCGGCGTCGTCTGCTCGTCGCTCACGATCTCGACGCCCGGCACGTACTTCACTTGCGGATTCCACGGGTCGATCAGGAGCTCGAACGCGTGCTGCGCGTCGTCGAGGTTCGTCAGCGTGAAGCGGATCGTGGTCTGCACGTCGTCGACCTTGATCCACGGAGCGCTCGTCGCGCCGAACGCGGCGAGGTACGCGGGGGCGGGGCCGAGCTGCGCTTGCTCTTGCGCGTTGGGCGCGCGCATCGGCATCGTGACGGGGACCTGCACCTCGTAGAGCGTCGTCTGGCCCACCGAGTAGTACGGCGGCGTCGTGTCGGTCATCCCGACGATGGTGGGCTTGGTGACTTGGCTGTTGTTGCCGCAGCCGGCGGAGACGCCGGCAGCGAGCAGCCACATCGCGGAGACCAGCGGAAGCACATGGGGGCGCACGGCCGCAGGCTTGGGGGCCAAACCCCCGACACGAGACACGGGAATCGCGAGTTTCATCGCAAAGACCCCTTTCCAGCTGCGATCGTAGCGAACAACGTGCCGACACGGTATAGCGACGATGTGATCCTCTTTCGCGCCGAGAACGTCCGCGTCGACGACGGCGCTCCGGTGGTCGAGGGACTGACGTTTTCGAGCGCGGGTCAGAACGTCGCGTTCGTGGGGGCGCCGCGTGCGCTGTTCGAGGCGACCGCGGGCGTCCGGGCGATCACGTCCGGCAAGCTCCTCGTCGGCGATCTCGACCCGCGCGAGGCGCTGCGCGAAAATCGGCTCGCGTCGGCGCCGGCCGACACGCCGCTGCCGCCGCGATGGACCGTGCTCGATCTCGCCGTCGAAAACGCGCGTCTCGCGGGGCACGGCCGGCGCGATCGCGCGCGGCTCGCGGCCGGCGCGGTCCACGCGATGCAGCTCGACGAGCACGCGCGGACGCGGCTCGGCGGCGCGGATCCCGCGGTGAAGCACGCCGCGCTGCTCGCCGCCGCGCTCGCGACCGACGCGCCCACGCTGGTCGTCGAAGACTTCACGCCGGGCCTCCCCGACGCCGCGGCGCGCTCGCTCGCGCGCTCGTTCGTGACCGCCAGCAAGGGACGAGCTTGGGTGCTCTTCGCCGGGCGCCTCGCGCTCTCGTCGCCGCTCGGCCTCGAGGCGGAGGAGGCCGTGCTCTTCTCCGGCGGCCGCTTCGCGTGCGCCGGGCTGCCGGCCGAAATCGCGACGCGCGAGCGCACCTACTCGCTCCGCACGTCGGGAGACAAAGCGCTCGCCTTCGCCGACTCGCTTCGCGAGCGCGGCGCCGCCGTCGAGGCCGACGAGAGCGGTCGCGCGCTCACGGTCACCATCCCCGACGGGTTCTCCACGCTCGACCTCGTGACGCTGGCGCGAACGTCGGACGTGGTGGTCCTCGAGCTTCAGCCCTTGTCGGGCGCGGTCGCCTGAGATTAGCTTGCGACGAGGCATCCCGTGGCCATCGACTCTACCGTCCCCGCGCGCGTCATGACGTCGGCGCTCGATCACCCGCAAGGCGCGCTCGGCATCGGCCGGCTCGGAACGTACTCGGCGCTCGGCGCAGCGGCCGCCGCGATCCCGATCCCGATCCTCCCCGGGTCGCTCGCGACGCGCGTGCGCGGCGCGCTCGTCCACGACGTGTGCGCGCGCCACGGCCTCTCGGTCACGCCCGAAGCGAGGCGCATCCTCTCCAAGCCCGGCCTCGCCGAGGGGCCCGAGGGCGTGTTCGGCATGGCGCTCCGCTTCGCGACGACGCGCATCTTCTCGCGCCTCGGACCGCTCACTGTGCTCCCGCCGATTCGAAGCGCGCTCCTCACCTACGCGATCGGTCACCTGCTCTCGCGTTACCTCGACGGGCGCGCGGACCGGAGCGTCCGCGTCGACGTCGACGAAGCGCGCCGTGTGCGACGCGCGATCGAGCACGCCATCGCGCGCATCCTCTCGACCTCCGCGCCCGAGGAGGACGTCGGCACGCCCCCCGAGGAGCTGCGCGATCCGGTGACGCAGGCGACCGACGGCATCATCGCCGCGGTGGCGAGCCTCCCCGGCAACCTCGTGCGGCGGCTCGAGGCGGCGTTCGACGAAAGCCTGGATTGAGTCGCGCGCCTCTCCTCCGCGACACGCGGCGCGTCGTCGTGAAGATCGGGTCGAGCTCGCTCGCCGGCGACGGCGCGATCGCGCGGCTCGCGTCCGACGTCGCGGCGCTCCATCGCGACGGCAAATCCGTCGTCCTCGTCTCGAGCGGCGCGATCGCGCTCGGCTACAAGAAGCTCGGCTACAAGACGCGCCCCAAGGAGATGGCGAAGCTCCAGGCCTCGGCCGCCGCGGGCCAGAGCCTCTTGATGCACGCGTACGAGAACGCCTTCGGTCGCTTGGGGCTCGCCGTCGCCCAGGTCCTCCTCACCCACGCCGATCTCGCAGACCGCGTGCGCGCCAACAACGCGCGCGACGCGCTCGCGGCGCTCCTCGACGCGGGCGCGATCCCGGTTCTGAACGAGAACGACTCGGTCGCGGTCGACGAAATCAAATTCGGCGACAACGATCAGCTCGCGGCGCTCGTCGTGCCGCTCGTCGACGCCGACCTCCTCGTGCTCTTGTCCGACGTCGACGGCGTGCTCGACGCGCGCGGGCAGCGCGTCGAGCTGATCCAGGACGCCACCGAGGCGGCGGCCCTCGTGCGGCCTTCGAAGAAGGCGAGCCTCGGGACCGGCGGCATGGCGAGCAAGATCGAGGCGGCTCGGCGCGCGACGCTCGCCGGCGCGTGCGTGGTCATCGCCGACGCGCGCGGCGAGCGCGTGCTCGAGCGGATCGTCGCGGCCGAAGACCTGGGCACGCTCTTCGTGCGCTCCGAGCTGCGGCTCTCGGCGCGTCGTTATTGGATCGCGTTCACGCTTCGCCCGCGCGGAGACGTGGTGCTCGACGCGGGCGCCGTGCGCGCCGTGCGGCGCGACAACAAGAGCGTGCTCGCCGTCGGCGTGCTCGGCGTGCGCGGCGACTTCCGCGCCGGCGACGCCGTGCGCGTCCTCGCGCCCGAGGGCGACGAAATCGGCCGCGGGCTCGCCCGCGTGGCGGCGGAGGACGCGCTGCGGATGGCGGGCACGAAGAGCGACGCCAACGTGCTCGTGCACCGCGACGAGCTCGTCGTCTGGTGACTCAGGACCCGAGCTGATTCGAGCCGTTTCGTCCGATTTGAATCTTTCGCGGCTGCGCCTTCGGGTGTTTGGGCACGCGAATGGTGAGCACGCCGTCGGCCAGATCCGCCGCGAGCTTGTCGCCATCGATCGTGTCGGGCAGCGTGTAGGCGAGGGCAAACTCGCCGTACGCGCGGCCGAGCGAGATCTTCTCGCTCTCTTTCGCCTCGGGCCGGCGCGCGCCGCGGACGCGAAGCACGCTGTTTTCCACGGTGACCTCGAGGTCGTCGGCTTTGACGCCGGGCACGTCGAGCACGAAGACGATCTCCGTCGTGCTGACGCGGACGTCCACCGCCGGCCTGAAGCGTGCGGCCGTCGCGAAGCCGTTCCAGTCGTCCTTCATCACGTCGTCGAAGACGCGGTCGAGAGTCGGGATGGTGTCGAACAGGGCCAACATGATTTGCCTCCTGGTTGGTGGTTGGCTGAAGCCACCGATAAGTTCTCCTCGACCGTCGTCAAGTGCCGCCGCGCTCGCGCCGCACGCGCAGGGTGACGCGCCCGGGCGCGCCGGGAGGACCGTCCGCGCCGGGCGAGCCGCTCGAGCCCGACGCGCCGCTCGAGCCGGCGGAGCATCCCGGATCGTCGGTCACGGTGTTTCCGTTTTCGTCGGTGTGCGTCGTCGGCGCGCGCCCGGAGCCACCGGATCCGCCGGATCCGCCCGATCCGCCGGGTCCTCCCGGTCCGCCAGGGCCGCCGACGCTCGCGACAGTGCGCCCGAGGATCGCGATCGCGTCCGCGCAGGCGGCGGAGCCGTCGACGCCGCAATCGACGTCCACGTCCACGTCGCCGCCGCTTCCCCCCGGCCCGCCGTCGCCGCCCGGCCCGCCGTCGCCGCCCGGCCCGCCGTCCGAGCACTCGCCGCCGCTCGAGCCCGCCGAGCCGTCGCTCCCCGCCGAGCCGCCCTCGCCCTGCGCGCCCGCGCTCGCGACGACGAATGCCCGCGCGTCGTAGCCCTCGACGACCGCGAGCCATTTCTGCGACGCGCTCTCGACGTCGAACACGTAGCGAGCGGGATCGCGGTGATCGACGTGGACCGCGAGGTGCGGGCCGTTCGCGCCAGCGCCCGCGCCGCGCACGACGAAGCTCGCGGGCTTCTCGTAATGAAACGGCCACTCGAACGACGTCAGCGTCTTGCCGCCGACGGCCACGGGCAGCATGAAGCGATCGTGCATCGAGGCGAGCGCGACCGCCGTGGACATCGGGAGGAGGTCGACGAAACGAAAGACGCCGCCCTTGTCGAGGTACGCGACGGGGTTGCCGAGCGCCACGTCCGCGGGCGCGATGCACGGCGTCGGGTCGAGCTCTCTCTTCGGCGCGCACACCGTGACGGGCTTGGAGACGCCGGCGACGTCCACCTCGAGCGCGTCGCGGAGCCGCAGCTCCGGCAAGACCGAGAGCGGCGGCGCGTTGTTCTTGTACCCGAGGAGCTTCGCCGTCTGCGCCCAGAGGTCTTGCCGGACGAGCACGCCGCGCATCGGGACGTGCGCGTCGTCGAGCCACGCGCGCGCGGGCGGCTGCTTGTCGAGCGCGATCGGGTTCGAGCCGCGGATGAGCACGCGCTCCTCGACGTCCTCGGCGTTCGCGCGCACCTCGGGGTACGGCGACGAGGCAATGTGCAAGCGAACGATGCGGCGCCGCGCCTCGTTCCGCAGATCCGCGCTCGGCAACCGGTCGACGAAGAGTCGCAGCGTGGTCTCGTCGCGGCTCGCCTCGAGATCGTCGAGCAGCGCGCCGTCGACTTTTCGGCCTTTCCACGAGCCGTCCTCGAGATCGAGCACGGCGAGGAGCTCTTGCCCGAGTCGCGTCGCGACGGGGCCGAGCTCGTGCGCGGCGAGCGCGTCGCGCAAGTCCTGAAACAGCGAGGCGAGCGTCGCGTGCGCGTCGCGAATTCGATTCTTGCGCTCGACGTAGAGCTTCTGCATCGCGACGGCGCGCGCCTGCATCGGCGGCGACTTCTCGAAATCGCCCTTTTTCACGAGCGATTCGTACGCACGGCCGACCTCGTCGAGCATCGACGCGGCCTCCTCCGGCTGCGCGCGCTTGATCATCGCGTCGGTGCACTCGAGCCAGACCGAAGGCGCGACGCGCCCGTCGACGAGCGCCTTCACGAGCGACTTGCGCATCGCGGGGACGAGCGCGCCCACGTGCGGGCCGCGCGTCTTGGCGTCGCACACCGACGCGCTCGCGTCCGGCTGCGCGAGGTACGCGACGAGCGCAGGCCCCGAGTCGTACGTCGCGAGCTCCGCGGCCGTCATCGGCATTCGAAACATCGGCTCGCTCGCGCAGCCTGCGCCGACCAACGAAAAAAGACACACGAATCCCACCACGAGTCTCACGTCATCCTCGCGTCCTTCCCGGGCACGGCGAATATGAGGCGGCGCGGCGGCGCGGCAACGCGGGTTACACACCTTTACGCAAGAGCTATCCTCGGGTCATGAGATCGCTCGCCCTCTTCGCCTCGGTCGCCTCAGTCTTGGTGTTCTCGTGCTCGAGTGACGGCGGGACGCCGGCCGACGGCGGCAGCGACTCGCCGAGCGGGAGCGACGCCTCGGCCGACTCGCCGAGCGGGAGCGACGCGTCGACCGACGCTCCGATCGGCACCGACGCCCAGAGCGACGCGGGCGCCCCGAGCGGCGCGCTCTTCGAGCAGCCCGAGCCCTGGACGAAAGACGTGTCGGGCCTCTCGAAGGCGTCGAGCTCCGACGCGATCATCGGCGCGCTCGCCGGCATGGGCGGCTGGGGCAACGGCAACAAGCTCCAAATCGACTTTTCGATCCCGCTCTTCTACGGAAACGCGCAGACGCCGCGCGAGACGATCGTCGGCCACGACACGTACTGCTACGGCGGGCCCGACTGCGACCCCGTCCCGCTCCAGATGCCGATCCCGACCAACGGCAACGCCGAAGGCAGCGCCGACTACACGTGCGACATCACGTACACGAACCCGAACCAAGGCGACTGCCACATCCTGGTCGTCGCGACCGACGAGAAGAAGCTCTACGAGCTCTACAACGCGACGCAGTCGGGCAGCGACATCGCCGCGCTCGGCGCCTTCGTGTGGGACCTCACCAAGGCGTATCCGGACAACGAACGCGGCGACCAGTGCACGTCGGCGGACGCGGGCGGCTTCCCGATCGCGGCGCTCCTGCCGACAGCCGACGAGGTCGCAGCCGGCGCGGTCAAGCACGCGCTCCGCTTCATCTTACCGAACGGGCGCATGAAGCAAGGCGTTTACGTTCACCCCGCGTCGCACGCCGGCGCGCCGAGCAGCACGAACGCGAACGCGCCGCCGTACGGCGTGCACTTCCGTCTGAACCCGACGTTCGACGAGACGCCGTACGGCGCAGGCGAGAAGGTCATCCTCGACGCGCTGAAGAAATACGGAATGCTCCTCTCCGACGGCGGCCAGATCGCGCTGACGTTCGCCGACGACCGCACGACGACCGCGAAGTGGGCCGCGCAAGGGATCACGGCGCAGTCGTTCCAGGCGATCACCGTCAACGACTTCCAGGTCGTCGATCTCCCGAGCGAGGTCCCGCTCACCGACAACTGCGTCCGCAACCCGTGATCAGTTGCCGGCGGGCGGCCCCTCGGGCGCGGGGCGCTGCGACGGCCCGATGTCCAAGTTGTTGTCGTCCGCCGAGCCGCTCGCCGCTTCGACCTGCGACGCTTGCGTGAGCAAGTCCGGGTTCAGCGCGGCGTCGACGGGCTTGCCGCTCACCGCGCCGTGGCAGAGCCCGCAAAGCCCGTTGAAGAAATTCCCGCGGAACGACTGGTGCGAGCGCTCGCCCGGGTAGAAGGACATCTCCTCCTTCTGCCAGCGCGGGTAACCCGCCGCCTGCGAGATCGTCGTGTCGGGCAAGTGCAGCACGATCGGCACGCCGCCCGGGATCTTGAAGTACGCCGACTTGTCGTCCTTGAGGTTCACGGTGCCGAGCTTGCGTCGCCGCACGTACACCTTGCCGAACGAGTCGCTCGCGACGAACGTGCCGCCCGCGCTGAAGTCGGTCACGCTCGAGTCCGGCGGCATCTCCTCGTAGACGTCGAACGAGTCGAGCTTGGCGTCCTGTCCGTTCGCGTCGACGGCCTCGATGGCGCGGCCGGTCGGCGTGTTCTGGAACAAGAGCGAGCCGAGCACGCCCATGTCGAGGACGAGGATCTGCGCGTCGGACTGCGACGGGTCGACGTGCGTGTTCCCGTTCGGCTCGTCGACGCGCGACAGGAAGGTGCCGTGGTTGTACTTGCCGTACACCGCCACCGCGTCCACGACGCCGCCCGTCGCGAGCTGCACCTTGGTCTCGGTGATGGGATTCGAGCACGTAGAGCGCGTAGGTCGACGCGTCGAAGTTCGTCGGGTCGGTCGTGGAGGCGAAGCTCACGAGGAGCTTGCCGTTCGGCAGCGGCGAGGGCCCGCGATAGACGCCGCCCTGCGAGTAGCTCGCCGGCGCGACGGTGGCGACGGGCGCGCCGTTCTCGGTCACGAGCTTGCCGGTGCCGTCGACGAACGAGAGCGAGTGCAAGAAGAACTGAGGCTCGGGCGACATCGGCCCGTTGGGGTCGAACACGCTCGGGTCGATCGGGTAGTCGTTCTTGTCGGTCGAGTAGTAGTCGATGCCGAGCGAGCGATTGAAGATGCCGAGCACGCCGCCCTGGTGCTGCCAGCCCGGCTCGCTGAAGATCGTCGCGAAGTTCTTGTCGGCGAGCTCGACCACCTGGCTCGCCTCGTGGAAGCCGATCGACCCGCGCTGCGAGTAGAGCGGGTGGTAGTCGCCGCCGTCGAGGTTCTGGCGGCGCAGGGCGAGCTGATAGAAGCTCGGCTCGCGCTTCATCGCGCTGAAGATGATGCGGCCGTCGTTCATGAAGCTCGGCCAGCGCTCCATGTTCAGTTGGAACGTGAGCTGGCGCGCGCGCATCTGGCCGGCGTTGTTCGGGTCGGGCTCCCAGACCCAGACGTTCGGGTTGGGCTTGCTCGGGTCGAAGGGCTGACGCTGCGTGCCCGTGTAGTCGAAGTTCTGCGCGTACGGCGCGCCGGCGTCGATGCCTCGCGTCGACACGAAGAGGAGCGGCTCGACGCCGTTGGCATCGGGCGGTCCGTACTGCGGATCGAAATTGTGAACGGGCAGACCGTTGCTGGTGCCGGTGACCGCGTCGATGCCCGCGTGCTTCGCGCACCCCGAGCCGTCGGCGTTCATCTCGTAGATCGAGAACGGCTCGGACGCGCTCGAGCGCGCCGCGAACGCGACCTTCTTGCCGTCCCACGACGACGCCGGCCGGCGAATGTCGGCCGTCGCGCTCGAGAGCCCGCACCCGCTCGTCACGTCGTTGTCGGCGCCGGCGACGACGTTGCCGGTCGCGTCGAGCGTCGCCCCCAGCACGTGGAGCGCCGCGCCCGGCGCGTACACGTCGAAGTCGTTGACCTGATCGGCGCCGCTCGGGTTCGGCCGCTTGACGTACACGATCGCGCTGAGCGGCGTCACCGCGCATGGCCCGCCCTCGCATTTTCCCGCGAGCGCGTCGGTCCGCTCGCGCTTGTGCCACTCGCGTATCATGCAATACGCGGGGATCGTATCGAGCGAGGCGTTGTCGTAGTCGTAGTTCGCCGAGTCGCAGAGCGTGCCCGACGCTTCGTTGCCCGGACCGAAATCCTCGAGCAGCGGCCCGCCGCGGTGCGCGATTCCGCCGCCGGTCGGGTCGAGCTCTTTGCGGTACGAAATTCTTCTGCACGAGGCGGCTCGCGTTGACGTCGTCGCTGTCGAGCGCCATCTGGTCGAGCGTGAGCTTGTAGTTCTTCTGCGAGGACGCGAGCGAGAACGCGCCGCCCGTGCCGCCGCGCAGGCGATACTCGTGGAACATCGCCGCCGAGTGGCACTGCAGCATCATGCAGCCCTTCTTCACGAGCATCGGCTGCACGCGGTGCACGAAGAACATGAAGTTCGGGTCGTTCGTCTCGATGCTCGTGATCTCGCTCGTGAACGCGGGCGCCGCGTCGGTCGCCCACTGGAGCACCGACTGGTAATCGCCGTCGCCGCTCGTCTGCCAGATCACGCCGCCCTCGTGGAACGAGCCGCCCTGCGCGGGCGCGAGCGGACGCCGCACGAGCTCCGCCTGGTTCGCTTGCTGCGCGAGATACTGCAGCGCGACGTGGTAGTTCCAGCGCTTCTGCTCCGGCGTGTTGCCGCACGTGAGATAGAGCTCGTTGGCGAGCGTGCCGTGGCAGTTGCCGGCGGTGCACGTCTTCTGCATCACCGGGATGACCTTGTCGGTGAACTCCTGGTAGTCGGAGGTCGTCGGGTCTTTCGTCGGGTCGAAGCCGCTCGCCGGATCCGCGGGGGGCACCGTGTCGACGCACGCGAGGCGGCTCGGCGGCGGCGGCGGCACGCCGGTGTTGTTCTCGGTCGCCCCGTTCGTCATCCACTGGCTGAGCGTGAGGTACCCGGTCGCCGTCGGATCGAGCACCGGGCCGCCCGTGTGCTTGATGTCGGTCGTGATCGACTCGGTCGTGCCGTCGAACGACTTCACCGTCACCTGGAACGGCGGGATGTTCTTCACGAGCATCGCCGGGCGGCCGTACGGCCCGTAGTTCGCGAGGAGATCGCGGCGCTTGTTGATCTCGGCGTAGGTCGACACGTCGAGGTTTCCGAGCGCGTTGCCCTTGTCGTCCGACACGTGGCAGCCACCGCCCGTGTTCGTGCGCGCGCACGACGCGTTGAGGATCGGCAGGATCGTGCGGTCGTAATACGACGTCGTGTCCGGCTGCGGCACGTCGCACGACGTCGTCGGAACCAGCGCGAGGATCGCCGCCAAAAAGACCGTGAAAGACGCGAAGATGCTTCTCGGGCTCACCATGGAAACTCTATCACCCTGGGTGCCTAAAACGCGACGAGGAGGCGAACTTTTCAGCTCGCCTCCTCGCGCGGGATCTCGCGACGAATGTCGGCGCCGAAGCGCCGTTCTCCCTACAGTCGTCGCAGCGCGATGGTCGCGGCGTCGCGCACGAGCGTGCTCGCGTCGTTCTGGGCGATGTTTTGCAACGTCGCCTGAGCCGACGAGTCTCGGAAGACTCCGAGTGCATGGCACGCCGCGATCCGGACGTTCACGTCCGCATCGCTCTGCGCCAGCGTCATGACGCTCGCGACCGTGTCTTTCGCGTGCAGATCCTCGAGCAGTTGGACGCCGAGGCGCCTGACCGTCGAGCTCGAGTCCCCAGTGAGCTTCGCGGCCGTCTGCTCGTCGGTGAATTCGTTGACGCGCGACGCGGCCTGGATGGCCGAGATGCGGACGCTCTCGTCCGTGTCGGTCATGGCCTTGCTGAGCGCGCCGTTGCCCGCGCTGTTCATGCGGCCGAGCGCCTTGGCGGCGGCCGCGCGAACGATCGGGGAGCTGTCGGTGGAGATGGCGTCCGACAGCGGTTGGATGCCGCCCGCGTCGAGGAACTCGCCGAGCGCCGACGCCGCGTATGCGCGGCGCTGGGCGTTCGGGTCGCTCTTCAGGGCGTTGATCGTCTGCGGATACACCTGCCCGTCGCCGAAGACGCCGAAGATCCGGCGCCTCAGCCACCAGGCCGCGATTTCGCGCGTCTGGCTGTGCTCGTCGTAGAGCAGCCCGGCGATGACCGGGATGCACTGGAGGCACTCGACGCGCTCGCCGTGCTCGAGCGTCTCCCAGATGAGCGACGGCGAGTTCGACGAGGCGACGGAGATGATGCGGTCCGGGCTCGAGAGAAACTCGACTTGGTCCGCGGGCACGCCGTCGTGGAACACGCTCGTTCCGCCGCCGACGAATTTCGTGTCGCTCTTCGCGTCCGAGCCGGACATCGTTGCGGTCACCGCGACGAGCGCGGAGGCGATCAGGGTTCCCATCTTGAATCATGGCTTTATCTCCTGCTCTTCCTCAGTTGCCGGGCGCGACGGGGTCGCCGCTGGTGTAGGGGGCGAACTTCGTGTTCTGGCGGGAGTAGTACTGCCCGCCGAGATCGAAGCTGCGAATCAGCGACTGGCGCTCCTCGTCCGTGAGCGTGATGCCCACGTCCTCGGGGTGCAGCGCGGCGGCCCACGCCGTCGTGCCGTCGCCCGCCTTGACGTTCATCTTCTTGATCATCTCCGAGTTGCGCGCGTCGGCCGGGATGCCCCACATCGGAGGCACGGTGCCGCTGAGGAGAGTGATGCCCATCGTCATCTGCATCGCCGACGGGTAGAAGATCGAGACGTACGAGACCGGCCAGGTGTACGTGCCGCGGTCGTAGCGCACGGTGATCGGCTGGCCGCTGCAGTACTGGCTCGCCGTCAGACCGCAGAGGTCGAACGTCGGGATCTTGTACTGCGAGCTCGTGCCGCTGACCGGGTCGGTGAAGCCGATCGTGTAGAAGGTCTGCGGACCGCTTCCGTTGGTCGTGTCGTTGTGACACTGGACGCACTTCGCATCGAGGATCGGCTGAATCGACGCGCCGCCCGCGATGTTGCTGTAGTCCCACGGGTACTCGGTGCGGTTCGGGATCGCCTCGGTCAGATCCGCCGGGCCTTGCTGCTCGGCGAGGGTCGGGTTCTGGCCGGTGGTGAGCGTGTTGTTTCCGGTGCGCGACTCGTGGCAACCGCCGCAGCGGCGGTTCTCGCCCGGCATCGCCTGAATCCAGGTGCGCTGGTTGCGGATCGCGAGGCCGTACTTGTCGATCGGCTGGAGGTGGATCGGAATGTACGGCGGCACGTTGGCGAGCCAGCTGCCGTCGGTCTGCACCGGGACCTCGCCGAGGATGGCGGCGCCCTCGTGCATCGTGAGGCCGAACATCGTGACGCCCGGCGCGCCTTCGCTCGAGAAGCCCTCGATGACGCGGACCTTCACCGCTTGCTTGAGCGCGTCGGAGAGGTTCGTGTTCGAGAACTCGGCGCCGTCGACGGTCTCCTGCAGGCTCGTGTTGTGGACGTTGATCGAGCCGATGCGCGCCGCGACCGACGAGTCGACGACGTTCTGGAGCTGGCCGATGACCGGCGGCTCCTTGCGCGTGGCGACCGGCGTCGCGCCGAGCGACCACATCTGGCGATCGTTGTAGATGAGCTGGTTGGTCGCGGTCTTCGGGTCGAAGAGATAAATGCCGAAGTTCGGCGCCGTCTCCGACATCTCGTTCAAGTCGCCGACGGGGCCGTCCGCGAAGGAGACGATGATGCGGCCGTCGGGGAGCACGTTCGGCTCGCGGTAGCGGCCGGCGGGCGACGGGTCGTTGCTCGTCGGCACGTTGGGCGTGAGGATGGTGAAGGTCGCGTGCTCTTCGTCGAGGCACGCGTGCCCGGTCTGGTCGGCCGTGGCGTCGAGGCACACTGGGTCGTTGTGGTTGCGCGCGTCGACCAGCATCAGCGTGCCGGCGTGGATCGTGCGGTCACGCGTCGTGCCGATCGCGACGTACTGGTTCGGCGCGTACTCCTTGACGTTGATGATCGAGTTCGAGGGCTTTGCCGTGCTGGCCGGCGACGGCGAGCATCTGCGTGCCGTCGATGCTCGCGGTCATGATCTTCACGTCGTTGACGTCGCCGAGGTGCTCCCAGCGCGAGTAGCCGACCTTGCCGTCGTAGCGCATGAAGGGCGCCGCGGTGTGCGACAGGTTCTGCGAGAAGAGGTGGCGATCGGCGTCGCCGCCGTCGACCGTGATGCTCGCGAGCTGCGTGACGACGCGGCCGTGCTCGTACTCGTCGGCGCGCGTGCCCATCGTCGTGTACATCTGGTTGGTCACGAAGACGACGCGGCCGCCCGGGGACGTAGATGGGGTTGACGTCGTCGGCGTCGGTCGCCGTGAGCTGGTGGATCGTGTACTTGCCGCCGGCGTCCGGCGCGAGCTGCACCGTGTAGATGTGGTAGCGGGCGCTCGGCGTCGGGCTTCATCGAGAAGACCGCTTGCTGCGCGTCGAACGACACGTCGACGCCGTTGAAGTCGGCGTTCGGGAACTGGGCCTTGGTGAAGTCGATGAGCTGGCCGTCCGGGCGCGGCGGCTTGAGCATCACGAGGCTGCCGCCGGGGACGTACCGGTCGTAGTCGATGACCTGACCGTTACCGCCCGACACGTCGATCGAGACCTTGTTGGTCACCGGGTCGACGGACTGGACGGCACGCTTCATGAAGATGATCGCGTCGACGCCCGTGTTGACTTGTTCGGTGCCGCTCTGCGAGCACGCGGTCCCGGGAAGGACGGTAGCCAGAACGAGACCGAGAACTGTGAGCGGCACGCGAACGAGGGATGCCTTCATGGATTGCCTCCGAGCGACCGAGGACTAAGCACGAGGTGGGCCAGCGGAATAAGCCCTGTTTCCCGCGGGTTTTGGGCGGTGAAGTTGGGGTTGGGGCCCCAGCGATGGGGGCGACTCCCCCCAGAGCTCATTCGAGCTCGAAGACGTCCGGCATCAGGTCGGCGAGCGTCGTGTCGCGCCGCACCTCGCCGCTGGGCGTCTCGGCGATGAGGACGACCGGCATGTCGCGCGCGAACTCGACGAGCACTTGGCGGCACATGCCGCACGGGCTCCCGGGCTTCGTGCCGCCCGTGACGACCGCGCAGGCGACCGGCTTGCTCGCGCCCGCGACGACCATCGCGCCGATCGCGTTTCGCTCCGCGCACACCGTCGCGCCGTACGACGCGTTCTCGACGTTGCACCCCGTGAAGATGCGGCCGTCCTCGGTGGCGATGGCCGCGCCGACGCGGTAGTCGGAGTACGGCGCGTACGCGGCGGCCCGCGCCTTTCGCGCAGCCTCGACGAGCTCGTCCAGGAACGCTTCGTCGATCTCGGTCATCGCTTCCCCGCGCGAGCGACCCACGCGCCGAGCAGCGCGAGGAGATCGTCGCGCCGCGAGCGCGCCGTCTCCTCCACCTCTTTGTGGCTGAGCGGCGTCGTCTGCATTCCGGCGGCGAGGTTCGTGATGCACGAGAGCGCCGCGACGCGCACGCCCATGTGCCGGAGCGCGATCACCTCCGGCACCGTGCTCATGCCGACGGCGCTCACGCCGAGCGTCTTCATCATGCGGATCTCCGCGGGCGTCTCGTACGACGGTCCGGTGAGCCACGCGTAGACGCCCTCGCGGAGCGGCATGCCGAGCTCGTCGGCTGCGGCCTTGCAGTCTGCACGCAGCTCGGCGTCGTAGGCGACGCTCATGTCCGGAAAGCGTGGGCCGAGGCTGTCGTCGTTGGGGCCGATGAGCGGGGAGCGCGCCGTCAGGTTCACGTGGTCCGCGATCACCATGAAGTCGCCCGGCCGAAAGCCCGCGTCGCAGCCGCCGGCCGCGTTGGTCAAGAGGACCGAGGAGACGCCGAGCCGCGCCATCGTTCGCACGCCGTGCACGACCGCGTCGAGGTCGTGGCCCTCGTAAAAGTGCACGCGTCCCTGCATGCAGACGATGGGCACACCCGCCGCCTCGCCGAAGACGAGGTTGCCCGCGTGGCCCGCGACCTTGGAGACGGGCATGTGCGGGAGCTCCGCGTAGGGGATCTTCGGGCCCGCGAGCTTGTCGGCGAAGGCGCCGAGCCCGCTCCCGAGGACGAGGCCGACGCGCGGCTTGAGCGTGGTGCGCGCGCGGATCGCGGCGACGGTTTCATCGAGCTTTTTTCGAACGTCGATCATCGGAGGTCGAGGACGGCATCGTACCGCGCCTTCGACCTCGGCGTCTCGCGCCGGCGCTCAGCCCTTCGGAGCGCCGAATTTCTTCACGAGCGCGTCGCAGACGGGCTTCGGTGCGTAGCGGCTGACGTCGCCGCCGTGGCTCGCGATCTCGCGCACGAGCGACGCGCTCAAGAAGCCGTGCTTCGTGCGGGTCGGGAGGAAGATCGTGTCGACCTCGGGGTGCAGGTCGGCGTTCGCGTGCGCGATTTGGAGCTCGTACTCGAAGTCGGTCGCGGCGCGCAGTCCGCGCACGATGACGCGCGCGCCGATGCGGCGGCAGAACTCGATCAAGAGGTCGTCGAACGAGGCGACCGTCACGTTCGGGAAAGCCTTGGCGACGTCGTTCACGAGCTCGAGGCGCTCGGCGATCGAGAAGAGCGGGCTTCGCGTCGGGTGCACGCCGATGGCGACGACGACGTCGGAGAAGAGCGCGGAGGCGCGCTCGACGAGGTCGATGTGGCCAAGCGTGATCGGATCGAAGCTCCCGGCGTAGACGGCGAGACGCGCGATGGGCGGGTGCTGGGTCGTCATTTCGGGGTCTTGGTCTTGGCTCATCGTAGGGTCGGGCTCGACCCACGCGTAGCGGCCTTCGTCGGTGAAGGTCACGCGAAACGCCTCGAGCAGGCCCGCGCCGACGATCCCGCCGAGGTCGATGTCGAGGCTCGGAGGCGCCTGGTCTCCCATGGACGCGAGCGCGAGCCCCGGGACGCTCGGGAAGGTCATGCTGCCGACGCGCAGCGACGGCACCCGCCCGGCGCGCGCGTTCGGAAGCACGTCGGTCGGCGCGAGCTGCCCGAGGTCGACCCCCGCGCGCTTCCACAGCGCGTCTTGCATGAGGAGCGAGTACGGCTTCGACGAATCGACGTAGAAGAGCGAGCCCGCCGCGCTCGGCACGCCCGCGCTCGGCGGCGCGACCTGCAAGCGCATCATCATGCCGCCGCCGCGCGCGTAAAACAGAGGCAACCGGCTCGCGTGCGGCGGCGAGGGCGGCTCGTCCATGCGCACGACGAACTGGCCGCCGCGGCGATCGAACGTCGCGTGGATGTGACGCAGGAGATTGACGCCGAGCAGCGCCTTGATCGGCGCGCCGAGGACGCGCGAGAGGCCCGAGAGATCCTGCGTGAGGGCGGGCACGTCGTTCACCTCGATGCGCCCCGCGAAACGCAGCGACACCCAGCTCGGCTCGCTCCGCGAGGCCGAGTCGACGATCACCTCGGGCGTGCCGGTCGCGATCATCGTGAGGACCTGCTCGCCCTCGATCTCGCACGGCACGACGAGCGCCGAGCCGGCGGGCGGCATCTCGGTCAGCGCGACGACGCCGCCGTCCACGTTGAACGGCTTGCGCGCGCCGCCCGTGCGAGCGAGCTTCGCGACGTCGCGCGCCCACGGGTCCTTCACCGAGGGATCCTGGAGCATCGTCTCGAGCTCGTCGGCCGCGTTCTCGAGGTCGCCGGCGTACCAGCTCGCGCGACCGCGGAGGCCGTGCGCCTCGGACGACTTCATCCCGTCGGTCAGCTCGAGCACCTTTTTGTAGTCGAGGCGCGCGAGCGCGACGCGCGCGGCGAGGAGCCGGGCGTCGTCGTCGTGCGGAGAAATCCTGAGGACCTCGTCGGTCGACGCGCGGGCGTCGTCGAAATCGCCGGACTTGTAGCTCTGCTCGCCGCGGTCGAGCCACTTCTGGGCGAGGGGGGGCGCGTCGGCGTCGTCGGGCCCATCGGGCCGCAGGCGGCGGCCGCCGAAAGCATGCATAATGCAACGATTTGACGCATCATCGAGGCTCCACCCTGAGAATTCGGTCGGCGCGGAGCTCTCGCCTTCCGCGACCGGGGAGCAGATAGCCCATCACCCGCGGCGGGTCGAGCCCAGCGCGAACCTCGGTGAGGATCATCGTGAGGGTCTGCGCGCCGCGCCGCGTCGGGCGGTAGACGATTTCGACCGGCACCTCGTGCTCGACGGCGGCCTCGCAGGCGCTCAGGATGGCGGCGCGCGCGTGGCGCTCGGCGATGCGGACCTCCCACAAGTCGCGCGCGCTCACCGGCGAGAGCGCCTCGATGCAGCGCGCGAAGACGGCGCGCAGCGCGCGCACGTCGTCGCCCGCACGGTGAGCCCGACCGCGCGGAATGCCGAGCTCGGTGCACAGCGAGGAGAGCGAGTGGCTCGGAAACGCGAACGCGCGGCGCGACAGCACGAGCGTGTCGAGCCAGTGGCCCAGCTCGAGCGTACGGCCCGAGCGCGTCATCTCCGCGCAGAGGAAAGTCGCGTCGTACTCGGCGGCGTGGGCGACGAAGATCGTCCCCTCGAGGATGCGCGCGACGTCGTCGGCGAGGTCCGCGAACGGCGGCGCCGAGTCGAGCGTCGCCGCGTCGATGCCGTGCACGTGCTCGTTGCCGCCCGCGCGCGCGGGCGGTCGCACGAGTGACTCGATACCCCCTTCGCGCCGGTCGCCGCGCCACCGCTCGATGCAAATCTCGACGACGTGATCGCGCGAGAGATCGAGCCCGGTCATCTCGAGATCGACGAACGCGAGCGGCGCCTCGTGGACCGGCAAGTCCCACGGGGGACCTGGCGGCGGGGGCGGCACCGTCGACTTTCCCATCTCACCGCTCGACGGTCATCGCGATGCCCTGCCCGACGCCGATGCAGAGCGTCGCGAGCCCGCGCTTCGCGTTTCGCGCCTTCATGGCCCAGAGCAGCGTGCCGAGCACGCGGCAGCCGCTCGAGCCGATCGGGTGGCCGAGGGCGATCGCTCCGCCGTTCGGGTTCACCTTCGACGGGTCGAGCTCGAGCCCACGCAGGCACGCGATCGACTGCGCGGCGAACGCCTCGTTCAGCTCGATCACGTCGAGGTCGCTCGTCTTCCAACCGGCGCGTGCGAGCGCCTTCTTGCTCGCAGGGATGGGCCCCTCGCCCATGAAGTTAGGCTCGACGGCGGCGGTCGCGTACGAGACGACGCGCGCGAGCGGCTCGAGCTTCATCTCCCTCACGACCGCTTCGCTGACGACGAGCGCGGCGCTCGCGCCGTCGTTGATGGGCGAGCTGTTGCCCGCGGTCACGGTGCCGCCTTTGCGGAAGGCGGGCTGGAGCTTCGCGAGCGCTTCGGGCGTCGTGTCCGGCCGCGGCGACTCGTCCTTCGCGAACAGCACCGGATCCCCCTTTTTCCGCGGGATCGTGACCGGCGCGAGCTCGGAGTCGAACGCGCGCGCGGCGATCGCGGCGGCCGCTTTCTTCTGCGAGGCGAGCGCGAAGGCGTCTTGCTCTTCGCGCCCGATCTTCCACTTCGCCGCGACGTTCTCGGCCGTCTCGCCCATCGAGTCGAGCGTGAAGCGCTCGGCCATGCGCGGGTTCGGAAAACGCCAGCCGATCGTCGTGTCGTAGATCGTCGGCGGGACCCGCCCCCAGACCTCTTCGCTCTTCTTCATCACGAACGGCGCGCGCGTCATGCTCTCGACGCCGCCGCAGAGCGCGACCTCCGCGTCGCCCGTCTGCACGCGCATCACGCCGTCGATCACCGCTTCGAGCCCCGAGCCGCAGAGCCGGTTCACGGTGACGGCCGGGACCTCGTACGGCAGACCTGCGAGCAGCGCGGCCATTCGGGCGACGTTCCGGTTGTCCTCGCCGGCCTGGTTCGTCGCGCCGAAGATCACGTGCTCGACTCGCGGCGCGAGCGCCGGGTTTCGAGCGAGGAGCGCCGTGAGGACGTGCGCCGCGAGATCGTCGGTGCGAACGTCGGCGAGCGCGCCCTTGAATTTGCCGATCGGCGTGCGAAGGGCGTCCACCAGGTAGGCCGAGCGTGTCATCGCGCGAAGCCTAGCATCTCTCTGCTAGGCTTCAGCCGCCGTGCTCGCCCCGGGAACCATCGTCTCGCGTTACCGCGTGCTCTCGCAGATCGGGCGCGGCGGGATGGGCGCGGTCTTCCTCGTCGAGCACGTTCACACGGGCGACCGCGCGGCGCTGAAGGTCCTGCACGGCGCGGCCTCGACCGACCCCGAATCGATCGAGCGCTTCAAGCGCGAGGCGCGCGCGCCCGCGCGAATCCAGAGCGAAAACGTCGTGCGCGTGCTCGACGCCGACAGCGCGCCCGAGCTCGGCGGTGCGCCGTTCCTCGTGATGGAGCTCCTCAACGGCAGCGACCTCCAGAAGGTCGTCGGCCAAAACGGGGCGCTGCCGCCGGGCGAGGTCGCGCGCGTCCTCGGCCAAGTCGCGCGCGCGCTCGACAAGGCCCACGCGATGGGGATCGTCCACCGCGATCTCAAGCCGGAGAATCTCTTTCTGCACCACCGCGAGGACGGCACGTCGGTCGTGAAGATCCTCGATTTCGGGATCTCGAAGACGATGGACGACGCCGCGGTGACCGGCGCCAACTACCAGCTCACGCGCACCGGCGCGGTGATGGGCACGCCGCTCTACATGTCGATCGAGCAGGCGCTCGGGCGACGCGAGCTCATCGGGCCCGGCGTCGACGTGTGGGCCGTAGGTCTCATCGCGATTTTTCTCCTCACCGGCGAGCCGTATTGGCAGGGCAAGACCGTGCCGGACATCCTCGGCAAGGTGCTGTCGCACGCGATGTATGCGCCGTCGTCGCGGTGGCCGCAGCTCCCGCCCGCGATCGATCGCTGGCTCCTGCGCTCGTGCGCGCGCCTGCCGGAGCAGCGTTTTGCGACCGCGGGGCAACAGGTGGCGGAGCTCGCCGAGATCTTGAGCGCGGCGCAGGTGGTGGCGGTCGGGCAAGCCCCGACGATGCTGCCGAGCGCGGGATACTCGGTGACGCCGCCGCAGGTCACGCCGCCGCCGATGACGCCGCCGCACGTCACGCCCGCGTCCGTTCCTCCGCAGTATGCCGCGCCGCCGATGTACGCGACGCCCGTGTCGGCGCCCTTCCCGGCGATGGGCGTCGGCGGCTCGACGAACGAACCGTTCATGCACACGTCGCCGCCCGCGCGCGCGGGCGTGAGCGTCGGCGCGAGGATCGTGCTCGCCCTCGCGGCAGTGTTCGTCGTCGTCGCGTCGGTCGGCGCGGTCATCGTGTTCTTCGTCCTCCGCGGCCGCGCCGACGACTCGATCACCTACGCGCCTCCGCCTGCCGCGGCGACCGTGACGCCCACCGCCACGGCGACCGAGACCGCAATCGAGCCGCTCGCGCTCAGCGCCACCGCGACGGCCGCTCCTCGCGCGACGACGACGGTGGCGGCCGTGACCACGGCCACCGCCACGGCCAGGCCCACCGCCACGCACGCCGCGGCCCCGTCGCGCGCGCGGTGCCGCACGAGCTGCAAGGCCGCATGCGTCGACGCGAACGACGAGACCGACTGCCTCGTGAGGTGCCTGAAAAAGTGTCCGACGGATTGAGAGGCTACTTGTCGACGCCGGCGTTCTTGAGGAGCCGGTGCGCCTCTCGCGCGTGCACGCCCGTCGGGAACTGAATTTCGTACGCCTCGACGCCGACGCACGCCTCGCTCGTGCGCTGCGTGCTGCAGTCGACGTGGCTCGATTTGTTCCACGCGACCTCGTCTTTTTGGAGCTTCTCGAGCGCGGGTTGCGCGGCCGAGAGGACCGCGTTCGCCTCCTCGGCGTGCGCGCCGCCGGGGTGGCGCTGCAGATAGAGCCGGACGGGGTCGCACGCCTCGACGCGCGCGGGGATTTTGCATTTCACCGTGTCGATCGCGAACCAGTCCGCGTCGTCGCTCGCCGCGGGGCGCGACGGCTCGTTCGTCGCCGCGGGCTGCGCCGTCTCGACCGGCATGACGACGTGGTCGTGCGCGACCGAGCGCGCGTACGCCGCCATGCGCGGCGAGTAGGCGAAGCCGACCACGACCTTCGAGACGATGTCCTCGTCGGGCGCGCCGCCGCGGTAACCCTTGTAGTCTGCAACGAACTGATCGAGCAGCGCGTCGGACTGCGAAGCGCGCACCTCGACGCGGACGGTGACTTTCATGCGCGTCCGCCCGTTCACCTGAACGCGGAGGAAGCCGTCGTCCTCGGTGAAGAACGGGTGACACGTCACGGTCACGTCGGACGGCGCGTTGGGGTTCACGATCGGAATGCCCGAGCGCGCGAGGCCGAGCTCGAGCGCCTGACAGAACGTGTCGTCGCTGCCGCCGGGCTTCACGTCGACGCGCATCTGGAGCACCTCCGTCGGTGGAGGCTTGGCCGGCGCGGCGCTCTCGGCCGCGCCCCCGCACGCGGCGGCCAGCGCGACCACGGCGAAGAGCCTCACTTGGCGACCGGTTGACCGTCTTTCCATGCGTAGAATCCCTCGCCCACTTTCTTCCCGAGCTTGCCGGCACGGACCATCTTGCGCAAGAGAGCCGGCGGGCGGAACTGCTCGCCCACCTCGCGGTGCAGGTGCTCGAGGATCGCGAGTCGCACGTCGAGCCCCACGAGAATCGGTCAGCTCGAGCGGGCCCATCGGGTGGCGGTAGCCGAGCTTCATCGCGCGGTCGATGTCGGTCGCGCTCGCGACGCCCGTCTCGAGCATGCGGATCGCCTCGGCGCCGAGGATGACGCCGAGGCGGCTCGACGCGAAGCCGGGCGTGTCGTTCACGACGATGGGCGTCTTCTTGAGCGCCGTCGCGAGCGCGAGGGCGCGCTCGACCGTCTCTTGCGACGTCGAGAGGCCGCGAACGACCTCGAGGAGCTCCATCACTGGCGGCGGGTTGAAGAAGTGCAAGCCCACGGTGCGCTCCGCCGCGCCGAGCTTCGCCCCGAGCTCGGTGATGCTGAGCGACGACGTGTTCGACCCGAGGAGCGCGTTCGCGGGCGACGCGGCGATGACGTCGCGAAACAGCGTGACCTTGAGCGCCATGTCCTCGGGCACCGCCTCGATCACCACGTCGGCGCCCCCGCACGCCGCGCCGACGTCCTCGGCGACCGCGAGGCGCGCGAGCGCGCTCGTTCGCGCTGCGTCGTCGAGCTTGCCCTTGGTGACGAGCTTGTCGAGCTGCGCGGCGACCGCGTCCACCGCGTGCTTGGCGCGCTGCGTCGCCACGTCGAAGACACGCGTCTCGAAGCCGCACGTCGCGGCGAGCTGCGCGATGCCTTGGCCCATCGTGCCGGTTCCGAGGACGGCGATCTTCTGCATGGGGGATGGAATACCACCGCGCCGCCCGAAAGTGGCGCGGCCGAGTCGCGAGGGTCGGCGCGGTTCAGGCGCTCAGGCGCTCTCTTCGGTCTTCTCGGTTTTTTCGGTCTTGTCGGCCTTCAAGTCGGCGAGCGACGCGCCGCACACGCACGTCTTCGGCAGATGCTCCTTGTGGTAGACGCGCTCGCAGCGCGGGCAGATGCGCGCGTCGGGCTCGTAGGAGATGACCTTCTCGCTCTCGGCGCAGTGGCGCCCGACGACCTGGAGCGGCGGGCACGGCACGATCTCGCCGGCCTCTTTCGACGGCTTGCCGAGCGCCTTGACCACGTCGTCGGCGACCTCGACTTGCTCGGGCGCGCGCTCGCGCGCCTCGCGCAGGATCCACGGGAGCGCCTCGGGAAGCGCGCGACGCGCGACGCGGATGGTCGTGTCGACGCCGTTTTCGTCCTTGCCGTGCACGACGATGTTCTCGACGTCGCCGCTCACGTCGTCGACGCGCCACCACGGGATGCGGCGGGTGGGGTTGCGCTCTTCGGCGATGCCGGCGACGCCCACGCGGATCGCGGCGTCGGTGCTCGTGCCAATCCAGAATCGCGACGGCCACGAGGACCGCGCCGGCGGCGAGGACCCACGGCGCGTACGAGAGCGGCTCGAGCTGGGTCTTGCGAAACGCGTTGCCGAACTGGGCCCAGACGCCCGCGCCGAGCACGATCGCGCCGGCGGCGCCGATGAGATAGACGACGGTGGGGCTCGCTGTGGAGCGCGGGACGAAGCGGCGCTCGGTACGTTCGCGCGGCTTGTTTGATTTTTTCTTGGCGGCCATGTCGCTCTTCTTGTTTTGCCGCGCAGCCTACTCAGTTTGAGTAACGTGCGCACCCATGAAGCGAATCCTCGCCGTCGCACTCTGCCTCGCCGCGTGCGGGCCCGAAGCCGCGCCGCAGCCGAAGGCGACGCCGCGCCCGAGCGCGAGCGCGGCCGCGGTCGACGCGAGCGCGCCCCCGCGCGCCAAGCGCTTCGATTATCCCGAGACGGCCCAGGCCGACGTCGTCGAGACGCTCCACGGAAAGACCGTCCACGACCGCTTCCGCTGGCTCGAGGACGGCAGCGATCCGAAAGTGAAAGCCTGGGCCTCCGCCGAGGACGCGTTCGCGCGCGCGCGCCTCGCGAAGCTGCCCGACCGCGACGCGATCGCCGCGCGCCTCGCCGAGCTCTTCTACGTCGACTCGCAGGGCGCGCCCACGCGCGAAGGCTCGCGCTACTTCTGGTCGCACCGGAAGGCGAAGCAGGAAAATCGGTCGTCTGGTGGAAGCAGGGAAAAACCGGCACGCCGAAGGTGCTGCTCGACCCCAACGCGTGGTCGACCGACGGGAGCGTCTCGCTCGGCGCGTGGACGCCCTCGCACGACGGCGCGCGCGTCGCGTACTTGCAGAAAGAACACAACTCCGACGAGGCGACGCTCCACGTGATGGAGGTCGCGACGGGAAAGATCTCGACCGTCGACGTGATCGACGGGACGAAGTACGCGGGCGTCTCGTGGACGCCGAGCGGCACGGGCTTCTACTACACGCGCATTCCGCCGGTCGGGCCCGGCGTGAGCGTCGCCGATCGCCCGGGCTTCGCCGACGTGCGCTTCCACAAAATCGGCGATGACCCGCAGAAGGACCGCGTCGTGCGCGAGCCGACCCACGACCCGAAGAGCTTCCTCGGCGCCGAGCTCTCGCGCGACGGCCATTTCCTCGTGCTCTACGTGCAGCACGGCTGGTCGTCGACCGACGTCTACTACAAGGACCTGCGGGGCGGCTCCGAGCCGAAGGCGTGGACGACGCTCGTGGCCGGCCAGCCGCACAAGTACAACGTCTTCGTCTACAAAGACCGCTTCTACGTCGAGACCGACGACGGCGCGCCGAACCACCGCGTCCTCCGCGTGGACCCGAAGAAGCCCGAGCGCACGGCGTGGGTCGAGGTCGTCCCCGAGCGGCGCGACGCGACGCTCGACGGCGCGAGCCTCGTCGGCGGCAAGCTCGCCATCGCCTACTTGAAAGACGTCGTGAGCGAGCTCGAGCTCCACGATCTCGACGGCAAGCTCGTGCGCCGCATTCCGTTGCCCGCAAAAGGCTCGGCGAGCACGCTGATGGGCCACCCCGACGAGGACGACGCGTACTTCTCCTTCACGTCCTTCACGTACCCGACGGAGATCTACGAGACGAGCGTCAAGACAGGCGCGACGAAGCTCTATTTCAAGCTCGACGTCCCCGTCGACCCCAGCAAGTACGCCGTGGACCAAGCGTTCGCGCGCTCGAAGGACGGCACCAAAGTCCCGTATTTCGTCATCGCGCCCAAGGGCGTCGACAAGTCCAAGGCGCCCGCGCTCGTCTACGGCTACGGCGGCTTCCTCGTCACGATGTCGCCGCACTTCACGTCGTCGGCCTACCCGTGGCTCGAGCACGGAGGGATCTACGTCGTCACGAACCTGCGCGGCGGCGGCGAATACGGCGAACCGTGGCACCAAGCCGGGATGGGCCACCACAAACAAAACGTCTTCGATGATTTTCGCGCCGTGCTCGAGTCGCTCGTGCACGACGGCATCTCGCCCGACCGCATCGCCGTGCGCGGCGCCTCGAACGGCGGGCTGCTCGTGGCCGCCGCGATCACGCAGTTCCCCGAGCTCTTCCGGGTCGGCCTCTGCGGCGTGCCGCTCGTCGACATGCTGCGCTATCAGAAATTCGGCTCCGGCAAGACGTGGATCGAAGAGTACGGAACCGCCGACGACCCCGCCGACTTCGACGCCCTCTACGCCTACTCGCCGTACCAGCACGTCGTCGCAGGCACGAAGTATCCGTCCGTCCTCCTCCTCTCGGCCGACAGCGACGACCGCGTCGACCCGATGCACGCCCGCAAATTCGCCGCCGAGCTCCAGGCCGACTCCACTGGCGGCCCCGTGCTCCTCCGCGTCGAGAAGAACGCCGGCCACGGCGGCGCCGACATGATCGAAATCACTCGTCGCCCAAATCGCCGACGAGCTCGCGTTCGCGCTCGACCAGATTCAGGGCAGCGCGCCCTGACAGACCGTCTGCGCGCAGGCCCCCGCGTCCGCGCACGACGCACACGCCGTCACGCAAACCTGCAGGCACGTCGACTGCTGCCCTTTGCACTGCTGCTTGCACGACTGACTCCCACCGCACTGCCCCGCGCACGCGTTGTACCCGCTCGTGCACGACTGCCCGCACGTGCTCACGCCCGCCAAACAGGACTGCGCCACGTTGCAAGCGGCCGCATCACTCCCTCCATCGCCGCCACCCGCCCCATCCCCATTTCCCGCGTCCGCCGACAAGAACTTGTCGAAATCCTGCGTGCACCCGCAAGCGAACACCCCCAGCATCACCAACCAAACTCGCACCCCACCAACTTACGCCAATCCCCGCCCCCAACCCACTTTTCCCTCCCCGCCCGACGGAGCCCCCGATGGAGCTCCCACCCAGAGTTCGGATCCGAACTTCCTCGTCAGACTGGCCCAACTGGCCAACTGGCAATGCGGCGCGGGCCAGGCGGGAAGAGTTCGGATCCGAACATTGTCGACGGTTTGGACGTGGCACGCGGCGTGCGATGGGGGCGCTCGGAGGTTTTCATGCATCGGGCGATTTGGGCGGTAAAGCGCGCGCATTGGACGACTTGGGCCGTTGGACGACGGATGTTGCGTAAGGTGGGCATCACCCCGGCGCGGCTCGACGTCATTCACTGTCTTTCGGTGAATGGCGGGGCCATGTCGCAGAAGGCGCTTCAGCTCGCGCTTGGTGTCGTGCGCTCGACGATGAGCGAAGCGCTCGCGAAGCTCGAAAAGCTGGGCATCGTGCGACGTGGGCCGCGCACGCGGCGCGGACGCCGCGTGACGCTCACCGAGAAGGCCGCGCGCCTCGAGGGCCCGGTCTACAGCGAACGAATGTTGGTCGACTGCCAGCTCGACGAGACTCTCGGCGACGAGCTCACGTCGTGGGGGCGGACGATCGTGCTCGAGCGGCTCTGCCGGCGCGTGCGCCTCGCGTTCGGAGACCCGTCGCGGGCCGCACTTTACGGGTGGTTGAGCTACGACCCGTAGCTACTTGCGCTGCTCGATCGGGACGTAGCTCTGCACCGGAAGGCCCGTGTAGATCTGACGCGGACGGCCGATCTTGGTCGTCGTGTCTTCCATCATCTCCTTCCAGTGGGCGATCCAGCCGGGGAGACGGCCGAGCGCGAAGAGCACGGTGAACATGTTCGTCGGGAACCCCATCGCGCGATAGATGATGCCCGAGTAGAAGTCGACGTTCGGGTAGAGCTTCCGCTCGATGAAGTAGCCGTCCTTGAGCGCCGCTTCCTCGAGACCCTTGGCGATGTCGAGGAGCGGATCTTCACGCCGAGCTTCGCGAGCACTTTGTCGGCGGCCGCCTTGATGATCTTCGCGCGCGGGTCGAAGTTCTTGTAGACGCGGTGGCCGAACCCCATCAGGCGGAAGTTCGAGTTCTTGTCCTTCGCGAGAGCGACGTACTTCTTCACGTCGCCGCCGTCGGCCTGGATCGCCTCGAGCATGTCGAGCACTTCCTGGTTGGCGCCGCCGTGGAGCGGGCCCCAGAGCGCGCAGATGCCCGCCGAAATCGACGCGAAGAGGTTCGCTCGCGAGCTGCCCACCAGGCGGACGGTCGAGGTCGAGCAGTTCTGCTCGTGGTCGGCGTGGAGGATGAGGAGGAGGTTCATGACCCTCACGAGCTCCTCGTCGACCTCGTACGGCTCCGCCGGGACGCTGAACATCATGTTCAGGAAGTTCGCGCAGTAGCTGAGCGTGTTCTTCGGGTAGACGAACGGCTGGCCGATCGACTTCTTGTAGGCGAACGCGGCGATGGTGCGCACCTTCGCGAGCAGGCGCGCGATCGTCATGTCGATCGGCGCTGTGTTGTTCACGTCGATCGCTTCCGGATAAAAGCTCGACAGCGCGAGCACCATCGACGACAGCACCGCCATCGGGTGGGCCGTCGTCGGGAAGCCCTCGAAGAAGCGCTTCATGTCCTCGTGGATGAGCGAGTGGCGCGTGAGCAGACCGCTGAACTGGTCGAGCTCCGTCTTGTTCGGCAGGTGCCCGTAGATCAGCAGGTAGCCGTCTCGACGAAGGTCGACTTCTCGGCGAGCTGCTCGATCGGAATGCCGCGGTAGCGGAGGATCCCCTTCTCGCCGTCGATGAAGGTGATGGCGCTCTTGGTCGACGCCGTGTTCATGAACGCCGGGTCGAGCGTGACGAGGCCCGTCTTGGCGCGAAGCTGACCGATGTCGAGCGCGCGTTCGTTTTCGGTGCCGACCACGATGGGCACCTCGAGCTTCACAGTCTCGCTGACTTTGATCTCCGCCTTTTCGCTCATGGTCTTGCTCCGCGACTTGGAAACCCCCGGACCGGGCGCATTCTAGGCCGGCTTATCGCAATGCGTCACTAGAGAATGGGGCGCGTCGTGGACGACGGTCCGAGCACCACGTAGGGCCAGCCGTCCTGCGACCAACGAATTTCGTCGACGAGCGTCGCGCGCCCGCAGCCTTGGCCGCCCACGCAGTCGCTCGGCCAGGCGTGGTAGACAATCGCGGTGTCGCCCGCCGGCGTGTCGAGCACCGAGCAATGGCCCGGGCCGGTCCACGCGCCGCCGGTGACCAGGATCGGCCCGCTCGCCTTCGTCATCGGGCCGAGCGGCGAGCTGCCCCGCGCGACGCCGACGGCGTACGTCGCGTTTGCGTACGAATTGCCGCTGTAGAAGAGGAAATGTGCCGCTGCGCTCGACCATCCACGGGCCTTCGGTGACGGCGCCTTCCCAGGGTTGGTCGTTCGTGACGAGCGTCGCTGGGGCGCCCACGAGCGCGAGCCCGTCCGCCGTGAGCTCCTGCGCGTGGATGGGCGTCGGCGCGTTCACCGCGTTGCCGTCCTCTTTCCAGAGCACGTACGATTTCTTGGCGGAGCGTCGTAATCTCGCTCGCGTCGATGAGCCCCATGTTCGGATCGTGAATCAACGGCGCGCCGAGGTCCGTGAAAGGCCCCGTCGCGCTCTGCGCCGAGGCGGCGCCGATGCTGAGCTTTCCCGTCCGAGCCGCGCGCGCTGAAATACGCGACGTAGTGCGCTCCCACTTTGTGAATCTCGGGCGCCCAAAAATCGCTCTTCGCCCACGCGGGGCGCGACCCGGAAGGAAACACGTGTCCGGCGAGCGTCCAGCGCGCGAGATCGCTCGACGTGTAGATGGGAAACGCACTCGCAGCGTTCCCCGACGTGCACGTCAGCACGTACGTCGAGCCGTCGAGGATCACACCCGGATCGGGGCAATCGCCTGGAATGACCGGGTTCGTGTAGAGCCCGCCGCACTGGTCGTACCGAAACGAGAGCGGGCACGAGCCGCCGGAAAAGTGCGGCTGCCAGCCGTTCGACAAATCCGCGTACGACCCGCCGTGGCAGAGCCCGTCCGAGAACACGCGGCCGGCGACGTCGTCGTAGCTCGCCGGGTGATTCTGCGGCGCAATCCAGCCCGCCCCGTACGTGACGCGCGTCGCACACGCGCCGGCGCCGCAGCTCGGTGACTCGTCGAGCGCGAGCACGCACGCGGCGTGGCCGGAGGAAATAGGGCTTCCAGCCGTTCGACAGCGTCGCGTACGAGCTCCCGCCGTCGTCCGTGCAGGTGCCGTCCCATGTCACGGGGCCGGCCGCGAGGTCGAAATCGATCCGGGTGCCCCTGCCCGTGAATCCAAGCAGCGCCGTATTCGATGCGGGTCGTGCATGGCGCAGCCGCGTCACTCGCGTCGGGCGTGGCCACGTCGTCTGCCGCCTCGAGCGATGCATCGGCGGCGCCCGAATCCGGGACGGGGGCCGCTGACGAGCACGCGACAGCAAAAACCAACGGCAGAGCACGCACTTGCACGCGGCGACGGTAGCACGCGTTTCGCCACGCGGCGCTCGGCGCGTGCCGTTCTGGGACAAAGTTCGGATCCGAACTTTGGAGGAGGGACCGGATGCGGAGCGGTCGCGCCAGGTCGGGCTGGCTACGACGGGCGCTGCCAGCGGCGGCGTTCGTCCGCCTGCAGGAAGCCGATGCGGCGCTGCTCCTGGACCAGGGCGCCGTACGGCCGCGGAATGCGCGCGTCTTCGGCGAGCGCGTAGAGGACGCGGAGGGCGGCCTCGGCGTCCTCGCTCGCGCGGTGGGCTTTTTCGAGCGCGATGCCGAGCCGCTGCAGCGACGTCGGAGAGGGCGCGCGACTTTCGTTGGCTTGGATTTCGCGCGCCCACACGAGCGGGTCGACCCATCGAAATCTCCCGGCGTAGCGCGGGCGGCGAGCTGTCTGCGCGGCGCGCCGAGCCGCGCGAACTCGGAGAGGAGGAACTGCTTGTCGAATTCGGCGTTGTACGCGGCCGGGATGCGGCCGCGCAGCGCGTCGGCGATTTCGTGCGCGACGGCGTCGAACGAGGGCGCCGAGGCGACCTGCTCGTCCGTGATGCCGTGCACCTCCCGGGACTCTTGCCGGGATCGGGATGCCGGGGTTCAAGAGCCAATTGTATCTTGCAACGATCTCGCCGCCACGGCCGACGACGACGCCGACCTCGATGACACGATCGTGCGCAGGGTCGCGACCGGTGGTCTCGACGTCGAGCAGCGCGATTTCGAGATCGCGCCACGCGGCGTCTTGCGCGAACTCCGCGGCGAGGCCGCGGATGATCGTGCGGAGCAGATGGGCGATGCCCGGATAGTGCCGCCCGCTCGGAAAGCAGCCGCAGCCCTCGAGCGCGAGGCGCGCGCTCGCGCGTTTCGTCGAAGCAGGCGCCGGAGCGGCGGGAATCCCGAGCCCGTTCATTTCTTGGGCGCCGCGCTCGCGGTGGCGGCGGCCGAGACGGTCGGCGCCGGCGTGCCGGGCGGCGGCTCCTTGCCTTTGAGCTGGAGCTCGAGGTCGATCCAGTCGTCGAGGCTCTGGCTTTTGTCGTACTCGCGCCCGTCGATGTAGAGCGTGGGCGTGCCCATGATGCCGAGCGACTCGCCGAGCTTCTTGTCGGCGGCGATCTTGTCGGTCGTCGCCTGCGACTGCATGTCGGAGCGGAACTTCGCGACGTCGAGGCCGAGCTCCTTCGCGTACTGCTCGAAGTCGCCTTGCTCGAGGTGCTCGGGGTTCGAGAAGAGCTTGTGGTGCATCTCCCAGAATTTGCCCTGAAGCTTGGCGGCCCACGCCGCGCGCGCGGCGGGCTCGGCGCGCTCGTGCCCGGGGCCGGAGAGCGGGAAGAATTTGTATGCGAAGAGAAGATCGTTTTTGTGGTCGTCGACGAATTTGTCGAGCGACGGCGCGAGCGCCTGGCAGTGCGGACAGGTGAAGTCCGCGAACTCGACCATCGCAATCGGAGCGGCGGACGAACCGCGCGTCGGCGAGTCGTCGATCGGCACGTTCTTGACGTGATCGGCGTCGAAGCGGTTGTGGTACGCGCCCTCGATCTGCTCCTTCGCGTAGCCGTCGCGGACCCCGCGCAAGATGAGCTTGGCGGCCGGCAGGCACTTGTTGCAGGCGCGTTTCTCCTGCACGCACTGGGCGATCGGCACCGGCGTGTCGGAGCACGGGGCGAGGAGCGAGCTCACGTACCCGCTCCACTCGCGCTTCTCGCGGGGCGTCAGGGTCGAGGTGTCCACCCCGTTGAGGTTCACGTCAACCGCGGTTTCCGGGTCTTTCGAGGCCTCGCCGCCGCCGGACGGTTTGTTGCACATCGACCAGTTGAAAGAGAGGCCGAAAAGCAGGACCAGGCTGGCAGCCTTCGCGAACATCGTTCGGTGAGGGACCTTACCCAGAAACGGCCTGCGCGTCGACCTCGCTCGCACTCCCCATTTCCTCGGCGGAGCCGCGTGCGCTACAAACCACGTCGACGTGCGCAGCATCGTTTGTCGGTACGAGACGGCGGATCTGCTCGCCGAGGCCGCCGCTTCGCCTGATCGCGAGCTGCCGGTGGTGCGGCGCGCGCGCGGCAGCGATTCGCCGCGCTCTGAGCCCGGTGCGGCGCTGCGCGCCGATGGCTCGTCGCGCGGCGCGGCGGACGGAGAGTGGGTGCTCGCGATCGTCGAGCTCGCTTCGACCGGCAAGGCCACCGCGGCCGCAGCGCGCGTGCGCAGGTACGGCGACGCCGTGGCGGTCGTCTTCGAGCCGCGCGACTGGAGCCGGGTTTGCGCGCTCGTCTCCGACGGGCCGGCGACGGATCGCTCGCCGCGCAGCAGGCCTCCGAGAACGGTCGTGAAGAAGCTCTCCGAGCCGCCGGGCGCGCGCATCCTCCTCGTCGACGACGACGCCGCCGTGCGCGAGGTCGTCGGCGCGATGCTCGAGGCGGTCGGGTTCGAGGTGGTCGGCTCGCACACGGGCGAAGAGGGCCTCGTGAAGCTCCAGCGCGACCGATTCGATCTCGTCGTCCTCGACTGGACGCTGCCGGGAATGAGCGGGCTCGATCTCTGCCGCGCCGTGCGCGCGCGCTGGGCGCGACTGCCCGTCTTGTTTCTCACGGCGAACGCCACCGCCCAAGACGTGGTCGACGCGTTCGCCGGCGGCGCCGACGACTACGTCGTCAAGCCGTTCCGCGCGCCCGAGCTCGGCGCGCGCATCTTCGGGCTCCTTCGTCGAGCGACGACCCCATGAACGACGACCTGGAGGATCCGCTCGGGGAGCACGAAAGACCGCGAAAGGTGATCGCGGTCGGCGCCGGGCGAGGGGGCGTCGGAAAGGGGCTCGTCGCGGCGAACCTGGCGATTTACTTCGCGCAGCTCGGCAAGACCGTCGTGCTCGTCGACGCCGACGCGAGCGGCTCGAGCTTGCACACGCAGTTCGACCTGCCGGCGGCCCACCGCGAGGCGTCGCTTGAGGAGCTCGAAAAGTCGCTCGTTCCGACGAGCGTGCCGGGGCTCTCCCTGCTGCCGGCGGCGCACGACGCGCCGTACGGGCCGTCGCTCCTTCGCGCAGGTCGCAAGGCGCGCTGGCTGTCGCGGCTGCGCGCGATCCCCGCCGATTACCTCGTCATCGACGCGGGGCCAGGGACGTCGAATTTCTCGGTCGATTTGCTCCTCGCGGCCGACGTGCCGATCGCGGTCACGGCGCCCGAGCCGGCCGCGGTCGAGACGACGTACCGCTTCCTCCGCGCGGCGTACCGGCGCCGGCTCCGTCGAGCGCTCTTGCGCGACAAGTTTCGAATGCACCTCTTCGAGCGCGCGCTCGCCGATCTCGACGCCCTCCCTTCGCCGCTCGAGCTCGTGCGAGCGCTCGCGAAGATGGACCGCATGCTCGCCGAGCTCGCGTGGGCCGAGGCGCGCCGATCGCGCCTCTATCTCGTCGTCAACCAGACGCGCATGCGCGGCGACATCGAGCTCGGCGGCTGGATGAGCATGCTCTCGTCGCGTCATTATGGCGTCGCGCTCGACGAGCTCGGTCACGTCGAGCACGACGACACCGTTTGGCTCAGCATGCGCCGCCGCCGGCCGCTGCTCGTCGACAGCCCGAGCTCGAAGGCCGCGCGCAACCTCGAACGCATCGGTCGCCGCGTCGTCGCCCTGCTCACGACCAAGACGGCCGACGCGCGGCCGCCCGGCCAAGACGAGCTCGCGAGTCGCTTCCCCGCGAGCGGTCCCGCGGGGGCGCCGACGCTCTACGAAGTCCTCGGCCTCTCGCGCACCGCGACCGACGAAGAAATCCGCCGCGCCTACAAGACCCAACGCGAGGTCTACGCGAGCGGGAGCATCGCGACGAGCTCGCTGCTCGACCCCGAGCAGCTCCGCACCGCACAAGCTCGCCTCGAAGAGGCCTACGACACGCTGCTCGACGCGATGCGCCGGCGCGCCTACGACCTCTCGACCTTTCCCGAGTCGAGCGCGCCGCCCTCGACTGCCGCCTCGAAGAAACCTCGCGCCGCCGCCGCCGAACAGGCGCTCCTCCGCGCCGAGCTCGCGCGCGAAATCGGCCCGGACACGGAGTTTTCGGGCGCCACCCTCCGAAAAGTCCGCGAGGCGCAGGGCGTCGAGCTCGCAGAAATCAGCGAACGGACGAAGATCGGCCGCCTCCATCTCGCTGCCCTCGAGGACGAGACCTGGGACGCTCTCCCGGCCGAGGTCTACGTGCGGGGGTTCCTCGTCGAGCTCGCGAAGTTCCTCAAGCTCGACCCTGCGCAAGTTCAGCGGACGTACCTTCGCCGGATGCGGGAGCTCGCCGTGGGGCGCAGCGAGTGAGGGGCGAAGAGACGAAGTTCGGATCCGAACACTGGTGGAATTCCACGGAAATCCTGTTCGGAGCGGCGCTGTTTTTCGTGGCGCTCGTCCCGCGGCTCTTCGTCTCTCTCCACTGGGCGGGTGAGCCGGTTTGGGACGGGCATTATTACGATTTCGGGGCTCGCAGGATCGCGGCGGGGCTCGGTTACTCGGACGACCGGTGGGAGAACGGGGCGATCGTCTGGCATCCGTGGTGCCACTATCCGGTCGGGTACAGCGCGATTTTGGGCGCGGTGTACCGCGTGTTCGGGAGCGACTTGCGGGTCGCGGCGGTGTTCGACGCGGCGGTGAGCGCCGCCCTTTGCGTGATGACCTGGCTCCTCGCGCGAAACGCGCTCTCGCCGACGCGCGCGAAGCTCGCCGGCGCGCTCGCGGCGGTGCACCCGGGCCTCGTCGTCTACGCGGCGCTCGTGATGACCGAGCCGCTCTCGGCGCTGCTCACCCTCACCGCCTTTTGGATCGCGACGCGGCCGAGCGGCGACGCGAAAGTGCGAGGGACCTTCGTGGGGTTCGTGGTCGGCGCGCTCGTGCTCGGCGCCGGCGCGCTCGTGCGGCCGCAAGCGCTCTTGTGCGCGCCGTTCTTCGGGCTCCTCGCGCTACCGCCCGAGCTCGCGAAATTCGGAAAGCTCGCGCGGCCGCTCGCCGCGGGCCTCGCATGCGCGCTCGCGCTCGCCGCCGTCGCCCCGTGGACCGCGCGCAACTGCGAGCGCATGGACGGCTGCGCGCTCGTCAGCACCAACGGCGGCTGGAACCTCGCGATCGGCGCCTTCCCGCGCGCGACCGGGCGCTTCGAGACGCTCCGCGCGTCGGACGGCTGCCGCGTCGTCACCGGCCAGGTGCAGCAGGATCGATGCTGGCTCGCGTATGGCGTCGGCCAAATCGAGAAGCACCCGTGGCATTGGCTCTCGCTCGTGCCGGCAAAGCTCGCGTACACGTTCGATCACGAGTCGTTCGAGGTCGAGTACCTCCACGAGGCGCGGCCGGCGGCTTGGCCCGAAGCGCGGCGGGCCGCGTGGCGCGACGCGCTCTCGACCGTGCAGCGCGTGCTCGTCGTCGCCGGGACGTTCGCGGGGATCGCGTTCGCTCGCCGGCGAAGAAAGAACGAGAGCGTCGCGCAAGGCCTCGCGCTGCTCGTCGTCCTCGCGTTGGCCGGGCTCGCGGTCTCGAGCGACGCGCCGCATTTCTGGCCGCTCGCCGTCGTCGCCGCGGTCCTCCCGTGGCTGCCCCTCCCCGGCCGACCGCCACTGCCCGACGCGCTCGCGCTCGGGCTCGGGCTCGTCGCGACGACGATCGTCACCCACGCGATCTTCTTCGGCGAAGACCGCTACCACGTGGTGCTCACGCCCGTGTTCTGCATCCTCGCGGCGGCCGCGTTCCGCCGGCCCGAGGGCGCGCGCGCGTGATTACTTGTGCTTCGGCTTCGCGGCGGGCTTGCCCGCGTCGGCCGTCGCCGCCGGCTTGCCCGCGTCGGGCGTCGCGCTGGTGGCGCTCGCGGCGCTGGCGGCCGGAGCCGTCGTCGACGGAGCGGCCGTCGCGCTGAACGACGGCATCGGCTCGCTCGACGCGGCGGCGGCGGTCTCCGGGGGCATCGGCGGAGCCGGAGGCGGAACGCTGTCTCCGCCGCCGCACGCCCACGCGGCCCCCATCGCCAGTGAAACGACGACCCATCCCATCGAAGCGATTCGCATGGCCGCATGTACCCGCCAAATGCGGTAGAAGGCAACCCTACGAACATGATCGGACGACTCACCGGGCGCGTCGTCCACGAAGAGCTCGACGCGCTCGTCCTCGACGTCCAAGGCGTCGGCTACGAGCTCACGGTGCCGCTCGGGACGCTGGGCCGCGCGACGCGAAACGAGGCTGGGCTCGTCACGCTCTTCGTGCACACGCACGTCCGCGAGGACGTGCTCGCCCTCTTCGGGTTCGCCACCGACGTCGATCGCGTGACGTTCCGCACGCTCATCGGCGTCTCGAACGTCGGGCCGAAGACCGCGATCACGGTGCTCAGCGTGCTCCCCGCCGACGATCTCGCGCGCGCCGTCACGCAGAACGATCTCGGCAGGCTCACCGCCATCCCCGGCGTCGGAAAGAAGACCGCCGAGCGCCTCGTGCTCGAGCTCCGCGACAAGCTCAAGGCCAAGGTCGGCGCGACGGCGGCGGCGGCCGCGGGTCGAACGGCGCCGTCCGGGCAAGGCGAGATGCTCCACGACGCGCTCGTGCGCATGGGGTATCGCCCGAGCGAGGCCGAGCGCGCGCTCGCGGCGCTGGCCGAGCGCGTCGAAGCGCAGCCGCTCGGGCAGTCGGTGCGTGAAGCCCTCGCGCTCCTCGCGAAGTGAAAAAGTAGTAAGGAAAGATCATGGCGGAAATCGATCGCGTCCTTTCGTACATCGACGGGGGTCGAACACGCTTCGTGGAGGAGCTCGAGGAGTGGGTGCGCATCCCTTCGATCTCGAGCGACGCGCGCAACAAGGGCGACGTCGATCGCAGCGCCGACTGGCTGATGGACAAGCTCCGCGCGCTCGGCGCCGATCGCTGCGAAAAATGGCCGACGAAGGGCCACCCGGCGGTCTTTGCATCTTACATGCATGCGCCCGGCAAGCCGACGCTCCTCGTCTACGGTCACCACGACGTGCAGCCGATCGAGCCGCTCGCGGAGTGGAAGTCGCCGCCCTTCGAGCCCGAGATCCGAGAAGGCCGCATGTGGGGCCGCGGCGTCGTCGACGACAAGGGTCAGGTCCACATCCACGTCAAAGCGTTCGAGTCGTTCATCAAGACCGCCGGCAAGCTCCCGATCAACGTGAAGATGATCGTCGAGGGCGAAGAAGAAATCGGCAGCGTGAACCTCGACACGCTGATGCGCGAGCACCGGAAAGACCTCGAGTCGGACTACGTGTGCGTCAGCGACACGGCGATGTTCGGGCGCGGCATTCCGTCGCTTTGCGTGGGCCTCCGCGGGCTCGTCTACGTCGAGGTGCACGTCGAAGGACCTTCGAGCGATCTCCACTCGGGCTCGTACGGCGGCGGCATCCTCAACCCGATCGACGCGCTCGCGCGCATGATCGCGAAGCTCCACGACGACGACGGTCGCGTGACCGTGCCCGGCTTCTACGACGACGTGCTGCCGCTCACGCCGACCGAGCGCAAGGAGATGGCCGAGCTCCCCTTCGACGAAAAGGCGTGGCTGGCGCAGACCGGGTCGCCCGCGCTCTTCGGCGAAAAAGGATTCACGACGCTCGAGCGAATCTGGGCGCGTCCGACGCTCGACTGCAACGGCGTCAGCGGGGGACACCAGGGCGAGGGCAGCAAGACGATCGTCCCTGCGCGCGCGATGGCGAAGATCTCTTGTCGCCTCGTGCCGAACCAGTCGTCGAAGGACATCGAGGACAAGCTCGAGCGGCACCTGCTCGCGATCGCTCCGCCGGGCGTGCGCGTGCGCGTCGTTCGCCTCCACGGCGGCGAGCCGTACCTCGCGCCGACGGATCACCCGGTCTTCGAAGTGGCGAAGCGCGCGTTCAGCAAGGCGTTCGGGAAGCCGACGGTCTTCATGCGCGAGGGCGGATCGATCCCGTTCGTGCGGACCATCGCCGACGCGACCGGCAAGCCCTGCCTGCTCATGGGCTTCGGCCAGCCCGACGAGAACGCGCACGCGCCCAACGAGTGGCTCGATCTCGAGAACTACCACCTCGGGATCAAGAGCGCCGCGCACCTCTACGACGAGCTCGCGCGGATGTAGACTACAAGAAGAACATCTCGTGCGCGTAGTCGAGGATCGCCGGTCCGAAGAGCAGGAACTCGATGAACGCGATGGCGAGGAACGGCCCGAACGCGAAGCGCGCGAGCCCGATTTCGTCGGGGTCGACGTCCTGAGCGAGCGGATCGTCCTCGAGGATCTCCTTCGCTTCTTCGTCGCCCTCGGCCGCGGCCTTGCGTAGCTCTTCGAGCTCCTGCTTCACTCCCTCCGGGAGGCCGATTTTTCCTCGCAAGAGCCAGAGCACGAACGCGCCGAGGCTGCCTTGGATCGCGCCCGCGAGGAGCGTCCAGAAGATGCCGTACGGACCGAAGAACGCGCCGGCCATCATGAGCAGCTTGGCGTCGCCGAGGCCCATGCCCGCGCGCCCGCGCGCGATTCGGTAGAGGAGGACGAACGGGATGTACGTGACGAGGAACCCGGTGACCGCGCCGACTGCCGCCCCGAAGATCGTCATTCCGCGGAACGACGCGGTCGCGATGCCGATCACGGTGCCGCCGATCGTGACGAGGTCGGGGATGTACATCCACTCGAAGTCGATGAACGCGACGGCGATGAGCGCGAGGATCATCGCGAAGTCGGTCAGGTAGACGAAGAGCGCGCGCACGGCCGACGCGGTCGGCATGTGGAAGACGACGATCTCGAGCACGGCGAGCGACGCGACGCCGCCGAGCGCCTCGACGAGCGGGTAGCGCGGGCTGATCTTCGCTCCGCAGCAGCGCGCTTTGCCGCGCAAGAGGAGCCACGAGAAGACGGGGACGTTGTCCCATGGCGCGATGGGCTTTCCGCACGCGGGGCAGCTCGAGCCCGGCCGCACGACGCTCGCCCCGCGCGGCGCGCGGTGGATCACGACGTTGAGGAAGCTCCCCCAAATCAGCCCGAAAATGCCCGCGATGACTCGCAGCGCGTTCGGGGGCAGCTCGTCGACTCGAAGCATCCGATTCGCAGCGTAGCATTCGCCGCCAGCTCGTTGCCGAAAGCTGGTAGCTAGTGCCCCGCCATGCTCATGGCGATCAACCCGGAGCACCCCGAGCCGCGCAAGATCGCGCGCGCGGTCCAGCTGCTCGAAGCCGGCGAGGTCATCGCGTACCCGACCGACACGGCCTACGGGCTCGGCTGCGACGCGATGAACAAAAAGGCCATCGATCGGCTGCTACGCGATCAAGGGCATGGATCGCTCGCACCCGCTCGCCTTCATCTGCCCGGACCTCGGCGACATCGCGCGCTACGCGATCGTGGAGAAGGCGCACTACCGGATCTTGAGGTCGCTCCTGCCTGGGCCGTACTGCTTCATCCTGAGCGCGACGCGCGAGCTGCCGAAGATGCTCCAGTCGAAGAGCAAGACCGTCGGCATCCGCGTGCCGGCGCACGAGGTGACGATGGCGCTGACGCGCGGGCTCGGGCGGCCGCTCGTCTCGACGACGGCGCAGCGCCACGGCCCCGACGTCTCGGACGAGAAGCCGTTCGTCGACCCGCGCGAGATCGACTACGCGTTTCCCGGGCTCGCGCTCGTGCTCGACGGGGGCGCCGGCGGCGAGCTGCCGAGCACGGTGATCGACATCACGAGCATGCCGCCGGTCGTGCTGCGCGAGGGCGCGGGGCCGGTCGTGCAGATCGCGTGACGTCGAAAAAGTTTTCGACGCGGCGCGTGGCGCGCGCCTGAGGTAAGGACTCGTCGGTTGGCTTCACCGATGCGTCACCTGTTCTTTCCCTTGCTGTTGCTCGTCGCGTGCTCGGCGGCGCCGGGCGCCGGAGACGACACGCAGCCGCAAGACGACGCCGGCGCGCCGGACGCGACGGCCACCGACGACGGGGCCGCGCCGCCGGACGACGCGGGCGTCGGGACGGACGCCGCGCCGCCACCCACCAGCTCCGTGCAGATCATCGTCGAGCCCGACGGCAAGGGCGGCCAGCAGGTCGTCGACGCGATCAACGCGGCGAAGAAATCCGTCCACATGACGATGTACCTGCTCACGTCGACGGACGTGATCTCCGCGCTGATCGCGCGCCACAAAGCCGGCGTCGACGTGAAGGTGCTGCTCGACTCGTCGACGACGACGAGCAACACGCAGGTCTACAACCAGCTCAAGTCGGCGGGCGTCGCGGTCGCGTGGTCGCTCGAAGTCGTTCACGTACACGCACGAGAAATGCGTAATCCTCGATGGAGCGACGGCGTGGATCATGACGATGAACCTCACGCAGAGCTCGCCCACGAACAACCGCGAGTACCTCGCCGTCGACACGACGGCGTCCGACGTCGCCGAGGCGGAGAGCATCTTCGCCGGCGATTTCGCCGGGAGCCCGCCGGCGAGCGTGTCGGGCGCGCTGGTCGTAGCGCCGATCAACGCCGTCTCCGACCTCACCGGGATGATCGACGCGGCGACGAGCACGATCGATCTCCGAGCAAGAGGAGTTCAGCGACTACCACGCCGCCGACGCGCTGAAGGCGGCGCTCGGGCGCGGCGTGAAGGTGCGCGTCGTCTTGTCCGACGTCACGATGACCTCGAGCGGGCAAGCGGCGTTCTCCGAGGTCGAAGGCGCCGGCGGAAAATTCGTCACGGTGAGCTCGCCGTACGTCCACGCGAAGGCCATCGTCGTCGACGGCAAGACCGCGTTCGTCGGCTCCGAGAATCTCAGCACCGGCTCGCTGCAATACAACCGCGAGCTCGGCGTGATTTTCACGGTCGCGAGCCAGGTGCAAAAGGTGTCGACCACCATCGGGTCGGACTTCGCGAAGGGCACCTCCATCTGACATAATCGAGCCCATGAGGTGGGTGTTCGCTGTGCTCCTCGCGGCGTGCGCGTGCGGCGACGCGTCGCAACCCGCGGACGCGGGAGACGCGGGAGACGAGCCGTACGACCCGCACCCGACGCTCCCGTCGTGGATGGACGACGCGCACGTCTTCGTCTCGGGTCACGATCTCGAAGAAGAGTACGACTGCCGCGACGTCATCTGCCGGCACAACGAGAACGTCGACATGATCCAGTGGAGCGGCGCCTTCTGGCTCGTCCACCGCAGCGCGCGGAGCCAGATCCTGGGCCCGAGCTCGGCGCTGCACGTCTACCGCTCCGCCGACGGACAGTCCTTCACCCAGGTCGCGCTCATTCAGGCGCCGAGCGACCGCGACCTGCGCGACCCGCACTTCTACGTCGTCGGCTCCGAGCTCTTCATCCACGCGATCACGCGGCTGCCGGTCGACTCGGTGCGCGACAGCAACGTCGACTCGATCAGCGTGGCGACGCATTCGGCCGACGGCGTCACGTGGGCGCCGCTGCAGAACATCGGCCCGGAGACGTGGAGCTTCTGGCGCGTGAAAGAGCACGCGGGCGTCTACTACAGCGCCGCGTACCAGGACGGCGACCAGAGCGTCTCGCTCTTCTCGTCGACCGACGGCCTGACGTGGACGCAAGGCGCGCAGGTCTACGGAGTCGCCGCCGACACGCCGCTCGAGACGGAGCTCGTCTTCATGCCCTCGGGCCGCATGCTCGCGCTCGTGCGCACCGACGGAGCCGACGCCGTGTACCTCGCGCAGCAACCTCCGATCTCGACGCGCGTGTGCTGGGCGATGCCCCCGTACGACACGTTCGACTGCCCGCAGACGCTCGACGGTCAGCGCCTCGACGGCCCGCTCGCGCTCTTCTGGAACAGCCGACTCTTCGTCGTCGCGCGAAAACACATCCTCACGGACACGCTTTGTCGCAAGCGAACGTCGCTCTTCGAGCTCACCGGCACGCTCGAGGGCGGACCGCTCGACATCCACGAGATCGGCGAGCTCCCGAGCGCCGGCGACACGAGCTACGCCGGCTACGCGATGCTCGACGCGAACCGCGCCGCGGTCGCTTGGTACAGCGGCGACCTCGACCGCGACGAGTCGTGGCAAACCGGGATGTTCGATCTCACCGACATTTCGGCTGGGGACGATCGATTTTTCCCGCGTGCCCTGAGCGCTTGATCAGACGAGCACGTCGAGGGGGCCGCCCACGTTCGCGGCGCGCGCCAACGCGGCGTGGTGGACGCGCTTGCCGAATTTGGCGGCGCGGAGGACGTCGTCGCCGAGCGCGAGACGCGACGCGACGAGCGACGCGAGGTAACAGCCGGTCCCGTGCACCGAGCGGCGCAACCGAAGCCGCGGAAGCGAGAGCTCGTGCTCGCTCCGGCCGGCGACGAGGACGTCGACGGCGCGCGCGCCGGAGAGGTGGCCGCCTTTGACGAGCGCCGCGCGCGCACCCATCGCGACCAGCGCGTGCGCCGCGCGGCGCGCGCCCGCGAGGTCGGCGACGCGCGTGCCGGTCAGCGCTTGGGCCTCGGCCACGTTGGCCGTGACGAGCGTCGCGCGCCCGACGAGCTCGCGCATCGCGCCGAGCGCCCGCGAGTCGAGCAAGCGCGCGCGGCCCCGCGTCGGCAGCATCACGGGATCGACGACGAGCGGGAGCGCCCGCGGGACGAGAGCCGCGACCGCGCGCACGTTCTCCGCGCTGCCGAGGGCGCCCGTCTTGACGGCCCGGACGCGCTGGTCGGAGATCACGCGCCGCGCTTGCTCGACCCACAGCGCGCGCGAGACCGCGACGACCCGCGCGAGACCGCGGGTCGACTGCGCGGTGAGCACCGTCGCGACCGCGCAGGGAAACGCGCCTGCGCGCACGATCGCCCTCGCGTCCGCGAGGATCCCTGCGCCGCCGCTCGGGTCGAGCCCGCCGAGGGCGAGCACGCACGCGGGATTCATCGTCACCCGCCAGCGGCCTTCACCCGGCTCAAGACCTGCGAGGACGCGAGCCGCACGATCGAGTGGACCGTGCGCGGAAAGCGCGTCGCGACGAACGTCGCGGCCTTGCCGTGGTTCGTGACGACCACCTCCGGCCGGCGGGCTTGGACGGCGCTCACGATTTCGTGCGCGGCGCGCTCGTTCGACATGACGAGAAACGGCGGGATCGGATCGCGGCGCTCGGAATGGAGCTGGCCCGTGTTGTCGACTTTGCGGATCTCGCTCTCGACGAACCCCGGCGCGACGTGCGTCACCGACACGCCCGCCGCCGCGAGCTCGGCGCCGAGCGCCTCGGCGAGCGCGCGCACCGCGAATTTGCTCATCGCGTAGGCGCTCGTGCCCGGCAGCGAGAGAAAGCCGGAGACGCTCCCGAGCAGCGCGAGCCGGCCGCTCGTCCGCTTGAGCGAGCTCAAGGTCGACTTCACCGTGCGCAGCACGCCGAACACGTTGGTCTCGAATTGACGCCGGTAGTCCTCGATCGAGAGCTCCTCGACGCTGCCCGTGACGCCGATGCCCGCGTTCGCGATGACCACGTCGAGCTCTCCGAACGCGGCGAGCGCCTCGCGAACGGCGCGCTGAACCGACGCGTCGTCGTTCACGTCGCACGCGATGCCGATGGACCCCGGGATCTCGCGCGACACCTCGGCGAGCTTGTCCTTGCGACGCGCAAGAAGGGCGACCCGCGCCCCGCGTTTGCCGTATTCGCGCGCGAGGGCTGCGCCGATCCCCGAGGAAGCGCCCGTGATCAAGACCGCCATCGGCGCGCCAGCGCCCGGACCAGGGTGAAATGCCATGACCCCCATGTGTAGCGCGTTGACACGCAAAGAGCCCAACTGCTACGCACTTCTATCAATGCGGGCGATCCGAGCGCTGTGCGGCTTTGCGCTGGCGTGCGTTCTACTGCTCGCCGCCACGGGCGCCCACGCCCAGTGCGTCGACGAGGAGCTGAAGCAAGAGCTCATCGGAGGCCGCCACTACCGCGGCGTCCAGGAGAGGCTCTTCACCAAGGCGTTCCGTCACGAGCTGTCCTTCATGGGCGGCTGGTACGCGTCCGACCTCTACTCGTCGAACTACCTCCTCGGCGGCGCGTACACCTTCCACTTCTCCGAGGACCTCGCCCTCGAGGCGAGCTTCCAATACACGCGGTTCCACAGCGACGCGGCGGACACCTTCAACCGCCGCTATCCGCAGCTCGTCCTCGAGACCTCGAACGACAAGCCGGGCATGCTGTACTTCGGCCACATCGTCTGGTCGTTCGCGTACGGCAAGCTGCGCTGGCTCGGCAGCGGCATCAGCCGGTTCGATTTCAACCTCGCGATCGGCGCCGGCGTCACCGACGACTCCACCTCCATCGGCGTGACCGGCAGCGCGGGCATCGGCGCGAAGTTCTACTTCGGCAAATGGTTCGCCCTGCGCTTCGACGTCCGAGATCACGTCCTGCAGCAGTCGCTCATCGGCGAGCAGCACCTCGTCAATGACGTGCTCGCGACGCTCGGCTTCAGCGTGTTCATTCCTTTCGGGGGTTGATAGCATGGGCGCCGTGCGGTCTCGTACTCGCCTCGCGCTCGTGGTCGTCGCCATCGCCTCCGCCTCGGCGCTCGCGCTCGCGCAGCCGCGCCACCGCGGACATCCGAAGCCGCCGCCGCCGAAAGCGGACGCGGGCGGAGGCGACAACCCGTACGGCGAGGGCGCCGCGACCGAATCCGCCGACGCCGGTCCGACGGCGAACGCGGCGGCCGACGCGGGAGGCCCCGTGCCGCCGCCGCCGATGCTCCACGGCGAGATGGGTGACGGCGGGGTGCGCGCTTCGCCGCTCAACCCCGCGCCCAACGAGTTCGCGCAGCCGATCGACGCGGGCGCGTCCGGCATCGACTACGACAAGCTGATCGGCGACATCGCGTCGTTGCGCGCGCGCGTCGCGGCGGTGGGCGACACCCTCTTCCACTCGCGCATCGCCATCCAGGTCCGCACCGACGGCGATCACGGGCGCATCGGCCGACTCGTCGTCTCGCTCGACGACGGCGCGGTCTACACCGCGCCGCCGAGCTTCAAGGCCGACGACTGGCAGGACGTCTACTCGCACGCCCTGGCGCCCGGCCGCCACGCGATCACCGTCGACGTCGAGCGCAAGGACGACCGCAACGACGCGTTCCGCAACAGCCAGCGCACGCGCTTCACGGTCGAGGTCCCGCGCGACCAAGAGCTCGCCGTGCAGATCAAGATTGGCGACGACTCCGACATGGGCAAAGACTTCCCGGGCGACAAGAGCGGGAGCTACGACCTGCGCGTCCGCGCGAAGGCCGAAGCGCGCGACGTGGGGAAGAAGTGATGCGTCGCGCCGCCGCCACCGGCGTCGCGATCGCCCTGGTCACCGCCATCGCGAGCGCGCAGCCGCAGAGCACCGGCCCGACGGGCGCCACGAACGCCGCGCCCACGGGCGGGGCGACCACGATCACGGTCGATGCGGCGCCCGCCGCGACCTCGAGCGGCGCGCCCGACTCGCGCGGGGCCGCGATGCAGACGTACGGGCAAGCGCTGACCGCGCGAAAGCTCGGCGGCACGCTGCGCCTCAGCCTCGACGACGTGCAAGCGCGCGACGCCGAGGGCGAGGATCTCCTGCGCCAGGGGCGAGTCGACGAAGCGGTCTCGCGCATGCTCGATCTCGTCGAGAGCGCGCAGTTCCAGCCTTTCGCGAACGACGAAGCGGGTCGCGCGGCGATCTTCCTGCTCGGCGACGCGTACGCGCGCGCGGGCGCGTACCAGCCCGCGCGCGCGTACTTCAGGAAGCTCCTCGATCAGACCGGCGCGTGGGAGAAGGTCGCGACCTACGCGCGGCGCGCGGTGCGGCGGCTCGTCGAGATCGGCATCGAGACGCAGCACTTCCAAGACGCCGCCGACGACCTCAAGCTCGTGCCTCAGTCCGCACCCGAAGAGACGCGCGGCGAGATCAGCTACTTGAACGGACGCGCCGCCGAGGCGCGCAACGACCCGGACGGCGCGCTCGTCGCGTACGCCCAGGTCTCGCAGCGCTCGCGTTTCTGGGCGCAGGCGACGTACCTCCAAGGTCTCATCCAGGTCGAGAAGAAGAACTACAAAGAAGGCGAGAACCTCTTCTGCAAGGTCGCGGACCCGAAGCGCGCGTCGTCGAGCGCGCCGGTCTACGCCGACGAGCGCTTCTTCGCCGTGCGCGATCTCGCGCGCCTCGCGCTCGGGCGCGTCGCGCACGAGCAGTTCCGCTTCGACGACGCGCGCTACTACTACTACCTGGTTCCTCGCGACTCCGACCGCCTCGCCGAGGCGCTCTACGAAGCGGCGACGACGCGCTACGAGAAGAAGGACTACCAGGGCGCGCGCGAGCTCCTCGACGAGCTCAAGGGCCTGCAGATCCACCACCCGTACGAGGACGAGGCGTGGATCTCTGGACGCGTACATCGACCTCGCGCAGTGCAAGTTCAAGCCGGCCGACGACAAGCTCGTGAAGTTCGTCGCGCTCTACGAGCCGGTGCGCGACGCTGCGCGACGCGTGCAGAACGACGAGCGCGCGATGAACGCGCTCCTCACCGCCGCGCGCGAAGGCGGCGACCCGGCGTCCACCGCCGAGACCGGCGCGTCGCTCGGGCCCGAGGCGCTCCGCGCGATCGCGGCGCTCGTGCGGCTCGATCCGGCGTACGGAGCGGTCGCGCACCAGCGCGCCGTGCTCGAGCACGAGGCGAGCGGCCTTCGCCTCACGCGCGGCTCGCTCGACGACATCCGCCAGCAACTCGCCACGACCGGCGGCGTGCGCCCCGCGCAAGAAGACAAACCGAGCGACGACGAGCGCGCGAAGGACGCGCGCGACGCGCTCGAAGGCGTGCGGCGGTTGATCTCCGACGTCGAGGGGAGCGGCTCGTCGGGCGCGACCGTGGCCCCGCTCAAGGAGGAGCTCGAGAAGCTCCAAATCCGCGTGAACGCGGCGCGCAGCGCCCAATCGAACGCGGCGAGCGCGGCCGGCGCGACCGGCGGCAAGGACTTGCCCGACCTCATTCGCGCCGACGATCGGACCGCGGGGAGCTACGCGCAGTCGATTGACCAGGCGCGCGCCGCGCTCGAGCACACCGAAAACGCCCTCGCGAAGGACGCGCTCCGCCGCGTCGACCTACGCCTCTCGCGACTGCTCCGCCGTGCCCGCCTCGGCCGCATCGAGTCGGTCCTCGGTCGAAAGCGCGCGCTCGAGATCGAGATCGAGGCGATCAACAACGGCTTCCTCCCGCAAGACGCGGTCGACGCGCTCGACGCCGCGCGCTTCCTGAAGGACAACGAAGAGTACTGGCCCTTCGAAGGCGACGACTGGCCGGACGAGTTCGTGGGGTCCGAAGGACTGAAGTGAGCTCCGTGCGGGCTCTCGCCGCTCTCCTCGTCCTCGTGGCTGCGTGCGGGCCGGGCGAGTGGAAGCCTCCGTCGCTCGCGGACAGCCACGAAGATCCAGCGAAGGTGCGGCCCGGCTTCGGCAACGACGCGCTCCACGCGTGGTGGCCGCTGACCGAGCCAGAGCTCTCCGCGCTCCAGAACGTCGACGAGGCGCGGCAGGGCGACGCCCACGCGCTGCTCGCGCTCGCGATCCTCGGCTCGGGCGACGTGCGCGACGCCGCGAGCTACGCGCGCTACGCGAAGCGGTTCGACGACTTCGTCGAGAGCGTGCGCCCGACCCTCGAGGCCGAGCCCGACCAAGCCAAGCGCGGCGATCTCTTGAATCGCGCGATGCACAAAGTCTTCTTCACCGGCGCGCCGAACCCGAAGGAACCGTCGATCGGCTCGTACGACTACGACCAGCCGCGCGTGACCGGCATCTTCGAGCACGGCACGTACAACTGCATCAGCTCGGCGCTCCTCTACACCGCGCTCGCGCGCGCGTTCGGCCTCCCGGTTCGCGGCGTCATCACGAAGAACCACGCGTTCGTGGAGCTCGACCCCGACGGGACCGACCAGCGCATCGACGTCGAGACCACGGATCCGGCGGGTTTCGGCCAGGTCCACGACGCGGCGTTCTACGCGCGCGCGCTGCCGATGTGGAAGAAGCTCGGGCTCGACCCGATGACCTACGACGACTACCTGAAGCGCGAGGTCCTCGCTCCGTACGTGTTCGTCGCGCGGGCGATGAACGACAAGCGGAGCGTCAACGCGGGAAACGAGGACCGCATCTTCGAGGCCGCCGGGCTCGTCGCGCCCGAGGAGCGCGACCCGGCCTACAACCGCCTCGCGTCGTACGCGAACGAGGCGAAGTCGCTCCACGAGAAGAAAGACTCGCGCACCGTCGTTCGGCTGCTCGAGGTGATCGCGCCGACGGTGTCGGAGGCCGCGGCGCGCTTTTCGTCCGATCCGAAGATCATGACGCTCGTCGAGGAGATCGCGTGGTTCGACGCGGAGGCGCTCGAGATCGTCGGGCGCGGCGACGAGGCGGTCGCCATCGCCGGCGACGGCCTCGACCACGTCCAGCCCACGTGGACCGAAGCGAAGAACCTGCAGCAGGCGTTCACGTCCGTCTTGCTCGATCACATGACCGAGCTCCAGGCGAAGGGCGACTACGAGAAATCCGTCGAGGCGATCCGCAAGCACATCGACGCGTGCCGCTCGAACGACGCGTGCCTCAACAATTTGTACCTGACGTTCGACGGGTGGTGCGTGAAGGCGCAGCTCGCGAAGGACTGGGCGGCGGCGAAGAAGGTGATGCAGGTGTGCATCTCACTCCTGCCGGACGACACCCGGTGCCACCACACGCTCGACGGGCTGAACGAGCAGCACCCGGGCTGAGTTTTATGGCATCCTAGCTCTCCGATGCGACGAGCCCTGACCGCGTTGGTGATCGCGATCGCGCTGACGCCGACGATGGCGCTCGCCGCCGGCCAGCACAAGTCGGCGGACGTGCCCGCGGGCGCGGGCGAGAGCTCCGAGGTGAAGGCCTCGACCGAGAGCCAGCTCACGTTCACGGCCAAAGAGCGGCCGCACCCGAACGTGACGAAGAAGGACAGCGAGCACCCGGGCACGCCCGCCATCCGCGGCCCGAAGCTCCCCGACGCCGTCCGCGCGCGACTCAAGGCCACGCTCGACGCGCGCATCGATCGCGACGTCGCCCAGATCCGCCAGCTCCGCGGCGAGGCGATCAAGCTCCTCGAGACCTTCATCAAAGAGTCGCCGCGCGAGACCGCCGAGATGCCCGAGGCGATGATGCGCCTCGGCGAGCTCTATTGGGAGAACGAGCGCGAGAGCGTCGTCGAGCGCTTCAAGGACTGGGAGAAGAAGCCGGTCGATCAGCGCGGCCCGGCGCCCGAGATCAACTACTCGCTCTCGCGGAACCTCTTCGCGAAGGTCCTGAAGGACTACCCCTGGTTCCAGCAGTACGACCTCGCGCTCTACGTCGACGGGTTCCTCGCGACCGAGCAGAACAAGAGCGACGAGGCGTTCGCGCGCTTCACGCGCATCCTCACCGACTTCCCGAATTCGCGCTTCGTGCCCGACGCCCACATGGCGCGCGCCGAGATCTACTTCGCCAAGCCCGACTACCAGACCGCGCTCGCCGAGTACGAAGAGGTCCTCAAGTTCCAGGACCACACCGACCTCGTCGGCCTCGCCCTCTTCAAGAGCGCGTGGTGCTACTGGCGGCTCGGCAACAACGACGAAGCCACGCGCAGGTTCGTCGAGGTCTTCAAGGCGACCGACACGACCGGCCGCCACGTGAACGTCTCGCAGCAGAAGTCGCTCGACGAGCTCCAAGAGAGAGGCACTCAAGTACCTCGTCGAGGTCTTCACCGAGGACGACAAGAACACCGCGCAGGACATGTACAACTTCCTCACGAAGATCCGCGGCGACAGGTTCGCCGGACGAATCGTGCGGGCGCTCGCGACGACGTATTTCGATCAAGCCCACTACGAGCGCGGCATCGAGGCCTACGAGCTGCTCCTGAAGCTCGAGCCGACGGCGCGCGAGGCGGGCGACTGGATGCTGCAGATCGCGCAGGGCTACAGCTGGCTCGAGGACTACCCGCACCTCAAGACCACCTACGATCGCGCGCTCGCGAGTTTCACCGCCGGCGGCCCGTGGGCGCGCACGCAAGCAGACCCCGCGAACGTCGCAGAAGACGAGCGAGAAGATCGAGTCGCAGCTCCGCGAGCACGCGCTCTTCCTCAACGCCAAGGCGCAGAAGGACAAGACGACCGCGCCGAGTTCGCGGGCGCCGCGGATCTGTACGGCGCGTATCTCGTCGAAGTTCTCGAAGGCGCCGAAGGCGTTTCAGATCGAATACTACCTCGCGGAGATCGACTTTCGCCGCCTCGAACCGCAACACCGACGCCGCGACGCACTACATGAACGCCGCGCGCGAGATGCCGGACGAGCTCGACAAAACCGCGCCGGGCGACCCGCTCAAGCGCCACGACGCGATCTACAACGCGATCGCCGTCGCTCGAGCGCGTTCGCGTCGCCGAGCTCGAAGCGCGCAAGGCCAAGGCGGCGGGCTCAGGAGACGAGACCGACAAGAAGTTCGCCGAGGCGCTCGACGCTCTACTCGCAGCTCTATCCGAACGACCCGGCGCTCCCCGATCTCTTCTTCCGCCAGGGCAAGCTCTATTACGACTACCAAGTCTACGACTCGGCGGTGAAGCTCTGGGGCACGATGCTCGAGAAGTGGCCGCACGACCGTACGCGCAGATGGCCGGCGAGCTCATCATCGACTCGTTCGTCAAGTCGAAGAACTACGAGAACATCGAGAGTGGGCGCGCAAGCTGAAGACGTACCAGGCGTTCAGCGACGCGAAGCACCAGCAGAAGCTCGAAGAGCTGATCGTCCAGGCGATGTTCAAGCAGGGCGAGCAGAAGGCGCAAGCCAACGACCACGCGGGCGCGACCGCCGCGTATTTGCGCGCGGCCAAGGAGTACCCGAAGGATCCGCGCGCGGCGCAGGCGGCCGTCTCCGCCGAGACCGAGGCGCGAAGCTCGCCGGCGACGTGCCGTCGCTCAAGGAAGCGGCGACGCTCATCACCGGCAAAGATTACCGCGACAAACCCGAGTCGCCGACGGGCGCGTGGATCGCGGCGACGACGCTCCAGGCGATGGGCCTGTTCGACGACGCGGCCGAGTTCGACGAGGCCATCGCGGCGAACGCCGAGGCGCGGGTCCCCGACTACGCGCAGTTCGAGCACGGGAAGGACGCGGCGTTCAACGCGGTCATTCTCCGCGTCGCCACGGGCGATCACGACAAGGCGATCGCCGACGGGAACAAGTTCCTCGCGCTCTACGGCACGTCGCCCGAGGCCGACGAGGTCGTCTTCCAGATGGGCCGCGCGCATCAAGAGGCGGGCCACAACAAGGACGCCGCCGAGCTCTACAAGCGCTACCTCGCGCGCGGCACGCGAAACCGGGACCACCGCGTGCAAGGCTTCGTCCTCCTCGCGAAGGCGCAGCTCAAAGGCAACGACGACCCGCGGCGCCGAAGAGTCACTGACGACCGCGACTCGCATGGGCAAGCAGATGAAGCGCAGCTCGGCCCCGACGGAAAATACGCGGCCGCGCAAGCGCGCTACATGCAGGGCGAGCGCGTCCTCGCGAAGTTCGATCAGATCAAGATCGAAGGCGACGTCAAACAGCTCGGAAAACGCCTGAAGCAAAAAGCCGAGCTCCTTGAAGCAGGCGGCGACCGTGTTCCTCGACGTCGTCTCGTTCGGTGTCGCCGAGTGGACGACCGCGGCGCTCTACCAGATCGGGCCACACGTTCGAGAATTTCGGCAAGTCGCTGCGCGAGGCTCCGCCGCCGCCCGAGGCGAAGACCGACGCAAGAGAAGGAAGACGCGCAGGGCCAGATCGAGAGCTTCGCCGTGCAGTTCGAGGAGAGCGCGCTCGACGCCTACGAGAACGGGTGGAAGAAGGCGATCGAGCTCGGCATCTTCAACCAATGGACGGCGAAGATGCGCGACGCGCTCGGCCGCCTGAACGCCGAGCTCTACCCGCCGTTCAAGGAGATCGGCTTCGACGTCCGCTCCGAAGGCCCGAGGCCGCTCCCCGCGCTCATGGACGCGCCGCGACGCGGCGTCGACGCGCAGCAGTCGAGCACGGAGACGCCGACCGTCACGGTCGTGCAGCCGAAAGACACGAAGAAGCCGAAGAAGAAGAGAAGTGAGCGCGCGCGGCTGAGCCAGCGCGGAGGCACGTCGCGTGCTTCGTGAACGCCGTGCGCTTCTTCCCTATCGCCGTGGCGGCGTGCGTTGCGTGCGCGGTCCCTCGCGAGGACGCGCCGAATCCGGTCTACGTCGGGATGACGCACACCACGAGCACCGAGGCGCCCCATTGGGAGGCTGGGCTGTCGCCCAACTTGCGTCTGTCGCCCGAGCTCATGCGCGCATGCACGCCGCAGTTCGGCGGGACGTTCGCCGACCTCCCCTATTGGTTCACCCCCGGCGCCCTCGCGCCCGCGGACGAGGACATCCTGCTCCAGCTCGCCCGATGCGTGAGCGCCGGGCGGGTCGGCAAACGCACCATCCGACTCGTCGCGGCGGCGAGCTCGCCACGGCAAGACGCCGGCGCACGTGCCGCGCCGGCACTCCTCCGCGCCGAGCGGGCGCAGAGCTTCCTCTTCGAGCACGGCGTGCCATCCGAGCGCGTCGCGGTCGAGGCGGTCGGCGCGAACGACGTCCCCGGCGCCGGCGCGATCGCGCCGACCGACGGCCGCGTCGCCGTCGAGCTCTCGCGGAAGTGAGTCGCCTGAAAGGAGATCCTCGCCGAGGACGGCCCCGGCGCCGACGACGCGGTGCGTGTCGTACGGATCCGCCGTGCCGTGCGTGTAACCGTAGAGGCTCGAGGGGATCGCGATCTCGACGGTCGCGTCCGCCACCGTCGCGCGGAACGTCCCGATCGCGCGCGTGCAGTCTCCGCCACGATCGAAGTGAAAGTCGTCGCTCCGGCGCATCCCGTCCTCGTGCAGACGAAGCTGCATCGGCATCGACGCGAGCTTCGTTCCGTCGGCCTCGACGATCGCCGCGGTCGTGACGGGCTCGCCGAGCTTCCGGCAGAAACGCGCTCCGACCGATCACGACGTCGTCGCGATAGAGCTCGAGCTCGGCGTGCGCGTCGAACGGGTTCGAGAGGCGCGCGCCGAGGCGCCAGCCGTTCTGGATCGCGCCGAGGTCGTAGCTCACGTCGCGAAAAGGAACCCAGTGATCGCGCGCGCCGAGGCTCGCCATCGCCGGCGGTCGCGCGGGCGCCTTGCGTGGGTCGGTGGCGGCGGCGGTCGTCCTCGGCCCCGCGACGAACCCGTACGGCACCTCCAGCCAGTAGCGGCCGGCCGATGCGGAATCGACCTCCACGAACGCCTCGTCGAGCGGCGCGCCCTGCCATGGGATCGTGAAGGCCGCCGTCCACACGCGGTTGGGCGCGCCGTGCATCCCGCCGAAGCCCTGGAACGGCGCGCGCGCGATCGCGGCCGGCGCCGAAGCGGCGACGTGGACGCGCGCCGTCGCACCGGCGAGGACGTTGGTGGCGGTGCCGCGCGCCGTGAGCACCAGGCGCATGCCGGCGGGCTGACGCACGAGATCGCTCACGAGGACCGTCCGCGCGCCGAACGCGTCGTTCACGTCGACGAAGTGAATGTCGCGCCAGGCGTCGAGGCCATGCCGGATCAGCGCCGGCGCGACGGCGGCCGGCGGAGCTTGCCGCGCGACGACGCTCGGCGTCGGGGCCTCTTGCTGCTGCGGCAGCGGCGCCACGACGGCCGGCGCGGGCTCGGCGGCGCACGCGACGAAGAGCGCCGCGAGCACGGCGATGCGCGGGGCGGACGCTTCCATTCCTCCACATGAGATACGCGGCCGGTCCCGCGACTCTCCCCGTGAACTTCGGAGTGGACGGCGCGCTACCGAAAGCGCTCGCACAGGAAGCGCCGCTGACGCTATCCTTCCAGGTCGTGCGTCGGCTCTTCGCGCTTCTTTTGGCGTCCTCGCTCGCCTGCGGCGGGAGCGGCCCGCACAAGACCGACACCGCGGTGAACCCGCACGCGCTGCCGCCCGCCAACCCCATCGCCGTCGGGAAGATGGTGCAGGGCGTGGGCGCGGCGAAAGACGGGCAGCGCGATCGCGCCGTGTCGCTCTTGAAAGAGGCGATCGGGATCGATCCGACGCTGTGGGAGGCGCGATTCAACCTCGGCGTCGTGCTCGCGAGCGCGGGCGATCTCGCGGGCGCCGAGGATCAGCTGCGCCAATCGGAGAAGCTCGCGCCCGACGTGCAGGACGTGGTCGTCGCGCTCGCCGAAGTGGAGCGGCGCCGCGGCGAGCACCGGAGCGCGGCGGATCTGCTCGGCGATTACGTGCAGAGCCACCCGCAGGCGCTCGACGCGCGGACGGCGCTCGTCGCCGCGCTGCGGAACTCGGGTCAGATCGACAAGGCGATCGCGCAAGGACAAGAAGTGCTCGTGCGAAAGCCGGGCGACTCGTCGGCGCTCGCCGAGCTCGCGCTCTGCCACCTGGCGAAGGGCGAGCGCGACACCGCGCAGCTCCTCGCGAAGCAAGCGCTCGACTCGAACGCCAAGAACGCGCTCGCGCACCGCGCGATGGGCCTGATTCAGCTCCAGAACGGCGACGACGCGCTCGCGTTCCAGTCCTTTTCGAAGGCGTCGCAGGAGGACCCGCGCGACACGACCGCGCGCCTCAACATGGGCGGCGTCCTCCTCCACGCGGGCGCGTACGCGCGGGCCGAGGAGCAGTACCGCGCGACGCTCCAAGTGTCGCCCGACGATCTCGAGGCGCAGATCGGCCTCGCGGCGGCGCTCCGCGGCGAAGGCGATCCGAAGTCGCCGGCGAAGCTCGAAGAGTCGCGATCGATCCTCGCGAAGGTGCTAGAGCGCGATCCGCACAACATCGCGGCGCTCTTCAACCTCGGCGTGCTCTACGCCGATTTCTTGAAGCGCCCGAACGACGCGGCGCCGCTCTTCCGCAGGTTCTTGTCGGAGGCGCCGGGCGATCACCCGTCGCGCGCCGAGGCGGAGAAATTCTTGGCCGGCGTCACCCCGACGGCGAAGCCCACGGCCACCGCGCCGGGCCCCGCGCAGCCCGCGCAGAACGGACCGAAGAAAAAATGAAGCTGGCACGCGTCGTCTTCGTTCTCGCGTTCGCTTCGCTGCCGCTCGTGTTCGCGATCAGCGCCGACGCGCAGCGCGGACGTGGCCACCGCCCGGCGCACGCTCACGCGAAGGACGCCGGAGCGGCGCATCACCTCGAGGTCGGGCGCGACGGCGGCGTCGCGGTGACCGAAGGCGTGCGCGCGAATCCGGACGGCGGCGTCCTCGAGGCCAAGACCCTCGACGGCGGCACGCGCGTCTTCCGCTTCGGCGAGCTCGACGTCGAAGGCCGGCTCACATCGCCGCAGATCGTCTACTTCCTGCGACGCGTGCGCGCCGAGTTCGCCGCCGGCGACCTCGGTCACCGAAGCTTCATGGGCGAGCTCTCGGAAACCCGCAAGTCCAGCGCTTTCTGACTCCCAAGGCCGGAGGGCGGGGCGTAGTCTATCGAACGATGGCCACCGCTGCTGCCGCCGTTCAGACCAAGACCGTGCTTCGCGTCGCCGCCGTCTGGGGGACGACGGTCGTCGCGCTTCGCTCGCTCGAGACGGGCGAGTCGTTCGAGCTCGGCGACGAGCCCGAGTCGGTGCTGCCCGTGCCCGACGGGCTCGACATGTCGCGCGCGCCGATTCGCGCGGCGCAGGGCGCGTGGGAGATCGACGCGCGCGGCGCCGTCGCCGGCGTGCTCAAGCTCCGCGGCCGCGACGAGGACGTCGCGTCGTTCGCCCGCGCGGGCGCTCCGTTTCCCATCGTTCCGGGCGACTTCGGCCTCCTGCAGTACGGGCAGTTCGGGATCTTCTTCCAGTACTCGCAGGCCGCTCAGCCGATCGGAAACTACTGGGCGCCCGAGCTCCTCGTCGCGCTCGCGCTCTTCTCGAGCGGCGTGCTCCACGTCGGCATCCTCGGTCTCGTGCGCGCGCTCATGACGCCGCCTCCGATCGCCAAGCCTCTCGAGCTCACGAACCCCGACGAATACGCCGCGCGCTTCGGCCTCCGGCGCGCCGTCGTCGAGCCGCCGCCGCCGCCCGAAGTCGGCGACAAATCCGGTGGATTGGGCGTGAAGAACCCGGGCGCGCAAGACAAGAAGCCGCAAGGCGGCGGTCGCAAGGTCGCCGGCGCCGAGGGCAAGCTCGGCCTCAACGGCTCGAAGGACAAAACCGAAATCCCCGGCGAGATCAAACCCGCGCGCAACTACGGCGGCATCAGCGAGGTCCTCCAGTCGGAGACCGGCGAGCAGATCAAGCAGACGCTCTCGACCATCAACAGCGTGTCCGAAGCGCTCGCGATGAACTCGCAGCAGCTCACGATCGGCTCGGGCCCCGGCACGTCGCTCCACGGCGCGGGCTCCGGCGGTGGCGGGACCGGCGCGGGCGTGATCTTTGGCTCCGGAACGATGGATACGGGCTGGGGCGCCGGGCGCGGCGGCGGCTACGGGTCGGGCACCGGCGGACCGGGCGGACCCGGCTCGGGCGGCTACGGCAACGGCGGGAGCGGCGGCGGGAGCGGCACCGGTCACGGCACCGGCGGCGGCGGCGCGCACATCGGCATCAACGCGGGCGGACCGACCGCGCACGGCGGCCTCTCGCCGGAGCAGATCCGGCGCGTCGTCATGGCGCATCAGGGCGCGCTCCGCGCTTGCTACGACATGGAGCTCGGCCGCAACCCGAACCTGCGCGGCGGCGTCACCATGACGTGGAACATCGAGCCGAGCGGCTCGGTCGCGAGCGCCGGGATCGCCGGCTCGACGATAGGAAACGCGCGCGTCGAGGGCTGCGTCCTCCGCCAGGTCAAATCGTGGCATTTCCCGGCCAGCGAATCGCCGACCAACGTCGCGGCTTATCCGTTCAAATTCGGCATCGGCGGCTGAAGTTGCGCGCCGTCCGGCGTAGCTCTAACGTCCGGGGGAAATGCGCCGCGCGCTGTTTTTCTCGGTTCTTCTGACCGGCTGTGGCCTCTTCGCCGGGGGCGAGACGACGACGATGTCGCCGCTCACGTCGGCCGGTCACGGTCACGGCCTCGCGACGGCGCTCCAGCGCGACAAGCTGCTCGCCGATAGACGGCCCATCGACGGAACGCCCCTCGCGACGGCGACGCCCAAGTTCGACGAGAGCATCGTGCGCGCGCTCGCCGAGACGCGCTCGTATCGTTCGGGCACGCCGCAGCACGCGGTCGTCACGCCGAGCGGACAGGCCGTCATCTTTCTCCGCTCCGAGGCGCGAAAGCCGGCGCAGGCGCTCTACAAGCTCGACGTCGCGACCGGCCACGTGCTCCGCCTCTGCGCGCCCGAGGAGGTCTTCAAGAACCCCGACGCCCTCTCTCCCGCCGAGCGCGAGCGACGCGAGCGCCTCCGTCAGACGGCGACCGGCTTCACGTCGTTCGAGCTCACGCCCGACGGTCTCTCGATCCTCTTGCCGCTCGCGGGGCACCTCTTCGTCTTCGATTGCATGACCGGCAACGTGCGCGAGCTCCCGGTCGACGGCGCCTTCGATCCCCACCTCTCGCCCGACGGCAAGCGCGTCGCCTACGTGCGCGACAACGACGTGCGCGTGCTGGATCTCGACGGCAAGAGCTCCGAGGTGACCGTCACGCGCGGCGGCACCGACAAGGTCCCGCACGGCATGGCCGAGTTCATCGCGCAAGAAGAGCTCGATCGCGAGCGCGGCTTCTGGTTCTCGCCCGACGGCAAGCGCATCGCGTTCGAGGAGGCCGACCAGAACGGCGTCGAGGTGCTGAACATCCCCGATCCGAGCCACCCCGAGAAAGAGCCGCAAAAGACGTATTATCCGCGCGCCGGGAAGCAAAACGCGACGGTTCGCTTCGGCCTCATCTCGTCGAGCGGCGGACCGGCGACGTGGATCGACTGGGACTACAAGAAGTTCCCGTACGTCGCCCAGGTGCGGTGGGACGAGGGCGCGCCGCTCACGATGTACGTGCTCGATCGCGTGCAGAAGAACGGCGTGCTCCTTTCGGTCGACGAGAAGACCGGCAAGACGCACGCGCTGCTCACCGAGCACGACGACGCTTGGCTCAACGTGGACTCGAGCGTCCCGCGCTGGATGCCGGACGGGAAATCGTTCGTGTGGTCGACCGAGCGCAACGGGAGCTGGGAGCTCGAGCTGCGCGAGCTCGAAGGCGGCGTGACGCGCGCGCACACGGTGCTCGCGCCGGGCCAGGGCTATCGCCGCGTCGTCGATCTCGACCCGGATCAGAAGCGCGTCGTCGTCGAGGAGAGCGCCGAGCCGAGCCAGAGCGCGATCTGGAGCGTGCCGCTCGCGGGCGGTACGCCGCAGCACCTGAACGTGCGGCTCGACGGGATGGCCGAAGCGTACGGCAGTCCGCACGAGCACGCGCTGCTCGTCGCGCACCTCGCGTCGACCCGAGAGTACCCGCGCGACGTCGTCCTCGACATGACCGGGAAAGAGGTCGCGACGCTGCCGTCGGTCGGCGAGCTGCCGCCGTGGAAGCCTGACCTCGAAATTCGGACGGTCGGCGCCGACGGGTACCGCGTCGCGGTCGTGCGTCCGCACGGCTTCGTGGCGAAGCACAAATACCCGGTCATCGACGCGGCGTACGGCGGGCCCGGGTACCTCGTCGCCGTCGCCGACGCGTTCAAGTTCATTCGCGCGCAGATCGTCGCCGACGCGACCTCGTCGATCGTGGTCGCGATCGACGCGCGCGGCACGCCTTTCCGCGATCGCGCCTGGGAGCGCTCGATCGCCGGGAAATTCGGCTCGGTCCCGGTCCAAGGACACATCGAGGCGCTTCGCGCCCTCGCGGCCGAGATGCCCGAAATCGATCTCGCGCGCGTGGGCGTCTACGGATGGTCGTTCGGCGGGTACTTCGCCGTCGACGCCATCCTCACGCACCCGGAGATCTACGACGTCGGCGTCGCGGGCGCGCCGCCGTCGGACTGGCACGACTACGACACGGCGTACACCGAGCGGTACCTCGGCGTTCCGCACGACGCGAAGACCGAGGCCGTCTACGCGCAGTCGTCGCTCCTCGAGATGGCGCGCAAGACGACGTTGCCGCGCCCGCTCCTCCTCATGCACGGCACCGCCGACGACAACGTCTACTTCTCGCATTCGCTCCTGCTCGCGGAGTCGCTCGCGCGGGCCGACCGGCCCTTCACGTTCATTCCGCTGCTCGGGCAGACGCACCTCGTCGCCGACCCCGCGAGGCAGCTCCTCACGTGGAAAGAGACCGTCGAGTTCTTGCGCGACAAGCTCTGGGGCGCTCAAAACGGGCCGGATTCGCCGCATTATCTGCAATGAGCGCGGCGCGCGTCGTCGTCGTCGGGGCGGGGAAAATGGGCGCGCACCACGCGCGCGTCTTCGCCCTGGCGGCGGGGGCGGAGCTTCGGGGCGTGCTCGACGTCGACCGCGCGCGCGCCGAACGGGTCGCGCGCGAGCGCGGCGTCCCCGCGCTGCGGACGTTCGACGAGGCGCTCGAGCACGCGGACCTCGTCGTCATCGCGACGCCCACGAGCCTCCACTTCTCCCAAGCGATGCGAGCGATCGACGCCGGGCGCGCCGTGCTCGTCGAAAAGCCGATCGCCGCGGGTGCCGCGGAGGCTGCTGCGCTCTGCGAGGCGGCGGAGGCGCGCGGCGCCGCGCTGCTCGTCGGGCATTCGGAGCGCTTCAACCCGGTGATTCGCGCGCTCGTGCGCGAGACCGCGACCGACCGGGTGCTCTCGATCGCGACGCGCCGAACGGCCGCTGCCCCGGCCGAAGAGCTGTGCACGAACCTGGCGGTGCACGACATCGATCTCGTCGCGCTCCTCGCGCGGTCACCGGCGGAGCTCGTCGCGTCGTCCGGGACGGCCGACGAGGCCGAGATCCTCCTCCGGGCGGGCTCGTCGGCCGCACAGGCGCACGTCGCGAGAGGCGTGACGCGTCGCATCCGAAGCATCCGACTCCAGACCGATCGCGCCACGTACCAAGGCGACCTCGTCGTCGGCCAAATCGAAAGTTCGGATCCGAACTTACGACCGACCCCCAACCCGGGCGAGCCGCTGGCGCTTCAGGCCGCTGCGGCAATTGCGGCGATTTTCGGGGAATCGTCCGCGGTCGCGCGCGGGCGCGACGGGCTCTCGGCGGTGGCCATCGCCGAGCGGGCCTCGGCCATGCTCGCGGCCGCGGCGGCAGAATAGAGGCCCTTGCATTTTTGACGCGACGCGTTACCTTGATTGGCGCATTGCGTTAGTCGAGGAGCCCAACATGCAACCCATCGGATCCATGCTTCGTCGAACGACCCATCACGTCACGCGCCAGCGCGAGCTCTTCGCGCTCCGCACCCGCAAAGCCGGAACGAGCTTCGCCGTCGAGACCCGAAACGCGGGCCGCGAGCTCGCCAGCGCGGTCCGCACCGAAGCGGACGCCTGGAGCAAGTACGTGCGCGAGAGCACGTCGGCGCTCGGCGCCGCGGTCGCGCCAGTCAGCCTCGAGCGGACCCTGCTCGCGCGCGTCGCCGACGCGCTCCGCGCGATGGACCAGCGCGTTCGCCAGCGAATCGACCGCCTCGAGGGCCGAGCCAAGCGCGCGCGCAGCACGAAGGCCAAGCGCGCCAACGGCGCCGCGCACGTCGCCGCGAAGGTCACTCGCCGAGAAGCGTCTGCATCGCGGCAGCGTGCTCGCGCTTCGTGACCTCGGGCGCGACGGGAGCCGGCAGGTTCGTCGGGAGCGGCGCGCGCCGCTGAAGCCCCCCCACCGCGGGCGGCGTGCGATCGCTCTCGTGCGCGCGGCGGATTGCTTCGATCGCGTCGGCCGCCTTTTGCGCGGCCGCGGCGCCTTGCTCGACGTCGTCGTTCTTGCTCTTGGCGACGACGTCGTCCGAGGCGCTCGCGTGCGCGCCGAAGAAGAAGTGTTCTTCGTGCGCGGCGCCTTCGCTCCCGACGTAGCGGAGCGTCACGTCCGCGAGCTCGACGGGCGCGCCGTCGCGACGGCCGTGAGCGCGCAGGTGAAAGTAGACGTCGCGGTGCGCGCCAAGGCTCACGTCGCCGAGGTACGCCGACACGCCGCCGCGGCCGAGGGGTGAGCTCGGGAAGCCGACGATCCCCTCGATCGTGACGCCCGGACCGGGCCGAATCTCAATCGTCGCGCTGCGCGCCGAGACGCGGCTCATCCGCGTGAGCTCGTCGCCGAGGTAGCTCGCGATCTTCGACGAGTCGGCGATGTACTTGAAGCGGCCGCCGCCGGTCTGCGCGAGATCGCCCATGAGGATCTCGTCGTAGTCGACGCCGAGCCCCATCGCCGAGAGGCTGATCCCGCTGGTTTGCGCCTGCTGCGCGAGCGCGCGGAGCTGGGTCGGGTCGTTGGGGACGCCGTCGCTCACGAGCACCACGCGGTTCACACGGGTCCCGTCGTAGAGCGCGCGCACGTTTTGGATCGCCGCGCGGAGGCCGTCTTCCATGTCGGTCGTGCCCTGGGCGCGAATCGCTCGAATCGCCTCGCGAATCGGCGCGAGATCGGTGCTCGACTCCATGCGCGTGGGCGGCACGACGACGCGCACGGTCGAGTCGAACGTCACGAGCGAGAACCCGTCGCCCGGCTTGATCCCGTCGAGAAACGAGAGCGCCGCGGCGCGCGCGTCCTCGATGGCCTTGCCTTCCATCGAGCCGGACGTGTCGAGGCAGAGCGCGACGTTGAGCGACGGTCGAGGCGTGTGCGGGTCGATCCGCGCGTCGATCGCGAGTCGCGCGGTCACGACCGAGTCGCGCAGCGCCGGCAGCGTGCTCGAGCCCAGCGAGCCGTCGATGCGCGGCCCCGGCAGAGCCGCCGCCACCACCGTGTGCACCTCGGCCGTCTGCGCGTGCGTGCACCCGCCGAGCGCGAGCGCAGCGGCGAAGAAGAGCCAAGCTTTTCGCATGTCGCGATGTACGAGCTCGACGGGAGAAAGATCTGGCTCAGCCGGGCAGGAAACTTGTCCACGCTCGGAGCACTCTGGTAGCCGGTCATCATGCCCGCAGCAGACGACGACGAAGAGAGCCGCCCGTTTCGACCGAAGCTTCGGGCCGGCGCGCGCTTCGGCGAGGCGGCCGCGCAGCGTCCGATCCTGCTCTTCGAGGACGTGTACAAGTCGTATCGACCCGGCGCCCCCGTGCTCCGCGGCATGAACCTCGTCATCGAGCGCGGCGAGTTCGTGTTCTTCACCGGCGCGAGCGGCGCAGGAAAGTCGACGCTGCTTCGCCTCCTTTACCGCTCCGAGACGGTCGACGAGGGTCGCATCCTCTTCATGGGTCGCGACGTCGCGAGGCTCACGCCCGATTCGATCCCCTTCTTGCGGCGCAACATCGGCTGCGTGTTCCAGGATTTCAAGCTCGTCGAGTCGTGGTCGGTGTACGAGAACGTCGCGATCGCGCTCGAGGTGCTCGGCCTGCCGCAGCGGCTCATTCGCGCGCGCGTGGGCGAGGCGCTCGAGCGCGTCGGGCTCGACGGGCGCGGCTCCGACCCCGCGGGCGTCTTGAGCGGCGGCGAGCAGCAGCGCGTCGCCATCGCGCGCGCGATCGTCGGGGAGCCGGCGCTGCTCCTGGCGGACGAGCCGACCGGAAACCTCGACCCGCAGCTCGCGATCGACATCCTCGGTCTCTTCGAGGAGATCCACGAGTCCGGGACGACGGTGATCTTCGCGACGCACGATCGCACGCTCCTCGAGGTGCGAGCGCGCCGCGTCGTCGTGCTCGACAACGGCAAGGCGATGGACGTGCGCGCAGGCATCGCGTCCGAGACGAACGATTTCGACGGCGCCGACAACGAGCTTCCCGTCTAGCGAGGGCCATCCATGCTCGATCTCTCCAGTGCAACGACTCGCCGCGCCAAGCGCGGTCTGCGCCGCGAATGGCGCCTCCACGCGCTGAGCGTGTTCTCGCTCTCGGTCGCGTTCGTGTGCCTCGCGACGGCCCTGCTCGTCGTGACGAACCTGCAGGCGGTCGAGCGGCGCTGGTCGCACGCGGGCCGCGCCTCGATTTATTTGAAGGACGACGCGACCTCGGCGGACGTCGCGCAGCTGAAGGACGCGCTCGCCAAAGTGCCGGGCGTGAAGGGCGTGCGCTACGTATCGAGCGGCCAGGCGCGCGACACGTTCACGAAGGACGAGGACCCGCAAGGCTCGCTCGCGACGCTCCCGGCCGAGGCGTTCCCCGCCTCGATCGAGGTCGACGTGGGCACCGACGTCACGAACGAGTCGCTCGCCGACATCGTGTCCAAGCTCCAGAAGCTCCCCGCGGTCGACGACGTCGAGACCTACCAGTCGTGGACCGACCGCCTCGCGCGGCTCGTGCGCGGCGGCGTCGCCGCGTCGGCCGTCCTCGCCGTCATCGTGCTCCTGTCCGTGCTCGCCGTCGTCGGCTCGACGATGCGCTTCGCGCTCCAACGCCGGCGCGCCGAGGTCGAAGTGCTGCGGCTCGTCGGCGCGACCGATCGCTTCGTCAAGGCCCCGTTCATCGTCGAAGGAAGCCTCCAAGGCGCCGCAGGCGCGTTCGGCGCCATCGCGATCCTCGGCGCGATGTTCCTGCTCGTGCACACGCGGCTCGACGGCGAGCTCGCGTCGCTCTTCGGCGTCGAGCCGTCGTTCTTGCCGTGGCCGTTCGCGCTCGGAATGATCGGCCTCGGCGCGGTCCTCGGGGCGGCGGCGGCCTCGCTCGGGCTCCGCCGGTTGGTGCAGGTGTGAAGCGGCCCGTCGTCGTCGCGCTGCTCACGCTCGCGACCGCGGCGTTCGGCGCGCGTCATCACGCACCGCCCGCGGAGCCGTTGCCCGCGACGTCGACCGATCCGTCCTCGACGACGCTCGCGCTCGCCGCGCTCGATCGAAGAATCGCCGATCTCGACGCCGAGGAGCTCGAGTCGAAGAACGAGCTGACGAACCTCGGGCCGAAAATTCGCATCGCGCACGACCGCGCGATGACGCGCGGGCGGGCGCTCTACAAGCTGACGCGCGCCGGCCTCTTGCCGATCGGCGGCGGCTTCGACGCGCTCATGCGGCACGCGATGGACGTCGAGCACGCGCGCCACGCGCTCGAGCGCGATCTGCGCGACGAGCAGCACATGCGCTCGCACGCCGCCGACGTCGCGCGCTCGCTCGAGCGCGTCGCGCGCGACCGCGAGTCGCTCTCGTCGCAGCGGAGCGCCATGGACGCCGCGCGCATCGCGGTCGAGGACGAGCAGCGACGGCAGCACGCCTTCGAGCGCGCCTTCAGCGGCGGCTCGAACGGCGCGGGCGACGACTACGTCATCGTCGGGCGCGGCGACCCGAGCCGCGGGGGCTTCGCGTCGTCGCGCGGCAAGCTCCTCTTCCCCGTCGCCGGCCGCGCCGACGTTCGAAACGCGCACCCCGAGGGCACCGACGGTCCCGGCGTCGAAATCCTCGCGCCCGCGGGCTCGGTGGTGCGCGCGGTCTTCGCGGGCAAGGTCGCGTTCGCCGATCGCTACGGCGCTTACGGCAAGATCGTGATTCTGGATCACGGCGACCACTACTACTCGGTGAGCGGAAACCTCGGCTCGATCGACGTGAAGATCGGCGACGATCTCGCCGCGGGCGAGCGCGTCGGCAGCGTCGGCGACGGCGACTCGGGGGGATGCTCTATTTCGAGGTCCGCCGCGGGAGCCAGACGATCGCGCCCGGCCCGTGGCTGGGTCTCTGATTCACTGACAGCTGCCGCCGATGGCCCCGGCGAAAGTGCCGTTCCAGCAGAACGTGGCCGCCGCGTCGCCGAACGGCACCGTGCAGCACTTGTTGTAGTTGCTCCCGGCGTCGGCGCAGTCGTTGTTCGTCGCGCACGCGCGCACGGTGTCGGTCGCCGTGCACGAGAGGGTGATGCTGCTCTTGCAGGTGGCCTTGCACTCGCTCGAGGCGTCCGCGAGGTTGCACTTCGGGATCTGTCCGCCGTTGAAGACGATCGTCCCGCAGCAGAAGCTGTTCGTGCAGTCGCTCGGCGCGGTGCACCCGAGGCTGCTGCTCGCGTCGCTCGAGCCGGAGTTGACCGTGCCCGAGTCCGTCGTCGCGCCCGTGTCGTTTCCGCCGGAGTCGGCCGTCGTGCCGGTGTCGTTTCCGGTGCCGGTGTCGTTTCCGGTGCCGGTGTCTTTTCCGGCCCCGGTGTCGTTTCCGACGGTGACGTCGTCGCCGCCGTCGTCGCCCAAGGTCGCGTCGCTGCCGCCGCAGGCATACGCGAACGCCGCAGGAACCACGAGCAAAGCCGCCAAAATGATTCGTGACCTCATCGGACCCTCCACTCTCTAGAACGCTCCCCCGAGCGACAAGCCCGCGCCGCTGGGCGACGCGAAAGGCGAGAAGGCCACGTGGGCCTCTTTGGGCTTCCCGTGACCGACGGCGGCGACGACGATTGTCACGATGGTCGCGGCGACGCCGACTCCGAGGCCGATGTCGGCGACGAGCGCCCACGTGCGCGCCGCGTTGTCGGCGTCGACGCCGGCCTGCGAGCACGCGTTCGGGTCGCCGCCGACGCCGCACGCGGCTTTCCGATCGTTCCAGTTCGAGATTGCTTCGCCGCCGCCGAGCCCGAGGGCGCCGAAGCCGAGCACGGCGATCGAACCCGTTACGAACACCCACCCGGAGACGCCGCTGCCGCGCGGCTTCTGCACGACGACGACGGGCAGCGGCTCGAGCTTCTGCGGAGGCGGCGCCGCCGCGAGCGCAGGGATGTCGACGGTCTCCGTCTCGCCGTCTCTCTCGAGCACGAGCGCCTGCGTCCAGGGCAGCTTTCCCGGCGCGTCCGCCTCGAGCGTGTGCTTGCCCGGGTCGATCGGGAGCGCGATGCCGAGCGACTCCGTCCCGAATTTGATGCCGTCGATCTTCCACTCGAGCCCCGGCTCGCGCGTCGCGTCGTTCACCGTGACGGTGCAGATTCGACCTTGGAGCGCCCGGATGTGCTTCTGCGCGAAGGTGAGACGATCGCTTCGGTTCTCCCGCCTCGCGAGCGCGACGGAGTCGCGGAACTCGTTCCACGCGGTCGCGGTTTTTCCGAGGGCCTCGTGGCAGACGGCGAGGTTGAGCAACGTGCCCGCCGCCGGGTCGAGCTTGTAGCTCCGCTCGAGGCGAGGGCACGCCTCGGGGAACTTCTTCTCGTTCATCAGCTTGCGGCCTTCGTCGAAGAGCGACTGCGCGATGGCCGCATCGGACGCCGACGCCTGCGCGCGCGCGACGCCCGCGCCGAGCAGCACGACCCCGAGGAGCGCGCTAGCGACGATCTTCGAGGACATCGCCGCCTCCCTGCGGGTCCGCGCTGCCGGCGGCCTGCGCATGCGTGGTGTGATGCGTCGGCCTCGAGATCGCGTGGTGCAGCTTGGCCGTCGCGCTCGGTGTGGGCTCCGCCGTCGCGGTCGGCTCGGCGGAAGCCTGCGTGGTCTCCGCGGGACGCGCGGTCTCGGTCGGCGTCGGCGGGGCGTGAACCTCGATGCTCGCGACCGGCGGCGCGCTCGTCGGCTGCGGCTTCGCGGACGAATGGAGCGCGAAGAACAGCGCCGCGCCGAGGGCCGCGCCGCCGCCGACCGCCGCGAAGATCCACGCGCGCGATTTCTTCTTCGGCGACGGCTCGTGCAGCGTCGCCGCCGTCAGCGTCTCGAGGCCTTTGTCGACGCGAATCGCCGACGGCGTGCGCGAGAGCGGTTGCGACGAGTCCGCTCGGATCGAAACGGGGATGTTGATGAGGCCCGAGATGCTGCCGCTCGAGTCCGCGCCGAGCCGCGCACCGCTCGACCGCGCCGCGAGGATGCGCGTGACGCGCGCCGCCGAGCCCTGAATCCCCGCGCTCGCGAACGGCACGAGCGCGGTGAGGAGCTCGCCGACGTTGGCGTAGCGTTCGTCCGGATTCTTCTTCAGGCATCGCGCCACGACCTCGTCGATGCCCGGCGGGATATCCGCCCGAATGCTGCTCGGCGGCGGCACCTCCTCGTGGAGGACCTTCACGCAGACGAGCGCGAGCGACGGCGCGGCGAACGGCCGATTCTGCGTAAGGAGCTCGTAGAGGATCGTCCCGAGGCCCCAGATGTCCGTGCGCGAGTCCACGGCGCGGCTGTCCTGAATCTGCTCGGGCGACATGTACTTCGGCGTGCCGACGAGCGACGAAGTGACCGTGATGTTCTCCGCGTTCGCGGCGTCGTCGTCCTGCGAGATCTTCGAGATGCCGAAGTCGAGCACTTTGACGAGCGGCTCGCCGTCGAGCTTGTGCGCCAAGAACAAATTGGCCGGCTTGAGATCGCGATGCACGATGCCGCGCACGTGCGCCTCGGCGAGCGCCTCGCACGCCTGCGCGACGTAGTCGACGGCCTCGGTCACCGGCAGCGGGCCGCGCGCGGAGAGCTCGCGCGAGAGGTCGCGCCCCTCGAGGAACTCCATGACGAGGTACGGCTCGCCGTTCGGCAGCGTCCCCACGTCCGACACGCGCGCGATGTGCTCGCCTTGCAGACGCGCGAGCGCGCGGCCCTCGCGGAGGAATCGCTCGGTCACTTCGCGATCCGAGATCGCCGACGAGTGGAGCACCTTCAGCGCGACGCGATGTCCGAGCTGCAAGTGGAGCGCAGCGAACACGAAGCCCATCCCGCCTTCGCCGAGGAGCGCCTCGATGCGGTACTTGTCGGCGACCACTCCCCCAATAGCCAAGGGAGGCGCCGGTTTCTCGTTGGGCGCAGCCATCTCGCCATTTTCAGGTTATCACGCGCGCGCCGGGCGGCGCGCCTATTCAGGGCCTGACACGGACGACGGTGCGCATGCCGTAATAGAACGAAGCGGGGATCGGGAGCGTCCCGGCCTCGAGCCCGAAGGCGCTCGGGTCGGTCGTCGCGGTGAGCTCTTTCAAGATGACCGTGTTGCTCTGCACCTCCGGGACGGCGAGATTGCTGAGCAGGGAATAGCTGCTCCAAATCGCTTCGTTGTTCTGTCCGGCGCCGGCCACGAGAGGGTTGTCTCCGCAGAGGGTGCAAGAAGGCGTGTAGGCGGGCGCCATCGCAAGTGGGAGAACCTGCGTGAGTGTGTCGTACGACGCCTGGTTGAGACCTTGGAGGTTTCCGATCGCCGGGCCCGCGTAGAACTCGCCGGCGACGATGGCGCGGCGCTTCCGCGCGCCGGAGACGGCCTTCACGTAATCGCCGAGCTGCTTGGCTTGGAGGATGTTCTCGTTGAGCCAACGATCGGGATCCGTCGCGCCGCTGCCGCCGTAGTTGCCCGAGTACGGGCGAATGGCGCTCGTCGCGGGCGTCGTCAGGAGGGCGCAGTAGACGTCGACTTTCGTGCTGAGGGTCGTGCCGGCGGAGAGATCGACCGGCGCGCGGATCACCGCGGCGCGGTATTCGGTCGAGGGAAACACGTAGAGTCCGGGAGCGTCGTCCGCGGGCAAACCGCCGTCGGCGACTCCGGCGTCGCTCGCCGACGCGCCCAAGAACGGGTGGGTCGAGAGGAGAATGACGCCGTTGTTTCCGTTGAACGCGAAGCGCGCGAGCGGGTTCGTCGTGCACGCCGTCTGCGTGTCGGCGAAGGTGACGCCCGACTCGATCTGCGTGACGTTGCACGAGTAGCACGCCGGATCGGCGATGAGCTGCGCGCCCTGGTTGATGCAGTTGTTGACGACGCAGGGCGTGGCGTTTTCCGGGAGCGTGCCGTTCGGATCGTTGGGCGCGCCGGTCGTGCAATTGGCGGCGAGGCAGTCGAGCAAGGCTTGCGACCAAGAGGCGCTCGTCGAGTCGCACGGCGGGGTCGTGTACGCCGGCGGCACGTTGCCTTGCTGGTCGCGCGGGTCGTAGGGCACGGTGCTGAAGTCGGTCGTGAACGCCGCGGCGAACGGGAAGTGCGGCTTGGCGGCGTCGATGATCGCCTGGCGATCCTTGGGATCCCATGCTTCGGCGATGCACGCGAAATCGCTGTCGAGGCCGGCGACGGCGTTTTGGATGGCGGTGCGGCGGTCGGCTTCGGTCGGCGTGAAGCGGCCCTGGAGCTGCACGTTGTAGACGTCGACGATGACGTCGTCGGGGATTTGGTTCGAGCAGCGCGTGTAGATGCCGTCGATTTCGGTCTTGGTTGCAGACCATCAAGTCCACCGGAAATCGCGGGTCGGCGGAGGTGCCGATCGCGAAGGTGCTCTCGCTGCCGAGCGTCGACATGTTGCGCGACACGGTCACGCCCGCGCTCGTGCCGGTGCCGGTCGCCGCGAACCCGAACGGGAACGTCACGCCGCCAAGGATCGAGAAGTAGCCGTTGGCGTCGACCTTCGTCGACGGGGGCGCGACGTTTCCGAACGGCGCGCCCTGGCCGAAGAGCTCGGCGGGGATGATCGTCGCGGGCAGCTCGTCTTTCGTCGTGACGCCGCACTCGAGGTCGGACGGGCCGTCGCTCCAGCCGTTGATGAAGCGGATCTTCGGCTCGGCGATCGTGCCCTTCTCCTCGCGGAATGATTTGAGCTGCAACTGGGCGCCGTTCGCGGTGCCGAAGAGGACGACGGTCGTCGTGGTCTGCGGGTCGAGGTTGACGCTCGGCGCGCTCGCGAGCGGAGCGCTCGTGCACGAAGCGCCCGGCGCGACGGCGTCGACGCGATAGCTCCCGGACGCGACGGCGAAGGGCGCCAGCACGTTGCGGTAGGCGAGACCCGCGGGGCAGCCTGCGCCGCTCGAGGCGAGCACGCCGGACGCGGGCGACTGGCCGGCGGTCGGCGTCAGGCAAAAATCGTATGTCGAGAGCGACGGCACGACGTTCGCGAGGCGGATCTGCGCGTCGCCGGTCGTCGGGAGCGTGCACGCGATGGGCGCGTCGGCGCCCGCGTCCGCGCCGGAGTCGCCTGCGAGCCGCGCCGGATCACCGATGCCGACGAGGAGCTCGCACGCGATCGTGCAGCCGCCGAGGATCGCGACGAGCGCGATGCGTCTCGAGAGCCGAGCCGTTGCCATTCGAGCGCCCCAAGTCAAGCTGATGCTCCAGGTCCAGAATACGGCGTGCCGCCGCGCACCTCAAGGACGAACCGCCGCTCAGAGGAGCTGCACCGGATCGACGTCGAGCGCGACGCGCACCGCGCGGCCTTCGGAAGGGACGCGGCGCGCGACGGCGATCGCCGCCCGACGGAGCGCCGCGCGATCGCCCGAGCGGATCATGATGCGGAAGCGCCATTTGCCGCGGAGGCGCGCGAGCGGCGCGGGCGCCGGACCGAGGACGAGCACCCCGCGGTCCGCGACGCTCCGCGCGTGATTGGCGAGCCGGCGCGTCGCCTCGCGCGCGACCGCCTCGTCGGCGCCCTCGACGCGCACGAGGACCACGCGCGCGTAGGGGGGGTAGCCGAGCTGCTTTCGATTGGCGAGCTCGTGCTCGAGGAAGCCGTCCACGTCGTGGCGGAGGGCGTAGGTGATCGCGGGGTGGTCCGGATCGTAGGTCTGGACGAGCACGCGGCCGGCCGCGTCGCCCCGGCCCGCGCGCCCCGCGACTTGAACGAGCAGCTGGAACGCGCGCTCGGTCGCGCGAAAATCGGGCAGCGAGAGCGCGGCGTCGGCGTTGATGACGCCGACGAGCGTCACGTGCGGCAAATCATGGCCTTTGGTGACCATCTGCGTGCCGACGAGGATGTCGACCTCGCGCTCGCGAACGCGGTCGAGCACCTTTTCGATGGCTCTTCCAGTCGCGACGTCGCGATCGAGACGCGCGATGCGCGCCGCCGGGAACGCGGTCTGGAGCGTCTCCTCGAGCTTCTCGGTGCCGAGGCCTTCGAGCGCGAGCGCCGGCGCGCCGCACGCGCGACACTTCGGCGGCAGGAGCGCCTCGTGCTCGCAGTAGTGGCAACGAAGGATTCCGCCGTGCGCTTTGTGGAACGTGAGCGCGACGCTGCACTGCGGGCAGCTCTCGAGCTTGCCGCACGCCTCGCACCGCACGGCCGGCGAGAAGCCGCGGCGGTTCAAGAAGAGGATCGACTGCTCGCCTCGCGCGAGGGTCTCCTCGAGCGCGCGATGGAGCGGCAGGCTGATGCGTTTGTCGCCGGTCGGGCCCGGGCCGGTGTGCCGCAGGTCGATGGTCGCGACCTTGGGCATCGCCTGCGCGCGCGCGCGCTCGGGGAGGCGCAGCTTCTCGGCGCGGCCGCTCCGCGCGAGCCACTCGCTCTCGAGCGAAGGCGTCGCGCTGCCGAGCACGCAGACGCCGCGCGCGCGGTGGGCGCGGAGGATCGCCATGTCGCGCGCGTGGTAGCGGACGCCCTCTTCTTGCTTGAAGGACGAGTCGTGCTCCTCGTCGACGATGACGAGACCGAGCGACGCGACCGGCGCGAAGAGCGCGCTCCGCGCGCCGATGGCGACGGTGAGCTTGCCCGAGCGGAGCTTGTGCCACATGCCGTGGCGCTCTTTGGGCGTGAGGTGCGAGTGGAGCACGGCGACGTCGTCGCCGAATCGCGCGCGGTAACGCGCGACGAGCTGGGGCGTCAGCGCGATCTCGGGGACGAGCACGACGACGCCGCGCCCCTGCTCGCGCGCGTGCGAGATCGCGTGCAGATAGACCTCGGTCTTGCCCGAGCCGGTGACGCCGTGGAGGAGAAACGTCTTCGGCGCGAGCGTGTCCTCGGCGCGCGTGATCGCGTCGACCGCATTTTCTGGGGTTCGGTCAGCTCGGGCGGCGCGTCGCGCTCGGCCTCGTCGCGGAAGTACGAGCGCTCCGGCGCGGCGCGAAGCGTGACGCGGACCGCGCCGGCCTCGGCGAGGCGCTTCACGATCCCGCGCGCGCTCGGCCACTGCGTCGCGAGCTTCGCGAGGGGCACCGAGCCCGACGCACGCACGCGCGCGAGGAGCGCGCTCGCGCTCGCGCTCGTCTTTTCGGGCGTGCTCCCCTCGCCGGCTTCGACCCACTGGACTTCGCGCGCGCCCACGCCGCGCGCGGCGTCGAAGAGCGTCGGCTGCGCCATCTCCTTCGCGAGCTCGCGCTCGAGCGGCGGGAGCGCGAGCCGGAGGACGTCGCCGATGGGCGCGAGGTAATACGACGAGAGCTCGCGCAAGAGCTCGAGCAGCTCCTCGGGCACGGCGGGTGCCTCGTCGGGCGCGCGCAGGAGATCGCGCACTTTCTCGGGCGGCTCGCCGTCGCGCTTCTCGAGCACCACGCCGACGACGCGGCGCGTGCCGAGCGGGACGAGCACGCGCGCGCCCGGCACGACGCGCGCCGCGTGCGCCGCGGGCACGGCGTACGTCAGCGCGCGCCCGAGCGGGATGGGGAGCGCGACGTCAGCGAGCAGCATGGGCGAGGATCCACGCGACGGCCCCGAGGACGACGAGCGCGGCGACGACGTAGATCCACGAACGCGATTTCTCGGACGCGAGCGAGGCCGCGGCCTTCGACGGCGGCGAGACGTCCACCGGCGCGAGCGACTCGGGCGCGTCCTCGTCGGCCTTGTACGAGATGCGCGCGCCGGCGGGTTCCGGCGTGAGGATTGCCGGCGACGGCTTCGGCGCCTCGTCGAGCGCCTTCGCGGCGGTCTCGCGCGCCCGGCGCTGCGCGACGAGCTCTTCGCCGAAGTGCGCCGCCAGCCATTCGCCGAGACGAATCGGGTTCGCGAGGAGGTTCGCGCCGGCGGTCCACGCGAGCAGCGCGCTCTGCATCTCGCCGGCCGTCGCGTAGCGGTCGTCGCGCTTCGGCGCGAGCGCGCGCGAGACGATCGCGTGGAGCGTCGCCTCGTCCGGCAGACCGCGCGAGGGGAGCTCCGGCACGTTCGCCGCGCGCGCCTGCTCGATGAGATCGCCGCCGCGGTAGAGCTTCCGCCCGGCGAGGAGCTCCCACAGGATGATGCCGGCCGCGAACACGTCCGCCCGCCCGTCGAGCGCGTCGCCGCGCGCCTGCTCCGGGCTCATGTAGCCCGCCTTGCCCTGGATCGCCTCGCTCGGCTGCTCCGACGCCGACGGCTCCGCCAAGAGCGTCGTGTTGGCGCGCGCGATCCCGAAGTCGCAGAGCTTCACCTCTCCGTCGAACGACACGAGCACGTTCGACGGCGACACGTCGCGGTGCACGACGCCCTTCTTGTGCGCGTACTCGAGCGCGGCGAGCAGCTCGCTCACCGCGTGGAGGGCGAGCTCGGTCGGGAGCGGCACTTTTTCCTTCGTGCACCGCTTGAGCAGGGCCGCGAGATCGAAGCCCTCGACGTAATCCATCACGATGAAGAGGCGTCCGTCCTCTCGACCGAGCTCCCACACGGTGACGATGTTCGCGTGCTGGAGACCGGCCGCGAGCTTCGCCTCGGCGACGAGCATGTCCGAAAAATCGGAGCGCTCGGCGTAGACGGGCAGGATGAGCTTCACGACGAACAGGTGATCGGCCGCGAGCGTCGAGTGCTGGCGCGCGAGGAAGAGCTCGGCCATCCCGCCTTGTCCGATGCGATCGAACAGCAGCCATCGCCCGAAGCGGTGCGGGAGCGGGAGACTGGACGACGCGGTCACCGCGACTCGTACGTGCGCCTCGCCGGGAGCTCGAGGCACGTCAAAAACCCGCCTTTTCCGCAGCCGGTGTCGGTCACGATGACGTTCTCGCCGACCCACATGTCGAGGGGATCCTCGGGCGTGAAGCTGGAGAGCTCGGGCGGGAGGTTGTCGGTCGAGGTGTGGCCGACGACGACGAGCTTGCCGCGGTAGTCGAGGAAGAACTGCATCGTGCGCACCCAGAGGAGCACGGCCTTGTGCTCGACCACGCGCGGGTGGAGGAACCGGCCCTCGTGGAACGGCAGCCCCGCGTGGACGTAGATCGCGTGCTCGTCCTCGTACCAGTACGGCAGGCCGCGCATCCACTCGAGCACGTCCTTGGGGAAGAAGCCGCCCGAGAGCATGAGGCGCATGTCGTCTTCAGTCGGCGAGTCGCCGGGCGCGTACGATTTCGACGAGAACGAGCGCATGCAGGCGAGGCAGCCGTTGCCCTCGGGCGCGACGAACTCGGGCCAACCGCCTTCGACCACGCGCAGCCAGCCGTCTTCGTGGTTGCCGCGCAGCGTGACGACGCGCGCCTTGGTGCGCGCCGGGAGGCGGTTGCGCAAGAAGTCGAGCACCTGCGCCGATTGCATCCCGCGATCCATGTAGTCGCCGAGGAAGAGCAGCGTGTCTTTGTCGTCGAGGACGGGGAGCTTGCCCATCACGCGCAGCAGCGCTTCGAGATCTCCGTGGATGTCGCCGACGGCGAACGTACGGTTTGCCATTCGGCGCGATGCTACTACAACGCGCACCCGTAGGGCTGGTCCTGCCAGGCGCCGCCTTGGCAGACGACGCTCACGCCGCTCGGCAACGAGCACGGCGAGTAGTCGCACTCGAGGCCCTCTTGCGAGCACGAAGTGCCGAGCTTGGGGCGCGGCTGCGGGCAGCCCGCGCTCGGCGCGTCGCAGATCCACGTCGCGACAGCCGACGCGTCCTCGGGGTACGGCCCGCCGCTTCCGACCGAGCAGCCGCAGAAGCCTTGCGCGTACGAGCACGTGGTGCCGACGAGATCGCCGCAGTGCTGTCCGACGGGCACGCTCGCGAAGCTCGCCGGGCACGAGCTCGAGTTGGGCGGCGTCGGGCACTGGCCGTACGGCTTCTGGACCGTCCAGTGGCCGAGCGAGCACTGCGCGACCTCGTTGCACGCGAGGTTCGGATCGTCTCCGTACTCGCAGTAGAGGCTCTCGGGGCTGCACGAGGCGCCCTCGGTCGGCGGCGAGCTCGGGCATTGCGTCGAACCGCCGTCTTGGATCGGCGCGCCGTCTTGCCCGCCGTCCTGAATCGGATCGAGCGTCGTGCCGCCGCACGCGAACGCGAAAAGCGCGAGAAACGCGAGCGCTGCCTTCATGGGAGACGCGTTTTGCAAAGCATGGGCCGCGAGAAAAAGCGCGAAATCGCGGATCGCGAGCGCCAAAGTGTGCCGCCGCCGGGCGGGCGCGTCGTTATACTGGTCGCAATGACCGAGGATCGCGATCGTCCCGACAGGCCTCCGACTTCGAGGCTCGGTCGACTCGCGCGGCTCGGAGCGCTCTCGACGCGCGCGCTGCCGATGGCGACCGCCGCGATGAAGCGCGCCGTCACCGGCAAGGATCGCGAGGTCACCGACGACGACCGAAAGAAGCTCGCCGAGAGCGCGAAGAAGACGGCCGAGGCCATGCTGAAGACGCTCGGCGAGATGAAGGGCCTGCCGCTCAAGCTCGGCCAGATGGCCTCGTACATCGACGGCCTCGCGCCGCCGGGCTACGAGGAGCGCTTCAAGCAGACGCTGAAGAAGCTCCAAGCGAAGGCGCCGCCGCTCTCGCCGGAGGCCGCGGTCAAAGTGGTCACCGAAGATCTCGGCGCGCCGCCGTCGGAGATCTTCGCCGAGTGGGAAGCCGAGCCGTTCGCGGCGGCGAGCATCGGGCAGGTGCACCGCGCGGTCACGCGCGGCGGCGACCGCGTCGCGGTGAAGGTCCAGTACCCGGGCATCGACAAGGCGATCGAGAACGACCTCAAGAGCGTCTCGCTGCTCGAGACGATGATGGCGCCGGTCGCGCGCAAGTACCACACGAAGGAAGGCCTCGACGAGATCAAGTCGGTCTTCATGCAGGAGCTCGACTACACGAAGGAAGCCGAGATCGCCGACCGCTTCCGGCGGATGCACCAGGACGATCTCGAGATCGTCATCCCGCGAGTGCACCACTCGCTCTCCACGCGGCGCGTACTGACGGCCGACTTCGTCGAGGGCGTCGACTACGCGACGTTCGTCGCCGAGGCGTCGCAGGCGGACAAGAACGCCGCCGCGCAGACGATCTGGCGCTTCATGATCCGCTCGCTCATGAAACACGCCATTTTGTACGCCGATCCGCACCCCGGGAATTACCGGTTCCTCGGCGGGGGCAAGGTCGCGTTCTTGGACTTCGGGTGCCACAAGGAGATGCCGCACGAGCTCGTGGAAGGACAGAAGCGCTACCTGCTGACGCAGATCGAGAACGACGACGACGCGTTCTACCGGGCGTGCATCGAGGTGCTCGGCTACGACCCGACCGACGCCGACGCGTTCCCGATGTACATCGAGTACACGCGCCTCGTGACGAGGCCCATCGTGCTCGACGAGTCGTTCACCTTCACGCAAGAGTACGCGCGCGAGATGGTCGCGTTCCTGGTCCGCAACACGAAGAAGATCATGTTCAAGGACGAGAGTAAGCTCCCGCACCTGCCGAAGCCGATCCACGTGCCCAAGGACCAGACGTTCATGAATCGCCTGCAGTGGGGCCTCACGAGCGTGCTCGCCGGGATGAACGCGACGGCCAACTGGCATCGCATCGCGCTCCCGTGGGTGCGCGGCGGCGTTGAGCCGATCCCGTGAGCGAGAACCTGCTCGTCCTCGGCGACAACGTGCGCGTGATGCGAGCGAAGCGGCGCGCCTGGGCGGAGCGGTTTCGGTGCGCGTACCTCGATCCGCCATTCAACACGGGGCGCAAGTTCGCCGAGTACGACGACGCGCGCGCGCCGGCCGCGTGGGCCGCGCGCCTCCGCGAGACGTTGGAGGCGCTCGCGCCGCTCGTCGCGCGCGACGGGACGATCGCGTGCGAGATCGACGACACCGAGCTCGGCTCGCTGATCGAGACGGGCGACGCGGTCTTCGGTCGCGAGAATCGATTCGCGATCGTGACGGTCGTGCGGAGCGCGCCGACGGGGCACAAAGCGATCAACCGCGGGCCGATGAACGTGACCGACTACGTCGTCCTCTGGGCGCGCGACAAGAGCGCGCTGCGCTTGAACGCGCTCGTCCGCGCGCGCGCGAGCTACGACGCGTCGTACCGGACGCATTTGGAGAACCCCGACGATCCGCCCGAAAAATGGCGCTTTTCGCCGCTCGGGCGCGTGGTCGCGAACGAGCTCGGGCACGCGACCACGCTCGCGGCGCGGCGCGCGCTCGGCGGCGAGACGTTCGAGCGCGAGCTCGCGCGCTTCGCGATGAGCCACGCGCGGAGCGTCGTTCGATTCGCGCAGCCGAGGTTCGAGGCGATCGGCAAGGAGGCGCGCGACGTCGTCCTCCGCTCGCGGATGTCGCCGGAGAAAGTCTTTCGACTGGTGCGCCCGCCGCACAAGGACTTCATCGTGCGCGGCGGAAATCGCGTCTTGTTCCTCGCCGACAAGGTGCGCGTCGAGAACGGCGAGCCGACGCTCGTCGAGCCGCTCACCAACGTGTGGGACGACCTCGGCTTCCAAGGCATCGCGCGCGAGGGAGGCGTCGTGTTCTCGCGCAACAAAAAGCCCGAGCGACTGATGCACCGCATCCTCTCGATGACGACCGACGCGGGCGACTGGGTGATCGACCCGTTCGCGGGGAGCGGCACGACGGCCGCGACGGCGCACAAGATGGGCCGGCGGTGGGTCGCGATCGAGCGGGAGGAGGAGCTCTTCGGGCGCGCGTCGCAGCGGCTCGCGCGCGTCGTCGCCGGCGAGGACGACACCGGCGTGACGCGCCTCTGCGCGTGGACCGGCGGCGGGTCGTTCGCGGAGGAACGCCCGCGCGTGCGCGAGAGACGGGCAGACTGACGCGGCGCGGGCGACCGCGCGGGTCGGCCCGTCTCGCCGATCGCGACGCGTCGCGCGCAAACGCCGAGCTTCGCGCGTGGCCTGTCGATTGCTCTTCTGCGCGTCGTGCTCCGAGCGTCCTCTCCGATCCTCGCGGCGCTCGTCGCCGCGTGCTCGCCGACGTGGTGGGGGCACACGCCGACGCGCGCCGACCGCGAAGCGTTCAATCGCGAGCAAGCGGTCCGCGTCATCGGCTGCACGGAGCTCGGGTTCTCGCTCGCGCGCGAGGAGGCGAGCACGGGCAGCCTCTTGCTCGACGTGAGCCTCCGCAACCGGTGCGTGCGCGGCGTCGCCGTGGATCTCGGCGCGCTCCGCCTCGCCGCGCGCGACGAGAGCGGCGCCGAGGCGCCCATGGAAATCTACGAATCCGCGCCACGAGGTCCGCGCCTACCAGATCGACGCGCTCGCCGAAGGCACGGAGCGCTTGCGCATCGACGCGAGCGGCGCGCTCGCCGCCGCGCGGATGGTGTGCATCGATCTGTCGCACGTCTCGCCGCAGGCGAACGACGCGCCGCGCGTCTGCTTGTACTCGCCCGTCGCCGAGCTCCAGGTGTCCGAGTGAAGCGCGCGCTCGGCGTTTTCGTGGCGGTCGCGACAATCGCGCTCGCACGACCCGCGCACGCGCGCGGGTGCAGCGAGGTGAGCGACATCGTCGGCTACGAGCGCTGCCATCGCTTCGGCGACGGGTGGGCGGTCGAGCGGCGTTGGCCGATCGTCCTCTCGCTCGAGCTGCCGTACCAGACGTTCGACCCGCGCGGCGTCGACTTCGACTTCCAGCGTGAAAAGGCCGACCCGAACGCGTTCTCGGTTCCGGGGCGGGAGCTCGGCCCCAACGTCCTCAGCACCGCAGGGCTCGCGCTGCGGGGCGAGGGCTTCTTCTGGAGGTGGCTCTACGTCGGCGCCGAGATCGGCTTCGGGCTCGGGCACAACGAGATCGGGTCCTTCACGGCGACGGTCGGCGACGCGTCCAAGACGTTCACGACGTCCGAGTCGGCGATCAACACGGTCATGATGCAGGGCGGCGTTCTGCTCGGCGTGCGCGTCCCGCTCGGGCGCCTGTCGCTCCGGCTCGAGGGCTTCGCCGGCGGAAGCATTCTCACGGTCGACTCGAGCGGCGGGTACTCCGGGACCGCCGGCCGCGGATTGTTGATGCCGCGCGCCGCGGCCGACTTCTGGGTGTCGCCGAACGTGACGTTCAGCGCGTACGGCGGCTTCGACGCGCTCGACACGCGCAATCAGACGCTCGGCCTCGCCGTCGCGTTTCACGTGCGCTCGTTCGACGGCGCGTTCTCTCTCTGGTGAACACTGCGCCCTCCAGAGAGAGAGAGGCTCCCTCTCGAGGGGCAAGCGGTGCTCTTACTTCGCGAGCAGGGCGCCGACGAAATAGGGCCAGACGACCAGGGCGAGGAGCGCCTTCCACCAGACGAGCTTGCAGAAGCCGATGGTGAAGAGCCAGCCGGCGAACCAGAAGGCCGCCGAGTGCGGCGCGCTCGAGGCGGGCGCCCGCGATTTTTCGCGTGCGCGCTCGCGCTCGCGCTCGACGGCGATCCAGGAGGTCATGATGACCGGCGTCGGTGCAAGGCGCGGACCGAATCGGCAATCGCGCGGCGAGCCGCGCGCGCGGGCGAACGGCGTGCGCGCGTGCGCGCGAGCTGCGATCAGTTCACCGGCGGCGGCGGGATCTTGAACACGTCCCACGCCGGCGTGTGGTTGTTCTCGTTCGCGGGTTGATTCCAGAGGTAGAGCGCCTGATACGTGGTGACGGTGCCGTTCGCGACCACGACCGGCGAGACGTAGAGCTGCGGGTTGCCCTTTTCGTCGCGCGTCGAGCTGAACACGACCCAATAGAACGTGCGACCGCCGCTCGCGGGGCTCGCGAGCGGCGCCCACTTCGGCCAGCTGTTCGTCACGCCGGGCGAAGTCTTGCCGGAGCACGCGGGCGGGTCGTTCGCCGCGAGGCGCGTCGCCGTGCCGCCGCTCGCGGGGATCACGTACACCTCGGCGAGCGGGCTGTTGTACATGTTGTTGCCGCTCGCGATTCGGTCGAACGCGAGCAGCTGGTCGTCGGGCGAGTACTCCGGGTAATACTCTTCGAAATTCGCGTCCGACGCGCCCTGAATCGGCTGCGCGGTTCCGCCCGCGCGGTTTCCGTACGGAATCGAATAGAGATCGGCGGGGCCGTTGTCGAGGCGGCCGGTCACGACCGCCGTCGTCGAAACGTAGACGATCGTATTCCCGTCGTGGCTCCACGTCGGCGCCGCGCCTTTTCGCGTATCGCCTGTCCGCGCCAGGACGCCCGTCGCCGTCCCGCTCGTCGCGCCGAGATCGACCCAGCTCAAGTCCGAGTCGTCGAAGGTCGTGACGGCCGTGTAATCGTTCGGCGCCCAGTGCGCGGGAGAGAAAGAGCTGATGCCGCGCGGCGCGTGCTCGAGCGCGGCCTTGCCCGCCGCGCCGAGGAACGGCGGGACCTGACCGACCGTGTTCTGCTCGATCGACGCGATCGCGTTGTTCCAGCCGTTGCTCGTGGTCATCTCGGCGTAGAGGCCGTCGGGCGTCGACGTGTGACAGCCGATGCACGTCGCGCCGAACTCTTGCACCTGCGCGGGCTGGAGGACCGGCACCACGGTCTCGTCGCCGATCGAGAATCCCTTGAGCGCGGAGCCGCCGGTCGTCGTCCAGTAGACGATCGCGCCCGGAGCGTCGACCGGCGCGATGCCGAGCGGCCCCGACGAGCCGAGCGCGATGCTCGTCAAATTCGGCGAGCTGTACACGCCGCCGCGGACGCTGACCGTCATCGGCTGATCGTTCGAGTGCATGCGCAGGCCGTCCCAAATCGCCTTCGGCATCGTCCACGTCGTCTGCGCCGTGTAGACGACGAGATCGTTGGTCTGGTTCTGCGCGTGCACCCGCAGCTCGAAGAGGTTCTCGCCGCCCGGCGCGATCCAGTGAAAGCGCGGGCGCAGCCAGTTGCGCGGGTAGAGCGAGCCCACCTCGGGCTCGACGAGGCACGGTCCTCCGCTCGACGCGCCGCCGTCCGGGTCGCCGAAGAGCTGCTGCGAGTTCGTGGGCGCGGCCGCGCCGGCGTCGGGCATGTCGACGATCGGGCCCTGCGGAAATCGGACCACGGGCCGTTGAAGGCGTCTTGGCCGTTGAACGGCGAGTCGGCGAACGCGTCGACGGTGGCGTCGTTGCTGCCGTCGCCGGAGTCGAAGCTCGTGCCGTCGTCTCCGCCGCACGCGGCGAACGCGGCGAACGCGGCCGACGCGACGAGGGCGCCCGACACGAAGCGCAGACGGATGTTCACCTCCCGATTATGGCCGCTCGCGGGCCCGGCCGTCGAACAATCTCGGAACGAATCGGCGGCTTCTCATCGACGAGAATCGTTGTACCGTGACCGTCATGCGGAGGCGCGACACGCTGCGGCCAGCGCTGCCGTTCGTGCTCGGGGCGGCGCTCTCGTGCGCGAGCCCCGGCGGCGGCGCGCACGAGACCGCGGCGACGAAGGTCGACGGCGCGGCCGCGAGCGCCTCGACGACGGCGTCGGCCGCGCCAGTGGCGGCGCCGGGCGCGTCGATGTGGGTGGGGCTCGTACGCGAGGAGCGCTGGACCGCGGCTGCGGCGGCGATCGACGCGTTGCCCGAGGCCGACCGGAAGAAGCCCGAGGTTCGGTTCGCGCGCGCGCGCGTCGCGATGGAAAAGGACGACGGAAAGACGGCCGTCGCCGAGCTCGCGGATCTCGAAGTAAAGCTCCCGGCGCTCGCGCCGGAGATCGCGCGCGCGCGCGCACGGGCTCAAGCGATCGACGGGCCCTACGCCGACGCCGGCGAGTGGCTCGCCAAGCACGCGGCGACCAACGACAATCACGTCGCGGCGGCCGGCGCCTTCATGAAGGCGAAGCTCCCCGCGCGCGCGAGCGCGGAGTGCGCCCGCGTGATCGGCGCCGACCACAAGACGCGCGCGCAAGAGACCGCGGCGCGCAGCATTCGAATGCACGCGTTCGCCGCGCCCGGCGGCGCAGGCGCGGCTTCCACGCGGACCTCGCGCGAGACGGCCGACGCGGTCGCCGACGCGCGCTGGCTGCTCGTGCACGGGACCGTCACCGACGCACGCGACGCCGAGTCGGTGCTCGCGAAGGAAGACCCGAAGCACCTGCTCGCCCAGCGCGACTGGGTCGCGCGCGCCCGCGCGCTCGCCGACGACGCGAAGCTCGACGACGCGTTGCGCGCGCTCAATCGCGCGCAGAGCATGGCCGGCCCGCTGCACCCGGTGGAGCTGCGGCGCGCGCGCGCCGACGCGATGATGCGCGCGCGCGCACGCTACATGGACGCGGCCTTCATTTTCGGCAGTGCGCGAACGACAAGTCCGACGCCGAGGCGGCCTCGGATTTGCTCGCGTCGGGGCGCGCGCTCTCGCGGGCGGACCACGACGACGAGGCGATCGCGCGCTACGCCGAGGTCGTCTCGCGGTTTCGCAAAGGGCCCGAGGCCGCCGCCGCGACCTTCTACTCGGCGCGGCTCGAGCTGCTCCACGGGCGGTGGGACAAGGCGGCGGCGCGCTTCGACGAGTACGCGAGCAAGTTCTCGGGCGGCGCGGAGCACGACGAGGCGATGCACCTCCGCGCGATCGCGCATTTCGAGACGGGGAGCGACGTGAAGCGCGCGCGGGCGCTGCTCGAGCAGCGCGCCGGCTCCGAGCACGACGCCCTCGCGCGCGCGCGCATGGAGAACCTCGCCGCGCTGGCCGCGGTGAAGGACGGCGACAAGACGCACGCGATCGCGCGATTCACCGACGTCGCTCGTTCGCTGCCGCTCAGCTGGCCGGCGCTCGTCGCGCGCGCGCGGCTCGCGCAGCTCGGCGCGCCGGTGCCGCCCGTGATGCCCGCCGCGCCGACGGCCGAGTCGACCGCGCTCGCCGTCGCGCTCCCCGAGGCCGTGGCGACGCTCGATCGCGTCGGGCTCGACCGTGACGCCGAGGACGCGCTCCGCGCGCGCGAGGCCGAGGTCACCGCCGCCGCGCCGTCGCGCAGCGTCGAGGCGCTCTGCATCGCGTACGGAAAGATCGATCGCGGCCGCCGTCGCATGCAGCTCGCGACGCAAATCAGCCCGAAAGACCTCGAGCTCGCGCCGAGCGCGGCGACGCGTTGGGCTTGGTCGTGCGCGTACCCGGCGCCGTTCGCCGCGGCCGTGCGCGACGCGGAGATCAAGGAGACGCTCCCCGCGTGGCTGCTCGACGCGGTCATGAGACAGGAGAGCGAGTTCTCGACCGACGCGCTCTCGCTCGCGCGAGCCGTCGGCGTGCTCCAGCTCTTGCCCGAGACGGCGAACACCGTCGCGCGCTCGATGGGCCTGCGCGTCGAGGGCGGCGATCTCCGAGAGCCCAGCGCGAAGCATCCCGCTCGGGGCGCGCTACCTCCACGATTTGCTGGTGAAGGCCCACGGCTCGGTGCCGCTCGCGGTCGCGTCGTACAACGCGGGCGAGGAGTCCGTGCTCCGCTGGGTCCAGCGCATGAAGGGCATGGAGCTCGACGCCTTCGTCGAGGCGATCCCGTTCGCCGAGACGCGCGGCTACGTCGTGCGCGTGATGGAGAACTACGCGCGCTACGGATTTCTCGATCGCGGCGAGGAGGGCGTCCCCAAGGTCGACCTCTCCCTCGTGCTACGCTGACGAGAGATGCACGCCCGACTTCTCGCGCTGCTCACGCTCCTCCTCGCGCTCGTCGTCACCGCGCGAGCCGAGGCGTACGTGCCGCCGCCGATGACGGCTCACGTGACCGACACGGCCGGCAAGCTCACCGAGACGCAGCGCCTCGCGGTCGACAAGAAGCTCGAGGATTACCGCCTCCGCACGAGCAACGAGATCGTCGTCTTCATCCCGAAGTCGCTCGAGGGCGAGCGGATCGAGGACGTCGGGGTCGACACCGGCCGCGCCTGGAAAATCGGCGCGAAGGGGAAAGACAACGGCGTCGTGCTCGTCGTCGCGCCCGCCGAACGGCGCGCGTGGATCGCGACGAACCGCGGCGTCGAGGGCGCGCTCACCGATCTTCAATCCAACGACATCGTCCGGCAGAAGATGAGGCCGCTCCTCACGCCGGGTCACGAGGACTACTACGCGGCGATTCAGGCGGCGACCGACGCCATCATGGCCGACCTCGACGCCGACTCCATGGGCGCGTCGGGCGTCGGGCCGACGGGCCCCAAGGCGACGCCCCCGCCGCCGCACCCCGCGAGCGCCGGCGACGTCCTCTTCGCGCTCGTGTTCTTCGGGTTGATGCTGGGCGTCCCGATCCTCCTCGTGATCCTCTTCATCCGTGCGGTGTTTCGCGGCGCGTTCTCGAGCCACGGGCGCTCGGCGTCGAGCGGCTGGGCCTCGGGCGGCTCGTGGTCGAGCGACTCGTCGTGGTCGTCGGGGGGATCGTCGTGGTCGTCGTCGAGCAACGACAGCTTCGGCGGCGGCGGCGGCGACTCCGGGTTCACCGGCGGCGGCAGCGACAACTTCGGCGGCGGCGGCGGCGGCGACTCGTTCTGATCAGTCCGGCAGGAAGAAATCCGGCAGGAGCTGCGCGCCAGGGACGACGTCGTACTTCGAGAGGTCGGTGACGCCCTCGGCGCGGAGCACCTCGTCGTCGATGGCGAAATGACCCGTGTAGTTCACATCCTTCGTCAGGATCGCGTAGGCCGCGTCCGCCATGATGTCGGGCTTGCGGCCTTGCTTGGCGACCGTGTCGCCGCCGAGCAGGTTGCGAACCGCCGAGGTGTCGATGACCGTGCGCGGCCAGAGCGCGTTGACCGCGACGCGGCCGCGAAACTCCTCGTGCATGCCGAGCACGCACAGGCTCATCCCGAATTTCGCCATCGTGTACGCGACGTGCGGCGCGAACCAACGGGCCTGGATCGCGGCGATCGGCGGCGAGATGTTGAGGATGTGCGGGGTCTTCGCCTTCAACAGGTGCGGCAGGCACGCCTGCGAGGCGGCGAACGTACCGCGGGCGTTGATGCCGTTCATGAGGTCATAGCGCTTCATCGGCGTCTCGAGCGTGCCGGTGAGCGAGATGGCGCTCGCGTTGTTGACGAGGATGTCGATGCCGCCGAAGGCGTCGACCGTCTTCTGCACGGCGGCGGCGAGCTGCTCTTCGCTGCGAATGTCGCAGACGCAGGCGAGCCCTTTTCCGCCCGCCTTGTCGACGTCCTCGGCCGCGGTGAAGATCGTGCCCGGGAGCTTCGGATGCGGCTCGGTGGTCTTCGCGACGATGGCGACGTTCGCGCCGTCGCGCGCCGCGCGCACCGCGATGGCGTGACCGATCCCGCGGCTCGCGCCGGTGATGAAGAGCGTTTTTCCTTTCAGCGACATGGCGCGCATCTTAGCGCGATGTCCGAGTGCGCGCGCGTCTCAGTAGGAGCAGTAGTCGCTGCTCGTCCCGCCGCCGACGACGCAGTGGGTGCCGGGCGGGCAGTACGCGTTCGAGCAGTTGCCGGCGCAGTCGCTCGCGGCGCAGCTCGGTGGGTTGAACGAAAGCGAGCAGCAGTGCGACCAGCACGCGCCCGACGCGATGCAGCCGCGGCAAAAATAGTGGCCGCCGAGCGTCTGGCAGCTCTCGCCGTTCTGCGCGTTGCACTGGATGCCGCACGCGCCGCAGTTTGCGCTGCTCGTCGTGTGCACCGGGACCGAGCCGCAGCACCTCGCCGTGTCGTCGCCGGCCTTCCAGTTGTACCCGTCGACGTGGAGGCCGGGCGCCATGCACTTGCCGCCCGAGCAGACGCCGTCGGTGTGGCACAAGTCGGGCGCGGCCGCGCACACCGTTCCGTCGGGGAGCGCCGCGCAGCCCGCGTCGCCGCCGGCGCCGTCGAGGAGATCGGCCTCGACCTCCGCGTCGACCGGGATGGTGGCGTCGAGCGGGAGCACGGTGACGTCTTGCTCGGGCTGCGTCGCGACGTCGTCCTCGCCCGCGTCGACGATCACCGTGTCGAAGCTGCTGCACGCCGCCGCGGCCAGCGGCAGCAAAAAGACGAGGAAGCGACGCATCGCTCCTATTCTGCCACACTCACCGCGCTTCGATGCGGTCGGCGCCCGCGCGAAGCGCCGGCGAGCCCAGTCGGTCGGCGAGGCGCTCGCACGCGTCGGCGTCGCGCTCGTCGCACGCGCGATCCAGCCAAGAAAGCGACTCGGGCGAGCGCTCGTCGGGATCGACGAGCAGCGCGACCCACGCGCACGCGGCGGCGGCGCCCAGGTTGCAAGCGCGCTCGGCGTGCGCGCGCGCCCGCGCGGGCGACTTCGCGAGCTGCCCGAGCAGAAAGCACGAGGCCCCGTCGTGCGCGCGGCACGCGCCGACGAGAAGTCGGTGCGCGCGCTCGCCTTGCACCGAGAGGAGCGCGCGCCCGAGATCGCCGCACCCCGCGGCGTCGCCGAGGTCGCACGCGTGCTCGAAGAGCCGCCGCGCCGCGTCCGGATCCGGCGCGAAGCCGCGCCCGCGCTCGACCATTCGCCCGACCTCGTCGCAGGCGGAGGCGGCGCGTCGTTCGTCGCAGAGTCGTAGGAGCGTCGTCGTCGCGCCCGTCTCGTCGTGGCGCACGTCGCGCTCGGCGAGCGCGTGCTCCACGCAGCTCGCGAGCACGCCCGCGCCGCACGCGCCCTCGAGGTAGAAGAGCGCCTTCGCCGGATCCGACTCGCCCCAGATTCCGCGCAGCATCATGTGGCCGAGGGCGGCGCACGAAGCCACCTGACCCTCGTCGCACGCAAACGCTTCGTCTTGGTAGGCGTGCCTCGGGTCGGTGGGCAGCAGATCCCAAGCGAGCGCGTGGCACGCGGCGAGATCCTCGGGCACGCAGGCGCGCGGCGCGTGCGTCTCCGGCGGGGCGATGGGCGCGAGCGCGACGGCTTTCGGCGGAGGCTCGCCGGCGCACGACGCGGCCAGCGCCGCGACGACGATCGCGTGGGCGCGCATGGCTTCAGCGTGTTCGACGCGCGCGCCGCCCGCGGCTTGGGTGCTGTGAGTGAGACTGACTTCGCGACGCCGCCTGTTGTAAAAGGTGCTGCATGCAACTCGAGTCGATTCAGGAGTCGTTCGTCGAGCTGATCCGACGAGCGGCGACCAGCTTGCCGAGCGACGTCGAGAGCGCGATCGCGCGAGCGCGCGACGGCGAGCGGCAGTTGAGCGCAGCGCGAAACGCGCTCGACATGCTCCTCGTCAACATCGGCAAGGCCCGCGCCGAGAGCGCGCCCATGTGCCAGGACACGGGCATGAACATTTGGTACGTGCATTACCCCGCAGGCCCGCACGAGCACGCGCTCGAGACGGCCATCCGCGAGGCGACGCACGCCGCGACCAAGAAGACGTACCTGCGGCCCAACACCGTCGACGCCATCACGGGCAAGAACGACGGCACGAACCTCGGCGACGGCGCGCCGCAGATCCACTTTCACCAGTGGGACAAGCCATTCATCAAGGCGGACCTGCTGCTCAAGGGCGGCGGGTGCGAGAACGTCTCGAGCCAGATGTCGCTGCCGAGCACCGAGATCAAAGCGGGCCGCGACCTCGAGGGCGTGAAGCGCGCGGTCATCAAGATGGTGCTCGACGCGCAAGGGCTCGGGTGCGCGCCCGGGATTTGCGGCGTCTGCATCGGCGGCGATCGCGCGAGCGGCGCGCTCGCGGCCAAGGAGCAGATCTTCCGTGTGCTCGACGACGAGAACCCCGACGAGCGGCTCGCGAAGCTCGAGCGCGAGCTGCTCGAGGCGTGCAACGGCCTCGAGATCGGACCGATGGGCTTCGGCGGAAAGACGACGGTGCTCGGCATGAAGCTGACCGCGCGCCATCGCCTGCCGGCGAGCTTCTTCGTGAGCCTCGCCTACGAGTGCTGGTCGTGCCGCCGGTGGAGCGTCGAGGTCGGCGCCGATGGAAAGGACGCGCGCTTCACCGAGCTGACCGAGCTCGCCTCGCGCTACAGGCTCCCCTCGCGCCTCGCGGAGAAAGCAGCATGAGCCTCACGCGCATCGATCTCCCGGTCACCGAAGAAAAATCCGCGCCCTCGCCGTGGGCGACGAGATCGCGCTCTACGGTACGATCGTCACCGGGCGCGACGGCGCCCACAAGCTGATGCACGAGGCGATCGCCGCGGAGAAGGCGGGCGACCCGTCGAAGATGAACGCGCTCGAGTGGCTGCGGCCGCTCCTCGTGGGCGGCTTCATCTACCACTGCGGGCCCGTGATGAAGAAAGCCGACGGCCGCTGGACCGTCGTCGCCGCGGGACCGACGACGTCGATCCGCGAAGAGCCGTACCAGGCCGAGGTCATCGAGCGCTTCGGCCTCCGCGGCGTGATCGGCAAGGGCGGCATGGGGCCGAAGACCGCGGCGGCCTGCGAGCGATTCGGTGCAGTCTACATGCATGGAGTCGGCGGCGCGGCGGTCGCGCTCGCGTCGGCGATCCACGAGGTCGTCACCGTGCACCTCTACGACGAGCTGGGTCCTCCCGAGGCGTTCTGGGTGTTGCGCGTCGAGGACTTCCGCGGCGTCGTCACCATCGACGCGCACGGGCGCTCGCTCCACGCCGAGGTCCTCGAGCGGAGCAAGTCGGCGGCCACGAAATATTTCGGATGATCCTCGACCACGTGCAGATCACGGTCGCGCCGGAGGACGTGGAGGCGACGCTCGCCTTCTACGAAAAAGTGGTCGGGCTCGAGCGCATCCCGAAGACCAACTCGCGAACGGGCGGGTGGTTCCGCGTCGGCGACCGCCAGCTCCACGTCGGGGCCGAGGCGACGAGCCGCGAGCTCCTCCTCGCGAGCAAGCGGCACGTGTGCTTCGTCGTCCCGGATCTCGCCGCGGTCGAGCTCGCCTTCCGCGCGGCAGGCGTCGCGATCCTCGAGGACACGGACCCGGCGCCGAATTGGAAGAGGTTCTACGTCCGCGACCCCGGCGGAAATCGGCTCGAGCTTGCGACGCCAGCCTGAAGCGGGCAGCCGGCGCCCGGCGTGTTACGCTGCGCCCCGTGCAGTGCTCGCGTTGCCAGAGCCTCGTCGCCGACACCGTGGCGACATGCCCGCGCTGCGGAAATCAGCTCGGGCCCGCGGTGGATTCGTACGGGGCGACCTCGTTTGCGCCCGCGATCTCGCCGCCGCAGCCCATCCAGCACCTCTCGGTGAAAAACCCAGTGACCAACGAGGCGACGCTCGGCGCGACGATGGCCGTCGGCAGCTCGCCGGTCCCGCCCACGATGATGTCCGGCGGCCCGGGCTCGCCGCACCCGCACTACGTCGTCACGCCGGCGGCCGGCTCGCCGCAGTCGCCGCAGTCGCCGCAGTCGCCGCAGCAGCCGGCGTACCTCGCGACGATGCAGTCGGCGGCGCCCATGCAGCAGGTCTCGCCGTCGAATTCGGCGATGCCGTACGGCCCGGCGCCGGCGCCCTACGGCTACCCGCCTCAGCAATATCAATATCCGATGGTCCCCGGCATGGTGGCGCCCATGTCGCAGCAGCAAGGCACGCCGGGGCTCGCGGTCGCGTCGCTCATCTGCGGCTTGCTCGGATTGGTGCCCTTCTGGATCGGCTTCATCCTTTGTCTGCTCGCGATCGTGTTCGGCGGGATCGTGCTTTCGCAGACGCGCCCGGGACAGCAAGGACGGGGCCTTGCGATCACGGGGCTCGTGTTCGGGCTCGTCTTCGTGCTGCCTGCGGCTTGCGGGCTCTAGAGCCGTGACCGGAATCGCTCTCGCGGCGCTCTTCATCGCGCTCAACGGTTTCTTCGTCGCCGCCGAGTTCGCGCTCGTCAAGGTGCGCGCGACGCAGCTCGGGCCGCGCGCGCGACGCGGCGAGCGCCCGGCGATCATCGCGCAGCAGATCACCTCGCGGCTCGACCGCTACCTCTCGACGACCCAGCTCGGCATCACGCTCGCGAGCCTCGGCCTCGGGTGGATCGGCGAGCCCGCGCTCGCGCGCTTCCTCGAGAAGCCGTTCTCCCATCTGCCGTTCCACTCGCCGCGCGCGATCGAGATCACGACGGTCGCCGTCGCGTTCGGCGTGCTCACGTTCACGCACGTGCTCCTCGGCGAGCTCGTGCCCAAGCTCATCGCCATCCAGCGCACCGAGCAGACCGCGCTCGTCTCGGCGCTCCCGCTTCGGATCACGTACCTCACGTTCCAGCCGGCGCTCTTCGTCCTCGAGCAAGCCTCGCGGCTCGTCCTCCGGGCGATGGGGCTCGACCCGGACGTCACGAGCGAAGGCACGCTCTCGGAGGAGGAGATCGTCGGAATCCTGGCCGCGAGCACCGCGCGCTCGCCGCGCGGGCGCGAGAAGAGCGAGCTCGTCGAGCGCGTGCTCCGCTTCTCGCAGCGCACCGCGCGCCACGCGATGGTCCCGCGCGTCGACATCGCGTACGTCGCGGTGGGCACGAGCGTCGAGGACGCGACCGAGCTCTTCCGCCAGAACGGCTACTCGCGCATGGTCGTCACCAAAGAGCGCTCGCTCGACGACGTGCTCGGTTACCTGTACGTGAAAGACTTGCTCGACCGACGCGCCACGAGCGCAAAAGACTTGCAGGCCCTCAAGCGCGAAGTGCTGTTCGTGCCCGAGAGCCGCAATTTGGTCGAGGTGCTCCGCGACATGCAGCAAAAGCACTCGCCGATCGCGATCGTCGTGGACGAGTACGGCGGGACGAGCGGGCTCGTGACGATGGAGGATTTGCTCGAGGAGATCGTCGGCGAGATCCGCGACGAGCTCGACGAAGAGCCGCCGCGCGTGCTCAAGGCCGACGGCGGCTGGGAGATCGACGGGCGCGCGACGATGGAGGACATCTCGCGGGCGACCGGCATCACGCTCGACGACGGCTCGGAGCAGGTGGGAGCGGTGCTGGGGCGACGCCTCGCGCACATGCCCCGCATCGGCGACCGCGCGGAGCTCACGGCGGAGGCGGAGGCCGAGGTCCTGACGCTCCACCGGCGACGCATCACCAAGGTGAAGCTCGTCCGGAAGGAGAAGCCCGCGGAGCAATGACGTCTCGCAGCTGGAAACCGCTGCTCGCCAGGCTCGCGCTCTTGCTCGTTCCGACGCTCGTCGCGGTCGTGCTCTCGAGCACGCGGCTTCGCATCTCGAGCGATCTGTCGACGCTCTTTCCGTCGGAGGGCGAGGCGGCGGCGCTCGGGCGCTACACGCGCGCGTTCGGCGGCGGCGACGTGGGGCTCGTGCTCGTTCGCGGCGACGACCCGAGCGAGGTCGCGGCCGCGTCGCACGAGGTGAAGGACGCCCTGGCGCACGCGCCGAGCGTCGTCAGCGTGCTCGATCGCGCGCCGCTGCCCAAGCCCGACCCGACGCGCGCGTGGCTCTACGCGGGACCTGCCGCGCGCGCGCGGCTCGCGCACGCGCTCACGCCCGAGGGGATGGCCGAGCGGCTCGCCGGCACGCGCGAGCTCCTGCTCACGCCCGCGCACCCGCCCGACGTCGAGGACATGCTCGCGCGCGATCCGCTTCGGCTCTCGCTCATCCCGTGGGAGGGGAAGGCGGAGCTCGCCGCGGGCCTCACCGTGACGCCGAGCGGCGAGTTCGTCGCGCAAGGCGGGCGCGCGCGGCTGCTCGTCGCCCAGCCGAAGGGCCGCGCGTTCGATCACGCGGCGGCGAAGGCGTTCGTCTCCGACTTCGACGCGGCGCGCGCGCAGGCGATCGCAAAGCACCCGAGCGTGACGATGAGCCTCACCGGCGGGCACGCGATGAACGTCGCGCTCCAGGCGCTCTTCGTCCGCGATCTCGAGGTGTCGGGCACGCTCTCGGCGATCTTGGTGTCGCTCACGTTCTTGCTCACGTTCCGCCGCGCGCGCGCGCTCCTCGCGGTGCTCCCGCCGCTCGTCATCGGCACCGTGTGGACGATGGGGCTCGCGGCGCTCTTGCCGAACGGCCTCTCGGCGATCAGCGTCGCGTTCGCGGCGGTCGTGGTCGGCGTGGGCGTCGACACGGGCGTGCACGTGTACGCGGCGCTCCTCGAAGGGCGCGCGATGGGCCTCGATCCGAACGCAGCCGCGCATCACGCGCGAAAACGCACCGGCCGACCCACGATGCTCGCGGCGATCGCCGCGGGCGTCACGTTCGCGTCGCTCGGCCTCAGCCAGCTCCGCGCGCTCCGCGAGCTCGGGCTCTTGTGCGGGCTCGGCGAGGTGCTCACGTCGATCGCGATCCTCGCGCTCACGCCCGAGATCGGCGCGCTGCTCGAGGCGCGCTCGATCGGAGCGGCGCCGACCTCGACGTGGCTCGTGCGCTCGCTCGGCGCCGCAACCAAATCGCGCGGGCGCGCAATCGGCCTGCTCGCGTTCGCCGCGCTGCCGCTCGTCGTCGTCACCGCGCTCGGCTGGCCGCACGCGGGCAACGCGATCGTCGTCCTTCGGCCGCAGCACGTCGAGCCGCTCGACACGCAAAAGGCGATCTTCGACGCGTTCGGCGGCAAGCCCGGGCAGTGGGTCGTCCTCAGCATCGATCGCGACGAGGGCAAAGCGCGCGCGCGCTCCGACGCGATCGCCGAGGCGCTCGATCCGCTGCGCGACGCAGGCGACGTCGAGGGCTTCGACGCGCTCGCGAGCTTCGCGCCCGGCCCCGCGCTAGCGCGGTCGCGCCTCGCGGCGCGCGACGCGCTCGATCTCCCCGCGCTCCGCCCGCGGCTCGAAGCCGCGCTGGAGAAAGCCGGCTTCGACACCGACGCGTGCGCCCCCGCGCTCGACGCCTTCGCGCATCCCGACGCCTCGCCGCCGGAGGAGCCGCTCCCGTGGGTGCGCGCGCGCCACCTCGCCGAAGATCGCGGCGAGTGGATGTCGGTCGTCTACGTCCGCTCGGCCGGCGATCCGGCGACTGACGCGCGCGTGACCGCCGCGATCCACGCGGCCGATCCCGGCGCGATCGTGACCGGCTACACGCGGCTCGAAGCCGGCCTCAAGGCGACGCTCGCGCACGATCTCCCGCGAATCGGCCTCGCCGCGCTCCTGCTGGTCGCGCTCGCGCTCGGCGCGTCGCTGCGACGCCTGCTCGACGTGGTGCTCGCCGCGTCGACGCTCGTCCTCGCGATCGCCGTCGTCGCGCTCTTCATGCGCGCGCTCCACGTCCCGTGGCACGCGTACGACGCGCTGGTCGTCCCGGTGCTCCTCGGCATCACCATGGACGAGGCGATGTTCCTTCTCTACGCGGCGCGCGAGAGCGGCGGCGTCGAGCACGCGCTCCGCCAGCAAGGACCGCTCGTCATCGCGACCGCGCTCACGACCTCGGCGGGCTTCGCGGCGCTGCTCGCGTGCAAGTTCGAGGGACTCTTCGACGTCGGCGCGGTCGGCGCGGTGGGCTCGGTCGCGGGCGTCGTCGCGGCGCTCTTGGTCGTGCCGGCGGGTCTCGCGCTCGCGCGCAGGCGCTAGCCTCGCTCCGACGCGAGCGACGGCGCGAGACGAGCCGCAGCGAAGCGCGCGACGCGAAGGACGACCAGCGCGGCCACCGCCGCCGTCGACACCAGCGTGACGATCCGCGCGATGCCGTCGTCGCCGGAGAGGATCCACGCGTGCGTCAACGCGAGGGCGAAGACTGCGAACGACACGTAGTGGAGCTTCCGCCACGCGTAGCCGCCGATGCGGCGCACCCAACCGAAGCTTGCGTGGACGAGCAGCGCCCCGTACGCGGCGAGAGCGCCCAGCCCCACGGCAGCCGGGCGGTACGCCGACAAGAACGGGATCGCGGCGTCGAGCGCGTCGAAACGCACGAAGCGGTCGGCGCCGAGGACGAGCGCGTGGAACGCGACGAGGCTGAGCGTCCCCGCGGAGAGCCAACGGTGGAGCTCGACGCTGCGCGCGCGGGCGACCCACCTGTCGCCTAGGCCGGTCGAGATCGAAAGCCCGACGACGACGTCGGTCGTCAGCGCGACGAGCGCCGCGACGCCGGCTGCGCGCGACGCGATCCACGCGGGCGCGCCGAAATCGGGAATCACGCCGGGCGCGACACCCAGTCGAACCGCGACGGCGTCTAGCAGCACGAGCGCGACGACTCCCGCGAGGAGACCGAGGACCGAGGGGCGGGTCACGCGGCCTCCACGAGCGACACGCGACCGACGAACGCGAGGTCGCCGGACTCGCGCACGAGCACGGCGGCGAGCTCGGGGTGCCGGTCGAGAAATCGACGCCCGCCGCGCTCGCCGAGCACGAACACGGTCGTCGCAACGACGTCGGCGAGCTCCGCGCTCGGCGCGAGGACCGTCACCTGCAGCAGATCGCTCTCGGCGGGCGCCCCCGTGCGCGGGTCGACGAGGTGGTGCGCGACGCGTCCGCCGACGCGCCAGCGGCGGCGGTTCGCCGCGCTCGTCGCGACCGCCGCGTTCGCGAGCGACAGGGTGACGAGCGCGCGCGAGGCGTCGCGCGGGTCCTCGACCTCCACGAGCCACGGTTCGCCGCGCACGACGGCATCCCCGCCCGCGTCGATCGCCCCCGCGCCGCCGAGCACGCGCGCGGCCGCGTCGACCGTCGCGCCCTTGACCATTCCGCCCAGGTCGACGAGGAGGCCCGCGGGGCGACGAACGGCGCGCGTACGCCGGTCGAGCTCGACGCGGAGGAAGCTCGTGACCCGCGCTCGCCCGACCTCGCCGCGGTCGAGCGCGCCGGGCGCGAAGCTCTTGTCGTAGCCGTGCGCGATCAGCGACGCGCCGATGCCCGGATCGAAGACGCCACCGGTCATGCCGACGTAGGAGCGCGCGCGCTCGAGCGCCTCGAACAGCGGCGGCGACGCGGCGAACGAATCGGTGGCGCGGTTCAGGGCGCAGAGCTCGCTCGTCTCGAGAAAGCGACTGAACCGCCGCTCGGCGTCACGAAAGATCGCCGCGACGCGGGCCGCGACCGACGCCTCGTCCGCGTCGAGCGCCGTGACCGACACGTCGGTGCCCATCGCGTGGAAGGAGACGGTCACGAGCTCCTCGTTCGGATGCGCGGCGCGCGCGCAGGAGCGACGCGCGTGCGGGGCGGAGGGTCGCCGGCGCGGGCGATGACCCAACCCGGCGGGAGCCGCACCTCGGGCCTCGCACCGGCGGGGAGCTCGTCGTACCAGATCGGTCGCGGAGACTCGCGGTTCGTCGAGTCGTTCGCCGCACTGTCGCGCGGCGCGCGGCCCTGGAGCACCCAGAAGACCGCCGCGTAGACTGTGGCGAGGGCCGCGAGCACGTACGGTCTGAGATCAGTCTTCTTCATGGTCGTGCTCGCGCTCGTGGCGGCGTCCCTCGTGCTCGGCGTGCTCGCGCTGCTCGTGACCCGTGTAGGACGCGAACATCGGCTCCGAGGGCGGAGGCGCCAGAGGAGCGGGCGCGGTCACCGGCACGAGGACGGTCGGCGCGGGCTCCGGCGAGATCGACTTCGGGTCGGCGCTCCGCGGGCGTAAGTACCCGCCGAGGGACGCGACCGTTAGACCGACCGCGACGGTAAGAGCGGCGGTGGCGAGGATGACGGGGCGATGCGATGCGTTGGCTTTGGGTTCCATCTGGGGCTCCTTCGATCAGCGGTCGGGGTGAGGCAGCGAGTCCATGGCCCGCAACGTGCTGCGAAGTACGCGACTGGACCATCCGCCATGTGTGAGATTTCCCCGTGAACCACGTCGATCTGACGTCCGACAGACGCCTCGTCTCCGCGCTGCTCGCCGCGTTCGCCGCCGTCGCCGCGCTCGCCGCGCTCGATCTCGCGCTGGACCTGCGCGAAGGCACGACCGCTTTGCACGCGCTGGTCGAGGCCGGTGTCGTGCTCGTCGGGTTCGGCGGCGCGATGCGGCTCACGCGGACTCTCACCGAAGCGCGTCAGGCTGCGCGCGATCTCGGCGAGCGGCTCGAGCGCGCCGAGCGAGAGGCCGCTCGCTGGCGCGCCGAAGCGGACGAGCACCTCAAAGGGCTCGGCCAGGCCATCGACAACCAGCTCGACCGCTGGCAGCTCTCGCCGGCCGAGAAGGAGGTCGCGCTCCTCCTCCTGAAGGGCCTGAGCCACAAGGAGATCGCGGCGGCACGATCGATCACCGAGGCGACCGCGCGCCAGCAGGCGCGCGCCGTCTACAAAAAATCGGATCTCGGCGGCCGGAGCGACCTCGCGGCGTTCTTCCTGGAGGATCTGCTGCTGCCGCGCCGCGCCGATTGATCGGGCGACGGCGGCGCGCGTGGAACGAGTCGTGCACGCAACCTGCGCATGACACGCGTGCACGACGCCATGCAACCGTCGGTGGTCTGGTTGATGCGTGACCAGTCGCTCCAGCAAGCCGCCGTCGTCCTCGCCGAGCACGACATCGGTGGAGCCCCGGTGTGTGACCGCGAGGGTAACGTGCTCGGAGTGCTCAGCAAGACGGACCTGACCGAGCACGCCGCCCGCCACGATCTCGCTCAGAGCGTCGAGCGCGCGATGACCACGAACGTGGTGTACGTGGACGCCGACGAGCCCCTCGACCGCGCGATCTCGCTGATGGCGTTCGAGGGAGTGCACCGCCTCATCGTGCTGGACGAGCGCGCGCACCTCGCGGGGATCATCACGTCGATGGAACGTTCTCCGGGAGCTCGCCGGGTACGGACGGAAGGCGAGCATGCGCGTGATCGCCGTCGCGCCGCCCGACGACTCGGAACGATCGAGGGAGCCCCGTCCTCGTTAGGCGGCCTCCGTCGCGCCGGCGGATCCGGGACGGTGCCCGAGCGTCCGCCGCAGCTTCACGATCTCGAACCACGCCATGCTCGCCGCGCCGGCGCCGAAGCAGAGGACGACGTCCACCGCACCGAGCGGCGCGAACCGGAAGAGCTCGGCGAGCGGCGGCACGTAGATGACGAGACCGAGGAACGCGACGGCACCGGAGACGACGAACCCAACGAGCATCAGCGCTTCTTCGCGATCCCCGATCGCCGCATAGACCGCTCCGCACACCAGCAGGAGCAAGGTCATCGGCTCGCGCACGCGGGCGAGCACGGCCACCGCCAGGCCCCGGCGGCGAGCGGTCGGCAGATCGTTCCATCCGTCGCGGGCACGGCGCTCGAGCGCCTGGGCGCTGCTGAGCCCTGACGTCTCCATCGTTGAAGCGTGCCTGCAAGATCCGAGCGGGCGAGCCCAGAGCTTGCATCCCCGGTCGCATGAGCAGAACGCGAGATCGTCCGGCGATCGGTTGGGGCGTGGCAGCCGCGCTCGTCGCGGTCGCCGTCCTCTTGCTGATCGACCTCTTGGAGACGCCGAGCCCGCCCGTCCACGTCGCGATCGAGCTCGCCGCCGCGTGCATCGCCGCCGCGGGGTTCGCCTGGGTGTGGATCGCGTACGTGCGTGACGCCCTCGTCGATCGATGAGCACGCGTGCAGTGCGGAGCGAGCGCACGCGCTGCGCCGTCGAATGGCGGGTACGGCGCTTGCGACGGGCGGGTGGATGGATCCCGTGCTCAGCGCTCGACGACTGACGAAGGTCTATCGGATGGGCGAGGTCGACGTCCAGGCGCTTCGCAGCGTGGATCTCGAGCTCTACGAGCGTGAGTTCGTCGTGCTGCTCGGGCCCTCGGGCAGCGGCAAGTCGACGCTGCTCAACATTCTCGGCGGGCTCGACACCGCGACGACCGGCGACGTCCACTACCGCGACCACGATCTCGTCACCGCCGACGAGGCCGAGCTGACGCGGTATCGGCGCGAGCACGTCGGCTTCGTGTTCCAGTTCTACAACCTCATCCCGAGCCTCACGGCGCGCGAAAACGTCGAGCTCGTGACCGAAATCGCCGAGGCGCCGATGGACGCGCTCGACGCGCTCGAGCTCGTCGGGCTCGCCGAGCGGACCAACCATTTCCCGGCGCAGCTCTCCGGCGGCGAGCAGCAGCGCGTCGCGATCGCACGCGCCGTCGTGAAGCGTCCGGACATTCTCTTGTGCGACGAGCCGACCGGCGCGCTCGACTTCCACACCGGCAGGCTCGTGCTCGACGTGCTCGAGACCGTAAACCGCGATCTCGGGACGACGACCGCGATCATCACCCACAACGCGAGCATCTCCGCGATGGCCGACCGCGTCGTCACCCTCAGCGAGGGGCGCGTGAAGAGCGTGGAGACGAACCTGCACAAGAAGCACGCTGGCGAGGTCGTGTGGTGAGCCCGCTCGACAAGAAGCTCCTCCGCGATCTGCGCGGACTGCGCGGCCAGGCGGCGACCATCGCGCTAGTCGTCGCGTGCGGCATCGCCGGCTACGTGAGCATGCAGAGCACGTGCGCATCGCTCGACGCCGCCGGCGCGAGCTTCTACGAGACGACGCGCTTTCCCGACGTCTTCGCGCACCTGAAGCGCGCGCCGGAGGACGTCGCCGCGCGCATCGCGACCATCCCCGGGGTCGCCGCCGTCGAGACGCGCGTCGTCGATTCGGTGCTCCTGCCCCTCGACGACATGCCAGAGCCCGCGGTGGGCCGCATCGTGTCGCTGCCGCCGAGCGGAGAGCCGGCGCTATCGGACATCGTGCTCCGCGCCGGGCGATTGCCGACGCCGGGCCGCGCGGACGAAGCCGTGCTGCTCGCGTCGTTCGCGCGCGAGCACGGCCTCGACACGGGCAGCACGATCCCGGCGGTGATCGACGGCGTGCTGCGCGAGGTGCGCATCGTCGGCCTCGCGATGTCGCCCGAGTACGTGTTCGCGTCGTCGGGCGACGAGATCCTCGACATGCGCCGGCTCGCCGTCCTCTGGATGGACCGAGGCGCCGTCGCGCCGGCGTTCAAGCTCGACGGAGCGTTCGACGACGTCGTCTTGCGGCTCGAGCCGGGCGCGTCCGACGCGGGCGTCGTCGATCGCCTCGATCGGATGCTCGCGCCGTACGGCGGGCTCGGCGCGGTGCCCCGCCGCAGGCAGCCCTCGGCCTTCATGTTGGCGCAGGAGCTCGATCAGCTTCGGGCGATCGCGACGCTGGTACCGACCATATTCCTCGGCGTCGCGGCGTTCCTGCTCAACGTGGTGCTCGCGCGCGTCGTCGGCCTCCAGCGCGGACAGATCGCGACGCTGAAGGCGATCGGTTACTCGAACCGCGAGGTGGGCTTCCACTACGCGAAGCTCGTGGCCGCCATCGCGCTCTTCGGCGCCGCGCTCGGCGTCGCGCTCGGCACCTGGCTGGGGCGCGGGATGCTCGATCTCTATAGGCCCTACTTCGAGCTCCCGAGCATGACGTATCACCTCGACGCCGGCGTCACGGCCAAGGGCGTGATCGTGAGCCTCGTCGCGGCGGCGACCGGAGCGTTCGTCACGCTCCGCAAGGTCGTTCGACTGCCGCCGGCAGAGGCCATGCAGCCCGAGCCGCCGCCGACGTACCGGCCGACGCTGTTCGAGCGGCTCGGCGTGTCCCGCCTCGTCGGGGGGCTCGGGCGAATGGTGATGCGCGAGATCTTGCGCCGGCCGCTCCGGACCGCACTGTCCGTCCTCGGCCTCGCGCTCGCCACGATGGGCCTCGTCACGTCCCGGTTCGGCTACGACGCGGTGGACGCGTTCGAGACGGCGCTCTTCGAGACGTCGCAGCGCGACGATCTCGCGGTCACGCTACGACGCGCGGGGCCGGACTCGGCTGCTCGGGAGCTCGCGCACCTACCAGGCGTCCTCGAGACCGAGAGCCTCCGTGTCGTGCCGGTGCGAGCGCGCCACGGGGCGCGCTACCGCGACGTCGCCATGATCGGTCACCCGGATCGCCCGCAGCTCCGGCGCGTCTTCCGGTGGCCGCCCCGCGAGATCCCGGTGCCGGACGAGGGCGTGATGTTGACGTCGAAGCTCGCCGAGATCCTCGGCGTCGGGCTGGGCGACGACGTCGAGCTCGAGGTGCTCGAGGGCGACCGCCGCGTCGTCCGTGCGCCCGTCGTGGCGCTCGCGGACGAGGTCTTCGGCCTGCAGGTGCACGTGAACCTGCGCGCGCTGCACCGCATGCTCGGCGAGCGCGAGGGGATCTCGACGGTCGCCATGCGCATCGACCCGGAGCTCGAGCCGTCGATCGAGAAGCGGCTCCGCGAAATGCCCAACGTCGGGAGCGTGTCGCGCCGGCGAACGCTCCGCGACGACTTCCACGCGCGCACCGGCGAGACGCTCTGGACAGAGTCGCTCGTCCTGCTCGCGTTCTCGATCGTCATCGCGGTCGGCGTCGTCTACAACGACGCGCGCATCGCGCTCTCGATGCGTGCGCGCAATCTCGCGAGCCTGCGCGTGCTCGGTTTCACGCGTCGCGAGATCTCGACCGTCCTCCTCGGCGAGCTCGCGACCGACGTCCTGCTCGCCGTCGTCCCGGGGCTCGTCCTCGGGTGGCTCGTGCTCGCGCACGGGATGCCGCGCATGATCGACCCGGAGCTGATGCGCTACCCGGTCATCACCTCGGAGAAGACCTTCGGGATCGCCGTGGCCGTGCTCTTCGCGTCGGCTCTCGCCACGGCGCTCGCCGTCCGGCGTCGGCTCGACCGGCTGGATCTCGTCGGCGTCCTCAAGACACGGGAATGAAACCATGACGACCGCCACCGCTGCCACCGCCCCGACCACCGCCGTCCCCGCTCGACCGCCCCGGGCGCGGAAGCGCCCGCGCAAGTGGGTCCGCCGCGTCGTCGCCGGGGCGTTCGTGGCGGTCGTCGCGACGTTGCTCGTCATGTCGTGGATTCCGAAGCCCCTCGCCGTCGAGACCGAGCGGGTGACGCGCGGTCCGTTGGTCATCACCGTCGACGAGGCTGCCAAGACGCGCGTCCGCGACCGGTACGTCGTGAGCGCGCCGCTGACCGGCGATCTCCTGCGCGTGGAGCTCCGCGCGGGCGATCGCGTCGAGCGCGGCGCCGTGCTCGCGCGGGTCGTTCCCTCGGAGTCGCCGCTGCTCGACGCGCGCTCGCGCATGGCCGCGCAGACGCGCGTCGCCGCCGCGCTCGCCGCGAAGAAGGAGGCCGACGCGCGGCGCGCGCGCGCCGACGCCGCCGCCGAGCATGCACGCGCGGAGTCGGACGACGCGCGCCGTCTGCTCGCGACCGGCGCGCTCACGGCCGCGGCGGCGCGCGACGCCGAGCTCGAGCGGAGCTTGCGCGACCAGGAGCTCGAGTCCGCACGCTTCAGCGTGCAAGTCGCCGACAACGAGATCGAGATCGCGCGGACGGCGCTCGGCAGGTTCGGCTCGACGGCGCGCACCGAGGAGCTCGACTTGACGGCGCCCGCCTCCGGCGTCGTGCTCCACGTGCTGCACGAGAGCGCCGGCGTCGTCCAGCCCGGCGCCCCGATCCTCGAGATCGGCGATCCGCGCAACCTCGAGGTCGCGTGCGACGTGCTGACCGGCGACGCCGTGAACGTGCGCCCGGGCGCGAGCGTGACCCTCGAGCGCTGGGGCGGCGAGCGTCCGTTCGCCGGGCACGTCCGCCGCGTCGAGCCGGCGGCGTTCACGCGCGTTTCCGCGCTCGGCGTCGAGGAGCAGCGCGTCACGGTCCTCATCGATCTCGACACGCCGCTGGCCGAGCGAACGACCCTCGGCGACGGCTACCGCCTCGACGCGCACATCGTCGTTTGGCAGGCGCCCGAGGTCCGCACGGCGCCGTCGAGCGCCGTCTTCCGCTCCGGTGGCGCGTGGGCGGTCTACGTCGTGCGAGACGCGCGCGCGCGCCTCGCACACGTCGGCGTCGGCCGGCGCAACGCGACGCGGGTCGAAATCACGGACGGGGTGGGCGACGGCGACGTCGTGATCGTGCACCCGAGCGATCGCCTCGCGGACGGAGCGCGCGTTCGAGCGCTCTGAACCGCCCGAGGTCGCCTCAGCCGACGGCCCGCGCGATGAGCGCGGCCGCCCACATCGCGATCACGGCGGCGGCGACGACGGCGGCGACGGGCTTCGCGAACGTGGCGCCGGCCGCGGATCGAGCGACCACGACCTTGCTCACGCAGTTGGCCGTCGCTCCGACGAGGACGGGCACGATCGCGCGGTCCGGCGCGAGATCGCCCGACGCGACGAGCCCGGCGACCGCGATGGCCGAAGCGTGCGCGTCGGCGAAGCCCGTGATCGCAGCCGCGAGCACGACGCCGGGCGCGCCGAGCCACGCGCGCACGGCCGCGGCCATCACCCAGACGCCGCCGACGAGCGCCGCGAACGCGACCGCAGTCTTGGGCTCGAAAGCGCGGCCGCCAGCGACCGCTGCCGCGGGCGCGCGGAGGGCGCCGCGACCGACCACGAGGGCTCCCGCGGCGGCGACGACGGCGGCGGCGACGATGGGCAAAAGCACCGCGCGACCGGCGGCGACGGACGTCACGAAGGTCACGATCGCGAGCTGCACGAACGTGGAGACGATCGACATCGCCGCGCCGGCGACGGCGCCGGGTCGCGTCGCCGGCTCGGCCTTCGCGCGCGCACCCATCGCGCCGATCACCGCCGTGCCGGACACGAAGCCCGACGCGAGGCCGACGACCGCGAGCCCGGCGCGCGGACCGACCGCGCGCGCGAGCGCATGCCCGGCCGCGCCGATTGCCATGACGAGCACGACGAGCCGCCAGAGCGTTCGCGGGTTCAGCGCGTCGAACGGCCCGACCGCGCGATCCGGCAGCACCGGCAAGATGACGAACGCCGCGGCGGCGAGCATGAGACCGTCCTCGAGCTCGCGCTCGGTGAGCACGTCGCGCGCGAAGCGATGGAGACGCTCGCGCACCGCGAGAACGACCGCCACCGTCACGCCCACGACGGTCGCGCGCCGCGGATCCTGCATCGTGAGTACGCCGACGAGGAACATGACGAGCAGCGCGACCTCGGTCGTCGCGCCGGGATCGGACTCGCGACTGCGTCCGTAGGCGAGCACGGTCAGCGCGACAATCCCCAAGAAGGCCGTCGCGAGCAGCGCGGTCGGCGCGAGGGAGGCCAGCGCGCCGAGCAGCGTGACCATCGCGAACGTCCGAATCCCGGCCGCCGCGCGCTGCGCGCCCGCGCCTTTTCGGCGCTCGCGTTCGACGCCGACCAAGAGACCGAGCGCGAGGGCGATGCCCAGGCGGTACTCCGTCGTCTGCGTGATCACGCCGAGGTCCACGCTAGCGTCGCTGCATCGAGCGTACCAGCGCGAGCGCCAGTCCAGCGACTACGGCCCGCCCGCCTTCGACAGTCCGAACGGGAAAAATGGAAAGACCCACCAGAGCGGAAACCCTCGTGGCATCGGTCCGGCGAGGCCGGGCGCTCGCGTCGGGATGCCGCCGAGCGACTGCAACGTCCTGATGACCTGGAGCGTGCCGGGCAGCTCGCTCGAGGCGCCGACAGGCGGGAGGACGCGCACGAGCGCGGCGGTCTCGGGCGTGGGCGGCGCCAGGACGAGCGACGGCAACGCGAGGTCGGCCCCGAGCACCGTGGCGGTCGCGGCGGTCGTGCTCGTCTCGGGATGAGGCCGCTTGAATTCCGTGGTCGCAGCCGCGCGAGGGACTGAGGGTCGCGGCGCGGCCCGCGGACGGATGACCGCCGCGGTGGTGGTCGTAGGTTGGTACGCCGGCTCGGGCACACACGACGCGAGCAGCGCGAGCACGAGGTGCCAGGCTCGAACGCGCATGCACGCGAACGTGCAAAACGCGGGCGAAGTCAGGTCAGCCTCGCGTCACGAAGCGCTATCGCGCCTCGTTCGGATCTCGCGCGCTGACGACGTACTGGTAGGGCAAATCGACCGCCACGCGCGACGTCACGAGCCCGGCGGATTTCAGCTCGGCTTCGAGCGCTTCGGGCGCGATGCGGTGGGCGGCCGGCGGGCCCTCGGGCGAGTCGAGCTTGAACTCGACGATCGTCAGCGTCCCGTTCGGCGCGAGCGCGGCGGCGATCTTCGCGGCGTAGGCGACGCGATCGGGGATGTGATGCCACGTGTCGACGACGAGGACGCGGTCGACGCCGCGCCGAGGCAGCTTGGGATCGTCCACGGCGCCGAGCGAAGGCCGCACGTCGCTCCAATGCTCGCGCGCGGCGCGATCGCGGAGCCACTGCACCATCGAGGGCTCGATGTCGACGGCGAGCACCTTCCCGCCCGGCGCGACCGCGCGCGACAGATACGGCTCGAAATAGCCGGTCCCGGCGCCCACGTCGGCCACGGTCATGCCGGGCGCGATCGCCATCGCGGCGACCACGTCGGCGGGCTTCTGCCACGCGTCGCGCGCAGGGTCGTCGAACTTCTTCGACCACGTCGCCGCATCGTCGAAGCGATGAACGAGCGGGGCCGGCTGCGACTTGGCGCCGCCTCCGCAAGCGACGAGCGAAACCGCGAGGACCAGGAAGGCGATGCGCATGCGGCCCATCCTCGCACGTCCGCGTCCGAGTCTCGACGGGGCGCCCGTCACGATGCACTTTCGATGAACGCTGAAGTGAGCGGTCCGAACCAGGTCGCCAGCGCCTCGCGGAGGCCGCGGTCGGTTCCGTCGCCGACCCACGCGACGTGCCCGTCGGGCCGAACGAGCACGGCGCTGGGAGCGGCGACCGCGCCGAGAGCGGGGAGCTCCCACGCGCCGTCGTAGCGCGCGTCGATCCGATCGACTCGCGCCGCCCACGGCCCGACGTCGAGCGCGCCGCCGAAATTCAGCAGCACCGGCCGCGCCCGGTGCAGCAGCGAGAACACGCGCCGCCCCCCGAGATCGAGATCGGGCATGCGGCGACCGAGCAGAGGGTGCCCCTCGCCGAGCTCGTAGCGAACGTCGAGGCCCGTCATCTTCGCGGCGAATCGCCGGCGCGGCTCGTCCAACGCGAAGACCTCCGCCATCGTGTCCCGCAGGGCCTCGGTGTGCTCGTCGCCGCGGCGGAGCGCGCTCAGCGCCATCGTCGTGCGGAGCACGGCGGCCGCCACCGGGTGCCGCTCGGTCTGGTAGGTGTCGAGCAAGCTCTCGGGCGACGTTCCGCGCACCACTTGGGCGAGCTTCCATCCGAGGTTCACGGCGTCCTGCACGCCGAGGTTGAGCCCCTGCCCTCCCACCGGCGAGTGCACGTGTGCCGCGTCGCCCGCGAGGAGCACGCGCCTCGTGCGATAAGACGTCGCCTGCCGAGCCGCGTCGGTGAATCGCGATATCCAAGTTGCATTACGCATTCCGTAGTCGGTTCCGCAAACCGAGATCAAAAGGTCGCGGAGCTCGCTCAGGCTAGGCGTGTCGCCCTGCCCGACGCGCGGCTCGCACAGCACGAGCCGCACGCGCCCGTCGTCCAGCTTGCCGAGCGCATGGATGCCCGCGCTCGTCCTGCGAAAGCCGCGCGGCGGCTCCTCGGCCATGTCGACCTCGGCGAGCAGGTAGCTCGTCGACGCCTCCCATCCGGCGAAATCGATCCCGGCCTTCTTTCGGATCACGCTACGCCCGCCGTCGCACCCGACGAGGTAGTCGGCACGCAGCGTTCGCCCGTCGGAGAGCGCGACGTCGACGCCCGCGTCGTCTTGCTCGAACTCCGTCACCTCAATCTTGCGATGTGTCGGCACGCCGAGCTCGGCGACCCAGTCGGCGAGGATCTGCTCGATGCGATCCTGCCGCAGGGCGAGCGTGTAGTCGTGCCGGCTCGCGCAGTCGCGGAGATCGAGGGTCCCCGCGAAGAACGCGACCGGATGCCGCTGCCCCTGCGAGACGAAGCGCTCGGCGACGCCTCGCTGATCGAGCACCTCGAGCGAGCGCGCGTTCAATCCGCCCGCGCGCACGCTCTCGAGCTTTTGGTTTTCGCGCCGCTCGACGATCGCGACGTCGACCCGCGCGAGCGCGAGCTCGGCCGCGAGCATCATGCCCGTCGGTCCGCCGCCCGCGACGACCACGTCGTGCTTGGTGATTGTCATGGTCGGGCACTCTGCGGCATGATCGGGGTCTTGCCGCAAGCCCCCCCGTCTGGCATAAGCCGGAAGTGGAGAGGGGCTCGCTGCGGCGAGGCGCGGCAATCCGCGGATGGCCTTCGCGGCCGCCGCGGCATCAGCGCGTGCTCGGCGGCCCGCGAGAACCCGTCCGTCCTGACCGACACGACCGCCGACGTGGGCGCCTCGTGCCCCGCAGCCGGGCCGTGCAACGTGCCTCCCGATTGCCGGCAACCGTGAGAATCTACGTCATGCTCGCGGCACGCGGACGAGCGCACCCCGAACGCGGGCAGGAGCGAGCCGGTTCGTCCGTAAAAGGAGCATGGGAATCGACGCCATCGCCCTGCTCCACTGCAACGACGCTTCGCTCCTCGCGCGCCTCGCGACGGATCGGCAGCTCGGCGCAGCTTTCGGCGACCAGCTCGCCGCGCTCGTCGCCGCCACGGAGACGGGAGCCGCGGAGCTGCCCATCCCGCTCGCGCTGAGCGTCCTCGACGTCGGGCGCGATTGGGCGAAGGTCTACACGGGCGTTCGCTTCCGCGAGATCGAAGCCGATCCCGTGCTCACTCGAATCGTCGTGACGCGCATCCTCGAGTCGCTTCCGGCCGGCGCGCACGTCGACCCGCGGGGCATGCTCGTCTACCCCGACGTCGCCGAGCCACGGGGCCGGAGCTACGACGACCTCGTCCAAGAGCTCGCCGCGTGCCCGTGGGTTTCGACGGCCCCGCTCGAGGCCGCCTCGCGGCGCTCGTGGCAGCGCGCGCGGATGGCCAAGCTCGGCCTTTGAGATGCGGTCGGCGCGGGCGCCGCGTGATGCGCAGCGCATCTTGCCAAAAGGGTCTGGAGCGGCGGGTCGCTTGCCTCCCCCGTCGGCGTACAGCACGGCGTCCTCGGTGAGCAAGTCCGCGAGCGCGGCAACGTTGCCGCGGAACGCCCCGCCATGAACGCTTCGACCGCTGATCGCGCGCTCTCTGGTCGGCGGGGAACCGCGGCCTCGAGCTGGCGACATGCTGCGCTCCTTTCGGAGCTACGACGGATCGCGCCGGCTGCCTGTGACATCCCCCGCTCGGCCCATCGTCGTGCTCCATGCCAAAGCGCGTTCAGCTATCACTGCGGCATGCGTCTTCGCCTGCTCGCCGTCTTCGTCGGTTCACTCTGCGCGTGCCACAAGACGGTGCCCACCGGCACCGTCTTGGCGGACTGGACGTACGAAGTGAACGACGCCGCACCCGCGCACGTCCCTGCGCCGAAGCACCCGCCGCAGATCGTGACCCAAACCGCGGAGTGGCCGGTCGACAAGGGACCGCCGATGAAGCTCCGTTTCGAGACCGAGATCGGCGATCTCCCGGACGACGTTCATTGGAATTGGCCGCGCCACATCCGCATCACCCTCGCCGAGCCGACGACCACGCCGCTGCCGCAGATCGATTGCATGTCCGGGCCGCCGGGAAACAAAGTCGTGAACGGCGCCCTGGTTCGCCCCGTCGGCCACGACGGCGTCACGCCCACCGGCCTCGTCGCTTGCTTCTTCAGCGGCAAGGATGGCGCTTCGTACGTCTTCGACGTCAACGGGGACGGCGACGTCAGGCGCACGCAGCCGACCGGGCCGACGCGCTGAGCCGAGCTGAGCTGAGCTCGTCGTCAACAGCCCATTGGGAAAAACGCGCGCGGGTCGATGTCGAAACAAAGGCGGAACGTCACGCCGAAGTCCACGATGCACGCGGCGCAGGCGCTGAGGAGCGCGAGCACGAGCGCCGGCAAGACCGCGAGGGACGCGAAGGCGGCGCCGCCCAACGCCGAGCGCACGCGGGCGCGGCGCGCGATCGCTCGCGCCAACCAGCGTTGCGCTTTCACGCCGGCGAGCCCGAGCCCGAGCGCGACCGCGACGACGAGCGCCGCGAGCGCGAAGTGCGGGGTCGGTTGCTTGTCGCAGTCGCGATCCGCGAGGAGATCGTACACCGTCCGCACCGACGGCGCGGCGCCGAGCACCGCGAGTCCGAGCGGTACATCCCGCGTCCAGCCGAGCGCGGGCGCGAACGCGTCCCGCGCGTGGACCGACGCCCGATACGGGATGGACGAGCTCATGTCCGTTCTACGTTGCGCGTGACGCAATCGTTCCCCCGAAGGCGAGTCACGCCGCGTGGCGCTCGAGCTCTTCGCGGTTCCATCGCGCGAGCGTCGCGCCGGCGGCGTACGTCGTCTCGAAGAAACCGAGGAGCGCCTCCTCGGGCGAGGCCGACGCGCGGACGATTTCGTACGGCAGGACGAAGCAGCTCATGTCCGTCGACCAGAACGCGCCGCTCGGCTCGACGCGCGCGTCCGCGTAGCCCGCGGGCGCCGGCGCGTGCAGCGCGTAAAAGGCGGGCTCGTCGTAGCGCGTGTCGCCCGGCCAGAAGCCCACTTCGCTGACCTCGTGCGAGAACGCTTCGCCCTCGATCGTCCCGCTCGGCGGGTGCGCGGCGCGGGCGCCGGAGTAACGCGCCTCGCAGAGGTCGAACGTTCCCCAGTAGAAGCCCACGGGGCTCGTCTTGCCGACGAAGCGCGCGCGAAATTCGGAGAGCACGCGCTCGGCCGCGAGCAGCGCGCGCCAGAAGCGCGACGCCCACACCGGATCGTACGCGCGATGCGCCTGATCCTCGCGAAACGGAATCGCCTCGCTCACGAGCTCGACCGGCACGTGGCGAATCGGAACGTGGACGCCGAGCGCGGCGAGCGCGTCCATGACCTCGGCGTCGAACTGGGCGACCGAGCAGTCGCGCAGCGGCAGCTCGCTGCGGTCTCCGGCGCTCGTGCGGAGCACGACTCGGTGATCGACGAAGTCGAGCTCGATGTCGAAGGTGCGCGCGCCCTCCGTGAGCGTGGGCGTCGCGAGGCCGCGCGCGGTCGGACGGAGCGCCACGTTCCAGAAGTGGCTCACGCGTGGCGTCGTCGCGAGCTGGATTTTTCCGACGATCTGAACGTAGCGATGCAGCGTCTCGCGCGTCTCGCGCCAACGCGGAACCTCGAGCGTGGGCCAGCTTGTGCTCATGACGACCTCTCCCGCCGATTCGCTGCATACCGCGCGCCTCCTGCGCTCGCCGGCGCCGCTCGAGCGGCGGTGATAGAACCCGAAGCGTGGACGACGACGACGAGGGCCTCACGTCGGCCGAGGCGGCGCGGAGGCTCGCCGAGCAGGGGCCCAACGCCCTTCCGGAGATCCCCCGCCGCCCGCTGCGCGCCTTCTTCGCGAAGCTGAACGCACCGGTGCCGTGGATGCTCGAGGCGACGCTCGTCCTCGAGGCGGCCCTCCACAAATGGGTCGAGACGGCAATCGTCGGCGTCCTGCTCGTGTTCAACGCTGCGCTCGCGTTCTCCCAAGAGGAGCGGGCCAGCGCGCGCTCGCGCTGCTGCGAAAGCGCCTCGCCGTCGAGACACGCGTCCGCCGCGACGGGCAGTGGAGAAAGGTCCGCGCCGAAGATCTCGTCCGCGGCGACGTGGTGCACGTCCGCGTGGGCGACTTCGTTCCCGCCGACGTCCTGTTGCGGTCGGGCGACGTCTTGCTCGACACCTCGTCGCTCACGGGCGAGTCGGCGCCTGGCGCCGCGGCGCGCGGCGATCCCGCGTATTCTGGCTCGATCGTGCGCCGCGGCGAGGCGACGGGCGTCGTCACCGCGACGGGCCCCGCGAGCCGCTTCGGCAAAACCGCGGAGCTCGTGCGACGCGCGCAGAACGAGAGCCACCTCGCCTCCCTCGTGCTCCGGATCGTGAAGGTGCTCGTCGCGCTCGACGGGGCGCTGGCCGTCGTCGTGCTGGTCGTCGCCGTCGCGCGCGCAGCGCGGGCGTCCGAGTTCTTGCCGTTCGTGCTCATGCTTCTCGTCGCCTCGGTGCCGGTCGAGCTCCCGGCGACCTTCACCCTCGCCTCGGCGCTCGCCGCCGTCGATCTCGCCGCGCGAGGCGTGCTCGTCACGCGGCTGCACGCGGTCGAGGACGCTGCCGCGATGCAAGTGCTCTGCTCCGACAAGACCGGCACGCTCACCGAGAACCGCCTGTCGCTCGCCGCCGTCGCGCCGTTCGCGCCGCACGATCGCGCCGAGGTGCTCCGCGCGGCGGCGCTCGCCTCGGACGAAGCGACCGAGGACCCGCTCAATCTTGCCATCCTGCGCGAAGCACGCGGCGACGAGCGCGACGAGCGCGTGCGTTTCGTCCCGTTCAATCCGGCGACGAAACGCTCGGAGGCGCTCGCGCGGCGGGGCGCCCAGACGGTGCGCGTCGTCAAGGGCGCGCCGCGCGTGGTCGGCGAGCTCGTCGGCGACGTGCCCGGCGTCGAGAAACGCGCCGAGCAGCTCGCCGCCGAGGGACATCGCGTGCTCGCGGTCGCCGAATCCGCCGAAGGCGGGGCCGCGCAATCGCTCCAGCTCGTCGGCTTGCTCGGGTTCCTCGACCCGCCACGCGCCGACGCAGCCGCGCTCGTCCGGAACCTGCGCGATCTCGGCGTGCGGGTCGTGATGGTGACCGGCGACGCCGAGCCTACGGCTCGCGCGGTGGCTCGCACGCTCGCCCTCGATCCGGCCGACGTGCGCGCCGGGGTCCTCCCCGAGGACAAGATGGACCTCGTCCGCGCGCTCCAGCGCGAGAGCGTCGTCGTCGGCATGACCGGCGACGGCGTGAACGACGCGCCTGCGCTGGGTCAGGCGGACGTCGGCGTCGCGGTCGAGGGCGCGACGGACGTCGCGAAGGCCGCGGCGAGCGTCGTGCTCACGCGCCCGGGTCTCGGCGGGGTGATCGAAGCGATCGAGGCCGGCCGGCGCATCTACCGCCGGATGCGGACCTACACTCTCAACGAAATCGTCAAGACAATCGAGGTCGGGCTGTTCTTGACCATCGGCTTCGTCGCGACGGGCACTTTCGTCGTGACGCCACGCCTCGTCTTGCTGCTTCTGCTCACGAACGACTTCGTCACCATGTCGATCGCGCGTGACCGCGTCTCCTTCTCGCGCACGCCGGACCGATGGAACGTTCGCGCGCTCCTCGTCACGGCGAGCCTGCTCGCCGCCGGCTGGCTCGCGTTCTCGCTCGGAGCGATCGCGGTCGCCGACCGCGTCCTGCACCTCGGGCTCGGCGCGCGCCAGACGGTGGCGTTCCTCGCGCTCGTCTTTGGAGGGCAAGCCAACGTGTACCTCGTGCGCGAGCCGTGCTGGTTCTGGAGCTCGCGACCGAGCGCGTGGATGCTCGCAGCCACGACGGCGGACGTCGCGTTCGTCGGCGCGCTGGCCATGACCGGCACGCTCATGAAGAATCTCGCCCGCGGTCGTGCTCGGCCTCATCGGCGCGGCGTTTGCGCTCATGGCGACGATGGATGCCGCTCGAATCGAGTGCGTCGTCGCCGACGTCGCAATCGACTCGTCACCGCCGCACCGGCCTCACGTGAGCGTGCTAGTCCGGGTGACCACGAAATGAAGTACGAGTCGGCTTTCAGCGGCCGCGTGGACGCGCCGACTCGACGGGGTGCTCGCGCGCCGGTACGGTCGTGCGTGTGCAAAGCTGTCCCGAGTCACGGGGCCGTTCGCGCGAGGAGCCGAGTCCTCGTCGCTGCGCTGCTCGCCGCGGGGACCGTGCGCGCAGACGACTTCTGGACTGGCGCGCACGACCGCTCGCGCCTCCGGGCGGCCGCATGGTTCGGCGTCGTCGACCAGCAGCTGCTCGCGAGCAACCGGACGTTCACCTACACGACCTCGAGCGGCAAGTCGCTCGCTCTCGACGGGGCGAAGCTCGGCGCGATGCAGTCGCTCGCCGGAAACTTGGGCGTGCGGGTGTACTGGCGCGGTCCCTTCTACGCCTCCGCCGAAGGCTTCTTCGGCGGAGCCGTCGTGCCCAGCGCGTACGACAAGCACCAAAACCTCTTCGCCGCCGGCGACCTGCGCTTCACGGCAGAAGGCGGCGGTGCGCTCGGCGTCGACGTCGCACGACACTCCGTCGTGGAGACGGCCTTCGAGGCCTACGTCGGGGCTCGCGCGTTCAACTTCTTCGTCTATCACGGGACGGGCGTTCGGCGCGTCTGGTACGGCGAGGGCGTCGTCGAGCCAAGGGCGCGCGTGAGCGTCTGGGTCGCCCGCCAGCTCACGGTCGACCTCTGGGCGGGCACCAACCTGGTCGAACCGGGAGAAGCGAGGCTCGGCCTCACCCTGACCATCCGCATCGGCCAGCGGCGCCCGCTTTCGCTCACTCGCAGCGGTGCGTCGTCATCGTCGCGCCCGCGAGGCTCGCCACGGTGATCACGCAAACGTGCGACGAACACTTGGCGCTCGTCGCGAACTTCCCGCTCTCGCACTTCAAGAGCTCCGCCTTGTCCGCGGTGCAGGCGTAGTCGTCGCCGGCGCACGGATCGTTCTCCGCGGCGATGGTCTGGTCGCAGGCGACGTCGTCCGGCGGCGCGTCGACGCAGCCCTTCGGTCCTTTGCACGAGACGGTCGCGAGCGCGTCGCCACGGCAGACGTTCGCGGTCGATCCGCTCGCGCAGCTCTCGTCCATCTTTTCGCAGCCCGTGCCGATGCGAAAGCCGCGCTTGCTTCTGTGCACTTTGCACGCGCCGAGCGAAGCGGCGAGCACGAGCAGGAGTGCGATTCGCATGCGACTCGGAGCCATCAGAACGCCGTGGGCGCGGCGGGGGCCTGCTTCGGGCGAAGGACCATGAAGACGATGCCGGCGCCCGAGCTCATCGGAGCGCTCGAGGTCGTGCTCGTCATCAAGGCAACGCTCGTCCCACCCAAGTGACAGGCCTTCGGTCGGATGATCGAGCGCACGGCTTCGCTCGAGGGGTCGAGCCCGCTCGTGTTCGCCTTCGCGATCGACACCATGCCGAGCACGTCCCATTTGGTTCCGAGCGGGGACAGAATCCATCATGCTCGCCTGCACGAGCTCGAGCCGGCAGTCGCCCGGTCGCGGCGGCGCCGCCATCATCTGACTGACGGAAACCATCTCGGGGCTGCAGCCCGCGAGGAGGAGCGCGACGAACGCCGTGAGAGGCGCCTTTTTCTGCATGGCCCCGCCGTATAATCAATCCGCGCCCGGGCCACAACGGACCCGCCGAGGACCGATTCAGAGCGGGCGCGAGGCGTTTCGGGCGGCGCGGCGCTCGACGATGCGCTCGAAGCGCCGCTTTTGGTCGGGGCGCAGCACGTCGCGGATCTCGTCGTCGACCTGGTGCGCGTGCGCGCGGAGCGGCTGCCCGCAGCGGGCCACGACGTCGCGGCCAATCTGCGTCGACTCGGCGTCGTCGGCTTGGAGGATCGCGGCGACGCGCGAGCGCTGATCGCGATCGAGATCGAGCTGCCGCGAGAGCGCGCGGAGGCGATGGCGCGACAGGGTCTTGCCCTCGCGCACGGCGGTCGCGCAATCCGACTGCACCCACGCGTACGTGCCGGCGCCGCCCGCGACGCCGCCGAGGACGAAGACGGCGAAGAGGACGCCGAGGCCCGCGCGTTTGCTCGCGGTCATTCGCCCTCTCCGTAAATCGTCGAGACGAGCGACTGCTCCGGGGCGTCGCCGGTCGCGAGGCTCGCGTCGTCGACGGCGCGCGTCGAGACCGCGGCCCATACGACCGTCGCGACCGCGGCCACCGCGGCGAGCGGCACGGCGAGCTTCGCGACGCGCGGCAAATCGGCCCAAAAACCCGCCGCAATCGGCGTGCGCGCGATCTCGCCCAGGACGCGCGCCGAAAAGTCGCGCCGCGGCGACACGTCCTTCGTCGCGGCGAGCAGGCGCTCGAGGCGCTCTTCGGTCTCGTCTCGTTCCATCAGGTCCTCCGTTTGCGAAGCGCGGCGCGCGCGCGCACCAAGCGTTGCTCGACGGCGCCTTCGCTGCAGCCGAGCACTTCTCCGATTTCGGCCGACGGCATGCCGTCGGCTTTGAGCAAGAGCGCCGCGCGTTGATCGTCCGGCAGCTCGTCCAGCCAATCGGCGAGCTCGTGCAGCGCGACGGTCGCTTCGGCCGGCCCTTCAATCGGCACGTCGGCGTCGAGCGCCTCGGTGCGCCCGCGCGCGCGCTTGCGACGCGCGTCGAGCGACGCGTTGACGACGATGCGATGAAGCCACGTCTCGACGCGCGCGCGCGCGTCGAACTGTCCGTCGCAGAGCGCGCGATACGCCTTCACGTACGCCTCTTGCACCACGTCTTCGCCGTCGGACACGCTTCCCATGATTCTCGCGCTCAATCGGACGAGCCGCGCCGCCGTGGCCTCCACGAGGATTCGAAACGCGGAGACGTCGCCGCGCTGCACGCGCCGCGCGGCATCTTCGAGGCTCGACACGGGCTCCTACCCCTTCGACGACGCGCGGAGCTTAGTCCCTACGGACTACCGTACGATTTTTATTTTCGTAGGGCGGAGTCGGCCGGCGGCGTCGGATGGGTAACGGAGGCACTTCAATCATGTTCAGCAAATGGCTCGCAGGTGGTCTCTTGGCTCTCGCGGTCTCGGGTGTTTCGAGCGCGGCGCTCGCGCAAGACGCGCAGCCGCAGCACGTCCGAGTGCCGCGCCGCATCCAGCGCTTCGACGCGAACCACGACGGCAGGCTCCAAGCGAACGAGGTGCCGCCGCGCCTCCGCGAGTGGTTCGTCGCGTGCGACACGAACCGCGACAACGTCGTCACCATCGGCGAGGTCCGCGCGTACAACCGCGCGCACCCGCGTCACCACCACCACCGCGCGAACGTCTAACTGAACTGCATCGCCGAATCGGCGAGCTTCGCGTGCCGGACCATCAAGAGATCGCGCGCGTAGTTCTGATGCAGCTTCCACGGCACCGCCGAGCCCTGTCGCGGGAGCGACTCGATGCTCCGCCGGACGTAGCCCGAGGAGAAGTCGATGAGGGGTTCCTCTTCGACGCCCTCGGGCCGGCGCGGCACGCACGTCCTGTAACCGTGGTCGTCCATGTAGTCGAGGAGCCGGCAGACGTACTGCGCGCTGAGATCGCATTTGAGCGTCCACGACGCGTTCGTGTAACCGATGGCGAACGCGAGGTTCGGCACGTCGCTGCACATCATGCCTTTGTAGACGAGCACCTTCTGCGGCTCGACGCGTCGTCCGTCGACCTCGAGGGCGATTCCGCCGAAGAGCTTCAGGTTGAGACCGGTCGCCGTCACGATCAGATCCGCGGCGAGCTCGTCGCCCGATTTCAGCCGGATCCCGCGCTCGGTGAACGCGTCGATGTGATCGGTGACGACCGAGACGCGCGAGCTCGCGGATCGCCTCGAAGAGATCCGAGTCGGGCACGAGGCAGAGACGTTGGTCCCACGGGTCGTAGCTCGGCGTGAAATGCTTCTCGACGTCGACCTGCCCGTGGAGCTCTTTGCGCATGTGCTCGACGAGGAGGTGCTTCGCGCGTTTCGGGAATTTGCGGCTGAAGGCGTAGATGCCCATCCCGAGGAGCACGTTCTTCCACCGCACGGCCTCGTCGGCCGCGCGCACGGGGAGGCTCTTGCGAATCCACGCGGCGATGGGATCGCGGTTCGGCACCGACAAGATGTACGTCGGCGAGCGCTGGAGCATCGTCACGTGCGCCGCTTCGCGCGCGAGCGCGGGGACGAGCGTCACGGCCGTCGCGCCGCTTCCGATCACGATGACGCGCTTGCCCGCCCAGGCGATGTCGGGCGTCCACTTCTGCGGGTGAACCACGCGTCCGCGGAAGCGCTCGATCCCGGGGAAATCCGGCGTGTAGCCTTTGTCGTAGTCGTAGTAGCCGACGCAGAGAAATAGGAAGCTCGCGCTGATTTGCGTGACCTCGTTCGTCTTGCCGTCGCGCACGTCGACCGTCCAGCGCGCCTGCTCGCTCGACCAGCGCGCCCCGACCGCGCGCTTGCCGTACCGGATCTTCCGGTCGATCCCGTACTCGGCCGCGGTCTCGTGGATGTACGCGAGGATCGACGGGCCGTCGGCGATGGCCTTCGGGTTCTTCCACGGGCGAAACGGAAAGCCGAGCGTGTGCATGTCCGAGTCGGACCGGATGCCCGGGTAGCGGAACAAGTCCCACGTCCCGCCCATGTCATCGCGCGCCTCGAGGACGGCGTAGGATTTTTCGGGCAGCTCGTCTGTACGCGGTAGGCGGCGTCGATCCCCGAGAGCCCCGCGCCGACGATGAGGACGTCGATGTGTTCCACGCCCGACGATTTAGCACGGGCGGCTCGCGCCTGCGGCGTACTCGGGTTACGTAAGAGGGCGAGGGGCGATGACGGCGGGCGACGAATTCCAAGCTCTCTTCGACGCGGACCCGCGACCGATGCTCGTCTTCGATCGCGAGACGCTCGCGATCCTCGTCGTGAACGAGGCGGCCTGCGCGCAGTACGGCTGGTCGCGCGAGGAATTTCTCGCGATGACCATTCGCGACATCCGTCCGCCCGAGGAACGCCCGCACTTGGATCGCGGCATGGCGGACGACGGCTCGACGCGAACGCTGGTGGAGCGCTCGATTCACTCGACGAAGAGCGGCGGAAGGCTCGAGGTCCGCGTCGAGCTGCGCCGCCTCGAGTGGCGCGGTCGGCCCGCGGCGCTCGCGGTCATCACGAATCTCTCCGGCGTCGCCGAAACCGAGCGTCGCTTTCGCACGCTCGTCGAGTACGCGGCCGACGGCGTCGGGCTCATGGACGAGCGCGGCGTCGTCCTCTACATGAGCCCGGCGGGCGAGCGCTCGCTCGGCTTCGCGCCGGGCGAGCTCGTCGGCAGGCGCCCGGCCGAGGTGACGCACCCCGACGACGCCCATTGGTTGACGGCACCTCCCCCGGGCGAGACGCGCACTTGCGTCGTCCGCGTTCGTCGCTCCGCCGATGTGCCCTGGCGATGGATCGAGACGACGAGCACCAACCTCACGCAGGAGTTTTCCATCCGCGCCTACGTCGCGAGCTTCCGCGACGTGACCAAACGCGTCGAGGCCGAGCAGCTCCTGCGTCGCTCCGAAGCGAACTTTCGCGCGCTGATCGAGCGCGCGCCGACGCTCATCTTGGTCCACCGCGACGGCGTCGTTCGATACGTGAACCCCGCCGCCGCCACGGCCCTCGGCTACGACAGCTCGAGCGAGCTCGTCGGCAAGGCGGTGATCGATCTGGTGCACCCCGACGACCGTGCCGCCGTTCGCACGCGCATGGATCACACGAAGCGAGCCGGTGGCGGCGCGCCGGGCATCGCGCGGATGAAGCGCCTCGACGGGACGTACATCGCGACCGAGGGCGAGGGCGTCTTGCTCGACTTCGACGGCGAGCCGTCGACCGTCGTGCTCGGCCGCGACGTGACCGAGCGAAACGAGATGTTCGCGCGCATGGCCGTCGCCGATCGGTTGGTGTCGGTCGGCACGCTCGCGGCGGGCGTCGCGCACGAGGTCAACAATCCCGTCTCCTACGTCATGTCGAACCTCGCGATCATCGCCGACGAGCTGCCGGCGCTCGCGCGGGGCGATTCGCGCCTCTCGCTCGGCGAGCTCGAGACGCTCGTCGCCGACGCGCGCGAAGGCGCCGCGCGCGTGAGCGCGATCGTGCGCGAGCTCCGCGCGCTCTCGCGCAGCGACGAGGAGACGACGACGCTCGTCGACGTCGAGAGCGTCCTCGCGTCGTCGATCAAGATGGCAGCGAGCGAGGCCCGTCACCGCGCGAAGCTGTCGGTCGCGATCGCGCCGGATCTCCCGCCGGTCCGCGGGAATCCTTCGCGCCTCGGGCAGGTCTTCCTCAACCTGCTCGTCAACGCGGCGCAAGCGATCCCCGAGGGGCACCCCGACGACAACGAGATCCGCGTGCGCGCGCGCTTCTTCGCGCCGAACGTCGTCATCGAGATCGAGGACACCGGCGCGGGCATCCCGCGCAGGCTGATGGGCCGCATCTTCGATCCGTTCTTCACGACCAAGCCGATCGGCGTGGGCACCGGGCTCGGGCTCTCGATCAGCCACGAGATCATCCGGTCGCTCGGCGGCGCGATTTCGGTCGAGAGCAAGCCGGGCGCCGGCAGCACGTTCCGCGTTCAACTGCCCTGGGCCGAGGGCGACGAGATGTGCGGCGCGCCCGCCGAGTCGCAGGAGCGCATCGCGAGCGGCGCGCGGGTGCTGATGGTCGACGACGACGTCGGGATGGGCCGCTCGACGCGTCTCCTGATGGCACGCGAATACGACATCGAGCCCGTCACGCGCGCGCAGGATGCGCTCGCGCGCATCGCGCGCGGCGAGCGTTATGACGCGATCGTCTGCGATCTCATGATGCCGGGCATGAGCGGGCTCGACTTCCACCGAGAGCTCGAGCGCGTCGCGCCGGAGTACGCGTCGCGCGTGGTGTTCGTCACCGGGGGCGCCGTCACCGACCAAGCTCGCCAGTTTCTTGCTCGAACTACCCTGCCCCACGTCGAGAAGCCGTTCTCGGAGGCGACCCTTCGCGCGGCGATCGAGAGCGTGCGAGTGCGCGACCCGGCCGTCGCCGGAGAGAACCGCGCCGCGCCTGGCTGACACGTTGCGCCACACCGTTTCACCTGGTCCGTGAGTTGCCTCATCGGTGCGCGTGAAGCCGACCCCCTTCCTCGCCTTGCTCGCCGTGGTCGTCGCCTGCGTCGACGTCCCGCAAAATGCGCCGCCTGCGCCCACGATCGTCGCGGAGTTCGATCCGGGAGCGAGCGTGCCGGTCGTTCCGACGCCGAACGACCTCGCGAAGGACCCCAAAACCGGCCTGATTGTGGTGCCGCCCACGCCCGGCGAGAGCGCCGCGCAGACCGAATTCGACCAGACGTATCTAGGCACGCTCGGGGGCTTTCCGTTCGAGTCGAGCGCGCAGGCGCTCATGAGCGGACCGCTCGGCCCGACCACGGTGAGCGCGCAAGACGTGCTGGCTTTCGACCTCGGCACGAGCGCCTCACCGTCACAGGCCCAAGTGGCCATCTCGCCCGCGTGGGATGCCACACACGACGCCGTCGTCGTGCCGCCGCCCGGCGGCGCCTGGACGCGCGCGCACTCTTACGCGATCGTGCTCGTCGGCGGCGCGAGCGGCTTGCGCGGAGCCCAGGGCGAGGACGTCGTCGGCTCCACGACGTGGGCGCTCGTCTCGAGCACGACGTCGCTCGTGACGTGTAGCGATTTCGACCTCGCCCGACTGCCGCCCGGCGGTCGACATCATCCCGTCGAGCGTGTCCGACCCCGCGGGCCGTCTCGCGGACCAAACGGCGAAGGCGATTCAGCTCGAGCAGCTCCGGCGCCAGTACGCGCCGCTGCTCGACGCGGTCGCGGCGGGCGGCGTTCCGCGCGACGCGATCGTGCTCGCGTGGACCTTCACCATCCTCGACGCCGGCGAGGCGACGTTCGACCCCGCGAATTCAATCATCCCGTTCCCGAACGACGTGCTCCGCGCCAGCGGCAAGGTGAACCTGCCGAACCCGCGCACGATGCAGCCGCTCTCGCCGAGCGACTGCGCCGCTCCGACCGATCCGCTGGTTCAGATCACCTGCGGGCTCGACACGCTCGACGGGTTCTCGACGCTCGCGCCGCCGATCAGCGAAAACTCGGACGCGCTCGGCGCCGCCATGCAGGCGACGCTCGACCCGACGTCGGTGAAGCCCACCACCGTGGGCCTCGCGCCCGTCGCGTCGCAGGCGCCGCAGGCCGAGCGCACGACGCCCGAGTTCACGCCGTGCCTGAACTGCGTCTCGAGCACCGACTCGGGCGGCAACCCCCAGACCTCGCCGCAGCAGCTCCAGTGGAAGCTCGACGCTCCGCTCGACGAGCAGACCTCCTACCTCGCGTGGGTGACGAGCGGCGTCGTCGACACCCAAGGCAAGGCGCTCGTCGCGAACCCAATCTTCGCGATGCTCCGTCTCACCAACCCGCTCTTCGACGGGACGCACAGCACGGTCACGCTGCTCACCGACGCGCAGGCGCAACAGCTCGAGCCGCTGCGAGCCGCGATGAAGCCGGCGCTCGACGGGCTCGCGCAAGGCGGGGTGCCGCGCACCTCGGTCGCGCTCGCGTTCGCGTTCACGACGCAGTCGGAGTCCACCGTGCTCGATCAGCTCTACGCGTACCCCGCGAGCCTCGGCACGGCGCTGCCGGCGACGCCGCTCTACCTCGCCGATGCGACGACGACCTATCAGGGGATCGCCGCGGCCGGCAGCATCCCGTTCTCCGCGGTCGGCAAGGTCTACGTGGGCGCGATGCTCACGCCGGTCGCGGTGACCGGCCCGGGCGGAACGTTCGACGTCACCAAGCCGGACGTCGTCGAAGCGCCGTTCGTCCTTTATTTGCCGGCCTCCGCCGCGCCCACGTCCGGTTATCCGGTCGCGATCTTCGGGCACGGCTTCACGCGGACGCGAAACGACTCGATCGCCGTCGCCAACTCGCTCGCCGCGGCGGGCCAGGCGACCCTCGCGATGGACGAGCTCTTCCACGGCGAGCGCTCGTCGTGCACCGGCTCGAAGTCGGCGACGCAGCAGACGACCGACGACGCCTCGTGCGCGAACCCGGCGACGCAGAAGTGCAACGAGGATCCGGTGATCGGGCGCTGCGTCGCTCGAAACGCGGCGAGCCGCGCGGCGTGCGGCGCGAGCCCGGGCGACCCGACGGGCGATCTCGCGTGCCAGGCGATCGGACAGGGCCGATGCGTCACCGCGGACAACGCGTGCGAAGGCGGCGATTTCCTGCGCGACGCGAGCGGCGCGCCGGTCATCTCCGGCTGGAACATCCTCGACCTCGCGAACTTCTTCGCGTCGCGCGATCACCTGCGCCAGCAAGTGATCGATCTCTCCCAGCTCGAGCGCGTCGTCGTCGGTCAAGGCACCGGCAGCCTCGCGACCCTCGCGGGGGCGACCTTCGACGCGAACAAGCTCGGGTTCGTCGGGCAAAACCTCGGGAGCATGACCGGCGCGCTCGAGACGGCCGTGTCGCCGCGCGTCTCGCCGGTGGCGCTGAACACCGTGGGCGGCGCGCTCGTCTCGATCGTGCTCACGGCTCCGGCGTTTGCGGCGCAGAAGGCGTCGCTCCTCGGCGAGCTCGCGCTCCTCGGGCTGAACCCCGGCACGCCCGCGTTCGATCAGATCCTCGGCATCGCGCAGTGGATCCTCGACCCCGCCGACCCGGCGAACGTCGCCTACCGTCTCGCGCACGCGTCGGCGAATCCCGCGCGAAAGACGTTCGTCCAGTTCATCGAGGGCGACGTCGTCATCCCGAACCTCTCGTCCCTCGCGGTGGTCGCTGCCGCGAATCGCAGCTTCGTGCCGACACCACCGAGTTACGGGTGCGCGCCACCTCTTTACTGTTACGAGTTCACCCAAGCGGGTGACTCGTTCGACGCGACGACCGCGACGCCGGCGACGCGCGACTCGTTCTTGCTCGCGCCGCCGAGCGGGAGCGCGGGGCTCGCCCTCACGGGCAAAGCCCAGCTCCAAGTCGCAACCTTTCTCGCCACGGGGAGCCTGCCATGAGCCGTCTTCGAGTCCTCTCGCTCCTCGCCGCCTCGCTCGTCTTCGCGTCCACCGACGCGCGCGCGGCCGGCTTCGCCCTCGACACGCAGTCGCCGCGCACGATCGGAATGGCCGGCGCCGCCGCCGCGATGATCGACGACTCGTCGGCGATCTTCTTCAACCCCGCCGGCATCGCGCAGGGCCGCATCATCCAAATGCAAGCGTCGGGGACGCTCATCCTGCCGAGCTCGACCTTCACCGACACCAAGGGCGCCTCGACGACGACGCCGTTCAACGTCGTGCCCACGTTCCAGGCGTACGTCTCCGGCGGCATCACGAAAGACTTCTCCGCCGGCATCGGCTTCTTCACGCCGTACGGTCTCACGATCGGCTGGCCCTCGGGTTGGGAAGGCCGCTCGCTCATCACGTCGGCGTCGCTCGCCACCTACCAAATCAACCCGACGCTCGCGTACCGGCTCGGGCCGGTGCGAATCGGAGCGGGCGTGCAGATCGAGCCCGCGACCGTCGACTTGAAACGCGACCTCGCGCTCCCGAACGGCGCGTTCGGGTCCACCGAGATGGGCGCGAACGCCTTCGGCATCGGCGCCAACGTCGGCGTCCAGGTCGAAGCCGTCAAGAACGTGCTCTCGTTCGGCCTCGCGTACCGCAGCACGGTCGTCCTCAACTTCGAGGGCAACGCGCACTTCGACGGCATCCCCGAGGCGCTCGCCGGGACCATCCACAATCAGGCGGCGACCTCGCGCATCGTCCTCCCCGACACGCTCACGTTCGGCGTCGCGGTGCGGCCGATCCCGCAGCTCGTCATCGATCTCGACGGCGTCTACTACGGTTGGGATTACTTCCGCTCGATCGACATCAACTTTCCGAACGACAAGTCAGGCTCGCTCTCGACGTCGCAAGCCAAGCGCTGGAGCAGCACCGCGAACGTCCACCTCGGCGCCGAGCTCACGCTCCAGAATCGCTGGAGCGTCCGGCTTGGCGCGATGGTCGACCCGACGCCCTCGCCGGACGACACGCTGACGCCGGATTTTCCCGACTCGACGCGGCTCGCCTTCAGCATCGGCGGCGGCTACCGCCACAAGAGCGGCCTCCGCGTCGATCTCGGCTACGAGCTCGTTCTCCTGCTCTCGCGCACGAGCACTGCGCCGCAGCTCCCGGGCGACTACAGCGGATACGCGAACATCCTCAGCCTCGGCGTGGGCTGGGAGTCGGCGCGCATGCGTTAGGCCCGAAGGTTCAGTCCGAGCCCACGCCGGTCGGGCTGAGGCTCGCGTCGTACGAGCCGAAGACGACGCTCGAGTGGTACCGCGGCGGGTGCGGCCGAAACGCTTTGTGGCCCTGCTCGGGCGACGGAGCGATCGCCGGCGACTTCGCGCGCCCCTCGAAGTCGGGCGGGCGTGCGATGAGCACCGAGCACGGCGACTTGTGGAGCACCTGCTCGGCGACCGACCCCAGCACGAGCTTGGCGACGCCCTTCCTGCCGTGCGTTCCGAGCAGGAGCAAATTCGCTTCGACGTCGACCGCGACCTGGACGATTTCGTCGGCCGGATCGCCGATCGCGACCTCGAGACGGATCTGCATCGCGAGCGGATCGTCCTTGCCGCCCGTCTTGTCGAGCACCCATTGATGAAGGCGCGCGAGCGCCGCGTCGACCGCGGCCTCTTCGGCGGTGATCGCCTCGCGCTTGACGACGTGCACGAGGTGGAGCCTCGCGTCGGGCAACGACCAAAGGAGCGTCTCCGCTTTTTCCCAGAGCGGATCCGCCGTCGCGTCCCACGCGACGCCGGCGACGATGACGAATTTCGGGTGGTCGGACATGAGGTCATCGTCGCACGACGCACCACCCTGTACCATCGCGCGCATGCGCTTCGCCCCGATCCTCGCGCTCGCGCTCGTCGCATGCGGAAACGGCTCCTCCGTGCCCGACGCGTCGGCCGACGCGAGCTCCGACGCCGGGGCCTCGTCGCACGCGAACGGCACGGTCGGCGACTGGCAAACGCTCGCGCCGCTCCCGCACGCACGCGCCAACTTCTGCGCGACGGTCGTCGGCTCCTACGTCGTCACGATCGGCGGAAATTTCCCGGACGAGGGCGGCTTCACCAAGCTCGACGAGATCGACGTCGCGCGCTTCCACGACGACGGCTCGCTCGACGCATGGCAGGTCGCCGGCCACGCGCCCTCGGCGCTCACCGAGTGCACCGCCGTCGGCGTCGGCGACACGCTCTACCTCCTCGACGGCATCTACGACGACGCCTCGAAGGAGGGGCACGTGTTCTCCGCGACGATGGCGGGCGACGGCACGTTGGGCGTCCTCGCGCCGGCCGGGACGCTCCCCGCCGGCGTCGACGTGTTCGACGAATCTCGCGTTCTCCGCCGCGGGAGGGATTCTGGTCGACGTACGCGAGCCTCGACGGCTCGTGCAACCTGCTCGGCGGGCCGGGCGCGGCGCCGCTCGACTCGTGGACCACCAATCCGTTCCTCTCCGAGTTTCGCGGGCGGCCGGAGTGGGCGACCGCGATCGCCGCGGGCGAGACGTTCGCGTACGTGCTCGGCGGCTACGGCGACGCCGACGCCGGCAACGCGGTGCAAACGTCGGGCGCGGGCGCGCACGTGCTCGCGGGCGGAGTCGGCACGCCGGTCGGCGTCGACGACCTGCCGAAGCCGACGACGTTCGGCATGGCCGCTTCGGCCGACGACTGGGTGTTCGTGATCGGCGGTCGCGACGCCGTGTTCGGCGGCCAGCCGCGCGCCGACGTGATCGCGGGCGAAGCCGGAGCCAACGGCCACCTCGGCCCGTGGGCCGCGCAGCCCTCGCTGCCGGCGGCGCGCTCGAACGGCTGCGCCGTCGTCGCCGGAAATTTTCTCTACGCGCTCGGCGGCGCGGGGACGTCCACGACCGACACGGTCTTCGCCGCGCGCGTCCGCTTCTGATCGCGCCAGGCACGCGCTTCGCGCGTAACCCGAGCGTGAGCCCATCCGCGCGTGCGCGCCGCGTACGAGGGCACGCGCCGAGCGTCGGACGATCGCCTCGCGTCGCGGCGTGACCCATGTCAAGTCGCCGGCGCGCGCCGGGCCCATCATGCGCCGCCATGACGGATGCCCTCTTCTACGATCCCGCGCGACCGCATCGCGGACCGGCGCTCAACACGCACGCGCGACCCGCGACGAGCAAGTATCGCAAGCCCACCGACTACATCGACCCCGACGCGATCGTCATCGGCTCGGGAATCGGCGGAATGGGCATCGCGTCGCTCCTCGCCCAGAAACGAGGGATGCGCGTGCTGCTGCTCGAGGCGAACGTCGTGCCCGGAGGCTGCACGCACTGCCACGAGCTCGACGGCTTCGAGTTCCCGAGCGGCATGGACTCGATCGGCGACATGGACCCGCGCATCGGTCGAGGCGTCTACCGGCCCGCGATCGACTTCATCACGGGCGGACAGCTCGTGTGGGCCCGCATGCCCGACGTGCACGAGACCGCGTGCTTCGGCGACGACGTCTACGAGTGGTTCTCGTCGCCCGAGCGCAACATCGAGTGGGTCGAGCGAATGTTCCCCGGCGAGGGCGACGTCCGCGCCTATTACGCGCTCGAGGAGAAGATCGAGTGGTGGGCGACCTCGTGGGCGATGACCAAGCTCTGGCCCGAGGCCGTTCCTCTCGCGCTCCGCGAGGGCCTCTACTCGCTCGGCGGGGGCAAGTGGCGCAGGTACATGCAGCGACGCGTGAATGACGTGTTCCGCGGCGAGCTCGGGTTCTCCGAGCGGCTCGCCGCCGTCTTCGCGTACATGTACGGCAATCACGGGCGCACGCCGGAGCAGGCGCCGTTCGCGTTCCACGCGGTCAACCTGTTCCACTACCGCTGGGGCGCGTACTACCCCGCCGGCGGCGCCGGTCAGGTCGCCGAGTGCGTGAGGCCGATCGTCGAGCGCGCCGGCGGACAGGTCGCCGTCTCGTCGCCAGTCGAACGGATTCTTGGTCGAGGGCGACAAAGCGGTGGGCGTCCGCCTCGAGGACGGCACGGAGATCCGGAGCAAGCTCGTCGTCAGCGACGCGTCCGCCTACACGACGTTCATGCAGATGCTCGATCCGGAGATCGCCGAGCGCCACGGTTACCGCGAGCGCTTCGACGACCTCGGACCGAGCCCTTCGCACGTGTACCTCTTGCTCGGTTACGACGAGGCCATCGACCTGCCCAAGCAAGTCGTCTGGCAGATGCCGAGCTACGACGGCATCTCGAAGTGGGATTTGTCGCGCGCCGACGATCTCTACAAGTCGTCGATGAAGCTCGAGGGCATGGGCGGCTACTTGCTCAGCCCCTCCGCGCGCGAGCCGCTCCACGCGCAGCGCTACCCGAACAAGTCGACCGTGGTGGCGCTCGCCGAAGGCATCCCCGCGTGGGTGGCGCGCAGCCGAAGTGACCCGGCATTCCGCGCGGAGCTGGAAGGGCGCGTGATCGAGAACCTGACCAAGGTCGTGCACCGCCACATGCCGATGCTGGTCGGCAAAACGCCGAGTCTCGTTCGCGCGGGGGTGCCGATGGGGTGCAATCCGCGCGCGTGGCACGGCTGCTCGCTCGGTCTCGAGCCGAGCGGCGACCGGTTCGTCAAGCACACGCACTGGCTCCGCCCGAAGACGCGCATCGACGGCCTCTGGCTCACGGGACAGGACGCGTTCTCCGCGGGGTTCGCCGGCGCGATGATGTCGTCCTTCTTGACCTACGCCGCGCTCACGGGCGACTGGCTCGCGGCGCTTCGACCGGGATGACCGCTCCGAAGCGCTCGGCGACGAGGCCCACGGCCACGGGGCCCCACGCCATCGCGAGCGCGATCGGCAGCGCGATTTGCGGATCGCTCTGGAGCGACGCCCAGAGGTCGTTCGCCCGTCCGACCCCCGCTCCGACTTTCGCCGACGCGAGCGCGACCACGACGCCGAACCCCGCGGCGACGCCGAGCGCTGTCGCGATCGCGACGGCGACCAGGCTCGGGAGCTTGCGGAGCGGCGCCGTGATCGCGCGCAGCGCCGGGATGAGCGACGACGTCGCGGCGAGGTAGTTCGGGAAGAACATGCCGACGGTGAACATCGCGAACCACGCCGCGCGCTGCATCTCCGGCCATTCTTTCGGCGGAGTCGGGTCGAGCGGGCCGAGCGAGACGTTCCACGTCTGGAGGACGACCGTCACGAGGAACACGAACGCGAGCGTGAACGACCACTTCACCGGCCGCGACTTGATGCGCATCCAGACCGGTCCGACGCCCTCGCCGTGGTCCATCCTTCCTTCGAAGTACCCGCCGACGAGCAAGAGCGGGAGCTGCGCGAAGAGGATCGCGGACTGCACGTTCCGAGGGATTTCGGCCGCGACCACGTCGAAGCGGGTCGCGACCGACGCGAGGTGAAAGAGCGCCGTCGCCGCGAAGAACGGCGCGAGCTTCTTGGCGTCGACCGTCGCGCTCAATGGACGCTCACGCGCAGGCGCGACGCGTAGCGCTGGATCGTGCGAATGCTCACGCCGAGGCGGCGCGCGGCGCGGCTCCGGTTTCCGCTCTCGAGCTCGAGCGCGCGAGAGACGATCTCGTCGACGGTCTCGTCGAGCGGACGATCGAGCCGGACCTCCATCGCCTCCGCCGTCGCCGGCGCCGAGGAGCGCGCGGCGCGCTGGACGGCCTCCGGCAGATCGCCGATGCGGACGACGCGCCCCGCGCGGAGGAGCGTCACCATCTCGACGACGTTGCGGAGCTCGCGGACGTTGCCGGGCCAATCGTACGCGCGCAGCGCCGCGCTCGCGGAGCGCCCGACGCGCGGCGGCACGACGTCGTGTCGCTCGGCGAAATCGGCGACGAACCGCCGCACGAGTGGCCCGATGTCGGCGCGCCGCTGCCGGAGCGGCGGCACGACGAGCGTGATGCCCTGGATGCGATAGAAGAGATCCGCGCGGAACTTCCCCATCTGCACCTGCTCCTCGAGCGCGTGCAGCGTCGCGCAGACGAGGCGCGCGTCGACGGTGATTTTCTTGCTGCCGCCGACGCGCATGAAGCGGCGGTTCTCGAGGAATCGGAGGAGCTTCGCCTGCGCGCCGATCGGCATCTCGCCGATCTCGTCGAGGAAGAGCGTGCCGCCCGCGGACGCCTCGAATCTGCCTCGCACGCGCTCGCTCGCGCCCGTGAACGCGCCCCGCTCGTGACCGAAGAGCTCGCTCTCGAAGAGCGCCTCGGGAATCGCCGCGCAGTTGATGGGGACGAACGGGCCCTTGCTGCGCGGACCGAGCTCGTGGATGCGCCGCGCGATGACCTCCTTGCCCGTCCCGCTCTCGCCGACGAGCGTGATCATCACGTCCTTCGGCGCGATCGTGCGCACGATGCGGTCGAGGCGGCGCATCGGCGTCGACTCGAAGACGGGCCCCGGCTTCACGTGCGGAGAATAGCGCTTATTCGGCGGCGTGCGCGGCGGGCGCGTGGTGCGAGCGGCGCGACTCGGGCGCGGCCTCGACCTCGGCCGCGAGCTTCAAGGCCGTTTCGAGGCTCGGCGCGATGTACACCATGCCCGGGTGCGCCGCGTCGAGGCGCGCCTTGTCGAAGATCTTCCGCGGCTGCGGCAGCGGCCCCGCGAGCACGACGACCTTCTTGCGACGAACGAGCGCGGAGACGGCGTTCTCGAGCGCGGCGAAACCGGTCGCGTCGATGACCGGCACCTTGCCGAGGTGGATGATGATTTCGTGGAACGCGTCGCTCTCGCTCGCGTGGAGCGAGTCCATCGCGCGCTGCGCGGCGCCGAAGAAGAGCGGACCGTTCACCTCGTAGAAGGTGGTGTTCGGCGGGAGCTCGGGACCGCCGAGCATCACCTCCTTCGTGTTGTCGATCATGAGCTTGGACTCGGTGATCTCGGACATTCGCTTCATGAAGAGGACGGCGGCCATCACGAAGCCGACCGACATCGCGACGACCATGTCGAAGACGACGGTCAGGAGAAAGCACGAGACCAGCACGGCGACGTCGCTGCGCGGCGCGACCTTCACGATGCCGATGAAGGTCCGCGTCTCGGACATGTTCCACGCGACGAGGATGAGGAGCGCCGCGAGCGAGGCCATCGGGATGTACGAGACGAGGGGCGCCGCGAGCACCATCGCGAGGAGCACGAGGATCGAGTGACTGGCGGCGGCGATCGGCGAGCGCGCGCCGGCGCGGATGTTGGTCGCGGTGCGCGCGAGCGCGCCGGTCGCCGCGATCCCGCCGAAGAACGGCGCGAGGATGTTGCCGATGCCGAGCCCTACGAGCTCCGCGTTCGGGTCGTGTCGCGTGCGCGTCATGCCGTCGCAGATGATGGCCGAGAGGAGCGACTCGATCGCGCCGAGCATCGCGATCGCGAACGCCGCCGACGAGAGCTCGCGCACCGTCGCGAACGTGAGACCGCCCGACCAAGGCATGGCCGGGCGAGGCGGCACGCGCGGGATGCCGTGGAAGCGGCTCTCGATCGTCGCGACGCTGAACGACGGGTGAACGTAATGAACGAGCGCGACCACCGCCGCCGCGCCCGCGATCGCGATGAGCGGCGCGGGGATCTTCTTGGTGAGCCTCGGGATCCCGACGAGCAGCGCGAAGGTGCTCCCGGCGACGACCACCTCGCGCCAGTCGGCAGTGCCGCGGGCCGCCCAGAGCGCGCCGATGCGCTCGAGGTAGTGCACCCGCCGAGGAGCGCGGTGACGAAGCCCGCGATGATGGCGGTGTAGAGCCCGTGCTGCGGCGGCGCGCCGACGGCAATCGCGAGCGCCATCGAGAGCGGCAGCGCGACGATCGCCACGACGTTGCGTCCGGCGCTCGCGTCGTCGTCGGCGGCTCCATCTCGACGGCACGAAGGCGCTGCTCGACGCGCGACGAGCTGGACGGCTCGAGCGTGAGGTCACGCGCCACATGCGGACGCGACCGAGACGCGCCTCCGTCACTTCGGGCGCGCCATGCCCGCGAGGTAACGCGCGCGCGCCTCGCGGTGATCGAGGATCGGCTTCGGGTACGCGGGCGTGTCCATCTCGGGGACCCAGCGGCGAACGTACGCGCCGGTCGGATCGAATTTCTTCGCCTGCTCGGTGGGGTTGAAGACGCGGAAGAAGGGCGCCGCGTCGAGCCCGCAGCCCGCGACCCATTGCCAGTTGAAGTCGTTTTGCGCCCAGTCGCCGTCGGCGAGCCACTTCAGGTAGTGCGCTTCGCCGCCGCGAAAGTCGATGCCGAGATCTTTCGTGAGAAAGCTCGCCGCGATCATGCGCGCGCGGTTGTGGACGAAGCCCTCGGCGAGGAGCTGCCGCGCGGCAGCGTCGACGACCGGGAAACCGGTGCGGCCCTCGCACCACGCGCGCCAACCGGCTTCGTCGCGGACCGGCTTCCGCGGGAGGGTGCGGCGCGGGCGCTCGAGGAGGTGCGGGTGATCCCAGAGCGTCGCGTACGCGAACTCGCGCCAGAGGAGCTCGCTCGAGAAGCTCCGCCAGGCGCGCGGGTGCGCGCGCGCGAGGGCGCGCTCGGCCGCGGTCCACACCGTGCGCGGGGAGAGCGTGCCGAATTTCAGATCGATCGAGATTCGGCTCGTCGCGTCGAGGTCGAGTCGATCGCGGTCGCGGTCGTAGTGGGCCGCGCGGTCGGCGAGGAAACGCGCGAGGCGGTCGCCGCCGGCCGCTTCTCCGCCGGGAGCCAAGCGCGCGTTCTTCGCGAGGCCGAGCTCCGCGAGCGTCGGCAGCGCGCGCGTGGCGGCGCGGACGCCGGGCGGCGGCGGCGGAATCGTTCGCGGCGCGGCGAGCGGCGGGTCGACGCGCACCGACGCGTGAAACGCACGCGCGAACGCGCCGAAGACCGAGAAGGGAGCGCCCGACGCGTTACGAATCGTGCCGTGCGTCGCGAGCGTCTCGCCCTCGAAGAGCTCGAGCGGCACGCGGAGCGCGCGCGCCACGCGCTCGTCGCGCGCGCGTCCGAACGGCTCGGTCCACGCGTGCGCGACCACGCGATCGACGCGCCACTCCGACACGAGCTCCGGTACGACGAGCGTGCTCTTGCCCTCGACCAAGAAGAGACGCGAGCCCCGCCGTTCGATCGCGTCCGCCAGCGACGCGATCGACTCGAGCAGCACCTGCATCCGGTGCGGCAGCTCCGCCGCGCGCGACGGCGCGAAGAAATGCGGGTCGAGCACGAACAGACACGCGACCTCGCCCGCGTCGATCGCCGCGCGGAGCGGCGCGTGATCGGCGAGGCGAAGATCCTTTCCGCGAAACCAGACGAGTGTCCTCACGCGAGCTCGAGCGCCTCTCTCACCGGCGCACGATACTCGGCCTCCGCCTTCTTGGCGCCCGCCCTATTGGCACGTGTGGTTCGACGAGCAGACTCCGTTGGTCCCGCAGTCGGCGTTCACGAGGCATTCGACGCAGCGGTGCGACGACGTGAAGCAATGCGCCTGCTGCGGATCCTTGCAGTCCGTGTCGGCGAGGCACTCGACGCACGTGTCGGTCGACGTGTCGCAGACCGTGTTGCCGTTCTGATTGTTCGCGCAGTTCGTGCTCGAGAGGCATTGCACGCAGTACCCGGCGACCGTGTCGCAGTACGGCGTCGGCGCCGCGCACTGACCGTCGGTGCTGCACGCGTTCACGCAGCGGTACGTGAGCGGGTTGCACTTTTGGTTCTGTCCGCAGTTGCCGTCGGCGAGGCACTGCACGCAGCTTCCCGTCGGCGCGCAATACGGGTTTTGTCCGCCGCAGTTCGCCGACGTCGCGCACTGCACGCAGGTGTGCGTCGTCAGGTTGCACGTGCGGGCGTTGTTTTGGGTGTTCGAGCAGTTCGGATCGCCGAGACATTGGACGCAGACGCCCGCGGCGGTGTCGCAGTACGGCGTCGGTTGGCCGCATTGCGCGTCCGTGCTGCACGCCGGGCCGGCCGCGTCCGGCGCGCTGGCGTCGTTGGTCGACGTCGCGTCGCCGCCGCCGTCGATTCCCCCGGTCGTGTCGCTCCCGCCGCACGCCGCGACGACGAAGGCCGCCGTCGCGCAAAAGCCAAGAATGGATCGTCTCATGGCAAAGCCTCCGAGGCGCGCACCGGCGCCCGTAGGACAGTGCCGGCGGCCGCGGCGGAGGTTTCAAGTTTCGGAGCGACTGAGGCAGGCTGACGCACCGGGAGTGCGCGCGTTGCCTCTCAGGACGAAGCACGCTTCAATCGCGCGGACATGGGGAGAAGGAATCGGCCACGGCTCGCCGCGGCGGTCGTGTTTTCGCTGCTCCTGCCCGGCTGCAGCGTCGAGCTCAGCGATTGCACCGCGCCAGCGCATCGCGGGCTCGTGTGGTCGACGTTCCACGGCGCGGGCACGCGGACCGGCTGGAACGACGAGGAGACAACGCTGACGCCAACGACGATGGCGACGGCTCATCTCGGCCTCGCGTGGGAGTCGCAAGCGTTCGACACGGCGACGTTCAATCGCACGTACGCCGGCCGAATGTACGCGTCGCCCCTTTACGCCGACGACGTCGCGATCGAGTCGGGCGAATTCCAGGGTCGTTTCGACGTCGTGTTCGCCGCGACGACGAGCGGCGTCGTCTATGCCGTCGACGCGTTCGACGCGCCGTGCAGCCAAGGCAGTGTCTCCGCGGGAACGACGCTCTGGAAGTCGGTCGTCGCACGACCGGCGATCGTTCCTGGCCTCGACGGCGGCAGCCCTCTCGGGGTCCTCTCGACGCCCGTTCTCGATTCGAGCGCCGGGCGTCTCTACGTCGCTGCTTTGGACGCGAGCGAGGGGCCGCCCGTGTGGAAGCTCGTCGCGCTCGACGCGGCGAGCGGCGCCGTCATCGCGGGTTTTCCGGTCACCCTCGACGCCGCCGCGATCGAGCCGGTCGATCGGAACGGGCCGTGCAAATGGGAGCCGGACGCAACGCGCCTCTCGCAGCGGGCAGCGCTCGCGTTGGACGCGAACGCGGCGCGCGTCTACGTCGCGTTCGGCGGGTTCTCCGACACGGTCGCCGGATGGATCGTCGCCGTGGACACTGCGAACGCGCGCGTGACTTCGTCGTTCTGCGCGGGTCGCGACTCGCCGCCCGGACAAGCCAACGGCGGAATGTGGGGCGCGGGCGGTCCTGCGGTCGACGAGGCCGGCGTCGTTCACGTGACGACGGGCAACGGTCCGCCCGCGTACGGTCCCGCGGACGTCGCGGGTACGTGGGGCGATTCGCTCGTGTCGTTCGGGACCGACCTCGCGCTTCGCGGCACCTACTCGCCATGGAACTACTGCCTCAGCGACGCCAACGACGCGGACCTCGGAGGGAACATGCCGCTGCTCTTGCCCGACCTGACCGCAACGGGCACGACGACCCCGCGCCTAGTCGCGTTCGGCTCGAAGCAAGGCGACGTGTACCTGCTCGAGCGAGACGCGCTCCCGGGCTCGCTGACTGTGCGAGAGGCTTGCCAGACGAGCGAGGGCTGGCAGCAGGCCGCCACCGACACGTCGCTGCTTCCCCCGGCAGGCCCGCCTTATTGTGATCCCAACGCCCCGTCGACCTGCGTCGCTGGACCGCTCAGCGTCTTCGGGCCGTACAGCGACGCGCCCGGCGCGAACGAAGACGACTCGGCGAAGATGCACACGACCCTGGCGTTCTACTCGGATGCGAGCGGTGGCGCGTTCTTGTTCGCGACCGGCGCGTCCAAGGGGCCCGACGGCGTGACGAGCGTGCCGCCCTCGCTCGCGCGCCTGCGTGTGGTGATCGCCGCGGGGAAACCGGCGTATCTGACCGTGGACGCGGTGAGCTCCGACGTCGCGCTGATCAACCCGGGCTCACCGGTCGTCAGCAGCGCGAGCGGAGCGGGCGCGATCGTCTGGGTCGTCGACGAGAACGGGCGACGCACCGAGCCGCTCGTCGGGCCTTCTGCGCCGCGTCCGATCTTGTACGCGTTCGACGCCCAGACGATGAACCTCCTCTACCGGAGCGGGCCGTCCGACCTCCACGTCGGGGGGAAATACGTCGAGCCCGTGGTCGCCCACGGGACGGTCTTCGTCGGCACCAATCGCATCCAAGCCTTCGCAGCCGCACCATGAGACGCTCGTGGCTGTGGCTCGTAGCTGCCGTCGCGGCCTGCTCGAGCTCGAAACCCGCAGCCCCGACGCTCGGCGCGGTGACGAGCCAAGCGTCCGTCGCGTGCCCCGCCGGCGCTGCGCCCGCCGCGAGTTGCTCGACCGTCGTCGTGGCGTGCCCCGGCCTCGACGATTTGTCGGCGACGCTCGCGGTCACCGAACCGAGCGGGCCGGCGCGAGGCACGGTCTACCTGCACGGGCACGTCGGCGGCACGGCTTTCTTCGACGACGGCTTCGCGGGCGCGTACCTCGCGCGCGGTTTCCGTGTGGTGCAGGTCGCGTGGGCGTCGGACTGGGAGAGCAGCGCGAGCGGACTGAAGCTCGCTGCATGCCGCTACGCGACCATGCTCTCGTACGCGTTCACGCAAGCGCACGGCGGCGACCGCGCGCAACCCTTCTGCGCCCAATCGTTCGGCGGCGGCTCGGGCGGTCTCGCGATGTCGCTCGCGTTTTATGGCGCCGGCGAGTTCGTCGACGCGATCACGATGAGCGCGGGCCCTCCCTTCGCGCGCGTGGACCTCGGGTGCGACCCGTCCACTCCGCCGCGCGCCGTCTGCGACGCGATCCCTTCCGCGCCCGTCGCGTACGGCGACGGCGTGCTCGCGATCATCTCGGGATGGGAGCGCACGCCCGCGTGCGGGACGTCCGCGCCTTCCGCAGACGACGTCGCGCGTTGGCGAGACGACAGCGTGCTCGGGGCGGGCGCTGTGCTCGCCTACCCGAGCACGTCGGTGGCGGCTTGGTACTGCTCGAACGCGCCCGACGCCACCGTGGGAAACGGCTCCCTCTTCTTCGACGCGGTCACGACGGACGCGACGGTCCACTGCGTCGGCAGCGGCGCCGGCGGCGGGACCTGCAGCGGCGAAACGCCGTGGCCGAGCGCCCTTCCGGACATGGTGGACGACCTCGTCGCGCGGTGCGTCCCGCGTCATTGAGCGCGCGCGCTCAGCGCTGGTCGATTTCAATCTCCACGCGGAGCATGTCCACGCGGCGGTCGGCCGCCCACGTCGGCGGGCTCGTTCCGGTCGCGTCGTCCTTGCCTCGCGTCGTGCTCTCGATGCGCGAGCCGTCGACGCCGTGCTGCGCGAGGAACGCCGCGACGCTGCTCGCGCGCCGCATGCCGAGACCGTAGTTGTACTCGACCGACCCGCGCGGGTCGGCCCGACCGACGAGCAGCACTCGGTCGTTCTTCAGCGGTCCGGTCGAGAAGCACTCGGCGACCTTCTGGAGGACGTCGGTGTCGGCGGGCAGGAGCGCCGCCTTGTCGAAGTCGAACTTCGGCGCTTTGCCGACGTCGTCGAGGTCGAGCTTGCACGCCGCGAGCACTTCGTCCGACGCGGTGATCGTGGGGCTCACCGGCTTCGCGACCGGGGGCGACGGCGGACACACCGCGGCTTGGGTGGTGCGCGTCTCGGCGACGGGCCTCGCGCCGCCGACGAACGTGCTCGTCAAGTCGAAGCGCGCCTGCATCCCGGCGAACACGAACGCGCTGACGGTTGGATCGGCGATCGCCGTCGAGCTCTGGCCGTTGGTCGCTTGCCAGAGCGGCAGCGTGAGATCGACGCCGAGGACGGGCGAGAACGCGATGTCTCGGCTCGCGCGCATGTCGACGCCGATGGTGACCTTCGCGAGCTCCAAGCCGTGCGTGAGGAGATCGGGCGCCGGCGCGACGTTGTTCTCCCAGAGGAGGCGATAGCCGGCGCCGACCTGCACCCACGGGTCCCACTTGTCGTACGGGCGCACGTGGTACGCGACGGCCGCGCCGAGCACGAGCCCGCGCGCCGAGTTCGCGCGCTCGGCGTCGAACTCCGCGTACTGGCCGACGAGGCTCACCGCCCACCGCGGATCGATGCGGTACCCTAGGCCGATCTCCGTCGCGAACCCAGGCGTGATCACCCGCTGCATGCCGACGCCCGACTGGAGCTCGCCGAAGCCCTGCGTGTAGCCGGTCGCGCCGTAGAATTCGAGCGCGCGCGTCGGGGTCTCGAGAGGCTTGTCCGAGGGCTGCTCTTTCGGCGAGGTCTGCGCGCTCGCGCGCGGGGAGAGAGCGACGAGGAGAGCGAGCACGACACCGGGCGAGAACGACATCGCAAACGTCGATTTCATGGCGCTCGAAGCGATTGCATCGCACGTGCCGTCGGCCCGTTTGCGCCGGCCGCGCGCGGCGGCAAATTGGTCGAGCCGCGCGGTCCGGCGAAGACGCCGCGCCCATCGTCGCGCGCCACGCGTCCTTCATGACGCCTTCGGCGCCCGCCGAAATCCATGCTAGGTGCGCGATCCGCTCATGATCGGCGTCTCTCGGCTCGGCAAGTCCTACGGCGGTCGCACGCTCTTTCGCGACGCCACGTTCCAGCTCAATCGTGGCTCGCGCTACGGACTGGTCGGCGCCAACGGCTCGGGCAAGACGACCTTCTTGAAGATCGTGGCAGGCGACGAGCCCGCGACCGAAGGCGCCGTGACGATTCCGCCCGGCGCGCGCGTCGGCGTGCTCCGCCAAGATCGCTTCCTCGACGACGACGAGCTCACGCTCCACGTCGCGATGGCCGGCGACGCGCCCACGTGGAGCGCGCTCCAGCGGCGCGATCGCATCGTCGATCACGGCGACGGCGACCCGGCAGAGCTCGCCGAGCTCGAGCATTTCATCGCGAACGCCGGCGGCTACACGCTCGAGGCGCGCGCCACCGAAATCCTCGAGGGCCTCGGCATCCCGCTCGCGTCGCATCGCCTGCCGCTGCGTACGCTCTCCGGCGGCTTCAAGCTCCGCGTCCTGCTCGCGCAAGTGCTCGTCGGCGGCCCGGACGCGCTGTTCCTCGACGAGCCGACCAACCACCTCGACATCCTCTCGATCGCGTGGCTCGAGAAGTTCCTCGCCTCGTACGCCGGCGCCGCGCTCGTCATCTCGCACGACAAGCGCTTCCTCGACACCGTCGCGACCCACGTCCTCGACGTCGACTACGAGACCATCACGCCGTACGTGGGGAACTATTCGGCGTTCGCGCGCGAGAAGATCGCGACGCGCGAGCGCAAAGAGGCCGGCGTCGCGCGCGCCGAGAAGATCATCGCCGAGAAGCGCGCGTTCGTGGAGCGCTTCGGCGCCAAAGCCACCAAGGCGAAGCAGGCGCAGAGCCGCCTCAAACAGATCGAGAAGATCGAGGTCGAGGATCTCGCGGCGACGTCCCGGCGCGCGCCGCTCTTTCGTTTCGTGCCCGAGCGGGCGAGCGGGCGCGACGTGCTCGAGGTCGAGGCGGTCTCCAAGTCCTACGGACCGAAAGAGGTGCTGCGCGACGTGTCGCTGACGATTCGTCGCGGGGAGAAGGTCGCGGTCATCGGTCCGAACGGTCTCGGGAAATCGACGCTGCTCAAGATCGTCGTCGGCGCGCTCGAGGCCGACCGCGGCGCCGCGCGGTTCGGGCACGAGGCGCGCGTCGGCTACTTCGCGCAGGACCACCACGAGCTCCTGAAGAGCGAGACGATGACGCCGCTCGACTACGTGTGGGAGGCGTGCCCGAGCGAGCCGACGACCTACGTGCGCGGCCAGCTCGGGCGCGTCCTCTTCTCCGGCCAGGACGTCGAGAAGCCGATCGGCTCGCTCTCGGGCGGCGAAGCGGCGCGCTTGATCTTCGCGCAGCTCGCCGTGCGCAAACCGAACGTGCTCGTGCTCGACGAGCCGACCAACCACCTCGATCTCGAGGCGATCGAGGCGCTCGCCGATGGCCTCGCGTCGTTCGAGGGCACGCTCTTGTTCGTCTCGCACGACCGCTGGTTCGTCTCGAAGCTCGCGACGCGCATCGTCGAGGTCACGCCCGACGGGATCCACGATTTTCCCGGGACGTATCCCGAGTACCTCGAGCGCTCGCACGCCGATCACCTCGACGTCGCCGCCGTCGCGTCGAAGGCGAAGGCCGACGGCGCGCGCGCGAAGAGCGTTCCGCCAGCCGCCGCGGCCGAGGGTCTCTCGTGGGAGGAGCAGAAAAAGCGACGCAACCGCCTTCAAGCCCTCCCCGCGCGCCGCGACAAAGTCCTCGCGCAGATCGAACGCGACGAGGTGCGCCGCGCCCAGATCGCCACGCTCTACGCCGACCCGGAGTTCTACGTGAAGACGAAGAACGAGGTCATCGCGAGCCTCGAGCTCGAGGACGCCGAGCTCGTGAAGCGAATCGCGTCGTCGATGTCGGAGTGGGAAGAGATTGAGAAGGACCTCGCCGCGCTCTGAGCCACTTCAGCGGACCGTGCCCGAGGTGACGCGCGTCTCCGACTCCGGGTGCAGCACGAAGTTGGACGCGTTCATCTCGTTCACGCGTTCTTTCCGACGACGGCCGGCGTGTGCGGACCGCCCGCGCCGGTCGGACCGTGGCACTTCGCGCAGTGCGCGACGTAGAGCGGCGCGCCCTGGGCGGCTTGGTCCGCGTTGCCGCCTGGAGCTTGAGGGGGCCTCGCGCATCCGGCGGCGATTGCGAGAGCGAACGCGGACGCAGCGGCGACGATCGAGCTCTTCGACATGGCGTCGTGATTCATCAAGCGACGTGCCACGTGAGCTCCCACGCGTTTCGCGCGCTTGCATCGCGACTGCTCGTGCGCCGCACGCACACCGTGGCGCGATGCTTCGGAGCCCGACTCGCGGGTCGCCGTCGTGCTACGTGTCGAGCGTCCCGTGGTCATGCGATTCGAAAACACCTACGCCCGTCTGCCTGAGCGTCTCTACGCCCGCGTCGCCGCGACGCGCGTCTCGCGACCGCGCGTCGTGAAGCTGAACCGCGCTCTCTCCGAGCTCCTCCGCGCCGACCCCGACGTCCTCGCGTCGCCCGCGGGCGCCGAGATCCTCTCCGGCAACCGAGTGCCGGACGGCGCCGAGCCGATTGCGCTCGCGTACGCGGGTCATCAGTTCGGCCATTTCGTGCCGCAGCTCGGCGACGGGCGCGCGATCCTCCTCGGCGAGATCGTGGGCACCGACGGCAAGCGCCGCGACCTGCAGCTGAAGGGCGCGGGGCGCACGCCGTTCTCGCGCGGGGGCGACGGGCGCGCGGCGCTCGGTCCGGTGCTGCGCGAGTACGTGGTCAGCGAGGCCATGGCCGCGCTCGGCATCCCGACGACGCGCGCGCTCGCGGTCGTCACGACGGGCGAGCGCGTGCTTCGCGACGAGCCGCTCGCGGGCGCCATCCTCGCGCGCGTCGCCGCGAGCCACCTCCGCGTCGGCACGTTCCAGTACTTCGCCGCGAGACGCGACGACGAAGCGCTCCGTGCGCTCGCGGCGCACGCGCTCGCGCGGCACTATCCCGACGCGATGGGCACGAGCAACGACGCGCTCGCGCTGCTCGAGAAGGTCGTCGACGCGCAGGCCGACCTCGTCGCGCGCTGGCTCGGCGTCGGGTTCGTGCACGGCGTGATGAACACCGACAACACGTCGATCTCGGGCGAGACGATCGACTACGGCCCGTGCGCGTTCCTCGACGAGTACGATCCGGACAAGACGTTCAGCTCGATCGATCACGCGGGCCGCTACGCGTACGCGAACCAACCGAACGTCGCGCGATGGAACGTGACGCGCCTCGCCGAGGCGCTGCTCCCGATTGTCGCGGAGGATCAGGCCGAAGCCCTTCGTCTGGCGACCGAGCGACTCGAACGATTCGCCACGCGCTTCGAGCGCGCCTATCTCGGCGTGATGCGCAAGAAGCTCGGGCTCGTGCGCGAGGAACCGGGCGACGAGGACCTCGTCCAGCGCGTGCTCGAGCATCTCGCCGAGCGCGCGCTCGACTTCACGGTTTTCTTTCGGCGGCTCTGCGCGTCCACCGACGCGACGAAGGACGACGAGCCCGAAGCGCTACGCACGTGGATGACCGCGTGGCGCGAGCGCCTCGCGCTCGAAGAAGGGACGCCCGGAGACGCCGCGACGCGCATGCGAGCCGCGAACCCGGCGTTCATCCCGCGCAATCACCGGATCGAGGAGCTCATCGAGGCCGCGCGACGCGACGACTTCGGGCCGTTCGAGACGCTCGTCCGCGTGCTCGCGACGCCCTACGAGGACCAGCCCGAGCACGCGCACCTCGCCGCGCCACCGAAGCCCGAGGAGCGCGTTCGCCAGACCTTCTGCGGCACCTGAGCGACTACTTCGGCAGCTTCGCGACCACGGAGCCGCTCTCGCCGTCGACGAAATAGACGCTCGTCGTGTCGAGCGCGAGCGCGGCGATCGGCGTCCCGGTGCAGCCGAGGCTCGTGGGCTCGGCGGAGCCGTCGCCGGCCACCTTGCCGACCACGCCGGCGCTCGTTCCGTAATAGAGGTCGCCGCTCGCGGCGTCGACGGCGATCGCGCTGACCGGCTGAGAGACGATGACGGGCGTCACCGCGCCCGACGCGTCGATGCGAACCACGTCCTCTTGCGGGGCGCGCACCACCCACACGTTGGTTCCGTCGGTGGCGAGCTGCTGCGCGCTCGCCGTGCGATCGAGCCCCGTCAAGAGCACGGTCGGCTCGCCGAAGCACGGCGCCGAGACGCCGCACGCGAGAAGCGACACGCCGGTGAGCGACGCGTCGTCGGCGAGCACGAGTACGCGGTGCGCGTCGGCGACCACGCCGTACGTGCCGCCGCCGAGCCCCATCATCCACGGCGTCGAGCCGGCGCCGCCGCAGCCGACGCACTCGAGGGTCGCGGGCGTGTCGTCGATCGCGAACGAGTCGCGCGCCCAGAACGTACGACCGCCCGACGTCGCGACGAACCCGGGATACGCGGCGCCCGCGAGGAGCGGGCCGTCGCCGCTCCCGTCGAGGCCCGCCGAGCGGATCTCGCCGACGACGCCGCTGCCGTCCTCGGCGGCGATCTGCGTCGTGTAGGTCAGGTTCGCGCCGAGCGTCGCGCTCACGAACGCGTCGGTCGCGACGACCGGCGAGGGCGACGCGCATCCGGTCGTGGCGCAGCGCTGAACGCCGGAGCCGGGGACCTCCACGTAGACGAAGCCGTCCTCGACCGCGAGCGCGTCGTAGACGTCCATCCCCTCGAACAGCGTCGTCCCCGAGCCGTTGCAGGCGGGCGCGGCGCCGTCGGGCGTCTGCGAGGCGTCGGAGCACGCGAGCGCGGAGAGCGCGAGGAGCGCGAAGAGCGCGGCCGTCTTCATGGGTTCGCCGTCCCGGTCGACCACACGGCGTTCGATTGGGCGTCGTAGAGCACGACGTTTCCGTCGTCTTGGAAATCGAGACGGACTCCGCCCTTTCCGTTCGTGTGCGCGGACCATAATGCGTTTTGATAGTGCCCGTACAAGACGAGATTTCCGTCCGTTTGAAACGTGGCCGCGTACCCGTCGCTGCCCGACGTGCTCGTCGCCCAAATGGCTTTTCCGTTTTGCGACTTGTCGCGCAAGACGAGGTTGCCGTCGCCTTGGAGCGTCAGCACGAACCGCCCGTTGCAGCTTCCGTACGACTCGCCGGCGCGCATGCCTTCGCCCGGCTTCACCTCGCCGCACGCCGCGGCCGGGACCGCGGGGATGACCGTCGTCGGCTCGTTTCCAGCCGGATCGCCGACGTGCTTTCCCGCGATGCAGTCCGCGTGCATGAAGCCGAAGGCCGTGCAGCCGCCCTTCACGTTGCACGGGCGCTGCGTGTCCTTGATCTCGACCGCGTCACCGTCGGTCGTGACGAAGCGCGTCCCGAATCCGCTGTAGCCGGCGGTCGCGGTGATTTCTTTGGATTGGAATCGATCGCTTCCGTAGATGGTCCCGCGACCCACGACCTCGTATCCGTCGGCCGTGTGGAACGTGTGCGTCGCGGGATCGTAGTTCGCATACACGTTGAAATCGGAGCACGTCGGCAACACGACCGCCGGCTGCACGCAGCCGTTGCATTCGAATCCAGCTCCCGGGGCGAAATCCGGTGGGTCCTCCCGAGTGGCGCGCCAGGCTGAAGTCGTTGTCCGGCGAAGGGCAGACGTCCGCGACCTTCGAGTGGAAGCCGCTGCCCTTCAGGTGCTTGAGCGAAACCCAGCCGCAGTGGTGCCCGTGGTCCCACGCGCCGTAGTGGCTGTTGGTGATCAGCCCGTAGACCGAATCGGCGCGGACGGTCTTCGCGTAGACGCGCGCGCCGGGCTCGAGGTAACCGAGCACGTAACCCCACTCGTGCTCCCAGTCGCCGATGTAGCCGGCGTTGCCGATGGCCGTCGCCTTGGACACGTAGACGCCCACGCCGAGCTCCTCGGCGCTGCTGTCGGTCGCGTCGACGGGGCCGCACGCGATCGCGGCGATCGCGAGGAGGAGGAGAAGCGCGATGGGTTTCACGCCGAAGGAGAGCTGCAGCCGACGTGCCACGCCCGCGAGGCGTGGATTGTCGCGGCAATCGTCGGAAAGATCGGCTCGCGGGCGATCCGATCGGTGGCTCGGTGAAGGTGGGGGTGCGGTGTCCACGTGGAGCCTCGGCACAGCACGCTCGCCGATGCGGATCGGACGCGATCCGTTCGCGATTCGCCGCCCAGACAAGCGCGGTGTCCACCCGGGCGCGCGGGCCGCTCGAAGGCGTGAAATCTCGCGGCTCGTCGCGAGCTCCCGCGAGATCTCGCGAGCCGCCGAAACGGCACGGACTCTGCAATTCGAACGAGCATGAAGAAGATTCGTGTCCCTCGCCATGACCCTCGTCATCGGCGGCGCGCTGGTCGCCGCGTGCTCGGCGGCCGACGAAAGCGACGTCTCGTACTCGTCCGGCGAAGAGGAGCTCACGTCGTCGAAGACCGTCGGCGACTGGAAGCTCTTCCCGAACGGCCAATGCCTCGTCGCGGTGCAAGGGTTCTATCCCGCGAAGTTCCACGTGAGCCTCCCGGTCGCGGGACCCGGTTGGTACGGCAACTGCGCGGCGTACGGCGCGTGCAAGCTGTGGGAGGACCCGGCCAAGCGCCCGAGCTCGACGGAGTGGGAGCGCATCCCGAACGACGGCAAGCACGTGCCGACGACGTACGACCTCATCGTCTATCCGCCGATCAGCGGCGACCCGTGGGGCCACATCGCGTCGGTCGATCACGTCGAGGGAAAGAACATCTTCGTGATGGACTCGAACTACGTGGCCCACGAGACGAAGGCCTCGCACCCGCACACGGTCTCGTGGCAGGCGCTCGGCTGGTACCACCTGAAGAAGCTCGGCCCCGCGCCGCAGACCGTCGACTGCGTCCCGAGCGGCTATTACTGCGGCGGCGACAAGGTCGTGGGCAACAGCAACGATCTCTACCGCTGCACGGCCTCGGGCCACGGCGAGACGTTCGTCAAGGCGTGCGCGAACGGCTGCCGCGTGAACGCGGGGCGAGACGACAGCTGCAAGTGACGGCGCTTCAGCGCGCGTAACCGGCGCCGAAGCTCGTGATCGCGGTGTGCATCCTGCTCTGGCTCACGTGCCAGACGCCGCCGCTCGTCGCTTGCGAGGCGCCGTTGCAGCTCTCTCCGCACGTGTCGACGTAGGCGTACGTGCCCGCGCCGTCGTCGTAGCCGACGATCGCGATCGCGTGCCCGAGGCTGCGCGACCTCGAAGTATTGATAGAGCGAGCCGATGCCGACGCCGGCGACGCGGGCGATGGCGTTCGTGGTGAGCGCGTCGTAGCCCTCGCGCTCGAGGATGCGCGCGGTCGACGCGAGGATGTCGGCGACGGTCGCCTGCGCGCGCGCCTGAATCGGCGGTCGCCGCTTCGGCCGGCGGCTCATGCGACGGGGGCTCTCGGGATTCGCGGTACCTGGCCGGCGCGCGCGAAGAGCTCGTCGGCGGGGAGCGGCGGCGAGCGAAATCGCCTGCGCTGGAGCCAAGCGGCGACCCGCTCCGAGAACAGGGCGGCGGTGAGGAGACCGGCGCCGACCGCGACGGCGAACGCGCCGCGCGTGAGCGTGTCGGCGCGGCTCGCGACGGCTGAGGTCACGATCAGGAACATCGCCGCCGCGACGGGCAGGTGGAGCTTCAGGCGATCGCGTGCGAGCTCCGCGAGGAGCCCGGTCGAACGGATACGCGCGGCGACGTACGTCGACCACGGATCGCGCGCGAGCGGCGTCGCGCGCTCGCGCTTCGCGATTCGCTCGACCCGCGCGCGATGCTCGGCGTAGAGCGCCGGGGGCGCGAGGCTGCGCATCGCGACGAACGCGTGCTCGCGTGGGTGGTTGAATCGGAAGAGGCGCGTCGCCTTCATCGACAGCGTCGGCGTCTCGGCCGTCTCGGTCGCGATCGTCGTCCCGTTGTCGAGCACGGTCTGGAAGGAGAGGCCGTCGCCGGACGGTCGGAAGTGATACGTCGCCGCGACGACGGTCGCGTCCGGGCAGGCGTAGACCTCGGAGACGAAGCCCCACGCTTTCTCGTCTTCGCCGTGGCGCGTCGAAAGAAAACCGATCGACGTGGCCCCGAGCTGAAGGAGCCGCGGACGAAAGACGTTGTCGCGGCTCGTCGGATCTCCGGTCGCCTCGCTGAGGACCACCTTCCACGGCGACGCCCGCGTCTCGTCTGCCACGCGCGGCGGGGCGTCGTCGGGGCTCGGCGGCTCGAAGGAAATGCCGAGGCGCGCGAGCGGGTCCTGCTGGTAGAACTCCCGGAGCTGCTCGTAGAGGTGCGCGTGGTTCTTCGCGAGCTTCTCGGGCGTCTCGAAGAACTCCTCGGTGACGACGGCGAAGAACTCGGCGGGGTTCGTCGCGCCGTACGAGTCGATGTCGGTCTCTCGATTCGCGCGGGTCGCCTCGCCGAGCGCCTCGAACTCGGCGCCGAGGACGCGCGCCCACGGCCCGTAGCTCGAACGGCGTCGCAGCACGGGCGCGCCGTCCGCCGCGCCGTCTTCCTCGTCGAGCTTGTGCGCGAACTCGTGGAGCACGACGTTGTGTCCGTCGGCGTCGTCGGCCGCGCCGCGCTTCACCGCGTCCCACGAGAGCACCACGATGCCCTGCCGGTGCGACTCGCCGAGTCGCACTTGCTCGCGCTCGACGATCACGCCGCCGCCCGCGCGCTCGACGCCCTTCGCGCGGTAGGCGTGAGGGTAGACGAGGATGGCGTCGAGCCCGGGGTAGTAGTCGGTCTCCCGATGGAGCAAGAGCAAGCACGCCTGCGCCGCGATGGTCAGCTCGATCTCGTCGGTGAGCTCGAGCCCGCCGCAGCCCTCGAACGTCTTCTCCTCGAGGAAGACCCTCACGTGGCCGAGGAGCTCGCGCTGCTCGTCGGCCGCGAGGCGCTTGAAGTAAGGGAAATTGCGCTCGATGATCGCCGCGCGCTCGGGCTCGAACGGCTCGGAGAAGAGCTTCTCGCGGCGCGACATGCACGACCAGACTACCTCGTGGCGGCGCGTTGAACCGCGTTGAAACGAACGCGTCTCACGCGGTCTCAGCCGCATTTTTTTTGGACGCGGCTTGGCGCGACGAAATCCGTCGCCGCCATTCCGCTCGCGCGTCGCGCGACGGCGTCGCAGCCGCAAAAAGCAATCGCGGGCTCGAGCGCCGCTGCTACCACCGACTTCGATGATTGAGAAGAAGTCGCTCATCCTCGTCGCCTCCATCGTCCTGGCGTGCAGCACCACGACGCCGGGTTCGCCGCCCGGCCCGGGGGCCGACGCGGGCGACGGGTCCACTCCCAACGTGACCAACGTGACGCCCGATCCGAGCAGCGAGCCCGACGGCGGGCAGGCGCAAGTCGAGCCGGACCCCACGAATCCGAAAGACGACGCCAATCACGATTTGAATTGGGCTCCGGCGCCGCTGATGCAGGGCGTGACGGTCGTGCCCAACCGGGACAGCGCGATCGTCGTCGTCCCGGCCGTCGACGGAGCCGTGGACTACCGAGTCGCGACGCTGCCCGAGGGCGTGAACGTGACCGTCCAAGACGGAGCCGAGCACATCGACGGCTCGACGATCCACTGCGCCGGGTACCGCCAGCACAACGGGCCGCAGCCGCCGAACCGCGAGCTTTTGCGGCAGATCGAGGTCACCGGGCTCGGGGGCGCGACGCGCCTCGTCGTCGAAGCGATCGACACCGCGTGCCCGTATACCGGCGCGCTCGGGGCTTCGCACGCGGACATCGACGCGAGCAACACCGAGATCGACGCGCCGACCCGCGGCACCTTCTCGATCTTCACCGAGTCGGACGTGCGCGCGGCGTACGGGTCGCTCGTCCTGAACGGGCACGGCAACAATCCGTCCAAGAACGGACAGCCCGCGCCCGACGTCTCGCCCAAGGTGCTCGCGCGCACGACGCTGCGGATCGCGCCGCTCGGCACGGGCGCGCCCACGCCCACGGCGACGTTCTTCGACGACTTCCAGAACGAAGAGCAGCCGACGTTCGTCTCCGCGCTCGACAGCCAAGGGCGCACGCAGGCCGGCAAGCTCTATCAAAATTCGAAATACAGCTTTTACACGTACGGCGCCGCGGACTCGCAATTCTATTTCGCCCGCGGGCAAATGCATTATTCGCTGGCTGACTGGTCGCAAGACATCATGTCGAGCAACATCGCGTATCCGCGAAAGCCGGTCGCGCTGTCGGACACCGACTACTTGCATGTCACCTACGAGGTCCAGTCGGACGCGACGGGGCGCCGCTACTGGTGGCTGCTCCTGTGCGGCGCGGACACCCCCGGCGCGACCATGAGCGCGGACGGCAAGCTGATGGGCAACATCATCCAGACGCCGTTCTTCATGGACAGCGACGGCCTGAACCCGAGCGTCGAGGGCTGGAACTGCCTCCAGGTCTTCCCGCGCCAAGGCTGGCCGTTCACTCTCCCGCCGGACGACACCAACCCCGAGTCCGAGGTGCGCGTCATGGTCAACCAGAGCGGCAACCTCGGCCGGAGCAGCGTCGTCGACGTGAGCCCGTCGCAATACGGAAACCCCAACATCGGGCCGCCGTCGTGGTTTCGCACGCAAGACGCGAAGGGCAACTTCGTCGGAAAAATCCTCGACGACCAACAGCTCATCGCGCCGCGCACGCGCTTCGACGTCTACGTCCGGCGAAGCCGCGTCGTCCTCTACGTGAACGGCGAGCAGCGCATCTGCAACGAGCTCGGCTCGACCGGCAAGCTGACGATGGCCGAGGGCGCGCTCGGCTTCGGGCAGGTCTTCTATCACTCGGCGGCCGAGCGCAGCGAGTTCGACGCCAGCTACTGGGACCGCCGCGGGCAGCGCTATTACATCGAGAACTCGCCGTTCGTCGACGTGCGCGATTGGGACAACGTCGGCTACGACGAGCACGTCGGGCTGCCGGCCGGGTTCGACCCGGGCCCGTGCTTCACCGCGAGCCCATGAAGCGAGCGCTGCTCTTCCTGGCGCTCGCCGCGTGCAGCGGCGGCGCGTCGACCGCCGCGCCGTGCGATCTCGAATCCCGCGCTCGGGAGCGACGAGTGCGCCACGCTGCACGCGATGGCGCTCTCGGCGACGCTTCCGCCCGCGCGAGGCAACGCCAAAGGCGACGATCCCGACGCGGCCGCGCTCGGCTTCGAGGTCTTCTTCGACGCGCGATTCTCGAAGGGCGAGGCGGTGCGGTGCGCGACCTGTCACACGCCCGAGGCGCACTTCGCCGACGGCAAGCCGACGAGCACCGGCCTCGCCCGCGTGACGCGCAACGCGCCGACGCTGCTCAACGCGGCGCGCATGCGGTGGTCGTTCTGGGACGGCCGCGCCGACTCGGTGTGGTCGCAGCCGCTCTTCGCGTTCGAGAACCCGCTCGAGATGGACTTCACGCGCCTCGAGCTCGCTCACGCGATCGCGCTTCGTTACGCGCAGGGCTACGAGAAAGTCTTCGGTCCGCTCCCGCCGCTCGGCGACGCATCGCGCTTCCCGGCGCGGGGAAAGCCCGGCGATCCCGCGTGGGAGGCGATGAGCGCGCGCGATCGCGAAGCGGTCGATCTCGTCGCGGCGAACGTCGGCAAGGCGCTCGAAGCGTACGTGCGGAAGCTCGCGGCAGGCCCGGGGGCGTTCGATCGTTTTCTCGCGGGCGACGCCACGGCGCTCGACGCCGACCAGCGCGCCGGCCTCGTCGTCTTCGTAAAGAGCGGATGCGCGAGCTGCCACGACGGGCCGATGCTCTCGGACGAGAGCTTTCACGCGCTCGGCGTCCCGTCGTGGCCGGGCGATCCGTTCGACGTTGGTCGAGAAGGCGCGTACGCGACCTTGGCGACCAGCCCGTTCACGGCGCGCGGCATATTTTGGGACGGCCCGAAGGAGGACGTGCCGCTCGCGCCGTCGCCCGGCGATCACGGCGCCTTCCGCACGCCGTCGCTGCGCAACGTGAGCCAATCGGGTCCGTGGGGGCACAACGGCCGCTTCGCCACGCTCGACGACGCGATCGCCTTCCACGGCCCGGCGCTCTCGGACCTCGACCGCGCCCACCTCGTCCATTTTCTCGACTCACTCGACGGCGCCTACCCGCTGCCGCCGTGGAACGACTGGCCCCAGCACTGACTAACGCGCGGGCTTCGCGGCGAGCAGGCGCTTGGGCGCGATGAGGCGATGGCTCTCGGCGACGATCGACCCGACGAGCTTCCAGTCGGGTTTGACGTCGAGCCGAACGCCGATCCACCCGCGAGGCCCGACGTAAGGAGGAACGAAGAAGCGCTTCGGATCCGACTCGACCATGTCGCCCTGATCGCCGGGCGCCGCTTTGCACCAGATCGCGATGCGTTCGTCGCCGTGGTGGTTGTCGAGGAACATCACGAACGTCTTCTTGCCGACGGCGAAGCACGGCCGGCCGTGGTTGATCGCCTCCGACGCGCCCGGGAGCGCAAGGCTGACGGCGCGCACGCGCGCGAGGAGCGGGAGGCCGGCTCTCGACGTGGGCATGACGGGATGCACGCCCCGACGATACGGCCTCTTCGGCCTGCGTAGCAATTTGCGACGATGCGAAGACGACTCGTGCGTGTTAAGCGGAGCCGCATGCCCGACGCGGACGACGAAGCGACGCGGCGCGCTGCGGCCCCGAGCGAGAGCCCGCACGCGATGCAAAATTATCGGGCGAAGCTCACGCGCGGCGAGGACGTCATCCATCCCGAGGCGTGGGCGGGCTCGCTCCCCGCGGCCTCGGGCATCGCACCGCGCCTGCGTGTCGGCCGCGACCGGTGGATCAACGTGCTTTGGTTTCTACCGATCGGGTTCGTCGTCTTTTTGTTCGCCGTCGCAGCGGCCAAGGGCCTCCGCGGCCTGCCCGCGGTCCACGATTTCGTGGCGCGTCACCCCGGCACCGGCTACTCGCCGCGCTTCGAACGGCCGCTGCCCGCGTGGGCGCGCTGGCAGCATTGGCTGAACCTCTTCTTCATGACGTTCATCCTCCGCGCGGGCGTGCAAATCCTCGCCGACCACCCGCGGCTCTATTGGACGCGCCACTCGACGCCTGGACGAGACTGGCTCCGGATGCAGAGGCCCGTCCCCGCAGACCCACTGTGGACGGCGAAGCAGGATTCGATCTCCCTGCCGAAGCACCTTGGTCTGCCCGGCCTGCGCCACTCGATCGGCCTGGCGCGGTGGTGGCATCTCGGGTTCGACGTGCTCTGGCTCGCGAACGGCGTCGCGTTCTACGTGCTCTTGTTCGCGAGCGGCGAGTGGCGGCGGCTCGTCCCCACGAGCGCGCGGGTGTTCTCCGACGCGGGGTCCGTGCTGCTCCAGTACTTGTCGCTCGACTGGCCCACCGAAAACGGCTGGGCCGCTTACAACGGGCTGCAGGTGCTCGCGTACTTCCTCACCGTGTTCGTCGCCGCGCCGCTCGCGCTCGTCACCGGGCTCGGAATGTCGCCGGCGCTCTCGACGCGTTTCAAGCGCGTGAGCAAGGCGCTGAGCATCCAGGTCGCGCGCTCGCTCCACTTCCTCGTCCTTTGCTGGTTTCTCTTCTTCATCCTGGTCCACGTCACGCTCGTCTTCACGACGGGCCTGCTCCGTAACCTCAATCACATGTACGCGGGCACCGACGCGAGCGGCTGGACCGGGTTTTGGATCTTCGCGGCGTCGATGATCGTCGTGCTTGTCGCGTGGTTCGTCGCCACGCCGCTCACGCTACGCCACCCGCGATGGGTGCAGCGCGCCGGCTACGCGCTCGTCGGCCCGGCGCAGCGACTCTTCGAGCACGTCGACGCGCAACCGGGCGCTTACGGCGAAAAGGACATCTCGCCTTATTTCTGGCACAACGGCGCGTTCCCCGATTCGGCCGAATACCGCGCGCTCTTCGACGGCGGCTTCGCCGATTATCGACTGCGTGTTCACGGCCTCGTCGAAAAACCCGTCGAGCTCTCGCTCGCCGAGCTGCGCGCGCTCCCTCGCCACGAGCAGATCACGCAGCACTTCTGCATCCAGGGCTGGTCGGGCGTCGCAAAGTGGGGCGGCGTGTCGATGAAGACGCTCCTCGACCTCGTGAAGCCGAAGCGCGAGGCCAAGTGGGTGGTCTTCTATTCGCTCGGCGACGGCCCGGACAAGGGCCTCTACTACGACGCTCACCCGATCGAGCAGATGCGCTCGGCGCTGACGATGCTGGCGCTCGACATGAACGGGGAGCCGCTGACGTACGGGCACGGCGCGCCGCTCCGGCTGCGCAACGAGCTCCAGCTCGGGTTCAAGCAAGTGAAGTGGATCGCGGGGATCGAGCTCGTCGCGAGCTACGAGGAGGTCGGCGGCGGCCACGGCGGCTACAACGAGGACCACGAGTTCTTCGGGTACCGTCAGTCGATCTGAGTCGCGTTTCAGCCCGCTTTGCCGTCGGCGCGCGGCGAGACGAGGATCGGGACGTAGACGACGAGATAAAGGAGAAACGCGACGCTCCAAAGGCTCGCGGCGATCTCGAGCAAGAGGAGGTAACGCGCGGGCGCGAAGATGGGGACGATCGCGCGCGCGACCGCCGCGAGCGTGACGAGCGCGAACGCGGCGGTGATCGTCTTGCCGGCGCCGAGCGCGCGACCGGTGTGGCCGAGCGAGACGCGCGCCATCATGCCGAGCGTGAGCGAGCCGATCGCGCCCACGGTGAGCGCGTGGATCGCGAGCGAGCCGGACGCGACGGGCCACACGAACGAGAGCGCGCGCAGCGCGAGCCCGAGCGCGATCCACGCGTGGCCCGCGTGGAGGATCCAGAGCAGCGGGTGACGCGCCGTCGCGACGGTGCCCCATCGCGCAGCGCGCGCGAACGTCGCGAGCGCCGCGAGCCCCGCCACGATCGCGGTCGCCGCGCTCTGCCAGAAGAGCGCGTCGATCACCGCGAGCGCGCCCGCGAGCGCCGGCGCGGCGACCTCGAGCGCGGGATACGTATGGATCGATTTCGAGCCCGTCGCGTTGCGCGTGAACATCGGCACGACGCGCGCGGCCATGACCAGCATCATCACGACGACGAGATCGACGGCGACCCAGCACGCGCGGCGCGCGGCGCCGAGCGGCGTCAGCCCGAGCGCCTCGAGGTGAGCGACGAGGTTCGCCGCGAAGAGGCCGGCGACGAGGAGGAGCATCACGAAATTGCGGCGATTCCGCGTCGCGACGAGCGGCCGCGCGAGGACGACGCCGAGCGCCGGCAAGAACGCGAGGTCCACCGCGGCGACGACGCCGCGCGGCAGCACCGCAGCGAGCAGGATGACGAAGCGCCCTGCCATCCAGAGCGCAGCGAGCGCGAGCAGCGGAGCGCCGACGAGCGTCTCGCGCTCGGTCCAGTTGCCGACCGCCGTCAGCAAGAAGCCCGCGATGACCGCCACGGCGAACCCGAAGATCATCTCGTGCGCGTGCCACGTCGTCCCGTCGAAGTAGACGCTCGGCGGCAGCGTGCCGAGCACGATGAGGATCCAAATCGGGACGATGGCGGCCGCGAAGACCGCCGCGAGCAAGAAGAACGGCCGGAAACCCTTCGCCGCGATCGCCAGGCGCGGCCGCGACGCGGGCTCTGGCATCGCGTCGTGGAGATGAAGAGTCCGCGCCATGGAACGATCGGTCAGCCGATCACGACGCGCTGAGCCGGAACGCCGCGCCGAGACCGGCGGCGAGCTCGTCCGGCGTGATTCGGCCGTCGTGGTCCACGTCGAGCGCGTCGAACACCGCGTCCGCGCCGCCCCACTCTTCGCGCGTGATGAAGCCGTCGCCGTCGAGGTCGTACACCTGGAAGAGGTTCTTCGCCGCGGAGGCGCGGACTTCGCCGACGACCTTGTCGAGGCGCTCGGCGAGCTGTTTCTCGAGCGCCACGAGCGCCTTCGAGAATCCTTCGATGCCTTCGTGGAGCTTGTCCTTCGCCATCGGATCTTTTTCGTGCATCGCGCGGAACGTCTTTTCGTCCATCGCGATCTTCTCGATGTTCTTCGCCTTCGACTTCTCCGGGTCGAGCTTGCGGGCGAGGGTGCCGGTCTTCTGCTCGAGCTCGCCGAGGAGACCCGGCGAGATCGTGAGAAGATCGCAGCCGGCGAGCTCCTCGATCTCCCCGATGTTCCGGAAGCTCGCGCCCATGACCTCGGTCTTGTAACCGAACTTTTTGAGGTACTCGTAGATGCGCGTGACGCTCGTGACGCCCGGATCCTCGACCGGCGTGTAGTCGCGATTTTCGTGCTTCTTGTACCAGTCGAGGATTCGCCCGACGAACGGCGAGATGAGCGTGACGCCCGCCTCGGCGCACGCGATCGCCTGGTGCATCCCGAAGAGCAGCGTGAGGTTGCAGTGGATGCCTTCCTTCTCCAACTGCTCGGCGGCGCGGATGCCCTCCCACGTCGAGGCGATCTTGATGAGGATGCGGTCGCGCGTCGCGCCCGCCGCCTCGTACTGGAGGATGAGCAGGTGCGCTTTGTCGATGGTCGCCTGCGTGTCGTACGAGAGGCGCGCGTCGACCTCGGTCGAGACGCGGCCGGGAACGATCTTCAAGATGCGCAGGCCGAACTCGATGCTGAGGCGGTCGATCGCCTTCTTGACGACCGCGTCCTTGCTCGCGCCCGGCCCCGCCTCGCGCTTCGCGAAGAGGAGCGCGTCGTCGACGAGCGACGCGTACTCCGCCATCTGAGCCGCGGCGGTGATGAGCGACGGGTTCGTCGTCGCGTCGCGCGGCTTGAACTTCTTCATCGAGTTCATGTCGCCGGTGTCGGCGACGACGACGGTCATCGTCTTCAGCTGTTCGAGGAGGCTTGCCATGCCCGAGTGTTCACGCGGGGGCGAGCCACCGTCAAGAGCCGTACGCAATGCCTGCGGTCGAGCACGCGGCCCGTGCGCGAGGCATTCGGCGGCACGCACGGTTTTTGCGGGTGTGACGTCGGTCCCGCGCTTGCACATGCAGGGTGAAATGTCGCTCGACGCCGTTCTGCTACGCGGTCTCACGCGCAAGCAACGCACCAAAGCCACGCTGCTTTGTGCGTGGTTTTTCGTCACCGTCGCCACGCTCTGGCTGCTCAAGCCCGTCCGCGTCGCATCGCTCCTCGTTCACCTCGGCGCGGTCGAGACGCCCTACGTGCGCCTCGCGGGCGTGGCCACGGTCGCGGTCGTCGTCACCTTCTACTCGTGGATCGTGAACCGCCTCTCGCGCGTGGCGATGGTGCGGTGGGCGCACCTGATCTTCGCCGGCGTTCTGCTCCTCGTCTGGATCGCGCTGCGACTCTGGGGCGCCTGGCTCGGCGCGCAGCGACCGTTCGTTTGGGCCGTGTACATCCTCGTCGAAATCTATTCGGTCGTGCTCATCGGCATTTTCTGGACGTACACGAACGACGTCGTCGACGAGGAAGAGTCGAACAAGCTCTACGGCATCGTCGGCGTGGGCGGCATTCTCGGCGGCGCCGCCGGTGGCGCTTTCGTGGACGCGTTCACGAAGACGGTCGGGCCGGTCAACCTGCTCGTCATCTGCGCCGGGCTCTGCGCCGTCTCCGCGGGGCTCGGGTCGCTCACCGAGGCGCTCGTTCGGCCGCCCGCGCGCGCGGTCGCCGCGGAAGAGAGCCAGGCGAGCGGCCTCTCGGACGCGCTGGCCGGCGCGCGCGCGGTGAAGGCGAGCCATTACTTGATGCTGATCGTCGGCATCGTCGTCGCGTACGAGTTCACCGCGACCCTCACCGACTTCGGAATCAGCGTCGTCTTCGAGCGGAGCTTCCACGACGAGATCGAGCTGACGAGGATGTACGGGCGGCTCGGCTGGATCGTCAGCGCGACCGCGCTCGTCACGCAGATCGTCCTCGTGCCCTTCCTCTTGCCGAGAAAGCGAATCGCGCTGCTCGTGCCGCCGATCGCGATCCTGCTCGGCGCGGTGAGCGTGCTCGTGCTCCCGGTCGTCGCGACGGCGATGTTCCTCGCCGCCTCCGACCGCGGCCTCAACTACTCGGTGCAGCAGGCGACGAAAGAGTCGCTCTACGTGCCGCTGAGCGACGTGCAGAAATACAAGTCCAAGGCGTTCATCGACATGTTCGTCGACCGCGCGGCCAAGGCGCTCGCCGCGTTCGCGCTCATCGCCATCATCGCCGTCGCGGGCGCGTCGGTCACGCTGTCGCTCGGCGTGGCGATCGTGTCGATGGTCGGCTGGGCGATCGCGGCGTCGCGGCTCGGTCGGTATTGGGGTCGCGGTCGCACCAGCAAACCGCGGAAAAACGTGCTACTCGCTCGCGCGTGACCTGGCTCGTTCCGCTCTCGGCCATCGCCAAGAAACGGGGAGCGGACGACCCCAAACTGATCGGCGGCAAAGCCTCGCGCCTCGCGTGGCTCGTGAAGAACGGCTTCGCGGTGCCGGACGCGTGGGTTCTCCCCGTCGAGGCGTTCGCGGCGGCGCTCCGCGAGCTGCCGCCCGCGTGCGATCCGAAGCAACTCCTCCGCGCAGCGGGCGGGCGCGCGGCGCACGAACGCGCGGCCGAAGCGCGCGAGGCGATTTTGAAGGCGCCGCTCGTGCGCGGACTCTCGGTCGAGCTCGACGAGCTGTGGCGCGCCGAGGGGCCGACGTCGCCGTGGGGCTTCGCGGTTCGATCGAGCTCGACGTGCGAGGACGGCTCGCTCGTCTCGATGGCGGGCCTCGCGACGACGAAGCTCGCGGTCTTCGGCGACGTGGCGCTCGCCGACGCGATCCGCGAAGTCTGGGCGTCGATCGCGTCGGGTCGCGCGCTCGGTTATCTCGCGGCGCACGGGATCCGCGACGCGTCGGTCGCCGTCGTCATCCAGCGCATGGTGAAGGCCGAAGCCGCGGGCGTGATGTTCACGCGCGCCGCGTCGGCGCACGCGAGCGTCGGGGCGCGCGGGCGCACGCGCGAGCGCGTGATCAACGCGAGCGTCGGTCTCGGCGCGCCGGTCGTCGACGGCACCGCGGCGCCCGACATGCTCCGCCTCGACGAGAAAGGCCGCGTCGTCGAGTCGCTCGTCGCCGACAAACACGCCGCGCTCGTCGTCCGCGACGGCGCGCTGGTCTCGTCGCCGCTCGAGCACGGAACCGAGCCGGCGCTCGACGCCGCCCGCGTGCGGGATCTCGCGGAGATCGCGCTCCGGCTCGAGCGCATCGAGGACATCGTGTGGGACGTCGAGTTCGCGTGCGACGCGACGCGCACGTGGCTCGTCCAGGCGCGACCGGCGACCGGCACCGGATTTCCCGAGGGCGGCGGCGCGACCACGGTGTGGAGCTCGGTGAACGTCGGCGAAGCGCTGCCCGGCGTCGCGACGCCGATGACGTGGTCGGTGGCCGGCGCCTTCAGCGAGGCGGGCTTCCGCAACGCCTTCGCGACGCTCGGCTGCCGCGTCCCGAAGAGCGCGCGGCTCGTCGGCAACGTGCATGGGCGCTTTTATCTGAACCTCACCGAGTTCATGCGGATCGCGGCGCAAGTTCCGTGGCTCGACCCGCGGTCGCTCGTCGAGCTCGGCGGCGGCTCGGGCGGCGAGGAGGTCGCGGCTCAGGTGCACGACGTCTCGCACAAGTCTTTCTACGCGCGATTGCCGCTCACCGCGTCGCGCTTGCTCAAGCAGCAGCTGCGTCTCGACGAGGACGTGCGCGCGTTCGAGTCGTGGGCCGAGCGCGCCTTGAAGCTGCACCACGCGCTCGACCTCGCGATCCTGCCGGACGAAGGCCTCGCGCGGACGGTGCTCGACGCCCAGTCGATGCTCGAGCGCACGGGCACGGTGATGCTCACGTGTGCGTCGAGCTCGCTCGGCTCGCACGTCGCGCTCAAGACGCTCCTCGCGCGCGTCTCGCCCATCGACGCCGACCGCCTCGCGCAGGCGCTCACCGCGGGCGTTCGCGATCTCGAGAGCGCGCGGCCCGGGATCGGGCTCATGCGCGTGGCGGTGCTCGCGCAGAGCGAGCCCGACGCGCGCGCCGCCATCGAGCGCGAGACGACGACCGGCCTCGACGCGATCCCCGAGGGGCCCACGCGCCGCGCGCTCGCGAGCTTCCTCGAGCTCTACGGCGATCGCGCGGTGCGCGAGCCGGAGCTCTCGACGCCGAGGTGGAAGGAAGATCCGCGCCCGGTGCTCACCATGCTTCGCGTCGCCCTGCGCGGCGAGGCCCGCGACTCGCACCGCGCGCTCGAGTCCGCGCGCACGCACGCCGACGCCGAGACGCAGCGCGTGCTCGATCGCATGAACGCGCTCGAGCAGACCGCGCTCCGTCACCTCGTCGCGCGGGCGCAGAAGGCCGCGCGCTTGCGCGAGCGCATGCGCGGCTGGGTGACGCGCGTCCTCGGTCTCATCCGCGAGGTGCTCCTCGACGGACAGCGGCGCCTGCTCCGCCTGATGCCCGAGATTCAAGACGACGAGCGCTTGCTCCCCGCGCCGGTGACGCCGTCGGTCTTCTTCTTGACCGTCGACGAGCTCGTCTCGGCGCTCCGCAACGCGCGCACCGATCTCGTCCCGCTGCTGCGCCTGCGACGCGCCGAGTACGCGCGCGACATCGCGCGGCCCGATCCGCCGATCACCTTCGTCGGGGCGCCGTCGGCGGTGCAGTCCCCGCCGGTATCGAGCGACGTGCTCCGCGGCACGCCGGCGTCGAGCGGCGTCGTCGAGGCGCGCGTACGCGTCCTCCGCAGCGCCGACATGAGCGCGTTCCAGCCCGGCGAGATCCTCGTCGTGCGCACGACCGACGTCGGCTGGACGCCGCTCTTCTTGATGGCCGCGGGCGTCGTGACCGAGCTCGGCGGCGCGCTCTCCCACGCCGCGATTGTCGCGCGCGAGTTCGGCGTGCCGAGCGTCGTGAACGTCCCGGGCGTGACGCGTCTCTTGCGGACGGGCGACGTCGTCCGGCTCGACGGCGATCACGGGACGATCGAGCGCGTCCGCGTCGCGGGCGACCGTGGCTGAACGCGTCTGGGTCGTGCGCGAGGGCGACGGCGCGACGGTCGACGACGTCGTCGCACGTCTCGGCGACGACGCGAGCGCGCTCGACGAGGGCCGCGTCTTCGTCGGTCGAAAGCGCGCGAAGCGCGGCGACGCCGTCCGCGCGGGCGACGAGGTGCGCGTCTCCGAGCCGCGCGGCGGGCCGGTCGAAATCGTGGTGCTCCACCGCGGCGGCGGCCTCGTCGCCGTCGACAAGCCCGCGGGCATCGTGACCATCCCCGACGAGCACGACGCGGCGGGCTCGCTCCTGCTCCGCACCGCGCGCGCGCTCGGCGTCGCGCCCGAGTCGCTCCACGCGACCTCGCGCCTCGATCGCGGCGTGAGCGGCGTCGTCGTCTTCGCGGAGTCCACCGCCGCGCGCGAACGCTTGCAGAATGCACGCACTTCGGGCGCTTATGATTGTCGTTACGTCGCGATTGCCGGCGCGGCGCCCTCGCCGGCCGAGGGCACGTGGAGCGAGGCGATCGGCCGCGCGCGCGACCCGAAGAAGCGCGCCGTGCGCGGCCGCGACGCCGTCCCCGCCGAGACGCGCTATCGCCTCGTCCGCGCGACCCCGCGCGCCGCGCTCCTCTCGCTCCGGCCCGTCACCGGCCGCACGCACCAAATCCGCGTCCACGCGAGCCACGCCGGCGCGCCGCTCCTCGGCGATTGCGACTACGGCGGCGCGCGCACGGTCGTGCTGGCGTCGGGCAAGGTCGTCGCGCTCGATCGCGTGGCGCTCCATTGCGCCCACGTGCGAATCGAGGGCGTCCTCGACGTGCGCGCGGCGATCCCCGATGCGCTTCGCGCGTGGTGGCTCGATCTCGGCGGCGATGACTCGGCGTGGGAGGGGTGATAGGAAGGCCGCATGCCCGACGTCCGCACGTTCATCGCGAAAATGGAGAAGGCGTACGGCGTCAAGCTCCAGCCTCGCCAAAAGAAGTTCCTCGAGTCGAAGGAGGGCGAGTCGCTCGGCGATTTCGAAGCTCATCAGCGGCTTCTTGCGGGGCACGTTCCGCGTCGACTTCACCGACGACGACCTCGCGGACCTGAGCTCGCTCGGCGAAGACTACGGCATCGAGGACATGGACGACGTCGACTGGCGCGGCGAGTTCGGCGACTACGTCCCGTTCGCGACGATGACCGACGCGCACGAGGACGAGGACGAAGAGGAGCCGACCAAGAGCTTCCTCATCGTGTCGGTGAAGGACCCCGCCTGCCCCGTGCTCGTGTGGAACTACGACGGCTGGATGATCTACCCGGTCGCCGACTCGCTCGACGATTTCGTTGGCGGCAGCGCCGGCGCCGAGGAGATCGAGCACGATCGCGCGGGCCACCCGTACGAGAAGTTCGCGTGGGTCGAAGAAGAAGACGACGACGAGGACGACGACGACTGAGTCACGGCCGCCGCGCGAAGCCGCACATGTGCGTGCGGCCGCGGTGGACGACGCCGGTCGCGTCGAGCTTCGCGTCGTCGCCCAAGGTCGCGCGGAGGAGCGCGTCGTCGGTCACCTTGATTCGCGCGCTGCGCGCGCGACCCGGCGGCACCTCGTCCCAGGGAATTTCGAATCCGCCCGGCACGAAGATGCGCCGCAGCGACGGGACGAGCGCAGTGTCCTCGTCCGAGACGCCGAGCTCGAGGCTCGCGGCTTCGGTCCGAACGCTCCAGCGCCCTTCGCTCCCCACGATGCGCGCCGCGCGCGTGGGGTAGCGGACGAGGCGAGCGCCGAGCGCGCGCACGACGGGGTGATCGAGATCGCACTTCACCGCGAACCACGCGGGCTCGCCCTCGTGACGAATCGCGATTCGCCAGAGCGCCTCGGCGTAATCGAATTTCACGAGCGGAAAGAAGCTCGCCGCGAGCCCGCTCATCTTGAAGAGGAGCAAGCTCGCCCGCGGCTCGACCTCGAACCGGTCCGGAACGACCGAGCGCGCGAACGACGAAGAAACCGAGGCGCCCACTTCGAGCGTGAGCGCCTCGGTTCCACGCAGAACGGTCTTGGCGCTCAGGGCGTGCCCGGGACGGGCCCGGGAGCCGCACCGAGAGCTTGGATGCGCTGCGCTTCGGCGACGATCGCGTTGCCGGTGTCGACGATCGCCTTGAGCGCCGTTTGCGCCGCGGGATCGTTGATGGGTCCAGGATTCGTCGTCACCCGCGCGAGGACGTCGTCCAACGTGCGTTTGGCGAGACGAAGCCCACCCGCAACCGCCTGAAGCTCGATGATCGAAATATCCGCCATGAGAAACCTCCCTTAGCGCTCCCCTCCAGCTGCCGGCGAGCCGCGGGGAGCGTAGCGTTCGTATCGCCGCAACCGCAAGCGAACTCAGCGTTTCATCGAGGTCACGGTCACCCGCGAAGAAGGTCCCGGGACGCCGAGCGCCACGCGGAAACCGACCCACCCAGCTCGATCGATCACCCGGTACGCCGCGCGTCCGATGAGCGGGTCGAGGTGAACGCTGGTCCACGCGCTCCCGCGGATCATCGCCTGCCATCCGCGCTGCTCGGCGACGGGCTCGTCGGCCAAGTCGGGCACGAGCTCTCCGCGTGGAGTGCCCGTCCACTCGTGAATGCCGCCCATCATGTCGCGCACGCGGTACGGAGACTCGTCGGTGGGGAACGCGCCGACCGGCTCCGGCTGGCTGGCTTCGGGTCGCGATTCGCGAAGCTTGGCGAGAGCGGGGTCGAAACGGACCGCCATCGGGAAAGGCCGGCCGTCGACGCCTCGCGCAGCTTTGTCCCATTCCAGTGACGTCGGCAGTCGAAACGACTTTCCCGTAGTCCCGGAGAGCCACTTTGCGTAGGCCACGGCGTCGAACCAGCTCACGCTCTCGACGGGGAGCTCGAATTCTCGGCCCGGACCGACGCGCTTCTTCGCCTCCCCCTCGACGACGTGATCGGCGACGCGCCACCGGTCGCCTTCTCGAAGCAGCACCGGGACCACCTCTCCTCGGATGTGCGGAGTGCGTCGCTCCCGTTCGTCCGCTGGCAGAGCGTCCAAGAACGCGGCGTACTCGCGCATCGTCACCGGGAATTTTCCGATCGCGAAATCCGGGAGCTCGTGCGGCGTCATCTTCGCGACGCGCGTCGAGTCCGGCGCCAGAAACGGGCCGCCCGGAATCAAAATCATGTCGTCGGGCACGTCCTTCCACTCGAGTCGGAGCTCGTGGCGCTTGGCGCGACCGATCGCGACCGGGGCGCGCAGCTCGCGCTCGCCGCGGCGCGCCACGACCATCCACGAGCCGACCTCGAGGCGCTGCGCGTCCCCGGCGCGCAGCGGCAGTGAGCGGCCGAGCGCGAGCAGCCACCCGTGCGGCTCGTAGCGCGCGATCTCGAGCTTCGCGTCGGGCGCGCTGCACGTGACGACGAGCTCGCCCTCGTTCGAGAGCTCGAGGGCGAGCGGCCCGTCGTCGTAGCTGCGCGCCAGATCGAGGTGCTGCGCCATGCGCTCGTGATCGCCCTGTTTCTCCGCCTCCTCGAATTGTTTGAGGTGCAACGTCGCCATGCCCTCGCGCGCGCCGAAGTGATCTTCGACCCGCCCGAGCGCCCGCGAGAACGCCGTCTCGGCGCGCGCGAGCGTGCGCGCCGCCTCCGCCCCCAGGCGCCGCGCGCTCGTCTGCTTCTCCCAGATCGGCTGCTTGGTCTCGATGGTCTCCCACGGCGGGATTTTGGCGAGCTCCTCCTCGGCCTCGGCCTCGAGCCTGCGCGCCTGCTCCTCGAGCGCCAGGTACGCGTCGTAGACCGCGTTGCCCTCGCTCACGAGCGCGTCGGCTTCTTTCTGTCGCTCGAGGCGCGCGCGCTCGCCGTCGAGGTGCTCGTCGATCGCGTCGGCGATGAAACGCGCCGAGCCGGGGCGCCGGTTCGGGTCCGCGTCGATGCAGGCGCGCACGAGCGACTCGAGGTGCCCGGACCCGAGCACGCCCGCGGGCACGCGCTTCGCGGGCGGCACGTCGCCGGTCGCGCGCGAGACGAGGCTCGCGTGATCCTCGTCGGCGAAGAGCCGCAGCCCGGAGAGCGCCTCGTAGAGCATCGCGCCGAGCGCGAACACGTCGGTGCGCGCGTCGACGCGACCGCTGGTGATTTGCTCGGGCGCCATGTAGCCCGGGCTCCCCGCCGAAATGTTCTTCTGCAGCGCGCGGCGCACGTCGCTGCCCTCGAGCAGCTCGGCGATGCCCCAGTCGAGCACGTACACCTCGCCGAACTCGCCGACGATGACGTTCTCCGGCTTGAGATCGCGGTGCACGACGCCGCGGCTGTGCGCGTAGTCGACCGCCAGGCACACCTGCCGGAGGACCGCGAGCAGCTGCGCGCGCGTCGCGACCTTGTCCGTGTCGCGCAGCACGTCGAAGAGCGTCCGGCCGCGGACGCGCCGCATCGTGTAATAGGGCGTGTCCTCGGGCCCGACGCCGAGATCGTAGACCGGCACGATCGCGGGGTGCTCGAGCTGCGCGCACGTCTGCGCTTCGCTGACGAGCATCGTCGCGAACGCCTCGCCGCCCTCGGCGAGCGAGCTCTTCTGCGCGATGCTGCGCCCGAGCAAGTTGTCGAAGACCTCGTCGACGCGGCCCATGCCGCCGCGACCGAGCTCGTTCATGAAGACGTAGCGCGGCCCTGGCTCGTCGAGCTCGGGCGGCGGGGGCGGCTCGGTCGTCGCGCCGGCGATCTGCGAGTACGAGCGCGGGCCCGAGCTCGGCTTCGCGCCGAGCTGCGTGCGCCGGGCGACCTGCATCGTCAGCCGCGAGCGGAGCGTCCGCGCGACTTCGGCCGGCGTCGGGGCGGTGCCTTTTTGGATCTTCCGATCCCCCATCGGCGCGCGAGCATAGCCCTACGGGAGCGCGCGCGGGTCGCTCAAAATCGCGCCGACGAACCGCGCGCGCAGGTAGAAGCCGCGCGGCACGGTCGCGACGAGCTCGCCGTCGCGACCGGGCGCCGCCGTGCGAACGCGCCCGGTGGCGGCTTTTGGCCGGAGCTGCATCCATCGACCGACGTGGGCGGAGAGATCCTCGATGTCACCCAACGCGATTCGACCGACGATCTCCTCGAAGTCGTCCTTCAGCACGGCCTCTTGCTCGGCGCTCGGCGACCAGAGCAGCGGCTCGCCGAAGCGCGCGCGCTCGTGAACGGGGAACCACAGGACGCGCGAGAGCTTCTTGCGCACCCAGGCCGTCGCCCACTCGGCGCGCTCGGCGTCCATCAGCGAGAGCGCGCACACGAACGTCGACTCCGCGGGCTTGCCGCCCTCGAGCGGGACGGTCTTCAGCTCGACCTCCAGCGCGGGAAAATCCATTTCGGCGCCCGCACCCGTCGCGCCGAGCGCGCGCTCCACCAGCTCGCCGACCTTGCCCTTCGTGCGGACCGCCTCGCCGTCGACGCGGAAGCTCTCGCGCGCCGCGAGATCGTCCACGCGCGCCCCCGCGAGCGCGCGTGCGCGTCGCACGAGCTCGTCGATCGTCTCGGGCGGCAACATGCCGAGATGCTAACCTTCTCGCTCATGCGACGCGCGCTGTTCCTTCTCCTCGTGCCGCTCGCGCCGGCGCTCGCGCTCGTCGCGACGGCCCACGCCGCGGACGGCCCGCGCGACACGATCAGCGTCGTCCGCGACCCGGCGCCGCTCACCGAGAAGCTCCAGTACGTCTTCGATCTGCGCTGGGACAAGGGCGACGTCTACTTGCTCGGCGTCCGCAAAATCGAGATGCCGCAGCCGATGACGACGCCGCGCGTGATGGGCCGCTTCGCGCTCGAGCTCTTCGAGCACAATCGGCTGATCGAGCGCGCGCGCTTCGACTTCCCGGGGCTCGCGGTGCCCGACGAGGACGGCGGCGTTCGGATGACGCCGCACGTGCGCACGCGAATCGGTGGATTTTTCCCTGCGACGGCTCGGGGCGACAAGCTCGAGCTCGTCGATTCGGACGACGGGGCAGCGGTGGTCGCTGCCGTGGCCGCCGATCGCGCCCGACGGAGGTCACGGATGAACAAGCGGTTCCTCGCGTTCGCGCCCATCGCCTTCCTCGCTTGCAGCTCGACGCCTACGCCGCCGTCGCCCGAGGATCCGACCGACTTCGTCCTCGGCATCAAGGACAACCCCTCGTGCGCGCTCGACTGCACCGGCACCTGCCCCGAGTCGACGCAGCCCTGGGCGTGTCCCGCGCTCGCCGATTGGTCGCAAATCCCGCACGATCCCGTCGCGTGCGGCTCGTTCGACGGAAAGACGTATCCGCCGGTCGTCCCAGGAAAGTGCGCGGCGACCGACCCGAGCGGCTCGGCGCTCGCGAAGGCGCAGGTCACGACGATGCCGCTCGTCCTGCCCGACGGCCGGCGGCTCCAGCCCGCAGGCAACGAGCTCGTCTTCGAGACCGACGGCGGCTTCCCCGCCGCGCAAATGTGGATCCCGGGTACGCGCTTCTTGGCCATCAACGACAACGGCTACGGCACGCAGTCGATTCGAATCGTCGACACGGCGCTCCTCGAGTCGAACGCGAGCGGCGCCGAGGTCGCGCGAATCGCCTACGCGCCGCCCGACGGCGTCAACTTCGGGCTCGCGTACCTGCCCGCGAAGAAGCTCCTCTTCGCGTCGAGCGACAAAGGCACCGCCGCGATCCGCGCGTTCGACTTCGACGACGTGACCGGCAAGATCGTCGCCGACGCCGCGAAGGACATCGCGCTCCCGACCGGCGCGCTCCCTTCGGCCATCGACATCGCGCCCGACGGCAAGACCATGCTCGTGGGTCAGTCGCTCGACACGACGATCCTCGTCGTCAGCCTCGACGACGCGACGTACGGAAACACGCTCGGCACGATCGACACCGGCAGCAAGGATCTCTACGCGCTCCACTTCGACCCGTTCGACGCCACCGGAAACACCGCGTACGCGACCGAGTGGACCGCGGCGCTCGACTTCAACGACACGTCGAAGATGAAGCTCCTCCAGCTCGACGTCGCCGGCAAAGCCGCAAAGACGCTCTCCGTCGGGAAATCCCCGGAGGAAATGGTCTTCCTGGACGCGCGCTACGCGCTCGTCGCCAACTCGCTCTCCGACACGCTCTCGATCCTCGATCGCACCGCGGGCCAGGTCGTCGGCTCGGTGACCGTCTCGGCGCTGAACGGTCCGAGCCCGTCGGCGCTCGCGTTCGACCCGACCCTCTCGCGCCTCTACGTGACGCTCGCCGCCGACAACGCGCTCGCGGTCTTCGACGTCGACCTGGGCCAGACGCCGCCGACGTTCACCGAGGCAGGCGAGATTCCGACCGCGTGGTGGCCGACGGCCGTCAGCGTCGACCCTGCCAACGGGAGCATCCTGGCGCTCAGCGGCCGCGGCCACGGCATCGGGCTCGACGCCACCGCGTACCCCGACACGAGCGCGGCGAACGAGGCGAACCGCATGGCCGGCAGCGTCGCGGCGATCGCGCCGCCCGACGCGCCGACGCTTGCAAACTACACGCAAACCGTGACGGCGCAGAACGCCGTCGCCACGCTCGACGGCTACCCGACCGTGCAATGCAACGGCGCGCCCTACGACTTCCCCGTCCCGATGAAGCCCGAAGACGGCGCCAGCACCAAGATCAAGCACGTCATCTTCATCGTCCGCGAGAACAAGACCTTCGACTACATCATGGGCGCCCAGCCGGGCGTCGACGGCGACCCGGACCTCGTCCTCGCGCCGGGAAACATGGATTCCATTTATCCAAACGCATTTGCGATCGGCTCGCAATTTGCGCAAATGGACAATTATTACATCGACGCCGAACAATCGATTCAAGGCCACACGTGGACTGTGTTCGGCCGAAGCACCGATTACGCCGAGCGCCGGTGGATCAACATCTGGGGCCGCGGGCAGTTCGGCGTCACGTACCAGCCGGGCGTCGGCGAGGAGACGACGCCGACGGAGGGCAACGTCTTCGAGTTCTTGTCGAACAACGGCGTCGCCGTGCAGAACATGGGCGAGTTCGTCGGCGGATTCGCGCAGACGAAGGACTACCACTGGCCGGGCGGCACGAGCGACGGTCAGATCCCGGACACGGTCGGCGCGTGCTACGCCGCCGCGCGCCTCCGCTCGACCTGCGATCCGGCCGATTTCACGTACATGTGGCTGCCCAACGACCACACCCACGGGCTCTCGGCGAACTGGCCGAACCCGGCGCTCTACATCGCGACGAACGACGAGGCGACCGGCATGCTCGTCGACGGCCTCTCGCACTCGCCGTTCTGGCAAGACAGCCTCGTCGTCATCGTCGAGGACGACCCGTCCGAGGGCGGCGACCACGTCGACGTCCATCGATCGATCGCGCTCTTCGCCTCGCCGTGGATCAAACGCAATTACGTGAGCCACGCTCATTATCATCTTTCGTCGATTCACAAGTTGATCTCCGACATCTACGGCAAGCCTTATCGCAACGACACCATCGCGAATGCGCCGCTGCCGCTCGACCTGTTCACGTCGACGCCCGACTACACGCCGTTCACGTACGTGCCGCGCAAGTGGACCGATCTCTCGTGCAACCCGAGCGGGACGAGCGGCTCCAAAACGGCGGAGCACTGGGACTTCACCGACCCGGACAACCAGCCTGGGCTGGACCATCAAGTCTGGGAGGCGCTGCACGCGCTCCCCCGCGCGAAGACCACGACCAAGTGAAACGGGCGTTCTTCCTGCTCGCGCTCTCGGCCGCGTGTGGAGGCGGCGAGGCCACGCCTCCCGACGCGGGCTCCGACGCGTCCATCGTGGACGCGCCGGACGAGATCGCCCCCGACGCGCCCGCCGACGTCGCGCAGCGCCCGGCGAACGCGATCCGCCTCATGGCGGCGAACATCACGAGCGGCTCCAATCAAGCCTACGAAGGCCCGGGCATCCGCATCTTCCAGGGTCTCTTGCCCGACGTCGTCCTCATTCAAGAGTTCAATTACAAACAAGGTACGCTGCGCGATCTCGTCGACGACGCCTTCGGGACGAAATATTCGTTTTACGTCGAGCCGACGGGCGCGATCCCGAACGGCATCGTGAGCCGCTTTCCGATCATCGACTCCGGCACCTGGGTCGACCCGAACACGACCGATCGCGGCTTCGCGTGGGCGTACATCGATTTGCCCGGCGCGACCGAGCTCTTCGCCGTGAGCTTGCACCTCCTCACGACCGGCGCGACCCAGCGCGACGCCGAGGCGCAAGCGGTCGTCTCCTACGTGCAAGCGAACGCGCCCGCGGGCGCGTTCCTCGCGATCGGCGGCGACTTCAACACCGACGCGACGACCGAGCCCGCCCTCGTCGATCTGGCGAGCGTCGTCGTCGTTTCGCCGCCTTTCCCCGTCGATCAAGAGGGGAACTCGAACACGAGCACGAACCGCAATCGCCCGCACGACTGGCTCCTCGCGAGCCCGAGCCTCGATGCGCAAAAAGTGACCGTATGGGTCGGGAGCTCGCTCTACCCGAACGGCCTCGTCTTCGACAGCCGCGTCTACACGCCGCTCGCCGAGGTGGCCCCTGTCCTCGCGACCGACTCGGCGTCCCCTGGGATGCAGCACATGCCCGTCGTCCGCGACTTCACGATCGTCCCCTGAGCCAATCTCCGGCCCAAGTGACGGCTGACGGCGACTCCTAAGACCCGTTGACCCGAGGGTCTCGCGCCACGCTTCAGTGGGGATCCGGCTTCGGCGTCGTGGCGGTGCTCTTCGGAAGAACGGGCGGCGCGACGAGCTCGGCGGGCGGCGCCGCCGAGAGCGCGCCGAGGAAGACGACGAGGCTCTTCACGTCGGCGTCCGAGAGCTCTTTTCCGAGCTGGTAGCGCCCCATCATGCGCACGGCCTCGTCGAGCGACGCGACCGACCCGTCGTGGAAATACGGCGCGGTGTGCGTCACGTTCCGCAAGCTCGGCACCTTGAAGATCATCCGGTCGCTCTCCTGCTTCGTCAGGTCGAAGCGACCTTGGTCTTTCTGACTGGGCCACGGCTTGACGAAGCCCGCCTTCTGATAAGTCGCGCCGCCCACGCCCGCGCCCATGTGGCAGGAAGGGCACCCCGAACGCGCGAAGGTGGCGGCGCCGGCGAGCTGCTCGGCGTTCAGCGCGCCGCGATCGCCGTCGAGCCAGCGATCGATCGGCGCCGGCGTGAGGAGCCTGCGCTCGAAGGCGCCGATCGCGATTCCCACGTTTTTCAGGCTGATCGGCGCGCTCTCGCCCGGAAAGGATTTGTCGAACGCGCTCACGTACTCGGGCATCGACGTGAGCGTCGCGACGACGCGCGGCTCGCTCGAGGCCATCTCGACCGGGTTCACGATCGGTCCAGTCGCCTGCTCCTCGACGTCGGCGGCGCGCCCGTCCCAAAATTGGCGGAACTCGATCGCCGCGTTCAGCACGGTCGGCGCGTTGCGGTTGCCGTGCTGCTTCAGGTGGCCCTCGCTCGTCGGCGCGCCGTCGACGCCGAAGGCGTCGAGGTGGTGGCAGCTGTTGCACGAGACGTCGTGGTTCTTCGAGAGCCGCGCTTCGTAATAGAGCATCTTCCCGAGCGCGACCCGGTCGGCGGTCGAGGACGCAAGATCGGCGCTCTTCGGCAGCGATTTCAGCGCGGCGAGCTCGGCGGGGCCGAATGCCGCCGGCGAGGACGAGCCCGCCGGCGCAGGCGACGGCTCCTTTTTCGCGCACGACGCGAGGACCAAGGCACAAAGGGCGAAGAACCAGCGCGACATGTCCGCGCCGCGGTGCAAGCGCGAGGCCACTTGCGGTAGCCTCGGGGTCCTCGCAAACCATGACGACGCGGCACCCCTTCCTTCCTCTGCTCGCGCTCGGCGCTCTCCTCGCGGGCTGCCCGGAGACGAACCCCGACGACTTCCCCGTGCCCGAGTCGGCCTGCGCGGACTTCAGCACGCCGCAGGGCTACGTCGACGCGCTCAAGTGCGACGACTTCAAGTCGTGCGTCTACTCGAGCGACTGCACGTGCACCGAGCCCGGCAAACCGTACGACTGCCCGGCGATGCGCCCGTGGGCGGCGATGACCCACGCCGACGCGTGCGGCGACTTCGACGGGACGACGTTTCCGGAACCCACGACGGGCGTGTGCCAAGCGTCGGCGCCCTCGAGCGGCGCGCTCGACAAAATCGGCCTCGACCCGAGCGTCGCCGGCCGCTGGCACTTGCCCGACGGACACTGGGTCCAGCCCGCGGGCCACGATCAGATCGTGCACGCTCCCGACGTCACGAGCGCGTTCCTCGTCGACGAGGCGCTCGTCCCGGGCACGCGCTTCGCGGTCGTCGTCGACGCGGGCGTCGAGGACAACGCGCTCTACACGGTCGACCTCGACCTGCTCGCGCAAGACGCGCCCGCGCTCGTCTCCGAGTCGCGTTTCCCCGCGCCGAACGAGATCGACTACGGCGTCGTCTTCTCCGCGCCGAACGAGATCTACGTCTCCGGCGCCGCGAACGGGAAGATCTACGCCTTCCAGCTCGACCTGACTTCGGGCGCGCTGACCCGCGACGACGCGCACGACGTGGACCTCGGCGCGGCGACGGATCCGAACGCGACGAGCCGCTGGTACGCCGGCGGCATCGCGACGACCGCCGACCCGCAGAAGCTCGTCGTCGCTCCGTCGACCGGCGAGACCCAAGTGCGTCTCGTCAATCTCGCGGCCAAGACGTGGACCGGCATCGACGTCGGCCCCTCGCGCGAGCTCTTCGGGCTCTTCGCGGATCCGAACGACTCGGCGCAGCACGGCTACTACGTGACCGCGCTCGACACGCGCGAGCTCATCCACCTCGACACCCAGAGCGGCGCGGTCACCGCGCGCTACCCCACCGGAAAAAATCCGGAGGGCGTCGCGATCACCTCGGCGCACGTGCTCGTGGCCAACAGCGACGACGACACGATCGGCGTCTACGACGCGACGGGAAAGGTCGTGCAGACGGTCACCGTCGGGAGCGACGGCCTCACCGGCGCGCAGCCGAGCGTGCTCGCGTACGACGCGACGCTGGGACGCGTGTACGCGGCCCTCTCCGGCATCAACGCGATCGACGTCTACGCGTACAACGCGGCCGCGACCAAGCCGATCTCGCCGCTCGGGCGCATCCCGACCTCGTGGTGGCCGACGGCGATCCGCGTTCGCACCGACGGCAGCCTCGTCGTCACCTCGGCGAAGGGCCACGGCACCGGCCCCGCGAGCGGCACGCTCACGACGCCGGATCTCACCAAGGGCGCCGTCGCGCTGATCGCGCCGCCGACTCCCGACGATCTCGTCGCGATGAGCGCGACCGTCGTCGCTTCGCGCCAGGCGAACCCCGTCAGCGGCTTCCCGACGGTCACGTGCACCGGCAAGACGTACGACTTCCCCATCCCGCTCACGAACCAGGGCGCGCCGAGCGCCCAGATCCAACACGTCGTCTACGTCATCCGCGAGAACAAGACCTTCGACTCGATCTTCGGCGACATGCCGGGCGTCGACGGCGATCCGAACAACGTGCTCTCGCCGGGTCGCATGGACGAAATTTGGGCGAACATGCGCTCGCTCGCGAAGGCTTTCGTGAACTTCGACGACTACGGCATCGACGCCGAGCAGTCGCTCCAAGGCCACATCTGGACCTCGTACGGCCGCAGCACCGACTACATCGAGCGCGTCTGGAGCTCCACCTGGGGACGCAACGTGCGCCTGCCGCGCGCCGGGATCGACACGACCTTCGGCTCGCCGGGCGAGGGCTCGATCTTCTATTGGGCGGATCGAAATCAGATTTCCTATCAAGACATGGGCGAGGTCATCGGCCTCGGGCCGCAAGGCTTCGACACGTCGTACCCGGGCCTCGTCTACAGCCAGTTCGTCCCCGACACCGAGAAGGCCTGTTACATCGGCGCGCGCGCGCGAGCGCTCTGCGACCTGCGCCAGCTCAGCTACGTCGTCTTGCCGAACGATCACACCTACGGCGACGACCCCGGCAAGCCGACGGCCGAGCTCATGATCGCGGTCAACGACGTCGCGACCGGCATGATCGCCGACGCGCTCTCGCACTCGCCGATGTGGCCGTCGACGCTGCTCATCGTCACCGAAGACGACCCGCAGACCGGCGAGGACCACGTGGACGCGCACCGAACTCCGCTCGTCATGATCTCGCCGTGGGTGAAGCGCGGCTACGTGAGCCACACCGAGCTCGGCACCGCGTCGATCCACAAATTGCTCGCGCACATTTTCGCGAAGCCCTACCAGAGCGAGAGCGTCGCCGACGCGGCGCTGCCGTACGACGCGTTCACGAGCACGCCCGACTATACGCCTTACACCTACACGCCTCTCCAGACGCCGGTCGCGTGCAACCCGGCGAAGGACGTCATCGGCCCGCCAGGGCCGGGCCAGGGGACCGCCGGCCCGCCGCGCGACTGGTCGCAACCCGATCAGGTCCCGGGGCTCGGCCGTGAGGTCGAGGAGCGGCTGAGGCGCATCTCGAAGAAGCCATTTGGATCGGAAGGTGCGGTGGTCCGTCCAACGCGATAAGCTGGACCCTCGCATGACCGAGCAGACCGTGGGACCCGACAGGCTCGTCGGGCTCGAAATTGGCGGCAAGTACAAGATTGTCAGCCTGCTCGGAGAGGGCGGGATGGGCTGCGTCTACCAGGGCGAGCAGAAGCTCGGCGCGACGATCCGCAAGGTCGCGATCAAGACGCTGCACGAGCACCTCTCGCACGACACGCAGATCTTGGCGCGCTTCGAGCGCGAGGTGGGCACCGTCGCCGGCTTGCAGCACCCGAACACGATCCAGGTGTTCGACTTCGGCAAGATGGACGACGGGACGCTCTACATCGTCATGGAGTTCGTCGAGGGAAAGAGCGTCGCCGCCATCCTCGAGAAAGAGGGTCCGATGGACCCTGCGCGCGTCCTCAACATCTTGAAGCAGGTGTGCGGCTCGCTCGAGGAGGCGCACGGCCTCGGCATCGTCCACCGCGACCTGAAGCCGGACAACATCGTCCTCTGCGACAAGGCGGGGCAGCACGACTGGGTCGAGGTGCTCGACTTCGGCATCGCCAAGCGCTCGAGCGAGACCGACGAGCGCGAGCAGAAGCTCACGCAGCAAGGCATGGTGCTCGGGACGCCGCCGTACATGAGCCCCGAGCAGTTCACCGGCAAGCCCGTCGACCGGCGCAGCGACATCTACTCGCTCGCGGTGATGGCCTACGAGATGCTGAGCGGCGGGCTGCCGTTCAACGGCAACACGGCCTGGGAGTGGGCGACGGCGCACATGACCGCGCAGCCGCGCCCGCTCGACACGTACCCGGTGAGCTACCGCATTCCGCCCGCGATGAAGGCGGCGATCGCGCGCGCGCTCGCGAAGGATCCGGATCAGCGCTTCCCGACGGTCACCGATTTCTTCGCGGCGTTCTCGGCGCCGTCGGCGGAGGCGAACGGGCCGGTGGGCTACGGGCGCGTTCCTACGCAGCCTGGCGCGCCGGTCGATCCGATGGCGATGGGGATGGGCATGGCGCCCGCGATGGCGACGCCGCCGTACCCGACGGGGCCGCAGCCTTCGTACGGGACGCCGCCGCAAGGCAGCCACACGTACACTCCGCAGCCGTTTCCGCAGATGGCGACGCCGCCGCCGGTCGCGCAGAAGAAGAGCGCCGCGGGGATCATTCTCCTCGTCATCGGTCTGCTCGTCCTCGCGGGCGGCGTGGCGGTCGCGGCCGTGATGTTCTTCGCCTCCAAGCCGACGACGGCCTCGACGGCTTCGGTGGACACGACCAAGGTCGCGGCGACGGCGGCGCCCGACACGGCGACCGCGGTCACCGCGCAGCCGAGCGCGAGCGAGAGGCTCGCGCCCCTCGAGACGTCGCCGACGCACACCGCGGCTTTCGTCGCGCCGACGCCGGCCCACACGGCGACCACGGCCCCGACGCACACGACCGGCACGACCACGCAGCCGACGTACACGATCGCGCCGCAGCCCACGTACACGCCGGCGCAGCCGACCTACACGACCGCGCCGCCCCCGACGTACACCGCGCCGCCCGCGTACACCGCGCCGCCGGCGAACGATCCGCCCGTCTGCCAGTCGGCGCGCATGGCGAAGCAGCAACACGCGAGCCGGCGCATCGTCAACCAGCTCGACCGGTTGTGCCGGCAGCAGGGCGGCACCCCCTGACGGCGTGATGGGAGACGAGTCGACACCGTCGCTCGATTCCTCGCCGCACGTCCTCGGTGGGCGCTACGAGGTGCTGGCGCTGCTCGGCGTCGGCGGAATGGGTGCGGTCTACAAGGTTCGCGATCGCGAGCTCGACGAGACCGTCGCGCTGAAGATGCTCAAGCGCGAGATCGCCGACACGCCCGGGATCGTCGAGCGCTTCCGCCGCGAGGTGAAGCTCGCGCGCCGCGTGACGCACGCCAACGTGGCGCGGACGTACGACCTCGGCGAGCACGCCGGCGAGCGCTTCTTGACGATGGAGCTCATCGAGGGCGAGTCGCTCGCGACGCGGCTCGCGCGGCAGGGGCGGCTCTCGATCTCCGAGACGATCGCCGTCGTCTCCGCGATCTGCGAAGGGCTCGAGGCGGCGCACGCGGCCGGTGTCGTGCACCGCGATCTCAAGCCGGACAACGTGCTCCTCTCGGGGACGCGCGTCGTCATCACCGATTTCGGCGTGGCGCGCGCGCAAGAGGCGGGCGCCGCGGCGCGCACCGCGATCCCGCTCGGCACGCCCGCGTACATGGCGCCCGAGCAAGTCGAGGCGTCGCAGAACATCGACGCGCGCGCGGATCTCTACGCGCTCGGCGCGATGACCTTCGAGCTCCTGACGGGGCGCCTGCCGTTCGAGGCCGACTCGGTATTCGCGGTCGCCGCGATGCGGCTCACGCAGCCGCCGCCGGACCCGCGCGCGGTTCGCCCCGAAATCCCGGAGTCGGTCGCGCTCTTCGTGCAGCGCTGCATGGCGCGAAAGCCCGAGGATTGGCCGGCGAGCGCGCGAGAGATCGCCTCCCGGCTCGCGAGCATCACGATGCCCGCCGCGGAGCCGACGATGCGCCCCGCGCCGCCGAGCGTCGCGGACGGAAGCGACGGCGCGCACAAAACCGTCGCGGTCATTCCGTTCCGCAACGCCGGCACCGCGGACGACGAGTACCTCGTCGACGGCCTCACCGACGACATCATCGACGCGCTCTCGATGACGCCGGGCCTGCGCGTGCGACCGCGCGGCGTCGTGATGAAGCACAAGAACGACGCGTCGGACCCGCGGCAAATCGGCCGCGAGCTCGGCGTGCTGGTCGTCGTCGAGGGCACGGTGCGCGCGGCGGCCGACGCGATCCGCGTGAGCGCGCGCGTGCTCTCGGTCGAGGACGGCTTTCAGATCTGGGCGAAGCGCTTCGACGGCTCGCGCGCCGACGTGCTGCGAATCGGCGACGACGCGGCGCGCGCGATCGCCGACGCGCTCACCGTGCGAAAGCCGACGCGCGCCGCGCTCGTGACCGATCCCGTCGCCGTCGACCTCTACTTGCGAGGGCGACACGAGTTCTTGAAGTTCTGGAGCGAGGCAAACCAGCGCGCGATCGACCTCTTCGCCGCCGCGCACGCGCGCGCGCCCGAGGACCCGCTCATCATGGCGGGCTACGCGCTCGCGCTCGCGCGGCAGTTCGGCGCGGCCAACAGCGCCGATTACAGCGACACGGCGCGACGCGTCGCCGAGAGCGCCGTGCGAATCGCGCCGAACCTCGCCGAGGCGCACCTCGCCCTCGCCAACGTCTCGCTGCACGACAACGACCCTCGGGCGGTCGGCGCCGGCGTCGTGCGCGCGCTCGCGCTCTCGCCGCTCCTGCCCGAGGCGCACGATCTCCGCGCGCGCCTGCTCCTCGAGGTCGCGCCCCCGCGCGAGGCCATCGAGGCGGCCGAGCGCGCGATCCAGCTCGAGCCGCGGCTCGTGCACCTCCGCTACTCGGTGCAGGTCCGCGCGCGTTTCATCCTCGGCGAGCTCGAGGCGAGCGAGCTCGACCAGCCGCCCGCCGACCCGGACGTCGCCGCCGTCTACTGGATCATGATCGGACGCATCGCGACGTGGGCGGTCGACACGCCGCTCGGCGCGCACGTCGCCGAGCTGATGAAGAGCGCGCCCCCGAGCACCCATCCGATGGTCAACGCGCTCTTCGACTTGGTCGCCAAGCGCGAGGTGCCGACCGCGGTGCGCCAGACGGTCGCGATGCGCGTCCGCGATCCGCGCATCACGCAGCGCGCGCGGGTCTTCTGGAATCAGCTCAGCGCCGAGACGCGCGCGTTCGCCGGGGAGTACCCGTTCGACAATCTGAAGCGGGCCGTCGACCTCGGTCTCTTCGACGTCAACTGGATGGACTCCTGCCCTCTCCTCGCGCCGATGCGTCGCGAGCCCGAGTTCGCCGCCCTCCGCGAGAATCGTCTCCGCGCGCGCGCGCACCGTGCTCATGCAGCTCCGCGGGAGCGACGCGACGATGGCGGCCACGTCGGCGTGAGCTCGCGGCCTCGGCTTTGCTTTCGGCTCCCCCATGGCCAGCAAGAAAAAGTCCGGGGCTCGCAAGTACGGCAACAAAGCCTCGCAGAAGGTCGCCAAGGCGATGCACGAGCGCAAGCACGGCACGCTGCGCTCCGGCGGAATCCGGCAAGAAAGTCACGAGCCGCAAGCAGGCGATCGCCATCGGCCTCTCCGAGGCACGCGAGGCCGGCGCCAAGGTGCCGCAGAAGTCGAGCAAGAAGCGCTCGAGCAAGACGAAGCGCGGCTGACGCAGGCGACCGATGCGAGCGACGTTCTTCGCCGAGCTCAAGGCGTTCGCCCTCAAAGGAAACGTGGTCGACCTCGCCGTGGCCGTCGTGATCGGCGGGGCCTTCGGCAAGATCGTGAGCGACCTCGTGGCCGACCTGATCATGCCGCTCGTGTCGCTGGTGCTCCCGCAGGGCAACTGGCGGACGCACGAGCTCGTCCTTCGTCACGCGGCCGACCCGAAGAACGACGTGGCGCTCAAGTACGGCAATCTGCTCGGCGCGGTGCTCGACTTCACCGTGGTGGCGCTCGTGCTCTTCCTCGTCGTCAACAAGCTGCTCGGCGCGCGACGCCGGCCCGCCGAGCCGACGACGAAGGCGTGCCCGTATTGCCTGGAGACGATCCCAAAGGCGGCGACGCGCTGCAGGGCGTGCACCTCGGAGGTCAGCTGAGGCGAGTGAGCAGCTTCTTCGCGAACAAGTAGGCGTCGCCCGGCCAGCGCGCGGAGACGTACGCGCCGTCCTCGACGACCATCGCTGGCGAGTCGTCGTCGCGCGTCCCTCTTCGGGTCAAGACGCGCGGCCCGCGGACGAAATCGCCCGGAGCCGCGAGCGCGGCGCGGACCTCGTCTTCGACGTACGCGTCGTAGGTGCGGTAGTAGCGGCCGACCTTCCACGCCGTGAGCAGGTACGCGGTCCGCTCCATGTACTTCGGCAGGCACGTCGTCTTTTTTCCGCGGAGCACGCCGGCGCGCGCGAGCGGCAGCACGCCGTGACAGATCGCGGCGACCGGTTTGTCGGTCGCCCAGAACTCCGCGATGGCGCGCTGGAGCTCCTCGCTCCCGAGGTACTGCCGCATCCCGGGCGCGTGGCCGCCGGGGAGCAACAGCGCGTCGAACGCGGTCGCGTCGAGCTCCTTCCACGACACGGGCGCGCCAATCGCCTCCGAGCGCGCCATCTCTTCGTAGAATCGTCTCGGCTCCGGCTCCGCGCCGAGCTGCCCGAACATCACGCCGGTGAGCATCCGCGGATCGCACGTCGGGTTCGGCGCTCCGGTCTCGGTCGCGAAGACGAGGCGATGGCCGGCCTCGGTGAGGAGCTTCCACGGGACCGCCGTCTCGGTCGGATCGAAGTCGCGATCCGGCAGCGGACAGAGGACGGTCGCCATGCGCTCAGTGCGGGAAGCCGCAGAGCGCCGGCAGACTGGCGGAGTCGCTGCACGCGGGGCACACGCCGACGGCGCTCACCGTCGTGCCCCCGCCGCCGTTCGCGGTCTGCTCGGTGCAATCGCACGTCGCCGCGGGGCAGTTGCATTGGATCGAATACTTCGTGTCGCCGCAGCTCCAGAGATCGCTGATCTGGCACTCGCCGTTCGTGCCGACTGCGCCCTGACTCTGGATCGGCGTGCACGACGGCGTCGGCGGGCCGACGTCGCTCGTCGAGATCGCGTCCTTCTTGGCGACGGCGTCGAGCCCGGTGCCGGCGTCGGAGCCGGGGCCGGTGCCGCTGTCGTCGCCTTCGACCTTTCCGCCGCACGCGGCAAACCCGAGCACGATCCCAAGCAAGACGAGCTTCTGCATGGGCGTGAAATAGCACATCATCCAACCATGGACGCGCGCGTGGCGAAGGGGATGCGGACGATTCGAACGCTCTGGTTCGCGCTCCTGCCGTCGAATCTGATCTTCGTCGCCCTGCTCGCGAACGGCTTCGGCGCGAAGGCCGCGAGCTCGCAGGCCCACGCCATGGCGCCGATGCTCGGAGCGCTCGCGGCCGGCATCGCGGTGCTGAGCTTCTTCTTGCCGGCGCGCATCTTCGCGATCGCGCTCCGCTCGGCGAAGATCGCCGTGTCGGAAGAAGCCGGCGAGGGGCTCGGCGGTTTTCGTCAGGCGACGCTCGCGCAGAAGACCGTGGCGCGGCCGACCGAGACCGTGCTCGACGCGCTCGCGCGCTGGCGGCCGACGTTCCTGATCGGGATGGCGCTCGCCGAGTCCATTTCGCTGTTCGGTCTCATGGTGGGCTTCCTCGGCGCGCCGGCGCTCGTGTATCTCCCGTTCATCGCGGCGGGCCTCGCGATCATGCTCGTGAAGTACCCCCGCCTCGAGACCGTGACGAGCGCCATCGAGCGCGCGAGCGGCGCGAAGCTCAAGCTTTGAGGCACTTCGACAGATCGGTCAGCACCGCCTCGACGTTCTCGAGCGCGTTGCGGACGCCGTCGAAGCGGCGCATGAGGCGCATGTCCGGCGTGAGCCGATAAGGGCTCTTCGCCGCGCGAATGAGCTCCGTCACCTTCCTCGGGTCGAGCGGCGTGTCCTCGCGGAGGTGCATCGTGACTTGTCGCGCGTTCGCCTCGCAGCCGAGCACGCGCATGCGACGGAGCTCGGTCTTGAGGCTCATCACCAGGGCGAGCCGCTTCGCGTCGGGCGGCGGCGGGCCGAAGCGGTTCTCCATCTCCTCGGCGATCTCGGCGACGTGCGCTTCGTCGACCGCGCTCGCGAGACGTTTGTAGAGCGAGAGGCGAACGCCCACGTCGGGCACGTACGTCTCGGGCAGGAGCGCGACGACGTCGAACGACAGCTCGGGGTCGACCTCGTGCACAATCTCCTCGCCGCGGAGCTCGTGCACCGCTTCTTCGAGCATGCGGCAGAACAAGTCGAAGCCGACGGTCGCGACCGTGCCCGACTGCTCGGCGCCGAGCACGTCGCCCGCGCCGCGCAGCTCGAGATCGAGCGACGCGATCTGAAAGCCGCTCCCGAGCTCGGTGTGGCGCTCGATCGCCTCGATGCGCGAGCGCGCCTCGTCGGTCATGCCGTCGACCGGCGGCACGATCAAGTAGCAGTACGCCCGCTCCTTCGAGCGGCCGACGCGCCCGCGGAGCTGGTAGAGCTGCGCGAGACCGAAGATGTCGGCGCGATCGATGAGGATCGTGTTGGCGCGCGGGATGTCGAGCCCGCTCTCGACGATCGCGGTCGCGACGAGCACGTCGTATTTGCCGTCGACGAAGTCGATCATCGTCTTCTCGAGGTTGGCCTCCATCTGCCCGTGCGCGACCGCGACGCGCGCCTCGGGCACGAGCTCGTGGAGGCGCTGCGCGCGCTCGTAGATGCCCTCGATGCGGTTGTAGACGTAGAAGACCTGCCCGCCGCGCGCGAGCTCGCGCCGCACGGCCTCGGCGAGCGTCGGCCCGTCCCAGCGCGTCACGATCGTGCGGACCGCGCGGCGATCGGCCGGCGGCGTCGTGATGAGCGAGAGATCGCGCATCCCGCCGACGGCGAGCTGGAGCGTGCGCGGGATCGGCGTGGCGGTGAGCGTGAGCACGTCCACCTGCGCGCGGAGCTGCTTGATCCGCTCCTTGTGCGCGACGCCGAAGCGCTGCTCTTCGTCGACCACGAGCAAGCCCAGGTTGGCGAAGTGGACGTCCTTCGACAAGAGCCGGTGCGTGCCGATGACGATCTCGATCTTGCCTTCTTTCATGCCGAGCAGCGTCTCGCGCGAGTCCTTGTCGCTCTGAAAGCGCGAGAGCGGCGCGATGCGAATCGGGTAATCGCGCAGGCGAGCCTCGAACGTGCGGAAGTGCTGCTGCGCGAGCACGGTCGTCGGGCACAAGACCGCGACTTGTTTCCCGCTCATCGCGACGCGGAAGGCCGCGCGGATCGCGACCTCGGTCTTGCCGAACCCGACGTCGCCGCAGACGAGCCGGTCCATCGGCTGCGCGACCGAGAGATCGTGCTGCACGTCGTCGATGGCCTTGGCTTGGTCCGGCGTCTCGTCGAACGGGAAGGTCGCCTCGAACGCGCGGTACTCGTCGTCGAGCGAGGAGAGCGGCTCGCGCGTCTGCGAGCGGCGCTCGGCGTAGAGCTTGAGGAGCTCGTCGGCCATTTGCCGAATCGCCTTCTTCGCGCGGCTCTTGGTCTTCGCGAACGTCTGCCCGCCGAGTCGATCGATCCTCGGCGGCGCGCCCTCGCCGCCCGAGTACTTCTGGAGCTGATTGAGGCGGTAAACGGGGAGGTAGAGCTTGTCGCCCGCGTCGTACTCGACGACGAGGAGATCGACGACGAGCCCGCCGATCTCTTTGTGGACGAGGCCTTGGTAGCGCCCGATGCCGTGGTCGACGTGGACGACGTAGTCGCCGACGGCGAGCGAGCGGAGATCCTCGGCGAACGATTTGCTCGCGGCCGCGGCGGCGGCGCTCCGTTTTTCGCGGTGCCGGCCGCGTCCGCCGAAGATCTCCTCCTCGGTGACGAGCGCGAGCCCGTCGGCGACGAGCACGACGCCGCGCGAGAGCTTGCCGACGACGAGGTCGACCACGCCGCGCTCGGCCGCGCCTCCGAAGGCCGCGCCGGTCCGGCACGAGACGCCGAGGTGCCCGAGCAGCGACGCGACGCGCTCGGCCTGCGTCTCGGCGCGCGCCGAGAGGACGACGCGCAGCCCGTGATCGTGCCAGTGCGCGACGCGCCGCACGAGCGGGGCGAGCGTCGCGCCGCGCCCCTTCATCGTGCGCGCCGTCTTGACCGCGCGCGCGAGATCCTCGTGATCGCGCGCCGCGAGGTCGAGCGGCTCGCCGCGCGTCACCTCGAAGCGCTCGAGCCCGTCGGCCTCCTCGCCGCCGACGGCGGTCCGATGAAGCGCGCCGACGCGCCGCGCGTCGAGCCGCAGGGCGAGCTCGTCCTCGCTCTCGAAGAACGTCGACACGAGAAAATGAGGGGATTTCTCCTCGGTTCCGACCTCGGCTGCCGCGCGCCCGAGCGCCTCGCGCACCGCCGCGACGACCGCGGGCGGGTCGTCGAGCAAGACGATCGCGTCCTCGGGCACGTACTGGAAGAGCGACTCGAGCTTCTCGTAGAACGCCGGCACGTAGGCGTCCGCGCCGAAGAACGCGCGCCCGCTGGTCACGTCGTCGACGAGCGCGCGCGCCTTGAGCGTCGGCATGTCGATGGCCTCGGCGAGCTGGGTGATGCGGTCGCGCGCGCGCGCCACGTACTCGCGCGCGAGGATCGCCTCGCGGACGGGCGCGACGAGCGCCTCGGGCACGGGCTCGTTGCGCGCCTTTTGGTCCATCGGGTCGAACGGTTTGATCGACACGACGAGATCGCCGTAGAGCTCGACGCGCACGGGCTCGGGCAAATTCGGCGGCCACACGTCGAGCAGCGCGCCGCGAACGGCGAACGAGCCCGGATCCTCGACGATGGGCACGCGGATGTACCCGGTCTCGCCGAGCCGCGCGACGAGCCAGTCGCGGTCGAGCGCGTCCTCGGCGACGATGCGGTGCGTGTGCGCGCGGACGACCGTGCGCGGAACGACCTTGCGCGCGAGCGCCGTCGCCGTCGTGACGACCACGCGCGCGCCGGCGCTCTCGAGCTTGGAGAGCGCCGCCATCCTCATCATGGCCGCGCGACGATCGGGGTTGACCGGCGCGTACGGCGACGTCTCGTCGTCGACGAAGAGGAGGGGCTCTTCCGGCGAGAAAAAGGCCAAATCGTCGGCGATCCGCCGCGCGCCCTCGGCGTCCGCCGCCACGAAGACGACTGCCCGCGACCGCGCCACCTCCGCCGCGACCATCGCGCCGGCGCACCCGCGCGTCCCGGCGACGTCCACGCGCCCTTTCCCGCCGGAAACGAGCGCCGCGGCGACCTCGGCGAGCTTCTTCGCGAGGACCCCGTCAGGCGGAAGGACCGGCTCGAGCGGATCGAGGTCGACCGGAGTCGTCATGGGGTCCTGCGAGATAGAAGACCCGGTCCGCCCGCGCAAGCCGACGGTTCATCCTTGCCCCGGCCATTTCGTGTAAAGTTGTAGTTTGGACGAAAGGCGGCCGGATCACTCCATGAGCGCACGTAGCGTCGTTCTCGCAGTTTGTTCGCTGCTCGCCGGCGCGGCGATTTACACGACCGGTTGCGGGTCCGACGACAGCACCGTCTTCGACGGCGGCCCGGACGGGACGACCGACGTCGTCAACCCGTTGCCCGACGGCGGCGGCCAAGACGGGCCGACGTTCGGCGGCGACAGCGGCGGCGGCTGCAAGACGTCGACCGACTGCGGCGACGGCGGGGTCTGCATGAAAGGCGGCCAGTGCTGCGACACCGCGTCCAACGTCTGCGGCAGCACGTGCTGCGGCGGCGGCACGGTGTGCCTCTTCGACCAGTGCGTGACGCCGGGCAAGAACTGCTTCAGCGGCAACGACTGCGCGCCGAACGAGTACTGCGAGCCGGCGCTCGGGGACGGCGGCGCGGGCGACGGCGGCGGCACGCTCGAGGCCGGCTGCAGCGAACCGCTCCCGTCGGCCGGCAAATGCCTGCCGCTCCCGCCGACGTGCCAGGGCGACGCGGGCACGACCGCCGACGGCGGCACGTGCATCGCGCAGTGCGAGTATCACCCGCCGTCGGGCGGCGCGCTCAACGCCAAGACCAAATGGACGTGGGGCCCGAACGCCAAGACGTTCCCCAACGCGATCGACGTGTGGGCGACGCCGACGGTCGGCCGCGTCTACGACACCAACTGCGACGGCAAGATCGACTCGCTCGACTCGCCGGTCATCGTGTTCGTCTCGGGCAACACCGGCACGGTCAACTGCAACTCGAGCGGCAGCGCGAGCTACCCGAACACGTGTCACGACGGCGTCCTCCGCATGATCGACGGACGCACCGGCGAGGAAATCTGGTCGCTCGACAAAGCGAGCAACACGTCGGTCGGTTTCATGGCCGGCCTCTCGGTCGCGATCGGCGATTTCGACGGCGACGACTACATGGACATCGCGGCGATGACCGGCGAGGGCTACCTCGTCATCGTCGATCGCAACGGCGCGGTGAAATACACGAGCGACCTTCCCTACGGCACGGTGAACACGAGCACCGGCTGGGGAGGCGGGCTCGCGGTCGCCGACATCGATCTCGATGGCTGGCCGGAGATCGCCTACGCCGACACCGCCTGGACGATGAAGGGCGGCGCGCTCAAGCGGATCTTCGTCGGCGGCAAGGGCAAGAGCGTCGCGACCGACGAAGCGCTCAGCTTGTTCTCCGACGTCGACATGGCGAACGACGGCCACCTCGAGCTCGTCGCGGGAAACACGGCGTACAGCTGGAACGGCGCGGCGGTGAGCACGCTCTGGCAGAACACGAACGTGACCGACGGCTTCGACGCAGTCGCGGACTTGAACAAGGACGGCTCGCCCGACGTCGTCGTCGTCGGCGCCGGCAAGGTGTGGATCCTGAACGGCGCGACCGGCGCGATCGTCGGCACGGCGTTCACGCTGTCGGACACGAACCAGGCGGGCGCGCCGACCATCGCCGACTTCGACGGCGACGGTTACCCCGAGATCGGCGTCGCGCAGGACCATTTTTATCACGTCATCAAGCCCACGCTGTCGAACGCCGGCGCGATCACCGGCATGACGTTGCTGTGGAAGACCGGAAACCACGACTTCTCGTCGTCGGTGACGGGCTCGACCGTCTTCGACTTCGAGGGCGACGGCAAAGCCGAGGTCGTCTACGCCGACGAGTGTTGGCTCTGGGTCTTCGACGGGACGACGGGAAACGTGCGACTCGCGTACTCGCACTCGTCGTTCACCGCGACCGAGGCCTCGCTGGTCGCCGACATCGACGGCGACGGGCACGCCGAGATGCTCATTCCCTCGCAGGGCGTGAACATGAACACGTGGAACTGCATCGGCTACGAGCAAGGCAAGACCGCGCTGAACGGCCAATACTGGACGCCCGGCCCGCAGCCGAACTCGTCGTACCGCGGGCTCGTCGCCATCGGCGACTCGGCCGATTCGTGGGTCGGCACGCGCACGCTGTGGAACGAGCACACCTACCACGTGTCGAACGTCTGCGACGACAGCGACAACGCGTGCGTCGCGCCCAACGTCTACGGGACGATCCCGAAGGGCGAGACGAAGAACTGGACGCTGCCGTGGCTGAACGACTTCCGGCAGAACGTGCAGGACAAGGGCATCTTCAACGCACCGGATGCGGTCGTCTCGCTCGCCGCCGACTGCATCGACCCGGTCGTCGCGCACGTGTCGATTCGCAACATCGGACAGTCCGGTCTGCCGGCGGGCGTGGTCGCGAACGTGTTCGTCACGCCCGGCGACGTGCAAGTGGGGCAGGTCACCACGACCATCGGCCTCTTGCCCGGCCAAACGCAGACGCTCGACGTCACGCTCTCGGCGCCCGCGACCAAGACCTCGTCGCTCTACGCGGCGATCTTCGTCGACCCGAAGAACCCGACCTTTCACGAGTGCAACGCGGGCAACGACCAGAGCGACGTCATTCAGCCGACGTGCGGCAACGTCAACTGACCCGAGAGATCGCTTGCGAGGGCGCCGTCGAGAGCTGGCGAAGCCCTCGCCGGACGTCCTTGGCCGACAGATCGGGCACGGCGGCGGCCTCGCCGCGACTTCACGCTACCGCACGTTCGCACCGGCGCTGCTCGAGTCGGGCTCCATCGAAGCGAGCTGTGGGGTTAATTCCTATTCCGGCGCTGGAGCGCCGATGGGGAGCTGTGCTAAGCGGTTCTGGATGGCCAACCTGCAGGAGCTGCTCAACGCCGAAGGCAAAAAAGAGGGGGTCGTCGACGACTGCCTGGGCCTGATCGACGCCGAGGTCGCGGACAAAGGCGGGATTTCCGGGCTCGCTCTCAAGGCGGGCTACGGCGCCGTCAAGGGCATCAAGCCGGGCTTCATTCGCCACGTGGTGAGCGACCTGCTGCCCGAGTTCGCGCAGGCGCTCGACCCATTCTACCAAGAGGCGGTCGAGAAGAAGAAGGCGCCGAGCGAGTACTTCGCGCAGAGCTCGTCGCGCGTCGCCGACGCGCTGCTCGCGATCACCGACGGCAAGGCGAAGAACGCCAAGAGCGGGGTCGTCCGCAGCACGTACGACAAGCTCCGCGGGACCGCGAAGAAGAACGTCGAAGCGGCGGTGCCGCGTCTCGGCAAGCTCGTCGAAAAGCACACGCCGGCCGTCTGAGCCGGCGCGCGGGAGGGTCCGTGGCGAAGAAAGAAGCGGCGAAGCCCGAAGCGACGACGATGCAGCGGCCGCCGGCCGAGATCGTGTACGCGGCGGAGCTCGCGAAGCTGCGCGAAGGCGACGACGGGCCCAAGCCACCGGGCTGGGCGATGTCGCCGCGCGCCGTGCGCACGTTCATCCTCGGCGACCCCTCACGCGAAATCCGGAAGAAGTTCGTCGGGAACCCGTCGCTCGTCGACCGGGCAATGGTTGCACTTGCAACCAATCGCGGCCTCATGCTCGTCGGCGAGCCCGGCACGGCGAAGTCGCTCCTGTCCGAGCTCCTCGCCGCAGCGGTGTCCGGGCAGTCGACGCTCACGATTCAGGGCAGCGCCGGCACGACCGACGACCAGATCAAGTACTCGTGGAACTACGCGCTCCTCCTCGCCGAGGGGCCTTCGCCGCGCGCGCTCGTTCCCGCGCCGCTCTACGTCGCGATGCGCGAGGGAAAGATCGCGCGCTTCGAGGAGATCACGCGCTGCCCGCTCGAGATCCAGGACTCGCTCCTCGCCGCGCTCTCCGACCGGGTGCTCGCCGTCCCCGAGATGGAGGGCGAGGGAAACATGCTCTTCGCGAAGGACGGCTTCAACGTCATCGCGACCGCCAACACGCGCGACCTCGGCGTGAACGAGATGAGCGCCGCGCTCAAGCGCCGCTTCAATTTCGAGACGGTGTTCCCGATCCCGGACTTCAACGTCGAGATGGCGCTCGTGCGCGACGAGACCGAGCGCCTGCTCGCGCGCGCGGGCGTGCCCGAGGTGCCCGGCGAGGACGTGCTCGAGCTGCTCGTGACGACCTTCCGCGAGCTGCGCGCCGGGCAGACGGTCGACGGGCAAGCGATGGATCGTTTGACGACGGCGATGTCGACGGCCGAAGCCGTGAGCGTCGCGTACGCGCTCGGCGTGCGGAGCTACTATCTCGGCAACGGCGACGCGTCGCCCGCGGATCTGGTGGACTGCTTGGTGGGTGCGGCGGTGAAGACGGAGACCGAAGACCTCGCGCGGCTGCGGCGATATTTCGAGCAGCGGGTGTCGAAGGGCTCGGGGGCGCATTGGCGGGCGTACTACGAGGCGAGGACGCGGATTCCGGGGTGAGGGGGGCACCCCCCGCCGACATGCTCGGCCGGCGGCCGCGCGTGACCTGAGTATCTCGAGCCGCCGGCCTGCACCCCGTCGGGTATCGCGAAGCGCGTCGCGTGTCGGCAACCCAGGACGTACAGGGGGTTGGGGGGAGCGCGGTGACGCGGGGAAGATGCACATTTCGTCGCTCGCGGAGGGTGCGGGCGGAATGATGAGGAGCGGCGCGAAGGGCTGTCGTCGTGATGGTGCGTGTTCGCCGCGAAAGAACCGCGCCGGCCGAGCGACGGCGCGCGTGGAGCATGGGCGGCCGTCACGGTTCTTTCGCTCTTCGCTTCCATGCACCATCACGACGACAGCCCTTCGCTCTTTACCCTCGTTCAGTTCGCTCGCGAGCATCGCAAGCATCCCACGCGCAGCGAGCTGAGGTTTTGGCGCGCGGTCTGCCAGAAGCAACTTGGCGCGCGCATTCGGCGGGTCGCCGTGCAAGTAGCACGGCGACATTCGTGCGCGGCACATCACAGCACCCGATGCATCCGTACATCGTCGACTTCTACGTCGCGGCGTATCGCCTCGTCATCGAGATCGATGGCGGCGCTCACGCGAGCGAAGCGGCGCGGCTCGGTGACGCGCGGCGCGACGCGGAGCTCGTTCGTACGTTCGGCGTGCGCGTGCTGCGGCTTCCGGCGGAGCTCGTCGAGAACGAGATCGGCGCGGCGCTCGCGATCGTGCGGCGCGCGCTCAGAGAGACGCGCGGATGATGGCGACCGTCGCGAGGACGTTTCGCTCGACGAGGTCCGCGTCGATGCGCAGCACCGCACGCCGTAGGTCGACGCGAGCCAGCGATCGCGGGCGAGATCGTGCTCGCGCTGGAAGCGGTGGATGCCGCCGTCGACTTCGATCGTGAGCTTGTGAGCGATGACGTAGAAGTCGGCAACGTACGGATGCAAGACGTGTTGCCGCCGCACGCGCGGCCCGAGCTTACGACCGCGAAGCTGCGCCCAGAGAAGCGCTTCGCTCTTCGTCGGAGCTTTGCGCATCTCGCGAGCGCGCTGGGTGAGTGAGAACAGTGCGGGGCCGGCGGCGGGGTGGTGGTGCATGGAAGCGAAGAGCGAAAAGTTCATGCCGCACCACCCCGCCGCCGGCCCAGAGCGACTCGCCCTTCCCACTCGCGCAAGCCCAACGAGCGAGCCCATAGGGTACCGCGTCACCGCGCAGCGCTTCGTCACCGAGTCCCGCGGACACCCCGCCCCCTCGCGATTTGGCGCAGCCAAATCGCAAGAGGGGGCCGCGCCGTGCTCGGCCAGCGCCTCGCGATGCGCGCATCACGCGCGGGCGCGGACCGAGCACGGCGCGAGCGGAGCCCCCACTCTCCTCTGCTACCCTCCTCCCCGTGACCCACGGCACCGTCATAGTCGTCGGCGTACGCCACCACAGCCCCGCGTGCGCCCGCCTCGTCGCGCACACCATCGAGCGCCTCCGCCCGAAATTCGTCCTCGTCGAGGGCCCGCTCGACATGAACGCGCGCATCGACGAGCTCCTCCTCGGGCACGACATGCCGATCGCGCTCTTTTCGTATCGGCAGAACCCCGACGGCACCTCCCGCGGAACGTGGACCCCCTTCTGCGAGTTTTCGCCCGAGCTCGTCGCGATGCAGAAGGCGCGCGAGGTCGGCGCCAAGCCGATGTGGATGGACCTTCCCGCGTGGGACGACGCGTTCCTCGGCGTCGAGAATCGCTTCGGCAGCGATCGCATGAAGCACAGCGACCGGCTCGGCGACATCGCCGATCGCCTCGGGTTCGAGGACACCGACGCGCTGTGGGATCACATGTTCGAGCAGCCGATGCCGGTCGAGGAGCTCGAGGCGGGCCTCACGAAGTATTTCGACGTGCTCCGCGCCGACGAGCCCGCGGGCGAGCGCGACGGCCCGCGCGAAGCGGTGATGGCGCGCTTCGTCGCCGCGGCGGCGAAAGAATGTAAAGTACACGAATCGGTCGTCGTCGTGTGCGGCGGCTACCACCGCCCCGCGCTCGAGCAGCAGTGGGGCGACTCGGACCCGACGTGGCCCGACGTGCCGCCGGTGCCCGAGGGGACGCGCGTCGGGAGCTATTTCGTGCCGTATTCGCTGCGCCGGCTCGACAGCTTCGCGGGCTACGCGTCCGGCATGCCGTCGCCCGGTTACTACCAAGCCGTCTGGGAGCGCGGCGCCGAGGGCGCGGCCGAGTCGATGATGTTCCACGCGATCCAGCACCTGCGAAAGAAGCAGCAGCGCGTCTCGCCGGCGGACGCCATCGCGGCCTCCACGCTCGCCAACGGCCTCCGCGCGCTTCGCTCCCACCGTGTGCTCACGCGCATCGACGTGCTCGACGGGCTCGCCGGTGCGCTCGTGAAGGAAGCGCTCGACGCGCCGCTCCCGTGGACGCGCCGCGGGACCCTCGCGCGCCACACCGACGCGCTCCTCGTCGAGATCGTGTCGGCGTTCTCCGGCGAGAAATACGGCTCGCTCGCGAAGGGAACGCCCGCGCCGCCGCTCTCGGGCGACGCGTTCGCCGAGCTCGCGCGCGTCGGCATCGAGCCGAAGCGCGGCGCTCAGAAGGTCGTCGCGAAGCTCACCGATCCGAAGGGCATCGAGAAGAGCCGCGTCCTTCATCGACTCCGCGTCCTCCGGATACCGGGATTCGGGCGCACGCGCGCGCCGTCGCTCCTTCGAACGAAGACCAATCTCTCCGAAGAGTGGAGCGTCGAGCGTCTCCTCGAGACCGATCCCGCGCTCATCGAGGCGGCGGTCTACGGCGGCTCGCTCGTCTCCGCCGCCGGCGCGAAGCTCGAGGAGCGCTGCCGGGAGGACGGCAACGTCGCGGTGCTCGCCGACGCGCTCTTCGACGCGGCGCTCTGCGGGATTCACGCGCTCACCGGGCGCTGGCTCGGCGAGATCGCCAAGAAGGTCTCGCAAGAGCCGTCGCTCGCGGCGCTCGGCGGCGCGATGCACAGGTTGCTCCCGCTCTGGCACGGCGACGTCCTCTTCGAGATGCGGGGCTCGAACGAGCTCGGCGCGGTCCTCGCGTCGTGCTTCGATCGCGCGCTCTGGTTGTTCGAGGGCATCCAGGGCAAGGACGCCGCGATGGACGAAGGCCACGTCGGCGCCGTCGTCGCGATGCGTGAGCTCGTTCGTCACGGGCCACCCGAGATCGCCGCGATGCACGCGCGCGCGCACGCGGTCTGCGAGCGGCGCGTCGTCGATCCCGAGACGCCGCCCGCGCTCCGCGGCGCCGCGCTCGGCTTTCTATGGAGCACTCGACCCGAGGACGCCGACGAGGGCCGCGCCGTCTCGGTGCTCAAAGCCTCGGCGCGCGCGGCCAGCATCGGTGATTTCCTCGCGGGCCTCTTCATGCTCGCGCGCGAAGAGGTGATGCGCTCGAACGATCTCCTCGGCGCGATCGACACGGCGCTCACGACGATGGTGCGCGACGAGTTCATGATCGCCCTCCCCGCCGTCCGCCAGGCGTTCTCGTATTTCCCGCCGCGCGAGCGCCTCACGATCGCCGAGGGGGTGCTCGCGCGCTTCGCGAAAGAGGACGAGCGCGTCGATCCGCGCGTGCTCCTCTCGACGCCGGTCGACGCGCGCCAGGTGCAGCGAGGCGCCGCGATCGACAAAGCCGTCGCCGAGACCGCGAGGCGATTCGGCCTCGAGGACGAGGACGCGTGATGGCGCGCGACGAACGACTCGTTCGATGGCGCCTCGTCCTCGGCAAAGCCGCCGAGGAGCTCGACGGGCGCGCGGGCATGAGCGCGGACAATCTCGCCGCCGACGCGTCGCTCGGCTGGCTCTACGATCGCGATCCGTCGCTCGGCGAGCGCGACGTGCGCGACCGCAGCGGTGGCCTCGACGGCTCCAAGCTCAGCGTGCCCGACTGGCTCAATCAGGTGCACAAGCTCTTCCCGAAGGAGACGATCGAGCGCCTCGAGCGCGACGCCGTCGAGAAGTACCAAATCCACGAGGTCGTCACCAACCCCGAGGTGCTCAAGCGCATCGAGCCGAGCGAGACGCTCCTCCGCGCCGTGATGCTCACCAAGCACCTCATGAGCCCCGAGGTCCTCTCGCTCGCGCGCGAGCTCGCCGCCAAGGTCATTCGCCAGCTCATGGAGAAGCTCGCGCGCAAAGTCCGCCAGAGCTTCCACGGGACGCGCACGCGCCGCCGCTCGCGCGTCCAGATCGCGAAGAACTTCGACGCGAAGGCGACGCTCAAGCGAAACCTCCAAGGTTGGGACCCGCTGGAAAAGCGGATTCGATACATCCGCGAGCCGCTCTTCGTGTCGCGCAGCCGGCGGCAGATGGAACGCTGGCAGATCATCCTGCTCGTCGACGAGAGCGGGAGCATGATGAGCTCGGTCATCCACGCGGCGGTGACCGCCGCGTGTTTGTGGGGCCTGCCGGGCACGAAGACTCACTTGTGCATCTTCGACACCCAGGTCGTCGATCTCACCGAGCGCGTCACCGATCCGGTCGAAGTGCTCATGAAGGTGCAGCTCGGCGGCGGCACCGACATCGGCAAGGCGGTCGCGTACGCGCAAGGCCTGGTCGAGTCGCCGCGCCGCACGATCGTCGTGCTGATCACCGATTTTTTCGAGGGCGGGAGCAGCTCGGTCCTCGTCTCGCGCGTGAAGGCGCTCTGCGACTCGGGCGCGACGGTGCTCGGCCTCGCCGCGCTCGACGAACAAGCCAACCCTTCTTACGACAAAGACATGGCGCGAGCGCTCGTGAACGTCGGCGCGCACGTCGGCGCGATGACGCCGGGTCAGCTCGTCCAGTTCATCGCCGAGAAGGTGCGCGCGTGAGCCGAAAGGATCTCCTCGCGCTCACGCCCGAAGCGGTGGCCGCGCTCGCCAACCTCGGGCTCGTCAAGCGCGCCCAGCGCGAGATCGCCGAAGGGCACGGTCCGACGCTCGAGGAGACCGACGACGGCACGGTGGTCGGCAAGTTCGCAGACGGGACGGTCGCGAAGCTCCTCGCGGGAAAGACACTCAAGGACTCGCCTTGCACGTGCAACGCGGGGACGGTGTGCCGGCATCGCGTCGCGGTCGCGCTCGCGTACAAGGCCTGGCACGCTTCCGAGCTCGAAGGGGCGGCGCCGCCGTCGTCGGCGCGCGTCCCGACGCGCTGGTCGCCCGCGGAGATCGACGACGCCGCGCTCGAGAAATCGCTCGGCGCGAAGCGACTCGAGCGCGCGCGCTTCACGATGCGCGGCGGCATCCTCGTGACCGTCGAGCGCGAGGGCGTCCCGACGGCGAAGCTCCCGGCGTGCACGGTGCGTTTCCTCGTGCCGCGCGATCCGGCGTACGCGAAGTGCGACTGCAAGGACGCGCAGCAAGGGTGCGAGCACGTCGCGCTCGCGGTCTGGGCGTTTCGTGAAGCCGCGACGCGCGGCGGCGCGTCGGTCGTCGTCTCGCTCGGCGCGCGCGCGCGGAGAGACGACGCTCGGCTCGACGAGGCGACCGACCTCGCGGCGGCCGTCCTCCGCAGCGGCGTCACCCACGCGCCGCCGAACCTGCCGTCGCTCTTCGTGGCGGCGCGCTCCGAGCTCGACAAACACGGGTACGTGTGGCCGCTCGGCGCGGTCGACGATCTCGAGCGCTCAATCGAGGCGTACACCGCGCGGAGCGCCCTCTACAGCTCGCGCGAGATCGCAGCGCTGCTCGCCGAGCTCGAGGCGCGCGCGCGCGCGAGCCGCGCATCCGACGGCTCCGCCGAGCTCCCGGCTCGCTACGTTCTCGGGCAGGACGAAGCGCGCACGACCGCGCTCGACAAAGTGCGCCTCGTGTCGCTCGGCGCGCGCGTGAGCGCCGACGGCCGCGTCCGCTTCGCCCACGTCTACCTCGCCGATCCCGACTCGTCGATGGTGCTCGTCCTCGAGAAGCGGTGGGAACCGCGAGAGAAGGAAGAGCCCGAGGACGGACCGGCGCTCGCGCGGCGTGACGTCGCGCGCGGCGTGAAGCTCGGCGCGCTCGCCGTCGGGCAAATGGTGTCGCACACGGTGCAGCGCAAGGCGAACCGCGAGCTCGTGATCGGGCGCGCCGTCGCGGCGCCGAACCAAGTGACGCCGCAGCGCGCCGAGTGGGACGTGCTGCCGGCGCCGATCTTCGTGAAGAGCCTCGAAGAGCACGTGGTGTGGCTCAAGACGCGCCCGCCGCGCGCCCTCAGGCCGCGCCTCCTCGCCGAGAACGTGCACGCGATCGCCGTCTCCGCCGTCGACGACGTCGTCTACCTGCCCGCCGAGCAAGAGCTCCTCGCGAAGCTCGCCGACGGCGCGGGCAACCCGTTTTACCTGCGGGTGGTGCACAGGCGCGTGGCGCCGAACGCGATCGACGCCGTGGCCGCCGCGCTCGCGAGGCCGGTGCGCTTCGTCGCCGGCGAGCTCGTGCGTGGGCCGCTCGGGTTCGAGGTCGCGCCGACCGCGATCGCCGGAGACGAGGTCCTCGCGCCGGACGTCGCCGCGCCGCCCGCGAAGTCCGTCAACGTCCCGCACGCGAGCCGGCGCGCGGGCACCGATCCAATCGCCGCGTCGCTGGAGATGGCCGAATCCGCGCTCGCCGAGCTCGCCCACGTCGGCCTCGACTCGGCTCAGCCGCAGCTCGTCGCGCGGTGCGCGGCGTCGGCGCAGTCGCTCGACGACGCGGGGCTCGAGTCGCTCGCCACGCGCATGCGCGCGCTCGAGACGGCCGTGAAGGCCCGAGCGCCGGACGCGCCGCGCGCGTGGCTCTCCGCCGCGCTCCGCGCCGCGCTCGTTCGCGAGGCGCTATAATCGAGACGAGGTGAAGCGTCTCTTCGGCTCGCTCTTCGCGCTCGGGATCGTCGTTGCCTGCACGGCCGAACGCGAGCCGAACGTCCCGGGCCCGACCGTCGCGATCCCGCCGGATCTCCCGCCGGCGCCGCTCGCCCAGCCCGCGCCGCCGCCGAAGGACGATCGCTTCGCCCCCATCGCCCCCGTCGTCGCGGCGGCGATCGCCGAAGGCGATCTCCCCGGGTGCGTGATCGAGGTCGGCACGCACGATCGCGTGCTCTTTCGCCAAGCGTATGGCTCGCGCTCGATCTTGCCCGAGCGCACGCCGATGACCGCCGACACGGTCTTCGATCTCGCGTCGCTCACCAAGCCCGTCGCGACCGCGACCAGCATCATGATCCTGGTCGAGCGCGGCAAGGTCTCGCTCGACGCGCCCGCCGCAAAATACGTCCCCGAGCTCGCGCCGCTGCCGCGGTTCACCGTGCGGCAGCTCCTCCTGCACGAGAGCGGCCTCCGCGCCGATACGCCGCTCGACGATTTCGCGCACGGCCCGGAAGAGGCGATGCGACGCATCGCGACGCGCAAGATGGCGGCGCAGCCGGGCGAGCGCTTCGTCTACTCCGACGTGGGCTTCATCGTGCTGGGCGAGATCGTGCGGCGCGTGACCGGCGACGATCTCGCGACGTTCGCGAAGCGAGAGATCTTCGCGCCGCTCGGGATGCGCGAGACGACCTTCTTGCCGCCCGCGAACCTCAAGGCGCGCGCCGCGCCCACCGAATTCCGGGTCCGCGGCATTCGCCCCGATGGGCAGCGCGACGGCGCGTGGATGGTCGGCGACGTTCACGATCCGCGCGCGTGGGCGCTTGGCGGCGTCGCGGGCCACGCGGGCCTCTTCTCGACCGCCGACAATCTCGCCCGGTTCGCCCGCGCGATGCTCGGCCGCGGCGCGCTCGACGACCATCGCATCTTCTCGCGCGCGACCGCCGACGCGTTCTTCCAGAGGCGCGACGACGGCCGCACCTTCGGCTGGGACTCGGCGAGCCGCTACGCCGGCAACAAACCGCAAGACGGCGCCTGGTCCTTTTCGGACCACGCCTTCGGCCACGGCGGGTTCACCGGCACGGGCCTCTGGATCGATCCCGACAAGGACCTCTTCGTGGTCTTCTTGAGCAACCGAGTGCACCCCGACGGAAAAGGCCGCGTGAACCCGCTCATCGCCCAGGTCGGCGGGCTCGCCGTTCGCGCCGCCCAGGTCGAGCCTGGGATCGACGTGCTCCGCGACGAGGACTTCGCGCGCCTTCACGGCGCGCGCGTCGCGCTCGTCACCAACGCGAGCGCGCGCGGCCGCGACGGCACGACCACCATCGAAGCGTTTCGCCGCGCCGCCGACCCGAAGCTCGTCGAGCTCTTCTCGCCCGAGCACGGCCTCGGCGCCGATCGCGACGCGAAGATCGCCGACTCGCAATACGAAGGCCTCCCGGTCTACAGCCTCTACGGCGAGCGCTTCGAGCCGCCGCCCGACGCGCTCGCCGGCGTCGACACGATCGTCTTCGATCTCCAAGACGCGGGCGTGCGCTTCTACACCTACGCCTCCACGATGCGCCGCGCGATGCGGGTCGCCGCCGCGCACGGCCTCCGATTCGTCGTCCTCGATCGCCCCAACCCGCTCGACGGCGTCGACGTCCAGGGGCCCGTGTTCTCCGGCCCCGAATCGTTCGTGAACCACGGCGCGCTCCCGGTGCGGCACGGCATGACGATGGGCGAGCTCGCGCGTCTCTTCGCCGCCGAGGACGGCACCGGCGACAAAATCGAGATCGTCCCGATGCGCGGGTGGCGCCGCTCGGATTACTGGGACTCGACCGGTCTCGACTGGGTGAGCCCGTCGCCGAACCTCCGCACGCCGAACGAAGCGATCCTCTACCCCGCCCTCGGTCTGCTCGAGGGCACGAACGTCTCGGTCGGTCGCGGCACCGACGCGCCGTTCGAGCGTCTCGGCGCGCCGTGGATCGATGGCGCTGCGCTCGCGCGCGCTCTCGCGAGCGTCTCGGGCGTGCGCTTCACGCCGACGACCTTCTCGCCGACCTCGTCGATCTACCGCGGCGAGAGCTGCGGCGGCGTCGCAATCGCGCTGACCGATCGCGCGAGCTTCGACCCGATGCAGGCCGCGATCGCGATCGCCCTCGCGCTCCACGGCGAGTACCCCGGCGAGTGGAAGCTCGATCGCATGGGCGGAATCCTCGGCAGCGCGCCGACGCTCGAGGCCATCCGCGCCGGCAGGAGCGTCGCCGACATCACGCGCCTCTGGGAAGACGGCCTGGCGGCGTTCCGCGCCAGGCGCGAGCCCTTCTTGCTCTACCCCTGACCGAGCGTGCGCGCGCGGATCGCGACGGTATAATCCCGCCCATGGCCGAGCCCTTTCGCGACGAGATGTCGAACGCGATCGCGCGCGTCGATCGCCTCGCCGAAGAAAACGCCGACCTCCGCCGCGAGGTGCAGACGTTGAGAGTCGCCGCCGGTCGAATCCGGACGAAGACCGAGGACCCGCACGCCCACGAGCTCGCCGACCAGACGCTCAGCCTGCTCGAGCAACTCGACGCTGCGATCGATCGCCACGCCGACACGATCGCGAGACCGGAGGCGATCGAGGTGCCCGCGGCCGAGCCGCCGACGGACGCGCTCGAGCGGCCGCCCGCCGTGCGCGCCCCGCATCCCGCCGCTCCGCCCTCGTACGTCGCGCAGGTCCCGCCGCGAGTCGTCGGGATCGCGCTCGTCATGTTCGTGCTCGGCGTCGTCGTCGGCGCGCTCGTCACGTCCGCGGTCATGGGGCCCCATTGAGACGCGCGCTCGCCTCCGCCGGCCTCGCCGCTGCGCTCGCGCTCGCGTGCGGGTCGCGCTCGCAGCTCGATTTGCATCGATGCGGCGAGCCCGAGGGCGTCTGCGTCGACGTCCTGCCGAGCGTCTCGAGCGAGGTGATTTACGCGTGCCACGTGCACGTGCGCTACCTCGTCGCCGAGGAGTCGCACGACGGCGTCATCCCGGTGTGCCTGCCGCCCGAGCTCAATCGCTGGACCGGTACGCCCGAGCAAGTCGCCGCGATCGACGCGATGTCGCAGCACGACTACGACGTCGCCGTCGCGCGCTTCGGGCAAGAGACGCTCGTCGGTCAGCTCGCCGCGCTCAAGGCGGTCGACGCGAGCGGAGACCACTGCGAAATCTGGACGGCCGCGCTCGGCGACCCGCTCAGTTACTGCAACGTGCAAGAGGCGACGCGCAGCGACTTCTGCGAGACGGCCTCGAGCTGCGCGCAGAAGCTCTGCGTCCCGAACGACTGCCACGACCCGGCGCTCCCCGACGGCTCGATCAACCCGCACGCCTGCGCGTGCAACACGACCGTCCCGAACCACGACGACTGCGATCTGCCGGGCGCCACGGTGTGCATCCCGCCGTGATTCAATCGGGCAGCGCCTCGCCGTCGCGCGTCGCGATGAGCTTCTTCGGCACGGTGAAGATGACCGGCAGGATGAGCACGTAGACGATCGTCGTCACGACGACGCAGCGGACGAAGCCGCGCGAGGGGTTCGCGTCGTAGATGGCCGACCCGAGTCGATCGCCGAAGCGCACGCTGACGATCATCACCGCCTCCACGGCCATCATGAGCGTCCCCTGGAGGCCCGGCGGGCACGAGCGAACCGCCAAGTCGAAGTACGCCGCCGTCGCGACGCCGCCCATGAGCCCGATCGGCGCCGCGAGCCAGAGCGCCGAGGTCGCGCTGTGCACGAGCGCGAGCGGAATCATCTGGGGAATCGCCGCGACGGTTCCCCAAATCAGGAGCGTCCGGAGCCGCACTCGCTTGCAGAGGTAGCCGTAGAGAAACAGCGTCGGGATGAACGACGCGACGAAGATCGCGTTGAAGTTCGCGTAGACCGCGTCGTTCGCGTGGAGCTCGTTGGTCAAATAGTATTGGAGCGGCGTCGCCGAGCCGGGCGCGAAGCTCCAGAGGAAGTTCACGAGGATCGCCGGGTAAATCGCCTTGTGCTTCGCGAGCCGCGCGAGGTCCGCGCGGAGCGTGCTCGTCTTCGCCTCGGGCTGGTCGTACGCGTGCTCGAAGACGGCCCTCGGCTTGGTCAGGCCGACCAACCCGACGAGCAGCGCGAGCACGGCGAGCATCTCGAAGGTGTGGCGCGGGTCGAGGTACCGCGCCGCGTAACCCGACGCGAACGCCGCGACGACCGCGGGCACGTACGCGACGATCTGCCAGAGCGTCACGAGCCGCCCCGACATGAGCTGCTCTTTTCCGATCAGCGAGAGGAGCCCCTGGTACGCGGCGACGATCAGCCGAAACGAGAGCTGCACGACGAGCATGCCCGCGACCAGCCCGCCGAACGAGAGCTTCTGCCAGGCGAGCCACACGTACGCGAGCGCGGTGATCGGCGCGAAGATCAGCAGGTAGCCGCGATCGCGCAGGCCGAACGGATTCCAGCGGTCGCGAATCAAACCGAACGCGAACGCGAGATAGACCGGGATCGCCGTGACGAGGCGGAAGTTCGAGACCTCGGCCGCCGACGCGTGCAGCCGGTTCTTCAGCATGTACGTCGTCGAGATGTCGCCGAGGTACCCCGACGGCGACGCGAGCGCGACGAGGAAGATCAGCGCGCCGAAGTAGGTGAAGATCCTCGCGTGCGCGTGCGAGCGCTCGGCTTGCACGGCGTCAGAAGGCTTTGAGATCCGGGAACAGCCGCTTCGAGATGACGATGCGCTGGATCTGCCCGGTGCCCTCGAAGATGTCGTAGACCTTGATGTCGCGGAACCACTTCTCGAGGAGCGCGTGGTCCTTCGAGATCGAGCCTTCGGCGCCGCAGATCTCGATCGCCTCGATGCACGCGTGGATCGCGGCTTGGCCGGCGGCGGCCTTCGACATCGACGCTTCCTTCGCGTTCGGTTGCTCTTCGTCGGCGAGCCACGCGGCGCGCCACGTGAGGAGGCGCGCCGCCTCGAGGCGCTGTCCGACGCGCGCGAGCCGCTCGGCGATCGCCGCGTAGCGCGGCGTGTGGCGCGCGAGCGCGTAGTTCTCTTTGACGAAGTCGCAAGCGTAGTCGTACGCGGCGCGCCCGATGCCGATCGCCATCGCGGCCACGAGCGGGCGCGTGTTGTCGAAGGTCTTCATCGCCGTGAGGAAGCCCTCTTTGCTCTGGTAGCGCTCCTCGCCGCCGAGCAAGTTCGCCGCCGGCACGCGGCACTCTTCGAGCACGAGCTCGGCGGTCTCGCTGCCGCGCAGGCCCATCTTGTCCTCGATGCGACCGACCGAGAAACCCGGCGTGCCCTTCTCGACCACGAACGCGCGATGCCCCGCGCGCCCGAGGGTCGGGTCGACCGTCGCGAAAATCACGGTCCACGTCGCGCGCGCGCCGTTCGTGATGTAGCACTTGCGCCCGCTCAGCACCCACGCGTCGCCGTCCTTGCGGCAGCTCGTTCGGATGCCGGCGACGTCGCTCCCGGCGCCCGGCTCGGTGAGGCCGTACGCGCCCCACTTGAGGCCCTTCGCCGTTTGCGCCGTCCCGCCTTCGGCGGATCCCGCGACGGACATGTCCTTGAAGACGCCGAAGAAGCGCTCCTTCTGCTCGGGCGTGCCCGACCCGCGGACGGGCGGGCCGCCGAGGCCGGGTCCGGGCAGACAGAGAAGGAGCGCGGCGTCGCTCCACGCGAGCTCCTCGGCGCCGATGGCCGAGGTCACCATCGCGCTCGAGCGCTTCTTCTCGCCAGTGCCCTTCGTCGTCGTGTCCGCCGCCGACGCGCCGAGGCCTTGGACGCCCCAGGCCGCGCCCGCGCCGCCCATCGACTGCGCCATCTGGACGAAGTTCGCGAGAAAATCCTCCGGGACTCTGTGCTCGCGGTCCCACGCGAGCGACTGCGGACGCACGACGGACTTGCCGAAGCCGCGCACCATTTCGCGGAGCGCCTGCTGCTTGGGGCTGAGAGAAAATTCGGTCACAGGAAGGCTCCTTGCGAGTCCGGCCACGGAAGGACGAGCCCGAGATTAGGGTCGCGCCCGAGCTCGACGGCGGCCGCGAGCTGGTCGGCGCACGACGTCGGCAACCCGCAGAGGGCGAGCTGCTTGGCGTCGCGCATGTACTTCTCGACTGGGTAGTCGCGCATGAAGCCGGCGCCGCCGTGGAGCTGCACGCCGTCGTCGCCGCAGCGCATCGCGGCCTGGTGCGCGAAGGACACGGCGCGCGCGGTCGCGAGGAGCGCTGCGTCTTCGTCCTGGTTTTCGTCCCACAGCCACGCCGCGCGATGCACGAGCACGCGCGACGCGTCGACGTCCATCGCGCGGTCGGCGACCGTGAACGCGACGGCCTGGAAGTGCGCGACCGGTTTGCCGAACGCGCGCCGCTCGGCGACGTAGGCGCGCGTCACCTCGAAGGCCGCGCGCGAGAGCCCCACGCAACGCGCCGCGACGAGGAGCGCGTGCTTCGCGAAGAATCGGAGCGTCGCGCGTTTGAAATTCTGCGGCTCGAGCGGCGTCGCCTTCGCGCCCTCGAGCACGAGACCGCCGAAGCTCGCCGCGTCGAGGCCGAGCGTCCGCGCGCGCGGTGTCACCTTCACGCCCGCGCCCTTCTCGACGAGGAACGCGCCGAGCCCGTCGTAGCCCTTGGCCTCGTCGACTTGCGCGAAGACGACGAAGCGCTCGGCGCGATCGGCGCCGAGGATGTACGCCTTCTCGCCGGTCAACGCGCCGTTCGAGAAGACCGTGGAGAGGCCCGCGCGCTCTTTGTGCGGCCGCGGCTCGCCGAACGCGACGGCGCCCGGCTTCGCGAGCGCGTCCTTTCCGAGCTCGCCGCCGAGCTCGGCCATCGCGAGGCCGAACGAAGACGTGCCGCCGAGCGCGAACGCCGCCGCCGGATCGCCCGAGGCAATCTCCTCTTCGAGCAGCACCGCGGTCGCGAGCCCGAGGCCGGCGCCGCCCACGGACTCGGGCAAGTGCGCCGCGCCGAGCCCCATCTCCTCGGCCGCGCTGCGCAGCTCGGCGGAGAGGCCGTTCTTCTCGGTATCGCGGATGCGCGCGGCGAGGCTCTTGGCGAGCTTCTGCCCCGCGTCGACCATGAGCTTCTGCTCGTCGGAGGGTGCGAATGAAATCATTTCGGACGCAGATGTTTTACGTGCGAAATAATTCGGGCGCAACCGCCAAAGCGGGCGGCGAGGCTCGCACCGACGCCGCTTCCCTGCAGCGGGTCAGTGCGCGGCGCAGACCCAGTTGTCCGAAATGTATCGCGACACGGCCTTTCCGGCCTGCCGCAGCGCGATCTTCATCCGGCCGCCGGCGCTGTAGTCGCTCGCCTTCGTCTCGACGGCGATCGAGTCGAGGAGCTGCCCGTTCGGCGCGTGCACCTCGACGAGGAGGTCCGCGACCGCCGGCTGGGCGGCGACGAAGGCGTAAAAGCCCGGCTCCCAGTGCGTCCAGATGGGACGAATCACGTACGTGTTGTCGGGGGCGCCGGGCTGGAAGAGATCGCCGTGGTCGTCGAAAATCCGCTGGTGGAACTCGGCGTCGCTGACGCGCTTGTCGTTCTCGTACGAGTCGGCGCTCTCGGCCTTTTTCTGGGCCAAATACGCCTGCTCGGGCAACGACCCGACCAGCAGTCGGTCCGTGTGGATCGGCTCGACGACGGCGCGGCAGCCCGGCCGAACGAAGGGATTGGGCTCGGCGTGGGCGACCCATTTGTAGGGTGCCCCGCAACCGACGAGGAGAGGCAAAGCGACGAGGTAAAGGCTGCGCATGAGCCAACCCTATAGCGTGCTTCGAAGGACCGAAATGGCCTCCTCATTCTCTTCCGCGCCAGCCTTGACACACCCCCGGTGATCCCGTAGTTTCCCGCGCCCCCATGACCCCCAGCACCATCACCGCGAAAAAGGCTGACGCCGACAAGTCGCGCGCCTGGTTCGTGGTCGACGCGACGGACAAGCCGCTCGGCCGCCTTGCCAGCGAGATCGCTCGCATCCTCCGCGGAAAGCACAAGCCGATCTTCACCCCCCACATCGACACCGGCGACTTCGTCATCGTCGTCAACGCCGGCAAGGTCAAGCTGACGGGGCAAAAGGCGGACAAGAAATTCTGGTACCGCCACTCGGGCATCCCGGGCGGTTTCAAGGCCGAGTCGTACCGCCACATCCTCGAGCGCAAGCCGGAGTGGCCGATCGAAAAAGCGGTCAAGGGCATGCTCCCGAAGAACGTGCTCGGCCGCGAGATGCTCACCAAGCTCAAGGTCTACGCGACACCGGATCACCCGCACGCCGCCCAGCAGCCGAAGGCTCTCGAGGTTCATTGATCATGGCAGCGACCGAAACCAACAAGACGTACGCCACCGGCAAGCGCAAGACCGCGGTCGCCCGCGTGTGGCTCGCGCCGGGCAGCGGCCAGGTCACCGTCAACGGCAAGACCGCCGACAACTACTTCGAGCGCGAGACCTCGCGCATGATCATGCGCCAGGCGCTCGAGCTCATCGAGGTCGTCGATCAGTACGACGTCTGGGCGACGGTCGAAGGCGGCGGGCATTCCGCCCAAGCCGAAGCGATGCGTCATGGCATCGCGCGCGCTCTCATCGCGATCGACCCCGAGCGCCGCGCGGCGATCAAGCGCGCCGGCTTCCTCACGCGCGACGCGCGCAAGAAGGAACGCAAGAAGTACGGTCAGCCGGGCGCGCGCAAGCGCTTCCAGTACAGCAAGCGCTGATCTGCTCCTCGCCCGCGAGCGAAACATCCGGATCGTCTACGCGACGATCCTGCTGCTCGGGACGGCGTACGGCGCGTCGCTGAGCGTCACGCCGCTCGAGCTCGCCGCGCTCCACTTCGGCAAGCGCGAGATCGGCTCGCTCGCGATTTGCTTCGCCTGCGGGATCATCGCGATGAGCATCCCGGCCGGGGCGCTCGTGCGGCGCGTGTCGGCGCGGACGACCCTCATCGGCTCGCTCCTCGTCTACGCGCTCGCCGTCGCGCTCTTCCCGCTGCAGACGACCTGGACCGGCGCCGGCGTCGTCCGCGCGCTCGACGGGGCCTCGAGCGTCGGCGTGTGGATCGCGTGCGAGACCGTCCTCCTCGCGCGCGCCGACGCGTCCGACAAGGCGCTCGTCATGAGCCTCTACGCCATGGCGATCGCGATCGGCTACGTGCTCGGCTCGGGCCTCGCGCGCGCGCTCGTCCTCGTCACCGACTACGCGCACGTCTTCTTCGTCGCGAGCGCGATCGCCGTCGCGACGTGCGCGTTCGTCGTGCCGCGCCTCGATCGCGACGCGCACGCCGGCAAAAACAGCGAGGTCGGCGACGGCGAGCGCGAGAGCGGATCGGGCACGCTCGCGATCCTCTGGCGCATCAAGACGTCGTGCTTCGCGACGTTCTCGTACGGCTACTTCCAGGCGTCGGTCGTCCTCTTCTTGCCGCTCTACCTGGTCGAGCACAAGCACGTCGCCGAGCGCGACACGACCATCATGACGGCGCTCTTCGCCGGCGGCATGCTCGTCTTCTCGCCGTTCGCCGCGCGGCTCGGCGATCGGCTCGGTCACTTGCGCGTGATGGCCGGGCTCGCGGCGGTCGGCGTCGTCATGATCCTGGGCTTCGTGTTTTTGTCGTCGTGGCCGCTGATGTGCGTCGCGATTTTCGTTGCAGGTGCAACCTTGGCGTCGATCTCGCCGGTGAGCCTCGCGCTGCAAGGCCACGTGACGGCGCGCGCGGACTACAGCCGAGCCAACGCGCTCTACAACGCGTGCTACGCGGCGGGGATGCTGCTGGGACCCCCAATTTCAGGGGCGATCATGACGTCCGAGGGCGGCCGCGCGATGCTCTATCACTTCGCGGCGATGTGGGTCGCGTTCGTGCTCGCCGCGCTCCTTTTCGCCACCGACGACCCGAAGCTGTGGCGAGACCCACCAGGTGACGAGATCCAGATTCGACCTTGAGGCATCATGCCACGGACATGCGCATCGGACGCGTTCTACGATGGCCCAAGGTTTCTTTGCCGGAGTCCCTCAACTCGAAGGCCGATGGAGCGGCGGATTCTGTTTCACGAGCGCTGAGGACGAGCTCCTCGCTCGCGGCTGGCCGCGATGCATCGACCTCGTCGACGGTCACCCCGACGCTCGCCGTCCGGCGACTTCGGCCGCCGCCTATTTCTCGTCCAAGCGGTGGTACGGGGCGGAGTGGCCGCGCGAGGTCGCGTACCAGGTCCTTCACGGCTCGTCGTCGCGCGTCTCCAAGAACGAAGCGGTCACGCTGCTCGCCGGCGCGCTCGGCGGCCAGAGCGACCTGTCGACGCGCGCGCAGCACATCGCGGACCTGATCTACATCGTCGAGCGGATCGCCGGCACGAACGAGACGCTCGAGACGATCGCGAGCGCGTTCGAGGCCGCGAATACCAAGCGCGTGCCGTCGCCCGCGTTCGTCGCCGCGCCGTCGACGCTCGCGTTTCTCATGCTGCGCGCCTCGGTCGCGGTCCGCGCGCAGGTGCGCACGCGGCTCGAAGCCCAGGCGGACCGCATCGAGCGCGCCGGGTGGGAGGCGTGCACGCGGAACTTCGGGCTCTCGCTTCGCGGCGCCGCCGCCGTGAAGGATCTCGTCTGGCGCAAGCGCGCCCCGGACCTCGAGCTGCTCGACCACGCGCACGACGACGCGGAGTTCGTGCGGCTGCTCGCGGCGCGACACCCGCTCGGGAGAATGTCGGTTCGCGCGGTGCAGATCGGTGGGCTCGCGACGATGGTCGGTCTGTCGGCGCGCTGCCTGCACGCGTTTCCGGCGCGCGCGTTTCCCATACTGATGCGCGACTTCGGGATGGTCCGCGCGCCCGAGACGGTCGACTTGGCGCTCTCGCTCGTCGGCCGAACGCACGTGAAAGACGCGCCCATTCGCTGGCTCGTCACGCACGCGGACTACACGCGCCCAATCGTCGAGGACCTCGCGCGCACCGGAAGCCCGCTCGCGAAGACGGTCCTCAGGCGGCTCGTCGGCGCGTGGTGACCGCGCGTCAGAGCAGCGACTTGAGCTCCGCGTCGGCGCGCGCGACCTCGGCGGGGTCGAACGCGCGGCACGACGCGATCAGCGCCCTGCCCTGGACGTAGTCCTTCATCGCGTTCACGCAGTCGAGCGCGACGATCTTCCCGTGACGGAAGTAGACGACCGAGAACCGCCGCTCCTCGGGCTTGCCGCGCACGACCGCGGCGTCGTGCCCCTTCGAGAGGCCGACCGTCTGCAAACGCAGCTCCCACTGGTTGGACCAGAACGTCGGGACGGCGTCGTAGGCCGTCGGCTTGCCCGCGAGGACCTTCGCGACCACGGTCGCCTGATCGTTCGCGTTCTGGATCGACTCGAGGCGAACGACCGCGCCGTGCGCGTGGACGTTCGCGTGGGCCGCGCAATCGCCGACGGCGTACACGTCGGGCAGGCTCGTTTTTCCCTGCAGATCGACGAGCACGCCGTCGTCGCAGTACGCGCCGGCGGCGAGGAGCGGCTCGATGGCCGGCTCGATGCCGATGCCCACGATGACCATCTCGGCCGGGAGGACCTCGCCGTCGTCGAGGCGCACGCCGGAGGTCGCGCCCGCGTCCTCTTCGATGCAGGCGACGCGAGCGCCGAGGCGCAGGTCGACGCCACGCGCCCGGTGCTCGCGCTCGTAGAATCGAGAGAGGTCCTCGCCCGCGACGCGCGAGAGCACGCGGTCCATCGCTTCGAGCACCGTGACGCGCTTGCCGAGCTTGGTGAGCACGGCCGCCGCCTCGAGGCCGATGTAGCCGGCGCCGATGACGACGACGCGGCTCGTCGTCGCGAGCTCGGCGCGGAGGCGATCGACGTCGCTGCGCGAGCGCACCGTGTGGACGCCGCGGAGATCGTGTCCCGTGCACGCGATCTTGCGCGGCGCGCCGCCCGCCGCCCAGACGAGGGTGCCGTACGTGACGATCGCGCCGTCGTCGAGGACGACGCGATGCGCCTCCGCGTCGACGCTCGTCGCGCGCCGCCCGAGGCGCAGATCGATCTTCGCGTCGCCCCAGAAGCTCGGAGGGCGGAGGAGCATCTTCTCGAAGAGCTTGTCTCCGGCGAGGTACTCCTTCGAGAGCGGCGGGCGGTCGTACGGCAGGTCGGGCTCGTCGCCGACCATCAAGATCGTCCCGCCGTGCTCTTGCTGGCGCAACACCGCGGCGGTTTGCGCCCCACCCTGCCCCGCGCCGACGATGACGACGTCGTATCGATCGCTCATGGGAGCTTTCTAACGTAGAACAAGGTCCGCATGCTTCGTCGCTTTCTTCCGGCGCTCGCCTTGCTCGCTTGCGGCCAAGCCCAGCCGCCCGAGCTCGGGTTCACCGGGACGTGCAAGCTGTCGGTGCCGTCCGACGTGCCCGGCATCGTCCATGTGCGCACGCCGAACGAGGCCAAGACCCACGTCGAGCTCCACCTCTCGCACAGCATGCTCACCGCGATGCACGTCGAGCTGCCGGACGGGCGCGCCGCTTCGATTTCGGAGGTCGTGCCCGACGATCCGCTGCTCACCGGCGACAGCCGGCCGAACGTGCCGCTCGATCCGGAGACCGACGTCGAGGTGCCGGTCAGCGTCTCGCGCGCCGGCGCCGAATCCGCGTGGGACCTGCAGATCCGCGTGCGTTTCCACGGCGGCACCGCCGACGCGGTCGTCGGCCGGATGCGCGTCACGGGCGAGTGCGTGCCGGACAAGCCGCCGGCAGAGTGATCACCAGATCCACGGGACGAGCGCGCGACGCTCGCGCGGGAAATCCGGAAACTTCGCGCGGTACCACGCGAGGTGCGACGCCGCGCGCGGCGCGAGGTTCGCGATCGTGTAGAGCGCGAACGCGAGGCCGGCGAGCGAGCGGCTCGCGAGCGCGAAGCCGCACCACTCGACGATCTCGCCGAAATAATTCGGGCTCGCGACGAGCTCGAAGAGCCCGCCGCGCGGGACGACGTACTCGCTCCGGCCCGGGCGTCGCAGCGCGAAGAGCCGGCGATCCGAGTCGAGGTTGATCGCCATGCCGGCGGCGAAGAGGACCGCGCCGGCGACGAACCACGGGTCGGCGGCCGAGAAATCCCGCGGCGCGAGCGAGCCGAGCCACGTGCCGTTGATCGTGCCGTTGAGGACGTTGAACGCGATCGCCATCGCGACGACGACGGCGGGCATGCGCTTGCGACCGCGGATTCGAAACGGATAGACGAGCGTGCGCTGCGCGTAGTGCGCGGCCCACATCCCCCAGAGCGCGACGAGCGCGGGCGTGGCGCGGTTCGGCCCGGCGAAGAAGAGCGTCGTGACGAGCACCAGCGACGGGCTCTCCATGATCATCCAGCCCCATCGCTCGGGGAGCGTCGGTCCCCAACCGGCGCGCGCGTGGCGACCGTACGGCGCAACGACGAACCGGAGCGCCAGCGCGGTGACGGCTGCGAGCGCGATCATCGTCCAGGAGAGCGCGGCGTACGCGGCGCGGTCGATCACGAGCGGACTTCCCAGCGCGCGCGCGCCGTGGAAACATCGCGGCCGTGCCGGAGGACATCCGAACCAAGGGGACGAACATCCTCGCGATGATCGCGGCCGTCGAGTCGCTCCGCGGCGCCGAGCTGCGCGACGCGATCGTCGCGGACCTGCCCGGCCGAGGCGGCGAAGAGATCCGCACCAAGGCGGTCATCGCCGCCGGTTGGTACCCGATCGGCTGGTACCGCGATCTCCTCGGGGCCATCGTCGCGCGCACCGAGGCCTCGCTCGTTCGCCAGCTCGGGCGCGCCTCGACGCGCGCCAACGTGAGCACGATCCATCGAATCTTCATGCGCATGATCTCGCCGCACACGCTCATCAAACAAGGCGGACGCCTCTTTGCGAGCTATTTCGAGGGCGCGAGCGTGACGATCGAGAACGTCGAGGGGCAGACCGAGCGCATCGTGTGGAAGGACTGCCACGGCTTCGATCGCAACTGCTGGCAAGATCAGATCGGCTCGACCGAAGAGCTCGTGACGATGAGCGGCGCACAAGTCGTGCGCTCGAAGGTGCTCTCGGGCGGACACGATCGCGATTCGCAAATGGTGCTCGAGCTCGTCTGGAAATAGGGTCACTGCACGTTGGGGCGGCCGGTGTCGTCCGGATCGAGCGGCTTCCAGCGCACGCCGAGGACGTCGGCGCCCGCTTCGACTTGGCCGAAGACGACCTTGTTGTGCAAGCGCAGCCCCACGAGCTCCATGGCCAGCGCGTTCTGGAGGCTCGTCGGCTGGAAGGTGAGCTGCTCGACGTACTCGCAGTGCGACGGGTCGATGGGCGTGACGGTGAAGTGGCTCTCGCCCGCGAAGGGCGTGCCGGTCAAGTAGACGTAGCGAATCGAGTACGGCTCGCCCTCCGCCGGGCTCAGCGCGAGCTCGGTCACTTGGCCGAAGTTGCTGAGGCTCGCGTCCTCGAGCCACTGGAGCGGCTTCTCGACGTCGAGCCAGCGGAGGATCTTCGTCCAAAAGCGCGGGTGCGGCAGGGTGTCCTCGAGGAGCTGCTTGTCGAGCGCAAAGCGGCCTTGGAAGCGCTCGCCGAGCGCGAAGGGCTCGCCCGCGCGCTCGCGGAGGCGGAGCACCTCGAAGCGGTGCGCGACGAGCGCTCCGAGCTGCAGCAGCGCCGACTGGAACGCGCCGACGAACGCCTTCGCGCTCGCGTCGACGTGGAACCGGCGGCGATCGACGTGGAACGGCGCGCTTCGATCGAGCGCGAGCACCTCGCGCGGGACGCTCGGATCGAAGAACGCGGGCGCGTCGTCGACGACCGGGCGCGGGACGCGCGACGGCGTGAGGCCCTCGGCGTACGACGTGAAATTCGCGAAGCGCTCGTGCGGGTCGAGCTCGGCGCGCATGCCGCGCCACGTGTCGAGCTCCGGGTAGCGCGCTCGGAGCGCGAGCGCACGCGGGCGGTGAGCCTGTCCCCAATGAGGCCTGCCGCCGTGACGCTCGGCGACGCGCTCGTAGCCCGCGAGCAGCGTGCTCCGGTCGTGCTCGTTGTCGTAGACCGGCAGCTCCACGGTGCAGAAAATGTCGCCCGGCGCGCCGAAGCTCGGCGCGAGGTAGTGCGGGCTCGCGCGGACGAAGCGGACGCCGAACGGCACGCCGCCGACGGCGCGCGGGCGCAGCGAGAGCCTCCGCGCCTCGGCGAGCAGCGCGTGGACGGCGTCCTTCCACCGCGCCATCGGGAAGAACCACTCGGTCGCGAGCGCCGGCATGCGGTTGATCGAGCCGAGATCGAAGATGCGATTCGACGCGTCGACCCAGGGCGCGTCCTTCGGCGTCGCTTGTTTCGCGATCGCCCAGTCGAGCGCGGCGGGCACGAGGCGCGGAAACGCGTCGAGCGCGACCGTGATCGCCGTGCGGACGACGCGGTAGCGGAGCTGCCAGGGATCCACGCGCGGACGTCGCGGCGTCGCGGCGTCCACTTCCGTCCGCACCGTGACGAGCGCGGTGTGCGCGCCGTCCTCGCGGGCGTACGGGTTGAGCCGAAATCTCGTAGTGCTGAGCGTCGCGGATCTGGTCGTCGACGATGGTCGACGCCGCGAGCTCTTCCCACGTGTGGAGGCTGCGCGTCTCCGAGAGGACGAACGCGGGGCGCACGTCGAGCACCATCGAGGTCACGAGCCCGGCCACGCCCACGCCGACGACGACGGAGCGAAAGGCTCGATCGTCCGCGAGGAGTCGGATACCCAGTGGGATTCGATGGGGTCTCGTGAAACCCGTCGAGGGCTCCACCCGGACGCGCCGGCCCGCGCCGTCGACGAGATCCACCGAGCGCACGAGATCGGGCAGAGCGCCGAGCCCGGCGCCCGAGCCGTGCGTCCCGGTCGCGATCGCCCCCGCGATCGACTGGAACGCGGCCGACCCGAGGTTTCGCATCGCGAGCCCCGCCGCGGCGAGGGCTTCGTTCAAGTCGGCGATGCGCGTACCCGCCAGCGCGCGCACGAAATCGCCCCGGATTTCCCGCGCAATCTCGTCGCGCGAGATCCGCGCCACGCCGGTCAGGCGATCGCTTCGGAGCAAATCGCCGTCGCACTCGACGAGCGGCGACGACGCATGCCCGGCTCCCGCGAAGTGAACGCGCGCGCCTCTCTGCGCGGCGCGCGCGACGATCGAGGCGACCTCGTCCTCGCTCGCAGGCGAGAACGTTCGAGCGGGCAGAAAAGATTGCTCGCCGAGATAATTCGTCCACTCCGCCCCGATGACCGGCGGCGGCGCCTTCACGCTCCCCAAGGTGCGCCGAGCCTACCGTTTCTCTGCTAGACTGTCGTCATCCGGATCGAGGGGGGACATGGAATCGCGTGACAGCTTCACCGAGGAAGTGGTGACCGCAGGCAATCGGCCTCGCGTCGTGGTCGTCGAGCCCGACGACGAGCGCCGCCGCGCGATCGCGACCGCGCTGCGCAAGGACGGCTACGACGTGCTCGAGGAGCGGACCGCGCAGGGCACCCTGGCGCTCTTCGCCGAGGACGTGCGCGCGCCCGACGCGGTGGTTGGCGCGGGCGTCGAGCTGCTCGTTCATCTGCGCGAGCACGGGTGGGCGACGCCGATGATCGTTCGCGCCGGACCGGCGCCCGCTCGCGGCGACGTCATCCGCTGGGCGCCCGACGCCGTGCTCGACGAGCCGATCGACGTCGACGCGCTCCGCCAAATCATGCTCGACGTGCTCTGGCCGCGGCGCACGCTACCTTCGGCGTGATCGGTCGAGCGCGAGGACCGCGCGGATGTACTCCGCCTGGGAGAACGCGAGCGGGTAGTTGCCGAGGCCCGTCCCGCTGCGCGCGTCGATCTCCTCGGGAAAGAGGTGGAGCCCGGACGCGCTGCGCTCGACCTTCGAGAGCACGTCCTCGGCGTCGGCGTGGCGGCCGGCGAGCGCGTACGCGGTCGCGAGCCAGAACGTGCACGGCAGGAACGCGCCCTCGAGCTCGCCGAGCGGGAGCTTCGTCTGACCGGGCGTGTCGCTCGGGACGAAGCGGTAGACGAGGCCGTCGATGGAGAGGTTCTCGGCGATGCGCTGCACGGTCGCCGAGACGCGCGGGTGATCGGGCGGCAAAAAGCCCATGACCGAGACGAGCAGCGCGGCCGCGTCGAGGCTCTCGCTGTCGTAGTGCTGTCGAAACGCGCCGAGGCGCTCGGACCACCCGCGCTCCATCACCTCGTCGAAGATCCGCGCGCGCGTCGCGCGCCATCGCTCGGCGGTCGCCGCGCGGGCGCCGCCGACCTTCTCCACGATGCGGATGGCACGATCGACGACGACCCAGCACATGACGCGGCTCGAGACGAAGTCGCGATGCTCGGTGAGCTCCCAGATCCCGCTGTCGGGCGTGGACCAGACGCGCGCGACGTGATCGGCGATGCGCGCGACCAGCCGCGAGTACTCCGGCTTCCAGTCGCCTCCTTCGTCGAGAAACGCGAACGCGCAGTCGGCGACGTAACCGAGCGAGCCGTGCTGCGTCTGCTTGTAGGCGCGGTTTCCGAAGTGGACCGGCTTGGTCTCGCGGAAGCCCGAGAGGTCCTTGCGGACGTGCTCGACGAGCTTGGTCTCCCCGCGGACGCCGTAGGCGACCTGGAGCGGCGCGTCGGTGTCCGACGGCAGGCCGCACAGCCAGTCGAGGAAGCGCGCCGCGCGCTCGAGAATCGCCGAGCAGGGTGAAGCTCGAGGCGGCGAGCGACGCGTCGCGGATCCACGTGAAGCGGTAGTCGTAGTTGCAATCGCCGCCGATTCGCTCGGGGAGCGACGAGGTCGGGGCGGCCACGATCGCGCCGGCGGGCTGATACGAGAGGAGCTCGACCCCGCGCGCGGCGCCGCGCAGCCAATCGGCGCGGCTCGCGGGGATCTCGCCGAGCGCGTGGCAGCTCGTCCACCACTCGCCGGCGCGGCGCATCGCGTCCGCCACGCGCTCGCTCGACCAAGCCAGAAAGGGCTCCTCGCCGTGCTCGAGCACGGCCCACACTTCTTCGCCCTCGACGAGCTCGAAGTCCGCGCGCGCGGAGCCGAGCTCGGCGCGGAGCGGCGCCGACGTGGCGAGCTTGAGCGAGCCCGGCGTGAACGCCACGCCGTCGTCGAGGATATCCGTCCGCGGCTCGTCCCGAAGATCGGGGCGCGGCGCGCACGCGAGCGAGCAGCGCACGCGACCGCGACCGCAGCGAAGTCGGCGGAGGATCGCGCAACGGTGCTCACGGTCCTCGCCGCGGTCGGGCTCGGGCCACGCGAGCGCGTCGGTGAGCACGAGCTCGTGGTGGCGCTCGGACCAGAATCGTCTGGAGCACGGCCGTCTCGCCGACGTAGCGCTGCTCGCCGGACATCGGGATGGCCGGCCCGAGCCGGAAGAAGCCGCCCCGCTTCGCGTCGACGAGCGCGCCGAGGTACGGGCGGCCGTCGAACGCGGGCAAGCACAGCCAGTCGATCGTGCCGTCGCTCGCGACGAGCGCGGCCGTGCGCCGGTCGCCGATGAGCCCGTGTTTTTCGATGGCCGGGTACGGAATGAGCTCGAGCCGGGAGCCTTGCATCCGCCTTCTCCCGATGCACGCCGGGTGCCGCCGGTCGGGCTCGCGCCGGCCCGACTTGCCATTGCAATTTATACGCACTATATTTTCATTTGAAACATGGGATTCCCCGCGGTCGAACCCTCGCCGGACGAGAACGTCGTCGTCACCAAAGCCACGCGCCGCGCGGCGTCCGCGCTCGGTTTGTCGCAAAAGGAGCTGGCTCGCGTCCTCGGCGTCAGCGACGCCACCGTGTCGCGGCTCGGCAGCGGCAAGCTCATCGAGGCGCGCAGCAAGGAGGGCGAGCTCGCGCTGCTCCTCGTGCGGATCTTCCGCAGCCTCGACGCGCTCGTCGGCTCGAGCGAGGAGAAGGCGCGAGCGTGGTTTTCGGCGGAGAACATGCACCTCGGCGGCGTGCCGCGCGAGCGGGTGCAGAGCGCGCTCGGCCTGGTCGAAGTCGCGCAGTACCTCGACGCGATGCGCGGCAAGCTGTGAAGCGCTCGTGGGTCGAGCGCGCCGTCGCCGCGACCAAGCCGCGGGCGATGGCGTTCGACGCCGTGCGCGTCGTCGAGTCGCAGAGCATCATCGCGACGCGGAAGCTCGTCGACTCCGACGCGGAGCAGGCGCTGCTCGAGCAGCTCGTCGACGGCGTGAAACCGCCTATCCCCCCGGGCGACGCGTTCGCGAGCTTGCACTACCTGCTCGTCACGCCGTTTCGGCACCCGCCGCTCCGCTGGGGCTCGCGCTTCGGCACGCGGGCCGAGCGCGGCATCTGGTACGGGGCGAAGGACCTCGCGACGTGCTTCGCGGAAGTTGCATACTACAGGCTTCTCTTCCTCGACGGGACCAAGGCGGCGATCGCGCCCATCACGGTCGAGCTGACCTCGTTCGTCGCCGCGGTGAAGACCTCGCGCGGGGTCGACCTGATGCGGGCGCCGTTCGGCGAGCACGAGGACGAGCTCGCCTCGCGCTCGTCGTATGACGCCGCGCACGCCGTCGGGTCCGCGCTCCGCGCCGCGGGCGTCGAGGTGCTCCTCTTCCTCTCCGCGCGGGCGAAGGTGCACGGCGTGAACGTAGCGCTCTTCCAGCCAGCGTTCGCGCGGCGCGCGCCGAAGAAGCTCGAGCCGTGGATCTGCACGACCGACCGCGACAAGGTGGAGATTTCGGAGAAGACCTTCACGCGCGACCGCACGAGGCGGTGGACCTTCCCGCGCGCCGATTTCGAGGTGAACGGCAAGCTCCCCGACCCGAGCGCGTGAGCGCCTCGCCTTCACCGCCGAGATGCGCTAACCCTTGCGGCACGATGAAAAAGTCGCTTCGCCTGGCTGGTTTCACGGCGATGCCGCGATGGGCGCTCGCCGGTGTGGTCGCGCTCTCGCTCTTCGCGGCGGCGCGCCCGGCCCACGCGGTCATCGTCGAGCGCATCGTCGCCATCGTCGGCAATCGACCCGTCCTGCTCTCGGAGCTTCGTCACCGCGCGCGCCCGCGCCTGACGCGCATCGCGATGCAGGCGATGCAGCAGGGCGTACCGGCCGAGAACATCCCGATGCAGCTCGTCGCCGCCGAGCCGAGCGAGATGAAGGCCGCGCTCGACGAGAATCATCGACGAGCGGCTCATGGAGCAGCAGGCCGACCACGCGCACCTGTCGGTCTCGGTCGACGAGGTCGACAAAGGCGTGAAGAGCAAGGCCGAGCAGCTCGGCATCAGCGAGCACGAGCTCTGGGCGCGCGCGCACGCGCAGGGCTACACCGACCAAGATTACCGCGACGAGGTGCGCCGCCAGCTCCTCGAGGGCAAGCTGCTCCAGCTCCGCCTCGCGGGCCGCGTCCACATCACCGAGGCGGACGCGCGCGCGACCTACGAGCGCGTCGTTCGCCAGCTCGGCGAGTCGGGCCCGGTCGATCTCGAGGTGCTCTCGCTCCGCATCGCGGGCCCCGCGGCGATCGAGCCGCGCGAGGCTCTCGCGCAACAGCTCGTCTTGCGCGGGCGCAGCGGCGAGAGCTGGTGCGATTCTCGTCAAGCAGTACTCCGACGACGTGGACACGAAAGACAGCTGCGGCTCGAAGGGCACGGTCGCGGCGAGCAACATCGCGCTGCCGGTCGTCCGCAAGATGCTCGGCACGATGCGCGAGGGCGAGATTCTCGGACCCCATCCGCGTCGGCGACAAAGCCGTCATCGCGTTCAAGCTCGCGAAGCGGGACAAGGTCCCGGCCTACGAGCAGGTCCGCGAGCAGATGTACGATCAGGCGACCGAAGAGGCGATCCTCCACCAGCGCGAGCTCTGGGTGAAGGAGCTCCGGCGAACGGTCTACCTCGAAGTTCGGCTCTGAGAGGCGCGCGCGCCGCGACGCCCGTCTTCACCCGCGCGACGTACCCGAGAGGAGCGCGAGCCGTCGCTCGAGCAGGCGCTTCTCGCCCTCGTTCGTCGCGAGCGCAGATCGCTTTCTCCAGGTCGGGCCGTGGGTCGCCTCCCGTGCGTTCGAGCATGTCTGCGCGCGCCGCGTAGAAAAGGTGGTAGTCCGCGAGCGGTCGCTCGAGCGCCGCGAGCGCGGCGAGACCCGCAGAGGGCCCGGCGAGCATCGAGACGGCGACCGCTCGGTTCAGCGCCACGACCGGTGAAGGCGAGACCTCCGCGAGCTCGTCGTACGCAGCGACGATCGTCGCCCAGTCGGTGCTTTCCCACTTCGGCGCCATCACGTGCGCCGCCGCGATCTCGGCTTGCAAGACGTACGGACCTCGCCCTCCCAGCGAGCGCGCGCGCCGGAGCGCCATCAGACCCTTCGCGGAGGAGCTCCCGATTCCACCGCGAGCGATCCTGCGCGGCGAGCAGAATCGGCAGCCCCTCGTCGTCGACGCGTGTGTGCGCGCGCGCAGCGCCAAACGCCATGATCGCCAGCGCGCCGAACGCCTCGGGCTCGCGCGGCACGAGGTCGCTGAGCAGCCGCGCGAGACGCAGCGCCTCCGCCTGGAGGTCGAGCCGCATGAGCGGGCCGCTCCGCCCGGTGTGGCCCTCGTTGAACATCGCGTAGAGGACGGCCAGCGCCGCCCCCACGCGCTCCGCGAGATCCGTCGCGCTCCGGCATCGCGTATCCGAGGCTCTTGTCCTCGATCGTCTGCTTCGCGCGCAAGATCCGCTGCGACACCGTGGCCTCCGAGCAGACGAACGCTCGCGCGATCTCCTCGGTCGAGAACCCCGCGACCACCTTCAGCGTGAGGGCGATCTGGTTGTCGGTCGATAGCTCGGGATGACAGCAGGTGAAGATGAGCCGGAGATAGTCGTCGCTCACCGTGTCGATCGTGTCTCGCGTGTCCATCTCGTCCTCGACCAGAAGCGGCGCCTTCGCTTCCGCGACCACTCGCCGGCGTCGCGCATCCTTTGCTCTGTTCTTCGCGGCCGTCATCAGCCATGCGCCGGGGTTCGAGGGGACCTCTTCGCGCCACGCTTGCACCGCGGCGAGCGCCGCCTCCTGGAACGCCTCCTCCGCAGCGTCGAGGCTCCCGCACAGGCGCAGGAGGCCCCCGACGATGCGCCCGCGCTCGGCGCGCACCGTGTCGTCGACGAGCGACGTCAGGTCCGCCACAGCTCGCGGATCTCCAGCGCGCCGTGCACGACGAAGGGTGTCTCGGCGGCCCACCGCACCGCGTCCTCGATGCTCGCCATGCGCAGGAAGAATAGTCCGCCGATGACCTCCTTGCTCTCGAGGAACGGCCCGTCGAACGTGGCGCGTTTCTCGCCGCGCGTCACGATGCGCCGTCCGCTCCTCGGTGGCTCGAGGCGAAGGCCCCCGAGGAACGACGCTTCCGGGAAGCGACCGCGCGTTTCCTCGTCGATCCGGTCCATCACCTCGACCCACGCCTCTTCCGTCTTGGTGCTCCCGAGCACCGCGCAGGCGAAGATCTTGCCCGGCTTCGCCTCCTTGTCCTTCGGGCACATGCCCTTCATCACCGGGCGTACGTCGATCTCGTCGGTCGGGAGCACGGGAGCCTCCGCCGCGAGCTCCGCCGCCTCGTCGAAGCTGCTCGCCTGGACCCAGTAGTAGCCGCCGAGGGCCTTGCCCTCCTCGGCGAAGGGCCCGTCGTGGACCTCGAGGCGGTCCCCTCGCGACGAACGCGCTTGCCCTCCTTGCTGGGGCGAAAACGTCCGCTGTCCTTGAGCCGCCCCGCGCGGCGCAGCTCGTCGGCGTAGCGTGGCGCTCTTTTCGATGAGCTCCGACATCGCCTTCGGCGACTGCGACGCGTGGGCTGCTCGTCTTCCCGCATCATCACCAGGTACTCGGTCACGCGGCCTCCTTTGCGAGCGGCGCGCCCTTTCCGCTCGTGATGAGCTCACGCAGGCTGGCGAGCAGCGCGCTCCACCCGCCCGAGCAGTCTTCGTAACACTGGAGGGTCGGAACGAGGCCCACGTGGGTGAATCGTACCTCGGTCGCGTCGCCTTGCTTCAAGATCTCGAACATGACGTCGGTGCCGTTCCACTCCGCGCGATCGTCGACGAACGTGAGCTCGGCGTCGTCGACGCTCCAGACGACCCTCTCGCCGCGCACGAGCTCGACGACCCGCTGCGTCGAGCGGTGGAAGCTCTGGTATCGGAACACGAACGCCGCGCCGACGCCGCCCGTGCCGCCTTCGATGCTCTCCGACCACCAGCCGCGGACGTCCTGGATCGCCTCGAAAACGTGCTCCGGCGAACGCGCGACGACGAAGCTCTGCGTGTAGCTCGCGTCGGACTGGTTGGCGCCCACCGCCGGCCGACCTTTGCCCAGCATGATGAGGTCGCGCAGGCTCTCTCCGACGTAGAAGCCCCAGCCCTGGCGGCACGCCTCGTAGCAGTCGCAGCGCGGCTCGAGGCCCACGTGGGTCACGCGCAGCTCGGTCTCGCTCCCCTTCCGCGCGATCTCGAAGACGATGTCCGTTCCGGTCCACTCGTCCTCCTTTTCGAAGTTGATGTGGCAGTCGGTGACGTGCCACACGACCTTCTCGTTCGGAACCAGCTCGGCGATCTTCTGCTTCGTCCGGTACACCTTCTTGTATCGGTAGGTGAACTCCGCTCCGAGCTGGTCGGTGCGTCCTTCGATTCTGATCCGTCCACCAGCCGCGCACGTTCTGGACGGCCTCGAAGACCTGCTCGCGGGACCGCGGGATCAGGATCGTCGTCGTGATGTCGTTCATGGTGAGCCTCGCTTTCACCAAGGCGACGATCGACCGGCGCGAAATCCTACATTCGGGCCAACACCTCGACATGATGCGGCAATTCTCCCGCTCGCTTCGTCAGAGCGCGACGCCGAGACCCACGCTCGCGCCCACGCCCAGCGTCGACGCGACGTCGCCCGCCCACTCGAGCGAGACGGTCGGGCCCGCGGTCAGGAAAAAATGCGGGGCGAGGCCGACGACCAACAGCACGTCCGCGCTGGCGACGAGCGCGTTCAGGTCCGAGGTCGAGTATCCGGTCGCGCTCGACTCGGCGTAGAACACTCCGGCCGCGACGCGAGGCCACAAGTAGACCTCGGCGGCGAGCGGCACGAGGTAGCCCACGCGCGGGGAGATTCTGAAAGCTCGTCTGCGTCGCCTCCGACCCGCTGGCGTTTTGGTGCGAGTACGCGAGCGACACGCCACCCCCGATCGTGAATCGCCCGACGCGAACGTCGAAGCTCGGGTTGAAGGAGAAGGTGTCCGAGTACGCGCCGAAGACCGTGCCGCGCGTGTACGACAGGATTCCAGCAGCGCCCGTGTCGTAGCCGACGAAGCCCCCGGCGAACGTCGTGAGCTCGGTCGTTGCCGTCGATCCGAAGCCGACCAAATTGGGGAGCAGCAGCCGCCGCTCGAGGAGCTCGTGCTTCGGTTTCGTCGACCCGTCGTCGCGCGCGGCCTCGGGCGCGGCGCGCGCCAGCGCAGGCACGAGACAAACCAATCCGACAACGCCCATCCATCGCATCGCGTTCCTTCCTTTCGTTGTCGCGACGCGCGGAGCTGCGTCGCTCATCCGTGGAGCAGACGACGCAAAACCCTCATTCCCAGGCCGAAAACGATTGCCAGGCTGTCACGGCGCGGCGCGCTTCAGCGGCTTCGCTGCGCGCCCGAGAGGTGCCGCACGGCCTCGCCGAGGCCGTCGAGCGTGAGATGGAACATGCGAAAGACGCCGGCGAGGGCCTCGGCGGTGCCGCCGCGCCAGTACGACGGCGGCTCCGGATTGAGCCACGCGGCCTTGCGGTAGTGGTCGGCGAGCAGCGTCATCCACTGAATCCCAGTCTTCTGCTCGCCGTGGCGGCCGCGGTAGTAGTCCCAGTCGCCCGAGCCGAGGAGCTCGGCGGGGTGCATCGACGCGTCGCCGAGGAGGACCAGCTTGTACTCGGGGCCGTACTTGTCGAGCACCTCGCGCACGGGGACGGGATCGCTGAAACGTTCGGTCTCGTAGAGGCGGCCGTAGATGCAGTTGTGGAAATAGAACGTGCGAAGCTCGCGGATGTTCGACGCGCGCTTCGCGGCCGAGAAGACCTGCGAGACGAGGTGCGCGTGCGGGTCCATCGAGCCGCCGACGTCCATCATCAAGAGGACGCGCACGTTCGGGCGGCGCGGCGGGCGCAACACAATCTCGAGCTCGCCGCCCTGGCGCGCGGTCTCGTCGATGGTCTCGTCGACGTCGAGCTCGAGCGGCTGGCCCTCGCGCGAGAGCGCCTTGAGCTTGCGCAGCGCGACCTCGATTTGGCGTACGTCGAGCACGAGGTCCGAGCGGTACGGCTTGAAGCGACGAGCGTCGGCGACGCCGAGCGCGCTGCGACCGCCGCCGCGCCCGCCGACGCGGATGCCGCCGGGGTTGGTCCCGCTGTTTCCGAAGGGCGAGGTGCCGCCGGTTCCGATCCAGCGGTTGCCGCCGTCGTGTCGCTCCTTCTGCTCGCGGAGGCGCTGCTCGAAGAGCTTGCGGAGCTCGTCCAGGTCCAGCGCCTTCAGCGCGGCCATGTCCTCCTCGCTGAGCTCGCGCTTCATCTTCGGATCGCGCAGCCACTCCTCGAGCTCGTCGAGGATCTTCACGCTGTCGACCGCGACGCCGCGGAAATGCGCGGAAAAGGCCTGATCGAACGCGTCGAGATCCTCCTCGCGGTGGACGAGCAGCGCGCGAGCGACGTCGTAAAAACCCTCGAGCGAGCTGTCGTGGAGGCCTTTGACGAGCGCGCGAGCGAGCGAGACCGCCTCTTGCGCGCCGACCTTCACCTTGCGCGCGCGGAGCTCGTACAAGAACGGGACGAACGCGGCGCTCACTGCGACGAGCCTCGCCCGCATTGGGCGTCGCCTTCGGTGCGCGCCGTGACCTCGTAGTCGCCGAGCGGCACGGACGGCGGGAGCACGATCGCCGAGCTGAACGCGCCCTTTTCGTCGGTCGCCACGCTGCCGATGCGCGCCTCGCGGCGCGACTTCGGGTCGCGCAGGAAGACGTTCACCGACACGCCGCCGCACGTCTCCCCGTCGGACGTCACCCGGCCGGTCACGTGCACCGAGCTGCCGCGCGACGCGTCGCTCTCGCCCACGTCGATGGTGACGCGCGAGCCCGGGCGCTTGTCGGTCGGATCGTCGGCGCTCGTCGACGCGCCCGAGCTCGCGCTGGGCGAAGCGCCCGCTCCGCCGTTTCCGTTCCCGTTGCCGCCGCCGTTTCCGCTCCCCGTGTTCGGGTTCACGTTGCGGCTCTTGTCGGTGAGGTCTTCGCCGCGCGTCGCGTTCGCCGGCCACGGGAACTGATCGCTCGGCGCCGCGTACGGCTCGGCGCCCTTGGTCTCCTCGCTCAGCATGCGGCCCGCGCCGCCGAGGTCGATGCGGCGCCACATGACGCCGTCGTAGACCTCGACCCACGCGTGCGCCTCGTTCATCACCATGCGCGTCGGGATACCGAGCGCGAGCGCGGTGATCGTGAACGCGTACGCGCGGTGCCGGCAGACGCCGTTCTGCGAGAGCGCGAGATCCGTGTAGACGTCCTTCGACGCCTCGAGCGGCCGATCCGAGTCCGCGAACGCGCGAAAGTACGCGACCATTTTACGAAGGTTCTCGGCCGGACGGAGATTCTTCGAGAGACCGATGTGCGCCAGCACGTCCTTCGCCGCGGCGGTGACGTCGTCGGGGACGAACGGCACGCTGAGCGCGCTCCAGTCGGGGTCGCCGAGGTCGCCGCCGAACGTCGCGCGCGGGATGGCGAGCTCCATCACGAGGCGCGCGTTCGCCGGTTCGGCGCTGTCGAGGAACCAGTTGTCGGCGCCGTCGTGCAGGATGACGACCGGGAGCTCGCGGTCGCCCGCGCCGAGGTGCGCGTGGATGACGCGCGCGCCCGGCCCGACCGTCGGAATGCGCGTGTGCTTGCCGGGACCCACCTCGACGGGGAGATCCGCGTAGAAGACGTCCTCGCCCGCGAACGGCAGGCCGTGCGCGATCGTGACCTCGGTCATGCGCGCCGAATAGCTGTAGAGTGCAAACGTCGTGTCGACGGCGTCGAACGCGACGAGGCGCTTGAAAGGCGCGGTCGACGGCGTGAACGGGTCGACGTACGACATCACGTCCGGGCGGCGCGTGTCGCGGTCCGGCGTGAAGGTGCTGCCCTCGGACGCTTCGGCGGCGCGCGCGGCGGCCTCGAGCTCTTTCGCCGTCGGCGGCTTGTTCGGGTCCGGCGCGGAGAAGACGCCGCTCCGCGTCTCGATCGCCGCGGGGATGTCGCCCTCGAGGACGACGCCCATCACGATGTCGTCGTGCGCGTCGGCCGCGATGGGCTCGTGCAGGAGCGTGCCGCCGCGACCGGACGCGGCCGGCGCGACGCCGAGCGCCGCGAGCACGACGGCGACCGTGCGGAGCGTCGCGAAGCGTCTCACGCGCTCAACGCCCCGCGCGAAATCGACCCGGCTCGTAATAATAGCGACCATCGGAGCCCTGCACGTACCTTGGACCGTACCAGCGAGCGCCCGGCGGGGCGACCTCCCAGTGTCCGGGGATCCAGGTGTACGACGCGCCGGTCCAATGCCAATAGCCTGACACCCAAACCGACGAAGGGCTTTGGGGCGACGTTCGCGCTTCTTCGCGCGGCGCGGGGGGCGGGCCCGCGACGACGATTCCGCGAGGCGGGGGGACGTCCGCCGTGACGACGCAGCCGACCAGCGTGGCAGAGAGCAACGCCCAGCGGGACCGTTCCATGCACGCCGACCGCAAGCTCGATACCATAAGGACCCCTCCACCCCCGTCGAGGTGACGATGCCAACTTACGACCTGCCCGCCGCGTTGTCGAAGCTCGACCGTGACATTCGCGAGAAACTCGCGCACCACGGATTTTCAGCCGAACGTTTGGAGCGCTTCGCCGCGACGCTCGCCGAAGGCTCCGTCGCGTCGGAGGCGCGGCGCGACGCGCGAAACCGCGTGGCCTCGGCCGAGCCGCCGAGAGCCGGCGAGATCGAGGACGCCCCGCGCGACGACGCGGGCGCGCGCGAGCTCGGGCTCGCCGCGCTGCGCGAAGGCAAGCTCGCGTTCTGCGTGATGGCCGGCGGCATGGCGACGCGCATGGGCGGCGTCGTGAAGGCGCTCGTCGAGGTCGCGGACGGGATGACGTTCCTCGACGTGCGCCTCCACGAAAACGCGCTCGCGTCGAAGCGCGCCGGTCGCCCCGTGCCGCTTTGGATCATGACGAGCGCGGCGACCGACGACGCGATCCGCGCCGCGCTGAGCGCGCGCGCCGCGCCGCCGCACGTGCGTACGTTCGTCCAGGATTTGAGCCTCCGCCTCACCGAACGCGGCGAGCTCTTCACGGACGCCAGCGGCCAGCCGAGCACCTACGCGACAGGGCACGGCGACCTCCCCCACGCGCTCGTCCGCTCCGGCCTCCTCGCCGAGCATGTCCGCGCCGGCGGCGAGTACGTGTGGATCACCAACGTCGACAACCTCGGCGCGACGCTCGACGAGACGCTCCTCGGCTTCTTCGCGCGCTCCGGCAAGGAGCTGATGGTCGAAGTCACCGACAAGCTCGAAAACGATCGCGGCGGCATCCCGGTCCACGTCCCCGGATCCGCCGCAGGCGCGCTGCAAGTCCTCGAGGAGTTCCGACTCCCGAAGGGCTTCGACGCCGCGCAGGTCGCGGTCTTCAACACGAACACCTTCCTCGTGCGCGCGCGCCCGCTCCTCGAGTCGAAGCTCGAATGGACCTTCTTCGAGGTCCAGAAGAAGGTCGACGGAAAGACCGCCGTTCAATTCGAGCGCTTGCTCCAAGAGCTGACGCGCGTCATGACGGCGGTGTACGTTCGTGTCCCGCGCGCCGGCGCCGCCGCCCGATTCCTGCCCGTCAAAGACCCCGACGAGCTCGCGCGGCGCCGCCCCGAAATCGAGGCGGTGATGGACGCGCGGCTCCGGTAAAAACTTGTGTTTGGCTGCCGTCGCAGCAGAATGAGGGGAAGTGGCCTTGCTTCGAAATCCAGCGCGTGCGCTCGTGGGAGTGGTGGGAGCGTTCGCGGTCCTCGTGGGCGCGCGCGTCGTCGGCGGCTGCTCGCTCGACGAATCGGGGACGTCGTTCTTCGACGCGAGCCTCTGCACGACGGGACAGGTCGTCTGCAGCGGCGCCTGCTCCGACCTCACGCACGACAACCTCAACTGCGGGTCGTGCGGCGTCGCGTGCGCGCCGGGCGAGCTGTGCTCGCAGGGCAAGTGCAGCACGACGTGCGGCGGCGGCACTACGCAGTGCGGCGACCAGTGCGTCGAGACGATGATCGACCCGAACAACTGCGGGGCGTGCGGCGCGTACTGCGGCGTCGGCTCGCAGTGCGTGGCGGGGAAATGCGTCTCGACGTGCGGGCTCGGTCAAACGCTCTGCCTCGTCGACGCGGGCAACCCGTACTGCGCGACGACCGACACCGACAACCAGAACTGCGGCGCGTGCGGAACGGTCTGCGGCTCGGGCAAGCTCTGCTCCGGCGGGAAATGCGGCACGACGTGCGGCGGCGGGACCACGCTCTGCGCGCCCGACGTCGGCTCGCCGTACTGCGCGAACACGACCAACGACGCGCTGAACTGCGGCGGCTGCGGCAAGCCGTGCGGCCCGCAACAAAACTGCGTGGGCTCGCAGTGCCAGGTCGCGTGCGGAAGCGGCCAGACGCTCTGCTCGCCCGACGCGGGCCCGCCGTACTGCGCGACGACCAAGACCGACAACGCCAACTGCGGCACGTGCGGACACGCCTGCGGCACCTCGCTCGTGTGCGTGAACGGCGCGTGCACCAACACGTGCGGGAGCGGTCAGACCTTCTGCGGCGGCGACACCGGCTCGCCGTACTGCGCGAACACCAAGACCGACAACGCCAACTGCGGCGGCTGCGGAACCGTCTGCGGCACGTCGCTCGTCTGCGTGAACAGCGCGTGCAGCAACACCTGCATCACCGGTCAGACCCTGTGCCCGAACGGCGGAAATCCCTACTGCGCCGACGAGAAGACCGACAACGCCAACTGCGGAGGGTGCGGGACCGTCTGCGGCGCCGGCCTCGTCTGCGTGAACGGCGGCTGCACCAACACGTGCATCTCGGGACAGACCTTCTGCCCGAACAACGGAAATCCCTACTGCGCCGACACCAAGACCGACAACGCCAACTGCGGAACGTGCGGGACCGTGTGCGGCGCCGGCCTCGCGTGCGTGAACGGGGCGTGCACGAACAAGTGCGGCACCGGCCAGATGTTCTGCGGCGCCGACGCCGGCTCGCCTTACTGCGCGACGACGAGCACCGACAACGCGAACTGCGGCTCGTGCGGCCACGCGTGCCCGACCAACCAGGTTTGCTCCGGCGGGACGTGCGGCAGCACGTGCATCGGCGGCCAGACCTTCTGCGACGCCGACGGCGGCTCGCCTTACTGCGCCGACGAGCAGACCGACAACGCCAACTGCGGCGGGTGCGGAACGGTCTGCGGCACGAGCGCGCCGACGTGCTGCTCGGCGAGCTGCATCGACCTCACGAAGGACTCGAACAACTGCGGCTACTGCGGAAACAAGTGCCCCGGCGTGACCGTCTGCACCGGCGGCACCTGCCTCTGAAGCGCCGCAAATTGGCCCTCTTCGGGCCGGATGCGCCACGATCGCGTTCATGGAACGACGAACCCGCCGAACCGGCGACCGCGATCTCGCGCTTCAGCTCTTCATCGCCTCGCAGCAGCGCAGGCTCGACGTGCGCGCGCTCACGGTGAGCGACGCGCGCGGAACGATCATCGCCGGCTCGGGCGAGATCGACGAAGGGCGCCACGAAGAGTGCCTCGCGACGTGGGAGCTCGTGGCGGGCGGCGAGCCGCTCGTCCTCGCGTCGTGGGGAGGCCGCCTCAGCTACGAGGTCGGCAGCGGCGTGCGCCGCATCCTCGAGTGCGTCAGTCCGTCTGGCAGGGCGTGAAGCACGCGCTCTGCGCGCAACCGAAGAGCGCGTTCTCGGCCTGCGTCGTCGGCGGGCCGCAGGGGCCCGACGTGCACGCGAAGGCGCTCGACGCCTTTCTGCTCACAATTCTGGATGCACGAGAGCCACACGGTGCAGTTCTGCTCGGTCCCGCAAGCGATCTCCTGCGAGCAGCACGCGCCGGCCGCGCACTGATCGCACTTCTTGTTGCTCGTCGTCGCGCAGCCGATGGACGCGTCGACGCTCGTCCCGCCGCAGACGCCGCTGCACACGTTCGAGCAGCACTCCGCGGCGGCCCCGCACCCGGCGCCGTCCGGCAAGCAGGGGGGAGGCGGCGACCCGCAGAAATTCCCGAAGCACGTCTGCGAGCAACACTGCGTCGCTTGCGTGCACGGCGTGCCGTCGGGTTGGCACTTGGGGACGGAGGTGCCGCACGAGCCGTTCGTGCACGCGTTCGCGCAGCACTCGCTCGCCGTCTTGCACGGGCTCGCCGCCGGCTTGCACACGGGCGACGCCTCGGTGCTCGCGTCGGCCGTCGTCCCCGAGTCGTCGCCGCCTTCGATCTCACCCCGCACGCCGCGACGAGGACCGCCGCGGCGCACGCCCATTCGAGCGCTCGCATGCCGCGAGCGTAGCACTCAATTCACCGGCGCGACCGTGCAGACGCCGCCGACGCACCCGACTTCGTCGCTGTTGCAGCAGTCGGCCCCGGTGTCGCACGTGTCGCCGACCGCCTTGCACGCGTAATGGCTCACGTCCACGCAGACGCCCTGGTCGCAGAAGCCCGAGCAGCACTCGAAGCCGGCCTGGCACGCGCCGCCGCCCTTGGTCGGGATGCACGCCGCGAGCGCCCAGAAGCCGCGCATGTTGGTGGTCGCCTCCTCCTGCCCCTCGAGGAAGAACGCCGGGTGGCTCGGATCGAGCCCGTTGGTCGTCTTGTCGATCGCGGCGACCCAGAGGCGCTTCTTGCCGTTGTTCGGCGTGCCGGTGATGCGGTTGCCCCAGTCGCGCTCGCTCGTGAAGACGACCCAGAAGTAGTTGCCGCGCTCGATCGGGTTGAACGTCGGCTCGAACGAGAGGTTCGCGTCGCTCGGGCTCGGCGGCGTGTCGAGCGTCGTCAGCTTGATCGGGCTCGCGCCGTTCACGTTCTGGATCCAGACCTCGCCCACTTGCGTCGCGGCGTCGCCGCAGCCGGTCGCGTTGCAGCCGGTCGTGTAGTCGCCCACGTGGAACGCGATCCAGTTCGCGTCGGGCGTGAACGTCGGGTACGCGAGCGCGCGCTCGCTCGCGGCGAACGCGCTCGCCGGCGCGAGCGACTTGAGGTTCGAGAACGACACCGAGTTCTCGTCGAAGTCGAGCATCACGAGCTTGCCGCCGGTGAGGTCGTGGTACCACGTGCCCGTCCCGGTCTGCACCGCACCGCCCTCGATCGCCGCGAAGTGCTTTCCGTCGGGCGAGAAGACCGGCGTCATGAGCCCCTTCATGTTCGGGTCGAGCGGCACCGTCTCGAGCCCCGTGCCCGGGATCTCCGCGCCGATCGACGTGTCTGCGATGTGCAGCGTCTGGTTGCCGAAGACCGTGTACTTGCCGTCGGGGTTCACCGCGAGGTTCCCGCCGAAGAGCGTGGAGGTGACGCGGTTCGTCGCGTTCGGCAGATCGAACGACTCCCACGCGCGCTTCTTCGTCATCGGCAGGCCGTCGGTGCTCGGGAGATCGTCGACCGTCGCGACGAGCGTCGAGCCGTCGGCGCTGACGGCGTGGCAACCCATGCACGTCCCGTTGTCGAGCACCTCGGGCGTCGAGCCGGTGCCCGGGTAGACGCGCGACATGTGGCCCGTGCCGCTCGTCGTCCAGTAGTAGATCGCGCCGCGCAGGCTCGCCGGGACGACGGTCCAGCTCTCGTGCGCCGACTGGTACGCGTTCGTCCCGTCGAAGCGCGAGACCGCGAGCTTCAGCGGATCGCCGAGGTTCGACGCCGTGACGTGGTCCCAGATCTTCTGGTCGACGCGCCACTCCGCGGGCTGCGCGACGAGGAAGTAGCCGTCGTAGACGTAGCCGTTTTCTTCGTAGTGGAGCTTGTACGCGTCGTTCGCCGCGGGCGCGTTCCACATGACGAGCGGCGCCGAGAGCCCGAGCGGGAAGACGGTCGCGTCGTAGGGGTAGAGCAACGAAGAGAGCTTCGGATTCTGCGCGGTCGCGCCGTCGAGCGCTTGCACCACGTTGTTCGAGACGCCGGTGCCGACCTGGACGACGTGAACTTGCACGGTGAGGGTCGCGGTCGCCGAAGCGTTTCCGACGATCGCCTGCAAGTGCCCGGTGCCGGCGTACGCGCCGCTCGCCGTGAGGCTCACGGGGCCGACGCCGGCCATGGTCGCGAGGTCGGGTCGGTCGAAGGAGAGCGACTCCGCCTTCACGTCGACGACGTTGCCGTTCGACAGGTGCGCCTTGATCGCGAACGACTGCGTCTGCGGGGTCTGCCCGTCGAGGACGAGCGTCGCGCTCGGCGGCACGATCTCGAGCGAGGTGACCGAGGCGTCGCCGAAGCCCCCGTCGCTGAAGGACCCGACCGACCCGGAGTCGCCGTACGGCGCGCCCGGCTCGGAGGTGAACACGCTGCCGTCGGCCTGTCCGCACGCTGCGGCGACGGCGATCACGAGGCCCAAAACGAGTGAAATGGAGGTTCGCGTCATGGTGGAATTCGACAGTCACACTGTCGCCGAGTGCGCGCTTACGCACAATGTGTGCCCTCGTCAAGCCGCGGCCAAAAAGCCCGAATGCTCGCGTGGATGCGCCGTCGATCATTCGATCGTGTGGATCCGATGATCCACGTGGGCACGGCGGATTCTTGATAACCTCGCGGCGCCCTCCCATGAGCACGGCGCTCGTCTCCCCCGAAGCCAAACGGCCGGCGTCGCAGTCGCCGCTCGACGTGCTCGCGCGCGTGGCGAGCGAGCTCGGGAGCGACCCGCGCTTCACCCAAGACGTCGTGACGCGGCCGCACCCGCTGCTGGTCTCGATCAAGCGCGGCGAGACGGTCGCGCTCGTCGCCCCGGCGATCGTGTGGGATCGCGGGCGCGACGTGCTCAAGCCGTTCGCTGCGCGCTTCGCCGAGGGCGCGGCGCTGCTCGTCTTGCTCGGGCGGCCCGAAGAGGGCGACTTGTCCCAGGCGATGAACCTCGGGCTCGCGAGCCTCTTGCCCGAGGACCCGTCGCGCGAGGAGATCTTCGTGTCGGTGCAGCGCGCGCTCGATCTCCTCGACGCGCGTGATCGCGCCGAGCGCCGCGGGAAATGGCTGCGTCGCTACCGCTACGAGCTCGGCGAGCTCGTGAACATCGCCCGCGCGATGACGACCGAGCGCGTCGTCGACAAGCTCTTCTCGGTCATCCTCGAGAAGAGCCGCTACGTGACGGGCGCCGACGCCGGCTCGCTCTACGTCGTCGAGCCCGACGACGCCGGCGGCCAGCGCCTGCGCTTCAAGCTGACGCAAAACGATTCGCTCTCGTTCGACTCGCGCGAGTTCACGATGCCGATCTCGAACCGGTCGATCGCCGGCTCGGTCGCGCTCTCGAAGGCGCCGATCAATTTGCCAGACGTCTACGAGGTGCCGCCCGGCTCGCTCTTCCACTTCGATCGCAGCTTCGACGAGCGCATCGGGTACCGCACGAAGTCGATGCTGGTCGCGCCGCTGATCTCGCAGCGCGACGAGGTGATCGGCGTCATCCAGCTCATCAACAAAAAGCGCGAGCCGGAGAAGAAGCTGCTCACTGCGCGCGACGTGCAAGAGCAAGTCATCCCGTTCGACGAGCGGAGCGAAGAGCTCCTCGGGATGGTCGCGGCGCAGGCCGGGATTTCCCTCGAAAACGCGATGCTCTACGACGAGATTCGCCGCCTGTTCGAGGGGTTCGTGAAGGCGAGCGTCGAGGCGATCGAGTCGCGCGACCCGACGACGAGCGGTCACTCGCGGCGCGTCGCCGATCTGACCGTCGAGCTCGCAAAGGTCGTCGACTCCGAGACGCAGGGTCCGTACAAGGACGCGATCTTCTCGCGCGAGGATCTGCGCGAGCTCGAGTACGCGAGCCTGCTGCACGATTTCGGAAAGATCGGCGTCCGCGAGAAGGTCCTCGTCAAAGCGAAGAAGCTGTACGACGAGGCGCTCGGCGCCATCCGCAACCGCTTCGACTACGTCGCGAAGTGCTGCGAGGCCGACGTGCTCGCGCGCAAGGTCGCCGCGCTCCAGCGGGCCGCGAGCCCCGAGGAGCTCGCCGGGCTCGACGCCGAGCTCACGTCGCGCAGGGACGACCTGGAGAAATCGTTCGCGACGATCCTGAGCGCGAACGAGCCCAGCGTGCTCGCGCAAGGCGATTTCGAGCGCATCCGCGAGATCGCCAAGGAGACGTTCGTGGATCTGCGCGGCGACGTGCAGCGCCTGCTCACCGACGAAGAGGTCGAGGCGCTGAGCGTGCGGCGCGGCTCGCTCACGACGCAAGAGTTCGACGAGATCCGCGGGCACGTGTCGCACACCTTCCGGTTCCTCTCTCGGATCCCGTGGGGCAAGGCGCTGCGGCGCGTGCCGATCATCGCCGGCGCGCACCACGAGCGGCTGAACGGGACCGGCTATCCCAATCGCCTCCGCGCCGAGGAAATCCCGGTGCAGTCGAAGATGATGAGCATCTCGGACATCTACGACGCGCTCACGGCGAGCGACCGCCCGTACAAGAAGGCGGTTCCACTCGAGCGCGCGCTCGATATCCTCGACTTCAGCGTGAAAGACCAACACCTCGACGCGGACCTCGTCCGCATCTTCCGCGAGGCGCGCATTTGGGAGCGCGCCGCCGCGCGCGGGCCGCAATCTCGGTGATGCGAAACGCCAACCTCGCGGTTTTGATCGCAGTCCTCTCCGTCGCCGGCGTCGCGCGCGCGCAGAAGCCGAGCGAGGAGTCCAAGGCGATGCTGCCGCCCTCGCCGTTCGACGCGGGCGCCAAGCCGCAGAAGCTCGCGCCTCCTCCTCCGCCGCCGTGGGACGAGCCCCTGTCGACGTCGGGCACCGATCTCGCGTCGCCCAAGCCCGAGCCGAGCGCCGCGAGCCCGATGCCGCGCGAGCACATGATGGAGATGGCGCGCATGCGCGAGCTCGAGCGCCGCGTCGAGCTCCTCGAGCGCGAGAAGCGCGACAGCCGCGAGCCGACGCCGTGGGTGGAGTGGCTCAAGCCATACCTCTTGCTGCAGCCGCAGCTCGTTTGGAATTTCTACAACGCCGCCGCCTCGCCGAACGCGCAGGGCGGGCTGTTGCCTCCGGGCATCGGCTCGAACGACGTGACGGCGACGCCGAACGGCAGCACCACCAACCCGGATTTCTTCCGGCTGCGTCGCGCGCGGTTGCGGCTCGACTTCATGCCGACCGAGTACGCGCGATTCGTCCTCGAATTCGAGCCGATGCCGCGCGACCCGACGATCCCGGGGAGCGGGACGATCGCGCGGCAAATCGAGGCGATCGCGCGCGCGCCCGTCTCGACGAAGCTCGCGTTCGAAGTGGGCGCGGGGTCGTTCGAGGTGCCGTTCGGCGCCGAGTGGCGCGAGCCGCACGGCGATCGTCCGTTCATCGAGCGGAGCTACTTCCAGCAAAACCTCTTCCCGGGCGACTTCGACTTGGGCCTGCACGCCTCGGCGTTCGTCGCGAGACACTTCGAGGCCGAGCTCGCGCTCATCAACGGGCGCACGTTCGGCGAATTGGATCAGGGCGGGAAGCTCGATCTCAACCGGCCAAAGGACGGCGTCGCCGCGCTCCGCTTTCGTCTAGGCGGCCTCTCGCTCGGCGTGAGCGGCTACGCGGGCGAAGGCCAGCTCGTCGACGCGACGAACCTACGCTTCAAGCAATACGACCGCCTGGCGATCGACGGTGACGTCGCGTACGCGCACCCGATTTCTCTTGGGCGCCGCCGGCTCGGTCTCTTTCGCGCGTTCGCCGAGCTCGTCTACGGCGAGAACATGGACCGCGGAGTCCTCGACCCCGGAAACCTCCCGCTCATCCCCGCCGATCTCACGCAAGACGTCCAAGCGCGCGACGAGCTCGGCGCGCTCGTGCGCGTGGACCAAGAGCTCGGGCGCTTTTTCCTTCTCGGCGTTCGTTACGACTACTACTCGCCCGACGTGAACCTCGCGAACGACGGGCGACACACGATCGGCGCCGTGCTCGCGATCCGCCCGTTTCAGCCCGCCGAGTGGCAGGGCATGCACCCGGGCGTCCAATTCGACTTCGAGTACGACCACGCCGTCGACACCATCCGCGCGAGCGGACCCGCGGGCGCGGCGAAAGAGATCGACACGCTCTCGTTCGTCCTCCAGGGTCGCCTCTGATCCTTCAGCGCGGGTGCATGTCCTCGGCGCTCCGCTCGGGCGCGAGGCCCTCGAGCCAATCGCCGCCGAGGCCGACGTACTGGTCGACCTTGTAGCGCGGGTCGATGACGTACGAGGTCATGAGCGCCGTCCACGAGCGGACCGCGTAGAGCGGCTCGTAGAATTCGGGGGCGATGCGCCGAAGCGCGCGCAGTCGGCGCCACGGGATGTTGGGAAAATCGTGGTGCTCGACGTGGTAGCCGACGTCGAACGTCACGCGGTTGAGCAGGCCGTAGTACGAGTTCGTGGGTTGGTCGCGTCGCGCCGTGAGGTGCTCGGAGAGGCGGCGGGCGCCGATCGGGTGCGGGCCGAACGCGGCGAGGCCGGCGACGAGGCCGAACGCGAACGCCTTCGCGCCGCCGAACGCGAGGACCGCGATGCCGTAGCCGATGCAGAGCGCCCAGTTGATCGCCATGAATCGGTCGAAGCCGACGTGGTTCGCCGGGCGCGAGCGAAAATAAAATCGGCCGAACGTGAAGCTCACGAGCTTCGCGAGCCCGGAGTGGACGATGCGCGCCTCGTGGCGCGTGGGGGCTTGGGTGTCTTTTCCGTCGGCGTCGCCGAGGTAGCGGTGATGGAGCGAGTGCTGGGCGCGAAACTCGATCGCCGCGGGCGCGCCGAGCGGCACGTTCGCCACGATCGCGAGGAGCTTGTTCGCCGTGGCGCTCCGAACGATCAGGTTGTGCCCCGCCTCGTGGACGAGCACGCCCAGCGCGTGCGCAGGGAACGCGCCCACGGCGTACGCGAGCAGCATCGCCGCCGGCCACGAGAGTCGCCCCGCGTAAAAAGTGAGCGCGATTTGGAGCGCGGCGAGCGCGAAGATCCACGCCACCGTCGACCGATCGTGCCCGTAGAGATTCCGAACCTCGGGGTGCGCGCGCAAGATTGCCACGCGCCGCGTCGCATGCCACTCGAATGCGTCAGTGCTCACGCCTACGGGGATGCCCTATCGCCACACCCCGTTGCGTGAAGAACTGTTGATTAACGTTTCGATCGCAACTGCGTGTTGCTCTTGATGCGCGGGCACGCGGCGCCGTTCAAGAGAACGTCGACGAGCCCGTTGACGAATCGCGGGCCGACCCTATCGGCGTCGCTGCGCGCGCGATCACACGCGAGCTGAATGAGATCCATGACGACGGCGATGTCGGCCTCGCGCCGCAGCGCACCACGTGCGCGAGCGCGCTCGAGCACCGTGCGGACGACGAGCTCGCCCGAGCTCCGCAGAGTTTTCGTGATCGCGAGCAAGTCGTCGTCGCCGGCCGCCTCGGTGAGCACGCGGATGATGGCGCGCCCTTCGGCCGACCGCGCGAATCGGAGGTGACGCCGGATGATCGCGGCAAGATCGCCCTCGAGCGAGCCCGTGTCGGGCACGACGAGGCCGCCGCTCCGCTCGGCCTTCGACAAAAGTGCCGCACGCACGAGCACCTCTTTCGTCGGCCAGCGGCGATACACCGTGGTCTTGTTGACCTTCGCGCGCTTGGCGACGTCCTCGATCCGAAACGCCACGTAGCCGACGCGCGCGAGCTCCGAGAGCGCGGCGTCGAGCGTCCGACGCACGATCGGCGCGCCGCGCGGGGCGCTCCGGGGGTGTCGGGTCGTCCTTGGTCTGGACATTACGCCCATTCTAACGCACGCGCGCGACGTCCGCTCGGGACTACATCGCAACTTCGAGTTGCGAACAATTCGTACTTCTTCGCAAGCGGAGGCCCGTGCGCGGCCTTATGAAGTGCACGCATGAAGCACCGCTGGGCCGGCCGCACGTTCGCGTTCGTCGCGGTCATGACGGCCATCCGTCTCGGCGTGATCGCGGCCACCGGGCTGTCGGACACCGAGGCGTATTACGTGGGTTGGGCGCGCTGGCCGTCGCTCAGTTATTACGACCACCCGCCGCTCGTGGCGTGGACGACGTGGCTCGTCGAGCGCGTGGCCGGCGACGGGGCGTTCGCCGCTCGCCTCGTGCCGGTCGCTTGCACTGGGGCGTTCGCGCTGCTCCTGCAGCGATTCGCGACGCGCCTCTTCGGCGCGCGCGCGGCGTTCTTCGCGGTCGTCATCGTCACCGCGCTCCCCGCGTTCTTGATGACGGGCGTCCTCGTGAACCCGGAGGGGCTCCTCGCGCCGCTCTGGGTCCTCGTGCTCGAGGCGATCTACGACCTGCGCGAGCACGACGAGGCGCGGCGACCGCTCGCGCTCGGCGCACTCGTCGGCGTCGCGTTCTTGGCGAAGTACACGGCCGTGCTCGCGGTGCCGCTCGCGGTCGCGTACGTCGCGAGCTCGCCGAAGACGCGCCGCTGGCTCCGGCGGCCTTCGTTCTACGTCGCGGGGCTCGTGTCGCTCGCGCTCGCCGCGCCGGTCGTCGCGTGGAACGCCGCGCGCGGCTTCCCGTCGGTGAAGCTTCATCTCGTCGAGCGCGCGGCGGCGCCGTCGCTCGGGACCTACGCGTCGAACGCGCTCCACACGCTCCTCTCGCAGCTTGCGCTCTTCCACCCGCTCGTGTTCCCCGCGTTCGTCGTCGTCGGTGCGATCGCCGTCGCGCGCGCGCGGCGCGACGAGCGCTATCGCTTCCTCGCGTGGATGGCGCTTCCGACGCTCGCGTTCTTCTTCGTCATGATGGTGCGCGTGCGCGACGCCGAGCCGCACTGGACGATGGTCGGCTACGTGCCGCTCGCGATCGCGATGGGCGCGCTCCTCGACGAGGCGTTCGATCGTTTCGCGGTGCGCGCGTATTTCGGTGCGGTCGCCGGGACGAGCGCCGTCGCGCTCGCGCTGTATTTCGTGCACATGGCGTCGCCGGTGCTGCTTCGTCACGTGCCCGAGGGCCTGTACGACGCGTCGGCCGATCCGGTGAACGAGACGCTCGGCTGGGCGCGCATCCGAGACGCGATCGACGTTGAGGCCGCCGCGCTCGGCCCGCGCGCCGTCGTCGCGAGCAACCACAACGTGCTCTGCGGGCACCTCGAGGTCGCGCTGGACGACGCGCCGAACGTGTACTGCGCGAGCGCGCGTCGCACGGAGTTCGATTTCGTCGGACGCGGCGTCGTGCCGCCCGAGGCGCCCGTCGTCTACGTCGAGACCGCGCGGTACGCGGTCGACCCCGCGATCGCGCTCGCGGGCCGGCGCTGCGAGCTCGCCGAGCGCGTCGAGATCACGCGCGCGGGCCGCCCGATTCAGCGGGTCCGCGTGTGGGGGTGCGGCCCGGCGAGCGCGCCCGAGAGGGAGCAGCAAGCCCTGCGATGACCAGGCGGTGGATCGCGTGGCTGGTGGATCTCCAGGTGCGGCGGCCGTTCGCGCCGCTCGCGCTCGTCGCGGTGGTGACCGTCTTCTTCGCCCTCCACGCCGCACGCCTCACGCTGCGAACCGAGTACGAAGCGCTCCTGCCGGAGAACGCCCCGAGCGTGCTCGAGCTGCATCGGCTCGAGCGGCGCACGTCGGCGTCGCAGACCGTACTCGTGCTGCTCGAGGGTCCGGAGCGCGCGGAGCTTCGTCGGATGGGCGACGAGGTCGCGGTCGCGCTGCGCGCCCTCGGGCCGGACGTCGTCTCGAGCGCCGAGGACGGCACGCAGTCGGCGCGAGCCTTCCTCGCGCCTCGCGCGGCGCTCTTTTCGAGCGCCCGCGAGCTCGCACACGTTCGCGATCAGGTCGACGCGCGCTGGGACTACGAGGTCGCGAAGGCCGACGGCTTCGCGCTCGACGACGACGCGCCGCCGCCGCCGCTGCCCACGCCCGAGTCGCTTCGAGGCGCGAGCCGCGACGTCGACCGCTTCCCCAGCGGCTATTTCGAGAACGGCGACGGCACGGCGCTGGTCGTCGCGGCGCACTCGCCCATCGCGGGAGGTGACCTGCCTCGCGTCGGGCACGCGCTCGAAGCGATCCGCGCGGCCGTGGCGCGCGTGAAGAGCGCGCGGCCTGAGCGCGCCGCGATCCGCGTCTCGTACGCCGGAGACATGCCGACCGCGTTCGCGGAGTACCACGTGGTCCTCTCGGATTTGCTCGACGTCGGCGCGACGGGCCTCGCGCTCGTCCTCGCGGTCGTGGTGCTTTATTTCCTTCGCGCGCGCGCGGTCCTCGTCATGGGCGTGACGATCGCAGTCGGGCTCGTCTGGACGTTCGGGCTCACGCAAATCGTGATCGGTCACTTGAACGTCGCGACGGCGTTCCTCGTCAGCATCGTCGCCGGCAACGGCATCAACGTCGGCATCCTCTATCAGTCGCGCTTCTTCGAGGAGCGCGCGCGCGGCGCACCCGCCGCCGAAGCGATTCGACGGTCGGTCGTGGCGACCTGGCAGCCGACGGTCATCGCGGCGCTCGCCGCGGCGGCGTCGTACGGGTCGCTGATCGCCACGGATTTCCGCGCGTTTCGCGACTTCGGCGCGATCGCCGCGAGCGGCATGGTGCTCTGCTGGATCGTGAAGACGCTGATGGTGCCGCCGCTGCTCGTGCTCCTCGAGCGGGTGAGGCCCGACGCGCGCGCCGGGCGACCGCTTCGCCGCTTCGAGATGGCGTACGGAAAGCCGTTCGCGCGCGTCGCGACGGTCGCGCCTCGCGTCGTCCTCGCGGCCAGCGCGCTCGTCGCGATCGCAGGCACGGCGGCGACGGTGCGCTACGTCGTGCGCGATCCGCTCGACTACGACACGCGCACGATGGAGACGACGGACCCGAGCGGCGCCGAGCTCCAGCGCGCGTGGCGCGTCTGCAACGGCGTCCTCGGCGCGAGCCAAGGCGCGATGGTCGTCGCGACCGACTCCGAGGCGGACGCGCGGAGCTTCGCCGCCGTCCTGCGCGCGCGCTGGGACGCGGCGCCCGCGGATCGCAAACCGTTCGTCGCCGTGCACGTCCTCGCCGACTTCGTTCCGCCCGACCAGGACGCGAAGCTCCCGATCGCGCGCGCGCTCGGCGAGCGGCTACGCCACGCGCGCGAGCGCGGCTTCGTCTCCGACGCCGACTGGCAGAAGCTCGAGCCGATCGTTCCGCCCGCGGATTTCGCGCCGTTCGGCGTCTCCGACCTGCCCGCTTCCATCGCCGGTCCATTCACCGAAAAGAACGGGACGCGCGGCACGCTCGTGCTCGTCGAGAGTACGCCCGACGCGTCGAACGACCTCCGAAACCTCGTCGCGTTCGCCGACGCCTACCGCGCGACGACGCTGCCGAACGGCAAGGTCGTGCTCGGCTCCGGCAGCGCGGTGATCTTCGCCGACATGCTGGCCGCCGTCGCGCGCGACGTGCCGCGCGCGATCCTCTTGTCGCTCGGCCTCACGCTCGCCGTCGTCGTGATCACCTTCCGTCGCCGCGGCGCGGAGCTCTGGGCGGTGCTCTTCGCGCTCTGGACCGGGATCGCGGGCGTCGCGCTTTATTTGTATTTTGCAAACGTCAAAATCGACTTTCTCAATTTCGCCGCGCTGCCGGTGACGTTCGGCATCGGCGTCGACTATGCGATCAACGTCGCGCAGCGCAACGCCGAGAACGGCGGCGACGTGCGCGCGGCGCTCCGCACGAGCGGCGGCGCGGTCGTCCTCTGCAGCCTGACCACGCTGCTCGGGTACCTCGCGCTCGTCGGCTCGCACAACCGCGCGATCCGCAGCCTCGGGACGATCGCCGCGGTCGGCGAGGCGTGCTGTCTGCTCGCCGCGGTCGTCGTGCTGCCGGCGGTCCTGCCGATGGCGCGGCGTCGATCGACCGCCGAAGTCGCCGACGCGCTCACCGACGCCGATTGGCGAGAGTGAGCGCGAAACAGGAAGAGCAGAAGGTCAGAAGCGGCTGCGTCGGCAAGGGGTCGACGCAGCCATGGTTTTGTCGAAGAGGTTTTTGGGCTGCGGGCTCGCCGGGCGAGCGGCGGCGGCGGAGCGATTCACGGATCGAGCCGCGTCGCTCGACGCCCGACTCAACCGCCCACGACCACGCGCCCCTGTTTCTCTCTCAGGCGTACCGCCGCTTGACGTTCGGCAGGAGGTAGTCGTTGAACGCGCGCTTCAAGTCGTATTTCGCGTGGAAGCCCCAGTCGCGTCGAGCGATTTCGTCGGCGCAGTCCTCGGGCCAGGAGTCGACGATGGCTTGGCGGCGCACGTCGGGCGCGAAATTCACCTCGCTCGCGGGGAAGGCGACGCGCACGAGCTCGGCGAACTCGCGCGCGCTCGGGGCGAACGCGGCGATGTTGTAGACGTGCGTCGAGAGCTTCTCGGCGTCCGCGTCCATGAGCTGGAGGAGCGCGTCGATCGCGTCGGGCATGGCCATGAACGGGATGCGCGTGTCCTCGCGCACGAAGCAGTCGTAGGCGACGCCCTGCGCGGCGGCGTGGAGCATCTCGGGCAGGTAGTCGCTCGTGCCGCCGCTCGGCAGCGTGACCGCGCTGATCAAGCCGGGGAAGCGGATGCTGCGGAAGTCTACGCCCGCGCGGCCCGGCGTGAAGTCCTCCGCCAGCTGCCGGTAGTGGTGCGCGAAGTAGCGACCGAGGTGCTCGCAATAGAGTTTGTTGCAGCCGTACATCGTCGTCGGCATCAAGTGCTGCGACTCGGCGACGCGACCAGCGGCGCGCTTCTCGGCGAGCGTCGGGATGCCGTAGACGGCGATCGAGCTCGGGAAGAGGAATTTGACGGGTTTTCCGTGCCAGCGCGCTTGCTCGACGGCGAGCTTCAGCAGGTTGAGCGTGCCGGTGACGTTGACCTCGTGCGCGGTCTCGGGCGTGAACTCGCTCCGCGTCGAGAGCAGCGCGGCGAGGTGGAAGATCGCGTGGATCTCGTACTCGCTGACGAGCCGCTCGAGGAGGTGCCGGTCGAGGATGTCGCCGCTGATGGTCGCCTTGCAAAGCGGACGCAGCTCCTCGGCGATCTCCTTGATGTCGAGCGCGAGGACGTCGTACGCGTGGCCGTGATCTTTTGCGAGCGCGTGGATGAGCCCGTGGCCCATCTCGCCGTTCGCGCCCGTGATGAGGACGACTGGTTTTCGGCGCATCGTGGATGGCGCATCTTACTCAAACGCCGCTTCGAGCGCGCGCGCGAACGATTCGAGCGTTCGCACGCCGAAGAGCGCGGTGTGAGGCGCGGTGAGCGCCGCGTCGACGGCGTCGCGGATCGCCTCGCCGCGCGCCAGGCGGTCCTCGAGATCGAGCACCGCGTCGAAGGACGCCATGAATTCGCCGCCGACGCGCATGCGGCCGGTCTCGTCGCGGCCGGCGCAGACGGGACCGATGGCCTCGTCGACGCGGGCGGACCAAGGCGCCTGCGTGGGCGCGGGAGCGGGCGCACGCGCCGCCGCGATCTCGGGCGCACCGTACGCCGCGAGAATTTTCGCGCCGAGCGCCGCGTCGTCGATCGGTCCGCGCAGCGACTCGAGGGTCGCCGGCTCCTTGCCGAGGTACGACGCGCGCGCGGCGACCGCGAACGGCGTGCGCACGGCGACGAACGCTTCGACGACGGTGCGACCCGTCGCGCGCTCGTGGGCGAAGCCGACGGAGGCGACCGGGTGACCGCCGAGGTCGATCCAGTCGCGGCCGAAATAGCGCGCGCCGAGGGCGCGGAGGAGCGGCCGCACGTGGCGGTTCAGGAGCTTGGACTCGTCGCAGTCGAGCCGCGCGAGCGCGAGCATCACGTGCAACGTTCCTGGGCCGACGCGCACCGCGGCGCCGCCGGTGCCGCGCGCCATCGCGCCGGGCGGTCCGTCGCACGCCCGCTGGAACGCGCCCAGCAGCACCGCGTCGTCGCTCGCGAACGCGAGCTCGATCTCCACGTCGGCGATCATCGCGCGGCTCATCGCGTCGCGCGACGCGCCGGCCATCTCCGCCGCCGTGCGCGTTCTTTTTTGCCACGCTCCGCTCGCCGTCATTTGCGTTACCGTTGTGCTCGATGATCGCACGCAACGCCGCTTTCGCAGTCGTCGCAGCATCCTTTTTCGCTTCGCACGACGCCGGCGCGACGCCGCGGTGGGTCGACCGGCTCCTCACCCTCGAGGGTCCGGTCTCCGGCACGCTCGATCTCGACGGCTCGATCGCGCACGCCGACACGACGTTCGGCCCCTGCGGCTACTGCGGGTTCACCGGCACGGGCGTGAACGTCGACGGAAGCATCGGCATCGCGAACCGCGTCGACATCGGCCTGCGCGTCGGCTTCCGCGGCTTCGTGGATCGCGACGGCGTCAACGAGGGCGTCGTCAGCGACGCCGACGCGTACGGGCGCATGTTCGATCAGCTCACGTTCTACGGCAACGACACCGGCATCTACGGCAACTCGGCGATCACCAACCCCGAGCTCCGCGTGCGCGTTCGGATCCTGCGCCTCAAGCGGATCTTCGAGCTCGGCGTCGAGGTGCGCAACAACCTGCCTTTCCTGAACGGCTCGATCTTCGATCTCGTCGCGGGCGTGCCGATGGCCCTGCACCTCGGACGCCACGTCCGCTTCGATTTCGGCGGCTACACCGGCTTCGGCTTCTACGACCCGCGCGGCCCGGTCGGCACGCTCTTCTCGTTCTATGCGCCCGCCGCGTTCTGGTTCCAGGTGCACGACCGCGTCTACCTCGGTCCGATGTTCGGATTCCGCTGGTACGCGCAAGACGTCTACGGCGACAGCGCGCCGGGCAACCGCGACTGGGACTTGATGCTCGGCTTCGGGCTCGGCGTTTCGCTCGCGCGTTACGTCGATTTCCAGACGCAATTCGATTTTCCCCGCGTGAACGACGGCGCGCGATGGTTCGGCGCCGGCGCCGGCGTGCAGTTCTATTTTCACTGAAGCATGAACGCGGCCGCCGCGTCCCAGACGCGCGCGTCGACTTCGCCCTGCGTCTCGGGCCATCGCTTGGGCACTTCGAGCGAATGATTCCCGCCTTCGACGACGAGGAGCTTCGCGCCGAGCTTCTTCGCGAGCGCGCGCATCTCGACGCCGCTGCCAAACGGATTGCGCGAGCCGGAGACGAAGAGCATCGGCGGCTTCACCTGGGGCAGGTGCGCGTCGCGCCTTTTGTCCGGCTTGCCGGGCGGGTGGAGCGGGTAGCCGAAGAAGACGAGGCGCTCGACCGGAAGCGTGTACTTTGCAGCGATCAGCGAGGCGACGCGCCCGCCCATGGATTTCCCGCCGATCGCGAGGGGCTCGCCCGGAAAGCGCGCGCGCGTCCGCTCGATCACCGCGCGAAACGCGTCCTCGAGCGGCGTCATGCTCGAGCGCGTCTTCGGAAAGTCGAACGTGACGACCCGCAGGCCGCGCTTCGCGAGGCCGCGCTCGTAGCGCTTCATCCACGGGCTCGTCGAGGGCGCGCCCGCGCCGTGGCCGAAGACGAAGACGGTCACGCGCCTGCCTCCGCGGGCGCCGCGCGCATGAGGGCGAACGCGCAGACGATCAAAATGGCCCCGAGCAAGGTCAAGCCGACGTCCACGAGCCGGAGCGCGGCGAGGAGCGATTCCAATCGCGCCATCGTCCCATGGCCGCCGCGGTACGAGGCGAGCATGGTCGCGCTCGCCACGCGGTAGACCGCGCTCGTGAGGACGTCGAGCATCGGCGCGACGGCGAGCAACCACGGGCCGAAGCCGCCGATCCGGCGCGCGTACGCGAACGCCGCGAACACGAGGCCGAACGCGAGGAGCGCGTGAATCGCGAAGGAGGCCCACGAGATCATCATCGCGCGGCCTCGCTCGACTGCGCGAGCGCGCGGAGCGCGAGCGCCAGAGAGCCGTAGAAGACGACGCTGCGGCCGACCGAGATCACGGTGAACGCGAGCTGCCAAGCCGCCGGGCTCACGTGCAGGCGGAGCTCGCCCGCGAAATCGAGCAGCGCGCTCACGGTCGCCGCGCCCGCGTAGCCGAGCCCCGCCAGCGCGGCGAAGCCCGCCGCCGCCTTCGACCGCCCGAGCAGGAGCGCGCCGCCGCCGGCGACCGCGAGGCCGAAGAGGATGCCCGTGAAGCTCAGGGCGATTTCGAGCGCGCGCACGTCAGCGCACCACGCCGAGCTTCTTGCCCACCTTCGCGAACGCGGCGACTGCGCGGTCGATCTGCTCGAACGTGTGCGCCGCGCTGATCTGCACGCGGATGCGCGCCTCGCCCTTCGGCACGACCGGGTAGGAGAACCCGATCACGAAGATGCCCTCTTCGAGCATCGCGGCGGCGAAATCCTGCGCGAGCTTCGCGTCGCCGAGCATCACCGGCACGATCGGGTGGATGCCCTCCTTGACCGGCAGCCCAGCCTTCACGATGGCATCGCGGAAGCGCTTCGTGTTCGTCGTCGAGCGGTCGCGGAGCTCGGTCGTGCTTGCCGAGGAGCTCGAACACCGTCGAGCGAGGCGCCGACGATCGCGGGCGCGAGCGTGTTCGAGAAGAGGTACGGCCGCGAGCGCTGGCGGAGCAGCGCGACGATCTCCTTCTTGCCGGTCGTGAAGCCGCCCGAGCCGCCGCCGAGCGCCTTGCCGAGCGTGCGCGGTCATCACGTCGATCCGGTCCATGCACGCCGAAGTGCTCGGGCGTGCCTCGTCCGGTCTTGCCGATGAAGCCGGTCGCGTGGGAGTCGTCGACCATGACCATGGCGCCGTACTTCTCGGCGAGATCGCAGATGCGATCGAGCTTCGCGAGGTAGCCGTCCATCGAGAAGACGCCGTCGGTCGCGATCATGCGGAGCCGCTTGCCCTGGGTCTTCTTCAGCGACCCCTCGAGCTCCTCCATGTCGCCGTTGGCGTAGCGGTGCCGCTCGGCCTTGCAGAGGCGGATGCCGTCGATGATCGAGGCGTGGTTGAGCGCGTCGGAGATGATCGCGTCTTCTTCGCCGAGGAGCGTCTCGAAGAGGCCGCCGTTCGCGTCGAAGCACGACGTGTAGAGGATGGTGTCCTCGGTGCCGAAGAACTTGGAGATGGTGTGCTCGAGCTCTTTGTGGATGTCCTGCGTTCCGCAGATGAAGCGCACGAGCTCGAGATGCCGAAGCCGCGCTCGTCGATCTCGCGCTTGGCGGCGGCGACGACCTCGGGGTGGGACGAGAGGCCGAGGTAGTTGTTCGCGCAGAAATTGAGGACCTCGCGCTCCGGAGCGCCCTCGCGCACGCGCGATTTGATCTGCGGGCCTTGCGGGGTCGTGAGGATGCGCTCCTCTTTGTACAGGCCGGCTTCGCGGATCTCGGCGAGCGTCGTTTCGTACGTTTTTCGTGCGGCGTCGAACATGCGCGCAGCCTAGACGAGGTATCTTCTCGTCGTCCATGATCGAAGGCCCGCCCCCTCCGCCCACGGCGCTCGAGCGGTTTGCACGTGCGTTGACGCTCGGCGCGGGCGCGCCGGCGCTGCCCGTGCAGCTCGCTGCGGACCGCGCCGTGCTCGCGCTGAAGCCGTCGGGCGCGCTCCTCGTCGCGCTCGGCGCCGCCGCGCCGTCGTCGTGGGACGAGCTCGGCGCGCGAGCGGCGGCCGTGCTTGGAACCGAGAAGCCGGACGTGCTCGCGGGCATCCTCCCGGACGTCGCGGCGATCGTGCTCGTCGGCGCCGATCTCCGCGACGCCGATCTCGCGGCGGCGCCGCAAGTCGTCCCGAGCCTCGCGCGGCCCGTCCACTGGATCGTGCTCCGCCCGGACGGCGAGCTCCTCGTCGACTCGCGCGCGGTCCCGGGCGTGCCGCGGAAGTTCCTGCGCGCGATCGACGACGCTCTTCGCGCGGCGCTCGGGCGCGGCCCGGTCGCGACCGTGAGCGAGGCGGAGCTCGACGCGGAAGCGCGCTTTCGCGCGCTCATGTCGCGCGGGCGCATCAGCCCGTGGACGCTCGCGCTCGTCGTCGCGTGCTTCGCGACCACGTCGCTCGAGTTCTTTCGCGGCGCCCAGACGCGCGGCGAGCTCGTCGGCATGGGCGCGCTCGTCGGACGGCTCGCGCTCCACGGCCACCCCGAGATGCTGCTCTCGTACGGGTTTCTCCACGGCGGATTCTTCCACGTGATGATGAACATGCTCGCGCTCGACGCCGTGGGGCGCCCGCTCGAGAAGCTCATCGGCGGACGGCGGATGCTCGTGGTCTTCACGCTGTCGGTCCTCGGCGGCGGACTCCTCGTCTCGGTCGTGCACCCCGAGCAGCTCGTCGTCGGCGCGTCGGCCGGGATTTTCGGGCTGATCACGGCGCTCCTCGGCATCGCGCTGCGCGGCGGCGGCGATCTCCCCGAGCTCGCGCGCGCGCGCATTCGACGCAGCATCGTGATGACGCTGCTCCTCAACCTCGGCATCTCGCTCCTGCCGAGCGTCTCGCTCCTCGGCCACTTGGGCGGCTCGATCGCGGGGCTCGCGCTCGGCATGTCGGGGCTGCTCACCAGCGGGCTCGCTCTGCCGTGGCGCGCGCCGCCGGCCCCCGCGCGCGCGAAGAGGATGGCGGCGTTCTACGCGCTCGCTTCGACCCTCTGCGTCGCCGCGCTGGCGGTCTCGGTCATCGTGGCGTGGACGCGCGGGTGATCGGCGGCATCGGCGCGCCGAAGAGCTTCTGGTACGCGCTCTCCGCCGCTTTGCGGAGCACGTCGGCCGGTTTATCGAACGCGGCGACGCCGAGCTGTCCGTGCTCCGCGTCGTCGGTCACGCCGTACGGAGACATCCAGCCCGGCGAGAGCCCGAGCTCGCGCTCGACCGCCCACACGCTCGCGTAGCCGCCGGTGCCCATCTCGGCCTCGGCGAACGCGAGGTACGGCGTCTCGCTGCGCGCGATCATGACGAGCTTGCTCGCGATGGCGGCGGCGTTCGCGCCCTGATAGCCCGACCCGCCGATCGCCTTGCCCATCTCGTCGTCCGCTTTGACCGTGCAGCCGTCGTCGCCGCACGCGGCGAGCGTCGCGACGCGGAGCTCGTCGAGCGAGGCCTGCGCGTCGACGATCCGATCGAACGATTTCGCGTAGGGCGACAGGCGATCCTCGATGCGGAGGATCTCGTTCGCGTCGTTCTCGGTCTTGCGTCGCTTGAGCGCGCGCACGAGCTTCGGCTTGGCGGCGATGCCGCGCGGCTCGAACATCTCGTCGCCGAGCACCGCGAGCCGCACGAACGCCGTGTGGCGCTGCAGGAGCAGATCGGCGAGCTGCGTCGCGTCGTCCGGCTCGAGCTTCGCGCGGCCGAGCAGGTCGGCGCGGATCTTCTCGCCAGCCTTCGACGCGAGCCGCCCGCTGCTTCCCTCTTCTTGCGGTCGCTGCGCGCCGAACGCGAAGGGCCGGTCTTTCCCGAGCGCCGGGATCACGTTGCGCACGACCCAATCGGCGACCTCGTCGGTCGACACGACCCAGCCGCCGAGCACCTTGCTCTCGTACGCCTTGCCTCCGATTTCGAGGTTCAAGTTGTCGAGCCGCGAGCCGCGCAGGATCGGAATGCTCTTGCTCCCGACTGAGATTGTCGTGCGCGCGTCCACCCAGTAGCCAATGAGCCAGACGTTCGTCATGCCGGTGAACGCCGACGAGTCCGCGTATTCGTCGAAGTACGCGGGGAGCTTCTTCGCCTGGAGCTCGGCGTCGAGCGAGTGGAGCGTCGAGTCGAGCGCCTTGGTCTCGCGCGCGGCGTCCTCGGGCGACATCGCGCCGGCGACTGCTTTGGACTGCTCGAGCGCCGTGCCGAGCAAATCGAACGCGCCGTCGCCGATTTGCCGCTTCACGCCCTTGGCGAGGAGCGCCTCGCGTCCCTTGTCTTGGTGGCCGACGTCGCGACGACCGATGCCGACGGTCCAGTCGGTGAGGCCGTCGCTCATCGCCTCGCCGAGCGCGGTGTGCTCGAAGCGCTCGCGAGGCGTGGGCCACCAGAGAAACAGGCCGAGCGCGATCGAGCCGACGAGCAGCGCGCCCAGGCTCGAGAACGTCGCCGGCCAGAAGGCGCGCCCGCGGCGCGGCTCGAGCTGCTTGGCGTGCTCGAACGCGAGCTTCGTGCTCTCGACGTCGTCCGGCGGCGGCGCTGCGACGCCCGCGACGCGGAGAAACGCGAGCCGGAGCACGTGGGCTTCGTCGGTCACGCTCGTCGCCGACGACGCGCTCGCGAACGCGCGCCGCGCGCGACGTCGAATCGAGGCGCGCAAGAGCGGGTCGAACGGCGCCGAAGCCGGGACGACCGCCTCGAAGAACCCGTTCTCCGCCGCGCGCGCTAGGACGTAACGAACCGGATCGCTCATGCGTCTCCTCGCTTCACGGCTTGAAGCTCGTCGCCGCGATGCCGCCGGCGGCGTCGAGGCGCGCGACGCGCTGCGTGCCGCCGATGTCGACGACGAGGAGCCCGTAGCCGCGGCGGGAGACGAGCGCCGCGCTCGCGAGCTTCGACTCGCCGAGCAGCACGGTGCCCTTCATCTGCGCGTCGTAGACCTTCTTCGCGATGGATTTGCCGTCTTTTTCCCACTCGACGACGAGCAGGCCCGAGGGCGCCGTCACGCGCACGACGACGCCGTCGATCGCCGTCACGCTCTGGCCGGCCGCCGCGGGCGCGATCTTCGACCCCTTGCAGCCGCTCTCGTCGCACGTGGTCAGCGTCTCGTCGCCGACGATCACGGCGGCGTCGTCGGAGCAGGTGAGGCTGCCGTCGTCGGTCGTCTGCGCCTTGCCGAAGCCGCTGTCGGTCGCCGGCACGACGAGGATTCGGTCGAGCCCGTCGGCGCGAACGCGCGCGGTCGCCACGAGCCCCTTCTTCGTCTGACACGCCGAGAACGCCGAGGAGTGCCAGGCCGCGCGGAGGCGCCCGGGGAGCGTCGCGATTGTCGTGACCGGCGCGTCCGCGAGAAACGCAGAGCGCGCGTGGAGCTCGTCTTTGTCGGTGACCCACATCACGTACGGCCCGACCACCGCGACGCCCGACGGCTCTTCGTTCCAGTCCTTGAGCGCGACCTTCTCGGTCTCGATCTTGGTGGCGGCAGCCGCGGTGCGCCCGATGACGAACTTGTCGCCGCGCGGGTCGGCCGCCTCCTTGAGGAGGAGCGCGTTTTGACCGTCGCTCTTCGCGTAGCCGCCGACGACGTAATAAGTGTCGGGGCCGACGAGCTGCGCGCCGTCGCTCGAGCGGTAGACGCCGGTCGAGACCGAGCTCCCGTCGGCGACGCCGCCCTCGCGTCCGAACGCGAGCAGCGCCGGCGCGCCGTCCTCGGCGGAGAGGACCCACGGGATCCCCGCGGCCTGCGGCGGCAGAAAGCCGAGCGCGGCGCACGCGAGCTCTTTGCCGTCGCTCGTCGTACAGAGACGCGGCGGCTTTCCTTTTCCCGCCGGCACGAAGAACCGCGCCGAAGCGCCGCGCGTGATGCTCGTCGCGTACGAGTCGATGTGCGTGTCCTCGAGCGCGCTCGACTTCGGGAAGAGCGCGTCGATCGGCTGCGCGTCCAAGAGATCCGGCGCTTGCACGTCCGGTACGTCGACGAACTCGAAATTGCCCTTCTGCGCCTCGCCCACGAACGACTCGACGGCCGCTTGGTACGTGTCGACCTTCTTCCAATTGTCGCCGGCCGTCTGCTTCGAGAGATCGCGCGAGTAGTAGCCGAGGTCTTTGTCGCCCTCCTTCATCTCGCCGATGTCCTTGAGCGTGTCGGTGAACGCCATGAGCTGCGAGACGCAGCGGTTCGGCCACATCTTGGCCTTCGCCGCCTCTTTGTCGTCCTCGGTCGCGGTGCCGTCGCCCTTGGCGGACTGATCGGCGAGGAGACGCGCGCGCCACGCCGCGCGCACGCGCGACATCGGTGGCTCACCCGCGTCGATGGGCTTGCCGAACAAGCACTTGACGACGCGGCTGTAGGCGACATTTCGCTTCTTCTTCGCCTGCGCCGAAGAATAGAGCGCCGACGACCCGAGGCCGACGCCGAGGACGAGCGCCACGGCCACGAAGATGGTGATGGCGCGGCGGCGGCGCGCTTTGGCTTGTTCGAGGATGGCCGCGAGCTGCGGATCGGAGAAGCCTGAGCTGGGCGGAGGGAGGTCGGGCATGGCGGCGCGGTTGTATACGCAAGTGTGCGGTGCGGGCTACCCTCCGCGAGGTCGGTTGCCGAGCGGCGCGAAGGGGAAGGCGGCGGCGCGGCCGCGCGTACGATGACTGCGTGATGCCCCCCGGCGGTTACGGCGCTCCTCGTTACGGCTACGGTCAGCCCGAGGCGTATCCCGCGCAACCGCCGCCCGTTTGGCGTTGGTACGTCGCGTACGCGATCGCGATGGCGGCGATGTACCTACTCGTCACGGGGTTCGGCGTCTTTCTCGTCGTCGCCGGCGAGAGCGACGGCGAGAAGCTCGAGGGCTTTCTGTTCGCGGGCATCTGCCTCGTGCTGGCGGTCGTGTTCGGCGCCGCGCCGTTTCTCGCGAAGCGCCCGGGCGCGTGGACCTACCACCTCGTCCTCATCTGCCTGGGCATGACGAGCGCGTGCTGCATGGCGGCGAGCATCCCGCTGCTCATCCACTGGCTGAAACCGGAGACCAAGGAGTTCTTCGGTCGCGTATGATCGCGCGATGACCAAGGTCATCCTCGAGACGAGCAAGGGCACCATCACCCTCGAGCTCGACGCGGCCAGCGCGCCGCAGACGGTCGCGAATTTTCTCCGGTACGTCGACGACGGGCACTACGACGGGACGATTTTTCACCGCGTCATCCCCGGGTTCATGGCGCAGGGCGGCGGGTACGACGAACGCTACGAGAAGAAACCGACGCACCCGCCGGTCGAGAACGAGGCGCGAGCGAGCGCGAAGAACGTCCGCGGCGCCGTCGCGATGGCGCGCACGAGCGATCCGCACTCGGCGACGGCGCAGTTCTTCGTCAACGTGGCCGACAACGCCGCGCTCGACCACACCGCGAAGACCAAAGAAGGCTTCGGTTACTGCGTCTTCGGGCGCGTGACGGCGGGCATGGACGTCGTCGAGGCGATCGTGCACGCGCCGACCTCGGCGCAGGGCCCGTTCTCGAAGGACGCGCCGGTCGACCCGATCGCGATCCGCTCGGCGCGGCGCGCGCCGGAGGACTGACCGGAATCGCCCGGCGCGCGGCGGCGTTTTCGTGACTGCATGAAACGCTGTCTCGCCCTCGCGCTCACGGTCACGCTCACCGCCTGCCAGCGGCCGCCGGCGACGGCGGCGCGCGTGCCAACCCCCGCCGTGCTCGGGCGGGCCGCGCCATCCGTGGCGGAGCTCGGGGCGCGAACGGGCGGCGTGATCGCAATCGTCCGCGTCGGGCGCGCGACCGTCGCCTACGTCGCCGACGAGGACGACCGCGAGCTTCGGGCGTTCGACGTCGACGCCGAGCGCGAGATTCGGCGCTGCCCCTGGATGGGCGTCCCGCGCAGCTCGTCACGTTGCCTCACGGGCGCGTCGCGGTCGCGCTCCGCGACGCGTCGAAGGTCGAAATCGTCGAGGGCGCCGGCACGTCGCGCTCTCCGTTTCGGAAGGTCGCGACACTCGACACGCCGGTCGACCCGGTCGGCCTCGCGCGGACGCCCGACGGAACGGCGCTCCTCGTCACGTCCGGCTGGGGCCACGCGCTCACGGTGTTCGACGCGTCGACCCTCGCGAAGCGCGCTTCGATCGACGTCGGACGCGAGCCGCGCGCCGTGGCGGTCTCCGACGACGGCGCGCGCGCGTTCGTGACGCACGCCGCCGGCGACGCGCTCTCGGTGATCGACCTCGCGCAGCGCGCCGCGAAGCCGAAGGTCTGGCGCCTCGAGTCGGAGAGCTGGGAGGCTGGTTTCCGCGACCTGCCGACAGGCCCCTTCGCGCGCAAGTCGAACAACGCGAACGCGATCACCGTCGGCGAGGACCCGAAAGGGCGCGTCTTCGTCGCGCACGCGCTGTCGCACACGACCGCCGGAGACTCGGACGCCCCGGCGATGGAGACCCCTGCCGAAGCCGGATACGGCGGCAGCGACGCGGGCCCGAACGACGTGCTCGACGTCGCCGTGGTCGACGAAAAGCGCGCGACGCCGATCGACTTCGAGGCCCGACCGAACGGTGAGAGCGCGCTCGTTCGGCTCGCGAACGACAGCCCCTCGTGCGTGATCCCGAGCGCGATGATTGCGCACGGCTCGAGGCTCTTCCTCGCGTGCCTCGACACCAACGAGGTGCGCGAGCTCGACGCCGGGTGGTTCCACCCGCAGGAGCAGATCACGCGCAAATGGAAGGTCTCGGCGGGGCCGACCGGTCTCGCGCTCGACGCGGAAGGCGAGCGGCTCGTCGTCTGGTCGCAGTTCGCGCGACGCATCACGATCTTGCCCGCGGCGAGCTCGGCGACGTTCACGATTGCGTCGGTCGCCGTTCCAGCCGAGCACCCGATGGACGCGACGCTCGCGCGCGGTCGCGAGCTCTTCTTCCACGCCGACGCCCGCGTCTCGCAAGACGGGCGGGTCTGCGCGAGCTGCCACCCCGACGGACGCGACGACGGCCTCGTCTGGACGACGAACGACGGCCCGAGGCAGACGCCGATGCTCGCGGGCCGCCTCGAGGGCAGCGCGCCTTACGGCTGGCGCGGCAGCTCGATCGACGTTCCGACGCATTTGAAGACGACGTTCCGACGACTCGGCGGAACCGGCCTCACGGGCGCCGATTGCGACGCGCTCGTCGCGTGGGTGCGGGCGATGCCCTCGCCGGCCGCCGCGAAGGTCGACGACACGCTCGCGCGGCGCGGCAAGGCGATCTTCGAGTCCGACGCCGCCGGCTGCGCGACCTGCCACGGCGACTCCGGCGATCTCCCGGACGGCTCGCTCCACAACGTACGGAGCTGGGCCCAGGGCGATCGCATCGGTCTCTTCGACACGCCCTCGCTGCGCTCCGTCGGAGGCACGGCGCCGTACTTCCACGACGGGCGTTACAAGGATCTCCACACGCTGCTCGTCTCGGTCGACGGCACGATGGGCCACACCAAGCAACTCTCCGGCTCCGATTCTCGACGCGCTCGAGACGTACTTGAGGTCGCTGTGAGGCCCGCCGTCGTCGCCGCGGCGCTCGCGTGGTCGCTCACCGCTTCGGCCGACGCGCTGCCGCGCACCACGATCGAGCTCGCGTCGCTCCCGTCGAGCGCGGCGTTCGCCGTGCACGGCGATTCTCGGGCTGGCCGGCCTGCACGAAGGTCAGCCGATGCCGTCGCTGAGCGCCGATTCGGACGCGGTGGTCTCGAAGTGCGTGCGACAGCGCCGCGGGTCGATCGCGTGGAACGAGGTCCACGAAATCGTCACCATCCGCGGCCACGAGTACCTCGACACCGCGGACTTCGACGCGAACGAGGCGGCGCACGCCGTGGCCGCCTCGCACCAGCGTCGTCTCGTCACGCGCATCGCCACGCTCGGCGAGATTGGCGTGTGGGCCTGGCGCGAGAGCGGCTCGATTCACTTCGGCGCGTTCGCCGACTTCGGCGAGAACGACCACGCGCAGACCTCGTTCGGCTGTCGCTGGGTGGAGAGGGAGGTCCCCGAGCGCGGCGGGACGGCGACCCTCTTCTCGGAGCCGAGCATGTCGGACCCGCCGTCCTGGGTGGTGGCGCACGCGCCGCCGAAAGCGACGGGCCCGACCTTCTCGATCGCGCTCAGCGTGAGCCGATCTTCGAGCGACGCCGCGCCGCTCGTCGTCCTCCGCGCCCGAACGATCAGCGACTGACCGAACGGAGCTCGCCGCAGCTGCCGGCGATGCCGCCGTCACACGCGCGGGCGAAGAGCTGCTTCGCTTCGACGCTGCTCTTCTTCACGCCCTTGCCGGAGACGTAGAGCTTGCCGAGCTCGTCGCACGCCTCGAGCCAACCGTCGTCGCACCCCGTCTGGAACGCGTCGGCAGCGCGCGACGGATCGGCCTCGGTGCCGCGGCCCGCGAGGGTCATTCGGCCGAGCTCGAGGCAACCGCTCTTCTCCTTGTCGCCGCACGCGCGCTTGAAGAGGGCGACCGCGCGCCGATCGTCGCGCTCGACGCCGTCCGCGGTCTCGTACGCGATCGCCCCGTTTCGGCAGCCCCAGAGGTAGTCGTGGTCGCACGCGAGGAGGTAGAGGCTGGCCGCCTTTTTCAGGTCTTTCGTGGTGCCCTGGCCGTCCTCGTAGAGCCAGCCGAGGTTGTTGCACGAGAGGCCGTCCTCGAGGTCGCACCCGCGCGAAAAGAACGCGAAGGCCTTCGTCATGTCGCGCGCGATGCCCGCGCCGCCGTCTTCGTTCTCGTAGAGGAAGGCGAGGTTGCGGCAGCCGAGCGCGTTCTTCTGGTCGCACGCGCCCTCGTAGAGATCGGACGCTTTGAGCTTGTTCGTCGCGACGCCCGTGCCGTGCTCGTAGTCGACGCCGAGATTGTTGCACGCCATCGCGTTGCCGAGCTTGCACGCCGTCACGTAGAAAGTCGCGGCGCGCGCGTAGTCGAGGGTCACGCCGTCCGTGCCGTTGTCGTAACGGTACGCGACGTCGAAGCACACGCTCGCGTCGCCCGCTTTGCACGCGCGCTGCTCGGCGACGTCGTCCACCGTCGCCGGCGCGCTCGCGCCTGCGTCGGACGCGAACATGTAGGACGGGACGTCCGCGTGCGGGCGATGCTTCGTCGCCGCCCATCCCACGAGTAGCGCGGGGGCGGCGGCGAGCCACCACCAGCGGCGACGTCGTGAGACTTGCGCGGCGCGCCACTCCTTCCTCGAAGACGAGGGCGCGGCGGCCGCTGGCGGCTTGACGGGCGCAGGCGGCGGGCTCTCGAGATCGCGCACGACGTCGCGCGCGGTCGCGTACCGCTTGGAGACGTCGGGCTCCACCATGCGTCGCAAGACCGAGACGAGCTTTTCGTCGACGGACGGCAAGAGGCCGTCGAGGACGAACCGGCCGTGCTCGTGCGGCAACGCGTCGGCGTCGGTGTGCGTCGCGACGAAGAGCATCGTCGCGCCGAGCCCGTAGACGTCGGAGGCCGGCGAAGCGTCGGCGGCGAACTGCTCGGGGGCGGCGTATCCGGGCGTGCCGACGATTGTGAGTCCGCTCCGCCGCGAGACGATCGTGTCGAAGTCGACCAGCACCGGCTTCCAGTCGTCGCCCTTCGAGCGGAACATGACGTTCGAAGGCTTGATGTCTCTGTGAATGACCGGTGGCACGAGCCCCTGCAGGTACTCGAGCAGCCCGAGCATGTCGCGGAGGAGCGCGCGAAGGCGCTTCGGCTCGATGCGGTCGTCGGCGTCGGCGATTCTCTCCTCGAGCGTGCCGCCGTGAAACGCCTCGCGCACGAGGACGAGCCGCCCGCGATCGGTGCGCTCGAAGGCGTGGACCTTGGGGAGGCACTCGTGGTGGAGGTTCTGGAGGACCTTGCTCGATCGCTCGAAGAGCTCCCACGCCGTCCAGTCGTCGTCGGTCGGCGGCTTGATGATCTTCACCGCGACCTCGCGCGGGACGTGCTTGCCGTGTTTCTCGTTGCCGACGCGCACGGCCCCGTAGACGACGCCCATTCCGCCGCGTCCGAGCAGCTTCTCGACGCGGAAACGCTCGCACACGATCGGCTCCCGCCCGCACGCGGCGCACTTCTCGCCTCGGGCGCCCTGGAGCGGCGCGTCGCACCAGGGACAAGGGAGCCGATCGTCGGGTTCCACGGCGGACCAGATTACCTTATGGAAGAGGGATGGATTCGGTCGACTGGTCCGCCGAGGGCGAGCGCTGCGTCACGCTGCTCCAAGAGCTGATTCGAATTCCGACGGTGAACCGCGGCGCCGACGGCGGTTGCAACGAGCGGCCCGCGGCCGAGCTGCTCGCGGATTTCTTGAGCGACTCGAAGCTCGACCCGGTGCTCCTCGAGCCGGAGAAGAACCGGACGAGCGTGGTCGCGCGCCTGCGCGGAACCGGCGAAAAACCGCCGATCCTGCTGAACGCGCACCTCGACGTGGTCGAGGCCGACGCGTCCAAGTGGCGGCACGATCCCTTCGCGGCCGAGATCCACGACGGCTACCTCTGGGGCCGCGGCGCGGTCGACATGAAGCACATGGCGGCGATGAGCGCGTGCGTGATGCGCCTGCTCGCGGCCGAGGTCGGGCCCGGCAAGCTCTCGCGCGACGTGATCTTCGCAGGCGTCGCCGACGAAGAGGCCGGGTGCGCCAAGGGCAGCCTCTTTCTGGTCGACCAGCACCCCGAAAAAGTACGTGCAGAATACACGCTCGGCGAGATCGGCGCGTTCTCGCAGAACGTCTTCGGCCGCACCTTCTACCCGATTCAAACGGCGGAGAAGGGCGTCTGCTGGGTGCGCGCGACGTTCGAGGGCGAGCCCGGCCACGGCTCGATGCCCAAGGAAGACAACGCCGTCCTCAAGCTCGGGCGAGCCATCACGCGCCTCGGAAAATCCCGTCTTCCGCAGCACCCGACCGAGGCGGTGACGAAATTCCTCGAGGCGATGGCGAACGAGCTCCCGGCCCCCCAGAAGCACGCGCTGAAGCGTCTCCGCACGCCGCAACTCGCCGCGCTGATCCTCGACTATCTGGTGCGCGACGAGTCGCAGCGTCGCACGTTCGGCGCTCTGCTCTCGAACACGGCGACGCCCACGGTCGTGCGCGGCGGCAGCAAAGTGAACGTGATTCCGGGAAAGGCGACGCTCGACATCGACGGGCGCACGCTGCCGGGCCAGACGGAGTCGTCGTTTTTGGCCGAGCTCCGCGACGTGCTCGGCGCCGAGGCCAAGCTCGACGTGCTGCACTCGCTCCCGCCGGTCGAGACCACCGAGCGGACGCCGCTCTTCGCGCACCTCGCCAACGTCCTGCGCGCGCACGACCCGCTCGCGCTGCCGATTCCATTCGTCATCCCCGGCTTCACCGACGCGAAGGCCTACGCGAAGCTCGGCAGCAAATGTTACGGCTTTTCGCCGGTGAAATTCGACCCGACCCACGAAATCAGCTTCAGCGCGATGTACCACGGGCACGACGAGCGGGTGCCGGTGGACGGCCTCAAATGGGGGCTCCACGTGCTCTTCGACGCGGTGCGCGGCTTCGCGTGATCGCGCGGGGCCTAGACGTTCGTCCCCGCTCCGGATAGAACGAGGACTCGGCTCTCTTTTTTCCCTGCGACAGGCGGTCCGATGGTCAACCCGCAGATGGTGATGTACGAGGAGGAGTTCAATCAGATCCAAGCGGTCGTAGACCGCCTGGTTCGTGACGCGAACGCCAAGGTCGTCTTCATCGTCGACAAGAATGGTCAGCTCATCGCCGCGGCCGGCGACATCGACAACGTCGACACGACGTCGCTCGCATCGCTCACCGCCGGCAACATCGCCGCCACGGGCGGCATGGCCAAGCTGCTCAAAGAAAACGAGTTCGCGACGCAGTTCCACGAGGGTGAGAAGGCCAACATCCACATCCAGCTCGTCGGAAACCGCGTCATCCTCGTCGTCATCTTCGACTCGCGGAGCTCGCTCGGCCTCGTGCGTCTGCGCGTGAAAAAGGCAACCGAAGAGCTCAATCACATCTTCGAGTCGCTGCTGAAGAAAGTCGCGGAGCCGGGGGCGGATTCACCCTTCGCCGAAATCACGGACGAAGACATCGACAACCTGTTCAACGACTGAGCGTCGCGGAGACCAGGACGATGAGCTTCATCAACTACATGGCGAGGGAGATCAACTGCAAGTTGGTCTATTACGGCCCTGGCCTCTGCGGGAAAACGACGAACCTGCAGTACATCTACGAGCGCACTTCGCCCGACGCGAAGGGCAAGATGATCAGCCTCGCGACCGAGACGGAACGAACGCTGTTCTTCGATTTCCTGCCGCTCGCGCTAGGCGAGATCCGCGGCTTCAAGACTCGCTTCCACCTTTACACGGTGCCCGGCCAGGTCTTCTACGATGCCTCGCGCAAGCTCATCTTGAAGGGCGTCGACGGCGTCATCTTCGTCGCCGACAGCCAAATCGAGCGTACGGAAGCCAACATCGAGTCGGTCGAAAACCTCCGCACCAACCTCGCGGAACAAGGCTACGACCTCGACAAGCTCCCGTACGTCATGCAGTACAACAAGCGCGACCTGCCCAACGTCGCCTCGGTCGACGAGCTCCGCCAACTGCTCAACCCCACCGGCCAGCCCGAGTTCGAAGCCGTCGCCCGCACCGGCGTCGGCGTCTTCGACACCCTCAAAGCCACCGCCAAGCTAGTCCTCACCGAGCTCCGCAAAGGCGGCGCGTAACCCGCCCGCCAGCCCACCTGGCTCAGGCCGGCCCTCCACCTGGCCCCGCCACCCCGGAAAATCGAACAGAACGTTCGGATCCGAACGATCTGAGTGAATTTTGGGTCCTGCGGGGTCGGGGGTGGGGTGGCATGGCGGGTGCTTGGGGCGCGGGGAATGGATGCTGTGATGTTTCAGCTGAAGGGGGCGCATTTGGCGGTGCAGCGCGTCGGGCGCGTGTTTGTGCGGCCCGAGGGTCTGACGCCGGCGCGGTTCGATTTGATGAACGCGCTCGGTCGGAAGGGGATGCGCCAGAGCGACCTTTGGAAACGGCTCCATGTCGTGCGCTCCGTGATTTGCGAGATGGTGCGGTCGCTCGCACGGCTGGGGTGGGTCAAGCGGGTGCGAGCCGCGGACTCGAGGACGTGGCTCGTGATGCTGACGAGCCTCGGGCGGACCGTGTTTCAGCGAGCTTTCGATCGACATGTCGAGAGCGGCGATATCGCGGTCGCGATGGAGCCGGGGCTTGCGCGGGGGAACGTCGCGGCGAACACGCTCATGGCGCGCGAGAAGCTCTGGTGGATATGCGAGGGCATCGAAACAGCGCATCGGACCGGGGTCGGCTTTCGGGGACCGGACCTTTATTGCTGCGATCCTGCGGACTACTGCGCTTGGCTCACCTTCCCGGGTGAGCCGACCGGGCCTGGCGACGTGCCGTTCGTGGACGACTTGACCGGGGCCGCGGCGAGCGAGTAATTGGGCGACGGCCATGTACATCGTTCTCTCGAAGAAGCCCCGCAAGACGAACCGAAAGCGGAGCGCCCGCTACCGCGCGAAGCTCAAGGCGAAGAACACCGGGCGTCGCGCGTCGCTCTTTGCGTGGAAGGGCAAGAAAAAGCGGACCACGAAGAGCAAGTCGAAGAAGAAGCGCTAGGCTCCTTCGCCGTGGCGCAGCACGTTCGGCTGGTTCACGAGTTTCGGTTCGAAGCGGCGCACCGCCTTCCGCGGGTGCCCGAAGGGCACAAGTGCGCGCGCCTCCACGGACACTCGTTCAAGGTGGAGGTCGCGATCGCGGGGCCGGTTGACCCCGACACCGGCTGGTTCATCGACTTCTCCGAGCTCTACGACGCGTGGAAGCCGCTCCACGACGTGCTCGACCATCACTATTTGAACGAGGTGCCGGGCCTCGAGAACCCGACGAGCGAAGTGCTCGCGAAGTGGATTTGGGACAAGCTCGCGGCGACCCTCCGCGGGCTCGATCAGATCACGCTGTTCGAGACCTGCGACGCGCGCTGCGAGTACCGCGGGCCCGACGCGAAATGAGCAAGACGCTCGTTTGCCGTTGCGAGGACGTGACGCTTCACGAGCTCGAGCAAGCGATCGAGCGCGGGCACGACGACATCGAGTCGCTGAAGCGCTACACCGGCTTCGGCACGGGCTGGTGCCAGGGGAAATCGTGCGTCGCGCTGTGCGCGCGACTTCTGGTCGAGCGAGGTGGGAGCGCCGCGATGCCCTTCACGCCGCGGCCGCCGTTTCACCCCACGCGGCTCGGAGATCTCGCCGGGCTCGCCGAGATCGCTCACGAGGACGAGAGCGCCGGCCGCACGCCACGTTGACGAAAAACCAAGCACCACAGCGGGTAGCTCCAGAGGAGAAACACGAGGTGGCTCGTCGCGAGTCGCAGCGCCCAATACGCGTGCGTCGCCTGCGGGAAGAGTCTCAGCGCCGCTTCGAAGAGCCAACCGTTCAGCGCGAGCGCGACGAGCTCGACGAGGGTGTAGCCAATCAGCTGTCTTCCAAGCGGCGCGCGATGCGCGCGAAACGCGAACCAGCGGTTGCCGGCGAAGTTCGCGACGCCGCCGGCGAGGAGCGCGGGAACGTTGGCGACGTGCGGGCTCAGGCCCAAGCCGCTCACGAGGAGAGCGAGCGTCGCCAAGTCCGTCGCCGTCGCGAGGACTCCGGCCGCGCCTGCGCGGACGGTCTGCAGCGCGAGCGAGAGCAGCTTGGACGACGCCATCGGGTCTCCGAAGTGCAACCCCGAGGCCATCGCGCCGGCGCGCCAACCGCGCGATTTCAGGCGCGTTCGGTGCGTAAGCGGAACGGCGCGTTGCGCGAACGTCGGTTCTCATGACTATGCTCGCGACCATGCAATCCGTTTTCGTCCCCAACCTCTTCGCCGGCAAGGTCGCGTTCGTCACCGGAGGCGGCAGCGGCATCGGCGCCGGAATCGCCATGCGGCTGGCGGAGCAGGGCGCGCGCGTCGGGCTCCTCGGGCGGCGCGCCGACAAGCTCGAGGCCGTGGCCAAGCGCATTCGAGACGCGGGCGGCGAAGCGAGCACGCACCCCGCCGACGTCCGCCAGTTCGACGCCGTGCAAGCCGCAATCGACGCGTGCGCCGAGCGCTTCGGCCGGCTCGACCTGCTCGTCAACTCCGCGGCCGGCAACTTCCTCGCGCCCGCCGCGGCGCTCAGCGCCAACGGGTTTCGCTCGGTCATCGACATCGACTTGTGCGGCACCTTCAACGCCGCGCGCGCGGCGTTCGCGCATCTGTGCAAAGTACACGGAGCGATCGTGAGCATCACCGCGACGCAGGCCGACGTCCCGACGCCGCTCCAGTGTCACGCGGGCGCGGCGAAGGCCGGCATCGAGAAGCTCACGCGCGATCTCGCGCTCGAGTGGTCGCGCTTCGGCGTTCGAGTCAACGCCGTCGCGCCCGGCCCCATCGACGACACCGAGGGCATGGCGCGCCTCGCGCCGCCCGGCACCGATCTCCGAACGCGCGTGCCGCTCGGCCGCTGGGGAACGATCGACGAGGTGTGCGAGGCCGTCACCTTCCTCGCGTCGCCCGCGGGCGCGTGGATCACCGGCACCACCTTGCTGATCGACGGCGGCACGTCGCTCATCGGGCCCGGCCCGTTCCTCGACATGCTCAACGCGACGTGAGAGCGCCCAGCAGCTTGCCGTAAATCCCGCCGAACGCGCCGTTCGAGAGCACAGCGATCACGTCGCCGCTCCTTGCATTCTGCACGCATTCCGCCACGATTTCGTCGACGTTTTCGCACGCCCGCGCGCGCGCGCCGATTTCGCGGGCGAGGCGGGCGAGGTCGAGCCGCTCCGCCTCCGGCACGTTGGTGCGCCCGAGCGGCGCGAGCAACACGCGGTCGGCCGCGTCGAAGGCGTGCACGTACGCGGCCTGGTGCAGGTTGCGACACGCCGTCGCGCTGCGCGGCTCGAAGATCGCGAAGAGCGCGCCGGTCGGGTGCCTCTTGCGGAGCGCGCGGAGCGTTTCGTCGACCGCGGTGGGGTGGTGCGCGAAGTCGTCGTAGACGCTGACGCCGCCGGGAACGCCGAGCAGCTCCTGCCGGCGCTTCACGCCCTGAAAGCTCGCGAGCGCCGCGCGCGACTGCGTGGGCCCGACGCCGAAGCCCTCGGCCGCCATGGCGATCGCCGCGAGCGCGTTTCGGACGTTGTGCTCGCCGGGCAGCGGCGACGAGAAGCGACCGCACGCGCTCCCGCCCGCGAACACTTCGAACGTTCCGTCGCGAGCGACCGCCGCGCTCCACTCGGCTTCGGGCGTGAGCCCGTAGGTGACGACGCGCGCGCGCGCGTGCCTCTGCGCGAGCTCGAGCGCCCGCGTCTGCGCGTCCACGACGACGAGCCCGCCCGCCGGAACGCGCTCGAAGAGCCCGATGAACGCCTCGTCGTATGCGCGCTCCGTCGGATAGATGTCGATGTGGTCGTGCTCGATGCTCGTCACGATGGCGACGTCGTCGTTCGAAACGCCCACGTAGTCGAAGAACTTCGGCTTCTTGTGCCAGTAGACCGCGTCGTACTCGTCCCCCTCGACGACGAACGGCGCGATACCCCGCGTGAGCGAGCGCTCGGCGCGGCCGATCTGCGCGCCGACGCCGAAGTTCTGAGGAATGCCGCCGATGAAGAACCCCGGCTCGAGGTGCGCCTCGGCGAGGACCCACGCCGCGAGGCTGCTCGTCGTCGTCTTGCCGTGCGTGCCGCACACGACGACCGCGCGCCGGCCGACGAGAAAATGCTCGCGGAGCGCCGCCGACATCGAGCTGCGAGGCAGGTCATGCTGCTCCGCCGCGACCGCTTCGACGTTGTCGCGTCGAATCGCGTTGCCGATCACGGTGAGATCCGGCGGCGGGTCGAGGTGCGAGGCGTCGTAACCCTGGAGGCACTCGACGCCGGCGTCGCGCAGCGCGGGCCCGATCGGCGGATCGAAGGCGACGTCGGCGCCGGTCACGCGCGCGCCGCGCGCGCGGAAGAGCGTCGCGAGCGCGCCCATCCCCGTCCCGCTCACGCCGACGAGGTGAACGTGCCGCGGCCGCGTCATTTCAGCGTGAGCCCGAGCGCGCGACCGAACGCGGCCGCGTCGCGCTCGCTCGCCGGCCAGGGCGTGCGATTGCTCCCGTGGCGAAGGCGAGACCCGTCAGGCTCGGCGATGAACGCCGCGATCTCGAGCGCGTCGCCCACCTTGCGCGCGTGCGCGCCGAGCGGCGTCTTGCAGTCGCCTTCGAGCGCCGCCATCACGCCGCGCTCGGCGGCGACGCACGTCGCGGTCGTTGCATCATGCAACGATTCGAGCGCGCCGAGCACGCGGGCGTCGCCGACGCGCGCCTCGATGCCGAGCGCGCCCTGCCCGACCGCCGGCAGCGACACGTCGGGCTCCAAGATGCTCGTGGCGCGCCCTTGCAGCCCGAGCCGCACGAGCCCCGCGCGCGCGAGGACGATCGCCTCGACCTCGCCAGCGTCCACTTTGCGAAGGCGGGTGTCGACGTTTCCGCGCAGCGGCACGATGTTCAAATCCGGCCGAGCGGCGCGCAGCGCGACGGCGCGCCGCAGGCTGCTCGTGCCGACCTTCGCGCCTGGCGGGAGCGCATCGAGCGTCCCGTGCCGCGGCGCGACGAGCACGTCGCGCGCGTCCTCGCGCAGCGGAACGCATGCAATCTGCAACTTTTCCGGCAAGACCGCCGGCACGTCCTTCATCGAGTGGACTGCGAAGTCCGCAGACCCGTCGAGCAGGGCCTCTTCGATCTCTTTGACGAAGAGGCCCTTGCCGCCGACCTCCGACAGCGGGCGATCCTGGATCCGATCGCCCGTCGTCGTGACCTGCTTCTCGACGATCTCGTGCCCGGCGAGCCGCGCGACGAAGGCGCGGCTCTGCGCGAGCGCGAGGGCCGATTTTCTTGTGGCGTAGACGAGACGCAAGGTCAGGGGCAGGTGTCCGGCCTTCGCTACCCGCGGCGATAGTGCTGTTCGCGCAGACGTGGAAGCTGCCGGCGTCGCCCGCGTCTCGCCGTGCAGCACTTGCTACCATCGTCAACGGGTTCGTGCTAGTCTCGGTGCACTCGGCGTTGGTCGTGCAGAAACGGACCGTGGCGCTCGAGCACGACAAGCAGGCCGCTGAAGTCGGTTGCGCACGAGCCCGGCGCCTTGCACGTCGTCGAAGCGCCCTCGATCTGGCACGCGTTCTGGCTTCCGTTGCCCACGACGCTGCCGCAGCAGACGACGCCCGCATCGCCAGGCGGATACGCCGCGTCCGAGATCGCCGCCGTCGACGCAATCCGCCGGCTTCAAGCAATCGATCGTGAGCTGAACGTCCGGCCCCGCGTCGGTCGTCGGACGAGTCGTTTCCGGCCTCGTTGCTCGAGGAGTCTTTCCCCGAGTCCGTGGTCACCAGCGAGTCGGTCGTCGCATCCGAACCACCGTCCTGGACGCCGCTATCGTCGCCGCCGCACGCCCAAATCAGCCGCAGACGGAACCACGAGCAGAAGAAGGTAGGCTTTACGCATTCGCAAATCCTACACGATAGGTCCGCGCCGGGGCGAAATCGTCGCCAATTTGCCCGGACGCCTAGAAAAGGTATTGTCGGCTCGTCGTGCGCCTCGGATTCGCCCATCGCCTGATTTTGGCCTTCGCCGCGGTCTTCGTCCTCCTCGGGGGCGAGGCGGTCGCGTGGGCGAAAGAGGCGCGCAAGACCGCGGACCCGCAGCGCCTCGAGGTGCCCGGCTTCGCCGACGCGTTCTACTACCGGCCGCGCGGGCGCGGCCTCAAGCCGGTGCTGGTCTACTTGCACGGGCGCGGCGCGAACCCCGCGGAGGATTGCCGCAAGTGGGCGCACGTCGCGACCCAGTTCGGGTGGGTGCTCTGCCCGTCGGGGCCGGAAGACCGCGGCGAGGGCGCGCGCGGCTGGGCGAACAACGCCGTGCTCGGCGGCCAAGACGTCAAGGCGGCGCTCGACGCATTGCGTGCAAAGTACAAGCGTCGCGTGCAGCTCCACGGAAACGTGCTCATCGGCTTCAGCGAGGGCGCGTTCGTGGCGATGCAGGTCGGGCTGCACGATCCGCAGACGTGGAGCCGCTGGTTGATCCTCGCGGCGAACGACCAGTACTGGTGGGGCGACGCAAAAACGGTCCTCGCCGAGAACCGCCGGCGCATTCGGCGCGTCTACCTGCTGACGGGCGAATCGGACGAAGTGGCGCCCAACACGCTGCGCGTCGCCGAGATGCTGAAAGAGGCCAAAGTCCCGCACCGCGTGCACATCGCACAAGGCATGGGCCACGAGGTTCCCGGCGAGCGCATGCGGAGCATGTACCGGCGGCCGCTCGCGTGGCTCCTCGCGCGGCGTTAGGTTCGGACCGGCACGCGCCGTAGAGAAGAGCGATGCGCGTCGTCCTCACGCGACCCGACCCGAGCACGGCCGACCTCCCGAGCGCGGAGCTCCTCGCCGAAGCGGCTGCCGTCTCGGCGCGCTTTCCCGAGGCACGGCTCCGGCCGTGCTCGCTCGTCCGCGCCGCCGAGGTCGACGGGCGCGCGCACGGGCGCGTGTGGGTCGCGCTCGAGTCGCTGCAGGTGACCGGGAGCTTCAAGGTGCGCGGCGCGCTCCTCGCGCTCTCGCGGCTCGCGTCGCGCGGCGTGAAATCCGTCGTCGCCGCGAGCGCGGGGAATCACGGCGCGGGCGTGGCGTACGCGGCGAACGTGCTCGCGATGGACGCGACGGTCGTCGTGCCGCGCGACGCGCCGGAGGCGAAGCGGCAGCGCATCGCTTCGTATGGCGCGCGCCTCGTCGTCTCGAAATCGCCCGGATACGACGCCGCGGAGCGCGAGGCGCGCGAGCTCGCGCTCGAGTCGAACGCGCCGTTCGTGTCGCCGTACGACGATCTCGCCGTCCTCGCCGGAAACGGCGGCTCGCTCGGGCTCGAGATCGAGCGCGCGCTCGGGCGGACGCCGGCCGTGGTCATCGCGCCGTTCGGAGGCGGCGGCCTCGCGACCGGCCTCGCGTGCGCGCTCCCCAAGGCAAAGGTCTTCGGCGCGCAGAGCGAATCGAGCGCCGCGTTCGCGATGTCGCTCGAGCGCGGCGAAGCCGTCGAGTCGCTCGAGCCGTGCGAGACCCTGGCCGACGGGCTCGAAGGCGGGATCTCGAAGAGCGCGTTCGCCCGCGCACGCGCGGTCGTCGCCGGCGTCGCGGTGGTCACCGAGAAGGCGATCGCGCGCGGCATGGCCGGCGCGTACCGCACGCTAGGCGTCGCGATCGAAGGAAGCGCGGCCGCCGCCGTCGCCCCGCTCGTCGAGCAAGAGCTGCCGGAGCCCCTGCGCCCGGGCTCGCCCGACGCGGATCTCGTCGTCGTGTTGACGGGCCGCAACGTCGATCGCGCGGTCCTCGAGTCGGTGCTGAAGGGCCGCTGATGCCGCGAAGCCGCACGTTTCGCGAGGCGGGCGTCACCCTCACGCTCCGCGACTACGGCACGCACCACGAGCTGATGATCGGCCAGGTGCCGATCCTCACGAGCGCGCTCCTCGGGACCGAGCGCGCTTTCGGGCGCGTCGTCGCCAAGTCCGCGCGGCGCGTCGTCGTCGGCGGGCTCGGGTTCGGCTCGACGCTGGCCGGCGTCCTCGAAAGAGTCGGGCCGAGCGCGCGCGTGCTCGTCGTCGAGAAGCTCGAGACCGTCGTCGAGCTCGTGCGCGGCGAGCTCGGCGCTTCCGTGGCGCTCGCGCGAAACAGGCGGTGGCTCGCGGGCGTGCTCGACGATCCGCGCGTCGAGATCGTGCGGGACGACGTGCGCGACGTCGTCGCGCGCGAGCGCGACCTCGACGCGATCCTCCTCGACGTCGACAACGGCCCCGAGTGGGCGTCCTTCCGCGACAACGCGCGGCTCTACGACGCCCGCGGCCTCGCCGCGGCCAAGCGCGCGCTGCGATCCGGCGGGATTTATGCAGTTTGGAGCGGCTACCCGGCCGACGCGTTTCTTTTGCGGCTGAGGCGCGCGGGCTTCCGCGCGTCGGTCGTCCCGTTCGTCGAGCGCGGCAAGCTCCAAGCGCGCGCCTACGTCGGAAAGAAATAGAGTATGGAGCCCGAAGGTATGCTCCCGCTGTTCCTCGGAATCGCCGGCGGCTCCGGCTCCGGCAAGACCACGATCGCGCGCGCGATCTTCGACGCCGTCCCGCCGGGCGAAGGCGTGCTCATCGAGCAGGACCACTACTACCGAAAGCAGTCGCACCTCTCCTACGAGGAGCGCGAGCGCGTCAACTACGACCACCCCGACGCCCTCGAGATCGAGCTCCTCTGCGCGCACCTCGACGCGCTGCGACGCGGCGAGGCGATCGACCGGCCGACGTACGATTTTTCGATCCACGACCGCGCGCCCGAGCCGCTCCACGTCCCGCCCGCGCGCGTCATCGTCGTCGAGGGCATCCTCGTCCTCGCCGACGAGCGCCTCCGCGAGCGCCTCGACGTGAAGATCTACGTCGACACCGACCCGGACATCCGCCTCATGCGTCGCATCCGGCGCGATCTCGAGCACCGCGGGCGCACGTTCCAGCAGGTCCGCAAGCAGTACTACGAGACCGTCCGTCCCATGCACCTCGCGTTCGTCGAGCCCTCGAAGCGATTCGCCGACATCATCGTACCCGAGGGCGGCGAAAATCGCGTCGCGCTCGAGCTCATCTCGTCGCTCGTGCGAGCGCGCGCGCGGTCGTAAACCGCGCCGTTTTCGTTCGTGTATCATGGGCGGGTTGGCTCGCAGCTTCACCACCGCGAACAAAAAAGTCGGCAACCTGCTGCTGAAGCTCGGCGCGGTCGACCCGCAGCAATTCGAGAACGCGATGTCGTCCGCGGAGACGTCGCACCAGCGCATCGAGGACGCGGTGGTCGAGCTCGGCATCGCGAGCGAGCAAGACCTGCTGAAGGTGCTCGCGACCCACTACAAGACGCGCTTCGTGTCGACCGAGCGCCTCGCGAAAGCCGAGATCGGCCGCTCGACGCTCGAGATGGTGCCGCGCCAGGTCGCCGAGACGTTCCAGGTGTTTCCGGTCCTGTTCGATCCGCAGTCGCGCACGCTGAGCGTCGTCACCGCGGACCCGGACGACGAAGAGGTCCTCAAGCAAATCCAGATCACCTCGGGCGCGAAGGAGGTGAAGGCGTTCGTGGGTCGGCCCGGCGGCGTGCGCGCGGCGATCGCCAAGTGCTACGGCGGCGACATCCACGCGTTCGCGCTGCTCGATCGCGCGGCGCACGCGCAGTTCTCGGCGATGCTCGACGTCTACGAGCGCAACGTCGTCTCGGACGTGTCGATGACCGCGGCCCTCGCGCGCGGCTCGAGCGCGACCGGCGGGCGCGGCGAGCGCGTCGTCTCCGAGCGCGACATGGCGCAGGCGCAGAAGCGCGCCGCCACCGGACAAGCGGGCGCCAGCGTCGGCCAAGAAGAGATGCTCGAGCTGCTCAACGTCCTCGTGAGCTTGCTCGAGAACGCGCGCCCCGATCTCCGCGGACACTCGGCGCACGTCGCGCGCTTCACGCGCCGCATGCTCGAGCGCATCAACGTCGGACCGGCGACGCTCGGCGCGGTCGTCGCCGCCGCGTACCTGCACGACATCGGAAAGATGAGCGCGTTCCACCTGACGACGCTCAACGCGAGCGAGTACGACGGACACAAGACCGCCGCCCAGCGCGCGGTGTCGACGCCGGCGCGCGTCGTCGAGTCGGTGCACTTCGCGAAGGAGACGGTCGACGCCATCGAGCAGATGTACGAGCGCTACGACGGCAACGGGTTTCCGAACGGGATCTCCGGCAAGGACATCTCGCTCGGCGCGCGCGTCCTCGCCATCGCCGACACCTACGCGGATCTGACGCAAAACCCGCGCAACCCGTACCGCAAGTCGCTGATGCCGGCGGAGGCGTGCGGGGTACTTGCAAAATACAAGGAAGCCATCTTCGACCCGCACCTCGTCGATCTCTTCAAGAACATGGTGATGGGCGAGGACATCCGCGCGAAGCTCCTCGCGAACCGCTACTACGCGTTGCTCGTCGACCCCGACCCCGAGGAGACGACCGTCCTCGAGCTCCGCCTCATCGAGCAAGGCTTCGAGACGAAGACCGCGCGCGGCGCCGAGCAGGCGATCAAGATCCTCCAGGAGACGCCGATGGACGTCGTCGTCAGCGAGGTCGATCTGCCGCAGGGCGACGGCCTGGGCCTGCTCGCCGAAGCGCGCAAGCACTCGTGGGGCAAGGACGTCGCGTGGATCTTCCACACGCGCCGCCACGAGCGGGCGGAGGCGCAGCGCGCGTTCGAGCTCGGCGTCGCCGACTACGTCGCGAAGCCGGCGCCGACCGACGTCTTCGTCGCCAAGATCAAGGCGCTGCTCGACCAGCGCGCGCAGCGCAGCGGTCCGCGCGGCGTGTCCGGCTCGCTGAAGGAGATGGGGCTGCCCGAGCTCGTGCAGGTCCTCTTCCACGGTCGAAAGACCGGCAACCTGCGCATCCGCTCGGGCCAGACGAGCGGCGAGATTCACTTCGCCGACGGAAAGATCGTGAACGCGCTCTTCGACAAGGGCCGCGGCGCCGACGCGTTCTACCAGATGCTCAAGCTGCAAGACGGCGAGTTCGGGCTCGATCCGACGTTCGTCCCGCAGGCGCGCGTCATCCAGGAGTCGCCGGAGGCGCTGCTCCTCGAAGGGATGCGCCGGCTCGACGAAGGCGTCTGAGGAAACCGCCTTCACGCGTGTGAAGCGAGCTGCACGCGTACGCGAGCGTGGAGCGCGCGTTTCTGCACGTTTGCGCGCGCGCGGCGTTGGTACGCGGCGTGCTTAGGGGCGGCGATCATGAAACACGTCCTCGTATCGCTCGCCCTCGCGTCCGCCTCTCTCTTGCCCGCCCTCGCGCGCGCGGACGACACCGCCGCGCCGCGCCGCCCGACCGAGATCGTGGTGCACATGACCGGCGACCGGGCCACGCTCCATGGGTCGACGCAGCAGGGCTGGTCGATCGCCTGCGAAGCGCCGTGCGATCGCGCGTTGCCGGCGGACGGCGAGTACTGGGTCGGCGGCGCGCGAGCCGAGCGCTTCACGCTCGACCGCGATCAACGGCGCGTCACGCTCGACGTGAACGCGAGCAAGAGCGGCGCGCGCGTCGGCGGCATCGCGCTGCTCCTGCTCGGATCGATCGCCACGGTGACGGGGGCGACGATTTTCGGCTTCGGTGCGGCGGATCACTACCAAGCCGGCGCGATCGGCAGCGTGTCCGAGGGCGGCTTCGTCTTCGTCCCGACGGTGACCGACGACGGGCCCAACCGCTCGATGATGGCCACCGGAGGCGTCGTCGTGGGCGTCGGTCTCGTCGCGGCGATCGCGGGCCTCGTCCTCACGCTCTCCTCGAGCCACCCGACGACGGTCACGCAGCTCGCGACCGGCCGCTTCTGATTCAGGCCGTCCAGCGGCCGAGCGCGTCGTACGCCGCGTACTTGAACGTCTCGGCGAGCGTCGGGTAGTTGAAGACCATGTCGATGAGCGTGTCGACCCCGCCGCCGAGCGCGATGATCGCCTGGCCGATGTGCACGAGCTCCGACGCGCGGTCGCCGATGCAGTGGCAGCCGAGGAGCTTGCGGTCCGACTTGTCGAAGAGGAGCTTCACCATCCCCTCTTTGTCGCCGACGATTTTCCCGCGCGCGTTGTCCGCGTAGAGCGCGCGGCCGACGACGTAGTCGAGCTTCTTCTCGCGCGCCTGTTCCTCGGAGAAGCCGACGCAGCTCACCTCGGGGATCGTGTAGACGCCGTACGGGAGCAGGTGCGAGACCTGCTTTTTGTACTCGAAGCCGAACGCGTGGCACACGGCGACGCGGCCTTGGTCCATCGACGTCGACGCGAGCGCGGGGAAGCCGATGACGTCGCCCGCCGCGTAAATCGACGGGACGCTCGTGCGGAAGTTCTCGTCGACCTGCACGTACCCGCGCTTGTCGACCGCGACGCCGACGGCCTCGAGCCCGAGCCCCTTCGTGCTGCCTTGGCGACCGGACGCGACCAAGAGCTTGTCGCACTCGATCGCCTCGCCCGATTTGAGCACGACCTCGACGCGCTCCCCGTCGAGCGTGACCTTCTCGACGCTGACGCCGAGACGAATGTCGACGCCGAGCGCGCGGAGCGAGGCCTCGAGGCGGCTGCCCATCTCGGCGTCGAGGAACGGCAGCAGGCGGTCGCGACCTTCGAGCAGCGTGACCTTCGCGTGCATCGCGGCGAACATCGACGCGTACTCGCAGCCGATCACGCCGCCGCCGAGCACGACCATGCGCTTCGGCAGGCCGTCGAGCAGCAGAGATCGAGTCGGAGTCGGCCACGTGCTCGCCGAACGGGATGTGCGGCGGCTGGTACGGGACGGAGCCGGTCGCGATCAGAATGATTGCACTCCGCAACATTCGGACGACGCGGCCGTCTTCGTCCTGCACCTCGACCGTGTGCGCGTCGCGCACGCGCCCGGCGCCGCGAACGAGCTCGACGTGGTGGCGATCGAGGTTGTGCTTGATGCGCTCGACCTCGAGCTCGCGCACCGCGTCCTTGCGCGAGAGGAGCTTCGGGACGGCGAGGCTCTCGTTCAGCGTGACCGAGAGGCCGTAGAGCTCGCGCTGCCTGTGGCCGGAGAGAAAGAGCGCGGTCTCGCGCAGCGTCTTGGACGGGAGCGTGCCCGTGTGCACCGCGGCGCCGCCCGGCTCGGGCGCGCGCTCGACGACCGCGACGCGCTTCTTGAAATACGCGGCCTGCGCGGCCGCCTTTTCGCCGGCGGGTCCGCCGCCGAGCACGACGAGATCGAAGTCGTCCGCCACGAGCTACTTCGCGCCGGCCGGCTTCTCGATGTCGACGTCCCACTCGACGGTCACGTCGGCGGGCGCCGCGTACGGCGGAAAGATGAGCCCCTCGAACGCGAGCGTCGCGCAGCGGCCGGTCGGCTTCCCGCTGTACGGATCGGGGATGGTCACGTCCTGCACGTGACCGTTTCGACCGAGCGTCACCGAGACCTTCGTCTGTCCCCACGGGCCGCTCGGCTGTCCGCTGTCGTCGGTCGCCGCGCCGCAGTTGGACTTCACCTGCGCGGCGGCGCGCTTGAGCACGACCTCGACCGAGTCTTTGTCGTACGCCGTCTTCGGCGTGCCGCTCGTGTCGGTCCCGCTCGAGCTCGCGGTCTGCGTGCCGGACTTCGGCACGCACTCGTCGCCGACTTTGTCCATCGACGGCGGGCACGGACCCGAGTTCGTGTTCGCGCTCGTCGCGTCGTCCGCCGGCTTGTCACTGCCCCCGCAAGCGGCGAGGGCGAGCACCAAAACCAAACTTGCTTTTCGAATCATCGCGGCACCTCCGCGTGTCGTTGGGTTTGGTTTATCACTCTTCGATCTTGTAGTCCTTGATCTTGTAGAGGAGCGCGCGGTGGCTGATTTCGAGCAGTTCGGCCGCCCGCGTGCGGTTGCCGCCGGTCTTCTTCAGCGCGCGCGTGATCAAGATTTGTTCCACCGCGGCGACCGTCTTCTTCACCGAGAGCTCCCCCGTGCGGAGCTGCACTTGCACCGGGTCGAGCGCCTCGCGCACGCGCTCGGGCAGGTCGCCCGCGCCGATCGCGTCCGACTCGCAGAGCACCATCGCGCGCTCGATCGTGTTCTCGAGCTCGCGCACGTTGCCGGGCCAGCCGTACTCGAGGAGAATTTTTCGGGCCTCGGGCGTGAGGCCGCGGATGCGCGTTCCGAGGCGCGTGTTGTTCCTCGCGACGAAATGGTCGATGAGCAGCGGGATGTCCTCGCGCCGCTCGCGCAGCGGCGCGAGCGCGACGTGGAGCACGTTGATTCGGTAGAAGAGGTCCTCGCGGAATCGTCCGGCCTTCACCTCGGCGGCGAGATCGCGGTGCGTCGCCGCGACGATTCGCACGTCCACCTTCGTGTCGCGCGAGTCGCCGAGCCGGCGGATCGTCTCTTCTTGGAGGACGCGGAGGAGCTTCACTTGGAGGTTCAGCGGCAGCTCGCCAATCTCGTCGAGGAAGAGCGTGCCGCCCGTCGCCTCCTCGAAGAGCCCGCGCTTGTCGCTCGTCGCGTCGGTGAAGGCGCCTTTCTTGTGGCCGAAGAGCTCGCTCTCGAGGAGATTCTCGGGGATCGCGCCGCAGTTGATCGCGACGAACGGCGCGCTCTTGCGCGACGAGCGCGCGTGGATCGCCTTCGCGACGAGCTCTTTTCCGACGCCGCTCTCGCCCGTCACCAGCACCGTCGTCTTGAACTCGGCGATCTTCGAGATGGTCTTGAAGACGAGCGCCATCTGCGGGCTCTTCGCGAGCATCGACTCGAACGCGGCTTGCTGCGAAATCTGTTCTTTGAGCGCGCGGTTCTCGCGCCGGAGCGTCTCGCGCTCTTCCGCCTTGCGGAGCGCGAGCACGATCTCGTCGGGCTTGAACGGCTTCGAGACGTAGTCGTACGCGCCGGCTTGGATCGCCTGGAGCGCGAGATCGATCGAGCCGTACGCGCTCATCACGATGACGGTCGCGAGGGCGTTCTTCGCCTTGAGCGTCGCGAGGAGATCGAGGCCGCTCATCTTCGGCATGCGCACGTCGGTGAGGATCACGTCCGGCCCGAAGGAGTCGACGAGCCCGAGCGCCGCCTCGGCGGAGTCGGCGACCTCGACCTCGTAGCCGTGCTTGCGCAGCAGCGTCCGGAGGACGAGCCGGATGTTCTCCTCGTCGTCGACCACGAGAACGCGCCGCATCGCCCCTGGATGCTAGCTTGAAATTTTTGCGGAGTCACACCGCAATGAACAGCGCTCGGCTCAATCGGCGCGCCGTGGGCCTGCAATCATTGCGAGCATTCGAGCGTGAGGGTCGTCCCTGCGGGCGGGCCGGAGCCGCCGAACTGAATGGACTGCGCGCAACCGCCAGCCCCCGCCCCCTCGACGTAGCACCAGCCGACGTTCGGCGCGCCGGCGCAAGTCGCGCCCGGGTAACCCACGCCCGGACCGAGTTGATCGAATACGCAGACGACGGGCGCCGGCCCGGAGGTCACTCGCGTGTCGAAGCGCGCGACGACGTCCGGCGCGGGCTGCATCATGCCGGGATCGGTGCAGCCCGAAGCTTGGTTCGTTTGGTTGGGGTAGGCGACGAGGATTTGGCAATTCACCGTGCCGTCCGCCTTGCGCGCGAGCGCCGTCGGAAAGCATTGGCCGGTCAGAGCGGTCGCGATGCGATCGACGACCGCGTTCATCGCGGGGCGGTAACCGTACGTCGGATACGCCGCGTTGCTCGTGTTCTTCGCGCAGAGCGACGCGATCACCGCGTTGCCGCCGAGCCCGTTCGCGACGCGGAGCTCGCGGACGGTCGGATACGCCTTGCCTTTGATCTGCGTGGAGCGGTTCGCGGGGTCGCAGAGCGGCGCGGCGTCGGGCGCCGTGGTCGCGCCGTTCTGCCCGGCGCAGTCGCAAGAGCTCGTCCCTCCCGAGCAGTCCCTCGGCTGCGGCAGGTCGAAAGTGCAGGCGAGCTCCAGATCGGTGAGACCGGGCGAGGTGAGCGTGTTCCACTCGCGCCCGTTGTCCGGATCGGAGCCTAGATTGTACGCCGCGCCCGCCCCAGCGAGGCCCGGACGCGGCGCGAGCGACTCGATCATGTGAGGATCGATGCCGGCGAGGTCGTAGTGCGCCGGGTCGTGGCCGAGGATCTTCTGCCAATCGCCGGCGGAAGGAGCGCCGCTCGGCACGAGCGAATTCGGGACGCCTCCGAGCAGCGCGTAGAACACCATGTCGGGCGTGCGCGCGCCGAGCTTCAGATTGCAAAGCGCGCCTGAGCTCGTGTCGGAGCCGTCGGGCAGGCTCTCGGCGAAGAGCGGGTTCGTGCAGTTTCTCAGCGGCGCGTACTTCCCGACGACGCTCGCGGCCCCGTTGTCGTCCTCGTGATCGCGGTCGGGCACCTGCGTCTTCGTCAACCCATCGACGTAACGCTGGACGTCGTACTGCGGGTCGAGCCCGTAGCGCGCCTTCATGTACTGCTCGCCGTAGCGGACGTTGAGCCCGTCGACGGCCGTGATCGGGGTCCCGATCGACGCCGGCACGTACCAGCCTTTTTGAACGCAATTCGTCGCGCCCGGCGGACATGATTTGCAGTTCGGGTCCTCGCCGATCGGCGTCCCCGAAATCGGCTTGTCGCTGTTGGCAAAAGCGCACGACGTGCAATCCGGATTGTTCGGGCCGCTCGCCGTCGGGTTGTTCGGATCGATCGGCTGATCGCACTCGCTCGTACCGCGCGGTCCGACGCCGCTGCCGGGACCGCCCGGAAACGTGCTCGTGCGCGCGACCCAGCCGAACCCGCCGAGCCATCTCGGGTCGCTCCACGAGTCCTCCTCGTCGGTGATCTGGACGATCGCGACGACCGAGTCGGGCCGCAAGAAATCGTGTCGCATCTTCAGCAGCGTCGCGTCGACGCCCTGGTACGTCACCGCAGAGCCGTTACCGCCGACGAGCGAAGCGTACGGGTCGGGCTGAATCAAGAATCGATACCAGCTCTCGAGCTGCGCCTCGAGGCCGCAGCCGGTCTCGCCCACGCCGAGCACGAGCGACTGGAAATCGGAGGCGAACGACGTGGCTTGACCGTCGGAGTACGGCGTCACGTTCGGCGGCTGCTTGCCCGCGTACTTCGGGTCGCTGAGCGGGAGCCACGCGAGGAAGTCTCCGCCGTTTCCGTCGAGCGGCTTCGCGTTCGCGACCGGAGGCCGATTCAGCAGATGTCCCTCGTCGTCCAGGTGCGTGGGGTCGCCGCCGGCCGACGCGCAAACGTCGCCCCCGCCGCCGCCGAGCGACGAGCTCACGATGGCGACGTGGAGATCGCGGACCGGCGGAAACTCCGGCTTCGTGCCCGCGATGCTCGTGCACTGCTTGTCGCCGCCGCCGTTGTCGCCGGCGACGTGCGTCCCCTGCGAGTCGACGCAATCCGGATTGAGGAGCCGACCGAAGAACGTCGGGATCGCGTCGGCGAGGAGGTCTTGCTTGTCGCCCATCGACGGCGAGTTGTCGATCGCGAAGAGCACGTCGAGCTTGTCGATCGCCCGGAGCTGGAGGGTGACGTCGGTCACTCCAGGCCCTCCGTCGCCGAGCGGCTCGTCGGTCTTGCCTCCGCACGCGAAGAGGAGACCGAGCCCGACCGCCGCCACGAAGCTTCGCGCGCGAAACCCACCCATCCCCGTCAATGGCCGGCCTCGCGGACATCCGTCGGCGTATAGTGCGAGGCCGATGCACGCTGGGCTCGATCGCTTGCTCGCCTCCGAGCGCATGCGGCGCGACTTGCTCCGTGGGCGCGTCGGCTTCCTCACCCACCCGGCCGCGGTCACGCGCGATTTCGTGCACGCGGTCACGGCGCTCCGCGCGCGCGGGCAGCGGTTCGAGATTCTCTTCGGCCCCGAGCACGGCTACGGCGGCGAGGCGCAAGACATGGCGACCGTCGGCGACGCGCGCGACGCCGAGGGCACGATCGTGCGAAGCCTCTACGGCGATCGCTTCGAAGATTTGCTCCCGAAGGGCGAGGACCTCGGGCGCGTCGACACGCTGCTCGTCGACATGCAGGACGTCGGCTCGCGGTACTACACGTTCGTCTGGACGGCGGTGTGCGCTCTCCGCGCGTGCGCCGGGCGCGGCGTGCGCGTCGTCGTGCTCGATCGTCCGAACCCGATCGGCGGCGGCAAGGACACCCTCGAAGGACGCGTGCAAGATGCACGTTTTTGCTCGTTCGTCGGGCTCGAGCCGATCCCGATCCGCCACGCGCTCACGCTCGGCGAGATCGTCGCGTGGCGCCGCGCGGTCGAGAAGCTCGACGTCGAGCTCGCGATCGTGCGCTGCGACGGCGACGGCGCGCGCTGGGTCCTCCCGTCTCCCAACATGCCGACGCTCGACACGGCGCTCGTCTATCCCGGCGGCTGCCTCGTCGAGGGAACGAACCTCTCCGAGGGCCGCGGCACGACGCGCCCGTTCGAGATCGTCGGCGCGCCGTTCGTCGACGGCGTGCGCCTCGCCCGCGAGCTCGCCGCGACGAGTCTCCCCGGATTCGTCGCCCGGCCTCTCCATTTCCTGCCGACCTTCCAGAAACACGCGGGCAAGGCGTGCGGCGGCGTTCAAATCCACGTGACCGATGCGCGCGCGTTCAGGCCCGTCGCGACCTATCTCGCGCTCGTCGCGCTCGCCCACCAACAGGCCCCAGAGCAGTTCGCCTTTCGCACCGAGCGCTACGAGTTCGTCGACGACGTCCCGGCGTTCGACCTCCTCACGGGCGACGCCGAGGCGCGCGAGCGCATCTCGCGCGGCGATTCGGCGCTCGACGTGGCCGGCGCGATCGCCACGCTCCGCCGAGGCGAAACCGACGTGTGGGACCTCGCGCGCGACGCCGCCCTGGATCGTTCGCTTTGATGCAAACGGCGGAGCTGCGATTCACGACGAGGGCGGCCGGATCGTCGATGGCAACCCGCTTCCCTCTTCTGTAGACTTGCTACGCGATGGCGAAAGAGTCCTTCGTCGACGAAGACCTGCTCGGTCGCACGATCGCGGGGAAGTTCGCCATCGAGACGTACGTGGGCGGCGGCGCCATGGGCGCCGTCTACAAAGCGAAGCAGCTCGCGCTCGACAAGACGGTCGCCATCAAGGTCATGCACCGCGAGATGGCGAAGGACGAAAAGTTCGTCGCCCGGTTCAAGCGCGAGGCGAAGGCCGCCTCCAAGCTCGACCACCCCAACTCGCTCCGCGTGATCGACTTCGGCGAGGAGCCCGACGGCCTGCTCTACCTCGCGATGGAGTTCCTCGACGGCCAGGATCTCTTCGCGGTCATCAAAGAGGGCTGGCCGCTGTCCGACGAGCGCATCGTGTCGATCTTGATCCAGGCGCTCGCCGCGCTCGCGATCGCGCACGACCAAGGCATCGTCCACCGCGATCTCAAGCCCGAGAACATCATGGTGCTCGCGGGCCACGACGACGAGGGCAACGCCCACGACATCGTGAAGGTCTGCGACTTCGGCATCGCCAAGATCACCGAGCGCGTCGCGGTCGACAAGAAGGCGACCGACTCGGCGCGCCTCTCGACCAAGGGCCTCGTCGTCGGCACGCCCGAGTACATGTCGCCCGAGCAAGGCCGCGGCGAGCCGCTCGACGCGCGCAGCGATCTCTATTCGATGGGCGTCATCTTGTTCCAGCTCCTCACCCGCCGCGTCCCGTTCGACGCCGAGAGCGCCATCGGCATCGTGCTCAAGCACGTCACCGAGGAGCCGCCGCGCCCGGCGTCGATTTACCCAAACGTCAACGCGAAGCTCGAGATCATCTGCCTGAAGGCGCTGCAGAAGAAGAAAGAAGAGCGCTACCAGAGCGCGCGCGAGATGCGCACCGATCTCAAGGCCGCGATCGATCCGAGCGCGTCGAGCGTCGCGATCGGCGCGCGCGCGCGCCTCACGAGCTCTCCCGACGATCATCGGCCGATGGAGAACGCCGCGACGATCCCGATCGATTTGCGATCGATGACGGCGAGCGCGCAGGTCGCCCCGATGCAGCCGACGTCCAGCAAGGTGACGCCGCTCGCGACCGCGGCGCTCGAGTCGGAGCGGCCCGCCGGCGTGCCGCGCCGGTGGAGCGGCTACGTGCTCGCCGCGCTGCTCGTCGGGGCCGTCGGGTTCGGCGGGTTCGCGCTCGTTCGCTACTACAAGCAGCAGACGCAGCTCGCGACCGACGTCGACAAGACGAAGCCGGTGACGCACGCGACCGCGACCCACCTCGAGCCCGACGAGCACGAGAGGCAGGCGCCCATCGGCCCGGACACGACCGAGCACGCGCACGAGCACGAGAAGACCTCGCCCAGCGCGACGGGCCACGCGAGCGCCGTTCCGCTCGTCACGATGCCGTCGGCCGTCGCGAGCAACCACGCCGCGCCGGTGAAATCGGCGACGGTGCCCGTACCGAGCGCCTCGATCGCACCGCCCGCGACCGCCGCCGCGTCGACCGCGCCGGTCGTCCCGCCGAGCGGCAAAGGGCCGTCGGTGCGCATCGGCCAACCGAAGAACATCGTCGGCACCGTCGACGCGCGCGGCATCCGCGACACGCTCGCCGGCGCTTACGCGCGCTTCAACGCGTGCTTCGTGAACGGCGTCCGCGCGGGCGACAAGGCCGAGCCATACACCGCCGATCTTCACCTCAAGCTCGACCCGAGCGGCAGCCGCGCGTCGATGAACGTGCCGTCCGACCTCGGCAAATCCGGTCAGTGCGTGATGGGCGTGGCGAGCGACGTGCTCGCGGCCGGCAGCGACAACGGCTCAGCCGACGTGCCCATCGAATTCGTGCCGTGAGCACAAAAAAAACGCGCCCGAAACGCGCTGACGCTTCGGGCGCGAGGGACCTGCGCGGTGGGGGGAGGGGACTTCGCGCAAGCCCACAATCTGTTGAATCCAAGATTGGGGCCTGCACGTCGAAGATGCAACCCACAGAAGTGTAAATTCCGTGTTGTAGCGAAATGCAACGGCCCGCCGCGCGCCGCTTACGCGACGCTTACTTCGAGCCTTCTTCGAGGTCCTCGGCGAGGTAGCTGAGGATCACCTCGTCGAGCGATTTGTCGCTGATGATGTCCTCGCCGAAAATCGAGCTTTGCTGGGGCTTCGCCTGACCGAAAATGGCAGCAGGACGGACGGCGGCGGGCGCCGGCCGGGCGGGCGCCTTCGCGGGCTCGCGCTGGGGGCGCGAAGACTGCGTCGCGACGGGTTGCTTCGGCTCGCTCGGGGGCTCGGCGCGCGGGTCGCTCCGCGGATGTCCCGCTCCGCGGCTCTCGCGAACGGGCGACGAGCGCGGGCAATCGCTCTTCGCGGTGCGGGGCGGGCGCTCGCTCTTGCGCGGGTCGGGACGCGCGCTCGCGGGCGCCGGCCGCTCGCTCTTTCGAGGCGGCGTCCTCTCCGTGCGCGGGGGACGCTCCGAACGCGGCGGACGCGGCACGGGCTCCTCGCGCTCTTCGAGCGTGCGATAGCGACCTGTGCCGGGATCGCCGCCGCGCGCGGTGAGGACGTTGGGCGGCGGGGGAGGCAGATCGCCCTGCGGCTTGAAGCTCGCGGGCGGCTCGTTCTCGAGCACGTCGAGATCGAGGGTGAGCGGCGCGGCGGGCGGCGCCGGCTCGTCGCGCTGCGTCTTCGGCGCGGGCTCGTCTCGCGTCTGCGACGCCCCGCGTGCGGCTGATCCGTCGTCCGGCTGAGGCGGCCGCTGCGTCCTCGCGAAGGCCGCCTCGGAGTTTTTTCGCGTACCGGCGGCGAGCGCGTCGTCGACGATCGCGTCGAGCTCGCCGTCGCGCAAGGCGCGGAACATCGCCTTGTGCTGGTCCTTCATCATTTGCCGGACCGCGTCGGAGAGCTTCTCGTCGCCGATGTGCTCGGCGTAGCTCGTTTTGACGGACTTCAGGATGCGCCCGCCATCCATGAAGATGTGCGTGATGATGTGCGGGTGCTTGATTCCAGAGTCCTCGGTCTGGATGTGGAACACCCGGTTCTTGTGCCGGACGTTGTTGTTGTAGCCCAACAACGGGGACACGTTCTTCGTCATGAGACCTGAACCCGTTCGGAGCGTACCACGCTGAGCGAGGAGCGGGGTAAACTCGGCCGCCGTTTGGACCTCGTCTATTTCATCCTGCTCGTGAGCGTGCTCGTGTTCGTTCACGAGCTCGGGCACTTCGCCGTCGCCAAAATTTTCGGCGTGAAGGTGCTCACGTTCTCGCTGGGTTTCGGGCCGAAGATCGTGCGGCTGCGCGGGCGCGAGACCGAGTACTGCATCGGGGTGCTGCCTTTCGGCGGGTTCGTGAACATGCTCGAGCAGTCGAAGGGCACGGCGCCGATTCCGCCCGAGGATCGCGGGCGAACGTTCGAGGCGCAGGCTTTGTGGAAACGCGTCGCCATCGTGCTCGCGGGGCCGGCGATGAACGTCGTCTTTCCGATCGCGCTCTACTCGTCGGTGTTCTTCGGCGATCGCGAGCTGTCGCCGCCGACCGTGGGCGTCGTCCTGCCGGGGCGGCCCGCGGACGGGAAGCTCGCCCCGGGCGACCGCATCCTCGCCGTCGACGGCAACGAGACGCACAGCTTCAACGACGTGCAGCGGTTCGTGGCGAAGCGCGCGAGCCGCCCGGTGCGATTCTCGGTGGACCGCGACGGGCGCACCGTGGACGTGACGGTGGTGCCCTCCGACGAGGTGCTCTTGCGCGAAGAGGGCTCGGTCGAGCACGTGGGCCGCATCGGCATCGAGCCGGGCTTCTTGGGGCCGGTCATCGGCGTGCCGCGCGCCGACTCTCCGGCGTACCGCGCGGGCCTCCGCACGTTCGATCGCATCACGTCGGTGAACGGCCGCCACGTCGAGACGATGGTCGATCTCGACGCCGCGCTCTCCGCGAGCCACGGCGACACGCTGGTGCTCGCGTTCCAGAGGCCGCTGCCCATCCCCGAAGCGACCGGCGGGCTCTGCGACCTCGCGCTGCTGGAGCCGCGCGTCGCGACGCTGACGCCGCTGCCGCGCGCGACGCCGCCGAAGGACGAGACCTCGATCGATCGCGCCGCCGACGTGTTCGCGCGCACGGGCATCGAGAGCTCGGACATGTACGCGGTCTTCGTGCCCGAGGGCTCGAGCGACTGGAAAGCCGGGCTCCGCGCGGGCAATCGCATCACGACGCTCGACGGAAAACCCGAGACGAGCTGGCAGTCGCTCGTCGCCGACGTGGGGCGCGAAGAGTCGAAGAAGCACGAGCTCGAATGGACGCGCGACGGCGAGCCGATGGCCGGGAGCTTCCGGTACGCGATGCGCGCGTCGCACTGGGCGCCGTACGCGCCCGAGCACCTCGTGCCGAACGACGCGCGGCTCTCGTACGCGCTCCGCCACGGGCTCGAGGAGACGTGGCGCGCGATCCGCGTCGTCACGACCGGCATGGTGCGCATCCTCTCGGGCCGCGTGAGCCTCGCCGAGTCGGTGAGCGGTCCCGTCGCGCTCTACGACATCGCCGGCCGCGCGGGGGCGAAGGGGCCGACGTATTTCGTTTCGGTGATGGCGGTCGTGTCGATCAACCTCGGCCTCATCAATCTGCTGCCGATCCCAGTGCTCGACGGCGGTCAGCTCGCGTTCTTCCTGGTCGAGGCGGTTCGCCGCCGCGCGGTCGCGCGCCGGACGCGGGAGATCGCGAGCCTCATCGGCGTGACGATGCTCGTCGTGCTGATGCTCATCGCGTTCAAGAACGACGTGCAACGGCGCTGGGGCGACATCGTCTCGCAGGCGAAGGAGCTCTGGTCGTAGTCGAGGGCCGTCAGCCCGCGTGTTGCGGGACGACGAAGAAGAGGACTCCGGCGAAGCCGGCGACGGCCGCGCTGAGCGCCGCGATGCCTACGGCCGCGCCGGTGGATATCTTCGTGTGGTGAGCTTGCGGTTGGGGTTCGGCGACGCCGGCGAAGTGCGGCTGGCGCGCGGTCGCGGGCGCGCACGCGGCGCTCGCGACGAGGAAGATCGCTACGAATCGGGCTGGCATGCGGCGGGTTCTGCAATGCGAATGCCGCGCGCCGAAATTGTCGGTAAAACGGTCGCGGTGGCCACGAAGCAAGTCCCCGGCGCGCGTGAGGTGGCGGCGCGCGTGCTCGTTCGCGTGATGCGCGATCAGTCGTTCGCCGCGGCGGCGCTCGAGACGGAGCTCGCGCGCGCGGCTCAGCTCGACGCGCGCGATCGCGGGCTCGCGACCGAGCTCGTCTACGGCACGCTGCGCGTCTTGCCGTGGATCGTCGCGCAGCTCGACGCGCGCGCCAAGAAGCCGACCGACACGCTGCCGTGGGAGGCGCGCGCGCCGCTCTGGATCGCCGCGCAGCAGATCTTCTTCATGCGCGTGCCGGCGTTCGCCGCCGTCGACGAGGCCGTGAGCGCGGTGAAGCGCGCGGCAGGTCCCCACGTCGCGGGGTTCGCGAACGCGGTCTTGCGCAAGCTCGCCGCCGCGCCGAAGCCAGAGCGCGCGACGGCGGTCGTCGAGTCGTGCCCGCGCGATCTGCGCGACGCGCTCGAGCGCGCGCTCGGCGAGGAGGGCGCGCGCGCCTTCGTGAGCGAGACCGAGCCGCCGCCGACGGGTCTCCGCGTGCGCGAAGCCGCCGCGCGCGAAGACGCGATGAAGCGCCTCGCCGAAGCGTTTCCGAACGCCGAGCTCCGCGACGGCCGCGTCTCGCCGCTCTGCATCGACGCGCGCGGGCTCGGACAGAAGCCGCAGTCGCTTCCCGGTTGGGCCGAGGGCGAGCTTTCGATCCAGGAAGAGGGCTCGCAGCTCGTCGCGCTCGCGCTCGGCGTGCGCGCGGGCGAGAGCGTCCTCGACGCGTGCGCTGGGCGCGGAAACAAAACGGGCGTGCTCGCGCTCTCGGGCGCCGAGGTCGACGCGTGCGATCGCGATCCCCGAAAGCTCGATCGCCTGCGCGAAGATCTCGCGCGCCTCGGCGTCTCGCCGCGCGCGACCCACGCCGTCGACTGGAGCGTCGGCTCGGGCGACGTGACCGGAGCGTACGACGCGGTCCTCGTGGACGCGCCGTGCTCGGGGACGGGCACGCTGCGGCGGCGGCCCGAGATGCTCCTCCGCCCGCGCGCGCCCCTCGCCGAACGAACGAAATCGCAGCGAGCGATCGCGCTCGCCGCCGCGGCCCACGTGAAACCCGGCGGGCGCTTCGTCTACGCGGTCTGCAGCGTGCTCCGCGAAGAGGCCGAGGACGTCGTCGAAGCGCTCCCTGCGGCCTCGCTCGAGCCGGCGCCTTTCGCCGATCCCGCGACGAACGCGGTCGCGAAGGGGGCTACTTCGCTGAGGCTCCTGCCCTACATTCACGGGACGGACGGTTACTTCCTCGCGAGCTTCCGCAAGCGATGATAGAAGGGCGCCAAGATCATGCTCGTCGACGTCACGCTTCCTCAGCTCGGTGAGAGCGTCACCGAAGGCACCATCAGCAAATGGCTCGTCCAAGAGGGCGACGTCGTCGCGCAAGGCCAGGCGATGCTCTCCGTGTCCACTGACAAGGCGGACGCCGAGGTGCCCGCGCCGTCCGCCGGGCGCGTGACCAAGCTCCTCGCGAAAGAGGGCGACGTCGTCGCTGTGAAATCGGTCGTCGCGCAAATCGAAGAGGGCGCGGGCCCCGCCGTGGCGGCGAAGCCCAAGAGCGCGCCGCCCGCGAGCCCCCAGAATCCCGCAGCCCGAAGCGCCGCGCGCGCCGCTCGCGTCTCCGTCGATCCGCAAGGAGGCGCTCGAGCGCGGCGTCGATCTCGGCGGCGTGCAGGGCACCGGCGAGCACGGGCGAATCACCAAGGACGATTCTCGCGCGCACCACGTCGCCCGCCTCGCCCGCGTCGCGTCGCAGCGAAATGCCCGAGGCCCCCGCCGCCGCGCAACCGCAAGGGCGCGCGCAGCAGCTCGCTCAGCTCGTCAACGCGGGCGGCGGCTTCGTCCCGCCGATCCCCGGCGTCGGATATGGCGCGTTCAAGGTCCCCGCGTACAAGCAGCACGAGGGCGACAAGGTCATCCCCTTCACGCGGCGCCGGCGCATCACCGCGGACCACATGACGTACTCGAAGTTCGCTTCGCCGCACGTCGTCACGGTCGCCGAGGTCGATCTCCACAAAGCGGCGAAGCTCCGCGAGGCGAACAAGGACCGCTACAAGAAGGAGGGCCACGCCCTCACGATGCTCGCGTTCGTCGTCGTCGCGTGCGCGCGCGCCCTCCGCGAGACGCCGGCGATCAACGCGCGCGTGCTCGACGACGCGTACGTCATCTTCGGCGACGTGAACGTCGGCGTCGCGGTCGACTCGCCCGACGGCCTCGTCGTCCCGGTCATCCGCCGCGCCGACGAGCTCGGCGTCCGCGGCATCGTCCGTTCGATCGACGAGCTCGCCTCCCGCGCCAAGAGCGGCAAGATCACGATCGACGACCTCAGCGGCGCGACGTTCAGCGTCTCGAACCCCGGCCTCAAGGGCAACCTGTTCGGCGCCGCGATCATCAACCAGCCGAACGTCGGCATCTTGCGCATGGGCGAGATCCAGAAACGCGTCGTCGTCGTCGAGGGACCCGACGGCGAAGATCAGATCGTCATCCACCCGATCATGTACATGGCGCTGAGCTACGACCACCGCGTCGTCGACGGCGTCGCGGCGAACGCGTTTTTGTGGCGCGTCACCGAGCTGCTCGAAAAAGCCGACTTCGAAGTGTGACGACCAAGAGCGCGACCGCGCCGAGCCACGCGAGGTCGAATCCGCGCGGCTCGGACGACTCGCAGCTACAGCCGCCGGTCGTCCCCGCGTCGGGCGGCGCGGGCGAGCCCGCGTCGTCGCCGAGCTCTTTCGCGAGCGCGGGCCACTCGTTCACGCACTCGGCGCCGGCGGTCCCCGCGAGGCATTCGATCGGCCCGTGCACGGTCTCGAGCTTCAAGACCGGCGCGAAGGTCGCCCCCTCGTCGGTCGAGGAGCCGAGGATGAACCCCGAGTTCGCTTCGTTGCCGCACGCGTAGAGCGTCGCGCCGACCGTCGCGAGGCACAGGATCTGGAGCGAGGACTTCTGCGAGAAGACGAGATCGCTCGCGTTCGCGGCGAGCAGGCCCGCGAGCGCGCTCCCGACGTAGACGCGCGAGCCGTCTTGCGAGAGCGCGAAACCGAGCATTTTGTCGCCCTTCCACGCGTCGGTCCAGGTCTGCCCCGCGTCCTTCGACACGAGCAGGCGGCTGAATTGTTGCGTCGTCCCGGTACCGGTCGTCCCGAGCGTCCGCGCGTAGAGGAGATCTTCGTTGGTCGGATCGACGGCGGCGATGTACGCGCTCGCCTCGCCGGCGACGAACGGGATGGGGCGGCTCACGTAGCTCTGCCCGCCGTCGCTCGAGACGAGGAGGGTGCCGTCCGCGGCCTGATAGACGTGACCGGTCACGTAGATGCGCTGCGGATCGCTCGGCGCGAGATCGATCGTATCGATGAGAAGCGTCGGGTCGACCACGCCCGCGAGCGGCGACCAATCTTTTCCGGCGTTGGTCGTCTCGAGCATCTGCGTGTCGTTGAAGATCACGCCGCCGTCGGTGTACGCGTAGGCGCTCGTCACGGCGATCGCCGTGAGGCCGTCCGGCGAGCGCGCGACGTCGATCGCGGGCGTCTTCGAAGTGAACGACCACGAGCACCCGCGATCGGGCGACTCGGCGAGCCCCTCGACCTGCTGCGCCGACATCACGACGCCGCCCGCGAGCAGCGCGACCGCAGGATCCTGCTGGCCCTCCTCCGGGATCGCCGACTCGCAGAGCCAGTCCCAGGTCTTGCCCCCGTCGTGCGAGAAGAGATCGCCGAAGGTCGACCGCAAGAGCAGCGTCGACGGATCGTCGGGCGCGGAGACGAGCTGGTTGGTCTCCGGCAGGCGCGAGTTGGCGCGCGCGGCGGGCGCGAGCGCCAGGATCGCGAGCGTCGCGGCGAGCCGCTTCACGAGCGCCTCGCGACGACGACGAGCTCGTCGCCATGCTCCGTCGCGCTCACGTCGAACGCGCGAAACGCCTCGCGCCACGCCTTCGCGGTCGGCGCGACAATCGCGATGCGCGCGCCGCTCGCCTCGTCCACGAACTCGGGGTGCGCCGCGGCCCACGCGGGCGAAGGCGCCTCGGCGTAGAAGACCCCGCCCGGCCGCAAGACGCGCATCACCTCGCCCGCGAGGCGCGCGTGCGCGCCCGCGCCGGACTCGTCGACGGGCGCGTGCGCGAGCGCGCCGAAGAGCGCGATGACCGCGTCGCAGCTCGCGTCGCTCGTGGGCAGCCCCTCCCAGAAGTCCGCTCGCACGCAGGGGATCGGCCGCGCGCGGCGATTGCAGAGTGCAATCATTTTCTCCGACAGGTCCACGCCGACGACGCGGTGCCCGGCGTCGAGCAAGTAGTGGAGCTCGGGCCCCGTGCCGACGCCGAGATCGAGCACGTCCCGCGGCGCGCCGAGCAGCGGCAAAAGTCGCGACATGCTCGCGCGCGTCTCGTCGCGCGAGCGCGCGTAGACGCGATCGTAGCGCGAGGCGATGGCGTCGAAGAACCGCCGCGTCGCGTCGACGTCGCTCATTTCACGCGACCGGTCAGGCGACAGAACGCCAGGTACGCGGCCTCGTGCATCCCCGCGAGTCGCGACGCCGAGTCGATGAGGTGGCTGCGGTCTCCCGCGTTCCACCCGCGCGGGGGCGCGTGCGTCGCGCCGCTCGCGTGGACGCGGCCCGTGAGCGCGCCGAGCAGCCGCGCGAGCGCGTCGAGCTCCGCCTTCGGAAACGTGTGCAGATCGAGCCGATCTTCTTGAGGCGTCAAGCGGCGCACGAGCATCGGCAGGCCGCGGAGCCGCGTCGTCCCGAGGCCGCGGGGCACGTCGAGCAGGCTCTCGCGCATCGCGTGCTCGACGCGCGCGGCGCCGGTCTTCGCCAATCTCGGGCCCGCCCCGCAGACGCGCGTCGCCGACGAGCGCGGATCTTCTTCCTTCATGTCGAAGATCCACTCGCCGTCGCGCTTTCCTTTTCCGCGGACCATCACCGCGACGCGCAGGCAGCCGAGGCTCCCCGTGCCCGCGATGCGGAACGCGAGATCGCGCACCTCGTAGAGGTCGCGATGGCGCTTCGGCACGGTCGCGACGACGTAGTCCTCGAACGCGCGCTCGGCGTCGCGCGCGAGCGCGCGCGAGAGCTCGGCGTAGCGAGCGCCGCGCACGAATCGGCGCGACTTCCCTCGCTGCTCGGTGCGCCCGTTCAAGAGCGCGCGGCGGTCGCGCTCGCTCGCCTGCGCGAGGAGCCGGTTCACGCTGCGCGGCGCGATCGGCAATTTCTTGCCGCCGGAGGCGATCGCGCGCGCGTACGACTCGAGCATCGCCTCGGCGAGCGTGAGCGCCTCGCGCCCGTTCGCGCCGAGCTCGCGCCCCGCGAGGATCAAGCTCGTCGTCAGGCGCAAGAGATCGAACCGCCACGGTCCGATCGTGCAGTCGTCGAAGTCGTTCACGTCGAAGACCGCGTCGGGCTCGCCGCGCTTGTGACGTCGCGCGTCGCCCGGATCCGGCCGAAACGCGCCGAAATTCTCCATGTGAAGATCGCCGACGATGACGCCCTGCCCCGGCGGCCCGTCGGCGAGGACCGGCACGCGCTCGAGAATTTCGTAGAACAGCGGCGCCGCGCCGCGCAAGAACGCGAGCGGCGAAGGCGACATGCGCACGATTTTGTGCTCGAAGAGCCGCGCGCCGCGCGCCCACGCGCGAACCCGCTCGGTGCGCTTTCGATCGCGCGAGAGCTGAGCGTTCGCGAGCTCGATGGGGTCGAGGACGACGTGCGCCATGCCGATTCCACAGTGCGATAGCACGCTTTATGCTGCGCGCGTGCTCGCCCAGTCCCTTCGCCTCGCCGTCGCCGAGCGCCTCGAGCGGGGCGCCTCGCCCACGGCGCTCGGCTCGATGCTCGCGCGGCAGTGGGCGCGACGCGCGCGGCTCGAGCGGCCGCTCCGCGCGGCGATCCCGTCGCTCTGCGTCGGCGGCGCGACGCTCGGCGGGTCGGGGAAGACGCCGCTGGCGATCGCCTGCGCGCGTCACCTCGCGTCGCTCGGTCACCGCGTGGCGCTCGTCGGTCACGCGTACGGCGCGTCGCCGCCTCGAGCGCCGCGTCGCGTTCTCGCGGACGACGATCCGAAGCTCGTCGGCGACGAAGCCCTCGAGTGCGCGCGCGCCCTCGACGGCGTCGCGACCGTCCTCGTCGCGCGTCGCAAGCAGGACGCGCTCGACGAGGCCGCGCGAATCGCCGACGTCGTCGTCCTCGACGGCCCGCTCCAGCTCGCGCCCGCGCGCGCGACGCTCTCGCTCCTCGCGGTCGACGCGCGCGCGCCGTGGGGCAGCGGCGCGTGTCCGCCTCTCGGCGATCTCCGTGCGCCGCGCGAGGCGCTGCTCGCCGCGACCGACGAGGTCGTCTCCGTCGCGGGCTCCTCCCGCGGCGTCGTGCATCGCGGCGAGCTCCTCCGTTGGGACGAGATCGCGGCGCGCCGCGTGGGCCTCGTCACCGGCATCGCGCGTCCGGGCCGCGTCACCGAGCTCATGTGCGCCCACGGCGTCGTCCCACGATGCGCTGTAAGCTTCGCCGACCACGGCGCGTTGATTCTGCGAACGCAAAACGCACATCGCGTGGAGCTCTGGCTGACCACGCAAAAGGACCACGCTCGAGGCGCTGATTTCCCGGCGATCGACTACTACCTGGACCTACCTGATTCCACGGCCCAACGGCTCACCTCACGCTTCCCATTTCGTTTCTGATATCCTGAGAGTAGGTAACGAAAGCCAGGCGCGAGTTGCGCGTGAGCGGACCGCTCGCGCTCCCATGACTGACTCCGACGAGAAAACACGCGTAACCACGATTGTGCAGAAGTCCGACGGCGGGGACCGCCCGAAGGGCAACGACTGCTTGGTCGTGATCTACACGAAGGAGCCTACCCTCCTCGGCAAGCGGTTCGTGCTCGACAGCGCGCGCATCTCGATCGGCCGCGGCAGCGAGAACCAGATCGTGCTCGAGGGCGACTCGCGTCTCGCGCAAGCACTGCCATTTCGAGCAACGAACGCGGTCTGGTGGGCGGTCGACGACAACTCGACCAACGGGACGTACGTGAACGACGACCAGATCGTGCGCGAGCAGCCGCTCTCGAACGGCGACCGCATCAAGGTCGGCCCGACGATCTTCAAGTACCTCTCCGGCTTCGACGTGGAAGCGCAGTACCACGAAGAAATCTACCGGATGACGATCATCGACGGCCTCACGCAGGCGCACGTGAAGCGCTACCTGCTCGAGGCCCTCGAGAAGGAAATCATCCGCGCCCGACGCCACGCGCGCGATCTCGTCTTTCTGATGTTCGACATCGATCACTTCAAGAAGATCAACGACTACCACGGCCATCTCGCCGGCGATTACGTGCTCAAGGAGCTCGCGCGCATCGTGCAGGGCCGCATCCGTCGCGACGAGGTGTTCGCGCGCTACGGCGGCGAAGAGTTCGCGATCGTGCTGCCGGAGACGGCGCTCGAGGGGGCGCGCGCGCTGGCCGAGGGGCTCCGCGAGAAGGTCGAGGAGTCGCGCTTCGTCTTCCAGAACGAGAGCATCCAGGTGACCGTCTCGGTGGGCGTCGCCATGCTCGCCGACTCGGATCGCACGAGCACCGAGCTCATCAAGCGCGCCGACGAAAAGCTCTACGAAGCGAAGCGCGGCGGCCGTAACCGCGTCGTCGCTTGAGCAAGAACGGCGGGCGCTGGCGGCGCGGCTCGCGCGCGTGGAGTCGCCGGCGGCGTCTCGCGCGCGCGCGGGGCGCGCCGAGCACGAAGCGCAGGCGGTCGAATCGCCCGCGTTCGAATGGCCGAAGGCAGCGCGAGCTGCGCGACGGGCGAGGACCAGCCCGATCGTCTACGCGCGCGGGCGAGGGGTGCACGTCTTCGACGCCGACGGCAAGCGCTACGTGGATCTCGCGGCCGGGCTTCGGCGCGCTGCTGCTCGGGCACGCTCCGACGCGTCGTTGCAGAATGCACTGATCGAGCAGAGCAAGAAGACTGTGGCTCGCGCTCGGCGACGTGTACGCGTCCGAGCCGAAGGTCGCGCTCTGCGAGAAGCTCGCCGCCATATACCCCGAGCCCGGCGCGCGCGTGCTGCTCGGCTCGAGCGGCGCCGACGCGGTGACCGCGGCGCTCAAGACGGCGGTGCTCGCGACCGGGCGGAGCGGCGTCCTCGCGTTCGCAGGGAGCTACCACGGGCTCAGCTACGCGCCGCTCGCCGCGCTCGGCTCCGCGCCGTCGTTTCGCGAGCCGTTCGCCGAGCCAGCTCGGGCGGCACGTGACCTTCGCGCCGTACCCCGCCACCGACGCGGACGAGAACGATTGCATCATCCACATGCAAGACGCCCTGGTTTCAGGGCAGATCGGCGCGGTCTTGATCGAGCCGATCCTCGGGCGAGGCGGGTGCGTCGTGCCGCCGCCGCGTTCTTGAGGCGCGTGCGCGATCTCTGCGACAAGGCGGGGGCGCTGCTCGTGGTCGACGAGATTTGGACGGGCCTCGGCCGCAGCGGCTCGATGCTCGATGTCGGTCAGCCAAGGCGTGCTCGCCGACCTCGTGTGCCTGGGCAAGGGCCTCGGCGGCGGATTGCCGATCTCGGCGTGCGTCGGCTCGGCGAAGGTGATGGCGCCGTGGGGCGCGCGCGGCGGCGCGACGCTCCACACGGCGACGCACTTCGGAAACCCGCTCGCGTGTGCCGTCGCGCTCGCGACGATCGAGCGCATCGAACGAGACGCCCTCGCCGATCGCGCGCGCCGCGTCGGCGAGGATCTGGCGCTCCTTCGAGAAATTCTCCGGCGACGCGCGCGTCCGGGCCATCCGCGGTCGCGGGCTCATGGTCGGCGTCAGCTCGACACCGAGCGAGCGCGCGCTCGGCGCGATGCGGACGCTCCTCGACCGCGGCTACCTCGTCTTGACGGGGGGACCTGCCGGCGACGTGCTGACGCTCACGCCGCCGCTGACGATCGAGATGCGCGAGCTCGAGGATTTCGCGACGTGCTTGCAGGCGTCATGCTGAGCGTCTTCGTGCCCGACGCGTTGTGGCTCGGCGATTATTTCGTCACGTTGGGCGGCGCGCGCGTCAACGCGCGCATGACGGTGATCAAGCTGCGCAGCGGCAAGATCGTCGTTCACTCGCCTTGTGCGTTCGACGCCGCGCTGACCGCCGAGGTGGCGGCGCTCGGGCCGGTCGCCGCCATCGTCGCGCCGGGCAACTTTCATTGGCTCCACGTGAAATCCTGCCAGCGGGCTCTCCCGAATGCGGTGACGTACGTCTGCCCGGGAACCGAGAAGCGGGCGAAGGACCTGACGTTCGACGAGCTCCTCGGCGACGCGCCCCCCGCGCTCTGGGCGGGCGAGATGTCGCAAGTCGCGCTCCAAGGGACGCGCACGATGCGCGAGGTCGCCTTCTTCCACCACGATAGCAAGACGCTCATTTTGGTCGACCTCGTGGAGAACGTGACCGCCGCGACGCCCGGCACCAACTGGTTCTTGCGGGCTTTGTTTCGGGCGATCGGGATGTGGAACACGCCGAGCCCGGCGCCCGAATATCGGTTCGCGTGGGGCGACAGAAGCTCGTGCGTCAGGGGCTGGAGCGCATCCTCGCGTGGGACTTCGACCGCGTGATCCTCTCGCACGGCGATCTCATCACGCGCGACGCCAAGCAGGCCGTCGTCGGAGCTTGGCGGAGCGTGCTCCGCGTCGGGTCAACGTGACCGTGGCGGGAGCGCTGCGCCGGTGACGGCGTCGCGTTAATCCGTGCCGGTGACGTCGAGCTCGACGCCGTACTCGGCGGCGAGATTGGCTTTGGCGTCGCTGCCGAAGACGTCCCTTCCGAGCGCGACGTCGTCGACGTGGACGTACGCGACGCGGCGGACCTCGACGGCTTTCGCCGTGCGCGTCATCACGGTCGTCCGCTCAATCTCCTCGATGTAACGCTTGGACATCGGCCGCTCGCCGCGCACGCGGCGCTCGGTCGTCGTCAGGACGCGCGGGCCGGGAGGAATCGCACGGGTGCCCGCTGCGGTTGCCGGCGCAGGGATTGGGCGTCGCGATGACGCGGCGGTGCTCGGAATCGGCTGGATCCACTGCACGCGCGAGCCGGCCCACTTCGCGAGGAGCTCGGCGTCGGTGAGCTCGGTCTTCGGAAGCGCGCTCGCGAGCACGTCGGGGACGTCGCGGATTTGCCGGAGCGACAGGCGAGGCGTGCCGTCCGGCGCGCGGAGGAAGGTCACGCCGTAGCCAGAGACGAAGGGCACGTCCGGCATCTCCCTCGCGAGCTCGGCCAGGTAGCGCTTCACGGCGTCCTGGTTTGTCATCGTGAGCTGCCCGGCGTCGAGGACCTCGCACGGCGCTCGATCGGTGGAGAGCGAGACGACGACCCCGACCTCGTCGAGCCGAAACTCGAAGCTCGGATGACGCGCCTGAAGCGCCTCGGCGCGGCGCGTGCGCTCCGCGGGGTCGAGCGCGGGGAAGACGAGCGGATACGTCGACGTCGTCGTGGGGACCGGCACGGGCGCGCCCGCGCCGACCGCGGCGACGATGGGCCCGGTGGCCCAGCAGTCGCGCGCCGTCGACGGCGGAGCGCTGGCCTCGGGCGGCGCGGCGTCGGGGACGGACGCGGACGCGGGCGACCGCAGCGGTGAGCCGTGCTGCAGCCCTTGCGCTCGAATCTGCGCCGCACGCGGCGACGGAGATTGCGAGCAGGAGAAAGAAGCTCGCGCGCATCATGGTCCCGCGAGCATAGCGGATGGGGCGGTCTGTCCGCTGCGTGGCGTCGCCGCGGCGCTGCACGAGATCGCCGGCTGCTCGACGAGCTCTGTGCGATAGTCCAAGCGCCATGAACATCGACGAGGCGCAGCGCTCGAGCGCCGAGCTCATCGCGCTGCTCGATCGGGTGCCCGACCTCGTCATCATCCACCGGGACGGCGAGCTCCTCTGGATGAATCGAGCCAACTTGGAGCTGCTCGGCTACGAGAGCGTCGAGGACATCGCCGGCCGCTCGCTCTTCGAGTTCGTCGAGCCCGAGTCGCGACGGCTGACCGAATCGCACATGCGTGCGCCCGTCGATCCGAAGACGGTCGGGCTCAGCCAGATACGGCTCGTCGCACGAGACGGGCGCGTGGCGACGGTCGAGTTCTCTCCCGCGCAGCAGGTGATCTTCGAGCGAGAGCCGGCGCGACTCGTCATCGCCCACGACGTGACCGAGCGCGTGCGGCTGCAGGAGCAGCTCCTCGTCGCCGATCGCCTGGCGTCGATCGGCATGCTCGCGGCCGGCGTCGCGCACGAGGTGAACAACCCTCTCGCGTGGGTGCTCAACAACATCGAGATCGCCATGCGCCTGCTGGCGCCCCTCGGCGACGCCGCCGCGCAGAGCCGTCAGGTGCTCGGCGTGGCGCTCGAAGGCGTGGACCGCATTCGCACGATCGTCCGCGACCTGCTCGCGCTGTCGCGGGTGGACGACGTGGTCGTCGGGCCGATCGACGCCCGCGCGGTCGTCGAGTCGACGCTGGCGCTCGCGAGCAAGACCATCGGCGAGCGCGCCGAGCTCTCGCTCGCGACGCACGAGGTCCCGCTCGCGCGCGGCAACGCGGCCCGGCTAGCGCAGGTCCTCGTGAACTTGATCACGAACGCGCTCGAGGCGATGCCGTCCGGCGCGCGCGACGCGAACCGGCTCCGCGTCGGCGTCCACGCGTCGAACGACGGCGTCGTCGTGGAAGTGATCGACAACGGCGTGGGCATCGCGCCGGAGAACGCCGCTCGCATTTTCGAGCCGTTTTTCACGACGAAGACGCCGGGCAGCGGCACCGGCCTCGGGCTCGCCATCAGTCAGCGCCTCGTCGCCGAGATGGGCGGCTGGCTCTCGTTCGAGTCGGCTCCGGGCAATGGCAGCACGTTCCGCGTCACGCTCGCGCAGATTCGGTGACCCACTCGAGCTTCTCGAGGTCCGCGATCAAGCCCGGCCCCTTCGGCTCCCATCCGAGCGCGGCTCGCGTTTTTTCGCTCGACGAGCGCAGGTCCTCGGCGGCGAGCGCGCCCATCCATCCGAAGTACGCGGGCGCCTCGCTGGCAGCGATGGATCGGACGGGCACGCCCAGGCCCTTGCCGATCACGTCGGCGATCGCTCGCAGGCGGACACCCTCTTCTCCGACGGCGTGGTAGCGGGCCGCGCGATCCTTCTCGAGGGCGAGGCGGTAGAGACGCGCCACGTCGGAGACGTGCGCCGCGGACCAGTGGTTCGCGCCGTCGCCGACGTAAGCGACGAAGCCCTTCGCGCGCGCGAGCTGGATCACGAACGAGACGAGGCCCGCGCGGCGCGTGTCGTGCACTTGCGGCAGACGCACGACGGCGACGCGCACGCCTCGCTGCGCAGCGGCGGCGGCGGCGCGCTCGGGCGCACGTGGAAATCCGCCTTCGCTCCGCGGCGGGTCGTCTTCCGTGGTGGGTCGACCCGCGACGCTCGCGAGGCCCGTGCCGGACGTCACGATCAAGAGCTTGTTCGTGCCCGCGAGCGCGTCGCCGAGCGCCTCGATCGCGCGTTGCTCGTTCGCGCAGTTGTCGGCGAGCTTCGAAAAATCGTGATCGAACGCGAGATGGATCACGCCGTCGGCCTGCGCGGCGCCGGACACGAGCGTCTCCGGACGCGTGAGATCGCCGCGATGCGCTTCCGCCCCCGCGGCTCGTATCGCGGCCGCGCTCGCATCCGAGCGCGCGAGGCCCAGCACCGAATGCCCCGCGGCGCGCAGCTCGGCCACCACCTTCGAACCCACGAACCCCGAAGCTCCCGTCACGAATACGCGCATGGTCGTGTCTCCTTGTGAACGCGTCGAATGATGCGTCGCACGCGCGCAGCGCTCTTGGGCGATCTTGGTCGTTCGTGCGCTCGCGCGCCGCCAAGAACGCCCAAGCGCGGGGCCTCGCGGGCGGTTAAGCTCGAAGGTCGTGCCCCTCCGCGCCCAATCCGCACCTCACCGCGTCTTCGACCGTCGCGTCCGTCTGCCCGGCGTGACCGCGATCCGCTTGACGTTCGAGCACGGGCTGAGCCGCGCCGTCCCCCTCCACTACGCGACCGCGCTCCGGCTCGAGGGCGAATCGGAGTGGTCGGTGGGCCCCGAGCGTTGGGCGACCGGGCCAGGGTCGCTCGGCGTGAAGGTGCCGGGCGAGGTGTACGTCGAGCGGGCGCGCCGCGGCCGTTCGCGCTTCCAAGTGCTGGCATTCGACGATGCGCTCGTCGAACGGGCGCGGGGCGCGCTCGATCAGCCGCCGGCCCATCCGCGCGCGCGCTCGTTCGACGGCCGGCGCGATCCGCGCGTGCGGCCGCTCATGGCGCTGCATCGAAGCTTCCTCGAAGGCGCGAGCCGAGACGCCGTCGAGCTCGAAGGCACGCTCGCCGAGGCGCTGACGGCGTTCGTGACGCTGACGGGCGCCTCGCCTGCGCGGCCCGAGCGCGGCGCGACCCACCAGGTCGCGGTGGACCGCGCGCGCGCGCTGCTCGACGCTCGGCTCACCGAATCCGTGTCGCTCGACGAGCTCGCCACGCACGCGCGACTCGACAAGTTCCGCCTTTGCCGCGCGTTCCGCGAACAGATCGGCTTGCCGCCGCACGCGTACGTCACCCACCGGAGGATCAGCCTCGCGCAGGAGCTGCTCGCGCGCGGCGTCCCGCAGGCCGAGGTCGCGGTGCGCGTCGGCCTCTACGACCAGAGCCAGCTCCACCGGCACTTCAAGCGCATCTCGGGGCTCACGCCCGGCACGTTCGCGCGCGCGATGCGCTGACGCGCAAAGCGCAGAGACTCACGCCGTCGAGCCGCCGTTGCTGGCCGAGACGAGGCGCCACTGGTCGCCTGGCCCGAGCTCCAGCACGAAGTCGTCCCAGCCATCGCCGCCGGAGTAGCGCATCACGATCTCGGGCACGCCGTCGCCGTTCATGTCGAAGATCGCGAGCGGACGAAAACAGCCGGCGTCGAACCCCGCCTGCCCGACGCGATCGCGGGTGCGAACCGTCCAGCCGCTCGCGTCGTCGCGCGCGACGAGCCAGCCGGTGTTGCTCGTCGCGACGGCCCAGTCGCCGTGACCTGGGACGTGGAAAAATCGCTCGCGCGTCGGGACGCTCGTGCACTGCGACCACACGTGATCGCGCGGCACGCGCGCGTCCGGGATGGTCGCGGTCGCGAGCGCGAGAAGCGCGCGCTTTTTCGCCGGCGGCGCGGCCCAGGCGGCCGACGCGCCCGGGCGCCAGGCCGAGTCCACGGACACGAAGACGTGCGAGAGATCGTCTCGGAGCTCCGGCGAGAACGACAGCTCGGCGCAACCGGTTGCGTCGTAGTCGTCCTTGGACGTGGCGGCGTGGACGCCGAGCGGCACACCCCAAGCGTCGAGCGCGGTCCACCGCGAGCCGAGCCTCTTCCATCGGCTCTTCGCGCCGCAGCGATGGTCCGAGAACGCGCTGTCGCCGATGCGCGCGCCCGTCACGACCGCCAGGGGCACGTGCGGATCGCCGGCGAGGAAATACGACCGCGGCGAAGGGCGCGTGCGCCGAGCGCGGCGATGGTGGTGCGCGTGATCGGCGTACGCCGTCGTCGCGACGAAAACGGAGAGGGTCCCAGCGAGGAGAGCGAGGCGCACGCCGCGATGGTGGCGCGGCGCGGCTCGCGCGGCAAGATTACGACGTCGACCTCATGCTCGCGCCGCCCGAATTGACGGCGCGCCGCGCGAGCGTAGGCTTCCCCCCATGAGAGACCACGGCACCGTTTGCGGCGTCTGCGGCGGCGACGGCCGGATCGCGAACGCCTTCGGCAGTCACACGACCTGCCCGGGGTGCCACGGCTCGGGGCGGCCGCAAGAGGACACCGGGTTCCGCGACGTGACCAAGACGAAGCCGTCGCACTTCAAGACCCCCGCGCAGACCGCGGCCGAGACCGGCCCGCGCGTGCCGACGACCGCATCAGGCAAGCTCCTCGCGAACGAGATCAGCCGCTCGGGGTGCTCGGAAGCGGTCAAGACCAAGCTGCTCCGCGAGACGATGGATCACGAAGACGCGCACGGCCTCTGCACGCAGACCTTCGCGAAGAAAATCCGAAAGCAGCTCAAGCCCTCGGCCTGAACGCGCTCAGTCGTGCTTGACGCCGACCTCGGCGCGCAGGTTCTCGGCGGCTTCGTCGCGCTGTTTTTGGGCGAGCACGGGGACGACGATCTTCAAGAATGCGATGACGCGCCGAATGCGCTCGACCGTAGTCCCGCGGACGTGCGGGTCGACGTAGGACGCCGCGGTGAACGCGTCCTTCTCGAAGTCGTCGGCGACGCTGCGCAAGCGGTCGCGCCAGGCGTCGCGCTCGGCGCGCGCGCTCGCGGTGCTCGCGGTGTCCGCGTCGAGCTGGGGCGAGATCTTCTCGTTCTGCTCGAGGCTGATCTCGAGGTCCGAGCGCCACTGGCCGTAGCGCGTCTGCGCGTCGTCGGTCGGGAGCTTCTCGGCGCGCGCGCGTAGGGCGGCCGCGAACTGCTTGCGCTGCGCCGGCGTGAGCACGCGGTGAAGCTCCTCGAACGCGTGCGCGTCGGCGGGCTGCGAGTCGATGCGCGCCTTGCCGAGATTTTCGGCGTCCTGCGTCAGCGCCCGCTCGTCGACCTGCCCCGCGGCGACCGAGCTCGCCATGTCGAGCGACAGCGCCTTTCGCGCGGCCTGCACGTCCGCGTGGTGCGTGTCGAGCTCGCGCATCACGGCGACGAGCTGCGCGTTCTGGTCGGTCGTGAGATTCAGGTTCGCGATCGCGTCGGAGATGAGGTTCGCGACGCCGACCTCGGGCGACGAGGCCTTCGCGGTCGAGACCTCCGGCACGGGCGGCGCGGGGGCCACGTCGAAGCGGGCGCCGCCGCTCGTGGCGCCGCACGCGGCGAGGAGAAACGCGACGGCGAGGAGAGAGCGGTCGATCTTCACGCGTCGAGGATCGCACAATCCGCACGCGGCGTGGTAGTCGCAGCGCATGCCGTCCGCATTTCCTCCGGCTCCGCCGCTGCGGGGTCGCGCGCGCGAGCTCCGGACGCTCGAGCTCGCGCTCCTCGCGACGCGGCCGGCGCGCATCGCGCTCGTCGGGCCCGGCGGAAGCGGGAAATCCGTCCTCGCGGCTGCGCTCGGCCATCGCGTGAAGCGCGCCTTCGGCGGACGCGTCGACTGGGTGCGCATCGGCGCGTGGGACTTTCGGACCTGCGTCGAGCTCCTCGCGCTGCGATTCGGCGTGTCGAGCGAGCGCGTCGATCGCGCCGTTCGCGGTCTTCGCGCCGCGTTCTCGCGCGCCGAGCGGCTCGTCGTGCTCGACAACCACGAGGACGACCGCGCGACCGCGCGCCTGCTCGACGCGTTCGTCGGCACGAGGGCGTCGTTCGTGCTGACGGCGCGACGGTGCCTCCTCGGCGGCGTGTTCGTCTTTCCCGTGACGGCGCCGCTCGTGACGAGCGGGCGCGCCGCGTTCCCGCGAGTCGCGCGCCTCACGCGCCTCGTTCGGTGGAACCCGCTCGCGCTCGACATCGCCGACGCAATCGTCGGCTCGCGCGCCGCAGCGCCTCGGACCCTCGAGCGCGCTCTCCTCGCGCGGGGCATCGATCGCGTCCGCGCGCTCGATCACGAGGACGACGTGCCCGAGGTCGCGCTCCTCGTCGACTGGTGCTGGCGGCGCTTGCCCGCGACGAGCCGACGCGTCCTCGCGGTCCTCGCGCACGTCGGCGGGGATCACGTCGACGTCGCGTCGCTCGCGAAGCTCGCGCGCCTTCCGCGCGGCGCGACCTCCGCGCTTCGTCCGCTCGTGCGCTTCCGGCTCGTTCAAGAGCACTTCGCCGGGCGCTTCGCGCTCCACGCCGTCGTGAAGCACGCCGTCGCGAAACGCACGCATTTCTCGCCGGATCGTCTCTTCGCGTACTACGTCGGCATGCTCGAGCGCGAGCCCGAGCGTCTCGCGTGGGAGCAGACGCACCTCTTCGCCGCGATGGACCACGCCTACCGCGTCAGCGACCGCGCGGGGATCCTCCGCGTGGAGGCGCTGCTCGATCGCTTGCGCTGACGTCCTCCCACGTCGCGAGCCGCCTCGCGATCTCGTCGCGCGCGGCGCGGAAGCGAGCGAGCATCTCCTCGCGCGAGAGCGACGCGTCGCGGCTCGCCGGATCGACGATGGGCCAGTGGATTCGTCGCGCGCGTCCGAGAAACGCGGGGCACACCTCCTCGGCGCAGAGCGTGACGACCGTGTCGACGGTCGCGGGGTCGACCGTCTCCACCGATTTCGAAGCATGCGTCGAGAGGTCCACGCCGATCTCGCGCATCACCTCGATCGCGTACGGGTTCACGCGCGACGGGGCGCTCCCGGCGCTCTGAACGCGCACGGCCGGGCCGAAGAGCCTGCGCGCGAGGCCCTCGGCCATTTGGCTCCGCGCGGAGTTCGCGACGCAGAGAAAGAGGATGGACTCTCCGGCGTTCACGCGAAGAACCTCCGCGCCCAGAGCGCCACGTGCACGAGCCCGAGGAGCGCGGGGACTTCGACGAGCGGCCCGATCACCGCGGCGAACGCCGCTCCGCTGTGGATCCCGAAGCTCGCGATGGCGACGGCGATCGCCAGCTCGAAGTTGTTCGACGCCGCGGTGAAGGAGAGCGTCGCCGTCTGCGGGTAGCTCGCGCCGATGCGCTTGCTGAGGAGGAACGACACCCCGAACATCACGCCGAAGTAAATCACCAGCGGCGCCGCGATGCGCAGCACGTCCAGCGGGAGCTCCACGATCGCGTCCCCCTTCAGCGAGAACATGACGACGATCGTGAAGAGCAAGGAGACGAGCGTGATCGGACTCACGCGCGGGATGAATTTCTTTTCGTACCAGTCGCGCCCCTTCGCCCCGACGAGCACGCGCCGCGTGAGGAACCCTGCCGCGAACGGGACGCCGAGGTAGACGGCGACGCTCTTGGCGATCGCGGCGATCGTGACGTGCACCACAGCGCCCTCGAGCCCGAGCCATCTCGGCAAGACGGTCGCGAAGAAGTACGCGTACACCGAGAAGAAGAGCACCTGGAATATCGAGTTGAACGCGACGAGCCCCGCGCAGTACTCGGTGTCGCCCTTCGCGAGATCGTTCCACACGATGACCATCGCGATGCAGCGGGCGAGCCCGATGATGATGAGCCCGAGCATGTATTCGGGCTTGTCCCGCAAGAAGGCGACCGCCAGCCCGAACATGAGCAGCGGTCCGATCACCCAGTTTTGCACCAGCGAGAGCGCGAGGACGCGCTTGTCCCGGAAGACGAGGCCGAGCTCTTCGTAGCGGACCTTCGCCAGCGGCGGGTACATCATCGCGACGAGGCCGATCGCGATCGGGATCGACGTCGTGCCCACGCTCATGCGCTGGAGCGCGGTCGTCAGCCCGGGCGCGCGCGTGCCGAGCGCGACGCCCAGCGCCATCGCCAGGAAGATCCAGAGCGTGAGGTAGCGATCGAGGAACGAAAGCCTGCGCGGCCGGTCAGCCGCAGCAGCCACGGCCGGCCTTCGCGTCGGTGTCGCCTTCGACCTTCGGCACGCAGCACCCGCTCTTCTGCAGCTGCTTCCCCATCGAGGCAGCCTCGCCCTTCACGACGAAAACCTCCCACGAGTTGCCGTCGGGATCTTCGACCCAGACTTTGTCTTGCAGCGCGTAGCAGCACTCGGTGTCGTCTTCGGTGACCGTCTTCAGCCCCGCTTCCTTGAAGCGCGTCCACGCGGAGGCGACGTCCTCGCTCGCGGCGACCTGAATGCCGAAGTGGCTCGCGTTGACGCCCGTGCGCGGCGCCTCCTGCATCGTCAAGTTGAGCGACGGCGACGCGAGGTCGAACTTCGCGTAGCCGGGGCGTCGCTTGGTCGCGGCGACGCCGAAGACCTTCTCGTAAAACGCGACGGACGCGTCGATGTTCGAGACGTTGAGCGAGACGTGGGCCTTGAGGACGTTCATGGTTCGTTTTTCCTTCAGCAGCAGGTCTTTGCGGCGCCTTTGCCGCGTTTGCAGCAGTCTTCCCAGATGAAATCGGTGAGTGCGCGGAGCGCCTCGTAGTCGACGGTGTGAAACGAGAACTTCCCGTCGCGACGCGCGACGACGAGGCCGGCGCTGACGAGCCGGTCGACGTGATGGCTCAACGTGGTCCACGGGATGTCGAGCTTGGTCTGGAGCTCGGTCGTGGTCGTGCCGTCCGGCCCGCCCTGCACGATGTGCCGCAAGATCGCGAGCCGCGCGGGGTGGCCGAGCGCGCCGAGCTGCTCGGCGTGGCGATCGAGCTTGCTTGTCATATCTATGTATCTAGGACTGTAGATACGACGAGTCAAGCCCGCGCGCGACTCGTCTTGGGCGCCCGAACGTCACTCGCGCGATTCGGCAATCTCCCGGTCCGTCCGTGGCTCTGCGGTGGCGAGCGACTCGTGCTCGCGTTCTTGGGTCTCGCCGTCGGAGCTCGAGAGCTTCGTGTCGCCGTGCGGGTTCTTGGCGCCGATCGACTCGGTCTGCGCGCCGCGAGGGGGCGAGTCGCTGATGGGGTGCACGCTCCCGGGTTTGCCGGTCGCCAGCGAGTGGTGGTGCGCTTGCGCATACGGGGGCGGCTCGCTGTCGGGGCGCGGGCTACCGCGGAGGAGCTCGGCGAGCGACGGCGAGAGCGCGCGCTCCACGCGCCGATCGAGCTCGGCGGAGAGCTCTTCGCCGAGCGCGCCCATCACAATCTGGACGTGCTCGCGCCCGAAGCCTTCCTGCGTGCGCTCCGTCCGCGCGACCGCCGCGTACAGGTCGTCGGCGCATCCCTCGCCACGGTAGCGCTCGGCGCTCACCGCGCCCGCGAGCTCGAGCGGGAGCGCGCGCGCAAGGGCTTCGCGCTCCGGCGCAGGAATGCGCGCACCGAACGCCTGGAGCGTCGCGAGGATCGCGCGCCGCGCGTGCGAATCGTCGCCAAGCCCGCGCTCGCGGACCAGGCGAGTGAACCTTCCTTGGTCGAATGTGGCATCTGCGCTCATGCTCGACGGAGCGAGCAACGCTCATGCCGATTCGCGTAGCCGCTGGATTTCGCGCGCCGCGACGATGGCGCTCTCGACGCGCGGGACGTCACCGTAGAGCCCGTCGTAGTGACCGAACGGGTCGATGAGCGCACAGCGCATCCCCGCCGCGCGCGCGCCGTCGATGTCGGTCGCGACCGTGTCGCCGAGGTGGAGCGCTCGGGCCGCGCTCGTCCCCGTCCGCTCGCACGCGATCGCGAAGATCCGCGGGTCGGGCTTCTCCACGCCGACCTTCGCGCTGTCGATCAGCGCGTCGAAGCAGTCGAAGATCCCGAGCTCGCGAAAGAGCGCCTCGAGCATTCCCTCCGAGTTGCTGACGACGGCGACCTTCACGCCGGCGCCGCGGAGCTCGGCCATTGCCTCCGAAATCCCTCCGGAACCTTCGAATAGAGATTGTGCTTCACGTGGCTCGCCCACGCGTGGTCGAGCACCGCCGGCAGCTCCCCCTTCGCGACACCCGCGCGCGCGAGGATCGTCGCGATCATCGCGCCCCAGCTCGCCGCGCCCGGCGCGCCCTCGTGCGACCACGCGACGCGCACCACCTCCCCGCGGCCCGAGAGCGCCCGCTTCGCCTGCCCTTCGCAGTCGATCAGCGTCGCCGCGTCCACTTCGTGGCCGGCCTCGCGCGCGACGGCTTCGAGCCGCGCGTGATCCAGGAAGATGATCGTGTTGCCGGCGTCGAGCGAGAGAAGGTCGACGCCGGCGTACAGCGAATCCAACGTCAGAGCAGCCGGTCGACCGGCACGTACTCGACGTTGCGCGCCTGCGCGACGCCCTCGCACGTCACGTGGCCCTTGTACGTGTTGATCCCGAGCGCGAGCGCGCGATCGACCTTCGCCGCCTTCACGAGACCGTGGTCGGCGATCTTGAGCGCGTAGCCGATGGTCGTGTTGGTCAGCGCCCACGTGCTCGTCTGCGGGACGGCGCCCGGCATGTTCGCGACGCAGTAGTGGACGACGCCGTCGATCTCGAACGTCGGCTTGTCGTGCGAGGTCGGGCGGCACGTCTCGATGCAGCCGCCCTGATCGACGGCGACGTCGACGACGACCGAGCCCTTCTCCATCTTGCCGATCATGTCGCGCGTGACGAGCTTCGGCGCCGCGGCGCCGGTCACGAGGACCGCGCCGATGACGAGGTCCGCGCGCGCGACCATCTGCTCGATGTTGATCGGGTTCGAGTAGAGCGTCTCGACGGCGCCACCGAAGACGTCCTCGAGGTACGCCATCGTCTCGGCGCGGACGTCGAGCACCGTCACCTGCGCGCCCATGCCGATCGCGATGGTCGCGGCGTTGCGGCCTACGACGCCGCCGCCGAGGATGACGACGCGCCCGCGCCGCGTGCCGGGCACGCCGCCGAGCAGGACGCCCTTGCCGCCGCGCTCCTTCTCGAGGAACGTCGCGCCCACCTGAACGGCCATGCGCCCCGCGACCTCGCTCATCGGGCGAAGCAGCGGCAGCGTCCCGTCGGGGTTCTCGATCGTCTCGTACGCGACGCCCGCGACCTTCTTGTCGAGGAGCTGCTTGGTGAGCTCGGGCTCCGGCGCGAGGTGCAGATACGTGTAGAGTACAAGGTTCTCGCGGAAGAAGCCGTACTCCGCAGGGAGCGGCTCCTTCACCTTGACGACCATCTCGGCCGCCCACGCGTCGGCCGCGGTCGGCACAATCGTCGCGCCCGACGCGGCGTACGCCGCATCCGAGAGACCGCTGCCGTCGCCCGCCGATTTCTCGACGAGCACTTTGTGGCCGCGCTGCACGAGGCTGCGCACGCCGGCAGGCGTCATCCCCACACGGTTTTCACGCGTTTTGATTTCTTTCGGTACGCCGATGATCATGGAGTTACCTCGACCGCCCCGAACATGGTGCCGGGGTGCACCTGGCAGTCGTAGCCGAACGTCCCGGCGTTCGGAAAGCTGAACGTCACGGTGGTTCCGGTGTTCGTGAGGGTGATCGGCGTGGGCGTCGTGCCGCCGCTCGGCTGAAGCGGATGAGCCGAGAATTTGCTGTTCCACGTGACGGATTGCCCCGTCTTGATGTGGACGCAGTTGGGTTGGTACTGCGACGGCACGTTGCCGTTCGGGCCCGTGACGACGCCGCCGTCGGCGGTCATGTCCACGAAGCTCGTGCAGCCGTGGACGACACCGGCGTCGCCGCCCGAGTCACCCGAGTCGCTCGCCGTCGCGTCGCTACCGGAGTCGGTCGTCGTCGCGTCGTTGCCGGTCGCGTCTTGACCGCCGGAGTCTTGGCCGCCCGAGTCGGTCGTCGTCACGTCGTTTCCCGCGTCCTGTCCGGCGTCCGTCCCCGTGTCGTCGCCGCTGCACGCCCAGACCGCGGCGCACCCAATCATCAGCGCGCCGAACCAAACAACGTTCTTTTTCATGGAGTGACCTCGACGGCGCCCTGCATGGTCGCGGGGTGCACGCTGCAATGGAAGCCGTACGTTCCGGCTGTGGTGAAGGTGAAGCTCACGGTCGTTCCCGTGCTCGTCAGTTGAATCGGGCTGGGGCTCGCACCGCCGGAGGCCTCGAGCGGGTGGGCGGTGAAGTCGCTGTTCCAGGTGACGGTCTGGCCGACCTTCACGTGGACGCAGTTCGGCGCGTACTGGGCGGGGGCGGCGCCGGCCGGCCCGGTGACCGTCGCGCCGGACGCCGTGTCGTCCTCGAACGTCGTGCAGCCGTTGACCGGCGCGGCCGCGTCGCTGCCCGCGTCGTTGTCCGCCGGGGTGCTGCTGCAACCGAGCGCGGCGATCGTGATGCCCAGAACGAAGAAAGCTCTCATGGTCGGGCCATCATGCCCGGACCAAAGCCGCAGTGGAAGAGTGGTATGGCAGAGGCGTGTACGCGCTCGCGAAGCCGCTCCTTTTCGGCTTGGATCCCGAGACGGCCCACGCCCTGGCGATGACCGCGCTCGGCGCGCTCGAGCACGCGCCGCCACTCCGCGCCGCGGTTCGCGCGCTCGCCGCGCCTCCCGCGAAGTCCGCCGTGACCACGATGGACCTCCAATTCCGCTCGCCGGTGGGGCTCGCGGGAGGGTTCGACAAGAACGCGCGGCGGGCGCGCGCGCTCGCGGCGCTCGGCTTCGGCTTCCTCGAGCTCGGCACGGTGACGGCGCTCGCGCAGGAGCCGAATCCGCGCCCGAATCTGTTTCGCCTGCCCGCCGATCGCGCGCTCGTGAACCGCCTCGGGTTTCCGAACGACGGCGCCGAGCGCGTCGCCGCGCGCTTCGCGAAGATCAAAGACCGCGTCCGCGTCCCGGTGGGCTTCTCGATCGGAAAGTCGCGCGCCGTGCCCGTCGAAGCCGACCTCGCGCCGGTGATTGCAGACTACACGCGTTCGTTCGACGCGGTCGCGCCGGTCTCCGACTTCGTCGTCGTCAACGTGTCGTCGCCGAACACCAAGGATCTGCGCGTGCTCCAAGGGGCGGCCCTCGCGGGCGCGCTGCTCGGCGAGCTCGCGAAGCGAAACGCCGGGGAAAAGCCGCTCCTCGTGAAGATCGCGCCCGACCTCGACGACGCGGAGATCGACGCGATCTGCGCCGTGGTGGACGCGCACGGGCTCGCGGGCGTCGTCGCGACCAACACGACCATCCGCCGCGAGGGCCTCGCGACACCGGCCGAGCGCGTCGAGGCGATCGGCGCGGGCGGTCTCAGCGGCCCGCCGCTCCGCGCGCGCTCTCTCGACGTCGTGCGCCGCGTGCGCCGCGCGCTGCCCAAGGCGACGGTCATCGGCGTCGGCGGCGTCGAGCGCGGCCAAGACGCTCGCGCGATGCTCGACGCGGGCGCAGACCTCGTCCAAATCTACACCGCGTTCGTCTACCGAGGGCCCTTCGCGGCGCGCAAAATCGCCTCGGAGCTCCTTCACTGTAAATGACGGAGAAACTTGGCAAAAAGCCAAGGCGGGAGCACGATCGCCCGCGTGATTCGGAGCTTCGTTTCCACGCTCGCCCTCGCTCTCGCGTTCGGCTGCGGGGCGCACGCCGCCGCGCCGACGTCGCCTCCCGCGACGCACGTCCAGCACGCCGCCGCGACGCCCGCGCCCGGAAGCTTCGAAGCGACGAAGCCGCCGCCGTCGGACATGTGCGCGCGAACGGCGCCCTGCGCCGGCTCCGGCGACACGCTCCTCGAGTTCATCAAGCCCAAGCTCCCGCCCGGCGGGAGCGTCGCGCGCGACGAGAAAGGCGCGCTCGTCGTCACGCACCACGGCTTCGCCAAAGAGACGATCTACACGGTCGCGAAATCGTACGTCGGTCTCACGACGATCTACATGCCCAGCGATCTCGCGAAGGAGATCGCGAAGACGAACGGCATCGACCCGCGAATCGACCCCGGCGTCGCCGACAAGACGATCACGATCCCCGACGTCGTGAAAGAGCCGTGGAAATCGCCCGACGAAGAGCGCCTGCCTTGGCCGCAGGATCGCGCGCTCCGGGCGATTTACCTCGGTGGGCGCGACGCGCTCGGGTCGTGGGAGGACACGCTCGACCGCCTCGCCGCGCGCCACATGAACGCGGTCATCCTCGACGGCAAGGCGTACGAGGGCGACATCACCTACCCGACGAAGGTCGACGTCGCCGTGAAAGACGGCGCGGCCAAGAACGCGCCCATCGCCGATCTGCCGCGCACCATCCGCTTCGCGCACCAGCGCGGCGTCCGCGTCATCATGCGCGTCTCGTGCTTCCACGATCCCTGGTCGGCGGTGAAGGCGCCGGATCTCTCGGTGCGCGGAAACTGGGGCGGCCCGTACCCGATCGGCTGGCTCGATCCCGGCGGCGAGAAGTCGCAGAAGTACATCTTCGATCTCGTGAACGAGGTGATCGCGCTCGGCGCCGACGAGGTGAACCTCGACTACGTGCGCTACCCGGTGCAAGGCGGCCTCGGAAACGCCGACTTCCATTTGAAGGACACGAACCGCACGCGCATCGGCGTCATCACCGATTTCGTGACGAAGGTGCACGCCATCACCAAGGCGCACCACATCCCGCTGTCGGTCGACATCTTCGGCGTGACGGCCACCGGCACGCGCCAGGACGTCGAGGGCCTCGGGCAGGACATCGCGCTGCTCAGCCCGAACGTCGAGGTCATCATGCCGATGGTGTATCCGTCACACTATGGCACCGGCTTCTACGGCTGGGACGTTCCGGGCAACCACCCCGAGATCGTGGCGATCGGCACCGCGGCCACGGTGAAGAAGGCGACCACCGGCAGCGCGATCGTGCGCCCCTGGCTGCAGGCGTTCATGTGGCGCTCGCCCGAGTACGGCCCGCACTACCTCGCCCAGGAAATCGCCGAGGGCGACAAGGGCGGAGGCGTCGGCTACGCGATGTGGAACCCCGGCGGCCACTACGGCGACGCGTGGGTCGCCGTGAAACCGGTGGTCGATCACGCCCCGGTCGCCACCGCCAAGTAGCCGAACCAGGTCGGGTTCTAGCCAAAGCATGGCTGTGACCTGACAGAACGGTGACGATCGAGCCGCTACGCTCTCAGCGTGGATTCAAGCACGCCCGAGGCCGTCTCCGTCCTCACGCCCGCCGACCGTCGCATGTCTTGGCGGTCGCTGCCGTTCTTCGCGGTGCACGTGATCGCCATCGCCGGAGTCATCCAGCTCGGCTGGTCGTGGTGGGGCGCGGCGCTCGCGCTCGGCCTCTACTACGTCCGCATGTTCGGCGTGACGGGCGGCTACCACCGCTACTTCTCGCACAAGACGTACAAGACCTCGCGCGCGTTCCAGCTCGTGCTGGCGCTCCTCGCGACGTCGAGCTCGCAGAAGGGCGTCATCTGGTGGGCGGCGCACCACCGCCACCACCACCGCAAGAGCGACCTCACCGGTGACGTGCATTCGGCGAAGATCGACGGCTTCTGGTGGAGCCACATGGGCTGGATCCTCTCGGACAAATTCGAGAAGACCGACGAGCACCAGGTGAAGGACCTCCTCAAGTACCCGGAGCTCCGCTGGCTCGACAAATACTTCCTCGTCCCGCCGACCGTGCTCGGCGTGCTGCTCTTCGCCGTCGGCGGCTGGTGGGCGCTCGTGTGGGGGCTCTTCGTGTCCACCGCGCTGCTCTGGCACGGCACCTTCACGATCAACTCGCTCACGCACATGATCGGCAAGCGTCGCTACGTGACGACCGACAACAGCAAGAACCACTGGCTGCTCGCCATCGTGACGATGGGCGAGGGCTGGCACAACAACCACCACTACTACCCGCGCTCGACGCGCCAGGGCTTCTTCTGGTGGGAGTGGGACCCGACGTACTACGTGCTCCGCGTGCTCCAGGCGCTCCACATCGTGTGGGACCTGCAGGAGGTTCCGCGGAAGGTTCGCGACGCTCATCGTTTGCCGCGTCCCGCCTCCGGCGGGTCCGCGGACTCCCTCACGCCGCCGAAGCCGGCGAAGGCGTCCGAGCCGGCGATGCTGCCCGAGCTCGAACCGGCAGAGTGAGCTTCAGCGGGCCGCCGAGCGGCAAGAGCACGCGGGTCGCCGGATCCGCCGCGGGCGGGACGGCGCATGAACGAGACGCGGCGTCGTTCACGAGCATCGCGAGCGCGACGTAGAGCGCGATCGCCGCGAGGAGCACGGTCGCGACGCCGATCGCCGGACCGTGCACGTGCGCGACGCGAAGCGCGTAGAGCGCGTCGACGTCGAGCATGAAGACGAACAGCACCTTCGACACGAGCGCAAAGGCGAACGTGAGCACGACGAAGACGACGAGGAACGCGATGTCCGCCGAGAGGACGACCGACGCGTCGGGCAGCTTGCCGTGCGCGAGGCGGTCGAGCGCCCAGTAGTTCATGACCCAGTTGAAGGCGAAGGTCGTGAAGAGCGTCCCACCGAGGGTGTTCTTGTTGGCGAGCGCCATGAGGCCGGCGAGGAGCTGGCCGCCCGCGCCGAAGAGCAGGCAAATCCACGCCGCGGTCTCGAACATCGAAGCGGCGGCCGCGGGATTTTTCGGGACCCAGCCGAACGCGATCGGGACGAGCGCCGCGCAGCCGACGGCGAGGCCGAGGAGGCCGAGCGGGGTCGGCTCTCCGAACGTGGGGGCGTGGTTCGTCGTGCTCATGCCGCGGCTCTACCGCGGCCCATGTTGCGGCGCAACAAATTTTGTTGCGCCGCAACAAAGAGGCTATTTCACGGGCACTGGTCGGTGGTCGGGCAGCCGGTGCCGTTCGTGAACGGGCAGCACACCCAGACGCACGCGCCGGCGTCGCCGACGTTCACGCTCGCCGAGCTCGTGTTGTTGGCCACCGTCCCGGGGTCGCCGCTCCCGGTGTCGCCGGTCGTGTGGTGCCAGTCGCCGAGCTTGAATCCGTTGAGCGGCGTCGCCGTGAGCGGGACGTTGCCGGTCGCCGACACGGTCTGCACGGCGGCCGCGGACGCCGCGCCGTTGCCGACGGCGACGTTGCACCACGAGAGGTAGTTCTTCACCGTCAGGGTCGGGCCGCCGCCCGAGTCGCCCGCGGCGTCGTTGCCGGCGTCGGTCGTCGCAGAGTCGGTGCCCGAGTCGGTGGTGCTCGAGTCCTGCTTCTGCGCGACGTCGCTCGCGGCGTCGCTGCCGCCGGAGTCGTTGCCGCCGGCGTCGGTGCCGGGCTGGTCGTTGCTCGAGCAGTGGATGACTGCGAGGGAGAGGGTCGAAAGGGAGGCAATCAAGAAAAGCGCGCGATGGTTCATGGCGCGAGTGTAGCGCAGGTCACGGCAGAAGCCGTCTCACGAGCATCTCGACGATCTCCTCGCGCGAGGACTCGAGGTATTTTTTGCTGGTCGGGTCGATCGGCCAGACGGCCGAGAGAAACGTCGACTCGAGCAGCGGAAAGGCGACCATCGAGATGGCGGCGGTGCAGAGCTTCTGCGCGTCGACGTCCGCGCGAATCTCGCCGGACGCGCGCAGCGCCTCGACGTACGCGGTCGTCGCGTCGGCGACGGGCTTGACGCGCAGGCGAACGAGGTCGCGCGCGATGTTGGATTTGCCGTTCGCGTGGGACTCGCTCTGGACGATGGCGAGCATCGCGCGGTGCGCGGTGAAGAAGCGCTGGAGGAGCTCGACGAACGCGCTGACGAGCGGGCGCAGATCCGCTTCGGTCCAGCGCGTTCCGCCGTGGGCGGAGACGCTGCGGACCGTGCGCGCGAGGATGTCCCAGCCTTCGGTGGTCATGGCGGAGAGCGCGCGATCGATGACCTCGCGATAGAGCCGCGCCTTGTCGTCGAAGTGGTGATGAATGAGCGCCTGCTGCACGCCCGCCGCGCGCGCGATCGCCCCGAGCCGCGCGCCGTCGAAGCCCTTCGCGGCGAACTCGGTCTCCGCCGCGTCCAAGATCCGCTTCTGCGTCAGCGCCGCGTTACGCGTTTGTTTTTTCGGTCTGCGCATCCCGGAGAGAGAGAGAAACAGGAAGGTCAGGAGATCAGAAGGCGAGAATGATTTTTTTCAAAAAAAGTCTTTTCTCTTCGACTTCTGAGCTTCTGACCTTCCTGTCAATTTTCTTTCTCGGCGAGGGACTCGAAGTGGAGGACGCCGAGGTCGGCGAAGCCCTGGCGGACGCGGGGCGTGAGGAGGCCGAGGCGTTTGACGTTGGGGACGATCTTCGAGAAGAGCAGCGTGCGGAAGAGTTGCATCATCTCGCTCTTGTCGGCGGCCTCCTGGCAGTCTTTTTGCGGGAGGCCGAGGCGATCCCACACGTCTTGGCCGAGGAAGCGGTCGCGCATGAGGATCGACGACTCGACGATGAACTCTTCGCGATCGCGGAGCTCGCTCTCGGGCATGCCTCGGTAGACGTCCTTGAGCGAGAGCACGCCGAAGGCGACGTGGCGCGACTCGTCTTGCATGATGCGCTCGGTGATCTCGCGGATGAGCGGCTCGTTGGCCGACTGGTGAATCAGGCCGAAGGCGGCGAGCGCGATGCCCTCGACCATGATTTGCATGCCGAGGTACTTCATGTCCCAACGCGAGTCGGTGAGGATCGCGTCGAGCAGCTGCTTGAGCGGCTTGGTGACCGGGTAGACGAGCTCGATTTTCGTCTCGCAGGTAGCGGTCGTACGCTTCGACGTGGCGCGCCTCGTCCATCACCTGCGCGGCGGCGTAGAGCTTCGCGTCGGCGCCGGGCACGCAGCCGACGATTTGCGCCGTCGCGAGAAGCGCGCCTTGCTCGCCGTGGAGAAAGTTCGAGAGCAAGTACGACGCGATGTGCTGTCGCAGCTCGGGGATCTTGCCGGCCGCGTCGAGCTTGCGCCAGAGCGCGCTGCCGTAGAGCGGGTTCATCACGTCGGGGACGCTCTCGGCCTGCGGGTCGACGTGCGTCGACCACGGGAGCGCGCGCGCGTTCCACATCAAGTCTTTGGACTTCTCGTAGAGGGCGCGGAGATCGAGACGCTGCGCGTTGTACTCCCACGAGTACGCCGTGGAGTAGGTCACCTCGATCGACTCGGTGCCGCGCGGGCCGTCCTTCGCCGGCGCGGAGAGGGCGCGCGCGAGCTCGGTGTAGTTCGGCGTCGCCGCGGCCGGCGCTTCCTTGATTCGAGTCTCGCTCTCGGGTGCCGTGGGCACCTTGAGCGCGCGGCGTACGCGCTGGTCGACGGCAGTGGCGATGCGGGCCCTCAGCGACATGGGCGAACCTCCAACTTACTTTTTAGTAAGTTATGGCCCCGCGCCGGTCAAGGCAATTAACTATTTAGTCAGCTCAGTCCCCGTCCATCGCCATCCGGTCGGTGTGATCGCCGGCTTGGATCGCGGCGAGCTCGCGCTCGCGGGCGAGCTCGCTCCAGAGGCCCCAGGCGCGGACCTTTTTGTCCAAGTAGATGACGCGCTCGGCGCACCGCGCGATCGCCTGCAAATTATGGGTCACGAGCACCGCGGCGATGGTCTCGGAGGCGCTGATTTCGGCCATCAGGTCCACGATCGCGGCGCGGCCGCCGACGTCGACGCCCGCGGTGGGCTCGTCGAGGATGACGAGGTCCGGCTTGGTGACGAGGGCGCGCGCGAGAAAGACACGCTGCGTTTCGCCACCCGACAGATCCTTCATCTGCGCGTTCGCGAGTTTTTTTGCGCCGGTGCGCGTCAGCGCTTCCATCGCGAGCTCGCGCTCGTCCTTCGAGATCGCGATGGGCCAGCGGCCGCGCAAGTTCGCCACGACGACCTCGATGGGCGTCGCGGGAAAATCGCGGTCGAACCCTTTTCGCTGCGGCACGTAGCCGATCTTGCCGTCGATCTTCACGTGGCCGGCGTCGGGCTTCACGAGCCCGAGGATGATCTTGAGCAGCGTGGATTTGCCCGCGCCGTTCGGCCCGCAGAGGCAGAGGAACTCGCCGACCGGCACGTGAAAGCTCACGTCCTCGAGCACCTGACGCTTGCCGAAGCCGATCGAGACGCCGGTCACCTCGAGGACGCGCTGCGCGTCGTCGGGCGGCAGCGTCCCGAAGTAGAGGTCGCTGTAGCGGCGGCTCGACTTCGCGATCGACGGAGGCGGCCGCTCGCTGCTCACGCGTCGATGTTACTTCAAGAATTTCTCGAGCGCGCTCGTGTCGTAGCGGATGAGCTTTTCGTACGAGTCGGTCTCAGGCGTGCCGCCGACGGGATCGAGCGTTCCGAGGGGGATTTTGGCGGCTTCGGCGATCGTCTTGGCCGGGCGCGAGTCGAGCTGCGGCTCGGAGTAGAGGGCCGGGACTTTGCGCTCTTGGACGACCTTGAGGACTTCTTCGATGTACTCGCCGGTCGGCGACGAGCCGGGGAACGGCTCGATGACCGCGAGGATGTGCAGGCCGTAGTGCTGCGCGAAGTAGTTGAAGGACCCGTGGAAGGTGACGAAGCCGCGGGTGTGGAGCGCCGCGGTGCGCGCGGCGATTTCCTTGTCGAGCGCGTCGAGCTCGCCGTCGACTTGCTTGGCGCGTGCATGGTAGCCGGAGGCGTGCGACGGGTCGGCCTTCGCGAGCTCGTCGCCGATCGCCGCGACCATCGTCTTCGCGCGCGAGGGGTCCATCCACACGTGCGGGTCGGTCGCGCCGAGCTCGTGATCGTGATCCTCTTCGGGCGCGGTGCGAGCTTTGTCGGCCGCTTCGTCGCCGATCGCGCCTTCTTTCACCGTGAGCGTCGGCACCTTCTCGCCGACCTTGACGAGCGCCGCCGTCGGCGACGCGCTCTTCATCAGCTTCTCCATCCAAGGGTCGAGCCCGAGCCCGACGAGCACGCCGACCTTCGACGCCGCGACTTGCTCCACGTCCTTCGGCGACGGATCGAAGCTGTGCTCGGTGTGCCCGGGCGGCAAGACCAGGATGACGTCGGCGTCGGGCCCCGCGACGCGGCGCGTGAGGTCGTAGAGCGGGAAGATGGAGACGGCGACCTTCATCCCTTTGCTCGCCCCGTTGTGGCACCCGTCGCAGCCGCCTGCGCCGAGCGAAGAAGCGACGAGAACCAGGGCGAAAAAGCGCGATTTCACGCTGCGACGATACCATGCTAAGTCCCGGAGCCCGGCATGGTTCGATACGAGGTCCGCGGCGCGCTGAAAACCGACGAGGACCAGCTCCTCGAGGTCGCGCACCACCTCGACACCGTGAACCTCCCCGACGATCGCGACGAGATCCGCGACATCCTCAAGCACGCGAGCGACAGCTTCACCGGCGCGATCAAAGAGCCGCGCCGCCGGCAGTACGTCTTCGTGCTGGTCGACGACGAGAAGAAGAAGATCATCGGCACGTCGATGATCATCGGCCAGCTCGGCCGCCGCGACGCGCCGTACATCTACCTCGACGTCATCCAGGAGGAGCGGTACTCGGCGACGATCGACAAGCACTTCAACCACACGACGCTCAACATCGGCTACTCGTTCGCCGGCCCCACCGAGATCGGCGGGCTCGTCCTCTCGCCCGACTACCGCCGCGTGCCCGAGAGGCTCGGGCTCTTCATCTCGTACGTGCGATTCCTCTACATCAAGGCGCACCGCGAGCTCTTTCGCGACGAGATCCTCGCCGAGCTGCTCCCGCCGCTCGAGCCCGACGGCACCTCGCACCTCTGGGACGCGCTCGGCCGCAACTTCACCGACATGAGCTACGCCGACGCGGACCGGCTCTCGAAGAAGAACAAAGAGTTCATCAAAGGCTTGTTCCCCGAGGGGACAATCTACGCGTCGCTCCTGCCCAAGCAGGCGCAGGACGTGATCGGAAAGGTTGGAGCTCAAACCAGGGGCGTCGAGAAGATGCTCCGGCGCATCGGCTTCCGCTACGCCGAGCGCGTCGACCCGTTCGACGGCGGACCGCACTTCGTCGCGCCGACCGACGAGATTTCGCTCGTGCAGGCGACGCACAAGGTGAAGATCACCAAGCTCCTCGCGAAGAAGGAGCACGCGCGGCACCGCTCGCTCGTCGGCGTCGACCTGCCCGACGAGCCTCATTTCCGCTCGGTCCTGACCGACTTCATCGCCGAGGACGACGAGAGCGGCGCGCTCGGAGCGGAGGCGGCCGAGCGCCTCGGGGTCGGCGTCGGAGACGAAGCGTGGATCCTCACGCTGTCATGAATCCGAGGTCGAGCCGAAGGCTCGAGCAAAGGTCATGAGCGGGTTCAAGCGCGCGGCCTCGCCGCCTCCGCTCGACGCCGAGACGCTCGAAATCCGCACGCGCGACGGCGTCACGCTGTCGGCGACCGTCTACGAGCCGGCGGACGCGTCGCAGACGAGAACCGTCGTCATGGCGCACGCGATGTTCGCGCGACAGAGCGCGTTTCGGTGGCTCGCGCCCGCGTACCGCGACCGCGGCTGGCGCGTCGTCACGTTCGATTTTCGCGGCCACGGGAAGAGCCCGTGCGCGAGCTACGGCTACGACGACTTCGTCGAGAAGGACTTGCCCGCCGTCGTCGAATGCGCGCGCGCGCGAAGCGAAGGCCCCGTCGCCCTCGTCGGGCATTCGCTCGGCGGGCACACCGCGCTCGCCGCGCAAGGCTGCGGCCTGATTTCGCTCGACGCGATCGTGCTCGTCGCGGCCAACGTGTGGCTGCGCGACTTCGAGCCGAGCGGGCCGATCTGGGCGGCCAAGCGCGTGGTGCTCGAAGGCTTCCTGCGGACCGCGCGGCGCGTCGGAAAGTTCCCCGCGCGTGCGCTCCGCCTCGGCAGCGACGACGAGTCGCTCGCCTACGTCGAGGACCTCGCGCGCTTCGCCCTCGACGGGCGCTGGGTCAGCCGCGACGGCACGCGGAACTATCTCTCCGCGCTCACCGAGGTTCGGTGTCCCATCTATTCGATCGCGAGCGACGGCGACCGGATCAACGCGCGCCCCGTGTGCGTCGAACGGATGCTGTCGCGCTGCCGCGGGCCGATCCACGTCGACCGCGTCGAGCGGAGCGACGACGGCTCGCGTCCGCCGGGACACGGCGACTTGCTCACGACCCAGCGCGCCGCGAGCGCTTTTTTCCGTGCCGAAGCGTTCTTGCGAACGCTCGGGTGAGGCGATGATATGACCGCGGCGAAGGCATGCTTCGCCCGTCGTTCCAGCGCTTCCCCGAGTCGGCGGTCGGGCGGAGGTTCGTCGACGGCGTCGTCCGCTATTTCGACGCGAGCTTCGTCGGTCACGAGCGCGTCCCGCGCGACGGCGGCGCGCTGCTCGTCGCAAACCACGGGATCTTCGGCTTCGACGCGTTCATCCTCGGGGCGCTCTTGTGGCGTCATACGCACCGGCTCGCGACGTGGCTCGCGGATCGCAATTTGTGGAAGACGCCCGGCCTCGCCGCGACCCTCGACTGGGTGAACGCGATCCCCGGCACGCCGGACGACGCGGTCGAGCGTCTCCGCGCGGGCGACCTCGTCATCGTGTACCCGGGCGGCATCTTCGACTCGTACAAGCACGCTCGCGACCGTCACAAGCTCAAATGGCGAAACCGTGCGGGCTTCGCGCGCGTCGCGCTCCGCGCGCGGACGCCGGTCGTGCCCATCGCCGCGTGCGGCGTCGACGACATGTACCGCGTGCTCGCCCGCGACCCGTTCGTCGGTCGGGTCCTCTTCGGCGACCGCCGCTACAACCTGCCCATCGCCTTCGGCCGCTACGGAACGCTCGTCCCGCGCGCGGCGAAGGTCACGGTGCACGCGCTTGCCCCGATTTTTCCCGACGGCGACCCAAATCATCCCGACGACGTCGAGCGCCTCCGCGCGTACGTCCATGATTCCATTCAGTCGAAGCTCGACGAAACTTGATGCGGCCGCGGCCGCGAGATTGCATAGTGGAGGCCGTGGTGCGGGCCGCGTCATTCGCTTTCTTCGCGTGTGCGTTCGTGTGCGGATGCGCCGAGTCGCGCTTCATGGTCGACGAGACCGCGCTCGACGGCATCCCCGTCTCCGAACAGGCACGCCAAGATCCCGCGCCCCCGGTCGACACCTTCTGGCTTCAGCAGGCGATCGAGGAGTCGTCGCGCCCGCCGCCGCGGCCCGTCCGCTCGATCTCGCTCGGCTACATCGGCGACGCTCCGCTCACGGGCGGCGTCATGCGCGACACGCCGATGCCGGACCCCCGCGCGGCCGAAGCGCAGCTACCGCCGCCCGAACAAGAGTAATGCGGCGACCGCAAATCCCTTCGCTCGTCGAACGCCTTTGCCCTTCGACGCGCTACGCGGGCCGCGGCGTCTGCATCGCCTTCGTCGACGCCGGGTTCTTTCCGCACCCGGATTTGCGTCTGCCGCGCGGGCGAATCCGCGCGTACGTGGACGTGACGCGCGACCAGCCCGAGCCGCGCGAGCTGCTCGAGCGCAAGGCGTGGTCGTGGCACGGCACCATGACCACGTGCGCCGCCGCCGGCAACGGGTACCTCTCCGGCGGGCGCTATCGCGGGCTCGCGTCCGAGAGCGAAGTCGTCCTCGTGAAGGCGAAGGACGAGGACGCCGACGTTCGCGCGGCGCACGTCGTCGCGGCGCTCGGGATCCCTTTGCGTCACCCCGACCTCGGCGTGCGGGTCTTGTCAATCTCGCTGGGGGTGGACCCCGGCGACCCTCAGTCGGCGGAGATCGAGCGCGCCGTCGAGCGCGCCACGCAGGCGGGCGTCGTCGTGGTCGCGGCGGCCGGCAACGTCGCCGATCGCGCGCCCACCGCGCCCGCCTCGGCCAAGAGCGCGATCACGGTCGGCGGCTTCGACGACGGCGGCACGATCGACGAGAGCGACGACGGCCCGTGGCCCTCGAGCCACGGCGGCGGCAAACCCGACTTGCTCGCGCCCGCCGCATGGGTCCCCGCGCCGATGGTGCCGGGGACGCTCGAAGCGCGCGAGGCGCACGCGCTCTACAATCTCCTGACCGTGCTCGAGGAGATGTCGCTCGAGCCGTCGTCGCTCCCCGCGCTGGCCGAGTCGAGCGCGGACTTGCTCGAGCGCGTCAGCGCGCGCATCGCGCTGCAGAAGTACATCGCGCGCGACTACCAGCACGTGGACGGCACGTCGTTCGCGGCGCCAATCGTCGCGTCGATCGTCGCGCAGATGCTCGAGGCGAACCCGGCGCTCGGGCCCGCGGACGTGCGCGAGGGCCTGTTGCATACTGCACGTAAATTGGAGGGCGTCCCGCCCGCGGTGCAGGGCGCGGGTCTCGTGCAAGCGGCCGCCGCGGTCGCGTGGGCCGAGTCGCGTCGCTGAAGCGAAAGCCACTTGAAGCAATCTCGTCTTGTCGAGGCGCAGGCAAACGACACGCGGCAGCGCGAACGCGCGGCCGGGCCGCCGCCCTGCGCTCGCCCGCGGCGCTGGCGGACGAGGACTCGGCCACCAGCGCCTCCTGCGAGCAGAATGGCGCCGGTCCGGCCGGTTTCGTCATGCTGCCGCGTGTCGGCTTCCAGCCGCGGCGCGAGACCATTGGTTCAAGGGGTCTCTGGCGTAGCGCGTCAGGCCGCGAGCGCCGGCGCCGTGCCAATCTTCTCGGCCGGCCACGAGCGGACCGGCTGAACGCGCGACTTGAGGAGCGCGATCACTTCGTCGTCGCTCATCGGCTCGCCGAGGCGCACGAAGCGCTTCGCGAGCACCCTCCACTGGCCGGACCACAAGAGGACCGACACCAAGAAGAAGTCGAGCCCCTCGAACACGATCGCGCCCTCGCGCACGTAGAGCTCGCGATTCTCGAGGAAGTCCTTCGGCATCTCCGTCCAGTGACGGTTGGCGCGGAGGTGATGGCCGATGTGGTAGCCGTCGTTGAAGCAGCGCTTGTTGTACGTGCTGTTGATGCAGGTGATCGCGTTGGCGAGCCCGTTGTTCTTGCGGCCCGTGTTGACGAACGCGTGCTGACCCCAGTTGCCGACCATCATCATGAAGCGGCACGTCACGTACGGCGCGAGGAACGCGACGGCGCCGAAGCGCCAGTCGACGAAGCGCATCGAGAGCACGATGAGCGTGAGGTGCGCGATCTCTCCGAGCACTGCGCGCCGCGCCATCGCCTTGCGCTTCGCCCGAACGAGGTAGACCGGGAGCTCGAAGACCGTGAGGAAGAAGAAGCGGAAAAAGTAGACGAGGAAGTTGGCGAAGCTGTCGCGCCGGTAGCGGATCGTCGACGACAGATCGCGACCCATGTTGTCCTCGACGTGGTGCATGCCCACGTGGTGCTCGCGGTACCCCATCGGCATGCCGAAGAAGAAGGACATGAGGTACGGGTGCGCCTTGTCGAGCCACTTCGGATCCTTGATGAACTTCCGGTGCATCGTGCAGTGGAGCATCAAGATGATCGGCGGCGTCGCCCAGCCCCAGAAGGCGAAATACGTGGCCATCGGGACCCACGCGGGGACGTGCGTGAAGCGCAGCGTCGCCCAGAGCGCGACCATCAGCGCGAGCTGGAGCGTCACGGCGCGGATCGTCATGCGCACGAAGACTTCGTCGCGCGCCTCGACGAGGTGCCGCTGGCACCAGCGAGAAAGGGGGCCGTCGCCGTAAGTCGGCGCAGAGGTGGGGTCGGTCAGCGTGAGCGGGGACGCCATGGTGAAACGCCGAGTGCTTACCTTAAAGCCCTAAAAACGCCTAGTGCGACCCGGCCGCGCCGTGCGTCGGGCGCTACGCAGCTGCCGCCGCCCGAGTTCCAGCGGTTTCACGCGCGGTCGGCCCAGCCGTGCCGCGCCGCCGCGACCGCGTCGCCGCGCCGATCGAGAGGTTGCAGGTGCAACCGTAGAGGTTGACGCCTGCGGCGCTGAGCGTCGAAGATGCGGGCCCCGTGACCAAAATCGCGCCGCAGGTGATCGCAGTTTGGTCCGCGCGCGCGGCGCTCGCGCTCTTCGCGACCTTCGTCCTCGGATGGGTGCTGCGCAAGCTCGGCGCCTTCGTCGCGTGGGCGGCGGACACGATCGACGCGCGCCTCGAGAAGCTCGAGGGCGGCCTCGTGCACAAGGCGGCGATCTTCTCGCGCGCGTCGGTCTTGCGGCTCGCCGAGACCGTGCTCGGGGTCGTGCGCTGGGCGGCGAGCCTCGTCGCGATTTACCTGTGGATCATCGCGTGCGCGTTCGCGCTCGACAAAACGGGCCGGGTCGCCGACGCGATCGTGAACCCGTTCATCGGCGCGCTCGAGCGAATCGGCGACGCCGCCGTCGGATTCTTGCCGAACCTCGTCGTCATGGCCGCGATCGCGCTCGTCGCGCGCTTCGTGACGCACGTGGTCACGCTCCTGTCGCGCGCGATCGAGGAGGGACGCGTCGAGCTCCCTTGGCTCTCGGCGGATCTCGCGGTGCCGACGCGGCGCATCGTCAACATCCTCGTGTGGCTCGTGGCGCTCGTCGTCGGCATGCCGTACCTGCCCGGCAGCGACTCGCGCGCGTTCCAGGGCGTCAGCATCATGGTCGGCGTGCTCATCTCGCTCGGCTCGACCAGCGCGACGGCGAACCTCCTCTCCGGCTTGATGATCACGTACGCGCGCGCCTACCGCGTCGGCGACCGCGTGAAGATCGGCGACGCGGTGGGCGAGGTGACGGCGCTCGGCGCGTTCGTGACGCACATTCGCACGACCAAGGACGAGGACGTCGTCGTCCCGAACGCGATCGTGCAGAGCGCCTCGCTCGTCAATTACAGCCGCTACGCGGGCGAGACCGGCGTCCAGGTGCACACGCAAGTGACCATCGGGTACGACACGCCGTGGCGCGTCGTGCATCGGCTCTTGATCGCGGCCGCCGGAATGGTCGACGGCATCCAGCTCCACCCCGAGCCGTACGTGCTGCAGAAGTCGCTCGACGACTTCTACGTGCGCTACGAGCTCTGCGCGTTCTCGGATCGGCCGAGCGAGCTCCACCTCGTCGAGTCGCGGTTGAACCAGGCCGTGCAGGACACCTTCTTCCGCGAGGGCGTCGAGATCTGCTCGCCGCACTTCAACCAATACCGCGACGGCAACCGCACGACGGTGCCCGAGTCGATGCGCGACATGTCGCCCGAAATCCAGGTGCAGCCGGTGCTCCGCCCGCTGCCGAAGCCGATGAAGATCGACTACGGGACGCGCCGCTCCGGTCGGCCTCCCGCAATCGACGGCATCCCGCGGTCGGTGCGACCGAGCAAGCCCTAGGCGCGCGACGCCGTCAGCAGCCGGTGTGCGAGACCGGGAAGATCTTGCCGGGATTGAGCAGCCCCTTCGGGTCGAAGACGCGCTTGATGTCCTTCTGGAGCGCGATGAGCTCGTCGCTCTGCTCGAAGTGGAGGTACGGCGCCTTCGCGAGGCCGACGCCGTGCTCGCCGCTGAGCGTGCCGCCGAGCTCCACGGTCGCGCGCATGAGCGCCTCGACCGCGCGCGCGACGCGCGGCTCCTCGTCCGGCGCGTCCCACAGAAAGTTCACGTGCAGGTTGCCGTCGCCCGCGTGACCGTAGGTGAGGTGACGCACGTTCTCGCGCTCGCCGATCCGCTGCGTCTCTTCGAGGAGCTTGCCGATGCGCGAACGCGGCACGACGACGTCCTCCGCGATTTTGTGCGTCGCCATCTTTCGCGTCGCGTAGCTGAGCGATTTGCGCGCCGCCCAAAGGCGCGCGCGCTGCGCCGAGTCCTGCGCGACGACGAGGTCGAGCGTGCCTTCGGCGTCGCCGAGCGCGTTGCCGAGTCGCTCGAGCTGCGAATCGGCGTCCTCGCCGTCGACCTCGATGAGGAGCATCGCGCCGGCGCGCTCGTCGATGGGGTTGCCCGCGGCGCGCACCGCGCCGAGCGTCGCCGCGTCCATCATCTCGATGCAGCGCGGCACGAGCCCGGCGGCGATGAGGCGCGAGACCGACGCGCCGGCCGCGTGCACGTCCGTGTAGAGTGCAAGGAGCGTCGCGACCTGGGCCGGGCGCGGCAGGAGGCGCAGCGTGATCTCGGTGAAGACGCCGAGCGTGCCCTCGCTCCCGACGAGGAGCGCGGTGACGTCGTAGCCGGTGACGCCTTTGACCGTGCGCTTGCCGACGCGCATCGTCTTGCCGCCCATGAAGCACGCCTCGAGCCCGAGGACGTGATCGCGCGTCGAGCCGTACTTGAACGCGCGGGGTCCTCCCGCGTTTTCGGCGACGTTGCCGCCGATCATGCAGAGGTCGGCGGAGTTCGGGTCGGGCGCGTAGAAGAGGTTCTCGCCCTCGACGAGCGAGTGGAACGCGGCGAGCACGACGCCGGGCTGCACGACCGCGACGAGGTTCTCGCGATCGACGTCGACGACTTTGTCGAGCTTGTGCGTCGCGAGGACGATGCCGCCCGCGACGGGCACCGCGCCGCCGGTTCGGCCCGAGCCGCCCGCGCGCGGCGTCACCGGGACCTCGTACTGCTCGGCGATGCGCAGCACCGCCGCGACGTCCTCACGCGTCTCGGCCACGACGACCGCGTCGGGCATGCACGCCTCGGACTGGCTGTCGTCCTCGGCGTAGACTCGCCGCGCGGTCTCCTCGACGACGAGCTTCGACGTGCCGACGGCGCGATCGAGATCGATCAGCGCACGCTCGACGCGCGCCGCCGGGACGCGCGGGATCTTGGGAGCGGCGAAGAGCACGCCGACAACGTAGTCGCTGCCCGACTGGGCGTGAAGCGCCGGTCACATGCGCGCGGCAAGTGCGCGATTTCGCATACGGCCGAGCTGGTACGGCGCTTGCGAAGGCTGCACGACTTCGGAGGAGAATCATGCGCACTTGGATCCTTATCGCTTTCGCCGCGGCGGCTTGCGGCGGCAAAGTGACGTCGATCGACGGCAACCAGAACACCAGCACGCTCACGCCGGTCGATCAGAACCAGCTCTGCGACGACACCTACAATTACGCGAAAAACTCGTTCTCGAACGGCGACATCGCCAAGCTCCAGTGCGGGTTCTCGACCCAGTCGAGCTCGGATCCGGCGACGTGCGCACAGACCTACCAGACGTGCCTCGCTGCGGCGGAGTCGAACCCGCAGTTCCAGTGGCCGGCGACGCCCGACTGCACCTCGTTCAACGAGCAGATCACGAAGTGCAACACGACGGTTGCAGAGTACACGAAATGTTTTCAGCAGGAGCTCGACGCGGTCAAGTCGATGGAATCGAGCCTCCCCGTGTGCTCCCAGGCCGACGCGGAGAAGCTCTCCTCGACGCTCTTGTCGCAGATGTCGACGGACTGCATCCAGCTCATGCAGACTTGCCAGGTGTCCTTCGCGTCGGGCGGCTCGGGCTCGAGCGGCGGCGGCGTGCCCGACGCCGGTCCGCCCGACGGCGGCTGACCGCGCGCGGCGCGTGGTAAGGTTCCGGCGTGTCCGAAGAGTTCCGCCGGTTCGCCGGCACGCCGAGTTACCTGACCAACGAATCGATCGAAGCTGCCGTGAACTGCGCGCTCGCGCTCGAGCGCCCGCTGCTCGTGAAGGGCGAGCCCGGCACGGGCAAGACGCTCCTCGCCGAGGCGGTGGCGGAGGCGCTCGACCTCCCGCTCATCCACTGGCCGGTGAAGTCGACGACGCGCGCGCAAGACGGCCTCTACGTCTACGACACCGTGCAACGCTTGTATGATGCACGTTTCGGCGAGGGCGACGTCAAAGACATCCGCCACTACATCAAGCTCGGCCCGCTCGGTCGCGCATTCGCCTCGACGCACGAGGGCGAGAGCACGTATTTCAAGGAGGCGAGAGGCCGCCGCGTACTGCTCATCGACGAGGTCGACAAGGCGGACCTCGAGTTCCCGAACGATCTGCTCCACGAGCTCGATCGCATGCGCTTCTCGGTCTTCGAGACCGGCGACGAGATCGTCGCGCGCGAGCGCCCGGTGGTCATCATCACGTCGAACAACGAGAAGGAGCTGCCGGACGCGTTCCTGCGCCGCTGCGTCTTCCACTTCATCGACTTCCCGGATCCGGAGCTGATGAAGCGCATCGTGCGCGTGCATCACCCGAAAATCGACGAGGAGCTCGTCGACCAAGCCGTCGTGAAGTTCTACGAGCTGCGCGAGGTGCCGCGCCTCCGCAAGCGCCCGTCGACGAGCGAGCTCATCGACTGGATCGCCGTCTTGCAGCACGCCGGGGTCGGCAAGGAGCGGTTCATCCGGGAGCTGCCGTTCTTGGGGGTGCTGCTGAAGAAGGAGCAGGACGTGGAGCTGCTCGCGCAGGCGAAGAAGACGGGGACGTGGAGGAGCTGAGCTCCGAATCCGTCTCCGCCTCCGTCTCCGTCTCCGTCTCCGAATCCGAATCCGTCTCCGAGTCCGAAAACGGGGGGATGCTCGCTCGGGATTTTTCAGGGTAGCGCGGTGGGGGTCCCGAACGAGGGACGAGAGGAGAATCAGCATGCTTCGGATCTATCCGTTCATCATCGAGACGCTTCGTGACGTTGCGCCCGTCGTTCGCGAGATTGCTCGGCACGACGTCGACCTGGCGCGGCAGACGCGGAGGGCGGCAAGCAGCATTGCGCTCAACACGGCGGAGGCTTACGGCTGCAGCGGGGGCAACGAACGAATGCGTTTTCGAAGCGCTCTCGGATCGGCGCACGAGGGTCGCGCCTGCCTCGATGTCGCCGAGGCTCTCGGCTACGTCGAACCGGTCGACGAGAAGCTGCGTGATGCCTTCGACCGAATCGCCGCGACGCTCTATCGACTCGCGACGTGAAGCCAGCGAATCGGCGACGGAGCCTCGAGACTCCGTCGCCGATTTTCGACGTCACGTGACGATGCTGTAGAGCACCGCGCAGATCGAGCCGAGCTGCGCGGCGACCTGTTCATCGATCGTCTCGACGTAGCCGAAGCTTTGCGCCACATCGAGACACGCGCGGGTCTCTTTCGCCGACCCGAGCGCGACTTGGTAGAGCGCGTGCCGGTTTCGTCCTCTTGCGTAACTGCCTTCGGCGACGTTGAGCGTGATGCTGGCCATCGCCCGCCGCATCTGCCGAGCAAGATCCGCGTCGCTTCGCGCGATGCTCTCAAGGCTAGGCCGCAGCAACCGAATGAGCTCCAGTGACGTGTCGTAAATCTTGAGCATGGGTCTGTCTCCTTTCGAGAAACACCCACCCCCCAGCGCCGCGCGCAGGACGGATCAAGGCTCGGCGAAGCCGACCGCCGCGAAGCGGCGGCTTGGCCTTGAGCCGCCCGAGCACGGCGCTACGCTCGTAAATCCCGAGCGAGCAAACCCTCCGTCTCCGTCTCCGTCTCCGCCTCCCTCACTTCACGACGGGGAGCTTCTTCTTCCCCGTGCCGCCGCTGCGGTCGATCACCGGCGCGGCGGGCGCGGCCTCCGGCTGGGATTCGATTCGCGCGATCAAGGCTTCGGCGATCTTCGCGAAGCTCTGCGCCGGCGCGCTCTCGGGTGCGCCCTGCACGACCGGCGTGCCCTTGTCGCCGTGCTCGCGCACGGTCTGATCGATCGCGATTTGGCCGAGGAGCGGCGCCTCGGCGAAGTCGGCGATCGCCTGGCCGCCGCCTTTGCCGAAAATCTCGTGCCGCACGCCGGCGCTGTCGACGAAGTAGCTCATGTTCTCGACCACGCCGAGGATCGGGATGTTCACCTTCTTGCACATCGAGACCGACTTGTAGACGTCGTCGGTCGCGACGGGCTGCGGCGTCGTGACGACGACCGCGCCGGTCGCGCGGACGCGCTGCGAGAGCGTGAGCGCGACGTCGCCGGTGCCGGGCGGCAGGTCGAGCAAGAGGTAATCGAGCTCGCCCCAGTTCACGTCGTTCAAGAACTGGTTGAGCGCGCCGTGCAGCATCGGGCCGCGCCAGACGACCGCCTGCTTCGAGTCCTCGAGCAAGAAGCCGATGCTCATCATCTTCAAGCCGAAGCGCGTCAGCGGCTCAATCGTCTTGCCGTCGAGCGAGACGGGGCGGCCGGTGACGCCGAGCATGGTCGGGATCGACGGGCCGTAGATGTCGGCGTCGAGGAGGCCGACGCGGTGACCGCTGCGCGCGAGCGCGAGCGCGAGGTTCGTCGCGACCGTGCTCTTTCCGACGCCCCCCTTGCCGCTCATGACGAGCACGACGTGATTCACGCCGGGCATGGCCTCGGGCTGCGGGTGCGGGTGCGGTGCGGTGTTCATGTTCGATGCGCGAGATAGCGCAAAAACGCGGCCCGCGCACGCCCGTGCGATAAGCTGGAGCCCATGTGGCGCGCCGCCGTCGTGTCCTGTCTCGCCGCCGGTTGCGCGCCCGCGACGTACGATTTCGTGGCGCCCGAGCTGCCCATTCGGAGCCCGCTCGCCGCTGCGCTGGGCGACGGGCAGGCGACCGCGGTGGACGGCCTGACCAAGCACCGCTGGGCGACGTTCAGCGAGACCGAGGCGTGCTTCATGAGCCGGCTCTACAATCTGACCACCGAGGACGTGGTGCCGCAGAGGTCGTTCGTCTTGGTGGGCTTCGCCGATGCTAGCGAGCCGTTCGACAAGGCGCCGGCGATCGCGAGCTCGCGGGTGACCGTCAAGGGGTCCGGCCAGGACGACGTGGCGACCGACGAGCGACGCATGGCGCTGCCCCACGTCGACGTCGAGGTGTGCTTCGCCAACCCGGGCCGCGTCGTCCGCGCGGACACGCGATACGTCGTCCTGCGCGTGCCGTACAGCACACAGAGCGAGAGCATCGGCTCGGCGGGCTCTCGCGACGGGGTCTGGCGGCTCACGAGATAGCGTGGGCGCCTGCGGCCGTGCGCTTCGCGAGGCTCGCCTCGAGCTCGTCGAGGAGCCCCTCGAGCTCGACGACGAGGCGCTCGATCGCCTCCCCGTCGCCGCGCTTCCCCGCTTCTTGGAGCGCGTCGCCGAGCGCGCTCAGCTCGGGGAAGCCGTAGCTCGCGCCGGTGCCGCGCATGTTGTGGGCGAGCGTCGCGATGCTCCGCAGGTCCTTTCGCGCGAGCGCGTCGCGGATGACGTGCACGTCGTTGCGACGGTTCGCGAAGAACTTCGGAAGGAGAGGCAGGATCTCCTCGCGCGGCGCGCCGCGCGTGGCCTTGCGCTTCTCCATGACCTGCGCGCCGGTCGCGCGCGCGAGCGCGTCGATCAGCGTCCGCTTGCGGATCGGCTTCGTGAGCTGCATCGAGCAGCCTGCTTCCATGCTCTGCGTGAAGCTCTCCGTGAGCACGTGCGCGCTGAGCGCGATGACCGGCGGCGCGCGCAGCCCGGCTTCGTTCCACCGGCGGTGGAGCTCGCGCGTCGTGGCGAAACCGTCCAGCTGCGGCATCTGGAGATCCATGAAGAGCGCGTCGAAGATCCCGTGCATCGCCTTGTCGATCGCGGTCGGGCCGTCGCCCGCGAACTCCACGTCCACGCCCGCGCCGCGCAGGTACTCGCCGAGCAGCACGCGGTTGTCCTCCGAGTCGTCGACGACGAGCACGTGGAGTCGTCCGCCGTGCTGCGACTCCAGCGTCAAGGTGCCGGCGGGGCGTTCGCCCGCGAACGTCGGGGCGACCGCGCCGCGCTCGACCGGCAGCGCGAGCGTCACGTGAAACGTCGAGCCTTTGCCCGGCTCGCTCTCGGCCCAGACCCGGCCGCCGAGCCTCTCGACGATGCGCTTGGCGATCGCGAGCCCGAGCCCGTAGCCGCCGTATCGCTGCTGGATCGTGCGGTCCGCCTGGACGAACCCGTTCCACACGGTCGCCAGCTTGTCGTCCGGGATGCCGATGCCCGTGTCGGTCACCTTGAAATGGATCGACTCGCCGTCCTTGGCGATCGAGAGCCAGACGCGGCCGCTCTCGGTGAACTTCACCGCGTTGCCGAGAAGGTTCACGAGCACCTGACGGATGCGCCGCGGGTCGCCGCGGAGCTCGCGCGCGACGTCGGCGCCGACGCTCCACCCCACGTCGAGCTTCTTGCGGCGCGCCTGCACGCGCACGATGTCAATCGCGCTCTCGGCCACCTCGTACAGATCGAAACCGACCTCCTCGGCCGTCACCTGCCCCGCTTCGATGCGCGAGATGTCGAGCACGTCCTCGACGAGCGCGAGGACGTGGTCGGCGGCGCGCTGGAGCGTCTGCACGTAGCCGCGCTGCTTGTCGTCGAGCGTCGTCTCGCCGAGGAGCTCCGCCATGCCGAGCATCGTGTTGAGCGGCGTGCGGATCTCGTGGCTCATGCTCGCGAGAAACTCGGTCTTGCGCGCGTTCGCTCGCTCTGCGTCGCCGGCCTCCGGCAGCGCCACGATCGGCACGTCGAAGTGGCCGGCGCGCAGCTCGACGAGCTCGTCGCCTCGCGTGGCAAGAAGCACCACATCGGGGCGTATTCGGTCGAAGTCCGCGGAGGCGGCCGCGACGCTCGACCCGAAAACGTCGGCCTCGGGGTCTGCACGCGAGATGCTTCGGGTGATGAGCTCGACCCGTGACTCGTCGGCCACGACCATGATTCGCGTGCGCGCGTTCGCCATGTCGAGAAATCACGCAAGTGATGTGCCTTTCACCAGTCGAAAGCGCCTCGTGCGGGGCAAGCATGGCGCGCACGGCGTTTGCACCACGGAGAAACATGACGCAGTCCCGACCTCCTCAGAGAGTTTTCCTCGCCGAGGACGATGACGACATGCGAGCGCTCATCCGCGCGGCGCTGGAGCGCGACGGGTGCGAGGTCATCGAGGCGCGCGACGGCGCGGAGCTCATCGACTTGCTCGGGATGACCGTCGAATGCCCGTCGGCGCAGCCGGATGTCGTGGTGACGGACGTGCGCATGCCGAACTTCTCCGGGCTCGGCGTCTTGCGCACGTTGCGACAGGCGCATTGGACCGTCCCGGTCATTCTCATCACGGTCGACCCTGGTGCGGCCGTGCAGAGCGACGCAGCGCAATGGGGCGCGGCGGCCGTTTTCAAAAAGCCGTTCGACGTGGAAGATCTTCGGACGGCCGTGGTTAATGCGAGGCGACTTCGTACGCGCGAAGCCTGAGAAGTAGTCAGGAAGGCAAGTACGCGGGCGCAATTTTGCCACGGACGTCGCGAGACGACTCACTCGTCGAGCCCGTTCGTCGCGAATTTCGACGAACCGCGATCGGCACATCGCCTGCACCTTTCGCGCAGCCTTCGGGCAAGGCGCGGGTGAAGGATGGCGATCGCAAAGGAGCTCACGATGGCACGAATGCCGAGCACGATCTTTCTCGCTGAGGACGACGACGACATGCGTTCGCTTATTTCGCTGGCTTTGCGAAACGACGGCTATGACGTCATCGAAGCGAAAGATGGTGCAGAGCTCCTCGACCTGCTGGCCGGGGCGTCGTCTGCGCCGATGAAGCGGCCAAACATCATCGTCAGCGACGTGCTGATGCCCTGCTACTCGGGCCTCGGCGTGCTCGCGGCGCTGCACAAGTCCGCCTGGAACGTACCGGTGATCCTCGATTACCGCCCGCCGCGACGAAGGCGTCGTGAAGGACGCGCTACGCCTCGGCGCCGCCGCGGTCGTGCACAAGCCGTTCGACATCGACGACCTGCGGACGGCGATCCTCAACGTGTCGGTCGACAGTCAGCTCGAAGCCTGCTGACGCGTGACGAGGAGCTTCGTCTCGGTCATCTCCTCGATCGCGAAGCGGACGCCCTCACGGCCCAGGCCCGAGTCGCGCGTCCCGCCGTAGGGCATCGAGTCCACGCGGAAGCTCGGTGCGTCGCCGACCACGAGCCCGCCGACGTGCAGGCGCTCGAAGGCGCGCTCGACCCGGGCGCGCGAGTCGGTGAAGAGGCCGGCTTGGAGGCCGTAGCGCGTGGCGTCCGCCATCGCGAGGGCTTCGTCGAAGGTCCGGTAGCGGTGGACCGTGAGGACGGGGCCGAAGACCTCTTCGTCGACGACCTTGGTGCCGCGGCCGTCGCCTTCGAACGCGAGCACGATCGCGCCGAGCTTGTTCGCGTCGCGGCGCGACGTCACGAGCGCGCGAGCGCCGCTCGCCTCCGCTTCGCTCGCCCAGGACGCGACGCGCACGGCGTTTTTCTGGTCAATGAGGCACGAGAGGATCCCGGGCTCGCTCGGCGCGCGTGGCGCGAGCGCGCGCGCCCCCGCGACGACGCGCTCGACGAAGCGGTCGGCGACGGGCTCGTGCACGTAGAGCCGCTGCACCTTGATGCAGACCTGGCCGGCGTAGCCGAACGCGGCACTGACGACGCGGCCGGCGGCGAAATCGAGATCGCCGTCTTCGTGGACGATGGCCGCGGCGTTTCCGCCGAGCTCGAGGAGGACGCGCTTTTTTCCCGCGACGGACTTGAGGTGCCAGCCGACGCCCGCGCTGCCCGTGAAGGAGAAGCTCGCGAAGCGATCGTCGCGCACGAGCTTCTCGGCAACGGGGACCTCGCACGGCAGGACCTGGAGCGCGCCCTCCGGAAAGCCTGACTCGGCGACGATCGCGCCGAGCACGACCGCGGTGAGCGGAGTCTGCGGCGCGGGCTTGAGGACGATGCTCGCGCCGCACGCGAGCGCGGGCGCGACCTTGTGCGCGACGAGGTTGAGCGGGAAGTTGAACGGCGAGATCCCGAGCACCGGCCCGCGCGGGACGCGCTTCCACATGCCCGTGTAGCCCTCGCCGGTCTTGGTGATGTCGAGCGGCATGACGCCGGCCGGGACGCGCGAGGTCTCTTCGGCGGCGAGCTCGAACGTCGAGACGGCGCGAGCGACCTCGCCACGCGCGTAGACCAGCGGTTTTCCCGCCTCGTTCGCGATCAGCTCGGCGAGCTGCTCGGCGCGCGCGGCGATCGTCTGCGCGATTTTTCGGAGCGCGTCGCGCCGCGCGTGCGTCGGCATCGCGCGGACGGCGTCGAACGCGCGCTCCGCCGCCACGATCGCGCGCTCCGCGATGGTCTCGTCGGCGAGCTCCACCTCGCCGAGCGCGCGGCCGTCCCACGGTGCGGTGATGGTCTGCTTCATGGGCGGATATGCCAGATCAGAAGCCGCTGCCGAACGAGACCCCGTTGTTGCCGTGACCGATCGAGCCGACGCCGACGTGGAAGACGCGACCGCCCTTCGTCTTCCAGACGACGTCGGCGCGCGCGGCGATCGTAGCCGGCGCGTCTGCGCCCGTGAAGCTCTTGGTGACGATGCGCTGCGTGGGGCCGAAGAGCGGAAGCAGCGCGGGGGCGGCGATGACGCCGAGGCTGAAGACGAGCGCGATCGACCGGCGGATCGGAATGGCGAGCGCTAGGACGACGCCGGCCGTCGCGTCGAGCGGGCAGCCGAGGCGCGAGAAACCGGCGAGCGTGAGCGCCGGCGTGAGGTGAAGCTCGCGCTGGAGAGCGAGCGGAATTCCGCCGGCCGAGTTGCCCGAGGGCTCCTCGCGCGACGCGCACCCCGCGAACGCGCCGCCGATCGGAATCATGCCGCCCTGGAGCGCGAGGCGGAGCGGCGCGGTAAGCGAGCCGGCAGGAAACGTGGGCGCCGGCGGTCCCGCGGTGTCGAAGACGATCGGATGAAACTGCGCGACGAGATCCGTTTTCGGCGCCGTGACCTGGGCGCGCGCGAGCTGCGCGAGGAGCATCACGCCCGTGAGCATCGCCGCGGAGCGTGACATGGCTCGGCTGCAGCAATCGGCGCCCGCGAACCATTCCCGTCGCTCACGACGCGCCCCGCGAAATGTGCCATATTGCGCGGCCCGGCGCGGCTCGCGGCGGTCGTCCCATGCTTCACCCCTACAGCGATTTCGTTCATCTCGTGCAGAAGCCCGCGCGCTACCTCGGCGGCGAGCACGGCGCGAAGAAGAAAGACTGGGACGCGCCCGAGATCCGCGCGCGCGTGTGCCTCGCGTTCCCCGACGTCTACGACATCGGCATGAGCCACCTCGGGTTCAAGATCCTCTACAAAATCTTGAACGACGATCCGCGCACGCTCGCCGAGCGCTGCTACGCGCCGTGGGTCGACATGGAGGCCGAGCTGCGAACGCGCGGCGTGCCGCTCGTGTCGCTCGAGAACGCGCGGCCGCTGCGCGAGTTCGACGTGGTCGGCTTCTCGCTCCAGTTCGAGCTCACCTACACGAACGTGCTCTCGATGCTCGACCTCGGCGGCGTCCCGCTCCGCTCGAAGGACCGCGGCGACGGCGACCCGCTCGTCATCGCGGGCGGACCGACCGCGACGCACCCCGAGCCGCTCTCGGCGTTCGTCGACGCGTTCGTCATCGGCGACGGCGAAGAGGCCGCGACGCGCGTCGCCCTCCTCTGGACGGACCTCCGCGACCGCCGCGCGCGCCGAGCGGCTCGCCGCGCTCGGCGAGCTGCCGGGCGTCTACGTGCCTTCGTTGCATTCTACACACGTCGATCCCGACACCGGCTTCGTCGTCGTCGACGACGACCGTCGGATCGAGCGGAACATGATCGAGGATCTCGACGCGTTCCCCTTCCCCGACGACAGCCCGATCGGCGGGCCCGAGGCGATCTTCGATCGCATGTCGATCGAGATCGCGCGCGGCTGCACCGAGGGGTGCCGCTTCTGCCAGGCCGGCATGATCTATCGCCCGGTGCGCGAGCGCGATCCGGAGAAGGTCGTCGAGACGCTCGTGTCGGCCGTGAAGAAGAGCGGCTACGACGAGGTGAGCCTCACGTCGCTCTCGACGGCGGACTACTCGTGCATCGCGCCGCTCGTGCAGCGCGTCTCCGAGCGCCTCGCGCCCGAGCGCGTCTCGCTCGGCGTGAGCTCGCTCCGCGCCTACGGCCTCGGCGAGCAGACGCTCGACGACATGCAGCGCGTCCGCGCGAGCGGGATCACCTTCGCGCCCGAGGCGGGCAGCCAGCGCATGCGCGACGTCGTGAACAAGAACGTCACCGAAGAGCAGCTCATGCAGACGGCCGAGCGCATCTTCTCGCGCAACTGGTCGACGATGAAGCTCTACTTCATGATCGGCCTGCCGACCGAGACCGAGGAGGACGTGCGCGAGATCGTCCGCGTCGGCAAACGCGCGCGCGAGGTCGGCTTCCGAGATCAAGCGCGCGCGCGGCGCCCCGCCGCCCACCGTGACCGTCAGCGTCTCGACGCACGTGCCGAAGCCGCACACGCCGTTTCAGTGGTGCGCGATGGACGACGTCGCGGTCGTGCGCCAGAAGCAAGCCTGGCTCCACGAAGAGGTGAAGGGCTCGCGCGTCGACCTGCGCATGCACGACTCGGACGGGAGCTGGCTCGAGGGCGTCTTCGCGCGCGGCGACCGCACGCTCTGCGACGTGCTCGAGACGGCGTTCAAGAGCGGCGCGCGCTTCGACTCGTGGGACGACCAGCTCGACATCGCGCGCTGGGAGCAGGCGTTCGCGGCGCACGGCGTCGACCCGCAGCGATTCCTCGGCACCATCCCGGTGACGGCGCGCCTGCCGTGGAGCCACATCGACGTGGGCCTCGAAGAGGGCTTCTTGCTCGCCGAGTACCGCAAGGCGCTCAAGAGCCGCCTCTCGCCGCCGTGCGGAAAAGGCGCCGGAATGTTCGTGCACCACACGAACCTCGAAGACGCGCAGAAGGACGAGCGCAAGCTCGTTTGCTACGACTGCGGCGTCGCCTGCGACCTCTCGGCGATGCGCGTGCAGCGCGAGAACTTTCTCGTCGAGCTCCGCGCGAAGACGCCGCGCGCCGAGTCGCCGAAGCCCGAGCCTCGAAAGCGCGGCGCGCCGCCGAAGCGCATCGAGCAGGGCACGCCTAGCCGATTCCGCTTCGCCTTCACCAAGCTCGGGCCGAGCGCGTTCTTGTCGCACCTCGATCTCATTCGCGCGCTGCCGCGCGCGTTCCGCCGCGCGGGGCTGCCGCTCTTCTACACGTCCGGGTTCCACCCGAAGGCGGACATGACCTTCTCGCCCGCGCTCTCGCTCGGCGTCATGAGCCTCGGCGAGCTCGTCGACCTGAAGATCACGTGCGAGGGCGACCCGCGCGAGTGGCTCGACGCGCTCACCGAAGGCGCCCCCGACGGGCTCCGCTTCACCGACGCGCGCGCGCTCGGCGCGGGCGACGTCGCGCTCTCGAAGGTGATCGACGTCGCCCAATACGCCGTCGCGATCCCGCGGAGCGCGCTCGACGAGGCGCGCGGTCGCGAGGCGGTCGCCGCGGCCCTCGCCGCCGACACGCTGCCGATCGTGCGAACGATCGAGGGCATCGGAAAGAAGGTCGACGTGCGCAAATACCTCCGCGCCGCCGCGTTCGACGATCCGCGCGCAAGCGACTCGCTCGCGCGCGCCGGGCTCGTGGGCGATCTCGCCGCGGTGTTCGTCGAGATCGCGGTGACGCCGACCGGCAGCGCGAAGATCAGCGAGGCCGTCGAGGTCATGTTCGGCCCTGGAACCCCGGCGAAACCCGTCCGCGCGGCGCTCCTCGCCGGCCACCGCTCGCCGCTGGATCTCGAGCAGCTCCGCGCGGCTCGCGCCGAGGCTGCCGCCGAAGCCTGAGGTGCTATTCTCGGGGTGATGCAGCACGCGCTCGCACCCCTCGCATCGATTCGCGTTCGAGAAGACGCGCTGCGCTCGCGCCTCGAGGCCGTGCGCGCGCGTCTCGCCGAGTGCGTGCAGCTCGTCCGGCGCACGACCGACGCCGACAAGCGAGGCGGCGCGTACCGCAGCGACGCGCGCGACCACGAGCCTCCGACGCAGGCGAGCGCGCGCGCCGAGCGCGCGCGACTCCGCATCGAGGAGGCCGCGCTGATGACCGAGCTCGAGCGCACGCGCGCGCGGCTCGAAGAGCGCGGCATCCGCCACCTGACTCTCCCGATCCTCGAGGACGTCACGGTGGCGACGCCTTGCGACGCGAGCTGGGCGGAGATGGAGGGCGACAGCGACACGCGCTTCTGCGGCCGGTGCGAGAAGTACGTCCACAACCTCTCGATGATGTCGCGCAAGGAGGCGGAGGCGGTCCTCACCGCCGCGACGGCCGAGCGTCGCGAAATGTGCGTTCGGCTCTGGCGCCGGCTCGACGGAACCGTGCTGACCGACGACTGCCCGGTGGGCGTGCGGCGCCGCCGGTTTTGGCGTCGCACGACGGGCGTCGCCGCGGCGGGTCTCTTGCTGGCCGCGCTGGGCAGCGTCGCGTACGGCCAGCTCGCCTGCTCGTCGCACGTCGTGTACGGCGTGGGGCAGGGCGCGCGCGGCAACTTCGGTCCGTGACGTGCTAACTTGGCCGCGTCGATGGATCGCATCCGCGTCGCCACGCTCAACATCTGGAACCGCATGGGCGCGTGGGAAGAGCGGCTCGCCGCGATCCGCAAAGAGCTCGAGCGCCTCCAGCCGGACGTCCTCGGCCTGCAGGAGGTGCTCGTCCTCCCCGAGCACGCGTTCGATCAAGCGCGCGCGATCGCCGAAGGCTTCGGTTACCAGATCGCCTTCGGCCGCTCGCCCGACGCCGAGACGTACACGCTCGGCAACGCGATCCTCTCGCGCTGGCCGATCGCGCGCACCGTGACGTTCGGCCTGCCGGGGACCGACGAGCATCGCGCGCTCGTCTTCGCCGAGATCGACTCGCCCGCCGGGAAAATCCCGTTCTTCTCGACGCACCTCAACTGGAAGTTCGACGAGGGGTCGGTGCGGCAGCTCCAGGTGCAATGCGTCGTGCGCTTCGTCGAGGCGCTCGCGAGGTCCGAGCACTACCCGGCGATCGTCGTCGGCGACTTCAACGCCGAGCCGGACTCGGACGAGATCCGCTTCATGCGCGGGCTCGGCGCGCTCGGCGGACGGAGCGTGCACTTCCACGACGTCTTCGGACACGTCGGGCAAGGACCGGGCGTCACGTACTCGACGAAGAACCCTTACGCGGCGTACCTGCGCGAGCCGGATCGGCGCATCGACTACGTCTGGGTGCGCGGCGGCGACGAGCGGTTCCGCGGTGAGCCGCTCGCTGCACGCGTCGCGTTCGACGTGCCCATCGCGTCTTCTGGGGGCGACGCGTACCCGAGCGATCACTTCGGCGTCTTCGCCGAGCTCCGCGCGTGACGCTCGCGCCGACCGCCATCGTCGCGCTCTGCGCGACGGCGGGCGTCGCCGGATTCGTCGACGCGATCGCCGGCGGCGGCGGCCTCGTGAGCGTGCCGATGCTGATCGGCTTCGTCCCGCAGCCGCACCTCGCGCTCGGCACGAACAAGGGACAGGCCGTCTTCGGCGCGATCTCGTCGGCGACGTCGTACTGGCGCGGAAAAGGCGTCGACCGCGATCGCGCGCCGCTGGCGTTCGGGTGCGGGGCCGCCGGCGCGGTCGTCGGCGCGCTGCTGCAGCTTCGCGTTCGGCCCGAGCCGCTCAAGCCGATCGCGCTCGGCCTCCTCGTCGCGGCGGCGCTCGTCGTCGCGCTGCGGCCGCTCTTGTTGCGCAAAGCGCCCGGCCCTCACGACGTGCGCGCGCCGCGCGCGCGGCTCGCGGCGATCACCCTCGCGATGGGCGCGTACGACGGCTTCTTCGGTCCGGGCACGGGCTCGCTGCTCATCATCGCCTTCGTCGTGTTCCACGGCGACACGATGACGCGCGCGTCGGGCAACGCGAAGATCGCGAACCTCGCCTCGAACCTCACCGCGTTCACCATCTTCGCGGTGAAGGGAACGATCCTCTGGTCGATCGCGCTCCCGATGGCCGTGTGCAACGCGCTCGGCGCGGCGGTCGGCGCGCGAACGGCGATGAAACGCGGCGACACCTTCGTCCGATTTTTCGTCCTCGTCGTCGTCGTGACGCTCGTCGTCCGCCTCGGATGGGATATCGTTCGGTGAATGGGGCGAAGGGAGCTTTCGTTCGCGCTGACCTGGCAGCGCAACACGGAGCCCGTGGGAGCGGCCGTTTCGGAGCTCCTCCGTTGGCTCGGCCATGAAATCGGCCGGCCCGTCGTGCCGCGGGTCGCGTTGTCCTACGACGAGCTCTTGCCGATGTTCGAGCGCGGCGACGTGGAGCTCGGCTGGCTGCCGCCGCTGACCTTCCTCGAGCTACGGGAGAAGAAGCTCGCGCGCACGCTTCTCTCCAACCAGCGAAACGGGCGCCGCGCGTTCCACGCGATCCTCGCGGTGCGCTCCGGCAGCCGCCACGACTCGGTCGACCGGTTGCGCGGCGCGCGCATCGCGTGGGTCGACCCGCATTCGACGACGGGTTACGTCCTCGCGCGACTCAATCTCCTCGCCCGCGGCGTCAATCCGGCCACGACGTTCGGCGAAGAGCGCTTCTACGGCTCGCACGACGCTGCGTCGCGCGCGGTCTTCGAGGGTCGGAGCGACGTCGTCGGCACGTTCGCCGAGTACGACGGCGATCGCATCGCGCGCGCCGGGTTTTCGACGCAGGGCACGGGCGCCGATTGGCGCGTCATCTTCCGCGGGCGTGCATCGCCTTCGGACGCGCTCGTCGCCCACCCTTCGGCGGACGAGGCGCTCTGCGCGTCGGTGCAGTCGGCGCTCGTTCGCGCGCTCGAGACGCCGAAGACCGCGCGCTTCGTCCGCGACGTGCTCCACGTGGACGAGTTTCGCGTGGGCGAGGACGAGCGCTACGCCGAGCTGGCCGACGCAATCGAGTCTGCGCGCAAGGGCGGCCACTTCCCGCACCTCTGAAGCGCCGTCGACCGAGTCGCCGTCACTTGCGCGACGCGGTCGCGCGGCGCACGTGCGCGTCGGCGAGCAGCGCGAGCGCCTTGCACACGGCGTCCTCGTGGCACGGCCCGATGCGCCCGACCGCCGCGGGCCACGCGAACTGCGAGGTCTTGGCGAGCCAAGCCCGGTCGCGCACGTCGGGCCCGGTCCACGTCGCGGGCGAGCGCGCGAGCTTCGTCTCGCAATCGTCGCCGACGTCGCGCGCGACGAACGGAAACGGGATGATCGGCGCGAGACCGACGCGCTGCACCGGCGAGCCGTCGGGGAGCGCGAAGAGCAGCGTCGTCACGCGGAGGAGCCCGGCGTGCGCGTCGTCGTCGAGGTACTCCTGCGCGCAGCCCTTCCCGTACGTCGGGGCGCCGACCGTCGGCCCGCGCTTGTACGCGGCGAGCGCGCCCGCGAGCATCTCTGCGGCGCTCGCGGTGCCGGCGTCGACGAGGGTCGCGACCGGTCCGTCCCACGCTTGTCCGTTCGGCGCGCGCGGGGCGCGATCGGTCTCAATCGTCCCGTCCTTGCTGCGCATCGGAAAGAGGCTCGCGCCCGGCAAGAACGCGCCGAGCGTGTCGATCGCGCCCTCGGTCGAGCCACCGCCGTCGTCGCGGAGATCGAGCACGACGCCCGCGAGCTTCGCGCTCCGCGCCTTGGCGAGCGCGCGACCGAAGAGGTCGCCGAGATCGTCGTAGATGTCCGGGATGGACACGACCGCGACGACGCCGGAGCCGTACGGGACCATCTCGGTCTGGAGCTCGAAGGGATGCGACGAGCCCGCGGGTTGCTGCTGCGACGGCTCGTCCGGGTCCACGCGGACGACGCGCGGCTCGCGATCGCCCGCGCGCATCAACGCCACGTCGAAGCCTTCGCCCGAGTCGCCCGCCGTGAGCGCGAGCTCGTCGAGCTGCTCGACGGGCAGCCCCGCGAGCGCCATGCCGTCGACCTCGAGGAGCACGTCGCCGGACGCGAGCGGCGCCATCGCGCCGTCGTCGATGCGAACGCCGAGCAGCGTGCGCGTCGCGCGCGTCCAGAGCCTCGAGGGCGCGTCCTCGTCGAGATCGACGTCGTGCACCGAGGCCTCCTCGCCGTAGGGCGCCCACGCGCCGTGCGCGTCGACGAGCTCGACCCACGCGCGAACGGCGGCGGCGAGGACCACTTCGCTCCACGCCTCGGGGCTCATCTCCGGGAAGAACCGCGCGCGCGCGGTCGCGACGTAGCGCGAGAGCGGCGCGCCGTACGCGCGCTGGAGCGTCCCGGCGCGCGCGGCGAGATCGTCGGTGATCGTCGCCGCGGCGTCGTTTCCGCCGTCGTCGAGCGCCGACTCGAGCGCCTGGCGCGCGTCGCCGCGGGCCGACCGCGCGCGCGCGTCGAACCGGCCGCGCTCGGCGTCGACCCAGTCGCCGAGCTTCTTTCCGATGCGAAGCGCCGCTGGGCACTCGGTCGCACCGTCGCCCGACATCTCGGCGAGGAGCTGCGCCGCGTCGGCGTCGATCTCCGCAAAAGGCGTCGCGTCGCGCGCGACCGCCCAGTGTCCGTGCGGGTCGAGCCAGTCGCGCGTCCCCGCCGCGAAATCTTTCGCGCTCGGGTTCGGCGCGGCGAACGCGAGCTCGCGCCGCACTTCCTTGACAATCGTGCCGGCCTCCGCGCAGGTGAGCGACGCGAGCTTTCCGGTCGGCGGGCGCAGCGTCGGCCCGCGATCCTCGTCCTCGGTCTCGGTCGCCCCCGCGTCGGGCATCGCGACGCTCGCGACCGCGGGCGGAGCCTTCACGCGGACGTCGGGCGCGTGCCGCGCAAAGTGCACGACGACCCCTACGCCGGCGGCCGCCGTGACGAGAGCACCGAACGCCAGGCTCCTGCGCATGCGCCGAGAAGCGTAGCAAGCGCCGACGGCCGAGGCATGTTTTCGTCCAGCATCGAAGATTGCTCAGATCGGATGATCTTCGCGGAGGTGCAATCGACGAGCGGCAGCGAGAACGAGACCGGCCGGCCCGGCGCGAGTGGCCTGCCCGAGGCAGCCGCGGCCGGATGCTCGCCGCAATCGACGGTCGAAACCGCACGGCGGCGGCCCGGCCGCGTTTCTCGCTTCCGCACGTCGCCCGGCGCGCTCGTGGCGACGCTTCGACAATTCACGCTTCCAGGAAAGTCTCAGGCGACGTGCTTCAGACGCTGGCGGAGCTTCGTGAGCGTGCGCTGCTCGAGCTGCCGCACGCGCTCTTTGCTGACGCCGAGCTCGGCGCCGAGATCCTGCAGGGTCCGCGGCTCGTCGGACATGAGCCGGTCGCGCACGATGAGCTTCTCGCGCTCGGTCAAGTCGTGAAGCGCCTCGCTCACGGCGACGCGCGAGCGCTCGGCGGCCTCGCGCCCGTCAGCCTCTTCTTCGGGCGACGGCCCAATCGCTGCGATCCGTTCGATCACGGGCGCGCGCTCGTCCTTGCTCGTCTCGAGGCTCGCCTCGCGCGCTTGGAGGAGCGGCAAGAGCCCGCGAACGCGCTCGACCGGCAGCCCGCTGACGGCGGCGAGCTTCTCCGGATCGGTCTCGCGCGTCGTCCGGTAGGCGCGGAGCGCGCGGCGCTCGGCCTTGGTCGTACCGAGGCGCACGACGCGGTACCCGCGCACGACGTACTCGCGGATCTCGGCGCGGATCCAATAGGCGGCGTAGGTCGCGAGCCGGCAGTCCTTGTTCGGGTCGAACTTCGCGACCGCGCGCAGGAGCCCGACGTTGCCTTGCTGGATGACGTCCTCGAGGGGCACTCCCCAGCGCCGGTACTCGACCGCGATCGACACGACGAACGGCAAACACGCCTCGGCGATTCGTCGCGCGGCGTCGCGGTCGCCCGCTTGCACGCGGATCGCGAGATCGCGCTCCGCTTCGCGCGTGAGCTGCTCGACCTGGTTCAACCGTTGCCGGTAGGCCTGAAGCGACGGAGCTTCGTGAAGAGTCGTCATGGCCCGCGCCCTCCAGTGCGCTGGCTGTCTCGGCTTGCGCACTCTTCGATGCATTCCCGATACCAACCGTTGCGGCGCTGAAATTCGGCCGAATCTTCTGCGGCGGCGCATCCACAGCACGAAAAAAAGGAGACCGCGCACCGGGTGCACGCAGGCGTTTCGCGATTTGGCGACTTATGCTTTCGGGGCCAATGATCGTCTTTCGGTTCATCGGGTTCGTCCTTCGTTTGGCTCTCGCGCCGCTCGTCGCGGCGTGGATCGGCCTTCGCCGTCGTCTCCCCAAGGACGCTTGGCTGCAGGTCGATGTCGACGGCCCGGTCGTCGAATTTCCGACGCCGCGGCGTCCGTCTCTCGCGCTGCTCGGCGGCGGGCCTCGGAGCGTGGCGATCTCCGCGCTCCACGAGATCGCCGATCGCCTGCCGGGCGCGCCGCGCGTGCGGGGCGTCGTTCTCGTCGTTCGCTCGCTCGGCGCTGGAATGGCGACCGCGGCCTCGCTGCGACGCGCGATCCTCCGCCTGCGCGAGACCGGCCGAGAGGTCGTCGTGTTCCTTCCGAACGGCGGCGACACCAAGGAGCTTTACGTGGCAAGCGCGGCCAGCCGCGTCGTCGTCGCGCCGCACACGACGCTCGCGCCGATCGGGTTCGTGTCGAGCTCGCGCTACGCGAAGCGCACGCTCGACAAGCTCGGCATCGCCGCCGACCGCCTCGCAGCCGGCGACTACAAGAGCGCGGGCGAGACGCTCGCGCTCGACAAGATGAGCGATCCGCAGCGCGAGCAACTCGGCGCGGTGCTCGACGCGTTCTACGAGGAGCTCGTGGACGCGATCTCGACGGGGCGCCGCTTGGATCGCGAACGCGCGAAGGCCGTCGTCGACGGCGCGCCGTACACCGCGTCCAAGGCCGTCGAGCTCGGGCTCGTGGACGCGACGGCGTACGAGGATCAGCTCGCGACCGTGCTCGGCAAGGACGGCCGGCGCGCGCCGCTCGTCGCCGCCACGCGATTCCTCGCGGCGCGGCGCGCGCGCGTTCTCCCGCGACTCGGGCGCCCGCCGGTCATCGCGGTGCTCCCGCTCCACGGGGCGATCGCCGGCGGGACCGGCGCGCTCGCGATGGACGAGCGCTTCGTCTCCGCCGTGCGCGCCGTCCGCTCGAGCCGCCGGATCCGCGGCGTCGTGCTCCACGTCGACTCGCCCGGCGGCAGCGCGCTCGCCTCCGATCGCATGCACCACGAGCTCGTGCAGCTCGCGCGCGAGAAGCCGCTCGTCGCGTACTTCGGCAACGTCGCGGCGAGCGGCGGGTATTACGCGGGCGTCGCGGCCCACCACATCGTCGCCGAGCCGACGACGATCACCGGCTCGATCGGCGTCATCGCCGCGCGGCTCGTCGTCGAGCCTCTGCTCGACAAGCTCGGCATCGTCACCGAGACGATGAAGCGCGGCGCTCACGCGGCGCTCCTCGACCCGCTCCACCGCGTCGACGACGAAGAGCGCGCCGCGCTCGAGGGCGAGATCCAGAGCTTCTACGAGACGTTCCTCGACGTCGTCGCCGACGGGCGAAAGCGCACGCGCGACGAGGTGCACGCGGTCGCGCAAGGGCGCGTCTGGAGCGGTCGCGACGCGAAAGAAAAAGGCCTCGTCGACGAGCTCGGCGACGGGCGCGCGGCGGTCGCCGCCGTTCGTGCGCGAATCGGCGCAGGCGCCGAGCGCATGCAGGTCGTCGCCATCCGCCCGCCGTGGCAGCGCCAGCAGCCGCTCGCCCCCGCGGCGATCCTGAATTTCCTCGGCATCGACTCGACAATCGCGACGCTCGGCCTCGGGCGCGAGCGCGTGCTCGCGCTATCCGTGCTTCCCAGAATTCTCTGAGCAGAGCCGGTCGAGGAGCGTGCGCCGACGAAGGCGGAGCTCCTCGCAGAGCCTGCTCGGGCCCTCCCCCACCTCGGGGTCGCCGAGCTCGACCAGAGCCCGCGAGGCGACCAGTATTTCCTCGAGCATCGATTGGGCTTCTTGGCGCGACATGGCGCCATCCTGTACGGCGCCCGGCGCGGCCGGATTAAGACTCGCCGAGGAGCTTGTTCATCGAGGCTTCGTCCGCGGGCGTGAACGCGTACTGGTCGAACTCGCTGCTCGGCACCCACTTGTAGGCGTTCACGTTGCGCGCCTCGAGCCTCGGCCGAACGAGGCGGCACTCGTAGAGGAAGAGGTCGACCGCGTAGTGCTCGTAAGGGTGGCTGACGAAGGAGATGAGCTTGCCGCACTCGATCTCCGCGCCCAGGCGGTGCAAGAGCTCGCGCTTGAGCGCCAGCGCGTCGGTCTCGCCCGGCTCCACCTTCCCGCCCGGAAACTCCCAGAGCAGCGGGAGAACGGCGGTCGGACGGCGCTGCGTGATCAGGTAGCGCCCCTCGCTCTCGAGGACCGCCGCCACGACCCGGATGGTGCGCCCCTGCACGATGGGCCTACATCGAGATTCGGAAGAGTTGCTGGCCCATCAGGAGCACGTCGCCGCTTTGCACGGACGTCTCTTCGCGTAGGCGAATGAAGGTGCCGTTGGAGCTCCCGAGATCGGTCAGCGTGATGCGGCCGCCTTCGTAAGCGATGTGGCAGTGCAGGCCCGAGACGTAGCCGTCTTCGGGGAACAGGACGTCGCCGCGCTCGCGGCCGATGTGAATCCCCGCCTCGGGGATCGGGAAGGCGTTGCCGGTCGTTTCGCGCCCGATCACGAGCGCGATGCGGCCGATGTAGCCCTTGCTCGGCGCGCCGAGACGCTCGACGCCGTCGGCGCTCGGCGCGGGCGGATCGATCGACTCGAACTTCACGATCTCCTGCCCGATGCGGAAGACGTCGGACGGCTCGAGCTCGACCGGGGCTTCACGCGCGAGCTTGCGGTAGACGCCGTTGAGCGAGCCGGTGTCCTCGACGCTGAGCTTGCCGGGGCCCTTCATCCGGAAAATGGCGTGCTTCGGCGAGAGGTAGCTGTCGCCGGAGAAGATGCCGCCGGTGTCGCGGCCGACGATCGACTCGGGCGCCGCGGGGAGCGTGAAGGTGCCGGCCTCGGTCCCGTCGGCGCGCAGGGCCGTGAGGACGACCGTGCCCGACGTGGGGCCGGACGCGACCGGCGGCGCCGAGAGCGGCTTGGGCGCGCCGCCGCCGAGACGGAACCCGCACGCGCCGCAGAAGGTGTTGCTCGGCTGATTCACGTGGCCGCACTGCGGGCACACGACCGTGCCGCTCGCGGGCGCGGGCGCCGGCGCGGCGGCGACTGGCGCCGGCGGCGGCGCGGGGATGACCGGGGCGGCCGCGGTCGGCGCGGTGCCGAGCGACGGCGACGACGTAGGGCGCCCCGCCGCCGGCGGCGGATTCCCCACCGGTCGAATTCCTTGCGGCGGCGTGCGCGGCGAAAACGGCTTGGGCGCCGCGTCGCGCGGCAGCTCCGCGCCGCAACCGAGGCAGAACTTGTAGTGGTCCTGATTTTCCTTGCTGCACTTCGGGCAAGTGATCACGTGTTCGGCCTCTTCATGTCCGCGGAAAAAGGAGTATCAACACCTTCTCGAAGCCGGTCAAGGAGAGACCAACCATGCCGCAAGCCACATTTCCGCCGATTCAGGTGCCTGGTTCGGGGCAGCTTTACGCCCGTTTCTTGACGTCGATGGGCAACATCGTGGTCCAGCTCGAAGAAGAGCGGGCCCCGAACACCGTGAAGAACTTCGTCGGCCTCGCGACCGGGACCCAAGAGTGGACGAACCCGAGCACCGGGGAGTCGAAGCAGGGCGTCCCGCTCTACAACGGCACCGTGTTTCACCGCGTGATCGAGAACTTCATGATTCAAGGCGGCGACCCGACCGGCACCGGCCGCGGCAATCCGGGCTACCGCTTCGCCGACGAGTTCCACCCCGAGCTGCGCCATTCGGGGCCGGGGATCCTCTCGATGGCCAACTCGGGGCCGAACTCGAACGGCTGCCAGTTCTTCATCACCGAGCGCGCGACGGCCCACCTCGACAACAAGCACTCGGTGTTCGGGCACGTGGTCGCCGGGGGCGAGCTCGTCGGCAAGATGGCGCGTGTCCCGAAGGGGCCGGGCGACAAGCCGAATCCGAGCGTCGTCCTCCAGCGCGTCGAAATCTTCCGAAGCCCGACGCCGCCGACGGCGTGATGAGCCTCGCGCCCGTTCGGCTCGAGGGACCGCGCGTCGTCGTGCGCACCGCGCAGCCCGACGACGCGCCGCGCTTCGTGTCGTATTACGAGCGCAACCGCGCGCACCTCGAGCCGTGGGACGGCCCGCGGGATGTTGCATTCTACACGGAATCCTACTGGGCCGAGCGCCTCCGCGGCTACGAGGAGGAGCGCGGGCGCACAGCGGGTCATCGCTGGGCGATCGTCACGGAGGGCGACGACGAGCTCGTCGGGCTCATCGGCCTTTTCGAGGTCCTCGCGCGCGATCCGGTGTGGCGCGGGCGCGTCGGCTACTCGCTCGACGCGTCGAGCGTGGGTCGCGGCGTGATGAGCGAGGCGCTCGGGCTGGTCGTGCGCTACGCCTTCGACGTGCTCAACCTGAAGCGCCTCCTCGCCGGCTACATGCCGCACAACGCGCGGAGCGCGCGCGTCCTCGAGCGCGCGGGCTTCGTGAAGGAAGCGCTCCAGCGCGAGTACTTCCACGTCGGGGGCGGAAAGTGGTGCGACCACGTCGAGACGTCCTTGATCAATCCCGCCTGGCGCGTGCCTTGAGCCGGGAACCGATCGAACCGCCCGCGACCGAGATTCGATTTCCGAGCCCGCGGCGCGCGCGACGCGACGTCCTCGCCGTGGGCACCGACTTTCGCGCCGGCACGCTGCTGTCGGCGTACCGCCAGGGGATCTTTCCGTGGCCGCAGGGCACCGGGCGCGAGAGCGAGATCGTCGCGTGGTTCTCGCCCGATCCTCGCACGCTCCTGCCGCTCGATCGCATCCACTGGTCGCGGAGCCTGCGCCGCACGCTGCGCCACAACCCGTGGACGATCACGGTCGACGCGGCGTTCCCCGGCGTGATGCTCGCGTGCGGCGCCGAGCGCGAGGAGGGCACGTGGATCACGCCCGAGGTCATTGCAGGATACACGCAATTGCACGAGCTAGGCTGGGCGCACAGCCTCGAGGTGTGGGAAGACCGCGAGCTCGTCGGCGGGATCTACGGCGTCGCGATCGGCGCGTCGTTCGCCGCCGAGTCGATGTTCCACCGCCGCACCGACGCGTCGAAGGTCGCGTTCGCGACGCTGGCCGAGAACCTCCGCGACGCGGGCTACGCGATCTTCGACGCCCAGGTCATGAACCCGCACCTCGAGTCGCTCGGCTGCGTCGAGGTCCCGCGGAGCGACTACCTCGACCGCCTCGCGCGCGCGATCGTCACGCAGCCGAAGCTGCCGATCCACGCGTGGCAGCGGCAGCTCCGACCGTGAGCGCGCGTCACGGCGGCGGCGGCAGGCAGAGCGACCCGCACTTCCAGTGCGCGGCCGACGGGTCGTAGTTGCACGAGCCGTCCGCGCCGCAGTCGGAGTCGTCGACGCACTCGTCGGCCGGCGTGTGGCACGCGTAGGTGAGGGCCTCGCCGTAGCAGAACTGGTTCGAGCTCTCGGTGGGCGAGCAGAAGCCGCTCGGGCCGCAGTCCGCGTCGACGCGGCAGTTGCTCGCGCTCGAGCCGCAGACGTTGGGATTGCTCGAGGTCGCGTCGGCGCGGCACACGCAGACCGTGCCCGGGCACATCGTGTCGTTCGAGCACTCGTCGTACGAGCACTGGAGGTGGAACGCGCCGCCGAAGCCGGGGATGCACCGCCCGTTGGTCCCCGCGGTGCAGTCGGAGTCGCTCGAGCAGTCTCCGAGGTTGCCGGCGTCGCCCCACGTGCCGTTCATCGAGCCGCGCGCGGTCGGGCACGCCGTCGCCGTCGCGCGGTGCTTCAACGGGACGCGCACCGACGCGTCGGCGCCGCTGCTCGAGTCGAGCGAGCCCGAGTCGGTCCCCTCGCCCGCGTCCTTCTTGCCCAGATCGTCGGTCACGGCGCCGCCGCACGCGGCGACCAAGAGCGAGAGCGCGCAGATCGTCTGTCTCATGCGCGTGGCGCTATGCACGCCTCGTTCCACCTCGTCAGTGCGGGATTTTCCGCGTTTCCGGTGAGTCGGGGTGTGCCACTGCCCGGCGCGTCAGTGCTTGGGCATCAGATCGGTGACCGTCACGATGGCGATGAGCGCGAGCATCATGAGGAGACCGATCGCGTGGATGCGCGCCTCCATCTTGCGGTCCGGCTTGCGGCGCGACGCGGCCTCGGCCCCGAGGAAGATGAGGCGGCCGCCGTCGAGCGCGGGGACCGGGAGCAAGTTGAAGCCGCCGAGGTACGCGCTGAGGACGCCGAGGATGAAGAGGTAGTCGCCCGCGCCGTCTTTCGCGGCCGCGGCCATGTCCTTCGTGATGCCGACGGGGCCGCTCGCCTCGACCTTGTCCTTGCGGAGGATCATGCGCGTGAGGCCGATGACGAGCCCCGCGACGACTTGCGGCGGGCGCGTGATCGACTGAATCGCCGCGTCGCGCACGCCGAGGCGCTCGATCTTCTTGATCGGGCGAACGAGGATGCGGCCTTCGTCGCTCTGACCTTTGGCCTTCGGCGTGATCGAGAGGTGCAGGTCCTTTCCGGCGCGGTCGACCTCGATGTCGATCGGCTCGCCGGGGCGCGAGCTCACCGCCTTTTGCAGCTCGCTCCAGTCGTGCACCGGTTTGTCGTCGATCGCGAGGATCTTGTCGTTCTCGACCATGCCGGCCGTCGCGGCGGGTCCGCCCGGCGACGGGATGACCTTCATGCTCGCCTCGTCCGCCATCGTGACGCCGACGACGAGCGCGCCGAAGAAGAGAAACGACGCGAAGACGTAGTTGGCGAGCGGGCCGGCGACGATCGTGACGACGCGCGCCCAGAGCGACGCGTTCGCGTAGCTGCCCTTGTCGCTGGCGTCTTGGTCTTCGTACGGGTTCATCCCCGCGATTTGCACGTACGCGAGGAAGGGGATGAGCGCGACTTGAAAGACCGTCGGGCTGCCCTTGGGCTGCTTGTGCCAGATGCGCGGGCCGAAGCCGATCGAGAATTTGACGACGCGCATCCCGTAGCGGCGCGCGGCGAAATAGTGACCGGCCTCGTGCACGATCATGAGCAGCGCCAGGCCGAGCGCGGCCACCACGTAATAGGCGACGGTCATTGGTTCATGAGCATAGCATTCAAGCCGCGATCCACACGCCGTCGCGCGTCGCGCGAATTCGGCCCGAGCGTTTCCACGCGGAAAATACGCGGCTCACGCTCTCGGTCGTGGTGCCGACCAGGCTCGCCACGTCGCGACCGCGCAGCGGGAGCGCGACGAAGATCCCGCCGCTGACGTGGGTGCCGTAGCGCCGCGAGAGGTCGGAGAGCAGACGCTCGAGCCGGGCTTCGACGGTCGGCGCGGCGCGAGCGAGGATTCGCTCGGCGAGCGTCTCGGCCACCGCGGCGTGCGCGCGCGCGAGCTCGCGCGGCGAGAGCTCCGCGGCCGACGCGACGTGACACGAGCGCAGCGCCACGCAACGCCAAAGGCCGGGCACGACGACCCACGGCGCGCGCGCGACGTCGAGCACGACCGGGTTGGGAGCGTCGCCCGACACGAGCTTCACCGCGCCTCGCACGAGGAGCGCGGGCGGCGCGATCTCGGCGCGCGCGCGCACCGTCACGGTCTTTTCGGCGGGCGTTTTCAACGGCCGTCGAAGAGCATAGAACACCGAGCCGTGCGCGCGCGCTCCTCGGGGTTGTTGGTCTTCGCGCTCGCGCGCGCCGCGCTCGCGCAAAACGACGACGCCGAGGAGGTGATCGTGCGCGGCACCCAGGCGCAAGGCTTCGAGTCGCGCGCGAAGGTCGACGACGCGCCGCGCGAAGTGACCGACGTCGCGAGTCTCCTCGAGCCGCTCGTCGGCGTCCACGTGCGCCGGCTCGGCGCCGACGACGGCTTCGCGACGCTCTCGATTCGCGGGTCGGCGTCGAACGAGGTCGCGTTCTACCTCGCCGGCGTTCCCCTGCCCGCCGCGTCGGATCCCACGGTGGATCTCTCGACGCTGCCGCTCTGGCCGGGCTCGCAGGCGCGCGTTTACCGCACGTTCACGCCCGCGTCGCTCGGCCCCGGCTCGCTCGGCGGGACGCTCTCGATCGAGCCGCCGTCGGCGACCGGCCCGGAGCGCACCGAGCTCTGGATGGCGGGCGGATTGTTCGGCGGGCTGCGGATGCGCGCGGCCGACGTGAGCGACGTCGGCGGGGCGCGGATCGCGACCGCGATTCCTCGGCGAGCCGCTCCGACGGAGACTTCTCCTTCTACGACCCGGGCCTCGCGCGCTTCGCGCCTCGGCTGAACGACGACTCCGCGCAAGCGAGCGGGCTCGCGTCGCTCGTCGTGCCGATGCACCCCGGCACGGTGCGCGCGACCGTTCTCCTCCAAGCGCGAGAGCAGGGCCTGCCGGGCTCGGTCTGGCTCGCGACGCCGTTTCAGCGCCTTCGCACCGATCGCGAGCTCGCCACCGTCGAGATCGCGACGCCGGCCGCGGGCGGAGTCGTCGGCGCGCAAGTCTGGGGCGTTCGGCAAGGCAGCGACTATCGAGACGCGCCCTCGTCCGCGCTCGATGCGTCGCTCGAGACGACGACGATCGTCAGCGCGGGCGGGAGCGCGTCGTACCGGAGGCGCCTCCGAAAGTTGCAGATTGCAACCAAGCTCGACGCGCGCGGCGAGCGCTACGAGCCGGGCGACTACGTGGGGCCGTTTCCGCCGAGCGGCGCGACGCGCACCGCGGTGGGGCTCGGCGCAGACGGCGAGTGGGACCCGTCGCGCGACGTCGCGGTCGACGCGAGCGCGCGCCTCGACGGGTGGTACGACGCGGCGGCGACCTCGAGCTTCGACGCGCGACCGACGGCGCACGCGGGGATCGACGCGCGCGCGGGCGCGTTCGCCTTCGCCGCGCACGCCGGGTACACGGCGCGCCCCGCGAACTTCGTCGAGCGGTTCGGCACGCCGGGCGGTTTTCTCCCGACGCCCGACTTGCGCCCCGAGTCGGCCGCGACGATCGACGCCGGCGTGCGGTTCCGAAAGCGCTTCGGCGCGCTGCGGCTCGAGGGCGAGCTCGACGGCTTCGGCCAGCTCGCGCAAGATCTCATCACGTTCCAGTCCGTCGGCGCCCGCATGCTGCCCAAGGCGGTCAACGTCGGCCACGCGGCGATCGCCGGCGTCGAGGCCGAGCTCGGCGCGCGCGTTTGGGGCTTCGAATTACGTGCATCTTACACGGGTCTCCACACCGAGAACGACGCCGACTACCTGCCCGATCACCCGCAGCTCGCGTACCGTCCCGCGCACGATCTCGTCGCCGACGTCGCGTACACGTTCGGGCCGGTGCGCGTGCGCTGGGGACTCGACGTGATCGCCGGCGCGACGATCGACGAGCCCGGGAAGGTCGAGGTGCCGGCGCGCGTGCTCCAATCGGCGGGGCTGCGCCTCGCGATGCCGCGCGCGCCCGGCGTCCGCGTCGCGCTCGACGTGCGCAACCTCTTCGACGTGCGCACCGCCGAGTACTATCAAGAGTTCACCGGCTCGAGCGTGACCTACCCCATCGGTGACGTGTACGACTACCCCCTGCCCGGCCGAACCATTCTCCTCAGCCTCGCGTGGCAACCGCGCGAGTCCGCGCCAGCCGTGGCGAACGCCCACGGCGGTGCAAACCGCGACTGACGGAACTCCGCGATGCCACGTCGAGGCACGCGTTCTGCACCGTGTGCGGTCATCATGAAGATCACCGCACTCATCATTCCGGCCATCGCTCTCGCAGCTGCGGCGTGCGGCGGCGGCTACGTCGGCTACGGCTACCAAACGACGGGCGCGTATGTGGACGAGGAGCCCGGACCGGGCATCGACGTCGAGACCTATCCGCGCGCGTATTACGACGGCGGCTGGGTCTACAACGTCAACGGCCGCTATTACCAGCGCAACGGCCGTCACTGGCGCCGCTACCGCGAGGAACCGCGCGGCGTGACGTTCGGCGTGCGCGGACGCCGCGAGCACCGCGACTTCGATCGCGAGCACGAGCACGAGCGCGAGCGCGAGCGCGAGCACCACGACCATCACTGACGGTCGTCACGGCAGCGGGTGGGCCTCGAAGAAATCAATCATGGTGTCGGTCGCGCTGATGTCCGTCGAGCACTTGCCGACGATCGGCAGCGCGACCCCGCCCGGCCACTGATGGCCGCCCTGATCGATCTTGCAGTGGACGACGTCCGCGCCGCCCTTGCAGAGGCCCCAGCGGGTGCACGTCGCGTCGCCGTTCTGGAAGATCGTGACCGGCGGCGCGAGGCACCCGTTCGCGTTCACCCAAAAATCGAGCGTGTCGGGCACGGACCGGAACACGATGCCCATACCGATGTTCACGAACGGCGTGCCGCCGTCGTACGGGACGACCGGGTCCGAAGTGCCGTGGAAGTCGAGCACCGGGATGGGCCGCTTCGGCTTGCACTGGTCGGGCGGCTCGCCGAGCACGCCCGAGACCGGCGCGATCGCGCCGAACACGTCGCTCATCTCGCAGCCGAGGCGGTGCGAGAGGAACCCGCCGTTCGAGAAGCCGGTCGCGAAGACGCGCTTCGGGTCGATGCAATAGTCCGCCTCGATGGCGCCCAGCAAATCGCGTGTAAACTGCACGTCGTCGACGCCGCCGGTCCACGCGTCGCCGCAGCAGTCGCCCGCGTTCCAGCTCGTCGCGATGCCCTCCGGGTACGCGACGACGTAGCCGCGCGCGTCGCTCGACTTGTCCATGCGCGACTGGACCTCTTGCTCGTAGCCGGTCTCCGAAAAGCCGTGGTACGCGACGACGAGCATCGCGCCGTGCGCGGGGTCGTAGCCGGGCGGGACGTGCATGTGCGCGACGCGCGCGAGGCCGCCTGAATTCACGTTCTCGTCGCGGCTGCCCGGGCCGAGCGTCTTGCCCTCGCACGCGAAGCCGCTCTGCGCGTCGCCCGCGTCGAAGTCGGGGCTCGGCGCCGTCGCGTCCGGATCCGGGTCGACCGTGGGATAAGCGTCGGCGAGATCGACGGTCGCGTCGGGGAAGCTCGCGTCGGTGGGCGTCCCCTCCCAGTGTCCGGCGTCGGCGACTTCGCTCGAGCCGCACGCGCAAAGGCAGCAAAGAAGCGCCGCGAGCGCGCCGCGACGCGCTCCCTCATACCCGGAGGGGTACATCGCTCTTCTTTACCACGTGTGCTATTGCGCGGCAGTCGCCATGACTCAAAACGCACCCGGACAACCGCAAAATTCCGCTCAACTGACGCTGACGGGCGGCGCCGCGATCCTCGCGCCGATCACCGCTTTCCCGAACGGCGTGCCGTCGAACGCGCTCGTCTTGATCCCCATCGCGCCGAACGGGCAACCGCTCGAGAAGAAAATCACCGACGGGCCGGTGGCGTTGCAGATGGAGGAAGTCTGGAAGCTCCTCGGCTTCAACGGGCCGGCGGTGCAAGTGCAGGACGAGCAGGGCCGCCCGATCATGATCGGCCTCGACGACCTCTTGAGCGGCCTCGACAAGCACTGGGTCGAGAACCCCGACGACTTCGAGCGCGGGAAGATCTACGCGCAGAAGCTGATGGAGCACAATCGCCACGCCAAGGCGGAGCAGGTGCTCGCGAAGATCGTGGCCAAGGGCGGCGGCGGCGAGTTCTGGTTGATGCTCGGCGTGACGCAGGCCGCGCAGGAGAAATGGGAGAAGGCCGAGGGCACGCTGAAGGGCGCGCAGAACCTCCTCAAGGACAACCCGATCGCGTCGATCGAGCTCGCGAAGGTGATGCGCGGCAAGAAAGACAAGACCGGCGAGCGCGAGCACCTCGATCGCGCGCTCTCGATCGCGCCGAACTTCGTCGACGGCTGGGCGCAGCTCTTCTTGTTCCTGAAGGGCGAGAAGAACGAAGAGGCGGCGATCAAGGAGATCGAAGAGATGGCGAACGCGCCGGTCAACACGAAGACCGCGGCGCCGTACATCGCGCTCCAGGGCTTCTTCGCGGGCGAGGACAAGACGCGCGACCAGGCGATCGCCTTCGCGAAGAAGGCCGTCGAGCGGAGCCCGGATGATCCCCTCGCGCTCCTCTGCTTGTCGGCGCTGTACGGCCAGGCCGGCAAGATCGAAGAGGTCGTCAAGATGCTCGCGCCGCACGAGGCGAAGATGCAGCGCGACGTCCGCCTCGCGCACAACTACTTCGAGGCGCTCTTCGCGATGCGCGACATGAACAAGATCACCGCGCTCCTCAACAAGCTCGCGACGTCCCCGTCGCGCGAGGTGAAGGAGTTCGCGATCGTCCGCTCGCGCGCCATCGCGCAGATGCTCGACCAGCAGAAGCAAGCGCTCGCCGCCGCGCAGCCTGCGCCGTCGCCGATCATCACGAAGTAGGACCCGTCTCCGGTGATGGCGCGCACCGGACAGAGCGACGTCGTGACGATGCTGCTCGCGCTCGAGAGCGAGCGCGCGACCGGCGTGCTCGAGTTTCGGGCCGAGGGGGTGCTCACGCGAATTTTCGTCGACGACGGCGTCCCCGTGTTCGCCGAGGCGGGGACGCACGGCGAGACGCTCGGAAACGTGCTCGTTCGCGAGCACGTGATTTCGCAGGAGCAGTTCGCGGCGGTCGTTCGTCGCATGACCGACGCGCTCGTCGACGACGAGAACTTGCGCTTCGGCGAGGTCGTCGTCGAGCTCGGGATCTTGACGTCCGAGGAGATCGAGCACGCGCTCGCGATCCAGATCGACAAGAAGATCGCCGGCGCCGTGCACCGCGGCGAGGGCGAGTGGTCGTTCGAGGAGGACCGCGAGCGCGTCGCGGCGGCGCCTCACCACGCCGCGCCCGTTCGAACGCTGCTCTTGGACGCGGCCGCGAAGTTCGACGACGAACGAATCGCCTCGCTGGTCGCGATGGACAAATACCCGCGCACCCTGCGCGCGCCCGCGCGGCTCGTGAACGAGCTCGGCCTCGACGACGCCGAGCTCGCCGTGGTCATGCGGCTCGACGGCACGAAGAGCGCGCGAGAGATCGACGCGCCCGCGGTGCTCGCCGCGCTCGCGCTCGGCGGCGCGATCGAGCAGCTCGAGTCGCCGGCGCAAAAGGCCGCGCCGGGCCCCGCGGCGGCGGCCGTCGCCGCGACCGGGCGGCGGCGCGCGTTTCCGACCAAGCCTGTCGCGCGCGACAAGGCGCGCGCGGCCGTCGAGCGCTTCGTCCGCGAACGCGAGGCGCCGCTGCCCAAGGCCCGCAACGAGCGCGAGGCGACGCTCTTCGCCGAGGACGAGTTCCACTCCGGGCGGCGCATGCTCGCGCAGGGCAACTTCGAGGGCGCGCGCGAGAAGCTCGTGAGCGCCGCGAACCTCGCGCCGACCATCTCGCTCTACCAGCTCTACGCCGACCTCGCGCGCTCGCGCACGCCGGCCGGCTTCGCCGACGCGCAGGCGACGAAGAAGCTCGCCATTCAGATGATCAAAGAAGACCCCGGGCAATCGTTCGCTTATTACGTGCTCGGCTACGTCGCGCTCTCGGAGAAAGAGACCGAGCCCGCGAAGCGCTTCTTTCGGCAGGCGTTCAAGCTCGATCCGGAGCTCGTCGACGCCGGACGACAGGCGCGCCTGCTCGAGCTCCGGCCCGCGGACGCGGACGCGGCGACGCCGGGCTCGAGGCGGACGCTCGCGCTCGCCGGCGTCCTCGTGCTCATCGTGGTCGTCGCGATCGCGGTGCTCGCCCTCAGGAAATGACGCGGCGGCGGAGCAGCACGAGAAAGAGCGGGCCGCCGATGAGCGCCGTCACCGCGCCGACGGGCGGCGTCGTGTGGAGCGCGTGGAAGAGCAAGCGGCTCAGCGCGTCGCACAGGACGAGCGCGGCGGCGCCGGCGGGGAGTGACACCGGCAAGAGGCGCCGCACGTCGGGCCCGAGCAAGCGGCGGAGGACGTGCGGCACGATGAGGCCGACGAACCCGATGAGCCCGGTGACGCTGACGATCGCGCCGACGACGAGCGAGCACGCGACCAGCGTGCGCCGCTCGAGCGCCCCGACGTCGACGCCGAGGTGGCTCGCTTGCTCGCTGCCGAGCGCGAGCAAATTCAAGCGACCCGCGTCGCGCAAGAGGACCGCGGCGCCAATCGCCACGTACATCGCGACGAGCGGGAGCGCCGCGGGCGACGCGGGGGTGTCGAGGAAGCCGACGAGCCAGAAGAGGATGTCCTGCGCGACGCGCTCGGGGACGAGCGTCTTCAAGAAGGTGATCGCCGCCGAGGCGATCGCGTTGACGACGACGCCGGCGAGCAGGATCGACGTGGAGCCGCCCGTGCGGCGCGCGAGCGCGTAGACGAACGCGGTCGCGCCGAGGCCCGACGCGAGCGCGACGAGCGGGAGCACCTCCGCGCCGAGGAGGGTCGTCGACGCGACGCCGAACGCGATCGCGACGGTCGCGCCGAGCGCCGCGCCGCCCGAGACGCCGAGGATGTACGGCTCGGCGAGCGGGTTGCGCAAGATCGCCTGGAACGCGACGCCCACCGCGGCGAGACCGCCGCCCGCGACGGCCCCGAGCAAGACGCGCGGGAGGCGCAGCGAGAACACGACGATGCGATCGTTCGAGGTCGCGTCGAAGAACGCGCGCGAGAGCGACGCGTCGCTCGTACCGATCGAGAGCCCGACGGCGCACGCGACGAGCAACGCGAGGAGGGCGAGCAGCGTCGCGCGGATCGCTCCTCCGCTCCGCTCCGCGCTCATTCCCGATTGCGCTCGTAGAGCAGGCGCAAGCCGTCGAGCGTGAGCTCCTCGTCGAACGCGTCGATGGTCGTCGAGAGCGGGCCGATGAGCCGCGAGAGACCGCCGGTCGCGATGACCTTGCACGGGAAGCCGAGCTCGGCGCGGATTCGCTCGACGAGCCCGTCGACGAGCCCGACGTACCCGAACACGATGCCCGACTGCATCGCGCTCACGGTGTTGCGCCCGACGACCTTCGCGGGCTTGGCAATCTCGATGCGCGGGAGCTTCGCGGCGCGCGTGAAGAGCGCGTCGGCGCTGATGAGAATGCCCGGCGCGAGCACGCCGCCGAGGTACTCGCCCTTGGGCGAGACGCAGTCGAAGTTCGTCGACGTCCCGAAATCGACGACAATCGCGCCGGTCTTGCCGTCCTTGGGCGTGCGCTCGAACCCCGCGACCGCGTCGGCGATGCGATCGGCGCCGACCTCGCGCGGGTTCTCGATCAAGATGGCCATGCCCGTACGCGTGCCGGGGCCGACGACGAGGGCCTCGCGCCCGAAGACGCGGCGCACCACCTCAATCATCGGCTCGGTGAGCGGCGGCACCACGCTGGCGATCACCGCGGCGTCGACGCTGTCCGGCTCGATGTGCTTCATCGCGAGCAGCTGGAGCGTGAGCGCCGCGAACTCGTCGATCGTCCGCCCGCGGTGGCTCTCGAGGCGAAACTGTTCGCGCAGCGCGTCACCGTCGAAGAGTCCGAGCACGATGTTGGTGTTGCCGACGTCAATCGCGAGGAGCATCGCGGCGCCGAGGGTAGCATTTTCGCCCCGAGCCGCGACGCCGCGAGCGAGGCGCGCCCCATGCATGGTCGATTGCGTGACGCCTGTCGCTCGGACCGACACTTCACGAACGGATCGCGCCGGCCTCGCACGATCGTCACAATTGCAATCTACAACCATCGGCGTGCGCATCGGGACGCTGGCCGTGCTCGGGTTGATCTTCGCGAGCTGCGCGTCGTCGGCCGCGGGCCCGGCGGCGACGACGAGGGCGGGTTTCCGCCCCACGGTGCGTTTGGCGGTCGCGACGCCGGCTCCCGAGCCACGGGCCGCGTCGGTCGTCGTCGTGACGCTCGACGGCACGCGCTGGCAGGACGTCTTCGCGGCCGAGGACACGATGCCGACGCTGCATCGTTGGATGACGACCGACGGCGTCGCGCTCGGCGCGCCGGGTCACGGGCAGGTTCGAGCGAGCGGCCCGAACTACGTCTCGCTGCCCGGCTACACCGAGATCTTCACGGGCCGGCCGAGCGACTGCCAGTCGAACGACTGCGCGCCGATCGCCGAGCGGACGATCGTCGACGAGGTGCTCGACTCCGGAGAGGGCGCCGCGGTCGTGACCTCGTGGGAGCGCATCGCGCGCGCGGCGACGGCCAATCCTGCGCGCGTCCTCCTCTCGTGCGGACGGCACGAGACCGGGCAGACCGCGGGTCTCGACGCGAAGCTGCTCGCGGCCGACCGCGACGTGGCCCCGTGGCCGGGGAGCGACGACTACCGGCCCGACGCGCTCACGGCTCGGGTGGCGCTGCGTCTCGTCGAAAAGAGTCAGCCGCGCTTCTTGTTCGTCGGCCTCGGCGACACCGACGAGCACGCGCACCACGGCGACCGCGCGGCGTACCTCGCCGCGATGCGGTCGGCGGATCGCTTTCTCGCCCAGCTCGAGGAGCGCGTCGTTCCGGGCACGGTCGTGTTCGTCACGGCCGATCATGGACGGAGCGCGGCATTTCGGGACCACGGCGCGGCGTGGCCCGAGTCCGGTCGCGTGTGGCTCGTCGCGCGCGGCGACACCGTCCCTGCGCGTGGGACAATCGACACCGGCGTCCTTCATCTGGCGGACATCGCGCCGACGGTGCGATGCCTGCTCGGCATGCCGCGCGACGAGTCGGAGCGCGCGGGCGAATCGATCGCGGCAATCTGCGACCCGGACTGAAATCACTCGACGTGCGCGTGGCGGACGACGTCGCCCTCGGCGACCGCGAACCAGTCGCCGCTCGCCTTGCCGACGCGCGCGTACTCGCCGTCGAGGTGCGGGTACCGCCCGAGCGACACGAAGAACTGACTCGACCCCGTGTCGCGTCCGGCGAGCGCGATGCCCACGTCGAGCGGACCGAAAGGCACCGGCGAAGTCTCGCATCGAAGCGGCTGCCCCGAGCCTCCGTAGCCGTCGCCTTGCGGATCGCCGAGCTGGACGACGAACCCCGGCACGACGCGGTGCACCACCGTTCCGTCGTAGAAGCCGGCCTTGGCGAGTTCGAGGATGCGCGTCGCCGCGACCGGCGCGAGCTCCGCGTCGAAGGCGATCGCGAGGGTGCCCGCGTCGGTGTCGAGCACGAGCTTGCCTCCGTGCGGCGCCGACGCTTCTTTCGCGAGCGGCATCGTCTTCGGCGGATCGCAGGCGCGCTTCGCGTCACCGAGCGCGTGGAGCGCTCGCTCGGCGTGCTCGCGGATCGTCTGGTTCGGATCGGCGCACGCCGTCGTCGCGGCCTCTTTCGCGCCGCGCGCGTGGAGGGCCGCGGCCGCGTCGAGGAGGCCGAACCTCGTCTCGATCGCGTCGTCGCTCCATCGGAAAGCGAGCGCCTCGGCGAGCGCCTTCGCGATCGCGGGCGCCACCTCTTCTTCCGGATTCGCGGTCGGCGGCGGCGCGTTCGGGTCGAGCGCGTTTCGCCGCTCCTTCGCCGAGAGCACGAGCGCGAGCTCGGGGTGCGCGCGGAGGACCTCGGCCGCGGTGGCGACGACGCCGGGGTGCTTCGTGTCGGCGAGCGCGGCGGCGAGCGCGGCGAGCCCGGTGTCGCCGAGCTCGGGGTGCGCGCCGAGCGTGGCGACGGCGTCCTCGCGGACGCGCAAGTGCTCGCTCTTCGTGAGCAGGACCCACGCGGCGCGGCGCGCGGCGCCGGCGATCGGACGTCGCAGGAGCGACGCGAGACGCGCGCGCTCGGCGGGCTCGCTCGCGGGCGCGTCGCACCCGACGACTCCGCTCGCGTCGTACGCCCCGCGCGCGAGGAGCGACGCGGCCGTGCAGCGGAGGACCGCGAGCCTTCGCGCGAGCGACGGCGGCGCCTCGCCCGCGGGCCGCAGCGCGGCGAGGCGATTCAAGACGGTCGTCGCGCTCGGCGGAGGAGCTTGCCCGAGCGCCGCGAGGCCCGTGACGAGCTCGCCGTACGCGTCGCCGCCCGCCGCGAGCACCGCGAACGGGTCGCTCGCGTTCGGCGCCATCTTCGCGAGCGCGCCGGCGGCGGCTGCGCGTCCGGCGTCGCCGAGCTTCCCGAGCGAGCGCATCGCGTCGATTCGCTCGGCGAAGCTCGCGTCCGCGCTCGTCGCGACGCGCGACAGCTCGGCGATCGCGCCGTCGCCCGCGCGCGCGAGGGCGCGCACGGCGAAGACCCGCTCGTCGGACCTCGGGCCCGCCAGCGCCTTCTTCGCGGCCTCGAGCAGGCGCGCGTCGAACGCGTCGTTGAAGCGTTCGACGCGGGCGAACGGGTAGAGCGCCGCGGGAACGTCCGCAGACGCGTCGAGCAGCGCGGTCACCGTGTCGTCGTCGAGGCCGCCGCGCCGCGCGGCGACGTCGCCGAGCCCGTAGGCCGCGTGCTCGCGCCACTCGGCCGTCTTTCCCTTCCCGCGCACCCACGCCGCCAGCGTCGACTCGGCTAGCTGCCCTCCGCACCGCCCGAGCGCGCGCGCGATCGCCGCGCGCGGGTCAATCGCGGGCGCTCCGGCGACCGCGCGTACGTCGAGCGCGGCGGCTCGCGCCGCGAGCGCGCGCACCGAGACCTCCTCGTGGCCCTTGCACGAAAAGCCGAGCCCGTAAGCGCCCCACGCCGCCGTCTCGGGGTCCTCGTCGCCGAGCGCGCGAAGCAGACCCGCTTGGCTCGCAGCGTCCGCGATCCGCGCGAGCGCTCGCGCCGCGCGCCGCCGCACGACGACGTCCGAGCTCGTTCGCATGGCGTCGGTGACGAGGTCCGCGCGCCGCTGATCCTCGGCCGCCTCGAGGGCGCCGAGCTCGGCGCTCGAGCCCCCGTCGATGCTTGCATTCTGCACCGATGCGTCGAGCGCCGCCGAGCCTTTTCCGCACGCGCCGAGCACGACCAGCAGCGCGACCAAGAAGAACATGCGATCCAGCCGCATCGCGACCCGCTCGCGCACGACCCGGTACGCGCGCGCGCGGAGCGAAGACGGCGGCGGCGGCACCGGCCACGCGTCGACCTCGAGGCCCTGCTCTCGAAAGAGCGCCGACGCGCGCGGCAGGTGCCAGGAGCACGTGACGAGGAGCACCTTCGCGACGCCGCGCTCGCGGAGCAAGCGCGCGACGAATCGCGCATTTTCACGGGTCGTCCGCGACGCCCGCTCCCGCACGATCGCGCGCTCGTCGACCCCGCCGCGAACGAGCTCCTCGGCGAGCGCGTCGGCCTCGAGCCGCCACTCGCCGTCGGAGCGCCAGCCGCGACCGCCGGCCGCGACGACCACGCCCGCCCCCCGCGCGACCGCGACTTTTGCGCCGGCCCCGGCCCGCCTGCCCGCCGCCCCGGCGAGCGGTTTTCCCGCCCCCGAGACGATGCGGCATCCGAGGACCACGACCGCCGGCTCGCTCATGCTGGTTGACTCGCCCCAACCGTGGGGCCTATCACAACTCTTCGGTTCGGGCGCATGCGCATTACCTTCTGGGGAGTACGGGGGAGCATTCCGACACCCGGCCGCGACACGGCCGAGATCGGCGGAAACACGAGCTGCGTGGAGGTCCGCGCCGGCAAGCTGCACGTCATCCTCGACGGCGGCACAGGGCTTCGCCTGCTCGGCCAGAAGATGCTCAAGGAGATGCCGCTCACCGCGCACATCTTTTTTTCGCACGTCCACTGGGACCACATCCAAGGCTTCCCGTTCTTCGCGCCCGCGTTCGTCCCGGGCAACACGATCCATTTGTACGGCGGCAACGACGTCTCGCGCACGCTCGAAGAGACGCTCGCCGGTCAAATGGACTACCCGAGCTTCCCCGTCCAGCTCGGCCAGATGGGCGCCGAGATGACCTTCCGCGATTTGCGCGAGGGGCAGACGGTGAAGCTCGACGACGGCGAGGGCCACGAGCTCGTCGTGCGCACGACGCGCGGCAACCACCCGAACGGCGTCTGGGTCTACCGCCTCGAGCACCGCGGCAAGTCGGTCATCTACGCGACCGACACCGAGCACTACGCGATCGTCGATCCGAAGCTCCTCGCGCTCTCGCAGAAGGCCGACGTGCTCATCTACGACTCGCAGTACACGCCCGAGGAGTACGGCGGCAAGACGGGCTGGGGCCACAGCACGTTCGAAGAGGGCGTGAAGCTCGCGCGCGGCGCGGGCGCGAAGAAGTTCGTCCTCTTCCACCACGACCCGAACCAGTCCGACGCCGCGGTCCGCGAGAAAGAGCGCCGCGCGAAGGAGCTCTTCGAGAGCTCGATCGCCGCTTACGAAGGCCTCGTCATCGAGCCCTGAGCGGCGCGAGCAGCACGTCGAGCCCGAACTCGAAGAGGTCGTCCTCGTATTTCGGCTCGAGCCACTTCGAGACCGACGCGAGGCGCGCGAGCTCGTGCGGCGGCTTCGCCGGTCGCGCGCGGCGCGCCGCGATTTCGTTCAGACCGATGCCGCTGCAATAGGCGCTCACCGCGCGGAAGAAGCGCGCGGTCGTTCGATCGTCGATGCCCTGGCGGTGCGCGATCTCGAAGAGGCCCTCGAGAAAACCGTACGTCGTCTCGGTCGCGAAGCGGCGCGTCGCGATCAGCGGAAACGCGTTCGGGTGCTCGTGCGCGAGGCGGCGGTAGGCGCGCGCGACCTCGCGCAGCGCGAGGTCCGAATCGGTCGCGTCGGACGAGACTCGGCCGACGCGCGACATGAGCTCGTCGACCACCGCGTCGAGCAGCGCGTCCTTGCTCGGGTAATACCAGTAGATCGCCATCGCCTCGCACCCGAGCGCGACGCCGAGCTTGCGCGTGCTGAACGCCTCGAGGCCGCCTTCGTCGATGAGCTCGAGAGCGGCGCGACGAATGGATTCGTGGGTGAGGCCCGACGGCTTCTTCTTGCGCATCAACCCTTGAGGACGAACCTGCGGGCGTGCGACGCGCGAATGCCGCCCGTGGCCGGGTCGATCAACCAGGGGACGCACAGCTTCCGCGGGACGGAGATGACGCGCGGTTTCCGGTACGTCCGGAACACGAAATCCCAGATCGGCGAGGTGACGCCGTGGTTGGTGCGTGGGTCGACGTAGTGGTGATGGAGGTGGTGCTCGCGCGCCCAGCGGCCGTACGGTCCGATTCCCGCGAAGGTGTGCTCGAGCCGGTGGAGGAGCTCGTAGGCGCCGTAGAAGCCCATGAGCCCCGCGACGTACGCGCCGCCGAGCGCGCGACCGGCGAGCGCGACGGCGGGGAGGACGAGGAGCGCCCCGAAGAGAGCGGCCACGCCGAGCTTCTTCCAGCTCGGCGCGAAGTAGTTGCCCTCGGCGTGGTGGCGGACGTGCTCGACGCCGAACGGGTTTCGCCGCCAGCGGTGCCCGAGCCAGCGGTGGATGACGTACTCGAGCAGCGTCCAGGTCAGCGCGCCGAGCAGCGCTGCGGCGATCACGACGCGCCTCCCATTCGAACGAGCTTGCCGGGGCGCGCGCCGGTGAGCGCGCCGCGCTCGGCGACGAGCTCGCCGCCGACGAACGTCGCGAGGTACCCCTCGGCGCGCTGCACGAGCCTGCGGCCGCCCGCCGGGAGATCACGCGCGACGGTCGGCCGCGCGAGCGCGAGCCGCTCGCGGTCGACGACGTTGAGATCGGCGCGCATCCCGGGCTCGATCGTCCCGCGATCGCCGAGGCCGATGAACCGCGCCGTGTCGCGCGCCTGCATGGCGACGACGCGCTCGAGCGGGAGGCCGCTGTCGCGGTCGCGCGCCCAGTGCGTGAGGAGGAACGTCGGCATGCTCGCGTCGCACACCGTGCCGACGTGCGCGCCCGCGTCGCTGAGCCCCGCGAGCGCGAGCGGGTGCGTCATCATCTCGCGGACGACGTCGAGCGAGAGGCCCGTGTAGTTGTAGATGGGGAAATAGATCAGCGCCTTGCCTTCGTCCTCGAGGAGCGCGTCGTACATCCGCTCGAGGATGGGCACACCCGCGCGCATCGCGTCCGCCGCGAGGCACGCGTCCATGCGCGGCTCGTACTGGGGACGCTCGCCCATCGGGTAGAGGCGCATCGCGAGCATGTCGAGGTTCGCGAGGAAGAAGTCCGCCAGCGGCGGAATCGGCGTGCCGTCGCCGGCGACCTTGTCGCTCTTCTCGGCGAGGATTCGCGCGCGGAGCTCGGGCGTGCGCATGCGCGCGACGCGCTCGGCGAGCGGCAGGTGCGCGATCGATTTGTACGACGGGAACCCCATGAACGGATGGAACGTCGCCTCGAGCCCGAGCAAGACGCCGATCCCGCGCGCGCCGACCTGGCAACGCACGTCGAGCCCGCTCGCGACGGCGCGCGATGCGCGCTCGAAGATGCGGCGCCACTGGTCCGGCGCGTGATCGCGCTGCATCGTCGAGATCGACATCGGCCGCCCGCTCGCGCGCGCCATCGCCTCGAGCAGATCGAACTCGGGATCGAATCGCTCCGGGCCCTGCATGAGGTCGAAGTCGCTCACCGCCTGAATGACGCCGTGCCCGAGCCCGCGGAACGCCTCGGCGATGCCGGCGAGCTCGCGCGCGTCGACCTCGGACGCGGGCGTCGCGGCGCCGCGCGCGGTTCGGTGGTTGTCGCTGCGGCCCGTCGAGAAGCCGGCCGCGCCGGCCTCGAGCGCGGCGCGCAAGAGCGCGCGCATGGCGGCGACGTCCGCGTCCGTCGCGACGCCGCCGGCGACCGCGCGCTCGCGCATCACGTACATGCGCAGGGGATCGTGGGGGACCTGGAGGAGGAAATCGATCGCGTGGGGCATGCGGCCGACCGCGTCCATGTATTCTGCAAACGACTCCCATCCCCACGGGATGCCCTCGGCGAGCGCCGAGCCCGGGATGTCCTCGACGCCCTCCATCAGCTCGACGAGCTCTTGCTCGCGCCCGCGGACCACCGGGGCGAAGCCGACGCCGCAGCTCCCCATCACGCACGTCGTGACGCCGTGGAGCGAGCTCGGCGTGAGCTCTTCGTCCCACGAGACCTGACCGTCGTAGTGCGTGTGGACGTCGACGAAGCCGGGCAGCACGTGCGCGCCGCGCGCGTCGATCGTTCGCCGCGCCGGTCCGTCGCACCGGCCGACGGCGACGACGCGTCCCTCGCTCACCGCGACGTCGCCGGCGTACGCCGGCTCGCCCGTTCCGTCGACGATCGTGCCGCCGACGATCTTCAGATCGAACATTCGATTCTTTTACACCGTAAAATACGCGGACGCCACCGAATTCAGTCGGTCCCCGCGTCGAACGACGAGGGCGGGAATTTCGAGAGATCGTCGGTGGGCGCGGGCGCGAAGCCGTTCAGCACGTCGACGTCGTGGAAGACGTCGCCGACCTCTTCGAAGTTCACCATCACGAAGCTCGGCAGCGTCGACTCGACCTGCTGGCAGTGAAGCAGGCGATCGATCAAAAACGGATTGGTGTTGGTCAGCGCGGCGTTCTCGGGCGTCTCGACGAGCAAATCCTCGAGGTAGTCGTCGACGACGTAGATCGAGTTGCCCTTCGTGCCGCGGTCGGCGTCGCAGCGTCCGAAGTCGGTCGAGGTGACGTTGTCCCACGGCGTCTCCCACGTCCACGCGAAGCGGTCGAGCATCCAGTCGAACGCGGTTCCGCCGGTCGACGACTGGTCGGCGTGGAAGACGACGACGCGCTCGCCCGACTGGATCATCGCTCCGAGCGTCGGCCAGGGCTGCCCGAGCGCGTGCCCGCGCGCGTAGCGTTTCAGGTCGGCCGCGTCGAAGTCGGAGGCGATTTGATCCGTCGTGATCTCGCTCGACTCGGTGAGGAGCGTCACGACCTCGGTCGGGCTCGCGTCGAGGAACGCGCGCACCTCGCCGAGCGCCGAGACGAGCGACTGCCCGCCGAGCCCGCAAATTCCGTGGCAAAGCCAGGGCTCGCCGTTGTACGGCAGGATCTCGAGGTGGAGCACGCGGACGCCGTCTTGGAGCTGACGCGTCAGGCTGTAGGTCTGATCGTGCGCGTAGACGCCGTTGGCGACGCTCGCGTACGCGTCGTGCGTCCCGGGGAACGCGACCGCGTCGTAGCCGCGCGCGCAGAGCTCGGCGTGCCCGTTGCAAACCGCGGGCGGCGGCGGCGAGTCGCACGCGAAGAGGAGGACGAGGATCGCGGCGGGCGCGGGTCTCATCCCGCCATTGTTCACCCAAACGAGCGCGTGAAGAAGTCGTTGACGAGCACACCCGTCGGATCGAGCCGCGCCTCGAGCTCGTGGAGCGGATCGAGCGCGTGCGCGAACATCGTCCGGATCTGCCGCGCCCGCCTCGACGACGATCGCGTCACCGTCGAAGGCGAGCACGCGGTCGTACGCGCTGACGTCGCCGTCGAGCGCCTGATCGTCGAACGAGCGCCCCGCCGCGCGAACGGTGACGCGACGGCCGTCACGAGCCGCGCGCGCGTGCGTAGTAGCGATGCGGTGTCGATCGCGGCCCGCGATCCGCTCTCGCGGCTACACACCCCGGAGCCGGCCGTAGCTCCGGAAAATTCGGGCGCTCATCCCAGTGGGATTCATACGACAGCCGGCCCGAACGACCGCGCGTCAAGGTTGCACTTGGTCCTGCGGGATCAGGATCGACGCGCTCTGCGCCGGGACCTGCATGCGGAGCGTGCCGTCGGCCGCGACGGTGTACTGCGTCTGCGCGGGGTCGAGCACGTCGACGAACACCGTGCCGGGCGCGGCGGTGACCGCCATCGCCGTCGCGTCGCCGGTCGAGCTGCTCTTGTCGTCGTTCGTGTTCAGCACGACGAGCGCGTACGCCGAGCCCGCGTCGCCGCCCGCGCGCTCGAACGCGAGGATGCCGGCGTCGGTCTCTTGCGCGACGTGGGGCGTCGAATAAACGACGCTCAAAGCGCCGCGACGGAGGGCGACGTATTTCTGCCGGAGCTTGGCGAGCTGCGCGAGGTGCTGGAAGGTCGCGTTGGTCTCGTCGAAATTCGCGGTCCAGAGGATCTCGCGGTTCGCCGGATCGTTTCCGCCCGAGAACTCTTGCTCCGTGCCGTAGTAGATGCACGGGATGCCGTCCTCGGTCATGAGCAGCGTGAGCGCGTTTCGCAGCGCGGGGACGTCGCCAGCCGCGTCCGACAAGAAGCGCGGCACGTCGTGGTTGTCGAGGAAGTTCACCAGCGCTTCGTACGGCGGGATGCCGATGCCGTCGTTCTGCGGCGTCGTCCCGTAATTCGTCTTGCGCGCGGCCCAGAGCGCCGCGATCTGCGCGGTGGACGCCTGCCCGTTCGGCACGTGCGCCTGCGCGAAGACGTCGTGGAAGACCTGAAAGTGCTGCGAGAAATAGAACACGCTGTCGAGCTCGCCCGGCACCGTGTAGCTGCCGAGGAGCTTGTCGTCGCCGTCGAACGCCTCGCCGAACATGAGGAAATTGTGCTTCCCCTCGGGGCCGATGCGCGCGCGCACGCCCGCGGTGAACTGCTGCCAGAACTCGTGCTCGACGTGCTTCACGGTGTCGATGCGGAAGCCGTCGAGATCGAACTGCTCGACCCAGCTCGAGAACGCGTCGATCATGTACGCGCGCACCGCGGGAAGCTCGGTCGCGACGTCCTTCAGGCCGCCGGGAAAGTCGCCGAGCGTGACCTGCGCCGGGTCGTTGTAGTCGAGGATGCGTCCGAAGCCGTGGTACGCGCCCGGCGTCGCCAGGAGATCGACGCCGCCGTCGGGCGACGTCGGCGGGGTGCGATCGACGGTCGGGTCGTCGATGAAGATGATCGGCGCGCGGCCGGCGTTTCCCGCGGCGGAGAACGCTTGCACGCCCTTGGGATCCCAGTCCGGGTCGTACTCGTTGATGCGCGTGACCGGCGAGGTCGTGCCGTTGCCGGCGATGTACTCGTCAGGTTTCCCGTTCAAGTTCATGTCGTAGAAGAAGAGCTGCCCCATGTGGTTGCAGACGATGTCGAGCACCACCTTCATGCCGCGCGCGTGCGCGCTGTTGACGAGCGAGCGGAGCGCCGCGGCGTCGCCGAAGTGGGGGTTCAGCTTGTGCAGGTCGGACGCCCAGTAGCCGTGGTACCCGTCGACGTCGGCGTCGGAGTCGACGTTGCGAATGATCGGCGAGATCCAGAGCGTGGTGACGCCGAGATCTTGCAAGTACCCGAGGTGCTGCTCGACGCCGCGCCAATCGCCGCCCTGGTATTTGCCCAGAAAACCCGGCGCGATCTTGAAGTCGTTGTTGATGTCGCCGTCGGCGAAGCGGTCGACGATGACTTGGTAGACGACCTCGTCACGCCAGTCTTGAACGTGGGTCGCGAGCTGCGCTTGCTGGCCGGTGCCGCCGATGTCGGCGCACGAGGACAGGATGGCGGCGAAGAGGAGGGTACGCGTTCGCATGGGGCTGCCTCACGGATAAGAAGACGAGTTGAACCACCACTCGACGTTCAGCCCGAGGTAATGCTCGACGTCGCGCTGCGCGCGAAAGTCCTCGGCGGGGTACAGCGCCTTGTAGCCGGCGTCGGGGACCGAGAGCGCGTAGATGACGCGGAACTGCGGGCGAACGTACGAGCCGCGGCCGAACGGCGAGAAATACGGCATCAGCGCGAAGCGCCACATCGACGCGAAGAGCGGCGTGCCGGTCGTGGCGTTCGGGTCGGGATAGGCGTAGCGGCGCGCCTGGTAGCTGGCGTCGAGCGCGACGCCGAAGTAGCGGCCGAGATAGACCTGCGGGCGGACGTCAATCGCGCCCTCGGAGTAACGCTGCAGGCTCGTCGCCGCCTCGCTGCCGTCGGAGAAATACCGGTAGTACGCGCCGCCGAGGATCCCGAACCAGTCTTTCTCCCAGTTCGTGCCGAGCGCGAAGAGGAGCTCCTGGGAGTTCCCCGTCGTGTGGTCGTTCGCGAACGTCGTCGGGACGGCGAGCATGTCGTACGCGGCGAGCCCGTGGGCGTAGCGCACGAACATGTTCACGTGCGTGTCGCGGTGGCCCGTCCAGAACCCGACCTGCCCGCCGACCATGAAGCCCCAATCCGACGGCAGCGGGACTTGCAGCTGCGAGGCCGGATCCTCGTACACGCCGGCGCCGATCTCCTGGACCTCGCCGTAAAGGATCAGCTTCATGCCTGCGTCCTTGTTCTTGAAGACGCGGCCGTTGCGGAAGAGCTGGGTGAGCTTCAGCGTCTGGACCATGCGCGGGCGGTCGAGCGACTCGACGCCGGTCGCGCCGATGCCGAAGGGCGACGGTACCTGGGTAACTTGGTACTGGTACGGGTCGTCGAGCCGCTGCATGCCGGCGTGCAAGGCGACGCGCGTGTCGCTCTTCGCGAAGTCGTAGCTCGCGCCGCCGCCGATCGTGTTCTGGTTGTCGAGCGGCCACCAGTCGAAGAGGTAGATGTCGTCGCCGCGGTACATGCGCGAGCCGATCCACGCGACGAAGCCTTTGTACTCGGCCTGCGCGTAGAGGTTTCGGACGAGGAGCATCTGGTTGACGTCGCCGGTGAAGTGGAAGAACGGCGCCGTGAGGGCGAGCGTCGCGACGATGCGCGACTGGATGCCTTGCTTGAAGCGGTCTTCGCGGCGGAGCTCGAGCTCGGCGTAGCTGTCTTCGTCGAAGCGCGGGCCGTGCGACACGAAGTTGAGCGGCGTCGCGACGCGACCCTCGAGATCGCTCGCGATGCCGACGCGACCGTACGAGCCGAACTCGAAGCTGCCGGTCGGGTTGACGTCGCTCACCTCGGGCGCGCGCCCTTGCGGCGATTGATCGAGCGGCTTGGCGTGGTCGTCGGCGCGCGCGGCGCCCGCGACGAGGAGCGCGCCCGCGGCCATTTGCAGAGCGGTTCTCAAGCTACCCGCGACTCTAATCCGGGGTGCTCGAAATCCGTCGCCAAAAACGCGCGCGTCACGGAGCAAGAATCGCCTGTCCCCACGCCGGCAGCGTGATCGACATCGATTGCCCCGCGAGCTTCACCGTCGGCCCGCCGAGCGCGTCGGCGAGGCTCGCGCCGTCGGCGATGCCGAGCGACGGCGGCAGCGTGAAGGTCGCCGACTGGGGCGCCCCGGTGCGGTTGACGGCGACGAGCGCGACGTCGCCGGACGTGGTTTGCCTCGCGAAGACGAGCACGGGCTCGCTCGCGAAGACAGGCACGTACGCGCCGCGGCGCAGCGCGACGAGGTTCTTCCGCGCTTGCCCGAGCTTGCGAACGAGCCCGAGCGTCGCCTGCTCGTCGCTCGAGAGCGTCGCCGAGTCGCCGCGCCAGTCGGCGCGGTTGTTCGGGTCGGCGCCGCCCCACTCGCCGTACTCGTCGCCGTAATAAATCATCGGCGCGCCGGGCTGCCCGAGGAGCCACGACATCGCGACGCGCAAGCGCCCGTAGGGCTCGCTCGAGTCCGGCGGGCCGGCGACGTTCGACCACTTGTTCCCGGGGATGCTGGGGTCGTGCGCCGGGTCCTGCCCGCGGTAGGTCGCGAGCGTCACGAAGCGCGGCGTGTCCTGGCTCCCGATGTACGGCGACATGATCGAGCCGTTCGGGTACTCCCAGCCGCTCGCCTGCGACCAGTAATCGGCGTGGATCATGCCGTGGGCGTCGCTCGAGAAGACCTGCATCGGGACCGCGTAATACAGCGGGAAATCGAACTGTCCGTCGAGCCGCCACGGCGCGACGTAGTGGCTGATGAGATCGTACTGCCACTGGTTGCAGCTCAAACCGCAGTCGCTCCAGCCCATCGCCGTCTCGCCCGTCATGAAGACGCGCAGGCCCGACGCCTCGAACTCGCGCCGCACCGCGGTCGCGACGTTCATCACGGCGGCGTCGGGGACCTGCTTCACCGCGTCCACGCGAAAGCCGTCGAGGTCGAAGGTGTCGAGCCACCAGACCGCGTCGGCCTCCATCTGCTCGTTGGCGGCGGGGACGGTCCAATCGATGTTGGGGAGATAGCTGGTGAAGACGCAATCGAGACGATGCGAGTCCCAATCGCAGTTGTTCGTGCCGCAGATGCAACCTTGGTGGAACCACTCGGGGTGCGCGGCGAAATACTCGTGATCTTGGTGGACGTGGTGGACCACGAAATCCATGAGCACGCGGATGCCGTGCGCGTGAGCGGACTTCACGAGGGCCTGGAGCGCGGCGCTGCCGCCGAGGCGCGGGTCGACCTCGCGGCCCTTGACGGGCCAATAGCCGTGATAGCCGGTCACGTTGTCGACGCCGTCGGAGTCGAGGTACGGGCCCTTGGGGTTCGTGTTGAACGGCGTGAGCCACAAGACGCGCACGCCGAGCTGGTCGAGCGTGCCGGCGTCGATGACTTGCTTCACGCCGGCGAGGTCGCCGTTGTGGAAGTCGGCGCGGTGATCGACGTTGGGCGTCGGGGCGACGTCGTTGCTGGTGTCCCCGTTTTTCAGGCGGTCGGTGACGGCCATGTAGATGAGCGAGTCGCGCCAGTCGAAGGCCGTGTCTTCGCTCCAGAAGACGAGACGGAGACGCGCGGCGGCGCGGCCGAGGCGAGTCCTTGGCGTCGACGAAGACAGTGTATTTGCCGCCCGCGAGGTTCGGCGCGTCGACGGCGATCGCCCCGCCGCTGACGTTGGCGACGAGCTTCGTGTCGACGAAGTCGTTGCGCAGCGTGACGGCGACGCTCGCCGGATCGAGCTGGGTTTCGGCCGCGCCCGGCGCGAAGGTGACCTGCGCCGAATAGTGCCCCTTCGTGTTGGTCTGGGAGGCGAGCGACAGCGTCGGCAAGTAGCAGTCGGCGACGGTGGCGGCCGAGTTTTCGATTCCACCGACGTATTTTCGCATCGTCGAATTCGGATCCAATTGCCAATTGCCGTCGACGACGAGCTTGTACGCGTACCACCCTGGCGCGAGCGGCACCTTGCCGGTGAACGCGCCCGCGGCGTCGGGCCCGCTCATCGGGACCGGCGACGCGAAGCCGTCCCACTCGCCGGCGACGCTGACCGATTTCGGCGTATTTCCCGTCGGCGGCGCGAACGTGAAGGTCGTCTCGCACGCACCCGCGTCGACGTCGACCACCGGCACGTCCACGGCGACGTCCGCCACCGCGTCGACGCCCGCGTCACTCCCGCCGTCCGCGTCCCCACTCGGCCCGCCGCACGCCGAGAGAGAGAGAAACAGGAAGATCGAGAAGATCGAAGGAAAGTTCTTTTGGATTTGTTTTCAAAACAATCTCCCTCTCGCCTTCTGAGCTTTTGATCTTGCTGTTCCATTTTTCTGCGGGCGGCGAGCGCGAGGAGGGTGAGCACGAAGAGGGACCAGGGCGTGGGGCTGCGCGGGGCGGTGGTGCAGGAGCAGCCGCTCGTGGAGGGCGGGTTTTCGGCGTCGCCGCGCGTCGGGGGTGCTTGCGTCTTGCACGGGATTTCCGCCGTCCGCCTGCGCGTCGGGGCCCGCGTCGGTCGGCTCGTCGGGCTCGGGGGCGAACGCGCCGCACGACGGCGCGACGGGCTGGCCGCGGTCGAGGAGCGAGAGCACGTACGCGCCCGCGCCGAAGCCGACCATCGGCGCGGCGCCCGCGTAGTCGGCGGTGACGCAATCGTGGAGCTCCGAGAGGATGCCGAAGTTGTCGCTCGCCTGCGCGACGTTCCACGCGAGCAAGTCCGCGCTCGCCTGCGGCTGGCCGGTCGTCTCGAGCGCGCGGCCGACGCGCATGTCGACGAAGATCCACTCCGCCGAGTCGTACGCGCCGCCGCCCTGATTGCGGAAGAACCCTCGCCCGCTCGGCGGCACGAGCCCGCTCTGGATCGCGGCGACGGTCGCGTGCGCCGTGTGCTTGTGCGGGTCGACGAGCCCGAAGCTCACGGCCTCGATCGCCGCCGCGTCGAGCCAGTTGGTCCCTTGGGCGAGCGCCTCTTGCGACTGCGCGAGCGTGCCGTCGGGCGCGCGCAGCCCGAGGAGCGCGTCGCGCGCCTTTTGACCCGCGGCGAGGTATTTCGCCGCCGACGTCGCGTCGCCGGCCTTCGTCGCGAGATCGGCCGCGGCGCAGAGGCCGCGCGCCGCCGCGATCGTCGTGTAGGCGAAGTGTTTTTGGTTTCCGTTCCAGTGCGTTTCCCAAATGCTGGAGTCCGGCGCGATGAGGCCGCTCGTCTCCTGCAGGGATGCGAGCACGTCGGCGACCTTCGGCTTGACCGTCGGCCACCACGTCGCGAGCGACGCCGTGTCGTTCGACAGCCCCACGTACGCGTCGAGCGCCCATAAAAACAGGCCGAATCCGTCGAATTCGACGTTCGGCCCGTTCGAGTCGGAGTCGCTCCATTCCTCGCCGTCGCCGTAATAACGAACGACTGAAATCTGATAAGGCGAGCCCACGTAACTTTGATAAGCGCCGACGTTGGCGCCGAGCTCGAATTGGAGCGCGCGTTTGGCCTCGGCGGCGTGGCCGGTGCGCGCGAGCGCGACGGTCGAGTACGCCATGTCGCGCACCCACGTGATGTTCCACTGGCCGGGGGCGACCGCGGCGAGGATCTGCCCATCGCTCGCGTCGGCCGCGCTGACCTGCGCCATGCGCAGCATCGCCTGCGACTCGGCGAAGACCGACGACTCGAGCGCGCTCGCGCCCGAGGGCGCCGCCGTCTGCCACGCCTGCCAGCCGGCGATCTCGTCGGCGAGGATCTTGTCCGGCGTGCGCGAGGCGACCCACGCGCGCACCGCGTCGACCGCGCCCTGCGCGTCGGCGCCCGGGTCGAGCACCGAGAACCACCCCGCCCACGCGGACGCGTTCGCCGCGGAGATCGCCGAGCGAGAACTGCAGGCCCGCCGCGGCGTCGCTCGTCGGGCCCCCCGTGCCCGCGTCGTCGGCGAGGTTCTGCCCGGCGAGGAGGCGGTCGTACGGGTTGTTCGGCGTCGAGCCGTGGTGCGTCGAGGCGCCGAGCGCGCCGTAGCCGAAGGCGACGCCGCTCGGCCCCGACTCGTAGAGCGCGTCGCGGCTCGCGCTGTACGTGACGGTCTCGCTGTCGCTCCCGGGCGAGGGCGCGCCGCTCCCGAGGTGATAGTTGTAGAGCGCATACACGTCGATCGCGCCGCTGCCGCTCGTACGCGTCGCTTTCACGACGGTGAAGAGCGCGCCGCGCGCGAGGCCCATCGGCGCGAAGTCGTACTCGTCGAGGGTGACGCCGAACATGCTCCGGACGACGTGCACGACGCCCGTCCCCTCGACGTACTCGACGAGCGACGGCGCGACGGCGTTCAGCCAAACCGATTGCGCGCCGACCCGAATGCCGGGATACGTGTCGTAGAGGAAGTTCCGCGACGCCGCGCCCGGCGACGCGCTCTGATACGGATGCTCGAGGAAGTAGTCGAACTTGTTCTGCGCGGCGTCGAAGGCGGCCGTGACGCGCCCGTTCGAGGTCGGCAGGTACGTCGTCGACCGGTGCGGCTCGGCGAGCGCGCTCGCGTCGCGCGCGGACGCGGCGGCCGCGAGGGCGAGGAGCAGCGCGATCGTCTTGGTTCCGGGTCCGGCGGTATCGCGCCGATGATGAAACGTCATGGCGCCTCGCGCGGGAAGTCCGACTCGGCGCTTACCATTTGTTCGCGCCGGCGCCATCCAAAAAGTCACTCAGCCCTGAGTTACGCTCTCGTCGCATTCTTTTTGGCCGGTTTGGTCGGATGCGGGGCGACGCGGACGCAGCCCACGGTCGTCGTGCGGAGCGCCGACGCGTGCGGCGAAGCGCGCCCGCTGGGCGACGCGTACGAAGCGGCGCTCGCGCGCGCGCGGTGCGAGCACCCGGACATGCTCGTCCACCCGCACGCGTACACGCTACGGCGCGTACCGTCGGCGCCCAACGTGAAGCGCTTCGCGCTCGAGCGCGCGGCCGCGGCGCTTTGCGCCTACGAGGTCGACGCGGCGGGCGCCGTGCGCGGCGTGCCTTGAACCGTCGACGCGCTCACCGGAAGGGGCCGGCGGTGACGCCGCCGCGGAGCGCGCGAAGGACGGTCACCATCTGCTCGGCGCGCGGGAGCAGCGTCGCGGGGTCGGCGGTGAGGCCGCGCGTGAGGATGCCCATCTCCTCGGCGCTCGCGTGGAAGCCGTCGACGCGCGCGAGCTCGCGCAGCGTCTCTCGCGCCGCCGCCGAGAGCGAAGCATCCTCGAGGTTCGGCGCGCGGTCGAGCGGCGGCTCGATGGGCACCCGCACGAGCGTTCCGACCGGCTGGGAAACGTCGGGCTCGAAGACCGTACCGATCTCGAAGCGAAAGCCGCCGATGTTTGCATCATGCACCCAAACGCGCCCCGGCTCGAACCGGCCGGAGACCCGCGCGGCGAAGTCCCGCCAGGCCGCTTCGTTCGTTTGCATCGCCTCGGGGACGGGGATCCGCCGGATCGCGGCGTCGAGGAGGTCGAGGAGGACGAGCGCGCTCCGTGCGGCGGCTTCGAGGGCGGCGCCGGTCGCCGCGTTGCCCGCGACGCGCACCCGCGCGCCGTCGTCGTCGAGCTCGACGCGCGTCGCGCTCGCGAGGCGCGTCGCGAGGGGCTCGTCGAAGAAGGCCTCGAGCTGTCGAGGTTCGCGGCCGAGGATCGTGAACCGCTCGAGCGACGGCCGCGCGTCCCAGCGTCGCCGCGCGAGCGCGTCGAAGAATCCTCGCTCGCCGAGGCGCAAATCGAGCCCGAGGTGCGGGTAGCGGTAGTTGGCGACGATGCCGAGGGTTCCCTGGAAGACCTCGCGCGCGAGCGCGAGCGACACCGCGCCGCGCGAGGCAATCATGCCCTCGGCCTCGTCGTACGAGACTCCGACGCGCTCGGCGACGACCGTCCAGAGCCTCGCGAGCCGGCGGCGGCCCACCGGCAGCGCGCGGCGCGACCGCGGCGCGACCGCGACGCCGGGCGGCGGACGCAGCACCTCAATCGGCATCGAGAGGACCACGTCCGAGCCGAGCACCACGTCGGCGCGCACCTCGAGCTGCCAGTCGAGGTGCAGCATGCCGGCGTCGAACGACGGCCAGACGTCCTGCGGCAGCATGATGCGGAACGGGAACGTCTCGCCCTCGGGCGGCGGCCCGGAGACGAGGGTCGCGGCGTAACGCGCGACCGTGTGTTGCATGCGGGTGGGCTCGCGCGTCGCCTCGACCGCGACGAACGCGACCTCGACGCGCCGGATGCGCCTCGCGCTCACGTTGGCGAACGTGACGTCGCCGCGCAGCTGATCGCCGGGAGCGAGCTGCGTCGTGTCGAGCGAGGCCTCGATGTAGAGCTCGCCCGCGACCTGCCCGTGCGGGTGCGTGGCCACGAGCGGCGAGGTCGCGCTCTCGGCCGGGAGACGCGCCGGCGCCGCGACGGGCAGCGCGAACTGCAAGAAGCGATCGATCCAGTACGGGATCGCGACGTGCACCTCGAGGACGTACGCGACGCGACCGAACGCGTTGGCCGGCGCGTAGCTCGGCGGGACGTCGGGCCGGAGCACGAAGCGAAAGCGTTGTCTGTGCTCGCCCTTCGCGAGCGTCCCCGGAGTCCATCGAAAGCGCTGCTCGGGCGCGGGCTCGAGGTGCCGCGTCCGAAAGCTCTTGCCCTCGGGGATCGCGACGTGCACCTCGCTCGAGAGGCTCACGTCCACGTATTCCGTCGGCGTCTCGCTGCGGCTCGTCAGGACGATGTCGAGCTCGAACTTCGAGCCGGGCTCGATCGGCGACCGGTCGAGCAGTACGCGGACCTGCGGGCGGCTTCGCACGCGCGGACTATAGCGCGCGACGCCGCGCGGGCCGCGCCGCCGTGGGCGCCTCGCGCGATCGGACGGTCAACGCGACGATGTCGCCGGCCGCGAGGTGGGCGCGTGCTCGAAGTCGAGCAGCGCGCGCAGGGCGTCGACCGTCGTGAAAATTCCGGCGACCGCGCCGCGCTCCATCACGACGGCACAGCCGTACTTGTGCTCGACCATCGCCTCCGCCACCTCGCGCAGCGGCGTGCCGGCCGTGACGACGTACGGATCCGACGTCATCGCGTCCTCCACGAGGGTCGCGCTCGGGTCAGTGCCCGTGATCGACTCGACGAGCCGCAGATCGCGCTCGGTGACGATGCCGACGAGCGCGCCGCCGTCGAGGACTGGCAGGTGACGTATGCGGTTCTTCCGCATCATCTCATGCGCGACCGCCAGCGACTGGTCGCGCCCGACCGTGATCGGCGACGGCGTCATGTACCGGTAGACGCGCACTGGATTCAGCGGCGAGCTCATGGCGCCGTGTCGATGCACGACCGGTGCCACGCGAAATGCATGGGAACCCATGTGTTCGTCCGCAAGACCTGCGACCGGGCGCGCACCCGGCGCGCGCCGATACGGCCGCCGCGAGATTGGCGTTAACCTCGAAATCGCGGTAAACGAGCCGCCACATCACCCATGCCGAAGTCCAAAGTCGCCATCGTCCGCACCAAACCGGAGACCGTCCTCGCCGATTACCACCGCGTGATGAACCTCGCGGGATACCAGGACGTCATCGCCAAAGACGCCGACACCGGCCTCAAGGTCAACATCTCCTGGCACTTCTTCTACCCGGCCGCGTCGACGACGCCCGTGGCAGCTCGAGGGCGTCATCCGGGCGATGAAGACGGACGGCTACAAGCGCGACCTCGTCCACGCCTGCCACAACCGCACGGTGGTCATCGACGCGCACCTCGGCGAGCGCGAGAACAAGCAGCTCGACGTCGTGCAGGCGCACGGCCTCCGCAACGTCCACCTCTACGAAGGCGAAGAGTGGATCGACGTGCGCGACGCCGTCGGCGACCTCACGAAGAAGTTCCTCTGCTTGAACGAGGTCTACCCGAAGGGCTTCTCGATCCCGAAGCGCTTCATCGGCGAGAACATCATCCACCTGCCGACGGTGAAGACGCACGTCTTCACGACGACGACCGGCGCGATGAAGAACGCGTTCGGCGGCCTGCTCAACGAGCACCGCCACTGGACCCACCCGGTCATCCACGAGACGCTCGTCGACCTGCTGATGATCCAGAAGAAGATCCATCGCGGCATCTTCGCCGTGATGGACGGCACCTTCGCCGGCGACGGGCCCGGGCCGCGCTGCATGGTCCCGCACGTGAAGAACGTCGCTGCTCGCGAGCGCCGATCAGGTCGCGATCGACGCGGTCGCTGCGAAGCTCATGGGCTTCGACCCGATGACCGACTGCAAGTTCATCCGCCTCGCGCACGAGCAAGGGCTCGGCGTGCGGCGACCCGCGCGACATCGAGATCGTCGGCGACCTCGACGCGGCGAAGGAGAACTGGCACTTCGACGGCCCGTTCAAGAACATGACGTTCGCCTCGAAGAACCAGCACCGCATCTACTGGGGCCCGCTGAAGAAGCCGGTCGAGTGGTCGCTGAAGACGTGGCTCGCGCCCTGGGCCTACGTCGCGAGCGTCACGTACCACGACATGTTCTGGTACCCGGTCTACGGCAAGCCGCGCATCCAAGCCGCGCTCGAGAGCGACTGGGGCCGCCTCTTCCAGAACTGGGGCAAGGTCGAGCAGACGAAAGACGGCTACCCGAACGTGGGCGAGGCGCATCCCGAGCTCGTCCGCATGGGCATGAAGCACTTCATGGAGAGCACGCGCCTCGTCGGCATGGCCGTCGCGGAGAGCCCGGAGATGAAGGCGCGCCAGCGCCGCCGGCACGTCGAAACGAACCCTTGAGCCGCGCGTCTCAAGGCGAGACGAAGCAGACGAAGTCGGGCGCGTTGCAGACGAGCGTCGCGTCGCGACCGCAGCCTCGGACGCGGTACCACTCGGCCGTGTCGGCGGCGGAGCGCTCGCGGACCTCGATGTCCGCGGCGGGGCAGCCAATCAACGGGGACGCGGCGTCTCTCACGGAGCGGTCGCTCGCGGCTCGCACGGACCAAAACGCGAGCGCTGCAGCGAGCACGAGACCGGCGCTCGTGCCGGCGACCGCCATCGCGACACGCTGAGCATTCGATCGCATTCGTCGTTCTACGCCGGCCGGGGCGCGACGCTTCCTTCGGCGGAGCCGCGCGGAATCCGCTTGCTCGGCGCGCGCGCGCGCTTATCGTCGCGGCATGCGCATCGTGCCGGAGGCGAGCCGCGTGACGGTCGAGACCGCGCCGCGCGGGCTGCTCGCGGCGGCCGCGCACGACCTCCGCATCGACGCGCCGGTCGCGTCGGGCGAGAGCGTGGACTCGCGCTGCACGGCGCGCTTCACGGTCGCCTCGATGCGCGTCGCCTCCTCGCGCCGGCACGGAACGAGCGCGTGGCACGATCCGAACGAGAAGGACGCCGCCGACATCCAGCGCCGCATTCGGGACGAGGCGTTCGACGGCGTGCGCGAGATCGCGGTGGACGCGGCGCTCGACGGCACGCGCGCGACAATCACGACGCGCGCCGCACGCGCGCAGACCGTCACCGTGCCGGTGCGCGTCGAGCGCGAGGGCGAGCGCACCAAGGTGCACGGCGAGTGCGAGCTCTCGCTCGAGGCGCTCGGCACGGGAAAAATCCACGTCCCGCTCGGCGCGATCAAGCTCGACGATCGCGTGCGCGTCACGTTCGACGTCGTCCTCGCCGAGTGACGGGCGTCGCGCCATCGCGCTGCTACGTTTGAAAGGTGTACGCGAGAATCGACGCGCGCCCGCGTTTCGCGAACTTGGCTGCTCTGCGCGGCCGTGCTGTCGCCGAGCGTCGGCGTCTTGGTGCTCGACACGACTTTTTGGGCTTTCGGGGCGGTGGCGCTCGGCGCGCTCGTCGGGCTCATGGTCGCCTGGGCGAAGTGCCCGCGAGAAATCGAAGGTCGCATCGTCGCCTCGGCCGCGGGCGTCCGCTGCGGCCCAAGCTCCTCGTGCGGCGCTCGAAGATCCACTCGGCGCACGTCGTCGCGAACCGCGCGGGCCCGTGGGTCCGGTTGCACTCGGAGCACGGGTGGGTCGACGTGGCCGTCGACGGCGCCGAGGACGAGGCCGCGCTCCTCGCGGCGCTGCGTCTCGACGAGCGCGGGATCGTCGCGCGGTATCAAGCCTCGTGCGACCGTCGACTGAGCCGAACGAACGTGCTCCGCTACGCGTTGGCCTTCGGCGGCAATCTGCTCCCCCTCGGCGCGGCCGTGATCCTCATGCGCGCCGTGCACTCGGAGGCGGCCGCGATCGCGAGCCTCGCGTTCATGCTCGTCTGCGCCGCGGCGCAATCCGTCTTCTGGGCGCGCAGCTGGGAGCAGGTCGACGTGGGGACCGACGGCATCCGTCGCCGTCGCGCGCTCGGGCGCGCGCGCTTCGAGCCGTTCTCCAAGATCGAGTCGGTGTCGCTCGAGCGTTGCGACGTCGTGGTGCGCCTCGCCGACGGACGCGAGATCGCCTGGCACGGAGGGGTGTTCCACGAGCCATATCCGCTGCTCCGCGCCATGGCGGAGCGGATCCAACGCGGCTTGCACGCGCACCGCGCTCTCGCGCCAATCGAATCGACGTCCCAGCTCGCTCGCGGCTCGCGCTCGGTGCACCGCTGGAATCCGCGACGTGCGCGAGGCGTGCGATCCCGCGCGAAGCTCGTACCGGATCGCGGCCCTCCCGCCCGAGGAGCTGTGGAGGACGGTCGAGAACGCGATCGCGCCGCCGACGGCGCGCGCGGGCGCGGCCATTGGGCTGCGCCGCGTGCTCGACGACGCGGGCCGCAAGCGGCTGCACGAGGTCTCGGCGACGTGCGCGTCGACCGCGCTCCGGAGCACGCTCGAGGCGATCGCGAACGACGATCCGCTCGAGCAGCCCCTCTTCGCGCTGCGTGACTGAACGAGTCGCGGCGGACGCGCCGAACCTCACTCCGCCCACGCGTTCGTCGCGGGATCGTACGCGAGCATCGTCGCGAGCGGCGGCGGCTGCGCGCTCGAGCCGCCGTCGATCGAGCCGCCGATCGCGAGCAGACGACCCGAGGGCGCGACCGCGGCGGCGAGCCACCCGCGGGGCTCCGGCAACGGTGCGAGCGCCGACCACGCTCCGCCGACCGTGAACGCCTCGACGGCGTCGAGGAAACCAGCGTCGCCGATTCCGCCGACCGCGACGATGCGCCCGTCGTGGAGCATCGTCGCGCCGAACCAGTAACGCGCCGTCGCGAGCGAGGGCATCGTGGTCCACGTCCCCTTGTCGGGGTCGAGCGCCTCGACGGTCGCGAGCGCGTTCTTCGCGCTGTCTCGGCCGCCAATCGCGTAAATCACGCCATCGGGACCGGTCACCGCCTGGAGGGCGAGGCGCGCCGTCGGCATACTCGGTCCAGCGGACCAAGAGTCCGTGCTCGGCGAGAAAATCTCGACGACGTCGCTCGCCGCCGAGGGCGACGAGCCGCCGCCGATCGCGAAGACGCGCCCGTCTTTCGACGTCGCTGCGGCGAGCCCGAGGCGCGGCGTCGGGAGCGGCGGAGCGTTCGACCAAGAGTCGCTCGCGGGCGAGTACACTTCGACGCTCGAGGTCGCCTCGGCGCCGTTCGCCGTGCCGCCGATCACGTACACCTCGCCGCTCGGCCCCTTCGCGACGGCGTGCGCGTAGCGCTGGATCTTCCCCGGCGTGCCCGTCGTCCACGCGTTCGCGGTCTCGTCGTACGCCTCGACGGAGCTCACGAGGACGAGCGAGCTGTACCCGGAGAACGCGCGAACGCGCCCGTCGTCGCCGGCGACCGCGCCGAACAGGCTCCTCGGCGTCGTCATCGCGGCGGGCGAGGCGACGGCCGCGTCCGGCGCGGCGTCGGCCGCCGGCGCGTCCGGCGCGGCGTCGACGCCCGCCTCGGCGGGAGCGGCGTCTGGCGCGTCTTGGGAGACGCCGCCGCACGCGAGAGAACAAAGACACGCGACCGAGAAGAACGCTCGAACCTTCATGCGACCGAGCTTCGCATCGCGACGCGGCGCTCGCTGCGCGTTTCGTGCGGATCGCTACGCCGATCGTGCTCTCTCGAGCAGCTCGCTCGGACGCTTGCCGGTGTGCTTTTTGAACGTGCTCGCGAAGCGGCTCAAATCGGTGAAGCCAGCCGACAGCGCGGCCTCGGTCACCGAGCAGTGCCCGCCGCGCAGGAGCTCCGCCGCCTTCGCGACGCGCACGCGCAGGAGGTACTGGTACGGCGCCTCGCCCGTCTCGTCGCGAAAGAGCCGGCTGAAATGGAATCGGCTCATCTTCGCCGTCTTCGCGAGATCGTCGATGCCGAGCGGCTCGGCGAAGCACGCGTTCATCTGTTCGATGGCGCGCGCGACGCGGCCGTCTCGGGCGCCGCGTCGATCCGCGCGCGGCGCTTGGCGGAGGATCTCGATGACCACGCTCTCGGCGAGCGCCTCGGCGGCGCGCGCGTGACCCGCCTCCGCGGCGGCCGTCTCTTCGGCCAAGATGCCGAGCAGCGTCCGCGCCCGAGCCGTCTTCGCGCCGACGACGCCCGGAGCGAGCGCGAGCTTCGCGACGTCGGGTCCCATCGCGTCCGAAACCTCGGCGACGAAGTCGGCCCCGAGCCAGAGGGCGAAGGCGCGCACCTCGCCGAGGAACGACGTCGCGTGCGTGACGCCGCGCGGGACGATCATGAGCTGCCCTTCGGACACGAACGTCTCGCGCTCGCCGATCCGATACGAGACCCGTCCTGCTTCGACGACGGCAATCTCGACCGCGTCGTGCGCGCCGGGCTCGGCGACGAACGGCGCGGTGCAGCCCTTCTCCCAGCCGTGGACGCGCAGCTGCGAGCTCACGCGAGCGTCGAGCTTCAACCAGTCACGCACGCGCGCCGAGCTCATGCAGGTACCTCAGCAATCGGAGTGCCAGCGCGGAGACGCGGCAAAATGGGCCGTTCTTCGCACCGGCGTCAGCAAACGCACGCGGCGTTACGGCAGCGACAGTCGGCGGCGCGCGAGGAGATAGCTGCCGACGAAGAGCATCGCGCCGGCGAAGCTGAGGACGAAACCCGCGGGCTCCGACCGGGTGGAGAGGCCGAGCCCGCGGCTCGCGAAGCCGCCGATGAGCGCGCCCGCGATGGCGAGCCAGAAGTCGAAGAGCCACGCCGCGCGCTCGCGGTCGTGCGACAAGACGCGCGCGAGGCCGCCGACCACGAGGCCGACGGCGATGAACGCGAGGACGTGTCCGAGCGTGATCACAGCGTCGCAGAGGAGCAACGCCCGTGCCGAGCACGTGTCCGAGCGGGGCGAGATTCAACGGAACTTTTTGGGTCGATGCGCGCGATTTCCCAGGATTTCGCGCCGATTCGCGTGGTCCGGCTGATGCATCGAACGGCCGCGATGGAAGCCCAGCCCGTGCGTTCCGGATCCGTGATCGCGCGCCGCTACCGCGCCACGCGCAAGATCGCTTCGGGGGCGATGGGCGAGGTGTGGGAGGCGGTGCACGTCGAGCTCGGGCATCGCGTCGCCGTCAAGGTGCTCCGCGCCGAGGCGCTCGAGAGCCGCGAGATGCTGGTGCGCTTCGCCCGCGAAGCGTTCCTCCTCGCGCACGTGCACAGCGAGCACGTCGTGGGCGTCATCGACTTCGCGCCGCGCGGCCGCCACGGCCCGGCGCTCGTGATGGATCTCGTCGACGGCCCGACGTTCGCGGACCGGCTGCACGCGGGCGACGTGTCCCTCGCGGAGTCGGTCGACGTCGCGATCGACGTATTGCGTGGGCTCCGCGCGATGCACCGCGCCCGGGTGATTCACCGCGACGTGAAGCCCGGAAACGTGATCCTGCGAAAGCTCCACGACGGGCAAGCTCGCGCGGTCCTGATCGATCTCGGCGTCGGGCGCATGCTCGAGCCTGCCGCTGAAGACGGCGACGTCGCGATCGACGAGCGCGCCGAGGTGACGAGCGCCGATCGCGTCGTCGGCACCATCGAGTACATGGCACCTGAGCAAATCGTGAGCTGCCAAACCGCCGGACCGCTCGTCGACGTCTACGCCGTCGGCGCGATGCTCTGGCGCGCCGTGGCCGGCGAGCATCCTTTCCCCGACAAGCGCGGCGCTGATCTGATCCAGGAAAAAGTGCGCACGCCCGTCCCGCCGCTGCGCAGCGGGCGCCACGACTCCGTCGGCCGGCGGCTCGAGGGCATCGTGCATCGCGCCGTCGCGTTCTCGGTGCGCGACCGTTACCAGAGCGCCGACGAGATGCTCGACGCGCTCGAGTCGTTGCGGTCCGCGATGCGAGACGCCGAGGCGACGTTCGAGCTCGCGGCCGAGGACATCGTGACCGTCCGCGCGCCTCGCGTCCGCAGCCGCAGGCGAAAGGCGCTGATCGCGGTCGCCGCCGTCTGCGCGACCGCGCTCGCCGCGCTCTCGACCGAGCTGATTCGGCACACGCCGCCGGCGGTTCACGAAGTCGGCGTCACGACGCAGTGACGCGCGCTCACTCGCGCGCGCCGAACCCTTCGGTGCCGGGAATCACGACCGACTGGATCGCGCGGTGGTGATGGCGGCGGTGGCGCGGCGACGCGACCGGCTTCTCGACTCCCGCGTCGCGCGCGGCGGGCGCGCTCGCCGGGAGCGCGGTGATCGTCGCCGCGGGCATGACGACGTCGGCGGCGGGCAGAGCCGCGTGAACGGCCGGCGGACGAGGCAGCGGCACCGCGAGGTCGGCGACCGGCGCAGCGAGCGAGGCCGCGGTCGTGTGCACGTCACGATCGACCGCGGGGGCGTCGCGGTCCACCTCCGCGTGCACCGCGACGAGCACGCAGGCGAGCGCGGCCATCGCGCCGGTCGCCTTCCACACCGCGCGCGGCCAACCCTCGTGCAGCTCGGCGATTTCGCGCAGCTCGGCCTCCGCGGCGTCGACCGGAACGTTGACGGGCCCGGAGCCGCTCGGTCGCGGCGGCGTCAGGTCGACCGGCGGCGCGTCGCAACGGCACGCGCGCGCGAAGGCGTTCGCCAGCTCCTCGGCGCTCGAGAATCGCTCGTCGACGCGAATGGCGATCGCCCGCGCGAACCACGCGTCGAGCTCGGGCGGAAGGTCCGGACGAAGCGCGCTCACCGGAAGGTACGTCCCGCGCGAGAGCGAGCAGCCGATCTCGGCGACCGTATCGCCCCTGTACGGAAATGTGCCGGTCAACGCGTAGTAGGCGCACACGCCGACGGAGAACAAGTCCGCCCGCTCGTCGAGATCGACTGTGAGCATCTGCTCGGGGCTCATGTACTGCGGCGTCCCGACGGGCACGGCCTGATGCGCCCCGTGTGCGCCGGTCTTGAAGAGCGCGATGCCGAAGTCGAGGAGCTTCACGTCCACGCGCTTTCCGAGACTGCGCTGGAGGAAAAGATTTTCGGCCTTGATGTCGCGATGCAGGATGCCGCAGTCGTGCGCCGTCTCGAGGGCGCTGCAGGTTTGCTCGACGATCTCGCGCACGTCGTCGATGCTCAACGCCCCGCTACGCTGGACGCGCTCTTCGAGCGTCTCGCCGACCAGGAGCTCGAGGACGAGGAACGGCCAACCATGCTCGGTGACGTCGAAATCGAGCACGCGGATGACGTGCGGGTTGTCGACGCGCGCGGTCGCGCGAGCCTCGCGATGAAAGAGCTCCAGCGCCGCCTGCGACTGAATCGCCTCGTCGGAGAGCACCTTGACGGCGACCTTGCGCTCGAGCGCGAGCTGCTCGGCGACCCAAACTCGCCCCATCCCACCTTCGCCGATCGTGTGAAGAAGACGATACGATCGAGCGAGCACTGCGCCGGCTTCGAGGCCCATCGAGCCTCTGGAAGTGCGAGATCCGAGCCATTTTCTGCGGCTCGGCCGTAATCTTCGCGTGGCGCTACGGTTTGACCCAGATCCGCGTCTGGCGCGCGGGCACCGTGGCACTCGGCCCGGTGGCGCTCGTGTTCGTGACGAGCTCCTGGAGCGCCGCGCTCGGCAGCCCGCTGACGACCGCGTCCGAGTCGCCGCGGTTGATGCCGACGTAGACCTGCTCCTGCGGCGTCTCCTGGACGAACAGCCACGTGTCCTGCGTCGCCGCGATCGTGGTGCGAATGCCCTTGTAGAGCGCCGGGTGCGCCTTGCGGATCCCGAGCAGAGTCTTGATGCGATCGTGCAGGTACTGCTGACCCGCGTTGTAACCGCTCCATTGCATGAAGCGCCGGTTGTCCGGGTCGCCCGCGCCCGCCATGCCGTACTCGTCGCCGTAATAAATGAGCGGCGCCCCCTGGTTGGTGAAGAGCACCGCGAACGCGTTGGCGAGCTTGTCGAAGGTCTTCTGATCGGTGGGCTCGGCCGGCTGGTTCGACCACGCGCGGTCTTTTCCGTCGGAAGCTTGATCGCCCCAGACCGGCGGCTCCTGCGCGAGGTGGACGACGCGCGGCAAGTCGTGGTTGCCGAGGAACGGGCTCATCACCGCGTCCGACCCGTAGAAGAAGTCGTTGCCCGCGTAGAAATTCGCGAGGTCGTTCATCGACTCGGTCTTGAGGAGCATCGCGTCGACCACGTTGCGCCGCGCGGGGAAGTCGAACTGCCCGTCGAGCTTGGTCGCGGGGTCGACGAACGACTTGATGAAATTCGTGTCGTAGAAATCGTACGTCTCGCCGACCATGTAGAACCTTTGTTGCGGGTTCTGGAGCGGCACGATGGTCGATTGAATCTGCTGCCGAAGCTCGAGGAGCCAGCTCGAGTCGACGTGTTTGATCGCGTCGAGGCGGAAGCCGTCCGCGCCGGTCGTCTTGGCGAGGTTGACGGCGGTCCCCACGGAATAATCGCGTGCGGCCTGGACCGTGTAGTTCCAGTGCGGTAGGTAGCTCGCGAACCAGCAGCGGTAAGCCTGCGCGTTCCAATCGCAGTTCTGACCGCAAATGCAATCGCCGTTGTTCCACGAGTTTGGCCAGAACCAACCCGGATTGTTCTGGTAGACGGGGCTGTCGATGGTCACGTGCACCATCGCGAAGTCGAAGAGCACTTTGAGCGAGTGCTTGTGCGCCTCGCTGACCAGGCTCTGGAGCTCGGCGAGCGTGCCGAAGCAGCTCTCGGTGCTCGTCGGGTCGTACGGCCAGTAGCCGTGGTAGGCGGAGTAGACGTGGTTGTCGCCGCCCGTGCCCGGGTAGGCGTCTTGGTCGGCGTTCTTCACCGGCACGGTGACCCAGAGCGTGTTCACGCCGAGGTCGTCGAAGTACCCGGCGTCAATCTTCTGCGTGACGCCGGCCCAGTCGCCGCCTTCGTAGTCGCCCGACGCCGTGCCCGACACCGACGTTCCGGCCACGTGACAGTCGTTCGCGCCGTTGCCGTTCTCGAATCGGTCGACGAAGACGAAGTAGATGACCGCCGAGCGCCAGTCGAACACGCCGGGCGGCGGATCGGCCGGCGCGTCGCAGAGCGCCGGATCGCACGTGACCGCCGCGAGCAGGTTGTTCGTGTTGTTGTTGCCGTCGGTCGTCGTCGGCTGGCCGTTGTCGATGGTCCAGGTCGTGCCGTCGACGAAATACTTGTATTGTACAGCTTTCCCGTAGGGCACGTCGACGGTCGCCGTCCAGACGTTCCCCTGGCGCGTCATCGGCACGCCGTTCACCCAGGTCGAGGCGCCGCCGAAGTCGCCGCGCAGCTCGACGCTCGACTCGTTGTCGTACGGATACGAGAAATCGTGCGCGCACCGCTCGAGGTCCGGCGGGCAGACGAAGGTCTCGGTCGTCGACGAGTCGTAGCCGCCGCCCGGGCCGCCGTCGCCCGTGTTGAACTGGTTCGCGTCGGGCGGGTAGCCGTAGTCGGGCGGTTTGGTCGTGTCGTTTCCGCACGCGATCGGCAGGACAATCAAGAGCAGGCAAAGAAGAAGACGCCGCACGAGCCCGAGCTTGGTCGCGCAGCCCGCGGGAGTCAACTCACCTCAGAGGTGAGTCACGGTTTTTCCACTTCAATCGCGGCAGGCGCTCGCGGCCGGGACGAACACAGCCGCGGAGTGACCCGGCATGAGCACGGTCGGCGACGCGGCGTCGAACGCGAGGCCGCTCCCGAGCGCGTCGACCCACTGGCCCGCGGGCAGCCCCTTCATCGGGAGCGTCACCGGCGCGGTCGGGTTGCGCGCGACGACGACAATCGCGGAGTCGTTTTGCGCCGGGTCCTCCCGCGCGTACGCGAAGGCCTCGGCGTCGGTCACGAGGCCGCGGTACGTCCCGCGGCGGAGCGCGTCGGAGCACGCGCGCGCCTTGGCGACCTTCGCGACGAAGTCGCGCGTCGCGGCTTGGTCGGCGGAGAGCGCCGCGTCGGCGGGCATCACGCGGCGCGAGTCGGGATCCTGCCGTCCGGCGAGGCCGACCTCGTCGCCGTAATAGACGACCACCGCGCCGGGCAGCGTGTAGGCGATCGCGAGGGCCATCCGCTGCTTCGCGTAGACGAGCGGATCGGTCGATTGAACCGCGGGCGTCCAGCCGTCGCCGTCGGCGTCGCCGGCGCTCACCGACGCGAAGCGCGAGACGTCGTGGTTTCCGATCATGCGCGCCATCACCGCGCCCGAGCCCGCCCAGGACGCCTCGCCGGATTTTTCCGCCGCGTCGAGATCGCTCATCGGCGACGACTCCTGCGCGATCACCGAGCGGAGCGTCCACATCATCGGAAAATCAAACTCGCCGTCGAGCCCGAACGGACCTAGCTCGTAGCGCAAGAGATCGTACGCGCCCGCGCCGACGAAGTTCTCCCCGAGCAAGTAGCTCCGCTGGCCGGGGTGGTCGAAGCGCCGGTGCACGGCGTCGGCGATGCGGCGAATTCCGGCGCGCGGCATCATCGGGACCGCGTCGATGCGCAGGCCGTCGGCGTCGAAGCGATCGAATCCACCACGCGACGTCGTCGGTCACCGCGTCGGCGACGTCGCTCGCCTGCCAATCGAAGCTCGGCAAGTAGGGCGCGAACCAGCAGTCGCGAATATGCGTGCCCCAGTCGCACGCGCCGACGCCGCAGACGCAGTCTTCTTGCCAGTCGGTGAACCAGGCGCTGCCGCCGTGCTCGGCGACGTACGGGTGCTCTTGGTGGACGTGGTGCGGGACGACGTCGAAGAGCACGCGCATCCCGCGAGCGTGCGCCGCGGCGAGGAGCGCGTCGACGTCGGCCTCGGTTCCGAAGCGCGGGTCGAGCGCGCGCGAGGCCTTCGGCCAGTAGCCGTGGTACGCGCTGTACGCGCGGCCGTCGTTTCCGGGGAACGTGCCGTCGGGGTTCAGATAGAGCGGCGAGAGCCACAGCGTGTTGAAGCCGCGCGCGGCGATCGCGTCGAGATCGGCGGTGACCCCGGCGACGGTTCCGCCCGCCCATCCCGCGGGCGACGCCGGCGCGGCGAGCGCGCCGCTCGCGCCGCGATAACGGTCGACCATGATTTGATAGACGACCGCGTCGTTCCAATTCCACGGGCGCGCCTCGTTCCACACCGTCACGCGCGCGGGAGCGGCGGCGCGGCCCTGCACGTCCTTCGCGCTCACCGAGACGACGTGCTTGCCCGGCGCGAGATCGCCGAGCGCGACCGAGAAGGTCCCGTCGGCGTTCGCCGTCGCGGTCGATGTGGCCGTCCCGTCCACGTTCGCGATCGCGATCGACGCCGGATCCAGCGGCGCGGCGGCGCTCGTCGCGAAGAACGTGAAGCTCGCCTCGCCATTTCCGTCCGCACCGCCCGCGGCCGAGTCGACGCGCAGCGAGGGCACGCTGCAGTCCTGCGCGTCGATCCACGTGACCTCGACGCCGTCGTGAAACGCGGTCGTCCCGACGAACGGGTCAGTCATCCAGATTCCGTCGTCGACGAACGCGTACTCCTGCTCGCCCGGAGGCGGCGTGATTCGCGTCGCGCGCCAGCCGTCGCCCGCGTCGTCCATGACGTGAAGGCCGGTCTGCCAATTCTCCCAGCTCGTCACGACCTCGACGTGCGAGAGCGCGCTCTGCGGCTCGTACCAGAGCGTCCGCTGACACGACTCGACGGCGAACGGCGGCGCGGCGGGCGAGCTGTCGCACGCGCCGAGCGACGCGACGACGAGGACGACGAAGAACGGCCCGCGCACGGGCTTCTTTTTAGCACTTCAGCGGGTCAGCGGGCGTCGACGTCGAAGCAGTACATCCGCCGGTCGCGCGAGCCGGAGGTGATCTCGGCGACGAGCTCGCCCGTCTTGCCCGCGAGCTCGCTCGTGTCGAGCTCGAACCCCTTCCAGCCTTCGCCGTCGCGGTGAACGAGCTTGCCGAACGTCTTGTCGCCCGAGCGGAACGCGATCTCGACCGGGGCGCCCTTCTGATCGCGCTCGGCCTCGGCGTAGAGGCCGTGGTGACCGTGGAGCACGCGGCCGAACGCGAAATCGTCGACGCGAAGACGCACGACGTCGCGCGGTCCCTGCGCGGGCGCGTAGATGCAGCGTCGCGGGCGATAGTCCAGGTCCGGCAAGATCGAGATCCCGGCGAACGCGCCGCCGCCGCACTGGTAGCGCATCGCCGGCACCGCGGGCCCGAAGCCGAGCCCGCCGGTCTGGATTCCGTACTGCCCGAACCGGCAGTCGCGCTCGCCGATCTCGACGTGCATGTCGGGCTGACCCACGTGGCGGAGCAAGTCGTCGCGCAGCGTGACCGGCGACGGGTTCTCGAACGTCGTGATCGTGATGCGGCCAATCTTTTCGTGGTCGACCTCGCGCCAGCCGGCGAGGTCCGCGAGGTGCTCGCCGCGGATGCCGACCTCGATCGCGCGCGGGAAGCGCGTCACGTCCGGGTAGGCTTCGCGCTCGAACGTCGCAATCGACAATCCGAATCTCTCGCGGCCGACCGGGTCGACCCACTGCGGCGCGAACGCGACGAGATCGTCGGGCTTGGCCTTCTTCTCGACCTCGGCCTTGGCGCGCGCCCAGTCCGCGTCCGGCACGACCGAGGAGACCTGCTCGAAGTGGAGCGCGAGCTCGCACACCGCGACCGCGGGCACGACGAAGACGATCCATTTCTTGAGCGCGGACCAATCCAAGGCGCGCGCAGCGTAAGCGCGCCCCCGCGCGAATCAAAGCCCGAATTCGACGCCGAGCTGGGTGCGAGACTGCGCGTACGGCGTTCCGCGGAGACGAGGCACCGGAACGGCGACGCCGAGCGGGTCGGACGTGAAGGTGACGTCGCTCGACTCACGAGCTAGTACGAAGCGCCGAGCTCCAGCGTGGTGCGAAGCTCGAGCCACGGACGCATCGGGTAGCGGAGGATCCCGACGCCGTAGTCGAGCTCGGGGTTCAGCGCCGCACAGGAGCAGCCGGATTCGCGCGCGCGCGTCCGGTTTGCCACGCTCAGATCCCTGCGTCGCCGCCCTTCGCGACACACAACGCGGAGAGCATGTCGGCCTCGTGATCGCGGTGCTGCGCGCGCAGCATGCGCGCCGCGCGGCACTCGGCGGGCTCGGCGCCGCCCGTCCGCGTGACCGCCGCGGGATCGAACGGCTGCGGGGGCGGCGGCTGCAAGCTGAACGAGCCCCGCGAGCCCGGCGGAAATTCGCTGCTCGCCGGCGCCGCGGTCTGCGCCGTCCCGCTCGCGTAGGGCGTCGGCTCGAGCGGCTCGATCTTGTCCGGGTTCTTGCCGAGGATCACCGCGGCGCAGCGACGTTCGTAAAAGTCGATGAACTCGTCGTGGTGCGTCTCGCGCAGCGCACACGCCGCGGCGCAGTCCGGGATGTCGTCGCGGCACCCGTCGCTCGCAGCGGCCGTCGCGGCGGGCGGCGCGACCGCGGCGGGCTGCGTCGGCTGCGGCTCGCACGAGAGCGCGAGCGCGAGGAGGGCCACCCTCGGGGCGAACATGCGCCCAGCCTACCTCACTTCGGCAAGAGCCCGAACGACGCCTTGCGGCGCAAGTCTTCGAGGCGCTTTCCGAGCTCGGCGACCTCGATGGTCGCGAAGCGCTCGTGCAGCACGAAGGCCTCGCCCTCGCGACGGCGGAAGACGAGCGTCGTCGGCGGCTCGTGCTCGACGCGCTCGAGGTCGTCCCACGCCATGCGGAGCGCCTTGCCGTTTCGCTCGAAGACGACGCCGTCCTTTCGCGCGCTCAGCCACGCCTCTTCACCGAGGCCGCGCGCGAGCTTCAGAATCGCGTACGCCGGGCCGACCACGACGCAAATGCCCGCGAGCACCGCGAACGTGATCTCGAGAGCGAGGTCGCGCTTGAACCCGACGAACGCGATCGCCGCGAGGATCGGGCCGCAAAAAAGAACAATCGCGCCGAGCGCGAGGGAGCCGAGCACGGCTCCTTCGACGCGATGCCACTCGAGGATGTCGTCTGCTTCGTCCATCAGCCACCGGACCGGTAGAGTCCATAAATGACCGCCCAGCTCATGACGAGCAAGACCAAGAACGACGTCCAGGCGATGACGTCCGCGTGGCGCAGGCCGCGCTTGCTCGAGACGATGCCCCAGCTCATGCAGAACGTCGCGAGCCCATTGCCGAGGTGGTAAGCGACGCCCAGCGTGCCGAGCAGGTAGACGACGAGCGTCGGCCCGTGAAAGCGCATCTCGTGGGCGATGTCGGCGAACGCCTCGGGATGACCCTCTTGAAGGCGCGGCTTGAGCAGCGCGAGCCACAGGTGCGCGCCGAGAAACAAGAGCACGCCCACGGCCGAGAGCCGCTGGAGCGCGTAGCGCAGGTTCCCGAACGACGGATACCGCACGTTGTTCGGCTTGCTCGTGAGCAGACGGCCCGTGCCCCAGGCGACGTGGAGCACGAGCGGGAGCAGGACGACGATCGCGGTGACGAGCTGCGCGATCGGGTGCGCGTACGACGTCGCCGATTTCTGCCAGGCGTCGGGCCCGCTGAAGACTGCGAGGTTGTTCCAGACGTGGACGAACGTCCAGACGCTGAGCGGAAGGACGGCGAGCAGAGACCCAAGGCGCGCGCGAACGAAACCGGAGCGGAGCGCCGCAACCTGGGCGGTCGTCATGCGCGAACATGTAGGCCGCTCCCGGGCCGCTGACAAGCACGCGAACAATCGGCGCGCTCGAGCCGGGCCGAAGGACGAAAGGCGGCGTCACTCCGAGTCGTCGCGCAGGTTCACGCGGTCGCGCACCACGTAGAGCGGGCGGCGCTTCACCTCTTCGTAGATGCGCCCGACGTACTCGCCGAGGATGCCGATCATGAGGAGCTGCACCGACGAGAGCAGCGCGATGAGGACGACGAGCGCGGTCCACCCCGGGACCGTGTGGTTCAAGACGAAGTGGTCCACGATCGCCCAGAGCGCATAGAGCACGCTGAGCGACGCGACGGTCATCCCGAGGTACGTCGAGAAGCGAAGCGGAAGAACGCTGAACGACGTGATGCCGTCGATCGCGAAGCGCACCATCTTGCGGAGCGGGTACTTCGTCGTGCCGGCGAAGCGCGCCGGACGGTCGTAGAGCACCGCGGTCTGCTTGAAGCCGACCCACGAGACCATGCCGCGGACGAACCGGTGCGACTCGCGCAGGCCGCGCAAGACGAGGACGACGCGGCGGCTCATCAGGCGGAAATCGCCCGTGTCGAGCGGGACCTCGATGGGGATCATCGCGGCGAAGGTCCGGTAGAAGATCGCGGCGGTGAGCTTCTTGAAGATCGTCTCGCCCTCGCGCGAGCGGCGCTTGCCGTAGACGACGTCGTAGCCGGCTCGCCATTTCGCGATCATCTCGAGCACGACCGAGGGCGGGTCTTGCAGGTCCGCGTCCATCACGACGACCGCTTCGCCGCGCGCGTGATCCACGCCGGCGGTGATGGCCGTTTGATGGCCGAAGTTTCGCGCGAAGGAGAGGATCGAATACCGCGGATCTTTCTCGACGAGCTTCTCGAGCATCTCGAAGGTCTTGTCGAGCGAGCCGTCGTCGACGAAGAGGACCTCGGTGTCGAGCTCCAGCTCCTTCAAGAACGATTGGAGCTGCTCGTGGAGCTCGGGAACGACCTGCTCCTCGTTGAACACGGGCAAGACGAGGCTGAGCGTCGGCCGGGCCATCCGCGCGGGGACGATATCAGCACTTCAGATTGCAGATTGCACGATGTCGGCGAGCCCGAGCGCGGGCGACCATCCGAGGACGCGCTTGGCCTTCTCGACCGAGGCGACGAGCACCGCGGGATCTCCCGCGCGGCGCGGCGATTCGACGACCGCAACGGGCTTGCCCATCGCGCGGCCGACGGCATCCACGACCTCGCGCACGCTCGCGCCTTTGCCCGAGCCGACGTTGAACGCGCCGCTCTCGCCCCCGGCGCGGAGATGATCGATCGCCGAGAGGTGCGCGCGCGCGAGATCGCGGACGTGGACGTAGTCGCGGATGCACGTGCCGTCGGGCGTCGGCCAGTCGACGCCAAACAAGCGGAGCGGCGGACCGTCGCCGCGCGCCGCGGCGATCGCGAGCGGGATCAAGTGCGTCTCGGGCGCGTGCCGCTCGCGCAGGCCGCCGAACGCGCCGGCCGCGTTGAAATAACGGAGCGCCGCCCAGCGCACGCCGTACGCGTGCCCGTACCCGGCGAGCGCGCGCTCGAAGGCGAGCTTGGTCTCGCCGTACGGGTTGATGGGCCGGGCCGCGTGCTCTTCCGCGATCGGCGTCGACTCGGGGTTGCCGTAGACGGCGGCCGTCGACGAGAAGACGAACGCCCCGACGTTTCCAGCGCGCGCCGCGTCCAGGGCCGCGAGGCTCTCGACGAGGTTGTCGTACCAATATTTCCGCGGCTCGATCACCGACTCGCCGACCTGGATGCGCCCGGCGAAGTGGATGACCGCGTCCGCGCCGCGGCACGCGTCGATCATCGCCGGGTCGCTGGTCTTCGCGACGACGAGCGTCGCGCGCGGCGAGACGGCGTCGCGATGCCCGTCGGACAAGTCGTCGACCACGACGACGTCGTGCCCGCCCTCGGCGAGCAGCGCCGTCATGTGCGAGCCGATGTAGCCCGCGCCGCCGGTCACGACGATGCGCATCGTAACCGCTCGCGGACAGGGCTCATGCGGGCGCGACTATCCCACGACGTTCGCGCCATCGTCGAGCCGCTTCGAGCCGCGCGCGGCGTCGGGCGCACGCCTCGGGCGTAGGCTTGCTCTGCCAATCGTGCGCTCCGTGACGGGGGCTCGCTTTCCAAAAAGTCAGTGTAAAGTCCCGCGCATGCGCCTGCCGCCGCTGCGTCCGAGAGCCCCACGGCCCGGCACGATCTTCTACTGGGTCGTTGCGATTCTGGCGTCGGCGCCCGCGTGGATCGTCAAGTACCCGCCGATGCAGGACGTCCCGTTCCATCTCGCGACGATGCGGATCATCCACAGCTACGGCGACCCGGCGTTCGGCTTCGATCACGACCTCGTGCTGACGCTCGGCCGGACGCAATACCTAGCCTATTACTTGGCGGGCAGCGCGCTCGCGTACTTCATCGGCATCGTCAAAGCGAACGTCGTGCTGATGAGCAGCTACTTCGCCGGGACGGTGCTCGCGATGCGCGCGCTCTTGCGCGCCCTCGGCCGGGACGAGCGTCTCTGTCTCCTCGCCATACCGCTCTTGTCGAACGTCCTCTTCATGTACGGGCTCTTTCCGTTTCTCGTCGGAATCCCGCTGATGTTCTGGGCGCTCGCCGTCGCGGTGCGGCAGTTCGAGAACCCCACGTGGGTACGCGGGGCCGGGCTCGCTGCGCTCTCGCTCCTCCTCTTCTACTCGCACATCTTCACGTTCGCGCTCTTCGGCGTCGGCTGCGTCGCGATGTTTCCGTGGACGCGCGTCCACAAGTGGTGGGGCTCGGTCGCGCCGTTCATCGCGCCGCTGCTCGTCCTCGGGTGGTGGGTCCGCGCGACGGACGCGGGTCGTCTCGTCTTCGCGGCGCTCGCGCACGGCCAGAACGATCCGCACGAGAGTCCGGAGCAGCACGTCGCCGAGTTCCACACTTGGCTCACCGACATCTTCGCCGACGGGAGCGGCGCGGTGCTCATCGCGGTCTTCGCGGCGGTCGTCCTGCTCTTCCTGGGCCTCGCGATCGGCGACCGGCCGCGCGGGGTGCCCCGCGCCGCGCACCGCGCGTACGTGATCCTGCCGCTCGCCTGCCTCCTCTTCTATTTCACGATGGCCGACGCGCACGGCTACATCTGGCTCATCTCGCAGCGCTTCCCGGTGCTGCTGCTGCTCGCGGCGATCCCGGTGCTGCCGATGCCGAAAGGCGGGCGAGGCGTCTTCGCGGCCACCGTCGCGCTCGCGCTCGCGGGCGCGGCGACGATCAACACCTGCAAGCACTTCATCGCATTCCAGACCGAGGAGGTCGGCGAGTTCGACGAAGCGCTCGACGCGATGCAGCCCCGGAAGCGCGTCTGCGCGCTCATCTTCGACAACGGCACGCGCATCGGGCGAGCGCAGCCGTTCCTGCATTTCGGCAGCTACTATCAAGTGTACAAAGGCGGAACGGTGATGTTCACCTACGCCGGGTACGCGCACTGGCCCGTCGACTTCAAGCCCGGCCACTATCCGCCGCCGGGCACGCCCGCACGTCTTCGCTGGGAGTGGACCCCGGGCCAGACGCCGATCTCCGAGATCTATCCGTATTACGACTACGTCCTCGTGCGCGGCGGCTTCTGGCGTGCGCCGCCCGGCACGTACCACCAGCAGTGGCACGGCGATCGCTGGACGGTCTGGTCGAAGGATCGATGACCTCGCCTTACACGCACTATCCGCTCGACGCGTTGATGGCGGCGCAGTCGTCCGTCGGTCTCGCGCTCTCGGCCGTGCTCCTCGGCCGGCAGGTCTCGCGCTGGGCGAAGGCGCTGCTCCTGCTCGGAATCTGGATGAGCGTGCTCCTGCCCGTCATGCCCGATCTGCTCATCGGCATGGGGGATACGCCGGGCCCGAAGCTCGCGGAGCACTGGCTCGCGGCGACGGCCGCGGTCATCGCGCTGTCCACGCTGTTCTCCTTGCGGCTCGCGCCGATCGCGTTCGGGCTGATCTTCGCGGCCGGTCTCTACTGGGCGACGGGGTACGTCGTCGACTCGCCGTGGGAGCTCGCCGCCGCGCACCTCGCCTTCGCGGGCGCCGTCGTCGGGATCTTCTCGAGAGAGCGTGACGCTCCGCCGGTGCGGCAGCTCCCCGTCGCTGCCCGGCCTCGCGCGGACTGGATTCTGTTCGCCGTCGCGACCGCCCTGGCCGTGCTCGTGTGCAGCGTCGTCTTGGAGCGCTTCACCAACAGCGGCGACGAGTGGGCCTACACGTTCCAGTCTGCCGTCTTCGCGAAGGGCCGCGCCTGGGCACCGCCGCCGGCCTGCTCGGAGGCGCTGCGCAGCTTCTGGGTGTTCGAGTGGTCCGGAAAGCAGTTCTCGCAATACACGCCGGGCTGGCCTTACTTCATGGTGCCGTTCACCGCGCTCCGCGCGCCGTGGCTCGCGGGTCCGTTCGCGTTCGGCTTTCTCGCGGTCGGCGTGGCGCGCCTCAGCCGCCGAGCGACGGCGGAGCTCGGGGGCTCTGCGCGCGAGGTGTCGGCCGCGGGCTGGGTCGGCGGCATGTCGGTCGCGCTCGGGTCGAGTTACCTGCTCAACGGCGCTTCGCGGTACCCGCACGTGTTCGTCGCGGCGGTCTTCGCGTGGTGCGTCGAGGCGCTCTTCGAAATGACGACGAGCGGCGCCTCGTCCCGCACGCATCTCCGCGCCGCGCTGATCGTGGGCATCTTGGCCGCGCTGCTGCCGGCGATCCGCCCGCCGGACGGCTTCGCCCTCGGCATCGGCCTCTTCGCTTATTACGTGTACGCCTTGGCGCGTCGCCGCATCTCGGCGAGAGCGGTCGCCGTCACGGCCGCAGGATTCCTCTTCGCGGGCGGGCTGACGCTGATCATCTTGAGGCTTCAGCTCGGCAAGTGGTTCACCACCGGCTATTCGCTGAGCTCGATCTTCTACCCGTGGAATCACGTCGAGGCGCTCGGCGCACCCAAGCCCAACGAGCTCAAGTGGGGCCTGCCACTGGCGACCGGGGCCTATTGCTGGCTGCCGTGCGCGCCCGCGCTCGCGTTCGCCGGTCTGGCGCGCCTGCGCGGATCGGCCATTCGATATGCGGTCGTGTTCGTGCTTTCGTTCGTGCCGTTCCTCGTCTTCTACTCGCTCGTGAAGGCGGGCCGAGGCGCCGACTTCGGCTACGGTCCCCGTTACGCTTTGCCGACTGTGGTGCCGATGGCGGTGGGCGGCGCGCTGCTCCTGGCTCCCGCGCTCGCGCGTCGCTCCGGGCGCACGCTGTTCGAGCGCGGCGCAGGGTTGCTCGCGGCGGCCGCGCTACTCGTCGGCGTCATCCGCATCGTGCCGCTCGTCTACCCGTACAACTATCAAGACGTCCAAGCTCACAATCGACTCGCCCTGGCCCTGCGAAAGGCCGACCTCCACGACGCGCTCGTCATCGCGACCGGCAAGCTCACCAACACCAATCCGATGGACCTCACCGAGAACTACCCGCCGGCGCTCTACGACGACGACGTCATCATCGCGGTCGGCCGGTCGCCGTCTTCCGAGCGCTGCCTCCGGAACAACTACGCCGGCCGCACGTTCTATCGAGCGGAGCCGGGGCCTCACGATCAAGTGCGCCTCCGAGAGGACAGGTAGCTCACGAGCGGACGGCTACCGGCTACCGCCCGCCGCGCCGCGCGTCGAGGCGCAGCTTCCAGACGACCCTCACCGCTTCGAGGAAGACCTTGCGGCTCATCTTGGACTGACCCGCCCGTCGATCGACGAACACGATGGGCACTTCGGTGATTTGCATTCCGCGTAGCGCGGCGCGGTAGGTCGTCTCGATTTGGAACGAGTAGCCGTTGGAGCGGACCGTCGAGAGATCGACCGCCTCGAGCGCGCGACGGGTGAATGCCTTGTACCCGCTCGTCAGATCGCGGACGCCGAGGCCGAGGATGGTCCGCGAGTAGAGCGACCCTCCCTTGGAGATGAAGTGCCGGGACGGCCCCCAGCCCTTCACGCCGCCGCCCGGAATGTTGCGCGACCCGATCACCACGTCGGCGCCGGCGTCGAGCGCGCGGAAGAAGTCGTCCAGGTAGCCAGGGTCGTGAGAGAGGTCGGCATCCATCTCGAAGAACCACTCGTAGTCCTGTGCGAGACCTCTGCCGAACGCCTCGACGTACGCGGTCCCGAGGCCGAGCTTCCCAGCCCGATGCGTCACCCGGACGTGGTCGTCCGCCTTCGCGAGCGCGTCGGCGATTTCGCCGGTGCCGTCGGGCGAGGCATCGTCCACGATCATGACGTGGGCGTCGGGTGCCGCGGCCCGCACTCGCGCGATGAAGCGCGGAAGGTTGTCGCGCTCGTTGTAGGTCGGCGTGACGATGAGGGTGGAACGCATGGCCGCCTTGGGCGCGCCGAGATTTTCACGCGGATCCCGGGCCGTCAACGAGGTATCGTGCGCGCAGCCGTCATGGGGTTTGCCGTTTCGCGCTGGGCCGCCGCCGCGGCGATTTTCGGCGCTTCGCGCGCGGGTGCGACGCTCCCGCTGCGTGCGGTCGTGGCGGGCGGCGAGGTCGCCTCGGTCGAGGTCGCGTCGGCGCGCGGCGCGACGCGGCTGCCGTTCGCGGCGCTCTCGCGGACCAAGCTCGATCCCGGCGCCGTCACGCTGCGCGCGGAGATCGCCGGCGACCGCGAGGCCGTCGAGATCCCGATGTGCTCGCACCGCGGCGCGGTCACGGTCGACGGCACGCGCTACGCGCCGCCGCCCGGACCTTTCGTCGTGCGCCTCGCGCCGCGCGCCGCGGCGCACACGGTCGAGATCGATCTCCGCGTGAGCGAGTACGAAAAGCGCGTCGCGTGCGGCGAGCCCATCCGCGCCGGCGCGGTCTCTCTCTCTCGCGACGGTCTGCGCACGCTCGACTTCGCGAGCCCGCCGGAAGACGCGTCGAAGGGAGGCGGACGCGCGGTGATCTACGTGCCGCCCGGTCACGACCGAGCCAAGCCGGCGGCGATGCTCGTCGGCGTTCACCCGTGGAACGGCGACGCGTGGACGTACGCCGCGTACGCCGAGCTCCTCGCGGCCGCGCGCGCGCACGACGTCGTCCTCTTGATGCCGAGCGCCCTCGGCAACTCGCTCTACACCGAGCACGCCGAGAACGAGGTGATGCGCGCGATCGCGGCGGCCGAGCGCGAGGTCGCGATCGACCCGCGCCGCGTCTCGATCTGGGGCGCGTCGATGGGCGGGCAAGGGGCGACGACGATCGGGCTCCATCGGCCGGATCGCTTCGCGTTCATCGCGAGCTATTTCGGCGACGCGCGCTTCGACCTGGCTTCGTACGTGCGCTCGATCTTGCCGACGCCCGAGGCCGCGCACCGCGTGAACCCGATCGACGTGATCGACAACGCGCGGCACGTGCCGATTTGGCTGATTCACGGCGACGCCGACCGTACGTCGAACGTCCGCGAGAGCGACGAGCTCGCCGCGGCGTTGCGCCAAAGGCATTACGACGTGCGCTACGATCGGCCGAGCGGGCGCGGGCACGAGGGCCTCCTCGTCGTCGAGCACATCGCCGACGTCGTCGCACGCGCGGCGCAAGCTCGCGTTCCCGAGCACCCCGCGCGCGTCACCTTTCGCTCGGCGCGCGCCGAGGACGATCGCGCGTACGGCGTGCGCGTGGTCCGCTCCGGAGCCGGCGATCTGTGTTTGCGCCGTCCCGCCTGCGGCGGATCCGGCGACGCGTTCGTCGACGTCGAGCAGATCGGCGGGCGCGTCGTCGTCCACGCCGCCGACGGCGTGCGCGCGATCGTGCTCGAGCCGGGCGCGCTCGGAGCGGCGCGCGGCGCGACCGTCGCGTGGGACGCGCCTCACCCGGGCGTCGAGGTTCGCTTCGAGTGAACAATCGCGCCGTCATCGCGGCGGTCGCGGCGCTGTCGATCGCGACGACCGCGATCGGCCTCCGCGTGGGCGCGGGCGAGAGCGTCCGCGCGGCAATCCTCGTCGGCGCGCCGCTCGCGCGCGGCGGCGGGCACGCGGCGCTCCAGCTCCGCACGCAAGAAGACGACGGCCGCACGCGCAGCGCGGTCTCGACTCGATTTTCGGCGACGCTGCGGGCGAAGGGCGCCGCGCGCACCTTTTCGGGCGCGACCAACGCCGACGGCGTCGCCGAGCTCGAGCTCGACGCGCCGGGCCTCGCCGCCGGCGACCCGATCGACGTCGACGTGACCGACGGCCGCGGCGGCGTGCTCGCGCGCGGTCGCGCGCGGTGGCCGCCGGAAATTCCGCGCCCCACGATCGTCGACCACGAGGCGGTGCGGCCGTCGCGCGACGACGGCGCGATCCGCATGCGCGTCGCCATTCTCGACGCGGCGCTCGCGCCGGGTGAAGCAGGGCGCGCGTGGGTGACGACCTCCGCTTCCACCGAGCCGCCGCGCGACGTCCACATCGAGGCGACGCCGGATCTCGGGCTCGACGTCGCGAGCCCCTTTCGGCCGAGCACGGATCCGTCGTGCGCGCGAAGCGGCTCGCTCGAGCTCGTCGCGCGAGGCATGAGCGGCAGCCTCGCCCTCCACGCGAGAGACGGGCTCGGTCGCGAGGGCGACTGGTACGGCGCGATCCCCGTCGCGCCCGGCGCGATGCACGTCGAGACCGCCCACGTCGCGCCGCTCGGCCCGCTCCACGTCGCGGTCACCTCGGCGAGCGCGCGCACGATGGCGTACGTCGAGCTCGACGACGACGCAGGCCGCGGCGCTGCGAGAGCGATGCAGCTCGCCGGCGACCCTCCGCGCGGCGAGACGACGTTCGAGCTCCGCGCGCCCGGCCGCCATTTCCTCGTCGTCTCCGGCGAGCCAGACGGCGCGAAGCGGATCGCCGGGGCGACGCGCGCGCTCCCGATCTGGGCGGGCCCGAACGCGCCGTGCGAGGCGGACCTCGCCGAGCTCGCGGCGACCGCGTTCCCTCGCTTCACGATGCTCGACGGCTTCGAGGCCGAGCACGCGCGCCTCGCGCATCGAAAACGAAGAGGCCGATTCATCGCGCTGACCGCGCTCGCGCTCGGCTCCTTCCTCGAGACGCTCCTCTTGCTGCGCGCCGCGCGCGACGGCCGCCGCCGGCTCGAGCGTCTGCAGAACGCGCTGCTCGAGGAAGACGACGCGGGCGCGACGAAACGGATCGGGTCGCGCGGCCCCCTCGACGTCGTGGTGGTCCTGGGCATGAGCTTGCTCGGCTTCGCGCTCCTCTTCGCGCTGGTCGCCGCGTTCGCGTCCAAATGACCGTAAAATCCCTTACGCGCAGCCCGCGCTAGCGAGTGTCTCCGCGGGTTTGCGGGCGCGACACGTGCGCGTCGCACGACGCGTGCACTCTGCAAGTCGTACGGCTCGTCGTTTGCAGAACAGGAGCGACATGCTCGATTTGCTCACGGTGTTCACGCCGGTCGGCGGCGGTCACAAGTCCGCGGCGCTGGCGCTCTCGGAGTCGGCGCGCGCGGCCGGTCTCTCCGCCGAGTCGATCGATCTCTTCGACCTCGGCCCGCGCGTCTTCGGCGACGCGTACCGGCAATGGCACCTCTCGACGACCGCGCGCGCGCCTGCCTTTTACGGCAGCGCGTACTTCGGCTCGAACTTCCGCGGCGGCGCGCTCGAGCCGATTCGTCTTCGGCTCGACAGCGTGATCTTTCGCAGGCTGCTCCGCGAGGTCGAGCGCCTGCGACCGCGCGCGATCGTCGCGACGCACCACCTCCCGCTCGTCGTCCTCGGCCGCGCGCGCCGCAAGGGGCTGCTCGACGTGCCCGTGACCGCGGTCGTCACCGACTACACGGCGCACGCGGTCTGGGCCGAGCGCGGCGTCGACGCGTTCTGCACGGCGGCGGCGCTCCCGACGTGGGAGCTCGCGACCCACGGCGTCCCGAGCGAACGCATCGTGCGCACGGGAATTCCCGTGCGCTCCGCGTTCGAGCGGATCGCGCCGGTCGTCGCCCCCGCGACGAGCGAACCGCTTCGCGTCCTCGTGACGAGCGGAGGGTTCGGCGTCGGCCCGCTCCGCGCGATCGCGCGCTCGATCGCGGCGGTGCCGAACGTCGCGCTCACGGTCGTGTGCGGCGCGTCGGAGGAGCTGCGCGCGCGCGTCGCGGCGGACTTGTCCGGCGCGCGCGCCGAGGTGCTCGGGTTCGAGCGTGACATGCCCGCGCGGGTCGCGGGCGCGCACGTCGTCGTCGGCAAGGCCGGCGGCCTCACCGTCTCCGAGACGCTCACGGCGGGTCGCCCGATGATCGTCATCGGCGCCGTCCCGGGAAACGAGGAGCTCAACGAAGAGTTCGTGACCGCGGGCGGCGCCGGCTACGCGTGCGAGCCCCACCAGGTCGGCTGGTACCTCGCGAAGATGCGCGCCGAGGGGGAGATCGCTCCGATGGGCGCGCGCGCGCGAAAGCTCGTTCGGCACCACGCCGCGGAGCGCGTCCTCGCGGTGGCGCTGGCTCGCGAGGCGTCCGTCCGCGTCGCCTGAGCCCCGAGGCTCGCCGTCGACGGTCTACCGCTTCGCGCGCTGAATCGCTCACTGACAAGGCGCGTTCGCCGGGAAATCGGCGAGCAGCTTCGGCAGCCGCGCGGCCCAGTATGGCCAGTCGTGCATCGCGGTGTCGTCCTCGACGTACGTCACCTCGTAGCCTTTGCCCTCGAGCGCGTCGCGCTCCTGCTGGACGACGGTGCAGTTGTCGTTCGCGTCGGGGCAGCCGGTGTCGAGGTAGAAGCGCACCGGCACGACCGGGTCCTGCCCCGCGCGCGCGATCATCGCGTTCGAATTCCAGAAGTACGAGCCGCTCTGCGACCCGACGAAGCCCCAAACGTCCGAGCGCTGGAACGCGAGGTACGTCGAGATGAGCCCGCCGAGCGACGCGCCCGCGAGGCCGCGCGACGCGGCCTTGGAGCAGAGCCTGAAATCCTTCGACACGATCGGCTCGAGATCGTTGACGAGAAAATCTCCGTAATCGTCGCCGAGCGCGGTCGGCGTGCCGAACGTGTACTCGTCGGTGCGCACGGTCTGCGACGCGAGCGCGACGAAGACGAGGACGGCCTGCGTGCTCGAGCTCGTCGCGTAGGTCGCATCGGCGACGCCCGCGAAGTCGCCGCGCGTGAGTGACTCGTTTCCGTCGTGAAAGACGATCTGCGGCAGCGTCGCGCAGGAGCCGTCGTCGTAGCGCGGCGGCAAGTAGACGAAGACGTCGCGGTCGTCGCCGAGCTTCTGCGCGTGCACCGTGTGGTAACGGACGATGCGGCCCTTCGACGCGTCGCCGTCGCTCGCGTGCGCGATCGCGTTGAAGAAGCCGGGCGCGCCGTGATCGATGCCGTCCCAGACCACGTTGCGCGCGAGCAGATCCTCGGTGAAACCCGAGTCGCTCGTGCCCGAGAGGAGCTTGTATTGGTGCGCGGTGCCGCGCGCCACGTGCGCGTCGAGCACCCAGAGATCGGTCGTCCCGGCGACGAGCGTCATCGGCTGCGGGTTCGCCTTCCACCCCGTGAACGTCCCCGCGACGCTCCACGGTCCCTGCGGCGGCGCGCCGCGCACCACGAAGACCAGCCTGTCGGCCGCGTCCTCGAGCGGCGTCCCGCCCTGCGCCTTCACGTCGGCGATGAACTGATCCTCGCGCGCGGCGATCTGTGCATTCTGCAACTTCGGGAGAGCCGCGAGCAGGCCGTCGTAGAGCGAGGCGGGCGCGGTCGTCGCCTGCGCGGCGCGCGTGCAGATGGGGCCGTGCGGGGCGTCGGGTGCGGCGTCGGCGAGCGCGTCCGGCGCGGCGTCGGCGACCGGCGCGTCGGGGCCCGCGTCGGTGACGGTCGAGCCGGACGCGCCGCCGCAGCCGGCGGCGAGCGCCAGCGAGAAGGCGATCGGCGAGAGACTTCCTCGAAGCAAACTGTGGCGTCCTTGACGCGAAACGGCCGCGCTGTAAAGCGTTCTTTGCGATTTCGTGACTCAGAAGTACGTTACGCGCCGATGGAGCGGCTCGAGCCATTGAAGGACCGCGCGAGCCGCGGCGCGGAGGCGGAGTCGGCGTCCGAGACGGCGTCCGCGCGCCCAATCCGGTGCGAAGCGCGCGGCGTACACAAGGCGTTCGGCAAGACCGAGGTGCTCCGCGGCGTGGACCTCGTCGTGCCCGAGGGCGGGTTCGCCGTGCTCGTCGGCTCGAGCGGGTGCGGCAAGAGCACGCTCCTCCGTTCGCTCGCGGGGCTCGAGACGGTGGACCAGGGCGAGATCCGCATCGCGGGCCGCGACGTCACCAAGCTCGCGCCGCGCGAGCGCGACATCGCCATGGTCTTCCAGAGCTACGCGCTCTACCCGCACCTCAGCGTGCGCGAGAACCTCGCGTTCGGCCTCAAGCTGCGCGGCGCGTCGCGCGGCGAGATCGACGTCGCGCGTGCGCGAGGTCTCGCAAATGCTCGGCCTCGAGACGCTGCTCGACCGCTTGCCCAAGCAGCTCTCCGGCGGCCAGCGCCAGCGCGTCGCGATGGGCCGCGCGATCGCGCGCCGGCCGATGATGTTCCTCTTCGACGAGCCTCTCTCGAACCTCGACGCCGCCCTGCGCGCCGAGGTGCGCGTCGACATCCGCCGCCTCCACGATCGCCTCGGCGCGACCACGGTCTACGTCACGCACGATCAAGTCGAAGCGATGACCCTCGCCGACACGCTTTGGGTCATGAACCAAGGCAAGGTCGAGCAGAGCGGCGCGCCCCTCGAGGTCTACGAGCGGCCGAAGACTCGCTTCGTCGCGACCTTCCTCGGGTCGCCGGCGATGAACCTCCTCGACGGGCGGCTCGAAGAGCGAGACGGCGCGCTCGTCGCGACCGGTCCGGACGTCACGGTGCCCGTCGACGCGTCGCGATTCTCGTCGTCGCTCGCGCCGGGCCGGGCCGTCACGATCGGCCTCCGCCCGCACGATTTGTCGCCCTTCGAAGAGGGCCTGTCGCGCGCGTGCGAGATCGTCGTCGACGTCGTCGAGGCGCTCGGCTTCGAGACGTACGTCCACGGCTGGGCGCGCCAGGCAGGACCGACGCTCGTCGTCCGCCTCGACAGCGAGCGCGTCGTGCGGGCAAAGCCGGGCGAGCGGCTGACGCTCGCGATCGATCCGTGCAAAGTACACTTGTTCGACGCCGAGACCGGCCTCCGTCTCCCGGAAAAATGAGCCTCCGAGCGCTGCTCGTCTTTGCGCTCGCGCTCGCCGCGCTCGTGCTCCCCTCGTGCGAGGAGGTCGACGCGCGGACGGTCGTCCTCTGGCACGCCTACCGCGGCGACGAGGAGCTCGCGATCCAAGAGGTCGCGCGCGCGTTCGAGCGCGAGCACCCGGGCGTACGCGTCGAGCTCTTGTCCGTGCCGTTCGAGGCGTACCTCTCGAAGCTCGAGGCCGCCGCGCCGCGCGGACACGGCCCCGACGTCTTCATCGACGCGCACACGCGGCTCGGCGCGTACGAGAAGACGAAGGTCGTCGCGCCGCTGCCGGCCGGAGCGATGGACGCGAGCGCGTACGACGCCGCTGCGATCTCCGCGACGGCCGGTTGGGGCGTGCCGCTCTCGACCAAGTCCGTCGCGCTCTACACCAACACGGCGCTCTTGCCCGAGCCGCCGCGCACGCTCTCGGAGCTCGAGCACGCGAAGCTCGCGCCGGGCGTCTACCCGCTCGCGTACGAGGCCGACGTCGCCTACTACCACGCGGCGCTCCTCGCGGCGTTCGGCGGGCGCATCCTCGACGACCACGGCAATTACGCGTTCGACGGCGAGGCCGGCGTGCGCTCGCTCGAGCTCCTCGCGCGTCTGTCGCGCGAGCACGCGATCCCCGACGAGCCGAACGGTTCGCTCGTGACCGAGCTCTTCGTCTCGGGGCGCGCGGCGGCCGTCATCGGCGGGCCGTGGCTCCGCGCCGATCTCGGATCGCACGTGAAATACCGCGTGACGCCGCTCCCCACCGTCGACGGCGCGGGCCCGATGCGGCCGCTCTTGACCGTCGAGGCCGCGATGCTCACGCCGCGCGGCGAGAAGAACGCGCTCGCCGTCGATTTCCTGCGCTTCCTCGGCTCGCGCGAGAGCGCGCTCGTGCTCGCCACGATCGGCCACCAAGTCGTCGCGCGAAACGACGCGTGGACCGACCCGCGCCTCGAGGGCGACGCCGCGCTCGTAGCGTTCCACGAGGCCGCGCGCGCGGCGGTTGCAACTCCAACTTCTTCGCGCATGCAGTCGGCGTGGGTGCCCACCGACGAGGCGATCAAGAAGGTGCTCCGCGGCGGCGACCCGCGCGCCGCCCTCGCCGAGAGCCACGCGCGCTTCGACGACGCGGTGAAACCGCCCCCGCCGCCCGCGTCGCCGACGCCGGCGCTGGTCGCGCTCGGCGCGCTCCTCCTCTTCGCCGCGTGGCGAATCGTGAGGAATACACGCATCTCCGAGGTGCGCGCCTCGATGTCCGCCTACCGCTACACCGCGCACGCCTTCGTCGTGGTCGTCGTGCTCGTCGTCCTGCCGCTCGTCGCCGGCGCCGCGACCTCGCTCTTCGCCGGCACGCGCGACGACCCGCGCTACGTCGGCTTCGCGAACTACGCCGCGATCCTCACCGCGCGCGGCGGCGCGCTCCTCGGCCACGGCTCGTTCTACCTCACGCTCCTCGTGACCGTGCTCTGGACGCTGCTGAACGTCTTCTTCCACGTGGCGATCGGCGTCCTCCTCGGCGTCCTCCTCTCGCGCCCCGCGATGAAGCTCCGCGCCGCCTACCGCGCGCTCCTCGTCTTGCCCTGGGCGGTGCCCTCGTACGTGACCGCGCTCGCGTGGAAAGGAATGTTCCACCGGCAATTCGGCGCGGTGAACGCGCTCCTCGCGTTCGTGGGCGTCCACCCGATTTCCTGGTTCTCCAAGTTCTCGACCTCGCTCACGGCGAACGTCACCACCAACGTGTGGCTCGGGTTCCCGTTCATGATGGTCGTCACGCTCGGCGCGCTCACGTCGATCCCGAAAGAGGTGCTCGAGGCGGCCGAGGTCGACGGCTGCACGCGCACGCAGCGCTTCTTCCGCGTGACCTTGCCGCTCCTCCGGCCGGCGCTCCTGCCGGCGGTCGTGCTCGGAGCGATCTGGACCTTCAACATGTTCAACGTCGTCTTCCTCGTCTCGGGCGGCGAGCCCGACGGATCGACCGACATCTTGGTGAGCGACGCCTACCGCTGGGCGTTCACGCGCGACGCGCAGTACGGCTACGCCGCGGCGTACGCGGTCCTCATCTTCGGCCTCCTGTGGCTGATGACGCGAGTCACCCGCCGCGTCGGAGCGTCGACGTGAAGAAGCTCGAGCCGGTCCTCGTTCACCTCGTCGTGCTCGCCTTCGTCGCGTTCGCGCTCTATCCGGTTTTGTGGGTGCTCTCGGTGGCGCTCTCGAGCGCGGGGCTCGCGTCGCACGGCGGCGTCGTCCCAATCCCGCACGGCCTCACGCTCGACAACGCGCGCGCGGTCGCGGGCGTCGGTCGGCCCGGCGGCGTCGCGCTCTTCCTGCGACAAGTCACGAGCTCGGTCGTCGTCTCGCTCGGCACGGCGATCGTCGGCGTGCTCGTCGCGACGCCCGCCGCGTACGCGCTCGCGCGATTCAAGTTCGTCGGAGCGAGCTCGGCCGAGCGCGGCCTGCTCGCGACGCAAATGTTCCCCGCGGTCGCGAGCGCCGTCCCGCTCTACTTGATCTTGGACGCACTGCACCTCCTCGACACGCGCGCCGGGTTGATCCTCGTCTACGCATCGACGGCCGTGCCGTTCGCGATCTTCCAGCTCCGCGGCTCCTTCGAGACGATCCCCGTCGACCTCGAAGAGGCCGCGATGGTCGACGGCGCGACGCGCTTCCAAGCGTTCGTGCGCGTCGTCTTGCCGGCCGCGCGTCCCGCGATCGCCGTCACCGCGCTCTTCTGCTTCATGGCCGCGTGGAACGAGTTCATCCTCGCCGCGACGCTCCTCTCGCGCGAGAGCGCGTTCACGCTCCCGGTCGTCCTGCAGCGCTACGTCGGCGAGCACGACGCCGCGTGGGGACCGTTCGCGGCCGGCGCCATTTTGGTCAGCGCGCCGGTCATGGCATTCTTCTACCTCGTGCAGAAGCAGCTCGTCGCCGGGCTCACCGCCGGCGGCGTCAAGGGGTGAACGAGATGGACACGTCGCACGTCGAGCGCCGGCTCGGCACGGTGCTCCGAGGCAAGTACACGCTCGAGCGCGTGCTCGGGATCGGCGCCATGGGCGCCGTCTTCGCCGCCACGCATCGCAACGGCATGCGCGTCGCGATCAAGCTCCTGCACCCGGAGATGGCGAGCGTCGAAGACGTGCGCCGCCGCTTCGTGCGCGAGGGCTACATCGCCAACCGCGTGCAGCACCCGGGCGTCGTGCGCATCCTCGACGACGACGCCGACGAGGACGGCGCGCCCTTCCTCGTGATGGAGCTCCTCGAAGGTCGGACGCTCGACGCCGAGTGGGAGGCGAGCGGCAAGCTCCTGCCCGAGCGCGTCGTGCCGCTCGTCGCGCGGCTGCTCGACGTCGTCGCCGCGATCCACGCCGAGGGCATCGTCCACCGCGATCTCAAGCCCGAGAACGTCTTTCTCACGAACGACGGCGACCTGAAGCTGCTCGACCTCGGCATCGCCCGCATCCTCGAGTCGCGGACGACCACGCAAATCGGAATCCTCATGGGCACGCCGGGCTTCGTCGCGCCCGAGCAGGCGCTCGGCAACATGCCTGCGATCGACGCGCGCACCGATTTGTTCTCGATTCGGCGCGCTCATGTTCGGCCTGCTCACGGGCGACGTGATCCACCCGGCGCCGACCGCGATGGAGCAAATGGTGCTCGCCGCGAGCAAGCCCGTGCGCCCGCTGCGCGAGGCGTGGCCGGATGCGCCGGACGCGCTCGCCGGCGTGATCGACAGGGCGCTCGCCTTCGACAAGACGAAGCGCTGGCCGAGCGCCCTCGAGATGAAGGCCGCGCTCGAGAGCTCGATCGCGGCGCGCCCGACGAGCGTTCTCGTGGAGCCGGAGACGAGCGTACCGTTTCTCCTCGTTCGGAAGTGATCGTCAGCCGCGCGAGCGACGACCGTCCGTGCTACATCGACGGCCCGCCATGTCCGAGCGCGACACCATCCTCGCCGACCTCGAGCGTCTCCGCGGCGAGTTCGCCGGCCGCTTCGCCGCTGCGAAGACCGAGCAGGCGCTGCGCGACGAGAACGCGAAGATCCTCGGCAAAAAAGGGGACCTCACCGCCATCCTCAAGCTGATGGGCAAGGTCGCCGCCGAGGACCGCAAGCTCATCGGCGAGAAGGTCAACACCGTCAAGTCCGAGGTCGAGCGCGCCTTCGACGAGGCGCTCGCCGCCCTCGCGCGCGAGAAGCGCCGCGCCGATCTCGAGGCGCCGCCGTTCGACCTCACGCTCCCCGGTCGCGAGCCCGCGCCGCGCGGCCACGCGCACCCCATCTCGATCGTGCGCGACGAGATCGTCTCCATCTTCGAGGCGATGGGCTTCGCGGTCTTCGACGGCCCCGACATCGACACCGCCGAGAACAACTTCGACAAGCTCGGCTTCCCGCCCGACCACCCGGCGACCGACATGCACGACACGTTTTACGTCAGGGGCGCCGAGCGCCACGTGCTGCGGACGCACACCTCCAACGTGCAGGTTCGCGCGATGTCCTCGCAGAAGCCGCCGTTCGCGTTCATCGCGCCGGGCGCGTGCTACCGCGTCGACAACGATCTCACCCACTCGCCGATGTTCCACCAAGTCGAGGCCTTCCTCGTCGACAAGAACGTCTCGCTCGCGAACCTCAAGGGCGTCCTCGCCGAGTTCGCCGAGCGCTTCTACGGCAAGGGCACGCCCGTTCGCCTCCGTCCGAGCTACTTCCCGTTCGTCGAGCCCGGCGCCGAGGTCGACATCGGATGTGTATTCTGCAAGGGCTCCGGCTGCGCGGTCTGCAAGCAGTCCGGCTGGCTCGAGGTCCTCGGCTGCGGGATGATCCATCCCGTCGTCTTCGAGGCGTGCGGCATCGACCCCGAAGAATGGACCGGCTTCGCGCTCGGCATGGGCATCGAGCGCCAGGCCATGCTGCGTTACCGCATCCCCAACGTCGGTCTCCTCTTCGAGAACGACCCGCGCTTCCTCGCGCAGTTCTGATCGAACCATGAAAGCTTCCTACCTCTGGCTTCGCACGCTCGTCCCCGGCCTCGCGGCCGATCCCAAGACGCTCGCCGCGCGCTTCACGGCCGCGGGCCTCGAGGTCGAAGCGACGCACGAGTACGGCGCGGGCGCCGAGGCGTGCGTCCTCGCGTGGGTCGTGAGCGCGCGCCAGCACCCGACCAAGAGCGGCCTCCAGCTCGTCACGGTCGATCGCGGCGGCGGCACGCAAGAGGTCGTCTGCGGCGCGCCCAACGTGCCCGCCCCGGGCGCGGTCGTCGTCCTCGCGCCGCTCGGCGCGCACCTCCCCGCGAAGAACATGACCATCGCGCGCCGCGAGATCGGCGGCGTCGCGAGCGAGGGCATGCTCTGCAGCGAGGCCGAGCTCGGCCTGTCGGAAGACAGCGGCGGAATCATCGTGTTTCCCGCCGGATTCGCCGCTCCCGGGACCAAGCTCGTCGACGCCGTGCCCGAGGCGCGCGACACGATCTTCGAGATCGGCCTCACGCCCAACCGCCCCGACGGCCTCGGCCACGTCGGTCTCGCGCGCGAAGCCGCCGCGCTCTTCGCGATCCCGTGGTCGGTCCCGGCGCCCGAGTCGCCGATCAAGCGAAGCGATCGCGACGTCGCCCGAGATCTCGACGTCGTCGTCGAAGACGCCGAGCGTTGCCCGCACTACGGCGCGTCGATCGTGACCGGCGCCGCCATCGCGCCGTCGCCGCCCGGCGTTCGCTATCGCCTGTCCGCGCTCGGCGTCCGGCCGATCTCGAACGTCGTCGACGTGACGAACCTCATGATGCTCGAGCACGGTCACCCGATGCACGCCTTCGACGCGGAGAAAGTTCGCGGCGGCCGCATCGTGGTTCGCCGCGCGAAGAAGGGCGAGACGCTCGTGACGATCGACCACGAGACGCGAACCCTCGACGCCGACGATCTCGTCATCGCCGACGCCGAAGGCCCCCTCGCGCTCGCCGGCGTGATGGGCGGGCTCTCGAGCGAGATCGGCGCGTCGACCCAGCGCATCGTCCTCGAGTGCGCGTACTTCGACCCGCGCGGCGTCCGCCGCGCCGCGCGGCGCCACGGCCTGCACTCCGAGTCGAGCCACCGCTTCGAGCGCGGCATCGATCACGGCGACACCGCGCGCGTGCTGGAGGACGCGACCGGCGTCACCTGCCGGCTCACGGGAGGCGTCGCGTCCGCCGACTCGCTCCTGCGCGTCGCGAAAGAGCTCGCGCGCCCGCACGTCGCGCTCCGCGCCGAGCGCATGCGCGCGCTCCTCGGCGTCGACGTGTCGCTCGACGAGGCCGCGTCCACGCTCGAGCGCCTGGGATTTGCCTGCAAAGTACGGGGAAACGCGCTCGACGCGCTCGTGCCGACGCACCGCCCCGACGTGAGCCGCGAGGTCGATCTCTTCGACGAGGTCGTCCGCGTGCGCGGCATGGACACCGTCCCCGCGACGCTCCCCGCCGTCCGCGCGACGCGCCCGGCCGGCTCCGTCCCGACCGAGACGGAGAAATCGTGGGCGCACGGCGGCCGCGAGGCGATGTTCCGCCGCGTCCGACACGCCGCGAGCTCGCTCGGCCTCTCGGAGGCGCTCACGTTCGGCTTCACGTCGAGCAAGACGCTCGCCGCGCTCGCCGCGCCGCCGCCGATCGAGCTCGAAAACCCGCTCACCGAGGATCTCGACGCGATGCGCACGAGCCTGCTCCCGGGCTTGCTCGACGCGCTCGCGCGCGCGCGCCGCTACGGCGTCGCCGACGTTCGCATGTTCACGACCGGCTCGGTCTTCCTGAAACCGAAGGGCGCGATCGTCGAGCGCGCCTCGTTCGCCGCGATCCTCGCCGGCGACCGCCCGTCGTACCTCCATCGCCCCGAGCCTTACGACGCGTGGGACGCCTCGGGCCTGGCGACCGCGCTCGTCGCGCGCCTCGCCCCGGCGCGAGCGACCATCGTCCCGTCTAGGCAGAACGGCCCCAAGCACCTGCACCCGCGCGGCGCCGCGGCGATTCACCTGCAAAATACATGCATCGGCGTCCTCGGCCCTCTCCACCCGGACGTCGCCGACGCGCTCGATCTCGGCGGGACGGCCGAGCTCGTCGAGCTCGACCTCGACGCGCTCGAGGCGCTCGGCGTGGGGCACCCGACGTACGCGCCGATCCCGCGTTTTCCCGCCGCGACGCGCGACATCGCGCTCGTCGTGAAGGACGAAATTCCCGCCGGCGACGTGCTCGCGACGCTCCGCGAGACCGCCGGCCCGCTCGCGACGCACGTCGAGATCTTCGACCGCTTCACCGGCGGATCCATCCCCGCCGGCCATGCGAGCCTCGCCTTCCACGTGGTCTACCAGGCGCCGGTCGACAAGCCGCGCACGCTCACCGACGCCGAGGTCGACGCGGCCCACGAAAAAGTCGTGGCCGAGATGCACCGCCGCTTCGGCGCGTCCCTTCGCGCCTAGCCACGCCGCGGCGCTTCGATGCTACTCTTCCCGGCATGAGGCCGTTTTTCCCTCTCGCCGTCGTCGTCCTCGCCTGCGGTTGCAAGCAGCTCGAGGAGCCGCCGCCGCCGCCGTTTCAGGTGAGCGTCATCGTCGAAGCCGATCAAGACGTGCCCATCCCGGGCGCGATCGTGCAACGGAACAACGCCGAAATCGGCAAGACCGACGGCAACGGAAAAGCCGTCCTCACGTTCCACGGCGAAGAGGGCGATCAGATCGACGTCTGGGTGAAGTGCCCCGACGGCTTCGACTCGCCGTTCAAGCCGATCACGCTGGCGCTCCACCGTCTCTCCGATCCGCTGAAGCTCGCCGAATACCCGGTGAAGTGTCCGCCCGCCGAGCGCGAGGTCGTCGTCGCACTTCTTGCCGACAACGGTCCGAACCTCCCGGTGAAGTACCTCGGTCGCGATCTCGCGCGCACCGACGCGTCCGGCGCGACGACCTTCATGCTCAAGGCGAAGCCCGGCGATCACATCGAGTTCTTGCTCGACACGTCGGCGAAGGAAAACGACAAGCTCCGCCCGCAAAACCCGACGGTCTCGCTCGTCGTCGACAACAAAGACGCCTATTACTCGCTCGATCAGCCCTTCCAGCTGCAGAAGACGAAGATCGTCTACAGCGCCCCGCGCCGACCTCAGCCGATCGGACCGACGCCGCTTCGTTACTGAGCCGCCGTCCGCGGCGATTGACGTTCCCAAACGAGAAGATCGGCGTTAGCGTCTCAAGCTCGATGGATCGTCGCGCGCTGGTCCTGGCGTTTGTTGTCGCGTTGCTCGGGGTCGTCCTCCTCGTCCTGTACACCAAGCGGTACGAACGCGAGATGTCCGGCGGCGACAAGGTCAAGCTCTTGATCGCAATCAAACCGATCGAGCGCGGGAAGCCGATCACCGACGACATGCTCTCGACGCGCGAGGTCCCGCAGGCCTACGTCGAGGACCGCGCCATCAAAGAGGTCGACAAGCCCAAGGTCCTCGGCCTCGCCGTCGGCACCACGGTCTCGGCGCAGCAGACGCTCATGTGGACCGACCTCTCGACCGCGAACGAAGACCGCCGCGACCTCAGCGCGCTCATCGTCCCCGGCAGCCGCGCCGTCTCAATCAAGACCCGCCGTGAGGACGCGAGCAGCGCCATGGTGAAGCCCGGCGACTACGTCGACGTCATCGCCGTCCTGCCCGACCCGACTGCGCCCGGCACCGACCAACGCGCCGCGGTCGTCCTGCTGCAGAAGATCCTCGTGCTGGCGTCCGGCTACGACACGTCGCCCGACTCGGTCGACCTCACGAAGAAGCGCAACCAGACCGAGGCCGTGCTCACCCTCAGCATGAAGCTCGAGCAGGCGCAGGCCGTCTCGGTGGCCATGGACAAGGGCGAGCTCAACGTCGTCCTCCGCAACCCGAACGACAACGTCCGCGAAGATCAGATCCCGAAGTACAGCTCGACCGAGCTGATCAAGTCGGGCCCCGTGACCATCATCCGCGGCCCCAACATTCCGACCCAGATCACGTCCGGTAACCGGTGAAAAGCATGCAACGATCGATGGCGCGGCGACTGCCGCGATGGTCGCTTCTCGCAGCAGTTTTTCTCGCGTCCTCGACTGCGTTCGCGCAGCGCGGTCGACCTCCGCGCGGCGGCGGCGCCAACAGCGCCGAGGAATCCGAGAAAATCGAGGAGCTCTCGCTCTCGATCGGCGAGACGAAATCGATCTCCGCGGTCGGCATCCGCAACTTCTCGGTCGCCGACCCGGCCATCATCGACGTCCGCGTCAGCCCCGACGGCTCGACGTTCCTCGTCGTGGGTCGGCACCCCGGCTCGACCACCCTCGTCCTCATCAAGAACGACGGCTCGCAGGTCACCTGGTCGATCAACGTCTCGACGCGACCGCCCGAAATCGTCTACCGCGAGCTGCAGCAGCTCCTCGAGGGGACGACCGGCGTCCGCGTGCGGCGCGTCGGCGGCCGCTTCTTCCTCGAGGGCGGCGTCACCACCGAGACCGAGCTCAAGCGCATCGGCCTCATCGCGGCGCTCTACCCTGGCCAGGTCGAGAACCTGGTGCAGGTCGGCTCCGGCTCCGGCGACCGGCGCATCCTGATCCGCGTCGACTTCTTCTTCGTCGCCTACGACAAGAGCTCGTCGTACACGGTCGGCATCGGGTACCCCGCGGCCATCGGCGGAGACACGATCGCCACCTTTGGCGGCACCTTCGACTTCCTCAACACGACGCTCAACCCGGCGCAGGCGGTCATCGCGAACCAGCCGCTGCCGCGCCTCGACATCGCCGCGATCAACGGCTGGGCGAAGGTGCTCAAGCAGTCGTCGATCATCACGTCGAACGGCCAAGAGGCGGTCTTCAACTCCGGCGGCGAGGCGAACTTCAAGCAGTTCGCGTTCCAGGCGGCGTCGGGCGTCCAGACGATCAAGTTCGGCACGAACGTGACCGTGCTGCCGCGCTACGACTCGACGACGCGCGAAATCGAAATCCGCCTCATCGCGGACGAGAGCGAGCTGACCGACTCGGGCCTCACCGGCGCCGACCTCCCCGGCCGCAACACCAACCGGCTCGAGGTCCTCGTCCACATGAAGCTCGGCCAGGCCCTCATCCTCGCCGGCATCAAGAGCGTGACGCAGACCCACACCGTCACCGGCCTGCCTCTCTTGAGCCAGATCCCCGTCTTGGGTATCTTTTTCGGGAGCCACTCCAACAAAAAAGAAGAGCAGGAAAACGCCATGTTCGTGATCCCGAGCGTGGTGGAGACCGTCCCGAAGTCCTCGCTCGATCTCGTCAAGAACGCGCTGTCGGTGTTCGACGACTACAACGGCAACATCGACGACGTTCAGACGTTCGATCGCACGCCGCCTTCGGCCAAGAAAGAGCAGTGATTCTCCGAGAACATGAATGTTCAAGTCGTCGTCCAAACTGACGATGGTCAGGAACGCAGCGAGATCTTCCAGCCGAAGGGCCCGATCTCGATAGGGAGACATCCAAACTGCGTGCTCCGCCTCGAGAGTGATCTCGTGTCGCGCCAGCACGCCGTGGTGGAGGTGAGGCCGCAATCGATCGTGGTCGAGGACGTGTCGACGAACGGCACGCTCGCCGGCGACCGGCTCTTGCGCCGCGAGTCGGTGGAGATCCCGTTCGGCACCCCGATCGTGGTCGGAAACTTCACCATCTATCTGCTCGCGCTCGACGCGCAGCAGCAGCCGATGCAGCAGCCGATGCGGCCGGCGCACATGCCCGCGCCGCCGCCGATGGCTTCGTACGGGCCGCCGCCGATGCCGGCGACGGGGATGATCCCGCACGCCGCGTCGACTGGCGCGCTGCCGGTGACGACCGGCATTCCGGCGGTCGGGATGAGCGGCGCGATCCCGCAGGCGACCGGCTCCGCCCCTGCCGCCACCGGTCACATCCCCGCCGTCGGCGGGGGCCCCAGCGCGATGCGCGCGCGCGGCGCGAACGGACAGCCCGTGACCGGCAAGCAGCTCAACAAGGACGTCGTCGCCGCGGCCGCCGAGCGCGACGCGAAGAAGCGCGCGCGAGAAAAAGACGTCCACCTGCGCCGCGAGGCGCACAAGATGCTGCTCGAGCACCTCGATCTCGCGACGATCGACGCGGCGAAGCTCGAAGAGCCGTCGATGCGCCCGAAGGTGCTCAACGCGCTCCGCCGCATCATCCAGCAGCTCGAAGTCGGCGGAAAAGTGCCGCCGGAGATCGACCGCGATCGCCTCATCGGCGAGCTCTCGGACGAAGCGCTGGGCCTCGGCCCGCTCGAGCGCTTCCTCGCCGACCCGACGATCAGCGAGATCATGGTCGTCGACCCCGAGACGATCTACATCGAGCAGCGGCGGCAAGATCGAGCTCGTCCGAGGCGCGCTTCACCGACGACGAGCGCGTGCGCGCGGTCATCGAGCGCATCGTGACGCCGCTCGGCCGCCGCATCGACGAGATCGTCGCCGCTGGTCGACGCGCGCCTCAAGGACGGCTCGCGCGTGAACGCCGTCATCCGCCCGCTCGCGCTGCGCGGCTCGTGCATCACCATCCGCAAGTTCTCGCGCACGCCGCTCACCCTCGAGAAGCTCATCCAATACGGCGCGATCACCGATCGCATGGTGCGCTTCCTCATGCGCTCGGTCATGGCGAAGCAAGAACATCGTCATCTCGGGCGGCACCGGCTCCGGGAAGACGACGCTCCTCAACGTGCCTCTCGGGCGTCATCCCGCCCGACGAGCGCATCGTCACGATCGAGGACGCCGCCGAGCTCCAGCTCAAGCAGCCCCACGTCGTCTCGCTCGAGACGCGCCCGCCGAACATCGAGGGCAGCGGCGAGTACACGATCCGCGACCTGGTGAAGAACGCGCTCCGCATGCGCCCGGACCGCATCGTCGTCGGCGAGTGCCGCGGCGGCGAGGCGCTCGACATGCTCCAGGCGATGAACACCGGCCACGACGGCTCGCTCACGACGACTCACGCGAACTCGCCCTTGCGAGGCGATCGCGCGCCTCGAGACGCTCGTCCTCATGGCCGGACTCGACCTCCCGCAGCGCGCGATCCGCGAGCAGATCGCGGGGAGCGTCCACCTCATCGTCCAGCAGTAGCCGCCTCTCCGACGGCAGCCGCAAGGTCACCGCCATCAGCGAGATCACCGGGATCGGCGACAACGGCGACATCGAGATGCGCCCGATCTTCGAGTTCGTGCGCACCGGCACCGGCCCCGAGCGGCAAGGTGATCGGCGAGTACCGTGCGACCGGGTACCTCCCGTCGTATCTTCAAGACTTCATCGTCATGGGCCTCGTCAAACCTGGGGAGCCGTACCTGTGAAGCCGTTCCAGCTCGCGCGCGGGATGACGATCATCACGTTCAAGTGGACGGGCATCGCGCTCGTCGGCCTGGCGGTCTTCATCGTGATCCTCGCCGCGTTCGGCAATCGCGACAGCTACGTCTACCGCTACTGGGCGCGCTACACGTCGTCGATCGAGCGCAAGCTCCGCCCGATGTTCATCTTCACGCCGGGCCGCGTGATCGCCGCCGGCCAGCTCGCCGCGCTGTTCGTCACCATCGTCCTCGAGCTGACCATCGGCCTGCCGTGGTTCCCCGCGTGGGTCATCGCGATCTGCGCCTTCCCCCTCATGCAGATCGACAGCATGCGGAAGAAGCGCCTCGAGGCGGTCGAGAAGCAGCTCGACGGCTTCCTCCTGGCGCTCGCGAACGCGCTCAAGGCGATCCCCAGCGTCGCCGCCGCGTTCAACTCGGTCGTGCCGATCCTCCAGTCGCCGATCCGCGAAGAGGTCGATCTCGCGACCAAAGAGATGAAGGTCGGCTCCTCGCTCGACCAGGCGCTCCTCCACATGGCGGCGCGCATCGGCAGCCGCCAGGTCGACTCGGCGCTCTCGTCGATCCTCATCGGACGCCAGGTCGGCGGCAACTTGGGTCGCGTCCTCGAGACGACGGCCGCGTCCATCCGCGAGATGGCCCGCCTCGACGGCGTCATCCGAACGAAGACCGCCGAAGGCAAGATGCAGCTGATCGTCATCGCGATCATGCCGTTCTTCCTCGTGCTCGGCCTCGGCTACTCGTCGCCGGGCTTCTTCGACCCGCTTCAGAAATCGCTCAGCGGTTACATGCTGACCGGGGCGGCCGCCGGTTGCTGGATCGGCGCGCTCCTCTGGGCTCGAAAAATCCTCGCTGTGGACATCTGAGGAGCCGACATGAACATGGGTAGCATTCGCGCAGAAGTCTGGAAGATGCTGTTTCTCGGCGCCGTCGGCGTCGCGATCTTCCTGCTCGTCTACGCGATGGGCAGCGCTCCCACGCGCATCGCGAGCCGGCTCGGCTTGCGCGGCCTCAAGCGCCAGCGCGCGCTCTCGGGGCCGGGCATGTGGCCGAGCTTCGAGCCGCTCGTTCGCTGGCTGGGCGTGCGCGTGAGCGGCATCCTTCCCGACGAGACGCGCAACAAGCTCGACGAGCAGATCGCCCAAGCCGGCGATCTCCTCGGCCTCACGGTCGACGAGTACGTCGCCCTCTGCGTCCTCAGCTTCATCGGCTGCACGGCCGCGGGCTTCGGGCTCGCCGCGGTGATGGACAACTACACGATCCCGCTCTTGTGCGGCCCGATCGGCGCGGTCCTCCCGTACATGCAGATCAGCGGCTACGCGCAAGACCGGCTCAAGAACGTGAGCCGCGGCTTGCCGTACGTCATCGACCTGATGGCGCTCGCGATGGGCGCCGGCCTCGACTTCCCCGGCGCGGTCCGCCAGTGCGTCGAGAAGTCGTCGAACCCGAACGACCCGATCGTCGAAGAGTTCACGCTCATCCTCCAGACGCTGAACCTCGGCCAGACGCGCAAAGAGGCGCTGCTGGAGTTCGCGCGCCGCTGCCCGGTCGAGGCGGTGAAGGAGTTCGTCGGCGCGCTCGTTCAGGCCGAAGAGCGCGGCAACCCCGTCGCCGACGTGCTGCAGATCCAAGCGACCTCGTCGCGTACGCGCCGCTCGGTCCGCGCGGAGGAGCTCGCCGCGAAGGCCGGCGTCGCGATGACCGGGCCGCTCGTCCTGATTTTCGCGTGCGTCATGATGCTCATCATGGGCCCCATGGCCATGAAGATGAGCGCGATGTGATAATCCGGAGGCCGAAGTGAGCACGCTGCGATTCCAGATCCAACACTCCAACGGACGCCAAGAGCAGGTCACGGTCGAGGCCGAGCGGGCGCTGATCGGCAGCGGCGCGCACTGCGAAATCCGCCTCCCCATCGACCAGGCCGCCGTCGAGCACATCTTGATTCAAGTCGGCGCGGGCGGCGTCTTCGCGCAGGCGCTCAGCTTCGAGCCGCCCCCGACGATCAGCAACGTGCCCTTCACCCAGGCGCCGCTCCCCGCGGACGCGGTCCTCGGCATCAACCAGACGCAGATGCTCGTCTCGCTCACCGGCGACGTCGTCGGCGGCGCGGGCGGCCCGCGCCAGAAGGGCAAGACGAACCCGATGCTCGTCCTCGCGGCGATGGTCGGCGCGTGCCTCCTGGCGTGGATGTACCTGAGCGGCGACGACCCGCAGGTGCGCGTCGAGCCGCAAGACTTCCCGAAGCTCTGGGAAGCGCCGACGACGACGTGCGAGAAGAGCGCGAACGACGCGCTCGCGTTCGCGCAGGAGAAGAGCGTCGTCGCCGAGAGCAAGCGCGAGCGCCGGATGTTCCACGTCAAGGACGGCGTCGACGCCGTGCCGCTCTTCGAGACCGCCGCCGCGTGCTTCGAAAAAGCCGCCGACAAGCCCGACGCCGACAAAGCGCGCGACACCGCCAACGCGCTCCGCAAGGAGCTCGACGACGACTACCGCACCCACCGCATGCGCCTGCAGCACGCGATGGGCGTCAAAGACTACGAGACCTCGCGCAAGGAAGTGCGCACGCTCATCGAGATGACCGAGGGCAAAGAGGGGCCGTACGTGACCTACCTCCACGTCATCGAGCGCGATCTGAAACAAAAGCTCGGCCGGCCGTCGTGACGCGCGCGGTAGTTCGAGCGCTCGGTTTCGCCCTCCTCGCGAGCGCATGCGGCGGTGGGTCGTCGCCCGGCAGCGACCCGGCGCACACGCTCGCCATCATGAAGGACGCCGAGAAGCCGGAGAGGCTCGTCAAGGACGGACGGGCGTTCGCCGCGGTCGGCGACACCACGCGCGCCGAGCAGTATTTCACCACGGCGATCGCGCGCGGCGCGGACGAGTCGAAGGTGCTGCCGTTGATCATCGAGGTCTGCGTGCGCGACGGCCGCTACGAGCTCGCGATCGATCGCGCGTCGAACTACGTGGAGAAGCACCCGAACGACGTCCGCATGCGCTACTTGCTCGGCACGCTCTACGCCGCGATCGGCGACTCGAGCCACGCGCGCAGCGAGCTCGAGTTCGTCGTCTCGCAGAAGCCGAACGACCCCGCCCCGCACTGGGCGCTCGCGAAGGTCCTCCACGACGAAGCCAAGGACGCGGCCTCCGCCGACGGTCAATTCCGCGAGTATCTCCGGCTCGCGCCCACAGGCACGCACGCCGAAGAAGCGCGCGCGTCGATCTCCACCACCGAAAGCCCACAGCCATGAGCGGCGGCACCGGACTCATCCCGCACGAAGTCTTCGCGGAGACGATCCTCCAGTTCCTCGAGCCGGTGCGGCAGTACCTCGAGGACCCGGCCGTCAGCGAGGTCATGATCAACGGCCCGAACCAGATCTACATCGAGAGGAAGGGCCAGCTCGAGCTCGTGCCGGCGAAATTCGAGAGCCGCGAGTCGCTCACCGCGGCGCTGCGCAACATGGCGCAGTTCGTCGGCAAGCACGTCGACGAGCTCCGCCCGATCCTCGAAGGTCGCCTCCCGGACGGCTCGCGCGTCGAGGCCGTGCTCCCACCCGCCGCGCCCGACGGTCCGCACGTCTCGATTCGCCGCTTCTTCAAGGAGACGCTCACCGTCAAGCGACTCATCGGATTCGGCGCGCTCACCGACGACTGCGCCGACGCGCTCGCGGCGATGGTCGCGAGCAAGCTCAACATCCTCGTCGCGGGCGGCACCGGCTCCGGCAAGACGTCGATGCTGAACGCGCTCTCCTCGTACATCCCTCAGGGCGAGCGCGTCGTGGTCATCGAGGACTCGCGCGAGCTCCAGCTCCAGCGCGCGCACGTCGTCCAGCTCGAGGCGCGACCGGCGGACCCGAAGGGACGCGGCGAGGTCACGATCCGCGATCTCTTCCGCGCGACGCTCCGCATGCGCCCCGACCGAATCGTGGTCGGCGAGATCCGCGGCGGCGAGGCGCTCGATCTAATCCAAGCGATGACGTCGGGTCACGGCGGCTGCCTCTCGACGCTCCACGCGACCTTCCCGCGCGACACGCTCACGCGCCTCGAGACCATGTCGATGATGAGCGACGTCGAAATGCCGCTGATGGCGATGCGCGTTCAGCTCGCCTCGGCCGTGAATCTCATCTGCCAGGTCGGCCGTTTGCAAGACGGCTCCCGCAAGGTCACGCACATCACCGAGGTCCTCGGCTTCGACATGCAGACCGAGGCGTATCAGGTGCAGGACGTGTTCGTCCGGCAGTACCAAGGACTCGGCCCCAAGGGCGAGGTCCTCAGCAAGCTCGTGCCGTCCGGCGTATTGCCGCGCTGCCTCGAGCAAGTGCACGAGCACGGACTGGACCTCCCCGCGGCGATGTATGATGCTGCGAAGCAAGGTCCTGTCCAAGGCTCGCATGGCTGAAACCACCGGAGTCCAGATCGTCGAGATACGCGCTGGGGAGTCGCCGCGCCCCGTTTTGGAGCTGCGGCCCGGAGTCGTCGTCCAGCCGATGAGCATCGGGCGGGTGGGCATGTGGTCGATCGACGCGCCGGGCGTGCTCGACGTGCACGCGTACGTGTATTTCGACGGGCGAGCGCTCTTTCTGCAGAGCGCCGACTCGGGCAATCCGGCCAAGGGCAACGGTCAGATCGTGGGCGCCGCGTGGCAGCAGCTCGAGATCCCGTGCACGATCGAGATCGGTCGCGCGCGCCTCGTGTACCGAACGCTCGACGAGATGGACGCCGACGCCGAGGACATGACGATCGCGCAGCCCATTCAGCTCCCGCCGCGCGCGCCGCAGCCCCCACCGCAGCAGGCGCCGCAGCAGCAGCCGCAGTTCAGCGGCGGCGGCACTCTCTCCAGCCGAAAAGGCCCCGACTCCGACGCGACGCGCCTCGCGCCCATGCCGACGCGCGAGCCGGATCCCACCATCGTGAGCCCGCTCGAGGCGAGCGGCACGGCGACGCCGATGGCCGGCGTCCCGAAAGCGCGCCCTGCCGCCGGCATGCCGGCTTGGTCCACCGACGGCTCGCCCAACTCGTCGCCGACGACCATCGGCGCGCCGCCCGCGCCGCCGCCCCCGCAAAACACGGGCTATCAGGCGTTCGGCAGCGTGCAGGTCGCCGTCCCGGCGCCCCCGCCGGCGCCTCCGATGGGCGGCAATCCGATGGGCTCGACGCTCCAGGCCCCGATGCAGTCGCCGCTGCAGCAGCTGCAAATGCAGCCCGGATACGGCGCGCCCATGCAGCCCGGATACGGCGCGCCCATGCAGGGCGCCCCCATGCAACCCGGATACGGCGCGCCGATGCAACCCGGCATGCCGATGATGGGCCCGCCGGGCATGGGTCCGGGGGGACCGAGCGCGGAGACCGGACGAATCCAGACGCCGGGCGAGCTCACGGGGTTCAAGAAGGCAGTCGCCGAGTGGAACGCGATGCCGCCGCTCCGGAAGCTGATCCTCGGCACGTTCCCGGGCGTGGCGCTGCTCGTTTATTTCATGCTCTTCGACGACAAACCGCAGGTGCGGAGGCCGCCGCCCGCGCCGACGGCGTCCGTCTCGGCGAGCCCGTCCGCGTCCGGCGCGCCCTCGGCGAGCGCCGCGCCGACTTCGACCAACGTCGCGCCCACGACCACGGCCATGACGAGCGCGATGCCGAGCGCGACCGCCGTGATCCCGACGGCGACCGCGACGACGACCGCGAAGCCCCCGACCCACGAGAGGGGCAAGAAATCGCAGGAGCGCGAGGCCATCGAGCTGGTCGGCCAAGGCCAGTACATCAAGGCCGCCGAGGTCTACGAGCAGCTCGCGCGGGAAAACCCGCAGCAGCCCGCCTTCAAAGAGGCGGCGCGCTTGCTCCGGCTGCGCGGCGCCGGGAACTGATGGACCACGAGGGGGGCTCGTGGACGATCCAGTTCACCTACCCGCCCACATGTAGGCGGCTTGATTCCACAATGATTTCTTAGGCCTCATCGTTGGCCTCGACCGTGCAAAGAGATGAGGCATGGTCGGCGGAACGCACTTCAAGAAGCTGGTCGCGGCGGCAGCCGCAGTCGGTCTCCTTGCCGGCGGCGTGGTCGCTTGCGGACCCAACCCGAACTCGCTCCTCGGCGGCGGTGACCCGAACCAACTCGGCGGCGGCAACACGGGCGGCGACGGCGGCGGCTGGGACAACAACCCCGTCTACAACGGCGACGGCGGGCCCCAGGCTCCCCTCGAGCAGCAGCTCTTCAACCAGCTCGAGCCGGAGCTCGTGCAAAAGTGCGGCGGCGCATGCCACGAGCAGGGCACGACGCTCGGCGCGCCGAAGTGGCTCGCCGGCCCCGACGTCTACAAGACGGTCAAGAGCTACCCGGGAATCGTCGTCAGCGACGTCTACTCGAGCAAGCTGGAGAATCGCCCGAACAACCACCCGGCTGCGTGCCTCATCGACCCGGGCAACGAGGCACTCCTCGCGCAGGTCACGACCTGGCTCACGGCCGAAGCGGCGGCGCTCTCGGCGATCCCGCTCCCGGCGAGCAACACCGTCGACCCGACGACTGGCTCGGTCGACCTCTCGGGCGCTGCGACCGGCATCAACGGCGCGAAGATCACGTTCACCGCGACGCAGCAGGGCGACCTCCTCCGCTTCTCGAACGTGATGCTGGTCGCGCCGGCCTCGGCGGGCGTCCACGTCGTCTCGCCGATCTTCGTGCAGGTCCCCGCGAGCGGCCCGGAGATCGACAACACCGACTTCTCGACGAGCGACCTCACCGCGGGCGCCGGCGGCTCGACGCAGGTCTCGCCGGTCTTCTACTTCCCGAGCTGGACGCCGGGCAACAAGCTGAAGGTGGAGTTCCAGACGATCGAGTCGTCGACGGTGACCGCGAGCGACGCGGGCACGACCTCGACCACCTGCAAAGACCTGACGGACTTCATGAACAGCGCGGCGCCGTCGCTGATGAACAACTGCGTGAGCTGCCACGGCGGCGGCAACGGCAACGCGACGTCGTCGATGGACCTCACGGCCCTCAAGAGCAACGACTACGCGACCGCGTGCACGCAAGCGCGCACGCAGGTGAACGCGACGACCCCCTCGCAGAGCAACATCCTGCTCGCGCCGCTTCAACAAGTGAATCATCCGGTGAAGGTGTTCGGAAGCAACACGTCGACCGGGTACGTGCAGATCCAAACCTGGGTGAACAAAGAATGAACGCGCAGACGAAAGGAAGGGAGACGACGATGGGCAAGCTCCTCGCTGCCACGGGCCTTATGATCGTTCTCTCGGCGTGCGGGAACGGCAACACCGGCACCCTGACGGGTGGCCCGGGATCCACGGGCGACACGCCGGGCTCCGCCAACGGCGGCAGCGACCCGGGCTCGCCCGGCTCCGGCGGAACTCCGCAGGGCCAACAGGGCAACGGCTCGGATCCGAACGCCAACTCGAACCCGAACATCGACCAACGCCAAACCAACTACGGCGAAGCGCTCCGCACGGCGGCGCTGAAGCTCGTCGGCGACGAGCCGACGCTCGCCGACATCCAGTCGGTGACGGACGCGACGTCCTACGGCGCGATGATTGACAAGTACCTCGCCGACCCGCGCTTCGTGACGCGCCAGATTCAGTGGTGGCGTGACACCTTCAAGACCGGGCAGACCGGCATGAAGACGGGCAACGGGCTGCCGAGCTTCGACACGGCGGCGACGTTCGCGACGGAGGTCGTCGTCAACGACCGGCCGTACACGGACCTCTTCACCGCGGCGACCAACACGTGCCCGACCTTCTCGAACGGCGCGTTCGCCGACGCGAGCTGCAACAACAACGCGCCGACGGCCGGCGTCCTCACGGACCCGGGCATCCAATCGCAGTACTACGCGAACATGTCCTTCCGCCGCGTGCGCTTCATCCAAGAGACCTTCGTCTGCTCGAAGATGCCGGCGGAGTTTTCGTCGACGCCGCAAGTCATGGGCTCCGGCGCGTACACGAGCCCCTGGCCGTTCACCAGCATCACGGGCGGCCCGTCGGCGAAGATCAACTTCCAGGACACGTCGGCCGTCATCTGCGCGAACTGCCACACCACGCTGAACCACATCGCGCCGATGTTCGGTTACTTCGACATGAACGGGCAGTACACGTCGGGCAAGTTCCAAGTGCAGGTGCCCTCGGCCGGCAACCCGACCGCGACGCTCGCCGACTGGCTCCCGCAAGGCCAACAGACCTTCGCGTGGCGCAACGGCAAGCCGGTCACCGACATCCCGAGCCTCGGCGCGGCGATGGCGGCCGACCCGGACGTCCAGCGCTGCATCGTCACCCGCGAGTGGAACTACGCCATGTCGCGCGGCGACGTCGTCAACGACGTAGCCACCGTGCCGAGCGTCGTCACCGATCCCCTGCTGCAGGACTTCACCTCGAACGGCATGAAGGTGAAGCGCTTGCTGCGAAACATCTTCACCTCCGACGACTTCGTGAAGTTCTGAGAGGCCACCACCCATGAAAACGCTCAACCAAGCGAAGACTCTCACCTCGATCCTCGCGATTCTCGGCGGCGCGGCGTTCGCGACGGGCTGCAGCCAAGCGCCCAACGACGTGCTCCTCGGCGACATGGATCCGAACTCGCTCGCCGCGGACGGCAACACGCAGCACCACTTCCAAGATCCGAACAGCGGCGACAACGGCATCACCGACCCGAACCAGCAGAAAGCCGAAGACCAGCAAGTCGGCTCCCCCGAGGTCGTCGCGCGGCTCCACTCGTGCTCGAAGATCACGTACGCGTCGCTCGGCAACATCCTCAAGGGACGCGGCGTGAACACGGGCTCGACCCAGCAGAACTCGGCGGGCCTGCTCTACAAGGGCGGCGCGTCCGCCCTTGGCGTCGCGAACTACGCCGGCCGCGTGCCGGAGATGATCGTCCCCTCGACCGCGGCGCTGTCGAAGCAGTTCGACATCATGGTCTCCGCGGCCCAGGAGATCCAAGCGGCGGCGAAAGCGGGTACACTGAACATGCCCGCGTGTCCCGGCACGCAGCTCCTCGACGCAAACGGTAACTTCACCTCGGACGGCCTCACGTGCCTGATGGGCAAGCCGGCTACGGCCGACCACGTCAGCATCGCGAACGACGCAATCGCCCAAGCGCAAAGCCAGGGCATCACCAAAGACCAAGGGCAGCAGATCGCGATCGCGTCGATCCTCGAAGCTGCCGACACCTGCGAATGAAGGAGATTTGTCATGGCTGATCAGCGACTGAAGGACCTTCGCGGAAAGAGCAGGCGTGACTTCCTCCGGTGGAGCGCCACCCTCGCGGCCGTGCTCGGGCTCGAGCGCTCGCGCTTCCTGGACGTGCTGAGCGACACCGCCGGGGTCGCCATCGCGGATCAGGCGGCCTGCGCGACGACGATGCGCTCGGTGCACCTCGTCGCCGGAAACGGAGGGCTCGCGTGGTTCACGCAGCTCTTCCCGCAGGTCGACGTCGCGATGAACGGTGGCCAGAACTCGGCGTTCTATGCGCTCGGCAAGGCGAAGAACGCGTCGGGTACCACCAAGCCGCTCGTCTACGCGCCCGAATCGCCGTTCCAGACGCTGTCGCCGACGAAGCAGATCTCGGCGTTCATGGCGGGCAACAACGAGACGCACACGTCGACGCCGCAATCGGCCGCGACGATCGCGACGGGCACCGGGCTCATCGCCGCCATCGCGGCGATTCAGCAGGCGAACCCGACGCTCCTCCCGGTCATCGGCATCAACCCGATCACGTTCGGCACGGCGCCGGGCGCCCCGGGCGTGGCGACGGTCGCGAACTCGGCGGGGCTCGTCGACCTCTTCAACAGCGCCGCCTCGCGGACGCTGCTCCAGACGCCGACCGCCGCCGCGCTGAACGACTCGTACTACCGAACGTTCCTCAGCCTGAACGCCGCTGCAGCGCGCGCGACGCTCGTCGAGCCCGGCAACACCGGCAAGGTGGCGGCGAACCTCCTCGGCAAGAACCTGAGCTCAGAGCTCACGCCCTCGGCCGCAGACCTCACGCGCTACGGCCTCAACGGCGCGCCGACCAACGTCATGGAAATCGGCAAGGCGATGTGCACGGCGGTGAAGGCATTCAAGCTCGGTCTGACGTCGTCGGTCATCATCCCCGCGATGCGCGACGACCCGCACGGCGCGTTCAACAACATGTCGCAGCTCCAGGCCAACGTCACCGCGCTCGGAAAGATCTTCGACGCGTTCATGGCCGACTGCGCGGGTATCCCGGATCCGTCGGGTTGCGGACAGAACCTCGACAAGGGCGTCGTCTTCACGATTCACGGCGACACCCCGAAGGATCCGACGAACCGGAACGGCTGGCCCGATGGCACGCCGAACAACTCGAACTGGCTCTACGTCTTCGGCAACGGCTTCTTGAAGACCGGCTGGTTCGGCAACGTGAGCGCCGCGCGCACGGTCACCGGGTTCGACCCGACGACCGGCAAGGACGTCCCCGGCCAAGGCAGCGGCGTGACCGCGGCTCCGGCCGCGGCGGCCGCGGCCTACGCGGTGGCGAAGGGCGACATGCGACGCGTTCAGGACTTCTATCGAGGCGCCGCGCTCGACGGAATCATCAACGCGCAGCAGATGTAAGCGCCCCACGCGCTCCAGGAATTCGAGACCCCCGAGTGTCGTAGCGCACTCGGGGGTTTCGTCTGTCTGGCGGACAAAAGCCGATTTTCGTACTGCCGACTCCAAGGCTCGGGCAGAATTGCGCCGCGATGAAACGTAGCTTCTTGCTTTTGCTTTTCGTGCCCGCCGCGTTCGTCGCGTGCGCGGCGCGCACCGAAATTGGCGATACCGTCGACGACGAGCCGGACAGCAGCCTGCTCGACGCGCCGCCGCCGATCGACGCCGCGCCGCCGCCCGACGACGCGATCGCGCTCGACGTGAGCCCGCCGCCGCCGCCGGACGACGCGCAGCCGCCGCCGCCGCCGATCGACGCGGCCCCGCCGCCGATCGACGCGCCGGACGACGTCGAGGTCCCGTCGTGTCCGGACACGTGCTTCAGCAACCACCAATGCGAGCAGCAGTGCACGCCGCACTTGCAGAGCGGGCGCTACTGCTGCGACGACCAGACGAACACCTGTTACGCGTGGTCGGGCAAGCACTGCCCCATTCAAGTCTTCGACGCCGGATTCGACTGACGCGTCGCGCTCAAAAGAAACCGACCACGCCGAGACCGCCCCCTCGATCGAACGCGATCGGCGCGGGGAGGATCATCGAGGTCGGCGCGGCGGTTGCGCTGTTTGCGTGGCCGCGCAAGTGCATCGCGTACGGCACGCCCCACCCGATGAGCGCGCCGATCGCGAGGCCGGCGAGCTCGTCGGTGGCCCAGTGGCTGTCGGTCATGATGCGCATCACGCTGACCGCCGCAGTCGCCGCGAGCGAAGTCGAGCACGCGATCGCGTCCCACGGGCCGCCGTAGATCCCGAGGTAGAGGTGCTGCGTGCACGTGAGGACCGAGCCCGCGGCCGCGACGGTCAGGTGCCCGCCGGGAAACGAGCGCACGGCCTCCGGCGTGCTCACGCAGCTCGAGCCGCCGCCTGCCGCGAGGCAGTCGTACACGTACGGGCGCGCGCGACCGACGAGATCGCGCAGCGTGAGATCGACGGCGCCGGCCAAAAAGAGCGTGACCGCGTCTTGCCAGAGGAGATCGCGCGCGACGCCGAAGCCGTGTCGCGCCCACGCGTACGGTACGTCCACGACGACCGGGTAGGCGATTTGAGTGACGAGCAGGGCCCAGCTCGCCACGTCGACCGCGTCGCGTGAGCTGTTGTCGGTCAGTCGAAGCGCCGACCGCACGTCTCGGTCGAAGAGGATCGGGTCGGCCCATCGAAGCGGCGGCTGCATCGGTTGCAAGACGGCGAGCTCGACCGCAAAGGTCGTCGCCGCCGCACCGGCGATCGTGTAGTCCCACGCGTTCGCGTGCGACCAGGCGGGATCCCAGTGCACCTTCGGGGCCGCGCGCGGAGCGTCCGCGCGCGCCGGAATCTCGCCGCACGCCACGACGAGCGCGATCGCCGCGAGCGCGACGCAAGCACGGCGAGCCATGCTCGCGATCCAAGCAAGGCGCGCGCCACGTCGCGCGGCGTGTCAGGACGCACAGGGCAGGACGACACGAAAGCGCGTCTCGCGCGTGCGACTCGAGACGAGCCGCAGCGTCCCACCGAGCGACGTGACGATGTGGTGCGAAATCGAGAGTCCGAGGCCGGTGCCGCCCGCCGGCTTGGTCGTGAAGAACGGCTCGAAGATGTGCTGCGCGACCTCGGGCTCGATCCCGACGCCCGTGTCGACGATGTCGATCGCGACGCTCCCCTGCTCGGCCGCGCGCCCCTCGATGCGCACCTCGTTCACCGCTGCGTTGCCCTCGGGGATCGCCTGCGCCGCGTTGACCAGGAGGTTCAGGAACACTTGCCCGAGGCGAGCCTCGTTCCCGGCGACGGACGGGAGGTTCGAGTAGTCCTTCACGAGCTGCGCGCGCCGCGAGACCTCGTGCGACGCCATCGACGCCGAGCGATCGAGCAAGCGTCCGAGGTCCACCGGCCCGAACGTCTCGCTCCGCTCGCGGCTGAACGCGCGCAGGTCCTCGACGACCATCCGGATGCGCTCGCAGCCTTCTTTCACGTTCGCGAAGAGCTCGGGCATCGCCGACGACTTCGGAAACTCGATCCCCGCGAGCTCTCGCTCGATCAGCGTGAGCGACGAGATGACGTACGCGAGCGGATTGTTGATCTCGTGGCCCACGCCGGCGGCGAGCCGGCCGAGCGCCACCATGCGATCGGCGGTGATGAGCTGGCCCTCGAGGCGCTTCTTCTCCCGTAAATCGCGGTAGACCGCGAGGGAGCACGGGAGGCCGCGAAAGAGCACGGGCACGACGGTCACCTCGACCGCGACCGGCGTGCCGTCGGCGTGGAGCACGTGGTGCTCGCGGGTGGCGGTGCCGGCGAGCTCTTGCACCGAGCGCTTCAAGCGGCCGCCGATGTACGCGCGGTCGGACGGCGCGACGAGGTCGAGGACGTTGCGACCGACGACGTCCGCCTCCGCCCAACCGAAGACGTCGAACGTCGCCGTGTTGATGAAGAGGATGTTCGACTTGTGGTGCACGAGCGCGGGCACCGGCATCTCGCGCACGAACGTCTCGAAGTTCTGCTCGGCTCGCGCGAGCGCCTCCTTCGCCTCTTGCTGCGCGCTCACGTCGTGCGAGCTCGACTGGAAGCCGACGACCGCGCCGTGCTCGTCGCGCAAGACCTCGGTGCGGTACTCCATCCAGAGGTACGAGCCGTCCTTGCGGCGAGCGCGCGACACGACCGTGGGCGCGGTGCCCTCCTTGAGGCCCTTGGCGAACCCCGCGAGCCGCGCGGGCAGCTCGCTCGGCTCGATGAAGGAGTGCGCGAGCTGCCCGACGAGCTCGCTCGGCTCGTACCCCAGGATCTTGCGCACCGACGGCGAGACGTACGTGATGCGCCCTTGCGCGTCGATGCGCGAGACGATGTCGTGCGATTTGTTCACGAGCTCCTCGACCGACGCGAGCTTGGCCCTCGCCGCGGCGAGCTCCCCCTCGAGCCGCGCCACTTTTTCCTCGAGCTCGCTCACACGAGCGAGATTACTTCGCCGCGAGCGTGTCGCAAACCGCGAGCACCTTGTCGGCGTCCTCGGGCGACTTCAAGCCCGAGAGCCCGTTGCTCTTGCAGACGTAGCTCTTGCCGCCGATCTCCTTCCACGACAGCGCGAGATAGCCGGTCTTGCCGTCGTTCGTGAACTCCTCGACCGCGGTCCCGTCGTTCTCTTTCACCCATTTCTTGAAGGGGAAGAGCACGGTGTCGCCCTTGTACTCCTTCTTCACTTCCTTGAAAGACTTCTGCGTCGGCTCGGACACGTTGATTCCTGCGCTGACGGCGTCGAAGCTCACCGAAACGGACTTGTGGTCGCCCATCGACATGTCCATCGCGACGGCGGTCTCGTCGCTCGCCATCTGGAGGGCGAGCGGGAGCGGTGCGAGATCGACGCGCTTGGTCGTCGGCTTCGGCGCGGCGGCCGCCGCGGTCGTGGTGGATTTCTCCGAGCTCGTCGTCGAGGTCGCGTCCTCGTCCTTGTGGCACGCGGCGAGCGCGGCGATGGAAATCCCAGCGATGATGACGTTCTTGATGTGCATGACCTGTCCTCTCGCCGATGAAGACGCGGCGGTCAGCGAGATGTCGCGTTTTTTTTCCGGAGCGGCCACAGCGTCGCCAGGGCGTAGACCGCGCCGGGGGTCCCGAAGCAAGTCAGCGTCGCGAAGGCGCAGTAGACGAGCGACGAGGTCACGGCCCACCGGCGCCTACGAAGGAGCCCGTACGCGTTGAGCGGCGCCCAGACGATCCCCGCCGGGGCGAACCCACTGAAGAAGAGGACGACGAGCCACCCGACCACGACCGTACCCAACACCTCGGTGGTCATGGCGTAGTGGGGGTGCGGTCCCGTCTCGGTCTTCGAGACGAACGCCCACAGGAAGAGCCACGTCACGCCGACGTGAAAAGGCACCATCAGGATCTGGAGGATCGCGATGATTGCATAATGCACCTTCGCTTCGAGCCGGCGGCGCAACTCGGCCAGGAGCGCCGGCATGGAAGGCCAACGCTCGGAGGGCGCGTTCGCGAGCCCTCGCTGGACCAGCGCCGCGACCCAGCTCGGGACGCCCGGCGCGAGCGCCTCGCGGAGCGCTTTGCAGAAGGCGAACTGGTCGCTCGCAGGCGTCGCGGCGTGGCCCGCGAGCTGCTCGGGGGCCATGTACGCGGGCGTGCCCGCGATTTGCGGCGTGCGCTCGCTCGCCCCCGGCGTCCACAGCCGCGCGAGGCCGAAGTCCATCACGTAGGCGCGCCCGTCCTCGCCCACGATGACGTTGTCCGGCTTGAAGTCGCCGTGCACGACGCCCGCCGCGTGCGCGGCGGCGAGGGCGTCGCCGGCCTGCGCGAACACCGCGAGGACGTCGCGCCACGGGCGCGGGGTGCGGAGCCACGCGCGCAGCGTCGAGCCGGCGATCATCTCCATCGTCAGAAAGAGCCGGCCGTCTTCCTCGCCCACGTCGTAGATGGAGACGACGCTCGGGTGCGAGAGTCGCGCGAGCGCGCGCGCCTCGCGGAGGATTCGCTCGGTGACCGAGTGGTGGAGGATCTTGAGCGCGACGCGCCTGTCGAGCAGCGGATCGCGCGCGGCGTAGACGGTGCCCATGCCGCCGCGGCCGATGCGGTCCAAGATTTCGTAGCGCCCGAATTTCGAGCCCGGAGGAAGGTCTTCGTCGTCCCCGAACGTACGAACGACACCGACGATCAGCGATCCGCACCTCGAGCACCCATGCACGTGGCGCTCGATTTCGACGCGACGATCTTCGGGCAAGAGACCCTGCATGAGCTCGGCGATCGTATTGTCATCGGGACACGGCATGCCGGCGCAGGCCGGATACTACAGCGAAGATCTCGAGCTCGCCCGGGCGTGCGCCCGCGGTGAGGCAGCCGCGCTCGAGGCGTTCGAGGCGCGCTTCGCGCCCGACCTCCGCGCGGTCCACGCGCGCGGGCGCGGCGACAAGCCGCCGTTCGATGAGTTCGCGCAGGCCATTCGCGCCAAGCTCTTCGTCGGCCCCTCGCCTCGCATCGCCGAGTACCGCGGCGCTGGCGCGCTCGGCGGTTGGCTCCGCGTCGTCGCGACGCGCGTCCTCATCGAGCACGGGCGCCGCGCGAAACCGACCGAGCCGTACGAAGACTCCGGCGACCGCGCGATCGCGTCGAGCGCCGCGGACCCCGAGACCGAGTACCTCAAGCGGCGTCACGCGGCCGACGTGCACCGCGCGTTCGAGGACGCCGCGCGGCGGCTCGACGCCGAGTCGCGCGAGCTCCTCCGGGAGCACTACGCGCGCGGCATGGGCATCGACGCGATCGCCGCCGCGCACGACATCCACCGCGCGACGGCCGCCCGCCGCCTCGCCGCCGCGCGCGACGCCGTGCTCCGCGAGACGCGCAAGCTCCTCATGGCGCGCCTCGGCGTCTCGCGCGACGAGCTCGAGAGCATCGCGCGCATGGTCGAGAGCCGCATGCACGTGACGGTCGAGCGCGTCTTCGGCTGATCGCGGATCGCCCTAAAAACCCGCCACGGCGGCGCTGCACGCGTTCTTGTCGACGGCTCCGGCGATCCACGTCGTGATGCACGCCTCGCCCGGATCGCCGGTGGGGGCGAACGCCGGCCCGCCTTTGTGCGCCTCGAGGTTGAGCGGCTTCTTCAAGATGAGGAGCTGGTGGGGCGTGTCTTCGCCGGCGATGACGCGCGTCATCTCTTCGGGCTCGAGGCCGATGACGGCGCGGTAGTTCGCGGTGATCTCCTCTTGCGTCGTCGCGCTCGAGCCGGGCGTCGCGCCCGCCTCGTTCGGGAGGCGCAGGCCGAGCCCGCTGTAAATTCTGAGCGGCCGGCCGTCCTGGCCATGGCAGTCGAGCGTGCCGCAGCGGCGCTCGAAGACGGGGCTGACGGTCGTGAACTGGGTTTGATCGGGCGCGAGGATCGTCGTCGCGCGGATGCCGCCGTCGGGCTCGTTGAAGTCGACGAGGCAGGCGCTCATGCTCGTCGCGAGCGACGCGAGCGCGCCGACTCCGCACGCCGCGAGCACCCACCCGAAGAGACGCGCGCGCGTCACGGCGCCACCACCGGGCTGACGGGGCAGTTGTTGTTGTACGGTGGCGGCGTATCCGACGCCGTGTAGAGCGAGACGTGACCGACGCTCGAGTAGACCTGCGGCGTGTTCGCCTGCGGATCGTTGTGGCAGTTCGCGCAGCTTCGCTCGCGGCCGATTTGGCCCTGCATCGTGCGCGAGAGGCCGTTCTTGAAGACGCGCACGAAGATCGGAAACTGCGGGTCCCACGTGGGCCCGGGGACGCTGCTGCCCGGGCGCGGGATGAAGAAGTTCCCGACGCAGTCGGTCGTCGTCGTGAAGGTGGAGCCGGTCGTGTCGGTGAACGCGACCGTCGCGCCGTCGACGCCGATCGCGTTCTGCGGCTGCGCGAAGATCGTCCCGGCGACCGCGAACGACGCGCCCGACGCCGGTCCGCCGGGCCCGTGACACAGCTCGCAGGGCTGCCCGGCGCGGTGGAACTCGCCGACCGGGGTGTTCGGGTTCTCGCCCGGCAGCGCGCTGAGCTCCCCGTCGCGAACGGGATCGCTGCACGAAGCGAGAGCAAAAATGGCGAGGAGGAGGGTGCGACGGACCATCAGTCGAACTCGAAGTCCATTCCGACGGTGCCGTAGACCGCCGTACGGGTCGTGACGAAGAGGGCGTCGAAGAAGCGCGTGTACATGACGTCGGCCGCGAGGTTGAGACCGATCTGCGTCTTCGAGTCTGGCTGAGTGAGCCCGAAACGCAACCCGCCGCCGCCGGTCAGCGTGATGAGCGGACCGAGCTCGCGATCGTCGCTCCGGTAGAGAGGCACGGTGATGCTGCCGTCCGCGTTGAGGATGGCCGAGTACGCGAGCTGGTAGAAGCTCGCGCCGGTCTGCGCGTTGAGTCGCAGGTGCGGCCAGAAGCGGAAGCGCTTTCCGACGTCCTGCACCCACCGCGCGTCGGTCGTCGTCGAGGCGATGCCCCAGTCGTCGTAATAGAGGCGTTGGTCGAGACGGAGCGTCGCCTCGCGCGACGTGAAGCGCTTGGCCAGGCGAATGCCGAGCGCGTACCGGTCGTGCGACGTGGGGAGCTGCTCGAGCGGGCGCATCGGCAGGCGGTATTGGTTGACGAGATCGATCGTCGCGCCGACGGGGACGCGCGACGCGATGTCGGGCGCGAACATCGGGATGTAGCGGTACGGCTTGGACTGGTCGCCGCGCTCGAACTGCGCCGTGACGTCGAGCGAGAGGAGCGTCGTCGCGGAGAGCACCATCGTGAGCCCCGCATCGATTTGGTGCGTGTCGAGCTGGTGCGAGAAGACGCTGAACGGCGTCCCGGTGCGGCCGATGATGTCGTGGTCGAAGTTGTACGAGAGACGCGGGGTGAGGAGCTTGTCGCGCAAGTCCGCCGTGAGCGCGATGCCGCCGCTGAACGAGTCGTAGTCGTTCTCGATCGAGGCGTTCGCGTTGGCTTGAATGCCGATTTTGCCCTTTTTGTAGCCGCCGTTGAGACCGCCCGACCATCGCCGGTCACGGAACGCGCGCGACGCCTCGGACACGATGTCCGGCGAGGCCGCGGTGACCACGTCGAGCAAGAAATTTCCGCCGATGTTCCACCCGGCGGTCGGCGACTCGATCGACGCGTTGATCGACGGCGTGACGACGTTGACCGCGTCCGTGTCGGTGTACGCGCTGAAGTCGTAGCCGGCCTTGACCACGAGGTTCTTCGCGTTCTGCGGCAGGCACTTCACGACCTCGTCTTGGCTCTTCGCGCCGAGCATGCATTTGAGCTGCCCGGGCGTGAGGTACTCGGAGCCTTTCGACTGCATCTGGATGTGGACGGTGAGGAGCTCGCCGTCTTTCACGTCGTAGGTCTGGTCGAATCCGACGGGGACGCCGCCCTGGGTGCCTTCGGCGTGGACCGTGTGCTTGCCTGGGTCGATCGAGAATTTACGGGTGAGCGCGTCGTTCGGAACCGAACGATCGTCGAACGTCACCTCGAGGTCGGTCACGCCCGACGGCGGCACGAACGTGACGTGCGCGATTCGCGCGAGGATCTCCTGCACGCGCTCGCGCGCCGCGTGCATGACGGGCACGTCGCGCCGGCGAATGGCGTCCTCGAGCGCCTTCTGCGTGTCGCGCAGCGAGTCGATGAGGTGCCCGCTGCGCCGCTCGCACGACGCGAGGTGCAGGCGCGTGCGGGGCTGCTCTTCGAGCTCGAGCGACTTCTTGTCCTTCGCGATGCACTCGTCGAGGTTGCCTGCGAGGTCGGCCTTGAGGCCGGCGCTGGCGAGCTCGAAGGCTTCGGAGCTGCCCCAGCCGCGGATCTTCTGCGGGTGCGTCGGGGTGGGCTCGGCGGGAGTGTTGTCGACCGGCGGCGGAGGGGGCGGCGGCGTGGCCGTCGCCGTCGCGGTTGGCGCGGGAGGAGGAGGCGGGGGCGGCGCCGTGCCGACGCCGACCGTGTGCTGCGCGTCGGTGAACTGCGTCCGAATGTTCGGCGTCGTGCCCGAGCTCGGGAGGCGAGCGTTCGGGTTCGCCTGGAGCGCCGCCGCGAACTCGGCGCGCGCCTCGTCGCCCGACCCGAGCTGCGACATGACCATGCCGAGCGCGACGAGCACCTGCGCGCGGGTCGGCGCCGAGCAGCGCGCCCGTTTGCACTTTTCCAGCGCCTCGCCGAGCTTGCGCTTCGCCTCGCCGAAGGCCGCCGTCGGGTAGTCGTCCGACATGACCTGCTGGACGGTGGCGAGGACGCTCAGGTCCTCGCCCGCCGCCAGCGACCTATTCATGCGGGCGAACATGCACGCGAGCACGACGAGGCCCACGTAGATTCGCCGCGAAGTCACGGGGGCCTACACTAGCGGAACCGCTGGCCGGTGTGGAATCAGTTGCAGCCGCAGCCGCCGCCGCCGCCACCGAATCCGCCCGTCGCGCCCTCCGACACGGCGCGCACGTGCTCGTCGAATCCCGTCGCCATGTCGTCGGGGGTCATCGACGGATGGGCGAGCGTGCCGCGCTCGTACGGAGCGACCGTCGCGCAGCCCGTGGCCGCCGAGAGCGCCACGGCGAGGAAACCGAGGAACACCATCTTGCGAGCGCTACCCATCTCAAAGCCTCCTGCCTTCCCCTTTTGCAGGTTGCGGGCCAGCCGAAAGTCCCTGAAATGGGCCGATTTTCGTGCCGAACCTGGTTCCATCGGTCCCCGAGGCTGGATCGGCCGCACATCAGTCGGGGGTTGGAAATCGGGCAGATCGTTCGGATCCGAACAATCTCTTGCATGGGTACGGCCGGTGCTTTCAGAATCCAGCCATGCGCCGTCGCTTCGTTGCCTTGGGTGTCGTGGTCGCGGTTTGCGCGGGCGCGGTCTTCGTCGCGTGCGACCTCGAGCCGGACACGAAGTACGGCCCGCACGCGGGTCTGAACAAGAGCAACCTGCCCAACCCGCCCCCCGCGGAGGGCGGGACGAGCGCGGACGGCGGCCTCGCGTGCGGGACCCCGGTCGACGCCGGCGCCTGCAGCGTGAGCTACACGAACGACATCTGGCCGAAGATGTCCAGCGACTGGCACTGCAGCGACGCGAAGTGCCACGGCGGAACTTCCTACCAGCCTCAGCTCGACACGGCCGACGATGCGTACAACAACTTGATGGCCTACAAAATCGGGACGCGGGCCTACTTGAACCCCTGCTCGACCGATCCCGACGCCTCCGCGTTCGTCTGCAACATTTCCCAGCCCGCTTGCGGGACGGCCCAGATGCCGTTCCCCGACAACACGCTCAACTCGGGGCCCATGTCCGGCGGCGATTTCGACGCTGGTCACGACCTGGGTTCAGTGCGGCGCGCCGAAGAACTGAACGGATCATGGAAAAACTTCTCGCACGGCTCGAGCGCCGGCTCGGCCGGTTCGCCGTGCCGAACCTCACGTGGATCATCGTCTCCGGCATGGCGGTGGTGTTCGCGCTCTCGATGCTCAAGCCGGGCTTCGACCAAGCGCTCGCGCTCGACCTCGGCCTGGTGAAGCACGGGCAGGTGTGGCGGCTCTTCACGTACTTGTTCCTCCCGCCCAGCGCGGACATGTGCGGGCTGCCGCGGCCGATCGTGATGCTGTTCGCGCTCTACTTCATTTGGCTGATGGGCACGAACCTCGAGGCCGAGTGGGGCGCGTTCAAATACAACGTGTTCTGGCTCGTCGGGATGGTCGGCACCACGGTCGCGGCGGTCGTGGCCGGCGGCGGCGCGACCAACGAGTACCTCGGGATGACGCTGTTCCTCGCGTTCGCGACGCTCTTCCCGGATTACCAGGTGCTCTTCATGTTCATCATCCCGGTGAAGGTGAAGTGGCTCGGGCTGCTCTCCGCCGCCGGGCTCGTCCTCTCGTTCGTGATGGGCAACTGGATGCAGCGCGCGGCGATTGTCGCGGCGACGCTCAACTACGTTTTGTTCTTCGCCGGCCATTGGGGAAATTTCTTCAAGAGCCGGCGCGTCGAGGTGCGCCAGCGCGCGCGGCGCGCTCAGATGACCGACCTCGAGAAGCCGCGCACCGGCGCGCGGACGTGCGCGATTTGCGGCGCCCGCGAGGACGAGGGCGCCGACATCCGCGTGTGCTCGTGCGAGAAGTGCGGCGGCAAGCCTCGCAACTTGTGTCTCGAGCACGCGCGCAAGCACTGAGCGATTAGACGGCGAGCACGAGCTTTCCGAACGTCTCGTTCTTCTGCATCGCCTCGTGCGCTTCGCGCGCGCGCGCGAGCGGCAGAACGCGGTCGACGACCGGGACGAGCTTTTTCTCGCCGAAGAGCGGGCCGAGCTCGCGCTCGAGCGTGCACGCGGCGACGATTTTTTCCTCGAGTGGGCGCGCGCGGAGCACGGTGCCCACGATCGTCGCGCGCTTGCGGAGCATCGCGCCGAGCGGGAGCTCGGCGGTGGCTCCGCCGACCAGCCCGACGAGGACGATGCGCCCGCGAGGCGCGAGGCACGCGAGATCTTCGCCGACGTAGGCGCCGCCGACGAGCTCGAGGACGACGTCAATCGGGCCGAACGAATTTTGGACGGCGTCGGCGAAGCGGCCGCCTTCCGGAACGACGCCGCCGATCAGACCGAGCGTCTTCGCGCGGTCGATCTTGCCTTGCGTGCGGGCGGTGCCGAAAGGGCGAGCGCCGAGCGCTCGCGCGATTTGCGCCGCCGCGGTGCCGACGCCGCTCCCGCAGGCCGAAATGAGCACGCGCGCGCCGGCGCGAAGACGGGCTTGGTCGAACGCGTCGTACGCCGTGAGAAACGCCTCGGGCACCGCCGCGCCGTCCTCGAACGAGAGGGCGTCCGGCATGCGCGCGACCGTGCGCGCGGGAAGCACGATTTTCTCGGCGTAAGCTCCACCGCCCGCGATCCCGAAGACGCGGTCGCCGAGGGAGAAGTCGGTGACGCCCTCGCCGAGCGCGTCGATTTCGCCGCTGTATTCGAGGCCTGGGATGTCCTTCGGCGAGCCGGGCGGCGCAGGGTAAGCGCCCATCCGCTGCAGGAGATCGGCGCGGTTCACCGCGGTCGCGCGCACACGGACGCGCACCTCGCCCCGCACCGGCGCGACGTCGGGCACGTCGCGCAGCTCGAGCACCTCGGGCCCTCCCGGCTCGCGAATGACGATGGCCTTCATTTCTTCCTGCCCCCGAGCGTGACGCCGTCGAACGGAAAGTCGAGATTGAAATGCACGCCGATGAACGACGTCGGCGCCGCCGAGATCGGCGCGCCGATTCGGCTGATCGCGTTGAGCGGCGAGCCGATGTTCGTCATGACGCCGACGGTCGGCTGGAAGTACCGCGTCGAGAACGCCACGTGCGCGCCGACCGCGAAGTACGGCCGCGCGTCGTCCGGGAGCCCGGCGTCGAGGCGGTAATATTCGATGACGTCGAGGCCCGCGCTGAACAGGCTCGAGACGCGCACGGCGAAATAGAACGTACCGACCGCGGCGAATCGAAACGACGCGTCGCCGAAGTCGGTGGCGATCTCGAGCGCCTGCCGGTACTGCACCGTGATCGGGCCGGTCACGAGGCGCACGTCGAGCGACGGACGCAGCGTCGCGTTGTCGGGGTCGAAGAGCGCGCGATCCCAGCCGCGCGCGGCGATCGCGGCGTACGCGGTGGTCGCCGCGGGATCGGTGAGGGCGTACGAGCCGGTGGGGATGACGAGAGAAAATCCGCCGCCGAAGGAGAGGCCATAGGACGACGTCCAGACGCCGCGGCCCCAGAGCTCCGGGTTTCCCGAGACGAAGCGCGGCGAGCCGTCTTCGTCGTGGCCGATCGCCGCGTCGTAACCGGCGCCCACGTACCATCGCGAGCCGCCGCCGAAGAACGACAGCGGCGTCTCGAACGCGAGCCGCTCGGCGCGCACGTACGTGGTGCCCTGCACCGCCTGGTCGTTGTAGGTGACGGACGCGAGCATCGTATCGATCGAGAGCTCGGGCCACGCGTGCGTGAGATCGAAATCGATCGAGGGCCGGGCGGACGGGTCGTCGGCGCGCGCGTGCGCCGGAGCGAACGCGAGCGCGAACGCCGCGATCGATCCGAGCTCGCGGGCGCGAGCGAACGCCGCGTGGTTTCGCGCGTGCCCGGGCCGCGTCGCGCGGAGGACGCCGCGCGGCGGACCGCCGTGGAAGTACGCGTCGCCGAGGAGGTCGAGGAGCTTGTGCCTCGCGGGCTCGTCCGGCGCGGTCTCGCCCTGCCCGTGGATGCGCCCGTCGCCGACCACGATCGCGCTCGCCGGATCCACGTGCCGCGCGAGGCCGAGTCGCTCGAGCTCGGCGAGATCGCGCTCGAGCCCAAACGTTCTCGCGGGCGCGATCCGCGCGACGAAATCCGCGGCGTCGCCTTCCCAGCTCGCCCAGCGCGTGCACGGCGCCGGGAGCTCCACCTCGACCTCGACGCGCGTCTCGCGGGAGGGGGAGAAGAAATACGACGAGCCCTCCACGTCGAGGCTGCCCTCCCGCACCACGCGGAGCGGCGATTCGGACGCGACGAGCCCGAGCGCGGCGAGGCTCGCGGCAAAGGTCGCCGCCCCGCCGTCGAGGAGCGGGAGCTCGTCGCCCGTCACGACGACGCGCAACCCGTCCCTCACCCCGAGCCCCGCGAGGGCCCCGAAGAGGTGCTCGACCGTTCGGATCGCGAAGGCGTCGCACGCGATGGTGGTCGAAAATCGGCCGTCGGCGACGCGAAAGGCCGCGAGATCGCGGGCCACTCCGTCCCGTTCGAGTCGAACGGGCCCCGGCTCGGCCGTCAGCCCCACGGCGCCTGGCAGTCCGCCGTGCAAACCGATGCCCGCCATCGCCACGCGGAGAGCTTGCCCAGCCTCGCAGGTTTTGGCTAGGTTGTTCCTTGCAGCAGACGATGGCGATCAAGTGTGTCCACATCACCGTCCGGGGGCGCGTGACGGGAGTTTTTTTTCGCGCTGCGGCGCAGCGCGAGGCGCGCCGGCTCGGCGTGACCGGCTGGGTCCGTAACCGCAACGACGCGAGCGTCGAGATCCTGGCCGAGGGCGAGGAAGACTCGATCAAAGAGATCGTGAGCTGGGCCCACCACGGGCCGACGGCCGCGCGCGTCGAGAACGTCGACGTCCGATACCGCAGCTATAGCGGCGAGTACTCCGACTTTCGAATCGTCGAATAGTGCGCTCGGCGCAGTCGTTTCACTGGGCGATGCGCGTTTTCGCCGCGCTGGTCGCGCTGGTCTTCGTTCTCGCCTCGGGCGTCGCGCGCGCGGACGGCCCTGGCGATCGGGTCGCGAAGCTCGCGCCCGGCGCGTCGGCGGACGCGGCCAAGGCGCTCTCGGACTCGTCGTACTCGGTCGACCAGCTCGGCGCCGAGCTCGACCTGCTCGCGAACGAGGGCTCGCCGGGGAAGCTCGCGGAGACGCTCCAGGCGGTGCAGAAGTCCTCGCACGGCAAATATTGGCGCGACGACTTCGACCTCGCCCAGGGGCTCGTCGCGCTTCCTTCGGCCGACGAGGAAGCCTACCGGGCGCTGCTCGGGACTACGTGCATTCTGCACGCTTTGGCGCGCAACGGCTCGGAGGCCGCGGTCGCGCGCATGATCCTCGTCGCCGCCGATCACGGCGGCGTGCTCCGCTTCGAGGTGTCGCGGCGCGTGCGTGCGCTCGGGGACGCGGCGGTGGCGCCGCTCATCCTCGCGCGCGAGGACAAGCGCGTGCGGGGCTTCGCGTGGTCGACGCTCGACGCGATGCAGAAGAAGATCCCGGGCGACGCCGTGCAGGCGAAGAGCGACGCGGCGCTCTGCGCGATCTTGGTGGCGTACGGCCAGACCAAGGACATGGACGCCCTCGGCGCGGTGGTCTCCTTCATCTCGTCGGAGCGCGACGAGGTCCGCGACGCCGCGCGCAAATCGGTGCTCGCGTACGGCGAGGTCGCGCGCCCGAAGCTCGCCGAGACCTACGCGAACGTGATGAGCGCGCCGCCCCCGCGCGAATGGGACGCCGAGCGCGTCGCGCGCGCGATCTTCGACGCGTACGACAAACAGCGCACCGCCGAGGTGGACGCGCTGGTCGACGAAGGCATGGCGAGGTCGGCGGCCGGAGACGACGCGGCGGCGGTCGCGGCGTTCGACAAAGTGCTCGCGCGGATGCCTTTTCACCCGCGGCGCGCGCTCATGGCGCCCGCCTACGCGCGGAGGGCGCGCGCGCTCGAATCGACCGACCGCCCCGCGGCACGCGCCGCGTTCGAAAAGTCGCTCGAGCTCGACCCGAGCGGCGCGCACGCCCCCGAGGCGCGCGCCGAGCTCGCCGTCATGGACGGTCAGGATCTCGAGGCGCGCGGCATCGAAGACCGCGAGCCGTTCCAGCGCGCGCTCGCCATCGACCCCGCGAACGTCGCCGCGCGCGCCGCCCTCGACCGCCTCGATGCGCGCGCCCACGACAGCGAATCCCGCTCGCGCAAGTGGACCTGGGCCGCCGCGTTCGCGGCCGCGTTCCTCGTCGTGCTCGTCCTCTTCGCGCGGGTCCCGCGGCGCCGGAAGAGAGAGAGAGATTGAACAGGAAGGTCAGAAGATCAGAAGATTGTTTTTGGAGTTTTGGCAGTCGGGTCTGGGCGTCGCGGGCGGCGCTGTCGTGGTCGTGACGGCCAATTCACAAAGAAAAAGGCTCGCGTCCGCACTGGCGAACGCGAGCCATTCTGATCTTCTGATCTTCCTGTTTATTCTTCTGCGGCTTTTTCCGCCGGTTTGGCGGCCTTCTTGGCCTTCTTCTTCGGTTTTTCCTCGGACTCCTCGGTGGCCGCGCCGTCGACGAGCTCGAGCGCCGACATCGGGGCGCCGTCGCCGCGGCGCGGGCCGAACTTGATGATCCGCGTGTAGCCACCCGGACGATCCTTGAAGCGCTTGCTGAGCTCGGCGAGCACCTTCTCGACGAGGTTCACCTTCGTCTCCGTGCCGCCCTTTTCGGTGCGGGTCACGAAGTGCGGGAGGTAAGCGGCGAGCTGACGCTCGACGGCGAGGCGCTTGGCGCGCGCCTTCGCGTCGAGCTTGTCGTTCGCGGTGTAGGCGGTCTCGCCGAGGCGGCGCGCCTTCGTGATGAGCTTCTCCGCGACGCGCCGGACTTCCTTCGCTTTCGCGTCGGTCGTCTCGATGCGTTCGTGGAGGACGAGGTTCGCCGTGAGCGCGCGGAGGGTCGCTTTACGGTGAGACGTGTCCCTGTCGAACTTACGGCCTGAATTACGGTGTCGCATGTGGTCCTTGCCTGGTCCGCGGCTCGCGCCGCGATGGTCTCAGTTCTGAGCCTGCTGCGCCTTCCAGCGCTCGAGGAGCTGCGGCCAGTTGTCGATCTTCATACCGAGCGACAGGCCCATGTTCTGCGAGGATTTCCTTGATCTCCTTCAGCGACTTGCGGCCGAAGTTCTTCGTCTTGAGCATGTCCTGCTCCGTCCGTTGAACGAGCTCGCCGATCGAGGCTGATGTTCGCGTTCTGCAGGCAGTTGGCCGAGCGCACCGAGAGCTCCAGCTCGTCGACCGAGCGGAAAAGGTTCTCGTTGAGCGGCTCTTCTTCGCTGCCCGTCGCGTGGTAGCTCGTCTCTTCGGTCTCTTCGAAGTTGATGAAGATCGTGAGCTGCTCTTTGAGGATCTTCGCGGCGTAGGCGACCGCGTCTTGCGGCTTCACGCTGCCGTTGGTCCACACCTCGAGCTGGAGCTTGTCGAAGTCGGTCTGCTGGCCGACGCGCGCGTTGGTCACCGTGTAGTTGACCTTGCGGATCGGCGCGTAGAGCGAGTCGATCGGGATGGTGCCGATCGGCATCGTCGCGGTCTTGTTGCGGTCCGCCGGGACGTAGCCGCGGCCGACGTTGACCGTGAGCTCCATCGAGAGCGGGCCCTTCTTGTCGAGCGTCGCGATGAGGTGGTCGGGGTTGAGGACCTGGAGGCCGTCGACGAGCGCGATGTCGCGCGCGTAGACCGGGCCGGGGCCTTCTTTGTCGATGCGGACCGTGTAGGTCTTCGCCGACGCGGCCTTGAGCACGACCTCTTTGAGGTTGAGGATGATGTCGGTCACGTCCTCGACGACGTCGCCGATGGTCGTGAACTCGTGGAGCGCGCCCTCGATGCGGATGGCGGTGATCGCCGCGCCCTGGAGCGAACCGAGGAGAACGCGACGAAGCGAGTTGCCGAGGGTGATGCCGTAGCCGCGCTCGAGCGGCTCGCACGTGAATTTGCCGTAGAACTCGGTCAGCGTCTCTTGCTCGACGCTGATTCCGCGCGGACGGATCAGGTCGCGCCAGTTACGGGTCATGACGTTCATGCTCATGCGATTCTCCTGGTTTCTTGGCTCCACGCGGCGATCCCGGCCGAATCACGAATCCGCTCGTGGTTTCGGGCCCGTCGCCTGACCGTGCCCCTTTCAAAAGGGGAGCCGGTTTTTACGGCAATTTCGGCGAAAATCAAGTCCATCGGCTATCCTGGAGCCATGCGCCCCCTTGGGCTCTTGCTCTTCGCTTGCGCTTGTACCCAGGACTTCGGGCCGTTCGAGCCGACCGACGGCGCCGTGGCCGACGCTCCAGCCGAAATCGGGGCCGACGGCGCCCCATCCGACGCCGGCCCGACCGACGCGCCCGCCGACGCCGTCGCGTGCACCGAGAGCGGCGCGATCCTGTTCGGCGGGCACTGCTATTTCCTGAACATCGGGACGCAGTCGTTCTTCACGGCGATGAACGGCTGCGCCGCCGTCGGCGCGCACCTCGTCACGATCACGAGCACCGCCGAGCAGAGCGCCGTCTCCCCTCTCGGCGCGGGCACCGAGCGCTGGATCGGGCTGCGACGTCAAAACGGCTCGCCGCCGCAGGACAGCTCCTACACCTGGATCACGGGAGAGCCCCGCGCGGGCTTCGCGACGTGGGCGGCGGGCGAGCCGAACGGCAGCGGGTCCTGCGGGGCGATGCTTCCCGCGAGCAACTGGGCCGACGAGAGCTGCTCGCAGGCGTTCTCCTCCATCTGCGAACGCGAATAGACTTCATCTCATGCGGGCTCTCGTCCTCGGGTTGTGTGCGGTCTGCGCGTGCACCCAGGACTTCGGGCAGTTCGATCGGCTGGACGCGAGCGCGCTCGACGCGACCGTGGACGCTGCCGGCGATTCGTCGGCGGCCGACGCGGCGGCGGACGTCGCGGCCGACGTCACGAAGGACGCACCGGCGGACGTGGGCGTGAACGACGCCGCGCCCGACGCGGGCCCGGTCGACGCCGCCGCCGACGCGCCCGTCGCGTGCACCGAGACCGGCGCCATTCTCTACGGCGGCCACTGCTACTTCCGCGTGTCCGCGGCGCAGGACTTCAACACGGCCAAGACCGCCTGCACCAACGCCGGCGGCGCGCACCTCGTCACGATCACGACGGCCGGCGAGCAGGCCGCCGTCATCGCGCTTGGGAGCGGCACCGAACGCTGGACCGGGCTCTTCCGGAGCGGCGGCGCCGCCAAAGACGCGTTCTACGCGTGGATCACCGGCGAGAGCCGAAACGGCTTCTCCGCGTGGTCGCCGGGCGAGCCCAACGGCACAGGCCAGTGCGGCACGTTGCTCGGCACTGGCCTGTGGAACGACGAAGACTGCGCGATGTCGCTCGCGTCGATCTGCGAGCGCGAATAACCGGACGGCCGAGCGTGCGCTCAGCGCGAGTAGTACTCGACGATCAGCTGCTCGCGGATGCCGGGCTCGTTGAGCTCTTCGCGGACCGGCGGCGACTTGAAGGTGCCGGTGAAGTTCTCTTTGTCGAGCTCGATCCAGGAGAGCATCGGGCGCTTCTCGGCCGCGGCCATCGAGGCGGCGATCGAAGCGATCTTGCGGCTCGCTTCGTGGACCGAGACCTTGTCGCCGGGTTTCACGAGGTAGCTCGGGATGTCGACGCGCTTGCCGTTCACCAGGATGTGCCGGTGGCGCACGATCTGGCGCGCCTCGGACCGCGTGAAGGCGAAGCCCATGCGGTGGACGACGTTGTCGAGGCGGCTCTCGAGGAGGCCGAGCATCTGCTCGCCGGTGCGGCCCTTGCGGCGCGCAGCGTCGAAGTAATACATGCGGAACTGCTTCTCGAGGACGCCGTAGATGCGACGGACTTTTTGCTTCTCGCGGAGGCGCACCGCGTACTCGGTGAGCTTGATGCGGGCGAGGCCGTGCTGGCCCGGCGGCTGCGGGCGGCGCGTGTACGCGCACTTGTCGGTGTAGCAACGCTCTCCCTTGAGGAAGAGCTTCATTCCTTCGCGCCTGCAGAGCTTGCAGACGGGACCGGTGTAACGAGCCATTTCTTGCTGTCCTTGCTTCTGGGTTGATTCAGAACCGGTTTACGCACTTCGTGCTTCGTCCCGGAGGGAGGGCCGTATTTACGCGATTTGCCGCCGATTGCAAGTACGCTCGCGGCCATGCGCTGGGTGGTTTTGGCGGGTCTCGTCGCCTGTGGCACCGCGAGCTCCGGGCCTGTTTGTCCGACGAATCCGACGAGATCGTTCGGATCCGAACGATCTCCCGTCAAGGCCGAGCCGAAGACCGAGCCGGCGTTCGCGGTGACCTTCACGCCGAGGCTGGCGACCGATGGGAAGGGCGCGCTCGAGGTCCGCGTGCGGGCCGCGGCGCGGGCGGGGCTCGACCGCTGGGCGGCGGTGACGCGCGCGGAGGCCGACCACGCGACGGCGCGCGACGAAGCGGGCGAGGTCCCCGCGAGCTGGAAGAACGGCGTGCTCGAGCTCGCTCGCGCGCCGAAGGGCTTCCTCGAGCTCGATTACGCGCTCCCGCTGGGCGCGGCGGGCGAGGTCGTCGCGTCGAGCGCCGGCTACCTGCGCTTCTACGGCGAGCCGCTGCTCGTCCCCGTGGGCGCCGCGACCGAGCGCGTGCGCGTCACGCTCGACTTCGATTTCTCGAAGACGCCCCTCGAGAACGCCGCGTCGTCGTTCGGGTTCGGAAAGCACGTCGAGGCGGAGCTCGCGCCGATCGATTTGTCCAAGGGAGCGTGGCTCGCCGGTGACGTGTATTCTGCACGTTTTCGCGCGTTCGAGGGCACCGACGAGTTCGCCTGGGTCGGCTACGCGGCGTTCGACCCGCGGTGGATCTCGGCGGAGATCGCGACGCTGCGCACGTCGGTGTCGCAGTTCTTCGGCGACGGGCACCCGCCGCCGTTCACGATGCTGCTCGCAATCGACAAGCGCGGGCCGATCGAGTCGACGCCCGTCTCGATCTATCCGCGCTGGCACGGCGCCTTCGCGATCGCCGACGTCGACGCGCCATGGGGAATCGGCGCGCGCATGTCGGTCGCGCTCGCGCTCGTCACGCGATTTCTCGGCGGGCGCGTCACCGGGCCGGTGCCGATCGTCTCGGGGCTCGCGCGGTACGCGGCGCGCGAGATCCTGCTCGCGTCGGGGACGATGACGCCGCTCGAGTACGCCGACGAGATCAACGGCGAGATCGCCGCGACGCTCTTCGCCGACAAGAACCCGCGCGCCGCCGAGATCGCGCGCGTCGCGCTCGACGCGAACCGCGCCGGCCCCAAGGTCATGCGCGCGCACTTGCACGACTGGGTCGCGGCCGCGCGCGCGCTCACCGAGGCCGACGTCGCCGCGTCGAGCGGCCCGCTCCCCGACGACGCGTTCGGAAAATGTTTCTCGCGCGTGCCGACGAAATTCGAGGAGCTCGATCTCGGCTTCGACGAGGACAAGACCCGCGCGCAGAAGACGATGACCGGCGTGCACGGCGAAGCGAAGAAAGCCGGGCTCCGCGACGGCGAGCCGCTCGTGTCGATTCGCTACGACGAGGGGCAAGCGGAGCACCCGGTGCGGGTCGTCGTCACGCGCGCGGGCAAGAACGTCGAAGTGAAATATCGCCCCATCGGGCGAAGCAAGACCGCGCAAGGTTTCCGCGTCGTCCCGGGCATCGACCCGTCGAGCTGCGCGCGCTAACCAAGTCGCATGCACTACACGCACCTCGGACGCACCGCGCTCAAAGTCAGTCGCCTCTGCCTCGGCACGATGAACTTCGGGCCGCACACGAGCGAGCCCGACTCGTTCGCGATCATGGACAAGGCGCTCGACCTCGGGATCAATTTCTTCGACACGGCCGACGTCTACGGCTGGCAGAAGGGCGAGGGCGTCACCGAGCAGATCGTCGGACGCTGGCTCGCGCAAGGCGGCGGGCGGCGCGACAAAATCGTGCTCGCGACCAAGGTGTACGGCTCGATGGGCGACTGGCCGAACGAGTCGCGCCTCTCGGCGCTCCACATCCGCCGCGCGTGCGACGACTCGCTCCGCCGCATGAAGACCGATCACATCGACCTCTATCAAATGCACCACGTCGATCGCGACGCGCCGTGGGACGAGATCTGGCAAGCGATGGAGCTGCTCGTCCAGCAGGGCAAGGTCCTCTACGTCGGCTCGTCGAACTTCGCCGGCTGGCACATCGCGCGCGCGAACGAGGCGGCGAAGGCGCGGCATTTTCTCGGGCTCGTGTGCGAGCAGTCGCTCTACAACTTGCTCGATCGGACGATCGAGCTCGAGGTCGCGCCGGCGTGCGCCGCCTACGGGCTCGGGCTCATCCCGTGGAGCCCGCTGAAGGGCGGCGTCCTCGGCGGACACCACCGCGAGCGCGCGGCGCGGCGCGCGGCCGACATGCAGCAGCGCGCGATCGAGAAGCACGGCGCGCACCTCGACCAGTTCGTTGCATTCTGCAAAGACCTCGGGCACGCGCCCGCCGACGTCGCGCTGGCGTGGGTGCTCGCGAACCCCGCGGTCACGGCGCCCATCGTCGGGCCGCGCACCATGGCGCACCTCGAGGGCGCGCTCGCCGCGCTCGACGTGAAGCTCGACGAGCAAGCGATGAAGAAGCTCGACGAGATCTTCCCCGGCCCGGGCGGGCCGGCGCCCGAAGCTTACGCGTGGTGACTCATTTCGGGGCGCGGCGGAGGCTCGGCACGCGGGGCGGCAACCGCGCAATCGCACGGAAGCCCGGCAAAGACGACGTCCACGAGCGGCGCGAGCGCGGTCAGCCCTTCGAGGGGGTGGTGCACGTCGCGCCGCCGCGCCGCGACCATCGAAATCGAAAGAAGTCGCACGCGCACGCGAAGCGTTGAGCCCGAGGCTCGAACGCGATCGGAACAAAACGAGAACGCCGCCCAGACCGTGAGGCCTGCGCGGCGTTTCGCTCGAGCTCGACGCGAGGTCAGACGCGGCGGCGCTTCGGCGGACGGCAGCCGTTGTGCGGAACCGGCGTGACGTCGCGGATCAAGGTGACCTTGAAGCCGGCGGTCTGAAGCGCGCGGAGGGCGCTCTCGCGGCCCGCGCCCGGGCCCTTCACGAACACCGCGACCGAGCGCATGCCGTGCTCCATCGCCTTGCGCGCGGCCTCTTCGGCGGCGAGCTGGGCGGCGAACGGCGTCGACTTGCGCGAGCCTTTGAAGCCGCGCGACCCGGCGCTCGACCACGCGACGGTGTTGCCGTTGATGTCGGTGATGCTGACGACGGTGTTGTTGAAGGTCGACTGAATGTGCGCGATGCCGGTCGCGACGTTCTTCTTCGACTTCTTCTTGGCCTTTTTGGCCGGTGTCGGGGCCTCGGGGGCCGCCGTCGCTGCGTTCTTGTCTTGTTTCTCAGCCATGGCGTTCTCTCAGCTCACTTCGGGGCGACGCGCGCGGCGCCTTGACGTGCGATCGTGCCCTTGCGCGGACCTTTGCGCGTGCGGGCGTTGGTGTGCGTGCGCTGCCCGTGAACCGGCAGGCCCTTGCGGTGACGGAGGCCGCGGTAGCAGCCGAGGTCCATCAGACGCTTGATGTTCATCTGGACCTCGCGGCGCAGATCGCCTTCGACCTTGTACTCGCCCTCGAGCAGCTCGCGGATCTTCTTGATGTCGTTTTCGGTGAGCTCCTCGGTCTTCTTGTCGAGGGGGATGCCCGCCTTGGTGCAGATGTCGCGCGCGGTCTTCTGACCGATGCCGTAAAGGTACGGGAGCGCGTACGCGACGTGCTTGTGATTGGGGAGGTCGACACCTGCGATACGAGCCATGACTTAACCTTGACGCTGCTTGTGACGGGGGTTTTCGCAAATGATCCGCACGACACCTTTGCGGCGGACCACCTTGCACTTGTCGCAAATCTTTTTGACGCTGGGACGAACTTTCATGACGCTCACACTTACTTGTGACGATACGTGATGCGCCCGCGAGACGGATCGTACGGGCTGACTTCTACGGTGACGCGGTCTCCGGGGAGGATGCGGATGTAGAACTGGCGCATGCGCCCGCTGATGGTGGCGAGGACGTTCAAGCCGTTGTCGCACTTGACCTTGAACATCGCGTTGGGAAGCGCCTCTTGCACGACACCGTCGAACTCGAGCTTGTCGCCTTTCGGCTCCTTGCGCTCCCTGCGTTCACTCATCCTTCCGCTCACTCACTCTCCTACTGGTCGATGGCCGCGAAGACTGCCTTCGTGACCTCGGCCATGCTCTTGGTTCCGTCGACTCGGCGGACGATACCCAATTTTTCGTAATGGGGAATCACCGCCGCCGTGGAGTCGGCGTAGGCTTCGAGCCTCTTCCGAACCACGTCCTCCTGGTCATCGGCTCGATGTTCGAGATTTGCACCCGGGGGCGGCGGGTTATACTTCAAGTGATAAATCTGTCCAGTGCGTTTATCGGTCCGCCGGAGCACTGCACGCTCGATCAGGGCCGGATTCGGGCACCTCGAGGACGATGACGCACTCGAGCTTTTGGCTCGTCTCGGCGAGCATGGCGTCGAGCGCTTCGGCCTGCGGGACCGTCCGCGGGAAGCCGTCGAGCAGAAAACCGCCCCTGCAGTCGGGCTCCGCGAGGCGTTCGCCGACGAGATCGACGACGGCTTTGTCGGGCACGAGGCCGCCCGAGGCCATGATCGTCGCGAGCTCGGCCGGGAGCGTCCCGGCCGCTTTGCGCGCGCGAAGAATGTCGCCGGTCGACACCTGGGGAATGCCGAGCTTTTCGCAGACGAGCTTCGCCTGAGTGCCTTTCCCGGCACCCGGCGGGCCCATGAAAAGAAGCCTTCGCGCAGCGCTCATCCGTTTTTCCTGGGCGCTGCCTATAGCACACGCCACGGCGTTATGAAGACTGCGCGGTTCGAGTCGCTACTGGCACGTGGTCGAATCGAGACCGACGAGCTCGCGGACGTCGCGGCACTCGAGCTCGGTCTCGTCGTAGAGCACGCGGGCGGCCTCTTCCAACAGGACGTCGCGCAGATCCGGCGCCGCGCTCGACGCGGCGCGCAAGGCCTGGCGCGCGAGGACGGGGACGGCGTCGCTATGGACGAGGAGCGGGGCGAGGGAGAACGACATGCTCGAGAACGTGCGGTCCCTCCTTTCGGAAGTCAAGGTACTTACTTTTGGAAAGCGACGTGTTAAAGTGTGAAGGTGGTGAAGGCGGTCGACTGTCAGTGCAAAGCGTTCCAGCGCGCGATCGACGTGCTCGGTCGCCCGTGGACGGCCGCCATCCTCACGTCGCTGCAAGCCGGCCAGAAGCGCTTCTGCGAGCTCGGCGAGGCCATCCCCGGCGTGAGCGACAAGATGCTGGCTGCGCGCCTGAAGGATCTCGAGTCGCGCGGCCTCGTCGCGCGTCACGTCGAGCCGGGTCCTCCCGTGCGGGTCGCCTACGACCTCAGCGCGAAGGGCCGCGCCTTCAACCAAGTCGCCGAAGCCATTCAGCGCTGGGGCCGCGCGCTCTGAATGCCCTGAGGGAACAGCAAGGTCAGAGGATCGCCCGCGCAAACGTGCGGAAATAGGACCCTGAAGTCGTCGCGCCCCTCCGACGACGAGCTCGCCACCAGCCTGAATCTCGATCAGAAGATCCTTCTGATCGTCTGATCTTGCCGTTTCTCTCTCGCTCGGGTCACCCGAAGTCACGGCGCCCGCGGACGCGGGTCGCGCGGCCGCCGCCGCCGGAGAGGCCTTCGTAGTTGCGCGTGAGGAGGTGCGCTTCGATCTGGCGGACCGTGTCGATGGCCACGCCGACGATGATCATGAGCGAGGTGCCGCCCATGCGGAACGGCACGTGGAACGCCTCGGTGATGATCGTCGGGACGACGCACACGGCCGCGACGTACACGGCGCCGCCGAGCGTGATGCGCGTCAGCACCTTGTCGATGTAGTCGGCCGTCTGCTTGCCCTGGCGGATCGTCGGGATGAACGCCTGCTGCTTCTTCAGGTTGTCGGCGACGTCGACGGGCTGGAAGGTGACGGCCGTGTAGAAGTAGCAAAAGAAGACGATGAGGATGATGTAGAAGAAATTGAACGCCCACCCGCCGCGGTTCATGATGTCCTGCAGCGCGTTCATCCCGGGGATGTGGAAGTTCGCGAGCGTCGACGGGAAGCCGAGGAGCGACATCGCGAAGATCGGCGGGATGGTGCCGCCGGTGTTCACGCGGAGCGGGAGGTGCGCGGTCTGGCCGCCGTAGACTCGGCGGCCGACGGTTCTCCTGGCGTAATAAATCGGGATGCGGCGCTGCGCGTTCTCGAAGAACACGATGACGGCGACCGTCACGAGAATGATCGCGACGACGGCGGCGAGGTTCAGCGGCTGGATGTTGCCTTTGTGCGTCTCGAAGAAGCGCACGATGCCGGCCGGGATGTCGACGACGATCCCGGCGAAAATCAGCAGCGAAATGCCGTTGCCGATGCCGCGCTCGGTGATCTGCTCGCCGACCCACATGATGAACGCCGTGCCGGTCGTGAGCGTGAGGCACGTCATGAAGCGGAACATCCACGGGTGCGACGGGTCGGTGACGACGCTGCCGACGTGCGAGCTCGCGAGGTCGGCGTTCGACGCGCCCTGCACGGTGAGCGCCATGCTGAACGACTGGATGAGCGAGAGCGCGATGGTGCCGTAGCGGGTGTACTGGTTGATCTTGCGCTGGCCGGCCTCGCCCTCTTTGCGGAGGTCGTCGAGCGGCTTGAACACCATCGTCAGGAGCTGAAGGATGATGCTCGCGCTGACGTACGGCATGATGCCGAGCGCGAAGATCGACATGTTCCCGAGCGCTCCGCCGGAGAACAGGTTGAACACGCCGAGCAGGCCGCCGCCCTTGCTGATGACCTGCTGCATCACGCTCCGGTCGACGCCGGGGATCGTGACGAACACGCCGATGCGATAAACGGCGAGCATCCCGAGGGTGAAGAGCACCCGATTTCGGAGCTCGGGGACCTTCCCGATGTTGGCGAAGCCCGAGAGAGCCGACACTCAGCTCTCCGGAGTCGCAGCGGCCGTTTCGATCAGGAGCGCTTTGCCGCCGGCCTTTTCGATCTTCGCGACGGCCGACTTGGAGAACGCGTGAGCCGTGACGGTGAGCTTCTTCTTCAGCTCGCCGGTCCCGAGGACCTTGATGCGGTCGGCGCGGCCCTTGACGAGCCCGCGATCGCGAAGCGCCTTCTCGTCGACCTTCGCGCCCGAGTCGAAGCGCTCGAGATCGCCGACGTTGACCTCGGCGAGGCGCACCGGGAACGGCACGTTGAAGCCGCGCTTCGGCAAGCGGCGCATCAGCGGGGTCTGCCCGCCTTCGAAGCCGCGCTTCACGCCGTTGCGCGCGTATTGGCCCTTCGAGCCGCGGCCCGACGTCTTGCCGAGGCCCGAGCCGACGCCGCGTCCGAGACGGGTCTTGTCGCGGTTCGCGCCGATGGGCATGCGGATTTTGCTGAGCGTGTCGGCCATGACTATTTCTTCGCTTTCGGAGCGTCGGACTCTTCGACGGTCACGAGGTGCATGACTTTCTTGATCGCGCCGCGGAAGGACGGCGTGTTCTTCACCCATACTTCGGAGCGCGGACCGCGCAAGCCCAGGCCTTTGATCGTCGCGAGGTGATCGCGGTTGGCCACGGCGCGCTGCTGGACGACGTGGAGGTGCGATTTCATTGGGCCGCCTCGTTCGGCGGACCGGCCGCCTTCTTCTTGTTCTTGCTGCCGTCGTAGAGGTCGGCGGTCTGCTTGCCACGGCGACGCGCGACGTCGTCGAGGCTGCGGAGCTGCTGGAGGGCGTTGACGGTGGCGCGCACGACGTTGTGAGGGTTGGAGCTGCCGATGCACTTCGTCAAGATGTCGTGGATGCCGGCGCTCTCGACGACGGCGCGCACTGCACCGCCGGCGATGACGCCCGTTCCCGCGGAGGCCGGCTTGAGGAACACCTGACCGGCGCCGAAGTGGCCGTTCACCTGGTGCGGCACCGTCGCGCCGTCGAGCGGCACGCGGAAGATGTTCTTGCGGGCCTGGTCGTTGCCCTTGCGGATCGCCTCGGGCACCTCGTTCGCCTTGCCGAGGCCGACGCCGACGTGACCGGATTCGTCGCCCACGACGACGAGCGCTGCAAAGGAGAAGCGCCGACCGCCCTTGACCACCTTGGCCACGCGGTTGATGGAGATGATGCGCTCCTTGAGTTTCTCTTCGTCGACTTCGAAATGCGGCATGGTGGTCTCTCTCAGAACTTCAGTCCCGCTTCGCGGGCGCCGTCAGCGAGCGCACGGACGCGCCCATGGTAGAGGTATCCGTTGCGGTCGAAGACGACGTGCTCGACGCCCTTCTCCTTGAGCAGGCCGGCGATCGCCTTGCCGACGAGCTTCGCCGCGTCGGTCTTCGTCGCCTCGGAAGCGCCGCCCTTCAGCGTCTTGGTGAGCGTCGAAGCGTGCGCGATCGTCTTGCCCGAGACGTCGTCCACGACTTGCGCGTAGATGTGCTTGCTCGAGCGGAAGACGGTGAGCCGAGGCTGCTGCGGCGTGCCGCTGATCTTTCGACGGATGCGGAGCTTGCGCCGCTCTCGTCCGACAATTCGCATGGCCATGGGAGTTCCTACCTAATCCTTGAGTGCTCTGTTTTATTTCGCGCCGCCGCCGGCGCCCTTGGCGGCCTTGCCCGCCTTCTCGCGGACCTTCTCGCCCTGGTAGCGAACGCCCTTGCCGCCGTACGGCTCGGGGGGACGGAAGCCGCGGATTTTCGCCGCGGTCTCGCCCATCATCGCCTTGTCGGCGCCGTTGAGGATGATGATCGTGCCCTTGCTGTCGCCGGGGATCTGCACCGTGATCCCTTGCGGGATCGGGAAGTTCACCGGGTGCGAGAAGCCGAGCGAGAGGTTCAGGATCTGGCCCTTCACCTCGGCGCGGTAACCGGTGCCGACGAGCTGGAGCGTCTTCACGTAACCGGCCGACGTTCCCTCGACCATGGCGGCGAGGAGCGCGCGCGTGAGGCCCTGGAAGCGCGAGCCGTCGCGGCCGCCGATCGTCGGCTGCACGGTGACGGCGCCGCCCTCGATCGTGACCTTCACGTTGGGCGGGAGCTTGCGCGAGAGGGAGCCCTTCGGCCCCTTGATCTCGATCGTGCCGTCCTTGAGGGTCGCGGTCACGCCCTTGGGCAGGGCGATCGGGCGCTTGCCCGTTCGCGATTGCTTGAGGTCTTGGGTGGTTTGAGCAGCTTGCGTCATGGGATCACCAAACGGCGCAGAGGAGCTCGCCGCCGACGCGCTGCTTGCGCGCGTCACGGTCGGTCATCACGCCGCGGGAGGTGGAGAGGATCGAGATGCCCATGCCGCGAACGAACGCGCGGGATGCGGTCGTGACGGACGTAGAGGCGACGGCCGGGCGACGAGAGGCGGAGGAGCCCGTCGATCGCGGCCTGCTTGTTGTGGCCGTAGCGGAGCACGACGGTGAGGCGCTTGCGGCCCTCGTTCTCGTCGACGCGCACGTCGTCGACGTAGCCCTCGCTCTTGAGGACCTCGGCGACCCGCTGCTTCAGGATCGAGTGCGGGATGTTCGTGAACTCGTGGCGCGCAATCACCGCGTTGCGGATGCGCGTGAGCATGTCGGCGATCGGATCGGTCATCATGGTTTCACCAGCTCGCCTTGGTGACGCCCGGGATCTCTCCACGGAGCGCGAAGAGCCGCAGGCAGATCCTGCAGAGCTCGAACTTCCGGTAGTAGCCGCGGGCGCGACCGCAGACTTTGCAACGGTTGCGATGGCGCGTCTGGAATTTCGGACGGCGGTTCAGCTTCGCGTATTGGGATGCTCGTGCCATGAATCACGCACTCCTGAAAGGCATGCCGAGGTGCTGGAGGAGCGCCCGGCCTTCTTCGTCGGTCTTCGCCGTGGTGACGAAGGAGATGTTGAGCCCCTTGATCACGTCGATGCGGTCGTAGTTGATCTCGGGGAAGATGATTTGCTCCTTCAGGCCGAGCGTGTAGTTGCCCTTGCCGTCGAAGGCCTTGCGCGACACGCCGCGGAAGTCGCGGACGCGCGGGAGCGAGATCGAGATGAGGCGATCGCGCGAACTCCCACATGCGCGGGCCGCGGAGCGTCACCATCACGCCGATGGGGAGGCCGGCGCGGAGCTTGAAGCTCGCGATGGCTTTCTTCGCGCGGGTGACGACCGGCTTCTGACCGGTGATGGCGCGAATCTCCTCGACGGCCGCGTCGATGATCTTCGGGTTGGCGACGGCAGCGCCGAGGCCCATGTTGAGGACGATCTTCTCGAGACGCGGAACCTGCATCGGGTTCTTGTACGAGAACTGCTTCATCAACGCGGGGATCGACCTCTTGCGTGTATTTGGTCGCGAAACGCGGCGTCTCGATCTCCGCAGTCGAGACGACCTCGGCCTGCGCGACCGCGGACTTCGCGTCCTCTTTGCCGCGGCGTCCGCCGCCCTTGCCTTGCTGTTCTTTCTTGGCTGCCATGGTCGTTCTCAGCTCGCTTTCGGCGCGACGATCTCGTCGCCGCTCGTGCCGATGCGGATTTTGTGACCCTTGTCGTCCTTGCCGACGCGGACGCGCGTGCCCTTGCCGGTCTTCGGATCGATCGGCATCACCTTGCTGGCGTAGATCGGCGCTTCCTTCTCGAGGATGCCGCCCTGCTGGTTCTTCGGCGTCGGGCGGAGGTGGCGCTTGATCATGTTCACGCCCTCGACGACGACCTTTCCGTCTTCGTTGAGGAGGCGCATGATCTTGCCCTTCTTGCCCTTGTCTTTGCCGCTGATGACGACCACGTCGTCGCCTTTGCGAAGTCGCGCGAGACCCATCACAGAACCTCCGGCGCGAGGGAGATGATCTTCATGAATTTCTTGGCGCGGAGCTCGCGAGCGACTGGCCCGAAGATGCGGGTGCCGATCGGCTCGAGCTGCGCGTTGATGAGGACGGCGCTGTTCTCGTCGAAGCGGATGTAGCTGCCGTCGTTGCGCGACGCCTGGTGCTTGGTGCGAACGACGACCGCCTTCGCGACGTCGCCCTTCTTCACCTTCGACTGGGGCATCGCCTCTTTGATCGAGACGACGATGACGTCGCCGAGACCGGCGTAGCGGCGGCGCGAGCCGCCGAGCACCTTGATGCACTGCACGCGTCGGGCGCCGGAGTTGTCCGCGACTTCGAGGATGGTTCGCATCTGAATCATGACGACATCACTCCTGCACGAACTTCTTCACGAGGCGCACGACGGTGAAGCGCTTGGTGCGCGACATCGGGCGCGTGCTCCTGGATTTCGACTTGGTCGCCGGGCAGGTACTGGTTCGTCGCGTCGTGCGCCTTGTAGCGCGCGCGATGGCGGATGTACTTGCCGTAGAGCGGGTCGCGCGTGTGCGTGACGACCTCGACCACGACGGTCTTGTCCATGCGGCCGCCGGCGTTCTTCTTGTTCGGGCGGACGACCTTGCCGACCATCTTGCGACGGAAGCCGTGCGCGTGGTGGCCGGTGGCCTGCTCGGGGGCTTTTTCGCCCTTGTCGATTTGCGGGGCAGTCATGCCTTCTTCTCCGTCGTCTTCTTCGTGGCGGCTTTCTTCGGGGCCGCGGCTTTCTTCGCGGCCGGCTTCGCCTTCGCGACCGGCTTCTCTTCGGCCACCGCCGGCGACTTCTGGGTCGCGGGCGTCGTGCCGCGCGCCTTCTCGGCGAGCACCGTCTTCACGCGGGCGATCTCGCGGCGCGCGTTGCGCAGCGACGCCGTGTTGTCGAGACGGTTCGTGAAATTCTTGAAGCGCGAATCGAAGAGGGTCGTCGTTGAGCGTCTTCTCGAGCTCTTTCAGATCCTCGACGGTGCGCTCGTGCAGATCTTTGGCCTTCATGATGCGATCACCTCGTCGCGGCGAAGGAAGCGGTAGCCGACGGGCAGCTTGTGTCCGGCGAGACGGAACGCTTCGCGCGCGGTCGCTTCGTCGATGCCGGCGATCTCGTAGAGGACTCGGCCCGGCTGGACGTCGGCCGCCCACTCCTCGACGCCGCCTTTGCCGCCACCCATGCGGACTTCGAGCGGCTTCTTCGTCACGGGGCGGTGCGGGTAGATGCGGATCCAGAGCTTGCCGGCGCGCTTCACGTGGCGCTGAATCGCCATACGCGCGGCTTCGATCTGCCGCGAAGTGAGCCGGCCGGGCTCGCTGCACTGCATCGCGAAATCGCCGAAGGACACCGAGTTGCCGCGCTGCGCGACACCGCGGTTGTTGCCCTTCTGCATCTTGCGGTACTTCGTTCGTTTCGGGGAAAGCATGGCGGTTCCTGATTACGCGCTTTGGAGGCCAGTCGTGGGACGGCGGACGCGGCGCTGGAGCACCTCGCCGCGGAAGATCCAAACCTTGACGCCGATGATTCCGTACTTGGTGCGGGCTTCGGCGAGGCCGAACTCGATGTCGGCGCGGAGCGTGTGGAGCGGGACGCGACCCTCGCGGTACGTCTCGACGCGGCTCATCTCGCTGCCGCCGAGGCGGCCCGAGCAGCGGATGCGGATGCCCTTGGCGCCGAACTTCATCGCGGTCGAGACCGCCTTCTTCATGGCGCGGCGGAAGGCGACGCGGCGCTCGAGCTGAGAGGCGACGCCCTCGGCGACGAGCTGCGCGGCCGTCTCGGCCTTGCGGATCTCTTGGACGTCGATGAAGACCTCGTTCGCGGTGAACGCCTGGACGCCCGGGAAGAGCGGCTCGCCCTTCGCCGCGGTGCCGATGTTTCCGCTCTTGAGGGTCTCGATGCCCTTGCCGCCCTTGCCGATCACCATGCCGGGCTTGGCCGTGAAGACGATGACCTTCGCCTTGTTGGCGGCGCGCTCGACCTCGACCGACGCGACGTGCGCGTTCATCAGGTAGTCCTTGACCGCGCGCTTGATGCGAATGTCCTCGTGGAGCCACTTCGCGTACGCCTTGTCCTCGAACCACTTCGAGTTCCACGTCTTGATGACGCCGAGACGGAACCCATACGGATGCGTTTTCTGACCCATTACGCTCGTTCTCCGAGAATGACGGTGATGTGGCTCAAGCCTTTTTGGACGCGGGTCGCGCGGCCCATCGCGCGCGGCCGCCAGCGGCGCATGTACTTGTTCGGCGCCTTGTCGACGAAGGCCGTCTGGACGAAGAGCGCGTCGAGGTCGACGCCGGGCGACTGCGTGCGGGCGTTGGCGACGGCGCTCTCGATGAGCTTCTTCACGAGGGGGGCCGCCGACTTCTGCGTGAACTCGAGCAGCTGGAGCGCCTCGCCGGCTTGACGGCCGCGAACCAGATCGACAATCACGCGAGCTTTACGCGGACTGATCCGCGCGAAGCGAGCCATCGCTTTGCTGACCATTTCGAATCCTTCGAGTGGGTTTCCCGCGAGACGCCGTCGTACTTCCGCCGTCGGTCGAGCCCCCGCGAGCGGGAACCCCTGGACGGAGGCCGTTACGGCCGCCTCACCACGGAAATCCGCGAAAATGCGGGTACCCGTGGATTGGGAGCGCGGAGTTTACTTATCGGCGGCCGTCCGGCAAGCAAAATCCCTCTTTGCGAGATCTCGACGTTATGCCCGGCATGTCACTCGGTCGACGGCTGTGCTCACGGCGTGCAAAATGCACCACCCGGATATGCCACGGCGGCGGCCTGGCAGATGGCCTTGTCGACGCAGATGCTGTTTTCGTCCGCGATGGTCTGCGATGCCGCGTCCACTTTGAACGTCAGGCACTGGAGTCCCGGGCCGTTGCTCGAGCACCAGCCGGCCAAGTTGCGGATGCAGCTGGTCGGTGTGTTCGGAGGTGGGACTTTGGTCGTGAAGTCGTTCACGCAAACGCTGTACGGGTGAAGTGGCGATCGACCGATGCAGATGTATCCGCTCGGACAGTCGCCACAGGCCCCGCCGCAAAGCCTTAGCGTCCCGACATTGGGACAGCTCGCGGGTGTCGGAAGCGGTTCGTTCGTGTACGTGCTGCGGTCGGCGTAGCGAGCGAGGTCCGGACGCCCGTTCAGAGCGTACATCTCAGCGTACGCGACATCGGCGCACGCCATCGAGGCCATCTCCAAATTGGGTATGCTCGAATCTGGCCCGAAGTCGTTTGCGTCGCGTACGGACCCGAATACACATACATGGCTGTCGCTGCACTCATCGCAGGTACTGATTTCAAAATTGCCAACATCACATACGCCGAGCTCTTGCGGTTGGCCCTCGCGCTCGCTTACGCACCCCGCCCCGGTCGAATCGACTGGGCACGGGTTACCGCATGTCCCCCCGCACAACATGAGCCCTCCCGGAGCCGCGCACGCGCTTACGCCATCCGACAAGAAGGCGGCGTCGAGCCCGTCGGACGACGCGTCCTTCGACGTGTCGTCCGATGTCATCCCTCCGCACGCCGCCACGAGCGTTGTGGCGAGCAAGGCGAGCAAGAGAATCGCCCCTCTCATGGCGTCGTCGTGATGGTCAGATCCGTGCATGTATGCGAGGTGTGCCCAGTGCTGGTGAGATAAGGGCACCCGTCGCCGTCCGAGCTCGTCGCCGCGTTGCAGGAATAGCGCGCGTAGTCGACGGCTTCCATGTTGAAGCTCCGCGCTCCGAGCGCACCGGGGGTCTGCGCGTGGGGCTGCCCGCATAGCGCGCCGTAAAGGTCGAGCGCCGAGTTCGGATTCTCCAGCTTGTTGGCAAGCAGAATCAGCCAAATCGGATACGATGGATTCGAGAAATCATGTGGGTCGTCGATGAAGACCAGCTCGACCCCGTCGGGATAGACGTTGAGACGTTTGGCGCGCATGACGTACTGACACGAGGCATGGACGTCGTTGGAGAACTGAGCGCAGCGGAGGTTCTTGTATGACCCGGCGAAATCAGTCGCGTTCATCGTCGCCTTGATCTGCGCTGCCTGCGTCACGGTGATCCCGAGCGGAGCGCTCAGCACGCTGAGCGCGTCGTCAAGATCGTTCTGCAGGCTAGTCCAGAACTTCCCGCATTCGTAATCCCCGGGCGGCGCTCCGCTGATTCCAAGATCCGCATGTCCGTCGCACGTATCGGCGACGTTCAGCTTGCCGACATAGACCTGCTTCTTGTCCGCTCCTTGAAAAACCGCTTCGGCAAGCGTCGACGGATTCGCTCCCGTTCGCCCGACCACGTCGTTCGCCGCTGCGGTCGGCGAATCGATTTCGCGCGTGAGCAGCGAGTCCGAGCTGTAACGCAGGCAATCGGCGGCTGCGCCATCTCCAAACGAATAGATGACTTCACCGCCCGCCGTGAGCCGACCGTCGAACAGTTTCCACGTGTGCGAGTCGTAATAGAAGACATTCGGGCCGCCGCCCGCGATGACGTTCCCCTGAACGTTGAAACCGAGGAAGAATCCGCCGAGCTGCGCGTCCTCTTCTTCTTGGGTGAAATTTAGAAAGGGTGCGATATCGACCCAGCGGCGTTCGATGTTGTTTCCGGAATCGAGCCCCTTCGCGAGGGTGAGTGGGATACTTGCCGCGAGCTTCTCAAAAAGGCCGGTCGCCGGCGTATTATTCGGGCAAAGGAGATCGCCATCCTGGTCTGGTCCCCCGTTGCAGCACGTGGGGGCCCCGCTCGCGTCTGGCGGACCGGAGCAGTAGGGGCTGAAGCTCGAGCAGATGCCGTGGTTGATGACCTTTGCCGCTTTGATCGAGCCGACGTTTTCGGGGTGCGGGAGCGAGCCGGGGCCCGTCGGAGTGACGCCGGTCGGCCAGAAGCTCGCGGGCGTGACGTTCGCGACGACGGGGACCGAAACTTGCGGGACACTAAGGTCGGTGGTCGTCCAGCCCGCCTGCGGCGGATAGAACATGCTCGCCGCGTTTGGCATGGAACTGGGACCGCCGCACCCGAACGTCGAGCCCGCCGGAACCTGACAATTGTGCCACTCGAGCCTCCAGATTCCGGGAGAATCGGAGGTGCCCGGCCCGAAGAGCTGTGCGAGCTCGGCTTTTACTTTATCGGAATCGACCGGGTTCGTAATGCTGGGATCGAGCCCATTCAAAGTGAAATCCGCGACCACATAATCGCGGAAATGGTTGGTCATCTCGACCGGATCGCGCGCGAAGAGCACCACCTCGTGCTGGTTCCAGTAATCTTGGGTGGTCGGTACGGTCGATCCTCCACCGACGAGCGTCGTCCAAAATGCGGTATCTGAGCCGTACTGAACGAAGGGCGTATTCGCGAGCGAAAAGCTCGTGAGATCGAAGCTGGACAATCCGTCTGAATTGCCCTGGAGCTCCCAGGTTCGGAAGTCGTGGTGGAAAAACGGCGAGCCGATGTAGCGGTCGACCCTCGGCGTGTCAGCGCACGTGGCTGCAGCCGGATCGCATTGCGTCGTGCCGAAAACAAGATTGTTGCGTCCCGGACGAACTTCCGGGTTGCCCGCATCGCACGCCACAAGACCGAGGACTATCGCCAAAAGAGGCGAGGCGAGGCGAGGCGACATCCGTATTCCCCCTTGGTGCACGCGGGAGCATCGCGCTCCGCGGCTGACCTGATCCTACGCTGAGCAAGGACGCGGGCAAGCGAAATGGCAGAGGCGGCGCCCTCTCCGACTTTTTAGGGCGGATCCTCGACGCGTCCCGAAAAGAGCACGACACCGCTCGCCCGGTCGCGGATCACGAAAATAAACGGGCGGTCGACGCGAAACGCGAGCGGCTCTTCGATGCGGGCGCTCGTGATTTCGACGGTTCCGCCCGTCGAGGCGGCCGAAGCCTCGGTCCCGCTCTCGTCCACCTCGGCCGTCGCGTGCTGGACGACGCTCGAGAGCTCGACGTGTTTTTCGCTCGAAATGCCGGAGAAATCGGCCTGATCGGTGAACGCGCGCCGGACGCCGAGCGCGCGGAGCGCGTCCGCGAGGTCGCCCGACGAGCTCACCGCGAAGCGGGGGAGCGCGACGTCGATGCGCCCCGGACGCGTCGCCGAGTCGGCGAACGGCGCAACGCCCTCGCGGCGGTAGGCGGACTCGACCGCGTTCAGGCTCTTGTCTTTTTTCGGCAACAGGACGATGAGCGCGAGGGAGGCGCCCGAGCGCGACGGCACGTAGGGGAGCTCGAGGACGCGCGCGCCCGCGTGCTCGCCGAGCGTCGCCGCGACTCGACCGTGCATGGTGGGGACGTTCTTCGTGCCGCCGCTCGCGAGGTGGAACGGCTCGTCGTGCGTCGAGGGGCGCGGGAACGGCGTCATCCACGACGCCTTCATGTGGATCGCGTCGACGACGAGCATGCGCGTGTCGCGTCGGACCGCACCGGCGGCGAGCAGATCGCGGACGCGATCGTTCGTGCGATCAGCCACCCACCGGTTGATTCGCAAGCGCGCGGCGTCCGGATGATCGTGGAAGTCGACCGTCTCGACGCGCGCGCCGTAGCGACGCGCGGCGAGGTTCACGAACGACGGCTCGAGGCGCGCCTGATCGTCGACGAAGAGCCCATTGGCGACGGCGACCGCCGGCGCGAGCTCTTGCGCGAGCGTGGTCGGCTTCGAGCCCGCGCGCCCGAGGGCCGCGTCGATTTCGGACGCCGTCGCGCCGCGCGCCCCCTCTCGCAACGTCTCGAGCGCGAGGGTCAAGCTCGCCGGCGAGTAGACGAAATTGCCGGGGTGCGACGCAAATGCACCGAACACCTTGGCGTCGAACGCGTCGCCCGCGGCGCTGCCGTGGTCCTCGCGCGCAGCCGGGGCGGCCGGAAAGCTGGCGCCGGTCGTCGACGTCGTGGGGTCCGGCGCGCACGCGCCGGCGAGCGCGAACGCGAGTAGCGCGAAGATGCGGCGCTGCATGACCGGATGCAACGCGAAGCGCGTGCCACGTCGGCTCGGCCGTTCCTTTATAGTGAGCGGATGAGATCGCGCGCCCTCCTCGCGCTCGCGCTGCTGGTCGCGCCCGCTTGCTCGAGCGCGCCCGCGCCGCCGGCCGACGGCCCGACGGCGATCACGACCGACAAGGGCGTCGTGCAGGGCGCGGCGATCGACGAGGTGCGGCAGTGGCTCGGCATCCCGTTCGCTGCGCCGCCCGTCGGGCCGCTTCGATTTCTTCCGCCCGCGGAGGCCGCGCCCTGGGCGACTCCGCGCGTCGCGAACGCCGCGTCCGGCGAGTGCCCTCAGCTCAATTTCGGCGTGACGCCGACGCTCGTCGGGGGCGCGACCGAGGACTGTCTCTACTTGAACGTGTGGGCGCCGCGCGCCGCGGTGACCAACGCGCCGGTCTTCGTGTGGATCTACGGCGGCGGATTCACGATCGGGTCCGGCGGCGACCGCATGTACGACGGCGAGGCGCTCGCGGCCAAAACCGGCGCGATCGTCGTCACGTTCAACTACCGCCTCGGCGCGCTCGGCTGGCTCTCGCACCCCGAGCTCGCCGCCGAAGAGGGCGTCGCGACCTCGCCGAGCCAAGGCTTGCTCGATCAGCAGATGGCGCTTCGGTGGGTGCAGAAGAACATCGCCGCCTTCGGCGGAAATCCGAACGACGTCACGCTCGCGGGCGAATCGGCGGGCGGCATCAGCGTGTGCGCGCACCTCGCGGCGCCGGGCTCGCGCGGCCTCTTCCAGCGCGCGATCGTCGAGAGCGGCGTATGCCTCTCGTCGGCGGTCTTCGCGACGCCTGCCGCCGCGAACGATCAGGGCACGCGGCTCGCGAACGCCGTCGGCTGCACCACGCCGGGCGCGGTGATGTCGTGCTTGCGCGCGACGCCGCCCGAGACGCTCCTCGCGGCGCTGCCCACGCGCGAGGCGAACTTCGGCGCGACCGGCGACACGTTCGGACCGGTCGTCGACGGCGCGGCGCTGCCGAGCATCCCGCTCGACGCGATCGCGTCCGGCCAGTGGGCGAACGTGCCGACGATCCTCGGCACGAACGTGAACGAGGGCGATCTCTTCATGTACTTGTGGAAGGTCGACAAGGGCGCGGGGCCCACGTCGTCCGACGTCCGCGCGTCGCTCGCGGTCTTGTTCTCGTCGTCCGAGGTCGATCAGATCGCCGCGCGCTACCCGGTCGACACCGATCCGTCGGGGGCGTTTTCGCAAATCATCACGCAGGGAATCTTCGCGTGCCCCGCGCGCCGCACGGCGCGCGCGATCGCCGCGTCCGGCGCGCCGGCGTACCTCTACCAATTCACGTACCCGTACGTCGTGGCGGCGCTCGGCGGCGTCGTCATGGGCCACTCGTTCGAAATCCCGTTCGTCTTCCGCAACGGGTTTTTGGGCGCGCAGATGACCGACGCGGATCTGGCGCTCGCCGATCAGGTCGACGGCTACTGGTTCCGCTTCGCGGCTTCGGGCGATCCGAACGGCGACGGTGCTGCGGCGTGGCCCGCGTACACGCAAGCCAACGATACGAACCTCGTCTTCGACTCGAGCGTCACGACGAACGTCGGGCTCGACGCGAGCGCGTGCGACTTTTGGGACTCGATCACGCCTTGACCGGTTCGCGCTTGCGCGGGACCGAGTGCTCCCAATCGGCGAGGAGCGCGCGCGTCGCGGCGATGAACGCGAGCGGTTGATCCAAAATGAGGTGGTGGTGCGCCTGCGGGATCTCGACGAGCGGCGCCGACCGGTTCAGGAGATCGTACATGTACTGGCCCGTCTCGCGCGGGACGACGACGCTGTGCTCGCCACGGAGGAGCGCGATCCGACACTTCACGTGCGCGAGGTGGTCGCTCATCTTGTCCATCTCCTGCGCGACGCGGATGAAGATCGTGGGGTCGAACTTCCACGAGAATCCGCCGTCGACACGGTGGAGCGAGTGGCGCGCGACGAAGTCGACGATGTACGGGTTCTCGCACGGCTGCTCGGGGATGAGCTTGAAGCGGGCGAGCGCGGCCTCCTCGGTCGGGTAGACCTTGAGCGGCTTGAAGAACGTGTAGCCGCGCTGCGCGGCGTCGGACTCGGGGCTCGGCTTGTTCACCGGCGAGTCGACGATGATCGCGCCGGCGAGGCGGTCGCCGAAGAGCGACGCGACGATGATCGCGACGAGCCCGCCCAAGCTGTGGCCGATCACGACGGGAGGACCCGGGAAGTTCATCGCGTCGCTCACCGCCATGACCTCGCGCGCCCACGCCTCGCGCGGGTACGTCTCGCGGCGATCGCTCTCGCCGTGGCCGCTCATGTCGAGCGCGACGACGTCGTAGTGCGACGTGAGGAGCGGCGCGAGGAAGCTCCACCAATGCGCGTGCGCGGCGCCGCCGTGCACGAGGATGAGCCCCGGGTTGCCGCGCGTTCCCCAGTGCAGGTAGTGGACGCGGACCGAGCCGTCGACCGTGACGAAGCCCTCGTCGTGCGGGGCGGCGATCGCCTGCTCGAACCACGCGGGCCGCGCGTTTTCTTTCGTGGTCATGTCGCGCCCTACTCTAGAGGGTGCGCGGCCCGAGGGTGAGCGTCAGTTGACCGGGGGCGGCAGCGGCGTCGTGCTGTCGTCCTGCACGCACGCAGCGAGGTCGAAGAACATGAACTCGAGCGCGGCCTCTTGCTGCTCGAGCGTCGACCCCGACGTGCCGACGTGGAGATCGGCGGCGACGGCGCGCCCGCAGCGGTCTTGCGGCTGCAGGTTGGTCGGCGTGTTGAAGGACACGTACGCCGGATCCTTCGACCCCGTGTCGTAGATCCATTGCTGCGAGATGCCGCTCACCGTGCCGAGCATGTCCGGCACGATGCAACCCGACGTCGGCGTGAACGTGCCGTACGGGATCGACGGGAAGATGTTCGACAGCCAGTCGGCCATCGCCTTCCCCTTCGGGAAGGTCGTGTCGATGGCGTAGGGGCCGTTGCCGCAGCTCGTGGCAAAGGTCGGCGCCCATTTCACGGCCGCCTTCATGTCGGCCGGCACGGTGTCCGTGCTGCCCGTGGTGTTCCCGGTGAAGAAGTTGATGTGGTAGTGCGAGCCGAAGAACCGACCGCCGCCGTTCAGATACGTCTCGAGGTTCTGGTAGCCCTGCTGGCGCGGATACGGCGAGCACTCGCACTCGTTGATGATGATGTCGTACTTCTCCATCTCGCTGAGCGTGTTCCAGAACGTGTAGGCGCTCGTCTCGTTCGGGACGGTGAAGCTCGCGGAGTTGCCGGCGTACACGTGCACCATGCCGCTGCCCGACGCGGCCGTGAACTCCGACGAGTCGATGCCGACCTTCTTGAAGAGACTCTCCATCGGATCGCAGCCGGTCGAGAGGGCGATGAGCGGCATGTCTCCCTCCGCCTGCTTGGCCGGCAGGCGCAGGCGCTGCGACGGCGTGTTCGGGTTCGGGTACGCGTTGTCGACGCACTGCGCGACGTTCGGCATCGTGAATTTGCGCCGCCACTTGCCGATTTGGACGACGATCGGGATGTTCGCTCCGACCGGCGCGTCGGTGATCGTGAACTTGCCCTTGGCGTCGGTGAGCGCCGTCGCCATAGCGTTGTCGATCTTCGCAGCGCAGGTGTCGCAGCTCATGCCGTGCGTGATCGTCGGCAGCGGATCGTTCGGGAACGTCGGGACGTAGACGAGGATGTTGTAGAGCGGGTTGTTGCCGCCCGGGTCGTAGACAGTGCCCGAGATCGTCGTGTGCGCGTTGCCGCCGCAGCTCACGACTTGGCATTGGAGACCCTTGCACGGCGGCGCGGCCTCGCCCGTGCCGACGTCGCCGAACGGATTTCCGCCCGAGTCTTGCGGCGGAGTGGTCGCGTCGACCTCGCCGCTGTCCGGCTCGCCGCCTGCGTCGCCGAAGCCGTTGCCCGGCGTGCCGCAGCGCGCGACGAACGTACCCGCCAGCACCACGCCGCACGCGGCGATCAGATCACGAATGCGCATTCCAAAAACCTCCGCCCGCGATCATGATGGCCGAGTTCCGGGGATTTCGCCACGGATCGGCGCTCACGCGCGGGCGGAAGTTGCAGACGACACGGACGCACACGCGGCGAGGCGCCGCGCGGACGTCACTTCTTGGCGGGTGCGGCGGGGGCCGCGGCCGGCGCGGGCGCGCCGCCCATCTTGCCCTTTTTGTCGCCGGCCGAGTGACCGTGGTAGGTGCGCGTCGGCGCGAACTCGCCGAGCTTGTGACCCACCATGCTCTCCGTCACGAACACCGGAACGAACTTGCGGCCGTTGTGCACGGCGAACGTGAGACCGACGGCCTCCGGCGTGATCGTGCTGCGGCGCGACCAGGTCTTGATGACCTTCTTGCTCTGGGTTGCCTGCGCGGCGGCGATCTTCTCGTTGAGGTGACCGTCGACGAAGGCGCCCTTTTTGATTGAACGCGGCATCTTCTATCAGCCTTTGACGTTGCGACGCTTCACGAGGAAACCGTCGGTGCGTTTGTTGTTGCGGGTCTTGAGACCCTTGGAGAGCTGGCCCCACGGCGAGCACGGGTGACGGCCGCCGGACGTGCGTCCCTCGCCGCCGCCCATGGGGTGATCGACGGGGTTCATCGTGACGCCGCGGTTGTGCGGGCGCTTGCCGAGCCAGCGGCTGCGACCGGCTTTGCCGATCGAGATGTTGGCGTGGTCGATGTTCGACACCTGGCCGACGGTCGCGTGGCAGTCGAGGTGCACCATGCGCACCTCGCCCGACGGGAGACGCACCTGGGCGTAGTCGCCGTCCTTGGCCATCAGCGCCGCACCGGAGCCCGCCGAGCGAACGAGCTGCGCGCCCTTGCCCTTCTTGAGCTCGATGTTGTGGATCGTGGTGCCGAGCGGGATGTCGCGCAGGCGGAGCGCGTTGCCCGGCTTGATGTCGGCCGACTTGCTGCGACACGATCTTGTCGCCGACGTGCATGCCGTCGGGCGCGAGGATGTAGCGCTTGTCGCCGTCGAGGTAGTGCAAGAGCGCGATGCGCGCGGTGCGGTTCGGATCGTATTCGATCGAAGCGACCGTCGCGGGCACGCCGTTCTTGTCACGCTTCCAGTCGATGATGCGGTAGCGCTGCTTGTGACCGCCCCCGCGGAACCGCGAGGTGATGCGGCCGAGCGCGTTGCGACCGCCGCTCCGGGTCTGGTGATCGAGGAGCTTCTTCTCGGGCTTCTTGCCCTTGGTGAGCTCCTTGAAGTCCGAGCCGGTGTAGTAACGGCGCGCCGCCGAGGTCGGCTTGTAGGTCTTGATTCCCATGCGCTCACTCCGTCTCCGCGAAGAAGTCGATCGAGTCGCCTTCCTTCAGCGTCACGACGGCCTTTTTCCAGTTCTGCGTCTTCTCGTAGCCGCGGCCCATGCGACGGTCCTTGCCGCGGACGATGCTCGTGTTCACGTGCTCGACCTTGACCTTGAACATCGACTGGACGGCTTCTTTGATTTGGACCTTGTTCGCGTCACGATTGACCTCGAACACGATCTGGTTGCGATCGCGGAGACGGTTGGCTTTCTCCGTCAGGACGATCGGGCGGCGGAGGATTTGGTCGGCCCTCGATTTTTCGGCTCCGTTCAAGCAGCGCGCTTCGAGTTTCTTCGCGGCGTCCTTGGACACGATGAGCGTGTCGTGGCGGAGGAGGTCGAAGACGTTGACGCCTTCGGGCGGAAGGAACTGGTGGTCGCGGCAGTTGCGGATCGAGAGCTTGAGGTTCTCGTTGTCCGCGCTGTCGACGACCATGACCTTCTTGTTCGCCTTGAGCGTTCCGAGCGCGGCGAGCAGGCCCTTGGTCTTAACCTCTTTGAGCTCGAAGCGATCGACGACGATGAGGTTGCCCTCTTTCGCGAACTTCGAGAGCGCCGAGCGGAGCGCGCCGATGCGCACCTGGCGCGGCGGACGGTAGCTCCAGTCGCGCGGGCGCGGCGGGTGGGCCTGACCGCCGCCGACGTACACCGGCGCGCGGATCGAGCCGTGACGCGCGCGTCCCGTGCCCTTCTGCTTGTAGAGCTTCTTCGACGAGCCGGAGACCGCGCTGCGCTCTTTGGCGGCGGCGGTGCCCTGGCGTCGCGAGGCGAGCTGCGCCTTCACGACTTCGTAGAAGAGCTGCTCTTTCACTTCGCTCGCGAAGACTTCGTCCGCGAGATCGAGCGAGCCCACCTTCTCTCGCTTCATGTTGAAGACGTCGATCGTTGCCATGATCGTTTACCTCAGGACTTGATTTCGACGTCGACGCCCGCGGAGAGATCGAGCTTCATGAGCGCGTCGAGGGTTTGCTGCGTCGGCTCGAGGATGTCGAGCAGGCGCTTGTGCGTGCGAATTTCGAACTGCTCGCGCGACTTCTTGTCGACGTGCGGTCCGCGAAGCACGGTGTACTTCGAGATGTGCGTGGGCAGCGGGATGGGGCCCGCCACGCGCGCGCCGGTGCGCTTCGCCGTCTCCACGATGTCGTTCGCCGACTTGTCGAGGAGCTGGTGGTCGAAGGCCTTCGGACGAATGCGAATCTTGTGTCTTATTCGATCACCTTGGTAACGATGCCGGCGCCGACCGTGCGGCCACCCTCGCGGATCGCGAAGCGCATCTGCTCTTCGAGACCGACCGCGGTGATGAGCTCGATCGTCATCGTGATGTTGTCGCCCGGCATGACCATCTTCGTGCCCTCGGGGAGCTCGCAGGTTCCGGTCACGTCGGTCGTCCGCATGTAGAACTGCGGGCGGTAGTTGGTGAAGAACGGCGTGTGACGGCCGCCCTCTTCCTTCTTCAGGACGTAGACCTCGCCCATGAACTTCTTGTGCGGCGTGACGGAGCCCGGCTTCGCCAGGATCTGACCGCGCTCGACGTCGTCTTTCTCGATGCCGCGGAGGAGCACGCCGATGTTGTCGCCCGCGCGCCCCTCGTCGAGGAGCTTGCGGAACATCTCGACGCCCGTGACCGTCGTCTTGCGCGTGTCGCGGAAGCCGACGATCTCGACCTCTTCGCCCACCTTGATGATCCCGCGCTCGACGCGGCCGGTCGCCACCGTGCCGCGGCCCTTGATCGAGAACACGTCCTCGATCGCCATCAGGAACGGCTTGTCGATGTCGCGGACCGGATCGGGGATCTCGCTGTCGAGCGCCGTCGACCAATTCGTCGATCGACTTCTCCCACTTCGGGTCGCCGTTGAGCGCCGGGAACGCCGCGACCTTCACGACCTTCGCGGTGTCGCCCGGGAACTTGTACTTGTTGAGGAGCTCGCGGACTTCCATCTCGACGAGGTCGAGCATCTCGGGGTCCTCGACCGCGTCGCACTTGTTGAGCGCGACGACGATGTGGCTGAGACCGACCTGGCGAGCGAGGAGCACGTGCTCGCGCGTCTGCGGCATGACCGAGTCGAGCGCCGAGACGACCAGGATCGCCCCGTCCATCTGCGCGGCGCCGGTGATCATGTTCTTGATGTAGTCGGCGTGGCCCGGGCAATCGACGTGCGCGTAGTGCCGCTTCTCCGACTCGTACTCGACGTGCGAGACGGCGATCGTCACCGTCTTCGTCGCGTCGCGCACCGTGCCGCCCTTGGCGATGTCGGCGTACGAGATCGCCTTGGCGAGGTTCTTCTTCGACTGCACCTTCACCAGCGCGGCCGTGAGCGTCGTCTTGCCGTGGTCGATGTGACCGATGGTGCCGACGTTCACGTGGGGCTTGGTTCGATTGAATTTTTCTTTCGCCATGACGTAATCCCTATTCCCTTACTTGGAAGTTCCCTTGACCTTCGCGACGATCTCTTCCTGAACGGCAGCGGGGACCGGCGCGTAATGTGAAAAGTGGAGCGAGCTCGTCGCGCGGCCCTGCGTGAGCGAACGCAGGTCGGTGACGTAGCCGAACATCGTGGCGAGCGGGACCTCGCTGTCGACGACCTGCGCGTTGCCGCGCTGGGTCATGCCGAGGATGCGCCCGCGGCGCGAGTTGAGGTCGCCGATGACGTCGCCCATGTACTGCTCGGGGACGACGACTTCGTTCTTCATGATCGGCTCGAGGAGGATGCATGCCGGCCTTCTTCGCGCCCTCCTGGAAGCAGAGCGAAGCGGCGATTTCGAACGCCTGCGCGCTCGAGTCGACGTCGTGGTAGCTGCCGTCGTAGAGGCGGCAGTGCATGTCGACGAGCGGGTAGCCGGCGAGCACGCCGCGCTCCATCGCCTCTTTGACGCCCTTTTCGATCGCCGGGATGAACTCCTTCGGGATCACGCCGCCGACGATGTCGTTCTCGAAGACGTAGCCGGTCGAGCGCTCGCCCGGGGTGATCTCCATCAGCACGTGACCGTACTGGCCGCGACCGCCGGACTGCTTGGCGTACTTGTACTCGCACTTCACCTGCTTGGTGATCGCCTCGCGGTACGCGACCTCGGGCTTGCCGACGTTCGACTCGACCTTGAACTCGCGCTTGAGGCGGTCGCAGATGATGTCGAGGTGGAGCTCGCCCATGCCGCTGATGATCGTCTGCCCCGACTCTTCGTCGGTGTGGATGCGGAACGACGGGTCCTCGGCCGCGAGCTTCTGCAAGCCGATGCCGAGCTTCTCGACGTCGGCCTTCGTCTTCGGCTCGATCGCGATCGAGATGACCGGCTCGGGGAAGATCATCTTCTCGAGGAGGATCGGCTTCTTCTCGTCGCAGAGCGTGTCGCCCGTGCGGGTGTCTTTCAAACCGACGGCCGCGTAGATGTTGCCGGCGTCGGCCTCGGTGAGCTCCTCGCGCTTGTTGGCGTGCATGCGGAGGATGCGGCCGATGCGCTCGCGTTTGCCGCGCGTGGAGTTCGACACCATCGTGCCGCTCGAGATCGTCCCCGAGTAGACGCGGAAGAACGTGAGGTTGCCGTGCGGGTCGTTGATGATCTTGAACGCGTAGCCGGCGAACGGCTCCTTGTCGTCGGCTTTGCGCTCTTCCTCTTTGTCGTTGTCGGGGTTGATGCCCTTGACCGGCGGGATGTCGAGCGGCGACGGGAGGTAGTTCACGACCGCGTCGAGCATCAGCTGGACGCCCTTGTTCTTGAACGCCGAGCCGCAGATGACCGGGAAGAACTTGAAGCTGCAGCAGCCCTTGCGGAGCGCCGCGACGATCTGCTGCTCGGGGACCTCGTCGCCCTTGCCGTCGAGGAACTTCGACATGATGTCGTCGTCGACGTCGGCGCACGCCTCGATCATCTTCTCGCGGAACTCGTGGGCACTTCGCCTTGAGGTTCTGCGGGGATCTCGACCCACTCGTATTTCTGGCCCTTCGACGACTCGTCGAAGATCGCTGCCTTCATCTTGATGAGGTCGACGACGCCTTTGTGCTGGTCCTCTTCGCCGACCGGATATTGGATCGCGACCGGCGTGACGCCGAGACGCTCCGGATCGAGTTGACGTTCATCTCGAAGTCGGCGCCGATCTTGTCCATCTTGTTGACGAACACGATGCGCGGGACGCGGAACTTGTCGGCCTGACGCCAGACGGTCTCCGTCTGCGGCTCGACGCCGTTGCCGCCGTCGAGGACCGCCACGGCGCCGTCGAGGACGCGGAGCGAGCGCTCGACTTCGATCGTGAAGTCGACGTGCCCGGGCGTGTCGATGATGTTGATGCGGTGGCTGATGCCGGCGTTCGGGCCCTCGGCGGGCGTCCAGAAGCAGTTGGTCGCCGCGCTCGTGATCGTGATGCCGCGCTCTTGCTCCTGGACCATGTAGTCCATGGTCGCGGCGCCGTCGTGGACCTCGCCGATCTTGTAGTTGACGCCCGTGTAATAGAGGACGCGCTCGGTCGTCGTCGTCTTGCCCGCGTCGATGTGGGCCATGATTCCGATGTTGCGCGTTCGTTCGAGCGGGTATTCGCGAGCCACGGGGGTGTTCCTTTTGGGGCTGAATGCACGAAACCCCCTCTGGCCCAGCGTTTCCTTTTCGAAACAGCTGCCGCGCACGCGCGGGCTCCAGAGAGGGTGTCGGGGTACTGCTCAGTTGCGGAGTAACCCGATCCTTATGTGCGGATCTTCATTCGGACGTTCGGGGACGCGCAATTTACCCAGCTGCGCCCGACTGTCAAGCAATCACTGGCACGACTTCAGCCACGACGGGTTGCCGGCGAAGTCTTGGCAGCTCTTGCTCCCGCACTGGCTCGAGTCGCTGCAGAGCTGCACGGTCCCGTTTTGGCCGCAGCTCGAGGTGCACTTGGCGGCGCCGATGACCATGGTCGTGACGACGAGGCTCTCGGTCGCGCAGCACACCTGGCCGGGGCAGTCGTTCGAGTCGTCGCACGCGAGGAAGTTCATGCAGCCGCTCTGGCCTTCGGACGACGAAGGCTTGCAGGCCGCGCTGTTCCAGCCGCCGAGGGTCGGTTGGCAGCAGGCCTGCTGCCCGACGCAGGTTCCCGCCGCGCATTGCACCTGCGTGCTCGATATTATTGGGGCGTCGCTCGAAACGGCGTCGGCCACGCCGTTCTCGATGGGCTCGGCGTCCGGCGAGGGGGCGTCGGGCCCGGCTGAGCCGTCGTCGCCGCCGTCGGCCGAGGCGCCGTCGGGCGTGGCGCCGTCAGGCTCGACGAACGAGTCGGTGGAGCACGCCGCGAGAGCGAAACCGCAACCAAGAAAGAGGAGCGCGACGCGCATCCTCACCAGGATAGCAGCTCAGCTCACCAGCGGTAATGCGCGAAGGCCTTGTTCGCCTCCGCCATTTTGTGCGTGTCGTCCTTCTTCTTCACCGCGTTGCCGCGGCCCTCGGCCGCATCGCGGAGCTCGCCGGCGAGGCGCTCTTGCATCGTCTTTTCGCCGCAATCGCGGGCGTACGTGACGAGCCAGCGCATCGCGAGCGCGACGCGGCGCTCGGGGCGAACCTCGACCGGGACCTGGTAGGTCGCGCCGCCGACGCGGCGGGACTTCACTTCGAGCTTCGGCTTCACGTTGTCGAGCGCCTTGCGGAAGACCTCGAGCGGGTCCTCCTTGAAGCGCTCCTGGATCACGTCGAGCGCGCCGTAGAGGATGCCCTCGGCCACGGCCTTCTTGCCGCTCAGCATGATCGTGTTCGTGAACTTCGAGATGAGCTTGTCCTTGTACTTCGGGTCCGGGATGATTCGGCGCTTGGGGACTTCACGGCGACGCGGCATGGGATTCCTCTACTCAGCCCTTCGGACGTTTCACGCCGTATTTCGAGCGCTTGCGGTTGCGGTTCACTTTGTTCGTCGACGACGGGCCGATGGCGCCGGACGCGTCGAGCGTGCCGCGGACGACGTGGTAGCGGACGCCCGGGAGGTCCTTGACGCGGCCGCCGCGGATGAGCACGACCGAGTGCTCTTGGAGGTTGTGACCCTCGCCCGGGATGTACGACGTGACTTCCATCTGGTTCGTCAGCCGGACGCGGCAGACCTTCCGCAGGGCGGAGTTCGGCTTCTTCGGCGTCGTCGTGTAGACGCGGACGCAGACGCCGCGCTTTTGCGGGCAGGACTTGAGGGCGGGCGACGCCGTCTTGAAACGGGCGGCGAGGCGGCCATGGTTGATCAGCTGATTGATGGTAGGCATGCGTGATCCGGGTACGGGGCCGCGCACTTTACTTACGGAACGGTGCAGATCAAGGCTTTTCCGCGATCAGGATCGCAGACCCACGCTCGGCCCTCTTCGTCGAGCACCACGCAGTGGGAGCCGCGTGCGACCGAAACGGCTGGAAGAGGCGTCAGCGAGCCGTTTTGCGCGACCGAAAAGACGCTCATCGTCGCGCTCCGCGCGCCGGGGGCGAAGAGGCGCCGGCGAACGCAATCGTAGTCGATGATGTCGATTCCGTCCGCGGCGGGCGCGCTCGCGACGACTTTCTTGCTCGCGAGGTCGACGACCTGGACCTTGCCTTCGTTGCAGCCGACGAAGAGCAGGCCCCACGCGGGGTCGAGCGCGAGGCCGCGGGATTTTTCGCATCCGCTCGCGTAGGTCGCGCGGACGGCGTGCGAAGCGAGGTCGAGCGCGACCGTCTTGCCGTGCCAGAGGTTCGCGTAGGCGACGCCGCGCGGGGCGTCGACGACGAGGGACTCGGGGCCGCCGGGGACGGCGAACGTCGTCACGCGGGCGAGCTCGGGCGTGAAGACTTCGATTTGGGCGCGGTCGGGCTCGGTGACCCAGACCTCGGCGCGCGCCGGTGCGGGCACGAAACGGACGTAGTCCGGCTCGGACGCGAGCTTGGCGCCGCCGAGCTTTCGGCCCGTCGACGGATCGAGCGCGACGACCTCGAGCGAGTCGCGGTCGGTCGCGTAAAAACGCCCGTCGCCCTCGGCGGCGGAGGTGACGCCGTCGTCGTGGCGGCCGCTTTGGTACGCGCGGCTCGAGGCCGGGAACGCGCGGAGGCGCGTGACGGCAAACGTGTCGGGGTCGACGGCTGCGATTTCGCCGGTGAGGGCGGCGGGGAGAAGAACGCGGTGGGCGCGTGGAGCGAAGACGAGAATCGTCGAAGCCGATGCCGGTGGGCGCGACCGTGATGGCGGCGGGCGGCGCGGCCTTGGCCGTGGCCGTGGCCGCTGCAATCGTGGTCGCCGTCGCCGTCGCCGTCGCGGTCGCGGTCGCCGTGGCCGTCGCTTTCGCAGTCGAAGCGCCGTGGCACGCGGCGAGGAGCGCGACGGCGGCGAGGCGCTTCATCGCGCGGCCTTGGGTCGGTGCTTCGCGTACGTCGCGTCGCGCCACTCGACGAGGTCGGGGAACTCTTTGAGCAGCTTCGGGTGCTCCCAGAGCCTGCGCGTCGCGGGCGGGAACTCGAGGAACGCGTCGTCGATCGGGTGAATCGCTTGAACGATGCTCGTGCCGACGATGTCGGCGAACGAGAAAATCGTCGAGCACGTATTTCCTTCCGCCGAGCGCCTCGCGGACGGCGCGAAGACCGCTTCGAATGCGGTCGTCGACCGAGCCGATGCGCGCGTTGTACTTGTTCGCGACGAACGCCGTGCCGATTCGCGCCGAGAGCGTCGCGAACGGGAGCGCGCGAAGCGCGGGAGGCAAGCTCTCGAGCTGCGCGTCGCGATCGCTCGCGAGGTCGCGGACGAAGCGCTCGCGCGCGGCGGAGAGCGGGTCCTCGAGCGCGTCGTAGAGCGCGGCGATGCGCTCGCGGGCCCCCTTCGGAAAGAGCGGCTTTTGCTTCTTGCCGCGCGCGTCGACCCACTCGCCGATCGCGAGCGAGCCTTGCACCGACTGCCCCTCGTCGTCGACGAGCAGCGGCACCGAGACTTTGCCCCTGGTGCCCTTGGCGCGCATGCGCAGCGCGAGCTCGCCGACGAGCGGCACGTGCTCGCGCTCCTCGAATTTCATTTTGTGGTGAAGAAGCGCCCACCGCGCGCGCTCCGACCAAGGCGAGTGATGAATGACGTAGAGCGAAAGCACGCGTGGAGCCTATCATTCGTCCGCATGGCGCGCGTTCCGCCGCTCGAGGCATCGCCCGAAGAGGTGCGCGCCGCGCTCGCGCCGCTCCGCTCCGACTTTTCGGTCGCCGTCTACGCCGCAGGAAACGCCTTCGCGCTCGGCGCGATCGTCCGGGTCGCTCACAATTTCCTCGCGCGCGAAATCGTCGTCATCGGCGAGGAGGCCGGCGACCTGCCGCGCGCGCGGCACGGATGGTACGAGAAGGCGTCGATGGGGATGGAGAAGTTCGAGACGATCGTCAAAGTTCCGGACGCGGCCGCCTTCTTTCGTCACGCCGCGGGACGGCCGGTGTGGGCGCTCGAAAAAGACGCCGCCCGCCGCGCCATCACCGCGGTCGACGCCTTTCCGCGCGACGTGGTCTTCCTCTTCGGCAGCGAGCGCTTCGGCGTCCCGTCGGAGGTCCTTGCAGAGTGCAACGAAGTCCTCGCCATCCCGATCTACGGCGTGAACCACTCGCTGCCGCTCGCCGTCGCCGCCGGGATCACGATGTACGAGCACACGCGCCGCCGCTTCGAATCGGGAACGACCCTCTGAGCGTGCGGAGCGCTACGGCCCGACGTTCGTGACCGCGCCGCCGACGAGCGCCTTCACCCAGTCTTCGAAGCGGACGGTGCCACCGTCGCTCGCGGCGCCGAATACGAAGAGAGCGCTTCGCATCATCGGACCGGTTTCGGGTCCATGCCGTATTTGCGGTGCGCGCGCACCCACGCGACCGCCGTCGCGATGCGCGCGCGCGTCGGCGCGTCGATCTCCGGGTGCGGCTGGGCGATTCCGTGCACCGGCGTCTCGCCGACGGGCAGCGCGCTCACCTCGTCGACCGTCACGGTCGTCTTCGACGAGGTGATCTCGAGGTAGAGCGCAGGCTGCGCGAGCGGGAGGTTGCTCGCCTGCCCTTCGTAAAAGCACCAACCGTCCGCCGCGGGCGCGGGGCTCGTCGCGGCAATCGCGCCGCCGACCGCGTTGCTGGAGAGATCGATCGGGAGCACCCGCAGGTCGACGCACTTGCCCGAGCTCGGCTTGGCGTACGCGCGCACGACCACGTTCGTCAGCATCGGCGTGCCCATCATGCCGACGAGCACGTCGGTGCCGCTGATGACCGCGCAGCGAACGCCGGAACGACAGTGGCCGCCGGTGTCGTAGTTCAGCGTGATTTGGCCTTGGTTCGGATCGAACGCGAGCCACGGGGCTTGGTCCGAGCGCCCCGTCAGCTCGAAGTCGCCGTCGACCATCAGGTTGTCGGCTTGGAGCGCGTCGCCGAGCGGGTTCCGATGAAACACGAGGCGACGCGGCGCGGCCGGCGCGGGCGCGCCCGCCTCGAGCCCGAACGGCGGCGAAGGCTGCGACCCCGTGAGGTCGGAGTCGCACGCGGCGACCGCGAACGCGATCAAGAGGACGACGCGTCTCATTGGCGGCACGCGGTGCAGGTTCGGACCCAGTCGAGCGCGCGGAGGTACGCCGTGTCGCGACCGTGCATCAAGTCGGTTTGGAGCGGAACGAATCTCCTCGTCCGTCGGCACGCCGGTCCCGAGGTGCGTCGTGCCGTCGGGCAGGATCAAATCCCCCGACGCCATTCGCCAGCTGAAGCCCGCGTAATAATCGAACACGAAATACGACGAGAACGCGCCGGCCGTGTGGCGGCCGAAGACGCGGATGTTCGCCCCGCCGCCTTGCATCCCGAACGGGAACCAGTCGCTCGCGCTCCCGTCGCGCGCGAGGAGCAGCGCCACCGGCACCTTCGTGAGCGCCGACGCGCCGCCCACCGAGTACGGATCGGTCGGGACGACCTGCGAGTAGAAGCTGATGCCGAACGTCGTCGTCCAGTCGTCGAGCTCGCCGAGCGTGAGGTTGAAGCCCGACTGCGCCGCGAGGGTCTGCGGAGGGCGCCAGAGCGACGTGAGGTACTGCGCGCCGAGCACCGTGCCGCCGTTTCCGAGCCGATGATCGAGGATCACCGCGCCGGCGTTCGCCGCGAACGCGTCGTAGGCGGGCTGGTACGGGTTGTTCCCCGAGCCGTCGAGGTACGCGTCGTTCCACACCATGCCGTAGACGTTCTCGCCCGGCTGGCTCTCGTCGACGACGCCGTAGAACGGCCCGCTGTACGAGTTGTGCGTCACCGGGTCGGGCCCGTTGCTCCCGAGGTGATAGAGCGGCCGGTGATCGCAGTACGGGTAGACGTACGAGCCGTCGTCGACCGGCAGGCTGTCGATCGCGATCGTCTGCGGCGCGCCGCATGTGTCGGTCGAGGAGTCGCAGTGCATCACGGTGATGCTCGTCGCCCAGCGGCGGATCACCGACGTCATGCGCTCGATCGCCTCGGCGTGCGTGTCGGGATCGTCCGCGCGCCACATCCCCCAGTCGAGCCCGTCGAGGCTCTCGACGAACGCGATCGGGTGCATGCCGTTGATCGCGACGAGCCGATCGCCCGGCTTCAAGTCGGTTCCCGCCGGGCCCACGTGCGAGACGAGCACGTCGAAATACTTCGGGTCCTTCGGGACGAGCGCGTGCGACGCGTCGGCGTCGCCCTCGACGAAGCACACGGGCAAGAGTCCACGGCCGCCGAAGCCGAACGGCGCGTTCACCGTCGTGTGCCAGTCGTGCAAGCGGTGAATCGCCGTCACGATGCCGTCCCAGAACGACCACGCGTCGGGCGCGGCGTGCAGGCCGTCGAGCGTCGCGAGCGCGTTCGGCAGATACGCGAGCCGCGAGTAACGACCTCCGAAGAAATCGCCCATGCGCGCGCGGAAATACCCGATGACGTCGTCGCGCTCGCTCAGCGGCGGGAGCGGCGGAACGAGGGGATTGCCGTCGCGGCACCAGCCGCTCTCGCAGAACTGATGCGCGCCGCACGCGCTGTCGATCGGCGGCGAGCACTTGGCCGCGGCCTGGAACTTCCCCGAGGGCACGAGCTCGAGCGCGTCGACGTCGGCGGCGTTCGCGTAGACGGAAAAATCGACCGTCGGCGCGCGACTGCCCTGCACCGAGAACGCGTTCGTCACGAGCTCGTACCAGCCGTCGCTGGTGACCGTTCCGCTCGGAAAGAAGCTCGCGCTCGTGCTCGGCGAGCCGCCGTCGCTCGGGTAGCTCACGTCGATGCTCGCGACCAAGCGGTTCGTCCGCGCGAAGACGCGCGCGACGTACGACGCGTCGGCGGCGGGCAGCGTCACGGAGAAGACGGCCGAGCTATTTTGCGTGTCGACGCTGAGGTACGACGCCCCTTCAATCGCGTCGCCCGAATGGACGAGCTTCACGCCGCTCTGCTTGGCGACCGCGTCGAAACCGTTGGTGTAAACGGCCGCCGCGTCGAACGAGAAGTCGCCCATCGGGTCGAACGTGCCCGCGTGCGCCGGTACGCCGAGCCCCGCGATCGCCAGTGCCGCGAGCCAACTTCGATGGTGCATCCGCGAGGTCCATGGCATCGCACGAAACGGCCGACCTGGGTAGGGCGTTCACCCCCGAGTGCCACGGGGCGCTTCGATCGGTGGTAGATTGACCGCGATGATCCGGGATCGACGCGGAGCGGGCGTCGCCGAATACGCGCTCTTGCTCTTCCTCGTCATCGCGGCGGTCGGGATCACGTTCCGGTTCATGGGCAACCGCGTGAAGGGCGCGGGCGACAAAACGCAGGAGCAATTCCAGGGCGGCGGAAGCGGCGGCGGCGGCGGCCCGACCGCGAAGAACGGAACGGGAGGCGCGGCGGGCGCGGGCAGCGCGGGCGGCGCGGACACGACGGGCGCCGGCGGCGGCGCCTCGGGTGGCGGCGGAAAAACCGCGGCCGGCGGCGGCGGCGGAGGTCACGGCGGCGGCGCGTCGGGCACCAGAGCGTCGAGCGGCGGACCGTCCGGCGGCGGCGACGAAGAGGCCGCCGAGGACACCGGGACGCCCGTTTGGAAAATCATCGGCGGCGTGATCGTCGTTCTCTTTCTCATCGGCGGGTACTTCGCATTTCGCAAACAGAAGAGTAGCGGGTAGAGTCCATCGCCATGGCGACCGAAGCACTCGTCACCGAAGTGAAGCGCATCGTCGGGCTCGCGAAGTCCGGCGCGGTCGACGACGCGTACAAGGCGTACGCGACGCTTTATCGCAGCGCGCCGTTCCGCGCATACCCGCTCGAGGAGCAGCGGCAGGCGGTCAAGCTCGTCGCGAACGTGAAGATCCCGCCGCACAACCCGTCGCCCGCGCACGTCGACGCGTTCCGCGCGGCGATCGAGCCGCTCAGCGAGATCCTCGGCGCCAAGGGCGAGCCCGAGGACTTTCAGTGGCTCGGGATCTGTTGCCTCGTGACCGGCGACGAGAAGCGCGCGGCCGAGCTCTTTCGCACGGGCCTCAAGCTCGAGCGCGACAAGAACCCTCAGAGCGATCTCTGCGGCTCGCTGATGAAGTGGGTCGCCGCCGTCTGAAGCTCAGCCTTCGGCCGTCTTCTTCGATTTCTTGTCGGCCTTCTCGCGGGGCTCGGCCTTCTTCATCGGCTTGACCGACTCGGGCGCGGGCGCCGCGGTCGCGAGGCTGCGCTTGAGCGCCTCGAAGAGATCGATGATCTGCGCCTTGGGCGCCTCTTCGGTGACCGTGATCTCCTTGCCGGCGATCTTCTGCTCCACCGCCGCCTTCACGCGATCCTCGTACTCGTCGTGGAATTTGTCGGCCTTGAACTCCGGCGTCGAGAGCTGCTCGATCAGCTTGTCGGCGAGCTCGAGCTCGATGTCCTTGAACTCGCCGCCCTTCGGCGCACCCACGTCGGCGAAGCTCCGCACCTCGCTTGCATAATACACATAATGCAGGATGAGGCCCTCGTGGTACGGGCGGATCAAGACGAGCTGGTTTCGCCCGCGCGTCCAAAAGCGGCCGACGGCGATCTTGCCGGCGCGCTTCATCGCCTGCGAGAGCAGCTGGTAGGCGCGGTCGCCGCCCTTGTCGGGGCCGATGAAATAGCTCTTCTCCAAGTAGACGAGGTCGACGGTCGACTCGGGCACGAACTCGACCAGCTCGAGCGCGTCGGTCTTCGCGGCCTCGAGCTTCTTCAGCTCGTCCTCGTTGAACTGGACGTACTGATCCTTGGCAAACTCGTAGCCTTTGATCATCTCCGCCCGCTCGACGACGACGTTGTCGACCGGACAGAGGTACTGCTGTTTCATCCGGCCGCCGCACTTCTTGTGAAGCAGGTTGAACGACACGTTTTGAGACGATGCCGCCGTGTAGATCTTGAAGGGGATCGACACGAGCCCGAAGGAGAGGGTGCCTGAAGCGATCGCGCGCGCTGCCATGGGTTCCGAAGAAGAATGGTATCGATCGGAAAACGAGATTGTCGAATAACTCGTCCTTACGCTGCACGCGCGCTCAGTCCTTCGATGCCCGACGACAAGCTCACCGACTACAGGAAAAAACGCGACCCGGGCGCGACGCCCGAGCCGGAGGGCGGCGAGCTCGGCGCGGCGGCGGCCGGCACGCGCGCCGGCGCGTTCGTCGTCCACCTGCACGACGCGACGCGCCGCCATTACGACTTACGCATCGAGACGGCCGGCGTGCTCGCGAGCTTCGCGGTCCCGAAGGGGCCGGCGCTCGACCCGAACGACAAGCAGCTCGCCGTCCGCACCGAGGATCACCCGATCGAATATCTCGATTTCGAGGCGGTCATCCCCGAGGGCCAATACGGCGCCGGCCCGATGATCTGTTGGGACCGTGGCGGGATTCGTTATCTCGAGTCGACGGTCGAAGAGGGGCTCGCGTCGGGCAAAATCGATTTCACGCTCCAGGGCTACAAGCTGCGCGGTCGCTTCGCGCTCGTGAAGCTCGCGAAGTCCGGCGTCCGCGGCGCGGAGAACCGCGGAAACGAGTGGCTGCTCATCAAAAAAGCGGACGCTCACGCGACGACCGACGACCCGCGCGTCCTCCAGCCGCGCTCCGTGCTCTCGGGGCTCACCGTCGAGGAGCTCGAGCGCGCGCCCGCGATGATGGCCGAGGCCGAGGCGCTCGCGAAGGGTCTCGGCGCGAAGCTCGGCGAGGTCGACGGCCGCGCGCTCTCGCCGATGCTGTGCAGCTCGCTCGACGATTCTCGTTTGCGACGTCCCGCCTTCGGCGGATCCGTCGACCGCACCGCGACGGTCCTGCCCGCGTCGCTCGAACGAGGCTACACCTACGAGCTCAAGCTCGACGGCGTGCGCGTCATCGCCGACAAGCGCGACGGCGACGTTCGGCTCACGTACCGCTCGAACCGCGACACGACGGCCGCGTACCCCGAGGTCGCGCGCGCCGTGCAGACGCTCGGCCCCGCGCGCGTCGTGCTCGACGGCGAGATCGTCGCGTTCGACGAGAAGGGCCTGCCGAATTTCCAGCGCCTCGCGCAACGCATCCACGCGAGCGAGCGCACCCGCTGGGCGATGCTCGGCGTACCGGTCGTCTACCTCGTCTTCGACGTGCTCGCGCTCGGCTCGTACGATCTCCGACCGCTGCCGCTCGTCTGCCGGCGCGAGATCCTCCGGCAAATCGTGCTCGGGAGCGGCGTGATCCGCGCGCTCGATCACCTCGAGAGCGGCGGCAACGCGCTGCTCGACTTCTGCCGCGCGCGCCACCTCGAGGGCATCGTCGCGAAACGTGCAGATTCCCCGTATCGCGCGGGACCAAAGCGCACGAACGACTGGGTGAAGGTGAAGTGCGAGCGCGACGAGAGCTTCGTCGTGATCGGTTTCACGCGCGGCAACGAGGGACGCTCTCGCCTCGGCGCGCTCGATCTCGGGAGCTACGAGGACGGCGGAGAGCGACTGGTGGTGCGCGGCAAGGTCGGCAGCGGCCTCGACGAAAAAACGATCGATCTCTTGCTCGACGAGCTCGGCCCGCTCGTCACCCGCGAGAAGAAGTTCGCGGGGAAGCTCGACGGCGCGCCGAACGGACGCACACTCGTCGAGCCGAAGCTCGTCGTCAGCGTTCGCTACTTGGGTTGGTCCGACGACGGCCGCCTGCGCTTCCCCACGTTTCGCGGCGTCGACTACGATCGCTCGCCGACCGACTGCGTCGCTTCGCCGCACGGCGATCAGGCGATTCACCTGCCCTCGCTCGAAGCACCTCGATTCAAGAAGCGCCGCCCGCCCGAGTCCGTGCGCGGCTCGCACCCGCTCAAGCGCGCTGTGCTCACCAATCAGGACAAAGTCTTCTGGCCGAAAGAAGGATTCACGAAAGGAGATCTCTGTCGTTACTACGAGACGATCTCGAATGTCTTGTTGCCCTATCTGCACGATCGGCCCGTCGTCATCGTTCGATATCCCGACGGCATCGAGGGAAAGAGCTTCTTTCAGTGGAACGTGCCTTGGGGATTCCCCGCATGGATCCGCCACTACCCGCTCGGCATGGACGAGGAGGGTCGAAAGAAGCGCGTGTTCTTGGTGAACGATCTCGACTCGCTCCTCGCGGTCGCGAACCTCGGCGCGATTCCCATGCACGTGCTCGCGTGCCGCGTCGGGTCGCTCGAGTGCTGCGACTTCTGCACGGTGGACTTCGACGTGCAGCGCTCGACGCTGCAAAACGGGGTCAGGCTCGCGCTCGAGCTCCGCGGGCTCCTCGACCGGATCGGGCTGCGCGGTTACCCGAAGACCTCGGGCCAGCACGGGCTCCACGTGCTCGTCCCGCTCGGACCGGGCGTGTCGTTCGAGACGGCGCAAGCGCTGAACGCCCTTCTCGGACGTCTCGTCGCGGCGCGCCACCCCGACATCGCGACGCTCGACCGCGTCGTCGAGCGCCGCGGGCCGCGCGTGCTCGTCGACATCGGCCAGACGGGCCGCCGCCGCACCATCGTCGCGCCGTACTCGGTGCGCGCGTTTCCCGGCGCGACCGTGTCGGCGCCGCTCGCGTGGAGCGAGGTCGCCGACTCGCTCGAATCCCTCGAAATTCACGCTCCGAACGGTGCCGGAGCGGCTGGCCCGCGTCGGCAATCTCGCGCGCGGCCTCCTCGACGACGCGCCCGACGTGCCCGCGGCGGTGGCCGCGCTCGAACGCATCGTGCGCGCGGAAAGTTGAGATATCTTGGTCCCGGCATGCCCGGGCTCGTCGCGCTCCAACCTGGCGCCGTCTTCGCGCGGGACTTCCGCGTCGTTCGCAAGCTGAGCGAGGGCGGAATGGGCGCCGTGTACGTCGCGGTGCAGCTCTCGACCGGCCGCGAGCGAGCGCTGAAGTTGATGCACCCCGAGCTCGTCGGCGACGCTGCGCTCCGCGCGAAGTTCGTCCAGGAGGCTCGGATCGGCGCGCGCATCGCGAGCGATCACGTCGTCGAGGTGATCGCCGCCGGCGTCGACGAGGAGACCGGCGTCCCGTTCCTCGCGATGGAGCTCCTCGAGGGCGAGGATCTCGAGAAGCGCATCGCGCGCGGCGTCCCCTCGCGCGACGAGGCGTACGCGATCCTCGAATCGACCTGCCACGCGCTCGCCGCCGCGCACGCTGCCGGAATCGTGCACCGCGACGTGAAGCCGGAGAACGTCTTCTTGCGGCGCGCGCGCTCCGCCGGAGCGTCGGCGACGGTGAAGGTGCTCGATTTCGGCATCGCCAAGGTGATCGAAGAGGCGCGGACGAGCAGCAACACCGGCGCGATGGGCTCGCCCTACTGGATGGCGCCCGAGCAGACCGAGCGCCGCGCGACGATCACGCCGGCGACCGACGTCTGGGCGATCGGGCTCCTCGCGTTCGATCTCTTCACGGGCAGGCCGTTTTGGCGGAGCGCGAACGACGAGGCGTCGTCGCTGACCGCGTTCATGCGCGAGCTCGTGCTCGAGCCGATCCCGCCGGCGTCGCAGCGCGCGACCGATTTCGGCGTCGCCGAGCGACTGCCCGACGGCTTCGACGCGTGGTTCGCGCGGTGCGTCTCGCGCGAGCCGTCGGAGCGATTCGCCGACGCGGCGGAGGCGTGGCGGGCGCTCGCTGCGGCGGCCGGCAAGTCGACATGGACGATCGAGGCGCCGCCCTCCGCGCCCGACCCGCCGCGCGCACGCACGGGCGAGATCGCCCTCGCGAGGACGCTCCCTCGCGACGCCGACGACGACCCTCTCGAGGAGCCGCGCGGCGTGCCGGTCTCCTCGGCGAAGTGGCCGCTCGCAATCGTCGGCGTCGCGCTCCTCGGCGGCGCGGGCGTGTTCGCCGCGATGCACGCGTCGAGCGGCTCCGCGGCGCAGTCGGTCGCGACCACCGCGACGACCAAGCCCGCGGATCTCATCTGCCCCGACGGCATGGCCGCGCTACCCGGCGGCCGCTTCGCGATGGGCTCGAACGACGGCGAGACCGACGAGCGTCCGGTCCACGACGTGCAATTGAATGCATTCTGCATCGATTTGTCCGAGGTGACGGTCGCGCAGTACGACGCGTGCGCGAAGGAGGGCCGCTGTCCCGCGGCGCTCCCTTCGGTCGACTGGCCGGGCATCCAGCCGCACGACCACGCCGTGTGGGACGACTTCTGCAACGAGGGAAAGCCCGGGCGCGAGGCGCACCCAATCAACTGCGTCGCGTTCGAGCAGGCGCATGCATTCTGCAAGCATCAAGGCAAACGCCTGCCGAGCGAAGAAGAGTGGGAGCTCGCCGCGCGCGGCACCGAGGCCCGCCCGTACCCGTGGGGCGCCGACGCGCCGGGGCCGACGTTCTTGAACGCGTGCGGCGCCGAGTGCGCGGCGAAGGGCAAGCTGCTCGACACCGGCTGGACGCCGCTCTACTCGGGCGAAGACGGCTGGTCCGGCACGGCGCCGGTGCGCTCGTACCCCGCCGGGCGCACGCCCACGGGCGTCTTCAATCTCGCCGGGAACGTGAGCGAGTGGACCTCGAGCTCTTTCTGCCCCTACCCCGGCACGAACTGCTCGAGCGACACGCGCGCGACGCGCGGCAGCGCGTGGACGACCGAAGAAGTCCGCCACGTCCGCGCGACCGCGCGCTCCAAGTCGAGCCCCTCCTCGCGCAGCGCCGACCTCGGGTTTCGCTGCGCCAAGTGAGCCCAGGGGAGAATCACCCGAAGGGTTCGTCGATCTTGTGCTTGAGGGTGACGAACGCGAGGAGAAGGTCGTCCATCGGCTCGTTCATCTCGGGCGGGAGCAAATCGCGGACGGCCTCGAGGCGGCGGCCTTCGACGAGCGCCATCTCGTGGATCCAGGCGACGTCGTTCATCCAATCGCGGAACGACGCCCAGCTCGGCGCGAGCGCGTTGAGATCGCGCGCGAGCGCGTGGAGCGTCTCGGTCACGTCGCCCGCCCACAAATAGATGCCGGCGAGGTAGGGCGCGAGCAAGCCCTCGCCCGCGAACAAATCATCGATTCGTCGTCTCGACGAACGAGGCGACGCCCTCGAGCGCGCTCGCCATCAACGTGAGGCTGCCGACGCGCCGGCGAAGCGACGTCTGCGCGGCGGCCGCCGACGGGTCGACCGAGTCGAACGCGGCGCAGGTCGTCTCGAGCGACGCGAATCGCGGCGACGAGCGCTTCGTGGCGCTCGCGCACGGCGTCGACCACCGACTTCTCCAGCTCGTCTTGCGGGCGGGTGCCGACGTACGACTCCTCGCGCTGCCCGGGCGACGGCGCGAACGCATCGGCGCGATACGCGGCCACGTCGAGCGAGGTCGACGCGTCGTCGTCGTCGAGGTCGAGGGGGAACATCGGAAGCGGCGAAGTACGGTCGTCGTCGCGGAGCACGGCAGAAGTCGAAAGCTTCATGGTCATTCCAGGTGTGTCGAAGAGCGACTTATACCACATTGAGCGACAGTAGGAGCTGGATTGTCGTGGTGTAAGCTACTGAAATCGTTGGAAACCGTTTTCTAATCCTTCAGTTGCCTACAGTACGCGCACCCTAACTGAAACCTTCCCGCTGCGCTCAGGCTTTTTGCCCCGGGCGGCAAAAAACAAATTCGCAGCCGTGGGGCAAGCTCCCACCAAAGCGCGTGCAAAGTGCAAGCGTGCGTAGGCGCGTGGAGATCGAAGTGAGAAGCTTCGCGCATGAAGACCTTGGCGGTGGTCTCGCTCGCGCTGATCGTGTGCGCGTGCGGAGGCAGCGGCGTCGACCTGAATGACGGCGGCGCCGACGCGGCCATGAAACCGGACGTCACGACGAGCGACGTCGCCCAGGTGCCGGACGCGCCGCCGGACGCTCCCGTCGAAGCGGGCGCGTACGGCGCGCCGAGCACGACCTACCCGGCCTTCACGCCGTGGATGGGACAGCTCGCGAACAATGGCGGGCCCGTGCTCTCGGCGCCGGTCGCCGTCACGGTCACGTGGGACGTGGACACGGGTCGCGCGACGTTCGAGTCGTTCGGCGACGAGCTCGGCGGGTCGTCCTATTGGAGCGCGGCGGTCGGCGAGTACGGCGTCGGCGCGGTGACGAGCGGCGCGACCAATCACGTTCACCTCTCGACGACGCCGCCGGTGCAGTGGGGCGACTCCGACGTGCGCACGTTCATCCAAACGAACGCGGGCACGCTCCTGCCCGCGCCGACGGCGCAGACGATTTACGTCTTTTACATCGCGCCGGGGACGACGTTCATCTTCGGCAACCAGAACGCGTGCTCGTCGATCGGCGGCTACCACGACGACGTCACGGTCGGGAACGCGCCGGTCGCGTACGCCGTGCTCCCGAACTGCGGAACGGACAGCAAGACGACCCAATACGCGAGCCACGAGATCGGCGAGGCGGCGACCGATCCCGAGCCGAGCACGCAACCGGCTTACTACGGCTACGACGATCCGTACGTCGCATTCGACTTCTGGCAGCGCGGCAACGACGAGAACGGCGACGCATGCGAGTTCTTCGCCGACTCCTTCTACACCGAGTCGCAGCCGTTCGCGTTCCAGGTGCAGCGCCTCTGGTCGAACAAGATGGGCGCCGCCGGGCACTCGCCCTGCCAGCCGTACACGAGCACGTACTTCAACGTCGCGCCGCTCGATTTGCAGGACGTGACCGTCGATCTCTCGAGCGAGGGCGGTTCGGCGAATTTCAAGACCAAGGGCTACGCCTGCGCCGTGAACCAGACGATCCAGGTCCCGATCGGTCTCTACAGCGACGGGCCCACGCAGCCGTTTTCGATCGACGTCGCCGAGTCGAACCCGCTCGTGAACCCGGTGACCGGGCGGCTCACGCTCTCGGTCGACACGAACAAGACGAGCGGCGTGAACGGCGAGAAGACCTTCCTGAACGTCACGGTGAACCAAGCCGGTCCGCTCAAGGCCGAGCTCCTCACCGTGATCAGCACGCTCGGGAGCACGAAGCACTACTTGCCGCTCGTGATCGCCAACCCCTGATCACTTGCACGCGCCCGCGCCGCCGTCGGCCGCGTTGGCGCAGCTCGGCGCGGTGAAGGTGCCGGTGACGTGATCGTTGTTCAACGTGAGATCGTACGAGCCGACGATCCCGCACGCGTCGACGCTCGTGATCGTGATCGTGCCCGCCGTCGACGACTCGCCCTGCGATGACTGGCACGTCGCGTCGAACTGCGCGTACTGCGCGTCCCAGACGGTGGACTTGGACAAGTCGAACGTCACGGCCGAGAGCGGCTGCGTCGGCGAGACGTACACCATCGAGAGCACGTTCGAGCTCGCCTTGTAGTCGTTGCCGAGCGAGCACGCGTTCGCGAAGTCGGTGATCGCGACGACCGCTTCGTAGTCGGTCGTGTGCGTCTGGTAGGACACGGCGTCCTTCGGCGCGAGCGTCTGGCCGAGCAGGGTCCCGCTCAGCGTCGCGGTTGCTTGCAGAGTGCAGGCATTTGCGTCGCCCCCGGAGTCGCCCGAGGCGGGGGCGTCGGCGGAGACAGCGTCTCCGGCGCCGGAGTCCGCGCCGGCATCGTCGGGGCGCGCCCCTTGCGAGCAGGAGAGAGCGAGAAGCGAAAGAAGAAGAAGACCGAGGGTCCTCACCGCTCAATCTTCTAGCACGGCGACGACGGGCGCGTGGTCCGACGGGAGCGCGCCGGAGAGCTTGCTCTTCTTCCGAAAGTCGCGGTCGACGTAGACGTCTTTCACGCGGCGCGCGACCGGCTCGCTGGCGAAGATCAAATCGAGGCGCATGCCGAGCTTTCGATGGAACGCGCCCATGCGGTAGTCCCACCACGAGTAGCCGGGCTCGGTCGGGTACTTCGCCCGATAGACGTCGACGAGGCCGGCCTTCGCGATGCGCCCGACGAGTGCGCGCTCCTCCTCGGTGTGGAAGATGGTGCCGCGGCCGCGCTCGCCGACGTACGAGTCCAAGTCGGTCGTGCAGACGTTGAAGTCGCCCGCGAGCACGAAGGGCGCGGACGCGTCGCGTCGCGCCTCGACCCAGCTCGCGAGGGCTTCGAGCCATTTCAGCTTCATCCGAAACTCGGGGTCTTTGGTCGTCTTGCCGTTCGGGATGTAGGCGCTCGCGATCTCCAGGCCCGCGGCGCGCGCGACGACGAATCGCGCGCCGGCTTCGGCTTCGCCTTGGAGTCCGCGCACGACGATCTGCGGCGGTTCGCGCGCGAGGACGGCGACGCCGTTCCAGCCGGGTTGCCCGACAATCGCGGCTTTGTAGCCGGCGCGCTCGACGACCTCGTGCTCGAACTCGTCCTCTTTGACCTTCAGCTCCTGCAGGCACGCGACGTCGGGCTTGCGCTCGCCGAGCCACTCGAGCAGGCGCTGCGCGCGCGCGCGCACGCCGTTGACGTTCCAGGTCGCGACGATCACGGCTGACTTACGTAGCACGACGCTCAGCGCGGGGCGCCGTGCATGAGGGCGTCGTCGTGGGCGGCCCAGTCGACGGACTGCGCGTCGACGGCGCCAATCGGGAACCCGCGGTGGGCGGTTCGACTTGGTCGGGAACCTCGACCCCTCGCTCCGTGTCCAATGCTCGTGCCGTATCGAATCAACGCGCGGTCGGCGGACGCGCCGGATCCGGCGGTCGCGCGTTTTGGCGCGGACTCGCGCTCGAGACGCCGCCGCGCGGGGCTCGTCGGCGCGGCGGTGATGGCGCTCGCGACGGCGTTCGTCGCCGCGCCGCTCGGCGCTCGCCACGAGGTCCGCGCCGAACCCACGCCCGTGGTCTACCGGATGAAGCTCGTGCTCAAGGTGCCGGGCCACTGCGTTCCCAGCGAGCCGTGCGATTTTTAGCTACCGCGCTCGAACGAGAACTCGTGCTTGCCGGCGGCGACTGCGGTCGCCACGTCCTGCGCGAGATCGTGCATCGTGCCGGTCGTGTGCAGGCGCACGATGTCCTTGTCCTCCGGCGCGCCCGGCGGGCGCGGCGTCGGCGAATCGAAGTCGACGGTCGCGTCGCCCGCGACGAGGTGAATTTTCGTGAACCCCGACCAGGCGACGCTGCGGATCACGCTCGCGCCGGCGACGGCGTCTGCGCCGGGCTCGGCGGTGAAGGTGACCTTCGGCGCGAACGTCTCGCCCGGGTGAAGCTCGCGCCAGAGTCGACGGCGGCCCTCGAACGATTGGAACAGCGACGTGATGTTCTGCGGCCTGCCGCGCGGGAGATCCTGCGGGGCGACGACCACCGCGCCGTCGACGCTGACGCCTCGTGAATCCAGCACGATCTTGGGCGTCGGGAGATCGGGGCACGGATTGTCGCCGCTTCGCGCGAGCTGCTGAAGCCGCATCACGTCGAGGCGCGGAAGATCGTCGCGGCACGCGGGCGGCTCCGGCTTGGGCTCGTCGTGCTTGCACGCGGCGAGGAGGAGGAGCGCGAGGACGACGAGGCGCTTGGACACGGCGCGGATCACTTTACGCCGAGGGGGCTCCCCCCGGCGAGCTTCGCTCGCCGGCCCCCTCCGGGCGTCGCCGTTCCGGCGCCGCCGAGGGGGTGGCGTGTCCGATTGGGTCTTTGGCGTTCGCATCGAGATCGCGACCTCGGACGGAACGAAAAACGGCGCTGGTCGCGATTGACCAACGCCGTCCTCGTGCACCCCACCCCCTCGGCGGCGCCGCAGGCGACGCCCGGAGGGGGTCGACGGCCCGAAGGGCCGTCGCGGGGAGCTATCTCACTCCTCGTTCACCGCCGACAGCTCCGCGGAGCTCGCGGGCGGATGGTGCATCCGCTCCTCGCCCGCGGGCGCCTCTTCGACGATCACGCGGAGCGTCTTGTACGCCGGGAGGCCGGTGCCGGCCGGGATGAGACGTCCCATGATGACGTTCTCTTTCAGGCCGCGGAGGAAGTCGGTCTTTCCGTTGATCGCGGCTTCGGTGAGGACCTTCGTGGTCTCCTGGAAGCTCGACGCGGAGATGAACGACTCCGTCGACAGCGACGCCTTCGTGATGCCGAGGAGCAAAGGCTCTGCGATCGCCGGCTTGCCGCCGCGCTCGATCACCTTGGCGTTCTCGCGCTCGAAGATGTGCTTCTCGACCTGCTCGTCGATGAGGAACGGGGTGTCGCCGACGTCCTTGATGCGGACGCGCCGCATCATCTGACGGACGATGACCTCGATGTGCTTGTCGTTGATGGCGACGCCCTGCAGGCGGTAAACCTGCTGGATTTCGTTCACCAAGTAAGCCGCCAATTCCTTCTCGCCCTTGACGCGAAGGATGTCGTGCGGGTTGGCCGGGCCGTCCATCAGAGGCTCGCCCGCGCGAACGCGGTCGCCCGGCTGGACCTGGATGTGCTTGCCCTTGGCGATGAGGTACTCGCGCTGCTGATCGGGGAGCTGGTTGCCCTCCGGGTCGAACGGCGTGATGACCACCTTGCGCTTGCCCTTGGTGTCCTTGCCGAACGACACCTCGCCGTCGATCTCCGCGATGATCGCGTGGTCCTTCGGCTTGCGGGCCTCGAAGAGCTCGGCCACGCGCGGCAGACCGCCCGTGATGTCCTGCGTCTTCGTGGTCTCGCGCGGGATCTTCGCGAGGATGTCGCCCGCTTCGAGCGGGTCGCCGTCCTGCACGACGATGTTCGCGCCGACCGGGAGCAGGTAGCGCGCGTCGAGCGTCGAGTTCGGGAGCTTCTGAGTCTCGCCGTCGGCGCCCTTGAGCGAGATGCGCGGGCGAAGGTCCGCCGCGCGCGACTCGATGATGACCTTGCGCGAGAGGCCGGTGACCTCGTCGAGCTTCTCCACCATCGTGACGCCTTCGACGATGTCGCCGAACTTCGCGATGCCGGCGACCTCGGTGAGGATCGGCATGGCGAACGCGTCCCACTCCGCGAGGAGCTGACCCGGCTTCACCTTGTCGCCCTCCTCCACCTTGAGGATGGCGCCGTACACGAGGCGATGGTGCTCGCGCTCGCGTCCGGTCTCGTCGACGATGACGACCTCGCCGTGGCGGTTCATGACGCTCACGACGTTGTCCTTCTTCGACCTGGCGAGGTTCGCGCCGCGGATGCGGACGAAGCCTTCGTTGCGCGCCTCGAGCGAGCTCTGCTCGATCTTGCCGCGCGCCGCCGCGCCGCCGATGTGGAACGTACGCATCGTGAGCTGCGTGCCCGGCTCACCGATGGACTGGCTGGCGATGATGCCGACCGCTTCGCCGATGTTGACCTTGTAACCGCGCGCGAGGTCGCGGCCGTAGCACTTGGCGCAGATGCCGCGCTTCGTCTGGCACGTGAGCCGGAGCGAATGACGACCGCGTCGATGCCCGCGTCCTCGATCTTCATGACGAGGGCTTCGTCGAGCTCGGTGTTGTGCGGGACGAGGACCTCGCCGGTGAGCGGGTCGACGCAGTCTTCGAGCGTCACGCGGCCGAGGATACGGTCGCCGAGCTGCTCGATGACTTCGCCGGCGTCCTCGAGCGTCGTCACGCGGATGCCGTCGAGCGTGCCGCAGTCGAAGTCGGTGACGATCGCGTCCTGCGCGACGTCGACGAGACGACGGGTGAGGTAACCGGAGTTCGCCGTCTTGAGCGCGGTGTCGGCCAAGCCTTTACGCGCGCCGTGCGTCGAGATGAAGTACTGGAGCACCGTGAGGCCTTCACGGAAGTTCGCCGTGATGGGCGTCTCGATGATTTCGCCCGACGGCTTCGCCATCAGGCCGCGCATGGCGGCGAGCTGGCGAATCTGCTGGGTCGAACCGCGGGCTCCGGAGTCCGCCATGATGTAGATCGGGTTGAAGCTCGGCTCGACCTGCTCCTTGCCCGTCTCGGGATCGGTGATGGTCTCTTTGCCGATGCCGGTCATCATCTCGGTCGTGACCTTGTCGGCGACGCCCGCCCAGATGTCGACGATCTTGTTGTAGCGCTCGCCGTCGGTGATGAGACCTTCTTGGTACTGGTCGATGACGCGCTGGACTTCTTCCTGCGCTTCGTTGAGCAGCACTTCCTTCGCGTGCGGGATCACCATGTCGATCCATGCAGATCGAAGAACCCGACGCGCGTCGCGTACTCGAAGCCGAGTGAACGCAGGCGGTCGGCGAGGAGGACCGTCTCCTTGTTGCGGTGCTTGCGGTAGCAAGCGTCGATGAGCGCCGAGAGCGCCTTCTTGTCCAGCGTCTTGTTGACGAGATCGAACGAGAGGCCGTCGGGGAGGATCTCCGAGATGAGGCAGCGCCCGACCGTCGTGTTGACGGTCTTGCGGAGCCCGGTCTCCGGGTCGCGCACGCGCACGCGGATGCCCGTGTGGATCTGAGCTCCTCGTTGTCGTACGCCATGCGCACTTCTTCCGGCGACGAGTACACGCCGCGGAGCACGCCTTCGACGTTGCCCTTCTTGTCGACCGTGAGGCTGCCCTCGCGGTAGCTGCCCTTCGCGAACTTCTTCTCGCGGGTCGCGTAGTAGAGGCCGAGGACGATGTCCTGCGTCGGGTTGATGATCGGGCGGCCGTTCGCGGGGGAGAGGATGTTGTTCGTGCTCATCATGAGCACGCGCGCTTCCATCTGCGCTTCCGTCGAGAGCGGCACGTGGACCGCCATCTGGTCGCCGTCGAAGTCGGCGTTGAACGCCGCGCAGACCAGCGGGTGAAGCTGGATGGCCTTGCCTTCGATGAGGACCGGCTCGAACGCCTGGATGCCGAGGCGGTGCAGCGTCGGCGCGCGGTTCAGGAGAACCGGGTGCTCGCTGACGACCTCTTCGAGGATCTCGAAGACCTCGGGGCGCTCCTTCTCCACCATCTTCTTCGCAGACTTGATGGTGTTGACGAAGCCGCGCTCTTCGAGCTTGTTGTAGATGAACGGCTTGAAGAGCTCGAGCGCCATCTTGATGGGCAGGCCGCACTGGTGCAGCTTGAGCGACGGGCCGACGACGATGACCGAGCGGCCCGAGTAGTCGACGCGCTTGCCGAGGAGGTTCTGGCGGAAGCGGCCTTGCTTGCCCTTGAGCATGTCGCTGAGCGACTTGAGCGGGCGCTTGTTCGGGCCGGTGATCGTCTTGCCGCGACGGCCGTTGTCGAAGAGCGCGTCGACCGCTTCTTGCAGCATGCGGCGCTCGTTCCGGATGATGATCTCCGGAGCGTTGAGCTCGAGCAGGCGCTTGAGGCGGTTGTTGCGGTTGATGACGCGGCGGTAGAGATCGTTGAGATCGCTGGTCGCGAAGCGGCCGCCGTCGAGCGGAACGAGCGGGCGGAGATCCGGCGGGAGCACCGGGATGACCGTCGAGCATCATCCACTCCGGGCGGTTGCCGCGACTCGCGGAACGCTTCGCACACCTTGAGGCGCTTGACGATCTTCTTCCGCTTCGCCTCGCTGGTCGCCGTGCGCATGTCGGCGCGCAGGGTCTCGCACATCTGGTGGATGTCGACCTGCTTGAGCATCTCGAGGACGGCCTCGCCGCCCATACCGGCGGAGAACTTGTCGTCGCCGTACTCTTCGAGGAGCTGCGCGTAGCGCTCCTCGCTGATGAGCTCACCGCGAGCGAGCGCCGTCTCCTTCGGGTCGATGACGACGTAGGCCTCGCAGTAGAGGACCTTCTCGAGGTCCTTCAGCGTGATGTCGAGGATCGCGCCGATGCGGCTCGGGAGGCTCTTCAAGAACCAGATGTGCGCGACCGGCGTGGCCAGGTTGATGTGGCCGAGACGCTCGCGACGCACCTTGCTCTGAATGACCTCGACGCCGCACTTCTCGCAGACGATGCCGCGGTGCTTCATGCGCTTGTACTTGCCGCAGTTGCACTCGTAGTCCTTCACCGGTCCGAAGATCTTCGCGCAGAAGAGCCCGTCGCGCTCCGGCTTGAAGGTTCGGTAGTTGATGGTCTCCGGCTTTTTGACTTCGCCGTGCGACCACTCGCGGATCTTCTCCGGAGAGGCGAGCGAAATGCGCATCGCGCTGAAGCTGAGCGGGTCCTTCGGTTTTTCGAAGAAGCTGAAAATGTCGCGCATCTGTTCGTCCTCTTATTCTTCCGCCGCCTGGTCGCGGGTCGCACCGGGCTCGACCAACTCGACGTTGAGGCACAGGGCCTGGAGCTCTTTCATCAAAACGTTGAAGCTCTCGGGGAGACCCGGCTCCAGCGTGTATTCGCCTTTGACGATCGACTCGTACATGCGCGTTCGGCCCATGACGTCGTCGCTCTTCACCGTGAGGAACTCCTGGAGCGCGTACGCAGTGCCGTACGCTTCCATCGCCCACACTTCCATTTCACCGAGGCGCTGGCCGCCGAACTGCGCCTTGCCGCCCAGCGGTTGCTGGGTGACGAGCGAGTAGGGGCCGATCGAGCGCGCGTGGATCTTGTCGTCGACGAGGTGGTGGAGCTTGAGCATGTACATCACGCCCACGGTCACCTCCTGGTCGAAGGCCTCGCCGGTGCGGCCGTCGAAGAGCACCGCCTGACCGCTCGTCGGGAGACCGGCGAGGGCGAGGGTGTTCTTGATCTGCCGCTCCTGCGCGCCGTCGAACACGGGGCTCGCGTAGTGGATGCCGCGACGAAGCTTGTGCGCGACGGCGCGGATCTCGTCGTCGTTCAGCTTCTTCGACCACTTGTCGATCTCGGGATCGCCGTCGTAGATGCCGACGATGTGCTGGCGAAGCTGTTCGACGCCGAATTTCGCCTCGAGCATGTACTTGATTTGGGCGCCGAGAACGCGCGCGCCCCAACCGAGGTGGGTCTCGAGGATCTGGCCAACGTTCATGCGGCTCGGGACGCCGAGCGGGTTGAGCACGATGTCGACCGGCGTGCCGTCTTGCAGATACGGCATGTCCTCTTCGGCGAGGATACGGCTGATGACGCCCTTGTTTCCGTGGCGCCCGGCCATCTTGTCGCCGACCTGGAGCTTGCGCTTGATGGCGACGTAGACCTTCACCATCTTGATGACGCCCGGCTGGAGCTCGTCGCCCTTGCTCAAGCGGTCGATCTTGTCGCGGAAGTGCTCTTCGCGCGCGCGAACGACCTCCTCGAGCTCGGTGAGCTTCTGCGCGACGTCCTCGCCGCCCGCGACCGGAAGCTCCGCCCAGTACTTGCGCGGAACCGGATCGAGCAGCTCCTCGGTGAGCTCGACGCCCTTCGCCAAGAGCACCTTGCCCTTGTCGTCGACGAGCTTGCCCGTGGTCTCGCGACCGACGAGCGTCTTCATCACGCTTCGGAAGAAGCTGTCTCGAAGGATCGAGATCTCCTCGTCGCGGATCTTCTCGAGCCGAATGCGCTCGTGATCCTCGATGTCCTTGGCGCGCTCGTCCTTCTCGGTGTTGCGACGCGAGAAGACGCGGGCGTTGATGACGATGCCGCTGACGCCCGGAGGGACGCGGAGCGAGCTGTCGCGCACGTCGCCGGCTTTTTCGCCGAAGATCGCGCGGAGCAGCTTCTCTTCCGGCGAGAGCTGGGTCTCGCCCTTCGGCGTGATCTTGCCGACGAGGATGTCGCCCGGCTTCACTTCGGCGCCGATGCGGACGATGCCGCTCTCGTCGAGGTCCTTGAGGGCCTCTTCGCCGACGTTCGGGATGTCGCGGGTGACCTCTTCCTTGCCGAGCTTCGTGTCGCGGGCGAAGCACTCGAACTCCTCGATGTGGATCGAGGTGAAGACGTCGTCTTTCGCGATGCGCTCGGAGACGAGGATCGAGTCCTCGAAGTTGTAGCCCTGCCACGGCATGAACGCGACGAGCACGTTCTGGCCGAGCGCGAGCTCGCCCATGTCGGTCGACGGGCCGTCCGCGAGGACTTCGCCCGCGCGCACGTGCTCGCCGGCGCGAACGATCGGCTTCTGGTTGTAGCAAGTCGACTGGTTCGACCGCTGGTACTTGAGCATCGGGTAGATGTCGGGGAGGTCCGGCTTGTCGCCGTCGGGCCGAACGACGATGCGCGTCGCGTCGACGCTCTCGATCGTCCCGTCGCGGCGCGCGAGCGTGCAGACGCCCGAGTCGCGCGCGAGCTTGCCTTCCATGCCCGTGCCGACGTACGGCGCGTGCGTGCGGATGAGCGGCACGGCCTGACGCTGCATGTTCGCGCCCATGAGCGCGCGGTTGGCGTCGTCGTGCTCGAGGAACGGAACGAGCGCGGCGGCGACCGACACCATCTGGTTCGGCGAGACGTCCATCAGCTGGACCATGTCGGGCGTGACCATGTGGAAGTCGCCGTTGAGGCGAGCCGAGACGAGCGGGTCGCGGAACTTGCCCTTCTCGTCGATCGACGCGGTCGCCATGCGCGATGTACTTGCCCTCTTCTTCGAGGGCGGTGAACCACGCGACCTCGTCGGTCACGCGGCCGCCTTCGGCGAGCTTGCGGTACGGGGTCTCGACGAAGCCGAACTCGTTGACGCGCGCGTAGGTCGAGAGCGACGCGATGAGGCCGATGTTCGGACCTTCAGGCGTCTCGATGGGGCAGATGCGGCCGTAGTGCGTCGGGTGCACGTCGCGCACCTCGAAGCCCGCGCGCTCGCGCGTGAGACCGCCCGGCCCGAGCGCCGAGAGACGACGCTTGTGCGTGACTTCGGAGAGCGGGTTGGTCTGGTCCATGAACTGCGAGAGCTGCGAGGAGCCAAAGTACTCTTTGACGACGGCGCTGACGGGCTTCGCGTTGATGAGGTCGTGCGGCATGAGCGTGTCGATCTCTTGCGACATCGACATGCGCTCTTTGATCGCGCGCTCCATACGAACCAAACCGATGCGGTATTGGTTCTCCATGAGCTCGCCGACCGCGCGAACGCGGCGGTTGCCGAGGTGGTCGATGTCGTCGACCGAGCCGCGGCCGTTCTTCAGCTCGATGAGGTGGCGAACCGTCTCGAGGATGTCCTGCGCGGTGAGCACCGTCGTGTCGAGCGGCGGACGCTGCTCTTCGGGGACGTCGCGGTAGAACTTGTAGTTGAGCTTCAACCGGCCGACCTTCGAGAGGTCGTATCGCTCGGGGTTGAAGAATAGATTGTTGAAGAGCTGCTTCGCGGTCTCGAGCGTGGGCGGGTCGCCCGGGCGGAGACGGCGGTAGATCTCCATGATGGCGTCTTCGTTCGTCTTCACCTTCTCCGCGAGCAGGGTGTCGCGGAGGTAGCTGCCGACGTTGAGGCCGTCGATGAAGAGGATCTTGAACTCGTCGATGCCCGCGTCGCGGAGCTTGTCGAGCTTGGCCGGGGTGAGCTCCTCGTTGCACTCGAGCAGGACCTCGCCGGTCTCGCCGTCGACGACGTCGTGCGCCGCGACCTTGCCCTGGAGCTCCTCGGGGTCGACCTGGAGGCGATCGATCTTCGCCTCCTTGAGCTTCTTGATGGCCGCCTTGGTGAACTTGGTGTTCTTCTTGACGACGATTTCGCTGCCCACCTTGATGTCGCGCGTCGAGCGCTGGCCCGCGAGGAGGTCGTATTCGACGCTCTTCGCGAACTTCCCGCCCTTTTCGACGTAGACGGTCTCGGTGTTGTAGAAATAGTTGAGCAGGTCCTGCGTCGAGTAGCCGAGCGCGCGGAGGAGCACGGTCGCGTGCATCTTCCGGCGGCGGTCGATGCGGACGAAGATGATGTCCTTCGGGTCGAACTCGAAGTCGAGCCACGAGCCACGGTACGGAATCACGCGCGCGCTGTAGAGGAGCTTGCCCGACGAGTGGGTCTTGCCCTTGTCGTGGTCGAAGAAGACGCCCGGGCTGCGGTGCAGCTGGCTGACGACGACGCGCTCGGTGCCGTTGATGATGAACGTGCCGGTGTCGGTCATCAGCGGGATCTCGCCGAAGTAGACCTCTTGCTCGGCGATGTTCCGGACGATGCGCTGGCCGGTGTCGTCCGTGTCGTAGATCATGAGCTGCGTCGTCACCTTGATCGGCGCGGCGTAGGTCATGCCTCGCTGGCGGCACTCCTCGACGTCGTACTTCGGCTTCTCGAGGTTGTACGAGACGAACACGAGCTCGCTCGTGCCGTTGAAATCCTTGATGGGGAAGACGCTGCGAAAGACGGCTTGGAGCCCGACCTCTTGCCGTTCGCTGGGCGGCACGTTCGCTTGGAGGAACTTGTCGTAGCTGGTCTTTTGAATGTCGATGAGGTTGGGAATCTCGATGACCTTTTGGATCCGACCGAGGTTCTTACGAATACGAAAATTGCTCTGGATCGCGCTCGCCATCGCTGCTCCTCGAGAAAACCGTGCCATTCAAGAAAGACCGAAAAACATAAGTCGCATCCCCCGACGCGCCACACCCCCTGAGAGAGAGGGAACAGGAAGATCAGAAGGTCAGAAGGTCAGAGGAGGAGGGGTTGGGAAAAACCCTCATTTATCTGGCCTTTTGATCTTCTGACCTTCCTGTTTCTCTCTTCTTCGAGGGTGCGCCGGTTACTTCAGCTCGACCTTCGCGCCCGCGTCTTCGAGCTTCTTCTTCATTTCCTCGGCTTCCGCCTTCGCGACGCCGTCCTTCAGCTGCTTCGGGGCGCCGTCGACGAGGTCCTTGGCTTCCTTGAGGCCGAGGCCCGTGATCTCGCGGACGACCTTGATGACCGCGATCTTCTTGTCGGCCGGGGCTTCCTTGAGCTCGATCGAGAACTCGGTCTGCTCGACCGCGGGAGCGGCAGCCGCAGCCGCGGGGCCCGCGGCGGCTGCCACGGCGACCGGAGCAGCCTTGACGCCCCACTTGTCCTCGAGGGTCTTGATCATCTCAGCGAGCTGGATGACGGGCATGTTCGAGAGGAAGTCCACAACTTGTTCTTTGGTGATGTCAGCCATTTTCGAATCTCCGTAATCGGTAATTGAGTCTTTTTGAAATCAGCCCTGGCGCTCTTTCGCGGACAGCAAGTACGCGAAGTTCTGAGCGGGGGCGTTGATGAGACGCACGAAGTTCTGCATCGGCGCTTGAAGCGTCGCGAGGAGCATCGCGCGGAGCTCGTCCTTGCCCGGCATCGACGCGAGCTGGTCCTCGACCGCTTTCGCGTCGAGCACCGTGCCCTCGATGAGGCCGGCTTTGATGGTGAGCTTGTCCCCCGCCGCGTCCTTTTTGAAGGCCTTGACGACCTTCGCGGCGGCGCTGGGATCTTCGTAGCTCCACGCGATGCCGGTCATCCCGACGAGCGCGTCGTCGAGCTTGCCTGCGTAGCTGGAGTCCTTGAGAGCGTGCTTGACCAGCGTGTTCTTGACGACCTTGTACTCGACGCCGACCCTGCGGAACTCCGACCGAAGCTTGGTCGCGTTCTCGACTGTCATCCCCTTGAAGTCGAGGAGGACCGCGGCCGTCATCTTGTCGAAGCGCGTCTTGATCTCGCCGATCTGTTTTTCTTTAGCTGCGCGTTCCATGGATCATGCCTCTTCCGTCGTGCCCATGAAGGGTGCCGGATCGACCCTCACGCCGGGCCCCATGGTGGAGCTCATCGTGATGCTCTTGAGGTAAGTGCCTTTGGCGGTCGAGGGCTTGGCCTTGACGAGCGCGTTGATGATCGCCAGCGCGTTCTCGGCAATCGCGTTCTCTGCGAACGACGATTTGCCGATGCGAGCGTGGACGATTCCCGCTTTCTCGACTCGGTATTCCACTTTTCCGCCCTTGGCCTCACGGACGGCTTGCGCGACGTCGAAGGTCACCGTGCCGACCTTGGGGTTCGGCATGAGGCCGCGCGGACCGAGAACTCGGCCGAGCTTGCCCACGGCGCCCATCATGTCGGGCGTCGCGATGACACGATCGAAGTCCATGAAGCCTTCGTTGACCTTGGCGACCATGTCGTCGGCGCCGACGAAGTCGGCTCCGGCCTCGCGCGCCTCGCGGTCTTTTTCGCCGCGAGCGAACACGAGGACGCGAACGGTCTGTCCGGTCCCGTGAGGAAGAACGATCGCACCGCGAACCATCTGATCGGCGTGCTTGGGATTCACGCCCAGACGGACTGCGATGTCGACCGTCTCGTCGAACTTGGCGAACTTCGCTTTTTTCACGAGCGAAGCGGCCTCCTCGACGCTGTACTTGCGCGTGACGTCGACTATCTCGACGGCTTTCGCGCGGTTTTTCGACACTTTTGCCATTGGCCTCCTATTCGATCTTTTCGATCTCCCACCGTTGCCGGACGGATTCGCCGGGCGGTGGTCCTTCGAGGTTCACAGAAACGCTGCTGCTGTTGAAATCACTTTTCTACGTCGATTCCCATCGAGCGCGCCGTGCCCTGGACGGTGCGGATGGCCGACTCGATGTCGGTGCAATTCATGTCCGACATCTTCTGTTTGGCGAGCTCACGGACCTGAGCCATCGTCACTTTGCCGACCTTGTTCTTGTTCGGCTCCTTCGACCCCGAGCCGGGCTTCTTGTTGGTCGAGAGACCGGCCGCCTTCTTGAGGAGGACGCTCACGGGCGGCGTCTTCATGATGAAGGTGAAGCTGCGGTCGCTGAAGACCGTGATCACCACCGGGATGATCATGTCGCCGCCGGCGGTCTTGGCGTTGAACTCCTTGCAGAACTGCATGATGTTCACGCCGTGCGCGCCGAGCGCCGGCCCGACCGGCGGGGCCGGGTTGGCCTTGCCAGCGGGAAGTTGCAGTTTGACGTAACCGGTAATCTTCTTCATGGGGGTTCCTCAGCTCCTACGGGGGACCGGTCAGAATCGCCGGGCCGTAGTGCGCTATTCAAATACGGATCAGGCGGACTTCTCGACTTGAGCGAAGTCGAGCTCGACCGGCGTAGCGCGGCCGAAAATCGAAACTTTGACGCGGAGCTTCTGCTTGTCGGGGTTGACCTCTTCGACGGTGCCCGAGAAGTTGGCGAACGGCCCGTCGATGACGCGGATCTGGTTGCCCGCCTCGAACGAGACGCGCGGCTTCACCTTCACCGAGCCCTCGACGATGATCTTGCGGAGATCGTCGATCTGCGGCGGCTTCACCTCTTGCGGCCGCTGGTTGCCGATGAAGCCGGTCACCTTGGGCGTGTCCTTGACGAGGTGCCAAGCTTCTTCGCTCATCTCCATCTCGACGAAGACGTAGCCGGGGAAGCTCGTCTTCTGCCGAACGCGAGATTTCCCGCCGGCGCGCGGCTCGGTCACGGTCTCCTCGGGGATGAGGACCTCGCCGAAGCGGTCCTCCATATGGTGCTCTTTGATGCGCTGCTTGAGCCCATCGCGCACCTTCTTCTCGAAACCCGAGTACGTGTGGACGACATACCACTTCTTCGACATGGCGACCCCAGGCTCACTCTTTGTTGCTGCTGCGTTCATGACTTCAGGACCCGTAAACGTGCTTCGTCACCCACAACCAGAACTGATCCATCAGCGCGAAAAAGATGGTCGAAAACGCGGTCGCGAGGATGACGACCGTCGTCGAGCTGGTGACCTCTTTGCGCGTCGGCCACGTCACGCGCGTGAGCTCCTCGGCGATTTCCTCGATGAGCGTGCGGACCTTCTTGTTGCGCCAGTAGTAGACCGCGACGGCGACACCGATGAGCCCGCCCAGGATGACGACGATCTCGTCGACCGGCTCGACGTACTGGCCGAACCACTGGGGCTTCCACTGGGACGTCTTGAACCAGACGAAGTCGATGAGCTTCGTGGACAAGAACGCAACGGCGATCGCCGCGGCCATGTACGTCGCGTAGACGTAGCGGCGGTAACCGAGCTGGACGGGCGCGCTCGGGACAGGCCCGTCGTCGTCCGGTCGCGTCTCGACAATCGGCTTCGGCTCGATGCTCGGCTCGAGCCCGACGGTCTCCTCTTGCTCGGAGGCCGCTTCGCTCTCTTCCGACTCGCTTTCGCCGGTCTTCTTGTCGTTTTCGTCGACGATGGCCATCTCGATTTACCTGCACGGGCTGAGGGACTCGAACCCACGACCTGCGGATTTGGAATCCGCTGCTCTACCAACTGAGCTAAACCCGTAAATGCTCCCGCGCTTATTTCGTTTCTTTGTGGACGGTGTGCTTGTTGCAGCGAGGACAGAATTTCCGAAGCTCCAACTGACCCAAGCGGTCGACTCGCCGCGTGGTCTTGTAGTTTCGGTTCTGGCACTCGCTGCAAGCCAGCGAGACCGTGATTCGCTTACTCAATGACTTTCGTGACGATTCCAGCGCCGACCGTGCGCCCGCCCTCGCGAATCGCGAAGCGCATCTGCTCTTCGAGACCGACCGGCGTGATGAGCGAGATGGTCATCGTGACGTTGTCGCCCGGCATGACCATCTTCGTGCCTTCGGGGAGCTCGCAGGTTCCGGTCACGTCCGTCGTCCGCATGTAGAACTGCGGGCGGTAGTTGGTGAAGAACGGCGTGTGACGGCCGCCCTCTTCCTTCTTCAGGACGTAGACCTCGCCCATGAACTTCTTGTGCGGCGTGACGGTGCCCGGCTTCGCCAGGATCTGACCGCGCTCGATGTCGTCCTTCTCGATGCCGCGGAGGAGCACGCCGATGTTGTCGCCCGCGCGCCCCTCGTCGAGGAGCTTGCGGAACATCTCGACGCCCGTGACCGTCGTCTTGCGCGTATCGCGGAAGCCGACAATCTCCACCTCTTCGCCCACCTTGATGATCCCGCGCTCGACGCGGCCGGTCGCCACGGTGCCGCGGCCTTTGATCGAGAACACGTCCTCGATCGCCATCAAGAACGGCTTGTCGATGTCGCGGACAGGGTCGGGGATCTCGCTGTCGAGCGCCGCGACCAATTCGTCGATCGACTTCTCCCACTTCGGGTCGCCGTTGAGCGCCGGGAACGCCGCGACCTTCACGACCTTCGCGGTGTCGCCCGGGAACTTGTACTTGTTGAGGAGCTCGCGGACTTCCATCTCGACGAGGTCGAGCATCTCGGGGTCCTCGACGGCGTCGCACTTGTTGAGCGCGACGACGATGTGGTTGAGACCGACCTGGCGAGCGAGGAGCACGTGCTCGCGCGTCTGCGGCATGACCGAGTCGAGCGCCGAGACGACCAGGATCGCCCCGTCCATCTGCGCGGCGCCGGTGATCATGTTCTTGATGTAGTCGGCGTGGCCCGGGCAATCGACGTGCGCGTAGTGCCTCTTCTCCGACTCGTACTCGACGTGCGAGACGGCGATCGTCACCGTCTTCGTCGCGTCGCGCACCGTGCCGCCCTTGGCGATGTCGGCGTACGGAGATCGCCTTGGCGAGGTTCTTCTTGCTCTGAACCTTCACGAGCGCGGCCGTCAGCGTCGTCTTGCCGTGGTCGATGTGACCGATGGTGCCGACGTTCACGTGGGGCTTGGATCGATTGAATTTTTCTTTCGCCATTTTGCGCGTCTCCTGCGAGCCCACCACGGGGCTTGAACCCGTGACCTCTTCCTTACCAAGGAAGTGCTCTACCACTGAGCTAGGTGGGCGATTCTCGGTCTGTTTCTCTCTGTCTTCTTCTTCGTGAGCGGGAGACCGGGTTCGAACCGGCGACGTTCAGCTTGGAAGGCTGACGCTCTACCAACTGAGCTACTCCCGCGAGTCTCTAGTGCGGCGCCTTGTGTGTCGCCGCCGAAAGCGGCGGCGCGAACTGTGGAGGGTGATGGATTCGAACCATCGAAGGCAATGCCGGCAGATTTACAGTCTGCTCCCTTTGGCCGCTCGGGCAACCCTCCGAAAATCGTGTTGGTGTTTGGTGTTCCGGGTTCATACGTGAAGAAAGAGGCGGAGCTGACGAGGGGACTTGAACCCCTAACCACCTGTTTACAAAACAGGTGCTCTGCCATTGAGCTACGCCAGCGAGAGGTGGACGTAGTGGTATCTGCGGAGAACGAGCCTGTCTCCGAAGATGGGCGGCGAAGGCTAGCGCAGCGCGCCACGGCCCGCAAGCAAAACCAAAGCCAAAGGCACAAGCAGGACACCGACGCGGCAGGGGTCGAAAACCTGACGCTTTTCGGGCGGTTGGCTCGTCAGTGCTTCTCGGCGTTCGCCTGCATGATGCGGAGGGCCTTCTCGATCTCCTCTTCGGTGTACGGGAGCTTTTGGATCGTGGCCTTCTCGTCCGCCAGATCTTTTTCCATTTGGGTCTTCGCGGCGCGACCGCGGTCGACCCAGGAGGAATGATCGCCGAGCTTGTCGGCCACGTCGAGCGTGGCGTTCAGCATGATGAGCGCCTTGTCGAGAAGCGCGCGGTAGCGGACGTGCATGATCGCGTAAAAGATTTGGCGCTGGTGCTCGTTCTTGGCGAAGCCGTCGGGCGGGATCGCCATGAGCTCCGCGTGGAGCTTTGCGTACATCGCGCCGAGGCGGTAGCCGGCCATCATCGCGAAATGCGCGTCGGTCGTGTGCATCGCGTCGGCGTAGGCACGCTGCGCTTCGAGCAGGCCCGCGCAGCGCGCGCTGACCTTGGCGACGAAGTCGCTGCCGACGGGTTGCAGAGCGATTCGCTCGGTCGCGACGCGGCGCGACTCGGCGAGCGCGAATTTCAGCTCGGCGCCGGCGCTCGGCATCTTGCCGGTCTCGCCGAACTTGTAATCCTCGAGGATGTCGATGCCCTTCTCGATGTCGGGCAGCGCGCCGTCGGGATCGCCGAGCTCGGCGCGCGAGAGGCCGCGCGCGCCGAGGCCGGCCATGCAATCGAGCGGGTCGATGTCGGCGCGAGCGAGGAGCGCGTCGCCCGTCTCGCCGAGCGGCTTCCAGTCTTCGAGGTAGGCGTGGATCCAGACGCAGCGGCCGAGCGCGACCTTCGCCGACGCGAGCGCGGGGAACTTCGCCGCGAGCGCGTGGTATGCGCCCGCGGCGGCCGCAGGATCGTGGAGCGCCTCGTACGTCGTGCCGAGATCGAAGAGGATCGTCGGCAAGATCGCCGGCGACGCGTCGGCCTTCAGGAGCAGCTCGAAATCGCGCTTCGCCGCGGCGTAGTCCTCGTCGTGGAGCTCGCGCTCGGCGCGCCGAAAGAGCTCCGGCTCGGACGTGTCGCGATCGGCCGTGACGATCTGCGTGGAGACCGCGACCCTCGTCGGCGATCCCGGCGCCGCCCCCGCGCACCCGGCGACCACGCCCACGAACGCGAGCCACCACTTCATACGGAGATTGTGACCCAGGAAACCCAAATGTTCCCCGAAGAAGAATGAGCGGGATCCGCGCCCTCAGTCTCTCGGCACGGGCTCTTTGTGCGGGCGCTTGCCGTCGTTGCCGAGGGCCGCGGTGCCTCCGCCGTAGACCTCGTCGTTGAGCTCTTTCAGCGACGACTCGAGGCGGTTTTTCCAGTCGGCGGGGATGGCGTCTTTGTTCTCGTCGTCGATCGCCTTGGCGATCATGAGCCAGTGGCGTGCGTCGGCGCGGTAGCCGATGCGGTAGTCGGTCATGCCGCGGAGGTACGCGTAGTGCGCCTCTTCCGTGACGTCGAAGTGCGACTGATCGGGCTCGAGCGCGCGGAAGACGGCGAGCGCTCGCTCGTGATCGTTCTTCTCGTACGCCTGCTCGCCGCGAACCAGCTCGTCGTGGTACGTCGCGCACCCGACGAACGTCGAAACCAAGAGAACCGCCGTCACGCTGCGCATCGAGGACACATTTATGCACAGCGTCACGGGCGCGAGCGCGTCTTCGCGGGGACAGGCTTGTCCTCCAGCTTCTTCGCGCGCAAGCGCGCGAGGCCGTACGAGACGGCGGCGGCGAGGGCGATGCCGACGACCACGTAGCCGGTGCGGCCGCCCGCGGGCGCTTGCGGCGCGGGCGCGTCGACCGTCGGCGCGGCGCCGCGCGCGAGCGCAGGCGCGGGATTTTGCGCGGGCGCCCCGATCGTCGGGCCGTCGTCGTTCCACATGTTGGTCTTCGTGAATCCCACGTCCTCGATCACCGAGCCGTCGAGGCGCTTCGCGACGACGTGGCCCTTGTCGCGCGACATCTCGAAGAGGACGTAGTGGTACGCGGTCTCGACTTTGCGCGTCGTCGCGCGGAGGTGGCGAACCGCGTAGAGCGGCGCCCCCGCGCCGCCGCTCACGACGTAGCGGAGCCCGTCGCTCGCGCCGCGCTCGTAGATGTGGTCGTGTCCCGAGAGCACGAAGTCCACGTGGTGCTGGCGGAGGAGCTCCGGGATGTCGGCGCCGTGGAGCTTCGGGTTGTCGCCGTGCAGGCCCGACGAGAACGGCCCGTCGTGGACGAGGACGATGCGCCACGCGAGGCCCGGCTCGTCGTCCGCCTTCTCGAGCTCGTGCTGCAGCCACACGCGGTCGTCGCCGAGAAAGCTGCCCTCGCCGTTGATGACGAAGAAGCGCGCGAGGCCCCAGCGGAATGTCGTGTAGAATACATGCTTCTGCTGCTGCTCGGCCGTGCCGAAGTATTTCAGGTACGAGGCGCCGTCCTCCTGCACGAGCTCGTGGTTGCCGATCGCCGTGAACATGCAGTGGTCGCGGAGGAGGCGTCCTTCGATCGCGAAGAACCCCTCCCACTGCGAGCCGATGCGGCCGTCGGCGACGAGGTCGCCCGTGTCGAGCACGAAGTCGAACGGCTCGTCGGTGACGCGCTTGACGAGCAGCTCGTGCGTGGCGGTGCCGCCGCGATCGTCTCCGTAGAGGACGAAGCGGACGTCGCTCGCGTCGTCATCGGCGGGCGCTGTCGTGAACGAGCCCTCTTCTTTGCCGCCGCGGCTCGAGCGCACGGCGTAGTGGTACGTGGTCTTCGGATCGAGGCCGTCGACCGAGAGCGTGTGCACGCCGCTCGTCGCGCTCGCGTCGCTCGACGCGTGGTGCCCTGGCTCGACCGTGAGGGTGAGCGTCTCGGCGCCCTCGGTCTCCGTGCGGACGACGACCGCGTGCGAAGAGAGATCTGCGAGGTACGGGCCCGACTCGTAGATCGAAGCCTGCGCGCCGGCCGGCGGCGCCCACGCGATCGCCACGGCCGCGGCAGCCGCGCCCACATTCGCGTACACGAGTCGAGACTTCCACATCACATTGCTTCCTCGGGCGGCGCAGTTTAGCGTTTAATTCACGCGCGCGTCGCAAACGCGTGTCGTCGTTCCATGGCTGACCCCGATCCGATTTCACCGCCTGGCGGCGGCTCCTCTCCCGGTGTGCCTGCGCACGCCGGGGGCTCGAAGCCCGGGATTTCCAAGCCCGGCGTCTCTGCCAACACGTCCGGCCCCGTCCCCACCAACGAGGACGGTCTACCGAAACGTTTCGGAAAGTACACCCTGTTGCGCGTCCTCGCGAAGGGCGGCATGGCGGAATTGTTTCTCGCCATCCAGAAGAGCGTCGCCGGCTTCGAGAAGCTGATCGTCATCAAGCGCATCTTGCCGTCGATGAACCAAGACCAGGCGTTCATCGAGATGCTGCTCCACGAGGCGCGCATCGCCGCGACGCTCTCGCACCCGAACATCGTTCAGATCTTCGACGTCGGTCAGGCCGACGGTTTGTATTTCATCGCGATGGAGCACGTCCACGGCGAGGACATCCGCTCCATCGTCCGCGGGATGAAGGCCAAGAACGTGGCTGAATTCCCGCTCGAGCACGCGCTCGCGATCGCGACGGGCATGTGCGCGGGCCTCACGTACGCGCACGACAAGCGCGATCTCGACGGCAGCCCGCTCAACATCGTCCACCGTGACATCTCCCCGCAGAACGTCGTCATCACGTTCAGCGGCGACGTGAAGATCGTCGACTTCGGCATCGCGAAGAGCGACAGCAAGGCGAACACGGAGACGAAGAGCGGCAAGCTGAAAGGCAAAGTGCCGTACATGTCGCCGGAGCAGGCGCGCGGCGAGGTGATCGACGCGCGCAGCGACATCTTCGCGACGGGCGTCATGCTGTTCGAGCTGACGACGGGCAAGCGACTCTTCAAGGGGTCGAGCGAGTTCGAGACGCTCAAGCTCATTTGCGAGCGCGACTACCCGAAGCCCTCGCAGGTCCGCCCGGGGTACCCGGCGGAGCTCGAGCGCATCGTGATGAAGTCGCTCGCGAAGGACAAGAACGAGCGCTACCAGACCTCGCGCGAGATGCAGTCGGATCTCGAGGCGTTCATCCGCAACAACCGCATCGCCGTCAGCAACATCGCGCTCAGCCAGTTCATGCAGAGCTTGTTCGAGGACAAGCTGCAGTCGCAGAAAGAGGCGCTGATTCAGGGCAAGGCGCTCGCCGACATCATCGCGCAGCAGGACGCCGACTCGAGCATGGATCTCTCGCAGCCGATGCTCAGCGCGCCGGCGGCGGCGCACACGCTGACCGACGTGCCGGCCCGGCGCGGCGGGGTCGTGTTCGGCGCGCTCGCCGCGGCGGTGCTCGTCGCGGGCGGCATCGGCGGCACCGTGTACGTGATGAAGCAGCGGCAGCAGAAGGTCGTTCAACAGCAAGGCGGACCGACGCAGCCGCCCATCGCGAAGGGCGAGGTCGACATCACGAGCGACCCGCCGGGCGCCGCGATTTGGATCGACGGCCTGATGCGCCCCGAGGTCACGCCCGCGACGATCAAGCAGCTCCCGACCGGCGGGCACGCGCTCGACGTGAAGCTCTCGAAGGACGGGTTCGAGTCGTACCAGGACTCGCTGTCGCTGACCGACGCGGCGCCGACGAAGAAGATCGCGATCACCCTGAAAAAAGGCTCCGTCGTGATCGACGTGAGCGTCGCGCCGGCTACCGCGAAGCCCACCTTCGCGCTCGACGGCAAGAAGTACGAGACGAGCACGATCGACGGCATCGCCTCCGGCGACCAGCACAAGCTGACGGTGACGGCGCCTGGCTACGTCGAGTACACGACCAAGTTCATCGGGCAGCCGCAGGAGAAGAAGCACTTCGACGTGACGCTGCAGAAGATCGTCGCGTCGGGCGGCGGCGGCCATGTCGAGGTCGGCCCGCGCGGAAGCGGCAAGATCAACGTCGGCGCGTCGGGCGGCTGGTGCAACGTGTCGATCGACGGCGCGTCCAAGGGGCCGACGCCGCTCGCGGGCATCGAGCTCTCGTCGGGGCCGCACCACGTGACGTGCACGACCGCCGAGGGCAAGACGCACGCGGCGACCGTCGTCGTGCCGGTGGACGGCACGGCGCGCTACAAGTTCAATTTGTAGACCGGTCAGACGCGCTGCCAACGCGCGCGCCAGATCGGCAGGCCGTCGGCCATCGCGCGGCGCTCGCGCGGGCTGCGCGCGACGTACGGGTTCTCGAGCATGCGCGGCGAGCCGGGCGCGTCGCCGAACGGGCGAAAACGTGCGTCGCTCGCGACGCGCGCCTCGAGCTGGGCGGCGCGCTCCTCGACGTCGGTCTGCACGAAGAGCTCGCCGCCGGGCTCGAGCAGGCGCGCGAATCTCGTCGAGGACGGCCGGCGCCAGCATGAGTCGTTTCTCGTGGCGCTTCTTCCACCACGGGTCGGGGAAGTGCGAGAAGACGCGTCGAACGCTCGCGTCCGGGCGGAGCTTCGGGAGCGCGACCCGCGCGTCCTCGGCGAGCACGCGCGCGCGCGCGGCGTGACCGAGCTTGGCGAGCTTCGCGTCGACGATCGAGGCCCATTTCCGCCGGATTTCGAGCCCGAGCAGCGCGGCCTCCGGCTCGGCGGCGGCGCGCTCCACGATGAACCCGCCGCGCCCCGGGCCGAGCTCGATCTCGACGAACGCGCCGCGCACGAGCGAGCGCACGTCGATCTCTTTCGCGTCGGGAAGCTTTGGCGCGTCGGCGTACGGGTTCACGGGGCGACTATATCGTCCGCGCGCGGCCGGCTCGACGATTCCGTGCGACGGCGCCCAACACCGGCGTACGCGCGTGAAAGTCGCCGTGCTATTTCCGAGGCGCTTGAACCGGGTCGCGAAGTATTTCCCCGCCGCGCCGATCGCGATCGCCACCGCCGTGCTCGCGTGGCGCACGCTGCGCGCGCTCCGCGCGATGGTCGGCGAGCCGTGCGCGACCCTCGACGACTCCTACATCCATTTTCAGTACGCGCGCGCGATCGCGCAGCTCCACCCGTTTCATTACCAAGCGGGCGTACCGGCCTCGAGCGGCGCGACGAGCGTGCTCTGGCCGCTCTTGCTGGCGCCCTTCTGGGCGATCGGCTTTCGCGGGCAGGCGATCTTGTGGCCGGCATGGCTCCTCGGGTTCGGCGCGCTCGGGATGCTCGCGTGGGAGAGCTACCACCTCGCGCGTCCGCTCGCCGGACGCTGGGGCGCCGTCGGCAGCGCGGCGCTCGTGCTCTCGTTCTCGGCGTTCACCTGGTGCGCGGCGAGCGGGATGGAGGTCGTCCCGTTCGCGTGGGCGATGGCGCGCGGCGCGCGGCGCGCGTCCGAGTGGCGCGAGGACGCCGCGGTCCGCACGCCGCTGAGGCTCGCCGAGCTCGTCGCGCTCGCGTTCGTCGTCGCGCTCATGCGACCCGAGGGCGCGCTCTTCGCGATCGCGATCGCGATCGTGCTCGCAGTCTTTCCACGACGCCGCGCCCTCGTCGAGCGCGCGTGGTCGCTGGCCGCGCTCGCGGGCGCGTTCTCGGTTCCGGCGATCCTGCGCGTCTTCACGGGCTCGGCGCGCTCCAACACCGCGGTCGCGAAGCTCCTCGTCGGAAACCCGTATTACACGGGCTCGGCGCTCTTCGGCGCGGTCGGCGAAAACTTCAAGACGCTCGGCAAGACCCTCCTCAACGGACAAATTTGGTCCGCCGAGTTCCTGCCGACCAACGCGATGCCGGTCGCGATCATGGCGCTCATCGCGATCCCGGTCGCCGGCTTCACGAAGCACAAGCTGGTGCGCGCCGCGTTCGTGCTCGGCATCGCGCTCGGCATCTGCATCCCGTGCTTCTACGTGACGTTTCTCTGGAACCGGCTCCGGTACCTCTGGCCGTTCGCGACGGGCTGGCTCATCGGGCTCGCGTGCCTCGCGAACGTGCTCGGCGACGTCGGCACGCTGCTTCATCCGCGCGCGCGCGCGGCCGTGCCGATGCTGCTCGGGTTCTTCGCCGGAGCCTTCATCGTGCGGCTCGACTGGGTCATCGACGACGTCGCCAACTCGGCGCGCGGCATCGACCAGCAGCACGTGAAGATCGGCCGCTGGGCGAACGATCACCTGCCGCAGGGCGCCCTCGTCGCGGTGAACGATACGGGCGCCATCGCGTATTTCAGCGGGCGCCGCACGTTCGACATCGTCGGGCTGACGACGCGCGGCGAGGCGCCGTACTGGGTCGCCGGGACGGCGTCGCGCATCGAGCACTACGAGCGCATGCCGGCCGCCGCGCGCCCCACGCACTTCATCGTCTACCCCGAGTGGATGGGCACCGACGCGTTCTTCGGCAAGGAGCTCTTCGCCGCGACCGTGACCGACTCGTCGATCCTCGGCGGCCAGTCGATGCGCGCGTACGAGGCCGACTGGACGCTGCTCGGCTCGGGCGAACGGCCTTGGACGACCGTCGCCGGGGAGACCGTCGACACGCTCGACGTCGCGGATCTCGAGAGCGAGGCGGCGCACCGCTACGAGCTCCTCGCGCGCGAGAACGAAGAAGTGGTCGGCGACTCCGACTCGCCCGACGGCGCGCGCGTGATCGACGGGGGCCGCGGCTACCGCTTCGCCAATCGCTTCATCGCGCATCTGAGGCCCGGACGAGCGACGCGCGTCGTCGCGCGGCTCGGGCCCACGCGCGGCAAGACCGTGATCGAGGCGCACGCGTCGGGCCGGCTCCTCGCGACGCTCACGCTCGGCGACGACGAATCCGGCGCGACGTGGAGCGAGCAGAGCTTCGAGATTCCCGCGAGCGTCACAAAAAGCGAGACCCCTCTCGAGCTCGTCGCGCGAGAGGGGTCGTTCAGCTCGTATCACTACTGGATGATCAATCCGCCGGAGTGAACGTGAGCGGGTAGCTCACGCGGACCGTGCCGCCGCCCGGCTCGGGGAAGCTCAGGTTGTAGAACGCCTTCACGACGCAGGAGCGCACGTTCGCGTCGGCGAGATCGCTGCCCGCCGTGTCTTGCGCGACGGCGACCTGGCCGTCGCGGCCGATGACGAAGCTCACCGCGACGCGGCCTTCGAGCGTCGGGTTCGTGCGCAGGCCGTCTTTGTAGCAGCCGATGAAGCGGCCCTGGTTGAGGCGCACGATGCGCTGGATGATCGCCGGGTCGAGCCGGCCGTTCGTCTTCACGTCGCCCTGCCAGTGCATCACCGGGCCGTGGGGGACGTGGCCGCCGGCGCCGGGTCCGTGGCCGTGACCGATGCCGCCGTGGCCGCCGGTGCAGTCGGTGGTCCCGCACGTGCCGAGGTTGCCGATGTTGCCGACGCCGATGCCCTCTCCCGGGCCGCCGCCGCCCACGCCCGCGCCGGTCAGCCCGAGGCCGGTGCCGTAGACGTCGCCGAAGTCCGCGCCGTAGAGGCTGCCGCTGTGGCTCTCGCTGTCCGAGCCCGCGAGCAGGTTGCCCCACGGCACGACCGGCGCGTTCGGATCCGACGGCGCTTGCGAAGCGAGGAGCCCCGCCATTCCGAACTCGGCGGCTTCTTTCAGCGCGCGCTCGCGGGCGAGCTGCGCGTTCTCGGGCTGCTCGTTGCCTTTCGCAGACCAGCGGCCTTCGTGCGTTTGCTTCGTGCCGCCGGATTTGCCTTCTTCGTCTTTGGCCTTCTGGCCGTTCTCGCCGCCGGACGGCGCGTCGCTCCCGGTGCTCTCCTCGGGCTTCTTGTCCTGCTCGCGCTCGGCCGCGCTCTGGATGTACGCCTTGAGATCGATCATGCGATCGCGGTCGATGCTCGCGTCGTCGGCCGAGCTCATCGCCGGCATGAAGAACGCGAAGGCCGCGAGCAGCGCCGCGTGCATGACGCCGGAGCCCGCGATCGTGCGGAGCGTCGCGTCCTCGAGGATCGCGGCGCCGACGCTGCGCTTCGGGCGCGCCTCGCGCACCGAGACCGACACGCGGAAGATCATGTCGCCGTGCGCGACGTCGGCGGAGTGCCCCGCGCGGAGCACGAAGGGCTCGCCGACCGCGGGCGTCACGAGCAGCTCGCCCGACATCCAGCGGACGATCTCAATCTCGCCGTCGCGCACCGCGAACGAGAGCGCGCCCTCGGTCGCGTGCTTCTGCGCGATGACGTTGTCGCCCCAGAGCTGAGTCACCTGCACCTCGAGCGTCTCGTCGCTCGAATCGGTCGCGGTCGTGGTCGATCGTTGGATGGACATGTTCATCGTTCTTCTCCCGAGCGCGTCGCTCCCCATCGGCGCTCTCGCGCCGGGCCGGATGCGATTTCGTCGCTCCCCGAGACTGACAGCGCGCTCGTCGCGACAGTTTCCGAAAATCGCAAAAAACGGCTGGAAAGCCGGGCTGAAAAGTTACATCGCGGGTGCGCGTGCTAGGGTGGGCGCGTGCGAAAAAGGCCCCTCGGCAAAACCGGTCTCTTCGTCTCGGAGATGGGCGTCGGCACCTGGGGCCTCGGCGGCGAGAGCTACGGCCCGGTCGACGAAAAGGACGCCGAGCGCGTCGTCCGCCGCTGCCTCGACATGGGCATGAACCTCGTCGACACCGCGGACGCGTACGGCGCCGGCCGCATGGAGGCGCTGCTCGGCCGCGTCTTGAAGGGCAAGCGCGACGTCGTCGTCGTCACCAAGGGCGGCACGGATCGCACGACCGACCCGCCGCGCAAACGCTTCGACGCGAAGTACCTCGAGGAGTCGGTCGCGCGCTCGCTCAAACGCCTCGGGCGCGAGCGCATCGACGTCTACTTGCTCCACAACCCGAGCCTCGACGCGCTCGGCGCCGGAGACTGCGTCGGCGCGATGCAAGACCTGAAGAAGAAGGGCATGGTCGCGCACTGGGGCGTCTCCGCCGGCAACGACGAGGTCGCGCGCATGGCGATCGACAAGGACGCGGAGGTGATCGCGCTCGCGTACAACCTCATGCAGTGCGTGGACCTTCACCGGGTCGCGGGCGACGTGATGGTGAGCGGGTGCGGCGTGCTCGCACACTCGGTGCTCGACTACGGCCTGCTCGCCGGCGAGTGGGCGAAGGACCGCGAGTTCCCGGAGGGCGATCACCGCTCGAGCCGCTGGACGCGGATGGAGCTCGAGAAGCGCGTCGAGCAGGTCGACACGCTGCGCTTCCTCGTGAAGGGCGACGTGAAGACGATGCGCGCCGCCGCCGTGCGCTTCGCGCTCGCGAACACGGTCGTCTCCTCGGCGATCCTCGGGCCGCGCACGATCGAGCAGGCCGAGCAGCTCGTGCGCGAGGCGGGCGGCGCGCTCCGTTACCTCCCGGACGACGCGCTCGCGTCGCTGCCGCGGCTCATGTCCAAACAAGGGATCCTGTCGTGAACGAGCTCGACGAGATGATCCGCATCGCGGTGGCGGGGTGCGCGGTCGTGAACCGTCACTACGCCGGCGCGATCCATGTAGATTACAAACAAGGCGACGACCCGGTCACCGCGGCCGACCGCGAGACCAACGAGCTCGTGTGCCGCGAGCTCGAGCGGGCGTTTCCGGGCGTGCCGATCGTGGCCGAGGAGAGCGACGCGTCGACGTTCGGCGCGCGGCAGGACGCGGCCGAGTGTTTCTTCGTCGACCCGATCGACGGCACGCGCGAGCTCGTCGCGCGAAACGGCGAGTTCGCGGTGATGATCGGCCTCGCGCGCGGCGGGCGGGCGTCGCTCGGTGTCGTCGCGGCGCCGGTGAGCGGGCGCGTTTACGCGGGAGGACCCGGCGCTGCGTCGTTCGTGATCGACGGCGGCGCGCGCCGCCCGATCGCGACGAGCGGCCTCGAGGACGCGACGCGCGCGCGCGCGGTCGTCTCGCGATCGCGCGCGACGCCGGAGTCGCACGCCGCGCTCGCGCGCATGGGCGTCCCGCGCGTCGAGAAGCTCGGGAGCGCGGGCCTCAAAGCGATCGCGGTCGCGTGCGGCGACGCGGACCTGTGGATTCAGTGCGGCGAGGCGGGCCTCCTCTGGGACGCGTGCGGCCCCGAGGCGATCGCGCTCGGCGCGGGCGCGCGCTACGGCGTCAGCGGCGGAGCGCCGCCCGATTACGCGGCCGGTCCGCTCGAGCTGCGCGATCTCGTGGTCGCTGCGAGCGACGCACTCTTCGACGCCGCCCTCGCGTCGATGAAGCTATCATGATGCCGATCGGGTGAGGTTCTGATGCGCGATCGAGCGGAAATCGTGGTCATCGGCGCCGGCATCATGGGCCTGTCGATCGCGTATCACCTCGCTCGAGCGGGCGTCACCGACGTCGTCGTGCTCGACAAGAGCTACTTGTGCGGCGGCGCGAGCGGCCGAAACGGCGGCGGCATCCGCGCGCAGTGGTCGAGCGAAGCCAACGTGCGCTTGATGCAAGAGAGCATCCGCATGTGCCGCGACTTCGCGAGCGAGTTCAAGATCAACGTGTGGCTGCGCCAGGGCGGCTACTTGTTCGTCGCGCGCGACGAAGAGCGGCGCCGCGGGCTCGAGGCGAGCGTCAAGGTGCAGAACGAGTGCGGCCTCGGCACGCGCATGCTCACGCCAAAAGAGGCGCGCAAGATCGTCCCCGAGCTCGACGTCTCGGGCGTCGTCGCCGCCAGCTACAACCCGGACGACGGCGTCGTCTTCCCGTGGCCGTTCGTGTGGGGTTTCGCGCAGGCGGCGCGCAAGCTCGGCGTCGAGGTCGAGACCTTCCGCGACGTCGTCGGCTTCGACGTGACCGGCAGGCGCATCGACGCGGTCGTCACGCGGCGCATCGGCCCCGACGGCTCGCGTGGCCCGCTCGAGCGCGTCCGCACCCACCGCGTCGTCAACGCGGCGGGCGCGTGGTCGCCCGCGATCGCGAAGCTGCTCGGCGTGGCTCTCCCGAACGAGCCGCACCGCCACGAGATCTGCTCCACCGAGCCGCTCAAGCCGTGGCTGCGCCCGCTCGTCGCCGACCTCGGCGACGGCCTTTATTTCAGCCAATCCACGCGCGGCGAGATCGTCGGCGGCATCGGGCAGAAGCGCGTGCCCGAGGGCCTCGACCAAAATTCATCCTTCGCCTTCCTCGGCCTCTACGCGCGCGCGCTCGTCCGCGCGTGCCCGGTGCTCGCCGACGTGAAGGTGCTCCGCCAGTGGGCCGGCTGCTACGACATCACGCCCGACCAAAACCCGATCGTCGGCCAAGTCGACGAGCTCGACGACTTCTACCAGGCCAGCGGCTTCATGGGCCACGGCTTCATGATGGCGCCGGTGATGGGCAAGCTCATGGCCGAGCAGATCCGCGACCCGAAGCCCCTGCCGCTCTTCGAGCGCTGGAACCTGCGGCGCTTCAAAGAGGGCAAGCTCCTCTCCGAAGCGATGATCATCGGATAGACTCGCCACATGGTGCGCGCGACGTTTCGGGGTGTCGTCGACAAGCTCGAGATCGCGCGCGGCCACGACGGGCTCTTCCGCGGCGGGCCTGATCCCGTGCTCGTCGTCGGCGTGTACGCGGCGTTCGGCCTAACGATGCGTCTCATCGGCCGCACGCTGCATCGCTTCCCGAGCAAGACGAAGTTCCCGACCGAGGTCGCGCCCGACGCGCCGGCGCTCCCGGCCGCGATCGTCGAGAGCGAAGTGCCCGCGTTCCATTTCGTGCTCCTCGCGATCGCGCTCGAAGAAGACGGCGGGACCGACGTGCAGCGGATGTTCGGCACGCTCGAGCACGTCGACCTCATCTCGCTCTGGTCGACCGACCGAAGCGAGGTCGAGCCGGTGCCGCTCGCCGCCTTCCCCGACGACCCGGCGCACGCCGTCCCTCGCCCCGTCGAGCTCGTGATCGACTCGGCGGCCGCCGCGGGCACCTGCACGTCGGACAAGTGGATCGGCGCGGTGTGCTGGTCGGTCCAGGCGCGCGCGGCGCCGTCCGCGGCGATGTATCGCCTCCCGTTCCTCGCCCCGGACCGGCGAAACGATTGGACCGCGATCGTCACGCTCGAGCACTAGCTCGACCGCAGATATCGCGGGCATTCGAGGGGGGTGTGACCGAGCGTTGACACCCGAGGCGCCCGAGAAGTAGCGTCAGCGCGCGTCTTTCGGCGTTTTTTTGCACGGAGAGATCCTCATGAAGACCGCAGCTCGCCTCCTCGCCTTCTCGATCGCGCTCGCCGCGGCCGGCCCCCTCACCGGGTGCGCCGACGAAAACGATCCGGCGACCTGGGTGAAACGTCTCGACGACCCCGCGCAACGCGGCGCCGCCATCAAGCGTCTCGGCCAGTTCTACGAAGACGCCCTCTCGAGCGCCAACAACAAGCGCGACGACGAGAAGGTGAAGAAGGTGCTCGACGTCATCGTCGACCCGCTCACGAAGACGTACACGGCCGGCGGCCTCGACGACAAAACGCGAAAAGACCTGATGAAAGAGCTCGCGGACATGCACGATCCGCGGACGCAGCCGGCGCTCGCGAAGGCGCTCAGCGACTACGAGCTCGGCAAGACCGACGAAGACGTGAAATTCGCGGCGGAGTCGGTCGGCGTGATGGCCAAAGACGGCATGAAGCTCGACAAGACCGTCGTCGACGGCCTCTGGACGTGTTTCACCAAGTACAAGCCGTCGAAGACCAACTCGATCCAAGGCACGCAGGCCATCCACGACGCGATCCTCGCGGTGAAGGACCCCTCGTACGGCGACAAGGCGATCGTCGCGATCAAGGCGCCGGTCATCATCGACGACAGCGCGTCGCAGGCGGGGACCAAGAAGGTCAACGACCAGCTCGAGTTCTGGCAGACGACCTCGATTCAGGTCATCAAAGAGCTGAAATACAAGGCCGCCGCGAAGCCGCTCGTCGAAGTGCTGATGACGCGCAACAAGCTCGGCATCGCGAACCTCGCGTCGGCGGCGATCCAGCAGATGCCGAAGGACGCCGAGCCCTACCTCGCCGCGGGCCTCGAGGGCACCGATCCCGATCTCGCGAAGCTGCAGACCGACTGGGACAAGGACAAGGGCTACGTGCCCATCCTCATCAACGTGCTCGCGTACACGTCGCTCGACTCGGCGCGCGAGGCCATCGCCGCGTACATCCCGAAGCTCGACAGCGACTTGAATCGCGCGGCGGCGGGGCAGATGCTGATTTGGTTCCCGACGTCGCCGCAGCTCATCGCGACGTACAAGGGGATTTACGCGAAGCTCCCGCCGATCGCCGACAAGGGCGACAACGACACGGGCGCCGAGCGCGCGCAGCTCCTCAGCGTCGCGAGCGAGTTCTTCGATCCGTCGCTCGGGCCTTGGGCCGTCGGCGAGGCCGCCGGCGCGAAGGGCACCAACATGCTGAGCGCGAAGGTCGGCGCCATCCAGTCGGCGATCAAGCTGATGGGACCATCGGACAAAGCCGGCGTCGAGAAGGCGCTGACGAACCTCGAGAACAGCGGCCTCTCGGTCAACGAGAAGAAGCAGGTCGCCGACAACGTGCGCGCGGTCTTCAAGTTCGCAGACGAGGCGCTCGACAAGTGCCAGGTCGACGCGGGCTGCTACGTGAAGGTCCTCGACGAGCCGATCCCGCAGACGACGAACGCCAACTGGAAGGCCATCAAGGCCGCGTACATGGCGGGCATCCACGGCAACGACCAGACGCGCAAGGATCTCATCGCGCACATCACGAAGGTGACCAACCCTGGCGCGCGCCTCGCGATGGCGGTCGCGATCAACCACCTCGCGCCGAAGGGCGACGCCGCCGACGCCGCTGCGCTCGAGAAGATCGTCGACGACGACACGAAGCGCAAAGACAACGAAGCGCTCCGCGGCGACGACGCACTTACGAAGGTCGCGCTCATGATGCGCGCCCGCGCCAGCCAGTAGTCCCTCGCCCAACCTCATGATCCGGATCGAAGTCGAAAGCGGCCAGAAGCGCGGCGCGAAGGTCGAGTCGTCGGCCGACCCGCTGCGCATCGGGCGCGCCGACGGCAACGATCTGCTTTTGACCGACGATCACGTCTCGGGCGATCACGCGCGCGTGGTCGGAAGCGACGGCGGCTGGGTGCTCCACGACTTGCGCTCGACCAACGGAACGGCCGTCGTGAGGCGCGGCGAGCGGCACGCGGTCGAGGGCGCGCCGTTCTTGCTCGAGAGCGGCGACGTCATCGAGCTCGGCCACGGCGAGCAAGGCGTTCGGCTCGCGGTCACCGTTCAGGCGGACGGCGAGGAAGAGGACCGAACGGCGCAGGTCCTCGCGTTCCGTAGCATCGACGACATCGTCCCGGCGGCGCAAATCGAACAGGACACGACGCGCCTCCGCGCGCTCTACGAAGCGCAGAAGCACATCGGCGAGGCCGACGACTTGTCCGACGTGCTCGTCGCGATCGCCGACGCGGTGCTCGACCTCGTCCCGCGCGCGACGCACGTCACGATGATCCTCCGCGACGACGACGTCGACCCGTCCGCCGGCGTGTCGGGCTACGTGCCCATCATGACGCGCGTGCGCGGGCAGCCGCAGCCGTCGGGGCCGATCCCGATCACGCGCAGCGTGTTTCGCAAGGTGGTGACCGAGCGAGGCGCGGTCGTCGCCGCGGACGCCCCGCGCGAGGTCGCGAACACCGAGTCGCTCATGGGCGCCCAGATCCGCTCGACGATGGCCGTGCCGCTCTGGAAGCGCGACGAAATCCTCGGGGTCCTCCAGCTCGACAACCGCGAGAGCGCGGGCGTCTTCACGTCGCAGGATCTCGAGCTCATCACCGTGCTCGCGCACCACTCGTCGCTCGCGGTCGCCAACGCGCGCCTCGTGAAGCGGCTGAAGGCGGCCGAAGAGCGGCTTCGAAAAGAGAACCAGTTCCTCAAGGGCCGCGAGCAAGAGCGCCGCACCGGCGCGCGCGTCGGCGCCAAGCAGGAGATCATCGGCTCCTCGCCCGCGATGCGCACGCTCCTCGGACAGCTCGAGAAGGTCGTCGACACGCGCGTCACCGTGCTCATCGAGGGCGAGACCGGCGTCGGCAAGGAGCTCATCGCGGCCGCGGTGCACTACCGCTCGCGGCGGCGCGACAAGCTCTTCGTCTCGCAGAACTGCGCGGCGATGCCCGAGAACCTGCTCGAGAGCGAGCTCTTCGGCCACAAAAAGGGCTCGTTCACCGGCGCGCACGAGGACAAGAAGGGTCTCTTCGAGATCGCCGACGGCGGCACGCTCTTCCTCGACGAAGTGACCGAGATGCCGATCTCGCTCCAGTCGAAGCTGCTCCGCGCCCTGCAAGAGGGCGAGATTCGACCCATCGGCGCGACGGCGGAGCGCAAGGTCGACGTGCGCATCGTCGCGGCGACCAACCGCACCCTCGAGAAAGAAGTGGCCGAGGGCCGCTTCCGCGAGGACCTCTACTACCGGCTCAAGGTGTTCCCGCTGCGCGTCCCGCCGCTCCGCGAGCGACGCGACGACGTGCCGCTCATCGCCAACCACTTCTTGCAGCGCTTCTCGCAGGAGCTCGGCAAGGCTGCGGGCGGCTTCTCGCAGCAAGCGATGGAGCTGCTCCAGAGCTACGAGTGGCCGGGCAACGTGCGCGAGCTCCAAAACGAGGTGCAGCGGCTCGTCATCCAGCTCGATCCCGGCGGCTTCGTGACGCCCGACTTGCTCTCGCCGCGCGTGCGCCAGGTCGAGGGCATGGTCGACCGCGTGCGCCCGACGAAGGGCACGCTCAAAGAGATGATGGACCAGATCGAGCGGTGGCTCCTCATCGAGGCGCTGCGCGAGCACGGCAACAACAAGACGGCGGCGGCGCGCGCCCTCGGGATCACGCGCGAAGGCTTGCACAAGAAGCTCCGCGCCTACGGCCTGTGAGCGGCGAGCGTTACGAGCTCGAGACGACGATCCGGCTGAAGGCCTCGCGCTGGTGGTGGGTCGCGGCGTTCGTCGCTCCGGTCGCGTTCTTCGCCGTCGTACGCAACCAGCCGCTCGGCCTCGGCGCGTTCGTCCTCTTCGCGCTCCTCTCGCTGCGGGCCAGGACGCCGATTGAACGGAGGGCGAAGCTCTCTGCCTCGGCGGAGGGCCTGCGCATCGGGGCGAGGCTCGTGCCGTCGCGCGATCTCGGCGTCGCGCTCGTTCGTCACGGAAGCCGCGGGACCTTCATCTCCCTGCGCGGTCGCGAGCGGCTCGACGTCGACGTGCCCAACAACGTCGAAGGCGACGCGCTCGTTCACGCGCTGGGGCTCGACGCGGCGAGCTCGACGATCGAGGCCTCGCTGACTGACCCCTTGTCGCCCATGGGCGTGCTGGCGCTCGTCGCCGTCTTGATGCTCTCGACGGTGAGCGCGATGTACTTCAGGGAGCTCGCGAGCTTTCTCGCCGGCGCGTTCTCGTCGGCGCTGGCCGCGTGGCTCGCCACGCGCGTGCGGCTGCGCGTCGGCGCCGATGGGCTCGTCGTCCGCAGGCCGCTTCGAAAGGACCGCTTCCTCACGCACGATTCGCTCGCCAACGTACGCGCCGAGGAGGACGCCATCCTGATCGAGCCGAAGAGCGGCGCGCCGCTCGCGCTGCACGTCCCGAGTCGAGGTCTGTCCGACGAGCGCCGGCGAGTCGACGAGGCGCGGCGAGTCGACGAAGCCGCCGCGGTCGTACGACGAATCCACCAAGCGCGGCGAGCGTTCCGCGAGCACGCCGTCGACGCGGACGCGATCGCCGCCGTCCTCGGCCGCGGAGAGCGCAGCCCGCGCCAGTGGCTCGAAGAGCTCCAGCGCATCGGCGACGGCGCCGCGGGGACGTTCCGCACGATGGGCGTCGCGCGCGCGCAGCTGCTCGAGATCGTCGAGAGCACGACCGCGACCGCGCGCGACCGCATCGCCGCCGCCGTCGCTCTGCGGGCGCAGCTCACGGACGACGAGAGGCCGCGCATCCGCGTCGCGGCCGACCGGTGCGCCCGGATGGAGCTCGGCGCACGACTGCTCCGCGTCGTCGAGTCCGACGACGAGGACGCGATCGCCGAAGAGCTCGAGCGGGCCGACGCGGAGAAGTGATCGACGCCGAGTCCGCTAGAGCGCGGCGATTTCCCGCAGCGCCCGGCGATCGAAGGCGATCTCGCCGTACGCGCGCCCGCTCCGCGGATCCCGCGCGTCCGGCGCGACGTCGAGCAGCGGCCCGAGCGCGAACGCCCGCTCCACGAGGCGCGGGTGCGGCACGGTGAGCGACTCGCTCGCGAGGACCACGCCGTCGATCCACAGCACGTCGAGATCGATCGTTCGCGGCCCGTTTCTCTCGGCTCGGACGCGGCCCATCGACGACTCGATCGCGAGCAGCCCGCGCATCAGGTCCTCGGGCGAGAGCGCCGTCTCGAGCGCGAGCGCCGCGTTGAAATAATTCGGCTGCTCGGGCCCGCCGACCGGATCGGTCTCGTACACGCGCGAGCGCGCGAGGACGGCGCCGAGCTCGGCCACGCGCGCTGCGGCCGTACGAAGCGCGACGAGGCGCTCTCCGAGGTTCGCGCCGAGCCCGACGACGGCGCGAACGCTCAAGGCGCGGACGGCTCGAAAATGAGCGGGTCGGTCAGCTTCGAAGACGGGAAGTTTCCGTCGATCTGTCCGTTCTGTACGAAGAAGAAGAACGATCCGTCGCGGAGCCCGCTCACAGCCAAGTCGATCTTCAAGTCCGCTCCAGGCGCGGCGTCGAAGTCCAGCTCGTCCACGCCCATGGTGGTGTGCGAGCTCACGACGAGCTCGTCGGGCGTCGAAGCGTCGAGCGAGCCGCCCTTCTCGGACGGATCGAAGAGGCTCTTCGCGTTCGCGACGGTCGTGCCGTGCAGCTTCACGGCGAAATCGCACGCGAGGCCGGAGATCGCCGTGTCGCACGTCCAGCGAAGACGCCAGTGCCCGCCCGCGGCGTACTGCACGAAGAGGCCGACGCCTTGCCCGCCGGCGACGTGCGACATCGTCTGATCGGTGTCGACCGAGACGGTGAGCGGTTGCGTGTTCGCCGGTGGTGGAGCGCCGCCGTGATCGTCGTGCGTGATGATGCAAGCCGCGAGCACGGGAACGAAGAACGCCGTCGCGAGGACTAGAAGACGCATGGAATCTCCTTGTCAGCGGTGTCGACCGCCGCCGCCGCCGAAATGGCCGCCACCGCCGCCGCCGCCGAAGTGTCCCCCGAAACGCGAGCCGCCGCCAAACGAGCCGCCGCTCGAGCGCGACGGGTGCGAGTACGACGGCTGACCCGTGGAGACGCCGCCGCCGCGATACACCTGCGCCGGACGACTGTATGACGGCGCGCTTCGATACGCGGGCCCGCGCTCCGCGGGTGCGCCTCGATAGACGGGACCGCCGCGATACGCGGGCGCTCCGCGATAGACCGGGCCTCCCCCGTAGGCCGGACCGCCGTACGAGCGCGCGTACGCGTTCGGTTGCGTGCGGTAGGGGAGCTGAGCCGGCCCGCGGGACGTCGAGTACGACGAGTACGACGAGTACGGCCGCGGCGAGACACCGCGATACTGCGGCGCCGTGACGACGGGTCGATTGGCGCCGGCGAGGGTGCGCGTGGCCCACGTGTTCTGCGGGCGACCGAGCGCGTACGCGGGCGCGCGGGCGCCGAACGCAGCGGCCGAGCTCGGGTGAGCGAACGCGCGCGCTCGCGCGAGGCCCGGGATCCCCGCGACCGGGCCCGGCACCTTCGGCATCGCGATCGCGTAACGGGAAGGCGGCGGACCCACCGTCGGATGCGCCGGCGTGCGGCCGCCGTCGTAGACGTGCGTGCGACCGGCGACGACGCCGACTTGCGGACCCGCCAGCGTGCGCCCGCGGAGCGAACGCGAAAACACGTCGTCCCTCCCGCAAAAGACGTACGGCGTCGGAACGCTCCAGCCGATGTCGTAGGCGACGCCGTCGCGCCAGTACCACGACGGCGCGAGCGGGCCCCAGCCGACGTACCCGTAGTCGGGATCGCCGACGCGCCAGCTCACCCAGGCGCCCGCGTAACGCCGCCCGGGGATCCACGACCAACCGCGACCGGCGATGTACACCCAGCGCCCGTAGTGGAAGGGCGCCCAGCCCCAATCGAAGTCGCTCACCCAAACGTAGTCGTCGTCGTCGTAGTCCCAGTGGCCCGCGGTGACGTACGGCTGAAAATCAGCCCCGACGACGCCCGGATCCGGCTGCCACACGGTGCCGTACGTCGAGTCGTCGCCCCAGGTGCCGTACGGATCGAGCGTCGACTTGAAATCGGTGAGCGCCGACGGATCGGTGTCCGCGTACTCGTCGGCCGGCTGCGGGTCGGCGCCGACGTTGACGACTTGTCCCGAATTCGCCTGAAGCTGGGTCGGATTGTCAGCTTGGAGCTGCGGCTGCGTGTCGACGACCGCGTTCGGATCCGTCTGCCCGAAGGCGGGGACTTCCTCGTAATACGCGCCGCATCCTGACGCGAGCAGCGTCATCGCGGCCATGACTACCAGCGGCGCGAAGGCGCCGGAACGTGGAAACAGTCGCATCGTGGTCACCCTCGAGCCTTCGAGAGCAAATCTTAGGCCCTCGCGGATGTGGCGCAACTTCGGGAGTCGTAACGGTTTGTAAATCGTCCCGCGGTGTTACGATGAAGCCCATGGCCGAAACGCGCACGTCGATGACCGAGCGGATCGCGGGGATGCAGGACTACAAGCTCTACCGCGAGCTGCACTGGGAGGGCTCCTTCGAGGAATATCTCCAGATCGTCCGGGAGAACCGCAGGTGACGCGAAACGCCTACCAGCGACTGTACGACATGATCATCTCCTTCGGCACCGAGGAGTACATCGACAACAAGAAGAAGCTTGTACGATACAACTTCTTCAAGGACGAGCTGAACGTCGGGCAGAACGCGATCTACGGGCTCGACATCCCGCTGATGCGGCTCGTTCACGTGCTGAAGGCCGCCTCCGAAGGGTACGGCCCCGAGAAGCGGGTCATCTTGCTCCACGGGCCGGTCGGGTCGAGCAAGAGCACGATCGCGCGGCTCCTGAAACAAGGCGCCGAGCACTACTCGCGCTCGCCCGAGGGCGCTCTCTATTCGTTCGACTGGATGAACCTCGAGGGCACCGGCCTCGCGGGCAAGGAGACCGAGCGCTTCCCGTCGCCGATGAACGAGGAGCCGCTCCGTCTAATCCCGCCCGACTGGCGCGAGAAGGCGATCGGCGAGCTCGGCCTCGGCAACGAGCAGTTCAAGGTGCGCGTCGACGGCGATCTCGATCCGGCGAGCCGCTTCATCCTCAAGACCCTCATGACCCGCTACGACGGCGACTGGTCGAAGATGATGGCGAACCACATTCGCTGCCGCCGCGTCGTGCTCAGCGAGAAGGACCGCGTCGGCATCGGCACGTTCCAGCCGAAGGACGAGAAGAACCAGGACTCGACCGAGCTCACCGGCGACATCAACTACCGGAAGATCGCCGAGTTCGGCTCGGATTCGGACCCGCGCGCGTTCAACTTCGACGGCGAGTTCAACATCGCCAACCGCGGCATCATCGAGTTCGTCGAGATGCTCAAGCTCGACGTCGCCTTCCTCTACGATCTCCTCGGCGCGTCGCAGGAGCACCGAGATCAAGCCGAAGAAGTTCGCGCAGACCGACATCGACGAGGTCATCCTCGGTCACACCAACGAGGCCGAGTACAAGAAGCTCCTGAACAACGAGTTCATGGAAGCCCTGCGCGACCGCACGATCAAGATCGACATCCCCTACATCACGAAGCTGACCGAGGAGATCAAGATCTACGAGAAGGACTTCAACACCGGCAAGATCAAGGGCAAGCACATCGCCCCGCACACGCTCGAAGTCGCGGCGATGTGGGCGGTGATGACGCGCCTCGAGGACCCGAAGAAGCACAACCTGTCGCTCGTGCAGAAGATGAAGCTGTACGACGGCAAGGTGCTGCCCGGGTTACACGCAGGACACGGTGAAGGAGCTCCGCAAGGAGGCCAAGCGCGAGGGCATGGAGGGGATCTCTCCGCGCTACGTGCAGGACAAGATCTCGAACGCGCTCGTCAACGAGCAGGGCGAAGGGACGATCAACCCCTTCATGGTCCTGAACGAGCTCGAGAAGGGCCTTCGCCACCACTCGCTCATCACGAACGAAGAGCAGCGCAAGCGCTACCAGGAGATCATCGGCCTCGTGAAGCGCGAGTACGAAGAGATCGTGAAGAACGAGGTCCAGCGCGCGATCAGCGCCGACGAGGACGCGATCTCGAAATTGGCTGCAAACTACATCGACAACATCAAGGCGTTCACCGTCAAAGAGAAGGTGAAGAACCGCTACACCGGCCAGGACGAGGACCCCGACGAGCGCTTGATGCGGTCGATCGAGGAGAAGATCGACATCGCCGACAACCGGAAGGAAGACTTCCGTCGCGAGATGATGAACTTCATCGGCGCGCTCGCGGTCGAGGGCAAGAAGTTCGCGTGGAACACGAACGACCGCCTGCGCCGCGCGCTCGAGCTCAAGCTCTTCGAGGATCAGAAGGACTCGATCAAGCTGAAGACGCTCGTCTCCGCCGTCGTCGACAAGGACACGCAGGAGAAGATCGACGTCATCAAGACGCGCCTCATCAAGAACTTCGGGTACAACGAGGTCAGCGCGACCGACGTCCTGAACTACGTCGCGTCGATCTTCGCCCGTGGCGACGCGAAGGATTGAGCTCGCCCTCTTGTTCGCGGCGGGCTGCAAGCTCGTCGCGGGCAAGGCGGCGACGGCCGACGCGGGCGCGACGGCGCCGGCGATCGTCATCGAGCTGCCCAAGGCGATGACGCACGAGGAGGTGTCGACCGCGTTCGACGTCGACGTCGCCAAGAGCGGTGCGCTGCGCGTGAACGGCGCGGACGCCGCGAGCACGGCCGACGTGACGGCGCGGGCGCGCGAAGCGGCGAAGGCGGTGCCCGACGTGCGCGCGTACATTCACGCGGACCGAGATGCGCCCTACAGTCGGGTCATCGAGGTGCTCGACGCCGTGAAGGCGGGCGGCATTTCGCGCGTCGCGTTCGGCGTCGCGCCGATGGCCACCGTGACGCCGACGCCTCTCGGACGCTGATGGCCTGGATCGAAGAACGTTGCCCGACGTGCGGCGGGCCGCTGCCGGTCGCCGGATCCGCCGCAGGCGGGACGACGCAAACACCCAGCGCGGATTTCCTCCGACCTGCTCGTCTGCAAGTACTGCCAAGCGGAGCTGCGCGCGGCGCCGGGCGCGCAGTATCGCGTCCCGCCGAAGATCGACGAGCCACCGTACGAGCCGGCGCTCCCGCGCGTCGCGATCGCCGGCGTGCGCTACGTCGTCCTCGGGCAGCTCGCGCGAGGGGCGAGCTCGGACGTGTTCCTCGCGCGGCGCGACGCGAGGCTCACCGAGACCGTGGTGCTCAAGATCGCGCGCGGCGCCGAGGGCGCGGAGCGCGTCGCCCGGGAGTGGAAGACGCTCGTCCTGCTCGACGGCCCGCCGCGCGAGGGTTCCGCGTTTTTCACGCGGATTCTCCCGCTCCGCGTGCTCCACGGCAAGACCGAGGACGGGCGCGTCGCCTCGGTGTTTCGCTGGCGCGCGGGGTTTCAGTTCACGCTCGAGGACGTGCGGCGCGAGTACGGGCGCGGCGTCGACGCGCGCGCGCTCGTCTGGATGTGGAAGCGGCTGCTCGAGCTCCTCGGCTGGGTGCACGACGGCGGCTTCTCGCACGGCGCGCTCGACCCTACGCACGTGCTCGTGCACCCGCGCGATCACGGCGTCCACGTCGTCGGCTGGTCGCGCGCGGGGCGCGGCGCGGGCGCGGACGACGTCGCGGCGAGCGCGCGCGTCATGAACGAGCTCGCCGGCGCCGACGCGCCCGCGGAGATTCGCGAGCTCTTGCGCGGCGCGCACGGATCGGCGTGGGCCGTGCGCGACGCGCTCGATCGCGCGGCGCACGACGCGTTCGGGCCGTCGCGGTTTCACCGCTTCACGCTAGCCGGATGGGGATGAACACATGGGATATGGAAATTACAGCTACGACGCGCACCAAGCCCTGACGCAAGCCCGCGCCGGAAAATCGCAGCAAGAAGTCTTCGCGCAGCGGGGCGTCCACCCGCTGATGAACCCGTTCGGCGTGAAGGCGCGCGAGAGCCGCGACAGCCCCGCGCACCCGAAGTCGATCGGCGTCGTCTTCGCGCTCGACGTGACCGGATCGATGGGCGAGATCCCGAACCAGCTCGCGCGCAAGCAGCTGCCGAGCTTCATGAAGACGCTGGGCGATCTCCACGTCGCCGATCCGCAGATCCTCTTCATGGCCGTCGGCGACGCCGTGACCGACCAAGGGCCGCTGCAGGCGGGGCAGTTCGAGTCCTCCGAAAAGGAGATCGATCAGTGGCTCACGTGGAGCTGGCTCGAAGGGCACGGCGGCGGAAACGGGGCCGAATCCTACGAGCTCGCGATGTACTTCGCCGCGCGCCACACCGACATGGACTGCATGAAGAAGCGGCAAAAACGGGGCTATTTCTTCATGACCGGCGACGAGAACCCGTACCCGGCGGCGAGCCGCACGCTGGTGCGAAAGATCCTCGGCGACGACATTCCGGCGGACGTGCCGACGCCGCAAGTGGTCGAGGAGCTCTCGCGCTCGTTTCACCCGTTCTTCCTCGTGCCGAACCCGGAGCGCCTGCCGCAGTGCGAAACGCAGTGGCGCACGCTGCTCGGCGATCACGTCGTCTGCATGTCGTCGTACGACGACACGTGCGACGTCGCGGCCGGCGTCGTCGGGCTCACCGAGGGCGCGCTGGCGAACCTCGACGCGCTCGCCGCGGCGCTGACGGCCGCCGGGCGGGAGCGCGCGCACGTCGGCGCGGTGGTCCGCGCGCTCACGCCGTACGCGACGACGCTCGGACGCGACGGGGCGCCCAAACCGCACTTTGGACCGCGCTGACCCCGAGAGAGGAGAGAGAACAGAGATCAAAAGATCAGAAGGGGGAGAGGAATTGTTTGTCGTTTGCATGGATGGCGTCGGGGTCGACGCGTGCGTCGTCGGATTCGGGGCCAACGAGTCGAGTCTGGGGCGTTAGGGTGGGTTTGAATGCGACGCGGCGCGTGGGTCGTGTGCGATTTGGGGTTCGGCGACGCCGGAAAAGGCTCGCTCACCGATTGGCTCGTGCGCGAGACGGGCGCGAAGCTCGTCGTGCGGTACAACGGCGGCGCGCAAGCCGGGCACACGGTGGTCACCAACGGCGGGCCCACGCACACGTTCGCGCAGCTCGGGAGCGGAACGTTCGTGCCCGGCGTGCGCACGCACCTCTCGCGGTTCGTCGTGGTCCACCCGGGCGGGCTCCTCGTCGAAGCGGAGCGGCTCGCGCGAGTCGGCGTCGGCGACGCGCTCGCGCGCCTTTCGGTCGCGCCCGAGGCGCGCGTGATCACGCCGTACCACCAAGCCGCGGGCCGCTTGCGCGAGCTCGCGCGCGGCGCGGCGCGCCACGGGAGCTGCGGGATCGGCGTCGGCGAGACCGTCGGCGACGCGCTCGCGCACCCGGACGACGCGCTGCGCGCGCGCGAGCTCCGCGACCCGCGGCGAAAGCTCGCGCGCATTCGCGAGCGTTATCGGGCGGAGCTCCCGCGCACGAACGACGCGCGCGCCGAGACGGAGCGCGCAGTCTTCGAAGACGACTCGGTCGCCGAGCGCTGGGTCGAGTCCATTCGCCGCTTTCGCGAGGTGCGACTCGCCGACGACGTCATCCCGAACGAGCCGGTCGTCTTCGAGGGCGCGCACGGCGTCTTGCTCGACGAGTGGCGCGGCTTTCATCCGCACACGACGTGGACGACCTGCACCTTCGAGCACGCGCTCAATCTGCTGCGCGGGTACGACGGCGAGCTCGTCCGCCTCGGCGTGCTTCGCACGTACGCGACGCGCCACGGGCCGGGACCGTTTCCGACCGAGTCGGACCTCGGCCTCGACGAGCCGCACAACCCGACCGGCGCGTGGCAGGGCGCGTTTCGCACCGGGGCGCTCGACGCGGTGCTCGCGCGCTACGCGGTCGCCGCGTGCGGCGGGATCGACGCGCTCGCGCTCACGCACTGCGATCGTTTTCGCCCAGGTTTTCGCCTCGCGCGCGCGTACGAGGGGTTCTCGCCCGCGCTCGGCCCGCCGCGCGATCTCGCGTACCAAGAGGCGCTCGGCGCCCGCGTCGCGTCGGCGAAGCCCGCCTACGATTCCTTCGACACGCTCGACGCGTTCGTCGCCGCGCTCGAGTCGGAGCTCGGCGCGCCGGTGAAGGTGACGTCCCACGGCCCGACCGCGAGCGCGAAGCGCTTCACGACTATTGCCCCATGACGGTGTTGGTGATTGCCGCGTCGCCGGGCACCTTCGGCGCGACGTAAGAGAACCCCGTCGAGCCTGCGACGTCGAAGACGAGAAAGCCCGTGAGCGTGCCGGGCAACGCGCTCGTCGCCGAGGGCTCCAAATCGCCTGCGGCCTTCGCGCATCGACAGTCGGTCGAGACCTTGTACGTCTGCGAGAAGTCCGTTCCGATCAGCACTTCTTGGGCATTCGGAGACGCCTGCCCGGCGGGTTGTGAGGTCCCGTTGCTGCACGCGGCGCCCGCGGTAACCGAGACGGATTTCGCGATCATCCCGAAGCCCAGCTGGTAGGGACACGTCGTCGCGTTTGCGGCAAATTCCGAGGGGCTCCAGTCGTACATGACGAGCGATTCCGCAAGGGGGAGGCTGACGCGCTGGTAGCGAAGGTTTGCCGCGGTGCTCGAGCGCGTGAGCTGAGACAAATTCGAGGTGACCGCGAGCGGTGCGACCCCGGCGCCGTCGTCGGTGACCGAGTCGATGAAGAACTCTTCGAGGGTCGTCGACGCGGTGACGACGAACGTTCCGCGCAACGTCACGGAGTGGCTGTCAGGCAGGCTGGCTACGGCCGAAGCGACGGTGCAAGGGTGCGTCGTGCTCGTGGAGGAGCACTTGGCGAGCATGGCCGAGTAGTCGCCGCCCGTCGCATCCTGGACGAAGAGCCGCGGGTTTCCGGCTTGCGGCGTCACGCCCAACGTGACGACCCCGTCGAGCTCGAAGCACCCGTTCGTCGCGCCCGTTCGCATCGCCTTGATCGTCGAGGCGATGTACGTCGTGCAGCCGCTCGTGGGAGCGTCCACCGCGACGTCGCTCGCGCTCTCCGTCGGGGCGTCGTTCGATGCGACGTCGACGCCCGAGTCCGTCGTCATGCTGACGCACAGCTTGCTCAAACACGTGAGCCCGCTGTTGCACGTGCCGTTCGGGTAACACGCGCCGCCTTCCTCGCCCTGCGCCGGGCCGCTCGAGCAAGCTAAACCAAGCGCCAGCGACGCCAACCCGAGCCCAGCGATTTTCGACATCCAGCCGGATGTCGCATGCGCAGCCCGCGAGGTCAATCGTCCGGGCGCGCGACTGTGCCGGCCTACTTTGCGAGCTTGTAGACGGCAGAGAACGGCTGCGTGTTGCTGTCGAAGCCGTAGGTCGTCCAATAGAGGGCTGTCGCGTCTTGCGCGAACGCGGAGAGCGAGCGGCGCGTGCTCGCGCAGGTGCTCTCCGGGCTCACCGACGCGCAAATCGCGAAGCGGCGCGCGGTGTCGATTCGAACGGTGTCGAGCCAGGTCGGGTCGATTCTTCGCAAGCTCGGAGTGGGCTCGCGCGCCGAGCTCGGCGCGAAGCTCGTCTGAGCTACTTGCTCGCGTCGGGCGCCGCTTCCTTCACACGGCATGGCTCACGCACGTGAGCTCGGCGTCGCGTGTCCCGTTCGAAAAACAGGCGCCGCCTTCGGAGCCTTGCGCCGGCGAGCTCGACGCTGGCTCAGCTTCAAAAGGTCGCTGCGACGCCGGTGAGGCCGATGCCCACCGAGAGCGAGTCTTTCGTGGTGCCGCCGGGCGTGGGATGCCAATTGTTTTGCGAGTCGAACATCTGCACGTCGGGCGCGAGCAGGTTCGTGATGAGCGCGCTCGTACCGACTTCGCAGTCGGAGATGATGCCGTCGTTGGCCGCCGCACACGTTCCGTTGAGGCTCTTGCACGTGCTCCCGCACGCGGTGTTCGCGACGCCTCCGTTGTCGAACGTCTGGAGCAGTTGCTTGCTCGTCGCCGACGTCGGATCCGCCGCGACGATCGCATTGAACGACGCGGCGATGCCCGGAACCACGCTATTCTGGACGTCGCTCTCTCGGATCGCGCCGTGGATGCTCCCCGACGTGATCGTCGCGCCGCTTCGTTCGAGCTGCACGTGCGCACCGACCAGTGGCACCTCGATCGGTGTGCCGGCCGCGAGGAGCGCCAAACGAAGCGTAGCTTGAACGGGCGTCGTCGCGGTCGCGGGGTTCTCGGAGTCGAGCTCGCCAGCGGCGATCGTGCCCCGGAGCTGACCGGACGTTGTGCCCGACGCGATCGTGAACGCGTCGGTACCGGTGAACTACTCGGGCGCCGAGCTCGTGGCGTTCGCCATCGACAGCTGCGCGCCTGCGCACGCGTCGCTCTGGTCGCTCGGGTCGTCGGACGTCTCCTCGATCAGGATCACGGCAGCCCCTGCGGCCACTGCGGCGCTCTCGGTAGCTTGCGGATCGAACCCCTGGCCGCTGAACGCTGCGACGACGTTGCCTAGCTGATTGTCCGGTTTGCGGTGCCGTCGAGGTCGATGGCGAAATCGCTCGATTGCATGGGCAGCGTCACGGCGTTGGCCGCGAACTTCGCCGCCGTGCCCGACGTGGGGTCGGTGCACGCGGGCGTCGACGCGTCGGCGTCCGCGTTGCCGCCATCGGAAGTACCGGCGTCGGGAAGCCCGGCTTCACTGCCGGCGTCGCCTGCGTCCGGTTTCTGCTGGGGCGTGCTCGAGCACGCAGCGAGCAGCGTGAGCGCCACGCTCACGGCCGCGACCACCCTCGTTCGCGTGGCCGGCAGTATGCGTCGCGCCGTTCCCGAAAGCTACTTCGTCGTCCCGGCGGCCTTCGAGATCTCGGTGAACGCGCTCGGATCGGCGATCGCGATGTCGCTCAGGATCTTGCGATCGAGGCCGACGTTCGCCTTCTTCAGGCCGTTCATCAGGCGCGAGTAGGTCGTGCCGTTCTGGCGGGCCGCGGCGTTGATGCGCGCGATCCACAAGCGGCGGAAGTCGCGCTTCTTGCGGCGGCGGTGCGCGTACGCGTAGACCCAGGCCTTGCGAACGACCTCCTGCGCGTAGGCGAAGAGACGCGAGCGAGCGCTATGGTAGCCCTCGGCGTGATTGAGAATGCGGTTGCGGCGGCGGCGCGCCTTGAATCCACGTTTTGCGCGAGGCATTGGAAACTCTCCCGAATCAGCCGTAAGGGATCAGACGCTTGATCTTTCGCTCGAGCGTCGCGTCGACCATGTCGTTGTTGCGAGCGCGACGGATGCGCTTGCGGGACTTTTCCTGCATCAGGTGGTTGCCGCCGGCCTTGCTGCGGCGAACGCGGCCCGAACCGGATACGCGGAAGCGCTTGGAGGCGCTCTTGTTGGTCTTCATCTTCGGCATGGCGTTTACCTGCGGGGTCGCGGTTTATGCCCGCCTCGCTGGTGAAAGTCAAGGTGATCGGGTAATCAGGTTTCATGAAGGGTACGGTTTTTGGCCTCGCCGCGCTCGGGCTCCTTGCAGGATGCACCCTCCCCGACGAACGGCAGAAGCCTAAAACGCCCGCGGTCGTGTGCCCGCCCGAGCCGCCCAACAAGGGCATGGTGCTCGCCTCGATCCACGAATTTCACCTCGCCAACTCGGGATTTCCCTTCTCGCGGCTGGGCGACGTCCTCGACGCGTACCGGCCGGACATGATCCTCGTCGACACCCCGCCCGAGGCGCTCAAGGGCGAGCACCCCGAGGACGCGTCGATCGAGCTCGAATACATCAAATACGTCGCCAGCACGCGCTCGACCGAGCTCGTCTCGATCGCGCCCGACCGCGAGGACACGCCGATCGCGCCCAAGCCGGAGAAGGGCGACGAGGACGCGCTCGCGCGCGAGGCCGGTTTCTTGAGCGACCCGCAGGCGAACAACCTCACGTTCGAGCAGGCGAACGGCGTCGAGGGCACGCTGAAGCTCGACGCCGCCCTCAACGCGCGCAAGCGGTACCTCGTGGGCGATCCCGATTTCGTGCGCCGCGAGGCTTGGCTCGAGCACACCGTCGACAAGGTGCTGACCGACAAGCAGCCGAAGCGCGTGCTCGTCGTCGTCGACCCGATCAACCGCGCGCCGCTCGAGGCGCACCTCTACTTGCGCGGCCTCGGCATGGCGAACCCGGTGAAGGTCGTCGCGCAATCGAAGGAGAAGCGCGACGAGAGCGCGGTGCCTTCGACGGTGCTGAGCGCGTGGACCGAGCGCCTGAACGCGCTGCAGAATCGTTTGCATCGACTTCGGCCCGGCGCGGATCGTTCGTGGCTCGAATACAAAGTGAACGTGTTCCAGATCGCGGTCGACAAGCACGGCTCGTGCTGCGTTTCGCTCGACATGCTGCAACTGCCGAACAGCGGCGACGCCGACGCGCACCCGATCGATCGCCCGGCGAACAAGAAGCACAAGCGCTGAGCGCGCGCGGTCAGACCCCGGCGAGCGCGACGAACGCGTCCGAGAGCTGCTTCATGCGGCCGCGCGCGCGCGACTCGGCCGCGTCGAGCGCTTCGCCCTCGGCGATTCGGTCGTTTACGTCGAAATAGAACTTCGCCTTCGGCTCGGTGCCGCTCGGGCGCGCGATGACGCGGCTGCCGCCCTCGAGGTCGAACGCGATCATGTTCGCCTTCGGAAGGCCGCGCGCGCCGGCCGCGAAGTCGGCCTTGCCGACGACTCGGAACGGGCCGATCGCGGCCGGGCTCGACGCGCGGATGCGGTCCATCATGTCGCGGATCTCGGCGGGACCTGCCGTGCCCTTGCGCACGACGTTCACCTGCCCGCTGACCCAGAGCCTGAATTTCCGCGCGATCGCCTCGAGCTCGTCGTGGACGGTGCGGCCTTCGCTCGCGAGCCAGGCGACGAGCTCGGCGAACATCATCGCGGCGCTGACGCCGTCCTTGTCGCGCACGACATCGCCCACGGTGTAACCGAGCGCCTCTTCGTAGCCGAAGAGGAACGACGCGCCGCCCTTCTCGAGCTCCATGGCGCGGTTGGCGATCCACTTGAAGCCGGTGAGCGTCTCTTCGTAACGAGCGCCGAGCGCCCGAGCGATGTCGCCGAGCTCCGGCGACGAGACGATCGACGCGATGACGAGCGGATTGTTCCTCTTCGGCCCGCGCACGAGGACGTGGTGACCGAGGAGGACGCCGACCTGATTGCCTGTAAGTTGCAGGTATTTCGTGGCGGATTTTCCGTCCGGAATCGCGACGGCGAGTCGGTCGGCGTCCGGGTCGTTGGCGAGGATGAGCTCCGCGCCGCGCTCTCGGGCGTGGGCGAGCGCGAGATCCATGGCGCCTTTCTCCTCCGGGTTCGGAAACGCGACGGTCGGGAACGCGCCGTCCGGCTGCGCCTGCTCGGGCACGGAGTAGACGTCGGTGAAGCCCGCGCGCGCGAGCGCGGCGAGCGCGAGTGCGTTTCCGACGCCGTGCATCGCGGTGTAGACGATGCGGAGATCGCGTCGCGGCGCGTGCTTTCCTTCCGCGTCGAAGCGGAGCGCGTCGATCGCGTCGCGGTAGGCGCCCAGAACCGCGTCCTCGACGTCGACGACGAGCTTGGACGCGCGCGCCTCTTCGAGCGATTTCGGGGGACGTCTTTCGCCGCCGGCGCGCCCTCGATCGACTTCGCGATGCGCGCGTCGATCGGCGGGATGATCTGCGCCGAGTTCTCCCAATAGACTTTGTAGCCGTTGTACTCGGGCGGGTTGTGGCTCGCGGTGACCATGACGCCCGCGGCGGCGCGGAGGTGCGCGACCGCGAACGACGTCGCCGGGGTCGGCGCGACGCCGCGGAACAAGTGCGCGCGAATGCCGAGCGCGGCGAGCGCGCACGCCGTGTCCTCGGCGAACTGGCGACTGAGGCGCCGCCCGTCGTACCCGACGACGACGCCGCGCGCCTTCGCGTCGACCGACGACGCGAGCAGCGCCTGGCCGAGGCCCCACGTCGTGCGGAGCACGACGGCGCGGTTCATCCGCGACTCGCCCGCGCCGAGCACGCCGCGCAAGCCCGCCGTCCCGAACTCGAGGGGCCCGGCGAAGCGCTCGCGGAGCTCGGCCACCGCTTTCTCGTCGCCTCGCGCCAGGAGCGCGCGAAGCTCGTCCTGCGTCTCTTTCGAAGGGTCTCCGTCAATCCAGCGTCGGGCGCGCTCGCGCAGCTCTTCCGGTGTCACGACGGGTGGCTTAGCACCGAATCAGAACGATGTAGAATCCCCCGCGCGATGCTCCGTTACACGATCCGCCGCATTTTGTGGGCCATCCCCACGATCTTCGGGATCAGCATCGTGGCATTTTTGGTGACGACCCTGATTCCGGCTCCGCCACGGCTCTCGCTCGCCGAGCTGGACGACGCGCTCGCCAAGAATCCGGCGGCCTACGACGCGTACGTCGAGTCACGACGCGCGGGCGCGTTCGACCTGCCCGCCTTCGTCAACGAGTCGCCGCGCGACGTGCAGTCGGTCGTCGCCGAGTGCGTCGACCACCTCGCGAAGAACGACACGGGGGCGCGCGTGGCGGCGCACGAGCTCGCGCGAATCGGCGGGGCGGGGTTTCCGTACCTCCTGCCGACGCTCGATCGGCTCGAGCCGGCCGCGCGCGAACGCGTCGCGCTCGCGCTCCTTCCGGTCGCCGAGCGCATGGGCCAGGGCGACGACCCGCGGGCGAGCGACCCGGCGAGCGCGCCGACGTTCTGGGTCGAGCTCTGGGAAGATCGTTCGCTCGAGTTCACGGCGCCCGCGGTGCGGCGCAGCGTGCAGCGGCTCATGCGCGGCGCGACCGAGGGCCGCGAGCGCGACATCGTCGACGTCGACACCTTCGCCCTGCCCGAGCTCATGACGGCGATGCGCGATCGCACGACGAGCGACGGGAACGTCGCGCGCCTCTCGAGCGTGGCGTCGCACGTGTCGGGCCACGAGGTCGTCATCCCGCTCGCGATGACGCACGAGGCCGCTCGGCGCATTCGGCACGACTGGCGCGCGTGGTGGACGACGCACCGCGAGGACTACGTTGCGCTCGACGCGGGCGAGCGCATCTTCGCGACGCTCGCCGACACGCGCTACGGGCGGTGGCTGCTCGGCGCGCTCACCGGCGAGCTCGGCACGGTCACGCGCGACGGCGAGCCCGCGTCGCAGAAGCTCGCCGAGTGCGCGCCCGTGACGCTCGCCCTCACCCTCTCCGCGATGCTCCTCTCCTTCGCGATCGCCGTGCCCGTCGGCGTCATCGGGGCGCGCCGGCGGGGAAAGCGCGTGGATCACGCGCTCGCGGGCGTCCTCTTCTTGCTCTACTCGCTGCCGAATTTCTTCTTGGCCGAGGTGCTCGTTCACGCCGTCGGCGTGGGCGCGAGCGCGGGGCTGCGCGCCGTGCTGGCGATCGCCGTGATGACGGCGTCGTCGCTCGCGACGCTCTCGCGATTTCAGCGCGCGTCGATGATCGACGTGCTCGGGCAGGACTACGTGCGTACGGCGCGCGCGAAGGGCGTGCGCGAGTGGCGCGTCCTCGTCGTTCACGCCCTCCGCAACGCCGTCGTGCCGACCGTCACGCTCGCGGGCGTGCAGCTCCCCTTCTTGTTCGGTGCGGCGATCGTCGTCGAAGAGGTCTTCCAGCTCCCTGGGATGGGCTACGAGACGATGCGCGCCGTCGAGTCGCACGACGCGGCGTGGCTCGTCGCGACCGTGCTCGTCGTCGGGCTCGGCGCGACGCTGACGCTCCTCGCGAGCGACATCGCCTACGGCTTCTTGGACCCGCGCATCCGCGAGCGTCTCCTCAAGACGCACGAGGTCAGCGAATGAGCGAGCACCACCCGGGCTCGCTCCGGCGCGCGCTTCGCCTCGTTCGGCGGCGCCGCTGGGCCAACGCGTGCGCCGTCCTCTTGGCGATGCTCGTGCTCGTGTCGGTGTTCGCCGAGGAGCTCGCGAGCGGACGGCCCGTCCTCTGCAAATTCCACGGGGCCGTCCACGTGCTCGCCAACGTCACGCACCCGAAGGAGCTCCGCGGGGTCACGCGCGCGCGCTTCGAGGCCGAGCGGGCGCCCGGCGATTGGGCCGTCTGGCCGCTCGTCTCGTGCGGGCCGCGCGCGCGGTGCGGAGAGCCCGTCGAGCGCCCGCTCGCGTCGCTCGCCCACCCGCTCGGCACCGACGGCAGCGGGCGCGACGTCTTCGCGCGGCTCGTCTACGGAACGCGCTCGGCGCTCGCGGTCGCCGCGATCGCCGTCGCGCTCTTCGTCGCGCTCGGCGCGGGGCTCGGCGCGGCGGCGGGCTTCTTCGGCGGCGGCGTCGATTTCTTCGTCGCGCGCGCGGTCGAGACGCTCTCGGCGTTCCCCGTCCCGCTCCTCGCGCTCGTCGTGCAGGCGCTCCTCCCTCGCGCGGGCACCTGGTCGCTCGTCGCGGTGATCGCGGCGCTGCGCTGGACCGAGATCGCTCGCCTCGTTCGCGCCGAGGTCCTCGCGACCGAGCCCCAAGACTACGTCACCGCCGCGCGCGCGCTGGGCGCCTCTCCGTTACGTGTACTTTACAAACATGTCCTCCCGATGACGATCAGCCCGATCGTGGTCGCCGCGGTGCTCGGGCTCGGTCAGATCGTGCTCCTCGAGTCGGCGCTCGACTTCTTGCGCGTGGGATTGCCGGCCGGCGTGCCGACGTGGGGCGAGATGCTGAGCGAGTCGCGCGAGCACTTCGCCGCGTGGTGGCTCCTGCTCTTGCCCGGCGCGCTCGTGTTCGCCTCGGTCACGGCGACGAACGGTCTCGGCGAGGCCCTGCGCGACGCCCTCGACCCGCGCGCCGGCTAGAAGCGCACGAGAAGACCGCGACCGGAGACCGAGAGCTGCTGGCGCGTGCTCGTGTGGTCGGCGAAGCCGAGCGCCACGCCGCCCGCGGCGGTCAGCAGCGCGCCGGTCACGATCGAGAGGACGCCGCCGATGAGCGACGCGTGGCTCGCCGGCTCCTGCACGCAGTTGCCGCCGAAATCGCAGGGCCCGACGCTTTGGGTCTGGCCCGCGACCGCGGCGACGAGCCCGCCGATCATCGCGAGCGGCCCCACGATGATCAGCGTGATCCCGCCGGCCATCGCCGCGCTGTACGCCGGTCGCGCCTCGAGCCGGAGCACGTTCGGCGCGGGCAGCAAGCTGATCGGCAGCGAGGGACGCATGCCGCGCCCGTTCAAGCGGTACGAGCCGGCGAGCGGGACCTTCGCGTCGCACGTGCCGACGCAGAGCGACTCCCAGAGCTCGGTGTCCTCGATGCGCCGCTCGAGGACGAGGCCCGAGTCGCCGGTCATGTGCACTTTCACGCGGTCGTCGTCGGCGCGCGCGAGCGCCGGCGCGAGCAGCACCGCGGCCCCGAACGTCAGCACGCGAACGCGACCGGTCACGCCTCGAGCGTACCACGCTCAGGCGACGTGCGAGCTCCCGCCGTTCGAGGGCGTCACCGCGTCGACCAGGATCGCGCCGCCCTCCGCGTCGACCGTGACGACGTCGCCGCGCGCGATTTCGCCTCGCAGGATCATCTCGGCGAGGGGCGCTTCGACGAGGCGCGCGATCGCGCGGCGCATCGGGCGGGCGCCGAGCTCGGGATCGTAGCCGCCCGAAGCCAGCAGCGCGTCGATCGCCGCCTCGCTGACGTCGAGCTTGTTGTTGCGCGCGCGTGCGAGATCGCCCGCGAGCTGCGCGAGCATGCGCCGCGCGACCTCCTTGACCGCGTCGCGGCCGAGCGGTGCGTACGCGAGGACCTCGTCGATGCGGTTGTAGAGCTCGGGCGGCAGCGCGGCGCGGGCCGCGGCGACGACGGCGGACTTGTAGTCGCCGTCGCGCGCGCTCGCCGAGCGCGACGCCTGGAAACCGACGCGCCCGCGCGCGCGATCGTGCACCACGTCGGCGCCGAGGTTCGAGGTCATGATGACGACGACGTTGGTGAAGTCGACCGTGCGCCCGCGGCCGTCGGTGAGGCGCCCCTCGTCGAGCACCTGCAAGAACGACTCGAGCACGTCGCGGTTCGCCTTCTCGATCTCGTCGAGCAAGAGCACTTGGTACGGCCTGCGTCGGACGGCCTCGGTGAGCTGCCCGCCGGCCTCGTGGCCGATGTAGCCGGGCGGCGCGCCGAAGAGACGCGCGACCGCGTGGGCCTCGGCGTACTCGGACATGTCGAGCCGCGTCATGGCGTCGGCCGAGTAGAAGAGGCACTCGGCGATCGCCTTCGCCGTCTCGGTCTTTCCGACGCCGGTCGGACCCAGCAGCAAGAACGAGCCGATCGGGCGGCGCGCGCGGAACCCGGACGCGTTGCGACGCAAGACCGCCGCGACGCGCGCGAGCGAATCTTCATGACCGACGACGCGCTCGGCGAGCAGAGACTCGAGGCGCAGCATCCGGTCGCCGTCGCTCTCGAGCAGTCGCTCCATCGGCACGTGCGCGAGATCGGAGAGCACCTCGGCGACCTGCTCGACGCTCACCTCGGGCTCGCCGCGGCGACGCGAGCGAGCGCCCGCGAGATTGAGGATCCCGACGGCTTTTTCGGGCAGCGCGCGCGACGGCACGTAGCGGACGCTCCACTGGATGGTCGCCGCGAGCGTCTCTTTGGCGTAGCGCGCGCCGTGGTGCGACTCGAGCGCCGGCAGGATGCTCTCGAGCGCGAGGTACGCCTCTTCGGGGCTCGGCTCGTCCACCTCGACGACCGAGAACCGCCGCGCGAGCGCGGCGTCGCAGTCGATGTGCTTGCGGTACTCCTCGGTCGTCGTCGCGCCGATGCACGGAAGCTCGCCGCGCGAGAGCGCGATCTTGAGCTCGGTCGACGCCTCTTCGCCCGCCTCGGGCCCGAAGAGCGCGTGGATCTCGTCGAAGAACAGGACGACGCGCCCGTGCGCCGCGCTCACCTCGGCGCGGAGCTCCGCCATGCGCTCGGCGAGCGACCCGCGAACGCCCGTCCCCGCGAGGAGCGAACCCGCCGCGATTTCGACGATGACCCTATCGTCGAGACCCGCGACGCCGTCGCCGTCGGCGATGCGCTGCGCGATGCCGCGCACGATGCTGGTCTTGCCGACGCCCGCCGGACCGACGAGGCACGGACAGTTCGCGTGGCGCTTCGCGAGGACGTCGAGCGTCTGCTCGATCTCTTCGTTGCGCCCGACGACCGGATCGAGCTCGCCCTGCGCGGCCGCGAGGGTGAGGTTTCGCCCGAGCTGCGAGACGAGCTTGAAGCGCCGCGCGTCGAGCGCGTACTTCTTGGCGGACGAGCCCGCCGCATGTTTCGCGGACTTTTTCTTCGTCCCGAGATCGACCGCGACCTCGCGCGGCGGCGGCGGCGGGAGGATGGTCGAGGTGACGGTCTTCGGCGGCGCGGGCGGCGGCGACGGCGCGGCGGGGGCGACGACCATCCGCGTCTCGCTCGCGTGTTTTCGCACGCGCGGCGCGGGCGCGATGCCTGCGGCGAGCTGAATGGCCGACATGCGCACGCGGACGACGTCGGTCCCGCACTGCTCGAGCGCGCGCGACGCCGCGCACGTCTTGTCCTGGCAGAGCGCGTAGAGCAGATGGATCGCCGCCGGCTCGCGCGTCCCCGAGCGCGACGCGAACTCGCGCGCGCGCTGCATCGCGCGCGGCACCGCGTCGGTCGCGTCGTCGGTCAAGATGCGCGCCGCCTTGAGCAGCACGTCGACGTCGAGGCGCCGCTCGCTGAGCAAGTCCGCGGCGGGGCTCGGCCCCTGCGCGATCGCAGCGAGGAGGTGCCCCGTCCCGGCCTTTTCCTTGCGCCTCGCCGCGAGCTCCTCGGCGAGACGACGAATCGCGACGAGCTCGCGCTCGCCCCTGGCCGCGACGTCGGAGCGGCCGCGCAACGATGAAGTCATCCTGCCTTGCGTCGCACGAAGCGCGCGCGACGGGCAAAATTACGGCTTATTGCAGAACGGAATGCCTTCGACCTTGTTCTGCGTGTCGAACGGCGCGCACTTGCCGTCGTCGCTGTGCATGGCCTGCTGCTTGCCCTTGCGGAAGGTGTTGTTCTTGATCGTGACGCCGGTGAGGTCCTTCGCGCTCGTCCCTTCGAGCGTGATGGCGCCTTCGCCGTTGCTGGAGCCGTTTCCGAAGAATTCGAACGTGCAGCCCTCGACGTCGGTGCCGTTCGTCTTTTCGCGCAAGAAGAGGCTCGTCCAATCCCCCGGCGAAGGCGCCGGCGAGCCGCTCGTGAAGGTGACGTTCTTCGCGACGATCGCGCCGGGCGCGTCGCTCGCGCCAATCTCGATGTACACGCTCTGGCCGAGCTTGACGGTCGTCTTGTCGGCGATGGTGAGCGTCGGCAGAGAAGTCTGGTTGCGCACCGTGATGTTTCCGTCGACGAAGATCGGAACGTCGAACGCCGGCCACGTCGTCGTTTGATCGACCGTGCTCTGGGTGACGTGAATCGGCAGATTGAACGTGTTGCCTCGGCCGATGCTGCCAAGCGTCGCGGCGACGGCTTGCATCGAGCCCGACTTGTCGTCCTTGAACGTGTTGTTCTCGAACTTCGCGAACGTCGCGTTCTCGCCCGCGACGAGGCCGAACTGGTCGCTGTTCCGGACGATGCTGTTGGTGATCGCGATGCGGCCGCCCTGGCGCATGTTCTCGAGCTGAATGCCGCCGACGCCGTTGCTCGATTTGCTGCCCGCGTACTCGACGATGAGGTGGTCGATGGTCGTGCCCGACATCACCTTCTCTTTGAAGCCGACGCCGACCCAGTCGCCCGGGGCCGGCGACTTGTTCGCCGACGTGAACGTGACCGGGCTCTCCGCCGTGCCCTTGATGACGAGCCGCCCGTAGTCGACCCAGAGGTACGTGTCGGTCTCGAAGGAGATCTTCGCGCCCTCCTCGATGGTCATCGTCACGCCCTTGTCGAGCGTGAGGTTGCTCTTCGCGGTGACGGCGCACCCTTTCGTGATCGTGATGTCGTGATCGCCGCTCTCGGGCCACGCGCAGCCGGCCTGCGCGGGCTTCGCGGGCTCCGCGGTCTCGTCCGCGGTGGCGGCGTTCGTCGCCGCCGGCTTCGAGCCGTTGTCCGTGGGCGTCGCTTGCGAGCCGGCGGCCGACTCCCCGGCTTTGTCCTTGCCGCGCTTCAGCGCGTCGCAGCCAACGAGAGCGAGTCCGCACAGGAGAAAGGGAGCGATCCGCATGAGGCGGGTCTTATCATCGGGCCGAGCGCCTTGTCATCCGTGCGGGGAAGTGCGAAACACCCCAACGATGCGCGCCCGCTGGATTTACGCCGTTTTCGCGATGGCGGCGGCGTGCGGCGGAGCGGAGCACCCGGCCACCCACGAGCCGCCGGCCGCCACCGTGAACGCGTCGGCGCCACGGCCCGCGCCGCCGGCGCCCCACGACGAAGCGAAGAAGCTCGTCGCGACGTCGGTCGCGTGCATCGTCGGCGAGCTCTGGAACGACGCCGAGGGCGACGCCGCGACGGCCGCGCAGCGCGCTGGGATCGCGCATGTCTGCGCGTCGGTCGTGCGCAGCGTGACGGGCGAAGAAGATCCGGCGCAGATCGAGGCGCTCCGCATGTTCGACGTCGCGATCACGCAGCCGCTCGCGAAGAAGGTCAAAGAGCTCGCCGCGGCCGACGGGCTCGACGACGCGCGTTCGGCGGCGCTCGAGCGCCTCGAGTCGAGCGTCGTCGCCGCGGCGCGCGAGTCGGCAAACGCGCGGCGAGCGGCGGCGAAGCTCCGCGCCGACATCGAGAAGCTCGCCTCGGATCGTCAGAAGCGGGCCGCGCGCGATCGCGTCGCGCTGCGGCTCACGGTCTCCGAAGCTCCGGCGGCGGCCGCGCTGCGGAGCGCGAGCGCGCTCGACGCGCTGATGCAGATGCCCGACGAGGGCGAAGGCCGCGGCGCCCACGCGGCGGGCCTCGTCCTCGCGCTCGTGCGCGTCCGCGCCGCCGAGGATCTGCCGCCGCACATGAAGCTCTACGTCGCGGGCCCGGCGCTCGCCGCGGTGTTCGGCGTCCCGCCGCCGCCGCTCCCGACACGCAGGACCGATCGCCTCAAGCCGGGCGCGTGGCTCGCGTACGCGACCGCGGTCGCCAAAGCGTGCGGCCATCCGGTCGCGCTCGCCACGCCGCCGAAAGAGCGCGAGCCCGCCGCGATGAGCGGCATCCTCGCGGGCTTCTCCGACCGCCTGCAAACTGAAGTGCCCCAGCTCCAAGACCCGGACCTCGCCGCGCTCGTACGCGCCGCTGCAACGTCCCAGAAAAATTAACAGGAAGATCAGGAGCTCAAAAGATCCGAGACGAGGAGATTTTCTCTCTCGAGCGTCAGCGGGCTTCGAGGATGCGCACCGTGCGCGCGGGCACGGGAATTTCGAAGCCGCCGGTGACGCGCGGATACGTCGTGGGCTCGCCGAGGATCGTCGCGAGCGCGGCGGGGCCGGGGACGCCGACGCGCGCGACGAGCGGCGCGGCGGTCGGGTTCATGACGAAGACGAGGCGCGCCGCGCCCGAAGCGTCTTCGTGCACGGTGACGTGAGCGTCGAGCGGATCGATTGGAAACGTCGGCAGGCCGAGCTCCTCGATGCGCCGCGCGACGAGCACGTCGGCGCGACCGAGATCCTCGAGCGGCTCGATTTCGAGCCCGCGGACGTCGGCCGGGTGCGCGAGCGGGCGCCACAATCCGTCGCGCGTCGGCACGACCGGCCCGAGCGTCACCGGGCAACCGCGCTTCGCGCGCGCGCGAAGCTCCGACAAGAGCTCCGGCTTGAGACCGTCGCCGGTCGCGCAGACGATCCACTCCGCGCCGGCGGTGCTCGCCTCGAGCGTCTCGCCGCCGGCGTACGCGAACGGAACGCCGCGCGCGAGGAGGGCGCGCTCGAAGGCGCGAACGTACGCCTCGGCCGAAGCGATCGCCCCGTTCTCCTCGAACGTCGCCTCGCGCGTCCCGGCGCCCATGATCTGGAACACCGCGGGCGTGATGGGCCCGAACGCGTGCGACACGCGCGCGAGACGCCGCAGGATCCTCGGCACGACGAGCCGCACGGGCGTGCGCCGGCGGAGCGAAAAGAAGTCGACGCGCTCGAGCGCCTCGCACAGCTCGTTGTACGAGTCCGCGAGCGGCCGCGGGTTTCCGTGGGAATCGATCGGCGCGCCGATCCACCGGTCGCGCTCGACGGCCATGTACAAGTTGAAGCCGCGCAGGCCGTAGGCGAGCGCCGCGAAGAGCGCATAGAGCGAGTCTTTCTCGTCGTGCGGGGCGAAGAACGGCGGAAACCCCGCGCCGACCTCGGCGCCGAAGGCGGGCACCTCGCGCCCCTCGGCGCGCGCCGCGAGCTCGGTCGTGCGCCGCATGAGGACCGCGTGCTCGCCCGGCGTCGCGTGGTGATAATAGTCGAGCCCGACGAGATCGATCGACCGATAGAGGCGCTGCGGGTTCAGCGGCGTCGCCGCCTCGCCCAGCGGGAGGTTGTGCATCGTCGGGATCCCATCGAGCCCGAGCTCGGCGATGCGCTTTCCCATTCGCTCGAACGCCGTGGCGAGCAGGTGCTCTTGGTACTCGGCCCAATCGAGGTGGCGCGTCAGCGCGTCGGCCTGCTCGGCGTCGAAGCGCCGCGGCGGCTCGGCGGTCGAGAACGTCGCGTCCTCGTCGCCCCACGCCGCGCGGAGCGCGCTCGGACGCTTGTACTTTCCCCGTAAATACTCGCGAAAGAGCGCGATCGAGTCGGGGTGATAATCCTGGTCGTAGGTCCCGTCGCGAAAGTAGAGCGCGCCCTCGTTGTCGACCTGGACCATGACGATCGGCCCGTCAGGGTGACGCAGCGGCGCGAGCACGGGAATGCAGGCCTCGAACCAGCCCTCCACTTCTTCGTGGAACGCCTCGCTCGCGTAGCTCGGCACGGGAAAGGCGACCGGCACGATCGGCAGCATCACCGGGTTGCCCTTCGGCGACTTCGCCTGACACGCCGAGTCCCAGACGACGCGCTCGGGCAGGCCGAAGTAAGTGAGCTCCGCGTTGATGTGCGGGCCGGGGCGAACGATCGCGAGCATCCCGCGCTCGTGCACCATCTTCAGAAACCGGGCGACGTCGAGCCGCGGCCGCGTCTGCCCGAAGTCAAACCCGGGGCGTTTCCGCTCCTGCCCGCCCGCCTGCGGCGGATCGGGCGGGCTCACCTCGTGCGCGCCCCACGGGACGTACGTCTCCACGACACGCATGCCCATCGCACGCATGGCGTCGAGCCCCGGTCCCCACGACGAGGGCTCGAGACGCCAATAGTGCATCGCGCCGCACACGAGCGGCACCACGGCGCCGTCGCGAAGACGGACGCCGTGGGGATGGAGCTTCGCGCGGCTTACTGGCAAACGCCGTTGATGCAGCTGTCGGTCGTGAGGCAGCAGTCGCTGCTGGTGCCGCAGCCCGTCGAGAGGTCCGCGACGCAGCCGCAGGTCTGGTCACCCGTCGAGCAGACGCCGGTGCAGCAGTCGCTGTCGACCGCGCAGCCGCTGCCGTCGGCCAAACAGGAGCTCGCCGGAACACATTGCCCGCCGACGCAGGTATCGAGCGAGGAGCAGGTGAACCCGCACGCGCCGCAGTCGAAGTCGTCGTTTGCCGTATCGACGCACACGCCGCCGCAGTCGGTGAACCCCGGTCCGCACGAGACCGTGACGGTGCACGCCGTCGATGACGAAACCGCCGCCACACCGCACGCGAGGGCGGCTCCAACCGCGAGTTTGCGCAAAGACGAAGCCGTTGACTGATTCATGGGATGGATCCTCCACACTTACAAGTTGTCGATCTGCGACCCCGGCGGCGCGGATCATTGGACGGACAGTGCTGCTGAGTATTCACAGTCCTAGCGTCAAACGCGTCCGCTCTGCAAGGTACGTCGCAGCAAGCCCTCGAGCGCGATCATGTCGGGATCGCGCTCGGAAAGACGACCAAGGGCCTCGAACACTTTTGCGATCGTCGGCTCGACGAACCGCAAGAATGAGTCGTTTCCCTTTTTTCGCTCGATGAAGACGAAGCGACCGGCGTCCTTCAGCTTGCGTTGGACGGTGACGTAGTCGAATTGTTCGATCAAAATTGCGGCGTCGTGTCCGATCTTCGATTCCGTCGCGTAATCGCGCAGGCGCGCCTCGACGAACGCCCGGTCGAACGTTTGGTAGGAGTCGCTCAAGAGGGCGACGAGGTCGTAGACGCGCGGACCGAGCAGCGCGTCTTGGAAGTCGATCCAACAGAGGGAGGGCTCGCCGCCCCGCGTGCGGACCATCAAGTTGCGGGACTGGTAGTCGCGATGAACGAAGCCGCGCGGCCAGCTCGCGATGCGATCGGCGAGGCGTCCCGCGACGGCGTCGAAGGTCGCGCGGTCTTCGGCGGAGAGGTGGTGACCGCGGGCTTCGAGGCCCCACTCGCGGAAGTGATCGATTTCCCAGCGGAGCAAATCGGCGTCGAACGCGCGCGTCGCGACGATCGACTCGGGCGGGAGCGCGGCGAGGGCGTGCTGCGCGCGCGCGAGATCGACGACCGCTTGTCGGTAGAGCGGCTCGCGCGCCGCGGGGTTTCGCGCGAGGTACTTGGCGAGCGTGTCGTCGCCGAGGTCCTCGAGGAGGAGCCAGCCGTGATCTTGGTCTTCGCCGTAGAGCGCCGGGACGTCCACGCCCGACGCGGCGAGCAGGTCGCGCACCTCGAGGAAGGGCCAGCGATGGCGTGCGGCGTCCTTGGCGATCTCCTCCGGCTTGCCGCCCTCGGGGACGAACATGGCGATCGCGGTGGAGCCGGCGGGTCGCTCGACGCGGAAGTACCGGCGCGTGGAAGCACCCCCCGGCATCTCGGTGAATCGCACCGGCGCCGTCCCGCCTGCGGCGGGTCCGGCGGAATCCGGCGACTAGCCTCTCGAGTCGACCGAAGTCGGGGGCTCGCATTCGTTTCTGCGTAGCATAAGATGCGCGCGAAATGCCGCTTCGGAGAGCAGCGGGGTGGCCGGTCGCGGAGGTCGCCGCGGGCGTCGGCGTCGAGGCGCCCGACGAGGCGACGACGCGCGCGCTCGCGATTTGGCTGGATGCGCTCGACGACTGGAACGACAAAATCGATCTGACGGCGGCCAAGAACGCGAGCGCCCTCGCCTGGCTCATGCTTGCCGACGCGATGCTGCTCGCGCGCGCGCTCCCCAAAGGGCCGCTCGAGGTGGTCGACGTCGGCACGGGAGCCGGGGCGCCCGGGCTCGCGCTCGCGATCTTGCGACCCGATTCGAAGGTCGTCCTGTGCGAGCCGCTCGGAAAACGCGCGGCGTTCCTGCGGACGATCATCGGCCTGCTCCGCCGGACCGACGTGCGCCTCGAGCCGGTGCGGGCCGACAAGCTCGCGCGGGGGCGATTCGACGTCGCGATCTCGCGCGCGACGCTGCCGCCCGCGGAGTGGCTGAAGGTCGGCGCCGGTCTCGTTCGCCCCGGCGGGAGCGTCTGGGTGTTGCTCGCCCAGGAGTCGCCTCCGGAGAGGCGCGGGTGCGACGTCGCCGAGACTCTCGCGTACGCCGACGGCTCGACGGGCGCCCAGAAGCGTCTCGTGCGTTACGTCGTCGGAGACAACACGTGACCGATCGCGCGCGCCTCGGGCTCGCGACGGCGGCGCTCTTCGCCCTCGGGGCCTGGCCGCTCGCCGTCTGCCGCGTGCCGCCGCTCGAGGACCTGCCCGCGCACCTCGCGACGGCGGTCGTCATCCGTCATCCGGACGCGTATCCGAATTTCGTTTTTCACGGCTTTTGGAAGACCAACTCGTCGCTCTTCCTCTTCTTGCACGCCTTTCCGGACGGGGCGCTGCTCTTCGCGGGCAAGCTCGCCGTCGCGCTCGTCGTGCTCGCGCACGCGTGGGTCCTCCCGCGGCTGGCGCTCGAGCTCGGCGGGCGCGAGCGGGTGCTCGGCGCGACGCTGCTCGCGGCACCGCTCGTCCACAACTGGTTCGTCGCCATGGGCATGCTCGACTACGCGCTCGGCTCGGCGCTCGGGCTCGCGTGCGTGCTGCTCGTCGTTCGTCAGCTCCGTGACCCGCGCGGGGCGCGCGCGGCCGCCCTCGGCGCGCTCGGATTGCTTGTATGGTACACGCATGTGTTCGCGCTCGCGATCGTGGCGCTGCTCGGCGCGATCGAGCTCGCGCGCACGCGGCGGGCGAAGATCGTCCGCGCGATGGCGCCGCTCGCGCCCGCGCTCGCGCTCGCCGCGTGGTCGGCGGCGGTCGAGCTCTTGCGGCCGCACGGCGCGACGGCGCGCGGCGTCGTCTACCGGCCGCCGTGGGAGACGGCGTACGAGCTCTGGGCGAAGTACGCCTGGTCGTTCTCGAAGCTCGAGCTCGCGTCGCTCGTCGTCTTCGGAGCCCTCGCCGTCGGGCTCGTGCGCGGGCGCCGCGCGGACGCGCCGCTCCTCTCGTTCGCGGCGGCGATGGCGCTGCTCGCGCTCGCGTTCGCCGTGCCGAGCGAGGCGGCCGATTGGTTCGCGGTGAACTCGCGCTTCTTGCCGTTCCTCTACGCCGCCGCGCTCGTCCGCGCGCCGATCGTCTCGCGCGCGGGCGGCGCGGCGTTCGGCGCGTGCGCGCTCGCGTGCTCGCTCGGGCTCGGCCTCGACTACGTTCGGCTGGATCGCGAGCTCGGCGAGCTCGCGTCGGGCACCGGGATCGTGCCCGAGGGCGCCGATCTCTTTCCGGTCGTCTTCGACGCCAAGGGCGCGAGCGAAAACACCTGGGCGCTCGTCAACGGCTGGGGGCTCTACGTCGTCGCGGACCGCACGTCGGCGCCGCTCCTCTTCGCGCACTCGCCCTCGTTTCCGATCGGCTGGCGAACGCCGCCGGCGAGCGACGCGGCGAGCGATCCGTCGTTCGCGCAGCGCCCTCACGCGGCGGCCGAGTGGGACCGCTACCGCGAGGCGCTCGCGTCGCGCGGCTGGGTGCTCGAGTGGGGCACGCCCCCGGAGGCGATGCGCGCGCCGCCCGCCGGCCACGCGCTCGCCTTCGAGAACGGTCGATTGCGCCTCTTTCGGCCGGCCCCATGAGACGCTTGCATTTTACATGGATCCTCGTCGCGGTCGGGGTGGTCGCGCGCTTCGCGTGGGCGCTGGCCGCGCCCGCCGTCGTGTTCGACGACGCGGCCAATTACCGCGCGCTCGCGCGCTCGCTCGCGGCCGGACACGGGTACGCGAGCGCCGCCGGACCGACCGCGTACTGGACACCCGGGTGGCCCGCGTGGATGTCGCTCTTCTACCGGCTCGGCGCCGGCGATCGCGGCGTCGCCGTCGCGAGCGCGCTGCTCGGCGCGCTGACGGTCGCGCTCGCGTGGGCACTCGCGCGCGCCGTCGCCTCGCGTGAGACCGCGCGCGTCGCCGCCGCGGCGTGCGCGCTCGCGCCGTCGCTGGTGCTCTTGCCGAGCGCGCTCCTCTCCGAGAACCTCGCCCTGCCGCTTGTCGCGCTCGCGGCGCTCGTCCTCGTCCGCGCGTCTCGCGTGCGCGACTTCGCGCTCTTCGGGCTCTCCGTCGCCGCGGCGACGTGGGTTCGCGAGTCGTGCGCGGCGTTCGTCCTCGCGGGCGTCGTCCTCGCGTGCGCGTCGGGCGCGTGGCGCGTGCGCGTCGCGCGCGGTGCCGCAGTCGCCCTGGCCTTCGCGATCGCGCTCGCGCCCTGGGTCCTCCGCAACCGCGAGGCGATGGGCCGCGCGACGCTCACGACGAGCGCGGGCGTGAACCTCTGCATCGGCCTCGGCGAGGGCGCGACCGGCGGTTACCGCGCGCTCGATCACGCCAAGGAACCGCTCGCGACCGGCGAGGCCGCCCGAAGCGCGAGCGGCCTTCGCTGCGCCGAGGACGGCCTGCGCGCGCATCCGCTCGAGCTCGTCACGCTCGCACCGGCCAAGCTCTCGCGCTTGCTCGTTTGGGACGACTGGATCGTCGACGACTTCTTGTCGCGCGCGAAAGGCGCGTCACGCGGCGCCTTGAACATGTTACGTGCATTGTGCAACCTTTATTACTGGGCGCTCCTCGCGCTGGGAGTCGCCGGCGCCCTCCGCGTGCGCCAGCTCGGCCGCGTGCTCGCGCTCTTCGGCGCGTCGGTCGCGCTCGCCGTGCTCGTCGGGTTCGGCGGCGGCCGGTTCCACGCGCCACTCCTCCCGCTGCTGGCGGCGGGCGCGGCGTGTTATCGTCGCACTCCGTGACTCAGGCGCCGCGCGTCGCTCCCAGCCGCCTCGGGCCTTACGAGCTCGGCGCCAAGATCGGCGGCGGCGGCATGGCCACGATTCACGTCGGGCGTCGCGTCAGCGGCTCGCCCGCCGACGAGATTGTCGCGATCAAGCTGATTCGCGACGAGCTCGCCGACGAGCCGCACTACGTCGACATGTTCCTCGACGAGGCGCGGATCCTCTCGCGCCTGTCGCACCCGAACATCATCGTGACGCGCGACTTCGGCGTCGAGGGCGACACCCGATTCATCGCGATGGAGCTCCTGCTCGGCCGCTCGCTGCTGGACGCGTTCGACCGCGAGAAAGAGCGCGGCGAGCGCATGCCGCTCGATCTCGCCGCGTACGTGGCCAAGCAAGTCGCCGACGCGCTCGGCTACGCGCACGATCTCGAGAACGAGGCGGGCGCGCCGCTCCACGTGGTCCACCGCGACGTGAACCCGACGAACGTCTTCGTGACGTACGACGGAGACGTGAAGCTCATCGACTTCGGCCTCGCGAAATCGGCGTCGCGGCTCTCGAAGAGCGGCGAAGGGATCGTCAAAGGCAAGGTGCCGTATCTGTCGCCCGAGCAAATCGAGGAGAAGCCGTTCGACAAACGCGCCGACGTCTACGCGCTCGGCGCGACGCTCTGGGAGATGACGACCGGCCGCCGCCTCTTCAAGCGGGACACCGACGTCGAGACCATCCGCGCGATCCGCGCCCACGAGGTCCCCGACCCGCGCACGTTCGTCGAGGGCCTCTACCCCGAAGCCCTGTGGAAGATCATCGCGCGCGCCCTCGAGCCGAAGCCCGAAGCGCGCTACGAGAGCGCGCAGGCGATGGCGCTCGAGCTCGACGCGTTCTTGCAGAAGCACGCGCGCAGGGGCGACACGCGCGCCCGGCTCGTCGCGTGGCTCGAGGACCTTTTCCCGGGCGAGCGTGCGAAGCAAGAGGCCTGGCTCGACGAGGTGAGCTCCGCCGTGCCGCCGCCGCCGAAGACGATGGCCCCGCCCGCGCCGCTCGCCGGCGACGCGCCGCGCGAGAGCGCGCCCGCGCCGAAGACACCGCCCGCGGCCGCGGCCGCGGCGGCGATCGCGCCGGAGTCGACGGAGCGTCACCCCATCGCCGCGGTCCTCGCGCTCGCCGCGTCCTTCGGCTTCCTCGTCTTGCTCGCGCTGATCTTCCATCGATGCTGAAGCGCGCGGCGATCGTCTTTGCGTGCGCCCTCGCGCTCGCGTGCCACGACGACGACCCGGGCTTCGAGATCGTGCGCGTCCCGATGTCCGCGTACGCCATGCCGGATGCGGGCGCGCAGACGGATGCCGCGCACGCCGGGCACGAGGCCGACGCCGCCGCCGGCCCGCTCGTTTCGTGCGTTCCCAAGTCGGACGACGACGACGACTGCCCCGCGGCGCACGAGGGCCGCGTCTACGACGAGCACGTGACGACCCGTCATCGCAACAAGGGCGAGGGCGTTTGCTGTTATCGCCGGGGCCGCGTGCCGCAGAGCGACGACAGCGACTGAAACAATCCGGCGCCGCGGAAACGCAGGGCTTTTTACGGCGTAGTCGCCTTGTCGTGCTGGCACCCGAATGATAGGTGCAGCGCTCCATGCGACGTTTCACCTTCGTTGCCGCGATGTTCATGCTCGCGGCGACCTCCGCGCGCGCCGAGTCCGGCGCGTTCGCCTCGGTCTCTTCCCTCGACGCCGCGTCTCGAGCGCGGCTCGACACCGCCATCGCCCGTGCCCACACACGCGAGCCGAGCACGTTCGACGCCGTGCGGAGCGTCGTCGCGCACGCCGACGAGCTCGACCGCCGCAAGCAAGGTCGCTTCGCGCCGATGGGTCCGATCTTCCGCGGCATCGCGCGCGGGCACGCGGGCGCCGCGATGGCGCTGCTCGAACCGCTCGTCGCGCCCGAGCGGTTTTCGCTCCCGAGCTCCGACAGCGCGCGCATCGCGCTGCGCGCCGGGCTCATCGAGGCCGCCGGCGATCAGCGCGATCCCGAGGCCGCGCCCGTCTTTCGCGCGATCCTCGCGAACGGGACGGAAAATTTCGAAGTGCGCGCCGCGGCCGAGGCGCTCGGAAAAATCGCGACGAACGGGGACGTCGCGACGCTCGCGCACCTGGCGACGACGCCGGGACCGAAGCAAGACGCGGTCATCGCCGGCCTCGGCTCGTGCCGGCGAATCGGCGCCGCGCGCGCGCTCGCGTCGGTCGTCACGCAAGGCAAGCGCGGCATGCCCGCCAAGTGGCTCCTTCGCTCGCTCGCGGCGATGGGCTCGACCTGGGCGCTCGCCACGCCGAACGCCGCGCCCGCCGCGGAGATCCCCTCGATTCGCGAGACGACGGCGCGCGCCGCGTTCGCCATGTTCCTCGCGGCGCAAGACGACGACGTGCGGAGCGAGGCAGCCACCGCGCTCGTCGTCCTCGATCATCCCGACGCGCCCGCGTGGGTCGCCTCGGCGAGATTGTCGTCCGCTCCCGCGCTCGCGACGGCGCTCGACACGCTCGCCCAGCGCCTCGCGCACGGCGCCACGAGGACGCGATGATGAAAAAGCTTCTCCTCGTCTCCGCTCTGCCGGTTTGGGCGCTCGTCGCCCCCGGGTGCAGCAGCGGCGGCACCGACTCGACGCCGATCGTCGATTTGCGCGCGGACACGAACCGCAACGGCACCGTCGACTGGAACGACCCGACCGAGGACGCGAACGAAGACACGTGGGACCAGACCCACGGCGCCATCTTCCTCGCGAACATCGACGACGACGAGAGCGCATGCCCGAAGACGGCTGGCAACGGCGCCCTGCTCGGCGACGTGGACCTCGCGAGCTGCAACGACGCGCAGGACACCGTGATCAACGGCGACGCGGACGCGCTCGATCTCGCGCCGCTCGGCGTGGCTGCCTGGCCGGGCGCGCCCGCGGGGACGACGGCGTCGCTCACGGTCGACGACGCGGCCGCGCCTTTCGTGCACCTCTTCATCCAGCGGAGCGGCGCGCTCACGTTCTTCGATTGGCAGAACGGCGACGTCCTCTCGACCGACGAGCTCCACGCCGGCGCGACGCTCGCGATCGAGGGCACCGACGTCGTGCGCGATCCGGCTGTGTGGGACGGCTTCGCGACGCTCACGCTCACCGTGGGCACGACGACCGACACCGTCAAAATGCGCCTCGCGCCGATCGTGACCCGCCACCACCTCGCCAAAGAGGAGCGCGTCTTCGTGACGGCGTTCGCGAGCGACCCCGGCTCGGTCGCGATGCGCTCGACGCTCTACTCGAACATGGCGGGCAACGGCGAGGGCGACGGCACGACCCTCCCGCCGACGCCGAGCAACGTCACCGAGATCGACGCCGACAAGACCTACGCGGCCACGCAGCCGTACAGCGACCAGTGGACGCAGGACTATTTCGAGGTGGGCTACATGTCGATGCCCGCGCCCGGCGGCCAGCAGCACGTCATCGACGTCTACCTGCGGTCGGCGAACATCTACTACAAAGACCCGACGAACCCGCTGCGCGACGCGGGCAAGGTGGTGTTCGCGCAGTTTCGCGGGCCGGACGCGGCCGGCGTCCAGCAGTTCGACATGGCGAGCGACCCGTCGATGGACTCGCTCAACTCGTTCGGCAACTTCGAGACGGTGCCGCCCTACTCGCTCGGCGGGAAGAGCTACCCGCTCGGCCGCCAGTTCCGCGGCTCGATCCCGTCGTTCCACCCCGACGGGTCGTTCCTCAAGATGATGGAAGCGCAGTCGGTGCAGCCGCCGCTCTACATCGACACGTCCTGGCTCGACGTCGGGCACGTCGACGAGACCATCAGCTTCGTCAAAGCGAGCACGCCGCGCGGCTGGATCGTCCTCGCCGCCGACCCGACGCTCGCGAAACAAATGTTGCAGGACCAGTCCACCGCGGGAAACGGCAGCACCGTGATGTTCGCAGGCAAGAGCTGGTACGACGCCAACAACAACCCGACGCCCGCCGACATCACGATCGATCAAGTCCTCGCGGACACCGACGTGATGACCTCGAGCGCGCAAGCCGCCGCGGCGATCGACGGCCAGCTCACGATCCTGAAGCAGGAGACGGGCATCACCGACGCCGAGATCGTCCACGTACCCGTCCTCTTCGAGTCGACGCAGGGCTACCTCGAGGCGTACACGCCGGGCACGGTCAACGGCCTCTATTACGCGGACGACACGTTCGCCCCACCCGACCCGCACGGCCCCGTCATCGGCGGCGTGGACATCTTCAAGGACCAGTTCGAGAAGGCGATTGCCCCGATCGGCATCAAAGTGGCCTGGGTCGAGGACTGGGACCTCTACCACGCGCTCACCGGCGAGGTTCACTGCGGGAGCAACAGCAAGCGCGGCCTGGTCGACGGCGAGCAGTGGTGGACGTCGGGATACTGACGTCAATCGCGGCCCCGCACTTGTAAGGATGCCGCTTCCCCTGCTACTTCGCGGGGGTCCGATGATGCTTCGACCTCGCGCGCTCTACCAATCGACGGTCGGCAAGAAGGTCATCATGGCCGCGACGGGGCTCGTGCTCGTCGGGTTCGTGATCCTCCACGTCGCCGGCAACCTCCTCGTGTTCCAAGGCGCCGAGGCGATGAACGCCTACGCGGCGTTCATCAAGCGCGACGCGGCGATCCTCTGGACGGTGCGCGCCGTGCTGCTCGCGGCGGTCGTGCTGCACATCTGGTCGGCGCTCGGGCTCACGCAGGCGGCCTACGCGGCTCGGCCGGTCGCGTACGCGCGCAAGCAGTCGCAGGCGGCGACGCTCATGAGTCGCACGATGCGCGTGGGGGGCGTCGTCCTCCTGCTCTTCATCGTCTTCCACCTCCTGCACTTCACGACGGGCACGATCCGGCCGGCGGGGTTCAGCGAGAAGAACGTCTACGAGAACGTCGTCCACTCGTTCGCGATCCCGTGGGTCGCCGCGGTCTACATCGTCGGCATGATCGCGCTCGGCATGCACCTCGCGCACGGCACCTGGGCCGCGTTCCGCACGCTCGGCTTCGCGCGGCCCGGCGCGATGCCCGCCCGCCGTCGCGCCGCCATCGCGTTCGGCGTGATCATTTGGGCGGGCTTCACCCTCATCCCGGTCGCGGTGCTCGCCGGGCTGCTCACCTGAGAGGAGATCGATGGAGCTCAACGCCAAGATCCCTTCGGGCCCGATCGCCGAGAAGTGGACGACCCACAAGTTCGAGATGAAGCTCGTCAACCCGGCGAACAAGCGGAAGTACAAGGTCCTCGTCGTCGGCTCGGGCCTGGCCGGCGCGTCGGCCGCGGCGACGCTCGCCGAGCTCGGCTACAAGGTCGAGTGCTTCTGCTTCCAGGACTCGCCGCGGCGCGCGCACAGCATCGCGGCGCAGGGCGGCATCAACGCCGCCAAGAACTACCAGAACGACGGCGACAGCGTCTACCGGCTCTTCTACGACACCGTGAAGGGCGGCGACTTCCGCTCGCGCGAGGCGAACGTGCTACCGGCTCGCCGAAGTGAGCGTCGAACATCATCGACCAGTGCGTCGCGCAGGGCGTGCCCTTCGCGCGCGAGTACGGCGGCCTCCTCGCGAACCGCAGCTTCGGCGGCGCGCAGGTGTCGCGCACGTTCTACGCGCGCGGGCAGACCGGCCAGCAGCTCCTGCTCGGCGCGTACCAGGCGCTCGAACGTCAGATCGGCCTCGGGCGCGTGAAGATGTTCCCGCGCACCGAGATGCTCGACCTCGTCGTCGTCGACGGCCACGCGCGCGGCATCGTCGTTCGCGATCTCGTGACCGGCGAGATCCGCTCGCACGCGGGCGACGCGGTCGTGCTCGCGACGCGGCGGCTACGGCAACGTCTTCTACCTGTCGACCAACGCGAAGGGCTCGCAACTGCACGGCGAGCTGGCGCGCGTACAAGCGCGGCGCGGCGTTCGCGAACCCGTGCTTCACGCAGATTCACCCGACTTGCATCCCGGTGAGCGGGCGAGTACCAGTCCAAGCTCACGCTGATGAGCGAGTCGCTCCGCAACGACGGGCGCGTCTGGGTGCCCAAGAAGAAGGGCGACACGCGCGCGCCGGCCAAGATCCCCGAGGCGGAGCGCGACTACTACCTCGAGCGGAAATACCCGAGCTTCGGCAACCTCGTCGCCGCGCGACATCGCCTCGCGCGCCGCGAAAGAGGTCTGCGACGAGGGTCGCGGCGTCGGCCCGAACGGGCTCGGCGTGTATCCTCGATTTCGCCGACGCGATCAAGCGCCTCGGCGAGGACGTCATCCGCGAGCGCTACGGCAACCTCTTCGAGATGTACGAGCGCATCACCGACGAAGACCCCTACAAGACGCCGATGCGCATCTACCCCGCCGTGCACTACACGATGGGCGGTCTGTGGGTGGACTACAACTTGATGAGCACCATCCCGGGCCTGCACGTGCTCGGCGAAGCGAACTTCTCCGACCACGGCGCGAACCGTCTCGGCGCGAGCGCGCTGATGCAAGGGCTCGCCGACGGGTACTTCGTCATCCCGTACACGATCGGCGATTACCTCGCGAGCTCGAAGCTCGCCGAAGCTCGACACGTCGCACGCCGCCTTCGCGCGACGCCGAACGCGACGTGCGCGGGCGCGTCGACAAGCTCCTCGCGATCGACGGCTCGCGCACGGTCGACTCGTTCCATCGAGAGCTCGGCAAGGTGATGTGGGAGCTCTGCGGCATGAGCCGCGAGCGAAGCGGGCCTCAAAGAAGCGCTCGAGAAGATCCCGGTCATCCGCGAAGAGTTCTGGCGCGACGTGAAGGTGCTCGGCACCGGCGAGGAGCTCAACCAGTCGCTCGAGAAGGCTGGGCGCGTCGCCGACTTCCTCGAGCTCGGCGAGCTCATGGTGCGCGACGCGCTCCACCGCGAGGAGTCGTGCGGCGGTCACTTCCGCGATCGAGAGCCAGACGCCCGACGGCGAGGCCAAGCGCGACGACGAGCACTTCGCGTACGTCGCGGCGTGGGAATACAAGGGCGACGGCGCCGAGCCGGCGCTGCACAAGGAGCCGCTCGACTTCGAGTACGTCCACCTCGCGCAGCGGAGCTACAAATGAAGGTCGTCCTCCACGTTTGGCGCCAGGCCGGCCCCAAGGCCGAAGGCAAGATGGTCCGCTACGAGGCCAACGACGTGACGCCCGGACATGTCGTTCCTCGAGATGCTCGACGTCGTCAACGAAGATCTCATCGCCAAGGGCGAGGAGCCGATCGCGTTCGACAGCGACTGCCGCGAGGGCATCTGCGGCATGTGCAGCATGATGATCGACGGCATCCCGCACGGGCCGAACCCCGGCACGGCGACCTGCCAGCTCCACATGCGCACCTTCAAAGACGGCGACGAGATCACGGTGGAGCCGTGGCGCGCTCGCGCCTTCCCCGTCGTGCGCGATCTCGTCGTCGATCGCGGCGCGCTCGATCGCATCATCGCGGCCGGCGGCTACGTCACGGCGACCCCGGGCGGCCCGCAGGACGCGCAACGCGATCCTCGTCGCCAAGACCGACGCCGACGCGGCGATGGACGCCGCGGCGTGCATCGGCTGCGGCGCGTGCGTCGCCGCGTGCCCCAACGGCTCGGCGTCGCTCTTCACCGCCGCCAAGATCGCGCACCTCGGGCTCCTGCCGCAGGGCCAGCCCGAGCGGCACCTCCGCGTGGTCCGCATGATCGATCAGATGGACGCGGAGAGCTTCGGCGGCTGCACGTGGCACGGCGAGTGTCAGGACGCGTGCCCGAAGGAAATCAGCATCGACACGATCGCGCGCATGAACCGCGATTTCGTCGTCTCCAAAACGACTCGCTGACGCCCCGAGAGCGCCTAGAACGTGTAGCGGAGGTCGACCGTCGCGTCCCACGCGAGCGGCAAATCCGCGCCGACTTCGTACGCGAGATTCGCGAGGTACCGCGCGCCGCCCGAGAGCCCGAGCCCGAGGTGGCGATCGATCTGGAACCACTCGAGCCCGGCGCGCCCGCCGGCTTGGAACCCGAGGCTCTCGCCCCGCCCGAATCCGAAGTTCACGAGCACGCCCGACTGCACGTACGCGACGTCGCCGCCCGCCATCCCCTCGAGGTAGAGCCCGAATCGGTGCGTGATCTGAAACCCTAGCCGCAGCCCGCCGCCGAACCCGAAGAGCGGAAACGGCCGGTTCTGCGAGGGCCCGACGCTCGAGCCCGTGTCGCCGAACGCGAGAATCGCCCTCGGCGAACACCATGAGCTCGACGGGGCACCCTTTGAGGTTGCCGCCGTCGTCGTGGCACTTGAAGAGCTCGTAGCCGAGGATGGTCTGCGCCCAAGGCATCGGGTGCGCGACGAGGCCTCCGAACTTTCCGGCGAAGCCCTCGGCGCCGAGGCTCTGCTCGAGGACGAGGCCGTTTTTGTGCGGCGGCGGCGGCGGCGCCTCGAGCGGCGCCTCGGGGAGCGTCGAGAGATCCTTCTGCGCGTCGGCGGTCGCGATCGCGCTCTGGGCCTGCTCGGTCGTGATCGGCGCCGGCTGCGCGTCGCCCTGCGCGAAAGCCGGCACGGCCGAAAGCATGCAGAATGCAAACAAGCCGACGCGACCGCGCACGCCCGCAGGTTACCGGCGCTTCACTCGAGAAGCCAGCCGAAGAAGAGGCGCTTGGTCGCTTCGCGCTGGACGGCGGCGATCGAGTCGACGAGCGGGATCTCCTTCGGGCAGACCGCCGCGCAGTTGAGCGCCTTGCCGCACCCGGTGAGGAGATCGTCCTCCATCAGCGCCTCGAGGCGCTCGCTGGCGTGCATCTTTCCGCTCGGGTGCAGGTTCTTGAGGCGCACCTGGCTGATCGTCGCCGCGCCGATGAACCCCGACGAGTCGTTGATCTGAGGGCACGCCTCGATGCAGCAGCCGCACGTCATGCAGCGCGAGAGCGCGTAGGTCTCTTCCTGGCTCTCGGGGCTCTGGCGCGGGCCGGGGCCGAGCTCGTGGGTGCCGTCGAGATGGATCCACGCTTTGACTTGTTTCAGCTGGTCGAACATGCGCGTGCGGTCGACGACGAGGTCGCGCACGAGCGGGAATTTGGTCATCGGCTCGAGGACGATCGGGCGCGTCTCGCCGTCCTTCTGGATGCTGTCGACGAGCGCCGAGCACGCCTGGCGCACGCGGCCGTTCACGATCATCGTGCACGCGCCGCACACTTCTTCGAGGCAGCTCGACTCCCACGCGACCGGCGCGACCTTCTTGCCGTCGACCGTCACGGGGTTCTTGCGCACTTCCATGAGCGCGCTGATGACGTTCATGCGCGGCTGCCAGGGGACCTCGAACTCCTCCCAGCGAGAGCTCTCTCCGGGGCCGTCCTGGCGCTTGACCTTGAGACGAACCGTGCGCGCCATCAGCTTGCCTTCCGTTCTTCTTTCTTGGTCGCGGCGCTGGCGGCGCCGGCCGTGTCGTACTTGCGGGGTCGCGGCTTCACGAGCGAGATGTCGACCTCGTCGGTCACGTGGATCGCGTTGCCCGCGCACTCGTAGTCGAACGCGCGAATGAACTCGGGGCCGGCCTCGGCGTTGGGTGTTCGCGACGTCCCGCCTGCGGCGGATCCGTCGACGTGGCGCGCGAGCGTCGTCCGCAGCCAGCCGGCGTCGTCGCGCTCCTTGAACGCGGGCTTGTAGTGCGCGCCGCGCGACTCGTTCCGCGCGAGCGCGCCCTCGGCGATGAGCCGCGCGATCGGGAGCATGTTCTGGAAGTGGCGGACGAACTGCGCGCTCTGGTTCGCACGCTTTCCGTGGTCGAGCGCGCTGGCGTCGCCGAGGCGCTCGGCGGTCTCGCCGATCTTCGCGATGGCCTTCTCGAGCGCGTCGTTCTCGCGCTCGATGGTGACGTCGCGCAGCATCGTCTCGGCGAGATCGGCGTGCAGCGCGAAGGGGTTCTCCTCGCCGTCCATCTTCACGATCGCGTCGAACTTCGCCTCTTCTTTCGCGCGCGCCTTCTCGAAGAGGCTCCGCGGGAGATCCGACGAGCTCTTCGCCAGGCTCTTTCGGTACGAGGCGAGCGCCGGCCCGCAGACGAGGCCGCCGTAGATGCACGAGAGGAGCGAGTTCGCGCCGAGGCGATTGGCGCCGTGGTACTGGTAATCCGCCTCGCCGACCGCGTAGAGCCCGGGGATGCTCGTCGCCTGGTTGCGCGGCGAGTCCTTCACGAGCGAGCCGGTCGCCGACTTCTCGAAATCGACCCAGAGCCCGCCCATCGAGTAGTGCACGGCGGGAAAGACGCGCATCGGGCTCTCGTACGGGTCCTCGAGCGCGAACTTCTCGTAGATCTCGAGCACGCCCGCGAGCTTCTTCTCGAGCTGCGGGCGCGGCAGGTGCGTCACGTCGAGGTAGACCTCGAGCTCGTTCTTCTGCGTCTTCGGGTTGTAGACGCCGCGCCCTTCGTGGAAGCACTTGCGGAAGAGCGCTCTGGTAGCAATGTCACGAGGTACCAAGTTACCGTAGCCCGGGTATTGCGACTCGAGGAAGTAGTCGCGCTCGTCCTCCGGCACGTCGCGGCCGGGGCGCTTCTCTTTCGGGTCCTTCGGCACCCAGACGCGCCCGCCCTCGCCGCGGACGCTCTCGGAGATGAGGCGGAGCTTGTCGGCGCCGGGGATGGCCGTCGGGTGCACCTGGATGAACTCGCCGTTCGCCCAGATCGCGCCCTGCTGGTACGCGGCGCTCGTCGCGCTGGCCGTGCAGATCATCGAGTTGGTCGAGCGGCCGAAGATCATGCCCGCGCCGCCGGTCGCCAGGCACACCGCGTCGCCCACGAACGACTCGATGCGCATCGATTTCGAGGTCTTGCGCGACGATGCCGCGCGCGCGCCCCTCGTCGTCGAGGACGAGGGAGAGGAAATCCCAGTGCTCGAATTTGCGGACCATGCGCTCGCCGGCGATGGTGCCGCCGGTCGCGTCCTCGCAGTCGATCGTCTCGTAGCGGCGCACCTGCTCGTCGAGCGCGTAGAGGAGCTGCTGGCCGGTGGTCGCGCCGGCGAAGGCCGTGCGGTGGAAGAGCGAGCCGCCGAAACGGCGGAAATCGAGCAGGCCCTCGCTCGTGCGGTTGAAGGGCACGCCCATGCGGTCGAGCATGAAGATGATGCCGGGCGCCGCCTCGGCCATTCCCTTGACCGGCGGCTGGTTCGCGAGGAAATCGCCGCCGTAGACCGTCTCCTCGAGGTGAATCTGCGGCGAGTCGCCCTCGCCCTTCGTGTTCACGCTCGCGTTGATTCCGCCCTGCGCGCACACCGAGTGCGAGCGCTTCACCGGCACGAGCGAGAAGAGATCGACCGGGACGCCCGCCTCGCAGAGCTTCATCGTGGTCGTGAGCCCCGCGAGCCCGCCGCCGACGACGATGACCCGGCGGACTTTGCTGCTGCCTTCGGACTTTTTGGTCGCCATTCGAGCCTGTTTCTAGGGCTTAGTTCTTCGGGGTACAAGGCGCGCTCGCCTCGGGGCCGCTCGAGAGCTCGAGGCCGGTCGCGAGCGAGATCACCGTGGCGGACGAGACGACGAACAAGAGCGAGCCGAGCGCGACCGCGCCGACGGCCGCGCGCCGCTTTTCGCGGGCCGTCGCGAGAAAACCGGAGGTGACGCCGTAGGCCCACGCGCCGCACGCGAAATGGAACACGGTCGCGGTGAGGCCGATCCAGTAGAGCACCGCGCGCGTTGGAAAGCCGTGCCACGTCGACGAGAGGCGCCAGACGAGCGTCGCGTAAAACGCGTGCGGATCGAGCCCGCGCGCGGCGGCGACGCGGTACTCCCAGACGTGCCAGACGATGAACGCGAGCGCGACGAGGGCCGCGACGCGGTCGGTGAGCGCGAGGTTGCGTCCGTGCGGCGGGGTCTTGGCGACGCCCGCGCGCATCAGCCAGAGGCCGTAGAGCGCGTGGTAGCCGAGCGGCAAGAAGACGAAGATCACCTCGAGCGCGACGAGCAGCGGCAAATGGACGAGCGCGTCCACGGTGCGCACGAAGGCCGCCTGCCCCCGCAGCGCCGACGCGTTCGCCCAGACGTGCGCGAGCAAGAAGAACCCGAGCGGCAGTACCCCCGACAGCGAGAAGAGCCGCCTGCCAATGTTCTCGCGCGCCACGAGCGCTGCTTTTACTATGTCGGGCGATGCGGCGCGCGCTCTTCTTGGGATGGCTGGCCGCGTGCGGCGAAATCGCCACGCAGCGATGCGGAGGCCCCCCGTGAGGCGCGCGTGCGCGGCGATCGCCGTGGGCGCGCTGGCGTGGGCCTGCGGCGGAGGCGGCGACGCGGGCGACGCGGGGCCGGACGCGAGCGCCTCCGACGCGCCTTCCGAAGGCGACGGCGCGCCCGAGGCGGGCCCGGCACCCATCGGCGGATTACGTGCATTCTTCACGGATTCTCGTCAGCGCGCCCGCGACCGGCGGCGAGAACGGAGAGGGCGCGTACGTCACCATTTGGGGCAACGGATTCGGCGCCTCGCGCGGGTCCTCCACCGTGACGGTCGGCGGCGGCGCGGCCGAGACGTACCCGGTTTGGACGAGCACGAAGGTCACGTTTCAGCTCGGGCCGAGCACGATGACCGGCGACGTCGTCGTGCACGTCGCGGGCAAGGGCGACTCGAACCCGCTGCCGTTCACGGTGCGCGCGGGAAAAATCTACTCGGTCACGACGAGCGGGGACGACGCGCACGACGGGAGCTTCGCGTCCCCGTGGAAGACGATCGTCCACGCGAAGACGACGCTCGCGCCCGGCGACGTCGCGTACCTCGGCGACGGCGTCTCGCAGACGACCGAAGAAAACTACAAAGCGGCGCTCAGCATGGACGCGAACGACGCCTCGAGCTCGGGGACCGAGGCGATGCCGAAGGCGCTCGTCGCGTACCCGGGCGCCAAGGTCACCGTCGGCGTCGAGAGCGGGCTCGAGCGAGGCATCCTCACGCCCGCGATCGCGGGCACCTTCGACTACTGGGTGATCTCTCAGCTCACGCTGCGCGGCGAGACCGAGGCGCTCGACCTCGAGGGCGGCGGCGTCGGCTGGCGCGTCGTCGGAAACGACATCTCGTGCCCGAACGGCAGCGGCCTCAGCGGCTGCGTGACCGGCTGCGACGGCGACTGCACCGCGGGCTTGAAGCTCTTCGGCAACGTCGTCCACGACGCTGCGGCGAACGTCACGACCGTCACGAAGTATTACCACGGCATCTATTTCGGCTCGGATCACATCGAGCTCGGCTGGAACGAGGTCCGCGACGGAAAGACGTGCCGCGCGATCCAATTCCACGACTCGCAGGGGCCGAACCAGTACGATCTCGTCGTGCACGACAGCCTCATCCACGGCACCGTCTGCGACGGGCTCAACTTCGCGAGCGTCGATCCGTCGAAGGGCGCGGTGGCCGCGTACGACAACGTGATCTACGACGTGGGTCACGGGCCCGACCCGAGCGACGGAGCGTCCGACTACGCGTGCATCTACGTCGCCAACATCACGAACCAGGGCAGCCCCGGAAGCGGCGACGTGAAGATCGAGAACAACACGCTCTACGACTGCGGCTCGCGCGGCACGGGCGCGGCGGGCGCGATCGCGCGCGCCGCGGGCCCGGTCGGCATCGACATGAACGACAACCTGATCGACCTCGTCGGGAGCGAGTCCTACTTCAGCGGCGACACGAGCGCGATCGGCGGGGCGAACGACCTGCTCTTCGGCGCGGGCGCCGCGCCGTCGTTTCTGAGCGGCGCGATCGCAGGCGACCCGATGCTCGTCGCGCCGGCGTCGCACGACTTCCACCTCGAGCCGGGCAGCCCCGCGATCGATCGTGGCGTGCCGACGGCGGCTACGACCGACTTCGACGGCAACGCGCGCCCGCAAGGCGCCGCCTACGACGTCGGCGCGTACGAGCTCGTCCCATGACGAAGCGCGCGCTCGCGGCGCTCGTTCTGCTCGCGGCGTGCGGCGGATCGTCCGCAGACCGCACCGTGCCGACGTTGTCCGCGTCGCCCCAAGCGGGCGCGGCGTTCGGCGATTTGCGGACGGCGTTCGAGCACGCGCCGCACGACGCGAAGCTCGTCGCTCGCTACCGCGATTTCTTGCGGCGTTTTCCGGACGACCGCACGTCCAATCTCGCGCGACTCCAGCTCGGTCACGTGCTGCTCGACACGAAGAACGTCGCCGGCGCGAGGCTCGAGCTCGCCGCCGTGCCCGAGCCGCCGCCGGGAAACGAGCACGATTTCTGGCTCGCCCTCCGCGCCCGTCTGCTGCGCGTCGACAAACAATCGGACGCGGCGCTCGCGATCCTCCAGCCGCTCGTCGGCACCGTGGTCGACCTCCCGCTTCGCACCGTGCTGCTGGAAGAGGTCGCGGTCGCGTCGATTGACGCGAAGCGCTCGCTCGAGGCCGTCGCGTACCTCGACGGCTGGCTGCGCTCGGTGCCGCCGCACGAGCACGCCGGCGCGCACGAGCGCGTGCGCGAGCAGCTGCAGCGCGTCGCGCCGAGCGTGCTCGAGGAGACGCTCACGGCGATGCAGGGCGAGGGCGGCGGCGGCTACTCGCCCGAGCTCCAGCGCCTCGTCGCCGAAGCGCTCGCCAAGCACGCGCTCGACGCGCAAGACACCCGCCTCGCGCAGCGAATCATCGGCTCGTCGCTCGGCAAGTACCTCACCGGCTCGTCGACCGGACAGGACCTTCGCGATCTCGCGACGAGCCTCCGCGGCGCGCACGCCGTCGTCGCGCGCACCGTCGGCCTCGTGCTCCCGACCGAGACCGCCGAGCTCCGCGACGCAGCCGCCGACGCCGCGCGCGGCGCCGCCTTCGCGCTCGGCCTGCCGCGCCCGCAGCCGGAGGACGACGGCACGCGCCTCGTCACGCGCGCCGACAGCGGGAGCGGCAGCCTCGAAGGCTCGCTCGAAGAGGTCGCCGGCGCCGGCGCGGCGATCATCGTCGCGGCGTTCGACTCGGCGAGCGCCGAGCGAGCATGCGCCTGGTCCGAGAAGAACCACCTCGTCGTCGTCACGCTCGCGACGCCGACCACGCCAGGCAATCGCGACTACTGCTTCGTCGCCGGCGAGTCGCGCGAGGCGAGCGTCGCGCTCGTGCTGAACGAGCTCGCGCGCCGCGCCGGAAAGCGGCACCCGAAGGTCGCGACCGTGACGGGCGGCGTCTCGGAGCCGCTCCTCGCGAGCACCAAGTCCAACGACGTCGAGGTCCTGCCGCCGTTTCGCTGCGACCCGCCGTACGCCCGCTCGCGCCTGCCGCTCGCCGAGTGGGCGCACGCGGGCGTGCACGACTTCCTGGTCTCGGCCGCGTCGGGGTGCGTGCGCACGCTGCTGCCTGCGCTGCCCGCGGGAGCGACGGTCGGCCTCACGCTCGAGTCGGCGACGGGCGGCGACGAGATGCGCGGCCGCGCCGCCCTCCACGCGTTCGCCGCGATGCCGCAGGCGACGCCGCAGTTCGGCGATTACCAGCAGAAGTTCGGCGGCAACCCGAGCTATTGGACCTCGCTCGGGCGCGACGCGGTGCTCCTCGCCCACCTCGCCGAGGCGGGCCTGCCGCTCGACTCGACGACGCGCGCCTCGGAGATCGACCGCCGGCGCGCGACCGCGCGCGATTCGCTCCTCGCGGCGAAAGCGACGCTGTGGACGACCGACGCGACGGGATTTGCCGGCGACCACAAGCTCCCCCGCACGCTGCGGGTCGTCGAGCTGCGCTGAGCGGACGCCGGGAATTGGCGTTCGACCGCCCCGCGCCGGACATTTCTCGCGTGCGTAACCTTGGCTTGCTCCTCGTCGCCTGCGTGCTCGCCTGCCAGCCGAACGAAGACCACCCGCCGAACCTCCCGGACTTCGACGGCTCGGTGCAGCCGCCTCCGGGCGGCGGCATCGTCGGCGGCGGCAACAACGACGGGGGCACGGTCGACGGCGGCACCGCGCTCGCGAGCGCGTCCAACGTCGCCAACCTCGTCGTCTCCGGCACTTCCGTGTATTATACAAGTCACGGCACGGGCGGCGCGGACGGCACGGTCTCGGTCGTGCCGATCGGCGGCGGGACGCCGACGAATCTCGCGACCGGCCTCGACGGTCCGTGGGGCCTGGCGGTCGCGGGCAGCAACGTCTACTACACGCTCGCGCGGCCGACCGGGACGGGCGGTGTGTTCTCGGTCCCGGTCGCCGGTGGGAGCTCGACGCCGATCCAGAGCAACGTGACCGGCGCGTGGGGCCTCGTCACCGACGGCGTGAGCCTTTACTGGACCCTCGACAACGGAAACGGCGGCGGCACCGGCGGCGCCCTCGTCGAGTCGATCGCGCTCGGCGGCACGACGCCCAAGCAAGTGCTCGACAACGGGAGCGCGTTCTCGCCGGGCGGTCTCGCGCTCTCCGGATCGGACCTCTACGTGCCCGGGCAAGCGGGGAGCGAAGACGCCGTCTATTGGGGGACGACGAGCGGCTCCTCGAACCTGACGCCGCTCGACACGCCGCAAGCCGCGTCCTACGCCGACGTCGCGGTGGACGCGTCGGCGAACGCCGTCTTCGCGACGATCGACGACGTCGCCCCCGCCGGCGCGATCGTCGCGTTCCCGCTGCACGGCGGCGTCGCGTCGACCGTCGCGACCGGCCTCGATCATCCTCAACGCCTCGCGCTCGACGGCACGCGCCTCTATTTCACCGATCCGGGCGCCGGCGTCGTCTGGGTCAAAGACCTGACGACGACCGACGCGCCGGTCCAATTCGTGAGCGGCCTCTCGGCGCCTCTGCCGATCGTCGTGGCCGACGCGGTCTACGTCGGCACGGCGGACGCGGTCCTGCGCTTTCCGAAGCTCTGATTCGGTCGGGCTCCGAAGCCCCGGGAGTGGACAGCGACCGCTCGAGGTGTTTTGGTTTCGGCGTGCCTTCGACCTTTCGCAAAGTGCTCGTCGCGAACCGCGGCGAAATCGCGGTGCGCATCACGCGCACGCTCCAGGAGATGGGCATCGGCGCCGTCGCCGTCTACTCCGACGCCGATCGCGCCGCGCTCCACGTGCGGCGCGCCGACGAGGCGTACCCCATCGGCCCCGCGGCGGCGTCCGAGAGCTATCTCCGCGTCGACAAAATCGTCGACGTCGCGAAGAAGAGCGGCTGCGACGCCATCGCGCCCGGCTACGGATTCTTGAGCGAGAACCCCGCGCTCCCCGAGGCGTGCGAGCGCGCGGGCGTCGCCTTCATCGGCCCGCCCGCGAGCGCGATGCGCGCGATGGGCAGCAAGACCGCCGCGCGCAAGCGCATGGCCGAGGCCGGCGTGCCCATCACGCCGGGCGTGAACGACTGCGCGTCCGCCGAGGACGCGGTCGCCGCCGCGAAAAAAATCGGCTTCCCGGTGATGCTGAAGGCCGCCTCGGGCGGCGGCGGAAAAGGCATGCGCCTCGTCGGCAGCGAAGCCGAGATGAAGAGCGCCTGGGAGCGCGCGCGGAGCGAGGCGAAAAAATCCTTCGGCGACGACACCGTCTACCTCGAGAAGGCCATCGATCGCCCGCGCCACGTCGAGATCCAAGTGCTCGGCGACAGCCATGGCAACTGCGTTCACGTCTTCGAGCGCGACTGCTCCATCCAGCGCCGAAACCAGAAGGTCGTCGAGGAGACCCCGTCGCCCGGCGCGCCGCCCGAGCTCGTCGCGAAGATGGGCGCCATCGCCGTGCAGGGCGCCAAGGCGGTCGGGTACTTCTCCGCGGGCACGTTCGAGTTCCTGCTCGCGCCCGACGGCAACTTCTACTTCCTCGAGATGAACACGCGCCTCCAGGTCGAGCACCCGATCACCGAGCTCGTCAGCGGCCTCGACCTCGTGCGCGAGATGGTGCTCGTCGCGCAGGGCGAGAAGCTCGCTTTCGCGCAGAACGAAGTCACGCGCCGCGGCGCCGCCATCGAGTGCCGCGTCTACGCCGAGGATCCCGCGACCGGCTTTCTACCCTCGCCGGGCACGATCCACGAGCTCGAGGTCCCCGCGGGCCCCGGCATCCGCGACGACGGCGGCGCGTACGCGGGCTGCACGATCTCGAGCTACTACGACCCGCTCATCTCGAAGCTCTGCGCGTGGGCGCCGACGCGCGAGCGGGCCCTCGCGCGCATGCGGCGCGCGCTCTCCGAGTACGTCGTGACGGGCATCCGCACGAACCTCGCGTTTCACCAGAAGCTCCTCGCGCACCCCGACTTCGTCGCGGGCCGCTACGACACCGGCTTCCTCGAGCGCCGCAAGAGCGAGCTGCTCGGCTACGCGTCGGTCGACGGCGACGAGCGCACGCGGCTCGCCGTCGCCGCCGCCATCGCGGCCTCGCGCCTCGAGCGCGCGACGGGCGTGAAACAGGCGGAGCAGAGCGAGGCGCACACGCACCTCTCCCCGTGGACCGCGACTCACCGCGCGCGCCTGCGCGGAAACTGAGTCAGTCTCCGGTCGCGTCGCTCGCCGCGTCCGCCGCCGCGTCGGTGCCGCCGTCGCCGCCGCCCGGCAGGCACGTCGCGACGCACTTGTTCGAGGCGCAACCGAGCAAATTGGCCAGGTTCACGTTGCCGTTGGTAAACGCATTGCCGACGCACGTGGAGAGCGTCGTGCCCTGACCGACGCACGTGACGAAATCGATCACGCCCTGCCGGCAATCGCAGTCCTGGTTGCAGGAGTTGATCTGGCCGCTGCAGTTGTCTTTGAAACAGCCGGTGCACGCGGCGATGTTGAGCCCGCCGGCGTCCACGTCGATCGAGGCGTCTGCGCTCGGGAGGTACTGCGTGAGGTCGGCGTCGTTCGTGCAGCCGGCGTCGAACACATCGGGACCGGTGTCGAGAAGGGCGACGTCCTTGCCGCCTTCGGTCGTCGCGTCCGGGCCGGCGTCGGTGCCGGAGTTGTCGCCGCCGCACGCGGAGAACGTCGCGAGCGACGCGAGGGGTAGGGCGAGAATCGCGAATGCAATCGAAGGAAGACGGACGCGCATGCACGGGAGGGTACGCCAGGCTCAGCCTTTGCGGTACAAGTTTTGGACATGTCGCTTTTTCGCCGCTCGCTCCTGTTCTTCGCCTTTTTCGCCTGCAGCAGCACCCCGCCGCCGGCGGCCGGAGGACCGACGCTGCGCTTCGTGACGACCGCAGCGGTGCCCAATTTCATGGACGTCCCGTTTCCGTCGGACGCGTATTTGTCGGGCGGGCACATCGGCACGATCCCCGGGCTCGACGCGGTCATCACGCAGAACTCGACCATGCTCCAGCACGCGCTCTCGGTGCACGACGGCTTCGGGCGGAGCACGTTCACCGAGTTCTACGTCGACGATCCGTCCGCGCCGCCGAACGACGACGGCTCGGTCGCGCCGGCGCAGCTCGATTCTTCGACGCTGCCGCAGACCGAGGACGCTTGCACGACCGACGCGAGCTCGGTCTTCCTCGTCGATCTCGCGACCAAGACGCGCCTGCCGTGCCGGGCGCGGTTTCATCTCTCGCCGACCGGCCACGCGCGCCCGACGCTCGCGGTCGGTCCGGCGCGCGGGCTCGTCCTCGACCCGGGCAAGCAGTACGCCGCAGTCGTCACGAGCCGCGTGAAGGACAAGAGCGGAAAGACCGTCGCCGCGAGCGGCGACTTCGCGAAGATCGCGAGCGGCGATCGCAGCGCGGCGGTCGGCGCGCTCTACGGCGGCGCGTACGACACGGTCACGAGCACGCTCGGCGGAGCGCTCGGCTCGGACCAAATCGTCGGGCTCGCGGTCTTCACGACGAACAAGATGGAAGAGGAGCTCTACGCGCTTCGCGACGCGCTCGAGGCAGCGCCTGCGCCGGCGCTCGCGTGGGACGCGAGCTCGATGGCGCCGATGGGCGCGGCGAAGTTCGCGAGCGAATCGCCGCTGCCCTCGGGATTCACGGCGAGCCTCGACGATTGGCTCGGCGTGCCGACCGCACCCAAGCTCCCCGACGGCACCGACGACCCGGACGCGCTCCTCCCCGTGCGCGCGCACGACGCGATCGACGCGATCGGCAGCGCGGTCTTCTCGGGCGTCAACTACCTCAGCGTGCGCCCGAACGGCTACGTCGACCCCGAGCACGCGAACTTCGCCCGCGACGCGAACGGAAAGATCATCCCCGCGCCCGAGCAGCCGACGAGCAAAATCTGGGTGACCTTCTTCGAGCCGAAGACGGCGATGCCCGCGAGCGGCTACCCGGTCGTGATCGTGCAGCACGGGCTCTCGGCGTCGCGCGCGACCGAAGCGTTCGATCTCGCCAACACGTTCTGCAAGAAGGGCTGGATGGTCGCCGCGATCGACAGCGTCACGTTCGGCGCGCGCGCGCCCGAGGCGCAATATCAAGTCGATCAGCACTCCATCTGGGCGGGCGTGCCCGGCGCGAAGTACGACGGGCCCGACGGGCTCGCGGATTTGTCGAACGGGTCGTTCAACGGCTCTGGCGATCTCTTCGGGAACCTGCTCAACATCGGCGCGCTGCGCGATCAGCTTCGCCAGGCCGAATTCGACACGGCGCAGCTCGTGAAGGTGCTGCGGTCGAATCCGGATTTGTCGGCGCTCCAGACCGGCGCCGCGGCGCCGAAGATCGACCCCGCCGAGGTCGCGTACGTCGGCGACTCGCTCGGCGGAATCGAGGGCGCGGTCGCGGCGGCGATCGAGCCGGGCCTCCAGGCGTGGACGCTCAACGTCGCCGGCGGCGGCGTCGCGCAGGAGCTCGCCGCGCGTTCGCCCGTGATCGGCGCGTCGCTCAACGCGGGCGCGCTGAACTTCGGCGACGCGGGCGACCAGCTCACCGACTCGCACCTCATCGTGATGATGCTCGAGACGATCATCGAGCCGGGCGACCCGCTGCTCTATGCATCCCACTTGGTGACCGCTCCGCACACACTCGCGGGCAGCGCGACCAAGGCGCGCAACGTCCTCCAGATCGAGGTGCTCTACGACGAGCTCGTGACCAACGAATCCGACGAAGCGCTTGCGCGGGCCGCAGGCTTGTCGCTCGCGGATCCGAACGTCGGCTCGAACGCCGAGAACGGCAACGTCGCGCACCCGGAGCAAAATCCGTGGGCCATCCCGTTCGCGACGGCGAAGGCCGACGCGAGCGGGATCCACGACACGCCCGTACAAGGGACCACCGCGGTCGTGGTCCAAGTCGGCCCGGGGACGCACGGCTCCGACCTCGTGCAATCGAAGGGAACCCGCTCGTTCAAGGCGCCTTGGGCGGTTTACGACTCGTTCTCTCCTTTTCCGAAGCTCGACAAGAACTACGACGTGAGCTGTCCGTATCGAGAGCTGCAGACGGCCGTGAACGGATTTTTCGGCTCCGCGTTCGCCGGGCAGACGCCGACTGTCGCGGGGTTCAAGGCTCCGGTCCGCGACCTCGACGACGATGGCACGCCGGATGCGACGGATCCGGATCCGAACGACCCGAACGTCAAATGAGCCCCGTGTCGCGTTAGGTCCGAGCGCCTATCTCGGCGCGGCATTGCGTGCGGCCAAAGCCGCAGGTGGATGCTAACGTCCATGTCGAGGATGGCGGTTTCTCTTCGCGCTCCGCTTGGTGCTCCTCGCCCGAGGACGCTCGCGTGGCTCGCGCTCGCGGCGGCGTTCTTGCCCGTGCCGTTCGTGCTCGCGCCGTGGCTCGTGCTCGCGCCGGCGATGATCGTCGCGGCGTCGCTCGCGATCGGTCTCGCCGTCGCGCACCGCGTCCGCACGCGGCCGAGCGGGTGGGTGACGGCCGACGCACACGGGGTGCGGCGAAGCTCCACGCGCAAAGACGAAGAGGTCGCGCGCTTCGACGTGCCGTTCGGGATCCTTCTGCTCGCGAGCCATGCGCGCCGGCGCGCGCTCCTCGCGTTCACGACGCCGGCCGCGACGCGCTTCGTCGGAGTGCGGCTCGACGGGCCCGCGGCGAGCGTGCTCCTCGAACACGCCTCGATCGTGGCGGACGGCGACGCCCTCGCAGCCCATGCGTCGGACGACGACTCGATGTCCTCCGAGAGCGCGCTGGCGCTCGTTCGCTTCGTCCGCGAGCGGGCGCCGATGGCACAACAGCGGCTCTACCTCTCCGGCACGCGCGGCGAGCGCATCGTGCTCGAGGGCGCGCAGCTCCGCGTCGAGTCGACCGCGGACGAGAGCCGCTACTTCGACCTGGAGTCACCGGTCGAGTGGCGCGGGTTCTTGTTCCACGAAGCCCTCGGGCCCGCCGCGAACATTTACCAGGCGACGTGGATTCGTCAGGGCTCGAGCGAGCTCGTGTTCGTCGCGCCGATGCCGACGGAGCTGTTGCTTGGTGCGCGCCGCGCGCAGCCGCAGAGCGCGCGCCGCGCGGCCGACGCGCAAGTGCTCGCGCCGTCCGAGGACGCGCCGCCGCCCGGGCACCTGCGAACGGGCATCGAGCGCGTCTTCATGCTGCCCGTGCGCGAGGCGCTCGCGAAGGCTCCGCGTCCGTCGCGCGCGCCGCGCCGTCGCACGTCGGCGCCCGATTTGGGCGCGTAGAATTCGCTCGGTCCGGCGCTCGCGATTCGCTGCGTCTGTGATAATCCGAGCAGCCCATGGCCCGTCCATTCTACGTCACGACGCCCATCTATTACGTGAACGACGTGCCGCACCTCGGCACGGCCTACACGACGATCGTCGCCGACGCGCTCCGCCGTTATCAGCGCCTGCGCGGCCGTGACGCGCGGATGCTGACGGGAACCGACGAGCACGGCCAGAAGCTCGAGCGCGAGGCCGTCACCAAGGGCCTCACGCCGCAGCAGTTCGTCGACCAGATGAGCGCGCGCTTCCGCGAAGCGTGGCCCAAGCTCCTCGTCGAGCCCGACGACTTCATCCGCACGACCGAGCCGCGTCACGAGAAGCTCGTGCAATGGATCTGGGAGCGCGTCGCCGCCAAGGGGGACCTCTATCTCGGCGACTACGAGGGCTGGTACTGCGTCGGGTGCGAAGAGCTGAAGACCGAGAAGGAGCTCTTGCCCGGCAACGTCTGTCCGCTCCACCAGCGTCCGGTCGAGCGCGTGAAGGAGCCGACGTATTTCTTCAAGCTGAAGGACTACGAGACCAAGCTCGTCGACTTCTACGACGCCAACCCGGGGTTCATCCAGCCCGAGACGCGCCGCAACGAGGTGCTCGCGTTCGTGAAGGGCGGCCTGCGCGACTTGTCGGTGTCGCGCACGACCTTCTCGTGGGGCGTGCCCGTGCCGGGCGATCCGAAGCACGTGATGTACGTCTGGTTCGACGCGCTCGCGAACTACTGGACCGCGCTCGGCGGCGAGGGCTCGCCGAACGCGCGCTACTGGGAGCCCGACGGCGAGGTCCTGCACCTCGTCGGCAAGGACATCCTCCGCTTTCACGCGGTGTACTGGCCGGCGTTCCTGATGAGCGCGGGGCTGCCGCTCCCGACGAAGGTGTTCGCGCACGGCTTCTTGACGATCGATGGCCAGAAGATGGGCAAATCGCTGCGTAACGCGGTCGACCCGGTGCGCCTCGCCGAGACCGAGGAAATCGGCGGCCCCGACGGCCTCCGCTATCAACTGCTGCGCTACGTCGCCTTCGGTCAAGACGGCGACTTCGATCACCACGCGCTGATCGAGCGCTACAACGCCGACCTGGGGAAGAACCTCGGTAACCTCTTGTCGCGGACTCTCGGGCTCTGCGCCAAGCTGACGGGCGGGCGCGTTCCGGCGTACGCGCCGGAGGCGCTCGAGCGCGACTTCGAAGCGCAGGCGAAGGTGCACATCGACGCGGCCGCGCGCGCGTGGGACGAGCTCGCGCCGCATCGCGCGCTCGAGGAGACCCTCGCGCTCTCGTCGCTCGCGAACCAATACGTCGATCGCGCGGCGCCGTGGGCCGAAGCCAAGAAAGACAACCCCGCGCGCGCGGCGACGTCACTCGCGCTGCTTCTCGAGACGCTGCGTGCGCTCAGCGTCATGGTATGGCCGGCGACCCCGCGCAAAGCCGACGCGATGCGCGCGCAGCTCGGCCTCTCGCCGATCGCGAGCGCCGTCGGCACCGATTCGTGGCCGACCCTCACGCACGAACGCGCCGGCCGCCCGCTCGGCACGGCGAGCCCTCTCTTTCCGACCGTCGACAAGGACGCGGAAAAAGTGCTCCTCGACCGCCTTCAGCCCAAAGCCGAAGAGCTCGTGCCGGCGGCCGAGGCTGCCTCGGGCGTCCCGGGGCACCCATCGACCTCGCCTGCGATCGCTACGATCGCTTACGAGCAATTTGCGGCGGTCGACCTCCGTGTCGGCCTCGTCAAGACCGCCAAAAAAGTCCCGAAGAAAGACAAGCTCCTCGAGCTCGAAGTCGACCTGGGCGAGGACAAGCCGCGCACGATCATCGCCGGCCTCGCGCTCTCCTTCGCCCCGGAGCAGCTCGTCGGCCAACGCGTGATCGTCGTCGCGAACCTCGCGCCTCGCGATTTCGGCAAAGGGCTCGTATCCCACGGAATGCTCCTCGCCTCCGGCCCAAGCGAAAAGCTCGTACTCGCAACCGCCCCCGACACCGTTCCCCCCGGCTCCAAACTCAAGTGACCGCTGGCCCGGACCATCCCAACCCTGGCACGGCCAGGCGCGAAAATCGACCCGATCGTTCGGATCCGAACAATCTGGCTGATTTTCGCGCTCTGACCGGGCTGGTCTGGATGGGCATGGGGCGTGCTTGCGCGCGCCGTATGGATGCGGTGATGCTTCATGCGAAGGGCGCCCACTTGGCGATGCAGCAGGTCGGACGGGTGCTTTTGGGAAGACTTCGGAAGCTTGGGATGACGACGGCGCGGTTCGACTTGATGAATGCGATCGGGACCAAAGGCATGAAGCAGAGCGACCTTTGGCGACTCCTCAGAGTGGTGCGGTCCGTCGTCTGCGAGATGGTGAGATCGCTGATGGCGTTGGGGTGGGTCAAACGCGTGCGCGCGGCGGACGGGAGGACCTGGCTCGTACAGTTGACGAGGCGCGGGCGGGAGGTGTTCGCGCGCGTCTCGCGCGACTGCGTCGAGAATGGAGACATGACGATGCACATGGACGCCGGTCTCGTGCGTGGCCATGTCGAGCTCGATTCGCGCGTGCACCGAGAGAGATTCAACTTCACGTGCGAGAATGTGCTGGCCATGTACGGGAGAGGTCCCGAGCTTCGGGGCAAGCAGCTCTACCTCTGGCATCCCGAGGATTATTGGACCTGGCTCACGGATCCCGACGACCCGACGGGAACGGAGCGCATTCCGTGGGTCGTGCCGCTGGAGTCGGCGTGAGCGATGCCGCCACCGAGGCGAATCGCGCGGGCGCTTGCTCGATATCCTGACGTATGATGATGCCGGTGTCCGCGCGGGATTCGCTCGATACGCTCGACGCGCTGGGGTTTCCCGCGATCGCGTTCGCCGCGGGGACGTCGACCGCCGTCGGGATGAATGCGGCCGCCGCGCGCCTGCTCGGGGCGACCGCAGAGGACTGGCTCGATCGTGTGTACCCCCGTGACCGCGCCGAGCTCGAGGCAGCGTGCAAGACGCTCGCGAGTCGCGCCGAGTTTCGCGAGACGAGCGATCAGCTCAAATTTCGGCGATTTCAGATCGAGCTGCGGCCGCGCGGCGAGCTCACGCTCGGGCTGCTGGTCGAGATGATGGGCCACGGCACGAGTGAGCCCGAGCTCGCCGCGCTGATCGAAGCGCTCCCGTTCGAGGTGTGGGAGCGCGACGACAGCGGCGTGCTCGTGCGCCAGAACTCGATGGCGCTTCGAAACTGGGGGGCGCGGCTCGGCAGCGTCGTCGCGGACATGGGGATGCCCCCTGACACCGCCGGCATCTGGACCGCGTTGAACGACCGCGCGCTCCATGGCGAGGTCGTCAGCCATCCGCTGACGTACACGGTGGCAGGGCAGACGGTGCATTACGTCAACCTGATCGCGCCGGTGCGCGACGGCGAGCGCGTCTGCGGCGTCGTCGGAGTGAACATCGACGTCACTCAGACGCGCGCCGCAGAGGCCGAGCGCGACGCCTCGCTCGCGCGCGCGCGCGCCGCGCTCGACGAGCTCGCGCGCGCCCAGTCGACTCTCGTCAAACGCGAGCGCCTCGCGGCGCTCGGAGAGCTCGCCGCCGTCGTCGCCCACGAGGTCCGAAACCCGCTCGCCGCGATTCACAACTCCATCTCGGCGCTGAAGCGCAAGGTGAGCCTCGACTCGGATGCGGCGCTGCTCTTCGAAATCCTCGAAGAAGAAGCCGAAAGGCTCAATCGCACCGTCGGCGATCTCTTGAGCTACGTGCGGCCCCTTCAACCCGAGCGGCGCCCCGACGACGTCGTCGAGCTCGCCCGCGAGGTCGTGCGCCACAACGTCCCGTCGGACGCGTCCGGCGCGATCGGGTCGGAGATCGTGGCCCTCGCCGACGTCCACCCCATCAGCATCGACCCCGTCCTCCTGCGCATCGCGCTCTCGAATTTGGTGACCAACGCCGTCCAGTCGATGCCCGACGGCGGCAAGCTCACGGTGACGGTGTCCGAGGCCAAGCACGAAGAGCGCGACGCCGTCGCCATCGCGGTCCACGACACCGGGAAAGGGATCCCGAACGACGTCCTGCCGCGCGTCTTCGAGCCGTTCTTCACGACGCGCGCGTCGGGCGCGGGCCTCGGCCTCGCCGTCGTGCGACGCATCGTCGAAGCCCACGACGGGCTCGTCATGGCGGACAGCGACGAGCGCCGCGGCACGGTGTTCACCGTGCTCATCCCACGCTGAGCGTCAATCGATCCGCGCGATGAACAGCGGGCGCGGCGCGGGCGCCTCGTCGCCGATCGCGTAGGCCGCTCGCACGCGCTCTTCGACCGACGCGTCGCGCTTTCGCACGTGGAGCGCCGCGAGCGGCTGACCGCGCTCGACGCGATCGCCGGGCTTCGCGAGCACGGAGATCCCGACGGCCGGGTCGACCGTGTCCTCGGCGCGCGCGCGCCCCGCGCCCATCGCGACGGCGGCGCGCCCGATCGCGAGCGCGTCCGCGCGCACCACGAAGCCGGCGCGCTCCGCGACCACATCGAACCGCTCCGGCGCGAGCGCGAGCCGCGACGGGTCCGACGCCACGCGCGCGTCGCCGTGCTGCGCCGCGATCATCTTCTCGGCCACACGCACCGCGGCGCCCGAATCGATTGCATTCTGCAACGATTTCGGGCCCCTCGGCGACGCCGGCGAGCGCGAGCATCTCGGCGGCGAGCGCGAGCGTGATCTCCCGCAAATCGGCCGGCCCACGCCCGTGGAGGAGCTCGAGCGCCTCGCGCGTCTCGCTCGCGTTTCCGACCTCGACGCCGAGCGGCGCGTCCATGTCGGTGAGGCGCGCGACCACGCGCTTGCCCGCGCGCGTGCCGACGCGGACGAGCGCTGTCGCGAGCGTGCGCGCGTGCTCGACGCCCTTCATGAAAGCGCCGCTGCCGACCTTCACGTCGAGGACGAGGGCGTCGATCCCCTCCGCGAGCTTCTTCGAGAGGATCGACGCGACGATGAGCGGCACGCACTCGACCGTCGCGGTCACGTCGCGGAGCGCGTAAATCTTCTTGTCCGCGGGCGCGACGTCCTTGGTCTGCCCGATCATGCAAGTGCCGACCTCGCGCACGACGCGCACGAAATCCTCCGTCGACAAATCGGTGCGGAAGCCGGGGATCGCCTCGAGCTTGTCGAGGGTGCCGCCCGTGTGCCCCAGGCCGCGCCCGCTCACCATCGGCACCGGCACGCCGCACGCCGCGACGAGCGGCGCGAGCGCGATCGAGACTTTGTCGCCGACGCCGCCGGTCGAGTGCTTGTCCACCTTCACGCCCGGCACGCTCGAGAGGTCCAGCACCTTGCCCGAGCGGAGCATCGCGTCGGTCAGCGCGACCGTCTCGACGTCGCTCATCCCGCGGAAAAAGACCGCCATCAGCAGCGCCGTCATCTGGTAATCGGCGACGCTCCCGGCCGCGAGCCCCGCGATCACGCGCTGAATCTCGTCCGCGGAGAGCTCCTGGCCGTCGCGCTTGGCCGCGATGATCTCGACCGTCGAGCGTTGGATCATGGCCCGCAGGTTAGTATCTTTCGCGGGAATCATGAAACGGCTGCTCCTCGTCCTCGTGCTCGCGATCGCGTGCGATCAAAAAGACGACGGCGCCGCCGACGCCGCGGCGGCCGCGCTCAGCGCGATCCTGCCGCCGCTCCCGACTCCGACGCCGTCCGGGACCGCGACGCCGACTCCGAGCCCGCTCGCGACCGCGCGCGACGCCGGCGCCGAGGCGGGCGCGTGCGACGGCGGCGACTGCCCGCTGCAAGGTTGGATGAAGCAAATCTGGCCGCACATGAAGGCGAACGACTACGAAGGCACGGCCAAGCTCCTCGAGCGCTGCGCGAAGCTCGCGCCCGGCGACGCCAAGACCGCGTACCCCAACTGGGTCTCGATCTCCCTCGACGGCGCAAACGCCGCGCGGGCCGCGGACATGGAGGCGGTCAAGGCCGCGTGCCGCGGCTGCCACGAACAGTACAAAGACAAATACCGCGCCGAGCTGCGCGCGCGGCCGCTCCCCCCATGAGCAAGCGCGCGATCCTGCCGAAAAAGGCGCGCGGCCCGGGCCGCCCCTCGGGCCGCTTCACGCAGCACCGACGCATCGAGGGCATGCGCGAGCTCCTCGAGGCGCACGGACAGGGCGCGACCATCGAGGAGCTCGCGACCGTGATGCGCGTGAGCGTGCGCAGCGTGAAGCGCTACCTGCACGACCTCAAAGATCAGCTCGGCCTCGAGCCGATCCCGACGGTGCCGGGCGGTCCGAACCGCTGGCGCCTCAAGCCGAGCGAGCGCGGTCGCTCGATCACGCTGCGCCGCACGCAAGCGTACCTCTTGCTCGCGGCGCGGCGCGCCTTCGAGCCGCTGCGCGGGAGCGCGCTCTTCGACGAGATCGACGTCGCGCACCGGCAGCTCCTCCAGGTCGCCGAGCGCCCGCTCCGCACCGCGCACACCGTCGACATCCAGCCCGCCGCGCGCCTCGAGGATCGCGTCGTCGTCGTCCCGTACCCGGCGCGCTCGTACGTCGCGAGCGGCGGCGATCTCGACGAGATCTTCCGCGCGGCCGCCGAGCTGCGCGTCGTGCGCTTTCGGTTTCGCGAGGAGCCGCGGGTGCGCGCGTGCCCGTACGTCATCGCGCTGCACGACGGCGCGGTCCACTGCGTCGGCCTCGACCTCGCGCGCGACGCGGTGCGCGTCTTTCCGCTCGACGGCATCCGCGACGCCGTGATCGAAGCGCAGCGCTTCGAGCTGCCGCTCGACTTCGACCCCGAGCGGCTCGTGCTCGGCGCGTTCGGCCCGGTCGAGACCGAGGACCGACGCCGCGCGGTCATCGAATTCGACGCTCGCGTCGCCGACGAGGTTCGCACGCGAAAGCATCACCCCGATCAGCGCGTCGCGACCGCGCGCGACGGACGCGTTCGCCTGGCCATGCCCGTCGGCGATCGCGCCGCGCTCGTTCGCTGGGTGCTCGGGTTCGGCGCCGCGGCGCGCGTGATCGAGCCGGAGGACGTCCGAGACCTCGTGAGGGAAGAGCTGGCGGAAGCGCTGCGACGCAACGCGTGAGCTCGGGCGCCGTTGCGCGGATTTTCGCCTGTGGGAAAACGCATGGACCCATGGCCACGCTGCCCGTCGTGAACCAGCCCGCAACGCCGATTCAGGCCAAAAAGCCGCCCGTCGACCCGAAGACGTTGGTCCACAAGGACCTGCTCGACGGTCCGTTCTGGCAGCGCATCCCCGCGTACCGCGACGTCGACGAAAAGACGTTCCTCGATCATCACTGGCAAGCCAAGCACACGATCACGAACGTCCAGAAGCTGCTCAAGGCGGTCGAGGGCCTGGTCGAGCCGGGGTTCGTCGCCGACGCGGAAGAGGGCTTCAAGAAGGCGCCGATGAGCGTGCGCGTGAGCCCTTACCTGCTGTCGCTCGTCGACTGGCAGCACCCCTACGAGGACCCGCTCCGCATCCAATTCATCCCGCTGAAATCGCGGCTCCTGCCCGATCACCCGAAGCTCCACCTCGACTCGCTGAACGAGCAGGGCGACGCGCCGGTGCCGGGCCTCACGCACCGCTACCCCGACAAAGCGCTGTTTCTCCCGCTCGACACGTGCCCGGTCTACTGCCGTTTCTGCACGCGCAGCTACGCCGTCGGCATCGACACCGAAGAGGTCGAGAAGGTCAACCTCAAGGTGAGCGACGAGCGCTGGCGCGCCGCGTACGCGTACATCGCCTCGCGCGCCGAGCTCGAGGACATCGTCATCTCGGGCGGCGACGCGTATCAGCTCCGCGCGCAGCAAATCGAGGAGATCGGCGAGGCCTTGCTCGCGATCCCGAACATCCGGCGCATGCGCTTCGCGACCAAGGGGCCGGCGGTGATGCCGATGAAGCTCCTCACCGACGACCCGTGGATCGACGCGCTCACGCGCATCGTCGAGAAGGGTCGAAAGCTGCACAAGGAGGTCGTGCTCCACACGCACTTCAACCACCCCAAGGAGATCACCGCCATCACAGAGCGCGCGATGAACAAGCTCCACGAGCGCGGCATCTTCGTGCGCAACCAGAGCGTGCTGCAGCGCCGCGTGAACGACTCGCCCAGACGTCATGACGCTCCTCGTGAAGCGCCTCGGGCACGTGAACGTGCACCCATACTACGTCTACGTGCACGACCTCGTCCGCGGCGTCGAGGATCTCCGCACGACGCTCGACACGGCGCTCTACCTCGAGAAGCACGTGCGCGGCTCGACCGCGGGCTTCAACACGCCGGTCTTCGTCGTGGACGCGCCGGGCGGCGGCGGCAAGCGCGACGCGCACTCGTACGAGTATTACGATCGCGAGAGCGGGATCAGCGTGTTCACCGGCGCCGGCGGTGAAGCCCGGGCAGTTCTTTCTCTATTACGACCCGCTCGATCACCTGAGCGAGGCGGCGCGTCGTCGCTGGGCCGAGCCGCGCGAGCAGGAGATCATGATCAACGTCGCGCTTCAGCGCGCGAAAGAGCGCGTCCGGTGAAGCGCGCGCTCGGCGCGCTCGCCGCGCTCGCGATTTCGGGCACGCCGCACGCGGCGCGCGCGACGCCGAACGCGACCATCGTCCTCGAGGTGTCCACCTTCCGCAACACGAAGGGGCTCCTCGGCTGCCAGCTCTACACGACCCCGAACGGCTTCCCCGACAAGTGGCCCTCCGCGCCGAACCTCCAGAAGCGCATCCCCGTGACCGGCGGGACGACGTCGTGCACGTTCCCGGACATGCCGCCGGGCACCTACGCGGCCGCGGTCATCCACGACGAAAACTCGAACAACAAGCTCGACACGAATTTCCTCGGCATCCCGACCGAGGGCTACGGCATGTCGCAGAACCACACGCACGCCCTCCGCCGGCCGACGTGGGACGAATCGAAATTCGACGTGGCCGGCGGAACGATCGTCACGACGCGAATCTCCCTGCGATACTGACCGTCATGACGCCGACGGACGCGATCCTCGCACACGCCAACGGCCAGCTCGGAAAGTACGCGCTCTATCGCGCGCTCCTCGCGCACCGCGACTGGCGCGTGCCGCGCCCGTCGAACGCGACGCTGCCGACGATCATGATGAGCGACGCGGCGATGACCCCGTCCATCTGGGCGTTCTCGAGCGAAGCCTCCTACGCCGACGCGTGCCGCGCGATGAACGCCGTGGCGATCGGGCCGATCGCCACGCTCGCGCACCTCGACGACGCGCTCCTCGAGGACGACCCGCGCGTCGTTCGGCTCAGCATCGATCCGTCGTCTCCGCTCACGTTCCACATCCAGACCGACGAGCTCGCCGTATTTCGCCGGCTCGCGCACGCCGTGCGAGTCGAGCGCGCGATGTCGGAGCGCGACTACGCCGCGCTGCGCGCCTACGACCGCTACGCCGTCCCCTATTTCGGCGTGCTCGGGCAAGGGCACAACCTCATCACGCTGCCGTCGGAGCGCGGCAAGATGCTCGCCGCCTTCACCGCTGCCGACGCGGTCGACGCGTTCCTCGCCGCGGGCTCCGAGGCGAACCGCGCGGCGGTGAAGTTCGCGATCGTCGACGGCGTTCAGCTCTTCGGCATCGTGCAAGACGTCGCGCAAGGCGTCATGATGAACCCGATGGGCCCGCACACCTTCGGCTTCGAGCTCGCGGTCTGCCGGCAAATCGCGTCCGCGTGACGCGTCCGCGCGCTCAGCGAATGCGAGCCAGGACGGCGCGCGCGGTCGTCGAGAGACCTTCGGCGTCGGCGGCGGCTTCGAGCGTGCGCTGGCGCATCGTCTCTTCGAACGCCTCGAGGCGCCCCGCTTCGTCGAGATTCGTAGAACGCGCGGTGTCCGCGGATCTCGCCGCGCGCGCTGCGCTCGCGGTGCGCGGTCGTGACGGCGGCGACGAGCTCTTCGCGTTCTCGAGGCGTCACAGCGCGACTCCTTTCGACTCGAGGCAATCGGCGAGCATCTTGCGCGCGCGACCGAAGTTCTGGAGGAACGTGTTCGGCCGCATCCCGAGGCGCGCGGCGAGCGCTTCGTCGGGCTCGGCGCCCCCGCTCTCGAGGCGCGCGGCGAGCGCTTGCGCCGGCTTTTGCGGGAGCTCGTCGCGGCAGTCTTGGATGGCGCGGCGCAGGATTGGATTGGGCGGCGCCGTCGGTGCGGCCTCGGGGATTTGCTCGAGCGCGCTCGGGTCGACGGCCTTGGCGCTCGCGCGACGCACCTCGCTGACGGCGAGGTTGCGCGCGACGCGCACGCACCAGCGCAAGAGCGCGTTGGGCCGCCCGTCGGGCTCGACGCGCGGCGCGAGCTGCCACGCCCGCAAGAAGGTCTCCTGAACGACCGCCTCGCAGTCGACGTGCGCCGCGAAAGTCCGAAGGCTCTCGCGGACGCCGCGCTCCGCCCCGGCGACGAACCGCGCGAACGCGGTCTTGTCGCCGAGGCGAATCGCGGAGAGGTGCACGTCGAGGTCGATCATGCGCGGATCGTCATCTGGACGCCGTTCATCGACACTTCGGCGAGCTCGGACGGATCGAAATCCGGCGGGACCTGCAGCACGAGGCGGACCGTGGTGCCCGGCTCGTACGTCCCGTCGCGCGTCGTTCGCGTCGCGTCGACGGCGAGCTCGAGCATGCTTCGGCCGAGCTGCGCCTGGACGCGCGGCGCGACCTTCCACGCGAGGCTCTCGCCGTCGACCGTGATTTCGAGCACGATCTCGCCGGGCCTCGCGAGGACGACGCGCGCGATCCACACGAGCGTGCGCCGCGACTTGCCGGTGAAGGCGCCCGTCAAGCGATCGAGGAAGCCCTGCTTCTTCATGGCCGCCTCTCCGAGCGTGCGCTCGGACCCGTCTTCGCTCTCGTCGTCCGCCTCGGCTGGCGGAGCGGACCGCGGCGCGACTGCGCGCGGGGGAGCCGGCGGAGCGCCTGCCGCGCGCGCGCGAAACGCGCCCCCGGGGCCAGCGAACGCGGGCGCCGCGAGAGACTGCATCGACATCGCCATCGACGCGCGCAGACCGAGGCCCTCCGCCGACGTCCCGTACGGGAGCGCCTGCGGCATCTCGACTCGGCGCGACGGATCGCGCGGGTCGACGCTCGGCTGCGAGTCGATCGCCACCCAAGACGTGAGGCGCGTCGCGATTCGGTACGCGAGGCCGAGAGACTCGATGCTCGCGTCGGCTTCGCTCGCCGCGAGCCCGCCCGCGCTGCGCATCTCGACGTCCTCGACGCGCTCCCGCCCGAAGAGCGTGACGACCGCGGCGCTGCCCTCGCCCGGGCGCGACGCCGGAACCCGCACGCGCTCCTCCCACTCGCCGTCGGCGGTCTTTCCGCGGAGCACGAGCTCGCCGCCCTCGGACCGCACGCGCGCGGAGAGCAGGACCGGCGCGCCCGCGAAGAGATTCGGGCACCTTGGCGGGCGCGAGGTCGAGGAGCGCGCCGCCGGACGCTTCGATCTCCGTCACGACCGGCGCGACGCTCCGCGCGACGAGACGCGAAATCGCCTTCTCCGGGTCTTCGCCGAGACCGATCACCACCTCGACGCCGCGCCCCGCGCGCGCCGCGGGCCCGGTGAGCGAGCGATTCACGCTCGACCCGACGCCGACGGCATGAAGACGCGCGTCTCCCGGAAGGAGCGACAGGATCTCGCGCACGATCTCCTGCTCGAAGCCGATGAGCCCGTCGGTCACCAGCACGACCTGCCCGATGGCCTCGCGGCGTGCGCGCTCGCCCGGACGGAGCGCCTCGAGGATCCCCTCGCGCATCTCGGTGCCGCCGCTCGCCTCGAGCGTGCGGATCCACTCGGACGCGCTGCGCTTGGCGGCTGCGTCGGCGAAGAGCATCTCGCGCTGGAAGCGTCGCGGCGACGACGAGAACTCGATCATCTCGAAGCGATCGCGCTCCGAGAGCGAGTCGATCATCGCGAGCGCGACGCGCTTGGCCTGCGCGATCGGCGCGCCGCCCATCGACCCGCTCGTGTCGAGCAGGAGCGTGAGATCGCGGGCGACCGGCGTGAACGCGGCGTTTTTCCGCGGCGGAACGATCGTCACGAGGGCGTGCGCGTCCTCGAGGCGGCGTCCGACGTCGACCGTCGCGGCGGCGTGCTCGACCGCGACCGGCCAGCGCACGACCACGTCGCGATCGAGCGGGACGGCGTTCCCCGAGCCGAGCTCGACGCGAAACGCGCCGCCCTCGGCGATGCACGACAGCGGATGCGACGGCGACTCGATCCACGCGGCGGCGCCGCGGACCTCGGGCCACGTGCCCTTCGGGCTGTCGGCCGCGGCGGCGCCGCGGACCTCGGGCGAGGATCCGGTGACGACCGCGTCGCGCACGCTCATCGTCAGCGACGCACGCGCGGAGGGCGCCGCGGCGACGTCGAACGACACGTTCCCGCCATCGCCCACGCGCCCGGCGGCGCCCAAGTAGCGCGGCGCCGCGGCCAGCGGAAAACGCCACTCCCACTGCCCCTCGTCGAGCCAGCGCAATTTCTGGTCGATCTCGATCTCGCAGACGAGCTCGGCGCCCGGCGGAATGTTCCCGATCTCCTGCGTGAAGAGGCTCGTCCGCTCCTGCTCGAGCAGCGCCGCGGTGTGCCCGCTCGCGAGCGCCTCTTCGTAGCGCTCGCGCGCCCGCGCGCGCTTGTCGACGGCGCCTTCGATCGTGCGCTCGCCGACGCGGAAGCGGAACCCGGAGATCGCGGCGTCGGCTGGGAGCGGAAGCGTGTAGGTTACATGCATTGCCTCGCGCGAGTCGTTCTGGAATCGCTGAACGAGCACCGCGCGCGCGACGCCGGCGCAGGCGTCGCATCGGAGCGCGGCGCTCTTCAGCGGCAGCACGGAGGTTTCGGGGACGAGCTTGGGGACCACGGACGGAGAGGGCATCATCATGCCCGACCAACGCGGCGACCCGAACGCTGGTGACAAATTATTTTTGGAAAACGCCGTCGCTCTTCTCGCACCGCGACTGACACGCCGTAACGTCGCGATAACAGCGCTCGATTCGCTCGAGCCCGGTGCCGCCGCGCTTGACGCACGAGCCGAGGACGCCCTCTCTCGGGCAAGCTCTCGCCGCGTAGAACGTGTGCTCGCCGTGCATCTCGTCGCAGTATTTCGAGCCGTAGGTTCGCGCCGTCGCGCCCACGTCCTCGAAGCACTGCGTGACGCCGCCGTCGTGCTCGATGACGCAGCTCGAGGGAAGATCGGCCTTGGGATCGTCGCTCCCGCGATGGCACGCCGCGCACAAGGCGAGCGCCAGCGCGACGCGCGTCACTCGCGCCCCGCGTCGACCGGCGGCGGCGCCAGCGGCACGACCCTGCCGTCGACGAGGGCCGCGTCCTGCGACTCGATGATCGCCTTCTCCTGACGCCCGGTCTCCTTCGCGATGTACCACGCGTTCACGGTCACGATGCCGAGGACGAGGACGACGAGGACGCCGATTTCGGTGCGATCGAGCTTCACTGCGGTTCAGAACGAATAGGAGACGAGGGCCCGCCCCACGGGCGCAACTTGCCCGATTTCGGGCCGGAACGCGAGCGCCGGACCGAAGTCGATGAAGAGCTTGTGGCGCAGGAGCTCGAAGCTTCCGGTGAGGCCGACGAACTGGTGCGCGCCGCCTTCGGCGTCCTCGGCGTCGGCGAAGGCCTCTTCCAAATCCTGGGCGACGTACTCGACGCCGAGGCGGAACGCCGGCACGAGGCGCACGCTCGCGCCGAACGTCGCGTAGAGGTCGACGGGATTGCCGTTCGGGCGCTCGACGTGCTCGCCGTGAAACATGGCGGCGAGCCGCAGGCGGCCGATGTCCCAGCTCGCCGTCGCGCGCGCGTAGAAGCCGCTGGCGCGATCGAGATCGAGCAAATAGCCCGCGGCGATCGCGAGGCGGAAGCCGTGGCGCGCCGAGTCGAACGGCGCGAAGCGCGCGCCCGCCATGACGCCGCCGCCGACGCCGCTGCCGAACCCGCCGATGACGCCGGTCACGTCGACCGCGAGAGTTCGCGCGACGCCGACCTCGACGCTGGCGTTGGCCTTGCCGCCCGGCCCGGTGTCGTGCGACGAGAACGCGCGGCTCACGCTTCGGTCGTTGCCCGAGTACGTGTCGCCGAGCGACGCGACGACGTGGAGCGGCGACGGGATTGTCGGGTCGTCGCCGTAGAGCCACGGTCGCTGCACGTCTTTCGAGACCGCGGCGTTCGGGTCGGTCACCGCGTCGGGCGTCGTCTGCGCGAGCGCCGACGGCGCGAAGAGAAGAAACGGCGCAGCCGCCGCCAAGCGTCCGAACATGGGCTGCAGCATACTTCGAAATCGCGGTTACCATTCACGCGATGGTTGCGACCCCCACCACCGAGCCGGCCGCGGTCCTCGTCGGGGCGGTGCTCGCCCGGCGCTATCGCCTCGGGATGCCGCTCGGGCAGGGCGGGATGGGGCTCGTCTTCGAGGCCGAGGCGCTGGCCCCGCCGGGCGGCCTGGTCGCGATCAAGCTGCTCCGCCCCGAGCACATCGGCGACCCGCAGATTCGTACGCGCTTTCTCGACGAGGGGCGCGCGTGCATGCGCCTCGTGCACCCGAACGTGATTCGCGTCTTCGAGGCTGGCGAGGCGGAGGACGGGAGCCCGTTCATCGTGATGGAGCGCCTCGTCGGCGAGCCGCTCAGCGCGCTCGCGCCGACGGGACGGCCGCTCGCGCCGGCGCGCGCGGTCGCGATCGTGCAAGCGGTGCTCGCCGGCCTCGGCGCGGCGCACGCGCAGAGCGTGGTCCACCGCGATCTGAAGCCCGAAAACATCTTCGTCACGCAAGACGGCACGGTGAAGATCCTGGACTTCGGCATCGCGAAGGTCATGGACGCGGCGGGCGGCATGGGGGCGCGCACGCGAACCGGCATGCTGCTGGGGACGCCGGCGTTCATGAGCCCCGAGCAGGCGCGGAGCGCGCGCGACGCGGACCACCGAAGCGATCTCTGGAGCGTCGCGGTGATGCTCTACGAGATCCTGACGGGCCGTCAGGCGTTCGTCGCGCCGACCGAGTTCGCGCGCCTCACCGCGATCATCACCGAGGAGCCGCCGCCGCCGAGCGCGATCTCGCCGTCGCTCGCGCCCTTCGACGCGTTCTTCAAGCGCGCGCTCCAGAAGGATCGCGCGCACCGATTCCAGTCCGCCGCGGAGATGTCGCAGGCTCTCGCGACGGTTCGCGTGACGGCGTCGATGCCGCCGTCGAGCTTCCGCGGGCCGGTGCCGCACGCCGGCCCGACGCTCTCGTCGCCCAACGAACCGCCCGCGGACCACTCGACGCTCGGGAGCACGGGCGTACCGCCTGCTTCGCTCCGTCCCCCGCCGGTCGTCGTCGTGCCGGCGAGCACGCAGGACCCCAACTCGTTCGCCGGACCGCCGCGCGGCGTCTCGCAGATCCTCGTCGTCTTGCTCGTGTCGGCCGCGCTCATGGCGGGGTTCATCCTCGGCTTCGCCGTCGCGCGATCCATGTAAAATGCACGCACTCTTGGTCTTCGTGGACGGCATCGGCTTCGGCCGGCGCGGGCCGCAAAATCCCTTCGAAGACACGCCGCTCGACGTGCTCGCGCCGCTCGCCGACCCGTCGCGGGCGACCTTTGCGGGCGCGCACCTCGCGGCGATCGACGCGACGCTAGGGCACCCGGGGCTGCCGCAGAGCGCCACGGGGCAGGCGACGATTTTCACGGGGCACGACGCGATCGCGGTCGCGGGCGGGCACGCGAGCGGACACCCGACGCGCGCGCTCCGCGAGCTCGTGACCGCCGAGGGGTTTCTCGGCCGCGCTCGCGCGCGCGGCCAGCGCGCCGCCTTCTTGAACGCGTACGACGCGCCCCGCGCCGAGCACCTCGCGAACGTGCTCGCCGGCCGCGAGGCGCGCAATCGCCGCTTCCCGCCGTCGACGAGCAGCGTGTGCGCGCTCGCGAACGGCGGAGCGCTTCGAACGTTCGACGACGTCCGGCGAGGCGCGGCGGCGACCTTCGACCTCACCGGCGAGCTCCTCCGCGCGGCGGGCCTCGACGCGCCGCGCGTCTCGATCGCCGAGGCCGCGCGAAACGTCGCCGCGGGCGCGGCCGAAAACGACCTCGCGCTCTTCGAGATGTTCCTCACCGACTCCGCCGGTCACGCGCAAGACACCGAGTGGGCGCGCGACGAGGCGGTGCGCACCGACCGCTTCCTCCGCGAGCTCTTCTCCGCGATTGACCCGCGCGAGCAGCTCGTCGTTGTCACGAGCGACCACGGAAATCTCGAGGACCTCTCGGTCCGCACCCACACGCTCGCGCCCGTCCCGCTGCTCGCGTTCGGCGCCGGCGCCGCCGACTTCGTGCAGAATGCAAAGAGCCTGGCCGACGTCGCGCCCCGCCTTCTCGCCGCCGCGGCCCGATGATACTGTCGGGCCCATGACCGACGCCCCCGACCCGAAGTACCTCGAGATGTTTCCGGCCTGGCTTCGCTCGCTCGGCGAGGACGCCGGCGCCCTCGGTGCGCTCGTCTCGGGGAGCGCGTCGGAGCCGGTCAAGCGAAGCGTGGTCGCGGGGCTCAACTACATCTTCAAGTCGCTCGACTTGATTCCGGACGGCATCGACGACCTCGGGTTCATGGACGACGCGTTCGTCCTCCGCGTCGCCGCGGCGATCGCGGTCGAGGGCGACGCCTCGGCGAAGACCGGCGTGCTCGAGCGCCTGGCCACCGACGCCGGCGAGGTCCGCGAATTTTTGGGTGCAGACTACACACGTCTCGAGAGCTACGTGAAAGGCCTCCACAAGGGCGCCGCGCGCGGCCGCACGGTCGACGACATCGTCGACGACGAGTCGCAGCGCACCGAGTTCGTGCACGAGGTGGCCGCGTGGGCGAAGGACTACCAGGCGCCTACGTTCACGCGCGATCCGAAGACGCTCCTCAAGCTGAAGTCGTTCTTGAGCGCGAAGCTGCCCTGAGCATCACATCCCAGGGCCGCGGCTCTCGCTGCCGCCGCTCCCGGTTTTGTTCGTGATGGCCGGAGCGTGCATGTTCTCCATCAGCTCTTGGAGGAGATCGCGCGCTTCGGGCTTCGCCTTGAGGTGGCCGAGGAGAGCCGTCGAGACCTCGCTGTAGGATTTCTCGAACGCGAGCCCCTCGCGGGTGCGGGCGGCGACGCGCTCGCGGCCTTGCGCGAGATCCTCCTCGAGGGCCTCGGCGTAGCGGGAGAGCTGCGCGCGGAGCTCCTCGATTTGCCGGCGGAGATCGCGCGCGTGCGCGTCCTTGACGGACGCCTTTTGCTCGCGCTCGGCGAGCTGCTCGCGGCGCGCTTCGACGAGCGCGAGCGCCGCGCCCGCGCGCTCGAACGCCGTGCGGAGGGCGGCGCCTGCGCTGCCGGCGGCGGCCTGGTCGGCTTGGGCCTTCGCCACTTGCGCGTTGCGCTCGGCGATCTGGAGCTGCTCGCGGATGCGGGCGGCCTCTTGCTGCTCGGCGGCGGCGTCGCGGAGCGCGCGCGACTCTTCGTGCGCGAGCTCTTCGACTTTGCGGCCAATCTCCGCGCGCAGCGCGCGTCCGCGCCGCTCGAGCGACTCGAGCTTGCGCGTGTGGCTCGCGACCTCGCCCTCGAGCTTGGTCGCGCGCGCCGCGAGATCCCACGCGGTCGCGAGCGCCTTCTGAATCTCGGGCGGCGCGTTGCCCGACGGGTACGCGCGCGACACCATGCGCGAGAAGAGGCCCGCGCGGTTCGCCCACTCGATGACGCCCGGCGACTGCGGCGGCGGCGGCGGCGGCGGCGGCGCGAGCTCGCCCCCCGAGCCGACCTCCCACGCCGTCGAGGGCAGCGAGCGCTGCAGCGCCTTCAGCTCTTCGTGGAGATGGTGCGCGTCCTGGAACCGACGGCGCCGATCTTTTTCGAGCAGCTTGAGGACGATCGCTTCGGCCGCGGGGAGCACGTCGGCCTTGATCGAGCGCGGCCGCGGGGGCGGCGCGCTGCGCTGCATCTCGAGCAGCGTCTCGCGGTCGTTCGAGCGGAACGGGAGCTGCCCGGTGAGCATCTCGAAGAACAAAACGCCGAGCGCGTAGAGATCGCTCTGCGGCCCCGCTTCTTCGCCGCGCGCCTGCTCGGGCGCCATGTACTCGGGCGTGCCGAAGACCGCGCCCTTCGGCGCGAGGCGCGGGTCCATGGCCAGGTGCGCGAGCCCGAAGTCGAGGATCTTCACGAAGTCTTTTCGACCGCCCTTGGTCGAGAGCAAGATGTTGTCGCTCTTGAGGTCGCGGTGCACGACGCCGAGGTCGTGCGCGCGCCCGAGCGCCGCGCACATCTGCTCGAGGATGTCGACGCCGCGCGAGAGGGCCATCGGCCCGCGCGCCAGCTCGCTCGAGAGCGCCGTACCGACGAGATACTCCATGACGAGGTAGAGCTCGCCCTCCTCGGTCTCGCCTATGTCGTGGATGTCGATGATGTGCGCGTGGTCGACGCGGTTCGCGGCGCGCGCCTCGCGCAGCATCCACGCGCGCAAGTGCGTTTCACCGCGCAAATCAGGGCGAATGAGCTTGAGCGCGACGACGCGATCGATGAGCACGTGGCGCGCGCGGTAGACGACGCCCATGCCGCCCTCGCCGAGTCGCGATTCGAGCCGGTAACGGCCGGCCACGACGCGGCCGATCATGGGATCGGTAGGCTTCGCGGCCGTCCCCGCACGCGTGGCGGGATGATTCATGACTGGGCCACTCGCGCCTGCGGCGCTCGCTGAAGCGGTTTCACCATCTCACCGCGGATGGTACCGAATCGGCTCTAAAACGCGAGCTTGAACACCGGCACGCGCACTTCTGTGCCCTGGACCACGCCGAGCTCTCTGACCTGCTTCAGCGTGTACGAGGTCGTCACCTCGGGCACCGGAATGCCGAGACGAAGCGTCCCCTCGTGCATGTCGACGAGCGAGAGCGGCACGTACGGCGGCTGATTTCCGCCATTTCCACCGCCGTCCTTCGCCGGCGCCACGCTGCTGCCGCCCGCCGCGCCGGGGTTCGCCTCCGGACCGACGTTCTTCGGCGCGCGATCTTCCACCGCGTTTTCGCTCGGGTGGTAGCGCGTCGCGTTGAGCATGAGGACGATGGTCGGGATGATGAGCGCCATGCCGCCGGCGAGCATGAAGGCCGAGCCGTACGCGCTTTGCTTCGTCCCGCCGTTGTTGCCGCTCGTGTCGTACGCCTGATCCATGAAGTAGCCGCCGATGACGCCGCCGATGGCGCCGAGCGGCGGAAACACCGCGTAGGCCCAGCCCGCGCGAACGCCCGCGATCGCCATCGGAATCGCGACCACCTCGGCCCCGAGGAAGCCGCCGCCGACCATGGCCTTGGGCGTGCCCGCGATCTCGTCCGCGCGCGCTTCGGGCATGCCTGCGGTGAGGGTGGCGGCCCCGAACGCCACGATCGTAAGGCCCAATCCCAAGCGTTTCGCCATCATGTGTTCCTCGGTGCCGGAAGGTATCATGCGGTTCACGGTCTAGCGCAAGCATGGAGACGATGCTGTACCGATGTTCACGACGGCCTGACGCCGGCGCGCACCCGCTGTCGCGCGCGGCGGGGCGCTCGGCGTGGCTATGGTGCGGCGGGCTCGGGCTCGCGGCGCTGCTCGCGGGGGCCGTGCGGATTCTGCCTTGGGTGCTCGACCCCGAGGTGCCGGCGCGCGTCGCGCTCCCATTCGCGCGCGGCGTCGCGGAGCTCGCGGTCGAAGCCGCCGTCATGGTCGGTTGGCCAATCGGCTTCGCGCTCGCCGCGCAGCGGTTCGCCGAGCGCGGCGAGGCGCGCGCGATGATGCTGCTCGGCGAGTCGCCCGCGAAGACCGCGCTCGCCCAGTGGCCCGTCGCGCTCCCGCTGGCGGCGCTCCTCGCGCTCGCCTCCGCGCTCGGAGCGCTCGACGCGAGCGCTCCCGGGCGCATGGCGCAGGACCTCCTCGACCAAGGACGAGCCGCGTGCGCCGCGGCCAGCGAGCCGCGCACGTACGCGATCCCGTTCGTCGACGCGACGTGGCTGTGCGCGCCTTCGAGCGCGCCGGTGCTCTACGGCTCGGGTCCTGGGAGCCTCCATTCGGTCGCTTTTTCGGCCAGAAACGCGCGCATCGCGGGCGACATGCGGCGCATCAATCTCGACGACGCGCGCTTCTCGCTGAGCTCGCTCGACGCGAAGGTGCACGCGAACCGCGTCGTCCTTCGCGGCATGTCGCCGTGGACGCACGCGTCCAACGTCCCGCCAATCGAACGCGCGCTCGTCGTCGTGCTCGCCGCGGCGCTCGCCGCCGGCGCGGCGATCTGGGCGGCGGTGACCGGCCGCGCGAAGGGCCCGCTCCTCGCGATCGCGCTCGGCGCGCTCGGTCCGCTCGCGGCGCTCGGTCTCATGCGCGCCCTCGAGCGGGCGGATGCGCCCGCCGCGTGGTACCTCGTGACGCCGATCGCCTCGGCCTTATTTCCTGCGGTGCTTGCGATGATGAAACGCGGCTGCTAGCAAGTAACGAACAGAAGAAGGTTGACGCATGGGCAACATCGGACCGGGCGAGCTCCTCATCATCGGCTTGATTGCGCTGCTGCTTTTCGGCGCGGGACGCATCGCCGACATCGGCAAGGGTCTCGGTCAAGGCATCTCGAATTTCAAAAAGGGCCTCCGCGAAGCGGACGAAGAAGACGACAAGCCGAAGAAGCTCGTCGAAAAGTCTTCCGCCAAAGAAGAAGAAGCTCCCAAGGAAGAGAAAAAAGAGAAGCTCGCCTGAGGTCCGCGCCGAAGGCGCGGCCGGCAGCCCGGAGGGCGCACGGACCGAGCTTGGCCCAGCCCGTGCACTGCCTCGGTGTCGAGGTGACGCATGGGCAACTTGGGACCTGGTGAGCTGCTGATCATTGCCTTGGTCGCGATGATGCTCTTCGGAGCTGGACGCATTGCTTCCATTGGAAAAGGCCTTGGAGAAGGCATTCGGAATTTCAAGAAAGGCCTGAAAGAGGCCGACACCGAAGAGTGAGCCGTGGTGGGCCGCGGACCCGGTCAGTGGATCCGCGGGTAGTCACCGTCGACGCTTTGCGTTAGAAGGTCCGCTGTGCCCAGCGGCTTTGCGCATCGTTTGTCCGTCGTCGTGCCCAGCGTCACCCTTGCGGTGAACGCAAAGGCCGCGGCGCTTCGTGCCCAGGGAATCGACGTGTTCGGCTTCGGCGTCGGCGAGCCCGATTTCGATCCGCCGCCGTTCGTCCTCGAGGCGGCGAAGCGCGCGATCGACTCCGGCGCGCACAAGTACACCGCGGTGACCGGCATCGCGCCGCTCAAGAAGGCGATCGCCGACGATCACGCGCGGCGGCGCGGGCAGACGATCAAGCCGGAGAACGTCGCGGTCTCGGTCGGCGCGAAGCACGCGCTCTTCAACCTCGCGCTCGCGCTCTACGAGCCGGGCGACGAGGTGATCATCCCGACGCCGTGCTGGGTGAGCTATCCCGAGCAGGTGCGCCTCGTGGGCGCCGAGCCGGTGCTCGTCGAGACGCGCGAAGACGACGACTGGCAGCTCTCGGCCGACGCGCTCTCTCGCGCGCTCTCGCCGCGGACGAAGGCGATCGTCCTCTGCACCCCGTCGAATCCCACCGGCGCGGCGTACCCCGAGTCGCGCATGCACGAGCTCGCCGACGTGCTGCGCAAGCACGACTGCTGGATCATCGTCGACGAGATTTACGCCGAGCTCGTCTACGACGGGTTCAAGCACGTCTCGATGGCGCACGTCGCGCCCGACCTCGCCGCGCGCACGATCGTGGTCGACGGCGTGTCGAAGTCGTACGCGATGACCGGCTGGCGCATCGGCTGGACGATCGCGCAGAAGGCGGTGATCGACGCGATCGATCTCGTCCAGGGCCAGAGCACCACCAACGCGACCGCGGTCGCGCAGCACGCGGCCCTCGCCGCGCTCACCGGGCCGCAAGACGCGGTCGAGGCGATGCGGAAGAAGTTCGAGCGCCGCCGCGACGCGATGGTCGCCGGCCTCAACGCGGTCCCAGGCATCCGCTGCCGCAAGCCGGAGGGCGCGTTCTACGCGTTCGCCGATTGCCGCGGGCTCTATGGCCTCGAGTTCGGCGGGAAGAAGATCGCGAGCGACGGCGACGTCGCGTTCTTCCTGCTCGAGCGCGCGCACGTCGCGTGCGTTCCCGGCGGCGCGTTCGGCGCGCCGGGATACGTTCGCTTCAGCTACGCCGCGAGCGAGGAGCGCATCGCCGCGGGCCTGGAGTCGATGCGACGCGCGATCGCCCAGGCCGGCAAGCTGGAATCGTGAATGCGAAGCGCTTCGACCTCGCCGCGAACGCGGTGGCCGCAGCGCTCCTGATAGTTGCAGGCTACAAGCTTTGGAGCGGCTCAGGCGGCGCGCCTCGCGCGCACGCGCGTGAGGTGCGCGTCGCGTGGGAGTGCGATCCAGGCGAGCGCGACGTTTGCCGCGCGATGAGCCAGGTCGAGCGCTGCACGACGTGCCACGAGCCGAAAGAGCACCCGCACGGCGGCGTGCTCGTCGCACGTCATCGGACGATCGGATGCGTCGCGTGCCACGGAGGCGACGGGCTCGCGAGCGAGCGGAGCGCCGCGCACCGAGGGCTCGCCGCGCCGGGGAAGGACGGCGCGGTACCGGAGGTGCAAGCCCGCTGCGCCGCGTGCCACACCGAGACGAGCGCGGCCGCCACGTCGCCCGCCAAGGACGCGTGGGCGCAATGGCTCGCGCTCCGCGAGGACAAGCCCGCGCCGCCCGCCGGCCCGCCGCCGGACACGACCGACTACGCGCCGTCGCTGACGCACGGGCGAAAGCTCTTTCGCTCGCTCCGCTGCGGAGCTTGTCACGTCGCGCGCGACCCTTCGCCGATCGCGACGCCGCTCGATGTGCTCGGTCTCCGCGGCAACGCCGTGGAGCTCGCGGCGGGGCTGCGCGAGCACGGCGCGCGCGCGCACGTCGACCTCGGGCTCGACGAGACGACGTCGGTCGCGGTGGCGACGCACCTCGAGGCGACCGCCTCGGCCGACGAGTCGACGTCGATGGTCCACCGCGCCAGCGCGCCGGGGTCTTCGGCCGAGGAAGGGAAGACGCTCTACGACCGGCTGGCTTGCAAGACGTGCCACGCCGATCTCGCGTGGGTGGCGTCGGCGCGCACGGCCGATTGGGTCGCGTACTATTTGAGCGATCCCGCGCGCGCCAACCCGGCGGCGGCGATGCCGAGCCTCCGGCTCACTGCGCGCGAAGCGGCGAGCCTCGCGGCGCACCTCGTCAAGCCCGCGATTCCCGAGGCGCGCCTCGGGAGCCGCACGGAGGAAATCGGGTGCAGGCTGCCGAGCGGCGTGACGAAGACGATGGCGCGCGACGCGTGCGGCGAGGCCGTGGTCGCGGCGGAGAAGTGCGGCGCGTGCCACGCGAACGAAATGGCGCCGAGCGGGCCGGCGCTCGGCGACGGCAAGCTCGAAGACCACGCGGGCTTTCATTTCGACGCGCCGACGCGACGCGATCTCGCGACGTACGTGCTCGCGCAGCGCGCCCCGCGCGCGCGGCCCGACCTCCGCGTCGCCCCGCGCGAAGGCGAAGAGTCGTACGAGGCGCGCGAGTGCGCCGGTTGCCACGAGAAAGGTCCCGGACCCTCGCTCTTCGGCGAGGGGCTGCGCACGCGGCCACAGTGGCTCTTCGCGTTCTTGGGCGCGCCGCAGCGGCACCCGGTGCGGCCGTCCTTTCACCCCGAGCTCGCGTACAAAGACCTCGTCGCGCCCGATCACGTGCAGCCGCGCATGCCGAGCTACGCGCTCGGCGAGCGCGAGACGACGGCGCTCGTGCGGTACTTTTCGGAGCGCGACGGCGCGAGCTTTCCCTACGCGGCCTCGCCGCGCGTGACGCTCGCGGGCGACGCGCTGACCGGCGCGCTCGCCGACCTCGTGCGAAAGGACGGCGGGGCCTGCACGACGTGCCACACGGTGGCGCCGCCGGACGTCGCGCGCGACCGCGAGCAACCCGACCTCGCGCCGCCGCTCGCCCTCGCGCACGAGCGCCTTCGCGCCGCGTGGATCGAGGCGTGCATCGCGCAACCCGAGGTCTGGGTCCACGGCATGCCCGCGTTCGCGCGACCGTACGAGGAGATCGATCGACTCCGTGATCTCGTGCTCTTGCTCCGCGACCGCACCGTGCTCCCGCCGCCCGGGCAAGAGTCCTCGGTGCCCGCGCTGGGCCTCGACGATCTCCAGCCCTGAGCTCGTCGCGTCATGGCCACGCGAGGCGGGACGGAGGGCTCGTCTCGAGCTGGCGCGCGAAGGTCGCGTCGTTGGAGCGCAGCGTCGCGGCGCGCTCGTAGAACGGGATCCGCGCGCCGACGAAGAGCGACGCGTCACCCGCGACGTCGACGAGGAGCGCCACCTGCTCCGCCTCGCCGGTCCCGTCCTCGAGCACGCGCCCGCTCCCGAGGTCCGCGGCGGTGACGACGATCTCGGGCGCGGCGGCGGGCCCGATCCGGCGCTCGAGCGCGGCGAGACGCGATGGAAACGTCGCGAGCGCGTGGGCGAGGGCCGGCGAGAGCGGCGCGCTCCCCTCGGCTTCGGCGATCGCGAGCGCGTCGCGAAGGAGCAGAAAGGCGCGGTCGAGCGCGATCCACGCGGCGCCGTTCTCGCGGAGATTGCCGTTCGCGGCGAGACCGAGCTGAGCCTGCCGCACGAGCGAGACGAGACGCGCGATTGCCTCCGGAGCCGGCTCGATCGCGCCGAGCACGTCGTCGAACGCGACCTCGGGCTCGTCGAGAACGTCGAGCGCGCGCGCCCCCGCGTACGGGACGTCGGCGTGACGAAGCTCGGTCCACGCGGCGAGCGCGACCTCGGTCTTGCGCCGGCGGTGGGTCACGCTGCTCGTCCACGGCGCGGCCGAGTCGAGCTCGGAGGGCGCGAGGTACGTCGCGATCGCGTCGAGCGCGCTCGCGTGGAGCGACGGGTGCGCGGGCGTCGGTCGAAGCGCCGGCAGCACGGCGAGCGCGGTCGGGAGCCGGCCGGCCGCCGTCGCCGCGGCCGCGACGGCGCGCGCGCCCGCTGGCCCGCTCGGCGGGAGGAGCCGGAAGCTCGCCGCGACGCCGCCGCTGTCGGCGATCGTCGCCCCGGCCGCGACGCGCAGCGCGCCCCGGAGCGCGTCGACGCGAACCACGTTCTCGATCGTCTGCTCGGCGCGCAGATCGAGGCCGAGCTCCCGCGCGACGCCCGCGAGCGCGCCCCCGTCGGGATCGTCCGGGTCGCCCACGGCGAACGCCGACAAGCGCTCGAGCTTCGTCCACGCGTCGTTCGTGTCGCGCGCGAGCAGCATCGCGGCGCGCGTCTGCGTGCGCGTCCGCGCGAGATCGATCGACGCGTCCGGCACGAGCGCGAGCGGCGCGCGCGCGACCCACGTCCTCGCCTGAAACGCGGGCAGCCGCGGGTCGCCGAACGCGAGCCCCGACTGCGTGTCGAACGCTCCGTAATCGAGGACTTCGCCGAGGAGCGGGCTCACGTCCGGACCGGCGTGCGCGAGGATCTTCGCGAGCTCGCGAGCGGCGCGCGGCGTGAGGCCGACGCCGCTCGCCGGGGCGAGGAGCTTGCGGCCAATCTCGACGACGTCGCGGGCGAGGGCGTACGCGTCGAGGGTGTCGGAATGCGCGGCGTGCGCCTCGGCGACGAGCCGCTCGTCCGTCCGCGCGAGCGCCGACGCGAGCGTCGCGGTCTGCGCGTCGTCCACCTCGGCGAGGGCGCACTCGACGGCGCGCTCGGCGATCGAGAAGAGCACGTCGAGCGTGACGACGAACGGAACGCGCCTTCGCGCGAGCCCGACGTAGAAGGCGCCGAGCGAGCGCTCGCGCCTCCCGCCGAGGGCGAGCGTCCCCTCGTCGAGCTCGGAGGCGCGCTCGCCGAAGCGCTCGGCGAGCGGGGCCGACACGAGCCTCAGGTGGTCGCGCCGCGCCGGCGCGAGCATCACGAGGGCGACGGGAGTCTCCTTCCAGAACGTCCCCGGCGAGCTCGACGGCGCCGGTCGGGTCGCCGGCGCGGTCCGCGGTGGCCTCGGCGTCGGCCCTGGGCTCGCGCCGCAACCGGCCCACCCGATCGCCGAAACGAGCCCGAGAACGCGCAACCCCGGTTGACGCACCGCCTCGCTTCTACCAACTTCCCTGTGCCCCACCATGGGATTCGGAACGCCCATCACCGAGAAGCCCCCGCGCAAGTCGCAGACCGTGCGTCGCATCACGGCCGAGCCGATGCGCACGTTCCGCCTCGACGGCGCGTTCGTCCGAATCATCCTCCTGGCCGTACTGTCGGCCGCGGCGGCGGCGTACGGGATGTATTTGTATTATACACACGCGTTCCAGCCGAAGCCTCGTCCGGCGCCGACGGCTGTGCCGTCCGGTTCCGAGATCTGGATCGACCTCAGCCCCGAACCGAGCGCGAGCGCTCCGAAGAAATGAAAGAAGACACGCTCGTCATCCACGAGATCTACGCGAGCATCCAAGGCGAATCGACGTTCGCCGGGCTGCCGTGCACCTTCGTGCGGACGACAGGGTGCAACCTCCGCTGCGCGTGGTGCGACACGCCGCAGGCGTTCTACCGCGGCACGCGCATGAGGCGGCGCGCCGTGCTCGAGGCGGCGCTCGCGACCGGCACCGCGCTCGTCGAGCTGACCGGCGGCGAGCCGCTGCTCCAGCCGGGCGTCTTTCCGCTCATGAGCGAGCTCTGCGACGCGGGCAAGACCGTGCTGGTGGAGACGAGCGGCGAGGCCGACGTGTCGCGCGTCGACCCGCGCGTCTGCAAGATCATGGATCTCAAAGCGCCCGGCTCCGGCGAGTCGCAGCGCAACCGCTGGAGCAACCTCGACCACGTGCGCCCGACCGACGAGATCAAATTCGTCCTCGCCGGTCGAGCCGACTACGAGTGGATGCGGGCGGTCGTCGCCGAGCGAAATCTCCCGGCGCGCACGCCGAACCTGCTCGCGAGCACGGTCTTCGGCAAGCTCGCCGCGCGCGACCTCGTCGCGTGGGTCCTCGAGGACGCGCTGCCGGTACGCGTCCAGCTCCAGATGCACAAATACATCTGGGCGCCGGACGCGACCGGCGTCTGACCCTCAGTGCATGCCGTGCATCGCGCCTGGCATGCCGTGCATGCCACCGCCGAGGCTCTTCATCATGTCGCCCATGTTCATCGTCTTGTAACCGGCGGGGACCTGCAGCTTGGCGTCGTCGACCGTCTTCTTGTCGATCTTCGTGACTTCCATCTTGGTCTTCTCTTTGCCGGTCGGGTCGGTCGTCACGACGCGCAGCGGGAAGAAGTCGCCGCCGAGCTCGGCCGCCCACGCGGGCGCACGCCCGCCGGGGGACGGAAACGCGATGCCCTTCGCGACGCAGACGTCGCTCTTGCTGCCGTCGGTCTCGGTGATCTTCCACATCTCGCACGAGTAACCGGCGACGGTGTCTTGCTTGCCGGTCTTCTCGACGTTCGGCTTCGCCGCCGCGGCCGCGGTCGCCGCAGCGCCCACGCCCATGCCCGGCATCCCCGGGTTGTTCATGTCCATCTCGAACGCCATCTTCTTCGACTCGGTGACGGTGATCATCTTCTTCGAGTCGCCGTCGAAGATCGCGTACGAGTCGCCTTCGGCGCCGCGACCCGGGACGTCGAAGCGCATCTTCTTGCCCTTGACCGTGTACGTGATCGTCCGGGGCGGCTTCCCCTCGTCGGTGATGTTCATCGTGATCTCGCCTTCGAACGGCGAGCCGGTAACGAACGAGAGGGCCTTGTCCATGACGCCCGTCGCGAGCGAGGTCGTCGTCGTCGTCGCGACGGACGGGGTCGCGGCGGCCGCGTCAGCGGCGGACTGCTCGGTCTTGTCCTTGTTGCAGGCGGCGAGCGGGATGATCAGCGCGAGCGCGAATGCCGATTTTTTCATGGTCTCCGCTCATACTCTCGGTACGCGCAGCCGTCAAAAGTGCGTCAGCGCGCGCCGGTCGCGAACGCGCGGAACGTCTCGACGTCGTCTTTCGACCCGAGGATCAGCGGGGTCCGCTCGTGCAGCGAGCCAGGCGAGATGTCGAGGATGCGCCCGTCGCCGTCGATGCCCGCGCCGCCCGCTTGCTCGAAGATGAACGCCATCGGGTTCGCCTCGTAGAGGAGCCGGAGCTTCCCCTTCGGGCTCTTCTTGTCGGCCGGGTACGCGAAGATCCCGCCCTTCAAGAGCGTGCGGTGGGCGTCGGCGACGAGCGAGCCGACGTAGCGGTGCCCGTACGGGCGGCCCTCTTCCTTCGACTCGCCCTTGATCCACGCGTTCCATTTCTGGACGCCCTGCGCCCATCGCGCGTGGTTGCCCTCGTTGATCGAGTACATCGCGCCGCGCGGCGGGCAGCGCACGTTCGACTGGCAGAGAAAGAACTCGCCGACGTTCGGGTCCATCGTGAAGACGTGAACGCCCTGCCCGGTCGAGAGCACCATCAAGGTCGACGGCCCGTAGAGCGCGTAGCCCGCGGCGATGAGATCGCGGCCCGGCCGCAAGGCCTCGTTCACCGACGGCGGCGACGTGGGATCTTGCCGGCGCAGGACCGCGAAGATGGTCCCGATCGAGACGTTGAGATCGATGTTGCTCGACCCGTCGAGCGGATCGAAGAGCACGATGTATTTCCCGGGGTGGCCCGCGGTCTTCGCGCCCTCGAGCTCTTCGCTCCCCAGGATTCCGCAATGGCCGCTCCGCTCGAGCACGTTGACGAGCACCTCGTTCGCGTAGGCGTCGAGCTTCTGCACCGCCTCGCCCTGCACGTTCGTCTCGCCGGTGTAGCCGAGGAGATCAGCGAGGCCGGCGTTGCGAACGCGCGACGCGATGATTCGAATCGCGAGCGAGATGTGGCTGAGGAGGGACGTGAACTCGCCGGTGGCGCCCGGCGCCGCGCGCATGCCCGCGAGCACGTGGTCGCGCAGGGTCGTGCCGTTGATGGGCGAGACCGGGGGCGGAATGTGGGAGATGCTGTCGGTCACCCGGCCATCGTAAGCTCGCCGGGACGAGCATCGCAAGGACGCCTGCCGTACCGCGCACCAATGTCGGCGTGCTATCTGCACGCCGACCGAGCCGCCGTACTGGGCGGTCGTCTTCACGTCGCAGCGCGCCGACGTGGAACATGCAGAATACAATGAAATGGCCGACGCCCTGGAGCGCCTCGCCCCCGAGGAGCCGGGCTATCTCGGCCTCGAGAGCGTGCGCGACGCGTTGGGCCTCGGAATCACCGTGAGCTACTGGAAGGACGAGGCGTCGATCGCGGCGTGGAAGGCCCACGCCGTCCACCGGCGAGCGCAGGCCGACGGACAAGCGCGCTGGTACTCCCATGGACCGTCGGCCCGGTGAGCCCTAAGGATCGGGAATGAGCCGAGAGCCGTTCTCCGAATCGATGACCGTGCGCGAGGCGCGCGACGCGTACCTCGCCGAAAACGGCTTCACCGTCGCCGAGTACGAGTCCAAGTGGACCCCAGCCTCCTTCTTCGGGATCCGCTTCGCCGTTCCGAACACGAAGCGGCATCGCGTGGCGATCATGCTCCACGACCTGCACCACGTCGCGACGGGGTACGGCACCGACCTCGTCGGCGAGGGGGAAATCTCGATGTGGGAGGCGCGGGCGGGCCTCGCGCCGCTCGGGCTCTACGTCGGCGGGATCGTCGCGTCGGGCGGCCTCATGGGGTTTTTGCTCGCGCCGCGACGCGCCGTTCGGGCGCTCGGGCGCGCTCGCGGCGCCTCGTCGCTCTTCCCGCTCTGCCGTCTCTCGGCCGAGGACGTCGCGGCGCGCTACGACGAGCTCCTCGCGATGACCGTGGGCGAGCTCCGACGCGCGCTCCGTGTCCCCGCGCAGGGCGTGGCAGATCGCCCTCGAAAGCTCCACGCGTACGCTCCTCGGGCGACGTCGACCGGCGACTCTGGACCGCCTGCGGATCCTCCGGTAAACCACGCGCATGCCGCTCACTGACCGCGTCAAGCAGATCCTCTCCTGGTACGGCTCCGACAGCCCGGGCGTCCGCGCCAACCTCGCCCGCATGATGATGCACGGCACGCTGGCCGGGACGGGCAAGATGGTGATCCTCCCGGTCGACCAGGGCTTCGAGCACGGGCCCGCCCGCTCGTTTCAGCCCAACCCGGACGGCTACGACCCCGACTACCACGCCCAGCTCGCCGTCGACGCGGGCTGCAACGCCTACGCGGCGCCGCTCGGCCAGCTCGAGGCGGTCGCGGATCGCTACGCGGGGCACCTGCCGCTGATCCTGAAGCTGAACAACTCCGACACGCTCGCGAAGATGGACCAGCCCTGCTCGGCGGTGACCGCGTCGGTGGACGACGCGCTCCGGCTCGGGTGCGCCGCCATCGGCTACACGATTTACCCCGGCTCGGGCGCGCGCAACGTGATGTACGAGGAGCTGCGCGAGCTCATCCTCGAGGCGCGATCGGTTGGAATTCCAACCATCGTCTGGGCGTACCCGCGCGGCGCGGGCATCTCGAAGGACGGCGAGACCGCGGTCGACGTCTGCGGCTACGCGGCGCAGATCTCGGCGCAGCTCGGCGCGCACGTCATCAAGATCAAGCCCCCGAAGGACTTCCTCGAGCAGCCCGAGGCGAAGAAGGTCTTCGAGAAGTACAAAATCCCGACCAAGACGCTGAGCGACCGCGTCCGCCATTGCGTGCAGAGTGCATTCAACGGCAAACGCATCCTCATCTTCTCGGGGGGCGAGGCCAAGGGCACCGACGAGCTGCTCGCGGAGGTCAAGGAGATCGCCAAGGGCGGCGCGTTCGGCTCCATCATGGGCCGCAACGCGTTCCAACGGCCGCGCCAGGAAGCGCTCAAGCTGCTTGCGGACGTGATGAAGATTTGCAAAGAAGCCTGAGTGCGTTCTCAGGCCAGACTCCCGAGAATCGCTCGATGGGAGCGCCGTCCGGCGGCGGGGGTTTGCCGCTTTGGGCGTGGCGGTGGCGCTCGCGGCGTGCGGAGGCACGAGCGGCAAGGCCGCCGTCGCGCAAAACGCCGCCGCGACCCCGGGCGACTCGCACGAGCTCCGGCACGTGGACCTCGAGTTCGCCATCCACGACAAGCCTTTCCCGCTGCCCGTCGTCCACGGCACGGTCGCGGGCGTGCCGACGCTCTTTCTCGTCGACACCGGGGCGAACGCCCACATCTTGTCGGGCGCGCTCGCGCGCAAGGCCGAGCTCACGACGAAGGCGTTCGGCGACGTCGGCGTCGACCACTCGGGGCGGTCGATCGAGACACGGCGCGCGCCGCACCCGCAGGTCCACATCGACAACTGGGGGGACCTGCCGGACGAGCCGATGCTCGTCACCGACGTGCCCGAGGCCGTCACGCGCCTCGGCATCGGCGGCTTCCTCTCGCCGCAGCAGCTCGTGACCGACGACGCGTCGATCGTGCTCGATTTCCAGAAGTCGGAGATGCGACAGATGCACCGCGGCGACACGCTCGACGCGTCGGGCAGCGCGCTCGCGCTCGACCCACCGCACATGTGCCTCGATCGCGACAGCCCGCTGCGCGGCCTCGCGTTCGTGCTGCACGCGCAAATCGACGGACACGACGCCAATCTGCTCATCGACAGCGGCGCGCACCACTCGGACCTGCTCTCGGCGTCGTCGCCGGCGAAGGCGCTCTTTCCGCGCAGCGAGCCGAGCGGCGAGCCTGTGTATTCGGCGTCAGGCAAGGTGACGCCGCGGACCGTGCGGCATGCACACATTCGCGTGGGCGCCCTCGAGGCGACGCGCGACATCGAATCTGATCCCGGGACAGCAGGACGACTTTTGTCCGCGCGACGGGGTGCTGGCGATGGATGTGCTGAAGAAGTGCGTGCTGGTGTTCGAGCGGCAGTCGGTGAGTGGGGTTTGCAACAGCGACGTGGAGCCGGAGACGGAGCCGGCGCCGAAGAAGAAGTAGCTCCCCGGGCGACGTGCTCGGCCAGCGCGCCGCGTGACGCGTGCATCGCGGGCGCTGGCCTGCGCGCGTCGCTGCCCCTCTTGCGTCGGCTTCGCCGACGCCGAAGGGCGAGCGATGCCCATGGGACCCGCGAGCTCGCGCGCGAGCGACTAAGCACGGCGGTCGCCGAGGTCGTCCAACAACATCTGCACCGCCCGTCGCACCCGCGCGTCGAGCGTGCGCGGCGTCTCCCGGGTCGGGCCGAATCGGCGCGCCGACGCGGTACCGAAAGAGCCGCGGAATAGGGATGTGCGGCAGCGGACCAACCGCGAGGCCCCACGGGAGCGAGAGGTGCACGGGCCAATCTCCGCGCGCGCGATGCGATGCAGGCCGAACGCGCGGGCGATGCGGCGGCCGTCGGTGAGGACGTAGAGCGTGTCGTGCGGGCCAGAGTTCGCGACCGGCACGATCGGCACGCCGAGCTCGAGCGCGACGCGCGCGTAGCCGATGCGGCCGCCGAGCTCGACCTCGAAGCGGCGTCGGTGCGGGCGCCACGCGTCGAGATCGCCGCCCGGCATCACGATGACGTCGCGACGCCACGTGCCGAGCGCCGCGCGGGCCGACGCCCACGACGCGCGCAACGCTCCGCGACGCGCGAAATATCGGCCGGTCGCCGCGGTCGCGAGGATGAGCTCGTGCGTCATGAAGTGCAGCGGTCGCTCGACGCCGAACGCGCGATACCACGCGACGCCGAAGCCCCACACGTCGGGGATGGTCGTCCCGCCCGAGTGATTCGAGACGAACATCACGGGCGCCGCCGGCACATTCTCAAAGCCGCGCGCGTCGAGACCGAAGTAGCGCCGCTCGCCGAAGAGCCGTCCGACGCGCTCGACCGTGCGCCTCACGTCGTCTGCGTCGAACGCGCCGGGGTCCGCGGCCCAGGGCGCGGGGCGACCGCGGTGGAGCGTACGCAAGAGCCAGCTCCGCTCGCGCGCGGCAGACGCGAGCGGCGGCGGCGGGGTATCGTGGGTGACGGAGCTCATGCTTCGAAGGATCGATCTCGGGGACGCGGCGCTGCGCGCGGGCCTCTCGGCGCTCGGGTACGAGAGCCGCGGGTAACCGCCGGCGTGCGCGTGCTCGAAGGCGCGGGTCGGGGCCCGCTGCCGACGATCGTACTCTTGCACGGGCTCGGCTCGCGGGCCGCCGATTACCTTCCGCTGATGCGCCGCCTGCGTCCGCACGTGCGACGCATCGTGGCGCCGGATTTTCCCGGGCACGGCGCGAGCGACGCGCCGCCCGTCTTCGACTCGAGTCCTCGACGCGCGCGCTCGTCGAGGGCCTCGGCGCCGCGCTCGACGAGCCCGCGCTCGTGTTCGGCAATTCGCTCGGCGGGTACTCGGCCATTCGCTTCGCCGCCGCGCGCCCCGACCGCGTGCGCGCGCTCTTTCTCGCGTCCCCCGCGGGCGCGCCGTCCACGCCCGACGAGTTCGCGCGCTTCCAGAGCGTGCTCCGCATGGAGACCCACGACGGCGCCGTGCGATTCCTCGAGACGGTAATGCACGACGACCCGGCGCATTTCGCCACGTGATCGCGTGGGCGATGCGCCGCCGCTTCCGCCCCGTGCGCGCGCTCGTCGACGACATGCCCACCGGACCGGCGCTCACCGCCGCCGAGCTCGAGGGCCTCGCGATGCCGGTGCACCTCCTGTGGGGCCGCGCCGAGCGGCTCCTCCCGCCGACGCACCTCGCGTTCTTCCGCGCGCACCTGCGCGGCGCGACAATCGAAGAGGCGCACGGCTTCGGCCACGCGCCGCAGCTCGACGACGTGGGCGCGCTCGCGCGACGCGTGCTCGATTTCGCCCGCAAGGTATGACGCGCCCTATTTCAGCCGGTTTCCCGCGGCGTCGTAACACCCGAGTCCACCCGGAAAGTCCGCCGCGAAATCGAAGCAGTGGGCTTTCGGCATGCAAACGCCGTAGCGGCGTGCAACATCGATGTCCACGTCGGGCACATTCGGCACCGCGCAGAGATAATCGGGGCTGAAGCCGTCGCAGGGCGGTGACGTGCCACAGGAAAAGCTCGAGTTGTATGCGCCGCCCAAACCCGGACCGCCGTTGCAGAGACCGAACGGATGATCGGGAACCACTCCGTTGCAACGCTGCGATGGCCCGCATGCATAGGCGCAGTCACCGCCGCATGCATAATACGTGTAGTTGGGTGTGGACGCGGGAGGCGGGCAACCGGCGCCCAGCGGGATCGCGCGATCGTCATAGCGCGTCTTGTCCGCATACCGGCAAACGTTCCGCACCCCAAGATTCCAAAGTGTCTCGCAGACGTCGATGGGCACGCAAACCCATTGACTGGCTTTTCTTTGAAGACATCCATCTCCAATATTGCAGCCATCGCACAACCAATCGGTCTCGGCGCTGTCGGCCCAGCAAATGCCTACTGAGCTGGCGTCACCGTCGAAGTCGATGAGCGCGTGCAGCCGTATCCGAGACATACGCCGCCGTCCAGCGAACACTCGCCGGGGCTCTCCGATCGGCCGCCACACAACCGGACACCGCTCGAGCTGCTGCATTTCTGACCCAGCGCCTCCGCGTCACGCCCGCCTGTCGGCTCAGTGCCAGGCCCGTGCGCGCGCAGCTCGCGAGCGCAGCCAGTGTCGCGGCTCGGATCAGGGAGCGCATTTCCCGCCGCCGGGTATCGCTTGCGCGAGAGCGTCGCAGTCCGCCTTCGGCAGGCAGATCCCGATGCCGTCGGCATCCTTCTGCACCGCGGGTTCCACGATGTACGTGAAGCAGCTTTCGCCTGGTTGCTGCGCCCGCCGACGGAGCCGCAGAATTGTTTGTTGTCGGGCGCACAGAGCCAACGGGATGGAGCGGCGCGCGACCGCGGCAGGTGCTGCCGGCGGGACACGCGCCACAGGCGCCGCCGCACGGCTGGATTGATCGAGAGCAGGGCACGATGCGGGATTCGGAATCGGAGCGCCGGTCCACTGCCCCATGTCGGCATAGCGTACATGATCGGCGTAGCCGTTTTGGGCGAGTAGGACGCCGAAGTCGTACGCGACGTCACCCCAATAGGGCTGGTTTAGACCATCGGACACGTACACGCAGATTGTACCGTCAACGCCGGGTTCGCACAGCCCGACGACGGGTCGGTGTTGAGTCCTTCAAAGCAATATCCGATGCGAGCCACGTCAAAATTGATGAATTCGCAGTCGCCGCACGGCGTATTGGTGCAGTGGCAATCACTCGGACGGCAGTCGTTTTGGCCGCCACATATCTCGTAGTGCTCGGGCGAGGCGCATTGCGACCATCCATCGACATCGACACCGCCGTCGGCGCCATCGCTTGATGCATCACCGGCGTCAGCCGACGAGCGACTTGGCCACATGCCGAGGCGAACGCGATCAGGATACCGAGGCGGAGCGATCTCATTTCTGCCGTTTCCCCGCCCCACTACAGACCGCAAAATCCGAAGGTGATGCCTGGCTGCTGCTGGCTCGCGTTTAGGCACACAAGCTCGCCACGCGCATTGCAATCCGCGTCGCTAAAACAAACCTCGCGACACTGCTTACGCGATTTATCTCGCTGCACTTGTCACCGGCAAAGCAGTCGGAATCGTCCGAGCAACCGCAGACCAAGATCGGTGGCGGCGGACCCGGCGGCGTCGGCGGGGCGCAGTTCTGGCCCGGCACGTTCAGGGTCGCGAAGTATCTCTCATAGTACGGACGCGCAGAAGTGACGCTGATGCCCGGGGTCAGCTGCGGCGAGCAGAGCTGCGTGAACGACGTATTATCTTTGAAAAAGCTGGCGACGAAGGCGACGCTGCTTCCGCTACTCTCTTGGGAGTTGATATCCGAGAAGTCCCGCCAGCCGATCCGTACCTCATCCGGCTCCGCAATGAGCGAGTCGGCGCGAAGGTGAAACGCGCAATTGCCCTGCAGCGCGACGCTCTGCGAGCATTCCGCGCGGAGTTGGTCGGGCGGCGGTGACTCACACGACCAATTCGCGTCGTCCATGATGGCGGTATTGAGGGCCGTTCGATCTCCGATCCCCAACTTGTCCGCACCGGCGGGGACGATCGTTTTTGCGAGCTCATTGGCAGCGCCGACACAGCCGGAATTCACCGCGTCCTTGTCGTGAATGAGGCTCTCGTTGGGCTTGGGTGGATATGAACAGTGCCAACTGTGGTCGCCGGTCACAGACGTGGTGCTTCGAAGGCCCAGGTTGATGACCTGGAGGGATTGCGCGAGATCGTGAGCCTGCTGCGGAAGTGTCGTCTCGAAGAGCGTCTGGACCTCACCCTCGAGCGCCCCGGAATGCGGGAGGACGTCCCCTGCCCCGTTGCACATCGTTCCGTTCGTCGAGGAGAGCTGAATCCGTAGCGGGAGCACCGTGAATACGCCGTCGTCGCCGATGGTGTACCGCTCGTCGTAGATAAACGTGGTCGAACAATCTTCGAGATCGAACCCGGTCGTGTTGTAAGAGACGTCCAGATGTGTGCTGATCTGGCCCTGGACGATGATGCCGCCAATGACGCCCTGCCACGGAGGCACCGGCGCCGTCTGCGCGGCGATGAGGTCCGGCGGATAACTCGTCAGCGTCGGATCTTGGTGTGTCAGATACGTCGTCGCCGTTAGGAAATCCAGGCGAGGCGACAAGTCACCAACGACCCCAATTGGCGGGAGAATTGGGGCGGGCAAGAACAGCGACACGTGTTGGCACGTCAGCGCCCCGCTCACCTGACTCTGAATGTTGGAGAAGATCGTGCTTTGGACGTTGACGGACGCCGAGCACTCCGGCAGCGTCACCACGCGCGCGTCGACGAGGTCGATTCGACGAAGCGGTGCGGGAGGCGTGCCACTTCCCGTTGGTTGAGTCCAGTCGGAGAGCGATGTCGGCTGACCGTTTTGCGCAACGATGAAGTCCTGCTCCGAAAAGGACGCAATCGACACGTAGTTCGGCCACGAAGCCGCGAAAGGGTCACTTACATTGAAATACGGGACGACAACGTCAGCCGGCAGCTCGTACGGTTTCGCGGTGATTCCGGCATTCGCAGGAGCAGCCAAATTTGCGGGCCACACTTCGAAAAACGGGTTCGTGGTGAGGCCAAAATAGACTTGCCGTGGGCTCCGTGCGAACAAGTGCAGCTCCGGCCGGCGCCGAAAAACGAATGGAGGGCAGAAGTTCCCGGGCTGTGGGATGCAGGTTGGATTGATTGGAAACGTAAATTCCGTTTGCTCTTGCGGGTCACGAAAATCGACACCGACTGTGTTCGCCTCAACCGACGTGTTCACCGTGGGGAGATTCTCCCATGCATAATCATCCAGAGCCACGTTCTGAGCCCATACGATCGGGCCATTCACGTGCAACTGGATGTCGTGGCCTGGCGGTCCTGGCGGTCCGCACGCCGCGATCGCGCAGGTTGCGCCCGCGAACAGAACTGCAAACGCCTTTCCGCTGGGCATCGGCCCCTCGGTTGCCGACGCTAGCTCACCCGTTTCCACGGTCAAAGTGCGAATCTGCCGGGAGCGACCTACATGGCAAGACGCCCCGGGAAGGATCGTTCAGGCGACGACAATGAGCCGGACGCGCCTGCCTTCCAGAGCGTGCTCCGAATGGAGCACCCACGACGGCGCCGTGCGATTCCTCGAGACCGTGATGCACGACGACCCCGGCGCATTTCGCCACGTGATCGCGTGGGCGATGCGCCGCTGATGGACGTCAACTATTTCTGCAGAGGCACGACAACTATTCTTGCAGATCGTCGCCAGGGTTCATCGCTCACTCCACGGGTAATTGTCGTCGGGTAATTGTCGCTGCTCGTTCGTAGTTGTCGTCGTCACGGGTTGGGCTCGGCGGGTACCTTCTTGGAGCGCGCCTCGGCGTCGTCGGCGCGTTTGCTCTTGCCGGAGAACTCGAGGATGACCGAGTGGTGGACGAGCCGATCGATGGCGGCGGCGGTGGTCATCGGGTTCTTGAAGATCCGATCCCACTCACCGAAGACGAGGTTGCTCGTGATGAGGAGCGAGCGCCTCTCGTAGCGCTCGGCCATCAAGGTGAAGAGCACCTCGACCTCGTCGGCGCTCTGCTGGACGTAGCCGATGTCGTCGAGAATCAAGAGCTCGAAGGCGTCGAGTCGTGCGAGCGCGCGAGGAGCGCGAGATCGCGCTTGGCGGCGAGCAGATCCTGGACGAGGCGGAACGTCGGCGAGAAGAGGACGGTGGCCGCGCGGACGAGGGCGTGACCGAGGGCGGAGGCCGCGTGCGTTTTGCCGCGGCCGGGCAGGCCGAAGCAGAGGACGTTCTTGGCGTGCTCGAGGAAGGCGCCGGTGGCGAGCTCGTCGAGCTTGGCAAGCGATGCTTCGAGGCAAGCGAGCACGGTCGAGCGAGTCGAGCGTCTTGCCCGGAGGCAGGCGCGACATCTTGAGGAGGCGACGGTGCGGCGCTGCTTTCGCTCGTCGGCCTCGGCCTCGAGGACCTCGAGCAGAGTCGGCAGAGCGGCGTCGTGGCCGGCGTCGGAGAAGCGCCGGACAATCTGCTCGGCGAACGTGGGGAGCTTGAAGCGCCTGAGCAGCTCACGCATCCGGTCGCCCATGTCGATCGTGAAGTCGGTCATGACGCACCTCCGGCGAGGAGTCGATCGTAGACGGCGAGATCCGGCGGGGGGATGTGGACGAGGGGGAGACGGGCGCGTCGCCGGCGCCGAGGGCCTTGGCGACGACGGCGAAGTCGGGACGCTCGGCGCGCGAGAGCAGCGTGTCGAGCGCGCGCTCGACGTCCGACTGCATGGTGCTCGCGGCGAGATGGAGGATGCGCACGTACTCGACGTCGGCGCGCCCGCCACGCGCGTCGACGAGCGCGTCGTAGGTGCGGCGGAAGACGAGCGACGGGAACAGCTCCTCGCGATAGCGGTAGCGCGCGAACGCGCCCGGCTTTCGCACGAGCGCCCAGATCACGTGGCGGTAGTCGATCTGGTGGTAGCGGTTGCCGCGGATGCGCGGCATCGTGGCGGTCGGCTTGCGCGAGTCCTTGTAGAAGACCTCGATGACGTCGGGGTGCTGGCGCACCTCGACCTCGCAGCCGATGAGACGCGAGGGCACGGAGTAGACGTGGCGGGCGAAGTGGATGGTGCTCCACTGGCGCACCGTCGCCGTGTACTTGGTGTACTCGGGCAGGCGCGTGTCGGGCAGCGGCAGAAGCGCCGCGCGCTCTTCGGCGAGCAGCGCAGCCGGCTTGCCCGCGTTGAGCGCGTCGCGGACGGCGCCGACGAGCTGCATGTACTCTGCAACCGTCGCGAAGTCGCGGCTCCCGCGAATGACGAGCGCTTGAGCGAGCTTCGACTTGAGCACGTCGTGCGCCTTCTCCGCGATGCCGTTTTCGTGCGAGCGACCTGGCTCGATGCGCGTCGAGCTGGCGCCGTAGTGATCGAGCACGGCCTTGAAGCGGCGCGTGAGCTCGCGCCCGCCGCCTTCGAGCTGGTGGGTCGCGGCCGACAGGTTGTCGCTGCGCCAGACGCGGGGCACCCCGCCGAGATTGAAGAACGCGTCCTGGAGGCCGTGGACGAGCGCCTCGAAGGTCTCGGAGAACGCGAGCCCCACCCAGCGCCACTTGCTGAAGCTGAGCACGAGCTCGAAGAACAAGTGATGGAACGCTTCACCGGCGATGGTCACGCCGAGCTCGCCGGCGTCGGTGAAGTCGAACGCTCCTTCGCGTCCGGCCTCGTGGCGTTGCTCGAACATCACCTCCTTGCCCGGCCCGTAGAGGGCGCGCCAATCGTGAACGCGCCGTTGGAGCGTCCGCAGCAGCGCGACGCCGTACCCGTCGCCGTGCCGTCGGCGCAGCTCGGCGAGGATGGTCGTGCCCTCGAGCACGCTGCCCTCGTCGGATTTCAAGAGCGGCACGACGTCGCTCTCCCACACCGCCGCGAACGGATCGGGGCGGGTGCGCCACTTGCGCTCCGTCTTCGTCTCACTCGGCAGCGCGCCCTGCTTCCAGGTGTACGCGCTCCGCTCGCTGATCCCGGCCGCCGCTGCGGCGGACGCGATCGTCTTTCCTTTGGACATCGTCTTCCTCAACAACCTGACCTGCTCGTCGGTGACCATCGGGACTCCACGAGCCCCGAGACCGGCCCGGAGCTCCGGGCCGCAGCCTCGCACGTGCCGTCAGGACGGCGGTCGACCTGCAGAAGTAGTTGTCGTCGACCTGCAAGAGTAATTGTCGCCCATCACGCCGCCGCTTCCGCCCCGTGCGCGCGCTCGTCGACGACATGCCCACCGGACCGGCGCTCACCGCCGCCGAGCTCGAGGGCCTCGCGATGCCGGTGCACCTCCTGTGGGGCCGCGCCGAGCGGCTCCTCCCGCCGACGCACCTCGCGTTCTTCCGCGCGCACCTGCGCGGCGCGACGATCGAAGAGGCGCACGGCTTCGGCCACGCGCCGCAGCTCGACGACGTGGGCGCGCTCGCGGACAAGCTGGTCGATTTCGCGCGCTCGGTTTGAGCTTTCGAGCAACCACGCACCTGTGTGGGCCGATGAGACGGCATGGGTGACGCCGTTCAACGTCCTTCGAGCAACCGTCGCGAGACCTATGACCCCGATTGCGACGAGAGCACGGGCGTCTGCGGTGCCCAAAAGCCCGTGCAGTTGGTCAGCCGTCCGGGCGACGTCGAGTACCAGCCGCCGGCGCCCAAGGTCGATGCAGCGCAGAACGCTGCGATCGCCCGCAATATGGCCGCGGCGAACAAACCCAAGCTCGACGAGCTCTCGTGGCGCGCCCTCCGCGCTGAGATCTCTTCGCTCGAAGCCAGCAAGGGCGACCCCGCGCGCCTCGCCGCGTGCAAGCACGAGCTCGAGCGACGACAAGGCATCGCCGCCGAGTCCCGACCGACCGAGACCGTGACGCACTGGGGCCCGAACGCGAGCGGAGAATTGGACGGCAAACGCCTCGTGGCGTCGGGCAAAGTGACTCTCGCCACCAATTCGGACGGCTCGGTCGAAATTGGCAGCGTCAACGGTGCGGTGGGCGGAAACAACGAGGTCGGCGCCGCGGCGGTGCGCATCAAGGAGAAGACGACCGCGGCGGGCACGACGACTGTCGAAGTCGGGTCCGGAAAAGTTTCGGCCGGCACCGCCAACTCCGACGGGAGCGTCGGGTTTCACGTGGCCGCGCAGGGCACCGTCGTTTCGGTGGAGCACACGGAGCAGACCAAGGAAGGCGCGAGCGCGACGGGCGGATTGAGCATCGGCACGGGGTTCGAGGTGTCCTTCGGCTTCAAGGGCGACGGCATTTGCATGCGCGTCGGTGCCGGGCCTCTCACCCTCGGCGGATGCACCACCGCTCCGGGCGCAAGTGCGTCGTGGGGCGATGACGGGAGCAAGCGATGAACCCGTACCGCGGCGACACGACGCGCGCGACGCCCGCGCGCCCACGTAACCGAAGCAGCGAGTCGAGCTGGGTGATGATCCTCGCGGCCATTCCGATCCTCCTCCACGCCGCGAATTTTCCGGCGCGCACGACGAACGTCCTGATTTGGATCGCGCTCGGCGCCGGAATGGTGTCGTCGGGTCTCTACACCGCGATCGCGCTCCTCTTCACGGTGCCCCGCATGACGCGTGAGGCGCGCGACGCGCGGCAACACCGGAGCCCGGGGATCTTCGACGCAGAGAACTACGACGAGGTCGGGCGCGCGTCGCTCCGAAGCTTCCACAGAGGATGCATGATCTTCGGGTTCTTCTTCGCGCTCGACGCGATCGCGATGCTCGTCTTCCCGATCTGAATCAGGCCACGACGACGAGTCGTACGCGCTTGCGCTCTTCGCGCTTCTCCGCGTCGCGCTTCTCCATCTCGATCGCAGACTGCGGCATCGCGATGGTCCCGAGCGACTCGGGCAGCGGGAGCTCCTGGTTCTTCGCGTAGACCGGGTGGCGGCCGCGCGTCTTGTACCACTCGGCCACGGTCGCGTTGGCCTTCATCTTCTCGATGACATTTCGCCAGCCGACGCCGGTGTTGTACGCGCAGAAGCTGATCTCGCCCATCTGCGTGCCGTAGGGGATGATGCACATCTCGGTGCGGCGGAAATCGTAGTTGAAGAGGTCCTGGAACCACATGCCGGCGACGAAGAGCACGCGCCACTCGAACTCGGCGGCGTCGCTCTCGTACTCGCCGATCTTGCCGCCGCGCGTGCCGGTCTGGCTGCGGAACTGTTTGAGCAAGTCCGCGAAGCCGTAGCCGCGCGGCGCCTTCTCGGCTTTGAAGTTCTTGAGGAGGGCGAGCGCGACCTGCGCGAGCGTGATCGGCTTGGGCTGCGCGCCGTCGGTGATGTCGCCGATGTCCTTCAGCAGCTGGTCCATGTCGAGGAACTGGCTGAGGGGGACCATCTCCTTCGTCTTCTTGTTGACGAAGAGGATCGTGCCCATGCCGCAGTTCGGGTGGCAGCCGCAGTTGAGCGCGCCGAGGTTGGACGTCGGGTCCTGCATGAGGATCGGCGAGGTCGCTGAACGGGCCCATCGCCGAGAGCGGGAACCAGTCGCGCATCGGCTCGCTGACGCCGGTCTGCTCCTTCACGTCGTGCGCGAGGTGCGACAGGGTGTAGCGCTGGCGCGCGCGGTCGGCGTCCGAGATGTCCTCGTCGCGGCCCGTGAAGCTCACCGGCTGGAACGAGACGACCGTGATCTTGTCGGCGTTCGCGATGGCGAAGTCGAGGATCGGGCCGACCTGGTCGTCGTTCACGTCGTTGACGACCGTGACGACGAGGACCACGTCGATCCCCGCCTCGTGCAGGTTCTCGATGGCGCGCTGCTTGACGTCGAAGAGGTTGCCGACCTTGCGGTGCGAGTTCGCCTCGTTGGTGACGCCGTCGAACTGGAGGTACGCGAGCCGGAGCCCCGCCTCCTTGGCCTGGCGGCAGAACTCGCGGTCCTGCGCGAACTTGATGCCGTTCGTTGCAGCACTGCACGCAAAAGTAACCCACGTCGCGCGCGTACTTGACGGCGCGGAGGAAGTGCGGCGAGAGCGTCGGCTCGCCGCCCGAGAACTGCACGCTCATCTGCCGGCGCGGCTTGATGGTCAGCGAGTCGTCGAGGATCTGCCGGACCTCGTCCCACTCGAGCTCGTGGACGTAACCGACCTGGTTCGCGTCCATGAAGCACGGGTCGCACATCATGTTGCAGCGGTTGGTGAGGTCGACCGTGAGCACGCTGCCGCGGCCGTATTTGACGCTGCTCGTGCCGTGGTTGCGCAGGTGCGACAGCGGCGCGAGGAAGTCGCGACCGGGGTAGAGCTTCTCGATGCGCGCGGTGAACGCGGGGTCGATGCTCATCACGTCCTCGAAGCGGCCGTGCTTCTTGCACTCCTTGACCATCCACAGCTTGCCGTCGCGCTCGACGATGGTCGCGCGGATCTCGCCGGGCTTGCCGTCGACGAGCGTCGACAGCTCGCGGATGCCGTCGAGGATGTCGGCGCGGACCTCTTTGACGCACTTCGGGCACAGCGAATCGGTCTGGCGAGGCCAGCCGAGCTCGGGCTTGGTCTTGTCGCGACGCTTGAGCAGCGGCGCTGGGGCCCACGCCGGCTGCGGCGCAGTGCGCTCGAATTTCTTGTTGAAGCGCTGGATCAGCGGCCAGGCGGCCTCTGCGGCGCGCGCAGCGGCGACGGTCGCCTTGCGCGTGAAAAGCTCGTTGAAGGCAGTCCGCATGAGCTGTCCGTTTTAGCCGGCCTGCGCTCTGATGCAAGGGTGGTATGGATTCCGGCGTGAAGGCCCACACGGAATACTTGACGTTCAATACAAAGAAGAAGCGCGAGCTCGTTCACCTCACCGAGACGGTGAGCGAGATCGTGGCCAAGAGCGGGATTCAGGAGGGGCTCGTGCTCGTCTCGGCGATGCACATCACCGCGGGCGTCTTCGTGAACGACGACGAGAGTGGGCTCCACCGCGACATCTGGAAATGGGTCGAGGAGCTCGCGCCCGAGACTCGCGGAGGCGAGGCGATCGATTACGAGCACCACCGGACGGGCGAGGACAACGGGCACGCGCATTTGAAATCGCTCCTCGTGCACCACGAGGTGACCTTGCCGATCACGAAAGGGAAGCTCGATCTCGGTCCCTGGCAGCGGGTGTTCTATGCGGAGTTCGACGGGCAGCGGCCCAAGCGCGTCATCGTGAAGGCGCTCGGGTTCTGATGCGTCGCGCGCTCGCGTTCGTCTTCTGCATGGCGTGCGGGCCGGCGGCCACGGTGCACGCCGTGAGCGCGCCGCGGGCGAAGGCGGCGCACCCCGAGCTCGACCGGTTCGTCGCGGACGAGAACCGCGTGCTCACCCTCGTCGCGGCGGCGGACGCGCGCGTCGCGGCGCGCGGCGTCGCGGTCGACGCGGACACGATGCACCACGCGGCGATGGCGGGGATCCTCGTCGAGGACCCGACGCTCGGGGTCGAGGGCAACCGGCTGGACGTGTTCTCGTTCGACGCGCGCGGGCGCGCGCTCGACGCCGCGGCGAAGATCCTCGCGCGCTGGCAGGCGCCGCCGGATGCGCCCGATTCGTCGTCGGCGACGCTGCCGATGCGGCCGGCGCTCGAGCTCGAGCTCTTGCGACGATTCGTCGCGTCCGAGAAGCTGCGCCTCGCGGCCGAGCGCAAGCTCCCGCGCTCGGCGAGCACGCTGCTCGCGGCGACGGCGTCGACGTGGCGGCCGCTCGACTTGAAGGACGTCGCGGACCGCGACGAGTGGCTCGCCAAACGGCTCGGCGACGTGACGAGCTCTCTCGGACCCGAGTCGCTGACGGCGCTCGAGCGCGACGAGCTCGACGACGCGATCGACCCGCTCGAACGCACCGTGGGCGAGGCGCTCCCGAAGAGCCGCGCCGCGCTCGTCGATCTGCGGCTCGCGGTGCAGCGCGTCGCCCCCGCGGCCAAGGCGCCGGACGCGTGGGCGGACGTCGCTGCGCGCCTCGCCGCGGTCACCGGCTCGCAGCTCTCGCCCGAGACGCTGCTCGCGCTCTTCGGCGTGGAGGCCGGGCTGATTCGCGACGAGCTCGGCAAGCTCGTCGGCGTCACGCTCGACGAGGACGTCGCGGCTCGCGCGGGGGCGTGGCTCACGACTCCGCCGGAGGCCTGCCACACCGCGGCGCTCGGCTCGCGGATTCGCGCGCTCGAGCCGCCGCCGGAGCGCGCGTTCGAGTGCTCGCTGCGCGCGCGCGTGATCGCGGCTCACACCGCGGCCGACGAGCTCGACGTGCTCGTCGCGATGCACGACGCGGTGGTCGCCGCGTCGTGGGCGCTCGTCATGGCGCGCGGCGGGGACGACGAGACGCTCGCGCTCGCCGCCCCCAAACCGGTCGCCCCGATGTCGCCGACAGTCGAAGGCCGCCTTCGACGCTTCGCCGCGGTTCACCCCGTCGAGGCCATGTCGCGCGCGCTCTCGATCGAGTGGCTCTTGCGCAACGGCCTCGCCGAGGCCGCGCTCCGCGCCGACGCGTGGCGCGCCTTCGGCGACGCGCCGCTCGACGTCATCGACCGCGAGCTCCACCCGCGGCCGCGGGCGGAGAGTCACCTCCGCCAGACGAAGGTGCGCTGAGCGCTACTTCTTCGCGACCGAGAGCCGCTCCTCGACCATCATGTCGGCGACTTTGTGGGTCGGCGCGTTGAGCTTCTTCGAGCGCTCGAAGATCTCCATCATCGTGTCGTAGATCTTCAGCGTCTTCTCGCGCGAGACGGCCGCGTCGTAACCCTTCACCTCTTGGGCGACGTTGACGAGCCCGCCCGCGTTGATCGCGTAATCCGGCGCGTAAAGGATCCCGCGCGCGTGGAGATCGTCGCCGTGGCGCATCTCGGCGAGCTGGTTGTTGGCGGCGCCGGCGACGATGCCCGTGCGCAGATTCGGAATCGTCGTGTCGTTCAGGCCCGCGCCGAGCGCGCAGGGCGCGAAGACGTCGCACTCGACGTTCGCGATCTCGTCGATCGGCACGGTGGTCGCGCCAAACTCGCGTCGCGCGCGCTCCGCCTTGAGCACGTCGACGTCGGCGACCGTGAGCTTCGCGCCCGTGGCGTGGAGCTCTTTGCACAAGTGGTAGCCGACGTGTCCGACGCCTTGCACCGCGACGCGGAGACCGGTGAGCGAGTCCTTCCCCTGCTTGAATTTCACCGCGGCCTCGATGCCGCGCCGCACGCCGAGCGCCGTGAACGGCGACGGATCGCCGGACCCGCCGTGCGACGGATCGATGCCCGTCACGTTCTTGGTCACCGTGCGGATGACCTCCATGTCCTCGAGCCCGGTCCCGCTGTCCTCGGCGGTGATGTAGTGACCGCGGAGATCGTCGATGAACCTTCCGAACGCGCGAAACAACGCCACGCGATCGAAGTGCGACGCCGGCCGCATGATGACGCTCTTGCCGCCGCCGTGCGCGAGGCCGGCAAGCGCCGCCTTGTACGTCATGCCGCGCGCGAGACGCAGCGCGTCCACGACCGCCGCCTCCTCCGTGTCGTAAGGAATGAACCGGCACCCCCCGAGCGCAGGCCCGAGCCGCGTATCGTGAATCGCGATGATCGCCCGCAGGCCGGTCGCCTTGTCGAGCTTGAAGTGAACTTCGCCGTAGTCGTACGAGCCGAGCCGTTCGAAGAGCTCCATCGAGCCGTTCTTATAGTGTCTCGTCGACCCAGGGTACATCGGGTTCGTCCTCGAAGCTGGCGAGCCCGAGCTGGAGCTCCGGCGGCGCGAGCTCGTAGGCGCGAGGCACGGTCCCGCCCCCGAACCATTTCGTGAGCGCGCCTGCGAGATCCGTGAACCGGCTGCGACGCCCGATACCGCTGTAGATGCAAGACACATCCTCGAGGCACGAGTCCACGGCAACGGTCACGTCCCCCGAATCCATCCATTTTGCTCGGACCCGCGCGAGCGCCGCCCGGCCAAACGCAGTCAGCACGAGGATCCTCGTGCGCATGTCCCACCAGCACGGCATGCGCTGCACGAACCCTGCCCGCTCGAGCGGCGCCATCATCTCCGAGAGCGTCGAGCGCGCGACCCCCAACACCGCGCGAAGCGCCTTCTGCGTCTTCAGCAGCAACCCGTCGATCGCCGACAACAAGTCGAAGCGCGCAGGCGTCAGCCCCACGTCACGCAACAGAGGCCGCATGAACGCGACCCCAGCATAATGAGCCCGCTTCGCAGCAAAAAACACGGCATCCAAAGCAAACCTCCAGCCGCCCCCAAAAGCACCCCCCATGCCAATCCCAACCCCCACTTCGAAAAGTGGGAGATCGCTCGGATCCGAACGATCTCAGGTTTCGGGAAGGGGTGGCCGGGGCCAGGTTGGGGCCGGGGGAGGGCCGGGTTGGGCCGCTATTTTTTGCCGGCGTCGGTTTTGGGGGGCGCGGGGTGGGCGTGCGCGCCGCTGTCGGGGGCGCCGGCGTCGGTCGGCTGTTGGAATTTGGAGACTTCGCCGGTGGCCCACTCGTACGGGTACGAGCCGATCGTGTAGATCGTCGCGTCGCCTTCTTTTTGGGCGTAGTGCGCGCTCTTGTCGGCGGTCTTGCCAATCTTGAGCACGTGGGTCGCGCCGTCTTTCATTTTGACGGTGACGGTCTCCTCCGGCGCGTCGAGGCCCGTGTCGCCCGCGGTCTTGCCGTCGCCAAAGTCCTCGGCGCTGAGGTTCTTGAACGCCGCGACCGCCGTCTTCGCCTTCGACGGGTCGAAGTGCGCGATCGGCTTCTTGTCGTCGGTGCCCATCCAGTCGCCAGCGCCGCCGTCCGCCTCCGCCTTGGCGAACAGGAAGTGGCCGTTCTTGCCGTCGAGCGAGAGCGACGTCACGTCCGAGTCCTCGAACTTGAAGATCTCGCGGTCGCGCCAATCCTTCGGCTCGCGCGCGTACATCCAGCTCGAGTAGCCCTTCACGAGATAGATGCTCGGGTTGCCGGCGAGCATCATCGCGTCGCCGAGCCCGCCCGATTTGCCGAACGTCGCGTCGAATTTCTTGTCCGCGCCCTTGAAGACCATCACGTGGACGGCCTTGTCAGGCGTGAGGTCATAGGTCTTCTTCGACTCCTCGTCGGCGGTCTTCGACGCGACGTCGCTGATCTTCAGCTCTTTGAGGTTGTCGACCACGCTCTTGACGTTGGTCTGGTTGGCGGGCGCGTTCACGGGCTTCGTGAGCTCCCACTTGTCGCCATGCTTCTCGAGGACGACCTCGCCCTTGCTCCCGTTGACGATGTCGATTTTGTCGACGTCGTCGGGGACCTTCAGCTCGGGCAAGTCGGCTTGGCTGACCGGCGCGCCGAGCGAGGCGTCCTTCTTCTGTTGGTAGTAGACGGCCACACCCAAGCCGACGAGCACCACGCCCGCGACGCCGATCTTCGCGTTCCGTTCCATCTGTCTCCCGTTATGCGAGCTGCACGTTCATTCGCGCGTTCGTGCGCATGCGCCAGCGCAGAATGCCGTAGGCCGCGAACAGCAGCGGCGCGAAGAACGTCAGCAAGATGCCGATGTTTCGTTGGGTGACCTTGCGAGCCTCGCGCATCTCCTGGTCCTGGCGCTTGAGGTCGTCGTCGGTCTGGTTTTCGTCGAACTTCGGTGCGCTGACGTCGCCGTAGACCAGGCCCGGCTCGCTGAGGAGCTTGGCCGAGACCGCGAGGAGGTCGGTGTCGCCCGTGAGCCAGTCGAGCGTGTTCTTGGTGACCATGATCGCGTAGAGCAGCGGCGAGGCGCCGCGCTGGAGGTCCGCGTACGGGCCGGCGATCTGGAGGAGCTTCTCGTCGCCGCCCATGGGCATGCCGCCGAACTGCTGCATCGACTGGCCGTTGCCGGCGCGGGCGAAGGGGTTGGCCGTGAACTGCGACGACGCCATCACGAAGATGCGCGCGTTCTTGCCCTCGGGCACCTCGGGCGCCGCATCGACGCCCTGCTTGTCGCCCGCGGGGAACGCGCTCTTCAAGCGGCCTTCGACGCGTGCCGCCACGTTGAACTGCTTCCACTCGCCCTTGGGGCGCCACGACTGGAGACCGAGCTCGACGGAGTCGTCGGTCTTGTCGATCGAGTGCGGCGTCGAGCGCGCGACGACCGAGATGTCGCTCGCGGTCGGCTGCTTGTCCTTGTGGATCGTCAGCGAAGAGCAGAACGGCATGATCACCTGCTCCATGCGGAAGAACGCCGGAAAGCTCGTGTCGAGCAGCTGGTTGTCGCCCGTGAAGCGCGTGTCATCCATCACCTCGAGCAGCTGCGGGAAGCGCACGCTGCCGAGGCCCGCCTGCGTGAGCATCGTCACGCGGAAGCTGCGGCCGAAGTCGAGGACCACGTCCTTGTGCATCTCGATGCCGTAGCCGTCGAGGAGCTTGTCGAGGTTGTGGGTCGTGAGCGACGCGGTCATCGTCGCGTCGTGCTCCTTCATGTTCACCGCGCTGGCGAACACGGCGAGCGACTTGCCCTTCATCACGAACTCGTCGATGCGGCGGAGCTCCTTGTCGGACAGATCCTTGCCGGGCTGCGTGATGATGAGGCCGTCGAGCGAGTCGTCGATCGGCGCCTCGCCGCCCTTCAGGTCGACGTCGACGAACGTGTAGAACGGGAAGTTTCGCCCGATGACGTCCTGCATCGAGGGCTTGCCCATCTGCGCGGGCACGAGGTTCGCCTCGCTGAGCTTCATCTCGTCGTCGCCGGTCAAGACGCCGACCTTGTGCTTCACGTTGTCGCCGCGGTCGCGGAGCTCGCGGATCTTGTTCGTGATCCAGAACTCGAGGCCGACGTTGTTGTCGGGCGAGAGCACCGGGATGGTGTCCTTCTCGGTGCCGTACTTGAAGACGAGGCCCATGTAGCCCTGGGCGATGCCCGCCTTGTCGCTGTCGTCGCTCTCGGCGATCTGCAGCGGCTTGAGGCCCGCGTCCTCCGCGTCCTTCTTCTTCTTCTCGTCGTCTTTGACCTCGATGAGGTTGTAGTCGAACTTGCCGGCGCCGGCGTTCTTGTACTCCTCGAGGAGATCGCGGAGATCGCGGACGAACGCGTCGAGCTTGGGCAAGCCCTTGGTGACGTACGCGTCGACCGTCATCTTCTGCTTCATCGAGCGAAGCAGGCGCCCGCTGCCTTGCGACAGCGTGTAGCGCTCGACCTTGGTCATGTCCTTGCGGGCGTACATGCCGAACGCGCCGAGCGCGTTCACCGCCACGCAGATGAGCGCGAGGACGATCAAGAGCACGAGGCTCTCGGTCTTGGCCTTTTGTTTTCGTTCCATCGCCATTTTTCAGATCACTTCCACTTCCGGCTCTCGAGCTGCCGGAACGAAACGAGAAGGCAAACCACTGCGATCGACACGAAGTACACGACCGCGCGGGTGTCGATGAGGCCGCGCGCGAACGGCAGGAACCGCGACTGGAAGCTGACGAACGAGAAGATGTCGCCCGCCGCGCCCGGGAGTGACTCGACCAGGAACCCGAGTCCCCAGAGCGTCAGCATCGAGAGCGCCGTCACGAAGAACGAGATGATCTGGCTCTCGGTGAAGCTCGACACCATCATGCCGAGCGCCACGCCGGCGCCGCAGTAGAGGAAGAGCCCGAGGTAGCCAGTCCAGATGGGACCCCAGTCGAGCGGGCCGAGGTGCCACGGCCAGACGAACATCGCGAACGGGTAGGTCATCGTCGCGAGCAGGAGGATCGCGCACATCCCGAGCGCGGCGATGTACTTGCCGAGGATGACCTCGCTGTCCTTCACCGGCATCGTGATGAGGAGCTCGATCGTGCCCGAGCGCTTCTCCTCGGCGAGGGTCGCCATCGTCACGAGCGGCACGACCAGGCAGAGCGCGCCCGGCGCGAAGTCGAAGAGGCGCATCATCGTCGCGCGATCGACCTGCCAGAACCCGCCCTGGTAGAAGAAGAAGTATCCGCCGAGGCCGAGCATCGAGAGCCCGATGACGACGTAGGCGACGAGCGAGTCGAAGTACGCGCGGAGCTCGCGCTTGCCGATCGTCCACGTGTTGCGGAGCGACGACAGCATCCCCGGGTCGCTCGAGACGGACTTCGCCGCGGCGACGGGTTTTGCAGCCGTTTTGTGCGAGGACGGCGGGGCTTCGTCCTCGTCGTCCTCGTCGTCGGCCGCGGAGCCTTCGGCCTCGTCCTCTTCTTCGTCGTCTTCCTCGTCTTCGCGCTCTTCGTTTTCGAGCTCTGCGGCGGAGGTCGGTTTTTCGGTGGCCATGGCTCAGTCCTTCTCTTCTTCGTCGTCGGCGTCGTCTTCTTCTTCGTCCTCGTCGGCCGCTTCGTCTTCGTCTTCGTCGTCGTCGTCGAGGTCGTCGGCGTCGTCTTCCTCTTCCTCCTCCTCTTCCTCGTCGGAGCCGAGCTTCCGGTTTCGGAGCTCGTCGCCGAGGGTGAGGCTGCGGAAGACGTTCTCGAGGGTCTGCGCGTCGCGATGAAGCTCGAGCAGCACCCAACCTTTTTCGGCGATGAGGGCGAAGATCTCCGGGCGGAGGTCTTCGGTCGACTCCGACGAGAGCGAGTACGCGTGCGCGCGCTCGTCGGTCGGCAGCTCTTGAATGGCGGTGACGCCGTGGAGGTTTCGGAGCGCCGCCTCGACGGCCTCCTTCTTCGGCAGCTCGCCCTTGCCGCGGTACGCCGTCGCGCCCGTCGACTCCTGAATCCAGACGACGTAGCGGACCTTGCCGGAGCGCGCGCGGATTTCGTCGAGCGGCCCGTCGGCGACGACGCGCCCCTTGCGGACGATGATCGCGCGGGCGCAGGCCGACTCGACCTCGGAGAGGTTGTGCGTCGAGAGAAGGACCGTGCGGTCCTCGCCGATGCGCTTCAGATACTCGAGAAATTCGGCCTTTTCGTTCGGGTCGAGGTCGCTCGTCGGCTCGTCGAGGATGAGGATCGGCGGGTCGTGGATGAGCGCCTGCGCGAGACCGACGCGCTGGCGATAGCCGTGCGAGAGGTGCCGGATTTCTTTTCCGAGCACCTGCGCGATGCCGCAGACCTCGACGACGTCCTTCGCGCGCTTCACGAACTTCGCGGGATCGAGCTGGCGGAGGTCCGACGCGAAGCGCAGGTACTCGAGCACGCCCATTTCCGTGTAGAGCGGCGCGCGCTGCGGGAGGTAGCCGATGCTCCGGCGGACGCCGAGCGGGTCGTCGAAGACGTCGCACCCGTTCACGCGCGCCGAGCCCTGCGTGGGCGCGATGAAGCACGTGAGGATGCGCATCGTCGTCGATTTTCCGGCGCCGTTCGGGCCGAGAAATCCGACGACCTCGCCGCGATTCACTTCGAAGCTCACTTTGTCGAGCGCGCGAAACGACCCGTAGTTTTTCGTCAGGTCGTTCGCTGAAATCATCACGTCGGTGGACATCCGAGCTCCTGGCAAAACGGACAGACTGTGAGCGCAACCGCAGGAAATGCGTGGTCGCGAGGCGCGCATCCTAGTCTCGGAGGCCTGCGTGTCAACGTTCCGGGACGTCGGTCACGCACGGCCGCTGGACGGCAGATCCGCGGCTCCGCCGCCATCAAACCGCCGAGATCGCCTCGTATTCCCAGTTATGGAGCCGGCGCGGCCACGACCGACCGAAGCGCGCGATCCGAGAGCGCAGCGACGTCGGCCGCGTGACGGTCCTCGGTGCTGAAAAGCACGCGATACGTGGCCGAACGCGCGCGAACTTCGAGCGTCCGGGTGACGAAGCTCTGCGTCGGGTTACGAATCGCCGAGACGATGACCTGGACGCCGTTGGGGGCGCGGACGAGGCGCGGCGCCTCGGTGATCCGGACGCTCGTGCCCGCCATGCGGCTGCGCATGCCCTGCTCGTACGCCGCGAGATCGGCCGTGAGGTGTGCGGCCGACATCGAGCGGAGCGGCGCGCTGCGCGTGACGACGACGGAGGCCTGCCAAGACGGAAAGTGGAGGACGAGCGCGGCGAACGCGTTCGGCTCGAGGAGCGCGAGGTTGCCGAGGGTGACGCGCTCTTCGGGGGTGCAGGAGGCGGCCTCGACCGGGCCCTTGTCGGTGAAGTGACAAACCTTGGCGCCGGTCGCGTCGATGTCGATCGCGAGATCGGCGTGGTCGGTGATGCGCGCTGCGTCCGCCGGCGGCGCGAGCGTGAGCGCCGTGAGGGCGAAGAGAAATCCAAAGGCGCGGCGAACCATCGGCGGGTAGCCTATCATCGCGGCATGGCGGAGCGGCGATCTCAGGGCGATCTCTGGCCGCCGCCGTATCCGGCGCAGACCGAGCGGTTTCCTGAGGTCCGCTCCGAAGGCGCGGCCGACCGCTCGAAGGGCACGTGGACCGAATACGAAGAGCCCCGACGCGACGCGCCGGCGGCGGCTGGGCAAGAGCGCGACGTGCTGACGGTCGCCGAGCTGGGTCGCGCGCTCGCGCGCGGCGTCGAGCGGGCCGTGCCGCGGGCAGTCTGGGTCGAGGGAGAGGTCGTCGGATCGCGGCCGGCGGCGAGCGGACACTTGTATTTTACACTCAAAGATCAAGAGGAAGACGCGGCGATCGACGTGGTGATGTACCGCGCGTCGCTCACGAACCGGACGCGCGCGATGGTGCGCGACGGCGCGCGGCTCCGCGTGCACGGGCGGCCGGCGTTCTGGGCGCAGCGCGGACGGCTCCAGTTCACCTGCGACCGCCTCGAGCTCGCGGGGCGCGGCGCGATCCTCGAGGCGCTCGAGCGGCTGAAGGAAAAGCTCGCGGCCGAGGGTTTGTTCGCGCCGGAGCGAAAGCGGCCGCTGCCGAAGGACCCGCGGACGATCGGCGTCGTCACGAGCGCGGGCGGCGCCGTGATCCACGACATCTGCAAGGTGGCGGCGCGGCGCGGCGGCGCGCACGTGCTCCTCGCGCCGGCGCGCGTGCAGGGCGACGGCGCGGCCGAGTCGGTGACGCGCTCGCTGCGCATGCTCGAGAAGGTCGAGGGCGTCGACGTAATCATCGTCGGGCGCGGCGGCGGGTCGTTCGACGAATTGTTGGTGTGGAGCGACGAGGCGCTCGTGCGCGCGGTCGCTCGCTGCCGCGTGCCCATCGTGAGCGCGGTCGGGCACGAGGTCGACGTGACGCTGACCGACTTCGCCGCCGACAAGCGCGCCGCGACGCCGTCGCAAGCCGCAGAGATGTGCGTGCCCGATCGCGCCGCGTACAAACGCGAGGCGCGACACCTGGAAGAGCGACTCCTCCGCTGCATGCGCGCCGAGCTCGGAGAGAAACGCGCGGCGCTGGCGGCGTCGTCGCGCGCGCTCGACCCGCGCCGCGCGCTCGCCACGAAACGAGAAGCGCTCGCGAGCGCCGCGAAGCGCTTGTCGCAAAACGATCCGCGCGCCGTGCTCGAGCGCGAGCGCGCCGACCTGAAGCGCCTGACCGAGCGCGTCGTGACGCTCGCGCGCGCGCGCGTCGTCCGCGATCGCGGCGATCTCGGACGGCTCGTCGCCGGCCTCGACGCGATGAGCCCGCTCCGCGTCCTAGGCCGCGGCTACGCGATCGCGACGCACGACGGGGTCGCGGTGCGCGAGGCGCGCGAGGTGAAGCCGGACGACGTGGTCGAGGTGCGAGTGCACCGCGGGCGGTTCGAGGCGCGGGTGAGCAAGGTCGAGGACTCGAAAGGGGACTGATTTTTTTCCGCTGCGCTCGAGCGCCTGCGCACGCGTCGAGGGAAGAACCAAACTCGACTAAGCTCCCCGGCGTGCGCTTCCTCCTCCTCGGCGATCCCGTCGCCCACTCCAGGAGCCCCGCGATGCACGCCGCGGCGTACCGCGCGCTCGGGCTCGAGCACACCTACGAGGCGGTGCGCGTTCGCGAGGACGAGCTCGGCGCGTGGGTCGACGCGCTTCGACGCGGCGAGATCGGCGGCATCAACGTCACCGTGCCGCACAAGCGCGCGGCGCTGCGGCTCGCCGACGAGGTCGACCCGGTCGCGCGCGCGTGCGACGCGTGCAACGTGCTCGCGCGGCGCGGCGGAAAAATCGTCGCGTTCGACACCGACGTCCCCGCCCTCGTCGAGGAGCTCCGTGACGGCAAGGCGCGCGGCGGAACGGCGATCGTCCTCGGAAACGGCGGCGCCGCGCGCGCGGCCCGGCTCGCGCTCGAGCAGCTCGGCGCCGACACGATCGTCACGCGCGCGCGGCGCGGCGGCGACGAGCCGCTCCGTCCGAGCGGAACCGAGGCGGGCGCGCGCTGGATTGTCCAGGCGACGAGCGCCGGGATGACCGGCGCCGATCCCGGCGAGCCCGTCGCCCGGGCGGTGCGCTTCGAGCTCGCGCCCGACGCGCTCGCGCTCGACGTCGTCTACGAGCCGCCCGAGACGCCGTTCCTCGCGGCGGCGCGCGCCGCGGGCCTCCGCACGAAGAACGGCCTCGGCATGCTCGCCCGGCAAGGCGCGCTCGCGTTCGCGATCTGGCTCGGCCGCCCGGCGCCGCTCGACGCGATGCTCGCGGCGATCCAAAAATCGGGTGGATGACGACGCACGCCCTCACCGAGCTCCTCCGCGACAAGCGCATCGCGATCCTCACGGGCGCTGGCTGCAGCACCGAGTCGGGCATCCCCGACTACCGCGGGCCCGACGCGCGCCCGCGCAACCCCATCCAGCACCGAGACTTCATCGAGCACGAAGCGACGCGGCGCCGCTACTGGGCGCGCAGCGCCGTCGGCTGGCCTCGCATGGCCGGCGCGCGCCCGAACCCCGCGCACCACGCCATCGCCGAGCTCGAGTCGCGCGGCCGGCTCACCGGGCTCATCACGCAGAACGTCGATCGCCTCCACCACAAGGCCGGCAGCCGCGACGTGCTCGAGCTCCACGGCGCGCTGGCCGACGTGCGCTGCCTCGAGTGCAGCGCGCTCGAGTCGCGCGACGAGCTGCAAGAGCGCATCGCGCGGCTGAACCCGAATTTTTCGACGAGCGACGCCGCGATCGCGCCCGACGGCGACGCCGAGCTCCCGCCCGCCATGATCGACTCGTTCCGCGTTCCGGCGTGCCTCGCGTGCGGCGGCGTGCTCAAGCCCGACGTCGTCTTCTTCGGCGGGAGCGTCCCGCGGGAGCGCGTCGCCGCCGCGTTCGCGATGCTCGACGCCGCCGACGTTCTCCTCGTCGTCGGCTCGTCGCTGGCCGTCTTCTCGGGCTACCGCTTCGTCCTCCGCGCTGCCGAGATTCGCATCCCCATCGCCATCGTCAACCGCGGCGAGACCCGCGGCGACCCGCACGCGACGGTCCGCGTCGACGGCTCGGCCGGTGAAGTGCTCGGCTCTCTGCTAAATTCGTAGCGCGTGCCCTCCACCACCAAACGGCAAGGAATCGGCTACCGGCGCAGCGTTCAGCTGCTGGTCTACCTCGTCATCGTTCCGATGGTGCTGCTCCTGACGCTCGGCATCGTCACGATGATCATCGGGCAGGCCGGGTTCGATCTCCTGCTGGGCATCCTCATGGTGTGCTTCGTCGCTGCGGTCACGACGGGCGTCATCCTCGTGCTCGTCTTCATCCGGCGCGAGGCCAACTTGAGCGAGCTCCAGGCGGACTTCGTGTCGAAGGTGAGCCACGAGCTCCGCACGCCGCTCACCGCGATTCGTCTCTTCGCCGAGACGCTCGAGCGCTCGACCGACGACCCCAAGACGAGCGAGGAGTGCGTGAAGATGCTCGCGTCCGAGACCGAGAAGCTCTCGCGCCGCATCCAGCGCTTGCTCGACTGGGGCCGCATGGAGGCGGGGCGCAAGCTCTACGACCTGCACCCGACGGCGCCGAGCGAGCTCGTCAAGAGCGCCGCCGACGCGTTCTCGCCGCTCCGCACCGACGACAAGCTCGTCTTCGAGTCGCGGGTCGACGACGGTCTGCCCGACGTCGCCGTCGACCACGACGCGATCACCGACGCGCTCGTGAACCTCCTGTCGAACGCGCGAAAATACGGCGGGACGCCGCCGGTCGTGTCGCTCCGCGCGTACCGCGACGCGAACGGCAGCGTCGTCTTCGACGTGACCGACAACGGTCACGGCATCCCGCGGGCGCTCCAGCGGCGCATCTTCGACAAGTTCTACCGCATCGACGATCGCCTCTCGCGCGCGCGCGAGGGCAGCGGGCTCGGCCTCGCGATCGTGAAGCACATCGTGCGCGCCCACGGAGGCCGCGTGGTCGTCGAGAGCGCGCCGGGAAAGGGCTCGTCGTTCCGCATTCTCCTCGCGCCTGCCACCAAAGACGCGCTAAAGACGTCGTCCCGTGCCGCAGCAGCACCTTCAACCTCCGAAGCCTGAGGGCGGCGTGCAGCGGCGCGTCCTGGTCGTCGAGGACGACAACGCGATCTCGCTCGGCCTGCGGATCAACCTCGAGAAAGAGGGGTACTCGGTCCACGTCGTCGCCGACGGCGAGGCGGGCCTCGACGCCGTGCGCGCCGGGCCGCCGGATCTCGTCATCCTCGACGTGATGCTCCCGAACAAAAACGGGTTCGAGGTGCTCCAGACCCTGCGCCGCGAGGGCTTCGGAATGCCGGTCATCGTGCTCTCGGCGCGGACGGGCGAGATGGACAAGGTCACCGGCCTCGAGCTCGGCGCCGAGGACTACGTCGCCAAGCCGTTCAGCCTCGCCGAGCTCCTCGCGCGCGTTCGCGCGGCGCTGCGGCGCGGGCGCATGGAGCCCGCGCGGACGTTCTCGTTCGGCGACGTCGTCGTCGACTTCGACGCGCGCAACGTGCGGCGCGCCGCCGCGGTCGTCGAGATGACCGCCACCGAGTTCGACGTCTTGAAGTGCCTCGTCGACGCGCGCGGCCGCGCCCTCACGCGCGACGCCATCTTCCAGAAGGTGTGGGGCCCGAACCACCACGGCACGCCGCGCACCGTCGATAACTTCATCCAGCAGCTGCGCGCCAAGCTCGAACCGAGCCCGCAAGAGCCGAAACACTTCCACACCGTGCGCGGTGTGGGCTACAGGTTCGATGCATAATACAAGGTCTGGGTGACGCATGGACTCGACGCTGCTCCGCCAATACATGTCCACCGTCTACGAGCTCCCGACGGGCGCGGGGCCGCTCCGCGTCTCGCTCGACGGGGACATCGTCACCGACCCGGGCTCGCTGCCCGAGCTCTTGCGGATGCCGTTCTGCATCCTCACCGCGTACAACCCGCGCTCGATGCTCCTGCCGCGCAAGGTGAACGACGCGCGCCACGTCGTCATGCGCGATCTCCTCATCCTCGGCTGCTACCGCGTCGAGTCGTGCGTCGGGTACGAGGAGGAGCCGGAGGGGACTTGGCGCGAGCCTTCGTGGCTCGTGCACGACATCGAGCGCGACGAGGCGATCTCCGTTCGGCCGCGTCTTCCGGCAGAACACCGTCATCCTCAACCGAAACGGCCGGCCCGAGCTCACCGTCACCGATCCGACGTGCGACGACGTCGGCAAGACGTTCCTCGGCAACTGGCGCGTGCGAGCCTAAGGGCAGCCGTACGGCCCGCCGTCGGCGCACGTGCCGCCGTTCTGCACGCCGACGCACGACTCGGGATCGGGACGAGTGCAGAGCCCGTCGAGGTCGTAACGACTCTCCCGCGGCGCGACATGCGACATCCGAGTATACATTCGACCCGTGATCTCGGTATCGGGCCTCGTCAAGCGTTACGGCGATCTCACCGCCGTCGATCGCCTTTCGTTCGAGGTCGGCAAGGGCGAGGTCGTCGGGTTCCTCGGACCGAACGGCGCCGGCAAGAGCGACGACGCTGCGCATCTTCGCGGGCTTCCTCGGGCCAGACGAGCGGCACGGTGAAAGTGTCGCCGGCCACGACGTCGCGCTCGAGTCGCTCGAGGCGCGGCGCAGCATCGGGTACATGCCCGAGGCGGTGCCGCTCTATCCGGAGATGCGCGTCGGCGAGTACCTCGCGTTCCGCGCCGAGCTCAAGAGCGTCGAGCGCGGAAAGCGCGCGAAGGCGGTCGACGACGCGATGGAAAAGGCCAGCGTCGCCGATCGCGCGAACGTCGGTCATCGGAAAGCTCTCGAAGGGGTACCGGCAGCGCGTCGGCCTCGCGGACGCGCTCGTGTCGTCGCCCGCCGCTGCTCGATCCTCGACGAGCCCACCGCCGGCCTCGACCCGAACCAGATCCGCGACGTCCGCGAGCGTCATGCTGCGCGAGCTCGGCGAAGGAGCACACGGTGCTCCTCTCGACGCACATCCTCAGCGAGGTCGAGGCGACGCTGCTCGCGCGCGATCGTGATCGCCAAGGGCAAGCTCGTCGCCAGGGCTCGATCGACGAGCTGCGCAAGCTGCGTCGCTCGCCCGCGCTCGTCGTCGTGGTGCGCGGCGACGCGGACAAGGCGCGGAGCGCGCTCGAAGGGCTCGAGGCCTTCTCCAAGATCGCGGTCGACGCTTCCGCCGAGGGCGACCTCGCGACGCTCCGCTGCGTCGTGGAAGAAGAAGCTCGCCGAGCCCGCCCGCGAACACCGAGAAAGCCGTCGCCGCGCTCGTCCATGCCGGGGCTCGCGATCCGCTCGGCGGCGCCCGAGCAGAGCACGCTCGAGGACGTCTTCGCCGAGCTCACCGGCGCGCCGAGGACCCGGACGAGCACGAAGAGCCCGCGGAGGACGCCTCGTGAGGAGCTTCTGGCCGATCTTCAAGCGCGAGCTCTTCGCCTTCTTGGTGACGCCGCTCGCGTGGGTGCTCATCGTGCGTGTTCCTCGTCGTGCAGGGCATGCATTCTTCGGTGCTCGTCGAAGAACTTCGCCGACGCTGGGCTCGATCGAGAGCGATCAGACGCCCATCCAGGCCTTCTTCGGCAACACGGTGCTGCTCTATCTCGTGCTCTTTCTCCTCGTGCCGCCGATGACGATGCGTCTCTTCGCCGAAGAGCGGCGCAGCGGCACGATCGAGTCGCTGATGACGGCTCCCGTCGCGGCGCCGGCGGTGGTGCTCGCGAAGTACGGGGCCGCGCTCGCGACCTACGTCGCGATGTGGGCGCCGACGCTCCTCTACGTCGTCATGTTGCAGCGCTCGGGGTACGTGGACTGGCACGTGGTGGGCGCGAGCTACCTCGGCGTCGTCTTCGTCGGCGCGGGATACCTCGCGCTGGGCCTCATGATGAGCGCGGTGACCAAGAGCCAGTTCATCGCGCTCGTCCTGACCGCGCTCGTCTTGCTCGTCCTCTTCATCCTCGGCATCGGCGAGTTCGTCACGCGCGACGGCACCATGCTCCACGACGTCTGCTCGTACGTGTCGGTCTGGGCGCAGATGAACGACTTCGCGAGCGGCGTCGTCGACTCGCGGCGACTCATCTGGGACGGGACGCTCGTGCTCCTCCCGCTCTTTCTCACGACCCGCGTGGTCGACTCGTGGAGGTGGACGTGAAGCTGCGCGGAAGCGGAGAGGCTCTCTCGCTCGTCGGGATCGCGTCGGCCGTCGTCGTCGCGGTGCTCGTCAACGTGCTCGCGGCGCGTCACTACACGCGCGCCGACTGGACGAGCGGCAAGCTCTACACGCTCACCCAGCCCACCCTCGAGACGCTCCACTCGCTCGACGAGCCGGTCGAGCTCTGGATCCTCCTCGGCGGCGGCGATCCGCTCGAGCAGAGCCTGCGTCACCTGGTCGCGAGCTACACGGCGGAGACGTCGCAGCTCCGTGTGCATACATCGATCCCGACAAGGACGCGCTCGCGCTCGCCGACGTGCGCAAGCGCTTCAACGTGCAGGCCGCGCCCGCGCCCGACGGGCGCATGGTCGCCGACGCGATCGCGATCGTCGCGCGCGGGGACAAGCACTGGTTTCTCACGCCGCGCGACATGGTCGAGGTCGCGCAGGGCGACGACGTGAAGGCCAAGCCGCGCGAGGAGCAGGCGATCACCGGCGCGATCCGTCGGGTCATCGCGGGCGACAAGACCAAGCTCTGCTTCGTGACCGGGCACGGCGAGCGGTCGATCGACGACGGCAGCGAGGACGGGCTCGGCCTGCTCAAGGACACGCTCGACAAGGACAACTACGAGTCGGTGTCCGTCGACACGACGCCGCAGAACGCGTACGAGCCGTTCAAGGGGTGCGACGTCGTGATCGTCGCCTCGCCGCGACCCCAGGCCGCGCGCGGGCTCGGGGCGCTCGACGAGGCGGAGCAGAACCGGCTGCGCTCGTACCTGCTCGGCGGCGGGAATTTCCTGCTCGCGATCGGCGCCGAAGCGGGCGAGGCGGCGCCGAGCTACGCGCGCGTGCTCGAGCCCTTCGGCATCGCGCTCGACGACCTGCTCGTCATCGAAGCCGATCCGACGCTCGCGTTTCCGAGCTCGCGCGGCGACACGTTCGTCGCCGTGCCGAAGGCGAACCCCATCACGACGGGGCTCGTCCCCACCGACGAGATGCGCGACGTGCCGAAGGTCGTGCTCGACGTCGCGCGCCCGCTGCACCACGTGACGTCGCCGGCGACCGTGATGGATCTGCTCGGCACGAGCGACAAGGCCTTCGCCGTGAACGAAGAGCGCGCGACCCAGATCGCGCGCTCGGCGTCGCAAGACATTCCCGACAAACGCGGCTCGGATCGCGCCGGACCGTTCGTGCTCGCGATGGCGAGCGAGGGCGCGAAGGCCTCGGCGAAGGCGCCGCACGGGCCGCGCGTCGTCGTCGTCGGCTCGAGCTACGCGTTCTCGATGTCGAACTTCCGCGCGCCGCTCCCGTGGCACGGGACGGCGTTCTTGATGGGCAACGCGATCGCGTGGCTCTCGGCCAAGCCCGCCGTGCTCGACGTGCCGGACAAGCCCAGCGTCGGCGCGGGGCTTCGCATGTCGACCGCGACCGAGGGCGAGGTCCGCAGGTACGTGCTCGCGTACATGCCCATCACCGGCGTGCTGCTCGGCGTGCTCGTCGCGCTGCGCCGTCGCGCGACCGAAGGGCGCGGGGCTCGCAAGAAATGAACTGGCGCAAGAACGGCACGTCGCTCGTGCTCGCCGTCGTCGCGATCGCGCTCGGCGTCTGGATTTGGATCGACCGCGGGTCGATCACCGAGGGCGAGCGCGCCTCGCGACCGAACAACGTGCTGCCCGCGTTTCGTCGCGACGAGCTCTCGCGCGTCGAGATCGACAGGGCCGGCGAGAAGCTCGTCCTCGCGCGCGATCTCGATCGCGACGCCGACGCGGCGTGGCGCATCGAGTCGCCGTTCACGGGCGCGGCCGACCCGAACGCCGTCGATCAGCTCCTCGGCGCGCTCGAGTTCGCGACCTACGTGCGCAAGGTCGAGCCCAAGTCCGCGCCCACGTTCGACTCGCCGCGCGCCACGGGCTCGATCACGATGGGCAGGCTCGTCTTCCGCTTCGCGCTCGGCGGCGCCGCGCCGTCGCCCGAGGGCGCGGCCTATCTCAAGGTCGACGGCAGCGGCGTGTTCGTCGTCTCGAAGGAGCTCGCCGCGCAGCTCCTGAGGAGCGCCGACGCGTACAAGAGCCGCACGATCGTGCCGTATTTGTCGCTCGATCTCGCGTCGATCGAGGTGAGGTCGAAGGCGGGCGACGTCACGATCGATCGCTCCGGCGAGCTCACCTTCAAGCTCCGCGGCTCGGGTCTGCGCGCCTCGCGCGAGTCGCTCGACAAGCTCTGGTCGGCGCTCGCCATGATGCGCGCCGAGAGCTTCGTCGACGCCGACGTGAAGGATCCGGAGGCGACGATCACGATGACGCCCAAGGACGGCCGGCCGCGCGGCGTCATCCTCGTCGGCGGTGCGTGCCCGAGCCACCCGGACGATCTCGTGGTCGTGCGCACCGAGCCGACGCGCCTGGCCGCGTGCGCGCCGCGCGGCGTCCTCGAGGGGCTGACGCAATCGGCCGCCGACCTCGCCGACACGCGGCTCTTCTTCGCGCACGAGGACGAGCTCGAGGAGCTGACGCTCACGAGCGCGAGCGGCGCGGACAAGATCGAGCTCGCGCGCAAGGGCAGCGGTTGGCACGCGCGCGCGCCCTTCGATCGCGATCTCGCGGGCGACGAGGTCGACGCCGCGAACAGCGTCGCCTCCGCGGTCGTGCGCTCGAAGGGAACCAACGTCGCGCCCCTCGCCGGAAACGATCCGTTCACGCTGCGCGCGCACGTGCGCGTCCACGGCGGCGAGATGAAGGACGACGAGCTCGTCGACCTCGGACAAGACGCGAAGGGCGGCTGGGTCGTGCATCGCGCGGCCGACGGCGCGCGGCTCGACGTGACGCCCGAGGTCGCGCGGCACCTCGAGCCGCGCAAGTCCGCGCTCAAAGGGCGAGACGTCGTGCAGCCGGCGCTCGACCCGAAGGACGTGACCGCCCTCGCCCTGCGCTGCGGCACGCCGCAAGATCTCGCGCGCGACGGCAGCACGTGGAAGCTCGAGAGCCCGCGCGGCTACGTCGCCGACCAAGCGGGCGCGCTCGATCTCGTCGACCAAATCGCCCACCTCCGCGCCGACGCGTGGGTCGCCGACTCGGACGACGGGACCTTCGGGCTCGCGAGCTCGGCGTGCAGCGTGACCCTGACCGCATCGAAGACGCGCACCGTGAAGCTCACCCTCGGAAGCGACGGCGAAAATGGTCTCTACGCGCTCGTCACCGACTCGAGCAGCGGGACGACGCCGGTCTTCCTCGAGCCTCGAATCTTCCGCGACTCGCTGTCGCGCATCCTGATCGATCGCTCCACGCTCGCGGTCGACGCGTCGAAGGCGTCGTCGATCGTGCTCTCGCGCGCCGGGGGCCGGCTCGAGCTCCGGCGCGTCGCCGACAGGCTCGTGGGGCCGGACGCGGGCCTGCCGACCAGCGTCGAGACGATCGCGAGCGCGCTCGACTCGCTCCGCGCCGACGACGTCGTTCGCCTGGGTCCTCCCGCGCCGGACGAGGGCTTCGTGTCGCCGTCGCTCGACGTCCGCGCCGAGATGGAGGGCGACGCCGGCAAGCGCACGGTCCACGTCCGCTTCGGCCGCGACGTCCTCCGCAAGAACCAAGCGATGGTCTTCGCCCGCATCGACGGCGTCGACGCGACCTTCGCGGTCGCTCGCGAGCGGGTCGACCCCGTCCGCAACGCGCTTTGAGATTGGCCCGGCCCAAACGCTCCGTCGGACGCCATGGCTTGGCGGTTGCTTCATCGAATCCGTGGCCACGCTGGATGCAACGCGACCAATCGGCCAGATCGTGCGGCAGCACGAGGAGACGCGTCTCGTCTTCTTGCGACACCACGTGCCGGTCGGACGGCTGGATCGAGCGTCGCTCGAGACGGCGTGCGTCGAGTGTGGCGTCGATCGGGAGCTGCTGGTTCGCGAGCTCGAGCAAGCCATCGACGAGTCCGAATCGTTCGACCTCGGCGGCTTCGAGTGGGACGTTCGGGCGTCCACGGTGCGGCTCTCGCCGAACCTCGCGCGCATTCTCGCGGTGACCGACCTCGACACCTCGCAGCGAACCATCCTCGAGCGCGTCCATCCCGACAATCGCGCGAGGGTCGAGGGGTTGTTCAAGGATGCTGCGGCTGACCCGCACCCGTTCTCGTCCGAGTTTCGGATCGTGCGCCCAGACGGCGCGACCAGGCTCTTCGCGACGCGCGCCGAGCCGCTCGAGCATCCGCCGCCTTCGTTCGTGGGGACCATTTGGGACGTGACCGAGCAGCACCGCCCGGCGAACGGCTGCGAGTCGACAATCTCGCTCCAGAGCGTGCTCCAGGCGACGGTGGACGGCATTCTCGTCGTCGATCGCGCCGGCAACACGGTCCTCTACAACTCGCGCTTCCTGTCGCTGTGGGGCATCCCACCCGAAATCGCCGCCAAGCGCACCGACGACGCGATGCTCCAATTCGTCCTCGACCAGCTCGTCGACCCGCAGGCGTTTCTCGCGGGCGTCCGCACGCTCTACGCGAGCGCCGAGCGCGAGAGCTTCGACGTGCTGCGCTTCAAAGACGGTCGGGTCTTCGAGCGCTACTCGCGGCCGCAGCGAGCGCGCTTCGCGGTCATCGGTCGGGTGTGGAGCTTTCGCGACGTCACCGAGCGCGAGCGCCTGCTCGCGCGGGAGACGTTTCTCGTCGACGCATCGCGGCTGCTCGGCTCGCTCGACGTGGACAGCGCGCTCGACGCGGTCACCAAGGCGGCGGTTCCGTACCTCGGCGACGTGTGCGTCGTCGACGTGTTCGCGAACGGAAAACCGTCCCGCCGGGCGTCTCATTCGCTCGACGAGCGCTCCTACCTTCCCGACATTCCCAACGTGACGCTCGAAGGGCGTTCGACGATCCTGCGGCGGGGTGACGCTTCCATTCTCGCAGCGCCTCTCGTCTTTCAGAACGAGTCGCTCGGCGCCATCGTGCTCTCTGCGCCGCTCCAGCGCGGGCACACGCGCGCGGACCTCGAGACCGTCGAGGAGCTCGCGGGGCGCATCGCGCTCGCGCTCGAGAACGCGCGGCTCGTTCGCGAGGCGCAGCAGGCCGCGCGCGCGCGCGACGATTTCCTGTCCATCGCCGCCCACGAGATCCGCGGACCGCTCGCGTCGATTCACCTCGCGGCCCAGACCCTTCGACGCCACGAGCTGCCCGACGAGACGCGCAAGAAGACGCTCGACCTCGTCATTCGCGAAGATCGCCGGCTCGCGCGGTTCGTCGACGACATCCTCGACATCACGCGAATTCGGACCGGCGGCTTGCGATTCGAGGATGCGGACGTGGATCTGGCCGCCGTCGTGCGCGAGGTCGCCGCGAGCCTCGCGCCGGAAATCGAGCGTTCGCATTCGACCCTCTCGGTCGACGCCTCGCGTGCGGTCGTGGGCCGTTGGGATCGATTTCGGCTCGAGCAGGTCGTCGGCAACCTCGTGCAGAACGCGCTCAAGTTCGGGCTCGGAAGGCCGATCGAGGCGTCGGTCGACGCGCGCGACGGACAGGCAACGTTCAGGTTGACCGATCACGGTCTCGGCGTCGCGCCCGACCAGCGTGAAGCGATCTTCGAGCCGTTCAAGCGCGGCGTCTCGGTTCGCAACTACGGCGGGCTCGGGCTCGGCCTCTCAATCGTGCGCGCAATCGTCCAACGCTACGGCGGCTCGGTGCACGTCGAACCCCAAGAAGGCGGGGGCTCGACGTTCGTCGTCCAGCTGCCGCTCGCAAAGGCCGCATGACCCCCGCTCACCGCGCCGTGCTTCTCGTGGACGACGACCCGGACATCTTGGAGATCGTGACGCTCCTCTTGGGCCTGCACGCAGTCCCCGTCGTGACGGCGCACGATGGCGCCGAGGCGCTGGCGCTCCTGGGCGGTCCGCACGACCTCGGGCTCGTCATCGTCGACCTCATGATGCCGAAGATGGACGGAACGGCTTTCGTGAGACAGCTCAAAGGAACTCCCGAGCTCGCCGCGACGCCGGTCGTCGTCATGTCGGGCAACCGCGACACCGCGGCGACGGCGACGAAGCTCGGCGCCGACGCGTACTTGCTCAAGCCCATCGAGATCGACGACCTCACGCGCGTCGTCGCCCGGTTCGTCCCGTTCGACGAAGGAACGCCGGGCGAGCCGCGTTCGGCTTGACGGGTTAGTGTCGGCGCGCATCGACGGCGTCGACGCGACCTTCGCCGTGGCGCGCGAACGCTTTGATTCAGCTCCCTCGCCGCGTGGGTAGCCGCGGGGCCGTGCTCGTGCAATGAGGCGCCGCATGAAACGAGTCCTCTTCGTGCTTTCGGCGGTTCTCTTGGCCTGCGGCTCCTCGACCGACGTGACCGACGGCGGCTCGGACGCGAGCCCGACCGACGCGACCACGACCGACTCCGGCGATTCGGGCGCGAACGACGCGTCGAGCGACGCGAAGCCGGAGGCGGCACCGAGCGACGCAGGCGCCGACGCGCTCTCCGCCGCGGGCTTCTCGTGCAACCCGGACAGCGGCTCCAACCAAATCTGCGATTGCCCGCCGAGCACGACCTGCGCCCACGACTGCCCCGGCAGCGGCGACTGCATGTACACCTGCGGCAGCGGCGACACCTGCACGATCGGCTGCGCCGGCGGCGACTGCCACGAGACGTGCACCAACGCGACGTCATGCACGATCGCCAGCTGCGGCACCGGCGACTGCATCCAGGCGTGCACCGGCGGCGCATGCTCGACCGCCTGCGCCGGCGGCGACTGCACGCAGACCTGCACCAACACGACCTCGTGCGCGACCACCGACTGCACCGGCGGCAACTGCACCGAGGACTGCACCGGCGGGCACCTGCACGATGGACTGCACCGGCGGGGACTGCACCCTCACGTGCCACAGCGCCCAGTCGTGCACGATCACGAGCTGCACCGGGGGCACCTGCACGCTCAACTGCAACGGCGCAGCCACGTGCACGTGCACGGGCGGAACCTGCACGACGAACCCGTGACGCGTCGAGAGGGGGGATTGCCTTCCGGCGTGCGGTTGAACCAGCGGATGATCAAGAATGCGGCATGCGCGACGTCGCGTGAGGCCTGCGCGCCCGGCTCTTCGACACTGCGATCGCGCCGGCGATTCTGAAGAGCCGCACGCAAGGTGGTCAAAAGCGAACCACCGGCCCGGCGGACGCCTCGATCGCGAGCACGCCCGGCCCAACGTCGAATCCCAGATCCAGCTCGACCCCCGCAGTGACGCGAAACGCAAACCAGCGGTCTCCACGAAGCTCGAAGCCGAAACGAATGAGCCCGATCGCGAGCATGACGCCGGACCTGTCGCGCGCCGCGTAGTAGCACTGCGAGCCGGGAGGCTGCGTGCTTCGTCCCGCGTCGAAGACCGCCCCGAGCGCGAGCGAGGGCGGCGCGAGCGAGAAGTCGACCTCGCGCGTGTGGACCAAGTGCACCCAGAGTCGGGCGCCCACGGTTTCCCAGCGCCACTGGTCGGTGTAGAGCCCGCTGCACGCGGCTCCTTCTTCCGGCTGCAGGTGCGGCAGAGTCTGGAACGTGCCGTCGAAGAAACCCTCGACCGACGTCCAGCGGGAGATGCGAAAGCCCGTCGTCGCGGCGACACGAAAGCCCGTGACGTTCAATCCTTCGACGCCTGCCCCCGCTTACCCGCGGCCGTCGGCGGCGACGTATCTCCGAGCGACGACGTCGCCGGCGCGCGCCGCTTGCGACGCAGCGAGCACGGCGACCAACCAAGCCAAGCGCATGACCTCATCGTAGCGCGCCGAGACAGCCCGCCCGAGCCTTCGCCTACGTGATCACGAGCTCGGCCACCGCCCCGCGGCCGCTCGCCTTGCTGTTCACGCTGCGGAGCGCCGAGACCTCCGCCACCGTGAAGCCCTCGCCGTAGAGCTCCCGCACGCCGGCGGCCGACGAGTTCGACAAGAGCACGCGGACGCCGCGCGCCTTCAGCGCGCGCGCCGTATCGCGCAGACGACGCTGATCGTCCGGGCCGAAGCCCGCCGAGGTGTAGCCCGTGAAATCGGACGTGCGCGACAGCGGCACGTACGGCGGATCGAAGTAGGCGAAGTCGCCGCGCGACGCGCCCTGGACCACCTGCGCGAAGTCGCCGTGCACGATCGCGACGCCCGCGAGCGCCGCCGAGCACGCCCGCAGGTTCTCCTCGTCGCAGATGTTCGGCTTGGCGTAGCGCCCGAAAGGCACGTTGAAGCGGTCCTTGCTGTTGACGCGGTAGAGGCCGTTGAAGCCGGTCTTGTTGAGGTAGATGAACCACGCGGCGAGCTCGGCGTCGGAGGCGCGATTGACGTTCTTCTCGCGGAGCTTGTAGAAGTAGTCGCTCCCGTGGCGCTTCTTGTGGCGCTCGAGCGCGGCGATGACGGCCTCGACGTCGCTCTGGATGCCGCGGTAGGTGCGCACGAGGCGAAGATTCACGTCGCCGAGCACCGCCTTCTTCGGACGCACGGCGAAGAAGAGCGCGGCCCCGCCGATGAACGGCTCGAAGTACGTGCCGATCTTCTCCCGCGGCGGCGTGTGCGCGAGAAGCGAGTCGAGGAGCTGGCGCTTGCCGCCCGCCCACTTCAGGAAAGGTTTTGCGGGGTCGCCCTCCACGACCGCGGCGGCCTTCGTTCGCGTCGGCATGCGCTCGCGAGAAGCTAGCCGAACCGACGAGGTGTGTACACGCCCGCCCGCGCGCTACGCTCGGCGGCGATGGACGAACGTGACCTCGCGATCGTGGTCCGCGCGAAAGCGGAGCTCCGCAAGCGCCTCCGCGCGCTGCGGCAGACGACGCCCGCCGCGGCGCTCGCGAAGCGCTCCGAGCGCATCGTCGAGAATCTCCGCGCGCACGAGTCGCTGGCGCGCGCGGCGCGCATTGCGCTCTTCTTCCCCATCGAGGCGCGCCACGAGGTCGATCTGCGCCCGCTCGACGCCGAGCTCCGCGCGCGCGGCGCGCGGATCGCGTACCCCGCGCTCGGCGAGCCCGCGTTCCGCTTCGCCGCGCCGAGCGAGCTCGAGCAAGACCCCATCGGGTTTCACGGCGCGCCGCTCTCGGCGCCCGTCGCCGAAGAGCTCGACGTCATCGTCGTCCCCGCCCTCGCCCTCGACGAGACCGGCAAGCGGCTCGGCTACGGCGTCGGCTTCTACGACCGCCTGCTCCCGCGCTTTCCGCGCGCGGTGAAGATCGGCGTCGCGTACGATTTCCAGCTCCTCGTCGAGGTCCCCGTCACCCCCGAGGACGTCCCGGTCGACGTCGTCGTCACCGACGTGCGCACGCTCGACGCTGAGAGAATTCACATAAAGATTGGAAGATAGGAAGGAAGAGAGGATGTGGCGAAACTCCGAAAATCTCTCTTCTCTCGCCTTCCCCCCTTCGAATCTTTGTGTGACCTCTCTCTTTGGGCGTCAGTTCTTCTTCTTGGCTTTGCGTTGGCAGTCGCCGCAGACGCCGTAGAGCTCGTGTTTGTGGCTGCGGAGCTCGTAGCCGTGTTGGGTCGCGACGGCTTCTTGCAGGGCCTCGACGCGGGGCTCCTCGAACTCGACGATGGTGCCGCACTCGATGCAGATGAGGTGGTCGTGGTGCGCCTCGTCGTCGGCGAGCTCGTAGCGCGCGAGGCCGTCGCCGAAGCGTCGCTCGAACGCGACGCCGCACTCGGTGAGGAGCTTGAGCGTGCGGTATACGGTCGCGTAGCCGACCTTCGGATCTTGTTCGCGCACCTGGGCGAGCAGCTCTTCGATGCTCACGTGGTTCGGCGACTTGAAGAACGTCTCGACGATGAGCCGGCGCTGGTCGGTGGAGCGCAGGCCCTTCTTCGCCATGTGCGTCGAGAGGAGCGCACGGAAGCGCGCCAAGTCCGGCATGTCCCCCATCATACCCATGTCACCCTCCGGTTCGAGGGGCGCTGCCCCTCGAGCTCCCCGATCCCTCGGCGCGCGACGCTTCGCTCTGCGAGCCTCGCTCGACAGGCAGGCCTTCGCTCTCCCAACGCGAGCAATCCGCCCTCGAGGAACATGACGGGCATTCCCTCGTTGGCGAGCTTCTCGGCGAGCGCCTTGGTCTTGTCGCCGGAGCGACAATAGAGGACCGGCTGCGCCGGCAGCATGTGCAGCTCGGCGAGGCGTCCCTCGATTTCTTCGAGGGGCATGTTGCGCGCGGTGGGCAGATGCGCGCGGCCGAACGCGGCGGCTTCGCGCGTGTCGACCGGAACGACGCGCCCCTCGCGGACGAGCTGGGCGAGCTCGACCGTTTTGACGGCGCCTTCCGCCCGCGGGAGGTACGGGTCGACCATTTCGCGGAGCTTCTTCTTGCCGATCGCGCCGACGACCGCGTCGACCGGCCGGCCCTGCACGAAGAGCATGAACGTCGGCACCGACTGGATGCGCAGCTCGCGCGCGAGGAGCGGCGACTTGTCGATGTCGATTTTGCGGACGCTCAGCTTGCCTTCCATCTCCTTGGCGAAGGCCTCGACCTCCGGCTTGATGGTCTTGCAGGGCTGGCACCACTCGGCCGAAAACTCGAGCAACACTGGGAGCTCGGCGCGGAGCACCTCCTGCTCGAAGTCTTGCTCGCCGACGGTCGGGACGACCTCCGCCTTGGCGGGACGCTGCGGGGGCGAGAATGCCCCTCCTCGGATTCCGAAGTTCGACATCGTGCCTCTATCCTAATCACGAACTAGCACGTCAACGACCCTCCGGCGACGCTCGGAGCGGGGGCGAGTCGCCGTCGATGGCGCGGCGATACCGCTCGCGACGGGCGTTGTCGCCCAGGATTTCGTACGCCTCTTCGAGCACGCTCGCGATTCGGCGGACGTCCTCGGCGAGGTCGACGAGCGCGGGCGTGAGCACGCGCGACGGCTCGAACGCGCGGCGAAGGTCGAGGTAGGCGCGGCGCACCTCGTAGCCGGTCGCGTTGCGGGGGACCCCGAGCAGCGCGAAATAATCGCCCTCGTCGACGAGCTGCACGCGCGCGCGAATTCGCTCGCGGATGGCCTCTTCGTCCATCGCGTCGGGCGCCATTTGCGGCCGCTCGGAGCGATCGAGCACGCTCCGCACCATGTCGACGACGCCGAGGAGCCAAAGCGCATAGAGCACAGACGCAATGTCGGTGTCGGGGAGCGACGCCATGACCGCGTCCACCCGCTGACCGCGCGCGGTGCGCACCGCGTCGAGCTCGGCGGCGCCCAGACCGCACTCGCGCACGAGCTCGGGGCGCGAGCCTTCGCCGACGACGGTGCTGCGTCCACCGAGTCGGCGCACCGCGTCGTCCGCGGAGATCACGCGGCGAATCACCTCGACGAAAATCTCCGCGCCCGGCGCGCCGCCGAAGACGCTCGGCTCGGTCTTGAGACGCCCGGGCGGCTCGGGGTCGAGCATCGCCGTGCCCGCCGGCACGAGCATGGCCTGGCCCATGATGTACTCGGCGTGCGAGCGCAAGACCGGCCAGAGCTGCTCTTGACCGAGCACGCCTTGCGCGACGAGCGCCGCGCCTGCGTGGCGGCCGTACGGCGGCAGGCGCCCGGCGAGCGCCTCGACGCGCTCGCGCGGCAGGTCCCCGCGCGCGCCGAGGAACGCGAGCAGCGTCTCGCCGTCGACGCCCGACGCGGCGGTCACGATGTCGCCCTCGCGGAGCACGACGCGCCGCACCTCGGACGCGCCGGCGCGCGCCGCGGGCGTCTCGAACGTGAGGGCGCCGGTGTGACGCTCGGCGATCGCTTGCGCGAGCACGCGCGGCGCGTCGCCCGGCCCGAGCGCGTACGCGCCCTGCGCCGCGCGCGCGCCGATCGAGCTGTCCGGCCGCGGAGGCGGCTGCGCCACGCTGCGCGCCGGCGCGTCCTCGAACGTCGCGGGCGCGGGCGAGAGCGGCATCGCGCCGCTGCTCTGCGCGTGGCTCGCGGCGCCGGAAAACGGCGGAGCGAACGGCTGAGAAAAAGCGGGGATGGGCGCGCCGATCATCCCGCCTTGCTGCACGAGGAGCTCGCTCCCGAGCGTGGTCGAGAGCGCGCTCGGCGCGCCCTGCGGCTGCGAGATCGGCGTCGGCTGCGCGTGCGTCGGCGGCGGGATCGAGCTCGGCCTCCGCGGCGGCGTCGTGATCGCCGACGTCGGGTCGGCGAACGGCGGGTGCGCCGCGATCGCGGGAGCGGGCTCGCTCCGACGTGTGCTCCGGTGCGCGGCCGTCACGCCGTCGCTCGTGCGCGCCGACGCGCCCGTCGAGACCGAGAGCGGCTCGCCTTGCGTCTGGTGCGCCGACGCGGAGCCGTCGTGCGTCAGCGGCTCGGGCGCGACCGACGCGCGCTGCGGCTGGGCGGGCGCGGGCGCAGGCTCGCGCACGCCGGTCGTCACCGCGCGTCCGCCGGACGTCGTGACGCGCGACGGACCTTCGCCGCCGTCTTGGGCGGCTTCGTCCTCGTCCTCGAGCGGCGCGTCGAGCGCCGCGAGCACGTCCTCGGGCAGCACGGCCTGGATCTCTTCCTCGGGCGAGGGCGCGGCGAGATCGGCGAACGGGCTTTGATCCGGCACCGCTTGCTCGGCGCGCGACAGGAGCTCGGTGAGCTCGCGGCTGAGGACGCTCGGCGCCGCGACGCGCGACGGCGGCGCGCGGAGCGAGCCCGGCGGACGCGAAGGCGGGTGCGACGGCGGACGCGAAGGCGGGCGCGACGGCGGCGACGAGCGACGCGGCGGGCGCTCGCTCGGGGCCGCGGCCGCGGGCGGCTCCGAGCGAGGCGCCGCTCCGCCCGGCGCCGCGAGCGACTCCATCTTCTTCAGCAGCGCCGGCACGTTCACCGGTCGCGGGAAGAACCCGCTGCCTTCGTGCGCGAGCGCGTCCTCCGCGCCCGAGAGCGTCGCGCCCTGTCGTCCGCAAAAGAGCACGTCGATGGCCTCGGCGTCCGGCAGCTCGCGCATGCGCGCGACCGCGTCGAGCGCCCCCTCCGCGTCGGCGTCCAAGATGACGATGCGCGGCCGCTGCACCGCGACGCGCGCGACGAGCATCGCGAGCGGCACGTCCACCACGTGGAAGTCGGCGCTCCGAAGCGCCTGCGTGATGCGCTCGGCCTCGACGGAAGGGTCGCTGATGAAGACCGTCGTCTTCTCGAAGCTCTCCGGGTGCTCGCTCATGGCTTCTTCGGAGGCTCCGGCTTGTCGCGCACGCCGATCCGCTCCGCGAGCCGCGGCAGGACGAGCGCCCCGTAGACCAGACAAAAGATGAACGCGACGAGGCCAATCTCTCCGCGGGTCATCCCGAACATCGGAGCCATGGTACCAAATCGGCGGAGCGCCGAATCCTACGGCTTCTTCGGGACCGGCCGCACCCGCGGCGTCTTCCCGTTTCGCGGCGGCATCGGCCGCGCGAGATGGAACCGCCCCGACGACCGCCCGACGCTCTCGGCGATCTTCACCTTGTCGCGCGCGGCCTCGATGAACCGCTGCTGCGAGCGCAGCGCCGCCTCGCCGTCGGCGGGCTGAATGCGCTCGTAGCCGCCGTCGCTCAGCAGCCGCCAGGATTTGGCGGTGTCCGCGAGCTGGACGGCGAGGATGTCGGTGAGCCGCGTCTTGATCTCCTCGTCCTCGATCGGGACCATCACCTCGACGCGGCGGTGGAAGTTGCGCGGCATCCAGTCGGCGCTCGAGAGGAAGAGCTCGCGCTTGCCGCCGTTCGCGAAGGGGAACACGCGCCCGTGCTCGAGGAAGCGGTCGACGATCGCGCGCACCTCGATGTTCTCGCTGACGCCCGGCACGCCCGGCCGCAGGCAGCAGATGCCGCGCACGAGCAGCTTGATCGCGACGCCCGCGTTCGACGCGCGGTAGAGCGCCTCGATGACGTCCTCGTCGACGAGCGCGTTCATCTTCGCGACGATGCGCGCCGGCCGCCCCGCGCGCGCGTGGTCCGCCTCGCGCGCGATGAGCCCGAGGACGGTCTCGTGCAGGCCGAGCGGCGCCACGACGAGCGACTTCCACTTGGGGGGCGCGCTGTACCCCGTGAGCAGGTTGAAGAGCGACGACGCGTCCTCGGCGACCGGCTCGGCGCGCGGTGATCAACGAAAAGTCCGTGTAGAGACGCGCGGTCGTGGGGTTGTAGTTGCCGGTCGAGAAGTGAACGTAGCGCCGCAGCTTGCCGCGCTCGCGACGGATGATGAGCGAGCACTTGGCGTGCGTCTTGAGCCCGAGCAGACCGTAGACGACGTTCACGCCCGACTGCTCGAGCATGCGCGCCCAGACGATGTTCGACTCCTCGTCGAAGCGCGCCTTGAGCTCGACGACCGCGGTGACCTGCTTGCCGGCCTCGGCCGCGCGCGCGAGCGCCCGCACGATGGGCGAGTCTCCGCCGGCGCGGTAGAGCGTCTGCTTGATCGCGAGCACGTCCGGGTCGTCGGCCGCGCGCGACACGAAGTCGACGACGTGCTCGAACGCACTCGTACGGGTGGTGGAGGAGGACGTCGCGCTCGCGCACGAGCGCGAACACGTCCTCGGCGTCGCGCAGCGCCGGCACCGCCTGCGGCGTGAACGGCTCGTCGCGGAGATCGCGCCGCTCGTCGCGCACGACGAGCTGCATGAGGTCGGCGACGTTGAGCATCCCCGGGACCTGGTAGACGTCGCGATCGGGGTCGAGCTTGAGCGCGCGGACGAGCCTCGCGAGGGACCCTGGCGTCGGCGTCGCCGGCGACCTCGACGCGCACCGCATTGCCGCGCTCGCGCCGGCGGAGCTCTTGCTGGATCGTCTGCAGGAGATCCTCGGCCTCTTCCTCGTCGATCTCGAGGTCGAAGTTGCGGGTGACGCGAAAGATGTAGATTCCCCGCAATCGCACGCCGGGGAAAATCGTCGCCGACGTGGCGCGCGACGAGGTCCTCGAGGAGCACGAAGGCGCTGCCGCGCGCCCGTCTGATTCCCGGCACCTCGAGCAGGCGCGGGAGCATCAAGGGGACCTGCACGACGCCGAAGCCCGCTCGTCTCCGCCTCGCGCGTCGAACATGACGCCGAGGTTCAGGCTCTTGTTGCGAAGGTGCGGGAACGGGTGGCCGGGGTCGACGGCGATCGGCGTCAGGATCGGGAAGATCTCGTTGTGGAAGCGCTCGTCGAGCGCGCGCGAGCGCCACCTCGTCGGGAGCTGCTCGCGGCTTCACCAGCACGATGCCGCTGTCGGCGAGCGCCGGCAGCAGCGCGCTCGAGCGAGCGCTGGTACTGTTTGCCCACGAGCTCGTGGACGCGCGCGGATACGGCCTGGAGCTGCTCGCTGGCGGTGAGGCCGTCCGGCCCGAGGTCGCCGACGTCGCCGGTGAGCTGCTGCTTGAGCCCCGCGACGCGGACCATGAAGAACTCGTCGAGGTTCGAGCGCGACGATCGCGAGGAACTTCAGCCGCTCGAGCAGCGGGACGCTCGGGTTCTCCGCCTCGGCGAGGACGCGCGCGTTGAACTCGAGTCCACGAGAGCTCGCGGTTCAGATAGAGCGACGGAGCGCGGAAGTCCTCGCTCGGCGCGGCCGAGGCGGGCGGCGCGACCGGCGTCGACGAAGAGAGATCGGGGCCGGCGCAGCGATGGTTCCTTGGGGCTCCATGGACGGACTCTCGCCTTCGTAAATCACTTTTGGGCGCGAGCCCCGCGGCGCGGTCCCGCCTGAGCCAGACGCGGTCTTCGCCGAAAGCCGCCGTCTCGGTGTAGTGCTCGTCGAGCCACCGCTCGCGTCGGGGTTGTGCTCGCGGAAGTCGTAGACCAGGCGTCGGTGTAGGTGATGCAGAGGCGAGCGGTCGATGAAGACGAACGCGGCCGGCGGGCTCTTTTTCAGCCGAGCGAGCAAGTCGGCCTCGTGCGCGTCGCGGATCGACGCGAATGCTGCGCCGCTTGCGCCGCGGTCGGGTGCAGGCCCCGGCGCATCCCGACCCGGCGAGCGCGGCGTCGGCGTTGAGGTCGTACGCGTAGATGTACGGCGTCGCGCTCTTTCGCTCGGCCAAGAAGAGCAGGTAGGGGTCCATCCCGTAGAGCTGAACGCGGTCGTCTTTCGCCGTGTGCTCGTCCAGGTAGGCCGCCGCCTCGCGCATCTGCCACGGAAAGAAGTCGTGGTCCTTGAAGTAGACGAGGTAATCCTCGCTCGCGCGCTTCTCGGCGGTGTCTCCCTTGTCGAGGATCCAGACGTCGGTGATGTGCGGCGACTGCGGCAGCAGATAGGCGATGCGCGCGGCGAGCGCGCCGGCGGCGAGGAACGGAAGGGACCGAAGGAACGTGCCCTGCGCGCGCGCCGAGAACCGCTCCCACGCCCACGCGACGAGCAGGAGCCACTGGAGGTAGACGCCCGCCGTCACGGGGTGGAAGTGGTACGGAAACCCTTTGCTCTGGACGAGCACGCTCACGACGCCGCAGATCGGAAAGAGCGCGATCGCGAGCGCGCGGCGCGCGAGCTGACCGTCGATCATGAGCCCGATCATCACGGCCGCGTTGGCGAGCGCGAGGGCGGTCGGCGGCCCGCCCCATCGCAGCGAGAGGATCTCGCGCGGCGTGCGCGGGAGCATGAAGCGATACATCGCCGGGACGTCGTGGAACGTGATCCGCAGCCATGCGCCGAGATCGCCGTAGTGGAGGACGAAGGCGAGCTGGGTCGCGGCGCCCAGCACGCCGCCCGCGCCGAAGAGCGCGACGAGCTTGAGCGGTCGCACCGGCAAGTGCCGATCGAGCAGGAGCGTCAGCGCTTGGACGACGGTGAACAGGCCGAACGTCGGCTTGCCGAACCAGGGGATCACGCTGAGCGTGCCCGCGAACGCGAGCGCGGCCAGCCACACGCGCCGATTTTTTCCGTCGCGGAGCTCGGCAAGCTTGCCCTGCGCGAGGAGCTGCAGTCCCACGCTCGGCAGCAGGAACCAGAGCGCAGAAGGTCTCGCGCTGCGCGAGATCCCAGAAGAGATAGATGAGGAGCTGCCCGCTGAGGACGACCCACGCGGCGAGCGCCCAGCCCGTGCGCGCGCCCGCCTCGGCGGCGCGACCGGCGGCGCGAAAGCTCCGCGCGATGCCGGGCAGGCACGCCCCGACGAACGCGAACGCCGCGCCGGTGATCGCGAGGTCGAGCACGCGGAAGCGGTGCTCGTCGCGGCCGCCGAGCTCGAGCAGCGCCATGTGCACGAGGTGGATGAGCGGACCGTTCACGTCGCGCACGTCGCGGTAGTCGACGTCGCCCTGGAGGATCGCCCATGCGATGTACTGGAAGATGCCTTGGTCGCGGCCGAGCGTCGTGAGCGAAGCGCGGTAGGTCGCCTCGCGACCCACGCGAGCGGGCGGCAGCGCGACGATCAGCGCGGGCGCCCGAGAGACGACGAACGCGCGCAGAGCTGCCGAGAGCCGCTCGGGACAAGGGGTGCGGCGCGCACCAAATCAGCATTCCTCTCGTACGCATGGCGCATCGGCACGCGATGTCCGAGCCTGGCCGCACACGCCGAGCCTTGCGCGAGAGCTCGACCGAAACCCGCGCTTCCGGTCCACAATATGGCCTCATGAATGAACCCGTTCGGCGTCTGGTCGTTCCTCCGCCGAATGCCGTCGATCGCGCGCAGCGCGTTCGCGGAGGCGCTCTCCGCCGCGAAGGGCAAGCACATTCTCGTCCCGCTTCGCGGTCATCCCGATCCCGACGGCATCGCGTGCGCGCTCGCGCAGGCGCACATCGCGGCAGCGGCTCGGCGTGGCGCAAACGACCATCGGCTACATCCACGAGCTGAGCCACCGCGAGAACCGCGCGCTCGTGAAGCTGCTCGGCGTCGAGCTGCGAAGATCAAGAGCGTCCGGACGTCGGCTCGCCGGTGGATTTTCTCGCGCTCGTCGACGCGCACGACATCGACCCGGACCTCTGCGACTGCGAGCGGGATCGAGACGCTCACGATCGTCGATCACCACCGCACCAATGCGCCGCCGCGGGCGCGGTTCGTCGACATTCGCCACGACGTCGGCGGCGACCGCGACGATCTTCGTCGAATACCTGACGTAGCTCGCCCCGCTCGACGCCGGAGTCCGAGGAGGACCGCCGCATCGCGACCGCGCTCATGCACGGGCTCGTCGACCGACACGGACGACTTCATGCTCGCCCGCGCGACCGACTTCCGCGCCGCCGCGCAGATCGCCGAGGTGTGCGACCGCGACATGCTGGCCAAGACCTGAGCCGCCGCCTCATCGCCCCGAGCGCCATGGACGTCATCGCCCGCGCGCTCGCGGCCCTCGTCGTGCGCCGCAATTTCGCGATGTCCGGCGTGGGCTTCGTGCCCGAGAGCGAGCGCGACACGATCGCGCAGGCCGCGGACTTCTCGATTCGCCGCGAGGACATCGACACGGTCGTCGTCTACGGCGTCGTCGGCGACAGGTTCATCGAGGGCTCGCTCCGCACGCACTCGCCGAGCGTCGACCCGGCGGCGTGGCTCGAGCGGCCTTCGGGTTCGACGACAGCGGGCGCGCGTACGGCGGCGGGCGCCGCGACAAGGGCGGCTTCCGCATCCCGATCGGCTTCCTCGGTCGCGTCGACCGACCGCGCGCAGCTCTGGCGCTCGTCGAGCACGCCGCGCGCACCGCGCTCTTGAGGCAGCTCGGCGAAGAGCCGGCGAGCGCGGTCATCCGCCGCGCCGAGCAGCTGAGCGGCGCGCCGCTGCGAAATCGCCTATCTTCGGGATGCCGCTCGCGGCGCTCCTGCTCGAGCGCGACGGGCACGACCTCGTGTACGCCGCGATCTCGCGCGACGACGCTCCGGGCGTTCGGCGCGTCCGGCGCGTCTTCGGGCGGCGCGCGTTCGTGCGGCCCGACCCGAGCTCGCCGGCCGCGGTCGATCGGATCGCGCGCGCTGCGGCCCGAGCTGATCGTGAGCTGGTTCTGGACGAAGCGCCTGCCGCGCGAGCTTCTGGCGCTCGCGCCGGCGGTTCGGCGTGCACCCGTCGCTCCTGCCGCGGCATCGCGGACCCGACCCGTTCTTCTGGGCGATCGACGCGGGCGACGAGCTCACCGGCGTGACGGCGCACCTGCTCGACGAGACCTATGACACTGGCGCGATTCTCGCGGCAGGTGCGCCTGCGCGATCGATCCTTCGTGGAACGCGTGGACGCTCGCGAAGAAGCTCGACCGCCCGTCGCTCGCGCTGCTCCGCGAGATCGTGGGCGACGTACGCGCGCGGTACCCCGCCCGCGCCGCAACCGCAGCGCAAGGACGACGCGACCGAGGCGCCCGCGCCGACCGAGGACCTGCTCGAGGTGCGCTGGACCGAGCCGGCCGAGCGAATCGCCCGCCGGATCCGCGCGGCAGCGCCGTGGCCCGGGGCCTACACTGAAATCGGCGGCGAGACGGTCGTATTGCTCCGAGTGACCCCGACGCGGCGATTTTCCGCGGGCGCTCGAGCCCGGCGAGGGCGCGGTTCGCAAGGACGGCGTCCCCGTCGTTCGTGCCGGGCGATTTCGCGCTCGAGCTTCACGCCGGCCGCGGCGAGGAAGACGAGCGTTGCTCTGGACGAGGAAGCGCGCGCTCGCGAGCTCTACTTGCGCGCGCGCGAGCGCCCTCGCATAGCATTCCGATTCTCACCCATGTCCGACATCGCCACGACCGCCAAAAGCGCGCGCGAATCGCTCGCGCGGGGCCTCAGCGCCCTGCAGTCCGACCCGAGCGTGCCGCCGCACATCATGGACCTCGCGACGCCGATCGCGCAGGCGATGAGCGCGCTCCACCAGATCGAGCGAAGCAACGGGACGGTCCTCTCGCCGCACGCCGAGACGGCGCTGCAAAACGTCCGCACCGCGCTCTCGTCGCTGCAGGCGCAGCCGGCGCAGATGCCGGCGGTCGCAGGCGGCGATGGAGGCGGTCGCCGGTTCGCTCGGGCTCGTTCACGCGATCAACAAGCTCGTTCAGGCTCCGCCGGCGCCGCAGCCGCAGATGGGCGTCGCCTACGCGCCGACCGCGCCGCAGCAGCCGATGTACCAGCAGGCGCCGCAGCCGCAACAAGGCCCCTACGGACCTCCCCCGCAGCAGCCTCAGTTCCCGGTCGCCCCCGCGGGCGGGATGGCGCCCGCCTACGCGCAGCAGCCTGCGGCCGTCGCGCGCGATCCGTTCGCCCCGCCCGCGCGCTCGCCGATGGCGGCGACCTCCGCGGCGCCCAGCCCGCAAGGGCCGTTTCCTCCGGGCACGCCGATGTCGGGTCGCCCGCCCGCGCCGCCGCCTCTCGACGCCGCCAGCGTGATCGCCGCCGACCTCGGCGCGAACAGCCCGTCGAATTTCTACAAGGGCCTCTCGGGCAACGACATCATCGACCACGGCGGGCTCTTCGTCTCGACGTACATGATCCCGAAGATCGGGCAGCCCGTGCGCCTTCGGGTGTCGCTCCCGGGCGGCTACGAGTTCGAGGCGAACGCGGTCGTGCAGTGGTCGCGCGAGCAAGGCGGCGACGCGCCGCCCGGGTTCGGCGCGCGCTTCACGCAGATCACGCAAGAAGCTCGACAGCTCGTCTATCGCTACGTGCGAAACCGCGAGCCGCTCTTCCACGACGACCTGTGACGAGGTGAGCGCGCTCTACGACCTGGCGTTCCCGCGGTTTCGTCCGCCGCGCGAGGACGCGCGCGTCGACACGCGCGCCGCGCGCATCACGTGGCTCGGCACGGCGGCGCATGCGATCGCGACGGCGACCACGACCGTCCTCGTCGACCCGTACGTCTCGCGGCACCGACTCCGCGAGGTCGCCGGCAAGCGGCTCGAGCCGGACGACGACGCGATCGCGCGCTGGATCCCGAAGAAGGTCGACGCGATTTTGTGCGGCCACAGTCATTACGACCACTTGCTCGACGCGCCGCGGATCGCGCGGAAAACTGGGGCGAGGCTCGTCGGCTCGCCGAGCACTTGCGCGTTCGGTCGCGCCGAAGGCGTGCCCGAGTCGCAGCTCGTCGAGATCCCGCTGCGCGGCGCGTCCTTCGAGATCGGCGACGTCGCGGTGCGCTTCGTGCCGAGCAAGCACGGAAAGATCGCGTTCGGGCGCGTGCCGTTTCCCGGCGAGGTGTGCACGGCGCCGCGTCTCCCCGCGAGAGCGTGGCAGTACAAGATGGGCGGCGCGTTCGGTCTCGTGATCCACGCCGCGGGCGTGCGCATCTACCACAACGGCAGCGCCGACCTCGTCGACACCGAGCTCGCGGGGGAGAGCGCCGACGTGCTCCTCGTGGGTCTCGCCGGCCGCAAGTCGACGCCGAATTACCTCGCGCGTCTCGTCCGCGCGCTCTCGCCGGAGATCGTCGTGCCGACGCACCACGACGCGTTCTTCGCACCGCTCGAGGCCGGCGTGCATTTGCTCCCGGGGATCGACCTGGACGGATTTCGCGCCGAGGTGCGCGAGCACGCGCCGCGCGCGCAGATCGCGATGCGGGGCTACGGCGAGGAGCTCTAGCAAGTGACGCTCGACCCGCCGGGCTCGAACGCGTAGCCTCGGGCGCGCCGCGGATGGATCGACTCGGGGATTTTTTTCGGGAGCGCACCGCTCGACGGCTCCTCGCGCTGTCGATCTTCGTCGCGCTGGTCTTCCTCTTTCGCGAGGAGCTCGTCTTGCTCGCGTTCTTCGTCGCGATCTCGTCCGCGTTCGGCGGCGCGACGCGAACGCTCCGGGGGCGCACGCGCTGGCCGCGCAAGCGGGCGTTTCTCGTGGTGCTCGCGGTCTTTCTCGCGCTCATCGCCGCCGCGACCGGCCTCGCCGCGAACCGCGCGATCCACTTCGTCAAGGGGGCGCAGACGAGCTTTCCGCATCAGGTCGCGGAGATCGAGCAGAACCCGCTCATCGTCTACGCGCGCGAGCATCTCCCCGACTCGAGCAAGCTCGTCGACCGCGCGCGCGAATACTCGGACAAGGCGCTCCACTTCGCCGCGATGCTCGGCCACGTCGCGATGTCGCTCGTCATCGCGCTCATCCTCGCCGTCATCTACGCGCTCGAAGAAGACGAGCTCCACGCGCTCTTCGAGACGCTCGATCCGCGCTCGCTCCTCGGAACCGTGCTGCGCTGGTTCGGCTACGTGGCCGAGGCGCTGCGCATCACGATCCAGCTCCAGCTCGTCGTCGCCGGCGTGAACTCGGTGCTCACGCTGCCGGTGCTCGTCTTGCTCGGCATCCACCACATCCCTTCGCTGATGATCCTGATCTTCGTGTCCGGGCTCGTACCGGTCGTCGGCAACATCGTGTCGGGCGTGATCCTCTCGCTGCTCGCGTACCAGGTGCGCGGCATCTTCGGCGTCGGCGTGTTCGTCGTGCTCACCGCCGTGCTGCACAAAATCGAAGCGTATTACCTGAACCCGCGGCTCACCTCGAAGCACGTGCATTTGCCCGGCCTCGTGATCGTGATCAGCCTGATCGCGTGGGAGCACCTGCTCGGGTTCGTCGGCCTGTTCGTCTCGTTTCCGTTCCTCTACGTCGCCAGCAAGATCCGCGGCGAGATGATTCGAACGGAGGAGCCGCCGAGCTAGGCGCGCTCGCGGAGGAAGTCGTGCAGCCGCTGGCGCTCTTCGGGGCCGAGGATTTCGCCGAGCCACGCCTCGAGCGGCGCGGCGGCGGTGAAGACGCGCCGGCCCTCGAAGTGGCTCTCCTTGACGAGGCGGAATACTTGCAGCACCGACGTCGCTTGGTCCGCGCGGTGGAGGATCGCGCTTCGCTCGACGCGCGGGACGACGGCCGTGAGCATGGCGACGGCGCGGTCGGCGACGGCGGGGGTGAAGATCGTGCACGGACGCCAGTCGGCCGCGATGACGACGCGCTCGGTGGCGGGCACTTTCCCGAGCTCGCCGCGGATCATCGCGATCATCGCGTCGACGTCTTCGGTCGATTTGTAACCGGCCGCGACGTCGATCTCCATCAGGCGGCCCACTCGCACATGGCAGCTGTTCGTCGCGGTCATCGCCCATGACGAGAGTAGCAGCCGCCCCCGCGATCGCACTCGCGATCGCGCTCGCGAGCGCCGTCGCCGACGCGCACGATCTCGGCATCTCGCGCATGAATCTCACCGAGCGCCCCGACGGGAGCGTCCACGGGCAATTCACGTTCGCGGCGCGCGACGCCGAAGCGGCGTTCGATCAGGACGGTCACGTCGCCGTCGACGTGCGCGCCGACGGCGAATCCTGCGCGCCGGGCCCCGCGACGATCACGCCCCAGAGCGACGGGATGCAAATCGACGAGGATTTCGCGTGCGCCGAGAAGGCGACGCGTTCGCTCGAGGCCATCGCATATTTCGTCACCCAGATCGGCGGCTCTCACGAGGACGTCGCGATCCTCGAGACACCCGAGGGCACCCACGAGGAGCTCCTTCGGCCATCGCGCCGCGCGATCGCCGTCGCGCTCCGGCGTCCCCGTCGCGAATCGCCACACCGGTGGGTCCCGATCGCGGTGGCGTGCGGAGCGATCGCCGCGCTCGCGCTGCTGGCGCTCGGGATCCGATCTATCCTGCGAAGACGCTCATGAACGACAAGCTCGCCATCCTCTGCGCGGGGGGACCTGCGCCGGGAATCAACAGCGTGATCGGCGCGGCGACGATTCGCGCGTGTCTCTCGGGCGTCGAGGTGCTCGGCATCCAAGAGGGGTTCAAGTGGATGATGCAGGGCGACACGACGCACGTGATGCCGCTCTCGATCAGCGACACGAGCCGCATCCACTTTCGCGGCGGCTCGCACGCTCGGCATCTCGCGCGCGAACCCGACGAAGAACCCCGCGCACTTGAAGAACACGCTCCGAGCGCTCGACTCGCTCGGCGTCGGGATGCTCATCACCATCGGCGGCGACGACACGGCGTTCTCGCGCCTATGCTCTCGCGAAGGCGTCGGGCGGGGCGCTCCGGGTCGTGCACGTGCCGAAGACGATCGACAACGACCTCGACCTTCCGCACGACGTCTCGACGTTCGGCTACCAGACCGCGCGCAGCGTCGGCGTCGAGAATCGTGCACAACTTGATGGTCGACGCGAAGACCACCGGCCGCTGGTACTTCGTCGTCGCGATGGGGCGCAAGGCCGGGCACCTCGCGCTCGGCATCGGCAAGGCCGCGGGCGCCACGCTCACGCTCATGCCCGAGGAGTTCGCGAAGAACCCGACAGCTCTCGCTCGATCGTCGACACGCTCGCGGGCGCGATCATCAAGCGTCTCGCCCAGGGCCGCAACGACGGCGTCGCGGTGATGGCCGAGGGGCTCGTCGAGATGCTGCCCGAGAGCGATCTCGCAGCGCTCGCGAACGTCGAGCGCGACGAGCACGGCCACATCCGCATCGCCGAGATCGACTTCGGCGACATCGTGAAGGACGCGGTGCGGCGGCGGCTCGCCGAGCTCGGGGTCAAGAGCGACGATCGTGTCGAAGAACATCGGCTACGAGCTGCGCTGCGCCGACCCGATCCCGTTCGACATGGAGTACACGCGCGACCTCGGCTACTGCGCGGCGCGATACGTCATCGAGGGCGGCACGCAGTGCGCTCGTCGCGATCCGGCGAACGGCCGCTTCCAGCCGATCCCGTTCGACGAGATCATGGACCCGCAGACCGGCCGCATGCGCGTGCGCATGGTGAACCTCGAGTCGGACCGCTACCGCATCGCGCGCTCGTACATGATCCGCCTGCGCCGCGGCGATCTCGACGACGAGCTCGAGATGGAGAATCTCGCGAACGTGGTCGGCCTCTCGCCCGAGGATTTCGCGCGCGAGTTCAAGCCGGTCTTCGACGCGGATCTCGAGCCCATCCGCACCATGACCGGCCGGCCCCCACCCGTGGCGTGATCCGTCACTGATCCGAAGATCAGAGAGTCAGTGCACGAGGGCGATCCGCTTGGCGGTCTCGCGGACGCGGGGCTCGACGTCTTTCTGCGCGACCTCGGCGGCGACCTGCGCGCTCGCGGTCTTGTCGTAGGTCGCGAGCGCGAGGAGGGCCGCCTCGCGGACGAGCGCGTAGCCGTCGTGGAGCGCGGCCTCGCGGAGGGCGCGCGTCGTCGCGGGCCCCGAGCCCGCCGCGCCAAGGCGGCCGAGCGCTTGCGCGCCGAGCACGCGCATCGCCCAGTTTTCGTGGGTTCGGAGGAGCTTCGCGACCGCGACCGCCGCCGCCGGATCCGGGTGCGCGCCGATCGCCGCGAGCGCGACGCGCTGCACGCTCTCGTCGGGATCGTCGACCGCCGAGACGACCGCGCCCTGCGCGGCTTCGCTGGCGGAGCGCGCGAGGAGGACGACCGCCTCCATGCGCGTGTCGGTGTTCGGGTGCCGCGCGAGCGGCACGATCGCGCGCTCGAGGCGCTTCTCGATGTCGCGCGCTTTCTCCTTCGCCGCGAGCGGCGCCTTGGCCGACTCGCCGCTCACGAACGGCTTGAAGCTCCCGTCGCCGCCGCCGAGCGAGTCGAGGACCATGCGCGCGCGATCGCCCGAGGTCTGGAGTGCCTCGAGCGCGGCGAGCGCGAGCGAGTCGCCGTACTTCAGGAGCGTCGCGGCGCGCGCAGTCTCCGAGTACCCGCGCGGAACGAGCTGCTCGAGGCCCGCCTCGACGTCGAGCATGCCGTCGGGCACGGGGAGCGGATCGGCCGCGGTCTTCGCGAGCGACGGATTGGCGAGCATCGTGAGCGCCGCCGCGCCGGCGCGCTGCACCGCCTCGCCTGCGAGGCGCGCGCGCGCGCTCTGCGTCTCGCCGCCGGCGAAGACCGCGTCGCTCATCGCCGCGAGGGCCGCTTTGCCGCCGGGCGGATCCGAGCTCTTCGCCGCGCCCATTCGCGCGAGCGAGATCAGCGCGAGCTCGCGCGGGAGCGCGTCGTTTCCTTGCGCGAGGGCGAGCAGCGTCGGCGCCTCGGACTCGGCGTCGAGCTCGCCGAGCGCGTACGCGGCCGCGGCGCGCGCGACCATGCCCGACTCGGTGCTCTTGGCGGCCGCCGCCACCTCGGGGATCGAGGAGCGATCCTTGAGGTGACCGAGCCCGAGCAGCGCGACCGCGCGCATCTCGGGCGTGCCCTTCTTCGCGAGCGTCCGCAGCAGCGGGATGGCGCGTCGATTGTCGACCCGCGCGACGCCCCACGCCGCCGCGACGGCCACCGCGTCCGCGGGCATCGCGTCGTCCGCGCCGCTCTTCGGCACGAGGAGCGACTGGTACTTCGGCAGGAGGCCCGCGTCGCGCAGCGCGCCGCACGCGATCATCGCGCGCACGCGGAGCGGCAGCTCCGCCTGCCCCGTCGCGAACGCGAAGAGCGACGGTCCGGCGTTCTTGTTCTGCACGTAGCTGAGCACGTCGATCGCGATGCGCTGCTGCGAGGCGTCGCCGTCGGCGAGCGCGTCGAGCAGCGGCTTGACCGCGCGGGCACCGATCTTCGCGAGCTTCTCGCGCGCGTCGGCCGCGTCGGCGCCCTCGCCGTGACGCACGCGCTGCATGAGGCCGAAGGTGAGGTTTCCGTAGATCTCGACGAGCAGGCGGCGGTAGATGCTCCGCTGCGGATTTCCGATGGCGAGCGGCAAGAGGTCCTGCTCGAGCGACTCGAGCGTGCCTCGCCCGAGGTTGATCTGCATCGAGAGGCGCGCCGCGCGCGCGACGTACTCCTCGTCCGGCGCGCCGCGCACCACGCGGCGGTACAAGCGATCGGCCTCGTCGACCTGGCCCTTCGAGAGGAGGAGATCGGCGAGATCGAAGTAGACGACGAAGAGGCGGTCGTTCTTCGCGATCGCCGCGCGAAACTCGGTGATCGCATGATCGGCGTCCTGGCGCTGGCGATACATCTCGCCGAGCCGGCGGTGCCCCTCGGCGTCGTCCGGGTTGAGCTCGACGGCGCGCGACGCGTACTTGATGGCGTCGTCGTCGTGATAGAGCTGCAGCGCGTACTGCGACATGCGCTGGTAGATCGAGCGCGCCTGCTTCGGGTCGACCGCGAGGAGCCGCTCGAGCACCGCGATCGCGTCTTGCAGCTTGTTCCCTGCACGAGCACGCGCTCGAGCGCGAGGTAGCTGTCGGCGTCGCCCGGCGCGAGCTGAATCACGCGGCGGAGCGTGGCCTCGGCGTCGGCGAGCTTGCGGAGGTGGATCTGCGCCTCGGCGAGCGTGCGACCGGCCTCGATGTCGGGCTTCTGCGCGGCGAACTGCGACTGCCAGAGCGGGATCTGCGACTCGAGCAGGTGCTCCATCGAGAGGAGCGCGACGATGTGCGTGCGCGTCTCGCGCGCGAGGAGCTTGTCGCCGGTCTGGCGCGCCTTCTCCGAGAGCTCTTGCCAGATCTGGCGCGCCGCGCCGCGGTCTTGTTTGCGCTCGAGCGCGCCGGCGAGCTGCTTCTTGTAGTTGATGTTCTGCGGGTCGAGCTGCACCGCCTCGCGCAGCGCGACGAGCGCCTCGTCGGCCATGTCGTGCTCGAGGTACACGTCGCCGAGCGCCGAGAGCGCACGCGCGCGCGGCGAGATCGTCGTGAGGATGCGCTTCCACGTCGTGCACCGCGAGCGACGTGTTTCCGTCCTGGAAATAGCGGTCTCCGAGATCGACGAGGTGCGACGGGTCGCCGCTGCCGATCTGCGTGAGCCGCTGGAGCACGCGCATCGACTTGTCGTTCTCGCCGATGCGCCCGTAGAAATCGGCGAGCCGGCTGAGCGACTCTTCGTCGCCGCTGGCGCGCGACTCGAGCTCGGTGAGCAGACGAAGCGCGCGATCGCGGTCGCCCCGCTGGAGGAGCGCCTCGCACTCCTCGAAGACGAACTGGGGGTTGTTCGGCGCGGCGCGGATCAGCCCCTCGTACTCGGCGATCGCCTTGTCGAGATCGCCCTGCGATTGCAGCAAGCGAACCATCTTGAGGCGCAGGTCGATGTCGCGCGGCTGGATCGCGAGCGCGCGATCGGTACGTCGCGATCGCGCGCGTCGCGTCGCCGGTCTCCTCGTAGAGCGAGCCGAGAAGACGCAGCCGCGCGAAATCGCCGGGGTGCTCGTCCTCGAGCTGCTTGATGAGGACGGGGAGCTGCTGGTCGGCGCGATAGATCTCGGTGATGGTCTCGTAGATCTCGGCGCGCACGGCCGCCTCTTGCCCGGCGACGGCGAGGGCGTGCTTGAGCGTCGCGAGCGCCTCTTCGTTCTCGTGCGCCTTGGCTTGCGCTTTCCCGAGGTCTTTGAGCGCGGGCGCGAGCGCGCGGTTGTCGCCGGCGGCGGCCGCGACCAGATCCTTGAACTCGCCCTCGGCCCGGGCGTATTCGCCGCGCGTGAAGAGCTCGCGACCGAGCTCGCCCTTCACGTAGAGGCTCGTCGGCTCGAGCTTCACGAGCTGCTGGTGAAAGCCCTTCGCGCCGGCCCAGTCCTTCGCGTCGAGGGCGAGCGACATCAGCGTGCGGAGCGTCTGCTCCTTGTCGGTCGTCGCCGTCTGGAGCGGGAGCGCCTGTTCGAAGCGCGCGCGCGCCGCCGTGGCGTCGCCGCGATCTTGATGCGCGTGAGCCAGGGCGAGCACGGCGCTCGGGTCGTTCGGCTTGAGCGCGATCGCGCGCTCGTACGTCTTCACCGCGTCGTCGATTCGCCCTTCGATCTTGTACACGCCCGCGAGCGTCACGACCGCGGCGTATTGCGTCGCGCCCGCGGCCCCCGCGCGCTGCTCGAAGTCGGCGATGAGGTTCTTGAGGCTCCCGTCCTTCTCGCGATAGAGCTGCGCGAGCCTCTGCAGCGGAAAGGGCGAGCCCGGCTGCGAGAGCACCACCTTCGTGTAGCGGTCGATGAGCACCTGCGGCGATTGCGTCGCCGGGTGGCCGCCATTCGGGTTCGGGTGGCCGCCGTTCGGGTTCGGGTGGCCGCCGTTCGGGTTCGGGTTCGGGTGGTGATGATGCCGCCCGTTCGGGTCGAAGTCCTGCGCCAGCGCGCTCTGTGCGACGAGCGCGACGACGAACGCGGAGGCGAGGTGGCGGAGGCGAAACGGCACGACGGTGTAGCTTAGATGGGGCAGGCGGCCGGGTCGAGCGGGCCCTTCGAATGGAACGCTCGAGGCGCACGGAAGATTGGGGGGCTCGCGCCGTTTTACGGCACTGGCAGCCGCTGCATCCCCCGATCCACTCACCCGAAGAGGTCTTTGAGCTTCTCCATGAACGTCCGCCTCTGGGGCTGGACCTCCTCCCCGAGCTCCTTGGCGAGCTGCTCGAGGAGCGCGCGCTGCGCCTCGGTGATCTTCTGCGGGACCTCGATCGTGACCTCGGTCAATTGGTCGCCGCGGCCGATCCCCGTTCGCCGCGGGATGCCCTTTTGCCGCAAGCGCAGCACCGTGCCGGGCTGCGTCCCCGCCGGCACGCGCATCTTGGCTTTGCCGTCGAGCGTCGGGACGTCGACCTCGCCGCCGAGCGCCGCTTGCGTGAACGTGATCGGCACGACGCACGTGACGTCGTCGCCGAGCCGCTTGAAGAACGGGTGCGCGCGCACCTGGATGATGATCTCGAGATCGCCGGGCGGCGCCCCGGGGCGCGGGCGGTTGCCGGCGCCGCCGACGATGCGCGACGCGTTCGGCTCGGTCCCGGGCGGCACGTTGATGCCGAGCGTCGAGCTCTCCTTCATGAGCCCGCTGCCGCGGCAGCCGCGGCAAGGGTCGGTGACGATGCGGCCGGTCCCGCGGCAGCGCGAGCACACGCGCTCGACCGCAATCGGCAGAATGCCTTGCTGGAAGCGCACGCGACCTCGACCGCCGCACGCCGGGCAGCCCTCGGGCCGGCTGCCGGGCGCCGCGCCGCTCCCGTGGCAATCCTTGCAGTCTACAATCTTTTGGTACGTGACCTGCTTCTCGCAGCCGAACGCCGCCTCTTCGAAGGAGAATGGCAGCTCGACGCGCACGTCGCCCTTCTCGCCGCGGCCCACGCCGAACGCGCCGAGGATGTCGCCGAGGATGCCGTCGAAGGCGATGTCGCTGATGTCGACGACGCCGCCCGCGAAGGGCCCGTTCGGACCGAAGGGCGAGCTGCCGTCCTCGGCCGCGTGACCGAGACGGTCGTACATCGCGCGTCGGTTGGGGTCGCCGATCACCTGATACGACGCGTTGAGCTCCTTGAAGCGCACGACCGCCTGCGCGTCGTCGGGGTTCTTGTCGGGGTGGTGCTGGGCCGCGAGCTTGCGGAACGCCGCCTTGATCTCGTCCTGCGTCGCGGTGCGGACTACCCCGAGCACCTCGTAATGGTCGCGCTGCGCCATCGGAATCCTGCTAGTCGACCAACTGCGTAGCACATGGCGGCGTTTTGCGGTAACGGTCGGACCGTGGAGACGTTCGCACGACTGCCCGCGGCCGAGCAGAAGGCGCTGCTCGATCGCATCGTGGAGAGTTGCCGCAGCGACCGCAAGTCTCGCACACCCGTCGTCGTCTTCGACCTGGACGGCACGCTCATGGACAATCGCCCGCGCACCGCGGCGATCCTGCGCGAGCTGAGCGCGGCGTGGCGAGCCACGCACCCGTCGGTCGCGCCCAAGCTCGCCGAGGCCAACGCCGAGCAGCTCGCGTACCTCCTCACCGACACGCTCGGGCGCCTCGGCGTGACGAAGACCGACCTCGTCCGCGAGGCGGAGATCTTCTGGCGCGAGCGCTTCTTCACCGACGCGTACCTCACGCACGACGTCGAGGTCCCGGGCGCGGCCGCCTTCGCGCGCGCTTGCTACGACGCCGGTGGCATCCTCGTCTATTTCACCGGCCGCGATTTGCCCTTGATGGGGCTCGGCTCGTTCGCGAGCTTGCGCGATCTCGGCTTTCCGATCGGCGTGCCCGGCACCGAGCTCGTCCTCAAACCCGACGCCAACATGCCCGACGAGGCGTTCAAGCGAATGAGCGGCCCGGCGCTCGAGCGCGTCGGCCGCGTCGTAGCGATCTTCGACAACGAGCCGGGCAACTGCAACGTGCTCGGAGAACATTTTCCGGAGGCGTACTCGGTGCTCCTCGACACGCAGCACTTGCCCGGCGCGCCGCCGCTCGCGGACGACGTCCGCGTCATCGCGGACTTCGTTCGGTGAAGCTCCGCGTCGTCGCCGCTGCGCTCGTCGTCCTCGCGCAAGCGTGCAAGAGCGACCCCGCGCACGACACGGCGCACACGGCGCAAGCGAGCCCGCAAGCCAGCGCCGAGCCCGCGCCGCTCGCGATGCCGCTCGCGCTCGCCAACGCGGCGTCGCCCGAGGGCGGTCCGCCGCCGGTGCCGATGCGCGGCGACGTCGCGATCGTGGCGGAAAACCCGGCGAAGGACCTCGCCGGTTACACGGTGACGGTCGTCCTTCGCTTGCCCGACGCGCCCGTCGTGCCGGGCGGACCGCCGATCAACGCGGCGGCGATCGACGGGATGCGCAAGCAGAACGAGCCGCGCTTCACGATCGATCTGTCGCCGGCGCGCATGCGCATGCAGCTCACGAGCACGGGGTTCATGCTGCCGCGCGACTCCGAGCTTCGTTCGCGCACCGATCGCTACGGCCATCTCTTCTTCATGCCGGACCTCGCGAGCTACCGCGTGCTCGCGCCGGGCTCGCTGCGCGCGCTCTTCGGGGAGCGCCGCGCCGACGTGTCGCCGCTGTCGCCGGCCGAGGTCACCGCGAAGGGCGACGGGCTGAAGCGACTCGGCTACCGCACGCGCATCGCCGAGGTGCAGAGCCGCGCCGGAAAAGGCCTCTTCGAGATCGCGAAGCTGCCGGACCTCGGAGAGGGCGGCGTCCTCTTCGTGCGCGCGCTCCTCGACTTGATGAACGCGCCGCCGCAGGTCGAGGTGGTCGGCGCCGACGAGCTCCCGCTCCACGCGGAGCTGCATTGGTCGACGCGCGGCGCGCTCTTCTTCGACGTCACCTCGATCGCCAAGCGCGCGGAGCTCCCGGCGCAGTCGCTCGCGGTGCCGCCGAGCGGCGCGGCGTTCGTCATGGGCGCGCTGCCGCCGGTCGCCGGCGAGCTGCGCGTCGCGAACAAGGAGCTCGTTGCGCTGCACACGGGGACGATGGATCTCGGACCTCGCGCCGCGTCGGTCGCGTCGGGCCCGCTCTTGCTGGTCAACGTCGAGGACACGCCGCGCTTCGCGTGGCTCGACGGCGCGCCCGTCGCGTGGGTCGCGCCCGAAGGGCGCCTCGAGCTCGAAGGCCTCCCGCGCGGTCGCTACCAGCTCGAATGGCGAAGCTTCCTCGACGACGCGGCGAGCCCCGCGAGGACGCTGACGGTCCCCGAGCTCGCCGAAGCGATCGACGCCGGAACGCGCTGAATTCCGGCGAGCTCGAGAGTAAGCTCGCGCGCATGCCGCGAGCGGACGCCGTCCCGAAGAACATGCAAGCCGTTTACGTGCAAACGGAGACGGGCCTCCTGCACGGGTACATCCATCTGCACCCGGGCAAGCGCGTCACCGACGAGATGAACCACGGCGACCCGTTCTTCGCGCTGACGCAAGCGACGGTCTACGGGGCCGACGGCGCGCCGATCGATCAAGCGCCCTTCATGGCGGTGAACAAGGCGACGGTCGTCTGGGTGAGGCCGGACGAGCGCTAGCGCTTCATGTCGCCGACGACGACGCGGCCGTACACGTACGTCACGGTTCGCGCGTAGAGCCCGCCCTGCGAGAGGAGCCCGCGCACGCGAACGTGGCGCGCGTCGCCGTTCAGCACCATCTCGCCGATGCCGACGTCGGCGGGCACGCCCGTGAGCACGCGGTCGGCGTTCGGATCCGCCTCGGGGCGAAACACGAAGAGCGCGCAGCCGACGGGCTTCACGTTGCGCTCGTACGCGGCGCAACCGCTCGCGAGCACGAGCGACTCGTTCGGCACCGGGCGCCACGTCCACGCGCTCGTCACGAAGAACTTCCCGGTGTCGGGGAGCGTGACGCCGGGGATGTTGCGCGCCGCGCGACCGATGCGCGCCGCGTCGGGCTTGAGCTCGGGCTCGAGCGCGCGGCCGTGGGTCGGGACGAGCTCGACCTTCGCCGCGTTCTCGTCGCCCTTGCAGCAGCGGAAGCCCATCGTCGGCGATTGGGTCGACGGCGCGCGACCGAGCGCGTTCGCGCAGCGCCCGACGAGCTCGCCCGCGAGCGCGTTCCCGCCGCGCAAGACGCCGAGGTCTTCTTTGCGCCCGCGTCCCCAGTTGCTCGACGTCCACTCCCACGGGCCGCCGTGCATCTCGCGCACGCCGAAATCGCTCTTGCACGCGATGTGGTCGCCGGTCGGCCGGCGCGCAGCCTCTTCGATCGCGACGCCGGTGCCGCATTTGTCCTGCGCGTAGTCGTCTCCGTATTCGTAGGTCGCGTTCGCGGCGCCCTTGCACGCGCGCTCCCACTCGAGCTCCGAGCAGAGTCGCTTGCCCTTCGCCGCGCACATCTGCGCGGCTTCGTCGCGCGAGACGTTCGACGTCGGGATCGCGCCGGTCTCGTTCGGGTACGGCAGCGCGTCGATGTAATAGCCGCCGAGCTTCACGAGGACGCCGGGCATCTCCTCGTCGGCGACGCGCGGCACGGCGTCGACGGGCGTACCCGCGCGGAGCGTCCCCGGCGGGACCCAGATCATCCCGGGCGGCGGCGTCGGGCCGGCGTCGACCACGACGGGCACGGCGTCGCGCTTCACCTGCTCGGCCTCGTGGCCCGAGCCTGGCGCACCGCCGTCGGCGGTGTCCTTCCCGCAGGCGGCGAGGAGCACGAGCGCGAGCGCTGCGCGGACCTTCACTTGACCTCGTGGTCTCTCGCCGCGGCTCTACGCCGACACGCGGCAGCGAGACGAAACCGGCCGGACCGGCGCGCGGTCCGCCGTCGCGTTCCGACGCAGTCCAGCAGCGGCCCGGCCGCGCTTTTCTCGCTGCCGCCTTTCGTCGCACTTCGCCTGGCAAGACTCGATTGGTTCACGTGGCTCCTGCTTTATTCGCTCTTCTCGCTGGCCTCGCGCAGGCCGAGCTCCTTCATCTTGAGCTGGAGGCCCTTGCGCGAAATCTTGAGCAAGCGCGCCGCGTGGGTGACGTTGCCGTTCGTCTGCGTGAGCGCGCGCGAGACGAGCTCGCGCTCGAGCTTGCTCATCGCGACCTTCACGTGCTCCTTGAGGCCGCCCTCGCCGGCGAGCGCCGCCTCCAGGTTCGCGTCGGTCGGGGGGATCGAGATCGGCACGGCCGGTCCGCCGCGCACCTCGGGAGGCAAGTCCTCGACGCGCACCTTCTGGGCGTCGCAGAAGAGCACGGCGCGCTCGACCACGTTCTCGAGCTCGCGGATGTTGCCCGGCCACGCAATAGTTGCAGAGTACATCGAGCGTGTCCTGCTCGGCGCCGACGACCTTCTTCTTCAACCGGTCGTTGAACTTCGTGAGGAAGTGCTCCACCAGGATCGGGATGTCGGTCGCGCGCTCGCGCAGCGCGGGGAGGCGAATCGGCACGACGTTGAGGCGGTAGAACAGGTCTTCGCGGAACGCGCCGGCCGCGATGAGCTTCTTCAAGTCGCGGTTGGTCGCCGCGACGAGGCGCACGTCGACGCGCATCGTCTTGATGCCGCCGACGCGCTCGAACTCGCTCTCCTGCAGCGCGCGGAGCAGCTTCACCTGCATCTCGACCGGGATCTCGCCGATCTCGTCGAGGAAGAGCGTGCCGCCGTTGGCGAGCTCGAAGCGGCCGGGCTTGCTGTTGACCGCGCCGGTGAAGGCGCCGCGCTCGTAGCCGAAGAGCTCGCTCTCGATGAGCTCCTTCGGGATCGCCGCGCAGTTCACCTTGATGAACGGCTTGTCCTTGCGCGACGAGTGATCGTGGAGCGCGCGCGCGACGAGCTCCTTGCCGGTGCCGCTCTCGCCGGTGATGAGCACGGTCGTCGGCGTGTCGGCGACGCGCTCGAGCACCGCGTAGAGATCGGTGATGCCCGGCGACGAGCCGATGATCCCGAAGCGCGCGCCCGCGCCCGCCGGCGCGACCGACGCCTCGGTGCCCGCGAGCTCCTTCGTCTTGAGCGCCTTCGCGACGATCTGCCGGACCTCGTCCTTGTCGAACGGCTTGGTCAGGTAGTCGAACGCGCCGCTCTTGAGCGCCTCGACCGCGGTGTCGACCGTCCCGTGCGCGGTGATCATCACGACCGGCAGCTCGGGGTCCTCGCGCAGCGCCTCTTTGAGGAGGGTCATGCCGTCGACCTTCGGCATCTTCAGGTCGGTGATGACCATGTCGATGTGGTGCTCGCGCAGCATCGACAGCCCCTGCTCGCCGTCCTCGGCGATCATGACGTCGTAGCCGTCACGCGTGAGCTGCGCAGACAGGATTTTGCGCAGGTTCGGCTCGTCGTCGACGATGAGCACCTGCTTCTTCTCGGGAAGCATGGGGGCACGACTGTATCACGCAAACCCCGCCGTCCATAGGCGAGGTCCAGACGCGGCAGAGCCTCAGAGCGAGGCTTCGTAGAGCTTGGCGAGGTCCGCCTTCGTGCACGGGCGCGGGTTCGACCGATGGCACGCGTCCTCCATCGCTTTGTCGGCGAGCTTCGGAATGTCGGCCGCGGTCACGCCCTCGGCGGCGAGACCGCTCGGCAGGCCCACGCGCGTGCGGAGCCCGCGCACCGCGTCGGCGCACGACTTCGCTCCGGCGCCCAAGATCCCGCGGATTCGAGCCAATTTCGCCGGGATTGCGCTTTCGTTGTATTCTACAACTGCCGGCAGGCAGAGCGCGTTGGCGAGCCCGTGGTGGAGGCCCTTCTCGCTCGAGAGCGGGTGCGCGAGCGAGTGGCACGCGCCGAGCCCCTTCTGGAACGCGACGGCGCCCATCATCGCGGCCTTCATCATCGCGCCGCGCGCCTCGAGATCGTCGCCCTTGTCGACCGCGCGCGCGAGGTGCGCCGCGCAGAGCTCGAGGCCACCGAGCGCGATGGCGTCGGCCATCGGGTGATCGCCGAGCGAGCAGTACGCCTCGAGACAGTGGGTGAGCGCGTCGAACCCGGTCGCCGCGGTCACGCGCGGCGGCATCGAGACTGTGAGCTCGGGATCGAGGATCGCGACCTTCGCGAGGAGGTACGGGCTGAAGATGACGGTCTTGCGGTGGTTCGCCTCGAGCGTGACGACGCCCGAGCGGCCGACCTCGCTGCCGGTCCCCGCGGTCGTCGGAATGGCGATCCACGAGGGGACGTTCGCGCCGATGAGCGCGTCGCCGCCGGTCGCGTCGTCGTAGTCGACGAGCGGGCGATCGTGCGTCGTCTTGAGCGCGATGAGCTTGGCCGTGTCGAGCGGCGCGCCGCCGCCGACGGCGACGAGGCAGTCGGCGCCGAAATCCTTGTATTGTGCAACTCCGTCGAAGACGTTCTTCTCGACGGGGTTCGGGTCGACGCCGTCGAAGACGCGCGCGTCGACCTTGGCGCCGTCGCGCAGCGCGCCGAGGACGCGATCGACGAGACCGGCCCTGCGCACGCCCGGATCGCAGACGACGAGCGGCCGCTTGCCGCCGATCTTGGCGAGCTGGCTCGGCAGCGTCTGGAGCGCGCCGTCGCCGAAGACGACGGAAGTGGGAAACGACCAAGTGACGATGCTCATGGCGTCCTCATCATCAGAAAGGGAGTGTGTAGGAGACGAACGTTCCTCGGGCGCTCACGGTCGCGCGAATTCTCTCGAGCTCGCGCGCGGCCCGGACGGTCTTCGGCGGGAGCAAGTACGGGAGCAGCGCGGCGCCGAACCCGAACAAGCCCGCGACCACGATGCGCGAGACGCGCTCGCCGTCGCCCCACGCGTCGGGGACTGTGCCGATGGCGATGTAATCGACGATCGGCGCGGTGATCCCCGCGAAGAGCGCGAACGAGAGCGCGACCGGCCACGGCGTCGCGACCTGACCCTCGGCCGGAATCGTCGTGACGAAGTGAGGCGAGCACTTCGGCATCGACGGCATGAAGGAGCCGATGAAGAGCCCCCAGGTCATGCCTACGAGCGCGGGCCCGACGTCGCGCACGACCGGGCTGCCGTCGGTGCCGCCGAAGACGGACCAATCGTACTTGAAGACCTGCGTGTCGAGCGCGATGGCCCCGGCGACGAGCAGCGGCGGGATGGACAGGTAGAGCCAATCGGGGTGGCTCGCCGACGAGCACAGCTCCTCTTCGCGCGCCCCGCGCGGGTAGATCTGCTGCGCCGCGACCGCGTGGGTCGGCGCGGGCTCGACGACGGCGGGCGGAGGCGGAGGCGCTTGCGCGTCCAAAGCTCGCGAAGGCTACTTCATGGGGTATGCTCCGCGCCATGGCGGAGAGCGATTTCTTTCGGCCCGAAGCCAAAAAGCGCACGGGACAAGTCATCAAGTCGATCGAGGCGAAAACGTCGGTCGAAGTGGTGGTCGCCGTGCGCAAGCGCGTGGCCGAATATCGCGCGACGGACTTGGTCTTCGGTTTCGCGTGCGCGTGCAGCGCGCTCGCGGCGCTGTGGCTCGCGCCGGGCACGTACGCGGTCGAGCACATGCCGTTCGAGATGCTCGGCGCGTTCGTCGTCGGGGCGATCTTGTCCGCGTTCTTTCGCCCTCTGCGCCGCGCCATGACGCCCAAGGGAACGGTCACGCGGCAGGTCGACGCGGCGGCGCGCGCGGCCTTCTACGATCTCGGCATCTCGAAGACGCACCGCCGCTCGGGCCTGCTGGTCTTCGCCGCGATGTACGAGAACGCGATCGTCTTCGTGCCCGACGCCGCGGTCGACAAGAAGGCGCTCCTCGACCTCGCGGGCGCGCGAGCCGAGCTCGAACGCGCCGTCGCGGCGCGCGATCTCGAAGGCTTCCTGAAGGCTCTCGAGCAGCTCGGCGGCCCGCTCGAGAAGACGATGCCGCGCAAGGCGGGCGACGAGAACGAGCTGCCGGACGAGCCGACATGATCCACGGTCTCGAGCACGTCGTCGTCGATCTCTTCCGGCCCGGCGGAGGGCAGTCGTACTCGGGCTCGCACTCCTCGGGCGGCTACTCGTCGCACGGCGGCTCGAGCGGCGGCGGGGGCGGCGGCGCGCTCGTCTGGCTGCTCATCGAGCTCTGCTTTCGCTACCCGCACGTCGGCATTCCGATCCTCGTGATCGTGATCATCGCGTTCGTCCTGCGCGCGCGCTCCAACGCGGCGGCGACCGGCCGAGGGTGGGCGAGCCAGGATTTGTCGAGCGTGACGTTCGAGCCCGCGTACGAAGAGCCCGCGCCCGTCGCGGCGACGACCGGCGTGCCGCGGCGCGCGCTCGACCGCATCCGCGAGACGGACCCCGAGTTCTCGATCGTCCTCTTCGAGGACTTCCTCTACACGCTCTACGCCGAGATGATGCGCGCGCGCGGACAGCAAGGCGCGATGGCGCTCGCCGCGTACCTGAGCCCGGGCGTCATCGCGACGAAGCTGCAGGGCGCCGTGAGCGGCATCGTCATCGGCGCGATGCGCGTCACGAGCGTCGATCGCACGCAAACGAGCTGGCGCGTCACGCTCGATTTCGAGGCGAACCTCACCGAGGGCGCGCAGAGGCTCTACGTCGTCGATCGCGTCACGGTCGAGCGCGCGCTCGGCGCCAAGAGCCGCCCGCCCGCGCGCTCGCGCACGCTCGACTGCCCGAACTGCGGCGCGCCGCTCCACGCGCTCCGCGGCGACGTCTGCACGTACTGCAAGCAGCAAGTCGGCATGGGCCGCTTCGACTGGACCGTGATCGGATTCCAGCGTCTGCAGAGCGAAGCGCGCGGACCCATGCTCACGAGCAGCGTCGAGGAAGAAGGCACGAACCTGCCGACCATCGTCGACCCGATGGCGCAGGGCGAGCTCGCCGCCGTCCGCCAGAAAGACCCGAGCTTCGACTGGAGCGCCTTCACCCAGCGAATCGCGCTCACGTTCAACGAGCTGCAGGTCGGCTGGTCGAACCGCGATCTCTCGCGCGTGAGGCCGTACGTGAGCGACAACTTGTACCAATCGCAGGCGTACTGGATCGACCTCTACCTCCAGGCGCGCGCGCGCAACGTCACCGAAGGGGCGCAGATCACGCGCATCGATCTCGCGAACGTGGTGCGCGACAAGTGGTACGACGCGATCACGGTGCGTCTTTTCGCCACGAGCACCGACTACACGATCGGCGACGACGGCAAGCTCCTCTCGGGGAACAAGTCGCGCAAGCGCGCCTACAGCGAGTACTGGACGTTCATCCGCGGAGCAGGAAAAACCGGCCCGACGAAGACGACGCCGAACTGTCCGAGCTGCGGCGCGCCCCTGCAAATCAACCAGGCCGGCGCGTGCGCCTACTGCAACGTGAAGGTCACGACGGGCGAGTTCGACTGGGTGCTCAGCCGCATCGAGCAGGACGACAGCTACACGGGCTGACCTCTCGCACGCGCCGTGCAATAAGGACGATGATTTCGAAAATTCCGAGCTCGATTTTCCGTGAATACGACATCCGAGGGATCGCCGACCGCGACCTCACCGACGACCTCGTCTACGCCCTCGGCCTCGCGCTCGCGACGATGCTGCCGGCCGGAGCGGGCCGCCGCCTGGCGCTCGCGCGCGACTGCCGCGTCTCGAGCGAAAGGTTGCATTCTGCAATGAGTCGCGGCCTCGTCGACGGCGGCGCGCACGTGGTCGACGCGGGCGTCGGCCCGACGCCGATGCTGTACTTCGCGGTGCACCACGCCGAGGTCGACGGCGGCATCATGATCACCGGCAGCCACAACCCGGCCGAAGAGAACGGCTTCAAGATGATGCGCGGCCGCGCGAGCTTCTTCGGCAAGGACATCCAAGCCCTGCGCGCGAAGATCGAGTCCGGCGACCTGCCGCGCACGCCGGGCGGCGACGTCGAGTCGATCGACGTGCGCGAGGACTACGTCGCCGCGGTGACGCGCGACATCGAGCGCCCCGACCCGGGGATGAAGATCGTGCTCGACGCGGGCAACGGCGCGGGAGGCCCCCTCGGCCTCGCGGCGCTGCGCAAGATCGGCCTCGAGCCCGACGCGCTCTTCTGCGAGATGGACGGGCTCTTTCCGAACCATCACCCCGATCCCACGGTGCCGAAGAACCTGGACGCGCTCGTCGCGCGCGTGCGCGAGACCGGCGCGCGCGTGGGCCTCGCGTACGACGGCGACGCCGACCGCCTCGGCGCGGTCGACGCGACCGGCGAGATCGTCTGGGGCGACAAGCTCATGATCCTCTTCTCGCGCGAGGTGCTCGCGAAGAACCCGGGCGCGGCCATCCTCGGCGAGGTGAAGTGCAGCCAGACGCTCTACGACGACATCGCCAAGCACGGCGGCCGTCCCATCATGTGGAAGACCGGCCACTCGCTCATCAAGACCAAGATGAAGGAAGAGCACGCGCTCCTCGCCGGCGAGATGAGCGGGCACCTCTTCTTTGCAGACCGCTACTTCGGCTACGACGACGCGATCTACGCGTCGCTGCGGCTCGTCGAGCTCCTCTCGAAGAGCGGCAAGACGATGGGCGAGCTCCTCGCCGACGTGCCCAAGACCGTGACCACGCCCGAGCTACGCGTCGACTGCCCCGACGACGTGAAGTGCGACTTGGTCGCCGCGGTGAGCTCGGCGTTCCGCGCGCGCGGCAACGAGGTGCAGGCGACCGACGGCGCGCGCATCCAGTTCGGCGGCGGCGCGTGGGGCCTCGTACGCGCGTCGAACACGGGCCCCGTGCTCGTGATGCGGTTCGAGGCGCGCGACGCGGCCGAGCTCCTCAAGGTGCGCACCGACGTCGAAGAGGTGGTCGCGACCGAGCGGAGCAAGCTCGCGCGACGCGGCGCGTGACCGTGGCCGAGCCGCAGACCTGGACGATCGCCGCCGTCCTCAAGTGGGCGACCGACGATTTTCGCGCGCGCGGCATCGAGAACCCGCGGCTCGACGCCGAGGTGCTCCTCGCGCGGGCGCTCGGCGCGTCGCGCACGCAGCTCGTCATCGACATGATGAAGCCGCTCGCCCCCGAGGAGCTCGCGCGCTTTCGCGACATGGTCAAGCGACGGCGCGCGCGAGAGCCGGTCGCGTACATCCTCGGCGAGCGCGAGTTCTACGGCCGCAGGTTCGCCGTCGACGCGCGCGTCTTGATTCCGCGACCCGACACCGAGACGCTCGTCGACGTCGCGCTCGCGCGGACGCGCGACGTGTCGATGTGCGCGCGCGTGCTCGACTTGTGCACCGGGAGCGGCTGCGTCGCCGTCACGCTCGCGCGCGAGCGGCCGACGACCGACGTGACCGGCGCGGACGCGAGCGCCGACGCGGTCGCGGTCGCCGAGGCGAACGCGCTCAGGCTGGGCGCCTACAACGCCCATTTCGTCGTCGGGGACCTCTACGAACATGTGCAGAATGCATACGATTTGATCACGGCGAACCCGCCCTACATCGCGTCGGGGGAGATTCCGGGGCTCTCGCCGGACATCGTGAAATTCGAGCCGCGCCTCGCGCTCGAGGGCGGCGCCGACGGCTACGCGGTGACCGCGCGCATCGTCGAGGGCGCGCCCGCGCGCTTGGCGAAGGGCGGAGTCCTCGCGATGGAGGTCGGCGCGGGGCAAGCGGAGCACGTCGCGGAGACGATGCGCGCGCGCGGCTTCTCGGAGATCGAGCGAGCCCGCGACTACGCGCGCATCGAGCGCGTGGTCTCCGGAGTGTGGGCGGGTTGAGCCCGGACGTCCCACGGTCGAGGCGTGTCTTGAGCTCCGCGCCCCCGAGCATTAAAGGAATCCGGTGACGGATTTTCCCGAGCAGCTGAACGAGCCGCAGGCCGAGGCGGTCGCCCACGTCAGCGGGCCGCTGCTCGTCTTCGCGGGCGCCGGCAGCGGAAAGACGCGGGTCATCACCTACCGCGTCGCGAACCTCGTCGCCGAGGCGCGCGTGCCGCCGTACCGCATCCTCGCCGTCACGTTCACCAACAAGGCGGCCGGCGAGATGCGCGAGCGGCTCGAGCGTCTCGTCGGCCACGATCTCGCGAAGGAGCTCTGGGTCGGGACGTTCCACGCCACGTGCGCGCGGCTCTTGCGGCGGAACGGCGAAGCCGTCGGCGTGCCGTCGAATTTCGTCATCTACGACGCCGCCGACCAGAAGACGCTCGTCACGCGCGCCGTCAAGGAGCTCGACCTCGACGAGAAGCGCTACCCGCCGCGGCAAATCCTCCACGCGATTCAAAAAGAGAAGCAGGAGGGCCGCGACCCCGAGACGATGAAGGGGACGGGCATGGGCTACGTCGACGACGTGATCGCGCGGATTTTCCGCCGGTACGAGGCGCAGCTCGCGGCGGCGGGCGCGGTCGACTTCGAGGACCTCATCGGCAAGACGCGAAAGCTGCTCCAGCTCGAGAACAACCCTCTCGAGCGAAAGTTCTGGCACGTGCTCGTCGACGAGTTCCAGGACACGAACTTCCTCCAGTACGACCTCGTGCGCCTGCTCTCGGCCTCGACGCGGAACCTCTGCGTCGTCGGCGACGACGACCAGAGCATCTACAAATGGCGCGGCGCCGACCGGCGAAACATCCTCGGGTTCAAGCGCGACTACCCGGACGCGAAGGTCGTGAAGCTCGAGCAGAACTACCGCTCGACCGCGCACATCGTGAAGGCGGCGCTCGCGGTCATCGAGCCGTCGAGCGAGCGCGAGCCGAAATCGCTCTGGACCGCGAACGACGCCGGCGCGGCGCTCGAGGTGGTCGCCGTGCGCGACGAGCACGAAGAGGCCGCGCTCGTCGCGCAGACCCTCGCCGACGCGCGCGCGAGCGGCACCGAGCTGCGCGAGCTGGCCGTCTTCTACCGCGTCCACGCGCAGTCGCGCGTCCTCGAGGAGCGCCTGCGCGCCGAGCGCATCCCGTATCGCATCGTCGGCGGCGCGAAGTTCTTCGAGCGCGCCGAGATCAAGGACGCCCTCTCCTACTTGCGCGTGATGACGAACGACCGGAGCGACGTCGATCTCCTCCGCGTCATCAACACGCCTCCGCGCGGCATCGGCCAGGCGACGCTCGACCGCCTGACGGCGCTCGCCACCTCGAAGAACACGTCGATCTACGACGCGCTCGCGAAGCCCGACGAGTCGCCCGAGATCGGCGGCGCGCCGCTGAAGAAGCTGCGAGGCGTGCGCACGCTGCTCGAGTCGATGAAGAAAGCCACCGCGACGATGTCGCCGAGCGACGCGCTCCTCCACGTCCTCGACACGACCGGCTACCTCGTCGCGCTGCAACAAGACGACTCGCCCGAGGCCGAGTCCCGGCTCGAGAACTTGCGCGAGCTCGTGGGCTCGGTGCGCGACTACGAGGTCGAGGCGACCTCCGCCGGCGAGACGCCGACGCTCGACGGCTTCCTCGAGCGCGTGACGCTGCGCAGCGACGCCGACGAGGTCGACGCGGCCGGCGGCTCGGTCACGTTGATGACCGTTCACGCCGCCAAGGGCCTCGAGTTCCGCGGCGTGATCATCACGGGCATGGAAGAGGACATGTTCCCGTACCGGAGCATGCAAGACGCGCGGCCCGACGACCTCGACGAAGAGCGCCGCCTCGCCTACGTCGCGATCACGCGCGCGCGCGAGCGGCTCATGCTCATCCACGCGAGCGTGCGACAAATCTTCGGCAACACGCGCTGGGGTCGCCCGAGCCGCTTCCTGTCCGACATTCCGCGCGACGTCGTCGTCCAGCGCGCGACGCGCGGCGCGCAAGCCGACTCGATGCGCTACTTCGAAGGCCCCACGCGCAGCGCCCCTCGCGCCGGCGCCTTTCGCGAGGGCGAGGTCGCGCACCCGCAAGACGCGGACGTCGAGATCGACATCGACGAGTCGCCGCCGACCTCGAGCGTCCGCCGCGACCGCTACGTGCACGAGCGACCCGCCGCCGCCGGAGCGACTCCCGGCCGCTACGTCGATCGCGAATACTTCTCCGACGACTCGCACGACGAGGGCGAGTCGCGCGGCTTGCGCCGCGGCGCCCGCGTGAAGCACGAGCGCTTCGGCGAGGGCGTGGTGCGCGAGGTGATCCCCTCGAACGATCCCGCCGTGGTCGCCTTCTTCCCGGCGTGGGGCGAGAAGAAGGTCCTCCTACGGTACCTGCGCCTCGCGTGAGAGCCGCGCGCGATCGTGCGGCTCGTCGAGCGGCAAGGTCGGGCCGAGCGGGACGATGCGGGTGGGATTCACGTTCTCTTGCGACCAGTAATAGTGCGTCTTGATGTGGTCGAGGTCGCACGTCTTGCGGATCTCGGGCGTCTGCCACAGGTCGCGCACGAAGCCCCACAGGTTCGGGTAGTCCTGCAGCCGCCGCACGTTGCACTTGAAGTGGGCGTAGTAGACGAGGTCGAAGCGGAGGCACGTCGTGAACATCGCGACGTCCGCTTCGGTCAGGGTGCTGCCGCAGAGGTAACGCTGCTCGGAGAGCACGTTCTCCCAGCGGTCGAGCGCCTCGAACAGCGCGGCGCACGCCTGGTCGTACGCGCGCTGCGCGGTCGCGAAGCCCGCGCGGTAAACGCCGTTGTTGATCGGCGCGTAAATCGCGTCGAGCGTCTCGTCGATGCGCGCGCGGAGCGCGGGCGGCGCGAGCGACGGTCCTTTTGCGAGCGCGTCGAGGTCGGTGTCGAACAGGCGGATGATCTCGCGCGACTCGTTGTTCGCGATCGTGCCGCGCTTCTTGTCCCAGAGCACCGGCACCGTGACGTGACCGGTGAATTTGGGTGCAGCTTGCAAATAAATTTCCCGCAAGAACGCGGCGCCGAAAATCGGGTCCCGGTGCGCACCGAACGCCCAGCCGTCCTCGCCCATTTTCGGATCGACCACCGTGACGGGCACGGCGTCCTCGAGCCCGCGCAGCGCGCGCACGATGAGCGTGCGATGCGCCCACGGGCACGCGTACGAGACGTACAGGTGATAACGGCCCGGCTCGGGAGAGAGAGAGGCGTCGCGAAACTTCGTCGTCTGGCGCTCGAACGCGCCGCCCGCGCCCGGCTTCACCCAACCGGGCTGCCACACGCCATCCACGAGCCGGCCCATGCGGCCTCCTATTTCTTGAAGAACTTTTGGAACAGCCCCGGCTTGGTCGAAGCCGGGGGTTGCGACGGAATCGGGGTTATACGGCGCGGCGGCCCCCCGCGCATCTCGTAGAGGCGAAGCTCGCGCTGCGCGTCGATGTTCTTCGGATTCAGCTCGGCGACCCTCTTGAAGTCCTTGAGCGCGAGCGCGTCCCGATGCAGCCGCTTGAGGAGCATCGCACGATAAAAATACGCGCGCTCGCACCGCTCGTTCAGCTTGAGCGCGCGATCGAGCTCCGCGATGCGGGCTTGCGTCGCCTCGGGGCTCTGCGACGAGGGCTTCAGCGCCTCGAGCCACGCGATCAGCGCGACGTAGTCGGCCTGGTCCGGGTCGAGCGTCGCGGCGTGCTTCGCGAGCGTCTCGGCTTGCGCGAGGTCGTTCTTTCGAAGGCAGATCTCGGCCTTCTGAAACTCGACCGTGGCGCCGACGACGTTCGCGATTTCCTGTTGCTGCTCGGGCGTCTCGCCGCCCTCTTTCATCAGCCGCAGGTACCGCTTTCGCTTTTCTTCGTCGATCAGCGTCTGGTGCGCTTCGCTCATCCGCGCGAAGACGCGCGCGCACGCGTCACGCACGTCGGCGAGGGCGGTCGGCAGCCGGTCGGGGTGCCACGTCTTGGCGAGCGAGATGTACGCGCTCTTCACTTGGTCGACCGTCGCGTCGATCGTCACGCCGAGCATGTCGAAGTAATTCTGCTTGTCGATCGTCTGCGCGCGCTCGGCGATCTCCTTGCGGCGCACGTCGATCGGCGGCGGCGGCTCGCTGGTCGTGCGCGGAGCGTCCGGCGGCGGCGACGCGCGCCGGTCCGGGATCGGGATGCGCGGCGAGCTCTTCTCCTCGACGATCGAGCTCGACGTCTGCGCGCGCTCCCGCTTGAGCGCGACCCGCGCGACGGCGTTGATCGGCTGGATCGGCGTGAGCGGCCGCTGCAGCGGCGACGGCGACGACGAGGGCGCCGCGGGCATCTTGCTCGACGAGGAAGGCTCCGGCGGCACGAGCGCGCCCGACGAAGACGGTGGCGGCAGATCCGTCGCCTCGCCGATCAAGTCGACCTGCTTGGTGATGGCGAGGCAGTACACGATGAGCCGCGTGATTCGCTCGTTCACGTCGGCGGCGGCGAAAAAATGATCGAGCCGCATCGGCCGAATGTGGAGCAGCTCGATCCAGCGCTTCTCCTCCGGCGTGAACCCGAAGCGATCGAGCTGCGCCGTCTTCGAGAGGCGCACGCGCCCGCGCGTCATCCGCTCGAGCGCCGCCTTGATGTGCTCGAACGGCGGCTGCTCGCGGATGGCGGCCCACACGGCGCCCATCGCGTCGATCGGGAGCGGGGCGCCACCGAAATCGGCGAGGCCGTCCCAATCGCCGTAGAACTCGAATACCGTCGCCGCAGGCATTCGCGCGAGCTGCGCGATCTTCTGCAGGAGCTGCACCTCGAGCGCGTGCTCGAGCTGATCGGCAGTGATCTTGCCGGATTCGAGCAGCAAGAGCCCGTGGAGCTTTCGCTGCGGCGTGCTCGCGAGCTGGCGGAGCGACTCGTCGAGCGAGGTCGCGTCGAGCGCGCCGGTCTCGAGCAGCACTTGACCGAGGTAGATCGGCGACGCGGTCAGGCGTGCCTTCGCCGGCCGCCCCTCGACGATCATCATCGACGCCGACGTTCCGTCCGGCGCGCGAAACTCGAACGTGCCCGTGAGCCCGCGATCGTGCGTGTACACGAGCAGGTGCGGCAGAGGCGTTCGCGCCAGCTGCCCTGACGACGTGGGAGCAGGACGAGCTTCGAGCATCGACGGTACGCGGACGAGCCGCGCGGATCGGAATTTCGAGCATACACCTCTTGCCGAGTTTGGGGCATGCTCGGCTTTCTGAGCACCGCTGTCCCCAGCAAACTCGCTCAATACGAGATCGTCCGCCGGCTAGGGGCCGGCGGAATGGCCGAGGTGTTTCTCGCGAGGAAGCCGGGTGCGGAAGGCACCTACAAGCTCCTCGTCCTCAAGCGCATCCTCAACGCGCCCGGCCAGCAGCAGGCCTCGCGCCGCCTCCGGACCATGTTCGTCGAGGAGGCGCAGCTCGCGACCCGCCTCAACCACCCGAACGTCGTTCAGGTCTTCGACTTCGCCGACGGCGGCGACGAGGGACAGCTCCTCTCGATGGAATACGTCGAGGGCCCCGACCTCGGCATGCTCATGTCGAGCGCCAAGGCGAAGTCCACGCGCATCCCGCCGTGGGTCGGCGCGTGGATCATCTCCGAAGCCTCGAAGGGCCTCCACTACGCGCACGAAAAGAAAGACGACGCCGGCGCGCCGCTCGAGATCGTCCACCGTGACGTCTCGCCGCAGAACATCCTCCTCTCGTACGAAGGGTCGGTGAAGATCGCCGACTTCGGCATCGCGACGGCGAAGCTCTTCACGGACGAGGCCGGCGTCATCAAGGGCAAGTTCGGGTACATGTCGCCCGAGCAGGCGCGCGGTGAGAAGGTCGACCGGCGCGGTGACGTCTACGCGCTCGGCGTGATCCTCTGGGAGATCCTCGCGGGGCGACCGCTCCACGGCGGGCTCGGCGGCGAGGCGCTGCTCGACATCGTGCGCTCCGGTTTCGTCGAGCCGCCGACCACGTACGCGCGCGACATCCCTCCCGAGCTCGAGCAAATCGTCTTGAAGGCGCTCGAGCCGCGCAAAGAAGATCGCTACGCGACGGCGCGCGAGCTCGGAAACGCCGTCGCGCGCGCGCTCATGGCCAATCAGGAGCTCGTCGACGCGACGGCGCTCGAGACCGTCATCGCGCAGCTCGTGGTGCGCTCCGGCGCGCCCGAGCCGCCGCCCCCGCCTCCCGAGCCCGAAGAGCCCGAGGCCGTCGTCGCGACCAACGACAAACCCGACGGCCCGAGCGGGACCGACGATCGCGACGGCGCCGACAGCGAGGTCGACGGCGACGCGCTCAGCGCGCGGCGCGGCGGAGCCCCCGCGCGCGAGGTGCGCCACGTCGCGGTCGTCACGATGCGCCTGCACGGGATCGAGCGCCTGCGCGAGCAGGACGCGAGCCTCGCCGCGCGAACCGTCGAGCGCCTCCGCACGATGCTCGGCGACATCGCGTACAAGCGAAACGTCCGCGTGTGGATATGGTCCAACGACGAAGAGGCGCAGGCCATCGCCGGGCTGACCGCGAACCCCACGCGCGCGGCCGCCGACGCCGCGTGGCTCGCGCTCGACACGCACGAGGCCATCGCCGGCCTGAACGAAGATCTCCCGCTGCCCATCGGCGCCTCGATCGGCGTCGTGCGCGGCATCGCGACCGGAGCGCGCGACAAGCAAGGCAACCTGATTCGATTCCGCCTGCACAACCCCGCGCCGTACCTCGCCGAGACGGTGGGCAAGGCGACGCCGCTCTATCGGACGTGGGTCGCCGGCGGCGTGTATCGAATCGTGCGACGCGAGTTCCGTTGGGGCGACGCGCCGGCGCTCGCGCTCGCGAACCCCGAGAAGCACCCGGACGTGCCGCCGCAGATGCGCATCTACGCGCTCGAACGAAGCCTCTCGCGCGAGGAGCGACTCGCCGCGAGCGCGAGCGGCGGCAGCGATCTCGTCGGCCGCGACTCGGAGAAGGCCGATTTGCAGGCCGCGTATCACCAAGCCGTGAGCGCGGCCGGCGGCGACGGGCAGGTCGTGCACCGCGCGATCGTCGGGGAGCTCGGCATCGGCAAGACCGCGCTCGTCTCGGCGTTCGTCGCCGATCTTCCGCCCAACGCGCGGCTCGTCCGCGCCGAGTGCTCGCCCGTGCGCATGGAAGTTCCGCTCAGCGTCGTCTCCGATCTCGTGCGCGACACGATCGGCGTGACCGGCGACGAGCCCTTCGAGGAGGTCGCCGATCTCATCGCGCGCGCGGGCGGCGGCACGGCGCAAGGCGACGCGAGCAACCCGGTCGTCGGGCGCCTCGCCGAGCTCGCCACCAACCGCCAAGTGGTCGACGCGGACGAGGACGCGCAGTTTCGCAGGCGGAACATCGTCGGCGGCCTCCGCAGCCTGCTCGGCGCGATCGCGCTCTCGCAGCCGCTGGTCGTGCTCGTCGAGAGCCTGCAGTGGGCCGACAAGCAGAGCCTCGAGGTGCTCGGCGATCTCATGCGGCCGAGTGACCGCTCCGGCGCGGCGCCCGTCGCCGATCCGCTGCCGATCCTGTTCGTGCTCGTCACGCGGCCCGACGACCGGCTCACCGGCTTGCTCGAGGGCGTCGTGCGCATCGAGCTGCCCGGACTGTCGGCCGACGAGCAGGTGCGCCTCGTAGAGACCCGGCTCGGAGCGCGCGACGGCGTGCGGGGCGTGCTCGGCGATCTCATGCCGCGCGTCGGCGGAAACCCCTTTTTCTTGCTGGAAATGGTCGACGCGCTGCTCGAGCGCGGCTCGCTGGAGCTGCGCGAGGTCCCGGGCGAGGACGGCGAGACGCGGCCGGTGCTCGCTTACGCGCGCCGCGACGGCTCGGTGCAGCTCCCCTCGACGCTCGAGCAGCTCCTCGGCGATCGCCTGCGCGAGCTACCGACCGAAGAGCACCTCGTCGTGGATTGGCTCGCCGTCGCGGGCGGTCCGCTCGCGACGAGCGACCTCGAGAAGCTCGCGCCGAAGATCCACGAGGACGCGGTGGTCCGCCTCTGCGCGCGCGGGCTCTGCGACCGAAAGGGCGATCAAGTCGATTTTCGTCACCCGCTCATGCGCGACGTCGCGTACGCGTCGATGGTGCCCGACGATCGCGTGCAGATGCACCGCGCGCTCGGCGAGCACCTGAAGTCGACCTCGCTCGCGCGCGGCCTGTCGGCGGCGATCGTCGCGCGCCACCTCGCGCGCGGCGAGGCGGGCGAGCAAGCCGCCGATTTCTACGCGGAGGCCGGGCACGCCGCCCGCGCCGGGAACCAGACGCAGCTCGCTCTCCGCTACTTCAAGCGCGCCTCGCACCACCTCTCGCCGAACGATCCGCGCCAGCTCGGGCTCCACGCCGAGCTCGAGACGCTCTATCGCATGCTCGGCCGGCGCCGCGATCGCATCGCGAACCTGGGCGCTCTGCGCCGCATCGCGCGACGCATCGGCACGCCGCGCGCGACGTGCTTCGCCCTGCTGCGGAGCGCGCGCTTCTTCTTCGACGAGGGGCGCCTCTCGGCGGGCCTGCCGGTCGCGAAGCTCGCCGCCGAGATCGCGCACGGCGCGTCTATCACGCAGCTCGAGGTCGAGGCCGAGGAGCTCGTGAGCGAGCTCCTCCGCGAGCTCGGCGACGTGCAAGGCGCGCTCGCCGCGTGCGATCGCGCGCTCGCGACGTGCAACCCCGCGCTCAATCCGCAGCTCCCGCCGCGCCTCCGCGCCGACGTGCTCCGCTCGCAGGGCGTCTTGCTCCGCCGCGTCGGTCGCGTGCGCGAGGCGATGGAAGCGCACGTGCAGGCGATCGGCGTGTTCCGCAAGACCGGCGCGCGCCGCCAAGAGGCGCGCGCGAAGAACTCGCTCGCCTTCGCGCTCTTCGTGCAGGGCCGCATGCGAGGACGCGATCGCGCTCGCCGTCGAGTCGATCCAAATCGACTTGTCGATCGGCGGCCGATTCCAGATCGCCAACACCCTCACCAACATCGGCCACGCGTACGCGAAGCTCGGCGACCTGCCGCGCGCGCAGGCCTATCTGAAGCGCGCGCGCGAGACGCACGAGCGCTACGGCGACCAAGACAACCGCGCCGACACGCTCATCGTGAGCGCCGAGACGGCGCTCGAGGTCGGCGAAATCGACGCCGCGGAAACGTTCCTGCGCGACGCCGCGGCGCTGGTCGAGGCGACCGACAACGCTTACGCCGCGACGCACCTCGGCGTCATCAGCGCGGTCCTCGCGCGCGAGAGGCGCGAGGCGCACCAAGGCCATCGGCGCCGCGTTGCAGGCGAAGCGCGCCGCCGAGGACCAGACGCTCGTCGAGCTTCCACTTCTACGGCATGGCGGTCGAGGCCGCCGCGCGCGTCGACGCCGGCGAGATGCACGCGGGCACGCTGCTCGCGACGACCGCGCTCGGCGCCGTCGAGACGATCCAGGGCTGCGAGTACGGCCTCGAGATCCGCGTGCTCTGCGCGGACGCGCTCAAGCGCGCCGGGTCGCCGCAAGCGCCGCTCGCCCACCAGCGCGCCGTCGACCACGCCCACGCCCTCATGAACGGCATCCGCGATCCGCGCCTGCGAAGGCTCTTCGTCAAGCGCCCCATCGTCGCGGCGCTCTTCGACACGACGCCGGCGCCCCTCGAAGCAGGAGGCACGTCCTGAAACCTCGTCGCGTGGCGATCATCCTCTCCGGCGGCGGCGCGCGCGGCGCGTACGAGGTCGGCGTGCTCTCGTACCTCTTCGAGGACGTGACGCGCATGCTCGGTCGACCGCCGCACATCGACATCGTGTGCGGCACGAGCGTCGGCGCGATCAACGGCTGCTTCATGGCCGCGCACATGAGCGATCCGGTGCTCGGGCTGCGGCGGCTCGTGGAGCTGTGGTCCGAGCTCGAGATGACGCGCGTGCTCGGGTTCGGCGTGCGACAGGTCGTCGGGCTCCCGCGGCTCGCGCTCGGCGGGCTGGGCGACGGGAGCGGCCTCTTCGACGTTCGCCCGATGGCCGAGCTCATCTCCAAGCGAGATCAGCTGGCGCGCCGTGACGCGCGCGCTCCGCCGCCGCCACGTGCGCGCCCTAAGCGTCTCGACGACCGAGGTCTCGACGGGCCGCACCGTCGTCTTCATGCAGACCGCGCCGGACCAGGCGATGCCCGCGCACCCGCCGCCGCGCACGCTCTTCCGCGCCGATCACATCGGACCGCACCACGCGCTCGCGAGCGCGGCGATCCCGCTGCTCTTTCCGCCCGTCCGCATCGACGACGAGATGTACCTCGACGGCGGCCTTCGCCAGAACACGCCGATCGCGCCCGCGCTCCGCCTCGGCGCCACGCACATCTTCGCGATCGGCGGCTCGCGCGAGGTGCGCGGCCTGCAGTCGAACGAAGACGGCGCCTCTCGGCTCCGCGCGCCGGGCGCCGCGTTCCTTCTCGGGAAGATCCTGAACGCCTTCTTGCTGGATCACATCGACGGCGACCTCCAGCTGCTTCATCGAATCAACGACATGATCCAAGACGGCACGCGCGCCTACGGCGACGACTTCGTCGACGCGATCAACGGGCGACGCCCAGCGCCGCGGCTCGCCCATCTACGAGTACGTGAGCTGCCTCGCGATTCGCCCGAGCGAGGACATCGGCCGGCTCGCGAGCGTGCACGTCCGAAAGGGCCGCTTCAAAGGCGAGCCGTTCGTCACCAAGCGCATCCTCTCGCTGCTCGATCTCGGCGTCGGCACCGAGGCGGATCTCGCGTCGTACCTGCTCTTCGACGGGCAGTTCTGCCGTCAGCTCATCGAGCTCGGGCGCGCCGACGCGCAGGCGCGGAAGCACGAGCTGCTCTCGTTCTTCGAGGAGCCGAGCTCGTGAGGCGCGCCGCGTGGGTGGCGCTGGCGCTCGCGTGCGCCTGCGCGAAGAAGCCGGCCCCCGCGACGACGACGGTCGCAAGCGCCGCGACGGTTGCTCCCGGCGGGCCCGCCGCGCCCGCCGCGCCCGAGCGGCCGAAGATCGACCTCGCCGAAATTGCGGTCCCACCGGGGAGATCCGATCTCCACGTGGCCTGGTCGGTCCCGAGCGGAACCGCCATCAACGACGACGCTCCCTTCACCGTCCGCTGGTCGGGCAGCGACGGCCTCGCCGTCCCGCCGAACGACATCCACGGCCACGGAAAGGACGTCGAGTCCGGCTTCGACGTCCCCCTCGAGGTGAATCCCGGCTCCGCCGGCGCCCAGCTCACCGGCGACGTCGACGTCGTCGTCTGCGACACCGTCACGCACTCGGTCTGCGTCCCCATCAAGCGCCGCGTCGAGCTCACCTTCGCCGTCGGCTCCAAGGGCGCGCCCAAGGGGACCGTCACGCTCCCCCTCCCGAGCGCCAAGCCCTAGCCCCGAGCCGGCTGCGTTGACGGGATCCGGCGGCGCGTCTCTACTCCTTGTCCCCGATGACGCCTGCCCAGGAGCACGCAAAGCTCGTCGCCGAGCTCGAGGCCGCCAACTACCGCTACTACGTCCTCGACGATCCCATCATGACGGATCGCGAGTTCGACGACCTGCTCGCGCGGCTGCGCGCGATCGAGTCCAAGCACGCCGAGCTCGTCACGGCCACGTCGCCCACCCAGCGCGTCGGCGGGAGCGCGCGGACCGAGGTGAAGAAAATTCGTCGCGCGACGCCGATGCTGTCGCTCGACAACTCGTACAGCAAGGACGATCTCGACGCGTTTTTCCGGCGCGTCCGCGACGGCCTGGCCGAAGGACAAATCGCGCACTTCGTCATCGAGCCCAAGCTCGACGGGTCGAGCGTCGAGGTCATCTACGAAGGCGGGTCGTTGGCGCAGGCCTCGACGCGCGGCGACGGCACGACGGGCGAGGACATCACCGAGAACGTCCGGACCATTCGCGGCGTCCCGCTCAAAATCGCGCACGCCGACCGACTCACGCTGCGCGGCGAGGTCGTCATCTACCGAAGAGATCTCGAGACGCTCAACGCCGAGCGCGCCGAACAAGGCCTCGAGCCGTTCGCGAACCCACGAAACGCCGCCGCGGGCAGCGTGCGCATGATGGACCCGGGCGAGGTCGCGCGGCGCCCGCTGCGCGTCATGTTCTACCAAGTCGTCGAAGGCGAGACGATGTTCGCGACGCACTCCGAGTCGCTGAAGTGGCTCGAAAAGCTCCGCCTGCCGTCGCACCGCCGCGAGCGCGTCGTCACCGAAGAGCAGGCGTGGCGCGTCATCGAGGAGCTCGACAAAACGCGCGCGAGCTACCCGTTCGAGACCGACGGCGCCGTCATCAAGGTCGACTCCTTCGTGCAGCGCGGAATCCTCGGCTTCACGTCCAAGTTTCCGAAGTGGGCGATCGCCTACAAATTCCAGGCCGAGCGCGCGCTCACCAAGGTGCTCGGCATCGAGATCGGCATCGGGCGCACCGGCGCGCTCACGCCCGTCGCGGTGCTGGAGCCGGTCGAGCTCGCCGGCACCACCGTCTCGCGCGCGTCGATGCACAACGCCGACCAGGTCGCGCGCCTCGACGTGAAAATCGGCGATCACGTCTGGATCGAAAAAGCGGGCGAAGTGATCCCGCAGGTCATCGAGGTCGACAAGACGAAGCGCACCGGCCACGAAATAGCCTTCGCGATGCCCGAGAAGTGCCCCGTCTGCGGCGGCAAGGTCGTCGCCGTCGCCGGCGAGGCCGCGACGCGCTGCTCGAACCCGCAGTGCCCCGCGCAGATCAAGGCGCAGATCTTCTACTTCGCGCGCCGCTTCGCGATGGACATCGGCCACCTCGGCGAGTCGCTCGTCGAGCAGCTCGTCGACAAGGAGATCGTCCGTGACGTCGCCGACCTCTACACGCTCACGGTCGACCGCGTCGCCGGCCTCGACCGCATGGGGAAGAAGAGCGCGGAGAACGTCGTCAAAGGCATCGTCGCGTCCAAGTCGCGCACGCTCGAATCGCCTGCTTTGCGGCCTCGGCATCTCGCTCGTCGGCCAGGTCGCCGCGCGCCAGTTGGCGGAGGAGGTCGGCGAGCTCGGAAATCTCGTCCAGTGGAGCGAGACGGAGCTCCGCGAGCACCTCGAGCACGTGAAGGGCTTCGGCCCGACGATGGTCGACAGCGTGGTCGAGTTCGCCGAAGACCCCGACCAGAAGAAGCTCCTCCGCAAGCTGCTCGAGCTCGGCGTCTCGATCCCGCAGCCGCGGCCCGAGCCCCCGAAAGAAGGCCCGCTCACCGGAAAATCGTTCTGCGTGACCGGCGTCCTCTCGCGCAAGCGCGAGGACGTCCAAAACGATCTGCGCAACGCGGGCGCCGAGATCCACGACGGCGTCCGCAAGGACACGACCTACCTCGTCGCCGGCGAAAAGACCGGCGCGACCAAGCTCACGCAGGCGAAGAAGTACGGGACGAAAGTGATTAGCGAAGCCGAGATGAACGAGCTACTTTCCCGCGGCCCATGACCGACGCCTACGCACCGACCATCGATCCCGTTCAAGAAGGCCTCACGCGGCTCGTGGCGATGACCTGCGAAGAGGCCATGTTCGGCCTCTCCGCCGCGCTCGGCAACGCGAACGACGCGCTCGAAGATCTCGTCAAGCGCCGCGCGCCCGCGCACCAGCTCGCCCTCTCGGGCCAGCGAACGCCGCGCATGCTCGAGTCGTTCGACGCGTGGATCGTCGAGATGGCGCGTGCGATGGCGCCGATCTGCCCGCCCTCGTGGCTGCCGATGTCCGAAGTGCTGGCCGAGAAGGTGACGCTCGAGGTCGGCGCGCGCGGTCTCCGCTCGCTCTTTTCGTCCAAGCCGAGCGACAAGGACGTCCAGCGCGTGAAGCGCCTCGGTTCGCTCGCGGTGCGCGTGCTCCGCGCCGTGCTCGCGTCGGACGGCCCCGTCGACGGCGAGGAGGCGCGCACGATCGCGTCGCTCGTCGCCTCGCTCGGCCTCCCTGACGCCGACGCGCAGCCGCTCTACGTCGAGCCGCCGATCGCGATCGACCGCCTCGACGTCTACGGCGAAATCGAGACCGCCGTGGTGCGCGCCCTCGTGCGCGGCGCCTGGCTCGCAGCCACGTGGGACGCGATCGACCCGCGCGAGGAGCAGGTCGTTCGCGCCCTCGCCGCGAAGCTCAACGTCCCCGTCGTCGATGTAGAATACATGCGTAACGAGGCCATCGCGCGCGTCGACGCGCGCCGCACGGCGGGCCTCGCGGTCGTCGACGCGGTCCGCTACGTGCTCGCCGATCGCGTTCCCGGCTACGGCGTGCAGCTCGCGGGATACGCCGGCTCGCTGATGCTCCCGCGGCGCTTCCGCGAGGAAGCGCTCCGTCAGATCGGCGCAGGCGCGCCGGTCGTGCTCTCGCAGCGCTACAAAGGCATCAGCAACGCGGAAAAGACGAGCGTCCTCGGAATCGCGTGGGCGGCCGCGGTCCTCGAGGATCCGAACATCTCGCGTCGAGCGCATCCTGCGAGCTCGCCTCGATCGCGTCGCGCTCGATCTCGGGCGCCGACCCGCAGGACGCGCGACGCGCGGTCGACGACATGATCGCGATGTCCCTCGCCGGAACCGAGCGCACGCACATGATTACAAGGCACCCTCGGCTTCATCGGCGCGGGCAACATGGCCGGCGCGCTCATCAAGCGGACTCCTGCACTCGGGCACGCTGACGGCCGACCGCGTGATCGCGAGCGACGTGTCGCCCGAGCGCCTCGACGCACCTCGAGAAGCTCCACGGCATCCGCACGACGAGCGACAACCACGCGCTCATCCGCGAGTCGGACGTCATCGTCCTCGCCGTCAAACCGCAGGCGATCGACAAGGTCCTCGGCCAGGTCGCGCGCGACGTCGAGCCGCGCCACCTCGTCGTCTCGGTCGCCGCCGGCGTCCCCGTCGCGCGCGATCGAAGGCGAGCTCCCCGCGGGCACGCGCCTCGTGCGCGCGATGCCGAACACCGCCGCGATCGTGCTCGAGGGCGCGACCGCGATCGCCGCGGGCACGCACGCGACCGACGCCGACATCGCCGTCGCCCGCGCGATCTTCGACGCGGTCGGCCGCGTCGTCGTCCTCGACGAGTCGCTGCTCGACGCGGTCACCGGCCTCTCCGGCAGCGGCCCCGCTTACGTGATGGTCATGATCGAGGCGCTCGCCGACGGCGGCGTGAAAGTCGGCCTCCACCGCGACACGGCGCTCCTGCTCGCGGCGCAGACCGTCTACGGCTCGGCGAAGCTCCTGCTCGAGACCGGCGAGCACCCCGGCCGCCTCAAGGACCAGGTCACGAGCCCCGGCGGCACCGCGATCGCCGGCCTCCACACGCTCGAGGCCGGCGGCCTCCGCCGCACGCTCATCGACGCGGTCGAAGCCGCGACCAAGCGCGCCGGCGAGCTCGGCGAGCAGATGACGGCCAAGCTCTCGAAGACTTGATCCGTCAGTTGGACGTGCAACGACCTTCGTCGATCTGCATGCAGACCGTGTACTGACTCTGGTCCTGCATCAGCGCGACGGCTTGGTCGCACGTCGAGGCGACCCCGATAGGGCAAATCTGGCCGTAACAGGCGCACTCGAGATCGAGGACGCCCGTACCGTCGTGCACGCGGAACCCGCAGCCGGGGTAGAGGTCCGAGTCCACGACCACGTCCGGACAAGACGAAATCCCGAGACACAGGACGACCCCGGTGTCCGGGTCGGGTCCGCAGCTGACGCCGGTGACGCCTCCGTCGGCGTCACCGCCGTCGGTGCTGCTTTGCGTGGAAGCGTCCCCACCCGTCGAAGACGAAGAGTCCCCGCCCGAAGGGATGATCGTGAACCCCATGCACGAGCACGCGGCGAGCGAGACGAGCACCGATGCGAATCGCATTCCTCATCGATGCCCGTCTCGCTGCCTCGGGGCCAACTTTTCGGCACCGCGATATCAGCGGCGGAGGTAGCCCGCGAGCTTCCCGCCGAGGGCCGCGCTGCCGAGCATGACCGTGCCGCCGAGGATGAGGAACGTCACGAGCGAGTACGTCGTGACCGAGTTGGGCATGACGAGGCCGATGATGCCGAGCACGATGCCGGCGACGCCGGCGAAGGCGTGCATGCCCGAGATGCCGACCGCGGCGCCGTGGATGACCTCGGTCCGCGTGTCATCGTAATCGTTGAATTCTGTCGCGTGCGTGACTTCGGTGAGCGGGTGCACGGCGAAGAGCATTCCGGCGCCGAGCACGATCGCCGCGATCGGCAGAAGCGTGAAGGTCGCCGCGCCCGCGAGCGCGATGATGCCGAGCGCGATGCCGCCGAGTCCGGCGAGCGCCTCGACGCCCACTTCACCGGTGACCGGCTCGCGGGGAGCGATCACGCTCGAGCGCGGGCGCAGCTGCGCCGCGACGGACAAACCTTCGAACAGGAGCGCCGTGCCCGCGCAGATCGCGGCGACCGCGGCGAGATCTACGGGGAAGACGCCCGCGAGCCCGATGATCGCGAGGACGACCGCGCCGACCGCCGCGAGCACCTCGACGGCTACTCCGCCGATGCTCCCCTTGCGTTTGAGCTCGATCTTCTTCTCTCGATCCGTTTCATGCGTTTCGACTCCGCCGCGATGCACGGGCGGATGAACTTCGATGTTGGCCATTGTGAGTCTCCTTTCCACGGAGGATCACGAGCACACGCCGTGCCCCGCGCGCCTCGGCCGACGCGCGCGCGAAGCTCGGCTGACTCACGTCGCGGCGCGCAGCTCGACGGGCGGCGCGAAATCGTGGCCCTCGGGCCCGAGCCCGCGCGCGACGACGTCGTCCCAATAGCGCGACCCGATCTGAACCGCGGCCGCGTCGAGCAGGTGCAGCCGCGCGCGCACGCGGTCGAACGCGCCGATCGCGAGGCGCAGCGCGGGCATCGCGCGCTCGAGGCGCGAGCGCGGCACGCCGAGCTGGTCGGCGAGCTCGCGCCCGAGGAGGTGACGCGACATCGCGAAGGCGACGCGCGCCATGCGCTCCGCGCGTTTCTTCTCGCGCTCGTCGCGCGCGCCTCGGCGGCCCGCCTCGAAGAGCGCCTTGGTGAGCGCGCGCGAGTCCTCGTCCGGCGGCGCCTGCGTCTTCGTGATCAGAATCGGCGAGCTTGAGGCCCTCGGCCTCGCTCGAGAACAGAAGCTCCGGATCGGTCCCGAGCACCCATGCGACGTATTTCCAGAGCTGCACGAAGCGCTGCGCCTCCACCGGCGTCACGCGAAACCCGAGCTTGCGAAGCCCGTCGAGCACGACGAGCGAAAAGAGCATCCCCGTCGCCGCCATGTCGTGCTGGTTGATCGGCTCGCCCCACGCGTCGCGATCCCACCGGCCCGACTTCCACAAGAGCCGCCGCACCTGCGCGTGCATCACGCGCACCTTCACGCTCACGGCGAACCCCTCCGCGCCGCGCCGCATGCCGCCGGGCATGCACACCGCGTGAACGAACCGCGAGGTCTCCGAGAGCCTGCGCGGCGCCTGCTCGACGAGCCGCCCCGAAAACGCGAGCGGCTTGTTCCCGCCCGGCGACGCGTACCCGTACGGAAGCGACTGCAGCCCGAGAATCAGCCCACCGAAGATGCCCGAGCGCAGGAGCAGCTCGCCCGCCCGATCGATGGTCGAGAAATCCACCCAAGCCGGCACGCGCTCGACCTCGCGAAACAGCGCCGCGACCGCCGGATGCGCATCCGGAACGCGCGCGATCCCGTCCGCCAGCGCCGCCTCGACCTGACCAAACCCCTTTCGCGCCCCGATGTCCGCGAACGCCGCCGCCACCGCGTCCGCAAGCGGATCGGTCCGCATGAGATAAGGCGCGATCCGATCGACGCGCTCCCCGTGAGTCGACCGCGCGCGCCCGTCGTCGATGAACCGTGTGGGAATGTCCACCGTGGACAGCTTAAGGCCCGCTGGACGCGATGAACAGGTGACTTGGCCGTTCAGAGCGCGAGCGTTGGCGCCGCGACGCACGTATCGACGGCAAGGCTCAGTTGCACACGGGTGCTTTGCACTCGAGCGTTCCTTGAGCCGTCCCGTCGACACCATTGTTGCCCGCGGGCCCCGTGCCGCCGGATCCCTTTGTTCCGACGGTGATTGCGCTCGTCGTCGCAGAGTCGAGCGTTGGCATCGTGCCTTTGTAGAAGACGCCGACGGAGAGGCCTCCTGCGCCGCCGCCACCGGAGCCGCCGCTGCCGCCGGTGTCCTCCGACGCCCCCCGGACAGCCCGGGTTGAATTTGGTTCCCTCCGAGGCCGGCGGGACTTTACCGCCCTGCCCGGCGATGCCCTTGCCGCCGTCGCCCGCGTTCTTCGTGGCGATCGTACTCGCCGCAACGGTGACCGCGCTGCTCACCACAACGAGACCAAAACTCGAGCCGCCGCCCTTTCCCCCGCCACCGCCCGCGCCGCCGCAGCCGCCTGCGCCCCCGGAGCCGCCACCGCCATGCTGAGAAGACGAGACAAAGTTCGCGCCGCCGCCACCGCCGCCTTGGCCCGCACCGCCTGCCGCTCCGGAATCTCCCGCAGACGGGGCCCACGGCAGTCTCGACCGCACCATTCGTTGCCGCGCCGGCGCCTGCATCGCCATTCGCTCCGGTCAGGCCGACGCCTCCATTGGTGCACGAACCGCTTCCGCCGGTTCCGCCATCTCCGCCGCCAAGCGCTGGTTGCCCGTTGTCTCCGTTTCGATTGGCGGCGACGTCGCCGCCCTTTCCACCAACAGTCACGTCTCCCGCTGGGCAGTTCACACTCTTGGGGGCACCGCCATCGTCACCGTTGGCGTTGTTCCCATCCAGCGAAGCCGGGAACGTGTACGTGGTCAGCGTCCCGTCGGCGCCCTTCACCCCCACGCCGGCCGAAAGTGCGACTCGCGACAGCGCCACGTTCTGTGACCCGTTCACGAACATCGCGAGGCTCGACTCGCCAGCGCTCGTCGCGTCGGGTGCCGCGATCGCGACGTCCTCGATGGTCGTACCCTGCGTCAACGCGTCGAGCTTCGAGGCCGTCGTCGTTTTTCCGATGACCGGCTTCCCTCCCGAGTAGCTCCAATCCGCGCATTTCCAGCCACCATAGATGGATATCCCATCGTGCGACGCGTCGATCACCAAGTCTTCCGCATACGTCCCTTCGCAAACGTAAATACGCGGTAGCCCGTTTTGTTTCGCGAGCGCGAGCCCCTTCCCCACCGTCGCGACCGGAGTCTCTTTCGCACCGTTGTTGCTGTCGCTCTTCGTCGAGTCCACGAACACACCCACGCTCGACGCCACACAGGCCGGCGAGTCCTTAGGATCCTTCGAGAGCTCGCACCCCGGCGGACACGCCACCGGCCCGTCACTCCCGCCGTCTTTCCCGCCCTCCGTCACCGACGAATCCCCACAAAACCCGGGGTACCCACAAACATCATCCGGCGCGAAGTCCGGGCACCCCACGAGGCCCGCAACCAGCGCGGCGGCGCCGCCCAAACCGAGAGCCCATCGTCGTTTCATCGGTCCACCGCCTCAAAAAGTGAAGTTGAACGACGCGCCGGCCGTGCGCGGGCCGAACGTCGGAAGGATCATCGCCCGGTGCTCGACGATCTTGCGCGGCGCGACGAGCCACCACACGACCGCGGCCGCGAGCGCGACGCCGCCGGCGACGTAACCGATCGTCGAGATCACCGCGTCGGTTTGCTGCGAATCGCGAGTTGCTTTGCCGTCCAAACAAACTTGCGCGGTCGGATTCGTCGTGCAGATTCCGCCCGCGGTCGCGCCGCGCGAGAGGTTGTCGCTGTTGGCCGAGCCCGACGCGACGCCGAATCCGATTCCCAACCCGATCCCGACCAAACCGACCGCGCCCGTCACGATCGCGCCGGTCGGCGGAACCGCGGACTTGCGCGTCTCGACCGGCTCCGTCGGGCCGTGCCCGTGGTCGCCCATCTCCGGGAACCGGTCGGCGAAATCGACCTTGAGGATCTTGCCCTCCGAGCACTCGACGGTCTTGCGCTCGGTCTTGCCTTCGATGCTCACGCTGATCGTGTGCGTGCCGATGGTGACGTTCACGACGTCGTTGAGCGGGGCGTTGCCGGCGTCGACCGTGTCGTCGATTTTCACCCGGCCGCCGGCGGGCGCGTGGATCTCCAGGTGGCCGGTCTTGTCGTAGGCCTGCTGCATGAGATCGGTGATCTCTTTTCGCTGCGTCGTGTCGAGCTCGCGATCCTCGAGCGCCTTCTGCAGGTTGCCGAGCGCCTCGAGGTATCGCTTCGTGTAGAAGTCGGCGAGGCCGAGCGCGCGCTGACACGCGGGCGTCTTGAGCACCGCGCACGCCTGCTCGAATTTGAGGCGAGCGCCGTCGAGGTTGCCGCCGGCGTAGAGCGTCTTGCCCTCTTGCAGGCGCTGGCGAGCTTCGACGTATTCGGGCGAGCTCGAGTCTTGGGCGTGCGCCGCCGAGGCGATGAGCACGCCGGCGCAAAGGAGTAACGAAGTTGTTCGCATCATCGATGAGGGTCGTCGGGGAGAAGATTCAATCCGGGCGGCGCGCTCCCCGTCGGGTGCGGGGCGGCGGTCGCGGTGGTCGTGGCCGTCGCGGTGGGCGGCGGGGAAGCAGTCGACGCGCTGTGCACCGACGAGTGCTGCGCGTGCGGCGGCGGGGTCGAGGTCTTCGCGACCGTCGGCAGCGCCTCGACCGACATCGTCGTGATTCCGGTAGCGGTCGCCGTCGCGGTCGGCTCCACGGTCTCCACCGCGTGCGCGACGGTCGTCGTCGTCGCCGGCGGCGCCACGGTCGAGGTCGTCTTCGGCCCGCCCATCCTCACGACCACGACGCCGACGCCGACAATCACGCCGAACGACACCACCGAAGCGAGGATCATGTTGCGCAGCTTCTGGCGCTTGCCCGGCTCGGTCGGCGTCAGCTCGCGCCGCACGGGCTCGGGCGGCGGCGTCGTGTCCTCTTTCGGGAGGATGCGGTGCGGGAGATCCGGGCGGCTCGGGCCGAAGCCGTCGAGCAAATCGTCCACCGTGTCGTTGCGACGCTCCACTTTTCCGATTCCTGGCTGCGTGTCGGCGCTCTTGTCGGTGGGCGCGGCGGTTTTGAGCTGCGACCGCGAGTCGAGCTCCTGCTGCGCTTTCTGGATCTCGCGCCGGCGGTCTTCGCTGCCGGGCCCGAGGCCCTCGTCGGTGTCGGCCTTCGTCATCCGCGAAAGCAAGCCTACTCCGCTTTGCAGCGCTTGCCCAAAGAGACGCGACATCGCGGGCCCATCGGTCCGGCCACCGCGAGCGTTGTCAAGAAAATGACCCTCGAGTGATCATTTCCGCCAGTCGAGCGCGGCGCGGCGAAGGCGCGCATCGACCGGATCGGGCCCGTCGTCGGAGAAGAGCAGGTCGTCGCCGTGAAGCGAGAGCGCTTCGTCCATCGAGGAGGGGCCGTCGAGGACGATGAGCGGGTAGCTGTCGGTCGCACCGGCGTCGTCGAGCGGGATGCGCACGGCGTCGAGCGAGAGCTCGTCGTGCGACGTGCGCGCGGCGACCGCGTGCACCAGGCGTACGGCGTCGGCGGTGTCGAGCGTGATGGCCGTGACGATGCCCTCGTCGCGGAGCTGGAGCTTGCGCGGCTCGCGGACGGGATGCGCCTTCTCGTCGAGCAGCGCGAACATCGCGCCGCGCGCTTCTTGGCTCGCGGCGCCGACGGGCGCCTCTTCGATCCACGCGAGCGCGGCGCCTTGGGGCGTCCTCGCCAAGACCGGCGAGCGCGAGTGCGCGGCCGTCGAGAGCACGCGCTCTTCGCGCGCGAGCGGACGCGCGTCGCGCGGCGAGAGCGCGACCGCGTAGATGTCGGCGAACCCGTCGCGCGGGCTCTCGCGCGGGTCGGCCCACGCGAGCACGACGCTCGAGCCGAGCGCGACGAGCGCGGTGTCGGTCGCGTCGCCGGGCGCGTTCGTGACGCGCGTCTCGCGGCCGGGCGAGAGGCTCGCGTCGAGCTTCTCGACGTAGACCTCGCCGTTGCCGTCGCGCGTGTCGACCCACGCGACCACGTAACCGCCGCCGGCCGCAGCGATCGAGACGTCGCTCTCGTCGCCGCGCGAGCCGAGCGTCACCTCGCCGTGGCGCGCGCCGCGATCGTCGAGGCGCGCCACGTGGATGCGCGAGGACGCCCCGTCTTTCGCGACGTACGCGAGCAGCGCTTCTCGTCCGGTCGGCGAGGGCGTGATCGCGACGCCGCCCGTCTGGAGCGCGTGCGTCGAGAATCGTGACCGCCGCGCCCGGCTTTCCGTCGAGAATCGGGATGACGCGGAGCACCCCGCCGTTATCGTGCGATTTGTCATCGGCCGGCGCGTTCACGAGCGACGCGACGAGCTTCGTCTTGCCGACGAGCACCGAGGCGACGTCCGCGATTTGCGCGCCGTTCGCGAGCGTCGAGGCCGAAGCGAGACGCGGCGCGTCGTCCGGGAGCGGCTTCGGTACCGGCGGCGCCGTCGCGCTCGGCCGCTCCGACAGGTCGACGGCGTAGACCGTGGTCGGCGCGTCGGGCGTCGCGGCGAGCGCGAGGCACGCGTCCTTGCCGCAATCGAGGCTCCACGCGAGCGACACGGGGGGACCCAGCACCAGCGCTTCGCTCTGCACCGCCGCGAGCGCCGCGTCGAGGCGCACGTAGGTCGGCGCCGGCCCGTCCGTGCAGACGCCGCTCGTGCTGCACACGCGCGCCGAGACGAGCAAGCCGAACCCGTCGCCGCGCGGGCGCACTTCGACCGCGCCTCCGCCCGCGAGATCGAGCGTCGTGCGCGTGGCGAGCGGCGCGGCCGCGTCGGCGAGCTCCGCGACTTGCACCGGGCGGCGAACGCGATCGCGCTTGTGCGCGTTCTCCCAGAGGATCACCGCGCCCGCCGCGCCAGGCACGATCGACACGAGCGAGGACGAGCCCGCGTCGGGCAGCGCGTCGTGCGACGCGACGAGCTTTCGCTGCGGGTCGAGGCCGGCGAGGACGAGCTGCGGATCCATGCGCGTGCGGTCCGTCCACGCGAAGACGAGCGCGCCCTTCGCGGTCGCGACAAAATCCATGTCGGCGCCGACGCTCCGCGCGACGGGCGTCGGCCCGGAGACGACGCGCGCCTCGGAGTCGAGCTCGATCTCGGCGAGCTCGCCTCTCGACACGACGCCCAGCGCGGCGCCGCCCGCGTGCGCGACCGCCTCCCACGAGCTCGCCGAACGCGCGACGCGGCTCGGAACGCCGCGCGGACGACCCGACGCGTCGAGGGCTTGCGCGAGCACGTCGGCGCCGCCGGTCGCGCCTTCCTCGGCCCACACGCAGAGCGCGCCGCGCGGAGTCCGCACCGTTTCGACCCAAACGACGTGACCGGTCGTGCGCGAGAGCTCGATCGCGCGCGCGCGCGGCGCGCCGCCGTCGCTGACGCCCACGAGGCTCAGCGAGTCACCGCGATCGGTGAGCGACGTCCACGCGACGAGGTAGCCCTGGTCGACGCGGCGCACGACGAGCGTGCTCGTGTCGGGCGACGCCTCCGCGATGACCCGCGCTTGCGCGCGCGGCGAGCCGTCGGCGGCGAGCGGCATCGCGATCACCGGGCGCGTCGCGCCGCTTCGCACGCCCGACACGTAGACGGCGAGCGCGCCGTCCTCGCCGCGCGCGAGGAACGGACCGAGCGCGCGATTCTGGAACCGCGCGATGGTCGACATGTGCGCCGCTTCCGCCGCGTCTTTCGGCGGCTCGATGAGCTTCGAGGGCGGCCCCTTGATGGTCGTGAGCGGCGGCCCGTATTGCGGCCCGGCGCACCCGGCGACCAAAACCAAAACGAAGGCGAGACGTTTCAAGGAACCTCGACGATCGAATCGGCCGCGATGGCCGGGTAGAAGCCCGCGCAGCTCTCGCTGCCGCGGACGATTTTCACGTCGGCCGAGAACGTCGTGCCCTTCGCGAGGTGCACGTCGACGTGGCAGTTGCCCGTGTCGTTCGGCACGACGAAATACTTGGCGCAGACGCCCGCGTCGTCGCTGGCGACGCAAGGCGGCGTCACGCCCTGGCACGCGACGTCCGACACGACCACGTCGGCGATCGGATCGGTCGTCGCGACGACGTCGAAGCCCTGCTCGGCGCACACTCGATCCGCGCACGAAAGGAGCATCGAAACCGCAACCGTCGAGACGGCCAAAAGCATCCCGCCGACGCCGGATCCGCCGCAGGCGGGACGGCGCGAACACCAGACGCCGGATCCGCCGCAGGCGGGACGGCGCGAACACCAGACGCCGGATCCGCCGCAGGCGGGACGGCGCGAACACCAGACGCCGGATCCGCCGCAGGCGGGACGGCGCGAAAACCAGACGCCGTGGCGCATGCGCGATTGGTAGCATACGTTGTCGCCATGACGCCGCGCGACCTGCTCGCCCAACTGCTGCGCCCGGCGGGAGGCGGCGTGTACGTCGTCTCGACCGGGACCGAGGAGCAGCGCGCGGTGCAGGAACGGCTCTACGGCGTCTCCGGCGAAGACGCGGTTCGCGAGCGGTTTCTCGGCCAGCTCGATCGCCTCGCGGGCGCGCGCGTCGTCGTGCTCGGCGTGCCGTCCGACGTCGGCGCGGGGTACCTCCGCGGCGCGAACGTCGCTCCGCAAGCGATCCGCGCGGCGATCTTCGATCGCGACGGCGGCTGGCCCGACGGCGTCGTCGACGCGGGCGACGTGCTCGTGGTCCCGCAGCTCCTCGAGGACAGCATGCTCTCGCAGGAGCAAATCCGCGCCTCGCAGGACGCGCAATACCCCGACGTCGCCGAGCCCGAGCGGCGATCGATCCCGGTCTCGCCGCTGTCGAAGGCGTCGCGCGCGCTCGACGCGATCTTCGCCCTCGCGCCGAACGCCAAGCCGTTCGTGCTCGGCGGGGACCACTCGTGCGCCTGGCCGGTCGTCGAGGCGCTCTACCGCGCGCGGCGCGAGCCGTTCGGCATCGTGCAAATCGACGCGCACACCGATCTGCTCGCCGAGCGTCTCGGCGTTCGCTACTGCTTCGCGACCTGGTCGTACCACGCCAACAAGCTCATCGGCCGCTCGGGCAAGCTCGTTCAGGTCGGCGTGCGCGCGTCGCGCCACGAGCGCGGTCACTGGGAGGCGACGCTCGGCGTGCGGCAATTCTGGGCCGAAGAGTGCTTGCGCGATCCGGCCGCGGCGCTCGACGCGATCGTCGCGCACGTGAAGAGCACCGGCGTCAAATCGGTTTATTTCTCCAACGACATCGACGGCACCGACGAGCGCTTCGTCGACGCGACGGGCACGCCGGAGCCGGGCGGCCTCGAGCCCGATTTCGTCCTCGAGCTCGTGCGGCGCCTCGGTCGCGAAGTCGGGCTCACCGCGGGCGATCTCATGGAGGTCGCGCCGCCCATCGCGCGCACGCCCGACGGCGCGGCGCGCACGCTCGACGTCGCGGTCCGCTACGCGCGAGCGACGCTCGACGCGCTGCTCGGCTGATCGGCGATCTCGAACCCGCCGCGCTCGCGGAGCTCGCGATGAACGCGCTCGAGCATCTCGCGCTCGAGCTTCTTGCGATCGGAGAAGAGCGACCACGCGGGCGAGTCGGGGACCTCTTCCGAGCCCTCGTCGTCGCGTCCTTCGATGCGCTCGAGGCGCTCGGCCATCGACGCGACGAGATTGTCCACCTCTTGACGCACGTCCTCGTCGGCGGCGCGCGCGTAGAGCTCGAACGCGCTGTCGCCGTCGAGCGCGTCGCGCACCGAAGCGCGCGCGCGCGCGTCGATCTCGGCCTCGCGCTCGGCGAGGTGGCGAAGGCCGCCCGCGAGCGCCTCGCTGCCGAACGCGCGGGCCGCGAGGCGATCGGCGAGCGCCTCCTGCGTGTCGATTGGCCCGGCCGAAATGCGCTCGAAGAGGGCGCGACACGCGCGCACGAACCACCACGCCGGGTTGGCGTCGAGGGCGACGCCGCGCTGCTCGATGCGCTCGATCGACGCGTCGAACGACGCTCGCTGCACGAGCGCGAGATCGCCGCCCGCGCCGCCCGCGCGGTACCGCCCGAGCTCGCTCGCGACCAGCGCCGCGAGCTGCGACTGCGTCATGCCCTCGAGCGCGGCGAGCCCGAGCACGAGCGCGCGACGGTTCCTCCCGAAGAGGTGCCCGAAGGCGCCTCCGAGCTCGACCACCTCGAGCGTCGCATCGGGCCGCGCGTAGACCGACGCGACGGGCGGCATCTCGACCGCCTCGGCGGCCCGGTCGAGCAGCTTGCGGAGCGGGCTCTTCTTTCCGGGGTCGACGCGGAGCCCCATCTCTTCCTGCGGGACCTTCGCGAAGAGCGCACGACCGAGCGCGACGATCAGGTAGAGCGCGACCGCGGCCATGACGCCCTCGACGGCGCGCGACGGCTGCGCGATCTCGAGAAAGGCCATCACCGTCAAGCCGACGCCGAGCGCGGCGCCCACGACGACGATGGGGACCGACACCCACCAGGCCAGCGTCGCGAGCTTGATCGCACCGCGCGCCGTCGCGCGCGCGGCCGGGCCGCTGCGCGGCGAAACCGTCTCGCCGAAGAGCAGCCCGCCGACGATGACCAAAAAGAGCAGCGCGACCCACGAGGAGAGGATCACGACGATAGCCTCCCGCACCGGGTGCGGCGTCGGCCGCGCGGCCTCGAGCGCCGCGCGCGTCCGCGCGTAGAGCGGCTCCGCGAGGCCCGTCGTCCGCGCCGCCTCGAGCTCCTTCTCCGCGGCGTCGATTTCCGAGATCGTGGCCGAGGACGAGCGACGCGAAGAGGTGCGTCGTCGGCGCGTTCGGCGCGATCGTCCGCAGGGCCGCGCTGCACGACCTCAGCGCGTCGATGTCCCCGCCGGCCGCGGCGACCTGGCACGCGGTCGTCTGGGTGAACGGAGCGTTCGGCGCGAGCCGCACGGCCGAGCGCGCCTCGTGGGCTGCTTCGTCGAGGTCGCGCTTGTCGGCCGGCTGATCGGCGAGCAGCGCCATCGCGAGCGCGGCGTGGTTCTCGGGCGACGCCTCTTCGGCGAGCGCTTCGCGACAGTGATTGATGCCTGCCTGCGGCGCGCCGGATCGGGCCTCCGCCGTGCAGAGCCGGCGCGTCACGTCGGCGATCTTCGGCGCGCCCGCGTGCACCTTGGCGTACGCGCGCGTGGCCGCGCCGTCGTCGCCGCGGTCCACGGCGTCATTTCCCTCGTGGAGGGCGCCGACGAGCGACGCGTCCGCCGCAGCGACGGCGTGCTCGATCTTGGCCTCTTGCGCGGGGTCGCGCGCGGCCGCAGCCGCCGTCGAAATGCTCGTGACGACCAGCGCCGCGGCGAGCCGTTTCACGCGCGAAGGAGCCGGTGCAGGTGTGCGCGCTCCCACGCGAGCGCGCGCTCGTAATGGCGAAACTCGCGCTCGCGCTCGCGGAACTCCGGCGGGTGCAAGAGGCGACGCCCGGGACCGCGCGTCGCCGGCATCGCGTGATGGAGCATCTCGTGGAACATCACGTACTCCAGGAAGTACCGCGGTACCCAGCGCCGATCCAGCGCCGGATGAATCCGCACGAGCCGGTCCTGGAAGGCGTAGCTCCCGAGCTTGATGGTCGCCCGCGGTTTTTCCGGGGTGCTTGCCGCGCGCCCCACGTGACGAGCACGTTCATCGTGCCGCCGAAATACTTGTCGTTCAGCCTCTGAAAGATCCCGACGAGATCGTGGTGGTCGCCTTGCGTGACCAGGCGCTTGTGCCGCGAGACGCGCGCGAGGCGCGGCGTGTTCGACTCGATGTAGCGACCAATGAGCTCGCTCGCCTCGCGGTCGCCCTGACGCACGTATCGGACCAGCGCCTCCTGCACGCGCGCCGGCGCGTCCAGGAACATGTGATGAACCCGCGCCCGGACGACCCCGCGCTCCTCGCTGTGGGAAATCATCGCGTGGCGGTTGTCGGTGATCGACAGCACCACCGGCCGCGTCCAGCCGACGCTCAGCTTGCGCTCGAGCGACTGGCGCGCGCCCTCGTGGACGAAGAGCCTCGGAGAGAATCGCGGGAAGACCGCGTGCGGCGCGCGCTCCGGCACGCGAATCGCCACGGCGCCCATCGGACGCGCGTACCGGCGATAGCGCATCGTGCCGTTTTCGGTTCCATAGACACGGAGCGCGCGTGCCGACGGCGCGCTCGGCGAGAGAAGCGGAACCGTGCTGCGCGCTGCCATCAAGTTTGGGATATGAGGCGGTCCGACCCCTGTCAAGGAATCAACTTTTCTTTTGAAAATTCATACATTTGTGCATGTGTGCGCGAGCCTTCGTAAGTCCTTGAAGCGACAATGTCGGATATTGTAGGCGCGGCCGCGAAATGGCCACATTCCGGCGGGTTGCCACGGCTCATCCGCACGATCGTTCGGATCCGAACGATCGCCTCGACCGTTGGGTTGGTCCAGTCGGTCGGTCTGTGTAATTTACAAGGAAATTCCGGCCGTTATTTGCAGACTACACGCGTTCGATGACGAGGTCTTTCGGCGCCAGCACGAAGCGCATTCGCGCGGGCTCGCCAGGGGCGACGTGAAGACCGACGACCATGGCCTTGAGCATGTCGCGGGCGAAGGCCCCGCAAAGCGCCGCGACGAGCGACGAGAGGTCCGGCTCGTGACCGACGAGCATCGCGCGCTTGCGGTGGTCGCGCACGAGGGCGCTAACGAGCGACGCGGTATCGCCCGCCGGCGCGAGCTCGCGCGAGGTCTCGACGAGGTCGACGCCCGCCTCGGCAGCGACGATTTCGGCCGTTTGGAGCGCGCGCACGAGCGGGCTCGAGACGATGACGCGCGGCGCTTCGTCGTTCGCCGAGAGGAGCTTCGCCACGGCGCGCACGCGATCGCGGCCGCTCGGCGTGAGCGCGCGGTCGGCGTCGCGACCGCTCGGGGCGAAGTCTTCGGCCGGACCGTGGCGCATGACGTAGATCTTCATTTGCAGATGAGGAAAGGCGGGAGTGTGGACGTGCTCGGAGCGCACCCCGCCTCGGCCGGGCAGTCGGCTGCCGCATCGCCGTCGCCGCAGAGGACGTAATGCTTCGGCGTCCCTTGGCAGTCGGCGTAGGGCATGCACGCGACCGACTCGGCGACGTAATCGGTGCCGGCTTCGTCGAGAACGTCGGTGGTGCAGCACGTCTGGGCGCCCGCGTCGGTGGGCGGGCACTGACTCGGCCGATCGCACGGGATGTAGGTACCGACGCACGCGGACGGGGAGGCAACGCACTGATACGAGGTCGCGCCCGTGCGGCAGCAGGCTTCGCCGATCGCGCGGTTGCAGTCGGTGTTTCCGCACGGGAGGGGGCTGAACGGCGCGTCCGAACGCGCGTCGGCGCCGGCGTCGCGCACGTCGGGAGCGGCGTCGACCGGCGCGTCCAACGCGGCGTCGCCCGTCCGCGGGACGCCGTCGTCGATGCCGAGAATGTCGGCGCAGGCGGCCACGCCGACACACAGGCACGCGGCGCTGGCGAGTCGCCACCTCATGCGAGAAACCATATCACGGCGTGATCGTGACGACGTCCCGCACGAACGTGATGACGTCGGCGTGGAGACGGAATCCACCGAGCGTGCCGTCCGCGGTGAGCTCGGCGGCGCCGCCGCGTTTGGGCTCGAGCTTCGTCACCTTCACCGAGAGCGTGCACGCGGTGCAAGCGCTTTGGAGCGCGCCGGGCACGCTGATCGACGCGGCGGTCACCTCGAGCGGTTTGTCCGGCGACTCGGCGAAGGCCAGGGCGAAGCGCGCGCGCTCGAGCGGCTGCGCGACGTGCGGCGTGGCCGCGAACGTGTCGGTGGGATGACCGAAGCTGACGCGCGTCTTCTTTCCGTCGAGCACCACGACCACGCCCGAGCCGACGTCGGTCGCGAGATCGTCGCTCGTCTGCGCGGGGTCGGGCCGACCGTCGCCGTGGATCGTGAGCGTCCCCTTGGGCGCCGGCACGCTCGCGATCGCCGCGTCGCCCGCGAGCACCGCCCGGAAGCGCCGCGCGTCGCGCGTGCAGGGCGCGCGCAAATCGTCGAGCGGGATCGCGTCGCATTTCTTGGCGTCGTGGGTGACGAGCGCGTCGCACGCGGCGCGGTCGCGCAGCGACGCGCCGGCGCACATCGCGGGGCTTCGAAGCGCCGCGGCGACGCAGGTCGCGTCGCGTCCGAGCTCCGGCTTGCTCGGCGCCTTGAGCGGGCAGCCGTCGGCGTCCCCGGCGACCATCGCAGTCACCGCGCGGCAGCGCGCGCGGAGCGAGCTCGCGTCGATGAGCTCGCACTTCTTCGGGTCCCTCGTCTTCGCCGCTTCGAGCACGCGGCACGCGTCGCGGAGAAACGTGTCGTAGCCGATCGCGTCGACGGCGTCGCCGACGAGCGGGTCGAGCGTCGCCGTGCGCTGCTTCATGCATGCTTCGACCGTCGTGAACGAGCCGAGGTCGACGGCGAGATCGCCCGCCGGCTTCTCCGGGTCGACGAGCGGCCCGCCGAGCGCCGCCGCGTCGATGCCGAGCGTGCTCGCGATCTCCGAAGGCGTCGCGGGGGCGATTTCGTGCGGCTTTTTCTCGTCGTCGCAGGCACTGAACATCAAGAGATTGACTACTGAACACAAAGCCAGTAGAGGTCGAGGAATGGAAGACAAGAACCGCCAGAAAGCCATCGAGCTCGCCGTCGCCTCCATCGAGAAAGAGTACGGCAAGGGCGCGATCATGCGCCTCAAAGACGGCGCGCTGACGACCGACGTGGCGGTGGTTCCTTCCGGCAGCATCGGTCTCGACATCGCGCTGGGCATCGGCGGGTATCCCAAGGGCCGCATCATGGAGATTTACGGGCCGGAGTCGAGCGGCAAAACGACGCTCACCCTCCACGCCATCGCGAGCGTTCAGAAGCAGGGCGGCGTCGCCGCGTTCATCGACGCCGAGCACGCGCTCGACCCGAGCTACGCGCGCAAGCTCGGGGTGAAGACCGACGAGCTCCTCGTCTCGCAGCCCGACTACGGCGAGCAGGCGCTCGAGATCGCCGACATGCTCGTTCGCTCGGGCGCGGTCGACTTGATCGTCGTCGACTCGGTCGCCGCGCTCGTGCCGAAGGCCGAGATCGAGGGCGACATGGGCGACAGCCACGTGGGCGTCCAGGCGCGCCTCATGAGCCAGGCGCTCCGCAAGCTCACGTCGACCGTCGCGCGCTCCAACTGCATTCTCATCTTCATCAACCAGATCCGCATGAAGATCGGCGTCATGTTCGGCTCGCCCGAGACGACGACCGGCGGCAACGCGCTCAAGTTCTATTCGTCGGTGCGCCTCGACATCCGCCGCATCGGTGCGATCAAGGAGAACTCGCCGGTCGCGGGCAAGGACCCGGTGGTCGTCGGCAACCGCACGCGCGTGAAGGTCGTGAAGAACAAGCTCGCCCCGCCGTTCCGCGAGGTGGAGTTCGACATCCTCTACGGACACGGCATCTCGCGCTCGGGCGACGTGCTCGACCTCGCGAGCGAGCTCGGCATCGTGGAGAAGAGCGGGTCGTGGTTCTCGTTCGACGGCGAGCGCATCGGCCAGGGCCGCGAGACCGCGCGCGGCTTCCTCGAGCAGCACCCCGAGACGATCGAGAAGATCGAGCAGATGATCCTCGCCAAGCACGGCATCCGCCGCACGCCGGGGCCGAACGTCGCCGACGCGACGAAGGCCGCGCCGCCGCCCCCCGCCGAGAAGGCGAACGGCGAGGGTGGGAAGAAAGTCCCGCACATCGCGGTCAAGCCCGCGAACTGACGCGCGGTGAATCTGAGCTAAGCTCCGCGCATGCGCATGCGCGGACGCGTCGCTTTTCTCGGGGTGCTCGGCTTCGTCGCTTGCACGGCCTCGACCCCGCTCGGGCCAGCGGTGACCTGCTCGCAGGTGACTCTCAGCAAGTCGCCGGGCGCGTGCGACCTCGTCACCACGCAGTGCAGCGACAGCAACTTCTACACGATCTCGTGCCAGGACGACGGCACGTGCTCGTGCTCGATCGACAACAACGTCACGAGCTCGTTCCTCGCGGCGGACGGGACCACGACGTACTGCTCGTCGATGACCGACACGAGCAAGTTCCACGAGCTCGGAACGAGCTGCACGGACGCCCAAGGCGTCGCGCTGAACCTCAACCCCTGACGTTCGAGGAGCGCGCGCGCTCGAGGAGCGCCTCGAGCCGCTGCGACATGAAGAGCGCCGCGTCGGCCTCACCGAAAATCGCGAGCGTCGAGCGCCGGCCGTCGCGCAGGGTCAAGCGGACGCGAAAGCGGCCGGTTCCCGTCGCCTCGCCGCTCTCGGTCGCGACGTAATCGATCTTCGCGAGCGGCACCTCGACTCGGAGACGCCACGCGGGGACGGGATCGATGCGGACGCGCGCGCGGTCGACGTCGAGCGTCCCCGCGCTGATGCCGGGATATTCGCTGAAGAAGAGCGAGGCGCCGGCGAGCGCGAGCACGATGGGCGCGACGCGGAACCAGGGCTCGCGCGTGACGGGCTTCGCGTTCGGCGCGAGGTACGCGAGGTACGCGAACATCGCGGCGACGGCGACGGCGCAGACGCCGACCCACGCGCGCGTCGCGGACGCCGCGGGCCCCGCGAAGATCACCGACGCGCCGCTCGGGCGCTTGGTCTCCTGCCAAGAGAGGCGCTCGGGCACGGGAGCGCCTCAGACGCCGATGAACAGGCGATGGGCGAAATTACGCTCGAGCCGCGCGCGGAGGACCTTGTCGGCGGCGAGCTCGATGTCGTACTCGATTCGTTTGAACTCGAACCGTTTCTTCTCGCTGTCGTAGATCGTGAAGCTCGCGCGGTTGTCGAAGTCGCGCGGCTGGCCGACGCTGCCGACCGAGACGATGTATTTCTTGTCGGGCTCGAGCTCGAAGTCCATCGAGGGGAGCTCCTCGACGCTGCCCTTGGTGAGGGCGAACACTTTGCAGAGGTGCGAGTGCCCGATGAGCGTCAGGTGGCCGAGCTGCTCCCAGATCGCGAGGCACTCGCGGGCCTGCTCGGGGGCGAAGATGTATTCGAACTCCTCGAGGCGCACGGGCGAGCCGTGGCAAAGGAGCAGCTCGACGTCGTCGAGGTGGATCTCGTACGGGAGCGACTTCAGCCACTCCATGTTCTGCGGCGAGAGGCAGGCGGCGTGCGCGTCGAGGGCGTGGCGCGCGGCCTCGTAATAGTACGAGTAATCCATGCGACCCGAGACCGCGGCGTCGTGGTTTCCGAGGATCGTCTTGCGCGAGATCTCGCGCACCAGGTCGGCGCACTCGTTGGGCGAGCCGCCGTAACCGACCGTGTCGCCGAGGCAGTAGTACACGTCGATGCGTTCCGAGCGGTAGGCCTCGAGCACCGCGCTGAGGGCCTCGTAGTTCGCGTGGACGTCGCTGAAGATGCCGAGGCGCATTCTGTCCCTTCAGACTATGAAGGGTTTGCGCAAAAAGCCAGCGCCGCGGTCCGAGAGCCTCGCGTCTCCGAGGGCGTGCTACACCGCTCGGCATGGCGGGTTCGGGATTGAACGGGTCGGGAAAGCACCTTCCGGATGAAGCGGACGAGGCGCCGACGCCGCCGCCCGAGGGCGTGACCGAGCTCGCGGCGGCCTGCGTGCGGTTCGTCGGCACGCGGTACAAAGTCGCGCTCGACTTCACGTCCGAGACGCTTCCGGTCGTCGACCAGTACGTGCGCGAGGCGCGCGCCGAGGTCGAGGCGCGCCCGGAGACGCTCGCCGTCGTCGCGAGCACCGTCGGCGCGTACCTCGGCGAGGTGATGCGGCGCGAGTTCGGCGCGTTCTGGTTCGCCGACGGCGACCACGCGGGCTGGCGGCTCTACTTCACTCACGTGTATCTTGCATGCAATCCGCTCGGCATGGTGCTCGAGGCGCTCTCGCCCGAGCTCGCCGAGGGCTGGCACGCCCACTTCGAGGTCGACCCGGGCGACGCGGACGTCGTCTCGACGCGCCTCGCAGCGATCCCCGAGATCGAGGCGGAGCTCTTCGCGCTGCCGACGACGCGCATGGAGGCGCTCACGATCGTCCACGAGACGCTGCGCCAGCACATGGAGTCGCAGAACACGGGCGACGTGCGCTTCGGGCCGGAGGACTATCGTTGACGCGCGCGATGGTGCTCGAGCGACCCGGGCCCATCGCGACCGCGCCGCTCCACGCCGCCGAGCGGGAGGACCCCGCGCCCGGGCCCGGCGAGATCGCGATCGACGTCGTCGCGTGCGCGGTCTGTCGCACCGATTTGCAGCTGGTCGAGGGCGATCTCGCGGCGCGCGCGACGCCGATCGTGCCGGGGCACCAGATCGTCGGGCGCGTCGGCGCGGTGGGCGAGGGCGTCGCCGATTTCCGCGTGGGCGATCGCGCGTGCATCGGGTGGCTCGCGGGCGCGGACGGCACGTGCCGCTTCTGCGTCGAGGGTCGCGAGAACCTCTGCGAAGCGGCGCGATTCACAGGCTGGGACCGCGACGGCGGCTACGCGACGCGCGCGATCGTCCGGGCGGACTTCGCCCTCCGCACACCTGACGGGTTTTCGGACCTCGCCGCCGCGCCGCTCTTGTGCGGCGGCGTCATCGGGTACCGCTCGCTCTTGCGCAGCGGCATTCGCCCGGGCGGCAAGCTCGGGCTCTACGGGTTCGGCGCGTCGGCGACGCTGGCGATTCAGGTCGCGCGTCACTGGGGGTGTCGCGTCTTCGTGTGCACGCGCTCGGAGGCGGAGCGGGATCGGGCGCGCGACCTCGGAGCCGAGTGGACCGGCGGCTACGACGACCTCCCGCCGGAGCGCCTCGACGCGGCCGTCACGTTCGCGCCATCGGGCGACGTCGTCGTCGCCGCGCTCCGCGCCGTCGACCGAGGCGGCACCGTCGCGATCAACGCGATCCATCTCGATCGCGTGCCGGAGTTTTCGTACGACCTGCTCTGGCTGGAGCGAAACGTCGTCAGCGTTGCAAACTACACGCGTCGTGACGCGCGCGACTTCCTCGAGCTGGCCGCGAAGATTCCGGTTCGCACGAGCTACGAGACCCATCCACTCGAGGACGCGAACGTCGCGCTCCAGCGCCTGCGCGAAGGCCACGTGCGCGGCGCCGCCGTGCTCGTGACGGGAAAATAATCGCCTGGCGGCGAGCACACCCAAGGACCTACGCGCGATTGCCCGTTTCGCAGGATGAGGTGACCCGAACGGAGCCGCGCTGTCCGTTCCCGACTACGCGGCCATGCCTCTCGTGGGGTTTGATTACCTCTTCAGAGTGCCTTCGTTCGATCTCCCGCCGGGGGGATATCCGGCTCTACCTGCCTGTGGTTCTGTCGCTGCGTCGGTAGCGCGCTGGTGCTCGCCGCCAGACGACGCGCATCGATGCAGTGCGCGTGCCACGCCGGCAGGAGCGGGTTTCCGCGAGGCGTCGGAGATTTCGCCGCGCCGCGGTTGCGCGCGGCGCGCATGGGCTGCCACGCCCACGGTGGAACCCAACTGCGCTGGGAACGTCGTGAGACGTCGCGAGACCCCGGTTTCCGCGCAGTTTCGGGGCACGACACTGACGTCTCGCGACGTCTCGCGACGTTTGCTACCCATTCAAGGCGTCCTGCTACCTTTTCGCTGAACCGGAAGCTCGAGCGGGGCGCCGCGCGCAGCAAGAACACCTACCTCCGCGCGCAGTATTACCGACTCAAAGCTCGTTCGAGGCGCTAAGAAGGCCATCGTCGCGTCGTTGCAGTCGCCGCTTCCATCGTCGTGAGCGCCTGGTCTTTTGCCTCGAAGCGCTCGGCTGCGAGGTTCAGGTCTCACGAGCGCGTAGTTCTTTCTAGTCGTCGTCGTCATCTGCCCAAGCGTCGGGCCACGCCTGAACGTCCCGTGGCTCGCAGGCCTCGGGCAGCGTGCGGGCGTCCACGTCTAACTTCAAGCCGCGCTTTCCGAAGAACGCGAGCCAACGAAGGTGCGCCTCGGGCGCGCCCGAGAAGAGCGCCTTTCCCGCGTTCGCGACGTAGAGCTCGCGGTAGCCGCTGAAAACCTCGCCCGGCTTGCGCCGCGAGATCCGATCGACGCGCGCCGCGAGATCCTCGAGCCCGTCGCCTTCGAGCTTCTCGCACAACCCGTGACGGGCGTACGCGAGGCGCAAGTTCGCGTCGGCTTCTTGGCCGGCGCCGTCGACCGCGCGATACGCGAGTAGATCCATCGTCTGTTCGCACAGCCCATTTCGCGAGAACAGCTCTTCGACGAGCGCCGCGTGGAACGTCTCGTGGTCGAGGTCGGTCCCGCGCATGTGCTCGATCAGCGCCGCGATGTATTTCTTGTCGCGCGGGGCGAGCGGCACGATCGCGTAGCTCCCGATCGGGCGCATGTCGTTGTGCGCGAGATCGCGCTTTCGGTTCGACACGTTCTTCACGTATGCGAGCGTCTTTGCGTCGAGCTCGGCATGTTTGCTCGTCCGAGCGAAGAAGACGCGTTCGCGAATCCATCTCTTCTGGGGCGTGTGGAACGTCGACTTCACGTAGGTCGTCTCGTCATCGACGTGCTCCGTGTAGAGCGTCGAGCTCACGCGCCAGCGCGCGCGCGGCTTCGGCGCTCGGCAGGTAGCTGCCGTAGAAGCGCGCGTCGTCCGCGTACATCGCGTCGAAATCGCTTACGCGCTCCCACGGCTCGCGCGGCCCGCGCGGCGCGCCGCCACGCGTGGTACCGTCGCGCCATGACGACGGGCCGCCGGGTCTGCGCCGCGCTCCTCGGTGCGCTCGCGTGCCATCCGGCGAGCGCTCGCCCGACCGCCGAGATGCGCGACGCGAGCAGCGCCGAGCGGGCTCGCGTCGAGGTGCTCGGCAAGACGGGCGACGTCGAAGCCGCTCTCGCCGCGCTTCAGGCCGCGAACGCCAGCGAGCCGTCGACGCGCGCACAAACGCTCCACCTCGAGGTCGAGTGGCTCGCCAATCTCGGACGATGCGCGGCCGCCTCGGAGGTCGCGGCGATCATCGAACGCCGAAGCGACGCCACGGCACGCCAAGCATCGCGCGACGCGCGCGACGAGTGCGCACGCCTCGGGCGCACGCCCACGGGGGCGGACCTCGCGGCCATGCGCAGCCGCCTTCGCGAGGCAACCCGGCGCGAGGCCACGAACCCGAGCAAGGCCGCCGAGGTCTACCTCGATGCGTGGAAAGTGACGCCGACGGTCGCCGCGATGTGCGGCGCCGCGCGGGCGGCCAAGGCGGCGGGCGATGGGGCGCTCGCGACGAAATCGCTCGAGCGCGCCGCGGCGTTCGCCGCGAGGCGGCAGAGCGTCCCCCCGCGCATCGCCGCGCTTCCGCCCGTCGACGACATTTCCGGCGACCCGCGCGACGTCCGGGTCGAAGCCGGTCATGCGCTGTTTGCCTTGAGCGGCCGCCTCGCCGATCGCGCGGGCCCTGCGACCAACACGATGGTGATCAGCGTCGATCTCGCGACCGCAGCCGTGACGACGCTCGAGGCGTTCCCGTCCAGGTTCGCGGCGGTTGCCGTCTCGGCGCGGCAGGTGCTCGTCTACGATCAGACGCAAGACACGGCGCCGCGCCTCCTCACGCTCGGGGTCGACGACCTCGACACCGCGCAACCTCTCGAGGCCGGCGGCGACTATGTCGACCACGCGGCGTTCACCCCCGACGGGACGCGTGTCGTCGTGGTGCTCGGACACAAGCTCGAGGTGGTCGTCGCGGACGCGTCGACCGGCAAGACGCTCGCGACGCTCGGCCCCTTCAAGACGATGATCGACATCGGCGGCTTCGCGCGCGGCGGACGCGAGCTCGTCCTGAGTCACGACGAAGGCGCCCACTTCTACGACACGTCGACGTGGAAGCCCCTCCCGCCGGACCCGAACGTGACCGGCTACGGCGTCGCCGTGCGAGGCGACTGGGCGGCCATGAACCTCCCGACTTCGTCTGGTGCCTACAAGGGAACGATCGATGTCTACGATCTCGCCCACGGACGCGTCGCCCGCCAGCTCCACGGCAACTTTCAGAGCGTGTCGAAGCTCGTCCTCGCGCCCGACGGTCGCTCGCTCTTGACCCTGTCCGAGCACCACACGTTTGCCTGGGACCTCGCGACCGGAGCGCACACCAAGCTGAGCGAGATCGTCAACGCGCCGTTTACGAACTCCCAGGTCGCGGCGTTCTCCGACGACTCGACCCACGCGGTCGGATACGCGAACGACGCCGTCGTGGTTTTCTCGACGGCGACGCTCATGAAGGACGCCGCGTCCGAAGGTCCGATTGGCGGCACCATGCTCACAATGCTTCAACCCGGGCACGTGATCGACGTCGCGTCGGGCCGGTCGATGACACGCGTCGACCTCGACGCCCGCAAGGTGACGTCGTGGGACTCGCCGGTGCGTGTGGATGATCTCGGCGCGTCGGCCGACAGGGCGTGGCTCGTCGTCACCTCGTCGAACGGGCCGGGCTACCGCGGCCCCCACGACGTCGTCGTCTACGACGCCAACGGCGCGTTGGTCGGGCGCATCTCGGTGCCGACGTACGACGCGTACCGCTTCGTCGGCGACACGCTCCACGTGAGGACCACCACGAACGAAGTCGTCCTCGATCTCGAGACCAAGCAGCAGACGACCGTGGCGCGCTCGCCCGCGGCGCCACAGGAGCAGGGCGGCCTCGTCTCCGCAACCAGCCTGCGCGGCGACGTGGTCACGCTGTTCGACGGCGGCGGCGGGAAGGTCTCGCTCGAGGGCGGCACGAAGCTCGCGACGGTCGAGATCGGCCGCGACTTCGCCGTCGTCACGTCGACGATGGCGACGTCCGCCGTGATCGGCGACGCGTCGCACGTGCGCTGCGCGATCGGCACGGCGTGGCTCCCGCTCGAGGCGTGCCGCGCCGTCTCGTCGCCGGCGGTGATTTCGGACGTCCTCGCGCGGTGGAAGTGACGCGGCAGATGCCGCGATCTCCGTCGCACTCCTGACGCTCGTCTCGTGCCAGCACGGCGGCGTGGCCCACACGACGCCGGCGACGTTTCAGGGCATGCGCGTCGAGATCACGCTGCCGTGCGACACGCGGGCCGGACGTCCAACGTCCTGCCGACATGCCGACGCCGGGCCGGGTCGATTCGGTCTTCGATCGAAGAGACATGTCGAGCGGGGTCTTCGTGACGTATTCGACATTCTGACCGCGCGTCTTGGTGCGGCGGCAGCTCCGGAGCGTTGCTACCTTTTCGGGACGGTCCGCTACCTTTTCGGTCCACTTCTGGAATCCACTGCGGCCCGCCTTGGGCAGGCAAAATTCTGCGGAAAAATGGCGCTACCTTTTCAACGCCTCCTACTACCTTTTCGCTGCGGCTGAAGTGCCAGTGCCGCGTGCTATCGTTGTCTGCATGAACGCGCTTCGTGCACACGTCGAGAACGGCCGCATCGTCGTCGACGATCCCACCGATCTCCCCGAGGGCACCGTGCTCGAGGTCGTCGCCCTGAAGGACGTGGACGATCTCGACGATGAGGAGCGCGCCGAGCTGCACGCGGCGATCCGCGACGGCATCGCCGACATGAAAGCCGGTAGGACTCACGACGCGGCGGAAGTCCTCGCCGAGCTGCACGCTCGGAAGTGAAGACGCGCCTCTCTGCGCGAGCGCGCCGTGAAGTGCTGCGCATCGACGAGCACTGGAGGAGTGTCGCCGACCACCGCACGCTGTTCCTCGAGGAGCTCGAAGCGCTGCTCACGCGGTTGGCGCGCGATTCGAATCTCGGCGTGCCGTACGACGCGGCGACCGAGGAGCGCGTGTGGCGAACGCGTCTCGTGAAGTCGCAGTACTACGTCTACTTCGCGCGACAGGGACGACGAGATCGTCGTGCTGTCGGTGTGGAGCGCGTTCCGGCGACGCCAACCCAAGCTGTGAGCGGCGGACATCGGACGGGCGGCCTTGTCGCGAACGGGCAGTCGCGCCACAGTTTGGCCGTGGGGTCGTGGGTTCGCTTTCTCAGGAGAGGCTCGTTGCTCGCGGGGATTCTGCTGGTCCTCCGCGTGCGGCGGCGCGGTGGCAGGTGGCGGCGACGCCGGCGTGAGCGTCGGTGACGGTTCCGCGCTCGCCACGCTCGTCTTCGAGAGCCAGCAGTCGTTTCCGAGCCAATTCTTCTTTTACGGGGTCTTCTATCCCGACGCGCAACACGCGAGCGGCGGCTGCACGACAGCGGGCGAAGGGGCCTGCGTCGTGTGGACCTGCTCACCAGACACATCGAACGCGATCAGCGCCGGCGTGCTCACGCTCGTCGACGGCGCGAGCTCGCTCGCGGGCGTGCCGCAGAGCATGGACGGCACGTACAACAAGGCTATGCCGAGCTTCGGAAAGTGCGTCGTTCTCGGCGTTGCCGCATCGGGTTCGCAGGCTCCCGCGTTCGCGACGCAAACGGTGGTCGCGCCCGGCCCGATCAGCGTCACCTCGCCGCAGGACACCGCTCACCGGCTCGAGCGTGTTCGGGCTTTGCGGCTTGGACGCCGCGTCGGGCACCGGCGTGATTCCGCAAACGATGCTCGCGTCCGTCCATCCCTCCCCAAATTCCATTCTCGTTTGGTGGCAGCAGCGCAGCGCGACCTTCCTCGCCGGCACGTACTGATCGAGTTGATTGCGAGACAAGTCTCGGGGGCATCGGTGACGTTCCAATGATGTCGTGGCGCACGTGGAGTCTCACTGCGCTCGTGGCTTGCGGCGCGCGAAGCGAGGTCCCCGGTTTGCGCGCGCTCGATGCTTCGACGGACGTCGTGGGTGATGCGTCGAACGCCGACGTCGACGACGAGCCGCCCCCGGACGGAGCCACCGACGCGCCAGGGCTCGACGCCTCGACGTGCCTCGCATTGCCGACGGCCGCGTGCATGTGCGGAGAGGAGCCCTGCTCACCGCCTAACAACACCGTCCTGAACGACGCCGTTGCGCACTGCTCCACTGCTGCCTTCGCTTGCGGGTTTCTCACGGTCACGTTCGACGCAAACGGCTGCGCACTCTCGTTTGCGTATGAACAAGGACAGGCCACGCCACCGTTTCGTACGTGCCTCGAGAACGAAGTCTCGTCGCAGCGGTGGCCGTGCGAGATCGATCAACCGCTCTTGGTGTACCTGGGTCGTGCACCGTCCACTGATCGCAACGGACCACTACGGCAGCTGGCAGCCAGCGACGAGGCCATCGCCCGTCGTCGCGTGCTCGCAGGAGCAGCCTGCGCCCCAGTTCGCGTTTGGGAGGCATTCGCAGTTCGCCGGGACGCAGCCGTCGGGCAGAGTAGCGCAGTACGCCGGACCAGGAGGGCCGACGGATGACGTATCGCAATACTGCGTCGTGCCGTTGCACGTAGAGTTGTCGCAGCCAAAGGGCCCGCCGCCGTCGTCGAGCGGAACGTAGACGTCGGCCTCGAGGAGGGCGGCGTCGTGTGGAGGCGACAGCACGTCGGGAAACGAGGCGCCGGCTTCAATGGTCGCGTCGTTCGATGACGAATCAGTGGACGCGTCCGGAGGAATCGCCGTCTCACCGCCGCAGCCGATGGCGAGTAGAAGCAGCGCTCTCCCCGAGAGCTCAGTCGCCGACGGCGTCCGTCGCATCGCCCGCGTCGTCCGGCGCGTCGTCGTTCGCGTCCACCGCTGAATCGCTCGTCGCGTCGACGGCTGCGTCGGCGACGGCGTCGTTCGCGGCATCCTTGGCCGCGGCCTCGAACGCGGCGTCCCAGCCGTTGTTGTAGACGCCGATGGCTCCCGGATCGGAGCAGGAGATCGTGACCCCAGACGCCACGGCAACCACGGCAAGCAGCATCTTGCGCTCTCGCCCGGCACGTTTCGAAGGAAGCATCACAAAAGGCTAGCAGTGGACGATTTCTCGGTCGAGGTCTACGGATAGTGAATGAAGGCGCTCTTCGAGATCGAGTGGCACGGAGATGCAGCGGAGAAGCACTTCCGCAAAATCCGTCCGTTCGTGACCGAGCTCCCGTGGGGAACGATCGACAAGTCGCATCACGCGCCGGAGGCCTTGGAGCAGGCGCGCATCGTGTGGTCGTCGATCGCGCTCTCGGAGTATCACGCGGCCGGCGCCTTCGCGGACGTGCTCGGAGCAGCGATCGCCGCTCGCGCACCGCTCGACATCATCGGGATGGCCGGCGACTTCGTGGCCGATGAAGTCATGCACACCGAGCTCGCGAGCCGGATCGCGATGGAGCTCGGCGGCGGCGCACCCGTCGAGGTGGATTTCGACAAGATGGGGATCGCACCGAGCGCCCCGAACCTCGACGCGTTCGCTCGAGCGAACGATTTGGTGATTCGCGCAGCCTGCGTCACGGAGACCATCAGCGGCGCCATCGCCGTCGAGACGCGCGCGATCGTCGAACAGCCGCTCATCCGCGCCGTCGTCGAGCAGATCGCCCGAGACGAGGCTCGCCACATGCGCTTCGGCTGGCTGTACATGGATTGGGCGGTTCTCGACATGGACGACGACGAGCGGGCGCGGCTCGGTCGCGTCGCCGTAGAGGAGCTCACGAAGCTGTCGCCGTCGTGGCTTCGGCCTCCCGGCTCGACGACTCACGGGCGCGAGTTTGGTTGGCTCGAAGGCGACGCCTTTCGAGCGCGCATGTGCACGACCATCCTCGACGACGTCGTCGCGCCGCTCGAGAAGCTGGGTATCCCGATCGATCGAGAGGTGGTGGGCGGCCTATTGTGACGACTTACTTGGGCCGAACCATCAGCGAGCCATTCGCCTCGTACACCAAGCGGCTCGTCGCGCTCATCAGCAGAACGATGCGATACGCCGAGCCGCGCCCCGCATCGTGGAATCGCAACGCGTGCTGCGAGCACGCGTCGCGTCGCCGAGCACTACCAATTCGAAGGCCCGTACTACCTTTTCGGCTTGTCCAAAGAATCACTGCGTTCGCGCAACCAGCGGTCAAAATCGTCCGGAAATCGACGCGTGCGCCGACGCCAAAATGAAACGGTAGAAAATCCACTGCGGGTCGTTCGATCCGAAATCGGGCGGGTTTCTCGGTGCACGGGGCGGGACTTGAACCCGCACGTCTTTCGACGGTGGAACCTAAATCCACTGCGTCTGCCAATTTCGCCACCCGTGCGTTGCGCTACTCGTAGCGCAGCGCCTCGATGGGGTCGAGGCGGGATGCTTTGCGCGCCGGGTACAGGCCGAACGCGATGCCGACGAGCGCGCTGAACCCGAAGGAGAGGAGCATCATGTCGGGGCGCGCGGTGAAGTGCCAGCCGAAGCGCCCGGCGACGAGGCGCGCCGCGACGAGCCCGACCGCGATGCCGATGAAGCCGCCCGCCATCGACAGCGACGTCGCCTCGACCAAGAACTGGAGCAGCACGTGCCACGGCTTGGCGCCGACGGCCATGCGCACGCCGATCTCGCGCGTCCGCTCGGTCACGCTGACGAGCATGATGTTCATGATGCCGATGCCGCCGACGATGAGCGACACGACGGCGATCGCCGCGAGGAGGCCCGTGAGCGCGTTGGTGCCTTGCTGCTGCGCGTTCGCGATTTCGGTGAGGTTGCGGATGGCGAAGTCGTCCTCGGTCGCCGACGCGAGGTGGTGGCGGTCGCGCAGGATGCTTGCGATTTCGCGCTGGGCGCGGCCGGTCTCGCTCGACGACGTGGCGCTGACGAGGATCGCGCCGGGCACGTAATTTCCGAGCCCGCCTTGGATCTTCGTCTGGAACGTCGTCATCGGGATCACGGCGGTGTCGTCGTAGTCGCTGCCCATCGGCGACTGTCCCTTGCGCTCGAGCACGCCGATCACCTGAAATGGAATCGAGCGCAGCCGCACCATGCGCCCGATCGGATCGATGCCGGGCCCGAAGAGCTGGTCCGAAGCCGTTTGGCCGAGGACGATGACCTTGGCTTGCGAGTCGAGCTCTTCTTGGCCGAAGAGCGCGCCGCGTCCGACGCGCCACGCGCGAATGGGAAAGAAGTCGGGCGTCGTGCCGGTGACGCTCGTCGTCCAGTTCGCTTCGTCCGAGACGATGGTGATGCGGGCCATCGACGCGGGCGCCGCGGCCGCCACCGCGGGGGCCTGCGTTCGGATCGCCGCGAGGTCGCCCCAGGTGAGCGTCGGCATCGAGCCGAAGCCGCCCATGACGCCGCCCGACGTCGTCGAACCGGAGAGCACGATCAGCATGTTCGTGCCCATCGCCGCGAAGACGCCCTCGACGCGTTGCTTCGCGCCCTCGCCGACGGCGACCATCGAGATCACCGAGGCGACGCCGATGACGATGCCGAGGGTCGTCAGCAGAGCGCGCGCCTTGTTGCGCATGAGCGCGCGAAACGCGAGCGGGAGCATTTCCGCCGGGTTCATGCTCATGCGGCCCTCGCGTGCTGCGGCGCGTCGGACAAGATCCGCCCGTCGCGCATGACGAGGACGCGCGACGCGTACGCCGCGACGTCGGGCTCGTGCGTGACGTAGACGATGGTGAGACCGCCGCGCCAGAGCTCCTGGAAGAGATGCATCACGCTCTCGCTGGTCTTGGAGTCGAGGTTTCCGGTCGGCTCGTCGGCCAGGACGAGCACCGGGCGGTTCACGATCGCGCGCGCGATGGCTACGCGCTGCTGCTGGCCGCCCGAGAGCTGCGACGGCCGGTGATCGACGCGCTCGCCGAGGCCGACGCGCTCGAGCGCCTCGCGCGCGCGCTCCGACCGCTCTTTGCGCGGCACGCCCGAGTAAATGAGCGGCAGCTCGACGTTCTCGAGCGCGCTCGTTCGCGACAGGAGGTTGAAGCTTTGGAACACGAAGCCGATGAACTGGTTTCGAAGCTCCGCGAGCTCGCCGCGGCCGAGGCGCGAGACCTCGCGGTCCGAGAGCAGGTAACGGCCGCTCGTCGGCCGATCCAGGCAGCCGAGGATGTTCATCAGCGTCGACTTGCCCGAGCCGGACGCGCCCATGATGGCCACGAGCTCCCCGGGCTGGATCGCGAGGCTCACGCCGTCGAGCGCGTTGAGCGTCTCGCCGCCGAGCGCGTAGGTCTTGTAGAGATTTTCGGCGACGATGAGGGCGCTCATTTTTTCGCCTCGCCGTTCGCCTCCTCGATGACCACGTCGCCCGGGTGGAGGTCGCCCGAGACCACCTCGGTCGAGATGCCGTCGCTGATGCCAATCTCGACGACGACGGGCGCGACGCTGCCGCTCCGCTGAGCCCAGACGATGCGTTGACCGGCGTTCTGCGGCGCGGGCGGCGCGGACGCGCCCATCAAGGCGCGCGTCGGCGCGTCGGGCTTGAAGCGCAGCGCCGCCGTCGGCACGCGCAGGATGTCGCGCTGGTCGGCGTAGACGAAGGTGACGCTCGCGGTCATCCCGGGCTTGAGGAGGCCTTCGCGGTTGTCGACGTCGATGACCGCGTCGTACGTGACGACGTTTTGCACGGTCTGCGCGTTGTCGCGCACTTGGCGCACCGTGCCTGGAAACTGCCGGCCGGGATAGGCGTCGACCGTGAACGTCACGGGCATGCCCGCCTTGATCTTTCCGACGTCGGCTTCGGTGACGTTGGTGTCGACCTGCATGAGCTTCAGGTCTTGCGCGATCACGAAGAGCGTCGGGGCCTGCAGCGTGGCGGCGACGGTTTGGCCGACGTCGACGTTGCGCGAGATGACGATGCCGTCGATGGGCGAAATGATCGTCGTGTAGCGGAGATTGAGCTCGGCCGAGTCGAGCGCCGCGCGGGTCTGCTGCACGGTGGCTCGAGCGGCGCCGAGGTCGGCGCGCGACGCCGCGAGCGCCGCGAGCGCCGTGTCGAGATCGGCCTGCGACATGAGACCCTCGTCGTGGAGGCGGCGCGCGCGATCCAATTGGCGACCTGCGAGATCGCTGTTGGCGCGCGCCTTTTCGACGGCGGCGAGCGCGGCCGCTTGGTTGGCGCGGGCTTGCTCGACCGCGGCGCGGAAGAGCGACGGCTCGATCCGGGCGACGACCTGGTCCTTCTTCACGACCGAGCCGTAGTCGGCCCCGAGCCACTCGATGCGGCCAGAGACTTGGCTGCCGACGTTCACGGTCACGAGCGCCGAGAGCGTTCCGGTCGCGGTGACCTTCGCCGCGATCGGTCCGCGGTCGACCTGGGCGGTCACGTACTGGACGAGCGGCGCGCTTCGACGGACGGCGAGCCTCCACGCCACGAGCCCAGCCGCCACGAGGACCGCGGCGAGCAGCGCAAAGCGGAGCCACTTCTGAAAATGATGCGGCGCCACGCTCGGCGCGTGCGGCACCGCGACCGTCGAAGTCGAGGCCATGACCGCTGGACGTGCACCGCACGGGCCACACACGCGCGCGCCGGATTTTTCGCCTGAGCCGCCGCAGTCGCTGCGCGTTCGCGCGCGCCTTGCGGCGTGCGTTGTCCCCGACGAACGGCCCTGGTAGACGGTTTGCGCATGAAGTCGCTCAGGGACAAGGTCGTGGTCGTCACCGGCGCGGCGAGCGGCATCGGGCGCGCGACCGCCAACGCTTTCGCGCGCGAGCGGGCGAAGCTCGTGCTCTGCGATCGCGACGAAGAGGGGCTGAACGCCGTCGAGCGCGAGGTCGCGCCGCACGTCGACCACGTCGAATGGCATCGCGTCGACGTCTCCTCGCGCGACCACGTGAAGAGCTTCGCCGACGACGTGCACTCGCGCTTCCCCGCGGTCGACGTCCTCGTGAACAACGCCGGCGTCGGCCAGTCGGGAGGCATGCTCGACACGAGCCTCGACGACTGGGCGTGGGTGCTCGGGGTGAACCTCTGGGGAGTGATCCACGGCTGCCATTTCTTCGTGCCGAAGATGGTCGAGCGGAGAGCGGGCGGACACGTCGTCAACGTCTCGTCCGTTTTCGGCTTCTTCGCGCCGCCCGGCAGCATCGGCTACTCGACGTCCAAGTTCGGCGTGTTCGGGCTGTCGGAGTCGATGCGCGGCGAGCTTCGTCCGCTCGGCATCGGCGTCTCGACGATTTGTCCGGGGATGATCAACACCAACATCGTGAAGACGGGTCGCTACACGGAGAAGACGCTCGAGCGACGCGACGGCGTGGTGAAGATGTTCGCCGAGCGCGGCCATTCGCCCGACCTCGTCGCCAGGGCGATCCTCTCCGCGGTGAAGCGCAACCGCGCCGTCGTGCCCGCCGCGCCCGAGGCCTGGGCCGCGTGGTACGCGAAGCGCCTGGCACCCGCGCCCTTCGAGGCGCTCGCACGGACCCTCAGCGATCGGGCAGGACGGTGACATGGTCGACGAAAAAACGCTTCGCGCCGCTCTCGGCAAAACCCTCGAGCACACGGATCTTCCGGCGTTCGGGAAGAAATACGAAGGCAAGGTGCGCGACAACTACTCGCGCGGCGACCGGCGGTACATCGTCGTGACCGATCGCATCAGCGCGTTCGATCACGTGCTCGGTACGATCCCGTTCAAGGGTCAGGTGCTGAACGGCCTCGCGGCCCACTGGTTCGAACGCACGAAGGACGTCGTGCCGAACCACATGATCTCGATGCCGGACCCGAACGTGCTCGAGTGCGTCGAGTGCGAGCCGCTCCTCGTGGAGATGGTGATGCGCTCGTACCTGACGGGCACGACCTCGACGAGCATCTGGACGCACTACGAGAAGGGCTCTCGGAACTTCTGCGGCCACCCGCTGCCCGACGGGATGAAGAAGAACCAGCGGCTGCCGCGAGAGATTTTGACCCCCGCGACGAAGGCGCCGAAGGGCGAGCACGACATCAGCGGGTCGCGCGACGACATCCTCGCGACCGGAAACGTGACGGCCGCCGACTTCGACGCCGCGGCGGCGCTCGCCGAGAAGCTCTTCGCCGCGGGGCAGAAGATGTGCGCCGAGCGCGGGCTCATCCTCGTCGACACGAAGTACGAATTCGGCAAGACCAAGGACGGCCGGATCCTCGTCATCGACGAGATCCACACGCCCGACTCGTCGCGCTTCTGGATGAAGGACACCTACGAGGCGCGCTTCGCCGCGGGGCAAGACCCCGAGCCGCTCGACAAGGACTTCGTGCGGCGCGCCTTCATCGCGATGGGCTACCGCGGCGACGGGCCGCCGCCCGCGATGCCCGACGACGTGCGCGTCGGCGCCGCGCAGCGTTACATCGAGGCGTTCGAACGCATCACGGGCAGGGCGTTCGTCCCCGATCTGGAGGCCCCCCTGCCGCGCATCGCGCGAAACCTTAAAGCTCGAACGGCGTCGGCATGAAGAGGAGCACGAACATCGCGAGCGTCAGCGCGGCGATCGCGGCGCGGCCGGCGCCGAGCGGCGCGGCGCCCGTCGGCGGGTGATCGAGCAGATCGTGCGGCCGGAGCACGCCGGCGCGCCGTTCCATGGCGAGCGTCAGGCCGAGGACGACGCACCACGCGACCCACACGATCGGGCGATTGTACTCTTCGCCGATCATCGCGAGCCCGACGAGCGACGCGACCGCGACGAGGCGCGTGCGCGTGCCGATCGACGCGGGATCGTGCTCGCGGTGGGGCAGGCTCTTCGACGCGATCGCGCCGAGGATGGCGAGCACCTCGAACCAGACGAGCCACACGAGCGAGTTGCCGACGTGGTGACCGAAGCGCACGAGCCCGAACCCGGCGCGCACGTCGCGTAGGACGTACGAGCCGAGGCTCACGAAGAAGAAGACGAGCACGGCCCGGTGGATGGTCCGCGCGTAGGTGTCTTGCTTCGGTCCGAAGAGCGCGTACGCGACGTGCCCGCCGTCGAGCTGGCTGACGGGCAGGAGGTTGATCATCGTGACGAGCATTCCGCCCCACGCGGCGAAGGCGACGGGGTGGAGGAGCACGTCCTGGCCGGGGCCGATGTGCGGCGCGAAGGAGTGGTCGAGGAATCGGAGCAGCAGCGACGTGCCGAGCTCCGCGCCCTCCCCGCCGAGCGGGATGACGGTCGAGTGGGCGACGCCCCAAGCGTAGAGCGGCAGCGCGAAGAAGAGCCCAGCGAGCGGACCGGACGCCCCGATGTCGAGGAGGGCGCGTCGCGTCGGAATCTTGCTCTTCATGCGGATGATCGCGCCCATCGTGCCGAACGGCGAGACGAACGGCGGCAGCGGGATGAAGAACGGAAGCGACGCGTCGACGCGGTGCGCTCGCGCCGTGATGAAGTGGCCGAGCTCGTGTGCGACGAGGATGAGCAGGAGCGCGCCGGTGAACTGCGCCGCGCCGACGAGGTTCGCGTGCGACGTGACCCGCCCCGGCCCGAGCGTGGTCCCGGTCGCGAAGACGCTCGCGATCGTGAGCACGAAGAGCACGAGGTTGAGCCGCCACTTCACGGGCGGCGGGATCTCAGGTTCGGAGGGCGTCTCGGAGCGCGGCGGCGAGTCGTTCGAGCTGAGGTCTGAGCTGCGCATCGATGGTTCCGAGAATCCGTGTGGAGCCGCAGGCACCCCCGCTGCAGCGTAGCGTCACTCACGATGGATGCTACCTGACCGACATTCAAGAGGGCGAGGTGTCGTTCGAGCGCGGCGAGGTCGTCCGGATGGGCTTCGATGCGCACCGTTCGCGCGCCTCGAGCTTCGGCCAGCGCCTGGCGCGCGAGCTTCGCGACCGTCTGCTCGTCGACGCGGAGCGACTCGCCGACGAGGCGCTCGGCCAGGACGCGCGCCAGCTCGACGCTGCGATCGAGCTGGGCCGCGGCGGAGCGCTCCTCGCGCGCGCGGAGCGCGAGGTATTGCGCCGCGAGCTTCGCCTGCTCCGCGTCGGCGGCCTCTCGCGCGGCGGTCTCGGCGACGTTCGAGGCCTTCGCGCGGGCCTCGTCGACGAGCGCGGCGGCCGCGCGCTTCGCGTCGGCGAGGATACGCGCCGCGGCCTCTCGCGCGTCCAGCTCCTCGCGCGCGATGCGCTGCACGGCGCGCGACGGCGGCGCGGGATCCGCAGGGATCGCGGGCGCTCCGGCCGCTTTAATGACGCGGCCGCGCGTCACCCGGGCCACGTCGCCTCCATGGCCTCGAGCGCCGTGACGACCGGCGCGAGCTGCTGCGCGATCGCGCGCGCGCGCGCCTCGCGCGTCCCGCTGCGCAGGGTCGCCTCGAGGGGCGCGGCTCGGTGACGCTCGTCGCCGAGCGCGTCCATCGCGGCGTCGACGCTCTCGCCGAGCGTGACGCTGGTCGCGACGAACGCGAGCTGCCAGCTCATAGACCGAACCCCACGTCGAGGCCCGCGCCGACGCCGAGCGCGCTCTGGCCGTCGCCGCCGAGCTCGACGAATCCCTCGGCGTGCTCGAGGACGATCGCGAGCGGGAGGAGCAACCACCGCCAGCCTTGCATGCGCTCCTCGGCCGCGCGGCGCGCGAGGTCGGCGACCGCGCCGAGCGCGGTGTAGCCCGCGCCCACGCGCAGCCGCCAGACGAGCTCGGTGCCGGTCGAATAGACGGAGCTCCAACGATCTTGGCCGACGAGGAACCCGACGCGCCCGTACGCGAGCAGCGACGGCAGCGCGCCGCTCGCGCGCGCGTCGTTCGAGCGGAAGTAGCCGACGCGGACGAAGGGGCCGGCCATCCACCGCGAGCCGCAAAACCCGCCGCTTCCAGCGATCGTGGGGTCGTCGCACTCGGCCCGCGCGACCGCCCCGGCGAGGCCCGACGCGCCGTAGGAGAGGAACCACGCCTGGTACGCGTCGCCGCGATGACGAACGCGCTCCGCCGGCGTGAGCGCGACGTCGAGCGACGCGCCGAGAAACGACGACGTCGGCTTTCCCTCGGACGAGACGAGCGTCTCGGCCGCGAAGGCGAGGTCGGTCTGCAGGGGAAAGACGCGGACGCGCGCGGGCCACACAGCTCGCCGTTCGTCTTCGGCGAATCGAAGCTCGCCGGGCCGAGCTCCGGCTTCGGGTCCATCGAGTCGGTCACTCCCGCGCGGAAGCCGCGCGCGACGAGCTTGCCGCGGCCGTCCCAGCGCTCGTACGGGCCGGCCACGCCGCCGGTGATCGTAGCCCTCGACCGTGACGCCCGCGTCTCCCGCGACCAGCTCGGCCCGTGGCGTTTTCCGTCGGCCAGAATGCAGTGCCCCTCGCCGGGCGCCGTCACCATCTTCGCGCCCTCGGGACAGCGGACGTCGGCGACGACCGGCGCGTGCGCCGCGCATCCCGCGAGCGAAAGGAGAAGGAGCCCTCCGGCCTTCACGAGAGCGAAACGATACACGTTCTCGCTCAGGCCGACGCGCCCTTCGGCGACGAGCTTCTCGAGGTGCGCCGCGAGGCTGAGCGCCGCGATCGGCCAGAGGTGCGCCGGCGTGTCGGCGTACGCGTCGGGGAGCGCGTCGGCCGCGGTGCATGGCCCGGCGCGAAGCGCCGCGACGATTTTTTCCTCGCGCATCGTCCGGTGCTGCGATGTAGCGGCGAAAGAGGGCGGACGGCTCGTCGATCGGGTCGCCGTGCGCCGGCAGGGCGACGCGCGCGTCGAGCGACTGCGAGCCGCGCGAGCTGCTCGAGGTAGACGCGCCATGTCGCCGTCGCCCGGCGCGATGAGGATGGTCCCGACGCTCGCGACCATGTCGCCGCACGACGACGCGCGCCGGTGCTTGCGCTCGAAGAGGCAAACGTGGCCCGGCGCGTGCCCCGGCGTATGGAGCACGCGCCACGGGTCGCGCGAGCAGCGATCTCGCCCTCGTCGCAACGTCGTGCGATCTGCACGTGATGCGAGCCGATCGCGGCCGTCGCCGCGTGCGCCCAGAGCGGCAGGCCCAGCTCGCGCGACAAGAAGTCGGCGCCCGCCGACGTGGTCTGCGTGGTGATGCGTCGACGACGATCGCGACGGGCGTGCGTCCCTGCGAGGGCAGCGCGCGCGCCCACTCGATCCACGCGCGCCGCTCGTCCTCGTAGGGCGTCGCCGGCTCGACGAGGATCACCTCGCGCGCGCCGAGCGCGTAGCTGTTCGTGTGCGTCGCCGGCGGAAGCGTGGGCGTGCGCGTCGCGAACGACTGCACGCCCGTGAAGACGTCCCTCGGCCTCATCGGCCGCGGACCTCAGCGCTCCACGACGACCGCGACCGCTTCGCCGCCGCCGATGCAGAGCGTCGCGAGGCCGCGCTTCTTGTTCTGGTCCTTCATCGCGTGGAGGAGCGTCGTCAGGATGCGCGCGCCGCTCGCGCCGATCGGGTGCCCGAGCGACACGGCGCCGCCGCGCACGTTGACGCGGTCGAGGCCGATGCCCGCGAGCTGCGCGCACACCATCGTCACGACGGCGAACGCCTCGTTGATCTCGTAGAGATCGATGTCGGTCGGCTTGAGCGAGAGCTTCGCGCAGACCTTGTCGATCGCCTTGGCCGGCGCCGTCGTGAACCACTGCGGGTGCCTGCGCCGCCGCCGCCGTACCCGCTGATGCGCGCGAGCGGCGTCGAGGTTGTGCTCCTTCACCGCTTTCTCGCTCGCGAGCACGAGCGCGCTCGCGCCGTCGTTGATCGACGAGGCGTTCGCGGCGGTGATCGTCCCGTCCTTGGAGAACGCGGGCTTGAGCGAGCCGATCTTCGCCGGGTCGCCTTTGGCCGGGCCCTCGTCGAGCTTCACCGCGACGGGCTCGCCTTTTCGCTGCGGCACGAGCACGGGCTCGATCTCCGCGTCGAAGAAGCCTTCCTTCTGCGCCGAGAGCGCGCGGCGGAAGCTCTCCTTGGCGAACTCGTCCTGCGCCTCGCGCGAGAATTTGTATTCCTTCGCGCAGAGGTCGCCGCAGCTGCCCATGTGGACGTTGTTGTACGGATCCCAGAGGCCGTCGTGGATCATGCCGTCGACCAGCTGCTGGTTGCCCATGCGGAACCCGCCGCGCGCGCCGAACACGTAGTACGGCGCGTTCGACATCGACTCCATGCCGCCGGCGACGACGAGGTCGTTCTCGCCGAGGGCGATCGTCCGCGCGCCGAGCACGACGGCCTGCGAGCCCCGAGCCGCACACCTTGCCGACCGTGGTCGCCGGGACCGTGTCCGGCAGGCCCGCGTAAATGCAGCGCCTGGCGCGCCGGAGCTTGACCCACACCACCCGACAGCACGTTGCCCATGAAGACCTCTTCGATGGCCTTCGGATCGAGCTTCGCGCGCGAAAGTGCGCCGACAATCGCGGTAGCGCCGAGCTTGGGCGCGGGGACCGGCGCGAGCGCGCCGAGGAACGAACCGATCGGCGTCCGAGCGGCCGAGGCGATGAAAATGGGAGCGTTCATGAGGGGTGATATACTCGTGGACCCCGCGCTAGTCGATGAGCCGATCCATCCGCTGTCCGCACTGTGGCCAGATGCACGAGGCCACCGTGGCCGTTTGCCCGGTCACGAGCTTGCCGATGCGAAACACCCGTTCGCATCCGAGCGGAGTCCCCTCGGTCAAGCCCGGCGCGCCGCGCTCCGCCGCGCCGCTCGTCGTCCCGAGGCCGCGGCAAGATCCCGTGGACACGAAGACGCCCGTCGGCCCGCCGCCGCGTTCGGCGCGACGCGTCCTCGTCGGCGAGATGGTCGACGGAAAGTACCGCGTGCGCTCCGTGCTCGGCGAGGGCGGGATGGGCGCGGTCTTCGAGGCCGAGCACCTCGCGATCGGGCGCGTCGTCGCCATGAAGGTCCTCCACCCCGCCCAGGCGACGAAGAAGGTCGCGGTGAAGCGCTTCCACCAAGAGGCGCGCGCGGCCGGCGGGATCGGCCATCCGAACATCTGCGAGGTGTTCGACTTCGGCACGCTCAGCGACGGCAGCCCGTACCTCGTGATGGAGCGCTTGAAGGGCGAGACGCTCGCGGCGCGCATCGCGGCCGAGGGGGGCATGCCGTTCCTCGACGTGATCGAGATCGTGATGCAGGTGCTCTCGGGCCTCGCGGCGGCCCACGAGCGCGGCATTCTCCATCGCGACATCAAGCCCGAGAACGTCTTCCTCGCCGAGCGCCCCGGCTATCCCGCGATCGTGAAGCTGCTCGACTTCGGCGTCTCGAAGGTCGTCGGTCCCGCCAGCGCGGAGTGGGACGACGACACGGACCTCACCAAGACCGGCATGGTGATGGGCACGCCGTATTACATGTCGCCCGAGCAAGCGCGCGGAGATCGCAACCTCGACGGGCGCGTCGACCTCTACGCGTGCGGCGTCCTCTTGTACGAGGCGCTCACGGGCCAGCGGCCGTACGTTGCGAAGAACTACAACACGCTGCTCGTCGGCATCCTGCAGGGCAACGCGAAGCCGCCGCGCGCGCTCCGCGCGAGCATCCCCGTCGACCTCGAGCAGGTCGTGCAGAAGGCGATGGCGAAGAACCGCGAAGACCGGTTCCAGATCGCCGCCGAGTTCGCGCAAGCGCTCGGCGCGGTGCGCAAGACGCTGACGAAGGGCGTTGGCCGCGCGCCGAGCACGTCGCGGATCGTCGCGACGGCGCCGGTCCTCTCGCAGAGCTCGGCGGACATCCCGATCCACTTCGCGGACGAAGGCGACGGCCGCACGCCTTCCATGGCGGCGAGCAGCGACGAGTGGGAGCAGACGACCGCGCCGATGATGGAAGTGCCGTCGTCGGATCGGCTCCCCGAGGAACCGTCGCCGTTCGACGACGAGGGCGACGAGGGCGAGACGGTCTTCGACAAGAAGAAGCGGCCGAAAGACGACGCCGACGTGCCGACCGACAAAATGAACCAAGCGGACATCCAGCACATCATCGACGCCGTGCGCGAGGCGCGCGACCGCGAAAAGTCGCGCCGCCGCGGCTAGACGATCGCCGCGCGCAGCGTTCTTGCTGTCTTCGCGCTCCTTGAGCGACTCGAGGATGATCACCGCGGTCTCTTCGATCGCGCGCCCGGTGACGTCGATGACGGGCCAGCTGCGGGTGCTCGCGAAGATGCTGCGCGCGTACTCGAGCTCGGCCTTCACTTGATCGCGTGAGGCCGTAGCTCGCGTCGACGCTCATGCCGAGCTGCTTCAGGCGCGCCTTGCGGATCTCGACGAGCGGGTCGAGGCCGATCGTCGAGGCCGACGATGCGCTCCTGCTGCGCCTCGTCCAGCTCGGGCGGCGGGCTGGACGCCGAGCACGATCGGGAGGTTCGCGACCTTGAGCCCGCGCTGCGCGAGCAGCGTCGAGAGCGGCGTCTTCGACGTGCGGCTCACGCCGACGAGGACGAGGTCCGCCTTCTTGAAGTTGCGCGGCTCCTTGCCGTCGTCGCTCTTCACCGTGAACTCGACCGCCTCGATGCGGCGGAAGTACTCGTCGCTGAGCGGGAGCATGCCGCTCGGCATGTTGATCGGCTGCGCGGTCGAGGAAGGTCGTGAGCTTGCCGATGAGCGAGCCGATGAGATCGAGCGCCTCGACCTTGAGCTCGTAGCTCGCGACGTGGATGAACTCGCGCAGCTCGGGGCTCACGACGGTGAAGACGACGAGCGCGCCCTCTTGCGCAGCGCGCTCGAGGACGGGCCGCGCCGCCTCCTTCGTTCGCACGCGCGTGTGCATGCGGATCTGCGCGCCCGAGTGCGGGAACTGCAGCATCGCCGCGCGGACGACCTTCTCGGCCGTCTCGCCCGTCGAGTCGCTCAGGATGTCGATGAGCTTTCCTTGCACGACCACGCATCCTAGACCAAATCCGCGCGGGCGGCGGCGGTCCGAACAACAAATCGCGGCTGAGCGCTCTCGGGACGGAGCGCATTCGCGCGCCGATTCGCCGACGCGCGAGCCGCGGGTGCGTGGCATTAGGACACGCTCTCGCGGCGGCGGTGAGATTCAGCGCATCGACCTCGCGGCCGCGCGCATCGTGCTGGGTGAAAGCGAGCTCGTCGCCGGGACGTGGCGCCGCGGCGTCCGCGTGGAGCTCAGGGAATGAAATCGCGACGCGTGTAGAGTGCAACGATCGCCAGCCCGGCCGCTTCGATCGCCTCGCGCCCGCCCTCGAGCCGATCGACGAGCGCCGCGACGCCGACGACGTCGTAGCCCGCGGCGCGGAGATTTTCGGCGGCTTTCAGCGTCGAGCCGCCGGTCGTGATGACGTCCTCGACGAGCGCGACGCGCGCGCCGCGCGGCAGGTGCGTGTCGCCCTCGATCTCGCGCCGGCTGCCGTGGTCTTCGCGTCCTTGCGTACGTACACCGCGTCGATCGGCGCGCCGCGCAGGTGACTCGTCAGCGCGACCGCGCTCGCGAGCGGACACCCGCCGAGCTCGACGCCGGCGACCGCGACCGGGGACCACGCGCGGACGGCGTCGAAGAGGATCTCGCCGACGAGCGCGTGCGCCTCGGCGCCGAGCACGGTCTGCTTGCAGTCGATGAAGAAGTCGCTCTCGCGACCGGAGGCGAGCACGACCCGTTTCTTCGCGAAGGAACGCGCGCGCAGGAGCTCGAGCAAGCGCTCGCGCGCGCTCATCGCCGCTTCGTGAGCGCGGCCTTCGTGCCCTTTTTCAACACGGGCACGAGCGGCGGCGGCGCTTTGCCGCCGGCGAGCGTGAGGCCGCGACCCTTGGGCGCGGGCTTCGCCGGCACGTGCGCGACAGCGGGCTTCGATTTCGGCGCGGGGGGAACGGCGCGAACGGGCGCGGCGTGCGGCGCATGGGCGGCGTGCGTCGCGTGCGTCGTGTGGCGCGCGGGAGCCGCGGCGCGCGCCGCGGGTTTGCCGCCCGCCGCCGCGCCGGTCTCGACGTAGCCGCGGACGAGACCGCCCGGCGCGATCGCGACGCGCGGCGCGCGGAGATCTCCGACGACGCGCGCGCCGTCCTCGAGATGAATCGATTCGTCGGCGGTGAGATCGCCCTTCACCGCGCCTCGCACGACGATCCGGCGCGCGCGCACGTCCGCCGCGACGGTGCCCGTCGCGTCGATGCGCGCCTCGCCCGAGATCGTGAGCTCGCCCTCGAGATGACCTTGCACCTCGACGTCGCCCGACCCGCTGACGCGCGCCGCGAGGCGCGTGCCCTGTCCGATGATCGTCGCGGTCGCCATCAGCCTTCCATGTCGACGTTGCCCTTGAAGTGGGCGCCGTCGGCGATCGTGATGCGCGCGGCCTTGACGTTGCCCACGACGCGCGCGCCGCTCTGCAGCTCGACGCGATCGGTGGACGTCACGTTGCCGGTGACTTGGCCCGCGAGGGTCATGGGGCCGCCGCTGACGTCGGCCTCGACGACCGCGCCGGACTCGACGACGACGCCGTCCTTCGCCGTGAGCTTGCCGCGGATGGTTCCCTGAACGATCACGTCCTCGTCGGCGATCACTTCGCCTTCGATGGTGATGTTCGCGCCAATCACAGTGCTCGCCATGTCGCTCTCCTCAACGCGCCTTCCCCAGCGCCGCGGGCAGCTCGAAGTCCGCCTCGAGGCGTCCCGCGAACTGCGCGCCCTCCTCGATGCTGATCTCCGAGCCCTTCAAGTCGCCGTGCACGCGCGCGCTCGCCGCGAGGCGCACGGGGCCGGTCGCGTTCACGTCCGCCTTCACCTCGCCGGCGATCGTGACGGCGTGGCCCTCGAGCACTTCGCTCTCGACGCGCGCGCTCTCGCCGATGCTCAAATCGCCGCGGACGGAGACGTCTCCCTCGACGGTGCCGAGGATGGACAAGTCGGCGTCACCCGAGATTCGCCCGCGAATCCTGACGCTCGCGCCGAGCACGGCGGTCTCGCGCGACCCGCCGCGCGCCGGCACGTGCCGAATGGGTGCCTTCGCCTGAGCCATGAACGGCCGCCATGTTTACGTGTCATCGCTTCGCTTGGCAAGCGCGGTGCTCGACCATGATGCAGCGATCCTGAATCACGCCGATGCCCGCGCGCTCGAGCGCCGCGGCGAACTCGTCGTTTCGAATCCCGAGCTGCAGCCACACGTATTTCGGCTTCTTCGCGAGGAGGTCGTCGAGGTGGCCGGCGAGATCGGTCGGCCGGCGGAAGACGTCCACGAGGTCGAGGTCTCCCGGCACGTCGACCAGCTTGCGGTAGACGCGCTGCCCGAGGATCTCGGTCGCCTCGGGGTAATAGACGGGCACCGGGACAATCTCGAAACCTGCATTCTGCAAGTATTGCGGCACGTAAAAAGCCGGCTGAGCCGCGGCGGCGTCCGTCTTGATGCCGAGGACGGCGATGCGACGGGTGCGCGCGAGGACTTCGCAGAGGTCTTCCATGGCGAGAGCGTACAATGCGGACCGTGTTGGTGCTCGGCATCGAGTCGTCTTGCGACGAGACCGGCGCGGCGGTCGTGGACGAGACCGGCCGCGTGCGGAGTGACGTCGTGCAGTCGCAGATCGTCCACGCGGAGTGGGGCGGCGTCGTGCCCGAGCTCGCGTCGCGGGACCACGCGCGCAACGTCTTGCCCGTCGTGCGCGAGGCGCTCGCGCGCGCGGAGGTCGCGCTCGACGCGATCGACGGCGTCGCCGTGACGTGCCGCCCCGGGCTCGTGGGCGCGCTCCTCGTCGGCGTGCAGGCGGCCAAAGGGATCGCCTTCGGCGCGGGCAAGCCGATCGTCGGCGTCGACCACTTGATGGGCCACCTCCTCGCGATCTTTCTCCGGCGGGACGACGCCGCGCGCGAGGTGCCGGCGTTTCCGTTCGTCGCGCTGCTCGTGTCGGGCGGGCACACCGCGATCTACCGCGTCGACGGGCCGAGCGCGGCCGACGTGCGCGAGCTCGGCGCCACGCGCGACGACGCCGCGGGCGAAGCATTCGACAAAGTCGCGAAGCTCCTCGGGCTCGGCTACCCGGGCGGCCCGGTCGTCGACACGCGCGCCGAGCGCGGGAATCCCGCGGCGATCGCGCTGCCGAGACCCATGTCGCGTCTCGGCGCGCGCTCGCTCGAGATGAGCTTCTCCGGCATCAAGACCCAGGTCGCGGCGATCGTCCGCGACGCGGGCACGATGAGCGACGCGCGCGTGAACGATCTGTGCGCCGCGTTTCAGGCGACCGTCACGAGCGTGCTCGCCGACAAGCTGCTCGCGGCCGCCTCGCGCGAGGGCGTGCGCGACGTCGTCCTCGGGGGCGGCGTCGCGGCGAACTCGGAGCTTCGCCGCCGCGTCCTCGAGGGCGCCTCGCGCGCGGGGCTGCGCGCGCACGTGCCGCCGCTCGCGAGCTGCACCGACAACGGTGCGATGATCGCCTACGCCGGCGCGATGCGACTCGCGCGCGGCGAGCGCGACGGCTGGGATCTCTCCGCGACCAGCGCGACGACCCTTCCCCGCGCGACGCGAAAGGGCCGCGGCGCGCGCTGAGCCGCGGGCGTCACCAGTTCTGTTTGCGCGAGCTCCCGTTCGGCACCGTCGGCGCCTCGCGGATCGAAATCCTCTGCGCGCTCTTCAGCCCGTCGAAGCTCGGTGTCGTCGACCACTGCTGCATCGCCTGCTTGCCGGGACGATCGATGTGAACGCTCGCGTCGACCGTGCGGACCCAACTGAGGGGAACGTAGTGCTCCGATCCGGCGCCATCCCCCTTCAAACGGATCCAGTCGCCCTCCATGCCGTCGACCGTCGCGAAGCGTTTCTCGTTCGAGCACACGACCGGCATGTCGGGTTTGATTTGGCTGGGATTGACCATGATGCCCTCCACGGCTTGAGCGTGAAGTGCGCCACGTAGCAGTGTTCGTACCGATCCACCGCGGGCCTATTTTTCCGTGCGACCGACAGCTGCGCGCGTGGCGCGCCCGCCCCGCCGTGTCATTTTTTGTGAGACGGTCGGTGCTTCGAGGCGACTTTGTCGCTTTTGTTGCGATCGTGCTCGTGCCCGATCCGCCCGGGCGCGGCGAGGACGATCTCCAGCGTGTCGCCCTTGGCGCGAACGAGATAGCTCGGCACGCCGTCCTTGAACGCGACGTCGAGCTGCGAGCCCGTGCCTTCGTTCGAGACTTTGATCGACGCGATTCGGCTGTCGCGCGCGGCGAGCGGGCCCGCGGGCTCGAGCGCGCGGCGCCCCGGAACGACGACGCTGAAGCCGGTGGGCTCGCTGGCGCCGTCGATCTTCTCGATGGGACCGTCCATCTTGAGCTTGAGGACGTTGCCGTGGGACACGCCGCCGTTGCCGAAGGGCGCGACGTGCATCTTGTGGTGATGCTCGCCGGGCTCGGGCACGTCGGGCGTGGCGTTCGCGACGACCGTGGGCTCGGGTTGCGGGATCGGTTGAACGGGCGGCGGAGCCGGCGGCGGGGGCGCGGCCGCGAGCGCGGTCGCTTCGGTGGCGACGGGCTTGGCGGCTTCGATCTTCGGCGACTTGTGCATCGCCGCGTACGCGAGGACGACCGCGAGGCCGGTCGCCGCGCCGATGACGACCTTCCGCTTGGTGTCGAGCTTCGGCGCCTTCGGCTTCACGAGGTCGGCGGCGCGGATCACTTTGCGTCCTGCGGCGTGGAGACCTCCGCCCGGCGGCGGCGCAGTCGTGCGCTTCGTCGCCTCGACGCGCTCGCGCGCCCGCTGCTTTCGTTTCTGCATCAGCACGGCGGCCGTCGCGCGCGCACGCTTCGCGAAATCCAGAATCGCCGGCGTGACCTTCGCGGCGTTCTTCGCGAACGCGCTCTTCATGTCGGGCAGAGGCTCGGCTTCGTCCTCCTCCGCTTTCGTCTCGGCCTGCGGAGCGTCTTCTTCGTGCTCCATGACGGTCGGCTCGGGGGTCGTGTCCTTCGGCGGCGCGGCCACGTGCGGCTCGATCGGGATGCTCTCCGGCTCGTCGCCGTATTTGAGCCCGACGACGAGGCGCGGGACGCGCGACTCGGGATCGATCTCTACCTCGACGCGATCGATTGACGCGGGGCGCTTCTCGCCGGTCTCCGCGTCCTCGAGCTGGAGCTCTTTCCCGACCTGCAGGAAGCCGAGCTCGTTGCCGACGGTCAGCTCTTTCCGCGTCGCATCTTTCACTCGCGCCTTCATCGGAAAGCCGAGCCCTTCGATGTGGAGGCGAACCTTGGCGCCCGCGGGCGCGATCGTCTTCTGCTGGACGCCGACGATCCGTCCGAGCGCCTCGGCGCTCTGCGGGTCGAGGTCGACGAACTTCAGACCGAACTCGCCGCCGCGCTCGCCTTCGTCGCGCCAGAGCACCTCGCACTGCGCGCTCACTTCGCCGGCCGAGCCCGCGTCGAAGCGACACATGAGCGGCTGCCCGATCTCGGGCAAATACGCCGTACGCAGGTGCATTCCCTCGTCCGAGACGTCGACGGCCTGAGCCTCGAACGCCGGACCGAGCGACGGGCTGACCTCGACGAGGGCTTCGAACGGGATTCGCGTCGCGCCGGGCGCGCGGCGATCGCTTGCATCCATGGTCATGACATTTCCTCCGACACCACCGCGATAAGAGCTAAGGGCTCCTCGGGCCAAGTTTTGATCTAGGCTCGTCGCATGCGGATGCTCCTCGCTGCGTGTTGGTTCGTCGCGTGCGTGCCTCCTGCGGAGGACCCCGCGGCCGCCGCGATCGATCCTTCGTCGCTCGTCTTGCCGTCGTCGACGACGGCGATCCCCGCGAACGAAGATCTCCCGACCGTCATCATGACGAAGTCGAAGCTGCTGCTCGTGGGCGTGCCGCACGCGTCGCTCGACGTTCCGATCGATCTCGGCGCGATGAACGGGCCGCTCATCGTCCCGCTGCAAGCGTGGCTCAAGGATCCGAGCGTCCACGGCCACGACGTGGCCATCGCCTTCGACTCCGACGTGAAGGCCGAGGTGGCGATGGAGGTGATGGCCACGTGCCTCGACGACGGGATGAGCACGTTTCACCTCGCCGTCTCGCGCGAGGGCACGACCGCCCAGATTCCGCTCGAGTTCGGCAAGCCGGATCCGCCGGGCGCGCGCGCGCTCACCGCGTCGGTCTTCGGCGGCGGCGTCGTCCTCAAGGTGCCCGAGGGGACCGTCGGGCCCGGCTGCGACTCACTCGGCGGCGGCGTCGCCGTCTCGCGCCTCGACGGCCTCATCGATCGAGACCACCTCGGCACGTGCATCGCGCGCGTCCACGCGTCTCACAAGACCAACACCGCGAGCCTGCTCGTCACCAAAGACACCGAGTTCCACGAGATCGTCACGCTGCTCGACGCGATCCGCGCCGCGGGCACGGACGCCATCTCCCTCGGCATCACGCAGTGACGGCCAAGCGAGAAAACAGGAAGATCAGAAGATCAGAAGGATGATTTTGGAATTGGGTAGTCAGGCGCGGTGAATCTGGTGGCGCTGTCGAGCCATTCAAACCCGCTTCTGACCTTCTGATCTTCCTGTTCTCTCCCTCTCGGGGCGTTCACAGGGGGATGTTGGTGTGTTTCTTGGGTGGGTTGGTGTCGCGCTTGTCTTTGAGGACTTCGAGCGCGGCCGAGAGACGGGCGCGGAGCGTGCGCGGGTAGATCACCTCGTCCACGAAGCCGAGCTCGGCGGCCTTGTAGGGGTTCGCGAATTTCTCTTGGTATTCTGCGACGAACTGCGCGCGCGCCTGCGTCGGGGTTGTCGGCCTTGGCGATCTCGTTTTTGAAGATGATGTTGACCGCGCCCTCGGGGCCCATGACCGCGATCTCGGCGGTCGGAAACGCGAGGTTGACGTCGGCGCGGATGTGCTTGCTCGCCATGACGTCGTAGGCGCCGCCGTAGGCCTTGCGCATGATGACGGTCACCTTCGGGACCGTCGCCTCGGCGAACGCGAAGAGCAGCTTGGCGCCGTGCCTGATGATGCCGCCGTACTCCTGCTCGGTGCCCGGCAGGAACCCGGGCACGTCGACGAAGGTGACGAGCGGGATGTTGAAGCAGTCGCAGAACCGCACGAAGCGCGCCGCCTTCACCGACGCGTCGATGTCGAGCACGCCGGCGAGACCGCGGGCTGGTTGGCGACGATGCCGACCGAGCGTCCCGCCGAGCCGCGCGAAGCCGACGACGATGTTCGGCGCGTAGCGGCGCTGCACCTCGAAGAGCGTCGCCGTCGTCGACGACCGCGCGCGATGACGTCCTTCATGTCGTAGGGCTTGTTCGAGCTCGAGCGGGATCATCGTGTCGAGCTCGGGCACCTCGCGCGTCGGCTGCGATCGCGCGACTCGCTTGACGCGGCGGGTCCTCGAGGTTGTTCGACGGCAGGAACGAGAGCAGCTCGCGGACCTGCGCGATGCACGTCCGGTCGTCGGCGCGGCGAAGTGGGCGACGCCGCTCTTCGCGGCGTGCGTCGTCGGCGCCGCCGAGCGTCTTCCTTCGTCACCTCCTCGTGCGTGACCGTCTTGATGACGTCGGGGCCGGTGATGAACATGTAGCTCGTGCCCTCGACCATCAAGATGAAGTCGGTGATGGCCGGCGAGTAGACCGCGCCGCCCGCGCACGGCCCGAGGACGCGCGCTGATCTGCGGGACGACGCCGCGCGGCGAGCGTGTTGCGCAGGAAGATGTCGGCGTAGCCCGGCGAGCGACACGACGCCCTCCTGGATGCGCGCGCCGCCCGAGTCGTTGAGCCCGATGACGGGCGCGCCGACCTTCATCGCCAGGTCCATCACCTTGCAGATCTTCTGCGCGTACGCGCCGCTGAGCGAGCCGCCGAACACGGTGAAGTCCTGCGCGAAGACGAAGACCGTGCGGCCGTCGACGCGTGCCGTAGCCCGGTGACGACGCCGTCGCCCGAGGATCTTCTGGTCGGCCATCCCGAAGTCGGTCGCAGCGGTGCGTGACGAAGCGGTCGATCTCGACGAACGAGCCGGGATCGAGGAGCAGCTCGATCCGCTCGCGCGCGGTGAGCTTGCCGGCGTCGTGCTGCTTCTTGATGCGCTCGGCGCCCCCGCCCTCGAGCGCGCGCTTGTTCATCTCGTCGAGTCGCGCCATCGGCGGGCTCGGAGGTTTGGACGCGGTGGGCATGCTCGGACTCTACTACTCGATCACGGATCGATGTAGTCCACGTCTTCGCCCCGGAAGGTGCGTAGCGTCGTGCGCTTTTCGCCGCGCGCGACGACGGGGTCGTGCGCGAGCACCACTTTTCCTTTGCCGCCCGGCGTGTCGCAGACGAACTTCGGCAGGGCGATGCCCGACATGCGGCCCTGGAGGCGCTCGCATGATCTCGACGCCCCGCGCGAGCGGCGTCCGGAGGTGCGCAGCTCCCGCGGACCGGGTCCGATCTGAAGCAGGTAGTACGGCCGGACGCGCGCGCGCGACGAGGCCGCGGAAGAGCGCCTCGAGCGTCGCTTCGTCGTCGTTCATCCCGCGGAGCAGCACCGACTGATTCATGACGGGGAAGCCCGCGTCGGCGAGATCGCCGCACGCGCGGCGCGACTCCTTCGTGAGCTCCTTCGGGTGGTTGAAGTGCGTCATCACCCAGATCGGATGGTGCGGCGCGCAGCGCGCGAACGAGCTCGCGCGTGATCCGCATCGGGAGCGTCACCGGGACGCGCGTCGCGAGGCGGATGGTCTCGACGCTCGGCACGCTCGCGCAGCGCCGCGACGACGCGCACGAGCTGCTCCGTGCTCATCGCCAGCGGATCGCCGCCGCTCACGATGACGTCGCGCACCTCGGGGTGCGCGGCGCAGCCAGTCGAGCGCGGGCTCCAGGCCTCGAGCGAAACGGCGCCGCCGCCTTGCCCGACCATGCGCGAGCGCGTGCAGAAGCGGCAGTAGACGGCGCACCGATCGCGTCGCGAGGAGCAGCGCGCGGTCGGGGTAGCGCCGGACGAGATGCGGGGCGACGTGTGCGCCACCTCGCCGAGCGGGTCGACGAGGTCGCCCGGCGCCGCGGTGCGACTCGCGCGCGTCGGGGACGCACTGCACGGCGAATCGGAGCACGCCGGGTCGTCGCCGGTCCGCGAGCGACGAGGTAGTACGGCGTGATCGCGATCGGCAGCCCCGCGCGCTCGGCGCGGCGCGCGGCCTCGAGCTCGCGGTCCGTGAGCGACAGCGCCCGCGCGAGCGCCTCGACGCTCGTCACGCGCGTTCGCGGAGCTGCCAGCGCCAGTCGCCGGCGGGCTCTTGCGCGGCCCGGGGCGCGAGCAGCCGGCAGAGACGTCGCCGCGGCACACCAGCGTCACGTTCGGCGGCGCCGGCTGGACGGCTTCGCGGTCCGACGGCCGCGCGGGTCGACGTGCACGTTGGCGAGCGCGGCGTCGTCGATCTCCACCGGGAACTGCTTTCGGAGCGACGAGACAGCTCGTCCTCCTTCGCCTGCGCAGCTGGTCTTGCGCGAGCTTCACGCGAATCGCGCGCTCGGCCTCGGCGAACGTGCGCTCGTGCGCGGCTTGCTTCTGCGTCAGACGAACGACGTAGAACTTGCCGCCGCTCTCGACGACGCGATCGAGGACGTCGCTTCGGCTTGTCGATCTCGAAGACCGCCGTGCGCGACCTCGCCGGGCACGCGCGGGTTCGTCGCCCTTCGTGTCGCCCGGCGGCGAGACCAGCCCGAAATCGCCGGCGAGATCGACCGGCACGTTCGCCTTGGCCTGCGCGTCGACCGACATCTGCCGCACGAGCGCGCCCCACTGCGCCGCGCCCGCGCTCTTGGCCTGCTCGAGCGCGGCCTGCGCCGTCGGCCTCGTCGCGAGCACGATGAGCGAAATCCGCCGCCGCTCGGGGTCCTGGAAATCCGCCTTGTGCGCGTCGTAGTACGCGCGAGCGTCCGCGTCCGAGACGTCGCTCGGCTGCGGGGCGCCCCGCGCGCGCCTCCTTCAGCATCGCGTCGCGCAGGACCGCGCGAAGCTCCTGCTGCGCGAGCGGGATCCTTGTCGTAGCCCTTTCGCCGTCGCCTCCTGCGCGAGGAGCTCGACGTCGATCGAGATCGTCGAGCAGCTCCTTGCGCCGCTCGGGCGACTGGTAGCGAAGCCGGTCGAACTGGTCCATGTGCTCGAGCGCGGCGACGTAGTCGCCGAGGGTGATCGTGCTGTCGCCGACCTTCGCCAGGACTTTCGCCGCCTGTTCGGGCGTGAGCGACGACGTCTGCGCGTGCCCCGCGTCCGGCGACGGCGCTTCTTCGCCGCACGATTTGCAGCCCGCCACGCCCAAAAGCGCGCAGAGTGCAATCATGCGGGAGGACCGTGCGCGTGCTCATTTCGGGCTCGTCATGCTATGCGAAGGCATGCCCCAGCGCGAGGACGACGATGCGAGCGTGTACCCGCCGCCGCTTCATCCGGGTCTGAAGTACCGCCGCATCGTCCTCAAGCTGAGCGGCGAAGCCCTCTGCGGCGCCGACGGCGGCTTCGGCATCCAGCCCCGAGATGCTGCGCTCGATGGCGGCCGAGCTCGCCGAGGTGCACGCGCTCGGCGTGCCAGATCGGCATCGTCGTCGGCGGCGGCAACATCTTCCGCGGCCTCAAGGGCGCGAGCGCCGGGCATGGATCGCGCGCAGAGCGACTACATGGGCATGCTCGCGACGGTCATCAACGCGCTCGCGCTGCAGGACGCGCTCGAGAAGGCCGGCGTCCCGACGCGCGTGCAGACCGCGATCGAGATCCGCCAGGTCGCCGAGCCGTACATCCGGCGACGCGCGATCCGTCACCTCGAGAAGGGCCACGCTTCGTCATCTTCGCCGCCGGCACGGGCAACCCGTACTTCTCGACCGACACCGCCGCCGCCCTCCGCGCGATGGAGATCCACGCCGACGCGCTCTTCAAGGCCACCAAGGTCGAGGGCGTCTACGACCGGACCCGGTGCGGTTCCCCGACGCGAAGATGGTACCGACGCATGTCGTTCGATCGCTTCCTCGCCGATCGCATCGGCGTCATGGATTCGACCGCCGTCACGCTCTGCCGCGACAACAACATGCCCATCCGCGTCTTCAAGCTGACGACGCGCGGCAACATCAAGCGCGTCGTGTTCGGCGAGCCGATCGGCACCGTCGTCGGCGACTGATTCGGCTCAGACGCGCGCGTGCTCCGCGGCCGCGCGCAGCAACGTCGCGACCTCGTCCTCGTCGTCCTCGGAGAACCCGGGCGCGAGCTGCGAGCTTTCGAGCGCCGGGGCGCCAATCACCGCGCACGCCTCTTCGAGCGCGGTCGAGGGGATCGAGCTTCACGACCGAGTTCGCGCGGCAGAGCGCGAGCGGCCACATCGGCGCGAACGCCTCGTCGAGAGGAACGCCGAGCACCTCGAGGTCGAGCCCGTCGTCGAGCGGCATGATCGCGAGCGCGTGCGGAACCGCCGCGCGCGGTGCGGCCTCGGGCGGCGGGCGAAACGAGCCCATGCGCAGCATCGCGCGCGTGAGGCTGGCGATGCGCGCGGGCGTCGCACAAACGGCGATGCACACGAGCTCGGCCTCCGGCGCGATCGAACGCACGACGTCGCGAACGCTGCGAATGCGATCCGACGAGTCGCTCATGCGACCTCCGCGAGGCGCGAGCGCAAGAGCTCGAGGATTATCGCGTCGCTCGTGTGGACCGCGAGCGTGCGCCCGTCGCGCTCGCGGCTGACGATGCCCCAGCCCGCGCGCGGCGTCAGCACGAGCACGACGAGCGTTCCGGCGTGCGCAGCGCCCGTGAGCTTGATCGCACGGAGGCGGCTCTTCGGCCCGGCGGCCTCGCGGACGTTGGCGATCGCGCCGGGAGCGTCGCCGGCGTGCGCCACGACGATCTCGGCGCCGCCGACGGCCGCCGCGTGACGGCACGCGTGAACGATGGTCGACTCGATCGCGTCCCGCGCGACATCGAGCGGTGTGATCCCCGGGTGCTTGGTGGTCGCGATCGTCGACAGCACGTCGGCGAGCGGTCGAATCTCGCAGCGCGCGAGCGATCGCCGGCGCGCGGCTCGCGCGGACCGCGCGGGCGCGCGCCGTGCGCAGCAGGAGCGCCGCGTCGCGTCCGTCCGCCGGCGCCGTCGCGAGCCCAATCGGGAGCGCGACGTCGAGCAAGAGCGATCGCGACGACGCGTACGGAGTCTTCGGCAAGAGGACGAACGCGTCGCCCGTGTCGTCGGTGCCGATCGCCGCGCCCGGCAACGCGAGCGCTGGCCCGAGCGGACCGGTGTCGACCTCGCCTCCTTTCGGCAGCGCGCACAAGATCGAGACCTCGCGCCCGACCTGCGCGCTCTCGACGTCGCGTTGAACGAGCCGATCGAAGACGTGCGCCGGCAGCGCGCGCGACCGCGGGGCCGTCGTGTCCTCGGCGATCGCCGTCTTCGCCATCGCGCAGAGCGGCAAGAGCGCCGTCGCGAAGTCGATCACGCGATGCACGCGCGCGGTCCGCGTGGGGTCCGGCCGCTCGAGCAGCACGCACCCGAACATGCGCGCCTCGACGGCGAGCCCGATGATCTCGCCCTTGCGCGTCGTCGCGAGGTGCGCGAGCTCGAGATCGTTGTAGCGATCGAGCAGCTCGAGCGCCGTGCCGTACCCGGCGAGGCGCCGGCGTGTCCCGTCCTCGGGGTCCTCCTCGCCGTACACGGCGACGCCGTGCGACCCGCTGGCGATCAAGAAGAGCGTCAGCAGCGTCTCGCCGAGCGCGCGCGGGTCGCCGCCCTTGGCGACGACGAGCGCCTGGGTCATCGAGTCCATGAGCTCGGTGCCGTCGCGAACGTCGGCGGCGAGCTTCTGCAGCCTCTCCTCGAGCGAGACGCGCGCTTGAATCTCCGACACCGCGCGCAAGATCGAGTCGCCCGTCACCGGCGCGACGAGCAGCCCCGTCGCCCCGAGCGAGAGCGCCTCGGCTGCGATCTCGAACGACGCCGGCGCGGCGAGCACGTAGATCGCCGTCTTCGGGCTGCTCGCGAGCACGTGGTGGACCATCGCGAGCGCCGCGCCGCCCGCGAGCGACACGTCGACGATCGCCAGCGCCGGCGAATGCTCGACGCAGAGCGCGAGCCCCGACGCGAGATCGCTCGCGTGAAGCACGCGGTCGTCGCCCGCGAGCACCTCCTCCGCGACGCGACGCACCTCGTCTTGCTGGGTGACGAGCATCACGTTCATGCGTCGGTCCCGCCCACCTCGCCGCGGAAGACGAGCCGCGCCGGACCCGTCATGAACGTCGAGCCGTTTTCACCGGGCTCGATTTCGAGGTCGCCACCCGGGAGCGACACGCGAACCCACCGTCCGCGAACGAGCCCCTTCGCGCGCGCCACGACGGCCGTCGCGCACGCCCCGGTGCCGCACGCGAGCGTGCGACCGACGCCGCGCTCCCACACGACGAGATCGATCGCCCCCTCGCGCACGGTCGCGAACTCCGCGTTGGTGCCTTGCGGAAAGGCCGCGTGCGTCGCGATGCGCGGTCCGAGCGCGTCGATGCGGGCGTCGTCGAAGCGCCCGAACGAGAATCGCGTGCGGATTCCCCGCGTCGCCGACCGCGACGCTCACCGATTCGCCGCCCACGTCAATCGTGCAATCGCCCAAGAACCGAACGACGCCCATGTCGACTCGAACGCTCGCGCGGTCGCCCGTTCGCTGGATCTCGCACGCGCGCGGCCCCGCGTCCGTCCCGATGACGAGCGTCGCGCGATCGAGCCCGCGCGCGATCGCGAGATGCAACGCGACGCAGCGAATCCCGTTGCCGCACATTTCCGGCACCGAGCCGTCGGCGTTGAGCACGCGCATGCGCGCGCCCCGCTCGGGATCGGCGGTGACCACGAGCACCCCGTCCGCGCCGATTCCGCGGCGGCGGTCGCAGAGCCGTACGGCCTCGCTCGACGTGACAGCGCCCGGCTCCGCGTCGATGACGACGAAGTCGTTGCCCAGGCCCTCGTACTTCGCGAACCGGCGCGTCATGCCTCCGCTAACGTACCAGAAGCTCCGCGAGCCGCGCGCGAAGGTCGGCCTCGGTAATACGTGTAATCTGCAAGCGTTTGTGGCGCGAGCCTTCTCCGCGCACGACGCGGACGTCCCGCTTGGCGACGCCGAGCGCCCGCGCGAGGAAGCGGACGAGCTCTTCGTTCGCTTCGCCGTCGACCGGGGGCGCGGCGAGCGACACCTCGAGCGCGCCGTCGGCGACGCCGCGGACCGCGCTCGAGGACGCGCGCGGCTTCGCGCGAACCGAGAGCTCGACGCCCCCGGCCACCGCCGTCACTTTCAGCCCGGAGAGGTCCACGGTATGCCTGCAGCATGACCCAGCTTCGCTGGATGACGACAGGCGAATCGCACGGACCGAGAGTCACGGCCGTCGTCGACGGCATCGTCGCGGGTCTTCCGCTCCTCGCGGCCGACGTCGACGCCGACCTCGCGCGGCGCCAGCGCGGCTACGGGCGCGGCGGGCGCATGAAGATCGAGCACGACCGCGTGACCTTCACCGCCGGCGTTCGCGACGGCCGCACGCTCGGATCGCCCGTGTGCATGACGATCGAGAATCGCGACTACGCGAGCTGGACCGAGCGCATGGCGCCTGAACCGCTCGCGACCCCACCCGAGCCGCTCACGCGCCCCCGCCCCGGCCACGCGGATCTCGCCGGCGGCCTCAAGTTCGATCGCGACGATCTGCGCGACGTCCTGGAGCGCGCGAGCGCGCGTGAGACGGCCGCGCGCACGGCGGTCGGCGCGGTCGCGCGCAAGCTCCTCGGGGAGCTCGGCGTCGCCGTCTTCGCGCACGTCGTCGCCATCGGCCCGGTCCGCGCGGACGTCGAAGGCGTCTCGCACGACGAGCTGCGCACGCGCTCGCGCGCGTCGGACCTCGCGTGCGGCGACCCCGACGCCGAAGCGAAGATGCGGGGGGCCATCCTCGAGGCCGCGCACGCCGGCGACACGCTCGGCGGCGTCTTCGAGGTGGTCGCGACCGGCGTCCCGCCCGGCCTCGGCAGCCACACGCATTGGGATCGAAAGCTCGACGGCCGCCTCGCCCAAGCGCTCGTGAGCATCCAGGCCATCAAGGCCGTCGAAATCGGCGACGGCTGGAGCGCCGCCTCCCGGCGCGGATCGACCGTGCACGATCCCATCGCCTACGACGTGACCCGCCGCCGCTTCACGCGACCGACGAACCACGCCGGCGGCCTCGAAGGCGGCGTGACCAACGGCGAGCCGGTCATCGTCCGCGCCGCGATGAAACCGATCGCCACGCTCAAGCGCGCGCTCCCGAGCGTCGACGTCCGCACCAAAGAGCCGTTCGATGCCGCGTTCGAGCGAAGCGACGTCTGCGCCGTCGCGGCGGCGTCGGTCGTCGGCGAGGCGATGGTCGCGATCACGCTCGCGGCGGCGGTTCTCGAGAAGTTCGGCAGCGACTCGCTCGACGAGCTCCGCCGGAACGTCGAGGGCTTTTACCGACAAATCGAGGCGTTCTGATGAAATCCCTTCTTTTGAACGGCTTCATGGGCACAGGCAAGAGCACCGTCGGGCCCCTCGTCGCCGCGCGACTCGGGCTCCCGTTCGTCGACACCGACGAGCTCGTCGCGAAGGACGCCGGCGCCTCGGTGCCGGCGATCTGGAGACGCGACGGCGAGGCCAAGTTCCGGGAGCGCGAGCACGAGGTCCTCGAGCGCCTTCTCGCCGACGGCGCGCCGCGCGTGATCGCGCTCGGCGGCGGGACCCTTCTCGCGCGCGAGGTCCGTCACCGCGCGCTCGATCGCGCCGTCGTCGTCACGCTCACCTCCGCGCCCGACGAGATCTTGAGGCGGGTCGGCGACGTCTCGACCCGCCCGAACCTCGCGAGCTCCGACCCCGCGCGCCGCGTCCGCGATTTGCTCGACCTCCGCGCGGAAGCGTACGCCGAGTGTCACGCGTCGCTCGCCACCGACGGCGTCGACCCCGACGACGTCGCGCAAGCCGCTGCCGCAGTCCACGCGCGCGATCCGGTCGCGCTTCCGCTCGGCCTACGCACGTACGTCATCGACGTCGCCTTCGACTCGCCCGAAGCCCTCACCGACGCGATCGCCCGCGTCGCTCCCTCGTCGCTCGTCGTGGTCACCGACACCACCGTTCGCCGCGCCCGCGGCGACGCGCTCGAATCGGGCCATCTCGCACCTTGCGCTCCCGAGCATCGAGGTCACCCTTCCCCACGGCGAAGAGCACAAGACGCTCACCTCCGTTTCGACGGTGTGGGACGCCGCGCTGGGCGCCGGCGTCGATCGCGACACGCTCGTCGTCGCGTTCGGCGGCGGCGTAACGAGCGACATCGCTGGCTTCGCGGCCTCGACGCTCCTCCGCGGCGTCCGATTCGTCGCCGCGCCGACCACCCTCCTCGCGATGGCCGACGCTTCGGTCGGCGGCAAGACCGGCATCGATCATCCGGCGGGAAAAAATCTCGTCGGCACGATCTACCAACCGAGCGGCGTCGTCATCGACACCGCCCACCTCATGACCCTCCCCGTCCGCGAGCTCCGCGCCGGAGTCGCCGAGGTGGTCAAAATCGCGCTCGCGACGAGCGCCTCGCTGTTCGAACGGCTCGAGACCGAGGGCGCGCGCCTTCTCGACCCGCGCTCGCAGGCCCTTCGCGAGATTGTCCGCGAGTCGGTCGCTTTGAAGGCCCGCGTCGTCCGCGACGACGAACGCGAGGGCGGCCGCCGAGCGATCCTGAACCTCGGGCACACAATCGGCCACGCCCTCGAGGCGAGCTCGGGCTTCCGCAAGTACCTCCACGGGGAGGCCGTCGCGCTCGGCACCGTCGCCGAGCTCGCGGTGACCGTGCGCGCCGGCCTCACGCCTTCCGACGTGCTGCCACGAACCGAGCGCCTACTTCGCGCCGTCGGCCTTCCGACCGAGACCAGCCAGGAGGAGCTCCGCGCGGCCTTGCGGTTCGTCGGCGCCGACAAGAAGCGCCGCGGCTCTCACCTCGCGCTACCTGTCGTCACGTCGCTCGGCGTCTCCGATGTACGTGAGTTCCCGCCAGAAGCGCTGCGTCCCGGGTAGCTTTCTTGGCGGTACCGCTCCGCTCCAGGTACGCTGTTGCAGAATACAGGGAGCTTCGCATGTCGCGGATCAAAACGAGAGTGCTCGGTATCGTAGGCGCTGCGGCGATCGCAGGGCTGTGTGCGAGCTCGTGCGTCAGCAACGACGGCTCGGTGATCGTCATCGGCATGCTCCAACCGCCGATCGCCACGGGCACCGGCGGCAGCGCGCAGTGCATCTACACGGCGAACTTGATCGGCCCCTTCATTTCGACGGGCATCATGGATATCGCCTTCACGCAGGAGTACTCGCCCGTGCTCCTGCTCGGGAATCAGCTCGTCGCGCAGGGCAACGCCTCGCTCGATCGCGTCGAGACCGACAACGTCATCGTCCAGGGCGCGATCGTTCGCGTCACCGACAGCAGCGGCGCGGTGCTCGACAACTACACCGTCCCCGGCGACGGGTTCATCCTCGCGTCCGCGGGCGGAACGCCGGGGCTCTCGGCATTCTCGTCGACGATCGTGTCGTCGACCGCCATCGGCGCGCTTGGCGCCGTCGGATACGGGGTCACCCGGCGGCTCGTGTCGTACGTGAAGGTCTTCGGCACGACGACGGGCGGAACGCACATCGAGTCCGGAGAGGTCGGCATACCGGTCAACGTCTGCAACGGCTGCCTCGTCAGCTTTCCGGCCGAAGCCAACGACCCGGCCCAGAACCCCCAGCCCAACTGCCTAGCGACCGGTCAGTCTGGCTCTTCGGTTGCGCCGCCGTGCGTCTACGGGCAGGACCAGTACGTCGACTGCCGCCTCTGCGGGGCGAACCCTGCGTGCAATCCGCTTCGGTGAGGTCGGGCTAGCGCTCGCGCTCGCTGTCGTCGCGCGGCCAGTCGACGCCAATCCGCAGGTGTCTGTTGGGCTCACGCTCGGCGGGGGCGCCGCGAACTTGCGGACGAGCCCGCTCGGCGTATTTCACATGGGGCTGCACGGCGACGTCCTGTTCTTCCGGAAAGGCGACCACGACATGGCCTTCGGCCCATACGTCGAGACGCTCACGGTCGCCTTCGAGACGTTCGAGCTCGGCGGCGGCGTGAGCTGGTCGATCCCGGTCGCCGAGCACTTTCCGTTGGTCCTCTCCGCCGGCGCACACGCGCGCGCCTACCCCGGCGGTTGGGAGCCGGGCGTCCACGCGATCCTCTGGATGGGCTCGCGCAGCTACAACTTCGACTCGATCTACGGTCTCGCGGCTGGGCTCTTCGTCGAGGGGCGCTGGGGGCTCGGCGACGGCCGGGAGGCCGACATCCTCGGCGGCGTTCAGGCCGACCTCGAGATCTTCGCGCTACCCTTCGTGCTGCTCTACAACGCGCTCCGCTGATGTGCCTCGCGCGCCGTACCGACTGAGGTATGCTCGCGCCCCGCATGGAACGTCGGCCGATTCAGCTGCGGGTCGCGGGTCAAACGTACAAGGTCGTGAGCTCCGCGGACGAGGACGCGCTCCGGCGCCTCGCCGCGTTGGTGGACGATCGCGTCGGCGAGCTGGTCCCCAAAGGTCGAGCCGTTCCGGCGAACGCCATCCTCCTCGCTGCGATCGCGCTGGCCCACGACCTCGAGGAGGAGCGGTCGAAGCGCACCTCGCTCGAGCGTCGCACGCGGGACGTCCTCCGCCGCGTCCTGATGCGGATCGATCACGCGCTGGACCTCGACCCGGCCGAGGCCGTCGCCGAGGCCGACGCGGAATAGTTTCACGTGAAACCCCCGCCGCCCGCGCTCGCCCATCTCGTCGAGGCGCTCGAGAACCTGCGCCAAGAGAACCGCTTGCGGGTCCGCCCGGAGCCGGTCGAGGGCCGGTCTTTCTGCTCGAACGACTACCTCGGGTTGGCGTCGACCGTTGGCCCGAGCGTGCAGGCAGGTGCGGGAGCCTCGCGCATGATCGCCGGCGAGCACGCCGAGCACGCGCGACTCGAGCGGGCGCTCGCAGGCTGGTTGGGCGTGGAGCAGGCCCTGCTCTTTTCGAGCGGGTACGCCGCCAACGTCGGCGTCCTTTCCGCGCTCGTCGGTCGCGGCGACTGGGTCGTCAGCGATGCGCTCAACCATGCCTCGATCATCGACGGGCTGCGGCTCGCCCGAGCCGAGATCGCTGTCGTGCCGCACCTCGACGCGGCTGCCGTCGAGCGGGCGCTCGCCGACCGCGGAGGCCGGCGGGCGTGGGTGGTCACCGAGAGCTATTTCAGCATGGACGGCGACTCGCCGGACCTTAGGGCCCTCCGCCGGGCGTGCGACCTCGCGGGGGCCGGCCTGGTCGTCGACGAGGCTCACGCGGTTGGCGTGTTCGGCCCTCGAGGCGGGGGGCTGTGTGCGGCGAGCGGGGTCGAACCCGAGGTCCTCGTCGGGACGCTCGGAAAGGCGTTCGGCGCGAGCGGCGCCTTCGCCGCCGGCTGCCACCTCCTGACCGATTGGCTCTGGAACCGCGCTCGGTCGCATGTTTTCTCGACAGGGATGAGCCCGGCCGCCGCCGGCGCAGCGCGCGCCAACCTGGAGCGCTCGCTCCGCGACCCGACCCTCCGCGCGACCGCGGTGGGGCTGGCCGAGCGGCTTCGCGATGGGCTTCGGGCGCTCGGCGCGGACGTACGCGGCTACGGTCCGATCGTCCCCTGGGTGCTTGGGACCGAGACCGCCGCGCTTCAGGCGGCCGCGCTGCTCCGCGCTCGAGGGATCCACGCGGTCGCCGTCCGTCCGCCGACAGTTCCGGACGGCACGAGCCGCATCCGCTTTGCGGTGACCGCGCGTCACACCGAGCGGGACGTGGACCACGCGCTCGATGCGGTGCGAGAGGCGATCGCATGCGTGGGCCGCTGATCGTCGTCACGGGGACGGGGACCTCAATCGGCAAGACCCACGTGGCGTGCGCCGTCCTGCGCGCGGCAGCGCCGAAACGGGCGGTCTTTGGCTACAAGCCGATCGAATCGGGCCTCGACGACCCCTCGGTCCCCGACGCGACCCGCCTCGCGGCCGCGTCGACGTTTCACGTGCAACACTCGCCGGGGCTTCGTCTTCGCGCGCCGCTGTCGCCCCATCTCGCCGCAGAGCTCGAGGGGGCCACCTTGGATTGGGCGGCCATACGCTCGTTCGTGGCCGAGGTGCGCGACGCGGGAACCGCGGTGCTCCTCGAGCTGCCAGGTGGCCTCTTCACCCCCCTCGCTCCCAGCTTCCGCAACGTCGACGCCGTGCGCACCCTCGCGCCGACGGTGACGCTGCTCCTCGCCAGCAATCGCCTCGGCGTTCTCCATGACGTCGGGGCCGCGCTCGAAGGGGCGGCGAACGTCAGCGCCGGTGTGGACGCGGTAGGGCTCGTCCTTGCCGAGACCGGCGACGCCGCGACAGCCTCCAACCCGCGCGAGGTCGCCCGCATCGTCGGCGAGCGGTGGGTAGGGGAATGGCCGCGCGGGCCCGAGGCCGAGCTCGCTCACGTTGCCGCAACCGCCGAGGTCGTGCGGCGCTGGCTGGGCTAGGCCGGACGGACAGGGCGGAGCCGGCCCCTATCCATTCGATAACGCGTACCATTTATCGTGGATGCAAATTTTGCATCATGCGTAATCACGACGGTCATGGCCCCGCGTGCGAGCTCGCCGGCGATCATCACCTCGACCCGCTCCACGGCCGCGGCGTCCAGTCCGGTCGACGGCTCGTCGAGCAAGAGCAGATCCGGCTCGTTCACCACTGCGCGGGCAAGCGCGATGCGTTGGCGCTGGCCGCGGGACGCCGTTCGCATCGGACGAGCCGCAAAGTCGCCGATGCCGAATCGCTCGGCGCATCGCTTCCACGACGCGCCGACGTCGGCTCCCGCAAGACGCGCCGCAAGCTCGACGTTCTCTCGGCCCGTCAAATCGGGATAGCAGAGGGTCTCGTGGCCGAGCCATCCGATGCGCGCCCGAACGCCGCCGAGCGCGCGGCCAAGGGGTCCGTAGTCGATGCGACCCGAGGTCGGACGGATCAGCGTGCCGAGCATTCCGAGCAGGGTGCTCTTTCCGGAACCGTTCGGCCCTTCAATCACGACGAGGGTCCCACGGGCGAGCTCGAGCGTGGCGTCGACGACGGCTCGAACCGGACCGAAGCTCTTGCTGACGTGCAAGACGCTCACGGTCTCGGCGGCGGGACCCTTGTCGGACACGCCCGGCACCATACGACCAGGGGAGCTCGACGCGCCAGCGGGCTTTCGAGCGCTGCCGCGCGTTGATCGTTCCATGCTACGCTTGCCATCATGACCGCAGCCGCAGCGGTGCGACCGGAAGAGCTCCCCGCACTGCAGAAACTCCGGCAAGCAGTCGAAAGCGCTCTCGAGGGCAAACAGGAGGCCGTCGAGCTCGCTCTCGTCGCGCTGCTCGCTCGTGGTCACCTGCTCGTCGAGGACGTGCCCGGCGTCGGAAAGACCACGCTCGCCCGCGCGCTCGCGAAGGCCGTCGGCGGCGAGATTCGGCGCGTGCAGTTCACGAGCGATCTCTTGCCGAGCGACGTGCTCGGCGTTTCGGTTTTCGATCAGCGAACGGGCGAGTTCGTCCTTCGCCAAGGACCGATCTTCGCGAACGTCGTCCTCGCCGACGAGATCAACCGGGCCTCGCCGCGCACGCAGTCGGCGCTCCTCGAGGCGATGAACGAAGGACAGGTGTCGCTCGACGGCCAGACCATTCCGCTCCCGGATCCCTTTCTCGTCATCGCGACGCAAAACCCGCAAGATTTCGCCGGAACCTTCCCTCTGCCCGAGTCGCAGCTCGATCGGTTCATCCTGCGCATTCGCCTCGGCTACGCGCCGCCCGACGTCGAGATGCGGCTCATTCTCGAGGGCAAGGTCGACACAGTCCAGGACGTGCACCAGGTGCTCGATCCCGGGCAGCTCGTCTCGCTGCAGCGCGAGGTCGATCGCGTGACGCTCGACGGCGCGCTCGCGAGCTACCTCCACGCGCTCGTCCTCGCCACGCGCTCCGCGCCGACGCTTTCGCTCGGCGCGTCGATGCGCGGAGGGATCATGCTCGGCAAGGCTGCGCGCGCGCAGGCGCTCCTCCGCGGTCGAACGTACTGCATCGCCGACGACATCCATGACCTGGCCGTTCCGGTCCTGGCGCACCGCGTTCGGCTCGCGTCGCACGCCGACGGCTTCACGCCGACGCGCGACGAGGCCGAGGCCGCCGTGCGCGAGATCGTCGCGCGCATTCCGGTGCCGCTCTGAGGCGCGCATGGCCACGCGCGCAGCACCTCCGGCGAAGAGCCCGATGGCTGCCGGCTCGCGGGGCTGGCGGCGCTTTCTGCCCTTCGCGCGGCTGCGGCCGCCGCGCAAGCTGAAGTTCACCCGCGAAGGGAAGTTCTTCGTCGGCATCACGTTCGGCGTCGGGTTCGCCGCGCTGAACACCGCGAACAACCTTCTTTATCTGCTGCTCGGAATGCTGCTCGCGCTCATCGTCGTGAGCGGCGTGATGAGCGAGCTGTCGCTCCGCAACTTGACCGTCGTGCGCCGCCTGCCGCTCCGCGCCCAAGTCGGACGCGCGCACCTGGTCGAAATCGAAGTGTTCAACCACAAGAAGCGCGTGCCTTCGTACGCGATCGAGGTGGAGGACCTGCGCGCCGCGCAGCCGGCCGACAAGCGCTGCTTCTTCCTCAAGATCAGCCCGCGCTCGGCGCAGGTGGCCGCCTACCGCCGAACGCCCATGCGGCGCGGGCGCGACGTGCACGTCGGGTTTCGCATCGCGACGCGGTTTCCGTTCGGGCTCTTCGAGAAGTCGCGTGAGGTGCCGGCCGAGGGCGAGCTCGTGATTTATCCGGCGGTCGACCCGGTGCAGCTTCCGTCGAGCGGGCAGGGGCGCCACGCGGGACACGACTCGTCGCTCGGGCGCGGGCACGGCGAGGATTTCCTCGGCCTGCGCGCGCTTCGCGAGGGCGAGGACCCGCGGGACGTGCACTGGCGCAAGACCGCGGCCGTCGGCCAGCTCGTCGCGCTCGAACGCGCGCGCGACGCGCGCCCCGACGTGACGCTCGCGCTCGACGTGGTGAAGCCGACGGCGGCGGCGGACGACTGGGATCTCGTGTTCGAGCGACGGATCCGCGAGGTCGCGTCGCGGGCGGTCGCGCACTTGAAGCGTGGCGACTGCGTGACCGTGTGGACGTCGGCGGGGCAGGTGTCGCGCGGGGATCGCTCGTCGGGCGCGGATCCGGTCCTGCGCTTTCTCGCGCTCGTCGAAGCGCAACCCGCGGCGCCGACCGAGGGCGCCTCGGACAAGGCGGTGGCCTGACATGCGCTTCGGGCTCGTGCACCGCGTGATGACCGACGCGCTCGCCGTGCTCGGGATCCTCGCGGTGGTGAGCACGGCGGCTTTGAGCCCTCTGGCGACGGCGGTGCTGCTCGTGGGCCTCGCCGGCGCGCTCGCGGTGCCCGAGTCGTGGCAGACGAAGACGCTCTTCCGTCACGCGGCGACGACGGGGATGCTGCTCCTGATCGTCGTTCAAGGCGCGCGAATCGTCGCGGGGCAACCCTTCATCGACGTGATGGTGGAGTTCGCCGCGCTGCTTCAAATCGTTCGGCTCGCGACGCGGCGCGGCGCGGCGCACGACCAACAAATCATCGTCCTGTCGCTGCTCCACTTCGTCGCCGGCACCGTCCTCGGCGGCGGGCTTGGCTACGGGCTCTGCTTCTTGGGGTTTTTGATCGTCGCGCCCGGGGCGCTCGTCCTTTCGCACCTGCGCCGCGAGGTTGAAGGCAACTACCGCCAAGGCGCGCGCGATCGAACGGGCCTGCCGGTCGACGTGCCGCGCATCTTGCGGAGTCGGCGCGTCGTCGGGCGCGGCTTCCTCGTCTCGACGTGCCTCATCTCCGTGCCGATCTTTCTCTTCACCGCCGTCCTCTTCTTGCTGTTCCCGCGCGTCGGGCTGTCGCTCCTCTTGCTGAACCACCCTCATCCGGGGCGGATGGTGGGCTTCACGGATCACGTGAAGATCGACGAGGTCGGCCTGATTCGGTCGAACCCGCAGATGGCCCTGCGCTTCGAGCTCGAGAGCCCGCCGAATCCGCCTCCGCCGCGAATGATCCTGCGGCTCCGCGGAACGGCGTTCGACGCGACCGACGGCGTGAATTGGACTCGAACGTTGTCCGACCGGCGCTCCGCCGAGCGCATCGGCGATCTCTATCCGCTGCGCCGAATGCCGCACCCGGACGACAAGAGATCACCTTCGACGTGGAGCCGATCGATCCGCCGGTCGTCTTCCTTCCGCCTCGGACGGTCGCCGTCCGGCTCAAGCCGCAGAGCCAGCCTCTCATGAGCGACCCGCTCACGCTGCAGCGGGGGCCGGAGGGCGAGATTCGCTACACCGGCGGCGACACGCGCGGCATCCGCTACACCGCGTACGTCGCGCCGGACGACGAGCCGCTCGGCGACGCGCTCCCCCCCACCGAGCGCGCGCGCTACCTCACGCTACCGACGATGCCGCCGCGCGTCGCGAAGCTCGCGCACGCGTGGGCCGACGGCCAGCCCACCCCCTGGCTGAAGGCCCACGCGATCGAGTCGCACCTTCGCCACGATTTCAAATACGACCTCAACTCCCCCTCGGGCGGCGCCGCCGTGCCGCTCGACGACTTTTTGTTCGTCTCCAAGCGCGGGCACTGCGAGTTCTTCTCGACGGCGATGGCCGTGATGCTCCGCGACGTCGGAATCCCCTCGCGCAACGTGACCGGTTTCGTCGGCGGCACGTACAACCACTTCGGCCACTACTACGCCGTGCGCGAGGGCGAGGCCCACTCGTGGGTCGAGGCGTACATCGACGACACGCAACACCCCGGATGGCTCACCTTCGACCCGACGCCCAGCGCCGGCGCGCAGCCCCTCGGCGACACGACCGGCGCGTGGGTCTACATGCGCGACCTGATCGAAGCGGTGTCGCAACGGTGGAACCACTACGTGATCGGCTACGACCTGCGCTCGCAGGTCCACCTCTGGGACTGGTTCCGCTCGCGTCCGGGCAAGGGTGCGCCGACGAGCCGCCTGCGCTGGGCGGAGTACGCGGCCGGGGCCCTCGCGATCGTCGCGGCGTACGTCCTCTGGCGACGCCGCCGGCGCTCGCCGAAAGACGCGCGTCCGCAAACGAAGACCGATCGCGGGCTGCAGCTCGCCGCGTCGATGTACCGCGGCCTCGAGCAGGCGCTCACCGCGCACGGCCTCACGCGGCCCGCTTCGCTGCCGCCGCTGCGTTTCGCCGAGGAGCTCCGGATGCGTGAGCACCCGCTCGCCTCCGAGGTGGTCGACCTCACCGAAATTTATTTGAGCGTTCGGTTCGGCGGGACGAAGCTCGACGACCAATCGCTCCGCGGGTTCGACAAGCGCGTCCGCGCCGTCCGCGCCTGGAAGCGAGCGCGCGAATCAGGCGCGGCGTGACAGACGGATCCGGACGTCCTCGCCGCGGCCGAACCCGACGAGGCTCCCGCGACGCGGGCGTGCCGTGAGGCCGTCGTGCTCGAGGTTCGGGATTCCGCGCTCCACCCAGGCGACGACCCGCGCGTCCTCGGATGCGACGTGCGGGACCGCGACGCTCACGCCCGCGAGGAGCTCGTCGGACGTGACCGCGCGCTGAATCGAGCCGAGACGGCGCCGGTTCCGCGGCTCGTAGGTCTGCACCACGAGACGCAAGCGGGCGTCGCGAGGAATGTCCTCCGCGCGAACCTGCGCGCGGATGGATCCTGCGCCGTCACCGAGGGTGAGCTCCGACAGCAGCGACATCCAACTCGCGTTCATGGTGAGCGCCTCTACTGCGAGAGACGTTCCATCGCCTCGCGTCGAGAAACGCGCTGCGCATCCTGTGGAAAACTCGGCCAGCTGGCCACGCCTGGGGCGAATCCGGGCGAGCGCAGGTCCGCAGCTACTTCGCGGGCACCGGAACGCAGCCAGCGGTCTGGTTGGACCAGAACTGCGTGAGCCACACGCCGTACACGAACGCCTGCTCCGCGCAGAGGTCGGCGATTTCACCGCCGCTTTTGGCGACGTCGGAGTCGCTCACCCAGCCGTCGTACGGGTGCGGGTCGGTCGCCATCTCGACGAGCTCGTGCGCCGCAGCGTAGAGCGTACGACCCAGCGTGCACGGCGGAAGGACGGCGTACGGCTCCTGCCCGTCGTTCGCGTGGTAACCGTTCGCGTCGATGCAGGTTTGGAACGTGTAGGTCCCGTTGTGCCCGAGGGCGACGTTGATGCCGTCCGGCAGGTACACGAGATACGAGTCCGCGCCCGGAAGGCTGATCGTCGCGCTCGTTCCCGCGTCCGCGTCGCCGTGGAGCGCCGCGGCCAGCCGGAGCTGCAGCGTCATGATGTCGACGAGGCCGTTCGCGTCGAGATCGCCCGACTGGAAGAACGTCGTCGTCGGCACGCGCACGCTGCCGACGACGGCGCCGTTACCGATGCCGTACTCGTCCAGCAAGAGCCAATAGGGCGAACCGACGAGCCAGTTGATGTTCGTGTCTTGCGGCGTCGCGGCGCCGGCGTCGAGATCGCCGAGGTAGATGATGCCGAGCTGGATGCTCGAGAGGATCACGCCTTTGTGCGGGGTCACGCGCATGCCGGCGTCGGGCCCCGCGACGGCGCCGTCGGGGCTCACCGTATTGAAGCGATCGTCACCGGCGTCGTTGGGGGCGACGCGGTCGTCGCTGCAGGCGACGGCGAGCAGCCAAACGGCGATCGCGAGGGCGGCCCTCATGCGATCGACGATGACCGAACGGCGTCAAATGTCCAGGTTCTTCACGTTGAGCGCGTTCGTCTCGATGAACTCGCGACGCGGCTCGACCTGATCGCCCATCAAGATCGTGAAGATTTGGTCCGTTTGGACCGCGTCGTCGAGGCGAACCTGCAGCATGACGCGCGCGTTGGGATCCAATGTCGTCTCCCAGAGCTGCTCGGGGTTCATCTCGCCGAGGCCTTTGTAGCGTTGGAGCTGCACGCCTTTGCGGCCGCGCGCCTCGAGATAGTCCCAGAGCCCGTCGGCGTCTTCGATCTGCTGCTCGTCGGTCGCCTTCGCCTCGCGCACGAAATACGGCGCGGGGCCGATCGAGCGCACGTCCTGCTCGATCGAGTAGAGCTCCTCGTACTCGGCGGAGTCGACGAGGTGCCAGTCGATGACGGTCATGCGGGCGTTGGCGCCCGGGCGCGGGTTGATCGTGATCGTCGCGGCGCCGTGCTCCGCCTCCCACCCGACTTCGATCGTGAGCGGGAAGATGTCCGGATACTTCTTCTCGAGGTGGGCGCGGAGAAGCGGAACCGCGGCCTCGACCTTCTTTCGCTCGCGGAGCTCGTTCTTGCCGAGGCCTCCCGCGCGCACGGCGGCGGCGACGAGACGCGCGTCGGCGCGGCGGTCGATCTTCTGCAGCGCGCGGCGGAACATGCGCAGGCGCTCGGCGAGGTAGAGCAGCGGCGCACCGGAGCGCGGCGCGCCTCGGACCGAGCGCACCGCGATGTCGCGAACTCCGTTCTCGAGGAAGTACCGGTCGAGCGACGGTTGATCTTTGACGTACTCGATCTTCTTGCCCTTCTTCACTTGGAAGAGCGGCGGCTGCGCGATGTAGACGTAGCCCTTTTCGATCAGCTCCGGCATCTGTCGGTAAAAGAACGTGAGGAGCAGCGTGCGGATGTGGCTCCCGTCGACGTCGGCATCGGTCATGAGGACGATGTGGTGGTAGCGGAGCTTCGAGATGTCGAAGTTGCCGCCTTGCTCGGGGTTGCCGATGCCGCAACCGAGCGTCGCGATGAGCGTGCCGATCTCCTTCGACTCGAGCATCTTGTCGAGGCGCGCGCGCTCGACGTTGAGGATCTTTCCCTTGAGCGGGAGGATCGCTTGGAACTTGCGATCGCGACCCTGCTTCGCCGAGCCGCCGGCGCTGTCTCCCTCGACGATGTAGAGCTCGGCCTCTTCGGGGCTGCGCGACTGGCAGTCGGCGAGCTTGCCGGAGAGCGAGTTGTAGTCGAGCGCGCCCTTGCGGACGACCTCGCGCGCCTTGCGCGCCGCTTCGCGCGCCTTGGCGGCCATGACCGCCTTCTCCATGATCTTGCGCGCGGTCTGCGGGTTCTCCTCGAAGAAGCGCCCGAGCTTGTCGACCATGACGTTCTCGACGATGCCCTTCACCTCGCTCGAGACGAGCTTGCTCTTCGTCTGCGAGTCGAAGGACGGATCGGGGTGCTTCACGCTCACGACGGCGGTGAGGCCTTCGCGGATGTCCTCGCCCGAGAGCCCGCTCTTCACGTCTTTGAAGAGCTGCTGCGCCTGGCCGTACGTGTTGAAGACGCGCGTGAGCGCCGCTCGGAATCCGGTGAGGTGGGTGCCGCCGTCCTTGTTGTGGACGTTGTTCGTGTAACAAAAGATTTGCTCGGCGTACGTCGAGTTCCATTGCAGCGCGACCTCGACGGAGACGGGCTGCGCGCCTTCTTTCGGCTGCCCGCCCTCGCCCTCGGGGATTTGCTCGGCGATGAACGTGACGACCTTGTCGTGCACGGGCTCCTTCGTCTTGTTGAGGAGCTCGACGAACTCGGTGATGCCGCCCTTGTACTCGAAGCGCTCGGTGCGCGCGTGGGCGCTCTGCCCGTCGCGTTCGCGCTCGTCGGTCAGCGTGATCACGAAGCCCGCGTTGAGGAACGCGAGCTCGCGGAGACGACTCGCGAGGATGTCGTACTGGAACTCGGTGATGGTGAAGATGTCGTGGTCCGGCTTGAAGGTGACCTTCGTTCCGGTGCGGTCGGTGTCGCCGATGATCGCGAGCGGCGCGACGGGCACGCCGCGGCGGAACTCTTGGAAGTGCGCGTGGCCTTCGCGATAAATCTCGACCTTGAGCCACTCGCTCACCGCGTTGACCGCGCTGACGCCGACCCCGTGGAGACCCGCCGAGACCTTGTAGCTCGAGTGTCCGAACTTTCCGCCGGCGTGGAGGACGGTCATGACGACCTCGGCCGCGCTGACTTCACGGCCGAGCTTTTGCGACATCTCTGTGTGAATGCCGGTGGGGATGCCGCGACCGTTGTCTTGCACCGTGACCGAGCCGTCGAAGTGAATCGTCACGTCCATCTGCGTGCAGAAGCCCGCGAGGTGCTCGTCGACGGCGTTGTCGACCGCTTCCCAGACGAGGTGGTGCAGACCAGAGCCGTCATGGACGTCGCCGATGTACATGCCGGGACGCTTGCGTACCGCCTCCAGGCCCTCGAGGACGGTGATGCTCTCGCTGTCGTAGGTGGAGGACGGCGGGGTGGAGGGCGTAGCGCTGGTGTTGACGTTCGTCATTGAATCTTCCGGCATTGAGCGCGCAGGTTGGTGCGTTTGAAAGCGCACGCGGTTCTCGCATTGAGCGAGGACGCGCTCGAGCAACGAAAAAAGTATAGCCCGCCTGCCGGCTGGGCGCAAGGCAAACGGCCTACAATTCCCTTGCGATTACGACGACTTATACAACGCCAAAGCGCCTCGGATCGGCGCCATTCGAGGCGGGTCGTCGGAGGGCGCGATGAAGCGGTGCGTCATCGGCTCAGCCGGCCCCCGACAATGCGAAAATCGACGCGATGACTGGCCGGGTCCTCGTCCTCGCCGAGGTCGCGCGGGATGAGCTCGGGTCGCGTCGTCGTGAGAAACACCTGGCCTCGCTGGCTCGCGAGAAACCCGAACAAGGCCGAAGTGCGGTCGGCGTCGAGCTCGCTCGAGACGTCGTCGAGGAGCAGCACCGGGCGGACGTCGCGAGCCCGTCCGATGACGGCCACCTCGGCCGCTTTCAGCGCGAGCACGAGAGCGCGGTGCTGCCCCTGCGACGCGGTCGTGCGCACGGACATCCCGCCGAGCTCGAGCACGAGATCGTCGCGGTGTGGACCGACGCTGGCCGACTTGCGTCGCAGATCCCGCGGGCGCGACGACGCGAGGGCGGCGCGATACTCCGCCGAATCGCTCGGCGCCGTCGCGACGTAGCGACCCACGAAGGCGAGACCGCGCGCTGCGATGCGCTCGAACGCCGGCTTGGCCTCGTCCAGCACGGCCCGCGCCGCGGCCTCGCGCGAACGCATGACGGCGAGGCCGTGGCGCATGACGAGCTGCTCCCACTCCTCGAGATCCGGCGCCCGGACGCCCCGGTCCTCGAGCGTTCGCTGACGTTCGCGGAGCGCCCGTTGGTACGACCCGAGCTCGGCGAACGACGTCGGGTCGACGTAGAGCGCGACGCGATCGAGCAGGGCCCGTCGCTCGCGGCTGCTGCCCATCGAGAGCGTGAGCGACGAAGGCGAGAACACGACGACGGGCGTCCGCGCGGCGAAGACCGCGGCGCTCGGCGGGCGAACCCCGTCGATGCGCAGCGTTCGCGTGCCCCGCTCGAGCGCGAGCCCCACGCTCTGCTCGCGCGCCATGCCGTCCTCGTCGATCGTCGCGCGAACGCTCGCGTGGGCGGCGTCGCGCCGGACCATCTCCGCGGTCTTGTTCGAGCGGAAGCTCTTCGACGTCGCGACGAGGTAAATGGACTCGATCAGGTTGGTCTTGCCCTGACCGTTGTCGCCGTGGACCACGTTGAAGCGCGGCCCCGGCTCCACGTCGATCGCTTCGAGGTTGCGCAGGTCGCGCACCGCGAGACGCACGATCGCGAGCGGCCTCATCCTAGGCCTGCGATCGATTTGTTTGGATCCGTTTCGGGCCGTCGTCGTCGCCTACGAGCGGCAGCGTGACTCCCCGGCCGGACCGCCGCGCGCCGCTTCGATCGGCAGCTGCGGCTCCGCGCTCGGTGCGGCTCTCGCGACCGACGCTGTCCAGCGGCGGCCCCGCCGCGAAGCTCTCGCTGCCGCGCGTAATCTGCAACGCCGCGACAAGATCCTGCGTGCTCAAGCGAGCTCCTGATCAGATTCGCATCGGCATCACGACCGCTAGGAACTTGCGCTCGCTCACCGGTCGCACGACGGCGGGATCGAGCTCGCCGCTCAAGCCGAGCTCGACCTCGTCCTCCTCGAGCGCGCCGAGCACGTCGAGGAAGTACTTCGCGTTGAAGCCCACGGTGATGGGCGGCCCGGCGTAGTCGATCGGCACTTCGTCGGAGCCGTCGCCGCTCTCGGGAGACTCGCTGGTGATTCGCATGGCGCCGTTGGCCAGCGCGAGCTTCACGCCGCCGGTGCGCTCGCTCGCGGCGATGGCGACGGCGCGCAGGGCGTCGGAGAACGGGGCGCGCGCGACGCGGACCTTCTTCTCGGTCGCCTGCGGGATGACCTGGGAGTACGGGGGAAACTGCGCGTCGACGAGCTTCACGCTGAAGATCGTCGTGCCTGCCTGGAAGAACGCGCTCGAGCCGCTCTGCGTGATCGCGATCTCGGGCTTCTGCTCCTTCGACTCGGCGGCGAGCTCGTCGCAGAGTCGCCGCAGCTCGAGGATCGCCTTGAGCGGGATGAGCATCGTGGAGCTCGCCTGCTTGCCGGCGACCTTCTGCTCCATCATCGACAGGCGGTGACCGTCGGTCGTCACCATGCGCACGACGTCGCCATCCCACTCGAACAGCGCGGAGTTGAGGTGCGCGCGGGTCTCGTCGGTGGAGATCGAGAAATACGTTTTTTGCATCAGCTCGGAGAGGACGCCGACACCGAGCGACAACGTCGGGGCGCCTTCGGCGGGCGCTGGGAGCGGCGGGAAGTCGTCACCCGGCATACCCCGCAGCGTGTAGCGACGCGGGCTCCCAGCGGCCTTCAGGTGCGTCGAGGCGCCGTCTTGCGTGACGATCTGGATCGAGCCCTCCGGCATCATGCGAATGCGCTCGAGGAGGTCCTTGGCGGGAATGGCCACGCTGCCGCCCTTTTTCACCTCGGCGGGCACCCGTCCGGCGATCGAAAGATACAAATCCGTTGCGGCGAGGCGCAGCGCGTTCGGCCCATCGACGGCGAGCAGGACGTTCGAGAGCACGGGCATCGTGCTCTTGCGCTCGGCGACGCCCTGCATGCGGCTCACTAGCTTCAACAGGTCTTTTTTCGCTACCGAGAGCTCCATCGGGACGAGCGACGTTTACCAGAAACCCGGGCGGGACGAGCCTCTTCTTCTTAGGATCTATATTTAAGAAATACAGTAGTCGTCGTAGAGCCTGTGTGAACTGGGGAGACCCGGTATTCGCGAATCTGCACGCGAGCTTAGGTGGCAATCGAGGTGTGGAGAGAGATGTGTGGGAATGGGTAGGATGGCGTGGGAAAGTGGGTTACCAACACCTATCCACAGGCCGGCCCGGTGCTCGTCCACATTCAGACGAGCAACTTCCCCACAGGCCGGGTCGCTACTTCGAGGTCGCCAGGAGCGCGGAGAGCTCGTCGACGAGCTCTCGGCGGGCGCGCTCGTAGGTCTTCGGGCCGACGTCGCCGCGCTCACGGGCGACCTCGAGGCCGTCAATCTCGTCGAGGACGCGGTCGCGGTCGCGCTTGCTGGAGGACTTGTTCGGTTTGCGCGAGCGGCGCTGCTGAGTGGCGACGTAGATCCCCGAAGCGATCGCGAACATCGCGAGCGCGGTGGCGACGATGCGTGAGGGGCCCGGCGTCGGCAAGCCACTGAGCGCGACGTCAATCTTGCGCATCGGAGGCTCGGTGTCGTTCAGCTGCTTGCCCGTGACGAGCTCGCGCTGGCTCTCTTCGTTCACTTGCGCGGTCGCTTCGCGGAAGCCGGCAACCTCGAGCTTCATCGAGGGCGCGGCGGCGGCGCGGACAATCGCCATGCGCACGTCCGGCGGCATGCCGATCTCGAGGTTCACGTTGGGGTCACCCGAGTACGGGAGCTGCCACGAGAACATCACCATGTTCTCGCCGGGCGGGAACGTCCCGTGGAGGCGCGCGCCTTGGCCGGCGACGGCGTCGACGCCGATGTCGCTCATCTGCTGCATGCTGTTGACGGCGGTGAAGCCGTCCGGCAGTCGCATGACGACGTCGCGCGGGACCCACGCGAGCGCTGTGCCGTTGAAGACGTCCACGCGCTCCTGGATTTGGATGCGATCGTCTTTCACCTCGAGGAACACAATCGCGCGCGCGCCGATTTGGGCGGTCTGCGGGAGGTCGTGCATCACCGGGTAGACGTGGAGGACGACTTTCGTGCCCTTGTCGATCTCGAGGCGGAAGGGCGTCGCGGCGTAGGTCGCGTCGGCTTCGTGGGCGGAGACGCGGTAGGCGATGTTGCTTCCGGTGTCGAGGTTCGAGAAGGTCGCGACGCCGGTCGCGTCGGTCGTCGACTCCGAGTGCTCGTGCTTGTCGCCCTTGGCGATCGATTGCCGGACGACGCCGAGATCGACCGTGCGATTCGCGAGCGGATGATCGAAGGGGTCGCGCAGCTCGACGCGGATGGTGCCGACCGGGATGCCGGGGACCTCGGTCGTGGAATCGGCGGGAGCCTTGAAAAAGCCGGGGTTGTTGCCCGCGGCTTGGTTGACGCGCGGGTGGCCGGCGGGCAGCGCGGTCGCGGCCGGCGGCGGCGGCGCGGCGGTGACCGAGGCTTGGGCGGAGGCCGTTACGGTCGCGGCGAGGACAATCGGGAGAATCACGCTTCGCTCGAGAGCTTCGTACCGCACTTCTTACAGAACGTCGCGTCGGCGTCGTTGGACGTCTCGCACGACGGGCACGTCGCGCGGTCTTGGTCGACGTCGTCCTCCGGCTGGGGCTTCCGTTTTTGTTCGAGGGCGCGCTCGGCGGCGCGCTTCTCGAGGTGGGTGCGCACGAGCGTCTCGGCCTTCTCGCGCCACGGCTCGAGCGCGTCATCCATCTCGCGGATGACGCGCTTGGCGCGCTCGCGGTACTCGTCGTCGAGCGATTTGAAGTCGGCCGCGTCAATCTTGCCGACGGCGTGATCTTGTTCGATGTCCTTGAGCGCGCGGAGCGCGCGGCGCTTCCGCTCGAGGAGGGCGCTGCCCGGGCCGCGCGCGGCGGCGTCGAAGCCCGGCTCGACCTCGGCGTCGCCCGCGAGGGTTCGAAGGCTGTGCCAAACGAGGAGGATGGAGCCGAGCAGGGCGCCGGTCACGAGCACGAGCATGGCGGACGCGACGCCGGCGAAGAGGCCCACGCCGATCGCTCCCGCCACGGAGAGGCCGGCGAGGCCCAGGCCGAGCACCGAAAGATCGACCTTCGCGAGCGTGGATTCGGAAGCCGAGTCAGCCATCGAGATCGCGAAGCTCCTCGTCGAGACGGTCGTCGTAGTCGTCGCGCTTGGCGGTCTCGCCGCCGCGGCGCGCGGAGGTCTTCGGCGTCGTGCCGCGACCCGAGCCGCTCCACCGGCGAACGAGCACGACCATGCCCGCGCCGCCCGCCGCGATCGCGACGAGCGGGACCGCGTAGATCGCGCGCATGCCGCCCTTGTTCGGGGGGACTGCGAGCGAGTCGGAGCCCCATTTTTGTGCGTATTCCATGATGATCTGATCGTTGGTCTCCCCGGCGCTGATCTTCTTGCGGAGAGCCTCGCGCGTGTCTTCGGCGGTGTCGCACGTGCACGTCGAGAGGAGGTCGCGCGCGCAGCTGCCGCACATGCAACGGAGCGAGCTGAAGAGCGCGCGCTCGCGATCGTTCAGGATGTGGACGACGCCGTCGTGCTCGGCGGTCGTCATTTGAGCCCACGCGGGCGCTGGGAGCATCGCGATGAACACGCCGACCGTGATCGACGCGACCGCGCCGGCCGCGCCGCGCCCGAAGGCCCAGACGCGCGACTCCGCGGGCGCGAGCTCCGGCCACATGCAGATGATGCTGCCGAAGATGAGGATGATCGCGCCGAACCAGATCCAGCTGACGAGCGGGTTGATGTGGATTTGAAACGCGGCGACTTTGGTCTGCGGGTTGATGCTGCCGACGACGAGGTAGAGGTCGTCTCGGAGCGAGTGCATCATCGAGACCTCGGTCGTCGGCGAGTCCGGCATCTTTTTGTACATGAACTTGGCCGGATTCAAGACGCCGAGGCGCGCGCCGCCGCGGCTCACCGCGACGTCGCCGAAGATCATTCGCTTGGTGACGTCGACCTCCATGCGCGGGCCGAGGTACTCGAGATCGTAGCCGGCGACTTGGTAGTGGTCGTGCGGAGACAGCGACGCTTCGCGGTCAATCGTCCACGACTTGCCGGTGAAGCCGATGAACACGAGCACGATGCCGAAGTGCACGATGTAGCCGCCGTAGCGGCGGCGCGAGGCGTGCGGCAGCGAGATGAGCGTGTAGAGGAAGTACGGCGCGACCAGCGCGACGAGCGACCCGAGGATGACCGTGAAGGCGAAGGCGCTCGCGCTCGGGAACAATCGGCGCATGAGCACGAGGCCGAGCACCGAGACGACCGAGAAGACGAAGCCCACGGGCCAGAGCCACGAGCCCTCTTTCCCGGCGCCGGTGCGCTTGCGCGCGCGGAAGAGCATCGTGAACTCTTGGAGGATGACGGTCGCGTTGAAGACCGCGAGCGAGAAGCCGAGGAGCGGCGAGACGGCGTTGAAGGCGCGGAGCGCGCTACCGAGCGCGCCGCCGTAGATCGCGTCGCCCCAGACGATCGCCGGGAAGCCGAGCGCCTTGCCGAGCGCGAGGTGGAGCACGCCGAAGAGCAGCATCGCCGCGGTCGGTACGATGAACGCGCGCTTCAGCGCCTCGGGGCTCGTCTTCTTCCACCCGAAGAGCGTGCCGATTCCCATGAGCGAGAAGATGAGCAGGCCGAGCGGCTGGACCCACGCGTTGTAGTAGGGCGGGCCGACGGTCACTTTTTCGCCGGAGAGCGCCTCGCTCAGCATCGGGAACGTCGTCGCGACGAGCACGAAGAGCATGAAGCCGAGCAGCGCCCAGTTGTTGAGGAGGAACGTGAACTCGCGCGAGAGCACCGACTCGAGCTCGGGGCGCTGCACGTCGAAGTCGATTTGCTGCGTCATCCGGCGGTAGACGAGCTCGATGCCGGCGTAGACCGCCGCGCCGCAGAGCGCGCTGTCGAGGAGGATCTGCACCACGTTCGGGACGGGGAGCTTCGACAGCGCCCAGATGCCCGGCGAGCAGATGCCGAGCATCGTCCAGCCCGTGGCGACCGCCGCGATGCGGAGCGTCCGCACCTGGTTCTTGTCGTCGGTGACGAGATCGCGGAGATCCGGCCAGCGGTAGAGGATGAGGGTGAAGCAGAAGACGAACGCGACGACGAGGAAGTAGACGAAGTACGTCCCGATGCTCGACTGCGCGAAGGAGTGGACGCTCGCGATGGCGCCCGAGCGCGTGAGGAACGTGCCGAAGATCGTCATGAAGAACGTGAGGCAGATGAGCGACACGTTCCACACCTTGAGCAGGCCACGGCGCTCTTGAATCATGACCGAGTGCACGAAGGCGCTCGCGGTCAAGAACGGCATGAACGCCGCGTTTTCGACCGGGTCCCACGCCCAGTAGCCGCCCCAGCCGAGCTCCTCGTACGCCCAGAGCATGCCGAGCGTGTTGCCGATGGCGAGGAACATCCACGCGAAGAGGGTCCACTTGCGCGAGGCGACGATCCACTCCGAGTCGAGGCGCCCAGTGACGAGCGCCGCGACCGCGAACGCGAACGGGACGCTGCACCCGACGAAGCCCGTGTAGAGGCTCGGCGGGTGGATGATCATGTAGAAATTTTGGAGGAGCGGGTTGAGCCCCTCACCGTCGGCGCGCGCGCCGCCGATGCTCGTCGCGAACGGGTTCGCCGAGTACGTCATCAGGATGCAGAAGAAGACGACGATCGCCATCAGCGTGGCGATGACCCACGGCTGGAGCTCGACGTAGCGCTTTCCCAACCACTTCACGCACGCGCCGATGTAGAGGCTGAGGAGAAACAGCCACCAGAGGAGCGAGCCGTCTTGTCCGCCCCAGAGCGCGGTCAGCAGAATAGCCGACCGACATCGAGCGATCGGAGTAGTGCGCGACGTACCGGAGGCGGAAGTCGTGGCTGACGAACGCGTAGGCGAGCGCGAAGACGGCGGTCGCGATGAAGGCGACCGTGCCGTACGCGCCGAACCGCGCTGCTTGGAGCGAACGCGGGCGGCCGGTGACGCCGGCGTGCAGGGAGACGGCGAACGTGTAGCTCGCCGCCAACATGACGCATAAGAGCAGCGCGCCGCCGAAGAGAGGGAATGTATTCCACATGGTGATGTGCCTTGGCGCCCGAGCGCGCGAGGAGCATAGCAGCTACACTGCTCCTGTGACGCGAACGGTCGCGACGGCCGCGCTATTCCTGATTGCGTTTTCTGCGTGCGGCGCGAGCATGCGGCCGATCCCGGACGACGTGGAGCCGGCGCCGCGCACGCTCGCCGGGGCGGCGCTCGCCGACGCCGGCGTCTTCGCCCAAATGGACTCCGGCGCGCGCTGGGTCGCGACGCCGCACGAGCCGAGCAAGCCGGCGCCGTGCTCGGACACGCGGCACCGCGCGCTCACGGTGCGTCGCGTGGCTCCGGACGAGTGGATCATCGGCTCGGGCGTGCTGGACGTCGTGCGGAGCGAGCGCAAGGCCGTCCTCGTCCCGCAGGTCGACCCCGCGGGCCGCGTGGTCGGGCTCGCAATCCGCGACGTGGGCGACGACTCGTGTCTCGGCGCGCTCGGGTTCGAGGACGGCGACCTCGTCCAGAGCATCAACAGCTTCGCGCTCGAGGGCGATTGGTCGAGCTTTCCCACGATTTCGGCGTCGATCACGAAGAACGGCAGGGCCGTGGTGCGGTTCGAGCGAGGCGGGCGGCCGATGATCGTCGTCTACGAGGTCCGAGGCGAGTGAAGCGCGACGCGACGCAAGCATGGAAAGTCCACGGATCCCTCTGGATCGTTCAGATCGCGTTCGCGTCGCAGGCCGTCGAGGGGAAGGTCGCGATGAGCGACCTCGCGGCGGGCGGCGGGGGCGTGAACCCGGTCGCGCTCGCGATGACGCGGATGGCTGGGGCGGCGGCGTTCTTCGTCCTCTTCACGAAGCTCCGCGGCGTGCTCGCCAAGACGACGGCGCGCGAGAAGCTCGCGCTCGCCGGCCTCAGCGTCCTCGGGATCTCGCTGAATCAGACGCTCTTCTTGATCGGCCTGCGCCAGACCTCGCCTACGGCGGCGGCGCTTCTCAGCGTGACGATCCCGGTCTTCACGGCGGCGATGGCGGTCGCGGCCCGGGTCGAGCGCGCGTCGGCGCCCCTCGTGATGGGGCTCGGGCTCGCGCTCGTCGGCGTCCTTTGGCTCACCGGGGTGCGCGCGATCGACCGCGGCGCGCTGATCGTGACCGTGAACTCGCTGTCGTATTCGGCGTACATCGTCCTCTCGCGACGGATCATCCAGAAGGTGGGCGCGCTGACGGTCGTCACGTGGATCTTCGTCTTCGGCGCGCTGACGTTCGCGCCGCTCGGCGTCCCCGCGCTCGCGCGCGACGTGCCCCACTGGACGGAGCGTTCGGCGCTGCTCGTCGGGTACATCGTTGCAGTTCCAACCATTATCGCGTACGCGTGCAACGCCTGGGCGCTCGGCCGGTCCACGCCCTCGCTCGTGACGATGTACGTCAATTTCCAGCCGATCCTGGCCGCGCTGCTGGCGTGGGCTCAGCTCGGTCAGCCGCTGACGCTGCGGCTCGTCGTCGCGGCCGCGTTCATCTTGGCGGGCGTCGCGCTCGTGGTCACCCGGCCGCAGGCGGTCACTTCGACGCGTGCGTCTTCGCCGTGAAGGTCGCGTCGCGGAGGAGGTTGGCGTGCCACGACGACGCGTGGATCTCGCCGCTCCCGACTCCGCCGTCGAGCGCGCCCGTGCCCGTGCCGGTGAAGGCCGTCTCGCTGCCCTCGGCCGGCGCCAGGTGGAAGGTGAGCTCGCCGCCTTGTGCGACGCCGGTGAGCGTCGCCGGGCCGAGCGGGCCCTCGAGCTTGCCCGAGATCGAGCCTCCGTCGGGATCGAGCGTGAACGAGAGCGTGCCCGAGCCGATGCCGACGCTGCCGCCGTCGTCGCCGCGGAATTTGAAGCCCTCGTAGGGCGCGGCGTCGGGCACGTAGAGCGTGCCGCGCGTCGATTCGTACGTACCGCTCCACTCGCTCGGACCCGCCGGGGGCGCGACCGACGCGCTCGGCGCCGCCGTGCTCGCCGACGCGCTCGGCGCGGGCTTCACGGCCGACTCGTTCTTGCACGCGACGAGCGCGACGAGCGTGACGAGGAGGCGTCTCACGCGACCGTGCCTCCGGCGCGCGCGACGATGCGGACGCCGACCTCGCCTTCGACGTCGACGAGCTCGCCTCGCGCTACCTCGGCCCCGCCGATGCGCAGGACGACGTTCTCCCCGAGGCGCTTGCCGAGCGCGATCACGTCGCCGGCGCCGAGCGCGGCCCACTCGCGCGCGGTCATCTGCGCCGAGCCCACCTCGACGCGAACGACGACGGGCGTTTCGCCGATGGACTGCGCGAGGACGTCTTTGTCGACCATGGGATCCTTCTCTCGAGCGAGGGGGAGCGGACCTTCCCGTAGCACGAGACGGCCGTTTTCGCCGAGGTCGGCCGCGAAGCCGACGTCGGACTCGGGCGGCGCGAGGAGGAGCTCACCGGCGAGCCCCTCGGGCAATCGGCGGAGCGTGAGCGGGACGAGCGCATCGCCCGGCGCGAGCGCCGCGACCTCCGTGACGGTCATTTCGAGGACGGCGGCGACGAGCGGCACCTCGATGGGCAGGGCGCCGAGCGCGGCGAGCGCGCTCGCGCCGAGGTCCGGCTCGCGCAGGGGCTCGAGCGCGGTGCGCGGCGCGAAGACGTGCGCGAGGTACGCGTCGTGCTCGACGAGCACGGTGAAGGTCGCGCCAATCGGGACGGCGTCGACCGAGACGACCTCGCCGAGGACGGCGTGCGCCGGGCCGGCGGTGAGGACGCGGAGCGGTCCGGCGGCGTTGCGACGCGCCGCCGCGACGAGGACGGCCGCCGCCGCGCCGGCGAGCGACGGTTGCGGGCTCGAGGGGCCGACGACGCGCACGGCGGGACGCGCGAGCGCCCGCGCGACGAGCGCGCCCGCGAGAGGTTGCTCGAGCACGATCGCGAACGCGCGGCGGCGATCGGCGCGCTCGCCCGGCGCGAGGAGCACGCCGACGGCGGTGTCGTCGATGCGCGGCGGGCTGCTCGCGACGCGCCGCAAGCGCACGGCGAGCTCGCACGGACCGACGAGCTCGCGCAGCGCCGCGACGGCGGACTCCGCGTCGACCCAGCGCGCGACCGCGCGGCGCATCTTCGCGAGCGCCGCGACGTCCGCGCGACGAATCGAGTCGAGCGACTTCCACGGGAAGGGCGCGACGTTCAAGCGACCTCGAAGGCGAGGGTGTAGTGGCGATCGCTCGTCTGCGAGACCGCTCGCGCGGGGATGCCGAGATCCTGGACGAGGGCGCGCACCTCGTCGACCGTGAGCGCGGCGCGGAGCGACGCCTCGAGGAGCGCGACTTGACGCGCGTGGCGGGCGACGTCGTCGGCCGCGCTCGACGCCGGCTCTCCGCCGTGCAGGGCGACGAGCCGCGCGACCGCGGCGTCGCTCTCCGGGCGCAGGAGATCGCGCACGAAGAGCACGCGCGCCGCGACGCGCCGCATCTCGGCGAGCGCGACGCGCGGGTCGGGGACGTGGTGGACGATGCTGTTCGAGACGACCGCGTCGAACTCTCCGTCTCGAAAAGGAAGCCTCTTCGCGTCCACTTTGCGGACGTCGACGCGCGCGCCGAGCCGCGCGATCTCGACGTTGCGCTTCGCGAGCGCGAGCATGTGGTCCGCGAGATCGACGGCCACGAAGCTCACGCCGGGCGCGCGCTCGCACATCGCGATGGGGAGGAGCGCGGTGCCGGTGCCGACGTCGAGCGCCCGCGCGCCGGTCGAGAAACGTGCAAACCGCAAACAATCGCTCGCGAAGCGCTCGTTCGGCTCGCGATTGTCCATCGCGTCGTAGTCGGCGGCTTCTTGCGCCGTGTCCATGACCTCCGGCTCGAGGACGCGGGGAAGCATGCGGTCAGCGTCGCCGCGCGCGCCGTGCCGGGTCAAGTGCTTGCGGACCTCGGGGCGCCCCGATACGCTCCGACCGAATGCGAACGCACGCGCGCGCGGCGATCCTGGTGGCGATGGGGCTCACGTTCGGTGCGGGCGCGCTCGCGCTCGCCGGCGACGCGAAGCCCCGCTCGCGCGCCGCGGCGCCGCACGCGAGCAAGTTCACCGAAGCGGTCCTCCGCGGGAACGCGAAGTTCGTGTCGCGCGACTTCCCCGCGGCGGTCACGGTGTATCGCGAGGCGATTCAGCTCGAGCCGAAGAACCCGCAGGGGCACTACTTGCTCGGCGAGGCGCAGAGCGCGCTCGGCAACCTGACCGAGGCCGAGGCCTCGTGGACGCAGGCCGACGACTTCGCCGACGCGGATCCCGAGATCAAGACGAAGGTGCTCTTCTGCCTCGCCGACGTGAAAGAGCGGCAGAAGAAATGGGACGCCGCGAAGACCGCGTGGGCGCATTACAAAGAGTACGTCACCGCGCACGCCGACGCGGGCGGCGCGCCGGCGTCGGCCGACGCTCGCCTCCAGGCGATCGACGCGGCCGAAAAGCAGGACAAGGCCTACGAGATCGTCCGCAAGCGCATCGCCGAGGAAAAAGCCGACGGCGGGAAGTAGCCGGCGCGTCAGCGGCCGAGCGAGATCTCTCGCTCGAGCGCGGTGTCGGCGTCGTGCGTGAACTGCTGAAAGTGGGCGTAGTCGTCGCCGGGCTGAACGCGCCCCGCGGGGATGTCGATCGTGCGCGCGAGGTGGATTTCGTGCCCGTGGACGGCGTCCTTCACGTCGACCTCGAGCTCGCCGTGCTGAACGTGGCCGTCGGCAAGCTCGAAGGCATTTTCAGCGACGGGTCGGCGACGACGGAGAAATCGACGTCGACGTACGTCCACGCGCCGAGGAGCAGCGGCGTCTGCCGCTGGGCAGCGCCGCGAGCTGCGCGAGGTGCGGCGGGAAGAGCGGCTTCAGGAGGAGCTCGCGCCCTTCACGCGCGCGAGCTGGGGCACGTCGGCCTTCACGCGAGCACGAGCGGCGCGGCGAGGTTGTTCTTGTTCTTCGACCGTCAGGTCGCTGGACGTGCGCGCCCGGGAGGTTGTTCGCGAGCGACGCGCGACTCGACGAACTCGCGCCGCTTGCTCTCGGCGACGTAGTCGAAGACGCCGCGCATGCGGATGCCGAGCTGCCCATGGAACGTGCTCGAGTGTCGACCGTCGCCGAGCCGTCCTCGTGCAGGTCGGCGCGGCCCGCGATGAGACGCCGTCGCGGCTGCCGTCCTGCGGCGTCGTGGTGCGCGGCGTGTCCGGCGCGAGCAGGAAGCCCGGCTGCCCGCGGAACTCCGCGGGGACGTAGCCGAACGGCGCGAAGCATTGTCGCGCACCGTGAGACCAGCGGCTTCTTGCCGGTGTCGAGCGCGAAGGACGATCCCGTCGTAGTCTCGACCTCGCTCATCGTGCCGACCGGCGGCGGCGCGAGGCGGCTCTTCACGAGGGCGAGATCGACCTGGATGCCGAGCTGGCGCATCAGGTAGAGGAACGCCGACTGGCGCGAGCCGGCGTGCCCGAGTGAGCACGCGCCGGCCGTCGTTCTCCTGCGCCGTCCTGCACGCGCTCGAGCACGCACTTGTAGACGCGGCGGGCGCGCTCGTCCGCTTCGACGCGGGGATGCCTTTGACGAAGCTCTCGGGCGAGCTACACGCAGGCGCGGGTCGAGCGGCGTCTCGTCGCTGGCCGAGATCGACGTGAAGCGGAGCGACCGTGTCGTCGAGGGTCGATGCCCCAGCCGACGCGCACGCTCGGGAGGAACTCGCCGGCGGGCACGCTCTCGGGCTCGTCGGGCAGCGGGCGGGCTCTCGTCGACGCGCCAGCGCCGCTCGAGGAACGGTCGTGCGCTGCCGCACGACTTCGGCGCGGGACGTGGCCGCGCGTCTCGATCTCGACGGGCTTGTCCTTCGGCGTGATGACGACGAACTCGCTCCGCCAGTAGCCCTTGTCCTCTTCGCGGAAGAGCCAGTCGGTCCGCGGTAGCGCGCGCCCTATCGCGCCGCCGCTCGGTCGTCGTGACGTGCTCGATCTCGACGTAGTCGCCGACCTCGAGGTGCGGCATGGTCGAGCGTCGGCTTGCCGGAGACGGGCTCGGGCTCGAGCATGCGACCGTCCGGCTTGATGACGCGGAAGCGCAGGACGAGGCCCTCCGGCGGCTTCTGCTCGGCCTCCTGGTTGATGGCCTCCTGCGACTGCATCCGGAGGATCTCGTGCTCGAGCATCTCGCCGAGCCGTCGGAGTGCACCCACAGCGCGGAGTAGTCGAGCATGCGGGCGGCTGTTGCCGTCCATGTGCTTGCCCGACTTCTCCCAGGCCTCGAACTCGCGGATGACCTTGCGGCCGTCGACGCGGTACGGCTCGAGGTCGGTCGCGCCCTCGAGGAGATCGAGCGCGCTGCGCAGGTCCTCGGCCTTCGCGCCGGCCTGGAGCGCGTCGGCGAGCGCCTTGCGGAGCGCGCTGTTGTCGCCCTGCGCGTAGGCGTGGTCGGCGAGGCGGAAGCGCGCCTGGCGTCGAGCGGGTTCTTCGCGAGCGCCTTCTTCAGCTGCTCGAGCGCCTCGCTCGGATCGCCGGCGCGCATGAGGACGTCGGCGATGCGGCCGGCGATCTCCTTGCGCTCGGGGCGGCGCTTCTGCAGGCGCTGGAGCTCGGCGATCGCCGACTTCCAGTCGTGCCGTGCGAGGGCGCGATCGAGATCGACTTCGGCGTCGGGGTCGAGCTGCTTGATGCGCGCGGCGACCTTGTCGGCCTCGGCGAGCGGGACCGCTCTCGTCGAGCAGCCTCGAGGTTCATGCGTAGGCCGCGGATGTCGTCGGGGAAGCGCCGCGCGAGATTCGCCGAGCGCCTGCGGCGTTCGGCGCGCCAGCCGAGCTGCGCGTAGATGCGCGCGAGCTGCTCGAGGATCTCGGGCGATCGTCGGAGCTCGTCGCCGAGCTTGCGCAGCGGGTCGACCGCGTCGACGAGGCCGCGCTGATCGGCGTCGTCGAGGATGAGCCACGCCCGCGCGAACCAGAGCTTCGGATCGCGTTTGGCCGCGCGGACCATGAGCGCGCGCTCCGTCGTGTGCTTCACTTCGGCCGGGTAGGCCGGGTCGGCGCTCGAGTAGGTCGCCGCGGCTTCGAGCATGTCGGCCGAGGCGTCCTCGGGCTCGACGTACGGCGCGACGAGCACGTCGGCGACGTCGGCCATCGCCTCGACGTTCGCGAGGTACGCGCCGAAATACGCCGTGATCGCGTCGGGCGCGCGCGGCGCGTCGCCGGATCCGGCGGAGCCAGGACGACGCGAGCACCAAGCGACGAGACCGGCGAGCGGGTTCGGATCGTCGAGCACCTTGGGCGGCACGATCGCGTACGGCGCGCGCGTGTCGGTCTCCGACTTCACGGGCGTAGGGCGGCCGTCCATGTCGAGGATGCGGATGGACGCGCTGTCGTCGAGCACGCGCGCGACGATGCGGTGGCGACCCGCGGGCAGGTGCACCGCGACGCCGAAGCGCTGCCAGACGCCCCACTCGCGGAGATCGCGCGAGAGCACGAGCTCGTCGTCGACGCGCACCGCGAGCGCGCCCTGCACGCCGATGACGACGTCGCGATCGAGATCGGTCGAGAAGAAGCCTTCGACGTAGAAGACTCCCGACGCGGTCTGCTCCTCGCTGGCGACCGTGCACGACGGCTGCTTGCTCTTCAGGATCTTCGGCGCGCTCGTGCGCAGCGGGTCTGCCGCGAACGTCTGGGGCCACGGCCCGGGCTGCTCGGCGTCGAACGCGCGGCGTCGATCCGGCGCGGTCCCGTGTCCGAAGGGACCCGCGAGCCGGAGGCCGCTCAAGCACCCGCTCGTCGTGACGACGTAGCGATCGAAGTCGTTGCCCGTGATCTCCGCGCGCCGGTAGGTCTCGCCCTCGAGCCAGTCGGCGAGCTCCGCTTCCGCGCGCCAGCCGATGTTGCCGGGGTTCTTCACCATGGCGTCGAGGAGCGGGCGATGCGACTCGTAGAGCTTGAGCACGTCGAGCCGCAGGCTCTTGAGACGGTGGGTCGCGTACCACGCGACGAGCGGGACCTCGGGCACGCGGCTCGTGCGCGCGGCCGAGAGCGTCGCGACGTAGGCGTCGGCGGCGGCGCGCGGGTGACCGTGCGATTCCTCGAAGATGCCCACCGCGACGGAGCCGAGGACGCTCTCGCGATGGAGCGACGCGATGCGCGCGAGCGCGCGAGCGAGATCGTGCGCGTCGCCGCTCGGCGCGAGCTCTTCGGCGAGCGCCCATCGCCCGACGACCTCGGGATCGTCGCTCGAGGTCCCTTCGTGCCGCAGGTTCGCGACCGACGCGGGCGAATCGAGGTGCGCGCCGCAGCCCGCGAGGGCGCAGCCGGTGACGACCGCGCCGAGCCACGCGATTGCTTGCTTCACTTTCCACCTCCCACGGTGACGACGAGTCGCTGGCCGAGCGCGGCGTCGATCGTCTCGCACCATTTTCGGAACGCGGCGTACTCGGCGACCGGGACGCGCGTCTTCGTGATCGAGAGAGTCGTCGTGACGTGCACGCCGCCGGCGATCGGGTCGACCGCGACGCGGAAATCGCCGAACGGGGAGGCGGCGGTCGCGCCGCCCGGCATCGCGGCGATCTTCGCGCCCGCGGGGATCTTGATCGTGTACTCGCTGACGTCGGTGGTCTGCGCGGGGATGCGGAGATCGAGCCGCCGCGACGAGAGCGAGGCCCAGTCGCGCACCATGTGATCGCGCGGCCCGATGGGCACGCTGAGCGTGCTGTCCTCGCGCCGGCCGAACGAGGCGAGCTTCACCTTCGCTCGGATGCGCACCGGCGCCTCGACGTCCTCGAGGTTTCCGGCGTCGACCGACTGCACCGCGGCGCCCGGCGAATCGCTGGCGAGATCCTCTTGTAGCCGATCCTTGCGGAGCGACTCCGCGTGGTAGCGAACGCGCCAGCTCGGCGCGTTCACGCCCGTCACGGTCGTGGTCCACGTCGATCTGCGCGGAGCCGTCGGCCGCGAGCGTCGCCTCGAGGGCCCGCGTCGTCGTGCTCGCGCTCGCGGGCGGGTCGGGGAGGTGAACGAGCTTCGGCTTGCCTTCGTTGATCTGGAGCGCCATGGCGCCGCGATCCATCGCCGGGAAATCCTTCGAGCCCGAGTACTCGGCGGTGCCGTCGAGGTACATGTCCTGCGACGGCACGTACGCGATCGCATGATCGAACGGCGCGAGGCTCGCCGGATAGGTCCTCGAAGTCGCCCTCGTTTCCCGTGCGAACGATGACGATGGTCGCCGGGATGCCGAGCTCCTTCAGCATCGTCACGATGAGCGTCGCCTTGTCTTTGCAGTCGCCGAACCCGCGCGCGAAGATCTGCGCGCAGCGGTACGGCTTGAAGCCGTGGATGCCGAACTCGAGCGCGACGTAGCGGGTGCGCTGGACGACGTAGTCGTAGACGGCGATCACCTTCTCGCGCTCGGTCGTCTTGCCCTTGGTGATCTCGGCGACGCGCCGGCGCACCTCGTCGTCGGCGGTGAACTGATCCTTCGACGAGCCCCCAGTACCACGCGCCCATCTCGTCCCAGCTCTTGTAGGTCGAGACGTGGACGTGCCCGAGGAGCTCGCGCGTACGGCGGTTGGTGCGGCTCGGGGAGCGCCGGCGCGACGTTCTCGCGACGAATTGCGTAGATGCGCTGGTCGCCCTTCTCGGTGACCGTCTGCTGCAGCCGGGATCGTCGGCTTGTTGAAGTAGAAGGTGCGTCGCTTCGGCGTGATGAGGACGTACTCGGCGCGCCCGATCGGCTCGTCCGATTGCAGGTAGTCGATGTCGCCGAAGTAGTCGGCGAACGCGTTTCGCTCGGCCACGTCCTCGACGCGGTACTGGAGCTCGACGACGTCGCCCGCTTGGAGCCGCGGGAACCGGACGAAGTACGTCGACGCGCTCGTGTACGTCGCGATCGAGGGATCGTCGGCGCCGCCGGTCGTCGGTGTCGAACGAGTCGTCGACGGTGCCGTCGGAGCGGTAGACGTGGGCGCCGCGGATTTGCACCGCCTGCGAGTCGGACTCGAAGCCGAACCGTAATTGCGCGCGGCCTGCGCGGCCGGAGTCCGTGAGCGGCTGGAAGACGACCTGGTGAAACTTGCTCGAGAGGCCGTTCTCGAACACGGTCGCGACCGTCAAGTCGACGAAGCGTGCGACGGTCGGCGCCGTGCGCCGGTGACTTGCGCTGCGCGAGGAACTCCTTCGGCGCGATCGCGTAGGTCTCGTCCGGTCGCGGCTTGGTCGGCTCGAGGTGCGCGAGGTAATCGCGGACGTCTTTGTTCTGCAGGCTTGAGCTCGAGGATGTGGCGGAGCAGGGTGACCTGGTCGTTCTGCTGGCCGGAGAGCCCGTACGCGTCGGCGAGCTTCTGCATCGCGTCGGTGTCCTCGGGCGCGATCTCGAGCGTGCGCTTGTAGAGCGCGATCGCGTGCGGCGTGTCGCCGAGCTTGAGCTCGGTCTGCGCGGCGTAGAGGAGCTTGTCGGTCGCGTCGGGATCGGTCGCGATGTAACGGTCGAGCCAATGACGCGCGGCGACTCCGTCGCGCTGCGCAATCGCGAGGTCGATCTTGCTCTTCAGCAGCTCGGGGTCGTCGAAGCGGTACGCCGCGTAGCGGGCCTCCATGTCGTCGGCCTCCGACGTTCGATCTTCTTGCCGCAAGAGGTCGACCATGGCGCGGACGAGCGCGAGGCTGCGTGGGTTGCGCGCCAGCGCGCGCTGCAAGAACGCGATCGACGTCGCGCGGAGGTTAGCCTCGCCGTAGAGCTCGACGCGCGCGAGGACGGCCTGCACGTCGTCGGGGTCGAGCGCGAGCGCGCGGTCGTAGTAGGGGATCGCGTCGCGCCAGTTGGTGCCGGCGCGCTCGTGCGCGGCGCGCGCGAGGAGGACCTCCATGCGCTGATCGGCGGGGACGCCGCCTTTCGTGACGAGGGCCTCCGCCTTCGCGATCCACTCGGCGCGCTGGTTTCGGCTCTCGACGAGGCTCGCGGCGAGGAGCGCGCGGCGCACCGTGGGCGCGCGCTGCGCCGCGCGGATCGCGAGATCGCGCGCGAGGTGATCCGCTTCGTCGTCCGACTGCGTGAGCAGAAGGTAGCGCGCGTACGCTTCGAGCGCCGCGGGGCTGCCGTTCTTCTCGACGCCGTCGAACGTCTGCACGGGGCCGGCGACGCGGTTCGGCGGGAGCTTCTGCTTCTGGAAGAGCGCGCGCGACTCGTCGTACGCGAAGCTCGCGTCGGCCACGATGTGCGAGTCGGGCGAGCCGTCGGCCGCGGCGACGCGCAGCGTGAAGATCGGCGCGTTGTCCGAGCCGCACGCCTTGACGAGGACGCGGTTCGGCCCGGCGGCTAGCGTCACCGAACGCCCCATGCGCTCGGCGTCGAAGTCGCGGTACTTGCGATCGTCGAGCGCGAGCTGCCCGTTCCAGTACACGCGGACCGAGCCGCTCGACCCGACCCAGAGCGACGCCTCCCGCGAGGCGCCCTTCGCGAGGCGGGGATCCGACACGTACGTCGTCGCGAAGACGCACACGTTCTCGCTCGGGCGGACCATCGAGCCCGTGTCGATCCAGCCGAACGGCGCGGCGACCGACGCCGAGCGCCACTGCACCTTGCGCTCCTTGCCGTCGTAGAGCTTGCTCCCGAGCGGCGAGGGCTCGGTCTCCGGCTCGTACAAGCGCAAGAGCCCGGACTTGCCCTCGTTGTCGAACGGGCCGACGACGAGCCACTTCGAGACGAAACCGAGCGCGGCCACGCGCGTGCGCGCGCCGTCGAGATCGCCGAGCCGGCGCCTGCCGTACGCGGCGAGGAGCTCGGCGTACACGCGCGTCGACCCGCGTCGGGCGCGCGCGACGGCCTCCAGCTCTTCTTCGACCATGTTTGGGTCGCCGCGCTCCCACTCGCCCCAGATCCGGCGCATCGCCGCGTACGACTCGGCGTCGGGCGCCCGAATCGCGTCGTCGCCGAGCGCGGTCAGCCTCGAGAGGCGGGATTCATCGGCACGCGTTTGCCCCGGCACGAAGGCGAGGGCCGCGGCGAGCGCTGCCGCTGCGAACGACCGTCGGTGGATCACCCGGCGACCGTAGCAGATAGAATCGAACGCGCGCCTCGTGCGTTTGACACTTTTAGCGGCGCCCCCGTCGATGTTATGAAAAACGCGCCGTGCAGCAGTCCGCCGTGGTATCCGCCCAAACAGCCGTCGTGAGCAAGAGCGTCCTGCGCGGGCTCGTCAAGACCATCCGGCCCCACCAGTGGGTGAAGAATCTCTTCGTCCTGGCGCCGATGTTCTTCCACAAGGACGTGTTTCTCACGACCGTCGCCGGGCCCGCGCTCAACCTGCGCGTCACGGGCCGTGCGCTCGTCGCGACGGCGGTGTTCTGCCTCCTCGCGGGCGCCATCTACACGATCAACGACCTCGCCGACGTCGAGGCCGATCGCATTCACCCGGTGAAACGCGAGCGCCCGATCGCGAGCGGCCAGGTCCCCGAGAGCCTCGCGAAGATGATGGCCGTCGCGCTCGTGCTGAGCTCGATCGGCGCTGCCTTCGCCCTCGATTGGCGCGTGGGGCTCGTCGCCGCGATCTATTTCGTCAAAGACATCGCCTACACGTTCAAGCTGAAGCAGGTCGCGTTCTTGGACGTCGGGCTCATCGCGTCGGGGTTCGTGCTCCGCGTGCTCGCGGGCGGCTTCGCGACCGACGTCCACGTCAGCGGGTACATGGTCGCCTGCACCGCGCTGCTCGCGCTCTTCCTCGGCTTCGGCAAGCGCCGCCACGAGCTCCAGCTCGAGGGCGCCGCCAAGCAGCGCGCGTCGCTCGAGGCCTACTCCAAGATCAGCCTCAACGTCGCGCTCGCGCTCACGGGCCTCGCGACCGCGGGCACGTACGTCGCGTACACGCTCGACGGCACGACGCGCGCGTTCTTCCACTCCGACTGGCTCTGGCTGACGGCGCCGTTCACGCTCGTCGGCATCGGCCGCTTCCTCATGCTCGTCTCCGGCCGCGCCGGCCGCGGTCTCCGCGCCGAGTCGCCGACGCAAGAGATGCTCCGCGACGTGCCGTTCGTCCTCAACCTCGTCGGTTGGGTCGTCGTCGTCGTCGCGATCGTCTACCGGCTCCGCCCCGCCTAGAGGACGAGCACCCAGATGTCGTAGAAGGCGTGCGCCCACACGGCGGCGGCGAATCCGCGGAAGACGAAGATCACCGTGAGCGTCATGCCGAGCACCATGCGGAAGACGAACGACTGCAGCGTGAAGGCGTCGGCCATCGGGCCGACGTAGTGCATCGCGCTGAACGCGGCGGCGCACGCGAGCGCCCACGTCCACGTCATGATCGCGCCGCGAATCGTGCCTCGCGCGAAGAGCACCGTCCGGAGGACGTACGACCCGAGGCCGAAGAGGAGCGCGCGGTACGTGAGCTCTTCGTAGAAGCCCGCGCCGAGCGACATGACGATCCCGGCGAAGCCGTGCGGCACGACGTGTCCGGCGAACATTCGCCCGACGACGTAGGCGCCGGCGGCGCGCATGAGCAGCGCGTAGACGACGCCCTCGATCGCGATTTGCACGAATTTCGAGAGGCGAAACGCCTGGCCTCGGCCGATCCACGCGAACACGCCGGCGAAGACGACGCCGATCGCGAGCGTGAGCACCAAGTACATCGCCTTGTTGCCCTCTGACGCCTCCATGAGGACGCCGGTCACGACGTCGAACGCGTTTCGGATGTTCAGAAAGACGACGCCGAGGTGATAGGCGAGGAACACCGGCAGCGTGAGCGCGAGGTCGACTCTGCCGTTTGCGCGCGCGCCCGCGGTGTGGGCTACCGCAGGTCGTCGATGCGGATCTGCCATTGACGAAGCGTGTCCGGCACGATGGCGTCGGTGTCAAGCACGGCGTCGGTCTCGCAGTCGATCGCCGACGCGTCGAGCGCCGCGGCGAGCGAGCCGACGAGCCGCAACGCCGCGTCCGAGCCGAGCACGCGCAAGAGCACGCGATCGACCGGTCCCACGCCGCCGAGCTCGGCCTCGATCACGTACTCGTCGCACCGGAGGACGACGAGCCGCTCGCCGTCGCAGTCGAGCTCGACCTCGGCGTGCGCGGCCGCTGCGGCCATTCGCTCGGCGACGAGCTGCGCGGCTCCGAGCGACGGCGGGGCCCAGCCAGCAGGCAGCTCCGACAGCGATCCGAGCGCGTCCGGAAGCCTCACGAGGAGCACCAGCCACGCCATTCGAGAGGGTGGTACGGACCGATCGATCGAATCCTTCCCGCGATCGGATTTCGTCCCGAGCTCAGGGACACGCGACCGGCGCGACGTCGTAGACGATGGGCGCCGCGTTGTTCGGCGTCACGGTCACCCGGTAGATGTCGCCCGCGGCCGGCGGCACGCTCGGGGTGATCTCGAGCGTGTCGTCGCCGTAGCCCGACGGGAGCATGAGCGTCGTCGTGGCGACGGGTTTTCCGGTGCCCATGTCCTCGATCGTCGCGGTCGCGGAGGACATCCCCGCGGGGTAGTGAAACGACCAGAGCCAACCGGTGACCGCGTCCGGGACGAAGCCGGGCGGCGGCCACGCGTACCACGCCGGCTTCGGCCCGGTGCCGGTCGAGTCGAAGACGCCGAGGCAGCCGGCGGCGCCGTATTGCGTGCCCGACGCCTTCACCCAGCCGACGCCGACGACGCCGAGCGGCGGATGCAGAATCCAGCGGCGGTGACCGAGCGTCGAGTCATTACCTGTATCTTGCACATAAAGGTCGATCGAGTCGGCGCTGCTGACGCCCCAAGAGATGTTGCTCTGACCGGCCGCGCCCGCGCCCGTCGCGTTGTAACAAACCGAGCTCTGCGGCGGGTTGTGCGCTTGGATGCCGGCGGGGTTCCAGACCGCGATGATCGCGCAGTCTTGATCGCCCGTGTCTTTCGTCGGGGCGTCGGTGACCGCGTCGCCGAGCCCCGCGAGCCAGCGGAAAGCGTTCATGCGCGCGAGCGTGTCGGTGACGCCGCCCGCCGCGAACGTGCCCGGGTCGCACTGGTTCGCGCCGGCGGTGTACGGGCTCGGCGTCGTGACGACGTGCCCGCTCTTCCAGCGCGCGCAGACGTCGCTCTGGGCGTGCGACGCGGGGCTGCCCGCGGGAGCGGCGACGCAGCCGCTCGTCCCGTTCGGGACGTAGCCGGTCGCGCAGACGCACGACGTCTTTTGAAAGCAGACCTCGTTCGCGCCACAGGTGACGCCGTTGCAGAGCACCGGGCCGGATTCGGTCGCCGCGTCCTGCGCCGAGGAACCGTCGCTCGCCTGCGAATCCGAAAACGCATCGCTTTGGGATGCGTCGGGATTCGAGCTGTCGTCGCCGCTGCACGCGATCAGAAGAATCGAAGCGAAGAAGAGCGCTCGCATGCGCAAAAGCGTATCACGCGGGCGCGGGCGCGGGGTCGTGCAGCGGGAAGACGAGCGCGAGCGCCACGAACATCCCGAAGCACGCGAGCGCGAACGGCGAGCGGATGCCGAGCGCGTCGTACACGGCGCCGGCGAGCGCTGGGCCGGTCGCGCGCGCGAGGCTCGACATCGACTGGTTCACGCCGAGCGTCATGCCTTGCTCGCCCGGCTTCGCGCGCTTCGAGACGAACGCCGACGTCGCAGGCTGCGTCAGCCCGTTGCCGCAGGCGAGCACGATGCCCGAGACGTAGAGCATCCACCGGCCGAGGCTCGGCGCCGCGACGAGCCCCGCGAACGCGATCGCCTGGAGCACGAGGCCCACGCGCAACATGGCCGCGTCTTCCACGCGGCCCGAGAGCCGCCGCACGATGCCGCCCTGCACGGCCGCCGCCGTCAGCCCGATCACGACGAGGAGCCCGCCCGTCGCGGCGAGCGACATGCCGAAGCCGTCTTTGTTGAAGTAGCGCATCGTCTGCTCCATCCCCGAGAAGAAGAGGATGAGGACGAAGTTGGCGAGCACGGCGCGCGCGATCGACGAGTCGGCGAGGACCTCGATCATCGCGCGGTAGTCGATCGGCGAGAGCCTGCGCGGCGCGGCGGCGTGGCTCTTGCGCGACTCGGCCGGGAGCGACTCGACGAGGCCGAACAGCACCCAGACGAAGTTGATCGCGCTGAGCATCGCGGCGACGTAGAGGGCCCACGGTCCGTGACGACCGTTCACCGGGATCTGCGCGAGGAGCCCGCCGAAGCCCGGCCCGAGCACGAACCCGATGCCGAACGCCATGCCGATGAGGCCCATGCCCTTGGCGCGATCGCGGGCGGAGGTGATGTCGGCGATGTACGCGCTCGCCGTGCCGAGGTTCGCCGTCGAAAAACCCGCGAACATGCGCGCGGCGAAGAGCCACGCGACCGTCGAGCCGTACCCGAGCGCCAGGCCGGTGCCGAGGTTCGCGACCGCGGTCGCCGCGATCGACCACACGAGCACGGGCTTGCGCCCGACGCGGTCCGAGAGTCGTCCCCAGACGGGCACGAAGAGGAACTGCATCGCCGAGTAGCTCGACGCGAGCAGCGTCCCGACGAACGAGCTCGTGTGGAACGTCGTCCGGGCTTCCTCCGCGAGGAACGGCAGGGCGAGGCCGAACCCGAGCAGATCGAGCACGACGGTCAGGAAGATCGCGCCGAGAGACGGCTTTCGCTCTCGCGTCATGGCGTCACGTCATAGCACTCGCTCGGCCCAAACGAACGCCTCGAGGTTGCCTCGCGGGCCGGCGAGGCTCGAGTCGCAACGGCCGAGGACGCGGAAGCCGGTGCGCGCGATCTCGGCGGTGACGCGATTGATCGCGCTCGCGCGCACCGCGTCGTCGCGCACGACGCCTTTGTTCTTTCGCGCTTCGTCGCGGCCGACCTCGAACTGGGGCTTCACGAGCGCGACGAGCTGGCCGCCGTCGCGCGTGCAGCGCGCGATCGCCGGGAGCAGCTTGTCGAGCCCGATGAACGACGCGTCGACGACGGTGAGATCGACCTCGCCGCCGATCTCGCTCGGGACGAGCGTACGCGCGTTGGTCCGCTCGCGCACGACCACGCGCGGATCCGAGCGGAGCTTCGCGGCGAGCTGGCCGTACCCGACGTCCACCGCGACGACCGACGTGGCGCCGCGCTGGAGAAGACAATCGGTGAAGCCGCCGGTCGAAGCGCCGACGTCGAGGCAGCGGAGCCCCGCGACCTTCACCCCGAGCGCTTCGAGGGCGCCGGCGAGCTTCACGCCGCCGCGCGAGACGTACGGGAGGATCTCGCCCTTCAGCGTGATCTCGGCGTCCGCGGCGACCAGCGTTCCGGCCTTGTCGACGCGATTTCCTCCGACGAGCACTCGCCCCGCGAGCACGAGCGCCTGCGCGCGCGTCCGAGACTCCGCGAGCCCGCGTTCGACGAGGAGCTGATCGAGTCGGCTCTTGGCAGCCATGGAAGCGCTCGGAATGTAATTCTGCTACGGTACTGGAACTTGGGGACTGGGGAGTGGGCGCATGCTTCAACGGGGAAACGTCTTAGCAGTTTCGACGATGGGATTGCTCTTCGCGCTCGGCGCGGCGGTCGCGCTCGACGGCGCGTGCTCGCCGACCGGCGGCGCGAGCGACGCGGGCGCCGACGCGCCGGTGTGCAACCCGGACAGCGGCGATCCGGCGGGTTGCCCGTGCGATCCGAACAAGGACACGACCGCGCCGTGTTACACCGGGCCGCTCGGAACGAGCGGCAAAGGGTTCTGCCAAGCGGGCAAGCGCTCCTGCGTGAACGGGAAGCTCACGACGTGCGAAGGCGAGGTCCTCCCTCAGCCCGAGGTGTGCAACCTCGCCGACGACGACTGCGACGGAATCATCGACGACCTCCCCGAGATCATGGACGCCGCGGTCGTCGGCAAGTGCAACTCGCCCGCGTGCGGCGCCTCGTACGCCGACGCCGACATCACCTGCTGGGGCCCCGACCCGGGCATCTGCGGCGCCGGCGTCAAGACGTGCGCGCCCGGACCCAAAGGCGGCACCCCGACCGGCTGCAACGAATACATCCACACGCCGGCGCAAGAGACGTGCAACGGCGTCGACGACGACTGCAACGGGCTCGTGGACGACGGCCTCGATCAAGAGGGCCCCTGCGATCTCGACGACGGTGCGACCTGGGCGCCGGACGCGAACCCGCTCGAGGCCGGGGCCGACGGCGGCAAGGATCCCGCGCGTGCTCGGCGAGTGCCTTCACGGCAACCTCGCCTGCGTCGATTCGAACTGCGGCCCGCACGGGTGTGCCGACGCGGGCGATCAGTGCAAGCCGAGTCAACCCGGCATCGAGTCGTGCAACGGCAAGGACGACGACTGCAACGGGCAGATCGACGACCACGCGTGCGCGAACAACCCCTACGGCGACTATTACTGCTGCACCTACCTCACGTACGGCTATTGCGAGTACTCGCCGCTCGGCGCGCCGTACAACTGCGTTTTGGCAAAATGAGTGACGCGCCGCGCGTCACGTATTAAAGCGGATCAACCGAAGGACTTGCCATGCGACGTCTTCTTGCCTTTTCCACGCTCGCCGGTCTCGTGATGCTCGGAGGCGGCGTCGCGCTCGACGCGGCGTGCTCTCCCTCCACCGACACCGACGCGGGCGACGCGGGTCCGGTCTGCGATCTCGACAGCGGCGATCCGGTGGGCTGTCCGTGCGATCCGAGCTCGACCAAGACGGCCGACTGCTACACCGGCCCGCTCGGCACCAGCGGCAAGGGCATCTGCAAGACCGGCAAGCGAAGCTGCACGGCCGACGGCAAGCTCACCGCGTGCGAGGGCGAAGTGACCCCGCAGGCCGAGACGTGCAACTACACCGACGACGACTGCAACGGGCTCATCGACGATCTGCCCGAGATCGCCGACGCCGCCGTGATCGCCCGGTGCAACTCGCCGGCCTGCGACAACGCGGGCTTGGCCGACGCGGCAATCACCTGCTGGGGGCCGGATCCGGGCATCTGCGGCGCGGGCGTCAAGGCGTGCGCCGGTACGCCGAGCGGCGGACAGCCCACCGGGTGCAACGAGTTCATCCACGGGGGCGTGCCCGAGGTTTGTAACGGCATCGACGACGACTGCAACGGATTCGATCGACGACGGCCTCGACAACGAGGGCGCCTGCGACGTGCCGAACCAGACCGTCTGGGCTCCGGACGCGAACCCGTTCGACGGCGGCCAGCCGACCAAGGTCCTCGGCGAGTGCGTGCACGGGCAGCTTCACTGCGTCGACACTGGCTGTACCGATCACTCCTGCGCCGACGCGGGCGATCAGTGCATGCCGTCGCAGCCCGTCCCGGAGTCGTGCGACGGGCTCGACAACGACTGCAACGGCAAGGTCGATGACCACGCGTGCGCGCTCGGCTCGAACCATTACTGCTGCGACGAGGGCTTCGGCTTCTTCTACTGCGAGCCGGACACGACCTACGGCACCTGCGTGCTCGCGAACTGACGGATCAAATCGCGACGCCGGGGTGAAGGGCGCGCGCGAGGATCGCGACGCCCTCGCCCACGCGCGGGCCGGGGCGGAGGACCGACTCGTCGGCGAGCGAGATCACGCGGTCGTTCTGGACCGCGCGCACGCGGCTCCAGCCGCCGCTCGCCTTCGTGATGCGCTGACCGCCGTGCTCCTCGGCGACCGCGGCGTCGACGATCGCGTCCGGGTCGAGGGCGACGACCGCCTCGAGGTCGAGCGACGGGTACGAGCCTCCCTGCGTGACGACGTTGCGCGCGCCCGCGCGCGAGAGGATCTCGTCGCCGAAGCTCTTGGGGCCCGCGGCGACGATCGGCTGGACGCCGAAGAGCAAGAGGACGCGCGGCGAAGCGACGCGCTTGGTGGCCGTCGCGATCGCCGCGAGGCGTGCCTCGATCCCGGCGATCACGCGCTCGGCGTCGGCGTCGCGGCGCAAGCGCGCGCCGAGCCCGCGGATCATGACGAAGATGTCGTCGATTGATTCGGTGCTCGGAAAGTACGTGGCGACGCCACGCGCGCGGAGCGTGTCGTCGATGCGGCGGCCGGCGGGGCCGCGCGCGCCGACGACGAGATTCGGGGCGGAGCGCGAGGATGGCCTCGAGGTTTGGGTCGACGTACCCGCCGACCTCGGGGAGCTTGGCGACCTCGGGCGGCCAGTCGCAGTAGCGCGAGCGACCGACGAGCGTCGCGAGCGCGCCCAGCGCGGCGACGGTCTCGGTGGTCGACGGCGAGAGCGACACGACGCGCGCGGGCGCAGCGGAGGCGTCGGCGGTCGCGTTTGCTCGCGCGCGGCACGCGGCGAGCGCGGCCAGGATCAAGAACGACCTACGGTGCATCGCGCCCGATGAGGCCGTACTTGTGGAGCTTCTCGATCAGCGCCGGGCGCGAGATGCCGAGGCGCCGCGCGGTCTCGCTCTGGTTCTTGCCGCACGACTCGAACTGCTCGGCGATGATCGCGCGCTCGAAGGCTTCGACGCGCCGGCGGAGCGGGTGCGACGGGCCCGGGTCGTTTCCCGCGTCGAGCGCGGGGTGCGGGCGGTCGTCGAGCGACCGAAAGAGGGCGAGCGTCAGCCTCTCGTCGGGCGCGACCGCGAGGAGGCGCGCGATCGTGTTCTCCACCTCGCGCACGTTGCCGGGCCATGCGTGCTTGCAGAGCGCGTCGACGAGCGCCGGCTCGAGCTCGACGCCGCCCATCCCGTAGCGATCCGCGTAGATGCGCGCGAAGGTCCGCACGAGCGGCTCGACGTCCTCCGGTCGCTCGCGCAGCGGAGGCATGCGAATCGTGACGACGTCGAGCCGGTAGTACAGGTCCTCGCGAAAACGCCCGGCCTTCACGTCGGCCGCGAGATCGCGGTTGGTCGCCGCGACGAGCCGCACGTCGACGTGCTCGGCGCGACCGCCGACGGGCTGCACCTCGCCGGATTGAATCGCGCGGAGCAGCTTCGCCTGCAGCGGGGCCGCGAGCTCGCCGACCTCGTCGATGAAGAGCGTGCCGCCGTTGGCCGCTTGGAAATAGCCCTGCCGCGAGGCTATCGCGCCGGTGAACGCGCCCTTCACGTGGCCGAAGAGCTCGGCCTCGGCGAGCTCCCCGGGGATCGCCGCGGCGTTGAAGCGCACGAACGGTTTGTCGGCGCGTCGCGAGTGTGCGTGCAGCGCGGCCGCCATCACCTCTTTGCCCGACCCGCTCTCTCCCAAGAAGAGTACGGTCACGTCCTTGGGCGCGACGCGCGCGACGAGATCGAGCACGCGCTTCATCGCGGCGCTCTCGGCCACGATCGCGCGGCCGACCGAGGTCTCGGTGCGCAGGCGCGCGTTCTCGAGGCGGAGCCTCCGCGTGTCGGCGGCGCGCTTCACCGCGAGGACGAGCTCTTCCGGGTCGAACGGCTTGGGCAAGTAGTCGAACGCGCCGGCCTTCATCGCCGCGACCGCGACGCGCTCCGAGCCGTGCGCGGTGAGCATCAAGACCGGTACGCTCGGATCCTGCGCGCGCATCGCCTCGAGCACGTCCATGCCGCTCTTCCCGGGCATCGCGAGGTCGGTGAGGACGACGTCGGCGCCGCGCGCCTCGAACGCGGCGAGCCCTTCGTCGCCGCCGGTGGCGGTCTCCACCGAGAGCCCGGCGTCGGTGAGCACCGCCTCGAGCGTGAAGCGCAACGCGGCGTCGTCGTCGATGACGAGAACACGGGACATCGTCAGGCAACCTTCTCCGGCAACCCGGGTAGCTCGGCGACGCCGCTCGACTTGGGCGGTCCGGCCGCGCGGAGCTCGATCGCGACGGTCGTCCCGGTGCCTTCGGCGCTCTCGATCGAGAGCACGCCTCCGTGCTGTTCGACGATCGCGCGCGCGATGGCGAGACCGAGGCCGGAGCCTCCGGTCTTCGTCGTGAAGTGCGGGCGCCGAATGCGCTCGAGGACCGCAGCGCTCATGCCGGCGCCCCGGTCCACCACGCGCACGCGCACCGTGTCGGGCGTGGCGCGCGCGACGGCGATCGTTACCTTGGCGCCGCGCGGCGACGCCTGCATCGCGTTGAGCACGACGTTGAGCAGCGCCTGGCGAAGCTTGCGCGCGTCGGCGATCACGTCGGCGCGCTCGTCGCCGAGCGCCTCGATCTCGACGCCGCTCTCCTCGGCGCGCGTCTCGAGCAGCACGACGAGCTCGCGCGCGACGTCGTACGGCACGACGCGCGAGACGCGCAGATCGTCGAGCCCGCGCGTGAAGCCGAGGAACCCGTCGACGATCGCCTGCAGGCGGTCGGCCTCCTGCGCGACGATGTCGAGGCGCTCGCGCGTCTTGTCGTCGCCGGCGCCGCGCGCCATGTGGACCGAGAGACCCTTGATCGCCGCGAGCGGGTTCTTCACCTCGTGCGCGAGGCGCGCCGCGACGCCCTCGAGCGCGCGCGCGTGGCCTGCGCCCTCGGCGACGACCTCCTCGCGGCGTGCGGCGAGCTCGAGCGCGAGCTCGGTGTACGCGTCGGTCACGTCGAGCCCGAGCCGCAAGAGCCCGATCGCCGCGAACGCCACGGTGCACGTGACGACGATCCACGCGTCTTTCGCCAGCACGGGGGGTAGCGCGCTCCACGCGCTGAGCTTCGAGAGCACGATGAGCGCCCCGATGCCCGCGACGAACGTCGAGCCGATCGCCCACTTGGCGCGCCGGCTCTCGACCAGGATCGCCGCGCCGGCGATGACCGGGAAACCCATCGGCAAGAGCGGGCTGAGGAGCGCGCCGGTGAGGCTGACCCCGACGAAGTAGTGCACGACGTGCCAGAAGTACGCCCACGCCGTGTCGCGAAAGCGGGCGAGGGCGAAGAAGATCGCGAGCGCCATCGTGGCGCCCTGCGCGAGCTCGGCGAGGTGCCGGTGGTGCTCCGTCCAGAGCACGGCGAAGACGACGCCGTTGAACGGCACGAACCACGACAGCCGCATGCGCAGCGTCTTTTCGTACATGCGCCCGAGCACCTGGCGGCGGACGGCCACCAGCCTCGTGCGGAGCGCGGTCTCTGCGGCCTCGATCACCGCAGCGGAGTCTACTCGCGCCGGCGCCGGGAGCGAATCGCCGCGACCGCGAGGTACGCGCCGGCAAGCGAGAGCGTGCCCCACGGGACAGGCTTCGAGGGATCCGACGTGCCGACGGCGCAACCGCCGCCGCCGCCGCCGCTGGATGTGCTCGGCGGCGCCGGGAAGCACCAGCCGTTGCCCTGGCCGTCGCTCTGGCAAGCGTAGCCGGCCGCGCCGCAGTCGCTGCCGTCGCCGTTCGGATTGCACGGCGCCGAGCAGATGTACGAGTTGCCGCCGTCGTTCGAGAGACACTGGCCGCTCGTGCAATCGGTCGCGTCGCCGCACGGCGCGCCTAGCGAGCCGGGCGTGGGAGCGGTCCCGCCGTCCGGTTGCGTCCCGCTGTCTGGCGTGCCGCCGTCGGTCGGAGGAGGAGGCGCGGCCGACGTCCACGACGGCGCGGTGTAGTTACCGTCGCTCGCGGCGGTCAGCGCCGTCTGGACGATGAAGTCCTTCCACGCGTCGGTGCGCGTGTAGATCGGCTCGACGCACGTCGAGCCACTCGACCCGCCGCGCGACAGGACGCCGAACGACACGGGGACGTTCTTGTTGAAGTTCTTCTGCTCGTACGCGCTCGACCCGGAGTCGCCTTCGCACGTCGAGTCGCCCGACACGAACTCGTTCGTGTCGATCTGCGATTGCTGTCCGCAGTCGATGACGGGGTCGCCCGGAATGCACAGGAGGCTGATCGACTGCAGGATGTGGCGCGTGCCGGCGTCTTGCGTCGTCGCCGACGTGTCGCCGTATCCGATCGCGGTCACGGTGGTCGAGTAGCGCGTGTGATCGGTCATGCTGTATTGCACGACCGGCGTCACGAACGAGCCGCCCGCCTCCGCCAGGCTGACGTTGTTGGCGAGCTCGATGAGCGCCATGTCGTTGCCGCAGACCTTCGTCCCTGGCGTCGTGTAGATTTTCTTCGCCTCGTGCCAGCCCTGCGTGCTCTGGAACATCTGGTAGTTGGTCGTGATCCAGAACGCGCTCGGCCCGGCGTACTGCGAGCCGAACACCGTCGACGCGCTCGTGCAGTCGATCTGCTGCGGCGACTGGTCGACGCAGTGGCGCGCGGTCATGACGAGGTTCGGCGCGATGAGCGCGCCCGAGCAGAGGAGCTGACATTGTCCTGGCCCGTTGCCGACGCACACGCCGACGGCGAAGTCGTGCGTCGTGTCGACCTGTCCACCTTGGACAGGCTGCGCCTGTTGCGACGACGCGCCGTCGCCCGACGAGCAACCCGCTGCAAGGACGACGACCGTGAGTGCCGCCGTACCGAAAGCCAAGACCTTCATTGAGCCGACCTCCGCACGAACCACCCCGGACTTGAAAGATTAGCGAGGTGCGCGTCCGTAGCAATCAACTCCGTCGCGGACGGAAATGTGCGGTCAGGGGGCAAGCTCGATCGGCGGCGCGGACGGTACGAGCTTTCGTCGCGCGGCCTCGGCAAAGAGCGTCTCGATCGCGCGAATCACGTCGGGCTCCATGCGCTCGGTGTCGGCGTTTGCGTACATTGCCAGATACCGATCGAGATCCGCGGCGTCGAGGGGACCGGACGCGCTTCCGAGCTCGACCATCAGCCGCTCGCGGTGGGCGAGCGCCCAGGCGATCGAACGCGAGCACGCGCGCGACACGCGCTCGATGAGCGGCAGACCGAGGCCGCGTCGGATCACGTTCACGCCGAGCGGCAGCGGGAGACCGTGCGCGCTCGACCACGCCTCGCCGACGTCGCAGACGAGCGCGAAGCCCTCGCGCTCGTAGGTGAGGCGACCTTCGTGGATGACGAGCGCGGCGTCGACCTCGCCGCTGCGGAGCGCGCGCCACACCGCGTCGTGCGGGGTGATGGGCACGACGACCGGCTCGAACGACTCGAGCAGCAGACGGAGGACCAAGTACGCCGTCGTACGGAGGCCGGGCACGGCGATGCGCTTGCCGGCGAAGGCTTCGAGGGGCTGCGCCTCTTTCGTGACGACGACCGGACCGTAGCCGCGGCCGACCGACGCGCCGTGCGGCAGGAGCAGGTAGCGATCGGCGATGGTCGCGTAGCGCGCGAGCGAGACGGCGAGGACGTCGATCTCGTCGCTGTCGGCGAGCGCGTTGAGCGACTCGGTGTCGTGCGTCTCGGCGACGAACTGGAGGCCCTCGGCCTCGACCTCGCCGTGGAGGAGCGCGTGGAACATGAACGCGTCGTCGCTGTCGGGCGAGTGCGCGATCCGGATCGTCGTCATAGGGCGACCTTACGGAATCGGCGGACGCTCGCCCAGACGAGAATCACGCTGATCGCGACGAGGGCGAGCACGTTGGGCAGGAGCTCGCGGGGCCCGGCGTCGCGCAGCACGATGCCTCGCATGATCTCCACCATGTGCGTCGCCGGAAGAATTCGGCCGATGAGATACAGCGGGAGCGGCAGACCCGCGGTCGGGAAGATGTAGCCCGAGAGAAAGATCGACGGCAGAAAGAAGAACTGCGCCATCTGCTGGGCCTGCGCTTGGGTTTGCGCGCGGGTCGAGATGAAGAGACCGAGCGCGAGCAGGGCGAACAAATAGACGAGCGCCATGGCGAAGAGAAAAACCAGGTTGCCGCGGATGGGCACGCTGAAACCGAAGCGCATGACGGCGAGGATGATGGCGATCTCGAGGATGCCGATGAGGAGATAGGGGGCGAGCTTGCCTAGCATCAAGCCCAGAGGATCGATCGGCGTGACGAGGAGCTGCTCGAGCGTGCCGCGTCTCGCGCTCGCGCACGATGGCGATCGCCGTCAGCACGATCGCCACGATCTGAAGCATGATCGCGACGAGCCCCGGGATGATGAAGTTCGCGGTGCGGCCGTCGGGGTTGAACAGGATGATGGGCTGCGTCGAGAGGGCTGGCGCGGTGGAGGCCGCCCCGGTTCTCTTCGCGAGATCCTCGAGGCTGACGTTCGCGGCGAGGCCGTTCACCGCGGCGAGCGCCTGCGCGCTCACGGTCGAGTCGGAGCCGTCGATGAGCACGAGCACGCTCGCGCCAGAGCCCCGCGCGCGCTTGTCGTGGTAGTCGGGCGGGATGACGACGCCGACGCGCGCGCGCCCGGCGGTGATCTCCTCGCGCGCCGCGCGCGGGTTCGGCGTCACGTGCGTGACCGCGAACGTGCCGCGTCGCGCGCAGCTCGTCGATGAGCTCGCGGCTCTCGCGCGTCTGGTCTTGATCGACGACCACCGTTGGCACGCCGCGCACCGTCTGGTCGATGAAACCGAAGAGGACCATCTGGAAGATGGGGATGGTGAGGGCGACCATCAGCGTCGCGCGGTCGCGGGTGATGTGGAGGAACTCCTTGCGGAAGATCGCCACGAACGAGGACCAGACGCGCGAGGTCACGAGACCCTCGTCGAGGGCGCGCGGCGTTCTGCGCGCTCTCTTCGGTGAGCTCGACGAAGACGTCCTCGAGCGACGGCGCGATGTCGCGCACGAACGCGTCGTCGAAGCCGGCGCCGCGCAGCTCGCTCACGAGGTCGTCGTCGCGGAGCGCGGCGTCCACCACGGCGTGCACCGATTGGCCGAAGATCGTGGCGCTCCGGCAGGCGGGCGTGCTGCTGGAGGAATCGCAGCGCCTGCGCGGTCTTCGCGGCGGTCGACCTCGATGCGGCGCGCGCCGGCGCGGTTCACGACCGCGTGCGACTTGAGCGTCCGACGGCGTGCCGCGAGACGATCATCCGCGACATGTAGAGGTAGCCGACCTCGCTGCAGCGCTCGGCTTCGTCCATGTAGTGCGTCGTGACGAGCAGCGTGATGCCCTCGGCCGCGAGCGAGAAGAGCAGATCCCACAGCTCGCGGCGCGCCACCGGGTCGATGCCGGCCGTCGGCTCGTCGAGGAAGACGACGCGCGGCTCGTGCATGAGCGCGGCGCCGAGCGCGAGCCGCTGCTTCCACCCGCCGGAGAGCTGACCGGCGCGGCGCTTCGCGTACGGTCCGATGTGGGTGAGCTCGACGGCGGCGCGCTTGCCGGTCGCGCAGGCGCGCGCCCGAGAGGCCGTAGACGCGCGCGTAGAACTCGAGGTTCTCGTCGACGGTGAGGTCGTCGTAGAGCGAGAACTTCTGGCTCATGTAGCCGATGCGCCGGCGGATCTCCTCGCCTTGCGTCGCGACGTCGAGGCCGAGCACCGCGGCGCGGCCCGTCGTCGGCGCGAGCAGGCCGCAGAGGATGCGAATGAGCGTGGACTTGCCCGAGCCGTTCGGACCGAGCAGGCCGTAGATGGTTCCGCGGGGAACCGACGAGGTCGACGTGGTCGGAGCGCGTAGAAGTCTCCGAACTTTCGCGAGACCCCGTCGACGGCGATGGCGACTTCCTCGGTCATCGTCATTTCGGGACGCGAATGAACGCCGCCATCCCCGCGCGAAGGTCGGCCTCGCCCTCGACGATGCCGATGCGCGTCGCGAAGACTTGGTCGGCGCGCTCGTCGGCCGTCTGCAAGTTGCGCGGCGTGAACTCGCCGACGTCGTTGATGTGCTCGACCTTGCCTTTGAAGCTGCGCTTCGGGAACGAGTCGACCGAGATGGGCACCTCCTCGCCGACGTGGATGAGCCCGATCTGCGTCTCGGGGACGTAGATGCGCACGTAGAGCTGACCGCGCTCGACGAGCGTGACGGCGGTCGCCGCGGGCGCGAGGATCGTCGCCGGGTCGAAGGTCGAGCGACTCGACGCGACCGGCCATCGGCGCCTTCACCTCGAGCTCTTGGATGTTCGAGTCGATTTGATCGAGCCGGCCTTGGGCGGCGTCGACGGCGCCTTTGGCGGCGCGGAGATCTTCGACGCGCGCGCCCTCGACGACGAGCTTCGCGCTCGCTTGCGCTTGGAGAGCGCGCGCGGCGGCTTGGGCGATGTCTTCTTGGCGCGTGCCGTGCTCGAGCTCGTCGACGGCGGCCTTCGCCGCGTCGCGCTGCGCGACGGCCGATCGGAGCGCCGCGTCGGCGTCGTCGGCCTCGGCCTGCGAGACGGCTTGCTTCGCGACGAGATCGCGCGCGCGCTTCGCGTCGAGCTGCGCCTTGTCGACCGCGACCTGCGCCTGCGAGAGCCGCGCGCGCGCTGCGAGGATTTGCTCGTTGCGTGCGCCGGCCTTCGCTTCTTGCAGCGCGGCCGAGGCGGTCGCGGCGTTCGCCCGCGCCTCGGCAATCTCCTCGGGCCGCGCGCCGGCCTCGAGCTTCTGCAGGTTCGCCTTGGCTTGCTCGAGGGCGCCGAGCGCGCCGAGGCGCTGCGCGGGGAGATCTCCCTCCTCGAGCACGAGGAGGACTTGTCCGGGTTCAATCGAGTCGCCCTCTTTGACCTTCACCTCTTTCACGCGTCCGCCGACGCGCGAGCCGAGGTAGGCGACGCGCGCTTCGACCGTGCCGCTCCACTCGTACGGCTGCCGCGCGAGGTACACGCGGTACGCGCCGTACGCCGCCGCGAGGAGCGCGATCACGACGATCGGAATCGGGACGCCGCGCTTCTTCGGCGCGACGGCTTCGTCGTCCAGTGCCACGTTCGCCGCCATGCGCGCATTCTCTACCACCGCGGCGCGAGGGCCCATTAAGTTGTGCTAACGCTACGGCCATGCGTTTCGCCCGCGTCTCCGTGGATGGCGACGGTCGCTACGCCCGCGTCGACGGCGATCGGGCGGAGCTCTTTTCGGGGGCGCCCTGGCTCGGCGGCGCGCCGACCGGGACGTTCGTTCCGTTCCGCGAAGCCGATTTGCGCGCACCGGTCGAGCCGGGCAAAATCTTGTGCGTCGGGCGCAACTACGCGGCGCACGCGAAGGAGCTCGGACACGAGGTGCCGGCCGAGCCGCTCCTCTTTCTGAAACCGAGCAGCGCGCTCGTCGGCCACGGCGGCGTCGTCGAGCTCCCGCCGGAGAGCGCGCGCGTCGAGCACGAGGCCGAGCTCGGCGTGGTCATCGGAAAATCCGCGCGGCGCGTGTCGCGCGAGGCCGCGCTCGATCACGTGTTCGGGTACACCTGCGTCTGCGACGTCACCGCGCGCGACCTGCAGAAGAAGGACGGGCAGTGGTCGCGGGCGAAGGGCTTCGACACGTTTTGCCCGTGCGGCCCGTGGATCGAGACGAGCGTCGACCCGCGCGGGCTCCGCGTTCGCTGCCTCGTCAACGGCGCCACGCGGCAGGACGGCTCGACGGCGCAGATGATCTTCGACGTGCCGACGCTCATCGCGTACGCGAGCCGCGCGATGACCCTCGAGCCGGGCGATCTCCTCGTCACCGGCACGCCAGAGGGGGTCGGGCCGCTCGCGGCAGGCGACACGCTGACCGTCGACATCGAGAGCGTCGGCGCGCTCACGGTCACAGTCCGCTCGGCATGAGCCGCGTCGGCGTCGCGCTCGCGATCGTCGCTGCGTCGGCCGCCGCAGCGAGCGTCGCGCTCGTCGCGACGGCCAAGGCGCCGGGCTCGCAGTGCGGGGCCGGCTTTTTCCGCTCGGGCATCGCTGCTGCGCGTCGGTGAGCGGCGACGGAAAGACGTGCGGGCCCTCGCGCGCGTGCCCGCCTCCGCTCGTGCGCGACGAGTCGCGCGGCGTGTGCATCGCCCCCGCGGTCGTCGTCGACGTGCCCGAGACGACGCTCGCCGTCGGGCCGTCGGACTGGGAGGCGGACGGGATCGTTCGGAGCCGAACGATCCACGTCTTTCCCTTTCGTCTCGACGCCTTCGAGATCACCCGAGGCGACCTGAACCCGGTCGCCGACGATCCCGCGCGCGCCGCCGGGGGCCTCTCGCGCGACGAGGTAGTTGCATACTGCACGCATCGCGGCGGGCGGCTGCCGACCGAGGACGAGTGGATCGTCGCCGCGTCCGGCGCGAAGGGCACGCGCTACCCGTGGGGGGAGACGGGCGCGGTGTGCCGTCGCGCGGCGTGGGGCCTCGAGGACGGCCCCTGCGCGCACGGCGCGACGGGCCCCGACACGGTCGGCGCGCACCCCGGCGGCGACAGCCTGATCGGGTGCGCACGATCTTGCCGGCAACGTCGCCGAGTGGGTCGAGAGCACGCCGTCGGGCGCGGGCGGAAAGGGCGTCGTGCTCGGCGGTTCGTTCCGCAGCCAGCTCGCCTCCGAGCTCCGCGTCTGGTCGCGGGCGTACGCCGACCCGGCCGGCCACGATCCCGCGATCGGCGGCCGTTGCGCGTACGACCGTGGCCGGCAATGATGCTCTGACCGAGGTATGACTTCATGACCGCCGCCGTCCTCAGCATCGGCACCGAGCTCTCGCGCGGCGAGCTCGTGAACACCAACGGACCGTGGCTCGCGAGCCAGCTCGTCGCGATCGGCTTCGAGGTGTTCGAGCACGCGATCGTCGACGACGACCGCGCGCGAATCGTCGCCGCCCTCGAGCGGCTCGCGCGGACCGCGAGCGTCATCGTCTGCACCGGCGGCCTCGGTCCGACGACCGACGATCTCACGACCGAAGCCGTCGCCACGGCGCTCGGCGTGAAGCTCGTGCGCGACGAGACCTCGCTCGAGCACATCCGCCGGCGATTCGAGAAGCTCGGCCGCACGATGAGCGAGTCGAACGCGAAACAGGCCGATTTCCCCGACGGCGCAGAGATCCTTGCCGAACCCGATCGGCACCGCGCCAGGCTTCTCGGTCCGCGTCGGCCGCGCCACGGCGTTCTTCATGCCCGGCGTGCCGCGCGAGATGACGCGGATGTTCGACGAGCAGGTGACGCCGCGCATCCGCGAGATCGCGCCGAACGACACGCACCAGATCCGCCTCCAGACGTTCGGCCTCCCCGAGAGCGTCGTCGGCGAGAAGCTCGCGGGCGTCGAGGCGGCGCACGCGGGCGTCGTCATCGGGTACCGCGCTCACTTCCCCGAGATCGAGGTGAAGGTCCTCGCGAAGGCGCGCGTCGCAGGCGTCGGCGCGCGACGCGTGCGAGAAGGCGACGGCCGACGTGCGCGCGCGCCTCGGCGACGTCGATCTACGGCGAGGGCGACGACACGTTCGCGGCGGTCGTCGGGCGCGTGCTGCGCAACAAGCAGCTTCACGCTCGCGATCGCCGAGTCGTGCACGGGCGGGCTCGTCGGCAGCATGCTGACGCGCGAGCCCGGCGCGAGCGACTTCCTCCTGCTCGACGCCGTCACCTACGCGAACACGGCGAAGGCGCGCGTGCTCGGCGTCGACGAGGACGTGCTTCGCGCGCACGGCGCGGTGAGCTCCGAGGTGGCGGCGGCGATGGCCGAAGGCGCGCGCCGCACGGTGAGCGCGGACGTCGCGCTCTCGCTCACCGGCATCGCCGGCCCGACCGGCGGGACCGACACGAAGCCCGTCGGCACCGTCTTCCTCGCGGTGACCGGCGCGCGCGGCACCGAGGTGAAGCACCGCGTGTTCTCCGGCGAGCGCTGGCAGATCCAGACGATCGCGGCGTATGCCGGGCTCGAGCTCGTGCGGCGTTACGTCTCCGCATGACCGTCGCGCGCTGCTTCGTCGCGCTCGACGTCGGCGAGGAGGCGCTCGCCGCGGCCGCGAGCGCGCAGGAGCTCCTCGACGCAGACGTCGTGCGGAAGAGCGCCCCCGAATCCATGCACCTTACACTCAAATTTCTCGGCGAGGTCGACGTCGACGAGGTGGCGCGCAAGGTGTGGGCGGTCGTCGCGCCGTTCGCAGCGGGCGCGCCGCTCGCGCTCGGGGAGGGCCGCGTCGAAGGATTTCCGACGCTCGCCCGCGCGCACGTGGTGGTGCTCGAGTGTGCCGGCGCCGACGCGCGGGTCGCCGAGCTCGCCGCGCGCGCCGACGAAGCGGCGTTTCGGCTGGGCGTCCCCCGCGACGGCCGCGCGTTCCGCCCGCACGTCACGCTCGCGCGCTGCAAGAAGGAGCTCGACGCGCGAAAAATCGCGGCCCGCTTCGCCGCGCGCTCGCTCGGCCACGCCGCGCGCCTCGTCCTCTACGAGAGCGCCGGCGGGCGGTACGTCCCGCTCGCAGAAGGCCGCTGACGCGGTGTGCGTGTGCCATGCAGCGCACGCACCTCGCCGTCAGTCCCACCACTCCACGTTCCTGATCATGCTCACGCCGGCGAGCGCCTCGTCCCAGTAAAAGAGCGAGACGTGACCGTCGTGCGACACGACGACGACGACGGCGTCGGGGTTCGCCGCCGCGAAGCGCGCCGCGGACTGGTGGCGCGTGCCGCCCGTGTCCTCGACGGGCCGGAGCTCGATTGGGTGCGGCCCGAGGTGCGGGCCGGAGATGAACACGTGCGACGCGATGTCGGCGGGCACGACGATCTTCGCGCCGAAACCGACGACCTCGAGGTCGTGCGTGATGACGACCGCGCCGTCGACGCTGGCGTACGGCGCGACGCGACGAAGCGCGGCCGCCTCCTCGGCCAGGTGCTGCGGGATCGAGTTGATCGCCTGCCATTTGAGCGCCTCGGGGAGATCCGACGCGGCGAGATCGCTCACCGTCACGTCGCGCGCGTCCTCGTTCAGCTCGCGCGTGACCGACCCGCGCAGCGCAGTGTCCGGCGTCGCGAAGCGGTGCGCGAGATCCACGGTGCGGGTCCAAGCGCCGTCCGCCCGCGGCACGAGCAAGAGCGTCCCGCCATTTCCGCGTTGGAGGATGCGCCGCGCGAGCGCCGCGAGGAGCAGACACTCGCGCCACGCGGCTTGCGTCTTTCGGATGTCCTCGCCGGTGATCGACTTCCTCAAGCGGCGGCGCAGCTCGTCGGGGAGCGCGAGCGCGCCGTCGGCGAGGATCACCGCGCGCCCGTTGCTGACGACCGCGAACGGCCGGAGCGGCCCGATGCGCACGTGAAGGACACCCGGCGCCGCCGTGAAGATGCTGAGCGCGTTGACCGACGAGCCCGGATCGTTCGGCAAGAGGCCCCACATCATCATCGTCCGCGGGTGGACGCCGATGCAGCCGCCCTCCGGCACCGCGGGCGAGAGCCGAACGATGCGCAGCGGATCGTACGGCACCGCCGCGTCGAAGCGGAGCGGATCGGTCACGAGCTCGGGCGGCGCAAAGAGGATGCGCGTGCGCGTCGCGCGTCCTTCGTTGAATCCCAACCCCGCCCAGAAGGCGACGTCGAGCGCGATCGACGCTTCGTCGGGCGTGAGGCGCTGCGTCTTGCGCAGACGCGGCGTCGCCGCGAAGACGCGCAGCTGTTCCACGACGCGAACGATCAGCGGCTCGCGCGGGGCGAACATGTGCGCGAGCGCGAGGACGGCGGCCTCGTCTTGCGTGCTGGTCGCGGACGCCATGGGGCGACCTCAGAGCGCGCGGCAGTTGTGGTCGAAATTCTGGATCTGGAGCTGGCGGTCGACGATCTTCATCGTCGCGCCGTACGTGCAGGCGTGGTTGTTCTCGACGGTGAACACGTGCGAGCGGCTCGAGATCGAGTCTTGGAGCTGCTGCCACGTGAGCGGACCGGAGCCGAGGACGTCGTCGGTGACCTTCACCGCCGCGGTGGCCGGGCAGACGGTCTGCGCGGAGACGGCGATGTGCGGCGTCACGACGGGCGTGCTGCCGCTCTGCTGCGGGCTCTCGGGGCTCGGCGTGATGGTGCCTCGGACCGAGAGGCTGTACTTGCAGCCGTTCGGCAGCGTCTGGTCGAAGCTCTTGTCGAGCCGCACCGGCTGGTGAATGTAGTCGTCGCTCCCGTGCTGCTGGGGCTGCTGCTGGGCGGACGCGCTGCTCGCGGCGAACGGCAGCGCGAGCGCGCCGGCGAGGCTCAGAACGTGAAACATCTTCATGGCGGTGGTACCTCCGTGCCTCGTGAGGCATCGGGCGTGCCGCCTGCGTGCTCAGATTGTCTCGAAGTAGCGGCGGAGCTCCCAGTCCGTCACGGCCTTTTCGTACTGCCGCGCCTCCCACTCGCGCGTCCGCACGTAGTGATCCACGAACGCGGCGTCGAGCACGCGCGGCGCCTCGGCGCATCGCGAGAGCCGGCTCACGGCTTCGCGCAGCGTGCGCGGCAGACGCAGCTCCGATTCGTCGGCGTTCGCCGAGGCGTCGCCGCTCGACGCGGGCGGCGGCGTCGCGGCCGTTTCGATCCCCCAGAGGCCCGCGCCGAGCGCGGCGGCGATCGCCACGTACGGGTTGATGTCAGCCGCCGTCTGCCGGTACTCGATGCGCGTCGACTTCGCGTCGGCCGGAATGACGCGGATGGCGCACGTTCGGTTCTCGACGCCCCAGCTCGCGGTGAGGGGCGCCCACACGCCCGGCACGTACCTCTTGTAGCTGTTCACCGTGGGCGAGAAGAGCGCCGTCAGCGAAGGCATGAGCGCGACCTGCCCGCCGAGGTAGTGCATCGCGAGCTTGCTGAGCTTGTTCGGAGCGGTCGCGTCGTAGAAGAGGTTCGCTTTGCGGTCCATCGTCCAGAGCGACTGGTGGAGGTGACCGCTCGAGCCGGGGAGCTTGTCGTTCCACTTCGCCATGAACGTCGGGACGATGCCGCGGCGCGCGCAGAGCTGCTTCATGCCGCTCTTGAAGAGCGCGGCTTTGTCGGCCATCGCGAGCGCGTCGTCGTAGCGGATCGCGACCTCGTAGACGCCCGGGCCGGTCTCGGTGTGGAGGCCCTCGATTGGGATGCCGAACGCGTCCATCTCGTCGAGGATGGCGTGGCAGAGCTCGCTGTTCTGGCCTTCGCGCACCCACGAGTAGCCGAACATTCCGGGCGTCAGCGACTCGAGATCGCGGAAGCCCTTTTGCTCGAGCGACTGCGGCGTCTCGCGGAAGAGGAAGAACTCGAACTCGGCGGCGAAGGTCGCCTTGAAGCCGGCTTGCTCCGCACGCGCGAGCACCTTCTTCAGCATCGAGCGCGGGCACGCGGGGTGCGGCGAGCCGTCGGCGTTCACGAAGTCGACGAGGAACGCGGCGGTGCCCGGCTCCCACGGGATCATGCGAAACGTCGAGAGGTCGACGCGCGCGTGCGCGTCGGGGTAGCCGGAGTGCCAGCCGGTGACCTTCGCGTTGTCGTAGAGGACGTCGCCGAGGTCCCAGCCGAAGATGACGTCGCAGAAGCCGAAGCCGCCTTCGGCCGCGCTCCAGAACTTCTCCGGCGAGACGTACTTGCCGCGCAAGACGCCGTCGACGTCGAAGCCGCCCACTTTCACGCGACGAATCCCGAGCCGCTCGAAGGCGGCGCGTAGCTCGACCAGCTCCATGGCTCGACTGTACACGACCGGGTGCAGAAATCCGGGCGCGAAGCTTGTAAGGTACGCGCCGCCATGACCTTCGACCCCAACGCGGCCGCCGAGCAAGACACCGGAATCTTCGGCCTCCCGTACGCGCCGGACGAGGCGCGCGTCGTGCTCGTGCCGGTCCCGTGGGACGCGACGACGTCGTACCGCGCGGGCGCGAGCGCGGGGCCGCGCGCGATCGAAGGCGCGTCGATGCAGGTGGACCTGTACGACGCGGAGGTCGGCAAGCCGTACGAGCGCGGCATCGTGATGCTGCCCGAGGCGAAGGAGCTCCGCGCGTGGAACGACGAGGCGCGCGCCGCGGCCGAAGAGGTCATCGAGGCCGGCGGTCGCGTCGCGGGGAACGCCGAGCTCGAGGCCGCGCTCGCGAAGGTCAACGCGATCTCGGAGCGCGTGAACGAGGTCGTCCACCTCGAGACCAAGCGTCTCCTGAACCAAGGTCGAATCGCCTGCGTCGTCGGCGGCGACCACGCGTCGCCGTACGGCGCGATCCGAGCGTACGCCGAGCGCTTCCCCGGGCTCGGCGTGCTGCACGTCGACGCGCACGCGGATCTGCGGCGCGCGTACGAGGGTTTCTCGCACTCGCACGCGTCGATCATGGAGAACGTGATGCGCCTGGAGGGCGTCTCGCGCATCGTGCAGGTCGGCGTTCGCGACTTCTGCGAAGAGGAGCTCGATCGCATCGCGGCGAGCGCCGGGCGCGTCCGGACCTTCTTCGACGTGCAGCTCGCGGCGGCGCGCTCGCGAGGCGCGCTCGGCGAGTCGTTCGCCGCCGCGGTCGACGCGTTGCCCGAGGCGGTCTACGTGTCGTTCGACATCGACGGGCTCGATCCGGCGCTCTGTCCGCACACGGGCACGCCGGTGCCCGGCGGGCTGTCGTTCCACGAGGCGAGCGCGCTCCTCGGCGCGGTCGTCGGGAGCGGGCGTCGCATCGTGGGCTTCGATCTGAACGAGGTCGCGCCCGGACCGGACGACGACGAATGGGACGCGAACGTCGGCGCGCGCTTGCTCTACAAGATGATCGGCTGGACGCTGCTGTCGCAGCGCCTCATCGAGCCGCCGCACCTTCCTTGAAGGCGCGCGCGACGCGCGCGAGGCGCTCGTCGAGGATGCCGGAGACGGTCGCGGCGAGATCCGCGTGACCCGCGCGCGCGAGGCGCGAGGCGGACTCGCGCATCATCCACCACGTCGCGGGCTCGTCGTGCGGGACCTCGGTGAACGCGGCGGCGAACGCGCCGACGGCCGACTCGACGTCGGCGCGCGGCGCGTTCAACCCGGCGGCGCAAAGGAGCAGGATGGTGCGCACGGCGGTCAGGTTCCATCGGTCGTCGCGTGCGACGAGCGCATCCATGCGCGCCGCCGCGCGCGCGCGGCTCGCCGCGAAGTACCCGCGCGCCGCGTCGATCATCGCGAGCGGCTGATCGATCTCGCCGGCGAGGTAGCGATCGGCGAGCGCCTCGAGCGTCTGACGGCTGCGCTCCGCCGCGTCGCTGGCCTCCGCGAGTCTCCCCGCCGCGATCGCGAGCTCCGCGATCGTCATCAAGGCGACGAACGTCGCGCGCGGGTCGCTCCCTTCGGTCAACGCGACCGCGCTGCGCATGTGCGCGAGCGCCGTCTCGAAATCGCCGCGCATTCCCGCGAGCTCGCCTCGCCGATGGTGCAATCGGCCGCGAAGCGTCGTCGAGGCCACCTCCACGGCGTCGAGCGACGCGAGGCAACGCTCGGCCTCGGCGAACCGGTTCTCGTAGAAATACGTGCTCGAGAGAATCGAAGAGGACCGACTGCGAGTCATCCACTGCCCCGAGCGCCTCGAGCTTCGCGTAGGCCGCCTCGAGATGCGCGCGCGCGCGGTCGTAGTCGAGCGCGAAATAGGCGCGGTGCCCGCGCGCCACGTCGAGCAGCGCTTCGTGCAGATGGCCGGGCGGGAGCGTGTCGGCTTCGTTCCAGCCGGCGAAGAGGGCGAGCGCGCGATCGACCGCGTCGAACAGCGACGAGCGCGCGAGCGCGCGAATCGTCTCGCCGAGCCGGCGAACGGCCGCTTCGCGGCGCCGCCCGGCGCGGTAGAGCGTCGCGACGGCGAGCCCGTTGTCCAGCGCGCGGCTCCCGTAGACGGAGACGATCGCGTTGGCGGTGGCGCAGTGGATCGCGTCGGCGTCGGCGCGCGCGCGGCAGCGCTCGACGATCGTGTCGAGGAAGAGGCGGTGCTCGAACCGGTACGCGCCGCGCCCGTCCACGCGCAAGAGACCCGTCAATAGCGCGCGATCGAGCACGCGATCGACCCAGCCCTCGGTCTCGGCGCACGCGCGGAGCACGCGCTCCTCGAAGCGTAGACCGAGCAGCGCGGCGTGGGCGAGGACGCGCTCGGCGCGCGGGCCGTCCTCACCGAAGCCATCGAGGAGCTTGTCGATGCGCCGCGCGAGCAACGTGCCCGCCGCGCGCGTGGCGAGATCGGCGGCGTGCGCGCCGTCGCGGACGACGTAGCCGCTCTCGCCGGCGACGAGATCGCCCTCGTCGATCCACGCGCGGACGGTCTCGACGAGTACGAGCGGGGGCTCGTCGAGCCGCTCGGCGAGCGCCTCGGCGGCACCGAGCGCGAGGCCGCCCGCCGCGGCGATCAAGCGCGCGCGACCGGCCGCGTCGAGCGCGGGCAGCATCTCGAGCCGTGCGCCCGCCTTCGCCGCGCGGAGGAGCCACGCGCGCACTTCGGGGTGCTCGGCGGTTCCGCTGCGCAAGGTGCCGATCACGAGCACGCGCGCGTCGTCTCGCTCGAGCAGGCGCACGAACAGCTCCATCGCGCCGTCGCGCGACCACGCGACGTCGTCGAGCCACAGGTAGATCGGGAACACGCGCGACGCGGCGAGCACGCACGTCGACGCGACGTCGGCCGACTCCGCCGCGTCGAGCGCGCCTCGCTCGGACGTGAGCCACTCGTGGATGCGCGCGAAGTCGACGCCTGGCTGCGGTACGCGGCGGAGCCAGCCCCACGGACCCGCGATGCTGTCGGCGAGCGTCGCCGCTGGCGCGCCCATCAAGCGCGTGATGCACGCGTGAAGTCCCACCTGCGCGTTGGCGATCGTCTCGTCGAAGCTCGCCGCCGCGCCGAGCATCGTCCCGGCGCGCTCCACTTCGGCGAAGCCGTGGCGTACGAGCCGCGTCTTTCCCTCGCCCGCGCGGCCCGACACGATCACGCCGCACGCGCCGCCGACCGCGGCGACTCGCGCGGCGTCGGCGAGGAGCCGCTCGGCCTCCGCGCTTCGCCCGACGAGCGGCAGCGGCCGGAGCCGATGCAGCGCGACGGCAGGATTGGAGCCCTCCGCGCAGGGGAGCGAAAACGGAAGGCTGCGCGAGCTCGGATGCGACATCGGAAGCTGGTCCGACGAGTGGATCGTCGGCTCGGTCCCGAGCGAAGGCGTCACGATGGTCGCGAGCGAATCGAGCGGCGTCGCGACGGCGAGCGGCTCGTCGCGGGTGCGCGGCAGGAAGTCAGCGAGCAGGCCGCGGACGCGCGCGGCGAATCGGGGCCGCGTCCGCGGGCTCGGGTCGAGCAGCTCCATGACGAGCGCGGCGAGCGCGGGCGGCACCTCGAGCCCGGCGCGCGCCTCGAGCGGCCGCACGCTCCCGAGCTTTCGCGCGAGCAGCTCGGCGAGCGTCCCCTCGGCCGCGTACGGCTCGGTGCCCGCGACGAGCTCGTAGAGCATCACGCCGATCGCGTAGAGGTCGGTCGACGGCCCGATGGCGGTCGCGTCGAGGAGCTGCTCGGGCGCCATGTAATACGGCGTGCCCTGAATTCCGCGGCGCTCGGTCTTGCGCAGCGGATCCATGACGTGCGCGATGCCGAAGTCGGTCAGCTTGACGCGTCCGTCCGCGGTCAGGAGCACGTTGCCCGGCTTCAGGTCGCCGTGGACGATTCCTTGCGCGTGCGCCGCGGCGAGCGCGGCCAAGATCTCCTGGAACGCCCGGAGCACGGTGCGCAATCCCGGAAACGACGACCACGCCTCGAGGCTCGACCCGCGGACGAGCTCCATGACGAGGAACATCCCGCCGCGATCGTCGCGTCCGACGTCGAGGAGCTCCACGATGCCGGGGTGCGCGAGCTGCGCCGCCGCGACCGCTTCGTTCAGCAGGAGACGCTGCGAAGACGACGCGCCGTGCTCGGTGCGCAGCGTCTTGATCGCGACGACGCGTCCGCTCGGACGATGGACCGCCTCGTACACGCGGCCCATCCCGCCCTCGCCGAGCTGGCGGATCACGTCGTAGTTGGCGCGGCAGCTCGGCTCCACGGGTCCTCCTCTCGTTCGACGGACGCGAAGTCTAGTTGTTCTGTCCGCCGAGCCCAATCCGCGCGAGCGGATCGGCGGGCGCGAGGCGGCGGAGCTCGGCCGTTGCGGCGGCGGCGTACTCGCGTTCGCCCGTCGCGTTCGCGGCGAGGGCGCGCGCGCGCAGCACGTCGTGCGTCGCGTCGCGAAGCGGCGGGTTTTCCGCGAGCGCGTGCATCGCCGCGTCGTCGAGCGTGCTCGCGGCGAGCGTCTTCACGCGCTCGGACGCCCCGCGCGGCTCGACGAAATAGCGGTCGAACGCGCCTTCGGGCAGGAGATGACGCGCGAATCGCTTGTCCCAGCGCGGGTCGAACGCGACGAGCACCGGTCGCGCCGACGAGAGCTGCGACAGCGAAAATTCTTCCGGCGCGCCGTAGAGGGCGAGATCGCGCACGAGCGGCGCGACGAGCGGCTCGCGCGAGACGACGCGCCTCGTCGCGCGCGCGTTCATGCCGCTCGTGCCGAGCACGATGACGTCGGGGCGGAGCGCACCAGTCGCCGCCGCCGCGCGCGCGCGCAAGAGGAGCCGCGCGCTCGGCAGAAGCACGACCGCGTCGCGCGGAAGATCCCCGAACACTCGAGCGTTCCACTGGGCGGTCGAAGCCGCGCCGAGCTTTCCGGTCGCGAGCGACGCGTCGTCGGCGACGCTCACCGGCACGGCGAGCTCGAGGAGCACGATCATCGCGGCGCTCGCGCGCGCGAACGGGACCTTCGCCTTCGCGACGGCGCCTGCCACGGCGCCCATTCCGCACGCCGTGAGCACGGAGGTCGCCGCGAGCGCCGCGACGAGCCCGCCGCCGAATCGAACGGGACCGCCCGGCGCGCCCGCCGCGGTGGCGAGGACGCCCGCGACGGCGATCGCCGCGAGCGCGGCGGCGAGCGGCCGCGAGACACGCGCTCGCAGCGCGACGACCAGACCGAGACCCGCCGCGGCGAGCGCGACGACGCCGAGCTCCGCGCGCGCGACGGAGAGCGCGGCCCACCGCGACGACGCCGTCGCGCCCTCGCCGAGCCAGCCCGAAAAGGCGCTCGGATCCAGCGAGGCCTCGGGCGCGGCGACTCGGCGCCAGAGCATCCACACGGCGGGCGCGAGCCCGACGAGCGCCCAGGGCGTGGCGCGCCAACGCGGTTTTGCTCCGCTCACGAGCGCGAGCGCACCGCACCCGCTCGCGGCGCAAAGCGCGACCGGCGCGTCGTAGCTCGCCGCGAGCCCGAGCGCCGCCGCGACGAGCGCGCCGGGTGCGCCCTCGCTCGCGAGAACGAGCGGCGCGAGCGCGAGGAGCGCGCCGAGGACGCTCCCCGACACGAGCATCGTCTCGCGCTGCGCCGGAAAGGTGAGCGTCGCGAGCGCCGCCGCGACGAACGCGAGCGCTAGCCCGAGCGGGCCTGTCACCGACGGCCGTAGCAACCGCCTCGCGAGCACGTACGTCGCGACGCCGAGCGCCGAAGCGCACGCGATGGTCGCCCACACCGCGTGGCCGCCGAGCGGCGCGCCGAGCAGCGCGTCGAGCCCGTGGAGGACCCCCGTGTACCCGCGCCCGAGCGCGCGAATGACGCCTTCGTCGCACGCCGCGTCCACCCCGTCGCGCGGTCGCACGGCGGCCGTCGCGACGAAGAACGCGATCGGCGTCGCCGCGGCGAGCGCGCCGACGCCCCACTCGAGGCCGCGCGCCTTCAGTCTCGCAGAGGGGGCCACCTCGTGGCGATACCGCACGCCGGCCCGCCCGGCCCAATAAGATGCTGAGCGTCCGAAATGGGGCTACATTCCCGTCCCCTTCCCATGGCCCGATTCATCGACGAGCTGAAACGAACCCATCACTGCGCGGAGCTTCGCGCTTCGGATGCGGAAAAAGAAGTCGTCCTCTTCGGCTGGGTCGCGAGCTATCGCGATCACGGCGGATGCGTGTTCGTCGACTTGCGCGACCGCGAGGGCATCACCCAGCTCGTGTTCGATCCCGAGCTCGCCGGGTACGGCGATCTCCCCAAGAAGGCGCACGATCTCGCCCAGCAAGTCCGCACCGAGTGGGTCATCGGCGTGCGCGGCGTCGTCAAGAGCCGCGGCCAGAACAAGAACCCGCGCCTGCCCACCGGCGAGATCGAGGTCCACGCGATCGAGCTGGCGGTCTTCAACAAGGCCGACACCCCGCCGTTCGAGATCGAAGACGATCTCGACACCGCGGAGGAGAAGCGGCTCCAGTACCGCTACCTCGATCTCCGCCGCGCGCCGCTCCAGCGGACGCTCCGCGTGCGTCACCGCATCAACCAGGTGACGCGCCGCTACTTCGACGAGCACGGCTTCCTCGAGCTCGAGACGCCGGTGATGGTGAAGTACACGCCGGGCGGCGCCCGCAACTTCCTCGTGCCGAGCCGCATGGACGCAGGGGAAGTTCTTCGCCCTCGCCGAGAGCCCGCAGCTCTTCAAGCAGCTCTACATGGTCGCGGGCTTCGACAAGTACTTTCAGATCGTGAAATGCTTCCGCGACGAGGACCTGCGCCTCGATCGCCAGCCCGAGTTCACGCAGATCGACGTGGAGATGTCGCTTCGTCAACCAGGACGACGTCTTCCGCGTGATGGAGGGGCTCGTCTTCAACGTGTGGAAGGAGGTGCTCGGCGTCGACCTGAAAGAGAAGTATCCGACCGGCCGCTTTCCGCAGATGCCGTTCGAAGAGTCGATGGCGAAGTACGGCAACGACAAGCCGGACCTGCGCTTCGGGTTGCCGCACGCCGACGTCACCGACGTCGTCATCGATCACCACGGCGGCGGCATTCCGTTCTTCAAGGACATCGCCGACAAGTTCACGAGCGGCAAATACCGGCGCGATCTGCCCGGCGGAGATCGTCAAGGCGCTGCGCATCCCGGCGGAGCACGCGCAGAAGCTCTCCCGCACCGAGGTCGACAAGCTCGAGGAGTTCGTGAAGGGCATGGGCGCCAAGGGCCTCGCGCGCGCCAAGGTCGACGCGCAGGGCAACTGGACGCAGTCGCCGCTCGCCAAGACGATCACGCCCGAGCTCCGCGCGGCGATCAACGCGAAGCTCGGCGCGAAAGAGAACGACCTCCTCTTCTTCCAGTTCGGCAAGGAGAGCACCGTGCAGACCGTGATGGCGAACCTGCGCGTGCACCTCGCGAAGAAGCTCGGGCTCATCCCCGAGAGCGGTCACGGCGGGAAGTTCGAGTTCCTCTGGGTCGTGAACCCGCCGCTCTTCGAGTACGACGAGGACCGAAAGGGCTGGGTCGCGGCGCACCACGCCTTCACGCGCCCGCACGACGAGTGCGTCGAGATGCTCGAGACCGACCCGGGCAAGGTGCTCTGCTACCGCTACGACCTCGTGCTGAACGGCTTCGAGATCGGCGGCGGGTCCATCCGTCTGCACGACCCGAACGTGCAGGCGAAGGTCTTTCGCGCGCTCGGCATCTCCGACGAGGAGGCGCGGGCGAAGTTCGGCTTCTTGCTCGACGCGCTCCGCTACGGCGCGCCGCCGCACGGCGGAATCGCGATCGGCATGGACCGCCTCACGATGCTGCTCTCGGGCGCCGAGTAGCTGCGCGACGTCATCCCGTTCCCGAAGACGCAAAAGGGCACCGACCTCATGACCGATGCCCCGAGCGACGTCACGCCCGAGCAACTCGGCGAGCTGTCGATCCGCGTCGTCAAACCCGAATCGAAATGAAGCTGGCGCCGCTGCTCCTCCTCGCCTTCGCGGGTTGCGACACCGAGAGCTACTATCTTTACACCGGACACCCGTACGAGCCGAACGCCGACTGCGTGAGCGATTTGGCCGCGCTCGACGTGGAGATCGGGACCGATCCCGGCTCCTCGTGCGCGGCGAAATGCGTCACCGCGCCGGACGACGACGGCGGGGTCGCCGTTTATGCCACGACCATGTGCGGGCCGACGCCGTACGGTGCCGACATCTCGGGCACGAACGCCGAGTGTGCGGCGGCTCTAGCGGCTCTCGCCCGGCAAGATTTCTGCCTCGAGGGCGGAACTTCCTCGAACCCGATCGACGCAGGAGATGCGGGCGGCGAGTGACGAGTCGCCTCGTCCGCGAAGATCATCTGGCGGTATCTTTGGAGTTGCCGTAGAAAAGATGCGGCCCTTCCGCGGCCGTTGCGCGCTGCCCCCCTCGCGCGCGCGGTGCGGAAGGGCTTTTCATTTCAATCTTTGCGGCGGAGCGCGCGGAGCAACTCGAGCGGGCTGAAGCCGAGGAGCGACTCGAGACCCGGCACGGGGATCGAGACCGGCAGCACCGAGCGAATCGCCTCGAACGCGTAGCGCGCGCCGTCGACGCCGAGCGCGACGCCGACCGCGAGCGGCATCGGCGAGAGGACGACTTCGCGCACGGCGACCGCGCGGCTCCACGCGCCAGGGCGCTCGTCGGCCTGGAGCGCGTCGAGCGTGTCGACCTCGCCGAAGCAACCGAGCGCCAGCGGCGCGTAGCGATCCTCGACGGCGGCGACGAGGTGACGATAGTCGCGCCGCCAGTCGCCCGACAGGAGGCCCATCGCCGTGCGCAGCTCGTCGGGCCCGCCGATGAGATCGAACCCGCGCGGGCCGCGCCGCAGCGCGAGCGCCGTCCAGAGCTCGCCCGCCTTGAACGCGCCGATCGCGATGGCGTGGCCTTCCTTGCAGAATGCATCCATCGCTCGCCGCACCATCGGCGCCGTCGGGACGGGAACGTTCTTGAAGCGCCGCGGCCAGCCTTCGATGCGCCCGTCTTGAACGAGCTCGCGCACGATGCCGACGAACGACAGCGACTGATCGACGAGATCGTCGCTGCGCCGGGCGCGCGCGCCGAAGCGCTCCATCACCTCTTCGAGCGCGCCCACCTCTGCGGCGACGACCCAGCTGGCTTGCTCGGCTTCGGCGAGCGCGGCGAGGCGCTTCTGGCGCGCGGGCTCGGGCTCGGGAGGCCAGTCGCGCCACTCGCCCTGACGCTCGAGCCGGCCGCGCCGCGTATGGAGCAGCTTTCGAACGCGGCCCGCGTCGTGGATCACGAAGATGCCGCCGAGCGACTCCTGCTTCGGCGCGCCGCTCGGACGAAAGAGCTGGAGCAGGCGCGTCCAGTCTTCGGCGGTGAAGCCTTCGAGCCGAACGTCGGGCGCGAGCATTCGCGGGAGATTACACGAGTATGATGCGGCCGCATGCCGTCGCTCACCGCCGAAGCGCTCTTCGCCGAGTACCTCCTCCCGCTCTACCCGGCGGACGCGCGCGACCTCGACGTCGTGCGAAAGACGGACGCGAACCCGGCGAAGAACCCGGCGATCCTGGGCCACCTCGCCGATGCCGCGCGAGTCTTCGTCGGGATGCATGCGGCCGTGCTCGGTCGCGATCTCGAGCTCGACTTCAGCGACGCGAGCGTGCACCGGCTCGGTGCGGCGCTCGGGCGAGACGCGCGCGATTGGCTCGCCCGCTCAGGGACGCCCGGCGCGCCCGACTGCGCGCTCTTCAACGTGATCGTCCACGGCGCGGCGTACGTCGGCGAGTGCGTCGTGCGCGCGCACGGCGGCGAGTGGCTGGTGCGGCGCCCGCTTTGGGAGAGCCGCGTCAAGCTCGTGTCGCGCGCGGGCGAGGCGGAGCTCGCGGTGCTCTCGTGGTGGCTCCGCGCGCTCGCGGACGAGGCGTTCGACGACGCGGGCGCCGTGCGTCAGGGGCTCGCCGAGCGGTACCGCGCCTACGTCGAGGTCCCGACGACCGATCCGCAGGCGCTCGCGCCGATCGGGCCGCCGCGCGCGCTGCCGCGCCTGAAGAAGCCGCGGTACGATGTATTCTACAAGTATCTCAAGGCGCACCTCCCCGAGCTCCGCGACGTCGGCGCGGACTTCCCGTCGCCCGAGCGCTTCGAGGCGTACGGGTTCGGGTGGCTCGACTTCTTGCTCGTCGGCGGCGAGCGCATGTTGGTCGTCGCCGGCCCCGGCCAAGGCGGAATGCACGCGTTCTGGCTCGATCGCGGCGGCTTTCTGAAGAGCGCGCTCTTCGCGGCGGACGCGATGCCCGAGCCGCTCGTGCGCGTCGACGGCGACAAGCTCGCCTTCGTCGTCTCGCGCGCGGGCAAGGCCGTCGTCCACGAGACGCTCTGGTGGGGCCCGTGACGCGCCGGCTCAGTGGAGGACGGCGGCCGCGTCGTCGTGGACGATCACGCGGCCAGCTTCTGCGTCGCGGCGCAGGGCGATCACCTCGCCTCGCTCGCAGCCGAGCGTGACGGCGGGCGCAGACGTCGCGAGGATCCACTGCGCGCGAGGCAGCGTTGTGCGGAGCAGCGCGGGCATGTGACGAAGAATGGGCGCGTCTTGCTGCGCCTCGAGATCGTCGACGACGAAGACGCCTTCGCGCTCGCGGGTCGGCCGCTCGGCGAGCGGGTAGGCGGCGGCGAGCGCGCGGACCGACATCGTCACGATGGCGAGCAGGTGACGCGCCCCGCGCGGGAGCTCCTCGAAAGCGATGCGCCGGTGCTCGAAAGAAAAGACGGGCTCGAGCGTCGTCGGGTCGGTGCCCGTGTATTCTGCACGAAACGGGGAGAGCACGATCGCGGCCGATTCCCGCAGCGCGGCGTCGAGCGCGGCGATCTCGGAGGCGCCGTCGCCCTGCTTCTCGAGCGCCGCGCCGATGGCGGCGAAGGCGAGCGTCTGCTTCGTGTCGCGCGTGAGATCCGCGCGCGTCGCGTCGTCGAACGACGGCGACGCCTTCACGTCGTAGCGGAGCACGGTGCGCTCGGGGCTCGCGAGCACGACCGGCGTACGCGAAAACCAGCGCGCGCCCGAGAACCACGCGAACGCGTAGCCGCCGTGCTCTTGCGCGCGTCGATCGAAGAGCGCCTGCTCGCGACGCCGTAGCGCCGCCTCGCCGTCGGCGTCGCCAGGGGGCGCGCCCTCTCGCCGAGGCGGACCAGGCCAGTTGGGGCTCGCGACGCGCAACGGGTGCGGCCGCTCGGGGTCGTCGTCGCCGAGCACCCACTCGGCGAGCGCCGACGGAACCTCGCGGTCGTCGTCGTCCTCCGCGATGCGCGCGCGCCGGGGAAGAATGGGGATCGCGTGGCCCGGCCGCGTGTTTCCGATGGCGCCGAGGACGGTCGTCTTGCCGACGCCGTCCCCGCCGAAGAGCACCAGTCAGCGACCGCGGCTCGCCGTCCCCGAACGACAGCCCGACGCCCGAGAGCGCGCCCATACCGAAGAGGTGGATGCTCGCGAGCCGCATCCTCCGAGCGTAACACCGTTCGACACGCTGTCCCGTGGGCGGCGTCCGCGCCGAGCGCGTGATAAGAGTACGCGGGATGAACAATCGCGCCGCGGAGGACACGGTCTCGAACTCGCTCTACGCCGTCGCGGGCGCGGCGCTCGTGGTCGGGCTGCTCGCGGCGTTCGCGTGGCTGCCGCGTCTCATCCACGCGCACGAGTCGGAGTCGCTCGGCGGCGACGCACCGAACGTCACGGTGCCGCTCGTCGCCAACGCGTCGGAGCTCGTCGAGATGTCGGCCGCGCAGGGTCCTCCCGCGCTGCCGCCCACGCAAGTCACGATGGCCGACCTCAAGGGCCACCCCGTCCTGCTCGACTTTTGGGCGACGTGGTGCGGGCCCTGCCAGGCCGAGGCGCCGATCGTCGATCGCGTCGCGGCGCGCTTCAAGAAGCGCGGGCTCGTCGTCATCGGCGTCAACACGAGCGACGAGAGCGGCCTCGCCGGACCCTGGGCGCACGCGCACGGCCTCCGCTATCCCATCGCGTTCGACGACGGCTCGGCCGCGCGGAGCTTCGGCGTCGAGAACCTGCCGACCCTCGTCGTCATCTCGAAGACCGGCAAGATCAGCGCGCGTCGCATGGGCATGACCGACGGCGAAGAGCTCGAGCGCCTCGTCAATCAGGTGCTCTGAAGAGACTTCGACGCGCGCCGCATCGGCAAGAAAAAGCGCGCGCCGGTCACGTCGTTCACTCCGCAGTAGAGATCCGCGTCGAAGGTCTCGCGCAGCCTGCGGTACGTGAGCACCTCTTCGATGGATCCGATCGCGACGAGGCGGCCGGTCTTGAGCAGCGCGACGCGCGACGCGTATTGCGCCGCCGCGTTGATGTCGTGCATCGAGAGCACGACGGCCAAACCAGCGTCGGCGAGGTCGGCGAGCAAGTCGTAGAGCGCGAGCTGGTGACGCACGTCGAGGAACGCGCCGGGCTCGTCGAGCAAGAGGAGCTTCGGCGATTGGGCGAGCGCGCGCGCGATGGCGACGCGCTTCTGCTCGCCCCCGCTCAGCGCGTCGACCGGGCGCGCCGCGAGCTCGCGGAGATCGAGCAGGCGCAGCGCTTCGTCGACGGCGTGGAGGTCAGCGTCGGTCGCGGTCATCCATCCCGCCTGGTGCGGCGCGCGGCCCATCATGACGACCTCGCGCACCGAGAACCCGAACGCCACCTCGGAGATCTGCGTCACGAAGGCGACTCTCTGCGCGACGCGCCGCCGATCCATCGCGCGTGCGTCCTCGCCGAGCAGCCGCACGGCGCCCCGCTCGGGCGCGAGCGCCGCCGCGACGACGCGCAAGAGCGTCGACTTCCCCGCGCCGTTCGGTCCGAGCAGCGCCACGATCTCCCCGGCCGCCACCTCCAGCGAAACGCCGTCCAGCGCCGGCGCGCCCGCGCCGTAGCGTACGGTGCAATCCTCGAGGGAAACGACCTGGGGTTTCATCCTTTCCTTCCTTCGAGACGCGACGCATCATAGTCTCGAGGCAGCGACGTGGACGCGAAACCCGAGACCCAGAGCCCGACGCCCGAGCGCCAAAAGCGCATCGTGAAGCGGTATTCGAACCGCAAGCTCTACGACACGAAGGACAGCCGCTACGTCACGCTGCTTCAAATCGCCGAGATGGTCCGCGGCGGCGAAGAAGTGCAGATCATCGACAACAACTCGAAGGAAGACCTGACCGAGGTCACCCTCGCGCAGATCATCTACGAGGAAAAGAAGGCCAACAGCCGCGCCGTCCCGCTCCAGACCCTAAAAGATCTGATCCACACGCGGACGGAAAAAGTCCTCTCCGATCTCCGCGAAGGGCCCATCGGGCGCCTCATCCCGGGTGGGAAAGAAAAAGTGGAGGCCGCGCCGCCGCCGCCGCCGCCGCCGCCCGAGCCGACCCCGTCGAAGCCCGGGCTGGTCGAGCAAGCCCGCGGAACGCTCGAGGACTGGCAGCAGAAAATTGACGAAAGGATCAGGGCTCTGCTCCCTTCTTCGTCACCTTGGCAACAGCTCGAGGCCGAGATCAAACGCCTGAACGCGCGTATCGATGAGCTCGAAAAAAAGCTCAAATCAGCCTCGAAGCGCGACGACTAGGCTAGGAATAGACCAGGCAGTCGACCTGTTGACTACGCGCCGGCACGAAGCATGCTGATTGCCGGGCCCACATGAATTCCTTCGACAGTCAGCCCCGCCCCGATGGTTTTCTCGACGAGTGCATGTCGCACATGGACGCCCTGTACGGGGTGGCGTGCCGACTGACTCGCAACCCGACGGAGGCGGAGGACCTGGTGCAGGACGCGCTCGTCAAGGCGATGCGCGCGCGCGACCAGTTCCAGCCGGGGACGAACCTCAAGGCGTGGCTGTTTCGGATCCTGACCAACACCTTCATCAACAAGTATCGGCGCGGCGGTCTCGAGCGCTCGGTGCTCGAAGGGCCGGACGCCGATCCGCTCGCGGACGGTTGGGTCAGCGCGTCGACGATGCGTCAGCTCCGCGACCCGGAGCAGATCGCGCTCTTGCCGATCATCGAAGGCGAAGTGCGCAAGGCGCTCGACGCGCTCCCCCCGAATTTCGCCTCGCCGTCGTCTTGTGCGACGTGGAGGAATTTTCGTACGAAGAAATCGCCGAGATCATGGGTTGTCCAATCGGCACCGTCATGAGTCGATTGCACCGAGGCCGGAAGCTCTTGCAGAAGTCGCTTTACGCTCACGCGCTCGCCATGGGCATCGTGAAAGGTGAAGAAGCGGTCGGACCGCGCGGCGCGCCGAACGGTGCGCCGGCTTCGCTCGAAGCGTACCGGGCTCGCAAACGAGGAGCCGCATGAGTGGTCGTGCTTGTCCCGAGTTCGGGCCGTTGCTCGGACCTTTTGGCGACGGCGAGCTCGAGCCGTCGAGGATGGTCGAGGTCGACGACCACGTGGAGCACTGCGAAGGCTGTCGCGAGCGCGTGCTGCTCGACGAGGCGATGCGCAGCTCGCTGAAGAACATGGTCAAGCAGGGCGCGGGCGACGACATGCGCGCCCGCATCGCCCTCGCGATGAGCGCCGAGAAGGCGCGGGTCGACGCGCGGGAGCGCGCGACGAGCGCGTCACGAGGGAGCGCGTGGCGCACCGTGGTCCCGCTCGCGACCGCGGCGGCGTTCGCCCTCGCGTGGGGAGCGATGTCACGCGGGCCCATCGCGCGGACGACCGCCAGCGGCACGGTGAAGGCGGGCCTCGGGGACGACTTCTTGAGCGAGCTCGTGGCCGAGCACTCGCGTCCGCTGCCGCCCGAGCGCACCGACCCGAACAAGGTCGACGAGCTCGGTCAGTACGTCGGCGTGCCGGTGCACGCGGCCGCGTTTCATCGCCCGAACGCGCGCTTCGTGGGCGGGCGCCTTTTGCCGGTGCGCCAGGAGCGCGCGGCGATGCTGCAATACGAGATTCAACAGGGCGGCGAGACGCGCCGCGTGAGCGTGTTCGTCTTCGACCCGCGGCGCATCCACGTCGGCGGCGACGACTTGACGCCGACCCCGGTCGGCAGCGCCGAGGTGCGCGTCGGTCGCGCGAACGGCTACTCCGTCGCGGTGACGCAGCACGAGGGCGTCGGCTACGCGCTCGCGACCGACATGGACGAGCAGCGCACCGCCGAGCTCGCCCTCGCCGCCGAATCCGACCACTGAGCTCTCGAAGAGAGAAAACAGGAAGATCAGAAGCTCAAAAGGGACAGAGAAGGATTTTTTGTGTGCAGAATGCACCGAACCCCCAAAACTTTTCTCTCGTCCTTCTGATCTCCTGATCTTCCTGTTTTCTCTCTCTCCGGCGTCAGAGGGCGGCGGCGAAGCCTAGTTTGCGCGGGTCGCTGGCGGCGAGGATGCGGACCGTGCCGCCGGCGCGGTCCCAGGCGATCATCTGGACGCCGGTGCCGTTGAACGGCTCTTGGCTGACGGTCTCGCCGCGGAGGCGGAGGGCGGCGCGCGTGTCCTCGCTGACCTCGCGATCGACGACCAGGTTCGAGCCGTTCGTGTACATGCGCGGCGCGCTCACGCATTCGCCGGGGTCGAAGCCGAAGACGAGGCGCGCGAGCGTCGCTTGCGTGACCTCGGTCGCGATGTGGCGTCCGCCGGAGCCGCCGAGCGCGACGATGGGCGCGCCGTTCTCGAGCACGATCGTGGGCGCCATGCTGGAGACCGCGCGGGCGCCGCCGCGCGGGCGGTTCGGGCCGGCGCCGGCGACGCCGAAGGGCGCGACGTCGGCGGGCGCCGAGAAATCGTCGAGCTGGTTGTTGAGCCAGACGCCGGTGTCGCCGGCCGGGATGCGCGCGCCGAAGGGGCCGTTGACCGTGGTGGTGAGCGAGACGACGTTGCCGTCGTCGTCGGTGACGACGAGGTGCGTCGTGCCTTGCTCGCGCGTCTTGAACTCGGTCGCGACGTGCGTCTTGTACGGCTCGATGCGCGAGCGTCGCGCCTCGATTTGCCTGGGATCGAGCGCGCGCTCGAACGCGGCGTTCACCGAGGGATCGAGATCCGGATCGCCGGCCAGACGCGCGCGGTCGGCGATCGCGCCGCGCATGATCTCGGCGATCGAGTGGAAGTAGGACGCCGACTCGAACCCGACGGCCTTGAGCGACGACGACGAATCGGCGCCGAACGCGAGGAGCGTCTCCATCACCATGAGCCCGCCCGCCGACGGCGCCGGCATCGTCGCGACGGTGCGCGTGCCGATGACCCGCGTCAGCGGCGCGCGCTCGCGGACGCGATAGTGCGCGAGATCGTCGGCGGTCATGACGCTGCCTTCGGCGTCGGCGGCCGCGACGATCTTCGCCGCGATGTCGCCGGTGTAAAACGGCTTGCTGCCCTCGGCGCCGAAGCGCGCGATCGTGCGCGCGAGCTCCGGGCGCTTCCACGTCGAGCGGTAGGCGAGCGGGTGCCCGCCCGGCAAGAGATCCGGCGCGAGCGGCGTGCCGGTGACCATGCGCTCGGTGTACGCGACGAGGTCGGCGAGGTGACGGCCGACGACGAAGCCGTTTGCGGCGAGCGCGCGCGCGGGCGCCGCGTCGTCGGCGAGCGATTTGTTTGCATAATGCACGCTCATCCATTCGAGGCCGGCCGGCTCGCCGGGGACGCCGACGGCTGTCCCCGCTTGCCGCGCACGGCGAGGGTCGCGTCGGTGCCGTGCGCCGGCGCGTCCTCGCGAAAATCGAGCGCGATCATGCGGTGCTCGCGCGCGACCCACACGAGGGCGAAGCCGCCGCCGCCGAGACCGCTCGCCGTCGGGCTAGCCACTCCGAGCGCGAGCGTCGCCGCGATCGCGCCGTCGAAGGCGTTTCCGCCGCCGCGCATCACCTCGAGCGCGGCGCGCGTCGCCGCCGCGTTGTCGGTCGCGACCGCGAGGTGAGAGCCCTCGGCCGCGGCCTGGTACGCGCCGCGCGCCGGAAGCCCGATCGTGAGCAACACAGTGGCGGCGGCCGCGCCGAGCAATGGTAAGGTCTTGCCGCCCATGCGTTTCGTGTACGTGATGGATCCCATCTCGCGTGTCCTTCCCGACAAGGATACGACGTTCGCCTTCCAGCGTGCGGCCCAAGCGCGAGGGCACGTGTCGCTGCACTGCGAGCCGCGCGACGTCTACATCGACGGCGGGGAGGTCGGCGCCCGCGTTCGTGAGCTCCGGGTCAGCGACGCCGAGCCGCATTTCACGTGGGGCGAAACGCACGATTCTGAAATTCGCCGACGCCGACGCCATCTTCATCCGCAAGGACCCCCCGTTCGATCGCGCGTACCTCTACACGACGCTCATGCTCGAGCGCGTCCGAGGGCGCACCGTGCTGGTCAACGATCCGCGCGGCCTCCGCGACGCGAACGAAAAGCTCTACACGCTGCACTTCGCCGAGCACATGCCGAAGACGCTCGTCACGGCGGACCGCGCGCGGATCTTCGATTTCCTGCAGAGCATTCAGGGGCACGGCATCATCAAGCCGCTCGACGGCGCGGGTGGGAGCGGCGTCCTGCGGCTCGAGGCGAGCGACTCGAACGCGCGCTCGATCGTCGACGTCTTGACGGCGGAAGGGCGACGCCTCGCGATGGTGCAGGAGTACGTGCCCGACGTGCGCAAAGGCGACAAGCGCGTGCTCGTTCTCGACGGCGAGCTCCTCGGGGCGATCAACCGCGTGCCGCGCGCCGACGACGTGCGCTCGAACATCCACGTCGGCGGCGTCGTCGAGCCGGCCGACGTGACGCCCAAAGAGCGCGCGATCCTCGCGGCGATGGCGCCGCGGCTCCGCGCGGACGGTCTCGTCTTCGTGGGCTTGGATTTCATCGGCGAGCGGCTCACCGAGGTGAACGTCACCTCGCCGACGGGCATTCAAGAGCTCAGCCGTCACGTCGGCCGCGACGTTTCGGCCGACGTCATGGCGTTCGTCGAGCGAAAAGTCGCCGATCTCGCGAAGGGCTGATGCCGATCACGCTCACCGTTCGCGCCGAGACGGGCCAGACCGAGTCGCAGGCGCGTTCGCTGACCTTCGACGCGTCGCGCGTCGTCATCGGGCGCGGCGCGAGCTGCGACGTGCGCCTGCCGGACCCGAGCGTCAGCCAACGCCACGCGGTGCTCACCGCGACGGGCGCGGAGTACCACGTCGTCGACGAAGGTAGCACGAACGGCACGTTCGTCGGCGGCGTGCGCCTCTCGCCCAAGGCGCCGCGGACGGTCCGCAGCGGCGACCTGCTCCGCGTCGGGCGCGTCTGGCTCGAGGTGCGCGTCGACCAGAGCGCGCCGACGCCGGATCTCGCCCTCGCGACGCGCGACCTCGCGCTCGCGCTCGTGCAAGAGGCGATGCGCTCGCAAGGCGGCGACACGGTGCCGAAGGTCTCGGTCGTGGAGGGCGCGGATCTCGGGTCGGTCCTCCCGCTCGACGAGGAGGGGCGCGTTTACGTCGCCGGTCGCGGCGAGACGTGCGACCTGCCGCTCGCCGACGCCGACGCCTCGCGCGAGCACATTCAAATCGTCCGGCGCGGCGCGACCGTGCTCGTCCGCGATCTTCGGTCGAAGAACGGCTCGATGATGGGCGAGCAGCCGATCTCGACGGGACGCGACGTGCCTTGGCGCAAGGACGCGATGGTTCGCGTCGGGGCGACGGTGCTCGCGCTCGACGAGCCGGTCGCGAGCGTGCTCGGCGAGCTCGAGACCGCGGCCGACGAAAAAATGAGCCCGGGGGAGACGCCCGCGCCGCCGCGGTCGAGCCAAAAAGAGCCGGAGCCGCCGCCGCGGAGTCAGCGCGGAGCGGAGGCGCCGATCGCCCGCGTCGAGAAATCGCTGGTCACCGTCTCGACGCGCGGGCCGAAGATCAAGCCCGTGGACGTCGCCATCATCGGCTCGGCGCTCGCGCTCATCGCGTTATCCATCGCCGCTCTCGTGTGGGTGCTGCGCTGAGATGAAGGGGCGCTCTGGCGCGCCGGCGGAGCCGATGGGCGAGAGGAGCACGGCGAGGATGCCGGTCAGAAAAATCCCGTCGTAGGTCCCCGCGCCGCCGATCGACGCGATGGGCGCGCCGAGGCCCTGGATGCGGCCGAGGTTCGCGACGTCGGCGCCGAGCAGCGTGCCCATGCTGCCCGCGACGTACGCGAGCGGCGGCGCCCTGCGCCACGCGAAGACCATCGCCGCGGCGGCGGCGACGAGCGGCGGCGCGAGCGTGGGCACGACGATGCCGACGCCGGGCACCGGTCGCGCGAGCAAGTGCACCGCGATGGCGACGACCGCGATCGCCGCGATCGATCGGAGCCACAGTCGATTGCGCGCGACGAGGTAGAGCGAGAGCGCCGCGGGCACGATAGCCCCGCCCACGTTGATCGCGACGAGCGTGCCCGGCCAGTCGTGAACGACGGGAAGGACGTACGGGACGCCGAAGAGATCGACGACGGTCCTCGTCACCACGTGCTCGTCCGGCAGCCGCGCGACCGGGACGTTGACCCAGCTTCCTACGAGCGACAGGAGCAAAAAGAGCATGAAATACCGCGGATGCATGCCCATGCGCCGGTAGGCGTAGTGGAGCACGTAGAGCTCGATGAGCGCGACCGCGACGACGAGCAGCGCCGCGAAGACGATGAGGAGCGGGAGCGCGACGGGGAAATAGTGCATCGCCGGCAGCACCTAGCGTGATCACGATTCGCCTCGTTCGCGAGGCGGCAAACTGCCACGTCAGCGGAGCGCGGCGCGTGAGCGCGTCGGCGGGAGGTGCTCGTAGCTCGTCGGCAGGTCGGTCGTGTCGATCGCGGCGAGCATCTGTTCGAGCTCGCGGGCGTCGCGCGGGCGCTCGCCTTGCTTTTTGCGGAGGCACATCATGACCGCCACGTCGAGCTCGGCCGGGATCGGCAGGTCGGGGCGGCGGACGCGCATCGGCTTGGGGATCTGCCGCTGGTGCAAATCGAGCAGCTCGCGGCGATTCGGCGAATGGATCGGGAGCGCGCCGGTGAGCGCCTCGTACATGACGACGCCGAAGGCGTAGAGATCGGTGCGCGGCTCCACGGGCGCGCCGATGCACTGCTCGGGCGCCATGTACTCGGGCGTGCCGAGCGTGTAGCCGGCCTGCGTGAGCGACTCGGCGCTCGTCAGCTTGCTCATCCCGAAGTCGAGCACCTTGGCGTAACCCTCGTCGCAGAGAAAAATATTTCCGGGCTTGAGATCGCGGTGGACGACGCCGATGTCGTGCGCCGCCGCGAGCGCTCGGCACACGTCGACGAAGACGGGGATCGCGAAGCCGGGCGCGATGGCGGCCTCCTTGGCCATGCGATCGGCGAGCGAGCGGCCGTGGAGGCGCTCCATGACCACGTAGATCGAGCCGTCGGCCATTTGATCCAGATCCATGACGCGCGCGATGTTGGCTTGGTCGAGGCGCACTTGGATGTGCGCCTCGCGGCGCAGGCGCGCGATCTCGCTCCCGTCCATCGCGGCGGCGCCGCGCAGCACTTTGATCGCGACCTCGTGGCCGAGCGAGGTGTGCTCGGCCGCGTAGACGACGCCGATGCCGCCGGAGCCTATTTTCCGGCCGATTCGGTATTTGCCGCCGAGCACGGTGCCGGTGAGCTCGCCGGGCGCCTGCGCGCGCGCTTCGCCCTCGCCGCGGAGCTGGAGCGCGCGCTCGAGCGAGGCGATGCGGTGCGACTCGAACGCGCGCTCGTGCGCGAGCCGCACGTTGCGCTCCCAGAGCCAGCCGCCGCCGCCGCCGAGGAGCGCGCCGAGCACGACCGCGAGGCCGCCGGCGCCGGGCCCGCCGGCGATGCCGACCGAGACGCCGCAGAGCGCAGCGCCGCCCGCCGCCGCGGCGAGCGCCGCCGACCACGCGCGGGGCGAGCGCCAACGCACGTCGTACACGCAGGCCGGCGCGTCGTCCGCGATGCATGCAGAATGCACGACGGTCGCCTCGGGGAAGCCCCAGAAGAGCGGCAGCGCCGCGAGCTCCCCGCGACGCGCGGCGCAGAGGAGCCGCTCGCCGCGTCGCGCCTCGGGCTCGTTCTCTTCTTCGCGGAGGCGGTAGGTGAGCTTGACCGAGTCGTGCGACGGCGTCTTGGGCTCGTCGATTTCCCACGTGCCGACGCGCGTCCACTCCGAGCCGTTCGCGGCGAGGAACTGGTAGGCGTCCCGCGGCGTCTTCGCGGCGCGGAGCATGCGCATGTGCGTGCCGAGCGCCTCGGGGTGGAGCGCCCAGCTCCCGCGGTGCTCGAGCGAGCGCTCGCCGAGCTCCTGCGCGAACACGCGGAGGGCGCGCCGCGCGCGGCTCGCGCTGAGCCAAGCGCTCTCCGAGTCGAGCGCTTGCGGGTCGACGCCCGCCGTCAGCAGCACCGCGGACGCATGCCGCTCCCCGCGCTCTTTGCGAAGGCGCAGGAGATAGGGCTTCAGCAGCGCGGCTCGGATCTCCTCCTTGCCCCCGCGCACGCCGCCCGGCGGAATGCTGGGCAAGACCGGCATCGTCCAGGAAGCCTAGAGCGGCTCGGCGCGATCGTCGAGCGCCGTCACGCTCGAGCCGTGCTCGTCGAGGTACCGCTCGACCTCGGCCGCGCGGGCCCTGGCGACCGCCGCGAGGACGCGCTCTTTCGCCCCGGGAGACAGGCTCCGCGTGCGCGCGATGACGACGCGCGCGACGTCGAGATCGTGGATCGCTCCGAGCCGCTTCTGGAAACGTGCGGCGGGCGCCGCGAGCGCGGCGACGTCGTGCGGGAGCGCGTCGCGGAAGATTTCGGTCGTGTACCGAAGGCGTTTGTACGCGATTCGGAGCTCGTGCAGCGCGATGGGCTCGTCGGTTCGGGCGCTCTGCTTGCGGTCCACGTCACGCCGCGCGCGGCCGGCGGCCTTGTGCGCGAAGGCCGCGACGGGGCGCCGCCGATTCGGCCGAACGGGCAAGACGAGGAGCGCACGCAGCTCGCGCAGCGGGCGTCCCACCTGCCCGGCGCGGAGTCGATTCTCGACGATGCGCCGGAGCGCCTCTTCGCGACGCGCGCGCCGCACGATCCACGCGTCGAGCTCCTGCGAGCGGAGCTCGAGCCCGGTCAGCGTCTCGCGCAGGACCTCTTCGTCGCGGAGCGCGCCGCTCGCGCGGCCCACGCGCGCCAAGGACGCGCGGATCGCGTCGCAGTAGAAGCGCCCGAAGACCGGCCGCGCGACGCGCAAGAGGACGCGGAGCCGGCGGATGGCGACGCGCATGTCGTGGATGCCGTCGGCGTCGGTGCGCCCGCGGACGCGCGGGATGGTCGCGGCGAGCTCGGTCGCGAGGAACCGCATGCGTCGCGCGAGAAAGACGTGCGCGGGCGGCAGCCGCGACGACGGGCCGTTCAACGAGGGCCCTCGAAGATCGTGACCATCGTGACCGGCTTGAAGCCGATCGCCTCGCGGAAGACGTGGCGCACGGCGACGCGCACGCGCTCCTCGGGCGTCTCGGCGTTCGACGTGTCACGGAGGGCGCCGATGGCGGCGCGACGCGCGTCGGCGAGCGCCGCGGCGTGCGCGGTTTCGTCGATCAGCCCGCGCGTCGTCACGCGCACGTCGGGGGCCGCGCCCGCGCGCTCGAGCACGCTGACCGAGACCACGCCCTCGCCCGCGAGGATGACGCGCTCTCGCATCTGCACGGGCGGAATCGGCATGCCGAACGCGCAGTGCACCCGACCGACGCCCACCTTGCCGGTCTTCTGAATCCCCGCTTCGTCGAGCGTCGCGACATCGCCGTTCTCGAGGACGCACGTCTGCGCGACGCCGAGCTCGCGCGCGAGCTCCGCGTGGCGCGTGAGGTGGTGCAGGGTGCCGTGCAGCGGCACGAACGCGCGCGGGCGCACGAGCTCCAGCATGCGCTTCTGCTCCTGACGATGCGCGTGACCGCTCACGTGCACCGCTCGATCTGTGACCCACGTGCGCAGCTCGACGCCCCGGCGGAGCAAGTGGCCCATGACCGCGTAGACCGCGAGATCGTTTCCCGGGATGGCGCGCGACGAGAGCACCACCGTGTCGCCCTGCGCGAGGTCGAAGAGCGGGTGATCGCCGCGCGCGAGCCGCGAGAGCGCGCCGCGCCACTCGCCCTGCGTGCCGCTCGCGATGGCGAGCACCTGGGAGCGCGGCAGCTCTCGCACGCGATCGGCCGGCCAGACGAGGTCGCTCGGCCAATCGAGGTAGCGCGTCTCGCGCGCCGCCTTCGCGTGCGTCTCGACGCTGCGCCCGAGCAGGACGATCTTGCGGCGCGTGTGGCGCGCGATTTCGCCGAGCATTCGGAGGCGGTGCACGTTCGACGCGAACATCGCGACGACGACCGCGCCGCTCGCCTTCGCCGCGATGCGGTGGAGCGAGTCGCCGACGCCGCGCTCGCTGCCGGTCTCGCCGCTCGCGTCGATGTTCGTCGAGTCGGAGAGGAGAAGCGCGACGCCCGCCTCGCCGAGCTCGTCGATGCGATCGATGTCGAAGGCCTCGCCGTCGGGCGGCGTCGGATCGAATTTGAAGTCGCCTGTGTGGAGCACGACGCCGGCGTCGGTCTTGATCGCGAGCGCGGTCGCGTCGGCGATCGAGTGCGTGACGCGGATGGGCTCCACCCAGAACGACCCGACGCGGTAGAGCCCGCGGACCGTCGCCTCTTTGAGCGCCGGCTCGGAGGCGAGCGGGGGCGCGCCGGTCTCCTTCACCTCGGCGAGCCGCGAACGGATCAGCGCGCAGGCGTGCGGCGGCGCCCACACCGGCATGTCGAAGCGCGACAGCAAGTAGGGGATGGCGCCGATGTGATCTTCGTGCCCGTGGGTCACGAAGAGCCCCGCGATCTTCCCGCGGTACGCCTCGAGCGCCGAAAAATCCGGGTGCACCACGTCGACGCCGAGCCCGCGGTGGTCGAACGTGACGCCGCAGTCGACGAGCAGGATCTCGCCGCGTTGCTCGAGCGCGAGGCAGTTCATGCCGACCTCGCCCAGTCCGCCGAGCGCGAAGAGCGAAAGCCGTCCGGTTCCCTGGGCCATCCGCGGCTCGGTCTAGCACGGAAATCGTGCTAAACGGAGCGGCTGCGCATGGCTGCGGACGACCGCCGTTTTCTCATCGTGACCGGCAAGGGCGGCGTCGGCAAGACGACCGTGACCGCCGCGTACGCGACCGCGCTCGCGGCGCGCGGCAAGCGCGTTCTCGTCGCGATGTGCAACGCGAAAGAGCGCATGTCTGCGATGCTCGGCAGCGATCTCATCGGGACCGACGTGATGGCGGTCGCGCCGAACGTCTGGGCGGTCAACATGACCCCCGAGACCGCGCTCGAAGAGTACGGGATGATGGCGCTCAAATCGAAGGCGCTCTATTCGCTGCTCTTCGACAACAAGTACGTGCGGGTCTTTTTCCGCGCGGTCCCCGGCATGAGCGAGTGGGCGATGCTCGGCAAGGCGTGGTTCCACACGACCGAGACGATGAACGACGGCTCGCCCAAATACGACGTCGTCATCCTCGACGCGCCCGCGACCGGCCACGGGCTCGACATGCTGCGCGTGCCGAAGGTCATCGTCGACGTGGTGCCGCCCGGCCTCTTGCGCCGCGACGCCGAGCGCGCGTGGAACATGTTCCGGGACGCCGACGCGACCGGCGTCGTGCTCGTCACGCTGCCCGAGGAGATGCCGACGACCGAGACCATCGAGCTCGCGGGCGCGCTCACCGGCGAGCTCGGGATGAGCATCTCGCGCGTCGTCGTGAACGGCGTGCTCCCGCCGCTCTTCTCCCGCGAGGAGCGCGACGTGCTCGAGCGCCTCGCGGTCGATCCGCGCGACGCGGGCACGTCGGCGCTCGAATCGGCGCGCGTCCGCTCGGTGCGCGAGCGCGTGCAGAGCGAGAGCCTCGCGCGCCTCGCGAAGGAGCTGCCGATCGAGCCGGCGTTCTTCCCGCTCCTCTTCGAGGACGCCGCGAACCCCGCCGCGATCCGCGAGCTGGCGAAGCGCCTCTGATCCGCGCTGCCCGCGCTGCGAGCGACGTGGCTCAGTGCCGCTTGCGCGCGAGCGCCTTCAGCGAGGCCAGGCAGCGACGGTCCTTTTGCGCCATGCAGATCTGCTCGAGGAGGCTGCCCTCCGGCAGCGTCGGCTTGGCGTGCGTGCCGAGGACGCGCGGCTCGAGCAGCGCCCGCGCGCCGGCGAGATCGCCGGACTGAAAGAGCGCTTGCGCCTGCCCGACGACGTCGCCCGGCGTGGTGGCGACGGCCGCGGCGGTCGCGCTGTCCGCGACCGTGACCTGCGTGGCCGACGGCGCCGCGACGACGAGCGGCTCGTCTTTGTCGATCTTGGCATCGCGAGCGGCCTTGTCGGCGGCCTCGGTCTTTATCTTGTCGCTCACGAGCTGCAGGTCGTAGAGCTTCTTCGCCGCCGCTTGCCCGCTCGGGCTCTTCGGGTCCGCGGCGACCGCGGCGCTGCACGCCGCGACGGCGCCCTTCACGTCGTAGCTCTTGTCGCGGTCGACGCACTTGTCGTAGTCGGCCTTGGCCTTGTCGAGGCAGGCGACGAGCATGCACCCGCCGAGGACGAAAACCGCGCGACGCATTCGCCGAGCGTACCACCGTTGACATCGCGTGAGGGCGACACGACCCTGTCCTCCCTCGATGCCGTTCACTTACGAGTATCCGCGGCCCGCGGTCACGGTCGACGTCGTGCTCTTCACGATTCGCGCGGGCGATCTCGCCGTCCTCATGATTCGTCGAGGCGGGCCGCCGTTCAAAGGTCAATGGGCGCTGCCGGGCGGGTTCGTCGAGGAGAACGAGAGCCTGGAGCGCGCCGCCTCGCGCGAGCTGAAGGAAGAGACCGGCATCGAGCAAGCGGCGCTCGAGCAGCTCGGCGCGTTCGGCGACCCGGGCCGCGATCCGCGCGGGCACACGGTGAGCGTCGCCTTCTACGCGTTCCTCGTCGCGCCGGCGCGGCCCGTCGCCGCCGACGACGCGGCCGACGCCCAGTGGGTCTCGGTGTCTTCGCTCGCGCGCTCGCGCGTCGCGTTCGATCACTCGCGCATCATCTCGCTCGCTATCGATCGCTTGCGCGAGCACCTCGCGTCCTTCGCGCACGAAGCGCCGACGCGCCGCGCGCTCGAGCTCGTTCCCCCGCGGTTCACGCTGAGCGAGCTGCAGCACGTGCACGAGGCCGTCCTCGGCAGGCAGCTCGACAAGCGGAATTTCCGGGCGAAGCTCCTGATCCGCGACCTCGTCGAGCCGGTCGCCTCGGCGCATCGCACCGGCCGGCATCGTCCCGCGCAGCTCTATCGCTGGAGCACCAAGACGTCGATCGTCGCGCCGCCCGCGCCGCCCGCGCGCGCCGCGCGCCCGCGCAAACGCGCGCGCAAGTGACGCCGTTCGAGTAACCTCCCCAGTCAGCTCGGAGAACCCGCATGCCGCCGCCCGTCCCCCCGCTCACCGTGAACCCGCTCTCGGTCGGGCTCGACGCGTTCCACGCCGTCGCCGCCGCGCACCACGCGCACATCGAGGGCGTGCGCTCGACGTTCGAGTGTGTGCTCGACGCGCCCGACGGCGGCTTGCGCGTGCTCGCGGGGATCGAGCCGCTGATCGACGCGCTCGAGCGGTTTCGCATCAAGACCGAAGAGGCGACGTACCTGAAGGAGATCGGCGCCGTCAGCTCCGAGCTCGCGCGCAAGCTCGACGGCGCGCGCTTCACGTGCGACGTCGACGCCGTGCCCGAAGGCTCGGTCGTCTGCCCCGGGCAGCCCGTCGTCTCGATCGAAGGACCCTTCTGGCAGGCGCAGCTCGTCGCCGCGTGGGTGGTGAGCTCGGTCGACGGCGCGACCCAGGTCGCGTCGCAAGTCGCGCGCTGCGTGATCGCGGCCGAGGGGGCGGAGATCATCGAGGCGGGCTCGACGCTCCTCGGCCGCCTCGGCGGAAACCCGCTCCACGCGCGCGCCGCGTACGTCGGGGGAGCCGGCGCGACGACGCACGCGCTCGCGGGGCGTCGTTACGGCATGCCGGTGCGCGCGCTCCAGCCCGAGTCCTTCGTCCTGGCCGCGCGCGACGAGCAGGCCGCCTTCGAGGCGTGGCTCCGCGCCATCCCCGAGCAGCCGATCGTGCGCGTCGACGTGCGCGACGCCGCCGCCGGGATCGACAAGATCGTCGCCGCCGCGCGCGCGCGCGCGACCGCCTCGTGGAGCGACGCGCCCATCGCGATCGAGATCGCCGCCAGCGAGATCCTCGACGCGTGGTCGTTCGCCTACGAGCGCTTCGCCAAGGCCGGGCTCAAGGAGCCGGTCATCGTCGTCTCCGGCGTCTCCACGCCGGAGCAGGTGAGCGATCTCCGGCGGAGCGGCGCGCCCATCGCGGCGTTCGTGTTCTCGCCGCGGATCGAGTCCACGCCGAGCGCGCGCTACGACCTCGTCGCCATCGAGCAAGACGGGCAGTGGTCGCCTCGCCTCCACGTGAGCCTCGCGCACGGCGCGCGCGGCGTCCCCGGGCGAAAGGTCGTCCTCCGCTACTTCGACGCCGACGGTCACCCGGTGGGTGACATCACGCACGGCGCGAACGAGCGGCACACGTCGGTGCGCGACGCGCGCCTCGTCGATCTCAAGAGCGGGCAGATCGTGAAGCTCCGCGACGCGGCGTCGAGCGCGCCGATCCTCCGCAACGTGATGCGCGCGGGCAAGCGCGTGCAGGCCCTCGAGCCCGCGCGCGAGCTCCGCGAGCGCTCGCTCCGGGCCGTGCAGTCCCTCCTGCCGAAGCACAAGCGCGCGACCGCGCCGGCGCGCTACCCGAGCGGCGTCACGCCCGCGCTGGCCGCGCTGCGCCGCGAGCTCGCCGGCGCCTGACGCGCGCCGAGCGCGCGGAGCTTCATCGGCAGCCCGCCCTTCGGCCGCAGCGTGACGAGCGGGTCGAGCTCGAGCTCGTGACCCGGCAAGAGCTCGAGCCGGAACTTGCGCGCGATCATGGCGAGGACGAGCGTGGCCTCGGTCAGCGCGAAGACGTTCCCGATGCACGTGCGCGGCCCGCCGCCGAACGGAATGTACGCGTGCTTGTGCCGCGCCTCTTTCGCCTGCGGCGTGAAGCGCGTCGGGTCGAACCCCTCCGGATTCGGCCAAATCTCGGGCGACCTGTGGAGCGCGAACGGCGCGATGCCCACCGTCGCGTCTCTCGGGATCTCGAACTCGCCGACGCGGTCGGCCGCGAGCGCGCGCCGCTCGAAGACCCAGACGGGCGGGAAGAGACGCAGCGTCTCCTCGATCACCATCTGCGCGGTGACGAGCTTCTTCACCGCGTCCATGCCCACCGGCCCGTCGCCGAGCACGTCGTCCGCCTCTTCGCGCACGCGTCGCGCCCACTCGGGATATTTCGAAAGCATGTAGAGCGCAAAGGAGAGCGCGTTCGCGGTCGTCTCGTGTCCGGCCGAGACCATCGTGATGAGCTCGTCGCGCAAGAGCGAGTCGCTCATCGGCTCGCCGGTCTCCTCGTCGCGCGCCTCGAGCAGCATCGAGAGGAGATCGTCCTTCGGTCCTTCGCGACGGCGCTCGTCGATCATCTTGTGGATGAGCGCGTCGAACTTCTGCATTTCGCGTTTGAGCTGCAGGTTCTTGAACGTCGGCACCGAAAGCGGGATCGGCACGAGCGACTCGGCGTAGTCGTTCGCCCAGCGGAGGCCGATCGTGAGCGCGTGCCCGATCGCCTTGGCGTCGCCGTCGAGATCGCGCGAGAGGAGCGCGCGCCCGACCACGCGGAACGTGAGCCGCATCATCTCGCCGTGCACGTCGAAGACGTCGCCGTCGTTCTCGCGCCGCCAGCGACCGAGCATGTCGTCGGTGCACTCGCTCATCGCGCGTACGAACGACGCGATTCGCTCGCGGTGAAACGCGGGCTGCGCGAGCTTGCGCTGCCGCCGCCACACCTCGCCCTCGCTCGTCACGAGCCCTTGCCCGAGGATGACGCGGAGCCCGGCGTAGTTTCGGCTCTTCTCGTAGTTCTTGGGGTTCTCGACCAGCACGTGGCGGATCGCGTCGGGGTTCGTGAGCAGCACGTAATCGAGGTGCAGCATGCGCAAGCCGACGATGTCGCCGTGCTCGCGCGTCGCGCTCATGAAGAGCGCGAGCGGGTCGCGGAGCGCGCTGAACACGGAGCCGACGACGGGGAGCCCGGGCGGGCCGGGCGGAAAAGACGGCAAGACGACCTCCGGAAGGAAATGTGAGGCAATCCTCACGTTCACCCGAAACATGAGGCGCGCCTCACATTCTTGTCAAGTGTGATAGAACCGCGTCGTGCAGAAAGACCGACGCCGCGTCCCTGCGCAGGAGCGGAGCCGCGAGCGGGTCGCGCGCATCCTCGACGCCGCGGCCTACGAGTTCGCCGAGCGCGGGGTCGAGGCGGCGACCGTCGAGTCGATCGCCGAGCGCGCCAAGACCTCGGTCGGGTCGATCTACCAGTTCTTCCCGAACAAGCTGGCCATCTACGAGGCGATCGGCGACCAGTACCTCGAGGAGGTGCGCGTGCTCTTCGCCGCGTTCGTCGACGCGAAGACGAGCGTGCCGTGGCGGCACGTGGTCGGGGCGACGATCGACGCCTTCGCCGCCATGCACCGGACGAGCGTCACGTTCCGCGCGATCTGGTCGAACGTGTTTTACTCGCGCCGCTTTCTCGACGCGGGCCAGGCGATGAACCGCGAGCTCGCCGAGAGGGCCGAAGAAGTCTTCCAGCGCCTCGCGAAGAAGAAAGTCCCGCCCGCGCGCCGGAAGCTGATGGCGAACACGGCGATCGAGACGATGTCGGCGCTCCTCCTCTTCGCGATCGACAAACCCCGCCCGGAGAGCGAGGCGCTGCTCGGTGAGGCAAAAGTCGTCATCGAGCGCTACCTCGAGCCGTACTTGGATTGATCGGCCAGTCGAGGGTTGCCCTCCGGCAGAGCTGTCCTTAGGCTACGCGGCCCAACCACTTTCTAGGAGCCGACGACATGGCCTACGAACTTCCCCCGCTGCCGTATCCCTACGACGCTCTCGAGCCGCACATCGACAAGGCGACCCTCGAGCTCCACCACGACAAGCACCACAAGGGCTACGTCGACGGTCTGAACGCCGCGCTCGCCAAGCTCGAAGAGGCCCGCAAATCGGGCGATTTCGCGCTCGCGCAGCACTACGAGCGCCTCGTCGCGTTCCACGGCGCCGGGCACCAGAACCACGTCCAGTACTGGACCAACATGAAGCCCAAGGGCGGCGGCGAGCCGACCGGGCCGCTCGCGGATCAGATCAAGCGCGATTTTGGCTCGTTCGAAGCGTTCAAAAAAGAGATGACCGCGGCGACCGTCAGCGTCGAGGGCTCGGGCTGGGGTCTGCTCGCGTGGGAGCCGCTCGGCAAGCGCCTCATCACGCTCTCGCTCATGAACCACCAGAACAGCATCTTCACCGGCGCTGTCCCGCTCCTCATCTGCGATGCGTGGGAGCACGCGTATTACCTGAAGTACCAGAACAAGCGCGCCGACTACGTGAACGCGTGGTGGAACGTCGTCAACTGGGACGACGTCGCGAAGCGCTTCGCCACCGCGACGCACTCGCACTGAATGGAGACCGAACAGAAGCAGCAGATCGCCGCGGCCCTCCTCGAGCGATACGCCGACATGTTCGACGTGGAGATCCCAAAGGCGCTGCAAGTGTTCTTCGCGAGCACGGGCGCGTTCAACTGCGAGAACAAGTGCGCGAAGCTGAACGTGCCGGGTTGGGAGCCCGGCACGTTCCGCCTCGTCGTCGCGCCTCCGTCCTGGGAGGCCGCGGCGGCGACGGATCTCGACGACGCGATCGTGGGCGAGGACGGCGAGTGGGACCACGCCGATCGTTTCGTGCCCGTCTTCCGCGTCGACGAGAGCAGTTACATCGTCATGAAGGTCGACGACCCGAAGTGTCCGGTCGGCTTCTTCGACGAAGAGACCTTCCGTGAAGCGGGCAAGGGTTGGGACGGCGGCGTCTTCATGCTGGCCGACTCGATCGCGTCGTTTCGCGCGTCGCTGGTCGACGTCGACGAGGGCGAGGCGGACTACGAGACCGAGCCCGACGACGAGATCTGGGACGAGCTCGCCGAGGAGCTCGAAGACGAAGACGACGAGGACGAAGACGAGGACGAGGACGAAGACGAGGAAGGCGAGGACGATTGAGACCGTGGTCGGTCCCGCTCCGCGGCAAGCTGGATGAAATCGTGGTCGACAGCCGCGCGCTCCGCGGCAACCGCCTCGGCGACCCGCACGAAAGGCCGCTGTGGGTCTACCGCCCGCCCGCGTACGAGAAGGACCCGTCGCGCCGCTTTCCGACGATCTATCTGATTCAGGGCCTCACCGGCCAAGTCGACATGTGGCGGAACCGCTCGTCGCTCCGTCCGAGCGTCATCGAGCTCGTCGACGAGCTCTTCGCGAACGAGTCGACGCCGCCCTGCCTCGTCGCGATGGTCGACGCGTGGACGTCGCTCGGGGGCAGCCAGTTCGTCGACTCGGCGGCGACCGGCAAGTACATGACCTACCTCTGCGACGACGTCGTCGCGCACGTCGACGCGAAATACCGCACGAAAGCCGATCGAAATCACCGCGCGCTCACCGGCAAGTCGAGCGGCGGCTACGGCGCGATGGTCGTGCCGATGATGCGCCCCGACGTGTTCGGCGCGCTCGCGACGCACGCGGGCGACGCGCTCTTCGACCTCTGCTACGCGCGGACCTTCGGCGACACGGTCCGCGCGCTCCGCGAGGGCTACGGCGGCAGCTTCGAAAAATTCTGGGCCGACTTCCGCTCGCGCGTGGCGTTCACCAAGCCCGGCGACCACACGCTGCTGAACGACTGGTGCATGGCGGCGTGCTACTCGGCCGACCCCGACGGCACCGTGCGCTTGCCCTTCGACCCCGCGACCGGCGAGCGAATCCCCGAGGTGTGGGCCCGATGGCTCGCGCACGACCCGGTCTACATGGCGCGCACGCCCGACTACGCGCGCGCGCTGAAATCGATGCGTGCAATCTACATCGACGCAGGGAAGCGCGACGAGTACTTCCTCGACCTCGGCGCCGAGGCCTTCCACCGCGAGCTCCTGAAGCTCGGCATCGACGATCATTTCTTCGAGCTCTTCGACGCCACCCACGCGAGCATCGAATACCGCTACCCCAAGGCCATGGCGTATCTCGCCGCCCGCATCGACTGACCCGTCAGCGGCGCGTGAGGAGCTTCTCGAGCAGATCGCGCGAGTAGCTCGAGAGCTCTCGGAAGACGACGCCCATCCCCATCGTGCCGCTCTCGTTGGTCTCGACGCGAACGACCTCGCCGACGCCTTCGATCGTCTCGATGTCCTCCATGATGACCGAGAAGTGGAGGTTCACCTTCGTGCCGATCGGCAGCGGCGACTGCGTGCGGACGAAGACGCCGGTCTTCGAGATGTTCGTGATGTACTCCTGGATGAAGGCATCGAACGACTCGAACTCTTTGTTGATCGTGATCCGCTCTTCTCGGCGTTTGTCGTCGCTCACGAGCGCGATCCTATCATCGGTACGGCGGGGCGGCGTGCTCGAGCTTCTCGCCCGCGGCGGCGCCGAGCTCGTCGTCGGGCGCGGCCTCGGCCGCCCGCTTCCACGCCGCGCGCGCTTCGTCCTCGCGGCCCAGCGCGCGGAGCGCCTCGCCGAGGTAGAACCCGCGACGCGCCTGCTGCGCCGCGGTGCCGCCGCGCGCGAGCGCCTGCTCGAGCGGCTCGACGGCCTCGTCCGGTTTGCCCGCGACGACGAGCGCCGCGCCGAGCGTCCCGAGCTGGCAGGTGCGTAAATCGTCGTTGGACGTGGCGCGATCGCCGGCTCGAGCGTTGGCGTCGATGGACTCGCGCGCGGCCTCGACGGCGCGCCCGCCGACGCCGACTCGGGCGAGCGCCCACGCGAGGTTGTTCAAGAGCCAGGGCACGGCGCTCGCCTGCAGCCGCGCGCGGTCGACCGATTCGAGCAGGCGAATCGCTTCGGCGTAGCGCCCCTCGTACATGAGCACGCTCCCCTCGTGCACGCGCAAGAGCTCGAGCGCTCCCTTCGAGCCTGCGTAGACCCGCCGGAGATCGGCGAGGTGCGCGTGGGCGTCGCCGTGACGCCGCTCGACGATCAGCGTCCCGAGGCGCCGAAATGCGCGCGTGGCGATGCGCCGGTTCGCCCGGCGCAAGAGCGGCTGCACTCCCCCGAGGACGACGATGGCCACGAGCCACGCCTGCGCCATCGGCAGCTCGCGCGTGGCGACGAAGATCACTCCCGCGCACGCGGCGTAGGCGCCGTAACGCGCGAGCTGGAGCTGCCTCCGGATCCTCACCCGGGGATTCTACGCCCGCGCGGTCGCTACTTCCCCTGCAGGTCGAACTGCTCGAGGTGATATTCCTTGCGCGGCTGCACCATGATCTTGCGCATGTACTTGTTCTCGGCGACCGCGAGGGCTTCTTTCTCGGGGCCGGTGAGCAAGTCGGCGACGGCCGGGTGCGCGTTGACGATGATCGTGTAGCCCGGGAGATCGCGCCGGCGCCGGCGGATTTCGCGCAGGATCTCGTAGGCGATCGTCTCCTTCGACTGGAGCTGCCCCGTGCCGTCGCAATAGAAGCACGGCTCGTGGAGCATGCGCCCGAGCGACTCGCGCGTGCGCTTGCGCGTCATCTCGATGAGGCCGAGCTCGGAGATGCGGTTCAGCGTCGTCTTCGCCTTGTCCTTCTGCAGGACGTCCTCGAGCGTGCGCCGCACCTTCTCGCGGTGCGCGGCCTTCTCCATGTCGATCAAGTCGAGGATGATGAGGCCGCCGATGTTTCGGAAGCGAAGCTGGTAGGCGATCTCGTGGACCGCCTCGAGGTTCGTCTTGAGGATCGTCTCCTCCATGTCCTTGCTGCCCTTGCCCACGAATCGACCGGTGTTCACGTCGATCGCGGTGAGCGCCTCGGCCTGATCGATGATCAAGTAGCCGCCGCTCGGGAGAGGGACCTTGCGCGAGAGCGCGCGGCCGATTTCGTCCTCGATGCCGTACTCGTCGAAGATCGGCTCGTCGCCTTGATAGAGCTCGATGTCCTTGATGCGGTCGGGCGCGAACATCTCGGTGAAGCGGATGAGGCGCTCGTACTGCTGCTTGTCGTCGATGACGATCTGGTCGACTTCGTCGGTGAAGAGATCGCGCGCGGTCTTCAGCACGAGATCGAGCTCGCTCATCAGCACGGCGGGCGCGCGCGACGTCTCGTTCTTCTTCTTCGCGATCTCGCCCCAGAGGCGAACCAGATAGCCGACGTCGGCCTTGAGCTGCTTCTTCGTCAGGCCCTCGGCGACGGTGCGCACGATGAGACCGCCGGTCGGCGGCTTCATCGCCTCGATCGCGTCGCGCAGGCGCGCGCGCTCTTGATCGCTGCCGATGCGCTTCGAGATCCCGATGTGCTCGACCGTGGGCACGTAGACGACGTAGCGGCCCGGGAGCGACACGTGGCTCGTGCAGCGCGCGCCCTTCGTGCCGATCGGGTCCTTCGACACCTGGACGATGATCTCCTGCCCTTCGCGCACGACCTCGCGGATCGGCGTCGACTTCGAGATCCGTAGCGGTGACGTCGCTTGGCGCGGTTTGTTGCGGTGATCGCGGTCTCCGCCGCGGTCGCCGCGGCCGTCGCGATCGCGTCCACGCCCGCGCCCGCGCCCGCGTCCACGGCCTCGTCCGCCGCCGCGATCGCCTCCGCGGGCCTCGCGCTCGCGCGGCGCGGCCGCGCGCGGAACCGGCTCGCCGGGCTCGCTGACCGTGAAGCCGGGCAGGCCCGCGAAATCGTCGTCTTCTTCGTCGGCCGCCGCCGCGACGGGCGCCGCCGCGATCGCAGGCGCCGACTCGACCGGCATCGCCGGCTCGTCGGTCGTCGTCTCGTCGCCCCAGCCCTCGTCCGGCGGCGTCTCTTCGGCGTCGTCGCCTTCTTCGTCGGCAAGGACGGCGGCCATGGTCTCGTCTTCGGCGTCGGCGGCGAGCTCGGCGACCGCGGAGATCGCTCTCGGCCGCGGCGAGCTCCGGCGCGCTCACGTCGGCGGCCTCTTCGGTCGCGGCGGCCGACTCGTCGTCGGTCTCGGCCGCGGCGACGACGGCGGCGTCCTCCCCGCTGAGCGGCTCGGCGGGCGCCACGACCGGGGCCGTCACGATCTCCGCCTCGGCCTCGGCGTCGAGCTCCTCGTTGCCGGTGACCTCGGGCGCGTCCTCGTCGCGTGCCTGTTTGCGTGTACCTTGCAAGTAGGCGTCGAAGTCGCTCGGGCGAATCAGGTCCTCGACGTGGAGGAACGCCGCCCGCTCCTGCCCGATGTCGATGAACGCCGCCTGCAGCCCGGGCAGGACGCGCGTCACTCTGCCCAGGTACACGTTGCCGACCGTGCTCGGCTGCGAGTTGTGTCCGCGTCGCTCGATGTGCAGCTCGGCGATGATTCCGTTTTCAATCAGGGCGACCCGCGTCTCGCGGATGTCCACGCTGATGACCAAAATGTTTTCCCAGACATAGTCCCCGGAAAGCAACCAGGCGCAACGCGCCGGTCGCAGAAGCTTGAGTTGGAGTTGCGATGAAACGCCCCGGATGCCCGCGATGGGCGTCAACGGAGCAGGAAACTGCGGGACGGGTGTCCCTGACGGCTGCTTTAGCGCCTTCGAGCCTTAAAGGCAAAGGCCCCATCACACCCTTCCACGCTACCGTTGCTCCCTCTCGGGCCTGGCGGGGTTCACGCTTCCGAGTCGATGAGGCCAAACAGCTGGGCTGTTCCGAGGAACAAACCGGCTGGTGACTTCGTAACACTTGCGAACTAAAAAGGGAACCCCGTGAGCCCCGCCGCAGAAATAACGCTGGTCGCCGGACGCGAGCTCCGCAAGAGCATTCGAAGCGTCAAAGGCATCATTCTCGGCATCTTGACGCTCCTCGGGAGCTTCCTCGCCGTCCTCATCTGCATCTGGATCGAGTCCGGAGTTCGCGACAAAATCGGCGGCGCCGGAACGGCGGCGTTTCAAGACGCCTACGAGAAGGGCGCGATCAAGGCGGGCGCCGACCCCGACGCGGCGCACTACATCGCGCACATGCCGATCTCGCTCGTGACCTTTTTGAAGGTCCTCGTGTGGATCGGCCCGATGCTCGTCGCCCTCCTCGGGTTCGACTCGGTGAGCGGCGATCTCCAGCACCGCGGCATCCGCTTCTGGACGGTGCGATCGCGGCGCTGGTCGTATCTCCTCGGCAAGTTCTTCGGTCTCTGGGGCATCGTCTCGATCGTGACCGCCGCGCTGATGGTGATCTCGAGCATCGCGGTCTTGATCCGCGGCTACATCACCATCGGCGACTTCTTCACGTGGGGCGTCCGCTGCTGGGTGATTTCGGCGCTGATCGTGGGCACGTGGACGGCGGTCGCGATCTTCGTGAGCTCGCGCTTCAAGACGCCGCTCCTCGCGCTCCTCACGACGTTCGGCGCGTTCTTCTGCATGTGGCTGCCCGGGTTCATCGGGTGGGCGATGCGCTGGGGCTCGGCGATCTCGGCGGACACGCCCGAGGCGAAGGCCGCGGCGAGCAACGTCGTCGCGAGCATCAAGTGGTACGAGTACCTCTACCCGAACGGCTACGACGATCTGCTCCTCTCGCCCAAGCCGCTTCATGTCGCGGCCGGCGTCGGCGCGTGCGCGGTCTACATGATCCTCTTCGTAGGCCTCGGCGCGGCGCTCTTCGCCAAGAAGGACGTGTGATGACCGCCGAGACGTCGCCGCCGAGCGAAGAAAAAGAAACCAAGGCCGAGGAAGCGCCCGCGCCCGCCAAGAAGAAGAAGGTCCACGAGTCGGCCGTCAAGCTGTCGAAGGTGACCAAGCGCTTCGGCGACAAGCTCGCCGTCGACGAGCTCTCGCTCAACATCCGCGCGGGCTGGATTTACGGCCTGATCGGGCCGAACGGCGCCGGAAAGACGACGACCTTCTCGATGATGGCCGGCTACCTCGAGCCGACGAACGGCGACGTCGAGGTGCTCGGCTTCTCGTCGCGCAGCGTCGACGAGCTCCGCGGGCGGCTCGGCGTCCTGCCGCAAGACGCCCTCTTGCCGGCGCTCGATCGCGTCGGCGAGTTCTTGATCCACATGGCGCGGTTGCAGGACATCCCGAAGCTCAAGGCGATCAGCGCGGCGCGCGACGTGCTCCGCGACGTCGGCGGGCTCGACTGGTGGGACATGCGCTGCGGCACGCTCTCGCACGGCATGGCCAAGCGCGTCTCGCTCGCGCAGGCGCTGCTCGGAAACCCCGACGTCGTGCTCCTCGACGAGCCGACCGCGGGCCTCGACCCACGCGTGGCCTACGACGTGCGCCAGCTCGTCAAGAGCCTCAAGGGTAAGTGCACCGTCGTCATCTCGAGCCACAACTTGCAGGAGCTCGAAGAGGTCTGCGACGCGGCGGCGATCCTCGACCACGGAAAGCTCATCGCGTCGGGCACGATCGCCGAGCTCACCGCGGCGAGCGAAGAGATCCACGTCCGCATCGGCCGCGCGCCCAAGGCGCAAGTCGCCGCCGGCGCGCCGCGCACGCCGCAGCTCCCCCTCGACGCCATCCGGCAGATCCCCGGCGTCACGCGCTACGAGTGGGACGAAGAGCGGCGCGATCTCGGCGTCTTCTTCGAGCGCAAACAGACCGACGCCGAGACCGTCATCGGTCAGGTGCTCTGGGCTCTGCTGAACGCGCAGGTCCGCATCAGCGGCGTCACCAAGGGCCGCGGCCTCGAGCAGCGCGTGATGGATCTCACCGACGACTGAGCGCGAGGCTCAGAGCTTCGCGTTCAGCGGGTCGTACTTGTTGCCGCCCTTGTGGAACGGCGTGTGCGACGGGTGCCACGCGGGGCTCGCGTGGTGCGACTCGCGCGCCTTGCGCTTTTGCTCCCACGTCTTTTCGTGGGTCTGATCGAGGTTCGCGAGCGCCTTCTTCTGATCCTCGGTGAGCGTGCTCGCCGGCTCCGGCGTGACTGGCGGCGGCGGCGGCGTGACGACCTGGGGCGGCTGAACGGCGTTCGCGACCGACGCCGTCGTCGCGTCGGCGGGCGCGCTCGCGTGCGTCGCCGCGAACACCGCGGCGCCGACGACGACCGCGGCGATGCCGCCAATCGCAGCGTAGAGACCCTTGCGCGACTTCTTGAACGCCGCGCCGAGCTCGAGCTCGTCCATGTCGATCTCGGAGACGACCGGCCGCACGCTGTAGAGCGCTTGCGGCTGCGGGTACGCGGGCACCGCGCCGTAGGACACCGGCGCGGGCGTCGGGATCGACATGGGCCGGGGCGCCGGCTGCGCCGCGGGCTGCGGGGCGGGCTCGTCGCCGCCGAGCTCGTCACGAAGCTTCACCCACGTGCTCGCGCCGTCGCGGCGGACGAACGTCTCTTCGTCGATCGAGCCGTCTTGGTAGGCGGCGTCGAGCTCGTCGAGCGTCATCGCGCGCACCGCGCCGTTGGACAATTGAACGAGCCAGATCTCTTCGTGCTGGTCCATGCCGAAACGTTACCGACGCCTCGACCGTGCAAAAGGCTAAATCGCCCTGAAAATCACGGCGAAAGCAGCATGGACGAAAGTCTTCGCCGCGGGTGCACGTAGAATTATGGGGAGAATGCAAATGTCCGGAAAACGGGGGGCGGGACGTCCCGAAGGGCTGTGACTTGCGCGCGCGGCGGGCGGCAAGTAAGTTCCGCGCCCGCGCGAAATACTGGAGAGGTGACCGAGTGGCCGAAGGTACTCGCTTGCTAAGCGAGCGTAGGTCAAAAGCCTACCGCGGGTTCGAATCCCGCCCTCTCCGCTGATTCCGAGCCCTTTTGGCTTGCTTCCTGCGAAGCGCGACGCCGAAAGGCCGAAACAGAAGCCGAAACTCCGCGGAAGGATTTCGGGTGCTCGAGGAGCTCGGCCGGCAGCGGCGGAAACACTGCGCCGAAGCCGTCGCGCATGTTCTCTGCCTCGCGGATGTAGCCTTCCGTCGTGCCGAAGCCCGAATGCCCGGCGCGTTGCTTGATCTTCAACGCGTCGTCGCCGCGGACGGCGCACCACGTGATCCCCGTCGCGCGCAAGTCGTGGAAAGTGATCGCCTTCCGCGTCGCGTCGGTCGTGAACAGTTCCTCGCGTTCGATGCCAGCGCGGCGAATGTAACGGCGCAGTCGCGGGGCGAGCATTTGCCCGCCACCGGGGATCCGCACGATCGCGCCTTTCGCCTTGTCGCCGCCCGCTTCCTTGCGCATCGCGACGAGCAAGGGTCGCAACTGCGGCTCGATCGGGATGCGCCGCGCCGTGTCGGTCTTCGTCGCCTTCGTGCGGTCGCTCTTGCGGTCGTGCGAACGGTGAACGTGGATCGTGCCGTGCTCGAGATCGACGTCGGACCATTCGAGGGCGGCAATCTCGCCAGCGCGGGCGTACGTGTAGACGGCGAGCGCGACGAGTCGACGCCAGCGGACCGGCACGGCTTCGGCCGCGACGAATGCCGCAAACTCGCTCGGCCAGAGATACGCCTTTGCCTTTCGGGTTCCGACGTCGGGCGGCGCGACGCCCTCGGCGGGGTTGTCGTCGCGGACGCACAACGCAGGATCCTTCGCGCGGCACGCGTCGCGGAAAAGCGCGCGCATCGTTGTCCAGACGTGAAGCGCTGATTTCGTCGAGAATGGCCAGCGCTTGCCGTCGCGCTCCGTGAAGCCGGCGCGCGCGCGTGCGTCGAGCACGGTCACGAGCTTCTTCAACTCGGTTCGTAGCGTCGCCCGGGCGGCCGCGATGGTAAGCGCTCCGATCGTCGGGAGCGCGTGAAGCACGAGGCGCGCGCGGTCGTCCGCCACGCAACCGAAGCCGCGCGCCTCTCGCCATGATAACCAGCGTTCCGCGTACGCGGCGATCGTTTCGGTTTCGTGCTCGTCCACCGCGAAGAACCGCGCGCGTTCGGCGAGCACGGGCGCGAGCGCGATTGCATCCGCTGCGGTCGTGCCCGGATTGAAGCGCACGAGCTTGCGCTTGCCGTTCGCCTTCGTGACGCGCACGCCAATCGGCGTCGTCTTCGTCTCAGGGTCGGCCCACGCAATCGAGCCGGTCGGCGGACGTCCTGAGCGGGCCTTACTGTTTTCCGTCATCGGTGCCACCTCGGCCTATGGGAGTGTTGGACGCTGACACGACGTGAGCTGCGCGACAGGCGCGCTAGCCTTCACGACTTCTGATTCACCAGCTCACTTTCGAGCGCATTCGGCGCGACGGCGGGGGCCATCGTGAAATTGTCGACGCGTCGACTTTGCTCATCTTGACGAGCTGCCTCGCATGACCCGAGACAACTACTGGGAGCACGAGGGGAGGCAGTCCAATGCGCGTGGTCAGAGCTTGCACTTCTGCGCGCAGATAGGGCCACGAGTGTAGGAACGGCATGACGCTCGCGAAGGCCTGGAAATTGTCATCGGCAATCGATGCATCCGCCATTCGGTACGTCATCCGCACAACGACCTGAATGAGGGCGACGGTCGACTTCTCGTCCTGTGCTCCCGCGAAAATCACGACGCCGTAAGGGAGAACGACGCGCAGCTCATTCTCTGCCTCGTCACGAAACCACTGCCCCTCGCAAGTCTGGAGCTTGAAACTAAGCGACTCCAGGCTTCCCGTTCCCCCCCAACAATCTTGCTTCAAGGCCGAGAAACCCAACCTCACGCAGGCGGAGTTTTTCGCCCAGCCCTGCAGCAACGCGAACGTTCGGATCGGTATTTTTTCCTCTGCCATCGCATCTCTCAGATCATCAGACCAACAATTCCTCGCGCGCCCGGGGCGCGAGGTTCCCCTCAGCGACCGGATAGGGATCGCCCTCGCGTGGGAATTCCGACCGCCACGCGCATTCCCCCAATCCGCATCGGTTCGCTGATTCCAAACGACGGCGGCTCAAATATCGCCGTCGTCGACCAGGACCAGCTATTTCGCGCGAGCATTCTCGTGAAGTCGAGTTGCAACGGATACGCGGCGAATCCGCTGCGGTACCTCTCGAACTCCATCGGGCACACGACGAAACCCTCGAGCAGTCGCACGAGTGTCTCACTCGCCAGCTTGCGACCCGACAGGACGTGGGAGAGATATGACGGCGTCACAGCACACGCCTGTTCGATCTCGCGTTGCGTTGCTTCGTGACGCTCCTTCAGAAGGTGCACGATGTCATGCAAGCGCTGCGGCTGCTCAGCGAAAACAGCGCGCTTGAGCGCCTCGTCGATTCGGTCGGAGTCTTCTGGGCGAAGGAACACCTCATCGCAACCATTGCAACGAGGAATGAGCACATCGTCAGGTACGGGACGGGCGAGACCACGGCGAAAGTGCCTCATCATTCCAGCCGGGGGCATCATCGGACTGTCCCTCGCCACAAATCGGGCACGTGTAGGGTTCAAAGTTTTTCATGATGTCCTGCCTTTGATCTTCTCACCGCCCACACAGACCATGTCCCATGTGGGCTCATGACAAGAGAGAACGAAGACCACGCCTCTCTCGAAAACAAACTTCACGTACCAGCCTCCGTTTGAGTCGTTGATTCCGTAAGCATCGGCGGGCGATCCTTTTCCGGCGGCGGATCGTCGTGCGGCCTGAAAAAGTGACCGGCCGTAAGCTTGCCAAGCAAAAGCCGGACGTGCGCTTCAGCTTCGGGGTCGGTCTTGCCGAGCCGCGCCACCACCTCGCGACGCGCCTTGCCAGTGACGATCGCGCTAGCAGCGGCACGCACCACAAGCGCGATGGAATGGTTAGGACTCTTGCTAATCCCGCACCCATTTCCTTCAGCGTCCGCCTCTCAACATCCGAGATTACCCAAAGCAAATTAGATTGTACTCAGTACAAGTCAAGGTGAACGTTCGTCAAGGCGGGGTCAAGTCTTTGCCGGCATCAAAATGATAACTATTCGTAAATGCTACATATTTTGTTGACCCGACTACAGAGGGAGCCGTTTTCCGAATCGAAATGGTGGTTCCTTAGATGGGGTGATGCGGCTGGCTCATGGCCCTGTGTATTCGCGAAGATCTCGAACCGCTCGCCCGGCCGGAGCCGTAGCGGTCCGGGCTACTTCCGCTTGAGCGTGAGCTCGCTCTCGAGCGCGTCGAGCCCCCGATCGATCACGGCCCGGACGACGACTGCCGCGGGGAGCTCGGTCAGCGCGCGCTTGCTCATGGCTTCGGCGACGCGCTTTAGGCGCTCGCGCGTACCTTCGGGGATCCGCACGACGGCCGGCAGCGTGTCCGCGTCGGCTTCGGTCTTCTTCGGCATGTCGTCGAGCATGACTCGTTACCTCTTGCGCGTCCAGTGACGCTGTATCTAGTGGGTCTAATGTGCCCATGTGTTACCTATGTTACTTGTGCTCTTGTAACGTTCCGAACGGTGCGTTACAGATAGGGCATGAGCAAGCGCGTCCAAACAAGGGTCGCCGTCGGTCGCCGTCGCTTACCTCCGCGTGTCGACGACGGAGCAGCGCAACGGGCCCGAAGCGCAGCGCGCGGCGATCGAAGCGTGGGCGGCCCGCGAAGGCGTCCAGGTCGCCGCGTGGCACGTCGATCAGGGCGTCGGCGGCGCCACGACCGTCGGGCGACGGCCGGCGCTTCTGAGCGCGATTGCGGCGCTCCGTGAGCACAGCGCCGGGCTGCTCGTCGTCGCAAAGCGCGACCGCCTCGCGCGCGACGTCGTGATCGCCGCGACGGCCGAGCGCATCGCCGCCGACAAGGGCGCGCGCTCGTCTCCGCCGACGGGACGGCAACGGCGACAGCCCCGCGGACGCTTTCATGCGCACCGTGATCACGGCGCCGCGGCCTACGAGCGCGGCTTGATTCGCGCCCGCACGAAGGCAGCTCTCGCGGCGAAGGCGGCGCGCGGCGAGTGCGTGGGCCAAGTGCCCTACGGCTTCCGCCGCGAAGGCGCGCAGCTCGTCGCCGTCGCCGCCGAGCAAGCCACTATCGCCACGGCGCGAGAGCTCAGCGCGGGCCGGTCGCTCCGCAAGGTCGCCGCCGAGCTGACGGCGCGCGGGCTCGTGTCGCGCACGGGGCGACCGTTCGCCGCCGTGCAGGTCGCCCGCATGCTCGCGCGCGTCGCCGCGTAAGCGTCTCATCGCCGCCCCCGGCGAAGCGAAGCGAGCGCTAGGTCGAGCGTCGGATCGCTGACGAGCACCGCTATCCGTTGCGGTTCGAGGCTTCGGCCCTGAACGGGCGCAAAGTCGGCCGCGTCGAAGGTTTGCGCGCGCGCGCTGCTTTCCTTCGGGCGTCTTCGGTCCGGTCGATGCGCCGCCGTGCATACGACAACGCTTCGCAAGCGTTCTGTCGGGGCGTTTCGGAACGAGAGCGACACAGGGGGCGCGCCGCGCTTTGAACGGCAGCGCGCGCCGCAAAGCGGTCGTTCGCGTTTGGTCGCGCCGTGAGGATCGCGCGCGCAGGCGGGGAGGCTCCAGCGCTTCGTCTGATCGATCTCGGGCAGCTCCGAACCCCATGACGCGCATGTGCGTGCGCGAGCGTGACAAACGCCAGCCGCATCGCCGAACCCCATGACGCACGCGCGCACGCGCGCATGCGGGGGCGGAATAAATCGACCCGATGAGCCGCGGATTCCGCGGACGCGCCACGCGGGGGCGCGAGTGCATCGGTGCATCGTCGTGCATCGCGGTGCATCGGAACGGCGAACACGATGCACGTGCATCGGCGCCCCGAAGCACGCGCTCCGTGCGTAGGGGTATGGGGATTTTCCAGAAGACCCTGATGTGATGCACCGGCTCATGGCACGCGCTCCCTGGATGCGTCGTCGAGTCTCACTCGAGCGATCGCTTTGCTCGGCGCGGGCAGGCCCTGCAGTGAAGTTGAGCCATGGACGGCATCTCGCAGTCGGCCGGCGTAGCCGCTTGCGCGTATGCTCCGCACCGTTGCCGCATCGGCGGCGTCCTGCTCGCGTTGCTCGAGTTCCCGCTTTCGCCTCGCCATCGCCTTGCGCTCGGCGTCTTCCGCCGCTCGAGCCTCGCGACGCTTCCGGCTTTCCTCTTCGGCGGCGAGCTTTCGCCGTGCCTTCTCGCCCTCGCCGCTCGCTTCGGCGTCGATAGTCGCAAGCTCCGCGCCATCGAGGGCTGATGGTTCCGGAAAATCTGCGGGGTCCCGTTCCGGAAAATCTGCGGTCTCCCGAAAGGGAGACGACGCATGATGGAATCCGTACCGATGACTCGCAGAGCGGCGCAAGCGGAGGAGATGTTGCCTCTGCTCAAGCGCCACGAGATCCAAGTTCTCCTTCGCGCCGGCCACTCGCACAGCGACGTGGCCAAGCGCACGGGCACGTCGCTCGACTCTGTCGCGCGCGTGAAGCGCGAGGCCGATGTGTCGAGCGCCGACGACCGCGCGGCGCGGCGTGAGCGCCAGGTCGGTCGTCCGTCGAAGGCGACGCCGTTCGCGGAGAGCGTGCGCGGCTGGCTTGCGAAGGAGCCCGACGCTTCCGACGCAGGAGCTGCTCCGCCGCGCGACGGAGGCGGGCTACGCGGGCCACAAGAGTGCGTTCTACGCGCTCGTCGCGGGCGCGCGTCCGCCGCGCGCGGCGCCGATCGTTCGCTTCGAGGGCCTGCCGGGCGAGTTCTCGCAGCACGACTTCGGCCACGTCGACGTCGACGTTCGTCGACGGCACGCAAGAAGCGCGTCCACTTCTTCGCCTCGCGGCTGAAGTACTCGCGCTTCGTCGCCGTCACGCTCGTCGACAACGAGCGCGTCGAGACGATCGTGCGCTGCCTCGCGCGCGACTTCGTCGCGTTCGGCGGGCTGCCGCTGATGGCGGTCTTCGATCGCCCCCGGACGATCGTGACGAAGGCCGGCAAGGGTCGCGACGTTCGAGAGTTCAACGCGACCTTCGCCCAAGCGATCGTCGACCTCGGCGTCGGCGTGGAGATGTGCGCGCCGCGCAGCGGCAACCAGAAGGGATCCGTCGAGCGCCTCGTCGGCTGGGTGAAAGCTGCATTCTTCAAGCATCGCAAGTTCCAGGACGACGCCGATCTCCGTGCCCAGCTCGCTGCGTGGCATGCTCGAGGTCAACACCAAGACCGCGTCGCGTGCGACGAATGTGATTCCGGAAACGCGGCGGCAAGAGGAGCTCGCGCGCCTCCGGCCCATCAAGGTGTTTCCGGAAAAGCTCGCGCTGCGCATCCCGATCTTCGTCGGGCCCACCGCCGAGGTGATGTTCGAGGGCGCGCCCTACTCGATGCCGCCGAAGGCGACGCACGTCGCCGGCACGCTGTTTCTCTACGAGCACCGCCTCCACATCGTCGCCGGACGCTTCGAGGCGCTGGCATCGCCGAAGAGGCAAGGACGAGCCGCCGGCGCCTCTGCCCAGAGCATCGCGCCGCCAAGATCGCCGCCGTCCACGGCGAGCGCGCCAAGCTCTACGAGAAGCGCCAGCAGCTTCTCAACCTCGGCCCCGATGCGCTCGCGCTGCTCACCGAGCTCACCCACCGCGAGCCGAAGCTCGCGAGCCGTCGCGTCGAGGAGCTCTACGATCTGCTCGAGCGCACACGGCGACGACGCGATGCGCGAGGCGCTCGGGCGCGCGGTGCGCGCCGGCGAGCTCGACGGTCGCGGCGTGCGGCGCGCACTCTCGACCTTGGGCGCCCGAAGGAGGGGCGATGGTCCTCCCGCCATCCCGGAGCGGCGCAACCGCGCGGCCGTGACGCTCGCCAGCTCGACGCTGCCCATCGGCCGCGCGGAGCGACGCGAGGCGCGTCATGACGACCGATCTCGACCCGCTCCTCAAGCGCCTTCACCTCGCCAACGCGCGGCGCGTCTGGCGCGATCTCGTTCAGCGCGCCGAGAAGGAGGAGTGGGCCTACGAGCAGCTCCTGCTGCGACGCTCTTCTCCGAGGAGGTCGCGCATCGCCGCGGCACGCGCCTCGCACGCGCCGTGCGTGCCGCCGCGTTCCCGTTCCTGCGCACCGTCGACGAGTTCGACTTCAGCTACCAGTCGACGCTGCGCCTCACGACGATCGGCTCGCTGCTCACGCCTGACTTCGTCACCGAGGGCCGCTCGGTCATCTTCGAAGGCAAGCCCGGTCGCGGAAAGACCCACCTCGCGATCGCGCATTGCGTACCGCGCGATGCAGAATGGCTTCGAGGCGCTCTTCACGACCGCCGCCGCGCTCATCGACGACCTCTCGTCGGCGAGCCGCGAGGGCCGCATGCGCGAGGCGCTCGCGCAGCTACATCCGGCCCCACGTGCTCGTCGTCGACGAGGTCGGCTACCTCGCCTACGGCGACGACGCCGCGAACGTCCTCTACCACGTCGTCAACGACCGCCACATCCGCCGCCACGCCGATGATCTTCACGACCAACAAGCACCCGAAGCCGCTGGGGCGCCGTCCTGCACGACGACGATCTCGCCGAGGCCATCGTCGACCGCATCCTCGAGCGCGGACGCCTGCTGCGCCTCGACGGACCCTCGATGCGGACCAAGCACCTGCCCGACGACGAGCTACAATTCGACGATCAGGACCGTTACTGGAGACCGCAGAGTTTCCGGAAAACGATCCGCAGAATTTCCGGAAACCGACAAGGGCGAAGAGTCCGCCGTGCTCGCCGCGACGAAGCGCCACCGGTTCCCAGACGCGCACATGGTTCGCCTTCGCGAGCGCGAGACGAACGGCCGTGGAACCGTGCGGCGTCAGCGTGAGCACGGCGCGCGCCGAGTCGGCGAAGCCGGTCGCGCCGCGCACGATCGTCGCATCAGTGAGCTTAGCGCGGCGGGCGGCCTTGTCGTGGTCGATGTACACCGAGCACGAGCCCGCCCGCCGCGCTCTGAAGATCCGCTCAGTAAGGTAACGAGCGCGCCTGCCGCTGCATTGTCGGCGTCGATCGAGGCGCCAGAGCATCGGGCGAGGGGGTCGACAATGACAAGCACATACGGGCCACGTTCCCGGAGATGCGCGATGATGGCTTCGGCCTCGGGCGTTGGCCGTGCGTCCGCGGTCAGCATCGGCGCGTGCACGTCGTGCAGATCGAGCACGTCGATCGTGTGCGTCGGCGCCGTGCCTGCCGCGATGTAGAACAGGCGTCGTCGCACTTCGTCGGAGTCGTCCTCGTACGTGATCACAAGCACGCGACCGGGACGCGCAACGCGGAAGGTGCCAAGCCATGTCCCGTCGCTCGCGATGGCGTGAGCGAGCGCCAGTGTCGCATAGCTCTTGCTCGAGCCGCCCGCGCCCACGAGCAAGCCAACGCCGTATGCAGCCAGTGCGCCGCGGTCGACGGTGCGCGCGTCAATGAGTAGGTGTTCCGCGGCCGCGGAGTCGCTCCGTGCACCAATCGGCCGACGCGGACACGTGACGCGCTGCGAGGTCGAGAGCCGGCTCGCTCCTCTCGTTTGCGCCGAGCGTCTAACCCCGTTGCCCATGACAACTTCGTCGCTCGGCTGCCGGCGCGGCGCTTTCCGTCCGGCACGGATGCCGCTCGCGATCGTGCCTCCGATCTCTTCTTCATCGTCTAGCCCGGCACCGCTGGCGGCCTGCGTGAGTGCGTCGTGAATCTCCGCGTCGGTCAGTGGTTCGAGCCGCGCAAGCGAATAGGCTGAGGCGTTGAGCTGTTCGTTTCGCGTCCCTACGGGGCGCATTGCGCACGCGGTCGGCCTCGCCAGCTAGCGCCGCGCGTACGTACTCGGGCGACGGCGGCGCGACGAGCCGCTTGCTCGTCGTACGGGGCCCGCTCTCCGCGACGATTGCCGCGCGCTCGGCGGCTTCGTCGGCGTCGTTGAGTAGGTCGACAAACCCGACGACGCGACCGGAGCCATGGATCTGCGCCGCGCGCGGCGGCGACCACCATAGCCGCGCGCGATCGGTGCTTGCGCCGTGGTCGATGTCGTACGGCCCTGCGAGCCCGTGCGCCTCGAGCCACGCCGCCGCGCGCCGAACGAGCGCCTCCGCAGCACGCTCGTATTCGCGCTCGTCGGTAATCGGGCGATCAGCACGGCCACGAGCCGCGCGCCGCCGCTCGCTGTCACGTGCGACCACGTGCAAGGCGCCCTGTCGTTGAGCGCGCGAAGCAAGCGACGCACATCCGCGACGGGGGCAAGCGCAAAGCTCGTCCGGCTCGTGCGGCAAGCGCCCTGTTCCGGGCCCGCGCCGCACCGCGCCGGATCCGGTCGCGCGCCTCGGCCCGATGCTTGTTTCTATCGCGCGCGGCGTGTGCCTCGCCGTGGTCGACGTCGATCCCGATCGCGCACGTCGACTGCCAAGCCTCTTTGCGACGCCGCCCCTCATACGTTGCGGGGGACCACCAAGCGCCATTCTCGCGGGGCACGACGTGCCGAAGCGCCAGCCCGACGGATGCCGACAGGTCGGATGCGTCCAGCGTGATCACGTCGCGGATGGCGCCCGCGTCTCCGGAGTCGCCGATCGACAGAGCAGCCGAATGCTGAGCGGTACGCGCATCCGCGCGACGGAGGTCGCGGGCGGTGCTCATGCCGCCCCCACGTGGTCGATGATGGTCGCCCGCATCGGGTTTCCGTGTGTGCGAAACCAAGCCGCGCCCGCGTCGCGATCGATCGCGTCTAAGTACTTACAGCCTGGCTCGTGTCCAGCCGCAACGCGCGCGACGCCTCCGGACGCGATCGTGTGCAAGTCGTCAGCGCCGCACACGAGGCATCGGATGCGCACGATCACGGGAACACCACGATTTCGAAGCTCTGCGCCGTAGGTCGCGGAGCGCGATCCGCGCCCTCGTGATCCGCCCGCCCGCGGAAAGCTCCAACGCATCCTCCGTTGCGACGAGCGCGTCCAGTGCGTGCATGCCATCGCATCGGCTCGAGCGCGCGAAGCGACCGCCGAGTGTGCGGAACCTTCGCACCACGTCGGCGCGCACGTCGTCGCCGATGGCGGATAGCTCTCGGTCCAGAAGACGCCAGTCAAAAACGCCGAGTTTCGAAGGGGTCGCGGAGCGCTTCGCGCCGTAGGACGGGTTTTCGGACAACCGGACGGGTCATCGGGCGCTCCCGATTACGCGAAGCCCCGCGCGCTCGAGCAGCGCATCCGCGCGGGCCGTGTCGCTCGTCTTCGTCGGGGTCGCCACGTCGGGTGCACGTCGCCGCCGCGCCGCTTCCCATGCAGAGCGAGAGCAAACCCACGTCGCGCCCTCGCGGTGCGCACCGAGCACGCGTCCGGACTCGGCACAGCTCCGCGAAGCGTCGCCGCGTCGTGCGTGACGGTAACTCGGTGCTCGAGTATGTCTCGCGCTCCCGCGTCTCGCCAATGCGCATCGCGATGCGATCCGCGAGTGCATCGAGCACTGCGGCAAGAAGATCGGGCGGGACCATCACGGCGACACCTCGCCGAACAGCCGGCCGACTAGCGCCGCTGTTCCAGGCAAGATCGGAGCTCCTGCGAGCGCGCGCGTTAGTGCGGCCCGACTGAGCCCGGTTTCGTAGCGGGCGCGCAACTCGCCGTGAATGGCGACGTAGTTTGCGAGTGCGTCGCGCTGCGCCCTTTCGAGCGGCGCGCCGCGATGAATCTTGAGCGTCATGCCCAAGAGGCGCTTTTTGGAATTACCTAACGATTTTTCTTTGCCGGGCGTCCGCGCTTTCGCACGGGTTGGCCAGCGAGCACGGCGCGGACCTTTTCGACGATCCGCTTGCGATCCATTCGCTCGGCGGCTGCATCCGCCTTTTCGAGATCGTTGATCAAGGCGGAATCGAGCCCGGTAACAAGCCGTGCGGCGAAGTACGCCACAAACCGAAGCGCATCGTCGAGGTCGAGCCGCCATCGCCGGCCTTGCGCACGCGGCGATTCCACGGCGGGACGTTTACGCGGTCTGCCTTTGCGTGCGCGCGGCCGATGGTCCGCGCTCTCTATCCAGCCACCTTCGCCGGTATCGAGTACCCGGCGCGTTTCGGCGGTTACGCGCGCATCGAAGTCCTCCGGATTTCGTACCGCTCCACCGGCAACGTTCGCGGATCAATGGGCGTGCGCCCGTCGCGTACGGCTTCGTGGTGCAGCCGCAGCACCAACGCGATCCGGGCCGGTCCCTGCTCGCCTTGGCCTGCGTAGTTACCCTCAAGCTCACCGATGGGCGATACGAACTCGAGCCAACGACGAAGGGTGTCACGCTGGCTTTGGCTCAACGCGCGGCGCCGTTCCGCCGGGCCCGGCTCGCTCGTGGCACCGCGGTCGTCGGGCGTTTGCTGGTCCGTACCCCACGCGCGGAGTCGTGCTTGCTCTGTCGCTTGCTCGCGGTGCCACCCTGCGGCTCGTCGCTGAGCGACCGACATCAGCCAAGCGCGCGGGTCATCCTTCCGCAGTGCCTCGACGACAAGATCAGAGGCGAGGTCTTCGGCGTCCGCGGGTGCGAGACGCTCAGATCGCAGGATCCTGATTGCGTCCGCGCGAAGGCCCACTAGCTCACGCGTGCTAATCTTGTCGTCGGTCACGACTCGTCCTCGTGGTCCTTCGCGCCGTGCTCGGTGTCCGCCGAGCGCGGCGTTTCTATTCTACACCGTCAAGCGTGCGCGCTCACCGCAGCGTAACGAGCGACCGAGCCCCAACGCCGAGCGCATCGGCAACGCGGACCAGCGTTCGGATCGTCGCGTTCACGCCGCCCGCCTCAGTCGTTGCCAGCGCTTGTAATCGATGCGCGCCCGGTGCGCCGCGTCCTCTTGCGTGAGCTTCCCGGATGCTCGGCGCGCGCGCGATGACCAAGCGCCGATCTCCGCGAGGATCTGCCGTTCGCTGCGCTTGCGCACACATTGGGGCTACTGCGTGAGGCTAAGGCTAGACACCGCACTAAAGTACGGCGCATGCTCGCGTGGACATGCGACCTTCGACAGTGTTCATCGTGGCGACGGTGGCGGCGTGTGGGTCGTCCGTTCCTCAGGGGCCGCGAGTCGTCGCCGACAAACCGGTAAGCGCCAGCGCGCGGCCGCTAGACCCGTCACCGCCGGAACGAACCACCGCCACCGGTGGAGACGCGGGCCTCAGCGGTATGCTCGTATGGCGTGCTGGTCCACTCAAGCGACGGAGCCAAATCGATTACGCTCAATTGCGATTCCTCGACACGGGACACCCTCCACTGTCGCTACTTGAGCCTGACGTTTGCACGTGGGAAACAGCCGAGCGCGGCCGAGCTGGCTGCAGAAGAGAGCGCCATTCGCGCGCGCGGGGCGCGTCTTTGGACGGAAGTCTGTCGCGGAGTATCGCCCGACGCGGTGGCCAAGAACGATGCCGCGGCGGGATATCCCCGCGGGGAACGAGCAACGACTTGCTACAGGCGTGCACCGGCAAGAGCGTCGACGCGTTTCTGAGCCACATGCGGACTCGCCATGCGATCGAGGCGCGCACTTGCACGGTCCGCGCAGTTCTCGACGTCTGCTCGATTTCGAGAAGATGAGCGCGGACATGTACCAAGCCCGGATGCAAAACGTTGGCGACTTTGCCTCCCTGACCGGCTGCCGAAGTACCGAGGTGGACACGCTCTACCGCGACCAAAAGGACCCCGACTTTTGGGACTATAGGGTAACTTACTCGGCATTCCCGACGGCCAACGCGCGCGTAAGCTGCACGAGCAGCGACACCGTTTATGCGTGGGACGGCCGGAGCCAGACAAGCGCAGCAGCCTTCGGCTGTGACTACCTACGGCACGACGTCATGGCGTTCTAACCGTTCTAACGAAGTTGGCGATCACGGGCTTAGCCGCTCCAAGTTCTTCTCGGCATTGCGCCGCGCAGCGGCGTGCGCAGCGGCGCGGTATTCGTCCGAGTCACGCGGCAGTGCGCTCCAGTCGCCTCCCATGTCGAGGCAACCCTTCATGTACCGATCGCTCCGCCCGAGCGTCCCCGTGTCGTAATAACGATCGGTGAGCGCCACGTCGGCGCCAGCATCGCCGACGGCATGCGCCGGCACGCCACACGTCGCGAGCGGCGTTCGGTCACTAAACTGCTCCGCGCACGGCTTCGGGAGAATCGTTCCCGTTCGATGATTCTCTTCCGTCATCCGTTTCATCAAGGTCTCTTTCCAATCCGCCTTCGGACCCGCATCCGAGCCCGGCGGGTACGTGACCGAATAGTCTAGGCACTCGTCCAAAACCGTGTCTTTATCGAACGTGGCCAAACTGAATGCGAACGTCTTCGGTTGCAGCGGCGAAGAAACGCGCGCGTTCACCGAAGCGGTCGCGCTGGGCTCGCCGTCGCTCCCTTGGATCGCCCGAGCCCCGAGACTTGCAGGCAAGCAGCGCAACGGTCGTCGCGGGCGCACGCGAGGGCGAGAGTCAGTGAGCGTCGCATCGGGCGACTGTACCGAGCGTGCGTACGCTACAGCAAGCCAGGCGCCTTCTCCTGACGTTACCGCTGGCTGGAGAGCTTCACGACGTGACCAGATGCGGTCGCTGTCCGTGCCCGAAGTCTATCGGCAAGAAGCTCGGCAACCTCCATTCGCCCCGCAAGGGTCGCATCCACGATCGCCCGCTCAAGCTCCGCGATGCTCGGCTCGACGGAAGCCGAAACTCCGCGTTGCTTCCCGTCGCCCGGCGTTGCCCGATCCGCGTCGTTTCCGTCACCATCGGCGACGCTCGGCGCTACCGTTCGGTCCGATTCGAATCCCGCCCTCTCCGCTGAGACTTCGCCGCGCCAGCTTGACGGCGCGGGCGCGGCACGGTCGAATCGTCCTCGCTGCATGACGCGTACGTCGAATGTCGCGACACGGTTCGTGCAGCTCGCGTCGCTCGCCGTCTGCGGCGGGCTCGCGTACGCGACGCAGCACGTGACCCACCACGCGCGCGACTCGGTCGCGGTGGTGCTCGCGCTCGGGCTGCTCCTCATTTGCGGGACGCTCGCCGGCGCGCTCCTCGAGGCGCTCAAGATCCCGCACCTCACGGCGTACCTCGCGATCGGCGTCGTCGCGGGGCCGTACGCGCTCGCGCTCATCGACGGGCAGACCGTCGAGTCGCTGCAGACCGTGAACACGCTGGCGCTCGCTCTCATCGCGTTTGCGGGCGGCGCCGAGCTCCGCACGGAGCTCGTGCGAAAGAGCCTGAAATCGCTGACCGCAGCGGCCTTCACGCAGTGCGTGCTCGTCTTCCTCGGGGGCACGTTGCTCTTCGCCGCAGTGTCGCCGCTCTTGCCCTTCGTCCGCGGCGCCGCGATCGCGACCGTCGCGGGCGTGTCGCTCCTCTGGGGCGTCCTCTCGATCACGCGCAGCCCCGCCGCGACGCTCGCGATCCTCTCGCAGACGCGCGCGCAAGGACCCCTCGCGACCTTCAGCCTGGCGTTCGTGATGCTCTCCGACGTGCTCGTCATCGTGATCGCTTCGACCGTGATCGCGATGGTCAAGCCGCTGCTCGACCCGGGCGCGACGCTCTCCTTCGAGGTCGTCGATCACCTCGGCCACGAGATCATCGGCAGCGTGTCGCTCGGCACGTCGCTCGGGCTGCTGATGATCACGTACCTCAGGCTCGTGAACAAACAGATCCCGATCGTGCTCGTCGCGCTCGGGTTCGGGTTCACCGAGGTCGTGAACTACGTGCGCCTCGATCCGCTGCTCACGTTCCTCGTCGCCGGGTTCCTCGTGCAGAACCTCTCGAAGCAAGGCGACAAGCTGCTCCACGCCATCGAGGACATGGGGAGCGTCGTCTACGTCGTGTTCTTCGCGACCGCGGGCGCGGCGCTCGACGTGCCGCTGCTCCGCAGGTTGTGGCCGGTCGCGCTCGTCCTCTTCGTCGGTCGCGTCGCGCTGACGGCGCTCGTGAACCTCGTCTCGTGCCGCCTGGCGAAGGATCCGCCGGTGCTCAAGCGCTGGGGGTGGACGGGGCTCGTCGCGCAGGCCGGCGTCGTGCTCGGGCTCGCCGTCTCGATCGAGCGCGCGTTCCCGAGCTTCGGGCCGTCCTTTCGCGCGCTCGCCATCGCGACCGTGGCGCTGAACCAGCTCATCGGGCCGATCCTCTTCAAGGTCGCGCTCGACACGACCGGCGAGTCGTCGCGCGCGGCGGAGCCAAGCCGAAGCAGCCTGACCCCGCCCGCGCCCGCGACGAGCTAGCTCACGCCTTCGCGACGACCTGGGCTTCGACCTCGATCTCGACTTTGTCGCTCACGAGGACGCCGCCGGCTTCGAGCGCCTGATTCCATTTCAGGCCCCACTCGCTGCGGTTGATCGCGCCCTTCGCCGAGAAGCCGAGGCGGTCGTTGCCCCACGGGTCCTTGCCGCTGCCGGTCTGCTCGACGTCGAGCGTCACTTCTTTGGTGACGTCGCGGATCGTGAGATCGCCCGTCACCTTGAAGTGCTTGCCGCCGCCCTCGATGCGCTTGCTCTTGAAGATCATCTTCGGAAACTTCTCCGCGTCGAAGAAGTCGCCCGAGCGGAGGTGCCCGTCGCGCTGCGCGTCGCGCGTGTCGATGCTCGCGGTCGCGACCTCGACCTCGATCGTCGACTTCGCCGGGTTCGCGGCGTCGTAGCCGAGGTTCGCCGTCCACTTCACGAATTGTCCGCGGACCTTCGCGAACATCATGTGTCGGACGCTGAAGTCGATTTCCGAGTGCGCGGGGTCGATGCTGTACGTGGCCATGATTGCCTCCTGAGATGCCACGCAACCTAAGCCTTTCGATGATGAAAGGAATCGATGAAATCGCGATGCGAATCATCTCCTGCGACGATGACCCAGATCGCGCTCCGAGAGCGCGGCGAGGCGATCGAGCACCCAGGTGTGCGCGCGGCCGAAGCCCGCGTTTTGCCGGTAAATCGCGTAAAACGGGAGGCGATCGAGGCCCTCGTCCCACGCCTCGGGGCGAATGGAGACGAGGCGCCCGCGACGCAGATCGTCCCGCACCAAGTGCTCGGGCAAGTTTCCCCACCCGAGGCCGGCGAGGAGCATCGCGTGCTTGGTGCTCAAATCCGCAACGCGCCAGGTGCGCGCCGAGAGCACGCCCTGGTCCGGGACGCCGCCGTCTTCGTTGCGCTCGGAGAGGACGATCTGGACGACCTCGGCGAGGCGCGCGGCGGGGATGGTCTTCTTCTCCGACGCGAGCGGGTGCTTCGGCGAGACCACCGGGAGCATGCGGACGGACGCGAGCATCTTTCGCTGGAGGCCGGGCGCGACGCCGGGCGGCAGGACGACGCCGATCGTCGCCGTGCCGGAGAGGACGCTCGCCGAGACGGCCGAGAGGACTTGCGTGTCCAGGCGGAGGACGACCGACGGAAACTCGCGCTGAAAGCCCCCGCACAGATCGACCAGCGCGCTGACCGGAAAGAGCGCGTCCACGCAGAGCGAGACCGAGGCCTCGAGGCCCCCGGCCATGCTCGCGGTGAGCCGCTCGAGCGCGTCGACCTCGCCGAGCACGCGCCGCGCCGCCAAGAGCACCGCGGCCCCCGTGTCGGTGAGCTTGGCGATCTTCGTTCGTCGATCGAAGAGCGAGACGCCGAGCTGTTCCTCGAGGTTCGCCATCGACGCGCTGATGGCCGACTGTACGCGCCGGAGCTTGCGCGCCGCCGCGGAGAAGCTGCCCTCTTCGACGACCGCGACGAACGCGCGGAGCTGGTCGAGCGTGATCGGGTCGAACATCGCTCAGCGCTTCCGGATTCGGTCGAGCTCGGCGGCGCTGATCCGCGCGTCGGCGTCGGTGTCGATCGCACGCACGAGGAGCTGCGCGGCGACGTGCGAGGGGGCTTGGGCCGTGACGCGGGCGATCGCCGCCGCGACCTCGGGCTCGGTGAGGACGCCGTCGTGGTTCAGATCGATTTCGTCGAAGCCGCCGAGCTTGCGCCAGAGCTCGGTCGCGAACGCGTCCACGAGGACGTGCTTCACCTCGCGACCGGTCGTTGCCGGCGGGATTCGCGTGGGGTTCGCGCGCGCGAAGCGCACGAGCGGCTCGATGTGGTCCATCCCCTCGAGCAGGTTTCGCACGACCGCGACGCGGTACTCTCGGCCGTCGTCGAGCGACTCGAGGTGGAGCGCGTCGTCGGTTTGCAGATACGCGCCCGACTCGGTCGCGCGCGACGCGACGATCGCCTCGCGGATCACGCGGCCCGGCATCCGCACGACGACGATCTCGTTGTCGAACGGGATCTCGGTCTCGAGATCGCCGTAGGTGAAGCGGCCCTTGTACTCGGTGGCGCCGCGGATGCCGCCGCCGTTGAAGAGGCACGCGTCGGCGCCGAGCGCGTCGCGGATGCGCGAGCAGAGGAGCGCGCCGAGCGAGGTCTGTCGCCGGCGCGAGCCAATCGACGAGAGCGTCTCGCCGGGCGCGAGGAGGACGAGGCACGCGTCTTGGATTTCGCGCACCTTTCGCATGTGGCCGTCGACGCGCTCGCGGAGCTCGGCGTCCTCCGGATAGCCGGCGACCGCCTCGAGGCGCGTCGTCACGGTCGGCGGCGTCGCGGGATCGGTCCACACGAGCTCGGTGATCGCGGCCGCCTCGGCGTCGGTGCCGGCTTTCACGATCCACGTCCGGCCGATCTGCTCGAGGAGCGGCGTGTGCTCGTGGCCTCCGATGATGCACGCGAATTTTTCGGTGCGAGCGAGCGCGCGATCCTCGTCCATCGGCTGGTGCGTGATCGCGACGACGCTCGCGCAGCCCGATTGCACGAGCGCGTCGCGCTCGCGCAGCGCCGCTTCGTTGGCGGGCTGGGTGGGAGCGCCGCCGAACGGCGCGTCGCGGTAAATCGCGCGCTCGGTCATCACCACGCCGACGAGCCCGACGCGCACGCCCGCGACGTCGATCGCGTCGTGCGGTTTCGTGCGCGGATCGAACTGGACGTTCGTCGAGAGCCACGTGCCTCTGAGCTCTTCGATGCGCCGGTGGAGCTCGGCCGTCGGGACGTCGTCTTCGTGGTTGCCGAAGACGACGTGCGTGACGCCGAGGTCGTCGAGGCAATCCACCATGCCGCGTCCCGCGTCGAGGCTCGACAAAAGGCTCGGCGCGACGAAGTCGCCAGCGAGCACGACGAGCGTGACGTCGGCAACATTTTCGTCGAGCTGTCGCCGGATGAGACTCTTCATCCGAGGGAGATGCTCGAGCGAGTAGACGTCGTTGAACGAGACGATTCGGAGCGTCGGCACGTGCGTCGCGGGCTATGCTACTCGACTTCCAATGGCAGCACGTCCGCCTGCGAACAAATGGGTCGTGGCGATCTCGGTGACCTTCGGAACGCTGATGGGGACGATCGACTCGTCGATCATCAACGTCGCGATCCCGCACCTGCGAGGCTCGCTCGGAGCGACGGTCGAGGAGATCACCTGGGTCTCCACCGGGTTCATCATCGCCAACGTCATCGTCATGCCGCTCACGGCGTTCCTCGGCCGGTTCTTCGGACAGAAGCGCGTCTACTTGGCGGCGCTGATGATGTTCGTCCTCGGTTCGGCGCTCTGCGGCCTCGCGCGCTCGCTGCCGATGCTCGTCGTTTGCCGCATGTTCCAGGGCCTCGGCGCCGGTGCGCTCCAGCCGACCGAGCAAGCGATCCTGCGCCAGACGTTCCCGCCGAAAGAGCAGGGAATGGCGATGGCGCTCTTCGGCGTCGCGGTCGTCATCGGCCCCGCGTTCGGACCGACGCTCGGCGGCTACATCGTCGACAACTACAGCTGGCCCTGGATTTTCTACATCAACCTCCCCGTCGGCGCGCTCGCCATCTTCATGGTGACGACGTTCGTTTCCGAGCCCGAGGACATCCGCGTGGCCAACCTCGCGATGGCGCAGGAGCAGCGAAAGCACATGGACTGGGCGGGCATCGCGCTGCTCACGACCGGCGTCGCCACGCTCCAGTACGTGCTCGAAGAGGGACAGCGCGACGACTGGTTTCAGTCGAACGTCATCACGGCGTGCGCGGCGGTCTCGGTGGTGGCGCTCGCCGCGTTCACCATCCGCGAGCTCACGGCGCGAGTGCCCGCCGTGAACATCTCGCTCTTCAAGGACAAGGTGTTCACGTCGGGGACGCTCATCGGCGCCGTCATGTTCGCGCTGCTCTTCTCGCTGACGTTCCTCTTGCCGGTGTTCATGCAAGAGCTGCTCGGCTTCACCGCAGTTCAGTCCGGCATCGCGCTCATGCCGCGGTCGCTCACGATGATGGTGATGATGCCGATCATCGGTCGCATCTACAACAAGGTGTCCCCGCGGCTGACGGTCGCGGTCGGCGTGATCCTCTTCACGATCACCGCCTACATGATGAGCCAGTACACGCTCGACACCTCGCAGAGCGACATCATCGGCGTGCTCATCATCCAGGGCGTCGCGTTCTCGTGCCTGTTCATCCCGCTGACGACCGTCGCGCTCTCGTCGATTCCGCGCCACAAGATGGCCGACGCGACCGGCCTCAATTCGCTGCTGCGCCAGATCGGCGGCTCGATCGGCCTTGCCGCGTTCGCGACGCTCATCCCGCGGTACACGACGCGCACGATGTCGGCGCTCGGCACGCACGTCACGCCCGGCAACCCCGCGGTGGCGATGCGCGTGAACGGGCTCACGCATCTCTTCGCGTCGCGTGGCTACGGTCTCGTCGAGGCGAAGCAAGCGGCCGAGCGCGCCCTCGGTGGGCTCGTCGCCCAGCAGGCGAGCGTGCTCGTCTTCGAGAAGATGTTCCTCGTCGCGGGCATCGCCTTCTTGTTCGTTCTCCCGCTGCTCGTCTTCTTGAAGTCGCCCGAGCACGGCGAGGGGCCCAAGGTCGAAGTCCACATCGAGGCCTGACGCGCTGCTCGGGCGCGCGGCGCGCGGGGCGCAAGGCCACGTACGCGCTCGAGCCCCACGCGCCGAGCGCGCGTCCGTCGCGAAAGTCGACGCGCAGCAGCGCCAACCGCAGCGAGCCCGTTTCGAATCTCCAGCTCCGCGAACGACGCCGCATGCGCTCTCCCGAGGCGCGCGCGAGGACGCGAAAGAGGGCTCGAACAGCCGCGTGACGCGGGTGGCACATCCAATGCCTCGGTGACGAGCCGAGGTTCGATGAGCGACGCGAAGAAGCACGGTTCGGAACAAAAGCGTCACAGCGCGATCGCGCGCCACGTCGCCGTTTGCGTCTGCGCGAGCTTCGCGCTCGGGTGTCCGCACTCGCGTGGCGGAGAGGCGTCGGCGTCGCAGCCGCCGAGCGCCCTGCCAGCGGCCCGCCCGGTGGCGCAGATCGTGTACGACGGCGCGCTCGCGAACGGGTGGGAGGACTCGGGTTGGTCTCCGCACGACATCGGCCACGGCCCGGCGAAGATCGACTTCTCGCACGACGGCGGCTGGATGCTCTCGAAGCCGACGCTGAGAGGGCGCTTCGGCGGCGTGGAGCTGCGCGTCAAGGCGCCCGAGGGCGAGGCGGAGTTCCTCGAGGTGCGGCTCGACTCGAACGACAAGACGATCTTTCCGCGCATCAAAGTGCGCGCGGATCAAAAGGCGGATCTGGGCGACGGATGGGAGGAGGTCTACATCCCGATCACCGAGCTCGACCCGAAGGACGTGCCCTTCGATCGGATCGTCCTCCGCGCGTTTCGCACGATGCCGGCGAAGACCGTCTTGATCGACAAGATCGCGCTCGTCGCGGCCGGCGCCGACGGCGGCGCGCCGCCCCCGTCGAACATCCCGGTCGCGACCGCCACGCTGCGCGTCGACTGCCGCGCGCACCCCAAACGCATCAGCCCGCTGATCTACGGCATCGCGTGGAACGAGCGCGAGAGCGAGCCGCCGAACCTGCACGCGACGACGCGGCGCTGGGGCGGGAACCCGACGTCGACCTACAACTGGCAGCTCGGAAACGCCTGGAACACGGGCAACGACTGGTTCTTCGAGAACGTCGAGGTGAAGCCCGCGTCTGCGTTCTTCGCCGAGAACGAGCGCCTGCACATGGCGAGCGCGCTCACGGTGCCGATGCTCGGCTGGGTCGCGAAAGACACGACGTCGTCGTCGTTTCCCGTGAGCGCCTTCGGCTCGCAGCAGTACACCGACGGTTACCGCAAGGGGGCCGGCAACGGCGTTCGCCCGGACGGCAAGCCCATCCTCGACGCCTCGCCGGATCGGACGAGCATTCGCGTCGGCCCGGACTTCGACGCGCGCTGGCTCGAGTCGCTCCGCGCGGGCGGACACGAGCCTGCAATCGTCATCCTCGACAACGAGCCGGGCATCTGGAACGAGACGCACCGGGACGTCCACGCGGAGCCGACGACGTACGACGAGCTCTCGCAGAAGAGCATCGCGTACGCGACCGCGATTCGGCGCGCCGCGCCGGACGTGAAGATCGCGGGCCCGGCGGAGTGGGGCTGGACGGGGTACTTGTATTCTGCAAAGGACAAGGCGGCGGGCTTCACGCTGCGCCCCGATCGCCGCGCGCACGGCGATCAGCCGATGGTGCCGTGGCTCTTGAAGCAGCTCAAAGCCGAGTCGGACAAGACCGGCGTCAGGCTGCTGGATCTGCTCGATCTCCACTTCTATCCGCAGGGCGAGCACGTCTACGGAGACGCGTCCGATCCCGCGACCGCGGCGCTCCGCATCCGCCAGACGCGCGGGCTCTGGGACGAGAGCTACGTCGACGAGTCGTGGATCGCGCAGCCAATCGCGCTCATCCCGCGGATGCGCAAATGGATCGACGAGGACTACCCCGGCCTCGGGATGATGATCGGCGAGTGGAGCTTCGGCGGCGAGCGCCACATGAGCGGCGGGCTCGCGACGGCGGAGGCGCTCGGGCGATTCGGGCAATACGGAGTGACCGCCGCGTATTATTGGACGGCGCCGCCCGCGGGGACGCCGTCGGCGGCGGCGTTTCACGCGTACCGCGACTACGATGGGCGCGGCGGGCACTTCGAGGGCTTCTCGCTGCCGACGCGCGCGTCGCTCGACACGTCGCTCTTCGCCTCGCGCGACGCCGCGGGCAAGCACGTCGTCCTCGTCGCGCTCAACTTCTCGCCCGACGCCGCGATCGCCGCGACCGTGGACGACACCTCGTGCGGCGCGGCGTCGAGCGTCTCGGCGCGCACGTACACCGGCGCGGGCGACACGTTCGTGCCCGAGGCCGCGCGGGTGACCGACGGCGGCGTCGCCCTGACGCTCCCGGCGTACTCCATGACGGTGATCGACGTCGCCCTGGCGGCGCCGATCGGCGTCGCCGCCGAGTAAGAGCATGCTGGCAGCGCTCGCGATCGCCAGCGGACTCTTCACGACGCTCGTCCTCGGGGCGCGTGTCGAGACGCGCGTCCGCGAGTTCGCCGGCGCGACGCCGGGGAGCGCGCAGTTCGCCGTCGACCTCGAGGTGCTGCCTTACGCGCGACTCGAGACGCGCACGCGGCACTTCAATCTCAAGCTCGACTACGCCGCCGACGTCACGCAGCCGGACCTCGAGGCGGGCTTTCCTGGCGGGCCCGAGCTCTTCCAGCTCGGGCAGCTCTCCGCGTACTACTCGGGCAAGGACTGGGAGCTCGGCGCGTCGGAAGGCGGCGGGATCGGCACGATGAATTTTTCGTACCTCACGCCGTACCTCGCGACGGCGGGGCAGGGCTCGGGGCCGCCGCCGGTGCAGCTCGTTCCCTGCGCCGACGCGACCCACTGCGCGAACGAGACCGTCGAGCTCGGCTCGTCGGCGAGCTCGATCACGCTCCGCTACAAACACGATCGCACGTCGCTCTCGCTCTCGCCGAGCTACACGGTGAGCGGCGGCGTCGGCGACGCGTCGCGGAAGATCTTCCCGCTCCTCTCGATGCCGCGCGTCGATCTCTCGCTGGAGCAGACCGTCTCGCGGCGCGACGTTCTCGCGACTCGCACCGACGCGACGGCCGCCGATTCGACGCCGCGCGCGTGCAACCCCGCGACGGGCGGCCCGCCGCTGAACCGCCTCGATCCGAGCCCGCCGACGTGCGCGCCGCGCTCGCAATGGGCGAGCGCGAGCGAGGTGTGGTCGCACCGCCTCACGCGGCGCGCGACGCTCGAGCTCACCGGCGGCGCCGCGGTCATCCGCAACCAGATCGATCCGTCGCAGCCGTACTCGATCCTCCCGTACCCCGTCGCCGGCATCATGCTCGGCTACGCGCTCCGCAGCGGCGAGCCCGATCGCCCCGCGCTCCACCCGATCGTGACCGATCCGCCGAAGCCCGGCGGCTACGTCTACGCGCGCGTTGGGCCCGTGGTCGACACGTTTTGGGGCGTCGCCGATCCTCGGCTCGAGATCGGCGCCGCGGTCCTCGACCCGCTCGACGAAGAGTACAGCCTGCTCGGGCGCGCCGCGTTCGTGCGCAGCATGCCGCCGACCGTGCTCGACGCGACGTACTTCGCGGGCGACGTCGAGATCCTGAGGCACCTCGACAAGTACCGCTTCGACGTGGGCGGCGGTCTCCGCGGCGCCGTGCAAGACGACCCGTTCACCGGGCGTTTTTACGTCCTCTCCGCGTACCTCACCTTCATCTGGCACGAGCCGAGGATCAGGTTCTGATGGCGCGACGATTCACGTACCTCTTGATTTGGCTCGCCCTCACCGAGGAGATCGAGGGCGAGATCTTCTCCGGCAAGTGGTCGACGCCGCTCACGACGATCGGCACGGCGATCTTCAAGCCGCTGCCCGGCATCAAGATGCCCGTCTGGGACATGATGCTGCTCGCGACGCTCTTCTTCGCGCTGGGCAGCAAGGCGGCGAGGGCCGACCGCGTGAAGCCGCTCGTGAAATCGATGAAGCTCGCGCTCGGCTCGATCGCCGCGCTCTGGATGTTCGGCGTCGTCCGCGGCGGCGACATCCGCCAGACGATGTGGCAGATCCACCCGTTCGTCATCGCCGTCGCACTCGCGTTTCTCGTGATGGCGACGTGCCGCACGCCCGCGCACATCGCGACGCTCGGCAAGGTTGTCCTCTCGGCGGCGCTCTACCGCGCGTGCGTGCTCTTCGTCTTCTATTTCACGATCGCGCGCGACATCAAGCCGCCGCTCGAGACGATGACGACGCACGCCGACACCGTGCTCTTCGTCACCGGCATGCTCATCGTGATGGTCGACATGCTCGAGCGACGGACGCTCGGCTCGTTCTTCTGGATGGTGGTCGCGTGCGTGCCGCTCGCGCTCGCGATCAAGCTGAACAACCGGCGCCTCGCGTGGCTGAGCCTCATGGTGGGCTTCGGGCTCGCGTACTTCGTGCTGCCGAAGTCGCGCTTCAAGCGGCGCATGAACTGGGCGATCGTCGCGGCGATCCCGCTCTTCGTCGCCTACGTCGCGGTGGGCTGGGGGCACCGCGACGGCATCTTCAGGCCGGTCGGCGCCATCTCGACGATGATCGGCAAGCACGAGGACACGTCGAGCGAGATGCGCGACATCGAGAACTACAACCTCGTCCAGACGCTGCGGAGCGATCCGATCCTCGGCACGGGCTGGGGGCACGAATACAAAGAGGTGTCGGTCGCGATCAGCATCCAGAAGATCTTCCCGCAGTATCGGTACATCCCGCACAACAGCGTGCTCGGACTGCTCGCGTTCACCGGGCTCGTCGGCTTCGCGCTCGTGTGGCAGCTCTTCATCGTCGCGGCGTATTTCCACGCGATCGCGGTGCGAGCTGCGCCGACGACGAGACTACGAACCGCGGCGGTCGTCGGGTTCACCACGATCGTGACGTTCGTCTTCCAGATGTGGGGCGACATGGGGTGGAACACGCTGCTCGCGGACGCGCTCCTCGCGACGAGCATCGGGATCGCGGGGCGGCTCCCGGTCCTCGCGGGCGCATGGCCGCCCGCGCCCGTGCCTGCGGCGCGACCCGCGGCGGACGACGAGGTCCCGGCGCTCGGGGCGTGAAGAGAGAGGGAACGACCGCTGCGCGGTCGCCACGAGCGCGTGAAAACGCGTCGTCAGGGTGTCGGAAGCGATCGCCACGGCGCGAAGGCGCGAACGCGCCAACAATCAAGGTTGGCGTCTTTGGCGGCGACGGGCTTCTGCAGCCCGTGGCGCGAGGTCAGTCTGCATCTGCGCGAGAACGGACCGACCTGACGAGAGGCGACGATCTCGACGCGTACCCCCGACTCAGAGGTGCGGCGCGAGGAACATGGTCGCGAACACCCAGACCGCGCAGTACACGTAGAACGCGACGACCGCGCGCTTCAGGGCGAGCTTCTTGTTGCGTTTGCGCGCGTAGACGAGCGGGATGACGATCGTCGCGAGCAGGATGCTGAAGACGATGGCCTTGCCCATGGCGTCTCCTCACTCCACCACGACGACGTCGCCGCGGCGCAGGCCGAAGCGGATGGCCGCCGGGTCGCTTCCTTCGAGGCCGTCGAACGTGAAGCGCACGCGGAGCGGGTCGGCCTTCGACTCGCGGCGGACCACGAAGATGCGATCGCGGTTGGCGTAGTCGGTGAGGCCGCCGGCGCTCGCGAGCGCCTCGGCCACGCTCGCGTTCGGGTCGAGCTTGACGACGCCCGGATGCGCGACCTCGCCGAGCACGCTGACCATGACCGGCGCGACCTCCTCGACGTTGACTGTGACGCTCGGCGCGACGATGTACTCCTTGAGGCGCGCCTCGAGCTCGGCGCGCAGCGACGACGGCGTCTTGCCGCGGACCTCGACGTCGCCGAGCAGCGGCAGCGCGATGCGCCCGTCGGTGCGCACGCGCGCGTGCGTGCTCACCGAGTCCTGGTTCACGACGCGGATGCTGATGAGATCGCCGGCGCCGATGAGGTACTCGTGGGGCGAGACCGCCGCGGTCGGGAGATCCTTCGCCCAGACGTAGTGACCGGCTCCGCCGCAGGCGCAGAGGCCGAGGGACATGGCCAGACACACTTCACGAATTCGCATGACTACCTCTTTGGTTCCTGCTGGACGCTGAACGAACGAGCTCGACGAGCTCCGCGACGCGGACGGCCCGCGTCGAGACGACGAGCGCCGCGTAGAGCGCCGCGTCGAGCGCGAGCCGAATCACGCCGGAAGTCGGGCAGAGCGCGTGGAAGGCGACGACCGCGCCGCACGCCGCGAGCGACTTGCCCGCCGCGCTCACGTTGCGCGCGTCGAGCATGTCGCGCCGCAGCAGCCACACGTACGTCGCGGCGACGGCCGCCTCGGTGGTGACCGAGACCCAGGCCGCACCGATCCCCGCGCCGCCCGGCCCGAAGTGGTGCCACGCCGGGCGAACGAGCGCGACGTTGAGCGCCGCGTTGACGACGAGCGAGAGCAGCGTGACGGTCGTCACCGTCCACGAGCGGTCGCGGAGGATCAGCGCGGTCGCGCCGAGCATCGCCACGTACACGAAGACGAAGATCGGCATGAGCGTCCGCATCGCAGCGATCGCGGGGTCGAAGCGCTCCCCGAAGACCGTGTGGACGATGACGTCCGCGCCCAGGCCGAGCATCATCGCGATCGGAATCGCGAGCGTCAGCGTCCACTCGAGCGCGCGGCGCAGCATCTCCGAGAACGCGGCGCGGTCGTGGACCGTGCGCGAGAGCTCCGGCGTGAGCACCCAACCCATGAAGGGCGACATGAGCATCGCGATGCTCGAGACGTTGGTCGCCGCGCCGTAGAACCCGAGCTCGCGATCGGCGACGAGCAGACCCATGATCGCGACGTCGATCTTCGCGTAGAGCACGATGGCGACTTGATTCACCCAATACGGCGAGCTGCGTTTGAGCGTCGCGAAGGTCTCGCGGAGGTCGAAGCGCACGCGCACGCCGGTGATGTCCCGTGCGAGGCGATAGAGCACGGCGAGGCGGATCGCCTCGCTCGCCACGGCGGCGAGGCCCAAGGCCCAGAGGCTCGCGTGCGTTGCGAGCGCGAACGCGACCCCGATCGCCCACACGAGCTTGCTCGCGATGTTGAGCGCGGAGAGCCGTCCGACGCGCCGCGCGGCGTAGAGCAACGTGGCGCAAGTGTTCGCGAGGAGACTGCACAGCTGTGCGAGACCCAAAGCAAGCGCGGTGCCGACGACCGTCGTCGAGTACCCCGCGCGCCGCGCGACGAGCGCGATCGCGCCGAAGACGATCGCGCTCGCCGCGACCTGCACCGCTTGGCTGCCGGCGAAGAAATCCGACGCGTGCTCCGGCCTGCGAGGGATCTCCTTTTGGACGTACACGTCGAGGCCGAAGCCAACGAACGCGAAGCCGTCGATCGCGAGCGCCTCGGCGAAGCTGTATCGGCCGAAGAGCGCGGGGCCGAGGGTTCGCGGCAGGACGAGGCGCACGAGCAAGGCGACGCTCCACGTCGCCAGGAGCGACGTGGCGACGATCATCATGTTTCGCGCGACGCGGGGCTCGCCCGCGGCGCCGGCGGGCGCCGATTCAGCGGAGACGGTCTTGTTCACGGAGCATCCAGCCGCTGCCGGCGACGAAGCCGATCCGCGGGTAGTAGTCGACGGCGGCGGGCGCGGCGAAGAGGACGACGGTCGCGCGGCCGCCGAGAAGTTGCGTGCGTCGGACGAGCTCGCGCCCGACGCCGCGACGTTGGTACGCCGCGTCCACCGCGAGATCCGAGAGGTACGTGCAATAGACGAAGTCGCTGATGCTCCGCGCGATCCCCACGAGCTTGGCGCCGTCCCACGCGGTGACCACGATGTCCGCGCGCTCGATCATCGCCTTCATGCGCTCGCGATCGGCGATGGGACGCCGCTCGCCGAGCGTCGAGCTCCGGTAGACGTCGATCACCGCGTCGAGATCGAGATCGTTGCCGTTCTTGTAGGCGATCATGCTTTCTCCTCCGCGAACCGCTCCACGAAGTCCACGACGCGCTCGGCGGCGTGCTCCTGCGACCAGACCGGCGCGAAGACGTGGTCCGTGTCGGGGACGAGAGCAATCTCGAGGCCGTGCTCGCGGAGCCAGCCGCCGACGCCGCCGAGGCGCTGCTCGATCTCGTCGAGCATGGGCTCCTCGTCGTTGAACAAGAGCAGGACGCGTGCGTCTCGGCGCGCCAGCGTGGCGAACTTGCGTGCGAGGTCGCTCATCACGCGGTCGCCGAGGCCGGCGCCAAGCGCCGCGCGCTCGACGAGCCACTTCGCACGCGAGGCGAGGCGCGCGCCGATGGCGCCGGCGATCGCGCGCGCTCGGACCTCGCCGCGGAGCGCCCGCATCCACGTGTCGGCGCGAAGCGCGCGCCGCTTGTAGTAACGCATGGAGCGGACGGCGTCGGGGCGGCGGGCCGGGATGCGCTCCACCTTGCGCCCCGGCGTCCACTCGAAGACCGGCGGGTTCATGAGCACGGCGCCGCCGAGGCGCGCGTCGGCGAGCGCCGCGTGGAACGACATGTACGCGCCCGAGCAGAGGCCCATCGCGAGGAAGCGCCGGTAGCCGCGCGCCTCGAGCGCGTCGACCGCGGCGCGCACGTCGTCGAGCGAGTGCGACGCGTAGAGCTCGTTCTCGGCGCCGCCGTCCTTCGGCGGGCTGTCGCCGATGCCGGCGAGGTCGACGCGCAGCACCGCGTGCCCCGCGGCCGCGAGCCGCCGCGCGAGCGCTACGTTGAACCGATTCGGTCCGACTCGAGAGTTCGCGCCCGTGTTGACGAGGACGATCCCGAGCTCGCTCCCGGCCTGGTGCGGCTCCGACAGGATTGCGAAGAGCCGCGAGTCGGGCCCATAGCGCACCACCGACTCGGCGACGCGCTCGTCGATTTCGAGCTCGCGCGCCGGATTGCGAGCGGCGCGTCCCGGCGACGCCCCCGCGCGACGAGCGCGCCTCGAGCCAGCTCGTCACGGCGGCCCAGATCGCGGCGGGCACGTCGGCGACGTAGGGATCGTCGGTCGCGAGCGCAGCCCAGCCCTTCGCGTCGGAGACCTCGACCTCGGTGCCGAGCGAGCGCAGGCGCTCGACGACGCGGGTCTCGCGCCCGGGCAGATCGTCGCGCGGCACGATCAGCGCGCGCTGCGCGGGCTTCGTGTCCAGCGTCCGCAGATCGAGGCGATCCAGCGCCGCGACCGTCTCGCGTCGAAAGACGAACCCGATCGCCTCTTCGTCCCCCTGGCGCTGCCCGCGGAACGGCGGTCGCGTGTCGCCGCGCTCGCGGACCTTCTGCATCGCCCGGAGCTCGCGCAAAAACGCCGTGCCCGAGAGCGACGGCGCGACGAGGGCGAGCGCGTCCACGTCGCCGCGACGCGCGGCCGCCGCGGTGGCGAGCGTGGCGCCGATGCGCGTACCGAACAGCGCGACCTTCGCGAAGCCCGCGTCGCGAAGCACGCCGATCGCGTCGTCGATGGTGCCGAGCCACGCCGCGACCCGAGCGTCGTCGTCGTCGCCGCCGGCCGAGTCGCCGGTCCCGTGATAGTCGAAGCGCAGGACGCCGAAACCGCGCGAGGCGAGTCGCTCGGCGAGGTGCCGGTAGGCGCGGTGGGCGCAGAGCATCTCGTGACCGAGCGACGGGCAGAGCGCGACGCCCGTCGTCCGCGCGATGCCTTGCGGCGGGTGATACCAGCCGAACGCGCGCCTCCCCGGCGGTCCGAACCAGAGAGGCTCGCTCGCCAGGGGCTCGATGGCCGATTGAAGATCAGCTTGCACGGCACGGCCCATGCTCGATGGCCACGTTCATGTGGAGGACAGCGCTTCGACTCGCCGAGTGCGACCGCGTCGGCCAAGGCACGCGCGCGCTCGGACGGATCCTCGTGCGAAACGAAGGACGCATCGAATTGGGCTGCCACGTGACGATCCATTCCGCCGCGTCCCCGGTGCGTTTCGCGACGACCGCGGCAGGCACGATCCGTCTCGGCGACCGCGTGGTCGTCCAACCCGGTGTGGAGATCTTCTCCGATTGTGACGTGCACATCGAAGAGGACGTGGTCATCGGCCCCAATGTGACGATTTGCGACCGCGACGAGCGCGGCGTCTCCGCCGAGATTCGAATCGAAGCCGGCGCGCGCATCGGCGCGGGCGCGTTCATCGGGTCTCCATGTCGAATCGGGCGTGCCACGGTAATCGCTCCGGGTGATCGTTTCCCCGCGGTCGAGGTTGCACGAACCGTGCGAGCGCCCGAGGCGACCCAGCGTGTGTCGTGCTTGCTCGCGGCAGATTTTACGGTCGACGAGCTCGCGCCGATCCTGGGCGAAGCGGACTTCGACGGCCTCGCGCTGCCGTGCGAAATCGCGCCGTTCGATCAGGTCATGCGGACGCTACTGGCGCTGCCGGATCGGCGACCGCGCGCCGACGTCGTCGTCGCGTGGACCCGGCCCGACGCGGTGTCGCCCGGTTTTCGCGCGCTTCTCGACGGCGAGAGCGCCGACGAGAAGTCGCTCGAAGCCGACGTCGACGCGCTCGTGTCCGCGCTCGCGATCGCCGCGGACGCCGCGCGGTTCGTGCTCGTGCCGAGCTGGGTCCTCCCGCCGTGGCGGCGCGGGCTCGGCCTCCTCGAGCTGCGCGGCGGTCCCGCCGGGGCGCTCGCGCGAATGAACGACCGCCTCGCGCGAGCCGTCGAGAGGATGCAAAACGTCTTCGTGCTCGACGCGCAGCGCTGGCTCGCGTCCGCGCGCGACGGCGGGGTCGATCCGAAGCTTTGGCACGCGGGAAAGATCGCCTTCACGCACGACGTCCTCGTCGAGGCGGCGCACGACCTCCGCGCCGCGGTGCGCGGTCTCTCGGGCGGCACGCGCAAGCTCGTCGTCGTGGACCTCGACGACACGATGTGGGGCGGCGTCGTCGGCGACGTCGGCTGGGAGCGCCTGCGGCTCGGCGGTCACGACGCGCACGGCGAAGCGTTCGTCGAATTCCAGAAGAAGCTCGTCGCGCTCGCTCGCCGCGGCGTCGCGCTCGCGGTCGTGAGCAAAAACGAAGAGAGCGTCGCGCTCGAGGCGATGCAGCGTCACCCGGAGATGATCGTGCGCCCCGAGATGCTCGCGGCGCACCGCATCGGCTGGACCGACAAGGCGGCGAGCGTCGCCGAGATCGCGGTCGAGCTGAACCTCGGTCTCCAGTCGGTCGTGTTCATCGACGACAACCCGGTCGAGCGCGCGCGCGTGCGCGAGGCGCTCCCTGAGGTCTACGTGCCCGAGTGGCCGACCGATCCCACGCACTACCCGCGCGCGCTCGAGTCGCTCCGGTGCTTCGACACGCCGCGCGTCACGCGCGAGGACCGCGAGCGAAACGCGATGTACGCGCTCGAGCGCAAACGAACCGCGCTGCGCGAGACGACGACGTCGCTCGAAGAGTGGCTCGAGACGCTCGGCCTCGTCGTTCGCTTCGAGCGCCTCGCCGACGCGAACGTCGCGCGCGCGACGCAGCTCCTCAACAAGACGAACCAGATGAACCTGCGCACGCGACGGCTCAGCGAGAACGAGCTCCTCGACTGGTCGCGTCGCCCCGAGCACGAGGCGTGGGTCGTCCGCGTCGCGGACCGGTTCGGGGACGCGGGGCTCACCGGGTTCTTCACCCTCGCGTGCGAGGGCGACTCGGCGTCGCTCGAGGATTATCTCCTCAGCTGTCGCGTGATGGGCCGGCGCGTCGAGGAGACGATGCTCTGGGCGGCGTCGCAGCGCGCGGCGGCGCGCGGCGCGCGCGAGCTCGTCATCGAGCCGCTGCCGACCGAGAAGAACAAGCCGTGCCTCGACTTCTTCGAGAGCACGGGTGTCCCGCGGCGAGGCGACGCGTGGGTCGTGGACGTCGAGCGAGGCGTCCCGTCGCCGCGCGTCTCGGTGGAGGGCCTGTCATGAGCCTCTCTCGTTGGATGGTTCGGGCCGCGGCGCGCTGGACCGACGACGCACTCGCGCGCGTGGTGCTCCGCGGTGCGCGCGTCGGCCGCAACGTGCGCGTCTTCGGGATCCCGAGCGTCGTCTGCGAAGGCACGCTCTTGGTCGGCGACGACGCCGTGATCGTCTCGACGCCGGCGCCCGTCACGATCGTCGTCGAGCGCGGCGCGAGCGTCGAGATTGGAGCGGGCGCGTGCATCGAGGCCGGGGTGACGCTCCACGCGCGGCGCCGAATCGTGATCGCGCCCGGCGCCCGCGTCGAGCCGGGCTCCGTGATCGACGACCTCGCAAGCGACGCGTCAGAAACCGTCGTCGCCCACGAGCGGTCGCCGTCGCGCGACGCGCGCTCGACCGGGAGCGGCCGCGTGCGCGCGATTGTCGCGTCCATCGTGCCCACCGTGCGCGAGCTCGGCCCGGCCGACGACGTTCGACGCGCGCCAGGCTGGGATTCGCTCGCCGCGCTCCGCGTGATCGTCACGCTCGAAAAGGAGCTCGGGGTCGTCCTCGCGCACGATCTCTTCGCGCGCGCGTACACGCTCGAAGCGATCGAGCGCGCGGCGCGCGGCGAGGTGCCGGCATGATGCGCCTCGGACGCGTCGCCCGCGAGCTCCGCGACGCGGCCGCCGTCGTCGACGAGCGCCGCGGGTTGTTCGTCGCCGCGCTCGGTCTCCTGCCCGACTTCGCGCTCCCTGCCGTGCGCTCGCGCCTCCTCCGCGCGGCCGGCGCCGACGTGAGGCCGCGCGCGGCGATCCTCGGCCGCGTGCACCTCGTCGGCCCCCGCGACGCCGCTCGCAACCTGCGCATCGGCCCCGACGTCACCGTCGGCCCCGACGTCGTCTTCTGCCTCGACGAGCGGATCACGATTGGCCGCGGCGCGTCGATCGGCCCGCGCGTCATGATTTATACGGCGAGCCACGCGCTCGGGCCCGAGACACGCCGCATGGCGCCCGCGGTGACGTCGAAGCCGGTCGTCGTCGAGGAGGGCGCGTGGATCGGGCTCGCCGCGATCATCCTCCCTGGCGTGAGGCTCGGCCGCGGATGTGTGGTCCAGGCGGGGGCAGTCGTCGCGAGCGACGTCGCGCCCAACACGTTCGTCGCGGGAAATCCGGCGACGGTCGTCGACGAGCTCCCCACGTGAAACGCGCTTCAGCGCGGGTGCGCGATGACGTGGAACCACGCCACGCGTGACGTGTCGTCGCCCGGCTGCACGACGTCGCCGTGCTCGTTCTCGACGACGAGGACGTCGCGGTCGAGGCGCGCGGCCGCGAGCTCGTCGAGCTGACGCTCGAGCGTCGTGAAGTGCGCGAGGACGCCGTATTGGTGCGCGCTCAGCGGGGCGACGGCCCACCCGTCTCCGGAGATCGCGCGCGCGCGAAGACGCGACCAGCGCATCACCTCGAGGGGCATCGCCGAGAGGGCGCGCGCGGCGCGAATGGCCCGCAGCGCGGGGTGGCGCGCGGGCGCGACGCGCCAGGTCCACGGGCGCTCGCGGAACGCGGGGCCGTTCATGTTCAACGTCGAGAACGCCACGACGCCGTCGTCGCGCACGGTGCGGCGCATTTCGTCGAGGACGCGCGCGCGCCCGTCGTGATCGACCGCGTCGATCCCGTTGAAGCTGAAGTACACGAGCGAGAAGCGCCGGCTCGGCACGCCGTCGAGATCGCGCGCGTCGCCGAGCGCGATCCGCGCCGAGGGGTAGCGCTCGCGACACGCGCCGACCATCGAGGGCAGGTAGTCGACGCCGAGGTAATCGTCGGTCAGCGCCCGCAAGAGCGGGATCGTGCGCCCGGTGCCCACCCCGAGATCGAGCACCGGACGGTCGCGGACACGATCGCGGATGCGATCGAAGACGACGCGCTCGCCGGCGTCGCTGAACGCGCCGACGTTGTCGAGCCAACGGCGCGACGCGCGGCTGGACCAGGTGGAGCGATTGAGCGTGTCTTGTTGAATGGGCATGGCTCACGATCCTCGTGGGGCGGCCGCGGGGAGAGCGGTCGCAGGGTTCCTTCGCGCTTGGGTCCGCGCCAGCCGCCATCTACGCTCCGTACCGCTTGGCGAGGCACGACATGCCCGTCTCCCACTGCGTCGCGAGCTCGCCGAGCATCGGAGAGAGTTCGACGGGTTTGCTGGACGTGACGGCGCGCGCGCCCTTCAGGATGAGCGACTTGCACGTCATCGAGATCGCGTCGAACGCCGCGATGCTCGGCTCGAGCTCGAGGTCTTGCAGCCATCGCAGGTACACGGCCGCGAGCTCGAACGCGGCGCCGAGCTGGCGCACGGTCGCGAACGCGTACTGGTGGTACGCCTCGAGGCCGTCGCGCTTGAGGCTCGCAAGGTCGCCCTCGAGCTGCGCGCCGAATCGCGGGACGGGGTTCGCGCGCGGGCGCCGCGCGAGGTGCTTGCGCAAGAGCGCGACCGAGCGCGCGGCGAGCGCGGGGCGCTCGAGGTGAACGACGCGGTTCGTCCGCACGAGCTCGGCGAAGAGCGGCATGAAGGCGGGGTCGGGCGGCGTGTCGAGCCGAAACAGCCCGACGAAATCGGCGTCGCGGAGCTCGTAGTACCCCGCGTTGTGGAAGTACCCGAGGACGCGCGCGTCGTCGTCGAGCTCCTGAATGCCAATCGTCGTCTTCGTGTGCTGCGTGCGGTAGTCGGTGCCCGCCGTGTCGGGCAGGTAGAACGCGTCGGCCTCGGTGAGGACGATCCGCCCGTTTTCGAGCTGTTTCCTCGCGTTCGCGCGGATGCCCCGGTAGACGGTGAGCTCCTGGACGTCGACGCCGTAGAGCTCGTAGAGATCCTCGAGGGGCGGCTTGAAGAAGGTGAACTGATCCCCTTCCCAGTCGAGGCGCAAGACGAACGGCAGGCACGCGACCGGGTCGCAGCCGAGCGCGCTCAGCACCTCGATCCAGACGTCGATGTAACAGTTGGACTCGCTCCACGCGCGCGGCGTCGCGTGCAGCTCGTGCGGGACGTACGACGCCGCGTCGATGTGGCGGAGTGCGGCGACGGCGCTCATGACGACCACAGGATCTCCCGCACCTTGTCCGGCCACTTCCGCGGGTCGAAGCCGTGGTGCTTGAAGAGCGCCATGCAGATGCGCTCCATGCCGAACCCGAGGCAGGCCGTGTTCGCGACGGCGCCGTCCGGCGTCTTGATGCCGAAGAGCTGGCCGAAGTGATCTTGGTGCCAGTTGAAGGAGCAGACGGCGGTCGGGCTCTCCTCCGAGATGACCGGCACGAGGACCTCGAACTTGAGCTTCGCGGCGCGCTGATTCTCCGCGAGGATCTTGCCGCCGCGGCCGAAGAAGGGATCGTTCGCGACGTCGCTCTTCGCGGGGAGGCCGAGCGACTTCATGATCTTGACGCCGCGCTCGAGCCACATGTCGCGCCAGGCGACGACGACGTCGGGCGTGCCGACGCGAACGAACTCGCGGACGCGGAACGCCTGCATGCGCGTCGGCTCCGGCGAGGGCTCGTGGCGGAACACCCAGTTTTGCATGTCGACCAGGCGCCCTTCCTGCCCGACCGTCCCCGCAAAGCTCGGATAGACCGGGTAGCACGCGGCCGGCGTGAGCACGCAGTCGGTCGACGCGAGCAGGCCGTCCCAGCTCTCGCCGGCGTGGATCTTCGACTTCAGCTCGAGCGCCTGACGCTCGCTTCCCTTGAACGAGAAGATCACGCCCGAGAGCTGCGGGAACGAGTCCATGTACTCGACCTTCTCGAACACCTTTCGGTCGAGGGTCGGCGGGAACATCATCTTCTCGGCGCCGTCGTCCTTCGCGACGCGCGTCACGTACGCGTCGAACCGCGCGAGGACGTCCTCGAACACGGGTCCGCGCCCGAAAATGCCTGGAACGCCCACGGGAATGATGAGCCCGCTCTCGACGAGACCGTCGTAGAGCGATTGCGCCGAGTACGGCATCGCGAATCTCCTTGTTTCAGTCGTCCTTGAGCACGAGGAGCATCGACGCGTTGGTCGCGTAGATGCGATCGTTACCGACCATGAGCGCCGCGGAGTGCGCGTCGCGGAGGTGCCTTCCGACGGAGACCTTCGAGTCGTTTTTGTAACCGAGGATTCCGCAGATCCCGAGCGCCTGGTTCACGATCTGAACCACGAGCTGCGAGGACGACACCTTGAGGTTGTTGATCTTGAGCGCGAAGGCGATCGACGAGAGCGCCGCGGTGCCTTGCGCCTCGTCTTGCATCAAACGGTCGCACTCGGCCGCGACGTCGTGGACGTTGGCGCGCATCGTCTGGAGCATGCTCGACGCCTCGGCGAGGCGAAGCGCCGTGGGGGGCGTGGTCCCGGGCTTGTTGCGCGCCTGCTGGCGGACGAAGGCGCGCGCGCGCGCCACGGCCGCGGTCGCGATGCCGAGCCAGACGTTCGACCACAGGACGTGGCTGAATGGGACTTGCGTCTCGCTCGCCACGTCGGAAAACGGCGTCTCGAAGATCTGATCGACGACGCCGGTCGCCTTCAGCGAAAACGGCGGGCTGCACGTCCCGCGCATCCCGAGGGTGTCCCACGCGCCCTTTTGCTCGAGGGCGCACTCGGGCTTGCGGACGAGCACGAAGATCTGGTCGTTCGGCGCCGCGTCGGAGTGCCGCCGCGCCTGGAGCAAGACGTCGTCGGCCTGCGCGCCGTACGAGATGGTCGAGCAGTCCTTCTCGAGGACGAAGCGCCCGTCGGCGGCGTCGCGCTGCACGGCGCACCGGCTCGTTCGCATCTCGCCGCCGATGCCGACCTCGCTCGTCGCCGACGCGATGAGCGGCTGCTTCTCGACGAGATCGGTGACGTACCCGCGGTAATACGGCTGGTGCGCCGCGTGGCGGAGGATGCTCGCAACCTGGATTTGGTGCATCGCGAACACCATCGCGGACGAGGAGCACGCGGCGCCGAGCGTCTCGCACATCGCCGCGAGGTCGCCCATGCCCACGCCGAGGCCGCCGTCTTTTTGCGGAACGAGCGCGCTCATGAGCTTGGCCTTCTTGAGCGCGTCGATCGCCTCGGTCGGAAAGCGCGCCTCTCGGTCGACCGAGTCGGCGTTCGGCGCGGCCACCTCGCGCGCGATGCGTGCGACGGCTTCGAGCGCGGAGGGCTGCGCGCTCATTGCGCCGCCCCGGCGAGGCTCTCTTGCGTCAGCTCGGCGATCGCGGCGCAGATGGAGCCGATGCTCCCGAAGACGCCGCGCCGCAGCATGCGGTCCGGAAATTCGACGTCGAACGTCCCTTCGAGCGCGAGCATCACGTTGACGCTCGCGTGCGAGGTCATTCCGGACTCGTACAAATCGCTGTCGTCGGAGAGCGTCGCGACGTCGACAGCGAGGCGCGCGTGCTCTTTCAAAATCTCTCGAATTCGATCGCTTGAGTTCATGGCTTCACCCACGTGCAAATGACGACCGCCGCTGCGAGGTGCCCCTCGTGCGAGACGCTCACCGCGAGCGTTGGCTCGCCGGCTTCACGAGCTGCAGCAAAAGCCGCGCCGCTCAACGCGAGGACGATCGCGCCGTCGTCGCGGCGCGCGACCTCGATGGTTCGCAGACTAATGCCACGCTCGCCCGCGCCGAGCGCCTTGATCGTGGCTTCCTTGGCCGCGAAGCGCGCGGCAAGCCGGCGTGCGGCGGTGGCACGATCGCGCGCGCTCATCGCATAGGCGACCTCCGCGGGCGTGTAGACGCGCGCCAGGTACCGTGCACCGAAGCGTGCGAGTGAGGCTTCGATGTCGCGCACGTCCACCACGTCGAGTCCAACGCTCAGGCCCGGAGTCATGGCGCGGGCGGGCGCACAGAGCGTGCCTACGCCCGAGGTGCACCCAGAGTCGGCGTGCGAGCGGCTGGCACGAGCATTGATAGTGGGTCGCGCATGCCGACGGACGAAGAAGAGGAAGGCCTGGACATCCACGCGATCGCCGACCTCGCGAAATACGCGCTGCGCGCGCCGAAGCGGCGGCCTTGGCGATTCATGGCGCTCCTCGCGATCGGGCTCGCGGTCGCCGCGACGGTCGTCGCGCTCTACCCGCGGACGTATTCGACCGAGGTGAAAATCCTCGCGCAGCGGAATCTCGTTCTGCCGGCGCTCGGAAACCCGAATCGCACGGTGCCGCGCGAGGCGGACAACCCGACGAAGAACGTCGGCGACACGATCCTGAAGCACGACAACCTCGTCCTGCTCATCAAGCAAGTGAACTTGCTGGACCGCTGGGAGGCGACGCGCCCGCCGCTGCTTCGCCTGAAGGATCGCGTCCAGCGCAGGCTCGGGCCCGCGCAGACCGAGGAGGACAGGCTCCGCTCGATCGAAGGCGTGCTCGAGAAGCGCCTGAACGTCACGACCGACGACCAGAACAACACGATCACGATCGTCGCGGAGTGGAGCGACGCGCGCATGGCGTTCGACATCGCCTCGGCCGTGGAGAAAAACTTCGTCGACGCGCGCTACGACGCGGAGATCAGCGTCATCGACGACGCCATCGACATCCTCGAGCAGCACGCGAAGGAAGAGAAGACGCGCTTCGATCAGGCGCGCGTCGACTTCGAGTCGATCGACACCCAGACGTCCAAGTCCAAATCGCCCGCCGCGCAAACCCTCGCGCCACGCGCGTACGCCCCGGCGGCGCCCAAGACCACCGCCGCCGAAGAAAAAGACGCCGCCGTGGACGCCTCGCTGATGAAGGCGCTCGACGACAAACGCGCCGCGATCCAACAGATCGAAACGCAGCGGAGCGCGCGCGTGGCCGACCTGGACAAGCAGCTCTCCGACGCGCTCGTTCAGTACCGACCGGAGCACCCTACGGTGCTCGCCATCAAACAGAAGCTCGCCGAGGCACAAAAGGACACGCCCGATCTCGTTCGACTCCAGAGCGAGGAGCGCGCGCTCATCGACAAAATCGCCCAGAGCGCGCCGCCCACCGCGCGCGCCGTCACCGTGGCGGCGGCGACCTCGCACGCGTCGGCGCGCACGATCGCCGCGCTCACGGGGTCGTCGACCCCGCTGGTCCTCGAGGAGGACCCGGCGGTCACCGTGGCGCGAATGAAGCTGCAGCAGTCGGCGCAGAAGTACGCCGACCTCGAGACGCGCATCGACGGCGCGAAGATCGAGCTCGACATCGCGAAGACCGCGCACAAGTACCGCTACGGCATCATCCGCCCCGCGGAGGTGTCCAAACACGCGAGCAAGCCGAAGCCGATCGTGCTCGCGCTCGGGCTCGTCGCGCTGATCCTCGCGCTCTCGTTCGGCGGGGTGCTCCTCGCCGAGCGCAAACGCGGAGTCGTGGTCGAGCGGTGGCAGATCGAACGCAAGCTGAAGCTGCCCATCTTGGGCGAGCTCGAGGCGTGACGATGGCGCTCGGCCCGACGCAGATCGCCGACTTGTGCGCCGCGGCTCTCGCGGTGCCGGTGCTGGCGTCGTCCTCGTACCTCGTCGCGCTCGCGGCGCTCTCGACGAAGAACGCGCCGCCGCGCGCGCCGAGCGCGTGGCCGCGCTTCGACGTGATCGTCCCGGCCCACGACGAGGAAGGGAGCGTCGCCGAGACGGTCGTGAGCGTCTCGGCGGTCGACTACCCGCGCGAGCTCTTCCGCGTCGTCGTCGTCGCCGACAACTGCACCGACGCGACCGCCGCGCGCGCGCGTCGAGCCGGGGCGCACGTCATCGAGCGTGTGGACGACGAGCGGCGCGGCAAGGGCTTCGCGCTCGCACGCGCCTTCGAGGAGACGCTCGCGCGCGGCGAAGCGGACGCGGTCGTCGTCGTCGACGCCGACACGCGCGTGTCGCCGAACCTCCTGCGCGCGTTCGCGGCGAGGCTCGCCGCCGGCGAGGTCGCGGTCCAAGCGGAGTACGGCGTGCGCAACCGCGAATCGAGCTGGAGGACCCGGCTGATGGTGCTCGCGCTCGCGCTCTTTCACACCGTTCGCTCGCGTGCGCGAGAACGCGCCGGCGTGTCTTGCGGCCTCCGCGGGAACGGCATGGCGATCGCCGTGTCCGCGCTGCGCGCCGTGCCGTACGACGCGTTCTCGATCGTCGAGGACGTCGAGTACGGCATTCGGCTCGGTCGCGCGGGCCGCCGCGTCGCGTACGCGGGCGAGGCCACCGTGCTCGGCGAGATGGCCGCGACGGCCGCCGCGGCGCGATCGCAGCGCCAACGTTGGGAACGCGGCCGAAAGGCGCTCGCGCGCGCGGAGGGCGTCCGTCTCCTCGCCCGCGGACTTGCGCGTCGAAGCGCGCTGCAGGTGGACCTCGCGGCCGACTTGCTGATCCCGCCGCTCGCGACGCTCGCCGTGATCGCGGTCGCCGGCGTCCTGGTGTCTGCGCTCGCCGCGCTTCCGATCGCGCTGCTCGCGTGGTCGCTCGGCGCCGCGTGCCTCGCCGCTTACGTGGCGCGCGGCGTCTTCGTCGCGGGGCTCGGCGTGCGAGCGCTCCGCGATCTCGCGTGGGCGCCCGTCTACGTCGCCTGGAAGCTCGCCGTCCCCGCTCGCCGCCCCGACGCATGGATCCGAACCACAAGGGAGAAAACCAAGTGACCGACGAAATCGCGCTCCAGAACCTGTGGCTGGCTCTCCGGAAGAAGGCGTGGCGCGTGCTCGCCGTCGTGGCGACGACGCCCAACGGGGCGTCGCTCGAGGTCGCGACCGCGCTCGTCGACCTCGCGCGCGACGAGGCCGGCGAGAACGCGACCGTGCTCGACCTGCGCGACGTGAAGCTCCGGCTCGTCGAGTCGGAGAAGGCCCACATCGAACAGCACCGCACGAAGAGCGGGCTCCTCGTCGTCGCGCTGTCCTCGCCGGACCGAAGCCCGGCCGGCCTCGCGCTCGCGCGCGCGGCCGACGCGGCGGTGATCGTCGTGCGCCTCGGCGAGACGCCCATGAAGACGGTCGTCCGCGCCGCCGACGAGATCGGACGCGACAAAGTGCTCGGCGCGGTCGTCGTCGCCGCCGCCGCCAAGGCGAAGCCCGCGGTCGCGCCGGCGCCCAAGAAGCCCGCGCCTCCGCCGCTGCCCTCGACGCGACCGGTCCCGACGCTCCCCGCCGCGGCCGCCGCCGCCGCGACACAGCCCATCCGCCCCAGCCCCGTGATCGCCGTCGGCGCAGCGACGGTGCGGATCGCCGCACGATCGGGAGGAGCCAAGATTTGAGCCCGCGCGCATCAGTCGTCGTCCCTACGTACAACCGCGGCCCGTCGCTCGAGCGTCTCGTGCGCCAGATGGCGGCGCAGTCGGTCGCGCGCGAGATCGAAATGGTCGTCGTCGACGACGGGTCGCGGAGCGATCCGACGCCGCGTCTACGCGCGCTCGACGTGCCGTTCCCGCTCGTCGTCGAGCGGCAGGCGAACGCGGGAGCCGCCGCCGCGCGCCACCGCGGCGTCCTCCGCGCGAGCGCGCCGGTCGTGCTCTTCCTCGACGACGACATGCAAGTGGGCGAGTCGCTCGTCGCCGCCCACCTCGACGTGCACGATCGCGACGAGCGCGCCGTCGTCCTCGGGCGCATCCAGCCGGACCCGGAGATTCGGTACGCGCTCTTCGAGCGCTTCCACGCCGACATCCTCAATCGCTTCGCCGCCGGCGTGCTCGCCGGCAAGACGGAGCTCAAGGGGCCCAACGTCTACACGGGCAACTTGTCCGTGCGCCGCGACGCGTACCTCCGCGTCGGCGGCTTCGACGCGACGCTCGGCCACTCGGAGGACGCCGAGCTCGGCGTCCGGCTCGAGAAGGACGGCGCGCGCTTTTACCTGAGCGAAGCGGCCGCGAGCATTCACTCGTCGGACCGCGAGAGCCTCGAGGGCTGGCGTCGTCGCGCGAAGCTCTACGGCGCGTACGATACGCGCATCGGACGCAAACACGCGGACGTCCCGCACGCGAGCCCGTGGCGCTACTTCGACGAGCTGCCGCTACCGGCGCGCGCGCTCCTCGCGCTCTCGCTCGCGGCGCCGCGCGCGGGCGAGCGGCTCGCGAGCGCGGCCCTGCGCGCCTCCTTCGCCCTCGATCGCGCCGGGCTCGACCGCGCGGCGATCCGCGGGACGACGCTCGCGTTCGGCCTCGAATACGCGCGCGGCATGCGCGAAGAGGCCGGCTCGCTCGCGCGGGCGCTCGCCGACTGGACCGATTGGCTCGAGCGCGCTGGCGCGGGCGGCCGCGTGCCGAAGACGCTCGTCGCGTGCCGCCGCCTGGCCACGTCGCTTCGCCGCGATCGCGAGACGCTCCGCCAAAACGACGTCAAATACGGCGTCGCGGGCCGCCGCAGCGCGGTCCTCCGCGCCGGCTTTCAGGTCGTCGCGGGCATTCGTCTGATGCAGTTCTTCCGCGACGCGGGCGTTCCGCTCGGCGCGATGCTCACGTCGCGCGCCGTTCGGCACCTATACGGCTCCGACATTCACTGGGATGCGCGTATCGAGCCGGGCGTCCAAATCGTGCACGGGATGGGCCTCGCGATCAGCCCCAAGGCGAGCGTCGGCGAGGGCAGCGTCCTCTTTCAGAACGTGACGCTCGGCGAATCGGGCAACGGCGCGCCGGCGGTCGGCCGCGGTGTCCACATCGGGCCGGGCGCGACGCTGCTCGGGCCCATCGCGGTCGGCGACGGCTCGAAGATCATGGCGAGCTGCGTCGTGCGCGAAGACGTTCCGCCGGGCTCGCTCGTGTCCGCCCCGACGCCCGAAGTGCGCCCGCGGAGGCCTCGATGAGCGCGCGCGTGCGCGTGGGGAGATTGCCGATCGATCGCGTGGACACGAAGGCGGCGCTCGACGACGTCGAGCGTCTCGTCGACGAGAAGCGCGGCGGGACCGTGTTCACGCCGAACGTCAATCACGTCATCCTTGCCGAGCGCGACGGCGCGTTACGCGAGGCCTACGAGTCCGCGAGCCTCTCGCTCGTGGACGGGAAGCCGGTCCTCTGGGCGGCGCGCGCGCTCGGCTCGCCGCTGCCGGAGAAGGTTTCCGGCTCCGACTTCGTTCCCGCGCTCATGGAGGTCGCGGCGCGCCGCGGGTTCGGCGTATACCTGCTCGGCGGCGCGCCGGGGAGCGCCGAAGAGGCCGCGCGTGAGCTCTCTGCTCGCGGCGTGCGCGTCGTCGGCTTCGACGCGCCGCAGATCCCGGCGGAGGTCCCCGCTGAAATTCTACCGCCGATCGTCGACGCGATCCGCCGCGCGTCGCCGGATCTCGTGCTCGTCGGCCTCGGCGCGCCCAAGCAAGAGCGGCTCGCCGCCGCGATCGCGGAGCGCGTGCGCCCGGCGGTGCTGCTCGGCGTCGGCGCGACGATCGACTTCATCGCGGGCGTCGTCCCGCGCTCGCCGCGCTGGATGTCCGAGGCGGGCCTCGAGTGGCTCTACCGTCTCGCGCGCGAGCCGCGCCGGCTCTGGCGTCGCTACCTCCTGCGCGATCCGGAGTTTCTCGCGATCGTCACGCGACAGCTCGCGTCGCGGCACGGCGCGCCGGACGAGCTCGCGCGAAAGATCGCCGCCAACGCGCGAGCCCTCGGGAGCGCCCGCGCGAACCTCCGCGCGTTCGACCGCGTCGGCCGCCGCCCACGCACGCGCGGCGCGCCCGTCGTCGAGAACCTCGGCACGATCCAGGTCGGCGACGACTTCCAGCTCAACTGCGCCTTCTCGCCCGTCCGCGTCGTCGCGGGTCCCGGCGCGGCGATCCGCGTAGGCGACGGCCTCAACGCCAATTTCGGCGTCGAAATCGTCGCGAGCCAGCGCGTCACGCTCGGCTCGCGCGTGAGCCTCGGGCCTTACGTGAGCGTGAGCGACAGCGACGGCAGCGCGCCGGGTCCAATCGAGATCGGCGACGACGTGTGGCTCGCCGCGCGCGTGCGCGTGAAGCCCGGCGTGACAATCGGCTCGCGCACGGTGGTGACGGCGGGCAGCGTCGTCGACCGCTCGCTCCCGCCCGACGTCGTCGCCGGCGGCGCCCCCGCGCGCGTGCTCCGTTCGCGCAAGCCCGCGGCCGCGCCCGCCGCGCCCCCCGCGGAAGTCGCCGCGCCGCGCACTCCGGACGTCCGCGGTCTCGTCGTCGCCGACTTCACGGCCGACAATCTCGCGCGCGCCCTCGAGCGCGACGATCCGCTCGGCCCCGCAGTCGCGGCCGAGGTCGCCCCGTTCGATCAGGTCGTCCAGACGCTCGACGCGCTCGCGCACGAAGCGCCCGGCTCGCGCGACTTCGCGTTCGTCTGGACGCGCCCCGAGCGCGTCTCGCCAGCCTTCGCGAAGCTCCTCGCCGGCGAGAGCGCGCCGCTCGACGCGATGCTCGCCGACGTCGATGTCTTCGCCGACCGTCTCCTCGACGCAGAGGGCGCCAAGCACGTCTTCGTCGCGACCTTGACGGTCCCGTCGCACGTCCGCGGCCTCGGCATGATCGATCTGCGCTCGGGCGGAGTCGCACGCGCGCTCGCCGCGATGAACCTCCGGCTCGCCGAGAAGCTCGAGCCCTCGCCGAAGGTCTTCGCGCTCGAAGCGTCGCGCTGGATGAGCGCCGCGCGCGAGCCTTACAGCGCGCGCCTCTGGTACATGGGCAAGGTGGGCTTCGCGCGGGGCGTGCTCGACGCCGCCGCGCGCGACGTGCGCTCCGCGCTCCGCGGCCTCCGCGGTCAGGCGCGCAAGCTCCTCGTGCTCGATCTCGACGACACGCTCTGGGGCGGAATCGTCGGTGACGTCGGCTGGCAAAACCTCCGGCTCGGCGGTCACGATCCAGTCGGCGAGGCGCTCGTCGACTTCCAGCGCGCCGTCCTCGCGCTCTCGCGCCGCGGCGTCGCCCTCGGCGTCGTCAGCAAAAACGAAGAGTCGGTCGCGCTCGAGGCCATCCGCTCCCATCCGGAGATGGTGCTCCGCACCGAGCACCTCGCCGGCTGGCGCATCAACTGGCGCGACAAGGCGCAGAACGTCGCCGAGCTCGTCGCCGAGCTGAACCTCGGTCTCCAGTCGGTGGTCTTCGTCGACGACAACCCCATCGAGCGCGCGCGTGTGCGCGAAGCGCTCCCCGAGGTGCTCGTCCCCGACTGGCCCGAGGACAAAACGCGCTACGTCGCGGCGCTCGCGGCGCTCCGCTGCTTCGACACGCCGACGATCAGCGCCGAGGACGCGCAGCGCACGCAGATGTACGCGCAGGAGCGCGAGCGCGCCGCGCTGCGCTCCAAAGTGTCGTCGCTCGACGACTGGCTCGAAAGCCTCGGCACGGTCGTGCGCTTCACGCCCGTCGACGCGTCGAACCTCCCGCGCACGGCTCAGCTCCTCAACAAGACCAACCAGATGAACCTCCGCACGCGCCGCATGAGCGAGGCGGAGCTCTACGAGTGGTCGCGCGCGCCCGGCCACGAGCTCTGGGCCGTGCACGTCTCGGACAAGCTCGGCGAGGCGGGCCTCACCGGAATCCTCGGCATCGAGACGTCCGACGACGGCGTCGCGACCCTCGCCGACTACGTGCTCTCGTGCCGCGTGATGGGCCGCCGCGTCGAAGAGACGCTCGCGTGGTTCGCGACCGAGCGCGCGCGCGCCCATGGCCTCCGCGCCGTGCGCGCGCCGTACGCCCCCACGGCGAAGAACAAGCCGTGCCTCTCGTTCTTCGAGTCGCTCGAAGCGTTCGCGCGCGACGGCGACGCCTTCGTCTGGGACGGCACGAAGCCGCTCCCGCGCCCGCGCGGCGTTCGCGTGGAAATCGCGAGCCCAACGACATGAAAAACACCTCCTCCGTTTCACGCGCCGTGGCGCGTCTGCGTCTCCGCGCCGCCACCGAGATCGGAAAGAACGCTCGGACCTTCGGCGCGCCGTTCGTCCGCAACCGAGGCGTCCTCGTCGTCGGCGACGACTTCTCCATCGCCTCCTCGCCGGTGCAGTCGCACCTCGTCGTCGAGCGCGGCGCGCGCCTCGTCATCGGCCGCGGCGTCGTCATCGGCTCGGGCGCGGCCGTCTCGTGCGCGTCCGAGATCGCGATCGGCGACGGCGTGCACGTCGGCCGCGGCGTCCTCGTGATGGACAGCGACTTCCACGACGCGGAGGCGATGGGCTCCCCGGGCGCCTCGGCGCCCATCTCCATCGGCGCCGGCGCCTTCCTCGGCGACCGCGTCGTCGTGCTCAAGGGCGCCGTCGTCGGCGCGGGCGCGCGCATCGGCCAGGACAGCGTCGTCTCGGGCGTCGTGCCGCCGGGCGCGTTCGCGACGGGCGTCCCCGCGCGCACGCGCCGCGAGAGCGCGGCGTCCTCCGCCGATCTCGAAGAGCGCGTTCACGCCATCGTCGCCGAGACGTTCGAGGTCGCGCGCGCGCTCGAGCCGGGCGACGGCCCGTCCACGCTCGCGCGCTGGGATTCGCTCGGCGCGCTCCGCCTGCTCCTCGCGCTCGAAGAGGACTTCGGTCTTCGCCTCGCCGAGGACGCCCTCGCCCGCGTGACGAATGTCGGCGCCCTCGTCGAGCTCGTCGCGGCAGCGCTCGACTCAGGTCGGCGAGCCGTCGACGCGACGTAAGCTGTGGATGCTCGGGCTGCTCGCGTGCGGCCCGTCGAGGATCCATCGCACGTACTTGAGGAGCAGGGGCCGCGCGAACGGCTTCTTGAGGAACGCGTTCGCGCCCACACGCTCGGCTTCGGCCATGTCCTCGGGCGAGTGGCGGTCGCTCATCAGCACGATGGGCACCCCCTTGTGCTTGCCGTGCTTGCGAATCGCCTCCACGAGATCGAAGCCCGACTCGCGCGGAAGCGTGAGGTCCACGACGGCGATCGCCGGCGGGCACTCGTCCATTTCCTTGAGCGCGGCCTCGTATTCCGACGCGCAGCGCACGTCGAACTTCTCCGATTCGAGCCACAGTTTGATCCGCTGGCGGAGCAACGGATCGTCTTCCACGACGAGAACGACGCGACGTCCCATGACCCTCCTCGTAGGAGCAAAGGCAGTGCCGGCCATGCCTCAGCTCGCTCCCTTGCCGAACAGGACGACCGGGACAGTCTTGAAAATGAGCTGGAAGTCCTGACCGAGGCTCCAGTTGTCGATGTACTGCATGTCCAGGTACATCCACTGCTCGAAGCCGATTTCGTTGCGCCCGCTCACCTGCCACACGCAAGTGATTCCTGGGCGCACCGAAAGGCGACGTCGTTGCCACGCCTCGTACTGCGCGACCTCGCTCGGCACCGGCGGCCGCGGGCCGACGATCGTCATTTCGCCGCGGAGCACGTTGATGAACTGAGGCAGCTCGTCGATGCTGTACTTGCGAATGAAGCGGCCGATCGCGGTGACGCGCGGGTCACGCTTCATTTTGAACACGGGGCCGGTCTGTTCGTTCTGCGCCAGGAGCTTGGACTTGAGCTCCTCGGCGTTGGCGACCATCGAGCGGAACTTGAGCATGTCGAAGACTCGTCCGTAGCGGCCGACGCGCGGCTGGCGGAAGAAGACCGGTCCCTCGGACGTGAGCTTGATCGCGAGGGCGACGCCGAGCATGATCGGCGAGAGCAGCACGAGCGCTGCGCTCGAGGCGGCGATGTCGAAGATGCGCTTCAGCGCGAGCTGAAGCGGCTTGTGCCGATACGACACGTAGTGCACGTAGCCGTCGCTCATCGCGGCGCGATCGCGCGGCTCGGCGCGCGCGATGCGAAAACGATTGGCCGGCAGCGCGAACGGGATGCCGAAGCGCTCGCAGACGCGAATCGCCTCCTGGACCTGCGCGTGGTGCGATTCGTCGCCGCTCGCGAGATAGACCTCGTGGACGACGTGCGTCTTGAGCACGGTCTCCAGCGCGTCAGCCGTGCCGAGAATGCCGGCCGGCAGCCGCTTGTCGCACGCCTCGCCGGCGAGCTGCAGGTAACCGGTCACGCGGCGGTTCTTCCGCGCCGCGGCGATTTCGAGGCCCGTGTGACGACCGAGGGGACCGACGCCGATGACGAGGATCTCCTCCGGCGCCTCGGGCGGACGAGTCTTCAGCCAGTTCGACAGGAGCCGCAGCCACACGACGGCGAGGACGAAGACCGTCACGAAGCGGACCATGTCGGCGACCTCGGCGTACCGCGGGACGAACCAGCGGAGCGCGAACATCGGGACGACGGTCGCGAAGAGCAGGACGAGCGTCAGCGCGATGTCGCCCGCGATGCCTCGCCCGTTGCCGATGTCGTAGTGGCGCAACACGCGGCTTCCGAGGATCCAAATCGTCATCGCGCCGCATCCCATTCCGAGCGCGACGAGCCAGTGGATGCCTCCCGGAAACAGCGTCGCCGCCACGGACGCGAGGACGAGGACGACGCAGTCACCAACGAGATTGATGTTTTGCCAAGTGCGAGGTGAGAGTGACATGGCGGGTGCCAGGCAGTGTGCAAAGCGCATGCGCACCGGCGCGTACGCTCGAGCTTCAGGGCGACGCGAAACGCGACTACGATCGCACCGTGCGCTTTCTCGCCGTGGGGGATTGGATCGTCGCGCGCGCAGAAAACGGAGCGCTCGAGGTGGAGTTTGCGCTCTTCGACGCGGCCGAGGTCGTCTTGTCGGCGGCGGCGCGCGGCTTCGGCACGAGAGAGCAGGGGTATTTGACGACGGCGGGTCGCGCGCGCGCGCGGCTCCGCGACGCGGGGCTCGACGACGCTTTTCTGCGCGCGGCGCTCGAATCGCTCGGTCGTGTCGAAGACCTCGCGCGGACACCGGCAATCGCTGCGGTCGCCGGTCGCCTCGAACCGAGCGAGGCGTTCCAAGGCGCAACCTGGAGCGCCTCCGAGCGCGTCTACGAAGGCGCGTGGCTCGATCTCGCCGCGGTCGCGAGGGCTATCGCGAGCGAAGGCGCGGCGCACGCGATGCAATTGGTTCACCTCGCGGCCGCGCTGCAAGGCGTGCAGGAGTCGACCCCGGTGCGACTGCTCGCGGGCGACGACGAGGCGAAGCCCGGTCAGCGCACGTGGCGGCGCGTGGAGACCGACTTCATTGCAGACCTGCCGGACGCGCTGCGAGCGATTCGAACGGCCGCTCTCGCTCGCTCGCGTGGACGCCGACGCGCTCCACGCGGCGCGCCTCGACGACTTGCGCGTGCGCGCCGGGCTCGCGGGCGTCTACGTGCCGCGGCTCCATGCGCTCGCGTCCGCGCTCTCTCGGCCTGCCGCCGCCGACATCGTGGTGGAGGACGTCGAGCTCGAGCCGTCGCCGCTCATCGACGAGCTCCGCGAGCACGCTCGCATGCTCCGCGGCGACGCGCGCCTCGCCGAGGTCGCGCAGTTCCTGACCGCGCTCGCGCGGGCCCGCGTGGCGACCGGCGACCTCGCGATCCTCGCGTCGCGCGCGTGGCTCGCGTGCGGAGAGATGGCGTACGCGCGTTACTTCGCGCGTCGCGCCGCCGAAGACGAGACCGCGTCGGAGACCGCGCGCGCGCTCGCCGGCGAGATCCTCGGCACCACGCCGGCGACGGAGCAGTCGATGAACCCGCCGCCGGTCGCGCCCTCGCGCTCGGTCGCGCCGCGCGCGCCGCCCGAGGGCGCGTCGCTTCCACCGACCGAGCGCATCGAGGTCGCGCCTCGCTCGGTTCACCCCGGCGCGGCGGAAATCGTCGAGACGATGCTCGCGCCGCCGGCCGACACGGCGCGCATCCGCATGACCGAGCTCGCGCGCGACCTCGCGCGCGACTACCGGCTCGCCTACGGCGTCACGCTCCAGACCGACGCCGGCGCGATCGAGGCGATGCAGCGACACCTCGCCCGGCGCGCCGGCGCCGCGACCGAGGAGGAGCTCACGCGTCACGGCGCGCTGTTGAGCGAAATCCTCGCCCGCACGCTCGGCGCCTATTGGATTGACACCGCGCCCCCGAAGGTCGGGCGCTGGTCGATGATTGTCCCGCCGCGCGCGCGCGTCTGGCCGATAGGCCGCGTCTATCGGTTCGTCGAGCGAGGCGCGGCCGACGGCGATCTGGTCGAATTTTACCGCGAGCTCGCGGCCGGCAAAGAGCGCTGACGAAGTTGCCTAGAGGTCCGAAAACGGCCAGACGTCCTCCGCGAGCGCCGCTATTCAACCTCGCGATGGACGACGACGCGCGATACCGAGCTCTCGTCTCGCGCGACCCGCGCTTCGACGGGACGTTCTTCGTCGGCGTGACGACCACCGGAATCTACTGCCGCCCGGTCTGCCGCGCGCGGACGGCGGCGCGCGACCGCTGCGTCTTCTTTCGACGCGCTGCCGAGGCCGAGCGCGCGGGTTTTCGCGCGTGCTTCCGCTGCCGGCCCGAGCTCGCGCCGGGCTCGTCCACGCCGTCGACGCGGACCTCGGTCGACGCGATCGCGACGCTCGCGCGCATCGCCGCCGCGCGCATCGAGAGCGGCGCCCTCAACGACGCGTCGCTCGACGATCTCGCCGCCGACCTCGGCGTCTCGTCGCGCCACCTCCGCCGCGCCGTCGTGTCGGAGATCGGCGTCTCCCCGCTCGAGCTCGCCGAGACCGCGCGGCTCGCGCTCGCGAAGCAGCTCCTCCAAGACGGGGCGCGCTCGATGACCGACGTCGCGTACGCGAGCGGCTTCTCGAGCGTGCGACGCTTCAACGCCGCGTTTCGCGCGCGCTTCGACCGTCCGCCCTCCGCGCTCTCCGCGCGCAAACGCGCGGAGCCTTCGAAGGAGATCCTCACGCTCGCGATTGGCCACCGCGCGCCGCTCGCCTGGCGCCCGCTGCTCGAGTTTCTCGCGGCGCGGGCGACGCCCGGGGTCGAGCACGTGGACCTCGCGGCGCTCGCTTACACGCGCGCCGCGCGCGTCGGAGAGCGCCGCGGCTGGATCCGCGCCTCGCTCGATCCCGCGCGCCCGACCGTGAGCGTCGATGTGAGCATCTCGCTCGCGCGTTCACTCATGTCGGTCGCGACGCGCGTGCGCGCGCTCTTCGATCTCGACGCGCAGCCGCACGCCGTCGACGGTCACCTCGCGGGCGATCCGGAGCTCGCGCCGCTCGTGCGCCGCACGCCCGGAATTCGCGTCCCGGGCGCGTTCGACGGCTTCGAGCTCGCCGTCCGCGCCGTCCTCGGCCAACAAATTTCCGTGCGCGGGGCGACGACGCTCGCCGGCCGGCTCGCGCGCACGTTCGGCGATCCGATCGAGACGCCGCACGCGGGCGTCGACCGACTCTTTCCGACCGCCGAGCGCGTCGCTCGCGCGCGAACCGTCGACATCGCGCGCGTCGGCCTCACGACCGCGCGCGCCGCGACGCTGCACGCGCTCGCGACGGCCGTCACGCGCGGAGAGCTCGCGCTCGACGCGTCGACCGACCCGACCGCCGCCGTCGCGGCGCTCGAGCGCGTCCCGGGCATCGGCCCTTGGACCGCGCAGTACGTCGCGATGCGCGCGCTCCACGCCCCCGACGCCTTCCCCGCCTCGGATTTGGGTCTCGCGCGGGCTCTCGGTCTCGCGCCGCGCGAGCTCCTCGCGCGCGCCGCGGCTTGGAGCCCGTGGCGCGCCTACGCCGCCATGCACCTCTGGAGGATCACGCCATGACGCTCTCGTTCACCCACGTCGCGAGCCCGGTCGGCCGACTCGTGCTCGTCAAGTCCGCCGCCGGTCTCGTCCGTCTCCAATTCGACGACGGCGAAGCGCCCGATCCCGCGTGGCGCCGCGATCCAGTCGCGTTCCGCGAGGAGAGCGCTCAACTCGAGGCCTATTTCGCCGGCGATCGCGCGTGCTTCGATCTCGCCCTCGCGCCGCGCGGCACGCCCTTTCAGCTCCGCGTCTGGCGCGCGCTCGCCCGCATCCCCTTCGGCTGCACGGCGACCTACGCCGAGATCGCGCGCGCGATCGGCTCGCCCAAGGCGTCGCGCGCGGTCGGCGCTGCGAACCGCGTGAACCCGTTCGCGATCGTCGTCCCCTGTCACCGCGTCATCGGGGCGAGCGGCGACCTCACAGGCTACGCCGGCGGCCTCGACCGCAAGCGATGGCTCCTCGAGCACGAGCGGGGCGCTCGAGGGGCAGGCGAGCGTGAGCTCACTTCCGCCGGTACGCCGAGATGATCGGTACGCCGTCGTGCGTGAGCACGTAGTCGGGCGCCGTCGTGCCGAACGCCGTCCACTCGTCGTAGTCGACCTCGTTCATGTGCAGCTCGTGCTGCACGATCGCGATCTCGCGCGTCGCTCGGCGCGCCGACGGCCTGCGGCGTCGGCGGGACGCGCTTCTCGTCCATCATGCGATGCCACGAGTCCCACGCCGTGTCGATGATGAACACGGGTCGCGCGCGGGTGCTTCGCGGAATACGGCGTCGAGGCTCTGCGTGGTGAAACCCCAGAACTGCCGATTGAGCCCGAGGTCGGCGCCGCCCGTCGTTGCCGCCGAAGAACGGCACGTAGGTCGAGAGCCCGAAGGATGCCCGAGTGCCGCGTGACCGCGAACGGCGGCAGCGCGACGATCGCGAAGAGCGCCGCCCAGACGCCCGTGCGCTGATGGTCGCGTCGTCGAGCGGTCGACCGCGCGCGAGGAGCGCTTCGTCACGCGACGAGGTCGAACCCGCGCCCGGCGAAAATCGCGAGGAACGGGTACGCGGGGATCCAGTGCTTCGTGCCGCCGAAGATCGGCGTGCGCGGCAGGAGCACGAAGACGGCGAGCGGCGCCAGAGAACGCAAGAAGAGGAGCAGTCGGTCTCGGCGCGGTCGCCTTTGGCCACGCGCTCCTCGAACCTTGCCGAAACGCGGCGACGAGCCGAAGCGCGAGCGCCCGCAACCGATCGAAGCGCGCCGACCAAGAAGAGCACGAGCGTGATGGTCGGGCACCGTCGCCGACGATCAGCACCGGCAGTGTAGATCTTCGGCGAGGGCGGGCCGAAGTAGGTCTCGCCGAGGAACTCGATGTTGTAATAGTCGTGGTTCAGGTGGAAGTTCACGTACTCCTGGATTCGCGGCAGCGTGTCGTTCCACATCCACGGCCAGAGCGCCACAGAACACGAGCGGCCCGACGATCGCCATCGAGACGAGCACGCGGGGATCGGGAGGCGCCCGAGCTTCGACTCCTTCGCCATCGCGCGGCGCGCGACGAAGAGCGCGTGCGGCAAGAAGACCGCCGGGCAGGATCCACGCGTTGTGCTTCGTCTCGAGCGTGAGCCCGTAGATGACGCCGGCGGCGAGCGCCCAGCCGAGGCCGCCCTCGCGCACCGAGCGCCAGTAGACGTAGATGCAGACGATCCACATCGCCATGATGGGCACGTCGAAGCACGCGAGGTGCGCGTTGAAGAAGACCTCCGGCATCAGCGCCGAGCAGGACCGCGGCGATGAGCCCGCCGGCGCGCTTCGAGAACGCGCGCGCGCCGAAGAGGTACGTGACCCAGAGCGCGAGCCCGCCCATCACCATCCCCGGGAAGCGGAACGCGGTGCTCGCGTCCTGGAAGACGTGCCATTTCTCGTAGAGGAAGTGCCACGAGAGCGCGAAGAGGCTCTTCATCAGCGACGGGGTGCTCGTGGTTCGCCGACCAGATGCCGTCGATGGTCGAGCGCTGCGAGCGCCTCCGCCGGGTGGTCGAAGAGCATGCTCGAACCAGCGCGCGTAGTCGCTCGCGGCGTGGAAGTAGAAGCCCTCGTCGCGCGGGAAGCCGAGGCTCGCGCGCGGTGGCGAGGAGCCAGACGACGTAGACGAGGCCGATGGCCGCGCCGATGGCGTGATCGCTCCGCAGAAAATCCCAGCGCGTCTTCGGCTTCGGGTCGCTCACGCGCCGCGAGCTTACAAAACTTCCTTCGACCACGCTGCGAGAAGCGCGCAGCTCGAGCCGGGCGGGCCGACGAGCACGAGCGCGTCGCGGCCCTTTCGCGTCACGCCGGTCGGGACCGCGCGCTCGTCGCTGCACGCTCGCCCGCGGGCGAACGCGGCTGAAATCGCGTGGAATCCGCGCTCCGCGCTCGCGTCGTCGTCCCATCGGATGCGCCACGCGAGGGCGGCGCTCGAGCCGCGGCGCGCGAGGACCGAGCGGTCTCCGCCCCATCCACTCGCGGCTTCGACCGCGCGCGCGTGCGGCATCGCCGACTCGAGGACGAGCCGAACCCCGAGCTCGCCGTGCGTGTCGGTGGCCCCGCGAACGTACCCATCGCCGAGCGCCGCGAACGTCGGGGCCGCGATTTCAATCGCGCCCTCCCCCGAGGCCCATTTTTCGGGATGCAGCACCTGCTCGGTCGTGAGCGCGCCGCGCGTCCACGCGCGGTCGACCTCGGCCCAGCCGCCGCGCTCGCGGAGGGCGCGCACGAACGCGGTGCCCGCGACGTAAGGCGCAGCGAGCTCGCGCTCGACGTACGTGCCGTCGACGTCGGCGGGATCTTCTTCGGTCGCGCTCGTGGCGTCCCCTTCGGCGAGGCACGAGCGGGCGAGCATCGCGTCGCTCGCGCCCGGCACGTAGCGCTCGAACGCCTCGAGCCCGAAGTGCTGATCCTGGAGCGCGTGCACGGCCTCGTGCGCGAGCGAGGTCCCCATCTCGCGCGCGGGTAAGTCGTCGGGCAGCAGAATCCCGGCGCGCTCGGGCAGGTACACGCCGCCGGCGACGCGCCGCACGGCCGCGAAGACCGCGCGCTCGTAGTCGTCGTCCAGGCCGAGCACGCCGAGCAAGCGGAGGAACGCCGTCTCGTCCTCGATCTCGGCGCGCGGCACGTCGCGCGCGACGTGCGCTTCGAGCGCGCGTATGAGCTCGGCGCGCGGCACGATCGCCGACCCCACCTCGCGCAGCACCGAGAGCTCGCGCACGTGCGACATCTCCTCGAGGGCGCGCGCGACGCGCGGATCGCGCGCGCTCGGAGTCGGACGCTGCGCGGCCGCGATGCGCGGCGAGACCGACGGCGCGACCTCGGGTGCTCCGCCGCTCGCGCACGCGACGGCGCCCGCGAGCACGATCGCCCGCGCCCTCATGCCTTCGTCGCGCGCTCGGCCTCCGCGCGGAGCGCAGCGATGGTCTTCTCGTAATCGCCGCCCGTGAAGATCGCGCTCCCCGCGACGAAGATCCGCGTCCCCGCCTCCGCCGCGCGCCCGATCGTCCCCGGCGCCATCCCCCCGTCGATCTCGATGTCGACGTTCCGCGTCGCCGATCATCGACCGAATCGCCCGCACCTTCGGCAGCACCTCGGGGATGAACGACTGCCCCCCGAACCCCGGGTTGACGCTCATGACGAGCACCTGATCGAGCACGTCGAGCACGTACGCGAGCGAGCTCTCGTGCGTGGCCGGGTTCAGCACAACGCCCGCGCGCTTTCCGAGCTTGCGAATCGACTGGAGCGTGCGGTGAAGGTGCGTGCACGCCTCGACGTGGACCAGGATCGTGTCGGCGCCAGCCTCCGCGAACGCCTCCACGTATTTCTCCGGCTCGACGATCATCAAGTGGACGTCGAGGTGCAGCTTGGTCGCGCGCCGCAGCGCCGACACGACCGGCGGCCCGATCGTGATGTTCGGCACGAAGCGTCCGTCCATCACGTCGACGTGAATCAGATCCGCTCCGGCTGCCTCGACCGCGGCGACCTCTTCGGCGAGCCGACCGAAATCTGCGGACGAGAATCGACGGAGCGATGCGGACCGGATTCATGCGTCTCGAATAATCGAAAGACATTGCGCGGGCCCCAGCAAATCTTCGATGTTTCGCCCTAGCGGGCCATGGTGACGCGAAAATCACGAAAGCGGACTTCGATCGCATCGTCGAGGTCATCGACCACTGGTGGGGCGGCCCGATCAGCACGTTCGCGCACCCGATCTTCTTCTACGAGCTCGGCGACATGGCGCTCGTCGTCGAGCGCGACAGCGAGATGATCGCGTTCTTGCTCGGGTTCGTCGCGCACGAGGTCGACGCGCCGCTCGCGCGCTGCGGTTACGTGCACCTCGTCGGCATCCACCCCGAGCATCGCCGCCGAGGCGTGGGCCGCGCGCTGTACGCCAAATTCACCGAGGCCGCCGTCGCGGCCGGCTGCACCAAGCTCAAAGCGATCACGACCACCGGCAACGACGGCTCGATTCGCTTTCACCTCGCGCAAGGTTGGCAAGCGCAAGAAATCGACGACTACGCAGGCCCCGGCCGCAAGCGCATCGTCTTCGTCAAGGAGCTTGCACCATGAGTCAACCTCGCGTCCCCGTCGCGCAGACCGCGCTCGAGCCGCCGAGCATCGATCGCCTCCGCGAGATCGGCCTCTTCGGCGCGCTCTCCGACGAGGTGCTCGCGCACCTCGCGCGCGCGCTGCAACAACGTCTCGTCGGCGCGGGCTCGACCGTCTTCCAAGAGGGCGACCCGGGTCACGACATGTTCGTCGTGCTCGACGGCGAGGTCGAGGTGCTGAAAAAGAGCCGCCGCGGGCGCCAGCAACGCGTCGCGATCCTCGGGACCGAGCGACATGCTCGGCGAGATGTCGATCATCGACGTGCAGCCGCGCTCGGCGACGGCCCGCTCGCTCGCCCCGACGCGGCTGCTGCGCATCGCGTCCGAGGACCTCGACGCGCTCTACCGCCACGACGTCGAAATCGTACGCGATCGTCGTGCTCAACGTGGCGCGCGACCTCTCGCGCCGCCTGCGCGTGACCGACGGCATTCTCGCCGACATCGCGGCCAACGTGCTCGACGAGTACGTCCGCTAGTCGGCCGTCGCGTCCGAAGTCACGTCGTCGCGCGCGTCGATCGCCGCGTCGTCCGCGTCCGCCTCCGCGTCGCCCGCGTCGGCTTCCGCGTCGACGCCCTCGGCGTCGGCCCCGGCTTCCGTCGCCGCGTCGACGGCCGGCGGCGCGCCGGTGTCGTTCCCTGCGCCCCCGTCGCCGAACGCGGTGGCCGCGTCGCTCGCCCCAGCGTCGAACGAGCCCGTGCTCCCGTCCGGCTGTCCCGGCGGGTAGGGTTGCGGGTTCAGCGTGCACGCGAACGCGCCGGTGACGAGCACCAACGCCAGGATGGCCCAACGGGCTCTCACTCTTCGTCTCCCGCTTCGAGCGCCGCATCCGTCGCGGCGTCGGCAGCCTCCGCGTCGGCCGCGGCGTCGCTGGCGTCGGCAGCCTCCGCGTCGGCCGCGGCGTCATTCGGATTTTCTGCGACGTCCTCTCCCGCATCCTCGGGTGCGGGCGCCGGTCGGCGGTCCCGCCCGCGGCGTCAGGGCTGGCGTTCATCGTCGCGTCAATCGCTGCGTCGTAGTCGTCCGGCGGGTACGGCTGCGGGTTGAGCGTGCACGCCCACGCCGCAGTCGCGCCGAACAAACAGACGAAGAGCAGGAAAAGACGAAGGCGCATCAGGGCCCAGAGCCAAGCATGCACGCCAAGTGCCAGCGGCACAACCGCAAGGAGACCCGCCGTTTCGCATTTTGGCCGGTTTTGGACTACGACGCGATTGTCCGGATCCGAACGACTGACACACGATGGCACGCCCGCTCCTCTCCGCGAAAAACGTCATCAAGAAGGTCTGGGACGGCCGGAACGCGCCGGACCGTCGTCGACGATGCGAGCTTGGACGTCGCTCCCGGAGAGTGGGTCGTCCTCCGCGGGCCGAGCGGCAGCGGCAAGACCACGCTGCTCGCACTGCTCGGCGCGATGATGCGGCCGACCACCGGCGAGGTCCTCCTCGACGGGCGAGCCGACCTCGCGTCTTCGCGACGCCCATCGCGCCGAGGTTCGGCGAACGACGGTGGGCTTCGTCTTCCAGGACCTGCAGCTCATCGAGGACTGAGCGTCAGCGACAACGTGCTCTTGCCCTTCGTGCCCGTGGGCGTCACCGCCGAGACCATCGCGCGCGCGCGACGAAGCTCCTCGAGCGCTTCGGTATCGGCCGAGCTCGCTCACGTCAAGGCGCGGCAGCTCTCGGGCGGCGAGCGGCAGCGCGTGGCGATCGCGCGCGCGCTCCTCGGCGATCCCAAGCTCATCCTGCTCGACGAGCCCACGGCGCACCTCGACGACGAGCGCGCCGCTCAGCTGCTCGAAGCAGATCGCGGCGATCGCCAAAGACGGCCGAGCCGTCGTGACGGCGACGCACGACGCTCGGGTCACCGGCGCGACCGGCGTGACGCGCGTGATCGAGGTGCACGACGGCCGAGTCGTCTCGCCCGAGCTCGGATCCGCTGGCGCGCCACCCGCCGAAACGGGAGTAAAGTAACCGCGTGCAGCAGTTGCTCGAGCCCTGGGTGTTTCTCCGCCTGGTCGCAGGGCTCGTCGCGACCGCGCTGCTCGTGCGCGCGAGCATCACGGCGGTCACCGTCCTGCGTCACTTCGACGTGATGCGCGCGAGCGAAGGGCAGCTCGCGCTCGAGCGGCGCGTCGAGCTCGCCGGCACGTTCGTGCGCGTCGGCGCGGTCGCGCAAGTGGTCGCGCTCCTGCTCTCGGCGCTCGCCGCCGACAAGCTGAGTCGCGGCATCCGCGGCGCGATGTGCGCGTACGGCACGTTCAACTCGACGCCGTGGGGGTTCCGCGCGTTCGGCGCCAGCGTCGTCGCCGCGCTCGCCGCGGGCACGCTCGCGCAGCTCTTCGCTTTCGACTCGCGCGTGCGCGGCATGGAGCTCGCGAAGCCGCTCGCGTGGGCGACGCTGCATCGTCGCGCCGCATCGCGGCCGTCGACCTCGCGCTGCAGCTCGCCTTCGTGCTCGATCTCGACCTCAGCGTCGTCGCGTCGTGCTGCTCGGTGCAGCTCGACGCGGTCGCGTCGGCGCGCGGCGGCACGGCGTCCGGCCCCCGGATGCTCTCCGTCGCCCTCGCGTCCATCGCGGGCGCGGCGTGCGTCGGGCTCGCGCTCCTCTGCGCGCGCCGTCCGCGCCGCCCGCTCGCGGTCCTCACCGGCGCGCTCGCGTCAATCGCCGCTCCCGCTCGCAGCGGCCGCCGTCGTCCTCGAGGTCGCGCCGTACGCCTTCGAGATCCCGCAGCACCACTGCCCGTTCTGCCTCCTGCGCGGCGACGTGGGCGTCCTCGGGTATCCCCTCTTCGGCGCGCTGCTGACGGGCGCGATCTGGCTCTTCGGCGCCGGCGCCTCCGCCGTCATCGCGCGCGCCCCCGCCGTGCGCGACGCGTGGCGCGCCTTCGCCTCGTTCACGCGCGCGCCGCGGCGCGATCGCGTGGACCGTGTGCGCCGCGCTCTGCGTCGTCCCGGTCGTTCGTTACGCCATCGTCACGCACGGAGCATCCCTTTTTCCATGAGACGACTTCTCATCACCTTCGCGCTCCTCGCCGCCTGCAAGGGCGAATCGGCCGCGCGCTGCGATCACTGCGGAATGAAGCTCGACCCGAAGAGCCCGTTCGCGACCGAAATGGTCGACGGCTCCAAGACCGCGCACTTCGACACGTCGCGCTGCGCCCTCACCGAGTGGCTCGCGCACGGCAAGCACGGCACCGTGCGCGTGCAGGACTACTACGATCGCAAGATGCGCCCGGCGAGCGAGGTCGAGTTCGTCGTCGGCAGCGACGTCGTCGGTCCCATGGGGCCCGACCTCGTGCCGGTCGACACGGCGCGCGTCGCGAAGTTCGAGAAAGACCACGGCGGCGCGCACGCGTACGCGCTCGGCGACATCGACGAGAAAGCCCTGCAGCCGTGACGGCGACCAACTTCCGCCGCGCATGCGGCGCATCTTGGAGATCGTGTACGCCGTGGACGGCGTCGCCGCCGCGCGCGTTTGGCAATGGCCCGGCGACGGCGGGCTTCGCAAGTCCGTCGCGGTCGCCGTGCGCCCCGCGCCCCGGACGAGCCCGCAAGAGCTCCTCCAGCGCGTCGAGGCCGCGATCGCGGGGCTCCGCGAGCCGGACGAGGCGTGGGAGTTCGGTCTGCTCGAGACCTAGTTGGCGACGAAGATCGACTCGATCTCGGTCTTCACGGCTTCTTCGGTCTGGCCGCGCGAGATCGCGATCTCTTTGACGATCAGCGTGCGCGCCATGTCGAGCATCGTGCGCTCACCGAACGAGAGCTGCTTGTCGGTCTTGAGGCGGTACAAATCGCGGAGCACCTCCGCGACATCGTAGATCGAGCCGGTCTGAATCTTCGCGCGGAAGCTGCGGTAGCGCCGGTTCCACGTCTGCTTGTCGAAGTTGATGGTGCGCTCGCGGAGGATGTCGAAGATTTCTTCGATCTCTTCCTCACCGACGAGCTCGCGCAGTCCGACGTTCGAAGCGGTGGCCACGGGGATCTTCACCGTCTTCTGGTTCTTGTCGAGGATGCGAACCTCGTAGAACTTTTGACGGGCGCCGGCGATGTCCAGCTCCACGATGCGAACGATCTCTCCGACGCCGTGCGCCGGGTAAACCGCCTTGTCGCCGACCTTGAACTTGATCTCCGTACCAGCTTGCATGGCGTCTCCTTTTGCGACAAAAACCATCCCGACGCTCCGACGTTGCAGTCGGAACGTGAGATTGCCGTCTGAGCCGTCGCCGTAACGAGGCTTAAGGATCAGGCACGCGCACTCTAGTTGGTTTTCGGCCCATTTGTCAAACGTAGAGCCGGTCTTTTTATTGATCCAAATCAACAAGGTGTGCGATTGCCGGATATCGGTGACAAGCTCCGCCGAGGCACACGGGCCGCCGACGTGGCGCACGTGCTGAGGTTCGACCTCTCGCACGGGTAAAAACCCGCGTTTCACCGCGGATTGGCTGGCGCACGGTTTTTGCTCGAGCCTCTCGCGTGAGTCCTTCGCACGATCCCGAGAGCATCGAGGAGTCGCCCTCCGCCCTCCTCGCCGAGGCGCGGAAGCGAGTCGGCACGACGCTCCGCGGAAAGTGGAAGCTCGAACGCATCATCGGTGTCGGCGGCATGGGCGCCGTCTACGAAGGCCGCCATCGCAACGGTCTTCGCGGCGCCGTGAAGCTGCTCGACTCGCGGCTCGCGCGGACGAGCGACTGCCGCGCGCGTTTCCTCCGAGAAGGTCGCCTCGCCAACGAGGTCGATCACGTCGGCGCCGTTCGCGTGCTCGACGACGACGAGACCGACGACGGCTGCGCGTTCCTCGTCGATGGAGCTCCTCGACGGCGAGACCCTCGAGCAGCTCTCGATGACGCGCGGCGGGACGATCCCAGCCGACGAGCTCGCGCGCTACGCGGCGCAGGTGCTCGACACGCTCGTCGCGGCGCACGCGCGCGGCATCGTGCACCGCGACATCAAGCCGGAGAACTTGTTCGTCACTGACGACGGCATCGTGAAGATCCTCGACTTCGGGATCGCGCGAATGGATGGGCTCGGCGACGCGCTGCGCGTCACGCGCGCCGGCGAACCGATCGGGACGCCGGCGTTCATGTCGCCCGAGCAGGCGCGCGGTCGCCTCGACGACGTGGACGAACGCACGGACGTCTATTCGCTCGGCGCGACGATGTTCACGATGCTCACCGGCGAGCCGGTGCACGCCGAGCCGACCACGGTCGCCGAGCTCATCGCCGCGGTGATCACGCGGCCCGCGCGACGAGTGAGGCAAGCGGGCGACGTCCCGGCCGCGCTCGCTGCGTTCGTCGATCGCGCGCTCGCGTTCGACAAGAGCGAGCGCTTCGCCACGGCCGAAGAGATGCGTTCCGCGCTCGACGTCGTCTACCTGGAGATCACCGGCGAGGCGATCCCCGCGACGCCCGCGCCGACCGTCACGCTGCCGCCGCCGGTCGTGCGTCCGCGCTTCGTGCGGGGTCCGATCGCGAGACGCGCCGCCGTGCTCCTCTTGCCCACGGCGATCGCCGCGGCGGGCATCGCGCTCGTGAGCGTGACCGCGAAGAGCGCACCGCCGCGTCCCGAGCTCGCGATCGTAGAGGGCGCTCCGCCGGCGTTGCCCGCGCCGAGCGCGCCCGTGTCGGTGGCCGCGGCGGACCCGGTGCCGCTGCCGGTTCCCGCCGCGCTCGACACCGCGTCGCCGCCGCGCGTCGCGAGCGAGGTCGAGCGACGTCCGTCGCCCGAGCCCGCGCAACCGGCGGAGGCGCGCGCGAGCACGTCGAGCACGCCCGTCAGCTGGCTTTCGCGGCGAAACCCACTCTACTCGCGGCGCTACTGAGCATGCGGGTCGCCTCCCTGCTCGTGATCGCGCTGCTCCTCTCGACCGCGCCGCTGGCTCGAGCGGGCGACAAGAGCGCGGTCGCCGACGCGCTCTTCCGACAGGGCCGCCGCGCCGCGGACCGCGGCGACTGGGCGACGGCTTGCGAGAGGTTCGAGCAGAGCCAGGAGGCGGAGGCTGCCCCGGGCACGCTCCTCAACCTCGCCGACTGCGAGGAGACACGCGGTCAGCTCACGCGCGCGTGGCGCGATTTCCTCGCGCTCGCCGACGCACTGCCCGAGACCGACGAGCGCAAGGCGGTCGCGCTCGAGCGCGCCCGACGGCTCGAGCGCTCCATGCCGAAGCTCCGCGTCCGCCTCGCGATCTCGTCGATGCCCGCACACGTCTTTCGCGACGGCGTCGAGCTCGGCCAAGCGAGCCTCGGGGTCGCGCTGCCGGTCGATCCGGGCATGCACGTCGTCTTGGTGCACGAGCCCGGCTTCCACGACCGGGCGTACGCCGTTCCGGTCGCCCGCGGCGACGAGAAGGACCTCGAGGTCGAGCACGGGGCTCAGGCGAGCGACGCGATGCGCAGCGTCGCGTGGGCGTTCGGGGGCGTCGGTCTCGCGTCGCTCGCTGCCGGCGCGACGACCGGCGTTCTCGCCCTCACCGACTTGTCCGCGAGCAACGGCGCGTGCGTGGCGGGAGTCTGTACGAACCCCGACGCGGTGAAGCAGTACAATCGCGCGCAATCGCTCGCGCTCGCGAGCGACATCACGCTCGGCGTCGGGATCGCGCTCGTCGTCACGAGCGTCGTCCTCTTGATCCTCTCCCACGGTCACCGCGCGCCGGTCTCGGCGCACGGTCTGGCGCTCGCGAGCTTCTGAGATGCGCACCGCGGTCCTCTTGCTCGTCGCCCTCGGCTCCGGCTGCACGCTCATCGTCGGGACGGACGCGCGCCACGTCGCAGACGACGCCGGCCCCGAAGCGCCCGCCGCCCCGCAGCCCGACGCCAGCGCCCCCGACGCGCCTCCTCCCAAACCCGGCCCCGAGGACGCCACGACGTGCAACGTGCTCGCTTGTGACGCGACGCAAGCCTCCTGCAAGAGCTCGTGCGAGGACGCCGCGAGCGTCTGCCTCGCCGACTGCACCACGGACGGCGGCGACGAGAAGAGCTGCGCGAGCGCTTGCACGAAGCAGGAGCAGCACTGCGCCACCACCTGTCAGTCGATTTGCAACACCTGCGTGAAGGGCTGCGGCCCGCCCTGCCCGCCCTGAATCAGGCGCGCGCGAGGCTCTCGGCCAGGCCCCAGCGGACGCCGCGGTCCGAGACGCGCATCGCGCTCGCGCCGAGCGCTTCGAGCGCCGCGAGCACGACGATTCCGCCCGCGACAATCACGTCGGCGCGCTTCGGCTCCAGACCGCGGACGGCGCGCCTCTCGGCGAGCGGCATCGCGGCGAGGCGCGCGACGACCGCACGCACGTCGACCGCCGTCATGAGGTGGCCGTGCACGCGCGCGCCGTCGTAAGGCGCTAGGCTCATCGCTACCGCCGCGAGCGTGGTGACGGTTCCCGCGATGCCCACCGGCGTCTGCGACGTCGCTGCCGCGGACGCGAACAAACGCGCGTCGGCCGAGAAGGCGCCTCGCGCGTCGCGCTCCATCGCTTCGATCTCGGCGGCGCTCGGAGGATCGCTCCGCACGTGCCGCTCCGTCAGGCGCACGCTCCCCACGTCGAAGCTTCGGCTGGCCTCGACCGCGGTGCCCTCTCCGACGACCACCTCCGTGCTCCCGCCGCCAACGTCGAAGACGGCGACCTTCCCGGTCGTCTCGAGCCCGCTCAGCGCGCCGGCGAACGTCAGACGCGCCTCTTCTTCCCCGAAATGGTGCGCGCTTCGACGCCGAAGAGCTCGCGCACCTTCGCGCGCACCTCCTCGCCGCCGCCCGCGTCGCGCATCGCGCTCGTGCCGACCACCGCGACGCGCGCCGCGCCGAGCTCGCGAACGAGCGCCGCGTACTGCGCCAGGCACGCGTTCGTCCGCTCGATCGCCGCCGGCGCGAGCTTGCGCGTGAGGTCGACGCCCTCGCCGAGCCGCGTGATCGTCGCTTCTTCGCGCACGGCGCGAAGGTCGCCGCGGTCGTCCGTTTCAGCCACGAGCAGGAGAACCGTGTTCGTGCCGATGTCGACCGCGGCGACTCTCATGAGCCGAAGATCAGTCTGATCTTGCTGATGTTCAGCATCTCTTCGACGTTCGGCTGCAGCACGAGCTCGACGCGACGGTTCTTCCCCATCTCGTCGGTGGACTGGTGCTCCATCGTGCCGGCGAGAGGATCGGTGTCGCCGAAGCCCGAGGCCGACCAGTGCTTCACGTTGAGCCCGCCGCCGCCGCGCTTGCGCGCGTCCTTCGCGTTGCGATCGCCCGGGTTCTCCGTCAGGAAGAGGAGGACCTGGCGTGCACGCGCGAGCGACAGTCCCCAGTTGTCCTTGAAGAGCCCCGTCGGCGGGTACTTCGCGTTGTCGGTGTGGCCGGCGACCTGGAAGTCGCGCGTCGACAGAGTCGGGTCGTTGCGGATGACGTCGGCGACCTGGAGGAGCACCTCTTGGCCTTGCGGCTTGAGCTGGTCCTTGCCGGAGTCGAAGAGCACGTCGCCGGGGAGCTGGATGACCATGCGGTTGTTGCGCACGACGACCTTCAGACCGACGCTGTTCAGCTTGTCGAGGCGCGTCTTGAGGTCACGGAAGCGACGCTCGATCGCGTCGAGCTGATCGGCGCGGTCCTTGTACTGCCGGACGGCCGCTTCGAGGTTCTCCGCGTTCGACTTCGCGGCGTCGAGGTCGACGCCGAGGCGCTTCAGGTCGGCCTTGAGCTTGTCCTGCGCGGCCATCGAGTCGTCGTACTTCTTCTTGTCGTCGGCGACCTGCTTCTGCGACGCCTTGAGATCCGCTTCGGCGCGCTCACGGGCGTGAACTTGCGACTGATACTCCTCCTCGGAGTACCCGCAGCCCGCGCTCACCGTGCCCAGCGTCATCGCGAGCGTCGCACCGATGAGGCCGCGCCCGATCCATTTCGTCGAAATCTTCATGGTGCGCGACGGTAGCCGCGCGGCGCGCGAGACGTCAACGCGCTACCGTTCGTGTAGAGACCACACGATCCCGCATACAAAAAAAATCAAGATTGCGATGCAATTATTTTGTTTGACAGGTGAAGTAGGTGACCATATACGTCATGTATTCACCTCACCAGGAGGGCTACGATGGCTGCTAAGAAAAAGGCGAAGAAGACGAAGACCACGAAGAAGGCTGCTGGCAAGACCGCGAAGAAGAAGGGTAAGCGCTAGGAGTCCCCATGGCTGCCAAGAAGGCAAAAAAGGGCGCCAAGAAGACCAAGACCACCAAAAAGGCGGCTGGTAAGACGGCGAAGAAGAAGGGCAAGGCACACGGCCCACGGTCCGCCAAGAAAAAGGCGGGCCGCGTAGCCGCTGGCAAGCCCAAGCGCAAAGCCAGCGCGCCTAAAGCCGCCCCGAAAGCCGCACCCCCGGCAGGGGTTCCTTCGATGCTTGGAGGAGCTCCGACGTCCAGCCACGGGTTGGACGATGGGGAGGAGTAGGTCAGACCACACTCCAGAGTGGTTTGGCTGAAAAAGCCCGAGGGCGTTTCCGAAAGGGAACGCCCTCGTGGCTTTTGTGGGTCGAAATTTCAGGAAGCGCCGAGGTAGAGCTTGAGCGACTCGGCGGCGGCGCGCTTGTCGAACGGCGCTTGCGTGAGCTCGGCGCGCTTTCCGATCTGCTGGAGCAGGTTCATGAGAAAGACGTAGAACTGCTCGCACTCGGTGACGGCGCGCTCCATGCGCTCGGGCTCGAGCAGGTCCGAGACCTCGAGGCCGCTCATCGCGCTCATGAAGGCGTCGACGCGCGGGTAGTCGGCGGTGCGGAGCAGCGGGTAGCCCATCGCCTGGAAGTACGCGAGGAACTCGTGCACGAACTGGAGCGGGCCGACGCCCGTCCAGCGCACCTCGCCGGGCCGCGTCGCGCGCGCTTTGTGGGCGAACGCGCGGACGATCTGCGCGAACATCCAGACGTCGCGGCGGAGTCGCTCGGAGAGCATGCGCCGCGTCTCCGCGTCGTCGAAGACGCCCTGCTCGTCGAGCCGCACGCCGAGCGAGCTCCCGAGGAAGAGCACGCCGTTCTGCAGCGCGGGGCGGAGGTTCTTGGTCGACCGCGCCACCGCCGCGCGGATCGCGTCGAGGTTGGGCGAGGTCTCCGGCGCGGGGAAATCGTGCTCGAACGCGCGTCGCATCTCGAGGCGAAGGTTCGCGCCAATCCCTTCGAGCGTGGCGCGCATCGACGCGAGCCGACGGCCCTCGGCGAAGAGCCCGTCGAAGCGCTCCGCCATTTGCGTCGCGTCAATCGCGAAGACGTCGCGCTCGAAGCCCTCGGCGAGCACGCGACCGGCCGCGTGGCGGAGGTACGACGCGAGCGCGCGTGCGTCGGAGCGGAGCACGCTGAGCACGACGTAGACCACGCCGAGCTGCCGTCGCGTCGGCTCACGCTCGCGCACCGTCGTCTCGAGGAGCGCGAGATAGCGCAGCATTCGGAAGAGCGAGAGGAAGGTGAGCGCGACGAGCCGGCGCGCGTGCTCGCCCGGCACGCTCCGCATGAGCTCGAGGATGCGCGGGTTCGAGATGCGATCGAACTCGGGCCGAAACTCGAGCGCGACGAGCGGGTTGAAGTACTGGCTCTGCGACACCTCGCGCTGGGCGACGCCGAGGAGCGCATAGAAGAGCCGAAACGGTACGCGCTGAAGGCGGCAGACGCCGTTCGTCACCTCGAGCAGATTCGTGATGCCGTGACGCAAGTAGAAGAGCGACTGCTCCGGCGTGTCTTGCGACGTCTGCGTGTGCGCGAGGCGCGCGCGACCCGAATCGTCGGGCACGACCGTCTCCAGGTATCGCTGGAAGACGAAGGCGCGATCTTGCTCGAACTGCAGCGCGCGGCAGAGCAACCCGACGCGCGTCATCGCCTCGCGCGCGAGCGTCAGGGCCTCGCGGAAATCCTGGGCGACGACGGGCGTACGGCGCGACGGTCCCGGATGGTTGCGCGGGTTCGCGAAGCACGCGAGCCCCTTGAGGAGCACCTCGAGCTCGAAGAGCTGCTCTTCTTTGTGCTCCGAGACGAGCCGCGACACATACTGCTCGCGCGCCTGCGCCTGCTCGCGACGCAGCCCGCGCGTGTCGCGCAGGAGCTCCTGATACGCGTCACGCTCGCCGGGGAGGATGCTTCGAGGAGGAGCCAAGGACGGCACGATCTCGCCTCTACCCCTTCGCGCGCTTCTTCGGCTTCTCCGGGATCTCCGGCAGCAGCCGATCGAGCTCGCCCACGCGCTCGCCGAGGAGCTTCGCCATGACGCCGTCGACCGAAATGCCGTGACGCTGCGCGAGCAGCGTGATGTCGAGCGCGATCTGGCTCGTCGCCACCTCCGCGATCGCCGCCGTGTCGCTGACGACGGCGGCGTCGTCGTCTCGCCGCTCGGTCGCGCCGATGAGCGTCGTGCGGTCGTCGGCGACGACGATCAGCCTGTGCTTCCAGAACGACTCGAGCTCGTGCTCCTCGAGCCCGTACGAAAAGACCTGTCCGGGGACCGACTCGAGCGCGGAGTGCGAGAAGACGACGACGTAGGCGCCGCGCTTTTCGGCGCGTCGCAGCTCCGGCGCGAGACCCGCGAGCTCGCGCGACCAACCGCTCACGGCCACGCGTCGCTCGGCGCTGCGCACGATCCGCTCGGCCTCTTCGACGATACGGTCGTAGCCGCGCACGCTGAACGCGTCGGGCACCGGCGGCGCGGCGTCCATTCGGCGCACGGCATCGGCGAGGGTCTCGGCCTGCGCGTCGAAACGTTTCCGCAGCATCGAGAGAAGGTCATCGGGCGGCGCGGGCACGAATCGCTCCGGCGCTCCCGCGATCGCGCGCACAGCGCCGGCGCTCACGAGTCTCCTCAGGACTCCGTAAACCGCCGACCGCGGAATCTGCGCGCGGACGCCCACCTCGTATCCCGTCGCCGGAGACTCCGCCAGAAGCGCCGCGTACGCGCGCGACTCGTTCAGGCTGAATCCCAAAGCGACGAGGCTCGGTACGACTTGCGCAGCGTGCGTCGCTGTCGTTGCCTCCGGTCGGCGACGCGGTTCAGTCGGCGCCTCGGAGCGGCGACGCGGTTCAGAAGGCATCCGCATTACCGATACACTGGCAAGCCACCCCCCTGTCTTTTTTTGTTCATCTTCGACGATACCCCTGTACCCTACGCTGCGTACTTCTCGTGGGCCGTCCGTCATCAGGGGCCCGCGGGATTCAAATTCCTTGGGAACCGCCAAGGCGACAGACACGAGGAGAACGACATATGAAGATGGGTAAGACTCTGGCAATCACGGCGGCTTCGGGCATCCTGGTCGGCTTGCTTGCCGGTTGCGGCGGGGGCGACGCTGCGTCCAGCGGTTCGACGACCCCGTCGGGCGCCGGCTCTGCGGCCCCGGCCGACAGTGCGAAGACCTCGTGCAGCGGCGCGGCCGGCGGTCAGAAGACGTCTTGCAGCGGCAGCGCTGCGGGCGCCAGCTCGGCCGCTCCGTCGAAGAACTGAGCGTCTCGGCAACAAGGAAGTAGTACGGGAGCGCTGGGACCTTCGAGGTCTCGGCGCTTTCGTATATTTGGCTCCCGGAAATGGATTTTCGAACGCGACATGGCATTTGCGATCTCGGCGTCGGCGTCGGTTTCCGACCGAAGCACGCGCGCGACGTCATCGACGACGGTGGCTCGGAGCACGTCGAGTGGTACGAGATCGTGAGCGAGAACTACATGGTCGCGGGCGGCCGGCCGACGAGCGATCTCGCGAAGCTGCGCGAGCGATACACGGTGATCCCGCACGGCGTGTGCATGTCGATCGGCGCGGTCGAGCGGCTCGACGACGATTATCTCGCGCGATTGAAGGCGCTCGTTCGCGCGCTCGATCCGCCGTATTTCACCGACCACGTTTGTTTTTGCAAAGCACGCGGGCTCGACCTCCACGATCTCCTGCCGCTGCCCTACACGGACGAAGCGCTCGAGCACCTCGTGCCGCGCGTTCGCCACGTGCAAAATACGATCGAAAAGCCTTTCGCGCTCGAGAACGTCTCGAGCTACCTGACGTACCGATCGAGCCAAATGCCAGAGTGGGAGTTCATCGCGCAGCTCGCCGAGCGCGCCGACTGCGGGATCCTGCTCGACGTGAACAACGTTTACGTGAGCGCGTTCAACCACGGCTTCGACGCGGAGAAATTCATCGACGCGATTCCCGCCGAGCGCGTCGTGCAGATTCACCTCGCCGGCCACACCGACAAAGGCGCCTATCTGCTCGACACGCACTCCGACCACGTCAAAAAAGAAGTTTGGGAGCTGTACCAGCGCGCGATTCGCCGCATCGGTCCGGTCTCGACGCTCGTCGAGTGGGACGAGATGATCCCCGCATGGGACGTGCTCGCGACCGAGGCGAAGCTCGCGCGCGAGCACCGCGACGGGGCCGTGAGATGAAATTGGGCGATCTGCAGGCGATGTTCGCCGAGGCCCTCCCGACGCACGCGCCCATCGCGAAGCACGCGGAGTGGTCGGCGCGCGGCGAGAATGCCTTCGGCGGCAGCGCGCGTCTGTCGCCGATCGAGCAGCTCGAGGTCTACCGCGAGCAGTTTTGGCTCCGGCACGTCCACTGCCTCGCCGAGGATTTTCCCGTGCTCCACGCGCTCGTCGGCGAGGCGAAATTCGAGGCGCTCGTCGCCGACTATCTCGCCGCGCACCCGCCGAAGCACTTCCAGCTCCGTCATCTCGGCGATCGTCTCGCCGATTTCCTCGGTGCCCGAGACGACGCGCTGCTCGCCGATCTCGCGCGCCTCGAGTGGGCGTACATCGACGCGTTCGACGCCGCCGACGCGCCGCCGCTCGACCCGAACGCGGTCGCGGCGATCCCGGAGGACGCGTGGACCAACGCGCGCCTGCGCTTGCACCCGTCGCTGCAGCTCCTCCGGCTCGCGTATCCGTCGCACGAGATGCGCGCGGCATGGTGGGAGGACAAAGACGCCAGGCCCATCGCGCGCGTCGAGCGCGCGCCCGCGACGGTCGCCGTGTACCGCCGCGCGTTCCTGCTCTACACCGAGTCGATGGCTCCGCTCGCGTTCGAGATGCTCGAGCGCCTCGCGCGCGGCGAGACCCTCGGCGCCGCCGGAGACTCGCTGGCGCAATCGAGCGGCGAGGACGTGGAGTCGAAGGTCGGCGAGTGGTTCGCCCGTTGGGCCGGCCTCGGCTGGATCTCCGCCGTCGAAGTCTGAGCCCAACTCAGGGCGCGTGGTGGTGCGGGTGGAAGTTGAACGGATAGTGCGCGGTCGTCTCGAAGCCGCGCTGGCTCGCCGCCCACGGGATCTTCCGAATCACGTCGCCGATGCATTTCACGAGCACCGGGTCGTGGATGTCGCTCTTGCTGTCGTCGACGCCGGTCTCGACCACTTTGCCCTTCGGATCGAGCTTCCACGTGATGTCGATGTTGCCCTGCATGCCGGGATTTTTCTTCTCGGCCGCGTCGTAGCAAGCGCGCGCTTCGTCGCGGTGCGACTTGATGATCGTGATCAAATCCTGCTGCGTGCGGCCGGGGTCGCGGTCGTGAGCGTTCGGGCGCGGCGCGGTGTTTTCGCTGCCGCCGACGTTGACCGGACCCTGCTTCGTCTCGAGCTTCGTCCCCTGGAGCTCGCCGCCGTCGCCGAGGAGAACGGTCGTCGTGGTCGTCGGTCCGACGTCCGCGGCGCCGGCGTCCGCCGGGGCGGCGTTGCCCCCGCCCTGGGGCGTGGACGCCTGTTTTTCGCCGCCTCCGCACGCGGCCGCGAAGATGAGCCCGAGGACGACGACGCCGTTTCGCATGGTCGCGACGCTATCACTTTTTGCGCCTTCCGGCGCTCCGTGCTTCGATCGGTTCATTGGGCCAGGAATCGGACGACCGCACGAATCGAGCGGCCCCGCTCGGCCGAGCGGGCCATTACGAGCTGCTCCTCGACCTCGCGTCGGGCGGCATGGCCACGGTGTACCTGGCGCGCGCCGTCGATCGTGATTTGATCGTCGCGCTGAAGCGCCCTCACAAGCACCTCGCGAGCGACAAGATGTTCCTCACGATGCTGCTCGACGAGGCGCGCCTCGCGTCGGCGATCGACCACCCGGGCGTCGTGCGCGTGCGCGAGCTCGGGTTCGAGTCGGGCGAGCCGTTCATCGTGCTCGATTACGTCGAGGGATGCTCGCTCTCGGATCTCCGCAAGGAGCTCGCCGCCGCGGATCGTTCGCTCGGCGTGAAGGTCGCCGTGCGCATCGTGCTCGACGCGCTCGCCGGTCTCCACGCCGCCCACGAGCTCCGCGACAAAGAGACGGGAAAGCCGCTCGGAATCATCCACCGCGACATCTCCCCGCACAACGTGCTCGTCGGCGTGGACGGCCTCGCGCGCCTCACCGATTTCGGAATCGCGAAGGCCGAGGACCGCGTGCAAGTCACGCGCACCCACGAGGTGAAGGGCAAGCTCGCGTACCTCGCGCCCGAGCGCGTCGACAAGCGGCGCACGTGCACGCGGCAGAGCGACGTCTTCTCGATGGGCGTCGTGCTCTGGGAGTGTCTCGCCGGCCGGCGCCTCTTCCGCAGCGAGGACGCGGTCGACACGCTCGAAGAGGTGATGCACGCGCCCATCCCGCGGCTTCGCCAGCTCGGCGCGCAGGTGCCGCCGGCGCTCGACGACGCGCTCGCGCGCGCGCTCTCTCGCGACCTCACGATCCGCTTCAAGACGGCCGAGGAGTTCGCGATCGCGCTCGAGCGCGGCGCCGGTCGCGGGAGCGTCGGCACCCCGAGCGAGGTCGCCGAGGTGGTCGAGGTCGTCTTCGGTGGGCGTCTCCGGCTTCGTCACCAGCAGCTCCGCGGCGTCCTCGGTCCGGAGCTCGCGACCCGCGTCCTTCGCGGCTCCGGTCTGCGCGAGCGGCCCGCCGACGCGACCGAGCCGCTCGTGCCTTCGCCGCACCTGCTCGCGTCGATCGCGCCCGCGGCGCCGACGCAGCGCTACGCGTTCGGCGGGCTCAAAGACATTCCGCTCCGTCGCGAGCGTCGCTGGCTGATTCCGCTCCTCGTCGGCACCGGCACGGGCGTCATCATCGGCAGCGTCGGAATCGGCGTGCTCGCGTCGCGGCGGCCGACGACGCCCGTCGGCGTGAGCGCGGCGCCGAGCACCGCGCCGAGCGAGACGCCGCTCGTCTCGTACGCGCCCAAGCCGTCGCTGCAATCGACGCTCGCCGACGACGCTGCCGCCCAGCCGGAAAAACCGGGCGAGATCGAGCTCGACAACGGGAGCCCCGCGACGCTCGCCACGCCCGCGGCGCGCCCGCGGCCCGCGCCCGGAGGCTATCGGCGGACCAAGCCCATCGGCACGGTCCACGACGGCTTCACGAAGCTCCGATGAGAACGCGCGCCGCCCTCTTCGTCCTGTTCGTGAGCGCGGCGTCGGTCGCCGCCCTCGCGGGCGGTTGCGGCGACACGGCGATCCCGCCGAAATGCACCGACATCCCGGACGGCGGCTGTCCCGCGCAAGGCGGCACCGCGTGCCAAGATCCGTCCTGCGCCGCGACGTACACGTGCGGCGCCGACGGCGGATGGGTCTTCGTCGAGACGTGCCCGCCGTTCGACGGAAGCGTGCAGGATGCAAACATTCCGCCGCCGAGCGACGCCGGCTACGACATCGACGCGCCTCCGGGGGCGTTCGGCGGCCCCGGCTGCGTGCCGCTCCAACCGCCGGATTGCCCGCTCGGCACCGCGCTCGCCTGTCCGAATCACCAATGCTGCGGCTGCGAAGACCTCTTCGTCTGCGACGACGGCGGGTGGGACCCTTGGGGCAGCTGCACCGACGACGCCGGCGTCATGACGCTTTGAGGAACGGCTCCCACTCGTCGAAACGCGAGGGCTGCGCCATCAGGATCTGCGCGGTCATCGACCACTTCGGACGGAACGGCTTTCGCTGAAGGCGCATGCTCGCCTCCTCGGGCGTGCGCCAGCCTTTGCGAAGGTTGCACACGCGACACGCCGTCACGAGGTTCTCCCAGGTGTCGGCGCCGCCGCGCGAGCGCGGGAGCACGTGGTCGATGTTGAGATCGCGCACCGGCGGGCGCTTGCCGCAGTACTGGCACTGGTGCGCGTCGCGCAGCATCAGGTTGCGCCGCGTGAGACGCACCGTCGCACGCGGCGTCCGGTCGTAGCGGTGAAGGTGCAAAACCCGCGGCACGCGCAAATGTCCGCCGACGATCGGAAGCCGGTCGTCGCGCGCCCGGACCGGCAGCGAACGCCACAGCTCGAAATCGTAGGCTTCTCCGCCCTCGTCCAGGGCGTGCCCAGCTCCGCCGTAGAGGAGCACGAACGCACGTTTCGCGGTCGTGACTTGCACGGGCTCGAAGTGCCGATTCAGGAGAAGAACCGGTCGCGCGAGGACGTCGTCGACCATCGCTCGATCAGAATAGCTCCGTTTCACGGAACGGGCGAATCGATTGACGATCGGGGGCGAGGGGCTAAGCTTTGTCCCCGATGGCAGACGAAGATGATGGCGTCGTGGTCCCCCGGCGCCGGCGCAACCGTGACAACGGGGCAGCCGCGGGCGCGGGCGGCGGTTTGCTCCTCGCGGTCGGCCTCGTGATGGCCGCGGCCGCGATCGTCACGGTCGTCCTGCTCACCATGAAAGACAAGGCGATCTACTCGAAGCCGGTCGACGCGCTCTTGCAGGAAAAAAGCAAGTACGTGAACCGCCCCGTGCGCGTCGAGGGCAACCTCGTTCACGGCTCGCTCGTCCACCACGACAAGCCCTGCGAGTACGACTTCACGATCGAGAAGAACGGGACGCGCCTGCCGATCAAGTACGCGCAGTGCGTCGTGCCCGACACGTTCCGCGACGTGAAAGGCATGGACGTCGGCGTGACGGTCGAGGGCGAGCTCCACGCCGACAACTCGTTCGAGGCGACCAGCGTGCTCGCGAAGTGCCCGAGCAAATACGAGATGAAGAATCGCGCGGCGCGCGGCGAGCGCATGCCGACAGGCGACGTAGCGCCCAACTGAGAGAAGGACGATGGCGGAGTCGGTCCCCTGGGTGTCCGATTTCGCGCTCCGAGCCGGATTGACGTACGAGCCCGAGCCCGACGAGCGGTGGCTGCGGGCGTGGGAACCGTACGTCACGCTGCGCACGCCTGTCCGCTACGAGCACGCGCTCTCGCGCACGGGGACGACGAGCGCCCTCACGATCGCGCGCTTCGTGCTCGCGCCGCGCGCAGGCTTCGCGGTCGGCGACGAAGGTTGGATCGCGATCGCCCAAGACGAGCGCCTCCGCGGACGCGCCGCCGCGACGAGCGACGCGAACCCGATCTTTCGCGACGACGCGGCCTCGCTCCCCGCTCGGCGCACGGGAGACGCGGCATTCGACGCCGTCTTCGCCTCCTTCGCCGAATCGGACGAAGCGCTCGCGCAGGCGATCAACTCGAGCGTCCGAAAGCTCGCGCTCGGCTGGCGCGCGCCGGTGCACTTCGAGCTGCGCCCCGGCGGTTTCGTCCTCGCCCCGACCGCGCTGACGCCCGACCCGCCGTCGCTCGCCTGGCTCCTCGACGCGGTACGCCTCTTCGCGAACAAGGCTGCACGCTAGTAGTACGGCCCTGCCGTTTCGCTCTATGCTGGCGCCGATGCGTTCTCGGAAACCGCTGCTCGCTTGCTTGCTCGGCGTCGCCATCGCCGTTCCGGCGCTCGCCCAATCGGGCGCGTCGGTCACGCAATACCCGGCCTGCCCCGACCCGCCGCCGAAGCTCTCGCAGGTCGAGATCGAGGCCGCGCACGCGTCGTACCGCGTGGGCGTCGAGGCCTACAACCGCGGCGACTACCAGAAGGCGCTCGACAACTTTCGCGAAGCGTTTCGTCGCGATTGCAGCAAGGTCGCGCTGCTCAACTTCATCTCGCGCGCTTACGAGGGGCTCGGCCAAAAGGCGGAGGCGATTCACGCGCTCGAGGTCTACCTGCAGCGAAATCCGAAGGCCGAGGACGCCGAGGATATCCAGACGCGCATCAAGAACCTGAAGGCGCAGCTCGCGAGCTCGTCGAGCACCGCGACCACGACGGCGACCGCCCCGACGGCGACCGTCACGGCGACGGTCACCGCCACGGCGACGCCGACGGCGACGGCGACGGCCGCTCCGACCGAGACGGCCGAGGTTCGCGGTCACGGCGCGGCCCCGTGGGTCGTCGTCGGCGTGGGCGCCGCGGCGGCGATCGCGGGCGGCGTCTTGATTGGCGTCGGCCAAGGCGACGTCTCGGCGTCGCGCGTCGAAATGCACGTCGAACGCGAACGGAACGCTCAGCTGCATACCGGCGGACACTACGCCCGGCGGTCAAAACCGCGCGACGCTCAACTCGCGTGGCACGACCGAGACGAACGTCGGCTTGGTCGTCGGCGGCGTCGGTCTCGCGGCGATCGTGGGCGGTCTGATCTGGCACTTCGTCGAGCCCACTGGCCCGGCGAAGACCGCGCTCGCGCCGGTCGTCGCGCCCGGCTACGCGGGTTTGTCGCTCGCCGGCAAATTCTGATTCACGAGCTCCATACGAAGCTCGACCAGCGGTTCGCAAAATCCTCGCTGAACGCGCGCGCCAGCATTTTTCCCGCGCGTCCGTTGGCGCGAACCGTGTCGCAGACGAGCTGCGAGGTGTGCGCGTTGGCCGACGGATCCACCGCTTTGGGCGCGCGCTCGATCCCCTCGAGCCAGCGCTCGACGTAGCGGACGAGCGCGTAGACGATCACGTGACCTCGGCCGGGCGCCGCCGCGAGCTGCGCCCCCGCGCCCGACGAGACGCGATCGAGCCACTCCGGCACGCGCTTGCGGCGGACGGCGCTCGCGACCGCCGCGTCGAGCGTCTGCGACAGCGGCTTTCGAAAGAGCGCGTCGTACTCGCCCGCGGTCACGCCGCACGCGTCGAAGAACGCGCGTGTCACGCCCGAAGGCAGGACCCGCACGTCGCCGAGCAGCACCGGTGCGTCGAGCTCGGGCTTCGGGTGCGCGACGACCGAGAGGCTCGCGAAGAACGGCGGCGCGGCGACGTGCGTCACGACCGCGCGCCCGATGCGCTCGCTCTCGAACGCCTTGCTCGCGAGGGAAATCCCGAGCCGCCCGTGCCGAACGGCCAAATCGGGGGGGATGGGCGCCGCCGTGAGCCCCCGCGAATAGAAGAGCCCGTCGAGCTCGGCGAACGTCCTGCCGAAGTCGATGCGCGCGCGTCGCGAGGGGAGCGAATAGAAGCTCTGCAGCATTCGCCCGTGTTTACCCGGTCCGCGCCTCCGCTGCGAGGGCTTGCGACGCTCGCGCCCGATGAGTAGCGTTCGCGCGATGAGCTCGCGGCCGCGCGCCTCGTACGTCGTGCACCTCGTGGGCCGGCGTGACGTCGGCGGCGAGATGACGCTCTTTGCCTTCGACGTCCCCGGCGTGCTCCGCGAGAGCTACGCGACGCCCGGGCAATATTCGTATTTCACGCTCATCGGCGAGGCGGGTTACTTCGTTCTCGGGAGCCGCGAGAAGCGGTCGCCGTGGGAGATCCTCCTTCGCCGCGGCGGGGCCGCCGCCGACCTGCTCATCCGCGCGCCCGTCGGGACCGACGTCGCCGCGACGCCCGCGCTCGGCGCTGGATTTCCGGTCGATCGCGCGCGCGGCGAGGACGCGATCGTGGTGGTCACGGCGGGGGCGATGGCCGCGGCGCGGGCGGTCGTCGCGCGCCGGGTCGACGACGGCGACGCCGCGCGCACGCGCCTCGTCGTCGGCGCCCGGGCGATCGGCTCGGTGCCGCTCACCGACGAAATCGACGCGATGCGCGCCGCGGGCGTCCGCGTCCGCATCGTGCTGTCGGGCGCCGAGGCCCCCGCGGACTACGATCGCGGCTACGTCCAACACGTGCTCGAGCACGAGTGGAGCGAGCGGCCGTGGGTATTCGTCGCCGGCGCCCCCGACATGGTCGAGGGCGTGCGGCAGGCCGCCGTCGCGCTCGGCGCCGAGGCGGACCGCATCGTCAGCAACGCGTGATCAGAGGCCGGAGCCGGGCAGGTGATGCACCGGCGTCGGCGATGCGGTCGCGGTCGGTCGGGCGGTGGCGGTCGCGACGGGCGGCGGGGCCGCGTTGTGCGTCGCGGGAGGAGAGGCGTGCGTGGTCGTCGCGTGGTGGTGCTCGGTCGCGCGCGCGGCCGGGGCGGTCGGAGTTTCCGTGGCGGCGGTGGCCGGTGCCGTTTCCGTGACGGTGGCGGTGGCCGTAACCACGGCGGTCGTGGTGTCGGTCGCCGGACGGCCGGCGGAGGGGGACGGCGCGGGGGACGGGGTGACGGTGGGTGACGGCGCGGAGATCGCCGCCGCGCGGTGCTGGCGCCACACGATGACGCCGCCGACGGCCGCGGCTGCCGCGACGAGCGTTGCGACGAGGACGGCGACCATCGCGCCGCGGGCGGATTTTCTCCGCTGGGAGGCCTCGGTGGTGTGCGGGCCGAAGGTTTCGCTCACCTGAGGCGCCGCCGAGTCGGGGCGCGGCGCGAACACCGCGAGCGGGATCGGCGCGGTGTCGTAGTGCGGTCGCTGGACCGGCTGGGGCGCGGCTTCGCGCGTCTCGGCGCGGCGGTCGACGGGCATCGGCGCGGGCATCACCGGCGACGGCGCCGAGCCCGCGGTGACGTCGAGCGGCGCGGCGGCCATCGTCGCTTGCGGACCGCCCGGCTGCGGGCCGAGGGGCATGACGCCGAGCGAGACGGTGTGCGTGCGCGAAATCGGCCCCGCGGCGGCGGTTGCCGCGAACATTCCGGCCGGCGCGTCGATCCGCGTCGCCGGGCCCGACGCAGGGACGACGTTGGCCGGCGGGCCGCCCGCGACGCTCTGCGCGTCGAACGGCATCGCGGGGCGCGCCGCGCTACCCGGATGCGCGACGACCTGCTCGACCGTCGCCGCCTGCGTCCGCGAGCCGCTCGAGATCGGCGCACCAGCGAGTTGCTTCTTCACGTCCCGCAGAGACGACGCGAACGAGAACGCGTCGCGAGGCCGCAGCGCAGGATCCTTCTGGAGCGCGCTCATCACGAGCTGCTCGACGATCGGCGGCACCGCGGCGAACCGCGAGAGCGCCGGCGCGTTCACGTCGATGTGCGCCTTGCCGATCTCCATCTCGCCGGTGAAGTCGTCGAACGGCCCGCGCCCCGCGATCATCTCGTAGAGCACGAGCCCCGCTGCGTAGAGATCGCTCCGCGGGGTCACGTCGCGCCCGAGGATCTGCTCCGGCGGCGCGTAGCGGAACGTGCCGATGAAGCGCCCGCCCGTGTGCATCGTCGCCGACGAGCCCGGCCCCGTCGCGAGCTTGATGATGCCGAAATCGAGCAGCTTCGCGAGCGAGCGCCCATCGCGCCCGCGCGTAATGAAGATGTTGTCCGGCTTGACGTCGCGGTGGATGATCCCGAACTCGTGCGCGTGGTCGAGCGCGTCGAGGAGATCGATGCCGATGTCGCACGCCTGCTCCACGGTCAGTCGTCCCTTGCGCTCGAGCACGGTCCGGAGCGACTGCCCTTGGAGCCGTTCCATCACGTAATACGGCAGTCGCAGCGAGTCCTGCGTCGTGCCCGACGTGTAGACCTCGACGATGTTCGGGTGCTGCAGCTTCGCGAGAGCGCGCGCCTCCCGGGCGAGGCGGGCGGCGAGATCGGTCCGGTCGGCGAGGTCGCCGTGCAGCGTCTTCAGCACGTACCGCTTGCCGACCGTCGTGTCCTCGACGTCGTAGACCGTGCCCATCCCGCCCGCGCCGAGCACGCGGTGGACCCGGTAGACGGTCCCTGGAATTGGTTGGCCGGGCTGATAGTCCGGCGACCGTTGAGGCATTGCCGGACGAGGATAGCAGCCCACGTTGCTCGAAGTCGATTTGCCGCAACTCCTGGCGCACGGGACCGAGAGGCTGCCAAAGAGGTTCGTCATGGACAATCGCATCCCTCCCGTTCGCTCCGACGTGGTCACCGTTCCCAGCGCGGCTCGGCCGACGCCGACGCCCGTACGCGTGAGCTTCGGCGAGGTGCTCGCCAAGGGCGCCGGCGCGCTCGTCAACGGCGCCGAGTCGGCGCTCGAGATGCTGCCGGGCGGTCCGCTCGTGGCGGCCGCCATTCGCGGCGGCGGCTCGAGCATCGGCGCGGGCCCGTCGACGACGATGTCCGCCGGCGGTTTCGGCACGATGGGCGGCTCGAACCTCGCGGAAGGCCCGACGGCCGTGGGCGGCTCGTCCGTCGGCGGCGGGTTCGGCGCGGGCGGCGCGACCGGCACCGGCACCGGGACCGGCGGCGTCGGCACCGGCAGCCTCGACCAATCGCTCCAGCAGTCGCAGGAGATGAACCTCTACTTCCTCCAGATCCAGCAGCAGGTGAACGCGCAGAACCAGACCTTCACGACGCTGTCGAACGTGATGAAATCCGAGGCGGACACGATCAAGAACGCCATCGGCAACCTGCGATGATCCGGCCACGTCGGACGTGGTAGAAACGAGGAGCTCATGGTCGACGGCATCGGAAAAGGCGGTGGCGTACCGCCGCCGGCGGGAGGTCCCAAGGGGCCCGGCGGACCCAAGGGCCCGACCGCGACGGACAAGCCCTTCGACGTGCACGAGGCCGACGTGCCGCGCGAAGCGACCGCGATCGAGAAGACGGCGACGGTGAGCCCGCTCAATCAGCTCAAGGCCGGCAAGATCGACTTCGAACGCTACCTCGACATCAAGGTCGACGAGGCAACGGCCCATCTCGACGGAATCGGGCCGTCGCACCTCGAGACGATCAAGTCGATGCTGCGCGAGCGCATGGCGAGCGACCCCGAGCTCGTCGACCTGGTGAAGCAAGCGACCGGGCACGTCCCGACCGCGCCGTCCGACGAGTGACTCGGCGCGAGCTCCTCCTGCTGCTCGCGGCCGCCGCGTGCTCGCGGCCCGAGAAAGCCGCCGTCGTGCGTTCGGGCGCGATCTCGGCGCCGCCGCCGCCCAACCCGCCGGCCTGCGCGGGCGCCGAGCTTGTCACGTGGGAGCTGGACGGCGTGGCGTCGCGCGTGGCGATTCTGCGGCCGAAGAACGCGGGCGCGTCGCGCTTTCCGGTGCTGGTCGCGCTGCACGGGCACGGCGAGGCGATGAAGGGGCCCGACCGCGGGTGCCTCGGGTGGCCGAACGACTACGCTCTGACGCGCGCGCTCGAGCGCGTGTGCGCGCCGCCGCTGACGAAAGAAGACTTCGAGGGCCTCGTGACCGACGCGCACCTCGCCGAGACGAACGCCGAGCTCGCGAAGAAGCCCTGGCGCGGGCTCGTCGTCGTGTGCCCGTACGTGCCGGATTTGGACCTGCGAAAGGACGACGCGGTCGTCGACTACGGGAAATTCGTGGCGGAGAAGATCTTGCCACGCGTCTGGCGCGAGATGCCGGCGGCGAGCGGCACGGCCTCGACGGGGATCGACGGCGTCTCGCTCGGCGGGGCGGTCGCGCTTCGCGCGGGGCTCGCGCTGCCGGAGACGTTCGGCGCGGTCGGCGCGCTTCAGCCCGCGATCGACGAGGCGCGCGTCGCGGACCTCGTCGCGCTCGCGCGCGCGGCTCGCGCGAAACGGCCCGAGCTCGCGCTGCGACTGACGACGAGCGAAGACGACTATTACCGAAAGCCGGTTCACGCGCTCGACGACGCGCTCCGCGCTGCCGGGCTCGCGCACGACTTCGGCGAGCTGCCTGGGCCGCACGATTACATCTTCAACCGCGGGGCCGGCGCGTACGAGATGCTGCTCTGGCACGCGCGCGTTCTTGTTGCGTAGACGTCACGGCGGCCGCGCACGGGCGACACGGAATTCATGCAGTCTACACGCATGGGCATCCTCGAAACGCTCGCGGTCGTCGCCGGGCTCTATCTTTCGGCGTTCGTCTATCATCGCGCCGGCGAATGAGGTAACTCCTCCGGCGCGATGATTCCGCGCTACACGCCCGCCGATTTCTCCGCCCTCTGGTCGTCGAAGCGACGCTACGACACGTGGCTCGAGGTCGAGCTCTGCGCATGCGAGGCGATGGAAGAGGCCGAGGTCGTGCCGACCGGGACGGCCGCGTCGATTCGCGCGATGAAGCTCAAGATCGATCCGGAGCGGATCGAGACGATCGAGAAGACGACGCGCCACGACGTCATCGCGTTCCTCACGCACGTCGAGGAGATGGCGGGGCCTCCCGCGCGGTGGCTGCATCGCGGCATGACCTCGAGCGACGTGCTCGATACGTCGCTCGCCGTCTTGCTGCGCGACGCGGCGGACTTGCTGCTCGCGCGGAGCGACCGGCTGCTCGCCGCGCTGGCGAAGCGCGCGCGGGAGCACCAGAAGACGCCGATGATCGGGCGCAGTCACGGGATCTTCGCCGAGCCGATCACGTTCGGGCTCGCGCTCGCCGGGCACCACGCCGAGATCGCGCGGGGGCGCGCGCGACTCGAAGACGCGAAGAAGGAAGTCGCGGTCGGAAAGATCGCGGGCGCGGTCGGCACGTACGCGCACCTCTCGCCCGACATCGAGGAGCGCGCGCTCGCGCGGCTCGGCCTCACGGCGGAGACCGTGAGCACCCAGGTGGTCGCGCGCGATCGCCACGCGAGCTTTTTCTCCGCGATGGCGCTGCTCGCGTCGGCCATCGAACGATTCGCGACGAACGTCCGCCACTGGCAGCGCTCCGAGGTCGGCGAGGCGGAGGAGGCGTTCACGGCCGGACAAAAGGGCTCGAGCGCGATGCCGCACAAGCGCAACCCGATCGCGAGCGAGAACCTCGTCGGGCTCGCGCGCGTCGTGCGCGCCGCGGTGATCCCGGCGCTCGAGGACGTGGCGCTCTGGCACGAGCGCGACATCTCGCACTCTTCGGTCGAGCGGATGATCGCGCCGGACGCGACGACGACGCTCGGGTTCATGCTCGAGCGCGCGGCCAACGTGGTCGAGGGGCTGGTCGTCTACGAGGACAAGCTGCGGAGGAATTTGGACGCGGCGGGCGAGCTCTATTTCTCCGAAGCGGTGATGCTCGGCCTCGTCGAGGCGGGGATGGCGCGCCAGGACGCGTACGTGCTCGTCCAACGAAACGCGATGCGCGCGTGGCGGGGCGACGGGAAGTTTCGCGACAACGTGGCGGCCGACGCGGACATCGCGTCCAAGCTCTCGCCGTCGCGCATCGCCGAGTGCTTCGATCTCGAGCACGCGCTCGCGCACGTGCCGGCAATCATCAATCGCGCTCTCTCCCGTTCGCGCGCGTGACTCGGCGGTGCGTCGAGGTCGCGTCGTTCTTGGTTCGACTCTCGGGGGACTCGAGCTGGGTCGCGCGGCGGAGCTCGAGGCCCTCGAATTTTCCGGCGATGGCGGCCGCGACGGTCTCGAGCTTGTGTCCGCGCGCACGGCCGCCGTCGTCGAAGAGGAGCTTGGGCGGCGGCCCCTCGGCGAGGCCCGCGGCGGCGATGCCGGTGAGGCGCACGCGAAAGAGGCCGTCTTCGAGGCCGAAGCGGTCGAGCGTCGTCTGCGCGGCGCGGTGGATCGACGTCGTGTCGCAGATCGCGTGCGGCAGGGGGACCTGCCGCGTCTTCAGCGTGAAGTCGGAGTACTTCACCTTCACGACGATCGTGCCGGCGCTGAACCCCTCGGCGACGAGGCGCTGCGCGACGCGCGCCGACTGATCGAGCAGGGCGCGCGAGACTTGGTCGCGCGTCGTGAGGTCGTGCTCGAACGTCTCCTCGGAGCCGATCGATTTCGCGACGCCGTGCGGTTCGACCTCGCGCGCGTCCTCGCCGCGCGCGAGCTGGCGCACTTGCTCGCCCCACGCGCCGAGGTGACGCTCGAGCACGTGCGCCGCTGCGCTCGCGAGATCGCCGAGCGTCGCGAAGCCGAGGGCGCGGAGGTGAGGCGCGGTCTTCGGGCCGATGCCCCACATGCGCTCGATGGGAAGCGGCGCGAGGAACTCGCGGGCGCGCTCGCGCGGCACGACGACGAGGCCGTCGGGTTTTTCGAGGTCGCTCGCGACCTTCGCGACGAACTTGCACGAGGCGACGCCCGCCGAGGCGGTGAGCGCCGTGTCGGCGCGCACGTCGTCCTTTATTTTTCGCGCAATCGTCGCGCCGTCGCCGAAGAGCGTCTGGCTCGCGGTCACGTCGAGGAAGGCCTCGTCGATCGACAGACCCTCGACGAGCGGCGTGTAGCGGCGAAAGACGTCGAAGACCTCGCGGCTCGCCGAATCGTACTTGCCGCGCGCGGGCTCGACGACGACCGCGTGCGGGCAGAGCCGGAGCGCTTCGCCCATGGGCATCGCCGAGCGGCAGCCGAACTTGCGCGACTCGTACGAGGCTGCTGCGACCACCGAGCGCTTCGAGCGCCCGCCGACGAGGACGGGCTTGCCGCGGAGCGACGGGTCGTCACGCTGGTGCACGGACGCGAAGAACGCGTCCATGTCGATGTGTAGAATACAACGATCGCGCGACGCCATGTCGGCTCGCCGCGGAGGTCAGTCTCGCAGCGGACGACCCTGCGCGTCCGGCACCTTGCCCATGAGGATCATGATGCCGTCGATGAGCGGCCAGAGGCCGCCGATGCCGCACGTGAGCCAGGTCACCGCAATCTGCGCGATCGCGATGCCCGTGTAGCCGAGATAAAAGCGGCCGATGGCGAAGCCGCCGACGAAGAGCTGGAGGAGGCCGGCGGTCATCTTGGACTTGTCCGAGAGCGGCATGCCGGTCATCGGGTCGACGCCGTAGGGCGCGCCGGGCTGCATCATGCCCGGGCCAGGAGGAGGAAAGCCGGGCGGCGGGCCGTAACCCCCGGGAGGCGGGGGGGCGCCGTAGCCGCCGGGGGGAGGAGCGTTCGGGGGAGGGGGATAACCGCCTTGCATCGCCGCGCAGCGTAGTACGTCGCCGTGCCGTTCGCTAGCGCCGCCACCGGCGAAACCACGCGCGCGCCACGACGGCGGCGATGATCGGGACGTGGCGGGCGCGCAGCTTGTTGGGGCGCTCGTGGTAGACCGGTCGAACGGGGACTTCGGCGACGCGAAGGTTCGCGCGCGCGAGCATCGCGAGGAGATCGTTGGGGTAGCCGAACCGCGGCCAGAGCGACGAAAGGTCGAGCTGGGCGCACGCGGCGCGCGAGATCGCCGTGTAGCCGCATTGGCTGTCGTGGATGGGAAGGCCGATGGCGGCGCGCGTGAGCGCGGACATCGCGGCGCCGCCGAAGCGTCGCGCGAGCGGAATCGCGCGCGACTCGGGATGCGCGAAGCGATCGCCTTTGACGTAGTCGGCCTCGTCGCGCGCGACGGGCAGGACGAGCGCGGGGAGATCGCGCGGGTCCATCTGGCCGTCGCCGGCCATGACGACGAACGCGTCGCGCGGGCCGCCGCCGAGCTCGAGCGCGCGCGCGTACCCCGTCGCGATCGCCGCGCCGACGCCGCGGTTTCGCGCGTGACGCAGCGCGAGCACGCGCGCGTCGGCGGAGCTCCGCGCGATCTCGAACGTGGCGTCGTCGCTCGCGTCGTCGACGACGAGCACGCGGTCCACCTCGGCCGGGATCGTCGCGAGGACGGACGGCAGGCGCCTCGCCTCGCGATACGCAGGAATCACCACGAAGACGCGCGTGCCCTCGATCAACGCGGGGCAGTGTAGTCTCTCGACGCGATGAAGCGCAGGCCGAGGATCGTGATCGGCGTCGTGCTCGCGGCGCTCGCGACCGCGGTGCTCGCCTTCGCGTTCCACAAGCCGTTTCCCTCGGACAAAACGCCCGAGGGCGCGTACGCGCGCATCGCCAAGGCGCTCGCCGAGCAGCACGCGCGCGACGTCTTTCCGTACCTCGAGCAAGACGCCGAGGACGCGGCGTTTTCGATCCGCGACATGCGCAAGGCGTCGTGCGACGCGATCGAGCGCAGCTACCCCGCGGGAGCGGAGCGCGACGCGCTCCTCGCGACGTACGAGCCGGACGCCAAGACGAAGGACGGACCGGACGAGCTCCTCTTGCTCGACGCGAGGCACGGCTTCTTCGCGCGGCTGCGAAAGGATCTCTCGGGCGCCAAGAGCGTCGAGGTGAGCGGCGAGCGCGCGACCGTGACGACCGCGCGCGGCACGCGTTACTCGTTTCGGCGCCGGCCGAACGGGATCTGGGGGCTCACGCTCTTCTCGGCGGAGATGCTCGCGGACAGCGAGCGCGCGGCGCGCGATCTCGCGAGCGTCCGCGCGTCGGCCGAGGACTACGCGCGCGCCAAGCCGCGCTGACGGCTCACTCCTCCGGCGAGCGCTCGATCGGCAGGCCGGCGCGCGACCAACCCTCTTCTTCGAGCTGGCCGAAGGTTCCTCGCGCGCCGTCGAACCCGGCGCGCTGCTCGACGACCTCGAAGCCCGCGCGCGCGAGCATCTCGGCGGCGTAGAGCGACACGATGCCCGACTTGCAGCCGACGACGAGCTTCGTGCGATCGCCGGCGGCGGCGCGCACGCCCGCGACGAAGCGTGGCTCGTTCGGCGAGTAGGGGACGTTGACGGCGCCGGCGGGGTGCGCCTCCTCGAACTCGTCCTCGTCGCGCAGATCGAGGTAGAGCCACCCCTCGCGAATCTTTTCAGCCGCTTCCCGCGGCGAAATGCGTGCAATCTGCATCTATTGGCACTTCGCGGGCTGGACGAGCGCGTGCTCGGCCGCGCCGCGCAGCATGAACCGAACGCTCTTGTCGCGGAGCTTGGCGAGGCGGCTCGCGAGGTCGGCGGGGTGCATGTCGCCGAGCGCGCCGACGGCCGCGACCCCGACGGCGAGGTCCTCGGCGCTCGCCATCGGGTCGGCGGCGGCGCGCGCGAGCTCGGTCAAACGCTCGAGCTGCGCCGGATCGCACATCGCGCCGAGCGCGTGCGCGGCGGCGGTGCGCACCGACGGGAGCTCTTGGCCGTCGTCGAGTCGCTTGCGCACGTCGCTCGCGTAGTCGCGCGCGCGGTGGGAGGCGAGCGCGTCGAGGATCGCGCCCCGGACTTGCGGCGCTTTGTCCTCGAGCGCGCCCGCGAGCGCCTTGTCGAGATCGCGCGCGGCCGGCATCGCGCCGAGCGCGTGGGCGGCGGCGACGCGGACGAACGTCCACGGATCGTCGCCGAGGCGCTTCTCCACGAGCACGGCGGCCGGCGAGACGCGAAGATCGGCGACCGTCTCGAGCGCGGTCTCGCGCACGCGAGGCGAGGGATCGTCGATGGCCGACACGAGCTCGGACCGCACCGCGGGCAGATCGCGCGCGAGCTCGGCGGCGCGGCGTCGCACGGGCCAATCCGCGTCGCGCGCGAGCATCGCGCCGATCCGTCCGGCGGCCGCGGAGTCGCCGGATTTCGCGAGCGAGGCGAGCGGCTCGAGCGCGAGATACCGCGTCGTCATGTCGGCGTTCGGCGTGAGGAGCGCATCGAGCGCGCTCGTGGCCTCGGCGCGCATCTCGGGCAGCCGAGGCGCCATCGCGCGGAGCATCCCGAGCCGCACGAGAGGGCCGTATTTCGGATCGCGAATCATCCCCGCGAGGAGCTCGGCGGGGGCCTCGCGCGCCGCGGTCGCGAGCTCGTGGCGCACGTTCGAGCGCGCCTCGCCCTCGGTCGCCTGCATCCAATCGGCGAGCTTCGGGAGCGCGGCTTTCCGGCCGAGGAGCGCGAGCATCTCGGGCATCTTCTTGCAAACGGGCTTCGGAAAGGACGCGGCGGCGTCGACGATGCCCGACGTGCGCGTGCAGCGCTGCATGAGCGCGCTCTCGGATTTGCGCGCGACGTCGGGGTCGGCGTCGCAGAGGCCGCTCAGGAAGATTCGCGTCGCGTCTTTTCCGCACGACGCGCCCTCGGCCGCGTCGACCGCGTTGGTCTTGCCGAACTGGTCGAGCTTGTCCCACGCGCCTGCAATCGGCGCGAGCGCGGCGTCGCCGGCGCGCTTCAAGATGGCGGCGGCGATCTCGGCGCGCCGCCCGCCTGCGCCGAGATCGGCCGCGACCGAGTCGAGCGTGGCTCCGGGCACGTCGAGCGCGGTGTACGCCGTGACTTCGGCAATCGAGACGTCCGGTTTCTTTGCAGAGTGCACGTAGGCGTCGTCGAGGACGAGCGCCATGCACGAGCTCTGCACCGGCTCGGGGAACGCCACGTCGTACGCGCGGCCCGGGTGCGCCCACGCGTCCTCCGGGACGCTGACCGCGTAGAGCTTGTCGCTCGTCGCGAGATAGAAGCTCTTGGGCGACGCGCCGGTCGGCGCCGGCGCGGCAGGCGCGATCGTGATCGCGAGCCGCACGATCGGCACCTCGCTCGGCGCGCTGAAGACGACGAACTGCCCGCGCCCGGTGCCCGCGGCTTCTTCGCTCCACACGGTCGTCGGGTCGAGGTCGGCAATCGCCCCCGGGTGCGCGCCGGAGCTCGCGACGCGCGCGGCGAGCAGCGGGGCGAGCGGTTTTTCGGCAGGGAGCTGGCGCGGCGTGGCGGTGATCGGCTGCGCGGACTCGATCTCCTTCGACGCGAGCTGCACGAAGCTCGCGCGGTGCCAGTCGAGCGTCTGCGGCGCCAGCACCTCGAGGTTCGCGAGGGCGGGCCGCCCGCAGATCGAGAAGTCCTCGCTCGCGGCGCCGCGCGCGATGAAATTCGCGCCGCCGTCGCGCGGGACGAGCTCGAGCGCGCTGCCCGACATGCTGCCCGGCTGTCCGTGTATTTTCCCCGTTTCTTCCGCGTAGACGAGCGGGCGAGCGCCGCCGACGAGCACCGCGTCGAAGGCGGAGCCGCTCGCGCCGGGCACGTGCACCCAGAGGGCGCGACGGCCCGAGCCCATGTCGACCGTCGTCGTCGAGGCGCCCTTCGGGTCGGGCGCGCCCTCGACGTGGAGCGGCTCCTCGTCGGTGAGCGCGCACGGCGCCGACGCGCACTTGCCGAAGCGAATTTTCCGTCCGGCGAGGTCGACGTGCACGGTGACGGCCGAGAGACCGCCGCCCGCCGCGACCGAGGTGTCCGCGCGAGCGACCGGCGCGAGCGACACGAGCGACGCGCCGAGCGCGACCGCGAGCTTCCGATTCATGCGCGCGAGCATAGCAATCTGCCGTTTCTTTGCCCGCTCGCGCGCGACTGTGACAGACGATGGAGGATGAGCCGCGCATCCGTCCGTCTGCGCTCGGCCGCGGTCGCGCTCGGCGCGTTCGCCTTGGTCGTGGGGAGCGTCGAAGTCCTGCATTTGGCGAAGCTCCGCGGAGTCACGCCCGCGCAAGCCGCGCTCGAGCCTGCGGCGGTGAAGGTCGCGTCGCTCGAGATGCCGAAGGGCGAGGCCGCCGACGCCGGGCCTTCGTTTGCGGGGCTCGATCTCGCGCGCATCTCGGCGGACGGAGCGGAAGCCACGGCGGCGCTCCCCGGCGGGCGCGTCGCGCACCTCACCGTCGACCCGCGACTCCAGCGCGCCGCCGTCGCGCTCGTACGACAACACCGCCTGCCCGAAGCGACCATCGTCATGATGGACCCCGACACCGGCGCGATCTTGGCCTACGTGTCGCACGGGCCGTCGCATCGAGATCTCGCCGTCGAGGCGACCGCGCCCTCGGCGAGCGTCTTCAAGATGGTGACCGCGACGGCGCTCGCCGAAAAAGAGGGCATCGGCCCCGACACGCGCGCGTGCTTTCCGCGCTCGGCGGGGCAGCGCATCGTCGCGTCGGATTTGATCGTGGACCCGCTGCGCGACAAGTGGTGCGAGTCGGTCGCGACCGCGATGGGCAAGAGCGAGAACGCGGTGTTCGCGCGGCTCGCGCACGAAAAGCTCGACAAGCCCACCCTCGAGGACGCCGCGCGCGCGCTCGGTTACGGGACGCCGATTCCCTTCGACGTGCCGGTGCAGCCCGGCCAGCTCGAGATCCCCGACAACGCGGGCGAGACTTCGCTGAGCTTCGCGCGGACCGCCGCCGGCTTCTGGAACACGACGCTGTCGCCGCTCCAAGCCGCGGTCATGAGCGCCACGGTCGCGCGCGGCGGCGAGATGCCGCGCCCGCGCATCGTCGCGCGCGTCACCGACGCCGCCGGTCGCGTCGAGTGGCAAGCCCCCGCGCCCGAGTCGCGCCGCGCGATCTCCGAGAACGCCGCGCAAGCGCTGATGACGATGATGGAGCACACCGTCAGCGAGGGCACGAGCTACCGCGCCTTCCACGATCGCCATCGCACCGCGTTCGTCCCCGTCCAAGTCGCGGGCAAGACGGGGACCCTCACCGGCGAAGGGAAGAACGGCGCCGAGCCCCGTCTCTACACGTGGTTCACCGGCTTCGCGCCGAGCCGGCCGCACGCGGGTCAGAAGCGCGTGGCGATCGCGGTGCTCGTCGTGAACAAGCCGAGGTGGCACGTGAAGGCGAACGTCGTCGCGCGGGAGATGCTGCGGGAGTTTTATCGCGCGGACCACGGGGGGGCGGTGGCTTCGCGGTGAGTTGCACGCCCGGCGCACGGCGCGGGGGGAGTTGCACCCCCAGCGACGTGCTCGGCCAGCGCACCGGGTGACGCGTGTATCGCGGGCGCTGGCCTGCACCCCGTCGGGTATCGCGAAGCGCGTCGCGCGTCGCTTCCCCCTCCGGAATTTTCGGCTTCGCCGAAAATTCGAGGGGGTTGTTCGCGCGAACACGGGGAAGATGCACATTTTCGTCGCTCGTGGTTGCGGCGTGAAGAGATGAGCGCGCGCGAAGGGCTGTCGTCTCGAGGGTGCACGTTCGCACGCGGAAAAATCCTGCCGGCCGAGCCAGCCAAGCGCGTCGAGCAGCGGCGGCCGTCATGATTTTTCCGCTCGGGGCTTCCATGCACCCTCGAGACGACAGCCCTTCGCTCTTCACGCTCGTCCACTTCGCTCGCGAGCATCGCAAGCATCCGACCGCGAGCGAGCGCATCTTCTGGCGCGCGGTCTGCCACAAGCAGCTCGGCGTGCGCGTTCGGCGTGTCGCCGTGCAAGTAGCACGGCGACATTCGTGCGCGGCACGTCACAACACCCGATGCATCGGTACATCGTCGACTTCTATGTCGCGGCGTATCGGCTGTGATCGAGCTCGACGGCGGCGCTCACGCGAACGAGGCGGCGAGGCTCGCGGACGCGCGGCGCGATGCGGAGCTCGTCGAGCACGAGCTCGGCGCGGCGCTCGCGCTCGTGCGGCGCGCGCTCAGAGAGACGCGCGGATGATGTCGACCGCCGCGAGGACGTCGCGCTCGACGAGGTCTGCGTCGATGCGCAGCACGCGCACGCCGTACGTCGACGCGAGCCAGCAATCGCGCCCGAGATCGTGCTCGCGCTGAAAGCGGTGGATGCCGCCGTCGACTTCGATCACGAGCTTGTGAGCGATGACGTAGAAGTCGGCAACGTACGGATGCAAGACGTGTTGCCGCCGCACGCGCGGCCCGAGCTTACGACCGCGAAGCTGCGCCCACAGCAAAGCCTCGCTCTTCGTCGGAGCTTTGCGCATCTCGCGAGCGCGCTGGGTGAGTGAGAACAGTGCGGGGCCGGCGGCTGGGTGGTGGTGCATGGAAGCGAAGAGCGAAAAGTTCATGACGGCCGCCCACGCTCCTCGCGTATCGCGGCTCGGCCGGCAGGAACTTTTCGCGGCGTACATGCACCACCACCCCGCCGCCGGCCCAGAGCGACTCGCTCATCACAATCCGCGACAAGCCACTACGAGCGAGCCCATGGGGTCCACAATCGCGTCACCGCGCAGCGCCTCGTCACCGAGTCCAACTCACGCCCCACGGACACCCCGCCCCCTCGCGATTTGGCGAAGCCAAATCGCAAGAGGGGGCCGCGCCGCGCGCAGGCCAGCGCTCGCGATACGCGCTTCAGACGCGGCGCTGGCCGAGCACGTCGCGGGGGGAGCCCCCCCTAACCCCTACCCCTCCACCGCCCGCGCCACGAAACACCTCCTGCACCGCGCCTCGTACGCCGCCGCCCCCCCCACGAAGAGCTGCCCCTCCATCGCCACGAGCCGCTGCGACCGCGAGGCCTCCGCCCCGCACCGCACGCAAACCGCGTGGAGCTTCGTGACGTACTCGGCCACCGCGAGCAGACGCGGCATCGGCCCGAACGGCATGCCGCGATAATCTTGATCGAGCCCGGCGCAAATCACGCGGACGCCGCGGTTCGCGAGCTCCTCGCAGACGTCGACGACCGCGTCGTCGAAAAACTGCACCTCGTCCACTCCCACGACCGCCACGTTCGGCCCCACGAGCGACAGCATCTCCGCCGAGCTCGCAATCGGAACCGCCTCGGTGAAGAGCCCCTCGTGCGTGACGACTTTGACCTCGTCGTAGCGGTCGTCGACCTTCGGCTTGAAGACGACCACCTGCAAACGCGCGTATTTGGCGCGTTTCACGCGGCGGAGCAGCTCTTCGGTCTTGCCGCTGAACATCGAGCCGCAGACGACCTCGACGGACCCGCCGGAGGCGGGACGCCGGAAGTACCCATCATCGCGCCCCATCGCGCTCATCGGCCTACTGTACCTTTGATCCCGTCCCACATTTCGTCACTCACCTTCGTCTCGTGGCGCATTTGCACCTATGGACGTGTACCTTTGCGATGCTAGATTGGAAGCGTGGACGTCGTCCTGCGGAAGCTCGGCAAGGGATCGCGTGCGGTCGCGGGACGGCTCGTGAGGGCCCCTCGCAAGGGCTCGGTCGTCGTGATCGAGTTTCCGGACGGCATGCACGAATACGTGACGACGCCGGTGAAGCGCGTGCTTCGACTCGCGGGTCGCGAGGTCTTCTACATCGAGACGATCAACAGTCGCTACCGTCTCGAAGTTCGGAATCGCGAAGACGCCGTTGCAGAGAGCGCCGGGTGATGGTCTAAGCGCCCCCATGGGAAAGCTCGATCGTCGTAACTCGAACAAGATGCGTCAACGCAAAGGCCAGACGAAGAAGAAGGCCCGCCTCAAGCGTCAGGCCGAGGCGCGCGGCGCCGCCCGCACGAAGGCCTCGAAGAAGAAGTAGCCGCGCGCGAGTTGCGCAGAAAACTGGGCCGCCCGGCGCGCGCTGCGTAGGGTGGCTTCATGCGCACGCTCACGCTCGCGGTTTCGATTTCGCTCGCTCTCGGCGGCGCCGGCTGCATGATGCCGCCGCAGGGCGCGGCGCTCGTCCAGCAGACGGCGGAGCAGTTCAACTTCGACACGCGCTTCGGTCGCATGGAGCTCGCCGTGGAGCAGCTCGCGCCGAAATACGAGGGCGAGTTCGCCAAGCGTCACCGCTTCTGGGGGAGCGCGGTCCACGTGACCGACGCCGAGATGACCGGCATGAAGATGAAGGGCCCGCAGGACGCCGAGGTCGGCGTGCGCATCGGCTGGTACCGCATCGAAGAAGGCGATCTGCGCATGACGATGCTCAAGCAGCACTGGCATCTCTACCCGCGCGGCTGGCTGCTCGACTCCGAGGAGCGGACCGACGGGGACATCGGAGCACTCGGCGAGAACGTGAAGATCGTCAGCCCCGAGGGGCCCGTGCGCTCCGCGCAGTTCCCGACGGTTCGTCTCGGCACGGACTGAGCCTAGTAAGGCACCGCGGCGACGAAATACACTTTGTCGATGCCGCCGCCAGAGACGCCGCGCGCGTACCCGATGCGGAAGTTGAACGGCGCGAAGTAGCCGAGCGTCGTGTCGACCCAGAGCTCGGCGCCGACGCCGCTCAGGAAATTGACGGAGAGCGGATCGCTGAAAGCGGAGCCGAGATCGTAGAACACGTTGCCGCTGATTCGATTCAGCATGATCGGCAAGGTCGAGAGGCCGCGGTCGACGTTCACGATGGGGAAGCGGTACTCGAGGTTGGCGAGCGCGTAGTAGTTGCCGGTCTGGAAGGCCACCGGGTACCCGCGGAGCGCGACGCCGCTCTGGTAGAGAAAGCTTCCGCCGTTGAGGAAGCTGTTGAGCTGATCTTGCGGGCCGAGGTCGATGAACCCGCCGACGTAGAACGGGCCGCCTGGAAATGAGCCGCCCATGAAGCCGCCGCCGCCGTGGAGGGCGAGGACGTGGTGGTGCTTCCACGGCATCTGAACGTACGTCGTGAAATCGGCCTTCGCGCGGAAGCCGCGGTAGTCGCTGCCGATTGCCGGGTGCGAGAGATCGAGCGAGGCCGAGGCGTTGAAGCCTTTCTCCGGGCTGACGCTCCAGAGGTAGCTCTGCGCGTTGCCGTACGACCAACCGATGCTCGCGGTGGCCGCGAGGTTCTCGCTCGGCAAGTGCGGCGTGTTGTACGGGTCGAGCGGCTGCTTCGCGAGGCCGATGTCTCCGAAGACGTCGCTCACGCTGTACGAGAGCGAGAAGTTGTGCGTCTCGAACGCGCGCGGGATCGAGTAGTCGATCCCGACGGAGCCGCCGACCGAGCTCTCGACCCAGTCGACGCTGTTCTTTCCGAGCGAGTACGTCGGGCCCGGCGCGATGCTGCGGAAGACGCTCGCGTTCACGTCGAAGGGGAGGCGCGAATAAGTGTAATTTACACTGAATTGCGGATCCGGCTGGTCGGTCTCGAAGCCGATCGATCCGCTGAGGCTGTGCAGCCCCATGATGTCGCTGCTGCTGACCGTGACCGCGAACGCCTGGCCGAAGTCGCCGGGCTGCGTGTTGACCAAGTAGTGGCGGGGGACGAGCGTGTGGAGCGGGTTGTAGCTCTCGCGGACGAACGGCACGTGGCGCGGCTCGGGGGGCGGCGAGCCGCGATCGTCGACGTAGGGGAGGGCGGGCAGGAACTTCGACGGGTCGAGGTCCATCGCGAAGAGGTCGTAGCCCGCGTGCGTGTAGCCGAGATAGACGAGCGTCTTTCCGTCGGCGGAGATCGTCGGCTGCTGCGCGCCGTTGATCACGTTCGTGACCTGCTCGAGCTTCTTCGTCGCGAGGTCGTAGGCGTAGACGTTCATCACGCCGGTTCGATCGGAGTGGAAGTAGAGCTTCTTCCCGTCGGGTGAGAAGACCGGACCGCCGTCGATCGCGCGGTCGTGCGTGACGTCCACGAACGAGCCGTCCGCGGTGTCGACGATGCGCACGTCGCGGAAGCCGCCGTGCTTCCACACGCTGTACGCGACGTGGCGGTCGTCGGGAGACCAGCGCGGCGAGTAGGCCTGGTCGAACGGGTCGCTCGGGACGAGCGTGCGGAGGTTCTTCGTGGTGCCCGCGTGCACGTCGAGGTCGGCCATCTGCAGGTAGGTCGTGCCGCGGTGGTTCGTGGCGAAGACGACGCGCTTGCCGTCCGGCGAGACGTCGGGCTCGAACGCGCGGTACCCGTCCGTCAGGCGCACGCGCCGCGATTCGAGGCCGGTCGTGCTCGACGCGCCCTTCGGCAGCCAGAAGAGATCGTTGTAGCCGTAGAGGTTGTCGTAGGTCTCGATCGAGTCGAAGACGACGCTCTTGTCCGGCAAGAATGCGGTGTAGCCGCCGCCGAGCGTGCGGATCCAGAGGTCGTGCTCGTCCTTGGAGGTGATCTTTCCGTTGCGATCGCGGCGGAGCGGCACGCGGTAGACGCCCGCGGTCTCGTGGCCGTCGTCGCGGTAGTAGGCGAGGTCTCCGTCGGGCGTGAAGCGCGGGCCGTTCGCCGCCTGCCCGCCGAAGGTGATGCGCGTGCCTTCGCGAACGCCGCGCGCGCGAATCTTGGCGACGAGCGCGTTCGACTCGCGGCGCAGCGTGTCCACGAACGCGGGGTAGAGCTGTTCGTACGTGCGGCCCGTCGCGCGGCGGATCGAGCGGTTGATGCCGTACGGGATGAGCTGGTGGCCGTAGTCGTCGATCATCACGCGGATGGCCTGCTCGCCGTACGTCTCGGCGATCCACTGCATGAAGAAGGAGCCGTAGAGGTACCAGAGGTTGCCCTGCGGCCATCGGCGCACGTCGTTCGAGATTTCGTCGAGCGTCGCGACGTTGTTCTCGAGCACGTCGGCGCGCATGAACATGTTCCACGTCGACGAGCGCAGGCGTCCGCCGCTCGTCTTGCTGCTCTCTTCGAAGACGGCGAGGCCCTCGAGGATCCACCGCGGCTGCACCTGGTTCGGCGCGAGCGTCTTTCCGATCACGGCGTTCACGACGGCGGGGATGCCGCGGATGTGATCGGTGTGGAGGACGTGGGTGAACTCGTGCGTGACGAGCTCGAGGTACCAGTCGTCGACGTCGCCGAGCGGCGAGAGATCGTCGGGCGCCGTCGCGAACATTCGGATCGAGTCGTAGGGGAGCGCGCCGGCGAACGCGTTCGCGACGTCGGTCGTGTCGACGATCGAGAGCTCGACGAGCTCGCTCGGCGGCCAGCCCACCGCGGGCGCGAGCCGCGCGAGGATCGACTCTGCGAGATCGGCGACGCGGACGGCGAGGTCGTACTCGCCCGAGTAGTACGTCACGCGAAAGTGCTGCGTCGTGATCGACTCGTATTTCAGATACGGATTGCCCGCGGCGCCCGCCGGAACGGAAAATAGCAACGCCGCCAGAAAGACGAACGCGACGAGGGCGAAGAAACGGCGCACGAGGGAGGCCCGAGCATTGCGACGATGATTGCAAAATGCAAGATTGCGCCGCATGCGGCGCTTTTCTTGGGGACTTTTGGTTTGTGCGGCTTGGGCGGCGACGGCGTGCGGCGGAAAGGTGGACGGCGCGACGGACGACGCCGGCGCGACGGACGCGAAGGTCGACGCGAAACCGAAGCCGAAGCTCGACGCCGGCGTCGACACGAGCACGCCGTATCAGCCGATCGGGAAGAAGTGCGACCCGCCGACTGGCGCCGCGCCGCCGGTCTGGGCTCCCGACGACGCGGGCGCGCCGATTCACGCGCCGCTCGTGCAATCGTCCGGCGGGCCGGTGCTCGCGAACCCGCAGTTCATCGCCATGACGTTCGACGGCGACGACCAGCGCGACCCGATCGAAGACTTCATCGCGTCGGTGGGCTGCACGTCGTATTGGCAATCGGTCGTGACCGACTACGGCGTGAACGCCGCGTACGCCGGCACGCCGGTGCACTTGACCGACAAAGTGCCGGACACGATCGACGACGGTCAGATCGCGGTCTTCATTCGGCAGAAGATCTTGAACAAAGAGATCCCCGACGCGGTGCCCAACCAGACGCTCTACGTCATCTTCTATCCCGACACGACCGACATCACGCTCCAGGGCCAGCACAGCTGCCAGAGCTTCGGCGGGTACCACAACGAGGTCGGGCTGCCCGACGGGCGGCAGGTTCCGTACGCGGTCATCCCGCGGTGCGCCAGCTTCGGCGGGCTCGGCACGTTCGACGAGCTCACCGCGACCACGAGCCACGAGCTCATGGAGGCGGTCACCGACCCGAACCCGATGACGAAACCGGCCTACCAGTTCCCCGAGGCGAACGGCGTCGCCTGGGCGTTCGGCGGCGGCGGCGAGATCGGCGACTTGTGCGAGATGAACGACGACGCGTTCTACATGCCGGGCGACTACCCGTTCTACGTGCAGCGCCAGTGGACGAACCACTCGGCGTTCGCGGGGCACGACCCGTGTCAGCCGTCGACGAGCACGTATTTCGGCGCCTCGCCGGTGATGTCCGACTCGCTCTCGTTCGACGTCGGTCTCGGTCCGCAGACGACGACCGGCGTGAAGCTCGCGGTCAACGGGACCACCAACATCGACCTGAAGCTCTTCGCCGACGCCGCGTGGACGGCGCCCATCTCGGTCTCGGTGCACGACGCGTCGCACTACTTCGGTGGAAGCACCGCGCTGACGTTCAGCCAGAGCGCGGCCCAGGGTCAGGTGGGGGACACGATCAACTTGCAGATTACACGCATCGGAACCAACCAGCAGCTCGGCCTCGAGCCGTTCGTGATCCGGGCGGTCTCGCAGGGCGTGACGCGCTCGTGGTGGGCAGTCGTCGGCGACCCCTGACGCCCCGACGCTCCCAGAGAATTAACAGGAAGGTCAGAAGGTCAGAAGGGGAGAGAGAAGGAATCGGTCGGCAAAGCCCGACCGATTCATGCCTTCGTGATGGTCGGGAGATGCTGCATCGCCTCGGTGGCCCAGACGCATCCGAACGCCCTCTCCACAAAAAATATCTCCCTCTCGCCTTCTGATCTTCTGATCTTCCTGTTCAATCTCTCCGGGGCCCCTCAGTTCTCCGGGTACGGAAATCGGAGGGGCTTGCGGAACTCGATGACCATGTTGTCGTCGGTGACGATGGTCGCGCCTTCGGTGCGGGCGAGGATGCTCTCGCGGCTCTCGAGGCCCCACTCGGCGGGCGGGGTGGCCCGGATCGAATCCGGGATGACCGAGAGCTCGTCGAGGAGCTTCTGGCCGCCCTCGGTCGTCGTGTCGATGCAGGGCTTGCCGTCGATCGTGTAGTGCGCGAGCAAATCGCGGAAGCGATCGCGCTCGAGCGAGAACGGCGAGTCGCTCACTGCGACGAAGTTGATGAAGCGGAGACCGTACGGGTATTCGGTCATCGCTGTCTTCTGCACGTCGTCGGAGGAGGTCGTGTTGAAGAAGAAGATCCCGCCGGGATTGAGGTGCGCGCGCGCGAGGCGCATGAACTCGGTCGAGAGCAGGTTCGTCGAGTGCGCGCGCCAGTGGAACGACGTGTTCATGACGAGCAGGTCGGCCTTGCGCTCCGGGTGGCGGAGGAGCCAGCGGCGGCCGTCGTCGATCTGGATGTCGACCTTGGGATTCGTGAGGATCGACGCGACGCCCGGGTATTTCGCGATGATGCCGAGGTAGCCGGGGTTGATCTCGATGACCGTCAGGTGCTCGACGTGCGGGTTGTTCGCGATCACCTGCGCCCACGACCCCGACGAGAGGCCGATCATGACGACCTGCTTCGGATCGGGGTGCATCGCGCCGATCGCGTACGCGCGCACGATGCCGTTGCGGTCGTGGACGATCGACGTGTTGAGGCGACCGTCGTACGCGCCGCCGCCGAAGACCGTGCCGTCCTGGGTGACCGCGATGACGCCGCTCTTGGTCTCGACGACCTCGGCGAAGCGCTGATCGACGAAGGTCGTCTTGTAATAGAGGCGCTCCCAGACGCGATCGTACGCGCGCGGCGAGAGCGCGAGGAGGCCGGCGACGGACGCGCCCACGACCGCGAGCGCGGCGGCGGCGCGCGTCGCGCCCGGTTTGCTGGCGATCCAAAGCGCGGCCGCGACCGCGAACCCGAGCACGACGAGCAGCTTCGCGACGCTGGTCAGCGGCAGGTCGTCCATGAAGACGAAGCCGGTGACCAGGCTCCCGAGCGCCGAGCCGGTGATGTTTGCAACATACAAGTATGAGAGGCGCTGGCCCGCGCGGTCGTCGGGCGCGATCGCCGAAATGTGCGAGGAGCGGCAGCACGGCGCCGAGGAGGCCCGCGGCGCCGGCGACCGCGAGGAGCGGCAAGATCGGGTTCGCGCTCGTCGCGGCGCGCGCGATCGACGGCACCACGAAGAAGCCGACGGCGTTCGCGAGGAACACGAACGCGGCGAGCGGGCGGAGCGACGCGAGCTTGCCCTTCTCGTCTTGGTCGCGACAGAAATACCGGCTGCCCGCCGAGCCGAGCGCGATGCCGAGCAAGTAGAATCCGAGGAGCACGCCGAACGAGGCAGGCGCGCTCCACGTGAGGAAGCTCACGACGCGGAACCAGACGATCTCGTACGAGAGCGCGATGAAGCCCGCGGCGCCCGCCGCGAAGAGCGCGATCCCGAACATCAGCGGCCCCGGACGTGGAGCGAAATCGCGCCGAGCCCGACGACGCCGTTGACCGCGGCCGCCGCGTGCACGGTCGCCGCTTCGCCGAGCGGGCCCATGATGACGAGCACGCTCGCGAAGGAGGCCAGCGCCGAGCCGAGCGTGTTGACGAAATAGAGACCGCCGACGCTCCTGCCGACGTTGCCGTTCTTGCGGACCATGTGCGCGACGAGCAGCGGGAGCGTGCCGCCCATGAGCATCGTCGGGACGAGCACGAGCAGGAGCGTGACGAGCGCGGTCGCGACCGGCGGAAGACCGAGCGTCAGACCGCCGACCCAGTGAAAGAGCGGCAGCGACGCGAGCCCGAAGGCGCCGATGCCGAGCTCGACCAGGCCGAAGAGGAGCAGCGCCGGCCTCGCGGGGTCCTTCGAGATCGCGCCGCCGGCGAACGAGCCGAAACCGAGCCCGAGCATGAACGCCGTCACGACGACCGTGACCGACTCGATGTTGATGCCGTAAACCGCGAAGAGCGAGCGCTGCCACACGACCTGGTAGAGCAGCGCGGCGAAGCCGGACGCGAGAAAGACGAGCATCAGCCACGCGGTGGTGCTGCGTTTCATGGGAACGCCCTCATATCACGCCGCGCGCGCCCGGCCACTTTGCGGCCGTCGATCGTCTTCGTCGGTCAGCGGACGATGTCCGCGGCGTCGCGGGGCCAGAGCTTTGCGTCCGAGAACGAGTAACCGAGGACGCCGAAGAGCGACTGGAACTGCGTGCCGTTCGTGAAGCCCGTCGGCGGGTAGGGCGTCGTCGGTTGGCCGTAGTGGACGTAGAGCGCGTCGTCGACGCGGCACGCGCCGCTGACGACGAGCTCGTAGAACTGGCTCGTGCCGTCGGGCGAGTCGTTCGTGATGGTGGGGCTCGTGAGGACGAGCAGCATGCCCTGGTAGGCGTCGGCCTTCGGGCCGCCGGTCTTGATCTCGCTCGGGTCGGCGGCGATCGCCGAGAACGGGAGCGTCGTGCCCGGGTCGGTGATGGTCACGTTGCTCGCGACGAGCTCTGCGAGGCCGCCGGCGTTCGTGTAGACGCCCGTCACGGTGACCTGGTTGCCCCGCTTCACCGGCGCGCCCGACGAAATCCAGAGGCCGCTGTACGGCGCGAGCGTGATGTCTTGCACCGAGAACATGCCGGCGCCGGTCGCGGTCACGTAACCGCCGGCGACGGTGACGATCGCGCCGAACGTCGCATGCCCGGGCGCGTTCGGGTCGCGCAGCGTCTCGATCGACATCGCGCAGGGCGTCACGCCGGGGTTCGGGACGGTCGGACACGTGTCGCACGCGTCGCCGCGTCCGTCGCCGTCGCTGTCTTCTTGGTTCGGGTTCGCGACGTGCGGGCAGTTGTCGACCGCGTCCACGATTCCGTCGCCGTCGAGGTCGGCGGCGTTCGGGCTCGCGCACGTGTTGGTGGCGTCGAGCGGGCAGCGATCGCACACGTCGCCGACGCCGTCGCCGTCGCTGTCCGCCTGCTTGCCGTTGTCCATCGGCCGAATCGGGTTGAACATCGTCGGGCAGTCGTCTGCCGCGTCGTCGATGCCATCGCCGTCTTGATCGGTCGCCGTGATCCCGTTCGCGTACTCGGCGCGATAGGGCGTGCAGCTCGGCTCGCCGGTCGGCACGTCGGTCTTGCAGAAGAAGAGCGGGTAATACTTCTCGCCGGCCGTTCGCAGCGTCGCGAGCGTGTTGGTCCCGCCGAGATCCTGCGAGACGCACGCGCGCTTGGCCCGCGTGCAGACGTCGAGCGTCTCGCACGCCGCGCCGCCGATTTCCGGGTCGGCGACGAGCGCGTCGTCTCCGTAGAGCACTTTGCCGCCGCGCAGCACGAGGACCACGTCCTCGACGCCCGCGTCAATCACGGCGCGATGGTCCTTGCTCACCGACCCGTCGAAGATCGCAACGTCGGCGACGTAGCCCGGCTTCAGCGCGCCGATCACGTCGGCCGCGCCCGCCGCCCACGCGGCGTTGTACGTGACCATGCGCCAGAGATCGCCGTCGGAGAAATGCTTCGCGAAGTATTTCGAGTTGAGCGAATCGGCGCACTTCAGCTCACGGAGGAGGTTCATGCTGCCCGACGGCATCCAGTCGGTGCCGAGCGAGATCGGCACGCCGAGCGCGTCGAACATCGTGACCGGCGCGGTGTTTCCGTAGAGATCGACGTTGGAGCGCGGCGACCAAACGAGGCGCGTGCCGTCCGCGCGGAGGGGCGCGACGTCGGCCGGCAAGACCGCGACGTCGTGGATGATCGCCGTCGGCGGCTCCATCAGGTCGTACGTGCCTTGCGTGTCGTTCGTGCAGACCATCTCGTTGTGCGCGGCCGCGTTCACGCCCTCGGAGATGTGCGGGAGGTACGCCGAGTCGGCGACGACTTGGGCATGCGTCGTGCGCCCGGTGCCGTACGTGCACCCGGACGTCACGAGCAGCCCGCTCGAGTCGGCGAGCGGGAACGTGTCGAAGTCGGCGGGCTTGATTGGGAGCCCCTCGAGGAGCGTCGGGTCGTCGAGGTTGCGCGCGAGGCCTGGTTTTCCGCCCGAAGAGACGGTCGAGGTCGCGCCGCCCATGACGAAGCGAAGCTCGGCGAAGAGCTGCGTCGCCGCCGAGGCGCCCGAGTTGTACGGGAGCACCTGGTGCCCCTCGAGCCCTTTGCGCCAGTCGTTGCGGTGATCGTAGCGCTCGGTGCCGTGACCGGCGGGCGCGTTGTTGGCGAAGGTGATGTGGTCGTGCGGGTTCACGAGGCCCGGCGAGATGACGCCGTCGGCGCACGCGACCACGGTCGCCTGCGCGTAACCGGGCGAGCCGCTGCAGTCGCACGCCGCGCAGACGATGATGCCCGAGTCGTCGATGAGCACCTCGCCGCGGTGGAGGACCTCGTTGGGCGCGAGCACCGTGCCCTTCAAGAGCTTGCCCGACGTGCCGTCCGTCACGCTGCAGGTCCCGCTCGCGGGCGGCGTGATGGGAGGCTGGTTGCACTCGGTGACCTTGAATGGAGCGTTCGGTTGGAGCGTCGGATCGCCCGCGGGCGGCGCGTCGGTCTGCGTCGCGTCTCCGCCGGAATCCGGCCCGCCGTCGCCGTTGTCAGGCGATGGAGAGCAGGCCGCAGCGACCACCGCGATGACGAAAAAACAAAAAACTCCGTCACGACGAATCCGCATGCGACCTCCAGCCGAGGTCACTATCATGACGGTTCTCTCATGAGCGAACAACGTCGGCCGACGATGCGATTGGGGCGCAAACGGGACCCTCGTATGGAGTCGACGCCGCCGAGCGCGCGCAAGATGCCGCCGCCGGATTCGAAGCGTGAGGGCGTCGCCGACCCCGACGCCGCCGCCGTCGCGGCTCAGGGCTCTTCCGGCGGTGACATCGACGAGCTCCTAGGGCGGCTCCTCGCCCGCGCGACTCAGGCCGAGGTCCACGCGCAGCACCTCGAGCAGACGCTGGCGCGCCTCAACGAAGAGCGCGTCGTCCTCGAGTCGCGCATGGCCGATCTCGTTCGCCAGCTCGACGACGCCGACACGCAGCGCGCCTCGCTCGAAGCGCAGGTCAAGACGACCTCGACCGGCCGGCGCACCGACGCCCCCGTCACGCTGGCCTACGTGCGCAGCATGGCGGCCGAGCTCGTGCGCGCGCTCGATCGCATGCAGGCCCCGCGCATGACGCCGATGCCGGTCTCGGATCTGCCGACTCCGCGCCCGCCTTCGGACATTCCGACGCCTCGTCCGCGGACCGAGCGGCCACGCCGCTGAAGAATGTTGCATAATGCGAGCGGTGCTCGATCGAGAGCTCGTTCGACGAAGACTGACTGACGAGGTCGGCGCGCTCCGCAAGCAAGCGCCGCTGACGGTCGCGCTCGCCTACCCTTCGCCCTACGGCGCGGCCATGAGCTCGCTCGGTTTCCAGCGGATTTACCGCTCGATCATGGAGGCCGACGGCATGGCCTGCGAGCGCGTCTTCCTCGACGACGCGGCCGAGCGCGATCTCTCGGCGCAAGGGCGGCCGGTCACCTACGAGTCCCTCCGCGGCATCGACGAGTATCCGATCGTCGCCTTCAGCGTGGCCTACGAGATCGAGCTCGCCGGCGTCGCACGGATGCTCGACGCGGCCAAGGTGCCCGCCCTTCGCGAGGAGCGCGACGCCCGCCATCCCTTCGTGCTCGGCGGCGGGCCGCTCACCTTCTCGAACCCGCTGCCGCTCGGCGCCTTCTGCGACGCGATCGTGATGGGCGAGGCCGAGGAGCTCGTCGTGCAAGTGCTCCGCACGATCGACGACACGCCCGATCGCGAGGCGCGCCTCGAGGCGCTCGCGCGGATTCCGCACGTGTTCGTTCCGGCGATCCACGGCGCGATCCTGCCCGAGGTCGCCAAGGTGCCCTCCGAGCTCCTGCCGGCGTGGGCGCCCATCCGCACGCCGCACGCCGTCCTGAGCGACATGTTCCTCGTCGAGACCGAGCGCGGCTGCTCGCGCTCCTGCAAGTACTGCGTGATGCGGCGCTCGACCAACGGCGGCATGCGGCTCGTCCCGATGGAGACCATCCTCGGTCTCGTGCCCGAGGACGCCAAGCGCGTCGGGCTCGTGGGCGCCGCGGTCAGCGATCACCCGCGCATCGCGCAAATCGTCGGGGCGCTCGCCGACCAAGGTCGCGAGGTCGGACTCTCGTCGCTCCGCCCCGATCGACTGAACGACGAGTTCGTTTCGGCCCTGAAAAGGGCCGGAACTCGCACGCTCACGACCGCGATGGACGGACCGTCGGAGCGCCTGCGCGACATGCTCGAGCGCCGAGCGCGGCCCAAGCACCTCGAGCGCTGCGCCGAGCTCGCGCGCAAGCACGGCATGGATCGTCTCAAGCTCTACTTGATGATCGGCCTGCCGAGCGAGACCGACGCCGACATCGACGAGTGCGTGGCGTTCGTGGCCGAGCTCTCCAAGATCGCCCCGATCGCGCTCGGCATCGCGCCGTTCTGCGCGAAGCGAAACACGCCGCTCGACGGCGAGCCGTTCGCCGGGGTCGACGTGGTCCACGATCGCCTCGATCGGTTGAAGCGCGGCCTGCGAGGCCGCGCCGAAGTCCGCTCGACGAGCGCCAAATGGGCCTGGGTCGAGTACGTCCTCGCGCAGGGCGCCGAGGCGGAGGGGCGCGCAGTCTGCGAGGCCGCGCGCGCCGGCGGCACGTTCGCCGCGTTCAAGGGCGCCTTCGAAAAGCTCGAACGCCAGCGGCCCGACCGACCGCGACGTGCGCTCGCGATCGCCCGTGTGTGATGCTACATCCTCATCATGCCGCCGGCCGGGGACAGCGAGGTGCTCGCGAGCAACGAGGCGTTCTACGAGGCCTTCAACGCTCGCGACGTGGAGGCGATGGATCGCTTGTGGGCGGAGCAGGCGCCGGTCGTCTGCTTGCATCCCGGGTCGACCGCGCTGCACGGCAGGTCCCAGGTGATTCGCTCGTGGCGCTCGATCCTCGCGAGCTCGGGCGCGCCTCACGTCTCGATCGACGGCGAGCGCGTCGTCATGCTCGGCGAGACCGCGATGGTGCTCTGCTACGAGCGGGTGACCGATCCTGACAGCGGCACGGGCGCCGTGCTCGCGGCGACCAACGTGTTCGTGCGCGAGTCGGGCGCGTGGAGGCTCGTGCATCACCACGCCTCGGCCATCGGCCGCATCGTCGCCGACGCCAAGAGCGAGCCCCGCACGCTGAACTGACCCGTGCTAAGAATCGTCGCGTGGCCAAGGAAAAGCCTCAGCCCGCGCCCCCGAACCCGCCGCCGTGGTCGTACGCCGCGTACGGCGCGTTCGTGCTGCTCGCGGCCGGTCTCGTCTACAGCTTCGTGACCGTCGCGCGCGAGGGCGAGTCGCGCCGCGAGTGCTCCGCGCTCTGCTTGATGAAGCCGAACTACGCCGGCGCGAAGCTCACCGCGCCCGACTTCACGCTGAAGGACATGCACGGCAACGACGTCGCGCTCTCGAGCTACCGCGGCAAGGTCGTGCTGCTGAATTTCTGGGCGTCGTGGTGCGGCCCGTGTCGCGAAGAGATGCCGGACATCGCCGAGCTCGCCGAGATCCTCAAGCCGAAGAAAGACGTCGCGCTCGTCACCGTGTCGGTCGATCACGGACCGGACGAGGTGAAGGATCTCTTGAAGACCGTGCTGCGGGGCGCGAAGGAGCCGCCGTTCCCGGTGCTCTTCGACCCCGAGGGGAACGCCGCGGTCGGTCCGAAGTTCGGCACGCACCAGTTTCCCGAGACGTGGCTGATCGACAAGCGCGGCGTCGTGCGCGCGCGGTTCGACGGGTCGCGGCCGTGGGCCAACGCGATCGTCGTCGAGGCGATCGACGAGCTCCGCGACTCGAGCTACTGCCCCGTCGAGATCAAAGAGGGCGCGACGACCGGCAAGGCCGCGCGCTTCTGCGAGGACCCGACCGGTTCGTGAGCGCCCGCCGCCATCGGCGGACGGTCGACGGGTTCGTGAGCGCCCGCCGCCTTTCGGCGGACGGTCGACGGGTTCGTGAGCGCCCGCCGCCTTTCGGCGGACGGTCGACGGGTTCGTGAGCGCCCGCCGCCTTTCGGCGGACGGGCGACGCAATCGTGATCACGTGGGCGGGTGTGCCTTGCGCCAGGCCGAGGCGCGCGCGTCCTCGAGCTCTTTGCGCGACGCGTACGGCTGCGGGCGCTCGCGCGTCGCCCGGAAATAGGTCGGCAGGTCGACGACGGTGAACTTCTTCGCGTCGAGCCAGTCGAGGAGGCGCGCGAGCGCGTGCACCGTCGGCCATTTCACGTCGTGGAGGAGCACGAGGCCGCCGCCGGCGTAGTCGAGCTGCTCGACCAGCGACGAGTACATCGCGTCCTCGTCGGGATCCTGCATGTCTCCCGCTTCGACGCTCCACAAGACGAGCGAGAGGTGCCGCTCGGCGATCGCTTGCTCGCCGAAGGCGTCGAGCTGACCGTACGGCGGACGGAACAAATCCGGACGGCGCCCGATCGCCGCCTCGATCGACGCGATGCCGTCGTCGATTTGATCGAGCACCTGCACGTGCGTGTCGGTCGTCAGGAGATCGTGATCGTGCGTGTGGCTCCCGACGAGGTGACCGGCGTCGGCGATCGCGCGCGCTGCTTTGCGCGCCGCGACGGCGCGCCGCTTGTGGCCGTCGAGGTAGCGGCCGATGAAGAAGAACGTCGCGCGCACGTGGTGCTTGTCGAGGAGCCGCAGCACCGAAGGCGTGGTGTCGGGATCGGGGCCGTCGTCGAACGTGAGCGTCACGAGGCGAGTCCCGCCCGGGTCGCGCGCCGGGCCTTCGGCGAGGAGCCAGGCGCGCGAGCGGCTGGTGGTCGTCTCGGCGCCGTTCATCTCGCCGGGCGCGGGGAGGGCGCCTTCTTGGACCGCGCTCGGGAGGACGGGGTCGTCGGCGACGCGTGCAGATCGCACATATTTCGACGCGGGTTTCCCGTGCGACGCGCGCGCCGCCGCGACCGACGCGGCCGAGCCGGCGGCGAGCGCGAGGACGAAGTAGAGCGCGACGCGGATCCTCACGCGGCGATCGAATCAGCTCGAAGTCTCGCGGGCCAAGAAAGAGGGGCAGCGCGGGCTCAGTGCGCGCTGCGGGGCCAAGCGGAGATCGCGGTCGCCGTCGGAGGCCCACGTGGCGGAGAAGGCGTCGCGGACGACGCGCTCGGCGAGCTTGCCGCGCGGCGAGAAACCCCACTCGGCCTCCTGCGAGACGTCGTCGGGGTCGGCGTAGACGCGCCACACGAAGAAGCCGGCGAAGTCGGGCTCGTCGAGGAGCGGGCCGACGAGCGCGCGGTACGCGAGCGCTTGCGCGTGCTGGTCGACGCGCGGCGCGTGCATCGCGTCGGGCCACTCCCAAGGGCGAATCGCCGGGTCCGGGCGCGTCGTGTAGCCGATCTCGGTGAAGAGGACAGGCTTGTTCCAGGTCTCGGCGAGCGCGTGGACCTTCGCGCGGACGCGCTCGCCGCCGGCGCGGAGCTCGCTCTCGGTCGCGCGATCGCGGTCGGCGAGCGGGTAGAAGCCGTTGATGCCGATGAGATCGAGCGCGCCGAGCACGACGGTCTGGTCGACGTCGTCCCAGTTCGCCGAGTACGTGACGAGGCCGTGGTACGCGCCGCGAACGCGGCCGAGCAAATCGAGGAAGCTCGGCGCGTGGCCGCTCGTCACCCAGCTCCGGAGCTCGACGCCCGCGCTGAAGAATCTCGGCGTGCTCCTCCTCGGCGACGCGCGCCCAGGCGAGGACGAAGTCGCCGTAGCTCCGCTCCCAGCGCGCCCAGCCGTCGTCGGTCTTCGGGTCGATGAGCGCGCGCCATTCGCCCGACTCGACCCAGAGGTGTGGGACGAGCATGACGTGGAGGCCCCGCTCGTGCGCCATGCGGATCGCGCGAGCGACCGCCGCGCGGTTCTCGTCGAAGGGCGCCTCGAACGTCGGATCGACGCCCGCGCCCGAGAGATCGTTCACGCGGCCGAAGGGCGTGATCGCGATCCACGTCGCGCCCCACGACGCGCACTCGTCGAGCGAGCGGCCGTAGGCGCGCGAGCCGTAGCCGACGCCGGGGTGGTAGGCGTTTTCGATCGGGCCGATCGTGACGCCGCGGATCGCGTCGTGGCCTGCGAGCGACCACGCGCTGCCGACCGCGGGCAGGGCGAGGGCGATCGAGAGGAGGCCCGCGCGCACCATGGCGTCAGAGGTCCACCGCGAGCGCGACGCCCAGCCCGACGCGCAGCCACGGGCCGGTCGCGTCGACGACGCCGTCGTTGCGCGCGCCGACGTACGCCGTGTGGACGTCGAGCGTTGCCGGGAAAATCAGGCGAAATTGGTCGCTGAGCCGCACCGACACGTCGAGCGACGCGTAGCCGTCGGGCGCGAGCGAGCCGCCGTACGCGCACTCGGGCGCGAAGACGTCGCCGGCGATCGGCGAGCCGGAAATGTAGATCGCCGCACCGAAGCCGATGCGCGCGCCGAGCCAGACGTTCTTGCTCGCGTACCAGTCGGCGAACACGGTCGGCATCGCGAGGATCTCGACGGCTGAGAAATCGGTTCCCGTCGTGCAGCCGAGCGCGTTCGCGTTCGAGACACCGGTCGAGGTCGACCACGAGTCGTACTCCGCGCGAATGCGCGCGCCGAAGCCGACGCGTGCGCGACGGAAATGGAAAGGCGCCCAGCCCACCGCGATCTCCGGCGCCGCGACGACAGGGACGATCGCGCCGCCGAGCGACGAGACCGTCGCGAGCGCGTCCGCCTCGGCGAAGAAGTGCTGGGTGTCGCGCGCGCCGTGCTTCTTGTGCGAGCGGCCGCGCTCGCCCGAGCCGATCCCGACGCTCACGACGACCGTGCGACCTCCTTGCGCCTCGACGTGGTGCGAGGACGAGCCGACTTTGATCACGTGCTCGCCAGGCGGCAGCGTGCCCATGTACGGGGTCATTCCCCACACCTGACCGTCGACCGTGACGAGCGCGCCGGCGGGCGTCGACGCGACGACGAGCGGCGAAGTGCGGTGGACGAGATCGTCGAGCAGGCGCTGCGCCTCGGCGCGATCCTGCGCGCCGAGCGTGTTCTGCGAGAGGTACTCCTCGAGCGTCTTGCGCGCGGAGCTCTGCTCTTCGAGCTTGAGCTGGCAGCGCGCGACGTTCCAGAGCTCGGTCGCGGGGCCGCCGGCGCGGTACGACGCGTCGAAGAGCGCGATGGCGTCGCGGTAGCGGGCCTCGGCGAACGCGCGGACGCCCTGTTGATCGAGGAAGCGCGCGCGAGCGAGCTCGTCGTCCTGCGCGAGCGCCGCCGGTGCGCAGAGGAGCAGCGCGAGAAACGACGCGGACCGCTTCACGCGTGCCACGGTATCACTCGCGCGCGGCCAGAGACGAGCTTCTTGGGCCGACCATCTGCGCGGCTTCGGCGCGGGCGGCAATCGCGTAGCCGTGCTTCTCGAAAGGGGCAATGAGCGTCCGGTTGCGCTCGTCGGTGAAGTAGCGGCTCCACGCGACGCCACGCGCGCGGAGCCAGCGGTGGACCGCATCCATCAGCGCCGTCGCGACGCCCGCGCGCCGCAGGCGCAACGTCGAGCGTACCGAAATGGCCGATGTCGCCTTCGACCCGCCGCCGCGCTCGGCGCCGAGGACCTCGACGCGCGTGGCGCGCATGCGTGCTGCGACGAGCTCGATCTCCTCGCGCGACGCCGCGTCGAGCGGCCGCACGCGAACCATCACGCCGCCACGAGCACGATCTTCGTCACCTCGGGCGGCGCGCCGACGCGCGCGGGCGGACCGACCACGCCGAAGCCGCGGTTCACCCAAAGCGTCGAGCCGCCGACTTCGTAACGGCCGGCGACGTAGCGCATGAAAAAATCCGCCGGGCGAAAACCCGGGTTGAACTGCCCGCCGTGCGTGTGGCCGCTCAGCTGGAGCGCCACGCGCCCCGCCCAGAGGTCCATCGTCCGCGGTTGGTGCGAGAGCAAAATGCGCGGGCGATCGTCCGGCACGGCGCGCTCCGCCAGATCGAGCCTCGGGCCGACGCCGCCGTTCCGGAGGCCGGCGAGATCGTCGACGCCGAGCAGCGCGAAGCCGCCGCCGTCCTTCGGTCGAATCACGCGACCGTCGTTCACGAGCACGTCGATGCCAACCTTGCGGAGGCCCTCGCCGACGGCGCTCGCGCCGGTGTAGTGGTCGTGGTTGCCGTAGATCGCGTAGACGCCGTCGCGCGCGCGGATGCGCGAGAAGATGCGCGCGGCCTCCGGGATGAAGCGCGGATCGAAATCGAGCATGTCGCCGGTCAAGACGACGAGATCGCTCTTCGTGCGCGCTAGCTTCTCGAGCCCCGCGGCGATGTCGCGCTCGCCGACGAGCATGCCTATGTGAATGTCCGAGATCTGCGCGATGGTGTAGCCGTCGAGCGCGCGCGGCAGCCCGGGGATGCGCACCGGGACTTCGTCGACCTCGAACTCGTAGCGCCCGAACGCCGCGCCCCAGCCGACGAGCGAGCCGGTCGCGCCGACGACCGCGATTCCGCCGACGCGCTCGATGACTTGACGTCGCGTGAGCTGTCCTTCCGCTTCGTCGATCTTCGCGGCCGCCGGCGCGAGCGCCTGGACGCCGGCGGCGCCCGCGCGCACGATGACGAGCGGCACTGCCGAGAAGAGGACGACGATCGACTCGCACATGAGCGCCGCGAAGATTGCGCCGCCGAGGGGCGAGTGCGTCGCGAGGGTCACGAGCCGCACCGCGGTGGGCAGCACGACGAGCACCGCGAGCCCGCGGACGAGCGCGCGCTTGTGCGGTCGAACCTTCGGGAACGCGTCGAGGAGCCACGTGCCGAGGAGCGCGTGAGCGAGGCCCGAGATGCAGAGGCTGACGACGGTGAAGACGATGGCGCGCGTTTGCACTCGAACCGCACGTTAGCAACTACACGAAGCCGACGCAGCTCGGCCGGAAGCGCGCGAGGCGTCGCTTGCACGTTCGAACGGCGTCGAGCGCGCTGTCGACGAGGACGAAGCGGCGGCCTTCGAGCGCCGCGGCCTCTCCGGTCGTCCCGCTGCCCGCGAAAAAATCGAGCACGGCGTCGCCCGGCTTCGAGTGAACGCGCACGATGCGGCGCAATATTCCGAGGGGCTTCTGCGTCGGGTACCCGGTCTTCTCGCGCCCGCTCGTCGGCACGATCGTGTGCCACCACACGTCGGTCGGCGTCTTCCCGCGCGCCGCTTTCTCGGGTCCGACCAGCCCCGGCGCCATGTACGGGATGCGATCGATCGCGTCGTACTCGAAGACCCAGTCGCGCGCGCTCTTCGTGTACCAGAGGATCGAGTCGTGTTTCTGCGGCCAGCGGCGCTTGCCGCGCCCGCCGAAATCGTAGGCCCAGACGATCTCGTTCTGGAAGTGATCGCGGCCGAGGAGGCGGTCGAGCGCGACCTTGGCGTAGTGCACCTCGCGACGGTCGAGGTGGACGAAGAGCGAGCCGTCGGGCGTGAGGCAGCGGAGGGACGCTTCGATGCGCGGCATCAAGAAGGCGAGGTAGTCGTCGTACGCGTCGTCGTACGCGCTCGACGCGACCCGCTCGACGGCGTAGCGCGCGCCGCCGAAACCGGTGCGCGTACCCGACGGATCGCGCACGACGCGCACGCGGTCGCGACGCTGCGGGCCGCCGGTGTTGAACGGCGGGTCGATGTACGCGAGCCGCGCGAACGCCGGCGGGGAGCTCGGCGAGCACGCGCGCGCAGTCGCCGAGGACGATTCGTCGATTGTTTTGGATGCTTGGCCGCGGGGCTCACGACCGAGGCGCCCGCCCGAGTCCGAACGGAGCCCACCAGTTGAGCCCACCGAAGAGGCGCATCGCGGCGGGCACGAGGAGCGTTCGCACGATCGTTGCGTCGAGGGCGACTGCGATGGCCATGCTGACGCCCATCGTCTTCATCATGACGACGCTCGCCAGCGAGAACGCGGCGAAGACGCTCACCATGATTGCCGCCGCGCTCGTGATGAGCCGGCCGCTCCGCGCGAGCCCCTCGGTCACCGCGCGCGTGTTGTCTCCGGTCGCGAGCCACTCCTCTTGGATTCGGCTGAGGAGGAGGACCTCGTAGTCCATCGACAAGCCGAAGACGACGCAGAAGAGGAGCACGGGGAGCGTCGGCTCGACGGGTCCGGGCTCGAAGTGGAGCACCGACGCGAGGTGGCCCTCTTGGAAAATCCAGACGAGCGCGCCGAACGACGCGGTGATCGAGAGGAGGTTCGTGATCACCGCCTTGAGCGGCAGGACGATCGAACGGAACAAAAGAAACAGAATGACGTACGTGAGCGACGCGACGAACGTGATCGCGGCCGGCGTGTGCTCGGCGAAGAACGCGTTGGTGTCGACGTCCACCGCCGAGAGGCCGCCGACGAGGAGCGTGCCGTCGCCGACGTGGCGGTCGCGACGGATTGCGTGGACGGCGGCGCGGGCTTCGGGCGTGCGCGGCGGGCCGCGCGTCTCGACGAACATCAGGTGGGTGCCGCCGCCCGAGAGCTGCTCGAGCGTCGCGGTCACGGGAATCGGCCGTAAATCGGGCGGGAGCGAGAGCTCGCGGTCGGCTTGCTCGGCGGGGAGCGTCGGATCGTAGTCGAAGAGGCTATCGACGCGCGCGACCCCGGGGAGCGCGGCCATGCGATCGCGGAGCGCGCGCAGCGCCTGGACGCGCGCGAGCGTGAGCTCGGGCGTCGGGAACTGAACGACCACCGAGATGCGGTTGTTCGCTTGCGCGGGAAAATCCTCGCGGATTTCGTCGTACGTCGCGCGCGCCTCGGTCTTCTTCGGCAAGATGCCGACGAACGCGCTCGCGGTCTGGAGGCGCAGGAACGGGACGCCGAGCGCGACGACGAGCGCCAGCGTCGGGACGAGCACCGCGATCGGGTGCGCCATCACCTGCGGGATGATTCTTCGCCAGATGCGCCCGTCGCTCGCGCCGCGCTTGCCGAACGAGCCCGCATCGACGCGCTTGCCGAGGAGCGCGAGGAGCGCGGGCAGGAGCGTGAGCGCCGAGAGGACCGAGAAGAACACGACGACGCCGCCCGCGAGCCCCATCGCCGAGACGTACGAGTGCTTGAAGAAGAGCAGGCCCGAGAGCCCGACGCCCGCGGCGAGCCCGCTGCCGAGCACCGCGTGCCCGGCGGTCGCCATGGCGCGCTCGGTCGCGTGCTCCACCGAGGCGCCGCCGGCGAGCTCCTCGCGGAAACGGCTCGTGTAGAAGAGCGAATAGTCGATCGCGAGCCCGAGCCCGATGAGCGACGCGACGTTCAGCGTGTACTGCGCCATGTCGGTGACACGCGATATCTGCAATATACACGCAATCGCCGAGAGCACCGAGAGCGCGCCGACGACGACCGGCAGCGTCGCCGCGACGAGGCTGCGAAACACGGCGATCAAGACGAGCAGCGCGAGCGGCAGGCTGACGAGCTCGGCGACGAACAAATCGTGGCGGAGCGTGTCGTCGAGATCGCGCCGGTATTTCGCGTCGCCCGTGTACGAGACCTGAAACGGGCCCGGCTTGATCTCGTCGCGAATCGAGGGGAACTCGTTCTTCGCCTCGGTGATGTTTCCGCGCAGCGTGAGGACGGCGAGCGCCTCGTGCCGATCGCTCGAGATCAAGGTGTCGCCGATGCGCGTGGGCGCCTCGACCGGGGAGAGGACCGAGGCGACGCGCTTGTCTTTCTCGAGCGGCTCGAGCGCGTCGCCCATCTTTTCGTAGAACTGGGGGTCGTCGACCGTCCACGCGTCGCTGCGAAAGAGGGCCACGATCGTCGGCCCCATGCGCTCCCCGAGCGCTTTTTGCGCGGCGAGCGCGGCCTTGGTGGACTCGAGGTCCCCGAGGGTCCCGGTCGTCAGGTCGCCGCCACCGCTCAGGCCGATCGCCGCCACCGCGACGAGCGCCAGGCAGCAGACGAGCACCACGAGCCGATGTCGAAAAACGAACCGACCCCAAGCCGCCAGCATCGGCGCATCCTTACCATCGTTGCCGCGCGCCATGTGACGAAGTACGCAAGGAGGGGGCCATGGCCGAGCGTCGTCGAATGTTCGTCTCCACGTCCGCGGCGACCCGTCTCGCGCGCGTGCGGCAGTTCCTCGCCGATCGCGGGCGCGCGGCCGACGTGGTCATCGTCGGGCCGAACAAGGACGCGCTCGCCGACGTCGCGCGGGCGGCGGCGAAAGAGGCCGGCGCGGTGTTCGGCTGGCAGCGCGTCACGTTCGCGCGGCTCGCGGGGACGCTCGCGGCGCCGGCGCTCGCGCTGGCTGGGCTCGTCCCGGTCGGCGCGCTCGGCGTCGAGGCGCTCTCGGCGCGGCTCGTCCACCGCGTGAAGGGGCGCGGCGAGCTCGAGCGCTTGGCGCCGATCGCCGAGTTTCCCGGCCTGCCGAAGGCGCTCGGGCGCACGATCGAAGAAGTCAGGCTCGCGCGCGTCGACGCGTCGGCGCTCGGCGGCTCGAGCGAAGCGGCGGACGTCGCGCGGCTCGGCCCGCCGTTCGCCGCGCTCCTCGCCGAGGCCAAGCTCGCCGACCGCGCGGCGGTGCTCGAAGCGGCGCTCGCCCGCGCGAAGGACCCGGCGCCGCACGCGCTCCTCGGTCGACCGGCGGTCTTCCTCGACGTGACGCTCGGCTCCGAGCTCGAGGCCGAGCTCCTCGCGGCGATCGTCGCGCGGTCGCCCGACGTGCTCTTCACGGTGTGCGGGGGCGACGAGGCGACGCTCGCTCGCGCGCGCGTCCTCGGCGTCTCGGCGGAGCGCGACGCGCCCCGCGGGGGGCCGGCGGCGATTCAGGAGCAGCTCTTCTCACAGCGGGCGGATCTCTGCGCCGAGGGCGGCGCGCTGACGATGTTCTCGGCGCCGGGCGAGAGCCGCGAATGCGTGGAGATTGCACGCATCGCGAAGGGCGAGGCGGCGGCGGGCACGCGCTTCGATCGCATGGCGGTGCTCTTGCGGGCGCCGAGCCGCTACCGCGCGCACCTCGAGGAGGCGCTCCGTCGCGCGGGGATCCCCGCCCATTTCGCGCGCGGCACGGCGCGTCCGGACCCCTCGGGGCGCGCGCTCCTCGCGCTCCTCGCGTGCAAGCTCGAGGCGCTCTCCGCGACGCGATTTGCAGAATACATGTCGCTCGGCGAGCTCCCGCCCGCGCAGGCCGAGGGCGCGCCGCCGCCCGCGCCCGAGCGCGCCGAGCGCTGGGTTCCGCCCGATTCGGAGGTCGTCGGCGACGCGGCGCTCCGCGCGAGCGGCGACGAAGAAGACGACGAGGCCGAAGACGAAGACCGCGAGCAGCCGGCGGAGAACGCGCCGGTGGCCTACGGGACGCTGCGCGCGCCGCGCCACTGGGAGCGACTCCTCGTCGAGGCCGCGGTCATCGAGGACAAGTCGCGCTGGGCCTCGCGCCTCGCCGGCCTCGAGAACCAGCTCCGCGCCGACCTCGCGCAGGCCAAGCGCGTCGACGACCCCGGCGCGGCGCGCTTCGAGCGCGATCTGGAGGCGCTCGCGGGCTTGCGCGATTTCGCGCTCCCCTTGCTCGACGACCTCGACGCGCTGCCCGCGAGCGCGACGTGGGGCGAGTGGATCGACGCCCTCTCGGCGCTCGCGTCGCGCGCGCTTCGCAGCCCGGCGCGCGTGCTCGCCGCGCTCGCCGAGCTCGCGCCGATGTCCGACGTCGGCCCTATCGATCTCCGCGAGGTGCGCCTCGTCCTCGAGCAGCGGCTCGGCGACGTCGTGCACCCGCCGGCTGCGTCGCGCTACGGCGAGCTCTTCATCGCGACGCCCGACGAGGCCCGCGGAATGGACTTCGACGTGGTCTTCGTGCCCGGCCTCGCCGAGAAGATGTTCCCGCAGAAGGTCATCGAGGATCCGATCCTGCCGGACGCCGCGCGCGCGACCGCCCCGCTGAAGAAGAACGACGAGCGCTCGGCCGACGAGCGTCTCGCGCTGCGGCTCGCGGTGGGCGCGGCGTCGCGGCGGATCGTCGCGAGCTACCCGCGCCTCGACGTCGAGGCGGCGCGCCCGCGGACGCCGTCGTTCTACGCGCTCGAGCTCTTGCGCGCGGCCGAGGGCGTGTTGCCCGGCTTCGATGACCTCGCGCGTCGCTCGGCGTCGGCGGACCCGCGCGGCGGAACGCCGCAGAGGCGGATGTCGAGCGCGAGCGTTCGCATCGGCTGGCCTGCGCCGCCCGACGCCCGCGACGCGATCGACGAGGCCGAGTACGACCTCGCGATCCTGGAGCGCATCCTCCGCCTCCCGCAGGCCGAGACCGTCGGGGCCGCGCGGTACTTGCTCGGTGCGAACCCGCACCTCGGTCGCGCGCTCCGCTTTCGCGCCGAGCGCTGGCACGAGAAGCGCTGGTACCGCTCCGACGGCCTCGTGCATCCGAGCGCCGAGGCGCACGAAGCGCTCAAGAAACACGATCTCTCCGCGCGCTCGTTCTCGCCGACGGCGCTCCAGAATTTCGCCGCGTGTCCGTACCGCTTCCTCTTGCAGGCGGTGCACCGCCTCGCGCCGCGCGAAGAGCCCGCGCCGCTCGAGGACATCGACCCGCTCCAGCGCGGCTCGATGATGCACGAGTCGATGTACGAGACGCTCGTCGCGCTGCGCGACGCGAAGCTCCTCCCCGTCACGGCGTCCAACCTCTCGGCCGCGCGCGGCGTGCTCGAGACGGCGGTCACCGCGGTCGCCGCGCGCTACGCCGACGACTTGAAGCCCGCGATCCCGCGCGTCTGGGCCGACGGCGTCGCACGAATCCGCGCCGATCTCGTCGAGTGGCTGCGGCGCATGATCTCCGACGAGGACTACGAGGTCGGCTGGACGCCCGCGCACTTCGAGCTGTCGTTCGGCCTGCGCGAGCTCCGCGGCCAGCAAGACCCGCTCAGCACGATCGAGCCGATCGATCTCGACTGCGGCATCAAGCTGCGCGGCTCGATCGACCTCGTCGAGCGCCGCCAGCGCGACGGCTGGCTCCGCGCGACCGATTTCAAATCGGGGAAGGTGCGCGCCGACGAGACGACGGTCATCGGCGGCGGCAAGACGCTCCAGCCGGTCATGTACGCGCTCGCGATCGAGAAGCGCTTCCCCGACGCGACCATCTGGGGCGGGCGGCTCTACTACTGCACGTCCGCCGGCGACTACCGCTCCTTTCCCATCCCGCTCGGCCCCGAAGCGCGCGAAGAGGCGAAGATCGTCGCCGACACGATCCACGACGCGATCGACCGCGGCTTTCTCCCCGCCGCGCCGGCGAAGGGCGAGTGCCAGTGGTGCGACTACCAGCGCGTGTGCGGCCCGTACGAGGAGCAGCGCACGAAGAAAAAACCGGAGAAGGACCTCGTCCTCCTCTCCCAGCTCCGGAAGCGCGCATGACGGAGCCCTTGGTCGACCAAGACGCGCGCGACGCGATTCGCGGCGAGCTCGACTCGACGCTCGTCGTCGAAGCCGCCGCCGGGACGGGCAAGACGACCGAGCTCGTCGCGCGAATCCTCGGTCTGCTCACGAGCGGCAAGGGCACGCTCGCGTCGACGGTCGCAGTCACCTTCACCGAAAAAGCGGCGGGCGAGATGAAGCTCCGCCTGCGCACCGAAATCGAAAAGGCGCGCGCCGTCGCGGTCGAGGTCGTCCGCGATCGGCTCGACCGCGCGATCTCCGAGCTCGAGGCGGCGCACATCGGGACCATCCACGCCTTCTGCGCCGAGCTCCTTCGCGAGCGTCCGGTCGACGCGCGCGTCGACCCGCTCTTCATGGCGGCCGACGAGGGCACGCAGGAGCGACTCTTCGACGAGGCCTTCGAGCGCTTCTTCCAGCGCGAGCTCCAAGAGCCGTCCGAGGGCGTGCGGCGCATGCTGCGAAAGCGCTACCGCGACCGCGAATCGGGAGGACCTAGGAATTTGCTGCGCCGCGCGGGTCTCCAGCTCGTCGACCAGCGCGACTTCGATCACCCGTGGCGGCGCGATCCCTTCGATCGCACCGGCGAGCTCGACGCGATCGTGGCGCGCCTGCGCGAGCTCGCCAAGATGTGGGACGCCGCGTTCGACAAGACGGCGTGGTTCACGCAGAACCTCCTCGACATCAAGCGCTTCGTCTACGAGCTCGACCGTCGCGAGCTCGTGGAGAACGGCGCGCGCGACTACGACGGCCTCGAAGAGGAGCTCCGCACGCTCTCGCGCGTGCGCACGTGGCGCTACTCGGGCGGGTCCAAGAATTTCGCCAAGGGCATCGCGAAGCAGACGGTCATCGACGAGCGCGACGCCACCCGCGCCGATCTCGAGCGCGTGCTCGAGCGCGCCGACGCCGACCTCGCCGCGTGCCTGCACGCGAGCCTGCGCCCGCTCGTCGCCGAATACGACGCGGTCAAGAAGAAGCTCGGCAAGCTCGATTTTCTCGATCTCCTCCTCGAGACGCGCGCGATGCTCGTCTCGAACGCCAAGGCGCGCGCCGAGCTCCAGGCGCGCTTCACGCACGTCCTCGTCGACGAGTTCCAGGACACCGACCCGCTCCAGGCCGAGATCCTGCTCCTCCTCTGCTCCGACGACCCGATGGAGCAGCAAGCGACGCGCGCGCGCGTCGTGCCCGGGAAGCTCTTCGTCGTCGGCGATCCCAAGCAGTCGATCTACCGTTTTCGCCGCGCCGACGTGATGCTCTACGAGCGCGTGAAGCGCCAGCTCCTCGGACAGCGCGCGAAGCTCCTGCATCTGCGCACGAGCTTCCGCAGCGTGCCGGCGATCCAGAGCGCCATCAACGCGTCGTTCGCGCCGCGCATGCAAGGCAGCGAGGACGGCAGCCAAGCCGAATACGTCGCGCTCGAAAAACACCGGGAGGACCCAGGCGATCGCCCGAGCGTCGTCGCGCTGCCGGTGCCGCGTCCTTACTCGGACAAGTCCGGCAAGGTCACAGCGTGGCAAGTGAGCGAGTCGCTGCCCGACGCGTGCGCGGCGTTCGTCGACTGGATGGTGCGCCAGAGCGGCTGGACGATCGAAGAGAACGGCGCGCGCGTGCGCATCGAGCCGCGGCACGTGTGCCTCTTGTTCCGCCGGTTCGTGAGCTTCGGCGAAGACGTGACGCGCCCGTACGTCCGCGCGCTCGAGCAGCGGCGGGTCGCGCACGTCCTCGTCGGCGGTCGCTCGTTCTACAAGCGAGAAGAGGTCGTCGCGCTGAAGAACGCGCTCGCCGCGATCGAGTGGCCCGACGACGAGCTCTCGGTCTTCGCGACGCTGCGCGGGCCGCTCTTCGCCCTCGCCGACGACACGCTGCTCCTCTACCGAACGCGCCAGCAAATCGCTCCGCCCGACGCACATCCCGGGCGATCTCGACGAGCTCACGAAGCCCGCGGGTGACGCGCTCCGCGTGCTCGCCGAGCTCCACAAACGCCGCAACCGTCGCCCGATCGCCGACACGATCGCCGAGCTCCTCGAGCGGACGCGCGCTCACGCGGGGATCGCGATCTGGCCGACCGGCGAGCAAGCGCTCGCGAACCTGCTCCGCCTGCTCGACGACGCGCGCCGCTTCGAGGCGGCGGGCGCGACGAGCTTTCGCGCGTTCGTGCGGCACCTCGACGACGAGGAAGATCGCGGCGGCGGCGCCGAGGCTCCCGTCGTCGAGGAGGGCACCGAGGGCGTCCGCATCATGACGGTGCACAAAGCCAAAGGCCTCGAGTTTCCGGTCGTCGTGCTCGTCGATCCTTCGTGCAGCCTGACGTCGAACAAGCCGTCGCGTTACGTCGACCCGGACAAAAAATTGTGGGCGACGACGCTCGAGGGCTGCACGCCGATCGAGCTCCTCGAGCGGCGCGAGACGGTGCTCCGCCACGACGAAGAAGAGGCCGTGCGTCTCACGTACGTCGCGGCGACGCGCGCGCGCGACCTTCTCGTCGTTCCGGTCGTCGGCGACGAGGGGATCGATCCGGGCTGGTGGCTCGCGCCGCTGGGACCTGCCGTGTACCCACGCCCCGAGGACTGGCGCGCGCAGCACCTCGCGCCCGCGTGTCCGCCGTTCGGAGACGACTCGGTCCTCGAGCGACCCGGCAAGACCGAGCGCGACAAGCGCAGCGCCGTGCGACCGGGCGCGCACCTGCCGCAAGCCGGCACGCACGCCGTCGTCTGGTGGGACCCGCGCGCGCTCGAGCTCGGCGCGGAGCAAGCGGCGGGCTTGCGGCAGCAGCGCATCCTCGCGGTCGACGAAGCGAGCGGCCGCGACGCCGAGAGCGAGCGCGAGCACGCGGCGTGGCAGAAGTCGCGCGAGGAGGCGCTCGCGCGCGGCGCGGAGCCGACCCACCGAGTCGAGATCGTGACGACCAAGAGCAAGCTCGGCGGGCCGACGTCGCTCGTCGCCGTGGCCCATCACCGCACCGACGCGGAGCGGCAGGGGCGCCCTCGCGGCAAGGCGTTCGGCGTGCTCGTCCACGCCGTGCTCGCCGAGGTCCCGTTCGACGCCGACGCCGGCGCCATCGCCGCGACGGCGCACGTCCAAGCGCGAATGCTCGGCGCGAGCGAAAACGACGAGAAACACGCCGCCGCCGCGGCGATCGCCGCGCTCCGCCACCCGCTCGTGCGCGAGGCCGCGGCCGCGGAGCACCGTCGCGAGTCGCCGATCGTCCTGCGCGAGCCCGACGGGACGCTCGTCGAGGGCGTCCTCGACCTCGCCTTCCGCCGCGGGGAGGCGTGGATCGTCGTCGACTTCAAGACCGACCACGAGCTCGACGAGGCGAAGGCCGCCTACGAAGCCCAAGTGCGCCTCTACGCGCGCGCCGTCTCCGAGGCCACCGGCAAGCCCGCCGAAGCCGCCCTCCTCCTCGTCTGACCCCCGAACGCCGCAACCAACCCCCCCAAATTCCTTCTGACCTTCTGACCATCCTGTTCAATCTCTCGGGGAAGATCGCGCGACGCCACGCGTATGGAGCGCCGGAGACATCATCCTCATGCGCTTTTCCAAAATCGTCGCGAGCGGCATGCTCGCCTTCGCTTTCGCCTGCGCGGCCAACAGCACCACCAGCGATCCGCTCTCGGATCTGACGCCGCGCGCCCAGGGCACCATCCACCTCGACGCGGCCCACGCGCCCGGGTCGAGCACGGTCACGCCGAGCGTGAGCGTCTCGTTCGTCCCGGACACGAGCACGATGCTCACGTCGTGCGGGCAGCAGACCGAGGGCACGTGCGTCTACACCCAAGCGCCCGACTGCAAGAGCCTCGGCTGCAAGGCCGGCGAGACGTGCGGCTGGGACGACTCGTGCAACGCCTCGTGCATCGCCGCCTGCACGCTCTCGTGCGGCGAGAACCAGCAGTGCACGAAAGGCTCCGACGGCTCGCAGAGCTGCACGCCTATCCAGACCTTCGACGCCGGCGCCATCGCCATCTCCGGCACGAACATGCCGATCGCCGTGTACCCGCCGTACGGGTGGAAGGCCACCGACGAGGGCTCGCCCTTCGCGCCCGGCGCGGATCTCCACGTCTACGCCGAAGGCCCGACCGGGGCCGGCTACGCGAGCTTCGACATGAGCTTCAAGGCGACGACGCTGCTCGAGGCGAACCCGCCGCTCGATCAACTGAGCCTTTCGGACGTCTTCGGCGACTCGGATCTCACGCTCGGGTGGCTGCCCGGAAACGATTGCGTGTACGTCCTCGCGAGCGGCGCCGGCGGCTCGGCGCGCTGCCTCGCGCAGGACTCGGTCGGCTCGTTCACCGTCCCGCGCGACGTGCTCGCGGCGGTCATCGGCGACAAGGTCCAGTCGCTCGCGCTCTCGATTCAGCGCCTACGCCTCGAGCGCCACCAGGATCTGAAGACGGTCGGCTCGCTCGACAGTCAGACGATCCAAAGCCACGCGTGGCTCGATCTCGAGACGTCGTCGACCGAGTCGATCGCCCTCCAAGCGTGCACTTCGTCGGAGACGGCGTGCGGCGCCAAGTGCGTCGACACGACGAGCGACCCGAACAACTGCGGGTCGTGCGGCAACTCGTGCAACGGCGGCTTCTGCAACGCTGGCTCGTGCCAGTCCTCGGGCGGCGGGTCGTGCAGCTCGTGCGAGGCGACGGCGAACAGCGGCACGTGCTCGTCCGAGTACCTGTCGTGCACCGGGTCGTGCAAGAGCCTGCTCTCGTGCGTCATGAGCTGCGCCGGCGACTCGACGTGCGCGAGCAACTGCTACAGCACGTATCCGAGCGGCCAGAGCGCATTCGGCACGTACTTCTCGTGCCTGTGCGGCTCGGCGTGCACCTCCGAGTGCACCACGCAGTGCGGCGGTTGATTTTCCGTCATACGCCGAGCGGCCCGCGCGCCCCACGATGAAGGAGGCCCATGGTCTCCTCGCTCGGCACGCACCCGCGACACCGCGCGCTCTCGCTCGCGGCGCTTGCCGTGGGGCGGGCCGAGCGCGGCGAGGCGGTGGCCGTCGAGCTCGAGGTCCCCGCGCGTCCGATCCTCGAGCAGCTCGTGGACTCGGGGGCGACGCGCCGCGCGATCGTGCTCCTCGAGCGCGACGGGATGCACGCGCGAATCGCGGCGCGCCCGCGGCGCGGCGGCGGCTCGCCGACCCTCGCCGAGCTCTTCGAAGAGGACCACCGCCGCCTCGACGAAATCGCCGCAGAAATGCGGCGCACCGCGCGCGAGGACCCGGTGCGTGCCGTCGTGCTCGCGAGCCTGCTCGTCACCGGAATGCGACGCCACGTCCGCATCGAGGAGACCGTCGTCTTCCCCGTTCACGCGTCGCGCACGGGCTACGCCGCGACGACGGCGCGCATGCGCGCCGAGCACGTCGCCGTCTTGCGCTACGTGGATCGCATCGAGCGAGACGCCGAGGCCCTCCGCGTCGCGACCGAGCGCGAGTCGATTGTCGCGCGCTTGCTCGAGTCCGAGGCGGGGCTCGCCGCGGTCAACGAGGCGCACACGGCGAGCGAGGAGAAGAGCCTGTTCCCGCTCATCGATCACACGACGCCGCCCGACGTGCGCCAGCGGCTCATTCGGACCATCGTGACGTTCTGATTGACATTCGTCATCCGGGCGCCGAAACGCGCTCGTTAGAGTCGCGCGCACTTCGAATGATGCGACTCAATCCCCTCTCGCTCTATCGGCTCCCGTGGAGCCTCACCGACAACCCCATCGCCTGGCTCGAGCCCACGCAGCAGTGCAACCTCGCGTGCGACGGCTGCTACCGGCAGAACCTGAAGAGCCACAAGTCGCTCGAGGAGGTGCAGGTCGAGCTCGACGTCTTCGCTCGGCTGCGCAACTTCGACGGCGTGTCGATTGCGGGCGGCGACCCGACGCTGCACCCCGACGTCGTCGAGATCGTGCGCCGCGTCACGTCGATGGGGCGCAAGGCGATCCTGAACACCAACGGGCTCGGGCTCTCGATCGAGCTGCTCCGCGGCCTGAAAGACGCGGGGCTCGTCGGGCTCACCTTTCACGTCGATTCGCACCAAGGTCGGCCGGGGTGGCGCGACAAGACCGAGGCGCAGATGAACGAGCTCCGCTCGACGTACGTCGACCTCGTCGCGCGCGTCGGCGGGCTCTCGCTCGCGTTCAACTCGACCGTCTACGAGGACACGCTCGACCAAGTGCCGGACGTCGCGGCGTGGGCCGCGCGCAACATCGATCGCGTGAGCACGGTCGTCTTCATCCTGTACCGCGCGGCGCGAAACGATCGCTTCGAGTACTTCTCCGGCGGTCGGCGCGCCGACGCGTCCAAGCTCGTCTACTCGATCGAGGCCCCGCGCAAGACGGACATCTCGGCCCACGACGTCGTCGAGCGGCTTCGCCGCGCCGACCCGCTCTACGAGCCCTGCGGCTACTTGAACGGCACCATCGATCCGCAGTCGTTCAAGTGGCTCGTCGCCCTGCGCGTCGGCACGCCGAAGAGAATCCACGGCTACGCGGGCGCGCGCATGATGGAGCTCGCGCAAGCGGGCCATCACTTCGTGACCGGTCGCTACATGAGCTACGCCGCGCCGTCGACGCTCGCGGCGGGCCGCTCCGCGCTCCTCGGCGCGTGGACGCTCGACGCGGGGATGCGCCGCGCGGCGCGCCACTGGCTCGGCTCGATGCTGCGCGATCCGAAGGACGCGCTCTCGAAGCAGCACTTCCAAGCTGTCGTCTGCATCCAGCCGATCGACTTGCTCGACGACGGCCGCGACAACATGTGCGACGGCTGTCCGGACATGACCGTGCACGAGGGCAAGCTCGTCTGGTCGTGCAGGCTCGAGGAGTATCGCGAGTTCGGCGGCCCGCTCACCGCGGTGCCGCGCGGGCGGCCGGACTGAGCCGACGTCGCTGCGCGTTACGCCAAAGACCACTTGAACGGATCGTCTCGTGCCGTGGCTGGAAGCCAACACGCGGCAGCGAGATGAAACCGGCCGGACCGGCGCCATTCTGCTCGCAGGAGGCGCCGGTGGCCGAGTCCTCGTCCGCCAGCGCCGCTGGCAAGCGCACGGCGGCGGCCCGGCCGCGCGTTCGCGCTGCCGCGTGTCTTGCCTGCGCCTCGACGAGACGAGATCGCTTCAAGCGGCTGTAGCCTTCTGGCATGTGCCGTGCAAGGTGTTCGCGTCGATGGAGACGTCCTCTGCACGTGTTGCCGCGATCGAACGGACTTTGCGCGCCTCGCAGCTCTTCGGCGGCGTCGAACGAGTCGATGACTTCGCGCGCGTCGCCGTTCGCCGGCAGTACCACCAAGGCGACTACATCTGGCACCACGGCGACGAAGCCGTCGCGCTCACCGTCATCACGACCGGCCTCGTGAAGATCTGCCAACCGAACCGCGAGGGCGAGAGCGCCATCGTCGCGCTGTTCGGCGCGCGCGAGAGCATCGGCGACATCGCCGTCATCTCGAGCGGCTGCTACCCGGCCGACGCCGTCGCCGCGACGCGCGACGTCGAGGTCGTTTCCATCGAGAAAACCCCGGTTTTGGAGGCGATGAAGCGAGAGGTCGCGCTCGCGCAGGCAATCAATCGCTCGCTCGTCTCCCACTCGGCCGCGCTGCGCCAGAAGATTCGGATCATGACCGCGGGACCGGTCGAGCGGCGGCTCGCGGCGCTCTTGCTCCACCTCGCCGAGCGGTTCGGGGACGAGAGCGGCGGCGTCATCACGATCCCGGTCGTGCTCACGCGGAGCGATCTCGCGCGCCTGGTCGGCGCGACGATCGAGACGACGATCCGCACGATGAGCCGCTGGCAGAAGGCCGGCATCGTCTCGACCACGAGCGAAGGCTTCGTGATTCATCGCCCGGAGGCGCTCGACATCTCGACCGCGATTTGACGAAAGCGTTGCGCGCCCTCCGCAAGCGGTGCGTCCGTCAGACCGGCAGCGCTTGGGCGCGCACGACGAGCGCCGCGCGCTCGGCCGCGGTCAGCATGCGATCGATGGCCGGGTAGAGGATCGCTTCCTCCTTCGTGTTGTGCTCGCCGAGCAGGGCGAGGAGATTCTGCACGGAGTCCTGGAAGGCGGGGGCGCTGGACTGCTCGAGCGCCGTCTCGATCGCGTGAATCGCGAGGCGGATGCGCTGGTGCTCGAAGCACATGACGGCGGTCGGCCCGGAGGGCGCCTCGCCGCGATCGAAGACCGGGAAGACGACGCGCTCCTCGATCTCGATGTGTCGCCGCAGGCCGCACGCGAGCTCGGCGAAGCGCGCACGCGCCTCGTCGAACGACGACGACGCGACGCTCTCGCCGGCCGCTTCGAGCAGCGCGTCGAGCCTGTCGTGGTCCCACGCGAGGTATTCGACGACGCCGCGCGGCGCGCTCGCGTCTCGGCGGCGTATCTCGACGCGAAAGGTCTCTCCCGCCTCGAGGACGCTCCAATCGGCCTGGTCGGGCCGCTCGGCTTGGAGTTGGTAGAGGAGCGGGAGCGGGTAATGATCGTTGGCGAGCACGAGGGCGTCACCGACCGACAGCGCGTCGAAGGTCTCGAGGATGCGGGGATGGCGAACGCGCGGGGGCAGCGTCGTGGCGTCGAGGAACGAAGTGGTCATGGGCCAACCGTGAGGCCGCGTCGCGCGCGCGGCGATGAGATCCGTCAGGTCGCGATGCGGCGCATCTCGTCGAGCGTTTCGGGACTGCGGCGCGCGCGCATCTCTTCGGCGAGGCGCTCTCGTTCGGCCGCGGGAAAGCTCACGACCATCGGAAAAATCAGGGTCTCCTCGAGCTCGAGGTGGACGTCGAGCACGGTGGCCAGGCGGAGGGCGTGCGGCCGCGCGGTCTTGCGGTCGAGCGAGCGCGGCTCGGCCTCGACCCGCTCCCAGAGCGGAAAGAGATCGGCGAGCACTTCGTGCAGGAGCCCGTGCTGATCGCGCATCCGGTCCATCGCGTCGGCTTGCTCCTCGGTCGCCCGCGCGAGGAGGACCGGCGCGAGCGAGCGCTCCTCGTCGTCCTCGTGCAGCGGGAGCGCCACGCGGAAGTAACGCAGGAGGCGGCGCGCCGCGTCGACGAGCTGCTCGTCCTCGACGTCGTCGCGCGTCGCGAGCGCGCGCGAGAGCTCGGAGAAGTGGCGGAGCCTGCCGTGGCACGCGAGCAAGAGCTCGGTCGGCTCGTTCGTCGCCGAGGGCAGGTCCGGGCGGGTGCGGATCGTGTGCAACATGAGAATCAAGCTGCGGCGGTCGCGCCCGCCGCGCCATGCGAAACGTCATGCCCGAGCCCGCGCGCGAAAACGACCCGGCGCGCGAGGACCGCGAGCAGGAGCACCACGAGCGCGCCGTTCGCTTGGTGAACGACCGCGAGCGCGGGCGGCACGTGCCGAAGGACGACGAGCGCGCCGAGCACTGGTTGGAGCACGACCGACACGGCGAGCAGCGGCGCGGCGCGTGAAGCACCCCAGAGCCTCGCGGCGGCGGCGAGCGACGCGAGCGTCACGAGGACCGCGAAGAGCCGGTGGAGGAAATGGATTGTCATCGCGTCCCACGCCGACGCGCGCAGCGGCGGCGCCCACGCGCCGTTCATCCTCGGGAACGTCGCGCACACGAGCCCCGCGTGAAAGCCGGCCATGAGAGCGCCGAGCGCGACCGTGATCGCGGCGAGGCCGAGCGCGAGGAGCGTCGCCGCGCGCGCGCCGCGCGGCGGCGGAGACGAAGCCCGCTCCGCCGCCGCCCACCCGAACGCCGCGAGGATGCTCGCGCCGACGACGAAGTGCGCAGCGAGCCGAAACGGGCTGACGTGCGGCGCGTCGACGAGCCCGCTCGCCACCATGAGCCAGCCGAGCGCGCCTTGCGCGACCACGGCGCCGAGCACGAGAGCGAGCCACCGCACGCGTCTCCGGTCGAGCTCGCGCCGGAGCGCGAACACCGCGAGCGGCAGGCCGAACGCGAGGGCAGTCGTGCGCGCGAGCACGCGATGCGCCCACTCGACGAGGTAGAGCGGACGAAACGGGTCCTCGGTCACGTCGCGTCGCGCGCGGCCCTCGGGCGACGCGCGCCAGCGATCGAACGCCCGTTGCCAGGCAGCGTCGCTCGTCGGCGGGAGCACGCCGGTCACCGGCTCCCAGGTCGTGATCGACAGCCCCGAGCGCGTCACGCGCGTGATGCCGCCGGCCACGATCATCGCGAACGCGAGGACGGTGCAGAGCCTCAGCCAAATCGAGACGGGGCGCACCCGTGCAACGTACCGACCGCCCCGATCGCGCGAGATGATTTCGATCACCGCGCCCGCCGCGCCGTACGGCTACGCACCGATCATGATCAAAGACCCCTTCAGCGGGCTCAGCCACCTCGCCGGCGGCGTCCTCGCGTCGGTCGGCGCCGTGTGGCTCGTCGCGCGCTCAGGTCCGAGCGCCGGCGCGGTCGCGAGCGCGTGCGTCTACGGTGCGTGCTTGGTCGTCCTCTACGCGGCGAGCTCGGCGTACCACCTCGTCGTCGCGAGCGAGCGCGCGACGCGCCTGCTCCGCCTCTTCGACCACGCGGCGATCTTCGCGATGGTCGCGGGGACATGCACGCCGGTCTTCTGGCGAGCCTTCTCCGGGCGAACACTCGCGGTCGTGCTCGGCGCGATTTGGGGCGTCGCCGTCGCGGGCGTCGTCTTCAAGCTCGCGTGGCGCGGCGCGCCGCGCGGTCTCTACACCGGCCTCTACGTCGCGATGGGCTGGGGCTCGGCGCTCTGCGCGCCGGCGCTGCTCGCGGCGGTCCCCCGCGCGGCGCTGGCGCTCGTCGTCGCCGGGGGCGTGACGTACACGCTCGGCGCGGTCGTCTACGCGGCGAAGCGGCCGAACCCTTTCCCGCGCGTCTTCGGCTTCCACGAGATCTGGCACCTCTTCGTGCTCGGCGGGAGCGCGCTCCACTACGCCGCGATCGCGCTCATCGTCGCCCACGCGTGACGAGCGCGAAGGCCGCGTACGCGAAGGGCGGCGCGGCGAGCACGTCGATGGCGTAGTGCACGTGCTGCCAGAGCACGGCGACGCCGACCACGGCCGTGCACGCGAGAAACAGCCGCTTGAACGCCTTCGCGCGCGCCGTGAGGTAGAGCAGAAAGAGCGTCGACGTGTGTCCCGAGAAGAAGAGATCTTGGGTCAGCGCGGGGCCGGACACCACGTGGCGCGCGAGCGGATCGACGAGGAGGATCATGTCCGGCGGAGCCGCGAGCGGGACCACCAGGAGCGTCGCCGAGCGCAGCAACATGAGCATCGCATACGCCTGCACGCCTCGAAGGAGCGCGCGCGGCCAGCGCGCCAGGTGCACGACGCCGAGCGCGAGCCCGAGGTAGACCGCGGCGAAGGTGAGCCACGTGAAGTCGCGCGCCGGGAGCCGCGCGAGGACCGGATCGTCGAAGGTGACGCCCGGCCGCCGCTCGACGTCCGCGAGGACGACCGAGAGGATCGACATCACGGCGGCCAGGAAGATCGGCGTCGCGACGCACTCGACCCGAAAGCGCGCGTTGCTCCACGCCCGCGCCCACGCGCCGCGAGGCGCGCGTCCCGCCGCCGTCGTCGTCGCGGACGTCACCTTCGATTTCCGAGAGCCTGCGGCAAGAGCACGTTGTTCTCGAGGTGAATGTGCTCGTGAAGGTCGGCCTCGAGCGCCTCGAGCTCGGCGTAGAGCACGCGAAACGAGGTGCACGCGTCGTCGGGCGGCCGATAGTCGCCGGTCGCGGCGCGCAGCAGCGCGAGCGTGCGCCCGAGCTGATCGTGATCGTGCTGCATCACGAGCACCGACGCGCGCAGCGCCTCGCGGCGCTGGCCGGTGCACGCGGGCTGCGCCATGAGGAGGATGGCGGGGAAGAGCGCGCCCTCTTCGACGCGCAGGTGGGGCGCGAGCTCGGAGACGATCGAATCGAAGAGCTCGACGACGCGCGCGAGCTCGGGGTGCCTCTCGCCGTGCCCGTCGAGGACCTTGCGCGACAGTGCGGGTAGACGGTTCATCGCCGAGCGCGCGAAGACGTGGTGGTGCTCGATGATGTGCGCGACGAGCCCGCCCGGCGAGCTCCAGTTTGGCGCGGCGCGCGGGCCGAGCGCGTCGAGCTCGGCGAGCACTTCCTCGACGGCGACGTGCGCGCGCGCGCAAGCGTCCCGCAAGGTGCTTCGGCCGCCGCAGCAGTAGTCGATGCGCCGCGCCTCGAACACCCGCGCGGCGCCGGGGAGGTGCACGGCGATGTCCGCGACGGTTTCGGTGTCCGCCACCATGCAAGCCACTCTGCATCCCGAGCGCGGCGCCGGCCATGACATCGATCAACCGGCAAACGTTTCGGGCTCGCCTGCAATCGGCGCGCGCACGTGCGCCGTTTCCGCCGCCCGCTGCGGCCATTTTTGCGGGCACACGCGTTGCTCCGTTGCACGCACGTGAACGACGACCAAATTCGCCGCGCGCTCTCGAGCGTCGTGGATCCGGCGCTCGGGGTGGACGTGGTCGAGCTCGGGCTCGTCTACCGCATCCAGCACACCGACGGCGCGATCGAGGTCAATCTCACGATGACGACGCCGTCCTGTCCGCTCGGCGAGCACATTCGCGAAGAGGCCGAGCGCGCGCTCGAGGACGCGTTCCCTGGCGCTCGCGTCGGCGTGCGGCTCGTGTGGTCGCCACCATGGGAGCCGGGGCGCATGTCCGCCGCCGCCAAGACCGCGCTCGGATGGTGACGCGCGCCGTCCGCGTGGCGCCCCTCCTCGCGGCCACCGCCGCCTCGCTCTTGCTCGCGCTGTGGGCGGGGCTCTCCCGCGTCGGGTTCGCGATGGGCGCGGGGCCGCGCGTCGTCGTCGCGCACGGCCCGCTCATGGTCGTCGGCGTGCTCGGCACGGTGATCGCGATCGAGCGCGCCGTCGCCGTGGGCCGGTCGTGGGCGCTCCTCGCGCCGGTCTTCTCGCTCGTCGCCGCGCTCGGGCTCGCGCTCGGCGCCCCGTGGACGCTCTGCGCGTGGCCGTCGGTCGTGAGCGCCGCCGTCCTCGTGCTCGCGCTCGGCGCGCTCGCGCTTCGCGGTCGCGACCTCGCGGCGCTCGTCATCGGCGTCGGAGCGCTCGTCTACTTCGCCGGGTGCGTGCGCTGGGCGCTCGGCGCGCCGATCTTCGGGGTCCTCCCGTACTGGACGACGTGGCTCGTGCTCACGATCGCCGGCGAGCGCCTCGAGCTCACGCGCGTGATGCCCCCGTCGCGCTTCGCGCGCGCGTCGCTCGTCGTCCTCGCGGCCGCGCTCGCGGCGGGCGTCGTCCTCGGCCCTACCCTGCGCGGCGCGGCGTCGCTCGGGCTCGCGGCGTGGCTATTCCGCTTCGACGTCGCGCGGCGCGTGCTCGCCAAGCCCGGCTTGCCGCGATTCACCGCATCGACTCTGCTCGGCGGCTACGGCTGGCTCGCGGTCGGGGGCGCGATCCTCGTCGCGCGCGGCGACGCCGTCGCCGGTCCCGTCTACGACGCCGCGACGCACGCGGTGATGCTCGGCTTCGTCTTCTCGATGGTCTTCGCGCACGCGCCGACGATTCTTGCCCGCCGTCCTCGGCGTGCCGCTCCCCTTTCGCCGGGTGTTCTACGCGCACGTCGCGCTGCTCCACCTTGGCCTCGCCGCGCGCGTCGCGGGCGATCTCGCGGGCGTCCCCTCGCTCCGCGCGTGGGGGGCGATGAGCAACGCCGTCGCCCTGCTCCTCTTCGCGCTCGCGTCGGCGGCGTCCGTCGTGACGAGTCGGAGTCGCCGCCGCGCCCGCGTCACTTCCCCTTGAACTCGCGCACGACCTTCACGAGGCCGTCGAGCTCGGGTTTGCCGTCCAGGTCCGGGTTGGGCGGCATGTTCGGGCTCTTGCCGACCGCGGCGCCTCCGTAGAGGATCGTCTGCTTGATGTGCTCGTCGGTGACCGAGTTCTGCCAGGCGACGTCGGTGTAGTTGCGCGGCTTGGGGTTGAGCGCGGCGGCGCCGGGGCCGTCGCCCTTTCCGTTCTCGCCGTGGCACGCGACGCAGCGCTGCTGAAAGAGCGCGTGCGCGTCCACGGCCTCCGGCGCGGCCTGCGTGGCTTCGGCCGTCGCGGTGGACGTCGTCTCGGTCGCCGTCGACTGCCCCTTGCTGCACGCGACCGCCGCGACGAGCGCGGCGCCGGCGGAAAAGGCGATCCAGATGCTGCTCTTCATGTTCGATTCTTCCTTTCGTTGCCGTTCACGCGGCCAAATCCATGGTTCGAAGGCGGCGCGACGCCGCCCAAGCGCACACGCTCCCGACCACGCCGGGCCACGCGACCCCGAGAAAGAGCGTCCACCGAGCCCCGAGCGTGTTCGAGAGCCAGAAGCCGACGGGGCCGAGCACCGACAAGTCGGGGTCGATCCCGCTCAGGATCGCGAGGCGCGCGGCCTCGACCGGGTTCATCGCGGCGAGCGCGAAGACCGCTTGCGGCGGGATGCGAGTCTTCAGCAGCAGGCCCATGAGCGCGAAGTCGTGCAGCGCGCTCGCGCCGAGCCACGCGACGAGCGCGTAGACGATCGCGCGCTCCGGCGTGCGCGCGGAAGCCGACACGAGGAGGCCGAGGCCGACGAACGCCCAGACGAGCGAGAGAGCGACCGCCGAGCTGCGCGCGACGAGCGGCGCGAGCGTGGGCTCGCCGGAGCCGGCAACGAGCGTGAGCGCGAGGAGCACGACGAGCGGACCGGCGACGACCGTGACGCGCGACGCGAGCACCGCCGCGAACCATTCTCCTCGCTTGCACGGCTGCGCGAGGAACAGCTCGAAGAACCCAGTCGTCCTCGCCCGCACGATGGTCTGGCTCGTCGCGACGAGCGCGACGAGCGGGAGCACCAGCACGACCGCGTTCGACACGTTCAAGACGACGCGCGAGAGCCCGGTGAACCCGAGCACCGTCGACTCGCGGAGCCCGAGCCACACGAACGTGCCGAACACGACGACGTAGACCGCACCGGTGAACGCGAGCCACCGCGAGCGCAGGGCGTCGGCGATCTCGAGTCGAAAGAACGCCGCGGCGCGTCTCATGACGCGTCTCCTCGGTCGGCGGCCTTCACGACCGCGGCCCAGTCGAACGCGCCGCCCTTCGCGGGGGCGAAGCCGTAGTCCATCGGGCTCGCCGCGCGCTCGTACCGCGCGCTCGTCGCGTCGACCCACGCGCCGTCCTCGTGCACCCACGCGCCGCGAACGCGTGGCGCCTTCTCGCGCACGTACGCCGCCATGCAGCCGGGGTCGTCGAAGAAGAACCGGTCGCCCGCTTCGGTCGTGAGCTCGGCTCCGAAGCGCGCGTCGCTGAGCAGCATCGCGCAGTGCGCGCAAGCTTGCTTCCCCCACACGGGGTCGACCGGGCGCGCGCCGTCGTCGCACGCGAAGAGGAGCAGGGCGAGCAGGACGAAGAGCGTCTTCATGACGACACCACCTTGAGGAGCGCGCGCCGCGGTGGGCGCTCGTGCGATGCGTCGTGGGCGACGCGGCCGTCGCGCATCTCGACGACGCGCGAGACGAGCCGCTTCACTTCGTCGCTCCGGTGCGAGCATACGAGCACGACGCGCGCGGGGTCGCCGCCTTCGATCTCCTCGAAGAAGGCGTCGCGCGCGGCCGCGTCGAGGTTCGCGGTCGGCTCGTCGCAGACGAGGACGTCGGCTCGCGTCGCGAGCGCCATCGCCGCGAGGAGCTTCTGCCTCATTCCGCCCGAGAGATCGCGGAAGCGGCAGGCCGCGACGGCGTCGAGGTCGAGCCCGAGCCGCTTCGCGCGCAGGGCGGCCGCACCCCGGTCGATGCCTCGCAGCGCGGCGTGCGCGCGGACGACCTCGCCGACGGGCGCGTCGATTGGGGGCGCGATCTGCGGGATGTACGCGACCCGCGCGAGCGCGATCTCCGGCCGCGTCGCCACGTCGACGCCGCCGATCGTGACGTGGCCCGTGACGCGCAAGAGCCCGAGGATCGCGCGGAGGAGCGTCGTCTTCCCCGATCCGTTCGTACCGACGAAGGCGACGCGCTCGCCGGGCTCGACGTCGAGCGACACGTCGTCGAGCGCGACGACCGGCCCGAAGGACTTGCAGACGTGGTGAACGTGAATCATCGCGGCTTCGTGCCATGAACGGACGGGTGACGGTCGACGAGGAGCGCGCGGCTCGACAGCACCGGAACCGCCCGCGCGATCGCGTCGAACGCGGCGAGCGCGCCGGTGCCCTGGAAGAACCGCAGCGACGGGTGCGCGTCGGTGAGCTCGCTCGAGAGCTCCTTCAGCTCGAACGGCACGTCGCCCGTCCCGTCGCCGTCGAGGTCGTAGCCCTCGTACTCGGTCCAGTGGTTGCGGTCGAAGGTCGCGCCGAGCGCGTCGCCTCCGCCCTCGACCACCGCGACCTCGACGTTCTGGTGAAAATCGTTGTTGGTGAACGAAATGCCCTGCTCCGAGGAGAGGAAGCGGACGCCGACGTCGTTCAGCGCGACGACGTTGTGGTCGAACGTCACCGGCGCGCTCGGATCGCGCGGCGTGCGATCGAGGTACACGCCCGACGTGTTCGCGACGATCCAGTTGTCCGTGACCTGCACGCCGTCGCTCTCTTTGAAGCCGATGCCCATGCCCGCCGGCCCGCGCGCGCCCGCGAGCACGTTGTGCTCGGCGCGCAGACGCGCGCTGTACATCACGAAGATCCCGACGACGTTGTCCTCGAGCCGGCTGTTTCGGACGATCGCGTCGTGCGAGTACATGAAGTGCGTGCCGTAGCGGCCGTGGCGCACCACGTTGTTCTCGAGCAGCGCGCGCCGCGAGTACCACACGACCAGGTCGCGCCCGTGATCGATCACGCACGAGCGGACGACTGCGTCGTGCGCCTCCCAGAGCTTCACCCCGTCGCCGCGGAGCTCGGGGGTCGCGTCCGCCGGCCCGATGACGCGCGCGCGCTCGAGCGTGCACGCGGGGCACGGCGAGAGCTCGACGCCGAAGAGACAGTCCTCGACGCGCACGTACGCGACGTGGACGCGCGCCGCCTTGGCTTTGATCCCCGCGTCCTCGGTCGTCCCGCGCCGGCCCGAGTGACGCACGACGACGTCGTCGATCGAGGCGTCGTCCGCCTCGATCGTGAGCACGCTGCCCCGCCCGGTGCCTTCGAGCACCGTCTCGCCGGTTCCGTGGAGCGCGAGCGTGCGGCGTACGACGAGGTCGCCGCGGTACACGCAATCGAGGAGCCAGATGTCACGCGGGCCCGCGGGGTCGGCGACGAGCCGCGCGAGCTCGGCCTCGTCTCGCGCGACGATCGCACCTTTGGGCACGCTCCGCGCGAACGTCCCCGCGTTCTCGGGTGGAGGCGGCGGGCCGACGAGATCGCCGTCGCGCGTGCTCGCCCGCGCGGCAATCGCGACCAGCGCGAGCGCGGCGACGGCGACGAGAGGGCGACGGAGCAGCGATTTCACCGCGACTCCTTCCCCAAGAGGGCGGTCTTGCAGACGGCGCCGCATTGGCCGCGGAGCGAGCAATGGGCGCAGACGCTCCGCTGGCGGATCGCAGTCGCCGCGATCACGAGCGCCGCCCCGGCGCAGGCGACCCAGAACCCGCTGGAGGGCGCGGCGAAGGTCAAGAACTGCCCGATCTTGCCGGTCCCGAACATCTGCGCGGTGAACGCAGGCAAGTGAATCGGCGCGTGCTTGTCGAGCGCGTGCCCGGCGAGGTGCAGCCAATAGTACGCGTCGGCCATGAAGGTGAGAGGGAAGGCGACGGCCGGCAGGGCGATGAGCCAGCCCGTCTTGCGGCCCGTCGCGATCGTGAGCAGAAGCGTCAGCGCGACGAGCACGGCGACGCCCGCTGGCGCGAGGTGCCGCTCGACCGGCGCGATGCCTTCGAGCTTGGCCATGCCGATGTAGTGATTGAGCTCGTCGATCTCGCTGATGTCGCCGCTCACGCCGGTGAGCGAAATCTGCATGGCGAGGCCGTGCGGGTACTGCGGCGCGTAGAGCGTGAAGTGCCACCAAGGCATCGAGAGCGCGCTCGCGATCGTGGCGACGGCCCCGACCGTCATCACGACCACGAGCCACCGCCGCCATCGTGGCACCGCGGGCCCGAGCGTCCGCACCGGCAAGTGAACCCGATGATCCGAGGCCGTCGTCGCCACGTCGCGCCCCCTCACTTCTTCGGTTTGACGAGCAGGTAGCCCGTCATCTCGAGGTGGAGCGCCGAGCAGAACTCGGTGCAGTAGAAAGGAAAGACGCCGGGCACGTCGGCCTTGAAGGTGACGTTCTCCGACTTGCCCGGCTCGAGGCTCAGGTTGATGTTGAACATGTCGAGCGTGAAGCCGTGCGTCTGGTCCTCGGCCTGCTCGATGTTCGTGACGTGCAGGTGGACCGTGTCGCCCTGGTTGACCTCGATTTGATCCGGCGTGAAGTGGCTGCGGATCGCGGTCATGTAGACGTCGACGACGTCGCCGTGGCGCTCGATGCGCTCCTTGCCGCCGGTGACCGCGAACGGATCGGGCTCGCCGGTGTACGGGTCCGTGCCCGGCGCGTAGACCTTGAGCGGCTTGAGCTTGTCCGCCTTGATCATCTGCGCGTAGTGGGGCTCGCCGATGCCGATCGGCATGTCGTAGAGGAGGCGCATCTTGTCGCCGCTCACGTCGATGAGCTGGAAGTTCTGCGGGTAGAGCGGGCCGACGCCGGTGAAGCGGTCGATCGACATCTTGTTCATCGCGACGACGTACTTGCCGTCGGGGCTCACGGTGTCGCCCTCGGCCGCGACGAGGTGTCCGATGTTGTAGTGCACGGAGATCTTGTCGAGGACCTTGAGGTCCTTGAGCGACCACTTGGCGACCTTGCTCTCGATGAAGAGCGACGTGTACACGTTCCCCTTGCCGTCGAACTGCGAGTGCAGCGGCCCGAGCCCGAGCTCGACTTGCCCGCGGATCGACTCCTTGAACGGGAGGATGTCGAGCCCGTAGGCGTCCTTGCCTTCGAACTTGCCTTGCTCGATGAGGCTCTTGATCTTGGCGAACTCGTAGACCGTCGCGTGGGTGTCGAGCTTGCCCGCAGACGACGATCTCCTTGCCGTCGGGCGTGACGTCGCAGCCGTGCGGGCTCTTCGACTCGCCGACGAGCGTGAGCACATGCTCGGGACCGGTCACCGACATGGGAAGAATCCGGACGCCGCTGACCGTCATCGCTCTGCCTTGCGCGACGAGCTGCTCGGCCTTCTTCCAGTCGATGATATGCATGTAGTCCATGTCGTTCTGCGAGGCGCCGCTCTCGATGGGCGGCTTGCCGTCGAGAATCGCCGCCGGTCGACATCTCGGTGTTGAGCGAGTTGATGAAGGCCCAACCGTCCGAGTCGAGCTTGCCCGCGTCGGCGAGGTCCTGCGTGTACGGCGGCAGCTCGAGGCCCCAGCTCTTGCTCGGATCGATGCGCCCCTTGGCGCGGTCGAACTTCCAGAACATGACGAACCCGCGGTACTTGTCCTTGTACGAGGCGATGGGCTCGTACTCACGGCCGAGCGGCGCGGGGTACTGACTCCCCTCGATGACGTAATCGGTGTTGGGCGTGACGAACGTCGCGCCGTGGTTGCTCATCGAAGATCGGGTCGGAGACGATTTGCTTCGTCCCGAAGTCCTTGAGGTCGATGACCGCGACGCGCCCGTTCGCCTTGTCGTTCGTGAAGAGGAACTCGCCGTCGTAGTCGCCCTTCGTCTCGGAGAGCGCCGGGTGGTGCACGTCGGCCCACGTGATTTTGTGGCCCATCTGCGTGCTCGACTGGACGATCTTGTCGCTGCCGTCGCCGTACCCGTAGCCCTGCCACGGCTCGGGCGTGAAGACGCCGATGACCTTCAAGAGGCGCATGGACGGGACGCCGATGACGAGGATCTGCCCCGACTGGCCGCCCGAGGCGAAGAGGACGTAGTCGTCGCGCTTGCCAGTCGGCACGTACGTCTCGAGCGCCGCTTGGACGTCGGCCTCCGAGAGGCTGCGCGCCTTCATCAAGTCCTTGATCGACGTCGACGCGCCGAGCGTGCCCTGCTGCTGCTCGTTGAACTGTTGCTCGGCCGTGTTGCTGCACGCGAGTGCGGCGACGGCGCTCGCGAGCAAGAGACGAATGAGGACGCTTCGCATGGTGGTCTCCGTTCGCGAGCACCATGGTGTCGGCGCCGTGCGTTGGACATGACGTCCGTCAGCACGGCGCGCGGTGCGCGCGAAAGAAGCGCGGCTCAGCGTGTTTCGCGCGAACCGCGTGCAAGGCGTTCGCGGGGGCGCAAAGCATTCCCTGCGAGCGGGAGCGGAGTCAGCGCTCGCTGTCGAGGTGGCGCATCTGCTCGGCGCCGTAGCGATCGCCCGCGACGGCGCCCGCGGGGAACATCGCTTCGAGCGCCGCGACGTCGGCGGGCGCGAGCGGCAGGTCGAGCGCGGCGAGCACGTCTCGGAGCTGCGCCTCGGTCTTCACGCCGGCGAGCGGGACGAACGTTGGCCGCTTCGCGAGCACCCACGAAATCGCGAGCTGCGCGGCGGTCATCCCGCGCTCCTTGGCGAACGCGCCGAAGCGCACCGCGAGGTCCGCGTTGCGCGCGCCGTTTTCGCCGGCGAAGCGCGGCAAGTGCGCGCGGTAGTCGCCCTTGCCGCTCGCGCCTGTCAGCAAACCGCGCGAGAAGACGCCGTACAAGGTCGCGCCGATCCCGAGCTCGTCGAGCACGGGAAAGATCTTCGCTTCGGCGCCGCGCGTCGCGATCGCGTACTCGATCTGCAGGTCGACGATCGGGTGCACCGCGTGCGCGCGGCGGATGGTCTCCGCGCCGACCTCCGAGAGCCCGATGTGCCTCACCCAGCCGGCCTTGATGCAGTCGGCGATCGCGCCGATCGTGTCCTCGATCGGCACGGCCGGATCGAGGCGCGCCGGGCGGTACACGTCGATGCAGTCGACGCCCAGTCGCTTCAGCGAGTACGCGAGTGCGCTCTTCACGGCGGCCGGGCGATTGTCGACGCCGACGAACGCCCCGTCGGGCGAGCGCAGCGCGCCGAACTTCACCGAGAGCGCCGCGCGGTCGCGCCGCCCGACGATCGCGCGCCCGACCAGCATCTCGTTGTGGCCCATCCCGTAGAAGTCGCCGGTGTCGAGCAGGCGTGATGCCGGCGTCGAGCGCGGCCTGGAGGGTGCGCACGCTCTCCGCGTCGTCCGTCGCGCCGTAAATCCCGCACATTCCCATGCAGCCGAGCCCGATGCGCGAGACCGCCGGGCCGTTCTTTCCGAGCTTCGCCATGGCTCCAACGTGCGCCCTTCCGACTGCCTCGGCCAGCGAATAGGATGGATGCGTCCCATAAACCCCATGAATGTCTCCACCTCGCTCGCCCGCGACCTCGACCTCAACCTCTTGCGCGTCTTCGTCGTCGTCGCCGAGGAGCGCAGCGTCACCGGCGCCGGCAAGCGCCTTTATCTCACGCAGCCCGCGATCAGCGCGGCGCTCAAGCGCCTGACGACGGCGATCGGCGCGCCGCTCTTCGCGCGTCAGGGTCGCGGCCTCGCGCTCACCACGCGAGGCGAGCGCCTCCTCGCGTCCGCGCGGCCGCACCTCGAGGCGCTCGTCGCCGCCGCGACGTCGGCCCCCGCCTTCGACCCGGCGGCGAGCGAGCGCACGGTGCGGCTCGGCCTTTCGGACGTGAGCGAGACGTGGCTCCTACCGCCGCTCTTGCGCGTCCTCGCGCGCGAGGCCCCGCGGATGCGCTTCGTCGTCGTGCCCGTCCAGTTCCGCACCGTGGCGCGCGAGCTCGCGTCGGGCGCGAATCGACTTCGCCGTCACCATCGCCGACGAGCTCCCCGCGGGCATCCGCCGCAGACCGCTCTTCTTCGGCGGCTTCTCGTGTCTCTACGATCCGAAGCACGCGCGCGTCGGAAGATTCGCTCACGCGCAAGGCGTACTTCGCGCACCAGCACGTCATCGTCTCGTACAACGCGGATCTCCGCGGGCTCGTCGAGGATCTCACCCGCGCGCGGCGCGACGTGCGGCTCTCGGTCCCGTCGTTCCAGGGGATCGGCGCCCTGGTGGAGGGCACGGCGCTCCTCGCGACGGTGCCGACGATGCTCGGGCGTCTCGCGCAGCGGCATCACCCGCGCCTGCGCCTCGCGCGCCTCCCCCTGCCGCTCACCGGCGCGCCCATGGAGCTCTTCTGGCCGAGCACGCTCGACGACGACGAGTCGGTGTGCTTCGTCATGGACCACGTCTCGCGCATCGCAAAGAGCGTGTTCGACGCCATCTGAGACGCCGGATCGTTTCCGCCACGCAGGTGACGTCGCGCGACGGTCGCGGTGTCGTCGCCGCCTCGTGCGCGCTCGTGGCCGAGGTCAAGCTGCCGCTAGGCTTCGCCCAGTGCGCGCGGTCGTCACGACGTGAGGTCCGGTCGGTCGTGACGTCGCGCGTGCCTCGTTCGCCGCGAGCCGACACACGACAAGGCGCCGCACGCCTGCGCAACGCGAGAAATCGCGTGAGTCCGACCGAGCACGACGGTTGCTTTGGGTTCTGTCGTGCGCCCGCTCCAAGTCGGCACGGTGGTGTTACGCAAGTATCGAATCGATCGCTTTCGCCTCGAGGGCGGCGGCGTGGGTCTCTACGACGCGACCGACACCGCTCACGCGCGGGCCGTCTCAATCAAGGTCTCGACGAACTTCGGCGCGCGCCCACGCTTCGAGCGCGAGCTCCTCCGCGGCGACGTGATCGACGTCGGTACAATCGCGGGGCACGTGTGCTGCGTCGCGAGCGACTCGCCGTTCGCGTCGCCCGTGCGTCGCTCGAAGCCGCCCCCGCTGCCGTCGCGCGCGAAGCCCCGGGCATCGCCGCCGCTCGAGATGCCGGTTTGGGTGGAGCTCCCGCGCGTCGAGACGCACGACGACGAGCACCCTCGGTTTCGAACGACCCATCGTCGTTTTTGGCTCGTCGCTTTCGCCGCGGTCGTGGCAATCGCCTGCGCCGGCTGGTACGCCCGAGCGCGGACGCCGCCGCTGGAGCAAGCGACCGTCGCGCGGACGGTGACGCCGCCGCCGCTCCCACTTCCGCCGGTTCTCGCCCCGCCGCCACCAACGCCGCAGATGGCGACTGTCTCGCGACCGGCCGCGCACGCCTCGCCTTCAGGCTCGGTCTCGACCGCGTCGACGACCGCCGCCACGCCGCGAACGGCTCCATCGTCCGAGGACGAGGACCCGCTGACGCTCTGACGCTCGGACCCACGACCGCGGCCCGCCGCGCGCGACTCGACATCGAAGACGCGGGACGGCCGTGTGCTACATCGAGCACCGGATGAAGGCTCGACGGATGGTCGCGTGGGTCGCCGGCGCCGCCCTCGCGTTCGGCGCCTACCAGCTCGTCCGCTACTACCGGTTCGGCTCGTCGCTCGTGCACCCCCCGCGCGTCCGCCCCACCGAGCCCGAGCTCGCGCGCGCGCGGCGCATCGCGACCGACGTCACCTTCGAGACGAGTGACGGCCTCCACCTGCGCGGAGACTACGTCGCGCCGCGGAACGGCGTCGTCGTCGTGCTCGCTCATGCGCTCGGAACCAACCGCATGCATTTCCTCTTCGAGGCGGAGATGCTCGCGCGTCACGGCTACGGCGCGCTCTTCTACGACGCACGGGCCCACGGGGAGAGCGACGGCGACGTCTGCACCTGGGGACAGGACGAGCAGCGCGACGTCGAGGCCGCGGTCGGCTACGCGCTCGCGCACGGCGCGACGCACGTGGCGACGCTCGGCTTCTCGATCGGCAGCACCGCGGTGCTCCTCGAAGCGGCGCACGACCCGCGCGTCGGCGCGGTCATCGTCGAGGCGATCTGGCCGACCATCGAAGACGAAATGAACGACAAGGCCGGCGGCCGCGGGTGGATCTCTCACGCGCCGGCGGTGCTCGCGATGAAGCGCGCGGGCATCCACTTCGACGAGCTGCGCGTCATCGACCACCTCGGCGCGCTGGGCAGCCGCCCGAAGCTCTTCATCGAGGGCACCGCCAATTGCGACACGCCCATCGCGATCAACCAGAAAGTCGTCGACGCCGCGCCGGAGCCCAAGCAGCTCTGGCTCGCGCCCGGCGCCGAGCACGGCGGCTACGCCAAGGCGGCGCCCGCCGAGTACGAGCGCGTCGTCGTCGACTTCCTCGATTGCGCGTTCAAGTGACGCGGTCGGTCGACCGGAGCATCCAGCCGCTGCCGGCCGAAAAGCCGACGCGCGGGTAGTAGTCGACCGCCGCCGGCGCCGCGAAGAGGAACACCGTCGCGCGGCCGCCGAGCTCCTGCGTGCGGCGGACGAGCTCCTTGCCGATGCCTCGGCGCTGGTACGCGAGATTGACCGCGAGATTGGAGAGGTAGGTCGAGTACGCGAAGTCGCTCAGGCTGCGCGAGATGCCGACGAGCTTCGGGCCGTCCCACGCCGAGACCACGAGGTTCGCGCCGGCGAGCATCGCGCGCATGCGCTCGCGGTCGTCGACCGGGCGTCGCTCGCCGAGGGTCGAGGCGCGATAGAGCGCGATGACGGCGTCGAGGTCGAGGTCGTTTCCGGTCTTGTAATCGATCATGGGCTCCTCTCGGGTCGCCCGAGCTCGGCGACGAAGGCCTCGAGCACGTCGAGCGCGCGCTCCTGCGAGGCGACCGGCGCGAAGACGTGGTCGGTGCGGTCGATGATCTCCAGCGACAGGCCGCGCGCGCGCAGCCATCGCATGAACGGGCCGAGGTGGCGGTCGACCTCGTCGAGCATGGCCTCTTGCCCGTTGAAGAGGAGAAGGACTCGCGTGTCGCGCCGCGCGAGCGACGCGAATTTGAGCGCCAGATTCGGTCATCGCCCACTCGCCGCGGCCGGCGAGGACCGCGGCCCGCTTGACGCCGACGGCCGCGCGCTCGCGCAGGCGCCGCGCCAGCATCGCGCCGATGCCGCGCACGTCGACCTCGCCGCGGACGAGCCGTGCCCAAGTGTCGCGCCGAAGGACGCGCTGCTTGTAGTGGCGCGTCGAGCGGAAGATCTTCATCGGGCGGTTGGCGACGCGCTCGACCTTGCGCCCCGGCGCCCACTCGAACGCGGGCGGGTTGATGAGCGCGACGCCGCGGACGCGCGGGTCCGCGAGGGCGGCGTGGAAGGACATGTACGCGCCCGCGCAGAGCCCGGTCGCGGCGAAGCGCCGGTAACCGCGCGCCGCGAGGGCGTCGATCGCGGCGCGCACGTCGTCGATGGAGTGCGTGGCGAAGAGATCGTTCTCGGCGCGGCCCGCGCGCGGAGGGCTGTCGCCGACGCCGCCGAGGTCGAGGCGCAGCACGGCGTGGCCGCGCGCGGCGAGGCGGCGCGCGAGCTTGACGCCGAGGCGGCTGGGACCGACGCGCGAGTTCGCTCCGGTGTTGCTCACGACCACGGCGAGATTGCGCGCGCCGGCGGCCGGCTCGCTGAGGACGCCGAAGAGCTGACCGTCGGGGCCGCAGCGCAGGGTCGACTCGACGACGCTCGCGCCGATTTCGACGCGCGCCTCGAGGCCCGTGAGCAGGCGAGGAGCGGGCTCGGCGGCTTCGGGGGCGAGCCCCTCGAACCACTCGACCACCGCGGCCCAGATCGCGTCGGGCACCTCGGACGTGTAGGGATCGTCGGTCGCGACGCTCGCGTAGCCCGGCGCGCGGACCACGTCGGCGCGGCCGCCGAGCGTGCGGAAACGCGCGGCCAAGCGCTCCTCCGGCCCAGGGAGATTGTCGCGCGGCACGACGAGCACAGCCGGCGCGGGCGGCTCGTCGAGCGCGCGGAGATCGATCTTGCCGAGCGCCTCAATCGTCTCGCGGCGGAAGACGAACCCGATCGCCTCTTCGTCGCCTTCGCGCTCGCCCTCGAAGCGCGAACGGCCTTCGGCGTCGCGGAGCCGCTGCATCGCGCGGACCTCGCGCAGGTACGCCGAGCCGGACGCCGACGGCGCGACGAGCGCGATCGCCGCGACGTCACCTCGGCGCGCGGCCGCAGCGGCGGCCAGCGTCCCGCCCATGCGCATGCCGAAGAGCGCGACGCGCGCGACGCCGGTGGCGCGCATGGCCTCGACCGCGTCGTCGACGCTGGCGAGCCACGCCTCGACGCGGTCCGGCTCGTAGTCGTCGCCGGCCGAGTCGCCCGTGCCGTGATAGTCGAAGCGCAGCGCCGGGAAGCCCGCGGCCGCGAGCCGCGTCGCGAGGTGCCGGTAGGCGCGGTGCGTGAAGAGCATCTCGTGGCCGAGCGGCGGGCACAAAACGACGCCGAGATCGCGCGACGGCGCCGCGGCGTGGAACCAGCCGAACGCGCGGCGCTCGCGCGCACCGAACCACCCCGCCTCCGGCAAGTCGAGGCGCGAGCTCATGCGCCGATTGTCGTGACGCGCGTCGCGCTCGCGGCGTTCACGGGGAGGAGTCGCGCCGCGAGCTTGCCGCCGCCGGTCGAGCGGAGAAAGAGCGAGCGCTCGCCGCCGGGCTCGACGTGGAAGAAGTCGTCGTCGGGCTCGAAGCCGCGCGCGTCGACGGCGACGGCGCAGGCGAGCTTCTTGGCGCGCACGGTCACGCGGAAGCCGCCGTCCTCCGGCGAGGCGGTCGCGACGAGACCGAGATTGTCGGCGCGGGCGATCGGCATGCCGGCCGGGAAATGGAACGCGCGACCGACGACGCGTCCGCCGGAGACGAGCGACGCGACGACGACGTCGTGGCCCGGCGGACCGAAGCGGTACGCCCAGGTCGTGTCCGAGAAACGCCCGAGGATCGACTCGGCCTTCATGGTCAGTCCCGAGCGACCGGCGACGGCCACGGGGACGGCGCCCTCGCCGACGCGGGTCTCGCCGCGGTGAAGGACGACGCGAAGCTCGCCCTCGATCGGCTCGGGCGCGTCGTTGACGACGTGGAGCGCGAGGCCGTTCAGGCCCTCGTCGGTCGCGAGCAGCGCGACCGGCGCGAGGACGCGCTTGAGCGCGTAATGCGGCGCCTTCGGTCGCCCCGCCGCGTCGATCACGCCCCAGCCCGCGCCGAGCATGAGGTCGCGCGCCATCAGGATCAGCGCGCCCGCGCAGGACGATCCCGGACGCCGCCACTCGGTCATCGCGTGGGCCATGACCTCGGCGCTCGCGAGGCGCGACAGCTCGAGGTAGCGCGTGAGATCGGTTCGCCGGAGGACGAGCGGGTCGACGCCGAACAGGAGGCGCAGGTAGTGGTCGCGCACGTCGTCGAAGTCCCAGGACGAGCCTTTGTCGCGGGGGACGCGCGCCTTCCACCGCGGGTGCGTGGTCGGGCTCTCGCCGTCTCCGAGGAACGACTCGAGCGTCTCGTCGCAAGGGACGTTGGCGAAGGCGAGGCACTCGGCGGCGAAGCGTACGTTCGCGCGGCGCGAGTCCTCGAGCGGGCGCAGGTACGCGCCGACGCCGTAGTAGTGGGCGACGCCGGTGTCGACGTCGATGGGCAGCGCGCCGGTGGCGTCGCTGGTCGGGCTCGAGATCACGTACGCGGCGTCGCACGACGCGCGGACCATCGCCGGGAGCTCGTCGCGAAAGAGCGCGTTCGACCACGCCTCGCGCCCGAGCCCCATCATCGCCGCCTTGCTGCTCGACCTCGCTGCCGCCGCGAGATCACCGCGAGGCTCGGCGAGAGCTGGCGGCGGTCGAGCACCTGGGCGATCTCCCGCCGCACGCGACGCGGCGAACGCCTCGTCGCCGGTCGGGTAGTCCATGTTGGCGAACATGAGGTCCTGCCACACGAGGATCCCGAGCTCGTCGCAGAGATCGTGGAACGCGTCGGTCTCGTAGACCGACGTGCCGCCGAGGCGCAGCATGTTCATGCCGCCGTCGCGTAGCTGTTCGAGCGCGCGGCGCAGCGCAGCGGGATCGTTCTGCAAGCCCACCGGGTCGATGGGCGGCCAGGACGCCGCCGCGGCAGAAGATGCGCTCGCCGTTCACGCTCAGGGTGAACGCGCCGTCCAAGCGATCGACTTCGAGCGACCGGAGGCCGGTCTTGCCGAGATCGATCGTCGTCTCGCCGCCGCGCGTGCGGACCACGGCGCGCACGGCGTGGAGAGCGGGGGAGCCGTGCGTGTGAGGCCACCACGACGCGAGCTTCGCGGCGAGCGCGCCTCGCGCGACGATCGCGTCGCCGGCGGTCTCGAGGGCGAGCTCGGCGTGCGCGTCGCCGACGTGGAGCGTGACCGCCGCGATCGACTCGGCGGCGCGGAGCTCGAGGCGAGCCTCGACGCCGTCGCGCTTGGGCCGAACGTCGGCGGCAAGCACGCGGAGCGCGCCGTGCGCGACGAGCGAGACGTCGCGGTACGGCCCGACGGGCGCGGCCGCGGGCGTCCAGCCGGGGATGCGGCCGAGCAGCGACGTGCGGAAGAAACGGAGCTGCTGCTGGCGGACGATCTGCGCGCGCCAGCGGGGGCGCGGGCGCCGCGCCTCGAGCGCGGCCGCGAGCGACGCGCAGCGGACGACGATCTCGCCGCCGGCATGGAGCGCGTCGCCGACGTCGACGTCGTGCGCGACGAACATGTTCTCGGATCGGAGCACGTGGCGGCCGGCGATCCAGACGTCGGCGAGCGTCGCCAGGCCGTCGAAGCGCAGCGTGGTCGCCTCGGTCGGGCCGACCGCGCAGCGAAACCAGAAGTCGCGCGTGTCGAAGTCGAAGCCCTCGCTCGACGAGTCGACGTCGAAGCGCCCGGCGCGCGTCCAGGCGAGCGCCGCGGTGCCCGGCACCAACGCGGGCACCCAGTCGCGCGCGTCGAGGCCGGCGGGATCGGCGACCTCGCCCGGCAGGGCGGCCGCGCACGTCCACCCGTCGCGCAAGGCGACACGAGTCTCTCCGTCGATGGTGACGACGCGCGCCATGCTCAGGTCCCGTAGCGCTCGGCGAGCCCGTGCACGCCGCGCGTCCACTGCGTTTCGAGGTCGCCCAACATGCCGCTGAAGTCGACCTCTTTGTTTGCGCCGACGGCGCGCGCCGCTTTGAGGACGAGCGACTTGCACGTCGTCGAAATCGCCTCGAAGGCCTGCGTCGCGTCGCCGAGCCCCGTCTCGCCGTGCCGCTCGAGCCAGCGCAGGTGGAGCGCGGCGAGCTCGAACGCGGCCCCGAGCTGCCGGATCGAAGCGAACGCGTAGAGATGGTACGCGGGCAGCCCTTCGCCCTTCAGGCGCTCGACGTCGCGCGCGAAGTCTCGCGCGAAGCGCGCGATGGGGTTCTCGCGCGGCCGCCGCGCCAGGTGCTTGCGGAGGAGCGCGACCGACGTCGCCGCGAGCGCCGTCGGCTCGAGGTGCTTCACCCGCGAGAGGCGCACGAACTCGGCGAAGAACGGCATGAACGTCGGGTCCGGCGGCGCGTCGAGCCGAAAGAGCTCGGCGAAGTCGTCGCCCGCGAGCGCGTGGTAGCTCGAGTTGTGGAAGTAGCCGAGCTCGCGCGCCTCGAGATCGATCTCCTGGATGCGCGATCGTCGTCTTCGTGTGCTGCGTGCGGTAGTCGGTGCCCGCCGTGTCCGGCAGCCAGAACGCGTCGACTCTCGGCGAGGACGAGCTTGCCGCCGCGCAGCTGCTCGATCGCGTTCGGCGACGAGCGGTCTGCCAGACGGTGAGCTCCTGCACGTCGACGCCGTAGAGCTCGAAGAGGTCCTCGTGCGGCGGCTTGAAGAACGTCAACTGATCGCCCTCGAAATCGAGCGACAGCACGAACGCCGAGGCACGCGTGCGGATCGCACCCGAGCGCGTGCAGCACCTCGATCCAGACGTCGACGTAGCAGTTCGACTCGCCCCAGGCGCGCTCGGCGCGGTGGAGCTCGTGCGGCGTCCACGTCTCGGCGTCGATGCGCGCGAATCGCCGCGACGCGCGCTCATGGCCACGAGCTTCTCGCGCACGTCGGCCGGCCACTTCGTCGGGTCGAAGCCATGATGCTTGAACAGCGCCATGCACACGCGCTCGATGCCGAAGCCGAGGCAGGCCGTGTTGGCGACGGCGCCGTCGTGCGTCTTGATGCCGAAGACCTGGCCGAAGTGGTCCTGGTGGTAGTTGAACGAGCACACCGCCGTGGGTTTCTCCTCGGAGATGACCGGGACGAGCACCTCGAACTTGAGCCGCGCGCTCTTCTGGTTCTCGGCGAGCATCTGCCCGCCGCGGCCGAAGAACGGATCGCTCGCGACGTCGCTCTTCGCGGGCAGGCCGAGCGACCGCATGATCGCGAGGCCCCGCTCGAGCCACATGTCGCGCCACGCGACGACGACGTCGGGCGTGCCGACGCGCACGAACTCGCGCACGCGGAACGCCTGCATGCGCGTCGGCTCGGGCGACGGCTCGTGACGGAACACCCAGTTCTGCATGTCGACGAGGCGCCCCTCTTCGCCGGCACGGTCCCCGCGAAGCTCGGGTAGACCGGGTAACAGGCCGCCGGCGTGAGCACGACGTCGGTCGACTTCGAGCGAGCCGCTCCCAGTGCTTCGCCCGCGTGAACTTCGATCTCGAGCTCGAGTGCTCGCCGCTCCGTGCCCTTGAACGAGAAGATGACTGCCCGCGAGCTGCGGGAACGAGTCCAGGTACTCGATCTTCTCGAACACCTTCCGGTCGAGGGTGGGCGGAAAGGCATCACTTCTGCGCGCCGTCGTCCTTCGGCGACGCGCGATCACGTACGCGTCGAACCGCGCGAGCACGTCCTCGAAGACCGGCGCCGCGCCCGAAGATCCCGGGGACGCCCACGGGGATGATGAGCCATGTCTCGACGAGCCCGTCGTAGAGCTCCTGCGGAAGAGTACGTCGGTCATGTTGTGCCTCAGTCGTCCTTGAGCACGAGGAGCATCGACGCGTTGGTCGCGTAGATGCGATCGTTGCCGACCATCAGCGCGGCGGAGCGCGCGTCGCGAAGGTGGCGGCCGAGGGCGAACTTCGAGTCGTTCTTGTAGCCCATGATCCCGCAGATCAAGAGCGCCTGGTGCACGATCTGCACGACGAGCTGCGAGGACGACGACCTTGAGGTTGTTCATCTTGAGCGCGAAGGCGATCGACGAGAGCGCGGCGGTGCCGGCGTCGTCCTTCATCAGCGCCTCGCACTCGCTCGCGACGTCGTGCGACGTTGGTGCGCATGGTCTGGAGCAGGCTCGACACCTCGGCGAGGCGCAGCGCGGTCGGCGGGACGGTGCCCGGCTTCGCGCGCGCCTGCTGGCGCACGAACGCGCGCGCGCGCGGCGACGGCGCCCGTCGCGATGCCGAGCCACACGTTGCGCCCAGAGCACGTGGCAGAAGGGGACCAGCGTCTGGCTGGCGACGTCGCCGAACGGCGCTCGGAAGATCTGGCCTCCTCGCCGGTCGACTCGAGCATGAACGGTGGGCTGCACGTGCCGCGCATGCCGAGCGTGTCCCAAACGCCTCTTCTGCTCGAGCTGTGAAATCCGTGCCTTGCGGACGAGCACGAGGATCTGATCGCTCGGCGGCGCGTCGGCGTTGCGCCGCGCTGGAAGAGGATGTCGTCGGCGTGGGCGCCGTAGGAGATGGTCGAGCGTCCTTCGTCGAGCTTGAATCGACCCGCTCGCCGGCGGCTCGACGATCGCGCACTTGCTGCTGCGCATCTCGCCGCCGATGCCGACCTCGGACGTCGCCGAGGCGATGAGGCGCTGCTGCTCGACCAGATCGCGCACGTACCGCTCGTAATACGGCTGGCGGCAGCGCGTGCCGCAGATGCACGCGACCTGGATCTGGTGCATCGCGAAGACCATCGCCGACGACGCGCAGTGCTGCGCGAGGGTCTCGCACATGGCGCGCGAGCTCGATCATGCCGCTGCCGACGCCGCCGAGCTCGCGCGGCACGAGGGCCGACATGAGCTTGGCCTTCTTCAGCGCCTCGACGCTCTCGTGGGGAAAGCGCGCCTCGCGGTCGACGGCGTCGGCCGCGGGCCCGGAGACCTCGCGGGCGATGCGCGCGACGGTCTGGAGCGCAGTCTCATCGGCTCATCGGCTCAGCTCCCCGAGCGCCGCCTTGATGGCGGCGATGCTCTCGAACACGCCGCGCCGGAGCATGCGATCCGGAAACTCGACGTCGAACGTCGCCCTCGAGGGCGAGCATGACGTTCACGCTCGCGTGCGACGTCATCCCGGCCTGGTAGAGGTCGGCGTCCTCGCCGAGCGTCGACGGGTCGACCGCCAACCGTCCGTGCTCCTTCAAGATGGCTCGAATCTGCTCAACCACGACTCCTCCGCGATTTCGAAACTCCCCACGATAACCTACTCGGGAGCGGCCGCCGAGTGGCGACGACCACCGCCGCGGCGACGTCGCCCTCGTGGGTCAGGCTGACGGCGAGCGACGTGACGTTGCGACGGGCGGCCTCGCGCGCGGCCCAGCCGTGGAGGGCAAGACGCGGCTCGCCCGCGGGTCCGCGCACGACTTCAATCGCGCGCCAGTCGATGCCGCTTTCGCCACGCTCGTGTGACCCGGCGGCCAGCGCCTTCAGCGTGGCCTCCTTGGCGGCGAAGCGAGCGGCGAGGCGACGCGCCATGTCGTCGCCGCGCGCGTCGGCGAGCTCGCCCGGCGTGTAGAGACGCGCGAGGTACCGGTCGCCGAAGCGGGCGATCGACTCGCCCACTTCTCGAACGTCCACCATGTCCAGACCCACCGAGACATTCATCGTCGCGCTCGCTTTTCGGCCTGCGCCGAGCGGCGCAAACTACCACGCGGAAAGGCGCCGCGGGCGCGCCCCCGAGGCTGCTCGGTTCGTTCACGTCGAGGCTCCGTCGCGGCCGCTGCCAGCGAAGCGATGTGTCACGGTGCGGGACTCTCTTCGCTGTCGGCGTCGCGGCCGAGACCGGGCATTGTGCGTTCCTTGGCCGGCGTGTATTCGCCGCGACGCGCCGCGCGGTCGCGCCGGGCTCGATGAAGCAGCGCGCGCTGCGCCGCGACGACGTGCGTGTCCTCGCCGCGCCAAATCTCCAGAGCGGGTTTCTGAATCACGCGCGCAAGGGAAAACGTGAGGACCCACGGCGCGCGCGATCGGAATCAAAGATTGATGGCGTTCAAACGAGCCGACGCGAGCTCTGCGGACGGCCCGCCCGACAAGAAGGCAACCGCCGGCATAGCTCGGAGAAGTCTTCCGGGCTCGTACCCGAACGGCTGCTACGAGCTGCTACGAGCGGCGCCCGCAGCCGTACGCCGAAGCCGGATACGAGTCGCCGTGGCGACCTCGGCGTTCATCGCGTTCATCGCCCGAGGCCCCATCTCCATTCGCGAACCTCCGGCAAATCCTCACCGTGTTTGTCGATGTAATGCTTGTGCTCGATGAGCTTGTCTTGGACGATCTGCTTCAGATACGCGCCCTTCGCGCCCAAATGCGGTAAACGGTCGACCACGTCCTGCACGAGATGGAAGCGGTCCAGATCTCGTTCTGCACTCTCATGTCGAAGGCCGTCGTGATCGTGCCCTCTTCCTTGTAGCCGCGGACGTGCAAGTTTCGGTTGGTCCGCCGGTACGTCAGGCGATGAACCAGCCACGGATATCCGTGGAAACCGAAAATGATGTGTTTGTCCTTCGTGAAGAGCGAGTCGTAGTCGGTGTCGCTCAGCCCGTGAGGGTGCTCGCTCTTCGATTGCAGCTTCATCAGGTCGACGACGTTGACGACACGAATTTTCAGGTCGGGCACATGTTCGCCGAAGGATCGAGACATGGCCGCGAGGACCTCCAGCGTGGGCGTATCGCCGCAGCAGGCCATCACCACGTCCGGCTCGGCGCCCTCGTCGTTGCTGGCCCATTGCCATATGCCGATTCCCTCCGTGCAATGCACGACCGCGGCGTCCATCGTCAGCCACTGTGGAAGCGGGTGTTTGCCCGCGACCACCACGTTGACGTAGTGCCGGCTTCGCAGGCAGTGGTCGAAGACGGAGAGCAGACAATTGGCGTCGGGCGGCAGGTACACCCGCACGATGTCGGCCTTCTTGTTGATGACGTGATCCAGAAAGCCCGGGTCCTGGTGCGTGAAGCCGTTGTGATCCTGCTGCCACACATGCGAGGCGAGCAGATAGTTCAGCGACGCGATCTTGCGTGCGCCAGGGCAGCTCCGACGTGACCTTCAGCCACTTCGCGTGCTGGCTGAACATCGAATCGACGATGCGAATGAACGCTTCGTAGCTGTTGAATAGCGCCGTGCCGTCCGGTCAGCAGATAGCCTTCCAGCCAGCCTTCGCACTGGTGCTCACTGAGCATCGAGTCGAGACACGCGCCGTCGGGCGCCAGGAATTCGTCGTTCTTGGCTTCGCGCGCATCCCATTGGCGGTTGGTGACCTCGAATACCGCGCCCAGGAGGTTCGAGACCGTTTCGTCGGGCCCGAAGACACGGAAGTTTCGCTGTTCCTGCGTTCAGCGCGGTCACGTCGCGCAGGAACTTGCCAAGCACCATCGTGTCCTGTCCGTCGACGGCGCCTGGCGATGGCACATGCACGGCGTGCGACGTGGAAGTCCGGCATCCGCAGATCGCGCAGAAGGATGCCGCCGTTGGCGTGCGGGTTGGCGCCCATGCGCCGATCGCCCTGTCGGCGCGAGCGCGGCCAGCTCCGGGATCAAGTCGGCCCTTGTCGTCGAAGAGCTCCTCGGCTCTGTAGCTCTTCATCCAGCTCTCGAGCTGCGCGACGATGCTCTGGGTGGTCGGCGTCGACGATCAGCGGCACCTGATGCGCTCGAAACGTGCCCTCGATCTGGAAGCCCGTCGACCACCTTCGGTCCGGTCCAACCCTTCGGGGATCGCAAGGACGATCATCGGCCAGCGCGGCCGCGTCGCGCCGTTATTGCTCCGCGCGTTGCTCTGGATTCGCCGAATGTCGTCGAGCGACTTCGTCCAGCGCGCCCGCCATGAGCGATGCATCTCGTCCGGGTCGTTGCCTTCTACGAAGTAGGGCGTCCAGCCGCAGCCGCGTAGGAACTGCTCCAGTTCCTCGTGCTCGATGCGCGCCAGAACCGTCGGATTGCTGATCTTGTAGCCGTTGAGATGCAGGATCGGCAGCACCGCGCCGTCCGTCGCCGCGTCGAGAAACTTGTTGGACTGCCATGCGGTCGCGAGAGGACCCGTCTCGGCCTCGCCGTCGCCGATGATGCAGGCGACGATCAGATCGGGGTTGTCGAACGCTGCGCCGAACGCATGGCTCAGCGAGTAGCCGAGCTCGCCGCCTTCGTGAATCGAGCCGGGCGTGGTCGGCGCGACATGGCTGGAAATGCCGCCGGGAAAGGAGAACTGCGTGAACAGCTTCTTCAGCCCGGCTTCGTCCTGACTGACGTTCGGATAGACCCCGCTGTAGGTCCCTTCGAGATACGTGTTGGCCACCAAGGCCGGACCGCCGTGGCCCGGGCCAGCAATGTAGAACATGTCAGATCGTATTCCTTGATGACTCGATTCAGATGGACGTAGATGAAATTCTGGCCCGGCGTGGTGCCCCAGTGTCCGACGACGAGAGGCTTCACGTGCGCGAGTTTCAGCGGCTCCTCTCAGCAGCGGATTGTCGTAGAGATAGATCTGGCCAACCGAAAGATAGTTGGCCGCGCGCCAATACGCGTTCATCTTCTCGAGAAGCTCCGCAGACGGCGCGCTCGGGCTCATCGCTTGCGGCCTTCCTTCGTCATCGGTGCCACCAGAGCGCCGCGGCGGCCCAGAACAGTCCGATCACGAACACGAGCCAGAGCAGGTCGGCGCGCCAGCCCCAAGCTCGATGATCGTACGCCGCAGACTGCGCGGTCGCGCGGCGTTGCTGCACGAAACGCGGATAAGGCGGGCCCCACTTGCGATATCCCCAGCCGTACCCAATCGGCGAGACGAGAAATAGGAACATGAACACGATCCACACCAGCCACCATGAGCTCATATCGGACCTCGCTTGAATCGGTTGGTCGGAGCGCTGAGCGTCATTGAGCGACGGCGGCGGGCGCCGCGATCGCCGGCTTGCGGTCCTGGCCGTTGTGGCCGAGTGTCTGGCTCAGCGCGGTGATCCCTGCGAGCCCGCCGAGCTGCATCGTCTCGAGCGCGCTGCTCGGCACGAGGACGATGGTCGAGTTCTGCTTGAGACCCTCGTAGAGCATGTTCATCCCGCGAAGGTGCAGGGCGATGGGGTCGTTGGCGTAGGTGCGCGCCGCTTCGCCGAATTTCTCGGCGACCTGCCGCTCCGAGTCGCCGAGGATGACGCGCGCCTGACGCTCGCGCTCGGCCTGAGCTTGCATCGACATCGCGTCCTGGAGCGCGAGCGGGATGAGCACGTCACGCACCTCGACCGAGATCACCTTGACGCCCCACGGCTCGGTGCGCGCGTCGATGATCTTTTGCAGCGCCTCGCTGATCCGGTCGCGCCCCGAGAGCATGTCGGCGAGCATGGTCTTGCCGATCACGTCTCGCAGCGCCGTCTGCGCGGCCCAGCCGAGCGCCTCGGCGTAGCTCGCCACCGCGAGCGCGGCCTTCTCCGCGTCGGTCACCTTCCAGAACAAGACCGCGTCCACGTCGACCGGGACGGTGTCCATCGTCAGGGTCTTTTCGGCCTTGAACGAGCTCGTGATGACGCGCGTGTCGATCCAATACGGAATGGTGTCGACGATGGGAATGATCCCGAACAGGCCGGGGCCGCGCAGCGCCTTGAAGCGACCCAAGCGTAGGACGACCGCGCGGTCCCACGGCGACGCGACCTTGACCGCGCTCGCGACGAGCCCTGCAATCACCACCGCGACGCACATGGTCCCGATGGCCCCGGGTAGGCCGAAGGTACCAAAGAGCGCCATGGCGAGCGTGACTCCGGCGGCAACGATCAGAAAGAACAAGAGCGCGGGAAACGAGCTTCGAGTGATCATCGGAGGCAACCTCGCCCCCGCTCTCTGCACCGTTCGTACCCGCACAAACCGTGGCGAGATCAAGGCGAAGCCGTGCCGTGGGGCGGACGCGGCTGCTCGTCTTCGCGATCCTCCGGCAGCCAATACGCGTGTCGCCCGTACCCATAGTGGTCGTGCAGGCGCTCTTCGTAGTCGCGAGCGATGATCGCGGTTGGATTCCACTCGGGGCTGTCTTTGATGGCTTGGCGCGACAGGTCGATGAAGACCTTCCGCTCGCCCCAATCGATCCGCTTGGCCCAGCCGGGAGCGATGAGCACCTTCTTCCCGAACCAGAAGATGCTAGTTTCGACCACCAGGTAGCGCACTTGCCAGGTCTCGTCGTCGACGACGAAGTCGGCGACATGGCCGATCGCTCCGTCGTTTCCCTGCACGCGATAGGTGCGAACCTCCTCGGCGCTACGCAAATGCACGTCGTCGCCGGACGAGGCGTCGTTTTCGTCCGCCGCGGCCCGGTCGAGGAGCCGCCGGTCGGCGAGCGCGCCAGGATAGGCTCCCAATCCCCACAATCCCGAAAAACCCCAATAAAACGGGTATCCGTAATAACGATTGTATTGGCGCTCGTGCTGCCGCGACACCGGTTTGTCCACGTCGATGCTCGGGCTCTTTCTCACCTCGTCCTTCGTCAGGGCGACGTGAAATCGGCGCGAGGCCCAGTCGGCGTTGCGGAAGGAAATGGGAGAGAGGAGCGCCCGGCGTCCGTCGACGAAACCACGGCTCTCGACGATCAGGTACCGAACGGTCCAATGCTCGTCGTCGAGGAAGAAATTGACCACGCTGCCGACGTCGCCGTCGGTAGCGCTCACCGTGTAGCGCTCGAGGTCTTTCAGGCTTCGCAACATGGCATCGTGCCTTGCACGAACGACACCATCCGTCGTTCGTCGCTCGAGCCGTCGTTCCACGGTGCGGCGATTCCGCCGGCCTGTCACCTCCCAGCCACCGCGCGAGACCATCACTTCAAGTGGTCTTTGGCGTAGCGTTTGGCCAGCCGTTTGCGGATCGCCAAAAGCTCGCGCCGGCGCTCTGGCGTCGGCTCCGGGTAACTCATCTTCAACCCCTCGAAGACCTCGAGGAGGATGTCCGCCACGATCAGCCGCGCGTTCTCCTTGTCGTCGGCGGGGACGACGTACCACGGCGCCTCCTTCGTGCTGGTCGCGCTCAAGCACTCTTCGTAGGCGGTCTTGTAGCGGTCCCAGAACTTTCGCTCTTCGACGTCGGCGAGGCTGAGCTTCCAGTTCTTGTCGCGGTGATCGATGCGATCGAGGAAACGCTTTCGCTGCTCGTCCTTCGAGAGGTGGAGGAACACTTTGACGACTCGCGTCCCGTTGCGATCGAGGTGGTTTTCGAAATCCACGATCGATCGATACCGCCCTCGCCAGACGTTCTTCGCGTCGAGGAGCGCGTCCGGCAGGTTTTCGGTCCGCAGGATGTCGTCGTGGACGCGCACGATGAGCACCTCCTCGTAGTAGGAGCGGTTGAAGATCCCGATGTGACCGCGCTCGGGCAGCGATCGCGTCGTACGCCAGAGAAAGTCGTGCTCGAGCTCCGTCGCGCTCGGGTGCTTGAAGCTGAAGACCTGACAGCCCTGCGGATTGACCCCGGACATCACGTGCCGGATGGCGCCGTCCTTTCCCGCCGCGTCCATCGCCTGCAAAATGAGCAGAATCGCGTAGCGATTGGACGCGTAGTGGAGACGCTGCACCGAGCTCAGCTCGTGCACCTGCTCGGCGAGACGCTTCTTGTACGCCTTCTTCGACTCGTACAGAGGCTTGCCCAAGGTCGGCCACTCGCCGAGATCGACCTTCTTGCCCGGAGCCACGCGGTAGTCGGCGGCGTCGATCGTCTTTTTCATGTGTGCACCTTGCTCGCGTCGTTTCCTTGGCCCTTGCGTACCGCGCGCTCCGCCTCGCGCCAGTCATCGTCCGCGTGTCCGTCACGGCGGCCGCGCTTCTCGTACAGCGCGAACGCGCGCGCTGCGATCTCGGGCCGAAGGTCGCCCGCGGTCTTCGCCAGCAGCGCCGGCTTGGTCGGATCGAAGATGCGGTAGGCGAGGAGCTTCACGCGGTCGTTCACGAGCGCCCACGCGATCGCGTAGCCCCACACGAATGCCGCCCATCCCCAGCCGATCGGCGTCATGAAGAGGCCGTAGACGGCGATGAGGGTCGCCACCGCCTGCGTGCCGAACACCGCGCCCAGCAGCACCCACGCGGGGCGGATCGACCAGAACGGGCCACGCGTGCGCGTGAGGAAGATCGTCATGTGCCCCGCCACCGAGAGCTTCAGGTACATGAGCGTCTGGACGTGCGCGCGATCGAGGTGAAAGACGCGCTCCCCCAAGTAGAACAGGCCGAAGGCGGCCGCGACGCCGGTGACGCCGAGGACACTGGAAACGCCGAGCACGAGGCGCATGTTCCACGCCTCGGGCTTGTTCTTGTAGTGGACGTTGTCGTAGGCGATCGAGAGGATCGCGCCGTCGTTGAGGATCGCGAGCATCACGATCATCACGGCGGTGACAGGGTAGAAGTTGAACACGAGGATCGCGAGCGTCATGAAGAGCAGCACGCGCAGCGTCTCGGCGATGCGGTAGATCGCGTAGCTGTTCATCCGCTGGAAGATCTTCCGGCTCTCTTTGATGGCGTGGATGATCACCGACAGACCCGGCGCCATCAGCACGATGGAAGCCGCGGCGCGCGCGGCGTCCGTCGCGCCCGACACGGCGATTCCGCAGTCCGCCTTCTTCAGCGCGGGGGCGTCGTTCACGCCGTCGCCCGTCATCCCGACGATGTGTCCTCGCTTCTGAAGGACGTCGACGATGTGGAACTTGTGCTCCGGGAACACCTGGGCGAAGCCGTCGGCCTTCTCGATGGCCTCCGCGGCCGCGACCGACTCGTCGCGCTCGGAGTCGCCGAGGCTGGTCGCGTCGAGGATGTTCGTGCCGAGCCCGAGCTCCTTCGACGTCTCGCGAGCGATCGCGATCTGATCGCCGGTCAGCATCTTGATCGTCACGCCCATCGATTCGGCGCTCGCGATGGTCGCCTTGGCCTGCTCGCGCGGCGGGTCGAACATGGGGAGCACGCCGGCGAGCTTCCATTTTCCTTCTTCGTCGGCCCGCGCGACGCCGAGCGAGCGAAAGCCGCGCGCCGCGAACTCTTCGACCGCTTTCTCGGCCGCGGGCTTCACCGCAGCGTCGTCGGTGGCCATGCCGAGGATCACTTGCGGCGCCCCCTTGGCGACGTGGAACGGCTTTCCGTCCTTGCCTTGGACGGTGGCCTCGGTCCGCTTGTGCACGGGGTCGAAGGGCTGGAAGTGGAGCACTTCATAGCTCTCGAGCGCGGCAGCGTCCTTGACGCCGCCGATCACCGCGAGGTCGATCGTGTCCTTGTCCTCCGCGCGCGAGGCCAGCGCGGCGTCGAGGATCACGTCCGCGGCGGCGACGCCGCTCACGCAGAACGGATCGCCGAGCGTCAGCTTGTTCTGCGTCAGGGTCCCGGTCTTGTCCGAGCAGAGGACGTCCACGCCGGCGAGCTCCTCGATCGCCGCGAGCCGCGTGACGATCGCCTTCTCCTTCGCCAAGAGGCGCGCGCCGACTGCCATCGTCACAGAGAGCACCGTCGGCATCGCGACGGGGATCGCGGCGACGAGAAGCACGAGCGCGAACTGCAGCGTCGTGAGGACGCGATCGCCGCGGAATAGCGCGACGACGACGATGACGACGACGAGCACCACCGCGAGGACGATGAGGTAATCGCCGATCTTCAGCACCGCGCGCTGAAAGTGGCTGACGGTCTTGGCCTCGCTCACGAGCTCGGCGGTCTTGCCGAAGTAAGTCTTTTGGCCCGTCGCGTAGACCATCGCTTCGATCTCGCCTCGGCGAACGATCGACCCGGAAAAGACCGCGTCGCCGGGCTTCGCGTCCTTCGGCAACGACTCACCCGTGAGCGCCGACTCGTCCACTTGGATCGGATCGCCCGCGAGCAGGCGCGCGTCCGCCGGCACGATGCCGCCGAGCCCCAAGCGGATGACGTCGCCCGGCACGAGCTCGCGCGAGGCCGGGTTGCGCCACTTGCCGTCGCGCTTCACGGTCGCTTTGATCGCGAGCTTGGCCTTGAGCGCGGCGATCGCGTTGCCTGCTTGGCGCTCCTCCCAGAACCCGACGAGCGCGTTCGACGCGAGCAAGAGGAGGATGATGCCGAAATCGAGCCAGTGCCCGACGACCGCGGACAGAATGACCGCGCCCTCGATCATCCACGGAATCGGACCCCAGAAATAACCGAGGAGCTCGAGCAGGGCGTTCCGCTTCTTCTCCGCGATCTCGTTCGGTCCGGATTTTGTGAGGCGCTTTTGCGCTTCCACCTCGGTGAGGCCTTTTGGCGTCGACGCGAGCTTCGTCTCGAGGTCGGGTAGGGGCAGCGCCTTGAGCTCGTCGTCCGGCGAGGTCGGCTTCGACGCCCGTCTCGATTTTGCGGTCTTCGCGTGATCGGTGCTGCTGGAGTGCATGCGGCGTCCTTCCAGCCGGGGGCCCGACGCAAGCCATGTGCCTCACGCCGGACGTGCGCTCGAGCTCGCCATGCGCGGCATCCTCGTTGCAGCTGGGATCGACGACGTGACCGCAGCTTCGTCGACGACCCGGCAGATGCGCGCGCTCGAGGTCCTCGCGCTGGCGGCGTTCCTGACGCTCCTGTGGATCGCGCGACCCGTCGGCGTCGGGATCTTCTTGGGCGTCCTCTTGGCGTTCACCATCGAGCCGATCTACGCGCGACTCCGGACGCGCGGGTGGAGCGGCCGCGTCGCGGCTCTCGCGTGCGTGCTCGCGATGGTGGTCGTCACGACCGGAACGGTGGTCACGCTCGTCGCGCTCTTCGTCACGCGCGGCGTCGCCCTCGTGCGGTCGCTTCCGCCGCTCTTGGCCCCGAACGGCGCATTGCGCCGGCTCGCCGAGAAGGGCCTCGGCGTCGTTCACCTCGATCCTGCGGCGGCGCTCGCTCACCTCGAAAGTCAGGCCGCCGGCCTCGAGTCGCGCGCCGCCGGCTTCGCCGCGGGCGTCGCGGGCGCGACGTTCGCGGGCCTGCTGACGATCTTCTTCATGGCCCTCGCGATGTACTACGTGCTTCGGCATTGGACCGAGATCGTCCGCCGCGCGGAGCTCGATCTTCCGTTCAACCCGCGCCACACGCGGGCGCTGTTCGGACAGTTTCGAAGAGTCGGCAGCGCGGTGCTGCGCGGAACCGTCGTGTCCGGCGTCGTGCAGGGGGTGCTCGCGGGCCTCGGGTATTGGGCCTGCGGCGTTCCCGACCCCGCGTTCTTCGGCGCGCTCACGGCCGCGGCCTCGGTCGTGCCTGCCGTCGGCACGGCGCTCGTCTGGGTCGGCGCGGGGATCTATCTCATCGCCGGGCACCACGTCGCGCGCGGCGTCATCGAGCTCGTCTACGGCGCGATCGTCGTCGGAGTCGTCACCGACTACGTGATTCGTCCCAGGCTCGTCGGTCGCAACACGGGCGTCCCCGCGGTCCTCACCTTCGTCGCCCTCTTCGGCGGAGTCGAGGTCTTCGGCATCGTCGGCCTCGTCGTCGGGCCCGTGATCGTCACGCTCTGCGTCGCCGTGCTCAAGACCTACGAGGAGGAGCTCGCTCAGGATCGAACGTGAAGGGCCGTTGGGCGCGGGGTCACCGGCGCGATCGGGTTCGGCGGCTCCGGCGGCGGCTCGGAGAATAGGCTGATCCGAATGTCATGGCGCGCGCGGTGAAACGCGCGCAAAAGCGCGTATTGTCTGCCGGCACGGTCGTTGGATCGTGGTCGCGCATGGACTGGCGAAAGAGACTCTTGGGGATCGCGGTGGCGGGCGGCGGCGTGACCGTCGGCGCGGTGGGCTGCTGGGGCGGCGGCGGCGCGTGCAACGCGAACCCGGATCCTTGCTGCGGCTTGCGGGACGGCGAGGTGTGTCAGCCGAAGGTGTCCTGCGAGGCGAACGGCGGGACCTGGCAGGGCGGCGAATGCCTTCAGGAAGCCGGGCCGGACGCGGACTCCGGCGAGGCCGAGCCCGACGCGGCCTCGGACGGCGGCGGCGACGGCGACGCGGACGACGCGTCGAGCGACGGGGGCGATGCCGCCGAGCAGTGATCGCGCCGCCGTTCGCAGGAGCGGCTCGCCGTGGCTCGCGGCGAGCTGGGCGAAGCGCGTCGGCGACGTCGCGCTGCCGCCGTCGCGTCTCGACGGTTACACGAAGGAGCAAATCGCGGTCGCGCGCGCCGCGTGGCCGATGAAGGCCGCCGAGGAGTTTCGCTCTGCGAGCATCTACGCCGCGCTCGCGTCTGCGGCGACGCACGCGGGGCTTCCGCTCGATCTCGTCGCGCTCGTCGCGAGCACGTCGGTCGACGAGCTGAGGCACGCCGCGCTCTGCCTCGAGGTCGCGCGCGCGCTCGGCGACGCGACGCCGATCGAAGCGTCGATGGACGTGGTTCGCTCGCGCACGGCGAAGGACCGCCCGCGCGCGCTCGCCCTCGAGCTCCTGCTCGTCGAGGTCGCGATGGGCGAGACGGTCTCGTGCGCGCTCTTTCGAGCCGGCCGCGACGGCACGACCGAGCCGCTCGTTCGCGCCGCGCTCTCGTCGATCTTGCGCGACGAGGCTCGGCACGCGCGCTCGGGGTGGGAAGCTCTGTCGGCGCTGCGCGGCGAGCTCGACCAAGCCGATCTCGAAGCGCTCCAGCGCGAAGCGACCGCGCAGCTCGGGCTGATGGAACAGTCGATGGCGCTCCCGTCGCTGCGGCGGCTCGAAGCGAACGAACCGTTCGACGCGAAGCTCGCCCTGCTCGGCGTGCTCGCCCCGGAGCGGCGCGTCCAAGCGTTCTACGCGGCGATCGAGGGCTCGGTGTGCCCGCGCCTCGATCGCCTCGGCCTCGACGGCAAGCGCGCATGGGCCGAGCGGTACCGCGTCAAGCCGTGAGTGAGCGGAGGAGCGCCGCGCGCGACGCCGTCCACCAGCGCGCGGCGTCGCCGGCGCGACGGAATCGCTGGTGTGGCGGCACGCCTCGCTTACGCTCGCCAGCATGCAACCCATGGGTTATGCGGCACCGCCGATGGCGGCCACCGGCGCATCCTACGAATTCAGCGAGCTCGAAAACTCCACCATCGCCGGCACGGCGCGCTACGCGAAGATTTGGGGATTCATCTCCCTGATCAGCGGCGTCCTCATGCTCAGCCTCGTCAACTGCAACGTCATCGCGTTCGTGCTCGACCTCGTCGTCGGCATCTACTTCCTCGGCGGCGGCTCGTCGCTGGCGGCGGTGGTCAACACCCAGGGCAGCGACGTCGCCAACATGATGCAGGCGATGTCCAAGCTGGGGACGGCGTTCAAGATCCGCGTCATCGCGACGATCGTCGGCGTCGTACTCTTGTTCTTGCTCTTCGCGCTCGTCCTGCTCTTCATGGTCGCCGGCTCGCGCTGAGCGTCCAATCTGACGGCCGACGCCCACGTCCGCCGTTTGGATCACGCGCGTCGCGGTCGTCGCCGGGCTCGCCGCGTTACGACGTGACCAACAAACTTCATCATCGCATTTCCCCGACGGGGACCGCGCGCTCGGCGGACGAAGAGTGGATGACATCGACGCGTGCACCATCGACGTGACGAAGCAGCTCGACTTCCACGAAGGTCAGATCATCGTCACGACTCCGAAGACGAAAGCAGGGTCGCCGCAAGCTGTCGATGCATCCGCTTCTTGCGCGTGGCCTTCGGGCGTGGCGCACCGTCTGGCGCGGCTCAGCCGAGCCGCCAGGAAGCTCCGTGAGTCGCTCCTCAAGGCCGGATGCTCCGACATGCTGACGGCCACAACGTGACCTTTCACATGCTGCGCGCGAGTTCAACACCTGGCTTGCCGCCGCAGCGTGGATGAGCGCCTGCGATTGCGGTCGCTCGGTCAGTCGGGCAGCGGCGTACAAAGCTTCTAAACCGCGATCGAGATGGACCAACGGCGCGCGGGCGTCGGTCGCATCCGTCTCGACCTTCGCACCGCGCAAGTCGTGAGCTTGCCCGTGCGCGTCGTCAACGGTTTGGCTTCCGCCGGAGCTTCGGGCGCCGGAAGAAAACAGCCGCCGAAAAGCGCGCCGAACGAGAATCGCCAGAGTGGCGGGAATTAGGGCGGAGGAGAAGAGATTCGAACTCTTGGAGGGCTTGCACCCTCGCCGGTTTTCAAAACCGGTGCCATAGACCACTCGGCCACTCCTCCGGGAGCACTCGATGATTAGCCGACGTGTGGAGGGCAGGGTAGTCTGACGCCTTGTCCACGGTCCTTCATCTCGCGCGGCACGGCGAAACCGACGACAACGCGCAGAAGGTCTTTCAGGGGCAGCGCGGGAGCGGGCTCAACGCGCGCGGGCGCGCGCAGGCGGCGCGGCTCGCGTCGCGTGTCGCGCCGTCGATCGACGTCATCGTGTCGTCGGACCTCGAGCGCGCTCGAGAGACGGCGGCGATCGTGGCGGCCGCGGCGAAGCTCGAGGTCGTCGTCGATCCTGCGCTGCGCGAGGTGGACGTCGGAGCGTGGACGGGCCTCTCGCACGAAGAGGTCGCCGAGCGATTTCCCGAAGAGTGGGCGGCGTGGCGCGCGGGCGTCGACGTCGCGCGTGGGGGCGGCGAGACCTACCGGGTGCTCGCCGAGCGGGTGCGCGCGACCCTCGATCGGATCGCGCGCGATCACCGGGGGCATCGCGTGCTCGTGGTCTCGCACGGCGCGGCGCTCCGAAGCGCCGTCTGCTCGATTTTGAGGCTCCCCGCGCTGTGGACCGCGCCGCTCGCTGGACTGCAGAACGCGGCGCTCTCGACGCTCGTCTACGACCACGACGGCGAGACGCTCCTCATGACGTACAACGACTTCGCGCACCTCGCGCACCTCGCGCCCTGACGTGCGCGTTCGCGGGCGCTCGCGGGCGCTCGCGTCCAGCCGCGAGCCGCGCGCTGAAATCCGCCTCATTTTCGCGGCACGGCGAGTGCACATCCCCCGCACGTGCGCCGCGCCCTCGTACCGCTCGTGCTCCTCGCCGCCGCGTGCTCCGCGCCGCCGGAGGACGCCGGCTCGTCGGCCGACGAGCTCGGCGCGTCCAATCCGGTCTCGCTCGCGGTCACGAGCAGCTGCTCGACGACGTCGGTCAAGGGCCTCTCGCAGCAGCTCGTCGACGAGATGAACTGCCTTCAGCCGAACACGCTCAAATCGATCGCCGGCATCTCCAAGGTGTCGCTCGGCTCCGCGGTCTTTCCGTACTTGCAGACGCCGGCCGAGGGCGCGCTCGCCAAAGTCGTCGCCGCGCGCGGCACCACGATGACGATCAACTCGGCGCTCCGCACGCTCCCGCAGCAGTACTTGCTCTACCAGTGGTACTTGCAGGGTCGCTGCGGCATCGGGCTCGCGGCGTCGCCCGGCAACAGCAACCACGAGTCCGGGCTCGCCGTCGACGTCGACGACAACGTCGGCTGGCAGACGTATTTCGGAGCGCACGGTTGGAAATGGTTCGGCTCCGCCAATCCGGTCCACTTCGACTACGTCGCCGGGGGCCTCGACCTCCGTTCGCTGTCGGTGCTCGCCTTCCAGAAGCTCTGGAACCTCAACAACCCGAAAGACACAATCGCCGAGGACGGCTCGTACGGTCCGGAGACCGAAAAGCGCGTCACCAAGTCGCCCGTCGGCGGCTTCGCGAAAGGGACGACCTGCGCTGCAGTGCCGGACGCGGGCGCCCCGCAGCAGGACGCCGGCTCGGACGCCGCGGACGCCGCCGCGCCGACCGACGACGCAGCGCCGGCCACCGAGGACGCCGCCGCGCCGGACGGCGGAAAGCCCGAGATTCCCGCGGCCGGAGGGTGCTCGACCGGCGGTCGCGCGCCGAGCTCCGCCGCTTGGGGCGCCCTCGCGCTGGCACTTGCCTTGCTAAAGCGAAAACGCGGTGCTAGTTGATTCGGCCCCAATGGCCCGCGTCACCGTCGAAGATTGCCTCGAGCGTGAAGAGAACCGTTTCGCCCTGGTCGTCCTGGCCGCGCAGCGGACTCGTCAGCTCATGAAGGGCGGCCAGCCGCTCGTCCACTCCAAGAACAAGGCGGCCGTCACCGCGCTGCGCGAAATCGCGGCCGGCTACGTCCACTACGATCGCGCGAGCAACGACGTCGTGCTGGAGTGGATCGAAGGCCAGCACCGCCTGGGTCTTTGAGAGAACGCGACCACGAGCTGCGCGTCGGCGCGCTCGCTCATTTCGAAGATCCCGCCTACTACGCGCAGACCTACGCGCGCCGGTCGGAAGACGTTGCATACTACATGCGATCTCGCGCGCCGCGCCGCGCGGCCCGATCCTCGAGTACGGCATCGGCAGCGGGCGCATCGCGATCCCGATGGCGCGGGTCGGCGCGACCGTCGTCGGGCGTCGATCACTCGCGCCCGATGCTCGGTGAGCTCGCGCGGCGCCTGCGGGCCGAGCCGCGCGACGTGCGCGCGCGCGTGACCGCGCACTTCGGCGACATGCGGCGCGAAGAAGCTCGGCCGCCGCTTTCCCCTCGTCGTCGCGCCGTTCAACGTGCTGCTCCACCTCTACGTGCGCGACGACGTCGAGCGCTTCCTCGCGCGCGTCCGCGAGCACCTCGCGCCGCGCGGGCGCTTCGTCATGCGATCTGTCGGTGCCGATGCCCGAGGACCTCGCCCGCGACCCGATGCGCCCGCAGCACGCGCCGCGCTTCCGCCACCCGAGCGCCGGCGTCGTGCGCTACCGCGAGCACTTCGACTACGATCGCGCGCGGCAGATCCTGTTCGTCACGATGGAGATGAGCCCCCGTCGCCGCGCCCCGCGCGTCGTTCGCCGTGCCGCTCGCGCAGCGGCAGTTTTTCCCGCGCGAGTGGGAGGCGCTGCTCCATTACAACGGCTTCGCGATCGAGCATGTCTACGGCGATTTTGCCGGCGGGCCGTTCGAGCCGCACAGCGACGTCATGGTGCATGTCACGCGCGCGGCGAGGAAGCGCGTGAGCGATCGCCGCCGCGCTCGCCGAGGTGCGCGCGCGATCGCCGCGGCGGCGAGCGCCGCGGGTCGAGACCCTGCCGCGGTGAAGCTCGTCGCCGTCTCGAAGACGAAGCCCGCCCGGCGCGATCCGCGAGGCGTACGCCGCGGGCCAGCGCGCGTTCGGCGAGAGCTACGCGCAGGAGCTCGAGACGAAGGCCGCGGCGCTCGCGGATCTCGCGGACCTCGAGTGGCACTTCATCGGTCACCTCCAGAGCAACAAGGCCAAGGTCGTCGCGCGCGTCGCCGCACCTCGTCCACGCGGTGCGACTCGCGCGGAGCTCGCGCGCGAGCTCGGAAAGCGCGCGGCGAGCGCGGGTCGCGCGCCGCTCTCGGTGCTCGTCGAGGTGAAGCTCAGCGACGAGGCGAGCAAGCACGGCGTCGCGCCCGCAGAGCTCGGCGCGCTCCTCGACGCCATCGCGGCCGACCCGCGCCTGCGCCTCCGCGGTCTCATGACGATGCCGCCGCTGGGCGATCTCGACGCAGCGCGCGGCGTCTTCGAGGCGCTCGCGTCGCTCCGCGAGAAGCACGGCGGCGCCGCCCGCCTACCCGAGCTCTCCATGGGCATGACGAACGACTTCGAGATCGCGATCCCTGCCGGCGCGACGCTCGTCCGCGTCGGCACCGCAATCTTCGGCGCCCGCCCCGCGTAGCCCCGCGCGGCCCCGAGCGAGAGAACAGGGTTCGAGACGTCACTTCTCGAGTAGGCGCGCGATCCAGCTCGAGCGCTTCTTCGGCTCGCCGGCGTCGAGGCGCTCGCGGAGGACGCCGACGCGCGCGTCCTCGGGGGCGAGCGCGCTCGCCCGCTCGAGCTCGGCGGCGGCCCCTGCGCGATCGCCGGTCTCGAGGAGCGCCTCGGCGAGGAGCGCGTGGCCGCGGCCCGCCGTCGGGTCGAGCTCGATCGCGCGGCGCGCGTGCGTTGCGGCGCCCGCGGGGGCTTTCGTCGCGAGGAGGAGCGTCGCCATCTCGAGGTGCGCGAGCGGCGCGCTCGGCGCCGTCGCCAGCGCGCGCAGCGCATCGACCCGAGCGCGCTCGAAGCGTCCAAGGCGCCGCTCCGCGATCGCCGCCGCGAGGTGCGCGACCCAAATCTCGTGCTCCTCGGCCAGCCGTCGCGCGCGCGTCGCGATCGCGTCGAGAATCGCGCGCCTCCGGCTCCGTCGCCAATCGAATCGCCGCGTCCACCGCCGCGGCGGCGAGCGGGTCGGCGATTTGAAGGCGAACGCGCGCGGCTTCGGCCGCGATGAGCGAGCCCTTCGCCGCGCGCTCGACGGACGCGACGTGCTCGAGCGCGGCGCTGCGCTCGCCCATCTCGGCGAGCGCCCGGCCGAGGAGGAGCGCCGCGACGCCGTCGCGCGGCTCGCGCGCAGCGACCGCGCGGCACAGCGAGGCCACACGCGACCCGCGCGCGACGCTCGCCGGCTCGGCCTGGAGAGCGACCTGGATCGCGCGGCGCAGCATCTCCATCGGCGCGCTCGCGCGCACCGCGAGCGCATGGTCCACGACGCTCTGCGCGAGCGCGGCGTCGCTGCGTTCGGCCGCGAGCGACGCGAGGTTCGAGAACGCGACGAGGTGCATCGGGTGCGCCGCGAGGAGGCTCTGCCACTCGATGGCCGCGCCGAGCGCGTCGCCCGTCGCGTGAAGCAGCACGGCGCGCTCGTTGCGCGCGTGCGGATCGCCGGCGTCGAGCGCGAGCGCGGTCGCGATCGCGCGCCCGGCGCCCGGCAGGTCCCCCTTCGCGCGGCGCGCCTCCGACACGAGCGCATGCGCGAACGCGCGCGTCGGATCGCGCTCGATGGCGTGCTCGCCGTGCACGAGCGAGTCGTCCGCGCGCCCGAGGCGGAGGCACACGGCCGCCGCCGCGGCTTCGAGCGCGCCGCTCTCGGGCGCGTCGGCGCTCGCCGTCACGACGGCGCGGAGCGCGGCCTCGAGCGAACGTGTCTCGCTCGTGCCGCGCGCGATCTCGACCGCGACGGTCGCGAGCCTCTCCGCAGGGAACGCCGCCCCCTGCGCCTCGCTCACCGCGCGCCCGAGGTGCGCCAGCGCGGCGACCGCGCCGGTCGGATCGGAGCCGCTGAGCGCGCGCACGCGCCACGTCTCGGCCAAGAGCACGCTCTCGAGCGCATCCCACGAGAGCGACTCGATCCCGCGCAGCGCGCCGACGTCGCCGCCGACGCGCCCGCAGAGCGTCTCGAGCGTCGAGACGATCGTCCGCCCGACGCCGTCGAAATCGAGCACCGCCTCGCACTTCGCGCGCGCCTCGCCGGTCCGCGCGTCGAACGCGAGCACCGAGAACGCGCCGCGCCCGTCGCGCGGCGGCTCCAACGCGCCCGTGAGCACCACCGAGACGTTCGCGGGCGTATCCTCCGAGCCCGGCATCGCCCGCCACTGCGCGCCGGTCACGAACGCCTCGACGATCCCGGTCACGCCGCCGTCGCTCGCGTGCGCGCGGAGCTGCGCGAGCGCCACGTCGCCGTCGTCGAGGCGCGCGAACGAGTGCACGAGCGAAGCGAGCCCGAGCCCGAGCCCCTTGCCCGCGTCCGGCACGCCGAACGGAATCACGAGCGCCCGAGGCGCCCGAGGCGGGTCCATCAGCGGGACCCTGAGCGCGGATTGAACGTGATCCGCGCGAGCAGCTTCCCTTTCCCTCCCTCGGGCGGCGGGAGCTTCATCTTCTGCAGGACCTCGGCTGCGCACGCGAGCACGTCTTGATCGCCGTTGTACGGGTCGATGTTCGCCGACGTCACGTTGCCGTGCGCATCGACCTGCATGTCGAACACGCCCCACGCCGAGACGCCGTGCGCGCGCGACTCGCACGCGTGGAAATCCGGCTTCATGTTCTCGAGCGTCACGTACGCCTGCGCCGTGTACGCGTCGTTTTGCGTCGTCGTCTCGTCCGGCCCGCTGCTCGGCTCGAACACGACCGGGATGACAATCGTGTCCTTCCCGCCCGCGGGCGGATCGAACCGCAGCGCCTTTCCGACGTCCTGCATGCAGCGAATCACGTCGTGCTGAATCGAGCACGCGCCGTACGACTCGCTCTTGAGCACGCGGCCCGTCGGCCCGACGCGCAGCACGACCGCGACGTGCCCGAACTGCGTCGGGTCGCTGACGAGGCCGCGGTGGTAGCAGCTTCGAAAGGCCGCGCGCGTGTCCTCGACGGCGCGCTCGGTCGCCGTTCGTCCGAGCTGCTCGGTGGAGTGCGAGAGCGGCGTGCCGCTGCCGTCGTCCGTCGGCGTGTTCGCCGGCGGCGTCCAGTCGGGAATCGGCGGGTACCAGTCCTGTCCGATCTCGCCGGGCGGCGGGCACGACGCGAAGCGGTCGATGCCGTCGCCGTTGATCTCGAAGTCGGCGATCTCGATGCTCGTGCCGCGCGGGCCGATCGGCGCGACCGGCGCTTGCGACCCTGCGCACGCGGCGAGCACGACGGTGGCGGCGAGCGCGCAGAAGACAGGGAGCCGAGCGATCACGAGCGAATAAGGATTACGGCGCCCCGGCCGTTTTCGCCAGGTGCTTGTGATTATACTGCCTGCCATGTCCACCAAACGCGCAGCGGGCTCGGACGAGAGCCTCTTCGCGCACGCGGTGCGAGCGGGAAAGCTGCCCGGAAAACCGCCGCTCGCCGATCGCATGAGGCCCATGACAATCGAGGAGTACCTCGGTCAGGGGCACTTGCTCGGCCAGGGCCGATTTCTGGAGCGCGCGATCCGCGACGACCGCGTGCCGTCGATGATCCTGTGGGGTCCTCCCGGCTCGGGGAAGACCTCGCTCGGTCGCGTCATCGCCGGCCAGACCAAGGCCGAGCTCATCCAGTTCAGCGCCGTGCTCGGCACCATCGCCGAGCTCCGGACCATCGTGGAAGAGGCGCGCAGCCGCCGCGCCGAGCTCGGCAAACGCACGATCGTGTTCGTCGACGAAATCCACCGATTCAACAAGGCGCAGCAGGACGCGTTTCTTCCTCACGTCGAGAACGGCACCATCATCCTCGTCGGCGCCACGACGGAAAATCCGTCGTTCGCGGTCAACGCCGCGCTCCTCTCGCGCTGCAAGGTGTTTCGGCTCGATCCGCTCGGCGAGCCCGAGCTCGTCGCGCTCCTCGCGCGGGCGCTCGCCGACGAGGCGCGCGGACTCGGCGGCGCCCACCTCGAGGCCGACGACGACGCGCTCGCGGCGATCGCCAAAGACGCCCGCGGCGACGCGCGACGCGCGCTGACCACGCTCGAGATGGTCGCCGACCACGCGACCTCGAAGCGCATCGACCTCGCGACCGTGCAGAGCGCCCACTCGCACCAGCCGCTCCTCTACGACAAGGCCGGCGACGAGCACTACAACGTCGTCTCGGCGTTCATCAAATCGCTGCGCGGCTCCGACCCCGACGCGGCGATCTACTGGATGATGCGCATGCTCGAGGCCGGCGACGACCCGCTCTTCGTCGCGCGCCGGATGATCGTCTTCGCCAGCGAGGACGTGGGGAACGCCGACGCGCAAGCCCTCGTCGTCGCGAACGCCGCCGACCAAGCCTACCGCCGGCTCGGAATGCCCGAGGGCATCTACCCGCTCGCCCACGCCGCGCTCTACCTCGCGACCGCCCCCAAATCGAACGCCGTCAAAAACGCCTGGCAGAGCGCCAAAGCCGCCATCGCCGAGCACGGCGCGCTCCCCGTCCCCCTCAAGCTCCGCAACGCCCCCACCAAGCTCATGAAGGACGAGGGCTACGGCAAAGATTACAAATACCCGCACGACTACGAAGACGCCGTCGTCCCCGGCGAAACCTACCTCCCCGACGCCCTCGCCGGCGCGCACTTCTACGACCCTCGGCCCCCCAAGAGAGATTGAACATGAAGATTGGAAGGGAGGAAGCAGAGAGGAAGAAATTATATGTATTATACATATAATTCTGCTCGCCTTCCAACCTTCCAATCTTTATGTCTTCCCTCTCTTGGCGGTCAGAGCGCGTCGAGGGCGGATTGGATCTCGCCGAGGGCGTGGGTGTCGCCCTTCGCGCGCGCGGCGGCGATGCCCGCTTCGAGCCACTCGCGCGCTTCGGCGCGGCCCGCGTCGGCGAGCATCTGACCGCACATCAAGTACATCGCGACGTACGCCGGGTCGTTCTTTCGCAACGTCTCGAACGTGCGGAGAGCGTCGTCGGTTCGCCCGAGCGATTTGTACTCGAGGGCGAGCCCGTACCATGCGAGCGGTTCCTTCGACCCCTCGCTCGTGACCTTCTCGAGATACGCGAGTCGCTTGCTCATCAGCTCCGCTCCACGATGCCGATGTACGGCAGGTTGCGATACCGCTCGGCGAAATCCAGCCCGTAGCCGACCACGAACTTGTCCTCGATGGTGAACCCCAGATAGTCGACCTTCACCTGCACGCGCGCGCGCACGGGCTTGTGCAAGAGCGAGCAGACCTTGACGCTGCGCGGCTGGCGCGTGCGAAGGAGGTCCATCAAGTGCGCGATGGTGAGCCCCGTGTCGACGATGTCCTCGACGAGGAGCACGTCCTCGTGCTCGATCGGCCGCGACAGGTCCTGCGTGATTTGGACGACGCCGCTCGTCTCGGTGCCTTCGCCGTAGGAGCGCACGCCGAGGAAGTCGATGCGGAGCGGCAGGTCGATCGCGCGCGCCAAGTCCGACGCGAAGACGAAGCTGCCCTTGAGCACGCAGATGAGGACGAGCGACCCGTCGCGGTAGTCCTTCGTGATTTGCGCGCCGAGCTCGGCCACTCGTTTGGCGATCGTTTCGCGATCGAGCATCGTGACGATTCGTTCGCTCATTTGAACGAAGCGAATTACGGCCCTTCGGTGGCGTCGTCAATCGAGAGCCGCTCGCCGTCGGTCGTGACGGTGATCGCGCCGTCGCGGTCGGTCCGGTGGACGCGCGCCCCGGACGCGCCCAGCGCCGCGAGCGTCGCCGGAAACGGGTGGCCGTACCGATTCCGCACGCCGCACGAGATGACCGCGATCTCGGGGGACACGGCCGCGAGCAGCGCACGGGTGCTCGAGGTCTTGCTCCCGTGGTGGCCGACCTTGAGCACGTCGGCGTGGAGAGCCGGGCCGAAGCGGCGCACGAGCTCGCCCTCTTCCTCGCGCTCGGCGTCGCCCTCGAACAAGAGCGCGCGGCGCCCGTAGGCGATTCGGAGCACGAACGAGTTGTCGTTCGGGGGGCGGTCGACCGAGGCCGCGGGGCACGGCGCGAGCACGTCGACGCGCGCGCCGCCGATCGCGTGGGAGCCGCAAATCTCGGCCGGCCGCGCAATACGTGTATTCTGCAGTCGCATGGCCGCGAGCACGCGCGCGTAGCCGCCCGCGACGCCCTCGCGTTCGCCCTGCCCCGTGTCCCAAAACGCGCCGACGCGCACCCCCGCGAGGCCCGACTCGAGCCCGCCGAAGTGATCCGGGTGCGGGTGCGTGAGGACGACGACGGCGAGTCGGTCGCGCCGGCGCGCGCGGAGGAGCGGCGCGATGACGCGGCGGCCGACGTCGAGCGGGCTGCCGACGAGCCCACCGCCGTCGATGAGCATCGCGCTCCCGTCCGGCAAATCCACGAGCGCGGCGTCGCCCTGGCCCACGTCGATGTACGTCGCGCGGAGGACGCCGCGCGGCGCGCCGCCCGAGCGCGCCGGCAGCTCGAGCAGCACCGCGAGCGCGAGCGAGGCGGTCGCGATCGAGCCGCGCGAGCGAGGCGCCCAGACGAGCGCCGCGAAGGCGAAGGCGACGGCGGCGATCTGCCACGGCGTGGGCGCCGGGACGGGGAGCTGCAGCACGTGCACGCCCGCGAACCAACGCGCGACCGCGCGCACGCCGAGGAGCGCGCCCGAGGCCGCGAGCGCGCACCCGCGCTCGGCGGACGGAAACGGCTCGAGCAAGCCGTGCAGGAGACAGAGCGGAAGGGCGGCCGCCTCGCCGAGCGGAACTGCGAGGAGGTTCGCCGCGGCGGCCCCGAGCGGCAGCGACGGGGCGAACGTCGCGAGGACGGGCGCGCACGGAATCGTCGCCGCCATCGTGACGCCCACCTGCTTGAGCGGCGCGTGCAGCAGCCGCGGCGCGCGTGCGGTCAGCGCCGCGCCGATCGGCGTCGAGAACGCGACGAGCCCCGCGGTCGCGCACGCCGACAGCGTGAACGACACGTCGAAGAGCGCCAGCGGATCGAACGCGAGTGCGCCGAGGATCGAGAGCCCGAGCGTGCGCGCCGCCGTCGTTCGCCGGCAGAGGGCGCGCGCGGCGAGCGCGGCCGTGAGCATCCACGCCGCGCGAATCGCCGACCCGCTCGCGCCCGCGAAATCGGCGTACGCCCAGCAAAAGGGGATGCCCAGGAGCGCCGCGACGCGCCCGACGTCGACCCGCTCCGACAGCGGCGTCACGCGGACCAAGACGGCGCGCAGCGCGGCGATCGCGCCGAGGACGACGATGACGAGGTGCATCCCCGAGACGGCGAGCAAATGCGCGAGCCCGCTCGCGCGAAACGCGTCGTCGTCGGCCGCCTCGAGATCGGTCTCGCCGAGGACGAGCGCGCGCGCGAGCGGCGCGGTCGCCTCGGGAAAAGTCGCGACGATTCGCGCGCGCGCCTCGTTGCGAAACCGATCGATCCACGCGAGCGGCGAGCGACCCCGACGCACGACCCACAAATCGACGACGCTCCCCGTCCGCTGCACGCCGCGCCGCGCCTCGCGCACGGTCGCGCTGCCGATCTCGGGATCGTCGAAGCGGTCGGGTCTGCCGACCTGCACGAACCCCGACACCACGTCGCCGCGCGCGAGGTCCCCGGGCCCGCCGTAGAGGGTCGCGCGGCCGCGAAACTCGGCGCGTCGCGATTCGATGCATTCTGCACGCGTCACCGCGACGTCGAAGCGTGGCACGTCGTGAAGGACGACGGGCGAGGACGCGACGGTGCCCCACACCTCGCATCGGGCGACGCCGTTCTCGACGTGCGCCGCGGCGCGCGCGCGCTCGAACGCGCCGACGGCGCTCGACGCGCGAAGGGCACCGAGCGCGAAGCCGACGAGGACCAGCGCGATGAACAATCGCCGCCCGCGAAGCAGGGCGAGCGTCCCCGCCGCCAGCGCGACCGCCGGCCACGGCGCGGTTACCGCCGCGCTCCCGACGAGAAGCGCGCACCCGAAGATCAAGACGCCGTCCACGCGGGCGCCTCTCGCACCGTCTGTGCCGACCAAAAACCGGCCCAAACCTCGTGCTCGCCGCTGGCCCGGCCAGGCCCCGTGCCGGTCCGGCGCCAACTCGACGCCACGCCGAAAAACCGCGATTTTGCTTGCGCGCGCTCGGCTTCGGACTAGTTTCCGCCGCGCAAATGGCCGCCAAGAAGACCGAAAAGAAGCCCGCCGCCGAGAAGAAGGCGAGCGACAGCAAGCTCGCCCAGTTCCTCTCGTCGAAGAAGATCGACCCGCGCCGCGTGATCTCCGCGTCGCACGCGCTCGAGACGCTCCGGCCCGAGGACCGTCAAATCAAGCTGAATCGACGCCGGGCGAAGGGTAGCGAGGGCGGCGAAGCCGCTCCGAAAGAGGAGCGAAAGCCCCGCAGCGGCCGCCCCGTGACGAACCGCGCCATGGACGCCGCCCTCGCGGGCAAGACCATCAGCGGACCCACGAAAAACCGCATCGTCCGCGCCGTGAATCACCTCCTCGAGCAAAAAAAGGCCGAGAAGATCGATTTTCGCGCGCTATTCTGACGCGTGACCCAGCGCGGTGAACGGGACAGCGAGAGCCGGCAACGAAACGGCTCAGTGAGTGTCGCACCCGCATTTCCCGTCGCCGGCATCCAAGACCGCTCCCGCATGACCGAGGAGGCGGACGTCATCGCCCGCGCCGCCAAGGGCGACACGGCCGCGTTCCGCGCGCTCTACCAGCGCCACCGGAGCGACGTCGCCCGGCTCGTCTACCGAATGCTCAACGGGTCGGCCGACGTCGACGACGTCGTGCAGGAGGTCTTCGTCCAGGTCTTCCGGAGCCTGAAAGACTTCCGCGGGCAGTCGAAGTTCAGCACGTGGGTCCACCGCGTCGCGGTGAACGTCGTGCTCATGCACCGCCGCGCGGCCCGCAGCCGCCCGACCTACGCCGAGGAGCTCCCGCCGGAGCACACCGCCGACGACGGCGTCGTGCTCCCCGACGAAGACGCCGAGCGCCGCGCGCGCGTCCGCGTCTTCGGCAAGCTGCTCGAGAAGCTCGCCGAGAAGAAGCGGACGGTGTTCATCCTCCACGAAATCGAGGGGATTTCGCCGCAGGAGATCGCGACGATCGTCGGCGCCCCGGTGCTGACCGTGCGCACGCGCCTGTTCTACGCGCGCCGCGAGCTCGAAGAGTTGATGGAGAACGAGCCGGCGCTGGCTACCGTGCGCGGCACCTTCTCGCGCAAGGAGGAGGAGCCGTGAAGAAGATCGAGCTGGACGATCTCGTCCGCGACGCGAAGAAGGACGCGCCCGACGTCGACTGGCAGTCGGTCGACGAGAAGCTCTTCGCTCGCCTGGAGCGCGAGCCGATCGCGACGAAGTCGGTCGACGAGGAAGAAGGGACGCGCGCCGGCGGCGGTCGCGTCCTCTGGATCGGCGCGGCGTTCACGCTCGCCGCCGCAGCGGCCGCGCTCGTCTTCGTTCACCCGGGCTCCGAGGGGCTCGAAGGGCACGCCGAGGTCGCGCGGGCCTCGAGCCAGGTGGTCCGCTCGTCGCAGGGCTCCGAGCTCGCGCTCGGCGATCGCATCGAGGTGACGCAGGAGGTCGCGTACTTCGAATCGCCCGGAAAAGTGCGGTGGAGCGCGCCGCGCGGCTCCGAGCTTCGCGTCGAGCACGCGAGCTCGCCGCTCGTGCTCTCGCTCGAGACGGGCGCGGCCGAAGCTCAGGTCACGCCCGTTCCCTCGGGCGAAGCGTTCGCGATCGACGTGACGGCTTCGTCGGGCGAGGTCGTCCGAGTCGCCGTTCACGGCACGCACCTGCGCGTCGCGCGCGACGGCGACAAGGTCACGGTCAATCTGACCGAGGGCGTCGTCTCAATCGGCGCGCCCCCGCGGCGCGGGTCGACCATCGGCACGCTCGTCACCGCGCCGGCGCACGTCGAGCTCGACGCGCGGAACCTCGGCGACATCCGCGTCGACCACGCGGCGAGCGCGGTCCGCCCGGCCGAGAGCGTCACGCCCCCGCGCGCCGAAGCGGAGACGGCGTTCCTCGTCCCGCAGCCGGCCCACGAAGCTGCCGACACGACGGACACGACTCACGAGTCTCACGAGCAGCCGCTCGCGCTCGCGAGCCGTCACGCTGCGACGAGCCCCGCGGCGGTCGTCTCCGACCCGACGTGGCTCTCGACGCCCGACGAAATCGCGGCGGCGCTCGCGCAGTGCGGCCGCGAGGCCGTCGTTCCCGGGACTACGTTCTCCACGTCGCTCACGCTGAACGTCCGCGACGACGGCACCGTGCAAGGCGGTCGCTTCAGCCCGCCGCTCCTGCCGGAAGCGCGCGACTGCGCCGACGACGTCATCTACAAGCGAACGAAGCTCGCCGTGCCCGGCCCGGTCACGGTCCCGATTCGAATCATGCCTCGCTGAGGCAGCTCACTCGTCTTCGTGCGCGGCGACGAGCTCGGTGATCGTGTGCGTCTCGCGCGCGCCGAGCAGACCGAACTGCACGCCCATGCCCGAGGCGTCGGTCCATCGCACGATCCCCGGGAGCGCGAACGCCGACGGCTCGCCCGGCACGTGGAGGTGAACGACGATCTCGGCGCCGAACGGCTCGGGCGTCGTCGTCTCGATGTACATCCCGCCGAGCGAGATGTCGGCGCTCTGCCCCGACCCGCGTTTCTCGCTGCCTTTGCGGGCAAACACGACCGGTTCGGTGAACGGAACGCGATGATGGCGACGAAGCTCCACGACGCCCATGCGTACACGGAACGTGTTTCCTTCGCAACCGCGCCGCGGAAAGGCGATGATGAATCGCGATGGCGAAACAGCGCTCGGACGGCCGACTCCTCGCGCTGATTCCCGTGGTCATCGGCGTCTTCTTCGCGCTGCTCCTTTTTCCGCACGAATCGCCGCCGGACGACGTGCCGATGCCCGACCTCGACACGCGCAAGCTCGTCGCCGTCGAGCACGCGGACGACGCGCGCGCCGCCGCGGCGGAGCGCGCGCCCCTGCCCGCCGAGGTGCGCGCTCTCGGCGACGCGATTCGCGCGTTCGACACGACCGAAGCCGCCAATCCACCGAACGCGCCGTGGCCCGATCTCCGGCGCGCGATCGACGAGGCGAGGCCCGTCGCGCTCGCGAAGGGAATCGACGCTGTCCTCGACTTGCGCGCCGTTCAGCTCGAGCACTTCCTCGTCGAGGTCCACGCCTGGCGCAAGACCGGCAAACCCTCGCCCGAGCTCGACGCGGTGGGCGGCGGCTTCGTGCGTCGCATGACGATGACCGGCTACATCAAGAACGGCGTCTTGCTCCTCTCCGACCGAGAGCTCCGCGTCGCCTTCAAGCTGCGGTGGAACGCGGTGACGCGCCTCGACGCCGTGCCCGAGCTCGAGCCGAAGCTCGACGAGATGCGTGCATTCTACATGTTCGACCTGCTCCACCCGCACCCGACCCAATCGGCGCGCGAGACGCTCGCGGCCGCGCGCAAGAACGCGCACACGCGCGCCGACTGCGATGCGCTCGCGGCCGGCGAGCAGATCGCGGCCGAGCAGTGGCGGCTCGACAAAATCGAGAAGCTCGCGCGCATCGACCCGAGCTACCCGGAGTCGTACGCGCGCGGCGTCGCGCTCTATCGCGAGACCAAGTACGACGAGTCGGCGCGCGCGTTCGAGGAGTGGCTGCGCGCGCACCCGGACGGGCCGCTCACGCTTCGCGCTCGCAATCATCTGCGCGCGGCGATCGTCGCGTCGCGAACGCTCTGAGCGCCGGCCGCGCGATTTCGCGCAGCACGTCGGCCTCGAGCGCGCTCTTCGGACGCGCCTCGGCGAGGAACTCCGCGATCGCCGTTGCGGCTTCGGCGGGCGCGCGTTCGTGCGCGAACCGAAGGATCCGCCAGGCGAGCTCGGCGTGGCGCTCTTCGTCGGCCGCCATCGTCGCGAGCGCGCGCGCGATGCGTTCGTCCCGCGCCTCGCGCGCCCTCTCGGCGAGCTCGAGCGCCGCGGCCGCTTCGCCGAGGCAACCGTCGCGCAGGGTGCTCGCGACCAGCGCCGCGACCGAGGCGCCCCCGCCCCCACGCGCCACGTCGAGCGGGCCCGGCCCGAGGGCTCGCCCGGCGAAGCGCGAGGCGATCGAGAAACACGCCTCGGCGTGGGCGATCTCGTCGAGCGCGGCGCGATGGACGTCCGCCAGGAGCTCGGCGGGCGCGCCGAGCCCCAGCAGGACGAGCGAGAGGCGGGCGAGCTCGGCGACCGACGCGTGCTCGTCGGCCCCGTCCGCCGCCCAGGCCGCCGCGAGGAGATCGTTCGGATCCGAACGATCTCCCACCGAACCCCATCCTTTCCGCGGGATCGTGCGCGCCGTCACCGGCTCGCCGCCCGCGTCCCGCAGCGGTCGTCCGCGGATGATCGGCAGGTTGTTGCGCGACCCCTCCGACTCGCACGCGACGAAGGCGAGGTAACAGCACGTCCCCGGCTCCTGGTGCCGGTGGGACGCCGTCTCGCTCGGGCTGAATTTGCCCAGCTCGCCGATGGGCATCGGGTCGCAGCGTTCGTAGGGCGGCGAAAACGACCAGCTCGGCGCGACCGCGAGCTCCGCACGACACTCGACCTGGCGCTCGCATTTCATGTTGCGCGGCGCCCGCGGGTCGACCGTGGGCCGGCGCGCGACCGCGGCGCCGGCCTCGTCCGCCGAACCGCTCGGTGAGGCCAGAGCGGTCTCCAGCATCGGCGCGACCACGAGCCCGTCGTTCGCCGCGGCGCTCTTGCAGGCGCCGATCGCGGCCCCGCCGAGGCCCAGCGCGGCCATCGCGCCCAGCCGCATTCGCGCAACGCTCGCGTCCTTTACAGAACTTTTCATCCGGGACCTCCCGATCTCGCTCCAGAAGGTACATTTTCGGCACATGCGGATCCTCTTGGTCGACGACGACGCCGAGCTCGCCGACTTGCTCCGAGAATACTTCGCCGGCCACGACGTTTCTCTCGAAGTCGCGCCCGACGGGCGCGACGGCCTCTCGCGGCTCAACAGCGAAGCGTACGACGCCGTGCTGCTCGACGTCATGCTCCCCGGCGAGGACGGGTTCGAGGTCTGCAAACGAATCCGAGAATCGAGCGACGTGCCCGTCATCATGTTGACCGCGCGCGGCGACGACGACGACCGGATCGTCGGGCTCGACCTCGGCGCCGACGACTACGTCCCCAAGCCGTTCAACCCGCGCGAGCTCCTCTCGCGCCTCCGGGCCGTGCTCCGCCGCAGCAAATCGGCGGAGGGGGCCACGCGGCTGGTCGTCGGCGACCTCGTCATCGACGTGCCCGCGCAGAAGGTGACCCTCGGCGAGGGAGACCTAGCGCTGACGTCGTTCGAGTTCCGCCTCCTCGTCGAGCTCGCGCGCCGCGCGGGTCGAATCGTTCGCCGCAAAGAGCTCGCGAACGCGCTCGATTTCGGCGAGTACGACCCGAGCGTCGATCGCTCGCTCGACGTCCACATCAGCCATCTAAGGAGCAAGCTCCAAGACGACGCACGGGACCCGAAGCGCATCCGCACCGTCCGCGGCGTCGGCTACGTGCTCGTTCGCCCGGGCACGGAACCCGGGTGAAATGAAGACGCTCGGCCTCCGGACTCGCCTCTTCGCGTGGCTCGTCGCCGCGATCGTCGCGGGCATGGTCGCGAGCGCGACGGCGTGGACGATCCTGCGCTCCGAGGTCGACTCGGGCCCGCTTCGCACCATGTCGCGCGCGGTCGCCGTCGAGGTCTCCGCCGAGTGGGACGACGCGCCCGCCGTCGACGCGACCGTCGAGCGCGTCCGCAGGTCGACGGGCGCGCAGCTCGTCCTGCGTCGAGACGTCGACGCGCTGCCGCGCGCCGTGCGCACGCACCGGTCCAGCCTCGTCTTCGAGCGCGATCTTGCCTTCATCCCGGTCGTGCGCGACGGCACCGTCGTCGGCGCGCTGCAGTTCCCCGCCGAATCGCCGCCCGGCCCCAAGATCCGGCGACTCGTGTTCCTCGCGGTCGTGCTCGTCGTCCTCGCGATCGCCGCGCGGTCGATCTCGGCGCTGGTCGTGCGACCGCTCGAGCGCGTCGCCGCCGCGGCGAACCAATTCGGCGCCGGCGACCTTCGCGCGCGCGCCGGAGACGACCCGCGCGCGAGCCCCGAGGTCCGCGACGTCGCGAAGGCGTTCGACGCCATGGCGACGCGCGTCGAGCGCATGGTCCGCGATCAGCGCGATCTCCTCGCGGCCGTCAGTCACGAGCTGCGCTCGCCGCTCGGTCGCGCGCGCGTCGCCCTCGAGCTCGCGCGCGATCAAGGCGCGAGCCAGCCCGCGCTCGTCCGCGTCGAGGGCTCGATGCGCGAGCTCGACACGATCCTCGGCGATCTGCTCTCCATCACGCGCGCGGGCCTGTCGGACCTCCACAAGGAGCCGACCGCGCTGGTCGACTTCCTGCGAAAGCGCGTGAGCGACGTCGACGGCTCGCGCGTCACCGTGAGCGGCGACGAAACGGTCGTCGCGCCCATCGACCCGGCGCTCTTCGGACGCGCCGTCGCCAACGTCGTCGACAACGCGCGCCATCACGCCGGACCCGGCGACGTGCGCGTCACCGTCGAGCCGCGCGCCGGCCGCGCGGTGGTCTGCGTGCGCGATCACGGTCCGGGCCTCGCGTCCGATCTGCTGGAAAAAGCCTTCGATCCGTTCGTGCGCGGCGACACGGCGCGGAGCCGCGCCTCGGGGCACCAGTCGACCGGCCTGGGGCTCGCCCTCGTTCGCCGCATCGTCGAAGCGCACGGCGGCAGCGCGAGCATTCGCAACGTCGAAGAGGCCGGCAAGGTCGCCGGGGCCGAGGTCACGATCGACGTTCCCTCGGCGTGAAGTGGACTATGCTGGTGCCGATCGATGTGGCGCAAAGTGGTTCGCGCGCTCCTCTGGATCGCGCTCGTGTGCGGCGTCCTTGCCGGGGTCGTCTCGATCTTTTTCCAGACGTGGACCCTCCCCGCTGACGACCCGCAGCTCGCCGTCTCGATCGAGCCGGCGCTGAGCACCGGCGATCTCGTGCTCGTCACGCGCAGCACCGGAGCGTCCGACGGCGCGCTGGTCCGCTGCGCCGATCCCGACGCGCCAGGCCGTTTCGTCGTCGGTCGCGTGATCGGCCATGGCGACGACGAAATCCAGTTCGCCTCGGGCACCATGATCGTCGACGGTCAGACCCCGAGCGCTTCGGTCGCTTGCGAGCCGCCGACCGTCCACCTGCGGAACCCGGCGACGCAAGAGGACGTGGAGCTCGGCTGCCAGCTCGAAGAATTCGCGGGATCGACGCACCCCGTCCTCCGCGCCGGGCAGACCGCCGACCGCGACGTCAAAGCGAAGGTCGGCGCGGGCAAGGTCTACCTCGTCAGCGACGACCGCGCGCTCCACCTCGATTCGCGCGATTTCGGCCAGATCGCTCCGGCCACCTGCCAGCGCATCGCCTTTCGGCTATGGGGCCTCGGCGGCTGGGGCGACGCCAAAAAACGACTCACCGTTCTGTGGTGAGGTAATCTCCGGGTTCACCAAACGACATGAGCCTCGAAATCGGCGTCGTCTGCGGCCGCTGCGACACCTACAGCCCAATCCGCACGCCCGCGTGCCCGGTGTGCGGAAACGATCTCGCGCTCGTGCTTCCCACGCGCGAAAAAGCGCGCGTCCCGTCGGCCGTGCCCGTCGCGGTCACGCCGCCGCCGCTCGCCAAGATGTTCGAGCAACCTCTTCAACCCCGACGCATGACCCCACGAGGGACGCCGGCGACGGCGGAAGGGCCGATTGCCCCGAGCGGCCAGCCTCCGCTATCGTCCCCGGCGCAAAGCGCATCGAATCTGTCTCTGGAGGAGCTGATGGAACTCGCGAAGAACTACGTCTGCGGATCGTGCTCGACGCAGGTCCCCATTGGGCACAAATTCTGCGGAAAGTGCGGCGCGGCGGTTCCGCCCGAGATCTTGAACGCGCGCACGCAGTTCTTCGGACAGCTCCAGATCCCCGGCAAGGCGAAGCTCATCCTGATCCGCGGCGAAGGCGTCGAGGGGCTCTCGTACCAGCTCAACGCCGAGCAGCACGTCGTCGGCCGCAACGGGCAGCTCGTGTTCCCGGACGACCCCTTCGTCTCGCCGAAGCACGCGAACCTCTTCTACCGCAACAACAAGCTCGTCGTGCGCGACGAGGGCTCGCTCAACGGCGTCTTCCTGCGCGTGCGCGGCAGCGTCGACATCGTGCCGGGCGACGAGGTCCTCGCCGGCGAGCAGCTCTTCGTCGTCGACGCGCCGCCGAAGATCGGCGACGGCCCCTCGCCCGACGGCACCTACTTCTACACGTCGCCGAAGCACCAGTTCCTCTTCCGCATCACGCAGGTGCTCCAGGGCGGCAACCCCGGCATGAGCATGCTCGCCCGGCAGAACACGCTCCAAATCGGGCGCGAGGGCGGCGACCTGAATTTCCCGAACGACCTCTACATGAGCGGCTCGCACTGCAAGATCGAGGAGTCGAACGGCAAGCTCACGCTCACCGATTTGAACAGCCGCAACGGGACCTACCTGCGCATCAAAGAGGAGCGCGAGCTCTCGCACGGCGACTACCTCTTCATGGGACGCAAGCTCTTGAGGGTCGAGATCACGGCCGCGTGAACGCGCGCTTCGTCAGCGCGGCCACGGCGCGCAGCAGCTTCGTCGGCACCTGAGCGATCAGCTTCTCGAGGTCCACGGGCCCGTCCGTCTGCGGCATCAGCTCCTCGAACACGATCCCGAAGCGCTCGTATTTCCGCCCGAGCGCGTCGATGCGCGTGCGCAGCGCCTCCGCCTCCGGGCCGCGCGCGTCGCCGAGCATCGTCATCGCGCGGCTCGAGAGCTCTTGCTTGTCTTGGATGACTCGCCGCAGCTTCGCGAGGTACGCGCCGATGATCACGTCCGGGTACGGCCCGCGCAGCGCGAAGATGTCGTGGCGCGCGCCACGCGGCCGCTGCTTCTCGACGATGCCGGCGTTCTCGAGCGCGCGCAAATTCGAGAAGATGTTGCTCTTCGACCGGCCGAGCATCTCCGAGAGCGCGTCCATCGTCTGCGGCTCGTCGCTCAGGTAGAGCGCCGCCACGATCTGCCCGCCGAGCCTCGTGATCCCGGGGAAGCTCGCGACGACCTCCGCGCCGACTCCGTCGAGCAGCGTTCGCCGCGTCGCGCTCACCCGATCGTCGCCGTGCTCGGTCATCGACATGCACTATACCCAAACCCCATGCCCAATCGCCTCGCGCACGAAGCCTCGCCGTACCTGCAGCAGCACGCGCAAAACCCTGTCGATTGGTATCCGTGGGGGCAGGAGGCGCTCGAGCGCGCGAAGCGCGAGGACAAGCCCATCCTCCTCAGCGTCGGCTACTCGGCGTGCCACTGGTGCCACGTCATGGCGCACGAGAGCTTCGAAGACGCGAAGATCGCGGCGGCTGATGAACGACAAGTTCGTCTGCATCAAGGTCGATCGCGAGGAGCGGCCCGACCTCGACCAGATCTACCAACTCGCCGTGCAGCTCCTCGGGCGGAGCGGCGGCTGGCCGCTCACCGTGTTCCTCACGCCGGACCAGAAGCCGTTCTTCGCCGGCACGTATTTTCCGCCGGTCGAGCGCCACGGGATGCCCTCGTTTCCGCACGTGCTCCTCGCCGTGTCCGAGGCGTACCGCGAGAAGCGCGCCGACATCGACGCGCAGGCGCGCGAGATCGCCGGCGCGATCGACGAGCGTGGCCCGCCCCGAGCCGCAAAGCGGGCGAGCTCGATCCCGAGCTCCTCGCGAAGGCCGCGACGCGCCTCGGCACCCGCTTCGACGACGAGCACGGCGGGTTCGGCGTGCGCCCGAAGTTCCCGAACACGATGAGCCTCGACGTGCTCCTCGCGACGCGGCGAACGCGACGCGCGACCGCGCGCGTGAAGCGCGGCGCTCGACGCGATGCGCGCGGGCGGCATCTGCGATCAGCTCGGCGGCGGCTTCCACCGCTACTCGACCGACGAGCGCTGGCTCGTCCCGCACTTCGAGAAGATGCTCTACGACAACGCGCTCCTGCTCCGCCTGTACGTCGACGGCTGGCGCGTCTTCGGCGACGAGCGATACGCCGCGACCGCGCGCGAGATCGTCGGGTACGTTGCGCGCGAGATGCTCGACGCGGGCGGCGCGTTCTACGCGACGCAAGACGCCGACAGCGAGGGCGAAGAGGGGAAGTTCTTCGTCTGGACGCCAAGACGAGGTGCGCGCCGCGCTCGGCGACGACGCCGACCTCGCGTGCGCGCGCTTCGGCGTCGGACCCGAAGGAAACTTCGAGGACCCTCGGCACGCCGGCGCCGGACCCGGCGTGCGCCGCGCCGAGCGTTCTGTCCCTCGCGAAATCGATCGACGAGCTTGCCGTCCGCTTCACCGCCGCCCCGTCGGAGATCGAGCGCCGCCTCGAGCTCGCGCGCGCCGCGATGCTCGCCCACCGCGAGAAGCGCACGAAGCCGTTCCGCGACGAGAAGATCCTCGCCTCGTGGAACGGCCTTCTCATCGGCGCGCTCGCCGACGCCGCGCGCGCGCTGGGCGAGCCCGCGTGGCTCGCGATGGCCGAGCGCGCGTTCGACTTCGTCTGGCGCGTCCTCGTCAAAGACGATCGCGTCCTCCGCCACGCGAAGGACGGCGTCGCGAAGGGCCCAGGCTTCCTCGACGACCAGGCCTTCGTCGCGTGCGCCGCGGTCGACCTCTACGAGGCGACCGGCAGCGGCGAGTACCTCCGTCGCGCGCGCGCCCTCGCAGCGACGATTCGCTCGCAGTTCGCCGACGAGAGCGGCGCGCTCTACCTGGTCGCACAAGACGGCGAGTCGCTCATCGCGCGCCCCCGAGACGTCTACGACCACGCCGTCCCGAGCGCGACCTCCAAGGCCCTCGAGCTCTTTCTCCGTCTGGGCACCCTCGTCGACGCCGATCTCGCGGGCCGCGCCGAAAAAGCCGTCGCGTCGCTCGCGGCCGCAGCCCTCGAAAACCCGTTCGGCCTCTCGACCGTCATCCTCCTCGCCGACCGCATCACGAAGACCAGCGTCGACGTCGTGCTGGTCGAGGACCCGGGCGAGCTCCTCGGCGCGACCTACCGCGCCTACCTCCCGCACCGGACCATCGCCCACGCGAAAGAAGACGGCACGTCCGCCGCCGCCCTCCTCGCCGAGGGCAAGCGCGCTTCCGCCCCCGCGGCATTCGTCTGTCACCGCCACTCTTGCGCTGCGCCTGTATCTGGGTATCGTGAGCTGCTGGGTCTGCTGTCTCCGAAACGAGACGCATCACCAACCGCCTGAAATCATGCGATATCGTACAAACGCGCCGAGCCGCTCCGGATCTTTTAGGATCCATGATGGTGCTTGGATGATCCAGGCGCGTCGCATGTGGGATAAACACATCATGCGAATTTCCATGCATTTCGCGAATGCGACACCGGCGCCAGTCGAAGCGCAGCAGTGGCACGAACAATGGATAAGCAACCAATCGGAGGACGGGTGATGAAGGACGCCACCAAACGACGCCGCCGCACGCGAGGTGCGGTTCAAGTCGAATACGCGTTTCTTCTGATGTTCGTAATGGTTCCCGCGGCGGGCGTCCTCCTCGCGGGAGGTCGTCTGATGTACCAGAACTACCTCTCGCAACGCGCCGCGATTCTGAGCTCAATGCCGTGACCTAAGGAGAGAGAAACGATGAACAAGCTGATCAAGTCGAACAAGTTTCAGAAGCTCATTCAGGACAAGAAGGGCGCGACGATGGTCGAGTACGCCATCCTCCTCTTCCTGATCCTCGTCATCGCGGCTGTCGTCTACAAGAACGTCGGTTCGAGCGTGTCGGGCGCCGGTCAGTCGGCCGCCAACCAGTTCACGTGATTCGTTCCGGTTCGGTTCTCCCTACCTTGGTGGTACAACGGGAAGCATGATCCACTTCCTGGTGGCGGCAGCGGTCATCGCTGCGATCGCTGCCGCCTCCGACCTGCGTAGCGGAGAGATACCGAACTGGTTGTCGCTGGGTGCCCTGCTCGCCGCTCCCTTCGCGCACATCGCGATTGCATTCGGGAGACACGCGACAGGGCACGACGCACTCCTCGCAGGAGGGAGTTCCCTCCTCGGTGCCGTCGCCACCTCGATCGTCCCTGCCATTCTCTATCGGCAGGATGCAATCGGCGGCGGGGATCTGAAGTTGCTCGCTGCCGTCGGCGCGCTGTTGCAACCGCGCCTCGGGCTGGAAGCGGAGATGTATTCCTTCTTTGCAGCGGGTCTCATCGCTCCAGCGTTCCTTGCTTATGAAGGAAAGTTGTTCAGGACGATCAAGAATACGGCGTTGCTTGCCGCCAATCCTCTGCTACCGAAAAAGAAGAGGAGACCCGTCGAGCCGGCGCTCTTGACCTGGTTCCGATTTGGGCCTGCTATCTTCCTGGGCACTTCGTTCACCGCCTATATGAATTGGAGGCATTGATGAGGACGTCGCGAAGAGAAGGGATATTGAAAGCCCGCAAGGGCGCCGTTCTCGCGGAGTTCGCGATCGCCTTCATGCCGATTTGCGCGATGTTCCTGTGCGTCTGCCAGCTCGCGCGATATTCCATCGACCGCCTCGCCGTGCTTCACGCCGCGCAGGTGGCCGTTCGCGCGTGCGCGGTCATCAAAGAGCCCGACCCGGGCTCCGACTCGAAGCTCGACGGCACGGAGACCGACATCGGTCGCGCCGCCGAAATCGCGTTGGCGCCGTTCGAAGGCTCGACGGGGACGGGCGAGCTCTCGCACGAGGAGCCGACGTGCGAGCACACCGGCGAGGCGAACGGCGGGACCGACACGCTGACGCTGAAAGCCACGTTCAGCTGCAAGATCCCCCTCGCCTCCAAGATCATCTGCTCGGACGGCGACAAAGACATCACTGTACACGCGCAGTTTCCCCATCAGGGCGCGTACTACGAACCTTAGGAGCGCACCATGCCGGAGACCACCATGGGTAGACTGAATCAGCCGCTCAAAGACAGCCGAGGAGCCATCATGGTCCTCGGTATTTTCTTTGCGTGCATGATGGTCGGCTGGATGTGGATGCTCGTGGGGCTCGGCGACGCCATGATCTGGCGCGATCGCTCGCAAGAAGCGGCCGATTCCATGAGCTACACGTCGGCCGCAGTCCAGGCGCAGGGAATGAACCTTATTTCCTTCGTCAACATCCTGATGTTGATCCTGACGGCCGTGTATCTGTTGATGTCGTTCGTCTACAACGTGCTCGACATCTTCCACGTCCTGCTCGGAAGCAACAACGACGGCGGGTGCGGTGACTCCTCCTGCCAGGCCCGGCAGAACGACGCGACCATCCTCTCGATGGTTCCGTATTTCGAGTGGCTCGAGCCGATCGCCAGCAATTGGTGCAACGCGGCGAACATCGTCGGAAGGCTCCACGACGGCAACACGAACGGCGCGCCTTCGAACCTGAGCGCCGGCGGCATTTTCGGACTGTACGAACGGAAGGTGATGATCCCCGTCCTTCCCGTTTTGTCGAAGTTCGAGGACATCATTTCCTACGGCGCGCCGTGGGCGGGTGAGCTCGTCGGCGTGTACATGTCGACGCAGTACAAGGACTGGGGGCAGGACCGCTTGGGAATGCCAATCAGCGCGACGCTGATTCCGGCCACACTCACGCCAGGCCAGGCGGGCAACCTGATGCCGGCGCACAAATGCAAATCGTGCGACGAGGCGGAGTGGGAGGAGAAGGGCGTCTGCAAGCCGAAGAACTGCGACGCGCAGGACCCCGGCAACTGCGAGCCGTACGACGGCGGCGACAAGCGCGAGGGGCTACCCGTCGGAATCCCGGACTCGGGCTTCACCGCGGTGTGTGACTACGCGACCTCCAAGGTCACGAGCTTGGCGTCGGGCATGGTCTCGGGCCTGCTGCCCGGGCCGGTCGGCACGGTGCTCGGAAAGCTCGTCGGCGCCGTGATGGGTGCGCTCGGCAGCCACATCGTCGACTCGTATTGCAAGACCGGGTCGAAGGGCCTGTTCAGCAGCCTGGACTCGCCGGCGATCAGCGCCCTCCGCTTCGCCACATGGGTCCAGGACGGCGGCACCGACAACAAAGAGCTGTGCCCGAACAGCGCGAGCTCGCTCTCGGGCGGGTGGGGCGGCGACGCGAAAGACGGCTGCGGCGGCGGCCCGAAGCAGTGCGACGAAGTCTACCAAATGAAGCTGCTCAGCGGCAATCACAAGGGCGACCAGTTCTGGGAAGACCCGAAGTTCGCCGGTGGCCCGCACCTCGTGGTCGACTACGCTCAGAACGGCAACGACTGGATGCAAGTGTGGGGGCTCGTCTACGGCGGCAACCACAAGAACATCGAGAAGGCCGAGAAGCTCGTCGGCGTCGCCGGCATGGACTCGAACGGCAGCGGCACGTGGAACACGGTCATCCCGCAGACGTCCGAGAGCTCCTTCGACCTCTACTTCGCTCAGGCCGAGTTCTATTACGACTGCGGCGAGGCGGGTAAGCCCTTGGGTTGGGGCGACGAGGAGTGCAACAAGGAGAGCAACGCCTCGTACCACATGAACTGGCGGGCGCGACTTCGCCGTTTGCACGGCCTCTCTTGGGGCAAAGACATCCTCGGCTACGCGTGGAACGGCTCGCTCGGCTCGACGCTGGATGACAAGATCAAAGACGGCATCCAGAAGATCGTCGGCGGTCCGGTGTCGAAGGCCTTCAACAACAAGATCGCCGGCAGCCTCGCCAGCACGGCCACCAACCAGGCATTCAGCAAGATCAAGGACTACGCCGGCGAGCAGGTCGGCGGCATCTTCAACCCGGCGTCGGCGATCCCCGACTTCATCCACTGAGGCGACCATGATGACGACGACCAAACGCTGGAGTCAGCGCGCCGGGAAGCGCGGCGTCGCGATGGTGGAGGCCGGCATCCTCGCGCCCGTGTTCGCGATGATGATGATGATGACCATCTATCTGATGGGCACCTACGAGACGAAGTACCGGACCGTCATGCTCTCGCGTTACGCGACCTGGTCGTACGCTACGAACGGCTGCAAGCCCGACGCGTACAACCCGATGACCAGCGATCTGCCGCCTGGCATCAAGCTCGGCGGCACGACCAAGGGCACCGGCGACCAGCTCACGCAGCAGCAGGACGAGCAGGCCGGCACCGGCGGAAACTCCGACGCGACGAAATACACGTCCGGCGCCGACGCCGCGGGCGGCTCGTCGGCGAGCGCGTCGATGTTCATGGCCAAAGGTTCGGCGACGATGACCTGGATCTACACGCCGGGCATCATCGCGACCTTCACCGGCCAGAATCAGCCGATCACGACGGAGAGCCAGACGCTCTGTGGCCCCGTCGACAACGGCATGAACCCCTTCAGCTTCATCAAATCGATCCCCTTCCCCTGAGGCAGACGCCATGCTCTTTCACCTCTACCTCCTCGGAAAAATCTCGAAGAAGCGGTTCTACGGCACCGCGCGCGTCCTCGCGTACGGCAGCGTCGTCGCGCTGGGGTTCGGCGCGCTGACCGTGAAGAGCGCGGTCGCGAGCGTCGGCGACCAGAGCCTCGAGCTCGGCCGCAAGCTCGAGGGACTGCAGGACCTCGTCCACGGCGCCCAGCAGTTCCGCCTGAACGGCGAGAGCGTGTTCTTCTCGGCGAGCAAGTCGGACGAGTCGGTGCACACGGTGCTCGATCGGTTCGAGCAACATTGCAACGCGACGCGAGCCTTCGACCCGATCGCCTGGCAAGGGCTCGGCGACAAAGCGCAAGCGGCCGAGGACAAGCTCGAGCAGGGCGGGATCAACCGTTACGGAGTGCTCCGCAAGGAGGACTCGAACGCTCAGGACGGCATCGTGATGTGCTTCACGCGGAGCGGCGGCGCGGGGCAGTTCCTCGAGGGGCTGCAAGGATTCGTCGACACGGGCGACCTCCACGCGCTCGGCGACTTCCGCTACGTTCACGCGGTTCAAAAAGGAACGCGCACGTATCTGCAGGTGCTCTGGACCGACGGCAGCTTCAACGTCCGTAAGATCATGGGCGAGGACGGAAAGGACTCGGTCGGCTCCGACTACGCGAACCTCCCGCGCCCGCTCCATTCGAGGCGCACCATCACGGCCGAAGCCCTCAACACGCCGTACTCGGCGCGCGTCTACGAGACTTCGGACGCGCCCGACGTCGTGCTCCAGGCCTACACGAACAAGATGTACGAGCAAGGCTGGTCGTCGGTCCGCTCGCCCGACGTGTCGATGGACAAGACGGGCGTCGACGGCCGTTACTTCGTCAAGCCGGAGAGCGGCGAGCAGGCGGTCGTCTCGGTCTCGAAGGACGTGAGCCGCGACAAGACGATGATCGTCGTCGGCGAGCTCGGGTCGGTTCCCTCGACCGCGCAGCTCAAGACCACCGTGCAGGCGGAGCGATGAAGCCGCTTCACGCTCTTCTCGGCGGGGTGGCGCTGGTTCTCGGCGTCAACGTGGCGAACGCGCAGCAGCGCCCGAACATGCCGCTCCCGCCGCCGCCCAAGGAGCTGAAGACGCTGCGGTTCCCGGCGCCCGCGGCGAAGTACGATCAAGTCGTCCAGTGGTATCTCGGGCTCATTCGGCAGTTTCCGGTGCGCTTTCACGCGGCGCAGGCCGACACCGACCTGCTCGTTCTCTTGGTGAAAGACTGCGCCTCGCGCATCGAGGCCGATGGCATCGTGACGCAGGGCGAGCACAAGTACTGCGAGCGGACGATCCTCGCCAAAGCCCACGAGCTCATGACGCCATACATGATGCAGGAGCGGGGCGACGGTAACGCGCGTCACTGACGTTACGAGGTTCCTTGCTCTCGTCATGCTGGCCGCGCTCGGAGCGTGCCACCCGAGCTCGTCGACAGTCGACGGCGGAGGAGCGGGCGCGACCGATGCGCAAACGCCGGATGACGCCGAGGCCGCCGAGGACGCCGAGCCCGTCGACGCCGAGGCGGACGCCAGCGTGCGGGACTTGATCGATCACGCGATCACGCTGCTCGAGGACGTCGGGACGATCGTCCAGGCGAACTTCAACGACTGCGACACGATGGCCGACCGCGTCGAGGCCTACCGCAACGAGCATCTCGACGCGATCCGGCGGACCGATCAGATTTACCTCTCGAAGCACGCCGAAGAGTTCGAGAAGCTCAAGTCGGTGTTTCGCGACCGCTACTACGCGGCGTGGAAGAGGATCCGGCCGGGCATCATCAAGTGCCGGCGCAAGCCGAGGATGCGCCGCGTGCTCGGCGAAATCTGGGGCGACGACGTCGACGCGGGGTTCTGACGCGCGGCCGCGCGCCGGAGCCTCACGCGAGGCGCGAGAAGCGGCGGTTCGACCGCGGAAAGTCGACGCCCATCGAGGCACCGTAAATCAAGCCGAAGATCGACGCGACGAGGAGCGCTCCACCGTTCGGGCGCACCGGCGGCGCGCCCGGGCTCGAGCCGAGCGCGGTGATGAGCGCGCCCGCCACGACCTGAAGCATCGCGACCCACTGGTACAATCGCAGGCGCGCGTAGATGGGCGTTTGCGGCTCGCCGCGGTACGCCTCTTCGGCGAATCGGCCGATCCCGTTGAGAATGAAGTAGACGCCGCCGATGAGGTGGAGCGCGGCGTGGAGCGACCAGAGGCGCCCGATGACGATGATCGTCACGACGTTCCAGAGGATGGAATCGAGCGGCGTCGGGTGGATCGGAACGTGATCCAGATGCGCGAGTCGGCAGACGCGCGAGCGCGGGTCGTGGTAGCGGATGCCGACCGCTTCGGTCGTCTCGGAGCCGTGACAGCAGCCTTGGACGAGGCAGCGGAGGCGTCCCACGCCTTGGATGAACGGGGCGGCGACGGAGACCGCGCCGAGGAGCAGCCGAGATCGGAGTGCCGAAGAGCGGCGCAGCGAGCGCGCCCGCGCAGATGCCGAGGAGGCCGCCGTAGAAGCCGAACGGGCGCGAGAGGCCGGACGAGCCCTCGATCGTCTGCGCCCAGATGCCCGCGCCGAGGAGGCCGCCGGCCGCGCCCACCGCGACCGTCGTGAAGCTCCCGGGGCCGACGCAAGAGCCGATGATGAGAATTCCGCCGAAGCTCGCGAGCAGGGCCCACACGCCGTGGTTGATGACGCGAATCGGTCCGAGCTGCGTCTCGCTCCAGGAGTTCGCGACGAGCTCGGCGAGCGCGCGCACGACCCGCCAGAGATCGCCCGCGTTGAGCGCGGCCGTGTAGGCGACGATCGTCGCGAGCAAGCCTAGGGCGTCGCCGCCGGCGAGGACCAGGGCGCACGGCCACGCGGCCCAGCGCACCCACGGCGCGCGCGCCGTGAGCCCGTCGGCGGCGAGGAGCGCGGCGAGGCCGACGAACGAGGGCTCGACCGACGGCAGGAGCCAGTGCAGCGGAACGAGCAGCGGCATCGCGAGGAGCGAGCGCAGCACGAGCGCGCGGAGAGCACGCTCCGTCGGCACGGCGAACGGCGCGACGAGCGCGAGCGCGGCGACGGCGGCTTCACGAGGCTCGATCGCGCGGCGCTGACAGTCGGCGGCGACGAGCCACGGAAGCATCGCGACGACGAACGCGCCGGCGCTGCGTCCGAACGACGGCGCCGCGTCGCTCGCGGGAGGCAGGCCGAGGAGCGGCGCGCCGCGGCTCGGACCGAAGCGCGCCTCGAGATCGTGACGCTCGTAGCCGAGCACGAGCGCGACCGCGCCGAGGGCGACCGCGGGCGACACGAGCCAGAGTCCGCTCGCGGAGCCGACCGCGACGGAGACGCCGAAGGACACGGCGACGAAGCCGACGTAAATCGGATGGGCGACGAGCGCATAGACGCCGCGCGTGACGAGCCGCGGCGGCGGGAACGCGTTCATCGGAAGGCCGCCGCCGTCGCGCCAGAGCGCGACCCAACCCGCGAGTATCATGAGCGCGCCGCTGCCCGCGAGCGAGACACCCAATTCGCGCTGATGGAGCGCGGGCGCGTTGACGACCGCTTCGGTGCTGCGCGCCCAGAGGACGAGCAGCGCGGGGAGGACGGCGGCGAAGAGGAGGCCGTAGAGCAGCTTGCCGAGCGCGCCGCCGCTCGCCTGCGCCGCCGGTTTCGTCTCGGGCCAGCGCACGATCTCGTGAATCGCCCATCCCGCGTCTTTTCCGTGCTCGTCCTCGAGCGTCGCGCGGGCGCACCACTTCTGCTCGTCGACGGCGAGGATCCGCGTCGGGAAGCGCTCGACGCCCGGCACGCGCGCGAGGGCGGTGCCGCCAATCGCGCCGCGCCGGAGCTCGCCACCAGGATCGATCTCGAGCCGAACGCCGTCGGCCACGAGCGAGCGATCGTCAATCGTCGCGGGGCCCACCGGCTTGCTCTCGAGGAGGACCAGCTGCTTCTCGTGCGGGCCGCGCCAGTCGATCCAGACGAGCGAGCTCCGCGCGCCGACGAAGCGACCCCAGCGGAGCGAGTCGATCGGCATCTTCCACGGCTCGACGTCGAGCTCGAGGTGCTCGGCGTAGCCGAGGCCGCGCACGACGCGATCGCCCAGCGCGATCTCGGCGCGCGCGCGCGGCGTCACGAGCTTCCAGCGCACGCTCCCGTCGGGCGACTCGAAGATCGTCGACTCGGCCGGGCCGGCGAGGACCGTCCATCGGGCGTCGACGCCGAGCGCCGGCGACGCCCAGCGGAGGACGTCGCCCTCGAGCACCGGGTCCGGGCACGCGCGCATCGACGTCTCGGTCCGCGCGGCCCCGCCAGGCGCGCGCCGCAGAACGCTCGCGTAGTGGAGCGTCACGGCGCGCCAGCGAAGCTCCGCCGTGTAGAGCACCACCGCCTCGCCGTCCTCGCTGACGCAGTCCATGTACCACTTCGACAAACGGAACGCGGTCATCGAGAACCACGAGTCTCGGCGAAAAGCGCTTCCTTGACAACGTGAGCCATCGTGGTCTGCTCCGACTGTGACCGCGCTTTTGGCGGCGGACGACGTGCACAAGAGCTACGGGCGGAGGCACGTGCTTCGCGGAGCGAGCTTCGAGGCGCACGCCGGACAGCTCGTCGCCATCCTCGGAGAGAACGGCTCGGGAAAGAGCACGCTGCTCCGCATTTTGGCCGGCACCGGCGATCTCGATCGCGGGCGCGTCCGGCGCGAGGGACGCGTCGGATACTGCCCGCAGGACCACGTGCTCTACCCGTACCTGACCATCGACGAGCACCTCGACCTCTTCGCGCGGGCGTACGGGCTCGGGCGCGAGCTCGCGCGCGAGCGCACGGCCGAGCTGGCCGAGCGTCTGGATTTCTCGCGACACCGGAGCCGCGTGGTCGAGGAGCTCAGCGGTGGAACGCGGCAGAAGCTCAACCTCGCGATCGCGCTCCTCCACGACCCGGCGATCGTGCTGCTCGACGAGCCGTACGCGGGGCTCGACATCGAGTCGTACCGCGCGTTCGTCGCGTGGGCGGACGACGCCAAGCGCGCGGGCAAGTGCATCGTGGTCATCACGCACCTCGCGCTCGACGCGGATCGTTTCGACGCGGTGCTCCACCTGCGCGAAGGAAAGATCCGAGCTGGCGATGCGTGAGCGCGCGAGGCGTGTCGGCACGGCGGCGCGCCTGCTGCTGAAAAATTTGCTCCGGCGGCGCATCACGCTCCTGCTGCTGTTCGTCGTGCCCGCGCTGTTCGACGCGGTGGTCCTCGCGACGACGACGTCGCGCGCGGTCGACGTCGCGCTCGGCACGCTCGCCGAGCCGCCGCTCGAGGAGAGCGGCGTGCCCGGGCTGGACCACCTCGCGTCGCTCTTCGCGGACCACGGCACGCGCACGCTCGACGAGCGACGCCTCTCGCTCGTCTTCCTCGGCCTCGCGGCGGTGTCGTTCCTCGCGTGCTTCCTCGCGTTCAACCTCACGCACAAGCGACGCGAGGCCGACGCGCGGCTCGTCCACGCCGGGTACCGCGCGCACGAGGTCTTGCTCGCGAAGCTCGCGGTCTTGCTCGGGCTCGTCTCGGTGCTCGCGGTCTACGAGACGGCCATCCTCTGGCCGTGGGTCGTGCCGCACCAGGTCGTCCTGCTGGCGTCCGGCTTCTTCTTCGGCGGCTTCATCTACGGCTGCCTCGGGATGCTCGTGGGCGCGATCGCGAATCAGGAGCTCGAGGGCATCTTCGTCATCGTGATGCTCACCAACATCGACGCCGGTTGGTTGCAGAACCCGATTTATTACGCGCACAGCCAGAGGCAGGGGCTCATCCGCGCGCTCCCGGGGTACGGGCCGGTGCAGCTCGCGGTGGTCGGCGCATTCACCGACGAGTCGCCGCACGGGGCGCTCGCGCGCGCGGGCGCTTGGGCCGCCGGCGCGCTCGTCCTCGCGCTCGTCGCGTTCGCGGTTCGCATTCGGCCGCGCGGCGAGCGCAACTTGCGGTGGCACTACGCCAAAGTGCTCTTCGTCGCGTACGCCATCTGGTTCGTCGCGTTCGAGATCGTTGGACGCTACGCCGCGACGCTCCACACGATGGATCTCTCGAGCGCGTGGGACCGCGCGCTGCCGGTCGTGCCGGCGTTCGTGTGGCCCTACGAGGCGACGTACGTGCTGCCGCTCCTCGCGCTCGTCGTGCTCGAGGATTGGCACCGATTCAACGTCGCGCTGGTCGCCTTCTTGATCGCGAACCTCACCGCGTTCGTCGTGTACGTCGCGGTGCCGATCGCGTACGTGCGGCCCGAGCTCGGCTCGAGCCTCGCCGAACGCGTGCTCGCGATGGAGTACGCGGCCGACTTCCACCCGGGCGCGAACAAGCTCCCGAGCATGCACGTCGCGATGTCGTGGATCATGGTCCGCGCGATGTGGGGACAGCGCAAAAACAAGCTCGTCGACGCCGGGCTCGCGATCTTGCTCGGGCTCATCACCGTCGCGCCGGTGCTCGTGAAACAGCACTTGATCGTCGACGTCGTCGTGGGCGTGCCGTGGGGCCTCGCGTCGTACTGGGCGGCCGATCGGATTTATCGACGGCTCGCGAAAGACGCGCCCGCCCGCGAGGCGCTCGCGCGGGTCTTCTTGCTCGGCCGAGTGTGATCAGCTCGCCGAGACGAGCTCGAGGACGCGCTGCGCGAGGGTCACGATTTCGCCGTTGCGCCCGGCACGGACGGCGCGGCCGGTGCGCAGGCGCGGCAGCAGCGCGACGATGCGTCGCATGCTGTCGCCGACGCGCCGCGGGATGGCGACGCGCTCGGCGACGGGCCCGAGGAAATCGCCGGCGGCGCGCATCCGATCGCGCGAGCCCGCCATGGCCTCTTCGAGCGACTCGTAAAAGAGCGTCATCATGAGGACGGTGTCTTCGATCGGTCCGCGCGCGTGCGTCGTGCGGTCGACGGCGTCGAGCTGCCGCCAGAAACGCGCGACCGCCTCGGGGTGAGACTCCTCGTCGTCGAGGAACGCGGCGAGCTCGGGCATGAGCACGGCCATGACGCCCGACTCCCACGTGATCCACATCGAGCGGTGCGCCGAGCCCTGACGCATGAGGCGCAGCACCTCTTCGAAGACGCGCGGGCGCGCGGCGCGCGCGAGATCTTCGCGGTGCGAGACCATCGCGTCGTAGACGGTCGGCTCGATGCCGAGGTCGAGGCGCGCGGCGAACTTGATGGCGCGCAGGATGCGCACCGGATCTTCGCGGAAGCGCACCGAAGGCTCGCCGATCGTGCGGATCGTGCGCTTGGCGATGTCCTCCATGCCGCCGCACCAGTCGAGCACCTGGCGGCGATCGAGATCGTAGAAGAGCGCGTTGATCGTGAAGTCGCGGCGGATCGCGTCCTCGTGGGCCTCGCCGAAGACGTTGTCGCTGCGGATGAGGAGGTCCTCCTCCTCGTCGATTTCCTGCGGGTTCTTGCGGAAGGTCGCGACCTCGATCACCTTGCCGCCGCCGAAGAGGACGTGCGCGAGGCGGAAGCGGCGGCCGATGATGCGGCAGTTGCGGAAGAGCGACCGCACGTCCTCGGGGCGCGCGCTCGTCGCGATGTCGAAGTCTTTGGGGCGCCCGCCGAGGAGCAGATCGCGGATGCAGCCGCCGACCAGGTAGCACTGGAAGCCGTGCCGCTCGAGGCGACGCACCACTTTCGCGGCGTCGGGGTCGATGGCGCTCTCGTCGAGGAACGCGTCATGACGAACGAGCCCGGTGCCCTCGTGGCGCTCCGCGACGCTGCGCGTGCGCCGCTCGCGCTCGTCCTCTTCGCCGGCTTCGACGCGGAACGAGGGGAGCTCCGGCGGTGCCGGGAGATCGTCTGAGCCGGAGCTTGCGCGCCGAGTATCCTTCTGCCTTGCCATCTTTTCTTCCGCACCTCGGCACGAAAGACGCGCTGATCCTACCAACCGCGTCTCCATGCCGCAACGGGCGAGGATTAAAAAGGCTAAAAATCCCTGTAATTTGTGCGATAGACACGAATCATGCCGAAACCGTTGACGCACGAAACGCGGTGATTAGCTTCCCCCGTGACCGCAGAACGGCGGCGACGGGTCGCCGGCGCGGCACAAGCGTTTTTTCACTCATCCAAGGCAAGGGCAAGGCACAACCATGGGCAAGATCATCGGCATCGACCTCGGCACGACCAACAGCGTCGTGGCGATCATGGAGGGACGAGAGCCCAAGGTCATCGTCAACGAGGAGGGCTCTCGGCTGACGCCGAGCGTCGTGGCTTGGGACGAAAAGGGCGAGGTTCTCGTCGGACAAATCGCGAAGCGTCAGGCCGTCACCAATCCGGAGAACACGATTTACTCCGCGAAGAGGTTCATCGGCCGCAGGTTCGAGGAGGTCGGCGAAGAGACCAAGCGCGTCCCGTACAAGGTCGTGCGCGCGTCGAACGGCGACGTGGCCTTCGACATCCGCGGGAAACCCTTGTCGCCGCAGGAGGTGAGCGCGAAGGTCCTCCAGAAGCTGAAGAAGGCGGCGGAGGATTACCTCGGCGAGAAGGTGACCGAGGCGGTCATCACCGTCCCCGCGTACTTCAACGACGCGCAGCGCCAGGCGACCAAGGACGCCGGCCGCATCGCCGGGTCTCGAGGTGAAGCGCATCGTGAACGAGCCGACCGCGGCGGCGCTCGCGTACGGCCTCGACAAGAAGAAGGACGAGGTCATCGCGGTCTACGACTTCGGCGGCGGCACGTTCGACATTTCGATCCTCGAGGTCGGCGACAACGTCGTGCAGGTCATCTCGACCAACGGCGACACGCACCTCGGCGGCGACGACATCGACAACCTGATCATCGACTGGATGATCGCCGAGTTCAAGAAGGCGCAGGGCATCGACTTGTCGAAGGACAAGATGGCGCTCCAGCGTCTCAAGGAAGCCGGCGAGAAGGCGAAGATCGAGCTCTCGAGCGTGCAGGAGACGAGCATCAACCTGCCGTTCATCACCGTCGGCCCCGGCGGGCCGGTGCACCTCGACATGCGTCTCTCGCGCGCAAGCTCGAGCAGATGATGGGCTCGCTCATCGAGCGCACGATGGAGCCGACCAAGAAGGCGCTCCAGGACGCGAAGAAGAGCGCGAAGGACATCGCGGAGGTCGTCCTCGTCGGCGGCTCGACGCGCATCCCGCTCGTCAAAGAGACGGTGAAGAAATTCTTCGGCAAGGATCCGCACCAGGGCGTGAACCCCGACGAGGTCGTCGCGGTCGGCGCGGGCGTCCAGGCCGGCGTGCTCTCGGGCGACGTCAAAGACATGGTGCTCCTCGACGTCACGCCACTCTCGCTCGGCGTCGAGACGCTCGGCGGCGTCATGACGGTCATGATCCCGCGCAACACGACCATCCCGGCGCAGAAGAAAGAGGTCTTCTCGACCGCGACCGACTCGCAGCCGTCGGTCGAGGTTCACGTGCTCCAGGGCGAGCGCACCGAGGCGCGCTACAACCGCACGCTCGGCAAGTTCCACCTCGAGGGCATCATGCCGGCGCCGCGCGGCGTTCCGAAGATCGAGGTCACGTTCGACATCGACGCGAACGGCATCTTGAGCGTCCACGCGAAGGACACGGCCACCGGCAAGGACCAGAAGATCACCATCACCGCGAACTCGGGACTCAACGAGTCCGAGATCCAGAAGATGGTGAAGGAGGCGGCCGAGCACGAGCAGGAAGACAAGGCTCGCCGCGAGCAGGTCGAGCGCCGAAACAAGCTCGACAACCTCTGCTACACGCTCGAAAAGACGATCAACGAGAACAAGGACAAGCTCCAGGCGGCCGACGTCGCGACGCTCGAGGGCCTCATCAAAGAGGGCCGCGAGGCGGTCGAGAAGCAGGACGACGAGAAGGTCGCGAGCGTCTCCGAGCGTCTCGAGAAAGAGGCGCACCGCATGGCGAGCGTCATGTACGGCGCGACCGGCGGACCCGGCGGCCCGGGCGGCCCGGAAGCGGGGCCTCCCCCGCCGAACGGCAGCAACGGCGACGGCAAGCCCGAAGGCGGCAAGAAAGAGGGCCAGGTCATCGACGCCGAGTTCGAAGAGAACGCCTGAGCCTCAAGGGACGTCCGACGCGCGAAAGACCAGATCGCCGTCGGTCTCGAAGAGTGGCCGCGTGCAGATGCGCGCGGCCATTTTTTTGGACGTGGGTCCGCCGTTCACCGGCTCGCGCGCGAGGTAGCAGTCGCCGTCTCGCGTCGTCTTGCTCGCGACGTAGTAGTCGACTCGGTAATGGCGCAGGGCCTCGCCGAGCGGGCGCTCGCGCCGAACGAAGTCGAGGTACGTCTCGTCGGCCACGAGGCCTTCGGTTTGGAGGAGCGGCTCGTCGAGCTCCCACGCGACGGTGCCGGCGCAGTCGCCCATCGCCCAGCGGCCTGGGTGCGCGCGGATGAAATCGGCGAGGACGAGCGAGCGCCGATAGATCGCGTTGTCGCGCGGCGAGAAGCGCGCGATGAGCCAGAGCGACGCGCACACGAAGAAGACGCCGGCCGCCGCGCAGGCGCGATCGGCGGCGCGGCTCTCGGCGCGCGCGAGCTTGGTCGCGGCGACGGCGACGAGCCAGGCGAGCGGGTACTTGTACCAAAACCAGAGACCCCAATCGCTCGCGCACGAGTAGAACGCGTAATAGAGGACGACGCCGGCGAACGCGGCGAGGACGATGGCGCGCTCGCGCGGGGGCTCGTCGACTTTCGAGCGCGTGAGCGCCCACGCGGCGAAGGCGAGGTACCCGAGGGGCGTGATGACGGCGAACTTGCCGTGCTCGAGCACGATCGACGCGATCGCCGCGCTCGACGGGAAGAAGGTGGTGCGGAGCGTCTTCGCCGCGCCGGAGATGGGCAAGAGGTGGTGCGTGAGGACGACGTTCGCCCCGAGATACGCCGCGAGAGGGAGCGCGCCGAGCGCGACCCACGCGAGCGCGCGCGGCGCGGGCCGATCGCGCAGGACCGCGATCGCGAGCGGCAAGACGAGGAGCACGGCGTCGAGGCGCGCGAGGATCGCGCCGGCGCCGAGCAGACCGAGCGTCGCGGCGCGCGCGGGGCGGAGCTCGCCGAGCGGCTCGGCCAAGATACGCCTCGTGAAGGCGAGGAGGAGCGGCGTCGCGAGCGCGACCTCCATGCCGCGCGTGCCGATTTCGATTTGGAGGCCGAGCACCACGAGGCCTGCGCCGATCGCGAGCGTCGCGCTCGCGCCGCGCTCGCGGAGCATGCGCTCGGCCTCGGCGTAGGAAGCGACGAGCAGCGCGGCGATCGTCGCGTCGAAGAGCGCGAAGAAGACGAGCGCGTGACCGCGCGAGACGGCGAGCAGCGCGGTGACGACCGCCATCCACAGCGGGTGGAACCCGTTCGTCGGCGTCGCGTAATCGAAGGAGAAGACGCCGGTCGCGAGGAAGTGGCGCGCCGGCACGAGGTAATAGAAGAAGTCGTCGAAATAGAAGTACGCGGGGTCGCGCTGAAAGAGCGGCTTCGCGAGCAGGGCGAACGCGACGAGCGCGACGGCGCCGAGGGCGACCCTCTCCGACGTGGTTCGTGCTCGAGCCCGCTGCATCGCGCTTGGAGAGCGTACCGTGGGCGGCGGCGCGTATGTGATAGCGTCGAGCGCGTGGAATCGCCGAGCTCTACGGCGAGGTGGGCCTGGGTCAGCGCGGCGAGCGCGTCGGCGCTGGCCATCTTGATCGCGCCGTGGCGGCTGCTCTCGACCGACGCCTTCTTGGCGCTCGTGACCGGCCGCGAAATCGCCGAGCACGGCCTGCCGCACGCCGACCACCTCGCGTACGCCACGCGCGGCCACGTCTGGACCGATCAGCAATGGCTCGGGCAGCTCGCGATTTACGAGATGGACCACCTCGCCGGCCTGCGCGTCACGCTCGTGATGCAGGCGCTCGTGACGGCAGTCGCGTTCGCGATCACCGCGAAATACGCGCTCGATCGCGGCGCGTCGGAGGCGGCGACGCTCGTCTGCGGCGTCGCGGGGTTCGGCCTCGGGGCCACCTTCTTCACGCTCCGCCCGCAGCTCTTCTCGATCGTCGGCTTCGCGCTCTTGCTCGCGTGGCTGGGCGAAGACTCGAGGGCGCCGTCGAAAAAAGTCTGGTGGACGATCCCGATGATGGCGGTCTGGGCCAACGTCCACGGCGTCGTCGTGATGGGCGCGATGTTCGTGGGCCTGCGCGCCGCGCTCGGCGTGCTCGAGGGTCTGCGCGATCGCAAAATGGGATGGGCCGGGCGCAACGTCGCGCTCGGTCTCGCCGCGGCCGCGACGCCGTTCTGCATGCCGTACGCGCGCGAGCTGCCGCACTACCTCCAGCAGATCAACCACCTGCAGAGCCCCGCGCGGCAGCTCCCGATCCTCGAGTGGAACCGCGTCGGCTGGCCCTCGGATTGGCCGTTCTTCGCGATCTTCGCGGCCATGACGATCCTCATGGTCGTCGTCCACTGGAAGAAGCTCAGCCGCCCGGCGTTCTTCGAGACGCTCGTGCTCGCGATCACGGGGCTCGCGTCGTGGCAAGCGAGCCGGCACCTCCAGTGGTTCGGGATGGCGCTCGCCGCGTACGCTCCGCTCGCCCTCGACGCGACGCCGGTCGTTCGCGAGGGGCGCGTGCTCGCGCGGGTGGCGTCGGCGATGCGGCTCGTCGGGCCGGCGGTGTTCTTCATCCTGGTCGTGCGGTTGCTGATGATGAAGGACGACACGCTCGAGCGCGGCTACTCGCTCGACGCGCTCGCGCCGCTCTCGAGCGCGATGGCCGAGCGCCCGACGTCGCCGGTCGCGATCAGCGACGTCTGGGCGGACTGGGCGCTCTGGTACCTGCCCGAGCTCCGCGGCCGGCTCGAAGCCGACGTGCGCTTCGAGCTGCTCGACGACACGCAAGCCCGGGAAATGGGCGTTTTTCTCTTCGCCAAGCCCGGCTGGGAGAAGGTCTACCCCGAGGCGAAGATCGTCCTCGTCGCGCGCAAAGCCCACGAGGCGCTCGACAAGGGGATCCGCGCGCAGCCCGGCGCGACGGTCGTCTGGCAGGACAAGCTCGGCACCCTCGTCGTCCGCTAGCTGCCGCGCCCGGCGTCCGTGGTATGGTGCCCCCCGTCTGCGCCACTAGCTCAGTTGGATAGAGCGACGGCCTCCGGAGCCGTAGGTCGCAAGTTCGAATCTTGCGTGGCGCGCTTCTTATGGGGCGAACGTGGGGCGAGATTGGGGAGCAGCTCGGCGAGCTCGCCGAGCTCGCCGATGTTCGCTTCGGCGAACTGCCGGGCCACGCGCCGGTAGGTGTTGATCATGTCGGAGGTCGTGTGGCCCGTGCGATCGGCGACCCAGGTCTCCGTCTTGCCGTTCGCGAGCGCGATCGTCACGAAGGTTCCGCGGAGGTCGTGCGCGCGGATGCGCATCCGGTGGTCGTTGTGCTCGGTAAGCTCGGGCCGGACGACGCCGGCTTTATTGAGGTCGCGCCGCAGCTGTTTGGCGAGCGGGATGGGGTCGAGCGGGACGCTCTTCTCGGCGAAGACTTTCTCGTTGCCGCGCTCGGCGTCCTCGTCGCCGTCCGGTGCCGTGCGCTCTTTCCAGATCGTGAGCGCCCGCGTGACGTCGGGCCGCATCGCCCAGACGCGCGGCGAGTGCGTCTTGTTCTCGTCGAGGCGAAGGAGGCCGCGGTCGAGATCGAGATCATCCCATGTAAGAGACGCGAGCTCGTCGGTGCGCATGCCCTCGCGATCGAGGACACCGTACGCGAGTCGACGCAGAAGCGGGATGCGCGTGCAGCCGAGGAGCTTCGCGTCTTCTTGCGGGAAAATGAAAGCCTTGGCGCGGTCGGCCTTCTGCCGTCGCGGCACCCAGCCTTTCGGGATCGGATTGTGGGCGACGTAGCGGCAGGGCATGACGGCGAGCGCCATCACGCGGTTCAGCGTCTTGGCGACCTTGCGACGTCCTTCCGCGGAGAGCTCCTTCGGTTTCTGCCGCCGCGCAACGCGAACAGCCCGCGCGCGCTCGCCGAGCTCGGACATCACGCGCTGCGCGTCGTCCAGCGTGACGCGATCGATCGGCAAGTGCGCGAGCGCGGGGATGATGTAGAGCCGCAACAGCTCCTCGTTGCGGCGGCTGTTGACCTCCGCGACGTGGTCGGGGAACTTCTTGTGGAGCGTCCCGTCGGTCCAGTCGTTCGCGTGCTGCTCGAACGTCGGGACGTCGGTGGCCTCGATCGTCGCCGTGCGGCCGTCGGTGCAAAGGCGCTCGACGCCCTCGACGATGTAGCGCCAGCCCGCCTCGGAGGTCTTGGCGCCCTTCTCGAGCAACGTCGTCATGTCGGGCAAGGCCACCTTCGCCGCGCGCATTCGTGCAGCAATGAGTCCGAGGGCCGTGCAGCGCGCACGAGCTTTCAGGGGGTCGCGACCGCACGTGACGAGCTCGTATTCGACGCGGCCCTCGGAGCCCTGTCCGACGCGGAGCCGCGCTGCGAAGCCATTCGCGAGCTCCCGTAGCTCTCCCACGTTCCGCTGGTTCTTGCCGTTACTCATCGGGCGACCTCCACAAGGAAAGCATCATCGGTGCGATGGGCAAGGGCCTCGGCTACGTCGCGCGACGCCCGATCAGGCGCAGCACGTCGTCGACGGACCGCGGGTCATCGCCCGTGACGTCGTCCACGTCGTCGACGGTGGCGTCCTTTTCCGCGGCGGTCGTACCCGCGAGCGCCTCGCGCAAGACCTCGGCGGAGACGAAGACGAGCTTCCCGCGGCGCCCGTGTGCGAGCTTGCAATCTCGAACGAGCTCGAGAAATCGCCTCGCGTCGATGCCGGCGACAGCCAGGGAATTGAGCTGCGACACGAGAAGCGGCGCGACGACGACGGGCGGGCGAGGAAGCAGCTTTCGCGTCACGTGGGCGTCCCGCGCCGACGCGCGATCTCGCGAGCAATGCGCGCCCCCACGAGGCCGCGCACAACCTCACCGCGCAGGACCTTCCTGACCGAACGCGGGTCGGCTTGTGCGGTGGCGGCAATCTCGAGGACTTCGATCGCGTCGAATTCGTTGGCCATGTCCGACGCGTAGCGCTCTCGGAAAACGATCACCCCGCCCCGTGCTCGGGGTGATCGGGGTGATCGAAGTCGTTACTTCGTCGGCACGTCCGCGCGTTCGGCCTTGTGGTCGCGCTTCGCCTCGGCCTTCTCTTGTACGGAGATGCCGATTGCACCGGCGAGCTTACGCATCGCTCCCCACGGCGTCCAAAGGGCCTTGCTAGACCTCTCGCCCTCGCGCGCGACCCTCCACCGCCGTTCGGGCACGTCATAGAGCTCACCGAGAACGACGAGGAGAGCCGTGTCGTTGTCGGCATTGAAGATTGTCGGCGGAGCGTCGACAGACGACTTCAACCGGTTGCGAATCGCTCCGAGCGCATCCGTGCCGTCGGGCGGCAACCTCCACGACGCTTCGAAGATGGCGGCGAGGGCATGCTGCCAGAGCTCACCGAACGCGGGTAGCGCGTCGATGAGATGGACGGCAAGCGCCACCCACTCAGGCGGCACTTGGTCGAGGGTCGCGACCAGCGCAAGTCGCCGCACGATGTCCCTCGTCTGCAGCCGCACATTGTCGGGAATCGGAACGTCACGACCTTCGGGTCCCCCTCCGCGAAGGCTGTCGAACATTCCCTCGCGCAGGTGCTCGATGTCGACGAAGAGCGCCTCGAGCGGGTCGTCGTGCTGGTCGAACACCGCGATGAGCGTCGGGCCGTGAATCGGCACATCCTCCTGTGGCGTCGTCGTCACCGCTGTTATCTGCGCCGTCGCTGACGCCGACGTCGTCACCGTCGTAGGCGTTGCCGTCCTCGCCGTCGATTTCGCCGTCCCCTTCTTCGTCGGCTCCGCGGGCGTCGTCTTCTTCTTCGGCATCCTCTGAGAATACTGCTCGAAACTTTGTCCCCACGCAGCATCTTCACCGCGCGATACGCGAGCGCCATGAGCACGCCGCGCCGCATCACGGCGTCGGCGCGGGCGCGGGCGTCGGCGACGACGCATCAGCGACGGCGTCGTGGGCGGGCGGAGGTCCGCGTCGGGCATCGGCGAGTCGCTCGTCTACTTCTTCCCCTTGCGCAGCACCTTGATCGTGAAGTAGCCGGCCAGCACGATGGCGGCACCGGAGACCAGGCCGACCTCCGCGGCGCCCTCCTCGTTCCATTCGCGCGACACGAGCCCCTCGGCCTGGGAAACACGGACGCCGCGCTGCGCGGTGACGGGCGGCAGCGACGACGGCGCGAACGCGCGCTCGATCGACTGCATGCCTCCGCCCACGGACGGCATGTTGAACGATTTCATTGCGGGCCTCCCGCGTGCGCGATCAGCGCCTCGATGACGAGGATGCCCGCGATGGTCACGCCAGCGCCGATGGCGAAGTGCCGGACGAACTTGCGGTTGCCGCGCGACCGCGCGACCTTCGCGACGCCGTCGTAGTAATCGACCCAGCTGCGCTCGAGCTCCGCGCGAACCGCCTGTTCGTGCGCGACCGCCTCGGCCGCCTCGCGCTCGCGCTTCTCGGAATCGCGCTCGACAGTCTCCATGAGCCCGCGCGCCTGGCCGGCGTTCAAGAATCGATGATGTTTGGCGGTCCGCTCTTCGGAGTGGACGTGCCGAACGGAATTCCGGGGATACCGATGTCATTCATTTTTGCACCTTCTGTTCGAGTTCGAGGAGATCGCGGAAGCTTGCGCCCGTCACGGCGGTCGGGTCGGCGGGCGGGCGCATGACCGCGATGAGCTCGCGCTTGAAGCTGGCGATCGCGACCCGCTGGGTCTCCGCGTACTGCGGGTCCGTCGTCAAACGGTCGCGAATTTGCTCCACCACGGGCGAAATGATCGCGAACCCGTTCAACGCCGCCGGCGTGCGCATGAACCCGTGCACCCCACAGGCGAGACAGCGCACGTACGGTTTCGAGCGTTTATCGAGCAAGAGGCTCATTGCGCCCGGCGCGAGGCACCACCAGCACGTGTGCGGCTGAAAAATCGTCGGCAACATGCTTACTCCTCTGGAGGAACGCCGGGTGTGAGCGTCAGAATCGGGCGCGGGGAAGTCGGCGCCGGTTCGTAGCGCGACTTGATGATGGACCACTCCATGCCGCAGCACTCGATCACGACGTCTCCTTCGTGCGCGAGATCATTGCGGCCGGCGATCGCGCCGAGCTTGTTGTTTTGCGCGACCGTGACGAGGATCTGAAGGCTCGACGAGATAGCCAACAGGTGGCGAAGATCACGCGGCCGGATCGGAGGGTTCGCGACTTGGTAGCTGTCGACGGCGAGGGCGACGGCCCGACGTTTCTGCACGAGCTCGGCGAGCTGGTCGATGGTGCACTGGCCACCGACGACGTGGAGATCTTCTCGCGTCGCGCCGCACCGAGCGAGACGAGCGGCGAGCGAGGGTCCGAGCCCCTCCTCGAAGCTGGCCAAAACGACGGGCCCCACCATCGAGTCGAGCGCGCGCAACGCCCATGTCGACTTGCCCGCACCGGCGGGGCCGTGAACGACGACAAGCGCGCCGGGTCCGAGGGTGATGTCATAGGCGCGGACGGGCACGCGTTTCCACGTCTGCGCGACGAGTGCCCTTGCGGTCGATGTCTCGACGATGGAGTCGACAGCGGACGCGGGGCGAGAGCCGAGCACGACGACGAGGCCGTATGCGCCGCACCCCGTGCACCAGTTTGTGTACGCGGGAAAGCGACAGCCACACGCCAAGCAAATGTAGAGGAGGACGGCGACCGACATCGCTCGTGAACCGTAGCAGTCCAGAGCAGAACGTCCATAAAATAGCGAATAATTACGTCATGTTACATGGCGACACACGATGCGGCACAGAGCGATGACCACCAGGCTCGACCTGGTCGCTGTCTTCGCTACCAACCAACTTACCTATAGGCGGCGGTCCCTCTCGAGCCCCCAAAGCGGGAGAGGTGTCCGAGCACCCGGAAGCTCCGAGGTCACTCGGCGGAGTCGTCGGTCGTCGCGGTGCCAGCACGCGAGGCGGTAGTCGTCGACGGCGTCGGCATATCGGAACGGATGCCGTTCTCGTCCAGGGCGGCTGCGGTCACAGACCGATCGCGCGCGCCTGCATGCGTGCCAGTTGGTCCTCTTCGAGCGCACGGTTCATCATCTCGAGATGGACGGCGCTGCGGAGCTGGCACGACCGATGCGCCGCGGCAATCGCCCGGCGTGACTACGTGGCGAGCGTGCGCGCGTCGAAGCTCGCGCGCGTCGACGGCCTCGCCGAGCATGGCGCGGAACATCGCGACGGTTTGCTCGAGCGTGAGCGTGGAGGTCGGAGTCTTCCTCGACGGCGACGGCGAAGAGAACCAAACCCACCTTGACCTCATGGAGATGAGGTCGCCGAAGGTCTTCGCGTTCTGTTCGACGGTCGCGGGATTCGCAGCGCGCGCACGCTCGATGAGGGTGACCTGCGCGCGCAAGCGACGTCGGACGCTCTGAATGTCGCGCCTCCGCACTGATGGCTTGACCGCGCCGAGCCCGTTGAGCAGGTCGCGTGCCGAATCGTCCATCAGCAGCCGCTCGAGTACGCGCCCGGCGAGCACGGTGCGGAGCGAGAACCGCTTCATGAAGTTGTCCGAGCGTTTTGCCGACACCATCGGGTGCGCACAGGACGCACGAACGCGACGTTCCATGCCATCGTTCGTCTCAAGCCGAGCTGCAACATCACCTGGAGCGCGGTCCTCATCAGGACGCCTCTTTGGTCGCGTGAATTCCCGCTCCGCGGAGCAACTCGGTGACGCGCGCGTCGATGCCCGCCGCCGCCCGCAGGATCGATGAAATAGTTCGCTTCACGCGACGCCCAGGTCGATCCATGCGCAGACTTCTCGCGCTCGAGCGAGCGCGTGAGCTCGTCGATCTTGGTAGCGACGAGTCTGATGCTCGTCGCGAACTCCGAGCTCCCAAGGTAGGAAACCAAGGCGGACTCTTTGACCTCGCGGTCCTTGATCCCGGCCGACATCCTCGCGATGGCGACAATCCCATCGCGCATCACGCCGGCGACGGCAGAGACGATTTCCGGGACGACGACGACAATGCCGTTCTTGCAGAACATCACGGGCTGTTTCCTGGGGAGCGTGCGCGCGCACAAGATCGCGAAGCTCGTCTTGTGCAGTTCGGCCGCGCGCGCCGTCTGCTTGATAAACGAGGCATCCCACGAGAGCCCGTTCTTGCACTCGTAGACGATCAGACCGCAGTCGTGGCCGCGGTCGATAACGTGATGGACCACGTCGCCGCCTTTGCCGCGATGCTCGACCTGGTCGCCGGGGTAGGACTCGCGGAGGACGTTCACGAGCTGCTCTTCGCCCTCCGGCCCGAGGTGGTGACGGTCGCGTTGCTCGGCGCGCTTTTGTAGCACGGCGATCGTCTCTTTCATCGTCGCCTCCTCGGTCCGTCGGCGTCGCTCCACAGTCTGGATCTCCGCCTTGAGACCAGCGACGAGCTCCTTCTGTTCTTCACGCATCGCGAGCCGCTCCGCGCGGATGCGAGCCTCGCTCTCCTTAATGCGCCGCTCGGCCATTGCGTTCGCCCTCGCTTCGGCCGCAGCCCGCTCCTCGTCCCTCCGCGCCTCGAACCGCTTCGCCACCCAATCACGGAGCTCGCGTTCGCGCTCGACCTGTTTGCGGAAGACTTCGCGGTCCCGCGCGAGCCGCCGCTCGGTGATCTCACGGCGCCGCACTTCGGTCGCGACGCTCCGCTCGTGCATCTTCTGCATCCGCTGAAGCGCGGCCTCGTGCGCCGTCTCGAGCTCGTCGACGCGCTTCTGCATATCACCGGCGACCTGGCTCCAGCGCGCTTGCTCGGCGGAGACGGCGTCGCGGACGACGTGCTCGAGATGCTGCTCGCGCTGCTCGATCGAGGCGCGCTCCTCGGCCAACGCAGTGTCGCGCGCCTCGGCAATCTTGAGGATTTCTTCGTAGCGCTTTCTCGGAAGCTCGGTCGCGCAGAGTGGGCACTTCGCGGTGAGAGCGAACACCGGTGGGTGGAGGTGGACGTGACCGCTTGCGCCGTTTTGCTGCGTCATGGCATGTTCTCCGGGTTAGTGCCGACGTGTCGGCGTGGATAACCGTGGGTTAGCGTGGTTTTCTGTGACACAGAAAACATACTTGCGCACGGATGCCCGCGTCGTCAAGGGATGCCGTTCATGCCGAAAGAGAACACGCGCAAGAGCGGGAAGCGCGGCCCGGGCCGACCCGCGATGGCGGAGAAAGATCAGAAGACGAGCTTCGTGCGGTTTCGCGTCACGGAAGCGGAGCTAAAGAAGCTCAAAAACGCGGCCGCACGGGCTAAGCGCCTCGTTTCCGACTGGGTACGCGTGACGGCACTTCAAGCGGCGGAGGACGATGCCGAGCGGGAGGACTGATTTTGCGGTTCGGAGGCGCGATTGCGCTCAATCTCACGAACCGACGGCCACGAGTGGCCGACGACATACTTCGCGGCATGAACGACGACGAAAGAGCAGGCGAGGACCGCAAACTCCGTTCGCGTGCTCTCCAGATGACACGGTGTGTGAAAGCGGAAGGCGCTTGAAACCAAGCCGTTTCATGCGAGGATCTCCGAATGAAAACGCTTCTCTTTGCTGCCGTTTTCGTTGCCGCTTGCGGAACGACCCAGACGTCGACGGATGCGTCGATGACCTGCGTCCCGGAACGTCCATCGCCTGCGTCGGGAGTGGCGGTTGCTCGGGTGGTCAGGCGTGCAACGCTCAGGGCACGGGGTACGCGGCGTGCGACTGCGGCAGTTCTGATGCCGGGATCGAGGACGCTGTCGCTGACAGCGTCGTAGACAGCACTACGGGCGACGTGGACGCGGGCCCGCTCGCGCCGAACCAAATTCCGAATCTCGTGCTTTGGCTCGATTCGATGAAGGGCATCACCACGGACAACGTCTGCACGAAAAACGTCGTTGTTTGGGCCGATCAGTCGCCGCACAAGAACAACGTGAAGAACACGTTGGATCCGTGCCTGAATACCCCAACGGTCAGCCTGTCCGGATACAAATCGTTTGACGTCGTGCAGTTCATTCCGAATGGGACCGGACAGCTCCTCCATGCGACGGACGATCTCTCGATTCATCTCGGAACGGCGGACTTCGCCATTGCCATGGTCATGCAAAACCCGCAGAGCGGACAAGACGGACGCATCTGGGACCAGGGCGCCATTCAACTTTTTGTACACGGCCCGACGTCGACGTTCACGGCTAGCGTCCAGAACGTGGGCAACGTTCTACAGGCGCCTCTCAGCGCGAGCACGTTTCACGTCGTCGTCTTGCGCGGACCCGCATTTGAGGTTCGTATCGACGGCGTCTCAACCAAAGGGACGAATCCAAACGTAGACCTCTCGACGGGAGGGGGGCTTGATTTCGGATGCGTCGCCACCCAAGGAAACGACACACCCGAGACGGATTACATGGAGGTCGTCGAGTACCAAGGAACAGTCTCGGACGCTCAAGTCATCGGCCTGGAGAGTTGGCTGAAGAGTAAGTACGGCCTGTAGTCTCTGCAAGTCGGTCGCCGACCGCACACGCCGCGGCGTGGCGTCCCTCGTTTCCCACCAGTTGCGCGACATCCCGTCGAATCTAGTCGTCTCTTCGTTCTCTTGTGTCGAGTCGATTTCATCGTCACCCGTGTTTCTTGCTGGTCGCGGTGAATTTGGTCACCGCGCGCGCCTACGCGCGGAAGCTTCAGCGTCGGGACGTCGGGACGTCGCGACCGGCGACTACCGAAGCGGCAAGGTCGCAGGCGTCGCGACTGGGCTGTTTCTCGTGCTGCGGTTTCTCTGACGCGGATTCGTTATCGGCACGAATCGCGCTTCACGATCTCGCGGTACAACGTGGGCTCTTGGTGTTTAGCGAAGAGAACGCGAGCGGTTTCCGCCCCCGTAGGTGCCGCAGAGGCGCAGTCGTCCAGACCGATGCGAACTCCGCCGGTTGTGACCTCCTCCACCGCGCCGCCTGTGAAATGGAGCACGCTGATATCTCGCTCCGTCACGCCCTGGAATGTTCCCGGCGACACTCGACGACCACATCGTCGATGCCATCCCCATCGTAGTCATCGATAGCGAGTACGTTCGTCCACGCGTTCGTCGCACCTGCGAATGCGCCGTCCGAAACGACGACGAGCAGCGAACGGCCCCAAAGTGCACGGGGGCTAATGCCGGGCACGATGGCGCTCGACGCGACTTGGTACAGTGCCTCGTTCGCTGCCGGGCGCGTGAACGATCCGCGCCAGGCGCTCGTCACCGTGAGCCCTGTCGCCGGCGCACCGCCCTGTTTTGCGTCCAGATTCTCGTCGAACCGCGCGGCAACGAGATCGAGCACCTGTTTCCGCTCGGCCGCGAATGTCGTCGTTTTGGCTTCACGCGACTGCGCGTGGCCGGCCGCGTCGACGACGACACGCGCGCCCGAAGGCGCATTGCCGTTAATGACCGCCCACCTCATCTCCGCGCGCTGGGTTGTCGGCGGTGTGGTCGCCGTTGCCGAACTCGTAGTTACCGGCATTCCCGGGGATGTGCGCCCGGGTTCCGCGTCCGCTGCGGTCGCCGCTGCACTGTTCGACCGACACGAGCAGCCGAGCAAGAAGATGGCGAGCCCGACGAGTCGCAAGACCATGGTGAATTTCGTACATCGTCGCGTGGTTTTTCACCAGGCGCCTTCGGTGGACTTTGCGGTCGTGCGTCCGCAGGCCGATCGCTTGATCCACAACGTCGGGCGACGACTTGCGGAACTGCGCGAGCTTCGAGGGTGGACGCAACAAGAGGCAGCTGAAAAGCTCGGCACACCGCTCGAGAAACTCCAAGGGGACGAACGCGGCGGCAATCGCCTTCACCGCTCGTCGGTCGGATAGCAGCCGTGACACTTGGTCGGCCGAGCAGGCGACGAGTCCCGTGCCCATACGCGCAAGCGACGAGCACCATTTGCTTCCGCGCGGCGTCGGCATGTTGGACGGGTGGCCGCGGGCTTGGGCTTCGGCTCGCTATATGTATGGATGGCTCCGACCGGCAGGCGGGGCGCGCTTTCGTTCACGGCGGCATACAAGGCGTCGCGCACGCGCAGCTAACGCTGCACTGGACGGTCGCGAAGCCGTGGGAGTCGACCGTACACGTGCATGTGCCGCCGCACGAATCGACCACGAGATCGGCGCCGTCGGGCGCGGCGCCGATCTCGTTGCCGCACGAGTCGGTCACCGGGCAGAGCCCCGAGTCGCGTGAGACTCGTGTGCAATAGAGGACGTCGGAAGCGGCATCGCCCGGGTCGGCGTCGTCGCCCGCGTCGTCCCCGGAGCCGTTGCTAATGCAACCAACCAGGGCGAGCGCGATCACGAGGAGGGACGTGAGCGGAGCGACCATGCGCTACCGTCGCAGCGCCCTCCGTGCGAGCAAGCGCGTTTACAAGTTAGTCGTCCCACTCGCGCAAGACAGGTCGAGCACGCCGAGATTTGCGCGCGTGCGGGTCTCGAGATCGCGCGCGCGTGTGTCGAGCGTGAACGAAAGCGATCGGCGCGCTCGGCCTCCGCGCGGCGACGCCGGCGTCGCGCTCAGGGCCGCGTCACCTCCACAGCCGGGACCGTTGATGACCGCAACGTCGGTAGCGCGCGCGTATGCTCAGAACATGGTGCCGGCCTACTGGCAGCAGCTGTGTGATGTCCAAGCGGCGTCGCGATGTTGGGTGACCGCGCTTGCGGATCGTCTTCGACGCGAGAGCGACAGCTAGCGGCTTCGTGAACGCCTTCGCGCCGATGTTGCCGGGCGGGACGCCCATCGCGCGCTTGAGTTCCTCGGCGCGGATTACGGCTTGCGCGCCCGGCCCGGCGGCGGGGTACGCGGGCCGCGCGGGCTGCGGCGGAACGTGATCCGTAGATCGTAGCCGAGTGCCGTCGCGATCCGATGGAGCGTGCGCAGGGTCACGTTCTGGCCGCGCTCGATGCGCTGGACGTTCTGAAGCGTCGTGCCGAGGCGGTCGGCGAGCTGCTGGAGCGTGATGCCCTCGCGCTTGCGCAGCGCGGCGAGGTCGCGGGTGACCTTGGCGGCAAAGGCGTTCGGGTGCGCAGGCACCTCTCAGCCTTCGTCGGTTCTTCCCAGATCGGTCTACCTTCATATATGTTGAGTCGTCAGAAAGAGTCGAGGGCAACATGAGCAATGAGCCGGCAGCTTCTCGCCAGAGGCACGACAGGCAGTACGAGGTTTCCGGCGAGCCGCAACGCTCGCCGCGGGAGCGTTCATCGCGGAGCAACAAGGTCATCATCGCGATCTTGGCGATGATTTTCGTGGCGATCGTCGCCGTCGGCGTGCTGGTGATCGGAGCGGTCGCACTGTTTCTGCGAACGCCAGGCAGCCTCAAGGAGCCGGCCGGTTCCGAACAACCAACGACTCCGATGGCAACATCGGCGGAAACGGCGACCGCAACGGCTACCGCGCCGCTCGTGCCGACGCGAACGCCGCAAGAGACCGAAGAGGACCGAGTCCGCGCTGCGCAGGAAGCGCTCCGGCGAGCCAAGCAAGCGAAGGTCGACGCACAGCGGCGCGAGTGCGACCAGTTCCAGCGAGACCCGGATTCATTTCTGCAGGAAAGCGAGACGCGATACTACGATCGCGGAATCGTGCGGAGCTATCGCCAGCTCGCCGGTATCCGCGTGCTCAACCGCTCGAAGTCGTGCGTCGCATCCGACGTCCGCGGGACCGTCGAGTGGCTGGACGCCAATGGGTCATCCCTCGGCACAACGAACTTCTCCCTCGATCGACCGATCAGCGCCGGTTACTCCGAAGCATTCAGCATGACGGACGGGTCGCTCACCGGCGGCACGATCGCCGGCGCCGCGACTTCGGCCAACGTGAAGTTCACCTCGGCCTCGGTCGGGTACATGTGCCTCCAGCCGGACAACGATTGCCCGAAGGACATGTTCTGCGGCCAGCTGGGCTACTGCGTGTCGTCGGTGAAGTAGTCATCGGTTCGCGGAGAAAAAGCGAGTCGTCGCCGCGAGAAGGGATCGGTCGCCCGTCTTGGCAAGCACGACGTGGGCCTGCTTCTTGATAGTGTCGACCGACGTGCCAGGACTTCGCGCGACTTCGTTCCGGGTCTTTCCGGTCACGGCGGCCGCCAGGATGGCCGCCTCCGCGTCGGTCAGTTGGTAGCGCGTGATCCAGTCGGCCGATGTCACGCGTTGTGGGTTCGTACCGGGCAGTAGCGTCGCCACTGATCGACGTCAATTACTTCCGCCGCCCGGCAGAAGTAATTGTCGCTGATCACGCCACCTCGCTGACTGGCGCGCGACGGACAGAGCGACACGCTACTTGCCGAACCGCATGACGAGCGCGTCGACGTCGTCTCGAGTTGGACCACGGTCAAAAGCCTACTGGAGACTGTTGGCGGTCGCGTAGAAACGCGGAAATTCGGACCTGAGCCCGGTCAGCGTTTCTTCGGCTTCTGCGGCGGTGGGGCCTTGGTGCGGTCCTCGGCCTGGCGGAGGCGGTAGCTCGTGCCCTCGACGGCGATGACGTCGGCGTGGTGGATAACGCGGTCGATGAGCGCGGTGGCGCAGGTCGCGTTCGGGAAGATGGTCGGCCAGTCGCGAAATGCGAGATTGGCCGTGAGCACGAGGCTCTTTCGCTCATAGCGGCGCGCGACGATCTGGAAGAGCAAGTCGGCGTTGCGGTTGTCGAAGGCGAGGTAGGCGACTTCGTCGAGCAGGCTCTGCTTGGCGTAGTGGCGAAACCTGCGGTCGAGTGCGCGCGCCGAGTCTTGCGCGGCGAGATCGAGCAGGAGCTGAGCGGCGGTGACGAAGAGGATGCAGTGGCCGGCGAGGATGGCCTCGTGCGCGATGTTTTGCGCGATCATCGTTTTGCCGAGACCCTGCGGCGCGATGAGCACGACGTTGCGGGCCTCTTCGAGGAATTCGAGTCGGAGCGCGGCCTCGACGCGATCGCGATCGATTCGTTTGGGCCAGGCCCAGTCGAAGTCCTTGATGGGTTTGACGCGACCGAGCGTGCTGCGCTGAAGACGTCGCTCGAGGCTGCGGCGCGCGCGGTCGTCGTCCTTGATGTCGGCGATGAGCGAGGACCTGGGTGAGATCGAGTCGATCTTTGGTGACGCGCGCGACGAGATCGGACATCTCGTCGGCGGTGCGGCGAAGACCGAGATCGCGGAGGCGGTCGGGCAAATCACGATCGCTCATCGGTCTTGTCCTTGTGGGTGAAGGCGTCGTCGTAGGCGTCGAGCGAGTGCGGCGTGACGTGGACGTCGCGGGCGCGTGCATCGTCGGAGAGCAGGACGTCGATCGCCGGCGGCGCCCTGCGCGGGCGGCGGCGTTGATCGAGCACGGCGGCGACGGCCTCAGCGGAGGCGGCGCCTCGCGCGAGGGCCTGGCCGATGGCGATGTCGAGCTCGCGGGGTCCTTCGCGATCGAGGAGGCGGCGAAGGCGCGCCGTCGTACCGCCGAGATGCCCGCCGCGAATCGCGACCTCTTCGAGTAGCGCTCGCGCGAGGCGCGGCGGCCGTGAGCCGATCCCGGCCGCGGAGCTCGCTCGCGCGCTGCTTGTCCTGCGCGAGGGCCTCGAGGTGCGCGGGATCTGGACCTGACGCCCGCGATCGTAGCTGCGCGGGTGCCGCGCGATCTCGACGGAGCCGTCGAGCAGGCGCACGTCAGCGTCGGAGGCGAGCGTGAGGGGCTTTCGCACGAGCTCGGCGGGGATCGGGTAGTCGTTGAGGTCGAAGCGGACGTACGGCGTCTTGCCGCTGCGTACGGCGCGGGCGGCCTCGATCGCGCGCCGCACGGTGTCGTGGTGCACGCCGAGCTCGGCGGCGATGGTGCCGACCCTCCAGTGCTCGGCGTAGAAGAGGCGGCGAATGCGCGCGCGCTGCCTCCGGATCGATGCTCATCGCCCGCCTCGCTCACGGCGGCCCACGATCTCGAGCTCGTAGAGGCGTGCGCCGAAGTCGGCGAACCAGCCGGGATAGAGTCTCGTGGCGGACGAATCGCGCTCGTCGTCCACAACGAGCGCAGCGCGGATCGGAAGCGGGTGCCACCGGCCGAGCGCGTCGAGCAGTCTGGGCAACGCCCGCGCGTGCCACGGCGTCGGCAGTCTCGCCCGCAAGACCGTGCGGCGGCCGTCCGTCGCGAGGATCGTCGCTCCCTCGGGGGTCGGAATGATGAGGACGTGCAGCTCGCGCATCGGGCGTCTCCTTCGATGCGTGCACAATGCAACTTTTCGACGGGATCTCGGGACCGTGATCCACCGTGATCCATCACGCGTTTGTGCCGCCGGTACTCGCGGTTTCGATCGCGGTGGTCGAGGAGCCCCTCGGGACTGCGCTGATGACGAACGCGCGCCTCCCGCACGCTACGCCGCCGCGCCACACGCCCGCAGCGCGCACTGCAATATCGGTCGCCCCGGTCGCACCGCCGGCAAAGGAAGAAGATCTCCCGGCATTCTCCGCAGGTAACGAATCGAAGCGAGTCCACGTCCCGTAGCGGGACGCACGAAAGTTGATCCGAACCCTCGGATCGTGGGACTCATCGAACGCGATCCTGCGTCCGATCGCCGAAGGCTAGTGCCGCGGCTCGAGCTGCGCACGCAGCCCTTTGAGGGGACGAACGTCATCGCGCTGCGTCATCTGGCAGGATCGGCACGGGCTTCCCGATTCTATCGATGTGACGATCCAGAACCAGACCTTCCCTGCGATGACGGTCTCTCATGCCCACCGCCTCGCCGCGGATCGCGACGCGGCGGCGCTCATCCAGTGCGGCTCAAGCCGGCATGGAGTGCTCGAGGTGCACCGCGGTGGCGCGAACCTCCCGATTCATTTCCTCCACACCGAACGGGATCTTCTTCCGTTTTACCGCGACGTTCCCGAGATCTAGGGAATGGGCGCCGACGTCTACATGCTTCACGCTCACTTCGCCTTTCCGGAAATCCATTTCACCGAGGGGCTCGCGAATCAGACGAGCCGATTTTCTCGACCGTTCACCGATCTGCGTTCCGTTATTACGTAACCCGTCCACGAGAGGCGTGAGGCGGCGGTGGCTGCCGTGTGGCATGCGTCGACGCGGAGGATCTCCGCATGCCGAAGTCACCCTCATACCGGGCTCGTCGCCGATGGACTGCAGCCGACGCGCGAGCCGCGCTGAGCGCGCTCGAGCGATCCGGGCTGTCGGTCGCCGCGTTCGCCGCCCAAGAAGGCCTGGACGTGCAGCGCCTGCGGCATTGGCGGAAGCGCCTCGCTGAAGCTCCGGCGTTCGTCGAGCTCGCGGTGCGTGAGCCCGAGTGGATCGAAATCGTGCTCCGCACGGGTCGCACGCTCCGCGTGTCAGCCACCATCGATCGCGCCACGCTCGCCGCGCTCGTCGAAGCCCTCGAATGCTGAGTCTGCCACCGAGCGTGCGCGTCTTCTTTGCGACCCAGCCGATCGACGGGCGCAAGGGGGCTGACAGCCTGATGGTGATCGTGCGCGACGTGTTCAAGCACGACCCGCTCAGCGGGCACCTGTTCGTATTCTTCTCGCGCCGGTGCGACCGCGTGCGCGTCGTGTACTGGGACCGAAACGGATTCGCGATGTGGTCGAAACGCCTCGAGCGTGGAAAATTCAAACCCGAGTTCTCGCGCGACGGGCGGCTCGCGGCGAGCGCGATCGAAGCGGCCGACCTCGCGCTCATCGTCGAAGGGATCGACCTCCGCGGGGCGCGTCGGCGAGCGCGGTGGGAGCCCGAGACGAAATCGCCCCTCGCGCTGAATCCATGATCGCGTGATCCGTCCAACGTGCCGACGTGCCGACGAAGACGACCGCCGCGATCACGACGCCGTACGCGCCCGACCTCGAGCAGGTGCGCGCTTGGCTGCTCGAGATGATCAAGACGCTCCGGTTCGTGGAGCTCGTCACGGCGATCGTCGCGCTCGTCGCGCGCCTGCGCGACCTCAATGCCGAGCTCGTGAGGCGCCTCGCTCACCTTCAGCGCAAGCGACCGCGCTCCGAGACCCTCGAGCGCCTCGAGCGCCAGCTCCTTCTGCCGCTCGCGGGCACCGCCGTCGTCGTGAAGGCGCCGCCGAAGAAGACGGGCGACGACGACAAGCCCAAAGGCCGGCGCAAAGGCAAACGGCCGCGGGCGATTGCCGGTGCACCTCGAGCGCGTCGATGAGAAAAACGACGTCCCGAAGGAGATGCGCATCTGTCCGCTCTGCGGCGCCGAGATGACGACCGTCGCGCATTCGGTTTGCGAGGTCCTCGACGTCATCCCTGCACGCCTGATCGTCATCGCGCGCAAGGACGAGACGGTCGCGTGCCCGAAGGACAACACGATCGTCTCGGCGCCGGTACCGCCGGCGATCGTCGAGCGGGGCAAGCTGGGCGACACGCTGCTCGTCGAGTCGCTCGCCGACAAGTACCTCGAGCACCAGCCCATCGAGCGGCAGTGTGCGCGCTACGCGCGCGGCGGCGCCCCGATCGCACCGCAGACGCTCGCGCGCGGCGTCAACGCGGCGATCGATCTCCTCGCGCCCGTCGCCGACCTGATCGAGGAGCAGACGCGCGGGCCCGGGTTGCTCGGCACCGACGCGACGGGGATCCCGATCCTCGACCCGGCGGAGCCGGAAGGCATCCGCACCGGCGCGATGTGGGCTTGGACCAACGCGCGATGGGTGATCGTTCTTCTATTCGCAGAGCGCCGACTCCGACAGCGTGCGGCGCTTCCTCGGCGACGATCTCGCGCGCACCGTGCAGTGCGACGGCACGGCCACGCTGACGTTCGTCGAGAGGAAGGGCGGCAAGCGCCCCGGCTGCTGGAGTCACGGCCGTCGCGGCTTCGTCGAGGCCGCGCGCTTGGGCGACGCCTTCGCGCTCGAGGCCGTTCACCTCATCGCACCCATCTTTCGCCATCGAGCGCGCGAGCAAGCTCGCCGGCGACAATGCCGAGCAGAGGCTCGCCAGGCGGCGAGCCTCTGCTCGGCCTGTGATCGACGAGCTGCGAGAAATGGCTCGGTGAGAAGCGCGGGCTCATCCCGCCGAAGACCCCGCTCGGTCGCGCTCTCGGCTATCTGCACCGGCAGTGGAGCCGCCTCGTTCTCTTCCTCGACGACGGAAACATCGAGGCCACGAACAACCGCCGCGAGCGCGAGCTTCGGCGCTTGGTGCTCGGCAGGAAGAATTGGCTCTTCGCCTGGCTCGATCTCGGCGGCGAGCGCAGGGTGTGCGGCGGGACGAGATCGCGACGGTCGGCGAAGTAGGCGACGGCGGACGCGAACGTCCAACGATCGTCGTCAGCAATCCATTGCGGGTCGAGTGCGGCAGCAGCGGCGTAACCGGAAGCGAACGAGACGCACGCTTCGAGAGCGTCCTCTGTCGGTACGATGACCTCTCCGCGCTCGAGCGTATCGATGACCTCGTTGTGCAGGCGCAAGAGCAAGTGGACGGCGAAGAGATCGTCTTTCGCGAGGCCGTTGGGCAGAACGAGGGGGAGCCAAGTCGACGGTGCGATGATGCTGGGGGCGACGGCGACGGCGTGAAGGACTCCGAAGAGGGCGTCGCTGTCGAACGGGGAATGGTCGTCGAGGAAATCGGCGAGGGCGTCGAATTCGTCGTCGGACAGGGGCTGCGCATGCGCGGCGCGGGGCGGCATGCGCGCCACGTTGCCGTGGGGGCCGCGCGAAGGCAACGCCGAACGTCAGGGCGCGAGAAGCCGCGGGGCGGTGGCGTCCTCGCCGACGTAGAGCTCGGGGTGCGCGGAGAGGATGCGATCGGGGAGGAGGTCGCGGAGCTTGGCCTGGGGCCAGCCGTGCACGATGAGCCTGGTGACCACGTGGAGGTAGGCGCGCGGCTCACGTCGTGCGCGATGCAGGTCGCGATGATGGAGAGGATGCGGGCGGTGGCCAAGCTCGATGCGCTTCCCGACGCGAAGGACACCATGCGCCGCTTTCTCGGCGCCACCGTCGCCACCACGTACGAGTCCTTTCTCAAGGTCCGGCGTTCCGCCATCCACGCTCAAGCCCATCCAGCGCCCGTTCCGCGAGTCGGCCGAAACGAGCCTTGCCCCTGCGGCTCCGGCAAGAAGTTCAAGCGCTGCTGCATCGATCGGCCCGCCGTAGTCAACCCCGATTGACCGGCGATCCGTACGTCGCTCGTGGACGGGTTACGTTATTACCGCCCATTTGGCGGCGCTGAACGATTCGTTCCAATCGGTCCTCGCTGAGTGCGGCGGGGACATCAAGCGCACGCAGAAGCAATTCAGCGCGACCTGCGGCGTCGACGCTAGCCCGGAAAATAGCAATACAAAGAAGAACAAGTCGGCGTGGGATGAGCGCCGCATCGAGGTGGAAGGGAAGAACCTATATTGTAGCTGGCACACGAAGATCGGACCGAACCGTGACCGCATCCATTTCCATCCTGCCACGTACGTCAGGTGCTTATGAAAAATGCCAACGATCAGATCCTGATGCAGTCCAGGCTGGCGAACACCGGCAAGAATGGGTGTCGTCCGCAGGCAGAAGTAATTGACGTCGATCAAATGGACGAGATCGCGCTTGCCGGTTTGCCGAGGATGCTGACGCTCAACGGCGCGCTCGACAGACTCAACGAGTTGGCTGTCGACCGCAGGAGGAAGACTCGGGCCGTTACATCAGGGCCGTCCCGAGTTCAGAACGTGCGTCATGGGCGGGCTTCGAGGCTCGCTCAGCCAATCACCCTCGCGACCTCCGCAATCACCCGCACCTCGTCCCCGGCGTCCACCACGAGGGGCGCGAACTCCGCGTTCGCCGGTTCCAGCACGACGCGTCCGCCGTCTGCACGGTAGCGCTTCACCGTGAACGCGCCGCCCGTCTCCGGGTCGGCGGTGCCGCCGTGGCGCACGAGCACGGCACGCTCGGGCGACGACGGCGCGTCGACGCGGCGGAAGAGGCATGCGGCGCCGTCGGGAATGACGGGCTCCATCGAGCGGCCGCGCACCCGCGCGACGAACATGTCCTTCGTAAAGCGCGGGGCGTCGTCCCACGTGATCCACTCGGTGTCGGCGTCGCTCAGCTCGGGCACGCCCTCCCGCGCCGGGCCCCACCCGCCGGCGGCGGCTGCGAGCTCCACGAACGGCACGCACGTCGTCCACCGCTGCTCGGGCTTGGGCATGACGCGCCTGAAGGGCAGCGCTTTCGCCGCGCCCTTCGGCTTCGGCTGCTGTTCGGAGTCGTAGTCGACGGCGAGGGTGGACCGGTAAACGTCGACGGCCTTCTGCGCGCGGAAGATGACCTCCTCGCGCACCGCATCGCTCTTCATGTCGAGGACCTTCATGGCGCCGTCGACTCGGTCGAGCGCCTCGATGCGGTGGAACGCGTCGCCGTACTTCTCGGCGAAGTGCGCCAGCGCCTTCAGCTTCATCAGCGCGTCCTCGAGGTGGTGACCGTGCGGGTCCACGATCGACGCCACCACGGTGCCGCCCACATCGTGAAAGAACACGAAGTCCGGGTGCATGGACCGCCAGTTCCCGTTTGCCTCGTCGCGGTAGGCGATGGCGAGCGAGTCGACGGCCGCGCGAGACGGGTTCCGGTACCAGCCGCGGGCGTTCGGTCGCCGGAGCTCGGCGCGCACGACCTCGCGCTCCCACTCGTTGAGCGACGTGAGCGGGAACTGGCCGTCCGCGTCGGACATCATGTGCAGGGGAGCCGTGGGCGCGGGGATGAACTGACCGTCATCTTCGACGGAGAAGCCCTCGATGCGCGTGCGCGGCGGCTTCAGCACGCCGCGCTCCGGCTGCGTCGCCATCGCCCGGATGTCCTCGTACTCCTGCTGGCGGGCGTCCGACAGCCCGAGGACCGCGACGCGGTGCTTGGCGAACAGCCCCTTGGTCAACTCGAGCGCCTCGGCGTCGACCTTGTCGCGTACCTCCTTGACGGTGGCGAGCGCCGCCGCCTTCACATACGCCTCGCGCAGCCCGTCGTCGTCCGCCTGCTCGTCGTCGCGGCCCGCCAGGTGGTTGACGTACGCCAGCGCGACGTCGGCGCCGAACGCCTTCTTGGCTGCTTCCAACCCGTGCGAATGGCACGTTCGTCCGCGCGCTCGACGAAATCGGTGTACGTCAGGCCCTTCTTGCCGAAGCGGCCTTCGATCTCCTTCACGTGGACGGCCCACACCTCCTGAATCGCCTTGTCGAGGTCGTCCGCGTAGATCGTCGCGAACCCGTCGAGCAGGCGGTGGAGCTTCTTCTCGACGTCCGCGAGCGCGCCCGGAACCACGCCATCAGCGGAGAGCGCCTGCGCGAGCGCGACAAGCCGCTTCATTGGACGTGCGCCGCGTTGCGGGAGCGTCTGCGTGGGCAGCGTCTCCCACAGCTTCCAGACCTCCTTGGGCACGTTCGGGTTCGGCAGCAGCTCCTTGCCGTCGATGACAGTTTTCTTGTCGGCGCCCGGCATGGACTCAAGGTCGCCGGTGAGAAACCGCACGACCTTCACCGCGGTCGTACGGTCGAAGAACGGCAGGATGCAGTCGACGGCGTTCAGTCGCTCGTCGCCCGGGATGCGACGAGAGAAGGTGAGATTGGTTTGAGTAGAGCGGTGAAGGTGTGGATTTTTGTGCGGCGACTTGAGTCATGCGGGGCGACAAAACTGTATCGACAGCAAGGAGCTGCTGCGAACCCGAACGCGAGAGGAGGTCTGGAAGCTGTGGGAGACGCTGCCGCGCAGACGCTCCCGCAGCGCGGCGCACGTCAATGAAGCGGCTTGTCGCGCTCGCGGCGCTCTCCGCTGATGGCGTGGTTCCGGGCGCGTCGCGACGTCGAGAGAAGCTCCCACCGCTGCAAAGTCCGCGAGAGCGCCCGGAACCACGCCATCGGCCGAGAGCGCCTGCGCGAGCGCGACGAGCCGCTTGACCGGCCTTGCGCCGCGCTGCGGGAGCGTCTGGGTCGGCAGCGTCTCCCACAGCTCCCACACCGCCTCGGGCACGTTCGGGTTCGGCAGCAGCTCCCTGCCGTCGATGCACGATCTTCTTCGTCGGCGCCCGGCATCGACTCAAGGTCACCGGTGAGGAACCGCACGACCTTGACCGCGGTGGTGCGGTCGAAGAACGGCAGGATGCAGTCGACGGCGTTCAGCCGCTCGTCGCCGGGGACGCGCCGGGCGAGCGGGCTGCGCACCATGCGGCCGAGCAACTGGGTGATGTGGGTGTTGTCCTTCGCCGGGCGGAACGACACCAGCACCTCGGCGCGCGGGCAGTCCCAGCCAGTCGAGATCGCGTCCTTCGCGACCAGCACGCGCACGTGCGTCGTCGTCCTGAACGCGCTGCGGCTCGATCCAGTCGACCGTCCCACGCGCCGAACTTCTGCGTCGCTGTGGTCGCCGAGCACGTGGCGCACCGACGTCGCGAGTCAGCTCCGGGTACTCCGTCGAAGATCGTGTCGAGCGCGATGCCGACGTCGTCCGGGTTCGGCGTGTTCGGCGTCTGCAGGACCAGCAGCGGCTGCACCGTCTCGAGCCAGCCCCTGCGATCGCGCGTACGCGGCCCACCGCTCGCGTCGAGTCCTTCAGCTTGCGCGCCGCGCGGCGCACGAGGACGGAGTCGAAGTTGCCGGCCTCGTCCGGGATGTCGAGGACGAGGGTGTCCTTGACGAGGCCGGACTCCTGCACGCGGGCCGGGTCGACGAGCACGGGCGGCAGCGCGCGGCGGTTCTTGGTCGCCTCCGCCTCCTTCATCGCCTTCTCGAAGTGCTCGATCGTCGCGGAGATGCCCCACACGATCGGGATCGGCGGACGCGCCCTCGTGCCGTTGACGAGGCGGCGCACGATCGTCGGCTTGTCCGCCGTGGTCTTGGCGTTGAAGCCGCGGTGGGCCTCGTCGAGGACGAGGTAGAGCGTGAGGTCGTCGGCCGTCGATGGTGTTCGCGAGCGTCTCCCAGATCGTCCACCCCTGCATCGTCCGGGGCGCGGCGCTCGCGATGCCGGCGACTGTGCGCTGCCCGTCGGCCGTCCTCGACGTGCCCGCGCGTCAGCAGCGAGTCTTGCGCTGAGCTTCTGGGTGTTGAGGAAGTAGACCTTGCCCGGGATCGAGCCGCGGCTTCGCGAACGGCGGCTCGATGCGAACGAGGTTCGATGTACGTGAACTTCTCGGACGCCTGCATGCAGTCGGTTGCGCGTCTGCTCGTTCAGGTCGGGTCGTCGGAGAACCAGAGCACGACCGCGCCGGGGTCGGGCTCGAAGTCGAACGCCTCGTTGCCCCAGAACAGCGCCTCGATCGCGGCGGCCGCCATCACCGTCTTGCCCGCGCCGGTCGTGGCCGTGAGCGAGAACGACGAGATTTCGCGCTTGTCGGGGTTCTTGTAGTTCTCCCGGGCACGCTTCAGGTTGGCGAGGACGTCGTCGACGGCCTGCGGCCTGGTAGTCCTTCAGGGTGAACTTCACAGCGCGCCCCGCCCGGACTCGATCTCGAAGTTGCGCAGGTACGCCTCGTAGAGGCGCACGGGCTCGACGTGCGTCGGGGAGCTCCTGCGCGACGGACTCGAAGAGGCGGTCCTCGTCGGTGACGATGTACGCGACGGCGCAGGTCGTCGTTGGCGGCGACCGCCTTGCAGGAAGTCCTCGGTGTGGTCGAGGTTCGCGAGCACGCCGTAGGTGTCGGCGACGTCCCAGCCCGTCGGAGATGTCGTCGATGCGCCGTCCTCGGGAGCCGGCGCGCATCCAGAGCAGCGGCGCGATCTTGGCGAACTCGCGGTTGGTGGCGACACGCAGGGGCGCTTCGTAGGTGAGGGTGAAGAACTCGACGTTCTCCTCGAAACCCGTCGGCCATCGGGAACTCGTCGGTGAACTTGTAGTCGCCCTTGATCGGGCTCGCCGTCGGGGGTCTTGCCGGTGATGGCGGCCTCGATGCGCGGCTTGGTGATGTATTCGCAGATTCCCCAGCGCTCCCACTCGGGGTCGCCCGGGCGGAGGCCCTTCTCGCGGAGCGCCTTCTGCTCGTCGGCGGCGACCTCGTTGTTGGTGACGGAGATGCACTGGCGGCGGCCGCCGTCTTGCTTGTTCAGGCGCATGACCGCGTGTGCAGTCGTTCCAGAGCCGGAGAAGAAGTCGATGACGATCGCAGTCAGGTTTGTCTTGCGACGAAGAATCGCAGAGCAGTCTTCGACTGCGTATAAGCGACTTCGGGAACGGGAAACTGCGGTCGGGAATGAGCTGCGACAGCAGTTTCGTTCCGTATGCTTGCGCGCTGTGAGATGCCCGTTCCAGACGGTCATCGGCATGATCCGCTTTACACCGCTCGACTCGCTCGACGATCGCAGAGCCGTCGTCGCGTCGTCCAATCACCTGCATGCTTTCCGGCTGCAATCGCTTCCACTGTTCCGCTCGTAAGGTAGGAGATAGAGAACTGATCTTCGGCCTGCCTCGGTTGCGCGCGATTCTGACGATAGCCCTGCGCCAGCCGGTTGCGAAGCGTCGCCGGCTGTCAGCCCCCAGATCATCTCAGTGCCATCCGGCTTAAGCGGCCAGAGCGCGACGTCAGCCGGGTCGAGCTGCGACCGCTGTCCTCGCGACCCTCAAGCGGCAGCGGATCGCCGACTCGCGTGCGACCCGGCCGGTCTGGATATCGACAAAGATCGGGATAGAACTGATCCGGGCGCGTGTCTGCGGTCCGTTCCGCGCTGACGGAGAGCTCGAACCATCGCAGCTGATTCGCAGCGGACGTCCTCGTCTTCGCCCAGAGCACTTGACCTCGGGCGCGAGCTCAACTGCTCCGAGCATGACGAAGTAGATGTACTCATCGGTCCGAGTGAATTCGTTCGTCCGAATCGCACCCGTTGGATTGATCACGATGGTGACCATCTGAATTCGCGCCTCCGGGAACGTCTGCTCCAGCAGCAGCCCGAGGCGCAGGTACTCCTTCTCGTCGATCGTGACGATGAGCACCGAGTCCGCCGGGTTCAGCAGCTCCTTCGCGAGCAGCAGCCGCCGCTCCATGAACGCCAGCCACTTGGAGTGGCGGTAGAGGTCGTCGCCCTCGACGTAGTCGTTGTTGTACTTCCAGTCCTTCGCGCCGGTGTTGTACGGCGGGTCGATGTAGATGCAGTCGACCTTGCCGCGGTGCGTGAACAGCAGCGTCTCGAGGGCGTGGAAGTTCTCCGCGTTGATGACCGTGTGGAACGGCTTGTCGCCGCCGCGCTCGACCTTCCCGGTGGACACGAGGCCCGGGTAGATCGGGTCGCGGAAGCTCGGCGACCACGACGAGATCGTCGATTGCCGCCGTGATAGTTCTCGGGCCGGCTTCGACCTTCGCGAGCGCGAGCTGTTCGCCGTCGTCCGCGTCCACCACGACCGCCTCCAGCCGCGCCTTCCCCGCGGCTCGGTCGAGCCGACGACCCGCCAGAGCTTCTCGTCCGCCCTCTTGGGGGCCTTCCCGCGCGGCGGAAGGACGCGCACCTTGTCGCCTTTGCGACCTTGCGCCCGGGCAGCTCGACTGCCTCCGGCACGTGCCGCTCGAAGTTCAGCCCGAACGCGCGCCGCTCGGCGAGCGCTGTCGACCTCGCGCTCGAGGTCCCGCGCGAGGACCGGTTCTTCGTTCGGAGCTCGGTCAGAAGGTCGTTCAGTCGAGACACGGCTGCGCCCTTTATACCAGCGTCTTCGCAGTCCGCGTGCGCCTGGTAACGTGGCCTGCCATGGCCACGACCCTACACCCGCGCCCAGGCCAGGCCGCGATCGCGTGCCTCGACGAGCCGCTGCAGATCATCGCCTGTGCGGGCTCCGGCAAGACGCAGGTCATCTCGCAGCGGATCGCCGACGATCCTCGCGCAGCCCGGCGTCGCAACCGCGCAACGTCGTCGCGTTCACGTTCACCGAGAAGGCGGCCGCCGAGCTGAAGGAGCGCGTCCTGTCGATCGTCGAGCAGGAGCTCGGCGAGCTCGCCGGCCTGGCCGAGATGTACGTCGGGACAATGCACGGCTACTGCCTCGACCTGCTGCAGCGGCTCGTGCCGGAGAAGTTCAAGTTCTCCGTGCTGACCGACATCACGGCGCAGCTCTTCGTGGACCGTTACAGCGCGCAAGTCCGGCCTGACCACTTGCCCGACGACGGCCAAGCAAGGCGTGCTGAGGCGCTACCTGAACTCGCGGCTCTACCTGCAGGTGCGTCAGCGTGCTGCGCGAGGACGAGATCGACTTCGACGCGTCCCGGCCGGCGTCATCGAGTCGTTCGAGAAGTACATGGCGCTGCTCGACGAGAACTCGCTATGTTCGACTACACGCAGATCATCCGCAGCGCCGTCGAATACCTCGAAGGCGACCCGTACGAGGACGACGACTACGTGCGCGTCCAGGACCACATCCGGGACGACATCCGGTACGTCGTCGTGGACGAGTACCAGGACGTCAACCCGCTGCAGGAGCGGCTCGTGCGCGGCCTGGTGCGGTTCGGGGCGAACCTTTGCGTCGTCGGCGACGACGACCAGACCATCTACCAGTGGCGCGGCAGTCAGGTCTCGAACATCGTCACGTTCGCCGAACCGCTACGACGGACGTCCGGCAGGTCACCCTGGACGACAACTTCCGCTCGAGCCAGGGCGTCGTCGAGCTGGGGCGGTCCGTCGCCGAGCGCATCCCGGCCGGAGAGCGGCTGCCGAAGGCGATGGTCGCGGCCGGCCACCAGACGTGGGAGCGCGGCGACCTGCTCGCCGCTGAAGTTCGACGACCCCGACGACGGAGGCGGCGTGGATCGTCGACCGCATCGAGCACCTGCGCGGCGTCCCGTTCCGGGACCAGCCCGACTCCGAGCCGCGGGGCTTGTCGTGGTCGGACTGCGCCGTGCTTTCCGCTCGGTGGCGAAGGACTCCGGGCCCGCTCGTCGAGGAGCTGCGGCGCCGCGGCATCCCGTTCATCGTCAAGGGCCTGAACCGGCTGTTCGACAGCCCCGAAATCCAGGCGGTCGTCGGCATCTTTCGCTTCGTGGTCGCGCGACATCGACGCCGGCACGACCTCAAGACACTCTGGGACGCCGCCCGTTGATCCCGTCCGGCGCCGACTGGAGCAAGGCGCTCGAAGGTGCTGGAGACCGGTCGCGACTTCGACGCGGGCAAGCGGCACTCGGTCTACAACATCCAGCGGCTCTACCTGGACTTCCTCGAGGCGCTCGAAATGCGCGAGGACACTCTGCCCGGCGACGCCACGCGAGGCGAGCTCGTCTTCTACCAGCTCGGCAAGTTCAGCCAGGTGATCTCGGACTACGAGCAGATCCACTTCACGACCGAGCCGAAGGCAAAGTACGAAGGGTTCGCCAAGTGGCTCGAGTACCAGGCGCCCGGCTACTACGCCGACGCTGACGCCGACGTCGGCTACGCCACGCCTGACGCGGTCACGATCGCGACCGTTCACCAGGCCAAGGGGCTGCAGTGGCCTGCCGTGTTCCTGCCCGCGATGCGGAAGAACCGGTTCCCGTCCCGGGTCATGGGCGGCGTCACGCTTCGGCACGTCATTCCGGACGAGGCGATCGACGACCCGGCCCGCTACCGCGGGCACGGTCGAGGACGAGACGCGGCTGCTCTACGTCGCGGTGACACGCGCGCAGAAGTACCTGTACGTCACGTTCGCGCCGATCGCGGACAACCAGCAGCAGCGGACCCGTTCGGAGTTCTTCGACCACATCGCGTCGCAGCAGTGGGTGTCGACGACACCGATGCCTGATCAAGGGCGACCGGCTGCGCCGCACCCGATGCAGGAGACGCCGCAGGTCACACTGTCCTTCTCCGAGCTGAAGTACCTGTTCGAGTGCCCGTACCAGTTCAAGCTGCGGTTCCTCTACGGCTTCAACGCGCCGATTCACGAGGCGCTCGGCTACGGCAAGGGGCTGCACGACGCGCTGTCCGAGATCCACAAGCGGGCGCTCGAAGGCGACATCGTCACCAAAGACTCGGCCGCCGCGCTCATCGACCGCCACCTGAACGCACCGTTCGCGTATCCGGCGCTGCGGGAGCAGCTGCGGGCGGCGGGCATCAAGGCGATCGAGCGGTACTTCGACACGCACGGCAAAGAGATCGCCAACACCGAGTTCTCCGAGAAGCAGATCCAGGTCCACGTCGCGCCGGGCATCACCGTCGACGGCCGCATCGACCTCATCCGCCGCCTCGACACCGGCGAGGTGGCGATCGTCGACTTCAAGTCCACCGAGCGCGCCCAAGCCGAGGACGTCACTCGCGACCAGCTCCACGTCTACGCCGTCGGGCTACCAGGAACTGACCGGCAAGTCCGCCGACCTCATCGAGGTGCTGAACCTCGACGAGAAGGGCAAGACGACCCGAGAGCCGGTCGACGATCCGCTGCTGGCCGCCGTCCGCGACAAGATCCGAGACGCCGGCGAGGCGCTGCGCGACGAACGACCTGCCGCGCTTGCCGAAGTGGGAGGAGCACACCTGCGGGTCGTGCGACCTCGTCGGCCTGTGCCGAAGGGGCCTGTGGCCTAGGCGTTGTGGCCCGAACAGGAACCGCTGGCAGTCGACCCGCGGACGACGACGCTTGCCCTCAGGCGCGGATTCGCGTGACCATCACGAGTACAGCTCTCCGAGACCCGTGGGGGCACGCTCGATGGGTCGGAAGGACAAACGATGACGAGTCGTGACACCGGCGGCGGTTCGAACAGTGGGCCCACAACCCCGAGTGTGAAGCGAACGCCACCTGCGCCATCCTCGGCGTCTCCATGGTCGACGTCGCCAAGAAGGAGGGCTCGCGCACGACGATGGGTCAGTCACCGTTTGCTCTCCAGCGAGGGCAACGCTTCGAGAGCCGGCTCGTACGCGACGATGCGAAGATCCTTCGCGACGAGCTGGAGCGAGTCGGCGTTCTGCCCGCCGGAATCGAAAGGGTTTCCCGTGACTTCCGCATGCGCCACCTCGGAGGCACAACGAGCGACTTGGATGATGCAAGACAGCAGACGACCGACTTCCTCCGAGCCCTTGCCAAGTCGGGCCGCCTCACGCAAACGGTCGTCTCTGCTGCGACGATTTGCGTTCCCGGTCGAGCGATGTTGCCAGAAGCCATCCTGGTGCTCGATGTGCTCGTTGTCCGGCAGGGCACGGAGCGACCCGAGCTCGTCGTCGGCGAGGTAAAGACCTACCCCGATCGCGGCGGCCACACCGATCGCATCGAGCTCGCTGGCGCTCGCGCACAGGCCGGCGTCTACGTGCACGGGCTCCGAGAGGTGCTGCGCGAGCAAGAGCTCAGGGGCAAGATCGACGTGTCGGACGTCGGGTTTCTGGTCTTGACCAAGCCCGGCTCCAATCGAGTCTCCGTGCGGGCGAACGAGCAGCTCCGCTACCAAGCCAGTCGCGCCGAGCGCGGGCTCGAGAAGCTCCGGGCGCTCGCCGCGACGCACGCTACGAAGATGCCTTCCAATCCCATCGCCGCCGTTCAAGCCGCGCCGGTGCACTACTCGGAGGCGTGCGTGCGATTCTGCGACCGCGCCGACCGCTGCCACACCAACGCCGTCCAAGCAGGTGACGCCGCCATTCTCGGAGACGAGATGGCCGCGCTCATCGGCAGCATTCCCCTCGACCGGGCGTGTGCGCTGCTGAGCGGAGCCAAGCCGCGGAACGATGCCGAGCGCAATCTCGCAGTACGGCTCGAGGCGCTGCAATGACGGACCGCGCCGCCCTTCGACGTCTCGAAGCGTACGCAGAGGGGAAACCCGTTTCGAACGGGACACTGCTACGCCTTCCGAAAATTCCCGCGAAGCGGACGTTCGTCCTCGCGTTCGTTCGTATGGGCGGCGAGTCTCGCCCTTGGGGCGTGGCGTTCGGGAAGGCCAGTGGTTCTCCCAAGGTGCTGACCGTCGGCGAGGCACGCAATCGTGAGCTCGTCGGCGGCATGCTCGAGGAGTTGACGCCTGAGTTGCTCGAGCACCTCGAGTCGTCGCCGCACGTTTGGGTCCCGAACGCGAGCCACATCGAGATGCTCCACTTCTTGGCCTTTACGTACACGTTCGCCAAGCGAGGTGACCCGAAGCGCATCAAGGTCCTCAACGCGCTCGGACGGGCGGCCAACTGGCTCTTCGAGGAGTCGACCCGACCAGGTCAGTGGTCGTGCATCGATGCCAGTCGAGCGCTGCGCGATGCCTATGCGTTCCCCTGCGAGGACGTTCGCCAGGCACATACGGGGTACCTACTTGCGTGGCTCGAGACGCGCGGCGATTTCAATAAGCGCCTCGCGGCTGCCTCCGAGGCCGAGTTGCTGTCGGTCTCGACGAGCCTCGACCCCAAGCTCGAGCGCGACACGCTCGCCGACCTCGTCGAGAAGCACAACGCCGAAAGACGTGCCGGGCGAACAGCGGCCGCGAAGAAATGCGCAGACGCCATCCACACCCACCTCGAGCCCGAGCTGCGACGCCGGTTCGAGGTTGCGGTGCGTGCTCACGACGTTCTGCTCGCCGATCGCCGAAAGGCGAACTCTGGCCTCGAGCAGCTCGGGGAGGAGGCGCAGAGCAGACACGAGGACTACCTCTCCATGGAGCAGCGCATTGCCGAAGGCGGCAAGGCGTACGTTCGCTCTCCCGAGACCGATCGCCACTCGCTCGTTGCGGCTTCGAGTTACATCACGGCCCAGGCTGACGAGGACCGCTTCGTCAGCGCTCTCGTGCATTACGATCCGGAGATGCAGGCCGACATGCTCGCGAGTGGCGATGGCTTGCGCGGCAAGATCGTGAAGATTCGCGACGAAGGTGACGGAAGGCGTACGGTCGCGATCTGGACGATCGATGAGGATGCAGCCCGCCCCCTTCGTGTGCGCGAAGGTGACGCGCTGAAGCAGGCTGGTTATTCAAAGCGCGCAGCGGTGCTGCGAAGCACCACGACGAAGCGCGACGGCGGGAAGCAGTTCGAGCTCCAGATCACGTCCGGGATAAGGCCAGGCGAAGGTCCGTTCGGGCGCGAGCCGCTCGATCGATGGTGGAAGGGCAAGGCGGTGACCTTCCTGTCGTTGGGTGAGCCGGGATTCTCCTACATGCGCCGCAAGATGCTCTGGAAACGTGGTGGGCCGGGAGCGTGGCTCACGCACAAGCAGCCGTGGGAACGGGTCGTCGCAGCGGACGAGGACGACCACGACACCGACGCTGAGGCAGTATGAGCTCGAAGCACCGTGACGACATCACGCGAGCCGCAGATCGAGTCTTCAAGGACACGCTCGCCGGCTTGAAAGAGAAGCGAGCCGTGGTGGTAGTCAAGGCGCCTCCGGGCTCGGGCAAGACCTACCTTCTCTCGAGGGTCGTTCACGCGCTTCGGCGCGACCATCGCATAGCGATTGCCGCGCAAACCAACGCTCAGGCAGACGACCTCGCTCGTCGGCTCGCGGACGAGCCCTGGAAGATCCACTGCCAGCGATTCGTGCGCACGGGTGGCGAGTGGGCCGATGCGCCAAAGCGTGTGACGGTCGTCAGCAAGACCGACGACTTACCTTCCGGACCCTGTGTCGTGATTGCGACGGCAGCGAAGTGGGGGTTCGTCGACATCAATCACCCGTTCGACGTTCTGCTCGTCGACGAGGCGTGGCAGATGCAGTGGTCTCAATTCGTGCCGCTTGGCCGTGTGGCGCCGCGCTTCGTCCTGATCGGCGACCCTGGGCAGATCCCGCCTGTGGTGGCGGTCGACTCGTCACGTTGGGAGACGGCGCAGTTCGCACCGCACCTGCCGGCGCCCGAGATCGTGCTCGAGCACGGCAAGAAGCTCACCGACATCGAAGCAAAGCTCCTTCAGCTTCCAGCATCACGGCGACTCCCGCATGACGCTGTCGAGCTCATTCAGTCCTTCTACGACTTCACCTTCGGTGCATGGGCGCTTCCCGGGGAGCGCGCTGTCGTCGCAAGGAAGGCAGGACGCGAGCCAATCGATCAGGCCATCGATCTCCTCGGGGACGGTTCGGTCGCCGCGGTGACTTGCCCAACCGGCAATGAACCGCCGCCCGAAACAGACGAAGCCGTCGCTGATCTAGCCGTCGCCATCGCGACGCGTCTCCTCGAGCGCAAGGCACACGTCGAGCTTCGTGACGCGAAGGAGACGCACAAGATCGCGGGGACGGACATCGGAATCAGCGCAACCCACCGCGTGATGAACGAGCTCGTCGAACGTAGGCTTCAGCGCTCGAGGGCACTCGCCGGCGTGCGTGTGGACACACCAGAGCGTTGGCAAGGACTCGAGCGGCTCGTGACGATCGCCGTCCACCCTCTCTCCTCTGTTCTGCAACCGTCGTCGTTCGATCTCGACACAGGGCGCCTCTGCGTGATGGCGTCTCGTCACCGCGGCGGGCTCATCGTCGTCGGCCGCGACCACATTGACGACACGCTCGAGAACCTGATCGTCTCCGCTGATCAGCCCCTTGGGCGCCCCGACGTCTCCGGGCGCGGGCACCAGCAACACCTGGCGTTTTGGCACGGTCTCCGGGACCGCGGCCGTATCGTTCACCGCTGACATGCCCTCGAATCTCATCAACACGCGCCTCTTGCAGGAGTACCTGACCCCTTCGAATTACGGGCCGTGGTTCGCGCCTTTCTTCGGCGTGATGGCGAAATACACGTTTCACGATGCGGACGGCGACTGGCGGGATTGGATCTGGACGAACCCGAGCGCCATCGACGAGTGCTTGGCGGCCACGTGGGACATGCTCGGCGCATGGAACGCACGCAGAGCGATCCAGATACGGCGACCGCATTTCGAGCGGCGAGCTCGTGGGCCGCTTCGACGACTTGCGATCACCTTGAACGGGTACGGCGTCCGCAGCCTTCGCGATCTTGGTCAGATGCGGGACGCCGACTACCAGCGTGTGTCGTCGGCGATCGTCGAGAACGTCCTCGAGCTGTCAGCGATCAAGCAGACGGCCCGACTCGAGCCGATGTTCGGCTCGAAGGTCGCCCATCACTTCTTCCCGAGCGTCGTGCTGATGGACGTCAACTATTTCTGCAGAAGCACGACAACTACTCTTGCAGATCGTCGCCAGGGTTCATCGCTCACTCCACGGGTAATTGTCGTCGGGTAATTGTCGCTGCTCGTTCGTAGTTGTCGTCGTCACGGGTTGGGCTCGGCGGGTACCTTCTTGGAGCGCGCCTCGGCGTCGTCGGCGCGTTTGCTCTTGCCGGAGAACTCGAGGATGACCGAGTGGTGGACGAGCCGATCGATGGCGGCGGCGGTGGTCATCGGATTTTTGAAGATCCGATCCCACTCACCGAAGACGAGGTTGCTCGTGATGAGGAGCGAGCGCCTCTCGTAGCGCTCGGCCATCAAGGTGAAGAGCACCTCGACCTCGTCGGCGCTCTGCTGGACGTAGCCGATGTCGTCGAGAATCAAGAGCTCGAAGGCGTCGAGTCGTGCGAGCGCGCGAGGCAGCGCGAGATCGCGCTTGGCGGCGAGCAGATCTTGGACGAGTCGGAACGTCGGCGAGAAGAGGACGGAGTGGCCGCGCTGGACGAGGGCGTGACCGAGGGCGGAGGCCGCGTGCGTTTTGCCGCGGCCGGGCAGGCCGAAACAGAGGACGTTCTTGGCGTGCTCGAGGAAGGCGCCGGTGGCGAGCTCGTCGAGCTTGGCAGCGATGCTTCGAGGCAAGCGAGCACGGTCGAGCGAGTCGAGCGTCTTGCCCGGAGGCAGGCGCGACATCTTGAGGAGGCGATCGGTGCGGCGCTGCTTTCGCTCGTCGGCCTCGGCCTCGAGGACCTCGAGCAGAGTCGGCAGAGCGGCGTCGTGGCCGGCGTCGGAGAAGCGCCGGACGATCTGCTCGGCGAACGTCGGGAGCTTGAAGCGCCTGAGCAGCTCACGCATCCGGTCGCCCATGTCGATCGTGAAGTCGGTCATGACGCACCTCCGGCGAGGAGTCGGTCGTAGACGGCGAGATCGGGCGGGGGGATGTGGACGAGGGGGACGACGGCGCTTCTCCGGCGCCGAGGGCCTTGGCGACGACGGCGAAGTCGGGACGCTCGGCGCGCGAGAGCAGCGTGTCGAGCGCGCGCTCGACGTCCGACTGCATGGTGCTCGCGGCGAGATGGAGGATGCGCACGTACTCGACGTCGGCGCGCCCGCCACGCGCGTCGACGAGCGCGTCGTAGGTGCGGCGGAAGACGAGCGACGGGAACAGCTCCTCGCGATAGCGGTAGCGCGCGAACGCGCCCGGCTTTCGCACGAGCGCCCAGATCACGTGGCGGTAGTCGATCTGGTGGTAGCGGTTGCCGCGGATGCGCGGCATCGTGGCGGTCGGCTTGCGCGAGTCCTTGTAGAAGACCTCGATGACGTCGGGGTGCTGGCGCACCTCGACCTCGCAGCCGATGAGACGCGAGGGCACGGAGTAGACGTGGCGGGCGAAGTGGATGGTGCTCCACTGGCGCACCGTCGCCGTGTACTTGGTGTACTCGGGCAGGCGCGTGTCGGGCAGCGGCAGAAGCGCCGCGCGCTCTTCGGCGAGCAGCGCAGCCGGCTTGCCCGCGTTGAGCGCGTCGCGGACGGCGCCGACGAGCTGCATGTACTCTGCAACCGTCGCGAAGTCGCGGCTCCCGCGAATGACGAGCGCTTGAGCGAGCTTCGACTTGAGCACGTCGTGCGCCTTCTCCGCGATGCCGTTTTCGTGCGAGCGACCTGGCTCGATGCGCGTCGAGCTGGCGCCGTAGTGATCGAGCACGGCCTTGAAGCGGCGCGTGAGCTCGCGCCCGCCGCCTTCGAGCTGGTGGGTCGCGGCCGACAGGTTGTCGCTGCGCCAGACGCGGGGCACCCCGCCGAGATCCCAGAACGCGTCCTGGAGGCCGTGGACGAGCGCCTCGAAGGTCTCGGAGAACGCGAGCCCCACCCAGCGCCACTTGCTGAAGCTGAGCACGAGCTCGAAGAACAAGTGATGCGAACGCTTCACCGGCGATGGTCACGCCGAGCTCGCCGGCGTCGGTGAAGTCGAACGCTCCTTCGCGTCCGGCCTCGTGGCGTTGCTCGAACATCACCTCCTTGCCCGGCCCGTAGAGGGCGCGCCAATCGTGAACGCGCCGTTGGAGCGTCCGCAGCAGCGCGACGCCGTACCCGTCGCCGTGCCGTCGGCGCAGCTCGGCGAGGATGGTCGTGCCCTCGAGCACGCTGCCCTCGTCGGATTTCAAGAAGCGGCACGACGTCGCTCTCCCACACCGCCGCGAACGGATCTGGGCGGGTGCGCCACTTGCGCTCCGTCTTCGTCTCACTCGGCAGCGCGCCCTGCTTCCAGGTGTACGCGCTCCGCTCGCTGATCCCGGCCGCCGCTGCGGCGGACGCGATCGTCTTTCCTTTGGACATCGTCTTCCTCAACAACCTGACCTGCTCGTCGGTGACCATCGGGACTCCACGAGCCCCGAGACCGGCCCGGAGCTCCGGGCCGCAGCCTCGCACGTGCCGTCAGGACGGCGGTCGACCTGCAAGAAGTAGTTGTCGTCGACCTGCAAGAGTAATTGTCGCCCATCATCGTGCCCGTGTTCGACACGGCAATGGTTCGTCATGGTGCGATGCGCACCACGACGTGCCTGCGTTTTCTCGAGCGAGAGCTGGACGTTTGGGGCGTGCGCAACTGCCCGAGGGAGGGCGACGAGTTCGGCCGGTACTTCGCCTTCGTCACGGCGCAGATTGCGGGAGCAAAGAAGTCAAAGCTCGCTGGAACGCGAGCTGCATTCGGAAAGGCCCTCGCTGCATGCGCACCCACGGCAATGGTGCGCTCCAGTGCGAGTGTGATGTGGCGGCTCGATGCGAAGGTCGCCGAACTGTGTGCTTGCGGCTTGGCGTACCGGGAACGGCTGCTTCGTAAACAACGGCGGTGGTGACCGGTCCCCTCCACTCTGCGCGGACTGCGAGGTTCACATGGCAAACGGCGAAGACAAGAACTGGATTCGCTTGTGCGTCACGTTCGACGGGTTCCGTGCGCGGCACGGCCGATGCTGGCCGCCGCGAGCGCGTAGGGCCGTGTCCGCCAACGCAGTGGCGCGCGCTTGGTATCGGTGCGAATTTCGCTCTCATCGTGATCGCGCGTTTCGCGGCATCGTGATCGCGCGTTTCGCGCATCGTGATCACCTGTTTCGCGCATCGTGATCGCCCGTTTCGCGCATCGTGATCACCCGTTTCGCGCATCGTGATCGGAGCATCTTCGCCCGCTGACGGGCGAGGCCAGCGACGAGGGTCCTGAGCCATCGGCCCGAGGAGGCGTGATGGCAACCGCGAGGATCCCCGTGAGACACCTGAGAGAAATTCTGCGACAGAAGCTCGAGTTGAAGCGCTCGCACCGCGAGATCGCGCGGAGCATCGGCGTGAGCAGCGGCGGCGTTTCGACGGCGTCGTCGCGCGCGAAGCACGTCGGTCTCACGTGGGTCGAAGCACAGACGCTGACGGACGAAGCGCTCGACGAAAGAGTCTACGGCGTGAAGACCAAGAAGCGTCTTGGTCGCGGGCGTCTGCCCGACGGCGCGTACCTGCACGCCGAGCTTCATCGCGTCGGTGTGACGCTCCAACTCCTGCACCTCGAGTACCTCGAGCGCGAGCCGACGGGCTATCGCTACACGGCGTTTTGCGAGCACTACAAGAGGTGGCTCGCGAAGCAGAAGCCGACGATGCGCCACGTGCACGTCGGCGGCGACAAACTCTTCACCGACTACTCGGGCAAGAAGCCGAGCGTCGTGGATCCGGCGACCGGCGAGATTGTCGACGTCGAGCTCTTCGTCGCGGCGCTCGGCGCGAGCAACTACACGTACGCGGAGGCGACGCGCACGCAGCAGATCCCCGATTGGATCGCGAGCCACGTGCGCGCCTTCGAGTTTTTGGGCGGCGTGCCGCGCGCGGTCGTGCCCGATCAACTCAAGAGCGGCGTCGTGGGCGCGTGCCGCTACGAGCCCGTGGTGCAGCGCTCGTATCAGGAGATGGCGACGCACTACGGCACCGTCGTGCTCCCGGCGCGGCCCGCGCACCCGCGCGACAAGGCGAAGGTCGAAGCGGCGGTGCAGATCGCGCAGAGGTGGATCCTCGCGAAGCTTCGCAACCAGACGTTTCACTCCATCGAGGCACTCAACGAGCGCATCGGCGAGCTCTTGCACGAGCTCAACGAACGACAGATGCGCGTCTACGGCAAGAGCCGTCGCGAGCTCTTCGAGCAGATCGACAAGCCCGCGCTCGGCGCGATGCCGGAGAAACGTTTCGTGTGCGGCGAGTGGAAGCGCGTCACGGTGAACATCGACTACCACGTCGAGTACGAGCATCACTACTACTCGGTCCCGTACGCGCTGCTCGGCGAGAAACTGTGGGTGCGCGCGACCGCCGCGGTGATCGAGATTTTTCGCGACGACAGTGTGCGCGCCGACGCGCGCATCACGTCCCACGCGCGCAGCGACGCTCGCGGGCGCCACACGACTCGGCCCGAGCACATGCCGAAGGCGCATCAGAAGCACGCCGAGTGGTCGCCCTCGCGCATCGTGCAGTGGGCCGAGACGATCGGCCCAGCGACCGCCAAGCTCGCGCAGGCGATCCTCGAAGACCGGCCGCATCCCGAGCAGGGCTATCGCTCGTGCCTCGGCATCTTGCGGCTCGGCAAACGATTCGGCGACGACCGACTCGAGATCGCGTGCGAGCGCGCGCTCGCGGTCGGCGCCCGCTCGTACAGGCACGTCGAGTCGATCCTCAAGCACGGACTCGATCGCGTTCCGGCCGACGGCGACGCGACGCTCGTCTCACGCGCGCACGAGAACGTGCGCGGTCGCGATTACTACCACTGAAGAAAGGAACGAAGATGCTGACGGAACCCACGATGGAAAAACTCAAAGCGATGCGGCTCGAGGGCATGAGCGCCGCGTGGCAGGAGCAATTGCAAAGTCCGAAAACGCACGCGCTCGCCTTCGACGAACGACTCGCGCTGCTCGTCGACGCCGAGTGGACGCATCGCGAGAACGCTCGCTTCAAGCGCGCGCTGCGCGACGCGAAGCTCAAGCTCGGGCAGGCATGCGTCGAGGACATCGACTATCCCGCGAAGCGCGAGCTCGACAAAGCCGTCGTGCGTCAGCTCGCGTCGTGCCGATGGATCCAAGAACATCAATCGCTCCTCATCACGGGCGCGACCGGCGTCGGCAAGAGCTACGTCGCGTGCGCGCTCGCGCAACAAGCGTGTCGCAAAGGATTTCGCGCCGCCTATCGTCGCGCCTCGCGACTCTTCGAAGAGCTCAAGCTCGCTCGCGCCGACGGCACGTACCCGCGCCTGCTCACGCGCTTCGCGCGCGTCGACGTGCTCGTCATCGACGACTTCGCGATCCAACCCATCACGGACGCGCAGCGAAGCGATTTGCTCGAAGTGCTCGAAGATCGATACGGCGCTCGCTCCACGATCGTCACGAGCCAGCTCGATCCGAAGAACTGGCACGACTACCTCGCCGACCCGTCCCTCGCCGACGCGATCTGCGATCGACTCCTCAGCAACGCGCACAGGCTCGTGCTAAAGGGACCGTCTCGTCGAAAGGAAAAGCAACCCCAGAACTGATCCTCGTCGCTTCGCTCCGATCATGATGCGCGAACCGAGTGATCACGATGGGCGAAATGCGCAGTGTGACACTTGTTGCAGTCGCCGTCGGTATGCACCGTGGTCGCGGCCGTTTGGTTGCCGGCGTGCGACAGGATCGCGCCGAAGCTCGCCGGAAGCGGCGGCGACATCGCCTCGAAATTTCCCGCCACGTCCGTCGTCAGCGTGATCACGGGGTTTGCGTTCGTGTCCGTGATGGTGACGGTGGCGCCGGACAGGCCGTTGCAGAAGTCGGGCTCATGGCAGGTCGGAAACACGGTGCCGGCCAACGAGAATATGGGACCCGCGGACTGCGTGTGACAGGCGATGCAGGGCTGTCCCGTGTCGTGATGAGCCGACCCCGCGTCGGTCGACGTGGTGCCGCTCGTGCACGCCGCGGGTGCGCTGCACGCGAGCGCCGCGACGACGTCCGACGCGGGCGAGTCGGTCGACGATTCCGCGATCGCGTCCGGTCCTCCATCGACGGGAGTCGCGACGCTGCCGCCGCACGCAGCGCACACGACAGCGACGGCGAGGTTCCAGTGGCGTCCCATCGACGTCGAATATACCGCGGGGTGCGCGATCGCGAGCGTGCACTTGTCGATCGTCTGTCCGCCGATGCCGCCCTCCCGAGGCACCTCCAGCTCCGCGACAAGGACGCGGGTGCCGTTGCGGCGATGTGTGGCAATCACCCAGTTTCGCGTGAGTTGCGGAAGTTGATTCTTGGCGCTGAAGCGGAAGGATTGGTTTCCGTCGGGCAGTCGCTCGATGCGATCGCTGCGGCTACCTAACGGTTAGGTCGGCTTCACGTCGTAGTGGGCCGTGCTACGATTCTGCAGTGCCGGCGCGATGGATGGGCGGAGTCCTCATTCTTTGGAGCGCCTGCGCCTCGAGGGGTCAGTTCGCTGGTTCTGATGCCGATTCAACCGTCGATGTGAAGAGCCAAGGCGGCTCGTTGGGCGCCTTCTTCGATGGTGAGTTGATGTGCGGCGGCGACTGGGCGTCGGTTCAAGTCGAGGTACTGCCGAACAGTGGATATGACGTGGTCGCGCAATGCGCAAACGGGACTGCGGTTTCTATGGAATGCGATTACGACATCGATGGCGGGATCGTCGCGGTTCGTGCGAACGGTGCCTCCGGCGCTGTTCGTTGTCCGGAACCCGACCCGACCTTCGGAAACGCGCTCGCGCCGGCCGGCAATCTCGCCCTTTCCGGAAACGTTGCGGCTGGTGCGTGCGCGTGCACCGAAACAGTGACGTACGCGTCGTCCAATCCGATGACGCATACGGCGACGGCCAAGTTCTACGAGTTGCCCGTTGGGCAGTGAGGCCGCTCGGGCGAGCGCATCCGTCGGCTGACGACCGGCGACCTCGCCGTCACGCGAGAACCCGTCGTTCTCGACGGAAGCGTCCGCCGGCGCCGCGAATTCGGCGTGAATCGCCCTCCGAGCGCCCTTGCCCGCACAGCTTCCGGTCGACCGCTGACGTTCACCACGCGCCGACGATCGAGGCCATCGCGCCGCCGCGCGTCGGCGCGACGCTCGGCGCGAGGGCGGTTGACGCGACCTCAATGCGATAACCGCGCGCGCAGCCAGCGAAAGAGGCGGCGCGCGCGAGGCGCCTGGGCCCCGTTGGACGTCTTGCGCTCGCCTTTGGTAGGTTGGGAGGGTGAGACGAGGTGGTCGGCGAGTCGTCGCGCTCTTGCCCGCTGCCGCCGGCGTGGTGGCCTGCTCTCTCTGGACGAACCTCGACGTCTTGCGCGGCGTGGATTCGGAGTCGAAGCGGGCGCGGGTGACGCCGACGCTGGGGTCGCGTGCGACGGGAGCATTCACGTCGCAGGGTTCGAAGGTTTCGTGGCGAGCGGGGAGGCGGTCGTCGAAGGGGGCGTGCTCACCGCGAGCGTCATCACGACGAGCAGCGGTTACGTGTCGGCTTACCAAGAGCGCGACGTCTCGACTTCGCCGTCACGCGTGCACCTCGCGTACGACGCCATCTTGACGTCGAGCACCATCGTGTACGCGGAAGAGGGCTGCACGCTCTACCTCTACGACGCGCAGAACAATGGGCTCCTGCACTACTTCGTGTTTCAATTACCCGCCGCGAACGGGACGTCGACGCTCGGAGATTCGATCAACGATTCGATCGACGGCGGGGCGCCGGACCAGCCTCGCACCGTCGGTCTCCTGAGCGCCCAAGGCTCCGAATCACACCATGTCGACGTGACCGTCACGGACGACGGCTCGACCGGCGCGCTCACGGCGGTCTTCGACGGTCAAACGCGCCAGGACAACCTCGTCTTTCAACAGCCCGTCATCCGCGTCGTGGTGCAATGCGGGATCTCCTACGCGGATGGGACCGACGGGGAACGCTGACGACGCACATCACGAACGTGGATCTCACGGTTTGTCCATGAGGGCGCTCGCGCTCGCCTCGAAGGTGCACACAGTCGCTACCCAGTGCCATCGTCGGCGTCGCCGGCGCCCACGGACCTTGGCACCCCTCCTCGGTGCCCGCACCCACCCAGTTCGTGCCGATGCAGTTGCGCGCGTAACCCGAGCCCGCGGTAAGGCGGTACCGCGCTCCCTCTCGTTCAGTCGATGTCGATCTCGATGAGATCGGGAAATCGAGCCTGAATGACGTCGAGCGTGTCCCCGCTGTAGATGGAATGCGGAAAGCGGTCGTGAGCGACGAGGCTCACTACGAGCTCGCCCGTCGACGTCGAAAGGCGCACCCTCGTCAAACCGCCCGCCATCGTAGCCTCGCCCTCCTCGGATACCTCGCGGAGCCACAAATCGTAGCCGAGCAGAAATTCGTCCGTCGACGGCACGTACCCCACCCAGCACCGCTGCCCGTCAGTCACGTCCTCGCCGAAGCCGGAGGCCTCCGGAAGAATCGGCTCGATATGCTCGAGGTACGCGTGTCCGCGCCACGCGATGTCCGGGTAGCTGGCAAATGGTCTTGACTTCGCTCGGTGAGCTCGCGGTACGACTCGGCCACGAGAGCGAACGTATGCCACGTCGCTCCGAGCGTCCATGGTTCTGGCTCGGCGTCGAGAGCGACGGCGGCGGATGCAACGTGGTGGATGCGTCCGACGTGGACGCGCGAGCTTGGCGTCGGCCGCGCCCTTCAAGACGAGCGGGCCCGACGGCGTCAGCGACGGCGGCGCGACGTACGTGTCCGCGCCCGCGTCCTCGCTCGTCGCGTCGGGCGGCCCGCCGTCGCCGTTCGCGTCGGGGCTGCTGCTGCAGCCCGCGACGGCGAGGGCGACGACGAGCGACCGCTTCACTCCTGGCCGTCGGAATCGGTTACGGCGTGTACGAGACGGTGACGGTCCCGAGCGAACCGGTCCCGTCGGCCGCGAAGCCTTCGTAGCCGCCGCTCTGCGACGCGGTGATTTGCAGCGCGTTCGCGCCGCCACGCACGTACGAGGCGACGCTCGACAGCTGCGCGGCGACCACGAAGATGCCGCCGCCGCCCACGAGCAGCCCGCGCCGTTGTGATGTTGCCCACCGACGTTCCGTTGAGCTTCATCGGATCTTGGCTGGCGTCGCAGTTCTCGTTCCAGTTCAGCTGGACGTGACCGCGACGACGTTCGCCGTCGTCGCGAGCGTGTCCGTCCACGAAATGGTGATCGGGCCCGAGTTGAGCGTGAAGTCGGGACCACCGCAGATGTTGCTTGCGGCTCCGGTGAAGCTGGACGCGAAGAGGTTGTAGGACTTGTTGAGGACGCACTTGGCGCTCGAGCATCCGAGCGAGCACGTGCTGCCGCAGCTCCGCAGTTGTTCGGGTCGGACTGCGTGTCGGCGCAATACGCAGGGCCGCCGTCCGGCGAGCAGAGCGTTTGGCTGCGATGCAGCTCGACTGGCGGAACCGCCCGAGCACACTTGCTGGGCGCCGCAGGTGATCCCGCAGCCGCCGCAGATCTGGTTGTCGCCGTCCGTGTTCGCGCAGTAGGGCGTCCCGCCGTCCGGCGAGCAGAGCGTTTGTCCGCTGATGCAGTCGACTGGCAGGAACCGCCCGAGCACACTTGCTGGGCGCCGCAGGTGATCCCGCAGCCGCCGCAGTTCTGGTTGTCGCCGTCCGTGTTCGCGCAGTAGGGCGTGCCGCCGTCCGGCGTGCAGAGCGTCTCGGCGCCGGCGTCACCGCCGTCGGGCACGTTGCCGCCGCACGAGCTCGCGCACGTCCCGTTGTCGCAGACCTGTCCGGTGCCGCACGTGATCCCGCAGCCGCCGCAGTTCGCGTTGTCCGTTTCGTGCTCGCGCAATACGGCGCGCCGCCGTCGCCGCCGCAGAACGTCTGGTTCGCGCCGCACGTCGTGCCGCACGTTCCGTTGCTGCACACCTCGCCCGTGCCGCACTGCGTGGCGCACGCCCCGCAATGATTGGGGTCGACCTTCGTGTCGGCGCACGACGTACCGCAGAGCGTCGTCCCGCCGCCGCACGTCGTGCTGCAGGCGCCGCTCGAGCAGACCTCGCCAGCGGGGCACGCGGTGCCGCAAGCGCCGCAGTTGGCGTTGTCGGTCTTCGTGTCGACGCACGACCCGCCGCACAGCGTGCTCGTCGAACCGCACGAGACGATCGTCACGTCCGATCCGGCGTCGTTGCCCGATCCGTCGCCGCTGCACCCAGCCGACAGCGCCGTCGCCAAGGCCACCGCGATGGCGACCGAAACGGTCCCCGCCAACCACCCACTCCGCATCGACGTACCACTCATGATGACCCTACAGGCCCAATGAAAAGGTTAGGGTCCCCTTTGCACGTCGGTGCGCCCGCGCCCAATCCGTAATCGCATGATGCTGCGCGTCCTCACGAGGAAGCGCCTACCGGCCACCTAAGTATTGGGGATCCAAACTGCACTAGTAGGCCGCTCGCGCGCCGAGCACAACAAGAATTCACGCCATCGCAAGCGCCCATGCTTCGAGCCGCCGGCATACGAAGAGGGCGGCGCGCACGCGGACAGGATCCCCACGAACGGACTTTGCACGGGCTCGGCGCATCCGACGAGCGCTACCGCGCACGCTCCGCCGAAGTTCACGCCGCGTTCGAGCCTCACCGGCCGGAGCCTGCGGCGGCGGCTCACTCTAGCGGCGGCCTTGGCAGGGGCTTCGACCTCCGCGGAGGAATCGGCTTCATCGCGCCTCTCGTGGTCGTGATCGTCGGCGCGGTCGTGCTCGGCGTCGTTTTCGGGCGCTTGGCCCAGGGCGTCACGGCCATGCTCGCCGCCGCCATGGCGATGCTGACCGGCGCCGCAGGCGCGTACGGCTGCCACACCCTGCGCGAGCTTCGGAGCGGGGCGGTCGTCGTCGACGCACGGTTCGCCAATCTCCCCACGCTGCTCGGCGAGGACCGCCTGACGCTGGTGGAGACAAGAGCGAGCATTGGGGCTCGCGCGGGTAGAAGGTTTACAGAATCCATTGTAATCCATTGCATGCGAATGGGGCGGGGTCGAGTTTAGCGCCGCCGGAATGGCGGGCCAGAGTGGAAGGGCGGATGCGCTTCGCGCTTCCCGAGTACATGGCAGTCGCACGTCGTGGTCTGATGCTCGTATTCGCCCTCGCACCCCTTAGCGCTCGCGTGCGGCGGACGACTTCGGGCGAAGACGGCGGAGCGGACGGCACCGTCAAAGACGTCTTCGTCGAAGGCCCTGCACCTTGCGTCACCAGCGCGTACGCCGTCGACGCGATCGGATCGCGGCCGCGCAAGCCAGCGCCGACGCCCGCGCTTCGTGGATAGCGAGCCGACCATCACAGGTGCGCTGACAAGGTCACGCGCGAGTTGACAGGGTCTGCGTCACTCGCTCGGGTTGGCGCGACCAACTGAGACGAGCGCGCCGTAACCCCCGAGGTCACGCGTATTTCCAGTCGCGAGATCGCGCAAGAGCACGACGAGATTGGACGCGGTGACGCTCGAAGCCACCAGCGCATCGAGCACGCGCGCCTACCCCCGGCCACGCGGCGGCGCCTCGCGAAGCGCGTCCCAGAGGAGGCGAGGCGCGCACGCTCAAGCGCGCCATACCGAAGATTTTCACGGATCGAGCCCGCGATGAGGAACGGCTCAGCGCCGACGTAACGGCGCTTCCCAGGGCATGGCTTCGCATGGGCCTTCGGATAGACTGACGGTCCTCATGGACCTCTCGGCGATGCTGGCGAAGTACGAGCGCGTGAAGCAGGTGATGGACCGCGCGGAGGAAGAAGAGGACGGCGAGCCTCTCGAGGCGGAATACCGGTCACGGCCATTTCCTCCGGCGACGGAGCCGGAGATCCGGGCGTTCGAAAAGGCGCACGGTCGACCGCTCCCTCCGAGCTTTCGGGCGTTTCTGAAGATCCACAACGGCTGGCAGTGCTTCTGGGGCGCGTTCTGGATCACCGGCGTGAGCGGGCCTGCGAAGCGCCGCGTCGACGCGCGCCTCCGCGAAGCCATCAAGGACGACGTGCTCGCGCACGCGGAGTGGAGCCCGAAAGAGAACCTCGTCTTGGGCGCGGATGACAATTACGGCTTCCTCGTGTTCGACGGCAAGCCGAGCAAGAACGGCGAGCGGAAGGTGCTCGACTGTCCGCGCGGATTCCCGGAGAACACGTTCGCGTCGTTCGCCGATCTGCTCGCCGTGCAGCTCGCGTGCCGCGAGAAGGAGATCGCGAAGCTCCCCAAAGCGCTTCGCGCGCCGTCCCCCAAAGCCAAGGGTTCGCGCGCGCGCACGTTCGAGTGCACGACGGGCGGCTCGAAGAAGTTCTGGACCGTCGGCGTGCACGCGAGCACCGCGACGTTCACGTGGGGTCGGATTGGCACCGACGGGCAGACCACGTCGAAGGTGTTCGCGAACCGCAAGGCCGCCGAGAAAGATGTCGCGGCGCTGATCGCAGAGAAGGTCCGAAAGGGTTACAAAGAGAAAGGCTGAATCTGCTCCTCGTCGCCGAGCCGCAGACGGCGTGCGCTTTCCGAAGAGCACGCTCGTTCGCGTCGCGCTGGTGATCGTCGTCGGGGGAGCGGTCTACGTCGCTCATCGCGAGTGGTCGCTGCGCAGGGTACACGGCTTCATCGTGGCGCTCGCCGCGGTCGACTCCTGGCGAGCGGTCATGTGCGTTCGCGCGAACGACGACCGCTACGAAGACGGCGCGCGCATGGGTCGGCCTCGTCGACGCACGCGGCGGCTGGGTGTGGTCGCGAGCGTGTCGATCGCCGCCGGAGGTCTTCTGCGGTGGCGTGAGCGTAGCGCTGCGTCATCTCGAGCTTCGAGTGCCCCGCGAGCTCCCGCAACCGATGATCGAGCCTCGGCGACAAAGCGTGCGTTTGCACCTGCAACTCGCGCGGCTACGATGCCTCCGTGCTCGACCGCGGGTACGTTCTGCTGATGCTGATCGTCGCCGGGGCAGGGCGGATCATCGCGAAGGATGCCTCACCACGTCCGAGGTTCCGCTACGATTTGCACGTGAGCTGACCGTCCCATCGGACATCGAGGGGCTAAGAAAAACGGCGCCATGCGACGCCGTTCCCCTCACCCGCCGCAAGCTCCGGCCCAAGCGCACGTCCGACACTGCCATCCCCGGTTCGGGAAGTCGACGCCCGGCTCTACGGCCCGATGCACCGCGAACACTCTCGATTTCATCCACGCGCATCGGGATAGCAAGCGACATGACAAATGTCAGTTTCGGTGGGTGCCGGCGTTGCGAGAAAACGCGCTCCCTGGTCCCGTACGCGCCGACGATGGTCGAGACCTACTCCGAGACACAGCCGCCGCGGGATTGCGTGCCTTTGTCCGGCACGGCTTTGCAGAGATGGTCTCGCTTGCATGCGATCGCGCGTTTGCAGTCCGCGTCGGTCGCGACGACGCAAGCTGGCTCGTTGTCGAGCATGGCGAAGGTGCAGCGGGCTCGCTCTTCGCAATCTGTCGTCTGGAGGCAGTCGTCGGTCGAGTGAAGGCCGCATTGTCCGGCGGTGGAAAGGCTGCACCAACCGAGCGTGCTGCAGAACTCGGTCTTGGCGCAATCGGCGTTCGTCTTTGCGACGCAAGTCTTCCCGTCTGCGTGACACCTGCCCGGTTCTTTGCGCCGCAGAAGCGCACCACATCCCTCGTCCGTGGCGACGCAGTCGCCCGCTTTGGTGCCCGCGCCGCACAAACCTTTGCTTCCGCATGCTTCGGAGTGGCCGCAGGCCGCGGCTTGCGAGGCGCATAGCGTCTTGTCGCATACGAGATCGCGCTTGCAGTCGCCGTTACCGCCCGTTGGACGAAGCCGCTGCGCGGCAGCATCGCTTCGCATCGAGGTCGTCGTTCATCGCGGCTCGCTTCACGCGGGCTTGATCGCGCGTCCGTCTCGTAGTCCGGGCGCGTAGCCGCGATCCTGAGCCTTCGCGCCGCCCGTGCGCTCGTGGACGGAGGGGGCGCCGAAGGAGGCTACGATGGCTGCGAAGCAAAGGCTGCGAGACAAGATGCGCGAGGACCTCGCGCTGCGAGGGATGAGCCGTGCGACGATCGACTCGTACGTGCGGTGTGCGCGGCGGTTCGCCGAGTATCACGGCCGCTCACCGTCGGCGATGGGCGCGCCAGAAATCCGCGCGTTTCTCGTGCACCTGGCGCAAGAGCGCAAGGTCGCCCCCGCGTCGTTAATGTACGTCGGCGCGCTCAAGTTCCTCTACGGCGTGACGCTCGACCGGGCCGAGGCGCTCGCGCGCATGCCCCGCATGCGTGTTCCGATGCACATCCCGGTCGTCCTAACGACGGTCGAGGTGTCGCAGCTTCTGACGGCGTTGAAGACGGACAAGCACCGCGCGATGGTGATGCTCGCGTACGGCGCCGGCCTGCGCGTCAGCGAAGTCTGCAAGCTTCGCGTCGACGACATCGACCCGAAGCGCATGCTCATTCACGTGCGAGAGACCAAGCGCGGGCGCGAGCGCTACGTGATGCTCAGCCCGAAGCTGCTCGCGACGCTGCGGGCGTATTGGAAGGCGTCGCGCCCCGCCCGTCCCTTCCTGTTTCCGGGACGCGATGCGAATGCCGTCATGACACGCGCGGCTGTCCACAAGGCGCTCGTCAGTGCGGCGCGCCGCGCCGGCATCAACAAGCGGCTCTCGCCTCACACGCTGCGCCACAGTTTCGCCACGCACTTGCTCGACGCCGGCACCGACTTGCGCACGCTGCAGGTTTTGCTCGGTCACGCGTCGCTCAAAAGCACGATGGCGTATCTGCACGTCAGCACCGCGCGCGTGCAGGCAATCCAAAGCCCGCTCGATTCGCTCGGCTGATCGCCGATGCGGACCGCGTGTGCGCTCACGCGCACGCGCGTCGTCATGGCGGCTGCGATGTTCCCGGGCTGCGCCGTCGACATCAACGTGGACTCGCCCGAGAAGCTGCGGTCGACGAGGCAGACTGCAATCAACAAGCGGACGAACCTCTCGCGCGCCCTGACGGCATTCTGTCCCGACTCGGTCACGAGCACCGCGCTACGGTCGGAAGACGCCTGCGTCGCGAGCGTCGACGCGCTGCTGCCGCCGGCGACGGCCAACGCCGCCAAGCGGCGAGCGTGCAAGCTCGCGCAAGGGGACGCTGACGGCGCAGCGGAGGTGATGCGAAGTCTCTTCACCAAGCACCAAATCGATCTGCGCGACGCCGACGCGCTCGGGCTCTGGTAGCCGCCTGTCCACCCTCAACCCGCGTCGGGCGCGGTCGTCGTCTCGGGGGTGGGTGTGGAGGGATGGCGCACCGGGCAGGGAACGTCGACCGCAGTCGAAGCGGGAGCGGTCGTCGCCACACAACGGCCGGCGCCGATTTCCTTGACGAGGATCGTCCCCTTCGCGTTGGGCGGGCACACGTACGCAAAAGGCGGCGGCGGGTTGCAGTTCGCGTGCTTCGGACAGGGAGCTTCGTCGCGAGCGTCCGCGGAACAGGTACCGTCGCCGTTGGCGACTACGTCCCACTCGTGATGTGTTTCGCCTTGCGGCGGCGGGCTCGACGCTTGGCCGCACGCGCCGGCGGCGAACGTGACGACGAACGCAGGCGCGAAAACGCGGCGAGGAACATGAGCGGCCATGGGCGAGAGCATAGCCTGTTGCCGAGCCACGTGGTTGATGGTCGCTCGCGCCGGCTCTTTGATGGGCATCGCGCAGGCGGATCGCGGGCGCGCATGACGATGAGGGTCACGCGTTAGAACCTCGCGTTGGGCAATACACAGGCAACGGGTCGGGCTCGAGCGCTTCAATGATGGACGGGGCACCCACCGACGTGGCAGGTGATTGCGGCGTCAGGTGGCCACGTGTCCGCGCAGCAAGTCGAGGTCAGGTCGCAGCCTGGTCCGACACCGCATCGACAGTCCGCGCCGACGAGCGTGCCCGAGCAGCACCAGCCTGACTGACACGTCTCGCTGCCAAAACAATCGGCAGTCGTCTTGCACGGCGGCAGGCTCGGAAGCGCGTCGGCGGTGCCGTCGGCGGTCGCGTCCGCAGCGTCGGTGCTAGCGTCGTCGCTGGGCGAGACGACCGCGATGCCGCCGCACCCTAGTGCAAGCACGGCGACGGAAGCGACGACGATTGCGCGGCGGGTCACGGCCACCACGGGCGGCTCCCATTCGGACACGCGGCCATGCCGTCCACGCACGACGGCGCGAGCGCGTCGGGCAGGTCGCAGCAGACATCGGGCGGCAAGCAACCGAGACTCGCGCCGCAGACGCACGCCTGCGACTTCACCTCACCCGAGCAACACCACCCAGTGAAAGTGTCGCATTGCGCGAGCGGGTCACAGATGGTCGGATTCCCCGCTTCGGCGAGCGGGTTGTCACCAAGGCAAGGCTGACGCGTCGAAAGCGGGTACTCGCCGACGTACGGCGGGTCGTGGCCGTCGTATTGGTACACGTCGAACTGCGCGAACCAATTCGCGTCGCTCGCGTCAACCGGCGAACTCTCCGCAGCGACGTCGGCGGGCGCGTCGACGGTCGCATCGGAGCCGCCGTCCACGATGATGACGGTCCCATTGCACGCAACGATAGCGGCGGCGACGCCTGCAACGCGCGCCTTCACCATGCGGACGCTTCAATGTGCGCGTCGTTGTTCGTGTTGCCGAGGCCGAGGCATTGCAGCGAGTGCGCGAACGTCGACATCCAAAGCGGGTGAGCGAATACGCCGCTGAGGCCGTCCGTCGAGCCCGCGGATGGATATGGCGTGAAGGTGCTGCTCTCGTAGTCGCCAAAGCTCGCGAGACCCGTCAGCGGATCGATCTGACCCGGGCACGGCGCGAAGGACGCAACCGTCCGGTTTATCACTTTGTAACCGATTATCTCCGGCACATGGGGCATCGGTGCGCTGTCGCCCACGGTGACACCGAGCACGTAGAACTGGTCGACGAGATTAAGTCCGCCGAGCTGCTGGTACCATGAGATTGCAGCGAAGCTCTCGGAGGGCCGCGGGTCGGCAGTCACCCAAGGCTGGTAGCGCGAGCCCGTGAACTGCGGCGTTGGGAACGTTTCGGGCCCCACCCAGTTGAAGTTGTTCGGGCTGTCGCAGCTACCGAGGGGCACGTCGAGGCAGTGCACGTACACGATGTCCGACGTGTTCCCTCGCTCGCGACGAAGGACAAGATGCAGCTCCGTTCCGCCACGTCCGATGTCGAAGCTCATCGGGCTGAGGTCTGCCCAGTTGCGGCCGATGTCGCCAGGGGCAGAATCCGGCATGCTTGCGCCGAGCTCGATGTGGAGGACAGTGGACGACCAAGTGCCCGTTCCTGGGGCTCGTGTCAGCCGCGTGACGATGGCGTCGTCGACCTCAGAGCCGCCGCTGTTTACGTGCTCGATGATGTATGCCAGGTACGCGACAGTCGGCGACGCCAACTTGACCGTGACCTTGCCATGCGGTGCAAACTCGCCGTCAAAGAGTGCGAGGAACTGCGGCGGGTACCAAGACGTGCTGCTCGCGCTGTCGTCGGTCGTGACGAGATAGATTCCCCCAAAATTGTTCGCATCGTCGAAGCCCGCGAGCGCCGTGTCACCCAGCATCGAGATGGACGGTTGGTCTACGAAGACGACGCTCTGCGACTCGGAAAAGTTCGCGACGACGAATGGCGTCCCGAAATTCCCCAGTCCGTTTTCGTCGATTGCAATCGCGAGCGCGTTCGGGCCGCGTTCGTGGTCAGGGAAGCCGGGAACCTGCTGGATATCATCGAAGTCGCTGTAGGCGAGATTGCTGTACAATACACGCTTACCGTTGGTCGCGACTCCAGGGTCACCGCGCAAGATGAGCGGGCACGGTGGCGCCGCGCACTGCGAGGGCGCGACGGGCTGCACGACGCCGCGGTATTCCCACGGGCTCGGAAACGTCGGCGAAGTGACGATGTGCTGTCCGAAGTTCGAGAGGACGGAATACCCGGCGAACGTCTGCCCAATCCACACGTTGGATCCTTTGATCGTATGGAATCCCGGCGTGAGAATGTCGAGGTGGTTTGGATCGGTGGGGCTGACGACGGCGATGCCTTCTTGGTCGTTGTAGACGCTGATGACGGTGTCGGTCGCGGCGACGTAGACCACCCCTGACTCCGTCTGAGCGAATTTGAGCCGGAGCGGCTGCACGGTTGGGTTCGAGGCATTCGACTCACACGACGCGCAGAGCACGATGGTCGACAACGCGCCCACCCAACCCGCAAGCGTTCGAGACATGGGACCCCCAATCTTTCCGGCATCGCAACTCCATCGCGAGCGCCCGTCAAGCCACGGCCCGGTGTCATCGCAACGCAACCGTGCCCCAACGTTTCGGGCGCTACCTCCGGGCGAAGCGGCGCGAGCGCGAAGATCGTCGAGGTTTCTTCGCGGTCGCTGCGAGGACGGCCGCAAGTAGGTTCAGCAAGCGTAGCGTCTTGGCGTTGCACGTCGCGCTCGTCGGAGAAGGGCGCGCACCTGCGGCGAGTCCGTAGGTTCACGGCGTGCGGGCAGTAGGCAGGCGGACCGCTGGCGCGCACGAGGATGATGGACGGTCGACGGGTTCCGAGCAGCTGCCCTCGTTGGGCATCAGTTCGGCTTGTCCGCGATGCAGCTCTCGCACGCGGGCGCGGGCGGATGGAAAGGGACGAGGCAGCAGCGAAGCGGCGCGCAGCTGCTCGGCACGTCGCCGCACGAGCAGCCGCCATCGGCGTCGCAATACCCTTCGCACGTCCGTCCGCCGCAGCATGTGACGATCCAGATCCACTCGACCCCGCCATCGGGGCCGATGACCCAGTTCGGCGTGCCGCTATCGCCGAAGAGCCGGTCCAAGAGGAAAACGTCAGGCCCCGCATCACAAGAGTCGTCGACGGGGTGGTCCGAGACGTCCGCGTCCGTGACGTCAGCCATGGACGCATCCTCGGTGGTCGCGTCTGTCTCGGACGGTTGATCGAGCCCAGTGCGCGCGCACGCGGGGAGCGCGAGGGCGACCACGAGGGCGAAGCGTGGAGTCATGGGCATGCGCTCGCATCGGCGATGCATGTCGCGCCGCCGTCGGACAGCAGACAGCAAAGTTGTGCCTGATTGCAGCCGCCTTTGATCTCGCCGCAGTAGCAGTACGGAGACTGCTGGAACGTCCCGCAGCTGCCAATGCAGTACCCGTTCGAGCAACAACTCTCGATGCCTGGTCCGTTCCCAACGTCCGCACAAGTCTTGCACTCATCGGGGAGGCGGCAGCCGGCGAGTTGCCAGTTGTGGCAACAGACTTCGGAGCTCGGACATCCGCCGAGGTCGCTGATGCCGGTGCAGATGCACGAGCCCGGCTTCCCACACAGGCCATTGCAATACGTCCCATCGCTGCAACACGAATCGACACCTTTGCTCGTCCCTAAGCCGTCGCACGTGACATCAAGCGCCGCGTCTGCGACGTCCGCGGAATCGGGTGCGTCAGAAAGGGAGCCGTCGACGCCGGCGTCCGCTCCGCCTATCTGCCCACACCCAAGAACGGCAGAAGCCGCCGCGAGTGTCAGTTTGCCCAGAACCATGACTGCAGGTGCAGCTCGCGGCCTTGGAGCAAGTTGGTTTGAGGAAGGCAGCCGAGGTTCTCATCGCTCGAGTAAATGGCGACGTGCCCGCCCGGTACGTTGCCGCCAAGGCCGGGAACGAACCCGAAGGCGAAGTAGTCTCCCCAGTAGAGTTCGAAGGAACCGTAATGTGCCGGGCATATCGCGGGCGGCCCGGCAAGCGGCAGATCTTCGAGCGTCGAGGTCGCGTTGTGCGAAAATGGCGAGCCATGCAGAATCGCCCGCCGCACGCGCGCGTGCCCCGATGGCGCCGCGTTCGTGTCGGCTTCGTAGAAGCTGTATTGGACGTCGGGTTGCGAACCGTCCTGAGCGGCACTGTGCATCAACGAACGATACGTTCGGTTGAAAGTGCTCGCCATCAAGGGGTGTGTCCCAGGTCAGCGCGTCGCTGGCGCACGCGAATGGGAAAACCTGCGAAAACGAACACTCTCCGGCAATGATCGTCAGTCGACCGGTGTCCGTCGAAGTCTTGAGATCCTGATAAGCGAAATAAAAATCGTGGTGCTCGGGATGAAGGACTCCCGAGCCGAGCACGCGGTTGACCGCAAAGCTAACGGTAAGGCCGGTGCGTAGGCCAAAGAGGCTGGAAGTCGCGTCGGTGATGGCTTGGAACGGCGCCGCGTTGGTCGTGAGCGTCCCCACGAAGTCGCAGGAATCGACGGTGACGTGGCATAGCCGCACGGCTCCGCTGTCGGCTCCCGCGGCGAGCCATAGCTCGCCGTCCTGATCGCGCGCGATGCGCGGCGTGTGATGCGCATCCCCCATCTGAGGATCGATGGCGACGGGCACGAACCCAGCGCCGAACGGCCCCGTAAAGAGAGCGTAGAGGCGCAGGCCGAGCCCGGTAGCGTCGTTGGCCCCAAAGTCGTCGGTGACCACAAAGACGCGATCATTCGTGTCGACGCCCACGCTCGTTTGATCGGTCCCCTGTGACATCGAGAACGGCGCAGAGGTCGTCGTCGGGTGCACGCAAACGATCGCGGGATAGTTTTGCCCGCCGTCTTCCGACGTCGCGACGCACACGCTGTCGATGATGTTCGCTGGCGCTCCCTTGCCAACTGCGCTCGACAAGAACCAGGGAAGCACGCCGTTGACCTCGTTCGCGTCGAAGGCCGCCTCGCTCACCGCGAGTGCGGAATATGCGACGAGCTTCTTGTCGACGAACCCGGTCATCATCGCCGGATCGCCCAGATCACGGCAACTGGGTCACCGCGTTTGGCGACGTGCGGGTCCGTCGGCGAAATCTTCGGCCCGGGAATCCACGTGAAACCATCGGGGCTGTATGCGTGGCCCATGAGCGATGCGCCGCGTCTCACGATCGCGTCGGCGCTTCCGTCCTGCGCGTACACGATGTCCCAGGTGTTCGGGTCGCCGGGAAGCGGATTGCCGGGCAGCGGGTACGGTCCCGTGAAGCGATAGCCGGCGGCGACGGCGAGCGCGCCGGTGCGGTCTTGGGCGACGGTCATCACGACCTCCGCTTGCTCGCCCGAATGCATCGGCTCGGTGTACGTGCCGTTCACGACGTCGTACCGATCCGATACGTCACATGCGGTCGCGAGTGCCCAAGCGAGCACCAAGGCGAGGTAAGGCGAGGTAAGGCGAGGCGACATCCGAATCCCCCTTGTCGATTCCGCCGAAGCGCGCGCTCGACGGTTCAAGCTGAAAGTACAGCACGCAGACCACGGCGGAGCACGGCAGCTCGTTCGCGACAGAATTCGGTGGGAGAGCCGCGCACATCTGGCTGCGCGTAGGCGCCCAACGAGAAACGTCCCGCCGAACGATTCATCGCGGTCGATGACCGACGATGGGAAGCACCAGTGCTCAGAAAGGCAAGTCGTCGTCGTCGCGCTCCCGAAGCCTGGCGAGAGCCAGGGCGAGACGGTAGCGGTTGACGGCGCCTGCGACGTGACGAGCGGCGTCCGCGAGCGCGCGTGCGGCGTGGCGTTCGGGAGAAGCGATTCCGTCGCCCTCGTCGAAGGGGTCGGCGGCGAGCAGGGCGAGGAGGGTGACGTCGACGGCCGCTTCGAGGACGGAGAGGACGGCGAGCTCGGGCGCAGCGAGGAGATCGTCGACGCGAGGAGCGTGGGACATCAGGGCACCTCGGCGACGGAAGAAGTCTTGATGACGCGGGTGAGGACGTCGCGCTCGACGAGCTTGCGCTTTTTGCGCGCGGCCTCGCGGAGGCAGGCGGTGGCGAGCCGGTCGAGGTCGCGCAGGGCGCCGCCGGCGGCCTCGTGGAGCATGGCGACGGCGTCGCTGGCGAAGAGCGTCGCGGTCGCAGCCGGCGCGCTGAGGCGAGCGCGGAGGTACTCGGCGGTGTCGTCCGGGGTGAGCGGGTCGAGGACGAAGCGCCGATGCAGACGCGAGAGTAGAGCGAGCGGTTGCGCCGGAGCCGGAGGCGGTCGTCGAGCTCGGGGAGGCCGACGAGGACGAGCGACAAGAGCGCGCGCGAGTCCCACTCGTAGTTGAGGAGGATGTGCAGGTGGTCGAGCATGTCCTGGTGGAGCAGGTGGGCCTCGTCGAGGAGGAAGACGGGATGGACGCGCGTCGCGCGCCAGGTCCTCGACGTGGGTGCGACGGCGTAGAAGACGGCGGCGGCGGTCGGCGGAGGGCGAGAGGCCGAGGGCGAGGCAGAGCTGGCGATAGAAGTCGCGGCGGCCGAGCGTGGCGTTGTGGCAGTAGGTCAGCCGGAAGCCGGCTGCGGGCAGCGCTGGCGCAAGCGCGCGCAGCACGCAGGTCTTGCCGACGCCGGGCTCGCCGGTGAGCACACGGTCGCGCTCGTCGACGGCCTCGCACGAGCTCGTCGACGAGGCCTCCTTGGAGGCGGGCAGCCAGAGGTCGTCGTCGGCGATCTCCTTCGAGAAGGGCGCGCTGCGAGGCCGAAGGCGGCGAGGTAGGCGCGGTCATGCGTCGCTCTCTCTCGGCAGCGTCGGCCGACGGCTTGTCGAGCAGGGCGCGCGGGCGGGTCGAAGGGGACGTGGCGCGTGGGCTGAGGCGCGGCGCAGGGGCCATCGGCGGGCGGCCGCTTGCGCCGGGCGTTCTTGATGGGGTCGACCGGGATGCAGCGGGAGGCGCTTGCCCTCGTGCTCGACCCACGGCGGCTCGTCGGCGTCGACGAGGCAGCGAGCGACGGTGACGACGCGGCCGGCGAGGAAGCCCTGGTCGAGCTCCCAGTCGACGCCGCCGACGGGACGGTGGTGTCGCGGCGCACGCGGCGGCGCTCGCGGACGGTGAGCGCGTCGCGCAGCTTCTCCTCGTCGAGGCTCGACGGGACGCGCGGCGCGGCGGCGAAGACGGCGCCGGGCGCGCGTGCCGAGGAGCGAGGCGTGCGGCGCCTCGTGGTAGTGCTCGTCGAGGAAGGCGAAGATCGGACCTCGACGTCGTGGAGCGAGGCGAGCGCCGAGAGGTCGAGGCAGCCCTCGCGCAGCGTGCGCCAGAAGCGCTCCATCTTGCCGCGCGCGGGGGCGTCGTAGGGCTTCGCGTGCAGGAGCGTGATGCCGAGACGCGCGCAGGCGGTGACGAGGACTCGCCGCGGTAGGTCGAGCCGTTGTCGAGGTAGAGGGCGTCGGGTGGCCCGTGGCGGCGCAAGCGCCCGCACGAGGAGCCCGAGCATGTCGATCTCGCGCTCGGTGTGGTGCGCCTCGAGGCGACGACGTAGCGCGAGGCGTCGTCGAGCAGCGCGTGGATGCGCACGGCGCACGCGCCGCCGCGAGAGCGCCGGTCCGTGGCAGACGTCGCCGTGCCACAGCGCGCCGGGGCGCTCGGCCTGCCAGCGCAGGCGCGTCTCTGCCGCCGTCGCCGTCGCGCAGCGCGACGCGGTCGAGCCCGTGCTCGGCGAAGAGCCGGCGCACGGTGAGCACGGCAGACGAGCGCCCTTGTCGAGGCGCCCGTCGGCTCGAGCGTGCGCAGGATGAGCGGCACCGAGGCACGACGGGCTGCTCGCGGCGGATGTCGAGCAGGAGCTTCGTCTGCTCGCCGTCAGCTCACGCCCGCGGCCGCGATCGCGCGCGGCTCGGGCGAGCGCATCGAGGCCGCCGTGCCTTGAAGGCGTAGTACCAGCGCTCCAGCGTCGCGACCGAGTAGGTGCGCGTGCCGTGCGAGCGTGGCGCGCAGAAGCGCGTCTTTTTGAGCTCGGCGAGCGCGCTCGCGGGATCGCCGCGCTCGAGGGCGCGGCGTACGAGGGGGCCCACGATCTGCGCGCGGTAGAGCGCGATGGCCTCGGCGTGGTCTTTGGGGCGAAGGGGATTTTTCATCGAGGGGTCCTTTCGCGCCCGTCTCGGGGCGCGTCCCGAGGCCATCACGCTCCCCTCGGCGGCGAATCGGCCCAACGAGGTGGATCCGGATCGGCCTCGCTGCGCCCGAGGGGGCCCTCATCCAGCTCCTCCAGCGAGCGCGGCGCCGGCGTACACGCGCGACGCGTCGTCGGGCCCGAAGCTCGCGGGCACCAGCGACGCGATCGCCATCGCCGCGCGCTCGGCTCGCTGCCGCGGGCGCCCGCGTGGGGGCGAAGCGCGGATGCGCGCGAAGAGGCGTCCGGTATCGATCGCGCCGATCGATCGGCGAAGCGTCCGGAAGGCGCCTGCCCCGCGCGCCCACGAGCCGACGCGCTGCGCAGCCTCGGCCGCGCTCGCGCCGAGCTTGCCGTACACGAAGAGCGCCAGCGCCATCGCTCCCGCCGAAAAGTGACGCCCCGCCGACCACCTGCCGCGGCACCACCACGATCACCGCGCCGCAACTGCGGCAGCGATACCTCCGCGCGCGAAGGGTCCGCGTGCTCCCTGGCTCCGTCGGGCCGGGCGGTCCTCGCTGCTGCCGGGCGCGAAGCCCATGACCGACGACGCCGAATCGTTTGCCCGGAACGTGTCCGGCGACCCCGCACTCGGGGCAGTGGCTCGGGCGCGCGACGTCGACCGACGGCGGCGAGACCATCCAGAAGTTGACGTCGAACGAAGAATGGACGACGAGATGAGAGCTCCGCTTTCTCACGGACTTCGGAGCACGACGCGAGGGGCCGCGGCCAAACGAACCCTCGCGTCACCTTTTTGTGGCGCCGATGCGGCGATGCTCCGCCTCCTCGCGCCGCTCTACACGCCCGCCCTCGAACTGGCCCAATCCGCGTCCGTGATGGGCAGATGCGCCCTGTCCCTCACGAAGCCGGCTCGATCATCGTTGCGGAGAGATCATCCAGAGGGAGCGCTAACAATAGCCGAACGCAAAGACGTCGTCGGCCGCACGGCTCGTCGACACGTCGTCAGCGGAGGAATCAGTGGCCAATCACTCCGCGTCGCCGCTACCGCCATCTCGGCGGATCGGTACACGTCAGGGCAGGCCTTGTCGCGACGGAGAGCTCCGCGCCGATGGGTGCAGAATGCAAATAAGTCGAGGCCGGGCCTCCGTCGACGCGCGTGACCGCAACCTCGAAGACGCCGCTGCCGCTTGGCGCGGACGCGATCGAGTACGAGCGACGCAGCTCGGAAGCGTCGCCCACGCAGCTCCAGCTCTGGCCCCTCTCCAGCACCGCTTGCGTCGTTCCGCCAGCAGCCTGGTTCTCGGGTTCATTTGCGGCGGCGCTTTGCTTTCTTCGCTTTGGGCGTGGGCTTCGGGTTGAACAGTCGCTGCTTCTCGCTGCGAAACTCGCGATCGAATTCGTAGGGCGTGATCGAGTACCGCCCGAACCCGACCACCTTCATGAACTTCTCGACGTCGGGCTTGGCCGCCTCGACGACTACGCGCAGCTTCTTGCCGTCCACGCCGAGCAACTTCGCCGCTCGATCGAGGTCTCCCTCGAGGCAGTTGTCCTCGAGCGACACTCCGCTCTCGTCGTTTTCGCCGAACAAACCATGCGCCACCTGCTTGCCGCGGGCGTAGAGCGTGAACCCCCACGGAGTATAGTCGCTCCAATGGGGTCGCGGGACGGGGAAAGTTTACGGAACGCCCGTTATGCGAAGTGCGGGGAAGGAATTGCGGGACGAGCGGAATTTTGGACTAAACTGAGCACGTTTTAGGCAGACGGCGGCGGAGGCGCGCCGCGGTGGCGCGGGTCAGGGGTCGGTGTCTGGGGCGGCGAGCAGGGTCGCCGGGTCGCGGGCTCGGGCGGTTGGTGGGGCGCGGGGGAGGGAGAGCTCGTCGACGAATTGGCGGGCGAGGGACTCGTCGTCGACGATGCCGAGGATGCGGAGGCGGCCGGTGCACTTGGGGCACTGGAGGACGTCGATGTCGAAGGTGCGGCGCATGAGGGTTGGCCAGTCGACGCGCGGGGATGTCGCCAGGAGTGCGCCGGATTTCAGGCGATCCCAGTGCGTGATGCGGAGGACGTTGGGCGTGAGGGGCTCGCTCAGCGGGACGAGCGCGTGGGCGGCGGAGGGAGCGGCGCGTCCGCGGGGTGGCGGGGGTTGCGCCGGAGGCGGCGGCGGGCCTTGGGCGCCGCGCGCGTGCACCTCGTGTTTCGGCGACGGCACTGGAGGTTTCGGGACGACGTCACGGCGCCACGACGAGCGGGGGGCGAACGCGCCATGAACGCAATCGACAACTGCTCCGGTGGCGCGGCCGGATTCCGCGTGAGGCTCTGATCGGACGTCGACCGAGGACGTCGTGAGCGAAAATCGTCGCAGGTTTTTTGACAAACGTGTCGCGCACGTGGATACGGGCGCGCGTGCGACGCAGGGGCTTGACGATTCGCTGCTGTTACGAGCCCGGAAGGACGGCGACAGCAAACCTGCGTGCGGCGTACGAGCAAGTGGTGACACAGCGCCGACGAGCGGTCAGTCGACCGCAGACCAACCCGCTGCCCGTCATCAGAGAGAAACGAGAGGTATCGTGAAGGTCGTGGCGCTCTACGCACGCGTGTCGTCGGACAACCAGGAGAAGCAAGCCACGATCAACAGTCAGGTGGCAGCGCTGACAGACCGAGCGACGGCTGATGGACACACGGCGATGGCTTCCGACCACTACGTGGATGAGGGCTACAGCGGCTCGACGCTTGTACGGCCCGCGCTCGAAAAGCTGCGCGATCGCGCTGCCGAGGGCGGGTTGGATTTGCTATACGTGCACAGTCCAGATCGACTGGCTCGCAAGTATGCATATCAGGTGCTGTTGCTCGAGGAGCTGTCGCGTAGCGGAGTATCCGTCGTCTTCCTGAATGGGCCGGCAAACCGCACCGCCGAGGATGAGCTGCTGCTGCAGGTACAGGGCATGATTGCCGAGTACGAACGCGCGAAAATACTCGAGCGATCACGACGAGGCAAGTTGCACAAAGCTCGTAATGGCATTGCCAACGTGCTGTCCGCCGCGCCCTACGGCTACCGCTACGTACGCAGAACGGATACCGAGCCCGCCAGCTACCAAGTGCTATTGCACGAAGCGAACGTGGTGCGACAGATCTTTCATTGGTACGTGGACGAGCACCTCTCACTCTGCGCGATCCGTCGGCGGTTGAATGACCGCGGCATTCCGACGCGCAAGGGAGGCTCCTTGTGGGGCGCATCGTCGTTATGGAACGTGCTCCGCAATCCCGCGTACGCTGGGCGCGCGGCGTACGGCAAGACCGAAGCCGTGGTCAAGAGCGTCGTGCTGCGGCCCGTGCGCGGCAAGAGCGGAGTGCCGCGGAAGGAGAAGTCGACGTATCGAGCGCGGCCGACATCGGACTGGTTGACCATTCGCGTCCCCGCGATCGTCTCGGAGGAACTGTTCGCCGCCGCGCAGGAACAGATGTTGCGCAGCCGCAACTGGTCGGCACGCAACGCGCGTGGCACGAGGTATCTACTTCAAGGGCTGGTGGTCTGCGCGGGGTGCGGTTTCGGATACTACGGCCGCACGGCTGGCAAACCGCTGAAAGGCAGCGGCGTGAAGCTCTCGTACTACTACTGTGGTGGTACCAGCAGGAGCTACTTTGCGGGTGCTCCCATTTGTCGCAACGCGTACGTGCGCGCCGACCGGCTTCACGACCACGTGTGGAGATCGGTCAAGGACGTCCTTCAAGAGCCCGAACGCGTCGTCGGCGAGTGGACGTGTCGAAGTGAGAAGGACGGCGTGTTGATCGACGCACGTGAGCGGCATGCCGAAGCGCAGCGGTTTCTCTCAGTGCAAGAGCAGACGCTCGGACGCCTGCAGGACGCTTACGAGGCCGGAGCACTCACCGTCGAAGAACTGGCAACGCGGACCGAACGCGTGCGTGCGCGCATCGCCCGAGCTCAAGGCGATCTTGCCGAAGCGCACACGAACCTGAGCAAGAGCATCGAGCTTCGTGCGCTTGCGGGCCAACTCACAACTTTCGCCGAGCAAGTGCGCTCTGGGCTCGATCAGCTCGATTGGTACGGGCAGCGTCAGCTGATTCGGACGCTCATCTCGCGCATCGAGATCGACGAGAATGGTGCGACGATCATGTACCGCATCCCCGGCATCACCCGCCCGCCGGGCATGCCAGATCCGGGCGCAGAGGACACTGCGTTGTCGATTGCATCCAACGCGTCAAGGCGCCGTGGAAGCGGACGAGCGGATGGCGCGGCGGGGGAACGAGGGCGGCGAGGCGCGCGAGGAGCTCGAGCGGGGTCATGACGCGGAGCTTCGAGCGGCCGTTTTGGAGTTTCTTGATGCGATATCCTAGTTTGTTTGCCGGTAATGCGACGAGTCGGCTGAGCGCCACCGGGGGGCGAGCGCAATAGCGAAGGAGATGCTCGCGGCTGAAGTCGTTTTCGGCGTCGACGCGGACGCTGGCTTCGAGGTTGTAGCCGGCCTCGTCGACAGCCGCCCCTTCGCGGCGGGGCTCGAGGGGCGAGTCGCCTTCTTCCTCGAGCGCGGCGGTGACGGCGCGAAGCTCGCCGCGCGCGAGGGCGAGCTGCGCGCACGCGGCGAGCGGCGCCGGGACGGCCACGGCGGCCGTGCCGAGCTTCGCGACGCGCGCTCGAACACCGTGGATCGCCGCGAGCATCTCGTGAGCGCTCGGCGGCGGCGCGGGCGTGAAGAGGAGCGAGCCGGCCGGATCGCGCGAGAAGACGCCGTCCACGACGACGACGTGCAGGTGCACGTTGAGGTTCAGGCTGCTGCCGAAGCGCTGGACGAAGGTGATCGCCGCGAACTCGCTCGTGTCGACGCCGGCGGCGCGCGCGACCGCCTGGTGCCGGTCTCGCAGCGCGGACGCGAACGCGCGGACGATGGCCGACAGGAACGCGGCGTCGTAGGCGGCCGTGGCGCGGACGTCGAACGGGAGCGAGAGCACCCACTGGCGCACCGGCACGGCGGGGATGATGCGGTCGACGACGTGCGCGGCGGTGTTCGCCATTCGGCGCCCGGCGCAGCTCGGGCAAAGGCCGCGCGCTTTGCAAGCGAACGTGCGCCATGAAGCGAAGGAGGAACCGATGATCTAGAGATGTCATCCTCGCCCGAGTCGGGTCGGGCGCAGAAGGGGACCGCGAACGTCGCCGAGGATTGGAGCGGCGACCTGCAACAGCCGAGCGGTCTGAACTGCCCGAGAAGGAGCGAGTGCTCCGGAGACGGGCTACCGAAGGTGCCAAGGTGAAGCAAGCGGGGCATTCCCGCAGGTTGAAGACGATGATGGAATCCTCTGTACGGAGCAAGAACTCGCCGTTGCGAGAATGCAGCCAGAGCCCGGTCGCTATTTTCAGCAAGACTGGGTGTGCCCGTCATGGGCATGCCGCCGCCACGCCCCGATTCGGCGAGCGGTCCGCGCTGCCAGGGGTACAGTCGTCCACCTACCGCACCACGGGTTTCTTCTTCGAACATGGGAACCTCGATACGAGCGCCAGACCTGCGAAGTCCGGCAAGCCGACAAGTCCGGCGCGGTCTCGTACGGGGGACGGAGCCTTCGTAGTAGTCCGAGCACGGGAAAGCCGCGCACATGGCGAAGGGAGGCAGTGATGGGTACGGCTTCGAAGCCGCTGGGGAAAGCCATGTATGTGGCGCCCAAACCCGATTGGGATTGGCTCCGGATCGAGCAACGCAAGCTGTACGCGCAAAGTGAGAAGAAAACCGACTACGTCTTTCGCAAGCTATGGGGGTTGGTTACCGACGCCCGCAACTTGCGAATGGCCCTCGCGCGTGTCGCGGGCAACCGCGGCCGCCGAACGGCAGGCGTAGACGGCATCACGGTAGGACAAGTGACGAAACAGGTAGAAGCATTCATCGCAGAGTTGCGCTCTGAGCTTCGCTCCGGCGCATACCGGCCATCGCCGGTGCGGCGGGTGCTCATACCGAAGATTGGCGCACCGGGGAAGTTTCGCCCCCTCGGGATTCCCACCGTGAAAGACAGGGTGGTCCAAGCAGCTCTCAAGAACATCCTGGAGCCGATATTCGAGGCGGACTTCTTTCCCGTCTCGTACGGCTTCCGACCTGGCAAATCGGTCCATGGAGCGCTGGAGCACCTTCGGGTGCTGCTGCGACCCAAGGGCGACGAGCACGGTGGGGAGCTACGGCTTCCTTATCAATGGGTCGTGGAGGGAGACATCAAAGGATGCTTCGACAATATCAACCATCATGGTTTGATGGAGCGCGTACGTCGGAGGGTCGTCGACCCCAAGACGAACCGCTTGATCGTCGCATTCCTCAAAGCTGGCATTCTCTCGGAGGGAAACTTCCTCCGTAGCGACGCCGGCTCGCCTCAGGGCGGGATTCTCTCTCCCTTGCTCGCAAACATCGCCCTCAGCGTCATCGAGGAGCGATATGAGCGACATGTCCTGCAACGCAGAATGGCGCCCACGAGGCGCGACGCTGCGCCGCCGGAGCGACGAGCGCGCGAGGCTCGACATCACGATCGGCGGCTCGGGCGCACGATCGTGTTTCCCATTCGATATGCGGATGATTTCCTCCTCCTCGTCAGTGCCGCACCTGGCCCAGAGCAGTACGAACGGGCGCGGCAGCACGCGGAGAAGGAGAAGGCTGTCGTGGCCACGCTCCTCAAGCAGCAATTGGGACTGGAGCTCTCGGAGACGAAGACGCTCGTCACTCCCGTGACGAAAACCTTCGCCTTCCTCGGGCACCACGTCGTCGTACGCAACAGCCGCGGCTTCAAGCGGACTGCGTGCGTGACGCTGATCCCAAAGGAGCGCAGCCACCGGATGCGCGAACGGATCAAGCGATTGTGCCGGCGCGCTCGCACCGGACAGACGCTCCACGATCTGCTTCGCGATCTGAACTGGCTTCTTCGGGGATGGAGTGCCTTCTACCGCCATGCGTGGGGAGCCAAGCGAGTCTTATGCTCGCTCGACTACTACGCGTGGTGGACCGTCTTTCGCTGGTTGCGTAAGAAACATCAATACGCATCAGCAAAGGCGTTGAAGGCAATGTATCCACCTTCAAAGGAGCGCGGGATTCGTCGGGGACAATGGCACCATCGCGGTGTCACGTTGTTTGTCGCCGGCACGACTCGCGTCGAACCCTACCGGCTGGCCTCGGCCCGCCGGCCTCTCTTTGCGATCCATCAGGGAAAGCCGGGTGCATAACGAAAGGTGCACGCCCGGTTTGGAAGGGGGCGCCCGGAAACCTACCGGCGAAAGCTGGCAAGGCGCCGGGTGCCCACCTTACGCGACGAGGAGATCGTGCTTGCACGACTCGCAGCGCGCGCGCAGAAACCCGTGCTCGAAGATGCCGCACCGGAGATAGCCGCGCAGCTCGCTTTGGACGTACTTGGGTAACGGCGCGTCATACGACTCGCGCGCGTGCTCGAAGAAGGTCTCGAGGTGCTCGCGCACCACGCGATGGAGCAGCGTGTCATGCGGGCGGCGCGGACGGTACGCGGGAGCGAGGACGGCCACGGCGCGGCCCATCGCCGATTGCGTGCCAACGCGCCTTCACGTGATTCCGCGGAGATGGGGCCCGCCGCGCCTGGCCGGGCCAGGCCCGGGCCGGCCTGCGGGCCACACCGACGAAAGTGACTTTCGGAATACGAAAGGCGTCTTTCAGAAGACCACTCGGCGGATGGGCCGCAGACTGCGCGCTTGCGCTTACTCCCTCCCCCGGATCACCCCCAGCGACTCCTCCTCCGTGCCCCCATACCCCTCGCGCAACCACGCATCCACGATCTCCGCCGCGACCGGCTCGCTGAGCGTGCGCAGGCTGAGGCCGAGGACGTTCGCGTCGTTCCATTTCCGCGCGCCCGCGGCCGTCTGCGCGTCGGCGCAGAGCGCGCAGCGAACGCCGTTCACCTTGTTCGCGGCGATCGTCACGCCGGTGCCGGTCCAGCAGCAGACGACCCCCTGATCGGCCTCGCCGCGCGCGACGCTCTCGGCGACGTCGACGGCGACGCGCGCCCACGCCGCGATCGGCAGCACGCGCACCTCGTGGCCTTTTTCGCGGAGGCGCGCGGCGACGAAGGCGACCACCGGGCGATCTTCGTCGGCGCCGACGACGAACCTCATCAGTGCGACTCGGCGACGCCGTTCTCGAGCGTCCCGTCTTGCGCGCGCGGCAGCGACGCGACGTACTTCCGCTCGGCGTGCGCGGCGAGCGCGCGCACGGCGCTCTGCGCGGCGTCGCGGAGCTCGGCGTCGACCATCGACTGCGGCGCCGCGAACCCGGGCTCGAGCATCATGTCGACGGCGACGATCGAGCGGCCCGCGCCGACGGGGCGGATCGTGAGCGTCATCTCGGCCGCGTGGACGTTGCCGCGAACGAGCGTGCCCGTGATCGTCTCGGTGCCGTCGGCCGCGCGGTGCACGTCGGAGAAGCGAAGCACCTCCCAGAGCGTGAGCATCCCGTGGAGCACGGGGACCTGCAGGTAGACGTCGGTCGAGCCGGGTCGCTTGTCGACGAGGCGCGACGTGCGGATGCGCCCGTTCGACATGTCCTTGTAGTGCGCGTAGTCGGTCGCTTGGTCGCGCACGTAGATCGGCGGCGCGAGCGCCAGCGCCTCGGCGTGCCCGAACCGCTCGCTGCGGCCCTTGGGCGTGTAATTCCAGCTCATGCTGCCACCCGCGGCCTCGAGGCGCGCGACCGCGTCGCGCGGATCCGCGCGACCCTCGGCCGCGAAGAGAACCAGCCCAGCTGCGAGGATCAGGGTGCTACGCATGGATGTCTTACGAACGAACGAAACGTGCTCTGCCTTCCGACGCCCACCAATCGCGGAAACGCTGCTGCGCGCGCTCGCGCTCGCGTTTCGGGAGGTCATCATAGTACCCGAAGGTCTCCTGCGTCAGGGTCTTCAGTTCTTCTCCGGCAGCTCTGCGGATTCCTGGGGTTTCTCCCTCGAGCGCATCGATGAGCCACTCGATTCTGTGCCGCCCGGAGCTCTGCCCCCACCAAGCGAGCCACCTGCGGGTGTCGAGAGCGAAGTCTTGGCGCGTGATGGCGATGAGCGCGCGCCGCGCGACCGTGGCGACCTCGGCGTCTTCGTCGCTCAGGTGGCCGATGAGCATCGCCACCGACTTCGGCTCGCGCATGTCGCCGAGCGCTTCGAGCAGACCGAGACGCGCGGTGCGCGACGTCGAGGGCTCGCGCACGATGCGCCCGATCTCGCCGAGCAGCGCCTCGTGCGCCGTCTCCGCCATCGCGCGGGCCGCCGCGCGCGCGACGAGCCGCACCTTGCCGTCGGGGTCGAACAAACGCGGGACGAGCAGCCGCACGCCCTCCGCGTAGGGTAGCTCGGCGAGCAGGAACGTCGCCCAGAACCGGCGCGAGACGTCCGGCGCGCCGACCTCTTCGAGCACGTACGCGAGCGCGACCTTTCGCTGTCGCGCGATCAGCCGGAGCAGCGGCCCGCACTCGGAAGCACGCGGGAGCGGCTCGTGGATGTCGCTGCGCGAACGCGCGAGCGGCCCGGGGAAGCGCGCCATGATCGCGGGCATCGCGCTCGCGCCTTGCCGAAGGAGCTCGGACTCGGCCTGGCCGTCGTCGCCGCCCGAGAGCACTTTGTCGACGAGCGCGGCGAGCTCGCCCTCGATGTCGACGATGATCGACGGGAGAGCTTGCTCGCTGTGACGCGGCGGCGGCCGGTGCGGGCCGATCGAGACGGCCGACTCCGACTCGGGCGGCGGCGGCTCGACGTCGAGCATGACCTCACGGCCGTCTTCGGCGATCGGCGCCTCGGCGGCGCTGATCTCTTCGAGCACCGCGGCGGCGTCGGCGTCGTCGAGGGGCGTGGACTCGATCTCGGCGCTCGGCTCGGGCTCGGCGATTTCGGCGAGATCCTGCGCCGCATCTTGATCGGGCTCCTCGCGCGGGATGGGCGGGCCGCTCGGGAAGCGCACCGCGGCGACCATCGGCGGCGGCGGACGGCTCGAACGCGCTCGCGAGCGTCCGGCCTCGGTCGCGGGCGCGCGATCGCTCGCGACGATCGGTGGCGGCGACGCCGCGGGCGGCGTCGACGAGAGCACGGGCGGAATCGACCCGCGCGCGACAGGCGTCTGGGGATCGGTGCGTTTGCGCTCCCGCACCTCCGGCGCGTCCTCCGGCTTGGGCTCTTCGAAGAGCGCGCGCCCGAGCGCGGTCGCTCGGGTGACCTTCTCGGCGCCAGGCGACGGCGAGCTCGGCTTCTTTCCGGCGAGCGACAGCGAGGCCGCGTCGACTCGGCCGACCGTGCTGTTCGGGGCTCCGCCGCTGAAGCCGGAGAGCTTCTTTCGCACGATGAGCCGCTCGAACGCTTGTCCGACCGCCGCCGCGAAGCGCGCGACCTCGGCGAGCGCCTCGCGATCAATCGTGTGCGCGGTGTCTCCGTAGAGGAGCGCGACCGGGCGTCCGCGCACGAGCAGCGGCACGACCGCGGCCTCGACCGTCGCCGGGCGGCGCAGGTCCGACAGCAACACGCCGTCGACGCCCTCGGGGCTCGGGTGAACGACGACCGGCTCCTTCTTCTCGCGAGCGGCCTGCAGCATGCTCGGCATGTCGAGCGGCACGCCGATGCCGACGACGCGCTCGCGCGGCGCGCCTTCGCCGAACGCGTCGCGCCCCTCGGCGATTTCGCCGTGCGCGATGAAGAGCGCCGCGTAGTCGAACCACTGGCGAGAGAACTCGAAGAAGAGATCGAGCAGCGCGTTGCGATCGCCGGCTTGCTCGAGCTCTTCGGCCGCGACCTCGGCGGTGAGCGGCCCGCGGTGACGGCGCGGCGGCGGGACCGAGTTGCTCGTCGGTTTGACGAACGTCGGCCTCGCTTCGTACGCGCCGGTCGGGTGCGAGGTGGGCGCGGGCACGTTCACCGGCGGCGCGGGCGAGTCGGCCGGCACGAGGCTGGCGTTCGGCGCAGGCGCGGGGAAGCCGGCGGCGGTGATGTGACGCGGGCGACTCGGCGGCGCAGGCGGCGCCACGTGGGCCGGCGGCTCCACCACCTGAGAACGCGTCGTCTCCGCCTGCGGCGGATCCGACGACCGGTGACTGCGTCGTCCCGCCTGCGGCGGATCCGACGGCCGGCTCCGAGTCGAGCTCGGCGGGGAGCGCGGGCGCGCGTGGCTGCATGACGCCGTACGCGGCGCTCAGCTTGAACGGCGGCACCGAGGGCGAGCGCGGCGGCTGGCTCGGCACGCGAGGCGGCGGCGGCGCGCCCTCCGCACGCTTCTCGAGCTTTCCGAGCAGTCGCTCGATGCGTCGATCGAGCGGGACGCCGTACGCGCGAAAGAGCCCCTCGCGCACGCGCGCGTCGAGCGCGAGCCGCGCCTCGACGTGGACGCCGAGCGTCCCGGCGATTTCGTCGACATCCTCGCCGCGCAGAGGCTCGGCGGTGGCGACGACGAGCCGCTTCGCGTCGCCCGAGAGCGGCACGATCCCGCGGCGCGCGGCGACGTCGCTCGGCAAGAGCGCGATCACCTCCGCCGGTGGAAGGGCGAGCGGGCCCGGCGGCGCCGCGGCGACGCCGAGCGAATCGGCGAACGTCACCGCCACGCGCCACTCTTCGACCGGCGCGACCTCGAGCAAATTGGTCGCGAGGTCGCCTCCGTAGAGGACCTGGCGCGCGAGCGCCTCCTCGACCTGGCGGATCGTCGCGATCTCGCGCTGGACGATGAGTGAGCTCAACGACATCGGTGGGGACCCATGGGCAAGATCCAACGGCCGCCCAAACCTGTCAATCTCGCTGCAATTCGCGCGGAACTAACGCCGGGCCGGCGGGATCGTCACTTCCCGAGGCCCCCGCTCGTCGAGATCGACGACGGTCGGCCCCCGCTCGCACTCCCACGTGGTCGCCGCGACGATGCGCACGCCGACATCGCATCACGAATCAGCGTCCTTGCGCAGCACTTTGTACGACGACTACGATGCCCGCGTGCGTCACGGCCGCGCCTTCGATGCGGACGACGTCGTCGTCGTCAACGCACGTCCCCACCCGCTCCGCGACGCCTATCACTCGGTGCTTCGCATGCGCTGGGCGTGGCTGCTCGCGCTCATCGCGGCGTTTCTCCTCGTCGTGAACCTCGTCTTCGCGCTCGCGTACACCGCGATCGGCGGCGTGACCGGCGCGGCGCCCGGGTCGTTTCGCGACGCGTTCTTCTTCAGCGTCGAGACGATGGGCACGATCGGCTACGGCGCGATGTACCCCACGGCGACCGCGACGCACGCTGTCGTCACGCTCGAGTCGATCGTGTCGATCATCGCGACGGCGCTCGTCACCGGCATCGTGTTCGCGCGGTTCTCGCAGTCGACCGGGCAGCTGGTCTTCTCGGACAAGGCCGCGATCGCGCCAATGAACGGCGTCCCGACGCTCACGTTCCGTGTCGGCAACGACCGCGCGAGCACGGTCTTCGAAGCGCGCATGCGCGCCGCCCTCATCCGCACCGAGAAGACCGCCGAGGGCGTCACGTTCTACCGCCTCGTCAATCTCACGCTCGCGCGCGAGAGCACGCAGGCGCTCGCGCGCTCGTGGACGGTGATGCACTACATCGACGAGAAGAGCCCGCTCTTCGGCGCGACGCCCGACTCGTGCAAGGCGCAGGAGGTCGAGCTGATCGTGAGCGTCGTCGGAACCGACGACACGTCGCTCCAGCCCGTACACGGGCGGACGCGCTACATGATGACGGACATCGTCTGGGGCGCGCGCCTCGCCGACGTGCTGAGCGAGCTGCCCGACGGACGCCTCCAGCTCGACGTCGGAAAATTCGACGAGCTCGTCGCCACCGAGGCGACCGCGGATTTTCCTTACCCGAAGTGAGTCACGCGAAGAGGAGCCGCGCGACGGCGTGCGCGCCGGTCGCGGGCGCTCCCTCGGGGGCGATCGCGCACACCGCGCCGAGCGCGCCCTCGTGCTCGATCGCCTGGACGTGGATGCGCATGCGCTCGCCCGCGAAACAAGGCTTTCGGTAAGCAATCTCGAGCTTGCGGGCGAGGACGGCGTCGCTGCGGTAGAGCGTGGAGAACCGGCGCAGCGCGGCCTCCTCGAAGAGCCGGATGTAGACGAGCGAGTTCACGTGGTGGTTGCTGTCGGTGTGGACGAGACCGAACACGATCGGGCCGTCCTCCGCGGAGAAGTCGCCGAGCGCGCGCGCGCCGGGCGGAAGCGCGAACATCTCTGCGAAGGCGCGCGGCGCGTACGCCGGGATTTCTTTCGGCGCGCCCGCGACGTCGAGCTTGCGCACGCGGCGCTCGCCGGGCGGCGCGAACAAGCGCGTGAAGACGTGCTCGCCGAAGATGCGCCCCGCGGGCGCAATCGTGCCGGCGTTCTCGGGCTGCGGCGGGTACGTGCGCGCGATGGGCCCGGTGAGCTCCGCCCACATGTTCAGATAGACGCGCTCGCCGGAAAGCTCGGCGAGCGCGAAGCGGCCCTCGACCGCGAGCGGCGTCGCGACGCCGAACGGGCCCGGCGATCCCTCGATGACGAAGCGCGTGAGGATGGGCACCACGCCGCTCGCGAGGCACGCCTGGGCGAACGGATCGCGCGCGAGCTGCGCGCCCCACACGGCGGCGCCGAGCGCGTTCGGCATGACCTCGAGCAAGAGCCGCCCGTCCTGGCTCACGTCCTCGTAACGGAGGTGCACGCGAGCCTTCGCGGCGGGGTTTTCGGGCGGCGGCGGCGCGGCGATCCAGTCGCGGGTCATGGTGTGGACGAAGACATAGGCGCTTGCGTGCCGGTGCGCCAAGGGGCGAAGATGCGCCCCGTGGGATCGCGGGCGGGCAAGTTCGTTCTCGCCGTCGCGTTCGGGTGCGCCTGCAGCGGGCCGCCGAAGACCGTGCCCGCGGCGATCGTGAACGCGACGCCGGCGAGCGTGTGCGCGGGCGACGCGTTTCGCACCTCGATCCACCTCGACTCGAGCGGCAGCTCGCCGGTCCTGACGCTCGTCTACTCGAAGCCGGATCCGGACGCGGGCGCCATTCATTATGCGTGGTCCTTCTCGGGCGCGGTCTGCGTCGGTCTGGCGGCGAGCCCGGGGAGCTGGACGACGCTGACCGGCGCGCCGCCGACGACGTGCGACGTCTTGCTCGACCCGTCGTCGGTCGACGCGCTCAATCAGGTCAGCGGCACCGACGTCATGCTCTCGATCGCCGGCGACCGCCCCGTCGACGTGACGCTCGTCGTGACCAGCGACGCGGGCGGCACGCTCGAGGCGCACACGACGATCACAATCACGACCCTCGACGACGCGGGCGCGTGCCCGCTGCCGAAGGGGAGCTGATGCGCCGCGCGCTCTCGGTCGCCGCCGTGCTCGTCGTTGCGGCGTCGCGCGACGCGCGCGCGGCCGCGGGGGCGGCGTTCGCGGAGACCTCGGGCGTCGCCGCGCTCGGCGGCGCCGTCACCGCGCGCCCCGGAAACGCCGGGACGCTCGAGCTCAACCCCGCGGGCCTCGGCGATCTTCGCGAGGCGTCGTTCCTCGTCGGCGGGCACGGCGACTACGTCTCGCAGTGGCTCGAGCGCGAGGGCGACCCGACCTCGCAAGATCGCAGCCGCGGATTCGGCGGGTTTTACCTCGCGGCGGCGACTCCCCTGCCCGGCCCGGCGTGGGCGCGTCGCGTCGGCGTCGGCTTCGCGCTCGACATGCCGGCGCAGTACCTCCTGCACCTCGACATCCCCGTGCGCGCCGATCAACCCATCGCGCCGACGTACGACAGCCGGCCCGATCGCCTCGCGGCAGCGTTCGCCCTCGGCGTGCGGGTCCTGCCGCGCGTCGAGATCGGCTTCGGCTTCGCGATCACGCCGTCGCTCGTCGAGCCCGCCCTCATCACGTACCACGCCGGTCGCGCGCCGGACGTGAACGGCAACGTCGAGGTACGAATCGACACGACGCTCGACACGGCGATCAGCCCGTACGTCGGCCTGCGCGCGCAGCCGCTCGACTGGCTCGGCGTGTCGCTCGTCTACCGCGACGCACAGATCTCGCGCGCGAGCGGACAGCAGACGACGTCCGCCGCGGGCATCTCGGCCGCGGGGCCGTTCAATTTCTACCAGATGTGGGATCCGTCGACGCTCGTCGTGGGCACGGCGTTCACCTTTCGGCGCGTGTCCTTGTCCCTCGACGTCGCGTGGCAGAACTGGTCGCAGTTTCACGACGGCTTCGATCAGCCGCTGCCCGCCGCGATCGCCTTTCACGACACGGTGAACGTCTCGAGCGGCGTCGAGCTCGCCGTCGGCAAGGGCTACGCGCTCCGCGGCGGGATCTCGATCGAGCCGTCGCCCATCCCGCAGCAGACCGGCGAGACCAACTATCTCGGCGGCGACGCGCTCACGCTCGCGCTCGGCGCGGGCTTCGACTTTCGTCGAATCGCGCACCTGCCCTTCGCGATCGACGCGCACGCGAGCCTGCGCGCCGAGGCGGCCGAGAGCGCGACGAAGGATCCGCGCTCGCTCCCCGACGCCGACGCGACGCTGCCCGGCACCCAGCTCGACAACATGGGTTACCCTGGGTTTCGCTCGCAGGCGCTCCTCTTCGGCGCCGGCGTGACGGCGACGCTCTTCCTCGGAGGCAGGAAATGAGCGCGCGCTCGGCGTTCGCCCTCGCGCTGGTCGCGACGCTCGCGATCGCGCCGCGCGCGCGCGCCGGGTTCGAGGACTCGCTCGGCGTCGGGCCCGAGGCGATGGCGCTCGGCGGCTCGTTCGCCGCGCGCGGCGGCAGCTACGCCTCGACGTATTACAATCCCGCCGGGCTCTCGCCGCGCGGCGAGGAGGGCGGCTTCTTCGAGCTCGTCGCAGGCGGCGTCTACGCGCACCCGGTCCTCCACGCCACGAACGCGTTCGGCCAGAACCTCTCGATGCCGTCCGCCACGCAGGGCGGCCCCGCGATGGGCGTGCCCGACACCGGCGGCTTCCTCCTCGGCGCGCGCTTCTCGGTGGGACGACCGCTGAAGATCGACGGCCTGAGCTTCGGGCTCGCCCTCTTCGTGCCGGGGCATTTCCTGAGCTGGTTCAATCGCCCCGACGAGGACGTCGGCTGGGAGCTCCTCGCCGATCGCACGCAGGTTCTCTCGGTGCACGCCGGGCTCTCGTACCGCATCAACCGTTACATCTCGGTCGGCGCTTCGGTGCGCGCGTTCTTCAATACGCAGACGAACGTGACCGGCCAGGTGACGTCGCTCGCGCTCGATCCGAAGACCGGCCAAATCAACGTGACGACGCGGCTCGGCGTCGACTCGCAGGTCTACGGTCAGGTCTCGCCGATCCTCGGCGTGCTCGTGACGCCGTTCGATTGGCTGCGATTCGGCGCGGTCTACCGGCACCCGAGCTACGTGAACGACTGGGGCACGACCGTGATCAACGGCGTCCCGGATCTCGGGAGCATCGGCTACTTCGCGCACTTCGCCCATTACTACGAGCCGCTCGAGGTGACGCTCGCCGCGTCGGTCGACGTGACGCCGCGGTTCGACGTCTCCGCCGACGTGACGTACGCGCGCTGGTCGGACGCCGTCAGCAACAACTTCAACTTCTGGGGACCGGGCCGCTGGGGCGACACTGTGGTGCCGTCGTTCGGCGCGCGCTGGCGCGCGACCGACGCGCTCGCCGTGATGGCGGGCTACCGCTTCCAGAAGTCGCCGATCGACAACTTCGGCGGACCGTCGAACATGCTCGACTGCGATCGTCACGTCGCGTCGGTCGGCTTCGATCTGCACCTCGGCAAGCTCCTCCGCCAACCGTCGTTCGACGTGCGGCTGACCGGGGGCCTGCAGTACACCGTGCTCGTCGACCGAACCGAGGTGAAGGACCCGGCGCGATTCCCGACCGACGCGCTCTACTACGCGAACCCGGGCTATCCTTCGTACACGTACGGCGGTCACATGCTCGGCGCGCAGGCGACAGTCGAGGCGCGATGGTGACGCGGACGCTCGTCGTCCTCGCGATGCTCGCGCTCGCCGCGGCGGCGCTCGCCTTCGTCGCGTGCGGACCGAGCGCGTCGGACGTTCCGGTGCTTCGTCCGGACGGCGGCTGCTTGCCCGGGTACGGCTGCACCGACGGCGGCCTCTCGCTCGACAGCGGTCCGATCACGATCCCCGACGAGCCGCTCGAGCCGTGGGACGCCGCCGCCGACGGACCGCTCACCGGGATCTTCGCCGTCGAGGCGACGGTCACCGCGCACGCCGGCGTGACGGTCACGAGCAAGCAGCTCTATCGCCTCCGCATCGCGCAGAGCGGCGCGCACGTCCACCAGAAGACGACGCTCTGCGACCTCAGCCTGCCGAGCACGACGATCGCGACGCTCGCGATCCCGCAGAAGCTCCAGTCGATCATCGAGTCGCGCTCGGTCGAGGACGACGGCGATTACCTCTCGAGCGCGTCGTTGCTCGGCGCAGCGTACCTTCCGCCGCAGTTCGTCGAGGTGCTCGGCGCGAGCCTCGCCAACCCCGCGACCGATCCGCTCCCGACGATGGAGGCGGGCGCGTCGGTCGACGACGACGGCGACGGCAATCCGGGCGTGACGCTCGCGGCGCAGGTCGCGACGTGCTCGAGCGTGCAAGAGCTCTACGTCGCGCTGCGTGCGACCGGCATCCTCAGCGGCACCGTGCAGACGCCGGACCTCATCAAGGGCTACGCGCAGATCCACCTCGACGAGTCGGTGCTCGGCTACAGCGACGACTGCCTCTCGGCGGCCGCGAAGATCCAAATCGTCGTCGAGCCCGACAGCCCGTTCCGCGCGCAGCGCGTGGGCGCGGCCGAAGACATCGACGGCAACGGGAACGTGTCGTGCCCCGAGATCGTCCTCGGTGCCCCGAGCATCTTCGCCGATTGGTCGCAGTGAGCCGCGGCAGCGCGGGTCAGAGCTCGCGCGTCATCTCGATCATCGTCCGCCGAAAGCCCATCGACTCGAAGAACTGGTGCGCGGTTTCGTTCTTGGCGGCCGTGTGCAGGACGAGGCGCGGCGCGCCGTTCTTCTTCCCTTCGGCGACGATCGCGTCGAGCAGCGCGCGCGCGACGCCGTGGCGGCGCGCCCCGTCGTCGACCCAGATGTCTTGCAGCGCCGCGCACGCGTCGAGGAGCATCATCCAGTCGCGCTCCTCGAGCGTCGCCCACGCGTAGCCGACGACTTTTCCGGCCATTTCGGCGATGCGCACGATGCTCTTGTCGCTCTTCGACGTGCGCAGCAGCCAGCGGCCGTAGCCTTCCTCGAGCGGCTCCACCAGCAAGAACCGCTGCGGGTCCATCGCGTGGTGCATGCGAACGAGCGCCCCGGCCATTCGACCGAGGTCCGCGAGGTCATCGTCGCCCGCCGGTCGTATGATGAGGTCCATGCGCGTCCTTATCCTCCTCGCGTGCGTCGCGTGCAACGGCGCGGCCGCGCAGACGGACGCCGGCCCGATCTTCGGGGATGCGGCGCCGCCCGTCGACCCGTTCGGCGACGCGTCGCCCGAGCTCCGCGTGCGCGCGCTCTTTTCGCAGACGTGCGCGGGCGGGCCGGAGTCGGGTTGCCACTCGAACGGCGCGGCGAATTTCTCGGCGAGGCTCGACCCCGACGGCGGCGACGTGGTCGGCGTGCCCGCGACCGAGATGCCGGGCCTCTTGCGCGTCGAGCGGTATCACCCCGAGCGCAGCTATCTCTACTGGAAGGTCACGAACGATCCGCGCATCGACGGCGGCGTGATGCCCGCGTCGACCGGCTACGACCCGAGGATCGGCGCGCTCATCGGGCCTTGGATCGAGGCCGGCGCGCCGTGATCGCGGCGAGGCCGAGCGCGAGCGCCGCGAAGCCGCCGCCGAGCGGGCTGGTCGTCCCCGGCGCGCCGACCGAGCAGCCACCGCTCGACCCGGGGTCGCCGTTCGGATCGCCGTTCGGCGGGTTCGTCGTGCCGCCGTCGCTGCCGGTCTTGGGCGGCGTCGCCTTCTTGGGCTTCACCCCCGCGTAGCGGATGCTCGCGTAATACGGCTCGACGCCCCACCCGTTCGGGTTCGACCACGCCGCGCCCGGCGTCGCGGGGGCGAAGCCGGTGCCGGTCGAGAGGGCGCACTGAAGTCCCGCCCAGCCGCGCGCGCACACGTCGTCCTTGCCGTCGCCGTCGAGATCCGCGAACCCGATCGTCGAGTCGTATTGCGGATCGTCCCAGCCGCCCTGCGACGTCCAATCCGGCCCCGTGATTTGCGTCGCGAACGACTTCCCGTCGGAGATCGCGCACACGATGCCCGCGGCGGCGCGCGCGCACAAATCGGATTTGCCGTCGCCGTTCACGTCGGCGGTTTGAATCGTCGTGAAATACTGCGACGCCGCCCAGCCCTTGGCGTCCGACCACTCCGGGCCGGTCACCTCGGTCGGAAAGCCGCTGCCGTCCGAGAGCTCGCAAACGACGCCGGCCGCGGCGCGACCGCACACGTCCGTCTTTCCGTCGCCGTCGACGTCGGCCCAGCGAATCGTCTCCATGTACTCCGGCTTCGCCCAGCCGCTCGCGTCGCTCCACGCCGGTCCGGTAATCTCTTTGGAGAACGTGCTGCCGTCCGAGATTTCGCAAATGATCCCCGCCGCGGACCGCGCGCACAAATCCGATTTGCCGTCGCCGTTCACGTCCGCAAATTGGATCGTTTGATAAAATTGCGGCTGGTCCCAACCGCTCTTGTCGCTCCACGCGGGCCCGTCGAAGGGCGCGTCGAAGCCCTTGCCGTTCGAGAGCGCGCAGGTGACGCCCGCGGCGGCGCGCGCGCAGACGTCGGCCTTTCCGTCGCCGTTCACGTCGCCGAATTGGATCGTCGAATAATATTGCTCCTTCGCCCAGCCGCTGCCGTCGCTCCAATTCGGGCCGCGGATCTCGCCGCCGCCGAAGCCGTCGCCGGTCGAGAGCTCGCACACGATGCCTTGCGAGTCGCGCGCGCACAAATCGCCTTTTCCGTCGCCGTCGACGTCGGCGATTTGGATCGTCCAATAATATTCGGGCTTGTCCCAGCCGCTCGCGTCGCTCCACGCCGGCCCTTGGATCTCCTTCGAGCCCACCTCGCAAATCACGCCGGCCGCCGCGCGCCCGCAGACGTCACTCTGCCCGTCGCCGTTCACGTCGCCGGCGCCGCGGTGGACGATGATCGGATATTGCGGTCCCGGCGCGGCGGCGAGCTTCTGCAAGTCGGCGAGCGTCCCGTTGAAGACGTCGTGGTCGAGCGAGCCGTTCCCGTCGCTGTACTGCCATATCGCCCAATTCGACCAGCCCGGCGGAATCAGCGGACAGCTCGGGCCGTAGTCGGCGATCCAAAGCGGCGTCGTGCCGAACGCCGTCGACCCCACGTTGTCCTGCCAGAAATAGGGCCCCGTGTAGATGATCGGCGCCTTGCCCGTCCCGGCGCCCACGAGCTGAATCCAGTGGGCGACCTTGCTCGCGATCGTCGCGCCCGATTGACCCCCGGTCGTCTCGACGTCGATCATGCACGGCAGGTCCCCCTCGCCGAGCTGCCCGACGGCCGCGATCATCAAGTTCGCTTGCGCGACCTCGTCTTGGCCGGGCTCGAAGAATTGATACGCGCCGCGCAAGACGCCGGCGGACTTCATCTTCGACCAGTTCGGCGAGAACTGACTGTCGGCATAGCTCACGCCGTCGCCGATTCGCGCGTAGCCGAAGACGACGCCGGCGGCCTTCTCCGCGTTCCAATCGAAGTTGCCTTGGTAGACCGACACGTCCCGCCCTTGGACGGCGCCCGACGCGGACGCGCCGCAGACGGTCGTCACCGCGGCAGCACTCTCGCCGACGTTCTCGCCGCCGGGCGCGGCGCTGCACGCGGAGAGCAGCAAGGATCCGAAGGAAAGGACGACGAGGCGGCGCATGGCTGGGCCGCACGGAGCAACATCTCGGCCACGCAGTTTGCGGCGGTTTTCAGCGTTGATCGCGAATTCGTCCCGCGACCGCTCGCGAGCGGTCGCGACCGTTCGCGAGCTACCGCAAGAGGCGCATGACGCGCTCTTTTTCGCGCGTGAGGATGTCGATCGAGCGCGTCAGCCCGAGCTCGCTCGCGACGCCGATGAGACGCGCCTCGGCGTCTTTCGACACGTGCGGGGCGGCGGGCGCGGGCTTCTTCGCGCCGCCGGTGCGCGCCTGCGAGCGGATCACGTAGACGTACGCGGTCGTGAGCTTCAGCCCGGCTTCCTTGGCTTTCTCGACGACTTCCTTCGGCGGGCATCGAGGCGGGCAGCGCGCGAACGAACTCGGCTTTCGTTGCGTCTTTCTTCGGCATGGTGCGAGCTTACTCGGTAATCTCGCGAAAGGAGGTCTCGGATGCGACGCTTGCTTTGGGCTCTTCCAATGACGGCCCTCGCCGCTTGGGCGTGCGGCGACGACTCGAGCACGGCCGACGGCGGACCGGACGCGACGACCGACTCGCCCGTGGCGGCCGAGGGCGGGACCGACGCGACCGGCGACGTCGCGGCCGATGCGCCTCCGCCGCTGAACGTCGGCGACTCGGTCCTCCAGCGCAACCACCACGCGAGCCGCGACGGCTGGTACGTGCAGTCTGCATTCACTTCGGCGGCCGTCTCGACGATGACGCGCGACGCGGCGTTCGACGGCACCGTGGCCGGCCACGTCTACGCGCAGGTGCTCTACGTCGACAACGTCGCGCTCGGGACGGGCGCGACCAACTGGGTCCTCGCCGCGACCGAGAGCAACCAGGTGACGGCGCTCGACGCGACGACCGGCGCGGTCGTCTGGCAGAGAACACTCGGCCCGAGCGCGGCGTCCACGGGCGCGGGCTGCGGCAACGTCTCGCCGCTCGGCATCACCGGCACGCCGGTGATCGACGCCTCGTCGCGCACGATCTTCCTCGACGCGGCGATCGGCACCCAGGCGAACGGCAGCGGGACGATCAAGACGCACGAGATCCACGCCCTCTCGCTCGACGACGGAACCGAGCGCCCGAATTTCCCGGTCGACGCGTCGAAGGCGTCGTATCAGAGCACGCCGTTCGATCCGGTCGTCGAGAACCAGCGCTCGGCGCTCGCGTTCGTCAACGGCACCGCGTACGTCGCGTACGGCGGTCACGCGGGCGACTGCGGGCAGTACCACGGCTGGGTGCTCGGGGTTCCGTACCCGGCGGCGTCCCCCGTCGGCGCGTTCGCGACGTCGATCGGACAGAACCTCCGCGCGGGCGGCATCTGGGCGCCGGGCGGCATCGCGAGCGACGGCACGGACGTCTTCATCTCGACCGGCAACACGTTCGGCGCGAACAGCTGGGTCGGCCAGGAAGCGATCTTCCGCCTCCAGCCGGGCCCGGTCTTCTCCAACCAGACGAAGGACTATTTCGCGCCGCACAACTGGCTCCAGCTCGACAACGGCGACGTCGACATCGGGGGCTCGGGGCCGGTGCTCTTGACGGCGAAGAACGCGAGCCCGGCGAACCTCGTCGTCGCGCTCGGCAAGAACGGGTTCGTCTACTTGCTCGACCAGGCCAACCTCGGCGGGATCGCCGACGCCGGCGCGGGCGACGGCGTGTTCAACGCCCAGGTCGCCAACGGCGAGATCATCAACGTCGCCGCATGGGTCGACACGGCCGCGGGCAACACGTGGCTCATCGCGCACGGCTACAACGGCGCCTCGGGCGTCGGGTGCAAGAAGGGCTCGGGCGATCTCATCGCGATGAAGATCAGCGGCACGCCGCCGACCGCGTCGGTCGAGTGGTGCGCGAACAGCCAGACACAAGGCGAGCCGATGATCACGACGAGCGACGCGAACGGGACGGACGCGATCGTGTGGTTCGCCGGCCAGCACCTGAACGGCTGGGACATCGAGAGCGGCAACCAGGTCTACACGGGCACCGACACGCTGAGCGGCGTGCGCCTCTTCACGACGCCGATCGCGGCGAAGGGCCGCATCTACCTCGGGGCCGACAGCAAGGTTTATTCGTTCAAGCTGTGACGGTCATTTGCGGTGGCGGTGGTCGCCGTGCTGCGGCTGCGCGGGCGTGGTGGGCGCGGGCGCCGGCGCGTGCGCGGGGTGCGCAGCGCGCGGGATGGCGCGCGGCGCGGGCATGGGCCGCGTGAGGGTGCGCTGCTCGATCCGCGGGACCGGGCGCCGCGTCGCGTTGTGCGGGGGCGTCGCATTGTGCGGCGTCGCGTCGTGCGGCGCGGCCCCACGCGTCGTCCCATGCGGGGTCGCCTCGCGTGGCGTCTCGCGGCGCGAGGGCGTCTCCTCGCGACCGCGGACCCAGTCGCGCTGATCTCGCTGCCCGTGCTCCTCGCCTCGCGGGCGAACGACCGCGCCGCGCTCGTGATCTTCGCCTCCGCGCGCGTGGTAGCGGCCGCGTGGCGCGAAATTCCCGAAGCGGTGCCGGTGCACGTACAGCGGGACGCCGAAATAAAACGGAGGGATGACGACGCCGCCGGTGAACTCGTGCTGCGCGTAGTCCGGGTTGTACCAATACGAGCCGCCCCACTCCGGACTGTACTCGCCGGGTTGTCCGGGCCACGGCGCCTGCTCGACGGCGATCTGCTCGAACGGCGTGCGGCGCGCGAGCACGCCGTCCGCCGTATGCACGTCCCAAAGCACGTCGAAGACCGGCAGCGTGGCTCGATCGGCGAGCGCGGCCGGCAGCGGAAAGTAGAGATCGACGTCGCGCGCGGCGCCGGGCGCAATCGTCACGACGGGCGGCGACCCCGCGTCGGACGAGGCGAAGGCGGGCGCGCTCGTGCCGTAGCCTTCGAGGTCGATGCGCTGCTCGCGCGTGTCGACCGTCCACGGCCACTCGCTGTCGTTGGTGAGTCTCATCCGCAGGTGCAGCGCTTGAACGCCCTGCGTCGAGACCGACTGAGTGCCGAGGTCGACGACGCCCGAGGTCGTGAGCTGCACGTCGCCCGACGGCACGGCGAAGGCGACCGTCGCGACCGCGGGAGCGGGACGAATGGAAGAGGCTTCGCACGCCGAGAGCGCGAGCCCGACCGCGACGAGCACGAGGGACTTCATGTCGAACGGAGACGCAAGACGCACGCCCGGCGCGTCACCTCCGCCATCCCGCCAGGAACCGGCGGAAGTCGTCGCGCGCGACCGGGTAGAGCGCGCGCCACTCTCGCTCGAGCGCGTCCGCGTCGACGTCGGCTGCGAGCTCGGCGCGCAGCCTCGCGAAATACGTCTCGAGCGCGCGCGCCTCGACCGCCGGCGGCGCGCCCCAAAGGAGGTAGGCGACGTCTTTGATTCCAGGGCCGCCGCCCGCGTATTGAAAATCGACGGCGGCCACGCGCGCGCCCTCGTCAGCGAAGCAAAAATTCTCGGGCTTGGCGTCGCCGTGGACGATGGTCTGGAAGCGCGCCGCGCGAAGGGCTCGGTCGAGCTCGGGCGCGCGTGCGCGCAGCGCGACGTCGGGCGTCGCGGCGAGCTCCTCGGCCCGCGTCGCGAGGTGCCAGTACGTGCCGACCGGCCAGAGCCCATCGGGCGGCGCGCCGAGAAATCGACCGTGAAACGCGGCCAGCCACGCGAGGCACGCGTCGAGATCCTCGCCGTCGGGATCGTGCAGTCGCCGCGCGAACCCCGCCGCGTCCAGATCTTCGAGGACGAGCAGCCAACCCGCGCGATCGGCGCGCGCGCCGACCAGACGCGCGACGCGGCATCGCGCGCCTGCGCGCTCGGCGAAGCGCCGATAGAACGCGATCTCGACCTCGTACGAGCGCCGCTTGCGCCGATCGCCCGCGTCCGCGATCGTCGCCGGCGGCGTGATGCGCTTCACGACGACCGAACGCGAATCGACGAGGTGCGCGCGGACGAGCTCCCCGTAGCCGCCCCACAGCGACTGGACGCGCTCGACGCGCCGAACGGCCGCGCCCGCGATCTCCGCGATCCGATCCTCGAGCTCGCTCACTCTGGAAGCTTAAAGCGCGAACCGCCGCGCGCCGCGGAGATTCGGACGTGGCGAACGCGTCAGCCGAGGACGGGGCGGATGCCCTGGAGCTCGTCTTTGAACTCGCGCGTGACGAGCAGCCGGAGCGCGTCGAGCAGCGGACGCTCGCGATGCAAGACGAAGTATACCTGCTCGACGATCGGCGAGTCGATGCCGAGTTTGTGCGCGAGATCGTAGGCGGCGTGCGCCGTGTAAAATCCTTCGGCGACGGTTCGCTGCGTCGCGAGGTAGGCCGCGGCGCTCTGGCCCTTGGCGACCTCGATGCCGAGCTGCCGGTTGCGCGAGAGCTCACCGGTGCACGTGAGGACGAGGTCGCCCATGCCCGCCAAGCCGAGGAACGTGAGCGGGTCGGCGCCGAGCGCGACGCCGAAGCGCGTGATCTCGGCGAGGCCGCGAGTGAGGAGCGCGGCGCGCGCGTTCAGACCGAGCGAGAGCGCGTCGCACGCGCCGGCGGCGATCGCGATCACGTTCTTCAGCGCGCCCGCCACCTCGACGCCGACCGGGTCGGCGCTCGCGTACACGCGGAAGGTCGGCGCGTGCAAGAGCCGCTGGATCGGCTCGCACGCGCCCATCGCCTTGGACGCGGCGACGATGTCGCACGGCAAGCCGAGGGCGACCTCCTTCGCGAAGGTCGGTCCGGACAAGAACGCGACGCGCGAGGACGACACGCTCGGGAGCACCTCGGCGAGCACCTCGCTCAGCAGCTTCAGGCTCGACTCTTCGATGCCCTTCGACGCGACCGCGACGAGCGCGTCCTTCGCGATCGATTTTTCGATCGTGCGCGCGACGTCGCGCAAGTGCTTGGACGGCGGCACGAGGACGACCAGGTCCGCCCCCGAGACCGCCTCGTCCGAGTCGCCGGTGACGCCGATCGCGTCCGGCAGCGTGAAGCCCGGCAGAAACGATTGGTTCTCGCGCGACGCGCGCGCGCTCTCGACGACCTCGCGCTCCCGCGCCCAGAGGCGGACCGAGTGCCCCATGCGCGCTGCGTGAATGGCGAGCGCCGTGCCCCACGCGCCAGCGCCGACGATCGCGATCGTGGACATCGGTCGCCGAGGTTATCCGAGACTCGGCCTCGATCCGACTGGATCGCGCGGAGCCCGCTCGTTTCGGCGTTTCACGCGCGATTCACGTGGAAAACGCGCGTTTTCGCGCGGCACGCAGGTTGCTGTATGAGCGAGCATGAGCAACCTGCGCATCCAGCCGCTCGATGGCGGTACGCGTCTCGCCGTGTTTCGAGTCGCGCCCGGCCGCGACGCCGAGGACACCGAGACCAAGATGTGGGTCCCGCGACCGTCGCGACGCCCCCCGCCGCCGCTCCCCCCGCGGGCGCGCGAGCTCAGTGCGGCACGGGCGGCACCACGACGGAGTTGATCGTCGAGAGGTTTCCGCCGGCGGGATAGCCGTACGACGCGGCGTTGTCCTCGCCCCAGACCGTGATGCCGAACGGTCCTTTGCTCGACGCCGTGTGCGGTCCGTTCTGGCAGTTGTTGTGCTGCGCGACGCCGCCTTTGACGATGTCCACCCACGCGTACTCTTCGGTGTCCGCGCTGTCGACCGGCTTCCAGCCCGTGACGGTGCCCACGCAGTCGATCGTCACGTCTTGGAAGCCTTGCGTCGTCTTGTTGCGCACGACCGTGAAGTTCGTCGTCTGGTACGTGACGTCCGAATAAAAGACGTAGCTCGAGAGGAACTGCGCCGGCGGCACCATCTGCCCGTAGTCCTCGTCGCCGAGATCGTTCGTGCCCGTGCAGCCCGACATCATGAGCGCGACATGGAACGGGTGCTGCGCGTCCTGGCTCTTCACGACGAAGACCTTCGTCGTCTCGAAGTCGACGACCTGGCCGAGCTTGAGCGTCGCCGGCGCGCCGGCGACCGGCGGATCGTACGTGAGCGTGGTGCCGTCGACGGTGCCGGTGAACCGGTAGAGGACCGACTCCGGGTTTTGCGCCGTGAAAGGCGGTCGCGGCTCGAACGGCACGACGGCGTAGGTCGAGCCGAGCGCTTGAATCGGCGCGATTTGCTCGTGATCCGAGTCGCAGCCGCCGCTCGGCGAGGTCGCGGAGCCGAGGCACAGGTAGCCGTTGCCGCCGTTGAACGCGATCGGGTTGCTCGAGGAGATGATCGAGCCCGACATGTCCATCGGCGACGTCTCGCCACCCGGGTAGTTGTAGCCCGGCTGCCACTGCACGAACTCGCCGGCGTTGAGCGTGTAGGTCGTCTTCACGTTCATCGGCGCCGCGGTGACGCCGCTGCCCGAAGGAAGAGCGACAGTCGGGACGACGTCGACGGTCGTCCCGTTCTGGAAGGCGACAATCTGCCCCCAGTGCGGCCCCACGTCACTCGCGTTGCTGCCGCTCCCGAGCTTCGGCAGCGCGGCGATGTAGTTCGTGCCCCACGCGCTCGTCGGGTAGAGGAGCGTCGCGCCTGGCAAGTACGAGCTCGCGCCGCCGAACGGCAAGATGTCGTATGCGCTCACCGGGTAGCTCGTCGTGATGTGCCAGGCCTGTCCGCGCCCGGTGCCGACGAGGCCCGTCGCGGTCTGAAGCGCCGGCGTGACCGGGCACGCGTACGAATACGACGGGTTGTCGTCCATGAAGAGGACGGCGACCTTGGCTTGGGGAACGCCGGTCGTCGGCACCGCGGCCCACGACGCCGGCGCAACGCCGGTCGCCGAGATGCGCCCGAACTTCGTCGCGTCGTAGGTCGAGCCATTTCGATTGACGGTGATGACCGTGTCCTTGCCCCAGTTGTTGGCGACGAAGATCGCGAAGCAAGGCGACGAGTAGGTCGGCTGCAAGCCGGCGAAGAACGCGGGCGTCGCCACCATGAAGTCGCAACCCAGGCTGCCGTGCGCCGCCGCCGCCGCCTGACACGCGGGGACGCAGCCGCTCGTCGAGCAGCCTTGATCGGGCGGGCAGGTGGAGACCACGTTGCCTTGCAGATCGAGGATGTCGTGGAGATCGGGCGAGCACGTCGTCTGCGGTCCTCCGCCGTCGCTGCCGCCGCCGTCGATGCCGCAGAACGCGCAGCTCGAGTCGGCGATGCTGCCGTCCACCGTGCCGCCGTCCGCGCCGGTGCCGCCGTCGTCGCCGAACCCCGAGCCGTGGCCGCCGCAAGCGACGAGGAAACCCATGCATAGTGCAAGCAAATGGCCGCGCATCCGTGCCTCCAGTCCCCGCGGAAAAGTTTAGCGCACTGCGCGCGTCGATACGAGGCGAGAAGGCGCGCGGAGGCGGATTTGTGCGGGCATCGCTGCGAGCCGGTGGGGGCACCCGCTTTGCTTTGCGTAGCCGGCAATGGTCATCTCCAAACGGGCACGGGTGCTGGCGGTCGTCGCGTTGTCGGTGGCAGCCTGCGGAACGCAAAGGGATTTCGGGGGCGCGTCGTTTTCGCTGCAAACGTGCCCGTGGAATCCGGGGTTCGGCGAGGACAGTTGCGTCCAAGGCGACTGGTGGCTCGAATTCTCGGTCACCGACGCCGCCACCAGCGACATGAAGGTCGAAGTGCAGGACCCAGGCGGCACGCGCGTCATCGACCTCTCGACGCCGTACGCGCTCGGCGACGGAAACGTGAAATTCACCGGCGGTCCCGACGACGGGCCGGTGCCCGCGGGCACGATGATTCGGCTCACCGCGTACGAGGGGAGCCAAACCGCGACGACCGCGTGGTTTCCGTACGAGCAAGGGACGCCGGCGATCGACTGCTCGGGTGACGCCGGTGCGGGCGGGAGCGACGGCGGAGGCGCCGACTCGAGCGTGGACGCGGCCGACGCCGGGAGCGACGCCGCGCCCGAGGCGTGCGCGCCTTCGTGCGCGAACAAGCAGTGCGGGGGCGACGGCTGCGGCGGGACGTGCGGCACGTGCAGCGGCGGCACGACGTGCTCGAACGGCGCGTGCGTCAGCGGTTGCGTCCCTTCGTGGAACCCCGACTGGACCGAGACGCAATACGCCGGCTCGTACTGGACCGAGTACGTCGTCGACGGCGGCGGCAGCTTGCCGAAGAGCGTCACCTTCGAGGTGGTCGGCGGCGCGACGTACCCGCTGAGCTACGCGTACGGCAAATGGACCGGCGGGCTCGACGACGTCGCCTCGGGCACGACCGTCGTGCTGCACGCGACCGACGCGACCGGCGCGACCGCGAAGACCGCGCCCTTCCACTACCTCGTCGACCAAACGCCCGCGACCGACACCTGCAGCACGACGCCGAGCACGTCCCAAAGCTGCGTGCCGCTCGCGCGCGGCATGCTGACCTTCACGATGGACGACTCGTACGAGTCGCAGGATCTGCTCGCGAAGCCGATCCTCGACAAGTACGGGTTCAAGGCGACCATCTACAACATCACGCGTCAGCTGAGCACGTACGGCGAGCTTCCCTACGCGCAGGATCTCGCGAAGGACGGGATGGAGACCGGCAGCCACACGGTCAATCACCTCGATCTCACCGCGCTCTCCGTCTCGGACGTCGACTACGAGCTCGGTCAGTCGCAGATCTACCTTCAGGCGAACGTCAGCTCGCCGGTCCTCTCGTTCGCGACGCCGATGGGCTCGTACGATTCGACGGTGAAGGCCGAGATCAAAAAGTATTACACGTCGCATCGCACCGTGAACCCGGGGCTGAGCTACATGGGGAGCGACGTCTACGAGCTCAATTCGGACGGCGTCTACGACACGTCGACGCCGAGCGCGGTCTGCTCGTGGATCCAAAACGCGGCGAAAAAGCGCGGCTGGGAGATCCTCATGTTCCACGACTTCACGACCGACGCGACCTCGAACGCCGACCTCCTCTACCCGATCGCCGATTTCGAGACGATCGTGCAGTGCGCGAAGGCGACGGCGAACCTCGACGTCGTGACGACGACGCAAGGCGCCGACGCGATCCGCTGCGCGAGCCCCTGAATGAACGAGCGCGATTCGGAATCGCGCTCGTCCGATTCAGGTCGTGTCTCACGGGGCGGCACGCGCCGCCCCGTGCCGAAAAACGCGGTTTTTCGGGGCCCCACCCCACGCGGCGCTCGCTCACTCGCGAAATGGGCGTTCCACAATCGTGAACGCCGATTTCAGGCGGGCGCGAGGGTGACCGGCACGCCGTTCAGGATCGACGTGCCGATCACCGGCTCGACGCGCGCTTCGTCGGTGAGGACGTTGGCGCTCGCGCCGGGCAGCGCGCCGGCGACGCGCAGCGTGTCCGACGCAGCGCTCTGGCCGAAGCCGTGCGGGAGCGAGACCACGCCCGGCATGACGTCGGCGGTGATCGCTCACCACGGCGGACGACGCGCTCGCCGGTGCGGCTCCGCATGCGCGCGCGTGTCGCCGTCCGTCGAGGCCGAGGCGCGCGGCGTCGTCCGGGTGCACGAAGCAGGCGCGCGCGGTCGGGGCCCTTCGCGAGCGAGCGGCACGTCGTGCATCCAGGAGTTGTTGCTGCGCAGGTGGCGGCGCCCGATGAGCACGAGGTCGCGCGCGCGCCGCTGCGCGTCGACCCAGCGCGTCGACGCGCGGCACGTCGGCGACGAGGGCCGGCGGCGCGAGGCGGATGCGCCGTCGGGGTGCGCACGCGCTCGCCGCCGCCTTCACGAGCGGCCCGAGGTCGAGGCCGTGCGGCGGCGCGTCTCGAGCTCGCGCAGCGAGAGGCGCCGAGGGCCGAGGCGCAGCAGGAGGTCGATGCACGCGCTCGGGGACGTCTGCGTCGCGCCAGCGTCGCGCAGGCGCGGTGGAGCGCGGCCCGGGAGCGCGAAGTCGCGCGGCGAGATCGCACGAGGATGTCCCAGTCGTCGCGCGTGCCGGTCGCTCGGTCCGCACGATGGGCGGGCTGTACTTCGGCGACGTTGCGCACGGTGAAGCGCGAGAGGAGAGATCGAAGTTCCCCGTCTCGAACACGTGCTGCGGCGGCAGGAGTAGCGCGCGCGGCCGCGTCGTCTCGTTGACGTAGAAGTCGACGGCGACCACGAAATCGAGCTCCGTCGAGCGCGCGCGCCAGCCGCGGGCCGTTCGGCGTCGTGAGCACGGGGTTGCCCGCGACGCAGACGAGCGCCGCGGATCTGCCCCTCGCCGGGCGTCTCCATCTCCTCGGCCATCACCGCCGACGGGAGCGCGCCGAGGAACTCGGGCAGCCCGCGCACGCGCGAACGCCAGCGCCCGCAGTGGTTGCCGACGAGCGCGCGCCCGAGCGGCGCCACGTCGGCCGCCGGCGTCGGGAACAGGAGCCCGCCTTCGCGATCGAAGTGGCCGGTGACCACGTTGAGCGCCTCGACGAGCCACGACGCGACCGGACCGAACTCGTTCTGGCAGACGCCGACGCGCGCGTAGACCGCCGCGCGCTCGGCCTGCGCGAGATCGCGCGCGAGCTCTCGGATCGCCGCGGCTTCGATGCCGATCGCCGGCGCGACGCGCTCGGGCGAGAGCTCGCTGCAGACTGCCCGCAGTTCGGCGAGGCCCGCCGCCGCGACGCGCGCGCGGCGACACGAGCTCCTCGGCGAAGATCACGTGGAGCATCGCGAGGAGCAGCGCCGCGTCGCCGCCGGGGCGGATGAAGTGGTGGCTCGTGCTCCACGCGGCCGACTCGGTGCGGCGCGGGTCGACGAGGACGATCTTGCCCGCCGCGCGCGCGGATCGCCGCGAAGCGCGCGCGCACGATCGCCGAGGCCCATCATGGCTGCCGTTCGACGCCGCGGGGTTCGCGCCGAGCACGAGCAGGTACTCGATGCGCTCGAGGTCCGGCACGGCCATCGTGAGGGCGTCGCCGTACATCTGCATGCAGGCGAAGAGGCGCGGGTTCGAGTCCTGCGAGTTCGGGTCGAAGCGGTTTCGCGTCCCGAGCGCCATCGCGAGGAGCTGCGCGCCGAGCGCGCCGCGGTGCGTGTGGACCGACGGGTTGCCGACGTAGAGCGCGACCGCGTCTTTGCCGTGGCGCGCGCGGATCGCGCGGAGCTTCTCGCCGACGACGTTCATCGCCTCGTCCCAGCGAAGCGTCGCGCCAGCCCGGCGCCGTGCGCGCATTCGCGGCGCGCGCAGCCGGTCGCGGGTCCTCGAAGAGCTCGCGCAGCGCCGTGCGCCTTGGGGCACACGTGACCGCGCGAGAGCACGTCGTCGTCGGTCGCCTCGCACCGCGACGACCCGCGCCGCCCTCGACGCCGACGCGAAGGCCGCACATGCGCTTCGCAGAGGTTGCACGTGAACGACCGCGTCTCGCTCATCGTGCGCGCATCGTACGCCCATCTCCGCGCGCGCGCGACGAGCGCGACGAGCGCGGCTTACTCGATTCTTACTGGAATCTGACAAGCTCGACCGTGCGGGTTCGGGGGCATAGCATCCTCAGTGGGATGCGAGCCATTCTCTTTCGGCACCGGGGAGGCTTCGACGCGCAGCTCTCCGAGCTCCGCCGCCTCGACCCGCGCGTTCGGATGACCGAGCTCGAAGCGCTCCCGCACGTCGCCGACGCCGACGACTGGGTGATCGTGCGCGCGGCCGACGTCACGGCGCTTCGCGGCGCCAGCGCCGCGTCGTACGACGACGTTCGCATCGAGCAGGGCGAGCGCGGACCGTCGTGCGCGACGTATCGCGGACACCCGCTCGCGCTCACGCAGCTCGAGCTCGGGCTGCTCGCGGTGCTCGTGCGCGCCGGCGGCCGGCCCGTCGCGCGCGAGGTGCTGCTCCGCGAGTGCTGGAAGACGCGGACGATCTCCGATTTTGCGCGCATGGAAGCGGCCGTCTGCCGGCTGCGGAAGAAGCTGTGCGCCTCGACACAGCTGAACGTGCAGATGGATCGCGGGCTCGGCTACCGCATCACGCGGCGCACGCTCGGCGAGCCGCGGCCGCGCAGCCGGCGCGTCCTCGTCGCGGAGCCCGACGTGCGCGTGCGCCAGGCGCTCGTGAAGAACCTCCGCGAGTTCGCCGTGGACACGGCGACGACCCGCGCGCGAACGATGCGGCTCGTGCGCGACCGGACCTACGTCGCCGCGTTCATCGCGACGCGCCTGCGCGACGGCGCGACCTTCGACCTGCTCCCGCTCTCCTGCCCGACCATGATGCTCGCCGAGGACGACGCCGACGCGCAGCGTTCGCTCGACCGAGGCGCGTCCGCTTGTTGGCAGAAGCTCGACGACGATCCCAGCGCGCTCCGCACCTTCGCGCGGCACGCCGCGAGCGCGAGCGACGCGTACGCCGAGGTCCTCTCGGCCGGAGCCCAGGCCCACGAAACCTGAAGCCTCGCGGCGGAGGCCGGCGTGATCTTCGACGACGCCTCTCGCGCCATCGGCCGGACGCCGCTCGTCCGAATCGCCCGCCTCGCCCGTGGCGCGAAGGCGACCGTGCTCGCCAAGATCGAGGCGCGAAACCCCGCCTTCTCGGTGAAGGATCGCATCGGCGCGGCGATGATTTGGGACGCGGAAGAGGGCGGCGCGCTCGGGCCGGGCCGCTGCATCCTCGAGGCGACGAGCGGCAACACCGGCATCGCGCTCGCGTTCGCGGCCGCGGCGCGCGGCTACGAGTGCTTGCTCACGATGCCCGAGACGATGAGCCTCGAGCGCCGCAAGGTCCTCGCCGCCCTTGGCGCGAAGCTCGAGCTCACGCCGGGCGCGCTCGGCATGAAGGGCGCGATCGCGCGCGCCGACGAGCTCGCGAAGGGCGACGCGCGCTACGTCGTCATGCGCCAGTTCGAGAACCCCGCGAACCCCGCGATCCACGAGACGACGACTGGCCCCGAGCTCTGGGACGACACGAGCGGCGACGTGGACGTGCTCGTCTGCGGCGTCGGCACCGGCGGCACGCTCACCGGCGTGTCGCGCTACTTCGAGCGCACGCGTCGAAAGGCGATCGTCAGCGTCGCCGTCGAGCCCGCGGCCTCGCCGGTCATCTCGCAGACGCTCGAAGGGCGCGACCCGACGCCGTCGCCGCACGCGATCCAGGGGATCGGCGCCGGATTCGTGCCCAAGAACCTGGACCTCACGCTCGTCGACCGCGTCGAGCGCGTGAGCAACGACGAGGCGATCGAGACGGCGCGGAGGCTCGCGAGAGAAGAGGGCATCCTCTGCGGGATCTCCTCCGGTGCGGCGATGAGCGCGGCCCTGCGGCTCGCGAACGACGAAGCGTTCGCGAGCCGGACGATCGCGGTCGTGCTCCCCGACGGCGGCGAGCGTTACCTCTCGACCGCGCTCTACCAAGGAGCGTCATGAGCGGCCTGGACTCCGTCGTCGCGGCGCTCGAGGCGTCCTACGCCGCGGACGAGCGCGGCCAGCGCGTCGGAAAGGCGCGGCTGCCGTCGCGCGCCATCGTCCTCGACGTCGTCGATCTCGTGTTCCAGCTCCTCTACCCCGGCTACCGCGGGCGCCAGGACCTCACGCGCGAGGAGCTCGGCCTGCACACCGGGACGCTCCTCGCCGCGCTCCACTTCAAGCTCGCGGCGCAGATCGACGCGTGCCTCGCGAACGGCGCGGACGGCGGCGATCCGCGGCGCGCGCACGAGCTCGCCGGCGCGATCGTCGCGAAGCTCCCCGCCATCCGCGAGATGCTCTTCGAGGACGTGCAGGCGGCGTACGACGGCGATCCCGCGGCGACGAGCTTCGACGAAATCGTGCTCGCGTACCCCGGCCTCGTCGCGGGCAGCGTCGTCGGCGGCGGCGTCTTCATCACGAAGAGCGTGCCGCCGCGGTCGCGCGTCACGCAGCCGCACGGCGCGGGAACGGCCGGCGAGCTCAGCGTTCGAACACTTCGTCCGTGATCGCGAGGCCACGATCGATGATGTCGAAGCCTTCGGCGAGCTGCTCCTCGCTGATCGTGAGCGGCGGGTTGCACATGACGCCGCCCCACTGGAGCACGGTGAAGAGGCCGTTCTCGCGGAAGAACTTGCCGAGCTTCGCCATCACCGGGTGGCTCGTGTTGTAGGGCACGAGCCGGTCGCCCTTCTCGTTCTTGCGGAGCTCGAGGATGCCGAACATCCCGATGTTGCGCGCCTCGCGCACGCTCGGGTGCTTTTGCTTCAAGCGGCCCATGCGCGCCGTCATGATCTCGCCCATGCGCGCCGAGCGCTCGACGAGCTTCTCGTTCTCGAAGACGTCGATGACCGCGTCGGCCGCGGCGAGGCACATCGGGTGCGCGTTGTACGTGAGGCCGCCGTAAAAGACGTTCTCGCGGAAGTGGTTCGCGATCCGATCCGAGAGGCCCATCACGCCGAGCGGCATGTACGAGCTCGTCAGGCCCTTCGCCATCGTCACGATGTCCGGGACGATGCCGCCGTGCTCGAAGGCGAAGAGCTTGCCCGTGCGTCCCCAGCCGCACATGACCTCGTCGCAGACGAGCAGGATGCCGTACTTCGAGAGCAGGTCTTTCAGGCCCTTCAGGTAGCCCTTCGGCGGCGGCAGGATGCCGTTGGTGCCGGTCACCGTCTCGATGAACATCGCGGCGATTTTGTCGGTGCCCTCGTACTGAATGATCTCCTCGAGGTACTGGAGGTTGTTCCGGACGATCTCGTCGTCGTTCTTGCCGAACGAATAATCGTACGGCCAAGGATCCATCACGCGCACGACGCCCGCCATGCCGGGCTCGTTCGGCAAGCGGCGCGGGTCGCCGGTGAGCGACATCACGCCGTGCGTCGCGCCGTGGTAGCTGCGGTAGCGCACCATGATCTTCTGCCGGCCGGTGAAGAGGCGCGCCGCCTTGATGGCGTTCTCGTTCGCCTCGGCGCCGCCGAGCGTGAAGAAGAAGGTGTTGATGTCGCCCGGCACGAGCCCGGCGAGGCGCTTTCCCAGCTTGGCGCGGATCTCGGTCGCCATGCTCGGACCGGCGTAGCAGAGGGTCTCGGCCTGCTTCTGGATCGCCTTGACCACGTGCGGGTGGCCGTGGCCGATGTTGACGCTCATGAGCTGGCTGTTGAAGTCGAGCCAGCGCTTGCCGTCGGGCGAATAGAGATAGACGCCTTCGGCGCGCGCGATCGGGAGCGGATCGACTTTGCCCGTGGCCGACCACGAGAAGAGCGTGTGCTTCAAGCACAGATCGATCATTTCTTTGGAATCCATGCGCTCGCGCTAGCACACGTCGGCCGCGTGTGAAAGGCTGGGGCATGCGCCTTTGGGTGGCGGCGGTCGTTTGGGCGCTCGGCCTCACGTGCGCGTCGAACGAGGCCGAGGCGCCGCCGCCGTACGATGCGGTCCCGAAGGCGCTCACGCTGCCGGTCGCGTCCGCCCCACCGCCCGCGCCCGCCGCGAGCGGCGGTCCGTTTTGGGAGCCGACGGACACGGGGCGCGCCGTGCCGATCCTCCGCGACGACGCGCCGAACGTCCGCTACGCGGCGATGGACGCGGCGAGCTGCGAGGCCGAGCTCGGCAAGCGCGGGGTGCCGTTCGTGCGCGCGGAGCCGACGCCCGGCGTGCTCGCGCCGGTGCGACTGCGAGGACCGCTCGGCGTCACCGCGCCCTTCGGGCCGTCGGCCGCGCCTTCGGCGCGGACCTCTGGCGGCGTGACGATCCACTCGATGCTCCCGGTCGCGCAGCGCGCGCACGCGCCGATGGAGATCTTCGACTGCCGCCTCGTCCTCGCGCTCGACGACTTCTCCGCAATGCTCGCCAAGCGCGGCGTCGTCGAGATGATTCACCTCTCGGCGTACCGCCCGCGAAAGCAGTTCGGCTGCACGAAGAAATACGACGGCAAGCAGCACTGCGGCGCGCTCGCCGTCGACATCGCCGAATTCAAGCGCAAGGACGGCACGTCGCTCGTCGTGCAGCGCGACTTCCACGGAAAAGTCGGCGAGCCCACCTGCCCGTCACGCCCGAACGAACTGTGGAGCATCGTCTGCGACGCCGCCGACCGCGCGATCTTCAACGTGATGCTCACGCCGAACTTCAACGCGCAGCACTTCAACCACGTGCACGTCGAGATCACGCCCGACGCGGGGTGGATGCTGATCCACTGATCACAGCCGCGCGGCCGCCTCGCGGAGGCGACCGGCCGCGTCTTCCGTCACGACCGCGCCATGACCGGGGACGACGCGCGTCACGTCGGCGGCGATTCGCTCGAGGTCGGCGCGGAGCGCCTTCTTGTCCTTCGCGAAGAGCAGCGACGTGGGGCGCGGGACCGAGAGCGTGCCGGTCGGGTGGAGCATCATGCCGAGCAGGCCGCCGGTCTTCGGCAGGTTGAGGAGCGTGTCGCAGAAGACGGCGCTCGTTCCGCCTTCGTCCTTCAGGAGGAGCACGCCCTCGCGCTCGGCGAGGCCTGCGAGATCGCGCGCGACGAACGTGTCGTCGTGCGGGGCGTCGGCGTAGGTCCCATGGACCGGCGTCGCCTTCGACGCCGCGGAGACCGCGCCGCTCGGAGCGTAGACCTTCGCCTTCGGGTAGCGCTCTTGCCAGATGCGCGCGTCCTTCCGGTGAAAGCGGTTCGGGATCAGGATGGCCGCGACCTCGCCCCACGCGTCGATTCGCTTCATGCTCGGCTCGTCGAGCGCGATCGCGCTGTGCACGACGACGCGTCCGTCGGCGAGGCGCGCGAGCACCATGACGCGCACGTTGCTCCGGTTCATGCGCTGCTCGACGCGCCACAAATTGGGCGTCAGCGCTTCGATGGGCTCGTGAGGGTGCACGGTCCAGGTCGTGTGTCCGACGGGCATGGCGCCGGAACCCATACCGCGTTCGAAACCTTCCGGCGAGGAGTGCTAGGTTCGCCGCAGATGACGACGCACGAGCGGCACGAGCCGGGGATGTTCTCGTGGGCGGATTCGGGACGACGGATCCGGACGCGGCGAAGAAATTCTACGCGGCGCTCTTCGGGTGGACGACGGTCGACGTCCCGATCGGCGGCGGCGACGTCTACGCGATGTGCAAGCTCGGCGGTCGCGACGTCGCGGCGATCGCTCCGCTCACCGAGACGCAGAAGAAGCTCGGCGCGCCGCCTCACTGGACTTGCTACTTCACCGTGGCCGACGCCGACGCGGCCGCGAAGAAGGCGGAGGCGGCCGGCGCGAAGATCGTCGCGCCGCCCTTCGACGCGATGGACGCGGGGCGCATGACGGCCGTGGACGATCCCACGGGCGCGGGCGTCGTCTTGTGGCAGCCGAAGAAGCACATCGGGGCCGGCGTGATGCGCGTGCACGGCGCGCTCGCGTGGTGCGAGCTCCTCACGCGCGACGTGGAGACGGCCAGACGCGTTTGGACCGGCGTCTTCGGGTGGACGACGCGCGTCCTGGCGATGCCGAACGGCGTCGAGTACACCGTCTTCGAGGCCGGCGGCGCGCCGTCGTGCGGGATGATGCCGATGCCGTCGCGAGTGCCGGACACGGTGCCCTCGCACTGGCTGCCCCATTTTCAGGTCGACGACTGCGACGCGCTCGTCGCGCGAGCGACCGCCGCCGGCGGAAGAGCGCTCGCGCCCGCGATGACGAGCGACGTCGGACGTTTCGCGACGCTCGTGGACCCCGAGGGCGCGCTCTTCGTGATCGTGCAACCCGCCGAGGCCTGAGGCAGCGCCGGTGCAGATCGGCGGCGAACGCGTCGACCGGGCTCGCGGCGGTGCGCCCATCGGCGCTCGTCGATTCGAGCGGCGGCGCGTGGACGTGCGCGGGCCCCACGGGCGCGGTCCGCGTGCAGGCGACGACCGCGCCGGCGGCGCGCACGATCCGAGATCAGGAGCGCGCGAGCCGCACGGCCGTCCCGTAGGCGAGCACCTCGGTCGAGCCCTGCATGAACTCGGTCGCGTCGTAGCGCATCGAGATGATCGCGTTGGCGCCGAGCGCCTCGGCGTGCTGGAGCATCTGCAGGTACGCGTCGTGACGCGCCGCCTCGCACACGTCCACGTACTCCTGGATGTTGCCTCCGGCGAGCGACTTGAACGCGCCGACGAACCCCTGCCCGATCGACGCCGCGCGCACGACGATGCCGCGTACGATCCCGAGGTAATCGGTGACGTGATGACCGGCGACGTCGTTGGCGGTCGTCACGATGATGGTGCGCGTCGGCTCGACGCCGACGCGGTACGGGGGTTGGTTCATGAGCGCGAGGATAGTACGAGCCGCTCGATCCGGGCGACGTCGTCGGGGCTCGGGTCGAGCTCGAGGCCGAGCCCGCGCGTGTCGCGCCAGCGCACGACGCCGGCGAGATCGAGCGACGGGACGACGCGCACCACGACGCGCGCGCCCACGTCCTCCGCGGCGCGATCGAGCGCGACGAACATGCCGCGCGCCGAGACGTCGCGCGCCTCGCCGACGAAATCGCCGCGGGCCGAGACCAGGATGACCGGCTCGGCGAGCTCGAAGCGCTGCGTTTTGCGGCGGTCCTCCACTATCCGCGCGAGGATAGTCGCTCCGCCTCGGGAACGCAACGCGGGCGCTTCACGTCGGTCTCTTGGCGCGCAGCTCGGCGAGGAGCGCGCGCGCCTCGGCGAGCGACCCGACGACGTGCACGTTGCGGCGCGTGCGCGCCATCGCCTCGAACGCGCGCGCGATCGCGAACTCGAACGAGCCGGCGTGCGCGACGAGGATTTGTGGCGCGTCCCTGTCGAACACCGGCGCCGCCGCCGCGAGCGTCTCGATCGCCTGCTTCGAGAGGTCGATGTCGGTCACCGCGCTGAAGTCGAAGATGTGGGCGTAGCACGGCGACCACCCCGGCGCTTTTTGGATGGCTTCGCGCCCCGCGGCGAACGTCTGCATGTCCACCGCCCCGCTGAAGCGCAACACGACCACGCCGTCCCCCTCGATGGTGACGCTCGGAAGAGGCATGCGGATGGGTCAGTCTATCCCAATTCGTCGCAGAGATTTCGACTCGCGGGCGCGAACCAGGCACGCTTCGATCGTGGCTTTCTTTCGACGACTCGCTTCCCTCGCCCTCCTCCTCGCCCTCGCCACGCCCGCGCACGCCGGGCGGAGGGCCCCGCCCCGGATCGCGGCGTCCCACCGCGCGCCCGCGCTCCCGCGGGGCGGGCGCACGCTCTTCCCGCGCTATCGGCTCGTGGGTTATTGCGGCACGCCCGGCGCCCCCGCGCTCGGCAAGCTCCGCGGCGATCTCGCGCAGCGCGGTCGCGAGATCGAGAGGCTCGGCGACGAATACGCGGACGGCCGCGAGGTGCTCCCGACGTTCGAGCTCATCGCCGTCGTCGTGACCGGCGAGCCCGGCCGCGACGGCCTATCGAGACGCCGCGTGCCGAACGAGGTAATCGGCGACTATCTGAAGGCCGCCCGCGCCGCCAAGGGCATCCTCTTGCTCGACATCCAGCCGGGCCACTCGGACTTCATGACCGAGGTGAAGGCGCTCGAGCCGTGGCTCCGCGAGCCCGACGTGAGCGTCGCGCTCGACCCCGAGTGGGCGATGCCCGGCCCGCGATGGCGGCCCGGCGTGCACTGGGGCCACACGACCGGCGAGGTCGTGAGCGAGGTCGCCGCGTACCTCTCGGCGATCGTGAGGCGCTACGATTTGCCCGAAAAACCGCTCGTCTTCCATCAAGTGAACGATCACGTCTTCGCCCACGACGACGCGCTGCGGGCCGCGCCCGGCGTCGTCATCGTGAAGAGCGTCGACGGCCGCGGGATTCGCGGCGCGAAGGTGCACACGTACGACGCGCTCGTGAAGCCGATCCCGCCGGGCGTGCACGCGGGGTTCAAGCTGTTCTTCGACGAGGACACGCGCGGCGGGGGCAAGCTGATGAAGCCGAGCGACGTGCTCGGCCTCTCGCCGGCGCCGGATTACGTGATGTACGAGTGACCCGGCACGGACTCGTCGTGTCAATGCACATGATCGGACATGCGTCGTCGAGTCGGAGCTTCGGCGACTCGATATTTTCGACGGATCGGAAATCGGTTAAAGATCTTCCGATGCGCAAGTTCATTTCGGTGATTTTGGTGGCGATGGGCGTGAGCGTGGTCGCGGGCAGCGCGGAGGCGACGCCGACCTGCGCGCTCGATGGGACGTGGAGCACGACGCACCAGGGCGGCCGCGCGATGTTCACGACGAAGCTCGTCGCGGCGACGCACACGGCCACCGTCGATCGCACCGGCGGCGGGCTCCCCCCGCCCACATCGAAGGCACGTTCACCTACGCGGCCGGCAAGATCACCTTCACGAACAAGTCCGTCAGCACGCAAGACATGGCGTTCTTCGCCTGCCTCAACGTGCCCGGCACCTACTCGGTCACCTTCACGGACTGCTCGCACATGTCGCTCGCCCTCGTGAGCGACTCGTGCATGCCGCGCACGCAGAGCGCCGGGCACGCGACGTTCACGAAGCAGTGAGCGCCCCCGCCGCTCAGTGCGCGGCGCAGCTCCAGTTCTCCGCGACGTAGCGGCCGACGCCCTTACCGAGGTCGATGAAGTCCGACTTCATCCGGTCCGCCGCGGTGTACGCCTTCGTGCCGGCCTCGAGCGAGATGCGGTCGACGACCTTGCCCTCCGGCGAGAGGACGTCGACCAAGATTCGCGCCGTGCCCGGATGCGAGAACATCGTGAAGCCACCGACTTCCCACGTCGTCCACGTCGGGCGAATCACGAAGGTGTCGTCCGCGTCGCCGCGGGCGAGCACGTTCGGCTGGCTCTCGCGGATCTCGCCGACGAACGCCGCTTCGCTGGTGCGCTTGTCACGCTGAAAGGTCATGATCTGGTTCGGCTTCTTCGTCGCGAGAAACGCCGCCTCAGGGACGCCGTCGACCGTGAGCGCGTCCTGACGAAGCGGCTCGACGACCGCGCGGCAGTGCGGCCGCGCGAACGCGGTCGGCTGCGCGCGCGAGACGAAGGTGTACTCCGCGCCGCCGCCGCAACCGACGACGAGCGAGAGCGACGAGACGGCAAAGCCGATGCAAACGAGCTGGCTGGTTTTCATGACCGCCAGTCGTCCGCACTGGACTCGAGTTGCGGACAATCGTCCGCGCGTGCGCGCGCTACTTCGTCGACGGGAACGAGAACACCGCGCCTTCGCGGACGCCGGCGCTCGGCCAGCGCTGCGTGATGGTCTTGCGCTTCGTGTAGAAGCGCACCGCGTCGGGGCCGTAGGCGTGGAGGTCGCCGAAGAGCGAGCGCTTCCAGCCGCCGAACGAGTGGTACGCGACCGGCACCGGCAGCGGGACGTTCACGCCGACCATGCCGACCAGGATGTGGTCGGTGAAGTAGCGCGCCGCTTCGCCGTCGCGCGTGAAGATGCACGTGCCGTTGCCGTACTCGTGCGCGTTGATGAGGGCCATCGCCTCCTCGAGCGTCTTCACGCGCACCACGCCGAGCACCGGGCCGAAGATCTCTTCCTTGTAGATGACCATGTCGGGCTTCACGTGATCGAAGAGGCAGGCGCCGAGGAAGTATCCGCTCTCGTGGCCGGGGACCTTGATGCCGCGGCCGTCGACGACGAGCTTCGCGCCTTCTTTGACGCCCTGCTCGACGTAGCCGCGCACCTTGTCGAAGTGCTGCTTGGTCACGAGCGGGCCCATGTCGTTGCCGCGTCGGTGCCGGGGCCGACCTTCATCTTCTCGATTTGCGTCTTCAGCCCCGCGACGACCGCGTCGGCCGTCGCGTCGCCGACCGCGACGACCATCGGGATCGCCATGCAGCGCTCGCCGCACGAGCCGTAGGCCGCGCCCATGAGCGCGTTGACGGCGTTGTCGATGTCGGCGTCGGGCATGACGACGGCGTGGTTCTTCGCGCCGCCGAGCGCCTGGACGCGCTTGCCGTCCGCGCAGCCGCGCGCATAGATGTATTCTGCAATCGGCGTCGATCCGACGAAGCTGAGGGCTTGCACGCGGCGGTCGTCGAGCAGCGCGTCGACGGCTTCCTTGTCGCCGTTGACGACGTTGAGCACGCCCGGCGGCAAGCCCGCTTCGAGCGCGAGCTGCGAGACGAGCATCGCGCTCGACGGATCGCGCTCGGAGGGCTTGAGGACGAAGGTGTTGCCGCAGGCGACCGCCATCGGCCACATCCACAGCGGCACCATCGCCGGGAAGTTGAACGGCGTGATGCCGGCGGTCACGCCGAGCGGCTGGAACTCGCTCCACGAGTCGATGCCGGGGCCGACGTTGCGCGAGTGCTCGCCCTTGAGCAGCTCGGTCGCGTACGACGCGTACTCGACGTTCTCGATGCCGCGCTGGACCTCGCCCATCGCGTCGCCGGCGACCTTGCCGTGCTCGGCGGTGAGCAGCGCCGCGATGCGCTCGGCGTTCGCCTCGAGGACCGTCTTGAGCTTGCTCATCACGCGCGCGCGCTTGAGCGGCGGCGTCGCGCGCCACGCGGGGTAAGCCTTCTCGGCGGAGGCGATGGCCATGTGCACGGTCTCGCGATCGGCGAGGAGCACGCGCTTCTCGGCGACGCCCTTCGCGGGGTTGAACACCTCCTGCGACCGCTTCCCGGCGGTGACAGGCTTACCGTCAATCAAATGACCAACAACCGGCAACTCACTGCTCATGGGGGACTCCGGAGAGATGAAACAGGAAGATCAGAAGTTCAGAAGGAGAGAGAGAGCTTCTGATCTCCTGATCTTCCTGTTTATTCTCATTTCTTGGGTTTCTCGCGCTTGACGGCGGTGGGGGTGGCGAGCTCGTTGCGGATTTTTTGGGCGCCCCAGTAGTCGGCGAAAGGCGCGCGGTTCACGTATTTGCCCCAGCCTTTTTCGGTTTGGAGCTTGTCGTTCTCCCAGAGCACGCGGCCGCGGCTCAGGGTGACCGCGGGATTGCCGAGGACGGTCATGCCTTCGTAGATGTTGAAGTCGATATTTTGATGATGCGTCTTCGCCGAGAGGGTGCGCGACTTGGCCGGGTCCCACACGACGACGTCGGCGTCGGCGCCCACCGCGATGACGCCCTTCTTCGGGTGGATGTTGAAGATGCGCGCCGCGTTGGTCGACGTGACCGCGACGAACTCGCTCGGCGTGAGGCGCCCGGTGCGGACGCCGTGGTGCCAGAGGACCGCCATGCGATCTTCGACGCCGTTGGTGCCGTTCGGGATCTTGCGGAAATCTTCCACTCCGGCTTGTTTCTGCGGGGTGCAGAAGCAGCAGTGATCGGTCGCGGTCGTCTGGAGGACGCCGGCCTGGAGGCCGCGCCAGAGCGCCGCCTGGTGCTCCTTCGAGCGAAAGGGCGGCGACATCACGTAGTGCGCGGCGTAGTTCCAGTCCGGGTTGCGGTAGACCGAGTCGTCGATGACGAGGTGCTGCGCGAGCACCTCGGCGAAGACGCGCTGGCCCTCGAGCCGCGCGCGCGTGACCGCCTCGAGCGCGTCGATGCACGACGTGTGGACGAGGTAGACCGGCACGCCGAGCACCTCGGCGATGCGGATGGCGCGGTTCGCGGCCTCGCCCTCCACTTCCGGCGGACGCGAGAGCGGATGTCCCTCGGGCCCGGTAATCCCGCGTTCGAAGATCTCTTTTTGGAGACGAAACACCAATTCGCCGTTTTCGGCGTGCACGGTGCAGAGCGCGCCGAGCTCGCGCGCGCGAGAGAACGACGAGACGAGGATCTCGTCGTCGCACATGATGGCGTTCTTGTACGCCATGAAGTGTTTGAAGCTGTTGACGCCGTGGTCTTTGACGAGCGTCCCCATGTCGTCGTGGACGCTCTGGTCCCACCAAGTGATGGCGACGTGGAGCGAATAGTCGGCCGCCGACTTCTCCGCCCAGCCGCGCCACTTCTTGTACGCGTCGAGGATTCGCTCCTTCGGATCCGGGATGACGAAGTCGATGATCGTCGTCGTCCCGCCCGCGGCCGCCGCGCTCGTCCCGGTGAAAAAGTCCTCGGACGCGACCGTGCCCATGAAGGGCAACTGCATGTGTGTGTGGGGGTCGATGCCGCCCGGGATCACGTACGCGCCGCCCGCGTCGATGACGCGCGCCCCGGCTGGCGCCGCGAGATTCGGTCCGACCGCGGCGATGGTCTCGCCGTCGACGAGCACGTCGGCGCGCGACTCGCCGGTCGCGTTGACCACCGTTCCGCCTTTGATGAGGACGCTCATGACTTCGTGATCTCCTCGTACGCCTCCGGGCGGCGATCACGGTAGAACTGCCACGTCTTGCGGACCTCGTCGATGAGACCGAAGTCGATGTCGGCGACGAGGAGCTCGTCCTTGTCGTCGCTCGCCTCTTTGACGATCTGCCCGCGCGGGTCGACGAAGTAGCTCGTCCCGTAGAATTTCCCGATGTTCCACGGGCCCTCGGTGCCGACTCGGTTCGAGCAGGCCATGAAGTAGCCGTTCGCCGCCGCGTGCGCCGGCTGCTCGAGCTTCCAAAGGTACTTGGAGAGGCCCTCGACCGTGGCCGACGGGTTGAAGACGATCTCGGCGCCGTTCAGCCCGAGGCAGCGCGCGCCCTCGGGGAAGTGGCGGTCGTAGCAAATGTAGACGCCGACCTTGGCATAACGCGTTTGGAAAACCGGATATCCGCCGTTGCCGGGTTTGAAATAGAACTTCTCGAAGAAGCCCGGGCGCACCTGGGGAATGTGCTGTTTACGGTACTTGCCGAGGTATTTGCCGTCGGCGTCGATGACCGCGGCGGTGTTGTAGAAGACGCCGGCCATCTCGCGCTCGTAGACGGGCACGATCATGACCATCTCGTACTTCTTCGCGATCCCCTGCATGAGCTCGACGGTCCGCCCCGGCACCGGCTCGGCGGCGTCGTACCAGCGCGTGTCCTGCGACGGGCAGAAATACGGGCCGTTGAAGATCTCCTGGAGGCCGAGGATCTTCACGCCCTCTTTGCCCGCGCGCTCGATGAACGGCATGTGCTTGTCGAGCATCGCCTTCTGAATCTCGGCGACCGGCTTGCTCTCGTCGTTCAGCGGGTTCGACATCTGAATCAACCCGCACTTCACCACTCTGCTCATTGTTACCTCTCGAGAGGATCGCCAAGGCGCGAAGGCGCCGAAACAATATTTCTTGGCGTCTTTGCGTCTTGGCGATCGCTCTTCCTCAGTGCGCCCCCTTCTTGGGGCGGAGTTGTTTGCCTTGGGCGACGTGCTCGTTCCACGTCGCGGGTTGAAAGCCGTTTTCGACCTGGACCATCGAGATGCAGTCGGGGACCGGACAGACGATCTTGCAGAGGTTGCAGCCGACGCACTCGCTCTCGTCGACGCGCGGGACCTTGGTCCCTTCCTGAGACCAAATGCATTGGTGGGCGCCGTCTTGGCAGGCGGCGACGCACAGGTGGCAGCCGATGCATTTCTCGGCGTCGATCTTGGCGATCGTCTCGTAGTTGAGATCGAGATCGCCCCACTCCGAGTACGCCGGCACCGCCTTCCCGATCATGTCGTCGAGCTTCTCGAAGCGGTGCGAGCGCATGTACTCCTCGAGGCCGTCGATCATGTCCTCGACGACGCGGTAGCCGCGGAGCATGACCTCGGTGCACACCTGCACCGAGCTCGACCCGAGCAGCATGAACTCGACCGCGTCGCGCCAGTTGGACACGCCGCCGATGCCGCTGATGGGCAGGCCGAACTTCTCCTCGCGCGCGAGCGCGGCGACCATGTGGAGCGCGATGGGCTTCACCGCGGCGCCGCAGTAGCCGCCGTTGGTCGAGAGCCCACCGACGCGCGGCTCCGGCACGAACCGGTCGATGTCGACGCCGATGATGCTCTTGATCGTGTTGATGAGCGACACGCCGTGCGCGCCGCCGCGCTTGGCCGCGAGCCCGTGCGGGACGATGTCGCTCACGTTGGGCGTGAGCTTCACCAGCACCGGGATCTTCGAAAACTCGACCGCCCACGAGGTGATCTCTCGATTCACCTTGGGCTCCTGCCCGACCGCCGACCCCATGCCGCGCTCGCACATGCCGTGCGGACAACCGAAGTTCAGCTCGAGCCCGTCCCCGCCCGCGTCGACGGATCGTTTGATGATGTCTTTCCACTCTTCTTTGGTCTCGACCATCAAAGAGACGATGACGGCGTGCTTCGGATACTTCTTTTTGGTGTCGTAGATTTCTTTGAAGTTGACCTCGAGCGACCTGTCGGTGATGAGCTCGATGTTGTTGAAGCCGGCCGCCTGAACGCCGCGGACGTTGTGTCCGCCGAAGCGGCTCGAGACATTTTGAATCGGCTGGCCGAGCGTCTTCCACACGGCCCCGCCCCACCCCGCGTCGAACGCGCGCTGCACTTGCCCCGCCGAGTTCGCCGGCGGCGCAGACGCGAGCCAGAACGGGTTCGGCGACTTGATCCCGCCGCAGTTGGTCGACAAATCGGGCATCGTCATTTGCTCCCGCTGAGAAACTGGTGAATGGCGCGCGCGGCGGCTTTGCCTTCCGCCGCGGCGTTCACCACTTCTTTTCCGCCGTTCTGGAAGTCGCCGCCGATGAAGCAGTTCTTCTTGCCGGCGATCGCGAGCTTCACCGCGTCGAGCTTGGCCTGACCGATCGCGATCAAGACGAGGTCGGCGTCGAGCGTGAAGTCGCTGCCGTGGAGCGGCTTCTTGTGCGCGTCGAGGCGCACGCACTTGACGCGCTCGACCTTCGCCGTGCCCTCGAACGCGACCGGCAGCGTCTGCCACTCGGCGCGGCAGCCCTCCATCTCCCCCGCCTTCCACTCGTGGGCGTAGCCGCTCATCCCGGCCTCGACGCCGCGATACACCATCGTGACGCGCTCGATGCCGAGACCGCGCGCCTCGCGCACGCAGTCGAGCGCGGTGTTGCCGCCGCCGACGACCACGCAGTGCTTCATGCCCTCGGTCGTCACGCGTCCTGTCTTCATCTCCTCGATCCAGTCGACCGCGCCGAACACGTTCGCGAGCGCCTCGCCCGGGATCTTCATCGCCGTGTCGGCGCCGAGGCCGACGCCGAAGAAGAGCGCGTCGTGGTGCTTCTCGAGGTCGTCGACCGTGACGTCCTTGCCGACTTCGATCCCGGTCTTCACGTCGATTCCGCCGATCGAGAGGATCCACTCGATCTCCTCGACGGCGCGCTCCGCCTTCATTTTGTAGGGCGCGACGCCGGTCGTGTTCAGGCCGCCGAGCAGCGGGCGCTTCTCGTAAATCGTCGCCTTGTGCCCGAAGCGGCGGAGCTCGTGGGCGCACGCGAGGCTCGCGGGGCCGCCGCCGACGAGGCCGACGCTCTTGCCGCTGTCCGGGCCGGCTTCGAAGAAGGTCCAGCGGTTCTCGTACGCGGCGTCGGTCGCGAAGCGCTGGAGCTTGCCGATGTTGATGGGCGGCATGTGCATCGCGTTGTAGACGCAGTCGCCGACGCAGAGCACCTCGACCGGGCACACGCGCGCGCAACTCATCCCGAGGACGTTGGACTCGAAGATCGTCCGCGCCGAGCCCCTCAAGTTGTCAGTCGCGATCTTTCGAATGAACTGCGGGACGTCGATGTGCGTCGGGCAGGCCTTCGTGCACGGCGCGTCGGTGCAGAACAAACAGCGGTTCGCCTCGGCGACGGCCTGGTCGTGCGAATACGAACCTTTGAAATCGCCAAATACCGATTCCGATCGATCGTGCGCCATCGCGGCGAGGCCGCGGAACGGATGAGAAGACTCCGTCATCGCATCTCCTTGGTTCGGGGCAGGGAAAGCCGCCGCGACGAACGAAGGACCGAGTTTTAGCTGAACTTGCGCACTTTGCCATACTGAACTGCGGCTCAGCATGCTAATCGCTGAACATGCGGCTCACGGTCCTCGTCCTCGTCGCCGCCTGCGGCGGAGCGCCACCGACGTCGCAACCCAGCGGCGCCCCGAATGGCCAGGTCACGCTCGGCGAGTGGTGCAAGACGCTCACGCAGACGATGTGCAACCGCGCGGGCGCGTGCATCGGCTCGCTCGAGATCGCGACGAGCTGCACCGAGAGCGCGATGTCGAGCTGCCTCGCCGGCCGAGCCGACGCCACGCCTGCCGGGCACACGGGCGCCGAGCTCGCCTCGTGCAACGAGATCTTCCAGAACGCGCCGTGCGACGGTTACATGGGGGCGGTCGCCTCGCACGTCGAGTGCCAGGCGCGCGCCTCCCAACCATGACGAGCGACACGCGAACCATCCAGCACGCCGACGGGCGCGTCGAGCTCCGCGAAGACGTCGCGGCCTCGCTCGAGAGCTCGCCGATCTACAACCACGACCTCGCGCCGACGCGCGTCGCCCAGCGAACGTGGACGACGTACACCTTCGCGGCGCTGTGGATCTCGATGGCCCACTGCATCCCGACGTACAAGATGGCGTCGGGCTTGGTCGACCCGAAGATCGGGCTCAACTGGTGGCAGGCGCTGCTGACGATCCTCGTCGGCAACCTCATCGTCCTCGCGCCTATCCTGCTCAACTCGCACCCCGGCACCAAATACGGGATTCCGTTTCCGGTCTTCGCGCGCGCGGCGTACGGCACCTACGGCGCGAACATCCCGGCCGTGATGCGCGCGCTCGTCGCGTGCGGGTGGTTCGGCATCAACGCGTGGATCGGCGGGCAGGCGCTGCAGACCTTCTTCCGCTCGCTCGCGCCGACGTGGCCCACGCTGCTCGGCGCGCACACCGTGGGCGGCTACTTGCCGACGGAGTGGGTGAGCTTCGCGATTTTCTGGGCGATCAACATCGCCATCGTCGTCCGCGGCATGGACCTCCTGCGCAAGGTCGAGAACCTCGCGGCGCCGTACGTGCTCGTCATGACGGCGCTGCTCGTAGCGTGGGCCGTCCACGCGGCGTACGCGAAGGGCGGCGGGCTCGGGCCCATCTTCGAGCCGAAGCAGCGCTTCGCGTCGGTCGGCGCCTTCTGGAAGGTGTTCGCCCCGAGCGTCACCGCGATGGTCGGCTTCTGGGCGACGCTCTCGCTCAACATGCCGGACTTCACGCGCTTCGGCAGGTCCCAGCGCGAGCAGGCCGTCGGGCAAGTCGTCGCGCTGCCGACGACCATGACCGTGTTCGCGGCGATGGGCGTCGTCATCACGAGCGCGTCGGCGGTCATCTACGGCAAGGAGATTTGGGATCCGGTCGAGCTGGTCGGCCACTTCTCCTCGCGCATTCTGGTCGGCATCGCGATGTTCACGGTCGTCGTCGCGACGCTCAGCGTGAACATCGCCGCCAACGTCGTCTCACCCGCCAACGACTTCGCGAACCTCTCGCCCAAGCGCATCACGTTCAAGATGGGCGGCGTCGCCACCGGCGTGCTCGGCGTCCTCATGATGCCGTGGAAGCTCATGGCCGACCCGCGCGGCTACATCTTCCATTGGCTCGTCGGGTACTCGGGCGGGCTCGGGTCGATCGCGGGCGTGCTCGTCTGTGATTATTGGATCGTGCGGAAGAAGACGCTCGTGCTCGAGGACCTCTATCGAGTGGGCGGCGTCTACGCGAACGTGCGGTGGAGCGCGGTGATCGCGACGGGCGTCGGGTGCTTCCTCGCGTGGATCGGGCTCGTCGTCCCGCCGCTTCGTCCCATGTTCGATTACGCGTGGTTCGTCGGCGCGCTCGGCGCGGGCGGCACCTACTGGATCCTCGAGCGCGGTGATCGAAGCGTCGCGTGAATTTCTGCGGCTCGTGCACCCGCGGCGCGGGCACGCGATGGCGCGGGCGCGGCTCGCCGATCCGGTGCGGGAGTTCGCCGAGGCGAAGGCCGCGTGGGCGCACCTTCGAAGCCGCTGGGACGCAGGCTGGGCTCAGCGGACCGACGAGCTCGCCGCGATCGAGAAAGCCGCCGACGCGATTCTTGACCGCCGACGCGCCGCCGCGCGAGATGGCGCTCGTGCCGCTCGCGGCGGCCGAGCGGATGCTGAACGGCGGGGCGACGCTGGTCGGGTGCATCGCCGCGCGGTTCGACGTCGGCGACGCGCTCCGGGTCAAGGCGCAGTCGGCGGAGTGGAAGATCGCGAGCGGCCGCAAGGGAAAGACATGGTGGTGGTCGCTCGCGGCTGCGACCCCGCCCGCCGCGACGGTCGACGCCGGGTGGCGCGCGATCCGCGTCGCGGCGGCAGCGGCGAGCGACGGGGATTACGCCGACGCGCTCGAGATGGCACGGGCGCTCCGCGACGCCGCCCCGACGCCGGAGGCGCGGGTACGTTTCGACTTCGCGTTCCCGGGCGAGCCCGATTGGGCGAAGGACGATCTGCGAACGCTCCTCGCCGGCGCGTCGTTCTCGCAGAGCGTCCACGCGGCGCTGCCGCTGCTCGCGGCGGTCGACGACGAAGCGCTCCTCGCGGACGCGATCGGGCGCCTCGCCGCGTACCAGGCGATTGTCGCGACGAATTACGCGTGCGACGTCGTCGTGGCGCTGCCCGTCGACGCGGCGACGCGCGTCCTCGGCGCGCTCGCGGCGCGCGCGCTCGCGGCGCGCGGGCACGACGAAGGCGCGCTGCGGCCGCTCGCGCTGGCGATGAGCGCGATTCGAACGGAGCCGATGGCGCGCGATCTCGCGCGATGGCTGCGACACCCGCGCTTCGGGCGCTGGGTCACGTCCTATTTCGAGCGCGACCACGCGCTCGCTCGCGTCGCGCTCGAGCCGCTCGCGCGCGGCAAGAGCATCGCCGCCGACTGCGCGCGCGCGCTCCTCGCGGGCAACGCGCGCGCCGCCGAACCCGACGCGGGCACGCTCGAGGACGCACCCCCGCTCCTCGCGAGCCCGCCGTGGAAGGCGCGCGAGCCGGTCCCGCCGCTCGCGCTCGCGACGCTGCCGTGGGACGACACGATCGCGTGGCAGCCCGGCGAACGCGAGCGGCTCCTCGAGACGCCGCCGTCCGGCGCTCCGAGCGCGACCGTGCGCGCCATCACCCCCGAGGAGCTCGCCGAATTCGACGCGCTCCCGGAGGGGCAGCACTACGTCGACGTGTGGCCGCGCTGGGAGAACAAGCGCTGGCTGATCCTCGAGCTCCCCGAGGCGCGGATGCTCTCGCTCTGGGACGGCGGCACCGCGAGGCTCTACGCGCGCCCGCCGTGCTGGATGCTCGCGCGCTTCGGCGAGCGTGCGCTCGCGGGGCTCTACGCGCGAAGCCCGTTCGAGGCGTTCGACGAGAGCTTTCTCGTCGCGTACCTCCGCGTCGCCTCGCCGCCGAGCGCGCGCGCCGCGGCGCGTCTCTTCGCGCGTCGACGGAGCTTTCGCAAGCGGACGCGCGCGTGGCTGCTCGAGCACGCCGAGGTGTCGGCGATCGCGCTGATTCCGGCAGCGTTCGATCGCGAGACCCGCGGCACGCGCGTCGCGCGGCGCGCGCTCCAACTCCTCGGCGCCGAGCGTCCGGCGATCGTGACCGACGTCGCGCGACGCTACGGGCCCGCGGCCGAGGAGCGCCTTCGCGCCCTCTGCTTCTGCGAGCCGCTCGCGCGCATCGACGTCCGCGGGCGCGCGCCCAAGTGGCTCCGCCTCGAGTCGCTCCCGCCGCTCCGCACGGCCGCCGGCCGCGTCCTGCCGCGCGCGGCCGCCGCGACGCTCGTAGACGTCCTCCGCTGCCGCGGCGAGGACGTCCCGTACGCGGGCATCTCGGTGCTGAAGGACGCGCTGGACCCCACCTCGCTCGACGCGTTCGCGTGGGCGCTCTTTCACGCGTGGCTTCTGCACGGAGCGCCGCGCACGCACGGCTGGATGGCGCGCGCGCTCGCCGCGTTTCCGCGCGACGACACGGCGCTTCGGCTGCAGCCGCACGTGCGCGAGAGCGCGCACGGCGAGCCGCGCGCGTGCGGCGCGCTCGTCGGCGTGCTCGCGGCGATCGGCGACGACGGCGCGCGCCTCGTGCTGCAGGATCTCGAGCATCACGCTCGCTCGCCGATCGTGCAAGAGCTCCTCCACGAGGCGCGCGACGCGGGACAAGACGACGTCGCGCTCGATCTCGACCTCGACGCGCGCGGCGAGGCCACGATCGATCTCGGAGGGCGCATCGTGCGCGTCGTGCTCGACGAGTCGCTCGTCCCCCGCGTCGTCCTCGAAGACGGCCGGCGCCTCGCCCAGATGCCGCGCGCGGCGAAGAACGACGACCCGCGGCGCGTCGCCGCGGCGACCACACGATTCAAGCGCCTCTCGCGCGTCGCGCGCGGGGTCGCGAAGACCGAGGTCGTCCGACTCCAGCGCGCGATGCTCGACTCGCGGCGCTTCCGCGCGAGCGATTCTCGAGCGTCGCTGGGCGCGCCACCCGCTCGTCGCGCGCGTCGCGCGGCGCATCGTCTGGGGAGTCTTCGCGGGCCCGGCGCTCGTCGAGACCTTTCGCGTCGCCGAAGACGGGTCGTTCGCGGGCGACGACGATGGGCCGCGGTCGCTCGCCCCCGACGCCGCCGTCGGCGTCCTTCACCCGCTCGACCTCGACGCGGCGACGCGCGCGCGCTGGTCGACGATCTTCGCGGACTACGAGATCGCCCAGCCCTTCGAGCAGCTCGGGCGCATCGCCTTCTCCGGAACGCCGGCGGAGGCCGTCGACGTCCTCGCGAGCGTCGCGGGCGTCGTCGTCCTCGGCCGCTCGCTCCTCGAGACGCTCGACGCACACGGCTGGCAGTACGAGGGCCGCCGGATCGCGGCCGCGTGGCGCGATCTTCGCGGCAGCAAAGCCGGGCTTCGAGCGATGGTGACGTTCAATCCCGTCATCGACCTCGGCACGCCCAAGAACGGCACGCGATCGACGACGACGCTCGGCAAGCTCACGGTCAGCGCGTCGCCGACGCTCGCCGAGATCGACCGCCTCGAGCTCTCCGAGCTCGTTCGGACCGCGCTCACGCTGCGCGCCTGAGCGTCAGGAAACTCGGCGGCGCGCGTCTTTCGGTTCCAAGACGTTCGAGCTGCTCCGGGAAACCGCAGGTCAGCTCGTCCCCGCCGCGGCCCGCGTACGCGCTGTCGTGCGCTGCAGTAAGCGGCACCTTCCGCCTCGCGTGAAGTACCCTTCGGGCATGCTCCGCGACGGCTTTTACGATCTGGTCCTCGACGGCCCCGGCAAGAACGCGCTCGGCACGGCGATGATGGACTCGATCCTCGCGCGCCTCGACGAGGCCGCGGGCGAGCCCGTTCGGCTCTCCGGCGCGGGCGACGCGCTCTCGGCCGGGCTCGATCTCAAGGAGATCGCGTCGCTCGACGCGTCGGGTATCGCGCGCTTCGTCGAGCGCGTCGAGCACCTGATGGCCGCGCTCTTCGACTATCCGGGGCCCACGGTCGCGTGCGTGAACGGCCACGCGATCGCGGGCGGCTGCGTGCTCACGCTGTGCTGCGACTACCGCGTCGCGACGACCGACGAGCGCGCGCGCGTCGGCCTCAACGAGACGGCGATCGGACTCGTCTTCCCTCCGAAGATTCTCCGCGTCGTCACCCATCGAATCCCACCGCGCTCCGCGCACGAGGTGCTCCTCCGCGGCGCCCTGCACCCGCCGGCTGACGCGCTGCGTCTCGGCCTCGTCGACGAGCTCGCGGGCGACGCACGCGAGGTCTCCGAGGCGCGCATCCGCGAGCTCGCGGGCCTCCCGCGGACGGCGTACGTCGCGACCAAGCGCGCTCTCCGCGCGGGCGTCACCTCCTTCGCGCCCGGCGAATACGAGGCCGCCCTGCGCGCGACCCTCCCCGTCTGGTCGAGCGACGCGGTCAAGCAGCGGGTCGTCGGCCGACTGAAAAAGTGAATCGCCACCGAAAGAGCTGACGGAAACGCTCGGGAACGGCCATGATGCGTTCATGAAAGCCACGTCCTTTCTCGTGGTCGCGCTCGCCGCGGCGGCTCTCTTCCCGGCCTGCGGCAGCAAGGGGTTCGGCCCCGGCGACGACGCGGGCAGCGACTCGCCGTTCGCGAGCGACGTCGCCTTCAACGGCGACTCGCCCACGACCTCCGACGGCTCCCCCAAGCCGACCGGCTGCGACGGCTCGTGCGTCGCGGCGGGCGGCACCTGCAACGCCGGGGTGTGCACCCTCGTCGACAACGCGGGCAACGTACCCACCGCGACGCAGACGCAGCTCGAGGGCGGCGGCAACGCCGACCCGCAGTTCGCCTTCCTCTACCCGTACGACAAGACCGTCTGGGCGCGCGGCCTCTTGCCCGCGACGATGCAGTTCGGCGGAGACGCGCCGAGCAACGCCTACGTCCACATCTCGTGCTCGACGCTCGACTACAAAGGCTTCTTCGGGCCGTCGAGCCCCGGCCGCATCGCGCTCTCGCAGCCGATGTGGAGCGCCGTCATGGGCGCCGTCGCGTCGAGCAAAGAGGCCGTGAAGGTCGAGGTCACCAAGATCTCGAACAGCGCGGTCAGCGGGCCGATCGCCGAGAGCTGGTACGTCGCGCAAGGCAGCCTTCGCGGCACGATCTACTACGAGACCTACGACTCGCAGATCCTGGGCGGCACCGGCTCGGTCGGCATCATGAAGATCCAGCCTGGCGCCGCGACGCCGACGATGGTGAAGAAAGGCTGCGGCAACGTCTGCCACACGGCGAGCGCCGACGGCTCGACGCTCGTCGCGAACGTCTCGCTCGGCTTCAGCAGCGCGAGCTACGACCTCAAGAACAACGCCTCCACGATCAAGCTCGCGGGCAGCGAGATGTTCACCTACGGCGGCATCTACCCGGACGGCAGCTTCGTCGTCTCGGCGACGAGCTACCGCACCTGGCTCAACGCCCCCTCGCGCCTCTGGGACGTGAAGGCCGGCACGAACATCGCGACGCCGAGCTGGGACAACGCTGTCAAGAACGGCGGCACGACGGCGTTCTCGCCCGACGGGACCAAGATCGCGTTCGTGCACGAGGACAAGGACCAAGGGCACACGCTCGCCGTGATCGGATTACGACAAGAACACGAAGAGCTTCTCGAACCTCGTCGACATCGCCACCGACCCGAGCGGCTACGTCGCGTGGCCTGCCTTCACGCCCGACACGAAATACGTCGTTTACCACGTCGGATCGAACGCCGAGTTCGAGACCGACAGCGGCGCGACCGGCGACGTGTACGCGGTCGACCTCGCCACCAAGACGATCCACCGCCTCGACGCGCTCGACGGTTACCTCGGGAGCGGCACGCAAAACTACCTCCCAGCGAACGACCCGCAGCTCTCGTTCGCGCCGACGGTCCTGCCCGAAGCGGTCGGCGGCTACTTCTGGGTCGTCTTCACGTCGCACCGCTCGTACGGCAACACGCTGCCGTCGCAGGACAACGGCGACGAGTACGGCAAGCTCTGGGTCGCGGCGCTCGACATCGGCGCGTCGCCCGGGACCGACGGGAGCCACCCGGCGTTCTTCCTCGACGGGCAAGAGCACACGTCCGACAACCTCCGCGGCTTCTGGGTGCTCGATCCGTGCAAGAGCGACGGGCAGACGTGCGGCAGCGGCGACGAGTGCTGCGGCGGCTACTGCCGCGGCGAGGACGGCGGCGCGCTCACGTGCGTGCCGCCCCCCGGCGGGTGCTCGCACGAGTACGAGAAGTGCTCGGCGGCGTCGGACTGCTGCGACTCGAACGCGCAGTGCATCGACGGCAAGTGCGCCGTCATCGTGAACTGACTCAGCGATCTCGGTCGCGGAGCAGGCGCGCGGCGGCGGCCAGGAGCGAGGCGTCGCCCGTCTTGCGCAGCAAGTTGTGGACGTGCTTCTTCAGCGTGGTCGTCGCGATGCCTCGCTCGAAGGCGACCTGATCGCGCTGCGAGCCCTGGGCCGCCGCGACGAGGATCGACATCTCGGTCTCGGTCAGCTCGTAGCGTTCGCCCCACTCGCGCGCGAGCTGCTCGGGGGTCGGGCGCCGCGCCGCGCCGCTGAAGAACGCGAGGATTCGCAGCGGGTCGGCCGGCTTGACGAGGTACCTGCCGTCGAGCTCGTAGGCGCGGTTGATCGTCGCCGCGTCGTGGCGAGCGGTGAGCACGAGCGCGGGCGCGACGATGCCCCGCTCGCGCGCGACGGCGAGCACGTCGAGGCCGTTTCCGTCGGGGAGCATGACGTCGATGACGAAGCCTGCCCAGTCGTCGTGCTCGGCGAGCAAATCGAGGCCGCGAGCCACGCTCGCCGCGATGCTCACCGAGCCGACGCATCGCGCGGCGCTCGCGAGCGTCTGCGCGAGCGGTGCGTGGTCTTCGACGAGGAGAAAGCGTGCGGCCAACTCCATCAGGATCGGACGAGCGCGTCAATCGTTGCAAGCGCAACCAGCACGGCCCCCCCCGCGAGCATGCGAACGGCGAATTCTGCGGCAAACGCGGGCGATCCGCCCCGCGGGGCCCGGAGCCACCGGCCCATCGTGCGCGCCGCGAGCGCAAACGCAGGAAAACCGAGGAGGACGACGCGCGGGTAGACGCCGAGCGCCGCGAGCACGGCGACGCCGCCGAGCGAGACTGACGTCGCGAGCGCCGCCGCGCGCAGGCAAGCGCCGGGGCCGTGCGTCACGACGAGCGTTCGGTAGCCGCGCCGCGCGTCGTCGGCGCGCTGGTAGGCCTGCGCCGCGAAGGTCATCCCGACGACGAAGATCGAGAGCAGCGCCATCGCCACGGCCGAGCGCCAGCTCATCGGCACGCGCGCGATCGAAAAACCGGCGAGCCACGAGAGGACGCCGTAGCCCGCCGCGTTCACGAAGGGTCCGAGCACCGGGTGCGCCTTCCACATGGTGCGACGGTGCGAATAGAAGACGGCGAGCGACGCGCACGCCGCGCAGCACGCGCCCGCGCGCGCGTCGGCGGCCAGCGCAATCGCGATCGCCCCGAGGAGCGCCGCGTAGCCGTAGAGGTCGACGCGGTCCACGCGAGCGCCGCTCGCCCCGAAGAGCGCGCCTTCTTCGTCGCCGTCGAGGGCGGCGTTCAGCCAGAGCGAGCCCGAGCTCAAGAGCAACCACGCGACGAGCACCCACGCGAGCGCGACGGGCCGGCGCGCTTCGAGGCCAAAATCCCAGTGCGCGAAGCCGTAGCCGGTGAGCGGCACGGCGAGGAGGAGCGCCGTCCCTTTCGGCCGCGCGAGCGATACGAGCGCACGCGCCGTCTTCATGCGTGCATGATAACGTCCTCCCCGGTCATGCGTATCCCGCCGTTCGTGCTCGCGCTGCTCGCCGTGCTCGGCATGGTCGCGGGAGGCTCGCTCGAGTGTACGCCGCCGAAAGAAGCCTTTCTGCAGCATCGCGGCGCCGAGCTCTACGGTCGCATGTGCTCGGTCTGCCACGGCCTCTCGGGCGAGGGATACAAGGCCGACCAAGCGCCGGCGATCGGCCACGCCGATTATCTGGCGACGGCGAGCGACGTGTACCTGCACAAGACGATCGACGACGGACGCGGCGGCACGACCATGTCGGCGTGGGGATACGGTCACGGCGGGCCGCTCCGCCCGCACGACGTCGACGCGGTGATCACGTACATGCGCACGTGGCAGACGGGGGCGCCCGTCGCGCTCGACGAGCGACCCTCGAGCGGCAGCGCGAACAGGGGCGAGTCGAATCTTCGCGCGCGAGTGCGCGAAGTGCCACGGCACGCGCGGCACCGGCGGCCAGTACGTCGCGATCGGCGGCGGACAGCTCCTCGAGCTCGCGAGCAACGGGTTTTTGCGGCAGGCGATCCGCGCGGGCCGCCACGGCACGGCGATGCCCGCGTTCGAGGGCACGCTCGACGACGGCGCCATCGAGGACGTCGTCGCGACCCTCCGCGCATGGCAGAAAGCGGGGCCGCCGCTCGCGTTCCAGCGCGCCGCTCCCGCGCGCCCGCCGCCGATCCCGATCGGGCCCGTGCCGCTCAACAAGTCGGGTCCCGAGCCGGTGGGGTTCCGAGAGCAGCCGCAGACGACCAAGGCCGATCAGATCAAGCACGAGCTCGACCGGGGCGCGAAGATGGCCATCCTCGACGCGCGTGCGCCGAGCGACTACCTGCGCGAGCACATCGCCGGCGCAGTGAGCGTGCCCTTCTACGACCCCGACGAGTATTTCGACCAGCTGCCGAGAGACGCCTGGCTCGTCTGCTACTGCTCGTGCCCGCACGCCGAGTCCGGCCAGCTCGCCGCGAAGCTCGTCTCGCGCGGGTTCAAGAAGGTGACGGTCCTCGACGAGGGGCTGGGGTATTGGACACGCAAGGGGTACCCGACGAGGACGGGATTGGATCCGTAGCTCCCCCCGCAAACGTGCTCGGCCGGCGGCCGGACGAGCGCGTTCAATCCGAGCCGCCGGCCTGCACCCCTTCGGTTATCGCGAAGCGCGTCGCGCGTTTGCGCCCCCTCCGGGGATTTGGCTTCGCCAAATCCCGAGGGGTTGTCGGGGGGCGCGTTGACGCGGGGAAGATACACATTTCGTCGCTCGCTGATCCTGTCGCGAAACCGTGAGCGGCGCGAAGGGTTGTCGTCGTGATGGTGCATGTTCGCCGCGAAAGAACCGCGCCGGCCGAGCGAGTGGGCGCACTGGAATTCCCTCGGTTTCGTTGACACCCGCAGTCAGGCCGCGTCGGCGTATTCGGCGTCGACTTCCGCAGGAGTGCGGTAGTCGAGAGCTGAGTGCAGGCGGCGGCGGTTGTAGAACGTCTCAAGATATTCGAAGAGCGACGCGCGGAGAACCGCACGTGAAGACCAGCGCGTTGGGTAGATAAGCTCGGACTTGAGCGTCGCAAAAAAGGACTCGGCGACGGCGTTGTCCCAGCAGTTGCCGCGGCGACTCATGCTGACGGTGATGCCTCGTGCCGCGAGCTCGTCGCGGTAAGCCGCGCTCGTGTATTGGCAGCCGCGGTCAGAGTGGTGCAGGAGCTCTCGGCCCGGCGTGCGCCGCCGAAGCGCCATGTTGAGCGCCGCCAGCGGTAGGTCCGTCGAGAGCGACGCAGAGAGTGCCCAGCCGACAATGGAGCGGGAGTAGAGGTCGAGGATGGCCGCGAGATAGGCCCAGCCCTCGTCGGTCCAGATGTACGTGATGTCCGTGACCCAACGTTGGTCCGGGCGTGTCGCATTGAACTGGCGGTCGAGGACGTTGGGCTCGACAGGATGCGCCGCGTTGGCGCGAGTGGTCGTTTTGTGGCGGCGGCGCTGCGTACCGACGATGCCAGCGCCGCGCATGATGCGCTCGACACGGCGCTTGCTGACACGCTCGCCGCGTCTGCGTAACTCGCGTCGAACTTTCGGGCTGCCGTAGCGGCCGCCGCTCTCGGCGTGAATCGCGGCGATGCGCTCACGCAGCGCGGCGTCGCGCGCAATCCGAGGCGAGCTCAGGCTGCGCACGTAGCCGTAGTAACCTTGCCGGGTGACGTCGAAGATCCGGCACATTCGCGCGATGGGGAACGGCGCCTTCTCCGCGGTCATCGCATGGATGAACGCGAACTTCATTCGCTTTCCTTCGCGAAGAAGGCTGCTGCTTTTTTTAGGATCGCGCGATCGGTCTTGAGATCCTCGATCTCTTTGCGTGCCGCGGTGAGCTCTCGCTCGAGACGTCGAACCTGCTCCTTCGCAGATTCTCTCTCGACGCCATTCGTCGCTGCGGCGCTGGTCTGTTTCTTCGGCTTCTTCTTGGCCATCTCTGCCGATTGATACCAGGCTCGAAGAGTCGTGTTGGCCACACCGAGATCGCGCGCAACCTGGTTGATCGATCGATCAGTCCGGTCCAACAACGCGAGAGCGTCAGTCCGGAATTCTGCTGTGTACGCGGGACGAGTGCGCATCCGGATTTCTCCGGCGGCATGTCAACGAATCTGAGGGAGGTCTACCGGGAGCTGGGCGGCCGTCACGGTTCTTTCGCTGTTCGCTTCCATGCACCATCACGACGACAGCCCTTCGCTCTTCACGCTCGTTCGATTCGCTCGGCAGCATCGCAAGCAGCCAACTCGCAGCGAGCGCATCTTCTGGCGCGCGGTTTGTCAGCGCCAGCTCGGCGTGCGAGTTCGACGGCAACATCCGATGCATCCATACATCGTCGACTTCTACGTCCCGGCGTACCGGCTCGTGATCGAGCTCGACGGCGGCGCTCACGCGAGCGAAGCGGCGCGGCTTGCTGACGCGCGGCGCGGAGCTCGTTCGCACCTTCGGCGTTCGCGTGCTGCGGCTTCCGGCCGAGCTCGTCGAGCGCGAGCTCGCGGCCGCGCTCGCCGTCGCGCGGCGCGCGGTCCGGTAGACCGCGCGAACCGGCGGCAACGTTCCCGGTCGACCGGCAATATTGCCGGCGCCTTCGAGTCACGTACGATTCGCCGCATGCACGTCGGGACGCCTGAGTGGTTCGACGCCCACTACCTCGGGAGCGACGACGCGCGAGCGCAGTCCGGGTTTCGTGGAAGCGACGCGCGGTGGGAAGCGGCGCGCCGGCTCATCGCGTGCGCAGTCGACGCGCCCGGGACGCTCCTCGACGTCGGCTGCGCGAACGGACTCTTGATGGAATCGCTGGCGCGGTCGTGCTCGCGGTTGGTCCGTTGCGGGCGAAGCCTACGAACGAAACGACGAGCACGCCGTCGAGCTCGCCGTCGCGTGGACCTGATCCGCAGCGCCGGGGGTGCTCGATAGAATCCGCTCGACGCCCGCCGCCACCGCGTCGTCGATCGCGTGCCCGAGCGACGAAATCACGTAGCGCCGCTCGCCCACGCGTACGCGGCACACGGCGAACGTGTCGGGCGCGCGATCGCCCGCGGCGACGCGCGCGCCCACGAGCGCGACGAGCAGCGCGCCGTCACCCGAGCCCGCGACCAGCGCTCCGCCGCCGGTGCCGACCGCGAGCGCGTGCGAGCCGAGCCGCGCGCGGCAAGACGACAGAAAGATCGCGAGCGCCCGCTGCGGCTCTTCGCTTCGACGCGTCCGACGTTCTTCGAGCATCGATCCGCATCGTGCGACGAAGGGACCGCGCGGGGCAAATTACGCACACCCGCGGTCGCGCTGCGTGGCGACATGGCTCCGCTGCCCCAGCTGGTCCGAAACCTGCAACGACGCCGCGTGGTGGGATCACGACTGCTCATCGTCGATGACGACCGCATCTTGGTCAACGCGCTGCGAGAGCTGCTCCTGCGACGTTTCCCCGGATCCGCCGTCGACACCTGCACGTCCGCCGAGCAGTCGACGGAGCTCATCGCGCGCGAGGATTACGACGCCATCATCAGCGACATTCGCATGCCGGGCACCGACGGCCTGCAGCTCCTCGAGAAAGCGCACGACCTCCGGCCCAACACCCCCATCGTGCTCGTCACCGGGCTCGGCGAGTACGATCTCGCGGTAAAGGCACTGCGCGGCGGCGCGTTCGACTTCATCACCAAGCCGGTCGACACCGACTATTTCGACCGCGTCGGTCGCGCGCGCTCTCCGCGTGCGCGAGGTGGCGCGCGAGCTCGAGCTGCAGAAGCGCGCGCTCGCCGAGCACGCCTCCGCCCTGGCGCACATCGTCGACGATCAGACCCGCGAGCTGCGCGAGGCCAACCGCATGAAGGACGAGTTCATCGCGACGCTCTCGCACGAGCTGCGCACGCCGCTCACGGCGATCCTCGGCTGGTCGCGCCTGCTCCTGCGCGACGAGCTCGACGGCGAGCTGAAGAAGCAAGCGCTCGAGGCCGTCGAGCGCAACGCGACGCACCAAGCGCACCTCGTCGACGATCTGCTCGACGTCTCGCGCATCATGACCGGAAAGCTGCGTCTCTCTCCGCGCACGGTCCTGCTCGGGCGAATCGTCGCGTCCGCGGTGGACGCGCTGACGCAGTCGATCCGCGGCCGAAACATCGCGATCGAGCGCGACATCGACCTGCACGACGCGCGCGTGCACGGCGACGCCGATCGGCTCCAGCAAGTGACGAGCAACCTCCTCTCGAACGCGGCCAAATTCACGCCGACCGGCGGCAGCATCTTCGTGCGCTTGCGTCGCGACGGGAACCAAATCGTGCTCACCGTGCGCGACAGCGGCATCGGGATCCCCGCTGATTTCCTGCCGAACGTGTTCGAGCGCTTCCGCCAGGCCGACGCCTCGCTCGCGCGGTCGCACGGCGGCCTCGGCGTCGGCCTCTCGATCGTGAAGCACATCGTCGAGCTCCACGGCGGCGCGGTCGCCGCGACGAGCGAGGGCACCGGAAAGGGCTCGACGTTCACGGTGCGTCTCCCCGCGGTCGAGGAAGAGCGCGACACGGCGCCCAAGCGCACCGGCGCGACAAACGATCTCCATGGCGTACGCGTGCTGCTCGTCGAGGACGACGAGGACGCTCGCATGCTCCTTCGCTTCACGCTCGAGCGCGCGGGCGCGGGCGTCACCGACGTCGACTCGGTGAAGAACGCGATGGCCGCGATCGAACGCGGCGTGCCCGACGTCCTCCTCTGCGACATCAGCATGCCGGACGAGGACGGCTATTCGCTCATCCGGAAGATTCGCGCGCGCGCCCCGAGCGCGGGCGGGCGCATCCCGGCCGCGGCCGTGACCGCGTACGCGCGGCCCGAGGACGTGAAACAGGCGCTCTCCGAGGGCTTCGACCTCCACCTCTCGAAACCCCTCGAGCCCGACAATCTCGTCTCGGCCGTCGCACGACTCGCCGCCAAAGCCCCGCGAGGGGCGGCGGAGAGCGAGGGTCGAAACACCACGACGTAGCGTTTTGCCTGTGGCAGAAATGAATGGTGGCCGATGGAAAAGATCCTCGTCGTCGATGACGAACCCGACATTCTTCGCTTGGTCGAGGTCATCCTCGAGGCCTCGCGCGAGTGGGACGTGCTCTGCGCTAGCGACGGGGACGAGGCGGTCGACGTGGCGCGGCGCGAGCATCCGCACGCGATCCTGCTCGACGGGCGCATGCCCGGCGGCGGCGGGCCGGCCACGCTCGAGCGCCTCCGCAGCGACCCGGCGATGCGCGACACGCCGGTCATCCTCATGACCGCGCTCGCGAGCGAATCCGACACGACGGTCCCGCCGGGCTTCGCCGGCGTCATCGCAAAACCTTTCGACCCCCTCACGCTCCCGGACCAAATCCGAGCTATCTTGGCCTCCTGATGAATTCGGGCTCCCCCCAACACGTCGAGCGGTATCACCAGCTCGTTGCAGAATACATCGGATCGCTCCCGGAGAAGCTCGGCGCGCTCGAGCGGGCGATGGCCGGGGCCAAGGCGGGCGACGCCCGCGACCTCGCCGAGGCGCGCGAAATCGCCCACCGCATGCACGGCACCGCCGGCTGCTACGGCCTCCGGGATCTCAGCGCCGTCGCCGCCGTCCTCGACGACGTCCTCACGCGCATGAAGCGCGGCGAAGGCGGCACCTGGGACGAAGCCGACCGCGCCGCAAAACCCGTCTTCGACCTAGCCCGCGCGGCCACCCCATCGCGCCCGAGAGATTGAACGACGAGGTCAGTGAGTTTGTTTGGAGGGGCCGTCGGCGGGGGGCGGCTGGGAGGGTGAGCGCGGCGCTTCGTCGCCGAGCGCTTGGTAGCGTTCGAGCTTGCGGTAGAGCGTCTTGCGATCGAGGCCGAGCACCTTCGACGCGAGCGTCTTGTTTCCGCCGACCGCGTCGAGCACGCGGAGGATGTAGCTCCGCTCGATGTCCTCGAGCGGGACGAGGTCCACCGGCCCGACGTCGGCGCCGGGCGTCCCGATTTGACCGCGCTGATGGTCGCGGATGCTGTCCGGGAGGTCGTCGACCGTGAGCTGCTCGTTGCGCGCGAGGGCGACCGCGCGCTCGATGCAGTTCGGAGAGCTCGCGCACGTTGCCGGGCCAGGGGTACGCGAGGAGACGCTCGCGCCGCGGATTTCGTGAGGCCCGTCACGTTTCGCCCGCTGACCGACGCGTAGCGCTCGAGGAGCGTCTGCGCGATGAGGAGCACGTCGTTGCCGCGCGCGCGGAGCGGCGGCAAGTGGATGCGAACGACGTTGATGCGAAAATAGAGGTCCTGCCGGAACGTGCGGTCCTCGACGCCGCTCTCGAGATCGCGGTTGGTCGCCGTGACGATGCGCGCGTCGAACGAGGCCTCGTCGTTGCCGCCGACCGGCCGGAACCGCCTCTCTTGGAGCGCGCGGAGGAGCTTCGGCTGGAGCGACAGCGACATGTCGCCGATTTCGTCGAGAAAGAGCGTGCCGCCGGCCGCTTGCGCGAGAAGGCCCGCGCGCGGGGTGCGCGCGTCGGTGAAGGCGCCTTTCACGTATCCGAACAGCTCGCTCTCGAGCAGCTGCTCCGGCACCGCCGCGCACGAGAGCGCGACGAAAGGCTTCTGCGCGCGCGGGCTCCGCCGGTGGAGGGCTCGCGCGACGAGCTCTTTGCCGGTGCCGCTCTCGCCGGTGATGAGCACCGACACGTCGCTGTCGGCCGCCCGGTCGACGAGGTCGAACACGCGCTTCATCGCGGCGCTCGCCCCGATGATCTCTTCGAACGCGGTCGTCTCCTTGACGGCGCGGCGCAAGCGAAGGACCTCGTCCTTCATGCGGCGGTGGGCCGTGGCGCGCTCGAGGGCGATACGGAGCGCCTCGGGCGACGGCGGTTTCGTCACGAAATCGTAGGCGCCCGCGCGGATCGCGTCGACCGCCGTCTCGAGCGTGCCCTGCGCGGTCATGACGACCACCGGAAGGTTCTCCCACCGCTCGGCGATGCGCGAGCAGAGCTCGATGCCGGACGCGCCGACCAGAAAGACGTCCACCAGGACGGCGTCGTAGGCCTCGGCCGCGAGGATCGCGAGCGCTTCGTCGGCGCTGCCGCACGAGCGCGTCTCGTAGCCCAGGCGGGCCACGGCGAGCTCGGCAAATCGCCGAAAATCGGGGTCGTCGTCGACGACGAGGACGCGTTCAGTCATTCGATCACCGCCATACTCTCACGCCCCCGTTGCGAAGGGCACACCAGCGTCGCCCTCCGCCACTGTGGCGCGATGGCCAACCTGCCACGATGCGGCACTGCCTTTGCTTTCATGGGGCTTCCCCTTCCATGATGCGAACCCACGGAGCCAACGGCAACACAACCGGAAAAAAAGCCACGAAGCGCGACTCGAAGAAGCGCGCTTCGGTGGAGCTCGATCGCGACGACGAGCTCCGCGGTATCCTCGAGGTCCTCGAGGCGGTCAAACGGGGCGACTTCACGGCGCGCGCCGAGGTCGTTGGCGCTAGCGGCACGACCAAGCGCATCGCGACCGAGGTGAACCAGCTCATCGATCGCCTGCAGTCGGTCGGCTCGGAGATCATCCGCGTCGCGCGCGAGGTCGGCACCGACGGAAAGCTCGGCGCGCAGGCCGAGGTGCGCGGCGTCTCGGGCACGTGGAAGGATCTCACCGACAACGTCAACGGGCTCGCCGCCAACCTCACCAACCAAGTGCGCAACATCGCGCTCGTCACGACCGCGGTCGCCAACGGCGATCTCTCGCAGAAGATCACCGTCGAAGCGCGCGGCGAGATTTTGGAGCTGAAGCTCACGATCAACAGGATGGTCGATCAGCTGCGCGCGTTCGCGAGCGAGGTCACGCGCGTCGCGCGCGAGGTCGGCACCGAGGGAAAGCTCGGCGCCGTCGCCGAGGTGCAAGGCGTCGCCGGGACGTGGAAGGACCTCACGCACAACGTGAACGTGCTCGCGTCGAACCTGACGAGCCAGGTGCGCAACATCGCCCTCGTCACGACGGCGGTCGCCAACGGCGATCTCTCGCAGAAGATCACGGTCGAAGCTCGCGGCGAGATTTTGGAGCTCAAAGAGACGATCAACAAGATGGTCGACCAGCTCCGCGCGTTCGCGGCCGAGGTCACGCGCGTCGCGCGCGAGGTCGGCACCGACGGCGCGCTCGGCGGTCAGGCGAAGGTGCCCGGCGTCGCCGGCACGTGGAAGGACCTGACCGACAACGTCAACCAGCTCGCCGGCAACCTCACGAATCAGGTCCGCAACATCGCGCTCGTGACGACGGCCGTCGCGCGAGGCGACTTCTCGCAGAAGATCGCGGTCGAGGCGCGCGGCGAGATCCTCGAGCTCAAAGAGACCATCAACAAAATGGTCGATCAGCTCCGCACGTTCACCGCGGAGGTCACGCGCGTCGCGCGCGAGGTCGGCACCGACGGAAAGCTCGGCGGCCAGGCCACCGTGCCCGGCGTCGCCGGCACGTGGAAGGACCTCACCGACAACGTCAACCAGCTCGCCGGCAGCTTGACCAACCAGGTGCGCAACATCGCGGTCGTCACCAAGGCGATCCAGGCGGGCGATCTCGCAGAAGATCACGGTCGAAGCGCGCGGCGAGATCATGGAGCTGAAAGAGACCATCAACAGGATGGTCGACCAGCTCCGCGCGTTCGCCGCCGAGGTCACGCGCGTCGCGCGCGAGGTCGGCACCGACGGAAAGCTCGGCGGCCAGGCGATCGTCCCCGACGTCGCCGGCACGTGGAAGGACCTGACCGAGAACGTCAACCAGCTCGCCGGCAACCTCACCAACCAGGTGCGCAACATCGCGGTCGTCACGAAGGCGATCGAGCGCGGCGATCTCTCGCAGAAGATCACGGTCGAGGCGCGCGGCGAGATCCTGGAGCTCAAAGAGACGATCAACAGGATGGTCGACCAGCTCCGCGCGTTCGCCGCCGAGGTCACGCGCGTCGCGCGCGAGGTCGGCACCGACGGAAAGCTCGGCGGGCAAGCGCAGGTCCCCGGCGTCTCGGGCACGTGGAAGGATTTGACCGAGAACGTCAACGTGATGGCGTCGAACCTGACGCTCCAAGTGCGCGGCATCGCCAAGGTGGTCACCGCGGTCGCGCAGGGCGATCTCAGCCCGAAGCTCGCGCTCGGCGCGAAGGGCGAGATCGCGTCGCTCGCCGACACGATCAACGACATGACCAACACGCTCCACGTCTTCGCCGAGCAGGTGACCACGGTCGCGCGCGAGGTCGGCGTCGAGGGGAAGCTCGGCGGGCAGGCCAAGGTGCCCGGCGCCGCCGGCACGTGGCGCGCGCTGACCGACGCCGTCAATCAGCTCGCGTCGAACCTCACGACCCAGGTCCGCGCGATCGCCGAGGTCGCGACGGCCGTCACCGCGGGCGACCTCACGCGCGCGATCTCGGTCGAGGCCAAGGGCGAGGTCCTCCAGCTCAAAGACAACATCAACAAGATGATCGCCAACCTGCGCGACACGACGCGGGCGAACAAAGAGCAGGATTGGCTGAAGACGAATCTCGCGAAATTCAGCGGGATGATGCAGGGCCAGCGGAGCATCGCCTCGCTCGCGCGGCTCGTGATGAGCGAGCTCACGCCGCTCGTCCTGGCGCAACAGGGCCTCCTCTACGTGCTCGAGACCGAAGAGGACACGCCGATGCTCCAGCTCCTCTCGAGCTACGCCTTCGAGTCGCGCAAGCAGCTCTCCAATCGCTTCGCCCTCGGCGAGGGGCTCGTCGGGCAGTGCGCGCTCGAGAAGAAGACGATCCTCGTGACGGACGTGCCGGGCGAGTACCTGTCGATCCGCTCGGGCCTCGGCAAGGCGCCGCCGGCGAACGTCGTGGTCTTGCCGGTGCTCTTCGAGGGGCACCTCAAGGCGGTCATCGAGCTCGCCTCGTTCCAGGAGTTCACGCCGATTCACATCACGTTCCTCGATCAGCTCGTCGGGTCAATCGGCGTCGTCTTCAACATGATCGGCGCGAGCATGCGGACCGAGGAGCTCCTCCAGGAGCTGCAGCGCTCGAACAGCGAGCTCGGCAACCGGTCGCGCGAGCTCGAGGAGAAAGCGAGCGAGCTCGAGATCAAGAACCGCGAGATCGCGCGCGCGTCGGCGTCGCTCGAGGAGAAGGCCCGCGAGCTCGCCCGCGCCTCGAAGTACAAGAGCGATTTTCTCGCAAACATGTCGCACGAGCTGCGGACCCCGCTGAACAGCCTGCTGATCTTGGCGAAGCTCCTCGCGGACAACGAGGAGAAGACGCTCACGTCGCAACAGGTCGACTACGCCAAGACGATCTGCTCCTCGGGGCGCGATCTCCTGTCGCTCATCAACGAGATCCTCGACCTCTCGAAGGTGGAGGCCGGCAAGGTCGAGGTGAAGGCGCAGGACGTCATGGTCGCCGACCTCGAGGACTTCTGCTCCCGGAGCTTCGACAAGGTCGCCGAGCAGAAGGGCCTCTTCTTCAAGATCGACGTGAAGCCTGACGCGCCGAACCTGCTCCACACCGACCCGCTGCGCCTGCAGCAGATTCTGAAGAACCTCTTGTCGAACGCGTTCAAGTTCACCCAGACCGGCGGCGTCACGCTGGCGATCGGACGGCCGGCGCCGGGCACGCTCTTCCAGAGCGAGCTCCTGAACAGCGAGGACGCCGTCGCGTTCACCGTGGCCGACACGGGCATCGGCATCCCGGAGGACAAGCAGCGCATCGTGTTCGAGGCTTTCCACCAGGCCGACGCCTCGACGAGCCGCACCTACGGCGGCACCGGGCTCGGGCTCGCGATCAGCCGCGAGCTCGCGCGCCTCCTCGGCGGCGAGGTCTCGCTGCGGAGCACGCCCGGCCACGGGAGCACGTTCATGCTGTACCTGCCGTCGTCGTTCGCGACGATGTCGGCGCCGGTCTCGCTGCGGCGGGAGGCGTCGATTGTCCCCGCGCAGCCCGTCGCCCTGAGCGGGCGCAAGGTGCTCGTGGTCGACGACGACGTGCGAAACGCCTACGCGATCCGCAACCTGCTGGAGCGGCGCGGGATGAACGTCCTACTCGCCGACAACGCGCGGGCGTCGCTCGACGCGCTCCAGAAGAACCCCGACGTGGACGTCGTCTTGATGGACATCATGATGCCCGAGGTCGACGGCTACGACGCGACGCGGAACATCCGCGCGATGGAGAGCTTCAAGAAGCTGCCGATCATCGCGCTCACGTCCAAGGCGATGGTCGGCGACCGCGAGAAGGTCCTCGCGGCGGGATGCACCGACTTCGTCCCGAAGCCGGTCGACAACGATCAGCTCCTCGCGGTGATATCGCGGTCGCTCGCCACGCAGGAGCCGCGCCGACCGCGCGAGGAGCGGCCCGAGGAGCACGTACCACCGCCGAAGGCGAACTGAGGCCTAGCGCACGATCACGATCTGCACGGCGCGGCGCGGACCGGGGCTCGCGTTGCGGCGGCCCGAGTGCCAAACGTGGCCGTTGAAAACGAGCACGCTGCCCGCCGGGCCGGTGACGACGCGCTCGCGCGGGTGCGTGGCGCCGGGCTGCGCGAGCGACTTCGGAATGGGCTCCGCGAGCCGATGCGAGCCGGGCACGACGCGCGTCGCGCCGCTCTCGACCGTGAAGTCGTCGAGCATCGCGATCGCGCTCACGACCGAGAACGGCGCGCCCGGCGGGCGCGGCGCGGCGTCGGCGTGGTGGCCCTGCTGGCCGAAGCCGGGGAGCGGGTTTCGCCCGTGGACGTCGCGCAGGCGGAAGGTCCCGAGGACGTGCGTCGCGGCGGCGACGAGGATCGGGAGCGTCTCGAGGGCGCGCCACGCGTCGACGTCGGGCGTCGCGTCGTCGGGGCGGACGTGCTGAGTGCCCTCGCTCTGTGCCGGCGCCGCGTCGAACGCGCGCCGAAGCCGCGCCACCCACGCCGCGTCGAGCGCGCGCTCGGCGAGAAACCACCCGTCGCGATCGAGCGATTCGCGCATGGGATTCATTGGACGCTTCGGCGCATTCATCCTGACGCGGTTGCCAGCTCGGCGCGCTCCGCGTCGCGGCGCCCACGAAAATAGCGCGATTTTCGCCGGCACTGCGGTCGCGAAACGGAGCGCATGAGACCGTTCCTTCATCGCTGGCACGTCCGGCTACGCGTTCGCGCTGCTCGTGGCGACCGTCGCCGCCACGGCTCGGCTGCACCGCGCGCGCGGGCCTCTCTTTCCTTCCTGATCCGGCGATCTTCCTGTTAACTCGTCTCGAATGGCGAGCATCGGACACGTCGCGGTGGGCATGGCGTTCGGCCGCGCGTACAGCGCCGAGCCGGCGATCGCGCGGCGCGCCATGGTCGCCTTCTCGGTGCTCGCGATGTGGCCCGACGTCGACGCGCTCGGGTTCGCGTTCGGCGTTCCGTACGACAGCACGTTCGGCCACCGCGGCGCGACCCACTCGCTGATCGTCGCGCTCGTGCTCGGCGCCCTCGCCTACCCGCTCGCGAAGCGCTGGCGCCTTCCGCCGCGTCGCACGGCGATCTTCGCGACGCTCGTCGCCGTGAGCCACGGCCTCCTCGACACGATGACCTACGGCGGCGGCCACGGCTGCGCGCTCTTCTGGCCGCTGACGAGCGCGCGTTTCTGGGCGCCGCTCCGCTTCATTCCGATCGCGCCGATCGGAATGGGCATGCTCTCGGCCGCCGGCATCCACGTGATGATGGCCGAGCTCATCATCTTCCTTCCGTTCTGGGCCTACGCGCTCATGCCGCGCAAACGCGCGGCGACCTGATGGCCTCGCTCTTCGCGCACGCGGCGATCCCGGTCGTGACGCGCGGCGGAGCGGCGGTGCCCGCGAGCCTCGAGCGGCGACTGCTCGTGGTCGCGATCGCGTGCTCGACGTGGGCCGATCTCGATCTCGCGACCCTCGCCTTCGAGGTTCGCCCGAACGAGATCGCCGGGCACCGCGGCCTCACGCACTCGCTCTTCGTCGCCGGGCTCGTGGCGCTCGCGGCGTCGGCAGCATTCTTTGGCTCGCTTCGGCTCGGGAGCCGCCCGTGGTGGCGCGTCGTTTTCTTTCTCTTCGCGATGGGCGCGTCGCACGGCCTCCTCGACGCGGCGACGACGGGCCAAGACGGCGTCGCCCTCTTCTGGCCTCTCACGAGCCACAGGTTCATGCTCCCGTTTCGGCTGCTCGCCTCGTGCCCGCTCGGCCTCGAGGAGGCGCTCGGCACGTGGGGCTTCCTCACGCTCGCCAACGAGATGCTCTACGTCGTCTTGCCGCTCGCGCTGGCGGTGACGCTCCTCCGCGAGCCCGCCGCGCGGACGCGCGTGGCCGTGCTCGCCGCGCTCTGGGCGCTCGCGCTTCCCGCGCTGCGCATCACGATGCCCCGGTATTTCCGCCCGATCGAGCCGCGCAGCGTCCTGCCGATCGACACGCCCGCTGCCGGCAAGCTCGCCGACATTCCGCGCGACGGCCTCCCCGACGGGAAGCTCCTCACGCGCTTGCCCGAGCTCGAGCCGCTCTTCGGCAAGCCGCTCGCGCCCTCGCAGGCGATGTGGTCGTCGACTTTTTTTCCGTCGTGGCTCGGCTCGTACGGCGGGCGCTGGAAGGACGGCGCGCCGCGGCTCGTCTGGCGCACGCTCGTCGGGTTCTCGGCGCCGAGCGCGTCGCAGGCGCACGGCTGGCTCGACGCCGCGGCGCGCGGCGACGCGAGCGCTGAGCGCACGCTCTTTCGCCTCGCGCCCGCCGAGAAGCTCGACATCGCGCTCGGTCACTTCGATTTCCCGGCGGAGAACCAGGCGCTCTCGTACACGCACAACATGAGGCCGCGGCCGCGCTACTGGAACGGCGTCTGCGGCGGCGTCGCGAGCGCGTCGATCGCGCACCCCGAGCCGTTTCGCGTCGTGGACGTCGTCGGCAAATCCGGCGATCGCGTTCGATTCCACCCGCAAGACGTGAAGGCGCTCCTCGCCGTGTCGTACGCGCTCCCGAAGGAGACGCACGCGATCGGCGAGCTCTGCGACACGATCGGATTCGACGCCGGCGCCGAGTGCAGCATGAATCCCGGCGTGCTCGTCGTGGCACTCTTGAACCGGCTCGGCGTCGCGAAGAAGGCGTTCTTGATCGACGCCCTCCCGACGGTCGCGCAGCAGTATTACGGCGTCGCAGGCGCCGACGTTCGTCTCACGTCCGAACGGCGGCCGGTCCGCGGCGAGCGCATCGCTCCGTCGCTCGCGCCGCGCGTTCGCGCGCTCGTCGACGTGAGCATCGATCTGACTCTGAGCTCGACCGTGCTGCCGTACGCGCGCGCCGACGTCGTCGAGTCGCCCGACGGCACGCACTACGCGCGCGTCGGCGTCGTCCCGGTCCCGATGCACTACACCGCGACGCTCGCGCTCGGCGAAGGCGACGAGATCATCGGCGGCGTGTGGACCGGTGATCCGCCCGACGGCCCCGACGACGTGTACCTCGCGGGCGAGCCCGCGCTGCTTCCCAACGGAAACCTCGAGCTCGTCGACCAGGTGCCTTTCGAGCTCGTGAAAGAGCTCGCGCGCGCGAGCGCCGAGGACGGGCCCGGCGCGGCGCACCTCGATCTCAGGTGATCACTCGCCCGGCGGCGGGATGCTCTTTCCGTCTTGCTGCGACTCCTCGTCCTTCTTCTTCTTGCCCTTGCCGCCGGCCGTCGCCGCGTCGCGCGGCGCGTCGCCGACGTCGAGCGCGACCTCGCCGAAGATGACCTGCAGCTTGTTTCCGCTCGGAGGCGAGAGACGAACCTCGAGCGTCTTGGCTCGAATGACCGTGTTGTCCTTGACCGTTCCCGAGAGGTGGATCGAATCGGCGTCGAACTCGCCGGCGATCTCGCCCTGCGAGACGAGCTGCCCGACGGTCACCTTCCCGCTCACCGCGCCCGACGCGCTCACGTGCAGCGACGGCGCGTTCAGATCGCCGTCGATGCGCCCGCGGACCTCCACGGGACACTTCGAGGTCAGCGATCCTTTGAACTCGGTGCCTTCCTCCACCAGAGTCTTTTTTTCCATCTCACTCATCCTGACCTCCGTCCATTCTGACCTCGCGTGATCTTCATGCGGAGCCTGCTCCCAGGCTCGAAACCGAACGTCGTGGGCTCGTCGCCCTGCGCGACCGAGCCGACGAGGACGCCGCCCTGCGTGACGACGACTTGGCGCGGCCCAACGATCCCCGGACCTTTGTCGCCCTCGAAGAACTGCCCGTGAATCGTGATGTGGCCGCCGCCCTTGATGCTGCAGCCGGCGAGCACGCCCTCGCTGCCGACGATGAGCTCGGTGCCCTCGCCGATCGCGATCGAGCACTGCTCGAAGCGGCTCTCGATCTCGACAGCCGCGCCGGCGTCGAACTCGAGCGCGGCGAAACGGAGCACGTCGCCCGCGCCGAAGTATCGGACGTTCTTTCCGCGGCCGCCCGTCTCCTCGGCGGTCTTGCCCGCGAGCGCGGCGAGCGCCGCCTCGCCTTGGACGCGCTTGCTTCCGTCGTCGTCGGGCGAGACGTCGGCCCAGTCCATCGCGATCGTGCCGAGAGCCGCGTCCTTCGTGACGATCCCCGCGATGCGCGCGCCGGTGAGCACGGTCTGCTCCAGCTTCGCGCGCTCGAGGTTCGCCTTGCGGAGGTCGGCGCCGGAGAAGCTCGCGCGAACGAGGTTCGCGTTCGAGAGATCCGCCTTGATGAAGCTCGCGCGCGTGAACGCCGCGGCCGTCGCGCCGATGCTCGGCAGCTGCGCGTCGTCGAAGCTCGCGTCGGTGAAGTCGCCCTCTTCGAGGTTCGCCTCCTCGAGGTTCGCGCCGGCGAAGCTGGCGCGCGAAGCCTTGACGCCGCCGAGGTAACACTCGACGAGATCGCAGCGCGAAAAATCGGCCGCCGTGAGGTCCGCGCCGCCGAGCTTCGCCGAGTCGAGCTGCGCGTGCGCGAGCTTGCACCCGCGGAGGCTCGCGCCGGTGGAGATCCGCGCCCTCGAGGTTCGCGCGTCCGAGGTTCGCGCCGGCGAGGTTCGCCTTCTGCAAATTCGCGCCCTCGAGATCGGCGCCGTCGAGGTTCGCGTCGCGGAAGTCGGCGCCCGCGAGATAGGCCTCGCGCAAGCTCGCGTTCTTGAGCACCGCCTTCTGCAGATTCGCGCCCTCGAGGTTCGCGCCCTCGAAGTCGCACCTCCGCAGGCTCGCGCCCGCGAGCTTGGCCCCGGCGAGCTGCGCGCCGCGCAAATCGGCGCGGTCGAGCTTCTCGCCCGCGGCAACTCTCTTTTCGATTTGTTCTTTGGACTCGGCCATGTCGCTCGTCACCCTCCCAAGAATTTCCGCAGCTCGACCACGCGCTGCGCGAACGCCATCTTGTCGATGGCGCCGACGCGCTCCACCTCGCCGAGCCGCGCGAGCAGGACCTTGATCTCGAGGAACGCCGCCTCGCGCGCCTTGCGTGCGGTGCGCTTCTTTGCCGAGTCGTCGTCGCGCTCGGCGGCCTCGAACGCGCGGTGCTCGCGGTCGAGCGCCTCGGTGAGCTCGCCGAGCCGCGCGCGCTCGACGGAGCGATCTTCGTCGACCGCCGTGCTCTGCAGCTCCTTCTTGTAGCGCGCGAAGCGCTCGGCGATCTTTCCCGCGAGCTCGCCGTCGATGCCGGTCGTCAGCGCGACCTCCTCCGGTCGCGCGACGAAGAGCGCGTCGAGCGAGCTGAGGCCCGACGAGAAGAGCTTGTCGACGGTGACCTTGCCGACGCCGGGCACTTGGTAGAGGAGCGCCTGCACGATGACGCCCTCGCGCTTGCTCTTCACCGCCTCCAGCGAGAACGCCGCGGGGAGCAGCGCGACGAGCGGCGCGTACGCCGCTCCGAGCTTCTTGCGGGATTCGTCGTCGACGACGAGGCCCGACGACTCGGACGCGAGCTTGAGCACGACGACGTACGCCTCGAGCGCGGTCGCGAGATCGCGCAGCTCGAGCTGCTCGGCCATCTTCTGCACCGAGGTCATCGCCGGCTCGCAGAGCGAGAGCCACTCGGTCGTCGCCTGGCCCGCGTTCACGTCGATCATGAAATCGCGGACGTGGCGCACGTGGGCGGTCGCGAGCTGGAGAAAGAGCTCGCGCGCGTTCGAGAGCCCGCCGCTCGGCGAGCGCGACATCGACGGCTGGTTCTCGCGGACGGTGTGCGGACCGTTGTCCTGCGCAACGATCGCGCCGAACCCGGCGTCGACGTCGTCGATGAGCGCTTCGACGCTGTCCCACAAGCTGTCGCCGTCGACCGTGATCTCGGTCGCGAGCACGTCGGGCGCCTCGGGTCGCGCGATGCGCGCGGGCGGCGGCGGAGGCGGGATGGGCGGAATCGCTTCGAGCGCCGACGCCGCGGAGCGCACGTCGGGCGCCTTCGGCGGCGGGTTCTGACGGGGGACGAGCGGCGGCCCGACGTCGAGCACGCGCGTGACCACGACGGGCTGCGGCTTGATCGGACCGGGGTCGGGTTGGCGCTTGCCGTCTCCGTCCCTCATCTCCGTCTAGAATCGGAGATCCGACGCGACGATCGCAAGGACAGAGGAGGATGCGGCGCGAGATCGCTCCGACATCGCACCACCTGCTCGCATGCGTCCGTCGCGTCGGCGGCGTCACTTGCGGACGTGGATCTTCACGCGCTCGCTCTCGGTCTTCCCGGCACGCGCGACGAGCTCGTGGTCGCCCGGCGCGAGCGGCCAGCGTAGCGTGTACGGGCTCCTTCGATGATCGACCTCGGCGCCGTCGACGAGGAGCTCGACCTCGGGCGTTCCCGGCGGCGCGACGACCGCCACCGCGAGCACCTGCGCGCTGTCGGGCCGGTCGGGATCGATCACGAAGCGCGCGTCGCCGAGCGGGTAACGAATCGAGAGCGGGCCCGACGAGGAGCCGGTCTCCGCCGCGTCGGGCGGGCAGTCGGGCGAGTACGCCGTCGGCGCGACCGGGCGCCCCGCCGAGGCGGCCCACGCGGCGTAGCGCGGCGGGAACCGCTCGAAGGTCTTGGTCACGCGCTCGCACGTCGCGCTCGGCGCGTGCCCCGCGCGGAGGCCGTTGCGCGGGTCGACGTCAATCTGCTCGTGCATCTCGTCGAAAGGGAGCTCCTCGGCTTCGTCGTGCGTGAACCACTCGAAGACGTGCCCGGGACACGCCGCGGTGACGCGCGCGCCCGAGAGCGGGCAGACCGCTACGCGCTCGAGGCGGCCGCCGAAGTCCGATTCGGAGATCGGCAGCGCGAGCTTCTCGCGCGGGCCCATCGCCGCGGACATGACGTCGTGAAAGAGCGGGCCCGCGCCGGTGATGCCGCTCACGTGGTCCATCGCCGAGCCGTCGAAGTTTCCGACCCACGCGGCGACGGTGACTTGCTTCGTGAAGCCCACGGCCCAGTTGTCGCGGTACCCCTTCGAGGTGCCGGTCTTGCCGGCGGCCTCGAACGAGAACTCGAGCACGCTGCCTTCGCCGAAGGACGCGAGGCGCGCGCGCGAATCCTTGAGCACGTCGGTGATGCGCGCGGCGTCGAGCGCGTCCATCACGCGCTTTTCGTCGCCCGTCGCGAGCGTCGTGACGTTGCCCGCGACGTCGACCGCGAGCGCGGCGCGGACCGGCCTCTCGACGCCGCCGCGCGCGAGGGTCGCGTACGCGTTCGCGAGGTCGAGGAGCCGCACCTCGCCGTCGCCGAGCGCGATCGCCGCGCCGTACTCGTCGGCGCCCTTGTCGAGCGAAAACCCCAGCACGCGCAGCCGATCGAGCACGGCCTGCGGCCCGAGCTCGTCGGCGACGAAGACCGCGGGTACGTTGAGCGAGTTGCCGAGCGCCTCGCGCATGCGGACCGGGCCGTGGAAGGACTCGTCGTAATCGTGCGGCGCGAAGTCTCCGGTCGCACAGTCCGCCGCAGGCGGCGTGCGCGAACACGCGGTGCGCGTGGCGAAATGCATCTCCACGTCGGGGAGCACCGTCGCGGGCGTCATGCCGAGCTTCTCCATCGCGAGCTCGTACACGAACGGCTTGAGCGTCGAGCCCGGCTGGCGCAGCGCGAGCACGCCGTCGTTCTGGCCGCCGCGCGCGTCGTCGAAATAGTCGGGCGAGCCGACGTACGCGAGCACGTCGCCGGTCGCGTTGTCGAGCGCGACGACGCTCGCGGCCGTCACGTGCTTCGGGCCGAGCGAGCCGAGCACGCGCTGCGTGGCCGTCTCGGCGGCGCGCTGGAGATCGACGTCGAGCGTCGTTCGAACGCTCCCGCCCGACGCGTCCGGGATCGCGCCGAGGCGCCCGGCGAGCAGCGCGCGGACGAAATGCGGCGCGCCGAACGCAGGGGCGCGCTCCTGAAGGACGACGGGCTCCTCGCCCGCGATCTTCGCGTGTGCGTCGTCGACGGCGCCCGCGGCCACCATGCGAGCGAGGACGATCTGCCGGCGCGCCTTCGCCGCGTCCGGGTGCTTCTCGAGATCGTAGTAGCTCGGGCCGCGCACGAGCCCCGCGAGCAGCGCGGCTTCGCCGAGCGAGAGCGCCTTCGGCGGTTTGTCGAAGTACGCGCGGCTCGCCGCCGACACGCCGCGGAGGTTTGGTCCGAACTCGACTCGGTTCAAATACTTCTTCGAGGATCTGGTCCTTGGTGAGCGAGCGCTCAATCCGGATCGCGAGCGCCGCCTCCATGAATTTTCCGCGGAGGGTGCGCGGGTGCGGGCGGACCGCGCGCGCGAGCTGCATCGTCAGCGTCGAGGCGCCCGAGACGGTGCGCTCGTGGGCGAGGTTGGACCACGCGGCGCGGACGACCGCGAGCCAGTCGACGCCGGAGTGCGACCAGAAGCGTCGGTCCTCGGTCGCGACGAGCGCGTCGGCGACGAGCGCCGCGTCGTCCTTCCTCACCCACGCCGTCTTCGACCCGTCCTTGGGCCGCGCGTCACGGAGCAGCCGCCCCTCGCGATCGAGGACGCGCACTGACCCGCCGTGCGCGTCGCGGAGCTCGACCGGCAGCCGCACGAAAAAAGATGCGGTCTGCACCGAAATGAACGGCGCGAAGAGCAGCATGACGACCGCGGCCGCGAGCTTGCGCGGGTTTTTGCGCGCGAAGGCGACGAGTCGGCGGCCGAGCTTCACGGACACGAAAACGCCTCCCGGGCCCGCCTGCTTCCTGCCACGCGCCGGAGCGTAGCCCAATCGGTGGCAACGTCGCGCCGATGCGCCGACGCCCCACCCTTTGGCTCGTCGCGCGCGCGGCGTGCGGCGGCTCGCAATCGCAGCCGCCGTTGACGGCGCTCGTCGCGCGGCTGCCGCGGCGCCCCGAAGTGCGGTCCGCCCGTGACGCGCGATGGAGCATCGCGACTTCGAGCTCGCGCGCGCCCGGACCGCGGTGCGTCTGCGCGTGCCCGCGTCGGTGCCGGGCGTGCTCGAAGGCCCTGACGCGACGCCGCTCGCGCAGGACCACGACGGCGACTGCTACGGTCACGACCCGCCGTTCGTGCCCGCACCCGTCGCGCCGTGACGGCTGCGGCGATGGAGTCGCCGCGCCCCGTCCCTGCCTACCGCTGCACCTCGAAGCTCGCGGCCGCCGTCCTCCCGAACACCTCCGGCGAGTACATGCACCCGGCGCTCGTCGGCGGCATCACGTACGTCCCGACCGCGGTCGCCCGCGCCAAGTATCGGAAGTGGTACATCCCCGGCGCGACGTGCGGGATGAACGTGAGCACGCGATCGTCCTTCAGCTCGCGGTGATACGTCGCCGTGCGGAACGGCATGCCGATGTCGTCGAGCGCGTCCTTCGGCGGCTTCTTGTCCGTGCGCACGCTATCGCCGACGGCGTGGAGCTGGCCGGTCGTCGCGAGATCGAAGTCGACCGCCTCGAGGCCCGCCGGCAGCGGGTCGTCGAGCACGACTTGCTCCTGCGGCTCCGCCGACTCGAGCAGCACGTCGACCACCACGAGATCGCCCGCTCGCGCGCTGAGCGACGTCTGCTTGGGGATCCACTGCGTCGCGTCGGCGAGCTCCGCGAGCTTCACGGCGCGCATCGTCTTCTGCACGAACAGCCCTCAATCGACCGGTTTTTTAGGCAGATCCGCGATCTCGTATTTCAGCTCGGCCGAGTAGAAGAGCTTGCCCGTCCCGTTCATCGCGAAGGTGAGCGGGCCGCCGAGGGTCCGCACCTTCGAGGGCACGAGCGTGAAGCGATCGTCCTTGAGCGAGCGGTCGTGGAACGACTCTTCGCCGATTCGACTGCTGCCGAGGAAGACGCTCACGTCGAAGTCGGGGCGATCGCCTTCTTGGTTCTTTCGGTACGCGTCGAGCGCGACGAGCGCCCACGCGTTCTCCTGCGTCGACTCCCACGCGCCCGACCTGCGCTGCGAGAGCAGGCCCTTGGCGAGGCGCGCCGCGAGCGGGTGCTTGGGGTCGACGGCGAGCAGCGCGCGCAGCGCGAGCGCGGTCGTGCGCGCCGGCGAGTCCAGGAGCGGCGCGTAAAGCGTGCCCTGCTCCTCGGCGTACGCGGTGTCGGCGTCGACTCGTAGACGCGCCGTGATCTCCGACGCCAGCGTCGCCGTCTGCGACTTGGGCATCGCGCCCACCGCCATCGCGTGGAGGAGCAGCGCCTGCGTGAAGAGCGCCTGGTGCGCGCGCGCGTCGTAGAGCTGGTTCAGGTAACCCGGGTCCGGCTTTCCGAGCGTCGCGAGCGTGTCCGCGATGAACGCCGCCTCGGCGTACGCGCGCTCGAGCTTGTCGTCCGCCGAGAGGCCGTCCTCCGCCGAGTCGTCCGCCTGCTGCGCGTCGTCTCCGTCGTCGGTCGGCTTGTCGTCGTCGTCGCTCGGCTTGAACTTCTGCCGCGCGAGCGCGCGCCGCAGGTACGTGACGCCGTTGTCGAGCGCGTCGTGCGGCACGTAGAAGCCGTGCTTGCTCGCCGCGTCGAGCGCGAGCAGCGCGTACGCGGACAGCCACGGCTCCTCGGTGTCGTTGTCCCAATAGCCGAAGCCGCCGCTGTCGTGCTGGTGCGCGAGGAGGCCCGCGACGGCGTCCTGCATGCGGTCGTCGGTCGACGCAGGCACGCGCACGCCGACCGACCGCGCGAGGTCGTCGAGCGAGAGCAGCGGGATCATGCGGCTCGCGAGCTGCTCGGTGCATCCGTACGGATACTCGTCGAGCTGGTCGAACGTCTCGGACAGACCGACGAGCGCCGACGACGAGACGCGCACGTCGAGCGAGCCTTGGTCGCCGCGGATCTTCGAGAGATCGCCGAAGGCGATCGCCGCCGCGCGGTTCGTCTCGCCGTAGACCGCCGTGCTCTCGAGGTGCAGCGGCAGCTCCACGCGCTTCTTCACCTCGACGACGTCCTTCTCGCCGCCGCCGCTCACGGCGAAGGTGATCTTGCTGGGCCCCGCCGCCGACGCGACGACCGGGAAGTGGACCTCGAGGTTGCCCGACGCCGGCAGCGTGACGTGCTGGACCGTCGCGCCCGAGACGGAGAGCCCGCCCGACGCGACGCCGATGCGCACGTCGACCGGGATCGCGCCGAGCGCCTTCGCCGAGACGACGACGCTCGCGTCGAGCTTGTCGCCGACGCGCACGACGCGCGGGAGCGCCGGCCGCGCCATGAGCTTCTTCGACGAGACGACGCTCGTCTGCCCCGAGCCGAAGCAATCCGGCGAGGCGGCGACCGCCATGAGCCGGAACGTCGTCAGGTTGTCCGGCAGCACGAAATGGAAGTGCGCCTTGCCGTCCTCGCCCGTGACGCGCCCGGCCTCGAAATACGCCGTATTCTTGAACTCGCGCCGGGGTTTGCCGCCGCCCGACTCGTCGCCGCCGCCGCCGTCGTCGCCTTTGTCCTCGCCGCTCTGCGTCTCCCAGCCGAGGTTGCGGAGCTTCTCGCCCGCTTTCAGCGCGAGGATCTTGCCGAGGTGATCGCGGCTCTCCATCCCGAACACCGCGAGCGAGCGCGGCCGCGTGAACGCGCCGAGCGGGTCGGGCGTCTGGTAGCCCGTGAGCATCAACACGCCCTCGTCGACGGCGTAAAAGGTGAGCTCGGCGCGCACGGGCTGACCGCGCGAGTCTTTCACGATCACGTCGGCGTCGAGCGGATCGCCCGGGCGGTGCTGCTTGCCGTCGGCGAGCACCTGCACGTCGAGGCGGTGCGTGTGCGGGCTCACGCCGAGCTCGACGTAGCCGTCGCGGTAATCCGGTCCCGCGACGTCGGCGCCCGTCGCGGGAGGCGCCTGCAAGCGCCCGCGCACGAGGTGGACCGACACGAAGACGTTCGGGAAGTAATCGTCCTGGATCGGAATCGACACGACCGGCATCGACCCGCGGAGCACCGTCGTCTGCGACGCGAGCACGCCGCCGCGCTCGACGGTGATCAGCGCCTCGGCCTCCTTGAACGGGTTGCGGACGAGGATCTTCGCCGCGTCGCCCGGCTCGTAGGACGACTTGTCGGCCTCGAGCTTGATGACGCGCGCGTCGCCCTCGGACCAGCCGAGCCGCGTCTGCACGTCCGGTTTGTCGGAGAGCGAATAGAGCGAGGTGCTCGCGCGCACCGCGTTTCCGCGGCAATCCTTGCTGGTCGCGCGCACGATGAAGTAGCCGGCCTCGGGCACGCGGAGCGCGCACGACGACGCGCGCTCGGCGCTGACGACGTCGCACGACGCGACCACCGTGTCCTCCACCTTCGAGCGGCGCGAGCCGTCGCCGGTGTCCTCGACGACGGTCGTCCACTTGCGCTCGACGAGCTCGAGCTTCACGGCGGCGCCCGCGACGTGCGCGCCGCCCGGCGCGAACGCGAGCACCTCGGGGTGGAGGGTCGCGCCGACCGCGACGAAGCGCGAGGCGGGCCGCTTCATGCCCACGTAGAACTCGGCCGGGTGCACGAGCACCGAGGCCGAGCCCGCGACGACCTGCCGGGTGAAGTCCTCGACGTCCGACTCGAACGTGACGAGCTCGGGCTGCGTCTGCCCGGGCATCGGGAGATCGAGCCACGTGTCGTGATCGCCCGAGCCGTCGAGCGTCGCGTCCTTCTCGAGGAGCTCGCCGGCGCGCGGGCTCTTGTCGCCGTAGTCGCTCGTGTACGCCTCGTCGCTCGTCACGAATCCGTCCGAACCCTTCGGCGTGAAGGACGCGACCGAGCGCACCGCGCTGTCGTGCGTCGCGGCGTTGGCCATGGGCGCCTGGAACAAGTATTCGCCGTGCACCAGAAAATGCGCGCGATCGCCGCGCACGACCTCGCGCTTGTCGGCGCTCGCCGTGACGGCGAACTCGGCCGGCTTGAAATCGGCGACGAGGAAGCTCGTCGAGAACGCGGAGCGCGAGGCGGCGAGCGTGAGCGTCGCCGTCGCGCTCCCGAGGTGGGCCGTCTTCGGCAGCGGCGCGTCGAGCGCGAGGCCGCCGAACGCGTCGGTCTTGGCGCGGCTCTCGAAGACTTTTTCGCCCTGCGCGTCGGTGAGCGTGACGCGGACGTCGCGGCCGCCGACCACCGAGAGGCCGCGCGCGTCGGCCTGGCGCAGGACCGCCGCGAGCTTCACGGTCTCGCCGGGCCGGTAGACGCCGCGGTCCGCGAAGACGGTCCCCTGCCACTCCTTCGACGCCGCGAGGTCGACGTTCGGAGCGGCGCGCAGGAACGACGGCGACTGCTCGACGCGCTGGTAGGTCCAGTCGTCGCCCTTGCGGACGACGACGACGAAATCGGTGTCCGGCGAGGCGTAGTCGCTGCCCCACCCGGAGCGCGTCTCGCGGATCGGCGCGAACGCGTCGGGCGGGACCAGCGCCACGCCCTGGTCGTCGGTCACGAACGTGCGCTGATCGTCCTTCTTCACGGTGCCGATCGCGACCTCCGCCCCGGCGACGGGCTTGCCGCTCGAGAGGCTCGTCACCCAGACGAGGCTCCCGAACTTGCTCATCTTCGCGGTGACGGCGAGGTCGGTCAGCGACACGAGCTGCTCGCGGAGCGGCGTGGTCTGCGCGGGCGTGCCGAGCGCGAGGAGCGCGGTCCCGCGGTGCGACGGCGCGAGCAGCGCGTCGAGATCCACGCTCCGCACGATGCGCACGTTCGCGGCGGGGTCGGGCGTCTCCCACGAGAAGCGGAAGCCGCCGCTCAAGAAGCCGCTCGGCGAGAGCGCCGTCCCCGCGAGCCACTGCTTGGTCTCGCGCGAGTCGAGCTTGCGCGTCACGAGGCCGAACGTCGGCACGTTGACGAGACCGACCGGGATGGCGTGCGAGTGGAGGCCGGCCTCGAACACGTAGCCGTCGATGCCGAAGCCGACCTCGAACGGCGGAATCGCCCGCGACGCGACGGTCTCGGGCGGCGGCTCGCCTTCGTTCTGCGGCGCGGGGTGCGTGACGCGCGGCGCGGCTTGGTGCGAGAAGGGCGGCTCGGTGTCGACGTCGAAGACGACGTCCTTGGCGAGGCGCTGCCCGTACACGTCGGTCATCCCCGCCTTCAGCGTCACGCGGTAGCGCTTCTCGAAATCCGGATCGGCGCCGAGGGTGAACGCGAGCAGCGGCCTGGGTCGAGCCGTTTGCAGCGTCGCGTGCTTCACGGCGGGCGCCTTCGGCAATTTTCCGAGCGCGAGGTGCGCGCGGAACTCGTCGGGCATCACCTCGTTGCTGAGCGCGACCGTGATGTCGCGATGGGCCTGGCACTTTCCGAGCGTCGCGTCGAAGACGCGCGGGCACGTGACGCGCGCGAGGCGGAGCGGACCGTACGTGCGGACGTGGAGGTGCGAGGCCTCCTCCATCTTCAGCGGCCCCTCGCCTTTCAGGCCCTTGCCGATGTCGAGCTCGATGCCCGCGTCGAGCGGGAGCCGCTGCTTCGGCGTCACGACGAGCGTGCGCTGCCGGTGGATGCCGTCGGTCGCGCGCGCGACCGTGACGGGCACGACTTGCACCTTCGCGTCGCCCTCGCCGCGAACGAGCAGGCGCGCGACCTTCTCGAATTCCGCGGCGTCGATGGGTTGATCCATTTCCACGCGGATCGCCGCGTCGGGGCGAAGCGTCGCCGCGCCCTCGGCGGGCGTCGTGTAGACGACGCTCGGGCGCGGCGTCGTGAACGTGAAGGTGTAGTCCGCGGGCAGCGTGTCGTGGTCGAGCGAGGCCGTGCCGCGCGGGACGGTCACCTTGAAGTGCGTCGCTCCCGGAAGCTCTTTGTCGGGCGCGAAGAAGACGCCGTGCGTCCCGATCCAGCGCCATTTTCCCGGGACCTCGGCGCCCTCCTCGGTGCGCACCGAGAGCGCAGGAATGTGCGGCGATTCGTCGTCGAGCGTACGCATCGCTCGGTTGAAGAGCACCGTCACGCCCGGCTCGGCGCGGTTCTCGACCGTGCCGCGAGGTCCGGCGAAGACGACGGCGTACGCGCCGCGCGTCCGCGGCCCGGAGACGGCGTGGTCGATCGAGAGAGTCTGCGTCGGGGCCACCGCGGGCGGGCCGAGGCAGCTCGCGAGGAACGCGGCGAGGGCGAATTGGAGGGTGCGCTTCATGATCGGTGGGAGCTTTGGGGGCGAGCGTAGTCGAAACGACCACGACCGTTCCGCGATTCCACCGACCCGGCGGCATCGTAGATGCATTCTTCGGACTCATGCAGACTGCACGCATCTTCTCCGGCTGGGTCGTGGGAGGCGCGCTCGCGCTCGCGCTCGCGCCGACGAGTCACGCGGACGACCGGGCGCCGGGCTGCGCGTGGGAGATTCAGTACCGCGTCGCAGAGAGCCTGAAGATCACCGACACCGTGATGGGTCAGGGCAACGGCGTGTTCTCCACCGGGCCGGGCACGGTCGTGCTCCGCTGGGACGATCGCGGCGGAAAGCCCGGCGGCCACGTGAAGATGGTCGCCTTCTCCGTGCGCGAGGTCGTGACGGTGAAGTCCAAGGTCGTCGCCTGGACCACGACCGTGACGAGCGACACGACGACCATGGCGACGCCCGACCGGTGCTCGGTGGCGGCCGAGGGCACGTTCGACGGCGAGCGCACCGTGCGCTGGTCGACGCCGGTGCGCGGCGTGCGCACCGACGGCACGCTCGCGTGCAGCGGCCCGTTCTGCGGCAAGCTCGGGGCACCGGCGCCGGGCCGAACCGCGTTCCACATCGCGCCGGCGCCGATTCGTTACGGCGCGTTCGTCTTCTCGCCGGACCTCAGGACGTTCACGATGGCGTCGACGCACGTCGCGACCACGAGCTCGCCGAGGCAGTCGTCCGCCGTGGCGCTCTCGGGGCGCGAGGTGCGGCGCGCGTGCGTTCCGATCCCGCCCTGCCGCTGATCAGAACGGCGTCGCGTGGAACGCGCGCAGCACTTGGAGCGCCTCGCGCGGGCCGATGCCCGGCGGGTCGAACAAGAGGTACGACGGCTCGACGCGCGCGACCGGGAATTTTCGCCGGTACCGGTTTCGTGACTCGAGATCGAACGCGCGCCCGACCGCGCGAAACGTGGCGCGCCCGAGCTTCTCCGACAACGCGCCGAGGCCGCTGACTGCGCCGAGCTCCGCCAGCGGCGCCGGGCCCCACGTCGCGTACGAGCAGCCTTCCTCGCCGAGCGTGCGGATCGCGGCGACGGCGAGGTACTCGGTCGTGCCCGGAGGCGCGTCGGGCGTCCACGCGAGCTGGCTGAGGAGCCAGCCGCCGCGCGCGCGGAGCTCGACGAGCTCCATGACGCCGACGACGTCTTCGTTTCGGCGCGCGTAGAAGTAGCGCTTGCACGCGGCGCCCGCGAAAAAATCGATCGGCATCAGGTAGATCTGCGGGCCGGTGCGCGCCTCGCGCCAGAGCGAGACAGCGGCTTCGAACGCGCGCTCGACGTGGCGATTGCGGCGAACGCGCGGCGCGTACTCGCCCGCGACGACGCCCTCGCGCGCGGCGCGCCGCACGCGCCGGCGGAGCCTCTGCGCGGCGCTGCCCGCGAGCGGATCGCGCGTCGGGTCGACGATCGTTTCGCACCCGAACTGGACGCGCGCGTAGCCGCTCTCGCTCGCCCACCTCGCGAACCGCTCGCTCGCGACGGTGTAGACCGTGTGCCAACCGCGGCGGCGACACGCCGCGCGAAAGGCGTCCGCGAGACACGGCACGTCCTCGGGCGCGCAGACAGGATCGCCGATCGCGACGGCGCAGCCGAGACCGCGGCGGTACGGCACGACGCCTTCGATGCCGCCGACCTGGAACCACGAGATCGTGGGATTCGAAGAGGACGTTCGACACCGAACCGCCCCATCGTCGCACGAGCTCTGCCGCAGCGATCTCCGGCGTCGAAATCGGGGGCGCGAACGCGGGGCCGATGGCCGAGTCGACGGTCATGCGGAGCGCGCTGCGAGAGCCGTACCGCGGCGGAGTTTCTGCGGCCGCGCTTGGCGTCACGGGCGCGACTGCTACACGTGTAGCCCTTCGGCCGCCGTGATTCGACGCACACTCCTCGCCGCCATCGTCCTCGCGACGCCTCTCGCTTCGTGCATGAGGCTCGGCCCGCTCGGCGTCGGTCCGGGCTCGACGCTCGCGAGCGACGCGTCGCACCTCGCTCGCGGCGATCTCGCCGGGCCCGGTCCGGAGCGCGTGACCGGCGTCGGCGTCGACCTCGGTCGCGTCTCGGTCGCGCTCTACGAGCCGACACCGCGCGAGGGCCGCGCGCCAGCGGTCGTGTTCCTGCCCGGCCTCATGGCGCCCGAGTTCCAGTACGAGAGCTACGCGCGCGATCTCGCGTCGCGCGGGTTCGTGGTCGCGGTCCGCGGCGGCTACGGGCCGTTCGAGCCCGAAACGGATTTGCGCGACGACGCGAGCTTCATCGCCGACTGGCTCGTGTCGACCGGACGCGCCGACCCGTCGCGCGTCGGCGTCGCCGGCCACTCGCGCGGAGCCAAGGACGCCGTGTGGGCCGCGGCGACGCGCCCGCGTTTCGGCGCCGTCGTCGCGCTCGAGCCGGACGATCAAGGCGATTTCAGCGTCGCGAACGGGCCGGTCGCGAAGCTCCGCGCGCCACTCCTCTTGATCGGCGCCGAGGTCGCCTGGCGCGGCTGGCAGATCTGCTGTCCGCGCGAGCACAATTACCAGCGCTTCTTCGCGAACGCTCCGGCGGGCACGGTGGAGATCACGCTGCGCGACGCCGATCACGTGCAGGTGATGGACAACCCGGATTTCCCGGGCCAGCAGATCTGCCGCGTGGGCGGGGCCGACTCGCGCGTCGTCCGCACGCTCGCACGCCGCGCGCTCGTCGCCTTCTTCGTGGAGAAGCTCGAGAACGGTCCCGCGCCTGAGTTCGGGCTCGGCTCGAACGGCTCGATGCGCGTCAAGCATTGAGGCCAAAGCCGATTGAAGCGATCTCGTCTTGTCGAGGCGCAGGCAACGACACGCGGCAGCGTGCACGCGCGGCCGGGCCGCTGCCGTGCGCTGCCAGCGGCGCTGGCGGACGAGGACTGGGCCACCCGCGCCTCCTGCGAGCAGAATGGCGCCGGTCCGGCCGGTTTCGTCTCGCTGCCGCGCGTCGGCTTTCCAGCCACCCACGAGACCATCAGTTCAAGTGGTCTTTGGCGTAGCCTTTCGCGAGCCTCACGGCGGAGACACCAGCGCGCGCGCGAGCAGCGTGTAGACGCGCTTGCGCTTCTCCTGGTCATGCACGTTGCACATCACCATGAGCTCGTCGGCGCGCGTCTCCTCCACGAGGGCGCGGAGATCGCGCGCGACGCGGTCGAGGGTCCCGACGAAATGGCGCTCGCGCATCGCGAGCCGCAGCGCGTCCTCGTCCGCGTCGAAGACATGCGCGCGCGCCTCGTGCTCGCTCGGGAACGGCAAGTCCCGAAGCCCTTGCGCGAACCGAAGACTGGCGACGTCGACGCAGCGCTCGAGCGGCTCGAGCTCGCGCTCGGTCTCCGCGGTCGTCGCGGCGACGGCCAGGATCGCGTACGGCTCCGGGTTCGCGACGCTCGGGCGAAAGGCTTCGCGGTAGCGCCGCATCGTCGCGACCGCGTCGCGCGGGTTGATGTGGTGCGCGAAGGCGAACGGCAGGCCCCGGCGCGCGGCGAATTCGACGCCGCCGTCGCTCGACCCGAGCATCCAGATCGGAGGGGGCGCGACGCCCGTGGGCGCAGCGACGATCGTGGCCGCGAACGGCCCGCGCGGTCCTCCGCGCTCGTTCAGGTAGGTCACGAGCTCGTCGAGGCTCGCGTCGAAATCCATCTCCGGAGCGTTCCGCCGGAGCGCCCGCGCCGTCCGCGGATCGGTGCCGGGCGCGCGACCGATGCCGAGATCGATTCGCCCCGGGAAAAACGCCGAGAGCACGCGAAACGTCTCGGCGACCTTCAGCGGCGTGTGGTTCGGCAGCATGATGCCGCCCGCGCCGACGCGGATGCGGCTCGTCACGCGCGCGATCTGGCCGATGACGATCTCCGGCGCGGAGCTCGCGAGCCCTCCCGCGTTGTGGTGCTCGGCCACCCAGTGACGCGCGAGACCGAGCGACTCGGCGTGCCGCGCGAGATCGAGCGTGTTCTCCAGCGCGTCGTGCGCCCCGAACCCCGACGGGATCGGCGAGAGATCGAGAACGGAGAGCTTCACCCGAGATCACGCTATCATGCGCGGTCATGTCGACGACGACTCGATGGGCGCTGTTCGGAATGATCGCCGCGTGCGCGGCGTGCTCCAAAGACCAACCCGCGGCAGCCGACGCCGCGCCGTCCGCTGCGGCGAGCGCTTCGGCCGCGCCTTCGGCGAGCGTCGCCGCGGCGCCGAGCGCGAGCGCGAGCGCCGCGCCGGAGGTGCAGCACGACTGCCCCGCGGGCTCGACCGGGCTCGGCAGCTTCAGCCACCCGTGCGAGGCGAAGGGCAACGCCCGCATGGTGACGCTCGTGTGGAACGGCAAGAGCGACGACAAGGGCTCGCCCTGGTTCAACGTGAAGAGCAAGGCGCCGAAGACGATGCTCTACGGGCACCTCGCGATTTATTTCTACGACAAAGCCGGCAAACAGATCGACGTGAAGGAAGCCGTCGAAGGCTCCGACAAAACGCACGCCTACCACGCGTGCGCGGGCAACGTCTTTCAAGGCGGCCTCAACCCGAACGAGAACGCGCGCTACACGTTCTCGTGCATGAAGAAGTCCGACATGCCCGAGGGCGCGACGGCGATGGAGGCCGAGGCCAGCACCGTCGGCTTCGCGGACGCGTCGCTCAAGAAGAACGAGTTCTACTGGAAGAACCCCGACCTCGCGCCCGAGAAGCGCCCCAAGGGCGGCGTCAAGTAGCTCGCGCCGCCACGATGCGCGGCGCGAGCACCTCGCGCGCGAACGTCTCGAACGAGCGCGGCGCGTGGCCCGTGACCGCCTTGACGTCGTCCGTGACGACGTCGCCCCAGTTCGAGGCGTAGGCACGCGAGTACTGGCCCATGACGTTCGCGAACCACTCGCTCGCGCCCATCCCGCGCATCGCCTGGACGACCGCCTCCGGCGGGACGGCCACGTATTTCGACGGGCGTGCCGAGCACCTTCCCAAGCGTCGACGCGACCTCGTCGAACGTGATCGACGCAGGGCCGGTGAGGTCGTACGCCTTGCCCGCGTGCGCCGCGCGCGGGCCGTCGAGCACGGCGAACGCGCTCTCGGTGATGTCGCGCGTGTCGATCATCCCGAGCTTGCCCTGCCCCATGCCGAGGTAGAACGCGCCGTCTTTGGCGATCGACGCCGCGGAGCCGAGGAGGTTCTGCATGAAAAAATGCGGGCGCACCAGCGTGTAGGGCAGGCCCGACGCGAGAAGATCGCGATCGCTCTCGCCGTGGAGCTTGGTGTTGTCGGTCGGCCCGTCGACCGCCGCGTTGATGACCGACAGCCGAACGACATGCGGCGCGCCGGACGCCTTCGCCGCCGCGTAGAGCGCGCGGTTCCACTTCGCCGCGTCGGGGCTCGGCGGGACGAGCAAGAACGCCGTGTCGATCCCTTCGAACGCGGCGCGCAGCGACGCCGCGTCGTCGAACGAGCCGGTCACGAGCTCGGCGCCCGCTTCGCGCGGCGCGGCCGCTTTCTCCGGGTTGCGAACGAGCGCTCGGACGGCGTGCCCTTTTTCGACGAGCATGCGCGCCAACGGCGAGCCCACGGTCCCCGTCGCGCCGGTGAGAAGAATTCGTTTAATCATCGCCGTCTCTTACGCGCGGGGAGGAGCTCGAGCAAACGAGGCGAAAATGAACCCCTTCGCCGGCGCGCTGGCTCGCACGCTCATGGCACGCGTCGTCGTTCTCGGAGCCGGCATTTCGGGCCACACGGCGGCGCTCGTGCTTCGGCGCAAGCTCGGCCGCGAGCACGAGGTCGTCGTGGTCTCGCCCAACCGCCGCTGGAACTGGATCCCCTCGAACATCTGGGTGGGCGTCGGGCGCATGCGCAAGGAAGACGTCACCTTCGAGCTCGCGCCCGTGTATCGACGCGCGCACATCGACTACCGACAAGCGAAGGCGGTCGAGCTCCTGCCCGAAGGCACCGCCGAATCGGCGACCCCGCGCGTCATCATCGAGCACACGTCCGAGGAGCGGCGCGGCGAGCGCGAGGAGCTCGCGTACGACTACCTCGTCAACGCGACCGGCCCGAAGCTGAACTTCGCCGCGACCGCCGGCCTCGGCCCCGACGCCAACAGCCTCTCGGTTTGCACCTTCGATCACGCCGAAAAGACCGCCGAAGCGCTGCGCGCCGCGATCGACCGCATGCGCGCGGGCGAGTCGCTCACCTTCGTGGTCGGCATGGGCCACGGCGCGTGCACCTGCGAGGGCGCCGCGTTCGAGTACGTCTTCAACCTCGAGCAGGAGATCCGCCGCGCCGGCGTGCGCGACAAGGCGCGCATCGTCTTTCTGACCAACGAGGCCGAGCTCGGAGACTTCGGCGTCGACGGCCTGCAAATCCAGCGCGGCGGGTACGTGACGCCGAGCAGCACGTTCGCCGAGTCGCTCTTCGTCGAGCGGGGCGTCGAGTGGATCCTCGGCGCGCACGTCGCGCGCGTCGACCCGAACGAGGTGCACTACGAGACGCTCGACGGCGAGACGCACGCGCTCCACGTCGATTTCGCGATGCTCTTGCCGCCGTTCACCGGCGTCGGGCTCCGCGCGAGGAACCGCGCCGGCGAGGACGTCACGGCGACCCTCTTCGCGCCCAACGCCTTCATGCGAGTCGATGCAAACTACACGCAAAAGCCGTACGAAGACTGGACGCCCGAAGACTGGCCGAAGACCTACCGCTCGCCCGCGTACGAAAACCTCTTCGCGGTCGGCATCGCCTTCGCCCCGCCGCACGCGCTCTCGAAGCCGCGGAAGTCGAAGAACGGCACGGTCATCGCCCCCGCCCCGCCGCGGACCGGCATGCCCTCCGGCATCATGGGCCGGGCCGTGGCGCTCAGCATCGCGGACATGATCCAGCGCGGCGCGCGCGGGCCCACCCACGAGGCGTCGATGGCGCACATGGGCGCGGCGTGCGTCGCGTCGGCCGGCACGGGATTCTTGCGAGGGAGCGCGGTCTCGATGACCATGTACCCCGTCGTCCCGGACTACGCCCGCTATCCCGGCGTCGGCCGCGATCTACGCCATACGACGGGCGAAATCGGGAGCGCCGGCCATTGGATCAAGCGAATCCTCCACACGATGTTCCTCTACAAAGCCAAGGCGCTGCCCGGCTGGTGGATGATCCCGGAGTGACCCGATGACCACCCTCGCCCTGAGCCAGCAAGCGTTGCACGCGATGAAACCGACGCGGTGGGTGCTCTTCTGGCGCCGCTTCTTTCCCTACCAAGTGTGCCGTTTCGTGCTCATCAACCTTCGGATGCTCGCGATGATTTGGAAATCGCATTGATGAGAAAAGAGAGCATTTTTTAGGTGACTGCGGCGCTGGATGCGCTCTCCTAAGAGGTGATGCCCAAGCCTCGCGAGCTGCCTCCGACGCTTCCCGAGATGAACGCGGTCTCCGACGAGCCCAGCGGGACGCAGCGCATCGCCGACGCGTGGGACGACGTGTACTCGGAGATGCGCGCCGCGTTCAAAGAGCGCGACTACGGGCGCGCCGTCGACCTCGGCGAGCGCTTCCTCCAGCGCAGCCCGACGCACGCGGCGTCGCAGCTCTTCGTGCAGGAGTGCCGCACGCTGCTCGAGCACCAGCTCACGCGACGCCTGGGCTCGCTCGAGCGCGTCGTCACGCTCCGCGCGCCGCTCCAGGCGCTCATGGGCGCGACGCTCGACGCGCGCACGGCGTTTCTTCTCTCGCGCATCGACGGTCCCATGACGATCGAAGACTTGCTCGACCTCGCGCCGATGCCGCGCGCCGACGCGCTGCGGATCCTCGTCGCCGCGCTCGAGGACGGGCTCGTCGCGATCGCCTGAGCGCGCGCTTCAGCCTAGCGATTTGGCGAGCCACGCGCGCGACGGCCCGGCATCGACGCCGAGCGCTTCGAGGCCGGGAAAGACCAAGTCCTCGAGCGTCTTCAGGAACACGCGACGGCGCGACGAATACGGGAGGACCCCGTGCTTCGCGAGCGTCGGGTCCTCGGGTCCTCTCGTCTCTTCGACGAACGAGTCGCCGGCAGTCGCGCGGAGCATCCAGGGGATCCACCTCGCGAGGAACGAGAGATCGTCGGTGTCTTTGTGGCTCGCGAGCACCGCCCAACCGAAGCGCGCGTGCGTGACCTCGTCGCGCGAGAGCTCGCGGAGGAGCGCGTGCATGTCGCCGCTCGTCTCGCCCATCAGCGTGACGAGCATCACCGTGCTCTCGGTCTCCGAGACGCAGACCGCCGCGACCTCGTAGAGGACGCGCTTGCGAAATGGGAGACGCGCGGGCGCGATCTCGGACGCGACGACCGGCTCGGTGAGGAGCGGCGCGCGGTAACGCCCCGCGAGCTCCGCGCAATAGTCGGCGTGGCGGCTCTCGTCGCGCGAGGAAGCCGCGGCGAGCTCGACCAGCGGCGCGGGCGTCCCGATGCGCGCGAGGCGCGCGGCCATCCGCGCGAAGCGCGTCGTCGCGTCGACCTCGACCGCGTGACGAAACGCCCACGCTTTGGCGGCGACTTGCTCGGCCGGAATCACCAGGCGCAGGTGCCGTGCGAGCAGTCGCCGAGCTTGTTCAAGCACGGCGCGTCGTCGGCCGCGTCGACCGGCGCCGCGACGTCGGCGGTCGCGTCTTGCGACGAGCCTTTTTCGTCGGCGGCGTCGGCCGCTGCGGCGTCCTGATCCTGCGTCGCGCCGGCCGAGCACGCGGGGAGCGCCATCGAGATCCCACCCACGACGATCACACGAAAGAGCTTCGAAGCGGCGTCGTTCATGGCTCGAGCGTATCACTCCCCGCGCGAGCGGAAGACGCGAAAACTGCGGGCCTCGACCCGGGCGTCCTCACGGCATCGGGTGCGCGGCGAAGAACGTCCACATCTCGTTGGTCGCCGAGATGTTCGGGCTCGTGTAGCCGAGCGCCGGGACCGGCAGCCCGCCGGGCCACGTGTGACCGCCGCCGTCGATCGTGCACAGCGTGACGGTCGCGCCGGACGCGCACTGCGAGTACGTGGAGCAGTGCGCGTCGGCGTTGGCGTACGTCTGCGCCGGCGTCGCGTCGGTGCAGCCGTCGCGCGTAGCCCAGCCGGCGAACGTGTCGGCGACCGACGGGAAGCCGAGCGTCGCGCTCCCGTCGTAGGGCACGAGCGGGTCGAGCGTGCCGTGGAACTCCATCACCGGCACGGGGCGCGACGGCTTGCAATCCGGGATCCCCATCACGCCCGCGACCGGCGCGATCGCCGCGATGCGGTCCGACATCTCGCAGCCGAGCCTGTGCGAGAGGAACGCTCCGTTCGACATGCCGGTCGCGAAGACGCGCTTCGTGTCGACGCAGAGCTGCACCTCGAGCGAATCAATCAAGTCGCTCACGAACTGCACGTCGTCGGTGCCGCTCGAAGCCGACGTGCCGCAGCACGCGCCCGCGTTCCAGCTCGAGTTCAGCCCCTCGGGGTAGACGACGACGAAGCCTTCTTGATCCGCCTTCGCCGACATGTTCGAAAGGAGCGCCTCTTGCGTCGCGTCGGACGTGAAGCCGTGGAAGTTGAGGACGACGGGCGTCGGCTTGGTCGGATCGTAATTCGCGGGGACGTGGACGTTCGCGGCGCGATCGGTCCCCTTCGACACGACCGTCCACGTGCTGTCGAGCGGCTGGGCGAGCTTGCCGGTGCACGACGACTGCACCTCGGACGCGTCGATCGCGGGCGCGTCGGGCGCGGCGGCGTCGGGCGCGGCGGCGTCGGACGCGAGCGGCGGCGTGCCCGGCGACGAGGAGCCGCACGCGGTCACGACGAGGAAGACCAAGGCATGTCGCATCATTTTTTCCTTTTTCTCCGAAGCGCGCCCTCGAGGCTCGCGTTCACGAGGGGCTCGAGGATCGGGACGAGCTCGCCTGCGCGCGGGCTCGACGTGAAATGCAGCACCGCGCCGAGGTACGCCGCCATCAGCGACGCGGCGAGCGTCTCGGGGTCGACGCCCGGCGCGAGCAGGCGCGCGCGCGCCGCCGCCTTTGCGTCTTCTTTCATCTCGGCGAAGAGATCGTCGAAGAGCTGCGACGCTTCGCCGCCGACGTCCTGGCTCTCGAGCGTCGCCGCGAGCACGCCGCGGCTGAGCGTTCGGCTCACGCCGGCGCGGGCTCCGAGCGTCAGCACCGCCGCGCGGAGCGCGTCGACGGGCCCCTTCGACGCGAGCGCCGCGAGCCTCGCCTTTCGCGCCGCGCCCGTCTGGATGCGCACGAGCGCCGCGATGACCGCGTCCTTGGACGGAAAGTGCACGAAGAACGTGCCCTTCGCGACGCCCGCGGCCGCGACGATGTCGGCGACGGTCGTCGCGCCGTAACCCTTCTGCGCGAAGAGCATCGTCGCCGCGGCGAAGATCTTCGCGCGGGTCTCGTCCTTCTGCTGCTGCCGCGTGCGCGGCTCGCCCAAGCTCTGCATTGCGCGGTGGCTGACCTTTAGTCAGTGACCGCCAGTCAGTCAACGAGGCAAATCGCGACCTCGTCAGAGCAGGCCGAAGCGAGTCCCGACCGAGAGCATCATCCACGTGCTGTCGGTCGCCGTCGGGCTCGAGCCGTGCGGCAGGACGAGTGCGGCGGCCTCGAAGCGCGTGAAGATCTCGAGCGTGCGCGAGACCCGAATCGCGGCGATCGCGTGCGCGCGCACGGCGGGCTCGAGCTGAAACTCCCAGTCCGCCGAGAGCGGATGCGCGGTGTAGTCGGACGCGGTCGTGTAGCCCGACGACGTCCCGAGCCCCAGGCCCGCGCCGATGTCGAACGCGAGCGGGTACTTCCCGACGCGCGCCGGGAGAACCACGGCCATCGAGGGGATGAACCACCATCGGTCCTCCATCTTCGCCGTCGGGCTGTCGGTCGCCATGATGCCGTAGCCGAGATCGAATCCGAGCGCGAAATGCCTGCCGATCGCGTAACGGACGCCGGTCGCGAGCGCGCCGCCGTTTCCGCCGCTGGTCGTGAGCCACCCGGCGCTGGTGAAGAGCGAGAGGCGCGCGGGCTCCTCGAGCTTGGCGTCGCTCGAGGCGCGGTCGGGATCGGCGGACGCCAGACCGGCGGTCGTCAGGGTGAAGAAGAACGCGAGAAGGGCCGAGGTCGATTTCGTGTGCATGACGGGCCTGATGCCGCAAAGCAGCGGCGTTTTCAGGCCCGCGCGACGAGCGGCGGGGACGGCGCGACGGACGGTTCAGCCCTTGCGAGCGCCGAGCGCGCGACGGACGGACGGCGCGGCGCGGCGGCTCACTTCGACGCTCGAGCCGTCGGTCGTCCGGATGACGAGGCCGCCGTCGCCGTCGGCCGCGAGCTCGCGCACCGCGTCGCGCCGCACGAGCGCGGAGCGATGGGCGCGGACGAAGGCGTCGCCGAGGCGCGACTCCAGCGCGTCGAGGCTCTCGCGCACGAGGAGCTCTTTTTCGTCGAGCGTGAACTCGGTGTACTTGTCGCGCGCGCGGAAGACGGCCACCCGTTGCGGGTCGACGAAGCGAATGGTGCCCGCCTCGTGCACTGCGAGCGTGCGCGCCGGAGACCGCGCGGCGGGAGCGCCGCTCTCGACACGCCGTCGCGCCCGTTCGAGCGCGCGCTCGAGGCGCTCGGCGCGGATCGGCTTCGGCAAGAAGTCGACCGCGTCGAGGTCGAACGCGTCGGCGGCGAACTGGACGTGCGCGGTCGTGAAGACCACCGGGGGAATTCCCGGCGTCGCGGCGAGCTCGAGGCCGTCCATGCCCGGCATGTCGACGTCGAGCAAGACGACGTCCGGCGAGAGCGTCGCGATGCAGGCGAGCGCCAGGCGGGCGTTCTCGGCCTGCCCGACGAGCTCGACCCCATCGATGCGCTCGAGCAGACGCGCCAGCCGCTCGCGCGCGAGCGACTCGTCGTCGACGACGAGCACCCTCAGAGCGCCGCGCGTGGCACTCGAATCTCGCACTCGAAGCCTCCTCCCGGTCGCGCGCCCACCGAGAGCTTCGCGTCGGCGCCGTACGTGAGCGCGAGCCGCTCGCGCAGGTTGTCGAGGCCCGTGCGGTTGCCGCGCCGCTTGGATCCGCCCGGACCGACGCCGTCGTCCGAGACTCGCAGGATCATCGCGCCGGCCTCCTCGCGCCCTTGCACCAGGACCGCGCCGCCCTCGTCGCGGCTCGACAGGCCGTGAAGCACGGCGTTCTCGACGAGCGGCTGGAGGAGCATCGGCGGGATCGCGTAGTCCTCGAGGCCTCGATCGACCTCGATGCTCGAGCGGAGCCGCTCGCCGAAGCGCGCGTGCTCGATGTCGAGGTAGTCGCGCACGGCGGCGAGCTCCTCGCCGAGCTTCACGCGGCCGCGCGAGCTCGACGCGATCGAATACTGGAGGACGCTCGCGAGGCGCTCGACGGTCTCCTCGGCCGCGGCGGCGTCCTTCGGGATGAGCGCGGCGATCGCGTTGAGCGTGTTGAAGAGGAAGTGGGGATTCACCTGCGCCTGAAGCGCCGCGAGGCGCGCGCGGAGGGCGCCTTCGCGCGCGTCCTCGGCGCGGTCGCGCAGCCAGGTGAAGATGCGCGCGCAGAGCACGTAAATGGCGCCGACCGCGAGCGCTTGCAGGACGAAGACCGGGCGCTTGCTCTCGATCGCGAAGTTCGAGTCCAACCACGCGAGGCGCGGCATGAGGAGCGCCATGTCGAGCACGACGAGCCCCGCGGAGACCGCCGCCATCACGCCGACCGCCGCCGCGCGGGACGTGCGCGCGAGGAGCCGCGGCGCGAGCGCGTTCAGCGCGAGGTGAACCGTGAGCCCGCACACCGCCGTGCACGTCCACGTCGACATCAAGCAGGACGCCATACGGTCGAGCCGCGCGTGCGCGTCCAGGTTGGAGATGAGGAGCGTGATCGCCGGCGCGAACATCATGAGCCAGTAGAGGCCCTCGCGGGCGAGAAACGGGCGCTTCTTCACGATCGAGATCTACCACGCGCCGATGGACGCCGCCGCGCGCTAGCATGCGCGGACATGCCCGCCGTCGTCGACCCCGAGCTCGGCCCGCTGACCGACGACGCGCTCACGCGCGATTTTCGGGTCTGGCAGCGCGAGAAAGGCCACCGCTTCTCGTCCGACGATCTCGCGACGGCGTACGTGGCGTGGCACGCGCGACCGGACGCGCGGCGCGTGCTCGATCTCGGGTGCGGGCTCGGGTCGGTGCTCTTGCATCTTGCATGGAAAATGCCGGACGCGCATTTCGTGGGCATCGAGGCGCAGGCGATGTCGTTCGAGCTGCTTCGTCGCAACGTCGAGCGCGCCGGCGTGGGCGCGCGCGTCGCGATTCATCACGGCGATCTCCGCGACGAGGCGGCGATCGCGGCGCTCGGGCGCGACTTCGACCTGATCACGGGGACGCCGCCGTATTTTCCGCCTGGCCACGCGTCCGACGCGATGGACGAGCAGCGCGCGTACGCGCGCATCGAGTACCGCGGCGGCGTCGAGGCGTACCTCGCGACCGCAGCGCGCGTGCTCGCTCCGGACGGGACGGTCGTCATGTGCGGCGACGCGCGCGCCGCCGAGCGCGTCGAGCGCGCCGCGGGCGAGGCCAAGCTCGCGATCCACGCGCTGTGCGAGGTCATCCCGCGCGAGCACGAGAAGCCGCTCTTCTCGATCTGGACGCTCGGTCGCGCCGAGCGCCCGCTCGCGCGGTCGTCGATGACGCTCCGCGACGCCGCGGGCGCGCGGACGCGCGAGGCGCGCGCGCTGCGGGAGTTCTCCGGGCTCGAATGATGGACGCGGCGCGTTCTTGAGTTGACGGCGCGTTCCATTGCGTTGCACATTCGTCGCTTCTTCTTTTCGAGGGAGGCATTTCCTATGCGTAAGACGACGATTGCGGTGCTCGGGCTCTTCGTTCTCGCCGGCGCGTGCAGCGACGGCAGCGGCAACAACAACGACGGCGGTCCCGGCAACGACAGCGGCCCCGGCAACGACGGCGGCCCCGGCAACGACGGCGGCCCCGGCAACGACGGCGGGCCGGGCGCCTTCACGTGCTCGACGGGCTCGCTCTACGCGGGCGATCCGGTCTTCACCGGCGACCCGAGCTCGCGCCCGACGTCAGGCACGGGCATCAAGGCCGACCCGCCGCTCGAGTGGCAGACGTTGGTCTTCTCCGGCACGCACCTCTACACGCGGCAGGAGAGCGAGATTCTGGAGCGTCGACACCTCCGCAGCCTCGCCGGTCGAGACGCGCATCGCCGGGGCGACGCCCTCGGGCAGCACCTACGATTTCAAGGTCGGCGCGTGCTCGGCCGCCTCGTTCTCGCAGCTCCGCGGGCTCGCCGCGATGCCCGACGGGAGCTTGGTCGCGTCGGACTACTTCGCCAACTCGATCGTCCACGTGACGAACCCGGACAACGCCGGCACCTGCACCGTCGCGGTGCTCGCCGGGACGGCGGGGCCGCTCACGGGCCTCGATCCGAGCAGCAGCGGAACGCTTCCGGTCGGCGGCAACAACGACGCGCAGGGCACCGCGGCGACGTTCAACGCCCCGACGGCGCTCACCGCCGACAGCGCCGGCAACGTGTACGTCGTCGACGCGAAGGTCAGCGACGGCGCGACGCTCGTCCGAAAGATCGACACGAGCGGCAACGTGACGACGCTGACGACGCTCGGCACCAACCCGGGCGCGCCGATGAACATCTCGAACTTCACGACGATCGGGACGTCGCTCTACGCCGCGGCGCGCGACGACACGAACTCGTCGTACGTCATCAAGATCGACACGACGAGCGGCAACGTGACGACCGTCCTCGGCGGCGACTCGAGCAAGTTCCCGCCCGTGGACCAGGGCACCGACCCGTGGGTCAGCGGCATCACCACCGACGGGACGAACCTCATCGTCGCGGGCGACGGCTACGTCTGGTATCTCACGCTCGCCGGCAACCTCACGCTGCTCGCGGGCACGGGAAACAGCATCGATTTCTTCCCGAACGGCTACGACGCGACCGCGTCGCACCCGGCCACGCAGCTCGCGCTGCCGGTCGCGCTCGGGTCGGCCGACGAGAACGGCACCGGCTCGCAGAGCCACATCGCCTTCCACGCCGGCGCCATTTATTACCGCGGCTTCGCGGACGGCACCTCGGCGTTCGTCGAGCGCATCGCCTGCCCGTGACGGTCACTTCCCGCTGAACTTCGCGGTCCTTCGCTCGAGGAAGGACATCAGCCCCTCGCGCGCGTCGTCCGAAGCCATGAGCTTCACGATCTCGGGCATGAGCGCGGCGGCCGCGGCCGCCTCGTTCAGCGACGCGCGCGCGGAGGCGATTGTCGCGCGGACGCCGAGCGGCGCCTGCGCGGCGATCGTCTCGGCGATCGCGATCGCGCGCTCGAGCTGTTTTCCGGGCTGGGTGACCTCCTGAACGAGGCCGATGCGGTGCGCCTCGGCCGCGTCGAATTCGTCGCCCGTGAGCAGCCAGCGCATCGCGTTTCCCCACCCGGCCGTCTGAACGAGCCGGAACGTCGCTCCGCCGAACGGGAAGATCCCGCGCTTGATCTCGATCTGCGCGAAGCGCGTGCTCGACGCGGCGACGACGACGTCTTGCGCGAGGCAGAGCTCGATGCCGAGCGTGAGGCACCGACCTTGAACGGCCACGACCGTCGGCTTGGTTCGCTGCGGACCGTGCACGCCCCACGGGTCGATGCGGCCGTTCGAGAAGGGCATCTTCCCTTCTGCGACGACCGGCGCGACGTTCGCGAGATCGAGCCCGGCCGTGAAATGCTCGCCGTTCGCGAAGATCACGCCGCAGCGCACGTCGTCGTCGCGCTCGAGCTCGCCGAACGCGTCGGCGAACTGGCCGAGCATCTCGAGATCGAAGGCGTTCATCTTTTCCGGTCGGTTGACGCCGATGAGCATCAGGTGCCCGCGTTTTTCCTGCGTGATCTTCGCCATGGGCCGAACCATACTCCGCGGGTGACCCGGCTCGTCGTTTTCCTCGCCGTGGTGCTCGTGGCCATGACCGCCTCCCAACGACCCGCGAACGCGCAGCCGCCCGCACACGATTTGATGGTGAAGCTCGGCGAGTATGCGGAGCGCTTCGAGACGATGCGCAAGCGCGCGAGCTACGTCGTCGAAGGCGAGCTCGACAGCGTCGACAGCCACGGCCAAGCGACGTCCACGAAGCGGATGAAGGCGCGCGTGGACTCGAACGGCCAGAAGGCGAAGTTTTCGATCCTCGAATACTTCGAAGACGGAAAAGACGAGACCCAAGACGCGCAAAAGAAACAATCGGAGCGCGAGGCCGACGCCGCTCGCCACCAGGACCCGCCCAAGCGCGCGTGGCGGATGCCGTTTCACCCGAGCGAGCAGCCGCGCTACGTCTTCGACGTCCTCGAGACCGATCCCAACGACCCGTCCCACGTCCGCGTCGGCTTCGTCCCGAAGATCAAAGAGGACGACACGATTGAGGGGTCGGCCTGGGTCGACACGCGCACGGGAACCCTGATTTCAGCGGGCTTCAAGATGTCGAGCCCGCCATCTCTCGTCTCGGCGGTCAACGTTCGAATGAGCTTCGGCGAGCCCACGCCGCTCGGCCCGGCCCCGTCGCACATCGAGGTCGAAGCCCACGGCGGCTTCCTCTTCATCCACAAACGCTACAAAGGCGAAGCCACCCTCTCCCATTACCAGCTCGCCCCGTGAGCCCCGGAGAGATTAATTCTCTTCGGCGTCATTGGTAGCCTTGGGCTTGTAACGCGAACAGGTGGGCGTAGCGGCCCCCGGCGGCGACGAGGTCGGCGTGGGTGCCCTGTTCGACGATGCGTCCTTCTTCGAGGACGACGATGCGGTCGGCCATGCGGACCGTCGGGAAGCGGTGCGAGATGAGGATGCTCGTGCGGCCCTTCGTGAGGCGGGCGAAGCGCTCGAAGACCGCGTGCTCGGCTTCGGCGTCGAGCGCCGCGGTGGGCTCGTCGAGGACGAGCACGTCGGCGCCGCGGCGCATGAACGCGCGCGCGAGCGCGAGCCTCTGCCACTGGCCGCCCGAGAGGTCCACGCCGTCGTTGAACCACCGGCCGAGCTGCGTCGAAAGCCCTTGTTTCAGCCCCTTCACGACGTCGCTCGCTCCGCCGAGGTCGACCGCGAGCTCGACGCTCGCCTGGTCTTCCATCTCCGGAACGCTGCCGAGGCCGACGTTCTCCTTCGCCGTGAGCTGATAGCGGTTGTAGTTCTGGAAGATGACCCCGATGCGGCGGAAGAGCGCGTCACGCTCCCACGCGCCGAGCGGCTTGCCGTCGAGCAGGATGCGTCCCTCGGTCGGCTCGTAGAGACGCGAGAGGAGCTTGATGAGCGTCGTCTTTCCGGCGCCGTTCTTCCCGACGATGGCGAGGCTCTCGCCCTCGGGGATGAAGAGGTCGAGGCCGCGCATGGTCCACTCGTCGCGCCCCGGGTAGCGAAAGCCGACGTTGTCGAACCGAATCCCGCGCTCCTCGGTGCCCGCGGTCGCGTCCGCGGCAATATGCGATTCCACCGCGGGGATCTCGAGAAATGAAAACAGATTATCCATGTACAAATTGTCTTCGTACACGCCGGCGAGCGCCGACAGCATCCCCTGAAACGCCTGCTGGCCCTGGCGAAAGGAGACCATGTAGAGCGTCATCGCGCCGAGCGTGAGCGCGCCGATCGCCGCGCCGTAGGCCATTTTGGCGTATGCCGCGTAGAAGGCGCCGGTCGAGAGCAAGGAGAGCGCCCAGCCCCACGCCGCGCGCCGCGCGTTGAGGCGCGAGTCCTCGGCGTAGAACGACTCCCCGAGCGCGCGGTACCGCTCGAGGAAGAGCGGGCCGAGGCCGAAGAGCTTCACCTCTTTGGCGTGCTCGTCGTTCGACAAAACGTATTCGAGATACATGAGGCGACGCGCTTCGGGCGATCGCCAATTGCGCAGTCGAAATACCTTGGTACCAAAACGCACTTCGGCGAGCGTCGCCGGAATCGTCGCCACCACGAGCCCGAGCACGACCCAACCGCTGAAGCCGACGAGCAGCGCGACGTACCCGGCGAGGGTGACGAGCGACTGCACGATCAGAAAGACGCGCCGCACCACCGAGATGGGGCGCGTCGAAGCCTCGCGGCGCGCGCGCGTGAGCTGGTCGTAGAATTTCGCGTCCTCGAAGTGCGTGAGCTCGAGCGTCGTCGCCTTCTCGAGGATGTCGAGGTTCACGTCGAGCGACAGGCGCGCGCCGAGCACGGACGAGACGAGATCGCGGCCCTGCGACGCGAGCCCGAGGCCGGCGGCGAGCGCGAGCTCCACGAGCACGAAGCGGACCGCCTCGTGCGCGTCGCGCGCGACCGCGGCGTCGATGATGCGCTTGCCGACCCAGGCGATTCCGAGCGGGAGCACGGCCGACGCGAGCGTGCCGAGGGCCATCGCGATCGCCAGCGGCGGGCTCGCGCGCCAGACGAGACCGAGCGTGCGCGGCGTGTGAGCGAACGCCGAGAGGGAAATCCCGCGAGATTCGCGCGCTTCGGCCGGTAACGGGTGAGGAGCCACCGCAGCATCTTAATCAGCCAGGGCCCTGGGCCGGGAGAAACTCGCCTCTCGTCGAGGCGAACCACCCTTTTGGGTAGTGCGCGAGTCGTCGTCGCCCGTCGGGGCGAGCCGCGCGCGGAGCGCCGCGGTCGCCGCGACGAAGACGAAGGGCGCGACGACCGAGCCGTTCGAGGCGACCTCATGTGCGGCAGCTCGGGCAGGAGCGAGCGCGTTCAAGACGATCAAGGCGACGAGCGCGCGCTTGCTCGGACCGTCGTGGTTCGCCATGGTCGGCCTCGTTCGCCGTTGCAACGCGAATACCGCGCCGCACGCAGCCGATGCGCAGTCCACCAAAGGCACCAACCCGCGTGAAACAGCCGAAATCAGCCGTGGTGCGCGCCTTGCAAATCGTTACGAAAACATGGCAAGAGCCCTTCTGGTGGTGGCTCCGCGCGACTTCCGCGACGAGGAGCTGTTCGACACGCAAGCGGAGATCGAACGTGCCGGATACGCGTGCACGATCGCGAGCAACACGATCGGGCGTTGCACCGGGATGAGGGGCGGCGCGACGACCGCGCGCGCCGCTATCGATGGAGTCGACGTGGAAGACTACGACGCGGTCGTCTTCATCGGCGGCTCTGGAGCGCGCGTCTTCTTCTCGGATCCGAGCGCGACCAGCCTCGCGCGAACGGCGTACGACGACGGAAAGATCCTCGCCGCGATCTGCATCGCACCGACCATCCTCGCCACCGCCGGGATCCTGCACGACCTCCGCGCGACCGCGTTCAGCTCCGAGGTCGCCGAGCTCCGATACGGCGGCGCCCGCTACGCCGGTCCGGGGGTCGTCGTGGACGGAAACGTCATCACCGCGAGCGGTCCCGACGAAGCCGTCGCGTTCGGCAAAGCGATCGCACGCGCCCTCGCCGCGCCCCGCGTTCGAGCCGCCGCCGTGGCGGAGTGATGGCGTTTTGATCCACCGATCTCGAGCCGGCGTACCTCCGCTTCGCTTCGAATCCCGCTGAAATTTTGCAGTGTGACTGTGGCCTGAAAGCTGCAGTCGGGCCAGCCATGACCTTCTCCTGGCTTCGCTGGGTGCTCGTGATCGCAGTGCTCGTCGGTTGTGGGAGCGGCTCGGATCAACCGCCCGGAGGCGGCGACGGCGGGACCGACTCGGGGAACCCGTTCGGCCAAGGCCACACGCTCACCGGGGTGCAGGTGAGCCCGGCGACGGCGACGCTCGACATCTTGAACGACGCGGTCGTGACGCAGACGTTCACCGCCAAGGCGCTCTATGCCGACGGAACGACCGAGGACCTCGCTCCCGGCCAAGTCACGTGGTCCTCGAGCTTCCCCGCCGCCGCGCTGATCGACGCCGGCGGCCTCTTGACGCCGACGACTCAGGTCGGCGGCCCGGTCGTCGTCACCGCGACCTTCGGCACGAAGAAGGGCACCGCGAACGTCGCGATCGACTTGCATTACCTCCTGAACCCGGCCAACGCGGGCGCCCAAGTCCAGTTCGCGCTCCAAGGCGCGACGCAGAAAGACGCGTCGTGCACCTGGGCGTATCCGTACGACGGCACGGTCTTCCCGCGCGGGCTCGCCGCGCCGCTCATGATGTGGAACGGCAGCGGCGCGAGCGACGTCTATTACCTCCACCTGACGTCGACCTATTTCGATTTGAAGACGTTCGTGAGCGCGCCGGCGCCCTCGCGCTTCGCGTTCGACGACACGATGTGGACGAAATTCGTCGGCTCGACGAGCGGCAAGTCCGAGGTCGTGATGAACCGCTGGGACGGAACGCAAGCGACGACGCTCATCGATCACCACTGGACCATCGCGCCCGCCTCGATGCGCGGGACGATCTACTACTGGGCGAACAACCTCGGGCGCGTCATGCGCATCAAGCCGGGCGCGACCGCGCCGGACGACTTCGCCAACCAAGCGCCGCTGAACGACCCGAACCAATACACGCAGTCGTCGTGCTTGATGACCTGCCACACCGTCTCGGCCGACGGCTCGACGCTCGTCTCCGGCGGCGGCACCTTCGGCGGGTCGTACGACCTGAAGAACGGAAAGCCGGTCTTCTACACGGGCGGCACGTGGGGCAGCGACTGGCAAAGCATCCAGTGGAGCAACTCGGCCGTCTCGCCAAAGGGCGAGTACATGATGACCAACTCGATGGCCGTCGGGTTGAGCGAGGCGGTCTCCGGGCCGGGAAACCTCGCGAGCCTCTACGACACCAAGACCGGGCAGCGCGTCCAGAACAGCGGGCTCGACGGTCTCTTGCTCGCGATGCCCGCGTGGTCGCCCGAGGGCAGCTTGATCGCCTACGTCGCCTCGGGCAATCCGGCGTCGTGGTCGCAGGGCTGGAACATCCCCGCGCCGGGCAACCTCCAGGTCATCGACTTCGATCCCAAAGCGACGCCGATGGCGTCGAACGCGCACGACATCGTCCAGGTCGGAAACGATCCGAACATGCGGATCAACTGGCCGACGGTCTCGCCCGACGGGAAATGGGTCGTCTACGGTCGCGGCGGCACGGCCGACACGCGCTACTCGAACAGCGATCTCTACATCGCGAGCACGGTCTCGCCGAACAACGAGGCCCGGCTCTCCGAGGTCGACGGCGACAGCTATCCCTTCGCCGCCGGGTCGCGCGATCTCGCGTGGAACTTCGAGCCCACGTTCGCGCCCGTCGCTTCGGGCGGATACTTCTGGGTCGTCTTCACGAGCCGTCGCACGTATGGAAATCTCCTGACCGGCGCGAAGGACGTGACCAAGCAGCTCTGGGTCGCGGCGATCGACCAGAGCCCGACGCTCGGAAAGGACGCGAGCCACCCGGCGTTCCTGCTCTCGGGTCAGGCGAACGACTCGATCAACATGCGCGGGTTCTGGGCGCTCGACCCGTGCAAGAGCGACGGGCAGTCGTGCGGCTCGGGGACGGAGTGCTGCGGCGGTTATTGCGACCAGGGCACCGACGGCGGCGCGGCAGTCTGCGGCTCGAACACCTCGGGCTGCTCGCAGAACGGCGACCACTGCGATCTCGCGTCCGATTGCTGCGGAGCGTCCGCGGGCTCGCAGTGCATCAACCACGTCTGCTCGGAAGCGACGCCGAACTGACCTTGCGCCGGGCGTACTTACAGTGTAAGTACGCCGGCACATGCGCACAGTCTTTCTCGCGCTCGCCCCGATTTTCGCCATGGCGTGCAGCTCGACGCCGGCGGCCACGCCGACGACGGCTGACTTCGACCTCGCCGCCGACCTGACCAACGCCGACTCGTTTTATGCGATGCCGTACCCGTCGGACTTGCGCCTGCGCGCCGACGGAACCCCGGATTTACGCGGCTTCCCGAACAACCTGAACGAGTCGATCGTCGAGGGCCTGCGCACGACGGCGATGCAGCGCGTCGGCTTTCCGCAGATGCCCGTCGCGTATTTCCACTTCAGCGCCGCGCTCGCGCCGCACGATCCGACCGCCGTCGTCCCGGCGGAGGCGTCGCAGGACCTCCTGCTCGTCGACGTCGACCCGAGCTCGCCCGAGCGCGGGCGCCTCTTTCCGGTCGTCGCGGGGACGCCAGCCGCCGACCGCTATTTGCTCGACGGCACGCTCGAGATCGCCCCGCGCGTCGGCGTCGTCCTCCACGAGTCCCGGACGTACGCGTTCGTCGTGAAGACCTCGCTCCGCGACGCGGCCGGCGCGAACGTCGTCGCGCCCGACGCGTTCCGCGCGCTCGAGTCCGACGCGCCGCCGGCGGCCGACCCCCAGCTCTCCGCGTGGAAGCTCTATCAGCCGCTCTGGACCGCGCTCGCGCAAATCGGCGTGGCCCGGTCGGACGTCGCGATCGCGACGGTTTTCACGACGGGCGACGTCGTGAAGGACACCGCCGATCTCTCGTCGAAGGTCATCTCGAAATATCAAACTACGATTGCCAACTTGTCCGTCCCACCGGGCGGGGATCAGTCGCGCTTTTGCGAGGTGCGCGGGGACATCTCTTATCCGCAATTCCAAGAAGGGACTCCGCCCTACGACACCGACGGGCTCTTCCAGATGGGCGCGGACGGGCTGCCGGTGAAGCAGCGCGACGAGGTCGTGCCGATCGCGCTCACGCTCCCGAAGGGCAACATGCCGGCCGGCGGGTATCCGCTGATCGTCTATTTTCATGGCTCCGGAGGCCTCTCGACCGATCTCGTCGACGACGGCCCGCTCCAGAGCCCGACGGACGACGTCGGGACGCCCGGGCAAGGGCCCGCGTACGTCATGGCACCGTACGGCTTCGCGATGGCGGGGAGCGCCCTACCGATGAACTCGGAGCGCGTCCCTGGCGCTACCGAGTTCGAATATCTCAATTTCGCGAATCCCGCTTCGTTTCGAGACACCTTTCGACAAGGCATCATCGAACAGCGAATGTTCATCGACGCGCTCGCCGGCGTCCGCATCGATCCTTCGATCGTCGCGCAGTGCACGGGCCTGTCGCTCCCCGCTGCCGAGACTTCGTATCGATTTCAAATGACGCCGCTGCACCTCCAGGGCCAGTCGATGGGCGGGATGTACACGAACCTCGTCGGCGCCACCGATCCGCGCGCGCGCGTGGTGGTGCCGACCGGCGCCGGCGGGTACTGGAGCTACATGGTCTTGACGACCACGTCGGTCCCGAACGCGGCGGGCGGGCTGAAGCTCCTCCTCGGTACGGGCGATCTCACGTTCATGCACCCCGCGCTCAGCCTCCTCGAGACGGCATGGGAGCCGGCCGAGCCGTTCGTGTACATGCGGCGAATCGCGCGCGATCCGCTGCCGGGCCATCCGGCGCGCCCGGTCTACGACCCGGTGGGGCAAGGCGACAAATTCTTCTCGTACGACGTCTACGACGGCGTCGCGCTCGCGTACGGCAACAAGCAAGCGGGCGACCCCATTTGGCCGTCGATGGGCCAGACGCTCGCGACCGACGGGCTCGACGGCGTGCTCCCCTATCCCGTCTCGCAGGATCTCCACCTCCGCCGACGGGACGAAGTACACGGGCGCGATCGTGCAGTACGTGGGCGACGGCGTCGCCGACCCCCACGCGATTTATCGCCAGCTCGACGCGGTGAAATACCAGTACGCGTGCTTTCACGAGAGCTACCAGAAGACCGGCGTCGCGACGCTCTACGCGCCGCAGCCGCCCGGCTCGCCGTGCGGCCCGTGAGCTCTCTCAGGGCGTGAGCAACTCGAGGGTGGCGGTCGCGGTGCACGCCGAGGTCTCGCAGCCCTGGCCGGAGATTGGGTGCTCTGCGTATTCGATGCGGAGATTGTCGCGCGTGCCGTGGAGGCGCTGCGTGGACTGCCACATGCAGCCGTCGTCGAAAGGAAACCGCGTCGTGACGCACGCGTCGAGGCGCGCGCCGTCGTAGGTGCCGCCGTAGGTGACGCGGTCGAAGACGACGGCGACGCCCGAGGGACAGCGCATGATCCGGCCGACGTCGCCCGTGCGGACGCGCAGGTCGACGACGCACGTGGAGCTCGAGAGCGCGATCGGGCCGACGCGCACGGTGCCAATCGCGTCGCACCCGGCGAAGTCCGCCGGGGCGGCGCACGAACGAGCCCGCGGAGCGGGACGCGGCTGCGCGAGCGTGCCCTCCACGGGCGGGGGCGGCGACGGCAGATTCTCCGGCGGGAGCTCGACGACCGTCCCCGACGACGACGCGCCGCAGGCCACCGAGAGCAAAGAGACGGCGAGCGCGCGCACGTCAGTGGATGCCGAGGACGGCGCTGCCGATGATCCCCGCCGGGACGAAGATCGCCGCGAGCACCGCGGCGACGACGTAGCCGACCTGGTCCGCCTTGGCGTTCTCCGCGCGGGCGACAATCGGATAAACGCGCGTGTCGAAGGCGCGATTGGGATCGTCGCAGTCGCTCATCTGCGCGGCGACGACGTAGCCCTCGTCGTCGCACGTGATCGCCTCGTCGATGACGACCTCCTTGCCGTGCGCTTGGACTTTCACCTTGCGCCCCTCGACCTCGCGCGCGCTGTGCGCGGGGACCCAGGTTCCGCACGCGCTCAGCGCGGCGCCGAGCACGACCCAACCCAACGCGCGCCGACACGCCGATTCGAGCATGGCCGAACCTCGCACGGACGCGCGACTCCGGGCCAATTTCGCGCGGCAATCCTCCGCGCCCCCTGGCCGCGCGGGGGAGCACGCGAAAGCGTCCAGGGGACGCCGCGCGACGGACGAAACGCGGCGTTTTCGGGCGTTTGCGCGCGGCCCGAGGATTGCTGAAGCACGCGTCATGGACTTCCGGAGCTTGCGCCTCGCCCTCGTCCCGCTCGCGCTCGGGACGGCGTGCTTCCTCGGGGGCAACCCGTCGCAGCCGCCCGACGCGGGCCCGACCGCCGACGGCGGGACGGTGCTGCCCTTTCAAGCGGACTCGCCGTTCGTCTACGTCGGCAAGGTCAAGAACGTCCTCACCGGGCTCGCGCCGACGCAGCAGGAGATCGACTCGGTCGTGAACGCACCGGACGACGCGAGCAAGCAGGCCGCGCTCGTCGCGCTGATCGACCAATGGATGACGCTGCCCGAGTACACGTCGAAGATGCAGACGTTCTTCGAGCTCGCGTTCCAGCAGACGCAGATCGCGCAGAGCGACTTCGCCGAGCTCGTCCCGAACGGAAACGGCAGCATCGGCACCTCGCCGTTCGCGAGCCTGCTCGTTCAGAACGTCAAAGAGAGCTTCGCGCGGACGGTCCTCGAGCTCCTCGCCCAGGGACAGCCGCTCAGCGCGGCGTTCACGACCACGCGCTTCATGATGACGCCCGCGCTCGCCGAGCTCTACGCGTACATGGATTGGAACCAGGTCGACGACAACGAGAAGATCACCGACAAGTTCGCCGCCGCGTTCAAGACGATCGGCGTCACGGTCGAAGACACGACGCCCGTCGATTACGCGACCGAGACGCTCGACTCCAAGAGCGCCAACTACATGCACTGGTATTTCCCCGGCCTCAGCACGATTCAGCCCCAGAGCCCGTCGAACCCGGTCGGGTGCCAGAGCGATGTGCGCACGTGGATCTCGACGAACCAGAACAACGTGCCGTCGGCGCACCTCGTTCACTACTTGCTTTATGGCGATCTCGAGGCTTATCGCATCAACGGCGGGCCGCCGCCGAACAACGACTGCAACGCGTACCACAGCCAGAACCAGAACGCGGTCTTCACCGCCAGCGATTTCTCGACGTGGAAGATGGTCACGGTCCGTCCGCCGGCGGGCTCGGAGTCGATCACGCCCTTTTGGGACGTGCCGGCGCTTCGAAAGGCGAGCGAGCTCGTCTTGAACGTGCCGCGCGTCGGGTTCTTCTCCACGCCCGCGTTCCACGCGAACTGGCAGACGAACACCAGCAACACGATGCGCGTGACGGTGAATCAGGCGTTCATCGTCGCGCTCGGCGCGCAGGTCGACGGCACCGACTCGACGCCGCCGTCGATGATCCCGGCGAACCCGCCGGGGCTCGACCAGGCCCACGTCGCCTCGGGCGACGCGTGCCTCGGGTGCCATCAGGTGCTCGACCCGTCGCGCTCGATCCTCATGGCCAACTGGTCCGACGCGTACGGGCTGCAGACCAAGACGCAGACCAACGGCCTCTTCGTGTTCAACGGCGTCGTGACGAACGTCTCGACGCTCGCCGACTTCGGCGCCGCGCTCGCGAATCACCCGTATTTCCCCGACGCGTGGGTGCAGAAGCTCTGCTTCTTCGCGAACTCGCAGAAGTGCGACCCGACCGACCCCGAGCTCGTGCGCGTGCGCGATCACTGGAAGACCAGCGGCTTCCAGTGGAAGACGCTCGTCGAGGACTTGATGTCCTCGCCGCTCACGACCAACGCCGTCGCGACCCAGACGACGACGACCGAGGGTGAGATGGTCTCGGTCTCGCGGCGCGACCATCTCTGCACGCTCTTGAACGCGCGGCTCGGGCTCACCGACGTCTGCGGGCTCGACATCGTGACGACCAAGTCGCTCATCGGGGTCCCCGAGATCGCCTCCGGGCTGCCGTCGGACGGCTACGGGCGAGGCGCCTCGGTGCCCGTCTTGCCGACCGAGCCGACGCTCTTCTACCGCGCAGGGCTCGAGAACGTCTGCGAGGACGTCGCCAACATGATCATCGACGACGCGAAGGCGCCGGCCGGAGCGAAGACCTACTCGAGCGCCAGCCCGGACGCCGCGATCGCCGACTTCGTCTCGAACCTGATGGGCATCGCACCGGACGATCCGCGCTCGGCGCCGATGACGCAGATGCTCACCGACCACCACACGAAGGCGCTCGCCAACCAAGCGACGGCGACCGACGCGCTCAAGTCCACGTTCGTGACCGCGTGCCTCTCGCCCACGGTCGCCGGAATCGGAATGTGAGGAGATCGACCATGAGTCTCACGCGACGCGACGCTTTGATGAGCTTGCTGTTCGGCGGATCGATGCTCGGGCTTCGCTCGATCGTCTCGGGGCTGCCGGTGAAGATGCTGATCGACCCGAAGAAGGCGCTCGCCGACATGCAGACAGCGCAGTGCACCGGAAACCTCGGGGCGGCGCAGTTCGTCGTCTTGAACACGTCGGGCAGCGGCGATCCGATCAGCTGCAACTCGCCCGGGACCTACGACGACCCGATCAACGGGGGCGATCTCTCGTCGCTCGCGCACCCGGACGCGGCGCTCTTTCCGTACATGGCGCCGGCGACGCTGAGCCTCGGCCCGCAGCAAAAGGCCTACAAAGCCGCCGGGATCTGGAGCTCGCTCGGTCCGGGCACCGGCAACGCGAACGTGCTCGATCGCACGTGCTTCTGTCACCTCATGACCAACACGCCGGTGCACCCGAAGGAACCCGAGGTGCTCGGGCTCATGGGCGCGACCCAGTACAACGAGATGTTCCCGTCGGTGCTCGCCAAGCAGCTCGCGCCGTGTCTCGGCACGCTCCAGACGCAGCCGATCTCGGTCGGCGCGACGACGCCGAGCGAGTCGCTCGCGTTCCAGGGTCAGGCGCTGCCGACGATTCCGCCGACCGCGCTCGCGACGACGCTCACCAACGCGACGACCGGCCCGAGCGCCGGCATGACGAAGCTCCAGGCGCTGCGCGACCAGACGCTGAACGACATGTACCAGTGGTACAAAGACGCGAGCGTCACGACGCCGGCGCAGCGCGCGTACATCGACTCGCTCGTCACGTCGCAGAGCCAGGTGCGCGGGATCTCGCAGAATCAGCTCGGCATGCTCGCCGGCATCACCAAGAACGACAACGCGGGCCAGATCACCGCGGCCATCGCGCTCATCTTGATGAAGGTGACGCCGGTCGTCGCCGTGCACTTCCCGTTCGGCGGCGACAACCACGCCGACCCGAATTTCACGAACGAGTCGACGCAGTCGCAGTCGGGCGTCGCGGCGATCGTGTCGCTCATGCAGCAGCTCCAGGCGAACGGCCTGCAGGACAGCGTCAGCTTCATCAACCTGAACGTGTTCGGCCGCACGATGGGCCCGGCCAACACGCAAGGCCGCCAGCACAACCAGTGCCACCAGATGTCGCTCATGATCGGGAAGCCGTTCAAGGGCGGCGTCATCGGCGGCGTGACCGCGGTGGACGCGTCGGGCAACCCAGTCGCGGCCGGCAGCAGCAAATTCTTCGACTACGGCGCGACCGGCATCGACTCGGCGAGCGGGAAGCCGGTCATCGGCGGCGGAGACATCAAGCCCATCGACTCGCTCGCCTCGTGGGGCAAGACCGTGCTCGGCGCGGTCGGCGCGACCAGCAATCAAGTGGACGCGGCGATCACCGGCGGCAAGGTCATTCAGGGCGCCCTCGCGTGACGCCGACGCGGCCGGCTCGAGCGTAAAAAGAGCCGCTCCGCGGGCGCCCGGGGACGCGTATGATGCTGCGGATGGATGGCGAGAGCGTCCTTCGCGCGGGTTATCGGCTCGACCGCTACGAGCTGCTCTGCCCGGTCGCGTCCGGCGGCATGGCGGCCGTTTGGCTCGCGCGCCTGCGCGGCAAGCGCGATTTCGAGAAGCTCTACGCGATCAAGACGATCAAGACCGAGCTCGGCGACGACACGCGCTTTCAGGAGATGTTCCTCGACGAGGCGCGCATCGCCTCGGGCATCGAGCACCCGAACGTCGCGCACATCCTCGATCTCGGCGAGCAGGACGGCATCCTCTACATCGTCATGGAGTGGGTCGACGGCGAGTCGCTCGCGAAGGTCGCGCGGCAGGCGCGCCGGCTCGCGACGCCCCTGCCCCTCGGCATTTCGCTGCGCATCATGGCCGACGCGTGCGCGGGGCTGCACGCGGCGCACGAGCTCAAGGATCGCGCGGGAGAGAACCTCGGTGTCGTGCACCGCGACGTCTCCCCGCAGAACATCTTGGTCGCGGTCAACGGCGCGGTGAAGGTCATCGACTTCGGCGTCGCGAAGGCGCGAAACCGGCGCGCGGGCGAGACCGGCGAGGGCGTCGTCAAAGGCAAGATTCGCTTCATGGCGCCGGAGCAAGTGCGCGCGCAGCCGCTCGATCGGCGCGCCGACATCTGGGCGGCCGGCGTCTGCTTGCACGAGCTCGCGACCGGGAAGCTGCCGTTCGACAGCGACAGCGACGTCGACATCGTTCGCCGCCTCATCAGCGACGAGCCGCCGCCGCCGTTCGACGGCGTGCCGGGCCCCGTCGCCGAGATTCTTGCGGCACTCGCTCGTGCGTGATCCCGACGAGCGGTTCTCGACCGCCGCGGCGATGCGGCGCGCCATCGAGAACGCCGCGGTCGAGCTGAAGATTCAGTCGTCGAACGAGGACGTCGCCGATTTCGTGCGCACGAACCTCCCCGAGTTCGCCGAGAAGCGTCGCTCGGTCATGTCGAAGGCGATCGCCGAAGCCGACGAGCGCGGCTCGTCGCGTTCGCTCGTCTCGGCCGACGAGCTCCACCCGGAGGAGGCGTTCGCACCGACGGTCGTCTCGGCGCGCTCGCCCGGGGCCGACCGCGTCACGCGTCCGGATCCGAAGCCGGCCGACGCAGCCATCCCGCTGGTCGCGAAGAAGGCCGCGCAGGCGTCCGGCGCGGCCGTGCCGAGCGCGCGCGCCGTGCTCGAAGGGCGCGTCGCCGCGGACGAGACCGTCGGCGGAGCGTTCACCGACGAGGAGATGGCGGCGATCCCGAAGCGGCGCGGCGCGTGGTGGCTGCTCGCGTTCGTCGCGATTGGCGCCGGCGCATTTCTCGGTTGGCCGCAGGGCGTCGCGCGCGTGAAGAAGCTCTTCGCGACCGCCGCGGCGCCTACGGCGAGCGCTACGTCCGAGCCGAGCGCGGCGACCTCGGCTTCCGGGGCGCCCTCGGCCGCGATTCCCGCTGCACCTTCGGCGTCGGCGGCGGCGACCGCGTCTTCGTCGGCGACGCCGCTCGCCGCGCTCGACGCCGGCGCCCCCGCGGCCTCGGCGGCGCATTCGCACGTTCAACCGACGTCGCACGACGTCGGCTTCACGTCGGGCCCTACGGTCGAGCCGGCCCCGACGACGACCGCGACGGCGACCGCGACGGCGACGGTCGCCCCGCCGCCTCCGGCGACCGAGACGCCGCCGACGGCGACCGCGACGAGCAATCCGCCGCCGGAAGAAAATAACCCGTACTGACCGGCGTCGCGCTTCGACTCGAGTCGCCCGCCCCATGGCGCGCTTTCGGCCTCACGCCACGCGCAAAACGCGGCGCCGTGGCATCTGGCTACGATCTTTTGGGTGCAAAAACCGCTTCGCGGCTCGCAAACCCGCGAAATTCAGCGCGTTCGCAAGAGATACGTGGATTTTACAAGCACCGGCATCGTCGTTGCTTTGCACAGGTTGCGGGGCTCTCCGATGGCCGTCTATACGCACATTTCCCATTGGCGATTGCAGGACACGACCTACCACTATCGTTGTCCGAAGTGCCGCCGCTGGAACCGATGCGCGTGGTCGGAGCGGCTCGAGCCGCGAGTCTGCGCCTACGAAGACTGCGCGATGCGTCACGTCGCGACCTCGCCGATGTTCGACCCCAAGGCGTGGGTGGAGACGCGCGACGCGCCGTACGAGATGGCTCGCGCTGCGTTCCTCCTCCACGGGCACGTCGTCGGCGGTAGGCACATGTGCACGGTGCCCGAGTGCGACCGCGAAGCGACGGTGCTCGATCATCGCGTCCCCTTCGACCAGCACGCCGCGGCCGAGGACAACCCCGGCAAGACGTGCGTCGAGAACCTCTTCCCGATGTGCTCGGAGTGCGACCGCAGCAAAGGCGAAGAAGGCTACGAGGAGTGGGTGACCTCGCCCGACTTGCGCGTCCTCAACGAGGATTGATTGCTGGCGCCGTTCGTGCACGAACGCGCCCCGGATGAACTCCGCAATCGTCTTCGCCGCATCGGCTCTGCTGGGCGTCGTAGCCTACGCGGGCACGCGCGGGCTGAAGAGGCTCTCGCGCGAGCGCGACGACGTCGTCCGCAGCGCGGCCGGCGGCGTGAGCGTCTCCTTCGTCTTGCTCGACTTGTTCGTCGAGCTGGCGCAGGGCTCGAGCTCGGGCTCGCACGCGGTCGTGCGCGCGGGGCCGCAGCCGGTCCACACGGTGGCGGTGCTGCTGCTCGTCGGGACGCTCGGTACGTTCGTGGTCGCCTCGTGGATGGCCAGGCGCGCCGACACGCGCTCGAGCTACGTGGTCGCGCAGGCGCCCTACCTCGGCTACCTCGTTCTCGTCGGTGCGACGCTCGTCGAAGAGGCGCACGACGGCGTCGTGCCGCTCCTCCTCATCTGGATTGCGATGGCCATCCACCTCAGCGTGCTCGAGCACGGCCTGGGCGAGCGCTTCGCGGGCCAGCACGGCGTGCGAGGCGCGCTCACGTCCGCGGCAGCGCTCCTCGGCGGGACGGCGCTGTGGACGTTCGCGTCGCCCGACGCCGCCGTGTTCAACTTGATCCTCGCGCTCGTGGCGGGCGCGACCTTGCTCATCGCGTTTCGCGACGAGCTGCCTTCGCCCGAGCGCGCCCGGCCGGGCGCCGTGCTTGCCGGCGCGGCCGTGTTCGCGGCGCTGCAGCAACTTCGCTGGTGGCTCTGAGGTATCCTCGGCCGCGTGAACCCGACGCTGACCTCGGCGGACCTCTCGCGCGCGACGCTCGCGCGGCAAATGCTCCTCGAACGCGAGGACGTCGGCGTCGTCGAGGCGGTCGAGCGCCTCGCCGGAATGCAGGCCCAGCTCGCGCGGGCGCCGAACGTCGGCCTCTTCTCGCGCGTCCGGAAGCTCGCGCCGAGCGCGCTCGATCGCGCGCTCGACGCGAAGAAGGTCGTCCGCGCGACGTTGATGCGCGGCACGCTCCACCTCGTGAGCGCGCGCGACTTCCTCGCGTTCCGCGGGCCGGTTCAGCGCGCGCTCGACGCGGGGCTCGCCGCAATTTTGAAGGCGCGGCTGAAGGACCTCGATCTTCCCGCGGTCACCGAGACCGCGCGCGCGTTCTTCTCGACGCCGCAGACCTTCGACGCGTTTCGAAAGGCGCTCGAGCGCGAGGGCGGCGACGTGCGCGCCAAAGCCTACGCGGCGCGCTGCACGCTCCCGCTCGTGCAGCTCCACGACGGGAGCGCGCGCTTCGTCGTCGCGGACGAATGGCTCGGAAAGAAGTCCTCCGTCGAGCGCGACGCGCGCTCGCTCGTGCGCCGATACCTCGCGGCGTTCGGGCCCGCGACGATCGCCGACGCGCAGACGTGGTCGGGCATCCCGGACCTGAAAGACACGTTCGACGCGATGCGCGACGAGCTCGTCGCGCTTCGCGACGACAAAAAGCGCGAGCTCTTCGATCTCCCGAAGGCGCCGCGACCGGGGTCCGGCGCCGAGGCCCCGGCGCGCTTTCTCCCCGAGTTCGACAACCTCGTCCTCTCCCACAAGGACCGCCGCCGGTTCGTCGCCGACGCCCACCGAAAGTCGATTTATCTGCCCGGCCTGCGCGTCGCGCCGACCTTCCTCGCCGGCGGGGTCGTGGCGGGGACGTGGAAAATCGAGCGGAAAAAGGCCAAAGCGACGCTGTCGGTGCTCCCCTTCGGCAAGCTCGCCAAGGCCGACCAGAAGACCCTCGCCGCCGAGGGAGAAGCGCTCGTTCGGTTCGCCGAGCCTGACGCTTCCTCCTACGACCTCGTGATACGCTCGGCATGATGAACGCTCTGCCGAAGCAAAGTTTCCTCGCGCTCGTCGCCATCGGGTGGGCGGACAAGCAGCTGCAGCGGGTCGAGATCACGGGCCTGACGCGCGCCGCGAAGGACGCCGGGCTCGACGACGCCGCGCTCGGGGAGATCGAGGCCGCGACGAAGAAGAAGACCGATCTCTCGGAGCTCGACTTCACGGCGCTCTCGCAGTGGGAGCAGGTCCTCACCTACGCGCTCGCCGCGTGGATCGCCGAGGTCGACGGCGTGGTCTCGACGAGCGAGCACGACGCGCTCGCCGATCTCGGCAAGAAGCTCGGCTTGCCCGACACGCTGCGCGCGCGCGCCGCGGTCGCGGCGCACGACATCGCGTGCCTGCCCGAGGGCGGCCGCCCGGACAAATACGATTTTCAGAAGCTCGTCGCGCGCCTCAAAGAGCGCATGCCCCAGCTCGCGCGAAGTTAATACCGCTTCGGCCCCTCGGCCGACCACGTGCGCAGCTCGGCGACGGCCTTGCCGTCTTGCACTTTGATGACGAGGTGCGTGCGCGGCGCGCTGCCCGCTTCGGGCTCTTCTTCGGCCCAGGCGCCGACGTTGATGTATTTGGCGACGCCGCCCGTGAGCGTCTTCTCGATCGGCGCGTGCGTGTGGCCCATGACCACGAACGCGGCCGGAAGCAGCCGCGCCAGCTGGCTGGCGCGGTCGGCCATTTGCTCGGCCGGATCGAGCTGCCTGCGCCTCGCGAGGTAGCGGTTTCCGAGGATCCAGCCGAGCGCGATGGACGCGCTCGCGAGGAAGAAGTGCCCCGAGCGGAATCCGAGCACGCCGGTGACGACGAGCAAGATCGAGCAGAGGAGCGCGAGGGCGAGGCGATCGAGCAGCACGCTCGCGAGGATGCCGCGGATCGAGTGCGTTACCGGCGGCGATTGGAGCGCGGCGAGCGCGCGGATGCGCTCGATCCCGATGCGGGTCGCCTGAGCGAGGAGCCCCATGCGGCGCTCGTGCTCGGTGCGGAGGGCGCGCGCGGCCTCGGTGAGGTGGGCGCGCCGCAGTCGGAAGAGGACGAGGACGGCCTCCGTGAAGCGCACCCCGAGCCGCCACATCCCGCCGAGACCGAGCCGGGCTCCGAACAGGAAGTAATCGATCGCGCCCTTGGTCTCGTGACCGGCCTCGCGGAGGCCCTGCGTCGGGCGCACCACGTAGCGGAGGAGCACGTCGCAGAAGCCTCGCGCGACGCGCCGCGGATCGAGCGGCGAGAGCGGAGCCATCACGAAGTCGGTCGCGCAGAACGGGTCGTACTGGTGGCCGTGCTCGATGTAGGCGACGCCGTTCCAGTAGAAGAACCACGGGTTGAACTCGATGCGCTCGCAGAAGTCGCGCGCGTCGATCTCGGCGAGCTGCTCGTTGGCCTCGGCGGCGGCGAGGAGGAGCGCGCGGAAATCGTCCTGGACCTCCTCCCAGTGGAACTCGACGTCGTGGTTGCCGTGGACGACCGTCAGCGCGTGGCCGCGCGCGACCATCAGGCCGAGCGCCTCGAACACGTCGCGATGACGCTTCGCGACGCGGCGCAGCTTGGCGCGCGCGTGGTCGGCCGCGTTGCCGAGGCCGTGCTCGCGCTCTTCGTCGTCGAGCGGCGTCGCGAGGGCGTCGGACGGGAGGGCGTCGACCGACATGCCGATGAAGTCGATGAAGTCGCCGGCGATGACGACGCGCCAACGATCCGCGCCCTCGGGCGCGTCGCGGTAGTGGTCGAGAAAGTGGACGAGGTCGCGGTCGATGCGCGAAGACCGGCGGATGCGAGTGACGGCGCGGTCGTTCAGGTCGCTCCCGAGGTGCACGTCGGAGAAGACGAGCAGGCTCTCTTTCGCGGCGTCGATGGACACGTCGTGCACGATCTCATGATGAGTCCGAAACCCATCACGCGCTCGTCAGAAAGCGGTCATTTCGGCGGAAATCGCGCCACGCGGCGCATGTGCTCTACGTGGCGAGGCCGAACCACAAGACGACGAGCGGGCGCCTCGCGGGGCGCTCGAGACAGCCCGGCCCGAGCAAGACGCCGGGGCCGACCTCACGAAGCTCGTCGTGCACGGGCAAGCGGTAGTCGAGGACGATGCACGGCTTGCCGTCGAGGGTGGAGGTGCCGAAGCGTGTCGTGAAAGCCGCGACGTGGCGGGGGCGCACGAGACGAACGCGGTTGCGGCCCTCGCCGTGGGTCGCGTCGCTCGCGCGGAAGCTCTTTCCGAGCCAGGGGAACGCGGGGCTCTTTGCAATCGCGGCGAGCGCGCGAAAGACTCGCCCGTGCTCGACGCGGCGCAGCGCGAGCATGCGTCCGCGCAAGTCGCCGTCGAGCGAGGCGAGCGACGCGGGCACGGTGCCGGACGCGAAGACGCCTCGGAGCTCGTCGCTCGAGAGGAGCGCGAGGTCGTCGAGGGAGCGGATCAAGTCGTGTCGCGCGCCGCCCGTCTGGCCGTTTTCGCGGACGCGGTGCGAGGAGTCGGGTTGGACGGGACGGGCGGCCGACATGCCCGGAATCGTTCACCGAACCATGTCGAAGTGCAAGGTCGCGCCGGCGAGATCGCGGTGGTGGACGAACGAGGCGACCGGCGCGCCGTTCAGCGTGATCGCGGTCGGATTGTGCGACAGCTTGCTCGCCGCGGGCGCGTCAATCGTGAGCGTCCCGCTCGGGGTCGCGAGCGTCGCGTGGGGCAAGAGCGGGCTGCCGACGACGTACAGATCGCTGCCGGGGATCGGGTAGAAGCCGAGCGCGGCGAAAATGTAGAACGCGCTCATCGTGCCGCTGTCGTCGTTGCCGGGGAGGCCGCCCGGGCCTTCGTCGTAGCTCGCGAGCGTCGCCCAGCGGAGCCATCGGCCCGCGCGCGTCATGTCGCCCGCCGCGGCGAACATCCAGCCGCTGAAGAGATCCGGCTCGTTCGAGGGCCAGTAATAGGGGTTCGGGAACGCGAGCGACTTGCCCGTGCACGCGAAGCGCGTGAAGAGCTGCTCGACGCGACCGAGGAGCACCGGACGCGTCATCGTGTCCTCGAGCCCGGCCGTGTCGTACGGGACCATGAAGTCGTACTGCCACGCGCTCCCTTCGGTGTAGGGGCCGCCCATCGCGGTCGGCGAGAGAGGCTGGAGCTCGCCCGCTTTCGTCTTCGGGAAGAAGAAATGCGTCGTCGGATCGTAGAGCGCGCGCCACGCGCCCTTCGCCCGCGCGTCGAAGGCCGCCGCGTCGTCGGCGTGGCCGGCGGCCGCGGCCCAATTCGCGAGCGCCGCGTCGGCGGCGGCGTACTCGAGCGTCTTGGCGACCGAGGAGCTCGAGCTGTCGTCGATGGGCACGTAGCCGAGCGCGAGCCAGTCGGCGACGGCGTCGCGCCCGCCCTTCGGGAGCTGCGTCGTCGCTTGCTTCTTCGCGAGCGCGTAGCCGGCGTCGGCGTCCCAGCCGGTCACGCCCTTGATGAACGTGTCGGCGAGCACGATGCTCGCGCTGTCGCCGATCATGCCGCCCGACTCGCCCGTGCCGATGGGCCAGCGCGGCAAGAACCCGCCGTCGGTGCCCATCGCGACGAGGCTCTCGGCGAGATCGGCTGCGTCCTCCGGGTAGAGCAGCGTGATGAGCGGGTGCAGCGTGCGGTACGTGTCCCAGAGGGAGAAGTCGGTGAAGTAGCGGAAGGTTGCATGATGCACGTTTCCGTCGATGCCGCGGTAGCTCCCGTCGACGTCGCTCGCGACCGCGGGCATCTGCGCCGAGTGGTAGAGCGCGGTGTAGAAGAGGCGGCGGTCGTGCTCGCCGCGCGACTGGACGAGCGCGCGCTCGAGCCGCGCCTCCCACGCCGCGTCGGCCGCGGCACGCGCCTCGTCGAAGCTCTCGTTCTCGGCGTCGAGGTTCGCGCGAGCGTGATCGGCGTCGACGAACGAGACGCCGACGTGCGCCTCGACGACGCTGCTCGCCGACGCGTCGAAGTGGAGGTACGCGCCGACGTCGTCGCCGCTCTGCGACGTCGTGCCGTCGCCGAGCGCGCCGTCGAGGTAGGTCCCGTACGCGACGAACGGCTTCGAAAAGCGCGCGAAGAAGTACAGGTCCATGCCGCCGAACGCGTTCGAGTACTGGCCCTTCACGTGAGAGAAGCCGCTGACGGTCTGCCCCGCTGGGTCGATCGTGACGCTGCCGGCGGTGACCGACGTGTCGTCCGACACGAGGTGTCCCGCGTCGACGAGGACCGTCGCGTCGACGCCCGTCGGGAAGGTGTAGCGGTGAAACGCGGCATGGGTCGTCGCGGTGAGCTCGACGCGGATCGACGTGTCGTCGAGCGTGACGGCGTAGTAGCCGGGCGAGGCGACCTCGGTCGCGTGCGTGAAGTGCGACCCGTGGCCGCGCGGCTTCGACTTGTCGGCCGTCATGCCGATCGTGGGCATGAGCGCGCTGCCGCCGTAGTCGGCGATTCCCGCGCCGTGGAGGTGGAAGTGGCTGAAGCCGTCGATCGTGTCGTCGGTGTACGCGTAGCCGCCGCAGTGCAAGAACGAGGCGGCCGCGCCGTTGGTCGACGTGTCGGGCGAGACGCGCGCCATGCCGAACGGGACTTGCGCGCCCGGGTACGTCTCGCCGACGCTCCACCCGACGCCGCCGGTGCCGATGAAGGGGTCGACCCACTGGGTGAGCGGCAGGGGCGCGTCGGTGGGCGCGACGTCGGCGTCGTCGGCGACGCCGTCGAACGGATCGCACTCGACGTCGTCGGCGTCCACCCCGACGACGTCGGACGGCGGCGGCGCGGGCGACGAGCACGCCGCAAAGACGGCGAGGAGCGAGAGGCCGATCAGGGCGCGACGCATGCCGCAAAACATAGCGCACATCGGGTGGGTCGATCGCGCCGGCGGCAGCGGACGACGACGCCCCTCCCGAGACGGTCGCATGGTGAACAGTGTTCACCTCGGCGGAGCGGGGCCAGGGTGGCCACCGGCTTCCGGCGGCACGCGCGCGATCATTTCACGACACGCAGGACCTTGCCGGCGTCGTCGCGGATTTCAATCGGGCCCCAGCCGAGCGATTTCAGATCTTTCTCGAGCTTCCTCCAGTCGCCGACGACGACGGCGCGCGTACGGGCTGGCGAGAGGCGCGCCGCGGCGAGCGTCTTCACCGCGTCGGGCGTGACGGCGCGGACGCCGGCCACGAGCTTTTCGAGCGCGTCGTCGCCGAGCTTGTAAACCGGGATCGACGAGACGAGCGCCGCGGTGTCGCGCGCGGTCTCCATCTCGAGCGGGAGCTGCCGCACGTAGCGGGCCTTCCACGCGTCGAGCTCGGCGGCGGGCGGCGCGTTCTTGCCGAGATCGTCGAGCTCCTTGTCAATCTCCGCGAGGACGGCGCTCGTCTTCGCGAGAGGCACGCTCGAGTCCCAATAGAACGCCGAATCGCCGCGTCGCGTCTCGAGGTGCGTCGCGCCGGCGTACGAGGACGCGTCGCGCTCGACGAGCGCGTGCGTGAGGCGGCTCGTCCGGTGCGCGCCGAGCAGCTCGTGGATCATGGTCATCGCGTACGCGTCGGGCGAGGAGCGCGACGGCGCGAGACCTCCGAACGCGATCTCCGACTGGACCGAGCCGGGCCGGTCGACGACGACGAGCCGCGCGCCGCTCCTCCACGAAGCGGGCGCGATCGGCGTCGGCGACACGGTCGCCGGCGCGCGCCACGACCCGAACGCGCGCTCGACGTACTCGACGATCGCCGGCTCGACCGCGCCGGCGAGCACGATCGTCGCGCTCTGCGGCGTCATGATCTCGCGGTAGACGCGCTGCACCTCGGAGCGGTCGACGTTGGGGCTGCCGTCGAGCACGTCGCGCGAGCGCGCGTAGCCGTGCGCGTCGCCGTAGAGCGCGCGCATCAGCACGTCGCGCGCGACGCCGGACGGCGACTCGCGCGCGGTCTGCCCCTGCTCGACGAGCTGGAGCAGCTCGAAGCCCACGGTGAGCTGATCGAAATTCGGGTGCTGCACGACGTCGGCCATCACGTCGATGCACGGCCGCACGTCGTCGTCGGGCATCGTCATCTCGATCATGACGGCGTCGGGCAGCGTGTACGTTCCCCACGAGGCGAAGCGCTTCTCGAGCACGCGGCGGAGCTCGTGCGCGTCGCGCGTGGGCGTGCCGCCGAAGAGCGCCTTCACCATCAGCTTCGAGACGGGCGGACGCTCCGACGGAAACGCGGCGGGCCCTTCGAAGACGATGCGCATCGCGAACATGCCGCCGCCGGTGTTCGCGGCGACGAGCTTCACGCCGTTCGGCAGATGCGCCACCTTCAAGCGCGGCATCTGGAACGCGCTCTCGGCGGCGAGCGGCGGCTCGTGCTCGCGGAAATGCGGATCGACGGCGACCGAAGCCGACGGCGCGGCCGACGCGGAGGGCGCCGCGGTCGCCGAAGGAGCGACGCGCGGGGCGGGCTTGGCCGGCGGCGGCGACCCGCAGGCGCCGAGCGCCGCGAGGAGGAGAGCGCGCTTCATCACTTCACCTTCCGCCCGAGGAGCTGCCCGGAGACCGGCGCCGTCTTGCTCGGGCTGATCAGCGCGACGACGCGCTTGTCGAGCGGCAGAAAGCGCACCGCCGCTTGCTGCACGCGCGAGCCGTCGGTCTCGTAGCGGTGCATGTCGTTCTGCCAGTAGTCGGCCGTGCCGGCCCGGATCGCCCACTGCGCGAACTGCCGCGCGCGGTAGAGCGAGGCTTCCATCGAGAGCGTGCGCTCCATGAGCGAGGACGAGAGCCCGCCCTCCATGTCGTCGGTGTCGGGCGTGTGCGTCGTTTGCAGCACGCGGAGCACGTCGTCGATCGCGTCGGCCACCTCTTGCGCCGTGTGCTTGGGCGTCGCGGTCGCAGTGATGGTGAACGTCGAGCCGCGACGGTGAGGGTTTTCGTGCACGCTGATCTCGCCGGCGACCTTCTTCTTCGTGATCAAATCCCAGCTCAAATAAGCGATTCGGTAGCCGTGGAGGATGTTCGAGAAGACGTCGAGCTCGGCGTCGCCGGGCGCGAACTCCGGCGGCGCGAGCCAAGTCATCTTCACGACGGGCCGCTCGACGCGCGCGCCGATGTCGAGCACGACCTCGTGCTGCATCGGCGGGATCGGGGCGAACGAGTCGGGCGCCGCAACGCCGCCGGGAATGTCGCCGAACCATTTCTTCGCGAGGTCGGCAATCTGCTCCGGCTTGACGTCGCCGGAGACCGCGAGCACGGCGTTCGCGGGCACGAAATATTCGTCGGTGAACGCGCCGAGCTCGGTCGGCCCGAGCGACGCGAGGTTCGCCGCGTCGCCGGCGCGCGCGACGTGGCGGTACGGGTGGCCTGCCGGAAAAAGCTCGGTCGGGATGAGCTCGGTCGCGAGGCCCATCGGCGAGTTGGCGACGCGCTGGCCGCGCTCGGCGGCGAGGATTTGGACTTGATGGCGGATCGCCGCCTCGTCGACCGCGCCCCTGAAGAAGCCCATCTGATCGCTGAGGAGCCAGAACGCGGTCTCGAGCGCGCTCGCGGGGACCTCGATCCAAAACTCGGTGTCGTCGAGGTTCGTCTCGTAGCCGGACACGCCGCCCGCGCGATCGATCGCCTCGTCGAAGCCGTTCTCGGGCACGTGCACGGTCTTCTTCGCCATCATGCGCATGGCGAGCTCGGTGAGGCCGTTGCGGCCTTCGGGATCGTTCGCGCCGCCGACCGCGTAGCGCACGGTCACCGAGACGACCGGCACCCGATGGTTCTCGTCGACGACGACGCGGAGCCCGTTGGGCAGCTTCGACTGCGCGATGGTCCCCTCGGTGGCGCGCGCGCCCCCCGCGCAAAACAAGACGAGGGCCGCAGCCAGCAAGAATCGGATGAGGCTCATCGGGACGGCATTCTAGTGCAGGGCCATCCATCGACACAGGACCAAGCGTTCGGGTCGACGACAACGAACGCGTTCGGCGCGCGCGCGCGCAATCGCGCCGTGGCGAGCTATCCTCGCGGCATGCGCTTGCTCTTCCTTTCCGGACTCCTTTTCGCGGCGTGCTCCAACGGACCTCCTGCTCCGCCGCCGACCGTCGACCCGGGCGGGACGTGCGAGCTCGTCACCAAATATCATTATTGCGCGAGCGGCTGCTCGGGCGGCGCCTGCATCAGCACCGGCCCGACGTTCGCCGGGCGCGGGTTCTGAATCACGGGCAGTCCCCCGTCCAAAACGCGCTCGTCGCGGGCCACGCGAGGAGCGACTGATTGCACATCTCGTCGGTCGTCTTCGGGCCGGCGAAAATGTAATTGTCGGTTGGATTCTCCCAAACGCAGTTGGTTTGGACTTGGTCGCCCGCGCTGACCGCGACGTCGACGTCGTAGGTCTTCTGCGCGTAGAAGTCCCAGGGGACGACGTCGACGAGCGGGGTCGCGGTTCCGTCCTGGTGCAAGACGGCGCCGTGGAACTCCTTGCCGGCGAGGTGCATGTGCGGCCAGTCGCGGATCACGTGGAAATCGCCCGCCGCGGTGCACGCGGCGGTCGAGGTGTCGACCATGTGCGGGCGGAGCGCGGGGATCGGCGCGCTCATCGGCAGCCACGCGGCGACGCGCGCGGGCATCACGCCGGTGGTCGTCAGCGTGACCGAGCCCTCGGTGGCGGGGCCGTCGGCGATTCGGATCGCGTGCACCTGGACGACGAGCTTCGAGGCGCCCGGCGGGAGCTCGATGCCCATGTCGTCGGGCACGGTGAGCGCGTCGCCGCCGGGGGCCCAGACGTGCAGGCCCGCCGCGGCCGCGGGCATGTCCCAGCACGTGCTCACGTCGCCCTGCGACCAATCGCTGACGGCGTAGAGCGTCGCGTGGTGGAGAACGACGGCGCCCGGCGCGGGGGCGGTCCATGCGATGGACTTCACCCAGCGATTCTCGAACGAGCCGGCGTCGAACGCGTAGCACTCGTAAATCTCGCTCGACGGCGGCGCGTCGACCGCGAAGGTCAGCGTGACCACCGGGGCGGCCGGCGCGGCGTAACACGACGAAAGGACCGCGAGGAGGAGAGCGCGTCGCATGTCACGGCGCCGGCGCGGTCGAGTGCTCGATGACGCAGCCGCCGTCTTCGCAATACCCTTCGCCGCAAAACTGCTCGCGAATCGTGTATCCGCATCCCGCGTCGCCGCATTGCCCATCATCGAAGTACTCGAGCCAATACGGGTCCGCGCATATCGAAGTAGGGAGCGGGCATTCGACCCCTCCTTCTCCGGCGTCCTCGACGCACGCGACGGCGGGCGCAGGCAGCGGCGGCGGCGGCGTCGGGCCCTGCACGTCGCCTTGCACGGACGAGTCGATGCAGAACACGCAGTCCGCGGCGTCGTTCGCGGCCGTCGCGTCGGCGCCCGCGTCGAACGAGCCGTCGTGCGCGTCGCACGCGAGGAGACCGAGGAGCAAAAGGAGGCGCTTCACGGCGGCGGCGCCTTGGTGAGCTGAGGGCCGTAGCAGCCGCCGTCCACGCAGCCGTAGGGACACGACGTCAGCTTGGCGTCGTATTCGCACCCGCCGTCGACGCACGTCCCGTTGTCGAAGTACTCGAGGTATCGCGAGTCGGCGCAGATTGACGGCGGCAGCGCGCACGCCCCCGCGTCGTCGCACGCAATCTGGGGCGGAGGAAGCGCGTCGGGCGGACCGGGCTGGGTCGGGCCGGCGTCGCAGAACGCACAGCCCGCCTCCTCGGGCGCCTCCTCGGCCGCGTCGGGAGCGCCTGCGTCGGCGGCCTCGCGCGCGTCGCACGCGCCCAGCGCGAGCGTGGCGATCGCGAGCAGCGCTCGACATCCCCTCGACATCCACGAATCATAGCATCCGTGCGCACGCGGCATTGGCACCTCATGGCCGGCATCGGGCTTCTCTGTCTGTTGCCGATCACGAGCGCGTTCGGGTCCGGGTATTTCGCGTGGACGATGTACTCGGGGAGCGGCGAATACCGCATCGACGTCCGCGTGATCGACCGCGAGGGTCGCACGCACGCGGTCGCCCCGACCGGGCTCGCGGACGACGCGTCGCCGTTCACCGCCGACGTCCTCGTCGGCGCCGATCACTTCCGGCGCGGCCCGTCGCTCGCCGTCTTTCGAACGCATTTGGACGACTTCGCGCGGTTCGTCTGCCGCGAGCGGGGAGGCGCGTCGGCCGACGTCGCGCTCCGCCAGCGCAAAGACGCGAGCTCCCCCGAGCGCGTCACCAGCGCGCACGCGGACTGCCCTTGAAGCCGAGCGATGCGCTGGCGAATGTCGGCGTGCTACTCGCACGCCGACTGAAGCCGGAGCGCGCGCTCGCAATCGTGCGCATCGCCGTCGGCGCGATCTTCCTCGCGCGCACGACGGCGATCCTCCGCTTCGCGCGCGCGCCGCTCCTCGGCTGCCCCGACGGGAAATGGCACGTGGCGCTCATAGCCCTCCCCGCCGCGCTCGTCGCGGCGCTCTCGGTCGTTCGCACGGTCGCCGCCGTGTCGTTCACGGTCGGCTACCGCGCGCGCGAAGCGGGCGTCGTCGCCGCGGTCGCCGGCTGGGTCGCCCTCGCGCAAGACCCGCTCGCGTACGTCAACACGCTCGAGCTCCTCTTTGTCTCGACGTTTCTCGTCGCGCTCGCCGACTCGTCGAGCAATCTCGCGCTGCGCCGCAGACCGCAGCGCTCGATGGGGAGCAGCTTGCGGCTCGTTCGCGCGATCCCGATCAGCGTGTACGCGTTCTCGGCCGTCGCGAAGCTCAATCCCGAGTTTCTCTCCGGTCGCGCGCTCCTCGGGTTTTGCGCCGACGGGGAGATCACCGGCGCGATCGCGAGCGCGGCGTGCGCGTCGAGCGATCGCGCGCACGCGCTGAGCCTCTTCGTCGTCGCGTGCGAGCTCTCGCTCCCGCTCGCCCTCGCCCTCCCGCGAACGCGCTTCTACGCGCTCGTCGCCGCGATCGCGTTCCACACGACGCTCGAAGTCGCGATGCACCCCGACGTCTTCGGCTGGATCATGCTCGCGCTCCTCGTCGCGTTCATCCCAGGGCTACGCCGAGGGCCCGACCAATCCCGTACGTCACGCCCGCCGTCGCGAGCCCGATGAGGAGCTGCCGCGTGCCGGAGAGCCACGCCGATTTTCCGGTGATGACCGAGATGCCGACGCCGATGAGGAACAAGACGAGGGCGCTCACTCCCGCGCTGACGCCAATCGCCGGAAGCCCGCGCAGCCAGAAATACGGGAGCAGCGGGAACGCGGCGCCGAACGAGAAGAGCGCGAACGACGTGCCCGCGGCCGTCCACGGCGAGCCGCCGAGCTCGTTCGGGTCGATGCCGAGCTCCTCGCGCGCGAGGACGTCGAGCGCCGCTTTGGGATCTTCGAGGAGACGCGCGCTGAGCTCCGCGGCCTCGCTCTTCGGCAGGCCGCGCGACTCGTAAATGAGCTGCAGCTCCTCCCGCTCTTCCTCGGGCGCGTGCTCGAGCTCGCTCTGCTCGACGCGGATCTCGCGCTCGGAGAGCTCGCGCGAGCTCGTCACCGAGATCCACTCGCCGAAGGCCATCGAGAACGCGCCCGCGACGAGGCCCGCGAGCCCGGCGATGAGCACCGCGCGCCCCGGCGACGCGCCCGCGACGCCCATGATGAGCGCGAGGTTCGAGCAGAGCCCGTCGTTGGCGCCGAGCACCGCGGCGCGGAGCGCGTTGCCGCCGCCGCGCCGGTGCCGCCCTTCGGCCCGCGCGATCTCGGTGCCCGCGCCTGCCGTCGAGCGGGCGACCATGATCGATCGCAAGACGCGCGCGTGCGACTGCTCTTGCGCGACCATCTTCGTGTCTTTCGTCTCGGGCTGACCGACGTAGAGATTCCGGTCCTGATACTCGCGCGTCGCGACCGTCGGCAGGACCATCTGCGCGCCGAAGCGGCGCGCCACCCACGAGAGCACGCGCGCGCGCCAGCTCGGCCGTCGACGCGGGACGGTCGCGTCGGCGCGCTTCAAGCGCTCCTCCCAAAACGCCGCGTGCTTTTCTTCCATCACCGCGAGCGCGACGTACACGCGCGCCACGCCCTCGTCGGGCTCGGCCGCGGCCATCGCGCGGTATTGCGCGGCGCTGTCGATCTCGTCCTGGAAATTTTGCCGATAACGGTCGATCGCCTCGTCGCTCACGAGCTCCGGTGTCGCACGAATCGCACCATCGGGCCGAGGAAAACGGCGAAGCAGAGGAGCGAGGCGAGCGCCGCCGGCGCGAAGCCGACGATCGACTTGAACGTCTCCCACCGCCCCCAGGCGCGCCACGCGAACCACATGCCGCAGCTCTCGCCGACGTCCATCGGCGCGCTCACCGCCTGGAGGGCGCTCCAGCCGAGCCAGAGCGATAGACCGCCGGCGAGCGTCATCAGGAAGAGACCCGCGATGCGGCCGCGCGCGGCGACGATCGAATCCGAGCGCGAGGAGCGCGGCGGTCGCGAGCGCGCCCGCGCGGAGGCCCTCGGTCGTCCAGCCCGCGTCGAGGCACGCGTAATAGACGAGCATCCCGATGCCGGCGACGTTGAGCGAGAGCGCCGTCGCGAGCAGGTGCATCGTCGGGTGGTCGAAGTCCCAGTGCGGCGCGAGATCGTCGTAGAAGGCGCGCATCTTCCTGCCGAGCAGCGCGACGACTAGCAGCGCGAACGCCGCGGCCTGCGCGCCGCCGAACCACAGCCCGCCGGCGCCGCGAAACCAGCCGAAGAACGCGACGCAGTTGAGGAGCCCGGCAACGCCGATGCCCATCGCGTAGCGCCGCGCCCAGAAGGTGCGGCGCACGAGCGCGACGGCGCCGACCCCGCACGCGAGCGAGAAGAAGGCGGCGCAAAAGCGCATCGCGCCGTACGTCGTAGCGAACGCCCCGTAGGCGTGGAGCACCGCGTACGCGGCGAGAATGGACGCGGCGAGGTAGCGACGAGCTTTCACGTTGCTTCTACGGACGACGGAGCCGAAAGATTCCTTGGGTCACTTCGTCTGCACGACCACGGTCGCGACGTCGCCCGAAGGCGGCGAGAGCACGCGAACGCCCGGCTCGCCCGTGTCGAACGTGCAGTCGCCGCAGCTCACGCTCGCCGGCCGAAACGCCGGAGGCACCGCGATCAGGGTCGGCGCGGCGATGCCGCGCTTCGGCGCGTACGTCACCGTCAGCGCGCGCGCGCTCGAATCCCATGCATATTGCACGGAGTCGCCGGCGACCCGCTGCGGGTACGGGCGCGTCACGATCGCGAGCACGTCGGTCTTGTCGCTCCCGTCGGCGTTCAGGAGATCGTAGGTCCCGTCGCCTTCGCTGTAGTCCCAGTAGGTGCAGCCCGCGCCGACTTGGCCGAAGCCGTCCCACTCGTCGCCGAGATAATCGGTGATCCCGGGGAGCGACGACGGTCCGCCCCACTCGCCGATCCACAGCGCGGCGCCGAAGGTCGTCGCCTCGGCCTCGAGCGCGTGCGTGTTCGCGAGGATCGCGTCGCGGTGCGTCGGGTCGAACGCGTTTCCCTGCTCGGCGTCTTTGTCGTACGAGTGCGGCGCGTAAACGACGTTGGGATAATCGGGTATCGGGAGCTGGGTCGGGTAACCCAAGTTCCGGCTCGACGAAGGCTCGATGAAGGCGACCCACGTCGGCGCGACGGCGCGCACCGCGGGGACGACGCGCTCGTAGAACGGCGCGAGCGTCGCCTCCTCGAACCCGCCGATCGACTGCGAGCCCCAGTTCGGCTCGTTCAGCGGGTCGAAGCCGATCACGTTGGCGTGGGGCGCGAGCTTCGCCGCGAGCTTCTGCCACGCCGCGGTGAACTCGGTGAGGAGCGACTCGTCGGTGTAAAAGGCGTCGACGCACGCCTCGACGGCGGGGTCGAGGTAACCGAAAAACCACGGATCGGTGGGCGTGAACGCGGCGTAGTGCGATGGATCGCACGTCCACTTCGGCGCGCCGTCCCCGCCGGCGAAGCCCTCGCCGTACAAGTCCTGGTGCATGTCGACGACGACCATGATCCCCGCCGCCTCGGCCCACGCGACGCGCTCCTCGAGCGCCGAGAGGTACGCGTCGTCGAAGACGTCCTTCTGCGGCTCGATCGCGGCCCACACCGTGACGAGCCGCATCGCGTTCATGCCCCAATCGGTCGCCATGCGCGCGACGTCGGGCTGCTGTTGGTAATCGAGATACGGCGCCCACTTGTTTTTCCCCGACACGTTCGCGCCGTGGAGGACGAGCGCGCGCCCGTCCGAGTCGCGCAGGAATCCGTCTTTCACGTAGAACGGCGGCGGCGGCCCCGAGTCGCACGAGAGCGCGAAGGCCAAGACCGCCGCGATGCCCACGCCGCGCATGCGCTCATCCTATCGCGTGCCAAGCGCCCGCGCGAGCGCGCCGGTGGTACGATGAATTCGCTCAGGAGGGTCTCGACATGAATCGAATCGGCTTTCTTCTTTCGATCTGCGGCGCCGCGGCGGTCGCGTATTCCTGCGGCGGCACGAGCACGAGCGACCTCGACGGCGGCGTCGACGCGGGGCAAGACTCGACGACGAGCGACTCGGGAGGCAGCGACGCCGGCGGCGTCGACTCGGGCGGAACCGACTCGGGCGGAGTCGACGCGGGCTGCGCCGACGACGGCGGCTGCGCGAGCTTCGGCGGCGACTGCGGCGACGGCGGCACGTGCCCGGCGGACTCGGTCTGCGTGACGAAGACGGCCGGCTTGCAGACGTCGCACAAATGCTTCCCGCTGCCGGCCTGCGGCTGCAACGGCAAGTCGGCGTGCGAGTGCGTCGGCGCGTGCGCGTGCGGCAACGAGCAGTGCCAAGGCACGCAAGGCAGCATCGACTGCGTGGGCCCGATCTCGCGGCGCGAGTACAAGACCGACATCACCTACGTCGGCGACGAAGAGCGCGCCGCGCTCGCGAAGGAAGCGCTCGCGACGCACATGGCCGAGTACCGCTACAAGACCGAGCCGGCGGGCGCGCAGCGCCACCTCGGCTTCATCATCGACGACATGCCGGCGCCGAGCCCGGCGGTGTCGCAGGATCGCACGCACGTCGATCTCTACGGGTACACGACGATGCTCCTCGCGACGGTGCAGCAGCAGCAAAAGCAGATCGACGCGCTCCAGAAGCAGGTCGACGCGCTGAAGAAAAAGCGCTGACAAGACCGGGGTGAACGAGAACCGGGGACAACAAGAACCGGTCAGATTTGGGCCACGGGCCAAGGCCCGGGGCAGGCGAAGAGCGGGATGGAATCGCGCTTCAAGTCCGCCTGCGGCGGACTCGTAAGTCGTCAGCGGCCGTAGAGGCGCGCGACGGCGGCGCGCCAATCGGTTTGCGACGGCAAGATCGCAGCGAGCGTCGCTTCCGTTGCGGCGATCGAATTCTCTTCGATCGTGATGCGCGCGGGCGCGGCCGGGACGTGGCTTCGGAGCGCTTCGCCGAGCCAGAGCGTTCCGGGCGCGACGCCCCGCAGCCACCGCTGCAGCCAGCTCCGGCGGAGGGTGCACTGACCGTGGATGCCGCACGCGATTTCGTACGGCGTCGAGTCGACGCCGAGCGCGGGCGACCAGTCCCATCGACCGACCATCGCCTGCGCGCCGCGGTGCGACGTCATGATCTCGTCCATCAGCTCGTTCGCGAGGCGCGCGTCGCGCTCGCCGGTCGTCCAGAGCGCGAGGGTCGGGAGCTCCGGATCGCCGGCGACCTCGCGCGGCAGGATCGATCCCCCGAACGAGAACCCCGTGCCCGCGAGCTGGGCGAAGACGAGCCGTTCGCCCGCGAAATTGCGGGGGATCGCGCTCCACGCCGCCCGGCCCGTGCGCGGTTTCACGCCCGCGGCCGATCGAAAGACGCCAAACTCCGCCTCGCCGCGCGCGAGCATCGGATCCCATCGCGCGAGCATCCGTGTGGCGACGGCGGCGGCCTCGGCGCGTTCGAGATCCATCGACACGAGCGCGAAGAGCGTGCCGCGACCTTCGAGCGCGCGGAGCCCGCGCGCCTGAGTTTCGGCGGGCGCGCGGAGCGGCCGGTGCGGCGCCGCCTGCACGCGGACGATCATGTCGCAAGCGTGCTCGGCGCGCGGCGCGCTCGTCGGAACGAACGCGACGCGCAGCGTCCCCTCGCCTTTCGCGAGCCCGCGCCCGAAGAGGTTCGCGTGCACCTGCGACGCGTGCATCAGCTCGACCATCTTCCGCGGGTTGCTCATGAGCGCGCGGAGGTCGAGCGTGCGCCCCGCGGGGATCTCCAAATCCGGAAACGACGCGCGTCCGCCCTCGAGCGCGACGCGAATGCGGTTCGCGTCCGACGGGCTTCCGACGACGAGCTCGATCTCATCGAGCGCGAGGAGCCCGCGCTCGAGCGCGTCGCCCGAGACGACGACGCGAAGCCCGCGCGAGGCTCCGCCCGCGTTCCGCACCGCGCAGCCGATCTGCACGGGAAATCCCGCGGAGACGTCGACCTCGGGCGAGTGTCCGCCCATCTCGAAGCGAGGGTCTCCCGTGGCCGGCGTCTCGTGCGCCGGGCGCTTGGCGAGCCGAAACCGGAGGGCAACGTAGCGCGCGTCGTCCTTGTCGGCGTAGTTGAACCCGATGCCCGCTCGCGCCGCCTCGAGCCCGAGGAGCTCCGCGACGTCGGCGAGCGTCCGCTCGGCCAAGAGCTTCTCGCCCGCGAACGCGGCGCGGAGATCGGCGGCGGTCGCGCCGTCCGCGAGCACGGGCGCCCACCGCTCGGGATGCCCGACCGCGTCCTTCTTGGCGGCCGCGCTCACCTCGCCGAAATATTCTGGCGCGCTATTGAATGCGATCGATCCGCTTGCCGTCGCGAAAGAGCCGGAGCTCGAGGACGTCGCTGTCGTGCACGAGGATCGTGACGGCCGGCCCGCGGGTCTTCTTCGAGAGCGCCGCCGCGAGCGCGTCGAGCGCGTCCTGATTCTGCCCCTCGCATCCTTCGTCGTAGACCGAAATCCAATCGCCCTCGGCGAGCACGAGCATCGTGCGATCGGCGCCGCTCGCGTCGTCGGTCGCGACGAGCCCATCCTTCTTCGCGATCGCGCGAAGCGCCTCGATCGCGCGGGCGGCGTCGCGCGTCCGCACCTGAACGTTCGTGAAAAAGGAGCCCATCGCCCCCGATTTACGCGCGGCCGAGGCAAAACCTTCGTCCGTCGCCGCCCCCCGCGCACGTCGCTTGACAGAACCGGCGGCGCGAGTACCTTGCCGCCCTCGTGGGACGCCTTCCCGGCGCCCCCGTGACGCGCGGTGGAGCAGCCTGGTAGCTCGTCGGGCTCATAACCCGAAGGTCGTAGGTTCAAATCCTACCCGCGCAACCCCCACCTTCTACAAGGTCGAAAGCCTCGGCAGCGGAAGCTGACCGGGGCTTTCGTGTTTTCCAGCGGAGGTTCATCGGGAAGACGACCGACGAACCCCGGTACGTGCCGTCCTCTTGCGGGTGCATGGCCACCTTGCCGTCGAGGAGAAGCTCCCGGAGAAGCTCTCGGGCACCAACAGGATCGTCAGCCACGCGGGCTTCCACGTCGAGGACCAGCGGCAGGATCTCGTCCACGGTGGGAACCCGCTCTTCGGGCGCCTGGTCGAGCGCCTCCAACCTCAAGGTGATCTGGCGGTGCTCTTGCGTCGCCTTCTCCAGAGAGACGCGCACGGCTTCGTGGGCGCCGGGCATCTTCGTTGGGTCGGTGGTCCGCACGAAGGTCACGAGACGATCGATCTCCGCCGCCACGTGCTCGGCCTGTCCTTGTAGACGCTTCCGGTCGTCGTGCGCTCGGGTGGAGAATGTCTTGAGCCTCTCTGAGATGCGTTCCCGGAGCTGGTTGTACATCCCCGTGTCCGTGAGGACCCGCTTCAACTCGGCGACGGCGCTCGCAGTCAGCACGTCTTCTCGAAGCGGACGACGGTTCGTACAGGCCCCGCCGTTCACTGCCGCCGAACACCTGTAGTAACGGGAACGGCTGCCCCCGCCGTCCACCATCCAAGCCCCGCACACGCCGCAAACGAGAAGTCCCGAGAACGCATGCGAGGTCCGCTGGCCGGGGGCGGCGTGCGTCCTTTGGCCCTTGTACTTGTTTCGCACGGCCTCGCGGCGCTGCCGAACCGCGTCCCAGACCTCGGGCTCGACGAAGATGAGGTGTTCGCGGAACTGCCGCTTCACGTCCTTCTCGTCACGCCGCTTGTCCGCCGCCTCCGAGTGATCGGGTCCTTGGTCCACTTCTTCTTCCCGAAGGTCCAGACGCCGACGTAGGCGGGGTTCTGGAGGATCTCCCGCACGGTCGTCTTCCGCCAGAACTTCGCGTGCCTCTTCTTCTTGTACTTGGCCTTCGCCCGTGGAGACGGGATCAGTTCGTCGTTTAGGATCTTGGCAATCGACAAGTAGGCGTGACCGTCTGCGTACATCTGGTAGATGCGCCGGACGACGTTGGCGCTGCTCCTCCCGGATGATGATCCGGTAGCCGATGGGCTCACGCTCGTCCCCCGAGATCGGCTCGGACCCATACCCATAGGGCAGCCCACCCGTGGAGGTCCCACGCTCAGCGGCGCCGAAGAGCCCACGACTGGTCTTCTTCCCGAGGTCCACCAAATACTCGTCCGCGAACATCGCCTTGATGCGGAACAGCATCCGGCTGTGTTCGTTGGCGAGCGTCACCGCACCTGGTCGCGAGGCGGCGGCGTCGCCCGATGCGTCACCGCAGGCGGTGCTCCGCCGATGGGACGAAGCCAAGAACAAGAACCGGCACGACGCGCCGGCCCTCGAAGCGCTCTATGCGCCCGACGTGGTCTACTACGGCAAGCGCGCGTCGGCGGCGCGGTGCAAGGGGGCGAACGCCGAGTTCTTCGCCCGGACGCCCGACTACACCCAGAGCGTGCGCGACGTACGCATCGACACGACCAATTCGTCCACGACACGCGTGCACTTCGTGAAGACGGCGCGCCTCCGGGGCAGGACCTCGGACTTTCCGTCCTATCTCGTGCTCGGCGGCGACGGACGCATTACCGAGGAGGGCGACGAGGTGACCGACGCGAACTTGAAGAAGAAGACCGACGCTGCGCCGACCTGCCACGCCGCGCTCTTCGGCGTGAGCCAGTACGTGCTCGAGCACCCGTGCGTGGACGCGGACGGTAACCACTTGAGCAGCCGTGCGTACATTCTTCCCGGCGTGGAGGGTGGCAAGTACTGCGCGGAGGTCTGGGAGGCGTACATCGACGATCCGGATTCGGGCGCCGGTCACGCGGCGCCGATCTGCGACTATTGCGTCGACCTCGGCACGGGCGCGACGACGATGAACGGCCCGCGCGTGCCGCCGAGCTCGCCCGTGAGTCTGCCGCGCGACACGGCGAGGGACGTTGCCCGGCTCTGCGCCGGCGACGCCGCAGCCGCGGAGCCCTGAGGCGTCGAAGCACATCGGCCCAGATCATCCCGCGCGATCGTCGATCACCGCGCCGCTGCGACTCGATGGCCGCCTCGCGCGACGGCGTGCTCCGCGTGCCGCCGGAACGCACGCGCGCGCGCGCGCGCGCGACCGACCGCCGGGCAATACACCGAGGCCGACGTGCGCGCGGCGATCACCCGCCATCGCGGGAACGTGACCCGCGCGGCCAACGCGATGCGCCTGCATCGCAATACGCTGATTCGGCTGATGGCGAAATACGGCGTGAGCCGCACGGGTGGAGGTCTGCCGGCGCCGCCGGGACGCCTGCGATCGCGCGCGAGATGGCCTGCGTGCGCGCGGGCAAGGCTTGCGATCGTTGCGACGAGGCTTGCGATCCTTGTGCGGATGCCTTGCGCGCAGCGGCGGAGACCATGTTAATTCCGCAGCATGGCATCGCTTTTACGATCGCAGGCGATCCGGCGCGTGATCGCAGGCCATCCGCGATCGCCTCGCAGCCCTTGTTTTCAGCCGCGCAAGGCTTCGGGGCCTGCGCGCAGGGCATCGGGTGAGCGCCCGCAAGGCTCCCGGGGTCGTCCGCATGATGTGAAGAGCCGCGTGCCGAGGTGACAACTGAGACCGGCAGCATCGGTGACGGATCTGGTCCTACTCGAGCACAAATTCGATCCTCGCAGCGCGTAATCCGGGTGCCCGGACGACGCTGACCGGCATGCGGCGGACAGCTGCGCAGGTCCGAGGTAGCGCAGACTGCCACCGATGAAGTCACGGACCGGCAGGGCACAGCGCCTCCGTCGGGCCTACCGCGCCAAAGGCCCTAGAGTGACACCCACATCGGGCGTGATTGCATCAGCAGTGCAGATGAGCACCACGCGAACCGTTGTCGCATGCGTCGTCGGGCTAGGCGCCGTCGCGGCAGTGGCCGCAGTCTCTGATGCGTGCGGCGGCACGCTCTCCGTGGGCTACGACGACGGTGGGAATTTCCACGCCGCCGACGGCGCGGTGCTGACTTACGGCGGCGCGTGCGTGGGATGGGACGCGTCGCACTACCTTCCCGACGCCGACAACGTTTGCGCGCTCCACGGCGATAGCTGCAACGCTTGGTTTCAACCATCGGGCTGGCTGCTCAGCTTCGGCTGTCACCCCACCGCAATTCTCGATGACGCCGGTCAGCCGATCTTTCCCGACAGCGGCGGCCCGGCGCTCCTGAGCAGCGACGCGGGCGCGTGCGGCATCGTGAGCGGAGCAGCGAACGTGACATGTGACCCGCACGATCCGCACGCGGGCGATTTCTGTACCGCGTATTGGGAGCAGTTCGTCACACACGGCCACGTCTCCGGGTACTGCGCCGGAAACACGTGCGGCTACCACGAGGTGGTCTCGTGCGTGCCGCAAGAGGGCATCGCGCTAACCGACAGCGACGGCGCCGTTCAATGCGCGCCGCCATGCTCCCCGTGACTTGCTTGTTCGGCCGACTGGGCAGGCCAAGCATCGCATCCACCGACTCTGACCGAACAGGCCCCGACGGATTGCTCTCGCGTGATTGACCATGGCGCGCGCCCGCGAGCGGCCCATCCTGAGCGGCATGAGGACGCGCGAGCTCGTTGGACTCTGGGCGGTGGCGACAGCGGCTTGCCAGACGAACGCGACTCCTCCCGGCGCCATTCCCGCCCCTCCGGAAGCGGGCGTCACGTCGAGCGGCGCGGTGTCGACCTTCGCAGTGCGCGAGCTCCTCCTCGGTGACACGGCGCGCGACGGCATCGCGTCGACGGCGGCTTGGGCGGACTTTGGCTACAATCTCGATGGGCGTAACTCGACCGACGGCTCGACCGACGTCTGCGCGCTCGCGCCGAGCGCGCCGCCCGCAAACCAAGTCGACGGCACGGGAGGCATCGACAACGGCTTTGGTGCGAAGGTTGTCCCCATCCTCGAGACTGCCTTCAGCGAACCTCACCTTTCGAGCATCGCGACGACCGCCGTCGACCGTGGAGACTTGACGCTGCTCGTCCAGATTACGGGGCTTTCGGAGGATCCGAAGCAGACGGCGTCGGGCCTGAGCGCCCAGGTCTTCGTCGGCGCTTCCACGGCGGAGACGCCGACGTTCGAATCCGACGACGGATTGGCCGGTGCGACCGAGCTCGGTCGCGGACCCGAACGTCTCGCCATTCGGCGCCACCGTGCGTTTCTCGGAGGTCTACGTGACGAACGGGACTTTGGTCGCGAGGGGCAGCGACGCTCCGGTCGTCGTCCCGCTCGAGCTCGGCTTCTTCAACGGCGCTCCCCTGCCGGCGGCGATGTTTTCACTCCAAATCCATGATCCCGTCGTGACGTTCGTCCACGCTTCCGCGGGCGTTGCCGCGCGCGGAACGATCGCGGGCGTGCTCGATACCGAAGCGCTCGTCGCCGAGCTCACCGAGGTCGCCGGGCGGGTTTCGCTCTCGCTCTGCGGTAGCGCGTTCGACGGGATCGCAGACGAGCTGCGCCAGGCGCAAGACATTCTCTCCGACGGATCGAACGCGCCGGGCGTCTCGTGCGACGGCATCTCCATCGGGATCGGCTTCACCGGTGCGCTGGTCGCGAATCCGACGACGCTCGGTGTCGATCCAGTCCTCTCGGATCCGTGCGCGGACGCCGGAGCGGACTGACCAACGCCTTCGTGTGCGCTGTGCGCCCGGTTCTGTGCGCGCTGAGGGTAGCGGCGCTGGGAGCGCGCGATCTTGGGGCTGCTCGTGGATGAGGCCGTGAAGTCGACGACCCCTCGGGTCGTTGGCGGCAGGCGGCGTCCTCGAGCTCGGGGTCGTCCGTGACGGCCTCTCGCTCGTCGCTTTGTCGATCGCTGGTCAGCACCCCCGCGGCGCACGCGCGTCAGCTCTCGAGAGCGGCGCCGAGCAGCACGCCGGCGACTCCGAGCATGACGCCGCCGACGCTGACCGCCGTGCCCTGGTTCGCGATGCTGCGCTCGAAGAGCGCGATCTCGTCGTTCTGCTCGCTACGCCAGCACGCGTCGCATTGAAGACCGCGGTCGGTGACGTTCGCGCGCTCGGCGGCGATCGGCTTGTGGCAGTGGGCGCACACAACGGTGCGGCCGGGGGCGCCGGCGGCCTGCTCGCCGCGCAAGATGCGGACGAGGGTCGCGAGCTCGTAGGCGTCGAACCACGTGCCGTGATCGGTGCAGACGTCGATCTCGATGCCGTGCGAGGTCACCTTGTCGAGGATGGCGGGGCACTCGGGGCACGTGCGCTCCTCGGCGCGGGTGTCGCGGCTCCGCGCGTTGTCGCCGGCGCGCGTCGCCATCTCGGCGAAGAGCGGCTCGGGATTCGACAGGACGCGCCGCGCGCTCGCGTTCTCGATCCAGATTCCGCCGCAACCAACGCACCCGCTGAGGTCGACGTCCTTGATCTTCGCGGTGACGAGGCGCTTGCGGCACTGCGGGCAGCGGAGCTCACGAGCCGCCGCCGGCGCCTCGCCGACGACCTGCACGACGTTCTGGACGATCTGCACCGGAACGGGGACCTCGACTTCCCTCGGGAGTGGATCGTTGACGCGTCCGCAGAAGGAGCAGGTGGTGGGCGCGTCCCTGGACCTCTCGATGGGGGCGCCGCAGTATTGACAGCTCATGAGGGCATCGTATCGCGCATGGTCGCTGGTGGAGACGGCGGCGACGCGCGGGCTCCTTTTTTTCCGGCTTCACCCCGTCGCTCAGACGCCCGCCCACGCGGCGAGGAGCCGCTCCATCCGCACGAGCACCTCCGACATCGTGTCCTCGTCGGGCAGGAACGTGAGGCGCAGGTGATCGCGGTACGGCACGTTGAAGCCCGAGCCCGGAACGACGAGCACGTGCTCGCGCTCGAGGAGCTCCATCGCGAAGCGTTCGTCGTCGAAGTGCGGGATCTTCGCCGTGTCCACCGCGGGGAACGCGTAGAGGGCGCCCTTCGGCGCGACGACGTGCAGGAAATCCGAGCGCTCGACGCCGCGGAGGAGCGCGCGACGTTGCCGCCCGAGGCGGCCGCCGTCCGCGGTGAGATCGCAGATGCTCTGATTGCCGCCGAGCGCCGTCTGCACCGCCCACTGGCCCGGGGCGTTCGCGCAGAGGCGCAGCGAGGCGAGCAGCTCCAGGCCGTCGATGAAGTCGGACGCCGCGCGCGCCGCGCCGCTGAAGAAGAGCCACCCGGTGCGGAAGCCGCAGGCCTACCGCGACGGCTCGGAAAGATCCGCTGAACCGGCGTCGAGGCGCCCGGGCTTCTCAGATCGGGCGGGTCGCGCTACGCACGAGGAGTGAAGCTCACCGAGCTCGTCGGCAACACCCCGCTCGTCGAGCTCGCGCGCATGGCGAACAAGAGCTCGGTTCGCATCCTCGCGAAGCTCGAGGGACAAACCCCGGCGGCAGCGTGAAGGACCGCCCCGCGCTCTCCATGATCGAAGGCGCCGAGGCGCGGGGCGAGCTTCGGCCCGGGACGCGCCTCATCGAGGCCACGAGCGGCAACACCGGCATCGCGCTCGCGATGATCGCCTGCGCCAAGGGCTACGAGCTCGAGCTCGTCATGCCCGAAAACTCCACCGCCGAGCGCGTCCACACGATGCGCGCGTTCGGCGCCAAGGTCACGCTCACCCCCGCGGCGGGCGGGATGGAGGGCGCGATCGACTACGCCCGTGCGGAGCTCGCCAAGGGCGGCGCGGTGATGCTCGACCAGTTCTCGAACGCCGACAACTGGCGCGCCCACTACCGCACCACCGGTCCGGAGATTCTGGCGCGACACCGACGGCGCGGTCACCCACTTCGTCTCGTCGATGGGGACGACCGGCACGATCATGGGCGTCTCGCGGTACCTGAAGGAACGGCGTTCCGACGTCGTCATCGTCGGCTGCCAGCCCAGCGACGGCTCGCGCATCCCAGGCATTCGCCGGTGGCCCGAGGCCTACCTCCCGAAGATCTACGAGCGAGAGCGCGTCGATCGCATCGTCGACGTCACGCAAGCCGACGCCGAGGAGACGGCGCGTCGCCTCGCGCGCGAGGAGGGCGTGTTCGGCGGCGTGTCGAGCGGCGGCGCGTTGTGGGCCGCGCTGAAGCTCGCCAGCGAGCTCGACGAAGGGACCATCGTCGTCATCGTTTGCGATCGCGGCGACCGGTACTTGTCGAGCGGTGTCTTCGGAGGAGCAGTCGGTCGGTGATTCGGGCGTCGCTGCTCGTCAGCGACGCCCGAGGACGCCGGCGCCGGTCTCGGTCACGGCGTCGAGCGTCGTCGGGTCGCGCGTCCACGCCTTCGCGAGCGCGATGACCGTCGCTCGAGGACGGACAGACGCGGGCATCCGTCGTCGAGGAGCTGCGCGCGAACGACGCGGACTACTCTGGAATTCAGGCATCGATTCCGTGGACTCAGTGGGTTCACGGGCTGTTCGGCGGGGATCCGACCACCCCTCTTCGCGTATAAGACAGCCGAAGAGAGAAACCATGCCGCCGAAGTCCAGTTCCAAGCGCCGGTTCGAGCTCGTCGAAGGACCCTCCAAGAAGTTCTGGGAGATCGCCACCTCGGGTTCGAGCGTGTCGGTGACGTTCGGCCGGATCGGCACGAGCGGGGTCACGAAGGACAAGACGCTTTCGGGCGCCGCCGACGCGCAGCGCGAGGCGGCGAAGCTGATCCGGGAGAAGACGGCAAAGGGCTACAAAGAGGTGACCGCTGCGAAGCGCAGCGGCGGCGCCCCGGCGGTGAAGGGACCGGCGCAAGCGACCGCGGCCGGTCCGGTCGGGGCCATGCTCGAAGCGATTCGAGGCAAGTTCAAGGCGCTGTACGGCCAGCTGCGGTCCCCTGCGAAGCCGGACGCTCTCGAGGCGCTCCGGCGCCTCCAGGCACCGCCGATGCTCGTTGGCCTCTACGCGGCGCACGACGGGATCGACGACGAACACTTCCTCGGCGGGTTCGGTCTACTTCCCGTCAGCGGGGTTCTCTCGGAGCGCAAGATGATGAACGGCCTCCTCGCCAAGAGCGCGAAGTGGAAGGCGAGCTCGTGGTGGTGCGGGAGCTGGGTGCCGTTTCTCAGCGACCGAGGAGGGCAGCTCTACTGCTTCGACCCGGTCGGGGCCTTGGAGGGCGGCAAGCCTGGGCAGATCGTGTTCTTCGATCACGAAGCGGGGCCTCGCATCGAGCTCGGATCCTTCGCGATCTTCGTGGAGCTCGTGACGACGCTGGCAAAGAAAGGGGTCCTTCTCGATCCCGACAGCGACCGGTTCGTCGAAATCTACGACAACGCGAAGTCAGTCGGGGCCGCGGTGATGCCCGCGAAGGAGCGCAAGGCGGCCGATGCGCGCTTCTGGAAGCTGAGCGACGCGGGGAACGACGACCAGGCCTTGGCGCTGGTCCTGCCGCTCGCGACACGATACGCGGCCGACGCCGAGCTGTGGACCGATGTCGTCTACGCGGCAACGGCACTCGAGCGATGGGACGTCGCGGCACCCGCCGCCGCGGCGCGCCTGCGCCTCACGACGCCCAGCCAACGCTACGGCAAGTGCGCCGATCTCGTGCACGCGCTCCACATGCTGGGACGCGACGACGATGCGATCAAGGCGCTGTCGCCGATCCTGAAGGACGCCAGCCCGGCGACCCGTTCCCTGACCATCCCTGGCCACAATCAGCGCGAGGAGTTTGCCGCGAACCCCAAGACCGCGGCGTTCCAGCGCCGATGCCTTGCCCTGTGGACCGAGCTCCATCCCAACGAGGTCGAGGCATGGTTGGCGAGGGCCACGGCTGCGACCGCTCATGCGGAGCGGAAGCTCTGCGTCGCCAAGACGGTGGAGGCGTGCGATGCGGAGCTCGCACGAGGCGGCTACCGTGACGAGTGGGTGCGCAAGACGAAGAAGGCAGCCTCGCAGCTCCTGAAGTCATGAACGAACACGCAAAGCGGCTCGCGCCGTTCTTTGGCAAGCGATGCGTCATCGAAGGCGCCGAGACGTACGAGGGTGGCCTCTATTTCTACGTCTTCGACGCCACGAGAGAGAGAGCTCTCGCAAAGGCCGCGGTAGAGCAAGCGATCGGATCGTGGGAAGCGCTCGAGGACATCGGCGTGCGTTCGGACGACGTGGTCGTCTTCGGTGCGACCGTCGAGGCTGACCTGAATCCCCAGCCGAGACCCGCGGTCGCCAAAGCGGTCGAGAAGCACGGCGTCGCGGGGCTCCTGAAGATCGGCTTGGCAACGCCCGGCCCTCTCATTTTCGATCGACGAAACGGGCGCGCCTATTTCTTTCCCGACGGCTCCGCGTCGACGCTCGGCAAAGGCGGAACGAAGCCGCGCACGGTGACGGCGCTCGGCATCCGCGTCGTCACCGGCGAGAGCGAGCGCAAGCTCTCGATCGGCGAACGACTCGAAACGACCAACAACGCCGCGATCGACCTCCTCGACGCGGGCGCGGCGCCCGCCAAGATCGTCGCGCTCGTCGAGAGAGGCCTCGGCGCGATGACCTACGCCCAAGTACGCGCGTCGAAGCTCGATTGTCCCGAGCACTTCGGATGGCTCCACATGAAGCGCGGCGAAGCGCTCGAGCAGCTCGGACGAACGCGCGACGCGATCGCAGCCTACGAGCTCGCGGTCGGCGCGGACATCGACGACGCAGCCCCGCTCCTCGCGCGGTTGAAGCGCGGCGGCTCGCCACGAAGCCGCACGAAGAAGAGCCCGCCCGCGAAGAAGGAGCCGATGCCGACGACGCAAGACCTGTTGAAGATCGGCAAGGCACGCGTCGCGTGCGATCGCTTCCGCGACGGTCGCGGCGGGGTCGCCGTTGCGCTCGACGGCGGTTCGACCGTCGTCGTGACGGCCTACCTGGCCGATGGGCAGGACGAAGGCGCCTTTGGGCGCGACGACCGCGTGCGCCTCGTGAAGATCCGGCGCGTCGACGGACACCCGTTCCTCGTCGTCGCCAAGGCGTAGCGCTGATCGACTCGCCGATGATGAGCCTCGAGGATCTCCGGGGCGTGATGGCGGTCGCGCCAAAGCGCGTGTCGCTCGCCCTCGTCGCTGCCAGGACAGAGACTCCGTCCGGCTGAAGAGCCCCGCGCTGATCGCCGCCGGCATCGGCTCGATGACGGTCGGCTCGGTCGCGGTCGCTCTCGGCATACCGTTCATCTTGCTGGGGCACTCGTACGTCGTCGGCGCCGCAGCTTGCGACGGCTGCAGCCCCCGCTTCATTCCGACGAACATGACGTACGTCGTCGGTGGCGTCGCCGCCGTCGTGACCGGCGCGCTCGCGATTCTCGGTGGCATTCCCCTCGTGTACTTCGGCGCCAACCACGAGCACGCCGCCGTCGCTTGGTTGACTCCGAACGGCATCGCCGGCGAGTTCTGAGCCGCGGCGCTTTCAGCGACGGCATGATCAAGAGCATCGTCGTGCGGTGTTCGCCCGTTTCTGCGCGCGCTCAGCGCGTATCCAACGGGAAGCGCAGTGCGGATTTCATGCCGGCGCGCTAGCCTGTCAGGATGCGGGCTGGCGTGCATGTCGCGCTCATGACGATGCTAGTCCTCGCGTGCGGCGATTCGCCGGGCGGGTCCGACGCGTCGGTTCCGGATTCGGCGCCGCCGAGCGACTCGAGCGTCGCCGACGCCGGGGCCGAGGCCGACGCCGACGCCGCGCCGACGCCGCCTCCCACGTTCATGCTCGTCGGCACGGTCGTCACGCCGGACGCGGTCATCGAGGGCGAGGTGCTCGTCGTCGGGAGCACGATCGCGTGCGTGGACGTGGCCTCGGTGTGCGACGCGATGCCGGCTGCGGCGGACGCGAAGATCATCCAGACCAACGGCGTCATCGCGCCGGGGTTGATCGATACGCACAACCACGTGCTCTTCGACATCTTCGACGGCGACGACTGGCTGCCGTCGAAGCTCTACACGAACCACAACCAGTGGACGAGCGAGCCCAAGTACGGCGCGATGCTCGACGTGAAGCAGTGCCTCGCGGACGACTCGCAAGGAAAGCCCTCGTGGTGCGCGAACACGCCGTACGGGACCTCGACCGGCAGCCTGCGCTGCGAGATGGACAAATGGGGCGAGCTCAAGGCGCTCATCGCGGGCACGACCTCGATCGTCGGTCTCCCGGGGACGTCGGCCGCGTGCTTCGGATCGCTGGCGCGATCGATCGACGTCGCGCAGAACGAGCTGGCGACCGACAAAATCCGCACCAGCGCGACCTTTCCGCCGTCGAAGGCCACGGCCGACTCCGTGTGCAACGACTTCACGCAAGGCACGACCGACGCGTTCTTGATCCACGTCGGCGAAGGGACCGACGCGACGAGCCTCGCCGAGTTCGCGAAGCTCGGCAGCGTGTCGACCACGCCCAACTGCTTGTACGCGCCGCAGACGACGATCACGCACGGCGTCGCGTTCACCGCGACCGAGTTCCAGACGATGCACGACGCGGGCATGAAGCTCACGTGGTCGCCCGCGTCGAACGTCGCGCTCTACGGCACGACCGCCGACATCCCGACCGCGCTCGACGCGGGCGTCACCGTCGCGCTCGCGCCGGATTGGTCGATGGGCGGCAGCCAGAACCTGCTCGACGAGATGCGCTTCGCGAACGCGTGGGACGACGCGCACTGGAACGATCGCCTCACGACGGCCGACCTCGTGAAGATGACGACCAGCAACGCGGCGATCGCGCTCGGCCTCTCGAAGCAGCTCGGGCGCCTCGAGGCAGGTTACCTCGCCGACCTCGTCGTCGTGAGCGGCGATCGGTCGAAGCCCTACGACGCGATCGTCGCAGCCGCCCCGCCGAGCGTTCGCCTCGTGATGGTCGGCGGAGAGATCCTCTACGGCGACACGGACCTCGCGCCGCTCGTGTCGTCGTGCGAGACGTTCGACGCGTGCGGCACGAGCAAGTTTCTCTGCGTCGCCCGCGCGAGCGGAACGGCGACCGACAAATTCGGCGAGACCTACGCGCAGATCCAGTCGGCGCTCGAGCTCGGGCTGGAGACCGCCGATCAACAGACGACCGCCGACGGTTGGAATTTCGCGCCGCTCACGCCCCTCGTGAAGTGCCCTTAGATCCTCCAGTCGTGGACCAAGCCCGACACGTGCGTGTGAAGCTCGCGATCGCTGGCGCCTTCGCGCTCGCCGTGCTCTCCACGTCGACGCACGCGCGCGCGGAGCATCGCGAGACGCGCATGAAGAAGCCGGCGTTCGTCGCGGGCGGCACCGGCTTGGTCCTCTTCGGTCTCGCGGCGGGCGCGGGCGGCGCGTTCTTCACGGCGTTCGCGGTGAGCTGCCGCGAGTGCTTCAGCCCTCCGCAGGCCGGGCTCTTCGCGATCGCGGGCGGCTTCGACCTGCTCTCGCTCGCGGGGCTCGGCACCGGCATCGCGATGATCACGATCGGCGCGCGGCGCGTGCCGGCGTTCGAGACAGCGGGCGACACGAGCGCGCCTCGCGCGTGCGCCGTCACGAGCGAGTGCGACGCCAGCGAGCACTGCATCGACGGCGTCTGCCGCAACCTCGACGCGCCTCAGAGCGACGAGCGCCCTCGTCCAGCGACCGTGTCGGGCGCGGTCATGCTCGGCGACGGACATGGGTACGTTCCCGCGGCGATCGTCACCGACGTGTGCGCGTTCCTCACGACGATGCCGCCGTGGATGATCGCGTACGCGGCCGACGCGTCTCGTTTCGGAGTCGGCTTCCAGGCCGCGGCGTTCGTGCAGCTCTTGGCGGGGCCGGCGCTGCACTTGTTCGAAGGTCGCATCGGTCCGGCGCTCATCAGCTTGCTCGGTTGGTCGACCGTCGCCATGACGACGTTCTTCGTGCCGACGGTCGTCTCGCCGAACGGGGATCGTCCGAACGGCCTCGCGGCAGGCACCGCGATGCTCGCGGGCGGCGGCATCGCGATGACGGTGGTCGACGCGCTCATGGCCAGACCCGCGCGTCCGAGCGAGGTGACGCCACGAGCGACATGGGCACCGACGTTTCGGTTCCTTCCCGGTGGCGCAATGGGCGGACTCGCCGGCACTTTTTGACGACGACGCCCACCTCGCCGGACGCGCCGCGTGTCGTCAGTCGCTCCGGTTGTACGTCGCGTGACAGGACGCGTGAAGCTCGTTGGTGCAGGTCTCGGTGACGACGCGCGCGGTCGCGTGGCCGGTGCAAGAGCCGACGGCGTTGTGCACGCGAAAGCTCCCGTTCGCCGAGGCGACGCCCGTCGAGTCGGGGAACCCCGGCGCGCGGCTGACGATCTCGTTTCCGGTGTGCGTCGTCACGACGGACTTGGGCATCGCGCCGGGGGGGCAGTCGGTCGTCGCGAGGACCCAGCGATCCGTCGAGGGCGGCGCGGCGCGCGTGGCGCTCGCGGGAACGACGGCGCTCGCCGTCACTTCGGCCAGCGGCGGCGCGGCGCTCGCGGCGACCGAGCTCTCTGCCGCGGCGGGCGCCGCCGGCGCCGGATGCGACCCGGGTCGCAGTACGATTGCGAGGACGATCCCTGCGGCCGCGAGCAAGCCCGCGCCGCCGAGCAAAACCGGCGCGAGGCTCCGCGTCGGGGCGACCGTCACGGCGGGAGCGATGCCGGTCGTCGCGAGCGAGGAGACGGGCGCCGGCGCGAGCTGCGGTCGCGGCTCGGACGCCTCGCCGCTGAACGCGCGTGCGAGGTCCTCGACGGAGTCGAAGCGGCGCGCGGGATCCTTCTCGAGCGCGCGCGACACGGCGCTCTCCATCGTCGCGGGGATCGACGGGTCGCGCGTGCGGAGCGGCGCCGGGGTCCGCGTGGCGTGCGCGAGGAGCAGCTCGGTGAGCGTGGTGGTTTCGAAAGGCAGCGTGCCCGCGAGCATCTGGTAGAGGATGATGCCCATCGCGTAGACGTCGGTGCGGTGGTCGACGTTCGCGCCGTTGATCTGCTCCGGCGACATGTACAGCGGGGTCCCCATCATGGCGCCGGTCTGGGTGCGCACGTCGCCCGCGTTCGCGGGCGCGAGCTTGGCGATCCCGAAATCGAGCACCTTCACGAAGTCGGGATCGCCGCTCCGCGTGACGAGGAAGACGTTGTCCGGCTTGAGGTCGCGGTGGACGATGCCGCGCGCGTGCGCCGCGCCGAGCGCCTCGCCGAGGCCCCGCGCGATGTGCGCCGCGCGCCCGATGGGGACTCGTCCTTCGCGCTTCAGGAGGTCCGCGAGGCTCTGGCCCTCGAGCCACTCCATCACGATGTACGAGGCGCCGTCCGGCAGCTCGCCAAAGTCGAGCACGTCGACGATGTGCTCGTTCTTGATCTCCGTCGCCGCCTTCGCCTCGTTGAAGAAGCGCGCGACCACGTCGGGGCTCCCACCCAGGTGGGGCAGAAGCACCTTGACGGCGACACGCCGCCCGAGCCGCGCGTGCTCGGCGAGGTAAACGGCCCCCATGCCGCCCTCGCCGAGCTTGGCTCGCACGACGTAGTTTCCAATCGTCGTCCCGATCATGCTCTCGCGGCCGAGCATACCAAGCCGCTACACTGGGCAGGGCATGGCCATGCCCGAGTTCGACGATTTGGTGATCGGCGCGGGCATGGGCGGCCTCACGGCCAGCGCGCTGCTCGCCGCGCAGGGGCGGCGCGTCCTCGTCGTCGACGCCCACGACGTGCCCGGCGGATACGCGCACACGTTCACGGTCGGCAAGTACCGCTTCTGCGCGCAAGTGCATTACGTCTTCGGGTGCGGCGAGGGCGAGCCGGTGAGCGAGCTTCTGCGGCGCACGGGCCTCGCCGACGAAGTTCGCTTCCACCGCCTCGACCCCGACGGCTTCGACCACATCGTCGTCGCGGGCAGCCGCTATCGCATTCCGAACGGCCTCGAGAAGTTTCGGGACAGGCTGATTGACGCTTTCCCGAGCGACGCGGACCCTCTTCGCGGATATTTCGACGTCGTCATCGCCATCGGCCGCGAGCTCGACAGGCTGCCGAAGACGATCGGCTTGCGCGATCTCGCGACCGCTCCGTTTCGCTTCTCGCGTTTGCTGAAATACAAAACGTGGACGCTCGGCCGTCTCTACGAGTCCCTCGGCATGCCGCCGCGACTCCGAACGATCCTCGCGGGGCAGTCGGGCGACTACCTGCTTCCGCCGAGCGAGGTGTCGCTCTTGCTCCACGTCGCGCTCGTGCGCGCTTACGATCGCGGCGCGTACTACCCCGAAAAGCACTACGTGCATTTCATCGACAGCGTCGCGTCGTACCTGAGATCGCGGCCGGGCTGCGAGCTCCGCCTCGAGACCGAGGTCGAGTCGATCCTGACGGACGGCAGGCGCGTCACCGGAGTCCGCACGACGCGCGGCGAGACGTTCGAGGCCGCGCGCTACGTTTCGAACGTCGACCCGCACCGCACGGCGGGCCTGCTCGGCGCGCGGAGGTGGCAACGAAACCTGTCGTACGCCTACTCCTCCGGCAACATCACGCTCTATCTGGGAATTCGCGACATCGATTTACGCGATTACGGATTCGGCTCGCACAACGTCTGGCATTATCCGCACGACGACATCGATTCGATTTACGAGCGGCAGCGCGTCGCGCGCGACTTCAGCGAGCCCTGGCTGTTCATGTCGACGCCGACGCTCCACACGACCGCGCCCGGCTTGTGTCCCGACGGGCACCAGATCCTCGAGCTCGCGACGAGCGCCGATTGGGCGTGGTTCAAGGCGCTTCGCGATCGCGACCGCCGCGCGTACAACGCGGAGAAGAAGCGCCTGCGCGAGCGCATGCTCGCCGTCGTCGAGCGGGACTACGTGCCCGGGCTCCGCGAGCACCTCGCGATTCAAGTGATGGGAACGCCCGCGACGAACGAGCGCTTCTGCGCCGCGCCCTTCGGCAACGCGTACGGCTCGGCGCTCACGCCGAGGAACGTGAGCCGCCGCGTGCCGAGCGAGACGCCGTTCCGAAACTTGTGGCTCGTGAACGCGACGGCCGGATTTCCGAGCATCGGGGGGACGGTGAAGGCCGGCATCGAGCTCGTGGACGGTCCGCTCGCGCGGTGAGCCGCTCAGGGACCGCACGGGTTCTGCGTCTGCGGATCCGGCACGACGGTGTTCGGCGCGCCGACGAGCTTGGCGTCGAAGCCGAGGCCGATGGAGATGCCCGTGCACGGCGTGCCCGGCGCGTTCGTGCCGTCGAGCAGGATGTCCTGCGCTTGCCTGATCTGGTCCGCGATGCCGTTGAACGCCGAGCCGCAGAGCGCGAGCGAAATGTTGCCGGCGAGCGCTTGCAGCGTCGTGATGAGCTCGTTCGGGTCGATGACGCCCGAGATGGTGCCGTTCGCCGCGTCGTTCGCGTCGACGTGATCGAACGTGACGATCGGGTCGTGCACGGTGATCGGAAACGGAAAGCCCGCGAGGACGAGCGCGAACGTGACCTTGCCCGTGCTCGCCGCCGTGCTGAACGTCCCGTTCGTGACGGTCGAGCCCGGGAAAACCGCGGTCGCGCCGCTGGCGAGGGTCTTGCCGTCGGCGACGGTGCTGGCGAGCACCGGCCAGACCGTCGTCCCGTCGAACGCCGGCGTGCTTCCATAGTTGGCGCCGCCGAAGATCTGCGCGGTGAGGCCGGTCGCGGTCTGCGTCGGGTCGTTCGTGAGCCCGACGACGTCGATGAGGAGCGTGGACGTGCCGCTCTGAATGGCCGCCGAGACCGTCGCCGACGGCGTCGGCAAGCTCGCCGCCGTCTGGAGGATCGGCAGGATGACCGAGCCCCACGCGTTGTCGATGCCGCTGTTGCCGTCGACCTGGTTCGCCTTCGGCGCACCGAGCGCGAGCGTGCACACGTCGGTCGACTGGTTCGTCGTCGTGAGGCCGTCGATGTCACGGCCGTAGGCCTTCCACGCCGTCGCGCTCGGCGCGCCCTGTCGGTCGGCCTCGCCGAGGAACACCTGCTGCACGGCGAAGGTCATGCCCCCGAGCGGCGGTTGCGTGACGTCGACCGGGCTGTCCGCGACGACGTCTTGCGTCACGTCGAGCGCGACGTCTTTGCCCGCGTCGCCCGCGTCGCCGGCGTCGCCCGTGTCGGTGATGGTTCCGCCGCACGCGGCGGCGAGAGTGGAAGCGATAAGTAGGTTGAGGAAGCGCATGCGCTCAGTGTATCCGCGGACGCGGTTGTCCGGCCTCGCGATCGACGCGGCGAACGTCGATTGGACGGACTACGTCGCCGGCGCAAAAGACGACGCGTGCGCAACGAAGATGGACAAACGCGCGGGTCGCGTGCCACCGTGGGATCATGCGAACGGTCGTGTGCTTGCTTCCCATGTTGTTGGTGACTGCGTGCGTGGGCGACGACAGCAGCAACCCGCCGCAGGACTCGGGCGCGGAGACGAGCGCCGAGGCCGGCGTCGACGCGCCGGCTGACGTCGGTCCGGCGGACGTGGCGACCACGTGCGAAGCGGGAACCGCCGACTGCAACCCGAACGTGGCGGGCTGCGAGACGACGCTCGCGACCGACGACCTGAACTGCGGCGCATGCGGGCACGACTGCGGCGGCGCGGGCCTCTGCCAAGCCGGCGTCTGCACGCCGCAGACGATCGCGTCGAACGTGGCGACGCCAGTGTCGTTGACCGTCTCCGGCTCGAGCGTGTTCTGGCTCGTCGATCAAGAAGTCCAGCGCTGTCCGGTCACGGGATGCAGCGGATTCCCGAGCGACGTGGGCGACGGCGTGCACGTGCCGCTGCACTGGCAGACGAGCCCGTGGTTCATCACCGCCGACTCGCAAAATGTCTACTGGGTCGGCTACACGAGCGACTCGAGCCAGAACCAGATCTTCCGCTGCCCGGTCGCCGGCTGCGGCGGCAACAGCCCGCCCGCCATCGCGACGGGCGACAACTACTCGCTGACGCTCGTCGGAAGCGCGGCGAACCTCTATTGGCTCAACAGCAACAACGCCGCCATCGCGCGCGTCCGCAAGAGCGACTCGAACAGCGTGTACCTGCCCGGCACGTCCAACCTCCTCGGCATGTTCGATCTGGCGGCGGACGACAAGCACCTGCTCGTCACGAACCCGACCGCGCCGGTGAACGGCGGCGGCGTCTGGGTGTGCGACGCGACGACCGACTGCAGCAGCACGAGCTTCACGCTCTTGCTCGACACGGCGACCAACGTGGCGACCAACGGCGCGCTCGCCTTCGTGAGCCAGCAAGCGACGGGGAACATCGTCTCGTGCGACGTCGCGAACGGCTGCAGCGGCTCGGGCACGCCGATCGCGCCGGGCGAGACGGGCGTCGTCGCGATGACCGCCGACGCGAACGCGGTCTACTGGGCGATCAAGGGAACCGGGAGCAACGGCACGATCCGCGCCTGCACGCTGCCGAGCTGCGCCGGCGGGCCGCGCACGCTCGCCTCGGGGCAAGCCCTGCCGCGCTCGATCGTCAACGACGCCGACTTCGTCTACTGGGCGAATCAGGGCGCGACGAGCAACGCGGGCAGCATCATGCGCGTCCGCAAGTGAGCAACCTCGCGGGGTGGTAGCCTCGAGGCGTGAAGGGATTGGTCGTCGCGTCGCTGCTCTTCGCTGCCGGCTGCGCCGGCGAGACGCTCACCGACACGGTCGACGTCGTCGCCGACTTTCCGTGGTTGGGCCCGCAGACGCCGCTCTCGGTCGGCGTCGTTCGAGACGGGAGCACGGTCACCGCGTATTTCATGAACGTCCACAGCGCGGCGGGCGCCTGCGACGTCCTCGCGCGCGCGAACGTCGACGACATCTCCGGGGCGACGGAGGTCGTCGTGGCGTTTCCCGCAGGTCTCTCCGCCGGCGCGCACGCGCTCGCGGACGTCGACGGCTCGGCGCACGTCCGCGCCGTCGACGCGCAGTGCGCCGTCCTCGATGACGAGACGACCGCCGACGGCACCGTCTGGATCGCCGACGACGGCTCGTTCGCCGGCTTCGAGTTCCGCTTCGCCACGGCCGGGCAGCTCTTCGGGTCTGGGATGCGGCCCGCAATCTGCGCGCCTCCCCCTGCCCCCTCCGGCGGCGCCTGCGTCGCGCTGCCCATCTGCACGGACGCGACGAGCCCGTCGTGCTCCGAGCTTCCGCCGAGCCCCTGACCGGGTCTTCAGTTCACCGGCGGCGGGCCCGCGTCCGTCGGCGCCGTCGGCACGCACGTGGATTGGCCGGCGCCGGTGACCGAGATGGGCGCGGTGCCGATGTTCTTCGTGGTGTTCGTGACCGGATCGTACTCGTAGACCACGTCGTTCTCGAACGCGTAGAAGCGCCCGCCGAAATACGCGAGCGCCTGATCGCCGCCGCCGCTCGCGTTCGGGATCGTGTACGTCTTCATGACGCCGGCGCTCGCCGGGTTGATCTCGTAGAGATGGAGCGTCGGCGCGTCGTTGAGGAAGTAGAGCGTGCCGTCGCCGTTCGTCGTCATGTCGCCGAGGATGCCCGCGACGGTCGGGGTGCCGAGGGTGGTGAATGCGCTCGTCGCCGTGTCGAACTTCGCGAGCTTGCCGTTGCCTTGGCCGAGCATGTAGAGGCTCGTGTCTCCGCACGCGAGCCCGATGTACGAGAGCGCGAAGTCGCTGAATCCGCTCTTCGGCGTCCACGTCGAGAGCGTGGAGCACGTCGCGTTGAGCGTGCTCGTCTTGTAGACGTTGCCGCCGTCGCCGACGACCCACGCCGTGCCGTTGCGGTCCACGGTCATGTGCGTCGGGAAGGTCGTGCACGACAGCGTGCCGACGAGCTTGAACGTGAAGGTGGGCGGCCAAAAGCTCCAGAGCTGCGCGCCTTGGCCCGTGATGTAGATGTACTGCGCATTGGCGGGACAGCAGTCGTTGCTGGCGTCGACGCCCGTCCCCGTGTCGCCCGGCGGGCTCGAGTCGCCGAACACGGGCGGCTCCGTCTTCACGTCGTCGGGCCCCACCGAGGCGTCGCTCCCGTCGCCGCCGTCGCCGAAGCTCGTGCCCGTGTTGCCGCCGCACGCCCAAAGCAGCGCCACGACGCTCGCCCCGACTCCCAGCGCGCGAATTCGCATCATCGATGTATCTTACCTCCGATTGCGAGCTGCAGCAGCGCCGTTCGCGGCGGGCCAAATTGACCCTCCGATCACGGATCCCACGAAAACGCCGAGCGCGCCCTGGAGCGCCGGACCCGCTTGCGTGAACGACGTGAAACCCGGCTCCGAGTAGACGCCCTCGAGCACCGCGATCTCGGGGGCGAGCGCGACGTGCTTGGCGAGCTGCCAGACGAATCCCGCCGAGAGACCGACGAAGACGAACTGCGCCGGGTGGTCGAGCCCGCCGACCCCGAAGCGCATCTGGTAGACGGCGCGCGGAGCGAGGACAATCTGGTTCTCGCCGGGCAAATTGAACCCGATCGCGAGCGGGAGCTCGAGCGCGAGCTTGTCGGTGAGCGTATAGGCGACGCCGGGCGCGATCAGCAGATCGACGCCGGAGCGGCGCGAGGCGCTGCGAACGAGCTGAACGCGCGTCGTGACCGAGCCCCCCGATTCGCCCACGCGCGCGCCGACGTCGACGCGATCCGCGACGCCGTAACGCACGCCGATTTCGCCCGCGGGCCGCACCGTCGGATCGCCGTCGAGCGTGGCGGTCGCGCGGAGCTCGGGCGCGGCGAAGAGCTCGACGCGCTTGCGCTCGACCGTGCGCGCGCGCCCGAGCGTGGTGAACGACATGCAGCCGGCGCATCCGAGGACGAGCGCCGCGCCGAGCGCGCGTTCGATCACGGGCACGGCGCGACCGGGTGGACCCAGGCGCCGCCGAGGTACGACTGTCCGTCGCCCAACGTTCCGCCGAACAGGATCACGTTTCGGCGCGACGTGTCGAAGACGAGCGACGCGTGGTCGTTCGCGTCCGGCAGCGACGAGGTGGGAAAGCGGCTGAAACGCGCGGCGCCGCGCAGCGAGAGCTCGTCGGTGAGCGCCGTGTCGTAGTTGTCGGCGTGATCGCCGCCGGCGAGGACGAGCGTGCCGCACGCCGGGTCGACCGCGTACGCCCAGTGCGCGCCGGCTGCCGTTCCGCCGGAGGTCGCGAGCCGCGACCAACTCTCGCTCGCGAGAATCGTAGCGCCAGGTTCCGTCGCGGACGAAGGCGACGTCGTGGCCGCCGTTCACGAAGAGCGCGCCGTCGACGAACGCCATCGCGCCACACGTGCGCGACGGCGGCGCGTCGCCCGCGTTCGGGAGCTCGGTCCACGCGTCGTTCGAGAAGTCGAGCTGCCAGAGATCGCCGAACACGGAGAGGAACCCCTCGCCGCCGTAGAACCACGCGTGCGTGCCGTCGGTCGCGTAGTGCGCGCGCTGGCGCGGGCCGGGACCGTGCGCGAGCTCGGTCCACTGGAGCGTGCCGAGGTCGAGCGCCCACACGTCGTCGAACAAGGTCGCGAGGCCGGTGCGGCCGCCGACGACGATCATGCGGTCGTGCGTCGGATCGACGACGGCCGCTGGGTTCACGCGCGGCGCGGGGCCGGGGCCCGTCGCGAGCTGGGTCCACGTCTCGCTGGCGAGATCGAGCGCCCACACGTCGGCCAGCTCGCCGCCGCCGCTCTGGCCCGCGAAGACGATCATGCGATCCCGCTTCGCGTCGTAGACCGCGGCGTGCCCCCACCGCGCCGCGGGGCCGACGGAAGCAACGCGGCGCCAGGGCGGCGCGCTCGGGTCCGTGACGCCCGAGCACGCGGCGAGCGCGAGCGCGAGCGCGAGCAAGAGGCGGAATCGCATGCTTCACGATTACCTCACGGCGCGTCGCTTTTTGATCTTTCGTCGTCACGAAACGAGGGGCTCGTGCGTGTCCTCGGCATGAAGGAACGAAACGACGTCCTCGTGGTCGGCGGCGGGCTCGGGGGGCTCATGTGCGCGGTGGAGCTCGCGCGGGCGGGCCTCGCCGTCCGCGTCCTCGAGCGCGCCTCGCGTCCGGGCGGGCGCGCGCTCAGCCCGCCGCTCGCGGGCGTGCCCGTGAACCTCGGCGCGCACGCGCTCTACCTCGGCGGGCCCGCGGAGAAGTCCCTCGCCGCGCTGGGTATCGCGTGGTCCGGGTTCCAGCCGCGCGCCGCCGACGCGTGGCTCTCGGACGACGACGACGTCTTCGAATCGCCCGCGTCGGTGCTCTCGCTGCTCGGCGCGCGCATGTTCGCGCTCGGCGAGCGGTTCGGGCTCTTGCGCTTCTTCGCGACCCTCGACCGCATCGCCGCGCGCGACGTGGAGGGCCTCACGACGACGGCGTGGCTCGATCGCGTCGCGCCGGGTCCGCGCGCGCGGCGCTTCCTCGACGCGATGGTGCGCGTCAGCACGTACACGAACGCGCCCGACGCGCTCCCCGCGCGGATCGCGGTGAATCAGCTGAGGGCGGCGATCGGCCTCCGCGCGAAGGGCGTCGCGTACCTCGACGGCGGATGGCAAACCCTCGTGCGCGGGCTCGAAGAAGCGGCCGCCAGCGCCGACGTACGCGTCTCGTACGAAGCGGACGTCGCGCGCGTGGAAGAAGCCCGCGTGACCCTGGCGTCGGGCGACGTCGTCGCGGCGGGCCACGTGGTCGTCGCGCTCCCGCACGCGAGCGCGCTCGCGGTCGCCGGCGTCGCGGCGAGCTCGGAGCCGGCGCGCGCGGCGTGCCTCGACCTGGTCCTCGACCAAGCGCCGGCGCGGAGGCTGGTCTTTGGGCTCGAAGCGCCCCATTATTTCCTCGGTGCACTCGCCCACGTCGTCGGCGCCGCCGCTCCGCGCGCACGCGTTCCGCCATCTCGCGCCGAACGAGATCGGTGCAGACTACAAAGACTCGCTCCTCGCGTGGCTCGCCCGCGTGGTCCCCGATCTGCGCGTGCGCGCGCAGCGATTCTTGCCCGAGATGGAGGTCTCGACCGCGCTGCCCTCGTGCACGCCGCGCGCTCCGCAGATGCCGCGGGTCTCGTTCGTCGGCGATTGGGCGAGCACCGAGCACGTGCTGCTCGACGCGGTGGCGGAGAGCGCGCACGCGGCGGCCGCGCGCGTCCTCGCGGAGAAGGCGCGCGCGGCCGCATGAACGAGCGCGCGCTCGGCGTCAATCGCAAGAAGGTCTGGGCCGCGTGCTATCGCGTGACCGGCTGCGCGGCCGACGCCGACGAGGTCCTCCAAGAGGCCTTCGCGCGCGCGGTCGAGACGAAGCCCGAGGTGTCCGACGAGCAGCCGCTCGAGCCGTGGATCATGAAGGTCGCCGTGCGGCTCTCGATCGACCGGCTCCGGCGCCGGCGCGAGACGCCGTACGACGGCCCGTGGCTTCCCTCCCCGCTCGACGTCGAGGAGAACGCTACGATCGCGAGCCCGTCCGCGCGCTACGAGCTCGTCGAGAGCGCGACGTTCGCGTTCCTGCTCGCGCTCGAGGCGCTCACGCCCCCGCAGCGCGCGGTGGTCGTGCTCCGCGACGTGCTCGAGATGTCCGCGGCGGAGGCCGCGCGCACGCTCGACGAGACCGAGGAGAACGTCCGCGCGCTCCACCACCGCGCGCGCACCAAGCTCGCAGGCTACGACCGCGCGCGCATCCGACCCGACGCGGCCGCGCGCGATCGAGCGCGCGCCGTGCTCGAGGCACTCTTCACGCACCTCACGATGGGCGACACGAAGGCGGCGCTCGGCCTGCTCGCGGAGAGCGCGCGGCTCGTGAACGACGCGGGCGGCGTCTTCCACGCGGCGCGCAAGATCGTCCTCGGCCCGGATCGCATCGTCCGCTTCTACGCGGGTCTGCTCCGCAAGCTCGGCATGCCGAGCGAGGTTCGCCTTCGCTCGCTGAACGGCTACGCCGCGATCGAGATGTTCTATCCGCGCGTCGAAGGACGCTACGCGCCGCACCTCGTCACCGGGCTCGTCCTCGACGCGAGCGGGCGCGCCGACACGATCTACAGCGTGCTCGCGCCGCGCAAGCTCACGCACCTCGGTGAAGCGACGCGGTGATCGGCTCAATCGCGTCGCGCGGGACGGGGCTGAATTTCACGGCGACGATCGACTTGCCGACGAGGTCCGCGTCGACGGCGCGGCGACCGTCCTCCTCGTCGAGCCGCCAGCGCACGAGGCGCCGCGTCCGGAACGCACCGAAGCCCGCATGGCCGTCACGGGCTCACCGGGCGCGCTGTCGCTCATCCACGCCGCGGCGCGGCTCTTGCGGGAGGTCGGAGGCGTCGGGCGGAGGTAGGGCCCCCCTCTGATGGCAGGCGGCTTCGACTGCGTCAACGCAACTTCGGTTGCGGTTGCGCGCGCCGAGTGACCGAAAGTATCGGACGTGCCGCGCGCGCCCGCGAGGTAGGCATGGGCATGCAACGAAGAGCTCTCGGAATCGCGCTCTTCGCGGTCGCGATCGCGGGCGTGCTCGCCTCCGGCTCACCGCCGGCTCGCACGACGTCACCCTGCGCGACGTCTCGATCCACGACAACCAGGCCCTCGACCGTCCCGCCGTCCGCGGTCACCGAGCCTCCGTCGTCGCTCGTGCTCGCGTCGACGCCTCCGTCGGGGACCGGCGTCGGCGTCCCGTACTCGTACGCGCCGAGGTCGAGCTTGCCGTCCGAGGGCCTGCCGCCCACGCCGAGCGGCGCGACGTACTCGAGCGTCGGCGTCCGACGGCGGAACGACGACGACCGACACCGGCGGCTGCAGCTGCACGGTCGCGACGCGCGACGACGCGCCGCGCGGGCTCGGGCTCGGGGCGATCGCGCTCGGTGCCGCCTTCGCGCTGCGCCGCCGCCGTCGCGCGGCGCCGCCCGACCCGCGAGCTCCTCCGCGCGCGTTCCGTTCATAGCCGGATCGCCACGCCGAGAAGCGGCGTGAAGCCCACGGTTCGTGAACCTCGAACGTGAACGGCACCTCGACTGCCGCGCTCAACGAGACGCGATCGCCGATCGGAGGCCCGCGCCGAAGACGCCCTGCAGTCCCGAATCGAAGTCGTTGCCGTCGTTCGCGCCGCCGAGGGCCGCGAACCTGCTTTGGCCCGGCGCCGGATCGGTGAGGGACTCGGAGAACTGCAGGTTCATGCCGTGCGGAGGCGATCGAGCCCGAAGTCGTGCACGCCGACGAACTCGCTCAGCGCGGCGACGTCCCCGACGCCGGTCGCCTTGCCGGTGTCGAATGCGCACGTGACGAGGTTCACGCCGACGGCGTCGTTCTGCACCCATTCGCCCTTCTTGGGCGCCGCGAACGCAGCGGTGGCCACGGTGCAGACGCCGAGCGCTACGGCGACCCGGAGCCTCACGCCTCGACCTCGACGGTATGCAGGTCCACGTCCGTTTCGACCGCGGCGGGGGCGCGTCCGTCGTCGAGAGTGGTAGCCTTGCGCGCATGAAGCGCTTCGCGCTCGCGACGTTGGGGGTGCTCGTCACCAGCGGCGCGTGCGGCAGCTCTTGCCCACAGCACACGGGCGACGACCTCGTCGACGGCAGTGCTTCTCTCACGCTCCTCGACACGAACGAGACGTTCGCGCAGGACGCCTTCGCGTGGGACGGCAATCCGCCGGACTACGCCGGCTCCGGGTCGTTCTTGTTCCAGCTCGCCACGGGGGTCGTTCGATGCACGGACGTCCCCTGGTCGGCCTTCGCGAGCGCGCAGCCCGTCGCGCTCGCCGACCTCACCTGCACCGTCGAGCTCTACCCGGCGTTGAACGCGCCGTCGTTCTCCGCGCCTCTCGCGACAGGGACGATGCGCTCGACCTCGACGCTCGACGGGCACGGCATCGGCACGCTCGACGTCTTCCTCGACGTCCCTGCGACCGACGTCACGCTCGTCGAAGACGACGGCGGCGCGCAGCACCCCGCGGTCGTCCAAGCGAGCGCCGTTCACGGACGGTCGACGTGGGTCGAGTCGTCGTGCGGCGACGGCGGCTGCGGCGGGATCAACCCGGCGATTTGAAGGCCGTCGAAGCGGTCACAAATACTTGAAGACGACGTCGTCCACGACCATCGACGACCGCTGGTTGCCCGGGTCCACGGTGCCCAAGGCCGGAAAGAAGGTCGGTGGCTCGGTCGACGTGACGATCACCTGTACATGCGTCGATCGGCTCTCGACGCCGCTCGCGATCAAGGGGACGTTCGCCGACGTTCCGGTCAAGAAATAGCCGCACCCCGTAGAATCCGCGGCATGGGCCTCCTGACCTTCTCGATCAACGTGACGCTCGACGGGTGCGTCGATCATCGCGTGATGATCGCCGACGACCAGCTGCTCCGCTTCTTCACGCGACTGATGGACCAAGCGGGCGCGATGCTCTACGGCCGCATCGGCTACGAGCTCATGGAGGACGCCTGGCCGGCGGTGGCGCGTGACGAGAACGCGCCGCGCGCGATGCGCGACTGGGCGCGCAAGCTGGAGGCCAAGCCGAAGTACGTGGTGTCGACCACGCGCCGCGACTTCCCATGGAGCAACACCTTCCGCGTCGAGGGCGATCTGCGCGAGGCGGTGAAGCGGCTGAAGAGGAAGACCTCGCGCGGCGTGCTGGTGGGCAGCCCCACCCTCGCCGGCGCGCTCGAGCGACTCGGGCTCATCGACGATTATCGGCTCGTGGTGCACCCGGTCCTCGCGGGGCACGGGCCGACCTTGGCTCACGGCTTCGAGCGCACGCGGCTCGAGCTCCTCGAGACGAAGCGCCTGAAGTCCGGCGTGATCGCGACGCATTGGCGCCGCATGAAGGGATGACGCTCGACTACTTGCAGGCCCCGGCGTCCGCGCTCGGCGTGGTGACCGAGCAGATCGACGCGTCGAAGGTGCCCGTGAGGCGATCGCCCGTGGGAAAGCCGATGTCGAAGCTCCCCACCATCGTCGAGGCGCCGACCTCCGAGACGCTGATCGCTCCGCTCGACGCGTCCAAGAGGATCGCGGGATCTGGACTGGAAGGATCCGCCGCGTAATAGTGCGCGGCGGCCGACACGCCCTGCGGGTTCGCCCCGGCGTCTCCCCCGAACGAATACGTCCCGGTCGCGAGCGTCGTGCCGACCGTGCCTAGGACGAGGCTCACGTTCTGTTCGTTGGCGCCCCCGATGCAACCGCAAGCCTGCGCATAGGTCGTGACGTCGACGGTCCACGACGTGATCGTTTGCCCGGTCGTCGTCGTGAGGACTCTGAGGATCGCGTTGTCGGCGAGCACGGGTCGCCCGGAGACGGTCCCCGTGACGGTTGCCGTGCGTGCGACCGCTCCGCCGCAATCCGAGGCGACAATCGCGAGACCCAGCGCGAGCAGCGTGCGCGTCATGAGATACCTTTTATCACGGGCGGCGACGAACGCGCTTTCATCCCCGCACACGCGATATCCTCAGGACATGGACGATCTCCCCCCCGAAACGCTGCGGCGCCTGCGCGCGCTCACCCTCGAGGCCGACCGGCTCATGGAGGACTCGGTGCGCGACCGCCTGTCGCTCTCGGCGCTCATGGGTCGCTTCCTTCCGGCGCTCGAGGCGTGGATCGGCGTCAAGGGCGCGCTCGTGACGACGCGCAACGAGCACCTCGTCGAGCAGACGTTCACGTTCGGCGAGTGGACGATGCTCGGCGGCGCCGACTTGCACCCCGAAGAGGAGCGGCGCGCCGTGCTCGTCGGAAGCGGCACGTCGATCTGGATGAAGCTCTGCGTCGCGGGCTCCGAGGTCGGGCGGCTCGCGGTGCTCCTGCCGGGCGATCGCCGCGCCGACGAGCCCGAGCTCTGCCTCTTGCTCGACGCGGTCTGCGCGGAGCTCGACGTCGTGCTCTCGACCGTACACACCGCCGCGCACAAACAGAGGCTCGTCGTCGAGGTCGAGGAGCTCCTCACCGACGCGGTCTTCGATCGCGGCGTCGACGCCGCGGTGCGCGCCATCCACCGAGAAATCAAGCTCGTCGACTTCGCGCTCCTCTACCACGACGAGGTCGAGCGAGGCCGCTTCCGCTACCGCGTCTACCACCGAGGCGAGCTCCGCCACAGCTCCGAAGGCCCTCGTCACCCCGCGCTCGACGCGGCGCTCGCCGAGCGCGGCGACGCGCTGCTCGATCCCGAGTCTTCCTCGCTCCGCGAGACGCTCGGCGCTCCGCGCTCGATCGAGGTGGTCCTCTCGACCGGGATGACGCGCTCGCGCCGGCTCGGCAAGGTCGTGTGCAGCGCCGACGAGCGCGGGTTTTCCGCGTTCGCGCTCGACGTCGTGCAGCTCATGACCGAGGCGATGAGCCAGCGCCTCGTCGACTTCAACCGCGAGCGACGCCACCTCGCGCAGTTCTTCGCGCCCGCCGTCATCTCCGAGCTCTTGAAGGATCCCGACTACCACGATCGTTATCTCTCGCCGCGCGAGGACACGATCGCGGTGCTCTACGCCGACATCAACAGCTTCACCAAGCTCAGCGAGCAAGTGCTCGAGCGGCCGGCGGCGATCGCGGAGTTCGTGAACCGATGGAGCGCGGGCGCGGTGAGCCTGCTGTGGGAGCACGGCGGCGTGTTCGACAAGATGGTGGGCGATTGCGTGATCGGGCTCTTCGGTCCGCCGTTCTTCCGCGAGCCGCCCGCGAAGCGCGCCGCGTGCGCGCTCGCGGCGGCCGCCGGCATCGCGCGCTTCACCGCGGCCCTCGGGGACGAAGAGCCGTACACGGCGATCGCGAAGTCGGGCATCGTGCCCGGGCTCGGGGTCGCCATCGGTCTGAACCTGTGCCCGATGGCCGTCGGCCTCATGGGCCCGAACCAGGACTACACGGGCTTCTCGTCCGGCATGAACGCCGCGGCGCGCCTCCAGTCGCTCGCGGGTTACCGCGAGGCGCTCGCGATGGAGTCCTTGTGCGAGGCGGTCCGCGGGAGCGACGACGAGCTCGTGCGTCGCGTCGAGCTCGGCGAGCTGCGCGAGACGGCGGTTAAGAACGTGAAGGAGCCGATCCGCTACCGGAAGATCGTTTTTCCGAGCTGAACGCGCCTCGGCCGTCGCCCGGACGCGGCCGACGCGCGGCGCATCGGTTGCTTCTGTCGAAGCATGCGTTCCATTCCGTTCTCTTCGGCTCTGCCGCGTTTGCGACGGCGGTGGAAGGTCGTTCACGAAAAGAAACGCTGGCACGCGCCGCTCCGCGCGGCCGAGGCCATCGCCGGCACGATCGCCGCGCTGTGGCCGATTTACCTGGTCGTCGCGAACGCCGTGCTCGCGTCGGCGTGGGCCAAGAGCAAGGTGAACGGCAAGCCTCAGGTCCTCCAGGCCGACTACAGCTCGGCCTACACGATCCTCCCCGGCGTCTTCCACTTGAGGAACGTCTCCGGCTGGGGGCAGTTCACCGGGCTCGAGTACCGAGGGCAGATCGATCGCCTGCGCATCGACGTCAGCCTCGTCGGGTTGCTCCACCACCGCGTCGCGCTCGACATCCACGCGAGCGGCGTCGCGCTGGCGGGCAAGCCCCCCGCGGCGGCGAGGCCCGTCGATCCGAGCATCGACCCGCCCGTGCCGCTTCATCCCGTCGCCGCGCCGCCGGTGCCCGTCGTCGACGAGAGCCTCGCGAAGTGGACCGTCGCGGTGAAGCTCGAGGTGGCCGGCGGGCGAGAGCTGTGGATCGACGGCGCCCGCTACGACGGACCGTTCGCGGCGAAGGGGTCGGCGCACACGACGCCAAATCGCTCGTTCGACGTCGAGGATTTTCGGGTCGAGCTCGAAGGCGGCAAGGTGCTCGTCGGACCGAAGACCGCCCTGCCCCGCTTGTTCGCGCGCGTCGACGTCGACCTCGATCCCGTCGACCCGCGCGCCGTCGACGTCGGCGCCTTCAATCGTCTGTCGGTCGACGCGACGATTGCGGGGACGTTCGGCGACATGCGGTTCATGCAGGACCTCGCGAAGCTCCCCATCCTCTTCGCCGGCGACGGCGGAGCCTTCGCCCTTCGCGGCCGGCTCGATCACGGGCGGCTCACCGCGCCCGGCTTCGCGCGCGTCTCGAACCACGGCGTCTGGGTGGGCTTCGCGGGGACCGGCGTCGCCGGCGCGGTGGAGGCGGAGGCGCGGCTCCGCGCGTCCCCGGACGGCCCCGTCGCGAAGCTCAGCGCCGAGGTCACGCGCGGCGACGTGACGACCGCGAAGGGAACGCCGTTCGTCTCGATCCCTGTCACGCGCTCGAAGGCGACGGCCACGCACCTCGACCTCTCGAACCCGAAGTCGATGCGGTTCGTCTTCGACGCGCACGCGCCGCGCGCCGTCGTGCCGCGCCTCGACGTGCTCGACGAATATTTCCGCGGCTCGGATCTCGAGATCGTCCGCGGCACGTCCACCGGGCGAGCGGACGTCGCGGGCGATTTTCCGAAGGGCGCGCTCCGCGGCGAGCTCGCCTTCTCGAGCGGCACGATTGCGATGGCGTTCGCCGGCACGAAGCTCCAGGGGCGCCTCGCGGGCAAGATCCCGATCGCGCGCGCGTCGAGCAAGAGCGACTTCGTGGTGTCCGGGACGAGCGTCCGCGCGACGGACGTCGACCTCGACAACGCCGACTCCCACACGCGAAACTGGTGGGGCGACCTCCAGCTGCCGCGCGGCACGGTGCGCTTCGAGGGCGAGACGCGTTACACCGGCAGCATTCACGCGACCTATCGCGACATCGACCCGGTCATCACCGCCATCCGCAAGCTCCACGGCGTGCCCGATTGGGTGAACCGGCTGCTCGGCATCGGACCGTACGACGTCGACGCCTTCGGGACCTTCGGCAAGCACACGAAGCTGCGCCTCGTCGACGCGCGCGCGACGGCGCAAAACGTCCTCGGGCACCCGCACGTGCGCCTGCGCGCCACCTACGACGGAACCCGCGATCCGAGCCCGTGGCTCGCGGAGATCGACCTCGGCGTCCTCGCGCTCGGTCTCGAGAAGCGTGGGTCGGAGCTCGGCGTTCAGCTCGCGGACGTGGGGCCGTGGTTCGACGAGAAGGCAGGGCTCCGCGCGAGCGAGATGCCCGCGACCAGGGCGGCGGCGAACGCGGCGGCCGCGCCGACGCTGAGCGACCACCTCGGGCCGAAGTGATTGGCGACCCAGCCGACGATCGGCGCGCCTAGCGGCGTGCCTCCGAGCGCGATCGCGACGCGAATCGCCATGACGCGCCCGCGCATCGCGGGCTCGGTGGAGAGCTGCATCAGGGAATTCGTGGCGTTCGTGAAGACGAGCGCCGCGACGCCGATGACGACGAGCGCGGCGCCGAAGAGCGCGTACGTCGGCGCGAGCGCCGCGAGGACGCACCCGATCCCGAACACCAGCGAGCTCACGAGGAGCGACACGAAGCGCGCCTCCCGGCGCGCGGCGAGGAGCGAGCCGGAGATCGTCCCGACCGCCATGATCGACGAGAGGAGGCCGTAGCCGCGCGCGTCGGAGTGGAACACGGTCGCGGCCATCGTCGAGATGAAGATCGGAAAATTCAGGCCGAACGTGCCGATCAAGAAGAGCATGACGAGGATCGCGCGGAGATCGGGACGGCGCCACACGTAGCGGAAACCCTCGGCGAAGCTTCCCTTCGCGCGGGGCGCGCGCGCCGGCTCGCGGAGCTCGGAGCGGCGCAAGAGCGCGAGCGACGCGAGCACGGCGCCGAACGACACGCCGTTGATCACGAACGACCACCCCGTCCCCACGGACGCGATCACGATGCCCGACACCGCCGGCCCGATCATCCGCGCGGCGTTGAAGGACGTCGAGTTGAGCGCGACCGCGTTCGACAGGTCGGCGTCCCGGACGAGCTGCGACACGAAAGTCTGCCGGACCGGCGCGTCGAACGCGGTCGCGGCGCCGGAGAGGAACGCGAAGACGTACACCTCCGAGAGCGTGACGACGCCGGCCACGGTGAGCGCGCCGAGCGCGAGCGCGAGCGCGCCGAGCGCCGCTTGCGTGGCCATGAGCAGTCGGCGCTGGTCCAGGCGGTCCGCCGCGACGCCCGTCCACGGCAAGAACAGGAGCTGCGGCCCGAACTGGAGCGCCATCACGGTTCCGACGGCCGACGCGTCGTGGTGCGTGAGCTGCGTCAGCACGAGCCAGTCTTGCGCCACGCGCTGCATCCACGTGCCCACGTTCGAGACGAGCGCGCCCGCGGCCCAGAGGCGATAGTTGCGGCTGCCGAGCGAGCGGAACACGCCGCCGTTCGGCGATGGCGTGCTCATGGACTTCGTGGGTCGTTCCCGCCGTGGAAGCGACCGAAGTGACCCGAGGCGTGCGCGCCGATGACGAGGACGCCGGCGGCGAGCGCCGCGACGTGCCGGGCGTCGCGCGCGTCGAACGCGCCGACGCGCGCGACGAGCAACCAGCCGAGGACGAGGTTCGCGAAGCCCCAGAAGAAGTTCACGCGCGACGACGAGAGGCCGCGTCCCGGAGGCTTCGCGAACGGGCTCTGAAAGGCTCGCCCGGTGAGCCCGCTGACGACGTGGGGGACGGCGTTCGTGAGGAGCGCGCCGCCGAAGAAGTACGCGACGAGATGGCCGGGGCTCACGGGCGGACCTCGAGCTTCGCGAGGACGTCGCGCGTCGTGCCCGTCTCGCCGAGCCGCGGGAACACGTTCGCGACGCTGTAGGCGTGCGCCTCGGGACGCGCGTCGGTCATCGCGTCGACGGGGAGCGTCACGTGGAAGCCGGCCTCGTACGCTTGGCGCGCCGTCGACTCGACGCCCGTGCCGGTCGCGACGCCGATCACGACGACCTGGGTGACGCCGCGCGCGCGCAGTTGCGCTTCGAGGTCGGTGCTGGCGAAGGCGCCCCACGTGCGCTTGGTGACGACGATGTCGCTCGGTCGTCGGTCGAGCTCGGGCAAGAAGTCCGCGAAGCCCTCGGGCCACGGCTCGGTGCGCGGCGGGCGCTCGGTGCGGCCGGGCGCGCCGCCCGTGACGTTCACGAGCACGACCGGCAGCCCGCGCGCGCGAAACGCGTCGAGAAGCTCGCGCGCCCGCGCGACGACGTCGCCGATCGGATGAACGAGCGGCATCGCGGCGATGCCCTTCTGGAGATCGATGACGACGAGGGCGGTGCTCGGATCCAACGCTGTGATGCTCATGGCTCTCCTTCTTCGACGATTCGCTCGATGAGCTCGACGGCGGCGGCGAGCTGGTCTTGCTCCTTGGGCGTGAGCGTCCCGATGCGCCGCGCCAGCCAGTCCTGGCGCGCGGCGCGCCCTCTGCGGATCGTGTCGCGGCAGCGCTCGGTGAGCGACCAGAGCGTCTGCCGGCCGTCGTCGCGATCCGGCGCGCCGCGCACGTGCCCCACGCGCTCGAGCTCGGCGACGATCGCCCCCATCGACTGCGGGCGCATTCCCTCGGCGCGAGCGAGGCTCGACACCGTCGCGGGCCCTTCTTTTTCGAGCCGCACGAGCACCGACGTCTGCGAAGGCGCGAGCTCGCCCACGCTCGCCTGCTCGCGGAGCTTGCGCTTCAGCTTGCCGAGCCGAGCCCGCATCGCTTCGGCCAGCGCCGCCGCACGGTCCACCTTGGGGGGCATGATCCCTACCTAGCACTTATGAAGTCTACCTTCAAAGATTACCTTCCTAATTTTGCGGTCCGTGGCCGCGACGACACGCGCGCGCTCTTCGGTTACCCTCGCGGCGTGGGGATCGAAGTCCAGATCGACGAAGCGTCCGCCCTCGTGGTCGTTCGGTGGACCGGCGACGTCACCTTCGCGGACTTCCAGCGCGCTCGCGCCGACGTCACGGCGACGCCGGGGTGGTCGGCGGACTTCGCGCACGTCCTGGACTTCACGGAGGCCGCGCTCCGGCTCTCGACCGCCGACGTCGAGCGGCTCGCCGCCGCCAAGCCCATCTTCGCACCGGGCGCGCTCCAGATCCTCGTCGCGCGCGCCGGGTCGGTGCACTTCGGCCTGTCGCGCATGTTCGAGGCGTACTCGGACGGCAAGCGCAGGGTGCACGTGGTCCAGTCGATGGAGGAGGCGATCGCGCGAATCGCCGAGGAGCGCCGCTCGAGCGACAGCCGTTAGGGGAAGCACCCGGGCGGACGGCTCCCCATCAGCTGATCGAGGTCACCGCACGTGACGACGAGCGTCGCGCACGTCGAGCTCGCGCACATGACGTTGCCGGGCGGCATGTGGACGAGACCGAGCGCGTGGCCCAGCTCGTGAAGCGCGGTCTGATGGAAGCTCTCGGCGTCGAGCGTCGACAGCATCGCGATCGTCGCCGAGTCGCTGCCGTTCCGGTCGAAGCCCCACGCGCCGCCGCCGAACTCGGCGGCGATGTCCGCTGCGGTGCTCGGGTGAACGTGGATCACGTCGGTCGTCGACGCTTGGCCGTCGAACGACACGAACCCGCCGCTGCTCGTCTGCCATTCGGTGGCCGCGTCGAGGATCGCGTTCGCTTGAGCGACCGTGAACGCCTGGGCGATGTCGAGGTGGTAGTGGCGCGGCGTCGGCGCACCGGAGCACGCGATCGCGAGCAGCGGCGCGAGCCAAGCGGCGCGGCTCATTTGGCCTCGAGCTTCACGACGTCGGAGCTCGTCGTCCAGTAGACGTCGGCCGCGTCGACGGCGAGGGCGTTGGCATCGCCGGCCGTCGGCGCGAGCGGGGTCACGGCGCCGCCGCCGACCGGCACCTTCGCGACGTCGGTGGAGTCGAGGAAGTAGACGTTCATGCCGTCCGTCGCGAGTCGGCCCAGCCCCGCGAGGCCGCTCGCGAGGACGAGCGGCAGACTCGACCCGGTCGCCGGGACGGCGAGGATGTCGCCTTGGCTCCACGTGAAGTACACGTTCGTGCCGTCCGTTTCGACGGAGTCGATCGGCGAGGGCATGGTCGCGAGCGTGGCCGCGCTCGTGCCGTCCACGCCCGCGGTGCGGAGCTCGTAGCCGTCGTTCGCCCAGAAAAGCGCGCCGCCTGCGACCCGCAGACCGTGCGGCGACCCGTCGAAAACGAGGGTCGTCGCCCCTCCGCCGCCCGAAGGGAACCGCGCGATGCGATCCGAGCACGCGACGTACACGAACGAGCCGTCGGTCACGACCTCGTCGGCGGTGGCGCACGGCAGCGCCTGCTGGCTGACGGCGCCGCCGCCGATGGGCGCGAAATCGATCGAGTCCGCGTCCGGCCAGTAGACGTCGCTCGCGTCCACCGCGATGGAAGCTGCGGTGGCCGTGGTCCCGAGCGTCTTTTGCTGGTTGCCGAGCTTGGTCGCTTGCCGAACCGCTCCGGCCTGCTCGGTCCAATACACGTTGGACGCGTCGAGCGCGATCGCTTCGCTGGACGAGACCGCCGCGCCGACGTCGACGGTGCACTCGCCGCCGGCGCACCACCCCGGGCATTGGCGTCCGCACGCCCCGCAATTCGAGAGATCGGCGGTGAGATCTCTGCAGACATTCCCGCAGAGCGCGTTCCCGGGGGGGCACGAGCACTCGCCGCCGACGCATTGCTGGCCCGGATGGCACGCGGCGTCGCACGCCCCGCAGTTGCTCGGATCGGTGCTCGTGTCGGTGCAGAAATCACAACGCGTTTGGCCGGGGCCGCACGTGGACTTGCACGATCCGGTGACGCACGACTCCTCCGAGCCGCAGACGACGCCGCAGTCGCCGCAGTTCGCGTTGTCCGTTTGCACCGACGCGCAGTACGCCGCTCCAGTGACGGGGCAGAGCCTCTGGCCCGCGGCGCACGACGAGGTGCAGCCGCCGTCCACGCACACCTCGAGCACCCCGCAAGCGACGCCGCACGCGCCGCAGTTCTCTCGGTCGCTCGAGAGCTGCACGCACGACTGCCCGCACTGCGTCGTGCCGCCTCCGCAGTCGGTGGCGCACCCCCCGTCGGAGCAGACAGTGCCCGCCCCGCACGCGTGCTCGCACGCACCGCAGTTCGCCGGGTCTTTGTAGAGCGGCGCGCACGAGCCGTGGCACATCGTTTCGTCCGGCGTGCAGTAGATCGGGTCCGTCGCGGGGCTGCACCCCGCGAGCGCACAAGCCATTACAGCCGCCCTCGCCCACCGCATCTTCGAAGGATATCGCAACCGTCCGAGTCGGCGCGGGTATCGGCGCTTGCGCTTAATCCTCGGCCAAACGTGCCGTTTCCGATCGTGTGACCGCCTGGGACGACGACGACGACCTCCCACCGCCCGCGCTCGGGACGCCCGAGTGGCTCGCAGCGTGGCGGTCGGCCGTCGCGCAGATGTCGGTGCGCATCACCGGGCCGGTCGTCCAGCCGAAGGCCGCTCGCGCCGCGGTGCGCGCGTCGGTGCGGCAAGGCCTGCGCTGAGCGTTAGTTAGGGGTTCGCGGTGCCATAATCCGTCCTCTTCGGCGCCACGCGTTGCTCGAGACCGGGTCCAATCGTATGGCCCGCTCATGCGTTCGTTTCGGGTGGGTCTCTCGTTCGCGTCGCTGATCGTCGCCGGCTGCTGCGGCGTGCTCGCGTCGCCGACGGCGCAAGACGGCGGCGCGGACGCGGGCCTCGACGCCTCGGCGCCGGGCCCTTGGAGCACGACCGTGACGGTGGGCGTGGCGCTCGACGTGTGCGCCGCGAGCTCGTCGACCGGCGCGACGGCGCTCGGGGTCGAGACCGTGGCGAACGACGTGCTCGACGATCCGCAGGTGCTCGACGTGTGGCTCTTCGAGCCGGACGGCTCGATACGCTGGCAACACCACTTCGCCGATCGCCCCGAACCGTTCGCGCTGTTTCCAGGGTGCCGGCTCGCCTTCGACGGCGAGGATCTCGTCGTCGGCGACGTGCGCGAGCGCGACGAGTCGCAGAACGCGCCCCTCCGCGCGTTCCTCGCTCGGCTCGACGCGCACGACGGACACGTTGTCTGGTCGAAGTCCTTCGGCGAGGCCGAGCACCTCGCGCTCGCCGGCCTCGTCCTCGGGCCCGCGGGGCTCTACGTGGCCGGCTCCGTGTTCAACGGGACGTCGGAGCTGCCGAGCGCGATCGTCGCGACGACGTCGGACTTCGTCGCGCTCTTCGATCCGAAGACGGGCGGCGTCGTGCGCTCGGCCGAGTGGCCCGTCGCGGCGCAGAGGACCGACGCCCTCGCGCTTCGTCCCGACGGCGACGTCGCGGTCGTCGGCTTCTTCGCAGGCGACGCGACGGTCGTCGGCGCGGACGGCGCGGCCCTGTCGGCGACCGGCGCGGACGCGGCGGACGGCGGCGCCGGGCTGCTCGCGCGCTTTCGACCGGACCTGACGCTCCGAGCCCTCACCGCGTTCTCGATCCTCGGTCCGGTCGCGCCGGAAGCGACCGCCGGACGCGCCGCGTTCGACGCGACGGGCGCCTTCGCGTTCACCGTCTCCGCGTCGACGAGCCGCGTCGCGCGCTTCGACGAGGACGGCCAGCTCGTGAGCTACTCCGCGACGACGGGCGAGTACGTGCGCCTGCCGCCGCTCGTCCTCACGGCCTCCGGCAACGCCGTGCTGCCTTTCGACGACGGCCTCGGCGCGCTCGCCTCGAACGGAGCAATCGAAGCGCACCAGCCGTATCCGGGAGCCGACTTCCTCGCGCTGTCCCGAGCTCCAGGCAATCGAATCCTCGCCGCCGGAACGCTCTCGTCCGCCACGGACTTCGGCACCGGCGTCCTCACGCCGTCGACCCTTCCGGGGACCACGACGGTGTTCGTCGTCCGAGGGAAGCCCTGGTGAGCGCGCGTCGGGTGATATCTTCGCGCGCGTGAAGCCCACGCTCGACCTTCGCCGCGCGCCGCTCGTCGTGGCGACGTTCTTCGACGCCATCACGGCGGAAGAGGCGGGGGCTCACTTTCGCGAGATTGGCGATCTCGCCGAGCGATTCGGGAAATTGGCGGTCGTCGTGGACCTCACCGACGCGCCCCGCGCGGCCGACGGGCTTCGACGAAACGCCTCGAAGCAAATGCAGGCGCTCTTCGGCCGCTGTGGAGATCGACTGGTCGCCGTCGCCCACGTGGTTCGGTCGACGGTCGCGCGGACGACGCTGCGCGCCGTCCAGCGTCTCGCGCCGCCGCCGTTTCCGTCGCTCGTGACCTCGTCCCACGCGAAGGCGCTCGCGTGGGCGGAGAAGTGGCTCGGCGCCGGCGGACCGAAGGCGCTCGCGCCGTCCGACGCGAAACACGGCGACGCGAGGGTCGCCGCGGGCCTCGCCCGAACGCTCGTGGCGGCCGCTCGTGCGCGCGGTTCTCGGTCGACCAGGATTTCGCGAGCCTCGACCTGCGCGAGTCGTCGCTGGACGACGTGGAAGGGCACGTCCCGTACGGCACGCTGATGAAGCTCGTCGAGCTCTTCGCCGTGCGCGCCGGCGATCGCGATTTCGGTCTTCACGCCGCGGAAGCCTTCGTCGACGCGGCGTCGTTCGGCGTCGTCGGCTTCGCGGCGCGCGCGTCGTCGAGCCTGCGCGAGGCCATCGAGCGGACGGCGCGCTACGCGCACCTGATGAACGAGAACACCGAGATTGCGGTGACGTTCGACGAGACCGGCGCGACCATCGTCGACGGCCCTATCGCGCCGCTCGAGTGGCCGCGGCACTACGCGGAGATGGCGATCGCGGCGTTCATCGTGCTGAGCCGGCGTTGGACCGGGGTCGACTTCCGCGCGCGGGAGGTCGGATTTCGACACGCCGCGCCGCGCGACCTCCGCGAGCACCGCCGGCTGTTCGGCCGTACGCCGGTGTTCGGAGCGGAGCGAAACCACCTCGTCATCCCCGCGGCGGTGCTCGACCTCGGCTTGCGTCACGGCGACGCGCAGCTCGGTCGCTACTTCGACCGGCGGCTCGACGAGCTCGCCGCGTCGTATTCGTCCGCGCCGGGACCGCTCGGCGACGTCCGCGAGGCGATGCTGCGCACGTTGCCTGGCGGCACGCCGTCGCTCGCCGCCATCGCGCGATTGCTCGGCGTGAGCGAACGAACGCTGCAGCGGCGCCTCCGAGAGCGAGACGTGACGTTCAACCGCATCCTGGATTCGGTGCGCCGCGAGGTCGCCGTCGCGGCCATCGCGCAGCCGCGGGTGTCGGTTCAAGAGCTCTCGCTCGTCTGCGGCTTCGCGGACGTGAAAGCATTTCGGCGAGCGTTTCGCCGTTGGACGGGTCGCTCGCCGCGAGAATATCGGCGCGAATCGCACGCCCTGGTCTGACGTCGAGTCTCGCGCCGAGCGCGCCTCGCGTCAGCTCTCGAGCTCGGGGTCGTGTGCCTTCGCCGTCGCTCGGCCGCGGAGCCACACGAACGCGATGAAGAGCGTGAACGAGAAGTTCACGACGGTCGCGCACACGTACCGCGTGGACGGCCACTCCATGACGATGACGAACCCGGCGAGGTACGCGAGCGCGGCGGGCAGGAGCCGCCACTCGATCGACGCGGCGACGATGCCGATGGCGAGGAACCAGTAAAAGAACATCCCGCGCCCGACGTAGCGATTGGGCACGTGCATCGCGTAGAGGACGGACGCCGAGATCGCCTCCACCAGCAGCACGAAGCCGAACGCGCTGACGAGCCGACGATTGAGCTGGCTCGCGCGCCAGCCGGCGAGCTTGCCGGTGAAGGCGAACGCCGCGAGGACGACGACGGTGACCGCGGCGCTCACGAGCGTCTCGAGCTGGCCGAAACGGATGCCGACGCTGTGGCCCGCGAGAGGCAGGAGCGTCCAGAGCAGTCCGACGCCGACGCCCACGCCGAGGCGCGCGCCGCGGCCGACGCGCGGATCGAGCTCGTGCTCGAGGCGACTGAGGCGCTCCATGCGCTCGGCGGCGACCTGCTCGCGCTGCTCGAGCGCGGCGAGCGCGGCGCGCGTCTCGGGCGAGAGCTCGGGCAGCTCGGCGGCGAGGAGCTCGGCGGCCGGGAGATCACCGCTCGCAATCTCGCGGTCGAGCATTCGTTCGACCACGGCGCGCAGGCCCGCGCGCGCGTGGGCGTTGTCCGGCCAGCTCCGCAGCGCTTCGCGGTAGGCGAAGCGCGCCTCGGTGAACGTCTCGTAGACGGACGCGCGGTCCGCGCCGCGCGCGATCTTGGCGGCGATCTCCGCGGCGAGCAGATCGGCGCGGGCGGCGAGCGCGGTCGAGCCGCGGTGCTCGAGGAACGCGTCGATGCGCAGTCGGACGGCGTGCGCGGACTCGGGCCGCGCGGCCGGGTCGCGCGAGAGGCAGGCGTTCAACAGCTCGGCGAGCTCGTCGGGGACGCTCCGCGGGACGCTCACCTCGGACAAGAGGATGCTCGCGAGCAGCGCCTGGCTCGTGCCGCCTCGATGCGGCGCGTCGCCGGTGAGCAGCTCGAACAGCACGGCGCCGAGGAGATAGACGTCGGTGCGCGCCGAGAGCTCCTCGCAGGTGAGCATCTCCGGCGCCATGTACGCGGGCGTGCCGCAGATGCGCGTGACCGCGCCGGGCGAGCAGGCGATGCCCCAGTCGGCGAGGTAGACCTCGCCGAAGTGACCGACGAGCACGTTGTCGGGCTTGATGTCGCGATGAAGGACGCCGCGCGAGTGCGCGAAGTGCACCGCGTCGCAGACGTCGCAGAAGACCTTGAGATGGAAGACGAGCGGCTCCGAAAACGAGCGCGCGCGGACCGCGTCGGGATCGCGCAGCAGGCGCGACCACGGCTCGCCCTCGATGCGCTTCATCGCGAGGATGGGCGAGCCGGCCGCGTCGACATCCATCTCGTAGACGGGGATGACGTTCGGGTGCTCGAGCGAGCCGGTGATCAGCGCCTCGGCCACGAGCGCGCGCGCTTCCTTCGCGCCGGCGCTGCCGTCGCGCGGGCGCTTGACGGCGACGACGCGACCGAGCGCGACCTGCGTCGCCGTGTGGACGACGCCCATGCCGCCCTCGCCGATCCGCTCGCCGAAGACGAATCGCTCGGCGCCTCCGCGGAGCTTCGCGAGCACGCTGTCCGCGCGCTCCGCGCCGACCGGCTCGGTCGGCGGCGCGAGCGACGAGCGCGGGTTCGCGACCACCGTGTCGGCCTTGAAATCGAGCAGCTCCAGCGTGCGTTGGATCTGCAGCGCGCGCGACACGGGATCGTCGGTCACGGCGGACACCATGGCACACTCTCGCGCAGCTCCTCGACCTCAATCGTCGAGCCCGAGACCCTCGAGGATCCGCGGGACGTTTTTGTCGACCCGCGCGGCGCGCGTCGCGGGGAGCTTGGGCTGCGAGAAGTGGAAGATGTACGCGCGCTGCCGGCCCGGCGTCAGCGACCGGAACGCCGCGCGCAGCTTCGCGTTCGACGCGAGCTCGGACGCGAGCTCCTCGGGCATCTCGAAGTCCTCGGTCTTCTTGAACGGGACCTTCAGCCCGGCGCGCTCGATCTCGATCGCCTTCTTCACGTAGGCGTGCACCGTCTTTTCGAGCTTGGTCACGTCCGCGACGCTGGCGAACCGGATCTGCCGGGCCGCCTGCACGTTCTTGGTCTGCTGGATGAGGACGCCCTTCGGGTCCGGGAGCAGCGAGCCCTTGTGAAAGAGGACGGCGCAGTACTCCTTGAAGCCGTGCATGAGCACGACGTTCTTCCCGTCGAGCGCGTAACAAGGCTGACCCCACTTGAGATCTTCGGCGAGACCGGTCGAGAGGATGATCGCCCGGAGCTTCTCGAACTCGGCGCGCCACTTGGTCTGGCGCGCGAGGAAGGAATCGACCTTGGGGCTCTTCGGCGACGTCTTGGATGCGCGGGGGCTCACGGGGTCGGTTCTACCAGCGCCCGGCGCGACGCGCTCGTGGGACGAGGTCGTGCAGTGCGGCTAGCCATGCTGAGGCGCCATCGCAATGTGAACACTGTTCACAACGCCGCGCCCTCATCCGGGGGGCCGACGAGACATCTGCGACCATCGCGTCGCTCATGCCACGAGCAACCCGCGAGATTCGCGGCAGAGCCGGCTACCGAGCTGACCGCGCGTCGAGCTCGAGCAGCCGAGCGTTCTCGCGCACGCGCTCGAGGAACTGCGCGCGGAGGCGCGGGTCTTGGATGCGCGCGGCGCGCGCACGGAGGCGGTCGGCGCCGCGCCGCGCGACGTCGCGGGCTTCGCTCGTGGCGCCGGTCGCGAGCAGCGCCTCGGCGTACGTGAGGCGAGCGAGCGCGTCGACCTCCTCGAGGCCGCTCTCGACCTCGTCGCACGCGGCGACCGCGGCGCGCGCGAGATCGAGCGCGCGCGCCGCCTCGCCACGCGCGAGCAGCGCGCGCGCGAGGACCGTCTTCGGATACGCAGCGAGCGAGGGAGCGTCGTGAAGGAGCTCGAGCGCTCGCGTCGCTTGCGCCTCGGCCTCCGCGACGTCGCCGCTCGCGAGGCACAGCTCGGCGAGGTAACCGCGCGTGTCGCCCTCGAACTGCGCCGCGTCGTGCTCGCCGCTCTCGCGCACGACCTCCTCGGCCAGCGCGCGCGCCTCGTCGAGCCGGTCGAGACGGCCGAGCACGACCGCGAGGTTCGTGCTCGTGGCGCGCACCCAGTGGCGTAGATCCATCGCGACCGCGTCGGCGAGCGCGCGGCGCAGCTCGGCCTCGGCTTCGGCGTACGCGCCGAGCAGCGTATACGACGCCGCGAGGTTGACACGCTGGACGACCGCGTTGCGCCGATCCCCGGCGCGCTCGAACGCAGCGACCGCCTCGCGCGTGACGCGCGCGGTGATCTCGTGATCGCCCTTGAAATAGGCCACGATCGCGCGGAGCTGCGCGAGGCGGCACGCGACGGACGGCTCGGACGCGAGCGACGACGCGCGCGACTCGACGAAGCTCGCGAGCTTCGCGGTGAGCTCGTCGAGTCCGACGCGCGCCGTCGCGTTGATGAAGCGGACGGCGGCCGCGACGGCGCTCGCGTCGGCGCCGGCGAGCGGCTCGGCACCGGCCAAGAGCGTGGCCGCTTCGCTCGCCTCGCTGGCGAGCACGCGGTTGGCGGTCGCGACGCCGAGCTCGCCGACGGCCTCGTACCAAGGTCCGCCGCCGGGCTCGAGCAGCGACACCGCCTCGCGCGCGGCGGTCGACGCCGCGAGATCTTCACCGAGCCAGTGGTACGCCTCGGCCTGTCGCAGTCGCAGCGCGCCGAGCACGCGCCCCGAGGCTCCGAGGGCCGCGCCGCGCGCCGCGCGAGCGACCGCGGTCGCGTAATCGTTCGCGGCGATCGCCTGCTCGGCGGAGACGGCGTGGAGCGCGGCGGCGCGCGCGGGGTCGGCCCCGAGCTCGAAGTGCGCCGCGAGGATCGACGCGTCGCGCGCGCCGCTCCGCTCGAGCCACGCGCCGGCGAGCCGGTGACCGAGCTCGCGATCGTGCGGCGTCAGGGCGGCATAGGCCGCCTCGCGAACGAGCGCGTGGCGAAAGGCATACTCGACGTCGCCGCCGACCGCGCTCGCGGCGCGCCGCGTGATCACCTCGCGCCGCTCGAGAACGGCGAGCCAGCCGTCGAGCGACTCGGCCTGCGCGTCGCCGAGGAGCGCGCGCACGCCGCCGGCCCAGAACGACTCGCCGAAGACGCTCGCTGCGCGGAGCGCGCGCCGCGCCTCCTCCTCGAGGCGCTCGACGCGGGCCTGCACCATCGCGAGCACCGTGCCCGGGAGCTCGTCGCGCGCGCCCTCCGCGGCGGCGCGGATCAGCTCTTCGAGGTAGAGCGCGTTGCCGCCCGCCTGCGCGACGAGGCGCGCGGTCGTCGCGGCGTCGGCGTCGGCGAGGACGGCGCGCACGAGCTTCTCGCTCGCCTTGCGCGTGAGCTCGCCGAGCGGCAACGACAAGACGCCGCGCTCGCCCCAAAGGCCGGGAAACGTCTCTCTCACCTCGGGCCGCGCGAGGGCGAGCAGGAACACGGGTCGATCGTGCGAGCGCGCGAGCGCCACGTCGACGAGGCGAACGCTCGGCGGGTCCGCCCAGTGCAGATCCTCGAGCACGACGACCAGCGGCTGCGCCGACGACTCGACGTCGACCAGCTCCTCCCACGCGCGCCGCACCTGATCGCCGAGCAGCTGCGGATCGCGGCGCGCCGCGCGGAGCTGAACGCTCGCGTCGTCCGGAAACCGGACCGCGGCGATCTCGCCGAGGAACTCGGCCACGCGCTCGGCGCTCTCCTCGGGCAGGCGCAGCGCGACGCGCTCGCGGAGCTTCCGCATCGAGACGTCGGGCGCCTCGCCGTCGACGACGCCCGCGGCGCGACGCACGATCTCGGAGAGCATCGCGTACGGCGAGCGGCTCCGGACGGGATCGCCGCGGGCGATCCAAACCTGCGCGTCGGGCCGGTCGCGCGCGACGCGGCGCAAGAGCTCGTAGCGGAGGCGCGACTTGCCCATGCCCGGCGGCGCGGTCACGAGCGCGGCGCGCGCGGACGGCTCGCCGACGCACTCTTCGAACAAGCCGAGCAGCGTCCCGAGCTCCCGCTCGCGGCCGACGAATGGGCTCTCCTTCCCGAGCAACCGTCGCGTCGTCTCGGCGTGCTCGCGCTCCGCGAGGAGCGCAGGCGCGGGGCCGCTCGCGTCGATCTCGAACGCCCCCTGGAGGAGCCCCGCGGTCACCGCGTCGAGCGCGACGCCGTCGCGCGGCTCGGCGGCGAGCATGCGCGTCGCGCGGTCGATCGCGTCGCCGAGGGGCACACGGCTCCCCGCGAGACCGTGGCCGGTGGCGAGCGCCATCCGCGTCGCCGGCACGACGGCGCGAACGGCGAGCGCGCAGCGGGCGGCTTCGGCCGCGCGATCGGTCGCGCTCCCCTCGCCGCCGAGCGTCAGAACGAGCGTGCCGTCGGCGAGCTGCTCCACGCGCGCGCCGAACGACGCCGCTGCCTCGCGCACCGGGTCGACGACGCCCGCCAGGTGATGCATCGGGATCGTGTCGGTGCGCGGCGAGTCGTCGTCCGTGACCGGCGGCGCGACGAGGAGCACGCTGACGAGTCGCCGCTCGTGCGAGCCGATCGCCGTGGCCGCCGGCGGCGACGCGCGCTCGTGCGGCGCCTCGAGCTCGGCTTCAATCCGCTCGAAGAGCGCGGCCGTCGTCGCGGCGCTCGCCGGGCGCTCCTCGGGCGTCTTGGCGAGCAGCTTCGCGACGAGCTCGCCGAGCGCGGCGGGCACGTCCGGCCGAGCCTCCGCGAGCGGCGGCACCTCGTCGAAGAGGATCTTCGCGAGGATCGCGACCGCGCTGTCGCCGCGGAACGCCGCGTGACCGGCGACGCATCGGTAAATCACGCAACCCAGCCCGAACAAGTCGGCGCGCGGATCGAGCGGGTTTTCGCCGCGCGCCTGCTCGGGCGCGACGTAGCCCGGCGAGCCGACGAGCATCCCCGAGCGCGTGAGCGGCGTCGCGGCGTCGAGGCGCGCGATGCCGAAGTCGATGAGCTTCGCCTGGTCGACGGCGCCGCCGACCAGGAACACGTTGCCGGGCTTGACGTCGCGGTGGACGACACCGTGCGCGTGCGCGTGCGCGAGCGCCGTCGCGACACGCCGGCCGAGCCTCACCGCCTCGCGAACGTCGAGAGGCGCCCGGCGCAGGCGCTCGGCGAGGTCCTCGCCTTCGAGCCACTCCATCGCGAGGAAGTGCGCGCCGCGCTCGACCCCGTGCGCCACGTAACGCACGATCGACGGGTGCTCGAGCTCGGCGAGCGCGCGGGCCTCGCGCGCGAATCGCTCGGCGTCATGGCCGTCGTACTGGACGCGCAGCACCTTGAGCGCGACGAGCGCGCCGGTCGTCCGATCGCGCGCGCGGTACACGTCCGCCATGCCGCCCGAGCGGGCGTCGCCCTCTACCGCGAAGCGATCGGCGAACAGCTGGCTCACCCCGGACCCAGGGTATCACCGCGGGCGGCCGCTACTTCTGCGGAGCGCACGTGGAGACGCCGGCGCCGACGATCGTCGAAGGCAGCGTCGCGACGGCCTTGGCCGTGAGCGTGATCGGGTCGAACTCGGTGACGGTCGTGCTCTGGTTCGGCGGGCCGGTGAAGATCCAGAACTCGCCACCGTAGAACGCGTACGCGAACGCGTCCTGCGACGTGCCGACGGGGACGTTCACCTCGGAAATGATCTTCGCCGTCTGGGGATCGAGGTTCACGAGCTCGCCGCCCGACCCGTTCTGCGGGAGACAAAACGCGAAGAGGTGTCCGTCGCCAGTGCCGGTGAGCTCGCATCGCCCGCTCGCGTTCGGCTTGAACGTGCCGATCACGTTCAGCTTGAAGGTCTGCGTGTCGATCGACCCGAGCCGAGGCGCTTGGTTGGTCGACTCGGCGACGTAGAGCGTCTCGCCGGCGTCGGCCGCGCCCGAAAACCCCATGCCGAACGTCGTGAAGCCGTTCTGCCCGGGCTTGAACGGCGTGGTCTTGCACGCGGCGTTGAGCGTACTGATCTCGAAGAGATCGCCGTTCGAGAAGACGGAGTAGCCGATGCCGGAGCGGTCGACGCCCATCGAGAACGGCGTCTCCGTCTGCGTGCACGCGATGTCGCCGATCTTGCTGAACCCGAGCGTCGGCGGGAAGAAGCTGTAGAGCTCGTTCTGCTCGGTGATGACGTAGACGTACTGCGTGCCGGCGTCGGCGCAGTTGGTCACGATGGGCACGTCCGGGAAGACGACGTCGACCGGCGCGTCCTCCTCGCCCGCGTCGGCGTCGGCGTCGGGGCCCGCGTGGTGATCCTCCGACGTCGCGTCGCCGGCAATGCGGCCGCCCAAATCCGTGCGCGCCCCGCAGCTCGCGAGGCCGAGCGCCGTCGCCGCGACGGCCAGCGCCGCGACGACCGAGAAGAAAGGACGATATTTCACGCGCCCATGTGTACCACTTCGTGACGACTTGCTGGCGGCGGAGTACGTGATCCCGCGAGAACATGGCCAAGCGCTCTCCCTTCTCCGACGCGCTGCACGCGGCGTTCGATCGCGAGCTCTTCCCGCTCCTCGCGCGGCTCGGGTTTTCGAAATCGAAGCTCGACGGCGTTCGCCCCGGGAACGTCGTCGCGTCCGCGGCGCGTGCGCTCGACCCGGACCGGCGCGTCGAGGCGGCCCTCTGGTGCGACGCCGGCACCGGGCAACACTTGAGCCTCCGCGTCGACGTCGTCGCGCCGCGCGGAGGCGTGCTCCTCCACGACGAGGTGAAGCTCGGGCTCTCGACCCGCGAGCTCGCCGCGCACGAGAGCCCGGAGCGGCTCGAGCTCGCGATCGCGTACGTCGCCGGCTCCTTTGCGGCCGGCGCCGAGGCGCTCGCGAGGGCGGCTCCCGAGCTCGCGGACGACGTGCGGCGCGCGCGCGAGACGCCCGAGTGGAGAGCGGCCGCCGAGCGCGCGCGCGCGATCTGGGAGACGCGTCACGTCCGCGGCGCGATCGAAGATCGCCCGGTCGAGGCGACGATCGTGTTCGTCGGCGCAAAGCTCTTGGTCGTCCAAGCCGACGGCGCGCGCGTCACCTTCCATTTCGACACGTCCGGCTTCGACCGCGGCGCACCCGTCTTCGTCTCGGGCTGGTTCCGAACGCCCGCCGGCACGCGCGGCGCGACGAAGCTCGGGAACGGCGCGCGAGAGTGGAACTTCGATTTCCGCGGGCAACTCGTTTGATTCGATGACGAGCGCGGTTGACCGGCTCGATTCGCCATCGTAGTTGCATCTCGACTTTCGATGACGCCGGGCATTCTCGGACGAAGAGGCAAATCGCTACGACGCGCGTGCGGCGTGGCGATCGCGCTCGTGGCGTCGTGCGACGCCGGGGTGGCGCGCGCCGAGGACGAGCCGAAGGTGTGGCAGCAGCTCTTCTTCCCCTTCCCCATCGTCGGCGCGCCGCCGCAGCTCGAACAGCAGGTGCAGCTCTACGACAGCTATTTCCGCGGCAACGCGGGCAGCGGCAACGTCGTCTCCGCGGAGCTAGCGTACATCCTCTCGCCCGAAGTGGGCGTCGTCTTGACGGTGCCGTACCAGTGCGGCTTCGACGGGCAGGCGACCGGCTTCGGCGACACGCAGCTTCTCCTCCAGGGGCTCGCCGCGGGCTCGCTCGAGAACGACTGGATGATCTCCGTCGGCCTCCAAGGCTCGCTGCCGACCGGCCAGCAAGACCTGAGCGCCGGCTCGGCGTATTTCGGTCTCTTCGCCTACGGGGCGAAACGCTTTTTTCATCGGCTCATCTTCGAGGCCAACGTGACGACGCTCTTTCCGATCTCGAACGGCGAGGCGGCGCGACAAGTCGTCGGCGCGGGGTTCGTCGCGTTGATGCTGACGCCGCGGCGATTTCGATTTCCGATTTACGCCCAGGTCGAAGCCGACAGCACGCTCTACTACGCGGGCTCGGTCGGGCTTCCGCCGGGCGCGACGGGCGCCCCGGCCGGGACGCTGTTCGTCGCGCCGGAGATTTTTCTCGGCCCGTTCAAGACGCCGATCAGCGAGGGGACACGCGTCGCGGCCGGCGTCTCGTTCGACGTCGCCGGCGACCCGACGCACGCGCAGACGTACTCGCTCACCGTGGCGTTCGACGTCCCGAACCCGTACGGCTACTGATCAGAAGCGCACGCCGGCCTGGAGCTGGGCGCCGTACGAGAGCCACGTCGTCGGGTCGGCGCCGCCGTAGCTGATCGACGGGAGGATCAGACCGTCCGCTTCGAGCGCGACGAAGTGCCAATCGTGCTCGAGGACCAGCGCGAGCTTCGGCTGCACGTAGACGTCGTTGACGGTTTGCGTCGCGGACGGCTTGCCGCCGCTCACGACGCGGCCGCTCGCAGTCGTCACCACGTCGGGTTTTGCGTTCGCGACGATCGATGGGTCGGTGTGCGAAACGCTCGCGTTGCCGACGCCGACGAGCGGCCGGAGCGAAACGCGCAAATGCGGCGCCTCGTAGAGGACGAAGTCCCAGCCGAGCTCCCCGCCGACGAGGAGCGAGTTGTCCGAGAGGGTCACGTCGCTGCCGCCGAGGTACCCGACGAGCGCGAATCCCGCATAAAAATGGGAGCCCACGAGGAGGCCAGCGCGTCCGCCGAAGCCGAACCCGAAAGGATTCGTCCCGCCCCGGATCGGCGGCGCGAGATAGATCGCCCCGGCCGCGCCCTCGAAATGAACGCTCGGACCGTTCGACGGCGTCTGCGGGGACGGCGCGACATAATCGTCGTCGCCCGGCTGCGGGGGCATGTCGCCATAGTCGGCGAGCGCCGGGGAGACGAACGCGAGGAGCATCCCGAGCGGCGCGAGGCGAAAACGCATCTCCAGCGACGATGGTCCACTTGCATCGACCGCGCAACGTGAAAGAGTGCCGCGCGTGCGGCGCCTTGGTTTGGCTTGGGTCGTGCTCGCGTGCGCATCGAGCGCGCGCGCGCAGTCGATCGATCCGCGCGACGAGTCCGACGGGCACGCGCGCGCGCCGCAAGCGCTCGGGCCCACCGACGCGCCTCGCGTCTCGCGCTCGAGCAACGTGAGCGTCGCCGCGTCGAGCGAGCTCGCGACGTACGCCGACTCGGATCACGTCTACGTCTTCACGCCGTCGCTCGGCGGGACGATCGCGAACGTCGCGTCCGGGTGGAGCGTCTCGGGACGCTACCTCGTCGACGTCGTGTCGGCCGCGTCGGCGGACGTCGTCTCGACGGCCTCTCCGCCCTTCGTCGAGGCGCGCCACGTGGGCACGCTCGACGCGGCGTACAAACCGCACGATCTCGGGATCGCCGCGAACGCCGCGCTCTCGGTCGAGCCGGATTACACGTCGGTGCTCGCGGGCGGCACGTTGACCGGCGATTTCCTCGACAAGAGCGTCACCGTGCTCCTCGGCTACGCGCACATGCACGACGTCGCCGGTCGCTCCGGCACGCCGTACTCGGTCTTCTCCCGCGTCCTCGATCGCGACGCGTTCAAGGGCGGCCTCAGCCTCGTCGTCGATCGCGCGACCGTCGTTTCGTTCGTCGCCGACGTGCTGATCGAACACGGCGACCCGTCGAAGCCCTATCGCTACGTGCCGCTCTTCGCGCCCGGCGTCACCCTGCCCGCCGGCGCGTCGGTCGACGCGGTGAACCGCACGCGCGTCTCGGAGCGCGCGCTCGAGCAGCTCCCGGACACGCGGCAACGCTACGCGCTCACCATGCGCTGGGCGCATCGGCTCGCCCGCTCGACGGTACGGCTCGACGAGCGCGCCTACGTGGACTCGTGGGGACTCAAAGCGACGACGACCGACGGGCGCTGGTACTTCGATTGGGGGCGCCGCGTCGAAATCGGTCCCCACGTGCGCTTTTACGGACAAACGCCGGTCGACTTCTGGGAGCGCACGTACACCCTCGATCCGAATTTTCGATATCCGACGTTGCGCACGGGCAACCGCGAGCTCGGGCCGCTCGTCGACCTCACCGGCGGCGCGAGCCTGCGCATCGACGTCGGGAGCGCGGTCTCGGCGTGGAAGTGGACGCTCGGCGCAGACTTCGATCTCGGGACGACGCGTTACCTCGACGATCTCTATTTGAGCGAGCGACTGTCGGGCGTGGGCTCGCTCTCGCTGGAGGTGTCGAATTGAGGCGCGCAGCGTTTTTCGCCCTTTTTCTGGCGGGTGCCACGTGCGATCCGGTGAACGACGCCGCCATCACGGCGCTCGGCGGCGAAGCGCCCGGCGTGCCGCGCGGACCGCTCCACCGGCCGGGCCAGCCGTGCGTGCTCTGCCACAGCGGCAACCTCGGCGACCCGCCGGGGTTCAGCGTCGCCGGCACGGTCTACGTGAACGCGGGCGATCTCCAGCCCGCGGTCGACGCGGGCGTCAAGCTCAGCGACAGCGTCGGACATTCGTATGTCGCCAGCACCAACTCCGTCGGCAACTTTTATGTTTTGCCGCACCAATTCAACCCCGTTTATCCCATGAAGGTCAAAGTCGATTACAACGGCGCGACGGTCTCGATGACCGCCGACGTCGGCCGGGACGGCTCGTGCGCCAAGTGCCATTTCGATCCAGCGGGCCCCGCTTCGCCCGGCCACGTCTACGTCCCAGCCGACGGGGGAACGCCGTGAACCGCCGCGTCGCGCTCGTCGCCTTCGCCATCGCGTGCGCGCCCGCGTCGAACGTCGCGTCCGAGAGCGTCCCCGACCGCGCGAGCTTCCCACCGGTCGCCGACTTGCTCGTGCACCGCTGCGGAACGCTCGACTGCCACGGCGAGACCGCGCGAAACCTCCGGCTCTACGGGAGCCTCGGGCTGCGCCTGTCGCCGGGCGATCGGCCCGTCTCCAAGGGCACGACCTCGGTCGCCGAGTACGACGAGGACTTCGCGTCGGTCGTCGGGCTCGAGCCCGAGGCGATGAGCGCGGTCGTGAGCCAAGGCGGCGCGAGCCCGGAGCGGCTCACCTTCGTCCGCAAGGCGCGCGGCGCCGAGGCCCACAAGGGAGGAGCGCTGTTCTCGCCGGGAGACGCGCAGGACCGCTGCGTCACCTCGTGGCTCGCCGGCGCGACCGACGTCGCGGACTGCCGCGCGGCCACGGCGTCGACCTTCTGATTCAGTCGACGGCGACGACCTTCACGTGCTCGCCCGCGGGCATGATCAGCACGCCGCAGTAGCGCTCGCTGTCGGGCGCGGGCTCGACGTCGACGTTCAGGGTGATCGGCGGCGTGATGTGCGGGGTGAGCCCGACGTGATCGCCCGAGCCGACGCAAGCCTCGAGCGTCGCGGGCGTCCCGTCGATTTCGGCGGTGCACGAGTAGCCGAAGCCGACCGGCGTGCACTTCGAGACGGTCAGCCGCGCGCGGTGTCTCGCGGTCGACGTCGTCGTCGCCGTGCTGCTCGTCGCGGCCGGCGGCGCGCCACCGCTTCCGCCGCAGGCGAGCAACGTGACGAGGAGAAAGCAGGAGCGAACGATCATCGCCGTCGTTCTAGCATCGATCGAGGGCGCGCGCGGTGGGCGTGCTCATGGCTTGCGCGGACCCGCCCCTCCGAACGTGCTGTGGCACATGTTGATGCCGCCGCTCGTGAAGACGACGCGATGCGCGTCATCCGGCCCCAGCGTCTGCGCGAGGTCGTTCTCGAAGGACTTCGACTCGCCCGTGAGGGCGAGGAAGATGGTCTCGACGGGGTTCACCGCGTCGCCCGGGCCGGGGGTCTGCCGCTCGCCGGCGCGGATCTCGGCGACCTGTCGCATCGCCTCCGACGCCGCCTTCCCGTCGCGCTGCTCCTCGAGATCGAGGACGACGTGCACGCACGCGTCGGCGCCGAGCTTGTCGGCGACCGCGGTGCTCCCGCCGAGCTCCTGGGCGCAGAGCGGGCGAATCACGTCCCAGACGCGCCTCGTCGAGCGACGGTACGCGTCGTGAATCGCGTTCGCGTCTTGCGGCGCGAGGCCGAGCTTGTCGAGCGTGTCTTGCCCGGGCGTGTAGCCGTTCGGGTCGTGCGTGCAAGGGACGGCGTATTTCAGCGTCCCTTCGTCGGCGAGGCGTTTCCAGTCGTCCTGCGACAGGTCGAAGGGGCTCTTCGACGGGGGCGCGGCGCCGTCGGAGGCGCTGGCGAGCTTGTCCTGCGCGTCCGCGAGGCGCGTGCTCAAGCTCTTCTTCTGGGCCTCGAGAGCGTCGAGGCGGCGCTGATACTCGGCGATCTGGTCGACGAGGTTCTGGTTCGCCTTCACGTACGGCTCGTCGCCGCTCGTCGCGCTCGACCCCGACGCAGGATCGAAGTCGCCACCGCGGCGCACGCCGTATTCGTCGGCGCGCGCCGTCTGCCCCGCGGAGAGCTCGACGCCGCGGCCGTTCTTCGCGACCGCGACCTTGCCCTCGTAGACGCCGACGAACGCGATCGCGCTGAGCGCGGCGCCGACGCCGGCCGATTTCAAATCTCGTCTTTGCATGTCCTTCTCCGAATCGGGGGCCTCGACGTCGACGCCGAAGCAGGTGCCGTGGACGGTCGCGTCCGCCGCGGGGGTGTGCACGCGGAACGGTGCGCCGCGCTCGACGCGATAAAAGACGCCGCCGCGGTCTTGCGTCACGTCGGCGCCGCGCCACGCGATGTGCGCGCCGGGCTCCAGGACCGCGACGGCGCGCGGGCCGACGGCGACCTCGACGCGGCGGTCGGCCGCGATGTCGCCCGACGTTTCGGGCGCACGACGAGCGACGACGATCGCGATCGCGGCCGCAGCCGCGGCGCCCGCGACGAGCGCCCAGCCGACGCGTCGCGAGCGACGCTTCTCGCTCGTCGCGCCCGCGAGCACGCGCTCGGCGAACGCCGGCGGCGGGCCGTCCGGCTCCCAAGCGTCGAGATCGAGCTCGTCCCGAAGGGGCTCGTCCATCAGGCTCCTCCTCTCCACGCGGCGAGGCTCGCGCGCATTTTCTCGCGCGCGCGAAACAGGCGCGTCTTGGCGGTATTTTCCGGCACGCCGAGCGCGACGGCGATCTCGGCGATCGCGAAATCGTGGAACTCGGCGAGCACGAACGCGGCGCGCTGGTCGTCGGGCAACTCGCGCGCGGCGCGGGCGATGGCGCGTCCGAGCTCGGCGCGCGTGCGCTCGGACTCGGGCGTCGCGCCGCCGTGGGCCGCGTCGGCGTCTTCCAGCGACGCGAGCGCCGGCGCGCGCCGCTTCTTCGAGTCGAACGCCAGCCTCGTCGCGATGGTCAAGAGCCAGGTCGACGGTCGCGCCGCGGCATCCAGGTCGAACGACGAAAACGCCCGGTACGCCCGAAGGAAGGTCTCTTGCGCGAGATCCTCGACGTGCGCGCCCGTCCCCGTCATGCGCGAGAGCAGCGCGAAGACGGCGCGCTCGTAGCGCACGACGAACGCCCGAAACGCGATCGCGTCGCCGGCCTTGCACCGCGCGAGGACGGCGCGCTCGACCTCGAAGGACGCGCGCCGCGCGGGGACGGCTTCGATGGGCATCGCGAGCGCGATCATCACCCCGTTCCACGACGGGGAGCGAAAAAGGTTCCCGGCCCCTGCCGCCTCGAAACGGGTTACGCTCGGGTCGTGGACACGAGGCTCGGAGAGCTGCCCGGCGCCATCCTCGACCAAGTCGCCGTGGATTGGCGCAACGGCATCGTGCGCATCACCTTCCTCTCGACGCCCAAGCGGCCCCACGCGTGCGCCATCCGGGCGCTCGATTTCACGAGCGTCCTCGTGCCGCGCGACGGCGCGTCGCATCGGGTGAAGTCGGCCAAAGCCGAGGGGGACTTGCTCGAGATCGCGATGGAGTCCGGCGAGAGCCTGCGCGTGCGCGCCGCGTCGTTCGCGTTCGACGAGCTGAGCGGCTGAGCCCGGGCGCCGGGTTTAGGCGTTTTCCGCCCGAAACCGTGCTAGGCAACGGGCCCATGGGCGATACGTTTGCGGCGCTGTTCGCGGCTCAGTCGGCCGATCAGCAGAAGGGGCACCGCGAGGTGCACGTCGGCGAAATGATCGAGGCGGTGGTCGTCGCCATCGATCGCGAGACGATCTTCGTCGAGCTCGACGCCAAGCGCCAAGCGATGCTGGACGTCGTCGAGATGCGCTCGCCCGACGGCACCCTCGACGTGAAGGTCGGCGACACCGTGCGCGCGCGCGTCGGCTCGGTCGACCCGCAGACCGGCGCGGTTCGCCTGGTGCGCTCGTTCGGCAAATCGGGCGACATCGGGCAAATCGAGCAAGCCCACGCGACCGGCGTCGCGGTCGAAGGCAAGGTGACCGGCGTCAACAAGGGCGGCATCGAGGTGGATCTCGGTCGAGGCCTCCGCGGCTTCTGCCCGACCAGCCAGATCGCGACGCGCGGCGCCGCGGTCGAGGCGAGCTCGCTCATCGGGCAGCTCCTTCCGTTCATGGTCACCGAGATCAAAGACGGCGGCCGCAACATCGTCCTCTCGCGACGCCGCGCGCTCGAGGCCGAGGCGCGAGAGGGCCGCGAGGCCGCGCTTCGCGCCCTCGAGGTCGGCCGCGTGGTGCGCGGGACGGTCACCGCGGTGCGCGACTTCGGCGCCTTCGTCGATCTCGGCGGCGTCGAGGGGCTCATCCCGGCGTCCGAGATCGCGCACGAGCGCGTGAACGTCGCCGATCGCATCACCGCCGGCGAGCCGGTCGAGGTCCAGGTCCTCGAGATCAAGGACGACGACAAAGGCTTGAAGCGCATCACGCTGTCCTTGAAGGCGCTCGCCCCCGCGCCGGAGCGGCCCGCGCAGAAACCGGGCGTCACGCTCGCGATCGGCGCCGTCGTCGAAGGCCGCGTCGTGCGCATCGAGACCTACGGCGTCTTCGTTCAAGTGAACGGGACCGAAGGGCGGAGCGGCCGCGGCCTCATTCCAGTCTCCGAGCTCGACGTGCCGCGCGGGACCGACTTGCGGAAGCATTTTCCGGAGGGCACCGCGCTCACCGCGAAGATCCTCGAGACCGGCGACGGCCGTTTGAAGCTCTCGGTGCGCGGCGCGAAAGACGCCCGCGAGCGCGCCGAGTTCGAGGCGCACAAAGAAAAGGCCTCCGCGCCCGCGAGCCTCGGCACCTTCGGCGAGCTCTTGAAGAAGAGCGGCGCGCTCGGCAAGAAGAAGAAGTAGCGACGTCAGTCGCGATCGCTCGGTACGCCGACGTCCAAAGTCGTCGACAATCGCGGGTGCGCTGCGCGAGAGTGCGAGACCTGCGCGTCAGGGCTCCGCTCGCCAGGCGCTCGACTCGAGCACCGAGAGCGCCGCGAGCTCCAGCTTGTAGCGCGCCATCACGCTCGCTACGCCTCGCTGCGCCTGGAAGCGCTCGAACGCGTCGACGAGGACCTGCGTCGCGCGGAGCGCCGGCGCGCTGACGCGCACGGCGCGATCCATCGCGTCGCTCAGCGCGGCGAAGGCGCTCTCGGCCGCCGACGCGTGCGCGCGCTCGAGGGCGACGTCGCGCAAGACGACGATGCATCGCGAGAGCGCCGCCTGCACGTCCGCAGGCGCGGACGGCCCGGGCGCGACGCGCGCGACGCGCGGGACGCGCGCGAGGTTGAGCACCGCGGTCCGAAGGTCGTCGACGTCGAACGGCTTGGGGAAGACCGCCGACGCGCCGCGCGCGAGCGCCTCGTCACGCACGACCTCGAGCGCCGAGCCCGTGATGAGGATGACGGGCGTCGCCGAGCCCTGCGCGCGAAGACGCTCGATGACCTCCATCCCCGAGACGAGCGGCATCTGCATGTCGGTGACGACGAGATCGGGCGACCAGGCCGCGACGAGCTCGAGCAGCTCGCTTCCGTCGGCCGCTTCGCGGACCTCGTTGCCGTCGGCGCGAAGGACGTCGGCGAGGGAGCGACGCATGTTGCGCGAGTCTTCGGCGAGCGCGACGCGAGCGCAGCGCGTCGCCGGCTCGACGGCGCGCGTGCGCGGGACGACGCCCTGCATGACGTCAGTGATGGGTTCGAGGGCGTCACGCATGTCCATTCCACGGGGGATGAAAAGCAGACCGCGTGCCACGCCGCTTCACGGCGGCGAGACGGCCGCAGAGCGCTGCGATGGCCGCGACGCGATCGACCCGAGCGAGCGCGACGGCCCGGCCGCGGCAAAAGGTGACGTCCGACGCCATCGCGGGGGGTAGCTGCAAGCGCGAGGCCAGGCGACTTCGCTACAATGTGCCGTAGTAGTCACGGTCGCGCGCGTGGCGCTCTCGCGCGAGCGTGGCGTTCCTGCCCGGCGTGCTCCGCTCAGGGGCAGCCCTTGGTGAGCGGCGCGGTCGTCTGCAAATAGCCGAACGGGACGGTCTGGGCCACGTCCCCGGAGGTGTCTCGCGCGTGCACGACGACGCTCGCGCCGGTGGCGATGGCGGAGCTCGCGAGGCCGACCCACTTTCCCCACTGGAACGACAGCGATACAGTTTGACCTCCAACTACTTCGAGCGACGCGCTCGCAATCGTGGCGCTCGCGTCGATCGCGTACTCCACCCACCAGTTGTTCGCGCCGCTGCCTTGGGCCCACGTCGGGTTCAGCGCGCAGGCTCCGCCGCCGCCCGCGTCTCCGCTGCCGGCGTCGCCGGCTCCGGCGTCGGCAGGTCCCGCGTCGGCAGGTCCCGCGTCGGGCGCACCGCCGCCGCACGCGGTGACGGGCGCCGTCGTGGCGAGGTACCCGAAGGGCCGCGTGGCCGCCGTCTGGTTCGACGTGCTCTTCGCGTGCACGACGACGCTCGTCCCAGTCGGGATGCGGGCGTTCGGTCCGCCCACCCACTTGCCCCATTGCAGCGCGAGCGCGGTCGTGGGGCCGCCGACGACCTCGAGCGAAGCCGCCGCGATGCTCCCGCTGATCTGGTACTCGATCCACCACTCGTTGGCGCCGCTCCCCTGCTGCCATGTCGGGTCGAACGCGCAGGTCCCCGCGTCGCTCGGCGCGCCCGCGTCGCTCGGCGCGCCCGCGTCGCTCGGCGCGACGCCCAGCGCGGCCGCGACGTCCGGGACCTGATCGACGCGCAGGAACGTGTAGCCCTGCTGCTGCAGGATCGGCACCATGTACTTCACCATGTCGATCGTATTGCCCTTGCCGCTCGTGAGGCTGTGGTTCGAGACGTCGCCGTAGTCTTGGTCGTGCATCAACACGATGCCGCGGCCGACGTCGGCGATCTGCCGCAAATACCGGTCGCCGCACTGCTTGGTCGTCATGACGCCGTAGCCGCTCGTGTTCTGCCAGCAGTCCCAGTCGGCCGCGTAGAGCGACGTCATCTGCCCGCCGATGTCCCAGCGCACCGGACCTGCGTACTTCTTCATCGCGGAGCCGTTGAGCGCCGTGTAGTCGCCCGCGCTCCACGCCCCGTACGGCGCGCGAAACACGAAGTGCGACTGATCGACGTACGGCGCGATGAGCGCGTCGGTGCTCGAGACCTCGTCGACGACCTGGCTCGCGCCGAGCGTCGTGAGGTCGGCGTGATCCCACGTGTGGTTGCCGACGAGGTGACCGTCGGCCTCGAGCTGCGCGAGGATCGCGTTGCTCCCGGAGCCGACGTACTCGCCGAGCTCGAAGAACGTCGCGTGCACGCCTTGGCCTCGCAGCCACGTGGAGAGCGCGGTCGTCTGGCTACCCGGGCCGTCGTCGAACGTGAGGACGAGCTGCTTCGCCGCGACCGGATGACCTTGCGAGCACTCCGGGCTCGGGTTGCTGGCGCAATAGCCGAGGTCGTTGCCCTGCGGAAAGGCCAGCTTGGCTTCGTCGCTCGACGTGGTGCTCGCGGCGCCGCACGCGACGACGACGACAACGAGCGCGAGGGCGCATGACCGTGACAGAAGAACGCGCATGGCGACACCCTGGTGCAATCGCTTTGCCATGACGGTCAGCGCGCGAGCGCGAGCGCCAGAGCGTTCGCGTGGGCGAGATGGTCGGTGACGATTTCGCGGGCGGATGCGACGCGCGCCCGCAGCAGCGAATCCGACGCGTACCGCGCGAGGAGACGGTCGACGAGCGCCAGCGCCTCTTGTTCGCCGGCAACGGCGAACGACACGAACGACACGCCGAGCGCCGAGCCCGTCTCGGTTCTCAGCGACGCGAGCTCTCGGGCGGTGTTCCCGCGGATGACGACGCTCGCGGCGAGCGAGACGAGACGAGACGGCGATGCATGCGGCAGCGTCCTGCAGTCGACGTGCCGGGGGCGTCAGCGAAGGCGCGAGCTCACCTCGGCCGCGACCTTCGCCGCGGCGTCACGGAGCGCCGCGGAGATCGCGAGCACGATCGCCTCCATGTCGTCGCTCCGGGCCGGCTGCTCGGACGTGACCATGCCGTCGACGAACCCCTTCGCGTCGTGGAGCGTCCAGCGAAGCTGCACGCGACCGGCGCGCGCGCTCCCGTGGCGGACCTCCTCGAACGCGAGGACGTCGACGTCGAGCACCGGCAGGTTCTCGTCCGTCTCGCGCAGCGGACCGCGGTCGAAGAGCGCGCGGTGGAGCGCCTCGCGCACGAACACCTCCGGATCGTCCGTCCAGCGGTACGTCTCGTATTTGCCGAGCTCGACCGGCGAATCGCGATGCACGATGCGGTCGCGTAGCGCCGCGCTCGACGCGACGCGCCCGAGGCGAAGCGCCGTGGCTCCCTTCTGCGCCGTGACGACCGCGCTCGTCAGCTCGGGCGTGAAGTAGCGGTCTTGGACCGGCGCGCTCCGCGCGAGGAGAGAACACCCCGCGACGAGGAGCAAGGCGGCGAGCAGGGCGAGCCTCATCGCTGTCCTTTCGAGCGTCCCTTGAGGAGCACGTCCGGTTGGCGGTCGATGGTGTGGGCCAGATCGCGGACGGCCCGCGCCGCCGCGTCCAGATTGCGCAGCGTGCGCGCGAACTCGTCTCCTGTCCTCGCGCCACCGAAGCCGCGCACCACGCGGTTCGCGTTCGCGACGAGGCCCTCTTGACCGCCGACGCGCTCGAGCACGTCGTCCATGCTCGCCGTCGCGCTGTCGAGCCGATCGAGCGCGACGGCGGCTTTGTCGGGGAGCTTCGCGCGATCGACGCTTCCGAGGAGACGACGGAGATCGGTCGCGGCGCCTTGCGCGGTGCGCAGCACGTCGCCCACCTGCTGCGGGACGTTCTCGCGGTCGAAGGAGGCGAGCATGTCGTCGACGCGATGAATCGCCGACGTGGTCGCCTCGATGAGCGGAGCGAGCCGCTCGAGGATGCCCGCGAGGTCGTTCGAGAGATTCTCGAGCATCGAGGGCGACGACGGGATGTACCGCGGCCCCGGCTCGAAGCCGACCTTGGGCGGCGGGTGCGCCGCGGGGTCGACGAAATCGAGATCGACGAGCTTCACGCCGGTGATGCCTTGCATCGAGAGCTCGGCGCGCAAATCGGGCGGGACGTTCGCGAGGTGCGTCGACGGGATTTTGTCGCGGTCGACGCCGAGCGCCACGCGGACGAAGTGGTCCGGCGCCGGGTCGATCGCGTCGACCGTGCCGATCGGCATCCCGCGGTAGGCGACGACGGCGCCGATCTCGAGCCCCTGCACCGACTCGTCGAAGTACGTGTGGTACTCGACGTGCCGCGGCCGGCCGAACGAGATCCCGAGCACGAACGCGACGGCGATCGCAGCCCCCGTCACGAGGAGCGTCAGCACGCCGAGCTTGAAATAACGCGCGGTCACGAGGCCTCCGTGGCGCGACGGAAGAAAGCGCGGACGCGCGGGTGGCCCGTCGCGGCGAGCGCGCGCGGCTTGCCCTCGCCGAGGACGCACTTGCACTCGCGGTCGAGCACGATGCAGCGGTCGACGATCGCGAAGATGCTCCCGAGCTCGTGCGTGACGAGCACGACGGTGATCCCGAGCTGGTGGCGGAGCGTGACGATGAGTCGGTCGAGCTCCGCGGAGGTCACCGGGTCGAGACCCGACGAGGGCTCGTCGAGGAAGAGCAGCGAGGGCTCGAGCGCGAGGGCGCGCGCGATCGCGGCGCGTTTCCGCTGGCCTCCGGAGAGCGTCGCCGGCTCTTGGTGCCAAGACTGCTCGAGACCGACGAGACGAAGCTTCGCTCGCGCGATCGCCTCGATCGCGTCGGGCGGGAGATCGGTCCATCGCTCGAGAGGGAGCGACACGTTTTGTCCGACGGTCATCGACCCGAAGAGCGCGCCCTGCTGGAACATGACGCCCAAGCGCGGCGACGACTCGCCGTTTTCGATTGGCGAGTGGCCCGACGACCACGCGATCTTCCCCTCGAGCGGCGCCTCGAGACCGACCAGCTCGCGAAAGAGCGTCGTCTTGCCGGAGCCGCTTCGCCCGAGGATTCCGAAGATCTCGCCCGCGCGGATCTCGAAGCTCGCGTGCTCGACGAGCACGGCGTCTTCGGTCCAGCCGATTCGAGAGGTCCTCCGCGCGCACGAGCGCTTGGCCGGTCATGGCGCGAACGTCCTGAAGAGGAGGGTGAACATCGTGTCGAGCACGACGAGCGTGAAGAGGCAGGTGACGACGGTCTGGGTCGTGCTCCGGCCGACGCCCGCGGCCGCGCCGCGGGTCGCGAAACCCGAGCGGCAGCCGATGAGCGCGATCGCGACGCCGAACGCGACGCTCTTCACGAGCCCGGTCCAGACGTCCGACGGCACGATCGCCGTGCGAAGCTCGGCGAGGTACCCGCGCGCGCTGAGGCCGAGGCTCGACGTGCCCACGACGACCCCTCCGAGGATCCCGACGATGTCGCCGAGGAGCGTGAGGATCGGCGCGGCGATCGCGAGCGCGACGACGCGCGGGAGCGTGAGGTACGGGACCGGCGCGATGCCGATGGTGCGGAGCGCGTCGATCTCCTCCGAGACGCGCATGGTGCCGATCTCGGCGGCGAACGCGGCGCCGGAGCGACCGCTCACGATGATCGCCGTCACGAGCGGCGAGAGCTCGCGCGTGACCGAGATGCCGACGACGTCGGCGACGAAGACGTTCGCGCCGGATTTCTGGAGCTGGCGCGCGGACTGGAACGCCATGACGAAGCCCACGAGGAAGTCGAGCAGCAGCACGATCGGGACGCCGTCGGCCGCGGCGCGCTCGACCAGCGCGGGAAGATCGCGCCAGCTCGCGGCGCGCTTGCTCCGCGTGAAGCGCCCGAGCGCATGGACCATCTCGCCGACGAAGGCGACCGCGTCCCCCGCGCGCGCGACACCCCCCGCGGTCAGACGGCCGAGCCGCGTGATCGCGTCCTCGCGCCTCGGGCGTGGCACCGCTGCGCCGCCTTCGTAGAGCTCGAGCAGCGGGCGCACCTGGGCGGGCGCGTTGACGAGCTGGGCGTGCACGCCCGTGCGCTCGAGACGATCGCGAAACGCGACGAGCAGCGCGGCGACGGCGCCGTCGACGGCCTCGACGCCGCCGAGATCGATGTCGAGCCGCTCGCGCGCGCGCTCCGCCGCGCGACCGAGCGATCGCCACAGCGAGGTCGCGTCGCGAAGGCGAAGCTCACCCTCGAGGCGCACCTCGTGCTCGGCCGTCGAGATGGCTGGCCTCGAGCTCACGAGCTCGAGTGGGTGCAAGCCGCAGACCGCGCGGCTCGTAGCTCTCGCTCAGTTGCAACCGCAGCCGCTCTCGGCGACCGAGCCGCCGCCCGTCGCGCCCTCGTGCACGGCGTAGACGTGCTCGGCGGCCGGACCGTCGCCGATGGCGTCGGTCATCGTCGGGTGCGCGAGCTCGCCGCGCTCGTACGGCGCGACGTGGGTGCACGCGGCGGTGAGCGCGAAGAGAGCGGCGGCAAAAAAGAGCTTCGTCATGATTGACCCGTCAATTGTTGAGGGCGCCCGCGGCGGCCCACGCGTTCATGTCCGGCACGGCGTTTCCGTAGCTGCTCGGTCCGCTCGGCGGCATGTTGCCGCCGTACCACGAGAGACAAGACTGGCTCGAGTCGACGAGGGCGGAGCTCTTTCCGCTGATGTACCCGCGACCCTGGAGCCACGTGTAGAGCGCCGAGGCGCTCGACCCTTGGCTATGGCAGCTCGAGCAGCGTCCCTTGGTGCCGCTCTTCATGTAGCTGTTGAAGATCGCGGTCCACGTCGGGGCCTGCTGCTGCGACCCGGAGTCTTGCGGGGGCGGAGCGCCCGAGTCCTTCGGCGGCGGCGCGCCGGCGTCGTTGCCCTGGGTCGTCCCCGCGTCGGTCGTCGTCGTCGAGGCGTCGTCGCTCGTCGTCGTCGTCGTGCCGCCGTTCGGGTCGGTGGGATTGGTCGACCCGCCGAAGGGCCCGCCGAGCGGGGCTTCGTCCACGCTCCCGCAGCCGAGGGCCGCGGCGATTCCGAGGAAAAGGAAGGGGCGAAGCGCTGCCACGCGGAGGATATGTCCGAGCCGCTGCGAATCCATTTCCGAATTCCGGCGGCGCTCGCCGGGCCGGACAGTCACGCCGCGAATTTTCCGCTGAGTCAGCCGCCGAACGCGTCGGGCGGGGCCTCGTCGTCGGCGAGCACCTCCGGCGCGAGGAACACTTTCTCTTCGCGGGCCATGTGGGCGAGGATCTCGTCGAAGAGCCCCACGACGTTTCGCGCTGCGGCCTTGGCGTCCGACGCGGCGTACGCGTCGATGAGCGCGCCGACGAGCACGTCGTGCTCGAGGATGTGCTCCTCGTTCATGACCTCGCGGCGAACCGGGCCCCACGCGTCGAGCTCGGGAAAGACCTTCGCCATGAGCTGCTCTTCGCGGGCGTTGTGCGCGCGCACCGCGTCGGTGAGGCCCGTGAGGAGGCGGCGCAGCTCCTCGTGAGCGTTCTCGCCCGCGAGGCAGCGCTCGGTGACGGCGCGCAGCACGCGGATTCGCGCGCGCAAGTCCTCGTGCTGTCGAAGGAGCTCGGTCCGGATGTCGCTCGGATTCATGGCATGCCTCCTGGGGTCACATGGCGACCGGCTCGTCGCCGACGTCTTCGCCGCTCATCGGTCCGCCGTCGTCGGGCGGGAGCTTGTCGATCTGGATTCGAACGAGACGCTCGTGCTCCTTCTCCTCTTCGTGAAGGTCCTCGAAGAGCCTCCGCGCCCCGGCGTCGGTCATGCCCCTCGCCGCGCCGGCGAAGAATGCGGCGGCCTTTTGCTCGGCGCGGAGCGCGGCGCCGAGCGCGTCGCGCACCGACATCGTCGCCCGCGCCTCGTCGTAATCGAGCGCCTCGACGTCGAAGAGCATCTCGCGTCGCACGACGCGAGGCTCGTCCGGGAAGAGCTTTTTCCGCCGGAGCGAGAGCTCGGCCTCGTGCTTGGCCTCGACGTCGTGCATGAAGCGGAAGAAGCGCTCGACCCCGGGGTTGTGATGGATTTGGAGTTGGTCGGCGAGCTCCTCGTAGCGGTCCTTCGCCTCCTCTTCGACGAGGACGGCGAGATCGAGCGCGTCGCGGAGGCCGAGTCTCTCGAAGTCGATGGCTTTGGTCTTTTCCATGTTGGGATCACTCGGTGTGGAGGAGAGCCGCGCTCGCGCGCTGCGATTGTTCGACGAGCGGGCGCGGCCAGAGGCCGAGACCCGCGACCATGAGCGCGCAGATCGCGATCGCGATTCGGAGCGGCGCGCCGAGCTTCGGCGCCGGCAGATCGCCGTCGTCGGTCATGTAGGCCGCGCGAAGCACGCGGAGGTAATAGAAGAGGCCGAGCACGGCGAGCGCCACCGCGGCGACGACGAGGCCGACGAGCCCCGCGCGCCACGCCGCGAGAAAGACGTAGAGCTTCGCCCAGAACCCGACGACGAACGGGATGCCGGCGAGCGACAGCAAGAACGCGAGGAGCGACAGCGCGAGGCCCGGCGAGCGGCGAAACAACCCCGAGAGGCTCTCGAAGCCGTGCCCGCCGCCGCTCTCGGCTGCCGCGTGCACGACGAGGAACGCGCCGAGGTTCGTGAAGAGGTACGCGACGAGGAAGAAGAGGACCATGCCCGCGCCGAAGGCTTCGCCGGTCGCGAGCGCGACGAGCACGTAACCCATTTGCGCGACGCCCGAGTAGCCGAGCAGGCGCCGCAAATCGGTCTGGGGCAGCGCGAGGAAGTTCCCGACGGCCATCGAGAGGAGCGCGAAGAGCGACAGCGGCGGGGCCCAGCGATCGGCGTGCGCGCGCATGCCGAAGGCGAAGACCGTCGCGACGACGGCGATGCCGGCGGCCTTCGGCGCGACCGAGAGGAACGCGACGAACGGCGTGCGCGCGCCCTGGTACGTGTCGGGCACCCACATGTGGAAAGGCGCCATGCCGATTTCGTAGCCGAGGCCCGCGAGCACCATGACGAGCGCCACCGACGAGAGCGGCTCGAGCGGAATCGCGCCGAGATCGGCGAGGCGCGTCGTGCCTTGCATGCCGGTGAGGAGCGCGAGCCCGAAGAGCGTGACCGCCGTGCTCGTCGCGCCGACGAGGTAGAGCTTGATCGCCGCCTCGCCCGCGAGGCCGCGTTCGGCGGGCGTCTCCGCGTCGGTCTTCGACCACGCCGCGAGGACGTAGAGCGGGATGCTCATGAGCTCGAAGGCGACGACGACGAGCACGAGATCGCGCGCGCCGGGGACGACGACCATGCCGAGCACGCTGAAGAGGAGCACGAGCCAGTGCTCGGCTTGGCGCCGCGGCGCGTGCTTTGCGACGTCGTCGAGCCCGCCGAGGACCCCGAGGACGCCCGCCGCCAGAAAGAGCCGCTGGAGAAAGAGGCTCCACGCGCTCGCCTCGTAGACGCCGTGCATCGCCGTGCGCGTCGCGTCCGGGACGACGAACGACGCCGCGAAGATCGCGCCGAGCCCGAGCGCGGTGAGCCAACCGAGCGAGCGTCCGTGCGTCTCGCCGGGCGGCGCGAGGACGTCGGCGAGGAGGACGACGACCGCGAGTCCCGCGACCGAGAGCGGGAGCCAGAGCGCGAGGAGATCGTTCACGACGGGCCTCCGAGGACGACGGGCAGGTAGCGCGCGCTGCCGAGGTCGATCGCGTCGAGCACGAGGCGCGGCCAGAAGCCGAGCACGACGACGCCCACGCCGAGGAGCACGAGCGAGCCCCACTCCGTGCGGCGCGCGTCGCGGAGATCGTGGAACTCTTCGGTCGGCCCCTCGCCCCAGAAGATGCTGCGCGTCGCGCGGAGCACGTAGATCGCGGTGACGAACGCGCCGAGGACGCCGGCGATCGTCCAGAGGTAGTGTCCGCTCTTCCACGCGCCGAGGAAGACGACGAACTCGGAGACGAACCCGGCGGTCCCCGGGAGACCCAGCGACGAGAGGCACGCGAGCGTGAAGAACGCGGCGACGCCGGGCATGACGCGACCGAAGCCGCCCATCTTGCGGATCGCGCGCGTGTGCGCGCGCTCGTAGACGAGCCCGACGAGCGCGAAGAAGAGCGCCGTCATCACGCCGTGCGCGACCATTTGGAAGACCGCGCCGTTCCAGCCGGCGGTCGTGAGCGTCGCGGCGCCGAGCATGACGACGCCCATGTGGCTCACCGAGCTGTAGGCGACGATGTATTTCAGGTCCGTTTGGCTCATCGCGCAGAAGGCGCCGTAGAGGACGTTGATCGCCGCGACCGCGCCGACGATCGGCGCCCACGCGCGCGCGCCCTCGGGCAAGAGCACCATGCCGACGCGCATCACGCCGAACGCGCCGAGCTTCATCAGGACGCCCGCGTGGAGCATCGAGACGGCGGTCGGCGCCGACGCGTGGCCGTCGGGCGACCACGTGTGGAACGGAAAGACGCCCGCGAGCGTGCCGAACCCGAGCCAGAGGAGCGGGAACGCGAAGAGCTGCACGCTCCGCGAGTAGTGCGCCGCGGCGAGATCGCCGAGGTCGAAGCTGCGCGCGCCGGCGCGGGCGTACATGACGAGGATCGCGACGAGGATCGCCGCCGAGCCGACGAGGAGCATCAGCGTGAGCTTCATCGCGGCGTACTGCTTGTCGCCGACCTTCAAGAGCGACCAGGCGATCCGGAACGGCCCCTTGCCCGGCACCTCGTGGCTCGAGCCCCAGATGCCGATGAGCAGGTACATCGGCAGGACGGCGAGCTCGTAGAAGAGGAAGAAGACGAGCACGTCCTGCGAGACGAAGACGCCGAACACGCCCGAGACGAGCACGAGCAGGAGGACGAAGAACTCGCGCTCGCGCTTTTGGAGCGTCCAGCTCGCGAGCACGCCGGCGAAGAGGATGACGCCCGTGAGCAGGAGCAGCGCGCCGGACCAGCCGTCTTGCGCGAGCCGGAGATGAACGCCGAGCGACGGGACGAGGGCGAAATCCTCGACGCGCTGGAGGCCGCTCGCGCGCGCGTCGTAGGTGACCAGCGCGAAGATGCTCCCGGCCAGGGACACCGACGCGCCCGCGAGCGACGCGACGCGCATTCCGAGACGGCTCTCGGCCGGGAGCAACATGACCACGACCGCGGCCAGCGCGGGCGCGAACACGACGATGAAGAGGAGGTGGCTCATTGGAGGACCGCCCACGCGGCGACGCCCACGACGCCCACGAGGACCGCGAGCACGTAGTCGGGCGCGTAGCCCGTTTGGATTTTGCGCGCGCTCCGCCCGGTCTCGAGCGTCGCCCACGCGCTCATGTTGATGAGGCCGTCGACGACGTAGCGGTCGGTCCACGCGAGCGCCGCGGCGAGCGGGAGCGTCGCGTTCCGGAAGCCGGCTTCGTAGACGCGGTTCACGGCCCGCGTCGCGGCGACGCGCTCGACCCAGACGACGAACGCGGGCGCGACGCGGCGACCCCCGCCGTAGAAGACGTACGCGAGCGCGAAGCCTCCGACCGCGAGGCCCGCGGCGATGGCCGACGTCGTCCCGAAGTGGAACCGATACGGCTCGCCGTAGAGGCGCGCGAACGGCCGCGCGAGGGCGCCGCCGGCGAGCGCGAGCGCGCCGAGCACGACCAGCGGGCCGCGCATCGACCAGCCGGGCTCGTGCGCGTGCTTCGCCTCTTCGCTCGCGGGCTCGCCGAAGAACGCGACGAAGACGACGCGGCCCATGTAGAACGCCGTCACGCCCGCCGTGAGCAGCAGCGCCGTCCACGGGAGCCACGCGAGCTTGCCCTCGGTCGACTCGAGCACGAGGTCCTTGCTGAAGAACCCGGAGAGGCCCGGGATGCCCGCGAGCGCGAGCGCGCCGACGACGAACGCGCCCGTCGTGAGCGGCATCCTGCGCGCGAGGCCGCCCATCTTTCCGATCTCGTTCGAGCCGACGGCGTGGATCGCGCTGCCCGCGCAGAGGAAGAGGAGCGCCTTGAAGAACGCGTGCGTCGTCAGGTGGAAGAACCCGCCGGCGAGCGAGCCAGCGCCGAGCGCGGCCACCATGTAGCCGAGCTGCGAGCACGTGGAGTACGCGAGGACCTTCTTGATGTCGCTCTGCACGAGCGCGAGCAGGCCCGCGAAGAGCGCCGTGCCCGCGCCGAGCGCGAGCATGAGCGAGCGCGTCGCGGGCGCCTGCGCGAAGAGCGGGTCGGCGCGCACGACGAGGAACACGCCGGCGGCGACCATCGTCGCGGCGTGGAGCAGCGCCGAGACCGGCGTCGGACCTTCCATCGCGTCCGGGAGCCAGACGTGGAGGGGGAACTGCGCGGACTTCCCGACGACGGCGAAGAAGAGGAGCATCGTGACCGCCGTCGCGACGCCCGGCGAGAGCGTCGCCTGCCAGCGCGAAGCTCCCGGTCGCCGTGTAGAGGACGAGGAGCCCGAAGAGCAGGCCCATGTCGGCGAACTTCGTCACCCAGAACGCCTTCACCGCCGCGTGCGCCGCGCTCGGTTTTCGGAAGTAGAAGCCGATCAGCAAGTAGCTCGTGACGCCGACGAGCTCCCAACCGACGAAGAGCTGGAGCAGGTTCGGCGCGACGACGAGCACGTCCATGCTGAAGAGAAAGAGCGCGTGGTAGGCGAAGTAGCGCCCGAACGCGCGCGGCTCTTCGTCGTGCATGTAGCCGAGCGAGAAGATTTGGACCGACAGCGCGACGAGCGTCACGACCGCGAGCATCGAGCTCGAGATGCCGTCGACGTGGAGGCCGATTTCGGCGACGACGGCGCCGCCGGAGCGAATCCAGGGGACGCTCCACGTCCGGGCTCGGCGCCGCCGAGACGATCGACGAGCAGGAGCGCCGCCGCGACGAAGGACGCGACCGACGCGAGGATGCAGAGCGCCGCGGCGGGCGTGCCGCGCTTGCGGAGCCACGGGATCGCCGCGGCGAGGAGCGCGGCGCCCGCCGGCGCGAGGAGCGTGACCGACGCGAGAGCGATCGTGGAGGTCATCCGCGCATCTCCGTCGCGCGGTCGAGCCGCGCGTCATGGCCGTGGCCTCGGTAGAGCAAGAGGACGAGCGCGAGACCGACGGCGACCTCGGCGACCGTGAGCGCGATCGAGAAGGTCGCGAAGACCTGCCCCGTCGGCCCGCCGCGGAATCGGCCGAAGGCGACGAAGACGACGTTCGCCGCGTTCGCCATGAGCTCGACGCCGAGCAGCACCGCGATCGGCTGGCGGCGCGTGAGCAGGCCGAAGACGCCGACGCAAAAGAGCGCGGTCGCGAGGAGGAGACAGGTGGAGAGCGTCATTCGGCCTCCTGCGGGGCGTGCGCGCGGGCCGGCGCGGGATCTTCGCGATGGCGCGCGATCACGATCGCGCCGACGATGGCGCCGAGGAGCAAGAAGGACATCAGCTCGAAGGCGAAGACGTGGTCGACGAGGAGCGCGCGGCCGAGCGCGGCCGTCGTCGCGAGCTGCGGCGCGGCGGGCGCGTCGAGACCCGGCGTCCGCTCGATGGCAAAGGCGACGACCGCGAAGAGGCCGACGGCGACGAGCGCGGCCGGTCCCGGGCGCGTGGTCTCGAGGTCCGCCGCGATCCCCTCGTGGCGGCGCGTGACCATCACGCCGACGATGAGCAGCGTGACGACGCCGCCGACGTAGACGAGCACCTGCACGGCCGCGAGGAACGACGCGCCCTGGAGCGCGTAGAGCGCGGCGGTCGCGACGAGCGTGACCGCGAGCCAGAGGACGGCGCGCACGAGCGCGCGGCTCGTGACGACCGCGATCGCCGAGAGCACCATGCACGCCGCGAGGACGCCGAACGCGAGGCTCACGGGGTCGCCTCCTTCGCGGGCGCCGCGGCCGGGCGCCGTCGCGCGGGCGCCTTTTTCTCGGCTTTCGGCGGCTCCTGGGCCTCTTGCAGCGTCGTACCGCGTCCCCACGACGCGGTCTTTTCCTTGGCGTTCGCGCGGAGCTTGGCGAGATCCAGGACGAGCTCCTCGCGCGCGTAGGCGGGCGCCTCGGGCTCGCGCACCATCGTGATGGCGTCGCTGTTGCAGACCTGAATGCACAGCTCGCACTGGATGCACGCGCCGAGATCGAGGACGAACTCGTCGACGTACTGGCGCTTCTTGCCCGTCACCGGCGACTCGCGCTTGCCGGTGCTCTTCATCTTGATGACCTTCGACGGGCAGATGCGCTCGCACGCGAGGCACCCGATGCACGCGAGCTCGCCGTGCTCGTCGTCCGGCAGGGCGAAGCTCGCGCGGTAGCGCTCGGCGCGCGGGCGAATCACTTTCGGGAACTCGACCGTCGTCGGTTTGCGGAAGACGTTCGCGAGCGTCGTCCCGAGCGCGCGAAAGACGTCGAGGAAGGCGGTCACGGAAACACCTCCACCCACGCGGCCGCGAGGATCACGAGCGCGACGCCGAGCGGCGTCAGCCACTTCCAACAGAGCGCGAGGAGCTGATCCGACCGCAGCCGCAGCAGCGACCAGCGCACCCAGTAGACCGCGACGAACAGCGCGAGCGTCTTCAGCACCATCCACCCGAGGCCGGGGTGAAAGGGCCCGTCCCACCCGCCGAGGAAGAGCGCCGACGCGACCGCCGAGCCGACGAGCGTGTGCACGTACTCGGCGAGGTAGAAGAGGGTGAACTTCATCCCGGTGTATTCGGTCGTCACGCCCGCGACGAGCTCGCTCTCGGCCTCGGGGATGTCGAACGGGATGCGGTTCGACTCGGCGAGCATCGCCACGAAGAAGAGGACGAACGCCGGCAGACCGGGGATGAGGGGCCACGCGGCGATCCAGTGGTGCTGGGACTGCCAGAGGACGACGCCCGAGACGCTGAGCGAGCCCGAGAGGATGACGGGGACGAGCACCGCGAGGACGAGCGGCACGCCGTACGAGACCGACTGCGCGATCGCGCGCATCGCGCCGAGGAGCGCGAACTTGTTGTTGCTCGCCCACCCCGCCATGAACGTCGGGATCACGGTGAGGCCGCCGATGGCGAGCACCCAGAGGACGCCCACGTCGAGATCGCTCGCGATGGCCTTGGGCGAGAACGGCACGACCGCGGCGACCGCGATGGCGAGGGTCGCGGCGAGGAGCGGCGCGAGATCGAAGAGCGTGCGATCGGCGTCCTTCGGGACGATGTCTTCCTTCTGGAGCAGCTTGAGCACGTCGGCGATCGGCTGGAGGAGCCCGACGGGGCCGACCATCGTCGGGCCGAGGCGCGACTGCATGCGGCCGGCGAACTTTCGCTCGAACCAGAGGCCGAGCGCCGTGATCGTGAGCAGGACGCTGACGATGACCGCGCCGTAGCTCGCGCCGTGAGCGAACGCGGTCATCGGTCCACCTCGCCCATGATGGGATCGAGCGAGCCCAAAATCGCGACGGCGTCGCTGACCGTCGCGCCCGGGAGGACGTGCGGGAGCGCCGAGAGCGCGTGGAGGCTCGGCGGGCGGATTTTCAGCCTGTACGGCGAGGTCGGCGGCTCGCTGCCGGCGATGACGAAGGTCCCGAGCTCGCCGCGCGGCGTCTCGATCGCGACGTAGACCTGGCCCGTCGTCGCCTTGGCCTGCGTCGGCTGGCGCACCGGCTTGTAGCCGCAGATCGGGCCCTCGGGGACGCCGTCGATCATCGCGCGGACCAGCCGAATGCTCTCGCGCATCTCGGCGAAGCGCACCTTCGTGCGCGCGAGGCAGTCGCCGGCGGTCTCGACCGGGACGCGCACCTCGACCTCGTCGTACGCGCCGTACGGCGCGTCGCGGCGCAGATCGTGATCGACGCCCGACGCGCGCAGGATCGGCCCGGTGATCCCGAGATCGAGCGCGAGCTCGCCGGGCAGAACCCCGACGCCCTTCGTGCGCGCGACGAAGATCGCGCTCCCGAGGCTCATGACCTCGTACTCGCGCATGCGCGCCTCGATCACGTCGAGCGCGCTCTTCACCTTCGCCGCCCACCCTGCGGGGAGATCGTGCCGGTTTCCGCCGATCGTGTGCGTGTTGTAGTGGAAGCGCGCGCCGGTCACCTCCTCGAACAGGTCGAGGACGAGCTCGCGCTCGCGGAAGCAGTGGAGGAACACCGTCGACCCGCCGCCCAGCGCGCCGCCGAGATCCAGCATGAAGGTGCCGAGCCAGAGGAGGTGCGACGCGATGCGCTGCAGCTCGGCGAAGATCGTCCGCAGCCAGCGCGCGCGCCGCGGCACCTCGACGCTCAGGAGCTTCTCGAACGCCATGACGAGCGCCTGCTCGTTCGTCATCGGCGAGACGTAGTCGTTCTTGTCGACGATGGGTGTAATCTGCACGTAGCTCAGCGTCTCGCAGAGCTTCTCGACGGCGCGGTGCAGGTAGCCGAGGTGGGGCGTCGCCTCGACGATGATCTCGCCGTCGAGCAAGAGATCCATGCGGAAGACGCCGTGCGTCGACGGGTGCTGGGGCCCGAAATGCAGCAGCATGAGGTCGCCTTCGGCCTCGATCGATTGGGGAGGTGCGGTCGCGCGCGACGGGCGCTCTGGCGTCATCGCTCATCGGCGGGCACGCGGCGTCGGCGGGGAAATCTCTCCGCAAGGGGTGCGACGTCCAATCGGCGGGCAACATGATTCGGCGGAGGTCGGGGTGGCCTTCGAAGCGCACGCCGACGAGGTCCCATTGCTCGCGCTCCTGCCAGTCGGCGCCGGCGAACACGCCGCACAACGTCGGGAGCGACGGCTGCTCGAGCGCGACGCGCCAGGCTCGCGAGCTTCGACCCCTCGCCGACGGTGCGAAGCGCGTAGGCGACCTCGAATCTCTCCGGCGCCGGCTTCGCCCCGGTCTTCGCGGGGAAATGCGTCGCGACGACGTAGACGAGCTGGCGGTAGCCGGCGGCCTTGAGGCGCTCGGCGAGGTGCACGTGGTGCTCGGGCGGCACGAACGCGTCTCGGCTCGGCGAGGACGCTCGCGACGAAGTCGGTGCCGTTCGCGCGCCCGTTGCCGCGCGCGATCACGCGGCGCGACGCCTCCCTCGGCGGCGGTCGCGTTCTCCGCGGCGCGCTCTTGCGCTTCGCCGACCGAGGGCTCGCGCGCCGGATCGCACGAGCGCGCGACCGACGGATTCGTGAGCGCGAGCGTCGCGGGGTTCGGCTCGGGGACGACGAGCTTGCCGGCGCGACGGAGGCGCACCTTCTCTTGCAGGCGCAGGAGCCCGTGCATCAGCCCCTCGGGGTTCGGCGGACAGCCCGGCACGTAGACGTCGACCGGGAGCACGGTGTCGATGCCCGGCACGACCGAATAGAGGTTTCGGTAGAAGTCGCCCGAGATCGCGCACGAGCCCATGGCGATGCACCACTTCGGCTCCGGCATCTGATCCCAGAGCGTCTTCACGCGCGGCGCCATCTTCACGGTGATCGTCCCGGCGACGACCATCACGTCGCCCTGGCGCGGCGTGCCGCGCACGATGGTCCCCATGCGATCGAGATCGACGCGGCTCGCGGCCGCCGCCATGAGCTCGATGCCGCAGCAGCTCGTCGCCATCGGGAAGATCCAGAGGCTGTTCAGAGGCCCCAGTCGAGGAGCGCGTCGAGCGGCGCCGTCGCGACCGAGAGCCCGGGCGCGCGGAGGAGCGTGCGGTAGAGCGGGTGCTCGAACGGCAGCGCGCTCTCGTCCACGCTCGGTGTTCGCGACGTCCCGCCTGCGACGGATCCGTCGACGATTGGCAATCTCACTGCCACCGGAGCGCCTCCTTGCGGAGCGCGTAGAGCCAGCCGAGCATCAGCACGAAGACGAACGTCAGCGCGGAGACGAACGCCGCGTGGCCGAGCTCGCGCAAGACGACGGCCCACGGAAAGAGGAACACCGCCTCGACGTCGAAGAGCACGAAGAAGAGCGCGACCACGTAGTAGCGCGCATGAAACTGCATCCACGCCATCTGCTCCGGCTCCTCGCCGCACTCGTACGTGCGGTACTTGAGCGGCGTCGCCCGGCGCGCGCGCACGCGGAGGACGCGCGCCGCGCCGAGCATGCTCACGCCGACCAAGACGATGGCGGGGCGACGAGAGGAGGGGCACGTCGAGACGACGAGGAAGGCGAGGGCCGAGAGCCAGGCCGATTCCACGCGCGTCCTCTCAGCTCGCCCGGAATCGCGAGGGGAAGTCTCCGGATTCGACGCGCGCCTTCAGCTCGCCGTCGTCCGGGTGAAGCGCGAGCGCGCGCGCCGCGAGATCTGGGCTCTTTCTCGACGTGCTCGGGGTCGGGCAAGCAGCACTCGACCGGGCACACCGCCTGGCACGCTTCCTTCGCGTTGAAGCCGACGCACTCGGTGCAGTGCTCCGGGTCGATGACGTAGATTCGAGTCGCCCTCGGTGATGGCCTCGTTCGGGCACTCGGGGACGCACGCGCCGCAGTTGATGCAATCTTGGAGTGATGTGGGTCGCCATGGGGTCTGCCTACTTTTGGAGGAACGCGTCGAAGAACCGCTCGCGCGGAATCGCTTTGTCGGCCATCGACGCTTGCCGCTCGCGGACGAGCGCGTCGTACGTGGGCGGCGGGCTGGGGTTTTCGTAGAAGACGCCGGTGTAGAGCTCGCGGCCGTACTGGCTGCGCGAGATTCGAGCGCGGCGAGGCGGTTGGTGCGGTCATGGCCGAGGCTCGCGAGCGGCTTCATGTGGGCGCGGTGCGCCTTCACCTGCTGGTCGTCCTCGCCGAACGTCACGCACGGCGACTGGATGTTGACGAACGAGAAGCCCGGATAACGGATCGCGCGCTCGACGACGTCGGCCATGCCGGCCATGTCCGCGGGCGTGCTCTGCGCGACGAAGCCCGCGCCATACGCGAGGACGCTGATGAGCGGGTTGATCGGCTCTTCGAGGCTGCCGTACTCGCTCGTCGCGGTGTGGAGGCCGCGCGGCGACGTCGGCGAGAGCTGACCCTTGGTGAGGCCGTAGATTTGGTTGTCCATCACGATGTAGGTGACGTCGAGGTTTCGGCGGACGGCGTGCGGGACGTGGCCGCCGCCGATCGAGAAGCCGTCGCCGTCGCCTCCGGCGACGAGCACGAGCAGCTCGGGGCGCGCGAGCTTGATGCCTTGCGCGATGGGCAGCGCGCGGCCGTGCACGCTGTTGAAGCCGTACGCGGTCGTGTACCCGGGGATGCGGCTCGAGCAGCCGATGCCGGAGACGAACGCGATCTCGTGCGGGGGCCTCCCGATCGCCGAGAGCGCGCGGTAAATCGACTGCAGCACGCCGAAGTCGCCGCAGCCCGGGCACCAGATCGGCTTGAGCTCGCTTTTGTAGTCCTTCGCCTGAAACGTCGGGAGCGTCGCGGTCGCGGTCACGTTCAATCCTCCGAAGACTGGGGTCCGCCGTTGTTCGGCCGTTGCAGATCGAGAGCGGCCGCGCGCAGCTTGGCGACGACCTCGGCGGGTTGGATGGGGTTCGCGCCGCTGCGCGCGAACGGAACGACGCCCGCGGGGACGTCGACGAACATCCGGATGATTCGATAGAGCTGCGCCTGGTGCGAGAGCTCGACGACGAAGCCCGCGCGCACACCGGCGAAGAAGTCGCGGTAGACGTCCTCGGCGATCGGGTAGAGCAGCCACGGTACGAGGAGCTTCGCGTCGACGCCCTTCGACTTCGCGCGCGCGAGCGCCTCGCGGCAGACGCCGGCGATGGAGCCCCACGCGACCAGCGCGAGCGGCGCGCTCGGATTGCCCTCGATGTGGAAGAGATCGCGGCGCTGCTTGAGCGGCGCGAGCTTGCGGAAGCGCTTGTCGTTCATCGCCGCGTGGACGCGCCCGCTCGCCGTCGGGTTGCCCTGTTCGTTGTGCTCGATGCCGGCACCCTGGTAGTTGCCGCCCTTCATGCCGGGGTGGCTGAGCGGGCTGACGCCGTCCTCGGTGAGGCGGAAGCGCTGGTAGCCGGACGCGAGCTCGGCCTGCGTCGGCTCGCGTCGATTTTCGATCGTGAAGCGCGAGGGATCGATCGGGTCGACCGTCTCTTTGCGCTGCGCGACCTCTTGATCGCTCAAGATGACGACCGGCGTCTGGTAGCGCTCGGCCATGTTGAACGCTTCGATCGTGACGTCGGGCGTGTCGGCGACGCTGGTGGGCGCGAGCACCGGGCGAAGCACGTCGCCGTGCGCCGAGAACGCGGCCATGAACAGGTCGGACTGCTCGGGCTTGGTCGGGATGCCGGTCGACGGCCCGCCGCGCTGCACGTCGAGGATGACCAGCGGCAGCTCGGCGATGCTCGCGAGCCCGAGGATTTCGGTCTTGAGCGACATGCCCGGGCCGCTCGTCGCGGTCATCGCCTTCTTTCCGGCGAACGACGCGCCGAGCGCCGCGCCGACGCCCGCGATCTCGTCCTCGGCCTGGAGGACCGAGCCGCCGTACTTCCAGAGCTCGCGCCCGAGGTACTGCATGACCTCGCTCGACGGCGTGATCGGGTAGCCGCCGAAGAACTCGCAGCCGGCGTAGAGCGCGGCGGCCGCGCACATGTCGTTGCCGTCGGTGAGCATCTTGCTGCCGGACTTTTCCGGCTTCTCCATCGCGCGCGGCGCGGCGAGCGGGTTCTGGCGCGCGAACTCCTCGCCGAGCGCGAAGGCCTTCTCGTTGGCGGCGACGAGCTCGGGGCCCTTCTTCGCGAACTTCTTCGCGAGCCCGCGCAAGATCGCTTCGCGCGGGATGCCGAACCAGCCCGAGACGAGCCCGAGCACGACCGTGTTCTTCGCCTTGTCGGTGCCCGCGCCTTGCTTGGCGAGCTCGCCGATGGGCACGGCAAACACCTGCTTCGGCGAGACGCCCACGAGCGGGATCGCTTCGGGCGCGACGCCGGTCTTCTTCTCGTAGATGACGACGGTTTCGCCCGACACGGGAAGCTCGGACCCGAACTTCAGGAAGTCCTCCCAGTTGAGCGCGACGGCGACGTCGAGCGCCCCGCCGGGGTTGTGCACGCGGTGAGTCGAAAGCCGCACGCGACACGAAGACTCTCCACCGCGGACCTGCGAGCCGAAGCTCTTGGTCATGAGCGCGTGGTAGCCCTCGTAAGCCGCGGCGGCGATCAAGCTCTCACCGGCGCTGACGATGCCGTCTCCTCCGGAGCCGGCCATACCGATGACGAGGTCGTCCATTCGCCAGGAGCCTTAGCAACTGGCGGGCCTCCGAAATTGCGCGCGGAAACGCGTGGAACGTGCATGTTTCGCCTGCAGCGCCTGCACCTCTCGTGCAAACGCGGCGCGGTCACGCTTCACGCGGCGCCGGTCCGGCGACTACGATGCGCGCCGTGGTGCGCGGCGCGATGGTTCTTTCGTTTTGCGTGGTCGCGTGCGGCGCGCGCACCGATCTCGGCGGCGGCCATCGCGGGGACTCCGGCGACGCGGGCTCTGGCGACGCGAGCGACGCCGACGCCGAGGCCGGCCCGCGTCCGCCTCCGTGCACCGTCACCGCGCCGACCGTTCTCGCGGCAGGCGGGCAGGAGATTCAGTTCGTCGCCCTCGACGACGACGACGTCTACTGGACCGACTTCGCGCTGGGCACGGTCGACGCCGTCGCGAAGGGCGGCGGCGCGCCGCACGTGCTCGCCGCCGCGCGCGGCGCCCCGTCGGGCATCGCCGCCAGCCACGGCACGGTCTACTGGACCGAGTTCAAAGGCGACGTCGTCGCGTCGACCTCGATCGCCGGCGGCAGCGTCACGACGCTCGCGTCGAATCAGGACGGCGCGTACGACGTCACCGTGTCGGGCGACTCGATCTACTGGACGACGTTTCGCGGTTGCACCGTCGCGAGCCTCGAGAGCGGAAGCTCGAAGCAGCTCGACAAAGCGAAGCAGCCATTCACGTCCATCGTGAGCCACGACTCGCTGGTGTTCTGGGTGTCGTACGAGCAGAAATCGGTCGTCCGCTACGACGCGGCGACCGAGGCGCGCTCGACCCTCGTGAACGGCGGCTCGAAGCTTCCGTTCGCGATCGCGACCGACGGCGTGAACGTGTACTACGGCGAGACGTCGTCGACCGGCGTGCGAATCGCGTCGGTGCCGACCGGCGGCGGCCCGTCGACGACCCTCGACGAGTTCGACTGCAGCGCAGACGGCGGCCTCGTCGGGACGTGCTTCGCCGACGTCGCGACCGACGGGAAAATGGTCTATTTCACCGGAGCCGGCGGCGTCCGCAAGGTGCCCGTCGGCGGCGGCGAGACGGTGGTCGTCGCGGACCACCAAACGCGCCCTTTCTCGGTCGCGGTCGACGACACGTGCGTCTACTGGAGCGACATCGACGAAGGGACCATTTGGGCCGCGCCGAAGTGAACGCAACCCCTTACCATCGCCAGCCATGCGCCACGCGCTCGCGTTCGCCGTCCTCCTCGTCGCACCCGCCGCCGTCGCCGGCCCCGAGACTGCGCTCCGCGAGTTCGCAGGCGGGCAGGTCAAGAAGGGCGTCCGCACGATCGGCATGGGCGGCGACGGCGCGACGACGGGCAACTACGCGCTCGTCTACCGCGACGCCGGCGGTGCGATCTTCGACGAGGGCATCGCCCACTTCCTCGACACGGGCAACACCTTCTGGTTCAGCGCCGTCGGCTTCACGACGCCGACCTTCTGGGACGACGCCGCGTTCTACGTGATCGCGCTCGGCCAGACCGGCACCGACGTGCACGTCTGGGACGTCGGCGCGCCGAGCCCGTCGAAGCCCCCGTCGACCGGCAACCTCTCCGACACTTCGGTCTTCCTGAAATTCGCGAAGCCGATCACCAAGACGCTCAGCATCGGCGTGATGTGGGCGTTCGAGCTGTCGCAAGCGACGCTCCTGCCCGACGCGGGCGGGCCGACGATTCGTTACGCGACGTCGTACCTCCCGTCGGGCGGGCTCGGCGTGCACTGGCACCCGAACGCGCACTGGCAAATCGGTGCGCGCGTCATTTTGAACCACGACGAAGAGACGCGAACCGAGGGCACGAGCTCCGTGACGGGCCTGCTGCGGTCCTACGAGTACCGACTCGGCGCGGCCTGGTCTCCGTGGGAGGGGACGCTCTTCGACGTCGGCGTCGCCGCGCTCGATCGCTCGGACGAGGTGGCGCACACGACGAGCTTCCAGGTGAACCCGACCGTCGGCGTCGAGCAGGCCCTCGTCCGAAGACGCGTCTGGGTGCGCGCGGGTCTCGACGAGACGACGTGGACGACGGGGCTCGGCGTCCACGCAGGCCCGTTCAAGATCGACCTCGCCTACCTCTGGGATCTCGCCGCCGCGCGCACCGGAGACGTCTTCGGCAGCCACAACACGAGCCTCATCGGCACGCTCGGCTTCGATTACGAGCGCCTGCTCCGCAAGCGGAAGTGAGCCGCCGACCGAATCCTCAGGGGCCGCACGTGCCGTTGTTGCACTTGGGCGCGGTCGTCGGGCACTGGTTGTCGTGCATGCATTGAACGCAGCGAGTTTGGCCGCCCTGGTTGTCGCAGTACGGCGTCGCCGCGTTGGCCTTGCTGCAGTCGGTGTCGGTCGCGCAGACGACGCAGCGGCCTTCGTTCGTGTTGCAGATCGGATCGGCCGTGCTGCAGTCGCCGTTCGAGAGGCACGCGACGCAGCGGCTCGTGCCGGTGTTGCAGAGCGGGGTCGCCCCGCTGCAATCGGAGTTGCTCGAGCACCCCGCGCGGCACGTGAAGTCCTGCGGATCGCAGACCGGCTGCGCCGCGCCGCAGTCCCCGTTCGAGAGGCACTGCACGCACGTGTGATCGCCGAGGAAGCACCGCGGCTCGGCCGCGCCGCAGTCGCCGTTCGAGAGGCAACCGACGCAGCGCCTGGTCGTCCCGTCGCAGAGAGGTCGCGGCGTCCCCGCGCAGTCTTGGTTCGATTCGCATTGCACGCACGCGCCGGAGCCCGTGTCGCAGAGCCCGAGGTTCGGCTGCGTGCAGCTGGCGTTCGTCGCGCACGCGGGGTGGCACTGGTGGTCGGCCCAGCACGCCGGCGCGGCCGCGCCGCAATCGGAGTTGCTAGTGCACTGCTCGCAGCGGCCGTCGAGGCAGCGCGGCGCGCTCGCCGGACAGTCGGAGTCGCCCGCGCACTCGACGCACCCGAGCGTTCCGTCGCAGATCGGCTGCTGTCCGCCGCACGCGTTCGTACCGTTCGGGCCGCATAGCGCGCTGCCGCCGCCGCCGCCGCACGCGATGACGAGCGCGACGGCCGTGCACGTTCCAACGAGAAACGAAGAGAAGCTTTTCATGGTCGGGGATGCAGAGCATCCCGCATGCCGCGCTCGCCGCGCAAGAAATCGGCTCTCGCCGTGGACACTCGGGTGACCGATTGACCCGCGGCGGTGGTCGGTGCGCCGATCAGTTCTTCATCGCCGGCGGCGGGGCGGAACCTGGCGCGTGCGGGAAAAAAAGTCGCACGCTGGTGCCGACGTCCACCTCGGAGTCGAGCAGGATCTCGCCGCCCGCGCGACGCACGTTCATCGCCGCGAAGGTGAGGCCCATCCCGAGCGCGCCGGGGCGACGCGTCGTGAAGAACGGGTTGAGCGCCTGCCGCCGCACTTCGGGCGTCATGCCGACGCCGTTGTCGCTCACCTCGACGACGACCATGTCGGTCTCCTTGGTGAGACGCAGACAGACGCGCGGGCGACGCGTCGTCACGCTCTCGACGGCGAGCACCGCGTTGTTGAGCAGGGAGGCGACGACCTCCACGGCGCGCACGCGCGAGATGCCGACGACGCAGGGCTCGTTCGGAATGTCCGCCTCGAAGTCGGCCGCGATCTCGACCTCTTTGTGCACGTACGTCGTGAGCTCCACCAGCGTGCGGCTCAGCTCGCACACGCCGGGGTCGCCCTGCGACGTGAGCGCCATCATCTGATTGACGACGGTCGCCATGTTGCGCAGCGCTTCGTTGAGGTCGCTGATCGTCCCGTGCAGCTCGGACGTGACGTCGGTCGGCCCCACGAGCGTCTCGAGCGTCGTGCAGTTGATCATCGCGGCGGCGAGCGAGTTGCGCATCTCGTGGCCGATCGCGGCGCTCATGAAGGCGAGGCCGTCGAGCTCCGGCGAGTGCACGTCGCGCTTCGACGCGCGCCATTCGGCGCGTGAACGCGCGCGGTCGATGACGGAGGCGATCTCGGTCGGCCCCGCGGCCCACGTCGTCACCTCGTCGGCGCCGAGCTCCAGAAGAGAGCCGAGCGCGTCGCTCGCGCCGGCGACGACGACCGCGCCGCGATCGCGCGCACCGACGATCGCCTCCTCGAGCTTGTCGCGCGTCGTCTCCACGATCGCGGTCTGCGAATCGGCGACTTCGCGCAGGTGCGCGCCGGTCGCAGGTGCGCCTTCGACGATCCAAAGGAGCGTGACCAACGCGCGCGGCATCTAGTCAGAGACTGAAATCAAGCAGCTCGGCCGTGGCCAGGCTTTATGCACGCCGGGAGTAGATGCTCCTCGGCGGCGACCGCCTGCGCGAGGATCTGCACGAAAAAATAGAGCATGCAGAACGCCGTGCCGGCGGCTGGGGAAAACCCCATGTCGCGCATGATGGCGCCCTGAAGCCCAGCGGAATTGACGCGCTGCTTCTTTCTCGCGGCGAAGACCGCGTCGACCTCCGACGCGAGCTTCCACGACGGCCCCGCGTCGCGCCCGTGCGCGCGCGCGAGAGCGACGATTTGCGCGTTGCGCTCGTCGGGGCCGAGCACCGGCCGGCCGACGCCGGGGATGCGCTCTCTCCGCGCGAAAGCGTCCTCGAGCTGCGACGCGACGCTGCGTCCGTGCGCGAGACCGGCCTCGAGCCGATCGAGCGCGAGCATGAAACCTCCGACCGGCCTCGGGCCCATGTTGGGATTCAGCGCAACGGCGGTGCCGGCGAGCACGCCGTACGTCATTCCGCGGCGCGCGGCGACGCGGCGCACGACCGTCAGCGGCCAGATCCGCGCGTCGGCGAGCTGGGTGTTGACGCCGAGCTGCTCGAGGAGCTCGGCGTCGCTCGCCGAGAGCTCGACCCCGCCGATCGCGAGCGCAGCGACTTGAAAGAACGAGCGCTTGCCCACGAGATCGCGAAATACGAGCCGTCCTCGGATTTCGTGATCGCCCACGTCCGGCCGGATTTTCGCGATCTCGGGCTCGATTCGCAGCTCGGGCTCCAGCTCCGCGAGCCGCGTCGGCAGCTTCGGCTCGCGCGCCTCGAGCGCGGCGAGCGCCGGCGCGAGGCTCGCGAGCAGCTCGGCCCCCTCGCGAACGGACCCGGGCGCCGCCGCGGCGAGCGCCACGGTGAGCGCCATCGCCGCGTCGACGCCGCAGTCCATCGCGGTCTCGACGCACTGCCGCACGTGACGCGAGCTCGACGTCACTCGCCCCCCGCGGCGCACCGCAGGGCGCCGAGCGCGCGCGAGCGCGTGCCGCGGCTGAGAGACTCGCTCGGATCGATGCGTACGTCGAGCACCAGCGGCACGCCCCGACGCGGCAGCGCGCGCAACCGCTCCGGCTCGAGCTGCTCGAGGCCGTCGATGCGGCGAGCGTCGGCGCCGTAGCTGCGCGCGATCGACGCGATGTCCGCGACCGCCTGCGGCAGCTGGCTCGGCTTGCGGCGAAACACCGCGCGAAATCCGTGCTCGACCATGCTCCAGCACCCGTCGTTGAAGACGACGAGCACGAGCCCGATGCGACGCTCGACACAGGTGAGCAGCTCGCTCACGTGCATGTGGAAGCCGCCGTCGCCGACGAAGGCGACGACGCGCTCGGCCGGGCGCGCGTGCTGGATCCCGATCGCCGCGCCGAAGCCGCTCCCCATCGAGCCGAGCCCCGTCATGCAGTGGAACCGGTCGGGACCGTCGACGGTGAGGTAGTGCTGCGCGAAGCCCATGTGCTCGCCGATGTCCGAGCAGAACACGGCGTCTTCGAAGGCCCGGCCGATCGACTCGATGACGGCTTGCGGCTTGACGAGCCCAGCGGGCGCGGTCGTCGACCACGGGAGCTTGCGCAGCGGCAGACACGCGCGCACCGGCGGTCGCACGTCCGCGCACGCGACGCGCATCGCCTCGAGCGCGAGCCCGGCGTCTCCGACAATCCCGAGCGTGACCGGAGCGTTGCGCCCGATGAGCAGCGGATCGCGGTCGATTTGAATCGTCGCGTCTCTTCCGCCGATGGCGAGCGCCCACGCGTTCGTCGCAAAGTCGCCGAGCCTCGACCCGACGATGCAGACGACGTCCGGCCGCGAGGCCACGTACTCCGTCGCAGACGGGTGACCGGCGTTTCCGACGAGGCCGAGGTAGAGCGGGTGCGTCTCGGGAAAGACGCCCTTCGCGTGCGACGTGACGACGACCGGCGACGCGAGCTGCTCGGCGAGCGCGACCGACTCGGCGAGCGCGCCGCGGGCGCCGCTCCCGAGGACGAGCAGCGGGCGCGTGGCCGACGCGAGGAGCTCCGCCGCCGAGTGACACGCGGCCTCGTCGGGCACGAGCGGACCGGCGTCTTGCGGCAAGGCGAGCCGAGCTTGCGTCGTCGTTCCTTGCGCGACGTCGTAGGGCACGCTCAAGAACACGGGGCCCGGCCGCGCGCCGGTCGCCGCGGACCACGCGCGGGCGACCGCGCCCGCCGCGATCGACGGCGAGAAGACCGACGACGACCATCGCGTGACCTGGCGCATGAGCGAGACGACGTCGAGCCCCAAGTGCGAGGAGTCCTGGAACGCGCCGCGCCCGGCCCACGCCGTCGCGACGTCCCCACCGATGACGATGAGCGGGACCTCCTCCGCGAGCGCGCACGCGACGCCGGTCAGCGTGTTCGTCACGCCGGGACCCGAGGTGACCAGCACCACCGCGGGCGTGCCCGTTGCGCGCGCATGCCCGATCGCCGCGAAGACCGCGGTCGACTCCTGGCGCGTGGCGACGAGCTCGATTTGCGGCACCTCCGCGAGCGCGTCGAAGATGGGCCCCACCGCACCCCCGGGAATCCCGAAGGCGGTGCGGACGCCGCGCGCCGCGAGCGCGCGCAGGAGCTGAATCGCCACGCGAATGCCGGAGCGCGTGGCCGGCTGGACCTGCGAGGGAAGCGGAGTGAGCTGTGTCATGGTGACTCCCCCCTCGACCTCCCTTTTATTGGGTCGAACGAAGAGGGGCCAACAATGTGGCGCGCATCAGCTCCAGCGCGGAGCTTCCCAGCGAACGTGCATGAGGCCGTCGTACTGGCCCAAGCGCTCCGCCTCGACCGTACCCTCGACGCCGCACGCGACCAGGAGTCCCTCGGCGCCGCCGCGCTGAGCGTGCTCGAGCCAGATGAGCTCGTCGCGCATCTCCATGGTCGCGTAGCGCTCGCCCTTTTGGACGAACTTCCACGCGCCGTGGTTGCAAAAGTGATCGCGGTGCTGGGCGAGCCACGAAAGCGAGCGCGACGGGTTCGGCTTGAACAGGCGAAGCAGCGAGCGGCCGAACGGCGTCGCGACGTAGCTCGAAGCCGCGTCGCGCCAGATGCGTCGCATGCCCTCGCCCGGATCGTTCGGGTCGACGATCGCCGCGGCCACCGCGAGCTCCTCGAGAAACTCGCGGAGCGAATACGTCAAGAACGGAAGCCTGCGGCGACTCCCGACGACGCGACGCCACGCGAGCGTCTCGGCCCGTCCGAGCCGCTGCAGATGATCGGCCGCCATCGAGAACCACACGCCCCGCACGGTCGCGGTCGGGGGTGCGTCGCTCAGACGACGCGCGAGATCGAGCCGATCACGCGCAGCGCGAAAATCGACGGAAGCCGGCACGCCAGGATCATAACGCCGTTTGCGTCACTTCACCCGACGAAGTCGACACCGGCCTCGCGGTACGCACGCTCGAGGTACTCTCGGTGGCCCGGCAGGCGCGCCGCGAGATCGGACGAGCGGGCGGCCATTTCGGCGAACGCGCGATCCGCCTGCTCTTCTCCGCCAACGTGGGCAAGGAGCGGATACGGCGACGTGGGCAGCCTGCCGAGACCGCTCAGCAAGCAGCAGTAGCTCCGCTCGCGGAACACGAAGTTCCGGAACCGCTCGCCGAGCGGAAGGCTCGCGCGGAAGAACTCGAGGTGCTCGGCAAGCGAGTCCGGCAGCGCGCTCGCTTCGGCGAGATCGCGCCAATAGGGCGTGTCCCGGCGATTCGCGAGCGCGAAGTGCAGCGCGATGAAGTCGCGCACCTCGTCGAACATCTGCGCGACGATTCGGTTGTACCTCTTCGCGCGCGCCGGATCGAAATCGCGATCCGGCAAGAGCGTGAGCAAGTTTCCGAGCGCGTACTCGATGAGAAAGATCGTCGTCGACTCGAGCGGCTCGATGAAGCTCGCCGCCAGGCCGATCGCCACGCAATTTCCGACCCACGCGCGCCGGTAACGGCCCGGCGTGAACTTCAAGTGAAGCGCGGGCGTCTCCTCGGTGGCGCGCTCGCCGAGGTACCCGCGGAGCTCGCGCTCGGCGCCGTCGCTCGACGCGTAGCGGCTCGAGTAGACGTAGCCGGTGCCGGCGCGATGATAGAGCGGGATGTTCCACATCCACCCCGCGTCCGAGGCGCGCGCGAGCGTGTACGGCTCGAGATCGCCGGGCGCGTTCTTCGGTCGCATCGCGACCGCCGAGTCGTTCCAGAGCCATTTCGCCGCGGAGTCGAACGGCTCCTTCAGCGTCTGTCCGAGCAGCACGCTGCGAAAGCCGGTGCAGTCGACGTAGAGGTCCGCCGTGAGCTCGCCGTGCTCGCGCGTCGCGACGCCCGCGATGAAGCCGCGCGAGTCGAGCTTCACGCCGGTCACGTCGTCCCGCACGTGCCGCACGCCGCGCTCGACGATCTTCGCCGCCATGAACGCCGCGAACTTGTGCGCGTCGAGGTGGTACGCCGTCGGCACGGCCCATTGGTCCGAGCCCGCGAAGCGCGGCGCCTTGCGCGCGTCGCAGATCGCCGGCCCGGGAAAGACCGCGTACGCGTACGGCGTCGCGTCGCCCTCGAGGCGCCGCTTGTGCCAGTAGTGCATGAGCGAGACGCCGTCGCCGACCTCGAGGAGATACGTCGGGAGGGGGTGAAGCATCGGCTCTTGGCGGTGCTCGAAGAAGGGATGGTAAAAGTGCTCGCGGCCCTCCGACGCAGATCGATTCCACTGCTCGAAGCGCACCGCGGTTTTGTAGGTCGCGCCGACGTGCGGCATCCATTGGGATTCATCGAATCCCAAGAAGGCCATGGTGGCGCGCAAGGTCGAGACCGTGGCCTCGCCGACGCCGATGCGGCCGATGTTCGGAGATTCGACGAGCGTGACCGTGACGTTCGGACCGAGCGCCCGATGCAGGTACGCCGCCGAGAGCCACCCCGCCGTCCCCCCACCGACGACGAGGACGGAGCGAATCGACTTCATCCCGCCGATGTCTCACGCGGCGCGAGGCGCGGACAAATTCTCAGCCGTCCTTCTTCGCGGCGCACGGTCCCTTCCCGGCGAGCGGGCATCCGGCGTGGTGGCCGCGGCCGCCGAGGGCGCCGCATCGGGCGATGGAGTCGGCGAGCTCCTCGTAGGCGAGCGGTTTGTCGGCGACGAGGCACGCGCCGGCGCGAACGAGCCGCTCGGCGTTCTCGCGCGCGCGGGCGCTGATGACGACGCGGCACGCCGAGGGCGAGTGCGCGCCGACGGCGCGAAGGACGGCGTGCGCGTCCACGGCCGGGAGCTCGAAGTCGCTCACGACGACGTCGAAGCGCTCGCTCCGGATCGCGTCGATCGCGCTCGCCGCGTTCGTGAAGGCGGCGACGGCGTGTCCGTCTCCCTCGAGCAGTTTCCTCATGGCCGTGACCGTCGACGGGTTGTCGTCGACCACGAGAACGCGCGCCATGCCTCGGTAGAAAGCAAGCGAGGGACCACCACGCGAACTTGGCCGCGAGATCGTCGCGTACGAGCCGTTGAAACCGGCAAAAGGTGCCACTACCTGCATGACGTGCATCCGCGGGGAGAACGTTTCGGCTTGCTCGTACGTTTCAAGGAGAGCTCATGTCGTCGAACGAGATCCCGGTCGTCTTCGGCGCGCCTCGCTCGCTCCGCGTCCTCAACATCGTCGCGGTGGCGACGGCGATCTCCGCGTGCACCTCGGCGGCGTGCATGGCGATCGGGCGAGGCGGCTGGACGTGGGCGATCGTCGCAGGCGTCCCCACCTTCTTCGTCGCGTGGCTTTGGGCGCTGTGCCTCCGCTGGCAAAAGGAGACGCGTGGCGCCGGGCTGCGCTGGGGCTGGTTTCTCTCCGTCCCGCTCGCGGCCATGAACGGCGCGCTGACCTGCGGGGCCTTCCTGACGGCGAGCACGCCGGGCCAAGCGATCGCGACGTTCCCGACGGGCGCGCTGCTCGGCGCGACGTTCGGCATCATGTGTTGGGGTCCCGCGCTCATGCTCGTGCTGCTGCTCGTCGGCGCGCCGATCGCCCACGCCCAGAACCTCGCGAAGCGCGGGCTCGCAGGCGAGGAACACGGAGAGCGCATCGTCGGCTGCGTCTCGGCCCTCCTCGGGGTCGCCGCGATCGCGCTCGCGCAGCCGGCGTCGAGCGGAGGGTACGCCGAGCCGGCGTGGAACCACCTCGCGACGCCCGGGGCAATCTTGCTTCATGCGCTCGTGCTCGCGGCGGTCGCGTGCGGAGGCGCCGCCGTGATTCAAGCGACGAGGCGCGAAGCGCGCCGGCGGAAGTTCATCGAGCGCGTCGAAGCGCTGAAGGAGCCCGGCTACCGCGTCGAGCCGACGCCGGCCGGCAAAGTCCTCCTACGCGTGGCACCGCTCGCCACGTACCGCGTGGCAGATCGCGCCGAAGAGCTCTTCGAGCTCGACGACGAAGGGCGCGCGATGCACCGCGCTTGACGCCGGCTGAATCCGCTGGCGCGGATGTTGTCTTGCGAGGGCTGGGGCAAAGTGCACATGACTTCGCGCGGCAAGATCGGTTGGCTCGTACCCGTCGGCATCGTGCTCAGCGCGGTCATTTGCGCCGTGCTCGTGTGGAGCTGGCATCAAGCCTCGTCAGCAGACGAATGGGTGACGCACACGAGCGACGTGCGCGCCGCTGCGTTCGAGCTTCGCAGCCACATCCTCGCGGCCGAGCTCGAGCGGCACAGCGAGCTCTTGACCGGCGACCGCACTCGCCGGCGCGCGTTCGCCGCGGAGACGCGGCACGTGTTCCGCGACCTCCGGCGCGTTCGCGGTCTCACGCACGACAATGCGAAGCAGAGCGGTCAGCTCAGCGAGGTCGGGGCGCTCGCTCGGACCTTCTTCGATCGCCTGCGCAGCGCCATGGACACGGCCGACCGCGCGGGGACCGCCGCGGCGCTCGCGGAGATGCGCAGCACGGGCGCCGCGAGCCTCGGGGAGGCGGTCCGCGGGCGGATCGACGACGTGCTCGCCGAGGAAGACGCCCTCCTGGCCCAGCGCGCGCGACGAGCGTCCACGATGAGCCTCTACGCGCTCCTCGAGCTCGTCGGCGCGAGCCTCGTGCTCGGGACGATCGGCACGTACGCGTTCCAGACCAGGCGCACCGTGCGTGTCGTCGACGCCGAGCGACGCCGGTTCGGCGCCATCTTCCAGAACGCGACCGACGCGATGATCCTCTTCGACGCGAGCCTGCTCGTCCACGACGCGAATCGCGCGGCGCTCGAGGTCCTCGAGCGGGATCGCGAGGACGTGGTCGGCCAGCGCATGAGCGCGCTCGCCCCGGCGGTTCCGAGCCTCGCGTGGCGAAAGCCCTACCACGGTCAGTCGACCCTCGGGCGCCCACCCCGCATCATCGACATGACGACGACGCCGGACGTGCTCGAAGGGCTCCACCTCGCGGTCTTTCGCGACGTCACGCGACGCGCGCGCGTGGAAGAGGCGCGGCGGGTGCTCGTCGAGGCGAGCGAGGTCCTCGCCTCCCCCACGACCGACGACGACGTCTTGCGCAAGCTCGCCGAGGTCGTCGTCAAAGGCTTCGCCGAGGGGTGCCGCGTGGGCATCGTCGAGGAGGACGAGCTGCGCCTGGTCGCCGACGCGAAGGTCGACCCCGAGATCGCGCTCCCCGAGGAGGTGACTCGCCACTGGCCCGGATCCGTGAAGCGGGTCGTACGCACGGGCCGCGGCGAGCTCCACCCCGAGTCCGGCGAAGCGAGCGTGATGATCGTCCCGATCTGCGGTCACCGGCGAACGCTCGGCGCGCTGCTCATCGCGTCGCCCAAGACGGGCCGCCTGTACGGGCTCGACGATCTCGCCGTGGCCGAGGACCTCGGGCGACGCGCCGGCATGGCGATCGAGCAACTGCGCGCGCTCGCGCGCGAGCGCGACGCGAACCGCGCGAAGGACGAATTTCTCGCGACGGTGTCTCACGAGCTCCGCACGCCGCTCACGGCGATCCTCGGCTGGGCGCGCCTCGTGCCGTCGCTCCCGCCGAAGGAGGTCGCCAAAGGCATCACGACGATCGAGCGCAACGCGACGGCGCTCGCGCGGCTCGTCGACGACGTGCTCGACGTGTCGCGCATCATCACCGGCAAGCTCCAGATCGCCCAGGAGCCGCTCGATCTCGCGGACGTGCTGCGCGCGTGCCTGCGGGTGGTCGAGCCGATGGCGCGCGCGAAGAGCATCGCCATCGAGTCGCACGTGGAGCCGTGCCCCTTCTATGGCGACGCGGGCCGGCTCCAGCAGGTGTTCTGGAACCTCCTCTCGAACGCGGTGAAGTTCACGCCCGCGGGCGGTCGCGCCTCGTGCACGCTCGAACGCGAGGGCGCGAACGTGACGGTCACCGTGCGCGACAATGGTCGCGGCATCGACCCCGATTTCTTGCCGTTCGTCTTCGAGCGCTTTCGGCAGCACGACAGCTCGACCACGCGCGCGTTCGGCGGGCTCGGGCTCGGCCTCGCGATCGTGCGTCACCTCGTCGAGCTGCACGGCGGGAACGTCCGCGCCGAGAGCGCGGGCCGCGGGCGCGGCGCGACCTTCGTCGTGGAGCTTCCCGTTCGCGCCGTCGCGACCGAGATGAAGCCTTCGTCGCCGGCCGACGAGGGCGCGCGTGAGGCGCCGGCCGAGCGCGCCAGCCCGCCGCGCCCGCTCGAAGGCGTCAACGTGCTGGTGTGCGACGACGACCTCGACGCGCGTTACCTCGTCTGCGCCGTGCTCGAGCACGCCGGGGCCAACGTCGAGGCGGTCGACAGCGCCAGCGCCGCCGTGGACGCCGTCCGTATGAACCCGCCCAACGTGCTCGTCAGCGACATCGGCATGCCCGGCGAGGACGGCTACTCGCTCATGCGGCGCGTGCGCACGCTCGATCGCTCGCACGGCGGCGACGTGCCCGCGATCGCGCTGACCGCGTACGCGAGCGCGGACGACGTCGCGCGCGCGCTCGCGGCCGGCTTTCAAGAGCACATCGCGAAGCCGGTCGATCCGGAGATGCTCGTCGAGGCGCTCGCCTCGCTCACCGGCCACGACGCGCCCGCGTCGTGAATCGTCAGCTCGCGGGGGTGCGGGTCGTCTGCGCGACCTTCGTCGACGTGCTCACGTAGACGTCGCCGCCGCACACGTTCACCGCGTAGTGCGGCAGCGGCGAAAACGCCGGCCCGTGCGTCACGTTCCCGTTGCCGTCGAAGCGCGAGCCGTGGCACGGGCAGTACGTGGAGCCGTTGCTCGCCGGCGGATCGACGAGGCAGCCCTGGTGCGTGCAAATCGCCGAGAAGGCGAAGAAACCGTTCGCGTCCTGCGCGACGATGAGCTGACCGACGAGCGTCCACGTCCCGACCGGGAAGGACGTCTCGGCGCCGACCTTCTTGCCGAGCGACGACGCGCACGTCGAGGTCTCGTCGGGCGCGTCCGCCCCGCCGTCGTCGCCCGCGTCCGGGTCGGTGCCCGCGTCGGGATCGGTGATCGCGCCGGAGCAGCCGACGAGGGCCATCGCCCCGAGCGCGGTGAGAACACAACGTCGACCCAAGAGCGCCGGCAGATCCCCTTCGGGCTGCACGACGAAAAGCTTTTTCGTCACGACCTACCCAATGTCCGGGCGAGTGGCCGTCGATCACGTGGGACGTTTTTTTCACCGATCGAGCAAAACTTTCAGCACGCCGTCGCGGCCGGCGAGGGTCATCGCGTCGAGCGCGCGATCGATCGAGAGGACCTCGCTCACGAGCGGCCGCACGTCGACGGCGCGACTCGCGAGCAGCTCGAGCGCGGGCGCGAAACGGCCGCACCGCGAGCCGATGACGCGAATCTCGTCCACGACCACGCGCGCGGTGTCGATGGGGGTTTCACCGTGAAACGTCGATTTGAGCACGAGCGACCCGAGCGGCTCGAGCAGGTCGAGGGCGAGCTCGAAGCCGCTCGGCGCGCCCGAGGCCTCGACGACCACGTCGAACGCGCGGCCGCGTCCGCGCGCCGCCGCCACGGTCGCCGTCTCGACGCCGCGCGCGCGAGCGATCGCGAGCTTCGCTTCGTGCTTTCCGACGAGCAGGGGCTCGAGGCCGCGGGTGGCGAGCGCCATCGCGCAAAGGAGACCGAGCTTGCCGTCGCCGACAATCGCGACGCGCGCGCCCGGCTCGGTCGGGCAGCGCTCGAGCACGCCGCACGCCGCGGCGAGCGGCTCGACGAAGACCGCCTCGACGTCCGAAATCTCCGCCGGCACGGCGAGGAGGTTGCGCGCCGGGATCCTCACCAAGTCCGCGTGCGCGCCGTCGCGACCGACGATGCCCATCACCGTTCGGGTCTTGCAGTGCCGCGGATCGCCGCGCTCGCAGCGCTCGCACGCGCCGCAGCCGGCGTTGATCTCGGCGACGACGCGCGTGCCGCGCGCGAGCGGCCCGCCGCCCGCGTCCTCGACGACGCCGACGAGCTCGTGGCCGAGCGTCCCGCGAAATCCGGCGTACCCGCGCGCGATCTCGAGAATCGGTGTTGCAGACGCCCGACAGCGTGACGCGCACGATCGCTTCGCCCGCGGCTGCGGGGCGCGGAACGTCGGCGAGCGCCAGACCGGAGTCCTCCACACGAAGAGCGCGCATGCGGCGTGGAGTGTACCGTCTTTCGCGTTAAGCTCGCCGCGTGAGCACGCCGATCGCCTTTCATTTCGATTTCATCTCGCCGTACGCGTACCTCGCGTGGACGCAGATTCACGCCCTCGCGGAGCGCTTCGGGCGAACGGTCACGCCGGTGCCGACGCTGCTCGCGCCGCTCCTCGCGCACGGCGCCACGAAAGGCCCGGCCGAGATCCCCGCCAAGCGGACGTACATGGTCTTCGACGTCCTGCGGAGCGCGCACGTGCTCGGCGTGCCGGTCGCGCCGCCGAGCTCGCACCCTTTCAACCCGCTCCTCGCGCTCCGCGTCGCGTCGCTCGACATGGGCGCGGACGAAAAGCGGCGGCTCGTCGGCGCGCTCTATGCGGCGGTGTGGGCGACGGGCCACGGCGTCGAGACGCCCGAGAAAATGGCCGCCGTCGCGACCGAGGCGGGGTTCGACGGCGCGGAGCTCGTGCGCCGCGCGAGCGAGCAGCCGATCAAGGATCGTCTCCGCAAGCAGACGGAGGACGCGATCGCCGCGGGCGTCTTCGGCGTGCCGACGATGATCGTCGACGGCGAGATGTTCTGGGGCCTCGACTCGTTCGCGCACCTCGAGCGGCACCTCCGCGGCGAGGGCTACGACGTGCGGTCAAAGCTCGGCGAGTGGCGCGGCGTGCGACCGACCGCGTCGCGTCAGGGTTGAATCAATTTCCGACGGCGCCGATCCAGACGGAATGGCGGCCGTTCGCGGTCGAGGCGATCTCGAAGAATCCGGCGCCACTGACGCCCGACGCGTCGCCCTTGCGCGTAATCGTGAGCGTGAGCACGTCGCCGTTGTTCCCCGACGTGCTGTCCCACGAGAAAGCGAGGTTCGAGCCGAGGAGCGGCTTCGCGCTCACCGTGAACGGGGCGTCCATCGGCGCGTCGCTGTAGAGGTCGACCTGAACGTCGGCCTGCCCGCCGAGCGGCACGTGCGCGCCCTCGCACGTGAAGGGGGAGCCCTGCGATCTTCGCCGCGATCGTGTCGAGCACCGGGGCCGCGGCGAAATACGGCCCGTCGGGCGCCGGGACGCACGGGTCGTGTCCCGCGCTCGCGGCGGCGTTCGACCACGAGCGCTGCACCGTGAAGGGCAGAATCGCTCGGCTTGAAGTAGACGTCGTTCATCGTCGTGCAGAAGTCGGCGAGCTCGCCGCCGGTCACGAAATTCCAGTCGTCGTACTTCGGAGCCGGTCCGTCGTAGGCGGGCGCCGAGACGTAGAGCGGATCGGTCGACGCCTCGATCCACTCGTGGCTCAGGCCGGCCGTGACGTAGTCGATGCCCGAGAGGCCGAGGATGGGATCGCAACGGTTGATGGCCGCGTAGACAATCGTCTTGCCGCCGGCGTCGATCTCGTAGTGGTACGCGGGCGAGCTCTTGCACGCGGGCACGCCGTCGACCTCGATGCCGGCCCCGACCGGCATGACGATCGAGTAGATCGTGCTCGCGTCGTAGGCGGGCCACTCCGGGTGCGTCCCGTCGAGCTCGGAAGCGATCCAGGTCTCGAGAATCGGTCATCGTGAGCGTCGTCGCGGGCGGCGCGGCGACGTGGACGGCCCCGCCGTATTGCAGCGCGCCGACGCCGTACTCGCTCGTCGTCGCGGACCAATACGAGCTCGCGCCGAGCTTCTGCGCGAACGACTCGACCGACGCGGCGAGCGGATCGTCGCCGAAGGTCACGACGACGACCTTCGGGCTCGCGAGCACGCCGCCGCCCGAGTTGGTGAGCGTCGGCGCCGCCGGGTGAGACGCGGGCGCGAAGACGTCGGGCGTCGAGGCGTCCTCGACGGCGGCGTCGTCTGTGGCGGGCGGCGCGTCGCTGCAGGCGGCGAGGAGCGCGAGAGGGCAAACGATCGAAGCCAAGAAGCGTCGCATCTGGCGGCCCCTAAGCAAGACACGCGCCGCGCGCATTTTCTCGCGGCGAACGCGGCGGGCGTTCGGAAATGCACGCCCGGGTGCGCTAGGATCGCAGCCCGTGAAACCTGCGTCCAAGCGCGCCGCGCTGCTCGCGCCACTCGCGCTCGGGACCGTCGTCGCAATCGCGCGCGCCGAGTCGCCGGACCGAGCGCCGCCCGAGTCGCGCGCGCAAGTCGCCGCCGCGCTCCGCGCGCTCCGCCCCGTGCTCCACCCGCGCTCCACGCTCGAGAGCGCCATCCTCGCGTACGCGCCCGGCCGCTACCACCCCGTCGACGAGGGCGCGCTGCCCGCGCCGCGCGCGAGCGCGCGCTGCCCCGCCGGCATGGCGAGCGTCGGCAACCGCTTCTGCATCGATCGGTGGGAGGGCACGCTCGCCGAGCGCCGCCCCGACGGGAGCGAGGCCGCGTGGCCGCCGAATCGCGCGCCGCTCGACGGACACGTGTATGTTGCACATACTTCGGCCGGGGTCCTCCCGCAGGGCTACGTGAGCGCGGCGCAAGCGCAGGCCGCGTGCCGCGCGGCGGGCAAGCGATTGTGCGCGCCAGTCGAGTGGCGCGCCGCGTGCGGCGGGAGCCACGCGTTCGCGTACCCGTACGGCCCGCTGCATCAGTCGGGCAAGTGCCACGATTCGGGCGCGGCGCCGACGCTCGCGCTCCAAGTCCGCGACTTGAACGACCCGCGCCTCGACGAGGTCCCGGACACGGTCGCGAAGACCGGCGCGTCCCCGGAGTGCGTGAACGACTACGGCGCGTACGACATGGTCGGCAACCTCGACGAGTGGACCGCCGACCCGAACGGCACGTTCCAGGGCGGCTACTGGCTCGACACGTCGCAGCACGGCGAAGGCTGCGCGTACCGCACCATCGCGCACAGCTTCGACTACCACGACTACTCGACCGGCTTCCGCTGCTGCGCCGACCCCGCGCCCTCCACGACGCCGTGAACCTCAAAAGAGGGAACAGCGCCCCGCGTGGTCAGGGGACGATTTTGCGCGTGGGCTCGAGGGACTCGTCGGCGCAGCGGAGGCAGAGCGGGTACGGCTCGAAGCCCGGGCCGGGCTCGTAGATGCAGAAGCCCTCCGTGCTCGCAATCTCGTTCCACGCGTCGCGTTCGGTGAGCGCCGAGACGACGCGCGAGCGCGCGAGGCAGCGCCCGCACACCGCCGTCCACCGCGCGGACTCGAGCGACAAACGCGGGATGGGCGGCGGCTTCTCCGGGAGCTTCACGGGCCCTCAACCGAGACGCTCGAGCACGGCGACGACGTGCTCGGGGCTCCGCTCGCAGAGCTTCTGGAGGCGCGTCGCGTCGAAGAACGCGACCGTCGTGCCGGCGCGCGCGACCGCGGTGACGCTCGGCGCGATTTGGTGGATCGCGTCGCGAACGCCGTAGAAGCCGTCGGCTTCGATCGCGCCGATGGGCGTGTCGGGCCGCGCGTCCTCGAAGAGCGCGATGTTGCCTCGCGCGACGAGACACGCGACGGCGGGCGGCTCGTTCGCCGGCAGGATGATCGTCTCGGAGTCGAACGTCTCGAGGCGCTGGATGCACGAGAGCATCTCGTCGCGCACCTGCACGTCGAGCTGCCCCATCGTCTCGTGCATCGAAAAGAAGGAGTCGATGCGATGCATCTGCTTCGTCTCGGCGATTCGCACGCCGAACGCGAGATCGTCGTCCATGACGGCGCGCACGACCTCGGCGGGCAGGCGCCACACTTCGCTGATTCGCTCGGCGCGGAGCGACGCCGTGCACCGCGCGCCCGCGCCCGCGAGCACGCTCGACTCGCCGAGGAGCCACCCGGGAAAGCAGCAGCGAACGAGCCACGACCCGCCCGACGGCTTCTCGAGCCAGACGCCGAGCAGCCCGCTCTTCACGACGAAGACGTTCTTCGACGGCTCGCCCTCGGTGACGAGCATCTCCTCGGGCGCGAGCGTGCGGAGCTCGGCGGCGGCCGAGAGCTTCGCGCGCGCCTCGTCCGAGACGCCGACGAAGCTCCGCGCGTCGAAGAGCGACGCGAGCGGCGTCAGGCGCGCGCGGCTCTGCTCGAGCAGCGCGTGGATCGGCGAGCCCACGAACGCGTCGCGCCCGGCGAGCTCGAGCTCGAGCCCCGCGGCGCGCTCGAGCGCGGGCAGATCGAAGCGGTCGCCGAACTCGCGCGCAGCCGCCTCGAGGTATCCGCGCGCGAGCGCGTTCTCGCCGAGCTTGGCCTCGACCGAGGCCATCGTGAAGAGCGTCGCGCCGCGGCGCTCGTGATCGGTCAAGAGGCGCGGCAGGAGATCGCGCGCCTGGCGGAGCGACACGGTATCGCGGCGCGCGATCGCCGCCTCGATGCGCGCCTCGATCGGCTCCTCCATTTCCTCGAGCATGCCGAGGCCGTCGTCCTCGCCGCCCGCGTCGCCGAAGTCGCCGAAGTCGTCGGGCGGCGGCGCGAGCGAGGCGCGCTGCGCGCGTCGGACGGCGTCGATCACGTGGTCGGCGCCGAGCGCGGGCGTCGTCGCGCCGGTCGCGTCGTCGACCGCGACGTCGGCGACGTGGAGATCGCCAGAGGGCGCGGCGAGCACGACGCTGACGAGCCACGCGTCGCCCGCGACGCGCCGCACGCGCCGCACGTCGCGCACGTCGAGCAGCCGTCCGAAGCCCTCTCGAAGGCGCGCGGCGACGTGCTTCCAGACCTCCTCCCGCGTCATGCTCCGACAGATTACTCGAAACCCACGCGATGCTAGAAAGGACGCGATGAGCAAAATCGAGATCGAGACCGCGGACGGCGTTTGCCCGAGCTACGTGTACCGCCCGACGACGCCCGGCCCGTGGCCGGCGGTGCTCGTCTTCATGGACGGGGTCGGAATCCGGCCGGCGATGCTCGAGGTCGGCGAGCGCATCGCGAAACACGGCTATTTCGTGCTGCTTCCGGATCTCTTCTACCGCGCTGGGCCTTACGAGCCGATGGACCCCAAGAAGGTGTTCGGCGACCCCGCGCAATTGAAAATCCTGCGGGAGAAATTCTTCGCGGCCGCGCAGACGCCGCTCATCATGAACGACACGAAGACCTTCCTCGATTGGATCGCCGCCCAGCCGGACGTGAAGCCGGGCCCGATCGGCACGACCGGCTACTGCATGGGCGGGCGCCTTTCGGTGGTCGCCGCGGCGAAGTACCCAAATCGGATCGCTGCGACGGCCGCGTACCACCCCGGCGGTCTCGCGACCGACGCGGCCGACAGCCCGCACACGCTCGCGCCCGAGATCAAATCGCGCGTGTACGTCGCCGGCGCGATCGAGGACCCGTCGTTCACCGACGAGGCGAAGGCTCGCTTCGAGGAGGCGCTCACGAAGGCGGGCGTCGAGCACGAGGTCGTCACGTTCCCCGCCAAGCACGGGTGGGTCTTCAGCGACACGCCCGTCTACGACGCGGCGCAGTCCGAGCGTCACTACGAGACGCTCTTCGCGCTCCTCGACCGCACGCTCAAATCGGGTTGAGCCCGTCGAGCATCGCCTCGAACGGTTTTTGTGCGGCGCGCACGGTCGCGACCGGGCCGGTCATCTTGAAGAAGTAGGGCAGGTCCTTGGTCGCGACAATCGCCGCCAGCATCGCCCACCCGGGGCGCGCGGCGGCCGACGGGTCCATCCCGCCGCCGTAGGTGCCTTCGATCTTCACGATCGTGACCGCGAGGCCGTGCACCGTCTTTTGCGACTGCTCGACCTTCGTGTCGCCTTGGAACTGCCCTTTCCAGCGATCGACGTTGCTCTGGAGATCGCCCCCCGCGCGCGTGACCGCGAGCTCGGCGTCCTCGGAGTCGGACGCGGCGCGCGGGATTTTGTACGTCGCGAGGCGCATCTGGTTCGGGTTCGGCATCGGCGCCCACTCGGCGGGCGCCTTCCACGCGAGCGCGGCCGGATCCTCGGTCGGCGGCGCGAGGTGCGCGGCCGGATCGCTCGTGTCCGCGGCGGCGGCGGCCGTCGCGCCCGGGTCGACCGGCGGGTGATTGGGCGGGAGCTCGCCGAAATCCTCGGTCGCGGCCTGCGCGGGCTGCGCCGCGACGGGCGGCGGCGCGGTCGAGGACTGCGAGGCGCCGTAGGTGAGCGCGTACGCGACGGCGCCGACGAGACCAGCTGCGAGGACGAGGGTGCTCTTTTCCATTTTCAGAACCGCGGGTGCCAAACGGCCGAGCCCATGAGCGTGACCGCGTTCACGTCGTTACCCGTAATCGCCTCGCCTTGCACCGTGAACATGACGGTCGAGACGGGAAAGAGGACGATCATGCCGCCGAAGCCGTTCTGCTCGAGGAAGCTCGAGTCGACGGCGTACTCAATCTCCGAGCGCCGATAATACGCGGACATGTCGAGGCGGTCGCCGAGCACGGTGACGCCGACGCCCGCGGTGCCGCCGAACATGCTCATGTACGTAGCGTTCGAGTAGTTGCCCGAGAGCTCGAACCGGAGGACCTTCGCCACGCGCACGAGCCGGCCGCTGAAGAAGGCGCCGAGGACGCGCGGCTCCGCGCCGCCGTGCGAGATGTCGCCCATGGTCGTCCCGCCCAGCGTGAGCGCGACCATTCCTTTCGTGTACCCGAGGTCGAGCGTGCCCATCGCGCGCATGTCGCTGCGACCGTCGCACGGCTCCTGCGCGACCGGGACGCCGGGCGTCGGCACGGTCAGGCAGAACCACGAGCTCGGCAGGAACGACGCGAGCCAGCGCGAGCGCTCCGGCTCCACGAAATCCAGCCGCGCGCTCACCTCGAACGGACCGAGGCGCAGCGCTTCATCCACGCCGGCGGACGTGAGCTCGATCGGGTTCACGCCCCACGGGTTGCCCGAGTCGAAGTTCGACACCTCGACGTGCCCGCCGACGCGAGAGTGGCCCGGATAGATTCCGAACGTGGCGTCGACGCGCCGCTCGTCCGGCTTGCCCTGGAACGTCGAGCCGTACACGACGAGCGCGCCTTCGGGGCGGAGCTTCAAATCGGGTCGCTCGATGCGGGCCTCGATGCCGAAGCGCTGCCCGGTGAAGTCCATCTCGCCGCCGAGCGGGTTGGGCAAGAACCCGCCGAAGGCGGCGAGCGTCACGCCGCCTCCGAGCGCCGCCTGCAGCCGCAGCCCGTCGAGGGTGCCGAGCGTCGACGCGGCGTAAGGCATTCGCCCGAGCCCGGCGTACCAGCCGGCGGCGTGGCCGTAGCTCGCGAGGAGCTCGCGCACGAACAAGTACGAGCGCGTCGTCCCGCCGACGCGCGAGCTCAGAATCGGGCGCGGCCCAGAAGCGAAGCGAGCCGTCGAAGTCGAGCGCGGCAGGGACGGAGAACGGCTCGGCGTGCACCTTCGCGTCGAGCTCGAAGAAGCCGATCGACGCGCCGGGCTGGCCCGCGAGCGGGATCTCGCCGCCGGCCGAGAACCCGAGCACCGCGTCGTATTTTCGGCTGCGGCTCGCCTCGCCGAGCGGGACGAAGGCGGGCTGCTGCATGCGCGACGGCGGGTCCTCCGGCACCCACGCGGTCGCCCACGTGGAGAGCGGATGCGGCGGCGGCGGCGGCTTCGCCTGTTGCTGCTCCTCGACGATCGACGCGCGCCCGCGCTCTTTCTCGTGCACCGGCCCAGCGTCGAGATCGACGACCGCGTACGAATCGGTCGTGTCGATCACGCGATGCTCTTTGCCGCCGATCGTGACGACCGCCGTGCGATGCACGCCGCCCTTGTCGCCGGGCTGGAGGTACGCGCGACCGCCGGCGACCTCGGCGACCGTCACCTCGATCGAAGTCGGCGGCGCAGCGTGATGCTCGGTGGCGGCGCCGGCGGCTTGCGAGAGCGATGACGTTGCGCGGCGGCCGGCGACGCGAACGCGAGCAGCGCGACGGCGAATGACGCGCGTCTCATCGCCGCACCCCCGCCGGGTGGCACGTGAGACACGACGCGCCGTCGCTCGCCATCGGCTGCTTGTGCTGCTGCATCAGCACGGCCGGCGAGTGCGCGTGGCAACCGACGCACCGCACCGCGCGCGGCGCGGACGCCGACGCGTGGCAGTCGCTGCACGCCGCCCCGCGGTGCATGCCGAAGTCGATCGGGAAGCCGGAGATCGTGGTCCGGCGGCGCCTTCTGCATCTGCAGCGGGCCGGCTTGCGTGCGCGGGGACGTTCGCCGGCACCCACGCGACCGCGCGATGGCAGAGGCTGCAATCGCGCGGGAGCGCGGGCGTCGTCGCGGTGGCCTGGTGCGGGAAGATGCCCGGTCGCTCGTAGTCCTTCTCGTGGCACGCCCAGCACTCGGCCGGCGTGTAGCGGAAGCGCTCCTCGCTCTGGCGCACGTGGCATTGTGTGCAGTCTGCAAGGACATGCATGCCCGTCAGCGGGAAGCGCGTCATGCGGTGAATCGCGAGCGGCTGCGTCGCGCGCCAGCTCGTCGCGGTGTGGCACTTGTCGCACTCGCGCGAGAGACGACCGCGGTGCTGGTCCTCGTGGCATGTCACGCAGTCGCGCTTGATGGTCGTCGAGCTATGGCAAGAGACGCACGAGGTGTGGGCGTGCTGGCCGGTGAGCGGAAAGCCGGTCTTCGCGTGATCGAACTCGACGTTCTTGCCGGTCGCGTCCCTGTTGCTCCACGAGGTCGTCGTGTGGCACGCGCTGCACTGGACCGAGTCGGTGAAGCGCGGGGTGCGCGGCGGCGTTCGGCGTTCGCAGTGCGCTCGCGGTGCTGGGGGTTCGCGTGGCAGAAGGTGCACGCCGTCGGCGAGCTCGCTCCCGCGTCGCCGGGGAAGCGCGCCAGCGCGTCGTCACCGTGGCGGCGCCATCGCGCTTGGTGGCACTGGGTGCACGCGACGCGCTGGTGCGCCCCGGTCAGCGCCCACCCGGTCTTCGCCTCGTGGTCGAACTCGGGGATCTTGAAGTTCCGCGTCGAGTGGCACGCGTCGCACTCCTTCACCGGTTTCGCGAGCCGGAACTGCCCGAGGTGCGCGTCGTCGTGGCAGCCGCTGCAAACGCGCGTGACGCCGCGGTAGCTCGCGCCGCGGCCCGCCTTGCGATCGGCGTCGGTCGGGTGGTGGCAGCTGTCGCAAGGCGCGCTCCCGTGTGCGCCGGTAAGCGGCCAGATGCTGTGATCGATCTTGGGGACGTGCCAGCCCGAAGGCGAGTGGCACTGCCGCGCACCCGCCCTTGCGCCATTTCCGTCGCGAACTGATCGCCGTGCGGGTTCGGGTGGCAGTCGGCGCACGCTTGCTTGGTCACGTGCAGATCGAGGCGCGGGCGCGCGTCGTGTGGCATGCCGAGCACGGCGACAGCCGCGTGCTGCCCGACGAGCGCGAAGCGCGCCGCGCGTGCTCGTCGACGCCGAAGAGCGTCGGCCGGTAGCCCGCGGTCGAATGACACCCCTTGCAGTCGCCCGCCGCGATGCGCGTGAACTCGCCGGCGTGCTTGTCCTCGTGGCAGTCGAGGCACCGCGCGAAGGCGAGCTTTCGGTAACGTTCCTCCCGCGGGCAGCGACGGCTTGTGGCACTTCGGCGCACGCGACCTCGTCGTGCTTGCCCGCTGAGCGGGTAGTCGGTTCGTCGGGTGCGAGGCGAGCCCGATCGATGCGCGGCAGCCCCGTCCACGGGATGGAGCCGTGGCAGCTGCCGCACGCGCGCCCGAACGGGGCCTTGTGCACGGGGCGATGGCACGAGACGCACATGCGTCCCGCGCGACGGCGCGCGCGAGGTTTCCGCGGTCGTGGCACGTGCGGCACGCGACCGCCGCGTGACCGTTGGCGAGGCTCACGCCGGGGTGCTTCGCGTTCGCGCCGCGGAAGGTCACCGGCTTCCACGCCGGCGTCGTCGTGGCAGTCGGTGCAGGCCGTGCCGAGCCTTCCCGCGTGGGGATCTTTGTGGCAGTCGCCGCAGAGCGCCGAACTGGAGGCCCGTGTATTTCGGCGGGCTCGAGTGGCACTTGGCGCACGCGACCGCTGCGTGTGCGCGCCGTGTAGCTTGAAGCGCGCGCGAGCTCGTGGTTGAAGCCCTGAGGCAGGATCTCAGGTTGGACCACGCCGTCTCGTCGTGGCAATTCGTGCAGTTTGCACCGAATCGTCCGGCGTGCTGATCCTTGTGGCACGTCGTGCACGTCGTCGAGAGGCCGAGGTAAGTCGTCGAGCCGACCGAGGTCGGTCTTCGTGTGGCACTTGGTGCACGCTGCGCCTGGTGGGCGCCGTTCAGCGGCCAGCCGGTGAGCGCGTGGTCGAGGCTCGTCGGGCCGCCGCCGGGCCACTTGGTCGGCGGGCGCCGCGCCGAGGTGTTCGACGTGGCACTGCTCGCAGGGCTGCCGCGGTATTGCCGCCCCGTGGAGCCCCTGCCCCGCCGCGACACGCGAGCCGAGCTCGGTGTGGCACTTGAAGCACGCGTTCTGGTCGACGCGCTTACCGGAGCTGTGGCAGCTCGAGCAGTGCGTGTCGCCCTCGAGCGACGCGTGCGCCCGCGAGAGCGGACCGGGCGAGAGAAGCTGCGCACGCGCGGCGCCGGACGGCGAAGACGACGACGAAGGCAAGAGGAGCAGCGTGAGCGCGCGGCGCATCAGTTCGAAAATCCACCGGAACCCGTAGAACCACGCGACGCCGATGTGAACCGAGACGCTCACGATCATGAGGATCGCGAGGAAGCGGTGCAGCGAACGCCACGAGCGCATGAGCGCGGCCCCGGCGGCGGTGTCGACCTCGCTCGCCGCGAGCTCGCCGAGCTCGGCGCGGAAGGCGCGCGCGAGCCGGCGGTCGTTTCGCTCGAGCACGCGGAAAGAGCTTGTCGCGCCGCATCGCCTTGCGGAATCCCCCGGCGCCGCTTGCGCGCCTGGAGCATCCAGCGCGGCATCGTCACGATCATGCGGAGGAACGACGCGTCGTGCGGCAGCGTGGTCAGCGGCGTCTCGCGGACGAAGTCCGCGCACCTCGCGCGCGAGGCCGGGCAAGAGCGGCTCAATCTCGGTGAGCCGCGCTTCGAGCGGCCGGAGACCGCCTTTCGGCACGAGCGCGTAGAGATAGAGCCCGATGAGCCCGGTGCAGACTACGATCCCGAGGCTCACCGACGTGACGGTCGCGATCGGCGTTCGCAGCTGAAACGCGGAGTGAAAAAGGACGAGCACCGAATCCGACGAGCCCGGTGAAGACGTGCGCGTTGAGCCACGCCTTGACCGAGCCCGCCCACGCGGGGAAGCGCTTGGTGAAGCGACGTCGAACCAAATAGAGAAGGTTCGTGAGTATCATCGCCGTGCCGACGATTCCGTAGCCGTGCCCGACGAGGCCCGAGGGGCTGAGCGTGCGGAAATCCGGGTGCATCGAAGCGCTGGCGTGAGCCCGAGCTTGTAGAAGGAGAAGCCGCGCCACCCGAGCACGGCGGTCAAGCCGACGATGACGACAATCGTGACCCAGCGACCGACGCGGCGCGGCACGGGCGGAGCTTCGGCGGAGCGACGGCGGTGGGGTTCATCGCATCCTCCGCGTGGTAACTTCGCGAGCGTGACCTACCTTACCTCGCGCATCGGCGCCGTAATCCTCGTCACGTTCGTCCTCTACTGGGTCTTCGGCCGCGGCGAGCGCAAGCAAGAGAGCGCAGGCGCTCGCGACGCTCGAGGACATGGCCGCGCTCGGCGAGGTGGTGCCGGACACCATCCACCCGATCGTCGACGTGAATCGCTGCATCGGCTCCGGCGCGTGCATGCTCGCGTGCCCCGAGAAGCAGGTGCTCGGCGTGGTGCGCGGGCAGGCCAAGCTCCTGAACCCGCTCGCGTGCATCGGACACTCGGCGTGCGTCGAGGCCTGCCCGGTCGACGCAATCAAGCTCGTGTTCGGCACGGCACGAGCGCGGCGTCGAGCTCCCGCTGTCTGGACCCGAATTTCCAGACGACGCGCCCGGGCGTCTACGTCGTCGGCGAGCTCGGCGGGATGGGCCTCATTCGCAACGCCGTCAGCCAGGGTCGTCAGGCGGCGGAGGCGGCCGCCGCGAGCGGGCGGCGAGGAGCCGGCGATGCGTGGGACGCGGTGGTCGTCGGCGGCGGCCCGGCCGGAATGAGCGCGACGCTCCGGCTCATGGAGGCGGGCCTGCGCGTCACGCTGCTCGAACGCGACGAGATCGGCGGAACAATCATGCACTACCCGCGCGCCAAGGTCGTCATGACCGGCGCACTCGACTTCGCGGCGGGCATCGGCACGGTGAAGCGGCGCACGATGAGCAAGGAGGAGCTCGTCGACCTTTGGAAATCGATCATCGAACGCTCGAAGATGCCGGTGAAGACGGGCGTGACGGTCGAAGGCGTCGCCGCGGAGCCCGACGGAATGTGGAAGCTCGAGACGACGGCGGGGCCGGTGCGCGCGGCGAACGTGCTCCTCGCGCTCGGTCGGCGCGGCAACCCGCGTCGCCTCGGCGTCCCGGGCGAGGAGCTCGCGAAGGTGAGCTACACGCTGCTCGAACCGGACCCGTTCCGCGGAAAGCACGTGCTCGTCGTCGGCGGCGGAAACAGCGCGGTCGAGAACGCGCTCGCGCTCGCCGATTTCGGCGGCTGCGCGTCGGTCGCCATCAGCTATCGTCGCAACGCCTTCGCGCGCTGCCGCGCCGAGAACCGCCGCCGCGTCGACGAGCTGATTCAGGCCGGCAAGGTGAAGCCGCTCATGCCGAGCGAGGTCGTGCGCATCGACGCCGCGGAGGTCGTCCTCACGAGCGAAGGAAAAGCAGCGCGCCTCCCGAACGACGCGGTCATCGTTCAAATCGGAGGCACGGCGCCTGCGGAGCTCTTGCAAAAGTTCGGAATCCAAGTGGTGACCAAACGCGGAGAAGCGTGACGCTCAGGGTCTGAGGCCGTTCGGGTGGCATCCCGCGGCCAAGCACGAGTGGGGCGTGGCGGAGCTCGCCGGATTGTAGCCCGCGAGGCCGGCGTGCGCGGAGTCCACGGTCGCGAGGGTGTGCGCCCCGATGTGGCAATCGATGCAGTCGGTGTTCGCGCCGCCGCCGGATGGGCCGAGCGACGGTTTGTGGCAATCGGTGCAGCCGATCGCGGCGTTGGCGTGCGGTCCGGTGGTGATCGGGAACTTGTCTTCCGGGTGGCCGGCCGTCGTGGGAATCCACGCCGTCGTGTTGTGACAGCTGTCGCACGTGTCGGGATAAACGCCCACGTGCACCGGCGTCTGGACGTTCTGATACGCGGCGCTGTGGCAGGTGACGCACGGCTCGTTCTGGGCTTTTTTCGTGTCGTGCACGTTGACGCTCGTGCACGCCGCCGTTGCGAGCAGCGCCGCCAAGACCCTCATCCGGAAAACAAATCTACGCGCTGGGAGACGATTGACGCAAGTGAAGCCCGCGCGCACAATTGCAAACGTGGGCGGACGACTTTGCATCCCACTGATGCTCGCGACGCTCGCGTGCGGTAGCGCGGGGAGGGACCTCGGTGACGTCGCCCCTGACGCCGGCGCCAACCCGAACGATCCGGCGCCGACGGCCTACACCGACCCGTTCGCCGGCGCGCCGGCTTACGCCTCGCCCAGCAAACAAGGCGGCGACACCTCGCACCACCCCGGCGAGTCGTGCGCGCAGAAGGGCTGCCACGGAAGCGGCGGCGAAGGGCCGGATTTCCTGATCGGCGGCACCGTGTATCAAGACTACGGCGGCACGGTCGCGGCGGTCGGCGTCGAGGTCCGCGTGATGGACACGCAGGGGCACGCCGTGAGCACCTACTCGCAGTCGAACGGCAACTTTTACATTCGCTCCGGCACGAGCGCGAACGGCGTCGTGTTCCCGGCGGTCGTCGGGGTTCGCGACGCGAACATCGCTCGCCCGATGATCACGCAGCTCACCGGGACGATGGGCTCGTGCGCGCAGGGCGGCTGTCACGTCGGCGCGGACGCGGGCGGGTATTATCCCATCCACATTCCGTGACCGAGCCCGAAAAAGAAACCGTCGATCCGCGCGCGCGGTCGCTCTCGACGCTGCCCACGTCGGAGGTGAAGCTCTCCCCCAATTTCATGGCGGATCTGAAGCAGGTCGCGCCGAAGAAGAAGCGCTCGAAGGTCCGATGGGTCGTGGCGCTCGTGCTCGTCGCCACGGGCGCGTACGTGGGCGCGCGCGCGAGCTCTCGCGCGTTCGTCGCGGCGAAGGTGCGCTCGCTCCTGCATGGCGACGCGCTCGCGGCGTCCCCCTCGGTCCCGCCGACCGCGTCGAGCGAGGCCGTCGCGTCGGCCGCGCCCAGCGCGCGGCCGAGCGCGTCCGCCGCGCCGAGCGCGAAGCCCGCGCCGCACCCGCACCACCGCCGTCACCCCAGATGACTATTTCAAGACGACCACGGCGGTGCGCGCGCCGACGGTGACCGACGTCACGCTCGCGGTCGCGAGCGAACCGGGCGCCGTTCCGCTCGCGTCGACCGCGCCGCCACCCGTGAGCGTGACTTCTTGGTACGTGCCGCCGAGCTGCACCTGGACCGGGCTCGACGTCGGGTTCACGAGGACGCTGCCCTTCGCGAAGTCGCGCCGGTAGACGCCGCCGCTCTGGAGCGTCGCGACGTCGGTCGTCGCCGGCGAGGTCGGCGCGCCGAGATCGATCCCCCACTCCGGATACCACTCGAGCGGGCTCTGCGCGAAATAATCGAGATACGCGTGATGCCCTTTCACGAGCAGATAATTACCGAGATAATACATGCGAGTCGCCACGTCGCTCGCCGACGACAAGTAGTTTTGCAAAATCATGATTTTGTCGAGCGACGCGAGCTTCAGGAGCTCGTCGGTCGACGCCTGCCAATCGGACACGGCGAAGCTCGTGTCGGCGAAGCCCTCGACGAACGCGCCGGCGGTGAGCGCGTAATCGGTGTCGTCCCAGCCGGTGACGAACGCGCTCGTGTTCGGGATCAGCGGGATGCCCTTGGCGGCGAGGTCGCCGTTCAGCTTCGAGATCCACGTCTGCCACGCCTGAATCCACGTGGCGTTCCCGAGCTCGGTGAACGAGGTCGTCTTCGCCGCGGTGCCCGCGAGGCGCGGGTCCTGGTTCGCGCCGTTTCCGCCGCACTCTCCCTGTAAGAGCGCGGGCGACGCCGAGTCGAACATGACGCCGTCGTAATCGCCCGCGGCGACCTGCGCCTCGAGCGACTGCTCCCAATATTGCGCGAAGCCGGGCACCGACACGTTCATGAGCAGCTTTCCGTCGGCGCTGCTCGCGACGCGCTGGCTCTGCGCGTCGTGCCAGAACCAAGTCTCGTTGGTGGTGACGGTCGGGTAATCGTTGCCCCAGGTCTGGCCGTCGACGATGAAATTCGTCGCCGGCGCCGACTGCCACATCGCGAGGTGATAATGAAGCACGAGAAAGCTCGAATTGAGCGCGCGGAGCTCCTTCGTCACCGACAAAATTTGTTTCTCGGTGCCGACGTAGTGGCTCGTCGCAAATTGCATTTGGGCCGCGTTCATCGAAGGGAGCTGATCGACGAGGAGCGCGATCCTCGCGTTCGTGTCCGGGTACGTGCGCCCGCTCGGGAGCACGATGCCGCCGTCGCCGCCGCCGTCCGGGGTCGAGGCCGCGTCGCCGCCGCCGCCGTCGGCGGGCTGCGCGCCGTCGGGCGAGGAGCCGTCGGGGCCGCCGCCGTCCGGGCCGTTGCTGCACGCCACGACGACGAGGAGACCGAGCGAGCTCCAGCGCTTCATGGCGCCATTGTACACGCGCGCCGGTCGCCCTCTATCCTCGCGGCATGCGCTCTGCCCGGATCGTACTGCCCGCGCTCGCCGCGATGCTCTTCGCGACTCCCGCGCTCGCCGGAAACGTGCTCGCCGTCTCCGACCCGACGCTCGATCGCCCGACCCTCACCTCGCTCGGCGTGCAGATGATGATCACCGGGGACGACAACTTCGACGCGACCGTCACGGTTCGTTACAAGAAATCGAGCGACACGACGTGGAAGACCGGCATGCCGCTCTTTCGCGTGCACCCCGAGAACGTGCAGACGAGCCCGCCGCCGCCGCAGTTCGCCGGGAGCATCTTCAATCTCGCGCCGGGCACGAGCTACGACCTCGAGCTCCACGCGGTCGACCCCGACGGCACCGACGTGACCAAGACGATCTCCGGCGCGACCCGCGCGGTCCCCGGCGATCCGCCGAGCCCGCACGCCGTCGCGGTCACCGACACGGCGTCGCTCCAAACGGCGCTGACCAACGCGAAGCCGGGCGACGTCATCACGCTCGCGCCGGGCACGTACGGTCCGTACCTGAACGTGTCGGCCGGCGGCGCGCCCGGCAACCCGGTCGTCATCCGCGGCCAAGATCGCGACACCGTGATCATCGACGGCGGCGGCTGCACGGGGTGCAACGTCCTCGAATATTACAACAGCGGCTACGTCCACCTCGAGAACCTCACGATTCAGAACGCGTCCCGCGCGATACGCGTTCAATCGAACGGGACCACGGGAAACGTGTTTCGGCGACTCCACATCACGAACGTCGTTTTGGGAATCACGACCAACGCCGACGCGAACGACTATTACCTCGCCGACAACGTCGTCGAGGGCCGGCTCACGTGGCCGGCGGTCTACAAGGACGACTCGGGCGCGCACGCCAACGACGACGGCCTCAACATCCGCGGCAGCGGGAACGTCTTCGCGTACAACCGCATCAGCGGCTTCGGCGACGCGATGAAGACCGAGCAGGATCTCGTCCGCGACAACGACTTCTACGGGAACGACGTCCTCTGGAGCTACGACAACGGCATCGAGCTCGACTCGTGCGAGGGCAACTGCCGCGCGTGGCGAAACCGCTGGACCAACACCTACGCGACGACGAGCTTTCAGCCCATTTTCGGCGGTCCGGCGTACTTGTTCCGCAACGTGATCGTGAACGTCGCCGACGAGCCGTTCAAGCTCCACGCGCTCGGCGGCGTGTCGTCGCCGTCCGGCGCGCTCATCCTGCAGAACACCGTCGTGAAGGCGGGCTCGAGCCTGCAGCTCAGCACGCCCGACGTCGCCAAGAACATCGTCTTCGAGAACAACCTCTTCGTCGCGAGCCCGAGCGATGGTTATTCCGTGCGCTGGGACACGCCGGTCGTCGACCCGTCGAACTTGCTCGATTACGACGGCTATTACCCCGACGGGAAATTCGAATTTGGATATTCGAATACCGGCGACAACGAGACCTATGCGAGCTTCGCCGACGTCGTCGCGGCCGGGAGACTCGAGCAGCACGGTCTCCTCGTCGGCGCGTCGAATTTCGCGAGCGGGCTCGCGACGCCGGTCGCGTACACGTCGCTGCTACCGCCGCCGGACGTGACGCTCGCTGCGGATTCGCGCGCGATCGACCGCGGGACGGTGATCCCGAACGTGAACGACGGGTTCCGCGGAGCGGCGCCGGACCTCGGCGCGTACGAGCTCGGGTGCCCGGCGCCGAGCTACGGGCCGCGGCCGCAAGGCGTGGACGAGAGCGACACGAGCTTCGACTGCGGCGCGGCGCAGAACCCCGACGGGGGCGCGCCGGCGGGCGACGGCGGAGTCGACGGCGGCTCGAACGCCGACGGCGGCACGCTCCCGGCGAACGGCGACGGCGGATGCGGATGCGATGCCGCGGGCGCACCCTCGTCGCGTGCGACGCTCGGCCTCGCGGCGCTCGCGCTCGGCGCCGCGCTGAGGCGACGTGCCCTTCGGGCTGTCGGCCGCGCCCAAGGCGCGGACCTCACTCGACGACGAGCCCGGGCCACGCGGCGACGCGCCCGTTGAGCTTCGAGACGATCATGAACGCGTGGGCGCCGCCGATCGACGACGCCTTGCTCACGGTGATCGTGAGCGCGAGCTTGTCGCCGTTCTGTCCGCTCGTCTGATCCCACGCGAAATCGAGCGTCTGCGGGAGCCCGTACGAGCCGTAGTACGTGGAGAGCACGTCGAGCGCCTGGACGGTCCACGGACCGCCGGTGTCGCCGTCGCTGAAGAGATCGACCTCGATTGTCTTGCTCTGCCCGACGGGAATGGTGACGCCTTTGCTCGTGACCGTGCCGGTGAACGCCGAGGTGAACGTCACGGTCTCGTCGAGCACCGGCGCGCTGTCGAAGAACGGCGCGGTCGGCGCGGGCACGCACGGATCGTGCGACGCCGCCGCCGAAGCGTTCGACCAGGTGCGCTGCACGGAGTGGCCGATGTCGACCGGCGTGAAGCTCTCCTGCGGGTACTCCGGCTCGCAGAGATCGCCGGCCTCGCCGCCGCCGAGGAGCGACCAAATGAGGTGGTCGACGTCGGGCGCGTAGAACGCCGCGTTCGGCCCGCCAACGAGCGTGAAGGTGCCGCTCGACGTGAGGAGCGGATCGGTGGCCGCCTCGATCCACTCGTGGCTCAAGGTCTCGGTGAGCGAGTCGATCGGGCCGCACGTGGGGATGACGGCGTAGGCGAAGCTCGTCGCGCCACCGTCGCCGAGCGCGACGCTCGTGTTGTCGTGGTAGCCGAGGAAGGCCTTGCAACTGTCGACCGTGCCCAGCCCGGGGCTCACCGGGTTCGGCTGCGTGACGGTCGTCGTCGCCGGGTAGACGATCGTGTAAATCGTCTGCGGATCGGGCGTGCCGAACGCGCCGCTGCCGATCTCGCTCGCGACCCACGACTGGATGTCGGTCTGACCGATCGTCGTCGGCGGCGTGTCGGTCAAATCGATCGTGGCCGAGTACGCGAGCGGGCCGACGCCGTACTCGCTCGTCGTCGCGCCCCAATACGACGACGCCGCGACCGCCTTCGCGAACGCTTGGAGCTGCGGCTCGAGCGTGTACTTCGGATAGAAGACGTAGACGATCTTGGGCGACGCGAGCACCGGCCCGCCGGCGGCGTTGGTGAGAGTCGGGAGCGGAGGATGCGGCGCGGGGAAGCCGACGTCCGGCCGTACGTCGACCGCGGCGTCGCTGCCGCCGTCCGTCGCGTCGTGCGAGTCGCCGCACGCGGCGCAAGAAAGGAGAAGAATCAGGAGCGTAAAGGAGCGCGGCATCGCCGGCGCATTTTACGCCTGTTTTCGTGCGTTCCGCGCGGATTCGTCGATCAAGCGGCCCGCGGCTCTCGCGCCCTTCCAGCCCGTGACGCGCACGATCTTTCCGGTCATGTCGACCGCGCTGAGAAAGAACCGCTCGAGCTCCTTGCGCGTGCGCTCGCCGAGGTCCTCCACGTCCTCGAAGCGCGGGTCGGACGCCGGCACGGCGATGACGCGGTCGTTCGCGATCCACTTTCGCTTTCCTTTTGCTTCACCGTGACGACGCCGATCGGCGTGCTCGGGATGACGACGCCCGTCGCGGTCGGCGCGTCGAAGATCACCATCGCGTCGAGCGGGTCGCCGTCGGGCGCGAGCGTGCCGGCGACGAATCCCCAGTCGTACGGATAGCGCGGTCGAAGCGGAACCCCTGCACCCGCGCCAAGGCGCGCGCGCGACGGAGCTGTTACAATCCCCATCCGGATAATGGGTCGCCTCGCGCCGCTAGTCGCCTTTCTGTCGCTCGCGGTGCTCGCCCTCGCCTTCGCGGTGATCCGCGTCGTGGACGCGTACGACTGGGTGGCGCACACGAGCGACGTCCGGGTTCGAATCAGCCGCGCCATCGACGCGACGCAGGAGCTCGGCGCCTCCCCCGACGCCTGCGATCGCGCCGAGCGCCGCATCGACGACCTCGGCGCGCTCACCGGGGACAACCCGCGCCAGCGGGCGCGCGTCGAGCGCATGCGCGATCTCCGGCGGCGGGCATGCTCGGACGGGGGCACGGCGGGCGCGCTCGTGACCGAGCTCGAAGCGGCCGACGCGACCGAGATTGACCTGCTCTACGCGCGCCGCGCGCGGCTCGCGACGACGGCGATGTGGGCGCTCGTCCTCTTCGTCTTCGCGCTGGGCGGGGCGACGGCGAGCGCGATCGCATCGGAACGCGCTCGCCTCGCGGCGCTCCGCAAGCTCGAGGCGCAGGCGGTCACCGACGAGCTCACCGGCCTCCACAACCGGCGCGGTTTCCTCATGCTCGCCGGTCACGAGCACAGCGTCGCGCAGCGGCGGCGAGCGAGTCTCTTGCTCGTCTTCGTGGATCTCGACGGGCTCAAGAAGATCAACGACGAGCTCGGCCACGAGCGCGGGGACGGCGCCATCCGCGATTTCGCGGGGGTGCTGCGCGGGGTCATGCGCGCCTCGGACGTCGTGGCGCGGCTCGGCGGCGACGAGTTCGCCGCGCTCGCCTGCGACGCGGGCGAGGACGGCGCGGCTGCGCTCGAAGACCGCATCGAGCGCGCAATCGAAGCGTTCAACGCGAAAGCCGAGCGACCGTACGCGCTCGGCGCGAGCGTCGGATGCAGCGTGCTCCGCCCCGGCGGCGAGCTCTCGCTCGAGCAGCTCGTCGCCGAGGCGGATCGCTCGATGTACGAGCGCAAACGCAGCAAGCGCCGTGCTTGACGCGAGTCAGTGCTTCGCGATCGCGTCGCGCGCGCGGTCGAGCATCGACGCGAACGGCCCCGCGAGGAGGTTCGCGGTCGCCGACTCGACGCCCGGGTGCGGGCGCGTCGGCGCGACCGTCTCGGCGAGCTCGGCCGCTTTTCGCATCTGCTCGAGGCGACCCTCGTCGATCTTGCTCGAGAGCTTGGCGAACTCGTCCTTCTCCTCCGACTCGGCGTGAGCGATTACGTCCTTCTGGAGGGTCTTGAATTTCGACTCGAACTCGTCCGAATCCGCGTCGAGCTTCTCGAGCTCGGAGAGCGCGATTTTGGCCTGGTTCTCTTCTTGGAGCCGCGCCTCGACGATTTTGTCGCCGTCGGGAATGGCGCGGCGCGCAGCCGGGTGGACGATCTCCTCCTCGGCCGTTTCGTGAACCGCGAGCGTGCGCCGCAGTTGGTTGAACGCCTTGGTCCGCTGCTCGCCCTTCGCGCGGAGCACTTGGGCGAACATCGTCTTGATCTGTTCGTGTTGGGACTCGAGGAAACTGACGACGTCAGTTCCGTTGCCGATCATGGTAGCCATGGTTCACGGCTTCCAAGCAGCCTGCGTGCCGCGCCGCGCAACGCGGAGCACGCGCGCTCGACGCCGAACGCGCCCCGCCCCGATTTGCGACGCCGCCCGATTAGGCCGCGACCGCGTCGAGCGCCTCGATGAGTCGCCCGAGGTCGAGCGGCTTGGGGAGCACGCCCTCGTCCTCGGCGGCCGAGCCGCCCGACATCATGACGACGTGCGACGCGCGCTCGGGGTCGAGCGTCGCCTTGAGCTTGTCGCCGCTCATCCCGGGCATGTCCACGTCGACGAGGATCGCGTCGAAATGACGCTTGCTCAAGAGGATGAGCGCCGCGTCGGCGCGCTCCACGGTGGTCACGTCGTAATGGTTGCGGAGGACGCGCTGGAGGCAGCGCAGGACCGCGGGCTCGTCGTCGACGATGAGGAGGCGCATGACACTCACCGATGACAACGGCCGTGCCCGACGGCCGCATAAGCCCCAGGCGGGACTTTTCGAATCAGTTGCAGCCGCAGCCGGCCGAGCCGACCGAGCCGCCGCCGAACGCGCCCTCGTGGACGGCGTAGACGTGCTCGCTCGCGGGGCTCGCGAAGAGCGAGTCGTCGGCCATCGTCGGATGCGCGAGCTTGCCGCGCTCGTAGGGGGCGACGTGTGTGCAGCCTGCGGCGGCGGCGAGGAGGGCGAACGCGAGGACGAACCGCGAGAGCATGGCGGCAATCTGAAGGGGCCGCGGCGCTCGCGCACGGCGAACCGTGCATGAGGCGTGTCGCTTTTGTCCTACTTCAGCGAGCCGGAGACCGTGAGCGTCGTCGCGATGCGCAGCGTGCCCGACGTCGAGCTCGCTGCGTAACCGTAGAGGCGGACTTCGACCGCGCCGGTCGAGCCGCTCACCGCGAGCGCGGGCGTGGCGGTGGCGCCGACAGCGACGGAGGTCGTCGCGCCGAAGTTGTCGTCGCTCGTCGCGACCGACGCCATCGTCGGACCGGTCTTGCTCGCCGAGGTCGTGACGGAGAGCGACGTGAGAATCGAGCGCGCAGCCGCTCTGCGGCGTGAGCTTGAACGTGTAGTACCGCGTCGTGTCGGCGGCGGTGGACGCGGTCCAGTTGCTCGAGTTGATCGAGCCCGTCCCGGACGTCGCCGTGAGCGCGCTCGAGCGCGAGAGATCGCCCGCCGTGACGTCGGCCGCGACGTTGGTCGCGGGCGTCGAGGTCTGGTTGCCCGGCGCGCTGGTCAAGTCGAACGTCGCGAGCGCGCCGGTGAACGGCGTGCAGCTCGTGTTCGTGTTGCCCGAGTCGACGTTCTGCGTGCCCGAATCTTGAGCCGGCGGCGGCGACGCGTCCTCGACCACCGACGTGCCGCCGTCCTTCGAAGCGCTCGCGTCGCTCCCGAACGGCGCCGCGTCGACGGTCTTCCCCGCGTCCTTCTCCGGTACGTCGGAGACGACCGCGGTCGCGCACGCAGTGAGCGTCGCCGCGAGCCACGCAAAATGAACCAGGCTGCGCATCGTCGCGGGTCTTACCTCATGCGAGGCGAGCTCGCCGTGTCAATCGGCCGACATTTGCGTCGATTTCAGGCCCAATGAATTGATTGCGCTCGGGCGGATCGGGTCGCGGTCGTCCCGCCGAGCAGAGCTACGCCACGTGCGCGAGGCCTGGGCTCGAGTTTGGCGAAGACCGTGAGCCGTGGGCTCTTCTGCAAACGGAGTGCCTCGACCGTTTGCTCCCGTCGCTCACGGCGCGCGGCTTGCTTCGTCAATCATTCGCCCATGCTCTGCTCCAACCTCATGAAGCGCGACGTCGAACGCTGTCTCGACACGTCTCGGGTCGTCGAGGCGGCCATCGCCATGTGCGACCGCGACATCGGCTTTCTGCCGGTCTGCGACGAGCATCGCGTCATCGTCGGGACGCTGACCGACCGGGACATCGTCGTCCGCGCGATCGCCGAAGGCCGCGGCGCGAGCCGCACCGTCGTGGCGGACGTGATGACGCGCGAAGCGATCACGTGCCGCCCGGAGGACGAGCTCGCCGTCGCCGAGGACGCGATGATGCGCTTCCGGAAGTCACGGGTCGCTTGCGTCGACGCCGAGCGGCGCGTCGTCGGCGTCATCAGCCTCTCGGATCTGGCGAAGGTCGAGCCGGACGGGCACGCCGGCCGTGTCGCTGCTGCCGTCGCGCTACGGGAGGCCGCGGCCGCGCAGCGCCCTCGCGCGGCGCGCGAGCTTCGGTGCCGCGACGTCATGAAGAGCGACGTCGCGTGCTGCGCGCGCGAGGAGACGCTCGCGACCGTGGCGCGCCTCATGCGCCGGCGCAACGTCGGGTTCGTCCCGGTCTGCGACGACGACGGTGCGGTCATCGGCGCCGTGACCGATCGCGACATCGTGATCCGCGCCGTCGCGACGGGCCGCGCGCCCGAGCAAACGAGCGTCGGCACGATCTTCACGCCCGAGCTCGCCTCGTGCTCGCCCGACGACCCGCTCGACGCCGCCGAAGACCTGATGGAGCAGCATAAAAGGTCGCGGATCGTATGCACCGACGGCGCGCGCCGCCCGGTCGGGGTGGTGAGCCTCTCGGACGTGGCGCGCGTCGAGGGCGTGAACCGCGTCGCGCGCGTGCTCCGCGCCGTCTCGTCGCGCAGCACGCACGCGTGGCCCTGACCTCGGGCGTCAGACTTTTCCGAACAGACGCTCGAACAGCGACGGCTCCGCCTTGCCGGAAGCCCGGCGCTCCTCGCGGCAACGGCACCGCTCCGCCGCGGGGACGTCGCCGAGCACCTGCTCGACGTGGCGGCCGCAGCCCGAAAAAGACGGCTTGTTACACGTGGGACATTCGATTCGCGTGCACACGATTCACCTCGTTTGGAGCGATTGGAGCCAGTCCGGACGCAAAACGATTCGCCTCATGCAATACCGCACGAGCCGCCCCCGCAAAATCCGCCGGCGCAGCCCCCGCCGCCACCGCCCGACGGCTCGCCCGCGTCGCGCCCTCCCCCGCCGCCGACAGCGAACGCCGAGAGGACCTTTTGCACGTCGGACGCCGCGCACGAGGGGCACCTCGCGTCGGTGACGTCGCGCACGAGATCCTCGAAATCTTCTCCGCACTCGTTGCAATGAAAGTCGTAGAGCCTCATCGAATGGTATGAGCCACTTGGAAGGCCGAAAGGTTCGCACATGATCGACCCGCGTGTGGTGCGCGCGAAGAGCGGAGACGTCGAGGCGCTCGAAGAGGTGCTCGCTAGCGTCGCGCCCGCCGTTCGGCGTTTCGGCGTTCGAATGTGCAAGAGCCCGCACGACGCCGACGACGTCCTCCAAGACACGCTGCTCGCGATCGCGACCCACTTGCCGGAGTTCGAAGGCCGGTCGTCGCTGACGAGCTGGGTCTTCGCGCTGACGCGGAGCGCGTGCGCGCGGCGGCGGCGCGGGCTGAAGAATCGTCCGCCCGTCGCGGACGACGCGGTCGCGGAGCGTGCCGACGAGACGCCGAGCCCGGAAGAGCGCGCGGCGGAGCACCAGCTCGGCGACGCCCTCGCGCAAGCGCTCGAGTCGCTCCCCGACGACCAGCGCGAGGCCGTGCTGCTCCGCGACGTCGAAGGGTTGAGCGCGCCCGAAGCCGCCGAGGCAATCGGGATCGGCGAGGCGGCGCTGAAGAGCCGCCTCCATCGCGGGCGCTCGGCGCTCCGCGACGCGCTCGCGCCGCTCGTAGGACGCGCGCCCGGCTGTCCCGACGTCGCCGAGCAGTGGTCGCGAAAGCTCGAGGGCGATCTCAGCGCGATCGACTGCGAGGCGATGCAGAAGCACCTCGCGACGTGCCCCGCCTGCGCCAAATCGTGCGACGTGCTGAAGAGCGCGCTCGTCGCGTGCCGCGCGTCGGCGACCGCAGACGTGCCGCCGGAGGTGCAGCAGCGCGTGAAATCCGCCGTGCGCGCGTGGGCCGCCTCGGTCGGCGATCGGCTGCTTTGACGGGCTTGCGTCTCCCGCGGCCCTGCCGTAGAGCCAATCCACCGTGCCTCGCACCTTCGCGCCCGACTCTGTCTCGCCCGAGAGCGCGCTCGCGCGCCTGCGCGAGGGCAACGAACGCTTCGTCGCGGGCGAGGGCGGCGCGGCGCGGAGCTGGCACCCGCGCCTCGTCGAGAAACAGCGGCCGTTCGCGGTCGTACTCGGCTGCTCCGACTCGCGCGCGCCTGTCGAGTACGTCTTCGACCAAGGGCTCGGGGACTTGTTCGTCATCCGCGTCGCGGGAAACATCATCGCGCCGTCGCTCGTCGGCTCGGTCGAGTTCGCCGTCGGCGCGTTCGGGACGCGCCTCGTCGTCGTCATGGGCCACACGCAATGCGGCGCGGTCGGCGCGACGGTGCACGCGCTCGAGCACGGCGCGCCCGAGTCGCCGAACCTCCAGTCGATCGTCGACCGCATCACGCCGCACGTGAAGCCGATCTTCGACCAGCCCGGCGATCACGACGCGCACCTCGCGGCGGCCGTCCGGGTGAACGCGCAGGCCTCGGCGCGCGAGCTGCGCGACGCGAGCCCGACGCTGCACGACCTCGTCGAGCGCGGGCGGGTCGCAATCGTCGCCGCGGTCTACGATCTCGCGACCGGCCTCGTCACGTTCGTCGACGCGTGACCGTCGTGAGGCGTCTCTTCGCTCTCGTCCTCTGCGCCTGCGGCCCCACAATCGCCGACCCCGCGCCCGTCTCGACGAGCGCCGGCACGGGCGACGCGCAGTGGGTGAACGTCTTCGTCGGCACGACGGCGAGCCACGCGCCGAACGCCGTGCCGAACGGCGCCGGCGGCTCGACCAACCCGGCCGCCGCCCTCCCCTTCGGCATGGTGCAGTGGGGGCCCGACACGCCGAACGCGAACCCCGCCGGCTACGACTACGCCGACACGAGCATCACCGGCTTCAGCGTCACGCACCTCAGCGGCGCCGGCTGCAACTCGATGCGCGATTTCCCCATTTTTCCGGTCTCCGGCGATTGGGACCCGAGCTCCGATCCGCAAGTGGGCTTCTCGCACGACGCCGAGATCGCCTCGCCGGGCTTCTACGAGGTCACGCTCGCGTCGGGCGTCCGCGTCGACCTCACCGCCACCCAGCGCACCGGCCTCGCGCGATTCACCTTCCCTCACGACGCGAAGGGCACCGTGCTCGTCGGCGCGAGCCGCGCGCGCGAGGGCGTCTTCGTGTCGGACGCACACCTCACGCTCCGCGCCGACGGCACGATCGTCGGCCAGCGCACGAGCTCGCTCTTCTGCGGGACGCCGACCGGCGTCACGCTCCACTTCGCGGCGCGCTTCGATCGCCCGTTCGCGCGCGCCGGGTCCTACACGGTCGACGGCACGACGCCGGACGCCACCGACGTGAGCGGCACCAACGGCGCGGGGCTCTACTTCGACTTCGACACCTCCCCTTCCGCCGCCGTGCACATGAAGATCGGCCTCTCGTACGTGAGCGACGACGGCGCGCTCGCGAACCTCGACGCCGAGAGCCCCGGCTGGGACTTCGACGCGCTACACGCCTCCGCGCAGGGCGCGTGGGACGCCGCGCTCGGCCACGTCGAGGTCGAGGGCGGCGCCGACGACGATCGCCGCGCGCTCTACACGGCGCTCTACCACGTGCTCCTCCAGCCCGCCGTCGCGAGCGACGTCGACGGCCAGTTCATGGGCTTCGACGATCGAGTGCACACGGCGAGCGGCTACGTGCGCTACCAGAACTTTTCCGGCTGGGACATCTACCGCTCCTGGATTCAGCTTGTCGCCGCGATCGCGCCGGATCAGGCGAGCGACATCGTGCGCTCGCTCGTCGACGCGGGCGGAGAGTGCGGCGCGATGCCCAAATGGGCGATCGGAAACCGCGAGGCCGCGACGATGGTCGGCGATCCCGCCGACGCGATCGTCGCGAGCGCGTACGCGTTCGGCGCGCGCGGCTTCGACGCGCAGAAGGCGCTCTCGCTCATGACCGAGGCGGCGACCAACCCCGCCGCCGCGTGCCAAGGCCACCTCACTCGCCAGGGTCTCGGCGACGAGCTCTCGCGTCACTACCTCGCGATCGACGCGCCGAGCCCGCCGTGGGGCGCCGCCTCGACGACGGTCGAGTATGCGCTCGACGACTTCTGCATCGCCCAGCTCGCGCACGCGCTCGGCGACGACGCGACGCACGCGACGTTCATGGACCGCGCCGGCTGGTGGAAGAACGTCTTCGACGCGACCTACGCAGCGAACGGCTTCACCGGCTACATCCAGCCGCGCTACGAGGCCGACGTCGGCGGTCAGCCTGCGTTCAAAGAGGGCGACGTGACCAAGCAGGATCCGCTCGACATCGGCGGCACGAGCGGCTTCGTCGAGGGCAACGCGACGCAGTACACGTTCGCCGTGCCGTTCGACATGCCCGGCCTCATCGGCGCGCTCGGCGGCGACGGGGCGCTCGTCGCGCGGCTCGACCCGTTCTTCAGCCAGCTCAACGGCGGCCTCGGCCAGCCGACGATGTACATCGGCAACGAGCCGAATTTCGCGACGCCATGGGCCTACGATTTCGCCGGGGCCCCGTACGAGACGCAGGCGGTCGTGCGGAGCATCTTGCAGCAGACGTTCGACACGTCGCCGAGCGGGCTCCCCGGCAACGACGATCTCGGCGCGACGAGCGCGTGGCAAGCGTGGGCGATGCTCGGCATCTACCCGGCAATCCCGGGCGTCGCGGGCGTGGTGCTCGGCAGCCCCATGTTTCCGAAGGCCACGCTCACCCTCGCCGGCGGCAAGAAGCTCGTCGTCGTCGGCACGAACGCCGCGCCGGATGCGCCCTACGTCGAGAGCATGACCGTGAACGGCGCGCCGACCACGTCGACGTGGATCGACTGGGCGACGCTCGCCGCGGGCGCGACGGTCGAGCTCACGCTCGGCAACGAGCCCAACCCGGCGTGGGGCACGGGGCCGAACGATCGCCCGCCCCCCGCGCCGTGACGCGTGGTCCTCGCTAAGGCAGAAGCCACGCGGCCGGGCCGCCACCGTGCCCTCGCAGCGGAGCTGGCGGCCGAGGACTCGGCCACCGGCGCCTCCTGGGAGCAGAATGGCGCTGGTCCGGCCGGTTTCGTCTCGCTGCCGCCTGTCACCTCCCAGCCACCGCGCGAGACCATCACTTCAAGTGGTCTTTGGCGTAGTCGCTCGGCGTGAGCCACTCGCGCGCCATCAGGCGAAACGCGCGCGGGACAATCGCCTGGTGCGGGCGCGGCCCGCGCACGTCGAGGAGCTGGATGCGCACGCGCGTCGCCGCGTGGCCGAGCCCGCCGCGGAACTCGTCGAGAATCGCGCGGCCACGTGCGATCTTGCCACGTGACCCACACCGGGACGCGCGCCGGGATCTGCGCGAAGGCGCCGCCCGAGTCGGCGTCGAGGCACGTGTCGACCGCGAGCACCCCGCGCACGCGGGCGCGCGAGGCCTGCGCCGCGGCGACGATGCCGCCCGACGCGTTGCAGCCGGCGCCGCTGTGACCGACGACGTAGACTCGCCGTGCGTCGACGTCCACGTGACGCGCGACCGCCGCCGCCGTCTGCGCGACGAACGCGTCGATGTCGAAATCCGGCCACAAAAAGCGGCCGCGGCCCGCGTCGCGCGTTTGGCTCGGCGCGGCGAGGACGAAGGGCTCGGCGCCGCTCGCCGTGAGCGTGTCGACCACCGGGCGGAGGTCGTGGTCGCCCTCCATCCAGACGTGGAGCTCACCTGCCGGGTTGATGCCGTGCAAGAACACCACAATCGGCACGGCGCCGTCCTCGGCGCTCGCCGAGTCGGGCACGTACGCGGTGCCGCCGTCGTGCTGATCGGCGCGGAGGTACCTGTCGTCGTCGAACGGGAAATGCACCGTCGTGCCCGCGCGGGCGACCGGCGACACCGCCAAAACCGCCACGGCCAGCGTCGCCGCCGTCTTTCGCCGGAGCGTTGAATCGGCCATGCTCCATTATGGTTTGAGCTGCAACCAATTCAAGTCTTTTCGATCTTTTCGACCGAACCGAGCCTGTGAATCTCGTCGTTTTCGACGACGCGCCGCTCGAGCGGCGACTTCGCGACGCGGAGCATCGCCCGGCCGACGGCCTCGCTCGTCGTGACGAAGCGCGGCGCGATCGCGCGGAGCGCCGGCGCGATCGGGCCGAGCACGGCGTAGACGGCGCGATAGAGGGCGGTCTTGCTGCGCACGCCGTGTTGCGGCTGGATGAACCCGGGTCGGAACATGTAGGCGCTCCGAAACGGCATCGCGAGGAGCGCGTTTTCGGTGCGGCCCTTCACGCGCGCCCACATCGAGCGGCCCTTCTCGCTCGAGTCGGTGCCCGCGCCCGAGACGTAGACGAAGCACATCGCCGGGTTCTTCGGGAGGAGCGCGCTCGCGACGTGCGTCGTGAGATCGAAGGTGACGCGCACGTAGTCGGCCTCGCTCATGCCCGCGGCCGACACGCCGAGGCAGAAGAAGCACGCGTCGAAGCCGCCGAGCTGCTCCTCGATCGGCGCGAGGCCGAAGAGGTCGGCGTGCACGATCTCGCGGAATTTCGGGTCGACGACGCCGCTGCTCGAGCGCACGACGGCGACGACCTCGGTCACGTCGGCGTCGAGCAGACACTCGCGCAGCACGCCTTGGCCGACCATTCCGGTCGCGCCGAAGAGGATGACCCTCATCGCACCGCGATTTCGACGAAGAGCCGGTCGCGCCCGCCGGGCGGCACGAGCCGCAGCCCTTCGCCGGTGTTGAGCGCGTTCGCCGGGGCGGTCCACGGCTCGAGACAAACGAAGTCCTTGCCGCGCAGCGTCCAGATCACCCAGCGCCGGTACGCGTCCGAGCCCGTCACGACGATGCTCGCGCCGTCGAGCTCGAGCGTGGCCTCGGGTCGGCCGTGGTCGACGAGGTGGAGATCGACCTCGTTCTTCGTCAAGTCGATCGGCCCGTCGATCGCGACGTCGTGCTTCTCGACGTTGTCCCACGCGCGGCGCGCCGCCGTCGGGATCGACACGCGCGCTTTGTCGGCGTCGGGCACGAGGAAATACGGGTGAAAGCCCGCTGCGTACGGCATCGGCTCGTCGCTCCGGTTCTCGATCGTCTGATCGATGCGGAGCTTGCCGGGCGCGAGCGAGTAGCGGTACGCGAGCGCGAACTTCCACGGGAACTGCGCGAGCGTGCCTTCGTCGTCGGTGAGCTCGAGCGTGAGCGACTTGGCGTCGCTCTCGAGCACGCGCCACGGGAGGTTCCGCGCGAAGCCGTGCTGCTCCATTGCGCCGGTCTTTCCGCCGTACGCGAAGCGCCCGCCGCCGAGCGGGCCGGGCGACGGGAAGAGCACCGGGATGCCGCCGCGCACGTTCTTGGTCGGGTCGGCGAGCGTCTCGTCGTCGAGGTAGAGCACCGAGCGCGAGCCGACGACGAAATGGGTGACCATCCCGCCGCGCTCGGAGGAGACCGCCGCGCGCGTCGTCCCATCGACCAACGTGATCATGGGGGCGACTGTACCATCGGACGACCGTCGCGGAGCTCGCGGAGCTTCTTCTGCTGCTCCGGCGAGAGCACGTTCTTCACGCGCACGAGCATCGCGAGGTGCGCTGCTTTGATCTTGTTCTCGTCGTCCATCAAGCGCGACGCCTGCGCCGACGCCTTGGCCTCGTCGACCTTGTCGGCGTCGAGGATCGCGACGAGCTTCTCCTTGTCGGCGTTCAAATCCCACTGCATCCGCAGCATGTCGGCTTGCGCGCGCTGGACCTCCTTCGAGATGGCGTCCTTCTGCGCCGGCGCGACGCCGATCGCGGCTTGATGCTCCATCACGACCTCGGGGGCGAAGAGCTTGCTCTCGATCGGACCGAGCGCGGGCTGGCGCGCGTCGGCGGTCGACGACGCCGCGGGCACGGTCGAGAAATTCGCGGGCGAGAGCGCGACGGCGCCGTCGGCGGCGACCGAGTCGCCCGGGAGCGGCGGCGAGCCGGCCTTCGAGCACGCGACGAGGACGAGCAGCAAGAGCGCGCGACGCATCATGGGCGCCTCACGGGGACGGAGTCGAAGTCGGGCACGGACGAGATCGACGGCTGCTCCAGCAAGAAGCCGAGCGGATCGGGATCCATCGCGACGCGCAGCTCCGGCTCGGAGGGCTTCGCGACGACCGCCGCGCCCGCCGCGGGAGGCGGCTCCGCGCGTCGCATCGCGGCGGAGCCGATCCAGAGGACCGCCGCGGCGGCCGCCGCGACGAACGTGGCCGCGGGCGCCGCGACCCACCACGCCGAGACGCGCCGCGCGCGGGGCCTCCACATCGTCTCGAACGCCGGCGCCTTCTCGGCGTCGCGCCGCCGCAGCTCGGCGAACTCCGCCGAGAGCTTCGGATCAGGGGGTTCCATGCTCATCTCCGAGCAGCTCCTTCAGTCGAGTCTTTCCGCGATCGTAGTGCTGGCGCGCGCTTCCGACCGAGACGCCCATGATCGCCGCCGCGTCCGCGACCGAAAGCTCTTCGTAGAAGACGAGGTGTAGCACCTCGCGCTGCCGCGGCGCGAGCTTCGCCAGCGCCCGAGAGAGGCGCTGCGCGGTCTCGGCGCGCTCGGCCCTCCGATCCGGCTTGGTCGACGACGACGCGGGCGATTCGCGCTCCTCGTCCTGCGGCGGCGAGCGGCGAAAGAGCCGCACGACGGAGCGTCGCTGCTCCGCCGCCGTCCACCGAATGACCGAAAAGAACCACGTCTTCAGCGAAGAGCGCCCGTCGAAGCGCGCCTTGCCCTCGAGCACCTTCCAGTACGCTTGCTGGAGGACGTCGGAGGCCGCGCCCGCGTCGCGCCCCGAGCACGCGAGCGCCCAGCCGTAGCTCGCCGCGTGAAGCTCGGCGAGCGCGCCTGCGAGGTTCGCGGCCTCCATTCGTCATCACGGTACCACCAGCGCGGCCGTCCTCTTCGCGCGCGAGCGGCGCACCGCGGCGACGAGGAGCGCGAGGAGCGCGAGGAGCGGCACGATCGTGGGCGCGAGCGCCGCGACGGCCATCGACGCGTACGTCGCGATCGCCTGCGCGCCGCGGACGCCGGCGTGCCACGCGTGCCCCACGCTCTGCCCGGGCGTCTGCCACGCGGCCGCGCTCGGCGTCGAGAGCGAGAGATGAATCGTCGCCATCGCGATCTGTCCCTGCATCGTCCGCTGCTCGGCCTCGAGCTTCTCGACGTTCTCGCGGACGCGCGCGAGCTCCTTCTCCGCGTCGAGGACGTCGCCGATTCGAGCCGGTTTTGTTCTTCATGATGTCGAGGAGGCGATCTTCCTGCGTGCGCGCGGCGCGCAGGCGCGCGTCGAGATCCGCGCGCTGCTCGGTCACGTCCTGCACGGTCTCGCTCTCCGACACGACGCTGCCCATCGCGCGGAGCGCCGAGCGCGTCGCCGACGCGCGCGCCGCAGGGACGCGGAGATCCATCGTCGAGCTTCCGTCGTCGGCGGCGTAGAAGGTCGAGCCTTCGACGTAGCCGCCCGCGCCCTCGACCTCGTGGCGGACCTTGTCGCTCGTGCCGAGCAAGTCGCCGACGCGGAGCGACATCGAGACGGTCACGATCTGGGCGCGGTCGGCGCTCGGCGTCGCGGTCGTCGTGCCCGGCCCGGTCACGGCCGCCGACGTGCCCGAGGGAGGCGGCGCCTCCCGAGCGGCCTTGGCGCAGCCCGTCCCGAGGGCGAGGAAAACGGCGAGGAAACCGACGAAAATGAGTCGAAATCGTGCGTTCATACCCCTTCGTGTCGGCGGGGGGCCCGCCGTATGACACGCGATCGAAAGAAAGTTTCGACCTTCTCCCAGGGCACGAGCGGCACGTAGAGGCAAAGCATGAACGGCGGAAAGAACCCGAGCTGCATGAAGACGAGCAGCCCGAGGTGAAACGACGCGCCGACGACGAGCGCGGGCGTCCGCGTCTTTTTCACGAGCATCCAGATGGGGAAGCCGAGCTCGAACGCGAAGACGACCCAGGTGAGCACCTCGGTCGCGACGAACGGCATCGGCTGCGACGGATACGGAAAGCGCGCCCAGTTCAGGTTCGCGATCACCGCGTAGACCGCGTCGCCGCGCAGCCAGTCGCCCGCGCGGCCGTGCTCGAAGGTGATTTTGTGGAGGCCGTTGCCGAAATAGATGAGCGCCATCTGCAACATGACGAGACGCAGCGGCCACGGCGGGACGCGCACGTCGGGACCGCGCTTCTTCACGAGCGCGTCCACCGACCACGCCGCGCCGCACGGCGAGAGCATCAGGATCGAGAGCAAGATGATGCACACCATGTCGCCGGCGTAGTGCGCGGCCGGGTTCAGGTGCAGCAGCGAGACTGTGATCGCCCAGGCGATCGCCGCCGAGACGCGGCTCGCGACGCCGAGCGCGAGGAGCAGCGCGGCGAGCGCCCAGATCCACGCGATCGCCTGGAACGCGCTCGGCGACTCGACGCCCGCGAAGAGCGACCACGTCGCGCGCGCCGGCGGCGACCACTCGGGAAAAATCGCGCGCCCGCCCAGGCTGCCGCGACCGTAGAGATCGCGCATGTGCGGCACGTACGTGACGAGCACGTCGCCGAGCAGCGTGAGCCCGACGGCGATGCGCAGCGCCGCGAGACGCGCGGCGGGCACCGGCTCGACGAGCCACGGGACGGCGCGCAGGCGCGCGGGCATCCACGGCTCGGTGCCGACGACCTCGCCGCTCATGGGCTCTCCGTCACGAAATCGAAGTCGTTCTTCGCCGGGTCCCACACTTCGACGTCGAGCCGGCCCGGCGGCGGCGTGACGCCCGGACGCCAGCGCGCGAGCGGCACGTCGTCGGGCGGAGGCCATGTCCACGGCTTCTGGTCGGGCGGCGGCACGACCCACACGTGGACGCGGAGGACGCACTCGGTCGGCGGCGCGACGCGCGGATGCCGCTCGAGGAATCGCCGCCGCTGCCAGTCGAGGTACGCGACGATCGGACGCGCGCGGCTGCGCACGCGCTCGGTGGCCTCGGCGCGAAACTTCGCGGGCTCCGCGCGCATCGTCTCGGCGGTGAACCCCCAGAGCGGCCGGATGAGAATCGCCTTCGTAGAGCGCGACGCGGTACGGTCGCGAGTCTTGCATGTACGAAAACGGATCGTCCTCTTCGGCCTCGGAGCGCACCTCGACGGAGCTGCCGTCGCTCCATCGGAGCTCGACGGCGGCGAAGATCGCGTGGCGCGCGATGTTCGGCGCGTACTGCCCCCAGACTTGGTGCTGGCACGCGGCCTCCGCCCAAAGGTGATCGATCGCGTCCAGCGCGGCGCGAACGCTGCCGCCGGTGAGGCCCGCGAGGTTCGCCGTCACGAGGAAGAAGACCTGCCACGCGAGCAGCGCTCCGAGCAGGATCTGGCGCACCGAAGAGCGGCGCGGCGGAGGCATCCCGCGACTCTACTTCATTCCCTTGGTTTTTCGGGTCTCGCGGCGCCGCTTGGGCGCGCGCGTCATCGCGATCTGCACCGCCGCGAGGATGACCTCGACGTGGCGCGCGTTCATGCGCTCCTCGAGGGCAAGGTAGAGCTCCCACCCGTCGTCGCCCACGCACCGGCGGAGCTCCCGCTGCGCCTCTCGAACCGCGCGCGAGAGGGCCCGATACTTCTTGTCGCGCCGGATGAACCGCTCGAGCGCGGCCTGGACCCGCTGCATTTTTCCGTCGTCCCGCTGCGGCGATTTCATGCCAGCCCTCGGTGCAGCACGGCCTCCAGCGCGCGGACGATGTCGGCGACGCTCGACGGCTTGGCGACCACCCGGTCCCTGTCGAACGCCCGGAGCCAGGCCAACTGTTCGGCCCGCTTTGCGCCCCCGGTCATCACGACGACGCACGCCGCCATCGCCGGCTGGTGCTCCTCGAGCCAACGCACGAGACCGTCGCCGCCGACGTGGGGCATCTCGAGGTCCGTGAGGACGGCGTCGAACGTCTCGGTCGCGAGGATTTCGAGGGCTTTGGCGCCGTGCGGCGCCAGCGTGACCTCGTACGTGCCCGCGAGCATCCGCGCGAGCGTCCTGCGCAAGTGCTCGTCGTCGTCGACGACAAGAATGCGCGGGCGCTTGGGCGGCGAAGTCATCATCGTTCTACGAGCGAATTCGAGGGCGACTTGCATCGACGTCAATGCGGAACGCACGGCGTTCCAACGTCACCTACGGCCGCCCTCCTCGAAAATTAAACTCAAGCTATCACTTTATTTATTCTTCGAGGAGGCGATCGTCCAATGCTGCGTCGCGTGCGGCCCTATGATCCGGAGCGCGTGTGCCAAAACGTCGGTCGGCGCATCGCGGAGCTCCGAAAGGAGCGCGGCCTCACGCAGGAGCAATTCAGCGTTCTCCTCGGCACGTCCTTTCAGTGGGTGTCGCAGCTCGAGGCCGGGCGAAATGTCACGCTTCATTCGCTCGCGGGGATCGCGAATGCTCTGCACGTGACGCTCGACGAGCTGCTCGTGCCGCCCAAGGCGCCGAGCCGGCCACGCCAGGTCGGACGGCCGCGTCGAGGGTGAAGGTCAGTCAGCGCGCCGCCTGGGTCGCGATCCCGGACTTGCCGGCTGTGGAGTCGGCGCGGGACGTCGTAGATCGCGCGAGCGACGCGCCGCCACGATTTTCGATCCCTGCGCGGAAGGCGCGCGCGGAAGAGTGCGGCGGCGGCGAGCGGCGCGGCCAGGGCGACGACGAGCGGGCGGACGATCTCCAGCGGGTGGCCGTCGGGCGCTGCCACCGGCAGTGAATGAGCATGAAGTGGCGCTCGCCGTCGATGCCGATGACGACGTCGCTCGGCGCGCGTTTCAGTGCCCGTTCATGGCCTGGCTGACGATGGCCGAGACGACGATCGCGCCGACGCCGAGGAGGATGAGCACGACGAGGAAGATCGCGGCGCGCTTTCGGCGGCGCGCCCCCGACACGAACGGGAGCTCGTCGTCGTCGGACCGCGCGAGCCCGGAGGTCGGCGCGGGCCCAGGCAGAGGCGGCGGAGGCATCGAGACGATCACCTGAAGATCGAGCGGCGACGCGGCGACCGGCGGGGGCGCGCTCGGTGCGGGCGGCGCCGCAGGCGTCGGAAGCGCCACGGGTGCGACGACCGGCGGCGCGACCGGGGTGACCGGCAACGGCGGAGGCGCGAACGCCACGGCGACAGGCGGCGGAGGGACCGCGGGCGCGACCGGGACCGGCGCGACGACCGCGGGCGCGGGCGTGGCAGGTTTGCGCTCGATCGCGTCGAGGCGCGCTTCGATGCGCGCCAGCCGTTCGCCGAGGTCGCTCCGCAGCGCGCCGAGCTCGGCGCGCGCGATCGCAGTCGCGATTCCTCGCGCGTCCTCGCGCGTGAAGATCTCGGCGGGCCTCACGGCGGGGGCCGTGGGCGTGGTCGCAGCGGGCGTCGTCGCGGCAGGCTTCGTCGCAGAAGGCGCCTGCGCGGCGGGCTTCTTCCCCGGCAGCGCTGGGGCGATCCCCGGCATCGTCGGCGATCGCTGCGGCGGCTTCGGTGCGAGGGCCATCTCTTTCGACTACCCGACCATCGGCCGGTCGCGCAACCGGTCCGCGCGTCCACGGACGAGCTCGCTCAAGGCGGCCATCGCCAGTCGCGGACCTCGGGCATGTCCTCGCCCCGCTCGCGGATGTACGCCCCATGCTCGACGAGCTTCTCCGCCATGCGCTGGCGGAGGTGCGCGGCGCGCGACCGGAGCGACGGCACACGGTCGATCACGTCCTCGACGAGGTGATACCGATCGAGATCGTTGCGCACGACCATGTCGAAGGGCGTCGTCGTCGTGCCCTCTTCCTTGTAGCCGCGCACGTGGAGGTTCTTGTGGTTCGTGCGCCGGTACGTCAGCCGGTGAACGAGCCACGGGTACCCGTGGAACGCGAAGATGATCGGACGGTTCGCCGTGAAGAGCGTGTCGAAATCGCGATCCGAGAGGCCGTGCGGGTGCTCGCTCGAAGGCTGGAGCTTCATCAGGTCGACGACGTTGACGACGCGCACCTTGAGCTGAGGCACGTTCGCGCGAAGGATGCTGACCGCCGCGAGCGTCTCGAGCGTCGGCACGTCGCCGCAGCACGCCATGACCACGTCGGGCTCGGTCCCTTCGTCGTTGCTCGCCCACTCCCAGATGCTCACTCCCTCGGTGCAGTGCTTGATCGCCTGGTCCATCGTGAGCCACTGCAGCGACGGCTGCTTGCCCGCGACGATCACGTTCACGTAGTTCACGCTGCGCAGGCAGTGGTCGGTCACGCAGAGCAGCGTGTTCGCGTCCGGCGGCAGGTACACGCGGACGACGTCGGCCTTCTTGTTGACGACGTGGTCGATGAAGCCGGGGTCCTGGTGGCTGAACCCGTTGTGGTCCTGCCGCCACACGTGCGACGAGAGCAGGATGTTGAGCGACGAGATCGGACGCCGCCACGGGATCTCGCGCGCGACCTTCAACCACTTCGCGTGCTGGTTGAACATCGAGTCGACGATGTGGATGAACGCCTCGTAGCAGCTGAAAAAACCGTGCCGGCCCGTGAGCAGGTAGCCCTCGAGCCATCCTTCGCACTGATGCTCGCTCAGCATCTCCATCACGCGGCCGTCGCGCGCGATGTGATCGTCGTACGGAAAAATTTCGGCGACCGACTCGCGGCTCGTCGTCTCGAAGAGGGCGGTCCACCGGTTCGACGCGGTCTCGTCGGGGCTGAAGACGCGGAAGTTCCGCGCCGCTCGGTTCTCGATCAAGACGTCGCGCACGAGCTCGCCCTGGACGCGCGTCGCCTCGGCGACCGCTCCGCCCGGCGCCTTCAGGTCGACGGCGTACCGCCGAAATCCGGCATTTGGAGCGGCGTGCGCAAGACGCCGCCGTTCGCGTGCGGGTTCGCGCTCATGCGCCTCGCGCCCTTCGGCGGCAAATCGGCGAGCTCGCGCACGAGGGCGCCGCGCTCGTCGAAGAGCTCCTCGGGCCGGTAGCTCTTCATCCACTTCTCGAGCAGCGCGAGGTGCCCGGGTTTGTCGGCGAGCCCGCTGAGCGGAACTTGGTGCGCGCGAAACGTCCCTTCGATTTGCACGCCGTCGACGACCTTCGGCCCGGTCCACCCCTTCGGCGTCACGAGCACGATCATTGGCCAGCACGGTCGCTCGGTGACGCCGCGCTCGCGCGCGGCGCGCTGGATGCTCGCGATCTCGGCGACCACCTCGTCGAGCACGCGCGCCATCGTCGCGTGCATCGTCATCGGGTCGTCGCCCTCGACGTACCGCGGCGCCCACCCGTAGCCGCGCAGCAGCGCGTCGAGCTCGGCCCGCGGAATGCGCGCGAGCACGGTCGGCCCGGCGATTTTGTAGCCGTTCAAGTGGAGGATGGGCAGCACCGCCCCGTCGCTGTTCGGGTCGAGGAATTTGTTCGAGTGCCAGCTCGTCGCGAGCGCGCCGGTCTCGGCCTCGCCGTCGCCGACGACGCAGCAGACGAGGAGATTCGGGTTGTCGAAGGCAGCCCCGAACGCGTGCGACAGCGAGTAGCCGAGCTCGCCGCCCTCGTGGATGCTCCCCGGCGTCTCCGGCGCGACGTGGCTCGGAATGCCGCCGGGAAACGAGAACTGCTTGAACAGGCGCTGCATCCCCTCGGCGTCGCGCGTGATGCCCGGGTAGACCTCGCTGTACGTCCCTTCGAGGTACGCGTTTGCGACGATCCCCGGCCCGCCGTGGCCCGGCCCGATGACGTAGATGCAGTCGAGATCGCGCTCCTTGATGACGCGATTCATGTGCACGTAGACGAAGTTGAGGCCCGGCGTCGTCCCCCAGTGGCCGAGGAGGCGCGGCTTGACGTGCTCGAGTCGCAACGGCTCGAGCAGCAGAGGATTCGCGAGCAGATAAATCTGCCCGACGGACAAATAATTGGCCGCGCGGAAATACGCGTCCATCGTGCGGAGCTGATCGTTCATGGCGCGAAGGCGGTATTGTGCGCGCAGGCCCCGACCGCAACCACTAACTTCGCCCGGGTCGTGACGACGCGCCGCCTGGTACGGTCGTTGCGATGAAGCCGCGCAGCCTCCATTTCGTCGCGCTCGCCGCCGCAGCGTGCGACGCACACACCCCGACGACGGCCACGGCCACCGCCACGGCCACGACGACGGCCTCGGCCAGCGCAACGGCCACGGCCGCCGCGACCGCCACGGCCGCCGCGACCGCTCCGCAGGCGCTCGCCGGCCCCTGGACGCCCGCGCTGCTCGCGCGCCTCACCCGCGAAGCCGACGCCCGCCCGCCCGGCGCGATGGTCCCCCACCCGCCTCCCGACGCCGAACGCGACGCCGCGATCCACGCCGCCTACGGCCGCTCCTGCCGCCTCGAACGCACGTGCGGCCCCCTCTGGGGCGTCGACTGCAACGCCGCCTCCGACGGGCCGTATTACTACCTGCGCCCGCGCGCCGACCACGTCGACGAGCTCGCGGTCTGCGGCGGCGCGTGCATGGGCGGACGATGCACGAATTGCCCGCCAAAAAAAGATGGTTGGACCTGCAACGTTTATTGACCGAAGACCCGCTCGAACGTGCGCGGCGCGCGCTTCTTCCGCGTGCACTTCGTCGCAGCGCTCATGTAGCAGACCGAGAACGCGCGGCGCGTCTTGCCGGTCGCGTTCGTGCCCGAACGATGCCACGCCAGGTTGTGCAAGACGACGAGATCCCCCGCGCGCGCCGGCACCTTGACCGCGGCGCGGTCGGCGCCCGACGCGGCGACGAGCGGCGCCGGCACGAGCCCGCCGAGCGGCGTCGCGAGCCCGCGCGCGTGCGACCCGGGCACGATCTCGAGGCAGCCGGCGTCCTCCGGCGCGTCGTCGAGCGCGGTCCAAATCTGGATCGGCGGATCGCGATCGAGGCCCCAGAATTTCCCTGCGTCCTGGTGAAAAGGCAGCACGGTTCCGCCGAGCGCCGACTTGGTCATCAAGATGGCGCGGTAAATCGCGACGTCGCCCGGCACGACCTCGCGCACGATCGCGCGCGCCGCCTCGCTCTCGATGCTCGCGCGAAAAATCGGGTCGCGCTCGAGCTTCTCGATCTTGCGGTAATTGTCCGACGGCCCCTGCCAGCCGTTTCCGAACTCGAGGTCGTCGTACGCGCCGCTCGTCGTGTCGAGCTGGAAGAAGAGCCCCTCGTGCACGACGCGCCCGCGCATCAAGTCGTCGGCGCGCGCGCGGAGCGCGTCGAGCGTCTCCTGCGGTACGACGTTCGGCACGTGCGCGAAGCCGCGCTCGCGGTACTCGGCGACGATCGCGGCGACGTTCAGTCGGCGTGCGAGTAGCACGCCGACATTTGGCAACGCTTCGCTCGGCTTCATCGCGCGTAGGTCGCCTCGGTCCCCGCGAGCTCGAGGTGCACGCGGTCGATCGCGGCGCGCGTCTCGTCGTCGAGCACGCGCCGGGCGGCGTCGACGGCCGCGTCGAGGTGCGCGACGCTGCCCGGCCCGATCAAGATCGAGTCGACGCCCGGCCGCCGCGCGAGCCACGCGTACGCGAGGTCGACGAGCGTCATCCCCGCGCGCTCGGCGAGGCGCCCGAGCTCCGCGGTCGCCTCGAAGAACGCCTTGGACAGATACCGCCGCTGGTAGAGCGCGTTCTTCTCGAACCGCGCGCCCGGCTTGCCGCTCAAGAGCCCGCCCGCGAGCGGGTTGTAGACGGTCGTGTGGATCGGGTGCTTCGCGGCGAACTTGAAGTACTCGATCTCGAGCTGCCGGATGAGCAGGTTGTACATCTGCTGCGAGATCACCGGCCGCGGCATCCCCGCGCGGTCCGCGAGGCTCGCCATCTCGAGGATCTGCCACGAGGCGAAATTCGACACGCCCCACGCGCGCGCCTTCTTCGACTCGAGCACGCGCGCCACCGCCTCGAGCGTCGCCTCGATGGGCGTCGAGTAATCGGGCACGTGCAAGTAGTAGACGTCGACCCAGTCCATTCCGAGCCGCGCGAGGCTCTCGTCGATCGCCGAGGTCACGCGCAGCGGCGACAGTCCCTCTGCCTTCCCGCCCGTTCGCCCGAAGCCGACCTTGGTCGCGACGAGGCAGTCCGCGCGGCGCGCGCCGAGCGCGCGGCCGAGGATGCGCTCCGACTCGCCGTCGTTGTACGCGTTGGCCGTGTCGAAGAAGGTCAGGCCGCGCTCGAGCGCCCGCGCCACGACGTTGCGCGCCTCGGGCTCGGGCGTGCGCTTGCCGAAGTTCATCGTTCCGACGACGAGCGCGGCCGGCGAGTCGGGCGCGCGAAGGGCGAGGCGTGGGTCGTTCACGCGCACATCGTAGCCACGAGCGATTCACCTGCGCTACTCCTCTCCGGGCGATGATCTCGGTTCGCGGGCTCAGGAAGCACTACCAGGTGCATCGGCGCGAGCCCGGCCTCGGCGCCGCGGTCGCCTCGCTCTTCCGCCGCCGCTACGAGACCGTGCGCGCCGTCGACGGCATCGACTTCGAGCTCGCGGCGGGCGAGCGCGTGGGCTTCCTCGGACCGAACGGCGCGGGCAAGACCACCACGCTCAAAGTGCTCGCAGGACTCTTGCACCCGACCTCGGGCGAGGTGCGCGTCGACGGTCACGAGCCGCGACGCCGCGAAGAGGCGTTCTTGCAGGAGATCACGCTCGTCCTCGGCCAGAAGCAGCAGCTCATCTGGGATCTCCCGCCGTCCGAGACCTTCGAGCTCAATCGCGCAATCTACGGCGTCCCGCGCGGGGCCTACGAAAAGACGCGGCGCGAGCTCGTCGAGCTCCTCCAAATCGGCGAAGTGATCGCGCGCCCCACGCGCCAGCTCTCCCTCGGCGAGCGGATGAAATGCGAGCTCGCCGCCGCGCTCATCCACGGCCCCAAGGTGCTCTTCCTCGACGAGCCGACCATCGGCCTCGACGTCTCGATGCAGACGATCGTGCGCGACTTCATCCGCCGCTACAACGAGGAGCACGACGCGACCGTCATCTTGACGAGCCACAACATGTCCGACGTCGCCGCGCTCTGCCCTCGCGTCATCGTGATCGATCACGGCAAGCTCGCGTTCGACGGCGACCTCGACGAGCTCGTTCGCAAGACGCGCCCGGACAAGCGCGTCGTCCTCCGCCTCGCCGCGAAGGCCGACGCCGCGGTGCTCGCCCAGCTCGGCAAAGTCGTGCGGAGCGAAGAGGCCCTCGCCGAGCTGCAGGTCCCCGCGGCCGACGTGAGCCGCGTCGTCGCGCGCGCGCTCGCCTCCCTCAGCGTCCAGGACCTCGACGTCACCGACCCCCCGCTCGAGGAGGTCATGGCGGACGTCTTCGCCGCGCGGAAGCCCCGAGAGGGAGAGACATAAAGCTTGGAAGGGAGGAAGGGAGAGAGAGGGTTCGGCAGATTCGGATTCGGATCCTTCCAATCTTGCCCCCTTTATGTCTCTCTTCTGCCGTGAGCGTTCGGGCGAATCTTCGGGCGGTGCCGACAATCCTGCGGGTGTCGTTCTCCGAGGCGCTCGCGTACCGCGCCGAGACGCTCGTCTGGATCGCGGCGACGACGATGCCGCTCGTCATGCTCGCGCTCTGGCACACCGTCGCCCGCGAGGCGCCCATCGCCGGGTTCGGCGCCGGGCAGATGGTCGGCTACTTCCTCTCGATGTTCATCGTCCGCCAGCTCACGGGCTCGTGGGCTGTCTGGCTGATCAACATGGAGGTGCGCGACGGCACGCTCGCGCAGCGCATGCTCCGGCCCGTGCACCCGCTCGTCTCGTACGCCTCTCGGCGCTCGCCGAGCTCCCGGTGCGGAGCTTCCTCGCCGTCCCGGTCGCGACCGTCGCGCTCCTCTTCTTCGCGGGCGATCAGCTCACGCGCGACCCGCGCATGTGGGCCCTCTGGGCGGCTGCCGTGCTCGGCGGCTGGCTCATCACGCTCCTCGCGAACCTCGCCATCGGCTGCCTCGCGCTCTTCGTGGAGAGCAGCACGAAGATGATGGACGTCTGGCTCGCGCTCTACTTCGTGTTCAGCGGCTACCTCTTCCCGGTCGCGTTCTTCCCGCCGGCCGTGCGCCGGGCGATCGACTGGCTCCCCTTCCGCTACCAGCTCGGGCTCCCGGTCGAGATCATGACCGGCGAGCACGATTTCGGCGCCTCGCTCGCGCTGCTCGGGCGGCAGTGGGCCATGGTCCTCGTGATGCTCGCCGTCGTCGTGCTCGTCTGGCGCGGCGGCGTCAAACGCTTCGCCGCGTACGGGGGATGATGAAAGCGTACGCCTCGCTCTTCTGGCTCGAGCTGCGCACGTCGCTGGCGCTCGCGATGCAGTACCGCACGGACTTCGTGACCGACGGCTTCGTCGAGGTCTTCTGGACGATCACCGCGATCGTTCCGCTCTTCGTCGTCTACCGCTCGCGCCCCGTCGTCGCCGGCTGGACGTTCGGCGAGGCGCTGATGGTGACGGGCTTCTTCACGCTCCTCCAGGGCGTGCTCGAAGGCGCCATCAACCCGAGCATGACGCTCGTCGTCGAACAAATCCGAAAAGGCACGCTCGATTTCGTCCTCCTCAAACCGAAGGACGCGCAGTTCCTCGTCTCGACGGCGCGCGTCCTCCCGTGGCGTGCGGTGAACCTCGTCACGGCCGCCGGTCTCTTCGCGTACGGCTTCGTCTGCCTGAAGCGCGCTCCCACACTGTCGGATGTCGCGGTCGCGCTCGTCGTCCTCGGCGCGTCGATTTCGATCCTCTACGCGCTCTGGATGCTCGCCGTGAGCCTCGCCTTCTACGTCGTCCGCGTCGACAACCTCACCGTCCTCTTCGGCGCCGTGTTCGACGCGGCGCGCTGGCCGGCGAGCGTTTTCCGCGGTTTTTTTCATGTTCTCTTCACCTTCGTGATCCCGCTGGCGGTCATGACCACCTTCCCCGCCGACGCGCTCCTCGGCCGCGCGTCGCTCGCCGAGGTCCTCGGCGCGGCCGGCGCGGCCGTGTGCGCGCTCGCCGTCTCGCGCCTCGTGTGGACGCGCGCCGTCGGCCATTACACCTCCGCGGGAGGCTGATTTCACGCTAATCTTCGAGCATGCCGAGGTCGCTGCTTGCTTGTTTGGGATGCATCGTCGTCGCGTCGGGATTCACGTTCTCGTGCGGTTCCAACAACGCGAGTCTCTTCGGCGACGCGGGAAGCGACGCGACCGTCACGGACGGCGGCAACCCGGGAAGCGACGGAGGCTTCACCTTCCCCGACGCGACCTTCGGCGACGGCGGCGGGTGCGCGCTCGGCTGCTCGAGCGATCTGCACTCGGTCATCGACTGCAACGACAACGTCGTGCAGACGTGCTCGGGCGCGCAGGGCTGCGACGTCGCGACCAACACCTGCATCAACGCGTGCCAGGCCGCGGTGAACAACAAGAACTCGGTCGGCTGCGAGTACTACGCGACGCACATGGACATTTCCGGCGGCGCATCCCGGTGCTTCGTCGCCTTCGTCGCGAACACGTGGAACAGCGACGCGCACATCAGCGTCGACTGGCAGGGCGCGCCGCTCACCGTCGCGAGCTTCGCGCGCATCCCGAGCGGCAAGGGCCAGAGCATCAGCTACGCGCCCTACACTGGCGCGCTGCCGGCGGGACAGGTCGCGATCCTCTTCCTCGGCGGCGACCAAGGCCCGGTGCCGGGATGTCCGGTGACCTCCGCCAAGGGCACGTCCGCGATGCTCACCGGCACCGGCATCGGCAACTCCTTCCACGTCACGACCGACGTGCCCGTCGTCGCGTACGAGATGAACCCGTACGGCGGCGGAAACGTGGCCGTCACCGCTGGGTCGCTGCTTCTTCCGGTCAGCGCGTGGGACACGAACTACGTCGCGTCGACCGCGTCGCCGGACACCGCCGGCACGCCCGGCGTCACGATCATCGCCGCGCAAGACAACACGCAGGTGAGCTTCCTCCCGAAGGTCACCCTGGCCGGCGGCGGCAGCATCCCGAGCGGCGCGGCGAACGCGACGGTCACGTTCAACCTCAACAAGGGGCAGCAAGCGCAGATCGAGCAGTCGACCGATCTCGTCGGATCCATCGTCTCGGCGAGCCACCCCGTCGGCGTCATGGCAGGCAACCCCTGTATGAACATGCCGCAGGGCGCGTCCTACTGCGATCACGGCGAGCAGATGCTCCCGCCGGTGCGCGCGCTCGGCAGCGAGTACGTCGGCGTGATGTACCGGCCGCGCCACGTCGAGCCGGCGATCTGGCGTGTCGTCGGCGCGGTCGACGGGACCTCGCTCGCCTTCTCGCCAGCGATCGGCGCGAGCAACGGCTACCCGGCCGCTCCGACGTCGATCAACCAAGGTCAGATCGCCGAATTCGCGACCGGCACGCCCTTCGTCGTCAAGAGCCAGGACGACAAGCACCCGTTCATGCTGTTCGAGTACATGTCGAGCTCGCACTGGTCCGGCATGACCTCGACGTCGGCGCCGCTCTGCGACGTGAGCAGCTGGGGCGGTTTCGGCGATCCGGATTTCAGCGTGCAGGTCCCGCCGCAGCAGTTCCTTTCGCACTACGTCATCATGACCGACCCGACGTACCCCGAGACCAACCTGGTGCTCATTCGTCGGCCCGACGCGCAGAACAATTTCCAAGACGTGAAGATCGACTGCCTCACGAGCCCCATCGGCGGGTGGCAGACGGTCGGTTCGTACCAGTGGACGCGCGTGGACCTGCAAACCGGCAACTTCCAGGACGTGAACGGCTGCTCCAACGGACGCCACGAGCTCACGTCGAGCGCGCCGTTCGGGCTGAACGTCTGGGGCTGGGGCACGCCGCTCACCGGCGACACCGGAGGCGGCCCGAACTTCACCTGCAACGTCTCGTACTCGTATCCCGGCGGAATGAACCTGCAGCCGATCAACTCGGTCGTCATCCCGCCGACCCCGCACTGAGCGTCACCATCGACGGGCGAGATGATTCACGTCATCCGTTTGCCGATTTACAAGATGATGCCCGGACGCATGATGGTCGCATGATCACCGTGCGACCTGCAGCGGAGCGGGGCCACGCCGACCACGGCTGGCTCGACACCCACCACACCTTTTCGTTCGCCGATTACCACGACCCCGAGCACATGGGCTTCGGCAACCTGCGCGTCATCAACGACGACACCGTCGCGGCGGGCCGCGGCTTCGGCACGCACGGGCACCGCGACATGGAAATCATCTCGTACGTGCTCGAGGGCGCGCTCGCGCACAAGGACTCGACCGGCACGAGCGGCGTGATTCGCCCGGGAGACGTGCAGCGCATGAGCGCCGGCAGCGGCGTCATGCACAGCGAGCAGAACGGGTCGAAGTCGGAGCGCGTGCATTTCCTCCAGATTTGGATCTTGCCGAACGCGCGCGGCATCGCGCCGGGCTACGAGCAGAAGACGTTTCCGGCGCCCGACAAGAAGGGACGGCTGCGGCTCGTCGCGTCGCCCGACGGGCGCGACGGGAGCGTCACGATCCACGCGGACGCGGAGGTCTACGCCGGCGTCTTCGGCGCGGGCGAGTCGGCCGAGCATCGCGTCGCGCGCGGCGGGGCGTGGGTGCACGTCGCGACCGGGGCAGCGCGCGTCAACGGACGCGACCTCGTCGCGGGCGACGGCGCCGCGCTCGAGGGCGAGGAGTCGGTGCGGATCGAGGGGACGACCGGCGGCGAAATCCTGGTGTTCGATCTCCGCGCGCCGTAAGCTCGTGCCGTGAACGACGAGGCACCTCCGAGCTCGGATCGACGGCGCGCCGTGCGGCGGCTCGCGTGCTTTCCGAGCGTGGTCGAGATCCCGAGCGAGGGCGAGAAGGTGACCGCGATGATCGCCGACCTCGCGGAGACCGGCACGCGCCTGCTCATGCAAAACCCCGAGCTCGCCATCGGCGACGAGCTTCGCCTCGAGCTCCACGTGCTGCTCGAGGGCGGCGACCCGCGCGTCATCGGCGGGCGGGTCGTTCGCGTCGAGCGCCTGCCCGACGATCGCGTGTCGCTCTGGACGCACCAGGTCGGCGTCGAGTTCCACGAGACCCTCCCGCTCGGCCCCGCCGAGATCGACGCGCTCGAAAAGCGCCAGATCCCCTTCGGCAAGCGAGCCTAGCCGCTACTCGCTCGCGGCGTCGTTCGCCGCGTCCGAGCCCGCGTCCGCGACGACCGATTCGTCGCCGGCGTCGACCGGCGGCGGCGCCGCCTCTTGCGAGGCGTCCGCGGGCGCGCTCTCGTCGGCCGCGTCGGCGGGCGGCTGCGCGTCGCCGCCGGCGAGGCCGGTCGTGTCGATGCCGAAGTCGCAGCCGTACGCCGCGAACGCGACGAGCGCCGCGCACGCAGCGAGGGGTCGGTGGATCCGCTGGAGGCGGGACGCCGCAGACGAGGAACGTCCGGGGCGGATCCGCTGGAGGCGGGACGCCGCGGACGAAGAACGTCCGGCACGCGGAGCGGGCATGCTCCGACTTTACGTCATTTCGGCGTGTACTGCGCGATCGCGGTCACGTGGAGCACGCGCCTGCACGACGCGCCGCCGACGGTGCCCGCGCAGTGATCGTGCGCCTCGAAGCGTTCGGCGCGATCCGCGAGGCCGCGCATGACGGTGACGGTCACGTCGTAACCGCCGCCCTGACACGACGGGTCGCCGCACGGAATCGCGAAGAGCGCCGGCGCACGATCGACGACGATGTGGCGAACGTGCTTCGAGCCAGACAGTCCGGCGGTGTCGTGAGACTCCTCGACCTCGAGCTTGAGCGACACGAGGTCGGGCACGCGCTCCTTCAAGCGCGGCGCCGCCTCTTCGAGACGCCGTCGCTCGGCGAAGCGCTCGGCGGCCTCGGTCTTTCGTCTACGAAAGTTCATTCCGGCGGCAACGGCTGGGGGCCCGGGACGATGCCCGCGATATCCGGATCTTCGCCGTTCGCGTTGGGAAGCTGCGTCGTCTTCTCCTCACGGCGCTGCTTTTTCTTCTCGGCTTTTTCGCGCTGGCGCTCCTGGCGCTGCCGTTCTTTTTGCCGCTTCTGTAACGAGGGATTCATGCGTCTCCTTCATCGTCCGTCTGGGCACAAGCTAGCCACTGATTGCGCGCGCGGTCGTAGACGGCGCGCACCAACAGCTCCAGCTCGGTCGCCGACAGCACACCGAAGCGGCGCAGCGCCGCCTCGTTCGTGAAATAAGCGTAGGTGCGCGCGCGCGCCTCACGCAGCGTGCCCGGCCAACCGCCCGCCGTGGCGCGATTGTCCGCACGCAAATCGTGACGCACGCGCTCGACCCACTCGTCACCGACGACGAGTGATCCGGCCGCCAAGGCCTCGGTCAAACGGATGGGCTGCTCGTCAGTCTGCTGGGGCTCGCTTTTCACCAGCGAGAGCCGCCACCGCGACGATCGCCGCCGCGCCGACCGCCGCGATCGCCGCCGCGGTCGCCGCCACGGCCACCGCCGCCGCCGCCACCGAAGCCGCCGCCGCCGCCGCCACCGCCACCACCAAATCCGCCGGAGCGCTGCGGGCGCTCTTCGGCCTCGTTCACGCGGAGCGCGCGCCCGTCGAGCATCGCGCCGTTCATCGCCGCGATCGCCTTGTTCGCCTGCTCCTGGTCGCCCATCGTAACGAAGGCGAAGCCGCGAGACTGTCCGGTCTGTCGATCGAGCACGAGGTGCACGTCGGTCACCGAGCCGTGCTGCGCGAACGCCTCACGGACCGATTCGGTGGTGGAGTGAAACGAGAGATTGCCTACGTAGAGACGAGAGGACATGCGAAAAACCCAGATTCGCGGCTCACAAACGCGTTTCGCCGCTTCCAATCTGAGCCGAGCATCGGAGAGGGGCGTTGTCGCTGATCAGCGCGCCTCGCATCTCGTGAGGAGCTCGGAACCGTGACGTCGAATACACTAACGCATCGGCGCTCCCGGCGCAATGCGAGCCTGGAGCCCGGAACCCTCATAACCACGCGAGCGGCTCCCCGTCGGGGGGCGGCACGGTCGTCAGCAGCTTTCGCACGAGGTCGACCCGGTTCTTGCTCATGCGGCGCGCCTCGGTCGTGACGCGCCCGCGCGCGTAGAGGCAGAGCTCGCAGTCCTTCGGGCCCATCTGGATGGAGGTTCGCACGACGCGCACGACCACCGTCGCGCACTTGAGCGGATCCGACACGAGGTCGTGCCCGCTCCAGCCCTCGCGCGTGCGCGCGCCGCTCGGCAAGTAGATCTGACCCCAGCAAAAGGAGCTGTGCCCGTCGCCGATCGCGGCGCCGTTGTTCGCGCCCTCGAACCACGCGAGCGCGACTTCGTAACCCATCGTCACCCGCACGCCGTCTTCGCCGTCGACGACGGGGTTCGCCAGCGCGGCGTCGGCCATCGCGCCGAGCACGGTCGACGAGAGCTTGCGCGCGCCGTTCGAAGCGACGAGCGAAGCCGTCAACCCCCAAGCAACAAGAGCCATCTTGGTCATCATCATGGGCGGCGCGCGTAGTCCAGAAACGTGCCTGCGCAAAAGCGTCACGACCGATCGCGCGATCAACGGCTTACGCCTACGTGTGCGAGGCAAAACGAGGCGCAGTGACGATCATTCGCGTAGCGGAATGTCACGCACGACAATTCGGAGAATTGAGGGTTGACCGTGTGCGTCACGCGCGGGATATCCGGTTTCTCGCCACCATGAGTCGCGAGCCTAGTCGCACCGAAAAGGGGGTCGAATTGAAACTACCGGTCCGCAGCCGCCGCTCCGAATACGAGAGCATGAGTCGAGGTGAATTGATCGACGCGCTGTGCGCGCTCGACCGCGTGCCGTCGGCCGAGAACGTGCGCCTCTTGCACGAGCTCGAGCTTCATCAGGTGGAGCTCGAAACGAAAAACAGGCAACTTCGTGACACGCAGGAGGAGGTCGAGGAGTCGCGCAGTCGGTACCTGGACCTCTTCGAGAGCGCACCGGTCGCGTACTGCGTATTCGATCGCAACGGCATCATCGAGGACGCGAACGCCACGGCGGCGACGCTGCTTCGTTCGACCCGCCCGGCGCTCGTCGGGCTCCCCTTCGCGCGCGCTGTGACGATCCTCGAGAAGCAGACGTTCGTCGAGCACCTCACGCGCTGCCTCGAGGAGCAGGTGCGCGTGACGACCGAGCTCTCCGTCGTCGTGCGCGGACGCGGCGAGATGGTGCTCCAAGTCGTGAGCACGCCGATGGCGCGTGGCGGACTGCGCGCGCTCGCTTGCCGCACGATGCTGCACGATCTGACGCGGCTCAAGCGCTCGGAGAACGTGCTGCGGTTCGTCACGGGCGTCGACGAAGCGCTCGCCGCGTCCGAAGGGACGCACGCCACGCTCGAGACGATCGCGGCCGCGTGCGTGCCGACGCTGGGTGACGCGTGCTTCGTCGATTTCTGCCAAGACGACGACGTGCCGCTGCGCCGCGTGCAGGTGCTCGCGCCCGCTCAGCCCGAGCTCGTCGACATGCTGAAGCGCCACGCGGGCGACGCCGCGTGGCGGCGCTACGAGGCGCAGCTCCTCCAGACGCTGACGCCGGTGTTCGAGCCAGCGAGCGCCGCGGCGCTCGGCGCGGCGTTCGAGCGCAAGCTCGGCGCGGGCGCGCTCATGCTGCTCCCGCTCGTCGGGCGCGATCGCACGCTCGGCGTCCTCGGCACCGTCATGACGCACTCCTCGCGCACCTACGCGCTCCACGATTTCGAGCTCGCGCGGGATCTCGCGCGCCGCTTCGGCATGGCCCTCGCGAACGCCGTCGTGTTCGAATCGGGCGCGGGCGGCCCTCCGCTCGCGCGACGAGATCCTCGAGGTCGTCTCGCAGGACCTCGGCGAACGGCTCGAGGAGATCGTGCGCGGCGTCCGCGAGCTAGACCCGACAGAGGTCGAGGGCGTCCGGCGCGCGGCTCAACGCGCGCAGCGCGTCGTTCGCAACCTCGTCGACGTGGCGCACATCGACGGCGGCCGCCTCTCGGTCGAGCGCGGGTCGTACGACGTGTCGGAGCTCGTCGCGCGCTCGGTGGCCGCCCTCGAGGAGTCGGCCCGCGAGCGCTCCGTCAACGTCGTCGAGGAGGGCGCGCCCGGCCTGGTCGCGATCTGCGACCCGCGGCGGATCGCGGAGGTCCTCGATCGGCTCGTCGGCAACGCGATCGACGTCACGCCCCCGAACGGGACGGTGCGCGTCCGCGTCGAACGGATCGGCACTGTGATCCGCGCGAGCGTGACCGACGGCGGCCCGAAGATCGACGAGGACTTGCTGTCCTGCGTGTTCGATCCCACGTGGCAGAAAAAGATCGAAGGCACCGCGCGCGAGCGGGTCGGACTCGCGCTCTACGTCACGAAGGGAATCGTCGAGGCGCAAGGGGGGACGGTGAGCGCTGCGAGCGACGGGCGCGGCGTCACGTTCTCCTTCACGCTGCCCGAGGCCGGCGCGAGGCGCGACGCGAAGCGCGAGATCACGCTGCCACGCCCGTCGCAGCCGCGACCGTCGTTTTACTTGGTCGACGCGAACGACGCGTCGCGCGCCGCCCTGCGCGACGCGCTCCAGCTCCGGGGCTACGCGGTCCTCGAGATGAGCGATCTCGCGGCCGCGGCCGACGGCGTGCGCACCGCGGCGACGTTGCCCGCGGCGCTCATCGTCGACGAAGCGGCCCTGGCGGTCGAAGCGCATCGCGACGCGCTCTTCGCGATGCGGCACGACCCGCTGGTCTCGCCCGTGCCGCTCGTCGTCACCGGCCACGACGAGACGACGACCATCCACGCCCGCGAGCTCGGCGCGTGCGCGGTGTTCGACAAGCCGGTCGGCGTCGACCAGCTCCTCGCCGCGCTCGACGACTGACGCGAGCTATCTGCGCTCGTAGGTGCCGATGGTCTCGCCCCACGCGAGGACGTGACCGCCCATCGCCTCGATGACCTCGCGCCGCCCGCAGCCGTCGGTGAAGCTCAGGCTCGTGTCGAGCGCGAAGACTTGGAAGTGGTAGTGGTGCAGGCCGTGCCCGGGCGGAGGCGCCGCGGGCGCGTAGCCCCTCTTCAAGTTGCTGTTCTTGCCGGTGCGCGCCGCGGCGAGCGTCGCGGGCGTGAGCGCGGTCACGCTCGGCGCGATGGCGTAGACAATCCAGTGGACGAACGGCTCGAGGAACGGCGCGTCCGGGTCTTCGCAGAACACGGCGATCGATTTCGTGTCCGGCGGCACGCTCTCCCAGCGGAGCTCGGGCGGCACGCCCTCGCCGTCCTTCGTCGCCGACAAGGGCAGCGGCTCGCCGTCGAGAAAGGACGGGCTGCTGACGACGATCGAGCGATTACCCCCGAGGCGGCGCGAAGCCATCTTGGGCACGCCCGCGCGAACGCCTCCGAGGACGTGACCGACTTTGTGGATGAGCTCGCTTGCGAGTCCCATGATTCACCTCGCACGCAATCAAGCAGGAAACGCGCCGTGTGCCGCGACGCCCCGCTCGTGACGGTCGTTCTCTCGCCGCCGCTCGTACGCCGAGAGCTCGTCGCGAATTTGCGACGATTTTGCGAGCTGGGCGATCAGTCGAGCAGACCCTGGTCGCGCGCGTCGCGCGCCATCGCCTGCAGCGACTCGTACGTCTCGGCGTCGAGCAAGCGGAAGCGTTCGATGTCGAACAGCTCGCGCACCACGCGACGCCCGGTCTCGTCGGCGTTCATCGCGCGGAGCGCGCGCGTGAGCCGTACGCGAAGCTCCATCGGCAGATCCGTGCGCGCGACGATGAGGTCCGAGGGGATTTTTCCGAAGGTCGTGAGCACGCGCACGCCCTCGGCGACGTCGGGCAGCTGCGACCACGGCCCGCTCACGTTCCCGTCGGCCTCGCGGTGCGCGAACGTCGCGCCGAAATCCGCCTCGCGCGACGCGATCGCGCGCACGACCGCCTCGTGGCTCCCGAAGAAGCGCTGCTCGCCGAGCTCGGTGCGCGGGTCGACGCGGGCGAGCGCGAGCTGGATCCGCGGGACGACGTACCCCGCCGCGCTGTGCCGGTCGACCCACGCCGCGCGCGCGCCACGCAGGTCCGCGACGCGCTTCACGTGCGAGTCGGCCTGCACGAGCAGCGCGCTCGCGTACGTCTTGTCTGTGCGCTCGTGATAGACGAGCGGGCTCACGGTGCCGGTGTGCGCGAGCGCGATGTACGGGATGGGCGAGAGCCACGCGAGCTGCACCGCGCCGTCGTGGAGCTTGCTCGCGAGGTCGGCGTACGACTCCGCCGGCGTGACGCCGACCTCGACCTCGGCGGAGATCGCCGAGCAGCGTCGCGAACTCGCCGCGCAGGTTCGCGTCCGAGGACGCGGGGAATCCCATCATCGAGAAATCGCTCATGGTCGGGCGCCGCGCGCGGCGTCGCGTGAGGATATCACCGTCGAAAGCGCGGCCAAGCGGCGCGCGGCGGCTCGCCCGCTCCGCGAAGCGCGAGCGGCAGCGGCTCGGGCGATTCGCCCCGCAGCATCGCGCGGAGCGCGCGCGAGTCGAACGGCGCGCGAACGCGCGCGTCGTTGTCGAAGTAGACGTACACGTCGCGGCCGCCGCGGAGGAAGGGCTCAATCCACGCCGCCCACTTCTCGAGCGTGCGGCGCGAGTATCCGCTGGCGTAGAGCTGGCTCGCGCCGTGGAGGCGCACGTACGAGAAGCTCGCCGCCCCGTCCTCGAACATCGGGTGCACGCCCGCGGTGTCGGCGACGCACATCGCGACGTCGTGCGCACGCAGGAGCTCCCCGAACGCCGCGTCGGCGAAGCTCGGGTGCCGCGGCTCGACCGCGTAGCGCAGCGGGCGGTCGCGTGCAGTATGCAAGTATTCGCGGCCGCTCACGCGCTCGTCGTGCGCGCGCCCGACACGCACGGCCTCGCGCGTCGTCCGCGGCAAGAGCGCGAAGAACGACGCGAGCCGCTCCTCGTCGAAGGCCATCTGCGGCGGGAGCTGCCAGAGGATCGGCCCGAGCGTCTCCTCGAACGCGAGCACCCCCGACGCGAAGAAGTTCGCGAGCGGCGTGCGCGCGTCGCGCAAGCGCTTCATGTGCGTGATGAATCGGCTCCCCTTCACCGCGAAGACGAACCCCGGCGGCACCTCGGCGCGCCAGCGCGCGACCGCCGTCGCGTGGAGCAGCGAGTAGAACGAGCCGTTCACCTCGATGCTGTCGACGGCGCGGCTCGCGTAGGCGAGCTCGTCGGCCTGGCGGAGGCCGCGCGGATAGAAGACCCCCCGCCAGCGCGGGTAGCGCCAGCCGGAGATCCCGATCCGCGCGACGCCGCGCTTCAACCGGCGTGCATGCAGCACGCCGGTATTCGCCAGCGCTTCGCTCGGCTTCATTCAACGGTGCGGTTGGTGAACGCCGGTGACGCCGTCGCGACGCCGCGAGGGCCGCGCGAACTCGGCGACGATCTTCTCGTTGAACGCGGGCAGATCGTCGGGCTTGCGGCTCGTGACGAGGCCTTCGTCGACCACGACCTCTTCGTCGACCCAGCGCGCGCCCGCGTTCGACAGATCGGTCTTGAGCGAAGGCCACGAGGTCATCTTCTTGCCGCGCACGCCGCCCGCCTCGATGAGCGTCCACGGCCCGTGGCAGATGGCGCCGATGGGTTTCTGCGCGTCCAAGAAATGTTTCACGAACCCGACGGCCTCCTTGTTCTGGCGCAATTTGTCGGGGTTCTGCACGCCGCCGGGCAGGACGAGCGCGTCGTACTCTTCGGGCTTCGCTTGCTTCAGCTCGACGTCGACGGCGACCTCCTCGCCCCAGTCGGTGTGTTTCCAGCCCTTGATCCATCCGCCGCTCGGCGACACCACGTCGACTTGCGCTCCAGCCGCTTCGAGCGCGTGCAGCGGCTTGAGCAGCTCGTCCTCTTCGAAGCCGTCGGTGGCGAGGATTGCAATCTTCTTTCCTTGCAACGTGGACATTGGGGCCGCTCCTTGTTGGTCTGAGACCAACTTGCAAGGACGCGACCAAACGTGCGCGGCGCGGCCTTTGCTGCGCCGCCGCGGAGCGTTCACTTCGGCGGCGCGACGCCGACCGATTCGAACAGCGGGGTCGAAGCGTAGAGCACGCCGCCGCGCAAGGTCGAGACGACCTTGCGCACGTCGGCGATGCGCGCGAGAGGATCGCCGTCGACGACGAACATGTCGGCGACCTTGCCCGGCGCGATCGAGCCGGTCTTCTTGTCGAGCTTCATCGCGCGCGCCGCGTCGAGCGTGTCCATGCGGAGCGCGTCGGCCGGCGAGATCCCCGCGCGAACGAAGAGCTCGAGCTCGTGGTCGAGGTAGAGGCCGGCGAGCATGTCGGTGCCGACGACCTCGGGCACGTGGGCGTCGTGGAGGAGCTTCACCATCGCGAGGAGCTTCTCGAACGACGCGCGGTACGTCTTCTCTTTCTCCGCGTCGAGCGGCAGGCCGCCGAGCAAGAACTGGCGCTGCGTCTGCACGGGGAGGCGCGCGACCGCCCACTCGAGGCCGGGGATCACCTTGCCCGGCTCGGCGGTGAGCAGATCCTCGAAGGCGTCGAGCGTCGGGTCGATGACCGTGCCGTGCGACTTCAAGAGCGCGACGAAGTCGCTCACGGGCTTGCTCTTCAAATCGAACGTGGCCGCCTTGTCTCCGACGATCGTGAAGCGGAGCGGCGTGCGCGTGTCGGTGTCGTGGTCGGCGAAGAAGTTGAGGAAGAGCATGTTGACGTGCTCGATCCCGTCGTAGCCGGCGCGTACAGCCTCGTTCGCCAGCATGTGCACCGGAATGTGCCCGGTCACGAGCATGTGGCGCGCGTGCGCCTCCTTTGCGAGGAGCGGCACGAGCTCGGGCTTCACCGAGTTGTAGATCTTGATCCCCTCGTAGCCGCGCTTCGCGAAGAACTCGACCGCGGCCTTCGCCTCGGCCTCGGTCTCCGCGGTGATCTTGCTCGACGAAGCCTCCGGCCCGCGTCCTTCGATGAATCCCATGCGAAGCACGTGCGGGCCGACCGCCGTGCCGGCGTCGAAGCGCTCTTTCCAGTCGTCGAGCTTGTCGGGATCGTTGCCGACGTCGCGCGCGGTCGTCACGCCCGAAGCGATGTCGAGCGCGCCCGAGCTCGTGTCGAGGTGCGAGTGCATGTCCCAGAGGCCGGGGAGCAGCGCCTTGCCGCCGAGGTCGATCGTCTCCGCTCCCGCGGGGACGTGCGCCGACGCGGCAGGTCCCACCGATTTGATGACGCCGGCGACGACGATCACCGTCTGGTCGCGGAGCCAGCGACCGTGCTCGACGTCGAGCACACGCGCGTGCGTGAACGCGAGGCCCGCGGCGGGCGACGGGTGCGCGTGGAGCTTCGCGACGCGGGCGTCGCGCGCGCGATCGATCTCGTTTTGTTTCGCGATGAGCGGGTCGATGACGCTCTCCCACCCTTCGGGCACGATCGACCACCACGCCGAGACGTAGCCGAACCACGAGCCGTCCTCGTTCATCCACACGTGCGTGGGCACGAGATCGAGCCCGGTGATGGCGTAGCCGACGAGCTTGCGGGTCTCGCCGTGCGCCGTGACCGTCGTCTCGACGGTCTTTTCGATCTTGGCTTCGCCGCTCGGGAGGAGCTTCATGGAGCCGCCCGCGCGGAGGAGCGCCTGCGCCAGCAGGCCGGTCGCGTCGGGGAGATCGCAGACGGGCACGAAGAACGCGGAGCCGGCGACCGTCGCGTGACCGTCCTCTTCGCGGCTCTTCCATACGGCGGCGTCGCCGGTGCGCGTGAAGCGTTCGTCGACCGGCGTGCCCATCTCGTGGTGGCCGGTCGCGACGAGCGAGGCGATGGTGCCGTCGGGGGCGAGGCGGATCGTGGCGTCGGTGTGCGGGCCACGGCCGTTGACGAGGACGTCGAGCGCGACCGACGTCGTGCCGTCGACCGCGGTCGTCGCTACGTCGGTGCCCGAGAGTCGCGAGAGCGACACGACGACGCGCTTCACGACGGTCGGCTTCGCGGAGGCCAGCGGCGCCGAAGCGGTCGGAGCGACGCTCGCGGTCTTCGCCGGCGGAGTCACGGGGACGTCGTTCACCTCGCCGCCGCAGGCGACGGCGAGCGCGATCAAGAGAACCGAGCTGCGCATGGCGCGCAGCATACTTCCACTTCAGGGACGGACGACGATGTAGTCGTCGACGTCGACGACGCCCGGGAAATTGCGGGCTTTCGCGTCGATCTCGGCGCGCTGGCTCGCCGTCGGCACCTCGCCCGTGAGGACGACGCGGCGACCGCGCGTGACGATGCGGACGTGCTTGCCCTCGGCTCCGAGCGTGTCGTCGTCGAGGAGCTGCGACCGGAGGCGCGCGGTGATGTGGATGTCCGCGGGGTCGCGGCTCTGCTCGACGATCCGAGTCTGCACGGTCGTCCGCGGAGGCTCGGGCATCGGCGCCGCGTATTGCGGAGCCGGGTTGGACGACGGACCTGTGCTCCGCATCTCGCCCATGACCGGCGGAGGCGACGGCGGCGGCAGCGGCGCGCGACCGCCGCTGCGCGCTTCCATTTGCGCCGCGGTCGTCGTCGTGGCGTTCGGCCCGCTCGAGACCTGAGACCCGCACGCCGCCGCGGCCGAGGCGAGGAGCGCGAGGAGCATCGTTCGTTTCATGCCCGAGTCGCGTTGCACGCCTCGCGCCGCGACTTCGTCTGCCCGGTCGAGCCGAGCCCCTTTTCGTCGCACGATGGCGAACCGCCGCGCGATACAATGGTGACCATGAACCGGCGCCTCCGAAATATCCTCGCGCTCTCGGTCCTCGCGATCAGCGTGTGGATGTCGTTCGACGGAGTCTTCTCCGACGACGCGCCGATCCGCGCCGAAGCCGAGAAGGTCGCGTGCGCGAAGAAGAAGTGCGAGCAGCAGCACGGGCTCACGCGCGAGTCGCGCTCCCCGTTCGGGCAGACGCTCGCGTACACGTGGTCGGACGCGACCGTCACCGTGAGCTGTCATCGCGCGTACTACGTCTTCGGCGCGCGCGAGTGCGCAGTCGAGAACTAGGCCGCTCGGCCCATGTCCGCGCGCAGCTTCGGGAGCGCGCCCGGGTATTTCGACTGCACGAACGCGATGAGCTTCTCGCGCGCCTCGCAGCGGAGATTCCAGAGGTCGTCGGCGTTCCTCGCGCTGACGAGCACGCGCACGAGCATCGACTTCTCGGTCGCGTCGGTGACTTGCACCCCGCTCGAGGCCTTGTCCCACCACTTCGAGCTTTCGAGCACGCGCGAGAGCTCGCCGCGGATCGCTTCGACCGATACCGAGTAGTCGAGGCGCAGCTCGACGGTGCCGAGCAGCGCCGTCTTGCCGCGCGTCCAGTTCTGAAACGGCTTGTCGATGAAGTACTGCACCGGCAAGACGAGCCGACGGAGATCCCAGACGCGCAGGACGACGTAGGTGAGCGCGATCTCTTCGATGGTGCCCCACTCGCCCTCGACGACGACGATGTCGCCGACGCGGATCGGCTGCGCGACGGCGAGCTGGACGCCCGCGAAGAGCGTCGCGATCGTCTTCTGCGCCGCGAACCCGAGCACGATGCCGGCGACGCCGGCCGAGGCGAGCAAGCCGGTGCCGATGCTGCGCACGGTGTCGAAGGTCATCAGCGCGAAGGCCACCGTGACGAGCACGATGACGAAGCCGCCGATGTTGCGGAAGCCGCTCAGGCGCGTGTAGCGGGCGCGCGCGCGGACGTCGGTGTCATGCGCGAAATCGTATTGGTGCGCGAGGTACCCTTCGATCACGAGCAGCAGCCGAAACGCCGTCCACCCCGCCGACGCGATGATCGCGACGAGGACGAAGTGATCGAACGCGCCGCTCCGGAGCGGGAGGATCGGCAGCACCAGCGAGACGGCGATCGCCGGCAAGAGCACGCGCAGCGGTCCAGGCAAGTGCCTGACGACGACGTCGTCGGTGACCGTGTCGGTCCGCTTGGCCCAGCGCTGCGCGCTGCGAACGATGCCCCACGCGACGAGCCGTCCGACCGCGAACGCGAGTAGGGTCAAGCCCACCGACCAGCCGATGCTCTCGAGTCGCACGCTCTTGATGCTCGCCTCGGCCGCGCGGATTTGGTCCGGCAGGAGGAGCGCCCATTCGCCTGTTCGCATGGGCGCCACAATGAAGAGATCGTCGCAGAAATCAACCGCGAGGCGCCCGCGCACAGGCACGACCGTTGCCCCATGAGCCGGTCATGCAAGCGGCCACCCCTCTCGTCCGTGGCCCCGTCTCGGAACGCCGAAAGCACGGCGTCGAGCTCTGCGTCTTCCTGCTTCTCGTGGTCCCCTCGATGGCCATCTCGCTCGTGGCGAAGCGCACGGAAGACCTCTCGTTCGTGGTGGTGGCCGCGGCCACGGCGTTACGCGACGTGGCGCTCGTGGCGCTCGTCCTCTTTTCCTGTGGCGGAATGGCGAGCCGCGCGCGTGCATCGGCTGGACGACGCGGAGGGTCGGACGCGAGGTCGCGCTCGGGGTCGTCCTGTTTCCGGTCGCGGCGATCGCGGCCGGCGTCGTGACCGCGTCGCTCCGCGCGCTCGGTCTCTCGTCGATGCAGCACCCGCCGCGCTCGCTCTCGCCCGAGGGCCCGCTGCAGATGGCGCTCGCCGTGGGGCTCGTCGTGATCGTCGCCGTGTCGGAGGAGACGATCTTCCGCGGGTACTTGCTCGGGCGAATCCGCGAGCTCTCGCGAAGCGCGACGCTCGCCGTCCTTCTCAGCACGACGATCTTCGCGCTCGGTCACGGCTACGAAGGCATCGCCGGAATGCTCGGCGTCTTCGTGCTCGGCACGTCGTTCGCGCTCGTCTTCCTGTGGCGCAAGAGCCTCGTCGCGCCGATCACGATGCACTTCATGCAAGACCTCTTCGCGATGGTGATCGTCCCTCACCTCACCGTCGCGCTGCGTGCGTGAGTGGCGGGCATGGCGTCTGCACGATCGACCCTGACATCCCCGCCACAAACTCACAAGGAGTGACTCATGAACTCGACAAGGCCTGCCATGGACATGAGCAGCAACAGCATGGCTCGTGGTTTCACGTTGCTGCTCGGCGTCTGGCTCTTCATCTCGGCCTTCATCTGGCCGCACACGCAGTCGCAGATGAACAACACGTGGATCTGCGGCGTCATCGCCGTCGTCTTCGCCGCCATCGCGATGAAAGCGCCTCAAGCGCGCTACGTGAACACGGTCCTCGCGATCTGGTTGTTCATCTCGGCCTTCGCCCTGCCGTCCGACAGCATCGGAACGGTGTGGAACAACGTGATCGTCGCCATCGCGATCTTCGTGAGCTCGCTCGTCCCGAGCGACCGCGAGCCTCGCCTGATCCAGCGCACCGCCTGAGCGGTGCGGTACAATGAGGTCCGATGGACCTCGAACGGATGCTCGACCGTTGCCGCCGCGACCAATGGTCCGTGCGCGACATCGATCTGTCCAAGCCGCCTCGTCCTCTCTCCGAAGAAGACGAGGCGGCGATCTGCCAGCTGTTCACCGACATGGCCGTCATCGAGCGACTCGCCGGCGCGCTCTTCCGCGAGCAGGCGCGGCGCACCGACGATCCGACGCTGCGCGCGATCTTCGAGACGTTCGTCGGAGACGAGGTGCGCCACGCGCAGATGGCGCAGCTCCTCGCCGATCACTACGACCGCCGCAGCTTGCGCGTCTACCGGCCGAGCGCCGCCCTGTCGCGCTTCTTCGATCACTTCGTCCTCGCCGTGACCGGGCTCGAGGACGACGTCGCCAACACGTACATCACCGCGGGCGAGCTGATCCTCGACATCGCCCTCCTCCGTTCGATCAACGACTACGTCGACGACGAGGCGAGCGCCCAGGCGATGCGGCTCATCAACCGCGACGAGTCGCGGCACATCGCGATCGACTATCACATGGTGGGCTATTACTCGTCGCCCGCGTGGACCGCGCGCCGCGCCGCGCGCCCGAAGAAGCCCGCGCGCGAGCACGCGCGCGCCGCGCTCACGTTCGCGAGCATGCTCTATTACGGGCAGCCGTTCTTCCGTGACGTCTTCTTCGCGCCGATGGAGCGGATCGATCCGTCGGGCGCGCGCATGCGCGAGGCCTTCAAGCGGCTGCAGCTCCTCGGCAACAAGCCCGCGGTCACCAACACCTGGTTTGGCGCGTTCATGCGCACGCTCCAGACCGGCTACAACGACCCGCGCATCGGCAAGTGGCTTGGCCCCGCGATCGGGCGCGTGGTCGGGGTCGGCGATTTTCTTCGCGTGCTCCACTCCGACGAGGAGGGCGCGCGCGCCGCGACGATGACCTACGACGACCTCGCCGAGGAGGCGCTCGGCGTGAAGGAAGGACGCTCGGCCTTCGATTGACGATGCGCCGGTACCGCAAGCTCGCGGCCGCCGCGGCCGTCGCGCCGTGGGTCGCCGTCGCGATCGCGGTCTTCCGCGGGCGCGCGCCGCGCGGGTGGCTCGGCTGGGACCTCGCGTCGTTTCGCGTCGCCGCGAACCTCCTCGCGCACGGCCGGCCGCTCTACGACTTCGCCGCGCAGAGCGCCGCGTACCACGCCGAGTTCGGCAAGGGCTTCGACGTGCTCTTTCCGTTCGCGTACCCGCCGATCTTCGCGATCGAGATGCTGCCGCTCGCGCGGCTGCCACACGCCGCCGCCTTCGCGCTCGTCTTCGCCGCGAGCCTCGCCGCGTGCGCGTGGGCCGTGCGGGCGATCACCGGCGACGCGCGCGACGCGGCGTGGGTGCTCGGGACGTTCCCCGGTTTGCTCGCGCTCCTCGCGGGTCAGCTCTCGTTCGTCGCGCTCGCGCTCGTCGTCCTCGCCTGGTCGCTCGCGCGAAAGAGCCGCGAGCTCGAGTCCGGGCTCGCGCTCTCGCTCCTCGCGTTCAAGCCGCAGCTGCTCTTTTTTTTGCCGCTCGTGTTCGTGTTTCGGCGGTCGCTTCGCGCGGTCGGGGGCCTCGCTGCGGGAGTCGCCGCGCAGGTCGCGATCTGCTTCGCCGTCGCCCCGCGCGACACGCTCGCGTTTCCCGGCGCGCTCCGCGCGTTCGCCGCGTACGCGACGAGCCACTTCGACGACGATTGGTCGTACACGTGGCGCGCCTTCTTCGCGCTGCTCGTGCCGCACCACGCGCACGCGACGAACCTCGCCGCGGCCGCGTGCGTCGCGATCTCGGCCGCCGCCGGGGTGATCGCGCTCTGGCGCGCGCGACGCGATCTCGATCTCGCGTTCGCGGTGGCCGTCCTCGCGACCTTCGCCGCAGCGTGGCACGCGTACCCGTACGACTGGGTGCTCCTCGCCTTCCCCGCGCTCGTGCTCTTGCCGCGGACCGCGCCCTCGCGCGCGGCGACGATCGCGCTCGGGGCCATGTACGTCGCGTCGTGGCTCTTCGTGTGGCTCCCGAAGGCCGAGGTGCGCGCGCTCGGCTTCGCGGTTCACCCCGCGATGCCCGTGCTCGTCGCCTGCTCGATTTGGCTCGTGCGCTCCGCGCCGGTCAGAAGCGCGCCGAGAGCGTCAGCAGCGCCGAGCGCGGTCCGACCGCCGGCGTGAGGACGAACGCGGCGCGCGACGCGTCCCCGCGCTCCAGGAAGTGCCACGCGAGCCCGCCGAGCACCGCCGTGAGCCCGGTCGCCGTCATCACGGCTCCGATGACGTTCATCGCATGCTCGCCGTCGACGTTCTTCTGCAGGGTCGTCGCGTCCACGCCCGCGGGGCAGACGACGTACGGGCTCGTCGCGCAACCCTTTGCCGCGGCCTCGGATTGCGCGTCGTCGTGCGCGACGATCGCGCCCGCGAACGACAAGACTCCGATCGCGGCGACCGCGGCGCCCGCCACGACGACCACCCAAGGACCGGCGGAGTGACGCGGCTTCGTCTCTTCCGCGCGCGAGGTGCGCGACGCGAGCAGCAAGACGAGCACGAGCGCCGCAGCGAACCATCGCGAGGACATGCACGCGCGCGATGCAGCGCGCGTGCCGAGCCGATTTTCGCCGGAGCCGCGGACGGCGACGCGCGCGCCCTGCGCGCGATCACGAAGGGATTGCCGACGCGCCGATGGGCGCGAGCGACAAGAGCACTGGGTGCTCCGGCTTCGCGCGAATCTCGAGCCGAGCGCGCTCCGCGACGCGGTAGTCGCTGGCGTCCTCGCCCGCGGACGTGACGAACCCGCGCACGAAGACGAGCTCGTGCGGCTCGACCCACTCGACGCGCGCCCGCACCGCGCCTTCGCGAGCGACGCCGCGCTCGCGCAGCCACGCGTCGAGCCCCTCGTGCGGCGCGTGCGGCGACGAGACGAGCTCGAGCTGCCGCGGGCTCAGCCAGCGTGCGCCCGCGAGCGGCACGAGGACCGACGCGCCGCTGCCGTCGGTGAGCGCCAGGTCGTCGGCGGAGCGCACCTCGAGCACGACCGCGCCGTCGGTCCGCTCGACGACGACGCGATAGTACGCGCACGGATCGTGGGCGAACGGCGTCACGTGCCGCTCGGCGGACGCGACGAGCCCGGCCGTGTGCGTCGCGCGGCCGGCGGCGACGTCGGCGAGGCGCTCGGGCTGCGCCGACGGATCGACGGCTTTGCCGCCGCGCGCGCGCCGAAACGCGCCCGCGATCAATCCGCGCGCGAGATAGAAGGCGACGAGCCCGAGCGAGACGGCCCCCGCTGCAGCGAGCTGGCGCCCGTGACGCGAGAGCCAGTACGTCACTCCGGCGACGACCGGAAGGAGCAGGAAGATGCCGACGCAGCCCAAACACCCGAGCTCTGCTTCGGCCTCCCCCTCGCGGTAGGTCGTCCTCAACGTCGCGCCTCCGACGCGAGGATAGACGCTTTGTCAGGTGATTTCTTTGAGGCCCACCTCGACGGCCTTCCCGCGCGCGAAGCGACGGCGCTTGTCGCCGATGCGCGTGATGGCCGCGTCGAACGACCGCGCGAACTTGCGGACTCCCTCGTCCTCGAGCTCTTGCATCGCGCGGGCGTAGTCGACGCCGCACGCGGCGAGGTCGGCCGCGAGGGTGCGCGCGCGCTCGAGATCGCGATCGATGCGGATCTCGGGTCGGCCGTGATCGACGAGCGCCGCGAGCGTCTCCTTCGGCATCGTGTCGACCGTGTCGGCCCCGACGAGCGCTTCGACGTAGTGCAAGTCGGAGAGCGCGGGGTCCTTGGTCGACGTCGACGCCCAAAGAACGCGCTGGGGCCGCGCGCCGGCCTCCTCGAGCGGACGCCACCGCGAACCCGAAAAGAGCCGACGAAACACGCCGTAAGCGAGCTGCGCGTTGCGAATGCCTGCCTGCCCGCGCGGGAAGCCCGCATTCGCGCGCTGGATCTCGGCGTCGATCTTCACGTCGACGCGCGAGACGAAGAAGCTCGCGACCGAAGCGATCCGATCGATCGCGAGCCCAGCGGCGCGGCGCGCTTCGAGCGCGCGCAGATAGGCGTTCGCGACTTGCTCGTACCGCTCGACGGAGAAGAGCAGCGTCACGTTGACGTTGAGCCCGTCGGTGAGGCAGCGCTCGATCGCGAGCAGCCCCTCCCGCGTGCCGGGGATCTTCACCATCACGTTGGGCCGCGCGATCTCCGACCAGAGCCGGCGCGCGGCGTCGATCGAGCCGACCGCGTCGTACGCGAGGTTCGGCGGGACCTCGACCGACGCGAACCCGTCCGCGCCGTCGCTCGCGTCGTAGACGGAGCGAAATGCGTCGCACGCGTCGCGAATGTCACGCACGACGAGCCGCTCGAGCACGGCGGCGTCCGGCTCGCGCGGGTCCGCGCGGCGGATGAGCTCGTCGTAGTCGCTCGTGCCCGCGATCGACTTCTCGAAGATGGTCGGGTTCGACGTGAGCCCGCGCACGCCGTCGTCGCGCACGAGGTGCTCGAGCTCGCCCGAATCGAGGATGGAGCGGTTCAAAAAGTCGAGCCAGACGCTCTGCCCGAGCGCGGTGAGTCGATGGAATCGGGTGCATGCCCGGAGACGGGCATCGCCCGTGCCACGGTCAGGGACACTTGGGCGTGACGGAGTACGGCGGCTGCGCCGAGAGGAGCGCGTCGGTGACCTGGTTCTCGTCGATGATCTGCTGGTAGACGAGCGCGCTCGGACGCGCCGCGCGGGCGCGCGCCGGGTCCGTGTAGTCTACATGGAACAGCCCGAAGCGCGGGCAGAAGCCGCTCGTCCACTCGAAGTTGTCGATCGTGGCCCAGTGGAAATAACCGCGCACGTCGACGCCCTGCGCGATCTTCGCGGCGAGCTCGGCGAGGTGCTCGGCGACGAAGCGCGGCCGGTTCGCGTCGGTCGCGTCGGCGAGCCCGTTCTCGGTGATGACGATCGGCAGCTTGTACCCGGCGGTGAAGTCGAGCGCCTCGCCGAGCCCGCGCGGGTAGATGTCCCACGAGAGATCGTTCTTCGGCAGGCCGTGGTCGATCGCGTCCGAAAGCGCGACGCCGTCGACCAGCGGGAACCCCGGGTACCCGCGCACGATGCTGAAGCCGTAATAGTTGACGCCGACGTAGTCCGCGCGCCCCTTGTACGCCGGGTCGGCGTGCGGCTCGCTCGGGTCGACCGCGCCGGAGAAGTCCTCGTCGAAGTCGCCGTTCACGATCGCGTTCAAGAAGATCGCGTTGGAGAGGTACGAAAACTCCTTCGCCGACTGATCGTCCTCCGCGCGGCCGGGCGTCTCGCCGTAATAGAGGTGGACGTCCTGCGTGATCGAGACCATCGCGCCCGGGCTCGCGGCGTGGATGGCGTCGTACATCGCGACGTGCGAGCGGACCATCGCGTCGAACGCGAGGCGGAGCGCGTCGAGCTGGTCGGCGACGCCGGGCGGCCCGCTGCCGTCGATGTACTGTCCCTGCACCGCGACGAGCGGCTCGTTCAGCGTCACCCACCATTTCACGTCGGCGCCGAACTCGCCCGCCGCGAACCCGGCCCACGCGGCGATGTCGTCGACGATGGTCGGCCCGAGCCAGCCCGTCGTGTGCCAGTCCTTGGTCGCGTCGTCGACGTACGTCGGAAAGGTCGAGTGCCAAAGCGTGACGAGCGGCGTGATGCCGTGGGATTTCAGCTGCGCGAGGAGATCCTTGTAGTATGCAAGCTCCGTGGGGTCGGCCGCCGCCTCGCACCCGACGACGGTGCCGGCGGTGCGGCAGGCGGTCCACGCCGACGCGGTCGGGAAGAGGCGCGCCCACTCGATGCCGAAGCGGTACGCGTTCTGGTGCGTCGCCACGAGCGCGGCGATGTCGTCGGCGTAATGCTGGCGGCTCTTCGGGCCCTGGTCGGCGTCGTCGCCGTTCGCGATCTGCGACGCGCCCGCGTCGGTGCTCGACCACAGGCCGAAGTCGGTGATGGCGCCGAGGCCGCCCTCGATTTGGTACGCCGAGGTGGACGACCCGAACATGAACCCGGGCGGGAAAGGGCCGCGCGGGTTCGGGTCGAGCGGCGTGAGCCAGGGGCCCGGCGCGGGCTGATCGCTCTCGTCGCCCGCGTCGCTCGGATTCGACGACGACGAGTCGCACGCGACGCAAACCAAGAGGCCGAGCGCGACGACTCCAAATTTCATGACGCGCGAGAATACATGGAAAAATCGGCCCTGAACGAAACTCGATTCGCGCCGCCGAGACGCAGTTAGGCTGCGCGCGCGAGGTCCTCGACATGCGTGCATTCTGCATCTTTTTGGCGCTCGGCTGTTTCGTCACCGCTTGCAGCTCGGACGACACGAACAGCGGCGTGCCGGACTCCGACACGAGCGACGTGGTCGACACGAGCGACGCCGGGCCGGATCCGAGCGTCGACGCCGGCTACCCGGCGATCAAGATCGACGCGCCGCAGGTCGTCTCGCTCGGCGGTCCCGTGCTGACGACGCCGAAGGTGCAGCCGATCTTCTACCAAGGCTTCGACTACGCGGCGCAGATCACGACCTTCACGGGGAAGCTCGGCGCGTCGGCGTACTGGGGCGCGCTCGCGGAGTACAAAGTCGGCGCGCTCACCGCCGCGACGCCGATCGCGCTCGGCAGCGGCGACCCGGCGCCGCAGACGATCACCGACGGGCAGATCCAGGCCTGGCTCACGTCGCGCTTCGACGGCACCCACCCCGAGTTCGGCTCGTCCCCGGACCCGAGCACGGTCTACGCGATCTTCTACCCGACGACGACGACGATTTATCTGACGAACGGCGGCTCGCCCGACGGCGGCGTCGCCCGACGGCGGCGGCGGCTTCGGAAACTCCGCGAGCTGCCAGAGCTTCGGCGGCTACCACAGCGACGTCGTCATCGGAAACGTCGACGTCTCGTACGCCGTGCTCCCCGAGTGCCCGACGTTCGGCAACCTGACGGGCGTCGACGTCGCCACCGCGACCGCGAGCCACGAGCTCTCGGAGGCGGCGACCAATCCGTTCCCGATGAAGCAGCCCGCATACACGCAGACCGACGACAACCACCTCGCGTGGATGTTCTTCCTCGGCGGCGGCGAGGTCGGCGACATGTGCGCGCAGTTCCCGACCTCTTTCTATTCGCCGAGCGACGTCGGGTTCGTCGTGCAGCGAAACTGGTCGAACGCGTCGGCCAAAGCGGGTCACGACCCCTGCCAACCCGCGAGCGCCTCGCCGTCGTATTTCAATACGATGCCGGTCTTCACCGACTCGGTCACGACGCGCGGCGTGACCACCAAAGGCATCTCGGTCCCGGTCGGCACGTCCAAGACGCTCGAGCTCGATCTCTTCAGCGACGGCCCGACGGCCGGCCCGTGGACGCTCGACGCGAAGGCTTACACCCGCGGCGGCGCCGCGCCGGTCACGTTCACGTTCGACAAGACGAGCGGGCAGAACGGCGACAAGGCGATGGTGACCGTGTCGTCCACGGCCGCGATCACGAGCAAGAGCCAGACTGCCACGCTCGTGATCACCTCCACCAGCGGCGTGCACGAAAACCTCTGGATTGGTATTCTCGGCCAGCAATGACGCCGAGCGAGGCGCTGGCGAATGTCAGCGTGCTACTTACACGCCGATTGAAACGGCTCTCGGCGCTCGCGGCGCTCGCGGCACTCTTCGCCGCCCTCTCCGCGTCCGCCGACGATCAGCCGCCGCCGTGCAACACGTGGGAGGTCGAGTACACGCTCGCCGCCAACGTCGAGCTGAGTGACACGGCGATGGGCGCCGGCGACGGCGTGCACAGCATCGGTCCGGGCACGCTCGTCCTGCACTTCGCGGACGCGGGCGGAAAGCCGGGGCCCGAAGCCAAGCTCATGACGTACGACATGACCGATCAGTTCACGGTCAACGCGAAGGTCTTCGGCATCGGCACGGTCGTCACCAACGACACGCACACGAAGACGACGCCGAACGTCTGCGGCGTCTCGGCGCAAGGCGTGATGAGCGATCGCACGCTCCGCTGGACGACTTTGTGGAACGGCATCCACACCGACGGCCACGTCACCTGCTCGGGCTCGATGTGCGGGCGCTTCGGCGCGCCGCCGCAAGGGCAGAGCGACGTCCACACGCCGGCGCACCCGGCGGTGTTCAAGTCGTTCCAGTACGCGTCCGACCTGAAGACGTTCCACATGGACTACTCGGTGACCGCGAAGAGCACGAACCCGAGCCAGACGTCGCGCATCACGTTCAACGGGCGCGAGACGCGGCGGTCGTGTATCTACGTCAAACCATGTCCTTGAAGATCGCCTGCATCGCCGCGCTCGCGCTGGGTCTCGCGTGCGGCGGCTCGAAGGCCAACCAAACCGCGCAAAACCCGCCTCCCCAGAGCACGTCGGCCGAGCTCGGCCCGGCGCCCGAGGGCAGCGACGCGCGCCTCGCGTGGGCGCTCGCCGGCCCGCAGCGCGCCGACAAGGAGAAGGCGCGCGACGCCTTCCGCCACCCGAAAGAGACGCTCGCGTTCTTCGGCGTGACCCCGAGCAGCCACGTCGTCGAGCTCTGGCCGGGCGGCGGTTGGTACACCGAGATCCTCGCGCCGTATCTGCGCGACTCGGGCAAGCTCACGGTGACGAACTTCGATCCGGCGAAGGCGCAGGGCGAGCAGAAAGAGTTCGCCGAGAGCTTCGACAAGAAGCTCGCGTCGGCGCCGAGCGTGTACGGCAAAGTCGAGGTCAGGCGCATCGCGCCGCCGAGCGAGCTCACGCTCGGACCGGACGGCTCGGCCGACGTCGTGCTCACTTTCCGCAACATCCACGGATGGATCAACAACGGCTACGCGAAGCAAGTCTTCGAGGCCGCGTACAAAGTGCTCAAGCCGGGCGGCGTCTTCGGCATCGTCGAGCACCGCGCGGACGCAGGGGTCGACGCGAAGACCTCGGCGCAGACGGGGTACATCCCCGAGCAAGCGGTGATCGATCTCGCGCAGAGCGCCGGGTTCACGCTCGCAGGCAAGAGCGAGGTCAACGCGAACGCGAAGGACGATCACAAGCACGAGGGCGGCGTCTGGGCGCTTCCGCCGTCACTGCGCAACGGGGACAAGGACCGGGCGAAGTACGAGGCGATCGGGGAGAGCGATCGGATGACGCTCGAAATTCACGAAGCCCTGAGACCGAATCCGTCTCCGTCTCCGTCTCCGTCTCCGAATTCACCCGTCGTGAAGGTCCTTCGTGTTGCTCTCCATGATCCCCACCGCCGCCGTCCGCGGCAGCATTCGTCCGAGAAAGAAGCGCGCCAGCTTGTTCACCGCGCCGGGAACGTACGTCGGTCCCGAGCCGAGCGCGTCGAGCGTTCGGGTCGCGACCTCGAGCGCGTCGAGCGTGCCGGGCGCTTCCTTCTCCGTCGTCTTCAGATAATTCGGCGTGCGCACGGCGCCGGGGCACGACGCGAGGACGTCGACGCCGCTCGGACGAAGCTCGGCCCAGAGGCTCTCGGCGAGGACGATCTCGAACGCCTTGCTCGCCGCGTACGCCGCGAGGCGCGGATTGCCCTGAAAACCGGCCATCGACGCCATCAGCACGAGGCCGCCGCGGCGCCGCCCGATCATCGGCGGGACGAGCGCGTGCGCGAAGCGGAGCGGGCCGCGCACGTTCACGTCGACCACGCGCAGCGCGTCGTCGAGCGGGCGCTCGAGGAGCGGCGCGATGAACGAGTACGCCGCGTTGTAGACGCCGAGACCGACCTCGAGATCGCGCGTCGCCTCGGCGAGCGCGTCGCCGAACGACGCGTCCGCGAGATCGCACGGGACGGCGCGCGCGTCGACGCCGTAGCGCTCGCGAACGTCCGCCGCGACCGCCTCGAGCGCGTCCTTGCGCCGCGCGAGGAGCACGAGGCCGACCCCGCGCGCCGCGATCGCCTCCGCGAACGCCGCGCCGAGCCCCTCGGACGCTCCGGCGACGACAGCGTACGGACCGTATTTCTCCGCGAAGGCGCTCACGCCGACTCCCTCGTGAACGGGTGCTCGCTCTTCGCGAAGCGCCACGTCACGAAGAGAGGCAAGAGCCACCACGGCAGGTTCGCCATCGTCACCGTGCCGCGCGCGGGCGTCGCGTAGGGCCCGAGCATCTCCTCGAACATGATGATCGACACGTTCGCGAACATCACGCCCGCCCAGAAAATCGCCGGGATGCGAATCCACTCCTTGCCCTTCACGATGGCCCAAATCGCCGCCGCGTAGAACGGCCCGAAGAGCAGCACGTCGAGCCAGATCGTCGCGCGCCACCACGGCGGCCGCGCGTTCTGGAGCGGGTCGTAGTGATCGCCCCACCAGTGCACGAGGTCGACGAGCCCGTGAGGCGGCCATATCGGGTAAGCGAAGTGCTTCGGGTCGGCGATGACGAGCTGCTCGACGTCGACGATGTACGTGATGAACCCGAGGTTGATCACGAAGAAGACAAGCAGCACCCAGTCGACCGGGCGCTCTTTGAGCGGGATGATTTGGCGCACGCGCGCATCCTAGTGACGTGCGCTACGCTCTCGCCATGCGAATCGGTTGCGTCTTGATTCCGGTCCTCCTCGCGTGCGGCTCGGCTGCGCCTCCTCCCGCGGCGCCGGCGGCCACGACGACCGCGACGACGGCGAGCGTCGAAAAAGTCGACGGCGCGAAGGCGCACGAGCTCGTCGCGAGCGGCGCCCAGCTCGTCGACGTCCGCTCCGCCGACGAGTACGCGCAGAAGCACGTCGACGGCGCGGTGAACGTGCCGCTCGAGTCGGTCGCGTCGCACGACTTCGGCGGCAAGGACAAGCCGCTCGTCCTCTACTGCACCGCGGGTCATCGCAGCGCGCAGGCCGCCGACCAGCTCCGCGCGGCCGGGTACACGCGCGTGTATCTGCTCGGACCGATGTCGGCGTGGGACTCGAAGTGATCGTCTCGCGCTGAGCCCGAGGCAACGCGTCCCGCGCGCGCGTCTGCGCTTGCGTCGCGCGAGGACGCGTGTCTTTTTTCCGGCGGTGAGCCGATCCTCGTTCGCGATCGCGGTCGCGATGGCGTCGTTTCTCTGGATGCATCGGGCCTTCGCGGAGACGTGGCAAGCGCCCGTCGGCGGCCAACCGATTTCGTTCGCGGGCCGCGTCGTCTGCGGCGCGCCGAGCGGCGGCTGGTCCCTCGACGCGGGCGGACGCGCGATTCGGCCGCCGTCGACCGACGACGCGATCGGCCGCTCCGTCGACGTGAAGGTCGCCGCGACGCCGGCCGCGTGCCCGACGAGCGCGGCGACCGTGACGCTCGTTGCGACCGGGCGATTCCCGGTGCTCGACTCGACCGCGACGACGCTCTTCGTCGACGACGCGCGACTCGAGCTCCACGGTCGCGGTCTCCGCGGCGTCGTCGTGCACTGGCAAACGCACGGGCACAGCGGCGAAGATCGCTGCATCCAGCCGACCCTCGAAGCCGGCGCGGAGAAGTGCTCGGTCGCGGTCGCGCGCGCGATGCCGGCCGACCCGACCGCGGACGATCTCTGGCAGATGCCCGCCGGCTCGCGCGACGGCCCCGACGTCGTCACCTTCGACGCCGCCGCGAGGCGCGTCGACCGCGCCGCGATGCTCGTTCACCCGGCGCGCGTCGTGCTCGACTCGCTCGTGCCGCCGGGCGTCGCCGTCGATTCCACGGGCGGCGGAACGGCGCGCATCGCGCTCCTTCACCCCGACGGCGTCGCGTTCGCCGATTGCGGCGCGGCGAGCTGCGCCGTCTCCGGAGACGTGGTCCTCGTGGGCGGCGTCTCGAACGTCACGAGCGCCCTTCCGGTTCGTCTTCGCCTCGCGCCGCGCGTCTTCTTGCGTCACGGCGACGCGCTCGACGCGACGCCGCTCGTGCAGATCCCCGTGCTCCCGTGCGGGATGTCGATCGCCTCGGGCGAGGTGATCCGCGACGTCGACGCGAGCCGCGTCGTCGTGCGCGTCGACGCGCGCTGCGCCGCCGATGCGGGCGCGATGCGATGGTTCAGCGCGGGCCGACCGCTCGACGTGCTCGGGTCCGCGACGTCCGGCGGCGCCGCCTACGTGTTGCTCGCGACCGGCCGCGTCGAGGGCGACGAGATCGTCGTCACCGCGACGCGCGGCGGCGCGGACGCGTCGAGCGTCGGACAAGCGCGCGCGAAAACGCGCGTCCTGCCCTTCCCGCACGCGACGCTCGCGCTCGGCGGCGGCCAGACGATCGACTTCGTCCCGACGAACCGCGACGCGACGGTGCGCTGGGCGAAGACGCAAGGCTCGGGCAGGCTCGTGCTCCTGCCGGTCGACGGCGTCTACGACGTGCATGCGCACGCGGGCGAGACGCTCGTCCGCGGGCAGCGCGGCGCCGCCGGCTTCGTGACGCTGCGCTTCGCGTGGCGCGTGCCGGCGCTCCCGCCGCCGTTCGACGCGACCGACCTGGCCATCGTCGACGACCCGCTCCAGCGCCCGATCCACGAAGCCACCGTCCCGATCGCGCTCGGCCCGGGAAAACCAGGCGATTCTCTCGTCGAGCTCGACTGCGGCAGCGGTATGAACGAAGCGCGCATCGCGCCGGGCGCGTCGGCGCACATCCCCTTCGGCGAGCGCGACGCGTGCCGCGTCGTCTTTCATCGCGAGCGGCTCACCCAAGACGACGGCGCGCAGCACCTCCAGCTCGAGGTCGAGGTCACGCGCGTCGACGGACAGACGCGTCCCGAGGCACACGTCCAGGAGAGCATCGTCCTCCGCAGCGGCGACAGGCCGCGCTACGCGTGGATCAAGCACGTCGTCGGCCCGTTCGATCGCGTGACCGTCCGCGTCTCGCACGTGCGCGACTCGCAGACCGACGTCGAGACCGACGAGCCGAGCCTCCAGTGGGGCCTCGTCTTCGGCACCGGCCACTTTCGTCTCTATGGAACGACCGCGATCCCGACCGGCCTCTACCGCGTGAGCGACTCCGCGCACAGCGGCATCCTCTCGCTGAACCTCGGCGTCCTGATGCGCGTCACGTGGCTCGACTCCGAGGGGCACGAGGGATTCCTCGGGCTCGAAGGCGGCGTGATGGGGCTCGGCCTCGCGAACGACACGAGCCCGGTGAGCGGACAGTCTCTCACCCAGGTCGGCATCGTCACCGGCATCGGCCTGAGCGTGCCCATCGCGAACCGCTCGCTCGCGACCGAGACGAGCATCAACCTGCACGCGTGGTTCGAGTACGAGATCTCGCGGGATCTCGGCGGCGAGCCGGGCTCGCCGTTCGGCTTCGTCTTCGGTCCGAGCATCTCGATCGGAAACGTCGGGACGAATTTCTAGCTCGGAGGCACGGCGACGCTGTCGATCGCGACCGCGCTGCCGCCCGCGGGATGGCGCAGTCGACGGTCGCGTCTTGGAGCACGCGGCCGCCGCGAGCCTCGACGAAGAGGCGCTGAAACCGCGTCGACGGTCAGCTGCGCTTCTCGGTCGCTTGCGCGGCGACGCCGACCGCGAGGAGCGCGCCGGCGAGCGCGAGCGTCGGCAGATTCGCGCGCTGCCCGAGCGCGAGCGCGACGATCGCCCCGAAAAATGGCGCGATCGAGAAGACCGACGCCGTGCGCGCCGCGCCCACGTTGCGCTGCGCGAGGAGATAAAGACGCAAGCTGATGCCGTACCCGAGCGCGCCGCAGAGCACGAGCGCCGCGCCGTCACGCACGCCGGGCACGCTCTCGCGAAGCGCGACCGAGACGAGCAGCGAGACGCACACGCCGACGAGCGACTTCGCGCGGACGACGCGCGCGACCGGAAACGCGGAGAGCGGCCGCATGATCGCGCTGTCCGCCGCCCAGCAGAGGACCGCGGCGAGGACGAGCAGCGAGCCGACGGCGAGCCGCGGCACGCCGAGATCGGGCCGGACGAGGACCACGCCGCCCGCGAAGGTGAGCGCGAGCGCGACGAGCACGCGCCGCGAGATGCTCTCGCGGTAGAGGATGCGCGCGAAGAGCGCGGTGAACGACGCCTCGAACGCGAGGAGCAGCGACGCGCTCGCGCCGTCCATTCGGCGCAGCCCCATCGCGAGCAGCGCGGGCGCCAAGGCCGCGCCGAGGACCGCGATGAGCACGATGCGCCCCGCGTGCCGCGCGAGGCGCGCGTCGCTCTTTGCGCGCGAGTATCCGCTGACGAGCACCGCGCCGGCGTAGAGGAGCGCCGCGGTGAGCCACGGACCCGCTTGCCGCCCGAAGCGCTGCACGAGCGGAACGGTCACGCCGAACGCCGCCGCCGCGCCCGCGGCCGCGAGCGCTCCGCGCCGCATCGAGCCCGCCGGCGCGCTCATGCGCCCGTCAAAGCACGCGCACGAGCGTCACGTGCGACTCGCTTCCGCCGCCGTTTTCGGGGACCGCCGCCCACGTCACGCCCTTGGTCTGAACGAGCCCGAGCGAGTCGCCCATCCACCCGGCCTCGTCGGGCGAGACGACCATCGTCATCGGCGCGACCACGGTGCGTGTGAGCCCGTTCTGCGTGCGGCCGTCGGCGCCGAGCACGATGACGCTCGCCGAGGCGTGCGCGTCGCCGACGCCCGCGCCCATGACGGCGAGCAGCGTGAAGGCGTTGTCGTGATGGAGCATCGTCGGCAAGATCAGGTGCGATGGCGTGCGGTGCACCGCGCGCGTCGGAAAATTGCGGCCGCCGTCGCGCGAGCGGACGAACTCGAGCGACTCGGCGACGCGGCTCTCGGCGTCGTTCTGCGGGTGCTCGGTGACGCCGTAGACGACGAACGCTTCGTCCGCGGAGACGAAGCACGCGGCGCGCGCGCGCGCGACGTGCTCGGCGATCGTCGAGACCGTCGACGTCTCGGCCGGCGCCTGCACCTCGAATTCGGTGCGATGCACGCGGACGCCGCGGCCCGGCTCGACCTCGGTCACGATCGCGACGTGGTCGTCGCCGCAGACGTCGGCCATCGCCCCCTCGGGCGCGTCGGCGACGTACCGATACGGGAAGGTCTTGGCGTCGTGCGACCATGCGACCGCGAACTTGCGCTTTCCGTGCGCGACGAGGGCGAACGCGACGAGCACCGTGCCGTTCGGCGTGGTCGTGGCGCGCGGATCCGCCGCGTTCTCGGCGATCTCCACGTGCTCGCCGACCGCGCCGGTGCGCGAAATGCGTGCAGCATACACGCCCTCGCCGGCTTGCCAGACGAGCGCGAAATCCCCGCCCGGGAGCGCGACGATCGAGTCGTGCGACACGCTCGCGCCGCGCGTCTCGACGCGCTCGAGCGGCCCGAGCTTGCCGCTCGCGTCCGACACGCGCACGCCGACGTAGCGCCCGCTGCCGTCGCGCCCGCCGCCGTCGGCGATCCAGGCGACCGCGAGCGCACCGTCGGGCTGCGCGGCGAGCGACGCGGACACCTCGGACTCCGAGTCGGCGGCGCGCGAGACCACGTCGGGATCGGCTTCCACCGGCGGCCGCTTCGCGACCGGCGTCACGTTCCAGAGGGCCGCCCCGGCGCCGAATGCTCCCAGCGCGACCGCGGCCCATGTCGTCTTGCGCATCCAAAGGCTCGACATGGCGGATGCGTTTAGCACGACGTCCGAAACAGCGCGCGCCCCGCGTCAGTGGTCAGGGTGCTTGCGGTCGCGCGCGCGAGCGGGTACACGTTTCCCGCCTTCTGGTGCGGTAGCCAAGTGGTTAGGCAAAGGTTTGCAAAACCTTCATACGTGGGTTCGAATCCCATCCGCACCTCCGCAGGATTTCCGTGGCGTTCACACGCGCGTCGAGATCCCGAGTCGGTGCCGCGGTGCGTTCGCGGTGCCTTCGTGCGGCATCGGGCGCGAGGTTGCCGAGGTGGTGGGCGTAACGCGCACGGTCGAGTGACCGAGGAGCTCTTCACGGCCTCGAGCGTCCACGGCTCGCCCCACGCGCCCGAGGGCCCAAGCGTCGCGGCGGTGTGCCGGAGGTCGTGCCGCCGGACGTGGTTCGTGATGCCTGCCGGCGGAGCCCCATCGTCGCCAATCGCATGCCTCGGCACGAACCGCGACACAAGATGCGCACGAGCTCGTGATCGGGAACGTGAGCGGTTGGCTGCCATGCGCGAAATGTCGCAACCCGCACCGAGGATGCCGCTCACTTCCTCTTTGGCGAGCTCGCGTTCGGGTTCACGGTGAGCTGGATGTTCGTCTCGGCGATGACCCGCCACCCCGGCGTCGCCGCCAACATCGTCTCGCGCGCGCGCAAGACTCTCGTTGCGATGTCGACCGTGAGCTGCAGCTCGCCGCGTTGACCGTGGTTCGCGGCGTACCCGCGCAGCAGTGCGCGCGCCTTCTCAGCAGCATCGCGGCGAAGGCCACCACCGAGAGTCGAAGGAACCTCCTTCCGTGAAGGTTCGCCTTTCTGCAGCGGCGCGTAGCTGTCCTGCAGCGGATGGCAGTCGGATTGCCGGATCGCGTCGAGGTAGCCTCGCTCGGCGTCGGAGAGTGCGTCGAGCACACGGTCGAGATAGTGTGGACTACAGTCGAACCGGGCGCCGGGACTTCGAAGCTGAGGAACGTCAGCCAGTCTTCGTCGTCGCTCACTGCGCGCGCGCGCCCTGTCGATCTCCTCCGCTATCAATACGCATGCGCAGGGTACCCCGCCGCGGTCGCGTATTGCTGGTACGCGGCCAGCAGGGGCGTCAGGTACGACGTGTTCACGTCCGTGCAGCTCTTCGTGCTTCCGTAGCTTGCGTAATCGCCTATCGCCATCATCGTGTATTGGTCGGTCGTGCAGCCGGAGAACTTCTGTTTTTCCTGCGCGCGATTTCCGGCGACGCCGGCGATGCCGATCTCTATGTTGATTTGCGGGTTGAAGATCGACGTCGCCCAATCGCTCGAGGTCGGGTCGGTCGCGAGGTCGGGGCGGCCGTTCGGCAAGAGGCCTGCGTCGTTCGGCATGCCGCCGCACGCGGGCACGACCTGCATGAGCCCGTAGCAGCCCGTCTCCGACGCGCTCCAGCCGCTCGGCACCCCGCACGGCGCGTTCGTGCAACCGGCCGAGAGCTGATCGAAGCGCGACTCGACGTACATAATCGCCTTGAAGATCATCGGATCCGGCTCGGAGTATTTCGAAGTCTCTTCGAGGATCGGACAATCGAACGCGTCGGCGCTCACGCCCGTCTGCTGCGCGACGAGGCCGGTCTTCAACGGATCCGAATCGCACGCTCCCGAGGCGCTCGCGTCGGATCCGGCGTCACCGTTCGACGCGCCGCCGCCGCACCCCGTCGCCGCGACGACGCACGCGATCATGACGAGCTTGCCGTACACGCGTCGATGATACTCGCGACCGCGCGCGAGGGGGCTCGCGATTGCTCGCGCGCGCGGGCGGCGACGCGCCCGTTCGCTCGGAGAATTGCGCTGGCACGATGTTCGCTCTTCGGCGACGCGATGCCCCGCCTCGTCACCCTCCTCGCGCTCGCGTCGCTCCTCGCGGCGTGCAGCAGCGACGCCGTCGTCCCCTCGCCCGACGCCGGGCCCGATCCGGACGACGAACCCGACTCCGACGGAATCGCGGACGACGACGCGTCGGCCCCGCCGACCTCGAACGACGACGGCGGCGCGCAGATCCCCACGCCGATTCGCTACGTGATCGTCCTCGTCAAGGAGAACCACACCTTCGACAACTACTTCACCGGCTTCCCGGGCGCGACGAGCTCGACGACCGCGAAGCTCTCGACGGGCAAGACGATCACGCGCAGCGTCGCGCCGAGCGGGCCGCTCTCGAAGGACATCTGCCACGCGAACTCGTGCGGGCAGACCGCCTACAAAGGCGGCGGCATGAACGGCTTCGACCTCACCGGCTCGGGGAACCTGCCGTTCGTCTATTACACCGAGAAGCAGATCCCGAATTACTGGCAGTATGCACGCAATTTCGTGCTCGCCGACCACCTCTTCTCGACGACGCTCGGCCCGAGCACGCCGGGCCACGCCGTCTTCTGGAACGCGCAGTCGCTCGTGCTCGCGAACGCGAAGTGCACCGTGGACGGAGGCGCGTGCGGCGGCTTCGGCTGCACCGCCGGCAAGGACGTGAAGGTCACGTCGTACAATCCGGACGACTGCACCACGAAGACGGTCGCGCCGTGCTTCGACGTGCCGACCGTGGTCGATCATCTACCCGAGGGCTTCACGTGGGCCGACTACGGCGGCGCGCTCGCGCTGATGACCAAGTCGGTCGCCGGCGATCCGAATTACAAGTCGCACTTCCGCAAGCAGGGCGATCTCCTGACCGACCTCGGCGCCGGCAAGCTCGCGAACCTCACCATCGCGCACCTCTGGAGCGGCGACGTCTCCGAGCACCCGGCCGCGTACCCCTGCGACGGCGAGAACTTCACCGTCGACCTCGTCAACGCCGCGATGAAGCTCCCGCAATGGAAAGAGATGGCCATCGTCATCACGTGGGACGACTGGGGCGGCTTCTACGATCACGTCGCGCCGCCGGTTCACAAGTGCAAAAACGGGCAGATCTTCCAGGACGGCTTCCGCTTGCCGGCGATCATCGTCTCGCCGTATGCGAAGAAGGGCTACGTGCTGAAGACGCCCGCCGAGCAGGCGTCGGTGCCGCGCATGGTCGAAGAGCTCTGGGGCATGCCGTTCATGACGTCGCGCGATCCGCACGCGCGCGACGGGACGGCGGGCAGCTTGATGAGCGCGTTCGACTTCACGCAGCCGCCGCGCGCGCCGCTCGTCTTGAAGACGCACGCGTGCCCGTGATCAGCGGACGACGGCGAGGAGCGCGTCGTCCCGGCCATCGCTGAAGTCGCCGAGGAGCCGCTGCGCGGCGGCGAGCGGCGGCACGCCGAAGAGCGACGGGTCCACCGCGAGGCGCGAGCTCACGCCGTCGGAGAACGAGACGAGCGCTTCGAACGGGCCGACGGCGTCGCGCTCGAGGCGCATGCGCGGCGCGCGACCCGGCATGCCGAGCGCGAACGACGGGCCCGCGTAGCGCCGGTCCGCGCCCGCTTTACGCGACGCGGTGCGCACCGAGACGTTGCCCGAGATCGCGACCTCGAGCGCGCCGTTCGTCGCGAGCCGCAGGATTGCCATGACCGCGCCGCGCGTCCGCGCGAGCGCGACGTGAACGTCCGCGAGGAGCTCGTCCGGCGATTTTTCCGGGGTCGCGAGGACGCAGTCGATTGCGGCGACCGCGGCCGTGCGCGCCTCGGGTCCGTGGCCGAGCCCGTCGGCGAGCGCGAGCACGAGCGTGCCGTCGGCGAGACGAACGAAGCCCGCGTCATCGCCCGCACGCAGCTCGCCCTCAATCGGCCGCCCGACGAACGCGACCGAGCGCGCACGCTGCGCGGGCGCGACGAACTTGCGCGCCCAGACGCAAGTTCCTTCGCCGAGCCGCACGTCGAAGTCCGCCTCGTCGGCGAGGTTCACGACACTCGAAAGCCCGGCGCCGAGCGAGCCATCCGCGCGCGGCGCCGACGCGAGCAGCGCGGACGTGTCGGCGATCCCCTCGCCGCGATCGGCGCCGATCACCTCGAGCCCGCGCACGCCGGCGCGCTCGACGGCGCGCACCGCGAGGCTGCCCGCGCGCGCGTGCCGCAACTGGTTGTGCCCGAGCTCGCCCGCGATTGTCGCGAGCGCGACGCCTGCCGCGTCCGAGAGGCCTACGTCGCGCGCCTCACGCCGAACGAGCTCCTGAGCCAGCGCCACGGAGGCTTCGTCGACCGTCGGCTCGGCGCGACATCCCCGCAGCCATCTGTCGATTAAAAAGGTTTCCATTTCACGAACGTCACCGTGGTGCCGGCCCCGAGCTCGGATTCCACCGTGAGCGCGTCGACGAGCCGGCGACTGCCGGACAAGCCGAGCCCCATCGACTTGGCCGTGCTGAAGCCGCCGCGGAGAACGCGTTCGATGTCTGCAATGCCCGGACCACGGTCGCGGAAGGTCACCCGCACGCCGACGCGGCCGTCGCTCCGGATCTGTTCGATGACGGCCACGCCCCCGCCGCCGTGCACCCAGCAGTTGCGCGTCAGCTCCGACGTCGCGGTGGTCACCGCGGCCGTCGCGAACGAGTCGAGCTTCTGCTCCGACGCGATCGCGCGCACGCGCCGCCGCACGAGTACGACGTCGTCTTCTCGAGCTATCAGGAGCTCTTCACGCGACAGAGATCTCTTCGGCCACCCCTCACACCCGATCCAGTTTGTATCCCAGGAGCGCGAGCCCCTCTTCGAGGTTCAACGCCGTCCGCACGCCGCCCATGACGTACCCCATGCGCGTCAAGGTGGCGGCGACCTCGGGCCGCATGCCGACGACCACGGCGTCGGTCCCCATGAGCTTCGTCATCTGTCCGGTCTCGGCGAGGATGCGCGCAACGTAGCTGTCGACGACCTCGAGCCCGCTGATGTCGACGACCACGCCGTGCGCCTCGGTGCGCTCGATCGCCGTCAGCACGTCGTTCTGCATGCGCGTGGCGACCTCGTCGTCGAGCTCGACGTTCACGTTGACGAGAAGGACGTTCCCGAGACGGAGGATGGGGATGGCGGACATCAGGACTTGTTCGCGATGGTCTTGCCGGCGAGGGCGAGCGCGAGCTCGATGCCCTCGGCGAGCTTGGCTTTCGTGTGCATCGACGAGATGTCGACGCCGAGCTGCACGATCGTACGCGCGATCTGAGCGCTGATCCCGGTCAAGATCGTCTTGGCGCCGAGGAGGTTCACGGCGGCGGTCGTCTTGATCAAGTTGTCGGCGACCTTCGTGTCGACGACGGGCACGCCCGCGATGTCGACGATGACGACGCGCGCCTGCTCCTCGACGACGCGCATGAGCACGCTCTCCATGATCTGCTGCGCGCGCACGCTGTCGACCGCGCCGACGAGCGGCAGGAGCAGGACGCGGTCGTGCACGCGGATGACCGGCGTCGAGAGCTCGCGGATCGCCTGCTGGTGCCGGCCGAGCGTCTCGAGGTTCGCGGCGATGTACGTGTCGATCGCGAGGGATTCGTCGAACGACACGAGCTTGAGCATGCTCGCGTAGGCGGCGCGCGCCTCGTCCGACCCGAGCTCGGCGAACATGCGAATCGTGGACGAGCTGGAGGTACCGGCGGTACGCGCCGATGTACCATTTGGGTGACAATCCGATTCGCTCGTGCGCCATGCCGACGCGGAGCCGCTCCTCGACGTACGCGAGATCGCACCGGCCCTCGAAGAGGCCCATGAAATAAGCCGCCTGCTTCTTCTTCAGGCGCGCGACGAGCCCCGCGTCGGTGAGAAACGCGCGCGTCTGCGGGTGGCCCAGCAGGAGCGCGTAAAAATCCTCGACGAAGATGTCGCCCCATTTTTCGGCGAACGGACGCAGCTTCGCGAGTCGCTCGAGATCGCTGTCCTCGATCTCGAAGAACGCGCGGCGGCTCCTGAGCTCGCTGTCGTCGAGCTTGAGGATCGCCATGTACCTTTGAGCCATTCGCGCGAACGTAAACCGGGGGTGCGAGCGCCGCAAGAAGGTGTAGATTGCAGCGGTCACATGAACCGCGCCGTGGGGTTACTGGCACGATTCAGCCGGACGGTTTCGGAGGTCGCGACCGACGAGGAGATCCTCCCCGTCTTGGCCGACGCCCTCGTCGAGAACGTCGGGGCTGCCGCGAGCGCCGTCGTGCGCGTCGTCGGCGACGAGGCGAAGATCGTCGCGTCGAGGAATCTGCCGCCGGCGTTCGACGATTGGAGCGTGGACGCCGACGAGCTCGGCGACGAGCTCGGGCAGCGCTTCCTCGAGACGGCCAAGGGCGCGTTCGCGGGCACCCACGTGCGGCCGATGATCAGCCACAAGAACCTCTTCGGCGCCGCGGTGTGCCTGTTTCCCGCGGGCGCGGAGCCTACGACCGCCCAGCTCGATCTCGCCGACGCGTTGCTCGATCTCGCGGCCGTCGCGCTCGGACAGCTCGCGCAGCTCGATCAGCTGCGCCGCGCGCAAGACGACCTCCGTCAGGCGCAGCGCACGCTCGTGCAAACCGAAAAATTGCGAGCGCTCGGTCAGATGGCCGGCGGCGTTGCGCACGACTTGATGAACATCCTGAACCCGCTCTCGATGCAGGCACAGATCATCGAGCGCGCGGCGAAGAAAAAGAACGACGCCGACGTCCTCGACACCGTGCACGAAATGCGTGAAGTGCTCGCGCGCGGCGTGCAGACCATCGAGCGCCTCCGTAACTACGGGCGCAAGCAGAGCGAGTCGAGCACGGCGCCGGTCGATCTCGACCGACTCGCGCAAGAAGCCGTCGTCATCGCGAAGCCTCGTCTCGCGGGCTCGAAGGTGAAGATCCCGACCATCTCGCTCGAGCTCGGTCATCCGCCGATCGTGCTCGGCCTCGCGGACGAGATCTTGAACGCGATCGTGAACCTCGTCATCAACGCGATCGACGCGATGAAGGACGTGGGCGGCAAGGTGACGATCGCGACGGGCGTCGACGGCGGGCGGCCTTTCGTGCGCATCGCGGACACCGGCCCCGGCATGCCGCCGGTGGTCGCCGATCGCGTGTTCGAGCCTTTTTTCTCGACGAAGGGCGATCAGGGCACGGGGCTCGGCCTGGCGATGGTGTACGCGTGCATGCAACACCACGCCGGCACGGTCGAGCTCGACACGCAGGTCGGAAGGGGCTCGCGTTTCACGTTGCGCTTCCCCGCCGCGGTGACCTGACCGCCGCTGGCACGAGCGATGCTCGACTCGGCGACATGAAGATCGCCCGTCTCTTCGGCATCGACATCGTCGTCGACTGGAGTTGGCTGCTCATCGCGGCGCTGCTCACGACCAACGTCACCGCGGTGTTCGCCGCGTGGCACCCGGCGTGGGGGATCGCGCGCTGCTTGGCGCTCGCGTGCGTGGCGATGATTCTTTTTTTCGCGTCCCTCGTCGCGCACGAGCTCGCGCACTCGCTGGTCGCGACGAGCCTCGGGATGAAGGTGACGAGCATTCGTCTCTTCCTCTTCGGCGGCGTCTCGAACATCGACCGCGAGCCGCCGTCGGCGCTCGGCGAATTCGCGATGGCGATCGTCGGCCCGCTCGTGAGCCTCGGGATCGGCGCGTCGCTGACGGTGCTCTCCTTCCTCCTCATCCCGACCGCCGATCGCATGGATCCGCTGCGCGCGATGCAGAACCTCGACCCCGCGACGACGCTCGTCGCGTGGCTCGGTCCGCTCAACGTCGGCCTCGGCCTCTTCAACTTGATCCCGGGCTTCCCGCTCGACGGCGGGCGCGTGCTGCGCGCGCTCTTCTGGGGCGTCACGAAGGATCTCGAGAGCGCGACGGCGTGGGCGGCGCGAATCGGGCAGATCATCGGCTGGTCGTTCGTCGCGGCGGGCGTCGCGAGCTTCTTCGGCGTGCGGCTCGTGCCGTTCGGCCAAGGACCGCTCGACGGTCTCTGGCTCGCGTTCATCGGCTGGTTCCTCGCTTCGGCCGCTCAACAGAGCTTCCTCTCGCTCCGCATCCACGACGCGCTCGAGGGCGTTCGCGTGTCGCAGCTGATGCGGCGAGCCGGACCTCTTCTCGCGCCCGACACGACGGTCCGCGCGCTCGTCGACGACTATCTCGTCCCGAGCGGAGAGAACGCGCTCGTCGTCGTGGGCGACGACGGCGGGCCGCTCGGGATCGTGACCGCGTTCGACGTCGCGAAGATCGACCGCGACGCGTGGCCGTCGACCCTCGTGCGCGACATCATGACCCCGGCGCGCGAAATGATCGTCACGTCCCCCGGCGAGCCGATCCTCGACGCGATCGAGAAGCTCGGCGACCGGCGGATTGAGCAGCTCCCGGTGCTCGTCGACGGCGCGCTCGCCGGCATGCTCGATTCGACGGCAGCTCGCGCGGTGGCTCGAGCTTGCGCTCTCGTCCCATCACGCCCGATCGTTGCGGGCGCGGCACGCGTGATTTGCGCGGGGCCGCAAACCGCGCGGCCGCGATCGCCCCGCGTTTCACCGGTTTCGCCCGCCGCCTCGGGTGGCACGCGGATCGCAACCTTGTCACCGCCATGTTCGAGCACATCTTCGTCCCGACCGACTTCAGCGCTGACGCCGACGCGGCGCTCTCCGTCGCCGTCGGCATCGCCGAAAAGTTCGGTTCGCGCATCACGCTCGTCCACGCGTGCGAGCCGCCGACCTACGCGTACATGGGCCTGATGGCGACGACGGTCGATCTCGTGACGCCGGTGCACGACGCCGCTCGCGAGGCGCTCGCCAAGGCCCTCGGCGATCTCCGCACGCGCTGGGCGAGCTCGGATTCGCTCCTGCTCTTCGGCTCGGTCGCCGTCGAGCTCTCGTCCGCGATCGAGAAACAGAAGCCGGACCTCGTCGTCATGGGCACCCACGGGCGGACCGGCATGAGCCACCTCTTGCTGGGCAGCGTCGCCGAGCGCCTCGTCCGGACCGCGCCGGCTCCCGTGCTTACAGTCAGTCGACGTGCAGCGAGCACGCCGACGCGCGTGCAAGGGCACGTCGAAGGAAGGAAATGATCATGGCCACCCGTTCCGAGCAGTTCCGCGCGACCCAGCAGAAGCACCGTTCGAAGCGCGCCGCGAAGAAAGCCAAAGAGCACGAGGTGAAGAAGGCGCGACCCAAGCGCGCGGAGCACGCGCACGAGAACGTCCACGCCGCAAAGAAGGCGTCGGTCGCGCTCGAGCCTCGCTCGGCCAAAGGCAAGGCATCGCGCAAGTCCAGCCGCGGGAGCGCGAACCGCGGCCGTAACGACGTGAACGTCTCCGAGCTCCGCGGCGAGCGCAGCCAGTCGTCGCCCGAAGGCCGCTACCGGACGCAAAAGTAAGGACGCAGGCCGTGCGACGAGCCTCGCAAAACCTGCAGGCTCCGCGCGAATTCCACGGGATTTACGCGGGGACTGCGCGCGGCCATCTTTTTGCAAAGGGGCTGCTCCCATGAACACCCGAAGCATTCGCGTCCTGGTCGTCGATGATGAGCCGGCGGCGCGCAGCGGCCTCGAGAAGCTCCTGTCGGAACGGTTCACGGTCGATACGGCCGAGGACGGCGTGGTCGCGCTGGCGCACGCCGCGGAGCACCCGCCCGACGTGGTGGTCACCGATCTGAAGATGCCGAACATGGACGGCATCGAGCTCACGAAGAAGCTCCACGAGGTCGACGACGAGCTGCCGGTCATCGTCGCGACCGCGCTCGGCGACGTGAACAACGCCGTCCACGCGATGCGCGCGGGCGCCGACGATTACCTCACCAAGCCGATCGACTACGACGCGCTCGTCGTCGCGATCGAGCGCTCGCTCGAGCGGCGCGAGCTCCGCGCCGAGGCGGAGAACCTGCGGCGCCAGCTCCGCACGCGCGCGGGCGAAGGGCTCGAGGGGCTCGTCGGAGCGAGCCCGGCGATGCAGCAGGTCTATCGCGTCGCGAAGCAAGTCGCCGGCGCGCGCGCGACGGTGCTCATCACCGGCGAGAGCGGCACCGGCAAGGGCGAGCTCGCGCGGGCGGTTCACTCGCTCGGGCCGCGCGCGAAGGCGCCGTTCGTCCAGCTCCACTGCGCGGCGCTGACCGAGTCGCTCCTCGAGAGCGAGCTCTTCGGGCACGAAAAAGGCTCCTTCACCGGCGCCGACAAGCGGCGCATCGGGCGCATCGAGCAGGCCGACGGCGGCACGCTCTTCCTCGACGAGGTCGGCGAGATCCCGCCGCTCACGCAGGTGAAGCTCCTCCGCGTCTTGCAAGAGCGCACGTTCGAGCGCGTGGGCGGCAACGAGCCGATCAAGGTCGACATCCGCGTCATCGCGGCGACCAACCGCGATCTCGCGCAGGACGTCCGCGACGGGCGCTTCCGCGAGGATCTCTATTACCGCCTCAACGTCGTGCGCATCGACATGCCGCCGCTTCGGCTGCGCGGCAACGACGTGATGCTCCTCGCGAACCACTTCCTCCAGAAGTTCACGCGCGAGAACCACAAGCGCATCGACGGGTTCACGGAGGCCGCGCGCAACAAGATCCTCCAGCACCGCTGGCCGGGAAACGTGCGCGCGCTCGAGAACGCGATCGAGCGGGCCGTCGTGCTCTGCGAAGGCAGCCAGATCGACGCCAGGGACCTGCCGATCGACGCCGCGCCCGAAGCACACGGCTCCAACGGCCTCCGCATCCCCGGCGCGACGATGGCCGAGATTGAGCGCGTCGCGATCCTCGCGACGCTCGAGGCGTGCGGCGGCTCGACGACCAAAGCCGCCGAGCTCCTGGACATCAGCGTGCGCACCATCCAGTACCGACTGCACGAGTACGGCGTCGCCAAGAACCCCAAGAACGGCGCGACGTCCTCCCCCTCTCTCCCGGCCTCCAAAGACGACCACGCCCCCGGCGCCGAGTGAGGTCACGTTCTTCCGGCGATGCGGATGCGCGCGTCGACGGCGAGCGTGCCGTGGGGGAGCGCGATGAGCGGGTTGATGTCGAGCTCGGCGATTTCGGGTAGGTCGACGACGAGCTGACCGACGCGCAGGAGCACGTCCTCGACGGCGGCGCGGTCCACGGCGGGAGCGCCGCGGAAGCCCTCGAGGAGCTTCTTCGCGCGAATGCCGTCGAGCATCTCCGCCGCGTCGGTCGTGGTGAGCGGCGCCAGACGGAAGACGACGTCGCCCCACAGCTCGACGCTCGTCCCGCCGATGCCGAACGCGACGAGCGGGCCGAACGAAGGGTCGCGCGTCATGCCGACGAAGAGCTCGACCCCGCGCGGCGCCATCTTCTGCACGAGCGCCGCGCGAGCGCCGGCGCGCGCGAGCTCGCGGTACGCCTCGCGCACCTCGGCGTCGGTCGCGAGCGCGAGCTTCACGCCGCCGACCTCGGTCTTGTGCGTCACGAGCTCGCTCACGATCTTCAGCGCGACCGGTCGCCCGATCCGCGCGGCGACTGCGACCGCCTCGTCCTCGCTCGTCGCGATCGCGCCCTCCGCCACGGGGATGCCATGGTGAGCGAGCAGCCCGAACGCCTCGGGCGGCGAGAGCCACCGCGCGCCCTCGAGCTTGGGTTTCGGCCCGAGGGCGAAATCCGGCAGCTTTCCCGGTGCGCGCGCGCGAAGGCGCGCGTACCGCGCCGCGACGGCGAAGGCCGCGGCCGCGTCCTCGGGGAAGGTGTACGCGGGGAGCCCCGCGTCGGCGAGCACCGCGCGCACTTGCTCGTCGTACGAGCCGACGATGCACGCGGCGATCGGCTTGCCCTCCGCGAACGCGCGCGCGCGGAGGAGCTCGCCCGCGACCGCGATCGGCTCGGCGCGCTTGGTCGGCACGAGCATCACGAGCGCCGCGTCGACGACCGGCGACCCGAGAACCGCCGGGAGCGCGCGACCGTACTCGGCGGCGCTCGCGCCGGCGACCATGTCGACCGGGTTCTGCACCGACGCCTCCGGCACGAGCACCGCGCGGAGCGTGGCCTTCGTCGCCTCGTCGAGCGCGGGCACGTGCAGGCCTCGCGACTCGAGCGCGTCGGTCGCGATGATGGCGGGCCCGCCGGCGTTGGTCAGGATCCCGACGCGCTCGCCGCGCGGGACCGGCTGCGTCGCGAGGAGCCGCGCGGCCCCGAAGAGCTCCTCGAGCGTCGAGACGCGGACGACGCCCGCTTGCTCGAGCAGCGCCGACGCCGCCGCGTCGCCGCCCGCGAGCGCCCCCGTGTGCGAGCTCGCCGCGCGGGCGCCGGCCGCGCTGCGCCCGCTCTTGAGCGCCACGATCGGCTTCTTGCGCGTCACGCGACGCGCGATCTCGAGGAACTTCCGCGGGTTCCCGAAGCTCTCGACGTAGAGCAGGATGACCCGCGTCCCTTCGTCTTGCTCCCAGTAGTCGAGGAGGTCGTTGGTCGAGACGTCGGCCTTGTTGCCGACGCTGAGGAAGTGGCGCATCCCGATGCCGAGCGAGCGGGCGTAGTCGAGCACCGCGAGCCCGAGCGCGCCCGACTGGGAGCAGAACGAGACGTTTCCGCGCGGAGGCCACGACCGCGCGAACGTCGCGTCCAGCCGGACCGCGTCGTCCGTGTTGAGGGCGCCGAGGCAGTTCGGCCCGACCATTCGCATCCCGAGCTCGCGCACGCGATCGCGCAGCGCCGCCTGCTCGGCGACGCCCGCCGCGCCCATCTCGGCGTACCCCGCCGTGATCACGATCACGCACCGAACGCCTTTTCTCCCGCAGTCTTCGATGACGTCGCGCACGTGCGGCCGCGGCACCGCCACGACCGCGAGATCGACCTCGCCGGGGATCGCCGTCGCCGACGGGTACGCCGCGACCGACTGCACGTCGCGCGCGGCTGGGTTCACGGGAAAGACCGGGCCACGGAAATTCGCCGCGAGCAGGTTGTGGAGGATCTGTCCGCCGATGCTCTCGCGCGAGCGAGAAGCGCCGATGACCGCGACCGAGCGCGGCAAGAAGAGTGCGTCGAGCGAATGAGTCACGCACGTCCTTCAGCAAGAACGAGGCCTTCGTGCGCGTCGCGCAGGCGCTTCGCGCGCGCGCATCAGACGCGCGTCAGGAGACCGCGGACCAGCGCCGCGCGCACCGTCTCCTCGAGGTTCTTCTCCGCCCAGCGGTACATGAGCGAGTCCTCGCGCGTCGCGTGGGCGCGCAGCGCGGAGACGAAGTCGGCCGCCGCAGGCCAGCGAATCGAGTGCAGGTCGACCGCCACGCCGAGCTCGAGGAGCGTCGCGCGAATCGACTCGTGCTCCTTGCGGATCGCCGCGGCTTCTTCGGGGAAGGCGAACGCGAACGCGGGCAAAATGAGCTTCTCCTCGGCGTCGAGGTGCGCGGTGAGACCGCGGTCGAACTCGTTCCACGCGGCGCGCGTTTCGTCGCGATCGTCGAGCGCGAGCCGGCGCAGCACGTCGTCGAAGAGCTTCTCGAGGCGCTGGTGGTCGGCGGTTAGCTTGTGGCGGATCGAGTCTGCTTTCAGCGCGCTCTGCGGCGTCATGGTCGGGGTCCAAGCAACGTCCGAACCACGCGCCGCGCGCGCGCAGGCCGTTCGGCGCGGCGCACCGCGTGCGGCGCGCCGTTTCACGGCGGCGCGTTTCACCCTCGCGCCGCCCGCGGTACGGGCGATGCACGGGGAGCTCGCATGGAACGGGTGTGTCCACTTCGCGCGATCGCCGCCACACGTCTCGGCGGCAAGAACGCCACGGTGCCCCATCCGGAGGTGGACCCATGAACGTCGGCGATTGCATGAACCGTCACCTCGTCTATCTGCGAGCGGGCGATCGCGCAGAGATCGCGCGCCGCCCGATGCTCGACCTCGGTCTGAACGTCGTGCCCGTGCTCGACGACGAGCACCGGCCCGTCGGCGTCGTGAGTCTGCGCGATTTCGTCGACGACCGCCGACACCCCACCTACGGCTCCGGGCCCGTTCGGACCGTGACCGAGGCGGAGTCGATCGAAGAAGCGGCGAAGCTCCTCGTCGTCGAGAACGTGCACCACCTGGTGGTCGTCGACGCGCAAGGCGCGGCCGTCGGCACGCTCTCGTCGATGGACGTCGTGCGAGGCCTCGTCGGCGCCGCCCCGCAGCACCCCGCGTCGATCGAGAAGCTCGTCGCCGCCACGGCGCAAGACATCCAGTCCGAGTACCGGAGCGAATAGTGCGGACGGTCGCGACCACGCTCGCCGCCGCGCTCGTCGTCGTCTCGTCCTCCGCGCGCGCGCAGTCCCAAGCGCCGGTGCAAGGCGCGGACACGAAACCGGGCGAGCCCTCGCCGAAGCGAGCGCTCCCCGATTACAGCGGGCTCGGCCCGGAGCCGACCGACGCCGGCGACGTCGCGCTCTGGCCCCTGCGAGTCCTTCTCTCGCCGCTCTACTTCACGAGCGAGTATCTCCTGCGCCGCCCGCTCGCCGCCATCGTCACTGCCGCCGAGAAAGCGAACGTCCCCGAGAAGCTCTACGACTTCTTCGCGTTCGGCCCGGACCACAAAATGGGCTTCGCGCCGGTCGGCCTCGTCGAGTTCGGCTTCAACCCGAGCGTCGGCATCTGGGGCTTTTGGAACGACGCGTTCGCCAAGGGCAACAACGTCTTCTTGCACTTCGAGGTCTGGCCGGACGACTGGTTCGCCGAGTCGATCACCGACCGCTGGGACATCGACTCGCGAAACACCCTGCAGCTCCGCGTTTCGGCGTTCAAGCGCCCCGACATGGTGTTCTACGGTCTCGGCCCCGAGTCGGCGCAGTTCAGTCAGAGCCGCTTCACCGAGTCGAGCTTCGACGCGAGCGCGCGATGGACGACCTACGTCTGGCGTCGCACGATGCTCGAGACGCAGGCGGGCCTGCACAAAGTCGACCTCGGACCCGGCGAGTACGGGAGCGATCCGAGCCTCGACCAAGAGGCGCGCGCGGGAGTCTTCCCGGTCCCGTTCGGGTTCAATCGCGGCTACCTCGCGCCGTACGGGCGTGTGCTCGGCGCGTTCGACACGCGCCCGCGCAAAGCGAAAACCGGGTCGGGCGTGCGCCTCCAAGCTCAGGTCGAAGGCGCGGGCGACGTCGAGCACTCGCCGACGAGCGGCTGGGTGCGCTACGGGGGCGCCGCGGCTGGCTACGTCGATCTCAACGAGCACGGGCGCGTGCTCAGCATCTCCGCGGCGACCGCTCTTCGCCGATCCGCTCGGCGATCGCCCATCCCCTTCACCGAGCTCGTCTCGCTCGGCGGCGACAACTGGATGCACGGATATTTTCCGGGGCGATTCCTCGATCGCAGCGCGGCGGTGGCGCAGCTCCAGTACACCTGGCCCATCGCGCCGTGGGTGGACGGCTCGATCCAAGGCGCGGTCGGCAACGTCTTCGGCGCGCACCTCGACGGGTTCGACCCGAAGCTGCTCCGCTTCTCGGCGGGCGTCGGCGTCTCGCTGCGCCGCCGACGCTCCCGATCGAGTTCTCGTCCGCGTTCGGCACCGAGACGATTCGAGCGGGGCGCGACCATCGACTCATTCCGCCTCTCGTTCGGCGTCCCGAAGAGCTTCTGATGAGACCTCCGCGTTCGCAGCGCTCGCCCTCGTAGGCGCCAACGTCGGCTGCGCCTCGGGAGAGAGGCGGTTTCCGCTGCGCGAAGCCGATGTGGCGCGACACCGACTTGCGCGTCGTGAACGCGCGCTGTCATCGCGAGCCGACGTCGAAGGATCCTCGCCACGTCTCGTGTGCGCCCGAGCCGTACGAATCGCCCATTTATCTGGGACGGCGCGGACAACCTGGTCTTCCGCCCGCTCTCGGAGTCGCTCGGGCTCGTGACGAGCGGCGAGGCGGTGAACGTCAACAGCGCTCGACGAGGTCCCCGACTCCGCGTGGTTCACGAACCGCATCGGGATGCGCGCGATGACACCGGCGAGAGCTCGCGCGCGGCGCGTGCCGGCCGGCGCAGATGCTCGACCCGGAGCCACGCCGCCGACGGCGAGCTGGATCATCGACAAGGGCAAGACGCGACGGCTCGACGCCGGGCTTCCGCGTCGAGCGTGCCCGGCAAGGGGAAGTTCATGCTCAAGGCCGAGGACGACGACGACGAGCCCGAGCGCCGAGGCGGCGAGCATCGATCGGCGCGGCCGTGTACTAGGCCGCCGGCTACAACGCGTCGTGCGAGCAGAGTCGTCTACGTCCGTCCTTCGGTGTTCAAGCTCGCTGCCCGGGCCTGCGCCAGACAGAAGCAACTTCGGCGACCGAGGAGCCTTCGACCGGCGCGCGCTCGACGCGCATCTTCGCGCGGCTCGCCGAAGCGCGGCGGCCTCGTCCGCGCATCAGCGCGTCGGCGTGGATCCCGGGCTACTCGATCGGGCCGTTCCGCTACGAGGGGACGCGCGACGACGACCCGAACGACGTCGTCCCGCACGAGAACCGCCGCGAGCTGCGCGGCGGGCGCGTGCTCGCGGCGTGGATCGACCACTTCGACGCGCGCGAGCGAACACGCTCGGACACCTGGCTCGCCGCCGCGAAGGCGGCCCGCCCGACGCGTCGCCCGGCGCACGTCGTCCACTACCAGATCGACACGAGCGACACGCCTCGGCTCGCGCGTGGCCTGGGACGACGATCTCGCGACGGCTCGGCTACTCGTACGTCGATCGACTGGGGCGACATCGCGCCGCGACTTCGTCACGCTCGGCATCCGACGTCCGCCCGTGGGAGCGGCGCACGATCGCGCCGGGTCAGGAGACGTTCGGCTACTTCGACGTCGCGCGACTTCGACCCGGACGCGTGGAAGAACGGAGTACGCGAACCCGGCGTTCAGCCGGATGACCGAGCGCGACGCGGCGTGGATGGCGCGCATCCTCGCGCGCTTCACGCCGGAGATGGTGCGGGCGCTGGCCCGCATGGGCGACTTCACCGACCCGTCGCACACGCGCTACCTCGCGCGACGTGCTCGAGGGGCGCCTCGAGCGAGATCCTCGAGCGCTACCTCACGCGGCTGTCGCCGATCGGCGAGCTGCGCGTCGAAGGCGGGCTCGCTCTGCGGCGTGGACCTCGCCGCGATGCGCGGCGTCCGCGACGCGTCGCGCTTCGCCTACGAGGCGCGGCTCGACGGCGGCGCCGTCCTGCCGGTCACGCCCGGGCCGAGCGGACGCGTCTGCGTCGCTCTTCCGCGCGCCGGCGACGGCCGCTCGATGCGCATCTCCGTGACCGACGGCGTCGCCAAGGGCCCGCTCGTCGCGACCGTCTACAATCTCGGCGCGCGCGGCTTCCAGCTCGTGGGCGTCCAGCGACCGGGCTCGTGATGCTACGCGGCGCGCGGGAGCGCGCCCTGGAGTCGAAGCGCGAAGTTTCGGACGAGCTCGTCCGCGCGGCTCGTTCCAATCTCCCCCTCGAGGACGTGGAGCGTCGCGCGAGGCGATTGCCCCGCGATCTGCCGCATCTGCAGGAGCGCGCGATCCGCGCCCCGGCCGCTGCTCGTCGCGAAGAAGGCGAGCGACCGCAGGTGGTTGCGGTTCTGCTGCAGGTACGTGCGCACGGGGCTGGAGACTCTGCCGTTCCACGTCGGCGACCCGACGACGACGAGATCGTAGTCGTCGACTTTGCGCGCAGGGTGCGCAATTTCCGTGAGGAGCCCGAACGTCGCTTCGTAGGTCGAGCGCACGAAGCCGAACGCGCCGTCGCGCGAAGCGCGCGAGATTACGAGGTCGAAATCGGCGCCGAGCGCCGAGGCGAGTCTCTCTCCGACGGTTCTCGTGTTCCCGGTTCGCGTGTAGACGACGACGAGCGACTTCATGACGAGGCCTCAAGCAGCCGCCGTGCCGCGCGCACGGAGCGTTGGCTTGACGCATGCACTCGCTTGGCTCCGTGGCCACGAGCACCTCGAGCGAGATCAGCCCCGTCGCGCGGACCGAGCCGCTGGCGATCGTCGTCGTGGACGACGACGTGCACGCGGCGCACGGGATGAAGCGGCTCCTCGAGGACGCGGGCTACTCCTGCCGGGTCGCGAACGACGGGTCGTCCGCGCTCGACCTCCTCACGCGCAGCCCCGCCGACGTCGTCATCAGCGACAGCCACATGCCGGGGATGGACGGACTTTCGCTCTGCCGCGCCATCCGTGCGCGCGACGCCGCGTACGTCTACTTCATCCTCGTGACCGGCGACGGCGACAAGTCGCACCTCGTCGCAGCGATGCGCAGCGGCGCCGACGACTACCTCACGAAGCCGATCGACCCGGACATGCTCACCGCGCGCCTCCTCTGCGCCGAGCGCGTCGTGCGCTTGCACCGCGCGCTTCGCGCGAAGAACCGCCAGCTCCGCCGCGACAGCGAGCGCAACTTCCAGGTCGCGCGCGTCGACCCGCTGACCGGCGCGCGCAACCGCCGCGCGCTCAGCGAGGATCTTCACGCGCTCTACGACGAGGTGCGACGCTACCGTTCGTCGTGCGCGCTCGCGATGTACGACCTCGACCATTTCAAGGCGTACAACGACGCCCTCGGCCACCTCGCGGGTGACGACGCGCTCCGGCGGCTCGTGCACACGGTCGAGGGAGAGCTTCGAGCCGGCGACGCAATCTACCGCTTCGGCGGCGAGGAGTTCGTCGTGTTGCTCCCGCACCAGGATCTCGCGCGCGCTCGGCTCGCGATGGAGCGGATCCGCCGCGCGGTCGCGCTCGCGGCGCCGCGCGGGCAGGAGGCGCTGACCATCAGCATCGGCGTCTCGGAGCTCCGCGCCGACGATGGCGACGAAGAGGACGCGATCCGGCGCGCCGACGCGGCGCTCTATCGCGCGAAGGTCTCCGGCCGTAACCGCATCGAGCTCTGAAACGCGACGGCGTTGCAGGCGGTTTCAAAGGCTCTGCCCACATTGATGCGGACGCGCGGAAGCTTCAAGCTCTGCGCTCATGAAGCTCGCCATTCTCGCCTCGTCGATCGTCGCTCTCGCTGGTTGCGCGTCGTCGAACACCGGCACCCAGTCGACCGCGGTCGCCGCGAAGCCCGACGTGCCGGGCACCGTGTTCACGATCCTCTTCGAGAACGAAGCCGCCACCGACGTCATCAAACCGACCAACCCGAACTTCTGGGCGCTCTCCCACCAGAACGGCCAAGCCACGTCGTACATCTCGACGACGCACCCGAGCTTGCCGAACTACATCATGCTGACGTCGGGCTCCACCAACGGCGTCACGACCGACAACGACCCTCGCTTCAACTTCGTCGTCCCCGGCACCGCGAACATCGCCGACCAGCTCGACACCGCGGGCGTCAAGTGGCGCGCGTACATGGAGAGCATGGGGCCGGCGTGCAGCTTCGATTCGAACTCGCTCTACTCGGCGCACCACAACCCGTTCCTCTATTACCAGACGATGGCGAAGGACCCCGCGCGCTGCGCAGAGCACGTCGTCGACTTCGACCAGAATTTCCAGGCGGATCTCGACTCGGACGCGTACCGCTACATGTGGATCTCGCCCAACATGTGCGACGACATGCACAACTGCTCCGGGCCGGAGCCGGATGCGTGGCTCGGTCGCGTCGTCGCGCAGATCACCGCGTCGAAGGGGTACCAGAACGGCGGCGCGCTCTTCATCCTGTTCGACGAAGGCAGCTTGCGCGTGCTCGGCGCGTCCGCGGTGCTCCCGACGATCGTCATGTCGCCGAAGCTCGTCACGACGCCGTACGTGAGCGACAGGCTGTACGATCACACGTCGTACCTGGCGACGGTCGAGGACATCCTCGGTCTGCCGCGACTGCCGACGACCGCCGCGGCTACGTCGATGAACGACTTCTTCGCGGTGAAGGCGGCGGCGGCAGCGGCGCCGGGGACTGCGACTGCTGCGCCTCCTCCAGCCCCGCTGCCGTGAGCTCGCCCTTGCTCCAATAGCGCGCGAGCCGCCGCGCAGAGCCCACCCACACCGCCGCGCCGACGACGCTGATCCCGAGCGTCACCCGCACGGTCGCGCCCGAGGCGGCAATCAACCCGACGAGGACGAGCGCCGCCGCCGCCTTCGCGAGGCGGTCGACGAACATGTCGATGAAGGCCTTCGCCTTGTATTTCTGCTCGGCCGCGAGCGGCACGTACAACGACTCCCACGTCGACTGCTGGATCGAGTAGTTGAGGCCGCGGTCCGTGACGCCCAGGATCATCGCGGTCACGAGGACGGGGAGCACGACGACCCCGACGGCGCTGGCGATCATGGCGACCGGGGGCAAGAGGAGCGCGATCCGCTTGGACGGGAGCACCAGCGGCACGACGACGAGCTGCGTGACGATCGCGGTGACGCTCGCGATCCATCCGAGCCGCCCGTACATCTTCGTGAGCTCGGACTCGCTGCGGAACGAGTGCTCGAAGATCACGTTGATGCCGTAGTCGCTCAAGGTCGCCGTGAACTCGTAGGCGACGAGGATGGCGACGAGCAGCATCAGGTAGCGGCTCTTGAGGACCTCGCGCGCTCCCTCGAGCGCGGCGCCAGCGCCCGCGTCGCGCCACTCGTGCCGGCGATCGGGCGGGTGGAGCACTCTCTCGGTCAGCGTGCCCAAGATGGCCGCCACGAGGACGAGGGCGGCCGCGACGAGCAGCAGGTTCATCGTGCCGACTCGCTTGCCGAGCACGTCGACGAACGCGCCGCCGGCGATGCCGCCGAGGATGCCGCCGAGACCGATGATTCCGTAGAGTCGATTCGACTCCGTCGTCGTGACGATGTCGTTCGCGTACGTCCAGAAAATGCCGATGAGGATCACGGCATAGAGCTCGACCATGATGTAGATCGCCCAGACGAACGTCCTGTTCGCGGCGAGCGCGGGGCTCGCGTGCCGTGAAATCAGCCAGAACACGACCAGCACGCTCGCGAAGCACGCGTTCGCGAGGCGCACGAGCTGGACGCGCGTCACGCGGTTCACGACCAGCGAATACAGCGCGACCACGATGCCGACGACGCCGACCGACGCGAGCCGCACGTACGGCGTTTCGATCGCGCCGAGGTGCGCGAGCAGCGTCGCGACGCGGACCGGTTTGATGATCCAGAGCGTCGCGACCGTCACGAAGAACCAGCTCGAGAGAAGCGCGGCCTTGATCCGCTCGTCCTTCGTCAGGGGACGCGGCCAGGTCGAGGAGGGGCTCACGTTGCGGCTCGTTGCAATTCACACACCGTGGGATGCGGCGCCTAGGTTGCGAGTGGAGCCCGATGCCTGCGCAAGCCGCGCACCCGTTCGTGCAGGCGTTGCAGCGTTCCAGCGCATGTTTGGAGGTGTTTCGCGCTATGGCACGTCGCGAGCATCAGATCGTCGCGTGCAAGTGCAGGCGGTCCCTACCGAGAGCGTCGCGGCGGCCACGAGCCCCGACGTCCTCCTCACGCATGCGCTCGCGAACGTCGCCGGCGCGGCGCTGGTGTTGGACGCGAACCTGCGGATCGTCGCCGCGACGCCGATGGCCGTGCGCATCCTCGGGTCGCCGCTCCAGGCGACGCACGTCGTGAAGGCGCTCGGCGAGGTCGCCGCGCGGCCCCTCGCCGAGGCGCTCGCTCACGGACGCGCCGCGATGACGACGCTCGCGCGCGCCACCCGCGACGAGCACCGCGCGCTGCGCGTCCGCGCGACGCCGCTCCACGAGCACACGACGCGCATCGGGTGGCTGCTCGTGCTCACCGAGGAGGCGGGCGACGGTGTCACGGTCGAGCATCTCGGGACGATGTGGACGCGCGATCCGGCGATGAAGCGACTCTTCGCGCTGGCGGCCCATGTCGCGCAGTGCGACGCGCACGTTCTCCTCGACGGCGAGACCGGCACCGGCAAGGCGTCGTTCGCCGCCGCGATCCACGCGCATTCGACCCGCAAAAACGGCCCGCTTCGCGTCATCGCGTGCGCCGCGGCGACGAACGAGTCGATGGACCGGCAGTTCCTCGCGGGCGCCGACGGCTCGGAGCTGACGCTCTACTTCGACGAGCTCACCGAGCTCTCGCCGGCCGTCCAGGCGCGGCTCGTGCGGGTGCTCGACACCGCCACCCTCGCGCCGGTCGACGGCTCGCCGCCGAAGCCGGTCGACGTACGCATCCTCGCCGCGACGCGCATGTCGCTCAACGACGAGATCGCACGCGGGCGCTTCCGCCCGGACCTCGCCTACCAGCTCCGCGTCGTGTCGCTGCACTTGCCGCCGCTGCGATCGCGTCGCGGGGACGTCGCGCTGCTCGCGACCAAGCTCGTCGACGCGCTGAACGAGCGCAGCGGACGACGCATCGAGCGCGTCGCGCCCGCGGCCCTCGCGCGGCTCGAGCGGCACCATTGGCCGGGCAACGTGCGGGAGCTGCGCGCGGCCATCGAGTCGGCGTTCGCGATGGGCGACGGCCCGGTGCTGACCGAGAGCGAGCTGCCGCGCGACGTCGGCGCGCCCGCGCCGGCGGAGCTGCCGATGGAGCTCGTGCGGAGCGGCTCGGACGAGACGAACCGCATTCGCCGCGCGCTCGAGGCGGCGAGCGGCGATCGCGTCCGCGCGGCGTCGATCCTCGGAATGAGCCGGACCACGCTCTGGCGACGCATGCGCGCCCTCGGCCTCTTGCGCCCGTCCGAGTGACCCGCGGCACGTCCTTTGCGACGCTCCGCCGCATGGAAATCACGACGCACCTGTCGGTCGTGCAAGTCGAGGAGCGCGACGTGTACAAGCGCAAGCGACCGGTCGACCTCGGCTTCGTCGACTTCCGCACTCTCGAGGCTCGAAAAGCGGCGTGCGACGCGGAGGTCCGTCTGAACGCGCGGCTCGCGCCGGACGTCTACCTCGGCGTCCTCCCGATCGTCGAAGAGAGCGGCCGAGTCGTCGACTGGGCGGTGCACATGAGGCGCCTCGACGACGCGGCGCGCGCCGACGTGATGCTCGCGCGCGGCGAGCTCGGGCACGCCGCCGTCGAGCGCGTCGCGTCGACGCTGGCCGCGTTTCACGGTCGCGCGCGCTGCGACGAAGAAACGTCGAGGTTCGGAACGACCGCGGCGGTCGCGTTCAACGTCGAAGAGAACTTTCGCCAGACCGAGAGCACCATCGGCGAGTACCTCGGCGAGGAGGAGGCGAACGAGCTTCGCGCGTTCCAGCGCGGCACCCTCCGCGATCGCGGCGAGATCTTCGACGAGCGCGTTCGCCGCGGGCGCGTCCGCGACGGCCACGGCGATCTCCGGCTCGAGCACGTTTATTTCGAGCACGCCGCGCCGATCGTGATCGACTGCATCGAGTTCGCGGATCGTTTTCGTTTCGCCGACGTCTGCGCCGACGTCGCGTTCCTCTCGATGGATCTCGCCGCGCACCGGCGCGTCGACCTCGCCGAGCTCTTCCTGGCGCGATACGCGCGCGCGTCGAACGACTACGACCTCTACGACCTCGTCGACTTCTACGAGAGCTACCGGGCGACCGTGCGCGGCAAGGTCGCGGCGATCCTCGCCGCCGACGGCACCGTCGACGACGCGACGCGCGAGCGCGCTGCGGACGAGGCGCGGCGGTCCTTCTCGCTCGCGCTCGCGGCGGACCGCACCGCGCTGCTGCGCCCGTCGGTCGTCGCGGTGGGCGGCGTCATCGCGTCGGGAAAGAGCACGGTCGCCGAGCTCGTCGCCGGCGACTCGAGCGCGCCGATCGTCGACGCGGACCGCACGCGAAAGTCGATGCTCGGCGTCACGCCGACGAGCCCGGTGCTCGAGACCGCGTGGACCGGGGCGTATGCTCCCGACTTCACCGAGCGCGTCTACGCCGAGGTGCTGCGCCGCGCCGACGTCGTGCTTCGCTCGGGCCGGCCGGTGGTGCTCGACGCCTCGTTCCGCTCGCCGTCGATGCGAATCGCCGCGCGCGGCCTCGCCGCCAAGTACCGCGTTCCGTTCCGGTTCGTCGAGTGTCGAGCCCCGGCCGAAGTCTGCCGCGGACGGCTGGCCCAGCGCGCGCGCGACACGGAGCGCGTCTCCGACGGCCGCACCGCGATTTACGACGCGTTCGCCGCGCGTTGGGAGCCCTCGACCGAGGTCCCGCGCGAAGAGCTCATCGTGGTCGACACGACGCGACCCGAGGGCGAGACCATGGCGAAGCTCCGCTCGCGGTTGGACGTTTGGCCACTCGGCCTCGTCAGTTAGCGAACTCGTTGCACGAAACGCCGCACTCGCTGCGGGGGCGGATCGTCGAAACCCGGGGAATCCTGCTACCCCGCCACTGGTCCTCGCCTTGCATCGCACGGCCCCGAGGTTTACGCATGACGCATGACGACAAGGCGCGCTTGAAGCTCGACATCGCGGTGGCACGAGCCCTGCTCGACGAGGTCGAACGCTTCTCCGACCCGGACCCCCGCATCGTCGGCCAGCTCGTCGAGGAGCTCGCGCGCGTCACCGAGTCTCTGTCCCAGCGCATCCTGCCCGCGACCCCCTCGGGCGTGCGGCTTCACGTGGCGTGAGCCATGCGTGTCGATCCGCGCCGCCGGATCAAAGAGATCGCGAGCGCCAGCGAGGCCGCGGAGCGCGTCCTCGAGAGCTGCGGCGTCGACTACTGTTGCAAGGGGGACGTGACGCTGCTCGAGGCGTGCGCTCGCGCGGGCGTCGACGCGCGCGACGTCGAGAAGAGGCTCCGCGAGCTGCCTGACCCGAAGCCGCACCGCTGGGAGGACACGGTCGAGCTCGTCGATTACATCGTGGGCGTGTGCCACCCGCGAACGCACGAAGCGCTGGCGAGGGCGCGAGCCGTGGCTGCCGGCACCGCCGTGCACGAGCCCCTCGACGAGCTCGCGGGGCTCGCGACGGCGCAGATGAAAGAAGAGGCTTCGCTCTTCCAGCACGTGCGCGCGCTCGCCGCGGCGCGCGCCGGGCGAGGGCCCTTCCCCGACCCGCCGTTCACGACGATTCGCACGCACGGACGAAAGCTCCGCGAGCGTCACGCGAAGATCCACGATTTGCTCCGTCACGCTCGCGCGCTCGCGCGGGCGCCGAGCGTCGACTCGTCCCCGCTGCGCCACGCGATGGACGCCCTCGCGCACGCGCTCGTCGCGCAGATGCACCTCGAGAACAACGAGCTGCTCCCGCGCGCGCGCGCCCTCGAGCCGGAGTAAACTCGCTTCGGTCCGATGACCGACGCCGCACGAAACGCCATCGCGCTGTTCCAACGCACGGCCGCGAGCGTGCCCGCGTACCGCGATTTTCTTCGCGAGCGCGGCGTCATCGCCTCCGACGTGCGCACGCCGGACGATTTTTCGCGCCTGCCCCTCATGACCAAGGACGACTACCTGCGTCGCTGGGCGCTCGCCGAGCGCTGCCGGACGGGCGACGTGGCAGACCTCGACATGATCGCGTTCTCGTCGGGCTCGACCGGCGAGCCCATGCTCTGGCCGCGGAGCGCCGCCGACGAGATCGCGGTCGCGGCGCGTTTCGAGCAGGTCTTCGCGGGCTCGTTCGACGCGCGCGCGCGGCGCACGCTCGCCGTCGTCTGCTTCCCGCTGGGCACGTGGGTCGGCGGCATGTACACGGCGAGCGCGTGCCGGCACCTCGCCGCGCGCGGGGTGCGCGTCACCACGGTCACGCCGGGCAACGTGCCGAGCGAGATCCTGCGCGTCGTCCGCGCGCTCTCGCCCTCGTTCGATCAGACCGTCCTCCTCGGGTATCCGCCGTTCTTGAAGGACGTCGTCGACGCCGGCGCACTCGACGGCGTTGCGTGGAAAGAGCTCTCGATCAAGCTCGTCCTCGCGGGCGAGGTGTTCAGCGAAGAGTGGCGCGCGCTGATGGCCGAGCGCGCGGGCCTGACGCGCATCCTCTTCGACTCGGCGTCGCTGTACGGCACGGCCGACGCGGGCGTCCTCGGCACCGAGACGCCACTCACGATCGCGATTCGTCGCTTCGCGAGCGAACACGAGAGCGCCGCGCGCGCGCTCTTCGGCCAGTCGCGCCTGCCGACGCTCGTGCAATACGATCCGATGACGCGCTACTTCGAGGAACACGAGGGCACGCTGGTCTTCACGGCCGACGGCGGCGTGCCGCTCGTCCGCTACCACATCGCAGACGACGGCGGCGTCGTCCCCTTCGCCGCGATGCTCGAGCGCGTCGGCGCCCTCGGCTTCGATCCGAGCGGCCACCTGGCGCACGCGCCCGCGCTGCCGTTCGTGTACGTCTTCGGTCGCTCGCACTTCGCCGTGTCGTTCTACGGCGCGAACGTCTTCCCGGAGATGATCAGCGTCGGCCTCGAGCAGGCCGAGGTGCGCGCGTGGGTGACCGGCAAATTCGTGGTCGAAGCCCGCGAGACCGAGTCGCGCGACCGGCGCCTCTCGCTCGCGGTCGAGCTCGCGTCCGGCGTCGCGGCGACCGAGCCGATGCGCGCCGCGATCGCCGCGACGGTCCTCGCGCACCTGCGCCGCCTCGACAGCGAGTTCGCGCACTACGTCCCCGCCGACAAGCAGACGCCCGACGTGTCCCTCCACCCGAAGGGAGATCCGGCGTATTTCCCGGTCGGCGTGAAGCACCGCTACTCGCGCCGCTGAGCGCGTCAGAGCGTGACGGTTCGCTCCAGCGTCTGGATGGACTCGACGCCGCGCGCGAGGCGGTCGGCGAGGCGGGCGATCGCGACGAAGGCGTCGAGATCCACCGCGGGCGTGCCGACGAGGACGCCGTCGACGTCGTCGGCGTCGAGGAACACGAGCGCGTCGTCGGGCGTGATGGGTCCGCCGTAGAGGATCCGCGTGCGCACGGCGATCTCGGCGTCGATGCGCGCGAGGTGCGCGCGAATCGCGCGGTGCATCGGCTCGATGTCCGACGCGCTCGCGGACTCGCCCGTTCCCATCGCCCAGAGCGGCTCGTACGCGATCGACATCGACGGCGCCGTCGAGAGCGTCGCGCCGAGCGCCGCGAGCTGGCGGTGGACGACGTCGAGTGCGTCGCCCCGGCGTCGCGCCTCGAGCGACTCGCCGACGCAGACAATCGGTGCGAACCCTTGTTCGACCGCGGACGCGAGCTTGGCAGCGACGTCGGCGTCGGTCTCGTGGAAGAGCGTGCGGCGTTCGCTGTGCCCGAGGACGATCCAGGTCGCGCCCACGTCGCGGAGCATCGGACCGCTGACCTCGCCCGTGAACGCGCCGTCGGCGCGCGGGTGCATGTTCTGAGCAGCAACGTGCACGCGCCCGCCGCGAAGCGCCTCGGCGACCGCGGCCAGCGCGGTGAACGGCGGGGCCACGACGATCTCGACCTCACCGAGCGCGGCGACGCCCGCGCGCAAACGGCGCGCCGCGGCGGTCGCTTCTTGCGTCGTGAAGTGCATCTTCCAATTGGCGGCGAGGAGCGGACGGCGCAGTGGATCCATGCGCCGCCCTCAAGCAACGATCGCGCCGCGTGGCACGGGCCTCGCTAGTCTCGCCTCATGGTCGAAGCGCGGCTCGGGTCGTCTCGGTTCATCTCCCAGCTCGACGGTCCCTTCGTCGACGACGCGCCGAGCGCGGATGGGTTCGAGCGCGCGGGGCAGCGCCGCGAGCTCTTCTTCGAGCCCGGCGAGGCTCGAGCGGGCGTCGTCACGTGCGGCGGCCTCTGCCCGGGCACCAACAACGTCGTGCGCACGCTCGTCCTCACGCTCCTTCACCGCTACCGCGTGCACCACGTCACCGGGTTTCGGTTCGGGCTCGCCGGGCTGGTCGCAGGAGGACCGGAGCCCGTCCGGCTCACGCCGCCGTTCGTCCGCCACGCCCACCGAACCGGGGGCACGATGCTCGGGACCTCGCGCGGGCGGCAAGACACGCGCGCCATCGTCGACACGCTCGAGCGCGCCGGGGTCGACGTCCTCTTCATGATCGGCGGCAACGGAACGATCCGCGCGGCGCTCGACGTGCGCGCCGAGCTCGCCGCGCGCGGCCGGCCAATCGCCGTCGTCGTCGTGCCGAAGACGATCGACGACGACATCCCGATCGTCGACAAGACCTTCGGGTTCGACACCGCGGTCGCGCACGCCGCCGCGGCGATCGACGCGGCGCACGCCGAGGCGCTCTCCGCCCAGAACGGCGTCGGTGTCGTGAAGCTGATGGGGCGCGACGCCGGCATCCTCGCCGCGAGCGCCTGCCTCGCGAGCGGCGAGGCCAATTTCTGCCTCGTCCCCGAGGTGCCGTTCGCGCTCGAGGGCGAGGGCGGTCTCCTCGCGACCCTGCGCGCGCGGCTCGCGCGCCGCAGTCACGCCGTGATCGTCGTCGCGGAAGGCTGCGGCCTCCGCCTCGCCCACTCCGGCGCCGAGCGCGATCCGTCGGGCAACCTGCGCTACGGGAGCGCGGCGCTCGACATCGGAGCGCACCTCCGCGACGCGATCGTCCGCCACTTCGACGAGATTCGCGTGCCGCTCACGCTCAAGTACATCGACCCCAGCTACACGATCCGCGCCGCCGTCGCGAATTCCACCGACGCGATCCATTGCGGCGAGCTCGCGCGACACGCGGCGCACGCGGGCATGGCCGGGCGCACGAACGTGCTCGTGGGCCGCGTCCGCGGAGAGTGGGTGCACGTCCCGCTCGCGCTCGCCGCCGCGAGCGAGCGCCGCGTCGACTCGGAGCTCTGGGCCGCCGTGCAGAGATCACGGGCGCGTCGGGCACGCTCAGCTCGCCGCCTCGGCCGAGCTGAGCTCTTGCTCGACTGCGCCGTTCGGCGCGAGCACACGCACGTGCCAGATCCCGTAGGCGCGACCGAGCTCGCGCGCTCGACGCACGGCCTCGCCCTTCGACGAGTGCCACTCGGAGACGCTGTCGCCGATCATCTTCACCAGCCATCCGCCGTTGACCGGGACGATGTCGTAATTCGCTTGGGTCATGGTCGTTCTCCTTCGACGGCTCGTCGCAAGGCCGGTGCCAGGCGGGAGCGCGCACCGACTGCGCCTTTTTGCGCCCCAGCCTCGACGATTCGTGGCGTCCTGGTTTGGCATCGCCGATGCACCTCGTGACGAAGTCATGGACCGTCGACTCGTCGCCTCGCTCAACCGTTGCATCGAGACGTGCATCGACGCCGAGCGCGCGTACGGCGTCGCCGCGGCGATCGCCCGCGGGCCCGAGCTCAAGGCTTGGTTCCAGTCCAAGGCGGACGAGCGCGAGCGCTTCGTCGTCGAGCTGCAACGCGCCGTGGACGACCTCGGCGCGTTCCCCGAAAACGAAGGCTCGCTCAAAGGCGCCGCCCGCCGGCACTTCATGAACCTCGCTCGCGCAGTCGAGCCGACGCACGACGATCACCGCGTCATCGCGGACCTGCTCCGCGAAGAGCGCGCGGCGCTCGAGACGTACGACGAAGCAGTGCCCGAAGGAGGCACCGACCGCATGAAGCCCGACCTCCGCGTCATGATTCGCGAGCAACGCGCGGCGATCCGGCTCGCGCAGGACGAGCTCTCGCGGTCGACGGCGGCGTGACCACGCGCGACCGCGCGAGCCGAATCGCGCGCACCCAGTACGAGCAGCCCGCGACCAGCCCCGCGATCGCCGTGGCGCCGATGACCAGCTTCTTGTGCGGCCCGTCCGCGATCACGAGCAGCACGGCGGCGAATTGGAGAACGGTCGTCACCTTGCCGGCCGCGTTCGCGCGCTGCGTCGTGCGAATGCGACGCGCGACGGTATACGCGATGAGGGGCAGCTCGAGCAGATCCCGTGTCGAGAGGAGCACGGCCTCGAGCGGCGAGATGGCGCGCGCGGCGACGAGCGTCCCCACGACGAGCAGGGCGAACGTCTTGTCCATCACGGGGTCGAGCGCGGCGCCGGTCTCGGTCGTCTGGTGGAATCGACGCGCCCACCACCCGTCGAGCACGTCGGTCGCCGCCGCCGCCGCAATGACGCCGACCGCAAGCGCCGACCGCGACCACACGAACGGAAAGACGAGGCCGATCGGGAGCCGCGACAGGCTCAGCAGTCCGGGCACTCGAAAGGCGTCGCGCATCACGAGCATGACCGGCTCCTCCGCGCGAGAAGGGGCGCCGAACGCGCAGCCCTTGCGAGCCGTCGCGCGAATCCGCGCGGAAAGGCGCGTGGAACGGCGGTTGCTCGGGAAGCGATACGGGTGAACGCCATGAACGTGTCGGAAGTCATGCATGCTTCGGTCCGCACCTGTTCGGTCGACGACACGCTCGACCGTGTGGCGCGTGTGATGTGGGAGCAGGACTGCGGCTGCGTCCCGCTCGTCGACGGCGACGGCAGGATCGCGGCGATGGTCACCGACCGCGACGTCTGCATGGCCGCGTACACGCGAGGTCAGCCGATCTCGGAGATCCCCGCGCGGAGCGCCGCGTCGAGGAGCGTGACGACCGTCCACGAGAACGCCACGCTCGATTCGGTCGAGGCGCTGATGCGCGATCGACAAATTCGCCGCATCCCCGTGGTCGACAGCGAGCAGCGACCGATCGGGATCGTGTCGCTCAACGATCTGGCGCTCCACGCGCACCCGGGCGGGCGTCGTCGCGAGGGACTGAGCGCCGAGAGCGTGGCGCGGACGCTCGCGGCCATCTGTGAGCATTCGCCGTAATCAAGAGCGGCCCTGCATCGCGCGGCAGGTCTTGTCGTAGAGATCGCGGAACACGCCGTCGGGGTCGGTCACGCGCTTGACCGCGTCGTAGTTCGGCTTGTTCCACGTGCGCCAGAACGTCTGCTCGTCGTAGCGGTTGTGCGAGATGAGCGTCTTGAGCGCGTGGAGCTCGTCGAGCTCGCGCTCGATCTCGGCGTACTCGTCGTGGCCGGGGCGCTGCTTGGCGCCGTAGATCGCGAGGTCGAGGAAGAGCCGGTCCTCGAGCCCTTCGAACACGCGAGGCGCGAGCCACTCGTAGTCGCGCACGCGCCGATACGGCACGCACCAGAGCGGGAAGTGCGCGAGCTCGTGGCCGTACCAGCGCAGGAGCTCCTCGGCCTTGGACATCGGCACGAAGACGTCGAGGGTGACGTCGGGACGCTTCGGGAGCAGGAGGTGGAGCGCGTCGGCGGCGCGCAGGACGGCCGACGACCGCAGGAGCTTCCCGAACAAGAAGCGCGCGACGCGCGACTTGGGGTGGACGTTGGTGACGCCGGCGTCGTAGCGAAAGAAATAGTCCGCCGTGCGGAGGTGGTCGTCGCGCCGGCGCGCGGTGGTCTGCCAGTAGATCTCGGTCCAGTCGTAACGGCTCGCATAAGGCGCGTCGTCCTCGAAGCGACCGAGCGAGAGCACGTATTTTCGGGCGAGTCGAATGATGCCGTCCATGAAGTCGACGTCGTCCGCTTCGAAGTGCCGGCGGATGGCTTCCTCGTACGACGCGAGCGTCGGGAACGTCTCGTAGACGACGTGCACGAACGGCTTGGCGGGCACGAGCCGAAATCGGAGCTTGGTCAGGATGCCGAGCGTGCCGAAGGTGCCGTGCATCATCTGGAAGAGCAGCGCGCGCTCGCCGTCGGGCGTCGCGCGGAGCACGTCGCCGCGCGCGGTGACGATCTCGTATTCGAGGCAGGTGTCGTGAAAACCGCCGTACCGGAAGGACGCCGACTCGATCGAGCATCCGGCGACGGCGCCGCCGATCGTGATCGTCTCGAGCTCGGGGACGATCGCGGGCGTCAGCCCGAACGGCAGCGTGGCGCGCACGAGATCGACGAACGTGACGCCCGGCTCGGCGGTGCACGTCCTCGCGTCCACGTCGACGTCGAGGATCGCGTCGAGATCGCAGAGATCGATCTTGTCGTCGCGGCGCGTCGCGTCGTCGCGCTTGGGCACGCGGTGCGAGACGCTTTTCTTCCGCAGCGAGACGGGTCTGCGCGGGGCGTGCGCGCGGAGCTGGGCGACGACCCGTTCGACCTTTTCGCCGTGCGCGTGGGCGGTCGCGCCGAACGACTCGCCTGCGCGCGACGAGCCGATCGCGCGCGGCCCGTCCCGCTTGCTCAGCCGTTCCGCGAGCTGCTCGCGATCGCGCGACGCCTTTTCGAGCATGGCACCTTCCTGCGACGAGCAAGCGGCGCGCCGAGCGAGTCAGTCGTCGACGTCTTGCATCGGACCTTCGCTCGGTCGAGGCGCGGGCGCGCCGCCGGCTCCGGACGAGCCGCCCGAAAACGCGCCAATCCTCGCCGGGGGAGCGCCGGGATCGGCCGCGCCGAGCTCGCCGTCGAACACGCCGATGTCCTCGTCGAGCTGCTCGTCGTGCAAATGCTCGCGCTCGTTCTCTTGCTCGAGAACCGCGCCAGCCGCAGCGCCGACCACGCTCCCCAGGATGGCACCCGCGACCGTGCCGATTGGTCCTGCGACCGAGCCGACGACCGCGCCGGCCACGCTGCCGGACACCGCCACGATCGACTCCGTCCTGTGATTCTTCCCGAGGTGGTTTTTGTTGCGGTCCATGCGCCTCCTCGAAGCATCGCGCGGGCCAGGCAGATCGTGCGATGCTGCGCACGCCGTGCAGACGCCCCCTCCCCTTCGCGAGTGGCTCGCCGAGGCGCCCTTCTCGCTGGCGCTCTCGGCCGGGTTCTTCGGGTTCTTCGCCCACGCGGGCTTCGTGTCGGCGCTCGAGGACCGCGGTCTTCGCCCGTCGCTCGTGACCGGCGCGAGCGCCGGCGCGCTCGTCGGAGGGCTTTGGGCGAGCGGCGCGCCGGCGACGCGCATCGAGGCCGAGCTTCGCCCGCTTCGTCGCGAGCACTTTTGGGATCCTGCGCCCGGGCTCGGGCTCTTGCGCGGCGAGCTCTTCCGCGCGCGCGTCGCCGCGATGCTCGGCGCGCCCACGTTCGAGCGCGCGAGCACCCGCGCGGCGCTCTCCGTCTTCGACGTCCGCAAACGAAAGACGGTCGTGCTCGCCCGCGGCGATCTTGCGCGGGCGATCTGCGCGTCGTGCGCGTTTCCCGCGCTGCTCCAGCCCGTGCGGGTCGACGGCCGCCCGATGCTCGACGGCGGCATCGCCAATCGCCCCGGCCACGCCGGCCTCGACGCTGCGCGCCGCGTCCTCTTTCACCACCTCGCGTCGCGTTCGCCCTGGCGCGCGCGCTCGCCGGCGATCCCCACGCGAGCCGGGATGACCACGATCACGCTGCAAGGTCTCCCGCGGCTCGGACCGTTCCGACTCCAGCGCGGCGCCGAAGCGTTCGATCGCGCGCGCGAGGCGGCGCTCCGCGCGCTCGAATCGCCCGTCTCCGACGTGATCGAGCGCGACGCCTGATCTAGCCGCGCCGGTCGCCCGAGGCGCGCCGATCCGTCGACGCGCTGAACGCTTCGATCAGCTTGGCCCCGAGCTCGTCGGGCGTCGGCAGGCGACGCCGCGACTCGCGGCGGTTGCGCAGCATCGCGCGGAGCTGGCTCTCGGTCTCGGCCTTGCGCTCCTCGCGGCGGTGCATGAGCTCGTGCGTCCCGCAGACGACGACGATATCTCCGCGCGAGAGGCGCGTTGTACAGAGCGCGCGCGCGTCCGTTTCACCGCAGACTGCGCATTTCCCGAGGCGAGCCACCATGGCCCCCACCATGCCGAACGTGAACGTCAGGGGCCAACTTTCCATCTATACAAGGACCTCATGACGACCTTCCTCGTGACCGGCGGCGCCGGGTTCATCGGGTCCACCCTCGCCGAGGCCCTCCTCGCGCAGGGCGACACCGTCCGCATCCTCGACGACTTTTCCTCCGGCCGTCGCTCGAACCTCGAGACCTTGCGCGGCAAGCTCGACGTCATCGAGGGCACGATCGTCGACGAAGCGACCGTCGCGCGCGCGATGCAGGGCGTCGAAGTCGTCTTCCACGAGGCGGCGATCCCGAGCGTCCCCCGCTCGGTCGAGAAGCCACAGGCGTCGATGATGGCGAACGTCCAGGGCACGACCGTCGTGCTCGACGTCGCGCGGCGCAGCGGCGTCCGCCGCGTCGTCTTCGCGGCGAGCTCGTCGGCCTACGGCGACACGCCGACCCTCCCGAAGATCGAGACGATGACCCCGCAGCCGAAGTCGCCGTACGCGATCTCGAAGCTCGCCGGCGAGCAGCTCCTCACCGCCTTCGCGCAGCTCTACGGCCTCGAGACCGTGAGCCTGCGTTACTTCAACGTCTTCGGCCCGCGCCAAGATCCGACGAGCCAGTACGCCGCCGTCATCCCGAATTTCGTGACCGCGGCGCTCACGGGCAAGAGCCCCACGGTCTTCGGCGACGGCGAACAGACGCGCGACTTCTGCTTCATCGAGAACGTCGTCCGCGCGAACATCCAGGCCGCGACGACGCCGAAGAAGCTCCGCGGCGAGGTCGTCAACATCGCGTGCGGCGAGCGCATCTCGCTGAACCAGCTCCTCGGCATCATCGGCGAAGAGACCGGGAAGAAGGTCGAGGCGAGCTACGGCCCCGCGCGCGCCGGCGACGTGCGCGACTCGCTCGCGTCGATCGACGCCGCGCGCGAGCTCTTCGGCTACGAGCCGAAAATCAAAGTGCGCGAGGGTCTCCGGAAGACGATCGCCGCGATGCGCGCCCGCTGATGCGCGGCCTCGCGCTCGCAGTCTTGCTGCTCGCCTGCTCGTCGAGCGAGAACCTGGCCGACGGGGGGCCGCCCGACGCCGCGAGCGACACGGCGGCCGCCGACGCGCCGACGACCGACGCGCCGACGAGCGACGTCGCGACGACCGACGCGGCCCCGAGCTGGTGGCACCCGGGCACCGGCTCGCTGCCTTGGCAGTGGGAGCTCGATCACGCGATGGTGACGACCGACGCGACCGACATGGGCACGGGCGACCTGACGTATTCGGGCGGCGCAGGCAAGGACCCGATCGTTTACGACGTCGACGGCTTCGACAACGGCGCGGCCGAGGTCGCGGCGCTGCACCAGCTCGGTAAAAAGGTAATTTGTTACATCGAGGTCGGCGCCGCCGAGAATTACCGGCCGGACTACGCGCAGTTCCCCCCGGGCGCGCTCGGAAAATCGGTGCCGGGATACCCGTCGGAGAACTACCTCGACGTGAACGACGCCGCGGTCGTGACAATCGTCGAAGCGCGCGTCGCGATGTGCACGCAAAAGGGCTTCGACGGCGTCGAGCCGGACATCGACGACTCGTACACCGACGACACGGGCTTCGCGTCGATCACCGAGGCGAGCAACGTCGCGTACCTCGAGAAGCTCTCGGCCTACGCGCACTCGCTCGGGCTCGCTTGGGGGCTCAAGAACGGCGGCGACGGCGGGACGCCCGCGCAGTTCGTCGCCGACATGCTCTCGAGCATCGACTTCGCCGTGGTCGAAGAGCCGTTCTATCTCCAGACGATCGGCTTCTTCTCGCCCGCGCTCTACCAGGCCGGCAAGGCGACGTTCGTCGCCGAGTATACGAACGACACGTCGTCGGCGACGTCGTTCTGCTCGGCGGCGCTCGCCGACCACGCCAACGCGGCGCTCTTCGACGTGGCGCTCGACGGCGCGACGCGAACGCCCTGCGAGTGAATCAGCGTCGTTCGACGACCACGACGTCGAAGCCGTCCCACGCGAAGCGGTCGACGACCGTGCCTTCGCCTTCGAGCTCGCGCACGGCGGCTGCCTCGTCCTCGAACGAACGATCCCGGTCGTGGACGTACGCGAAGCGCTTCGCCTCCGCGAGGCGCGCGCGGTACGGCGGCCAGCGGTCTTGCTCGACGCGGTACGGCGCGACCGGGAGCGCTTCGCGCCAGAGGAAATCCAGCCTGTACGCGGCCCAGTAGTCGGCGACCGCCGCTTGCACGTGACGCTCCTCGAGCGAGCGGAGGACGCGCGCTTCGGTCACGCCCGCGTCGCGCGACCACGGACCGTGCGCGACCCACCCCGCGACGCCGGCGACGGCGAGGTACGGCGCGAGCACGAACGCCGAGCGCGCCGCGCCGAGCCGCTCGACGAGCGGCGCGAGCGCGAACGGCAAGACCAGCACGCTCGCCGCGAGGTAGCGCATCGAGAAGCGGTCCATCACCATCAGCGAGACGAAGAAGCTCGCGACGTTCAGCGCGATCGTGAGCCACGCGATCGCCGCGAGCCGCGAGCCGCGCCGCACCGCGAGGACGATCGCGCCCGCGAGCGCGAGCGCGAGGACCGCGACGCCGAAGTACGAGAACGCCGCCCACGCGCGCGGCATCCGCCACTCGGCGTAGTCCATCGCGTGGAGCGGGCGAAACACCTTCGTGCCGATCGCCCACGGCAGGCACTCGTGCCAGAGGAGGCGCGCGTTGTGACCGACGACGCGCAGGCTCATCGACGCGACGCCGTGCTTGGACTCGGGCCGCGCGAGCAGCCACGCGAGCGGGACGGCGCCCCCGGCGGCCCCTGCGAGGAAAGCGCCCGCGCCGCGCGCGCGCCGCGCCAACTCGTCCGACGCGCCGAGCACCACGAGGAGCGCCAGCGCGAACGCCGCCGGCAGAAAAATGCTCGCGTAGGGATCCGCCACGACCGCGAGCAACGCGAGCGCCCCTCCCGCCGCGAGCCACGCCCCGTCGATGGCGAAGAGCGCCGCGAACGCGAGCGCGAGCGACATCTCGCGCGGCGGGTAGAGCGCGTACGAATGCACGCACGCCGTCGTGAAGACGAGCGGCAGCGCGCCCACGAACGCCGCCGCCGACGACGTCCGCCGCCGCAGCATGCAAAATACAAGTATCGTCACGGCGACGTGGAGCGAGAGCGCGGAGAGCGTCAAGACGAGCGGCGTCGGCCCGAACGCGCGAAAGAGGAGCGCGGCCCACGTCGAGTCGGCCGAGGTCTGGTACGTGCTGCCCCACAAGAACGGCGACCACTCGTGACGGAGGATGTGACGGGCCTGGAGCCCCACGATCGCGGCGTCCGAGTTCGTGCCGGCCGCCGCGACGAGCGCCGGCAGGCGCGTCGCGAGCGAGAGCGCGGCGAGCGCGGCGACCCACGCGCCGTGCGCGATACGAGGGCGCATGACCGCGAAAACCAGACACGAAAGCCAAAGCGGTGTCAAAAAGTTCCGAACTTTTCGGCTCGACCGGTTCCTTACCCGTGAAAGGCGGTCGTGATGGCGTCGGAATACTTCGCGGCGGGTGGTTTCGGGATGTACCCGGTGTCGATTTTCGGCTTTTTTCTGGTGGTGACGTGCGTGCTCTACGCGCTTCGGCTGAGGCCCGGTCACGCGCGGCTCGGCTGGCTGCTCGGCGCGCTGACGCTCATGGCGGGTTGGCTCGGCACGGCGACCGGCGTCTGCAACACGGCGTTCTACATCCAGCACGTCGAGCAGCCGAAGCAGCTCGAGATCTTGGCGCTCGGCGTCCAGGAGTCGCTCCACGACATGGTGCTCGCGCTGATCTTCGGGATCCTCGCTGGGCTGATCGCGATGGTCGGCCTTCTTCGCGAGATGAGCGCGAAGGCGGCGTGATGGAGTCGGACGAGGCGCTCTATGCGCGCTGGATCGCGGGCGACCTTCGCGCCTTCGACCAGCTCTACGCGCGCTTCGAGCGGCCGCTCTTCGGGTTCGTGCGCTCGTGGGTGAAGGGCGCCGAGGCGGAGGACGTCCTGCACGAGACGTTCATGACGGCGCTCCGCGAGCGGCGAAGCGACGTCGCCAGTTTTCGCGCGTGGATCTTCGCCATCGCGCGCAACCGATGCTCGAACGCGTCGCGGTCGCAAAAGAGGCGCGCACCGCCGGCGGAGGTCGACGCCGTCGCCGCCGACGCGCCGGGCGCCGACAATCAGCTCGACGCGCACCGCCGCGCCGCGACGCTCGAACGCGCCGTCGCGCGCCTGCCCGCCGCGCTCGGCGAGCTCTATCGCCTCCGCGCGGCCGGCCTCTCGTACCAGGAGCTCGCCGAGCTCCTCGGCGTCCCGGTCGGCACCGTGAAATCGCGCATGCACGAAATGGTCACCCGCTTGAAACAAGAGGTCGCACGATGACATGCCAGGAAATCGAGCCTGAGCTCGTCGGTTATCACTTCGCCACGCTCGACGAGGCGACGCGCGCGCGCGTCGAAGAGCACCTCCTTGCGTGCGCCGACTGCGTGCGCGCGTTCGTCGCGATCAAGCGCGCCGTCGAGACGAGCGAGGAGTCGCCCGCCCCCACGCCCGCGGCGCGCGCGCGCCTGCGACGCGCGGTCGTCGGCGAAATGGGACTCGCGCCGCGCGCCTGGTGGGAGCGTCCGCTCGCGATCGCGCTCGCCGCCTCGATCGTGCTGCTCGCGGGCGCGACGATGCACAAGCTCACCTCGGACAGCGGCGCCGCCCCGTATGCGCTTCGCGTTTCGCGGTAACCTGCCCGCATGTCCCCCGTCTTGCCGCTTGGCCGCAAAATGGCCATCAAGCTCGTTCGTGCGGGCCGGCTGCCGATTCAGTTCGGCTCACCCCACCCGCACGTCGCGATCGTCGAGCAGGACGGCGTGCTCCGCATCCGCGATCTCGTCGTCGATCCCGTCGAGGCCGAGCGCGAGGCGCGCGAGGCGCGCGAGAGAAACGACTCGTGGATGCCCGAGCAGTACTACGGCCTCGGGCGACCCACGGGGAAGATCCACGTCGAGGCCGCGACGCGCGACGACCTCGTCGCGAAGATGGAAGCGATGGGGTGGCCCAGCGACTGGTGACCGCGTGATCAGGGCGCGGGAGCCGGCGGCGGGAGGCTGGTGCGCTCGCCGCCGAGGACCGCGGCGAGCTCTTTCGGCATGAGCCCGTACGCTTCGGCCGCGGCGAGCAAGCCCGCGTTCGACTGGAGCTGCGTGAGGAAATCGCGCGCGTAGGGCGTGCCCGAAAGACCTTGCACGCGCGTCGCCAGCCGCGGAATGCCGCGCAAGATCGCCTCGCGCGCCTCGGCGAGATCGCCGAGATCGACGCACGCGTCGTGGAGCGCGAGGAACACGGGCGCCTCGTTGAGCAAGCTCGGCGAGCCCTCGTCGAGCAGCTTCGCCGCCTCGCGCGCGATCTCGCGCGCCTTCTCGGGCGCGCCGCAGCGTCGCTCGGCCTCCGCGAGGAAGCCCATCGCGACGGGGACGACGTCGAGCATCTTGGTCGCGCGGTACGCCTGCGCGGCGGTGCGAAGGAGCGCGCGCGCGCGCTCGGAGCAGTCGCGATCGGCCGAGCGAAGGAGCTCGAGCCCGCGGTAATAGAGGACGCCGAGCGTCGCGCGGTCGTGCGGCACCCAGCTCCCGGCGGCCGCGGCGTCCGCGAGGCCGCGCGGGTCGGCGAGGATGCGATCGAGCGGCGCGTCCTCGGGCAGCGGCGCGCCGAACGTCGCCGCCCAGCCGAGCAGGTTCATCTGCCCGTGGCGCACCGTGCCGGGCGAGCCGATCGCCTGCGCGAGTGCGATGCCGCCCTCGATCGCGACGCGAGCCTCGGCCTTCGCGCCGACCGTCGTGAGCGCGAAGCCGACGTTGATCGTGAGCGTCGCCTCGCGCGTCTTCAGGCCCGCCTCGCTGGCGGCGCGCGCGGCCGAGCGACGAGCTTCGAGCGCCGCGCCGACGTCGCCGCGCGTCTGGCGCACGACGGCGAGCGTCTGCCACGCGTCGACCACCGCGCCCGGAATCGAGTGACGCTGCGCGAGCGAGAGGAGCTGCTCGGCGACCTCCGCGGCCGCGTCGAACGCGCCCGCGAACGCGTAGCGCGACGCGAGCGCGGCGGCGCAGCGCGCTTCCTCGTCGACCAGGCCGGCGGCCTGCGCGTCCTTGCGCACCTGCTCGAGGCGCGCGCTCGTCTCGTCGTCGCCGCCGCACGCGTCCTCGTAGCGAACGCGCGCGCCCTTCGCGCGGACCTCGCTCGCCTCGTCGTAGACCGCGTCTTCCATCGCGCGGACGGCCGTGTCCCGCTCGGCCGCGCGCGCGTCTTGGCGGCTCCACGCTTCGTCGAGGAGCTGCGCGCGGGCGAACTGCGTGGGCCGGTCGTCGGCGAACGCGAGCGACTTTTCTGCCATCGTCACGGCGTCGGCGAGGGCGTGCGCGGCGAGCGCGCGGCGAGCGGCTTTCTCGAGGTGCACGGCGGCCTCCTCGAACGCGTGACCGAGCTCGAGGTGCCGCGCGACGGTCGCGTCGTCCTCGGCCATCTTCGCGAGCCAGCGGCCGGCGCGCGCGTGCAAATCGCGGAGCGCGTCCTCGCCGAGCGCCGCGTACGCGACCTCGCGCATGAGCGCGTGCTTGAACGAGAACTCGCGCGCCGCCTTGAACCGCGACTGCGCCTGCTCGACCACGACCTCGCTCGCCGCGAGCGCGCGCAGCCCCTCCGCCGCGTTCGGCACGCCGAGCGCCTCGAGGCCTTGGTCCCAACCGACTTGCCCGAAGACCGAGAGGCGCGAGGCCGCTTCGCGCGTCGCGTCGTCGATCGCGTCGAGCTGTACCTGCATCGCGGCTTCGATCGTCGGCGCCTGAGCCGCGTCGCGGCCTTGCGCGGCGAGCCGCGCGAGCTCCTCGGCGAAGAGCGGCGAGCCGGCGGCTTGCGTCGCGATGCCCTCGGCCACCGCCTCGCTCTGGGCGACGCGCTCGCCCAAGATCGCACGCGCGATCGTTCGCACGGCGCGCTTCGAGAGCGGCCGGAGCTCGACGCGCACGTGATCGCGCCCCGAGAACCGCTCCGGGTCCTCCCGCCAGAACGACGGCCGGGTCGTCATCAGGATCCAAATCGGCGTGCCCGCCGCGCGCGCGAGCACGTGATCGATCCACGAGAGGCTCTCGGTGTCGCACCACTGCGCGTCCTCGATGCCGACGACCATCGGGCCCGTCCGCGCGAGCCCGACCGTGATCTCGGTGAGCCCGAGCCAGAGCGCGTCGCGCGCTGCGCGGGCGTCGGTCATCTCGGGCATCGGCGCGCCGGCGGCCGCGGCCGCGACGAGCGGCTCGTTCGCGAGCAGGCGCGCGAAGAGCTCGAGCGCGTCGTCGCCGAGCGCGACGTCCGCGGTGTGCGCGACCTTTTTCGCCGCGAGGCGAGCGTCGTCGAGATCGACCCCTTTCGGGACGCCGGCCATCTGCCGCGCGAGATCGGCGGCGACGCCGAGCGAGTGCGATTTGCCGAACGTCTCGCACCGCGCGAGGAGCACGCGCGAGCCCGAGGAATGAGACGAGACGCGCTGAATCGCCTCGCGCCGGAGACGCGTCTTGCCGATGCCCGGCGCGCCCGTGAGCGTCACGAGCACGGGCGTGCGGTCGTCGAGCGCTCGCTCGAACGACGCGACGAGCTGCGAGAGCTCCGCCTCGCGCCCCACGAACGGCGCGCCGCCGATCGCGTCCTTCTTACCCGCGTGGGCGCCGCCGACGACCGCGCTGCCGTCCTCGCGGATTTGAAACTCGTAGCGACCGCCGGCGAGCTCGGCGGTCGTGGTGTCGAGGAGCACCTGGCCGCGCGTCGCGTCGCGCGCGAGCGCCGCGGCCCGGTCGACGACCTCGCCGATGGGCCGCAGCCCGCGCTCGACGCGCGAGCGCCCTGTCGCGATGCCGACGGTCGCGTTCACCTTCGCGAGTCGCAGCGCGAGGTCAATCGCGCGCGTCGCCTCGTCGCCGAGCGCGCGCGTGACGCCGAGGTGCGCGACGAGCGCGTCCCCGCCGAGCTCGGTCGCCTCCGCCCCGCGAGCGCGGAGGTGCGCGACGAGGCGCGTGCGCGGCGGTCCCTTCGGCACGTGCGTCGCGACAATCGTGGTCACGAGCCGCGACCCGCCCGACGAGTGCGAGAGCTGGCTCGCCGGCCCGACCGCGCTGATCGGCGCCGTGTCGGCGACCGAGCGCGCGTCGACCGCGGTGTCGCCGCGCGCGGCAATCCCTCCGGCGACGGCGCGGAGCCGATCGGCGGCGATCGCGCCGGTCGCGGGGCGCTCGGTGGGGTCGGTCGCGAGGAGCTCCGCCATCAAGTCGTCGAGCGCCGCCGGCACCTCGGGGTACACGTCCGAGAGGCGCGGCGGCGGCGTCGTCACGAGCCGCGCGAGGATCGCGATCGGCGTCGGGCCGACGTGCGGCGGGCGCCCCGTGATCATCTCGAAGAGCGTCGCGCCGAGCGCGTACAGATCCGCGCGCGCGTCGACGCCCTCGTCGCCGCGCGCCTGCTCCGGCGCCATGTACGCGGGCGTGCCGATGATCGCGCCCGTGCGCGTGAGCTTCGCGTCCTCCGCCGACGCGACGCCGAAATCGACGAGCTTCGCCAGGATCGGCCCGCTCCGCTCGGGCCCGCTCCCGACGAGGATCACGTTCGACGGCTTCACGTCGCGGTGCACGATGCCCGCCGAGTGCGCGGCGCCGAGCGCGTCGGCGACCTGCGCCGCGACGTCCAGGCACGCGCCGAGCGGAAGCGGCGCGCGGCGCTGTCGCTGCGCGATGTCCTCGCCCTCGAGCCACTCCATCGCGACGTACGGCATGCCCTCGTCGAGCTGACCGAACGCGACGAGCCGCACGATGCCCGGGTGCACGAGCCCCGCGAGCACGCGCCCCTCGCGTCGAAAGCGCGCCTCCTCCCCGGCGTCGACGCCGGAGATCGCGATCACCTTCAGCGCGACCGGCTGATTCGTCATCTCGTCGATCGCGCGATACACGATGCCGACCGCGCCCCGCCCGATCTCGCGCTCGATGAGAAAACGCCCGCCGACGGACGACTGGCTCGCGAACGCCGTCACTTGCGCTTCTCCCCGATGACGAAGAGCTCGTAGCTCGACGCGCGCGTCGTCTCGGGCCGAATCAGCCGCTCCTTCGCGAAGAGCTCGCGCACCTTCGCGCGGGCCTTGGGCAAGTCCTCGCCCATGAAGATCTTCCCGACGAAGGTGCCGCCCGGCGCGAGCGAGCGCTCGGCGACCGCGAGCGCCTGCATGAACAAGTCGAAGCTCCGCGATTGATCGGTGAACCGAACGCCCGTCGTCGCCGGAGCCATGTCACTCAGAACCACGTCGAACGGTCCTTGTTCCTCGAGGCTCGAAATCGCGAACGCGTCGGCCTGGCGCACCTCCACGTTCGGTGGCATCGCGACCGCGATCGGCTGCAAATCGATGGCGAGCACGCGGCCTTTCGGTCCGATGCGCTGCGCCACGTAGAGCGACCAGCTCCCCGGCGCCGCGCCGAGGTCGAGCACCTTCATTCCGGGCCGAAAAATCCGGACACGGCGGTCGATCTCCTCGAGCTTGAAGACGCTGCGCGCCGGAAAGCCCGCCTTCTTCGCCGCGACCGTGAACCGGTCGGGCTTTTTGTACGGGTTTCGCTGCGCCCTCATCTCGCGATCACGATGGTATCACCGGATCGCCCTCGAGCAGGTTGGACCGTGCGCGATCCACGGCTCGGCGACTCGGAGACACGAATTTCCAGCCAAAATTGGCATCGAAGCGTCGGCCCGGCGTTTGCTCTACCGAAGACCATGGAGACGTTGATCGACCCGTTCGAGCTCCTCGCGCCGGGGAGCGAGCCCGCTCCCGCCCCCCGCATGCGGCCTCGCATGGCCAGCATCGTCATCGACATCGAGTGGGACGACCCCCCTCCCGCGTCGAGCGCCCGCCACGGCGTGCGCGTCTGGGCGACCGAGGACTGACCGGCCCCAGCTCGATGTGCTACGCACGGGCCCATGGGATTTCCCGTGGTTCGACCGAGGCGTCTTCGCGCGACGGCGGCGCTCCGCAGGCTCGTCCGTGAGACGCGAGTCGCGCCGAGCGACCTGATTCTTCCGCTCTTCTTCAACGAGGCGATCGACGCGCCCAAGCCGGTGTCGACGATGCCCGGCGTCTCGCAGCTCCCGGTGAAGGACGCCGCGCGCGTCGCCCGCGAGGCGAAGGAGCGAGGCCTCGGCGGCGTCATCCTCTTCGGCCTGCCGAAGCACAAAGACGAAAAAGGGACGAGCGCGCTCGACGCAAATGGCCCCGTGCCGCGCGCGGTCGCCGCCATGAAGGACGCCGCGCCGGAGCTCGTCGTCATGACCGACGTCTGCGTCGACGAGTACACCGACCACGGGCACTGCGGGCTCCTCCACACGCGCCGCGACGGCCAGGTCGAGGTCGACAACGACGCGACCATCGAGGTGCTCGGCAGGATGGCGCTGGTCCACGCGAAGGCCGGGGCCGACGTGGTCGCGCCGAGCGACATGATGGACGGCCGCGTCCGCGCGATCCGGACCGCGCTCGACGGCGGCGGCTTCGAGACGACGCCGATCCTGAGCTACGCCGTGAAGTACGCGAGCTGCTTCTACGGCCCCTTCCGCGAGGCCGCGGACTGCGCTCCCAAATTCGGCGACCGGGCCGGCTACCAGATGGACCCGGCCAACGCGCGCGAAGCGCTCCGCGAGGCGCGCCTCGACGAAGAAGAGGGCGCCGACATGCTCATGGTGAAGCCCGCGCTCGCGTACCTCGACGTCATTCGCGCGGTGCGCGAGAGCTCCAACCTGCCGCTCTTCGCCTACAACGTCTCGGGCGAGTACGCGATGATCGAGGCCGCCGCCGCGGCGAAGATGATCGATCGCGACCGCGCGATCCTCGAGATGCTCGGCTCGATCCGCCGCGCCGGCGCCGACGGGATCCTCACGTACCACGCGATGCACGCCGCCGAGCTGCTCGATGCGTAGAATCCTCGCGCTCGGTGTCGGTGCGGCCGCCATCGCGATCGTCTCCTCGGCGTGCTTTCCGCAGGGGCAGTGCGAAGCGTCCGTCGCGCGACTACTGCGCCGCCGGCGACTCGAGCTGCCAGGGCCACGCATGCTCTCGCGAACATGTGGCAGTCGGGCCCGATCAACGGCGACTTGGCTCGCGTTTCGGCTCGCAGGAGACCATGCACGATGCATCTGCGCGACGCTGTGACGGGCGCGGTGCTCACGGCACGCCATCGACGTCTCACGCAGCGTCAGCCCGTCGAGGACCCCGTCCGCGGGCGGCCAGTTCCCCGCGGTGGCGCCGGCAACCTGGGCGAGTTCAGGCTCGGGGCCCGACGGCCTCTCGGTCCCGGTGCGAAACGACACATGCTCGGCGAATACGTCTACGCCGTCGTCGTGATGGATCCGGCGACGGCTTCCATCGCCGGCGCGGGCGACGCGAGCGCCGGAAACGACGCGTCCGATTCTGGCTCCGGCCCGAGCGACGCAGGAGCGGATTGATGACCCACCCGTGGCACGATCTCCCGATCGAGGAGCCCATCGACGAGGTCTTCCCCGCGGTCATCGAGATCCCCAAGGGCTGCAAGGTCAAATACGAGCTCGACAAGAAGACCGGCTTGCTCCGCGTCGATCGCATCCTCTTCTCGGCGGTTCACTACCCCGCGAACTACGGCTTTCTCCCGCGGACCTACTGCGACGACGGCGACCCGCTCGACGTGCTCGTCCTCTGCCAAGAAGCCGTGACGCCGCTCTGCGTGATGCGCGCCCGCGCGATCGGCATGTTCCGCATGCGCGACGACAAAGGCGGCGACGACAAGATCATCGCCGTCCACGTCGACGATCCGGCGTTTGCAGACTACAAGGACATCGCCGAGGTGCCCAAGCACGTGCTCCTCGAGCTGCGGCGGTTCTTCCTCGATTACAAGACGCTCGAGCAAAAGACGGTCGAGGTCGACGACTTCGAAGGTCCGCGGCGGGCGAACGAGACCATCCGAGAGGCGATCCAAGCGTACAAAGCGCTCCCGGCCTGCTAGACTGAGGCAGAGCGTCTCGAAGGATGGGTGAGCCCTTTCAGCTCGGGCGGTACGCGTTGCATGCCGAGCTCGCCGCCGGCGGAATGGCCGCGGTCTATCTCGCGCGCCAGGCGGGGCCGGTCGGTTTCGGCAAGACCGTCGCCATCAAGCGCCTGCACCCGCACCTCGCGCGCGACGCGTACTTCGCGACGATGTTCCTCGACGAGGCGCGGCTCGCGGCGCGCATCACGCACCCCAACGTCGTTCCGATCCTCGACGTCGTCTCGACCGAGAGCGAGCTCTTTCTCGTCCTCGAGTACGTGCGCGGCGAGACGCTCTCCGGGCTGCTCCGCGCGAGCCGCAAGAAGGGCACGAACATCCCGATCCCGATCGCGGCGGCGATCATCGTGGGGCTCCTCTCGGGTCTCCACGCGGCCCACGAGGCGCGCGACGAGCAGGGCAAACCTCTCCACATCGTGCACCGCGACGTGTCGCCGCAGAACCTGATGGTGGGCGCCGACGGCGTCGCGCGCGTGCTCGATTTCGGCGTTGCGAAGGCTGCGACGCGCCTGCAGACGACGCGCGAAGGTCAGCTCAAAGGAAAGATCCCGTACATGTCGCCCGAGCAGCTCACGGGCGAGGTGACCGCGCGGAGCGACGTCTACTCGGCGGCGCTCGTGCTGTGGGAGGCGCTCACGTGCCAGCGGCTCCTGCGCGGCGAGACGGAGGCGCAGGTCCTCCACCTCGCGATGACGCTCGAGGCTGCGGCGCCGAGCACGGTCAACCCCGAGGTGCCGCCGGCGCTCGACGCCGTCGTGATGAAGGGGCTCGCGCGCGATCCGAACGCACGCTACGCGACCGCGCGCGACATGGCCGCGGCCATCGAAGCCGCCACGCCGGTCGCGACGAGCATGAAGGTCGCCGAGTGGGTCGAGGCGCTCATCGGCACGACGCTCGAGGCGCGCGACGCGATGCGCGCCGAGATCGAGAGCGGCTCGCACCCGCGGGACCCGCTCGGTCCGCCGCTCTCGACGCCTGCGCTGCCGGGTTTTCCGCAGGTCGCCGACGCGTCCGCGCCTTCGATGCCGAGCTTCGCGGGCGCGTCGATTCCAGGCTCTTCGCCCGGAATCGCCGAGTCGACCGCGTCGCTCGTCGTCGCCAACCACGCGCCGGTAAAGTCGCGCTGGCCGCTCGTCGCCGCGCTGATCGGCGTCGGTGGGCTCGCGATCGCCGCGCTCGCGCTCGGCGTCGCGTTCGGTCGCTCGTCGCCCACGACCACGGCCGCGACGGGCACGCCGCCGATCGCGAGCTCCGCGCCGGCGCTCTCGGCAGCGCCGCGTCCTTCCTCGGCGACGCCCGAGACGGCGAGCGCCGCGCCGTCGGCGGCCCCGCCCGAGATCGCGCCCACCGCGACGGCGCACCATCATGGTAGGCCGCTGCCGACGCACCCGGCATCGACCGCCGCCCAGCCCCGGAACCCGAATGACATCGACTCGCTGCTCGATACTCGTTAGCGCCCTCGCGCTGACGATGGCGACTTCCGCCGCGGCCCAGAGCAGCGCCGCGATCGCCGAAGGGCTCTTCCGCGACGGCAAGAAGCTCCTCGACGAGAAAAAATACGCCGAGGCCTGCCCGAAATTCGCGGAGAGCGCGCGACTCGACCCGTCGAGCGGCGTCGAGCTCGCGCTCGGCCTCTGCTACGAGGGGCTCGGAAAAACCGCGAGCGCGTGGGGCGCTTACGAGAACGCGATCTCGCTCGCGCGACGCGACAACCGCAAAGATCGCGAGCGCGCCGCGACCCGCCACGCGGCCGCGCTGGAGCACACGCTCTCGCACGTGACGATCGTCGTGCCCGACGACGTGGCCAAGCTCGAGGGCCTGCAAGTGCGCGAGGACGGCGTCGCGATCGGCGCCGCCGCGTGGAACGACGCGCCCGTCGATCCGGGCACGCACGCGCTCGAGGTGACCGCGCCCGGCAAGAAGCCGTGGTCGACGACGTTCACGGTGGACCGCCAGCACCCGTCGCAGAGCGTGAGCGTGCCCGAGCTCGCGGCGTTGCCGCAGCAGGTCGTCGTCGTCGACGGAGACGGCGGGACCGGGCGAGTGCTCATCGTCGGCCCCTCGCACCCGTTTCGGACGGTCGCCCTCGCGTCGCTCGCCGCAGGCCTCGCGTCGCTCGTCACGGCTTCGGTGCTCGGCGGGCTCGCGATCGGCGACGCGAGCGACGCTCAAAAGGCGTGTCCCGGGTCGCCGTGCTCCAACGCGACGGCCGTCTCGGAGAACGACGCGGCCGGCACCCTCGCCGACTGGTCGACGGCGCTCTTCGTCACGTCCGGCGTGCTCGTCGCGGCGGCCGCCGTCCTCTACTTCGTGCGCGGACCGGAGGCGCCTCGCAGAGCCGCGCTCGTCCTCGGTCCGGCCTACGTGGGCCTCGGAGGCACGTGGTGAAGCGGATTCTCTGGGCCGCCGTCGCGATCGCGGGCGCCGCGGGCTGCCGGCAGATCGCCAACATCGGGCCGCTCGTCTACGCGGACGCCGGCGGGCCTGGAGCAACCTGCACCAACGCGACGCTCGTGATGACGTCGCAGTCCTCGCTCGAGCAGCTCACCGCCACGAACGGGTTCGTGGCCGCGTCGATCGAGAGCGGAAGCGGCCTCTCGACGACGGGCATCGTCGACTGCGCCGCGGGCACCACGTGCACGCAGCCGAAGAACCTGCTCACGCTCGCATTCTCCGACGAGTTCGGCGCGTACGCGGCGAGCTCCTCGCTGATCTACACGCTGAACCAGGCGAGCGGCGGCAGCCTGCACTCGGTCGGCTTCGACGGCACGGGCGATACGGTGCTGCTGAGCGGCCTCAAGCGACCGCTCTGGACCGCGGTGTCCGGCGCCCGCACGTTCTGGGTCGACGACGACCAGACGACCTTGCCCGCGAGCGTGCATTGCCTCGGGTGCAGCGGCGGCGACGCGGTGTGGATGCCGACGCCAGCCACCACCTACGGCGTCTTCGCCGACGCGAACGACGTCTACGTGATCGGCGACGTGGACGCGAACGGCACAGTCGCGGCCGTCTACGGGTGCCCGGTGACCGGGCCGTGCACCGCGACGACGCGCCGCACGGTCATCAGCGGCCTCAACCCGAGCGTCTTCGCGTTCGGCTCCACCCTGCCCGACGCCATGGCCCTCTTCGCGAGCGACGGCGCGAACGTCTACGTGAGCGACAACGCCAATCAGGTCGTGCGCGTGGATGCGAGCGGCGCGCAGACCACGCTGGTCGCCGGCGTCGCCGCCGGCGCGATCGCCGTCGACCCGCAGACCAAGGAGATCTTCCTCGGCGACGACGGCGGGCGCATCGCGCGCGCGCCGTCGGACGGCTCGTCGCCGCCGGTCACCATTTCGGCGTGCGCGGGCAACGACCTCGTGTTCTGGCTCGCCTTCGACGCGCAAAATGTATACGCACTCGTCTACGAGCCCGACGGCTCCTCCGCCGTCTACGCGATCAAGCGCTGAGCGTTCGAAGCTCGCGCCGGCTCATTTGCGCGAGACGCACCCGACGACGCAGCGGTCGTAGGCAACGTCGCACTTCTTCCCGGCTTGCCCGTTCTTGCACTCCGTCCACAGGTGCGCGCAGTCGTCGGCACACTCGGCGCCCGGCGGGCGAGTCGGGGGCGCGCCCGCGTCGAGCAGAGGCGGCGCGACGAACGCGGTGATCGCCGGCGGCGCCTGAGCGCCCGCGTCCGTCGGGGCCATGGCCTGCGGCGGCGCGAAGGCGTTCGTCGGCGTCGGCGCCGTGAGCTGATGCGATTCGCCGACCTCGCCCGGCGCCGCCTGCATCATCGCTTCGTCGGTCGGCAGATCCGGCACCTGGCTGAGCGCGACGTACCGCGACTGCGCGTACTCCACCCGGTCGCGCGTCTGCCCGAACGTGTGGTGCTCGCGCCAGTCCTTCCAGCACGCCGCCTTTTGCTCCAGCGACGAGTTGGCCGAATCGTCGATGGCGTAGCAATGCTCGAACCGCACGTCGTTCTCGTAAATCGTCTGAAAGCTCGGGCCGCACGCCACGACGAGCGGGAAGAGGGCGAGGAGCCTTCGCATCGCGTTCGAGTATACTCCCGCGACTCTTCTCATGTTCACCGGTCTCATCGAAGCCGTCGGCGCGCTCGCGGCGCGCACCCCTCGCGGCCCCGGCGCGCGGCTCGTCGTCACGTGCCCGCTCGGGCCGCTCGCGCTCGGCGAGTCGATCGCCGTGAACGGCGTGTGCCTCACGGTCGACTCGGTCACCGAATCCGGCTTCGAGGCCGACGCCTCGCAGGAGACGCTCGCGAAGACCACGCTCGGCGCCCTGCCGCTCGGCGCGCGCGTCAACCTCGAGCGCGCGCTGACGCTGGAAAAACGCCTCGGCGGCCACCTCGTGAGCGGCCACGTCGACGGCGCGGGCGCGCTCGTCTCGCGCCGGCCGCTCGGCGAGGCCGAGCACGTCGTCTTTCGCGCGCCGCGCGAGCTCATGCGTTTCATCGCGCCCAAGGGCTCGATCGCCGTCGACGGCACGAGCCTCACGGTCAACGAAGTGTCGGGCGACACGTTCTCGGTCGCCGTCATCCCACGCACGCAAAAAGAGACGCGCATGGGCGATCTCGCCGCCGGCGACGCCGTGAACCTCGAAATCGACGTCGTCGCGCGCTACGTTCTGCGCCTCCTCGACGTCAAAGAGGAGCCCGCGAAGGACGCCGCCCTGCTCGAGTTGCTTCGCAAAAACGGATACGTGTAAAATACAAGAGGCTCCATGGCCGCCATCACCATCGACCCCCAGCTCCTCGAACGCGTCAACGGCGCCATCTCCGACGTGCGCGCGGGGAAGATGGTCATCCTCGTCGACGACGAAGACCGCGAGAACGAAGGCGACCTCTGCATGGCCGCGGAGTTCGTCACGGCCGAGTCGATCAACTTCATGGCGACCCACGGCCGCGGCCTCATCTGCGTCACGCTCGTCGAGGAGCAGGTCGAGCGCCTCGGCTTGCCGATGATGCAGTCGCCCGGCCGCAGCGGGCCGCCGCTCGGCACCGCCTTCACGGTGAGCGTCGAGGCGCGCAACGGCGTCACGACGGGCATCAGCGCGCACGACCGCGCGTATACGACGCGCCTGGTCGCGAGCCCGGTCTGCCGGCCCGAAGACCTCGTGACGCCCGGCCACGTCTTCCCGCTGAAGGCGCGCAAGGGCGGCGTGCTCGTGCGCACGGGTCAGACGGAGGGCTCCGTCGACCTCGCGCGTCTCGCGGGCCTCACGCCCGCGGGCGTCATCTGCGAGATCATGAACGACGACGGGTCGATGGCGCGCATGCCCGACCTCGAATCGTTCGGCAAAAAGCACGGCCTGCGCATCCTCACCGTCGCGGACCTCATCCAGTACCGCCTGCAGACCGAGCGCCTCGTGCGCCGCGTCGCCGAGAAGAAGCTCGTCCTCGACGAGACCGGCACCGAGTGGGGGAGCTACGTCTACGAGTCGGCGACCGACGGACGGCAGTTCCTCGCCCTCGTGAAGGGCGACATCGACGCCGAGACGCCGACGCTCTGCCGCATGCACTCCGGCTCGCTCGTCGGCGATTTGTTCTCGTCGACCCGGCGCGAGGGCGGCCGCCATTTGCGCGAGGCGATCGCGCGGATCGAGGCCGAGGGCTCGGGCATCGTGGTCTACCTGCCGCTGCGCAGCGCGCTGGCGAGCGACCTCGAGTCGCATCGCGTCGACCCGGCGCCGTCGCCCGCGTCCGAGCACCCGCTGCGCGAGTTCGGTCTCGGCGCGCAGGTGCTGTCCGACCTCGGCGCGCGAAAGCTCAAGCTGCTCACGAACAGCCCGCGCAAGATCGCCGGCATCCGCGGCTTCGGCCTCGAAGTGACCGAGACCGTCCCGCTCACGTCGATGGGCGTCGTCCCGAAAGCAGTCTCCTCGTCGCCGCGTCTGAAAGGCCAGGCATGAAAACGGTAGAAGGCACGCTCGTCTGTCCCGAGGGCGCGAAGATCGCGCTCGTCGCGAGCCGGTTCAATCATTTCATCGTCGACCACCTCGTCGAGGGCGCGCGCGACGCGCTCGTGCGGCACGGCGCCGACGACGCGCGCATCACCGTGGTACGCGTCCCGGGCGCGTGGGAGCTCCCGCTCGTCGCGTCGCGCATCGCGCAAGGCAAGAAGGCCGACGCGATCGTCGCGCTCGGCGCGGTGATCCGCGGCGCGACCCCGCACTTCGACGTCATCGTCTCGGAGGTCTCAAAGGGCCTCGCGCAAGTTCAGGCGGCGAGCGGAATCCCAGTGGGATTCGGCGTCCTCACCACCGATACGATCGAGCAAGCCATCGAGCGCGCGGGCACGAAGGCCGGCAACAAAGGCTGGGACGCGGCGTGCTCGGCGCTCGAGATGATCTCGGTGATGCGCGCGCTCAAGGGCGCCGGACTCTGATCGATGGCCGGCGCGCGGCGCAGCGGGCGCGAAGCCGCCCTGCAGATGCTCTTTCAAATGGAGTCCGCCGGCACGTCGGCCGACGAAACCATCGCCCTCTTCTGGCGCTCTTTCGAGGCCGAGCCCGAGGCGAAGCCCTATGCCGACGAGATCGTACGCGGCGTCGCCGAGCGCCGCGACGCGATCGACGCGGCGATCGGCGCGGCCTCGGAGAACTGGCGTCTCGAGCGCATGACGAGGCTCGACCGCAACCTGCTCCGGCTCGGCGCGTGGGAGCTGCTCGCGCGCCGCGACGTGCCGAGCCCGGTCATCCTGGACGAGGCCGTCGAGCTGGCCAAGTCGTTCGGGACGGCCGAATCGAGCGGGTTCGTCAACGGCGTGCTCGCCCGCGTCGCCCGCGACGCGGGCCGCGAGGGCGAGCACCCGTAGGCTCGAGAATCAGCGGCGACGGCCGCGATCGCGGTCGTTGCCGACGACGACTCGCCCGTTGACCTGAGGGGCCACGACCGGCGCGCGAACGTCGACGCGCACGTGCGGATCGACCCTCGGCGGCGTCACCTCGACGCGCTGCTCCACGCGCGGCTCGACGACGCGCTCGTGCACGTCGACGCGCTCGCGGACCTCGGGCGCGCCTCGCACCTCCACGTGCTCGCGGACGTCGGGCGCCCGAACGTCCACGCGACGCGGCTCGACGACGACGTGCGCGCGCTCCTCGGGCCGCACGATCTCGGTCACGACCGCGTGCGGCACGACGAACCCGCCGCGCTCGGTGCGGACGCCGCCGCGCAGCACGGCGCGCTGCGACACGGTGACGAAATTCGTGTGCGCCACGACGACGGCCGGAGCGACCGGCTCGAGCCTCACGCGGACGCCCGGGCGCGCGTTGATGTCGGGCCGGTAGACGACGCCGCGGTGCTCCGGCGCGAAGTCCCAGCGTCCCGGCTGCAGGTAGTAGCGTCCGCCGCTGCTCACGTACCGCGGCTCGACCCAGTCCACGCCGGGGTGCGGCGGGCGGACCCAGTTTCCGACGCTCCACTCGTACCGACCGCCCCGCCACGCGTAGTACCCCGGCGTCCAGACGAAGTCGGCGCCCGGGGCGACGGGCCGCACCTCGACGCGCATCGGCGGCGGCGCGGTCTCGATCGCCTCGCGCACCTCCCCGCGCCGGCCCCAGTAGCCCGGCGTCCACGAGTAGCGGCCGCCGACCTGCATCCACCGCCCCGGCGACCAGGCCTGCTCCGGCGGAGCATGCCTCCACGCGCCGCCGACCCACACGTAACGATTGAGCGGCTGGCTCCACCACCAGTAACCGGGCACCCAGACGTCGTCCGTCTCGGGCCGCGCCGGCTGCTCTTCGCTCACGGGCTGCACGGGCGGGGCGAACGCGGCGGTGTACGTCGCGGGAATCGGCGCGGTCCCGACGACCGCTTCGTTCACCGGAATGCTCGGATCTTGCGCGACGACTGCGTCGGGGGGCGCGATTTCGGTCCCCGCGTCGGCGTCCTCGTCGGGCGCGACGGCGGCGACGATGGCGGCGCTCACGGCGGGTGCTGCTGCGTCCACCGTCTCGGTGGACTGAACGCTTTTGTGACAACCCGCGGAGGCCGCGACGACCAGGGCCACGAGGCAGAGTTTTCCGTGCATCGAAGGAGGCTCGTCTACCGCGCCGCGGTTGGCAAGGTGCGCGAGTGTGCGCCGCGAGCGCACCCGTCTCGCGCCTTCGTCTGCGACGGCCGTGCTAATGCTCGGTGCGGTGATCCAGGAGCTGCACTTCGTCGAAGCCGATCTTCGCGCGCTCGACGGCGCGTCGGGCGAGCTCATCGCGTGCTCGGCGTTCGCCGACGAACGGCCGCTCCGCGGTCTCGCCGGGCTGCTCGACTGGCGGCTCGCGGGCAGGCTGAGCGCGCTGGCGAGATCGGGTTTTCTCACGGGCGAGACGGACGAGGTCGTGCTCGTGCCCGGGCGCCCGCGTCTCCCGTTCGAAAAAATCGTCGTGCTCGGTCTCGGGCCGCGCTCCTCGTTCGGCGACGGCGTCGCGCGCCGCGCGATCGCGCGGCTGAAGGCGGCGCTCGATGGCCTGCAGGTGAAGCGCGCGCTCGTCGAGCTGCCGGGACGCGCCACCGGCAGCGTCGCGCCCGAGCGCGCGGCGGAGCTCTTGCTCGAGTGCGCCGAGACCGCGCTCGAGGAGGAGATGTGGACGCTCGTGGACGCGCGCGAAGCCGAGGAGCCGATGGCGAAGAAGCTCGTGAGGAGGCGCGATGCTCGACCTCGACCCGGCGCGTGATGGCGCTCCCCCGCGCGAGGCGGCGACGCTCGTGCTCGTGCGCGACGGCGAGCGCGGGCTCGAGCTCTTTTGCGTCGAGCGCAACAAAAAGAGCCGGTTCCTCGGCGGCGCGATCGTCTTTCCGGGCGGACGCGTCGAGGACGACGATCGCGACGACGCGTGGGCGACGCTCGTCACCGGCGGCGAGGCGCTCCGCGCGTTCGGCGTCGCAGCGTGCCGCGAGACGCTCGAGGAAGCCGCGCTCCTCGTGACCGACGCGTCAACGAGCGACGCCGAGGCGCTCGCGCTGCGAGCCCAGCAAGCGAGCGATCCCGGAGCACTGCGTTCGTATTTGGTCGAGCGCGGCGCGAAGCTCGATTTGGGCGCGCTCGTCCCGCTCGCGCGCTGGATCACGCCCACGGTCGAGTCACGCCGCTTCGACGCGCGGTTCTTCGTCGCCCGCGCGCCCGCCGGTCAGACCGGAGCGCACGACATGACCGAGACGATGGCGAGCTTCTGGGACGCGCCGCGCGCGATCTTGGACCGCTTCGATCGCGCCGAAATCCAGCTCGCCCCGCCGACGCACCGCACGCTCGAAATCCTTGCAGAATGCAAAGACACCGAAGCCGCGCTCGCCCTCGCGCGCGCCGCGTGCATGGACCCCATCTGCCCCGAGCTCGTCCAACAAGCCGACACGATGGCGCTCACCCTGCCCGGCGACCCGGAGCACTCCGTGCCGACCGCGCGCGTCGCCGGCCGCTCGCGCTACGTCCTCCGCCAAACCCACTGGCGCCCCGAAGATCCCCGGAAGATTTGACAGGAAGGTCAAAAGTTCAGGAAGGGCGAGGGAAGGATTTTTTGTTCGAAATCCAACAATCTCACTCTCGCCTTCCTGATCTTCTGATCTTCCTGTTCCCTCTCTCAGCGCCCCTCGCGGTACGCGCGGATCGCGTTGGCGATGGCGTCGGCGAGGGCGGATTTGTACGCGTCGCTGCCGAGGCGCTGCTCTTCGGTCGCGTTCGAGATGTAGCTCGTCTCGAAGAGGACCGCGGGCATGCGCGCGCCGACGAGCACGTAGAAGCCCGCGTAGTGGACGCCGCCGTCGAGCACGTCGGTGCGGCCGGGGCGCAGCGACGCCATCGCCGACTTTTGCAGCAGCTCGGCGAGCCTCGTCGAGTGGCTCGCTTGATCGGCGAGGCGCATGTTCGCGAGGATCGACGCGAGCTCCGCCGTCGCTTGCGTGCTCGCGCCGTTCTCGCGCGCGGCGACGCGCTGCGCGATCTCGTCGCGCGTCGTGTCGAGCACGTAGGTCTCGACGCCGCGCCGGGCGTGGTTCTCCGCCGCGTTGCAGTGGATCGAGACGAAGAGGTCGGCGCCGACTTGATTCGCGCGCGCCGTGCGCTCCTCGAGCGAGACGAAGCGGTCGTCTTCGCGCGTGAGCACGACCTCGAGGCCCGCGCGCGCGAGGATCGGCGCCGTTCGCTTCGCGACGTCGAGCGTCACGTCCTTTTCTTTCAGCCCCGACGGCCCCGTCGCCCCCGAGTCGTACCCGCCGTGACCGGGGTCGAGCACGACGCGCTGCACGGCGCGGTGGCGCCCGCTCTCGTTCGGCGGGCGCCGCGCGAGGTCGATCACGATCCGAAACGGCTCGCGCAGCTCGAACACGCGCCGGTACACGGTCCCGCCGTCGAGGTCGAGCACGACGCGCGCGCCCGACTCGGTCGCGAGCACGTTCACGTGCTGCACGATGCCGCTCCCACGAACGTCGCGCGGGGCGCCGCGGGCGCCGAGCGACGCGCCGTCCACGTCGAGGAAGATCCGCTGCGGCACGCCCGGCGCCGCCGCTTCGTCCGAAGCCCTGTAGCGCGCCGCGCCCGAGAGCGTCACCACCACGCGCGCCGCGTCCTTCCCCGGCCAGTGATCGACGCGATCCACGAAGACCCCGCTCCCCGCGTCGGGCAGAGCGACCGTGCCCTGCGCCTCGAGGCCCCGGTCGATCGCCGCGAGCACCCGCGGCGACGGCCGAAACGCTTCGAGCGCCGACAGCTCCGCCTGCACGCGCCCCGCGCAGGGCTCGGGCGGGCCGCGGCGCGAAAGCTTGTAGAATGCAACGAACGAGGTCTGCGCGTCGTGCGCCGAATCCCCGGCGAGCGCAGCGCCGCGGAGCGCCGCGTCGCACGCGCCCGCGATCCCGAGGTTCTTCGACGCGGCGTCGTAGGCCCCGACGGCCTCGTCCGCGTCCTGCGTCTTGCCGAACAGGCGAAACACCCGCTCGAACAGCGCGCCGGCGAGCGCGTGGAGCTCGACGGCGCGCGCACCCGCCCCCTCTTTCGCGGCCTTCGCCTCCACGCTCTCGGCGAGCGACAGCGCCTCCGGGCGCGCCGGGAGGTCCGCGTCCTCCGCCGTGAGGGCGCGCGCCCGCGTCACGTCCGGCGCGTCGTCCCCGGCGTCCGGCGCGGGGGCGCTCCCGTTGCAGGCCACGGCGAGGACGGCGACCGCGAACAAGCGTCGCAAATGTGTTGTATCCTGCTCGCCGAGTCTGCACGTCAAGGGAGGAGCCCGCCTTGTCTCAATCGAACGCTGCCGTGTATTCCGACCGCGCCACCGGACAAGTCTTCTCGGATGCGCGCGCCATGGTCAACGCTTACCTCGCCCGTTTCGCCGAGCGCGCCGGCGCTACGCTCGAGCCGCTCGACGCGACCGGGTACACGCAAGTGCGCAAAGGCTCTGCCACCGTGGGGATCAACGTCCTCGACGATCACGGCGTCCTCTTGCTCCTCGCGCCGGTCATGAAGGTCCCGCTCACCGGCCGCGAGACGCTCTATCGGCGCCTCCTCGAGCTGTCGTTCATCACCACGCAGGACGCGGCCTTCGCGATCGACAGTCAAAAAGACGAAATTTACGTGCGCGCTTTGCGTCGTCTCTCCGGGCTCGATTACGAGGAGTTCGAAGACCTCGTCGAGACGGTCGGAAAAGTGACCGACGAGTGGGATGACACTCTCAGGAAAGAATTCAATCAGAGCTGAAATGGGCTCGGCGGGCCGCAACGACGTGGCCGAGGCACGCGCGCGGGTGCTATTCTTTTCTCACTTCTTATGGCGAACGCTGCGCACGGCCCGGATTCTGAAAATCGGAAAGCTCTCGCCCGAGGAGGCCGAGCGAATCTCGGCGGGCTTTCGTCCCATCTGGGAGCTCGACGACGCGCCGTTCGCGCAGGGCAACGGCGGGCTGAACGCGGCGGACATCGACGCGCTCGCCGCGGGCGCCGGCGTCGCCGCGAGCGTCCGCGGCACCGAGCTCCAGCAGCAAGCGACCTTCGAAGTGAAGCCGGCCGTGTCGCCGCCGCCGCGCGTTCCAGCGCCCGACGAGCCGAAGGTCGAGATCGCGATCGAGCTCGAGCCCCCGCCGAAGGTCATCGTCGCCGAAGCGCGACCGCAGCCGCTTCCCGCGGCGCAGGCCCCGACGGTCGCGCGCAAGCCGCACCCGCCGGCGGGGCCCCCGCCCTCGCCGGTGAAGATGGACCCGGGCGCGTCGGCGGATTTCGTTCCGGTCAAGAAGTCGAACACCGGTCTCATCCTCGCCGCCGTCGGCGTGATCGCCGTGGTCGGCGGAATCTTCGGTATCCGCGCGGCAATGAGCAAGTCTTCGACGGCGTCGAGCGTGGCGCCCACGACGACGAGCGAGCCCACGCAGCAGGAGACGACGCACATCCCGCCGCCGCCGCCCGACACGGCGACCGTCGCCGCGACGCCGCAGCCCCAGCAAACCGCCGCCCCGGTCGAGACGCACGTCGCGCCCCCGCCCCCGGCGGAGACGCATGAGGAGCCGGTCGTGACCCACACGGCGCCGCAGCACGTCGCGCACGTCGCCTCGGCCCCGCACGCGACCGGCGGTGGCCACGCCGCGACGCATCACGCCGGCGGTCACGCCGCCATCGTGCGCGACAACCCGTTCTGACGGCTCGCCCAGTTTTGCGCCCGTTCTTTGGATGAGGCGCCCGTCGTGATACTAGGAAGTGGAGCATGACACGCTTCATGACACCCGATCGGGCCCGCCAGACTTCCTCTTTGCGCCGCCGCTCGAAGGCGACCGCTTTCGCTTTGCTCGTCGCGTTCGCACCGATGGCGATTCCGCGCGTCGCGTTCGCGCAGGACGACGCGGTGACGAAGGCCGCGCGCGCGCGCTTCCAAGAAGGCGTCGCAGACTTCGACAAGGGCGATTACGAGGCCGCGCGCGCCGCGTTCCTCGAGGCGTACGCGTTGAAGCAGCACCCCGCGGTGCTCCTCAACCTCGCCCAGAGCTCGCTGAAATCCGGGCACTTCCTCGACGCGGCGAAGTACTTCCAGAAATATTTGAACGACCCGCAAGGCGACAAGAAAGCCGACGCGACCAAGGGCCTCGCCGACGCACGCGCGAAGCTCGGTAGGCTCGACGTCACCGCGCCGGCCGGAAGCGAAGTGACCGTCGACGCCGATAACGTCGGCAAGGCGCCGCTGAACGAAGCAGTCGACGTCCAAGCGGGCAATCACACCGTCCGCGTGAGGCTCCCCGACGGCACGTCGAGCGAGCAGAACGTCGTCGTCACGGCGGGGCAGCTCCAGCCGGTGCGATTCGGCGCCGCGGCGACCGTCGTGCAACCGACGAACCCGAACCCGAACCCGACGAACCCCGAGAACCCGAACCCGCCGTCGAACCCGCCCACGAACCCGACGCCCGAGAACCCGCAGCCGAACCCGATCGCGCCGGTTCCGCAAGGCCCCGTCACGCACCCGACCGGCGCCCTCGCGCTCATGATCGGCGGCGGCGTGCTCGCGGTCGGCGGCTTCATCCTGACCGGCGTCTTCGCGTCGAGCAAAGCCACGGCGAACTCCAACTACAAGTCGGTCGAGAGCTCGATCATCGACGCCGAGAAGAACGACGGCAGCCTTCCGCAGAGCATCCGAAACAGTCCGACGTGCAACCCGCCTCCGAGCAGCACCGTGAACAACTACGCGCAGGCGTGCGCGACGTTGAAGAGCAACCAAGACACGGTGAACCAGGACGCGACGGCCGCGAACGCGTTCGCCGTGCTCGGCGTCGTGGGCGTGCTCGCCGCGGTCGGCGGCGCGGTCTGGTACTTCGTCGGAGCCAAGCACGAAGCGCCGCCGACGGCGCGGCTCACGCCGTGGATCGCGCCGGGACTCGGTGGGATGTCGCTCAGCACGACCTTCTGAGCGGGCCACGCCGTCACATTGTAGGCAACATTGCCCCAGTCGGGCCGACGTCCATGCATGAGCACGATGACGCTGGTCCGACACGATCGCAGCATCACCTTCTGCGCCGAAGTCCAGGACGAGAGCGGGACCCGCACGATTCCGCTGCCTCGCGGGCGCTTCGACGTGGGCAGCGCCGCGGATTGCTCGATCCGCGTCGAGGATCCGGCGGTGAGCGCCGCGCATCTCGTGCTCGAGGTGAGCGAGCGCGTGCTCGTGCGCGACGCGCGCTCCAAGAACGGAACGTACGTCGGCCCGGTGCGCGTGCGTGAAGCGACCGCGGAACCCGGCGCGATCATCACGCTCGGCCGCTCGACCATCGCGCTGCGCGCGCTGACGCCGCTCGACATGGACCTCGAGGTGGACCCGCTCCCGGGCCTCGCGGGCGGCTCGCTCGCGATGCGGCGCATCGCCGCTCAGGCGCGCACGCTCGCGCCGCTTCGCTCGCCGGTCCTCGTGTGCGGGGAGAGCGGCACCGGCAAGGAGCTCGTCGCGCACGCGCTCCACGAGCTCTCGGCCCGCCGCACGAAGCCGTTCGTCGCCATCAACGTGACGAGCATTCCGCGCGAGCTCGTCGAGAGCGAGTTCTTCGGCCACGAAAAAGGGTCGTTCACGGGCGCGGTCGCGCGGCGGCGCGGCGCCTTCGAGGAGGCCGAGGGCGGCACGCTCTTCCTCGACGAGATTGGGGATCTTCCGATCGACGCGCAGCCGAAGCTGCTCCGCGCGCTCGACGGTTACGGCATTCGAAGCGTCGGCGCGACCGGCTCGGCGCAGCGGCGCGACGTACGCGTCGTGGCGGCCACGCACGCGCCGCTCCGCGAGCGCGTCCGCCAGGGCGGGTTTCGGCGCGATCTCTTTCATCGTCTCGAGGTCTTCACGATTCACCTCCCGCCGCTGCGCGACCGCCGCGGCGACATCGGGCCGATCGCGCGGGCGCTCTTGCGATCGATGGAGCACGAGGTCGGGCCGCGCGAGCTCTCGAGCGCCGGCCTCGCGCGGCTCGCGGCCGAGCCGTGGGCGGGCAACGTGCGCGAGCTTCGAAACGTGCTCCTCCGCGCGGCGACGCTCGCGCCCGGCGAGACGATCGACGCGGTCGACGTGGACCACGCCCTCGGACCGAGCCACGACGTCCCTGAAATCGCGCCGCCGCCGTCGAGCGGGCTCACGCCGGCGATCGCGAAGACGATCTTGCGCGAGCACGGCGGGAACGTCAGCGCCGCGGCGCGCGCCGCGCGATTCCCGCGGTCGACGTTCCGCAAGCTTCTATCCAAGCCGGGCGGCGAGGAGTAGCGTTTTCGGAGCATGAGAAGCACGCTCGGAGCGCGCCTCGTCGTCCTCGGCGTCTCGCTCGCGCTCGCGCGGTGTGGCTCGTGCAAGTCGAGCGCCCCGGCGCCGGACGCAGGTCCGGCTCTCGCGGCGAGCGTCGCGACGGCGGCTCCGGGCGCCCCGCTGTCGCTGCCGATGGCGGCCGATCACGGCCCGACCGGAAGCGTGTATGTTGCAGGCTTTGTCGCGGCCCGCGACGTCGTGGTCCTCTCCCGGTACGACGAGCACGGCCGCCTCGCGTGGAACGCCGACGCGCTCTCGAACCTCTCGTACAGTACCGACGCGCACGTCGACGTGATCGCCGCTCCGCACGGCGCGGTCGTCGTCTGGCGAGGACTGCAGAACAAGAAGCGGACGCGTTCGGGCGTCTGGGTCTCCGAAGACGGCAAGGCCTCGCAGCCCTTCACGGTCGGGGCGAGCGCGTGCGCGACCTCGAGCAGCCTGCTCTCCATCGGCGGGACCGGCTCGTCCATCCACGCGCGGCGACTCCCCGACGGCCCGGACAAGAAGGTCGTCGCCCTCCCCGAGGGCCGCGACGCGACGCTCGTATGCGGCACCGGCAAGCGCGCATTCGTCATCGACGAGGGCGAGGACGACATCGGCGTGCGCGCCATCGAGGACGGCGCGGCGCGCCCGCGCGCGCTGCTCGTCGCGCCCGACGATCTCGGGGACGACGAGATCCGCGAGCACGAGGACTTCACCATGGGCGACGTGCTCGGCCAGATGCTGCTGACCGAAGCGGGTCACCTCGTCTTGCGCGAGTACACGGAAGGTCCTACCGCGCGCCGTCCGTTGAACGCGGTCATCGGTCCGGACGAAGATTCTCATGGCGGTCGACGGCAACGCGGCGCACGTCGTGGCGCTCGTCTCGCGCGAGGCCGCCTCGCGCTGCGACGGCGACATCGGCACCGACGTGCTCGCCGTCGACGTGCCGCTCCCCGGCGGGCCGGAGCGCACCGTCGACGTCTCGCAGGGCGCGTGCGGGCACGATCTCGGCCCGTACTGGGTGGCGCCCACCGACGGCGCGATGTACCTCGCCTGGCTCGTGCGAGGCCCGCGCGGCGGCAATCGCGCGCCGGTCGAAGCGCTCGCGTGGGCCAAGCTCGACGGCCCGTCCTCCGAGGTGAAGGTCTCGGCGGAGGACGTGGTCTTCGCCGGTTGCGCCAAGGACAAATGCACGTTCGTCGCCCTCGAGAGGCCGGAGGGAACGGACGGAATGGTGCCGGGAGCCGCGAGGCTGCTCACGGTCCCGTAGCGGAAACGGACGTTCCCGTTTCCGGCCTCAGGCGACCGCGATGCCGAGCGCTTTGCGCAGCGAGAAGTACTGCTCGCTCACGCTGAAGACGAGCAGCTCCTTCATCTTGTCGGCCGGCTGCAGATCGCCGGGGAGCTGCGGCTCGGCCGCGATGATCTTCTTCGCGATCTCGAGGTCGGCGCAGAGGAGCAGGCCCGCGCGGCACGCGGTGACCTCCACCATCTGCATCCACTTCTTGAGATCGGCGCGCGCGCCGTCCTCCATGAAGCGCTGGACCACCATGCGGAGGCCGTCGCGCTGCACGGGTTGCATGTATTTCACGAGCTCCGCGGCCGTCTGGTTGACGGCTTGCGCCATCTCCGGCGGCACCTGGAAGTCGGCGACGATGACCTTCACCGCGGCGAAGAGGAGCACCTTGAGCTCGTTCAACGTCGGGAAGAGGTTCTTGATGTAGTGCTCGCCTCGGTAATACGAGAGGTGCTTGCCGACGATGAACGTCAGCTCCTGGGGCGAGAAGCCGGTGAGCACGGTCTGACCCGCGACCGACGCGGGCGGCGCCGCGGGCACCGCGACGAGCGCGCCCGGAACGTCGTTTCGCACGTAGAGCTCGGGCTGCGGAACGCCGAGGACCTGCGTCGCCCAGCCGAACGTCTTCGCGAACGTCACGGTGCTCGTCGCCGGATCCTGCTTGAACCGCTTGTCGAGCACGGGGAGCTGCCGCGACGCGCGGAGCTGCGTGGTCTTCGCGACGATCGCCGCGGGCGTGATCATCTCGAAGATCTTGCCGATGAAGAGGTTCTCGTCCTTGTGGAAGAGGTTCTTCACCCACTGCTCGTTGTCGAGTCGGCCCTTCACCTGGATCATGCCGCGCGGGCGATAATCCTCGAAGAAGCGCTGCTCCTCTTCGTCGGCCTTGTGGAGGAACGCGAGCGCCGCGCACATGCACCACGCGCGGTCGTACTCGTGGAGCTTCATGTAGAGCTTGTAGAGGCTCCGATACGGGTCGATGCGCATCGGGTCCTTCTGGAGGACGATCGCGTGCTCGCCGATCGCCGCTTCCATCTGGTCCGTCGCCTCGAACAATTCGGCGAGGATCTGCCGCTCGACGGCCTCGTCGGGCTTGTAGCGCGTCGCCATCTTGAAGGCCTCGATCGCGCTCTGCATGTCGTGCAGTCGATCGCGGTAGATGAGGCCGAGGTTGTGCCACAAGTTGTAGGCGAGCTCGGCGTTCTCGTTCGGGCCCGCGGCCGCCATGCGTTTGAGCATCTTGCGGAACGCGCGCTCGAGGTTCTTCCACTCCTTCTGGCCGGTGAGGATCTTGTTGATGCGCTCGAAGGCCTCGAGGAACGTGGGGTTCAAGTCGAGCGCCGCGTTGAAGAGCTCGACCGCCTTCTCGAGATCGTTCTCCTTGTCGCGGTAGATCTGCGCCATCGTGTAGATGAACTTCGACTTGCGAACCGCGTCCTTCTCGAGATCGGCGATCGACTGGATCGTCTCGATCATGCGCGGCCAGTTCTCGACCTGCTGGTACAGGGCCAGCAGCGTGTGGAGCAGCGCGTGCGAGTTGGGCTGGAGATCGCGCGCCTCTTCGAACGCCTCGATCGCCTTGTGCGGGTTCTTGTCGAGATCGCGCCACGTCTCGCCGATCTCGTTGAGGATCGTGAAGCGCTCCTCGCCGTCGTAGACGTTGTCGAGGATCTGCCGCTTGTAGGCGACGACTTGCTTGTAGTCGCGTAGCTCGGCGTAGAGCGAGACCATCGCTTCGAGCGTCGGCCGGTGCGCCGGGTCGACGCTGAGGGCCTTCTCGAAGTTGTTGATGGCTTGCTTGGCCTGCTGCTGCTCGCGCTTGATGCAGCCGAGTCGGTAGTAGACCTCGGCGCGCTCGGCGGTCTCCTCTTCGGCGAGCGCCGTCAGCACCTTCTGGTAGTTGGTGAGCGCGTTGCCCCAGTCCTTCAGGCGGAAGCTCACCTCGGCGAGCCCCTTGATCGTCACCTGGTCGGTGATGTCGAGCTGGTGCGCCGCGGTGTACGCCTTGAGGGCTTTGTCGTCCTTGCCGAGCGCGGCGCAGACCTGACCGAGCTTGTTCTGGAGATCGTGCTGCTCGGCGCGTTCGCGCTTGCCCGACTTGCGGACGAGCAGATCGAAGAGAGGCTCGGCCTTCTCCCAGGCCTGCGCCTCGACGTAGTGGTTGCCGAGCGGGAGCGCGGCGTCCTCGTTCTCCTCGTCGGCGGCGACGGCGGCTTCCCAAGCCGCGACCGCGCCGTCGTGCTCGCCGAGCGTCTGCTCGCGCAAGTTTCCGAGCTCGACGAGCAGGCGCGCGCGCTGGCGTGCGCCCTGCGTGTTTTGCTGCTCTTGGTCGAGCAGGCGCGCCGCCTTGTCGTAGTCGGCGTTGTCCATCGCGATGGCGCGGAGCGCCGAGAGCGACGGGACGTGCGCCGGGTCGATGTCGAGGGCCATCTCGTAGCGGTCTTGCGCAGCCACGCGATCGCCGAGCTTCTCGTCGAGCGCCTTGCCGATGCGGTAGTACGACTCGACGCGCTGCTTGCTGTCGCCGGTGAGGTCGGCGACGCGCGTCATGAAGTCGATGGCTTGCGTCGCGTCGCCGCGCTTGTCGTAGAGCTTCGACAAGGCGTCGAGCGCGGGGACGTTCGTGTCCTCGAGGTCGACGATGTTCGTGTACGCCTCGATGGCCTTTTCGGCGTCGCCGATCTCGTCGGCCTGCACCTGCGCGACGTACCCGTAGAGCTCGACCTTCGTCTTGCGGTCGAGCGTCGCCGAGATGTGGCGCTCGTAGGTCTGAACGAGCTCGTGCCACTGGCGCATCTTGCGGTAGTTGCGCTCGAGCGCGGTGTACGCCTCTTCGTGACTCGGGTCGATCTCGACGACCTGCTCGAGCCGCTGCGCGGCGATGTCGCTCTTGAGGAAGTGCTCTTCCTGGAGGCTCGCGAGCTGCATCAGGACGTCGATGCGTTCGCGCTCGGTCGTGACGACGTCGAGCTGCTGCTCGAGGACCTTCACGAGATCGCTCCACTGCTCGAGCACCTCGCACGTGCGCGCGAGGCCGCGCATCGCTTGGACGTTCGCCTGGTCGACGTCGAGCGTCTCGCGGTAGACCTGCGCGGCCTTCTGCGGGTCGCCGAGCGTCGACTCGTAGAGCGAGCCGATTCGGAGCTTGGTCGTCGCGATTTCGGACGAGTCCGACAGCGCGACCACCTTGCGGTTCAAGATGTCGACGAGCTCGCGGTTCTGACCGCGCTGCGTGTAGATGCGCTCGAGGTTCTCGATCGCCGGGAGGAACTGCGGGTCGACCTCGAGGGCGCGCTGGAACTGGATGATCGCTTGATCCGTCTGGTTCATCTGCGAGTCGAGCAGCTCGCCGAGCTCGTTCTGGATCTCTTTGCGATCGATGTCGTTGACCGCGACCTCGAGGGCCTTGGTCAGCGAGTGCGCCGTACTGCTGGTAGTTGCCGCTCTTGCGATAGAGCTGGCCCATCTGCCGCAGCGCGCCGACGTTGTTCGGATCGAGCTGGACGATCTGCGCGTAGTAAGGCTGCGCGTACTCGGGCTTGCCGAGGTCGTCGCCGTACCACTTGGCGAGGTGCAGGCAGAGGCGGATCTTCTGGTGCGGATCGGTCTGCTCTTTGAGCCACTGGTTCGCGGTCGTGATGACCTCGTTCCACCGGCCCGTCGCCTGCGCCATGCGCTCGAGGTACTTCGCGGTCTCGCGATCGTGGAAATCCTCGCCGAGCGCGTTGAGGAGCGCGTCGAGCGCCTGGTTGCGATCGTCGAGGTGCTCCTCGAAGACCTTCGCGATGCGGCGGAGGAGATCGGTCTTGTCGGCGGTCTCCTCGCGCGTCTCGAGGCGAGCCGAAATAGAGCTCGATCAGCGGCTCCCATCGCCCGGCGGCGGTGTGGAGCTTCTCGAGCTCGGCGAAGGCTTCGTCGTGCGCCGGCTCGATCTCGAGGATCTTCTGCCAGGCGCTCGTCGCGTTGTCCGGCTCCTGCACCGTCTCGCGCCAGAGCTCGGAGACCTGGCGGTACTCCTCGATCTTCGCGGTCGGGTCTTCGAGCGCGGCGGCGCGCTGCATCTTGACGTCGATGACGTCGGTCCACTTCTCTTCGCCGCGGTAGATCGCCTCGAGGGCGTCCATCGCCTCGAAATCGGGGCCGACCTCGAGGAGCTTGCGCCACGCGTCGGCGGCGTCGAATGGTTGACCGAGCTGCTCGCCGTAGGTCTTCCCGAGCTCGCGGAAGACCTCTTTGAGCTCCTCGGAGTCGAGCATCGCGGCGGCGCGATCGACGACCTGATGGAGCGCGTTGACGAGCTCGGTCGCGTCGCCCTGGCGGCGGCGAATCGCCGAGATCGCGCGGAGCGCGGCGAGGTTGGCGAAGTCGAGATCGAGGACGCGGTTCCAGTCCTCGAGCGCGAGGCCGTCCTGACCGAGCTTCTCGGTGAACATGCGCGCCTTGCGCGAGAGGATGTTCACGCGCTGATCGTCGGCGGTCTCCGCCTCGCACTGCCGCTCGAGCACGTCGATGAGCTCGCGCCACATCTGCTGCTGCTCGTAGAGGTTCGCGAGCGCGCCGAGCGCCTCGGCGTCCTCGCCGCGGAGATCGAGCACGGCCTTCCACGTCTCGATCGCGCGCTCGTGCTGCCCGAGCTGCTCGGCGAGGAGGTGGCCGATCTTGGCGCGGATGTCGGCCTCGGCGGCGTCGCCCGACGCGTTCTCGAGCTCGCGCTCGTTGACGGTGAGGAGCTCGGGCCAGCTGCCGAGCGCCGCGTAGATGCGCCCGAGCGCGGCGATCGCCGCGTCGTTCGTGCGATCGAGCTCGTCGAAGATGCGGCGGAAGACGCGGATCGCGTTGTCCGTGCCTTCGACGCGGGTCTCGTAGATCTCGCCGAGGCGCACGTGGAAGTCGATGAGGTCGATGGCCTCGCCGCCCGCCTTGATCCGCTGCTCGAGGATCTGCGCGAGCTCGGGCCACGACTCGAGCGAGAGATAGATCCTGTCGAGGTTGGAGAGCGCGTCGACGTCGAGCGGCTCCACCGAGAGCACGTATTTGTAGGTCTCTTCGGCCTTGGTGATGTCGCCGAGCTCGTCCTCGAAGACGTGCGCGAGCTTCTTGCCGATCGTGCGCTGGACCTCGGGGTTCTCGTGGGCGCCGACGATGTCGGCGTACGCGTTCGCGAGCGTGTCCCAGCCGCCGTCGACGACCGACGCGAGGCGCGCGACCTCTTCGCCCGAACGCTCGTCGAGCGGGTACTCCTTGAGCGCGCGGAGGTAGACTTCGAGCGAGCCGGCCGCGTCGACGAGCTTCTCTTCGTGGAGCTCGGCGATGCGGTAGTACGCGGCGAGGCGGTCTTCTTGGCCGCCGAGCGCGTCGCCGACCTTTTCGGCCGGCGTGTGAACGAGCTGCGCCTCGTAGACCTGCGCGAGCTTGTCCCAGTCGCCCGCGGCGCGGTACAGCGGCTCGAGGATCTCGCCGATCTCGAGCTGCTTGGTGCCGGCGGAGAACAGGGCTTCGAGCGCTTCGAGCGTCTGCGTGTGCTCGGGCGCGGCGCTGATCACCTCGCGGTACGCGGCGATCGCGTTGTCGACGTCGCCGAGCCTCTGCTCGTAGAGCTGTCCGAGGCGGAAGCGGAAGTCGAGGATCTCGTCGGGCGTCTGGCCAATCTCGGCCTCGCGCGCGAGGATCGCGGCGAGGTCCTGCCAGCGCTCGGTCATCGAGAAGAGCCGGTCGAGCGCGCGGATCGCGTTCTGGTTCTCGGCGTCGACCTCGGCGACGCGGCGATAGCGGCCGATCGCGTTCTCGACGTCTTCGAGCTGCGTCTCGTAAATCTGCGCGACGCGGAGACCGAGCTCCACGAAGCGATCGGGGGCCTCGGTCAGCTTGTCGAGCTCGGCGTCGTAGAGCTTCGCGACCTCGGGCCAGCGGTTGACCAGCGTCGCGATGCGCTCGAGGTTGCCGAGCGTCTCGGAGTTGCCGTTGTCGATGGCGACCGCGCGCGCGTACGTGTCGAACGCCGCGCCGTGGTTGTCCATCGCGTCCTCGTGGAGGCGCGCGATGCGATGCAGCAGCTCCACCTTCTGGAACACGTCCTCGGTGTGCTGGACCTGGACCTCGTGAACCGAGACGAGCTTCATCCAGTCGCTCGCCGCTTCGTACACGGGCTCGAGCACCGCGGCGGCGCCGAGCGGATCCTTGTCGCCGCCCTTCAGGCCCTCGAGGGCTTGGAGGGTCGGGGCGTGATCCGGCTGCTGCGAGAGGATGTCGCGATAGAGCTCGATCGCGCGCGGCACGTCGTCGAGGCGCTTCTCGTAGAGATCGGCGATGCGGTACTGGAAGCTGATCGCCTCCGCCGGGTCGGCCGTCATCTCGCTCTCGCGCGTCAGGATCGAGAGGAGCTCGTTCCAGTTCTGCGCCTGCTCGTAGAGGACGTCGAGGCGCGAGAGCGCCTGGAGGTCGTCGGGATCGAGCTCGAGGATCTTCTGGTAGGTGTCGATCGCCTTCGCGACGTCGCCGAGCTCGCGCTCGAAGACCGCGCCGACTTGGTAGTAGATGCGCTTCTTCTCTTCGGGGTCGGCGACGAGATCGGCCTTGCGCGTGTAGATGCCGAGGAGGTCGGACCAGTTCGAGAGACCGAGGTAACGCTTGATGAGCGCGTCGAGCGCGCGCACGTCGTCGCCGTCGATGTCGAGGACTTTCTTGTAGACCGCAATCGCCTCTTCGGGGCGCTCGAGCATGTCCTCTTCGATCGCCGCGGCCTGGAAGAGCGCCTCTTTCTTGTCGAGCGGCTCTTCGAGGATTTCGGCCTTTCGCTGGAGGATCTGCGAGAGCTCAGGGTACTTGCCCGCGGTGCGGAACAAGCGCTCGAGCGACTCGGCGGCGGCGAGGGCGAGCGGGTCGATCTCGAGCACCTTGCGGTAGCGCGCGATCGCCGTCTCCTGGTCGCCGATGTCCTGCTCGTAGACGCGCGCGGCCATCGACCAGAGCTGGCTCGCGAGGTCGGCGTCTTCGATCGCACCGCCCAGCTCCTCGTAGACGTGCGCCAAGTCCTGGAAGCGGCTCGTCGCGCGCGCGACGCGCTCGAGCTGCTGCTGCGTCTCCTCGCTCGCCGCGTCCTCTTTCAGGGCGCGCGCGTAGGTGGCGAACGCCTGGTTCAGATCGCCGGCGGCGTCCTCGTAGAGCTGCGCGATTTGGTGAAGGAGCTCCACCTTGCGCGGGGCGTCGTCCGCGCGACGCACCTGCACCTCGTGGACGCCGATGAGCTTCGCGTAATCGCCGAGGTGGCGGTAGAGCGGCTCGAGGATCTCGGCGATGGCGAGCTCGTGCTCGGGCATCTGTCCGAGGCGCTCCAGCGCCGAGAGCGCCTGCGCGTTGTTCGGGTCGCGATCGAGCACCGAGCGGTACCCTTCGATCGCGGTCTCGACTTGGTTCATCTCGGTCTCGCGGAGCGCCGCGAGGCGGAGCATGAGCGCGAGCTGCGCCTCGTCGTCGCTCGTGAGGGCGAGCTGCGCCTCGAGGTTCTCGGCGAGCTCGGGCCACATCTTCTGGCGGACGAGGAGGGCGTCGAGCGCTCCGAGCGCGCGCGCGCTCTGAGGATCGAGCTCGAGGACCTTGCGGTACGAGCCGACGGCGTCGGTCGGGCGACCGAGGCGCTCGTCCTGGACCTGCGCCATCGACATGTAGAGCGCCTCGCGCGCATCGGGCTCGACGGCGAGATCGACGCGGCGCTGGATGACGCTGATGAGATCTTCCCACCGCTGCGTGCGCACGAAGAGCTGCTCGAGCGCGGCGAGGGCGTCGGCGTCGGCGGCGTCGATCTCGAGGACGTGGGTGTACCCCGCTGCCGCGTCGTCGACCATGCCGAGCGCCTCGTCGAGCGCGGAGACCTTCATCCAGTATTCGCGCGCGAGCTGCGCGTCGGAGATGTCCTTCGCGATCTCTTCGTAGAGATCGACGAGCCGCTTCTGCGCGCTCGGAGACCTCGGCGATGCTTCTCGAGCTCGAAGCGCGTGTCGTGCGTCGCGGGGTCCTCTTTGAGCGCGGCGGCGAGCGCGTCGAACGCGCGGCGCGTAGTCGCTGAGGGCCTCGGAGCTGATTCGCGCGATCTTGCGGCGCAGGGTGACGCGCTTCTGCACGTCGCTCTCGCTCTCGGCGAGGATGTCGAGGGCGCCGATGAGCTTGTTCCAGTCGCCGCGCTCTTCGTAGATGGACTCGAGGATCGCGGCCGCGTCCGACTTGAGGTCGGCGTGCGTCAGCATCGCTTCGAGGGCGGCCTTCGCCCCCTCGTGTTGCGCGTCGAGGAAGAGGATCTCGCGGTAGTTCTCGAGCGCGCCGGCGGCGTCGCCGGTGTGCTTCTCGAGCGTCGATCCGAGGCGGAATTTGAGGTCGATCGAGCGATTTCCTCGTCGTTGTCGAGCTCGATGCGCCGGCGGAGAACGTCGACGTACGGCTCCCACCGCTCGAGGCGTCCGTAGAGGACGTCGAGCGCGGCGAGCGCGCTGACGTCGGTCGGCTCTTCTTCGAGCACGCTGACGTAGGTCTCGATCGCCTTGTCGACGTCTTGGACCTCGGTCTCGTAGAGCTTGGCGATCTCGTAGTTGATGGCGCGCTTGTCGTCGGGGCTCGTCGCGAGGTCGCGTTTCTTCTCGTAGATGCCGAGGAGATCCGGCCACGCCTGCGTCTGACGATAGAGGCTCTCGAGGGCGGCGATGGCGTCGGCGTTCTCGCCGTCCGCTTCGTAGACCGCGCGGTACTGCGCGAGCGCCTCGGGGATGTCGTGGACCTCACCGACGAGGACGCGACCGAGCTTCAGTCGAAGCATGATCGCGAGCTCGCGCGAGCCGTCGTTCTCGGCGGTCTGGATCGCGGAGCGGTACGCCGCGATGAGGCGATCCCAGCCTTGCGTCGCCTTGGCGGCGCGCTCGACGTCGGCCGCCGACTGCTCGTCGTGCGGCGCGATCTCGAAGGCGGACGAAATAGCGCTCGAAGGCCTTCGCCGGCTCCTTGACGCGACCTTCGTAGAGGGCGGCGACCTCGCGCAGGAGCGCGAGCTTGTCGTCGGCGTTCTCCTGGTGCGAGAGCTTCACCTCGATCGCGTTGGCGAGGAGCTTCGCGTTGCCCGCCGCCGTGTAGATCGGGATGAGCGACTCGGCCGCGCGGAGGTTCTGCGCGTCGAGCTCGAGGACCTTCTCGTAGGCGCGCGCCGCGCGATCCGACTTCTGCTTCTTGTCGGCCCAGAGCTCGGCGACCTTGAAGAGCATGCCGATCTTGGCTTCGGCGTTCGTCTCCTTCGCCTCTTGCTGCTCGAGGACGCGGATGAACTCGTCCCACTTGCCGGTCTCGGCGTAGAAGACCTCGAGGTCGTCCCACCGGCCGAGCGCGAGGTACTTCTTCTTCAGCGCCTCTTGCGCCTTGCGATCGTTGGGGTCGAGCGTGAGGAGCGTGCGCCACGCGGCGACCGCGCCCTCGTCGTTGTTCAGGCGATCGCCGTAGATCGTGCCGAGCTTGTTGAGGATCTGGATCTTCTGGGCGGCGTCGTAGGTGATCTCGGCTTGCTTCTCGAGGACCGTCGCGAGCTTGTCGAACTCTTTGCTGCGCTCGTAGAGCACCGAGAGCGCGGAGAGCGCCTCGGGGTTCGAGTCGTCGCTCGCGACGACCTCGTTCCACAGCTCGATGCAGACGTCGGGCTTCTTGACGCGCTCGGTCGCGAGCTTCGCCATCTCGAGGAATTTCTGCGCGCGCTCCGCGCCCGCGGGCAGGCCTTCGGCCTCGCGGCGCTGTAGACCGAGGAGCTTCTCCCAGTCGCGTCGCTTCTCGTACATCTGGCGCAGGTAATCGATCGCCGTCGGTGTTCTCGGGATCGATCGCGACCACGGCCTCGTACGCCTTCACCGCTTCGGCCTGGTTCGCGAACTTGCCGACGTAGAGCTCGGCCGCCTTCATGTAGAGGTCGACCTTCTCGCGATCGTCGGGGACGATCGCCGCGAGCTGCAGCAGCGTCTTGACGTACTCGTTGAAGCGCTTGGCCGCTTCTTGCTTCTCGGCGAGCGCGCGGAGCTCGGCGATCTTCGCCTCGTCGGCGCCGCCGCGGTACGGGTGGCCCTCGACGGGCCTCACGGGCTCGGGGGCGGGCGGCGGCGGAGCTTCGGACACTTTCACTTCCACTTCTTGCGGCTGCGGAGGAGGCGCGGTCGCCTTGCTGCTCTCGCTCGCGACCTCGGGCGCGCGCGGCGTGGGAACGCCGCTCGGCCCAGGGGCCCCCGCTTGCGGGGATGAGACAGGCGGTTCGTGCGACTCGCCGTTACGCTTCAGCGTCTCGCCGATCTGCGCCTCGAAGGCGCGGAGGTGCGGGTGCTCGGGGCTCGCCTCGGCGAGCTTCTCGAACACGTTGCGCGCGCGGATCAAGTTGCCCATCTCGCGCCACGCGATGAGGCCGGCCTGCGCGAGCAGGAACGTCGCGTCGCCGTTCTCGGACGCGTGGGTCATCGCCTCTTCGGCGAGCGTGAGCACGCGGTTCCAGTCGCCGCCTTTGCGGCCGTACATCTCGCGCAGGAAGAAGAACGCGCCGTCTTGCGTCGCGTCGAGCTTGAGCGCCATCTCCAGGAACTTGGCGCCGGTGTCGACGTTCTGATGGCGCGAGATCCAACGGGTGCCGAAGGCGAGCGCGAGCGCGGCGCGCGTCGGCTTGTCGTCGATGCCGGCGAGGACGGCGTTCTGCTCTTTTTCGAGCCGCGCGAGATCGCCCGCGTCGGCGAGCGTGCCCTCGTAGAGTGCCGCGATCTCACGGGACGTCGGATCGGCGCCGTAGGCGCGCGAGAGCATGTCGGTCGTCTCGTTCGGAGCGAAGCGTCGCGCGATGCGCGCCGCGCGCACGAGCAAGCGTCCCTTCGCTCGGCCGGTCTGCTCGTTCGCCGCGCGCAAGAGCGCCGCGACTTGTTGCTCCCACGAGCCGCTCTCGGCCTGCACGTCTTCGAGACACGCGCTCGCCTCTTTGTTCTCGCCGCCGCTCGCCGCGAGGGCGCGCGCGTACGTCGCGGTCGCCTTGTCGTTGTCGCCGAGGTCGCTCAGCACGTCGCCGAGCTCCACGAGGAGCGCGCTGGCTTCGGGACCTTGCACGGCCTTCAGCTCCAACTCGAGGAGCTTCTGAACCATGTTGAGCTTCCCGAGCTCCCAGTAGATCGCCCGCGCCTCGCCGAGGCTCTCGAGCAGCGCGGGATTCAGCTTGTAGGCATCCTGGAAATGCTTCAGCGCTTTGACGCCGGCGAGAAACTTCTTCTCGAGCACGCGTCCGAGCTGAAGGTGGAATGCCGCTTTCTGTGCATTCTGACTCGCGCTCGAAATGCCGCGCTCGAGCTCCTCGACGAGCGTTTGCCAGTCGCGAACGCTCTCGAGGTACGAAATCCGCTCCTCTTGCTCCATGGATCCTCTCGCTGGGGCCCCCGCTTGCGGACCGCACATGAAACGCGGCCCCCGAGCTTTGGCCACTGCCGAAAGCCAACGGTATCAGACCGCGTTAATTCTGGGAGCGCGAATCTGCGCCAGAGCTCGGCTTTTCTGAGTCGGTATCGTTCAGGGGCCCGCGCCGCCGCCGACGATCTTGATGTACTCTTGAGCCTGCGTGCACTCGTCGGCGTAGCGAGCCGCGGCGCCGCCGCGGCACGTCGTCTTCTGGAAGGCGAGCAGGTTCGAGTTCGCCTCGCTCTTCCGTGGCGGATTGGCGCGAGCGTAGGCGCTGCCGAGGTTGAAGAAGGCGATCTGCTCGCCCTTCTCGTTGCACTGGCCGCACGCCTTCTTCGCCTTCTCGTACTCGGCGATCGCGCCGCTCACGTCGCCTTGCTGCTCGAGCAAGAACCCGTAGAGCGTGTGCACGTTGAAGCCGGACTTGTCGCCCTTGTCCCAGGTGACGCCTTCCTTCACGACGGCCATCGCCTGATCGTGGAAGCCGAGGCGTCGATAGAGATCCGCGAGCTCGCCGTACGCGGCGAGGAGATCGGGCTTGAGCTCGATCGCCTTCGTGTACTGCTCGAGCGCGCCGTGCTCGTCGTCGAGATGGTAGAGGACGTTCGCGAGATCGAAGTGCGGGTCGGCGAAGTTCGGGTCGAGCTTCGCCGCTTGCTCGAGCGGGTCTTTCGCGTCCGCCCAACCGCTGTTCTTCTTCTCCGCGATCTGCTCGAGCGCGTAACCCTTCAGCCAGAAGAAATCGGCGTGATCGGGCGCGAGCTTCACCGCGGGGGCGAGCGTCTCGTCGACCTTGTCCCAGTTTTCCTTCTTCTGGTAGACGCGCGCGAGCTTCCACAAGATGCGGTAGTTCGACGGATCGAGCTGCTTCGCCTGCTCGTATTTCGAGATGGCGTCATCGGGATTGCTCTCGCGCTGCTTGTCCGCTTCGTTCGAGAGGTTGACCGCCTCGATCGAGTTGCGGCTGCACGACGTGAGCGCGCCGAGCGATGCGGAGAGAGCGACGAGCGACAGGGCAATCGAGATCGTTCGCATGTTTCCTGGGGTCGGGAGCATAGGCGCGCGAGAGCTTTTCGCGAAGCGAAAACTTCGGTCACGGAGTCGGCGGGCTGAAGCGGATCGGAGAGGTCACCGTGACGATTCCGCCATCCGGCTGAGGAAAGGACATCGTCGAAAGCGCGCGGACGACGCAGCTCACCACGTTTGCGTCCGGCACGTCGGAGCCGCTGTCTTTCGCCGAGGTGACGTTTCCGTCTTTGTCGATCACGAGCCTCGTCGTGACGCGACCGCGGAGCGACGCGTTCATCCGCAGCCCATCTTCGTAGCAGAGTCGGATTCGCCCGAGCCGCTGGCGAATGACGCGGCGCACGACCTCGGGCGGGAGGCGACCGCTCACGACGAGCGGCTCCATGACGATCGAGGGGACGGGCCCATGGCCGAGTCGAGCGTAGCGAGCTCCGCTACCGCCGATGCCTCCGAGACCGAGACCACCCGCGCCGAACGCGCCCGCGTCTCCCTCCGCGAGCCCGCCGAAGAGGGTTCCGATCTGCGAGCCACCGTCGTCGGCGAGCGCGGCGAGCATGCCGAACTCGCGCGCGTCGTTCAACGCGCGCTGCCGCGCCCGGCGGAGCTCATCGACGCCGGCGTCCGTCGATGCGTCCGTCGATGCGGCTTCGGATGCGGACGGCGCCGGCTCCGTCGCCGAAGGGACCCCGCCGAGCGGCTCGGCGACGGCTTGCGCGCTCGCGGAGCTCGCGGAGACGGCGGACGTCGAGCTGGATGCGGCGTCCTCGTGGTGTTTGCACGAGAGACAGAGGACGAGCGCAACGACGCCATGAAAGCCCGTGCTCATGGGCCGGCGCACGATCACCTGCCGCATCGCCGACGTTCGAGGGGCGTTCGCCCCTCGAGATCGATCACTGATCGCCGGGAGAGAAGATCAGCGGATAGACGACGGTGACGATGCCGCCTTCCGGCTGCGGGAACGAGAGGTTCGAGAACCCGCGGATGACGCACTGGGTGACGTTGGTATCCGCGATGTCCGATCCGCCGTCCTGCGAGGTCTGCACCGAGCCGTCGCGGCCGATGACGAACTTCACGGCGACGCGTCCCTGCAGCGACGGGTTGTTGCGCAAACCGTCTTGGTAGCAGAGCTTGAAGCGACCGAAGTTCTGGCGAACGATGCGCTGGATGACCTCCGGCGGGAGGCGTCCGTTGACGGTCGTCGTTCCCTGGCGGAGCGACGGCGAGCGCGTCTGGTGCGCGCCGCCGAGACGACCGTGGCCGTTGCCGAAGCCCTGACCGGTGCCGGTGCCGGCGCCGTGGCCGATCGTTCCGATGTTGCCGAGGCCGATGCCTTCGCCGCGACCGCCGCCGCCTTCACCGGTGCCGGTCAGGCCGAGGCCGCCCGCGCCGAACGAATCGCCGATGGCGTCGCCCCACATGTTGCCGCGCGCGCTCATCGGGTCGTTGCCGAGCGAGTCTTCGCGACCCCAGGGCGCCGTCGGCGCGTTCGGGTCGGCGCCGCCGCCCGCGTTGAGCAGACCGATCATGCCGAACTCCGCGGCTTCGCGGAGCGCGGCCTGACGCGCGATGTGCGGGTCCTGGTTGTCCTGCGGACCTTGCACGCCGAACTTCATGCCGGTCTTGTTGGTGTTCGGGTTGCCCATCGAACCCTCTTCACCCTTGGCCTTCTGCCCGGTGCCGCCCTCTTTCTGGTCGGCGTTGTCGCTGACCTCGGGCGTGTCGCGCTGCTCTTGCTCGCGCTCGGCGGCGGCGTTGAGCAGATGCTGCATCTTGAGGATCTGATCGCGGTCGATCGCGTCGGCGTCGTCGCCGCTCATCGACGGCATGAAGAACGCCAGCGACGCGAGGATGCCGATGTGGAGCAGGAACGAGAGACCGGTGAAGAGGTACGAGCCCGCCTCGAGGTTCGAGAACGCGCCGACCGGCGGCGCCTTGCCGGCGTTGCCGACCGAGACCTGGAACGCGATTCCGGTCGGGAGCTCCATACGAGCCTTGCCGCCCGCGGGGATCGAGAACTCGTGCGCGCCGGAGAGCTCGCCCGAGGGGCGCGCCGCGCCGCTCGACACGAGATCCTGCAGCGACCTGCGCCCCTGCCCCGGGATCTCGATCCACCCCGTCGTGCGCGGGAGAATCACGAGCGAGCCGGCCGCGGTGACGATCGGCGCGCGCGTCGTGCCGAGCACTTCGCTCGGGACGAAGAAGTCGCAGCCGATGGTCTGCTCTTCGCCGACGTAGAAGCCCTTCATCGGGCCCTTGCCGGTGCCGCCGAGCGACTGCACGTGGAGCACGTTCGTGTCCCACATGACCATGACTTCGATCGCTTGCAGGTGCGCGATCTCGACCTCGTCGGGGTTCACGTCGGGGCCGCTCTTCACCATCTGATAGGTGTAGCTGCCCGGCGGCGCGTGCGGGTCGACGTCACTCATCGGGAGCGGAACGCCCGACATCGCCGGAGCGGAAGCCGCGGCCGCAGCGCCCGCGAACGGATTCGCGCCCGCGAACGGGTTGGCCGGAGCGACGCCCGCGAAGGGATTGGCGCTCGCGAACGGATTCGATCCCGGAGCCGGCGCGGCGGCCGCGAACGGGTTCGCCTCGGGCGCGGGCGCGGGAGCGTACGCGGCGGGCGCCGCCTCGACCGCCGGCGCGGGCGCGGGCGTCGGCATGGGAGCCGGCGCGGCGGCGACTTGATCCGCCGGCGCGGTGCTCTCGAGCACGACGATCGTCGAGCCGATCTGCACCTGATCGCCCGGACGGATCTTGCACTTGTTCACGCGCTGACCGTTCACCATCGTGCCCGGCTCGTTGCCGAGATCGATGAGCGTGATGTCGTCGGGACCCGCGACCTCGATCACCGCGTGCATGCGCGACGCGAGCTCGTCGTCGACGCGCAGGTGGCTGCGCGGATCCTTGCCGACTTTCACGATGTCCTGCGCGATGGACTCTTTGCGCAGGAGCTGACCGCCCTGATAGAGCGCGAACGTCAGTGCGAGCTTCGACATTGTATTCCTCTCAGAGGTTCTCGACGGACTTGAGCATCTCCGGAACGAAGGAAGTCCGAGGACGAATCAGCGTGGTGCGCACCGGGCCGGGACGAACGCGAATCGTCGCGTCGTTCGGACCGAAGCCGCCCGCGCTGAGCGGGTCGTCGGTGAAGTTGTAGCCGTAACCTTCCTTCGTATCGGTCGTCTTCACGTCTTGCGCGAAGACCGACGACGCAACCAGCAACGCGCTGGCCGCCACGAGCGACGAGAGAACGAACTTGCTTGCACGCTTCATGTCGAGCTCCATCCGCTGAGTAGAATCCCGCGAAAAGGCCGTTACAGTGTGATTGTATCGGGGTCGCGAGGCTCGGTCAAAGGGGATTTTGCCGTTCGTGGACGCATCGGGAGTGACAGCCCACGAACGCCAAGGTTCCTGAAAAGCGAGTTCCTGAAAAAGGGGCCTACTTCTTCGCCGGGACGGGTTGCGCCGGGGCGGCGGTTCCCGTCGTGCCTTGCGGCGCGGGGGTGGTGCCGGCCGGCTGGGCGCCGCCCTGGGTCGCTCCGCTAGGCTTCGGCTCGGGCTTCTCGGGCGCCGCGTCGGGCGTCTCGTAGAAGGTGATGATGTCGTCGATGTCGCCGATGCGGCCGCGGTCTTTGGTGCCGTCGCCCTTCACGCGGAAGATGGCGCCCTTGTACTCGGGCTTGTCGCCCGCCTTCGCGAGGAAGTCTTGGAAGATCGACTTCGCTTGCTTCAGCTCCGCGATCACCTTCTGCTTGTCGCCGCCGGACTTCGCCTTGAACTCCTGCGTGAGGATGCCCTCGTTGTAGTAGGCGTCCGGACGCTGCGCGTCGATCTTCTTGCAAGCGTCGAGCTCCGCCTGGACGGCGGCGACTTGCTGATCGTAGTTGGAGTCGGTGATCTGCCCGCGGAGCGCGAGCGCGAGACCGAGGTGCGCGTCGTAGTCGTTGGCGCGCATCGCGATGGCTTTGCGGAACGCGCCCTCCGCCGGCTGGAACCCGCGGAACGACAAGTTGACCTCGCCGTAGTTCATCTGCGCTTCGAAGAACGTCGGGTCGAGCGACGCCGCCTTCTGGAAGAACTGCACGGCGAGGTTGATTTGCCGAGCTCGTTCTGCACCAAACCCGCCGTGTTGTAGATCGGGGCGTAGCCCGGGTTCTTCTGCATCGCCTGCGAGGCGACCAGCGCGGCGAGCTCGAGCTGCTGCTTGTCGGCGCGCTTGCCGATGGCTGCGTTGGTGGCGATGCTGCGGCCGCCCTTGAGGTGGATGTAACCTGCACGCTTCTTCGCCTGCTCGAAGTAGTAGAGCGCGAGCTGGTTGAGCGCGGGCATGTACGCGTCGTCGATGGCGAGCGCGCGCTGCAGGTTCTTCTTCGCGCACTCCATGTCGTCTTTGCAGTCGCTCGAGCCCGTGGAGCCGTCGCGCTGCATCTGGAGCAGCGCGAGGTTCACGAGCGCGGGCACGTTCTGATACTGCGCGTCGAGCACCGCTTGCTGGAGCTGACCAATCGCGGCGTCGATGTTGCCGTCGGCCTTGAACTGGTAGAGCGCGAGCTGGACCTTCGCGTAGTGGAACTTCGGGTCGGCGGAGAGCGCCTTCGAGAAGTGCTCCTTCGCCTGCGCGTCGTTCTTGCAGCGCTGGTACGCGAGGCCGGCGTCGAAGGTCGCCTCGGGGAAGCTCCCTTGCGACGAGGCCGCGTCGTCGAACATCTTGGCGACCTCGCCGCACGACGCGTCGGCCCAATCGCCCGCCTTGTCGTGCGCGAGGAACGCCTCGAGCGCCTGACCGAATTTCTCTTTCGCCGTCGCGTTGACGACGGTCCCGCCCGCAGTGTGCGGGCCGCTGCCGCCCTGCGGGTTGTTCGACCTTCGTGTCGCCGCTGCCGCCGCCGCAGGCGACGGCGCCTGCGAGCGACGAGACCAAGAAGAGGGTCGTGAGACGATCGATTTCATCACTTCTTCTCCTTCTTTCGTGTCGGCCGCCGGTTTCTTGTCGGCCGGGAGCGCAGTGGGCGGCGGGTGATAGACCGTTCCGCCGATCACGAGGGGCGGCGGACGATCTCTCGAGACCGCTGTTCGACAGCGTCGGAGCTCCGCGGAGCTCGTCGACGACGTGGTATTCGGACTTGTAGTTCTTCGCGAGCCACACCTCGCACGCGCGAGAGTAGTCGTCGAAGTACTGGTACTTGACCGAGTAATCGAGGCACGTCACGAGCGCGGGCTTCGCGCCGACGTGCTTGCCGTCGGGCAGCGTGGCCGTGCCGTCCTTGAAAGGCTGGCTCGCCGCGTCGAGGGCGTTGAAGTAGTTGAGCTTGATGTCGCGCCAGCTCAGCTCGTCGGCCGTGCCGCACGCCACCGCGCAACCCTTCTTTCCCAGTCCTTCGGGTAAGGCGCGCGACGGAAGTCGTCGACGAAGTCACCCCACAAGCAGACCGACGCGCGAGCCGGCTGCGATGACCCAGCGCGGCGGCGGCTCCGGCTGGAGGTCGACGATCTTCTTGTACTCGGCCTCGACCTTCACGATCGCCTGGGACTTCTTCTTCATCCAGTCGGCGACCTTGCCTTTGACGTGCTTGAGGACGTCGTCCTTCTTTCCCGACCCGTGGTACTCGGGGAAGCTTGATGACGTCGACCTCGGCGCGCTTCTTCTCGTCGGCGTCGTAGAAGATCGCCTCGCCGACCGCGTCGAGCGCCTTGCCGAGGCGGCGGCTGCGCGCCTCTTGGCTCTCGTCCGGGTAGTCCGAGTCGAGCTTCTTCTGGGCGGCCGCCTGGTCCTTCCACAGAGCGCGCACCTTCGCGAACTCCTGCTGGGCGCCCTGCGTGCCCTTCACGTGCTCGTAGCAGCGGCCGAGCGTCGCGTGCGCTTGCACCTGCACGTCGATACCGGCCTTGCCGATGAGGCCCATCACGCCCTTGAGGGCGGTCTGGCACATGTTCCAGTCTTCCTTGTCGGCGTAGTGCGCGCCGATCGAGAAGGCGATTTGCGCGGCGATCTTGGCGTGCGCGCCGCCGTACTTGCGCTGGTAGTACTGAAGCGTCCTCGATGGCCTGCGCCTCGTCGCCGATTCCCAGGCGGAGGAGCACGGCGTCCTTGACCGCGTCGTCGGCCTTCTCGGCCTTGGCGTTGCAGTCGCGCTCGTTGACGCGGTTCTTGTGGACGTCGGGCACGCACGCGTAGCGCTCGTACCAGTCGGCCGCTTGATCGTAGACCGCGATGGCCTGGTAGTTCCCGCCGATCTCGTACACGGACTTCTTCGCGAGAGGCGACTTGTCCATGTGGTTCATCGGGTTGAGGAGGATCATGCGCGCCGCGATCGCTTTCGCGAGGAGGCGGCCCGCCTGGAACGCCTTGGCGGCGTTGTAGACGAGCTCGTCGCACTTCTCCGCCTGCGGCTGCTGGCCGTTGCGGATCGGCGTCTCGCAGTACTTGCGATAGAGATCGAGGTACTGCGTGCCGGCGTTCTCGTAGGCGCGGAGCGAGTCGGTCGAACCGTTCTCGGAGTCGGCCTTCTTGACCGTGGCCTCCGCCTTGAGGCGAAGAATGTCGACTTGAATGCGGTTCAAGATCCCGCATTGTTCTTCGTTCTTCTTGATCTTGTCCGCCGAGCAATAGAGCTCGATGAACTTGGGCACGTCGGCCGCCATGTCGTCGTAGCAACCGAGGCGTTTGTTCGGGGGCTGCGACGTGACGGCGGTGTCGTGGCTCGCGAGGACGTTGACGCTCTCGAGATAGAGCTGCGCGGCGTAGATGCCGACGTCGCGATCCGAGTTGTTGGTCGCGACGTCGAGGAACGCGGCGGCCGACTCCTCCCAGTGCTGCGCCTCGAAGTAAGTGCGCGCGCGGGCGAACTTGACCTCGACGAGCTGCTCCTGACCTTGCTGGTCGCTCGCGGCCGGGTGGATGTAGCAGATGTATTTGTTGAAGGCCGAGATCATGCCCTTCTGCTGCTCGGTCATGTCCTTCGGCTTGAACTTCGCCTCTTCGGCGGCAGCCGCGGCCTTCGCCTTCTCGTCCTTGTTCAGCTTCGGAAGGTTGCCGCTCGACTTGCGCTCGCTTCCCTTCGGGTGCTGCTGCTCGTAGATGTTCTGGTAGCAGAGCACCGACGCGTACGCGGCCTCGGCGGCCTCGGGCGCCTGCGGGTTCTCGGCGACGACGGCGTCGAACGCGGGACCGCACTCCGCCCACTTCTGCTGGAAGTAGAGGAGGTCGGCCTCGGCGTACTTGACCTTGTAGATTGTCGGCCAGTCGGCCTTCACGATGCGCGGGAACTGGAACTTGGAGAACGTCTGCGCGTTCCACGTGTCGACGACGCGCTTGTAGAGATACGCCGCGAGCGTCATCGTCTTGCGGGTCGCCCGTGCCGCGCTGGCCTTGCGAGCCGACGGCCTCGAGGTGCCACGCCATCGCCGTCTCGGTGACGAGCGCGGCGGTCTTGTTGGCGCACTCGAACTTCGCTTCGTCCTTGTGCTGCGCGTCGTTGAACTCTTTGTAGACGCTTCAGCTGGTTGTCGAGCTCGGTACGATCGACGTCCTTGTTGCCCGACTTCATCGCCAGCGTCGCTTCGGTGATGTGCGTCTGGTAGACGCACGTCTTGTCGCTCGCTGCGATCGCGCGCCATGAGGTCGCGGTAGAGCGAGATCGCCTCCGGGTAGTGGCCGGTGTCGAGGTAGTTCTGCCCGAGGTCGTCGAGCATCTTGAACGTCTTGTCGTTCGACCCCGACGCGTCGCCCGAGATGTTGCGGAAGAAGTTGTACGCGGCGGTCGGGTCGCCCTTCAGCGCGTAGACCGGGATGACGTCGCGGCGCGCCGAGTCGGCGAGCTTCGCGGCGCCCGGGTAGCTGCGCGTAGTTGGTGCCGAAGTCGATCGTCTTCTTGAAGGCGTTGAGGGCCTTGTCGATCTCGCCCTTGTTCCAGAAGACGTACGCGAGCTTGTACCAGGCGTAGCCGTAGACCTTGCTCTTGTTCGGCGGGAACTTGATGACCTCGGTGTAGGCCTGCGCGGCGAAGTCCCACTTGCTCGGGTCGCCCTGCGCCTCGTTGAAGAAGAGCTCGCCGAACGCGAGGTACGCGTTCGGGATGTACTTGCTGTTCGGCTTCTTCTTGATGAGGTCGTAGTAGACGCGGCGCGCGTTCGTCAGGTCGTTCGCCTGCTCGTACTCGTAGGCGAGGTAGTAGAGCACCTCGTCGAGCAGACCGTAGTTTTGGTACTGCGTTGACGATGAGCGTGTAGTTGTCGATGACCTTCTGGCGCGCGCTCAGCATGATGTGGTTCGCCTGGTTGGCGATGGCCTGCTGGCGCCCCGCGGCTTGCGGGTTGCGACGCCTCTCGTTGTCGCGCGCGATCTCGGCTTGCGTCTTGTCGCGGAACGCGGCGCTCTCGAGCTCGACGTAGTCCTCCGCGAGGCGCCGCGCGAGCTGCACGCGATCCGGCGCGTTCTGCGGCGTCGTCCGGAAGAGGTTCTCGAGGCCCGCGATCTCCGTGACGAGCAGGCCCTTCGCGCGCGCTTGCAGACGGCTCTTGCGCTCGTCGCGCGAGGCTGCGACTCCGTCGGCATCGTCGGCGTGCGCACTGCTGATCCCGCTTCTTGAGATCCGCGGGCGGAGGCGCCGAGTGGAAGTTGACCTGCGGGCGCCTTGCCGTGCGCGCCCACGTTGAAGGCCGCCGGCCCCTTGTTCTCGCAGGCCTGCAGCGTGTTTTTCGCGCTGTCGGTGATGCAAACGCCACCGACGTCGGCCGCCACCGCGAGCGACGCGGACATCATGATGCCCGCGCCGAGGACCACTGCCGAAACGATTCGCCGAATCATCTTACCTCCCACACTTCGAGGTGATCGTCTGTCGATAGAAGCCGAGCTCGTCGCGCCAGTACTCGCCGTTGAACGGCCAGAGCACGTGCTCTTCGTCGGGCTTCACGATGTTCGCCTTCGACTCCGCCTGCGGTGACCTGGCTTCCGGCGATGGCCTGGTCGAGCTGGTTGCGTTGCGCTGCCGTGATGTCGATGAGGATCTTCGCCGAGTCGCGGAGGTGCTCGTTGAGCTCGTCGAGGTTTCGCTGGTAGCGCTCGTGGGCGAGCGTGCCGGCGTTGCGGACGGCGACCTCGCGCGCGAGGCTGAGCGCGTCTTTGACGTCGCTGCCGAGCGCCGACTCCTGGAAGCTCGTCTTCGCGTGCTTGAAGCGCGTCGACTCCTCGTCGAGGAGGCGGACGTACTCGAGGTTGCGGAGCAGCTGACGATCGGAGAGCGCGAGCTGCACGATCGGCCGGATGTTGTCCGGAAGATCGGCGGTGTTGGTGCCGTGCTCCTTGTCGTTTCGGACTTGCTTGAGGAACTTGAAGAACGGCTCCTCTTGGTTGTCGCCCTTGAAACGCCCGAGGACCTTGTTCAGCGCGTCGTAGATCGGCTGATACTTTTGCTGCAGTTGCGCGACGATGATCGTTGCGTCGTCGTACTGGCAGTTCGCGAAGTAGATGACCGCCTGAAGGACCTCCGCCTCGGGGTAATACGAGTTCGGGAAGTACGGCGCCTGGATCGTGTGGATGTTTCCGAGCGCGTGGCTGTAGTCGCCGGCCATGAAGTAGGCCCACGACTCTTCGAACAAACGCGTCGAGCCAATACTCGCTGGCGTCGTCGATCTTGTTCCAGTACTTGACCGCCGCGCAGAGCTTCTGCGCGTCGATCGTCGGCGCGTTGTTCTCGTCGAGGCGGACCGAAGCCGAGTAGTACGTGCGCGCCATCGAGAGGAACGCGAGGTCGCGCATGCGCGCTTCGTCCTCGACACCCTCGGCGCCCTCGTCGATCGCCTTGACGATGCCCTGGAACGACTTCGACCGCGGGGACCGACTTGCGGAGCTGCACGTTCGAGATGCCGGTGAAGAACTCCGCTTGAACGTAGTACTTCGAGTGCGGCTCCACCTTCTTGAAGAGCGCGAGAGCCTCTTCGTACTGGCGGTTACGATACTTGTAGCGACCGAGCAGGTAGTTCAGCTGCCAGTAGAGATCGCGCTGATTCGGGTTGTTGAACTTCGCGATCTGCTCGTCGTTGTACTTGCCGACGCGCTCGACGATGTCGGCGGGCTCCGGGAGGTCGGTCGCGAGCTTCGCGAGCCAGAGGAGCGTCTCGTTGAATTTGAGGTGGTTCGGCTTGTCGGCAGATCTCGCGAGAAGATCCCGTACGCGGCCTGGATAGAACTTCATGCGGTAGAGCGCGATCGCGAGGTGGTACTGCGCGAGCTGCTTGTTTCCCTCGTCGTCGCCGGTCTCGCCCTTGCGGACGCGATCGAGCGCGAGCGGCCGCCTCTTCCCACTTCTCCGCGTCGAAGAGTCGCTTCGCCTTCGCCGCGTCCTCGGTCATCTGACCGGCTTGCGGCGGCGGGCCCATGTCCTTCGGCTGGGTGGTCGCGGCGGTCGCCTGCGTGTTGGTCGGCGTCGGGTTCGCGTCGAGCTCGACTTCTTGCGTCTGGGCCGGCTTCTTCGGCTTCTTTCCGTGGCGCTGCGCCGCCGAATCGGGGGCGATCGTTGCGAGAGCGAGCAACGCGGACGTCATGCTGACCATCCGCAGAACTGAAGACTTACGCATCGTCATCTCCTCTGGTCGCCGAAACAGCGCGGCGAAACCGCGGTTCACACTTTCAAAGCACCGAAGCCACCACCGCGAGCTGCGGACGTCGCTTGCAAAGACTGTCGCGAGCCATCGAAAAATTATCGAGGGATCGGAAAAGCCAACGATCCTGCAAAGATACTCCCGCGGAGGTGGGCGATGTTAGAAATGGGCTGCTCGGTCTGTCAAGGCGAAAGGCGGGTTTCTTGAAGTGCCGTGCACGATTATGGCCGGCGACTCGAAGGACTCGCGTCGGACGATGGGAGGCTGCATCGTCGGCCATGGGACAAGTCGAAACACGATCGGCTTGGGTCACGTACGTGCGACCATGCTTCGTGCACGTCGTGCTTGACGCGTTTGGTTTCGCTCGATTAGCTTTCGCGAGGCTTGCCGGTGCCCGCTTCGCGGAACGCGCCGCGACTCTGGTCGCAGTGAATTCAGTGGGAGAATCCCAACGATGATTCGTTCGATCTTCGCAACGCTCTCCGTGTTCGTCGCGATCAGCGCCGTCAGCGCACAAGGCTGCAAGGCCTCGGGCGTCGGCGACCCCTGCATCCCGGAGCAGGAGTACAAAACCGACTTCAGCGGCTTCGACCCTCAAGAGGTGAACGTCGAGTCGAAGAGCTTTCAGTGCCTCACGCGCCTCTGCCTCGTGAATCACTTCCGAGGTCGCGTGACGTGCCCGTACGGGCAGAACGAGACGGGCGACGCGCTGCCAAGTGGGGCGACTGGCGACGGCGCAACGGGTGGGGCGTTTCCCGGGCAAGACTCGAACGGCGTCTACGCCGACAAGTGCACAATTCCCGGCGGTGACAAGGGAAACGCGGGCGACCTGATCACCGGGCCGGCAGGCGGGCCTGACGGCGCGCTGGTACACCCGCAATGCGTCGACCGCGAGGCGTCGAACACCGTCTATTGCTCGTGCCGCTGCGCCAACGCCGACGGCAAGACCGACGACGGCGCCAACTACTGCACGTGCCCCGACGGATTCCAGTGCTCGCAGCTCGTCAACCCGGTCGCCGGCAGCGGCAACGAGTTCCTCGCCGGCGCCTACTGCATCAAGAAGGGCACCGAGTACCAGGACTTCGGCTCGTGCCAGTCGCCGTGCGACCCGAACGTAAGCACCCAGAACTGCGCCGGCCCGTCGATTCGCTGAAAACGACGCGCGCCGAAATCGGAGCGCTCGCGGAGCGCGCCGCGGAGGCCCACCTCGTCGCGCGCGGCTATCGCGTGCTCGAGCGGAACCTCCACGTCGGGCGCAGCGAAATCGATTTGCTCGTGCAGCACGGCGACGTCGTCGCGATCGTCGAGGTGCGCATGCGCGGCGCGGGAGCCTTCGAGGGCCCGCTCGCGAGCGTCGACGCGAAGAAGCGCGCGTTCTTGATCCGCGCCGCCGAGCGTTTGTGGCGAGAGCGGTGGAAGACCGATCCGAACCCGCCGCGACTGCGCTTCGACGTGGTGGGGGTGCGCGTCGGCACGGACGGAAGCTACGACGTGGAGCACGTCGCCGGCGCGTTCACCGCGTGAGCGCCTACTCCTCGAGCGAAGCCTTCATCGCGCTGTGCACCGCGGCGATCTTCGCGAGCGCGTCCTCCGACGCCCCCGCGGCCTTCGCCGAAGCGATGCCGGCTTCGAGCTGCTCGACCTCGTGCTGTTGCCGCGCCTTCAAGTCGTCGGCCATCTTCAAGAACTGATTCGAAGAAGTGCTGCAGCTCGTCGCCCTTGCGCAAGCCGCGCCGCGGGAAGTTCAACTTGCCTTGCGCGACCTGCTTGAGGAGCTGCTTCATCTTGAAGACCGGGCCCGCGACCTTGTGCGTGAAGTAGATCCCGAGCAGGCCGATGAGCACGACGAGCAGCGTCAGGCCGCCGACGACCGAGCCGAGCATCTGTCGCTGCTGCGCGGCGACTTTGTCCTGCTGCTGCTGGACTTTGTTGTCCGAGTCGCCCGACGACTCGTTGAACGACTTCATCAGCTCGGGGTTGTCCCCGTAGATCGGGTCGTTCTTGATCGACATCTTGACGACGTCGGAGACCTTCTTGCTCTCCTCGGCGACGTGGTTGCTCTCCTCGACGACCTTGCCGCTCGTCCGCCAGAGAAAGACGCCGAGCACGATGCTGATGACGAGCGCGACCCCGACGAGGTAGCCCGTGTATTTGAGCTGGAACGGAGCATCGAGGAGGTAGTTCTTGATGCTGCGCTGGTGACGGCCGGTCGCCTGTTTGTCGGCGGGAGCTGCGGGTGCTGAAGGGGTCATCGGCGTTCCGAAGATGGTGGTCTGTTGCGTGTAAAATGCAAAGTATCCGTCACTGGAAGTTCTGGCTGAACTGCTCGACCGCGCGCTCGGCCACGGCTTGTAGCAGCGAGTCTTCGGTGCCCGCGTCGCCTTTACGAACGCCGGGCGCGATGGCGTACGGCGCGACCTCGCCGCGAAGATCGCGGCCGGGGTAGCTGAAGACCGCGATCCGGATGAGCGCCTTGAGCCCGCGGTCGGTGTCGGTGAGCGACGCGCTCACGGCGAGGTAGTAGCCCTTGAGGTTGCGGCGGGCGATGACGCTCCGCGCCGCGGAGGGCGACTCGGACGAGGGCGCGATCTGATACCCGCCGAGCGACCCGAGCTTGCCCGTGATCGTCCCGAGGATTTTCCTCCGTCGTGACCGGTCGAGTTGCTCGTGATGGAAACCGAGACGTAGAACTTGGCGTTCGCGACGTTCGCAGGCGGGCCGCCGCCGCCGCCGCCGGACTCGAGCGCGCCGATCGCGCGCGTCAGCTGGAGCTTCACGTCGGCGTTGCCCTCGACCGAGAGACGCGCCTTGAGGCACGGCAGCGCCGCGGATTTCCCGAGCCTCTTGAGCGCGGCGGCGGCCGCTTGGCGGACGACCTCGTTTCCGTCCGACACCGCGCCGCAGAGCGGCTGCACCGCGTCGTCGTCGTTGGTCGCGCCGAGCGCGAGCGCCGCGTTGGTGCGAACGCGGAAGTCGTCCGCGTGAAGCCGCGAGATTAAGAACGACGTCCGCGAGTCCGCTTCCGCGGTGGCCGCCGGGAGCCACATCGCGAGCGCGAGGACGGTCGCGACGACTCGCCGCGCGAGGTGGCAATTCGCCATCTTGCGACTCATGCTAACACCATCGGCCCATTTCGTTCGACGATGAAGAGCGGCCCGCCACGCAATCGAAGTGCGCTCTATAGTGATCGGGCCGTGCGTTTTCGTCCGAGCATTCCCGCTCTCGCCGCTTTCGTCCTATGTGGGATGTTCGCGCCGGCCGCCCACGCGGGACGGAGCCTTCGCGTGCACGGCGCCGCGCGCATCGACGGGCACGTCGGGCGGAGCCACGGGAAGATCCTCGCCGTCGGCCGCGTGCTCGACGACGCCGGCTCGCCCGTGCCGAGCGCGAAGCTCGAGCTCGCCGTCGCTCCGCCGGTGGACCTCGCGTCAGCGTCGCCGTGCGGCGACGAGCATGGGCCCGCGCCGCTCCGCACCGACGAGAGCGGCAGGTTCTGTTTTTGGATCCCCGCGCCGCTCGGCGCCTACGACGTGACCGTCTCGGCGGGCCCGACGCCGTGGCTCGCGCGCGCGGCGGCGAAGTATGCGGTGGACCTCGCGAAGCGATTGGTGGAGCTCCGCTTCGATCCCGAGCCGCGCGTCATTTCGCTCGACGCGAGCGAGACGTCGCTCGACGTCGTGGTGACGGCGGACGACGATGACCGCAGCGACACGTCCGGCTTGGCGCTGCTCTTGACGACCGAGCACGGGGACGAGCTCGCTCGCGCGAGCACGACCGCGGGAGGGCGCGCGACGTTCGTCCTATCGATGCGCGATCTCGGGGCGCCGGGCCGCGGCGCGCTGGTCGTCCGCTTCGAGGGCGACGCCGCGACGATGCCGAGCGAGCACGCCGCGCCGATCGAACGCGACACCCACGTCGCGCTCGCGCTCGCGAAGCCGCTCCCGCCGAGCGCACCCGACGACGGCGTGGAGCTCGAGGTCGCGGCGACCGCCGCGCACGGCGGCGCGATCCCGAGCGGGACAATCGAGGCGCGCCTCGACGGCGCGCTCGTCGGCGCCGCCTCGCTGGCGAACGGCCGCGCGACCGTTCACGCAACGTTCGTCCCTCCGCGCGGCGCGAAGAACGTCGCGCTCCAGCTTCGCTACGTGCCGGACGCGCCTTGGTTCGAGCCTGCGGGCGAGCTCGCCGCGAACGTGCCCATCCGCGGGCCGAGCCCGCTCCGCCAGCTGCCGCTCGCGCTCGGCGCGCTCGCGCTCGGCGCGTGGCTCCTCCTCGGCCGCAACGCACGGCGCCACCGCCTCGATCGCACCGTCGTGATGACGCGACCGCCGTCGCACGAGGGGACCGCGGGCATCGCGGTCGTCCACTCGTCACGCACCCGGACCGGCACATACGCGGGACGCGTCGTCGACGCGCACGACGGCGAGCCGGTCGCGCGCGCGCGCGTCTCGGTGCAGGTGCCGTCGTTCGCCGGGAGCGCGCCGCTCGCGAGCGTGTTCGCGAGCGAGGACGGCGAGTTCTCGTTCGAGCTCGCCTCCGCTCCGCCCGACGCGGAGCTCGTCGTCGAGGCGCCGCTCCACGCCGACCTTCGTCAGAAGCTTCCCGGCGCAGGCGTCCTCGAGATCGCGCTCGTGTCGCGCAGGCGCAAGCTGCTCGACCGCCTCGTGCAGTGGGCGCGACGGCGCGGGCCGCCGTTCGACGTCCGCGGCGCTTCCCCGCCCGACGGTCCGACGCCGGCCTACGTTCGCCGCGCCGCCGAGAGCGCGATGCCCGAGGCCGCGCCGTGGGCGGACGCGATCGAGCAGGCCGCCTACGATCGCGGCGAGGTCGACGCGCGCGTCGAGGCGGAGGTGATGGCGCTCGAGCCTTCCCCCCAAAGCCGGCGGCCGGATCCGCCGAAGACCGAGACGCCCGAAGAATGCCAGGCAGGCGTTGACCTGACCGCGCTGCGGTTCTTATAGTCGCGGTCCCGCAATTCGTGGGACTCGGGAGCGTCATGACCGTCGTCATCATCCTGATCGTTGTCGCGGTGGTCGCCGCCGGGGCGTACTTTGCCCTCGCGCGCCGACCGCAGCTCCCGCCCGCCCCCGAGCGCCGCCGCTCTGCCGGAGAAGGCCGAGAAGAAGAAAGAGGCGGCGCCCGCTCGCGCCGAGGCGAAGGCCGAGCGCGCCCCCGAAGCGCGCAAGCCCGAGACCGCCGAGCCGCGCAAAGAAAAAGAGGAGGAGATCGAGGCGCCGATCGAGGAAGAGGTCGCCGCCCCTTCCGCGCGCCCGAAGCGCGACGTCGCCGGGCTCCGCAAAGGCCTCGCCGCCACGCGCGGCGGGTTCATCGCGCAGCTCCGGCGCTCTTTCCGGCAAGAAAGAGATCGACCCGGCCATCTTGGAGCAGATGGAAGAGGTGATGCTCGCGAGCGACGTCGGCGTCCGAAGACGACGAGGCGATCCTCGGCCGCCTGCGCGAGTCGCTCGAGAAGAACGAGCTCTCCGACGACGACGCCGTGTGGGCGGCGCTCCGCGCCGAGGCGACGCGCGATCCTCTCGGGATCGGCGCCGCGGCGCCATCCGAAGCTCGGCCAAGCCGACCGTCGTGCTCATGGTCGGCGTCAACGGCGTCGGCAAGACGACGACGATCGGCAAGCTGGCGACCCGCTACAGCGACGGCCGGCAAGAAGGTCGTCCTCGGCGGCGGGCGACACGTTCCGCGCGGCGGCCGTGCAGCAGCTCGAGGTCTGGGGCAAGCGCGTCGGCCGAGGTCGTCAAGGGCAAGGAGGGCGCCGACCCCGGCGCCGTCGCCTTCGACGCGACAACAAGGCCAAAGAAGCCGGCGCCGATCTCCTCTCGTCGACACGGCCGGCCGCCTTCACACGAAGGTGCCGCTCATGGACGAAATCAAGAAGGTGCGCAAGACGATCGCAAGGCGCTCGACGGCGCGCCGCACGAGACGCTCCTCGTGCTCGACGCGACGACCGGGCAGAACGCGCTCGCGCAGGCGAGCGCTGTTCAAGGAGGCGCTCGATCTCACCGGCATCGTGCTGACGAAGCTCGACGGCACGGCGAAGGGCGGCATCGTCCTCGGCATCTGCGACGAGCTCGAAGGTCCCGGTCCGTTACATCGGCCTCGGCGAGCGCGCAGAAGACCTGCGCGAGTTCGACGCCGAGGACTTCGTCGAGGCGCTCTTCGGTCGCGAGGAAGAAGCAGTCGCCGCGGAGTGAACGTAAAAACGATGTTTGCAGACTGCACTTACAATAATTCCGTTGCTCGGCTGAAAATGGCGTGATATAGTCGCGGCCACTTTAGCCGTAAGCCTGATTCCCCAGCAGTTTTCTAAGCAGTTAGGCCTACGCGTCCGTACCGGAGTGCTGTTAGCGTCGCAACCATGCGGCGGCTCTGGTGTCGGAGCGTCCCAAAAAGGGTTAGCGATGAAGCAAGCTCAGGTGGCTTCTTGTTGCAGCGGCGCTCGCGCTGTTTCGAGCCCGGCGCTACGCCCAAAAAGGAAGAAGCCGAAAGGCGGTGGGACGACCACCACGGCGCCGGCCGGAGGAGCCGGCGGCGGCGAGATCGACCTCGATCAGCCGCAAGGCCACAGCCGCAGCAGCCGGATCAAGGGCAGCCGCAGCAACCGACCGGCGGCACCGGCGCGACGGGCGGAACGCCTGCCGGCGCAGGTGGCGGCGAAGGCGGCATCTGCGAAATCGATCCCGACCGCGTGCCCCAAGCTGGAGAACATCGCGGAGGCGGCGAAGAAAAAGTACAAGCGGAGATCTACGCGGTCGAGCAGAACTACGTTCTGCGTTACCACCGCTTCGAGATCATGCCGTACTGGGGCTTCACGCTGAACGATCAGTTCGTCAGCCACACCGGCCCCGGCCTCGCGCTCAACTACTACATCACGAAGGTGCTCGCGGTCGGCTTGAACGGCAACTGGTACGGCGGCCTGAACAGCGACTCGGACTTCAACTTCCAGAACCGCCGCGCGGCGCGCGTCGCGGTGCCGCTGAACGAGTACTCAGTGGCGCGCCGACGCTGAACTTCACGTACGTCCCCATGTACGGAAAGTTCGCCGGGTTCGGCGAGCTTCATCTTCAGCTACGACGTCTACGTCGACGGCGGCGTCGGCGCGATCTCGACGCGGCCGATTCCGGTCATCGACCCGGACAACCGCAAGTTCGATTCGAACCGAAGGTCTGCTTCAACCTCGGCATCGGCCTCCGCATCTTCTTCACGCGCTGGCTCGCCATCACGGGCGAGGTTCGCGACTACATCTATCCCGAGAAGCTCGAGAACTTGAGCATCGCGACCGGGTCCACGACCAACCCGCAGGATCCGAACTCGCCGTCGAACCCAAAGACGTGGCTCCAAGACGGCGTCGACATCACGAACAACTTCCAAGCGAACGTCGGTCTCAGCTTCTTCCTGCCGTTCAGCTTCGAATACAGGCTGCCGAAATGAGGACGACGATGCGAACCCTCACTGCAACCATCCTCGCCGTTGTCGCCGCCGCGGGCGTCTTCACCGCGACCGAGCGCCCTGCGCAGGCCCAAGAGATCGTCCTCAGCGGTCCGCTCAAGGGGGCGCCGCCGGTCATGAAGCTCCGCGAATACCGCGAAGGGCGATTCGAGATCGCGCCGATGGCCGCGTTCACGCTCCTCGACGAGTACCAGCACTCGTACATCTTCGGCGGGCGCCTGACGTACTACTTCACCGACTGGCTCGGCGTCGGTCTCTGGGGCGGCGGCGCCGTCAACAGCGACACCGACCTCACGAGCCAGATCGACCAGGTCGCTCCGCGTGACACGCTGACCGCGACGAACGTCGCGCCTTGCGCACCGACGAACGCGAAAACGGCGACGCCGAACTGCCCGAGCGGCGCCTCGCACCCGACCTTCTCGGATCAGACGGCGAAGATGAGCTGGATGGTCTTCGCGCAGCTCACGGCGGTTCCCTTCCGCGGCAAGCTCGCCCTCTTCCAGGCGCTGTTCGTCGACACCGAGGCGTACCTCTTCGCCGGCGGCGGCGTCGTCGGCATCGACGAGCGGACGAGCTGCGGCCCGGGAGAGACCGTCGCGTCGTGCACCGACCCGGCGAGCTTCGCGCTGACAAGCCAAATCAAGGGCGCGCCGACGTTCGGCCTCGGCTTGACCTTCTTCATCAACGACCTCGTCAACGTCGGCGTCGAGTATCGCGCGCTGCCGTTCTCGTGGAACCGTGGCGGCTTCGACTCGCGCGGCCTCGGCCCGAACAACAACTTCCCCGACGGGAAGGTGAACGGCGACGACGAGACCTTCAAGTTCAATCAGGTCGTCGGCGTCTCCGTCGGCGTGATGCTCGGAGGACGAAAGCTGAGCCAATGAGGAGCAGCAGCGCGGCGCCCTCGGGACGCTGAGGCGTCGCGAGGTTGCAGCTGCAACCAGTCGCCGGCGGCTCGGGCTCACTGCCCACGCCGCCGGCGTCGTTTTGTGCGCTCGCGTCGACGGGCGCGCTCGCGTCGACGGGCGTGCTCGCGTCGGCGCCGGCGGCGCCCACCGAAATGTTGGCGCAGTGGTGGTAGAAGCAGCCGCCCGGGTTGTTGAGCGGGTGGTTCGACATGAACTCGATGACCTGGAGCGTGCAGCTCGAGCAGGTCACGTTCGGCGGGAGCTTCACGGTGGTCGTCTGCGGGCCGCTGAACGGCGCGGTGTGCGGGAAGACGTTGTCCGCGAGCACGGGGAAGACGGGCGGGTCTTCGATCTCCGCGGTGCCGCACGGGGTGCCCGTGCCCGCGTCGACGCCCGGCTCCGCCGGCAAATCCGCGCGACCGTTCACCCCGAGCGCGATTCGGTAGTGGCCGGGGTGGAAGACCTTCTCGTCGATCGTGACGGTGATCGTGTCGCCGACTTGGTACGCGCTGACGATCCCGCTCGGCGTCGCCGCGTCGGTGCCGTCGAGCTCGTCGCCGCAAGGGCCGAGCTTCTGCGGCGAGCCGAGCGAGTCCTGGGACATCCAAGACGGCGGCGCGACGAGCTCGAAGTGAGCGTCCGACGAGCGCGAGATGACGAACACCGCCCCGAGGGCGAGACCAAACGCGAGCGTGCGCCTCATGGCCGCATGCTACGCGACGCGCTCACGCTTTTCGGCGAATTTTTCCCTCGCCGTCGATCGAGTACTCCGACGGGAGCGATTTGCGCATCTCGGCGCGGCGCTCCTCGGGCACGACCCAGCCGCGCGTGAGGAAGCCCTCGCAGACGCGGTTGCGCGTGCGGAGCGACTCCTCGTCGACGAACATGTCGACGAGCAGCGGGAGGGCCGCCGGATCGTCCTGCGCGAGCGCGACGCCGACGGCGTGGAACCGCGAGATGTCGTTCACGTCGAGGAGGAAGTCTTTGATGGCGTCGAGGATGCGCGGGTCTTTGTGCTCTTCGAGCTCGACGAGGAGCTGGACCTTCGGGTCGACGAATTTCGCGTACTCGGTGTCCCACTTGGCCAGCCAGTCGAGGAGCTCGCCGACGATGGCGTCTTCGTCGTCGCCGAGGGCGTTCTTGAGGATCTTGATGGGCCAGGAGAGGCTCTCGGCCTTGGCCGCGTAGGCGCGGAGCGGCTCGAGGATGCCCGCGCCGACGGCCTGGATGCCCTCGAAAGCGGACTGCTTCTCTTCCTGATCCGTGATCGACGGGTCCATGACGAAGTTGAATCGCTTGAGCAGCGCGCCGGCGGCCTCGATGCGCGTCGCCTCGTGCTCCTCTAGCTGGGCGCGGCCCTTTTCGGTCTTCTCGAGCTCGGTTTGGTTCTGCGCCGGCTGAGCGAGGTCGGCCAGGGCGGCGATCGCCTCTTGCCGGTCGTAGTTCTGCGCGTTCTTTTTCGAGGCCGTTTCGGCAAAACGCGCCACCTCGCGTCGAAGCGCGGGAGGCTTCTGCTTCAATTTTTCGGACTTGTTGTCGCTCTTTTTGAGGAAGTCGAAGATACCCACGGGTAACCCCGCCCTATAGCACGCGAGACCCGTGCCGGCTTCCCTTCTTCCTCAGCCGTTTTTTGGAGCGTCAGCCGATCGGGACGGCGAGCAGGACGACCTCGCGGCCGTTGCTCTGGACCTTGTAGCGGACGGGCTTGCCCTTCTGCTCCGACTCGGTCTCCATCGATTGGATGCGCGACTGGAAGGCCTGCTCGGTGATGTGGTCGGTCTGCTCGCCGAGCGCCTTCTTCGCGGTGATGTACTCGCGGTAGATGCGCGCGTAGTACTGCGGCGCCGGCTCGCTGCGCAGCGCGGCCGCTTCGTTCGGGTCGAACGCCGGAGCCCCGCCGCCGCCGTCGACGTTCGCCGCGGCTTCCATGGCTGCGGCGCTGGGTGCGCGCGAGATGCGGCCGTCTTCGTCGGAGGTGTCTTCCTCGACGCCGAGGAGCTGGTTGAGCAGCTGATCGATGCGGAAGGCGAGCCCGCCGAGCTCGGCGTGCTCGAGCTGAAAGCGCTTGTCGGTCTGCCCGTTGATGATGGCGAGGAGGCCTTCCTCGAGCCGCGCGATCGGCGCGGAGATGTAGCTGCCGAGCAGCCAGCCGCCGATGACGACGAGCACGAGGCCGAGGGCGGCGACGCCGAGAATCGGCATCGCGAGACTGCCCGCGTCGGCGATGAGCACCGACGGCGAGCTCGCGACGATGGCTTTGCTCTTTCCGTCCCCGAGGCTCTCGAGCGGCGCGGCGCCGACCATGATGTCGCCCGCGGGGGCGGCGTCGGCGTGGCCCTTTTCGATGACCGCGCGCACCGTGGCCATCGCGCCGTGCTCGGCTTCGCCCTTGGTCGTCGCCTCGTCGAGGGCGCTCGTGTTGGCGGTCGAGCGCGCGAGGACGTCGACGCCCTCCTTGTTTTCCGCGGCGAGGACGAGCGGCCGGCCCGTCGTCGAGTCCGAGACGCGACCGAGCTCGTCGCCGAGCTGGATGCCGACGACGAGCGCGCCGACGACCTGGCCCTTGTCGTTCTTGACGGGCGCGTACGACGCGAGGACCTGGTCGACTTTGTTCGACCAGACGTCGCTGCCCGCCTGCCCCTTCTGAATGGCGGCCTTGAACACCGGGTACGTGGCGCCGAGATCTTCTTTGCGGCGCAGATCCGAGCCGTTTCGACCGACCGTGATGCCGTTCGCGTCGGTGAGGAGGACGAGCGACGGGACGCGGCCCTCGAAGTCGGGCGCGGTCTTCGACGCGGCGAGGATGGCGTCGCACAGCTGCGTCGCGGCGGCGCCGGCGGCGGTCGGATCGGCCTTGTTCAGCGGGTCGGACGCAGCAGGCTCGGCCGCTTTCACGGTGAGCCATCGCTCGACCTTGAGGCCGTCGACTTGGAGTCGCGCGCTCGCGCCGAGGGCGCTGTGCTTCGCGGTGTCGAGCAAAGCCTGCGTGTTGGACGCGGCGGAGAGGATCGACGCGCGCATCATGACGAAGGCGAGCGCTCCGACGATCGCGACGATGATGGCGTTGACGACGATGATCTTGTTTCGCATGATCGAAGTGCGCTCCTCCCGAGCTGCTGAACGGCGAAAACTGCGGACGACGCTATCATCGGGCCGCAAGATTCGGCAACATGCGGCGATCGCCATGGGAACCCGTGCGGCCGCGCTGCTCGTCGACGATGGGGCCTTCGACCGGCACGTGCCGATCGGGTACCACCCCGAGCGGCCCGAGCGGCTGCTCGCGGCGCGCGAGGCCGTGGCCCACGCCAAGGCGGATTTCAGCCGCATCGACCCGCGCGAGGCGACCGACGAGCTGCTCGAACGCGTGCATGATCCACGCTTCGTCGAGTCGCTCGAGGCGCTCCGCGGGCGGCGCGGCATGCTCGACCCGGACACGTTCGTCAGCGAAAAGAGCATCGAGGCCGCCAAGCGGGCGGCCGGCGGCGCGGCCGAGATGGTCGACCGCATCGTCGCGAAGGACGCCAAGGCCCGCGCGGGCGTCGCCCTGCTGCGCCCGCCGGGCCACCACGCGCGCCCGGCGCACGCGATGGGCTTCTGCCTGATCAACAACGTGGCCGTGGCAGCGGCCGACGCGCGCGCGCGCGGCGTCGAGCGCGTCGCGATCGTCGACTGGCGACGTCCACCACGGCAACGGCACGCAGGAGATGTTCTGGCGCGATCCGCACGTCCTCTACGTGTCGCTGCACCAGTTTCCCTTCTACCCGGGGACGGGCGCGCTGGAGGACGCGGGCGAGGGCGAAGGGCGCGGCTACACGGTGAACGTGCCGCTCGCGGCCGGCGGCGGCGACGCGGTGTACCGCGCGGCGTTCGATTCGAATCGTCTCGCCGGTGCTCGAACAGTACGCGCCCGAGCTCGTCCTCGTGAGCGCGGGCTTCGACGCGGCCGAGCGCGACCCGCTCGCCGAGATGCACCTCACGCCGCGCGGCTACGGTTACATGACCCAGCGCCTCGCCGAGCAAGCGACGAAATCGGCAGGCGGTCGCATCGCGCTCGTGCTCGAGGGCGGCTACGACCTGAGAGCGCTCGAGTCGGGCCTCGGGGAGTCGATGGCCGCGGTCTTCGAGCAGCGGAAATACGACGACGTCGCGTCCGACCCGGACAGCGCCGACGTCGAGCGCGCCGCCCGGGCGGCGAGCGCGTACTGGAAGGTTTCGTGACGCGTCCGTTGGCATCGGGCGCGCCGAGCGCTATGCTCCGCGCCGCTTCGGTGGCCGTAGCTCAGTCAGGTAGAGCGCTGGATTGTGGCTCCAGCTGTCGCGGGTTCGATCCCCGTCGGTCACCCCACTCGTAATCCGGTAGAGCGTCGCGCCCGGCGCAGACGCGCTGGAGCGCGTCGATCGTCGTGGCCTTCGCGGGGCGGCGCTTCAATCAGCCGCAGCGCAGCGCGCTCTCGCACGCCTTGGTGGACCGGACGTCGCGCGCGTCCTCGCTGCGCGCGTCGCGGATCGCGTGCAGGCAACCGTCGACCGTCTGCGGGTCGAAGCCCTCCTGGCACTCGCGCTGGATGAGGTCGTCGCGCACCGAACGGCGCACGGCGGTCGTGCACGCCCCGTTGTCTGCCCAGCGCCCGCTCGGACCGACGTCGCCGCACGAATAAGCACGCGCGCAGCGCGCTTGGACGAGCTCGGCGGTGACTTGTTCGACGGCGCCCGGATCGGTTCGCTGCTCGGCGCCCGTCGTGCCCGTCTGGCCCACGCCGGCCGAGACGCTCGCGTGACGAGCGCGACCGCGAACGCCGCGCTGATGAGCTTCTTCGGCTGCATGACGACTCCTTGTTTCGAGGCGGTCACGAAGCATCGCGCGCGCCACGCCGTGATGGCCGTCGCAGGGGCATCGGCGCTCGCTAGCCCGCGGCCGATCGCGCGGCTGAGGGCGCGGTGCTTCGAGTCATGCGTCTCCCGATATGTCACGGCGGATTGTTCGAGCTCGCGAGCGTATACTGCCCGGCCGATGCGACACGTCCCCTGGGTCGTCGCGGGCAGCGCAGCCGCGACCGTGGCCGCGCTGGTCGCGTGGGTTTCGCGGCCCGTCGCGGCGCAGGAGGCGGTCGCGCCGCCCGACGCGGGCGCGCCCGCGACGTCGTGGTGCGCCGACGGCCTCGAAGCGATCGACTCCGACGCGTGCTTCGCGGCGCCGGCCGACGAGCGCTTGCCCGAGACGCTCGTCGTGTATCTGCACGGCCGCTACGACGACGTCGGCGCGGGCGAGGAGCTCGATCGCCAGACGCGCCTCGCGCGCCTCGCGACCGAGCGGGGCTTCGCGGTGCTCGCCCTCCACGGCGTGCGCGGCGAGTGCAACGCGCCCGGCTATGCGAGCCACTTTTGTTGGCCGAGCAACGAGCGCAACGAGGGCGACGGGCCGACGTTCGCCGCGCGCGTTCGCGCATCGATCGCGCGCGCGCGCGAGCGGCTCGGACCGGGCAAGGACGTGCTCCTCGGCTTCTCGAACGGCGGCTACTTCGCCGAGCTCGTCGCGACGCGCGGGCTCGTGCCCTTCGACGCGGTGGCCGTCGCGCACGGCGGCCCCGTCGGCGCCATCGACCGCGTGCCCGAGCGCGCGCCGCCGATGCTGCTCGTCACCTCCGACGACGCCGCCGATCCCGAGATGCGCAAGCTCGACGCCCAGCTCGCAGCGGCGCGGTGGCCGCACACGCTCGTCGCGCGCGAGGGCGGTCACTCGCTGCCCGACTGGGACCTCGACGTCGTGCTCACCTTCTTCGCGCGCGAGCTCGCGGACGGTTTTCCGCTCGACCCGCCGCTCGAGAGCCGGTCAGTACGCGACGGCGGCGCCGAAATCGCCGGCGATGGTGGACTGGACCTTCGCCGCCTCTGACGGCGCCGCGACGAGCACGCCGAGCTCGCGGTTCGAGTCGAGCGAGTTCGCGGTGAAGTTCTCGGAGCCGACGTACGCGAGCGTTCCGTCGGCGACGAGCGCCTTCGCGTGGACGTAGGGCGTCGAGAGCTTTCGCACGTCGACGCCGTCGTTCTTCAACGTCTGGACGGCGCTCGCCATCGTGCTCGTCGGCGTGTCGTCGGACAAGACGACACGCACGGCGACGCCGCGATCGTGCGCCGACGTGATCGCAGTCACGATCGCCGCGTCGCTGAGCTCCTCGCCCTCGATGTCGAGCGTGGTCGTCGCGCCGTCGGCGATCGCGACGATCGCCTCGCGCGCGCCGTTCGGCGCCACGACGAGCTTGCCCACCGGCGCGATCGGCGTGTTCGCGAAATCGGCTTCGAAGATCTGCTCGGCCTCGGCGACGTCGTCCGGGTCGGTGTCGAGCGCGAGGTACTCGCGGTTCGAGGTCGGCGAGCTGAACGTCACGTTCATCGTCATGATCCACGCCGACGCGCCGTCGACGATCACCGCTTTTTCGTGCGTGTAGTTGAACCCGGGCGGCGCCCAGACGACGTCCACGCCGCCCGCCTGGAGCTGGCTGAACACCGTGCCGTTCGACGTGCCGGTCGTCGGAAAATTCTGGTTGAGGACGACCTTCACGTCGCGACCGGCTTTTTTCTGGGCGATCAGCGCGTTGACGTACGAGCTCGCCGTGAGGAGATACATCGTCATGTGGATCGACGTCTTCGCGGTCTGAATCGCGGTGAGCAACGGCTGAGCGTTGTCGCTCGGCTCCACGAACACCTTCACGTCGGTCGTCGTCGTCGCCGGGGCCTCGTCGCCCGCGTCGCCCGGGTCGGCGTCCGGCACGTCGGCCGCTTGCTTGCAGGCCGCGGCCGCGAGCAGGAAGAGAACGGGCGCAGCTCGCGACATCATCCACCACCGTACCATCTGCTGGTAACGCGAGGGCAGCATGACTCCGAAGATCGACACGCTGTGCATCCACGCCGGGCAAGAGCCCGACCCGTCCTCGGGCGCGGTGATGACGCCCATCGTCCTCTCGAGCACGTTCCAGCAAGACGGGCCGGGTAACCTGGTCCGGGGCTTGCGCCCCGATGGCAGCCACACGGGGTACGATTATTCGCGCGCGGGGAACCCGACGCGCACGGCGCTCGAGGGCTGCCTCGCGGCGCTCGAGGGCGGCACGCACGCGATCGCGTTCGGCAGCGGGTGCGCCGCGACGACGACCATCCTCCTCACCCTGCGCAGCGGCGATCACGTCGTCGCGTCCGACGACGTCTACGGCGGCACGTTCCGCATCTTCGACAAGGTCGTCAAAGACTTCGGCGTCGAGGCGAGCTTCGTCGACATGACCGACCCCGCGCGCGTCAAAGCCGCGATGAAGAAGAACACCAAGCTCGTGTGGCTCGAGACGCCCTCGAACCCGATGCTGAAGATCCTCGACATCGCCGCGATCGCCGAGGTCGCGAAGCACGCCGGCGCCGAGCTCTGCGTGGACAACACCTTCGCGACGCCGATCCTCCAGCGGCCGCTCGAGCTCGGCGCGACGATGGTCGTCCACTCGATGACGAAATACTTGAACGGCCACTCCGACGTCGTCGGCGGCTGCGTGATGACGAGCGACGACGCGCTCGCCGAGCGCCTTCACTTCTTGCAAAAGGCGGTCGGCGCGGTCCCGAGCCCGTTCGACTGCTACCTCGTCTTGCGCGGCCTCAAGACGCTCGCCGTCCGCGTCGAGCGACACGTGCAGAATGCAACCAAGCTCGCCCACTGGCTCACGACGCACCCGCAGGTCGAGCGCGTGATCTTCCCGGGGCTCGAGAGCCATCCCGGCGCGGCGCTCGCGCGCAAGCAGATGAAGGGCCCGGGCGGGATGATCAGCGTCGAGATCCGCGGCGGGCTGCCGGCGTCGACCGCCTTCTTGAAGGCGCTCCGCGTCTTCGCGTGCGCCGAGAGCCTCGGCGGCGTCGAGTCGCTCGCCGAGCACCCCGCGATCATGACGCACGCGAGCCTCACGGCCGAAGCTCGCCGTTCGCTCGGGATCGGCGACGGCCTGATTCGCCTCTCGATCGGCCTCGAGGACGAGGGCGATCTCCGCGAGGACCTCGAGCGAGGCTTCGTCGCGGCGCGCTGACCGGCGGCCGTTGAAACATTCGCGTCGTTTTCGGCGGCGCGCTATCCTCCGTTTGCTTCTCCTTTCCATTTCGGAGGGTTTTCCATGGGCTCGGTCGCCAAATCCGTCGTTTCCGCAGTCGTCGTCGGCCTCTGCGCGCTCGCGTGCAACAACACGCCGGCCGTGCCGCAGGCGGTCGTCGCCTCGAACGTGCAACCCGGCTCGGGCCTCTGCAACAGCCCCGAGAAGTTCATCTACCTGCCGGAGACCGCGCCGATTCCGGGGCCCGACACGAACACCGACGCGAACATCGTCCAGACCGGCACGGGCGACGTGGCCGTTACGTGCAGCGTCGTCCCGAGCGGCAACGGCTACCAGGTGACCGCGCAAGCGGTCATCTCGGGCGGCACCGCGCCCGGCACGCTCACGGTTCAGGGCATGTTCACGCCGCGCGCCCGCGACGCGAGCGGCAACCCGACCGCCGCCGGCGACGGCACCCAGATCCCCAACATCCAGGTCGACATGCTCGACCCGACCAAGCACCTCCAGCAGAAAGACTGCTTCGCGCAGTACGTCCTCGTCGACAACGGGCAGCCCGGCAACCCGCTGCCGAAGCCGGCGGACGTGTTCGCGGACGATCACGGCGGCCGCATCTGGGTGAGCGTGTTCTGCCCCTCGCCGACGAACTTGCTCGAGTCGCAGAAGCCGGGCAACGCGGGCTGCCTGATGAGCACGACGTTCCGCTTCGAGAACTGCACCAACAAGTAGTGCTGAGTCGCCGGGGTCGCTTCGTCGCGCTGGCCGCCTCGGCGCTCTGGGGCGCGATCCTCCTCGGCCTCGTCAAGGCGCGCGTGCGGCCCGACATGCTCGGGTGGGACCTCGGCGTGTTCCGCGACGCGAGTCGCCTCTTGCTCGAGGGGAGATCGCTCTACGACTTCGACGCGCAGGCGGCGGCGCACGCCGAAGCCTTCGGGCGTTCGTTCGCGGTGCACTACCCGTATGCGTACCCGCCGATTTTCGCGATCGAGACGGCGCCGCTCGCGCTCGTCTCGCAAGCGATCGCGTTCGCGATCGTGACGGTCGCGAGCGTCGTGCTCGTGGCGTGGTCGGCGCGTCGCGCGACCGGCGGGCTCGAGGGCGCGCTGTGGATTGCCGCGTCGTACCCGGCGGTCTACGGCGTCCTCGCGGGACAGACGGTGTTCGTGGCGCTCGCGCTCTTCACGGCGACGTACGCGCTGCTCGAGGCGGATCGCCCGGTGGCCGCGGGTCTCTGCGCGTCGCTCCTCGCGTACAAGCCGCAGCTGCTCGTCGCGCTCCCGTTCGCGATGCTCGTCGCGCCACGCGCACGTCGCGGGCTCCTGGGCCTCGCGCTCGGAGGGACCGCGCAGCTCGCGCTCTCGATCGCCGCCGCGCCGCGCGCGACGCTCGCGTTTCCTGGGGCGATCCGCCGGATGTCGGCGTACGCGGACTCGCATTTCCGCGAGTCGCTCGGGTTCACGTGGCGATCCTTCTTCGTCTGCGCGCTGCCGGCGCACCGCGGGCTCGCGGTGGGGCTCGCGGCGATCGCGGTCGCGGCGTGCGGCGGCGTCGCGCTCGCCGCGATGGTGCGGGCGCGACGCGATCTCGCGCTCGTCGTCTCCGTCGCGGCGCTCGCGACGCTCGCGTGCTCGTGGCACTGCGCGCCGTACGAGTGGGTGCTGCTCGCGCTTCCCGCGTGGCTCCTCCTGCCGCGCGCGAACGTCTCGCCCCTCGCGGCGCGCGTGCTCGTCCTTGCCTTCGCCTCGACGTGGGCCTTCGTCGCCGTCGTCGACGCGCAGCAGCGGGCCTTCGGCGTCGCGTTTCACCCTGCCCTGCCGCTCCTCTGCGCGCTCTCGCTCTGGCTCGTCCCGCGCGCCGCGCGCACGGGCTCTCAGTTCTGAGCTTTTTCCGTCGCCAGCTGCGCGAGGATCGCGCGCACCTCGACGGCGACCTCGAGCTCGGGCTTGGTCGCGAGGAAGGCCTCGAGGTACTTGCGCGCCGCCGAGTCGTCGCCGCGCTCGAGGTACGCGAGACCGACCGCGTGCAGCGCCTCGCCGTCGCCCGGCGCCTGCGAGAGCGCCCGCGTCCCCTCTTTGATCGCCTCCTTGGCGTCGCCGAGCTGGCGAAGCACGTGGCTCACGGCGACGCGCGCGCCGAGGTGGTCGGGCGCGAGGTTCAGGCACGCGCGGTACGCGTCGCGCGCCGCCTCGAGCTCGCCGACCTCGTAGAGCCCGATCCCCAGGAAATAGTACGCGTAGGGGTTCCGCGGCGTCTTCTGGATGACGGCGCGCAGCGCGACGAGCGCCTCGCGGAATCGCTCTTCGTGGAGGAGCTCGGTTGCCTCTTCCACCGCGTCCCAGTACGCCTTGTCGTCGTCTTCGGAGATGGGCATCGAACGAGGCATAAGTCCCGCGCGCCGCGACGGCAACACCGGAGCCGCGTTCGTCGCGTTCGCGGCCGTCGCGACGGCGGTCGCCGCAGGGGCGATTTTACGGCCCGGGAGTGCGCGCGTGCCGCGGCGATTTTCCGGTGCCGCTCGACGACGTCTTCATCCATTTCGACTTCGCGCGCTCGCTCTGCCGCGCCCACCCGTTCGAATGGATCGCCGGCCAGGGCTACAGCTCGGGCGAGACCTCGCCGCTCTACGCGATGGTCCTCGCGATCGGGTGGGCGGTCGGCTTTCGCGGCGGCTCGCTCGCCATCTTCGCGGCCGCGGTCGCGTGCGGCTCGATCGGCTCGGCGATGCTCTCGCTCCGCGCCCTGATGGGACGCGCGCACGTCGCGGTCGCGTGCGGCGCGGCCGCTCTGCTCGTCTCCATCGGCGCGCTCGATTTCAGCCTCTTCTCGGGCATGGAGGTCGCGCTCTTCGTCGCGCTCCTCTTTCGCGCGTTCGTGCGCGCGGACGCGCTCGTGCGCACGCCGGCGCATCTCCGCGCGAAGAAACAGTGGCAGCTCGGCGCGCTCGGCGCCGCGCTCGTCTTGACGCGCCCCGAGGCGGCCGTCGTCGTCGCGGTCCTCTCGGTCCTCGCCGCGCGTCATGCGCGCTCGCAGTCGCCGCTCGCCGCGATGGCGCGAGTCGCTTCGCCCGGCGCGGCCGCGACGCTCGCGATCGCCGGTCTCAACTTCGCGATGACCGGCGACTACGCGTCCGCGGGCGCGCGGCTGAAGCTCCTCTCGTCGAACCCGTACCTGAGCGACCTCGATCGCGCGCGCGAGCTCGTGCTCAACGTGCTGAATTTCGACTGGCGCGTGCTCGAAGCGAGCGTGGTGGCGCGGCCGTCGTTCTTGCTCGCGGTCGCAGCGGTCGCGCTCGCGGCGCTCGCGTCGCGTCGCACGCGCGCCGTGTCGGCCGCGGTGCTCGCGTCGATGCTCCTCTTCGCGCTCCTCGTGTCGTTCAACGGCGCCGCGCGCTACCAGGGCTTCCGCTATTACGCGCCGTCGCTCGCGATGCTGGTGCTCGCGGTCGCGCTCGGCGTCTCGGCCCTCGCGCGGCGCGCCGGCGCGCCGGTCGCGTTCGCCGTCGCCGTCTTCTTCGCGGGCGGCGCCGCGTGGCGCGCCGCGCCGCAAGCGCGCTTCTTCCGCGACGCGAGCGAGAACATCCACGACCAACAGGTCCTCGCGGGCAAGAAGCTCCGGACGCTGGGTCCTCCCGGCGCGCGCGTGCTCCTCGGCGACGCGGGAGCCATTCCGTATTTCTCGGATCGCGGCGCCGTCGACGCGCTCGGTCTCGGCGGCTTTCGTCGCATGCCCTTCACGCGCGCGGCGCTCAGCGGCGAGGCTTCGACGCTCGAGCTCCTCCAGCGCCTCGCGCCGGCCGACCGCCCGGCGCTCGTCGCGCTCTATCCGAGCTGGTTTCCGACGATCACGTCGCGCTTCGCGACGCCGATCGCGCTCGTCACGATCGATCACAACGTCATCTGCGGCGGCCCGACCAAGCTCATCGGCGCCGCCGATTGGTCCGCGCTCGACGGCGACCGCGCGCCGCTCGGCGCGCTCGACGAGCTCGACGTCGCCGACGTCGAGAGCGAGCGAGCGCACCACTACGTCTCCCCTGCCCCGCGCGGCGGGTGGGCGGTCGCGAGCATCGTCGGAGGAGTCTTCGACGGCGGCCGCATCGTCCCCGCCGGCGAGCGCGAGTCGTTCACCGCGCGCGCGTCGTCGTCCCACGCGGCGCTCGTCGTCCGCAGCGACGAGCCGATCGACGCGCGCGTGGAGGTCGGCGGCGAGTCGATCGAGCTCGCCGCGAGCCGCGGGCCCGATCGCTGGACCGAGGCCGAATCCCGCGCGATCGCGATTCACGACGGCGACCGCGTGACCCTCGTCGCGCGCGCGCCGCTGCGCGACTTCCACGTGTGGATCGTCAGTCGCTGAGCGCGCGCTTCTTCCGTCGCTCGAAGCCGAACGCGTCGTAGACCTCGTCGGGGATGCGCATCGGCCTCGCCGAGCGGACGTCCACGAACCCCCAAATCGTCAGCGCGCGTGCGAGCACGGCCTCGTCGGCGAGTCTCACAACCTCGTACCTTCGCTCCGACTTGGCGGCCATCACGGTGCCGACGTGCGTACGCACTTCGAGCTCGTCACCGCGTAGCGCCGAACGCAGATAATCGATTCTCGTGGCGTCTCACGACGAACACTCCGCCGAGCTCCACGTACCGCGCGAACCCGAGCCCCACGGCATTCGAATGGGCCACCGCGGCGTCCTGAAGCCAGCGTAGATAGCTGATGTTGTTCGCGTGACCGAGCTCGTCCAGGTCGGCGTCGCCGACGGTCATGCGGTGCCGGAAGATCATCATCGAGAGCCGCTCGCGCTGTTAGCACGAATCGTGCATTGGCGTGGCACGATGGCGTCTTGGTCGACGGGGGTGCCCGCAGAGGCGCTCGCAACGTTGCGAGAGGTCATGCTCATGCCTCGCGACATCGCGGACGTGGTCCCGCGAGCGCGCGAAGACCAGGACGTCCACGACGTCGTCGTGCTCGTGCACGGGTTCCTCGCGAGCGCGGGCGTCTTTCGGCCGCTCCGCCAACGTCTCGAGCGCGAGTGCGGGACCGAGATCGCGAGCTTCTCGCACGTGCCGGGCGCGACCGTGCCTTCGATCGCCTTCTCGCTCGGTAAGCTCATCGCACGCCTGCCGCGCGCGGCGCGCATCCACATCGTCGGGCACAGCCTCGGCGGCGTCGTCGCGCGCTACTACGTGCAAGAGCTCGGCGGCCACGCTCGCGTGACGCAGACGATCGCCATCGGCGCGCCCTTCGGCGGAGCTCCGATCGCGGCGCGCATTCCAGTCTTCGTCGGACGCGATCTCCACCCGAAGAGCAGGCTCCTCGCGCGCCTGCGCGCGCGAGCGGACGAGCACGGCGTGCCGCATCTCTCGATCGCGGGCACCGCCGACCGCACGGTCCCGCACGAGAACGCGCTCGCGTTCCCTTGGGGCGAGCGCATCAGCCTCGAAGGGCGCGGACACAACGGCCTGCTCTTCGACGACGAGGTCGCGCGCATCGTGGTCGAACGCGTGCGCTCGCACGCGCGCCCGACGACGTGAGCCTTCGTTTCGCTCAGCCGGCGCGGCGCTTGGTCGTCGTGCGCGCGGTGGGCGCTTGCGCGCCGACGAGCACGTCGAGCGTGACGCCGAGCGCCTCGGCGATCTTCATCGCGACGAACAGCGAGGCTCCGAGCTCGCCGCGCTCGAGCCGCGCCACGTAGTTGCTCGACAAGCCCGCGGCGTCCGCGAGCTCGACTTGCGTCCAGCCCTTCTGCTGGCGCGCGACGCGAATGCGCTCGCCGACCGTCGACGCGAACTCGTGCGAGTCCCCCTCGCCGGCCCAACCGGTCTCCGTCTTCAGCCGTTTGCCAGTTTGCGCAGCCACGGTTGGAACGATAGCAGATGCAATGCGGCGGAGGTAGGGTTCGGGTGTGAAGGAAATCGACGTCGGCACCGCGATCGGGGACAAATACGTTCTCGTCCGTCTGATCGGCGCCGGGGCGATGGGGCAAGTCTGGGTCGCGCGGCACCAGGCGCTCCAGCAGCCGTTCGCGGTGAAGCTGATGGTCCCGCCGGCGAGCGGCGCGGCGGTTCAGGCGTTCGAAGGCGTCGAGACGTCGCTCCGCCGGTTCAAGAACGAGGCGCAGATCGCGGCGGCGCTGTCGCGAAAGAGCCGCCACATCGCGCAAGTCACCGACTATGGCATCGACGACGGCGCCGCGTATCTCGTGATGGAGCTCCTCGAGGGCGAAGGGCTCGACCGCCGGAGCGGCTGCGGGAAACGCCTCGAGCCGGCCGAGGTGAGCGCCATCGTGTCGCAAATCGCCAAAGGCCTGGCGGTCGCCCACGCCGAGGGCGTCACCCATCGGGATCTCAAGCCCGCCAACGAATTTCCGACGCAGACGGAAGACGGGGACCTTCTCGTGAAGCTCCTCGACTTCGGCATCGCGCAAATGGCGCGCCGAATCGTCAAAGACAGCGACCGCGCGCCCACGCGCCTCACCATGAAGGGCCTCGTGCTCGGGAGCCCCGCGTACATGTCGCCCGAGCAAGCGATGGCGGAGTCCCCCGACGCGCGCGCCGACGTCTGGTCGCTCGCGGTGCTCGCGTTCGAAGCGCTCGCCGGCGTCGGACCTTTTCACGCGCAGACCTCCGACGAGACGATCCTTCGAATCTGCAATTTCAAGTCGACGCGTCTTCGCGACGCGTGGAGCGACGCCTCGCCGGAGCTCGACGCGATCTTCGTGCGGGCGTTCTCGGACAGAATCGGGCAGCGATTCCAGACGCCGGCGGAGCTCGCCGACGCGCTCGCCGCGGCGCTCCCCGCCCCCGCGCGCGTTCTCTCGGCGCCCGCGGCCGTCGCCGCAGTCGCCGTTGCGCCGCCCGCGCCGGCGGTCGCCGACGAGGACGGCGTGTCGCTTCGCGTTCCGCTCCGGCCGCGCCGAATCGTTCCGGCGCTCGCGGCGAGCGCGGGCGTCGCGCTCCTCGTGGGCGGAGGTTTGTTCATGTCGCGCTCGTCGGATCGCAGCGCGCGCGCGGCCTCGGCGCCGACCGCGAGCACGCAAGCGTCCGCGCCGGCGCGGCCGACCGCTGCTCCCGTCGCGAACACGCCGCCCGCCGCCTCGACGAGCGAGCCCGCGGCCGTGGACGTGCGCGATCTCCCGAGCGCGAAGCACGTGTCCCCTCGCGCGACCGGGCGCCATTCTGCCACAGTGGCCCCCGCGAGCCCGCCGAGCGCGGCCCCGACGACCGCGCCGCCGGCGACGACGAAGTCGGTCGATTCGAAGCGCCGTCTTCTGATCTACATTCGAAGCGAATGTCGCCGCGTCACGCCGCGATCGCGATCTTTGCCGCTGCCGCGCTCGTCGCGCCCTGCGCGCGCGCCGACGCCGAGTCGGACGCGAAGGATTTCTTCGAGCGCGGACGCGAGCTGCGCTCGGCGGGCAACTGCGCGGAAGCGACGCCGCTCTTCCTCAAAGCTCACGAGGTCTACCCCGAGGGTCTCGGGAGCTTGCGCAACGCCGCCGAGTGCGAGGAGCAGCTCGGACGTTGGGCGACGGCGCGCCGGTCGTGGCTCGAGCTCGCGCGCGCGCTGATGTTCGCGCACGACGAGAAGTACGCGGGCTGGAAGGCCGACGCGGACGACGCAACCAGTCGGCTCACCCCGCGCGTCGCGCACTTGACCGTCGAGGTCGTCGGCGTACGCGGCGCGGCGCCCGAGGTCACCGTCGACGGCCGCGCGCTCGAGCCGGAGCTCGTCGGCACGGCGCTCGACCGCGACCCAGGGCACTACGTCGTCGCCGCTCGGCTCGGCGACCGCGAGGCACACGCCGCGGTCGACCTCGTCACGGGCGGGTCGCAGACCGTCCGTCTCGATTTTCGGCGGCGGTCGCGGCGGCCACGGTGCGCGCGACGCCCGCCGCGCACGCGAGCTCGCCGTGGACGCCTGTCGGGTGGGTCACGATGTCGATCGGGATTGCCGCGCTCGCCGGGATGGGCGTCGCGATCGCGGTCCGCGAAGACGCGCTCGCGGCGGTCGACGCGAAGTGCCCGACCCACGTCGGATGTCCCGTCGCGGTGAAGCCCGACGCCGACCGCGGCGCGACCGCGTCCACCGCGGCGACCGCCCTCGCGATTGCGGGCGGCATCCTCGCGGGCGCGGGCATCGCGATGCTCGTCCTGGGCGCGTCGAGCACGCACCGCGAGGGCGTCGCGCTGCGACTCTCGCCTTGGGGCGCATCGCTCGAGGGGAGGTTCTGATGCGCAGAGCGCTGCTCCTCGGGCTGATGCTTGCATCATGCACGTTCCCCACGTTGACGTACGACGACGCGTCCGTGCCGGACTCCGGCCAAGACGCGACGTTCCTCGACGCGGGCGACGGCGGGGACGTCGGCGACGCGCAGCCGGCGTCCGACGCGGGCGACGCCGCCATCGACCCGTGCGATCAGGACCACGACGGTTACCGCTCGACGCAGTGCGACGGCGGAAACGACTGCAACGACCACGACGGGCGCGTGCACCCAGGCCTCACCGCCTACGTCCTCGACGTGCCCGACGCGTTCCCGTGGGGCGACTGGAACTGCGACGGAACGACGAGCGAGCAGTACCCGACGCCGCTGAACTGCACGCTCGGTCTCGCGTGCAACAACGGCCTCACGCAGGGGTTCGTCGCGAAGGATCCCGGGTGCGGCGTCACGGCACCCTTCGAGACGTGCACCGGCCTCTGCCAACTCGGCGACGCCGGCACACGAACGCAGGGCTGCTTGTAGGTCAGTTCGCGAGCGCTTGCAGCATCGCTTGGGCGACGCCGTCCACGCCGTCGTTGGTTCCCGCGGCGCCGCCGGTGCCTTTCGGTGCCGGCGAGCTCGGAACCGCGATCGTCGTCGCCTGATCGACCTCGGGCTTTTGGTCCGTGTAAACGATGCCGACCGAGATGCCGCCCGCGCCTCCGCCGCCCGCGCCGCCCGCGCTGCCCTGCCCGCCGATTCCGCCCGCGCACCCGGGCGACACCGCGCTGCCCGCGTACCCGCCGAGCTGACCCGCTTGCCCGGCGCTGCCTGCGCCGCCCGCGCCGCCCGCGAGCGTCACGATGTCGCACGCGACGAGCGAGACTTTGCTCGCGACGACGGCGAGCCCGATGCTCGCGCCGCCGCTGAGGCCACCCTTGCCGCCCGCGCCGCCGCAGCCGCCGCAACCGCCGCCACCGCCGCCACCGGGGCCGAGCCCGGTGCCACCGCCGCCGCCGCCGCCGCCTTGGCCCGGTCCGCCGTTCGGCCCGTCCTGTCCGGTCGCGGGCGTCCAGCCAGCGCTCGTGAGCTTTCCGACGACCGCCGCGCCCGGCGCCGCGGTCGCCGGCGAGGCGTTCGCGCCGTTGTGGCCTGCGGTGCACGCGTCGTGCGACCCGCCCGCGCCGTCGTCCGGCGGCGTGCCGTTCAGGTTGGGCGCGCCCGCGTTCCCGCCTTGCGAGCTCAGCGTTCCGCCATTTCCGCCGCCGCCGCCGGAGCTGTTCACGCTGTCGGCGCAGATCGAGCAAGCGTGCGTCGCGCCGCCCGTCGACCCGCTCGCGTCCTTTCCGCGGATGCTCGAGTCGTCTTGCGCGACCGTCGTCCAGTTCTGGCCGGTCGCGCCCGGCGCACCGTCCTTGCCCGCGCCCGGGCGGAGCTTCACGCGCCGCAGCGTCACGTCGGTGCTGCCCGTCACGAACGCGGCGATGCTCGAGTCGCCAGCGTTCGCGCCCGCCGCAGCCTGGAACGCGAGATCCGACAGCACGATCGGCTTCGTCACCCCGTCGACGTGGAGCGCGAGCGACGACTTTCCGACGATCGGCAAGCTCCCGTCGTAGCTCCAGTCGCCGCACTTCAAGCCGCCGAAGATTCCGACCGCGTTCGCCTGCGTCAGCGACACGTCCTCGGCGTACGTGCCGGTGCACACGTAGACACGCGGCTTCGCGCCCGCGGCCGCGATCGCCTTCGCGATCGTCTTGTACGGGCTCGCCTTCGTGCCGAGGCCCGTGTCGTTGCCGTTCGTCCCGTCGACGAACACGCCGATGCCGTCGTCGATGCACGCCGGGCTGGCGGTCACGTCCAAGCCCAAGTCGCAGTTGGGCGGAACGACGACGTCGTTCTGCACGTCGGCCGCGACGTCCGCCGCGCCAGCGTCACCGCCGTCGGGCGACAGGCACGTGCCGCTGCCGCTGCAGTCGTCTCCCGAGCAACCGCTCGCGACGACACCCACCAAGAGCGCAAACGAAGAAACGAAAAAAGCTCGCATGACCCAGGCCTCCTGAAGCTCGGGTCATTATACCATTCGAGATAGCGCTGTCCATCCCTATCGGGATAGGGCGCTCATTTGTTCTCGGACGTGGGCCCTTCGACCTTCGGGTTCGTCTGCGGCGCCGAGAGCTGGTCGTGCTTGATGGAGTAGCGCACGAGCGCGCGAAGGACCGCGTTGCGCTCGGTGTTCCCGAGGAGCGCCTTGAGGTCGTCGTACACGCTGGGGTCGACGAGGAGCGCGCCGAGCGTGCCCTTGCCTTGGCGCACGCCCGAGAGGATTGCGCGAAGATCGTCGCTCATGGCGTTGACGTTCGTCATGAGGTGCGTCGAGTCGGTGTCCCCGTAGACGAGCGCGTGGACGAGCCCGTTGCCCTTGCGAATCTGCTCGAGGTCTTGGTGCACCTCGGCGAGCGAGCCCGACGCGTTGGCCGAGAGCTCGCCGTCGTAGACGACGGCGTGGGCGATGCCCGGCCCGGCGCGCACGTGCGTCGTCACGTCGTGCAGATCCGCGAGGACGCCCTGCAGGTGCGCGGTGTCGCTCTGCGTGTTCGCGAGGATCGCGTCGACGCGATCGGCGGTGTTCTTGTCGAAGACGAGCCGGTGCGCGAGCCCGTCCTTGTGCGCGACGCCGTCGGCGATGTCGTGGACCGAGGCCACCGTCCCCTTCAAATCTTGAGCGAACTTGGGGTCCGAGAACGCGCCAGTCGCCTCCTGTAGGTTCGCGAGCACCGCGTTCGCTTTCGCGACGATGTCGTCGACCTTCGCGACGTAGGTCGTGAGATCCAGCGGCTCCTCGGTCGTGATCGGCCCCGGCGCTTCGAGCAGCGGCGTGCCGGGATCGGGCAGGCTGAGATCGATCATCTTGTCGCCGAGGAGACCTTTGTTGACGATGCTCGCGACGGTGCCTTTGCGGACGATCTTCTTGCCGGTCTCGTCGTAGACCGGACGGCGAATGCGCTCGGCCTGAGCGCGTACGACCTCAATCGTCACGTAGATGTGCGGGTCGCGCGCGTCCTCCGAGTACTTCACGCGCGCGACGGTGCCGACGTTGACGCCGCCCATCGCGACGGGCGAGCCGGGCACGAGGCCGGCCACGTTCGAGTACACGGCCATGTACGACACCTTGCGCTCCCAGAATTTTCGGTTCTCCCCGATGAGGAAGATCCCGAGCGCCAAGATGCCGAGCCCGACGACGACGAAGATTCCGACCTTCTTCTCTTTGGTCATGACGATGCCAGAAGCGACGCGACGTCCTCGGTCTCGGGCGCGCGGCCCTCGATGAAGTCGCGCACGAATTTGTCGCGCGTAGCTTGGAGCTCCTCTTTCGTGCCGACGAAGCGCACGCGGCCGCGGTGGAGCATCGCGACGCGGTCCGACACGGCGAACGCGGTGCCCATGTCGTGCGTGACGACGATGCTCGTCAGCTTGAGCGCGCGCTTGATGCCGTTGATGAGGTGGTTGATGCGCGCTGTGTTGATGGGGTCGAGGCCGGTCGTCGGCTCGTCGTACAGGATGACCTCGGGCTGGAGCGCGAGCGTCCGCGCGAGCGCGACGCGCTTTCGCATGCCGCCGGAGAGATCGCTCGGGCGCATGGTCTCGATGCCGGGGAGGCCGACCAGCTCGAGCGACTGCGCGACGCGCGCGCGGATCTCCTCCTCGGCCATCTTGTTCCAGAACTGCTCGCGCAGGCCGTAGGCGACGTTCTCGCCGACGTCGAGCGAGTCGAAGAGCGCCGCGCCTTGAAACAGGTACGCGATGCGACGGCGGACGTCGACGAACTCGCGCTCGGGGAGCTCCTCGATGTCGGTGCCGTCGAAGGAGATGGTGCCCGCGTCGACCGAGAGCAGGCCAATCAGCATCTTGAGCATCACGCTCTTGCCGACGCCGGACGGGCCCATGACCGTGAGCACTTCGCCGCGCCGCACCTCGAGCGTGAGGTCGGTGTAGATGACCTTCGGACCGAAGGCCTTCTGGACCCCGCTGAACTGGATGAGCTTCTCGCCGGGACCGACCGTCACCCGCGAGAGGGTATCACCTCAGTGCACGCTGTCGACGCGGATGGTCATCCAAACGTCGTCGAGCGCGAGCTCTGCGCGAGCATTTTCGGTGACGTGGAGATCGCTCGGGCGGCCGGGGTGGCCGTCGACGATGATGCGCGTGCGCATCGGATCGACGCGGCCGGTGACGCACGGACGGTGGCCCTGAATCGGCGAGATGGTGACGTTCGCCGGATCAACGGAGGTGATGATGCCGCGGATGCGACGCTGCGTCGTGCCGTAGGCGATCGACGCGGTCGCGGCGACGCCGAGCGCGGTCAAGACAGCCATGGTGGGAATGCGACGCATGAGCCGAACCTCAGGCGTGCTTTAACCCTTTCGGCCGAGCTTGTAAAGAATCGGCCGAGATCCCGCTTGACCGGCGGGTCGGTATTCGCTCAGGCCTTCGCCGGGTCGTGGTGCGCGATGCGCTTGGCGCCGCCGCGCTTGGCGAGCTGGTGGTCAATCCACTCGGTCAGCGGCGCCGCGACGTAGATGCTCGAGTAAGTGCCGGCGACGATGCCGACGACCATCGCGAACGCGAAGTCCTTGATGACGCCGGTGCCCCAGATGAAGAACGCGACCATCGACAGCATCGTCGCGCCCGACGTGAGGACGGTGCGCGAGAGCGTCTCGGAGACGCTGAGGTTGATGATTTGGGCGAACGAGCGCCCGCGGTGCTTGCTCAGGTTCTCGCGGATGCGGTCGTAGACGACGACGGTGTCGTTCATGGAATAGCCGACGACCGTGAGCACCGCGGCGATGGTCGAGAGCGTCACCTCCTTCTTCGTGAGGACGAAGACGCCGAGGACGACCATCGCGTCGTGGATGCAGGCGATGACCACGCCCGGCGCGAACCGCAAATCGAAGCGGAACGCGAGGTAGAGCATGATGAAGACGATTGCGATCGCGACGGCGTTTCGCGCGCTGTCGCGGAGCTGCTTTCCGGCCTTCGGGCCGACCCACTCGACGCGGAGCGCCTTCTCGGGGACGACCTGCGGGCCGAGGTCTTTTTGGAGAGCCTCGATGAGCTGATCGCCTTTGCTCTGGAGCTCGAATCTCGACGTGGTGGTCGCGCGCGTTGAGCAAATTCGGGTTCGTCGACGACGTGCGAAGCGCGATGCCCGGCACGCTCTGAACCTGCTGCGCGATCGTGGTGAGGTTCGGGTCGACGTCGTAGCGCGTATCGATCTTGTCGCCGCCCGCGCTGAACTTCACCTCCGTGGCGCGCGCGTCGACCGGGCAGCGCGCGGTGTCGGGCTTGTTCTCGGCCGAGTAGCAGAGCGCGTTGCGAAGCTCGTCCTTCTGCTTCTCGCTGATCGACGTGACTTCCTGCACGCGGATGAGGAAGTGCCAGGGGTTCGACTTGTCGACGACCTGGACGATGTCCGGCGTCTCGAAGCCGGCCTTCTGCACCGCGTGGCGGAGCTCGGCGGCGTCGACCGGCTTGAGGAACGCGATCTCGACCTCGGTGCCGCCGCGGAAGTCCGTTCCGTAGTTCGGGCCGGGGTAAAAGACCGAGATGGTCGACGCGACGACGAGGATGATCGACAGCGCGATCCACCATTTGCGGACGCGCATGAAGTCGTAGACGACGCCGGGCTTGAAGAACTCCATACCTACCTCGTGGCCCCCGCGCCACGGCGTCGCGGCAGCGCCGTTGCGAACATGCGGCAGCGCCGCGTGTCGGCGTCCACCGGTTGCCAATGCCTGATGCGCAAGCTCGAGAGCAGCATTAGAACTCCGCTCCGACGCTGAGGCGCTTCACCTTCTGGTGGCGCACCCAGTAGTCGAAGACCAGGCGCGTGCAGAAGACGCCCGTGTAGAGCGACGCGATGATGCCGACGATGAGCGCGACGGCGAAGCCCTTGACCGGGCCGGTGCCGTACTGCGCGAGGATGAGGCCCGAGATGAGGACGGTGACGTGGCCGTCGATGATCGACGGGAACGCCTTGTCGTACCCGGCTTCGACCGCCGCCCGGATGCCGCGGCCGCCGCGCAGCTCTTCGCGGATGCGCTCGTTGATGAGCACGTTCGCGTCGACGGCCATGCCGATCGTGAGCGCGAGGCCCGCGATGCCGGGCAGCGTCATCGTCGCCGAGAACGACGCGAGGATCGCCATCTGCAACATAAGGTTGAACATGACCGCGACGTCGGCGACGACGCCCGACTTGCGGTAGTAGAAAATCATGAAGAGGAAGACGAGGCCGGAGCCGATGAGCATCCCCTTCACGCCTTCGTGGATCGCGTCTTTGCCGAGCGACGGGCCGATGAGCGACTCGTTCGACGGGCTGATGGGCGCGGGGAGCGCCCCCGAGCGGAGCACGAGCTCGAGCTTGCGCGCCTTGGCGAGCTGAACGTCCGGGTCGCCTTCGCCGAGGGTGATGGTGGCGCGACCGCCGCCGATCTTCGTGCGGATGACGGGGAGCGAGTCGATGACGTCGTCGAGGATGATGGCGAACCGCCGCCCGACGTTCGCGCCAGTGACCTCTTCGAAGCGCTCGGCACCCACGTTGTTGAACGTGATCGCGACCAGGTAGCCGCCCATGTGCTCTTGGTCCTGCTGGACCTGCGCGTCGGTGATCAAGTCGCCGGTGATGTCGGCGCGCCGATAGAGCAGCCACGTGCGCCAGCCCTTCTCGTCGGTCTTGAGCGTGTCGGGGTCGTAGTCGACGTCTTCTTGGAAGCCGATCTCCTGCTCGTCGCCGACCTGCTGCTCGGAGGCCCACTTCTTCAGGCGCTCGTAGCACTGCTGCGACGTCTCGTTCGGCTGGCGCTGGACGTGGATGAACGACGTGTGCACGCTCTTGCCCGGGCCGTCCGGCTCGTCGGACTCGAACACGGCGAAGCCCTGGTTCGGCGGGAGGCAGTTCGCGTCGCCCGCGCGGCAGTTGTCGGCCTCTTTGTACTTGCCGAAGTAGTCGCGCATGTCGGCGACGTCGACCATCTTGAACTCGAGGCGTGCGGTGCGGCGGATGATGTCCTTGATCTCGTCGAACGCCGCCTGGTTCTCGCCAGGCACCTCGACGATGATGTCCTCGTCGCGGGTCGTGACGCTCGCCTCGCGGAGGCCGAGCTCGTCGACGCGCTTGTTGATCGTGTCCTTCGCCTGGCTGACCGCCTTGTCGCGGATCGAGGTCTCGACCTCGGTTCGAATCTTGAACGTGACGACGTTCTCGCCCGGGCCGCGCTGCTGAATCAGCTCCTGCGCGAAGCGCTTTTGGTAGCGCTCGTCGAGCTTGGTGATGTCGGCCGGGTCCTTGAACGTGACGCGGATGATGTTGTTCTCGGGCGTCGAGACGTGGACCTTGGCCTCGAGCTTGTCGAGCTCGTCGCGCGTGACGATGCCTTCGCCCGAGTGGAAGCCGAAGATCGTCGCGAGCTCGCCGCGCATGTCGTCGGCGTAACGGAGCGTCTTGTCGCGGATCGCTTCTTCGACCTCGACGGTGTAGACGAGGCGCAAGCCGCCGCGCAGGTCGAGGCCGGGCGCGATGCCGAAGTGAATGTGATTCTTCACGTAGGCCGGGCACTTGAGCTTGCTGCCCGTCACGCTGTCGAGCGTCGGCCAGAGCGCGACGAAGGCGGCGGCGAACGTGACGACCACGAACCCGACCTTGAGCCGCCAGTTGGCGTCCATCGCCGGGACCATGGTCACGAGCGCCCAGATCGCGACGAGCCCGCAGACCACGACGCCCCAGAAATTGTCGGCCCCGCGGTGGAACGCGTACGCGCCCGCCGCGCAGAGGGCGACGACGATCAGCGCGTTTCGGCGCGACGGCGTCATTTACCCTCTTTGACTTTTTCTTGTTTGGGCTTGGGCTCTTCCTTCGCGGCCGCCGTCTTGCTCGCGTCCTCGAAGGTGCTGAGCGCGGACGTGAGCACCTGAATCGTGACGCCCGGCGCGATCTTCACCTTCGCGATGCGGTCGTCCATGTCGGTGATCTCCCCGATGAGTCCGCCGCCGGCGAGGACTTTGTCGCCCTTCTTCAGCTTCGAGCGCGCCTCGGTCTCCTTCTTGTTTCGCCGCCACATCAAGAAGATGAAGGGCAGAAACATGAGCATCAGGAAAAGCGGCGAGCCGAGCAGGCCCATCGAGCCCGAAGGCTGCTGGTGCTCGGCGCCCGCGGGAGCAGGTTGCGAGGTCTGCGTCTGCGCGGCAGGCGCGGGAGACCCCGCTTTGGGGGCGGCAGGTTGGAGCATGAGTAGGATGGTCGTTTCCACGGAAAAGCCCGCGAGGGATAGACTTTCGGGCCGCTCGCGTCAACTCGCGCGCGGCATGGGCCATTCCTTGTAATCTCGACGGCGCCCGCGTGCGACCCTCGTGTCGCTTTTTTTTGGACGGCGGGCTCGTCCCCTCAGGGGTCGCGGGCGCAGCGGAACCCGACGTTCGGGCCCGCCTCGACCGACGAGCCCCAGTCCCGCGCGGTCGTGCGCGCGTCGATGGGCCGCGACATCCAGCCGCCGCCGCGGAGGACGTGGCTCGAGCCGGACGTGGGGAGCGCGCCCGACGCCGTGTGCTCGACGTACCAGCTCGCCGTCCACTCCTCGACGTTGCCCGCCATGTCGAGCGCGCCGAACGGCGAGACGTTCGCCGCGTAGCTCCCGACTCGCGCCGGGCGCGTGCCGGTGCAGGTGCGGCCGGTGCCGTCGTGGAGGAGCGTCGCGGCGAGCGGGCACGAGGTCGACGCGTTTCCCCACGGATACTTGAACGCGCCGCCGCCGCGCGCGGCGAGCTCCCACTCGGTCTCCTTCGGCAAGCGCTTGTTCTGCTCGCGGCAGAACGCGTCGGCGTCTTGCCACCGCACGCAATTGACAGGGAGCCTGTCATCGCCCATCTCGTACGTGCACGACGGGCTCGATTTCTGCGGCGGATCGCATTTGTGCGACTCGACGCACGCGCCGTACGCGCCGACCGTGACCTCGGTGCGGTCGATCCAGAACGACCCGACGGTCGCGTCGTGGGCGGGCTTCTCGTTCGGCGCCGCCTTCGGCGCGTCGGAGCCCATCTTGAAGCGGCCGCCGGTGACGAGCACCATGCCGTTCTTCTGCACGAAGACGTGGGGCGCGACGACGGGCTTCGGCGGCGCGACCGACGCCGAAGCCGACGGGCTCGGCTCGCCCTCTTCGGTCCCGTCGTCGTCGTGCGTTCGCGACGTCTGCGCGAGCGCGAGCGGCGCGACCGCGAGCACGACGAGGGCGGTCCACTTCCGCATGACTCGTCCGAGAGCGTATCAGCGCGGCACGATTTGTTCGATCACAAGCGGATCGTCCGCCGCGACGAACAGGCTCGCGCCGTCGAGCGCCAGCGCCTCCGGCTGGCCGCCTTCGCGAACGGCGCGTGCAGGCCGAGCTTCGTCACGGTCCCGCGCGACGTGCTCGTCCAGTACACGCTCGCGCCGGACGCGACGAGATCGTCGGATGCGAGGACCAGGCGGTGCGGGCCGATCGCCGCGCTCGAGAGCGGCAGGCCAATCGTTCCGACGCAGCGTTGCGACTCGGTGCACGCAGCCTGCGCGTGCGCGCGTCCTGCGAGGCGGACGAGCAGCCCGAGTCCGAGGAGCCTGAGCCCGCGCACACTCGAAAGCGGCTCATCGGCAAACCCGCGGCACGCCGCCCGCAGCGCGATTTACAGCAGGTTGGCCGCGATCTCGGCGAGGTCGCTGCGCTCGCCCTTCGCGAGCACGATGTGCCCGGCGAGCTTCTCGCCGCGGAACTTGTCGGCGGCGATCGTGAGGCCGTTCGACGCGCTGTCGACGTACGGGTTGTCGATCTGCTGCGGGTCGCCGGTCAGCACGATCTTCGTGCCGTCGCCCGACCGCGTGATGATCGTCTTCACCTCGTGCGGCGTGAGGTTCTGCGCCTCGTCGACGATGATGAACTGCTGCGGCAGCGAGCGCCCGCGGATGTACGTGAGCGGCTCGACCTGGATCTGCCCGCTCTCGAGGAGCTCGGCGTACGCGCGCGGCCCGCGGCGCGACCCGGTCGAGAAGAGGAACTCGAGGTTGTCGAAGATCGGCTGCATCCAGGGGTTGAGCTTCTCGTCGACGTCGCCCGGCAGATAACCGATGTCGCGGCCGAGCGGCATGACCGGGCGCGACACGAGCATGCGGGTGTAGGCGCCGTCCTCGATCGTCTTCTTCAATCCCGCGGCGATCGCGAGGAGCGTCTTGCCGGTGCCGGCTTTGCCGACCAGCGTGACGATGCGCACGCTCTCGTCGAGCAAGAGATCAATCGCGAAGCTCTGTTCTTTGTTGCGCGGGCGCACGCCCACAACGCCCTCGCGCGGGGTGCGCAGCGCGACGACCTCGCGGCGCGTGGCGTCGTAGCGGCCGAGCGCGGTGTGCGACGGGCTCTCGCGGTCGCGGAGGAGCACGCACAAGTTCGCGTGGACGTCGTCGCTCGGGATCGAGATTCGGCCCTCTTGGAAGAAGGTGTCGATGTCGCGCCCGTCGACGTCCACTTCTTTGATGCCGGTGTCGAGGCGCTCGGCCTCGACGCGCATGTTCTCGTAGGTCTCCGCGACCATGCCGAGCGCGTCGGCGCGGATGCGGAGGTTCGTGTCCATCGTGACGAACACGGTCGGCTTGCCGCCATCCTGCTCGCGCGCGTCGAACGCGGTCTGCAGGATCGCCGCGTCCATCGCCGCGTGGTCGATCGTGCTCGGCAGCTCGGGCCGCTTGGTCGGCACCGCGACGCGCAGGCTCCCGCCCGACGCGAGGGGCACGCCGCTCGCGAGCGAGCCGCCCTTGTCGCGCAAGTCGTCGAGGAGTCGCGCGATGGTCCGCGCATTTCGACCGCGCTCGGTGCCTTCACGCTTGAACTGGTCGACCTCTTCGATCACGTAGATCGGGATGATGACGTCGTTGTCCTCGAAGCGGAAAATCGCGCGCGGGTCGTGCAGCAGAACGTTCGTGTCGAGGACGTAGTTCTTTTTCAAGCGAAACCCTGTTTACTGTGGCCACGGAGCGAGGACAAGGCATGAACGCGTCGGAAGCAGTTTTGGTCCTCTCCGCCGCGATGCGCGCCGTTCGGCTCATCGGCGCGGCGACGCCGGCCAACGCCGAGGCGGAGACCGTGCGCCTCGCGGCCGCGCTCGCTGCGGGCCGGCCGTCGCTGCCGCGCTGGACGTACCGACGGCTCGACCTCGGCGACGCGCGCAACGCGCTCGCGCGCCTCGCGCGCGTGTTTCGGCGCAAGGACGACCCGCTCGGGCATTTGTATTCTGCACGCATCGAGGAGCTGCGCCTCGAGGCGGCGATGGTCGACGTCGTCGGGACGCCCGAGCTCGGCGCGCTCGCGGCGCTCCGCTTCCGCGAGACGACGCGAGCGGCGCGCGCCGCCGACGTGATGGCCGCGGCTTGGGCGGCGATGCCGCGCGCCGCGGACGCAGAGACCATCCTCAGCGACTCGCCCGACCCGCGCTCGCTCCTCTCGCAGCTCCGCGCCGGCATCGGGCGACGTCACGCGCCCTTCGCGGTGCGCGTCACGCCTTCGCTCGGCAGCGCCGCCGCGACCGGCGAGCGCACGGTCTACGTCGCGCCCGGCCGCGCCCTCACCGAGCACGCCGCGCGCCGCATCGCGCTCCATGAAATCGAAGGGCACGTCCTGCCGCGCGTGCGCGCCGCGCAGCAGCACCCGATCTTCTCGCTCGGCACGGCGCGCGGCACCGACGACCAAGAGGGCCTCGCGATTTTGTGCGAGGAGCGCGCGGGCCTGCTCGGCCCGAATCGTCGCGTCGAGCTCGCGCGCCGTCACGTCGCCGCGCGCGCGATGCAGAGCGGCGCGGACTTCGTCGAGGTGCTGCGCGGCCTCGTCGCGCTCGGGGCCGCCCCGCGCGAGGCGGTCGTCATCGCGTCGCGCACCTTCCGCGGCGGCGACGGCCGCTCGGCGGGGCTCGGGCGCGAAAGCGTGTACATTACATCTTTTTTGCGCGTGCGCGAGCGCGTCCGCGCGGAGCCCGACGCCGAGCGCGTCCTCGGCTCGGGCCAGGTCGCCGTCGCGGCGCTCGGCGCGCTCGGCCGCGCGCTCCCTCACTTCGCGGGCAAGCAGGCGAGCCCGGAGCCTCCGCCGGCGAGCGCGACGCTCTGACAGACGTAGCCCGGCCGGCACGGATCCGCGGTGCAGTCGAAGAGGCAGTAATTTCCGGACGCCCCGAAATCCGAGCAGACCGCGTTGCGCCCGTTGCTCTGCGGACAGGCGTCGGTCGCCGAGCACGTCGCGCTGCACATTCCGTTCGGGTAGTTCACGACGCAGAATCCCGCCCGTGTAGGCGATGGAGCACGCCGTGTCCCCGCAGCACGGGTCGCCGACCCACGCGTCGCCGTACGCCCCCGGATACGCGATCGAGCTCGCGTAGATTTGGTAGACGTTCCAAAAGAACCAGTTGCCGCCCTGCTCGTTCTCGAGGACGAGCGGCGCGTACTGGTAGAGCGCCGCCGTCGCCTCGTTCGCGGGCGTGACCGAGACGCCGTCGATGGTCGTCGTCGTCGTCCGCGTCGACCAACCGCTCTGCGTGGCTTGCGCCGTGCCGCAGACCGCGTCGAGGTAGCTTCGCATCGTGCGGGCGAGGCAGTCGACTTGCTTGTCGAACCCCGCGAGCTGCGGATCGCAGCGCGGCGTCGGGTGCGCCGGCGACGGCACCTCGTCGCAGCCGCAGCCGAACGCGTACTCCACGCGCGCGGCGGGCGTCGGATACGTCGTCTGCGTGACGAGCGCCTGATCCGCCTCCGCGCGCACCAAGAAGAGGAGCGGGTTCAGCTGATACGTCGAAGACGCGTTCGCGATCGCGGTCGCCGCCGACACGCCGTTCGACGCGTACGTCGCGAGGAAGCTCTCGGTGCCGTACGGCGTCTGCGCGAGGAAGGTCTGGATGCTCGCGACGTCGGGCAGCGAGAGCGGGTCGGTGAGCGACGCGGTCTGGTCGATGAGGAGGTTCGGATCGAACGGCAGTCCCTCCGGCGGGACGAAGTCGGCCGGCGCCCACGCCCAGTCGGACCCGCTCGAGCAAGCCGCGACGGCGAAGGCCGCGAAAGCAAGCACCCAAAGCCTCACGCGGTGGATCTTATCACTTCACCACGATGGGAAAGTCCACCCAGCTCGCGCCGTCGCGGTTGTCGTGCAAGACGATGTAGAGCCGCCCCTGCCCGGCGACGCTCGGCGCGAGCCACGCGTTGTCGCTGCCCGGCACGCGGCCCGTGCGTGTGTCGAAGATGAGCTTCCCGTCGGAGTCGAGGTCGCCGTACGTCACGTAATAGTCCGCCCGAAATCTCCTCGTGGAGCTGCGTCCCGTCGGGCTCGACGGGCGCGCCGGTCGCGAGCTCCCACGCCGAGTCGGGCACCGTGACGTTCACCGCGTGCCCGTCGCACGAGCCGCCCACGTTCGGATCGCAGCGGCTCACGACCACGCCCTGCGACGGATCGACCGTCTGCCCGTCGAACGTGACGCCGTCGATCTCCGGGTTCGCGTTGGTCGCGCTGTCGTACGCGTAGACGCGCATGTACGTGAACACGTAGTCGTTCGGCCCGAGCTGGTTGCCTTGGTCGTCGAAGCAGCCGATGGGCACGGTCTGCCCGTTGCCGCCCTCGGGATCGATCGGCAGCGTTCGCACGCGCCCCGCGCACGCCATCGCGAAGAAGAAGACGACGCCGTACGGCTCGGTCGCGCCCGCGACCGGCGGGTGCTTCGCGATCACGTCGGCGGGCATCGTGAACGTGTATTTCGTGCCCTGCTGGAGCAGATCGGTGATGTCGAGATTCGGCGGGAACACCGCGCCTCCGCTCGTCCCGCCCTCGCCGCTCGGGGTCACGAGGTTCGCGAAGCATGCATAATACAAGTCGCTCGCCGGGTCCTCGCAGGTGAAGGGCACCCAGTAAATCTTCATCGACGACGTCCCCGCGCCGGGGCCCGAGGTCGGCCGCCCGTCGACCGCGTCGATCGTGAGCGTCACGGTGTCGCCGGGCTTCGCGTACGGCTCGTCGGCGCTCGCCGCGAGCACGCGCACGCCCTCAATCTTCGAGATCGGATCGAACCCCGCCGGCCCGCAGGACGCGGCGAGCGCGACGAACACGAGAGTACGAATCTTCACAGCTCACCTCGAACGCCGAGGCTCGGCAAAAACGGCAACCCGGTGATGTAACTTTGCTGAGTATAATTGAAGTTGGATTGCACGCCCTCGACGTTTCCGGCGTTGTAGACGTTTTGGACGTCGGCGTAGACGCCGAGCTGCCACTGTTGGAACTTCCAGGTCTTGTCGACGCGGATGTCGAGCTGCGTGAAGAGCGGCAGGCGCGAGTTGTTTGGCGGGTAGCTCGTGAGCGGCAGGTACACGCCCGAGTTCGCGTCGTAGAAGCCGTACGCGCTCGGCGTGTACGGGTTTCCGCTGACGAGCCTGAATCGCGCGCCGACCTCCCAGCCGTGCCCGAGCTTGTAGCTCCCGAGCACCGTGAGGATGTGCGTCTGATCGAACGGCGCCGTTCGCACGGGCGAGGTCGGCGTGTCTTTGCGGAGCGACTGCGAGAGCGTGTAGGCGATCCAACCGAAGAAGTGCTTGTCCGGTTTGTATCGAATCAAGGTCTCGAGGCCGTAGACCCAGCCTTGCCCCGCATTGCCATTTTGCGAAATGACGAGATCGTCGAGCTGCTTGTAAAATCCCTCGACCGAAGCCTCGAGGTTTCGCGTGAACTCGCGCTCGACGCCCAAGCTGTATTGGAGCGCGCGCTCGGAGAGCAAGTTCGGTTGGCCGAAGACCGCGTCGGTTTGCTGCGGCTGCGGCGGCTCGTAGTAGACGCCGACGCCGCCCTTGATGGTCGTGCGCGGGAACGTCGGGCCGACGTCCTGGCGGACGACGACGCGTGGCGCGAGATCCCAGCGGCCGGTCGCCTTCGTGTAGTCGAGGCGCACGCCCGGCACGATGCGCGCGCCGCGCCACGGCGTGAGCTCGAGGTCCGCGTACGCCGCAGGCAGGTAGTTCGAGCCGCTCTCCGACGTCGTCAGCGGAGGCGTGCTCCCGAACGGGCCGCCCGACGGCTGCCCTGGCGGCGGCGGCGCGGGGAGCTGGGCGTTCACAGTGAAGGGCGTCCAGAGCATGTCGAGACCGACGTTCGCCGTCGCGCCGCGAAAGAGCTTGCGCGAGAGCTCCGCCCGCCCGCTCAGCGGGTAGCTGTCGAGCGTGAAGTAAATGTTTCCGAGATAAAATTCGATTTTGTCCTCGCCGAACGCGGCGACGAGTCGCAGCTCGGTGTCTTTGTCGAGGCGCTGCTTGTACCGAGCCTGCAGGCGCCAGAACATCGTGTGCAAGCTGATGTCGCCGACGAGCGCCGGCTGCGCCGCGCTCGCGTCCTTCGTGAGGATGTCGACCTTGTCGTCGCTCCCCATGAAGAGGAGGCGGAAGGACTGGTTCTTGTTCCAGTCCTTCTGCACCATCGCTTGCCAGTCGTAATAGACGGGCGCCGCGGTGACGCCCGCGCCGGTCGCGGTGAGGACCGGCCCGAGCCAGGTGTCGATCCACGAGCGGCGGGCGGCGGCGGCGAAGCTCCACCCTTTCCCGATGGGCCCTTCGACGAGGGCGCGCCCGTCGATGAGATCGACCTGGGCGAGGCCGTGGATGCCGCACGTCGCGCCCGGCGTCGTGTCGGTGACGCTCCCCTTGCGTGACGTGCCGGGCGGACACGGCGGCGACGGATCGCGCACGCCGACGTCGATGATGCCGCCGAGCGCGCGCCCGTACTGCGTGCTGAAGTTGCCCGGATAGAAATCGATTCGGTCGAGCATCTCGGTCGGGATGACCGAAGAGAGCCCGCCGAAGTGGTAGACGAGCGGGATCTCGGTGCCGTCGACGAAGATGAGCGTGTCCTGCGGCGCCGACCCGCGCACGATGAGCAAGCCCGCGAGACCCGGCGGGCGCGCGATTCCCGGCAAATTCTGGAGCGCGCGCAGCGCGTCGCCGTTGCTCCCCGGGATGCGCAGGAGCTCGCGCTGCTCGAGCGTGCGCTTGGTCACCTCGCGCGCCGGCTTCTCGCCGCGCACGACGACCTCCTCCACGTCGTCCCCTTTCGGCGCGCCCGCGTCGGCCCTGGCCGTCGCGACTGGCACGCGATCGAGCCGCACGGTCTCGCTGACCTCCTGGCCGGGCGCGATCGCTTCGGCGGACTCCTGGTCGACGAATCCCTCGGCGTGCACGCGAACGCGCCAATCGCCGAACGGCACGTCGTCGAAGCGAAACGCGCCGGCCGCGTCCGTCGTCGCGCTTCGCTCCGCGTTCGACCCGTCGCGCAGCACGACCGTCGCGCCGTCGATCGGACGATCGCCGCGCCGCGAAATCACGCGACCGACGAAGCGCCCCGGCGGCGGCGGGAACGTGTACGCGTATTTGAAGCGCGACGGCATCGGCTTGCCGTCCTTCGTCGCCGGCACGAAGACGAGCCCGCTCGCCGCGCTCACCGCGGCTTCGTCGAAGCCGTGGCCGCGGGGAGTCTGCACCTTCACGTCGGTGACTTTTCCCGTCGCGTCCACGGTGAGGATGAGCGTCACGGTCATGGGGTCGCGCACGCCGTCGATCAGCGCCTGCTCGGGGTAGGTCGCGGGCGAACCGGTCTTGAGCGACGGCGCAGTGATGACGGGCGCCTTCGGTTGCGCCTGTTCTCGTGCGTTCTGCGCGACCGCGACGCGCGAGCCGACGAGGAGCGTGAGCGTCGCGAGCGCGAGCGCCAAGAGAAAACGCTTCGCCATCTGCTCGCGCCGGGACGTTACCCCGCGACGCGCGGACGCTCAACCCCGGTGCGGCCTCGCGCCGATCGCCGGGAGCACGAGGGCGGCAAAAATGCGCGACGCGTCCTCGTCGTCGCGCACGACCTTCGCCGCCGCCAGCACGAATCGGCTCGCCGCCGGCCCGCCGAAGTGCTCCTCGGGCGCGCTCCCTCGCGCCTCGGCGAGCACCTCGCAGCCGGCGCGCAGCAAGTCCCATCGCGCCTCGGACGGGCCGACGCCGCCCTTGGTCTCCATGCGCTCGCGCAGCCCGGCGATCTCCGTCGCGGTCGCCTCGGTCGCGACCGACAAGAGCTCCTCGGCGAGGGGCGGCCGCGGCAAGGGCCACGCGGTCTCGACGACGAGCGCCACCCAGTGCGGCTCGGCGCCGACCGCCACGCGCCGCGCGAGCTCGGCTGCGAATCGAACGTCGCCGCTGCGCCAGCGCGCTCGCGCCGCGTCGTCGAACGCGCGGCTCGCGCGCCGCTCCGCCGCCGACGCGGACGCCGCCAGGTACGCGAGCCAAGCCCCGAGCGCCGCGTCCGTCCAACCGACGTCGCGAACGATACGCACGGCGCGGGCGTCCGGCAGGCCGTTCGTCGCGAGCACCATCATCACGGCCAAGAAAAAGATGGTGACGGCGACGACGATCGACGCCGCCGTGCTCCGCACCGGCACGACCGCGATCATCATCGAGAACGCGCTCGCGAGGCCCACCATCAGCGGCAGCTCCGCCATGTGAAACGCGTAGACGCCGCCCGACGTGAGCCCGAGCACGACGACCGCCGTCTTGATCAACCCGAGGCGCCGCGCTCCATTCGAGGACCTCGGAGCGTAGCGGAGAAGTCCAAGCGTGGGGAGCGCGCCTCGAACGAGACGCTTGATGGTATACGACGCCCGTGCGGGCGCTTCGCGACCTGTTTTTCCGCTACGAACGCGGCCTCTACGTGCTCTGGGCCGCCGCGTGCACCCTCGCCTCGGCTCGCGCAGTTCTACGGCTACATGCTGAAGCAGACGGGCGGCGACTGGAGCGCGCCGCTCGACGACGTCTTCATCCACTTCGACTACGCGCGCGCCGCGGCGCGAAGGTCATCCGTTCGAGTGGTCTCGGCAACGGCTACTCGTCGGGCAACACGAGCCTGCTCTATCCGTTCGTGCTCGCCGCGGGTGGCTCGCCGGGTTTCGCGAGGCGCGAGCTTGATGAAGTGGGCCGCCATCGTCGCGATGACGTCGCGTGTTCGTGACCCTGCTCGATCGCGCGCGGCGCCTTCTTCGCTCGCGCGCGCCGCGCAAGGACGACCGGGCGCGCGCGACGTCGTATCCTGTTGCCGCCGATGTTCCTCGGCGATCGGCGCGCTCGACTGGTCGCTCTGGAGCGGCATGGAGGTGGCCTTCTTCCTCTCGACTTGGGCCGTCGCGCCTCGCGGCGCTCTTCGCGTACGACGACGCCCGGGACGAGCGCGCCCGCGCGCGCGCCGGCTGGCTCGCTCGGCCTCGCCGGGCGCGTCATCGTCACGACCCGCCCGAAGGCGGCGACCACGATCGCGGGCTTCGGCCTCGTCGCCGCCCTCGGCCGCGGCCTCTCGGCCTCCGCACGCGCGTCGCGACGCTCCTCGCGCGCCGGCCTCCGCCGCGGCCGCCGCGCTCGCGCTCCAGTCCGTCGCGAACCGCATCGCTCACCGGCGAATCGAGCGCGAGCGGCGCGATCGTCAAGCTCGCCCTCAACAACCCCTTCCTCGGCGACCGACGAGAAGATCGCAGACTACACTCACAACCTGAGGTACGCGATCTTCCGCAACCTCGAGTACCACTTCACCGACTGCGGCCTTCGTCGACGCGATCCTCCCGGTGCTCGCGCTCGCTCGCGCTCGCGCTGCCCGCAGACGCGCCGCTACGCCGCGCTCCTCTGGTTGCGCAGATCGTCTCGTGGATGCTGCTCGTCGCGCTGAACGGCCAGGTCCGCTGGCAGAACGAGCGCTACACGATGCCCGCCGTCGCGTGGCTGCTCGTCTGCGCCGCGCTCGGCGCGTGCGCGCTCTTCCGCCGCGCCGCCCGCCCGTCGGTCGCGTGGGCCACGTTCGCCGGCGCCGTCGGCGCGCAGGTGTTCGCCATCACCCTTCGCCCGCACGACACGATCCCGATGCTGCGGCTCTCGTGGACCCTCGCGCTCGCGTTCGGTCTCGGCGTCGCCGTCCTCCTCCGCGCGTGGGTCCTCCGCGCGCCGATCGTCGCCGCCGCGCTCCTCGTCGCGAGCGATCACGAGGTCGCCAAAGATCCGCGACCAGAAATGGTTCTTCGGCCGCGCGTGCCGCAACATCCGCGACCAGCACCTCCGCGCCGGCGCGCTCCTCGCGGAGCTCCGCCCGCACCGAGTCCTCGTCGGCGACGCCGGCGCGCTCATGTACGCGTCGGACCGTCCCGGTCTCGACATCATCGGGCTCGGCGGCTACCACGATCTCCCCTTCGCGCGCGCCGGCGTGAACGGCCTCGCCGCGAGCATCGAGCTCATCGAGCGCATGCCGCCGAGCGACCGCCCCGACATGCTCGCGATCTACCCCTCGTGGTGGGGCACGCTCCCGGTCTGGTTCGGGAGCGAGATTCGCGCGCGTCCCGGTCGCCCGGCAACGTCATCTGCGGTGGCTACGAGGACGTCCTCTACAAAGCCGACTGGCACGTGCTCGGCACCGGCGAGAGCCCGCGCGTCCCGATGGGCCGCGTGCGCGACAGCGTCGACCTCGCCGATCTCGTCAGCGAAAAAGAGCACGCGTACTCGTTCTCGCGCGGCAGCGGCTGGACGGACATGAAGATCCTGCCCGACCCGGTCGACCCGGCGCGCGATCTCTTCGACGGCGGCCGCATCCTCTACGCGCAGGGAAGCGAGCGCTTCACGCTCTCGAACCTCGACCCGCATCGCCCCGCGATCCTCGCCTTCCGAAGCGCGCCGACCGGCGACGCGCGGCTTCGCGTGCGGCTCGGCGGCGCCGAGGTCGCCACGATCGCGCTCGCGCCGCGCGACGGCTGGGACGAGCGCACGCTCGCCATCCACGCCGACCAGGTGACGAGCCCGCTCGAGGTCGTGATCGAAAACGACGGCCCCGGCGAGCTCTCGCTCTTCCACGTGTGGATCGGCCAGTAAATGAGCGCGCCCTCGAAGCTCGCGGTCCTCGTGGGCCACTGGGGCAAGCCCCCCGACGACGTCTCGTGGGCGGCGCTCGCGCTCGGCCTCGGGTGCGTGCTCGCTGCGCTCGCCAACCGCGACGTGCTCGAGGGCGTCCGCCGCGTCTCGCGGGCGCGTTTCCTCGCGAGCGTCTCGCTCGTCTCGGCGTTTCTCACGCTCGGCTTCGCCGCGCATTACCTCCGCGGCGGGCCGCGAATCATCGACGCGACCGCGTACGTGCTCCAGGCCAAGGCGCTCGCGCACGGCCACTTCGCGTGGCGCGTCCCGTGGCCGTCGGCGAGCTTTCGCGGTCGTTTCCTTCTCTTCGCGCCACCGGATCGCGTCGCGGGCATCTTCCCGCCGGGCTGGCCGCTCCTCCTCGCGCTGGGCGACGTGCTCGGCGTCCCGATGCTCGTCGGCGTCGCGCTCTCGGCGGCGCTCACCGTCGCGACGTACGCGCTCGCCTTCGAGCTCGGCGCAGGCATGTCGGCGCAATCGCGCGAAGACGCCGCGCGCGTCGCCGCGCTCCTCTCGATGGCGTGCAGCGCGCTCCGCTACCAAACCGCCGACCCGATGTCGCACGCCGCGACGGCGCTCGCGGTCACCGTCGCCTTCACGTTGGCCCTCCGCGCCTCGCGCCGGGCGATCCTCGGCTTGCTCCTCGGCGCCGTCCTCTGCACCCGTCCCGTCTCGACGCTCCCGATCCTGGTCGTCGCGATCGTGCTCCTCCGAAAATCGACGCGACGCGAGGCGCTGACCGTCGCCGCCGGCATGCTCCCGGGAGTCGCGCTGCTCCTCGCCGCGCAGCACGCCGCGACCGGCAGCTTCTTCGCCTCGACGCAGCAAGCCTACTACGCGACGTCCGACGGTCCGCCCGGCTGCTTCCGTTACGGTTTCGGCGCGGGCGTCGGCTGCCTGCACGAGCACGGCGATTTCGTGCACGCGCGTCTCGCGCACGGCTTCGGCCTACGCGAAGCGCTCGGCACGACGCTCCGCCGCCTCCACGCGCACCTCTCCGACGCGCTCGACGCCTGGCCCGTCCTCGTGCTCGCCCTGCCCGTTTGTTTCGCCGCCGCGCGGAAAAATCGGTCGCTCCGCGCCGCCTGGGTCCTGGTCGGCCTCCAAGTCCTCGCCTACGCGCCGTTCTACTTCGACGGCGATTACCCAGGCGCCGGCGCGCGCTTCTTCGCCGACGTGCTTCCGATCGAGCACGCCGCCATCGCCGTCTCGCTCGCGCTCGTTCTGCCGGCGATCGCCTTCCCGAAAAAAGCGGCCGTCCTCCTCGGCCTCACCGGCATCGCGTTCGCGCTCCACGCGTCGTACGACGATCTCGCGCTCGCCGCGCGCGACGGCGGCCGCCCGATGTTCGAGCCCGAGCGCCTGCAAGAAGCCAAGATCGACTCGGGCCTGCTCTTCATCGACACCGACCACGGCTTCGATCTCGCGCACGACCCCGCCGTCACCGACCCGTCCCACGGCCTCGTCGTGGCGCGTCTCCGCAACGACGGCCACGATCGCCTCCTCTTCGACCGACTCGGCCACCCCCGAACGTGGGCGTACCGCTTCGGAGCGATCCGCGACGACCGCGTCGCCGAGCCGACGTTGCTCCCCTTCACGCCGCCCGCCGCCGAGGTCGCCGGCCGCGAGACGTGGCGCTTCGAGTCGGAGGTCGACTGGCCGCCGCTCGCCCAAGACGGCGCGTGGGCCGAGCCCGTGTACGCGACCGGCACGCGCCAAAACTGCCCGTCGGCGGGCCAAGCCCTCGTCGTTCACCCCGCCGGATCCGTCACGATCGCCGTCCCGGTTCCGCGCAGCGGGAAATGGACGGTCCGCCCGTTCATTCTTGCCCGCCCAGGCGACGGCCCGGTCGAGCTGGCGCTCGGCTCCCTCCACTGGTCACGCGGCGGCCCGGGCAACGGCCCCAAGGCCGAATGCGTCGAGCTCGGCGCCCAAACGGCCGAGCTGCGCGAGGGCGAATCGCCCCTCGAAATCCGCGTTTCCTCGGGCCCGGCGGCGCTCGACCGGGTCGAGCTGAGCCCGGCCAGGTAACCGTTGACCGAGGCCGCGATTTACTTCATCTTTTCGGGCTAACGCCGTTTGCCTGGGGAGGCCGACCATGACCAAGAGCGAGCTCATCGACGCGATGGCAGCGCGCAGCCAACCTGACGAAGGCCCGCGCTGAGCTCGTCGTCAACTGCGTCTTCGATGCGATGACCGAAGCGCTCGAGCGCGGCGAAGGCATCGAGATCCGCGGCTTCGGCAGCTTCACCGTCCGCCCGTACAAAGCTTACTCGGGTCGCAACCCGCGCACCGGCGAGCCTGTCCCGTCCCCGCCAAGCGTCTTCCGTTCTTCAAAGTCGGCAAAGAGCTGAAAGAGCTCGTCAACGGCAGCCGCCACCTGCCGATCACCGGCGGCTCCGACAAAGACGACGACGACGGACGAGGACGTAGACCGGCGACGACCCACGTCGACGACGCTGCGTCCCGATCAGCTCGCGCTCCTCACGCGCGGCGTCGTCGATCTCCACGTCCGCGCCGAGCTCGAGGAGCGCCTCGCGCCGAAGACGGGGACGCCCCGTCCGCTGAAGGTCAAAGCGGGCTTCGACCCGACGCGCCCCGACCTGCACGTCGGCCACGCCGTCTTGATGGCGAAAATGCGCCAATTCCAGGAGCTCGGCCACGAGGTCAGCTCCTCGTCGGCGACTTCACCGCGATGGTCGGCGACCCCACGGGCATGAGCGAGCTCCGCCCGCGCCTCACGCGCGACGAGGTCCGCGCCGCCGCGAAGACGTACACCGACCAGGCCTTCAAGGTCCTCGACTCGAAGTCGACGATCAGTCCGTTACAACTCCGAGTGGCTCGAGGCCCTGAAGCCGAGCGACGTCGTCGAGCTGATGGCGAAAATGACGGTCTCCCGGATGCTCGAGCGGAGCGACTTCGCCAAGCGCTTCGCCGAGAACCGCCCGATCTACCAGCACGAGTTCCTCTACCCGCTCCTCCAGGGCTACGACTCGGTCGCGCTCGAGTGCGACATGGAGCTCGGCGGCACCGACCAGCTCTTCAACCTGCTCGTCGGCCGCGACCTGATGCCGAAGTACGGCAAACGCCCGCAGATCGTGATGACGATGCCGCTGCTCGAGGGCATCGACGCGCAGCATGGAAAACGGCAAGGTCGTCGGCAAGAAGATGTCGAAGAGCGCCGACAACTACATCGGCCTCACCGAAGAGCCGCTCGCCGTGTTCCGCAAGGTCATGCAGATCGACGACGACGTCGTCTTCCGTTACTTCGAGCTCCTCTCGAGCCTGGGCAACGCCGAAATCGCGGAGCTCCGCGAGGACAGGCGCGCCGGCCGAAGCCCGATGGAGATCAAAGCGCTCTTCGCGCGCGAGCTCGTGACGCGCTTCCACGACGCGACCGCCGCCGAAAAGGCCGCCGCGGATTTCGCCGGCATCTACTCGCGCGACGCGGTCCCCGACGACGTCCCCGAGCACGAGCTGAAAACCGAGGGCGAATCGCTCTGGCTCGCCAAGGCGCTCTCGGCGACCGGCCTCGTGAAATCGACGAGCGACGGCCGTCGGATGCTCGAGCAAGGCGGCGTCGAGGTGGACCAAAAGCAGACCCGCGACCCCCAGCACCAGCTCGCGGCCGGTGGCCGCTACTTGCTCCGGGTGGGCTCGAAGAACAGGCGGTTCGCGTGGGTGAAGGTCGTTCGCTGATCGTTCGGCTCCGAATTCGAGGCCGAGCCGAAGGCCCGGCCGAACAACGGGGTCGACCGAGGCCGAAGGCCGAGGGATGGCTCCGAACGATCTCCCTTTTCGCGCTGGTTTCTTGCGGGTCCCCAGCGCCCGCGGCTCCGCCCGCCGAGCACCCCATCGAGCTCCCCGCCCTCGTCGATCTGGCGCCCGCCGCCGGCCTCGATTCGCTCGTCGACGCTCACCCGCGCGAGCTCCTCGCCCACCCCGAGCTCCTGCCGCTCGTCTACGAGGTCCTGCCCCAGACCCAGCTCGAGACCTTCGCGCGTCGCCACGGCGGCGTCGACCCTCTCAGGCTCCAAGACCTGGTCGTCGCGAGCTACGCCCGGACGACCCTCGCCCTCGCCGAAGGCGACTTCAATCCGGCGCGCCTCGAGCGCGCGTTCGGCGACCGAACCACGCGAATCACCGGCCGATTCATCAATCGCCCCGGCGGCCCGCTCTCCACCGTCGTCCGTCTCGAAGGCGAGAGCACCGACGACCACCTCGCGATGGTCCTCTTCGGCCGCCGCGCCGTCGGCGTCGAGACCCACGCCGTCCCCGGCCGCCTCGGCCCCCTCCGCGCGAGCGAGCTCTTCGCCTTCCACAAGCTCGCCCGCGCCCGCCCGGCCCTCGAAACCGCCCCCCTCGACGCCGCCGCAAAAGCCCTAGGCGACGCGCCCGTCCGCATCTTTTTCCCAGGCCCGTTCGAGGGCGAATCCGCCAAAGGCCTCGCCGGCCTCCTCCAGGCCGCGACCGCGGTAGCCATCGCGATCCGCCCCCATCTGGCGGATTCGGACCCCCACCCGAAAGTGGGTCTCGACGTCACCATCGACCTCCTCGGCGCCTGGAACGACGACGCCCCCGCCGCCGGCCAGCGCTTCGCCGCCGCGCTCGAGAGCATCGGCCGAAGCAATCTCGGGCGTCTCGCCGGCCTGAATCAGCCCATCCGCGGCCCAATTCTCAAGACCAGCCCGACCGTTCTCTCGATTTTCGCCGTAATCGACGCCGAACGGCTCGCCTCGGGAGCCCGCTCCGCGACCGCTTCGCAAATAGATGAGATCATGAAATAATACGCTGCCATTGACGGCGGGCCTCCGGGAATGTTAGGGCACGCCACCTCGTTGAGGGCCCACAGCCTCCAACCCGAGGCGCCCCCCTACCCAAACCGCCCGGCAGCCCTACCTGACTGCGCCGGCGCTAACCCCGAGTCCCCAAATCGCATGTCCCTCCGCTCAGCTCGCGCCCGCACGGCGCGCCCCGCCGCTACTCCCGTGAAATCCGCCAGGAAAGTGGCGAAAGCCGCCACGCGTACGACGCGCGCCTCGGCCGCTCCGGCCCGCCCGCGCCCGGTCTCGACGCCCCCCACGGGCCGTCCGAAGGCCGCCGCGGTCGCGGTCGCGGTCCCCAAGGCGCCCGCGCCGCCGACCGTCCTGCCGACGGTGGTGCGCCCGCCGGTCCCCTCGCAGGCGCCGGCGAAGATGCAGTTCAAGCTGGGCGACAAAGCGGTCCACCCGAAGCACGGCGTGGGCGAAATCACCGCGGTCGACGAGCGCGAGCTCGGCGGCACCCGCGCCGTCTTCTACGTCCTCAAGATCCTCGACAACGGCATGAAGGTCATGGTCCCGGCGAACGCCGCGGCCGCCGGCGGCCTCCGCTCGATCATGAGCGCCAAAGAAGCCGACGCCGTCCTCGACACGATGCGCGCCCGCGAGGTCGCCGTCGACGTGCAGCCGTGGAGCCGCCGCTTCCGCGCGTACACGGAGATGGTCCAGAGCGGCCTGCCGCACGAGGTCGCAAAGGTCCTCCGCGACATGCACCGCCTGAAGTTCGACAAGGACCTCTCCTTCGGCGAGCGCCACCTGCTCGACCGCGCGAAGAGCCTGCTGATGAAGGAGCTCGCCTTCGCCAAGAAGGTCCCGGAAGAGAAGCTCGCCGCCGAAGTGGCCAGCATCTTCCAAGCCTGACGCGAACGAGGATGTGAGCGCGGCGGCCCCTCCCTCCTAGCCAACCGCAGCGCGAGACGCGGAAAGTCCGGAAACGGACTTTCCGCGTTGTTTTTTTGTGCGCAACCGCGACCCCGCCGGGCCGATGTGCCCGTGAAACGGAGGTCCGCGATGGACGCACGAAATTTCCGCGAAGAACTGGAACGTCAGAACAAGCAATTCGAGTCCGCGATGAAGCAGCTCGAAGAGCTCGGAAACGTCGGCATCTCCATCCCGGAAGAAACCCTCCGCGCCATCGACGAAGCGTGCACGGTGCGCGCCCCGGCGATGGCGAACGTGTGCCCGGGCATCCGGGTTTGAAGGAGAACGTCATGAACCTGAAATTGCCCCCCCCGATGCAGCTCAACTTCAATCTCCCCGTCGGCTCAGCGACCAACATCGGCGGGCCGGAGCTTTCTGGCTATCTCACGCCCGACTCGCTGATGGCTTACTGCGAGACGCGGCTGCGTGGCCTCGATGACCAGATGCAGAAAGCCTTCGCGGATCAGCAGAAGTCGAATGCGGTTCAGGAAATGCTCTCCGGACTACAGGGTCTTGCCGTCCTTGGGGCACCAGAAGACACGCTCGACCTGTCGATGAAGGGCAACTCGGGCTGGCCGAACAAGCCCGCTGATTTCCAGAAGGTTCAAGGTGCCTACGATGCAATCCAGGAGCGAATCAAACAGCTCGATCCGCGAGATCCGATGGTAGCCAAGCTCACGAAGATCGCGGACTCGCTGGGCTCGATGAAGAGCGGTTCATTCATTCCGGCCGCGACCAGCATCAGTCCGCAGCAGTGGAACACGGAGATCACCGAGGCGCTGAGCTCCACCGCAAAGGACCTCAGCTCGAGCTCCGAGCTCTCGATGATCCAGTTGCAATCGCTCATGTCACAACGCCAGGAGGCAATCCAGATGTGCACCAATCTCGTGCAGTCCCTTGGCGACCAGTGCAACAAGATCGCCGAAAACGTGGGCCACTGAGGAGCACGCCATGACGACGATGGATCAATCGAGCGTAGTGCAAGCCCTCGAGGCCCTCTACGCGACCGGACACTGGCTGCTCGCGCAGGAGCGGTTCAAGGACGCAGCGGACGTGTTCCGCGCGATGGCAAAGGCGATGCCCGAGGACGAGCGTGGTTGGCTCGGCCTCGGCCAAGCCCACGAAGGCGCGTGCCAAAAAGCAATCGCCAAAGAGATGTACGTCACCGGCGTGACGCTGGCGCGTAGCGGCCGCTGCGCGATCGCCCTCGCTCGGTTGCTGCGCGACTTCGGGCGCGACAGCGACGCGGCGGAGGTGATCGATTTTGCCGACTCCGTCGCGCAGGAACGTGACGACGAGGCGCTGTCAGCGCTCGTGGCCTACGAGCGGGGTGAGTCATGAACGGCATTCAATCGCCGCAGACTGGAGTCGTCGCCAGGTGGTCTCGACCGGCGTCGGCTCCGGCCGCACCGGATGCGGGACCGCCGTTGATGCCGGAGCCGCAAGCGATCGACACGGCGGGCGGCGACCCGATGTCGATGATCTACGAGCTCATGTCGAAGCAGCGCAACAACGACATGGCGTCCGGTGAAGCCGGCGTCGTCAACAACCGCGCTCTCGAAAAAGCGCAGATGCTGAAGCAAGCGGACGACCTGCGAAAACAGGAAGAGTCCAAAGCGAACGCCGCGACGTGGGGGATCTTCGCGAAGATCGCGTCGGTCATCGCCATCGCGGTCTCCGCCGTCGCGTCCGCCTTCACGGGCGGCGCCGCCACTGGGCTTTGCGTCGCCGCGTGTGCGCTCTCTGCTCTGGCGTTCGCCGAGGGCGAGGCCCACATCCTGACCGACATCACGCACGACCCGAACGTCGAAAAAGCATTTCAGGTGACGGTTGGGATCTTGGCAGCGGCGTGCAGCTGCGGCGCTGGGGCTGCAAACCTCGTAACGGGGGCGGCCAAAACGGTGATTCAGGAAGTCGGCGCCGGCGCGCAGATCGTCGGCGCTTCATGTCAGATTGGCCAACAAGCCCTCAGCTTGGACAACGACAAGGGCGTGCAGGACTTCGCGATGGCGCTCGGGTTCGCAGGGGCGGCGTGCAGCATCGTCGGCTCCCTTGGAAGCATTGGCACCGGCGTCTCGAAAGCGGCTGGCGCTGCCGCGAGCGCGAGCAAGAAGGTCATTCAGGCGACCGCCGAAGTCACGTCGGGCGTCGCAGAAGTCGGCGCTGGTGTGGCGGAAGTCGGTTCGAGCGAATACCAAGCCGACGCCACCGACCGCCTCGCCGACGCGAAGAGCGCGCAACTCGCGATCGCGCGTCTCGAGCAACTCACGAGCCTTCTGATCGATGGGGTGAAGGAAACGGACAGCTCCCACGAACGCGCGCTTCAGACGCTTCAGGGAGCGATGCAAACACAAGCTCAAACACTGGTCATCGCGTCAGCGAGGGTATGAAAATGAACAACGTCTCGATGAATTTCTTCACGATTCAGGCTGCTACGAACTCCGAAACGGGCGCGACTAGCCTCGCGGTCGATCCGTCCAATGCACCGGAGCTCATGCCCGGCGTCCAACCGCTGCTCGTCAGCGGCGATCCGGGAGCAATGCTCGCTGCGCTCACGATGCAAACGGCGCACGACGAGGCCAAGGTCTCACGTCAGCAGCGCCAGAGCGCGGAGCAGGCTCAGATCAATTCGGAAGCGGCCGAAGTTCAGGATCTGCACGACAAGGCGACCCTACAGCGCGTTCAAGGTGTCGTCGACGGCGTGCTCGAAATCGCCAAGGGGGCGTGCGACTTCGGTGCAGGGATGTCGGACGCGAGCTCCGCGCGCGAAACTGCGGATGCAGGGGCAGATCGGCACGACGCCGCGCAGGGCGCCAAGGATAAGTCTCTTGACGCAGACAAGGTCGATTCGCTGAACAAGTCGGCGGATGCGCTCGACACCAAGGCGGCCGCCAGCAAAGCGGATGCATCGAAGTGGAGCGGCGCGGGCTCGGCGATCGGCGCCGCGAAATCCATGGCGGACGGCTTCCTCCAGGCCGCCATCACCGACAAAGACGCCGACGAGAAGATGCACGAAGCCTCGGCCGATGCGTTCAAGCGGATCGCGGACGACGCGCACGACGACGAGAAGGACGCTCACGATCTTCTGAACAAGGCGCTCGACTTCTACAAAGAGTACGTCGACACGAAGAATCAGACGGCGATGGCCGCGACTCATCGTGCGTGATAACTCGGGCTCGTGAAGATCTATACGAAGACCGGGGATGACGGGACCACGGGGCTTTTCGGCGGCGGGCGCGTTCGGAAGGACGACGCCCGCGTCGAGTCTTATGGGAACGTCGACGAGCTGAACGCGGTGCTGGGCGTGGCGCGCGCGACGGGGCTCTCGGCGCGGTGCGACGAGATCCTCGCGCGGGCGCAGGTCGATTTGTTCGCGCTCGGCGCGGAGCTCGCGACCGTGCCGGGGAAAGAGGAGAAGCTTCCGATGGCGCGGCTCACGGGCGCCGACGCGGAGCGGCTCGAGCGCGCGATCGACGTCGCCGAAGAGGGGCTGCCGGCGCTGACGAATTTCATTTTGCCCGGCGGGTCGTCGCAGGCGGCGACGCTTCATCTCGCGCGGACCGTGTGCCGGCGCGCCGAGCGGGCGGTGATCTCGCTCGGGGACGTGCGGGGAGCTCGTGATTTATTTGAATCGGCTGAGCGATCTCTTGTTCGTGCTCGCGCGGCGCGAGAACTTCGAGCGTGGAGTGGCGGACGTACCGTGGGCGCCGCGTAGCTGAAAAGAGCGCAACGAGGAGCGTCGACGGGTCGATGGGGCGACATGACCTCCATCGACGATCGCCGCGCGGGCGGGACGAGCCACGTTCAGAACAGTCAACCTCTCGCGCCGCCCGCGCAGCTCGCCCGCGGCACCGGCGATTCGGTCCCCGACGTTCGCGGCGCGCACCTCGACTACGGCGCGATCGCGACGGCGATGTCGGCGTCGCCCGAGCAAGCGCGCGAGGCGCGAATCGGAAAGGCGCTCGACGACGCGCGTGACGCGTTCATGGGGCCTTATTCGGTGAACGGCCGAAGCGTGCTCGCGCAGCCGCAGTTTCGAATGAAGGAGGGCTACGAGCTCGCGCACGGGACGTTTCAGGTCGCGGCGAAAGGCGGGTTCGTGACCGATCCGACGAGGACGGTCGACGGTTTTCATCGCGCGCTCACGGCGAAGGGGCGCGAGCTCGTGGCGATCCTCGGGCGAGCGGGCGAGCTCGCTCCGGGCGGCGTCATGCTTGGGTATCCGTCGGCACGCCAGCTCGTGCGGGCTACGCAGGCGCTGATCGACGCGGGCAAGCTGCCGTCGCTGCCGCCGCCGGCGACGAGCGCCGATCGCATTCGCAAGATGCAGTGGGACTGGGGCATCGGAATCGACTGCGTCGACTGGTGCATGAATGCGCTCTCGCGCGCGAGCGGGCGATCCGTCGAGGGCATGGGCTTGCAGCGCGGAGCGGATCCGTTCGGCAAGACGGGCGAGACGACGCCGCGCGGGTTCGCGCGCGTGACCGCGACCGCTGCGCGCGCGGGCGACGTCGTCACGCTGAACGACCCGAGCGACCCTCCGGGGCATCGCGTGATCGTGCGCGATCGCTCGGTCGTCGCGGCGAACGACCCGAGCGCGCGCGAGATCGTCACGACGTGGGGAACGACGGCGAGCTCATTTTTCCGCGGTACGGGGCCGTTCCACGTCTTGCACGTCGATTCGTCTTGGGGTGCGGAAGATGGGAAGGCGTTCGGCGGGTATCGGCGCGACACGTGGGTGTTCGACGAAGGCAGCAGGAGCTGGATGTCGTACAGCCCGCACACCGGCGACGCCGGCGTTCACGTGAGCGTCGACGGGCCCGCGGGCGAGACGCTGATGGGCGTCTACCGATGGAGCGGCTCGTGAAGCGTGCCCTTGCGCTCGTGGGACTCGTCGCGTGCGCGCACGCGGTGGCGCCGCGCGTCGCGCCGCACGTGATGCGCGCCGAGGTCGCGGCGGCCGCGCCGGCTCCCGCGCAGCGCGAGATCGACATGCTCGTCCGGTTCGTTTTCGCGGGCCAAGAGCCGAGCGCGCAGCACGCGGAGGGGACGCTCGTCGTCGTGAGGGTCGAGACGAAGGACGGTCGCGAACGGTCCTTGCTCGAGGAGCTCGACGTCGCGACGATGCGCGCGGTTCGATCGACCGATCTCGGCGAGAACGAGCCGGTGGATTTGCAGATGGCGGGCGACGTTCTCTACGTGCTCACGACCGACCCTGAGACGGACACGCACACGATCGCCGCGCTCGATCGCCACGGATTCGGCGAGATCGCTTCGTCGCGGGTCGCGACGGCGGTGCCGGACCGCTTCATGGATCGGATCGTGACCACGGGGCTCACGATCGGGTCGCGCGGCGTTCGGCTCACGTATCGCGCGCGCTGCCCGAACGGAACGGCCGACCGCGACGATGGGTGCGTCTTCTACGAGACGCATCGACTCGGCGATCTCGCGGTCGTGAAGGTCCGCCACTACGCGTTCGATCGCATGTGGAACGCGAGCAAGCCGGAGATCCGCGTGCCCGACGATTTCGGCGAGCTTCCTCCCGAGCCGGAGGGGAAACCGCCGTCCGAAGCGACGTGTCCGTTTCACGGGACGACCTTGCTCGGGGCGGCGACGGTCGGCGGTCACTATTTCATGCTGACGAGCGGGTGCTGCGGCGGGCCGCACGGCGGGTTCTTCGAGTGCGACGTGGCCAAGTGAATCACGCGGCCTCGCGCATTTGCTCGGCGAGGATTTTTCGGCCGCGGTGCAGGCGGCTCATGACGGTGCCGACCGGGATGGCGAGGCGCTCCGCGGCTTCGCGGTAGCTGCGCTCTTCGAGATCGACGAGCTCGATGACGGAGCGGAAGGTCTCCGGCATCGCGTCCAGCTTGCTCCGCGTCTTTCGTGTCAGGCCGAAGTCGCTCGGCGGGAGGTGGCTGTCGGGGCGCGTCCACGCGTTCGGGTCGGTGCCGAGATCGCGGAGCGCGTTCTTCTCGCGGCGGCAGCGGCGGTAGCGCGTGACGAAGACGCTGAACAGGATTTGATACGCCCACGCGCGGAGGTTGGTGCCGCGCTCGTATTGGGCGCGGAAGCGGAGCGCGCGCTCGATGGTGTCTTGGACGAGGTCGTCGGCGGTCGACGCGCTCCCGCAGAGGCGAAGCGCGCGGCCGCGGAGCTCGGGGACGAGGCGGACGAGGATGGCGTCGAAGGACTTGGCGTCGTGGGCGGCGATGGCGGGCATGGCCACCCCATGAGCAACGGCGGGGCCTACGGTTTGGGCCAATCATTCCACATGCTTGTGGAGCAGGCGCGGGTCACGGCGCCCACAAGGAGTGGGCGGCGGAACACGAGATCGTTCGGATCCGAACGATCTCCTCAGCGGCCGAGGGCGGCGAGGACGTCGGGGAGCTGGTCGGCGATTTCGGAGGCGAGCAGGCCGCGGTGGCGGCCGGTGCGGGCCCAGTAGTCGGCGGCGGCGGCGTGGAGGTGGACGCCGGCGCAGGCCGCGTCGAATGGGTGCATGTTGCACGCATTTGCGCCGATGATTCCTGCGAGGACGTCGCCGGCGCCGGCGGTCGCGAGCGCGGCGTTGCCGGCGTTGCAGATGGCGAGGCGACCCTCCGGCGAAGCGATGACGGTGTGCGCGCCTTTGAGCACGACCACCGCCTTGGTCTTCTTGGCGAGTGTGGCGGCGGCCGTGAACCGATCCGACTCGATGGCCTCGGCGGTCGTGCCGAGCAGCCGCGCGGCTTCGCCGGCGTGCGGCGTGAGGACGAGCTTCGCGCGCGCGGCGGCGAGCTCGCCGGGGCGGCCCGCGTAGTGCGTGAGGCCGTCGGCGTCGAGCACGACGTTGCCTTCGTAGCCGACGAGGAGCGCGCGGATGGCGGTGCCGGCGCGCTCGTCGAGGCCGAAACCTGGGCCGGCGACGATCGCGCGTTTGGCGGCGGCGAACGACGCGGCGACCTCGATGAGGGGCTTGTCGAGGTCGTCGAGCGAGGTCGTCATGACCTCGAGCTGGCGCGCTTGCAGGCTCGGGAGCGCGTCGCGCCACGTCGCGACCGTGACCGCGCCCGCGCCTGCGCGGAGGGCGCCGCGCGCGACGAGGAGGGCGGCGCCGGTCTTGCCCGGCGAGCCCGCGAGGACGCCGACGTGGCCCGCGCGGAACTTGTGCGTGTCGGGCGTGCGCGGCGCGATGAGCGCGGCGATGTCGCTCGACTCGAGGAGCTCGGCGGCGTGACCGACTTGGCCGACGAGCGAGGCTGGGACGCCGATGTCGACGACGTGGATCGCGCCGGCGGTCGACGCGCCGCTCGGCGTGAGCAGGCCGAGCTTGTAGTGCGCGAACGTCACGGTGTGCGCGGCGCGAACGGCGACGCCCAAGATCGCGCCGGTCTGCGCGTCGAGGCCCGACGGGATGTCGACGGCGAGGACGCGATCGTGCGCGGGGGCCGTTTTTCGACGATTTCGCGCGCGAGACCCTCGACTGGGCGATCGAGACCGGTGCCGAACAGCGCGTCTACGATCGCGTCGGCTTCGTCGAAGGAGGGAGGAGCGGTCACGCTCTCGAGCACGCCGCCGAGGCCCATCCACGCGTTCGCGTTCGTCTTCGCGTCGGGCGAGAGCTTGTCGCGCGGCCCGGCGAGGGCGACGTCGACGATCGCGCCGCGCACGTGGAGGTGGCGCGCGATCACGAAGCCGTCGCCGCCGTTGTTGCCGGTTCCGCAGACGATCGTGACGCGCTTGCCGCGCGCGCTTCCGCCGAGGAGCGCGCGCTCGAGGACGTCGGTCGCGTTTCGGCCGGCGTTCTCCATGAGGACGAGGCTCGGCACGGAGCGACGCTCGAATCGCCTCGCGGTCGAAGGCTCGAATCTGCTCGCGCGAGAGGACCGGGATCATCGGTTCGGACTCCAGGATCACGACGGCGGCGGCGACGCCCGCGTCGTGCGTGATGCTGAGGTGCCAGCGTACCGCACCGGCTTCGAACGCGAGCGTGCGCGCGAGACCGACGAGCGTCATGTGCGGGCGGCCGCTCGGGCCGCGGCGGATGACGACCTCGTGCCAGCCGACGCCCGGGGCGCCGTCGAGGGCCTTCGCGAAGGCTTCTTTCGCGGCGAATCGGCCCGCGAGCATCTGCGCGCGGTCGGCGAGCTTCTCGAAATCGGCGAGCTCCTCGGCGCCGACGATGCGTTGGAAGAATCGCTCGCCGTGGCGCTCGAGCGCCTTGCGCATGCGCTCGATCGAGCAGACGTCGATGCCCATCCCGACGATCATCGAATTCAGGTGTCGAGCGTACGCCGATTTTCGCCGATGACGGAGAGCATCGCGCGGACGGAGCCGGCCATCGAGAGGAAGAGGGCGTCGGCGATCATGGCGTGGCCGATGTTGAGCTCGACGAGCTCGGGGATGGCGACGAGCGCGCCGACGTTGTCGCGCGTGAGGCCGTGGCCGGCGGCGACCTCGAGGCCGAGGGAGTGCGCGACGTGCGCGGCTTCGGCGAGGCGGGAGAGCTCCTCTTTTTCGCCAGGCGTGCCGAACGCGTGCGCGTACTCGCCCGTGTGGAGCTCGATTTGTTTGGCGCCGAGGTTCTTGGACGCGCGGATTTGCGCCGAGTCCGGGGCGATGAACATGCTGACCTTGAGGTTCGCGAGGGCGAGCGCTCGCACGCGCGCGGCGAGCGCGCCGCCGCCGCCGAGCACGTCGAGGCCTCCTTCGGTCGTTCGCTCCTCGCGGCGCTCGGGCACGAGCGTCACGCACTCGGGCCGGAGGTTGGTGGCGATGGCGACCATTTCGTCGGTCGCCGCGCACTCCATGTTGAGGATCGACGGCAAGTCGACGAGCTCGCGCAGGCGCTCCAGATCGTCGTCGACGATGTGACGGCGATCTTCGCGGAGGTGCGCCGTGATGCCGCTCGCGCCCGCTTCGAGGCAGACGCGCGCGGCGAGCACGGGGTCGGGGTACGTCGTGCCGCGCGCGTTGCGGACGGTCGCGACGTGGTCGATGTTCACGTTGAGGCGAATCATCAGCGCCCAGACCTTTCAGCGTATAGCACGCCGAAACTCGGCCTCGTGCCGCGAGCGGCGTCACTCGTTCGACGCGGAGTTTTCGGCGAGGTCGTCCTCGGTCTTCGGCGAAGCGAGGAGCTCGCCGTTCGGGCCGTCTTTGCGGATGATGAACACCTTGCGGCTCGTCGTGTCGGGCGTCTCGCGGGCCCAGACGCTCACGACGTTCGAGCCGGGGCGGAGCGGCAGATCGGCCTCGAAGGACATCTTCTTCGGGTCGGGGCCGTTGCGGTTCGAGCGGTAGAAGACCTTGCGCGCGCCGACGAAGACGTACGCGTCGAGCAGGCGCTCGCCGTCGAGCGCCTCGCCCGAGATCTTGATGTGCGACTCGCGCGTCGCGAGCGCGGGCGGCGTCGCCTCGATCGAAGGCGGCGCGTGGAGCATCACGTCCTGAAAGGCGACGGTCTGCGAGGGCGCGCCGCCGGGGACGAGGTCGGCGGGCTTGGCGAACGCGAAGCGCGTCGGCGTGAGGCTCACCTTGAGGTAACCGGCGACCTCGGCGATGACGTTGACCGACGTGCTCGGCGCGAGCTTCGCGAAGGCGCGCGCGCTCGGATCGGGCGTACCGTACAGCATCGCGCCGCCCGGGCCGGCCTTCATCGCGACGGCCTTCGGGGTGATCGTCGCGGCCGACTCGACCGGGATGCGCACCTTCTCGGTGACCGACTCGTTGAGATCTTGGTCGACGATCGAGAGCTGGAGCTTGGCCTCGGGGTCGGTGAGCTCGGGGCGCACGTCGAAGGTGAACGCGAAGCGACGCTCGTCGCCCGGGTTCATGTTCGAGACGTCGGTGAAGCGGCCGTCGCGGAGGAGGATGCCCGCGCCCGAGAGGTTCGCGAGGTTCGCCTGCGCGTCGAACGAGCGGCCTTTGCCGGTGTTTCGCACGGTCATGTACATCGTCATCTCTTCGCCGCGCTGGAGGCGCCCGTCGCCGTTGCCGTGACGGTTGTCGACGATTTGGTACGAGTACGAGAACGTCGGACGCTCGAGCGCGTGCGTCGTGACGCGGAGCTCGGGATCGGGGAACGTGAAGGCGGGGCGAGCCTCCTGGAAGTGGAGCGTGAGCCCGTCGGCCCGCGTGAGGGCGCTCCGCGGGATGCGGCAGACGCGCGGCGCGTCCTTCGGGAGCGGCGCGGTCGAGCCGATTTTGTGTCCTTCGACGTCGCACCAGCCGAGCGGCGCGGTCGCGGTCTTCGACTTGCCCGGGTCGAGCTTGCCGATGATGAGCTCTTTGTTCTCGAACATGCCGTTGTCGCTCTTGGTCGTCGCGAAGAGGCGGTAGACCGGCGTCGTGCCCTTGTTCGTGACGGTGACCTTGAGCGTCATCGGGTCGCCGGCGCTGACCTCGTTGCTCGCGCGGTCGGTCTCGATCTTCACGTCGAGCGGCGGAGCGGCCTTCGCGTTGTCGTTGGCGGGAGCGTCGGACCAGTCGACGCCGAGCTTCTGCAGCTCGGCCGCGACCTTCGCGAGCTCGGCGGCGCGCGTCGCCTCGATGACCGGCTTGGCGGCGCGGACCTGGTCGGGGCGCGTGCCCTGCGGGACGTGCGCGACGAGATCGCGCGCGAACTTGATCGGGAAGTCCATTTGGAAGACTTCGTCCGGGTCGCCGCCGCGCTCGCGGAGCTCTTCGCGGTCTTTTTGCGAGGAGATCGTAGCGGAGGGTCTCGGTCGGCCGGCCGCCGTCGTGGGCGCGCGCGTTCGAGAGGCTGCGCGAGAGATCGCGCTCGTGGATGATGCCGCTGCCGTCGACGGCGAGGTCCATCTCGAGCGGGTCGACGGTCATCGGGTCGAGCTCGACGTCGGGCGTGATGCCGGTGCCCTGGATCGAGATGTCGCCCGGCTCGGTGAGGTACTGCGCGATGGTGAGCTTGAGCGCGGCCTTGTCGGGCATGTCGTTGAAGACGAGCTGCACGCTGCCTTTTCCGAAGCTGGTCTGGCCGACGATGACGGCGCGGTCGTGGTTCTTCATCGCGCCGGCGACGATCTCGCTCGCGCTCGCGGAGCTGCCGTTCACGAGGAGGGCGATCGGGTAGTTTGGCTCGGTGTCTTGCGAGTGGGCCGACTTTTCGTCGCGCCCTTCGCTGTTTCCGACGGTCGCGACGATGGGGCCGCTCGAGAGGAACTTGTCGGCCACCTTGACTGCCTGCTCGAGGAGACCGCCCGGGTTGCCGCGGAGATCGAGCACGAGGCCCTTGAGCGGCCCGTTGGCGCGCATCTCGGTGAGCGCCTTGTCGAGCTCGCTCGACGTGCTCTGCGAGGGCGACGCGATGAACTGCTTGATGCGCACGTAGCCGATGTTTCCGTCGAGGAGCTTGTGCTCCACGCTGGCGACGTGGATCGTCTCGCGCGTCAGCTCGAACGGACGCGAGCCCGACCAGCCTTCGTTGCCGTCGCGGTGGATCCAGATCGTGACCTTCGAGCCGGGCGTGCCGCGGAGGTGGTTCACCGCTTCGTTGAGACCCATGTTGAGCGTCGACTCGCTGTCGATCTTGACGATGCGGTCGTAGCGCTTGAGCCCCGCGCGAAAGGCGGGCGTGCCGGGCATCGGGTTGATGACCGTGAGCTGCTGATCGCGCAGCGAGATGACGATGCCGAGGCCGCCGAACTGGCCGGTCGTCGACATGTTCATCTCTTTGTACGCCTCGGGCGAGAGCAGCACGCTGTGCGGGTCGAGCGTGTGGAGCATGCCGTTGCACGCGGCGTATTCGATCTCGCGAAGGTCGACCTCCGTGTTTTTCAGGTTGTCCTGAACGAACGCGAAGATCTCGCGGAGGCGCGCCGAGACGTCCCAGGGCCCCTGCACGTTGTCGACGCGGAACTCTTTTTCCTGCGTGTCGACGCGGACCTTCACCGTCGCGGCGCCGTCTTCGTGCAAGACGATGATCTGCGCGACGTCGCGCTGCACGAAGTTGAGCGCCGAGAGCAGCATGTCGCGCGGCTTGACGCGTTTGGGGTCGACGTACTTCTCGCGGATGATTCGCAGCGTCTCGTTGACGACTTTGAGCTGCGTGAGATCGTACGGACCGGCCGTGTCGCCCGGGTTCGTGGCCGCGGAGACCGGCGTGAGGCCGCGCCAGAGGCCGCCGCCGCCGAGCCGCAGCGCGAGGGCGCTCGACAAGGCGAACGCGAGGACGACGGCACCGAATTTCACGACCTTCTCGACGCTTCGGGAACGCATGTGGGCTTGAGTATAGACACGGACGCGCGAGCGTGCCGTTCGGATCTATCCCATGAGCTTGCGCGCGACGACGACGTGAAATCCGGCGAAAAAAGCCGCTGCGGTGGGGGCGAGGCGCCGCTCGACCCGTGGCAACAGTGCGCGCAGGCCCGGCACGCGCATCAAGACAGCCGCGGGCGTCACGATCCGGACGCCCCAGCGCGACTCGACGTGGACGCCGGCGGGCAAGAGGCGCGCGGCGGCCCACGGCGGATCGAAGCGCGTGTACATCGCGCTCTCGCGCGTCTTGTCCGAGACTCGCCCGGCAGGTCCCAGCCGTTTCACGAGACCGCGGAAGGAGAGCGGGTTGTAGAGCTCGGCGAGGATGACGCCGCCGGGGCGAGTGACGCGGGCCATCTCGGCGAGCGCGCCGCGGATGTCCTCGACGTGCGCGAGCACCTTGAAGGAGCACGTGACGTCGAAGGTCGCGTCGGGGAACGGGATGTCGGTCACGCTGGCCTCGCGGACGTCGAGCCCGCGCTCGCGCGCTTTTCGGAGCATGCCGGGCGAGAGATCGATGCCCGACGCGTGGCGCGCGAAGCCGGCGATTCGCTCGAGCAAGAGCCCCGTGCCGCAGCCGCACTCGAGCACGTCTTTTCCGCGCGCGTAACGCTCGACGACCTCGATCTCGAGATCGTCGACGAGCGCGTGGTACCCGCCCGGATCGTTCGGGCGCCGGCGCGCCTCGTACGCGGCGGAGAACTCGTCGTAGTAGGCGCGGGCGTCGACGGATCCGCCGGAGGCGGGACGTCGCGAACGAGAACGGTCGAGGTGGCTCATGGGCACGAGAGGCGCTCGGCGTACGCGCCGGACGAGTCTGTGTACGCGAGGACGACGCCGTTTGCACCGTCGCCGTCGATCGCGACGTCGCGCGGGTCGCCGGTGGTCGGGACGAAGCCGAGCGACGCGAACGCGCCGGACGCGTCGAGCGTGCCGAGCTCGAGCACGTGGGGCGAGCCGAATTTCGGCGCCGATGGGCGGATTCGCGCGACGTGGAGCTTCGTGCTCGTGGTCGTCGCGGCGACGGGCGCGGGGTCGAGACCGTTCGGGTAGTCGCTCCAGACGACGGGCGCGTCGGTGGGAGGCTCGCCGTCGAAGCGCACGATCGCGAGGCCGAACGTGATCTCGTGCGCGACCGGCAGGAGGACGAACGCGGTCGGCCCGCTCACGCCGAGCGCGACGCGCGTCGCGGGCTCGGCCGTTCCGGCGATGAAGAGGACGGAGTCTTTGCCGAGCGCGAGCCCCTCGGCGCGAACCGACTTGGGCGTGAGCGTGCGCGCGTGGACCGGCGACATCGCGCGCCGGGCGTCGACGTAAACCGCGACGACGCCTTGCCCGCGCGCGGCGAGCGCGACCGTCGTGGCGCCGGCGCCTTCCTCGGAGAGTCGGAGCTCGGTCCCGTCGTCGGTCTCGACCCACGCTTGGCTCACGCGGCCTTCGCTCGTCGTCGCATCGCGCAAGTACGCGACGACGGGGTGCGTCCCCGCGAGCGCCGCCGCGAGACGCGTGCCGGGGCGCGCGCGCGCGATGAAGTTGTCGGGCTCGGGCCCGCTCGCCGCGAGACGAAACCTGCGGATTTCGCCTTCGGAATTCATGCAGAATGCAAACATCCCCGCCGCGACGCACGGCGGTTTCCCGACGTGCGTCGAAGGCGCGCCGACGGCAGGCGCGTCGGCGGTGGACGCGCCGGGGCGCGGCTCGACGTGCATCGAGCCCGCGAGCACTGGCTTGCCGCCGTCTTCGGCGTAGAAGTCGACCGCGCCCATGCGCGAGACGACCGCGAAGGGCCCGCGGCGCGCGAGCTTCAGCGGACCGTCGAGCGTCTTGCACGCGGTGCCGGCTTCGATCGCCTGGGCGGCCTCGACCGGGTGCGACGACGGCGTCGCGGCGGTCGTCGTGGAGCCGGCCGAGGACACGGGCGCTTCGGCGGCAGCGTCGACGGCCGCCGGCGGAGCGTCGTGCCTGCACGCCGCGAGCGCCACCGACATGACGAACGCGGCGCGACGAACCATTTTCTGCAGCATAGCTGCTTAGAGACGACTCAGAGGGCGATCGTCTTGGGAATCCTCAGCGCGGCGCGTAGGTCGCGAGCACGGTCAAGGACATCTTGCGGCCGCAGCCGGTCGGGCCAATCGAGCCTTGGCAGTCGTCGTCGATGTGGAAGCTCGCGGCGCCCGCGTGGAGACCGCGCAGGATCGCTCCCGTGACGTCGTGGCCGCCGTCGCGGCAAGCGTGGTCGGCGCAGGGGAGCAGAAAGAGCGCCGGCGCGGTGTCCACCATGATGATGCGCGTGTGCTTCGGGTCGGCTTTGGTCTCGCCGCGCCCTTCGACGATCTCGAGCCGAAGCGACGCGAGGTCGGGTACGCGCTCGCGGAGGCGAAGAGAATCGTGCTCGCGCTGCCTTCGTTCCTCGAAGCGCGCGTTCGCCTCGCTTCGGTGCCGGGAACCCATCATCATGCCCACAACGTAACCATTCTACGCGCGCGCGCCGAAGAAAGCGCGCTCGGTCGCGAGTTTTCGGGATTGTTGCACGCACGAGGCGCTCGCGAATCACGACGCGTGCAAGGTGCACGCATCGACGGAAAGGAGCTCTCGATGCGAATCGCGCACCTGTCCGACCTGCACATCCTCGAGGCGTCGGCTCGGCAAGGGCTCGACGTTCGCTTCGTGAGCCTCGGCCGTCGCGTCGACGCCGAGGACCGGCTCGACAAGGCGCGCGGCGCGATCGCCCACGCGCGCGTCGCCGGCGCCGAGCACTTCCTCTTCACCGGCGACCTCACCGAGACCGGCGCGCCCGCGCAGTTCGAGGCGCTCGCGGCGCTCCTTGCAGAATGCAAGCTTCGTCCGGACGACGTCACGCTCGTGCCGGGCAACCACGACGCGTACACGTCGCCCACCGGCTGGCGCGACGCGCTCGACGGGCCGCTCCGCCGCTGGTCGCGCAACGCCGCGCTCCAGCCGGGCAAGGTCGTGGACCTCGGCGGCGCGTTCGTCCTGCCGCTCGACGCGACGTTCCACCAGCCGGTCACGCGCTCGGCGGGTCGTTACACCGACGAGCTGCGAGCTTCGGTGGAGGCGCGTGTGCGCGACACGGCGCTCGCGCGCGCCGAGCTCATCGTCGCGATCCACCACCCGCCGCACCCGCGCCTCGGCCCGTGGCAGTGGGTGGACGGTCTCCTCGGTTGTGGCCAGCTCCTCGACGCGATCGCGCCGCACGATCACGTCGTGGTCGCGCACGGCCATCTCCACAAAGGCGTCGTGCGTCGCCACGGACGCGCGCGCGTCGTCGGCGCCGCGGCGATCGTCGACGGGGCGCTTCCGTCGCTCCTCGGCGAAGCGACGCCGCGCGCGCTCGTCGCCTGACCGTCGCTCACGGCGCGCGACGGTCCTCGAGACGACGCAAAGGCGCGCGCGTGCGCCGGCGGCCGGGCACGTCGCGGCCGATGTCGAAGAGGATGCGGTCGACGCACTCCATCGCGCTCGCGGCGGCGAGCTCGGTGCCGACGCCTCGCGCGCCCGCGTTGCAGCCGGCGAAATAGAGACCCGCCAGCGGCGAGTGCACCGGAGGCCGGTTCTTGCCCACCTGGTCGGGCGTTTGCGCCGTCGAGACGGCCGGGCCGAACTCCTTTCCGATCCATTTCTCGATGAAGTCGACCGAGAAACGATCGACGAAGACGGTGTGCTCGTCGAGACCCGGGACGACGCGGCGGAGCGCGCGCATCATCGCCTCCTCCCACTCGTGCGCCGGGTCGCCGAGCGTTACGTCGCTGGTCGGCGCGACGGCGCACGCCGTGAGGAGCTGGTGACCGGGCGGCGCGAGCGACGCGTCGAAGTTCGTCGGCACCGGGCAATAGAACGGCACGATGGGCGGCACGCGCCCCTGCGTGAGCGCGTCGAACATGCGGTGGATGTCGCGGTGCGAGACCGAGATGAGGTCGACGCGCTCGTCTTTGTCGGCGACGCCGCCGCAGATGGCGCCCGCGGCGACGAGCTTCTTGTTCAAGCCGATTTTCGCCTGCACGGCGATGTACGAGCCGCGGATGCGTTTCACGCGCTCGACGTACTCGGCCGGAAAATGCGCGGGACCGACGAGACGAAGCACAGTCGTGCGGAGGCTCGAGGTGCTGATCACGATCGTCGCCGGCAGGAGCGTGCCGTCCTCGAGCTCGACGCCGCGCACGCGACCGCCCTGGACGTCGATGCGGCGCACGCCCGCGGCGGTGCGCAGCTCCGCGCCGAACGACTCGGCGAGCCTCACGTACGCGCTCGGGATCGCGATGCTGCCGCCGCGCGGATAGCTGAGCGCGTTGTCGAACGCCATCGCGCGAAAGCAGTGGAGCGCCTCGCCCGCGGAGACCTGCCAGTACGGCAAGATGAAATAGAGGCCGAGGAGGAAGCCGAACACGCCGAGCGTCGGGCCGTGATTGGTGTACTGTACAACGAATTCGTCCAGGGTCCTCCCGTCCCACGCGTCGACCTCGGCGTCGGTCATCGTGAGGATGCGCGCGAAGAGGCGCGCGGCGCGGAGGGCCTCGGCGGGCGGGAGGTGCATCGCGCGCGCGAGGCGCCACGCGAACGCGGGCATGCGACGGAGCTCGGCGGGGACCGGCACGCCGACGACCTCGTCGCGCGGCTCGGTCGCGTGCGGGCGGGCCCCTCGCGGCGAGGCCGCGGATCGGCAAAAGCGCAGCTCGGCGATGTCGCGCGTGCGGCGGAAATCGATCGCGCCCGCGTGGCCGACGCGGCGGAGCACCTCGCCGAGCGGGCCCTTGTCGCCGCGGCAGAACATGTGCGTGCCGATGTCGACGTGAAAGCCTTGCTTGTCGTAGCCGGAGCACGACCCGCCGATGCGCCGGTTCTTCTCGACGAGCGTCGTCGGGATGCCCGCGCGCGCGAGCAGCATCGCCGCGGCCGAGCCTCCGATGCCCGACCCGACGACGACCGCGCGCTCAGGCGGCAAAGAGCTCCCGCAGCGCGCGCGGCGATTTGATCGCCGCCTCGCACATGTGGACGAGTCGCTTGGCGTCGATCCTGCCGCCGTCGCCGGTGACTTTGTGGACGACGGCGATCGTGCTCGGCGTGCCTTTGCGGAGCATCGTCAGCGAGAAATCGTAGATGCCCTGCTCGGGGAACGCGGGGAGATCGCCGGTGACTTCCTGGTAGTGCTCGTACATCGCGTCGAGGATCTTGGCTGAGATCGATCTCGAGCTTCTTCATCGGGTTGACGAGCTCGTAGCCGGCGGCGAGGAGGATGAGCGTCGTGGCGAGGTTCTTCGCGAAGATGCGGTGGCGGTTCTTGCGAAACTGCGGGTAGACCTCGGGGAAGAAGCGCTGGCCGGCGGCGATGTGGCGCGACTCGTCCTTGCCCGATGAGCGCGAGCACTTTGCGGACCGTCTCGTCTTTGGCGACGTGGTTGATCTGGTGGAAGATCTGGTTGGCGAGGTGCTCGCCGATGACGTTGATGCTTCCCATCATGAAGGCGACGTCGTCGGGGTCGACGACGCCGAACGAGTAGAGCATTCGGATCGCGGCGCTCGGCTCGCCGAGAGGGCGGCCGGTGATCTTTCCGGAGAGGCGGCGGAGGGCGTCGAAGTGCTTGGCTTCCTCGAGCGCCTGCTCGACGAAGTAGAACTTCGCCTCTTCGGACTGCACCTGCGTCGAGATGATCGAGGCGCCGTGCACGGCGGCCTTCTCGCCGGGCGCGAGGAACGCGAGCATCGCGGCGATGGCCTCGGCGTACTCGGGGTCCTCCCGCACGGGGACGCTCCAGTCGATCGCCGTCGGCACCGCCCAGAACGATTTCTGTCCGAGCTCGAAGATGTCCCAGCCCTTCTTGTTCGGGTGCTCGCCGGTGTTGTCGAAGACGCCGCCGCCGAGGACGACGTGCTTCATCGACATCGTCGCCGTGTCGCGCAGAACGCGCAGTCGAGTGCCCTTGCTCATTGACGTATTCTAGCGCCGATGGGTCAGCTGAAGCTCGTTCGAAAAAAGGAAATCTCGAGCTTCCGCAAGCTCGCCATCGGCACGTGGCAAACCGCCTACGACCCGACGGTGTACGGGTCGATGACCGTGCGCATGGAGAAGTCGCTCGCGTACATCGAGAAATTCCGCGAGGTGCACGGCGTCCGCCTCACGGTCACGCACCTCGTCGCCAAGGCCGTCGCCGAGGCGCTTCGCCGGTGCCCCGACGCGAACGCGATCCTGCGTTTCAACAAGATTTACCTGCGGCAGGGCGTGACCATTTCCATCCTCGTCGTGCAAACCGATCAGGGCGACGGCAAGGTCGACCTCACGGCAGCGAAGATCGAAAACGCCGAGAAGAAGACGCTCAAGGAGATGGCCGAGGAGCTCCAAGCGACGATCGACCGCGTGCGACAGCGAAAAGAGGAGTCGCTCGAGAAGGGCAAGGGGCTCGTCGGGATGGTGCCGTTCCTCTTCATGAACGTCTTTCTGAAGGTGCTCGCCTTCTTCATGTACACGCTGAACCTCCGCGTGCCGGGCGTACCGCGCGACGCGTTCGGCGGGGCGACGATCACGAACGTCGGCTCGCTCGGGCTCGACATGGCGTTCGTGCCGCTCGTCCCGTACACGCGCGTGCCGATCTTCGTCGCGCCCGGCGCGGTGGTCGACGAGCCGGTCGTCGAGGACGGGAAGGTCGTGCCAGGAAAAGTGATGCGGCTCTGCGCGACCTTCGATCACCGGTTCATCGACGGCATGCACGCGTCGGTGCTCGCCAAGACCGTGCGCGAGCTGCTCGAAAATCCGTTCGAGAAGCTCGATCCGCTGGGTTGAGCGCGACGATTTCGAAGCATCTCCCGGCACACGGGCGCACAACGGCGCCGCGCGAGCCGCTCATTTCGTATCGCCCCGGATTCTCGGAGAGATCGCTGTAATCTGCACGCACCTACAGCGGCGGAGGCGTGGGACGCACGGGGCGCGCGGCTTCCACGTGCGGGCCATTCGCTACCTTTGAACCGTTGATCTCGGCGCCGAGGGGCAGATGATGAACGTTCGGAGGTCATCCATGCAGCGGGTCGGTCTCGGTGCGTCGGCTTCGTGCTCGCTCTTGCTTCTCGTCGCGGCGTGCTCGCCCAACGGCGGCGGAACCGCCGACGGCGGCGGTGGCGGCAACGTCCTCCCGTGCGACGGCGGAGAGCTCACGCTCGACGTGACCGCGCCGAGCTGCCTGTGGGCGCCCGATCACAAGATGGTCCTCTTCACGAAAGAAGATCTGCAGGTGACCGCGACCGGCGGCTGCTCCGTGCCGACGGTCTCGATCGTCTCGGTCACGAGCAACCAGCCGGCGACCGGCGGCGGCCAAGGCAACGCCGCGCCCGACTACACGTACAACGCGAGCGGCGTTTGCTTGCGGTCGGAGCGCGAGGGCACGCAGTCGACGCCGCGCGTCTACACGATCACGTTCGAGGCGACGGACGGCAACTTCGCAGTCGAGAAGAGCGTCGACGTGACGGTCGACCACGCGCAGAACGGAACGCCGTGCCCGCTCGTCGACTCCTCGCGTGTCGTCGCCGACGACGACGCGCGCTGCAACTGAGCGTGCGTCAATCCGACGTGGCGTCGCTCGACGTGGCGTCGCTCGGCGCGTCGTCGCTCGCGTCGGCGCCCGCGTCGGTCGCAGGCGGCGCGCACGCCGCGGGCACGCACATCTTCCCTTGCGACGTCGAGAGGCAGTCGGCGCCGGTCCCGCAGTCCGAAGGCGCGCTGCACGGGTACGTGCAGTACCAGTCGTGCGCGAGCGCGCCCGCGAGAATCCGCCGTGCAGATGCGAGGCGCGCCGCCGGGGCCAGATGCCGCGCACTGCCCACCGCCCGGGCTGCAGTAACCCCCGACGCCGCGGTCGTCGTTCGCCGTCGTCGGCGAGACGCAGTTCGCCGGGTCGACAATCACGTCGGGTTTCGCGTCGCTTCCGCCGCTCGCGTCGGAGCCGCCGTCGGTCGCGTCGCCTCCGGTTCCGCAGGCGAGGAGCGCGCTCGAGACGAGCAGAAGAATCCAACGCAAAGCGAGGACATCGTAAACTAAAAGAATTTGGCTGACAGGGGCAAATTCGGGGTTAGGCTCCGCGCGTCTTCGGAGGCTCGGCCATGAAGTTGTCGCACGCGGTCGGGGGGGCTCTCGGGATACTGCTCTGCGGGTGGGGCTGCGACCCCGGAACCGCGCCGGTGACGAGCACGGGGCAGTCGACGCAGTCGATGGAGTGGGTCGGGTTCCACGCCGAGGTGCCGTGGGCGTCGACGGATTTCCACGCGCTCGTCTCCGGGCTCGTCGGGGCCGACGCCCAGAAAGGTAACTTTGTAACAAAGCAGAAAGTTACTGACGGCATCTACCTCGGCTCGAGCGCCGAGACGGCGACGAGCGGTCAGTCGCGCGTGGCCTTGACCTTCGACGACGGCGCGCAGACGCGCACGCTCGCGCTCGTGCCGGCGTCGTTCGCAGTCGGCAACGTGTTCGTGACCGCGGTCGACGCGGCGCTCTCGAAGATGCAAGCCGACAACGCGCAGAAGCCCGGCAGCGGTGAAGCGTTCTTGCTCCAGTACAAGGTGGTCTCGCCGCAAGGCGGCACGTTCACGCTCGGCGTGCACGCCGACTCGGGCGTCTACTCGCTCGTCGTCGACGTGAGCTCGCCGCCGACGAACCTCGACCCCGGAAAAATCGGCACGCCGATCGAAGGGACCGATCCGTACGACACTGTGGCGGGGACGGTGTGGTTTCACTTGTCGAAGGACGACTTCGATTTCTTCGCGTCGCACGCGTACGGCATGGACGGCACGGGCGCGCAGAACTTCAGCGACTTCGCGCTCGACCCGCACGACTGGCTGCGGCTCACGGTGGAGCCGCACCTCGCCGACCAGTACGTGAGCGTCGGGTTCGACGTGCTCGGCCTCGACGGGAGCCGCACGCGCGTGGCGAAGGCGCCGGCGTCGGTGCTCGCGGGCGGGCTCTTCCGCGCGATGGTCGACCGCAACATGACGACGATGCTCGCGCAGGAGAAGGCGAAGCCGGGCTCGTCGAGCGCGTGGCAGGTGCCGTTCTTCTACAACGCGCCGATCGGCGGCGGCGTCGTTCGCGTCATCGCGCAGGGGCAAGCGGGAGTCTTCGTCATCGCGTACGCGATCGAGGCGCCGCAGCACACGCTCGTCGACGTGCCGTTCAACGCGTACGCGCCCGTCGACGTCACCACGCCGGATCCGAACGCGACGACGTCGTGCGATCAGCTCGGAAACCCGGGGATCGTCGCGGCGAGCCAGGGCGCGTTCTCGATCACGTTCACCGCGAGCGACGTCGTCAAGAACAGCACCGACTTGAAGAAGCCGCTCGTCGGCGACATCGACTGCAGCGTGTTCAACGCGAGCGACGTGAACATCGGCGGGCCGCTGCCGGGCGCGAAAGAGATCGACGAGTGGGTCGTCCCCCACGCCGACCTCACCGGCGCGACGCCGGCGCCGACGTTCCTCACGCCGATTTATCCCGCGGGCGACTACCAGATCCTCTGCTCGCAGGACCTGAACCACGACGCGAACGCGGACGTCGGCGATCCGGTGACGCTGCCGATCGGGAGCTTCCACGTCGGGTGCAACATCAACCCGGTCACCGTCCAGTTCGCGCTGCTCAACCCGCAGCAGTGACGCGCGGGCGCCTCGTCCTCTTCGCGGCGCTGAGCCTCGCGCCCGCGTGCGACGCGGGCTCGCAGGGCGACGCGGGGCGCGTCTCCTCGAGCATCGCCGTGCTCGCGTCGGGCGACGTCGCGGTCGTGAACCCGGACCAAGGCAGCGTGAGCTTGCTCGACCCGAGCACGCTCGCGGTGCGCGCGACGATCGACGTCGGCGGCGAGCCGCACGCGCTGCTCGAGCTCGCCTCGGGCGAGGTGCTCGTCGCGAACGGACGCGCGGGGGAGATCGTCGCGATCGATCCGCGGTCGGCGCGCGTCGTCGCGCGCGCGAGCGTGTGCGCGGGGCCGTACGGGCTGGCGGAGTCGCCCGATCGCGCGTGGGTGGCGGTGACGTGCGAGTGGGACGGGAGCGTACGGCGGGTGGATCCGGCGACGCTCGGGTCGAGCGAGCTCGCGCGGGGATTTCGGCGGCCGCGCGCCGTCGCGATCGTGGCGAGCGACGTGTGGGTGGCCGATTGGGTCGGCGGCGTCGTGCACGACCTCGACGCGGCGGGCGTCGACCACCCCGTGTCGCTCGTGCCGGCGAGCGCCTCGTCGCGACCGGCGCTGACGAGGATGAGCGCGAACCTCGCCTCGGCGATCGTGCCGGCTTTCGGCAAGACGTTCGTCGCGCACGTGCTCGAGAACAACACCGGCGACACGTCCGAGCCGGTCGCCGACGACTACGGCACGATCGCGAGCACGAACCCGAAGATCAACCCGATCGTGACGGCGATCGGCGACGAGCCCTTTTCGTACGCGGTCTACGACGGCGGCTCGCGGGTCTACAGCGGGCCGATGGCGATGGCGGCGTACGGCGGCGGGCGGCTGCTCGTCGCGCACGTTTCGACCGGAAATGTCGCGGTGATCGACGCGGGCTCGCGGCCGCGCGGTCGCGACGTATCGCGTCGGGTTCGGGCCGGCGGGCGTCGCGGTCGACGACGCGAAGCACGTCGCCTTCGTGGACAACGCGCTCGACCAGTCGGTGTCGCGGATCGATTTGTCGAAGCCCACGGGAGACGACGCGCCGCGATACGACGCCGACGCGACGCTCGTTCGCACCCTCCCCTCTCCGTATTCGCCCGCGGCGCTCGCCGGCCGGAGATTTTTCTTCGACGCGACCAACCCGCACGTGACGCCCGCGGGCGTCGTCGCGTGCGCGAGCTGTCATCCGGGCGGAGCGGACGACGGGCTCGTCTGGTTCGAGCACACGCCGAGCATCTCGCTCCGGCGGCGCCGCACGAAGAACCTCGCGAACGCCAAGTCGTCGATGGCGCCGTTCCACTGGGACGGCGAGTTCACGACGATGAGCGCGCTCTCCGAGAGCACGATGACGAGCCTGATGGGCGGCGACGGGCTCCTCGTCGACGTCTCGAACGTGCAGGCGTTCGTGGACGAGATCGTGAAGCCGGCCGTGCTGCCCGCGAGCGACGCGGCCGCGGTGACGCGCGGCGCGGGCGTGTTCCAGTCGTTCGGGTGCGCGACGTGCCACGCGGGGACCGATTTCACCGACCGCCAAATCCACGCGGTGCTCGTGCCCGAGTCGCTCGCGACCGACGACGCGTTCGCCGGCGCGGACACGCCCGGGCTCCGCGGCGTGTTCCTCGCGGCGCCGTATTTCCACGACGGCCGCGCGCCCGACCTCGACGCGGTGCTCCACTCCGCGATGGGCAACGCGGACGCGCTCTCGGACGCCGATCGCGCGGACTTGATCGCGTTTTTGCGGAGCCTCTGAGCGAACCGGCGACGCGCGGCCCGCGCCGCGGTAGAGTGAGAAGATGCGTCTCGAGCGCTTGCTTCCGCTGCTTTCGGTCTGCGCGTGCGCCAACATCTTCGGCTTTCAGGACCTCACGGGGAGCGAAGCGGGCGCGCCCGACGCCGACGCGGCCGTCGAAGCGTCCGACCGCGACGCCGCCGGCACGGACGCCCCCGCCGACGCGCCGGTCGACGTCGCGCTCGACGCGCCGCTCGTGTGCGACGGCGGCAAGACGGTGATGGCGTGCGGCGACCAGTGCGTCGACATCGCGACGTCGTCCGCGAACTGCGGCGGCTGCGGGCACGACTGCGGCGGCGGCGCGTGCGATCTCGGCGTGTGCGATCCGGTCGTGCTGCGCGACTCGCTCGCAAGCCCCGTGTTCGACATCGACGCCACGAATTTTTACTTCAACAGCGGGAGCAAGGTGCTCTCGTGCCCGCTCGCGGGCTGCGTCCTTCAACCGACCCAAGTCGAGGACACGCAGACGACGGTGTACGGCAGCGACTCGTACGCGACCATCATGGTCGCGCAGGGGAACGTGTTCTACGTGGCCGACCCGGTTCAAAATACGATTCGGCCGACGCTCTACGCGTGCTCGATCGCGTCGTGCAGCCCGATGGCGCTCTACAACTCGGGGCTGCTCGGCGGCTTCCCCGGAGGCTGGGCGCGAAGCGGCGACACGGCGTTCTGGGCGATCTACAAGAGCTTCGACTTCTCGACCTGCACCGGGCCCGGCGCGTGCTCGGCGACGGCGACGAGCTACAACGCCGGCATCACCTCGCAGATCTCGAGCCCGGTGCCGATGGTCGCGGACGCGTCCGGTTTCTACTTCGTCAACCCGACGACGACCGCGCTCGTGCACTGCCCGGCGACGGGAGCGTGCTCGGCGCCCGACACGCTGCTCGCGACGACCAGCGGCGTGAGCGGCCTCGCGCTCGCCGGCACGACGCTCTACGTGCTCCACTCGGGGCAGGAGGGCGGCATCCCCGGCGGCAGCATCGACACGTGCCCGACGACCGGCACCTGCACGCCGGCGTCGTTCGTCACCAAGCAACCTTACCCTACGCTCATCACGGCGGACTCGAGCGGCGTCTACTGGTTCAACTTCGACCCGCCCCTCGGCAACGGCGACCCGAACCAGATCGTCACGTGCCCGCTCACGGGATGCGGCGGCGGCCCGCGCTCGCTCGCGACCAAGCAGAGCGGCACGACGCTGATGCGGACCGACGCGTCGTTCGTTTATTGGGCGACGGGCTCGCAGATCCTCCGCGTCGCGAAGTAGTCAGCGACGAACCGCCTCGTCGAGGACGACGAGCGCGAAGAATCCGACGCTCACGTACGCGTTCACGTCGAAGAACGCCTTGTCGATCCGGCGGAGATCGCCCTTGCCGACGATGGCGTGCTCCCAGACGAGGAGCGCCGAGACCGACGCGACGCCGGCGAAATACGCGGCGCCGCGGTGGAGCCACAGCCCGGTGAGCGCGAGGAACGCGGCCGTGAGGACATGCGCGGCGGCGCTCATCACGAGCGAGCGGCCGAGGCCGAAGCGCGCGGGCACCGAGCGCAGGCCGTGCTCGCGATTGAAGGTTGCATCCTGCAACGAATAGAGGACGTCGAAGCCGAAGAGCCACGTGACCACGGCGGCCATGAGCGCGAGGATGCCCGCGTTCGGCGTCGCGCCGCACGCGAGCCACGCGCCGCCGGGAGCGAGCGCGCTCGCCACGCCGAGCCAGGCGTGCGCGGCCCAGGTGAAGCGCTTGGCGTACGAGTAGCCGAGCAGCACCGCGAGCACGAGCGGCGAGAGGACGCCGGGCCAGAAGCCGAGGGTGACCGCGAAGGCGACGAAGAGCGCGCCCGAGCCGAGGGCGAGCGCGAGCGCCTCGCCGGCGCGGACTTGGCCGCTCGGCACGTGCCGCGATTTCGTGCGCGGGTTCTTCGCGTCGATGTCGCGGTCCGCCCAGCGGTTGAAGGCCATCGCGCTCGTGCGCGCGGCCGCCATGCACGCGAGCATCGCCGCGGCGCGCGCGAGCGTGAGCGGGACGTGCGGGACGGCGCGCGCGAGGACCACGGCGCTCGCGGCGAAGGGGAGAGAAAAAATCGTGTGCGAGAAGGCGACGAGCCCCGCGTAACGACGAATGCGAATCAACGCGGCGCTCAAGACACGAACCTCCGTGGCGCTTTCAAGTTGGCGAGGAGCCACGCGCACGGGTCGGCGCCGCGCGGCAGGTCTCCGTCGACGTGGACGATCCCGGGGCGCGCGCCCTCGGCGATGCGGCCGTGGCGGGGGAGGCCGAGCGCGCGCGCGCCGTTCCACGTGGCCATCCGCACGAGCTCTTCGGCCGGGACGCCGGGGAACCGGTCGCGCAGCGCCCTGGCCTCGGCGAGCACGTCGAGCGACGCGTTGGACGCGAGCGAGTCGGTGCCGAGCGCCGGCTCGAGTCCCGCCTCGCGCATGGCGAGGAGCGGCGGGAGCTTGCCTTCGATGAACAGGTTCGAGCGCGGGCAGAGGACGACCGGCGCGCGCGCGGCGGCGATTCGCGCGAGCTCGTCGGGGCGCGCCTCGGTGAGGTGCACGAGGAGGACGTCGGGCGAGAGAGCGCCGAGGTCGGCGGCGACGTCGAGCACCGGGCGCTTGGGCCACGCGAGCTCGGACGGGTCGACGCGGCTTCGGGTCGCGAGCCACTCGGGGACGGGGCCTTCGCCGCGCTCGATCGCACGGCGTTCGACGGCGTGCTCGAGCAGGTGAAGGCTCGTGCGGCGGCCGCGCGCGCGGCACTCGCCGAGGATCATCTTCGCGACCTCGAGGTGCAGCGTGTAGAGCGTGTGCGGCGCGGGCGCGTACGCGAGATCGGCGGAGGGCCACTCGGGCACGCGCTCGGCGAGCTCGTCCTCGAGGCCGCTCATGCGCTCGCGGAGCCGCGCCAAATCCTGCCCGAAGACTTCGTGGAAGATCGAGCCGACGATGCCGGCGCGCGCGAGCGGGACGACGGCGGCGAGGCTGTTGGTGACCTCGCCGACGGCGACCGTGCCGGCGGCGCGGAGCTCGCGCACGGCCGCGTCGATCGCCGCTTCTTCGTCGCCCGGGTCCTGCTCGACGCGCGCGCCGATGAGACGCTCGACCCACGGCAAGAACCCGCCGCCGCCCGGAACGCGGCCGCGCAGCGCCGAGAGCTCGACGTGCGTGTGCGCGTTCACGAGGCCCGGCATCAAGAGCCCGCGCAGCCGCTCGCCGCCGCCGATCTCGCGCGCCGCGCCGACGCGCGCGACGGTGCCGTCGTCCTCGATCGCGACCGCGCCGTCCGCGATCGGCGGGCCGTCGCCCGGCAGCACCCAATCAGCTTGCACGATGCGCATCGCTCACCCTGGGAGAGGAGAGACATGAAGATGGAAGATGGGAAGGAATCCAAAATTCATTCTTTCCTTCCTTCCTCTCGTCTTCCTACCTTCCAATCTTTATGTGAAATCTTCTCTCTCAGGAGGGCGTCGTGAGCCAGTCGTATTTGACGTTGCGGCGGGCCGCGCGGAAGCCGGAGGCGCGGATGCGTCGCTCGATTTCGGCGGCGTCGATGCAGTAGGTCGTGCCGGCGCTCGAGACGACGTTCTCCTCGAACATGACGCTGCCGAAGTCGTCGGCGCCGAAGCGGAGCGCGACCTGCCCGACGTCCGGCCCCTGCGTGACCCACGACGCCCCCACGTGGTCGACGTTGTCGAGCATGAGCCGCGCGAGCGCCTGCGTGCGCAAGTAGACGCTCGTCCCGCCGTCGCCCGCGGTCACGCGGACGCCGGTCTCGTGCTGGAAATCCCAGCAAAAGAACGCGGTGAACCCGCGCGTCTCGTCCTGGAGATCGCGGATCTTGGCGAGGTGGAGCACGCGCTCGCGCGGCGTGTCCACGGTGCCGTACATCATCGTCGCGCTCGAGCGGAGGCCCAGGTGGTGCGCCGTGCGCATCACCGAGAGCCACTCTTCGCTCGTGCACTTCGTCTTCGCGATCTTGCGACGCACGCGGTCGACGAGGATCTCCGCGCCGCCGCCCGGCACCGAGTCCATGCCCGACAGCGACGAGCCGCTCGAGCACCTCGCGCACGGTCATCGACTCGAGCCGCGCGATGTGGAGGATCTCCTCCGGCGAGAGCGCGTGGAGGCCGAGCTTGTACTCGCTCTTGATCCAGCGAAAGAGCTCCTCGTACCACCCGATGCGAAGGTCCGGGTTGAGGCCGCCTTGCAGGAGGATCTGCACGCCCCCGGCGTCGACGACCTCCTGGAGCTTCTTGCCGAGCGCCTCGCGCGAGAGCACGTAGCCCTCGGCGTGGCCGACGGGGCGATAGAACGCGCAGAAGCGGCAGCTCGTCGTGCAGACGTTGGTGTAGTTGACGTTGCGATCGACGATGTAGGTGACGACGTCGTCCGGGTGCTTGCGCTTGCGGACGCTGTCGGCGGCGAGGCCGAGGTCGAAGAGGCTCGCGTCGGAGAGGAGTCGCTCGCCCTCGGCGATCGAGAGCCGCTCGCCGTCGGCGGCGCGCTGGAGGAGGGTGTCGAGCGAGGTCGGCGGCGAGACCGGCGGGATGAGCGTCGCGCGCGCCGCCTCGATGAAGAAGCGCGCGAGGCCCGCGCGGGCGTCGTCGTCGAGATCGTAGCGGATGCTCTCGTGCAGGTAGCGCCGCTCGGACTCGTTCTTCGCGATGGAGTCGCGGGATTCGAGGCCGATTTCGCGTCGCATTCTGCAAGAGCTCGACGTGCTCGGGCGCGAGCGGCTTGCGCGCGTACCACGCGGCGAACACGAACGGCAGCCCTCGGCGCGAAGCGCCGGACCCGGTCATGGTGCGCTCGCGCCACGCGCTGGCGAGGTCGAGCGTGTGCGCGAATTTTCCTTCGTGCTCGAGCGCCGGATCGCCGATGACGACCGCGCCGCGCTTGCCGCCGACGAACGCGAGCGCCTCCTCGGCGCTCATGCCGCGGAGGCGGAGCGGCTTGTTCGCGAGCAGGACCCGCGCAAGGACGACGCTCGTGCGCGACGAGAGATCGAGCGCGAGCTCCTCGAGCTCGTCGATGGGCTGCTCCGAATAGACGACGACGCTCCGCACCGGCCCGAGCGAGGAGATGCACCCCGCGTCGACGAGGATGGCGTCGCCCAGCGCGGCGGCCGCGGCGACCGGGATGAGCGCGACGTCGCACTCGTCCTCGGCGAGCATGCGCGCGATCTCGCTCGGCGTCGCGAGGGTGAGCTCGACGCGCTCGTCGTTCGCCAGCGCGTGCCACAAGGGGCGCGCATTCAGATATCCGACGGCTGCGACGCGGAGCTTCATGCCGCCACCCGCGGGAAGAGATCGCCACGACGCGAGGACGCCGAAGGAGAATGGGGGTCGGGCCACGCGCGGCGCGTCTCGGCGATCTTCACGAGAGCACCTCGAGGTGTTTGCCCGCCTTGCGCTCGCGGACCTTGAGCGCGGCCTCGGGCAGCGCGACGCGCGGGTGCTCGCGGACGACGTTGTAGAAGGTGTCGCGCTCGATCGGGATTCGGCCGGCTTCGCGAATGAGCCGGACGAGCTCGTCGTAGCGGAGGCCTTGCGGAACGCGCGAGCCGGCCGCGTGATAAATCGTCTCGTGGACGATCGTGCCGTCGAGATCGTCGGCGCCGAAGCGAAGCGCGATCTGGGCCACGTCCGCGCCGCTCGAAACCCAGTACGCCTTGACGTGATCGACGTTGTCGAGGAGGAGGCGCGAGACCGCGATGGTGCGCAGATCGTCGATGGCGGTCGGCGCGGGGAGGTTCTTCATCCCGTTGCCGTCGGGGTGGAACGCGAGCGGGATGAACGCCTGGAGGCCGCGCGTCTCGTCCTGGAGCGCGCGCAGGCGCATCAGGTGATCGACGCGGTGCTCGAACGTCTCGATGTGCCCGAAGAGCATCGTCGCGTTCGTGGGAATGCCGAGGCGATGCGCGACGCGGTGCACCTCGAGGTACTCGTCGGCGGTCGCCTTGTCGCCCGAGATGCGCTGCCGCACCTCGGGGTGGAAGATCTCCGCGCCGCCGCCGGGCAAGCCCCCGAGCCCCGCGGCGCGGAGCTTGGTCGAGCACCTCGTCGTAGGTCATCCCGTAGTGCCGCGCGAAGAAGTGGATCTCGACCGCCGTGAAGCACTTCATCACGACGTCGGGCTTGATTCGCTTGAAGCCTCGAAGGAGGTCCTCGTAATACGAGAACGGCAGCCCCGGGTGCAGGCCGTTGACGATGTGGATCTCGGCGGGCGGGTCGTCCATGCGCGCCTCGAGCTCGGCCCAGGCCTCCTCGAGCTTCATGGTGTGGCTGCCGGGCGCGCCCTCTTCGAGCTTCGCGAAGGAGCAGAAGAGGCACGAGGCGACGCAGACGTTGGTCACCTCGATGCGCATGTTCTTGTTGAAGTACGTGCGATCGCCGTGGCGCTTCTCGCGCACCTCGTTGGCGAGCGCGCCGAGCGCGAGCAGGTCCGGCTCGCAGAAGAGCGCGAGGCCGTCGCGTTCGTCGAGGCGCTCGCCCGCGCGGACCTTCTTCGCGATTTCGGCGAGGCTCACGGGGCGGCCTCCCGAAGCGCGGGCTCGCGCGCGACGATCACCGGCTCGCGGCCGGCGCGGCGGACGAGCGTGAAGAGCTCGTCCTGCGCGAGCGCGCGCAGCGCGACCATCCCCTTGCCTTTCACCTTCTTCGCCGCGTCCTCGGCGATCGGCAGGCCCCGCCGGTTCGCGATGGGCCCGGCGAGCTCGCTCGCGCCGAAGCCGAGCGACACCTGGGCGATCTCGAGCCCGCTCGCGCCGAAGTCCACGCACACGCGCGCGGAGCGCGGGCCGAGGACGCGCGCGATGGCGACCTCGCGCAAGAGGTCGATCCCGCGCGCCGAGATGGCGTCCTCGGGAGCCCTCTCGAGGTGCAGCCGAACGACCGAGCCCACCTCGTCGCGACGGACGACGTCGGCGAGCGCGCCGAGCGCGAGCAAATCGGCGTCGCGGAGACGTCGCTCGAACGAGCCGAGCGCCCCGGACCCCGCGCGGCGCGCCTCGAGGACCTCGAGCAGACCTTCGCGCAGAAGCGCGCGTTCGACGACGACGCTCACGGCTTCGTACCCCATCGCTTTCCGATCGCGTGCGCGACGTGCACGTGATCCAGGACGCGCGCGACCACGGTGTCGACCGCTTCGGCGAGCGTCTCCGGTTTGTCGTAGAATGCAGGCATCGCCGGGACGATCGTGGCCCCCGCGCGCGCCAGCGCCGTCAGGTTCTCGAGGTGGATCAGCGAGAGCGGCGTCTCGCGCGGCACGACGACGAGCGCGCGCTTCTCCTTGAGCATCACGTCGGCCGCGCGCGTGAGCAGCGTGTCGGAGATGCCGTGCGCGACGCGCGCGACGGTGCTCATCGAGCACGGCGCGAGGATCATCGCGTCCCACCCCGCGCTGCCGCTCGCGAAGGGAGCGCGGTAGTCGCGGAGGCCGAAGAACGGCACGCCGAGCGACGCGAGGTGCTCGCGCACGTCGCCGCCGAATCTCGGTCGCCCACACCTCGGGCGCGGTCTCCGACAGACACGCGGCGAGCTCGACGCCGTCGCTCTCCGCGAGGACCTCGAGGATGCGCTTCGCGTAGGGCGCGCCGCTCGCGCCCGTGACGCCGACGACGATTCTTCATGCTCGCTCCGCCGACACGATGCCGGCCATGCCGAGCGTCACGTCCCAGCCGCGCACCGCGCGAAAGCCTGCATTCTTCAACAATTGCTCGAACGCGCGCCGCGTGACGAAGGCGCCGACGCTCGCGACGAAATATTCGTACGCCTCGCGGTCGCGCGAGAGCACCGCGCCCAGCGCGGGAAACACGCGCCCGACGTACGCGCGGTGCAAGAACGCCGGCAGCGGGCGCTCCGGCCGAAACGCTTCGAGCACCACGAGCACGCCGCCCGGCGCGAGCACGCGCGCCGCCTCGCGCGCGAACGCCTCGAGCGACGCCACGTTGCGCGCGCCGAACCCGCACGTCGCGGCGGCGAACGCGCCGTCCTCGAACGGGAGCGCCGTCGCGTCGGCGACCACCGTCTCGACGCGCGGCGCCTTGGCCCGGCCCGCGCGCATCATCTCTTCGGCGAGATCGACCGCGACCACGCGCTCGCTCGGGAACGCGTCGGCGAGCATCGCCGCGAAATCGAGCGTCCCGGCGCAAAGGTCGAGCCGCGGCCCGCGCGGCGCGCGGTCGAGCTCGCGAACGGCGCGCTTGCGCCAGCGCTGATCGAGCCCGCCGCTCAAGAGCCGGTTCAAGAGGTCGTAGCGCGGCGCGATCCGATCGAACATCGCGCGGACCCCCGCGGCGTGCGCCCGGGGCGCGTCGCGACGGGCGTCGAGCGACGGCTCGGGCCTCGGCAGGGGGGCGTGTGCGGCTTCTTCCATATGTTTCAAATATTTTTGAAGCATTCGAGATTTAGGCCCCTCACCGGTGCCCGTCAAGCGAGGGCGGCCGGCGAGACTTACAATCGAGGCATGCGGCCCGGCGACCACCCCGAGTTCTTCCGGATGCCTCCCCCGCCCGGCCGATCGCGGGAGAGCACCATTCGCCTCGCGGCGAGCGGCTACTTCTTCCACGACGGCGAGCGCGTCGAGCACCCGGGACTCGCGGCCGCCATGCACACGTGGATTGCCCGCCACCCCGACGATGGCCGCTACATCCTCACGAACGGCTACGACTGGACGTATTTCACGGTCGACGACACGCCGTTCTTCGTGCGCGCCGTGCGCGTGGAGCCCGACCGCGTCGTGCTGCGGCTGAGCGACGGCAGCGAGGAGCCGTGGGACCCGCAGAGCACGAAATTCGAGGGCGAGCGCGTCGTGACGACCGTGAAGCGCGACGCGCCCGGCGGCCCGTTTCAAGCCCGTTTCGACCGTCACGCGCTGATCGCGCTCGGCGAGGTCCTCAGCGAAGAGGACGGTCGGATGTTCGCGCGCGTCGGGCAGGGTCGCGTGGCCATCGAGGCGTGAGGCGAGCGCGAGCGCGCTGCCGATCGACGCGCCTTCTTCTTCCGTTTCGAGCGCGCCGCGGGTACCTTCGGCGCCAGTGAACCACGCGTCGCGCGCTCTGATTTCTCGCCCATGCGCCTGTTAATCGCTGACAAGCTCCACCCGCGCGCAGTCGAAGAGCTGCGCGCCCTGCCCCTCGAAGTCGAATACGCGCCGGACCTGACGGCCGAGCAGCTCGAGCAGCGCGTGCCCGGGTTCGGCATCCTCGTCGTTCGCTCGACGCCCGTCTCGGCCAAGGCGATCGAGGGCGCGCGCGAGCTGAACCTCATCGTGCGCGCGGGGTCCCAGGTCTCGACGATTGACGTGCGCGCGGCGAGCCGGCGCGGCGTGTACGTCGCGAACTGTCCGGGCAAGAACGCGTCCGCGGTCGCCGAGCTGGTGTTCGGCCTCATGATCGCGCTCGACCGCCGCATCGTCGACGCGACCGTGTCGCTCCGCGCGGGCAAGTGGCAGCGCCCCGAGTACGCCAAGGCCGAGGGCCTGTTCGGCAAGACGCTCGGAATCGCCGGTCTCGGCGCCATCGGACGCGAGGTCGCGGTGCGCGCGCGCGCGTTCGGGCTCGAGCCCGTCGCGTGGGGTCGCGCGGCGACCGCGGCCCGCGCGCGCGAGATGGGCATTCCGTTCGTCAACTCGATCGACGAGCTCGCGGCGCGCTCCGACGTGCTGACGCTGCACCTCGCGCTGAGCGACCGGACGCGCGGCGTCGTCGGCGAGCGCGTCCTCGCGAAGCTCCCGCGGCACGCGATTCTGATCAACACCGCGCGCGCCGATCTCCTCGATCACGACGCGGTCCTCCGCGCGGTCCGCGAGCGCGCGCTCCGCGTCGGCCTCGACGTGCACGACAGCGAGCCGAAAGGCAAAGACGCCTACGTCGCGAAGGGCTTCGACGTCCCGGCGACGGCGGACGGCGGCTTTCTCTACGGCACGCCGCACATCTCGGCGTCCACCGACACCGCCCAGCTCGCGATTGCGACCGAGGCGGTGCGCGTCATTCGCTCGTTCCTGCTCGAGGGCAACGCGCCGAACGTCATCAACGTCGTGAACGCGTCTTCGGCGCGGTTTCTCCTCGTCATCCGGATGCTCGACAAGGTCGGCACGTTCGCCAACGTGCTCAACGTCATCAAGCGTCACGGCATCAACGTCGAGGAGATCGCGAACACCGTCTTCGAGGGCGGCGGCGCGGCGTGCGCGAAGCTCCGCGTCGTGTCGCGTCCGAGCGAGTCGTGCCTCCACGAAATTTGCGCGTTCGACGAGGTGCTCCACGTCGACGTCGTCACGCTGCCGAACCTCGCGTGAGGCACCTCGCGCGCGCGCTCCTGTTCGTCGCGCTCGAGGGATGCCGAGGATGCACGGGAGAGACGGGCACGGCGGCGCACGACGCGGCGCCCGAGGCGGCGCGCGACGCGAGCCCGACCGACGCGGCCGCAGCGACGGCGGAGGCGGGCGCGGAGTCGAGCTTCGAGACGCTCCCCGACGGCGGCGCGACCGACTTCGAGCTCCGCGGCAAGCACCTGCTCCAGGCGATCTCCGAGAGCGACCTCTCGCTCGCGGCCGACATCGTCCTGCCGCGCGAGGCGTACGTCGCCGCGCGCGACTCGTCGGACCCGGGCGCGCAATACGAGTCGAAGTTCAAGCCGTCGCTCTCGTCGCAGATCGCGCGGATCCGTCGACACGAAAAGGGGATCGACCGGGCCGTCTTCGTCTCGCTCGACCTCGGCGGAAGTCCCGTCCGCGCCGAGCCGCACAAGCGCGAGTGGAAGACGCCCGTATGGCGCATCGGCCGGAGCAAGCTCACCTTCACCATCGACGGCCGCGTCCGGCGAATCGACGTGGCCGAGATGATTGCGTGGCGCGGCAATTGGTACGTCACGCGCCTGCGCGAAACCCGCTGAAACCCGCGCGAAAGTGCTAGCATCCGCGACCAGGATGGGCCGTTACTCCCGCTACAACCCCGAGCTCGACGTGATCGAGACCGACGTGACCGGCGTGCGCGCGACGAGCGTCGAGGTGATCGACGCGATCTTCGACGAGCTCGAGTCGGTCGCGCGCGAGAACCCGAAGCGCTGGGTGCTCGCGTGCTGGAAAGACGCCAAGATCCAGGACTCGCGCGTCGCCGCGTACTACGGCGAACGGACGACGCGGATGCTCGCGCTCGTGAACGGCATCGTCCGCTACGCCGCGACCGACTCGCTGACGAAGGTGCACGTGCGCGCCGAGGCGGTGAAGCACCGCAACGACGGAATGCGCTCGAACCTCTACGACAGCCGCGAGGAAGCGCTCGACGCCGTCCAGAAGCTTCGCACGGGCAAGCGAGCGATTTAAGGTCAAGGCCGCCTGAAGCGATCTCGTCTTGTCGAGGCGCAGGCAACGACAGGCGGCAGCGTGAAAAGCGCGGCCGGGCCGCCGCCGTGCGCTCGCCCGCGGCGCTGGCGGACGAGGACTCGGCCACCGGCGCCTCCTGCGAGCAGAAATGGCGCCGGTCCGGCCGGTTTCGTCTCGCTGCCGCGCGTTGGCTTCCCAGCCACGCACGAGACCATCACTTCAAGTGGTCTTTGGCGTAGCCGCCGGCCATTGACTTCGAGCGCGCTCGAAGTCCTAGGTTGCCCGTCCAACGACGGAGGACCTCATGCGTTACAAGCTGCTCGGCCGGACCGGCCTTTTCGTGTCGGAGATTTGTCTCGGGGCGATGACGTTCGGCGGCAAGGGCTTCTGGCAGGCCATCGGCGAGCTCGGCGCCAAAGAGGTGGAGGCGCTCGTCGGCACCGCGCTCGACGCGGGCGTGAACTTCATCGACACGGCGGACGTCTACTCGGACGGCGAGAGCGAGCGGCTCGTCGGCGCGGCGCTCGAGGCGCTCGGCCGGCCCGCGCGAGCAGGTCGTCGTCGCGACCAAGGTGCGCGGGCGCGTCGGGCCGGGCGTGAACCAGGTGGGCCTCTCGGCGGCGCACATCCTCGCGAGCATCGACGCGAGCCTGCGGCGGCTCGGCCTCGACCACGTCGACCTCTACCAGATTCACGGCTTCGACCCGGCGACGCCCGATCGAAGAGACGGTGCGCGCGCTCGACGAGGTCGTGCGCTCGGGCAAGGCGCGCTACGTGGGGTTCAGCAACCTGCCCGCGTGGGTCGCGTCGAAGGCGCTCACGTTCGCCCGAGAGAATGGGCTCGCGCGCTTCCAGAGCGCGCAGGTCTACTACTCGATCGCCGGGCGCGACATCGAGCGCGAGATCGCGCCGATGTGCCAGGCCGAGGGCGTCGCCATCCTGCCGTGGAGCCCGCTCGCCGGCGGGCTCTTGTCGGGCAAGTTCGATCCGGACAAGAAGGGGCCCAGCGACGCGCGGCGCGCGTCGTTCGACTTTCCGCCCGTCGACATGGGGCGTCTGCCGCGCGTGCTCGGCGCGCTTCGCAACCGTGTCGCGAGGCGACCGGCGCGTCGGTCGCGCGCGTCGCGCTCGCCTGGCACCTCACCAAGCCGTTCGTGACGAGCATCATCATCGGCGCGAAGAAGAACGAGCAGCTCGTCGACAACCTCGCGGCGGCCGACCTCCGTCTCTCGCCCGAGCACGCGAAGCTGCTCGACGAGGCGAGCGCGCTCCCGCTCGGAGTACCCGGGCTGGATGGTCGAGTTCCAGAACGCGCGCGACCCGCGCGGCGTCGGGAAGATGCCGACCGAGGCCGAGATCCGCGCGGTGGCCGCTCGCCTGAAGTGAACTATCCTCGGCGGATGGACGTCGAGAGCAGCGCCGGATACACGATCCGCGAGGCCGCCGCGAAGACCGGCATCACGGCTCATACGCTCCGCTACTACGAGCGCATCGGGCTCGTGCAGCCGGTCGCGCGCGCGCGGAGCGGGCACCGCCGTTACGGCGAGGCGGACCTTCGGTGGCTCGAGCTCTTGAAGAAGCTCCACGCGACCGACATGCCGATTCGAAAGATGCTCGAGTACGCCCGGCTCGCGCGACGCGGCGAGAGCACCATCGTCGCGCGACGCGCGCTCCTCGACGCGCACCGCCGCGAGGTCGAGGAGAAGCTCGAGCGGGTGCGCGAGACGCTCGCGGTCATCGACCGGAAGATCGCGAGCTACGACCGCGCGCTCGCCGACGGCCAGGCGCGCGCCGGGTGACCGCTCAGCGCTTCCGCTCGTGCTCGATCTCGCGGAGCAGCTCCTCGACGCGCGACTGGCGGTCCTGCCCCGAGTCGTAGAAGAAGCGGACGTGCGGCACGACGCGCGTCTTGACGCGCGCGCCGAGCTCGCGGCGGAGCATGCCGCTCGCGCGCTCGAGGGCGGTCATCGTCGCCTTGCGCGTCTTCGGGTCGTCTCCACCCGAGAGCATGCGGACGTGCGCCGTCAGCAGGCCGAGGTCGTCGGTGAGCTCGACGCGCGTCACGACGACGCCGGACAGGCGCGGGTCGGAGACGTCGCGCGAGAGGAGGTCGGCCAGCGCAGCCTTGAGCTGCTGGCCCACACGGGCGGAACGCTTCGGTCCAGGCATCGCCGGGGCGTCATAGCACGTGCTTGAGGCTTTTTTACGCGCCCGATGATGGACACCGGGGGGGCCGGGGTGCACTCATGAAGTGAGCCCATGTTGGCCAAGAGGGTCTACGTCGCCGTCGCCGTCCTGCTCGTCCTCGCGTTCGCGGCGGTGGGCGCCTGGCGCTGGCGCGCCGCGCACGCCAAACCCGAGATTGCGTACAAAACCGCGCCTGTCGAGAAGCGAAACATCACCGCCAAGGTCACCGCGAGCGGGACCCTCTCGGCGACGATCACGGTGCAAGTGGGCGCGCAGGTGAGCGGGCGCATCGCCAAGCTCAACGCCGATTTCAACTCGCCGGTGAAAAAGGGCGACCTCATCGCCGCGCTCGACCCCGCGCTCTACGAGGCCGCCGTGCAGCAGGGGCAGGCCAACTTCGATCAGGCGCTCGCGGGATTGACCAAGTCGAAGGCATCGTACGATCTCGCGCAAAAGCAGCTCGCACGCACGCGCGCGCTGAAGGACCAGTCGCTCGCCTCGCAGCAGGATCTCGACACGGCCGAGAGCGCGGCCGACACCGCGCGAGCCGACGTTCAGTTGCAGAATGCAAACGTCGAGCAGGCGCGCGCGTCGCTGAACCAGTCGCGCGTGAACCTCTCGTACACGAAAATCTTCTCGCCGATCGACGGCGTCGTCATCTCGCGAAACGTCGACGTCGGGCAGACCGTCGCGGCGTCGCTGCAGGCCCCCGTGCTCTTCACGATCGCCGAGGACCTGCGCAAGATGCAGGTCGACACGAACGTCTCGGAGGGCGACGTCGGCCGCCTCAAGGAGGGGATGAAGGCCTATTTCACGGTCGACGCGTTCCCGGGCAAGCGCTTCCACGGCACGATCGCGCAGATTCGAAACGCGGCGAGCAACGTGCAGAACGTCGTCACGTACGACGCCGTCATCAAGGTCGACAACGACGAGCTCATGCTGCGGCCGGGCATGACGGCGAACGTGACGATCGTGTACGCGCAGCGCGAGGACGCGCTCGCCGTGCCGAACGCGGCGCTCCGCTTTCATCCGCCCGCCGCCGCTGCCGAGGCGCACCACAAGAAGCACGGCGCCGACGCCGACGAGACTCGTACCGTCTACGTCGTGAGCGGCGCCAGCGCGAAGCCGGCGAACATCCAAGCGGGGCTGACCGATGGGCTCTACACGGAGGTCATCGGCGGCGACGCGCACGAGGGCGACGCCGTCGCGATCGACATGCTCGACTCGTCGACGCTGCACGCGCCGCCGCCGGCCGGCGGCGGGCACGGGAGGATGTTCTAGTGTCGCTCATCTTCCTCGACCGCATCGAGAAGACGTACGGGTCGGGCGACGCGGCGGTCCACGCGCTCCGTGGCGTGTCGCTGCGGATCGAGCAGGGCGAGTTCGTCGCGATCATGGGCTCGAGCGGATCGGGCAAGTCGACGCTCATGAACATCCTCGGATGCCTCGACCGGCCGACGCGCGGGACGTACACGCTCGACGGCCGCGACGTGTCGACCGCGAGCCGCAGCGAGCTCGCCGTCGTTCGAAACCGCGTGCTCGGGTTCGTGTTCCAGAGCTTCAACCTCTTGCCGCGCACGAGCGCGCAGGAGAACGTGGAGCTGCCGCTCCTCTACGCCGACGTCCCGTCGCGCGACCGGCGCAAGCGCGCGCGAGAGGCGCTCGAGCGCGTAGGCCTGGGAGCGCGCGTCGGCCATCACCCCAACCAGCTCTCGGGCGGCCAGCAGCAGCGCGTCGCGATCGCGCGCGCGCTCGTCACCGAGCCCAAAGTGATCCTCGCCGACGAGCCGACGGGCAACCTCGACTCACGAACCTCGACGGAGGTCATGGCGATCTTCCAGGAGCTCGGAAAAGCGGGCATCACGGTCGTGCTGGTGACGCACGAGCCGGACATCGCCGAGTACGCGTCGCGGGTCATCGTCGTCCGAGACGGCCTCGTTCAGTCCGACGAGCGCCAGGCCGCGCGCCAAGCCGTTCTCCCCTCGTCGCTTCGCTCCTCGCCCCTCGGGGAATCCGCCCCCCCTGTCCCCCCGTTCCGGGATCCAACTTGAGCCCGTTGCAGACTGCACGCATCGCGGCGCGGGCGCTCGTGCGCAACAAGCTGCGCTCGTTCTTGACGACGCTCGGCGTCGTCATCGGCGTCGGCGCCGTGATCGCGATGATGGCGATCGGCTCGGGCGCGAAGGCCCAGGTCGAGGCCGCGTTCGCCGCGATGGGCACGGATCTGCTGATCGTGCTCCCGGGCTCGACGAGCGCCGGCGGCGTGCACGGCGGGTTCGGCTCGATGCCGACGCTCACGTGGGACGACCTCGCCGCGATTCAGGATCCGGACCAGGTCGGCAGCGTGAAGGCCGCCGCGCCCGCCCTCCGCTCGAACCTGCCGATCGTGACCGAAGACCAGAACTGGACGACGAGCGTCACCGGCACGACGCCCGAGTATTTCGACGTCCGGTCGTGGCCCGCCGCGCAGGGCGAGCTCCTCAGCCAGCAAGACGTGGACGCCTCGAACAAAGTGGTCGTGATCGGCGCGACGGTCGCCGAGAAGCTCTACGGCGCGAGCTCGTCGCCCGTGGGCCTGACGGTGCGCATGGGCACGAGCAGCTACCGCGTCGTCGGCGTGCTCGCGCGAAAGGGACAGTCGCCGGGCGGGCAGGACTACGACGACGCGGCGTTCATCCCGGTCACGACGTTCGGCCAGAAGGTGACCGGTGGGCTCAAGAAATACCTCTCGGGCACGATCTACGTGCAGGCGATGCCCGGCCAGACCGAGCGCGCGGAGAAGGAGATCACGACCCTGCTGCGCGAGCGTCACCACCTCGGTCAGGGCGCCGACGACGATTTTTCGATCCGCAATCTGAGCGAGATCGCGGGCGCGCGCGAAGAAGGCACGAAGACGATGACGACGCTGCTCGCGAGCGTCGCGGCGGTCTCGCTGCTCGTCGGCGGCATCGGGATCATGAACATCATGCTCGTGAGCGTCACCGAGCGGACGCGCGAGATCGGCGTCCGAATGGCGCTCGGCGCCAAACCCCTCGACGTGCTCTCGCAGTTCCTCGCCGAGGCGCTGACGCTCTCGATGATGGGCGGCCTGCTGGGCATCGCGTTCGGTCTCGGCACGAGCGCGTGGCTCGCCGCGCGCTTCGAATGGCCGGTGCTCGTTCAGCCGGACGTCATCGCGGTCGCCGTCGCGTTCAGCGCGTTCGTCGGCGTCGCGTTCGGGATGTACCCGGCCTGGAAGGCCTCGAAGCTCGACCCGATCGACGCGCTTCGCTACGAGTGACGGCCCCGAGACACGTCGAGCTTGAGCGGCGCGCGACTGGCGACGTAGAATCGCGTCGTGGCCAAAGGCATCGAAAAGGGCAAGAAGAACAACAAACCGAAGCTCTCGACCAAGGAGAAGCAGAAGAAGAAAAAGGAGAAGCAAGCCGCGAAGCACTGACGCGCGCGGCTCGTCGCGCGCGCGCCGCGACCCTTTCGCCAGAGAGCGAAGAGGTCGCGGCCCGTCGCGCTATCGCCTCACGGTCGCTCGATCGCGACGAAGCGCGTCTCGTCGCCGTGCTTCACGCGGAGCAGCACCGGGGCGGTCTTCGTCGCCGAGCGGAGCGCGTTCAGCGCGCTGCCGGACGTCGTGACCGCGCGGCGGTTGACCTCGAGGATGACGTCGCCCGGCGCGAGCTTGCCATCGGCGGGTCCGTTCGGCGCGACGCGGTCGACCACGACTTGGCCGCTCTCGTCGTGCACCTGGATGCCGAGCGCCGAGGACTGCGGGGCCGTGCCCTCTTGCTCGGTCGTCGCGGGCTGCGCTTGCTCGTCCTGGAGCGTGCCGAGCGTCGCGACCAGATCCTGGGTCCTCCCGTTCCGCAGGACGCCGAGGTGCACCTGCGTGCCCGGCGCGTGCGACGCGATCATGCGCGGCAGGTCGGACGAGTGACGCACGTCCTGTCCGTCGACGTTCACGATGACGTCGCCAGGCTGCAGCCCCGCGCGCTTGCCCGGGCTGCCGTCGTTGACCGTGCCGACGAGCGCGCCGTGCGGGCGATCCATCCCGAGCGCCTTCGCGATGCCCTCGTCCATGCCTTGCACCATGACGCCGAGCTGACCGCGCGAGACGTGGCCTTTGGCGATGAGCTGCGGGAGCGCTTGCTTCACCTCGTCGATGGGGATCGCGAAGCCGATGCCCTTGCCCTGCGGGTTGATCGCGGTGTTGATGCCGATCACCTGGCCGTGCAGATCGAACAGCGGACCGCCGCTGTTTCCGGGGTTGATGCTCGCGTCGGTCTGGATGAAGTCGTCGTACGGTCCGGCGCCGATCGAGCGGCCCTTGGCGCTGACGATGCCCATCGTGACCGTGTCGCCGAGGCCGAACGGGTTTCCGATCGCGACGACGTACTCGCCGACGCGCGCGGCGTCGCTCACGCCGAGCGACGCGACCGGGAGATCTCGCGGCGGGTTCTCGAGCTGGAGCACCGCGACGTCGAGCCGGGTGTCTTTGCCGATGACCTTGGCCGCGAACTCGCGGTCGTCGGCGAGCTTGATCTTGACCGTGTCGGCGCCTTCGATGACGTGGGCGTTGGTCACGACGTGACCTTGCGCGTCGACGATGATGCCGGAGCCGAGCGCTTGCTCGTGCAGCGTACGGTTGGGCTCCTGCTGCGGCTGCTGCGGTTGGCCTTGGCCGCCGCCGAAAAACTCTTCGAAGCCGGGGATGTTCGCGAAGGGCATGCCCTGCATGCCGCCGCTCATGCTCGCCACCTTGACGTTGCGCGTCGAGGTGATGTTGACGACCGCCGGCTTCACTTTCGCCACGAGCGTGGCGACGTCGGGAGCGCCGCTCAGCATGGGCGGCGTCTGGAACGGGGCGGGCTGGGTCGCGCCGTTCTGGCTCGCGTGGGCGTTGTGGTAACAAGCGCCGCCGAGGGCGAGCGCTAGGACAGTGGGACCTACGAGGGGGATCAGTTTCATCGCCCCGGATCAACCGTTCACGCGCGATTTGATTCCAGCGCGTCCTTCGCGATCACCGTCCAATCGTCTCCGCCGCGACCGCGCGCGATGTGACGGTCCATGAGCGCCGCGACCGCGGGGACGAGCGTGAGCGCGACGCCGGCGCGCGAGGCCTCCTCCATCATCAGCCGCGCGTCTTTTCGCGCCATCGATAGCTCCCACGACGCCCGGTCGAGCTCGAGGACGCGCTTGGCGCGCGCGCCGATGGTCGCGCCGGGGTTGAAGAAGTCGAAGAGGCCCATCGCGTCCGCGGGCGCGACGCCGCCGGATTTTCCGAGCGCGAGCATGTCGCCGATTCCGCCGGTGAGCGCCATCAAGAAGGCGTTGCCCATCAACTTGAAGACGGCGGCGCGCTCCGGCGCTTCGCCGAGCCAGACGAGCTTGCCGGTCATCTTCGAGAGCTCGGGCGCGAGCGCGTCGTAGCGCGCGCGCTGGCCCGAGGCGAGCATGACGCCGGTGCCGTCGAGCGCGTTCGGCGGGCCCATGAAGACGGGCGCGTGCTGGAAGGCGACGCCGCGCTCGGCCCAGCGCGCGGCGCGCGCCGCGGTGCCGGTCGGCGCGGTCGTCGTGTGGTCGACGAGCGTGACGCCCGCGCCGAAGCCCGCGCGCGCGCGCTCGAGGACCGCGTCGACCGCCGCGTCGTCCGAGAGCGTGAGGTGGACGCGCGTCGCGCCGCGCGCCGCCTCGGCGGGGTCGTCGAACGACTTGGCGCCGTCGCTCTCGAGGGCGCGCGCTTTCTCGACGCTGCGGTTCCAGACGTGCACGGTCTCGCCGCGACGCAGGAGCGCGCGCACGAAGTTGGCGCCGAGCAGGCCCATTCCGAAGAAGGCGATCGTCATGGGCCCCTCATACCACTCGATCGGGTAATGTCCCGGCCGTCCATGAGCTGGGTGGTCCACAAATTCGGGGGGACGAGCGTCGCGGGTGCGGAGCGGTATCGGAACGTGGCGACGCTGCTCGCGCGCGAGGCCGGCGAGCGCAAGGCCGTCGTCGTGTCGGCGATGTCGGGGGTCACCGACGCGCTCCTCGCGCTCGTCGAGCTCGCGACCAAGCGCGACGCGTCGTACCCCGAGAAGCTCGCCGAGCTCGAAGCGCGCCACGTCGAGACCGCGCGCGCGCTCGTGCCGGCCGCGGAGGCGCAGCGTCTCGCGGCGGTCTTCGCGGAGGGCGCGCGCGACGTCGCCGACGTGCTTCGCGCGGTCTGGCTCGGCAAGAGCAGCTCGGAGCTCACGCGCGAGCTCGTCGCGGGCTACGGCGAGATTCTGGTCGGCGCAGATGCTCGCGGCGCACTTGCGCGCCAGCGGCGCGCCCGCCGAGTGGCTCGACGCGCGCACGGTCTTGACCGTGAGCCCGGGCGAGCTCGGCCCGACCGTCGACTTCGAGGGCTCGACGACGCGCATGCGCGCGTGGGTCGAATCGCATGCATCCTGCAAGCTTCTCGTCGTGACCGGGTACATCGCCTCGACGCCCGAGGGCGTGCCGACGACGCTCAAGCGGAACGGCAGCGATTTTCGGCGTCGATCTTCGGCGCGCTGCTCGGCGCCGACACCATCACCATCTGGACCGACGTCGACGGCGTGCTCAGCGCCGACCCGCGGCGCGTGCCGGAGGCGGTCGTCGTCGACGCCATGTCGTACGACGAGGCCATCGAGCTCGCGTATTTCGGCGCCAAGGTGCTGCACCCGCGCACGATGGAGCCCGCCGTCGCGCGCGGCATCCCGATCTGGATCCGCAACACGTTCAACGCGAGCCACCCCGGGACGCGCATCGACCGGACCGGCTCGCGATCGGGAAAGAGCCCGGTCAAAGGGTTCTCGACGTTCGACGGCATCGCGCTCGTGAACCTCGAGGGTACGGGCATGATCGGCGTCCCCGGCGTCGCGCAGCGGCTCTTCGGCGCGCTCCGCGACGTCGGCGTCAGCGTCGTCTTGATCTCGCAGGCGAGCTCCGAGCACTCGATCTGTTTCGCCGTGCCCGAGGCGCAGGGTGAGCTCGCGAAGAAGACGACCGAGCGCGCATTCGACCCGGAGATCAGCGCCGGCCACGTCCAGCGCGTCGACGTCTTGCCGTCGTGCAGCGTGCTCGCGGCGGTGGGCGACGAGATGGCGAACGCGCCGGGCGTCGCCGCGACGTTCTTCGGAGCGCTCGGCAAGGCGGGCGTGAACGTGCTCGCGATCGCGCAGGGCTCGTCGGAGCGCAACATCTCCGCGGTCGTCGCGCGGGCGCACTCGACGCGCGCGCTCCGCGCCGTGCACGCGGGCTTCTACCTCTCGAATCGCGTGCTCTCGATCGGCGTCGTCGGGCCGGGGCTCGTCGGGCGCGCGCTCCTCGCCCAGCTCGCCGCGCAAGCGCCCGTCCTCCGCGAAGAGAGCGGCATCGACCTTCGCGTGCGGGCGATCGCGAACCGCAAGTCGATGATCGCGTCCGACGGCGCCATCGACCTCGCCTCGTGGAAGCTCGAAGGCGGCAAGCCGACCGATCTCGACGCGTTCGCCGATCACGTGCAAGCCGAGCACCTGCCGCACGCGGTCATCGTCGACTGCTCGGCGAGCGACGACGTCGCGGCGCGCTACGAGGGGTGGCTGCGGCGCGGCATCCACGTCGTCACGCCGAACAAACGCGCCGGCGCCGGTCCGCTCGCGCGTTACCGCGCGATCCGCGCGCTCGGCCGCACGCTCTCGCGGCACTTTCTGTACGAAGCCACCGTCGGCGCGGGCCTGCCGGTCATCACGACGCTCCGCGATTTGATCCAAACCGGCGACCGCGTCGAGCGCATCGAAGGCGTCCTCTCGGGGACGCTGTCGTACGTGTTCAACGCGTTCGAAGCGCTCCCCGTCGGGGATCGCGAAGCGCGTCGCGCGTTCTCCGACGTCGTGCGCGAGGCGAAGGAGCTCGGCTACACCGAGCCCGACCCGCGCGACGATCTCTCGGGCATGGACGTCGCGCGCAAGCTGGTCATCCTCGCGCGCGAGATGGGCGTCGAAATCGAGCTCGACGCGGTCGAGGTCGAGAGCCTCGTGCCGCGCGAGAGCGCGAGCGCCAAGACGCCGGACGAGTTCCTCGAGCAACTGCGCGCGGGCGACGAGGCCATGGCGCGCCGCCGAGACGAAGCGAGCGAGCGCGGCGAGGTGCTGCGCTACGTCGGGGTCGTCGAGGCGGTCGGCGGATCGCGTCACGCCAAGGCCACAGTCTCGCTCCGCGGCTACCCGCGCACGCACTCGTTTGCGCGCATCACGGCGACCGACAACGTGATCGCGTTCACGACGGCGCGTTACCGCGCGCAGCCGCTGATCGTGCAGGGCCCGGGCGCCGGACCGGACGTGACGGCCGGCGGCGTGTTCGCCGACCTGCTGCGACTCGCCGCTTACTTGGGGCAGACTTAGAGGGCGAACGCCTTGCCGACGGCGATCGGCCCGCCCGAGAAGGCGGGGAGATGGACGCCTCGGTAGCGGTCGGCGACGCAGCGGCCGACGGGCGTCGCGGCGTACGGGCTGTCGACGGTCGCGGACGTGACCGCGCCGTCGCTGTCGAAGGTGATGCGCGCGTGGCCTGATCCGCTGGGTCCTCCCGGGCGTTTGCAGGGCGCGAGATCGATCGAAGCGAGGGCGTGACGGGCGGCGGCGGCGTCGAAGGGGCCTGCCGTGATGCAGGCGACGCCGACGGAGCGGCGCATTTCGCAGGCGCCGGGGGACTCGCCGGGGCAGCAAGCGGGGGTGGCGTGCGCGGAGGTGGGCTCGGTGCGCGAGAGCGGTAGCGTGGGCGTGGGAGGGGCGGTCGCGGCCTTCGCGGTGTGCGTCGCCGTCGCCGTGGCCGTGTCCGTCGCCGTGGCCGTGTCCGTCGCCATTGGCGTCGCCGTCGCGGCGACCGTCGCCGTTTCCGTGGCCGGGGCCGTTGACGTTTCCGTCCTCGGGTCCGTTCGCGGCGGCGTGGCCGCGGCGCGGGCGCGGGCCGCGTAGACGGCGGCGGGGAGCGAAACGGCGAAGAGAACGCCGACCGCGACGGCGGCGGCGATGCGCCAGTCCGTCTTGCGCTCGGGCTCGAAGGACGCGGCGACCACCGGTGGGGCCAGCGCCGGCGCGAAGGCGCCGCCCGCGCTGAGGTTCATGATGTCTTCGACGGGCGGGGACGCGGGCGCGGCGGGCTCGGGCTCTGCGCGCGTGAGCATCGCCAGCGAGAAGAGGACGCTGCCCTCGCTGCCGTCGACGACGACCACCTCTCCACACCTCTTGCAACGTATCTTCACGACGCGACCGACCACGCGCTCGTCGCGAATTTCGTATTTCGTCCCACACGCGGTGCACGCGACTCTCATGCCGTTCGGACGACGACCGCGCGACCGCGGTTGGCGAAATGCTTCCGGGTGCGAATTTCGCCAACCGTCGCCCTGCCCCGCACGTCTAATCTCGAAGATGCCCATGACCCAGGCAGAGCGCGAAGGCGCCGCGGCGACGCTCCTCGTCGGGCGCGCCAAGATGGGCGACAAGGCCGCGTTCGAGGACCTGGTGCGGCGGTACCGAAAGCGGATTTTCGCGCTCGCGCTCCACCTCTCGGGGTCGGAGAGCGACGCCGACGACGTCACGCAAGACGTTTTTCTCCGGGCGTACCACACGCTCGATCGCTTCGAGGGGCGGAGCGAGTTCTTCACGTGGGTCTATCGAATGACCGTGAACCGCGCGCTCGACGCGCGACGCGCGCGCGCGCGCCGCAGCGAGTCGTCGTTGGAAGACGCGTCCACGTCGCGCCGTCCCGCCTTCGGCGGATCCGGCGACCCGCGCATCGAGCGCGCCGTCGAGGCCGACGCGGGCGGCGATCCGCGGCGCGCCGCGGAGCTGCGGCAAACGTACGCGCGCGTCGTTCGCGCGCTCGACGCGCTCCCCGCCGACATGCGCACGACCGTCGTGCTCGTCGCCCTCCAGGGGCTCTCCAACGCCGAGGCCGCCGTCGTGCAGAAGTGCTCGCGCGGCACCATCGCGTGGCGACTCCACGAAGCGCGCGCGCGCATCGACCGCGAGCTCCTGCCGGAAAGACCGCGCGCTGCGCGCTCGATCTCGAAGCACCTCGGCGCGCTCCTCGCGAGCGCCGGCCTACCCGATCCCGAGCCGGTGTGACTCAGGCGAGCCGCGCGTCAATCGCGCGGCGCACGGCGTCCACGTCGGCCGGGAGCTCGACGGGCGTGTTCGCGTACCGCGCGGTGACGCCCTCGAGCGCGCCCATGTGGTAGCCGCGCTTGAACTCGGTGAACTTGAGGCCGTGCGCCGTGCTGACGACGACGACGCGCTCGCTCTTCTTCACGAGCCCTCGGCGCACGAGCTTCTCGGTCGCGGCGAGCGCGACGCCGGTGTGCGGGCAGTTGTACATGCCGGTTCGATCCGCGCGCGCGACCGCGTCGGCGAGCTCGTCCTCGCTCGCTTGTTCGACGACGCCGTCGGTCGCCTTCAAGACGCGGATCGCCCGATCGATGCTGACCGGATCGCCGATCTGAATCGCGCTCGCCGCCGTGCGCTTCGCGACGATCGGCTCGTACTTGTCGAAGCCCGCCTGAAACGCGCGGTAGAGCGGGTTCGCGTGCTCGGCCTGCGCGACGCAGAGCCGCGGGAGCTTCGCGATCAGCCCGAGCTCGCGCATCAGCAAGAAACCCTTTCCGAGCGCGTAGACGTTTCCGAGATTTCCTCCCGGCACGACGACCCAGTCGGGCACGGCCCAGTCGAACTGCTGCACCATCTCGACGGCGACGGTCTTCTGGCCCTCGATGCGCAGGCTGTTCATCGAGTTGGCGAGGTAGATCGAGCCGTCTTCGGTGAGCTCCTTCACGACGCGCATGCAGCCGTCGAAATCGGTGTCGAGCGAGAGCACGAGCGCGCCGTTGGCGATCGGCTGAAGGAGCTGCGCGATCGACACCTTGTCGCGCGGCAAGAGAACGAGCGCCGGGAGCCCCGCGGCGGCGCAGTACGCGGCGAGCGCCGCCGACGTGTCGCCGGTCGACGCGCACGCGATGGCGCGAACGCTCCGGCCGCGGCGAATCATCTCGCGCACGGCGGACACGAGCACCGTCATGCCGAGATCCTTGAACGAGCCGGTGTGCGAGTTTCCGCACTGCTTCACCCAGAGATCGTCGAGGCCGATGGACTGTCCGTAGCGATCCGCCCAGAGCAGGTTCGACCCGCCCTCGGCGAAGCTGACGATGCTGCCGTGATCGATACCTGGATACACCCACTCGAGCTTGCCCCACACGCCCGAGCCGAAGGGCCACTCGGTGCGCATCCAGCGACGGTCGAAGAGCGCCATCCACGCGGCGGCGCTGCGCTCACGGAGGGCGGCGACGTCGTGCTCGACGTCGAGCAGCGAGCCGCAGCGCTTGCAGCGGTAGACGATCTCGTCGAGCGGGTAACGCTCGCCGCACCCGGCGAAACACACGAACTGCGCGGAGGCCACGGCGTCGTCTTATCACGCCGGCGCGATCTGCGAAGCGCGCGCCGAACGTGGCGACGCTCACGGCGCGAGCGGGAACATCGCGAAGACGAACACGCTCGGCGCGCGGGCGATCGCCGAGACGAGCTCGGCCGGAGCGACCGCCGGGTCCTCGCACGACACGATCGCGGCGAGCGCTTCGCCGCGTTGAAACACACCCTCCGGCGGCGGCGCCAGACGTCCGAGCGCGATGTCCGCCGCGGACCATCGTCGTCGCAGCCACAGCTGTCCGGCGCGCCACTTCGAAATCCGCGCTCCCGCCGTGCCCAGCCTTGAAGCGCGGGTTCGTCGTCTGGAGCTCGAGGAACGTCTTCATGTCCGCGCTGCACACGAGGAAGCCCTCGAGCATCGGCTCGCCGGCGCCGAGCGCGATCGCGACCGGGCGCGGGTGCACGCTCGCGTCGACCGCGAGATCGCCCCAGACGAGGACCGCGTCGGAGCAGCCGCCCGCGGCGATCGCGCGCGCCGCGTCGCTCCACGGTTTCGCGGGGTCCACGCGGACGCGCGCCTCGTTCGCCTCCCGGGGTGACGACGCGTGCCACGCCGACGCGCTCGAGCTCTTCGGCGCGGGCTCGGTCCCGCCGCACGCGAGCGCAAAGCACGCCAGCAGCGAGAGCGCGAGCTTCACCCCACGCCGCGCTTGGTCACGGCGATCGGGCTCGGCGCGAACGCGAGCTGCTCGACGGTCGTGTCGAGCGCGGCCGCGATACGCTGCACGTCCTCGCCCGACGGGGTGCTCTCGCCGTCTTCGACGCGAGCGATCTCGTCGACGGGGACGCCGAGCACCGCGGCGAGCTCCGCTTGCGTCCGTCCGCTCCGCTGGCGCGCGGAGCGGATCCGCGCGCCGAGCGTCGAGGCGGCCGGACGCGTCCCAGACTCGTGGCGTTTGGGATCGGTCTTCATCCCTATGAGGATAGCATGACCGTCACAGCCTTTGCTTGACCTCGTCGACCTCGAAGCTCTCGAGCATGTCCTTCTCCTTGAGGTCGGTGAAGTTCTCGACGGCGATGCCGCATTCCATGCCCTCGGGGACTTCCTTCACGTCTTCCTTCAAGTGGCGCAGCGAGTCGACCTTGCCGGTGAAGATGACGACGTTGTCTCGCACGACGCGCGCCTGGCCACCGCGCTTGAACGTGCCTTGCGTGACGTAGCAACCCGCGATGACGGTGCCCTTGATCTTGAAGAGCTGACGGACCTCGGCCTTGCCTTGCAGCTTCTCGACGAGCGTCGCGGGGAGGAGGCCCTCCATCGCCGAGCGCACGTCGTCGACGGCGTTGTAGATGATCGTGTAGAGGCGGACCTCGATCTTGTTCTCTTCGGCGAGCGAGCTGGCCTTCCCGGCCGGTCGCACGTTGAAGCCGATGATGATCGCCTTGGACGCGATCGCGAGGTTCACGTCGCCCTCGGTGATGGCGCCGACGGCGGCGTGGATGATCGAGAGGCGAACGCGATCGGTCGTGAGGCGCGCGAGCGCCGAGCCGACGGCCTCGACCGAGCCCTGGACGTCGCCTTTGACGATGATGCGGAGCTCGAGCTGATCGCTGTTCTTGAGCCCCTCCATGATCCCCTCGAGCGACACGCTCGCCGACGCCGGAATGAGCGACTTGGCGAGCTTGCCCTTGCGGGTCTCTGCAATCTCTTGCGCCTTCTTCGGGTCGAGGACGACGTGCATCGGGTCGCCGGCGCCCGGCACTTCGGCCAGGCCGAGGATCTCGACCGGCGTCGACGGGCCGGCCTCGCTGATGTTCTTGCCGTGCTCGTTGGTCATCGCGCGGACCTTGCCGAAGCCCGGCCCCGCGAGGACGAAGTCGCCGGTGCGCAGCGTGCCGTCTTGCACGAGCACCCGCGCGACGGCGCCGCGGCCGCGATCGAGGAGCGCCTCGAGCACGATGCCGCTCGCCGGGAGCTTGGGGTTCGCCTTGAGCTCCATGACCTCGGCTTGCAGCGAGATGCGCTCCAGCAGCTCCGGGATGCCGTCGCCCGTGAGCGCAGACACGCTCACGAACATCGCGTCGCCGCCCCACTCCTCCGGGACGAGGCCGAGGTCGGCGAGCTCGCGCTTCACGCGCTCGGGCTCGGCGCCGGCCTTGTCGATTTTGTTCACCGCGACGATGATCGGGACGTCGGCAGCCTTCGCGTGGGCGATGGCTTCCCGAGTCTGCGGCATGACGCCGTCGTCGGCCGCGACGACGAGGACGACGATGTCCGTCGCGCTCGCGCCGCGCGCGCGCATCGCGGTGAAGGCCTCGTGGCCCGGCGTGTCGAGGAACACGATCGTGCCGTGGTCGGTCTTCACCTTGTAGGCGCCGATGTGCTGCGTGATGCCGCCAGCCTCGCCGCCGGCGACGTTCGCCTTGCGGATTTTGTCGAGCAAGCTGGTCTTGCCGTGGTCGACGTGGCCCATGACGGTCACGACCGGCGGGCGGACGACGAGATCGGCCTCGGTGCCCTCTTCCTTCTCGTCGGCGGCACGCGCCTCGGCGAGCGCCGCGTCCTCGCTGACCGCGACGTCCTCGACCTCCCAGCCGAACTCGCTGGCGAGGATCTTCGCCGTGTCGGCGTCGAGGGTCGAGTTGATGTGGACGCCGGTCATGCCCATGCCGAGGAGCTTCATGAGGAGCTCGGTCGACTTGAGGCTCATCTTCGCGGCCATCGACGAGAGCGTGATGTTCTCCTCGATGCGCACGCGCTTTTTGTGGGCCGACATCTCCTGCGTGGAGCCGCCCGGTTTGCGCGGCGTCCCGTCACCGCCGCCGCTCTTCATTCCGAAGCGACGACCGCCGGGGCCGCGTCCCATCATCGGGCGCATGCCGGGGCCGCCCGGGCGCATCCCGCGCGACGGACCGCTGCCCGCGCGCGGGTCGTACTGCACGCGACGCGGCATCGAGCTCGCGGGGCCGCCACCGATCGCGGTGCGCTGCGCGCTCGCGGGTGTCGGCATGGGAACGCCGGGTCGGCCGGTCCAGTACTCGACGCCGGTGCGCTGGATGCGCGGCTGGGGCGCGGGCTCCGGCGCGGGCGGCGGGGGCGAAGGAGGCGCGGCCGCGACGGGCGCAGGCGCCGGAACCGGCTCGGGCTCGGGCTCGGGCGCGGCGGCGACCGCGGCGACCGGCTCGTGCGCCGAAGGGGGCGGCGGCGGAACCGCCGCGGGAGCCGACGGAGCCGCGACCGGCGCGGGCTCTTCGACCGGCGCGGGCGTGGCGGGAGCCGACACGTCCTCGGCGACCTTGCGCGTGCTCTTCCTCTCGCGGGGAGCTTCGCGCGGGGCTTCGGTCTCGGTCGGCAGTTGGCGCGAGCTCTTGCGCGACGGCGCGGGAGCGGGCACCGGCGCGGGCGCTTCGGCGTGCGCGTGCGCGCGCGCGTGGCCGTTGCGTCCGCCGTCGCCTCCGCCCGCGGGGGCGTGCGCGGGGTGCTCCTCGAGGAGCTGCTGCTCGCTCGCGCGCGCGCGCGGCACGCTCGGCGGCGGCATCGGCACGTTGCGCTCGCTCGGACGCGCCGCGGAGGCGGACGACTCCGGCCCGCTCTTGGCGATGGCCCGCCGCTTGATGACGCGCCCGTCGGTGCGGACGCGCTCCTCGACCACGTCGTGCGTCCGCTGCTTCTCCAGGTGACGCTTGACGCGCTCAATCGCCTCGGGCTCGACCGAGCTCATGTGATTTCGCACGTCGTGGACGCCGATGGCCTGAAAGAGCGCAACGGCCGCTTTCGGGTCGACGTTCAACTGCTTCGCCGCTTCGTAAATGCGCACCTTGCTCATCGCTCTCCTGCTCCTGCCGCAACCAACAAAACCTGCGAAAGCGCCTCGGCGACGCCGCGGTGACGCACGGCGAACACGGCGATCTCACCCGTTCCGAACATTTCCCCGAGCGCGGCCTTCGTGCCGAAGCACGCGGCGCGCCCCGCGGCGACTGCCGCGTCGAATCGTTTCGCCACCGTTCCCGCGTCGGCCGCGAGCACGACGAGCGGCGCGCCCGTCGCGTAGGCTTGCGCCGCCGCGTCCGCGCCGAGCTCGAGGTGGCCGGCGCGCCGAGCGCCCATCACGAGCCCCGCGGCTCGCCGCTCGTACGCCTCGCGAATGGCCGTGCCGAGCGACTTGGCGTCGACGTCTCGTGTTTGCGTCGTCCCGCCGTCGGCGGATTCGACGACGACCTTCGTCTTGAACGCGCGCGCCAGCCCGCCGCGCGCGGCCTTCGCCACGCAGTCGAGCGACGGGTGAACGTGCGCCCCGCGCCCGAACCCTCCCCCCGCCGCGTCGACGGCGATTTGACCGGCAGGTCCGAGGACGAGGCGCACCATCGCGTCGGGCGCGGCGCGCTTGCCGCATCCCACGCAGGTGCGCTCGTGTTTGGAAATCTGCTCGGTCATCATCGTCATCTCTTCTTCAGGCCTTCGGTTGCTCCGCCGCGGCGCGTTTGCGCGCGTCCTCGATCACTTTCCACTCGCCAGAGAGGAACTGCGCCGCGCTGGCTTTGACGCCCTTCGCCTTCGTCGAGCCGAGGCCCGCCTTGGTCGCGAGCTTGTCCTCGTCTTCGCGCGCCACGTCCTCGACCGATTTGTAGCCGGCCTCGTCGAGCAGCGTCGCGGTGCGCTCGCCGATGCCCTTCACCATGAGGAGGCGCGTGCGGGGCTCGAGCGGCTCGACCGAGGTCTTCGCCGTCTCGATGCGCTCGTTGCGGAGCACCTCGAGCGTCTTGTCGGCGTCGGTCTTGAGCTTCTGCGCCGCTTCGACCGAGCCTACGCCCGGGATGCCCGAGAGCTCGGCGTCGCTCGCGTCCGCGAGCTCCTCGACCGCGCGGAAACCTGCACGATACATGCTTCGCGCGACCTGCTCGGTGACGCCCTCGACGCGCTGCAGCGTCGCGATGGCCGTCTCCTCCATCAGCTTGAACTTCGGACTCGCTGATGATGTCGAGCTTCCACCCCGTGAGCTGCGCCGCGAGGCGCACGTTCTGGCCCTTGCGGCCGATGGCGAGCGAGAGCTTCTCGTCGGGGACGACGAGCTCCATGCGGTGGTCGGCCTCGTCGACGATGACCTTGTTGACCTCGGCCGGCTGGATCGCCGCGCACACGAAGCGCGCCGGATCCTTGTCGTGCGGCACGATGTCGATCTTCTCGCCGCGGAGCTCTTGCACGACGGCTTGCACGCGCGAGCCCTTCATGCCGACGCACGCGCCGACCGGATCGACGTCCGAGTCGCGCGAGGTGACCGCGATCTTCGAGCGAGCGCCCGGCTCGCGCGCGCACGCGACCACTTTCACGATGCCCTCGTAGATCTCGGGGACCTCGGCCTCGAAGAGGCGCTCGACGAGACGCGGGTCCGAGCGCGACAAGATGATCTGCGGGCCGCGCGCCTCGCGGTCGATGTCCTTGATGTAGGCGACGATGCGGTCGCCCGGGCGGTACGTCTCGCGCGGCGTCTGCTCGCGGAACGGCAGCACGCCCTCGGTGCGGTCGAGGTCGACGATGAGGTTGTTGCCCTTCTCGAAGCGGCGGACCGTGCCCTTGATGAGCTTGCCCTTGCGGTCCTTGAACTCGTTGAAGATGAGGTCGCGCTCTTCGTCGCGGACGCGCTGGAGGAGCACTTGCTTGGCCGTCTGCGCCGCGATGCGCCCGAACGCCGCGCGCGCCTGCTTCACGCGGAGGAGATCGCCGAACTCTTTGTCTTGCTCGGCCGCCTTCTTCGCGTCCGCCGGGTGCCAGAAAATCTGGAAGCCGAGCTCCTCGCCGAGCTCGGCCTCGAGCCCCGCCTGCTGCGCGTCCTCGAGCGCGATCTCGCGCTCGTCGTCCGACGGATCGTCGACGACGGTCATGTACTGGAAGAGATCGACCTGGCCGGTGTCGTCGTTGAATCGCGCCTCGAGCTCGCGGTTCGGCCCGAACACGCTCTGCGCCGCCTTCAGGATCGCCTCTTCGATCGTCTTCACGAGACGCGAGCGTTCGATCCCCTTCTCCTTGGCGACCATGTCGATCGCCTGGAGCAGGTTCATGTCGGGGGCTTGCGGTGCGGACTGCGTGGCCATGATCATTTCCTTTTCGTTCGCTTCGGTGACGCCGTCAGTTCGAAGACCAGTCGAGCTTTCTCGATGTCGGCGAGGGGCACGGCGTGCTCGCGCTTGCCCTCGGTGACCGTCAGGGTGTCCCCCCCAATCGGGCCGATCTCGCCGACGAAGACCTTTTGCTTGCAGGGCGAGTCGTGGCGGAGCTTGATCTTCGCGGTGCGGCCGGCGAAGCGCCGGAAATCGGCTTCGCCGAAGAGCGGACGCTCGAGACCGGGCGAGCTGACTTCGAGATTGTACCGATGCGAGACGACGTCGGCCACGTCGAGGGCGGGCGACAAGTCGCGTGAAATCGCGGCACAAAGCTCGAGGTCGGCGCTCTCGGTCCCCGTCTTCTCCACGAAGACGCGCAAGATCCAGCCGCTCTCGTTCTTCAGCTCCACCCACACCACGTCCGCCCCATGCGCGCGCGCGATGGGCTCCGCCACGGCGCGGATGCGCGCGAGGTCGGTCGCTTGGGGGCTGTGTTGGCTGGTTTCGAGCATGGCGATTCGGTAAAAAAAAACGCGGAAGCCCCGGATGGGGTCCGCGTACGGAACACCTTTTCCTGTGAGGGGCCAGGGACGGCTCCCCTCACTGGGGCGGGCTTTAATAGCTTTCCCCGGCGCTCGAATCAAGGGTGCACGGAAAAGCGGCATTTCCCGCGGTCTTGCGCGTAGAAATGCGCATGCGGTGGACCGAGCTCGTCCTTTTTTGCCTCGCGGCGTGCCACTCGAGCGACGAGGCTCCGGCGCGAAAAATCGTGCCGGTCGTCGAGCCCGACGACGCTGCGCCGGCTCCGGTCGACGCCGCGAGAGACGCCGGTCCCGAGGTCACGCTGCGCGAAATCGACGGAGGCGCCGCGCGGCGCGCGCGGAGCGGCGGCGTGCTCCTCTGTGACACGCACTCGGTCTGGACGCCGCCCGGGGACTTCGCGGTCGCGACCTCGGGCACCGCGGTCTTCGCGCGGCGCGGCGACGAGCTCGTCGGCGTCGCGTACCCGCCGCACGGCGACGCGTCCTACGCGCTCGCCGTCGGGCAATTCGTCGAGGGCACGCTCGTGTGGGACGCGCCCGCGCCGCGCCGCATCGACGACTGGCACGCCGAAGCGATCGCGCACGCCCGCGGCAACGGCCACGTCGCGGCCGCGCGCACGCTCTACGCGGGCGTCGATCCGAAGACGGGAAAAGGCCGCGCGGGCCGCGATTCGAGCCACGCGCAAGACGACGTCGTCTGGTTCGTCGTCGCGCTCACTGCGAGCCGCGCCGACGAGCTCCTCGAGGACGCGCGTAAGAGCGAGCGCATGCTCACCGACCACGCGTGCGAGTGCGGATACGACTGCGCGAAGCGCTGAATCGGCCTATGCTCCGCGCATGCGCCGCGTCTTTTTGGCTTCGCTCGCCGCCCTCGCCCTCGCGTGCTCCAACAACGACACGACGCCGGGCGACGACGCCTCCGCGGGAAACGACGCGGCCCCCGCCGATGTCGCGGTCGAAGCCGCGCCGGCCTATTTACCTGCAGGATACACGCAAATGGCGTTCCTGTCGGACACGGCCACGACGCACAAATTCAAGGGCGCGCCCGACGGCGGCGCGCCGCAGCAGGTCATCGACTCGTCGCACGACTACGTCGGCGTCCTCGACACCGACGCCGGGCGCATCGTGATGCACCTGCTCTCGCAGGTGGCTCCGGTGACGGTCAACTCGTTCGTCTTCCTGACGCTCAACCACTTCTACGACGGGGTCGCGTTCCACCGCGTCATCGATCAGTTCATGGCGCAGACGGGCGACCCGAACACGATCTCGGGCGCGACGAGCACCTGGGGCACGGGCGGGTGCGGCTACACGTTCGGGCTCGAGGTCGACGCGGCCTACAACTTCGACGACGCCGGCGTGGTCGGCATGGCGCGCGCGACCGATCCCAACTCCAACGGGTCGCAGTTCTTCATCACGTTCGTCGCGTACCCGTCGCTCGATCAGCAGTACACCGTCTGGGCCGACGTCATCGAAGGGCTCGACGTGCTGCCGAACATCGTCCGCGGCGAGCCGCCGACCAACCCTACGCGCATCCAGGACGCGTACATCGGGGTCAAGTGAGCTTGCAGGGCGAGCTCGGTCGAGCGCTCGCGACCGCGACCGCGAACGCGCGGGCGGCGCTCGCGGAGTCGAAGCAATCGGGCGACGAGATGCGGGCCGCTCGCGCCGAGATCGCGCTGCTCCGGATCGAGGTGTCGACGCTGACGCAGCTCGTGACCGCGCTCGCCGCCCACGTCGTGGACGGCGGCGGCGGAACGCCGACCCAATTCGGAAAGCACCTCGTCGCGATCGCGTCGCCCATCGAGATCGACATGCGGCCCGACGACACCGAGCAGATCGTCCTCGAGACGGCGTACCGCGGGGCGACGCCAGGGGACTCGTCGCGATGCGCTCGCTGCGGCGCGCCCCTCGCGGACGACGAGCCCGAGATGAGCCTCGGCGCGGGCCGCGTGTGCTCGTCGTGCTTCGCGCGCGCCTGAGCGCCGCGACCTACGTCTGATTGCAGCCCTTCGCGGGGCACGACAAGACGTTTACGTGCTGGTTCGGGCCGGAGGCGGTCCAGTAGACCGTCTCGCTCGACGGGTCGATGAAGAGGGCGCCCTCGCGGGTGAAGTCGCCGAGCACCAAGCTGCAACCGCTCAGGGCGGCGAGCGCCGCGAGAACGCCCCCCCCACCGCGCCTCAGGCGGCCGTCACCATCAGAACGGAACGACTGCGTGACCGCCGCCGCCGCCGGTCGTCGCCTTGTCCTGCTCGAGGATGATGAACTGGACGCGGCGGTTCTTCGCCTTGTTGGCGGTCGTGACGTTCGGCACGAGCGGCTTGGTCTGACCGTAGCCCTTCGCGACGAGGCGGTCGGCCGAGACGCCGTGCTGGATGAGCCAGTTGCGAACCGAGTTCGCGCGGCGATCGCTGAGGTCTTGGTTGTGCTCGGGCGTGCCGGTGTTGTCGGTGTGGCCCTGCACCTCGACCTGCTTGATGCGCGGGTTCTTGATGAGGACGTCGGCGATCTCCATCAAGAGCGGCGTCGACTCGGGCAGGATCACGTCCTGGTCGAGCGCGAACTGGACCTGCTGCTTGATGGTGATTTCTTTCGCCGTGACCTGGACGAGCGAGCGGACCGGCTTGTGGCGGATGGCCGGGTCGAACGGATTGTCGGTGCGGACCTTGACGTTGGTGTGGTCGACGTACGCGAGGTAGTCGGGCGCCTCGACCGCGATCTCGCCCTCGCCCGGGGCGACGCCCTCGAAGCGGAACGCGCCGTTCGAGTCGGCGGTGATCGAGAGCTCCTTGCCGGTCGCGTCCTTGAACTTGACGGTCGCGTTCGGCACCGGCGCGTTGGTCTCGCCGTCGTGGACGTGGCCGACGAGGTTGCCGACGCGCGGCAGCGCCTCGAGCGGGCAGTCAATCTGCACGTCGGCGCCGGACTTCATGATGTCGCCTTCGCATGCGCCGTCTTTGTAGCCGTCGGCCTTGATCGCGAAGGTGTACTTGCCGGCGGTGAGGCCTTGCGTCGTGAAGCGGCCGTCGGGGCCGGTGTAGAGCGCGGTCAGCTCGGGATGATTCTCCCACGCGACGACGGCGCCCGGAACGGCGGTGTCTTTGTCCTTCTCGTGGACGAGGCCCTTGATCTTGCCCTGGACGAGCTTGGCTTCGATCTTCTTCTCGACCGTCTTGGTCTGGATGACCGGCGGGCGCTCCCAAACGTCGAAGCTCCAGCCCGCGCCGAGGTAGACCATGTACGGAGCCTGCGGCGAGAGCTCCTCGATGAAGTTCTGCACGCCGGTCATGCCGACGTCGACCGCGGCCTCGAGCATGAGGCCCCTCCACGGGAAGAAGCGCGCGCCGATCGTGAGGGTCGTCGGCACGTCGGAGTCGTTCGCGAGGCAGTTGTCGGCGCTCGGGTTCTTCGTGTGGCAGGCGTAACCCTGGCGGTTCGCGGCGCCGACGAGCGAGAACTCGAGGAACGGACGGATGCGGTCGTTCAGGAGAAAGGTCTCGGCGCCGAGGTTCACGTCGAACTGGTCGACGCGGTTGATGCCGAGGCCGAAGCGCTCGATGCGCGTCACCGGCGTGCCGCGCGCCTTCTCGGTGTCGCCGACGATCGCGCCGGAGTTGTCGACGTTGTACGAGAGGTTCAGCGACGTGCGGAGCGGGATCTTCGCCGGGAGCTTGCGGAAGTCGCCGGTCGCGCCGAGCACGAAGCGCGCGCTCGTGCCGCTGCCGAAGTAGCCGACGCCGCCGGCGCCGCCGAGGAGCCGGAGCTCCGCCGCGGCGAACGGCCAGAACCACTTCGTGCCGAAGTCGTACGCGCCCTTGATGCCGAGGTTCAGGTCGCCCATCTCTTGGAGGAGCGTCGGGTGGTTGTTGTCGTCGCCGGTCGCGCTCGCGTTCGCGGTGAGGTAGGCCTCGAGGTAGTCGAGGATCGAGACGCTCAGGCCGACGGTCGCGCCGACTTGGTTCGTGCTGTCGGTCGTGATCGGCGCGCCGCCCGACGGGTTCGGGCAGGGATACGTCGGGGTGCACTGAAACCCGGCCGACATGAAGTTCGCGATGAAGCTCGCGCGAAACTGCCCGCCCTTGCCCGGCTCGCCGTGGAGCGTGTGGAGCAAGCCGAGCCCGCCGTAGAGCGTGTTCGACTCGAGCAGCGCGTTGTCGCGATCGGCCCACTCGTCGCTCTCGGGAGCGTCCTGGGTCTTCTCGTCTTCCTTCGTCGTCGCCGCGGTCGAGCTCGTCGGCTGCGGCTGCGTCTTCGGTTGCGCTTGCGTCGTCGACGAAGACGAGCTTCCGCCACCCCCTCCGCCGAACGTGATCTTCTGCGCGGCCGCGTCGGGCGCGGTGAGCGCGAAGGCGAGAGGAACAAGCCCAAGAAGCCAACGTGAGCGGGTCAGCATGCTGGCTCAGCGTTGTAACACCGCTTTTTCGTACGGGGAAACGAATCCTTTGGGGATCGATTCAGGGGCAAGTACAGGACTGCGCGCCGCCGTCGCCGACCTCGGCGAGGCATGGGTCGCCGCTCGGCACCCAGGCCCCCGAGTCGGCGCCGCCATCGACCGGCGGGCTCACGACGAGAATACGTTTCATCAAGGACCTCCATCCCACGGCGCCGGGGGGCACGTCGGGTCGATGGGCGACTCACCGATTGTCGCCAGGAAGCAATCCCCACAGCAACCCTTCTGCGGCGCCAAGCCCGGTCCCGCCCCGCAATATTCCGCCGGAGCACACTGGATGCATCCAGCGTCGCCGGGACAGCTGCCGTAGATGTCGATGGGGGGACACGCCTTGCCCGTGCCGCCGTGACCGGTGTAGCAGCACTCGCCCCAATGCGTGCCGAGCTCGAGCCCGGCGTCGCTCAAGTCCGTTGACGCGCCCGCCGGAAACGGTGGGCAGAAAGGCTCGAGCTCCACGGACTGCGACAACGGCTGTTTGAAATGGGCGCCGCAGCAGTCCAGCCCCTCGACCCCATCGGTCGACTCCCGCATCCCGCAGTATTTGTCGAAGCACCGGATGATCCCTGTCCCGCATCCCCCGTCGAAAGGAGGAGGGTAGCCCCCGCCGACGCCTCCATCGACCGTGTCGCAGCACTCGCCCCAATGTTCGTCGAGATCGATGAAGGGGTGATCGTAAGCAGCATCGACCGAGGCGTCCAACTCGCTCGCCTCCTTCCCGCCGCACGATGCGGCGAGAAGAAGGCCTAGCCATACCGCGCGCCGGATCACGGCGTCGCGACCGTCGTCCACATGCCGCCGAGCCCGTTCGGCGCCGTCCCCGGCGTGTAACCGTCGGAGAACCCAAGCGCGAAGACGCCGTTGCCGAGCGGAGCGTTTCCGAAGTGCTCGCCGAAGTCGGGCAGGCTCTCTCCAAACGGGAACGACACTGCGTACGGCACGAAATTGCTCGGCGTCGGGTTTGTGAAGAAGGGCTGGACCTGCCCGTGCACCGACCTCGGGTAATTCTGAGTGGTGACCGGGTCCACCCAGTCGACCGCGAGTAGACCGAAGTTATCGACCGAAATGGACGGGTCGAACTGGTCGTCGGGATTGCCGGTCGGGATCTCACCGTCGCGCTGCGTTTCGCTCACGACCGTTGGCGTTCCGAAGTTACCGTTACCCTGCCCTCCGCCGCAGCCCGCGCACCAGCTCGAGCCGAACGTAGCGATCTCCGTACTTCGTGCGGTGTCACTCGGGCGAAGCCTTCCGATCGCATAAGCGACATAGTTGTCAATTGGATCGAAGGCCAAGGCGGCTCGCAAGCTGTTCGGATACGGGGTGTTGGTGGTCGTGTGATCTCCGCCAACACACCGCGCCATCTGGGCGCCGAGCTGGGGCCCCGCGAACCAGGACGCACCTAGATTCGCTCCGGCCGACCAGAACGTCACGTAGACTTGGGGTACGATGCTCGAACCGAGACCCAAGGCGGAGCACGTCGACGCAGGCTCGGTCCTGATCTTCGGGTCCTTGCCACCAATGGCGAAGGCGAAGTTACCAATCACATTGTGAGTGCCAGTAACGAGCGTGGGCTCGATCAGCTCATGCGGGAGCGACGTTGCCGCCGCGGGCGCGACCCATGCGGCGCTGGAGTCCCAGGCGACCGTGCGAACCCACGACTGCGTCGAGGAGTGCGGCTGCCAGACAACGAAGATGTCGTGGGTGCCAGTCAGTGGATTTGTCCACGTCGCGGCGGCGGCCGCAATGTCGCTGACGATAACTCCCGAACCGTTGTCACTGCCGCCCAGCGTCCCGTCCGGGGGTGCGACGAGGTGCGGATCCGTCCAGGTATCTCCCCCGTTGGTCGAGAGCGCGATCGCGACGTTGTGGGCGCTGCCCTGGGCGAGGTCGCCCGCCTGACCGACGAGGCCGACGAGAGCGAGCCAACCCGTGGGGCCCACCGAAACGAGAGTGGGTTGCCCAAGCCACACCATCGGCTGGGCGCCCAGAGGCCACTCCGCGGCGTTCCCGATCGCGATGCTTTGACCCGAGTTCAGCGGGGTGCTCGAGTCGGAGCAGGCGACGCCCCACTCGATCCCGTCCGCGTTTCCGGATCCGTTCTGCCGCGTCTCCCATGCCGAGACGATCCGACGCGAACCGTCGCCGATCCCACACCAGCCCCGTCCGTCGCGATCGTGGAGATGGTGCCTGGGTAGTGCACGAGATCAGGGGCCGCCTGAAGTAGTCAGTCAGATTCGAGACCGTGAGCGCTTCGGAAGACGATGACACGACATCCTCGTTCGGTGCCGAACAAGCGATCGTCGCGACGAGAGTCGTGAGCCCGACAAGAGCGCATTTTTGCATGACCCCACTCCTTGAGCAAAAGGAACATCTGACTGCGGAGCGGAGCGGAGCGGTCCCCATGCCGTGCGCGGGTGACGCGAAACCACGCTGGATGACGTGCGATCGCCTCCGAATGTCACGTGACGCTTTGCAGCGACGCGGCCATTGGCTACGGTCGGCGGCATGAGCGCGCGCACAACCACGCCGCCCACCCGGACTCGCCCGCAGCGCCCGCGACGGCCGCCGCCGTCGTGAAGAAGGTCGGGCTGACCGAGCGCGAGGCGCAAGCGATCCTCGCGAGCGACGACCACACCGAGGACGAGGTCGCGCAAGCGCTCCGTGTGAACATCCACGCCATCAGCGCGGCCTTCTCGGAGCCGACCTTCGCGTACCACCACGCGGGGCACCCCGGGCATCACGGGCACGCTCACGACGCGGCGTCGGCGCAGCCCGCGGTCAAGCCGAGCCCCGCCTGACATCGGCTCACGGCCGGGCGGAGGAGCGTGTGCGCGCGCGAGGCGAGCTTCAGCCGCCCGCGGACGGCGCTCGTCACCCTCGGCGTGAGGGTCGGGCGGCGCGGGAACACGCTGACCCGGAGCGTGGTGAGCCTCCTCCGAAGTTCGCAATTTCCCCGCGATTTACGAGCTGACGTCGCCCCAGACTGCCCCCAGCTCGAGCTCGATGGAGTCGAACGGGACGGCGCGGCACATGGAGATCGCCGTGGAAGGTCTCGTGCAGACGTCGGATCTCGCCGATCGCACTATGATGCGGGCGTGGCCTCGCGCGGAAGAATCCTGATCGTCGACGACGAGGCGAACGCGCGCGCTGCGCTGAGCGAGATCCTCCATGACGAGGGCTATCAGACCGAGACCGCGGCGGACGGCTTCAAGGCGCTCCGCAAGCTCGAGGAGTTCCAGCCCGACGTCATCCTCACCGACGTGAAGATGCCTGGGCTCGACGGGATCGCCTTCATGGACAAGGCGCGTGCGGCGGCGCCGACCGCGGTGTTCATCGTGATGACGGCGTTCGGGACGATCTCGAGCGCGGTCGCCGCCGTGAAGAAGGGCGCCGACAACTACCTCACCAAGCCGCTCGAGTACGAGTCGCTCTCGGCCGTCGTCGAGCGCGCCATGGAGAAGGCGCGCCTCCTCCAAGAGACGCGGCGCCTCCGCGATCGATTGCGCGATCGGAACGCCTTCCGGCACATCGTCACCGACGATCCGAAGATGAAGGAGATCCTCCAGCTCGTCGCGCAAGTCGGGCCGTCGAAGGCGAGCGTCCTCATCACGGGCGAGAGCGGCACCGGCAAGGAGCTCATCGCCGAGGCGATCCACGCCGCGTCGCCGCGCGCGGACGCGCCGCTCGTGCGACTCAACTGCGCGGCGCTCGCCGAGGGGCTGCTCGAGAGCGAGCTCTTCGGGCACGAGCGCGGCGCGTTCACCGGCGCGGTCTCGCGGCGCGAGGGGCGCTTCAAGCAGGCCGACGGCGGCACGCTCTTCCTCGACGAGGTCTCCGAGATCCCGCTCGGCACGCAGGTGAAGCTCCTCCGCGCGCTGCAGGAGAAGACGTTCGAGCGCGTCGGCGGCAACGAGACGCTCAAGGTCGACGTGCGCATCATCGCGGCGAGCAACCGCGATCTCCACGCGGCGATCAAAGCGGGGAAATTCCGCGAGGATCTCTTCTACCGGCTCAACGTCGTGCCCATCGAGCTGCCGCCGCTCCGCGAGAGGCGACGCGACGTGCCGCTCCTCGCGAGCTTCTTCTTGAAGCGCTACGCCGACGAGAACGGACGCATCATCGACTCCATCTCCGAGGACGCGCTCGAGGTGTTCGCGAGCTACGCCTGGCCGGGCAACGTGCGCGAGCTCGAGAACGTGATCGAGCGCGCCGTCGTCCTCTGCGACGGCAGCGCGATCGAGAAGCGGCACCTGCCCGCCTCGCTCCACGGCGGCGACGTCGCGATCGACGCGGCGTCCGGCGTGCCGCCGGTGCCCGGCACGAGCATCTACGACCTCGAGCGCTGGGCGATCTTGAAGACGCTCGAGGCGTGCGGCGGCTCGACCTCGAAGGCGGCGATGATTCTCGGCATCTCCACGCGCAAGGTGCAGTACAAATTGCACGAGTACTCGGGCACGCGACCCGACGAAGCCGCGGACGAAGAGAAGGAATGAGCACGGTCCTCGCCGTCGACAAGCTGGAGAAGACGTTTCGCAAGCCGTTTTCCGGGCGAAAAGTGGAAGCCGTGCGCGGCGTCTCGTTCGAGGTCGAGCGCGGCGAGGTCTTCGGCTTCCTCGGGCCGAACGGCGCCGGCAAGACGACGTGCATCAAGATGCTGACCGGCCTGATTTTTCCGACCGGCGGCAGCGCGACGATTTTCGGAGAGAAGATTCCGTCGCCGCGCGCGATGGCGCGCGCCGGGTTCCTGCCGGAGAACCCGTACGTCTACCCGTACCTCACGCCGCGCGAGTTCGTGACGCTCTGCGGGCGCCTCTCGGGCATGTCGCGCGCCGACCTCGACGCGCGCGTCGAAAAAGTGATCGCGCGCGTCGGCATGAGCGAGGCGATCGATCGCCCGGTGCGCGCGCTCTCGAAGGGCATGGGCCAGCGCGTCGGGCTCGCGGCGGCGCTCGTTCACGATCCCGATCTCTTGATCTTGGACGAGCCGATGAGCGGCCTCGACCCGGTCGGGCGCAAGGACGTGCGCGATCTGATCCTCGAGGAGCGCGCGCGCGGCAAGACGGTGTTCTTCTCGACGCACATCCTCGGAGACGTCGAGACGCTGTGCGATCGCGTCTGCATCTTGCGCAAAGGTCAGGTCGTCGTCTCGGGCAGGCTCGCCGACCTCTTGAAGAGCGATTCGGCGCGAAACGAAATCGCGCTCGTTGCGGCCGACGAGGCGACGCGCAAGGCGCTCGACGAGGCCGGCTTCCCGGGGAAGTCGATGGGTGACATGTACGTCGTCGAGACCGAGGGCGACGCCGCGACGCGCAAGGTCATCGAGATCGCCTACGCCGCGGGCGCGAAGCTCCGGAGCGTGACGCCCAAGCGCGAGACGCTCGAAGAGCTCTTCGTCCGCCGCGCGCTCTGACGCGAGGGCTCGCGATCGGTCGCGATGAGCGGCTCGCGATCCACCCTGTTTTCTGCGACAATCCGCGTGGAATACAGCGTGCAGGAGGCTCCCTCAATGATCCGCAAGATCTCGATCGGCGCGGCCTTTGCGGTGCTCGTCATGGCGTGCTCGTCCGAGAACGTCGGACAGTCGAACGACGCCGTCGACTACGTCTGCAACGAGAACGCGGCGGCGACGCTCGACGGGATCCCCGCGTACGCGTACTGCGGCAACTTCAACGTGTGGTCGAACAACGGCTCGGACACGAAGAGCACGTCGGGCGGCACCGGCTGGGTGCAGACCGAGGGCGGCTACGGCTACCAGTGCGTCGAGTACGCGGCGCGCTACGAGCACTTCAAGTTCGCGGTCCCGACGGCTTGGGGAATTTCGTACGCGTACCAGATGTGCAACACGCACCCGACGGGCATCGCCCCGGCGAGCGCGCCCGTGCACGGCGACCTGATGATCTTCGCGCCAGGGAGCTGCGGCGCCGACGGCACCGCGGGCCACGTCGCGGTCGTCGACACGGTCGGGGCCACCACCGTGAAGGTCGTGCAAGAGAACACGGCGGGCTCGTACACCTACAACAAGAGCTGCGCGAGCTGCTGGCTGCACGCGACGAACAACAACGGGTCGAGCGACCCGTGCGCCGGCGCGTCAGCGGACGGTCTCTACTGCGGGCAGTCGACGCAGTTCGGCGGCGGGACGAAGGACGTCCTCTACGATTGCAAGAGCGGCGCGACCGCGTCGAAGACGACGTGCGCGTACGGCTGCACCGTCGAGCCGCCGGGCACGCCCAATCAATGCGCGCCCGCGCCGGCGGACGCGGGGTCGGACGCCGCGAGCGACGCGGGCGGAACGAGCGACGCGGGCGGAACGAGCGACGCGGGCGGCTCGCAAGACGACGCGGCGCCGCCACAGAGCGACGCGGGCACGCCGGCGCCGGCCGAGAGCGGGTGCGCGGTCGGCCCCGCAGGTACGCGCACCGGCGACGCGAGCGCGATCGCGCTCGCGATTGGACTCGCCGCGCTCGTGCGACGCCGTCGCTGAAGCGAATCGCTACACGTCGTCCTTTTCGCCGCGGCCCGCGCGCCCGATCCGCGCGAGAGCGCGCCGTGTCTCCGTGGCACGCGTCCTGCTCCAGCGCGTGCCTCGATGGACGGCTGCTCTCTCTTCGATTTTCGCGTCGAGCGACCGCCGCTCGAGGTCACGCAGGCCGAGTCGCTCGAACGCGTCGTCGCGATGCACGTGGACGCGGAGCGCGCTCGCGGCGAGCTCGACGAGGCGGCGCTCGTCCGATTCGAGCACCGGATCAGCAAGCTCGTGAGGCTGGGCGGCTGCCAGCCCGCGCAAATTCGAGCGCGCGGATACTCGCTGCCGATGGACCGAATCTGCGGCGAGGGCGCGCGCGCGCGGATGGCGCTCTTCGAGCGCGAGGTCGCGCGGCTCTTCGACGCGCTCTACGCGGACGACGACCCGCCGGGCAATCTCGTGCACGTGACGTGCACCGGGTACGTCGCCCCGAGCGGCGCGCAGGCGCTCGTCGCGCGGCGCGGGTGGGGCGAGCGAACGCGCGTCACCCACGCGTACCACATGGGATGTTACGCGGCGCTGCCCGCGCTGCGCATCGCGGAGGGCTGCCTCGCGACCGCCGCGACGGCCGCGCGCGTGGACGTCGTCCATACCGAGCTCTGCACGCTCCACGTGGATCCGTCGGACCACTCGCCCGAGCAGCTCGTCGTGCAGACGCTCTTCGCCGACGGCTGCGTGCGCTACTCGATCGATAGCGCGCCGCGCGTGCGGTCGCTGCGCTGCATCGCGACGAGCGAGCGCGTGCTGCCGGCCTCGACCGACGCGATGCGCTGGGTGATGGCGGATTGGGGCATGCAGATGGTGCTCGCGCGCGACGTGCCCGAGCGCATCGGGCCGGCGCTCCGACCGTTCACGAGCGAGCTCGTCGCGCGCGCGGGGCTCTCGGCGCGCGATCTCCCGCGCCTCCAATTCGCCGTGCATCCGGGCGGGCCGCGCATCATCGACGGCGTCCGCGAGGCGCTCGAGCTCGAGGAGCGCCAAGTCACGACGAGCCGCGACGTGCTCCTCGACTACGGCAACATGTCCTCGGCGACGCTGCCACACGTCTGGAAGCGCATGCTCGACGATCCGGCCATCGCGCCGGGGACGCCCGTCGTGAGCCTCGCGTTCGGGCCGGGCATCACGATCGCCGGCGCGGTCTTCGTCAAAGCGTGATGCTCGCGCTCGTCGTTTTGGCCGCGGCGCTCCAGGCGCTCGCGATGATCTTCGACGAAGGTCATTTCCACGCGAGCCGCACGCTCCCGCGCTGGGAGCGTCTCGGTCATCCCATCGACACGGCGAGCGTCGCGGCCTGTTACGCGTGCCTCGCGCTCGCGCCGCGCACGACGACGTCGGTCGGCGTGTACGCCGCGCTCGGCGCGCTCTCGTGCTTGCTCGTGACGAAGGACGAGCTCGTCCACGCGCGGCTCTGCGCGCCCGCGGAGCATTGGCTCCACGCGGTCTTGTTCGTCTTGCACCCGGTCGTCCTCGCGGCGTTCGGGTGGGCGTGGTGGACCGGGCACGCGACGCTCGTCCACGCGCAGCTCGCGCTCACGCTCGCGTTCGGCGCGTACCAGCTCGTTCGATGGAACTTCGGGAAGGTGACTGCATGATCGCACGCGTCGACAACTCCATTTATTCGCACCTCGGGGATCGCTGGTACGACGCCGACGACGATCCCGTCGCGCTCCTCCGCGCCGAGGCGCGCCTCCGAAGCCCTTGGCTCGCGCGGTGCGTCGATATCGCGTTTTCCGGCGGGAAATGCGACGTGATCGACGTCGGCTGCGGCGCTGGATTCCTCACGAACGAGATGGCCGCGCGCGGACACCGCGTGACCGGCGTCGACGCGTCGGCCGAAGCGCTCGAGGTCGCGGCGCGCCGCGATGGCTCGCTCGGCGTCGTCTACCGGCGCGGCGAAGCCGAGTCGCTCCCCTTCCCCGACGCGAGCTTCGACGTCGCGTGCGCCATGGACCTGCTCGAGCACGTCGAGAACCCCGCGCGCGTGGTGGGCGAGATGGCGCGCGTGCTCAAGCCCGAGGGCCTCTTCTTCTTCCACACGTTCAATCGAAACGTGCTCGCGTGGCTCGTCGTGATCAAGGGCGTGGAGTGGTTCGTGAAGAACACGCCGCGCGACATGCACGTGCTTCGTCTCTTCGTGAAGCCCGCCGAGCTCGCGGCGATGTGCGCGCCGCACGCGCTCGACGTCGTCGAGATGGTCGGCTCGCGGCCCGCGCTCGACGGCGCGTTCTTCCGCATGCTCCGCACCGGCGTCGTACCGCGCGACTTCTCGTTCGTCTTCACCGAGAGCCTCGCGATGGGCTACACGGGCTACGCCCGCAAGGCGTGCAGCGCGCGGTAGTCGGTGAGGTCGAGCCGCAGCGGGGTGATCGACACGCAGTCGTGCTCGACCGCCGCGCGATCGGTGTCCGGCTCGGGCACCTCGAGCGGCCGCGGAACGAACCAGAAGATGTCGCGGCCCTGCGGGTCGTGCGCCTTCTGGATGCGCCCGTCGTAGTGGCGGACCGATTGGCGCGTGAACCGGACGCCGCGCGGTTTGGCAGGAAAGTTCACGTTCACGAGCGCGAGGTCAGGGAGCGCGAAAAGGCGACCGATGACGTCCTCGACGTGCGGGCGAAGCGCGCGCAAAGCCTCGTCGTCGCCGAAATCGGGCGCGCTGAACGCGACGCCGCGGACGCCGAGCAGCGACGCTTGCTTCGCCGCAGCGAGCGTCCCCGAGTGCCACATCGCGTTGCCGACGTTGAGCCCGGCGTTGACGCCGGAGAAGACGGCGTCGACGGCGCCGCCCCACACGAAGATGCCGAGGCCGACGCAGTCGGCGGGCGTGCCGTTCACGCGGAACGCGTCGAAGCCCGCGACGCGGGCGCGGCGGTGCGAGAGCGGCCGAGACGCGGTGATAGCGTGCGCCATCGACGACTGCTCGAGGTCGGGCGCGACGATGCGCACCTCGCCGAACTTCGACGCGGCCTCGGCGAGGACGACGAGACCTGGGCTGTAGATGCCGTCGTCGTTGGTCACGAGAATGCGCACGTCGCGGCTCGCTGCACGCCCGGGGCCAGCGGCACGCGGCGCGCTCCATGCATCGCCGCGCGACGATGCGCGCGACGTTAATCTACAACCCCAAGTCGGGAACGGCCGCATCTGCGGACGAGCTCGTCACGAGCCTCTCGAAGATCGGCTGGCAGGTCGACCGCTGCCTGCCGAAGAAGGAGCTCGACGACTGCCTCTGCCACGGGACCGAGGTCGTCGTCGTCGCAGGCGGCGACGGCACGGTCGCGAAGGTCGCCAAGCGTCTCGCGGGCACCGCCGTCCCGATGGCCGTCGTCCCGATGGGCACGGCGAACAACATCGCGCGCTCGCTCGGCATCGGCGTCGACCCCTCGGCCGCGGTGCACGATCTCGCGGACGCAACCGAGCGACGCGTCAATCTGGGCGTCGTGCACGGGAAGATGGAGCGGGAATATTTCGTCGAAGGCTTCGGGCTCGGGATCTTCGCGCACGTGCTCGCCGAACGCGCGCGGAAGAAGGACAAGAAGCCGAGCCGCGCGCTCGATCTCATCGCCGACGAGCTCGAGGCGTACGCCGCGCGTCACGTCGAGGTCGAGGTCGGCGGGCAGGATCTCTCGGGCAAGTACCTGCTCGTCGCGGTGATGAACACGCGAAGCCTCGGCCCGGCGCTCGGCGTCGCGCCCGAGGCAAAGTGCGACGACGGGCAGCTCGACCTCGTCCTCATTCGACCCGACGCCAAGCGCTCGCTGCTCGCGCACCTCCGCCGCGCGGCGGAGCACGGAGACGTGGCGCTGCCCGCGTTCGAGACGACGCGCGCCACGCGCGTGCGGCTCGCGTCGAGCGGATGGGCCCACCTCGACGACGAGACGCGCGAGCTCGACGGCAACGCCGTCGTCGAGGTCGCGGCCGGCGTCGTCAAGGTGCTCGCGCGCGCGACGAGGCCGCGCCCGAACGCGCTCCCCGCGCGCGCGGCGGCCGCTGTCGCAAAATGACTCGAGCGTGCGGACCCTCCGCGAGCGGCTCGAAATGTCCGTTTTCTGGTTGCGGGCGTCGGCACGGTGACGCTCTCGCGAAAAGATGGCTCTGTGTTGCTCGTCCAGCCGGTCGCCGAAGAGATGCAGACGCTCCTCGACGAGATCGCGCAGCGGCTCTTTCAGTGCTGGTCGCTCATGCTGAGCTGACGAGCGCGGCGATCGCCTCGACGTGCTCGTCCTCGACCTCGAGCGCGCGGAGGGCGTCGCAGAGGCGCAGCGCGTACTCGGCGTTGGGTCCGCTCGGACCGCGGCGCGCGCGGATGACGTCGGCGATCGCGGGCTCGGGCAGCGGCCCGAGGAAATGCGCGTTCGACGGGCCCGCGATCCACGTGATCGCCTCGGCGAAGGCGCGACCGGCGGGCGCGTCCAGGGCGTCGACTGGCGTTCGCTCGAAGCCGGCCTGCTCGCGCGCGTCGAGCGCGGCGAGGATCGCTTCCGCGCCGCGCGCCTCGACGCGGTATGCGCAGCCGCCGCACACGCCGCCCGCTTGCCGGACGAGCGTGACGACGCGACCGGGCGCCTCCGGCACGCCGCGGTGGTCGGGCGAGCCCTGCCAGAAGCGCCGCACGAAGCCGGAGACGAACGCCCGCCGCCGCTCGAGCCACTCGAAATCGGGCCTGAAAATGAGGGAGCCGTACGCGAAGATCCACACGGCCGGCGACCGCTACTCGTCCTTCTTTCGCACCTGCACGCGCACCTGCGAAGAGCGGCGCCGCTGACCTTCGACCGTGCCGGGCACCGGCGTGCTCGTGCGCGGCGGCGCGGGCGTCGAGCCGGGCGGGATGCTTCGCGCGCGGACGACTTGCCCGTCGTAGAGGATCTCGATTCCGAGCGCTCGGCAGCGGCGCGAGAGACGATCGAATCGACGCCGGGCGCGACGAGCAGACCGCCGGGCGGCGAAGGCTCGACGAAGAGCTCGCTGCGTCGCGCGGCGCGTGCGCAGCATCTCGCGGAGGTTGGCGTCCTCGATCCACAAGAAGCCGGCGGTCGGCGCGAACGACGCGCGGCCGAGCACGACGCTCGCCTGCGCGAGCGTCCTCGAGAGCGTCTCGGGCAGCGGCGCGACAGCCTCGATGCGCGCTCGGAGCGAGTCGGCCTCGAGCCCGCCGAGAGCGCTCGCGCGAGAGTCTGCGGCGCGACGAGCAGGTCGAGCGCCTCCGCGCAGCGCGCCACCTCGACGAACGGCGCGATCGCGAGCACGTTCGCCACGCGCGACTGCGCGCCGATGCGGAGCACGTGGGTGTCGATGAATTTCGCGTCGCGCCGTCGGTCGACGTCGCGCGACCGGCGAGGAGCGCGCGCCCGCGGGGCGTGAGGCGCAGCATCGAGCCGCCGCGTCCTCGGGCGACTCGCGTGCTCGGCGGCTCCTCGACGCCGGTGTCGTCTTCGCCGATGTCGATGATGCCGAGCGCCGGGAGGCTCTCCTTCACGATGCGCCGCGCGACGGCGACGGCGACGCGTACGGCGACGCGAGCGCGCTCCGCCCGACGAAGCGGGCTGCGCTCGGCCCAGCGGCGGAAGAGGCGCGTCGAGCCCGGCCATGCGCTGATCCGAGCGCAGGTAGCGCTCGAGCGCGGGCCACGGGATCCAGCGCCTTCGCCGAGATCGCGAGCGCCTCGAGCAACGAGCTCGCGGACGACGCCGATCGGGCTGGGTCGCGCGCGTCGGCCGGCGACGCGAAGCACCTCGGGCTCGCTCGCGCGCCTCGTCCCACGCGCCGCCGCGGCGCCACGTGCCGAAGAGCAGGTTGGGCGAACTCGTGAGCGCGAGCGAGCCCGGCGGCGACGACGAGACGAGCGCCGAAGGCTCCCACAGGCCGACCGCGCGCGACAGCGCGACGAGCGAGCGCGACCGTGCGTCGGATCGCGCCCGAAGCGCGCGCCGAGCTTCTGCGATGAGCGACTTGGGCGTGCCGATGCCCGGGCGACCTCGCTGCCCGACCTCGCGCGCGGCGAGCGCGAGCGCCAGCGCGAGCGGCGACGGGTCGAGCGCGAAGCGCGCGCGGCGCGGAGCGTGGTCGCCCGAGCGCACGAAGCGCTTCACCTCTTCGCGCCGCGCGGCGCGCTCGGCGCGGTGGCGCGCCGCGCCGATGAGCGACGACCTCGGTCGGCACGATGTGCCGGTTGGGATGCACCGGGATCGAGGAACCCACGGCGCTCGAGCGCAGAAGCCGACGCCGCGACGCGAGGGCGAGACGCCCGTCGCCGTGCGCAGGCGCAGCGGCTCGCGCTCGAGCTCGAGCAGCTCCTCGGTGTCGACCTCGCCGCCCTCGCGCTCGACGTTCTCGAGCACGCGGCGCTCGCTCGGCGCGAGCTTCTCGATCTCCGGCGCGCAGGAGCACCGGATGCCGAGAGCACCTCCCACGCGGGCTCGAGCGAGAGCGCGATCGGCGGCGTCGCGGGTCGGCCGAGGTAGTGCGCGGCGATGGCGCTCGTCGTCTCGAACGACGCCTGCGCGAGGAGCGCGCGCACGCCGCGCGGGTCCTCGCCCTCCCAGCTCCGGAGCTGGAGCAGGTACGCCGTCGGCAGGACGAGCTCGACCGGGCCGCGACCGGCACGCGTCGGCTTGGTCGCGTCGGCCGCGCGCGCGAACATCAGCCCGCGCGCGAGGAGCGGCTCGAGCGACGGCGGCACCGCCGTCACGAGCAGCGTGCCGCTGCGCCTCGGCGACGCGATGGAGCAGATCGACCGCCGAGGGCGGCAGGCGCACGGTCTCGCGCAGATCGGGCAGCGCGACGAGCGCGCGCGCGACCTGCGACGGCGTGTCGAGGCGCTTGGCCGCGTCGATGCGGATACCGAGGCGCTCGATGAGCGCGTTCAGCTCCTTCGCGGGAAGCGCGCGCAGGACATCGACGAGCCTGCTGCTGCTTCCGTCGATGACGGCCTGCCCTTGCGTTTCCACCCTTGCCTCGTATTCGAGCGAACGACGCCCGGAATTCGTGGATGATACACCGGACTCGATGGGTTAATCTTCCGCCCCGTGGGATCGCCAAGAATTACGGCTCGACTGGCCGGGCCGCGTGTGGCAGCCGGGCGGCGGAGCCGAGGAGAGCGCCGTGCCAGCGGTCCCGATCGAGGCGGGCGGAGATTTCGCTCCGCGCTCGATCTTCGGCGACGCGCTCGATGCGGCGCGGATCCTCCGCGCGCGCGGCCTGCGCGCGCACGTGGTCTACGTGGACCCGCCGTACGCGTCCCAGGCCGATTACGTCGCCGAAGCGCGGCTCGACGGAGTCGCCGACGGGCGAAAGCGGCGCGCGGTCGCGTTCGGCGACAAGTGGCGCGGCGAAGCCGGCATCGGCGCGTACCTCGACATGCTCGCGCCGCGGCTCGAAGCGGCCGCCGCGCTCCTCCACGACGAGGGCACGCTCTGGGTGCACCTCGACTGGCGCTCGGCGTACCTGGTGCGCGTCGTCCTGGACGAGATTTTCGGTCGGGATCGCTTCATCAACGAGATCGTCTGGAGGCGCGCGCCGAACCTCGGACGCCAGGCCGCGAGCGCGCAGTTCGGCCGCACGCTCGACACGATCCTCGTTTACGGCCGCGAGGGCGCGCGCATCACGCCGCCGACGCGCCTCGAGCCGATCGCCGCGAAGGCCGTCCGCTTCGACGACGAGGGCCGCGCGTTCACGACCGCGCCCCGCGGCGACTACACCGACGCGTCGATCGCGAAGCTCGAGCGCGAGGGGCGCGTCCACCGCACCTCGACCGGGCGCGTCTACATCAAGTACTTCCTCGTGAAGGACGAGGGCGGCGTGTTCTTCCGCGAGCGCCGCGTCGACGCGCTCTGGACCGACGTCCCGCCGCTTCGCCATGCGACGACCGCCGAGCGCACGGGCTATCCCGACGCAGAAGCCGCTCGCGCTGCTCGATCGCATCATCCGCTGCGCCACCAGCCGAGGGCGGCACTCGTCGTCGATTTCTTCTGCGGGAGCGGCACGACGCTCGAAGCGGCGCGTTCGCGCGGGTCGCCGCGCGATCGGCTCGGACAAGAGCCCCATCGCGATCGCGACGGCGCGCTCGCGACTGATGCGCGCCGGCGTCGCGCCCTCGATCGAGCGAAGCGCGGGCGATCTCCCGCGCGGCGACGCGCGCATCTCGGTCGACGGCGGACGCCGCGTCATCGCTTCGTCGACCCGAACGAGCCGCTCGCCTGGTCCGTCGACACGACCGGCGCCGACGTCTTCCGCGCGACGTGGCACGCCGAGCGCACGCCGGGCGGGCCGGCGAGCATCCCCGCGTTCGTCGACCTCGACGCCGCGCCCGAAAAAGTACGCGTCCGCGCCTTCGGCGACGACGGCACGCTCTACGACGCGTGAGCACGTTCGTCGCCCGCTCTGCTACGCTCGGGAGCCGTCGATGATTCTCCGCGACCCCGTTCACGGCCTCGTCTCCTTCGAGACGGAAGAGGAGCGCGTCGTCGCCGCGGCTCATCGACACGCCCGAGGTGCAGCGCCTCCGCCGCGTGCGGCAGCTCGGGGTCACCTCGTTCGCGTTTCCCGGCGCCGAGCACACGCGGTTCGCGCACGCGGTCGGCGCGGCCTTCGTGATGAAGCTCCTCCTCGCGCGGCTCCGCGCGATTCACGGCTCGCTCCCGTATCTGGCAGCAAGTCACGAGCGATCGCGCGCGCGACGCGCTCGCCGCCGCGCTGCTGCACGACGTCGGGCACGGGCCCCTGTCGCACCTCTTCGAGGACGCGATCCCAGGCGTGCCGATGCACGAGGAGTGGACGCGGCGCATCGTCCTCGACCCGAGCACCGCCATCCACCGCGTGCTCGCCGCGGAGGACCCGCGATGCCCGCCGCGCGTCGCGGCGCTCGTCTCGGGCAAGCACGCGCTTCCGTACCTCGCGCGCGCGGTGAGCGGCACGTTCGACGTCGACCGCTGCGACTACCTCTTGCGCGACGCGCACGCGACCGGCGTCCGCTACGGCGTCTTCGATCTCGACTGGCTCCTTCGCAGCCTCCGCTTCGCGCCCGCGAGCTCGCCGAACGAGGCGCCGTCGCTCGCGATCGACGGCGCGAAGGGGCTCCCCGCGATCGAGGCATTCATCCTCGCGCGCCTCTTCATGTTCCAGCAGGTGTACTTGCACAAGGCGACGCGCTCGGCGGAGTGGATGATCCGCTCGCATCCTCTCGCGCGCGGCGCAGCTCGTCGGCCGCGGCGCGCGCCTCGCAGGGGACGCCGCGCGCGATCGAGCTCGCCGCACACGGCGAGGCGATCCCGCTCGCCGACTACCTCGAGCTCGACGACGGCGTCGCTCGGCTGCGCGATGCACGCATGGGAAGACTGCAAGGACGAGGCGCCTCGCGCGACCTCGCGCGAGCGCATCCGCGTGCGGCGCGCTCTTCAAGACGTACGAGCTCTTCGGCGAGCAAGCGACGCCGCGCGGGCGCGAGCACGCGCTCGAGACCGCGCGCGCGAGATCGCGCGCGACGCCGGCCTCGACCCGGACGTCTACGTCGGCCTCGACGTCGCGACCGACATCCCCTTCGAGTCGGAGGAGGAGCCGCTCTCGTCGTCTTCGCGAAGGGCCCGCCGCGCCCGCTCGCCGAGGTCTCGTTCCTCCTGTCACGCCTGCGCGGCGAGATGCTCGTCGCGCGTGCGCCTCGTCTTCGCTCCCGAGCTGCGCGACGCCATCACAGCCGCGATGAGCGATGCTCCCCGTTGACGTCGTCGTCTGCGCCGACGAGAGCGTCGCACGGTCGATCATCGACACGTCCTACGGCCGGCTCGACTACGACTCCGCGCTCGCCTTTTCGCTCGGGGCGGCCTTCGACGTCCGCGGCGTGCGCGGCTCGGTCGACGTCCGCTATCGATACTTGCATACTGCAGGTATCTTTCTCACGTACGAAGACGGGTTCGGCGCCGGTTCCGAGCCGCTGCGCCTTGGCGTGGCCGGGCTCGAGCTGCGTCCTCTCTTCTTGGGGCGCTATCTCCAGGGCCTCGAGATCGGCGCGCCGCGGCTGGATTTGCTGATCGACTCGCTCGCGTTCGAGCTCGGCGCGTTCGTCGCGCAGCCCGCGGGTGGCAACCTCGCCGACGTGGCGGGCCTCTCGTTCGGCATCGGCGCCGAGCTCCCGCTGCTCGCGCGGACGTCGGGCCCGTTCCTCGCCGTGCGCGCCGCGCTCCGCTGGAGCCGCGAAGCGCTCTCCGCCGCGGACCCGGCGACGGTCGACGTCGAGGCGTTCGTCTTCACCGTCGCGCTCGGGTGGCAGGCGAGCTTCGGCTCGCACGCGGTGGACATCGGCGACGAGCGCGCCCCGTGAGCTCGCGTGCGAGCGCGCGCGATCTCGTGCTCGAGTCGTTTCGCGCAGCGTGCGCGCGCGTGGATCTCGCGGGCCGCGTGCGCGCGGCTCTCGGCGCAGACGGACAGTTCGTCGTCGTCGCCGCGGGGAAGGCGGCGGCGGCGATGCTCGCCGGCGTACGCGACTTCGATAGCGCGCTCGTCGTCGTCCCGCGGGGCTCGCCCGCGCCGCCGAGCGACCCACGCGTGACCGTGCTCGAGGCGGCCCACCCGTTGCCGGACGAGTCCTCGGTGCGCGCCGCCGAGGCAGCGCTCGCGGTCGCGGCGTCCGACTCGTGCGGAGAGCGACTCTTCTTGATCTCCGGCGGCGCTTCGTCGCTCCTCTGCGCGCCGTGCGAAGGTCTCACGCTCGAGCAAAAACGCGAGGTGACGCGCCGGCTCCTGCGGGCGGACGCGACGATCGGCGAGATCAACGTGGTGCGCCGCCACCTCTCGCGAATCAAAGGCGGCGGATTGGCGCGCGCCTGCGCCGCTCGTCCGCGACGAACGCTCATCGTGAGCGACGTGCTCTCGAACGCGCCGCGCGCCGTCGGCTCCGGACCGAGCGTCGAAGACTCGACGACGGTCGACGACGCGCGCCGAATCGCCGCCGCACGCGGGCTCGGCGCACTCCCGTTCGTCGAGACATGGAAACGAGAGGAGCGTCACGCAATCGTCGCCGATCCGCTCGCCTTCGCCGAGCTCGTCGCCGTCGCGCTGAGCGAGCGCGGCTTTCGCGCGGGGGCGCTCGCCGACACGATCGGCCACGACGCCGGCGTGTTGGCGCAGCGCTATGCGAAGATCGCCCGTTCGATGAAGCCCGGCGACGCGCTGGTCCAGGCCGCAGAGCCGTCGCTGCAGATCCCCGAAGCGCACGGACGCGGGGGCCGGTGCTCGCACCTCGCCGCGCAGGTGAGCGCGCTCCTGCCCGACGGCGCGGTCTTCGCCGCTCTCGCGACCGACGGCGTCGACGGCTCGAGCCGCACGGGCGGCGCCGTCGTCGAGGGCCCGCTCGCCGGAGCGGAGCTCGCCCTGGCGAGGTTCGCGACAGGTCCGCTCCACGTGGCCACCGGCACGGCCGTCCTGGAGGCTCCGACCGGCTTGAACTTCGCCGACATCCACGTGCTGCTGCGCCCGTAGTTGGGCTACTGAATCATCGCGCGGACGTTCTGCGCGAGCGCGCAGTTGTTCACTTGCCGCTTCATCGCGTCGACAGTCTCTTCATCGGTGACCGGCCGGCCCGCCGCGAACATGAACCCGCCTTCGGCGCGCGCCCGGGCGCGGAGGATCTCCTGGTTCTTTTTCGAAATCGAGCACGTAGACGCGCGCCCAATGCGGCACGAGCTGAATCGCCTCCTCGGCCGTGTCCACTGCGGCGTCGGCCGCGCGAGGGGTCGCCGCGCCAGGCTCGTCGGCCGGCTCGTCGAGCACGAGCAAGAAGAAGTCGGCCTTCTTCACGATGTCGATCGCGCGCGGGATCTCCTCGCGCTCGGCCTTGTCGTACTGCTGCTCGAAGATGCGGAGGCGCAGCGAGTCGTCGGCCTCTTTGACCTGCTCCACCCACTCGAGCGTCAGGATGCGCGTCGCCGCGTACGCTTGCCGCAAGTTCCACGGTTGGTCGGGGAAGATGCCGGCGTCGGGCACGCCTTCGGCGAGCGCTTTGTTCTCCGTCCGCAGCATGCACCCGGTGAACGCGTCGCGCGCCGAGTCTTGCGCCGCGGCGCGGATGCTCGCGGGCGTCTTGGCGTCCTCGACGCGGAGGCGCAGGTAAATCCCGGACTCGACGCGCCCCGCCCACGCCTTCGCGTCGGGCTCGACCACTTTGTCGTCGCCGTACGCGCCGCCGCGATCGACGACGAACTTCTCGATCCGGTCGCGCAGCGGGTTCCACTCTTGGCCGATCGTAGCGTCGTCGGCGCGCTGCTTCGCGAGCAGCGCGGTCCTGCGGTCCCCGAGCTCGCGGCCGGAGACGAGCCTATAAATGGCGATGGACGCGACGAGCCCCACCACGATGGTGAGGTACGCGCGTCCAGTCGGCCGGCTCCACCGTCCCGCCAGCCGTTGCTCGCGCCCCTTGTGGATTGCTGCGAGCCCCGGCTGACGACGTTCCGGCTGTGGTTGCGGCACTGGGATCTAAACCATCGGCGCGCCAGCGCCGGACCAGGAAACTAATGTCCGGCCTTGGGAAGCTGGTTCACCATGAAGCTCACGTTCGGGTACCCCGCGAACGCCGCGGTCTGGAACGTGCTCTTCACGACGACCGCCTGCACGTCCTGATCGATCTGCAGGACGACGACGCCCGGGAAGTCCTTGCCCGGGTGAAGCTGCTTCCACACTTCGCGCTTGCCCTTCAAGATGTTGAAGAGCTCGTCGATGCGCGTGAGGCGCTTGCTGTCCTCGATCGTGTGCGTGTTGCCGGCCGGCGCGCCGTCGACGAGGATCTGGCTGCCGTTGATGGCGACCATGGGCGCGTCGATCATGTCGGTCGTGTTCTCGGCCTGCGGCAGAATCAGATTCTTCGCCGACGGGATCTCGCCCGAGGCGCTGAACGTCATCAGGAGGAAGACGACGACGACGATCAGGAAGTCGATCATCGACGTGAGCGAGAGGTTCGCGTTCGGGCTGCGCCGCCCGTGACCGGTCGCCCTCTTCTGGACGAACGGCAGCTTGATGAAGTGCATCAAGCGGCGTTCGGGTTGTGCAATCGGCATGGTCAGTTCACCGCGAAAGTGACGTTGAAGGCCGGCACGTCATCGGTCTTGCCGCTGGGCAGCGTGAGCTTCCGATGCGTGTTGTAGATCGCGTCGATGACACCGACGATGTAGACGTATTGCGTCTCGTTGTCGGTGTGGAGCACCGCCTGATCGAGCTTCTTGTCGCTCGGGTCGCGGTGCGAGCCGGTGTTCTTCCACTCGTCGGCGATCTTCGCCGCGAGATCGGGATAGCGAACCAGCTTCTTGTTGTGCGAGTCGGTCTTCATGTCGTCCTTGCGGGGCACCTCGATCGAGTTGACGACCTGCGCGCCCTGCTTCCAGACGAGCGTGAACTTCTCGGGAGAGCGCATCTCCACGTGGAGAATCTTCTCCGGCTCGATCTTCTCTTGCTCTTGGTCGGGCCTCGGCGGGCCGGGCACCTGAGCGTCGGCGTTGATGCGCGACATGTGCGACCAGACCGCCGTGATGAGGAGGAACGAGATGGTCACCATGAGCAGGTCGATGAACGGGATCATGTTGATCTCCGAGTCGAGCGACCTGCGCTTGCCTTTGCCACCGCCGCCTACGTCTACGCCTGCCATGAATTCCTCCGACTAGGGAAGCTCGAGGGGGACGAAGGTCCCCCTCGAAGCCGTCCTCACTGCGGCACGCCGCCGAGGTTGACCTTCTGGCGGTTGGTCACGACCAGGTTGAGCACCTGGACGCTCGCCTCGTTGACGTCGTCCTCGAGGCCTTGCGTCTTGCCGTTCAGGATCGCGAAGCCGATGAGGGCGGTGATGGCGACGATGAGCCCGAACGCCGTGCAGTTCATCGCCTCGGAGATACCTTCGGCGAGGATGCGTGCTTTCTGGCTCGGGTCGACGCCCTCGCCGGAGACTGCGCCGAAGCTCTGAATCAGACCCGACACGGTGCCGAGCAGACCCGAGAGCATCGCGAGGTTCGCGAGCAGCGCGAGATAACCGGTTCGCTTTGCGAGCTTCGGAAGCTCGCGCAGCGCGGCTTCGTCCATCGCTGCTTGGACCTCCTCGTCGGGGCGGTTCACCTTCACGAGACCCGCCTGGACGATGCGTGCGAGCGGCGCGTTCGCGGCGCTGCACATCTTGACGGCCTTCGCCACGTCACCCGCGAGGATGCACTTCTGCATCGTCGCGAGGAACACGTCCTTGTTGATCGAGGAGCCGAACAGATACAGGGCGCGCTCGATGATGACGCCGATGGTGATGATCGACCAAAGAACGATGGGATACATGCCCCATCCGCCATCCCTGAAGTGCTTCCACAATGCAGCCATTTTTTTCCTCTCCTCGAGATCGAATCGGCAACCGTGATGACGCGCAAATGCGCGCCGGAACTCTGAAGCGAAGCGGAGACTACAGGAACGCGGAGAGCGTACGCAAGCTCAGGACCGTGGCCTCCTGCGTCGCCACTCAAGCTGCGTCGAGACCGACGCGACGATCAGCATGCAGAATGAGACGCGAGGCCGTCAACACGATTGGGTCGAAATCGGAGCAAAAAATCGGCATTTATCGCGCGTTTGTCGAAACTTTCAGCCCGGACGTACGGCACGGAATGGTCGAGGCGAGCCGCGCGGTCGCCACGCATGCTCAGCAAGGCACTCTCGTTGACTTCGCCGATCGCAGTCAGATATCGTCCGGCAACGAAACGTTTTCCTGCACGGCGACTTACGCCGGCGATGGTTTTCACGTCCTGAAAGGAGCGTCGGATGTTGGTGGGACTTCTGGGGATTGCGGCACCTGCGGCCGAGAGTAGCGGTGGCAGTGGCGGCAGTGGATTGATGGAGGCGTTCAAGCAGAACCCGACGTTCCTCTCCATCAATTTGGTCGTGAGCGCGATCGTCATTGCGATGGTGGTCGAGCGCTTCGCGTTCCAGCTCACGAAGTATCGCGTCAACTCGAAAGAGTTCTTCGCGCAGGTGAAGAAGCTGGTGACCGCGGGCAACATCGACCGCGCGATCAAGCTCTGCGACGCGGGCGACTACCCGACGCTGCAGCTCGTGAAAGCGGGCCTCACGCACGCGAACAAAGGACCCGACGAGATCGACGCGGCGATGAGCGAGAAGATCGGCGAGCTGAAGCCCGCCGCGGAGAAGCGCATCGGCTCGCTCTGGTCGCTCGCGAACATCGCGACGCTCGTCGGCCTCCTCGGGACCGTGCTCGGTCTGATTCACACGTTCGGCGCCGTCGCCGCGCAGGGCATCTCGCAAGCCGAGAAGCAGCGCATCCTCGCGAACGGCATCGCGGAGGCCATGTACAACACGGCGTTCGGCCTCGGCATCGCCGTCGTGTGCATGATCACGCACCTCGTGCTGCACCAGCGCTCGAAGAACATCCAGCACGATCTCGACGCGACGCAAGAGCGCGTCTTCAACCTCCTCACGATCACTGCGCGTCCCGGCGGCTACTGATCCCGGCGACGGTAAACCATGGCCGAAGAGAGGCTCAGCGCAGCGCAGCGAAGCAAGATTCGGCGCCTCTCGGCGTCGAGGGAGCTCGCGCCTGACGAAGAGGGCGGCGAGCTCAACATCGTCCCGTTCCTCGACATCATCATGAACGTGCTGATGTTCGTGCTCGCGACCGTCACGGTCACCTTCACGGCGACCATCGACACCTTCCCGCCGAAAGCGGGGGGGCCGTCGGTGCGCCCGCCGACGACGCCGACGCTCGGCCTCACGATCCTCGTCGTCAACGACGGGTTCAGCGTGAAGGCTCGCGGAGGCAACGTCGCGCCCGGCTGCCAAGAGACCGGCTCGGGTCTCGCGGTCGGCAAGTCGCCCGACGGCAAGGACTACGATTTCGCCGGTCTCAAGAAGTGCGTCGAGCACTTGAAGAAGGAGTTCGTGAGCGCGAACCCCGACGACGACGAGACGACCGTCACCATCAGCGCGAACCCGAACATCCCGTATCAAGCCGTGATCGGAACGATGGACGCGGTGCGCAAGAACGACGACGGCAAGGATCTGTTCCCCGACGTGAACTTCGGTTTGGCCCGGTAAGCGATGCAACCCACAGGACCGCAAGGACCCCAAGGACCGATGCCGCCGCACGGCGCCATGCCGCCGCGGCAGAAGCCGGCGAGCATGGCGACCTACAAGCGCATGCTCCGCAAGGAGATCAAGCGCCGCGCCCTCGAGCCGGAGATCAACTTCCTCAACATCACGGCGATGATGGACATGATGACCATCATCCTCGTGTTCTTGCTGAAGAGCATGAGCGCGTCGTCGGCGTCGCTCCCGCAGTCGAACGATCTCCAGATGCCCAAGAGCGTGCTCTCGACCGAGGCCTCGCAAGAGGGCGTGCCGATCATCATCTCGAAGTCCCACATCATGGTCGAGGACGAGTCGGTCGTCGACGTGCCGTCCGACGCCACGCACGGCGTCGAGGCGAAGTACAAGCGCGGCGGACCGAACGACCTCTACATCACGAAGCTCGGTCAGACGGTCAAAGCGTGGCGCGACACCGACCGCCAGATTCGTCAGGCGACGGGCAAGGACGCGAGCGGCAGCGAGGCGATCGTCATCGCCGACAAAGACACGCCGTATCGTCTGCTCGTCGAGGTGCTCTTCACGCTCGGCCAGAACGAGTTCAACAAGTTCCACTTGATGGTGCTCCAGAGCAACAAGCCCGGCGGCTGAGGCCCCGCGCCGGCTGAATAATGCTGGAGATCGCGCTCTGCGCAGTCGCGGCCGTTCTCGCGCTCGCCGGCGCCGCGCTCGCTGCGCGCGCTTCGCGCGAGGCCACGCCCTCGCCCACGCGGCGCGCGGCGCGGCTCGTTCGCGACGACGCGATCGTGGGCGCGGCGACGAGCGCGATCGCGTTTTGCGCGATGCTCGTCGGCCGGCGCGCGCTCGGTCCGGCGGCGTGGAGCGCCGCGGCCTGCGCCGCCGGTGCGCTCGCGTCGATCGGCGCGCGCGCGTGGCGCGAGCGCGTCGCGTATTCGTCGCCGTCGGCGGGCGCGGTCGGCGAGCAGGTGGTTGTCGCCGCGGCGCTCGTCGCGCTCACGACGGTCGCGGCGCTGAGCACGCACACCCTCGCCGATCCGCAGCGGCTCGCGTCGCGTCTGCCCGAGCTCGTCGTCGCGTTCGTGCTCGGCGTCGCGGCGCTCGACCTCGGGGCGACGGGAGACGACCAGGGCGCGGCGGCGGAGCGCGCGCTGCCGATGGCCGCCGCGATGGTGCTCGCGAGTTATTTCTTCGACTCGAACGCGGGGTCGCTGCGGAGCGCGCCGTCGTACGCGAGCGCGCTCGGGCTCGTGCTCTTCCCCCTCGCGGCGACGGCGCTCGGCGCGCTCGGCGCGGCGGTCGCGACGCGCGTCCAGCGGCCGGGCGTGCGAAACCGCGACCTCGGGAGCGTGCTCGCGCTGCCGGCCGCGGCGGGCGCGGCGATCGCGCTCCTCGGTTGGCTCTGGGAGCCGTTCGCGCTGTGTGCGGCGGTCGGCGCCGCGATGACGCTCGTCCCGAAGCTCCTCGCGCGCCGCAAGACACCCGACACCGAGACGCACCCCGTCGGGTATCGCGACGCGCGTCACGGCGCGCGCGGCGAAGGATGGGCGCTCGTCGCGCTCGCCGGCGCGGCAATCGGGAGCTGGGCGGTCGCGCGGCACTCGGGCCTCGCGCACGCGGGGCCGCTCGGGATCGGCGTCGCCGCCGTGGCGGCCGAAAGCGCCGCGCTGCTCGACCGCGCCGAGCCGAGCGACGAGGCCTCGGCACTCGCCGATCGTCAAGCGTCCGCGCTCTCGGCGATCGCCGTCGCGCTCGCCGTGCTCGACGGCGCGGTGCTTGCGAAAATGCATGCATTTTGCCGAGACGGTCCACGCACCCACCTCCGACACCGCCGCCATGCTCGAGCACTGCACGCTCGCGCGCGTCGCGACGTCGCACATCGATTTCGCGCACCCGGTGACGACCGTCGCGGCGCTTGTCGGCCTCGCCGCGTGCGTGCTCGCGCGCGCGGGCCACGCCGGCAACGCGAGCGCGCTCCGCTGGCGGGTCGCCGCAGTCGCCGCGGTCGTCGTGGGGGTCGCCCTCGCCGCGGGCGCCGCGCACCTCGCCTTCGCGGTGGGAGTCGAGTCGCTCGCCGCCGCCGCGCTCGCGTCATCGCTCGCCGCCGCGCTCTTTCCGAGCGCGTGCTCGCGCCCCGTCGCCGCCCTCATCGCCGCCGCAGGCCTCGCCCTCGGCGCCGCGGTGGCCTAGCCCCGAGCTCAGATGCGCGGGGCCATCTGGTGCCTTCGTACCGAGACGTTCATCAAGAGCCCGAGGCCGATCATGACGGTCATGACGCTCGAGCCGCCGTACGAAAAGAGCGGCAGCGTCACGCCGACGACCGGGAGCATGCCGGTCACCATGCCGAGGTTGAAGAATACGTGCCAGAAGAGGAGCGACGAGACGCCGATCGCGAGCACGGCGCCGAAGCGATCGCGCGACGACTGAGCGACGCGGACGCCCCAGAGGATCAGAAACGCGTAGAGCCCGACGAGCACGAGACACCCGGCGAAGCCCCAGTCCTCCGCGAACACTGGGAACGGAAAATCGGTGTACTGGTCCGGCAGGAACAGAAACTGGTTCTGCGTGCCGCGCATGAACCCTTCGCCGAAGACGCGCCCCGCACCGATGGCGACGCGCGCGTGGTGCGCGTGCCAGTTGGCGCCGAGGAGGTTCGCCTCCGGGTTGAGGAAGGACGTGATGCGCTGCTTTTGGTAGGGCTTGAGCAGGTAGCCCCAGACGAGCGGACCGAGCACGACCGCCGAGACGCCGAGCGTCGCGAGGCTCCGCCGCTGGACGCGCATCATCGCCGCGATGCTGCCGAAGATGAGCAGGAGGATGAGCGCCGTGCCGAGATCCGGCTGTCGCAGGACGAGGAACACCGGCAGCGCCGCGAACGCCGAGGGCACCACGAGGTCGCGGAGGCGGCGACCTTCGGTCTTCGGGTCGTTGTGGAGGTATTTCGCGAGCGCGACGATGAGGAAGAGCTTCATGAACTCGCTCGGCTGGAGGCTGAACGAGCCGATCTGGATCCAGCGGGAGCTGCCGCGGATGTCACGCCCGAGGACGAAGACGAGGAGGAGGAGTACGACTCCGAAGCCGTAGAGTCGCGTAGCCGTAGCGCTCGATATGGCGGTAATCGATGGCCGCCGCGAGCGCGGCGAGGATACCGCCGGCGACGAGCCAGTAGACCTGCTGCACGTAGAGGTCGGAGAGCGAGGCGCGGACGACGCTCGTTGCAGAATACAAGTTCACGACGCCGATGACGGCGAGCGCGGCGGTGACGAGGAAGAGCGCCCAGTCGAAGCTGATCGCGCGGCGAGTCGAGCAGGCGGCGCGCCGAGCGCGCGCCGAGCGTGCGGTACGTGGAGGCGCTCATGGCGGCGGCGTCCTCGTCGGCGGATCCCGGACGCGGCGTCCTCGACATCGCCCGCGTCGAGTGCCGGCGGCGGCGCGCGCGGCGCGACGAAATGGGGCGGCGGCGGCGGCGGCGCCTTCACGTGCGGGCCGCGCGTCGCCATGAGTCGCTCGTACTCGTGGATGATCTGGATCGCGACCGGCGCCGCGACCGTGGGGCCCGACCCGCCGTGCTCGACGAAGACGACCACGGCGACCTCGGGCGCGCGCGCCGGCGCGAACGCCGCGAACCACGCGTGGTCGCGCGAGTAGTAGGCGATCTTCTTCGCGTCATCGCCCTTCTTCGGGATGTACCCCGTCTGCGCGGTGCCGGTCTTGCCGGCGATGTCGAGCGCCGGGTCGCGCACCGGATACGCCGTGCCGCGCGGGTCGTTGACGACCGCGCGCAGCGCGTCGACCACGCGCGCGAGGTTCTCGGGCTTCACGTCGACTTTGTGCGGCCGCACGCGCGGCGGGAACTCTTGCACGACCTCGCCGTCGCTCGTCTCGATCGCGCGCACGATCTGTGGCGAGTAGAGGGTGCCGCCGTTCGCGAGCGCGCCGTACGCGAGCGCGAGCTGGAGCGGCGTCACGAGCGCGTCGCCCTGCCCGATCGCCTCGTTCAGCGTGAAACCGATGCGAAACTGGCCTTGGTAGCGGAGCGCGTACCAGCTCCGGTTCGGCACGCGGCCCGACGCCTCGGGGTTCATGCCGAGCCCGGTCTTCTCGCCGAGGCCGAAATCCGCCGCGATCTTCGCGATACGGTCCATGCCGACGGTCTCGGCGAGCTTGAAGAAGTAGACGTTGCACGAGGCCGCGATCGCGTCGTGCATGTTCACCTTGCCGTGCACGTGGGTGCAGTGGAAGATGCGGCGGCCGAACATCAAGAAGCCGTCGCAGCGCTCCTTCTGCTCCGGGTCGACGAGCGATGCCCTCGAGCGCCGCGAGCGCCGAGAACGGCTTGAACGTCGAGCCCGGCTGGAACGCGCCGCTCATGGTCTTGTCGAGGAGCGGGCGCAGCGGGTCGTTCGAGAGGTGCGCGTACGTCTCGCGCACGCGCTGCTTGCCGCCCGAGCCGCCGGCGAGATCGTTCGAGTCGTAGTCCGGCTTGCTAGTAGGCGGCGAGCACGCGGCCGGTGCGCACGTCGACGGCGACGACCGCGCCGGCCGCGAGCGGCCGCATCGCGCGCTCGATCGACTGCATCGAGCTCCATGTCGATCGTGAGCCGCAGATCGCGGCCCGGGATGGGGTCCTGACGCTTCGGCGCGTCGAGCAGGCGCTCGGCTTCGGGGCCCGTGTGGATAGCGGCCGTGCGCGTCGATCACGCGCTTCTCCCAGCCGCTTGCCCGCGGAGGTAGCTCTCCCACGCGCGCTCGACGCCGGTCGCGCCGGTCGCGTCGCCCACGTCGTAGTCGAGCGGGTTCAGCTTCTGCCGCTGCTCGGGCGTCATCTGCTCGTAGCCGGGCGGCCTGAGCTTCGCGAGCGTCTCGGCGTCGATCTCGCCGACGTAGCCGAGCACGTGCGAGCTCAGGTTCTTGTACGGGTAGTAGCGGACGGGCGTCGTGACGATGTCGACGCCGACCGTGTCGCTCGCGTGCTCGCTGAGCAGCGCCACGATGTCGCGCGAGATGTCCTCGCGCACGAGCATCGGCCGCCAGCAGCGGCTGCGGCGGCGCTCCTCGGCGAGTCCTGCCACGACGTCGTCTCGCACGCGGCCTTGAGGCGCGCCTCGAACCGCTGGCGCTCGTCGGGGTTCATGCGGAGCGTCTCGGCGAGCTTTGGCCACGTGTCGGCGAGGTCGGACCCGGACGAGGGCCTGCGCCCGGCGACCGCGCGTCGGCATGGCTCGCCCGGGAACGACCGTGACGTTGAACGACGGACGGCTCGAGGCGAGCACGGGCCGTGCGCGTCGCGGAGGTCCCGCGGATCGTCGGCAACGGCACGCGCCGGACGATGTTCTCGTGGGCGATGGCCGCGTAGTCCGAGCCCTGCAGCACCTGGAGCTGGAAGAGGCGGCCGAGGATCGACGGAGAAGGCGAGGAGCGCGGCCAGCGCGAACCACTTGATAGCGCTTGCGGAACTCGACCGCCGTCGGAGCGCGGGACGAGGAGGTTGCTCACGAGCCCTCAGACCTCCGCGCGTCGTGTGACGCATCGGCGGCCTCGTGCCGCCGTATGGTCGCCACGTGGACGCGCCGCGCCAGGCGGAAGAGCGAGCGGCGAGACGAGGCCCGGTCGCGAGCACGTGCGGGAACGCGAGCGGGTAGAGCGCGCGCGGCACGTAGGCGTCGCGTCCGAAGATCGCGAGCAAGACGAGGACCATCACGCTGTGCACGAGCGCGAAGCGCGAGACGCGAGCACGACCTGCATGAGCATCGTCTGCGCCGCGAAGCGCGACCCGGCGGCGCGCGCGAGCACGAAGAGGGCGACGTAGGTGAAGGTGTAGAGCCCGATCGGCGCGATGCCGACGAGATCGGTCAGGTAGCCGAGGGCGAACGCCACGCCGCGCCACGCGCGAGCGAGTACTCGTGCACGCCCATGAAGAGGATCGAGCGGGAGGACGAGCGAGGGCACGAGCCCCGGCACGTGAGATCCGGGCCGAGGACGCCGAGAAGAGGTTCGACTCGGAAATCGATGCGCGAGGAGGAGCACGCCCGACGACGAAGAAGGCGGCGTGTCTGCGCATCTCAGCCGCTATCTCTTGCCTCCTTCGCGGTCGCGGTCGACTCGCCTTCGGGTCCTGGTCGGCGTCCTCGGCTGGGGGCGTGACGATGATGAGGACGGCGTCGAGGCGGGAGAAGTCCACGGTCGGCACGGCCTCGACCTCCTGCGTGCGGCCGAGCTCGCGCTTGACGACCTTGGTGACGCGCGCGACCGGGAGGCCCTTCGGGAACCACTCGCCCTTGCCGCTCGTGACGAGCAGATCGCCGATCTCGACCTCGTCGCGCGAGTCGATCGTCCTCGACCTTGCACGGGTGGCGCGAGGCGTCGCTGGTGCCGCGCACGAAGCCGCGCGCCTTGGTGCGCTCGTCCTCGACGTCGATGCCGAACGCCGCGTCGACCGCGAGCTGGACGTCGACCGCGTCGCCCGTAGACGTGCAGCGTCGGCGCCGACCACGCCGTCGGGCGAGACGACCGGCATGTGCGGGCGCATGTTGCGCGAGCCGCGATCGAGCACGACCCGCGTCACGCGGAAGAACTCGTTGAAGTCCTTGCCGATGACCTGCGCGCTGACGGTCTCCCCGGCGATCGTCTCGCGGAGCTGCAAGAGCGCTGCGAGATCCTGGTTCTCGACGTCTCGGTTCTGCTCGAGCTGGTGGACATTCTCGCGCAGGCGCGCGTTGTCGTACGCGAGCCGCTCGTTGTCGGCCTTCACGTCGACGAGATAGACGTAGTCTCCCAGACGTTCGAGACGCCGCGCGCGAGGCTCGAGGCCGCGTACTCGATCGGGCGTCGCTGATGCGGAGGAGGACGCGGTCGAGCGCGTTCAGGTTCTCCGGCGCCTTCATGTTGGCGCGGAGGAAAAAGAACGGAACCGCGAGGAGGATGATGACGATTCCGACGTCCCGGTAACGCTTGAACGCCGACACTGTTCACTCCGGGGGCTCGAAAGGCTTCGCAGTCTCCCTCCAGAAGGAAGGGAGAAGCGTCAGCCGATCGTGACCTCCTTCAACAGCTCCATGTGGTCGAGCGTCTTGCCGCTGCCGAGGACGACGGCGCTGATCGGGTCGTCGGAGACCATGACCGGCAGGCCGGTCTCCTCGCGGAGCAGCACGTCGAGGTTCTTGAGCAGCGCGCCGCCGCCGGTGAGCACGATGCCCTTGTCGACGATGTCGGCGGCGAGCTCGGGCGGCGTCTGCTCGAGCGCGAGGAGCACGGCCTCGACGATCGCGTTGATCGGCTCGCATGAGCGCCTCGCGGATCTCGTCGGAGTTGACGATGACGGTCTTCGGCACGCCGGCGACGAGGTCGCGGCCCTTCACCTCGGTCGTCATCTGCTCGCTCGAGCGGGTAGGCGTTGCCGATCTGCATCTTGATGCGCTCGGCCGTCTGCTCGCCGATGGCAGGTTGTACTTGCGCTTCAGGTAGGCCTGGATCGCGTCGTCCATCTTGTCGCCGCCGACGCGGACCGACTGCGAGTACACGATGCCGGCGAGCGAGATGACGGCGACCTCGGTGGTGCCGCCGCCGATGTCGACGATCATGTTGCCGCACGGCTCGGTGATCGGCAGGCCGGCGCCGATGGCCGCGGCCATGGGCTCCTCGATGAGGTAGACCTCGCGGGCGCCGGCGCTCTCGGCGCTCTCCTTCACCGCGCGCTTCTCGACCTCGGTGATGCCGAAGGGGACGCAGATGATGATGCGCGGCTTCACGAGCGTGCGGCGGTTGTGCGCGCGCGCGATGAAGTAGCGGAGCATCGCCTCGGTGATCTCGAAGTCGGCGATGACGCCGTCCTTCAGCGGGCGGACGGCGCGATGTTGCCCGGCGTGCGGCCGAGCATCTCCTTGGCCTCCCGCCGACGGCGAGGACCTTGTTGCCGCCGCGCGCGTCGCGCTGGACCGCCACGACCGAGGGCTCGTTCGAGACGATGCCCTTGCCCTTGACGTAGATGAGCGTGTTCGCGGTCCCGAGGTCGATCGCGAGATCGTTCGAGAACAGGCCGTTGAACCAGTCGAAGATCATGGGCCGCCCGCTTCTACCAAGAGCGGCCGTGCCGTGTCTACCCGGCTAAGCCGGCATCATGAACGGATGGTCAGTCCGCTCGTGGACGGCAGGTCAGGCCTTCGAGATCTTGCCCTCTTTGTGCGGGAAGTGTTTCCGGCACACAGGGCAGAACTTCTTGATCTCGAACTTCTCGGACATCGTCCGCTTGTTCTTGGTCGTCGTGTAGTTGGCGCGGCCGCAGTTGCCGCACGTCATTTTGATCAAATCGCGCATCGCCCAAAACTCCCGTGGGGTCGCGCAATCTATCCCCCGCGCGCCGGGTGTCAAGCTGGCTCGTCGGGGTGCTATGAGTGAAGCATGCGTCCAATCGCTCTCCTTTTCTTCGCGACGGCGTGCAGCCTGAACTTGAACTCCTCGGCGATCGGGTTCGACATCCCGTACGACATCCCCGAGGAGACAGTGCCCGGCAACGCCGTGGCGAACGCCGCCGGAGTCGCCGTCGACGTGACCCTGCCCGCGTTTCCCATCAACGTCGACGTGGCAGCGCAGGCGAAGAGCAACGGGGTCGGCGGCGCCATCTCGACCGTGACGCTCACCGGCTTGAGCCTCACGATCACGAAGTCGAGCGGCTGCTTCGACTTCGTGAACGACCTGTCGATCTCGATCTCGAGCACCAAGCCGGGCTCGACCTTGCCGCCCGCGGTCATCGCGAGCGGGTCGAACCCCGGCTGCGTTCAGACGTTCACGCTCACGCCGACCGACGTGAACCTGAAGCCGTACCTCGACGAGGGCGCGCAAGCGACGCCGTCCGGCAAGGGCGTGCCCCCGGCGGCCGACGTTTCGTTCGACGGGCACCTCACGGCGCACGCCTCGCTGTAGCGCTCAGTCGTCGTCGCCCCAGTCGCGTTTGTCCCAGCGGTCGTCCTCGGGCTCGGCCTTCGTGCCTTTGCCGCCGCCGCGGTTGCGCGGCGGGCCGTCTTCGCCGGCGGAGCCATGCGCCTTGCGCCGGCAATCGGTGTCGAACGTCTTGCGACCGCCTGGAGGCGCGGGCGGACCAAAGCCGCTACCGCCGCCTCCGCCGCCGCCGCCTCCGCCGCCGGAGTAACCGCCGCCGCCCGCGTACCCGCCGCCGCCCGCCGGGCGTTCGCCCTTGGGGTGCGCGAGGTTGACGATGAGACGGCGACCGCGGAGGTCGGCCTGCTTGAGCGCTTCGGCCGCGGACTTCGCGGTCTCGGCGCTCGACATCGTCACGAAGCCGAAGCCGCGCTTGCGACCGTCGGCGTCCATCGGCATGTGCACGCGCACGACGGTGCCGTTGCCCGCGGTCGCGCCGTTGATGAGCGTCTCGAGCTCCGGCTGCGTGCAGTCGTACGGCAGGTTGCCGACGTAGAGCGTGCGATCCGGCGCGCCGGGCCCGCCGCCTGGTCCGCTCGGACGCGGTCCGCCGGGACCGCCGGGACCGCGCGCGGACGGAGGACCGCCCTCGCCGCGCCGCGGCGGCTCCGCTTGGAATGGGCGCACCGAAATCGAACGGCCCGATTGCAGCGAGCCGTCGAGCGCGTCGCGCGCGGCTTGAGCTTGCTCCGGGCTCGACATCGTCACGAACCCGAAGCCGCGCGGTCGCCCCGTCGCGCGGTCCTTCGGGAGGCTGACTTGCACGACCGAGCCACCAGTTGCTTCGAAGAGCTGCTTCAACACGTCTTCCGAGATGCTGTCCGGCAGCCCTGCCACGAACAGCTTCGCGTCGTCATTCCCCATGATGATGAAACCTTGCCAAACCTTCTTCTCGATAATTCGAATGAGTCGCGCCGCGGGGGAGCTGCGCGCCTCGACTAAACGATATCTTGTGCGCGTTTGCCGTCAATGGCCATCACGTTCACCGCCGACGCCGAGGGGATGTGCAGGACGAAGGTGCTGCCCTTGCCGAGCTCGCTCTCGACCCGTGCGGTCCCGCCGTGCGATTCGGCGATGTGGCGCACGAGCGCAAGACCGATGCCGCTCCCGCGGATCGGCATGCCGGCCTCGCCCGATTTGGCCGCCTGACCTCGCACGAAACGCTCGAAAATCCGCTCGCGTTCGGCCGTCGCGATGCCGGGGCCGTCGTCGGTCACGCGCACGAGGACGCCGGTTTCGTCGCGTTCCACGGCGACGCGCACGACCGACTGCGTCCCTGCCTCGCGGCTCGGACCGTGCCCGTACTTGATCGCGTTGTCGATCAGGTTCGCGACGGCGAGCTGGAGCGCGCGCTCGTCGATGCGGCACTCGGGGAGGTCGGGCGCGACGTCGACGTCGAGCCGCACGTTCTCGCGCTCGGCGCGGTAGCGGAGGAGCTGCGCCGCGCGCGCGACGACCGCGCCGACGTCGCCCTCGCCGAGCTCGTACGCGCCGCGCCCGCGCTCGACGCGCGCGAAGTCGAGGACGTTCTCGATCAAGTTCGAGAGCCGCTCGCTCTCGTTGACGATGATGTCGAGGTACTCCTTGCGCTTCTCGTCGCTCGCGACGCGCCCCGATTGGAGCATCTCGCCGAACATGCGGACGAGGGCGAGCGGCGTCTTCAGCTCGTGGCTCACGTTCGCGACGAAGTCGGTCTTCAGCGCGTTGAGGCGGCGCTCCTTCTCGACCGCGAGCAAGATCGTGGCGACGCCGGCGACGATGACGACGCACGAGAGCGTGATGAATACGAGCTCGAGGGTCTTTCGATTCTGCACGCGCTGCGCGATCTCTTCGCTCGCGGCGGGCGAGACTTGCAGGCGCCAGTTGTAGAGCGTCGTCGGGATGCGCACGCCGACGGTGAACTCGCCGCTGCGGAGCGGCGGGCCGTAGATGATGCGGCCTTGCTCGTCGACGACGTTGAGCCGGCTCTCGCGCGCGGGCGCCTGTTTTCCGGACGGCTCGCTGAAGAGCGTCGGCAGCGTGTCCTTCACGATGCGGCCGATGTCGTGCCACGCGACGATGATGTAGCGGCGCGGCTGCCCGTCGCTCCCCGGGCTCACCTTCTGCCAGTAGCTCACGAGGTAGCTCTGGCCGCCCTCGACCTTGTGCAGGTGACGAAGCTCGCCTTCGGGCTGCGCGGAGAGCTCCATGTCGTTCAGCAGACGGCGGACGAGGAGGCGACGAAAATCTTCTTCTTCGCCCCACGCGCCGCCCGCGCGCGACGCGAACGCGAGCACGTCGCGCGACTCGTCGAGCACGAGGATGGCGCGTACGGTCGGCGTCTCGCGCTGCGCCGTCGGCACCCACCGCTCGGTGAGCGCCGAGAGCTGCGCGGGGTCGGCGATCGCGAAGACGGTGTTGTCCTCGGTGATGATGCGCTTGTCGAGGCGGTCGGCTTTTTCGTTCGCCAGGGCGAGCGTCGACTCGAGGACCGACTGCTGGCGGAGGCGATCGAGCTGAAAAGTCGTGCGAAACGTGAAGTACGCGAGCACGAACGCGGCGACGAGCACGGCCGGCAGGAGCACGTGCGACAGCCAGCGATTGCGGCGGGCGCTTTCCACGCCCCGAGCTTACGCGATATGGTTCGTCGACGCCGCGCATGCAGTACGGACGCCTCTTCGCTTTTCTCTCCTTGGCGGCTCTTGCGTGCAGCGGGCCCGGCGAGGCGACCGACGCGGGCCCGGACGTGATCTACGGCAAGAAGCCGCTCGACGCGGGAGGCCCCGAAGAAGCCGAGGCCGCCGCGAAGACGCCGGACAATCGCCTCACGCTGCACGGCGGCGGCGTCCTCGCGGGTGCGCACGTGCGCGCGATCTACGTCGGGACCCAGGGCGTCGATCTCTCGCCGAGCTTCGACACGTACCTCGCGTGGCTCGTGACCTCGACGGACTACTGGGGCGCGTACCTCGCGCAGTACGGCGTCGGCTACGAGATCTTCGACGGCGCGACGAACGTCTCGAGCGACGCGTTCTTCACTCCGGGCATGCTGCAGAACGGCGTCGTCGAGTGGTTCGTCCTCGACAAGCGCATCCGAGCGCTCGTGCACGGACAGTCGGGCGACGCGGGCGCCGACGCGAGCGACGAGGCGGGCGCCGACGCGAGCGACGAGGGCGGCGCGGACGCGTCGCCGGTGCAGGTTCCGCTCGCGGACGCGTACGTCTTCTTCTTGCCGGACGGCGTCAACGTGGACCTCGGCGGCGGCAGCGCGACGTGCACCAACGCCGGCGGCTACCACGCGTACGACGGCGCCGAGCCGTATGCGATCATCCCCGCGTGCGGGCGCTACCGGCTCGTCGTGTCGCACGAGATGGCGGAGATGGCGACCGATCCGGTGCCGGACACCGGGTGGTACAGCAACGTCGATCAGGGCAACGCCGGCGGCGAGATCGGCGACATCTGCAACTCGGTGACGACCGTCGACAACCAGCAGGTCACGCAGCTCTGGTCGAACAAGGACGGCGACTGCGAGCCGCCGTGATGCGCATCCATCGGCGCTCCAGCGCCGGAGCAGGGATCGGACGCTCCAGCGCCGGAGCAGGGATCAGTGCGCGGGCGGCGCCGACGAGCGCTCGCGGTCGAGGATGACGCCGCGCGCGGCGACGAACTCGGCGTACTGCTCGGCCATGTACGTGATCGCGTTCGCGTCGAGCTCGCTGAAGGGGACGCCGTCGATCGGGTCGGCCATCTCGATCGCGCCTAGAAAGCGACCCGCTTGCATGACGGGGGCGAGCAGGACGTGCGTCGCGCCGCCGATCGGGCCCGCGTGCTCGGCGATGTCGGCCGGCGAGAGGAGGACCGCGCGGCGCTTTCGCATCGCCGACGAGAGCACGGGCTCGGTCTCCGGGAGGCGGCGGCCGACGAGCCCCTGCGCGGCGGCGCCTTGCGCCGAGACGATCGCGAACTCGCGCCGGTCGATGTCGTAGAGCCAAATGAGCCCGACGCGCGCGGGGAGCTTCTCGAGCGCGAGCTGCAGGCAGAAATCGCCGCCCTCGATCGAGTCGCGCAGGAAGTTGAGATCGTGCATCGACTCGAAGAGAACGCTGATGAGCTCGTCGCCACGCACGCGCCGCTTGGGGAGCGGCGGCTTCTCGCGCGTCTGCGAAACGGGCGCGGCCATCTCGACGACGAGCGGCATCTCGAGGACGGCGGGAGCCGCGACCGGAGCCGGAGCCGCGACCACGACCGGAGCCGGAGCCGCGACTGGAGCCGGCGCGGGAGCTACGACGGGCTTCTTGTGCGTGCGGCGCGGGAAGGCGATCGCGGGCTCGGGCTTCCAGTCCTTCCACGTGAGCGTCGCGAGCGGCAGCACCGGCGGCCGGCCCTGAAAAATCTGATCGAACGCGGCGAGGTTCACGAGCTTGCCCGCGGGAGCCGACGCGAGCCCGTCTCGAATGCGCGTGAGCTGCTGCATCAGCGCGCTCACCGCCGCGTCTTCCGTCGTGCCCGGCGCAAACGCGAAGCCGTACTCGCGATACGTCAGCGGGACGTCGGCGGTCGCCTCTTGTTCGCGCGAGACGAGGATCGGCGGGACGGCGATCGGCGCGACGGGGACCGACGGCGCCGACATCGGCGGCGGCTTCATTTCGACGGTCGCGTCGGGGCTGGGCGCGGGCTTCGACGCCGCGCCGTTCGTCTCGGGCGGCCGGGCCGCCACCGGGCGCGGCGGCGCCGAGACGCGGCGCTTGGACGCCGGCGCGCTCTCGCCGCCCGGCGTGAGCGGCGTGTCGTCCGCCGTCCGCTTCACCTCGTAACGAAGCTTCTTCGCAGGGTCGACAGCCTTGCAGCCGTCGTTCGTGATGTCGATCGAGAAGCCCGCCATGCGGCTCTCGTCGCCGCGAAGGCGCCGCGCGGATTGAAGCGCGCCCTGCCACGACTCGGCGTCGACGCAATAGCTCTGCCCGGGCTGCGCGCCCTCGAGCGAATTGACGTCGACCATCCACCGCATGTCGCGTTCTGACGTTTATCAGCCCGACTACTCGGCGCGCAAGCCGTCGGCGGGCCTCAAGCTGGCTGCATAATACGCGGGGAAGACTGTCGCGAGCAGGCAGATGACGATCGAGACGACGCCCGTGACGATGAATTCGTTCGGCCGAACCAAGACCGGCAGGCGCGAGATGAAATACACCTTGGGGTCGAGCGGAAAGCCGTACGCGAGCAGCCCCTTGCAGCACACCCAGCCCAAGAGGAGCCCCACGGTCGTGCCGACGATGCCGATGATGCCGCCCTGATAGAGAAAGACTCTCAGCACCGCGAAGTCGCTCATTCCGATCGACTTCAGCAGGGCAATCTCCTTCTTTTTGTCGAGCACGACCATGATGAGCGTCGCGATGACCGTGAACGCGGCGACGACGATGATGAGCGCGAGCACGACGCTCATGCCGATCTGCTGGATGAGCAGCGCGGTGAAGAGGCCGTGGTTCAGGTCCATCCAGTCCATCGTGTGGTAGACGCTGTTGTTGAGCTTGGCGTCGATCGCGTCGACGACCTCTTTCGTGTGATCGATGTCGTCGACCTTCATCTCGACGCCGGTCACGCTGTCGCCCTGATCGTAGAACGCCTGAGCCTCGTAGAGGTCGGTGTAGACGAGCTTCGAGTCGTACTGGTCGAAGCCGGCGTCGAACATCGCGATGACGCGGAACTGCTTGGCGATCGGGGGCCGCGACTGCGCGCCGAAGGTGACGCCGATGGTCGGCGAGGTGACCTGCACGCAGTCGCCGATGCCGACGCCGAGCTGCTTCGCGAGGGTCTTGCCGAGGACCGCGCCGGGCAGCGCGGCGACTTGCTGGGCGTTCTTGCACGGGTCCGGATCGATCGCGTCGGGGAGGACGTCGACGTCGGGGAGGACGCTCTTGTAGCCGCCGTCGGGCACGACCGACCCGGCGATCCCCGCGTCGGAGACGTCGGCGGTCGCGACCTCGCTCGGCGCGCCCGCGTCTACGGTCTCGTCCGCGCCGCCGTCGCCAATCTCCCCGGCGATTTCGGCGAAGAGCGAGCGACGGCCGCCCGGGAGGACGTCTTTGTGTTCCTCGGTCTGGTCGGCGTGCTCCGGCACGAAGAGATCGGCGCCCGCGTCGTCGTCGCTCGGCGCGCGCAGCGTGTCGGAGCTCGCGTGGCGCTCCGGCGGCTTCGCGCCCGCGCGCCGCAAACCGACGAGGCTCCCGCCCGGGACGATGTGCTTGGGCAGATCGAGCACCTCGGGCATGCGGTCGGGGTCGACGCCCTTGAGCAAGACGCCCGTCGCGGTGCGGTCGCCGTGCGTGACCATCATCGGGTTGATGGTGAACGGCGCGACGCCCGTCACGTGGACCGTGTCGGAGCAAATTTTCGTGGTGACCGGCCACATCCAGTGCGGTGACGGGATGCACGGGTACTCCACGCTCATCCCTTCGACCTCCTTCATGACCTTTCGGTACTCGTGGAAGTCGGCGGCGTATTTCAGCACGAGCACGTGGGCGTTGACGCCGAGGACCTTGTCGCGAAACTGCGCCTGAAAACCGCCCGTCACGCTCATCACGATCGAGAGCGCGGCGACGCCGAGAATCACCCCGAGCGTGGCGAACGCCGTCCCCACCGAAACCGACGCGCGCTTCTTCGCGCCGAGGTAGCGCAGCGCGAGCTTGAGCGGGAATTCCATGGGCGAGGAGGTTTTACACGAAACGAGCACGACGCGCCGTGTCGCGCTATCATCACGCTACTTCGGTCTAGTCGCTTCACTTCGAGTTTCATTCCCCATGACGCAGGGCAAGCCTCAAAATACGGCGCAGGCCATCAGCCAGCCGGACATTCCGTCGGACGCCATCAGCCTCGACGCGGAGACCACGGCCCCGCCGCCCGCCGCGGCCGACCCGTACATCGGCAAGACGATCGACGGGCGCTACCTGGTCGAGGCGGTGCTCGGCCAGGGCGGCATGGGCGTCGTCTACCGCGGCAAGCACAAGCTCATCGACAAGAAGGTCGCGATCAAGGTCCTCCGGGGCGATCTCGCGCGCGACAAAGAAGTGACCGAGCGCTTCCTCCAAGAGGCGCGCGCCGCGTCGGCGATCGGCAACCCGCACATCATCGACATCTCCGACTTCGGGGTCCTGCCCGACGGCGCGACGTACTTCGTCATGGAGTACCTCGCCGGCGTCAGCCTCGGGAAGATCATGGAGGAGGAGCGCCCGATCCCGGTGCCGCGCATCCTCTCCATCGGCAAGCAGATCGCGCAGGGGCTCAGCGCGGCGCACGCGGCGGGCATCATCCACCGCGATTTGAAGCCCGACAACGTGATGATTGTCTCGCGAGGGACCGACAAGGACTTCGTGAAGATCCTCGACTTCGGCATCGCCAAGGTGCAGACCGGCGACGCGTCGCGACTGACGCGCGCGGGCGCGGTGTTCGGGACGCCGCACTACATGTCGCCCGAGCAAGCGGCCGGCGCGACTGTGACGCACGGGACCGACATCTACTCGCTCGGCGTGATGCTCTACGAGATGGCCGCGGGCAAGGTGCCGTTCGACGCGGAGAACTTCATGGGCATCCTCACGATGCACATGTACAAGGCGCCCGTGCCGATGCGCGCGCTCATCCCGGCGCCGCAGGAGATCCCGCCGGGCCTCGACGCGATCGTGCTGAAGTGCCTGTCGAAGAAGGCCGAGCAGCGCTACGCGTCGATGGACGCGCTCGTCGAGGATCTCGAGAAGCTCGAGAAAGGTCAGCTGCCCGAGGCGGTCACCGAGATGATGGCGCGCTCGGGCGGGTTCAACGTGCCGGCGGATTATTTCCGTTCGAGCAAGATCCCGCCGCCGATGCCGGGCTCTCGCCGCGGGGTCTCGCGGTCGAAGGTGCCGCTCGTCGCCGCGGCGGTCGCCGTCTTGACCGTCACCGGCATCGCCGTCGCGGTGCTCGTGCGCGCGTCGACGACCAAGGCCGACGACGGCCACACGACCGCGACGACGGCGACCACGACGACCGTGACGGCGCCGATCGCGACGCCCGCGACGAGCGTGGCCGCGCCGTCGACCACGGCGGCGGTCGAGAAGAAGCCGATCGCGATTGCGACGGTGCCCATCGACGCGAAGATTTTCCTCGGCGGCAAGGAGCTGAAGTCGCCCGTCGTACTCCAGCTCGCGCCGAGCGACGCCGAGACGATCACCGTGTCGCGCCCGGGTTACGTCACCCAGAACGTGACCGTGATGGGCGGCGACTCGAGCCGCACGATCGCGCTCGCGCCGGTCGCGACCACGGGCGGCCACTCGAATGCGGGCGGCGGCGGCACCCACACGAACGCGGGCGCCGGCGGAAACACGGGCGGCGGCGAATCCGCCGGCATGGGCCTCGGCCCCGACCCCTTCGCGCCCAAGAAAAAATAGCTCCGCCGCCTCCCCGAGAAGGAGAGGACAGGAAGGGAAGAGGGAAGGATTTTTTGTTTGGGTCTCGAACCCAAAATTCCTTCTCTCCCCCTTCCTGACCTTTTGACCTTCCTGTTTTCTCGCTCTCGCTCTCGGTCAGGGCACGCGCGCGAACGACGTGCCGTTGAATGCATAATGCAAGTGATCGATGCCGCCCCACGGGAGGAGCAGCGGCTCGAGGTTTCCCGCGCCCGGCTGGTCCTGCGTGAACGGGTACGTCTTCTCGGTCCAGCCTTGCGCGCGACCGGGGCGCACGTCGACGTCGAAGCCTTTGTTGCCGTGGCCGGGCACGAGCTGGACGAGGCCTTGGATGCGCTTGCCGCCGAGCGCGCGCGCGGTCTCGATGGCGAAGACGCGCGTGATGACCTCGTTTCGGAGCTGGTAGACGAACATCACGCTCATGTCGATCGTGTGCGCGCCGCCGCCGGGGAGCTGCGCGCTCGCGTGGCGGACGCCGCGCACGACGAGGTCGGCCGCGCCGTCGCCGGTGACGTCGCGCAACGTCATCTCGTCGATGTCGCCTGCGTCGGCGAACTGCGAGAGCGTGAGGTACGCGTAGGCGCTGCCGCCCTTGAACCCGGGCCCGAAGACCACGATGTCGCGGCCGATCAAGAGCACGCGCTCGGGGCGACCGTCGCCGTCGACGTTCACCTGGGCGTCCACCTTCGGACGCAGCGACGCGGCGACGCCGCGGTCGGCGCGGTAACGCGCGAGGAGCTGGCCCGAGAGATCGCCGCCCTGCTGGACGTGCGGCGTCGGCGGCTCGACCTGCCGAATCGTGGTCGTCGTCGGCGCCGTCGCGACGGTCGTCGTCGTGCGCGCCACGCCCTTCTGCGCGATCTCGCGCGCCTTCACGAACGTCTTTCCGTCGAAGCGCCAGGTCTGCGATTTCACCTGGCCCCAGGGGAGAAGCACCGGCTCGGTGTCGCTCGCGGTGCCCTCGGCGTAGCTCGACGCGTCCCAGCCGGCGGGCGCGTCGTAGCCGACGTCAATCTCGCCGCGCCCGAGGTGCACGGCGTTGGTGACGTGCTTGTCGCCCGAGCTCACGCTGATCTCGTGCGAGAAGACGACGCCCGGCTCGTCGCCGAAGAACGACCAGACGTCGAGCCACTCGCGCACGGTCGCGCCGGGGAAGCGACGGCGGAGCACGAGGTCTTGCTTGCCGCGCCCGGTGATGTCGCGCGCCTCGAGCGAGACGATCTCCGAGCCCACGTCGCGGTAGAAGAACTCCTTCCCCTCCCGGTAGCTGGGACCGACGACGGTGACGTAGTGGTCGTAGACCGCGACGCGCTCTTTCATCGCGTCGCCCGCGATGTCGGCGAGGAGCTCGAATTTCGGTGCGACGCCGAGGAGCTTGTTCGGCGCGAGGAAGCTCTCGGCGAGCGCCTCCTCGGGCGCGGTGAGCACGGGCGGCATTTCGCGCGGCGCGCTCGCGTCGCCGTTTCCGGTCGCGATGATCGCGCGCGTCCCGTCGTGCAGCGCGCCGACGCCGCGGAAGCCGACGTGGACGGTGGGCGGCGCGAGCGCGCCCCAGGGAATCGACGCCTCGAACGTGTAGCCGTTGTCCTTCTCGGCCTCGACGATCTTCGCGCCGGGCACGCCGCGCCCGTGCATGCGGACGACGCCGGTGACGTCGCCCGGCTTGCCCGGGAAAAAAGTGACCTCGACCGGAGCGCCGCCGGGCACGACGAGATCGAGCGTCGCGTGATCTTCGTCCGGCGTGAAGCGGCGGAGGTGCCGCAGCTTGATGCCGGTGACGTCGCCCGCGAAGTAGACGGTGCGCGCGTCGTAGGCGAGTCCGCACTTGAACGTGACGCCGTCGGCGGTCCCCTTGACGACCGAGAGCGCGGGCACGAGGGTCCACTCTTTCGGGACGCCGTCGAGGTTGATCGGGCTGTCCTTGTCGACGAGATCGAAATGCAGCTCCGCGCTCCCGCCGCCGTTTGCCTGCGGTTTTTCGCCGTCGAGCGAGGCGATGCCCTCGCGGGAGGCCATGTCGGCGATCGAGTCGTCGTTCGCGGTCTTGGCGTGCGCGCCGGTCTTCGCGCTCTCTTGCGACGAAGCGCCGCCGCAACCGGCGACGACGGCGGCGAGGAGTAGCGGAGAGATCGCCCTCATCCCAGCTTGCCCATCAGCTCGGCGTGAAAGCTCGCGAACGCGCTCTGCGCCGGCCACTCGGGCGCCGACGCGATGAGATCGCGCGCGCGCTCGGGCGCGCCGTGATCGATCGCGACGATCGCCTCGCCGTAGCGCATCGCCCAGTGGACGATCGGCGAGGCGGCCGCGGCGCGCGCGAGCCGCTTTTCGTCGGCGGCGTCGCTCGCGTGGCCGAACGCGCGCACGAGCGCCGCGACGCCCTGGCGCAGGCGCATCACGCGACGGCGCAGCAGCACGCCTCGCCTCGGCAGCGGAAGCCGCTCGAGCTCGAGCGCCTTCTCGCGCGCCGTTTGCTGCTCGCCCTCGAAGGTCGAGAGCAGCGCCTCGACGAAGACTCGCTGCTCGCGCGCCGCCTCCCACGCGGGGCCCTTCACGGCGCGCGAGAGCGCCATGTGCGCGGCGTCGGTCCAGCCGTGCGAGGCATACGCGGTCGCGATCATGAGCGGCGCCATCGTCTCGGCGTGCGGCACGCGGTCCATCGTCGGCTGCCACGCGCGGAGCACCCGGTGCACGTCGCCCGAGCGGAGGAGCCGGCGGATCCGCCGCCTCGCGAGAATCGCCGGCAGCATCGTCATCACGACCACGGCCGCGGCGGGGAAGAGGAACCGGGGATGGTCCACGCTGAGCCGCAGGAGCAACATCACCGAGATGGTGCTCACGAGCAGCGGAACGAGAACGAGCGGTCGAGTCCTCACGACACCGACATCATAACGCGTGTCGGGGCGAGGCTAAGCCCCTCGGCTCAAGCGCCGCCGTCTTTTTTCGGATCGCCGATGCCGTGCCGCCGCAGGTACCCGCGCACGTGGGCGCGTTCCATCGCCGCGCGGCGCCCGATCTCGCTGACGTTGCCGTTGCACTCGGCGTAGAGCGCCGTGAAATACTCGCGCTCGAAGCGCGCGAGGATGTCGCGCTTGGCGTCCTGGAACGTGCGCCCGCGAACGGGCGCGGTCTCGCTCGGCGAGGCGAGCGGGTTCAGGTGCTGCGCGAGGTCGATCGGACCCTCTTTCGCGAACGCCATCGCCACCGCGACGACGTTGCGGAGCTCGCGCACGTTGCCCGGCCAGTCGTGACGCATGAGCCGCTCGAGCGAATCGTGCGTGACGCGCTCGTAGGCTTCGGCGTCGCCGATGTCGTTCATCATGCGGCGGATGAGGCTCGGGATGTCCTCGATGCGCTGTCGAAGCGCGGGCAGCTCGATCTTGAGCTGCGCTACGCGGAAATAAAGGTCGCTCCGGAAGCTCCCCGCGTTGACCTCGCGCACGAGGTCGCGGCGCGTCGCCGCGATGACGCGGACGTTGACCGGCTTGTACGTGTTCGAGCCGACGCTCTTGATGCGCTGCTCGGCGAGCGCGCGGAGGAGCTTCGGCTGCACGTCGACGGGGAGCTCGCCGAGCTCGTCGAGGAAGATGGTGCCGCCGTCGGCCTCGGCGAAGGGCGAGACGCGCTTGTCGACCGCGCCGGTGAACGAGCCGCGCTCGTGGCCGAAGAGGGCGCTCTCGGCCAGCGACGGCGGGATGGACCCGCAGTCGACGACGATGAACGGTTTGTTCGACCGCGCCGAGGCCATGTGGATGGCCTGCGCGACGAGCTCCTTGCCCGTTCCGGTCTCGCCCGTGATGAGGACGGTGAGCTCGGTCGGCGACGCCTTCCGCAGGCGCTCGAACACGGCGCGCATCGGCGGCGACTGGCCGACGAGCGGACCGAAGCCGGCGACGTCGGGGACGTTGACCTGCTCCGGATTCGACGGGTGGAACTCGAGCTGGGTGTCGCCGCAGACGATGAAGCCGGCCTTCGTGAGGTAGACCTCGCCGATGCGCGTGTCGCCGACGAACGTGCCGTTGCGCGAACCGAGATCGCGCACGCGCACGCCGCGCTCGGTCGCGACGAGCTCCATGTGCACGGCGCTGACCTTCTTGTCCTCGAGGACGAGGTCACACGCCTCGTTGCGTCCGACGACCTGGGTCTCGGGGCCGATTTCGAGCTCGTTCTTGTTTCCCGAGCCCTTGGCGATGCGGAGCTTGCCACCGCGGACCTCGAAGCGGCCCTTGGCGACGATCGTGGCGTCCACGATTTGAGCTTCTACCACGAAAACCGCGCGCGCCCGCAAGCTTTACCCCGCATGCCGGGAACCTTCGGCTCGCGAAACGCGCGATTCTTGTCGTTTCCAAGCCCTGCAGTATTAACGGGCAAAATCGAAGCACCGGGAGGACGCAATGAAATGGACTCGTGCGACTGGCTTGATCTCGACGTTCGCTCTCGTCGCGGCAGGCGCCCTTTGGGCGGGCTGCAGCGGCGATGACACCAAGACCGACGGCGGCGGAAACGACGCGACGACGAACGACTCGGGCGGCAACGACTCCGCGACGGACTCCGCTGGCAACGACTCGGGCGGCGACGACGGCGGCCTCGCGGTCGACGGGTCGGCGCTCGACTGCAACTACTACTGCTCGACGATCATGCAGGTCTGCAACGGCCCGAGCACGCAGCAGTACGTGGACGACGCGACGTGCCTCGCGATGTGCGCGGGCATCCCGAACGACGCGGGCGCGGGCATCACGTCGGGCGACTCGCTCGCTTGCCGCATGTACCACCTGAGCGTCGCGGCGCAGTCCGCCGGCTCGGCCGCCACCCACTGCCCACACGCGGGCCCGTACGGCTACGGGCAGTGCGGCGACATTTGTCAGGACTTCTGCGAGCAGTTCTTCGCGAGCGGCAGCCCGTGCAAGACCGACACGACGGCGTACGCCTCCGCGGACGTCTGCCGCACGTACTGCTCGACGGCGCCGGGGTCCGAGGCCGGCGCCGGCGCTCCGGGCAACGCGCAGACGACGCCCGCGATGCTCTGCAAGCAGTACCACCTCGAGAACGCGTACAAGACAGGCGGCAACGGCGGCGGGCACTGCGACCACGCGGGCGCGGTGAGCGCGGGCGGCACCTGCCCGGACTGACGCTCGTCGCTCACCGACCGGGGAACGTGCCGTCGCCCACCGTCTGCGCGGTGATTTCGGTGCGGTCCCCGTCGGGCCACTCTTCGCGGACGACGAGGTTTCGCGGGCGCTCGACGCGGGCGTCACCCATCGTGTCGCGCACCTTGCGCCACGACTCGAGCGCGCCGTGCGCCGTCGTGAAGCGCTTCTCGCGGTCGCGCGACATCATGCGCTCGAGGAACCGCTCGATGGTCTGCGGCCACTCGTCGCCGGTCGTCGCGGCGAGCGACGGCGCTTCGCGATCGAGCTTGAGCGCGATGAGCGTGAGCGCGTTGGTGCCCTCGAACGGCAGGCGCCCGGTGAGCGCGCGAAACGCGACGGCGCCGAGCGCGTAGAGATCCGCGCGCTCGTCGACGCGCGCCGAGCCGCGCACTTGCTCCGGCGCCATGTACGCGAAGCTGCCGAGCGTCGCGTCGAACGCGGTGAGCGACGGCTCGCTCTTCGCGTGCGGGCGCGCGCTGCGACGCAGCTTCGAGATGCCGAAGTCGAGGATGCGTGTCCGCTCTTCCGGCTCGCCGGCGGCGATTTGCTTCGCGGTGAGCTGGCGGCGTTCGACGTAGAGGTTCGCCGGTTTGATGTCTCGGTGGATGACGCCCGAGGCGTGCGCGGCCGTGAGACCTTGCAGCGCGTCGTCGATGATCGGCGCGACGTCGCCGAACGAGAGGTACTGCTCGCGCCGAAGCCGCTCGTCGAGCCCCTCGCCCTCGAGGCGCTCGAAGGCGATCCACAAACGTCCGTTGCGATCTTTTCCGGCGCCGAGGATCGCCGCGACGTAAGGCGACTTGATGTGCGCCGCGATCGCCGACTCGCGCTGGAAGCGCGCGACGAGGTCGGGGTCCTTCGCTGCGCGTTCGTGCAGCACTTTGAGGGCGACCTTCTCGCCCGCCTTGCCGTCGGCCGCGTAAACCTCGCCCATCCCTCCGCTGCCAATCAGCCGGCGCACCCGATAAATGCCGCCGACCGTGGTTCCGATGAGTGACGACGAGGCCTCCGTCATTCCTGGTCACAGACGATACCACGGCGCCCACTACCCATGTACGCCCTGCGCGCTTATGTTGGGTCCCATGCGCAGCGCGAAGGACGTCGAAGCCTATTTGGCGCGACTCAATCGGCAGTTCGAAGAGGTGGGCGACCAACCGGGGACGTACGTGCTCCCGTCGAACGGAACGCAAATTGCGCTGCGCGTCGACACGCCGCTCGTCGTCCTCCGCGTGCACATCGGCGACGTGGCCAAGGGCGACGGCGAGGTCGCGCTGTTCCGCCGTCTCTTGCAGCTCAACGCGAAAGCCCTCGTCCACGCGAGCTACGGGCTCGAGGAGGATCGCGTCGTCCTCTCGGCGGCCCTCGAGCTCGAGAACCTGGACTTCAACGAGCTCGAAGCGACGCTCGACGAGATCGACGTCGCCCTCGCGCAGCAGCTCCCCGAGCTTCGCAAGCTCGCCCAGAAGTAAGAAGAGCGGAAAGAACGAATGGGAATCTTCAGCCGCCTGGCTCAGCTCATCAAATCGAACATCAACGACCTGATCAGCAAATCCGAAGACCCGGAGAAGATGCTGAATCAGGTCGTCCTCGACATGAACAACCAGCTCGTCGAGGCGAAGAAGCAAGTCGCCGCGAGCATCGCCGACGAGAAGCGGCTCGCGAAGCAGGCGGAGCAGGAGCTCGCGAACTCGGCCGAGTGGGAGCGGCGCGCGATGATGGCGCTGCGCGCGGGCAACGAGGAGCTCGCGAAGGAAGCGCTCAATCGCAAGAAGGAGCACGACACGCTCGCGCAGACGTTCAAGGATCAGTGGCAGAAGCAGAAGGACGCGGTCGAGCGCCTGAAACAGGCGCTCCGCATGCTGAACGACAAGATCGAGGAGGCGAAGCGCAAGAAGAACGTCCTCATCGCGCGGAAGAAGCGCGCCGAAGCGCAGCGCGCGATCCAGGAGACCATGAGCGGTCTCAAGGATCAGAGCGCCTTCGAGACGTTCGACCGCATGGCGCAGAAGATCGATCAAATCGAGGCCGAGGCCGAGGCGGGCGAAGAGCTCGCCGAGGAGTACACGGGCGACGTGCTCGCGTCGAAGTTCGCGAACCTCGAGAAGACCGCCGGCGCCGACGACGAGCTCGCCGCGCTCAAGCGGAAGATGGGCCTCCTGCCGCCGGAGGAGAAGCCCGCCGCCGCGAAGGAAGAAGTGCAGGCGCGCGTCGAGGCGCCGCCGCAGCAGAAGCAAGCGACCGAGGAAGACCAGCTCGCCGCGGCGCTCGAGGAAATGGAAGCGGAGCAGCAGCAAGAAGCGAAGAAGATGGGCCGCTGAAGTGCGCCGGGGCCTCGCGTCGCTGGCCCTGCTCGCGGCGTGCGGCGCGCGCACCGATCTCGGCGGCAAGCACGCGGTCGGCGCGGGCGCCGACGCGTCGGCGGGCGACGGCGGGTGCGTCTCGGAGATCGTCGCGACCGACGCGAAGGGCGCCTCGGCGCTCGCGCTCGACGGCGACGTCGTTTTTTGGGGCACGCAAGACGGGCTCGTGCGCACGCGCGATCTCGGGGGCACGACGACGACGCTGGCCGACGCCGGAGCCACCGTCGACTCGATCGCGGTCGACTCGCAATATGTGTATTATGCAATTACAGGCGCGATTCGGCGCGTCGCGCGGACGGGCGGCAGTCCGAGCGACTTCGTGACGAGCGCCGGTCAGCCGTTCGCGCTCGCCGTCTCGTCGAACCCGTCGCTGGGTGCGGGCGCGCTCTACTGGCTCGACTACGGCGACGGCATCGCCGCGGGCAGCCTGCACGCGAAGGGACAGGGCGGCGCCGAGACGACGCTGCTCGCCGGGCTCGACACGCCGAGCGGGCTCGCCGTCGACGACGACTACGCGTACGTGCCGGCCGCGTTCGCCGACATCGACGGGCTCACGTACCAGGGCCCGCTCTTTCACGTCGACAAAGTCGGAGGCGGCCACTCGACGCTCGCGTCGAATTTGCAAGAGCCGTCGAGCGTCGTCGTCTTCGACGGGGACCTCTATTACGTCGAGCAGGTCGGGCCGAACGGGCTCGACGGCGGCGGCGTGCGGAAAATCGCCGTCGGCGGCGGCGTGCCGACGACGGTCCTCCACTCGGGCGGCGGGCTCCTCTTGGACGTCGCCGCCGACGCGAGCGGCGTCTACGCGACGGCGACGAACGGCGGAACCGGCTCGCTCGTCCAAGCGTCGGCGGGCGCGGCGCCGACCGAGCTCGCCTCGACGCCGAACGCCGGCTACGGCATGGTGCGCACCAGCGCGACGGCGATTTACTGGACGGTCGCGTGGACGGGCTCGCCGCCCGCGGACGGGGCGAGCGTTCGCAAGCTGTGCAAGTAGAGCCGGGAAGCGTGATACTCCTCGGTCCGTGGCCAGCCCCACACGTGCAGAGGCCGAGACGGCTCGCGCAGCACCGGAGAGCTCGAAGAACGTCCCGCACCGTGAGGCGGTCGACGATCTCGTCGAGCGACTCGGGCTCGATCCGCAGAACGGTCTGACGGACGACGAGGCCGCCGCGCGCCTCGCGAAATACGGCCGAAACGAGCTGCCGCCGCCGCCCAAACCGAACTGGGTGAAGCGCTTCTTCCTGCAGTTCGCGAACCCAATCGTCGGGACGCTGCTCGTCGCGGCGGTCATCGCGCTCATCGACGGCGCGCGCAACACGAGCCAGCCGTTGCTCGTGCGTTACGGCGACGCGACCGCCATCTTCATCATCGTCGCGCTGAACGCCGTGCTCGGCTTCTACCAGGAGCGGCGCGCCGAGGCGGCGCTCGACGCGCTCCAGAAGATGCAGACGCCGAACGCGCGCGTGCGGCGCGGCGGCAAGGTCGCCATCGTGCCCGCGACCGAGCTCGTCGAGGGCGACGTCCTCGAGCTCGAGGCCGGCGACGCGGTCCCGGCCGACGCGCGATTGTTGCAGACTGCAAACGTCTCCGTCGAGGAGTCGGCGCTCACCGGCGAGTCGGTGCCCGTCGGCAAGGAGGCGAACGCGCCGGTCGACGCCGACGCGCCCATCGGCGATCGCGCGAACATGGTCTTCCTCGGCACGAGCCTCGTGCGCGGGCGCGCGACGGCGGCGGTCGTCGCGACCGGACCGCGCACCGAGATCGGCAAGCTCAACACGCTCATCCAGAGCGCCGGCCAGGAGCAGACGCCGCTCGAGGAGAAGCTCGAGAGCTTCGGCAAGAAGATCCTCTGGGCGTGCCTCGCGCTCTCGGCGCTCATCTTCGTGCGCGGCATGATCAAGGGCGACCGCACGTGGAACGAGCTGTTGCTCGAGGCGGTGAGCCTCGCGGTCGCGGCGATCCCCGAGGGGCTGCCGGCGATCACGACCATCACGCTCGCGCTCGGCATGCAGAGGATGGCGTCGCACGGCGCCATCATCCGCAAGCTCGCGGCGGTCGAGACGCTCGGCGCGGCGACGGTCATCTGCTCGGACAAGACCGGCACGCTCACGCAGAACGAGATGACGGTCCGCGAGGTCCACGCGGCCGCAGTCACCTACGACGTGACGGGCGTCGGCTACGACCCGAAGGGCGAGATCCGCCACCGGAAGGACGGCCCGGTCCACGAGCCCGGAAAGACGCTGCGGCACCTGCTGGCGACGGTTGCACTCTGCAACAACGCGACGCTCGAGAAGAAGGACGGCGCGTGGAAGGTGGTCGGCGACCCGACCGAGGGCGCGCTCCTCACGCTCGCCGCGAAGGGCAAGCTCCCGCGCGAGTCGATCACGGCGCAGGTCGTCAAGGAGCTGCCGTTCGACAGCGACCGCAAGCGCATGACCGTGGTCGCGCTCGACGAGCGCGGCCGCCGCATCGTGCACGTCAAGGGGAGCGCCGACGTGCTCGTGAAGCTCTGCTCGCACTACGAGACCGACGACGGCCTGCACGACTTCGACGACGACAAGCGCCGCGAGATCATCGCCGAGGTCGACCGCATGAGCTCCGAGTCGCTGCGCGTGCTCGGCGTCGCGCGCCGCGTGTTCCACGATGATCCGGCGGACCGCGCCGACCACGAGCTCGAAGAGGAGCTCACGTTCCTCGGGCTCGTCGGCATGATCGACCCGCCCCGCGACGGCGCGAAGGAGGCGGTCGCCAAGTGCGCCGCTGCGCACGTCCGCGCCGTCATGATCACCGGCGATCACAAGCTCACCGCGACCGCGATCGCGAAAGAGCTCGGACTCTGGGACGAGGGCGCGATCGCCGTCACCGGCTCGGAGATCGAGAAGATGGACGACGAGGCGCTCGCTGCGCGCGTCGACTCCGTGCGCGTCTTCGCGCGCGTCACCGCAGAGCAGAAGCTCCGCATCGTCAAGGCGTTCAAGTCGCGCGGGCACGTGGTCGCGATGACCGGCGACGGCGTCAACGACGCGCCCGCCCTCCGCGAGGCGCACATCGGCGTCGCGATGGGCAAGAGCGGCACCGACGTCGCGCGCCAAGCCGCCGACATGGTCATCGCCGACGACAACTTCGCGACCATCGTCGAGGCCGTGCGCGAGGGCCGCGCGATCTACAGGAACATCCAGAAGTTCATCTTCTTCCTCTTGTCGTCGAACGCGGGCCTGCTCGTCGCGGTCTTCGTCGCGTCGTTCATCCCGAAGATCACGCCGCTGACGCCGCTCATGATCCTCTGGATCAACCTCGTCACGAACGGGCTGCCCGCGCTCGCGCTCGGCGTCGACCCGCCCGACGAGTCGCAGATGAGCGAGCCTCCGCGCAAGGCGAAGACCGGCCTGCTGACCGCGCGCGAGTACCTCGGCATCTCGGTCGTCGGCGTCTGGATGGGCGGCTGCGCGCTCGCCTGTTACCTCTGGCCGTGGCCGGCCGACGCGGTGCCCGAGGGCATGGCCGGCGCGCGCTCGATCGCGTTCTCGCTGCTTGCAATTTCCCCACTTTTTCACGCGGTGAACTGCCGCTCGGGGACGGCGTCGCTGTTCTCGCTGCGCCCGATTCTGCCGCGCGCGCTCGTGGCCGCGTGCGCGATCAGCTTCGGTATTCACCTCGTCGCGATCCTGCCGCCGGTCCTCCGCCCGGTGTTCCGCACGTACCCGATGGGCGCTTACGAGTGGACCGTTCTGATCCTGCTCTCCGCGTCGATCATCCCGGCGATCGAAATCATGAAGTGGGTTCAGCGCAAGGGCGTGCTCGCCGACGAGCTCGGCCCGATGTCGCGGCGCGGGTGATCACAGCTCGGGCGCGAAGAATCGCGCGAGCTGCTCGAGGAAGCGGTGCTCCCGCGCGTCCGGGCCGCGCGACGTCGACTCGCGGGAGAGCGCGTCGACGTACGCCGCGATCGACGCCACGGCGGCCGGCGAGTACGCGCACATCGCGACCTCGTAGTTGAGGAACAAGCTCCGCATGTCGAAATTCGGCGAGCCGACGTAGCCGAAGCGGTCGTCGACGATCATCGCCTTCGCGTGCACCATGCCTCGCGCGTAATAGCGGACGGCGACGCCCGCGGCCGCGAGCTCTCGGACGAGGTCGCGGCGCGCGACGTCGGCGATTTTGTGGTTCGACACCGACGGGACGACGAGCTCGGTGCGGACGCCGCGGCGCGCGGCGAGGACGAGCGCGTGCTGGAGGTTGTCGTCCGGCACGTAATACGGCGTGACGAGCGCGACCCGCTCGCGCGCCTTTCCGATGGCGGTGAGGAAGAGATCGTAGAGCGTGTCGTTCACGAAGTCCGGGCCGCTCGCGACGATCTGGACGACCTCGCCGCCCGCGGGCGCGGCGGGCTCCGGGAGATCGCGCTCGCGTCGAGCGCCGCCGGTGAACTTCCAATCCGACTCGAACATCGCCTCCGCGTCGAGCGCCACGCGGCCGCGTGCGATCGCCGCGACGTCGCGCCAGCGGTGCGGCTTCGGCGACGCGCCCATGTACTCGACGGCGAAATTCATCCCGCCGCCGAAGACGACCGAGCGATCCACGACGACGAGCTTTCTGTGGCTGCGCAGGTTCGTTCGGCCTCGGATGGGCGAGTGCGCGAGCGGCATGAAGGTGCGGACCTCGGCGCGGTGCAGCGCGAGCTTCTCGCGCGCGTAGCGGACGGAGCTCGCCGACCCGACCGCGTCGAGGATGAGGCGGACGTGCACGCCGGCCGCGGCGCGCTCCGCGAGCGCGTCGACAATCGCGCGCCCGGTCTCGTCGTCTCCGAGGATGAAGACCGTGACGTCGAGCGTGCGCTTCGCGCTCGAGACGAGCTCGAGCAGACGCCGGAACGCGGTCTCGCCGTCGGCGAGGATCTCGAGCTCGGTCGCCTCGCGCGGCGGGGGCACGCCGCTGCCGCGGAGCACGCGCGCGATCTCGGGCGCACCCTCGGCCTCGGCGTCCGCCCAGTCCTCGGCGTCCGACGGCCCCTTCGCGAGCGCGGGGAATTTTCGGCTGCCGAGGAGCAGAAAGAGCGGAATCGCGACGAACGGCGCGAAGACGAACCCGAGCGTCCAGGCGATCATGCTCTGCGACGTGCGGCGCGCGCCGCCGAGCCGGAGCGTCATCAGCACGGCGACGAAGACGCCGAAGACGGTGACGAGGTGCGAGAGGAGGTACGCGCGCAGGGGACCTCATCATGGCACCGGCTCCTCGGTGGCTGCGAAATCTGATAACGTCCCACCCACGTTGACCGAACCTCGACTCAAGGTCCTCTACGCCGACGACGAAGACGACGTCCGCGAGGTGTTCGCCGCGGTTTTCGCGCCCGATTTCGACGTGCAGACGGCCTCCGGCGGCGCCGAGGCGCTCGCCACGCTCGCCGCGGGCGAGTTCGACGTGCTCGTGAGCGACATGCGCATGGATCCGATGAAGGGCTCCGAGCTCCTCGCGCGCGCGTTCGAGGCTCATCCGGACGTGCAGCGCATCTTGCTCACCGGCTACAGCGATCACGACGATCTCGCCGCCGCGGTGAACCTCGGGCACGTGTTCGCGTACGTGCAGAAGCCGTGGGACGGCGAGCAGCTCAAGCTCACGATCGACAAGGCCGGCAAGCAGCGATGGCTCGAGCTCGAGAATCGTCGACTCGTCGCCGAGCTCCGCGCCGCCAACGCCGAGCTGCACGCCGACGTCGAGGTCGCGACCCGCACCGCGCCGCCGAAGCCGAAGCTGATGGTGACCTCGCCGCCGATGGCGAAGGTGCTCGAGCAGGTGATCGCGGTCGCGGCGACCGACGCGAACGTGCTGCTCATCGGCGAGACGGGCGTCGGCAAGGAGCTCGTCGCGCAGGCGATCCACGATCGCAGCACGCGCAAGCGCGGGCGCTTCGTCGCGCAGAACCTCGCGGCGCTCCCGCCCGAGCTCATGACGAGCGAGCTCTTCGGCCACGTGAAGGGCGCGTTCACCGGCGCGCACGGCTCGCGGCGCGGTCTCTTCGAGCTCGCCGACGGCGGCACGCTCTTCCTCGACGAGATCGGCGAGGCGCCCGCGTCGCTGCAGGCGATGCTCCTCCGCGCGCTCGAGTCGCGCGAGATCTGGCCCGTCGGCGGCAGCGAGCCGCGGCACATCGACCTGCGCGTCATCGCGGCGACCAACCGCGACTTGCTCGCGACCGCCAAGGCCGGACAGTTTCGCCTCGACCTCTACTACCGCCTCGCCGTCGCGCCGATTCAGGTGCCGCCGCTCCGCGACCGGCCCGAGGACGTGCGCGGCCTCGGCCAGCCGATGCTCGAGTCCGCCTCGCGCCGAATGGGCCGCGCGCTGCCGCGCGTGACCGACGCCGCGTGGCGCGCCCTCGAGAGGCACGCGTGGCCTGGCAACGTGCGCGAGCTCTCGAACTTGATGGAGCGGCTCGCGATTTACCACGCGGGTCATGAGATCGAGCCCGACGACCTCGAGCTTCCGCCCAGCCTCGGCGACGAAACCATCGAGCGCATGGAGCAGCGCGCGGTCGGCGGATCCGCCGCAGGCGGGACGCCGCAAGCGCAGAGGACCGGGGCGAGCGTTCCCGGCGCGCCTGCGGGCGAGATTCGGCTCGACGTGCCCGACGCGGGGACGACCTTCGACGCGCTCGAAAAATCGATCTTGGCGCAGATGCTCTCGCGGCACGGCGGAAACCAATCGGCCGCCGCGCGCGCGCTCGGCCTCTCGGAGAGCACCCTCCGAAGCCGGCTGAAAAGGCTTGGTTTGAAGGGCTGACGTTCTCGTCCGGCGCGCTCGCGCCGATGGTATGAAATCACCCCATGGTTGCACCGGCCGCAGCCTCGCGAGCGTTTCCCGTGCTCGCGAAGTACGACGTGATCGAGGAGATCGGTCACGGCGGGATGGCCACGGTGTACCGCGCGCACGACACGCGCCTCGCGCGCGACGTCGCGGTGAAGGTCATCCACCCGCACTTGCGCGAGTCGGCCGAGGTCGCGCACCGCTTCGTCGTCGAGGCGCAGGCGGTCGCCAAGCTGCGGCACCCGAACATCGTCGAGGTCTTCGACGTCTCGTCGGCCGAGGACGCCGAGAAGTTCCTCGTCGTCGAGCTCGTGCGCGGCGCGACGCTGCGCAAGCTCTTGAAGGAGCGCGCGCCGCTCCCGCCCGAGATCGCGGCGGCGATCGCGATCGACGTGCTCGCCGCGCTCTCGCACGCGCACGCCGAGGGCGTGATCCACCGCGACGTGAAGCCGGAGAACGTGCTCATCGAGCACCGCCCGCCGAGGAGCGAGCGCGAGACGCCCACCTCGGGAAAAATCTCGGACCGCGTGAGCGTGAAGCTCACCGACTTCGGCATCGCGAAGCTGCTCGACGCGCAGGGCGTGACGTCCACCGGTCAGGTGCTCGGCAGCCCCGCGCACATGGCGCCCGAGCAGATCGAGGGCGGCGAGGTCGACGCGCGCGCGGACGTGTTCGGCGCCGGCGTGATGCTCTACGAGGCGCTCGTGGGGCACCTGCCGTTCCAAGGCGCGAACCCGGCGCAGGTGCTCCGTCGCGTGCTCGACGGGCAGTACCCCGCGGCGGACGTGGAGCGCCCCGAGGTCGGCAAGCGCCTCGGCACGATCCTCGATCGCGCGCTCGCGCACGATCCCGGCGGACCGATTCGAGTCGACCGAGGCGATGCAGACCGAGCTCTCCGCCGAGCTCCGGCGCGTCGGCGTCGAGTCGCCGGCGCGCGATCTCGAGGCGTATTTCGACGATCCCGACGCGTACGCGATGGAGCACGAAAAGCGGATGATCGCGAAGCTCTGCGAGCTCGCGCAGGCCGCGCGAAAAGAGGGGCGCGCGCTCGACGCGGCCGCCGACTACAACCGCGCCCTCGCCTACGCGCCCGACGACCCGCAGCTCCTCCGAATCGTCGTGAACATGCAGCGCGACGAGGCGCGGGCGCGGACGCTCCGCCGCGCCGGCCCGCTCGCGCTCGCGACAATCGCCGTGTGCGCCCTCGCGTATTTCCTCACGCAGACGCTCAAGGCCCGCACGCAGCACCGTCAGGCCGTCGCGACGGCGACCGCGAGCGCGACGACGAGCGCGACGACGACCTCCTCCACCGCCCCCACCACGGCGACGGCGACGGCGACCGCCACGGCCACGGCCACGGCCACCGCGCCCGCCACGGCCACGGCCACCGCGCCCGCCACGGCCACGGCCACCGCGCCCGCCGCCCACGTCGAGCGCACCATCACGCTCGCCCTCAACCTGAACGCCGGCGTGACCGTCGCGATCGACAATCAGTCGTCGACCAACGTCGCGAACGGCGACGTGCTCAAGCTCGACGAGCACGAGCACGCGCTTCACTTCGGCTGCAGGGACGCCGTGTGCGAGCCGCTGACGCGCGCGGTCGCCGCGGGCAAGGAGGACGCGACAATCTCGGTCGAGCTCCAGAAGAAGAAGGCGACGCTCACAGTGCGAAGCAAGGATCCGAACGCGTCGTTCGGCTTCGTCGAGTCGCCGAGCGTCGTCATTCGGCCGGGCGTGCCCTTTTCGTTCGACGTCCCGCCCTCGCGCGTCGTGACGTTGTTCGATCGCAGTAACCCGTCTCGAACGCAGTCGGTGGGTCCGCTGAATCCGGGCGAGCAACGCGAAGTGGATTTCGGACCGTGAGGCTCGTCTTCGCGATGGCGCTCCTCCTCGCCGGGTGCGCGCCCGGCGCCGACGCGAGCGACGCCGGCCCGCCGCCGCCCGACGGCTGCACGTACATCGACGCGTCGAGCTGCGCCCTCCCCTCCCCGAGCTGGCAGAACGACGTGCTGCCGATCCTCGACCGGCGCTGCAACTCGACCTGCCATGCGCCGGGGGTCGGGCCTTGGCCGCTGACCAATCGGGGCGACGTCGACGACTGGGGCTCCCTCATTTTCGCGGACACCGAGCAATGCTCGATGCCCCCGGCGGACGCCGGCGCGGGCAACGGGCCGATGACCACCGCCGAGCGCGCGACCGTGCTGAATTGGCTGGCCTGCGAGGCCGCGGACGCGGGGGCGCCGTAAAACCATTGCAAGACGGCGCCAACACGTACGATCGTGTGGCGTGCGCCTGCGTCGACTGATCTCGATCGCCTGCGTCGTGTGGGCGTCGTCCGCGCTCGCCGACGAGAGATCCGATTTCGAAAAGGCGCGCGTCGCGTACATCAAGAAGGACTACGTCGAGGCCGACGCGCGGTTTCGCGCGATGCTCGATCCCAAGACCGGCACCGTGAAGACGCCGGCGCTGGTCGAGGAGGCCGAGTTCGGCTGGGGCGCCACGAAATGGGCGCAAGGCGACAAGGCGGCGGCGCACGCGCTCTGGGAGAAGGTCATCCGCGAGTCCAACGGCACCTACCAGGCCGACGTGCTCACGTATCCGGCCGACGTCATCAACGACTTCATCACCGAGAAGACTCGGCTCAACAACGCGATCGTCGAGCAGCTCCAAGCGGACGCGGAGCGCGCGGCCGCGCAGCGCAAGCGCGAGGCCGAAGAGCGGGCGCGCCTCGTGGCCCGCGTCAAGCGCCTCGAGGCGCTCGCCTCCGAAGAGACCGTCGTCAGCCACAACTCGCGGCTCATCGCGCTGCTGCCGTTCGGCGTCGGGCAGTTTCAGAATCGAGACCTCGGGCTCGGCTGGTTCTTCGCGCTCACCGAGCAGGCGGCGCTCCTCACCACCGTCGGGCTCTTCGTTGCGTACCGCTACAACGTCGACCAGGCCAACGCCGTCTGGAACGACCCGACACCGCTGAGCTCCCACTACCGGATCGCGCTCTACGACCGCTACGCCGCCGTGGCGCAGAACGTTCGCACGGCCGACCTCATCACACTGGGGGCGCTCGGCGTTCTCGCGATCGCGGGCGTCGTTCAGGCCGAAATCGCGTTCAAACCGTCGTTCAGCTACCTGCGGCCGCGCGAGACCGCGACAATCTGGCCGAACCTTTCGCCGCTGCCCGGCGGGGGCGGCTTCGTCGGGCTCGGCGGCCGCTTTTGAAGGTGGTAAATCGCCCTGCATGGCGGTTTCTCTCGAGCACCCGGATCGGTTCGTTCAGCGTCACGTAGGCCCCAACTCCAAAGACATCGAGACGATGCTCTCGGCGGTCGGCGCGTCGTCGCTCGACGCGCTCGCGTCCGAGACCGTGCCGTCGAGCATTCGGCTCACGCGCGCGCTCGAGCTCCCGGCGGCGAAGTCGGAGCACGAGCTGCTCGAGTACGCGCGCAAGCTCGGAAAGAAGAACCGCCCAATGCGGTCGCTGCTCGGCACCGGCTACTCCGATTGCATCACGCCGCCGGTCATCTTGCGCAACGTGCTCGAGAACCCGGGCTGGTACACGCAGTACACGCCGTACCAAGCCGAGATCGCGCAGGGCCGCCTCGAGGCGCTCTTGAATTTCCAGACGATGGTGATGGACCTCACGGCGTTCGAGGTGGCCAACGCCTCGCTGCTCGACGAAGGCACCGCCGCCGCCGAAGCGATGCACCTCGCGTACGAGTTCAAGGGGGCCGACTCCAAGAACGTGTTCTTCGTGTCGAGCGCGTGTCACCCGCAGACGATCGAGGTCGTCAGGACGCGCGGCGAGGCGATCGGCATCGACGTGGTCGTCGGCGACGCGGAGCGCGCGGAGCTCGCGCCGGTCTTCGGCGTGCTCCTCCAGTATCCCGCGACCGACGGCGCGCTCGTCGATCCGCGCAAGCTCATCGAGCGCGTGCACGCGGCAGGCGGGCTCGTCGTCATGGCGGCCGACATCCTCGCGCTCGCGATCGTGACGCCGCCGGGCGAGCTCGGCGCGGACGTCGCCGTCGGCTCGACGCAGCGCTTCGGCGTTCCGCTCGGCAACGGCGGCCCGCACGCCGCGTATCTTCGCGACGAAGAACGAGTTCGTGCGAAAGCTCCCCGGCCGCATCATCGGCGTCTCGGAGGACAGCCACGGCAAGCGCGCGCTCCGCATGGCGCTCCAGACGCGCGAGCAGCACATCCGCCGGGAGAAGGCGACGTCGAACATCTGCACGGCGCAGGCGCTCCTCGCGGTGATGGCCGGCTTCTACGCGACGTATCACGGGCCCGAGGGAATCCGCCGCATCGCGACGCGCGTCCACGCGCTCGCCGCGACGCTCGCGCACGGCCTGAACGCGCTCGGGTGCAAGGTCGAGCACGCCCACTTCTTCGACACGCTGCGCGTCCACGCGACGCACCCGACGTGCGACCGCGTCATCGAGACCGCGGTCGCGCGCGGCATCAACCTGCGGCGCCTCGACGGCGAGCACATCGGCATCTCCCTCGACGAGGTGAGCGACGAGGCCGAGGTCGCGACGCTCCTCGCGGTCTTCGGCGGCGAGAAGGGCCACGCGATGAACGTCGCCGACCTCGCCAAGCAGGCCAGCGCGGCGATCCCCGAGTCGCTCGCGCGCACGTCGAAGTACCTGACGCACGCCGTCTTCAACATGCACCACTCCGAGACCGAGATGATGCGGTACATCCGCACGCTGCAAGAGCGCGATCTCTCGCTCGTGCACTCGATGATCCCGCTCGGCTCGTGCACGATGAAGCTCAACGCGGCGGCCGAGATGCTGCCGATCACCGAGCCCGCGTGGAACGCGATTCACCCGTTCGCGCCCGCCGACCAGGCCGAGGGCTACGCCGACGTGTTCCGCGAGCTCGAGTCGATGCTCTCCGAAATCACGGGTTTCCCGGCGGTTTCGCTGCAGCCGAACGCCGGCTCGCAGGGCGAGTACGCCGGGCTCCTCGCGATCCGCAAGTACCTCGAGAAGAAGGGCGAGTCGCACCGCACCGTGTGCCTCATCCCGCAGTCGGCGCACGGCACGAACCCCGCGTCGGCCGTGATGGCCGGCATGAAGGTCGTCGTCGTGAAGACCGACGAGGGCGGCAACATGGACCTCGGCGATCTCGAGGCGCGCGCGAAGGAGCACGCGCGCGATCTCGCCGCGCTGATGGTCACGTACCCCTCGACGCACGGCGTCTTCGAGGAGGACATCAAGCGCATTTGCGAGATCGTCCACGCGAGCGGCGGCCAGGTCTACATGGACGGCGCCAACATGAACGCGCAGGTCGGCCTCTGCCGACCGGCGGACATCGGCGCCGACGTCTGCCACCTCAACTTGCACAAGACCTTCTGCATCCCGCACGGCGGGGGCGGCCCGGGCATGGGCCCGATCGGCGTGGCCGCGCATCTCGCGCCGTTCCTTCCGGGCAAGGGCGACGTGACGGTGTCCGCCGCGCCGTACGGGAGCGCAAGCATCCTTCTCATCTCGTGGGCGTACATCCACATGATGGGCGGCGCGGGCCTCACCCACGCGACCAAAGTCGCCATTTTGAGCGCCAACTACTTGGCCAAGAAGATTGAAAAGTATTTTCCGGTCGTTTATCGAGGCAAGCGCGGCCGCGTCGCTCACGAATGCATCTTCGACGTCCGTTCGCTGAAGAAGACGGCGGGGATCGAGGTCGACGACGTCGCCAAGCGGCTGATGGACTACGGCTTCCACGCGCCGACGATGAGCTTCCCCATCGCGGGCACGCTCATGGTCGAGCCGACCGAGAGCGAGCCGCTCGAAGAGCTCGATCGCTTCGTCACCGCGATGCACCAAATCCGTGAGGAAATTGCCGCGATCGAGGCCGGCAAGCTCCCCAAGGACGACAACCCCCTCAAGAACGCGCCCCACACGCAAGACGCCGTGACGGCGACCGAGTGGGCGCACCCGTACCCGCGCGAGCAGGCCGCCTTCCCCGCCCCGTGGACGCGCGCGCGCAAGTTCTGGCCCTTCGTCGGGCGGATTAACAACGCGCTCGGAGACCGCAATTTGATTTGCGCGTGTCCCCCGGTCGACAGCTATTGAGCCGCACGGACTTCGGCGTCAACGACTGAACTTCAACGCGCGATACGACACGTAGCCGTCGCGGAAGCTCAGCTCGAACGATTTCTTTTGGGTCGTCGCGTCGAGCTCGGTGATGTCCGACTCGCCGTCGCGGCGGAAGCCCCAGCCCACGAAATAGCGGCCGTCGTATTTCTGCAGCGACCCCATCGCCGACGTGTAGTGGCCGTCGAGCGGGAGCGCGGCGACGACCTGGGCCGTGTGCCCGACGGGGTCGATCTGGTACTCGCGGAGCTTGGTCACCTGCGACGCGTTTCCGTTGTCGAACATGGTGATGTCGTTCGGCGCCACGAAGCGCGCGTGGTGCTGGTGCGAGGGTTTGTCGGCGGCAGCCAGCCCGAACTGATCGCTCGCGCCGCCGAACGTCCAGACGACCGCGCCGGTCGCGCGATCGAGCTCGATGAGCTCGTCGTCGTGCCGGAGCGACACGAGGAGATTTCCGTTCGAGGGATCGACGTCGACCGAGTTCAAGTGCGTGTAGTCGGCGTACGGCGTCTTCGCGTCGGTGAAGTCGTTTCCGTCGGTGCTGTCGGTGTAGAGCGACGGCACGCTCGTCGTCCCCCAGTCGAAGACGACGTTGCCCCCGCTGACCTCCTGCACGATCGCGTCCACGACGGTCGACGTCGCATATCCGGGCACGTTCGTGACGGCCTGGCTCAAGTACGACTCGCTGATCCAATGATCGTCGTCGAGCAGCCGGAACTCGTGCACGTCGAGGCCGAAGGTGTCGTGCGTGCCGGAGGCCGAGAGCCGGATCGTCTGGAGCGGGCGGAAGTGGTCGTCCATGACGTATGCCGTCGTCGGCTCGATCGGCCACTTGCTCCAATCGAGCGGAGCGTCCTGCATCAAGTACGTGTACCGGACGAGGCCGTTCGGCAGCGTGACGCGCTCGAAGTCCGTCGCGTCGAACGGCGTCTTCGCGTAGTAGACGAGCGTGCCGGTCTCATCGAGGATGTAGAGCATCGACGGGCCCGTGGTCGTCGGGCCGACGAGCTGCGTCGGCGAGACGAGGATGAGACCGGGCGTCGGCGAGTCGAGCGCGGTCACGTCCCACTGCGGCCGCACCTTGGGGACGGAGCGGATGTTGTACGTGACCGGCGCGCCCTTCGCGTCGGTGGCGTCGATGCGTATCTCGGTCGCGTCGTCGAGCGTCGCCACGCTCGTCGGGTGCGCGACGCCGTCCTTCGCGGGCTCGCCGTCGATGGTAACGTCCTGGCCGGTCACTGTGACGTCGACTGGGACGAGCGACGTGAGCGCCGTCGCCTCGTAGACGAAGACGTCGGGCGAGAACGCGGGGACCAGCGTGCCGGTCGAAACAGTGATGTTCGTGACGGGGCCCGGCGGCGGCGCCGAAGAGCAGCCGAGGACAGCCGCCACGCCCAGCGCGCTCAGTGAACGGCGGATCATTGCGGAATCGCGGACGTCGGCTTCGTCCAGTAAGGGCTGATGTTGTCCGCGCCCAGATCTTGGCCGGGCATCCACACGGGGGCGAAGCTCGGGTCGTCGGGCGGGCTCTTGGCCGAGAGCGTCGCCTTGTCGATCGCGCCGATCCAGATTTGTTTGCACTGCTGCACGCCGTTGGCGACGCACGCCGACGCGGTGTTGGACTTGGTGAGCTTGTGGCCGTAGTCGCGCTCGGTCGAGAAGACGACCCAGTAATAGTCGCTGCCGTTCGTCGGCGCCCAGTGCGGCCAGGTGATGTCGAGATCGCCCGCGCCGTTCAGGTTGGCGAGCTCGCGCGTCCAGCTCCCGGTCGGGTTGGTCATCACGAGGCGCTGGCCGGGTGAGCCCGCCACCGTGAAATTGCGCCATCCCGCGCGCGCCGCGTCGAACACCACGTAGCTGCCGTCGGGAGTGAAGCTCGGGAAAAAGAAGTTGTCGTACGTGCCGCTCGGCAGCGTCAAGCTGCCGTTCACGAGGAACGTCGGCTCGCCGAACGCGTGCGTCGATCCGGCGTACGAGTACGTCATCAGCGCGATCGCGCTGTTCGAGACGTCGATCCACTGGCCCGCGTTCGGCGTGGACGCGAAGACCACCGATTTTCCGTCGGGGGACCAGTCGGGCATCGTCGCGCAGCGGCCGGGGTTGCCGTTCATGTGCGTCGAGACCGCGTCGACGTTCGACGCGACGAGCGCGCCGGTGTCCGGGTCGACGAGCGTCAGGTGGCACGCCGACGTCGCGAGCAGCGCGACCGATTGTTTGTCGTCGCTGAACGGATAACCGAGCGGGGAGAACGTCGTGTACGAGCCCGAGAGAGCTTTTCCGTTCGCGTCGAGCGTGTCGTTCCAGACTTTGTTCGTCGTGTCGTACTTCATGAAACCCGCGTAAATCTGCCCGCAATCGTTGCCGACGCAGCGCGAGTAGCCGATGCGGCTCCCGGAGCGCGAGACCGAGTGGCACGACGTGCAGTCGTTCTTCACCGTGCTCGGCGCGCCGGTCTGCCCGAAGGTCTGCGTGATCAAGCTGCCCTGCGACGACGCCCACCAGTAGATCGCCGTGTTGTCGATGACGTCGTGCGACATGCGAAGCGTGACCGGCGCGCTCGCGTATTTCGACGATGGAGACGCCTGCTGGAGGCCCTCGACCGTGACCGACACCGCGTCCCCCGCGGCGCTCGCCGCCACGTTGGACCACACGTCGTCGGCGAACTGCGCGTCCGCGCCGAGCGTGTAGAGATCGATCGCGACGTGCTTGGACGTCCACGAGAGATGGAACAGGTCGTTTTGCGCGGTCGTCCACTGCGAGTCGATCGACGGGATGTTGAGCGGCGCGACGGCGCCGTCGAGCGGGTATTCGAGCGCGGGCGTGTGCTGCGGGTCGGTCGCCGCGGTGGCGCCGGTGAAGATCGAGGGCGAGTTGCTCGGCGCGCCGGTCGCGAGGATCCAGCCCTTCAAGAGTAGATGCAGATTCCCCGTACCTTGCGCGCTGCCGCAGGTCGCGGTCACGACCGTGTCGCCGCCGCGCGCGGCCGAAGAGAACGTCGCCGCGTTGAACGCCCCGAGCGAGGTGTCGGCGACCTTGAACGTGCACTGCGCCGTCACGTCCACGTGCGTCTGCCCGCTCACGTCCGCGTACGCCTTGTACGCCTGCGTCGCGCCGCCCGTGATCGGCACGTTCAACGTGACGTCGGGCGGGTCGACGACGACGTTCGCGTAGACGACGGCTGAGTCGCCCGCTTGCGCGTCCGTTCCACCGTCGAACGTATTCGTTCCGTCCGACCCGCACGCCACGAGCGCCGCGAGCCCCGCGGCGAAGAGAATGCCTCGCATGAAGGGAGTATACTCGCGGGCGTGACGCTACCCGCCCGAATCCGTGACTACGAAGTGTGGGGTCGGCTCGGCGAAGGGGGCATGAGCGAGGTTTACCTCGCAAAGCACTCGATCCTCGGCGTGCCGGTCGTCATCAAGACGCTCAAACCCACGCTGAGCGAGGGCACCGTCGCGCGCAACAACGAGGTCGACCGCGTCATCAACGAGGCGCGGCTGATGGCGCGCATCGTCAATCCGCGCGTCGTCCGCGCCGTCGACGCGGGCGTGCACGAGGGCACCGCGTATTTCGTCCAGGAGTACGTCGACGGCATCGACCTCGCGGAGCTCGATCGGCGGCGGCGCGCGTCGCTCGGCGTGGGTCTGCCGCTCTGGTTCGTGTGCCGGGTGATGAGCGAGGCGTGCGAGGCTCTCCACGCCGCGCACCAAGCGGGCGTCGTCCACCGCGACGTGAAGCCGTCGAACCTCTTCGGCGCGCCCGAGACCGGCGCGCGGCTCGGCGACTTCGGAATCGCCGTGCGCACCATGGAGCACGCGCACGAGGCGAGCGGCACGCTCCGCTTCATGGCGCCCGAGCAGCTTCGCTCGGGCGAAGTGTCGCGCCGCACCGACGTGTGGGGCGCGGCGGCGACCGCGTGCGATCTCCGGTACGGCAGCCCGCCGTTCGCGCGCTACGAAGACGTGCTCGATCCCGCGCGCGCGCCGCAGCTCCCCCCGCCGCGCTCGCCCGCCGAGGCGTTCTTCCAGCATCTCCTCTCGGGGATGCTCGCCAAAGACGAGCAGCAACGAACGCCCGACGTCCTCGAGCCGGCGCGGCAATTCGGTCTGCTCGCGCAGACGGTCCAGGGCTCGGCGCACCACGCGCCTTTCGTCTTCCTCGACCGGCACACCTTCCGCATCGGCGACTGCACCGTCTCGTTCGTCGCGGGCGACGTGGCCGACGCGCGCGCCGACGGCATCGTGTGCTCGGCCAACTACGAGATGAAGATGACGCGCGGCGTGGGCCTGTCGCTGCGCGAGAAGGGCGGCGCGATCATCGAGGAGGAGGCGCTGAAGGCCGGCGAGCAGCCGCTCGGGTCGTGCATCGCGACGACCGCGGGGAAGCTCTCGGCCAAGCACGTCCTCCACGCCGTGAGCGCGTGGAACGAGGCGTCGTGCGTCGGTCGCGCGATGCAGCGCGCGCTGCTCCTCTCCGACGAGCTCGGCGCGCGCTCCCTCGCGCTCCCCGCGCTCGGCACCGGCGCGGGCCGCGTCACGCTCGAGACGTGCGCCAACTCGATGATGACCGCGCTCAAGTGGCACCTCCAGCTCGGAGGCACGCGGCTGCGGCAAGTTCAAGTCGTGCTCGCGGACGCGTCCAAGCTGAGCGTGTTCCGCGAGGTCGCCGAGGAGGCGCTCCGCGACGGAGACCGCCGCGCGGCCGTCGACGTCGGCCTCCCCGCCGACGAGCGCGTCGCCGACTCGAAAGGCGCGACCTGCCTCGACGTGAACGACAAGTCCACGCACTGAGGCAGAAGCCGCTCGAAGCGCTCTCGTCTTGTCGAGGCGGCTGCGACGACATGCGGCAGCGCGAGACGATCACGTCAAGTGGTCTTTGGCGTACTCAGTGCGGCGTCGGCGGGATGACGACGCTGTTGATCTTGGCGACGTTGCCGCCGGCCGGGTAGCCGTACGACGAGAAGCTGTCGAGGCCCCACACGCTCAGGCCGAACGGCCCGTTGCTCGTCGCGACGTGCGGGCCGTTGTCGCATTGGCCGTTCTTCGCCGAAGCGCGCACGAGATCGATGTTGGTGAACTCGTACTTTCCGCCCGCGCCGACCGGCTTCCAGCCCGTGAGCGGCGCGCCGGTGCAGTCGAGCGTGACGTCTTGGAATCCGCTCGAGGTCTTCTCGCGCGTGAAGACGAGGTTCGTCGTCGGGTACGTCGGGTCGGTGAAGAAGACGTACTTCTGGAGGAACTGCGCGGGCGGGACGACGATGACGTACTCCTCGTCGCCGAGGCAGCACGAGCCGAACTTCGAGATCGCCGCCTGACTGCAGCCCGGCCGCGACCCTCCGGTCACGCTGCAGCCGGTCATGATCTGAGCGATGAAGAACGGGTGCTGCGCGTCTTGCGATTGCACCGTGAACGCCCCCTTGGTCTGAAAGTCGACGACCTGGCCGACGGCCAGCGTCGCGGGCGCGCCGGAGACGGGCGGATCGTAGGTGAGCGTCGTGCCGGCGACGCCGCCGACGATTCGATAGTCTTCGCTCTCGTCGGCGAGCGAGGCCATGCGCGTCGTGTACGGCGCGACGACGTACTCGCTGCCCATCGCCGAGACGGGTGGCACCTCTTGGTGCGCCGAGTCGCAGCCTCCGCCGCTCGGATCGGTCGTCGACGTGTAGCAGTCGTACGTCGTGCCGCCGATGAAGCCGACCGGCGCGGTCGACTGCACGACGGTGCCGCTCATCTCGTTCGAGTCCTGCCACTGGATGTATTCGCCGGCGTTCAGCGTGTAGACGGTGGCCTGGTTCGCCGGCGCGGCCGAGACGTTGGTGCCGCTCGGGAGCGCGACGTTCGGAAACACGGTGACCTGAGTGCCGTCTTGCGCGGCCACGATCTGGCCCCACTGCGGGAACGCGAGCGTGCCGCGCGGCGGGACGATGCCGAGGTAGTTCGTGCCCCACGCGGTCGTCGGGAAGACGAGCTCGGCGCTCGGCAGATACGAGCTCGCGCCGCCGTAGGGAAGGATGTCGTACGTCGTGACCGGAACGTCGGTCACGATGTGGAAGGCCGCGCCGCGGGCGGTCACGTTCGCGCTCGAGGCGTTCGAGCCGGGAACCGCGCTGCCGTTCGCCTGCGAGACGGCGGGCGTGACGGGACACGTGAGCGGGTTGCCGATGTTGGACGCGCTCGGGTCGGACGACAGGAAGAGGATCGCGACGTCACCCGGTGGGATTCCGGTGGATGGCACGGTGGCCCACGAGCCGACCGCTTGCCCGCTCTGCGCGATGCGCGCGAAGCCGCTCGTCACGTCGTAATTCGTGCCGCTCCGCGTGACTGTGACCTTCACGTCCTTCGGCCAGTTGTTCGCGACGAAGACCGCGAAGCACGGCGGCTTGTCGGGGTAGTAGAAGCTCGGCGTCGAGACGACGTAATCGCAGCCGACGCTGCCTTGGCTCGCGCCCGCGGCCTGACACGCGGGGACGCACTGCCCGCCCGAGCATCCTTGATCCGGCGGGCACGTGCTGACGACCTGGCCGCTCGAGTCGATGACGCTGCGCAGGTCCCCGCTGCACGCGGTCCCGGCCGCGCCGTCGCCGGCGCTGCCGTCCCCGAACCGATTGGCGACGTCGGCGAAGCTCGCGTCGCCCGCGTCGACTCCGCCGTCGCCGAAATTCGACGACGTGCTGCCGCACGCGGCCGCGATCGACGCGACGAGCGGGACGCTCGCCAACCAGAGTGCGCTTCGCAAAATTACCTCCGAAGGAAGACCGCAAAAAGTCTACGCCACGCGCGCTTCACGTCGACGCGAATTTTCCGTCGCTGTAGCACACGATCCCCCACACGACGCTCACGCGGTGCGACGCATGGCGACCGCCGCGCCGCCGAGCACCATCGCGGCGCCCGCCCACGAGATCGGCGCGAGGCGAACGCCGTACGCGACGACGGCGATCCCGACGGCGACGAGCGGCTCGAGGAGCGTCAGCGTCGCGGCGCGCGCGGCGCGGATCCGTTCGAGCGCGAGGATGAAGAGGATGCCGGCGATCGCTCCCGGGCCGACGCCGCCGCCGATCAAGACGAGCGTCGCGCCGAGGTTCAGCCTCGCGAGCTCGTGGAGCGGCGCCAGCGCGAAGAGAAGCGGGGTCGCGATGACGCCGTGGTACGCCATGAGCTCGGTCGCCGAGAAGCGCATGACGAGCCGGCGGTTCACGAGCACGTTCGACGCGTAGAAGACGGCGCTCGACGCCCCGGCCGCGGCGCCGAGCGCGTCGCTCGCGCTGAGCGCGCTGCTCCACGGGCGCAGCAAGAGCGCGAGCCCCGCGAACCCGACGGCGACCGCGAGCCACGTCGCGGGGTGCGCGCGCTCGCGGAGGGCGAGCGGCGCGAGCGCGGCGACCAGGATCGGCGCGAGGTAATGCGTCGTCACGGCGATGGGAACGCTCGTCTTCGAATACGCGACGAAGAGGAGCACGACGTTCAGCGCGTCGGCGACGCCGAGCCACGCGACGCCCGCCCAGTCGAGCACGCGCCGCGGGGCGCGAGCACGAGCGCCGCGTCTGTCGAACGCGAGCGCGGCGAACGCGAAGAGCGTGATGACGAGCATCACGACCGCCCCCTCGACGCGCGCGTCGAGCCCGGGCGCGAGGCGCTCGGCCGCGAGCAGGATGTACCGCCACGTGCCCCACGAGCACGCCGCGATCGCGACCATCGCGTACCCCGCTCGGGCGGCTGTCCGTTCGCTTTGCACGTGCACTCTTTAGTCGATAGGGTTCCGCGCGTGGCACGACCGTACGAGCTCTTTTATTGGCCCGGCATCCAGGGACGCGGCGAGTACATCCGGCTCGCCTTCGAAGAGGCCGGCGCGCCGTACGACGACGTCGCGCGCTCGCCCGGCGGCATGCCGAAGATGATGAAGCTGATGCGGTCGCCTCCGCGCGGGATGACCGAGCCCTTCGCGCCGCCGTTCTTGCGGCACGGCAAGCTGCTCGTCGCGCAGACGGCCAACGTCCTCTTCTACGTCGCGCCGCGGCTCGGGCTCGTGCCCGCGAACGAGGCGAGCCGCCTCCGCGCGCACGAGCTCCAGCTCACCGTCACCGATTTCGTCGCCGAGATTCACGACACGCACCACCCGATCGCGGTCAGCCAGTACTACGAGGACCAGAAGAGCGAAGCGAAGAAACGCGCGCGCGTGTTCGTCGACGAGCGCCTGCCCAAGTATTTGGGGTATTTCGAGCGCGCGGCGGCCGGCGGGCGCACGGTCGGGCGGTCGCTCTCGTACGTGGATCTCTCGATGTTCCAGCTCGTCGAGGGGCTCGAGTACGCCTTCCCGCGCGCGATGAAGCGGGTGGGCAAGCGCATCCCGAAGCTCCTCGCGCTGCGCGACGCGGTGGCGGCGCGCCCGCGGATCGCGGCGTACGTCGCGTCCGAGCGCAGGCTCCCGTTCAACGAGTCCGGCATCTTCCGGCGGTACGCCGAGCTCGATCACTGATTGCGAGCGAGGCGCTCGCGTGTTAAGCCGGCCGCAAATCGGGAGGGCCGCATGCGCGCTCGCTTCTTCTTTTGGTTCGTGTGCCTCGTCGGGTGTGGAAATCAGGAACCGCCGAGCGCGCCGCCGCCGAGCGCGAGCGCTGCGCCCGCGCCGCCGCCGAGCGCCGCGCCGGTCGCGAGCGAGTCGGCCGCGCCGGCCGCGTCGACCGCGCCCACGCCGAGCGCGACCGCCCAGCCGCCGGCGCCCGCGTTCACGAAGACTCTGAAAGATCTCGTCGGCGGCGCGAAGCTCGTGAAGCTCACGTGGCGCGAGAACCTCGACTCGAACGAGGCCAAGACCGTGACGATCCGAACGCCGCAGACGATCCGCGCGATCGTCGACGCGCTCGGCGCCGATCAGGTGCCCGCCGGCACGGCGCCGGCGTACATGTCGACCTTCACGTTCCGCTTCGAGGACGCGAAAGAGAACCCGCTCGCGACCGTGAGCCTCTATTCGTCGCCCACGTTGCCGGACAGCGCGAAGATGTTCGGCCGCATCGACTCCGCCGACGGAAAGTTCGCCGGCGTGACGGTCGCGAAATACGACGAGCTCCAGAAAAAGCTGAAGTCGCTCGGCGTCACGCTCCCCTGATCAGACGCGCTTCTTCAGCGCGTCGACGAGCTGGAGCGCCTCGAGCGGCGTGAGGCGGTTCACGTCGAGCTCGCGCAGCGTCGCGAGGACCGGGTGCTCCTCGGGCTCGGGCTCGGGGCCGCGGAACAGGTCGAGCTGCGGCGCTTTCTGCTGGCGGCCCTTCTCGAGCCCGTCGAGGATGGCGCGGGCGCGCGCGAGCACCGGCTCCGGCAGGCCCGCGAGCCGCGCGCACGCGACGCCGTAGCTGCGCGACGCGGGGCCGCGCTGTAGCTTGTGCAGGAAGACGACGTCGCCCTCGTGCTCGCGCGCCGAGACGCTCCAGTTCTCGCAGCCCGCGAGCGTCGCGGCGAGCTCGGTGAGCTCGTGGTAGTGCGTCGCGAACATCGCGCGGCACTCGACCGCGTCGTGCAGGTGCTCGGCGACCGCCCATGCGATCGCGAGGCCGTCGTAGGTGCTCGTGCCGCGGCCAATCTCGTCGAGCAAGACGAGCGAGCGCTTCGTCGCGCGACGCAGCACGTTCGCCGTCTCCTTCATCTCGACCATGAAGGTGCTCTCGCCGCGCGAGAGGTTGTCGCTCGCGCCGACGCGCGTGAGGATGCGGTCGACGAGCCCGATGCGCGCGCGCCGCGCCGGCACGAACGAGCCCATCTGCGCGAGGATCGACACCAGCGCGACCTGGCGCATGAGCGTCGATTTGCCCGCCATGTTCGGCCCCGTCACGAGCCAGAAGCGCGAGCCGCTCGCGTTCTTGGAGGCGTCGAGCCTCACGTCGTTCGGCACGAAGCGACCGTCGGCGGCGAGGTGCTCGACGACCGGGTGGCGGCCGTCCTCGATGTCGAGCGCGAGCGAGCCGTCGACCTCGGGGCGCGCGTAGTCGCAGCGGTGCGCGTGCTCGGCCAGCGCGGCCGCGACGTCGATCTCGGCGAGCCGGCTCGCCGTGCGCTGGAGGCGCGGCGCGTCGTGCGCGACGAGCGCGACCGTCTCGTTCCACAAGGTCGCCTCGCGCTCGGCGGTGCGCTCCTCGGCGTGCGCGATTTTGTCGGCGAGCGCCTCGAGCTCGTCGCTCGTGTAGCGCTCGCCCGTCGCGATGGTCTGCTTGCGACGCCACGCGCTCGGCACCTTGCTCGTGTGCGAGCGCGTCACCTCGATGTACCAGCCGAAGACGCGCGTGTAGCGCAGCTTCAGGCTCGGGATCTGCGTCGACTCGCGCAGGCGGGCCTCGAGATCGACGATGAGGCGCTGGCTGTTTTGCGAGACCTCGCGCCACTCGTCGAGCTCCGCGTCGAAGCCCGCGCGCATCGCGCCGCCGTCGGACACGCGGAGCGGCGGGTCGTCGGCGATGCGCTCGGCGAGGAGCCCGCGCACGCCTTCGCACGCGTCGATCCACGGCTCGCTCGCGACGAGACCGAGCGAGTCGCGGCCGACGGCGTCGGGACAGTTCTCCAGCGCGGCCTGGAGCGCGGGCAAGATCGCGAGCGTCTCGCGCATCGCCGACAGATCGCGCGGCATCGCACGGCCGACGACGACCTTCACGACGAGTCGCTCGAGATCGCGCACGCTCGCGAGGGCGTCGCGCACCTCGCGGCGCAGCCCGGGCTGCGTGACGAAGAACTCGACGGCGTCGAGCCGCCGGCGAATCTCGGCGACCTCGGTCTTCGGCGCGAGCAGCCTGCGGCGAAGCAGACGCGCGCCCTGCGCGGTCAGGGTCTCGTCAATCTCGTGAAGCAGCGAGCCTCGCGTCTCGCCGGCCATCGTCCGCACGAGCTCGAGGTGCGCTTGCGTCGCGTCGTCGAGGAGCATCGTGCCGCCGAGCTCGTACACCGCGAGCCTGCGAACCGGCGGATCCTTGCCGGCCTCGCACGCGCGGGCCTCGGCGATGACGCGCGCGGCCGCGCGGCGGACGAGCGGGCTCGCGTGGCTCGAGTCGTCGCCGAGCAGCGTCGCGAGCCACGCGTCGGCGCCGGCGACCTGGAAGTCGTCTTCGCGGACGACCGCGCGCGGCCGCGAAGTGCGGAGGACGTCGGTCGCCGCCGCGGCGCTCTTCGGCGCGAGCACCTCGGCCGGGTCGAGTCGCACGAGCTCCGCGCCCGCGGTGGGCGCGTCGGGCGCCTCGCACGCCAGAAGCTCGCCGGTCGACACGTCGAGCGCCGCGATCCCGAAGCGCTCCTCCGCCGACGCTCCCTCGACCGCGAGCGCGACGAGCCAGTGGTTCTTCTTGCCCTCGAGGCCCGCGTCGTCGAAGACGATGCCCGGCGTGACGACGCGCACGACCTTGCGCGGCACGATCCCCTTCGTCTTCGCGGGATCCGCCATCTGCTCGCAGATGGCGACCTTGAACCCTTGCTCGAGGAGCCGCTGGATGTACGAGCTCGCCGCGTGGTACGGCACGCCGCACATGGGGATGGGGGCGCTCTTGTCTTTGTTTCGCGCGGTCAGCGTGAGGTCGAGCGCCTTCGCTGCGACCGGCGCGTCGTCGTAGAAGAGCTCGTAGAAATCGCCGAGTCGAAAGAAGACGAGCGCGTCGGGGTGCTCGGCCTTCGCCTCGAGAAACTGCCGCATGACCGGCGTCGCGGTCTCCATGCGCTCACGCAGCCCAGGCGACGCCACGTGCTCCACCGTCAATAGAACGGGCTGCCGTCCGCAATCGAGAGCGTGTTGAGGTCGATGATGAAGAGGCCGTTGGCCGAGCCGTCGACGACGCCGACGGCTCCGAGCGACGGGATGAACATCGACGACTGCGGGACGACCGACCCGTTCGTGCCGACGAGGCTCACGCCCTCGGCGCCGTATTGCCCGCGCGTCGTGAACTGCCACGCGTCGTCGCGGACCGAGACCGAGAAGAGCGTCGCCGCGTCGTTGCCGGTGACGACCGGCGCGGACAGGTAGAACGAGAACATCGGGTTGCGCAGCGCGAACGGGCTGTTTCGGCCGGGCGCGACCGCAGGGAATCCACCGGGCAGGGCGACGGCCGTCTCGGTGACGCGCGCGTTCAGGAGCACCTGCGCGGGGTCGCACGACTCGACGCAGGCCTTCGTCGCGTCGGGCACCACGTGATGCAGATAACCGCTGACCGATCCGACCGCGACCCACTCGGCGCCCGTCCGAACGTGGAAGTGGGCCTGGTTGTGGAAGCAGCACTTCGCCATCTGGAAGTCGGCTTGCGTCGTCGTGTCGCGCGGCGCGACGATGCGCCCGTTGGTCGGCCGGTTCGTCGCGTCGGTGTAGAGGTAGCGCCCGAGCACGAGGTGGTCCTCGCTCGCCTCGAGGATCGGAAAATCGCGCTGCGCGTTTTGGTCTTGGCCGTACGCGCCGAACTTGTCGATGCAGACCTGCTGTCGCACCTTCGGATCGTTCGAGCCGATCGGGCCCCAGCAGTCCTGGTCGGAGCTCCAGTACGGGTCGCTCGGATCGGGGACGAGGGTGCCGGCGTCGAGCGGGTTCGGCACGCCGACGATGTCGTCGGTGATCTGCACGTAGTCGCCGATGCGCTGGTCGAGCTTCGTGGGGATCATCGTGGTGTTGGCGGGGCTGTAGGCTTGGTCGTCGACTTGAAGCGCGGCGAAGCGCTGCGCCGCGACGCGCCGATCCTCGACGCCGTGACCGCAGAACGACGCCGACGAGCTCGAGAGCTGGAGGGTCGCGAAATTGTCCGTCGTCGAGAGATCGCCCGCGACGCCGTCGAAGCCGGGCAGCGCGCCCTCGTACGTGATGTTCCACGTCTGATCGGCCACGTGCGCCTCGGGCACGTCGTGCGCCATGTAGACGTTGGGCGGCGCGGGCTGCGGCGTCGCAGCGACGGTCGTCGAAAAATTCGGGAACGCCGCCGTGAGCAGCGCGTACGAGCTCGCGGCGAGCGAGACGGGCGCGCCGTTCACGAGGAGCTGCGGCGCCGTCGGGATCGCCGGATCGTGAAGGCCGTTGACGCCGGTGAGATCGTCGACGACGAGGCTCGACGATCGGATGCGGTTCGGCTGGATGATCGGCCACATCGTCTCGTTGCTGACGGACAGGATGCCGCCGGCGTCGCTGAGCCCCGTCGCTGCGGCGGCCGGCGCGTGGTACGGGTCGACGTCGTTCGAGCCTGGCTCCGGGAACGCGAGCGAGCCCGGCTTCGCCCCCGCAACGAGGCTCAGCGGCCTGCGGCACGGCGCGTCCCAGTCGTCCACGTCGACGGCGACGACCTGTCCGTTGCTGAGCGTCGCGAAGGCGAACACTCCGCGGAGGCGCGTGGGGCCGAGCGGGACCGAGATTGTCCCGTTGGCGCGGTATTCGATGCCCTGCCCGGGCCCGGCGTTCGGGTTCGGGTTGCAGAGCACGCCGGTCGGCGTCGCGCCCGTGTTGCCCGGCACGGCAAAATCGTGCCGCGCGAACGTGATGGTCGACACGGGCGCGTTGAACGCGATCCGATCCGCGGGCTGCAGCGGGTCGAGCTCGCCGTTGGGTCGTCGGAGCGGCGTGCGCGGGCCGTTCTCCGGATCGGTGACGTCGTACACCATGACGCTGTTCCCCTGCGTCGCGTCGACGGCGTAGAGGTAGCGCTTGTAGTCGCGCGTGACCGGGCTGATCGCGAGCTCGCTCGTCGTGACGACGCGCGACGGGTCCGCCACGCTGGTCGCGAGAAGCGGCGCGATCTCGCTGAGCGTGCCCGGCGTACGCGTGTCGATGACGTGGATGAACGGCATCTGGTCGTCGGACACGAAGACGAATTTTCCGTCGGTCGCGATGCTCTTGCCGTGAACGACGTTGCCCGGCGTGGTCGCGATCGGCGAGGCGTCGGGCGCGCCCGCGTCGGCCAAGCCCGCATGCGCGAGCGCGGGGCACGACCAGAGCGGGAGGTGATAATCGGTCGACGGCTGCACGCCCGCGCCGCCGGCGTCGGTCGCGAACAGGTCCACGCCGCCGTCGACGTACGGAAGCCCGAGCGGCCACGTCGGCCCCGGCGTCCACGACGATGGCAGCGCCGCTTTGTTCTCGGCGAGGTGAATCGTCTGCGAAATGGGGCACGGCGCGAGCGAGCCCGGCGCGATCGAGTCGAACGCGGCCGTGTCGATGACGCCGACCAGCGCGTCCTCGTCGATGCCGTTGCCCGGCATGACGACGACGATCTCGTAACCGCTGCCCGCACCGGCGTCGCCCGCGTCACCGGCGGCGCTGCCGGTCGGCACGACGACCATGCGCCCCGGCGCTTGCGGCAGCGAGCACGCGGGCCACGTCGGCAGCGTCACTTGCTCGGCCGCCTGCGACGGCTCGGCGAGCACCTCGGAGTCGCCGAGCAGGTGCGTCGACGGGATCATGTAGATCGCCGGCTTGTTCACGTACGCGCTCGTGACGAACACCTTCTGCGCGTCGGGCGTGACGACGACGTCGGTCGGGTTCTGCCCGACGGGCAGGAAGTTGATGCCCGGCAGCGCGAGGCTCGTGTCGACGACGTGCTGCGCCGTGAGATTGACCACCGCGAGCTCGCCGCGGAGCGTCTGCGTGACGACCGCGAGGAGATGGAAGGGGACGGTCGTCGTCGTCAGGTCGGTGCCGGTCGGCACCGGCGTGCAGTGGTCGGCCGTGACCGGCACCGCTTGAATCGGCGCGCCGACCGGGCCGCCCTCGGCGGTGATCTGCTGCACTTGAACGCAGAGATGTTCATGCGCCCGGCGCCCTCGAAGGTGCGCACGGGGTTGTTGAGCGGCGTTTGACTGCAGCCCGACTGCGTCGTCACCGTCCAGCCGCCGAGCACGGACGTCGCGAGCAACCCGGCCGAAATCCAGCGCAACGGATGCTTCATTCAACTACCCTTCGGTGGTATCGGCTGGCCCACCGTATAGACGACCGTACCCCACGTGGTCTTGTCGGGGCGGCTGTCGTCGAGATCGATCAGCTGCATGAACGAGTCGGTGAAGCTCGCGACGTACGCGAAGCGGTACGGGCGAAGCGCGATGTCCGCGTCGACGCTCGGCGCGGGCGCCGCGTCGCCGCGCGCTGCCGCCTCGAAATCGAACGGGTCGACCGTGAGCGCGAAGGGGCCCAGGCCGACGTGGAAGACGGCTTCGATCTGATTCTGATCCGGATCGAAGTCGATGATCTCGTTGGAGTCGAAGCAGACGATGAAGACGCGCAGCGCGTAGTTTCCGTGCGCGTCGACGATGGGCGCGAGCTTGAGCGCCGACGGCCCCGTCGGCAGCGTCACGCTCGAGTCGAACGCCACGTAGTCGGCGTCGTACGAGCCGCCGGGCGTGATCGGCTGGCCCACGTGGCCGATGATGAGCGAGGCGGGCCCGCGGCTCGCGACGAAGACGCGCGCGGGCTTTCGCGCGCAGGCCTCGGCTTGCGCGCCGTACGAAGGATCCGTCGGCGGCACGGTGATGGTCTTCTTGCACCGAATCCGCGGCGACGGATCGATGACGATGCCGCGCGCGAAATCGGTCGTGCCCGAGCCGACGTTCAGGTTGTAGAGCGCCTCGGTCGTGAGAAAAGGCCGGTAAAGCGACGACGGGCCTGTGCCGATGTCCGAGTAATACCGGAGCAGGGCGACCTGGGCGGCGGCGAGGCTCGTCTGGAGAAACGCCGGCCTCGGGAACACGCTCTTGCACGCCGCGGTCGTCGGGTCGGGATCGCACTCGGGGTACGCGAGCGGATCGTGCGGAATCGCCGCGACGCCGATGCCGCCGGTCGGCACGCCCGAGAGGACGAACTGAATCGCGGGGATGTCGGTCTTGGTCGAAACGTCGAGGCCGGGCGTGAAGGCTGAGTAGAGGCTGCTGAGAACGTCGCTCTGGTGCGTGAGGACGATCGCTTGGCCGTCCTCCGACTGCGCCATCCCGAACGGCTCGCCGGGCATGGTGATGAGGCGCGTGTCGCCGGGTTGGCCGACGTCGTTGCCGGTGCGGTGGAGCCCGTCGCAGCGGTTCTGGGCGTCGCGTACGCCGCAGTCGAGCCGGAACGGCGCGTATGTCGCCGCCGTGGCGGACGCGCTCGGCGGCGCCGACGGATCGTCGTCGATGACGTCGGCCCACGAGAGCGACGCGTCGCCGCGCACCGGCGCGAAGAGCCGCGAGCGGCCCGCGGCGTCGGGGTTCTGAATCCGCGAAAGCTGGAGGTCGGTCGCGAACGCGCCGATCACCGCCGAATCGCGAACGTAAAAGGAGGTGTTCGTCGGCGGCGCGCACGCCTGGCCCGGGACGACGCCCGCGTCGAACAAGGGCGTGATGACGGGCGGGCCGTTCGGGCACGACGCGTTCGGGTCCGGCGGCTGCGCGAGGGGCAGGTTCGGGTCGTTCGGGTCGGCGATGGCGGCGACCGCGTCGCGACGAATCGCGTGAAGGTCGAGCGACTGAATCGTCCCGCCGTTCCACTGCAGGTCGAAGTCGGAGTTGACCGCGTAGAGGACGTTGCCTCCGCGGGAGATTGCGAGCCCGACGGGGAAGTAGAAGTTGTTCGCCGGCGGGTCGACCCCCTCGCCGGCCGCAGGGAAGCACCCTCCGCCGGAGACGCCTGCGGTGACCGCAGCGCCGGCAGCGAGCAAGCAAAATGAAGCGGTGCGTCTGCGCAAGCGCATCCGCCGCGCACCCTAGAGCACGTCACCCTCGGCGCGCAAGCGCCGGCCCGGGTAAAACGGCCGTCGCAAGCCCGCGCCTCAGAGCTCGACGATGATCACGCCGCGCTTGTCCTCTTCGTCACGCGGCGGCATCGTCGGAGGGCGCATCGGCTCGAGGGGCAGCTCGAGATGAGGCTGCTCCTGATGCGTGCGCTCTTCACTCTCACGCTTGCGAATTTGCTCGATGATGAAGGGAGGGAGCATCGTAGGGTGAGCTTCTCAGCTAACGTAGCAACGCCGTCTATGGGGTCAAGAGAACGACTTCTCGCGCCGCGCCGCATGCTGGCATGCGTCATGGCCCTCGCGCTCGTCTCCTGGGCGGCGGCGGCGTTCGGCGCGTACGACACCAAGAGCGCCGACTGGGACGGTCTGTCTGATTTCCTGCAGCTCGCCAAGGACGAGGCCGGCGGGGGCGGCGTCGTCGCGGGCCGCCCCCTCGATTACGGCGCCCTCGGGCCGAAAGACGCGGTGATCCTGCTCCACCCCGAGAGCTCGCTCGACATCGAGTCCTTGTCGCGCTTCTTGCGCGAGGGAGGACGGGTCGTCTTGTTCGACGATTTCGGGACCGGCGACGAGCTCTTGCGTCACTTTCAAATTCGCCGGCTCGGCCTCCCGGCGCATCCCGCGCTCGAGCTCAGGCACAACCCAGCGCTCGCGATCGCCGAGCCCGCCGCCGACCACCAGGCCGTGCGCGGCGTCTCGCGCGTCGTGCTCAACCACGCGAGCGGAGTCGAGCACAAAGAGCTCTCGCCGCTCCTCTACGTGCGGAGCGCCGACGACGGCGAGAAGACGTACGTGGCTCTCGCCGGCGCGGTCGACAAAGGACATCTCCTCGTCGTGAGTGACGCGTCCGTGCCGATCAACGGCATGCTGCGCTTCACGGGCAACCGCACGTTCGTGCGGAACGTCCTTCACTACGCGCACAGCGGCGTGGGCGAGGTGGGCGGCGGAGGCAAGATTTGGATCGAGGTCGGGCGATTCGAGCAGGTGGGCTCGTACGGCAACGCCGACGACGAGGGCGCGGGCAAGCTGCGCTTTCTCACCGAGTGGTTCCACGACTTTCAGCACAACGGGCTCCCGCCGGTCGTCGCGTACCTCGCCGCGGGCTTCGTCGCCCTCGCGCTCGGCGCGTGGGTCTACGCGCGCGCGAGCCGCGTGCACCGCGCGGCGACGCCCCGCTACACGAAGGCCATCCCGCTCGCCGTCCAAGGCGGGATCGCGGGCCACGCGGCGGTGATCGCGGCGCGCGGCACGACGCGCGCGCTCGCGGTGCTCGAGATCAAGACGGCGCTCGAGGAGGAGCTCTGCTCGGCGCTCGGGCTCGAGCACGCGCCGGCGCCGGGCGAGCTCGTGCGCATCGCCAAAGAGGTCGGCATCTTGTCCGACGCTCGCGGGCGGGAGCTCCACGAGCTGCTCGGGTACATGGGCCGCGTCGAGACGCTCGTGCTCTCGCGCCGCGCCGAAGCGATGAAGCAAGTCCGCGACGCCGACGTCGTCCGCTGCGCCGCGCGGGCGCGCGCCATCGTCGACGAAATGCGCGCGCGCCGCGCCGCGTAGTCCGGCGCCGATCGGCCTCACTCCCGCGGGCCGCGCTCGTGCTATCGTCGCGAGACGATCGTGCACGCCGTCGCCCAAAACGAAGTGGCCGCCGCCAAGGAGCGTGTCGACGAGCTCCGCCGCGAAGTGTCGCGCATCTACATCGGCTCTTCGCGCGCGCTCGATCTGATGCTCGTGTCGCTCCTCGCGCGCGGTCACGTCCTGCTCGAGGGCGTGCCCGGCGTCGCCAAGACGACGCTCGTCAAAGCCTTCGCGGTCGGGCTCGGCTGCACGGCGCGACGCATCCAGTTCACGCCGGATCTCATGCCGGCCGACATCACCGGCACCTACGTCCTCTCCCCGCGCGAGGGCACCTTCACGCTGCGGCCCGGCCCGATTTTCGCGAACGTCGTCCTCGCCGACGAGATCAACCGCGCGCCGGCGAAGACGCAGTCGGCGCTGCTCGAGGCGATGCAAGAGCGGCAGGTGACGATCGAAGGCGATCGCTACGAGCTGCCGAACCCGTTCCTCGTGCTCGCGACGCAAAACCCGATCGACCTCGAGGGGACGTATCCTCTGCCCGAGGCGCAGATCGACCGGTTCCTCGTGCGCGTGCCGATGGGCTACCCGGGCGCGCGCGAAGAGGCGCAGATGCTGAAGACCTTCGGCACCGAGCCGCCGGCGGCGCGGCCCGTGCTGACGGCGCAGGACGTCCAGCAGCTCCAGTCGGTCGCCGCCCGCATCCACGTCGAGGACGATCTGCTCGACTACGCCGTCGGGCTCGCGTCGTTCACGCGCAATCACCCGCGCGTGGCGCTCGGCGCGTCACCGCGCGCGTCGCTCGCGCTCCTCCAGGCGGCCAAGGCGTACGCGCTCCTCGGCGGTCGGCCGTTCGTCGCGCCGGACGACGTGCGCGCGGTCGCGCCGAGCGTGCTCGGTCACCGCCTCGTGCTCTCGGCGGACGCCGATCAGGACGCCCGCGTGCGCCAACACGTCGTCGAAGAAGCGCTCGCGAAGGTCGGTTACCGTCGCGGCGTGCGCGCGGTCTGAGCGCGGCCCGCGCTCACGTCCCTTCGTAGTAGTGCTGCGTACGCTGGAGGTGCCGGCGGACGGCGCGCGCGATGTCGCGCTCGAGCGGCCTCTTGCCGAGGTTGCCCTGGAAACGGCCCAGCAAGAAGAGCGGCCAGAGCGACAGCCCGGAGATGAGGAGGACGAAGATCCACATCGGGGAGGTGACGACCGCCACGAGGGCCGTCGCCCCCTTCTGCCACGTGGGGAGATCGCCAAACGCTCTCCAAAGCAGGTGATCTGTGCGGTCGGTGGTGTCCATGCCGCCACGACTGCATCCCTCGTGCCTTGCCCGCGGCGCGAGTATGCTTCGCGCGTGCGACTTCATCCGACGAGCCGACGTTCCACGTCGCCGCGACCGGCGCGGCGATCGTCCTCGTCGGGCTGCTCATCGGCTGCCCGGGGTTCGTCGCGCGCGGCGGCGCGCGGCGGTGATCGCGTTCGGCGGCTCGATGCTGCTCGCCGTCGCGGCCGGTCGCGCGCTCGCGCTCGGCGCGGTGACGCGCCTGCGCACCGCGGGGTTCGAGATGGTGTGGAGCACGCCCAAGCGCGTCGCGCGAACCGCGGCGGGCGGCGTGGTCGAGCTCGAGGCCGAGCTCCGCAACCGCGGAATCGACGACGTGCGCGGCGTCGAGCTGCGCGTCCTCGCGTCGAGCTACGTCGAGGCCGAGGTGGAGCCGAAGGTCGTGGATCTGCCGCCCGAGAGCCGCGCCTTCGTTCGCGTGACGCTGAAGACGAAGCGCGTAGGCCGCTGGGGCGTGCACGGCATGGCGCTCGAGGTGCGCGGCACCGAGCTCGGCGGCGAAGGTCTCTACGAAGTGCCGCTCATGTTCGCGAACCCGTACGGCGTCGAGGTGCTGCCGGTCGCGATCAAGATGCTCCTCGACTCGCCCGTCGGCGGGCGCGCGCGGCGCGGCGTCGAGGCGGGGCGGCCGACGAACCTCGCCGGCGAGGGAGATTCGCTCAAGGAGCTCCGCGAGCACGTGCCGGGCGACGCGTTCAAGCGCATCGCGTGGAAGGCGAGCGCGCGTCGCGGCAAGCTCGTCGTCCGCGAGATGGAGCGCGATGAGCGCGACGTCGTGTGGCTCGTGCTGGACGCGTCGGTCGAGCTCTGGGCGGGCGCGCCGGGCCACGCGCCGCTCGATCACGCGGTCGAGGAAGTGGCGTCGGTGACGGCGCGCCACCTCGCGAAGGGCGATCACGTCGGAATCATCGTGAGCGCGTCGCGACTTCGCAGCTGGCTCTCGCCCGAGAGCGGGCCGTCGCAGGCGTCGCGCATCGCGGCCGCGCTCGCGAGCGCCGCGAGCATGGTCGACGCCGATCGCTGCGATCTCGACGAGAGCGAGGTCGCGGCGCGCGTCGCCGAGCACGCGCGCCCGCTCGATCCGCGCGGGCTCGCCGATCTCCCGCGCGGCGACCTCGACATGCTCGCCGCGCGCGCCGAGCTCTTGCGCACGCGCGCGCCGTTCGCCCCTCGCCTGCCGTTCGGCGCGAGCGCGCGCGAGCGCACGCTGCGCCATTACCTCGCGAGCTTCGGCATCGAGGTGCCCGCCGCGCGGCGAAGGCGAGCGCGAGAAGACCGCCCTCACGCTCGCGCAATCGTTCGACAAGCTGATGCGCGAGAAGCTGCGGCCGAGCGTCGTCTACGTTTGGGCGCATGCGCCGGAGGAAGGCAAAGAGCTCGCGGCCGCCGTGCGCCGCCTGCGCGCGCGCCACGTCGAGGTGCGTTGGGTGCAGCCGTCGAATCGAGCTGGAGGACCCGGGCGGCGACGCGGTGCGATCCGCGGTCTACGACGCGGTGCGCATGCGCGCCCAGGTGCTCGAGGAGAAGGGCGCGCACACGCTCCGCAAGCTCGGCGCGCGTCCCGCGACGCTGCGTCGCTCGCACGAAAAAGACGCGACCCCGGTCGCCGGTCGCCTCCTCGCCGCGCCCGACGATCCCATTCCGCCGAGCGGAGAGCCTCCTCCCCCGCTCGACGATCGGCCGCCGCCGAGCGAAGAGCCCTTCCGGGGACAGCGTTGACGCGCGCGTCGCCGGACCCGAGAAAGACGCTGCGGGACGCGGGCCTCGCGCCGAAGAAGAGCTTCGGACAGAACTTCATCGTCACGCCCGACGTCACCCTGCGCATCGCCGCCGCCGCGGTGCCCGACGCCGAGCGCGACCGCGCGATGGTCGTCGAGATTCGGCGCCGGGACCGGCGCGCTCACCGCCGCGCTCGCCGCGCGCGCGACCGTCGTCGCGATCGAGCGCGACCGCGATCTCGTTCCGCTCCTGGAGCGCGCGTTCGCGGACGCGCCGCAGGTGCGCATCGTCGAGGCCGACGCAAAGACCGTGGATTTCGTCGCGCTCGGCGGCGAGCGCTTCGTCCTCGCCGGAAACCTCCCGTATCAGCTCACGGGCGTCTTGCTCGAGCGCGCCGCGGGCCTCGCCGGCCGCCTCGAACGCGCGGTCTTCATGGTGCAGCGCGAGGTCGCCGAGCGGCTCCTCGCGTCGCCGGGGACGAAGACGTACGGCGCGCTCACGGTGTTCACCCGCGCCGCCTTCGAAGTCTCACGCCTCATGAACGTCGCGCCCGGATCCTTCTTTCCGCCTCCGGACGTGACGAGCACCGTCGTCGTGCTCGTGCCGCGACGCGACCGCATCGAAGAGACGCCGCGTTTTCGCGCGCTCGTCTCGAAGGCGTTCGAGCAGCGCCGCAAGACCCTACGCAACGCGTGGCGTTCGATCGCGCCGCCCGAGGCCCTGGCGTCGGCCGCAGCGGCGGCGGGCCTCTCGCTCGACGCCCGCGGGGAGACGCTCGCGGCCCCGGAGTTCGCGGCGATGGAGCGCGCTCTTCTCGACCTGGAGAGCCGCGCTTCGCTTCCCTGAGAGGTCAGTCCTCGCGTGCGAAGCTCCGAATCACGCGCCCGCTCGAGCGCCCCGCGCGCGGCGCGTTCGTGCCATCCGCTCGTCGGCTTACCTTCGGAGCACGTGGATGTAGTACGCGCTCTTGCCGCGGAGGGTGTAGCTCCGGTGATCGTCGGTCGCGGCGAACACTTCGACGCGGCGGCCGACGAGCGTCGCTTGCGACCGCTTCAGCGCGAACAAGGTCTCCGCGCTCCCCCACGCCGCCGGAGGCTCGCCCCGCGTATCGTGACCGAAGTCGACGGTCTTCGTCCCGTCGATCGTGACGTGGCAAGACGCGTCGACCTCGCACCCGAAGCCGATCGCGGTGATGCGACCGGTGAAGTGATCTTCGGCGGCAGGAACGTCGGGGCCGTCGTCCGGCGGCGCGGCCGAGGCGGAGGGAGGTGGCGGCGGCGGCGCGAGCGCGGCGGACGCTGCGGGGTGCGGCGCGACGGGCGCGGGATCGGGATCGCCGACGTGCGCGGGCGGAGACGAGCTCGCTCCACAGCCGACCAAAAGCAGAAGCGCGACGACCGAGCGTGACGACCGCATCGCTGCGAGGGTAGCGCGTACGCGACGAGTCGTCCGCCGGTCGGATGATCGACGCTCGATCGTACGCCAACCCGGACAGCGCTCGTCACCCGCGGTAGGCGACCGCGAAGCGCGCCACCAGCCAATCGGCCAGCGCGACGAGCCCCTCGCCGATGGCGCGCCACACCTCGAGCCGCGTCATCGCGATCGCGGGCGTGCGCCCCGTCGACGACGTGAACGCGATGCTCCGCCGGAGGACCCGCGGCGCGCGTCGAGCTTCATGCCGTCGAGCTCGTCGCACCACGCGGCGAACGTGCGCCGCATTCGACGACGCTCGCCCCGCGAGATCGCCGCGGGAGGACCCGGCACGAGCGCCGCGAGCCCGTACCCGATCGCTTCGCCGACGCGCTCCCAGAACGCCACGGCGTCACTGGCCGGGTCGGTACGTCTCGCCCATGCTCGCGAGCGCGCTCATCGCGTCGCGGCGATCCGGATCGTTCGTGGACGCGATCTCGAGGAAGCGCCGGTACATCGTGACCGCCTCGGCGCGCTTGCCCGTCTTGCGGAGCGCGTCGCCGGCGGAGAACTCGGCCGGCGCGACCCACGGCGGGCGCGCGTCCTTCTTGAGCGCTTCGTCGACCGCGAACGTGAGGTGCGGCGCGGCCTCGGCTGCGTGACCGCGATCGAGCAAGAGCTTGCCGTAGCGGTAGCGCCAATACGGATTTCGATCGCTGCCGGCGACGGCCTTCGCCCACATCGTGAGAGCGGTCTGCGGGTCGTTCTTGTCCTCGTAGCACTCGGCCATCGTCGCGTACGCGTCGATGCGCGACGGGCGGAGCTCGAGGGCGTGCTTCAAGTCGCGGATCGCGTCGTCGACCGCGAGCCGCTTTCGCTCGAGCTCGCCGCGCTGCCAGTACGCATCGGCGAGGAGCTTGTCGAGCGCGAGCGCCTTTTCAATCTCGTCCTGCGCGAGGCCGAGATCCGCGGGGTTGGACTCGTTCGCCGCCCAGCCGACGTAGAGGTGGTACTCGGCGCGGTTCGGGTCGAGCTCGACGGCGCGCTTCAGAAAACGAATCGCCTCGGGCGTCGCGCCCTCATCGGCGAAGATCGCGCGACCGAGGTAGTGGTTCGCCTCGGCGCTCGTCGGGCGCTTGTCGAGCACCTTGCGGAGCATCGGCAGCGCGTCGGCCGCTCGCCCAATCGCGACGTACGCCGCGCCGACGCGGAGCTGGAGGTCGGCGTCGTCCGGCGCTCGAGCGAGCGCGTTCTTGAACTGCTCGAGGGCGCGCTCGACCTCGCCCGACTCCTCGAACAAGAGACCGCGCTCGAGCGCGAGGCCCGGGTAGTCCTTGTCGATCGCGAGCACCTGGTCGAACTCGCGCGACGCCTCGTCGGTGCTGCGCATGTGGCGGTAGGTGACGCCGAGCTTGAAGTGCGTGGAGAGGCTGTTGGGCGAGAGCTCGAGCGCGTGACGGAAGTGCGCGACGGCGTCATCGTACTTGCCTTGCGCGGCGTCGTACTCGCCGAACGCGACGGAGACGGGCGCTTCGTCGGGGAGCTTCGACTTGGCGTCGGCGATGACGTCCTCGGCTTCTTTGTCGCGGTTGTGCGACGCGAGGAGCGTGGCCAGCGCGATGTACGGCTCGACCGACTCGGGATCCTTCGGCGAGGCCCAGTCGACCGCTTGACGAAGGTCCTTCTCCGCGTCGCCGCTGTTGCCGAGCGCGGCCTCGGCCTGCGCGAGCGCGTACATGATCCGCATCGACTTGGGGAACTTCGCCTTCGCCGCGACGAGCTGATCCTTCGCGTCCTTCAGACGTTCGAGCTTGATCTTGCTGAGCGCGTCGTAGCTCGTCGCGAGCTCGTCGCTCGGCCGCGCCTGGAGCGCCGTGTCGAACCGCGTGAGCGCCTCGGTGAAGCGGCTCTCGTCGAACAAGACGGTCCCCTGCCCCACGAGCGCGTCGACGTTGCGTGCGTCGAGCTTGAGCGCGTCGTCGAACGCGGTGCGCGCGTCGCCCGCGCGGCCGCTCGCGAGGAAGATCTTGCCGCGGTTCGCGAACGCCTGCGCGACCTCGCCTTGCGAGGCGAGCGGCTTGGCCGCGCCGGTCGTGATCTCGGCGAGGTCTGCGAGCGCGCCGGTGTCGTCCCCCTTGGTCGAGTAGCGCTCGAGCGCGCGCAGCAAGAGCGCGCCCGGGTGGTGCGGCGTCGCCGCGAGCGTCGCGTCGGTCTCGCTCGCGACCTTGGGCCAATCGCGCTCGGCCATCGCGACGCGCGCCAGCCCGTAGTGAGCCTGCGCCTTGGCGCCGAGCTTGAGCGCCGTCTCGAACGCGGTCTTCGCGGCGCGCGGGTCGCGCGCGAGGAGCTCGACCTCGCCGCGAAGCGTCGCGACGTCGCGCTGAATCGGATCGCCCGGATCCCGCTTGCTCGCCGCCTCGAGCCCTTTTCGCGCCTTTTCGAGATCGCCCGCCGCCGCGGCCGCCGCGGCGTTCGCGAGGTCGACGTGCGGCACGTTCGGCAGCGCGGACGCGTCGGCGAGGATCAGCTTCGCCTTCGCGTTGCGATCCACGTCGGCGCCGAAGCGCGTCTCGTAAGCGAACTCGGCGAACGCGGCGTACGTCGCGAGCGCGCCGGCGCGCGGCTTCTGCCAGTGCGCCGCGAACAGCGCGTCGATCGCGCCGCGCGCGTCGGGGTAGTCGTCCTTGCCCATGCGCTCGCGCGCGCGCGACGACTCCGACGCGGCGAAGCTCGCGTACTCGCTCGCGTGGAGCGCGTCGCCGATCGTGAGATAGCCGAACGCGCCGTGACGCGTGAGCTGGAGCGCGCCGCCGCCGAGCACTGCGACCACGAAGAGGCCGAGCACGACGCGACCGACGCGCGAGGGCTTCTTCTCTTCCGGCCCGCCGCGCGCGCGCGATTTCGTCCCGGTCTGCACAGGGAGCGCGACCTCGACGCCCGACACGCGGCCGCTCGCGACGGAGGCGTCGCCCGGGTGGCTCGGGCGCATCGACGTCGGAGCTTGCGGGAGCGAGAGCTCGTCTCCGCCGGGCGCTGGCGGCAGGCCGCCCAGGGGCTCTTCGGTCTGAATCGACGCGGTCGGCGCGCCTCCGCCGAGATCGAGCTCGCCGAACGCGAGCGCGTTGGTCGCCTTTTGCGGGGCCGGGGGCGGCGGCGGGGGCTCCGCCTTCGGCGCGGGGCCGGGCCCGAGCTTGGGTGGCGCCGACGGCGGCTCACTCTTCAAGTCGAGGGCGCCGAGATCGAGCTCCGGAAACTCGGACTGCGCGGCCTGAGGCCGCGGGGGCGGCGCGGGAGGCGGGAGGTCGAGCTCCACGCCGCCGAGCGGACCGAGATCGACCTCGCCGAAATCCAGCGATTCCTTCTGCACCGGCATCAACCGGTCGTTGCCCACCGCTGCGGGCAGCTGCTGGCCGACCGTCGGCAGCACGTCGGCCACCGACGGCAGCGTGGACGCCGCCGTCGGCAGCGTGGACGCGACCGTCGGCAGCGTGGACGCGACCGTCGGCAGCGCCGACGCGATTCTGAGGGAGCTGCGCGTCGATCGACGGCAAGTCGATTTCGCCGAACGCCGGCTCCGCTCTCCGCGCCGGGAGCGACGACGCGACGACGGGCAGATCCGGAAGCGGCGCCGGCAAGTCGGCGGCTGGCGGCCCGAGATCGAGCTCGAGATCGTCGGTCGGCTTCGGCGCCAGCTTGGGGTTCGGCAAATCGAGATCGAAGCGCACCGCCGCGTCCACCGCCGCGGGCGCGGCCTTCGCGGCCGGCTTCGCGCCGCGCGCCGCGGGCAGATCGGCGGCGACGGCGGGCAAATCGATCTCGCCGAACTGCGGAGGGGCGACCACGGGGGCCGCGGCGCGTGCCGCGGGGAGATCGAGATCGTCGACGCTCCCCAGCGCGGCCGGCAGCGACGAGAACTTGTCGCGCGGCGCCGGGAGATCGAAATCGGCGGACGGCGCGACGGCCACCGGCGCGGGCGGCGCGGGCTTCGGCGCGGGAGGCTTCGCCGCCGGAGGCTGCGGGCGCGGCGGCGCGGGCCGCGGCGGAACCGCCCCGGGCTTCGCGATGAACGACCCCGGCTTGGGCGGCGCCGCGCGGGTCGCCGGCAGATCCGCCGCTTCGGCGGGCGGCTGCGCGGCGGGCGCCGCGGGTTTGGTCGGCAGCGGCGGCGATTTCGGCAGCGCGTTCCGCGTCGCGGGCAAGCCCACGTCCGCGTTCGACGGCGCCGCCCCGACCTCGCCGAGCCCCACCATCGTCATCTTCATCTTGTTCGGCCCGGGGGGCGCGGCCGGAGCCTGCGCGACGGCCTCCGCGCCGGGCTTCTGCACCGAAAAGGTGTGCCCGCATTTCGGGCAGCGCATCTTGAGGCCCTGCGGCGGAACGCGGCGCTCGTCGACCTGGTACGGCGCGTGGCAAGACTCGCACTCGATCCGCAACATTCGGCTTGGGAGGCTACCACACGGCGCCCGCCCGTCGCAGAAACGGGATACGGTCGGGCTGACATGGATGCGTACGAAGCGCGCCTCGACGCCCGCTGCGACGCCCTCGCGTCGCTGGGGGTTCACGCGGGCGAAGAGCCCAACGCGTACCGCGCGCTCGCGACGCCCATCGTGCTCGCGAGCGCGTTCGCCTTCGACTCGGCGGAGCACGCCGCCGGCGCGTTCCAGGGGGAGAACGACGCGTACATCTACGGACGCTGGGCGAATCCGACGGTCGAGGCGCTCGAGGCCAAGGTCGCGGCGCTCGAGAACGCCGCGCCGCGTGCGCGACGGCGAGCGGGATGGCCGCGATCAGCGGCGCGGTCCTGTCGCGTGCGAGGCCGGGATCGCACGTCGTCGCGCCGCGATCGATGTACGGCGAGAGCGCGCGACTCTTCCGCGAGCGCCTGCCGCGGCTCGGCATCGAGACGACGTTCGTCGACGAGCCGACGCCCGAGGCGTATGCCGCGGCGCCTCCAGGCGCCCAAACGCGCGTCCTTTACATTGAACGCCGACGAACCCGACGCTCGCGGTCGCCGACGTCGCGCGGGCCGCCTCGCTCGCGGCCGCGTCGGGCCGCTGGCGCAAGACGATCGCCGACAACACCTTCGCGACGCCGTTCGCCAGACGCCGCTCGACCTCGGCGTCGACCTCGTCGTCCACTCGATGACCAAGGCGCTCGGCGGGCACGGCGACGCCATCGGCGGCGTCATCGCCGGCGGCGACAGAGGACGTCGCGCGCGCGCGCGACACGGTGGTGAAGGGCTTCGGCGGCGTGCTCTCGCCGCTCGGCGCGTAGCTCGTCGCCCGCGGAATCGTCACGTTCGCGCTGCGCCAGAGACGCGCGTGCAGCACGGCGGCGCGCTCGCGCGCGCGCTCGCCTCGCATCCCGCGTCGCGCGCGTTCACCATCCCTCGCTCGCCATCCCGGCCACGAGCTCGCGCGGCAGATGCACGCGTACGGTTCGCTCCTCTCGTTCGAGGTGCAAGGCCTCGCGCGCGGCCGCGCCGTCCTCGAGCACGAGCCGCGGCTCGACCGTGCGGGTGGCACCCACGCGGTGAGCCTCGGCGACGCGCGGACGCTCGTCACCCACCCCGCGACGACGACCCACGCGAGCATGCCGCCGGACGCGCGCGAGAAGGCCGGCATCGGCGACGGCCTGCTCCGATTGAGCGTGGGGCTCGAATCCTACGCCGAGCTGGAGCGCGATTTGCTGGCCGCGCTCGAAGTTCGGCCTTAAGATGCTCCCCTTCATATGGGGCGGGCCACGCAAAAATTGAGAGTCGAGCCGGCAAGTGCGGCCAAACAGCGCGCGCAGCGCGCCGTCGACGCGGCCGCCGTGGGCGCGACGTCGCGCGCCGCGTCGCTCGATCGCATCACCGTGGTCGGCGCGCGGCAGCACAACCTGCAGGACGTCAGCCTCTCGCTCCCGCGCGGCAAGCTCGTCGTCTTCACGGGGCCGAGCGGCTCGGGCAAGTCGTCGCTCGCGTTCGACACGATCTACGCCGAGGGCCAGCGTCGCTACGTCGAGTCGCTCTCGGCTTATGCGCGGCAGTTCCTCGAGCAACTGCCAAGCCCGACGTCGAGCGCATCGAGGGCCTCTCGCCCGCGATCGCGATCGAGCAGCGGCCGCTCTCGAAGTCGCCGCGCTCGACCGTAGGCACGGTCACCGAGATCGCCGACTACCTGCGCCTCCTCTTCGCGCGCGTCGGGCGTCCCGCACTGCCCGAGCTGCGGCAAGCGGATCGAGGCGCAGACCGTCCAGCAGATCGTCGACCGCATCGTCGCGCTCGGCGACGGCTCGCGCATCCTGCTCCTCGCGCCGATGTGCCGCGCGCGGAAGGGCGAGCTCAAGCTCGAGCTCGAACGTCTTCGGCGCGAAGGTTTCGTCCGCGCGCGCATCGACGGCACGATCGTCGACCTCGGCGACGAGATCGAGCTCGACCGCCAGAAGCCGCACGACCTCGACGTCGTCGTCGATCGCATCGTCCTCAAAGACGGCATCAAGGGCCGCGTCACCGACTAGCGTCGAGCTCGCGCTCAAGCTCGGCGAGGGCCGCCTGCTCGTCCAGCAGGAGAGGCCGAGGGCGAGCGGCGCGAGCCGTTCTGGCTGTCGGAGCGGTTCGCGTGCATCGACTGCGGCATCTCGCTGCCGCCGATCGAGCCGCGCATGTTCTCGTTCAACGGGCCGCACGGCGCGTGCCCCGCGTGCGACGGCCTCGGCGCGCGCACCGTCGTCGATCCCGATCGCGTGATCGGCGATCCGCAGCGCACGCTGCGCGAGGGCGTCGTCGTCGCGTGGGGCCGGCGCGCTTCGGTCGCGCTCGCCACCGAGCTCGCGCGCGCGACCCGGGCGCTCGGCGTCGAACCCGGACGTCGCGTGGAGCGACCTGCCCGAGGAGCAGCGAAACGCGCATCCTCGGTCGGCGCGAGCCGCCAAGCGGAAGAAGCGGGGCGGCGTACGTCGGCATCATCCCGCGGCTCGAGGCGCGGCTCGAGGGCGAGCGCGTGCGCGAGGACGCGGGCGAGGACGACGACGACGATCCCGACGCGAGCGAGGGCGCGATCGCCGACGACGAGATCGGCCGCTTCTGCGTCACCCGCACGTGCAGCGCGTGCAAGGGCCGGCGCCTCCGGCCCGAGGCGCTCGCCGTCAAGCTCGGCGGCCGAGAGCGCGCCGGGTCTTCGCCCGGCGACAAGGACATCGCCCAGCTCGGCGCGATGGCGCTCTGCGATCTCCGCGATTTCGTCGCGACGCTCGGCCCCGACACCTTCGGGCGCGAAGGAGCTCGCCGTCGCCGAGCCGCTGCTCCGCGCGGTCGCCGCGCGCCTCGGCTTCTTGATCGACGTCGGCCTCGATTACCTCACGCTCGATCGCAGCGCGCAGACGCTCTCGAGCGGCGAGGGCCAGCGCATCCGCCTCGCGACCCAAATCGGCGCGGCGCTCGTCGGCGTCCTCTACGTGCTCGACGAGCCGAGCGTCGGCCTCCACGCGCGCGACAACGCGCGGCTCATCGAGGCGCAGCTCCGCCTGCGCGATCTCGGCAACAGCGTCATCGTCGTCGAGCACGACCGCGACGCGATCCTCGCGGCCGATCACGTCGTCGACATGGGACCGGGCGCGGGCGTGCACGGCGGGCGCGTCATCGCCGCGGGCACGCCCGAGGAGATCATGGCCGACCCGCAGTCGGTCACCGGCCCGTACCTCTCGGGCAAACAGAAGCTCCCCATCCCCAAGCAGCGCAAGAAGAAGCCCAAGGCTCAAATCGTGGTCGAGGGCGCGCGCGCCCACAACCTTAAGAACGTCACCGTGCAAGTCCCGCTCGGCCTCTTCGTCTGCGTGACCGGCGTCTCGGGCAGCGGCAAGTCCTCGCTCGTCGTCGACACGCTCCTGCCCGCCGCGCGCAGTCGCTTGTATTCTGCGACTTCTCCGATCGGCGAGTGCGACGCGGTCAAGGGCCTCGAGCACGTCGACAAGGTCGTCTCCATCGACCAGGCGCCCATCGGCCGCACGCCGCGCTCGAACGCGGCGACGTACACCGGCGTCTTCTCGCTCCTGCGCGAGCTCTACGCGACGCTCCCCGAGGCGCGCGCGCGCGGCTACAAACCTGGTCGATTCTCGTTCAACGTGAAGGGCGGGCGCTGCGAGGCGTGCCAGGGCGACGGCGTCCTGCGCGTCGAGATGCACTTCCTCCCGGACATCTTCGTCACCTGCGACACGTGCGGCGGCCGCCGCTACAACCGCGAGACGCTCGAGATCCTCTACCGCGGCATGTCGATCGCCGACGCGCTCGATCTCACGGTCGAGCAAGCGCAGACCGCGTTCGAGACGATCCCGCGCGTGCGCGAGCGCCTCGACGCGCTCCGCCGCGTCGGCCTCGGTTACCTGACGCTCGGCCAGCCCGCGACGACGCTCTCGGGCGGCGAGGCGCAGCGCGTGAAGCTCGCGCGCGAGCTCGCGCGCAAGGCGACCGGCCAGACGCTCTACGTGCTCGACGAGCCCACGACCGGCCTGCACTTCACCGACATCGAGGCGCTCCTCCTCGCCATCCTCGGCCTACGCGATCAGGGAAACACGGTGCTCGTCATCGAGCACAACCTCGACGTCGTCGCGTGCTCCGACTGGGTCATCGACATGGGCCCCGAGGGCGGCACCGGCGGCGGCGAGGTCGTCGTCTGCGGCACGCCGGAGCAGGTCGCCGAGCACGCGACCTCGCACACGGGGCGCTATTTGCGCGAGGTGCTGGAGAGGCACGGGTGAAAGCGCCCGAGGCGGCGAACGTTGAACGCTTCGCGCAAGCGACGCACGCGCTCCGCACGTGGCTGAAGTCCGCGCCTGCGATGTCGCCCACGACCTGCCGCGATCTCGCGCACCGGTTGGCGGACCTATGCGCGTTGGCGTTGCGGCTCCCCGAGCACGATGCGCCGGACGTGCCGCGCCCGAAACACGACGTCGAGCCGCTGGATCTCGACTTCGGTGAGTTGGACTTCTACCGCGAGATCTTCGATGCGTACGCGGAGGACGAGCCCGTCGTCGGGTCGTTGAGCGACGACGTGCGAGACGTGTACTCCGACCTGATGCAGGGTCTGGCGATCTTCGAACGCGGGCAGCCGGCGGACCTCCGCGCCGCCGCGTGGACATGGCGGGAGTCGTTTTACGGGCATTGGGGCGAGCACGCGACGAGCGCGCTGCGCGCGCTCTATTGGGTGCTGCGTCGATCGAGCTGAGGAAATCTCAGCCGAAATCCTTTTCCATGCGCTCCTGGTCCTCTTTGCACTTGATGCAAAGAGTCGTCTCCGGCCGCGCCTCGAGGCGCTTCACCGAGATCTCCTCGCCACACTCTTCGCAGACGCCGAAGGTGCCGTCGTCGATCTTCACGAGCGCTTTGTTGATCTTGTCGAGGAACGACTTCTCGCGCCCGCGGAGGCGGAACGTGAACGACTGCAGGTACTCGCTCGACGCGAGATCCATCTCGTCCGGGAGATCGTTCGCGTCGAGGGTCATGTCCTCCTCGAGCGTCTGCTTCGCCTTCTTCACGATCTCGTCGCGCTTCTCGAGAAGGAGCGACTTGAATTTCTTGAGCTGCGTCTTGTTCATGGCTTCCTTCGCTTCGCTCCCGTTCGTGCCGACCCCGATTTGGGGCGCAAGACGGTAAGCATCCGGGGCTCGGCCGTCAACCGCAACCGTCGGCGGCGGACGCCGGCGTGGCGATGTGCACCGGCTGCGGGGCGGTGCAACTCGCTCGGGATGTGATACGGCACGAGGCGTGCTCGTCGGCGTGGACGAAAATGGGCTCGGCCCGCGGCTCGGGCCGCTCGTCGTCACCGCCGTGACGCTCTCGGCGGAGCACGAGCGCGCCGAGAAGGTCGCGCTCGGCCGGCCGGGCCGCGCGTTCGCCCGCATCAACGACTCGAAGAAGCTCGTCTCTTACAAAGAGCACACGCTCGGCGAGGCGTGGGCGCGCGTGCTCGGCGGAGCCCTGGGCGACGCCGCGTCGACGCCGGCCGAGCTCGTCGCGGCGCTCTCGCTCGACCCGGCGGAGTGGCTCCGCGAGCTCTGCCCGACCGAGGGCGATCACGCGCATCAGTGCTTCACAACGCACGGCGAAGCCTTCGAGGCGGACGACGCGCTCCTCGCGGCGGTGCGCTCGGATCTCGGTCGCCTCGAGAAGCGCGGCCTCCGGGTCGCGAGCGTGCGAGTCGCGATCGTCTGCACGCGCCGCCTGAACGACGCCGTCGACCGCGGCGTCACGCGTTTCAAGGTCGACCTCAACGCGATGGAGCGACTCGTGCTCGACGCGCGCGAGCGCTCGGGAAGCGACGTCGTCGCGGTCTGCGGAAAAGTCGGCGGCTACAATCGCTACCCCGACGCGTTCGGTCCGCTCGCGGGGCGCCTGCACGCCGTCGTCTGCGAGGGCCGCGCGCGGAGCGAGTACGCCCTGCCCGGCGTGGGCCGCATCGCGTTCGTTCGCGACGCCGACGAGAAGCACCTCGTCGTGTGCCTCGCGTCGCTCGTCGGCAAGTACGTGCGCGATTCTGCTCACGGCGCGCGTCGTCCGCCACCACAAACGCACGCTCCCGCACCTTCCGATGGTGAGCGGTTACCACGACCCGGTGACGACGCGCTTCATCGCAGACACCGCGCACGTCCGCGCCGCGTCGAACTTTCCGTCCGAGTGCTTCGAACGCCGCGCCCTCTACGCCGAGGCCGCCGCTCTCGAGGAAGAAGAATGAGCCCTCGTCCTTCTTAGCCTCGCACGTCTCTCAGTGGAGGAGAGCGCGCAGCTTGTCGGTTTTTTCGGGCTTGGGGATGCGGCCGGCCGGGGTGTCGGCGGTGAACTCTTCGTCGCCGATGCCGAGGACGCGGTCGCCGTTGCGCGCGACGAGCCATTCAATCTTCGCGCGCTCGGGCGTCGGCTGGAGGACGACGTCGACCGCTTCGTCGCCGACGTTCGCGACCGGCAGCGCGCCTGGCTTCGCGCGGAGAGCGTGGATCACGTCCTTCGCGCGGTCGGCGCTTCCGGGCGCCGACGCGAGCAGGCGGTAGCGCTTGCCGCTCGCCTCTTTGTAGTAACCCACCGCGCCTGGCCCCGCGTTCGCGACGCCGAGGAGGTCCTTCGGGTAGAACGTGACGCCGTTCGCGATGCGCTCGGCCTCCGGCAGCGCCTTCGCCGCCGCGGGGATGCCGGGCTCGGCCGGGAGCTTCTCGGCGACGTCCTTCGCCATCGCCGACAGGATCGCGTCGGCGCTCGCCTTCAGCTGTTCGGGCGTCTCTTGGTCGTTCGAGTACGTGAGCTCGAGGAAGTACGGCCCGCGCTGCGCGTACGCCTTGCCCGTGCCGAGCGCGCCCGACGCGCCCGCCAGCGCGTTCACCGCCGGGAGCGGGCGCGCCGCGTGCTCGTCGAGCGGATCGATCTCGCCCGTGAGGCGCGTCGTGTAGATCGCGTACGCGCCGTCGCCCGCGAATTTCGACAAGAACACCTCGACCGAGCCGGGCCCCGAGTCGGCGACGTAATGGACGATGACGCTGCGGGTGACGCCGAACTTCTTGTACTCCTCGCACCCGCCGTCGAGCGCGGTCTCGCAGAATCTGCTCCATCTTGAGCTTGGCGTTCTCGCCGTAGGTCTTCTCGTCGCCTTGCGGCGCGAGGCAGTACTTGCCCGCGCCCGCCCCGACCGTCTGCGGAAAGAACGGCGCGCTCGTCGCGTCGCTCACGTGACCGCCGCCGCCCGCGCACGCGTTGGTCATCGCGCTCGCCGAGGGCGGCGGGGGCGGAGGGGTGCCCTGCGACTTCGGCTCGTCCTTGCAGCCGACGGAGAGGACCAAGGTCGCGAGCCCAAGGAGCGATCGCCTCATGCGGCGATGGACTACCGCAAACACCTACGCAGGGAGCAGCTATGCAATCATTTCATAGCTTCGCAAGCGTTACGGACGGCGCCACCTGCCTACACGCGAAAAGCCCGTGAAATTGGAGCTGGAGACGTGCTCCGGGTAGGTACGTGGCTTGCTGTTCTCGCGTCCTTGGCAGGGAGTGCGCTTGGCGTCGTCCCGCAAAAACTTCGAACCCATGATCCGACGTCGTCCATCCCGCTCCCGCTCGCGCGGCTTCTCGCTCATCGAGCTCGCCGTCGTCGTCCTCATCATCGGCATCCTCGCGATGATGGCGATCCCCGACATGGGCGACGCCCAGCTCGAACGTCACGCCTACGACGACGCCGGACAAATCCTCGGTCTCGTTCGGACGGCGCGGACGCGGGCAATGGGGCGCGGCGCGGCGACGATGGTGACGTTCGACACGGTGACCGCGGGCTCGGGCCGCGGGAACTACCGACTCTACGAGGCCGTCGATCCGAACCCCGGCCAGGGCCTCGGCGCGACCGCGCGCGTCCCACGCTCGTCGTGCACTTACCCGGCGACCGCGTGGACGCCCGGCGATCCGCGCAACAACTTCATCGACGGCGTGAACCTCAACGGGACGTACGAGAACCAGGCCAACATCGTTTCGCGCATCGTGACGTTCGACAACACGGGCACGCCGACCGTGGCGAACGCCATCATCGCGCTCTGCTTCACGCCGCTCGGCCGAACGTATTTCTGGCAGGGCGCGTCCGGCGCCACCCCGCAGTTCACAGCGGCCGCGCCGTTCCTCGGCACGCTCGCCGTCGACGTCGTGCGATTGTTCGCCGGTCAGAACGGCATCAACTCCACCGCGACGGCCGGCATCACGCGCCGCGTGATCGTCCCATCCACAGGCAACGCTCGCATCGTCTCCACGCTCGCCCTCCCCGCCCCATGAAACGCTCTCGAAGCCACAAGCGCGGCTACACCGCCGTCGAAGTGATGATGTCGATGACCTTGCTGCTCATCGGCTCGGTCGGCGTGATGTCGATGCAGCAAGCCGCCGTGCAAGGCAACGCCGACGCGCGCGAGCTCGACGTCGCGAGCTCGATCGCGCGCGCGTGGCTCGAGCGCGCCCAGCGCGACGCGACGCTCTGGACGCCGTCGACCGTGGCCATCGTGCCGCCTTCGAACCTCTCGAGCGCGCTCGTCGTGAACGAGAACGTCACGGGCCAGTGGTTCGTGCCCAAGGCGCGCCTCGCGGCGACCGGCGCGCAGAACGACGTCGAGAGCGCGGGCTTCGACATCCTCGGTCAAGACGTCGACTCGCTCACCGCGCCGGGGCTGCGCTACTGCGTGAACCTCCGCATCACGCCGCTCACGACGGATCAGACGCTCCTCCGCGTCGAGGCGCGCGTGTTCTGGCCGAGGAACCTGACGATCGCGCCCGACCCGAACTACTGCAACCAGGCGCCCGCGGCGGCGCTCGACACCGACACGCAGAAGTACCACTTCGTCTACGCCGCGAGCGCCGTGCGGCAGAACGTGCAGCCATGAGGCGCCGCGCCCTTCGCCGTTCTCGAGGGTTCACGCTCATCGAGCTCATGGTCTCGCTCATCGCCGGTCTCTTCGTGGCGCTCGCCGTGGTCGGCCTCTCGACGCAGGCGACCAACACGTTCCACGAAGAAGCGCGCACCGCGGCCGCCGAGATGTCGCTCCGCACGGCGGTCGAGCGGCTCCGCGCCGACATCCAGCGCGCGGGCTTCATGTCGACCGGCAACGCGCAGAGGGATCCCTACATTGCGCACGCGCCGAGCAGCCCGATCATGCCGACCTCGGGCGCGTTCAACAGCATCTACCGGCTCGCCGGCGTGCACCTCGACTTTCAAGGCTCGATGGCCAAGACGCCGCTCAGCACGGCGGCGGGCTTCACGCCCGACGCGATCGAGCTCGGCGGGAATTTCACGACGACCGACGACTACGTCGTCCGCTATCAAGACGGAGGCTCGTCGTGCGGCGGCGTGCGACTCTGGCTCGCGATCGATTCGCCCGCGATGTGGCGCATCCTCGCGCAGTCGGATCCGGACGCGTCGCTCGAAGCGGCGTTCCAGCCGGTCTCCGGCTCGGCGTTCGTCGTTCGCGTCACCGACGACACCGGGCACTTCCAATACCTGCCGACGTGTGTGGGCAAGGCCGCGGGCGTCAACGGCACGGGCATCGCCGCGACGGCGTACGTCGATCTCGACACGTCGACCATGCCGCTGCTGAGCGCGCAGCAGACCGGGACGAACGGCGGCACGACGGGCCTCGGCGTCGGACGGCTCCGCGTGAACCCGGTCCAGACGGTGCGCTGGGCGATTCGTCCGATCGACACGTCGCAGAGCGGCGACGCGCCGTACGCGCCGCTCGTCTCCGCCGCCGGCGACAAGTACGAGCTCTTCCGCACGTTCATCGACGCGACCGGCGTGCTGACGCAACAGGCGGAGCTCGTGGCGGAGTACGCCGTGGACCTGAAGTTCGCCTTCAGCGCCGACCTCGATCCGGTCGTCACCGCGAACGGCGCGCGCGCGCTGACGGTCTACGGCTTCTCCGACGCGCACAACCAGGCGCTCGCCGCCGACGTGAGCCAGAACGTCACCGCGACGCCGCAGCGCATTCGCTCCGTGCACTTCCGTCTCACGACGCGCTCGGCGTCCGCCGATCGCGAGGACACCGTCTCGCTCCCCGTCGCGAACGCGCAGCAGGGCGCGTACCCGACGCGTTATTGCGTGCTCGCCGTCTGCACGCCCGGCCAGATCGGTTGGGCGCGCGTCCGCTCCATCACCACCGAGGTCGCGACGCCGAACCTCGCCAAGCTCTTCTACTGACCATGACCATGACCCTCTCTTTCGCCAAACGAAACGCACGTCGGCGCCGGCGCGAAGGCGGCGCGGTCATCTTCATCGTCGCGATGACGCTCGCTCTCCTCGCGTCGCTCGGTCTCTACGCGCTCCAGTCCGCGTCGACCGAGGTCAAGACGAGCGGCTACATCCGCCAGAACGCGCAATCGCACTACCTGAGCGAATACGGAATGCTCGCGGGCGTGAACGCGATGTCGGGCACGACCGGGCAGCTCTACCTCAGCATGATGCGCACGCAGACGCAGATGGACTCGAGCTGCACGTCGCTCCAGGGCGTCGACATGACCAACGCGTCGAACCTCACCAAGGCTTGCTACCGCATGGGCGCCGCGCAAATGGGGACGGCGTGGGGCACCGGCGTCACGCCGATCGTCGCCGCGAAGCCGACCATCGCCGGCAGCCTCGGTCCGTACGCGCTCACCGGCGACTTCTACGTCGAGGTCACCGATCCGTCGATGGGCTCGGCGATGTGGGGCATCGACACGCGCATGGGGCTCTGCTTCCAGTCCTTCTCGCTGCTCGCCGTCGGCATCACCGAGCCCGACCAGCAGATGCTCCTCTCGCAGGGGATCACGCTGACGCCCACGGCGCTCTACGGCGCCGAGGGCACCGAGATGTCGAGGGCCCGCATCACCGCGGGTCCAATGCGCAACGGGTGCAAGTGATGAAACGAAGACTCCTCCTGCCACTCCTCGCCGGCTCCGCGACGCTCGCGTTCGCGGGCGGCGCGGGCGCGCAAATCGACGTCAATCCGCCGCTGCCGAACGTGGTCATCCTGCTCGACACGTCGGGCTCGATGGAGAACATGCTCGACGGCAACACGCCGGAGTCGGAGAACGCGACCTGCGCGTACTCGTACAGCGGCAACGCGGTGCTGGTGAACACCACGACCGCCGCGACGGGCACGCCGCCGAACCGCTGGGGCATCGCCGTGCAGTCGCTCACCGGCGACATGTCGCCCGCGTACAACTGCGTGTCGATGCCGCGCGCGAAGGGCTCGTACTTCGACACCGAGTATCAAATCGACGGGAAATCGGCCTACGACGTCAACTACGTCCTCCCCTATCACCGGCCCGTCGTCGGCACGGCTCTGTCGTCGGCGTGCGTGGTCTCTCCCGGCGTGCTGCCCGGCGACGCGAGCGGGGGCGTCGGGAATCCGCCGCGCGGGCAAGCGGGCCTCGCCACCGATTTTCCGGCCAACGCGATCACGACGCGGCTCTTGAACGGAGCGCTCGGGACCTGCCAGTTCACGCAGTACCAAGACGGGATCCTCGACTCGGCGCGCGACATGGTGCGCTTCGGGTTGATGACCTTCGACCAGGACACGACGGCGGGCATCGGCGTGAGCGTCCCCGGGCTCTCGGTCGCCAACACGCCGAGCTCGCCGTTCGACGGCAACTGGAGCTACTTCCCCGGGTGGAACGGCGCGGGCTCGCCCGCGTCGGGCAATCCCGCCGACTGCACCGCGTCGGGGCTCTTCGAGGTCGGCGCGCGAAACCCCGCCGCCCCCCCGTGGGAAGGCCGCCTGATGACGCTGCCCGCGCCGAGCGCGACGGTGGCGCAGGTCGAGTCGCAGAACGATCAGATCCAGCTCGCCATCAACGCCATGCGCCCGTACGGCGCGACGCCGACGGCCGGTCTCTTCTCCGACGCCGAGTACTATTTCTGGACCGACCCGGCCGGCCCGCAGCAGACCGACGCGTACGTGCAGGGCGACTGCCGCGACGAGTACATCATCCACATCACCGACGGCGCGCCCAACCTCGATCTTCGCCCGAGCTGCGCGCAAGCGTCGGTCGACCCGCAGAAGCCGGGCAAGTGCCCGTACAAGCTCCCCGAGGACATCGCGGCCGAGCTCTACCTGGGCGGCGGCGGCAAGCACAAGGTCAAGACGTTCGTCATCGGCTTCGCCGTCAGCACCGTCAACGGCGTCCAGTGCTCGACCATCGCGCCGAACGACTCGCGCTGCGTGAACAACGACCCGAATTTCGCGGCGTGCTGCGAGCTCCAGAAGATCGCGTTCGCCGGCGGCACGAGCTCGGCGTACTTCGCCGACACCGCGGGCGACCTGAACAAGGCGCTCGGCGCGATCATCGCGTCGATCGCGCAGAACGTGACGACTCGCACCGTGCCGGCGTACTCGCCGGCGACGTCGTCGAACATCAACCAGAACACGCCGAACACGAACTCGTCGCTCTTCCTGTCGTCGTTCGCGCCGATCCCGGGCAAGCCGTGGGTCGGCGACGTCCAGCGCGAGCGCTTCGTCTGCACGTTCAACAACAACGCGTACACGGTGCCGCCGCCGGTCGTCGACGCGACGCAGGGCGACGACTTCGCCGCGAACCTCAACATGTCCGGCGCGCAGGCCAACCGCCAGTTTCGCACGGTGCTCGCGACGCTGAGCGGCGTGACGTACCCGTCCGACGCGACCATCCGCCCGAAGATCACGAACTTCGCGCTGCCGGGCGTGCACCGCGACGATTTGCTCGGAACGCAGAACGGCACGCTCGTCGGCGTCACGCCGGGCGATCTCCTCACCCTCCCGCCCGGCGCGCTGAACCTCGGCACGACGAGCTGCGCGAACACGCTCAACACGGAGTGGCTCACGCCGCAGGCGTGCCGCGACCTCGTGCTCAACTTCGCGATGGCGCAGCCGTCGAGCGACCCGATGCCCGACGCGACGTTCCAGCCCTTCCAGTCGCGCACGGGCTACGCCCTCGGCGCGATCTTCCACTCGACGCCCGCCGTCATCGGTCCGCCCGGCGCGAACCTCGACGACGAGTCGTACCAAGCGTTCGCGAGCGCGAACGCGACGCGCAAGACGACCCTCTACGTCGCGACGACCGACGGCCTGCTCCACGCGTTCGACACGAGCGTCGACTCGACGACGCGCGCCAAGAGCGAGCTCTGGTCGTTCATCCCGCCGGGCGTCCTCTACGGCCTGCGCTCGGCGTATCCGAGCGCGAACCCGCTGCTCCTCGACGGCGCGCCCGTCGCCAAAGACGTCGTGTTCGATCGCAGCAAGGCGGCGAACAGCCTGCTCCTCTCGGCGAACTGGCACACGGCGCTCGTCGCCGGCTTCGGCACGGGGCACCGCGGCTACTACGCGCTCGACGTCACCGACTCGGCGCCCAGCACCGACCTCGCCAAGGGTCCGCAGTTTCTCTGGCAGCTCACGTCGATGCCGCAATACAAAGGCATCGCCCAGACCGAGCTCTTCGGGCAGCACAGCGCGACGCCGGCGATCACGACGCTCTACGCGGATCTCGACGGCAGCGGGCCGCACGAGATCGGCGTCGCGATTCTGCCGGGCGGGTCCGACAGCGGGCCGGTCGGCGGCGCGTGCGTGCGCGGCGCGGCGGCGGGAAACGACGTCGAGCCGGCGGCAAACTTCCAGCGCCGCAACTCGGTGCAGTGCTGGGGAGCGGCGGGCAAGCCGGTCGTCGGTCGCTCGGTGACCATCGTCCGCCTCGACACGGGCGAGGTGCTCCGCGTGTTCGGTCGCAAGGCCGACATGCCGCAGGCGCTCGTCGACGCCAACCGCATCGGCGCGACCGAGACGATGCTCGACTCGCCGATGACCGGCGTCCCCGTCGTCTACCCCGACACGCCGGGCTCGGTCGCGCAGAAGGTCTTCATCGGTGACGCCGACGGCACCATCTGGCGCTTCGACCTCACCGACACCAACCCGCAGAACTGGACGGGCAACCTCTTCTTCGACCCGTACAACCAGGACGTCGACAAGAGCGCGACGTCGTACCTCGACGGGCAGCCGCTTCAGCTCGCGCCGGTCGTCGCGACCGACCGCCTCGGCGCGGTCGTCGTCGGCATCGCGACGGGCGACCAGGAGAGCTTCACGGCGAGCGGCTCCAACTACGTCTACTCCATCACAGAGAAGGCGGACCCGAACACGAACAAGCTCCGCGCGAGCGTCAACTGGTACGTGCCCTACACGCTGGGCGAGCGCGCGTCGGGACCGATGACGATCTTCGACAGCGTCTTTTACTGGGCGACCTACGCGCCCGCGTCGACGAGCGCGGTGTGCTCGGGCGGGCTCGCGAGGATGTGGGGACGCGACTACGAGCTCGCGAAGAACTCTGCCGATCTCTCGCAGGGCGGCATGCCGCGCCTGCAGCCTCCGCAGAACCCGCCGCCCACGCCGCCCGACTTCATCGTGCCGTCGAGCTACGATCCGACGCTCGTCGGCAAGCTCATCCCGGGCGTCTCGGTGAACGTGACGCCCGCCTGCGCGGACACCTCGCAGCAAGTCACCGATCAGTACACCGGCGCGCAGCACACGATGGCGAGCTACGTGACGCCGGGCAGCTACTCGCTCTTCGCGCAGGTCGGCGGAAAGAACCTCGGCAACAACGGCGCCGCGAACGCCACCTTCAACGTGTCGCTGCCGACGCCGCAGACGCAGGCCGTCGTCGACTCGTGGGCGTCGGTCGTCGAATGAAGCCGAGCGAAGCGCTGGCGAATGTCGGCGTGCTACGCCCACGCCGATTGAGGCGTGCCGGCGTCCTCCTCGTGCTCGGGCTCTCCGTCGGGGCGTGCAAGAACGACGACGTCACGGTCGTGGGGGCGGCGTCCGCGCAGCCGGCGGCGTCGGCCGTGCCGGTGGATCACTTGGCGAAGGGCGAGCTCCTCGAGGGGTCGGCGAAGGCGTTCGGGCTCGTCTTGCCGCGCGGCGTGCGCATCGACGCGGCGTTCTCGGACGTCGTCTACGCGAGCGGCCCGGTCGACGACGAGGCGGCCGTGAAATACGTTCGCGCGCGCGTCCGCGAGGGCAAGCTCGTTCGGCCGGATTTCGCGGGCGACGGGCGCACGACGTTCGACCACGTGAAGATCCCGGCGATGCCGGACAAAGAGTTCGTCGTTCGTGTGGGCCCCGCCGTCGGCGCGGTCGCCGCGACGAAGATCGAGATCCGCGACGTCACGCCCGTGAAGGCGCCCAACCTGCCCGACGACGGCGCGCGCTGGCGCAACGCGGGCCTCACCCCGACGGGCGCGGTCGCAGACCCGACGCACCTCCAATGATGGTAGCTTCCCTTCCCCATGCGCTCGCGGTTCGTCCTCCCGTTGACGACGCTCGCGGCGGCCTGCGAGCCGCAGAACGCGACGTGTCCGAACGGGGTGCTCGTCGTGACGACGAACGAGACGGACGCGACGCAAGTGGGCGTCTTGCCGCTCGACGGGACGCCGGCGGCGATGAACACGGGCTCGGTCCTCGGCAAAGATCCGCAGCTCGCGACGTCGGCGGGACGGCACTTCCTGATCGACCGCTCGCCGGGCGTGGACCTCTTCTACGAGCTCGACTCGTGCGGGCACGGCGTCAGCCAAACCTCGACGCGCGGGTTCGACGAGACCGACTGGACCGATCCGCAGGACGTCGCGGTGGCACCCGATGGGGTCTTCTGGGTTGCGCGGCTCCTCTCGCCGAAGATCTTCGTCGAGCGGCCCGTGCAGACGTTCGTGGACCTCTCCTCGCTCGACGCGGACGGGAACCCGGACGCGAGCTCGATTCGCATCGTGGGCAACCACGCGTTCGTCGCGCTCGAGCGGCTGACGAACGACGTCTCGCAGCAGCCGTCGCAAATCGCCGTGCTCGACGCGACCTCGCTCGCGCTGGTGCAGACGATCTCGCTCAAGGGCCGAAATCCCTTCGGGCTGATGGTGGAATTCGCGGGCAAGCTCTGGCTCGCCGACGTGGGGAGCCCGTTCGACGCGACCGAGCCGGACGCAGGGATCGAGGTCGTCGACACGACGACGCTCGCGAGCACGCTCTTGATCTCCGAGGCCACGCTGGGAGCGTCGGTGTTTCAAGTCGCCGTCAACGCGACCTGCGGCGCCGCGATCGTGGGCGACCCGAGCGTCGCCAACAAAACCTCGCTCGTCTCGTTCTCGCTCGACGGCTCGAACCTCGCGACCGCGCTCGGCCCGACGACGGGATTCGATCTGCGCGGGCTCGCGTGGCTGCCCAGCGGACAGCTCCTCGTCGGCGATCAACGCTCGAAGGTAGGCGGGTTCCCGGTGCACGTCTTCACGGCGGCCGCACCCACATGTGCGTTGACGCCCGGCGCGGATCTGACCGTGCCCGACCTGCCTGCGTTCGCGTTCGCGGCTCTTTGAAGCCGAGCGAAGAGCCGGCGAATGTCGGCGTGCGACGTGCACGCCGATTGAGCCGGCAAGACGACAAAGTTCGACGTAAACTGAACGTCGGGGAGTTGCGACCATGAATCGGCTTACTTTGCGCTCCATCGCGGCGGCGGGCGCGTGCCTCGCGATCGCTCTCGCGGCCGCGTGCTCGAGCGGCAACCCACCTTCGATCGGCGACACCGACGGCGGAGGACCCCCGACGCCCGCGGGCGGCTGCTCGACCGGCAAAGAGGGCTGCGCTTGCACGACCGAGGGCGCCACCGCCGCGTGCGGGACCGTGACGCGTCAGTCGGGCGACTACGTCACGTGCTCCGAGGGAAGCGCGACGTGCACCGACGGCAAGTGGGGCGCGTGCGTCGGCGACACGATCTACATGAAGAGCGTCGGCTCGACGACGCTCGGAAACAACCTCGAGACGCAAGGGCTCCAGACGAACCCGTCGCCTTGCGCGTCCGACCCGTGCGACCCGTCGTGCACCAACTACGTCGACAACGGCAGCGGTCTCGACGCCGGCACGGGCCTCACCCCGAGCGACTCGGGCGGCGTCACCCTCCTTCAAGAGGGCGGGACGTGCAGCGGCTACCAGTGCCAGGTCGTCACGTGCGGCGGCAACGTGCAGACGACGCTCACCGGAACGGTCTACGACCCGGCCGGGCTCAACCCCGTGTACAACGCCGTCGTCTACGTCCCGGTCAGCTTGCCGCTTCCGGCGATCCCCTCGGGCGCGCAGAAGGACCCGTGCGGCGGCGGCGGAAACCTGCCGCCCGCCGTCGCGTACGCGTACACGGGACCGGACGGGAAATTCACGCTGAAGAACGTGCCGTCTGGGGTCAACATCCCGCTCGTCGTGCAGATCGGAAAGTGGCGTCGCGTCCAGATGCTCGCTTCGGTCAACCAGTGCACGACGACCGCCGTGCCTGCCGCGCAGACACGCCTGCCGCAGAACAAGACCGACGGCTACCAGAACAAGGCCGACCTGCCGCAGATCGCGATCGTCACCGGAAGCTGCGATCCGATGGAGTGTCTGATCAAACGCATCGGCGTCTCGACGAGCGAGTTCACCTCGCCCGGCGCGGGCGGCAAGATCGATTACTACCAGGCCTACGGCGAGCCGCTGCTCGGCGGGACGAACCCGCAGCCCTCCAACCTGCTCGGCAACCTCACGACCATGATGACGGAGGACCTCGTCATGCTGCCGTGCGACTGCGGCAACGAGTACTACGCGTACGGTCCGAGCGGGCGCTGGTCGGGCAGCTACACGACGTTCCTCAACAACATCGTCAGCTACACCTCGAACGGCGGCCGCATGTTCTCGTCGCACTGGGGCCGGCAGTGGCTCGAGGGCGGCGGGCTCACGAACCCGTTCCCGGGCGTCGCGAGCTGGGTTCCGTACTGGAACAGCGGCGGCTACGACGGCTACAACTTCGAAGGCCAAATCAACACGAGCTTCACGAAGGGCGCGGACTTCGCGACGTGGATGCAGAACGCCGGCGCGACGTACTCGTACGGCCTCTTCTACATCAACCCGACGCGCTACGACACGTACTCGGTCAGCTCGGCCGCGCGGCTCTGGGTCTCGTACACGGGCCGTGTGAACTACGGCGGCTGGCTCAGCGGCTACTTTCAGGGGCCGGCAGACTTCACGTTCGACACGCCGCTCGGCGCGACGAACCAGTACGGGCGCGTGATGTTCACGGACATGCACCTCGCGTCCGGGTTCAACTCGAGCTCGTTCCCGTCGGAGTGCCCGACCGGCGGCCTCACCGCGCAGGAGAAGGCGGCCGAGTTCCTGCTCTTCGACCTCGGCGCGTGCCTCACGAACGCGCCGCCGCCACCGCCCGCGTATTACCCGGCGACGTTCACCCGCGACTACCAGGGCCAGTGCCCCGCGGGGCAGAAGGTCGTCTGGCGGTTCTTCGATTGGGAGACGCACACGCCCAGCGACTCGAGCATCGTCTTCAAAGCTCAGACGGCCGACACGCAAGCGCTGCTCCCGACGGCCACGCCCGTCGTGGCGCTCGGCACCGCGTCGGGCGCGCCGATCACGACCTGGGTGGGCACCGACGTGAGCCTGGCGCTCGCGCCGAACCCGTCGCGCCAGTGGCTGCGCGTCACCATCACACTCAACCCATCGTCCGACGACCTGTCGGCGCCGACGCTCGACGCCTGGCGACAGCAATTCGACTGCGTGGACAACCAGTAGATGAACAAGACGTCGATCCTCGTGCTCTGCACGCTCTTCGCGGCGTGCTCGGACAATCCGCCGCCGATCGGGACGACCGACGCGTCGAAGGACACGAACGACTCCGACGTGGCCGCGGGCGACGGCGGACAGCCCGAGGCCGGCGGCGACTCGAGCAGCGGGAGCGACGCGACCGGGTCATGCACGCTCGATTCGCCGCCTTCGGGCTCGACGTGCGCGAGCTGCGTCCAGTCGTCGTGCTGCTCCACGTGGAACGCGTGCGTCGCGAGCTCGGACTGCACGGGTTACGTCGCCTGCGTGCGGCTGTGCTACCCGGACGCCGGCGCGGACGCGGGGCCGCCGGACCCGGACGCCGGCTTCATCAACGACGGAGGCGAGGGCGCCGGTTTCGCGTGCGCCAGCGCCTGCCAGAAGCAGTACCCGAACGGGATCAACGACGGCATCGTCGTCGTCGACTGCGAGGACAACCTGTGCGCGGGCAAGTGCCCCTGAGAGCCGCGCGATCGTGCTAATCGATGTCGTCGCGTGAGCGCGACGAGCCCTAGCGAAACCAAGAAGATCGCCGCGCGCGCAGGCATCGGCGGCGTCGCCGTGCTCGGCGCGAAGGTGTTCTTCATCCTGTCGGGCTTCGTGCAGCAGGCGCTCTTGCCGCGGTTCATCGGGCGCGCCGGGTGGGGCGCGCTCGCGCTCGTGATGGCGCCGGCGAACATCGTGAACAACGTCGTCGTCGCGGGGTCGACGCAGTCGGCGTCGCGCGCGGTCGCCGGCGCGCCGGGCCGCGAGAACGAAGCGCAGCGCGCCGCGATGCGCGTGCACGTGCCGCTCGCGCTCGGCGCGGGCGTGCTCTTCGGGGCCGCGGCGCTGCCGATCGCCGCGTTCGAGCACGCGCCGTACATCGCCGCGCCGCTCGCGATGATGAGCGCGGTCCTCTTCTTCTACGGCCTCTACGCGCCGCTCATCGGCATGCTCAACGGGCGCGGCCTCTTCGTGAAGCAAGCGACGCTCGACGTCGTCTTCGCGACGATGCGCACCGCGGGGCTCCTCGGCGTCGGGTGGCTCTTCGTGCGCCGCGGGCTGTCGGGCGAGATGGGCTCGACCGTCGGCTTCGCGCTCGCCGCACTCGCCATCGCGGTGATCGCGGGGGGAATGGTGCGCGCCGCGTCGCGCGGGCCTTCGCGCGCCGAGGGCGGCGGCGACGTGCTGCGCGGGGCGAGATACGTCGCGGTGCTCTTCCCGCTCGCGCTCGCGCAGTTCTTCACGAACGCCCTCATGCAGGTCGACATCATGCTGCTCGGGCGCTTCCTCCACGGGAGCGCGCCGAGCGCGCGCGCCGCCGACGAGTGGGTCGCGGCGTACCGCGCGTGCCAGCTCTTCGCGTTCTTGCCGTACCAGCTCCTCTTGAGCCTCACGCAGATCCTCTTTCCGATGCTCGCGCGCGCGAAGGCCGAGGGCAGCGCCGCCGACGTGCGCGAGTACGTCGCGCGCGGATCCAGGCTCGGCGCGATCGCGATGGGCGCGATGGTCGGCGTGATCGCCGGCATGCCCGAGACGGCGATTCGATTCGCGTACGACCCGGACACCGCTGCGCGCGGAGCGACCACGCTGCGCGTGCTGGCGCTCGGGCAAGGCGCCTTCGCGATGCTCGGCATCGGGTGCACCGTGCTCTCGAGCCTCGGCCGCGAGCGCACGTCGGCGACGCTCACCGCGACGGCCGCGGCGTTCGCGGCGGCGGCCTGCGCGTTCGTCGTTCCCGCGCAATCGTTCGGCGCCGATCAGCTCCGCGCGACGGCGTTCTGCGTCGCCGGGGTGCTCGCGGTCGCGCTGGCGGTCTGCGCGGTGCTCGTGACGCGCGTCGCCGGCTCGTTCGTTCCGGTCCTCTCGGCGGCTCGCGTGGGCGCGGCGCTCGCGATCACGGTCGCGCTCGGGACGCGCATTCCGCCGGTTTCGCGCCTCTACGCGCCCGCGGTCGGCCTCGGGCTCGCAGGCGTTTACGTCGTGCTCCTCGCGGTTTCCCGCGAGATCGGCCTCGCGGACGTGCGCTGGGCAGTCTCCGCCTTCAGAAAACGCTGACGGCTCCGAAAGCGTGTATCTTCGTCGGTCGATGCGCGCGCGCCACCTAGCGGTGCTCTGCGTCTTCTGGCTCGTCGCGCTCGTCGCGCTCGGGGCGCATGCCGCCGCGCGTGACGGCGGCGTCGCGCAGGCGGCGCCGATCGCGCACGACGCCGGCGCGAACGACGCGGGCGCGGTCGCCGAGGACACGGCGGTCGACGCGAGCGACGACGCCGAGCTCGAACGAGAAGCCGAGTCGCCGAGCGCGTCCGCCGCGCCGAGCGCGTCCGCCGCGCCGAGCGCGAGCGCAGCCTCCGCAGCGCCGCCTACGCCTCACGAGCTGGCCGAGGGCAGCCCGGTTCGACTTCACGACCGTCGTGTGTTCGCGATCCGAACGAAGCGCGCGGGCCTTGCCGCCGCCGAGCGCGCGCGACGCGCGTCGACCGCGCTCGAGCAGTCGTTCGACGAGAGCGACACCGACGACGTGCGCGTCGACGCGAGCCACCCGGGCCTCGCAATCGTGCTCGTCGGAAACCGCCCAATCGTCGAGCTCACGCAAGAGGACGCGGACGCCGCCGGCGACGTGACGCTCGAAGCGCACGCCGCGAGCGTGGCCGAGAACATCCGCTCGACGCTGAAGACGGAGCGCACGCGCCGCGACATCTCGAAGCGCGTCTTTTCGTGGTCGCTCATCATCTTGAGCGGTCTCGCCGCGTTCCTCGCGCTGCGCAAGGCGCGCGACTTCTCGGTGAGCGCGCGCGCGTGGATCACGGATCACCCGGACCGCCTGCCCGTGCTCCGCGTCGGCAGCGTGGAGGTGATGCGCCCCGCCGCGTTGCAAGGGCTCTTGCGCGTCGGCGTGTCGCTCCTCGAGCGCGCGGGCCAGCTCGCGATCCTCTACATCTGGCTCGTCTTCGTCCTCTCGCGCTTCGAGCGCACGAAGGACCTCGGCGGGCGAATCACGAGCCTCATCCTCGCGCCGCTCGGCGTGCTCGCGAGCCGCATCGTCCTCTCGCTGCCGCTCGTCGCCGCGTCGGTCGTCGCGGCAATCGTCGTCTTCACCGTCGTCCGATTCGTTCGCCTCTTCTTCAACTCGGTCGAGGCGGGCGAGACGCACCTCTCGTGGGTGCCTCAGGATCTCGCCGCGGCGACCAGCGCGATCTTGCGCATCGCGATCGTCATCGGCGCGATCGTCGTCGTTGGGCCCATGATCACGGGCGAGGAGGGCGCCGCATCGCGCATCGGGTTCGTCCTCCTCGGCGCGCTCGGGCTCGGGCTCGTGCCGATGGTCGCCTCGATGGCGATCGGCTTCTCGACGATCTTCATGCGGCGCGTGGCGCTCGGCGATTTCGTCTCGTTCGACGGGCGCCAGGGACGCATCACGAGCGTCACGCTGCTCGAGCTGCGCGTCCTCGACGGCGAGGGCGCCGAGCTCCGCATCCCGCACCTGCTCACGCTGACGCGCCCGATCCGCGTGCTCGGCGCGTACCCGCTCGCCACCTTCGAGGTGATCGTCGACGCGACGGCGTCGCAGGAGGAGGTGCGCAAGGTCATGGCCGAAGCCGGCGCGAGCAAGCACGGAGAGCCGCGCGTGCGCCTGCTCGCGATCGACGCCGACGGCGCGCGCTACGAGATCGTCGCCAAGCGAGCGCTCGACGAGCCCGACCCCGCGACCGTCATCGCGCGCGCGCTGCAAAACGCCGGCATCCAGCTCGGCCGCCGCGGGGCGTGATGGCGGCGGAGGGGAAGGTCGTGAACTCCCTTCTCCTCCTCATGGGGCTGCTGCTCGTCGCGTACCTCGGGAGCTTCCTCGTGGGCGGGGAGCGCTCGGTCGCGGGCGTCGGGCTGCCGTCGAGCGTCGAGTGGGTGGTGCTCGGCGTCGTCGTCGGCCCGCAGGCGCTCGGCGTCGTGTCAGGCTCGCTCATCGACGCGGTGCAGTCCGTCGTCACGGTCGCGCTCGCGTGGCTGATGCTCACCACCGGCGTGCAGTACGCGGCGACGAGCCGCGGTCGCGTCGGGCTCAAGCGCGTGATCGTCGCGCTCCCGTGGGCCGGCCTCACCGCGGCGAGCGTCTTTTTCGCGATTTGGTTCGCGCTCCCGCGGATCGCGCCGAACCTCGTTCCGCATCGGCTCGTCTTGTCGCTCGCGCTCGCCTCCGTCTCGTCGGAGACGACGCGCCACGCCATGCGCTGGGTGCGCGAGCGGTACGCGGCGAGAGGTCCGCTCATCGATCTCCTCGAGGACATCGCGTGCGCCGAGGACATCGTGCCGATCGGGATCCTGGTCGCGATCTTCGCGATCGCCGGCCACTCGAAGGTACCGTGGCTCGGGCCGGGCGGCGTCGCGAGCGTCACGGTGAGCCTCGGCGTCGTGCTCGGCGTTCTCTGCGCGCTGCTCCTCGGGCGTGAGTTTCGCCTCCGCGAGAGCTGGGGCACCGTGCTCGGCATTTCGCTCCTCGCGATCGGCGTCTCGGCGACCGTGGGGCTCGCGTACGTGGTCGTGTCGTTCTTGCTCGGCGCCGTGCTCGTGCTCGTCTCGCGTCACGCGGCCGACATCCGCGCGATGCTCGCGCCGACCGAGCGCGGCGCCCTCTTGCCGGTCCTCATCGTCTGCGGCGTGCGCCTCGATCCGCACGAGATCACCCATACGCTCGCAATCTTCGGCGTGGTGCTCGCCGCGCGGGTCGCGAGCAAATGGGTGCTAGCGCGCGTCCTCGTCGCCGCGCTCGCGGAGGCGCGGCCCGCGGGCGGCGTGCTCGGATTCGGGATGCTCTCGTCGGGCTCGCTCACGATGTGCATCGGGCTCATGTGCGCGAGCTCGTTTCGCGGGCCGGTCGGCGACACGGTGCTCGCCGTCGCCGCCGCGCTGTGCGTCGCGGGCGAGCTCGTCGGGCCGCCCGCGCTGCGCGCGACGCTGCGCCGCGTCGGCGAGCTTCACCCCGAGCCGTCGAAGACCGCCGCGGAGGGCTCGACGTGAGCGCCGCCGCCGCCGCTCCGAAGGGCCTCGTGACGCGCGCGCTCCAGGCCTTCGCGCTCGCCGCGAGCTTCGTCTTGCTCTGGGCGGCGACGCGCGCGTCGCCCGAGACGGCGACGGTCGCCGCGATCGGTCTCTTCCTCGTCGGCGGCACCCTCGGGGGCGAGCTCCTCGAGCCGCTCCGAATCCCGCACCTCACCGCGTACCTCGCCGTCGGCGTCCTCGCCGGGCCGCACGTGCTCGACATCGTGCGCCACGACGCGGTCGAGACGCTCCAGTCGGTCAACGGGCTCGCGCTCGCGCTGATCGCCTTCGCGGGCGGCGCGGAGCTGCGGCTCGACATGCTCAAATCGAGCTCGCGCTCGCTCGCGTGGGCGACCGTCACGCAGTGCTTCGCCGTGCTCGGCGTGATGGCGCTCGTCTTCGCCGCCGTCTCGCCGCTGGTCCCTTTCGCGCGCGGCGTCGGCACGTCGTTCTTGATCGGCATCTCGCTGATCGAGGGCGTCATGGCGATCACGCGGAGCCCCGCCGCCGTCCTCGGCATCCTCTCGCAGACCCGCGCGCGCGGCGGGATCGCGAGCTTCACCCTCGCCTTCGTCATGCTCTCGGACGTCGTCGTCATCGTGCTCGCGGCGACGGTCATCGCGCTCACGAAGCCGCTCGTCGATCCGTCCGGCAGCTTCTCGATGGCGGCGATCGAGCACCTCGGGCGCGAGATCGTCGGCAGCGTCGCGCTCGGCACGTCGCTCGGTCTCCTGATCGTCGCCTACCTGAAGTGGGTGCACCGGAGCTTCCCGCTCGTGCTCGCGGCGCTCGGGTTCGGCTTCACCGAGGTCATCCACTACCTCCAGTTCGAACCGCTGCTCACGTTCCTCGTCGCGGGCTTTCTCGTGCAGAACCTCTCGAGGCAAGGCGCGAAGCTGCTGCACGGCGTCGAGGACATGGGGAGCGTCGTCTACGTGCTCTTCTTCGCGACCGCGGGCGCCGATCTCGATCTGCCGCTCCTCCGAACGCTCTGGCCTGCGGCGCTGATCCTGTTCCTCGCGCGGCTCGTCGTGACGGTCGGCGCGAACGCGGCCAGCACGCGCGTCGCGCGCGATCCGGCGCCGCTGCGGCGCTGGGGTTGGGCGGGGCTCGTGTCGCAGGCCGGCGTCGCCCTCGGCATCGCGTCGTCGATCGAGCGCGCGAACCCGAGCTTCGGGAGCGCCTTCAAGGCGCTCGCGATCGCGACCATCGCGATGAACGAGCTCTTCGGGCCGATCCTGTTCAAGCTGGCGCTCGACACGACGGGCGAGTCGTCGAAATCTCCGGAGCCCGAGCGCCTAGCGTCGTGACCTCGCACCCGTCGCGCGTGACGACGACGGTGTGCTCGAACTGCGCGGAGAGCGAGCCGTCGGCGGTGACCACCGTCCAGCCGTCGCCGAGGAGGCGCACGGCCGCTCCGACCGCGTTCACCATCGGCTCGATCGTGAACGCCATCCCGGCGCGGAGGCGCGGACCCGCGCCGCGCGTCCCGACGTGCGGGACGTGCGGGTCCATGTGCATGCGGCGGCCGATCCCGTGGCCGCCATACTCCCGCACGACCGAGACGCCCGCAGCTCGCGCGATCTCGTTCGATCGCGGCGGCGACGTCGCCGAGGCGCGCGCCCTCCCGAACGACGGCGATCCCCGCGTCGCGGCACGCGCACGCGACGCGGACGAGCTCGCGCGCCTCGCGGGTCGCCTCGCCGATCACGAAGGTCGCCGACGTGTCGCCGTGGAATCCGTCGAGCATCGTCGTCACGTCGACGTTGACGATGTCGCCGTCGGCGAGCCGGTCGTCGTGGCGAGGAACGCCGTGACAGACGACCTCGTTGCGGCTCGTGCATACGGCGGCGGGGAAGCCGTGATAGCCGAGCTGACTCGGCAGGCCGCCAAGGCTCGCCGTGTGCTCGCGCACCCACGCGTCGATCTGCGCCGTGGTCACTCCCGGCGCGAGGCGCGCGCCCACCCACGCGAGCGTCGCCGCGGCCGCCTCTCCTGCGCGCCGAAGCGCCTCGACCTCGCGCGGACCGTGAATCGCGATCATGAGCTCATCCTCAGCGCGGGCGCGCGGGCGGTCCAATACCGTTTGGATCTCGGATATGCTCGAGCACGTGAGCCTGCAGCAAGTCCGATACTTCGTCGCCGTCGCCGAGGAGGGTCACGTCGGTCGCGCCGCGGCGCGCCTCCACGTGAGCCAGCCGCCGCTCAGCCGTCAGATCCGCGCGCTCGAGGACGAGCTCGGCGCGCCGCTCTTCGCGCGCACGTCGCGCGGCATGCGCCTCCTGCCGCGCGGGCGCGTCTTTCTCGACCACGCGCGACGCATCCTCGCGTGCGTGAACGAGGCGGTCACGGCGACGCGCGCGGCTCGCGCCACATGAGCCAAATCGGCGGCGCATCCGACGCCATGCGCACCTCTTCGGTCACCGCGAAGCCGTGCCGCTCGTAGATGCGGACGTTCGTCTCGGTCGACGCTTCGAGGTACGCGGCCTCGCGCAGCGAATCGCAGCGCTCGAGCACGACGCGCAGGAGGGCCGAGCCGACGCCGCGCCCTTGGAGCTCCGGCTCGACGCCCACCGCGAAGAGGTACCAGTGCGGCGCCTTGGGGTGGCGCTCCTGCACGCGCTGCGCGGCCATTGCGCGCGCGAGCGCATGACGCGCGCCGACCGCGGCGAGCAGCGCCGGACCCATCGCGAGCAGGTGAAAGCCGCTCGTGGACCATTTGCCCGGCGGCGTCCACAGCGCGACGCCGCCGCGCTCGCCGGACTCGGCGAGCCACGCTTCGCCGTGCGGCAGCACCGCGTGGCGGAAGAACGCGCCGAACGCACGCTCGAGCCCGTCGTGCCGAAGCATGTAGTTTGCAACTGGATCGTGCTCGAACGCCCGCGCGAGGACGCGCACGACCGTGGCGCGATCGCGCGCCGCGGCGCGCCTCAGGAGCGGATTCGTCACGGGACCGATCCTACGGCACCCTGGTTGCTTTCGTCTTCGACATGCTCGGTCTCTTCGATGTTCGCAGTCACGACCGCGTGCGCAAGCACGGGTCGAAGAAGGTCGCAATGCGATTGGACGAGGCGCTCCGAGAGCGCTTCGATCGCGCAGCCGAGAGCCCGCGGTACGCGCGCAAGCGCCTGCGCCGGCTCGACCGCGAGTGGGACATCGACCGGGCCGTCTTGATTCCGTTCGCGATGATGGGCCTCGCCGGCCTCGTCCTCGCGCGCCGCGGCAGCCGCGCGTCTCGGTTCCCGCTTCGCGCCCAGGTGCTCTTTCTCCTCGGCTACGCGGCCGTGGGGTGGTGCCCGCCCGCCGCCGTCCTCCGGCGCCTCGGCTTCCGCACGCGACAAGAGATCGAGAGCGAGCGTCTCGGAATGCTCGCGCACCTCACGCGCTGACTTCTAGCGCCCCGCGGTCGTTGCTCCACTCCCCAATGCCGCGTGGGATTGGGCAGTGCGGGCTTGGTGGATCTTGGGGATGGCTTTGTGCGCGTGCGGCCAAACGGCGACGCAGCAGGACAGCGATTGTCACGCACGATCCCTTGCCGTCGGACCGGCGACGTCTGCGGCTATTGCCAGAGCGGCACCACCTGCAGGAGCCACGGGCCGGAGACGTTGGACAACGGAGGCACTTCGTGTGGCTCCGATACGTACGGCCAGATCCTCTGCGACACGGTCATGTGGCAGGTGCACGATGTGAGTCGGGGCGGGGTCGTCAGGAACCCCCCGGCGCGCGCGTCTCTGAGAGCCGAACGCCGAAATTTTCTCCCGAGCGCGCTTCAACTGCGCTCCGAGCGGCCCGCGCCCATGGCGCGGCCGCTCGTTCTCTTTTGTCGCGAGCGGCGTCACACGAAAGGCGTCGTCTCGAAGCTACGCCCGAGCTCGGCGCAGACGCGCTCGAGCGACTCGGCGTCGGCGGACGTGAACGCCGCGGGCGCGTTCGAGTCCACGTCGAGCACGCCGAGCAGCCGCCCGCCGGGGCTCACGATCGGCACCACGATCTCCGACCGCGTCGAGCTCGAGCACGCGATGTGATCGGCGAAGGCGCTCACGTCGGCAACGAGCTGCGTCACGCGCGTGCGCGCCGCCGCGCCGCAGACGCCGCGCGAAAACTCGATGCGCAGGCACCCGTGACCGCCCTGGTACGGCCCGATGACGAGGAGCCGCTCCGAGACCGCGCGGTAAAACCCCGTCCAGTCGAAGTAGTCGAACGCGCCGTGGAGCTCGCACGCGACGGTCGCCATCGCGGCGATCCAGTCGGTCTCGCCGTCGAGGAGCGCGCGCACCCGCTCCTCGACCTCGGCGTAGTGCGCTCGCCTCGCGGCGTCCGAGGCCGACAGCGGGAGCGCGTCGATCATTTCGCCATCGTACGCCGGATCCACGCGGCGACGAGGCCGTCCTTCGCGCGGTCGGCGCACGTCTCGCGCTCGAGGAAGGTCTTGCCGACGACGCACTCGAGCTCGGGCTTTCCGCGCGCTTCGAACGCTCCGCCGGCGCTCCGAACGACGAGGCCGGTCGCGTCGAGCTCGATTCGATCGCCGGGTTTTCCGTCGAACGCGAACGACGCCAGGGTGTCGTCGCTCTCGGCGACCAAGACGGTGTCGCCGGCGATCCAGACGCGCGCGCCGGCCGCGCCGGCCAGCGGGGTCGCGGTCGTGCCGCGGACGAGCGTGACGCTCTTGTCGGCGCCCGCGACGGCGGCGGTCTTGCCGTCGCGAGAGAGAGCGAGGCTCTTCGGCTTGGCTTCCAGCGCGACCGCGCGCGCGTCACCGGTCGCGGAGATCGACCAGGTGAAGCGTCTTTCCGACCGCGACCGCGTACGTGCTGCCGTCCGCCGAGAACGCGTCGAGCGAGTCGATCGACGCGGCGAATGGGAGCTTCACGTCGTGCGCGAACGCGCCGCTCGCGTCGAAGAGCGCGAGCGCGCCGCTCCACGTCCGCACCGCGAAGCCCCCGTCGTCGAAGCGCGCGTGACGCGGCGCGAGCCCGACGCCCGCGTGCTTGAAGGGGCTGCGCTCGACCAGGGTGCCGGTCGCCGCGTCGTACGTCGTTCGCCCCCCATCGCTGACGACGGTCAGCGCCTTGTCGTCCGAGGAGAACACGAGGTCGACCGGACGCGCCGCGGGCGCCGCCGGCCCGCGCTTCACGACCGCGCGCTCTTTCCAAGTCGACGTGTCGAAGACGTGCACCCAGCCGTCGGACATCGCGCACGCGAACGACTTCCCGCTCGACGAGAACGCGACGTTCGTGGGCCCGATGATGTCGTGGTAGAGCGGCGTCATTCCGCGGCAGACGGTGGTCGGCTCGCCCGCGCGCGGCACGATGCGCACCTCGTCTTCGAGCACGATGGCGACGCCGTCCGGCGCGGGCGCGACCCGGAGCACCTTCTTCGGAGGCTGGTCGCTGACGAGCGGCTTCTTCGCGCCGGTCGCGACGTCCCAGGCCGTGGCGAGCCCCCGCCCCGCGAGGACCATGGTCTTGCCGTCGGAGCTGAACGCGAACTCGGTCGGATCGCGCGAGTCGGTCACGCCGCCCTGGTCCTCGGTGTCTTCTTTGGAGAGCTGCTTCTTCGAGGCGACGTCCCACAGGCGGAGCGAATTGCGCGAGCCGGTCGCGAGAGTTTTCCCGTCGGGCGACACGGCGAGCGTCTCGACGCTGTGGAAATGCCCGGTGACCTGCGCCACGTCTTTGTCGGTCGTCATGTCGCGGACGTGGATCGGCGCGCCGTCCTCGGTGCGCTCGAGGAAGGCGACGAAGCGGCCGTCGATCGAAGGAGCCGCGACGCCCTGCGCCGACGGCAGGCGAACGGCGGTGAAGGCGTTCTTCGCCGAGCTCCACTGCCGAAAGCCTGCGTCGTTGCCCTCCGCGTAAAAATACGCGTGCTCGGCGCCGGGCGCGAAGAAGAGGACGTGCCCATAGACGTTCGACGACCAATCGCCGGAGAATTTCGCGACGACCTTTCCGCTCGCGACGTCGAAGACCCTCGCTGTCTGCGTCGCGACGTCCGAAGCGTGGAAGTCGTGGACCAGCAGCCGCGTGTCGTCCGGCGACACCGCGTACCGCGCGACGCCCGACACGCGGAAGAGGAGGTCGCCCGTGAGGACGTCCCAGACCGCGAGCGTGGTGGGCGTGTTCCACGCCGACTCGGATTCGCTCACCGCGATCGTGCCGCGCGGCGAAAGGGTCGTGTGCGAGCCGTGGCCCGCGACCAGAACGCGAAGCTCGCCGGTCGACGTGTCGCGCGCGACGACGTTTCCGCGGTCGGCGAGCCAGAGCGTCGTGCCGTCGAGACGCGGCGAGCCGTGGACGACGCGGACGCGATCGGTGAGCTCGGCGACGGCGTGCTCGGCGGCTTCGGCCTCGACGAGCGCGCGGTCCCGGAGCCTCCGCGACTCGGCCGCGTCGCCCGCGAGCGCCGCCATCCGTGCGGCCGACTCGATGGCGCGCGGGTTCGGGTGGAGCTCGCCCCACGCGGCGATGTAGAGCGTCTTGGCGCGCGCCCAGTCTTTCGCGCGCTCGGCGGTGTCGGCCTCGCGCATCTTGGCGCGCATCGTCTCGGCGGTGCCGGTCGACGCCGCCTCGCGCGCGTCGCAGGTCGCCCGCGCCTCTTTCGCGCCTTGCGCGTCGCTCGGGAGCGCGCGCACCGCCGCGCACTTCCCGGCTTCCGCGAGGAGCTTGGCCTCGAGCACCGCGCTCGACGCCCGCTCGGCCGCGCACGCGGCGTTCGCCTCGTCGAGCTTCGCCAGGGCGAGCGTCTCATGGCCGCCTCGGTCGAGCGCCTCGGCCTCGGCGCGCACGGTGCGCGCGCCGAGACACTCGGGCGACGGCATGAGCCCGGCGGCGGTCGGAGCCGCGGCCTCGGTGGACACCGGTCGTGCGACGACCGGGTGCGTCGCGCACCCGGCGCCGACCGCCAACACGACGAAGAGCGAGCGCTTCATGGGACCTCGAGCATAAAACGCCCGCCCCCGCCGTGTTCATCCGCGTGCGTCAGGCCTCCGCTTCGGTGCGCCGCCCTGGTTTGACCGGGCCGGACGCGAGGACCGCCTGCCGGAGCTGGAGCTGCGTCTCCGGGCTCCCGGCGAGCGTGTCGCGCGAGCGCTCGCGCCCGTTTCCGAGCGCCGCCCCGCCGAACGCGTGGTGGTTGCCGTTCTTCTCGACGAGCCCGCGCGCGACGCCCGAAATCGAGCAGCTCGCCCAAGGTGTCCACCCCGGTGCCGTAGCGGATCTCGAACTCGGCCTCGCGTGAAAGGAGGCGCCACTTTGTTCTTGGCGATCTTGACCCGCGTTCGGCCGCCGACGATTTCGTCGCCGATCTTCACCTGGCCGATGCGGCGGACGTCGAGGCGCATCGACGCGTAGAACTTGAGCGCGTTGCCGCCGGTGGTCGTCTCGGGGTTGCCGAAGGTGACGCCAATCTTCTGCCGGAGCTGGTTGATGAACACGATGACCGTGCCGGTGCGGTGGGTGACCGACGTGAGCTTGCGGAGCGCCTGGCTCATGAGGCGCGCCTGCAGGCCCATGTGCTGATCGCCCATTTCGCCCTCGATTTCGGCCTTCGGCGTGAGGGCGGCGACCGAGTCGACGACGACGAGATCGATCGCGCCGGAGCGGACGAGCGTCTCGGTGATCTCGAGCGCTTGCTCGCCGGTGTCGGGCTGCGAGACGAGGAGGCGCTCGGTGTCGACGCCGATGCCGCGGGCGTACGCCACGTCGAGCGCGTGCTCGGCGTCGATGAACGCGCACACGCCGCCCGCCTTCTGCGCCTCGGCGATCGCGTGGAGCGCGAGGCGTCGTCTTCCCGCTCGACTCCGGCCCGTAGATCTCGACGACGCGCCCTCGCGGATAGCCGCCGACGCCCGTCGCGAGATCGAGCGCGACCGACCCAGTCGGGATCGCCGAGACGGGCTCGGTCTCCCGCTCGTCGCCGAGCGTCATGATGGCTCCTTTTCCGAACTGCTTCTCGACGCTGCCGATGACGGTCTTCAACACGCGCATTTTCTCTGCGATTTGCTCGAGCATGATGGTTCTCCTGTCGAATTGCTGCGCGACACGAGCGTCGCGCGGGGCTCCTAGGCGGCGGCGACGTCGGCGGTCTTCCGGTCGAGCACGCGCAGCGAGATCGCCTCGGCGACGTGCTCGACCGCGATCTCCTCCTTGCCGGCGAGATCAGCGATGGTGCGCGCGACGCGAAGCACCTTGCCGTGTGCGCGCGCCGAGAGACCGAGACGCTCGACCGCCGCGTGAACGAGACGCTCGGCCACGGTGCCGAGGCGAAGGACGCGGTGCTCGTCGCGCGCGTTCAGGAAGGCGTTCAAGTGGCTGGTGAGCTCGGCTGCGCGCTTTCGCTCGGTCTGGGTTCGCCGCGCGATGGCGACGCGCTCGCGCACCATGACGCTCGCCTCGCCACGGCTCTGAGCGCGCAGCGCCGCGATGCCGACCGGCGGGAGACGCACGTGGACGTCGATGCGATCGAGCAGCGGCCCGCTGAGCCGCCCCCGGTACGCGCGCACGCGCTCGATCGCGCAGTCGCACCGCCCCGAGGGATCGCCGTGAAATCCGCACGGGCACGGGTTCATCGCCGCGACGAGGAGCGGGCGCGCGGGGAACGTCGCGCGGCCCTGGGCGCGCGACACGGTGACGGCGCCGTCCTCGAGCGGCTGGCGGAGCGACTCGAGCGCGCCGCGGCGGAACTCGGGCAGCTCGTCGAGGAAGAGCACGCCGTGATGCGCGAGGCTCACCTCGCCCGGCCGCGGCACGTCGCCGCCGCCGATGAGCCCGGCCTCGCTCGTCGAGTGGTGCGGGGCGCGAAAAGGCCGCGCGCGAACGAGACCGCGCCCCGAGCCGAGCATGCCGGCGACGCTGTGGATCGCGGTGACCTCGAGCGACTCCGACGCGCCGAGCGGCGGGAGGATGCTCGGCATGCGGCGCGCGAGCATCGTCTTGCCCGCGCCGGGCGGGCCGATGAAGAGGAGGTTGTGCCCGCCGGCGGCGCAAATCTCGAGCGCTCTGCGCGCGGCGCGCCTGACCGCGCACGTCGGCGAGATCCTCGGCGAGCGGCAACTCCGACGGCGGAGGGCCGGGCTTCGCCTTCGGCAGCGTCCCGCCCTCGAGCCCCTCGCGGAGCTCGCCGAGCGTGATCACCGTTCGGACGTCGAGCCCCGAGACGAGCACCGCCTCGTGCTCGCTCGCGCGCGGCACGACCGCGCCGCGCACGTGACGTCGGAGCCCGAGTAGCTTCGGCAAGACGCCGCGCACCGAGTGGACGCCGCCGCCGAGCGCGAGCTCGCCCAGAGAAGAGGATGCCCTCGATCGACTCGGCCGGCACCGCGCCGAGCGCCGCCATGGTCGCCGCGGCGATCGCGAGGTCGAAGCCGCTGCCGAATTTTCGCTCGTCGGCGGGCGCGAGGTTGACGACGACCCGGTACTCCGACAGGTCCACGCCGACCTGGGCGAGCGCGCTCTTCACCCGCACGCGGCTCTCGCGCACGGCCGCCTCGGCCAGGCCGACGAGCTCGAACGACGGGACGCCGCGCGAGGCCTGAACCTCGACGCGCACGGGCGTCGCGTTGAGACCGAGGAGGCTTGCGCTGAGCGCCATGGCGAGCATGCGGGACGGCAATGCGACGTGCGTGCCGTCACCGAACGCCTGATTTCCCGCGTCTTCGGGGTGGCCCGGCCAGGCCCGGGCCGGCCCGCGTGCCACCCGCCGCGCGATTGGAGGTACGCCCCGCCGTCCTGCGGCCGCGGGCTACAAGTGGTCTTTGGCGTAGTCGAACGGCACGCGCAAGATGGCGGCCCGGCCGCGTCGTCACGCTACCGCGTGTCGTTCACGCCGCCTCGACAAGACGAGATCGCTTCGAGTGGCTTCTGCCTCAATGAGCCGCCAGATAGCCCTTCACGGTCGTCCCCCAGGAGGTCGGGACGAGGTTCGACGCGCTCTGGTTGATCGCGACGAGGTCCGGCGCGCAGTTGCTGTAGGAGTCGAAGTCCCACGCGAGCGTCGGGATCTGCTTCGCCTCGATGTCGGCGAAGAACGCGCTCGCGTTCGTGAGGCTTCCGTATTCGCCGAGGATGACGGGGATATTGGAATACGTATACGAACTAGCGGGCGGCGGATAACCGTGTACCTCGTACACGACATTGTCCCACGCCAGTGGGTTTTGCGCGTAGAACCCGATGTCGCTCGTCCAGTTGTTGCCCTGCACCGAAACGACGTGGTGCGGGACGCCGAGCTTGTCCTCTTCGGCGCGGATGACGCCGACCGAGTGATCCATCGCCGCGCGGATCGTCGCGTTCGAGAGTGTGTTGCCGCCGGGCTCGTTCGCGAGGCCGAACAGAACGAAATTGGAATTCGCGAACGTGTCGACGATCGCGCGGTACGTGGTGTCCGTGGCGTTCGCCGGGAGGTTGGTGGCGTCGTCGCCGTAGTTGCTCATCGTCGAGTCGCTTCGCAGCGTGACGAGGACGTACGTGCTGGGCTTGGCGCCGAGCGCATCGATCACGTTCGTCATCGGCGTCTTGTAGGTCGCCGCGTTTCCCGACGTCCAGCTCACCGTCGACGGGAAGCTGTTCATGCTGAGCGACACGCGCACGAACTTGGCGTTCCAGTCGGTGACGACCTTCGAGGTCATCGTCGCCAGCGTGCTCTCGGCGTCGGTCATCCAGAGCGAGCTGTTGTAGCCACACAAAAAGAGGTCGTCCGCGTTGACGCCGCGACCGACCCACACCGTGCCGCTCGTCCCGTTCGAAACGTAGACCTTGTTGCCTTGCGTGTAGAGCCAGCCCGCCGGGACTTGGCTCGTCGTCGTCCCCGCGTCGCTCGCGGGGCTCGCATCGCCGGTCGTGCCCGGGGGCTGCGTCCCCGAGTCCGACGTCACCTCGGGAGGCGCGCCCGCGTCCCCGTCGACCCCCGCGGTCTGCGCCGTGCAACCCAGCCCGAGAAGCGCGATCAAGAGCCACTGCTTTTGCATCGCGACGAGGACACCACGGGCGGATCACCGTGACAACTCGACCATGAGCAAATAGGTAGTCGACGCGCGCACAACGTCGGAGGTCTCGATCGCCTTCGTGAAACGTTCGTCGTCGTTCATCGGAAGTCGGCGGCGACGCGCGTGCGAGCCGCGCGAGCCTGAGAGATCGGGCGCCTACGAGCGGCAGGCGTCGTGCGGACCTTGCTCGCGTGCGTCTCTTCGTTTCGTGTTTCGATCGCCCGCGTTCCACGCGACGGCAGCGCGAAAAAGTCGACCCGCTGCGGTGGAGACCGTGCGCGCGTTTCGTGGCATACAGCGCATCGTGAAGAATCGTCCGAGCGTCACGGCCGCGTGGGTCGCCGCAGCGCGCAGCTTCGGCGTGCTGCTCCCCGAGCGCGAGCGCCTCGCCGACGATCCGTACGGCGCGCGCTTCGCCCGGACGACGCCGCTCTTTCGAAGCCCGAAGCTCGCGCGCGCGCTCTTTCCGCGGCGCGCCATCGTCTACATGCAAGTGCGGACGCGCGCGATCGACGACGTCATGCTCGATTTCGTCGCCGCCGGCGGGCGGCAGCTCGTCATCCTCGGCGCGGGCTTCGACTGCCGCGCGCTCCGCTTCGCCCACGCGCTCGCCGATTCGACGGTCTTCGAGATCGATCATCCGGCGACGCAGGCGCGAAAGCGCGCGGTCCTCGCCGGCGACGTCGGCGCGAAGACCGAGTACGTCGCGTGGAACTTCGAGGAGCGACCGATGGAGAAGCTCTCGGGCGAGCTCGCCGCGCGCGGGCACGACCGGGCGAAGAAGACGCTCACGATTTGGGAGGGCGTGACGATGTACCTCACGCCGCGCGCGATCGACGACACGGTCGCCGCGGTGTCGACGTACAGCGCGCCCGCGTCGCGGTTCGTCTTCAATTACATGGAGCGGTCGCGCATCGAGCACCCGTCGCTCCGCTCGCGGCTCGGCGCGGTCGTGGTCGGCGCCGTCGGCGAGCCGTTCCGGTTCGGCTTCGAGCCGCGCGAGCTCGGCGGGTGGCTCGCGGCGCGCGGGTTTTCGCTGGATCGCGACACGGGGATGACCGAGCTCGCCGGCGAGCTCCTCGGCGACGCGCGGGCGCTCCGCGCGAGCGACGATCGCCGCATCGCGGTCGCGTCGCGCAGCTCCGCGTCTTAACGGGCTATCCTCGAGGGATGCGTAGCGCCGCTCTCGTCGTCCTCGGGTCTGCTCTCGCTTGCGGCGGGACGAAGCCCGCCGTCGTGACCGTCGCGGCGGTGCCGCAGCCGAGCGTCTCCGCCAGCGCGGCGCCCGCCCTCCCCCAGCTCGCGAGCGATCCGTTCGAGCAGGCCGGCTGCACGCGCAACAAAGACAATCGGTCGCTGCTCGACTGCAAAGGCTCGCGCGTCCCCGGAGTCGACGCCTGCAAGGGGTCGCTGCACGAGCTTCGCGTCGCGTTCGATCCTCCTTCCTTCGTCGCCGAGTGCTTCGTGGACGGCTCGGCGTCGAAGTGGGTTCGGCGAACGGGCTGCATGGTGCCCCTCGCCGTTCGCCTCGTCGCCGCCACCGCGAGCGGGTTCGTCACGCTCGACTCCCCCGAGGCAGTCGCGAGCGCCTTCGCGCCGGTGACCTCGCCCGCCGAGGCGATCGCCTTCGCCGTCGCGCTCACGGGAAGCGAGGAGGTGCGCTCGACCGACAGCGGCGCGAAGCTGCTCGGCGTCACCGAAGCCAAGCCCGCCGGCGACGGCTTCCGCGTACGGCTCTTCTGGTCGCCGGTGTGCGGCTGCAGCCACCCGACCTACGGGATCGACTACGCGGTCACGCGCGCGGGCGCGGTGAGCGAGGTCTCGCGCGACGTCGTCTTCGACAACGCGGGCAGCCAAGGCCTCTGCGTCGACTGAGGCGACATGAGCGATCGTTCGATCCGCCTCCTCTTCGTCGACGAGCACGTCGTCGTCGCCGACAAACCGTCCGGCCTGCTCGTCCACCGCGGCTGGGACGACGACGACGACGTCGCGATGTTCCGCGTGCGCGACGCGATCGGGCAGCGCGTGCACCCGGTGCATCGGCTCGACCGCGGGACGAGCGGCGCGCTCGTGTTCGCGCGCGATCCGGCGTCGGCGGCGTCGCTCGCGCGGGCGTTCGAGGAGGGACGAGTCGAAAAACGTTACCTCGCGCTCGTCCGCGGGGAGCCGCCGGCCGAAGGCGCGATCGACTACGCCATCCAAAAGAAGGAGGGCGGACCGCGCGTCGCCGCGCGCACGCGCTTTCGCCTCGTGAAGCGCTCGCCCGTCGACCGATGCTCGCTCGTCCTCGCAATGCCCGAGACGGGACGCCTCCACCAGGTGCGGCGCCACCTTCGTCACATCAATCACCCGCTCGTCGGCGACGTGAAGCACGGCTCGGGGCCGATCAACCGGCACTACCGCGCGACGTACGGGCTCGTCCGGCTCGCGCTCCACGCGGTGGGCATCGCGTTCGCGCATCCGGTGACCGGCGCGCGCGTCGAGGTGACCGCGGACGTCCCGGACGATCTCGCCGTCCCCTTTCGCGCGCTCGGGCTCGCCTGGCCGGAGGCCGCGTCGTGAGCCGCCGCGACAACCCGATGCACCGCTGCGCGCGCTGCGCGATGCACGGGAGCCTGTGCGTCTGCGCGCTCGTCCCGCGCCTCGAGACGAGGACGAAGCTGATGCTCGTCATCCACCGCACCGAGGTGCGAAAGCCGACCAACACGGGGAGGCTCGCGGCGTCGTGCCTCGTGAACCACGAGATCGTCGTGCGCGGGCACGAAGGCGCGCCCACGCCGCCGTTCGTGCCCGAGCCGGGGACGCAGCCGCTCTTCTTGTTTCCGCACGAGGGCGCGCGGCCGCTCTCGGATTTCGCGCGCGCGACGATGCCCGTCACGCTCGTCGTCCCCGACGGCACGTGGCGACAGGCGTCGAAGGTGCGCGCGCGCGTCGCCGGCTTTCGCGACGTGCCGTGCGTGTCGCTCCCGATCGAGGAGCCGTCGATTTACCGGCTGCGATCCGAAGCGCACGCGCACGGGCTCGCGACCATCGAGGCGATCGCGCGCGCGATGGGGATCCTCGAGGGCGCGCCCGTGCGGCGCGCGATCGAGCACGTCTTCCGCGCGATGGTCGAGCGCACGCTCTGGGCACGCGGCCTGCTCGACGCCCACGAGGTCACCGGCGGCATCCCGACCGGCGCGATGCGCCACGACCCGACGAGCGGCATCCTAGGCGCCCGCCACACGCCGCGTTCCCGCTGAGCTTGCGCGCCGACCTCGCGGCGTCTCGGGGAGCGTCAAGCCGCCACGCCGTCTCGCCGGCGGAACGCGCCCGGCGTGACGCCGAGCGAGCGCTTGAACGCCTTGCTGAACGACGCCTCCGAGTCGTACCCCACGTTCGCGGCGATCTCGGCGATGCCCGCCTTTCCCGCGCGGAGCATGCTCGCCGCTTTGCGAAGCCGCCAGCGGCTCAGGTACTCAATCGGCGCCTCGCCGACGACTTGCGCGAAGTGCGCGGCGAACGCCGAGCGCGACATCCCCGCGCGCGACGCGAGGTCGGCGACCGTCCACGGCTCGGCGGGTTTCTCGTGCATCGCGCGGAGCGCCGGTCCGAGGTTCGGGTCGACGAGCGCGTGGAGCCAGCTCGTCTCCCCGCGCGGGAGCTCGGCGAGGAGCCGTCGCAGGACGAAGACGAACAGCGCGTCGCAGAGACGGTTGACGACCGTGTGGGCGCCCGGCTCGTCGCTCGCCGACTCGCGATCGAGCACCTTGATGGTCTCGCCGAGCCAGCCCACCTCGCTGACGAGCGAGCGCGCGTGCATCACCGGCGGGAGCGCCGCGAGCAGCGGATCGTCGGGCAAGCCCTCGAGCTCGAAGCATCCGCAGACGAGCTTCGTGCCCGAGCCCTTGCCCGCGCGCGCCGCGAAGCCGCCGGTCGCGAGGAACTCCTCGAGCGGCATCGCGCGCGTCGTGCGCTCGTCGCGGAGCGAGTGACCGCGCCCGCGCGACACGATGACCACGTCTCCGCCCGAGACCTCGATCGGCGCGACGCCGTCGACCTCGAGCCAGCAGCGCCCGTCCGCGACCACGTGGAAGGAGAAATCCTCGTGCGCCTCGGTGCGGATGCCCCACGGGCGCGGGAGCGACCCGTGCGCGAAGACCGTGCTCTCGAGGCGCAGCGCGTTCAAGACGTCGGAGAGGACATCCATGGATGCTCGAACAAGAATGCTGGACGCGCGGACGTTGAAAGTAAAGCGCCCCCGCCGCATCTTCGCTCCCATGGCTCAGCGCAAACTCGAGGCGAATCTCGCGGGAAAGACGGCGCTCGTGACCGGGGCGACCGGCGGCATCGGCAAGGAAATCGCGCGCGGGCTCGCGCGCCTCGGCGCGACGGTGATCCTCGGCGCGCGCAACCCGGCCAAGGCGGAGGCGACGCAGATCGAGCTCGCCAAGGAGGCCGAGGATCCGAAGGCGGTCCGCGCGATGGCGCTCGACGTCGCGAGCCTCGCGTCGATCCGCGCCTTCGCCAAGGAATTCGACGGGAAGTACGACGCCCTCCACCTCCTCGTGAACAACGCCGGCGCATGGTTCAGCGATCGCCGCACCAGCCCCGACGGCCACGAGCTCACCTTCGCGACCAACGTGCTCGGGCCGTACGCGCTCACGAAGTTGCTCGAGCCGGCGCTTCGCAAAGGCAAGCCTTCGCGCGTCGTCAACGTCGTCTCGTCGTTCGCCTCCGACTACGACGCGAGCGATCTCGAGTTCGCGAAGCGCAAGTTCGACGGGTTCAAGGCGTACGGCCAGTCCAAGCTCGCGCTCCGCATGGTGAGCTGGATGCTCGCGAGCGAGCTCGGGAAGGACGGCGTGACCGTCAACGCGGCGGCGCCCGGGTTCGTGAAGACCGACTTCAACCAGAACGCGCACGGCTTCACCGCGACGATGATCAACTTCTCGGCGAAGCTCTTCGCCGTCTCGGCCGCCGAAGGCGCGGACACGCCGCTCTGGGTCGCCGCGTCGCCCGAGGTCGAGGGACAGACGAGCAAGTATTTCGAAAAGCGCAGAGAGAAAGACGGGAAATTCCGCGACCGGGCCGCGCTGGACGCGCTGCGGCTCGCCCTCGAAGCGATGCTCGGGGGCTGATACCCTCGCCGCGATGCCGATCGTCTGGAGCGACGCGCTACGCAGCTCTCTCCCTCCCAAGACGCGCGCGCTGGCGCCCGCGTTCAAGCCGGGCGACGCCAAGACGCTCTGGGCCGCGATCCGCAAAGCGCACGCGCCGCGGAGCAACAAGTACGACCCCGTGCAATCGGCGTTCGTCAAGGGACGCTCGCTCACCACGCCTGATCTCGCGGCGCTCATGGAAAAATGCGAGACGCTCCTCGCGCTCGAGGAGCCGCCTTCGATCGACGATCGCGACCTCGCAGCGGCGTTCCTCGCCCTGGCGAGCAAGCACGCCTACTCCCAACCGCTCGCGTTCCTGCTGGCCACCCTGCCCGTTGCGCGCGCGTTCGCGGCGTTCGTGCGGTCGTGCGATTTCTCCGTCGTGCCTCGCTGGGCGCAGGCCAACAATCCGTTTCGGCTCGTGGTCGCGCCGCCGGAGACCGAGGTCGTCGATCCGAGCTGGCGCGCGGTCCTGCTCGCGCAGCCGGACGAGATACGTGCAGAATGCAAAGACATCGCGCGCGCCGCGTGGACCGAGGCGAACCTCGGGCTGAAGACGACCCTCGCGTACGCGTTCTTCGAGGAGAGCGCGTGGTGCGACGAGGCTTGCCGCGGCTGGCTCGGGCACGCGAGCCAAACGAGCGGCGTGCTCAACGACGTCGTGTGCGACTTCGAGCTCGCCAAGGCGATGATGGCGAAGAAGACGAGCGCGTGGAACTACCTGCCGCTCGTCGATCGCTTCGGGGAGGCGATGCTGCCGCTGCTCGTCACGATGGGCGAGGCGCCGTTCGATCGCTGGCACGCGCGCAACGTCGCCGAGGCGCTGTCGTTGTTCGACGACGAGACCGCGGCGCTGCCGATGGCCAGGCTCCTCTCGCAGGCGACCTCGCGCCCTCACGCGCTCGAGTACTTCGCGCGGTTCCCGCACCGCGCCGAGGCGGCGATCGCGGCCATCTCCGGGACGAAGGGGCGCTCCTCGAAGATCGCGCGCGAGGTGCTCGCCGGCGCGCGGCGCGCGGCGACCAACGCCGTCCCGCGCGACGACGAGGCCGGCCCGGACGAGCTCCCGCGCGTGCTCGCGAATCCGCCGTGGCAGGGCGACGACAAACCGAAGAAGCCCGCGACCAAGCTGTCTCTCGAGCCTCTCGAGCTGCCCGAGCGCGTCGCCTGGGCCGCCGGCCAACGCGAGCGCGCGCTCCAGCATTTTCCGAAGCCCGACGCGCCCGCGTCCGAGGCGACGCTCGCCGATTACGCGAAGATGCGCGCCGAGGGGAAATACGTCGACTTCGTGAAGCACAAGAACGAAGCGCTGCCCGACGAGCTCGTGCTCGAGACGTGGAACGCCGGGCAAAAGACGTATTTCGGCGTGCTCGGCAAGAAGCTCCCCTACGCGCTCGCGAAGTACGGCGACGCCGCGTTTCCCGGTCTGCCGGCGTTCGTCGACCACCTCGCGGGCGGATACGGCGACGCGCCGTTCTTGCTCGAGATCGCGTCGTGGCGGCTCGCGCTGCCGCTCGCGAAGCACGTCGAGCACAAGCGCATCGGCAAGCTCGCGTGGCGTTGGCTCCAAAAGCACGACGAGCTCTCCGTGCTCACCCTCGTGCCGGTGGCCTTCGGCGACGACAAGACCGCGCGCGCGCACGCCGAGCGCGCGCTCTTCCGGCTGCGCGCCGCGGGCGTCGACGTCGTCGCGATCGGCGCGCGCTACGGCGAGCCCGCGCGCGCCGCGCTCGAGAAGCTCTTCTCGTGGGACCCCGTCTACGACTTGCCGAAGACGATGCCGAAGCCTTCGCCGTCGTTTCGGCCCGAGACGCTCACCCGACCTCGGCTCGTCGCGAGCGGAAAGGCGCTCCCGCTCTCGGCGCTGGAGACGCTGGGGACGATGATTGCGCTCTCGCCGGTCGATCCGCCGTACGCGGGGCTGCTCCACGTCAAAGAGGCGTGCGAGGCGCGCGGGCTCGCCGAGCTCTCGTGGGAGATGGCGCGCGCCTGGGAGCACGCCGGGCACAAGAAGAAGGACATCTGGATGCTCATGTCGCTCGTGCATTTCGCCGACGACGAGGTCGTGCGTCGGCTCACGCCCGGTATGCAGCCCGCCTTCGCGCTCGCGGTGCTCGAGGCGATCGGGTCCGACGCGGCGCTGATGGAGATGGCGACCATCGCCGGCCGCACCTCGTCGCAAGGGAGCGAGTGGACGCTCGGCGGGCGCATCGAGAAATTGCTCGAGCAAGCCGCGGCCGAGCGCGGCGTCACCAAGGACGAGCTCGAAGAAGATCTCGCGCCGACCTCGGAGCTCGACGAGGCCGGCGCGCTCGTCCTCGACTACGGTCCGCGCAAGCTCGAGGTCGGCTTCGACGAGTGCCTCGTGCCGTACGTGAAGAACGACGCCGGCCAGCGCACGCGCGCGCTCCCCCCGGCGCGCAAGACCGACGACGCGGACAAGGTCGAGCGCGCGAAGAGCGTCTGGCGCGACCTGAAGGAAGACGTGAGCGTGATCGCGGCGCGGCGCATTCGCGCGCTCGAACGCGCGATGACGACCGGGCGGACGTGGTCGATGGAGCGCTTTCGCCGGGTGTGGCTCGACCACCGCCTGATGAAGCACCTCGCGCGCGGCGTCTTGTGGGCGGAACGCGTCGACGGCAAGCAAGGCACGGTCTTCCGCGTCGCCGAGGACGGCTCGCTCTCCGACGCCGACGACGCGCCCTTCGAGCTCGGGCCGAGCGCGAAGATCGGCGTCGCCCACGTGCTCCGCATGTCGAACGAAGAAGTCGCGAAGTGGAGGACTGTGCTCGACGACTACAAGATCGCGCAGCCGTTTCAGCAGCTCGACCGCACATACGCCGCGCTCGACACGACCGCCGCGCGCGTGCCGTGGCCGTACGCGGCGACGAACCTCGGCTACGGCGTGCTCGTGACGCGCCTCGCGGCGCTCGGCTACGAGCGCGGGCCCTATTTGCAGGGAAAGTACACGTATCGCCGTGCGCTCCAGCGCGGCGGCGCGATCCAGGTCGAGTTCAAGAGCGTCAAGGCGCTCGCGGACGAGATCGCGCTCGTCTTCCTCGACGACGGCAAAGAAGTCCCAGCGTCTCAGCTCGACGCGATCGATCTCGCCGACGCGGTGTACGAGCTGCAAGGGTGAGCGTGGCGAGCTACGCTTGCTCCATGCACCTGCTCCTCCTCGTCGCCGCGGCCCTCGTCGTCTTCTTCGTCCTGCGAAAGCGGAGCCGCAAAGTGCGGGTCGCGCTGTCGAGCTCGTCGCCCGCGGTCGATCGCTGGCTGCGCGAGGCGCTCGTCACGGTGCTCGCGACGCGCCTCGCGAAGAAGGGGGTCGAGCGCGCGCACGTCGCCTCGGCGCTCTCGGGCGATCCGGATCCGTCGGTCGTCTCGGAGATCGAGCAGGCGGTCCGCGTCGTCGAGCTCGAGTACCGCCGCGACCCGCACGTCACCGATCTCGAGGTGCGCGCGCGCGTTCGCTTCGAGGACGGCACCGAGGAGAACCTCACGACCAAGCTCCCGTACACCGAGGCGCCGAGCTCGGTCCGCGACGACTTCGAGCACAAGGCGACGACGCGCGCGTTCCGAAACTGGGAGTTTCCCTGGATGACGTCGGCCTGAGCCCGCCGGCCTTCGGGCCACCGCCGCGAGCGTCTCGGCCTTGGACGACACGTGCGCCAGGAACAGCCCCTGCTGAGCTAGGGCGACGCGGAATGGGATCCCCCGTGCGGATGGCGTCCGTTTCGAATTCTGCTTTCGTCCGGCGCGTTCGCCCAAGAGCCCTAATCCGGCTCGAGCCGGTTGGGATCATCCCCGAGCCCGCCTTCGGCGTCCAATGCGCCGCTCCAGGTCATCGACCACCTCGAACACGTCGGGGGCGCTCCACAGACGGTCGCGTTTGCGCTTGGTGATCTCGCGGAGCACGCCGTGCTCTTCGAGCTTCGCGATCGCGTCGTAGGCGCCGCGCGCGGTCGTGTCGCCGATCGCCTGGACGTCCGCGACGGCGAGGACCGGGCGCTCCACGAGCACGTCGAGGAGCGCGTCGGCGACCGAGGCCTTGCGCGGGCGGACCTCGGCCCTCCAGCGCTCGGGGAGCGCGATGAGATCGCGCAGCGCGACGCGGGACTCGTTCGCCGCGATCGTCGCGCCGGTCGAGAAGAGCTCGACGAGACGGTCGACGTCGCCTCCGCGGTACGCCGTCAGCGTGTCGAAGTACGTGTCGGGGTCGGCGAGCAGCGAGGCTGCGATGGGGACCATCGTGCGCGTCGTCAGCGTCCGACGGCGCATGACGGCGTGGACCAGCGCTCGGCCGATGCGACCGTTTCCGTCCGTGAAGGGGTGGATGGTCTCGAATTGCGCGTGCGCGATGGCGGCCTGCGCCACCGCGGGTAGATCGGTGCGCGCCACGAAGCGGACGAGGTCCTTCATGAGCAGGCCGACGCGCTCGGGCGCGGGCGGGACGAAGTCGGCGCCGCGCGGTGTCTCGTCCGATCCGCCGATCCAGTTCTGGACGTCGCGAAGCCGCCCGGCTGACGGCGCCTCGGCCGGATCGCTTTCGAGGAGCGCGCGGTGCGCCGAGAGGATTCGTTCGAGATCAATCGGTCCGTGGGACGCGGCGCGAACGAGCCCCTCGACCGCCACGACGTGCGCGGCGACGTCGCGAGCGGCTTTCGACGCGCGGGCCCCGGCGAGCGCGGCGGCGAGCTCCGCCTGTTTCGTGTAGATGCGCTCGATCTTCGACGACGCGGCCGACTCGGCTCGGAGCATCTGCGCCCAGAGCGGAGCGACGTCGCGATCGGCTTCGGCGTCGAGCGCGGCGACGGCGGCGCTCGCCTCGGCCAACAGGTTGACCGCGCGAGCGGAGAAGCTCGGGACGAGCTCCGCGATCGAGGGCGGAACGGCGGCGGCGTACGCGCGGAAGAGCCGATCGGCCCTCGCCGACGCGCGGGTGCGCGCCTTCCACGGAAGACGCTCGGTCCCCATCTTCGGCCAGTGGGCGGACAACTTCACCTCGGACGCCATTGGTGAAGTTTTAGCGCGTAAACTTCATTTATGGGGCATCGAAATGAAGTCGGAAGTGCGGCTACTGGCACGGGCTCGTGAGCGCGACCGATCCGACCTTCGTCGGGTTCGCGACGGGCTTCAGCTCGAAGCCGATGCCGATCGAAATCCCGCTGCACGCCGTGCCCGCGTGGTTCGTACCATCGGCGAGGATGTCTTGCGCTTGCATCACCTGGTCGATCACGCCGGCGAGCGCGGGGCCGCAGAGCGACACCGACATGAACGGAACGACGTTCTTCAACATCGCGACGAACTCTTGCGTGTCGAGCACGCCGGAGATCATGCCGTTCGCCGCGCCGCCCGTGTGGTCGAAGCGGATCTCCGCGTCGTGAATCGTCACCGACAGCGGCACGCCCTGGAGCCACATCGGGACGAGGACCGGGCCCGTGATGACGCCCGTGTCGAAGACGCCTTGTTGCACGGTGCCGTGGTCGAAGTGCGCGATGGCCCCGCTCGAGATGCTTTGCGCGACGAGCGAGCGCGTGTCGACGGGCCAGTCGGTGGTCGAGTCGAACGTAGGCGTGCCGCCGTCGTAGAGCGTCCCCGCGAAGATCTGGCCGACGATGTTCGAACCGGTCTGCGACGTATCGCTCGTGAGACCGACAGTCTGGACGAGGAGCGCGTCCTTGCCCGCGAGAATGTCGTCGGTCGCGACCTGGGACGGGGTCGGTAGGCTCGCCATCGTCTGCAAGATCGGTAGGAAGACCGCGCCCCACGCGTTGTCGATGCCGTCATTGCCGTCGGTTTGGTTGAACTTGGGCGCGCCGGGCTGGAGCGTGCAGACGTCCGTCGAGTCCTTCGTCGTGACGAGACCGTCGACGTCACGGCCGTAGGCCCTCCACGCCGTGTTGCTCCCTACGCCCGTCGGGTCCGCCTCGCCGAGCCGGATCTGGTCGATCGCGAAGGTCACGATCGGTCCGGTGGGCGGGGGCGTCGTGGCGGCGTCGGCGCCGTCAGCGCCTCCATCGGTTGCATCTCCGACGATTCCCCCGCACGCGCAGAGGAAGCCCGCGATGAAGAAAGCTCGCTTCATGCCTGCATCGAAGCATGGGGCGCGATCCACGCCACGATTTTTTCAATCGTTGTCGAAGCGATCCACCAAGACGACGCGCGAGCCGTCTTCGATCGTGAGCTCGAAGAGGTCCTCGCCGTCCATCCCGTCGGCGAGCTCCACGCGGACGTGATCGTAGAGGTGGCCGGCGACGATGGCCGACGCGCTGCCCGCGCGCGGCGGACCGGCGAGCGATTTGCGTTCGTCGTCGACCGCTCGACGGGCTTCGGCGCCGGGCTTCGGCTCTTGCCACTCGGCGACGACGAGGAGCGGTCTGCCGCGATCGGCGGGCGCGAGGAGGTGCTGCACCGCGTACGCGCGGGCGACCGCGCACGCCGCGGGCCGCGCGGGCGGCGCTTCGACGGCGGCGATCTCGGCCTCCTTTGCTCGACGGACGAGCTCGTCGTCGAAATCGGCGCGCGCCGGCGGGGGCCGAGGCGCGCTCGCAGCGGGAGGCGTCGGCAGCGGCTCGGGCGCTACGACGAGCGGGCGCGCGCACGCGGCGGCGACGATTCCGAACACCAGCGCGAGCCGCACCCTCTCGTCTACGCGGCGCCCGCGCCCCCCCTTCCCTCGACCCGAGATTGGGACGCTCACGGCGTCACGTGCACCGCCAGCGTCTCGGTCGCGCCGCCGCCGGTCGCGGTCACCGTCGCGTCGCCCGTGCCCACGGCGAAAACCGAGACGCCGCCCATCAGCAGCGGGGTCGCCAGGATTTCGCTCTGCCGCAGCGAGAGGAAGCCGTTGAACACGGCGACGGAGGGGTCGCTCGTCGTCAGGCGAATCCCGCTGCTCGACATGAGCGGTTGCCCCTTCGCGTCCGCCGCCTTCCACGTCACCGGGCACGCCCCGCCGTTGGCGAGCGTCACCGAGCCGGGGGTGTTGCAGGCGAGCGCGAGCGACGCGGCCGGCTCGACCGAGAGCGTGACCGAATCCCAGACGGAACCGTCTCCCATCTTCACGACGAGGCCTGCCGAGCCCGCCGCGTGCGCGTCGACAGTCACGGTGAGGCTCGCCGTCTCGCCCGACGCGCACGCGCCGTTCAAGTCGATCGGGCGGCACGTCGAGCCCGCGTCGGAGTCCTTCGTGCAGCACTCGCGCGACGCCTTGGCGATCGAGACGATCGCGGGCGCGCTGCTCTCGACGCTCACCGCGTCCGGAATCGAGCCGCTCACGCTGACGTCCTCTTCGTCGTCGAGCATCATCGTCGTCGTCGTGTTGCAGCCGAGCAAGCACTCGGAGTAGCTGAACTGGGCGTTGCCCCGCGCGCCGTTCGTCTCGCCTCCGAGGTGGAAGCTGCAAGCGCCGACGGCGAACGCGGAGACCGTGGCGGCCGAGGCGAAGAACCAACGCATGCGGGGTGTCCTAGCAGCGCGCACGCCAACGCGCCCTCACCGCGGACTCTCGCCGGATCGCGCGGCCGCGCCTGACGGGCGAGACATCGGTCATTGCTCGGCCCGTCTCGCGATGCGAGATTGTCGCCATGTCGAAAGTCCGCGCGCTCTGCTTCGGAATGTCGCTCGACGGCTTCAGCGCCGGCCCACGCCAGGATCTGCAGAATCCGCTCGGCGTCAACGGCGGCGACATCATGGGATGGTTCTTTCCGACCGACGTCTTCCAAAAAATGCATGGCTCGCGGGAAGGCGAAAAAGGGATCGACAACGCGATGGCCGAACAGGCCTTTCACGACATCGGCGCCTGGATCCTCGGGCGAAACATGTTCGGGCCGATCCGCGGGCCTTGGCTCGACGACAGCTGGCGCGGGTGGTGGGGCGAAGAGCCGCCGTATCACGTGCCGACGTTCGTCCTCACGCACCACGCGCGCGAGCCCCTCGCGATGAAGGGCGGCACCACGTTTCACTTCGTCACCGGCGGGATCGAGGAAGCGCTCCGCCGCGCGAAGGAAGCAGCCGGCGCCAAGGACGTGCGTGTCGGCGGCGGCGTCTCGACGATTCGTCAATTCCTCGCCGCACGGCTGATCGACGACCTGCACATCCCGCTGCGGGCCGTGTTCCTCGGCGGGGGTGAGAAGCTGTTCGACGGAATCGACATGCGCGCGCTCGGCTATCGCGTGACCCGGCAGGTGCCCGGCGAACGTGCGACGCACGTCTTCATCGAGCGAGCCTAGCCCAGCGTTCCCCCGCTCTCGCTCGGCCCGACCGTCACGGTCCGAGCGAGTAGAGTCGCGAGGATCCTCGCTCGGCCCACTCGAGCACGACGGCGTGCACGTGGGCGGGAGGCGTGGACGCGCCGTCGAAGGGCTCTTCGACGAAAAAGGAGAGCAAGTCGCCCGGGCCGAGCGTGAGGCCGCGAGGCAGCGTCGCGAAGAGCGCGTCGAAACGCGCGCGGTGCGCGACCGCGACGTCGCGGCACACGGTGCGCCGGGCCCCGCCGGGGACCATGCCGCAGTCGATTCCGCGGCACGTCTCGACGTGACAGGGAGGCCGCTGCTCCATCGTCGTCCACGAGCGTTCCAGCGCGACGTGCCATCCGTCCGCCGTCGCCGTCACCGAACGGACGACGCCGTCGATCGTCGACGCGCCGAGGTCCGACGGACGAACCACCGGCGCGACCGGCGTGTTCGACGTCGCGTCGTACGGCGCACGCACGAGCCCGCGCAGCTCGGCCGGCACCTGGAACCGCTCGGTCCCGGCGGTGCCGTGGTCGCGCGCGTAGCCGCAGTATCGTGCCTCGCGACTGCCGCTCGACGCGGTCGTCGCGACGGGCATCGACAGCCCGAGCGGAACGGTTCCCGCGCTGCCCGCGAGCCGCGGCGAGGCGCGGCGCTCCCACTCGCGCAGCGCCTCGTGGATGTGCGCCTCGACGGGCTGGAAGAAGAAGCTCGCCTCCCAACTCCCGAGCGAGTGAGCGCGTTCGCTCGCGTCGCGCGCGCGACGGAAGTCGACCTCGATCGCGCGAAACGCGTCGAACGCGTCGTACGGGGAGGCGCCGGCGGGGACGGAGGCGATGGCGTCGTCCGCGTGGACACGGAGGACGACCGCCTCGCTGTCGCGGGCCGCGAAATCGGCTCGGCACGCGCCGCTCCACGCGCCAGCGCGCGCGGCGTAATCGACGAGCCGAGCCCTGGTGGCCGCGTCGGCGCTCGCCCAATCGGCGACGATCCACGCCGGGGCCGGATTCACGCGCGATTCCTCGACGCGCGCGGGTGCGGCCGGTGGGGGCGCAAGCCGCACGGAGACGGCCGCCGGAGGAGCTCCGCAACCGAGGAGCGCCGAAAAAAGAACGGCGACGTGCGACGACTTCGTCCGCATCTGCGAAGGTTACCCGACCCTCGGGGCCCGTGCGGCGCCGACCGCGCGCGAAGCGCACCGGCTCGACTGAGCGGCTGCTTCACGATGCTGACGGTCTCGATCGAGTCGCCCGAGAGCGGATCGATGAGCGTCTCGACCTTCCGCTGCGTTTGCCGATATCTTCGGGCCATGCGTAAGCCCATCGAGATGGCCTCCGTGGCCCTTGCGACCATCGCATTCGGCACAGTCATCCTCGCCTGCAAGAAGGGCGAGGGCAGCGAATGCATCAAGAACAAGGACTGCAAAGTCGGGCTTCTATGTTTCGACAGCAAGTGCCAGACAGACGACGAGATCAAGAGTCATTGCCGGTCCGGCGACGAGTGCTCGACCTTCGGTAACTGCGGGCTCGGCTACATCGAAGCGGATACCGCTGCGCAGTGCGTCGCGAAGTCCGATGACGACTGCAAGGCGAGCAAGCTGTGCAAGGAGAGCGGCTTATGCACGTTCAGCGGGCATTTGTGCTCGAAGTGAGCGCCGCTTCGCACGCGTCGATCGTCGCGTCGATCTCGGCGTCGCCGTGCGCGCCCGAGACGAACGCGGCCTCGAACTGCGACGGCGGCCAGTAGACCCCGCGGGCGAGCATCGCGCCGTGCCAGCGGCCGAAGCGCGCGGCGTCGCACGCCGCCGCGTCGGACCAATTTCGGATCGGGCCCTTGCCGAAGAAGAGCGTCAGCATCGAGCCGACGCGCTGCACGCAAGCGGTCGCGCCGGTCTTCTCGACCGCGCGCTCGAACCCCGCCTCGAGGCGCGCGCCGAGCGATTCGAGGCGCTCGTAGAGGGCGTCGTCGAGCTTGCCGAGGAGCGCGAGCGCGGCGCTCACCGCGACCGGGTTCCCGCTGAGGGTGCCGGCCTGGTAGACGGGGCCGAGCGGCGCGACCTTCTCCATGATCGCGCGCCGCCCGCCGTAGGCCGCCAGCGGCAGGCCGCCGCCGACGATCTTGCCCAGGCAAGTCATGTCGGGGACGAGCTTGGCGCGCGCTTGCATCCCGCCGCGCGCGACGCGACAGCCGGTCATGACCTCGTCGAAGACGCTGACCGCTCCGTGCAGTTTGCAAGTATCGACGATCGCCTCGAGAAACCCGGGCTCCGGCGGCACGCAGCCCATGTTGCCGACGACCGGCTCGACGATGACCGCGGCGATCTCCTTGCCGCGCGAGTCGAAGAGCGCGCGTAGCGCCGGGACGTCGTTGTACGGCAGCGTCAACGTCGCGTTGGCCGTCGCCGCGGGCACGCCCGCCGAGTCGGGCACGCCGAAGGTCGCCGCGCCGCTGCCCGCTTTGACGAGCAAGAAGTCGGCGTGGCCGTGGTAGCAGCCCTCGAACTTCACGACGAGATCGCGACCGGTGAACCCGCGCGCGACGCGGAGCGCGGCCATCGTCGCCTCGGTGCCGCTCGAGACGGCGCGCACCATTTCGATCGACGGGTAGAGCTCGCGGACCTTCTCGGCGTAGCGCACCTCGAGCGCGGTCGGCGCGCCGTAGCTCGTGCCGCGCTCGGCCGCCTCGGCGATCGCGCGAACGACCTCGGGCTCTGCGTGCCCGAGGATCATCGGGCCCCAGGAGCCGACGTAATCCGTGTATTTTACACCATCTTCGTCCCACAAAAAGGCGCCCTGGGCGCGCGCGACGAACGGCGGCTCGCCGCCGACGGCGCGGAACGCGCGCACGGGGCTGTTGACGCCCCCGGGGATCGACTTTTGCGCGCGCGCGAAGAGCTCTTTGGATTTCGGTCCGGACATGATGGCGTGCGAGAGTATATCCTCCCGAGTCCGGATGTCGCTCGCCGCGCCCGACCTCGGCCCCTTCGCGCTCGGTCCCAAGATCGGCGGCGGAGGAATGGCGGCGGTCTACCTCGGCAAGTACGTCGCGGCGCCCGGCGAAGAGACGCCCGAGGCGCAGTCGGTCGTCGCGCTCAAGGTCATCAAGGGCGAGCTCGTCCAGAACCCCGAGTACGAGAAGATGTTCTTGGACGAGGCGGAGCTCCTGACGCGCCTCTCGCACCCGAACGTGATTCGCACCGTCGGGTACGGCGCGCAGGCGGGCGCGTGGTTCATCGCGATGGAGCTCTTGATGGGCCGCTCGCTCCTCGACGTGTGGGAGGAGGCCGCGAAGAAGAAGCTGCCGATCCCCTTCGACGTCGCCGCCCACGTCGCCCGCGAGGTGGCGCGCGGGCTCGAGCACGCGCACGGGCTCGTCGACGAGGACGACGGCCACGCGCTCGCAATCGTCCACCGCGACGTGAACCCGAGCAACGTCTTCGTCAGCTACGACGGCTCGGTGAAGCTCATCGACTTCGGCCTCGCCAAGGCGCGAAAGCGGCAGACGCAGAGCACGCGCGGGCTCATCAAGGGCAAGATCCCGTACCTGTCGCCCGAGCAGATCAAAGAAGACTCGCTCGACGGCCGCTCCGACGTCTACGCGCTCGGCACGACGCTCTGGGAGACCGTCACGATGCGCCGCCTCTTCAAGCGCGACACCGACGTCGCGACCGTGCGCGCCATCCAGAAAGGCGAGGTTCCCGACCCGCGCGCCTTCGTCGAGGGCTTCCCCGACGCGCTCTGGCCGATCGTGGAGAAATCGCTGCGCCAGAATCGCGACGAGCGCTACGCGTCCGCGGGCGCGATGGCCGACGATCTCGATCGCTTCCTCGCGAAGTCGACGCCCGCCGAGCTCGGGCGAGAGCTCGCGCGCCTCGTCGACGAGCTCTTCCCGGGCGAAGCGGAGAAACAAGAGGCGTGGCTCGCCGAAGCCGTCGGCCGATCCGCTGGCGGGACGCCGCGATCGCCGACCGAGAACGAGCGAAAGACGCTCGCGCCGATCGTGCCCATCGCCGAGGTCCCCGAGGTCGAGAACAGCATGCCCGTCCTCGCGCCGCCGCCACCGGACTCGGATCCGGAGCCGGAGCCGGAGCCGGACCCGGACCCGGAAGCGGCCACGGCCACGGCTACGGATCCGCCCCCCGCCCGCCGCACCGGCGGCGTCGCGATTTACGCGCTCGTCGGCGCGCTCGCGGGCGCGGCGGCCGTGGCCGCGTGGGTGGCGCTCCGGTAAGCTCCGCGCATGAAGCGCGCTTGCCTCGTCGCACTCGCCGCCTTCGCGTTCGCGTGCGGCGCCAACACGACCCAGACCGGCGACTTCTGCCAGCCCTTCACGACCGACGCGGGGACGTTCGCGACGTGCGGGGGCTGCGGGATCTGATCCTGGTGGCCGGCCTTCGAGACGTCGCGAACGACGCCTCGAAGGCCGCTTCCCCTCACTGGCAAGCCGCGGGCGTCGCCGTGCAGCAGTCGGTGACTGCTTTCTGCTGCGTGCCGCAGTTCGCCGCGACCGCCGCGGCCGTCGCGTTGCCGTCGGTCGTGTTGTCCGACGCACAGACTTGCTGCGCGGACGCGCACGACGCGTAGTCCTTCAGCTGCGAGCCGCAAGCCTGACCTTCGAGCTTGTTGCACTGGTCGATCGAGGCCTGGGTCGGCGCCGGATCGGCAGAGCACTTGCCCTTGTCTCCGCAACCGCCGCCGCCGCCGCTGCACGCGGGGGCCGAAGCGAGAGCAAACCGCGCCGACGGCGGCGAAGAAGACCGAAGTGACCGTGACACGTAGCGTGTTGTTCATGAAGCGTTCCTCTTTTCCAAATGAGCCGCAAAATGAAAGCGGCGCTGCACGATACACGTGGCTCGCGCGCCCACACGAGAAATCGACGTCATTTGCCCCACCCGCGGACCGTTCGCCGCAATCCGCGCGGCGGATCGCAACGAGCGCGCTCTCTCGATCGTGAATCGCCCTGATTTTTCGGCGATTGCCGCGTGGAATGGGCGTTGCGAGGGCGGGATGAAAGGTATCGCCATGAAATCGTCCACACTGTTCGCGTTGGTGTGCGCCTCGCCGCTGCTCGGCTGCGCCGGCTGGAGCGTCTCCGCCCGGCCCGCGCCCATCGGGTACGTCGAGACCACCGCGGCGCCGATCGCCGACATCGATCTGTATCCGAGCACGATCTACGAAGGTCGAACCGTCTACTTGTACGGCGACCGCTGGTACTGGCGCGAGGGATCGCGGTGGCGGTCCTACGATCGCGAGCCTCGAGCGCTCGCGCCGTACCGCGAGCGGCTCCGCCGCCAACCGCCGATGCGCAGGCCGGGGCCGCAGCGCGACGAACGCAGGCGCGCGCCGACCCACCGCGAGCCCGGCGACCGGTTCGATCGCTCGCATTGACGTCGCCCCCGAGAGACTGACTCCGCGATCAACGGTCGCGGCGCCGAATCTCCGCGGATTCCGCCGCATCCCGAGCGGCGCGGCGCCTGCGCAGTGCGTCGCCATGCTTGGCTCGAACCCCGAACGAAACGAACGCGTGCTCCGCGCGGCGATCGCCACCGCGCTGGCCTTCACAATCCAGACAAGAGAGTCGCGAGACCGCTCGCGGTTTCGCGCGAGGCGGTCATTTTTCGGCGTGGAGCGTCGCGGACGTCAGGCGAAGAACCGGTTTCGCGCCGGGTCGTTGTAGCGCGCCCAGTCAATCGCGAAGGGCGTCACCCGGCTCACGCCGTCGCGCCAGCGGATGGTGAGCCCGCGCGGCGTCACCTCGCGGTAGTTGCTCGTCTCGGGAAGGTCGAGGTTCGTCGCGCCGCCGGCTGAGAAGAGCGTGTAGAGGGTCTCGTCGTACGACGCGCGGAACCCGTCGAGGATGCGCTCGTGCCCGCGCACCATCACGTCGCAGCCGATACGCGCGAGCAAGCTCCTGAACTGGTGCGAGCCGTAGCCGAACCGCGCCGCGGCCTTCTGCAGCTCGTCGGGGACGACCTCGGTGTCGCTCGGGTCGCTCCACATCATCTGGAAGCGCAGGTCGGGATCGTTCAGCGAGGAGAGGTCCTTCCACTTCTCGGCGAGCGACGCGTCGCGCGGGACGCCGCCGTGCACGAAGAAGAAGCGGTCGAAGGCGAGCGACGTCGGCAGCGACTCGAACGCCTGCATGTACTCGCGGAAGTACGCGTCGCTCGCCACGCCCTGGAGCCCCATCATCGCCTCGGCGGGGCGCACCGGCGCGAGGATTCGCCCTTGATGCTCGAGGTAATACTCGTGGTTTCCGCGGAGCACGTGCACCGCGTTCGGGACGGCGACGAACAAGCGCAGCGCCAGCCGCAGCACGCCGTCGAAGCTGAATCGCCCGCGATCGATGTAGTCGCCGAGCAGGACGAGGCGCGTGTCGGGCGTGCCCGCCGGGTCGTCGGCGTGCGCCTGCACCTTCGCGAGGAAGTCGGTCTGCAGGAGCGCGGCCTTGAGGCACGAGTAGCAGCCGTGGAGATCGCCGAGCACGACGAGCTCGTACTCGAGGGCGGGATCCGGCGGCACGACGTACACGTGCCCGTCGAGGAACGGCGCCTGACCCGCGAAGTCGGCGAAGCTCCGCGCGCCCGCGAGCTTGCCCGCGCCGGCCGCGCGCTGCTGCTCGAGCGTGCTCGTCACTTTGCGCAGGAGCTCGAGGTCCTGACGCGCGTCCTCGGCGAAGCCGGCCGCGTCGCGACGGTACGGCCGCTCCTGCTGCGTGAAGAACGGATGATCGTCGGCGCGCGGCGCGAGCACCTCGGGCGGGGCGAGCGCGATTCGACGCGCGACGACCGTGTCGGGGACCTCCTCCATCTCGAGGTCGATGGGCTCGGCGAGGAGCCGGAGGATGTCGTCGCGCAGGCGCTGCTCCTCGGGGTGCGCGACGCCGTCGGCCAAGATGAGCTCGTCGACGACCTCGAAGAGAGACGCGCGCGCGGCCTCGTCGAACGGACGAAGCAGCTCGTAGCAGCGCAGGGCGATCTTCGCGTACACGAACTGCTCGGTGCTCTCGCCCTCGGCCACCGACTCGGTGTAGAGCGCGGCGAGCTCGCGATCGATCTTCGCCGCGACGCGCTGGAACTGCTGCGTCGCCCGCTCGATCGCGACTTGGCGCGCGAGCGGGTCCATCGTCGCCGAGAGCATCCTCTCCTCGACCAGCTTGCCGATCTTCTCCTGCACGAAGCGCTTCTCGGAGAGGGCGAATTTTCCGTCCATGTGACCGAACGCGGTCAGGAGGAAGACCACCGTGAGCATTTGCTTCGTCGCGACCGCGGGATCGGAGCTGAACATCGCCATGCGAGCGATCTCGGATTTATCACGCGTCAGCGGACCGCCGAAGCCATCTCCGCGGACTGCACGACTCGAGCCACCGGGAGCCGCTGGCCACCGTGGAGCTGCGAGCGCGCCCGGCGAAAGACGACTATCGCATTCTTAAAGTGACTCTCATCGGTGGCCCTGTGATGGCCCGATCAAGCTCCGCGCCCGGAGTAGCGGGACGTTCGTCCAGTGCGCCTCGATGGCTAGCCTCATCCTCGCCGGCGCCGACCTCGGCTCCCACGTCGCACGCGCAGCTTCGATGCCCGCCAGTACCTCGGTCTTCGCCCACGCGTGTCCAGTCGCCTCGGCGAATGCGTCGAGCCGCGGCTCGTCCACTTGAGCGAAGCGGTCGACGCCGCCAAAACGAAGGGCGACCTTGGGGCCGCCGCGGACGTTCCAGCCGAGCTCGTCGGGCCACGAGATCGTGGACACGAAATCATAACAGGGCGTCAGGACTGGCTTCAGCCGATCGCCCCAAAGGAGACTCCAGTTCTTCAAATGGGCGTCGCCGTTACCCGAAGCGATGACGAATCCGAGCCGCCGCGCCATCTCGCGTCCCTGGTCCTCGCCACAAGCATCGGCCACGAGTCGAAGAGCGCCTTCGACGGTCACTCGTGGGTTGCCGTCGCCGTACTTGTCGGACGGTCGAATGGCGAGAGCCTGGCACAGGTCCTCCTGATGCACCTTCGTGCCGTCTTCCCGTCGATCGAAGCGTTGGATCGCGAGGGCGGGCCCTTCCTTCCCTGCGTCGGCAAGCCAGCCCTCGGGGATGCCGTCGAGCCGGTCATAGGGCACCGTGAAGTGCTCGGGCACCGCGAATCCGGCTCGCTTCGCCCAAGACATCGCGCCAGCCTCGACTTCGGCAAGCTCGGGATACTTGGTGCCCGGGAACTTGACGATGTAGCGAGCGCCGCCGGCTCGGGCCGAAATGGCGAGGCGTTCGTTCACCATGGACATGGAGAGCTTGAGCTGCATGCCCGTGAGGCCGGACAAGCGCAGAGTGCCTCCATGAGGCGTCTTCGCGGGCGTGTCACCGGCCTCGTCCGATTCTCGGGCTCGCGGCGTCGCCGCCCACCTCGACGGCGCCGATCAGGTCGCGTCCGAGCGCTCGCAGGAGGTCATAGGATTGGCCTTCACGGAGTCCGTGTAGGGCCGCAAGCCGTCGTCGAAGGCTACTGTCCCGCTCGGGAAGCAAGTTCTCGAACCACGCCGGAAGCTCGCTGGCATGCGCCCGCGGCCCGCGTTCGCGGAGAAAGTCGAGGCCGAGGCGCGGCACCTGATTTTCGTCCCAATGCGCGTCGGGGACCCACTGAACGAGGCCGTCGCGCGTCTGGATGAGGTCACCGACCGCGTGTCCGGACAGACTCACCGTGGCCCGCTTGGTTCCTTTCACGACGCGACCGGTTCGAAGTACGCCTCGCGCGGAAGAACGAGAGGGGCGTCTAGCGCGGCCCGCTCCGTGAGAAACGACGCGACGAGAGTGCGAATCCGCGATGCTCGCCGCTCGAAGAACCGCGGCGCATCGTCCTCCACGATTGCTTCGAGACCGCCCTCGTCGATAAGGTGACTTTCGAGCGCCGCACGATCCTTATCGAAGGTCCACTTGCGCAGCTCGATCCGAAGGTCCGTGTGCGCCGCGTCGAGCAGGACACGATTGGCCGCGGTGCGGGCGAGCTTGCGCAGCGGACCGTCCTCCTTGAATTGGTCGACGCGGAATACTTCGCGGGCCACGCGCTGTCCGTCACTCAGGAGCGCACGCCACGAGACCGGTCCGTGGCGATCGCGCGGCACGAGCGACAGCAGCGCCAAGAGCTCCACGCGACTCGCGGCGTGCGTGGCGTGAAAGGAATCGAGCTTCCACTCCCCGAGAGTCTGCGCAGGCACACTCTCGAGAAGGCGCTCGAGCGAGCCCATCTCGTCATCCTCACGAATGTTCCGCACCTGCAAGCGCATCGCCGAGACGGCAGCTCGTTGATGCGCGCTCGTGGCGACCCCGCGCCAAAGCCACTGGGCGAGGGACCGGCGAGCCGTCGCACCAGACGCCGGGAACAGGAAGAACCATCGCGCGAGGATCACGAACGCGACGGGATACGGGACGAACGCATAAGCTGGAATCCCGGCCCCCGGCGAGTCGTCGTTTCGATTCGCTTGAAAGAACTCGACCGTCCGCCGCAGCGCCTCGGCGGCGTCGTCTTGGTCCACGAGAGGGGGGACCTCACCGCCGAGATCCTCGAGCCGCTTCGAGGGATCGAGGCCGCTCATCGCGAGCACCGCCTTCAGCACTTCGCTACGGGCTGGCTGGCCGAAGCCGTCCAAATCGCAGGCACGTTGCAGGGCCGCGAGATCGAGCGCTCGCGATGCCGGCGCGGATCCGTCGCGCCCGAGAAGCGCCTGGAACACCTCGTGCGCCTGCATGCGCACCCCCGTGCTGTTCAGGCGAGCAAACACACCGCGAAGCGCCGAAACGTCGTCCGTCTCCACGACGTAGCACGGAAGCTCGTAGTCCAAGATCCGTTGCTGGACGTCTTCGACGTGCCTTTGCTCCTCGGGGGCGAGATCCGAGTCGTCACGCAACCACCGTCCGAGCCGGCGAAGATCACCGAGCACCGACAGCGGAACGTGAATGCGAGAGTCAGGTGGGGAGAGCGGATCGGTGCGAAAGCGTCGCTCGCGAGGATCGTAGCGAACGCTCCAGCGGCGATCCCCTTTCTGGTCGAGGTCGAGGAGGCTCGCGGCGAGCGCGGTCGTTCGCTGCTGACCATCGACGATGTACCATCCGTCGGGAGCTGCGGGAGCATCGACGGCGGCGCTCCCGATCGTGATCTTTTCGGCAGGGAGGCCCTTCTTCCAGAAGAGGAGCGAGCCGATGGGATATCCGCGGAGAATGCTGTCGAACAGCTTCTCGACGTCGTCAACTCCCCAGCGAAGCGGCCGCTGAAAGCTAGGGACGCGAATCGCACCGGCTTCAACGCGCTGGATGAGCTTGCGCACGGTGAGCGAAACGGCTGCCGGCGCCTTGGGCAGCGCCGCGTACATGGACGAAGAGCTCGGCGCGCTCACTCGTGCAGCATAGCGCATTGAACTTTCGGCTGCCGAACCGCAACCTCCACTGTAGACGGCGCATTGAGCGCACCATCGTTTCTCGGGGAGCGCGAGCTTGCCGTCGCATCCGATCATCGCCGAAACCATCCCCGCGCGCGGCACGACCTCGAGCCACGAGGACCCGCGCCGGGGCGGTTGTGGACGTGCGAACGCGCGGCGACTCGCGGATTTCCGGGGCGTCGCGCGCGGCAGCGGCCGGCAAGATCGTCACCTCCGCGCTCGTGCGCCTCACTTGAGCGGAATCGGCCGCTCGAGGACGCGGTCGGCGACCTCGCGGGCGTCGCTCTTGTGGGACCGGTAGTCCGGGTCCACCAAACGCAGCGGGTGCTTGCCGTCGACCTGGCCGACGAACGGCGGATGAATGTCGTAGCCGAGCATCGAGCGGCCACGCGCCGAGTATCGCCTCGCGATCTCGGGCGGCGCGATCAAGAGCTGCGACTCCTGCGGGCGCAGCCACGGCTGACAGTACTGCGGGCTCAGCCCCAGACGCGTGCGATCGGACCGATTCGCTCCGCCGCGATGCCACGTCGCGCCATCGAACACGATCGCCGACCCGGCGTTCATGATCGCGCGCGTCACTTCGCGCGGCGCGTCGTCCGGATGCTCGTCGGCCCACCGGTGGCTGCCCGCGAGGATCTCGGTGGCGCCGTTGTCCGCGTCGAAATCCTCGAGCGCCCAAATCACCGAGACGGCGAGCGTCGCGTGCGGGCGCGGCACCGGATAGAACGTGTCGTCGGCGTGCCACGGCTGCTCGGTTTCGCCGGGGAAGATTCGTATCGATTGCAGGTTCGACAGGAGCCAGTGCGGCATGAGCACGGCGTCGACGATCTCCATCACCTTGGGATGCTCCGCGAGCCGCATGAAGATTTCGCCCTTGCCCGCGAGGCTGTAGACGCGCTTGGTCTTCTCGCCCTCGAAGTTGTTTCGCCCGTGCCGCTGGGCTTCTTCGAAGGGCCGAAGCGCGTCCGCGATCGCGCCCACCTCGTCGCGCGAAAGCGCGTCGCGAAGAATGACGAACCCGTCGCGGCGAAAGGCATCGAGCGCGGTCATGCGGGCGATTCTACAGCCGCACCGCGTGAAGGTAGCGCAAAGTCACTCGGAGCAGACGCGGTCTCGCGGCTCACGCGCCCCTCCGGGGATTGCGAAAGACCACTTTCATATTTTGAAAGTGACTTTCATCCGGACGGTCCGGCCTTCAGTCACCTCGGGTCGTGATGCGCCCGATGCGGGGCTCGGCGACGTGAAAGTACTTCTTCGCGTACGCCACGAGCTGTCCGTCGGTGGGATGGTCGACCGTCTCGACGCCGACGATCTTCGATGCGAGCGCGCGATCGTTCGCGTGGGCGTAGTGGATGAACTGGAGCTTCGCCGTCGAAGGTCCGACGAGCAAGATCTCCTCCGCGTCCTTCAACGCGCTCGCGACGTCGCCGAAGAACCGATTGAGATCGTCGGGGTGCTCGCGCTGCTCGGCGGCGCCCTTCGGGTGGCGATGGACGTGCATGTGGGGCGACGCGATCGCCCTCTCGTCGAAGCCGTCGAGATCCACGTGGTAGATCTTGGCTTCGTGGTGATCGATGAAGACCGCGGCGTGTCGATGGACCGTCATGCGGTCTCGCAGAAGCAAGCATCGCGCCGGACCGACCGGCGCGAGCTCACGGACGCGGTCGGGTGGTCAGACGAGGTGATGGCGATGGCGCGCGCCGGTGACGAGGTGGTAGGCGCCGAGCAGCAGGACGGCGCCGACGACGGCGACGAACAGGCTCCAGAGGTTGAACCCGGTGAGCCCGACCTGGCCGATGAGGTTGAACGCGAATCCGCCGACGACCGCGCCGACGACACCGAGCACGATGTCGAGCAACATCCCCTCGCCGGTCCGGTTGACGATCATGCTGGCGATGAAGCCCGCGACGAGACCTAGAACGATCCAGCCGATGATGGACATGACATACCTCGCTTTGGAGAGACTCTCTTGGATGACTCAGTCGATTTGGGTTTTCGTGTCGAGCGCGCGCGCGTACCAATCGCGCGTCGCGAACAAGTGCGTCGTCGTGTCTCCGTTTCGAATGACGATGCCGACGTCGACGAACGGCGTCTCGACGAGCGCCGCGCCGTCGCGACCGTGAAGCTCCGCTCGCACCTCGACCGTGTCGCCGATGACGCGCAGGTCGGTCAGGTCCGTGCGCCCGCGCGCGTACCGGGCTCGCGTCGACAGCGTGAAGCCCTGCGAGCCGAAGACCATGCGGACGATGCCCGGCGCGTCGAGGATGAGCAGCGGGAGCTGTCCGTTCTCGAGCTTGCCCGTGATCGCCCCGGAGAAGCCGAGCCCACGCGCCAGGTCGATGGATAGCGGGTTGGCGGAGAAATTCGCCCACCAATCACGCTGGCCGGCGCCCGAGACGTCGTGAAGGTCGAGGCGCGCGCCGGAGAGATCGCCCTTGCCGGAGCGGAGATCGAGGCGGTGCAGCGTCGCGTCGAACGTGGCGCTCGCCGTGACCGTCGTCTTGCCCATTTGCAAGACGGCACGCGAGACGTCGACCTTGGCGTGACCCGACACCTGGTGCGGCGCGATCTCGGCGTGCCCCTTCATCGTGGCCGACCCCGCCCGGAGCGTCGGTGAACCGAGGTACGCGTCGAGCGTCCGGAGATCGCTCACCGCCGCCGACGGCACGTCGACGGACGCCGACCAGCGATTGAACGGCGCCGCGAGGTCGACGTTCTCGACGATGGCCGACGCCGCGACGTACGGCGCCTGGACGACGCGCGTCCTGTCGCGGTGGATGCCGAGCCCGTGGGTCTCGACCGCGATCGTGAGGCGCGGCTCGCCGTCCGGGACGAGCGCGGTCACCTCCGCCGTCCCGGAGAGGGCGTCGCGGCCCGACCCGAGACGAAAGCCGTCGGCGCGCGCCCACGCGCGGCTCCCGGAGACGAGGCGGCCGCCCTGCACCGCGACGGAGAACGTCGTCGGCCCGGCCCCGCCGGCGGCCACGACGTGTGCAGAGCGCAACCATCGGTCGAGGAAGACGAGGTCCCCGACCTGCCCGTGGCCGGTGGCCTTTCCGTCGACGCTAGCGAGCACGTCCGCGGCGCGCGCGTAGCGCAGGTCGATCTCGGCGATGCGAAGCGAGAACGCTCCCTGGAGCTTGCTCGCGATCGCGTGCTTGCCGTCGGCGACGCTGGCGTCCGCGACGCGCAGGGACGTCGGTAGGACGGCGACGCTGCGCCCCGGCTCGAAGCGGAAGCCACCGTCGACGTGCCCTCCCGCGTCGGTCACGCGAATCGCGTCAATCCACACCTCGCGCGCGTCGTCGACGGCGGCGTCGTCGATCGCGACCGACCAAAGGCGGCGCGGCGGCGACACCACGGGCGGCGGCGCGGCGGGCGCGAGCGGCGGAATCCGAGAAGCCGGCGATCTCGGGCAGGCTCGCGACGCGGGCCGGCGTGGCGTCGGCGGGCTGGACCTTGAAGCGAATGCGCACGGAGAGGCCGCGCACCCAGGTGTCGTGCAGGTGGACGCGGCGCGAGAAGAAGTCGAGCGCGCCGAACGTGGCGTTCGCGCGGTCCGTCGTGATCAGCCACTGGACGGAGCCGTCCTCGCCGCGGAGGACGAAACCCGCCGTGTGCACGCGCAGCGGCGACAGCGAATACGCCGTGCGCCACTCGACGTGCACGTGGTCGGGCGCGGCGTGGTTGATCGCCGCCTTGCCGAGCCCCGTCCCGAGAAGCGCGTTCACGAGGACGAGGTACGTCACGTACAGGCCGACGAACGGGCTGACGACGCAAAGCAGAATCGCGCGCCGGCCGATCTTGCGTAGGAGGTTGAGCATCGCAGTGGTCCGACGGAGTGCATCGAACGGGCCACGCATCGAGCGACGACCGGGCGCAACTCGAGCGCCGCTCGTTCGTCGCGATGGCTCGTGCGGAGCGCCGCTGCGCTACGCCAGAGGCCACTTGAACTGATGGTCTCGCGCCGCGGCTGGAAGGCAACACGCGGTAGCGAGACGAAACCGGCCGGACCGGCGCCATTCTGCTCGCAGGAGGCGCCGTTGGCGGAGTCGTCGTCCGCCAGCGCCGCCGGCGAGCGCACGGCGGCGGCCCGGCCGCGCGTTCTCGCTGCCGCGCGTCGTTGCCTGCGCCTCGACAAGACGAGATCGCTTCAAGTCGCTTTCGCCTTAGCGATGCTGGCGTTGCTGCGGATGCTGCTGCTGGGGTGCGCGCGTCCGCTGCTCGGGTCGGCGCTCCTGGGGACGGCGCACCGGAGCCTGCTTGCGAAATTGCTGGCGACGCTGCGCTAGCGGAGCCGGCTCCCGACGGTAGTATCGCCAGTGGCTACCGTCTCGGTAGTACCAGCGGTCGCCGGAGAGGTAGACGGTGCGGCCTTCGTAGACCACTTGTGGGGCGTACGCGACGTCCAGCGGCGCGGACGTGACCTCGACGTAGCCGACGGGCTGGGAGACGCCGGCGCTCACGCCCCACGCACCGCACGCGGTCGAGAGAGGCGCCGCGCACGCGACGACCAACCAGATTGAGCTCTTCATGACGTGACCTCGGCTTCTGCAGCAGCACCAATCGTGCCCGCTCGGCTCGACGCAGAAGATCGGCCGCGGCCGCAAGGGGCTCGCCGCGAAGGTCGTGCACCGTTCGCGGAAGTCGCGCAAGAAGCCGTCGCCGCGGACCTCAGGCGTGCGAGTGCGGGCGCGAGCGAACGGCGTGATAAATCCCGACGAGGACCATCGCGCCGAGGATGCTCATCACGAACCCCGCGGGCTGGCTCACGCGGTAGATGCCGATGGCTCGACCGACGAATCCGCCGACGAACGAGCCGGCAATCCCAAGAATCATCGAGAACACCCACCCGCCGCGCTCGTGACCGGGCATCACGAGTCGCGCGATGGCGCCGACGACGAGGCCGAACAGGAGGAACCACAACAGGCTGGCGAGAGTGAACATGATGACGGGGCAAGCAGCAACGAGCGTGCCGCGGCTCTGCGGGCGGCTCACGGACGCGGCGGCATTTCGAAATCAGTCGCCTTGGCCGGCCGACTTCGCATCGAGCACCTCGCGAACCTTTCGCGCCAACGACGTCGGCGTGAGCGGTTTCTGGAGAAACGCGAGGTCCGAGTCGAGGACGCCACGCAGGAGCACGGCGTCGTCGGTGTACCCGGACATCAAGAGCACCTTGATCGCCGGACGCAGCGTGGCGATGCGCTCGGCGAGAAGGCGCCCGTTCATCCGCGGCAGGACGACGTCGGCGAGGAGAAGATCGATCGGCGCTTCGTGCTGCTCGCAGACGAGCAGCGCTTCTCCAGCGCTCGCGGCGTCCAACACGACGTAGCCGTGTCGCCGGAGGACGTCCCGCGCGAGGACGCGAACCTGGTCTTCGTCCTCGACGAGCAAGATCGTCTCGCTGCCGGCTGCGGCCTCGAGCTCCTCGGACTGCGCGGGCGACGGCGCAGCGGCGCCGCCGAACTTCGGGAGGTAGATCCGGAACGTCGTACCGACGCCGGGCTCGCTCTCCACCGCGATGTGACCCTCGCTCTGCCGGACGATCCCGAAGACGGTCGCCAGACCGAGCCCGGTTCCTTTCTCCTTCTCCTTCGTGGTGAAGAAGGGCTCGAAGATCCGCGCTTGCGTGTCGGCGTCCATCCCGAGCCCCGAATCGCCGACCGCGATTTGCACGTAGTGGCCGGCGCGGACGTCCGGGTGCGTCGTCGAATGGGCTTCGTCGAGCGTGACGTTCGCGGTTTCGATCGTCAGCTTTCCGCCGTGCGGCATGGCGTCTCGCGCGTTGACCGCGAGGTTCATGAGGACCTGCTCGAGCTGGCCGGGGTCCACCTTGACGTTCCAGAGATCGTCCGCGGGCAGGGTCGCCAGCTCGATGTCGGCGCCGAGCAGCTTGCGGAGCATCTTCGCGATTCCGCCGATGGCGGCGTTCGGGTTCAGCACTTTCGTCTCGAGCACCTGCCGGCGACTGAACGCGAGGAGTTGTCTCGTGAGCTCGGCCGCGCGCAGCCCGGCCTTTTCGATCTCTTCGACGTCGGCGCGCCGCGGATCGTCGGGCTTCATGTCCTCGCGCATGACCTCCGCGTAACTGAGGATCACGGACAAGACGTTGTTGAAGTCGTGCGCGATGCCTCCGGCAAGCCGACCGACCGCCTCCATCTTCTGCGCGTGCAGGAACTGAGCTTCGAGCGCGAGCGCCGCGGTGACGTCTCGCGCGACGGCGACGAAGCTCGCGATGTTGCCGTCGTGGTCCCGCACGGGCGAAAGCGTGGCGTCTTGGGTGTAAAGACTCCCGTCTTTCTTCTTGTTGACCAGACGCCCGCGCCAGGTCTTGCCGGCGGCGAGCGTCGCCCACAGCGCGCGGTAGAAGTCGTCCCCTTGGGTGCCGCTCTTGAGGAGCCGCGGATTCTTGCCGAGCACCTCGCCGCGCGTGTAGCCCGTCACCGTTTGAAACGCTGCGTTCACGAACGTGATCGCTCCGTCCACGTCCGTGACGAGGACCACTTCGTCGGCTTGCTCGATCGCGGTCATGAGCCGCCGCCGCTCGTCCTCGGTGCGTTTGCGAACGGTGTTGTCGCGCACGTTGCACTGGACGACTCGCCGGCCGCCCACCACGTAGATGTTGCTGACGAACTCCACCTCGACCGTTCCGCCGGTTCGCGTCGCCAGAGGCAGGTCGTCGTAGCGAATGTACGTCGTCGCCTGGAGCTGGGCGAACGACGCCTTGGACGCTCCGGCGTCCTTGAACGCCCCGATCTCCCACAGGGCCTTGCCGATGAAGTCGTCGCGACCGTAGCCCGTCAGGTCGGTCATGTACGGATTGACGTCCACGATGTGCCCCGTCTCGGCGTCGAGGATCAGGATGCCGTCGCGCGCCGACTCGAAGAGGCATCGGTAGCGCTCCTCGCTCCGCGCGAGCGCCCGCTCCGCCTCCGTGCGCCTGGTGACGTCGCGAAAGAACCCGGCGAGCATCGCGCGACCGTCCACCGAGACGTGCGCGACGCTGACGTCGACGACGATGACGGTGCCGTCGGCCCGGAGCGCCTGCATCCCGTCCGAGCGCGTCTTCGCGCCGCGAGCGAGCGCGTCGAACTCCGAGAGGGCCTCGCCGACCGTCGCCTTGGGCGCGAGATCCGCCACGCACATGCGGCACAGGTCGCTCTCGGCGTATCCGAAGATCTGCGTCGCCGTCGGATTGGCGAAGCGGATGGCCTGCGTCTCGACTTCGGCGATGAGGATCGCGTCCGAGCTATTTTCGAAGAGCGCCCGATACCGCGCCTCCGACTCCCGTAGCGCCAGCTTGGTCTGATCCACGACACCCCCGCGTTCGTCGGGCGACCCGACGCACGGACGGTATCACGTCGTCCGCGTCGCGCGCGGCAACGGCGGTCAACGAATCGCCGAAGCCATCTCCGCGGGAAGCACGACCTCGAGCCACCAGGACCCGCGCCGAAAGACGTGGCGAACCTCGACCTGTCCGTCGGTCCGCGGCGCGAGCTTCGCGTGGAGCGCGCGGGCCGCGCTGGCCGCGTCTCTTCGCGCGCGCTCGCTGGCCGAGTGCCCGCCCTTCTGCCGCAGCACGACCATGCGCGTCGCGGCCTGGATGTCGCGCACGCCCACCTCGTCGATCGGCCGCCGCTTCTTGCCGGCGACGGGGAACCCTTCGAGCAGGTACTCCGCCGGGTCGTCGGTCTCCTTCGTCCGCGCGACGTAGCGCACGAGCGCGTACGCCTTCTCGGCGCCGAGCCGCTGGGCCTGTTCGCGCTCGAAGCTTCGCGCCACCTGAATGAGCCGCCGCGCGTACTGCCCGGTCATGAGCCCGCGCGCGGCGAGCATCTCGTCGAACGTCGCGTACCCGAGCGCGCCGTAGAGCTTCCTCTCGTGCAGCTCGGCGAGCGCGCGGCCGATGTCGTAGAACGCGCGAGCGATGTCGTTCCTGCGGTGGAGGATCTCGTCGAGGAGCGCGTTCGCTTGCGTCTTGGCGGTCTTGGCGAGCGTGGACATGCCGGGCAGAATAGCCTGAAAGCGGACTCTCCAATTCCGAGAGCGCCAGCCAGCCACGCTCGAAAGCGACGTTCGCCGGTGGAGGGGTCACTCGACGTCGACGTCGAGCTTCTTCATCAATCGGTAGAGCGCGTATCGGCTCCTGAGGCCGAGATCGCGCGCGGTCCGCGACATGTTGCCGTGATTGCTCGCGAGCTTGGTGCGAACGGCCTCGGGCGTGACGCTCGTCGCGGGTGCGGGCGCCGAGAGCGTAGCGAGCAGCTCGGACGAAGCGGTGAGCGTCGTGCCGGGGCTGGTCGCCATGGCTTGCCACAAGATGGAGTCGAGCTCTCGGATGTTGCTCGGATAGTCGTGCGCGAGGAGCGCCCGCAGCAGGGGCGGATGCACGCGAGGGAAGGCTCGCCCCTCCACGTCGGTCAGGAAGCGCTCGGCGATCTCCGGGCTCTTTTTGGCGGCGCGAATCATCAAGTGACGAACGATGTGCGGGAGATCTTCCAGGTGCTCGCGGAGCGGCAGGGTGCTCATGCGCAGCGGGAACCGCGCGAGGAAATCTCGTTTGAGATCGTCCGTGGGACGATTGGTCGCGCCGATCAAGACGAACCGCGAGCGCCGCGGCGTCGCCTCGCCGAGCCTTTGGTATTCGCCGTCTGCATCGAGGACGCGCAAGAGATGCGATTGCATCTCGGTCGACAGCTCGGCGATCTCGTCCAGGAAGAGCGTGCCGCCGTCCGCCTCGCCGATGATGCCGACGCGCTCCACCATTCCGCTCGTCGGATAATTCTTGGCGTGACCGAACAGCTCCGCGTCGATGAGGCCCGGGGGAAGCGTTGCGGCGTTGCGCGCGACGAAGGCGCGCGTCGCCCGCGTCGACAGGGCGTGCACCGCATGCGCCGCGAGCTCTTTGCCGGTTCCGCTCTCTCCGAGGAGAAGCCCGTGGCCGTTCGACTGGGCCACGAACGCGATGCGCTCGCGCATGAGCCAGGTGCTCGGCGACTCCCCGAACATGCCGAAACGATCGGCCTCGCCGAACGCACCGACCGCCTCGACCGGGAAGTGCGCGAGTCGCGCGAGAATGCGCGGCCGAAGCACGCACATCAACGTGAGCTGTCCGCGAAGCGTCACCGTGTCGCCGATGACGAGCGAGCATCGTTCGACGTCGGCGTGCTCGTGTGTCATCGGCGCGCGCCCGATCAGCTCGACGTCGACGCGACGTCCGCGGGCGGCGACCCGGACTTGGTCGCGCGAGAGCCCCGCGCCGCCGAGCGGCGCCGTTTTGTCGTTCTTGCCCGGCCGTTGCCGGACGAACGTCGCGCGCGGGCCGGGCCCGCCCTCGCCCCGACCCAAGATCGCAGGGGTCGAAACGAACGCGACCTCGCCGATGCGTTGCGGTTCTGCGTCGAAGCCGACGATGAGGAGCGCGAGCGCTTCGGTCGAAGCGTTTCGCCGCTCGTCGTCGACGTCGTCCGTCAGAGAGATCGTCGCCTCACTCGTCATTCGGCATCACCGATGGTTTTCTCGCAACCGAGCGCACGCGCGCGCTCACGCGCGTGCTCGGCGGTGACGCTTCGCCCGCCGTGCCCCCATCGCGCCAGCACGAGCTCGTACGCTCGACATGCGCCTTCGATGTCACCGCTCGTCGCGAGGGCGTCGCCGAGCCACGCGTGGGAGCGCACCCAGGCGAGAGGGTGCGTGACGACGTCGCACGATTTCGCTGCCCGACGGAGGTGAGCCAGTCCCTCGCTCGAATCCGCCGAGCCAAAGCGCACGCCCGACGCTTGCCTCGGGCACGTCGCCATCGACCAAGAACGGCGGAATCGGACCGAGGTCCCGCAGCGCGTCGACGGCCTTCTTGCCGTCTTCCGGTGTCTCGGCGACTGCGGCGTAGCCGTACACCCAGAGGTAGGGGCGCCACGAGCCGCGCAAGGCCCCTTCCCACTTCGAACGCCACGCTCGCATCGCGACATCGTAGTCGGCTTCGGAGATCGCGCCGGTGTGCCTTCGAACGGCGAGCAGGCGCGGCGTCAGATCGTTCGCGAGCGCGTAGTCGTTCGGCACCGGATCGATCTGCCAGACGTCTTTGCGATCCAAGAAATCCTTGGCGATCGTCGCGGCGCGCGCGTCATGACCGAGCTCGAGCTCGAGGTCGGCGGCGATCCACGCGGGCATCGCGTGGTCCCCGACGTCCGAGCGCGCCGCCAGCAACGTACGAAGTGCGTCGGACCGCGCCACGGCGTCCTGGAAGCGGCCGTGCATCACGTCGATGCGAATCGCCATGTTGAACGACAGTCGCTGGCGCGGAAAACCTTCCGCCGTCCGCAAGACGGCCTGATCCGTCGCCTCGCGCACGGCGCTCTCGGGGCGATCGAGCGCCGCCAAGGAGAACGCGAGCGCCTTGTAGCCGTCGGGGATCGTCGGGTCGAGCGCGATCCGATCGCGCGCGCTCTTTTCGTTCGCCGCGCAGCGCCCGTCGAGCCCGTCCATGAACTCGCCCACCCAAATGCACCACGACGCGCTCGCGGACACGCTGAGACATTTCGAAATCGTCTGGCGCGCCGGATCGAGCTCGCCCAGATAAGCTTGCTCCTGCGCGAGCGAGGCGAGGGCAAGGGCGAAGCGTGGGTCGATCGCCGATGCGCGCGCGGACGCTCGTGCCGAACCTCGAAAATCGCCCAGCGCGTCTTTGGCTCTGGCGGCTTCGAGCGCGAGCTCCGCGTCGCCCGGGTAGCGCTCGGCGAGCGCCGCGACGTTGTCGGCCCATGCTTGGACGTTGCTGGGGTCTTGTTGAAAGACCGGTCGCATGGCGTCGAGGAGCTCGCCATCGCGCGCGGTCAGGCGATCACGCGTGGCGACCGCTCGCGCGAAGTGGGTCCGCGCATTTTGGGCTTCGATGAACGCGAGGCGCATCGCGAGCCGAAGATGCGCGGCGGCCAAGTCCGGGTCGAGCTTCACCGCGCGATCGAGCTCGATGAGCGCCGCGTCTTCCGCGCCGTCGCGCTCGTCTTGAATGGCAGCGTGGTACGCGCTCCGCGCATCGACCACGGTCGACGCGGGCGGAGGCAAGTCGGTGATGGCCGTCGGCTGGACCTTCGGCGGCGCGTTCGGCGCTGCCGAGACTTTGTTCTCGTGCGCGTGCAGCTCCAAGGCCGCGCCGGCGACGATCACGATCGCGAGGCCCGCCAAGGCAAAGACGCGCGGCGCCCTTCGCGCGCGCGGCTCCGCGCCGCCTTCGTCGCGCTCGAGAGCCTGGAGCGCGGCCACGAGCTCGCTCATGGAGGGTCGCGCCTCGGGTTTCTTCGCCAGACAACGGAGCACGAGCTCGTCCAACGCCCGCGGCACCGCAGCGTTCTTCGTCGAGGGCGCTCCCGGATTTTCCTGGGTGATCGCTACGATGAGATCGATCGTGCCGACCCCCGAAAACGGCCGCTCCAGCGTGAGCATTTCGTAGAGCACGACCCCGAGCGAGAAGACATCCGCGCGAAAGCCAACCTCGCGCCCGCGAGCCTGCTCCGGCGCCATGTACGCGGGCGTCCCGATGACTTGCCCGTCTTGGGTGAGGCTCGATGCCGTTTCGGCGTCGTAGACGACGGCGCCCTCGACCTCGCGCAGCTTGGCCAAACCGAAATCGAGGACGAAGACCTCGTCGTGCGAGAGCATGACGTTTTCGGGCTTCAGATCCCGATGGATGACGCCCTTGTCGTGGGCATAGGAGAGCACTTCCGCGGTTTGGCGCGCGATCCGAACGGCGCTCGCGACCGTCAGCGATTCGCCTTTTGCCCGGAGCCCATCGAGCTTCGCGCGCAAGCTCTCGCCTCGCACGAGGTCCATCGCCAGATAGAGCGCGCCCCCCGCCTCGACGACTTCGCGAATGCGCACGATGCCCGGATGCTCGAGCACCTCCATCAGCTGCGCTTCACGCACGAAACGCGAGCGCCGATGGCCCTGCTCGACGTCAGCCAGCTTCTTGAGCGCAACCGATTCGGCGGACACCGTGTCGACGGCCTCGTAGACGACGCCCATGCCGCCTTCGCCGATTTTTCCAACGATTCGGTAGCGCCCGACGGTGTCCAACGCCGAGACTATACCGTGTGCGCACCCGATGGCCGCACGTGCGCGCACACTTTGTGCGCCCGACAATCGCGGCAAAATCGGCCCCCGGCCGAGGCATGGGCATTGCTCGAAGGATCGACATGCGAACCTTTCTCCCTCCGATCGCTCTCTTCGTCGTCGCTTCGTCCCTCGCCTGCAGCTCCACCCCCGGCACCGGCTCCGACGGCGGCGCCGAGGCGGGCACGAGTCTTCTCGGGTTCACCCCTTCGAACATCGGTCACGCGCTCGACGGCGTCGACACCTCCAAGTTGGTCGACATCGACATCACGTCGGCCAACGGCGAGATCACCGTGTCGTGCGGTGGCGAGGGGAACGGAGGCTGCTTCGAGACCACCATCACGCAGCCCGATCAAACGCAGATCGACGTCTACTTCGCGCGGTCATGGAGGATCGAACCGAACTCGATCACGATCGCCAACGACTCCAAGCCGGTCGTGATCGTGGCGCTCACGACCATCGAGATCCTCGGCAAGCTCGACGCGAGCGCGCAAGGGCTCTCGGAAGGCGCCGGCGGCTTCAAAGGAACGACGACCAACGGCGGCGGAAAAGGCGGCGGCTCGGCGGGCAGCGGCGCGAGCAACACGCCGGGCGTCGGTGGGGGCGGCGCCGCATTTTGCGGCGCCGGCGGGGCCGGCGGGAACGCGAGCGGCTCGGCAGGCCAAGGCGGCACGCCGTACGGCACCGCCGAGCTCGTTCCACTCGTGGCCGGCTCCGGGGGCGGTGGCTCGGCGCTCTTCGGTGGTGGAAGCGGCGGAGCGATTCAGCTCGTCGCAGGCACGTCGATCACGATCGATTCCACGGGCGTCGTCGCGGCGGGCGGCGGCGGTGGCTACAGCGGAAACGGCAACGGAACGGGGCAGGCTGGAGCCGGCGGCGGAAGTGGTGGAGCGCTCTTGCTCGAGGCTCCGAACGTCACCATCGCGGGCACGCTGGCAGTCAACGGCGGCGGTGGTGGAGGCGGATCCGGCAGTCCCGACAATCAGGCCGGCGCCGACGCGACGGCGAACGGACAAATCGCCGCCGGCGGCAATCCGTCGACGACGGGCGCCGGTGGTAACGGTGGTGCAGGCTCGACGAAGGCGGGCACGGCAGGCGCTGCCGGCGACACGACCACCGGAACCAACGCGGCCGGTGGCGGCGGTGGCGGCGCGGGTTACATCCGCATCAACTCGAAGAGCGGTGCAGCCACCGTTTCGGGGACGCTCTCACCCGCGCTCGATTCGACGTGTGCCACGCAAGGCACGCTCGCGCCCTGATGATCCTCGTTGCGACCCTCGCGCACGGCGCCGTGACGCTCGATGCCGTCGAAACCGACGCTCGGCACCAAGGGCTGACCAGGTTGGACACCTCGAACCGCACGATGTACTGCGTCGGCTGCCCCAGGCTGAACGACGGTTACCCGCGCCACGCCGCCCGCCGGCGCGTATGATGGCGCGCCCATGCTCACTCGTTGTTGCTTCTTCCTCTCGGTCGTCTTCGTAGCGTGCGTCGGTGACTCGCCCGGCGGCAACGGCACGCAAGGGCAAGCAGGCGGGCCCTGCTACCAGAACGGGACTTGCAACGCCGGACTGACGTGCGCGGGCGGCACGTGCGTCGCGAACGAAGACGGCGGCGCAAGCGATGGATCGACGCCCTCCGACGCGACCAGCACCGATGCTCAGGGCGACGTCGACGTCGACGGCGCCGTCGACGTGCAGAACGACCCGAACAACTGCGGGACAATCGGGCACGTGTGCTCGTCGAATCGGTGCCAAGGCGGCGACTGCGTGCGCCGTGTGTTCGTGTCGAACGGCAGGGCCCACGGCACGTTCGGTGGAGCGTCGGGCGCCGACACGCAGTGCATGGGGTCCGCCCAAGGCCCCGGCCTCAAAGGGACGTTCTACGCGTGGATCAGCACGTCGACGTCGAGCCCGCAGACGCACTTCACCAAAGGCACGGCGCCGTACGTCCTCGTCGACGGCACCACCGAGGTCGCCAAGGACTTCGCCCATCTCGCGGGCACGACCTCATCGGTGGCGCTCGAGCACGCGATCGACCACGACGAGAACGGCGGGCTCATCGCGAGCGGCGTCGTGTGGACCGCGACGCAGCCCGACGGCACGTTCTCCGGCGGGCCGGACTGCTCCGACTTCGCGGCGACCCCGACCGATCCCACCGCACAGACCGGCGACTCGAGCCAAGTGAACACCACCTGGACGGAGTCGACGACGTCGACCACGTGCTCGACGCTCGCACACTTCTATTGCGTCGAGCAGTAGCTCACCGAGAGGTGCTCGCGACGAAGGACCATTCGGTAAAGAACTGTCATTTGCTGGGCGCCGCTCGCGCCGATGCGTACGAGGTGAGCGTGAGGCTCGCATGTCTTCTCGCCCTCGGGTTGGTCGCCTGCACGACGGACGTCCACCCGACGGCGCCGGTCGCGACGGCCCGTCCGATCGCGCCGGCGACGCCACGCGCTACCGCACCTCCGCCGCCGCTCCCGCCCGAGCCCGATCCCGCGGTCGTCGTCGCCGAGCAGACCAAGGACGGCACGCCGTTCGGCTCGGCCATCGACAGCGTCTCGGCGACGCGCCCGTGGAAGGTCCCAGTCGAGCGCGGCCGCTGCTATTGGGTGCTCGTCGTGACCGACGACGGTCCGCTTCCGGGTCCAGGGCTGTCGGTGGCGATCGCGACGGCGCACCAATTCGTCTCGCGCAGCGGTCGCTCGCTCACACGGCGCGTCTCGACCGCCGGGGTGTGCTCCGCCGTGAACGCCCCGCTCCAAATCGACGTCGAGACGCGAGACCGGCCGTGGCGCGCGCAGCTTTATCGACGGACGATGTCGCCGCAAGAGCTCGCTCGGCTCGACTCCGACCTCGACGTCCAGAGCTGCACCGAGTGCATGCAGAGCCGCTTGCTCTGCCAGGAGCGCGGCCCGGACGCCGTCTCCCTCCCTCGCGGAGCAAACCTGCGAAGGCGCGTTCCAGAGCTGCGTCGCCGCGAGCACGACCAAGAACTGCCGTCCGTGAGCACTGCACCGGCGGCGGCGCCGCGACTGCGCGCACCCTCGCTGGTCGCGATGATTCTCGTCGCGCGCCACGGAACGCGTGTCATGCGAAGCTCTCTGCGGAGAATTGCGGGGCTGAGCGCTCAGGCCGGCACGGGGTGACCCTGGCCGACCGGGCGCGCCGCGGCGTCGCGCGGGAGCGGCAGGAGCACGCGAAACGTCGAGCCCGCGCCGATGGAGCTCTCGATGTCGATGCGCCCGCCGTGGGCCTCGACGAGCCGGCGGACGACGAAGAGCCCGAGGCCCACGCCCGGCACGGCTTCCTTCGACAGGCCAACGCGCCGGAACGGCTCGAACAAGCGCTTCTGATCCTCGGTGGAGATCCCGACGCCGCGGTCGACGACGGCGATGACCAGGCTCGAAGTGGAGCGCGCGACGCGGACGTCGACCGCGCTGGCCTCCGGCGAGTACTTGAGCGCGTTCGACACGAGGTTCGATCACGATCTGCTCGATGCGCAGCGCGTCGCACGACAAGACGACCGGACGATCCGGCACCGTCAGCGTGATCTCGTGCTTGCTCGGCACGCCTTCGAAGAGCTCGACCGACTGTCGAACGAGCTCCACCACGTCGTGCCGTTCGAGCTTGATCTCGAGCTGGCCCGCCTCGATTTTCGCGACGTCGAGCAAGTCGCCGATCATGCGCTCGAGGCGCGTGACCTGGCGCCGCGTGCGCTCGGCGAGCTCGCGCACCAGCTCGGGCGGCAGCGACTCGCTCCGGCGCGCGAGATCGGAGGACATCTTGAGCACGCTGAGCGGATTCTTGAGGTCGTGGGCGACGCCCGCCAAGAAGGTCATCTGCGCGTCGCGCTGCGAGGCGAGCGCGGTCGCCATCTCGTTGAACCGCACCGCCATGTCGCGGAGCTCCGCCGGACCTTCTTCGGCCGCGCGCGCGCTGCGATCGCCGCGGCCGAAGCGGACCATGGCGTCGCTGATCGCGAAGAGCGGCCGCACGCCGCGCCGCTCGAGCCACAGCAAGAAGCCGATCACGCTGCAGAGCAAGAGCGCGCCCACCGACCAGCCGAGGACGTTCGAGCGTCGATCCCAGTCGCGCGCGCGCTGGAACTCTTCCGCCGTTTCGCGCGAGTTGATCGCGATCAACGAATCCACGGTTGCGTAGGCTTGGTCGGCGGCTGCGTTCGACGCGGGTCCGGTCTCGGCGCGGCCAGCCAGATATTTTTCGACGTCCACCTCGGCCTTGTCGAGCCATCGCTGCTCGCCGGCGGTCGTGACGTAGGTCCGAGACGCCTTCAGCTTCGATCGGAGGTCGGCTGCGATCTCGTCATCGCGCGCCGGCCGACGCGTGTGGCCGGCGAGCACGAGCAAATCGATTTTCGCCTCCTCGGCGAGCCTTATCGACTCCAAGTCACGAGTCGTGATGTGGTTGATCTCCTCGAGCTCGCCCGTCGACCACACGAGAACGCCGCAGACCGTCAGCGATGCCGCGCCGAGCGTGAGCGAACCGATTGCAAGCGACCGACGCAAGCTCATCGCCGATGCTTTTCGCCTTGCTCGGACCATGCCGTTTCCACCCCCGCAGTGACCGGAAGTCCTAGCGCGGACGAGCCGCTCGCGCTCGTGGCATTTTGGCTCGGCCGCCGTCCCAAATGGTCGGTCCGACGCACGCTCGCCAGAGCTGCGGCATCTTCGACTACGGAATTCTGCTCGCAGCAGGCAAAGGCGCGACGACGCATCGCGCTCCACTTCGAAGGCAAGCGCGAAGCTGGCTCCGCACGCAGGTCTCGAGGTGTCGTCGACGTCGCGTCGATGGAGTCGACGTTCGAAAAAGACTGGGCGAGCGCGACCACCTTCTGAGGCGAGACTCGCGCCGCGGGTCGCAGCGATTTCGCGCGTCGCCGCCGTCCGCCGCGGGCGTGCCGCCCTCAGCGATGGACGCCGACGACGAGCTCGGCGTCGCGACGGCGCAGCGTGAGCTCGAACCGATCCGCGAGGCCTTGGATCGCTTCGGCGCGCACCGCCTGGCCGTCGACACGGAGGAATTCGTGGGAGGACGACATCGGATTCGGATGACGGAGCGGCTTGGTCGACGCGAACGTGAACCCGCGATAGCCGAACGAGCAGTGAGGCTCGAACGACAAGACGCGTGCCGTGCGCTCGATCGCATGCCCGGCGAGCGGCGACTTTCGCGTATCGAGCCCGGCGGGCCCCGCGTCGCAGGCCGCCGCGAGCTTGTCGAGCGCGTCGCCGACGACCGGCGCGACCGGCGCGAGCGCCGCATGGACCGCGGCGGCGTCGTTCGCGCGCTCGGCGAGGACCGCCGTCGTGCGGCACGGCTGATCGATCCGAACGGTGGCGATCACCGTCGTCGTGATGCCGTCGCTCTCGTCTCGCGTCCAAACGTCGGCGGCGTGATCGTCCTCGACGAGGAGCGACGGGCAGTAGACGCCGACGCGGCCGTGGCCGGTGGGCGCGTCGAGGCGAACGGTCTGTTCGTCGGCGAGGTGCCCGTCGTGAAGCGTACGCACCGTAAAATTGCTGTTCGAGGTCTCGCCGGAGCGACTTGCGTCCGACGCCTTCGCGAGATCGAATCCGCCATCGCAGAGGATCGCCGCGTCGAGAAACGCGGCGTCGCGCGCGACCGAGCTCCCCTCGAGGCTCGCCGTGGTCGCCGACCCCGTCGCGGTCTTGCACGCGCCCGCGGCGGCGTCGCTCACCTCGAGCAGCTCCGGCCCGTAGCGCGCGCGAAGATCGAGCGCGAGGGCCACGGGGAGCTTCGCGCCGACCTCCTTCGGAGCGATGACGTCGGTCGTGTGGCCGCGCAAGCAGGCGGCGAGCCTCTTTCCGTCGTCGCCAAGGGCGCCGCAGGCAGCGGTGATCTTGCCGTCGAGCTCGGCGGCGCGCGCGGGCTCGAGCGCCCGCAAATCCTGGCACGCGTCGACGTCACCGTGGTCGCACCCATAGACGAGCAACGCCTTGGCGCCGGCCGCGTCGCCCGCCTCGAGCCGCTTTCGCTCGGCGACGAGGCACGCGAGCGAGTCGACCTCGACGCCGTGCTTCGGGCCGCACGCGGCGCGCTCGGTCGCGGACGGCTCCGGCGTCGCGGCGGTCGATGTCGCCGTCGGTGACGTCGCCGGCGTTCGTGGCGCGGCGGGGGGTGAGCCGCCGCACGCGGCGACGGCGACAACGGCAACCACGAAGATCACGACGGTTCGTGTGGCGAGCATCGGCCCAGCTTAAATCAAAAGCCACGTGAACGGCAGCACGTCACGCCAGCCAGAAAAGCCGGGCGCTCGCGCGATATCGGTTTGAAGTCGGACATTCGAAGAGCGCACCGAAGTCGACGCTGCGTCCGAGTTGTTCCATTCATATGAGGGGGAGCGCGTCAAAACCACGGCCCGTAAACTCTCTTTGCCTTCGGTTCGCCGTTACTCCATCGTGTCTTCATCATGCGGCCCATCGTCCTCGCACTTCTCGCGTCCACGCCATGCCTGGGTTTCGTCGGAGCTTGCTCTTCCACCGGCTCGCCCGCTGATGCTTCGACCGCCGACGTCGTGGACGCCAACGCGGACGACGGCGCGATCGACGCAGGCTCGCCTCAATGTGAAGTCGCCGAAGCGGGCTCGCTCGATCCCGCAGCGCTTCCGGCGTTCGGAAACTTCGCCGGATTTGCCGTGGGTGATGTGTGTCTCGGCGGAGCGTTCGCCGTTGCTCAACGACTCACGAATGAAGATGGCGGCGTCCAGACGCTTCTCGAAATCACCGCCGGCGAGTTCGGCGACCCGGCAACGTACGAGCGATTCCAAACTCCGAGCGACCCGGGTATCACGGGTTCGCTCTCCGTTTTGGTCGGTTTACCCGCCGCGCCCGGCGACTACACGAACCTACAAGCGAGCTGCGGCAACGTCTCGCTATGCGCCATGTACCCAATTCCCAATGTCGATTGCGGTGACGGTGGCACAACGACCTGCCCGCAAGGCTGCGCGTTCGCGGACGGCGACAGCGGCGCGTGCGAGCCCGTCGTTCCCGAGACCTGTTACCGCAGTACGAACGCCGACGACTGCATCGGAAACGCCGCCCCACCACGCGGCGACTGGCGTGTGACGCTGACGAGCGTCACCGCATTCGACAGCGACGCGGGCACGGGCGAATTCGTCGTTCACGGAGCTTTCCGTGGGCACTTGCCTGGCGACGACGGGGGCACGGTCACGTTGACGCTCGGCTTCTGAGAACGGGCATGCGTCACGCTCGCGGGCGGCCTCGTCGCCGACCCCACGCCGCGAACTCAGGCGTTTCATGGGGGCTCGCGCGTTTTTGGGACTGAGTCGTGGCGCGCTTCAACGCCCCATTGGCGCCGGATCGAATGTCGAGACGCGTACCGTTTTCCGATGCGCCTCCTGGCTCTCGCTGCATGGGCTTTGCTCGTTGGCTGCTCGGTCTCCGACGACACCGAGGTGCAAGCTCGGTCGAACGCTCACACCGACAACGCATCGACGCCGGTCTCCACGCCGCTCGAGACGCCGCCCGAGAGAATACGGAGATACGCCGAGCCCACATTGGGCCTTCGCGTTCCCGTTCCGGCGAAGGGCGTCGCTTACAAACTTTGGGACTACGACAAGACATTGCCGGTTTGGAAGTACCGCCACCAAGTCATTCTTTCGATCGAGTCATCGACCGCCGTCGTGATTGACGTTTGGGACAATCCCGATCACCTCGACGCCAATGCCTGGGTCGACGCGACCATCTCGAAGCACTTCGACGAGCAAACGCTACGAAGCGCGCGCACGGTCGCCGGTCGGCCGGCGCTCGTGTTCGAGCAACTTCCTAGCGAGGGCCTCGGCACCTTCGTCGAGGTCGCGTTCACGACGCGTGACCACGGCTACGACATTGCGTGCCCGCAGGCCGACAATCCGGCGCATCGAGCGTTGTTCGAAAAGACGTTGCGAACGATCGAGGTGTTGCCATGAGTGCTCTTCGTGCCGCGATCGCGATCGTGATACTCTCGGCTGTTTTCGTGTCCCGTGACGCCAACGCGTGCGGCGCGCAAGTCTGTGGCGCAAACACGAAGCACGAGAACACGTGCGGCGCCGCGTGCAGTCCCGAGATCTGCTGCAACGGGACGTTCGGCAACTGCGTTTGGTACGCGTGGGAAATGGCGTGTCGCAACTGGTTCGTCGCCTTGCCGCACTGGAGTTATTACAACGCCAGCAAGTGGGCGGGCGGCGCGAAGAACGATCCGAATTACGATGTCACGGCCACCCCGAGCGTCGACAGCATTGGCACGGCCGATGGTGCGCTCGGTATCTACACGAGCGCAGGTCACGTTGCGTGGGTGACGGGCGTCTCGGGTGGTAACGTCATCGTCAACGAAGAGGGTTGCTCGACGGGTGGGCCGTTCTTCAACAGAACGCATGCGGCCTGGCATTTCAACACGGGATTCATCACGCGTCACGGAACGGCATGTGAATGCACACCCGGTCAGAAGGACTCGCAAGCGTGCGCGTGCGGCGCGCGTGAACGTACCTGCGGCGCCGATTGCAAGTGGGATGGTTGGGGCGCTTGCGAAGCACCGGCCGAGGTCTGCGACGGCGTCGACAACGATTGCAACGGCCTCGTCGACGATGGAAACCCTCCGCTTGGCCCAGTCGCGCCGCCTTATGCGGCGACGCTCGTCGATCAGTCGTATCCGCAAGCGCTCGATCAAGGCGTCACCGCGACCGTGTGGGTCGAGTTTCGCAACGACGGCGCGAAGACGTGGCCAGCCGGCATGTGGCTCGAAGCGCTCGGCGCGGACGGAAAGCAAAGCACGCTCGCAGCCCCGAGTTGGCCAGCGTGGAACATCGTCGCGGCGCTCGCCCACGATGTCGCGCCCGGCGCAATCGGACATTTCCAATTCGAGATCGTCGCGTCGCAAGCTGGCACAATCGACGAGAGTTTTCGTTTGGCGCTGCCCGGGGGCACCCAGATCATGTGCCCGGTGAGCACCTTCTCGCCGACGTTGATCGTCGTTCCAACGACCGATGGTGGTTCCTCGTCGACCCCGCCCACACTGACGAGCGGCTGCTCGCTACAAGGTGGGGATGCCCACACTTACGGTTTTGGTCTTTTCGGTGTGCTCGCCGCCGCGCTCGCCCGAAGACGTCGCGCGCGACGAGCTTAGTCACGGAGCGCGTCGAGTGCCTTAGTTCTGCAACCAGAACTCCCCGCCCGATCTCGCGCTCGGCCAGGTGGCGAGCGAGCCCGACTCGTGCGGTCAGCGGCTGCTGGACGCGGAAGGTTGTCACGAGACCGCGTGCAGCGCGTGCGCGGCGTTCACCCAAGGCGAAAACACGTGCGCGCAGCTCGCAGCGCAGAGTCTTTGCAAGGCCTACTCCGACGCAGCGGATGCTGCGTGCGGCGCGCTCGCCGACGCCGGCGCGAGCGTCGACGCGTCGTGCCTGCCGGACTCGACGATCGCGGATCCCGCGCAGCAAGAGCGCGACTTCGTCACGCGGCTCGCGACGTTCTTCTGCGGGCCGCCGTGATCATCGCATCGTACGCTCGCAGCATGCGGACGCGCCTCGCCTCGCTGGCCGCGCTCCTCGCAGCTCTCGGTTGCGGCGATCGTCCGCCGCCCTCCGCGCCTGCGCCCGCGACGCCCGTCGCGCGGTCCGAGCCGGCTTCCGGCGAACGCGAGGCCGCGCCGCCCGAGGCGCCCGGCGTGTTCGACGTCCCCGGCGGCGGCTGCGCGGTCGCCGAGCGCGACTCGCCGCGCGTCTGCACGTCGGCGCGCGAGCTTCCGCTGGCGCTGTCGTTCGTCCCCACCAAGCTCCACGGCCTGGCGCCGCTCGCCGGAGGCCAGGTCAAAAACCGTTCGTCGCGCGAGGTCTATGCGATCGGCTCGAGCCCCGGCGGCCGGGAGATGGCGCGCGTGCCGCCGGGCGCGACCCTCGGCGGCGAGCTGGCCGGCGACACGCGTCACACGACGGTCGACTGGGTCTCGGCGATCCCGCCGACGCTGGATGGAAGCGGCGCATTCCGTTACGAGCCGTCGACGCTCGGGGTGAAATCTCCGACGGCAGCACCCTGGACGTCGTCGATCGCCGGATCGGCGTGCGTTTCGAGCTCGGCCCCCGAGGCCCGCTCGGCGCGGAGGTGACCACCGCCGGTCGGATGAACGGCGGCTCGGTCATCGTCTTCACGCCGAAGCGGTGAGCGATCGTAGACGTTCAGTTTCGGCCGGCGACCGAATCGGCTCCATCGCGAGGTCCGGGTGGACGAACGCGTGATCGATCACGGCGACACGTTGGGGGCGACCGCCGCGCCGGTGAACACGACGGGCGTCTGCGTGTCGGGATCGGTGAACGCGCCGGCGAGCGTGCCGGCGCCGCTCGTCGGGTCGATGACCACGGCGTGGCCCGAGCCGTCGTGCGAAAATCCGAGCACCTTGCCCTGCGCATAGGCGACGCCGAAAAGCGATGGAAAGCCCGTCGCGCCGCGCGTGCTCGTCCACGCGCCGGTCGAGGGGTCGAGCGTGACGAGCAAGTTGTTCGTCTTGGTGCTCGCGTTGGAGAGATCGATCGCGGTCGCGTAGAGCGTGCCGTCGCCCACCGCGACGAGGTCGTTCACCGCGAGGTTGTGACCGACGGAACCGATCGGCGTCACGAGGGTCGTCGTCGTGTCGATCGAGCAGAATCGCGCCCATGGCGTCCGCGGTGGCGAGCTTCCCGTTCGGGAGGGCGCCCAGCGCGAAGTTGCCGCCGCCGCACGCCGACACCGGCCCGGCCGGCGTGGCGTGACCGTCGCTCGCAGAGACGCTGTACAGATGCGTCGACGAGATCGCCCAATCTTGCCGTCGACTCCGACGGCGATGTCGCTGATCGGATCGGGCGCGCCGCCGTCGAGCGTGGCGTCGAACGCGCCCACCTTCGTGAGCGCGTTGCCCACCGGATCGAACGTGTAGAGGACCGTCGCGCTCGCGGCGTACACGACCGATGACGGGCCCGCGGCGTCGGCATCGGGCGCGACCGACGCGTCGGCGACGTCGGGCGTCGCATCCTGCGCCGGAGCGTCATCCGCCGACGCGTCGCTCCCTGCATCGGAGCCGGTCGCGTTCGTACCGCACGCGACGAGAAACCCGAGCGCGAGCCCAGACCAAGAAGACGAGACCATGCCTCTGCGTAACACGTCCGCTCACGGCGCGTGACCTTCGAGGAGCGCCGGGGCCATGTCGACCGGAGCGGTGACGACTAAGGCCAAAGCCGCTTGAAGCAATCTCGTCTTGTCGAGGCGCAGGCAACGACACGCGGCAGCGTGAGCGCGCGGCCGGGCCGCCGTGCGCTCGCCAGCGGCGCTGGCGGACGAGGACTGGGCCACCCGCGCCTCCTGCGAGCAGAATGGCGCCGGTCCGGCCGGTTTCGTCTCGCTGCCGCCCGTCGGCTTTCCAGGCACCCACGAGACCATCAGTTCAAGTGGTCACGATCTCGAAGACGACGAAGCTCGCCGGCGTCTTCCACGACAAGACGCCTCCGATCATCGAGGCGATCAGCGCGGAGGTCGTCCGCGTCGCCGCGCTCGTGCCTTAGCTCGTCCCGAAGAACGACGACAGGCGGGGCGCGTCGCGGTTTCACGGCGGGTTGATCGATGAGGCCGCCTCTCGCGAGCGGAGACGGGGTAGCGTAAGCGTCGTGCGGCGACCGCTTCGGAGAGCCTCATCCATGCTCGCGGCGCTGTTCGTCTCGGCCGGCTGTCATCGCGGCGCGTCTTCGTCGTGCACGCTCGAGGCCAGGCCCGGCGAGGTCGCGCTCGACGCCGGCGTGATCATTCGCGGCACGAGCGCGGTCGTGGACGTCGACAAAAGCGACTTCGCCATGACGGAGACGCAAACGCACCGCGTCGCGATCGGCGACTTCACCGCGAGCTTCGGCGAGAGCACGTACAAAGGGCAGACGAACCAGAGCGTGACCGACGTCGAGATCACCGATCGAAGCTGCGCGACCGGCGTTCACGTGAAGGCACCTCCGGGCTGCGCGTACGCGCTCCGAGAGGTCCGTCGCGGCGAGTACGATCTCTTCTGCAGCGGCTATGCAGGCACGGACTACCCGGTTGCGCGCCTCGTGCGACGACCGTGAGCTCACTCCAGTCCGAGATTTCCAGATCAGTCCAGGTGAACTACTTGTGGATGTGGAAGTCCGCCGTCGTTCACGCGCGTGCTAACTTGAGTGCGTGAGGCGGGGTGCTTTCATTTTTGCCGTGTTCGCCACGATCCTCATCGCGTGCGCAAGCGACGGCGGCAATGTCCCTTCGCCCACGTCCGCGGAGTTCGACGTCAGCGGAGCGTCCAACGTCCCTTGCACGCTAACCGTGGACACCTATCGCGGTACGGTCACGTTCGACATCGCCGCGCCGAGCCCCGCCGTTCCAAACGCACAGGCCGAAACGCCCGCAGCGCTCGTGTCGATGTGCGAGCTCGGTGACGCGGGGGTGCCGGTGAACGTCACGACCACGAGCACGATGGGCTGCGTTCAGGCGTCGCGCACGTCCACGCGACTTTGCTTCACGCAAAGCGGCTGCCTGGGCTTGGCCTCGCAATCCTCGGGCAATTGTCCGACGACGGTCACGCTGACGTGCGACGGCGTGAAGCTGTACGACAGCGCGCCGTGGTTCTTGTGCTCGTGGATGGGCTGAGCCCTCCAGCCGCCGCTCGACCGGCACGAGCTCCACGTTGTGCGCCTTCGCGACGCCTTCGCAGGTCACGTGGCCCGGGTACGTGTCGAGGCCGATGCGCGCCCGCTTACTTCCCATTGGGCGGGACGGCTCACTGCAGCGGCAAGCGTTCGACCTCGCCCTTCACGTTGTTCAGCCAGTAGATTGCCGCCATGTCGACGCCGATCGCTTTCGGCGTGCCTTGGCCGGCGGCGATCAGCGTGGGCGTCGTGCACGACGCGAGCGCGCACGTTTGAATCGTGCCGTCGCCCGCGTTCGACCAGTAGACCGCCGTGCCGTACGACTTGATTCCCCACGGCATCGATTGCTGTCCGACGAGCGTCGCGGGCGAGCAGCTCGACGCCGAGCACCAGCCGATGGTCCCGGCGGTGACGTTCGTCCAGAAGATGTTCTCGCCGTCGTTCCAAATCGTTTGCGCGCCGATTTGATTGCTCGCGACGAGCGACGGCGACGCGCAGCCGCTGGGCGGGCAGCTCCCCACGGCGTCGCCGCCCGTAAAATAGACGAGCGAGAGGTTGTCGAGGCCGTTGTACGTGCCGCCCGCGACGAGCGTCGTCGGAGCCCCGCCGCATCCCGCCGTGGGACACTGGACGAGGCCCGCCGAGGTCGCGAAGTCGACGGCGGTCGGACGCGCCGCGACCGCGCTCGAGACGACGTTCGAGGCAAACACGCTCGGGCTTTGGCCGCAGCCGCTCGTGGCGCACGTCATCAGATTTCCGTTCGCGACCCAGAAGAGCGCCTGCCCGGTCGTCACGAGCTGGGTCACGTTCGGTTGATTCGACGCGAGCAGCGTCGGCGTCGTACAGCCGGTCGTCGGGCACGACCAGATCTGCCCGCCGTTTCCGAGCGTCGACCAATACGCGTTGCTGTCGATGGCGAGCGCGACCGGATCGTTCTGGCCCGTCGCGAGCGCTTGCACTTTCGGGTTCACGTAAGGAGGCGGAGCGTCGGCGGGCGCGTCGGTCGGCGCGTCGACGCTCGCGACGTCGTCCGCCGCGTCGGCGACGCCGACATCGACGGACGCGGCGTCGTTCGGTCCCGCGTCACCCGTCAGCGGGAGTCCGGGACCGCATGCGACGATGGAGGCGGCGACGGCCCCGAGGACGCACCGATAGCTCATCGCCTCAGCATAGCTCGGGGCGGTAGCGGCGCGACGACTTCGACGCGCTTCATCCCGCTTGGGAGCGGTCCCGCAATCGGAACGGCGTCGGCGCGGCGGGCGCCTGCTTCGGGCGCAGAACCGCGAACGTGATCGCGGAGCTCGAATCCCACGCCGAGCTCGAGCGCGCCGCTGTCGGGGCGGAGGCGCCGCCATCATTTGACTGAACGTGGAGAACAGTCCGTGCAATGGGCCAGGGACGTCCAAAGGTTACGGAACGCGTGTTAACGTTACCGGCCCTGGGAGCCCTGATTCGCGACGCGAACGCGCACTACTTCTGCGCCGATTTCGACGGCCCCAACCCGCTCGCGGCGTTGGCGGCGGAGTACGGCGCGGGCTCCTGCACGATCGACACCGCCGACTCCCACTCGGCGCCGGCGTCGCTCTCCTGCCAAGCGACGGCGGTCGCCAACGGCGCCTCCTCGGCGCGCTTGCTCCATCCGCTCCCGACGACGACGTCGCCGAGCTGCTTTACTTCGAAGCCGGAGAAGCGGCGCCTGACGCCCCCGCGAGGGCACCACAGGTCCGGATCCGTTTGACCTCGGTCTGCGTCCCGTACGGAATGAACGTCCCGAGGACGAACACCGAGTCGGCGAAGTGACGCAACGACTCGCGGTCCTCGAACGCGATGCGCACACCGCACTCGTGGGTGGGCCCCACCACTGCGGGGACCGCGAAGCTCGGGTCGATCGATTGATAAAAATGCCCGGCCCAAAAGACGTCGCATTCGCCGATCGACACCGACGCGACGCCGGGCAAACGTTCCAGCGCCCCCTTCGCGCGGTCGAACGCCAGCCGGGCGGCCGCCACCGCCGACGCGTCGTCGCAGGCCACGCCCGAGATCGCCAAGGATCGAATCCGCCACCGCCGCGGGGCGCGACGACGAGGCCGCGACCGCCACCGGTCGAGATGGCGCGCACGCGACGACGGCCATCGAGCCCATCGCCAGAAGTCGCTTGTGCATCACCGATGCATACGAAGCCCGGCGTGCTGCGTCAAACGACGACGCGCAGGAGTTGATGGGCGCGCTCACTTCGGGTCGGGAACACCCCATGGTTCATTCGCGCGTCGCAGCGGTGAGTGCCGCAACACGCGGGACCATCGCCATCCGCTCACGCTCGCCCGTCGTCAGCCCAGGACCTTTGCCGGCGTCTCGCGCTTTCTGGACGACCCACTTCCGCAGCGACTCGGGCGTGCACCCGATCTTGCCGCCACCGGCACGATGGCCGCCCACCGCGACGCGTGCTCGCCCTCGTGCTCGAGCACCAGTCGCACCGCACACTCACGGACTTCCTCCGAGGACTCTCGAGAATTGGAGCCTCCGGGAAATCCGGGGCGCTTCAGCCGCGTGAAGTGGGCCGTCGTGGTATTTTTCGGTCATGCGGTTTCGGGTGGCTCTCGTCGTTCTCTTGGTTCCGGTTGGCGCGTGTAGCCTCATCACGTCTCTCGCCGACTTGAACGGCGGCGCGGACGCGAGCGCGGACGCGAGCGCGGACGCGAGCGCGGACAACCAGCTCCTCGACCGAGAAGGAGGACAGGACGGTGTCGTCAACGTCGTTTCGGGCGGCGCCACGGTGATGCACACGTGTGCAACGCTCGCGAGCGGCGCGCTCTATTGCTGGGGAAACAACGCCGACGGCGAGCTCGGGCTCGCGGACAAGAACAATCGCGCGCAGGCGACGCTCGTCGCCAGCGACAGCAACGGAAACAAGATCGCGAGCGTCGCGTCCGTCTCGGCGGGAGCGACGTTTTCGATGGTCCTCGACGACTCGAAACGCCTCCTCGTGACGGGCGATGGGACGACGTACGATCAGTTCGACGGCTATCAAGCCGCGTATTCCAAGCTGACGGTGCTCCAATCGAATGTCCCCTACGCGTTCGTGGCGAGCGGCCCGAACTACGCATGCGGCGGGCCCGACGTCGAGTGTTGGGGCTTCAACGGAACTAGCCAGCTCGGTCACGCGGCCGGAGCCAGCGGCGACTCGCCGTGCCCGAGCGACACCTCGCTCTCGTGCAACACCACACCGGTGTCGACTGGGATTCATGCGCTCGCTCTTGCGCTCGGCGGCGTCGCCGACCGCGGCACCGCCTGCGCGCTCGTCACCGACGGCTCGGTGCAATGTTGGGGAGACGACGAAATCGCCGAAACGGGATCGGGACAACCCGATGCTGCCAATCAAGCTCCGCTCCAAGTCGTGAGCCTCGGCGCTGGAGCGTTGACGACGACGGGCCCTTCCGTCGGCCATTCGCTTTGCGTGGGTGGATACGGTGGGTGTGTTGCGAAGGGCGACGGCACCGTATGGTGTTGGGGATTTCGTGCGGTCGGCACGAGCACCCCACCTGACACGTGCACGAACGCGACTCCGTGCGCGCGCACACCCCTACGAGTCCAAGGCATCTCCGGAGCGACGGGCGTCGCGTGCGGCAACTCGCACGCGTGCGCCGTCACTTCGTCCGGTGCGGTGTGGTGTTGGGGCTCGAACGACGTGGGCGAGCTCGGCGTGGGAGACATCGCGTCGCACGACGGTCCGGTGCAAGTCCAAAACATGCAGAATGCAATGATTGTCGCCGCTGGAGACGCGCATGTCTGCGCCGCCACGACCGACGGTCGGGCGTACTGTTGGGGGCAAAACACCCACGGCGAGCTCGGCAACGGAGACGACGCCGGAACCAACAGCCCCGTGCCGGTTCAGGTCGCAGGGCTCCCGTGATTCGATCGATCCGACGAAGTAACGAGCCCGCCCAAGTTTTCGGAAGCTGAGATCATCGGAGCCATCAAGGAGATCGAAGGCGGAGCGACGTCGACGGAGACGGCACGGATGGGCGTGTCGGTCACTTGTCCGCGCTCGGATCGTCGATCGTGCTCTTCTCTTCGACGACCTGTTCCTGACACGGGGGAACCACGCCGATTCTGGACGGGGTGTCGCCGCAGACCGGCAGCTCGCCGGTCGCGTCGGTGGCGACGAGCTTGCCGCTCGCGTCGTAGTAGTCGGTGCCGAGTCCCATCGTCTGCGTGCGGACGAACCGCAAAGCGCCGCAGGTCCCGAGGGTGTAGCGGAAGAGCCCGCCCTTGGCCGTGACCAGCTGTCCGCGCACGGCAGCGACATGGGCGTCGTACGACAAGCACCGTCCCTGGGTCGCGCAGTAGCGCTCGATGGTCTGACCCGGGGCGCAACGGTCCGACCGCGCGGCGGTGGTGTTCCCGGAGCCAGTGCTCTCGGTCGTGGCGCAGGCCCCGAGCGAGACCGCGAGGGCCGACATGAAGCTGAAAGCGAGGAGGAACGAGAGCGGCTTCGACTGCGTCATGACCCAAGAACGCGCCGTCCTGGCGAGCCTTACACGTCGCGGTGAGTCGCGCCGACGGCACGAGCGCGACGAGCATCGTCGCCATTCGGCGTGTCGAGCTCGAGGGGATACTCCGACGCGCTCAGCGTAGACTAGCGACGAATGTTCGAAGGGGCTCAAGCTCGCATCGAGCTTCCGTGCGCGGTCCTGCCGCCGGCGTCGAAGGCGGCGGCGTGTCGCGCGCTCGGGATCGACGAGGCCTCGCTCGAGCGAATCCTCGACGGCGCGCTCGCGTGGACGCCCGAGGTGGGTCTCGTCGACGAGAGCGCCGCGCTCGATCGCGATCTCGAATTCGGCGATCACACGTGCGTCGACGGGATCGCCGAGCGCATCCCCGAGCTCGTGCTTCGGCACGTTCCGATCGAAAAAGAGCGCCTCGCCGCGGCGATCGGAGGCGCGCGCCTGCGCACGATCGACGACGCCGATTCCCCGTACATCGCGCTCGTCGCGCTCGCGCAGCAGCTCCGCCGCTTGCTCGAGCTCCGCGCGCCCGAGATCATCGTGCGTTCCCAGCGCTCCCGCGTGCAGCGGCGGTTCGAACAGGTCGTCGCCGCGCGCTCGGGCAAGCCGAGCGTCACCGCGTGGCAGCCGTACGACGAGCTGATGACGGGCGAGGCCGCGTCGCCGCGATGCGAGCCGCCGCACGCCATCTTCGCCGACCGGTCCGCCGAGGATCCCGCGGAGCCTCGCGATTGCTTCGTCCTGCGCTCTGGGTTTCTCGTGCTCTACCCGTTCGCGAGCGTCGTGCTCGGCGAAGGTGGCGAGGTACGTGACGTGTTCGAGACGTGCGGCCTTCGTCCGGTCGGCTGCAGCGACACGAAGATCCTCTTCGTCGCGGGCGGAGGCCCCACCGCGGACACCGGTTACTTTTCTCCGACGCCCGTCGTGCGCGACGTCGCGAAGCGCCGCTGGGTCACCGGCACGGTTCCCAAGGGACTTCCGCGCCATGTCGCGGGGACGATCGGCGACGTCAAGTGGGCGATCGTCGCCGACCTCGAGCGCGCGCGTGGCTATCGCATTTCTCCCGACTGGGTCGGCGATCAATGCGGCTTCACGACCGCGAGCCTCGACGGCGCGTACGCGTACGACGGCGGCGACTTCATGATCGAGATCGCGACGGGAAAGCGCGTGCTCGACATGCGTCAGCTCGGCCACGACGTGCTCTCGTTCACGCGGCGGCCAGACGGCGCGTGGCGATTCGTCGGCGTTCGCGTGCCGCAGACGGACGACGAGGCGCTCGGGCCACCGCGCGTCGTGGACGTCGACGCGGCCGTGATCGCGCAGCCTGCGCACCCGGTGTGCGCGCTCGACCCGAGCGGAGAAAGAATTCTGTCGGTCTCGAAGAGAGAGCTCGTCTTCGCGCGCGTCGAGGGCGAGACTCTCGCGCGCTTCGATTTGGCCCCGCTCGCGGGTGGCCTCGCGCTTCCGAGGGATACGCCGCTCTGGCGCGATCTCCTCGCGACCCATGGCCTCGCCCAGCGCGTGACGGGAACGGTCGCGAGCGTCCGCGCGGCGCTCGAACGTGGGTACGCGGCCGACGGAGTCACCGACGCCGAGATCGCGCGCGCGATCTCCACCGCGAGCAAGCGCGCGAAGCTCGCGACCACCGTTCGCGCGAAGCGATAGATCAGCGGCGCGCCCGTTCCGCGCGCCGTGAGCCTCGACGCGTCCCTCCGTCCGCGCCGGCGTCCGGGCGCGCGCTCGCCGTGACGTCACGTGTCGCGGTGAGGCCGAGGAAGCTCGCGGCGATCGCGCCACGGCCCGTCGTCTTCGCGACGAGCGGGAGAACAGTCCGTGCAAGCCGCACTCGAGCTCGAGCCGCTACTTCCAGCGGATCGACCAGCGGAGCGCTGCCGGGTCGTCGGTGATGGCCATGACGAGCGGGTCCTTCGCGCCGGTGAGCTCGGCGAGCGCCATGATGTGACCGGTGATGACGTCGATCATCGCTTTGCAGATCGGATCGGCGCCGCGGACCACCAAGACCGCGCTGCGATCGGCCACGTCTTCCATGCTGCTTTGCCGGTGGAGTGATACGAGGCCCACACGCTGGCGGCTTTGCCGATGACGAAGCTCGTCGACGGGATCGCCAGAAAGATGCGGTAAACGCCCTTGTAACTCATGAGGGCCATGTGCCGGCCGAGTGCCACGTACGGCGAGAGCGTTCTCGGGAAGAGGCCTTTGCAGAACTGCTCGTAGATCGCGCAGATCTGCGGGTCGGGCAGCCACGACGACGCCGTCGCGGTGTCGAGGACGGCTCGAAGCTCCGGCGACATGCGCTCGCGCGCCTGCGCGAACATCGCCGGTTGCTTGTCGGTGAGCGACTTGCGTAGGCTGATCAGGTCGGAGGCCTTCACCTTGTGCATCGCGCCAACCCTGTATGTTAGCGCGATGAGGTATCCAGCGGCTCAATTGCGCGAACGACGAATGGCACGAGTGATCGCCGTCGCGGCCCTCGCGCTCGCGTGCAACTCCGCGCCGCCGTGCGGACCGCTCACGCAACTTGACGTGGGCGGTTGCGGGAAGACGTTCGACATCGCCTACGATCCGTCGACGCAGACGGGATGGCACTGAACGAGGCATGAGGTGGTCCGTGCAATGGGCCATGGACGGTGCAGAGTTTACGGGACGCGTGTTAATGCGAAGCTCTCTGCGGAGAATTGGGGGGGCGGGTGGAATTTCGGTCCAGGTGTATGGACTGACGCGAGTGAGTGTGCTCGTCTCGGGTCACGGAGCGGCTCGTCGGCACGGGCGGTTCGAGTGTGTGAGGGATGGAGGGGACGATGCGACGACGAGCTGTAGTGGCTTTGTTCTTGGCCTCGCAGTGCGGAGCTCAATGCTTCTTTCCGAGCGAGCGCGACACGTTCGTGAGCCTGAATTACCCACCATCGGACCCCACCGCCGTCCATCCGCTCAACGTGCAACAGGCGAACGACTTCCGCCTGTACACGACCGTGATGCCATTGCTTGCGTCCGGATTCGAAAACCCGGCGCTCGCAGGCGACTGCATGGCTTCGGTCCTCAAGGACCGGCCTACGGTTGCAAGCCTCTACGCACTCGGAATGTGCGTGGGGGTGACGCCGAGCGACCCCAAGTTTGCATGCGCGACCAACGAGGACATCTACACCAGCTGTGCCGCTCACAACGATCCCTTCATCGGGACATGCACGTGCGCACCCGGCGCGACGACCTGGCAGTGCAGCGGACCGGACAAACTGACGCAGGGTGCGTGCGCCGGCCTAAGCCCGAACGACCTTGCTGCCCTACACACGGCACTCGCGGACTTCGGTCAAGCGATCGCTGCATACGACCTCAATCAGAACCCGCTGATCGACGGTGCGAACGCGTCGATCACGCAGCGCGGGCTCGGCGACGACTACTGGGCGACGATGACGCGCGTTCTTCCCTCTGCCATCGGCCTATTGCAATGCAAGGATGCGTCACGCCGAGACGCGTGGTGCGCGCCCACACTTACGATGAAGCAGCCATTGCCAGCGCTCGCGCTCAGCGGCGGTGCGGCGAATGGCGCATTCCTCGCCGGCTACGTTTACGAGCTGCTCCTCGCGCGCGAGGCAGCAGTCACGCGTGGAGGTGCAGCGGCAAAGGCGGCCGCTGACGCGCGCTTCGCCGCGATCACGTCGACGAGCGTCGGATCGTTGATCGCTCCGATCGTCGACCTCGACTTCGCAAGCGCCACCGCATCGGATGATGCGGTGGGCTGGTGCGAGAGCCACACGAACATCACCTCATACAAACCCGTCGAAGATTGCATCGCCGGAGGTCCTCGAGACTGCGACGACATCCCGGCGAAAGGCGTTGCCGCGCGTGCGAACCAACGCTGCGCGCTCCGGATGCTGCGGAAGTATCTGACGGATACGCACGTCCAAGACATCCTTTGTATCAACGGCGGCACGTTCTCGGACTTCCTGAAGGGGCCGCAGACGAGCATAGGCGCCTTCGAGCCGCTCGAGCGCGACCTGCTGAAGCCCTTCTTCGGTGGCTTCGGTGACGTCACGCTCGCGAACGACGTCGTCCACGTCGTGACGACAGCCGACATCACGTCCGGAACTGTTCTCGGACTCGATGAGCGCGTTTGTCGCAGCACGGACCCCGCTGTTCGATCGCGCTGCCTCGTCGAAGGCGTAATGGCCTCCATTCCGAATCCGCTCTTCGCGCGCGGGGCAGCCCACGCTTTTACCGGCCTTGGCGAGATCGACTCGCTCACGCGCAACGGGCATTGGCTCGACGGCGGCTTGCGCTCCGGCGACCCTGCGCTTCGCGCAGCCATGCTCACACGCGTCACGACCGACCAAGGAACTCGGGGCCACGTCCTTGCGCTGACGACGGAGCACTCTGAAGGAGATCTCGCGTCCGTCCCGAAGTCTGGAATGGAGATCAACCTCGATGGTTTGGGAACGATGGTCGATCAGGGCCATCGTTGGGAGGCGGCGTACGCGACCTTGTACCAGCCGGCACGCGCCACACGCGCCGCCAACTACCACGCGCTGCTCCAAAACCTACCGCCGTCAGGTATCGCGTCGGCTAACCCGGGCGCTCTCTTTGGCGACGTCTTCTCCGTCTGGATGCCCCAACAAATGGATCCGCCCGAGCTCGTCTCGAGCGGCTACCAGTACGACCCGCTTTGGATGCGCGGCAGCTTCTTGTACGGTCAGCGTGTCGCAAACGATCAGATGCGCGACTCGCAGCGCAACGTGCTCGATTTCCTTGGTTGGAGCGCGCTGAGGAGAGCCCAGCCGACGTATTACGACGCGCGCAAGGCGTTGCTCATCGCGCGATATGGCGCGTACATGGGTGACGTCGCGAAGGCGAAACAGGACAAGCTCGCCGCGCACATCGAACAGCAGAAGAAGGACATCGCGAAGATGGAGCTGTGCGCCGGGACTGAGAAGTGAAGCCGCCTCCGGTTGAGGCGACACGCGCGATGAAGAAGGCCAAATCGTTTGCGCTTGGCACGACGAAGCGCGCACGCAAAGAGGCCGTCGACGAATGGCGTGAGAACGGCGTCACTCCATCGGGAGTCAGCGCGATATCACTGGGGCCCAAGGAAACCGGCGGTCGAACAACGCGCACGCGAAGCGTTCGGGTTCACGTTCCGAAGAAGCTTGCACGCACGTCGAAGCGACTCGCCAAGGTCAAGCCTGTTCCGCCGACCTTTGGAGGGCTTGCGAGCGATGTCGTCGAAAACGCGACGACGGGCGAAGCCACACCGGGAACTGGGGCGAAGTATGCGCTCTCGGCGTACAGCGGCACGCTCACGTTGATCTTCGGTCGCAACGGGACGAACTATGCCCTGAGCTGCTCGCACGTGCTTGCGCCGGCCGATGTGTCGCCGCAAGTCGGCGATGGCTGCCTCATCGACCAAGCGACCGCCGCGCTGAGCGCTTGGTCGAGCCTCGACGACAGCTCCAGTCCGCTCACCGCGGACGTTGGCCTCGCAAGCACGGCGTTGGTCGTGACGAAAGCGTGGCCCGACGGAAAGACATTTCAAGGCACTGCCGCATACGATCCGTCGAATGGCCCCTTCAGCGTGTTCGGCAATATCAACACGGGTAAGTCGTCGTCGGGGTCCGGCCTATCCGATAAGCTCAGCATCACCGTCCACGGCTACGGCGCCCGCACCTTCACCGGGTTGTTCTCGCTCTCCGTGGCCATCGGAGAAGGCGATTCGGGCGCGGCGGTACGCGATGGCGCGGACAGGTTGGTCGGCGTCGTCATCGCGCGCGAATCCGGCTCGAGCCATGCGCTCTGCGCGCCGTGGCAGGCGGTGGCCGCCGAAATCGAGTCATTGCTTGGAAACGGTTGAGCGGAAAAAGATCGAGCGCTGCTGGTGTGGTCCGACGGCGCGCAGCTCGAACCTTATCAGCTCGAGCGTTTTGCGCTCACGCAGCTTGTATGATTTGCGAATCAAAGTCGCAGTCCATTGAAGATCTAGTCCACGCCGAGTTTGCAAACGACACGGCTCTCCTCAGGTGACGGCCGTCACGGGCGGGGGACGCCTTCGGTGATCTCGGGTTAGTCGGAGATCTAGTCGAAGGACGGGACTCGGTGATGCCGCCGAGGTCGTTCGCGCGGTAGTGACGCACGACGCGGCGCCGGGTCGTGCGGCGCGTCTTGCCGAGGACGAACTGCCAGCTCTCTTCGACGCGGAGCCCCTCCGGCTCGAGGAAGACCTTCGACCGCACCGACGCCGTCCACGGCGGACGCCAGCCGTCCCGCCACACGTCACGATCGAATCTTGCGCGGACGAAGACGTCGCCCATCGCGGTGCTCACGAACTAGTTAATCCGAGCCGGCGAACACAGCCGCGCTGCGATCGAGGGCAACGAGCCCGACCGCAGACGCGACGCCTCCGAAGACCACCACCCAGGGACGACCCAGAACGTCTCGCCCACGTCGCTGAGGATCTTACGAATGCGCGCCGCGTACGTCGTCGTGCTGCGCCTCAGCCGAGACCGCGGTTCGCGGTCGCTTCATGACGTCGCCGTGTGGCGCAGTCGCGTGGTCGGCCCTTCTCGACGCGGCGCGACCGACGCTCGGCGTCTCGTTTCAGTGGACGGAAGTCGATGCGCATCGTCGGACCCTCGGACACCGCCACGAGCCGAGCATCGATCGCGCCAATCTCATCGACTGCGCGGCTCGAACACGGCCCGCGCCGGGCGGAATTCAGGGCTGGATGGGCACCGTCGTGCTCCCCGGCGGCGTCTGCTTCAGCGCGAACGCGACCAGCGCGTCGTACCACTGAGCCACGGCCGAGCCCGGCGCGTCCGTGCCGACGATCCAGTCGATGTGAGTGAGCGTCGGCTGTTGCATGACGGAGAAGGCGTCGGGAACCGTTCGCGGCTTGCCGGCGCTCGGGCGACCGGGTCCCACCGGCGGCAGGAGCGCCTGGAGTTGGTCGTACGCGCCGGCCGGCGCGACCACCGAATCCCGTCGCGAGCACGGGGATGTCGATCTGCGCGCCGTGCTCGGCGAGCAGACCGTATTGGACGCGCCAGTCGCCGCTCGGGATGTTCAGCGTGAGCGCCGCGCCGACGTCGATCGGCAGGCGCTGCGGGAAATACCACTCGGCGAAGTTGAGCTGCGGGCCCTCGTACCAGGCGCGCGCCGCGTCGTCGATCGACGTGTTCTCCTTCGGGTTCGTCGCGTCGTACTCGAGCCAGTCGTAGGTCGCGCTCGGGTCGGAAGGGTGGACGAGCGTGCCGCCGAGCGCGCTCTGGTAGGACGTGATCGCCCCGCCGGTGCCGGCGCCGCAGGAGATCGCGGCGATCTGGAGGCCGCACGAGTCCGAGTCGAAGGCGAAGCCGAAGGCCGCGCGGTTCGTGAGCGCGGGCATCGGCGACTGACCGAGCAGGATCGCGAGCAGGTCGTCGCGCCCGGGATCGACGGCGACCTCCTTTGGCGCCCAGCGCGCGAGCATCGCGACGTACTCGGAGACCGCGTACGCCTTGTCGCCGAGGAACGGCAGCTGAACGAAGACGTTGCCCGCCCGGATGTCCTTCACCACGCCGAGCTGGGGGAACGGCCCTTGCGAGCTCGTGGGCGCGCCGTTCTCGTACGTGCTCTGATCGATCGGCGACTGCGGATCGCCTTCGTTTCCCGTTTCGCCGTCGACGAGGACCAGGCCCGCGAGCTCCGCGTAGCCGGGCGTGCCGTCGAAGTCCCAGGCGGCGTACTCCTCGGCGAGCGCGCCGCCCATCGAGTGCCCGAGGAGGACGACGCGCGCCGCGCGATCGGCCTCTGGCACGAGCTCGATCGCCTTGCGCAGATCGCCGAGCGTCACCGCAGCGCCCCACTCGCTCGCCCAAGGCAAGCTCGGGCCGCTGAGGAAGCCGTCGAAGGTCTTGCCGAAGACGGGGTCGCCGTCGACGTAGTAGCTCCGGGCGTAACTTGCATCATGCAACGATTCGGCGACGTCCTCGCCGTAGGTGTCCTCGAGCAGGTTCGAGCGGCGATCGATCGCCCAGGCCTCGAACGCGTCCGTGTCCGTGCTCCGCCGGACGATGGCGCGCGCGACGCCGTCGAGCGACCCCGCGCCGCCGAGGAAGCCCGGCATCATCACGACGATCGCGCGCGCGGGCTTGGGCGGCGTCGAGTCGACGCGGTAGCGGACGACGCGCACCTTGTTCTGCTCCGGGGGCGTCGCCGCGTTGCCGTTCGGGTTCGCGGGCGCGACGACGCCGTCGATCACGAACGCCTCGCGCCGAATCTTCACCGCGCCCGGGTCGTCGACGACCACGCTCGCGGGCGGCATCGCGGGCGCCGACGGGCTCGACGAGCACGCGGCCAGTGGCAAGGCGAGGACGATGGTGGCGAGGAGTCGGCGCATCGGTGGAGGAGGCTACATCTTCTTCGCGACCGCTTCGACGGCGTGAGCTCGAGCGCGCGACGCCGCCTTCACGGCGTAGGTCTCGGATTCCGCCGATGGCACGCCGAGAGCCTTTGGTAGGCCAAAGAGTCTCAATCGCGCGCCGTCGAGCAGTCGCGTCGGCATGAACCTCGCGAGCATCGCGAGGGTGGTCGAGCCTTTTCCCACGAGGTATCGGGCGCTCGGGCGCGCATCGAGCAGCGCATGCTCGACGGTCTGCGCGACCACGTCGGGCGATGTACCGGCCTTTTCTCGTCGATACGCGCGCTCCGCGAAAACGCGCAGCATGGCGCCGTAGCGAGCGGCGCCCTCGGCAGGCAGACCGGAGATCGTTCGCTCCATATCACCGAGGGTCTTCTCGGCGGCCGGTGTGTCAATCGAGGCGGGCTCGATCAGCGCCACGTGAATTCCGAACGCGTGCAGCTCGAGTCGCAGCGCATCGCTCAACGACGCAAACGCGCTCTTGGAGCCGCACAGGACTCCGCCAAATGGAATCGTGAGTCGGTCGCCGACCGAGCCGATGTTCACGATGCGCCCCTTCGCCGCGCGGACGAGCGGGAGAAACGCCTGCGTGACGGCGATCTGTCCGAAGACGTTGACCTCGAAGCTCGAGCGAAGGACGTCGAGCCCAACATACTCGACGGGAACGGCGACTCCCACGCCGGCGTTGTTCACGAGACCCGCGAGACCTCGCCCGTCGAGCGCCGTCGCCACCTCCGCGGTGGCGCGCTCGATGGACGCTGCGTCGGTGACGTCGATCATCAACGGCAGGAGCTCTACGCCCTCGGAACGCAACGATTCGGCGTCGCTCGCCTTGCGCACGCCGGCGAACACCTGCCACCCGCGACGTGCAAGGTGAAGAGCGGTCGCTCGGCCGATGCCCGTCGACGCTCCCGTGATCACCACGGTGCGGACGACTGTGGATATGGGTTTCACGACGAACGCGAGGTGCAAGATCGCAACCGCGCGTCGTCGTGGACGTCGAGGCGGGCTTCGCTATGCGATCGCGCCTCTCCTGCCAGGTCGTCCTTTCGCATGCGGCGGTCCTGTAGGCGCGCGCGCGTTTGTGCCACGACCGGCCGCTGCGCACGAGTCGTGAGCCGGCGACACGCGGCGAGCGCCACGTCGCCGTTCGCACGCGCGTCCGCGATGGGTTCCCCGACGCGTCGTGGTCGAAGAAGGCCAAGATCGGCTCGAGCGAGACCGAGTGCCGGCCGATCGCGCCCCACGGCACCATCGGTACGCCCTGTCACTCGACCGATTCGACGAAGGAACTACACCCTTACGAGAGCCGAGCAACATTGATTCATGACTCAATTACCATGACAAGTGATGCGCATTTCATAGGCGTTATGCGTGCAATACGTGCTTCTTGCAAACAAGCACTGGTCGATTCCGTTTTTGAGGGCACGATCCGGCAGGCCCCGCTTGCGACGCCGGCACCGACGACGGGGGTGTCGGCGACTGAGCGCCCTCCCCGGCACGCGAATTGACAGCGACGAATCAGCTGGATCCCGCGAGCCGGATTCGTTCCGGTCGCGTCGACGTCGAACGTCGACGTCAACGGGCGATTCTGCGCCGGCTGAGACGATCACGGGCGGTGGGCGCCGCCCGTGATCGATGATGTCGACGCGCCGGTCGTAGCCGTAAGAGTCGTCCGGCAGCGTGCCCTTGGCGCCGTGCTCGCCAGCGCTCGCGATGTCGATACGGTCGGCGGAGAGCCTGGCGCTCACGAGGAAGCCCTTGATCTGGCGCTCGCTGCTGAGCGGAACGCTCCGAACGGACGCGTTTTGCATCGGACCGGCGCATGCAGCACGTGCGCGGCGAGCAGCTCGAGGGCAGGCTCGCGGAGGCAACGGTTCGGCGCATCGCCGACAAGATCCCGTCGATGCTCGCTTACTGGGATTCGACGCAACACTGTCGTTTCGCGAATCGCGCGTACGAAAAATGGTTCGTGGTTTCTCCCGAGTCGCTCATCGGCACGCACATCGGCAAGCTGCTCGGCCCGCTCTATCGGCTGAACTTGCCGCACATCGAAGCGGCGCTGCGCGGCGAGCCCCAGGAGTTCGAAGAGATCCCCGCTCCAGGCGGCGGCCCGCCGAGGCACGGCCTCGCGAGCTACATCACCTCGGACGCCAGCGGCGCGTCGAGGTGTGAAGCTTGCTTACGTAGTCAGCCATGATGAACTCCAACTACGGATGGATGGGTGGATGGATGTGGCTCTGGGCGATGATCGGAGTCCTCCTCGTGGTCCTGTTGGCGATGATCATCGCCAAGCTCGCGAGGAAATGACGCTATGGAGCAGCGGGAGCGCGCGACCGCTGCCGAGCCGGCGCCCAAGACGGCGACGGCCATCACTCTGGACGAACGTCGCCCGCAGGGGGATGCCGCGCAGAGCGGGCCGGATGCAGAGGCTCGACGGAGCGCACCGAAGAGCCACGACGTGCATCACGCTGGCTCCGAGCACGCGAAGCCCTCCGAGCATTCCGAGCACCACAGTCACATGGCGGCGGACTTCCGGAAGCGGTTCTGGATTTCGCTGGTCATCACGCTACCGATTCTCGTCCTCTCGCCGATGCTCCAGACGCTGGTGGGGTTGCGAGCCGCCGTTCGCTTTGCGGGCGACGTGTACGTGCTGTTCGGCCTTTCCTCGGCCGTCTTCTGGTATGGCGGCTGGCCGTTTCTCAAGGGCTTCGTCGACGACATCAAGTCGCGACAGCCCGGGATGATGACGCTCGTCGCGGTCGCGATCACCACCGCGTACGTCTACAGCAGCGCCGTCGTGTTCGGCCTCGCCGGCAAGATGTTCTTCTGGGAGCTGGCCTCCCTCGTCGACATCATGCTCCTCGGTCACTGGATAGAAATGAAGTCGGTGATGGGCGCCTCGCGAGCCTTGGAGGAGCTCGCCAAGCTCATGCCCTACGACGCCCACAAGCTCATGCCCGACGGCAGCGTCCGGGACGTGCCGCTCGGCGAGCTCGTCGTGAACGACAAGGTCCTGATCAAACCCGGCGAGAAGGTCCCGGCGGACGGCGTCGTCGTGAAGGGCGAGAGCTCGCTCAACGAAGCGATGCTCACGGGCGAGTCGAACCCCGTGCCCAAGGAGGCGGGAGCCAAGGTCATCGGCGGCGCCATCAACGGGGACGGGGCGTTGACCATCGAGGTCAAGGGAACGGGCAAGGATTCGTTTCTTTCGCAGGTCATCGACCTCGTCCAGCAGGCGCAAGAGAGCAAGTCGAAGACCCAGAACCTCGCCAACACCGCGGCGCTGTGGCTCACCATCGTGGCCCTCGGCGCCGGCGCCATCACGCTCGTCGTTTGGCTGGCGGTCGCGGGCAAGGCCTTCGCGTTCGGCATCGAGCGAACCGTCACCGTCATGGTCATCGCCTGCCCCCACGCGCTGGGCCTCGCCGTGCCCTTGGTGGTCGCCGTCTCCACCGCGCTCGCCGCGAAGAACGGCCTCTTGATTCGCAATCGCGCCGCCTTCGAAGGCGCACGAAAGCTGCAGGCCATCCTCTTCGACAAGACCGGGACGCTCACCGAAGGCCGCTTCGGCGTCACGGACACGCTGCTGCTCTCCGACGACATCGACGAGAGAACGCTACGAAAGTACGCAGCGTCCGTGGACGCGAGCTCCGAGCATCCCATCGCCAAGGCCATCGCGGCCTCCTCGGAAGAGAAGCTGGCTGTCGTCGGCTTCAAGAGCATCCCGGGCAAGGGCGCCGAAGGCCGCGTCGACGGCAAGGACATCAAGGTGGTGAGCCCCGGCTACCTGCACGCGCAGAACATCGACCTTGCCGACGCGCGCGTGGAGCCTCTGCAAGCGCAGGGCAAGACGGTCGTCTTCGTCCTGGTCGACGGGCAATTGAAAGGCGCGATCGCCCTGGCCGACATCGTTCGACCGGAGGCGAAGCAAGCGATCGATGCCCTCAAAGCGTTGAACATCCGCTGCATGATGCTCACCGGCGACAACGTGGCGACGGCCAAATGGGTCTCGGACCAGATCGGACTGGACGAGTACTTCGCCGAAGTCCTGCCGCAGGACAAGGCCGCCAAGGTCAAAGAGGTCCAGGCCCGAGGCGTGCGCGTCGCCATGACGGGCGACGGCGTGAACGACGCCCCGGCGCTGGCGCAGGCTGACGTGGGCATCGCCATCGGAGCCGGCTCCGATGTAGCCGTGGAGACCGCCGACGTCATCCTCGTGCGGAGCAATCCGCTGGATGTCGTGGCCGTCGTGCAGCTCTCGCGCGCCACCTACCGGAAGATGATTCAGAACCTGCTGTGGGGCGCGGGCTACAACGTCGTCGCCATTCCGCTGGCGGCCGGCGCGCTCTACTCGTGGGGCGTGCTGCTCACTCCCGCCGTGGGCGCCGTGCTGATGTCGGCGAGCACCGTGATCGTGGCCGTCAACGCGCGACTGTTGAGATTGAAGAGGCGACCGACCCGCGCGTGAGCCGCGGTCTGTAACTTCTTCCGCTCGCCAGCGGGGCGCGGTGACCAATCGCTGGTACGGGTTCATCGGAAATTAGTGCGCCGGCGTGGCTCAGCACATGCTTTGTCGCTTCGCGATGTTGCGATGGGCCATTCCACTCGTCGCGTGCGCTTGCGAAAGCGCCACGGACGGCAAACGGCGGCACGATCGACGGCCCCATGGACGCGCTGCCTGCGCAATTCTCCCCCAATTGCGTCCATATCAAAGTAGGCCAAACCGTCACGTGGAACGTCGATTTCGCCGCTCACCCTCTCGCCGCATCCGGCGGCGACACTCCGAGCCCGATCGCGGAGACCTCGTCGGGGACGAGCGTGACCTTCACGTTCTCTGACGCCGGAACGTTCGGTTATCACTGCTTGGCTCACCCGACGCTGATGTTCGGCGCCGTGCTCGTCACGCCGTGGCGCGCGCAACAGACGCCGGCCAGCGAACGTGAGGGCTCTCCTCGTGTTCGCTGGCCGCCTCGTTTGCTCGCTGGCTCGCTCATCGTCCCCTTTTTCGTAGCGACACGTCGTTCGGGATGACGGCATCGACCGGCTCCGACGGCTCGACGATCCCGATGACCGGCGCGCTGACCGAGCTCCTCGAGGGATGACGCCGCAGCTCACTTTGCGCCCCGCGTCCGAGCGGCAGCCAGAGTCCTGCCTGTCGCGTGTCGTTGCGACCATCGGGGACGAGTGCATTCGACTCTCTGGACTAGTTGCGTCCTGCGCGCCGTGCGAGGATGCGTGCGGCCCGATGCTCCGACACGTCGCCCTCCTTGCCGTGCTCGCGCTGACGTCGTTGGCCTGTCACGACGAGGCGAAGCCGACGGTCGTGCCGCTGCCCGCGTCGACCTCCTCGGCGGTGGCGGCGAGCGGCCCCGCGCTCGCGCCGCCCGTGGCTCCGGCCGCCGTCGTCATCGCGGAGAGAGAGATCACGCTCCAGGGGACGAAGGTGATGGATCTCCCCGCCGATCGCAGCGCCGGCGCCGACGCGAAGGACAAGCGGAGCGGAAAGAACGACCTCTACCTCGTGCCGCTCGCCAGCGCCTGCGCGAACGACGGCGGGCTCGCGGTGAAGTCGATCGTGATCGACGTCGACGACACCACGCCTTACCGCCTCCTCATCGAGGTCCTCTTCACGCTGGGTCAGTGCGGGTTCGAGCGGTGGGACCTTCGTCGGCGCGGCCACGCCGAGATTCTCCCGATCACTCCGCCGCGCGCGCTTGCGGCTCACGAGGCTCCTCCGAACAGCGCCTTCACCCTCTTTCTCGTCGAGGACGGGATCTCGATCAAGACGAGCGGCGGAAACGTCGCGCCCGGATGCAACGACGTGGGCCCTGGGCTTTCCATCCCAAAGCGGGACGGCGCGCAAGACCATGCGGCGCTCGGCGCGTGCGTGCGCAAGCTGAAGACGCAGTTTCCGAAGGAGCAAACCTTCACCTTCACCGCCAGCCCCGGGCTACCCTTCGCCGGTGCGTGGGCCGTCCTCGACGCCGTCCGTGGAGCGAAGGGCGAGCTCTTTCCCGACGTGATGCTCGGTCTGTCCCGCTAGGACGCTATCTGGATCGACACCGCGCGCCGAATGACCGCGTTCGTATCCACGCCGTCCGCGCGCCGCAGGATGTCCACGCGGACAGGCTCGCGTCCGAGGTACGGACGTCCCTTCTCGCATGGCGCGCGCCGGAGAACAGTCCGTGCAATGGGCCAAACGACGGCGCGCAGGCGTTGATGGGCGCGCTCACTTTGGGTGGCGGCGTTTCGCGTCGACCCGCTCGTCCGATGAACAGACGGCCGGCATTGGTCCGTCGGGGACACCCCAAATCACTTGATTGTTCATTCGCGCGTCGCAGCGGTGAGTGCCGCAACACGCGGGATCATCGCCACCGTCGTCCGATGTGCAGAGTCCTTCTGCATAGAAACTGCAGATCTTCCCGCAGTACCCGCCATCGGCGACGAAGCCGTAGTGTTCCGGGCACCTCTGAGCACGCAGGACGGACCCCACAGGAACGGGAGTCGCTGTCGCAGGGAGCGCGAGATACTCGGCCCGTCGCCGTGTGCGGTCGATGGACTCGGCAGCGTCCACGACGGAACCGACGTCCGCGAGGGTGCCGGCATCCACGGGGCGGGACGTCGCGTTCGCCGCGTCGACTGTTTCGACGACGACGAGGTGTTGCCCTCGTTTGCACGATGCCAACGCGGCGACTGCGAGCGCCGCGCCGAAGGCGATGGCTCGAAGGCCCATCGCGCCGCGCCTTCGAACGCGCGGCGCACGTCGCTGCCTCGACATGGGCGCACGCTACCAGAGCCCCCCTTGTTCCCACGAGAGCGGACCCGCGATTGCCACTCAACTTGATCCGGCAGATCGCGCCAGACTTTCCAGAGAACAGTCCGTGCAAGGACCCGCGCGACCCGCGCGAAGGGGTCTCACCCTCGAAGTGACGAGCGCTCGTCGACCTCGGGCGTGCGCGGCTCGCGGGGTTCACGCGCGGCAATGTAGCGCTCCTCCGCCACCCACGGCACGATCGCGACGCGCTTGGCGTAGTCGCTGCGGACGCGCTCGATCTGGACGAGCTCGCTCGCCGCGCGCTCCCGCAAGAGCGGATCGGTCGTCCCACTCGCCGCGAGGCTCGCGTTGATCACCCACGCGAAGGGCTCGATGCCGGCGCGCCGCAGGTCGGCTTGGAGCTGCGCCGCCTCGGACACGGGCGTCGTCTCGGCCAGCGTGACGATGATGATCTTCGTGTACGTGGGATCTTGAAGCCGCATCAGCGGCGTCACCAGCCTGCTCGGCCCGCTCGGCGCGAGCCCACGCATCACGTCGCGGTGGTACGAGCCTGTCGCGTCGAGCAGGAGCAGCGTGTGGCCCGTCGGCGCCGTGTCGAGGACGACGATCCCGCGGCGCGCCTCCGAGACGAGCTTCGAGAACGCGTGGAACACCGCGACCTCCTCGGTGCACGGCGAGCGGAGGTCCTCTTGCAGCAGAGCGCGCCCCTCCGCGTCTAGGTCGCGGCCTTTGCGCTCGATCACGCGCTCCATGTACGCCTTCGTCTCCTCGGCGGGGTCGATCCGGCTCACGCGAAGGTGCTCGACGTTCCGACCGACCGCGCTCGTCGCGTGCGCGGCGGGATCGGTCGTGCTGAGATGAACGCCGAGGCCGCGCGCGGCGAGCTCCACGGCGATCGCCGCGGCGATCGTCGTCTTGCCGACGCCGCCCTTCCCCATCACCATCACGAGCTCGTGCGGCGACGCGGCGAGCTCGTCGACGAGCGACGAGAGCGCGGGCAGCTTCGGCGCTTCGCTCGCCTGGGTGACGCTCGCGGTCGCTTCGCTCGCGCCGTCTTCGAACAATGCGCGCAACCTATCGAGCCCTAGAAGGTTGTACCCCTCGAGCGGAAGCTCGAACGAAGGGAGCGCTCGGAGCGCGTCGGGCATTCGCTCGAGCGCGCGCCTTCCCCTCTCCTCGAACGCGACGGCGACGCGGTCGTTCACGTCCTTCGCGTGGAACACGGCGTTGATCACGAGCGCTTGGTTCTGGATGCCGAGCGCGCGGAGCTCGGTCGACGAACGCGCGGCCTCGCGCAGCGCGCCGAGGTCCGGCCGCGCGACGAGGACGACCGTGGTGCGGGTGGCGTCGCATAGCGCGCTCAGCGCAGCGCCGAATCGCTCGCGGTGCATCGTGAGGCCCGAGTGCGGGCCGAGGCACGACGCGCCGCGCGTGTTCGTGTCCAGAAACCGAGTCCACGCGAGCGGCAACTTCAAGAGCCGCAGCGTGTGCCCCGTCGGCGCCGTGTCGAAGACGACGTGGTCGTAGGCCGTCGTGTCCGCGCCGCCGATGAGCCCCGCGAACTCGTCGAACGCGGCGACCTCGGTCGTGCACGCGCCCGAGAGCTGCTCGCGGATCGCGCGAATCTCGTCGTCGCTCTTGTGCCCGCGGTACGGCGCGATGACGCGCTCGCGGTAAGCGTTCGCCGCGGCCTCCGGGTCGACGTTCATCGCGTGGAGGTTCGGTGCGCCTCGAACGGGCCTAGGCTCGTTGCCGAGCTGCGTAGAGAGCATCTCGTCGAGGTTCGACGCTGGGTCGGTGCTCACGAGCAGCACGCGCTTGCCGCGGTCCGCGAGCGAGATTGCCGCGGCACAAGCGACGGCGGTCTTGCCGACTCCACCCTTGCCGGTGAAGAAGAGGTGCCTGGTCGGCTCGAGGAACGGGTTCATGCCGACAAGTTAAGTCGTCGGCAGGGGTCGGCACGAGGAACGTTGGCTCGAGGTCCGCGGGCTTCGAGCCCAGCTCTTCCGGCGTGAGACGCGGGTAGATTTCGACGAGCAGAGCTCGTGGAGCGGCGTCCCGCGCCGGTTGTTCTCCCGTGAATCGTTGGGTTCAACCCCGCGGGACAGGGAGCCAACGAGACGTACGCGAGGTGATCGCTCGCGGTCGCCACGATGTGCGGCGCGGCGTCGGGGGTGAAGGCAAACGCGGGGAAGCGCATGTTCGTCGTCGGGGGCTCGGGAGCGTTCACGAGGACTGCGCCGCTCCACGTCTTTCCGCCGTCGCAGCTCTTGTCGACGACGATCCGATCGTTGCTGCTCCCATCGTACGCGCGGTATGCGATCCAGAGAATGCCGCTCAAGCTCCCCTCGCCGAGGACCGTATCACTGCTCAGCACGGTTCGCCTTCCGTCCTGACTGAACTTCCACGCTTTGATATCATATCATCGATCGATGATGGATCGATCCGTCAACTTCCTTCGCACGCTCGATAGAATCGTGGAGCCCGTGCCGGCGTAACGCGTCAACCGCGCTCGCCAGGAAACGGCGCGTTCGGCGCCGGTGGCACGACGCCCAGTCGCGCGAGGATCGGGCCGGGGTCGGTGGCGATCTCGACGCGACCGCCACCTCGGAGAGCCGCGACGAGGTTCGCAGCTTGGATCGCCATGCGAAAGAAAGGCGTCGGCGGCACGATGGCGTACGCCGCCTTGAGGTAGCCCGTGGGGCGGTCTCGCATGCGATCGAGGAAGACTCGACGTGCGTCGCTGTCGTAGCCTTTGAGGGCGCGCCAGTCGTGCATGATGACGAGACCTCCTGCGGCGGCGATCGCGTCGCGTCGCGCGGCGAGCGCCTTGTCGATCCAGCCGTGCACGGCGACCGCCGCGGCGGCGTCCGCGTGCGTCACCTGCGCCTGGTTGATGAAGACGTTGGGTTCGACGAACCAGATGTACCCGAGGCGCTCGTCGACGACTTGGATGGGCCATCCGGTGAACGGGAAGCGCGGCGGACCGAAGCTCGACGGGGGCACTGCCGGCGAGTGTGCGTGAAAGGGACGCTCCGCACCAGGATCACGGTAATCCGTGTCGGTGCTCGTCGCGCAGGCGGTCGAGGATGCGCGGACTGGTCGTTCCCGAAATTCCTCGTCTTCAAGAAGAATGCCGCCGCCGACCTCGAAGCGACGACGCTCTTCCCGAATTCGTCTTCGAAGGAGGCGAATAGGTCCGCAAGCGCTCCCCGAAGGATTTCCTTCTACCTGACACGCCGCTAGAGCCGAGATGTACGATGCATCGATGGAGTGGCGCGACACCGACGGCCATCTCGTTGTCTGGCGGTGGGAGAACAGTCCGTGCAGTGGGCCAGGGACGGTCCAAAGTTTACGGAACGCGCGTTGACGCATGTCATGCGAAGCGCTCTGCGGAGATTGCGGGGCGGGTGGAATTTCGGTCCAAGGTGCCGCAGGCTCACGCGCCGAGATTGTGCGCGTGCTCGTCGCGGGCCCGCCAGCGGCGCGCGCGCCAGCGGCCCGCGCGGGCAACGCGACCTCGACGTGGAGCGTCAAATCAAACGTGTTCGCCGGCGCGAACGCGCGTATCGCGCACGACCCGTCAGGACCGCCGCGAGCGCGAGGGCGAGCGCGGCCGAACCGTCGGGCGCGCCGGGCGAGGCCGACGTCGCAGCCGCTCGAGCCGACGGAGCTCGGCGGCGTTACGGCGCCGCCGTCGTCGGCTGCGCCTGCGTCTGCGCCCGCGTCTGCGGCGGGCGGAGGCGCGCCCTCGCCTGCGATCGCTGCCCAGGTCGCGATGGCGCCGTTCACCGCCGTCAGGAATCCGTAGCGGTAATAGAGGGCGCTCGACCAGTTCGTACGCAACGTGTCGCTGATCGGGGCCGAGCTCGCCGTCGCGCTCGGGACGACGGTGTCCGAGACGTTTCGAATCGACGCATACGCGACGTTCGCCGCGCCGGCGGCTTGCGCGATCACGGCGTCGTCGGTTTCGTAGACCGAGTACGGGTCGTTGCCGTCGCCCGGCGCCATGCCCGCGCCAGGCGTGGTCAGGAAGTCATCCGACGTGTTCAGCGCGACGCCCTGCATCGAGCGCACGATGGGCGAGCTCAGGTTCGTGAGGGACGCGCCGATGACGTCGCTCGGCGCGATGCTCGAGGACGAGCCGAAGACCGACGTGAAGAGCGAGGCCAAATCCTGCGGAGTCGCGGCGCCGCTCAACGGGATGAAGAGGCTCTGCGCCGACGGCTCGAGTCCGAGCGATGGATACGACGGCGAGGTGAACGTCTGGCCGTTCGCGGGGTCGCTCGCGTTCTGCGAGAGCGCCATCTGCAGGAACGCCGCGTTCGTCACGACGACGTCGCCGAGGTTCTGCTCGAGCCGCGCCGCGCCCGCCGTGCCGATCGAGTAGACGCGGGCGGGCGTCGTGTCGGCGAGGATGCCCTCGATCATCGCGCGAAGACCCGCGAGGTACGGCGAAAACGACAGGTGCGCGTTCGACTTGAAGAGAAGGACGCGGTGCGGCGTCCCCGATTGATCCGTGATCTGCACGAGCTGAAACGAGCCCCACAGCGCGCCGGTGCTCGACGAGTACGACGACGCGTTGCGCGTGTAGGCCGACCACCCGCCCTCGAACGTCTTGTCCGTCGGGCCGCGTGACGACGAGCCGTTCAAGAACACGTGGTCGAGCGCCGACCACTCGCTCGCGGTCCAGGTGATGACGACGTCGTCGGCGGGCGGCAGCGGATCGGTCGGAGAGCGCGCGCCGATGGGGATCGGGGTCGGCGCCTGCGCGCCGATGGAGCTCCAATCGATGGGCGGAGCGTCGACCGGCGCGGGCGACGTCGCCGCGCGGCTCGTGGCGGTGAAAAGCAATGCGCCGACGAAAAGGCGCGCCCCCGTCCCCCAGATTTTCATGAGCGCCGCGCTTAAACGAGCGGCGTCGCGAAGGCAAGAGTGCAGGACGCCCCGCTCGTCGAGGTCGCTGCCAGGCGCCGCAGGCGCTGGGCCGAAACGAGAGGAAGATCGTGGATCCGTTATGCTCGGAAGATGAAGAAGAAGGTGCCGATCGGGCTGGCGGTCGTCGTGCTCGTTCCGGTGCTGTCGCTCGGGCTCGGGTTGTACCTGACGATGCGGGGGCTCGCGCCGATGCCCGACGGCGGAAAGGATCTCGTCGGCGACGCGCGCCTCGTGAACGACGGATTCACCGCGAGTTACCTCCTGCCGTTCACCGGCGGCGTCGCGTTGGTCGATTGCGGCAACGACGAAAAGGGCGCGGCCATCCTCGCAGAGCTGAAGAAGCGCTCGCTCGGGCCCGACGACGTGAAGGCGATCTTCCTCACGCACGGGCACGCCGATCACACGGCCGCGTGCCACCTGTTCACCAAGGCCGAGGTCTACGCCTTCCCCGGCGACGTGGCCTTGGCCGCCGGCACGGCGCGATCGCGCGGGCCGCTCCCGCGCTGGTTCGCCATGCCGGAAGCGAAGAAGATCAAGGTCACCAAGACGCTCACCGACGGCGAGATCGTGACGCTCGGCGATCGCCAGGTGGTCGCGTTCGCCGTGCCGGGACACACCGCCGGGAGCGCGGCCTATTTCACCGACGGGCTGCTGCTCCTCGGCGACGACGCGCAGGCCGAGACCGGCGGCGCGCTCCGCCCGGCGATGTGGCTCTTCACCGACGACGCGGATCAAAACAAGAAGTCGCTCCACGACCTCGCCGGCAAGATCCGTCAGCGAGGCGACAAGGTCGAGGCGATCGCGTGCGCGCACTCGGGTCCGCTCACCGGCGCCAAGGCGCTCGAGGTGCTTTGAACGTCGACGGGCGCGATACGCGGCGCCGTAGCTTCGACGCGATGCCCGAGCTCTACGCACGCGCGCGCGGCGCGCCGCCGGCGCAGGTGTTCGACGCGCTCGCCGCGTACGTCCCGCCGCCCGCGATCGCGCTCGAGATCGGCTGCGGCCCCGGCAATGCGTCGCTCCCCTTGCTCGAGCTCGGCTATCGCATTCGGGCCGTGGAGCTCGGCGAGAACCTCGCGGCGTTCGCGCGGCAGCGCCTCGCCGCGTTTCCGTTCACCGTGGAGGTCGGCGCGTTCGAAGACGCCGCGCTCGAGAGCGCGAGCGTGAAGCTCGTCGTGTGCAGCGCGGCGTTTCACTGGCTCGATCGCGAGCGCGCGCTCCGCCAAGTCGTGAAGGTGCTCGAGCCCGGCGGCGGCTTCGCGCTCATCTGGGGCTCGGCAAGGCGCACCGCGGAGGACGACCGCGTCGACGCGGCGCTGCAAGCCGCCTATCGCGCCCACGCGCCCGAATCTCGCGCGCGAGCATGGACCGCGTGCGCGCGGCGATGGAGGACATCGGCCAGGCCGTCCGCGACACACCCGAGCTCCGCGACTACGAAGAGCGCCTCTTTCCGCGGACGCACGTCTTCGATCGCCGGAGCTACGTCGAGACCTTGTCCACCTTCTCGGACCACGCGACGCTGCCCGCGGAGCGGCGCGCGCGCCTCTTCGACGCCATCGGCGAGATCATCGACCGAGATTTCGGCGGCCGCGTGGAGCGCCACTCGATGGCGCGCATGCAGCTGTCGCGGCGACGGTGAGGCGCGCACGGTGAGCGCAGGTCGTCGCCCCGCCGTGGTCGTTCATCCCCCGCCGGCGCATCGCTCGGCGTCCGACCCGAGCTTTCGGGCTCTCGCGTCGACCTCCTCGCGCGGGAGCTTTGCCCGCTCGGCGCGCAGCGCCTCGAGCTTGTCTCGCTTGTCGCGAAGACAAGCCTGGCTCATCACGTCGTGCGCATTCGCGGAACGCTCGAGCGCGCGGCGGGTGAGCGCGAGCGCGCTCTCGAGCGGATTCGGGGTCCACGGTGTACGCCTTCGGATAAGCATTCTCCGGGGGCGGCGGCGCCGGCCGCGCGCAACCGCCGAGCGCGAAGAGGACGACGAGCTCGACGATCCGCGACCGGGCACCACCGCGTACGAACATTCGCCGCGAGGATATCGCACGCGTCCGTTCGGGCGCCACGGGTCTCCACGCCCGCGCGGCGGCGGAGCGACCGTGCTCCGACCGCGCCGCCGCTGCGAGAGGGTCAGACTCGCGCGCTCGACGCCACGGTCGGGGCGTGCTCCATCGTGTCTTTCAGGTTCGCGAGCATGTTGTCCGCGTCGCGCTCGTTGAGCTTCGTCAGAAGCGCCTCGGCGATCTTGCCCACGACGGGCGTCGGGATCTCGTACTCGACCGAGAGCGTCAGGCGCGTCGTGCCGCCGTTGAGCCCCTCGTAGCGCCAGATGAACGTGCTCGGGATGCCCGAGTCGTTGCGCACGCGCGCGAGCTTTCCCGGGACGGCCTCTTCGGTCTTCGCGTGACCTTTGAAGTGGATGCCGCCCATCTTGTAGACCCAGTCGAAGTCCTGCGCGCCGTTGCCGCGGTCGACGACGTTCGAGACGGCGACCATGTTCGGCCAAATGCTCGGCAGGTTCGTCGGCTGAGTGACGAAGTCGAAGACGCGCTGAACCGGTGCCTTGATTTCGATCGTACGTGTGATCTTTTTCATCGTTTCCTCCGATGCGAGCTCGGCGCTCCGTGCACGACGCGGGCCACGCCGCACGTGCGCGCGCGACGAACGCGCTGCCGGACGGACGGGTCAGCGCGCGCGCGTTCGCACGCGGAGCCCCTCGCCCTTTTGGCGCAGGGTGACGGCGGGCGCGAGCTCGAGCTTTTCGCCGGGCAGGAGCTCGACGCGAAAGCGCTGCACGATCATCGCGAGCAGCAGCGCGGCTTCCATCATCGCGAAGTGGTTGCCGATGCACACGCGCGGGCCGCCGCCGAACGGAAAGTACGCGTAGCGCGGGATGTCCTTCGCGCGCGCGGGCGACCAGCGCTCGGGATCGAAGCGCTCCGGATCCGGATACCAGCGCGCGTCGCGGTGCACGATCCACTGGCTCGCCATGAGCTGCGCGCCCACGGGGATGGCGTGACCGCGGAGCTCGTACGGCTCGGTCGTCTCGCGTCCCGTCGCCCACGCGGGCGGGTAGAGGCGCATCGTCTCCTTGAGCACCCAGTCGGTGAAAGGAAGCGCTCGCGCGTCGTCGGCCGTCGGAAGGCGCCCGCCGAGCACTTCGTCGACCTCGGCGTGGAGGCGCCGCTCCGCCGCGGGATTCAGGCTGAGAAGGTAGAGCGCGTGGGCGAGCGCGAGCGAGGTCGTCTCGTGGCCGGCGAGGAACAGCGTCATGACCTCGTCGCGGAGCTGGAGATCGCTCATGCCGGAGCCGTCGTCGTCGCGCGCGCCGAGCAGCGTGGCGAGCAGGTCGGTCCGCGCCTCTCCGTCGTGCTCGCGCCGACGCGCGACGATGTCGTAGACCACGCGATCGAGCGTCGCGACGGCGCGGTTCATTCGCACGTTGCGGGGCGTCGGCACCCACTTCGGCACTCTCAGCATCGCCTCGGGGCTGCCCGAGAAGAACTCGTTGGCCACTTCCATCGCGCCGCCCACGGCCCCGACGGTCGCCGCGTCCATGCTCGCGCCGAAGAGCACGTCGGCGACCACCTCCATCGTCAGGCGCGACATCTCGCGGTGCAGGTTGGTCGTCGCGCCGTCGCGCCAGCGCCCGAGCGCGACGTCGCCCACGCGGACCATCGCGGTGGCGTAGTCGGCGATTCGCTTGGGGGAGAAGGCCTGCGACATGAGCTTTCGCTGGCGCTTCCACAGGTCGCCCTCGCTCGTGAGGAGCCCGTGGCCCAAGACGCGACGCACGATGTCGATTCCGGCGTCGCGCTTCATGACGCGCGCGTCCTTCACGAGGATCCGCTCGATGTCGTCGGGGTGACTGACGATGAACCACGGAACGCCGAGCATCTTCATCGGCACGACGTCGCCGTGCTCGACCGCGACGCTTCGAAGCCACGGGAGCTGCCCCCTCACGAAGCGCACGAGGTTGCGCACGCCGAGCGTGCCGGAGGGCCCCGTGAGCATCGCGCGATCCGTCGTGACTGCGGTCATCGCGTCAGCATAGCTCGCGCGCCCGCGGGAGCGCCCGTCGGGCTTTGACGATATAGAAGAGGCATGAGGCCGGCCGCCGCGACCGCGATGTTGGCGCTCGGCGCGTGCTCGCTCGCGGGCAACGAGGCGCCCGCGCCGGACGCGCCGTACGATCCGCCGCCCGAGTCGTGCGCCGCCGTCGACGTCGGCGCGCCGCGCTCGTTCGTCGCGTGCTCGATCGGGAGCGGCGTCTTCGGGCGGTGGGTCGTCGACGACGCGGGTCTGCCCGCGTACGACTACGGCCTCGACGAGAACGCCGACGCGCGCGCGAGCTGGTTCAACACCGAAGGCCTCGACCGCCGCGATCACTGGTTCTCGTTCGGCAACGCGCGCGTCACGGCGCTCGCGACCAACGACGGCCCGATCGAGGTGACCATGCAGGAGCGCGGGATCGCCTACCTCGACAAGATCGACGCCTCGCAGGGAAACTACGGCGGCGGGTTCTCTTACCTCGACGACGGCGAGACCACGTGGAGCACGGCGTACGCGTGGCGGCCGCGCGGGAGCAAGACGACGCGACGCTTCGGCATGGGCTACGCGCGCGCGACGATGGATTACGCCGGCGTCGAGGCGACGCGGACGACGCTCGCGCCGCCGGGCGACGCGACCGCGGTCGTCGACGAGGTCGTCCTGCGAAACACGAGCGGCGCGCCGAAGCACCTCCGGCACTACGAAGTGTGGGACGTCGCGCGCAGGCCCATCGAGATCAATTGGATCGTCTCCGGGTCTCCGCTGACGGGCGTCCCCGCCGCCGCGCGCGCCTCGCGCGACGCACGCAACGCGCTCTTCGACGAGTCGGTTTCTCTCGAGGGGAGCGTCCTCTCGCTGCGCCGCACGTACGTGGGCGCCGACCCGCGGCCCCCGCCCGACGCCCCCGCGGCGACCGACTATTACCCGGCCGACCCGTACCTCGCGGCGCTCGTCGGGCCAATCGATGCAGTCTACACGGATCAGGGCGCGTTCTTCGGCGCCGGAGGTCCCGCCGCCCCCGACGCCGTGACCTCGCGGGCCGCGGGCGACGGCGCCGGGCTCCCGACGCGAAACGGCGCGGGTCAGCCGCGCGTCTTCGTCATCCGCAGCGACGTCGACCTCGCGCCCGGCGAGAGCCGCACGCTCCGCTTCGCCTACGGCTACGCCCCGATGGGCGCGCCCTTCGCGATCGACGACGCGTGGCGCGCTCCCGAAGCGCCGCTCCTCGAGGACGTCCGCGCCGCCCTCGCCCCGAATCTCGTGTACTTTACAACCAACGCGGCGACCGGCTCGCCGGTCTCCGGCGGCGCGCTGCAGCGCGAAATGGCGTGGCACGCCTCGCAGCTCGAGGCCTCCACGTCGTACCGCGACTACTGGGGCCGCCACGTCGTGCCGCAGGGCTCGGCGTATCTCTACCTCCACGGCGCCGACGGCGCGCTCCGCAATCTCGCGCTCTTCGCCATTCCGCTCGCGTACACGCACCCCTCGCTCGCGCGCGAGGAGCTCGAGCTCATGACCGCCATGCAGTTCGCCGACGACGGCCGATTCTCGTACGCGTTCCAGGGAAACGGCGTGCTCGACGACGCGCTCGGCCTCCACGCTCACCCGAGCAATCTCAATCTGTTCTTCGCGTGGGCGCTCTCCGAGTACGTCGGCGCGACCGGCGACGTCGCGCTGCTCGACGCGCCGGCGCCGTTCGATCCGGCGGACGCCCGCCCCGGCGCGGTCGTCTGGGATCACCTCGTCGCGTCGCTCCGCCATCTGTTCGACGCGGTCGGCAGCGGGCCGCACGGTCTCGTTCGCATCGGCGACGGCGACTGGGACGACGGCATCGTCTTCTCGGCCAAGGACCGCGCGCTCGCGGAGGCGTCCGGCGAGAGCGTCCCGAACACGCAGATGGCCGCCGCCGTCCTCCCGCGCGTGGCCGATCTCGTCGAGCCTCGCGACGCGGCGCTCGCGGCGGAGATCCGAACGCGCGCCGCGGCTTGGCGCGTGGCGATCGCCCAGACGTGGACGGGCTCGTTCTTCGGCCGCGCCTACTTCGGCGACGGCGCGCTCTTTCAATCGGACACGCCGAACCTCCAATCGCAAGTCTGGGCGCTCGTCGGCGGCGAGACCGCGAGCGACGCCGATCGCGGCGCGCTCGTCGCGCGGATCGGCTCGGACCTCGACGATCCCTCGCCGGCGGGGGCGACCCTCGTCCCTGGCGGGCAGGTGTGGCCGGCCATCAGCGGTCTGCTCACGTGGGGCTACGCGCTCTCCGATCCTCCGCGCGCGCTCCGCCACCTCGCGCGAAACACGATGGCCGCGCACGCCCTCGCCTTCCCCGACGTCTGGTACGGGATCTGGAGCGGCCCCGACGGCCTCGAGTCCAACGCCGGGGATCGCCCGGGCCAGGCGTGGTTCAGCGCCGTCACGCCGATGATCGACTTCCCGGTGCAGAACGCCAACCAGCACGCGATGCCGCTCCTCGCGCTCCTTCGAACGTGCGGCGTCGACGCGTCGAGCACGGGGCTCGTCGTCGACCCGCACCTCGCGGACGACTTCTCGCTCGAGACCGCGCTCCTCTCGCTCTCGCGTCGCGGCCAGCTCGTCTCGGGCACGTACCGGCCGACGTCGACGCCGCGCTCGCTCGAGGTGCGCGCGCCGCGCGGCCACACCATCGCAGGCGCGACCCTCGGGGGCGCGAGCGTCCCGGTTGCGCCGGGCGCGACCTCAATCACCTTCGACGTGGCGACCTCGCCGGCGGAGTTCGCCGTGATGACCAGCTACTGACGTCGAGCGTGGGTGACGTTGGGGTACGTGGTAAGGTCCGCGCCCATGACGAAGCACTGGCTCGCCGTTCTCCCCGTCGGTCTCCTGGCCGCCGCATGCAGCTCGTCGAAGTCGGACGGGTCGATCTCCTGTTACGTCGACGTGCAGCTCATTTGTTACGAGGACGCGAACCCGACGGCCGCGCAGCTCCAGAACCTGCCGGTGAAGTGCTCGAGCGACAGCGGCCAGTACGCGACGCCGGCGGCGTGCCCGCACGCGGGCTATCTGGGAAAGTGCACGTTCAGCGCGCCGGACGGGACCGAGACCGACCGCTTCTACACGGGCGTGGACGCCACGTACCAGCAGAGCTTCTGCGAGACCGTCGCGCTCGGGACTTGGTCGACCGCGTTCTGAGCGACGTTCGGACGCGAACGGCGCGCTGACGCCAAGGCCACGGCCGCTCGAAGCGATCTCGTCTTGTCGAGGCGCGGGCACCACGAGACCATCAGTTCAAGTGGTCTTTGGCGTAGGCTGATCGTCGTGCTCGCGTACCCTTGCGCACGCTGCGGTCACCCGCGCGCGCTCTCGCTGACTCTCGCCCAGCCGCCATGCGCGTCGTGCGGCAGCGACGCGCCGCTCGAGGCCGAGATGCAGCGCGCGGTCGACGCGGCGCGCGCCGCCGTCCTGAATTTGCCGATGCGCGCCCGCCAGCTGCGCCGCACCGACGACGTGCTCGCCGCGCTCGGCTCCGGCTCCCGCGCGCTGCGCGTGCGATGGACCGGCGCGGCGTTCGTGCTCGCGCTCGCCGCGCTCTTCGGCTTCCTCGCGCTCTCGCTGACGAGCTGGTCGAACCCGGAGGAGCGCCCCGACGCGATCCTCGGCTTGCTGATCGTGCCGTTCGCGTTGCACCTCGCCTTCGGCCTGCTCCTGCGGCGCAAGGTCGCGCGGCTCTCGCGGCGGGTGCGCGACGAGCTCCAGGCGCGACCGTCGGGCGGGGGCACCTACGCGTGCCGCGTCTGCGGCGCGCCGCTTCCCGTGAGCAGCCTCGACCGAGCGATCGTCGCTTGCGGGTACTGCCGGTCGCACAACACGCTCGACCGCAGCGAATCGACCAAGGCCACGACCGCCGAGCTCGTCACGTTCGAGTCGTTCGCCGAGGCGGCGCTCGCGAACGCCCGAAAGAGCGCGCCCAGCACGGCGTCGATCAAGGCGCTCTTGTGGGCACCGCTCGCGAGCTTGGTCGTTCTGTCCGTCGGCTTGCACTTCGTCGACCGCGCGCTCACGCGAGCTTTCCACCCCGACCCGACCGTCGTCGCCGCGGCCTACGATCACTGGTCGGGACCGGGACGAGCTTGCCTCGTCATGACGGATCGACCGATGGCCGACGTGCGATGGATCGTTCTCCGAACGCTGGTCGGCACGCCGCTTTATTTCGGCAAGCAGCGGTTCGTCGTCGCCCGCGTCGGCAAGGACGGCTGGGGCCGCGCGTGGCTGGAGAGCGACGACGGTCGTTGGTCGCGCCCGAACGAGCTGTGCTGGCCGGGGCCGCCCTAGCGAGGCGCCGCGCGACGGACGACGACTTGGCGCTTCAGCGTAGGAGCTGCTCGGCCTGGCGGCGCGCGCCGCCGAGGATCGGGCGGCCGTGGCCCGAGAGCAGGTTCTCGTACTCGACGCCGGCCGCGTGCAGGCGGCGCAGCGACGCGAGCGCCGCGTCGCGGTCCTCGGCGAAGTACGGCGGCGGGAGACACATGCGCTGCGCGAGCGTGAGCGGCGGTACGGCCGCGAGCAGCGCGTCGCCCGAGAGCAGGCTCGACGTGCCCTCGTGGCGATAGAGCACCGAGCCCGACGTGTGGCCCGGCGCGTGGTGAACCTCGAGGCTGCCGACGCTCTGGCCTTCCTCGAGCACGAGATCGACCGGCACGCGCGTCCGGGTGACGTTCTCGATCGCGGCGAACGCGCGGGTGATCGGGTCGCCCGTCGTCACGTCCAGGCGCGGCGCGGGGGCGCGGCCTTCGAGGACCGCGGCGTCGTCGCGGTGGGCGGCGATGCGCAGGCCGAAGCGCGATCGTAGAAAGCGCGCGTTGCCGGCGTGATCGGAGTGCCGGTGCGTCAAGAGCACGCCGGCGAAGTCGCGAGGGTCGAAGCCCGTCGACCGCAGCCCCGCGAGCAGGGCGAGGCGCTCGGCGGGGTGACCGCTGTCGACGATCCAGCGATCGCCGGCGCCGCCGTCGAGCACCCAGACGTTGGAGACGATCATGCCTCGCAGGCGAAACAGCGGACCGACGACGTGCCGAGGTCGCAAGCTCAAATCCTCGTGTCGCAGCTTACCTCGAATCCGACGGAGTCCGCTGAAAGTCACTTTCAAAATTCGAAAGTCGTGTTTCGTCGTTCCCGTCGCCTTCCCTTGCGGGGTGATTTCGCGGGCGACGTGCGATATGAGTTTTCTCGAATGACCGCCGCGACGACGAACTGCCGCATTCGCGAGGGCTCCTGCACCGTCGTGCTCGACACGCAGTATTGGCCGGTGGTCGTCACGACGTGGTTCGGCGAGGCCAACGAGGCGGCCGTCCGGCGCTTCTTCACGGAGCACGACGCGCGGGTCTTCGCGCGGGCGCAGCGAGAGCGCACGCCGTTCGTGCTCGTCAGCGACGCGGCGCACGCCGAGCGGCCGAGCGCCAAAGTCCGCAAGCTCCTCGCCGACAGGACGAGCGCGCAATCGAAGGACCTCGAGGACCTCACGCTCGGGAGCATCATCGTCGTCGAGAACGCGCTCATCCGCGGCGCGGTCACGGCGATGTCGTGGATCCTGCCGCGCATGAAGGACATGGTCGTCGTCGGCGACATCGGGACGGCCATCAATCGCGCGCTCGAGATGCTCGACGCCCGGCGGATGGTTCGCCCGGCGACGCTGAGCGCCGCGCGATATCGGCGCCCCGCGGCCTGAGCGGCGGTAGCATGGGGCTCATGCCTCGCTCGACGTGGTGGATTCCGGTCGTCCTCGCGGTGGCGGCGTGCGGCGGAGACGGCGGCGGCGCGACCGACGCGGGCGACGAGCCCACCGCCGACGCGGGCGGAGCGGACGTCGCGGTCGACGCGCCCGTGGAAGCCGCGGCGCCGACGTATCCCGTTTATCCAGGGTGCGCGCCGCCGGCGACCTCCTTCGCGCGCACAGTCACGCTCGACCCGAGCACGACGACGCTCGCCGCCGCGTTCACGCAAAAAGAAATCCAGCCCGGCGATCACGTCGTCGTCCTGCCGGGCGACCACGGCGCGGTGCTCGTGTCGAAGTACACGAACCCGGAGCTCGTCGCCGCGACCTCGTGGATCTGGCTGGATTTCCAGCCGGGTGCGAAGGTGGCGTCGCTCGACGTGCGCGACGTGTCGTCGTGGCTCGTGACGCGCGCCGAGGTGAGCGCGCCGAGCACTACGCTCGCGTCGTTCAGCGGCGCGTCGAACATGGTGCTCGCCGACTCCCACCTCTACACCGTGGAGGACGCGACGGCGTGGACGGCGAACGACTGGATCAACGTGGCCTCGAGCGGGATCAACGTGCGCAACGGCTCGTGCGTCGCGCTCCTGCGCGACAAGGTTCAAAACACGCGGTTCGGCATCGCGATCTCGAGCGACGCGCTCGCGCGGCCGGACACGAGCATGAAAGTGCTCGCTCTCGGCAACGAAGTGGCGAATTTCTCGGGCGACGCGATGCGCGTCGTCGCGAGCGACGTGACCGTGCGGGACAACTACCTGCACGACGTCTACGTGAGCCAGGCCGACGGCGACTCGAACCACGACGACGCCCTGCAGATGTGGGCGCTCAACGGCGCGACGTTCGACGACATCGTCATCGACGGCAACTGGGTGCAGGAGTCGACCGACGCGACGCGCCCGCTCCAAAACACGCTGCAAGGCATCGACGACTTCGACGGCGTGAACACGCACGTCCAGATCACGAACAACGTCGTCCTCGTGAGCGCCTACCACGGCATCGCGCTCTACGGCTCGCAGGACAGCACCATCGCGCACAACACGGTGGCGAACCCGACGGCGAACGGGTTTCAGACGTGGATCATGGTGAACGACACCAAGGGCGGCGCGCCGTCACAGAACCTGACGGTGACCGACAACGCGGCGACCGAGCTCGACCTGGCGGCGACGACGATGAACCTCGTCTCCTCGAACGACGTCGTCGTCGCGAGCCCCGCGGCCGTTTACACGATCTTCGACACGACCAAGATGCTCTTCGACCTGACGCCGAAGAGCGGCTCGGTGCTCGACGGCACGGGCGCCGGTGCGCCGGCGGTCACTCCGCCCGCGCCGCTGCCGTAGATCGCGGGGCGGTCACGGGGCGACGGGGCTGTACGCGCCGTCGCGCGACTCGGTCACGGTCACCGCCACGAGCGTCGGGCCCTTGGGCGACTGCACCGACAGCTTCATCGCCATGACCATGCCCATGTGCTCGCTCGCTCGCTCGATCTTGCCGTCGATCGGGAGCGCGGCGCGGAGATCGATGTCGGTGTGGCCGGACTCCACCTTCTGTCCCGGCGGAAGGTCGGGGACGGTCGTCACGTCGAAGCTCATCTTCGCGCGCACGTCGAGGCAGTCGCGATCGCCGACGCGCGTCGTCCCCTCGAGCCACGCGTCGCCGGTGAGCGACGAGGTGTCGAGGCCGTTGTTGTCGCGCAGGTCGTCCTGCGCGAGCTTCGTGTTCACGGTCCAGTGGGAGCCGGCGGCCTGCATGGCCTTCGTGCCGAACACCTCGTCGTCCTCCGGCCCGCCGACGCTCAGCTTGAGCAGGTCGCCTAGCATCTCGCGCATCTTCTTGGCCGCGGGCTTGCCGTTCACCAGCACGACCGCGTCCTTCAACTTGCGCGCGCGCGTCACGTCGAGCGAAGCCGGACCGAGGGAGTGGCCGTCGACCGAGAAATCTTTCACGTCCTCGTGCGTCGTCGTCGGACGCCCGCGCTCGTCGACGCCCGTGATCGTCGAGATGGTGTCGATGTGGAGCACGTGCTTGTCGTGCTGCTCCTCGCCCGGCTTGCCGCCGACAGTGACTTGCAGCGCCTTGTCCTCGCTGTGGTCGATCACCATGTGGATCTTGTCGCCGACCTTGTTCGGCCGCGATAGGTGGATGGCGTAGGTCTTCGGGGCTTCGGTCTTGGGGAGGGTCGCCGTCGTCGTGGGAGCCGCGCCGGCGCCCCCGCCACAAGCCAAGAGCACGACGCACGCGAGCACGGTCTTCATGGCGCCTACGCATATCAGCGAAGGCGCCGACGCTACGAGATCATTTGCACGCGCTGGCGCCGCCGTCCGGCTGGAGCGAGCACGTCGGCGCGGTGAACGAGCCGGTCACGTGATCGCTGTTGAGCGTCACGTCGAAGGTGCCTTCGACGCCGCACGAATCCGCTTTGGTGATGGTGACCGAGCCGGAGCTCGCCGACTCGCCGGCCGGCGAGTTGCACGTCTGATCGTACTCGGCGAACTGCACGTCGAGCGCGGCGCCGACCTGGATCGTGCCGGGCGCGGGCGCGGTGCCGTAGAAGTCGAAGACCAGCACGTTGGAGCTCGCCTTGAGGTCGTTGCCGAGCGCGCAAATGCCCGTGAAGTCGCCGAGGATCACGAAGTTGGAGCTGCCCGGCGCGTAGGTCGCGTCCTTGGCCGAGAGCGTCACGCCGAGCATCGTGCCGTTCACGACCGCCGCGGCGTTGCCGCAGCCTCCCGCGGAGTCGGACGCGGGCGCGTCGGTCGCGCCGCCGTCGGAGGACGCGTCGGTGCCGGTGCCGCCGTCGGTGCCGGCGTCGCCTTTTTGAGGGGTCGACGAGCACGCAGCCGAGAGGACGAGACAAGCCACCAAGAAAGAGCGCATGGAATTCTCCTTGCCGCAGAATGGCCTGGTCTCGACGACTTGATCAAACTTTCGTCCGGACCGCCGGACCGCGAGTTGACCGCGGGCGCGGCGGGTGGCTTTCTGGTCCGATGGTGCTCCTCCCCGCGTGCGTTGGGCTGACGCTCACCGCCCTCGCGGCGTGGTGCACGAGCGGGTCGCGCGCCCGCCGCGCGGTGGGCGTGACGCTGGGCGTCGCCGTGTTGCTCCCGCCGTGGCTGCTCCCCGAGCGGCCGTTTCTGTTTCGCGCGATCTGGGCGCTCGTGGCGTTCACGACGACCATGCGCGTCACCGATCTCGCGAGCGTGAGGTGGCCGTTCCCTCGTCGCTTCGCGCACGTGGTGTCGGTCGTCGACTCGCGGCGCCTCGTACCGGCCCCGCCGCGCCTCGATGTTCCGGCCGCGGCGCGCCTCGTCGGGTGGTCGCTGGCGGTCGCCGCGTCGGTGATCGCGCTCGCGCACGCGCCGCCGGGCGATCGAGCGATCGCGTACGCCGCGCGGTGGAGCGCCGGGGCCGTGACGGCCTACGCGGCGGTCAGCGCGATTTACGAGCTCCTCGCCTTCGGCCACGCCGCGATCGGGTTCGACGTCCCGACGCTCCACGCCGCGCCGGTGCTCGCGCGCTCGGTTCAAGAGCTCTGGGGCGAGCGATGGGCGCGCCCGATCAACGAGTGGCTGCGCGACACGTTCTTTCGCCCGCTCGCTCGCCGGCGCCGGCCGATCGTCGGGCTGCTCCTCGCGTTCGGCGTGAGCGCGTCCTTTCACGCCTACGCCGTGTGGGTGGGCCTCGGCTTCCGGCGCGGGCTGGCGATGGCCGCGAGCATGTTCGCGTTCTTCGCGGCGCAGGGCTTCGTGATGGTCCTCGAGCGCGCCCTTCGCGTCACGCGGTGGCCGTCGCTCGGGTATGCGTGGGCCGCGCGAACCTGGACTTTCGCGTGGATGCTCGCGCTCGCGCCTCTCTTCGTCGAGCCGCTCGTCCGCGTGCTCGACGTCGCGCCGTGAGTGAGGTCATTTCACCTCGAGCCCGGAACCGGGGCATGATGCGAGCACTCGATCGATGATGGCCGCCAGCTACCCCTTCGCGCTCGTCGCCGGATTCGCGATGGCGTTCTTCGGCTCGATGCCGCCCGTCGGTCCGATCGCCGTCTTGCTGCTCGAGCGCGGAGTGTCCGGCCGCGATCGCGAGGGCCGCGGGATCGCGCACGGCGCGGCGCTCGCCGAGACGATTTATTGCGCGCTCGCGACGGCTGGGGTGAGCGAGCTCATGCAGCGCTACGCCGTCGTCGAGACGGTCGCGCGCGCGGTCGGCGTGCTCGTGCTCCTCGGCCTCGGGGCTCACTTCGCGCGCTTTCGGATCGCGCCGCACGACGCGGCCGCCGTCCCTCCGCCGCGCGGCCGCCCGTTCGCGCTGGGCTTCTCGGTGTCGGCCGCGAATCCGGTCTTGATCCTCACGTGGTCGGGCTCGATCGCGACGCTGCTCTCGTTCGCGCGCGTTCGCTTCGACCTCGCCGAGCGCGGCATCTTCGTCTTCGGCGTGCTCGCGGGGATGCTCGCCTGGTTCCACCTCTTCTTGTGGATGCTCCACCGCTACCGAGACCGCATCACGCTCCGCGCCGCGCAGTGGACCGTGCGCGTCGCCGGCGTCGCGATGATCGCCCTCGCGCTCTGGGGCGCGCGGGTCTTCTTCCTCCACGCCGCGCGCTGACGATCGGTCACCGGGCGAGGACCGTCCACGGCTCGGCGAAATGGTGCTCGACGCAGTTGTCGCCCTCGCCGTCGCGGTCCACCACCAAGAAGTCGCTCGCGACCACGAGCGGCGTCAGCACGGCGTGCCAGGTCCCGCGCGCGTAATTGACGCCCTGGCCTGGCTTGGTGAGAAACGCGCGCGGGCGTCCGGGGACGCCGCCTTCGTCCGGCGCGACGACGACGAGGAACGGTCGCGCCGAGAGCGGGTGAAAGGCTTGGCTCCCGAGCGGGTGCCGTTCCATCATCGAAACGACGAGCGGCAGCTCGCGAGGCTGGCCGCGCACGAGCGAGAGGATCGCGCGGCCGGCGACGTCGACCGTCGCGAGCGCGTGGTACCGCTCGGCGCCGCCCGAGTTGATCGGGTGATGCTCCGCTCCGTCGATTTCGACGACCTCGCCGAACGGCGCGAACGCGGCCCGGGTGAGCGGCTCGGCGACGAGGGTGCGCATGGCTCAGGGGTAGCGGAACGATCGCTCGCCGACAAATGCCTCCGTCGTTGCGTCGGGTGGGAAGAGGTTGCGCGGTCGTGCACGGGCTGCACGCGACGCGGGCCTCGAACGCGAGGCCGCGCGCGTTCCCGACCGGCATCATTCTCGCAGCGTGGTAGGTTGAACGCATGCTCTCGACCCGGCGCAAGAAGCTCGTGAAGCGCATCGCGCTCGGGTTTCTCTGCGCGGCGCTGACCGCCGCCTTCGCGTCCGGCCTCGCGCTGCAGGGAAAGCACTACTTCTACTGCCACGTGATGGGCGTCGTGATGGACGATCCGTGCGCGACTCCGGCTCCGCTCGATCGCGACGTCGCGCTCCACGAGCAGACGAGCGACTGCTGCACGCTCGGGCGCGTGCCGAGCATTCCGCCGAGCGGGCTGCTCGCCGCGCTCGACGTGCCGGCCGCGTCGATGGTCGCGGTCCTTTCGCCGCCGCCCGCCGTGCCGCCGCCCGCGCCGGCCGAGGTCCGCATCGCGCGCCGCGCGACCGGCCCGCCGAGGGCGCCGGCGCAGCGCCTCCACGCTCTCTCGATGATCTTCCTGACATGAGCCGCTGACCGATCGCTGGCTCGTGAACGCGCGCACCTCCGCGCGCGAGGAGAACGATCATGTCGTGCAGGTCCGCTTCGCGGGCGCGGCGCGTGCCGTGGCTCGCCCCCATCGTGATGTCGCTCGGGTGCGCCGAACTCGGCGGACCGTCGCTCGGCGCCATGCGCGCCGAGTACGCGCGTACGGCGCCGTCGGCCGAGAGCCGCGAGGTCGACGAGCGCGCGATCGCCGCGCCCGCGCTCGACCGCTGCGCGTTCGTCGCCGCCGTGCTCGACCGCAACCCGTCGATCGACGCGGCTCGTCAGGCCTGGCGCGCCGCGCTCGCGCACGCGCGGAGCACCGGCGCCATCGAGGATCCGACGGTCGCCGTCGAGATCGCGCCGCTCTCGATCGGGTCGAGCACGGCGCCGCTCGGCATCAGCGCGAGCTTCAGCCAGCGCCTGCCGTGGCCGGAGAAGCTGATGCTCGACGACGCGGCCGCCAAGGACGACGCGCGCGCCGCGGAGAAGGACTTCGAGAAGGCGCGCCGCGAGCTCGCCCTCGCCGCGGCGGTGCTCTGGGACGACTACTTCGTCGCCGTGCGCTCGATCGAGACCAACGAGCGCCACGTCGCGATCGGCTCGGACCTGAAGCGCGTCGCGCTCGCGGCGCTCGAGACCGGGCGCGGCTCGGCGCAGGACCCGATCGCGGCCGACACCGAGCTCGCGCACATGGAGCACGCGTCGATGGTGCTCCGCGCCGAGCGCGAGGTGCTCGTCGCGCAGATGAACGCGCTCCTCCACCGCGAGCCGCAGGCGCCGCTCCCGGCGCCCGCCGCGACGCTCCCCGGCCTCGCGCCAATCCCGACCGCCGAGCCGCGCCCCGAGATCGAGGCCGAGACCTTCCGCGCGCGCGCCGAGAAGCAGCGCGCCGCGCGCATGCGCCGCGACTGGGTCCCGGATCTCACGGTGATGACCTCGTACGACACGATGTTCGTGATGCCCGAGCATCGCTGGATGGTCGGCCTCGGCGTCACGCTTCCGCTCGAGCTCGGCCACCGGGCCGCCGCGGCCGACGAATTCGACGCCCAGGCGGCGCGGCACGACGACGAGGCCGCGTCGCTGACGGACAAGGCGCGCACCGAGGTCGCCGTCGCGCGGACGCGCGCGACCGAGGCCGCGCAGATCGCCGCGCTTTACGGCGCGCGGCTCGTCCCCGCCGCGCGCGCGCAGCTCGACGCGGCGCGGGGCGCGTTCGCGACCTCGCGCAACGACTTCACGACCGTCCTCGCCGCCGAGCGCAACCTGCGCAGCGTCGAGCTCGACGCCGAGACCGCGCGCGCCGCGGTCGACCGGCGACGTGCCGAGCTCGACGACGCGCTCGGCGCGCTGGCGTGCGGAAAGGCGGTGACGCGATGAGCCGCCGCTTCGCCGTCACGCTCGCGCTCGCCGCGGCCGCGGTCGTCGCGCTGGTCGTCTTCCGCCGCCCGCTGCTGGCGTGGTTCTCCCCGCCGGAGCGAGCCGCCGCCGCCGCGCCGAGCGAGGTCGACTTCTACACGTGCCCGATGCACCCGTCGGTCCACGAGGCCAAGCCGGGCCATTGCCCGATTTGCGGCATGACGCTCGTCGCCGTCACCAAGGAGCAGCAGCGAGAGGGCGTCGTCACCATCGACGACGCGCGCCGCCAGGAGATCGGGGTCCGCACCGCGCCGGCCGCCGTCGCGCCGATGAAACGACGCGTTCGCGCCGTCGGTCGCGTCGCGTACGACGAGTCGCGCCTCACCGACGTGAACCTCAAGGTTCGCGGTTGGATCACCAAGCTCTGGGCCAACGAGACCGGCGCGCGCGTCGCCCGCGGCCAGCCGCTCTTCTCGCTCTACAGCCCCGAGATCGAAAACGCCGAGAAGGACCTCATCGTCGCGTCGCCCGGCGCCTCCGACGCCGGCTTTCGCGTGGCCGGGCTCGCGGGGTCGGCGCGCGAGCGACTGCGACTGCTGGGCGTGAGCGAGGCGCAGATCGACGCCGTCGCCAAGAGCGGCAAGTCGACCGAGAGCGTCGTCTTCGTGGCGCCCGCGGGAGGCGTCGTCGTCGAAAAAGACGTGGTCGAGGGCGGCGCCGTCGAAGCCGGCGCCCGCGTGATGCGGATCGCTGCGCTCGATCGCGTGTGGATCGAGGCCGACGTCTACGAGTCCGATCTCCCGAGCGTGCACGTCGGCAATCCGGCCAAGGTGACGCTCGACTACGTGCCGGGGCGGGTCTTCGACGCCGCGGTCGCCTACGTCTACCCGTACTTGAACGGCGCCGCGCGCACCGGCCGCGTGCGCCTCGACCTCGGCAACCGCGATCTCGCGCTCAAGCCGGGCATGTACGCCAACGTCGATCTCGCGAGCGATCTCGGACCGCGCCTCCAGGTGCCGGTGGCGGCGGTCGTCTACACCGGGCCGCGCCGGCTCGTCTTCGTGGACCTCGGCCAAGGGCGCTTCAAGCCGCAGGAGGTCCAGCTCGGCGCGGAGTCGGACGGCATGGTGGAGATCACGTCGGGCCTCGCCGCGGGCGACGTCGTCGCGGTCTCGGGGGTCTTTCTCGTCGCGGCCGAGGCGCGCATCGCGACCGCGGCGAAATACTGGGAGAGCGCGCCGTGACCGACGGGCTCGTCGCGCGCGTCATCGATCGCTGCGCCCGTCACCCGGCGCTCGTGATCCTCGTCGTCGCCGCGCTCGCCGCGTGGGGGTGGGTGTCGCTGAAGAGCGAGCCGCTCGACGCCATCCCGGATCTGTCCGACGTGCAGGTCATCGTCTTCACCGAGTGGACCGGGCAGAGCCCCGATCTCGTCGAGGATCAGATCACGTATCCGATCTCGTCGGCCCTCCTCTCGACGCCACGCGTGAAGGCGGTGCGCGGGACGTCGATGTTCGGGATGTCGTTCGTCAACGTCATCTTCGAGGACGGCACCGACATCTACTGGGCGCGGAGCCGCGTGCTCGAGTACCTGAGCGGCGTCCGCGCCAAGCTCCCGAGCGGCGTCGACCCGGTCCTCGGCCCCGACGCGACCGGCGTCGGCTGGGTGTACGAGTACGCGCTCGTCGACAAAACCGGCAAACACGATCTGCAGCAGCTCCGGGCTCTCCAGGACTGGAACCTCCGCTTCTCGCTGGGGAGCGTGCCCGGCGTCGCCGAGGTCGCGAGCGTCGGCGGCTTCGTCAAGCAGTTCCAGGTCAACGTCGATCCCGACAAGCTCCTCGCGTACGGCGTCACGATGGACGACGTCGTCCGCGCCGTGCGCGCGTCGAACGACGAGGTCGGCGGGCGCGTGCTCGAGATCGCCGGCCACGAGAACGTCGTCCGCGGCCGCGCCTACGCCAAGACGCCCGAGGACATCGGCAGCTCGCCGATCAAGGTCGTGTCGGGGACGCCGGTGCGCGTGCGCGACGTCGGGCGGGTGAGCGTCGGGCCCGAGCTCCGCCGCGGGCTCGCCGAGCTCGACGGCCAAGGAGAAGTGGCGGGCGCGGTCGTCGTCATGCGGTACGGCGAGAACGCCCTCCGCGTCATCGACGCCGTCAAAAAACGCATCGACGAGCTCCGCCCCACGCTCCCGCCTGGCGTCGAGATCGTCCCCACCTACGACCGCTCCACGCTCATCGAAGACTCGGTCCAGACGCTCCGCCGCACGCTGCTCGAGGAGATGATCGTCGTCAGCGTCGTCATCTTTTTCTTCTTGCTGCACGCGCGCAGCGCGCTCATCCCGATCCTCACGCTGCCGGTCGGCGTGCTGCTCGCGTTCATCCCGATGAACGCGCAGCACCTCACGGCCAACATCATGTCGCTCGGCGGCATCGCGGTCGCCATCGGCGCGATGGTCGACGCCTCGATCATCCTCATCGAGAACGTCCACAAGCGCCTGGCCGACGCGGCGCCCGACGAAGACCGCCGCGAGGTCGTGATCCGCGCGATGAAGGAGGTCGGGCCGTCGATCTTCTTCTCGCTGCTCGTCATCACAGTGTCGTTTTTGCCCGTCTTCACCCTCGAATCGACCGAAGGGCGACTCTTCAAGCCGCTCGCGTTCACCAAGACGTATTCCATCGGCTTCGCCGCGATCCTCGCCGTGACGCTCACGCCGGCCCTCGCCGCGCTGCTCCTCCGGGGCGGGGCGCGCGACGAGCGACACCACCCGATCCAGCGCGCGCTCGGCGCGGTCTACGCGCCGGTCGTCCGCTTCGTCGTCGACAACCGCTGGACCGTGCTCGTCCTCGCCGCCGTCGCGATGGCCTTCACGGTCCCCGCGGCGATGCGGCTCGAGAGCGAGTTCATGCCGCCGCTCGACGAGGGCGCGATCCTCTACATGCCGACGTCGCCGCCCGGGATGTCCGAGGAAGAAGCGTCGCGCCTCCTCCAGGTCATCGACCGCGAGCTCCGCACGTTCCCCGAGGTCGAGCGCGTCTTCGGCAAGGAGGGCCGCGCCGAGACGCCGACCGATCCGGCGCCGCTCGGCATGGCCGAGGTCACCATCACGCTCGCGCCGCGCTCGAAGTGGCGCCCGGGCATGACGTACGAGCGGCTCGTCGCCGAGATGAACGACAAGCTGCATTTCCCGGGCATGCCGAACGTGTTCTGGATGCCCATCCAGACGCGCACGGAGATGCTCGCGACCGGCGTCCGCAGCCCGCTCGGCATCGAGGTCTTCGGAAGCGATCTCGCGGCCATCGAAAAGTCCGCGATCGCAATCGAGCACGCGGTCGCGACGGTGCCCGGGACGCGGAGCGCGTTCGCCGAGCGCGCCGAGGGCGGCTTCTACGTCGACGTCGACATAGACCGCGAGGAGGCCGCGCGTCACGGGCTCACCGCGCGAGACGTGAACGCCGTCGTCGCGCACTCCATCGGCGGCGAGGACGTGACCGAGATCGTCGACGGCCGCGAGCGCTACCCGGTCGACGTGCGCTACGCGCGCGAGTTCCGCGACGACCCGGCGCTGCTCGGCCGCACGCTCGTCGCGACCGCCGACGGCGCGCAGATCCCGCTCTCGCAGGTCGCCAAGATCCACACGGTGCTCGGCCCGCCGATGATCCGCAGCGAGGCCGGCAGCCTCGTCGGGTTCGTCTTCGTCGACACCGATCGGCCCATCGCCGATTACGTCGCCGACGCCAAGCGAGCCGTCGCAGCGAGCGGCGCGCTCCAGCCCGGAACGCGTGTCGCGTGGGTCGGCCAGTTCCAGTATTTCGAGCGCGCGAAGGAGAGGCTGCGCTGGGTCGTGCCGCTGACGCTCGCGCTCGTGGTGTTGCTGCTCTACGCCAACACGCGCTCGGTCGCCGAGACGGCGATCGTGGTGCTCGCGGTCCCGTTCTCGCTCGTCGGCGCGGTGTGGCTCGTCTTTCTCTTGCACTATCACCTGAGCGTCGCGGTCTGGGTGGGCATGATCGCGCTCGCCGGGCTCGACGCCGAGACCGGCGTCGTGATGCTCCTCTACCTGAAGCTCGCCCACGAAAAATGGGCCCGCGAAGGACGCCTCCGCACGCGCGAGGACCTGCGCGAGTCGATCGTGGACGGCGCGGCGCGGCGCCTCCGGCCGAAGTTGATGACCGTCGCGACGATGCTCCTCGGCCTCGCCCCGCTCATGTGGAGCCACGGCGCGGGCGCCGACGTGATGAAGCGCATCGCCGCGCCGATGGTGGGCGGTCTCGTCACGTCGTTCGCTCTCGAGCTCCTCGTCTACCCGGCGATCTTCGCCGTTTGGAAGTCGCCTCGCCGACGATCGGCTCGCGCGCGAGGAGCATTCGCGAGATACTCGGCCCCATGAGACACGCTCTTGCTTCGATCGCGATTCTCGGGATTGCCCTTCAGGCCTGCGACGGCGGCGCCGGAGGAGCCTCCGACGCGTCCACCGACACGACGCCCGCGTCCGACGCGGCGCAGAATGACGCGGCGCCGGCGGAGGGCGGCGACGCCTCGAATCCGACCGACGCAGGCGACGGCGGCGTCGCAGCCCCCGTGTCGCTCACCATGGGTCCGTTCACGCCGGGAGCGGGAGTCGAGTCGACGAAGTGCGCGACGATGCAACTCTCGAACGCCGGCCCGGTGCACATCGGCGCGATCCACACCGTGCTCACCGGTTCGTGGCACGACCTCATCGTGTACCGCGTCGACGACAAGAACCCGAGCCCGCCCGCCGACTGCGCGCCGCTCGAGGGGCTCTTTGCCGCCAACGCGGGCACGGCGCTCACCTTCACGCAGCGCGACGACGAGCTCTTGCAGCTCCCCGCCGGCGACGGGTTCACCTTCGCCGATCATCAAATGATCCGCCTCGAGCTGCACGGCGTCGACGACGGCAGCGGGTTCGGCGCGACGGTGACGTTCGACCCGATCGCCGACTCGAGCTTTCAGCGCGAGACCGGCATGCTCCTCGTCGGCTTCGTCGACATTTCGCTCCCGGTCGGCGTCGACACGATCCTTCATCAGCAAGCGCCCGCGCCGGCGATCGCGCTCGGCTCGGACCTCCTCGTGATGTCCGGTCACCAGCACGCGCTCGGCACCGAGCTCAGCGTCGGGTCGATCTACGACAGCACGAGCTGGAACGATCCGCCGGTCACCACGCTGACGCCCGTCGCCGTGACGAGCGGCACCAAGATCGACACGACGTGCAAGTGGCACAACGGAACGAGCTCGACGGTCACGTACGGCGCGGGGGCGCAGCAAGAGCAATGCTTCGTACGCGCGCACTTCGCGCCCGCGACGGGCTCGCGCACCTGCGTCCACAGCGAGAAGAGCGGCACGTTCGACGTGTGTTGCCCGGGCGACACGCTCTGCAGCTCGCTCTGACGTTTTCAGCAGCTGGGCGCGTGTGATCATGGCCAAAAAGAAGAAGGTGGCCGTCCTCGGTGGGGGCGTGGGCGGTCTGAGCGCGGCGCACGAGCTCGCCGAGCGCGGATACGAAGTCAGCGTCTACGAGAAGAACGCCATCTTCGGCGGCAAGGCGCGGAGCCTCCTCATCGAGGGCTCGGGCCTCGACGGCCGGCGCGATCTCCCCGCCGAGCACGGGTTTCGTTTTTTTCCCGGCTTCTACCGGCACCTGCCCGACACGATGCGGCGCATCCCCTACCCCGGCAGCGCGCGCGGAGTCGCGGGTAACCTCGTCAGCGTGCGACACGTGCAGCTCGCCCGCGCGGGCGACACCGAGCTGCACTTCTTGGTCCACATGCCTCGGAGCAAGCACGACCTCGCGCACGCGGTGCAGGCGATCGTCGACGCGAGCGACGTCGACATCTCGCCGGCCGAGACCGCGTTCTTTGCGAGCCGGCTCTTCGTCCTGCTCACGTGCTGCGCCGAGCGCCGCGAGCACGAGATTGAGCGCATCTCGTGGTGGGACTTCATCGACGCCGCCAACCGCTCCGAGAACTATCGCCGCTATTTCGGCCGCGGCCTCACGCGCACGCTCGTCGCGATGCGCGCCGAAGAAGGCAGCGCGCGGACGGTCGGCTACGTGCTCTTGCAGATCCTCTTCGACATCCTCACGCCGGGCCGCTCGGCCGACCACGTGCTCAACGGCCCGACCAACGACGTCTGGATCGATCCCTGGACGCGCCACCTCGAGGGCCTCGGCGTGACGTTCGTGACCGGCGTCCGCGCGAAGCGCCTCCAGCTCGGCGGCGCGCGGGTCGCGAGCGTCGTGCTCGACGAAGACGGCCGAGAGCGGGCCGTCGAAGCCGACTACTTCGTCTCCGCGCTGCCTGTCGAGGGGATGCGCGCGCTCGTCGACGACGAGATCGCGCGCCGCGCGCCGTCGCTCGCCACGCTCGACCAGCTGAAGACCGAGTGGATGAACGGCATCATGTTTTACCTCGACCGCGACGTCCACGTCGTTCACGGGCACAGCCTGTTCGTCGACTCGCCATGGGCGCTGACGTCGATCTCGCAGCGCCAGTTCTGGCGCGGCGTGGATTTCAAGACGCTCGGCGACGGCCGCGTGAAGGGCATCTTGTCGGTCGACGTCTCGGACTGGGAGACGCCCGGCATCCTCTACGGCAAGCCGGCGAGCCGGTGCACCGCCGAGCAGATCAAGAACGAAGTCTGGGCGCAGATCAAAGAGCACATCAACGATCAGGGCGCCGAGATCCTCGACGACGCGGGCGTCGTGCGGTGGTTCATCGATCCGTCGATCGTGTTCGTCGAGCCGGATCGCCCGGTCAACCGCGAGCCGCTGCTGGTCAACACGGCGGGCTCGCTCGCGCATCGCCCGAACGCGTGGACCGAGATCGACAACCTGATGCTCGCCGCCGACTACGTGCGCACGCACACGGATCTCGCGACGATGGAGGGCGCGAACGAAGCCGCGCGCCGCGCCGCCAACGCGATCCTCGCGCGCGAGCACGACACCGCGCCTCACGCCGCGGTCTGGCCGCTCCGCGAGCCCTTCGCGTTCGCGCCGCTCCGCGCCGTCGACCGCCTCCGCTACGAGGCGCGCCGCCCGCACGCGCTGCTCGGCGTCCGACGATCGTGAAGCATCCGCCGTACCTCGCGCGTGCGCGTGGCCAGATGGCCCGCGACGATTAACGGCTCGATTAAGGTGGCTCGAGCCCGATCCGCGCTGTACGACTCACGTCGTTCAAGGGGGGATTCACAGGATGCGATCACGGTCCACTGGACGTGCGCTGAGCCTTCGTGTCACGTTCGTTCTCGCGGCGCTCGCGATCGCGCTCGTGTCGCTCGTGGTGTGCGGCGTGCTCCTCGCGGCGACGAGCGATCTGCGCGCGGCCGAGGTGGACGCGGCGGGTGCGCACGTGGGCGCGATCGACGCGTCACTCGACGAGCTCGCCGCGCAGCGCACGCAGGCGGCGCTCGCGCGCGCGAACGAATGGCACGACCGCGCGAAGGTCTGCGCCCTGCTCGTCGCGGCGGCGCTCGCAGCGCTCGTCGTCGTGCTCATTCGCTGGGTCCGGACCGGCGCCTCGGAGCCGCTCGAGTCGCTGTGCGACGCGATGCGCCGCTTCGCGACGGGCGATCGCGAGGCGCGCGCGTCGGCGCGGGGCTTCGCGGAGGTCCGCACGATCGCCAGCCGATTCAACGACATGGCCGCCGAGCTCGCGAAGGAGCGCACCGCGCAGATGACGTTCCTCGCGAGCGTCGCGCACGATCTCAAGAACCCGCTCTCGACGGTCAAGCTCTGCCTGCGCCTCGGCGCCGACCCGGAGCTCGCGCCCGACATGAGCGAGCGCGCCGAGCGGCAGCTCGCGCGAATGGATCGCATGATCGGCGATCTACTGGACATGTCGCGCATCGAGGCCGGCCGGCTCGAGGTGAACCTCCAGCGCGAGGATCTCCGCGACGTCGTACGGCGCGCGCTCGAGGCGTTCGACGCGACCGCGCCCGGCCGCCTCGACGTCGTCCTCCCCGAGGAGCCCGCCGAGGTCTCTTGCGACGCGCTGCGGCTCGAACAAGTCGTCACGAACCTCGTCTCGAACGCGCTCGAAATATTCTCCCCCCGACACGCCGGTCACCGTGCGCGTCGAGCGGGAGGGCAAGCACGCGAGGCTCCGCGTCGCCGACCACGGCGTCGGCATCGCCGCCGAGGACCAAACGCGCCTCTTTCAGCCGTTCCGCCGCGTCGGTCACTCCACCGGCAGCGTCGCCGGCGTCGGGCTCGGGCTCTCGGTCGTCCGGCGCATCGTCCTCGCGCACGGCGGTCAGGTCGAGGTCGAGAGCGACGCGGGCTGCGGCTCCACGTTCACCGTCCGCCTCCCGCTGGCTTGACGGCGCTCGCCGCGAGCGCCCCACGAACGAGCGTGCAGAGCGTCGTCGCGGTGAACGGCTTGAGCAAGAACGGGACCTGCAGGGCGAACGCGTTGGCCGCGAAGCGCTCGCTTCCGGAGATCAAAATCGCGGCGATGCCGTTCGCCTTCGCGAGCGAGGCGAGCTCGACGCCGCGCGGCGCGTCCCCGAGCACGACGTCGACGACGACCACCTGGCACTCCCGCCGCTCGACGCTGGCGCGCGCCTCGGCGAAAGTCGACTTTACGTCCACCGACGCCGCGACCGCTCGCTCGAGCTCGCTCCGAAGCGTGCGCGCGAGCGCCGCGTGGTCCTCGACGAGGCAAACGGCAGGTCCCCGGTGCACGAGCGCGTACGCGCCGCCGCGCGAAGCCGGCGGAATGCGAACGCTCGTCGAGGCGAGCTTCGGTCGGATGTGACTGATGTGAACGTCCATCCGCTGGCAGCCCCTCGCGTCGCCGTAGACGCGCAGGCAGAGCTCCTCGCGCGTGACCCGCATCGGCGCCGAGCGCGCGAGCTCGCGCAAGACGAGCGTCTCCGTCGGCGTGAGCGCGATCGGCTCGTCCCCCCACGTGGCCTTCGACGCATCGACGGACAAACGTCCGAACGATACCGATGAGGATATCCGCCCCCCCATCCTTCGACGGTAGCCGATGCGTCGCAACGCGCACGCGTTTTTACTCCGTCTCGATGAAGGGTCGGCCGGTCGGGAGCCCGCTCAATGCGGGATGGACATGACGTGCGTCTTGAAGGCCGTCCCGTACGCGCCGGCCGCCGTGCCGGCGTAATCGCTGATGAGCACCAGGCAACCGCCCCAGTCGTCCCAGACCCAGCCGAGGTAGCTCTGCTTCTTGCCGTCGAGCCACGTCATGAGCGTCGTGATGAAACTCCCCGAGCAGTCGTCCTCGCCAATCTCGGTCGTCACGATCGGGTAGCTCTGCGCGACCGCGCCCGCGGTCTTGTCCCAACAGGTCGTGTCGGCGCACCCGTTGAAGTTGTAGACGTGCCATGCGGCGGCGATGTTCTTGTCCGGGTCGGACGGCGCGTGCGCGACCCACTGGGTGAGGGCGTTCGAGTACGCGACGCCGCCGAGGAGCACGAGGTTGTGGGCGCCCGCGCCGCGGACGGCGTCGAGCAGCGCTTGCATGCCGGCCGCTTGGTACGAGATGCCCGGGCACGTGCCGCCGCTCTCCCAGCACGTCCACGCCGCGTCGGTGTCCTGGTTGTCGTCGGGGAACGGCTCGTTGAACAGCTCGAAGATCACGTCGCCGCGGTCGCGGAACGTCGCCGCGACGTCGGCCCAGAACGCGAGCGCGTGGTCTTGGTCGGGCATCGCGACTTGCTGGGTCGCGAGCGTCGCGCCCGGCGCGCTCCAGTGGAGCTCGACGATCACGTAGAGACCGTGCGCGAGCAGACGATCGACGAAGTCGCCGATCGCGGTCTTGTACGCGTCGCCCGCGTACTGCGCCGGCACGCCGTTGATCGCGAGCCAGCAGTCTTCGTTCAAGGGCACGCGAACGACGTTCGATTTCCACCCGGTCATCGCGGCGATCGCCGCGTCGTCGACGGGCCCGTCGAAGAAGCCGTTGCCTTGCACGCACGAGTACTCGCTGCCCGAGCGGTTCACGCCGAGGAGGCGCACCGTCGCGTCGTTCTGATCGCGGATCTCGTTTCCGACGACGTGGAGGCTCGGCGCAGGCGGGCTCGGCTCGCCGCTGGACACGTCGCTCGCGCCGGCGTCGGCCGCGTCCGCCGCGCCCGCGTCCTCGCTCGACCCGTCGGCCTCGTCGCCCGGCCCCTGCGAGCACGCCGCGCCGAGCAGCGCCAGGAGCAGCGGAAACGCGAGCCGCATCCCCCGAGGCTACCAGCTCATTCACCGGCGCGCAGCGACCGCGCCGACGATGGCGAGGAGCTCCTTCGGGTCCGACGACGGCAAGAAGCTCGCGCCCGTTCCGCGCACGAAGTCGGAGCCGCCGCCCGCGCGCGCGTCCACGAAGACGAGCCGCGCGACGTGCTCCGGCGAGGCGTGCTCGACGAGCTTCAAGAAATCCGCGCCGCCGATCATGCCGCCGAGGAGGCACACGACGCACGCGAGCGGACCCGCGCTGAGCCGCTCGAGCGCGTCGAACGCGGTCGTCGCCTCGCGCACGATGAACATCTCGCGGAGCTCGTCGCAGAGGGCGCTCGCGTCGACGGCCAGGTCATGCACGACGAGCACGAACACGAGGCGCGAGCGCGCGCGCTTCGTATCGATGGGCGAGTCGTCCACGTGCGCATGATACGCTCCGGGATAGTCGCCGCCAGCCGCCGAAGTGGGTTATCCTCGCGGCGGCATGTTCCGGCTGCGCACCGTCCGTCGAAAGCTGCTCGCGCTCGTCGCGCTTTCGATCGCCGTGACGCTCGCGATGCTGCCCGTCCTCTACTGGCTCTTGCACGAGCAGCTCCTCGCCGAGGCGAACGACCGCGTGAAGAACGCGCGCCGCGCGTACACGATGGAGCTCGACGACCGCATCAAGACGCTCGAGATCGCCGCGACGCTGATGGCCAGCGACGCCGACGTGGCGCGCGCGATCCAGGCCGACGACCACGACGCGGCCGGGCGCGAGACGGCGGAGTTCGCAAAGCAGTTCCCGGAGATCGACGTCCTGCTCGTCGACAAGGACGGCAAAGAGGTGTCACGCATCGGGTGCGAGGCGGGCGCCGACGTCGTCGACGCGAAGCACGTCGTCAAGGACGCGCTCGCCGGCACCGCGGCCGAAGGGCTCTCCGGCCACGGCTGCGCCAAGACGCGGCTGCCCACGTATTTCGTCGCGCGCCCGGTGCCGGGCGGCGGCGCGGTCGTCGTCGGCCGCGCGTTCACGAAAGAGCGGCTCGAGCGCAGCGGGCACAAGGTCGGCCTCGAGCTCGCGCTCGTCGACCCGAAGGGCGAGCTCGTCAACAAGACCGACCGCTTTCCCGCGGGCGGCGAGAAGGTCGTGCCAAACGACCCGATGCTCATCTCGCTCGGCGGGAGCACCTACGTCGTCGAGCCGTTCACGAGCGACAAGCTCACGACCCGCAAGGGCAGCAAATATTGGCTCGTCGCCGCGCGCAACGTGACGCACGTGCGCTCGGCCATCTACCGCGATCTCGGCATCGCCCTCGCGTTCGTCGCCCTTGCCGCGCTCATCGCCGCCGGCGTCGGCTTCCGGGTCGCGGACATCATGGCGAACGCTCTCAAGCGCGTGAGCCAGGCGCTCAAGCGCCTCGAGCAGCAGGAGTACGTGAAGGTCCAGGGCGTCGAGACGGGCGACGAGCTCGAGGATCTCGCCGACGGCTTCAACACGATGGTCGACGGCCTGCAGGAGCGCGACAAGCTGAAGACCACGTTCGGCAAGTACATGACCGAAGCGGTCATGGACCACTTGATGGCCGGCAAGGTTCAGCTCGGCGGCGAGTCGCTCACCGCGACCATCCTCTTCTCCGACATCCGGAGCTTCACCTCCATCAGCGAGAAGATGGACGCCAAGGCGCTCGTCTCGCTCCTGAACGAGTACTTCACCGAGATGGTCGACGTCGTCATTCACGAAGACGGCGTCGTCGACAAATACATCGGCGACGCGATCATGGCCGTGTTCGGCGCGCCGGTGACGAAGCCGGACGACGCGCTTCACGCGGTGCGGGCGGCGATCGGGATGCGCAAGGCCCTCGCCGCGCTGAACGAGAAGCTCGCCCAGCGCGGCTCGCCGGCGATCAAGACCGGCATCGGCATCCACACGGGCGAGGTCGTCGCCGGCAACATCGGCAGCGAGAAGCGCATGGAGTACACGGTCATCGGCGACGCCGTGAACCTCGCCTCTCGCCTCGAGTCGGCGACCAAGGAGCTCGGGGTCGCCGTGCTCATCAGCGACGACACCTACCAGCTCGTGAAGGACCACATCGAGGCGCGCGCCGTGAAGGAGATCACGGTCAAGGGTCGCGAGCAGCCGGTGATGACCTACGAAGTGACCGGCCTCAAGTCCTGATAGCATCGCGCGCATGAGCGATTTCGCGCACGGGCCGGACACGATCGTGCTCGGCGATCTCGAGGTGCGACGACTCGGCTTCGGCGCGATGCGCCTGCCAGGCCCGGAGGTGTGGGGCGAGCCCGCGAACCCCGAGCGCGCGAAGGCCGTCTTGCGGCGCGTGGTCGAGCTCGGGATGACGTTGATCGACACCGCCTGGTACTACGGGCCCGACGTCTCCAACCGGCTCATCGCCGAGACGCTGCGGCCCTATCCGAGCGATCTCGTGATCGCGACGAAGCTCGGAGGCCGGCGCCATCCGGACAAGAGCTGGGGGCCCTTCTTGAAGCCCGCGGAGCTGCGCGAAGGGCTCGAGACGGATCTGCGTCAGCTCCACCTCGAGCGAATCGACGTGGTGCACCTGCGGTTCATGCCGATCGCGGGCGTTCCGTTCCTCGAGGCGCTCGGCGCGCTGCGCGACGAGCAGAAGCGCGGTCGCATCCGCCACATCGCGCTGAGCAACGTCGGAACGAAGGAGATCCTCGCCGCGCTCGGGGGGGGCCCGATCGTCGCGGTGCAGAACGCGTACAACGTCGGCGGCGGGAGCGGCGAGATCATCCGGCGCACGCACGCCGAGGTGCACGACCCGGACGCCGTCCTCGAGCTCTGCACGAAGCGCGGCATCGCGTACCTCCCGTTCTTCCCGCTCGCCGTCGGCCAGCACGAACGCGTGCGCCCCGCCCTCGCGACGATCGCGAAGACCCACGGCGCGACGCCCGCTCAAATCGCGCTCGCGTGGCTCCTCGCGCGCTCGCCCGTCATGCTCCCCATCCCCGGCACGAGCTCCCCCGAGCACCTCGAAGAGAACTGGGCGGCCCGCAAGATCCAGCTCACGCCAGCCGAAGTCCAATCCCTCGCCTCGCCCTGACGCCCTTCCGGCCTTCTGATCTTCCTGTTCAATCTCTAGGGCGCACAGCGTGCTCACTCCTCGGCGGCGATGGCGGCGCGCTCGTGCGAGCGTTTTTGGATGGCGTGCCAGATCGCTTCGTGGGTCGCGGGGAGCGCGAGGTCGACCGGGCCGGGCTCGGTGCCGAAGGCGGCGACCGCGTCGCGGAGCGCTTCGCGGACGCTGAGCGCGAGCATGAACGGCGGTTCGCCGACCGCTTTGCTGCCGTGGATGGTTCCCGGCTGCGCCGCGTTCGGCAGGAGCGCGACGCGGAAGTCCGGCGGCGCGTCGCCGATCGCGGGGATCTGATACGTGCTCGCCGAGTGCGAGAGGAGCACGCCGCGGTCGTTCCACTTCAGCTCTTCGCTCGTGAGCCAGCCCATGCCTTGCACGAACGCTCCCTCGATCTGGCCGCGGTCGACGCCCGCGTTCAGCGTGTCGCCGACGTCGTGCAGGATGTCGACGCGGAGCACGCGCTTCATGCCGCTGCGCGCGTCGACCTCGACCTCGGTCACCGCCGCGCCGTACGCGAAATAATAGAACGGCTTGCCGCGCCCCGCCGCGCGGTCGTAGGCGATTCCGGGCGTCCGGTAGTAGCCGGTCGCGCTCAAGCTGATTTGCGCGACGTGCGCCTCGGCGCAGAGCTCGCCGAACGCCATCGACCTCGCCGGGTCCTCCCGTGAAATCGACGCGACCGCCCTCGAACGCGATCTCGCCGCTCGTGCCGAGCTTCTTCTGCGCGAGCGGCGACGAGCCGCTCCTTGATCGCGTCGCACGCGTTCTTCACGGCCTGTCCGTTGAGGTCCGCGCCGCTCGACGCCGCCGTCGCCGACGTGTTCGGAACTTTGTCGGTGCGCGTCTTCATCACGCGCACCGCGGCCTCCGGCAGGCCGAAGGCGCGCATCGCGACCGCGCGCATCTTCGTGTAGAGCCCCTGCCCCATCTCGGTGCCGCCGTGGTTCACCTGCACCGTGCCGTCGCGGTAGACGAGCACGAGCGCGCCGGCCTGGTTCAACAGCGTCGCGGTGAACGAGATGCCGAACTTCACCGGCGTCATCGCGATGCCGCGCTTCACGCTCGCGCTCTCCGCGTTGAAGCGCGCCACGCGCTCGCGCCGCGCGACGAGGTCGGCGCTCTTCTCGAGCGCGGGCCAAATCGCTTGCAGTCTGCAATTTTCGATCGGCTGCCCGTAGTGCGTCTCGTCGCCGTCTTGGTAGAGGTTCCGCGCGCGCACGACCTCGGGCAGGAGGCCGAGCGTGCGCGCGACGCGGTCGATCGTCTCCTCGACTACGACCATGCCCTGCGGCCCGCCGAACCCGCGGAACGCCGTGTGCGAGACCTGGTGCGTCTTGCAGACGCGCCCGACGACGTCGACGTTCGGGATGAAATAGGAGTTGTCGATGTGGAAGAGCGCGCGGTCGCAGATCGACTCGCTGAGGTCGAGCGCCCAGCCGCCGTCGTTGTAGACCGCGGCGCGGAGCGCGAGGAGCTTGCCGTCGTCGTCGAAGGCGACCTCGTACTCGACGTAGAACGGGTGCCGCTTTCCGGTGAGCGCCATGTCGACGTCGCGGTCGAGCTGCACGCGCACCGGTCGTCCCGTCTTCCACGCCGCGAGCGCGACGAGCGCCGCCCACGCGTTGCCTTGCGTCTCCTTTCCGCCGAAGCCTCCGCCCATGCGCGGCGAGCTGCACGACGACCTTGTTCCGCGGCAGGTCGAGGACGTGCGAGACCACTTGCTGGATCTCCGACGGGTGCTGGGTGGAGCTCGTGACCTGGACGTCGCCGTCGTCGCCGCGCTCGGCCCATGCCGCCTGGCTCTCGAGGTAGAAGTGCTCCTGCCCGCCGATATCGATCGTGCCGCGGAGCTTGTGCGGCGCGCGCGCGAGCGCGCGATCGACCGCGCCCCGGCGGATGCGGTGCTCGCCCGTGTGAAAGCTGCCTTGGGCGATGGCGTCCTCGATCGACAGAATCGCGGGCAGCGGCTCGTACTCGGCGCGCACCTTCGCCGCCGCGGCGCGGCAGGCTTCGTAGGAGTCGCCGACGACGACGGCGACATGTGCCCGTGGAAATTCACCTCGCCTTTCGCCGCGGCGAGGAGCGTCTCGTCGTGGCGCACGGCGCCGACGTCGTTCGTGCCCGGGATGTCGCCGGCCGTCAGCACGCACGCGACGCCCGGCATCGCGCGCGCGTCGGTCGCGTCGATCGACTTCACGCGCGCGTGCGCGTGCGGCGACGTGACCGGCCAGAGGACGAGCATCCCGCCGCGTTTTTGCGCCTCGTCGTCGACGTACTGCGCGCCGCCCGTCACGTGGCCGATGCCGCTCTCGTGGTGCGAGAATCGCGGAGCGCAGCGCAGCGATTCGAGGGGCGTCTCGGAGGCTGGGTAGGGCGTGGGAAAGGGCGGGCTCGGCTCGAACCCGAGCGCGCCTTCTTGCGCGTCGCTCGTCTCGCCGCGCGCGAACTTCTCGAACAGCGAGCCGATGAGGCCGCGACGGAAATCCTTCCCGGAGCGGACGTCGTCGATAGGCGTCGCCTCGCCGTCGAGGATCGGGAGGACCCGGGCGAGCGTGGCCTCGTCGAGCTTGCTGCCGACGAGCGCCGCCTCGGCGCGCTTGGCGCGCATCGGGGTCGCCGCGACGCCGCCGTACGCGAGCCGCGCGCGCTCGATCGTTCCGTCGCGCAGGTCGAGCACGAACGCGCACGCGACGATGCTGATGTCGAGCTCGCGCCGCTTGCTGACTTTGTACGTCTCGAACTTGCGCGTGACGCCGGCGGATTCCTCGACCGGCGTGTGCGGCCAGAAAATTTCGGTCACGACCTCGTCGCGCGCGCGAACGGTCTTGCGGTAGCCGGTGAAGAACGCGTCGATCGGCACGCGGCGCTCGCCGCGGACGCTGCGGAGGACGATCTCGGCGTCGAGCGCGAGCAGGATCGGCGGCAAATCGCCGATCGGCGACGCGGTCACGACGTTGCCCGCGAGCGTCGCGCGATGGCGGATCTGCCGCGACGCGAAGACGCGGAGCATCTTGTCGATCGCCGGGAGCTCGCCGGCGAGCGCCTCCTCGATCTGCGTGAGCGTCGCCGCGCCGCCCACGTGCCACCCGCGTTTCGTGCGCCACACGCGCGCGAGCTCGGCGACGCCGTCGGTCGCGATCAGGATCGGGAACGCTCGCGCCTTCTTGTTGATCTCGACGCCGATCTCGGTCGCGCCGGCGACGAGCTCGGCGCCTTCGTGCTCGACCAAGAGCTTGCAGAGTGCATCGATCGTCGTGGGCCGGAAAAACCGCTCGCCGCGCGCCTCGTGCTCGAGCGCGCCGAGCGCGGGCACGTCCTTCTTCAGCCGCAGCTGGAAGAGATCGTCGGGCCGGCGCGGCGCCTCGAGCGACGCGAGCATCGCGTCGCGAATGGGCCGGTACCCAGTGCAGCGGCACAAGTTGCCGTGGAGCTGCTCGCCGAGCTTCGCGGGGTCCTTTTCGTTTCGGTAGTAGCCCTCGAACATGGACATGACGAAGCCGGGCGTGCAGTAGCCGCACTGCGAGCCGTAGTGCTCGACCATCGCGCGCTGCACGGGGTGGAGCGCGTCGAGCGTCGCGCCGATCGGCGAGTCGGCGCCCGCGAGCCCCTCGACCGTCCACACCTCGCGCCCCGCCAACGTCGGCAGAAGCGCGATGCACGCGTTGATCGCGCGGTACGTCGGCTTGCCCTCGGCGCCGCGGTCGACGACGACCACCGTGCACGCGCCGCAGTCGCCCTCGGCGCAGCCTTCTTTCGTGCCGGTCAGTCCCGTCGCGCGCAGCCAGCCGAGCAGGCTGCGGTGGACCGGCTCGTCCGTGACCACGCGACGGACGCCGTTGACCGTGAGCTCGAAGGACATGGCCCCATCATGGCGCAAACGGCTGGAATCGTCACGATTCGAGTCGCGCGGCGATCGCCGTCGCGAAGCGCTCGGGCGCGGCCGGCTCGACGCGTAGAAAGAGCTCGGGCTCGACGACCTCGAGCTCGGTCACGCAGAAGCCGCCGAAGCGCTCGCTCACGATGCCGTCGACGCGCGCGTAGAGGAACCGCTCGCCCGCGCGCGCGACGGCGCGCTCGGCCTCGGCGACGACGTCCGCCGGCGGCGCGAGCGGCTCGACGTTGCCGCCGAACTCTTCTTGCACGCGAAAGTCTCCGCGGGCCGGCCGCTTCTTGAGGGCGTGGCTGAACGCGCCGTCGAAGAAGATCAGCGACCACTCGCCGTCGTCTTCGACCTCGCGCACGAAGGGCTGCAGGAGCGCCACGTCGGCCCGCACGATCGCCGCGAGCGCTTCGCGACCGCGCGCCGCGTCGCCCGCGTCGAAACGCACCGCGAGGCGCGCGCCGGCCGCCGTCGCCGGTTTGAGGACGACCGCTTCGTCGTATTTCGCCAGCTCACGCTCGAGCTCGCTGGCGCTCGCGACGACGTCGGTCGGCACGGTGCGGACGCCGCGCTCGGCGAGCCGCGCGAGGTAGCGCTTGTCGAGCCAGCGGCGCGCGCCCTGGTTCTCGACGCGGACGCGCGGCTCGAGGGCGGCGAGAAACTCCGCGAACCTCCCGGCCTCCGCGTGCCAGTCCCACGTCGAGCGGACGACCACGAGATCGTACGCGCTCCAGTCCACGCTCGAGTCGGTCCACACCGCCGGCGCGACTCGCACGCCGCGCGACTCGAGCGGCGCGATCGCGAGTCGATCGTCGGCGGTCAACCCCGCGAGCTCGGCGCTCGTGAGAAAAGCGACGTTTCGCACGCGGCCAGTTCTACACGCCCGCGCGCCGCGCTCAATCGCAGATTTGCACCGAGCTCGAGCCCTGCTCGAGCGGCCGGAAAGGCGTGCAGTGCAGCTCGGCGACGGGAGGAGGAGCCGGCGGCTTCGCTTTGACGACCGCGGGCGCCGCGCCGACGATCTCCACCGTCGGCAGAACGACGACGCGCTGCTCCGCGGGCATCGTCTTGGCGACGGCGATCGGCGAGGGAATCTTCGCGACGACCGGCGCGTCGACCTTCACGATGGGCGCGGGCGATCGAACGACGTACGCGAGCGCCCCGGTGGCGGCGAATCCCGCGCTCCAGATGAACGCTGTGCTGGCGATGATCATCCACTTGGTCATTTCGACCTCCTTGCGGCTCTTGGCGGTCGCACCTCCTGCTGAAGCAAGTTGCGTGCACCGACATCGCCTCCAAGGAGACCTCAGCCATTCGCTGCGGGAATGTGCGGGCAGAGCGGGTCCTCGCCGACCGGATCTCCGCTGGCAGTGAAAGCGCGCGCACGAGAGCCGCCGCAAACGGCGCGATACTCGCAAACGCCGCAGCGGCCGTGGAAGCCGTCGACGTCGCGCAAGGTCCGAAAGAGTGCGGACTCGCGGTAGACGCGGAGCGGATTTTCGAGCTTCGCGGTACCCGCTGACAGAGGCAAAAAGCCCGACGGCGAGATTGCCCCGTCGCGCGAGATGAACATCACGCCGTTGCCGTCGCGGATTCCGGCGGAGTGGCCTTTCGGCGCTTCGGCGGGCGGGCCGTCGTGCGTCTCGTGGCGACGCTGCTCGAGCATCACGCGGCGGAAGAAGGGCGCCTCGGTCGTCGTCAAGACGGGGCCCGGCTCCTTCGCGCGCTCGGCGAGCCAGACGAGGAGGCGCTCGGCTTCGTCGGCTTCAATCGGCTCGAGCACCGTGCCGCGTCCGACGGCGACGAGGAAGAAGAGGCTCCATCGCGCCGCGCCGATCTTCTTCACGAGCTCGAGGATCGCGGGCATGTCGGAGACGGTCTCGCGGCTGACGAGCGTGTTGACTTGAAAGGGCAGGTTCGCGGCGCGCGCTCGGTGCGCGGCGACAATCGTCCGCTCGAAGCAGCCCGGCACGCCGCGGAGCGAGTCGTGCGCTTCGGCGGTCGCGCGGTCGATGCTGAGCGAGATCGCCGACACGCCGGCGGCGGCGAGCCGGTCAATCGCCTCCTCCGTGAGCAGCGGCGTCGCGCTCGGCGACACCGACACGCCCATGCCGAGCCCGCGCGCGTGCGCGATGAGCTCCCACAAGTCCGCGCGCTTGAGCGGGTCGCCGCCGGTGAAGATCACGGTCGGCTTCGGGTCGGCTTCGGCGAGCTGCCCGAGCATCTTCTTCGCGGCGCGGGTCGAGAGCTCGTTGGGGTCGGCGCACGGCGAGGCCTCGGCCCGGCAGTGAAGGCACGCGAGATCGCACGCGCCGGTGATCTCCCAATACACGCGCGCGGGCGCGTTTTCGTAAGCGCTCTTTCGAGACATGCGGTCTTTGCATCGCAAGCGCGAGGCCAACGCGAAAACGCGCGCTTTGCGGGATTTCAGCGGCGCGGCGCGCGCGCGGATTGCAGGGCGACGCAGGGCGTTCGCTACTCGCAGGCGAGCGGCCAGACCTCGACGCCGTCGTGCGTCGCGCTGACGAGGACCGCGCGCGCTCCGCTCGACTCGACGACGCCCCAATCCGGCTGCTCTCGCCGTCGGTGTAGACCGTCGTCGGCGCGGCGCGCAGTACGCCGGTCGGAGCGAGCGCGACCACGCGGCGCGAGAAGCTCGAGCCCTCGAGGGCGTCCCACGCGAAGAGGACGTCGCCGCTGGCCACCTCAATCGCGGCCGTCTCGTAGACGGTCGCGGCTCCGGTGACGTTCACGGGCGGCGAATCGGTGGGGTCGCCATGCGAGTCGACTTGCTGCACGGTGCCGGACCAGGAGGCGAGCGCGGCGAACCCCGTGGCGAGCCAGACAGGCGCGTCGTGCGCGATGACGACCTCGGGCGCGACGGCGCCACCGGACGCGTCGAAAGGCGCGAGCCAGCTCGTGTACGTGACCGTCGATGCGTCCTCCGCGAACGTCGACACGAGGAACGACCCGTCGTCGAGCACGAGTCGCTGCCACACGGTTTGGCCCGCGGGCAGGGCGAGCCGAGGAGACGGCATCCGGTCGCGTCGTCGACGAGCGCGCCGAAATGCGAGCCGCTCCGCGCAATCGACATCGCCCCCGCGTTGCTCTCGCCCGCCCCGATCCCCGCCAGCGTCACCCCGTCGGTCAGCGGGAGAGCGTCGAACCCGACCCGCCGCGTCGACCAAACGGCGCTCGCGGGCCCTAGCGCGTACCACGCGACGAGCGCGCCGCAGTCGGTCCGAACGACGTTTGCAATCTGCAAGCTTCCGTCCGGGGGCGGCGGGCCGCCCACGATCTGCGGCGCACCGGCCACCCAGGACGTGCACGCCGCCGGCGGGGGCGCCGTCGCGCACGCGGGGCCGCTCGCCGACTTCTTCCCGAGATCCGTCCGCGCCCCGCAGGCCACGAGCAGCGCGCAACCTACGGCCCGTCGCGTGCGGCGATCTCGCGTGCCCTCGAGCGCCATGGCTCGAACGTACACGAGCCCGAGCGCCCAGTCGGCGTTCCCGAGCGCGAGCGCTCCCGGATCGCGACGCGGGTTCGACGATCGCGCGGAGCGATTCGACCTCGATTAGGATGTCGCGCATGCGCTACCTCCACACGATGCTCCGCGTGCGCGATCTCGACGCTGCGCTCGATTTCTTCGTGACGAGGCTCGGCCTCCGCGAGGTCCGCAGGCGCGACAGCCAACAGGGTCGCTTCACGCTGGTCTTCCTCGCCGCCGAGGATCCGGGATTCGAGATCGAGCTCACCCACAACTGGGATCAAAATGAGCCGTACCCGACGGGGCGATTCTTCGGGCACCTCGCGTTCGAGGTCGACGACATCTACGAGAAGTGCGCCGCGCTCGAGGCCGCGGGCGTCGACGTGCTGCGCCCGCCGCGCGACGGTCGGATGGCGTTCGTGAAGTCGCCCGATGGGCACTCGGTCGAGCTCCTCCAGCGCGGCGAAGCCCTCCCGCCGAAAGAGCCGTGGGCCTCGCGCGCGAACCGCGGGGAGTGGTGACTAGCGCGACGCGAAGACGAGACCGAGCGCGACGAGCGCGGGGAGCGCCTGCACGAAGAGGATCTTCCGCGACGCTGTGACCGCGCCGAAGAGGCCCGCGACGAGGACGCACGCGAGAAAGAACACGCGCAGCGAGAACGCGAAGCCTGCCGGCGCGAAGAACGACCACGCGAGCCCCGCCGCGAGAAACCCGTTGTAGAGGCCCTGGTTCTGCGCGAGCGCCTTCGTCTCTTCCTGCTGCGCGCGCGTCCGCGCGAACGTCTTTTGGCCGAACGGCGTCGCCCAGAGGAACATCTCGAGGACGAGAAAATAGACGTGCAACGCAGCGACCAACCCGACCAGCACGTTCGCGGCGACGATCACGCGCGCAGCATACGCGCGATCAGGCCGTGCCGGTGGTACGAGCTGCGACGTCGAAGTGGAGCGTCTCGGGGACCGGCTCGAAGTCGGCGTAGTCGAAGTCGCCTTGGGGCAAGCTCCACCGCGCCTTGCCGCGCGACGGGAGCGGGCGGCCGTCGACGTTCCACGACGAGATCGGCGTCGACCACCGCGCGCGGACGAGCGCGTGCGTCGGGTCGTACGGGTCGGAGAGGTAGCGGTCGTTCGTCTCGAAGTCGATCGGCGCGCCGCGCTCGTCGACGGTCACGTGCGCGCGCACGCGTACGCCGCGATCGCGGAGCTCGACGTCGAACGCGTCTTCACCCGAGCCGGTGAACGAGACCTCGCCGCCGAGGAGCATCGTGGGCGCGAAGAAGACGGCGTCGTCGAGCCACGTCACGAGCTCGCCGCGATCGAACTCCGGCCCGCGTCCCTCGGCGACGGTGACGAGGCCCGCGACCTTCGCGAGCATCTGCCCCTGGCCGGCGACGTACGTGTCGCACGCGAGCACCGGCAAGACGCCCTTCATCCGCGCCTTCATGTGGAAGATGCGCGCGATCGGGTTTCGCGTGTTGATCTGCACGGCTTGCACCGGCATCCACGGATCGTTCGGACCCATGCGAAAGCGTCCGGTCCAGCCGACGCGAAACGAGGCGTGCTTCGGCGTGCCGGGCGCGACGTCGAAGAACTCGAGCATTTGGCGGGCGGCTCGCGGCAGCGCAGCGAGCTCTGCGGCGCTCACGGCCTCGCCGACCGCGCCCCCGAAGACGCCGCGGGCGTTGGCTTCCTTCCAGAGCTTGGACCACATGCTCCCTCTCACTGCACCCGCCGTGCCTGCCTCAGTTGAAGTAACATCCGTGGCCAATGCGTCGCGCTGCTCTGCTCGCCGCGCCGCTGGTCGTCTGGGCGTGCTCCCCTGCTCCGCCCGTCGTGTCGACCTTCGGCGTCTTCACCGTCACGCTCGCGCCGGACTCGGCGAACCTCGGCATCGCCGGGCCGAACGGGTCGCTCCTCGACGGCCTCGACGCGTCGGACGACGTCGGCACGCCGCAGTCGCAAAACGACGACGCGCCGCCGATGACCGGCTTCGCCGTGCGCGACGTCTCGACGACGACGACGATGCTCTACGGCGCCTTCGAGCAGGTCGACTCGCCGAACGGCGCGTGGCGCGTCGCGCGTCACGCGAAGTGGACGGGCGGCGCCGCGCCGGTCGCGCTCGTCGACGGCGACGGCACGACGCTCGCGACGCTCGCCTTCTCCGTCACTGACGACCCGGCTCACCTCGTCGTCGACGTCGAGCCCGGAAACGGCCCGGAGCGCCGCTTTTCGTGGGGTTTCCGCTGCGACGCCGGCGATCACTTCTTGGGCTTCGGCGCGCAGACGTGGGGCGCCGACGCGCGCGGCGAGACGATCCCGATCTGGACGAGCGAAGAGGGCATCCACAAGGACATGACGACGGACGACCCGACCGGCGCCTGGTACCTCGAGGGCCGCCGCCACTCGTCGTACATGCCGCTGCCGGAGTTCCTCTCGAGCCGCGGCTTCATCGGCCTCGCCGACACCCACGCGCGGTCGACCTTCTCGATGTGCGGCGAGCGCGCCGACGTCGCGCGCATGGAGCTCGAGATGCCGGTCAAGCTCCACCTCTTCTATGGGCCCGCTCCGACCGACGCGATTTCGCGCATGACGGGCGTCTACGGTAGGCCGCGCGTACCGCCAGCGTTCGCCTTCGCGCCGTGGAACGACGCGATCTTCGGGAGCGCCAACGTGCGACGCGTCGCGCAGAAGCTCCGCGACAACGGGATCCCATCGAGCGTCATCTGGACCGAAGACTGGCGCGGCGGCGAGTGGGCCGGCGACAACCCCAACCACTACGCGCTCGACGAAGAGTGGGAGGTCGATCGCTCGCTCTACCCGGATTTCGAGACCGTCGCGTCCGATCTGCACGGCGAAGGCTTCAAATGGCTCGTCTATTTCAACTCGTTCGTCGAGCAAACGAGCAAGGCGTGGCCGGAGACGGCGCCGAACGGCTGGCTCATCGCGGGCGCGGACGGTAACCCGTACGTCTTCAGCGACGCGAAATTCCAAAACGCCTCGCTCCTCGATCTCTCGAATCCCGACGCGGTGAAGTGGGCCGTGTCGAAGATGCAGCTCGCGATCAGCGAGGGCGCGGACGGCTGGATGGGCGACTACTCGGAGTGGCTGCCGACCGACGCGACGCTTTACGGCGGAAGCGGCGCGGATCTCCACGCGCTCTATCCGGTCATGTGGCAGGAAGCGCAGCGCCAGGCGATGGACACGGCGGGTGACGGCGTCGAGCGCCTGAGCTTCGTGCGGAGCGGGTGGTTCGGATCCGCGCCGCTCGTGGACGTGTGGTGGCCGGGCGATCAGCAGACGGATTGGGGCACCGACGACGGAATGCCGACGGTCGTCCCGGTCGCGCTGGGCGTCTCGCTCGCCGGCATCTCCACGTTCGGCAGCGACGTCGCCGGCTACCAGAACACCAACAGCCCCGCCTCGACGAAGGAGCTCTTCTTCCGCTGGACCGAGCTCGGCGCGCTCTCGCCGGTGATGCGAACGCACCACGGCTCCTACCCGAAGCTCAATTGGAGCTGGGAGAGCGACGACGAGACGCTCGCGCACTGGAAGCGCTACGCGATGCTCCACGTCGCGCTCGCGCCGTATTTCCGCTCGCTCGCCCAGCACGCGCACGACACGGGCATCGCGATCATGCGGCCGCTCGCGGTCGAGTTCCCGGACGACGCGGCGAGCTGGCCGATCGCCGACGAGTACATGCTCGGTGACTCGCTGCTCGTCGCGCCGGTCATGACCCAAGGCGCGACGTCGCGCGGCGTGCACTTGCCGCCGGGGACGTGGTTTCCGTGGGCGGGCGGCGCGTCCATCGCCGGCGGCGACGTGACCGCCGACGCGCCGACGACCGAGATCCCGCTCTACGCGCGCGCCGGCGCGATCGTGCCGGCATACCCCGACGGCGTGCTGACGCTCGTCACCGAGCCCGCGCCGGATCGCGTGATCTACGCCTTCGCGGGCGCGGACGGCTCCTTCTCCGAAAACGGCGCGACCTACGATTTGAAGAACGGCGGGAGCGCGACGACGATCGCGTGGAACAGCGTCACGCTCCCCGCGTGCGCGGCGACGCCGGTCGCGCCGTGCGCCACGAGCGACGCGACCTCGGTCCACGCCTGGGTCACGGGCCCCGGCACGCTCGACGCGCAGGGCATCGCGACGCTCGCGATCACGGGCGCCGCGCCGGCGACGAACGAGCAGATCGTCCTCCGGCACTGACGAGCTTCTTCAAGTGATCGCACGCGGTCGCCTCGCCGCCGCTGCACGCTTTCTCGAAGAGCTCCTTGGCGCGCTTGGGGTCCTTCTTCGCGCCGCTGCCGCGCTCGTAGACGAGGGCGAGGTTGTGGCACGCCGCGGCTGCGCCGCCGTCGCACGCCTTCTCGAGGAGATTTTCGGCGCGCTCGGCGTCGGCGGGGATCTCGTCTCCGACGATGAGCATCGAGCCGAGCTCGCCGCACGCCGCGAGGACGCCGCCCTCGCACGCGCGTCCGAAGAGCTTCGCCGCGCGCGCGGGGTCCTTCTGCACGAATTGTCCGAGGTGAAACATCGAGCCGAGCTCGCCGCAGGCCTTCGCGTAGCCGCCCCGACAGGAGCGCTCGAGGCGCTCGACGCCCTTCGGGCCGTCGACGAAGGCGCCCGTCGCGCCGAGGTAGAGCACGCCGGCGTCCCTGCACGCGTCGAGCTCGCCGCCCTCGCAGGCCTTGTCGAACGCCACCACCGCCTTCGCGGGATCCTTCGGGCCCATCGCGTCGTTCATGAACGCGCGGCCGAGGTTCGAGCAGGCGCGCGCGTTCCCGAGCGAGCATCCCTTTCCGTAGAGCTCGAGCGCGAGGTGCGGGTTCGCGGCGACGCCGTCGCCGAGCGCGTACGCGACGCCGAGATTGCCGCACGCTTGCGCGACCTGTCCGTTGCAGGCCTTCGTCTCGAGCGCGACGATCCGCGCGGCGTCGACCGGCGTCTCCTGGCCGAGGACGAGCGCGAGCACCGCGCACGACGGCATGTCGCCGCCGTCGCAACCGCGCGTCGCTTGCTCGTGCGCGCGCACGACGTCCTTTTTCACGCCTTCGCCCGCGACCAGCAAGCCCGCGTCCGCGCCGCACGCCGAGAAGTCGCCGCTGCTGCATCCGCGATCGAGGTACGTCGCGGCCTTCGCCAGATCCTTCGGCCCGCCGATGCCGGCGAGAAACGCCGCGCCGAGGTTCGTGCACCCCGCCGGGTACCCGCGCTCGCACGCCGTCCGGAAGAGCGCCGTCGCGCGCGTCTCGTCCTTCGGCTCGAGGCGCATGTACACGTTGCCGAGACCGTTGCAGCCCTTCGCGTTGCCGTGATCGCACGCGCGCTCGAACATCGTCTTCGCGCGCGCGGGATCGGCGAGGACGCCCTCGCCCTCGAAGACCTTCACGGCCGAGTCGCTGCACGCGGCCCAATCCGCGCGATCGCACGCGTCGCGCGCGACGGGCGCGTGTTTGGGAGCGGGCGCGCCGCCGCACGCGGCGACGAGCGCGAGGACCATCGTTCGGGCGCGCATCATGAGCGCGCGATCCTACGATCGAGCGCCGCGCGAGAGTAGCCCTCGCTCGGCTGGCCGAGCGGCCGACGTGCGCCTAGGATTCCCCGGGCCATGGCTTACACCTCGCTTCGCGAGTGCGCCGACGATCTCGAGCGCGCCGGCACGTTGCGCGTCGTCGACGCCGAGCTCGACGCCGATCTCGAGGTCGCCGCCGTACACCGGCGCGTCTTCGAGGCGGGCGGGCCCGCGCTCCTCTTTCGCAACGCGCGCGGCTCGCGCTTCCCGCTCGTGTCGAACCTCTTCGGCACGAAAGAACGTGCATATTACGTTCTTCGCCACGGGCTCGACGACGCGCGCGCCGCCGTCTCGGCGCGCATCGCGCCCGCGGATTTGCTGCGGAGCCCTCGCGCGGCCGCGATGCTGCCGCGCGCGCTCGCGCACGCCCTCCCGCGGTTCGTGCGGACGGGCGCGTCCCTCGCGGTCGCGTCGCGCATCGGGGATCTCCCGCGCGTGCGCGCGTGGCCTCGCGACGGCGGACCGTTCGTCACCCTCCCGCAGGTCTACACCGAGAACCCGGAGGCGCCGGGCCTCATGCAGTCGAACCTCGGCATGTACCGCGTGCAGCTCTCGGGCAACGACTACGAGCTCAATCGCGAGGTGGGGCTGCATTACCAGATCCACCGCGGCATCGGCGTGCACCACGCGGCGGCCGCGGCGCGGGGCGAGCCGCTGCGCGTGAACGTCTTCGTGGGCGGGCCGCCGGCGATGAGCCTCGCCGCGGTGCTCCCGCTGCCGGAGGGGATGCCCGAGATCGTCTTCGCCGGCGTCCTCGCCGGCCGGGCGACGCGCTGGGTGCGCATGGAAGGGAGACCTGCCGTACACGCCGACGCGGACTTCGTGATCCGCGGCACCGTCGACACCAAGCTCCTGAAGCGCGAAGGTCCGTTCGGCGATCACCTCGGGTACTACTCCGAGGAGCATCCTTTCCCGGTGCTGCGCATCGACTCGGTGAGCCACCGCGACGACGCGATCTGGCCGTTCACCGTCGTCGGGCGTCCGCCGCAGGAGGACAGCGTCTTCGGCGAGATCGTGCACGAGCTCTTCGGCGCCGCGGTCGCGAGCGTCATCCCGGGCGTGCGCGAGGTGCACGCGGTGGACGAGGCGGGCGTCCATCCGCTCCTCCTCGCGATCGGCAGCGAGCGGTACGCGCCGTACCGCGAGACCGCGCGACCCATGGAGCTCCTCACGCAGGCGAACGCGATCCTCGGCCAGGGTCAGCTGTCGCTCGCGAAGTACCTCTTCATCGTCGACGGCGCCGGCGCGCCGAGCCTCCGCGCCGGCGATCTGCGCGCGTTCTTCGCCCACGCGCTCGAGCGCGTCGACCCGGCGCGCGATCTGCATTTTCAGACGAACACGACGATCGACACGCTCGACTACTCCGGCTCGGCGTTGAACGAGGGCTCGAAGGTCGTCGTCGCCGCGTGCGGCGAGCCGAAGCGCGCGCTCGCGACGCGCGTCCCGACCTCGCTCGCGCTGCCGGGCGGGTACCGCGAGCCGAGCGTCGTCATGCCCGGCGTGCTCGCGATCTCGGCGCCGTCGTACGAGCCGGGCTCCGCGGAGCTTTTCTGCGAGTCGTTCGCCGAGGGCGCGATCGAGGGCTTCCCGCTGGTGGTCCTCGTCGACGACGCGCCGTTCACCGCGCGCACGCTCGCGAACTTCGTTTGGGTCACGTTCACGCGCTCGGACCCCGCGCGCCACGTGCACGGCGTCGGCGCCTTCGCGCGCGACAAGGCTTGGGGGTGCCGCGGCTCCATCGTGATCGACGCGCGGATGAAGCCCGGCCACGCCGCGGCACTCGAGGAGGACCCGGCGGTCACGCGGCGCGTCGAGTCGCTCGCCGTGCGCGGCGGTCCGCTCGCGGGGCTGTTTCGGTGAACATCCGACCCTACGCCGCGGCCGATCGCGACGAGGTCCTCGCGCTCGTCGCGAGCGTGCTTCGCGAGTACGGCTTCGACGCGAACGTCGGCGGCGTCGAGCGCGATCTCGCCGACGTCGCGGCCGGCTACGGCGGCGCGCGCGCGGGGTTCTGGGTCGCCGAAGTCGACCACGTCGTCGTGGGCACGGTCGCGATTCGACCGAAGGAGGGCTCCACCTGCGAGCTCAAGCGCCTCTACGTGGCATCGTCGGCGCGCGGGCGCGGCGTCGGTCGCGCGCTCTACGCGCACGCCGAGTCCTTCGCGCGCGCCGCCGGCTACGAGCGCATCTGGCTCGACTCGTCGCGACGCTTCGCCGAGGCGCGCAAGCTCTACGAACGAAACGGCTTCACCCTCCTCGAGGAGCTCGACAACGATTGGTGCGACAACGTCTACGAGAAGACGCTCGTCGCGGCCAATTGACTTCACCGGACGCGCACGATCGAGAGCGAGCGCACGCGGCCCGCCTGCTCGAATTCGACGTCGTCGCCCTCGGTCTTGCCGAGGAGCGCGCGCCCGAGCGGCGAGCGCGCGCTGACGACGCGCGCGCCGTCGAGCACCTCGCCGCCGCCGTGCCGCGCGACGAAGACGGTCTGCGTGCCTTTGTCGTCTTCGATCGTGACGAGCGCGGAGAGCGCGATCGGATCGTCCGCGCCGAACGCGCGGAGCGGCATGCCGCGCGTCTCGGCGATGGCCGTCCGGAGCTCGTCGACGCGCTGCGCCTGCCCGCGCGCGAGGTAGCTCTGCTCGAGCGCACGCGTGTCTTTGTCGTTCTCGGGCTTGGCTTGCTCGTGAGTCGCGGCTTCGACGGTCGCGCGCTGCGCGGCTTCCATCGTCGCGAGCTCGCGCTCGAGACGCGCGGCGAGCGCTTCGCGGAGTGCCGTCTTGTCCACCCCGCGAGGTTACTTCAGTCGGCGTGCCAGTAGCACGCCGACACTCGCCAGCGCTTCGCTCGGCTTCGAAGCGCGCCGCCTCCGCGTGGCGACGAGCGCGAGCCCCACGAGCGCCAGCGCGCCGAACGGCGACGAGCTCTTGCCCTCGGCCGCGACGCTGCATCCGCCGGGCTGCGCCCAGTTTTCGGCGTCGCCCGGATCCGGCTTCACGCCCGCGTCGCTCGCGTCGCTCGCGCCCGCGTCGGACGGCGGCTTGCCCGCGTCCGTCGTCGCGCCGGCGTCTTTCGTCCCGGGAGGCGCGGGGGCGACGTCGATCTTCACCTCGAGCTGGTCGTCCGGCGGCCCGCCCTGCCCCGAGTCGCTGAACCACGCGACGCCTTCTTGCACGACGCCGAAGAACTCGTCGTACGTGCCGGCCTTGTTCGCGGCGAGGTTGAACTGGAACTTGTACGTGCCGCCCGGGGGCACCGTGCCCTTGACCGCCGCGGGCCGGTTGGGCGCGAGCCAGCTCGAGTCGGCGAACGCGCTCGTTCGGTCGCGCGGCTGCGTCGTGCCGATGCGCGTGTTCGAGTCCCACGTCTTCGTGCCGGTGTTCTTGAGCTCGATGTACGCCGGGACGACGTCGCCCTCGGTCATCTTCATCGTCGTCGACGCGTACGGAAAGCTCTGGCTGACGAAGGTCGCCGCGTACGCGACCGAGCCGTACGCGTTGAGGACGGCCTGCGCGTACGACACGCGCTGCGACTGGAGGCACGTGCCGCAGCCCTCGAAGTCGGTCTGGAAAACGACCGTCGCGTCGGTGACGTTGCTCGTCGCCTTGAGCTTCGACAGGCCGTAGCCGGAGAAGGTCGTGAGCTCGTACCAGATGAAATCGAGCTGGAGCTGCAGCGACCAGACCGACTTGCCCTGCTTGCTCGCGTAGGCGACCGCGTTGTCGTTGTTGTCGGTGTCCCATCGGCCGCCGACCGACCACTGCGCGATGCCGCGGCCGGGGCCTCCCTGCTGCACCGCGGTGGGGCTGACGCCCGATTCTTGATCGAGGTTGCCGACGATGCCCGCCGCCTGGAAATTCGTGAGGCCCTTGCCGACGAAGTAGTTGAACGCCGCCTGGTCGTTCGTGAAGAGCTCGGATTCGCTCTCACCGAAATTTTCCGAGCTGCTGCAACCGGCGAGGGCGCAGCCGGTCGCGAGAGTCAGCGTCAGGAGGAGGCCGCGGCCGAGCTTCATGACCCCGCCTCGAGCAAGGGGTGTGCCCCAGCCGCGATCGCGAATCCCGCGGAAATCCGCGTGGTGCGCGGACGGACCAGTCGCGCGCCGTCGCGAGCGCGCCGCCAAAGCTCGCGAACCTCGCGCGCGGTGGCCCGCGCGGTGCGTCTCGACGCCGCGCGCGCGGCCGGCGCCGCGCCGCTCGAATCGCGGTAGCATCCGACGCACGGGGTGGCCGCTTGCTGAAGACCGTGAAAGTGCCTGCCGCCTACGAGGCGGCGTTCGCGCAGGCGGAGAAGCTCGTCTCGAAGTTCTTCGAGGAGCGGCGCGACGACCCGAGCCGCGGCACGATCGAGATCTTCGGCGAGCGCTACGTGCTCGTGCGCGCGGCGTCGCTGTCGGTGGAGTTCTTTCGACTCGTCTACGAGCTCTACGGCGCCCGTCGAGAGCGCGAGGCGGAAGAGTTCGCGCGCAACATCTTGTTCGACCTGGCGCACGCCATCGGAAAGTCGGACGCGCGGAACTTCCACGCGAAGATGGGGCTCGACGACCCGATCGCGCGGCTCTCCGCCGGCCCGCTCCATTTCGCGCACGCCGGCTGGGCGTCGGTCGAGATCTTCCCCGAGTCGTCGGTCACGCCGGACGAAGACTGCTTCCTCGTCTACGAGCACCCGTACTCGTTCGAGGCCGACGCGTGGCTCGGCGCGGGGCGCCGCACCGATTTCGCGGCGTGCATCATGAACGCCGGCTACTCGTCCGGCTGGTGCGAAGAGAGCTTCGGCGTGACGCTCGTCGCGACCGAGATCTCGTGCCGCGCGCGCGGCGAGGAGCGATGCCGGTTCGTCATGGCGTCGCCCAGGCGGCTCGAGGAGCGCGTCGCGAGCGTCGTCGGGAAACAGGCGGCCGGCGTGCGGCGCCAGCCCGTGCAAGTGCCGGATTTCTTCGCGCGCAAGCGAATGGAAGAAGAGCTCCGGCGCGCGCGCGACGAGCTCGAGCACCGCGTCGAGGAGCGCACCAGCGAGCTCCGCGAGTCGGAGCGCCGCCTCTCGCAGGCGCAGCGCCTCGAGGCGATCGGGCGCCTCGCCGGCGGCGTCGCGCACGACTTCAACAACTTGATGGCGGTCATCATCGGCAACGCCGGGCTCGCGCTGAAGAAGCTGCCGGCCGACGACGCGAGCCTCACCTTCCTCACGGAGATCCTCGACGCCGGGCAGCGCGCCGCGTCGCTCACGCGGCAGCTCCTCGCCTTCGGACGCGCGCAGCCGCACGCGCGCGAGCGGCTCGACATGCGCGCCGTCGTCGGAGATCTCGCGCGAATGCTCGAGAGGCTCATCGGCGACGACGTTCAGCTCGCCCTCGCGCTCGGCGACGAGCCGCTCGTGGTCGAGGCCGACCGGGCGCAGATGGAGCAGGTCGTCGTGAACCTCGTCGTCAACGCGCGCGACGCGATGCCCGAGGGCGGCCGGATCACGATCGCGCTCGGGCGCGTCACGTTCGACTCGCTGCGCGCGCACGAGCTCGCGGTGGAGCCGGGCGAGCTCGTCGAGATGGCCGTGACCGACACCGGGCTCGGCATGAGCGAGGAGATCGCGGCGCAGGTGTTCGACCCGTTCTTCACGACGAAGGAGAGCGGCAAGGGCACCGGGCTCGGCCTCTCGACCGTCTACGGGATCGTGCGCCAGGCCGGCGGGAGCGTGAGCGTCACGTCGGCGGTCGGGCGCGGCTCGCGCTTCGTCGTGGTCCTCCCCGCGGCAACCGGCGAGGCCGACGAGTCGCCGCGCCCGCCCGCGCGCGTGGCGACCGCGAGCGCCGCGCCGTCGCGCTCGCTCACGGTGCTGCTCGTCGAGGACGAGGCGTCGCTCCGCTCGGTCATCGTGAAGATCCTCGAGGACGCGGGCTACCGCGTGCTCGCGACCGGCGATCCCGAGGAGGCCGCGAGCCTCGGCGAGCTCGACGGCACGACGATCGACCTCTTGCTCACCGACGTCGTCATGCCCGGGATGACCGGCCCGCAGCTCGCGCTCCGCATGCTCTCGGCCCGCCCCCGAATGCGTGTACTCTACATGTCCGGCTACGCGGGCGGCGCCGACGAGCGCGCCGGCGACGCCGAGGAGCTGCTGCGAAAACCGTTCTCGCCCGAAGTCCTCGTGCGGCGCGTCGGCGAGGTCCTCGCCGCGTCGTGAGGGGCCGCGTCACATCGAGCCGCCGAGACCGACCTCGAATCCGCCCGTCGGGAGCGGCATCGCGAACGGGGCGAAGTCGATCGCGGTGGGCGAGCGCACGGACGAGAGACCAGCTTGCGGAAGGGACATCGTCGCGAGGAACGCCACGACGAACCCCGCGCCTCCGGCGAGGGTCATCGCGGCGAACGCATCGGACGCCTGGCATTTGGAGCACGCGGCGACGGCGACGGCGGCCGGCACCATCCAGCCCAGGTCGATGATGTGATCGCGCAGCACGCTCGGCGAGAGGAGCGTCGCCGTGCCGACGCCCAAGGTGATTCCCGCGGCGCCCGCGAGGGCGCCCGTGAGCGCGACGTTGCGGATGTTCTCGCGGCCGAACGGCGCGAACGCGTTCGGGGGCCGCGCCGCCGCCCCGGCCACGCCCGCCGCGAAAACGCCCGCGAACATGCCCGTCGTCTCGACCCACGCCGCGCGGCCCGGCGTCGTGCGGACGAGCGCGGCAAGGGCGAGCCCAGTCGCGAGCCCGACGGTCGTCCCGCCGAAGGCCCACGCGGCGTCCTTCGTGTAGGTGTGGAACGACGTGCTCGCCCGGTTGCTGAAGTACTCGTCGAGCGCGACGCTCTCGCCGGCGGCCAGCACCATCGCGGAGGTGACGGTCTGCGCCGCGCCGGGTCGTTTGCCGAACGCGACGTCGACGACCGTCGGGAGCAAGCAGCCGACGCCGGCCGTGAGCGGCGCCAACAAGATGCCCGCGTCCGCGCTCGCGGCGGGGCGATCGGCGTACTGCGCCGCGTCGGCGAAGACGGCGATCGACCCGCCCCAGCCGATACCTGCAACATACAACAAGGCGAGCTCGCCGGCCTTGCGCTTCGGCGGCGGCGGCTTCGCGTCGTCGGCGCGCGCAGGCGCCGAGAGCGTCAGCGCGAGCGCGAACGCTGCGATGGCGAGCGCGCGATCAAACACGGCGACGCGCGCGGCGACGGCGGGTCAACGCGAGCGCCACGAGCCCGAAGACGCTCCACGCGGCGGCGCGACCGTCGCCGCCGATCGAGCAACCGTCGCCGCGTTTGTTGGTCGACGACGCGGGGCCGCACGGGTCGTAGCTCGCGTCGCTGTAAGTCTGGGTCTGGATGACGTTCGACAGCGGGGACTGGTCGGCGCTCGCGCCGATTTGGAGATCGACCGCGAGCGCTGCCGCAGGCAGCGTCGTGCGGATGCGCGTGACCTGAGCTCGATACGGGTCCATGCCCTGCGTGGCGACGTCGTAGTCGTCGAACGTCTCGCAGGCTGGGACGTTCTGCACGCACGGTCCGGCGTCGGCGGCGCTCGCGTCACCCGAGCCCATCGCGTCGCTCAGGTCGGCGTCGCTCAGGTCGGCGTCGCTCAGGTCGGCGTCGCTCACGTTCGCGTCGGTCATGCTCGCGTCGGCGACCCCGGCGTCGCACAACGTCTCGACGGGCGCCTTGCCGATGCAGCTCGCTTTGTAGCTGGCCGCCACCTGGGTGGCGGCGCCGGCGAACTCGGTCACCCAGCCCTGCCCGGCCGCGACCGTGTCGTCGAAGAGCTGAGCGTAGTTCGAGTGGAGCGCGTAAGGATCCCAGACCACCTTGGAGCGATCGACGAGCAAGCTCGGGAAGCTCGTGGGCTCGTAGCGCCCCTCCGCGACGATGTAGAGCGTCAAGCCGACGGAGCTTCCGATGCCTGCGGCGACCATGCGCAGCGGCAGCGTCGCGCCGGCGCCCGGCGTGATCACGCGGACGGGCTGCATGGCCTGCACGCCTTGATCCGGCGCGAGCTTGAGCGCGATGAAGTCGAAGCCCTCGGTGGTGTACTCGTCGAGGATGGGCTGGATGTTCGGCGGGATCGCGTAGCCGTTGTCGGTGAGCCACGTCGAGATCGCCTCGCCGCTCGACGAGCGGATCGTCGCGACGTCGTACGGACCGACGACGGCCTGCGAGATGACCTGGACTCCGACGCTCTTGGCGATCCCCGCGTCGGAGCCGCCGTCGAAGGACTCCGACGCCGAGTCCGCGCCGCAGCCGAACCCGCCTCCGCCCGCGTTGGACTGACACGACACCGGCGGCGCGAAGATTGCAGGCGCCGTCACCGCCTCGAGCGCGGCGAGCCATTCGTCGTGCGCGAGCTCGACGTACGCGCCTTGGCCGACGGGCAGAACCCACGCGAAATTGGCGGGGTCGCCCTGGTAGCGGATTCGATCCCAGAGGACCGTCTGCGTCGGCGACACGGCGAAAGCCATGCGATGGTCGGTGACCACGCTCGCGGTTTCGTTGGGCTTGGGCTCGTGGAAGCACCCGCCGCATGCGCGTGCAGGCGTCGGCGCGCACAGCGTGACGCCGCCGAGCGCGAGCGCCGAGACGAGGAGACGAGCGGAGCGTCGGTGCAACAGGGGCCCCTCCGAAGCAAAGGTACGCTTCGACCGTAGCACGATCCGCGTGTCGCGGCGGTCAGGCGGCGCACTCTCCTTCGGTCGTCTCGGGGGCGAAGGCGGTCGTCTCGCCGAGGTCGACGAAGTCTTCGTCGCGCGCGTCGGCCTCGTCGAGCACGGTGAGGTCCGCGATCGCCGCCGACAGCTCGCTCACGGGCGCGCGGCCGAGGTACGCCGTGACGCTCTCGCCGTCGCGGCGGTTTCGTTCGTACGTCTCGACGAGCCGCTCGATGACCGTGACGACGCGGCGCGCGGGGACCTTTCCGATGACGCGACCGAAGCGCGCCGTGCCGTCGACCGACGCGTCGCCGCCCGCGTAGACGAAATACTGCGGCACGGCGCGGCCGCCCACCTTGCGGAGGCCGCCTTGAAAACCGATCGACGCGACGTGGTGCAGCCCGCACCCGTTCGGGCATCCGCTCACGCGAACGACGAGGCCCCGAGCGCGGTCGACGCGCGTGCGGTCCGCTCGGAAGCGCTCGCCGAGCGTCGACGCGAGCCCGCGCGATTGGGTGACCGCGAGCTTGCACGACTCGGCGCCCGGGCAGCTCGAGACGTCGGCGAGCGAGTCGGGATCCGGCTCGGCGAGGCCGAGGAGGCCGAGGTGGGCGTGGAGCGGAGCGACGCGATCGCTCGGCACCCAGCGGAGCGTCAAGTTCTGCGAAGCGGTCGCGCGCACGGTGCCGTCGCCGTAGCTTCGCACGAGCGCGGCGAGCGCGCGGAGGCGACCGCTCGTGAGATCGCCCAGCGGAACCACGATCGTGACCATCGAGAAGCCGTCTTGCTTCTGGGCGCGGACGTTCGTGCGGACGAAGCGCTCGAGGCCGGGATCGCCGAGCACCGGGAGGTGTCGCGGCACGATGCCCGGACCGCGCGGCGCGTCGTCGGCGACGAGCGCTTCGATCTCGGCCGGCCGCGGCCAGGGCGCGCGGCGCTGGGGCGGGCCTTCGACGTGCGAGTCGAGCTCGAGCTTCGGCGACGGCAGCGCAGCGAGCTCCGTGAGTACGAGCGCGCGGAAGGCGTCCCACCCGAGCTGCTTGATGAGAAACTTCATCCGGTTCTTCTTCCGGTGCTGGCGATCGCCGCGCGCGTGGAACACGCGCACGACCGCCTCGGCGATCCCGAGGATCTCGTCCGCGGGCACGAACCCGGCGAGCTCGCGCGCGCTCGTGCACATGAGCGCGGTGCCGCCGCCGGCGGTGACGCGGAACCCGCGGACGCCGTCGCGGACGCACGCGGTAAACCCGAGGTCGTTGACGAGGACGTTCGCGTGGTCCTCGCCGCCGCCCGAGAAGGCGACCTTGAACTTGCGCGGCAGCGAGCTCGAGAGCGGATGCCGCAGGAAATAGCGGGTGAACGCGCGCGCGTAGGGCGTCGGGTCGAAGGCTTCGTCAGCGGCGACGCCGGCGTTCGCGCTGGTCGTCACGTTGCGCACCGAGTTGCCGCACGCCTCGCGCGTCGTGATGCCCGCCGCGGCGAGCACGTGCATCGCCTCCGCCATTTGCTCGAGCGGCACGAAGTGGAACTGGACGTTCTGCCGCGTCGTCAGGTGGCAGAAGCCGCGCGAGAACCGGTCGGCGACGTCGGCGAGCGACTCGAGCTGCGACGCCGCGACGACCCCTTGCGGGATTTGGCGCGGAGCATCGACACGCTCCCCGGCTGGCGCTGGCCGTACGTGCCGCGCAGCAACCGGAACGCGCGCCACGCGTCGGCGTCGACCTCGCCGCGCTCGAAGCGCGAGAGCATGTCGACGAACTCGTCGATGTCGCGCGTCTCCGAGAAGGAGAGCAGCGCGCGTCCTAACGTGCTCGATGCATCGGCCACGATTGCGGCTCCTTTTTCTTGTTTGTGTTCGCGAGCGATACGACCGGGCCGAGCACGACGAGGCCGCGACCGCCTTCGTCCTCGGGGATCTTCGCGGCGCCGAGCTCGCCGAGCGTGCCGCACCACGTCCACGCGCTCGGCAGCGTCGCGTCGATCACGATGGAGGCTTCGAGCGTGCTCGGCCAGCCCTGCGCGACGAGAAACTCCGCGATCTCGACGCGCGAGCCGAGGCTCATCATGAGCACCACGGTGACGCTGCCCGGCTCGACGCTCGCGAGCACGCGGCGGTAATGCTCGGAGGGCACGGCCGAGAGCACGAGGAAACCTGCGGCGAGCCCGCGGTGGGTCACCGGGATGCCCGCGCCGGCGGGGCCCGCGATCGCGCTCGTCACGCCGGGGACGACCTCGACCTCGACGCCGGCCTCCTCGAGCGCGAGGACCTCTTCGCCGCCGCGACCGAGAACGAACGGATCGCCGCCCTTGAGGCGCACGACCGTGCGGCCCGCGCGCGCCGCGCGGATCATGAGCGCGTGGATCGTCGACTGCTTGGCGCTCGGTCGGCCCGCGCGCTTGCCGACGAAGAAGCGGTGCGCGCGCGGCGCGAGGTCGAGCACCTCGGGCGAGACGAGCGCGTCGTAGAGCACGAGGTCGGCCTCGGCGAGCGCGCGCGCCGCGCGCAGGGTGAGCAGATCGGCCGCGCCCGGTCCGGCGCCGACGAGGATGACTCGTCCGGTCTTCGATCGGAGCGCTTCGCTCGGCCTCACGACGCCTCCGGGTAGAGACGCACGAGCGCGCGGAGGAGCAGCGGGCGCCGCGCTTCCATCGGCACGCCCGCCGCCTTGTGCTCGACGCGCGCGCGCTCGGCGATCTCGCGCCACGCGCCCACCTCGTCCGGGATCACCGCTTCGATCGCGCGCCGGAGCAGCGCCACGAGCGCGGGCGCGCGGCCGTCGGACGAGATCGCGACTGTGATCCCGCCGCGATCCACGCGCGCCGCGCCGAACGCCGAGCAGCTCGCGACGTCGTCCACGGCGATCGTGAAGACGTGGCGCGCGTCGGCCGCCACTCGCACGGCGCGATTGACCTCGGGTGTCGCCGCCGCGATCGCGAGCCACGCGCCGTCGACGTCGTCGTCGCGGAACGCGCGATTGAGCTCGGGCGCGACCTGGCGCACCACCGCGCCCGCTTCGGCGAGCCGCTGCGCTTTTTCGCGCGCGACCGGGCCGTCGCCGACGACGAGGACCGTCTTGCCCTCGAGCTTCGCAAAAATGGCATAGGCGCTCACGGGCGACCTCGGCCCCTCGGGTGCAGACCGCACTCTTTGTGCTGCGGGTCCTCCCACCACCAGCGGCCCGCGCGCACCGGCTCGCCGGGCTCGATCGGTCGCGTGCAAGGCGCGCAGCCAATCGAGGCGTAGCCGCGCGTATGGAGCGCGTGCGTCGGGACGTCGTTCTCCCGCGCGAGCGTCCACACGTCGCCCTCGGTCCAATCGGCGAGCGGGCTCAGCTTGAGCAGGCCGCGCTCGTCTCGCTCGACGCGCGCGACGTCGGCGCGCGTGGGCGACTGCTCGCGCCGAAGCCCGGTCACCCACGCCGCGGCGCCCGCGAGCGCGCGCCCGAGCGGCTCGATCTTGCGCACCGCGCAGCACTCGCGGCGATCGGCGATCGACCGATAGAACGCGTTCGGCCCGCTGCGCCGGACGAGCTCCTGCACGAGCGTCGCGTCGGGCGCGTACACGTCGACGGCGAGGTCGTAGCGCGAGCGGACGCGGTCGAGCAGATCGAACGTCTCTTGATGGAGCCGGCCCGTGTCGAGCATGAAGACGCTCGGTGAGACGCCCGCGTCGCGGCCCGCGCGCGCGGCCTCGTGCACGATCACCATGTCCTCGACGCCGAAGGAGCACGCCACGCGCACGCGGTCGCCGAACGCCTCGAGCGCGAGGCGCAGCATGTCGTAGAGCGGCGCTGCCGCGAGCCGCTGTTCGAGATCCGGCGCGGCGATCAGCGCGGCGCTCACGTCGTCACCAGATCGGCGCGCGGCGAATGCACCGGGGAAGTCGACCGTCGATACGCGAAGACCTGCGCGAGCAAGATCGCTCGCAGCGTGATGCCGAGCACGAAGCCCGACACGAACACGCCGTCGTGCGCGGAGAGCGAATACGAGAGCGCGAGCACGCGCCCGAGCAGGTTGAGCGACGGGAAGAAGTAGCTCACCTCGTCGGCGCGTTTGAGCCGGTGCAGCCGCGCGATCTGCGGGACGTACGAGGCCTCGATCGCCAGAAAACCCGCGGAGCCGAGCCAGCAGAACGGCGTCATGATTTCGATATATAGGAGTTCTTCATGATCGCAAACTAATTTCTTTTATAGTAGACAGATCGAATGACCCTCGACGGACACCTCGCGGCGCTCGAAGACGAAGCCATCTTCATCCTTCGCGAGACCGTGGCGACGCGGGAGCGGCCGGTCCTCCTCTTCTCCGCGGGGAAGGATTCGATCGCGCTCCTGCACTTGGCGGTGAAGGCGTTCGCGCCGTCGCGGCTGCCGCTCGCGGTGATGCACGTCGACACGGGCCACAATTTCCCCGAGGCGATCGCGTTCCGCGATCGTCACCTCGCGGCGCTCGGCGTGCCCCTCGTCGTCGCGAGCGTCGCCGACTCGATCGCGCGCGGGCGCGTCGTCGACCCGACCGGCGTGCGCGCGAGCCGCAACGCACTTCAGAGCGTGACCCTGCTCGACGCGATCGCCGCGCACCGCTTCGACGCCGCGTTCGGCGGCGGGCGGCGCGACGAGGACCGCGCGCGCGCGAAGGAGCGCATCGTCAGCGTCCGCGACGCGTCCGGCGGCTGGGACCCGAAGAACCAGCGCGCCGAGCTCTTCGGCCTGCTCAACACGCGCATCCGCGCCGGCGAGCACCTCCGCGTCTTCCCGATCTCGAATTTCACCGAGGTCGACGTCTGGGAGTATCTGCGCGCGGAGCGGCTCGAGGTGCCGTCGATCTACTTCGCCCACGAGCGCGAGGTCTTCGAGCGCGACGGGCTGCTCCTCGCGGCGGCGCCGTTCGTCGCGCGCCTGCCGGCCGAGCGCGTCTTCGCCGCCGAGGTCCGCTTTCGAACCGTCGGCGACATGACCTGCACCGGCGCGATCCGGTCGGCGGCGCGCGACGTCGACGCGATCTTGGACGAAGTGCGCGCGGCCACGGTGACCGAGCGGGGCGCGACCCGCGCCGACGACCGCGCGAGCGAAGCCGCGATGGAAGACCGCAAACGCGAGGGGTACTTCTGATGGACACTCTGCAAATTGCGCTGCGCTGCGCGACGGCCGGCAGCGTCGACGACGGCAAGAGCACGCTCATCGGGCGCCTGCTCCTCGACTCCAAGTCGCTGCTGACCGATCAGCTCGCGCACGTCGCCGCCGCCAGCAAGCGCCGCGGCCTCGAGCGGACGGATCTCGCGCTCGTCACCGACGGCCTCCGCGCCGAGCGCGAGCAAGGCATCACCATCGACGTCGCGTGGCGCTATTTCGCGACGCCGCGGCGCCGCTTCGTCCTCGCGGACTCGCCCGGTCACGTGCAGTATACACGCAACACCGTCACCGCGTGCTCGAGCGCCGACGCGGCGGTCATCCTCGTCGACGCGCGCCGCGATTTTGCCGAGCAGACCAAGCGTCACCTCTTCGTCGCTCGGCTCGCGCGCGTGCCGCACCTCGTCGTCGCCGTGAACAAGATGGACGCCGTGCTCTGGTCGCTCGACGCCTTCGCGCGCGTACGCGACGAGGTGGCCGAGTACCTCGCGGCGCTCCCCGCGTGGGCCGGCGGCGCGAGCGCCACCTTCATCCCGCTCTCTGCGCTGACCGGCGACAACGTCGTCGAGCCCTCGCGCGCGATGCCTTGGTACGACGGACCGACGCTGCTCGCGCACCTCGAGAGCCTCGAGGCGGTGCGGGCTCGGCGCGAGGCGCCTGCGCGCCTCTCGGTCCAGTGGATCATCCGGCCGCAGAGCGCCGCGCACCCGGATTACCGGGGCTACGCGGGGCGCGTCGCGTCGGGCACCTTCTGCGTCGGCGCCGAGGTGAAGCTCCTCCCGTCGGGCGAGACGACGCGACTCGCGCGCATCGAGACGCCGCGCGGCGAGCGGCAGGAGGCCTACGCCGGCGAGTCGGTCGTGCTCCACCTCGAGGGCGAGGTCGACGCAGCGCGCGGCGAGACGATCGTCGCGGTGGGAGAGCACGAGCCGCTCGTCACGCGCCAGCTGTCCCTCCACGTCGCGTGGGTGCACAAGACGCCCGCGCGCGTCGGGGCGACGTACTTCGTCAAGCACGGATTGCGCGAGGTCCGCGGCGTGCTCGAGTCGATCGACGCGCGCTACGACGTGATGACCGGGTCGGTCGCCGAGGCAGGCGCCGATTCGTTCGGACTCAACGCGCTCGGGCGCGTGCGCGTGCGGACGAGCGAGCCGCTCGCCGTCGACGAATTCCGCGACTCCCGCGAGACCGGCAGCGTGCTGCTCGTCGACGTCGCGAGCGGCGAGACGCTCGCCGGCGGCATGGTCGGCTGAACTTGGACGCAAAGCCCGCGGCGCGCGGCGACTCCTTTGCGCGCGCGCCGCCCGTGAGCACGAAATCGGGGCCCGTGGCCACATCGCCGGCGTGGCACCGTTCGTGAATCGCCCGCCCGTGGATGCGGGAAGACGTCCTCGCGCGCGCATGGATGGAGACGACGACGGACGCGGTCCTCGTGATCGACGCCGGCGGCCGTATCGTGTTCGTCAACCCGGCCTGCGCGGAGATGTTCGGCTGGCCGCGGGCCGAGCTCGTCGGCAAGCCGGTGGACACGCTCGTGCCTGACCGCCTGCGCGAGAGCGACCAGCGCCACCGCGAGGCTTTCTTCGACGAGCCCACCGCGCGGGCGATGCGGCCCAAGCTCGACGTCCGCGGCCGTCGCCGCGACGGCACCGAGCTCCCTGTCGAGGTGACGATCGCGCCCATCCGCGACGGCGATGAGATTCTACGTAGGCGCCACGATCCGGGACGCCTCCGAGCGCGCGCGAATCCTCGCCGACGTCGTCCGCTCGGAGGCCGCGTTTCGCGAGCTCGTCGAACAGGCGGCGGACGCGGTGTTCATCGCCGACCTCGACGGGCGGTACACCGAGGTCAACTCGGCCGCTTGCCGCTTGCTCGGGCTCACGCGCGACGAGCTCGTCGGCAGGCGAATCACCGACTTCATCCCAGCCGAGGACATCGGGCGGCTCGAGGCCGCGCGCGAGTACCTGCGCGTCCCCGGGCGCGTCCAGGTCGAGCGCTGGCGCCTTCGAACGAAGAGCGGCGCGCTCGTGCCGGTCGACGTGAGCGCGAAGATTCACCCCGACGGACGGTGGGTCGCGTTCGCGCGCGACGTCTCCGCGCAGGTCCGCGCCGAAGAGGCGCTGCGCCACAGCGAAGAGAGCTTGGCGCACGCGCAGCACGTCGCAAAGATCGGGAGCTGGGATTGGGATCTGGCGACGAACCGCGTCGAGCGCTCGCGCGAGCTCCTTCGGCTGTTCGGCGCGGAGCCGGCGACGACGCCCGCCGAGCGCGGCGGCCTCAACGAGCTCATCCACCCGGAGGACCGCGAGCGCGTCGTGGCGGCGCTCGACGCGGCCACGACCGAGGGCGGCTCGTACGCCATCGAGCACCGCATCGTGCGCGCCGACGGCGAGGAGCGAATCGTCTGGCAAGAGGGGGCCGCGATTGTCGAGGGCGGTCGCACGGTGCGCATGGTGGGCACGCTGCGCGACGTCACCGAGCAGCGTCGCGCCGAACAGGAGCTCGCGCGCCTCCGCGCGGAGTGGAGCTCGGTCGTCGCCCACGATCTTCGCCAGCCGCTCAACACCATGCTGCTCTACGCCGACGTGCTGAAGCGCTCGCGCGATCCCTCCGACGCGGCCGCGTCCGTCGAGCGGATCGTCTCCGCCGGACGCCGGCTGAACCGGATGATCGGCGACCTCATGGATCTCTCGCGCCTCGAGGCGCGTCGCCTCGAGCTCGCGCGTCGTCGCGTCGATCTCCGCGCGATCGTGCGCGCCACGGTCGAGCAGATCGCGATCGGGGCTCCGGAGCGGAGCATCCAGGTGCGCGTGCGCGGCGAGCTCCGCGAGGTGGACGCGGACCCCGATCGCGCTGCCCAAGTCGTCGAGAACCTCCTCTCGAACGCGGTGAAATACGGCGCCGCCGGGTCCGCGATCGAGGTGGAGCTCGAAGGCGGCGACGCAATCGTCACGGTCGCGGTCTCGAGCTCCGGCAAGGGGATCGCGCCCGACCAAGTCGCGCGCCTCTTCCAACGCTTCCAGCGGACCGACGACGCGCGCGGCTCGAAGATCGAAGGCACCGGCCTCGGGCTCTACATCGTGCGCGAGCTCGTCGAGGCGCACGGCGGCACGGTGTCGGTGGAGAGCACGCCCGGCGCGACCACGACCTTCCGCTTCACCCTGCCCGTCGCACGCTGAGCCTCACGGAAGCGGCGGGACGCGGCCCTTCGGGTCGTCGGCGAGGTTCCTCAAGAAGCCCGCCGCCTGATCCGCGCAAGCCTTGATGTCGAACACGACGAAGTGCCCGTCGCTCCCGGGCGCCGGCGGGAACTGCCCGAGGACGCCGCTCGCGTTTCCGTCCGCCAAGTTTCCCGAGAGCCCGCCCTGCGGCACGAGCACGTCCTCGATGCCGCCCCACGAGTCTTGCGGGATGGGACGAATCCCGGGGAGCTCGCGCGGCAGACCGAGCGCGACCGACGCGATCTCAATCCCGTGCGGCGGCGCGTAGCTGTCGCCGTTCTCGCAGACCTGCTGCTCGTTGCACTTCCACGGCGCGCCCGGACAGTCGGCGTCGGTCGTGCACGCGTCGCCGAGCTGGATGCCCTCGGTCTGGTAGATGCTCTTCGCCTTGCCGTGCCGCGGGTTCGAGATGATGTACGGCATGTAGTGCAGCGGATCGGTCGTATCGACGAGCGTCTGCGCGAGGTTGATGACGGGGTGGAAGAGGTTGAGCTCGTCGGCGTAGTCCGGGCTGTTGAGCCCGAGCAGCGTGCGCACCGCGCCGGCGACCGACGGCGCGGGCTGCGTCTTCTCGAGCAGCGCGACCGTGATCATCGCGCCGGTCCCCGAGAGCACGCCGCCGCGCGTCTGATCGTCGGCGGCGAGGAAGAGCGGACCGTTCACGCCTCCCTGCGAGTGACCGACGAACATGAGCTTCGTCGTGTCGAACGTGATCTCGCTCCCGGTCTTGGAGATGAGCGCCGGGATGCTCGCGTGCGAGTCGGTGAAGAGGCGCGCCTGCTGCACGACGTCGATCGCGGCCTGGCGCCCGTTGGTGCGCGCGGCGACCGGGTTGAACAAATTGAAGAAGAGGAGATCGACGTCGTTCTCGTAGTTCGGGTCGTTCTCCGGCGGCGCGCCCGGTCGCGCGCCGTGGAAAATTTGATCGACCCCCATCGCGGCGATGCACTTCGGCGGCAGCGACGTCCCGAAGCCGCCCGACTCGCGCCACACCGACTCGAAATTCCCGCCCGTTCCGTGCGCGTAGAGCACGAGCGGGTAGCCGGCCGCCGGCATCGGGCACGCGGACGCGAGCGGCACGACGAGCGAGAAGCGCATGGCGAACGTGCTCTGCACAATTGGCTTTCCGTCCGCGTCGAAGACGAACCCGCCGCCGTCGCCGTCGTTCTTGAACGGGAGAATTCCGGCTTGGTAGTTCGGGGCCGGGCCGTACCATCCTTCGTAGATGTCGCTGACCGAGTTCTCTTTCACGAAGGTCCACGTCGACGGATCCACCGTCGGCGCCGGGAAGTCCTTCTTCTCGGAGTCGATGACGCGAAAGAGCTCGCTCGTCGGATCGTTGGTCGTGAAGACCGTGAGCTGCACGATGCGGTCGCTCGTCAGGCCCAGGGTCGCGAGATCGGCGACCGCCGGGGCGAACGCGTCGTGCGTCGCCTTCACGCGGGGCTCGAGCGGCAAGAGGTCGAGCACCTCGAGCAGATCCTTGCTCGGGAGCACGAGGCCGCCGCCCGCGGATTTCACGTCACGCGTGACGACGAGCGCGTAGCGCGTCTTCGGGCGGAGCGGGTAGCCGTGGGCAGGCGCGACCGCGAGCGTGTCGGGGAGCCAATAGAGGCCGCCGCGCGAGTCGCGGAAGTACCACTCGACGAGCTTGCGCTTTCCGTGCTCGGGCGACGCGGGGTCGACGTCGACGAGCTGGACCGACGCGTTCGGGTCGAGCGCGTCGGTCGGAGACGCCGGCAGCGTCGTCGTGTCGAGGTCGCCGTCGAAGCGAAAGTACTCGGCCGCCGCGGGCGAGAACCCGTCGAGGAGCCCCTTCGTCGCGTCCTCGTACTGCTGCACGATGCGGTTGAACGACGGGTTGGGCATCCCCGAGAGGTGCACGCTCCCGTCGGGATCGCGCCGCACGTCGCTCGGGAACGGGTGATCGAGGAAGTGCTCGTCGCTCAGCGCGTCGAGGCTCGTCGGCGCGACGAAGACGCCGTGCACCGTCGGTGCGGAAGTGCAGCTCGCGCCGAGCGGAACGAACGCCAGCGCGACGGACAAGCTCGTTAGCAACGTGAGCGGACGCATGCCCCGGTGTAGAATCCCATATCACGTCGGCGCGCCGCCGGAACCGTTCGCGGCTCAGGGCCGAGCGGCGTCGGCCCTGGGCGCCCGTTCTCGGGCGCGCGCGGGCTTCGCGACCGTGCCGTGCGTCACCGCGCGGTGCAGGACCGTCGGCGTGAGGCCCGGGGCCGCGGGCGACGGCGTGACCTCGGTCGACGGAAACATCTGGCAGAACGCGGGACGGTCGCGCAGTCGGTCGACAATCGTGCGCTCGAGGATCATCGAGGTGTGCTGGTCGGCGCCGCTCTCGGGCGTGTTGTCGTTGATGAGGACGTCGAGGTCCTCGAGCCGCGCCGTGCGCGCGACGCCGGGGACTTTGCTCTCGCGCGGCGTCCAGCAATCGGCGCATGTGCCGTTCTCGCTCGTGCCCCAGACGCCTTCGTCGGTCGAGACGAAGAGCGTCTGGTTGCCGCTCGTATGGCCCGGCGTGCGCAGCAGCATCACGCCGTCGCCGAGCAGGAGGTCGCCGTCGGTCAGGCTGACGCGCTTGGTCTTCACGCCCTTTCGCCCGTCGGCGATGAACCACGAGCGCTGCATCGGGTGGAGGTCGTCCCAGTCGTCCCACTCGCATTTCGGCGCGATCAAGGTCGCGTTCGGGAAGCGCGTCCGTACGCGCCGTCTTCGGTGCCGAGCTGAGGGCGGAGATCCTGCGTGTGGAAGTGATCGAACGCGATGTAGTCGATGTCGTCGTTTCCGAGCCCGAAGCTCGCGAGCTGCGTCTCGAGCGTGGCGTAGCGCTTCACGAGGTATTTCTCGAGCCGCGAGAACTTGTCGATGAGCTTCGCGAAATACGGCGTCTGGCGCGCGGCGACGATGTCGGTCGGGTTGAAGAGCATGTTCTTCAGCTGCCGCGCTGGAAGAACTGCACGAGCAGACACCGGTGCGTGAACGACACGAGCGGCACCGGCGAGGCGGCCGCGCTGCGGAACGCGTACTTGGTCGGGTAGAGCGCCGAGCTCAGCGGCAGCGTGCGCACCGAGACGCACCGCGGGCCGCTCGCGAACCGGTCGCGGAGCTTCTCGCCGGCCGTGCGCACGGCGCGATGTCGCGTGCCCTGCCGCGGGAGAGTCCAAGCGTCGTCGAGATCGGGGATGCGTGCCGTGCCGGGCGGTGCGGGGAGCATGGCCGGAACCGTAGCGCGCTTAGTGGGCGGGGGCGACGACGACCGCGCCGGGCGCCGTCGCGTCGCTCCGCGGCGCAATCGTGTAGAATACACACGATCCGTCGCTCACCAGGTCGATCGGGGTGAAGTCCGGGCCGACCGTCGCCACGTCCGCCACCGGGCCCGCCTTGCCGGCGACGCGCCGCACGCGAAGCCCGGTGCCGTCGGTGAAGAAGAGGTCGGTCGCGGACAGCGCGAGAGCGAACGCCCCGACGGTGTCGGCGATCGGCGAGGATTTTCCAGCGTCTGCGTCGAGAGCGCGAGGACGCGGGCGCCGTTGGTCGCGTCGTCGCTCGTGAAGTAGACCGTCGCGCCGTCGACGGCGACGTCGGTGGCGGTGAGGCCGCTCAAGAGCTCGTCGCCCGCTCCGAAGCCGAGCTTCCACACGCCGGGATCGGCGGCGGCGTACGCCGTCTTGCCGTCGAACACCATCTCGCTGGGCGGCTCGCTGAGCACGTCGACCTTCGTGAAGCCAGCGCCCGAAAAGTCGAAGCGGTCGATTTCGGTGGGAGACCCGACGCGCGACCACGCGAAGACGTGCGACGCGTCGGTCGCGAAGCCCGCGCTCGCGAGGGTGAAGGCGAAGGGCACGGTAGTCCCGCCGCCGACCGGCGCGCGCAGGATGACGTCGCCGTCCGCATAGAACACGAAGCCGCCGGCGAGCGCGAAGGCGACGAGGTCGGGCCAGATCGCAGGCGAGGCCTTGGCGACGAAATGCGCGGGGCCGCCGGTCTTCTTCACGCGGAAGACGCCGGCGCCGTCGTGCCAGTAGATCCACTCGCCGTCGATCGCGATCGCGTCGGGCTGCGCCGCGGTTTGGGCGAGCGTGACGGGCGCCGGGCACGCCGAGCTCGCGTCGGGCGCGTCGCTCGGCGCGTCGTCCGCGAACGCGTCGGTCGAGGCGTCGAGCGCGATCCGCGCGCCGAGATCCGTCCGTGCGCCGCACCCCGCGACGATCGCCACCGCGAAGAACCAGCGCCGCACGCGCCGAACGTAGCAGAGAAAAGTCAGTCGACGCGGAGGACCATCTTGCCGCGCGTGTGGCCCGCGCGCGAGAGCTCCTGCGCCTCGGCCGCCTTCGCGAGCGGGAGGACCTTCGAGACCTCGACGCGGAGCTTTCCCGCGTCGATCATCGTCGCGATCGATCCGAGCTGGTCGGACGACGGCTGCACGAACACGTAGCCGCCTCGCGGCCCGCCGGGCTTGGGCTTCGGCGGCGTGATGATCGATACCAGGATGCCGCCTGCCTTCAAGACGCCCCACGAGCGCTCCTGCACGTCGCCGCCGACGAGATCGAGCACGACGTCCACGTCCTTCGCCACGTCCTCGAAGCGCTGCTTCCCGTAGTCGACGACCTCGTCGGCGCCGAGCGAGCGGACGTACGCGACGTTGGCGGCGGAGCACGTGCCGATCACGCGCGCGCCGTGCTCCTTCGCGAGCTGCACCGCGAACGTGCCGACGCCGCCGGAGGCGCCGTGGACGAGGACGCTCTGCCCGCGCTGCAGGTGCGCGCCTTGGTAGCCGGGTGCCGCGTCGAAGAGCGATTGCCACGCGGTGAGCGCCGTCAGCGGGACGGCGGCGGCGGTGACGTGATCGACCGACACGGGCTTGCGCGCGAGCGTCGCCTGGCGCACGGCGATTTTTTCCGCGTACGCGCCGTTGCGCGCGAGGTCGGGTCGCCCGTAGACCTCCTGCCCTTTCAAGAAGTGGCTCGCCTCCCGGCCCGTCGCGAGGACGACGCCCGAGAGATCCCAGCCCGGAATCATCGGCAGCGCGTAGTCGATCCCGCCTTTGAGCATTCCCTCGCGCACCTTCCAGTCGACGGGGTTCACGCCGGCCGCGTGCACGCGCACGAGCACGTCCTCGTCGCCGAGCACGGGGTCCGGCGCGTCCTCGTAGCGCAACACCTCGGGGCCGCCGTACTCGTGGATGCGGATCGCTTTCATCGCGACCTTCTAAGCACGGATTGGGGCGGCGCCAACGTGGCATCGTGCTACGAACGGATCGTGCATAAGACTCTCTTGTTCGCCTGTTTCGCCGCGCTGTGCGCGTGCGACGAGACGCCCAAGACGTACGGTCCCGTGTACGACGGCGGACCCGACTCGAGCGACGCCGCGGCCGACGCGGCGGACGACGTAGCGCTCGACGCGCCTGCGGATTCGCCGGTCGACGCGCCGTCCGACGCGCCGTCGTGCGCGTCGACCGTCGCGATCTTGGGCGGCAACGCGACGTCGCTCTTCGGCGCGGCGGGTCCCGGGGGCGCGGCGCTCTCGGCCGCGAGCTTGCCCGGCTCGCTCCGCGACTGCGGCACGACCTCGGGCTGCGCCGACCCGGTCGCGATCGCGCGTTTCGGGACGGGCCTGCTCGCCGTGCTCGCGACGTCGACCGGCGCCCTCGACTCCACGACGATGACGACGTCGTGGGCCGACCCCGCGGCGGTCGCCTCGGCGAGCACGATCGACGGCCCGTCGCTCGCCGTGATCGGAGCGACCGCGCACCTCGTCTACCAAGATGCACAATACAAGTATTTCCATGCGGAATACACGAATTCCGCGTGGGACGCGGCCACCAATCCGGTCGGCGGCGGTGGCTCGAGCCAGAGCTTCGGCGCGCGCGCGCCGAGCGCGGCGGCGGCGGGCGCCGACGTCGTCGTCGTGCAGGCCGGGTCGGACTCGCTCCTCTACGATCAGACGTGGAACGGCTCGTGGCAGGCGGCGCATCAGCAAGGAGGCGCCGCGGTGGAGAACACGCTCCCGCCGACGATGGTCGCGCTCTCCGGCGGGTCGTCGGAGCTGCTCGCGGCGTACCTGCGCGTCAACGATTACAAAGTGATGACGGTCGCCCGGACGGGCGGCGCGTGGGGCACGCCGATGCTCGTCGACGCGAACGCGTACTCGAACAATCCTGTCGCGCTCGCGGCGTTGCCCGGCGGCAAGGCGCTCGTCGTCTTCCGCGGCTCCGACGGCAAGCCCTACTTCAGCGTGTGGGACGGCGCGAGCGCGTGGACCGCGCCCGCGCCAATCGTCGGAGGCAACGACCCGGTCATCGCGTCGGTGCCGTCGCTCGCGCCCGGCGTCTGCGGCGCGGATGCGGTCGTCGCGTTCGCGGTCAGCGGCGGCGGCATCGAGCTCGCCTCGTTCACGGCGGGCTCGTTCGGCGCGCCGGTGGCGGTGGCGGGCACGAGCGGCGCGAAGTTCGTCGCCGTCGGCACGCTGCCCTGAGCGGGGCTCAGAGCCCGCATCGGTCGCGGTAGTTCCGCTCGATGAGCCTCACCTCCGGAGCGCCGGGCGCGAGGCGCTTGAGCGAGACGATGGCGACGCGCGCGTCGTGACATCGGCCGTCGTCGATGGCGCGCGCCGCGTACGCGAGGCGGCCGTCGACGCCGAGGCTCGCGAGCGGGTCGGTCAGCGTGATGCGCGCGACGCGGATGCCGGCGCCGAGACAGACGCACGCGCAGAGGACGACCACCCAGCCGCTCGCGCTCTTCGTGTAGGCGACGCCGCGGCGCCAGCCCGCGGCGATGCTCGCGCCCGCGAGCGCGCCCGCCGCGTGCGCCGCGTTGTCGAACCCGCCGTTCACGCCGCCGTGGTGGAGGCGAAAGCTCACGACCGCGCCGAGCACGAAGATCGCGACGAGCCAGCCCGCCATCGCGCGCATCAGCGGGCTCCTGCGCCCGTCGAGTCGCCAGCCGATGACGACCGCCGCGCCCGCGAGCCCGCAGATCGCGCCGGACGCGCCGACGCTGAGGCGCTGCGCGCCCGAGAGCCACCCGAAGAAGGTGCTGCCGGAGCTTCCCGCGATTCCGGTGAGCAGATAGAGCGGCGCCATCCGCGCGGCGCCCGCGGCGCGCTCGACCGGCGGCCCGATGAGGACCAGCGCGACCATGTTGAACGTGAGGTGGACGATCGACGCGTGCACGAAGCACGACGTGAGCAGCGTCTCGTACCGGTGCTCGTAGAGCGTCGCGGCGACCTCGTTTCCACCGAACGCGTGGAGCACCGCGCTCGGCATCGCCGCGAGGCCGACGAAACCGGACGACGCGGCCTCGGCGAGGAAAACGAGGACGTTCGCCGCGACGAGGGCGCGGGTCAGCGGTGCCTGCCGGTAGAGAGGCGGGGCCGCGACCTCGGCGGCCGGCCGCACCGGGACTTGCGTGCCGCCCGGCAGCGTCGACATGCGCGCACCATAGCACCGGGCCGAAGGCGGGTGCTGTATACTGCATGGAAGTGACGCGACCGCAGTATGGATCATCCGACCGCCGCGCGGCGTTCCTCTCGAGCCTCGGTGCTGCGGTCCGAGCGCGACGAAACGAGCGCCGACTGACGCTCAAGGCGCTCGCGGCGTCCGCGCGCGTGAGCCAGCGGTTCCTCCTCCAGCTCGAGGGCGGCGAAGGCAACGTCTCGGTCGCGCGCCTGCTCGACATCGCCGAGGCGCTCGGCGCGACGCCCGCTCAGCTCCTCGGGGAGGCGGAGTCGCGCGCGCCGCGACCGCGCGTCCGCGGCGTGGTCGCGCTGCTCGGCTTGCGAGGCGCCGGCAAGAGCACGATCGGCGCGCTCGCCGCCCGAGAGCTCGGCGTTCCGTTCGTCGAGCTCGACGCGCTCGTGGCGAAGCACGCGGGCATGTCGCTGCCCGTCATGTTCGAGATGCACGGCGAGGCTCATTTCCGCCGCCTCGAGCGCGAGGTGCTCCGGAAGTTCCTCGCGGAGAGCGACGGCGCCATCCTCGCGACGAGCGGCTCGATCGTGACCGACAAGGACACCTTCGCGATGCTCCGCAAGAACGCGAAGACGGTGTGGCTGAGGGCGGACCCCGGCGATCACTTGCAACGCGTCGTCGCGCAGGGCGATCTCCGCCCGATCCAGGGCCGCCCCGCCGCGCGCCGCGAGCTCGAAGACTTGCTGCGCGCTCGCCGTCACCTCTACGCCCAGGCGGACGTCACGATCGACACCTCGGCGCTCGGCGTCGAGCGGAGCACCGATCGCGTGGTCGAGATCGCGAGCGGCTGACCGGTCGAGTCGCGCTTCGCTCCGGCCGTGTGTGCAGCGCGTTGCGCGAACGCGTGCAGTCCGTTGCGCGCGCGCATCCCATCGTGGTTCACGGACGCGCAGCGAGTCGCACGGATCCCGATTGGGCACACGGGGTGCATTCGGCGTGGACCATGACCATCGACGACCCGGACGAGACGCCGACCTGGCGCCCGACTCCACGCCCGCCGTGGAAGCCTTCGAATTGAACGACGCCGGCGCCGCCCCAGCACGCGGCGGTGTATCACTGGAGGCACCCATGAAGAGCCTCCTTTTCTTATTTGCGGCGGCCGTCGCTTGCGGCGGGCAGATCGGCGACGTCGACGGCGGTACCGCCGGCGACTCGGGAAAGAGCGACACCGGCACGTCCAAGACGTGCTCGAAGAACAGCGACTGCGGCACGGGCATCTGCGGCTTCTCGATGGCCGACGGCTGCTCCGCCAAGGGGCAGTGCTTTCCGGAGCCCGGCGCAATCTGCAACGCGTTCTCGCCCGGCTGCGCGTGCGACGGCACGACGATCAGCATCGTGTGCAACGGGCTGCCCGACGGCTACGCACCCGCGCCGGTCGCCTACAAGGGCGAATGCGCGGTCGACGCCGGAGGCCCTTTCACGTGCGGCGGGGCGACGTGCAGCCCCGGCACGGAGCTCTGCTACCTCTCCGCGAACCCGGCGACCGGAACGTGCATGCCCTCGAACGGCTGCTCGGACTGCGCGTGCGCCCAGGCGATGTTCCAGTGCGTCAGCACGTGCAAACAGGACGGCGGCGACATCACCGTCCAATGTCAGTGAGCGCTCGCCTCACGCCGCGAGCTGCTCGCGTACGCCCATGAGCGGCTCGCGCAGCCGGTCCGGAAGACGCCACTCCTCGAGCGCGCGGGCGCGAAGACCGCGCTCGTAGGCGTCTCGCATCGCGCTCCACTGCTCCGGCAGCAACAGGCCGCCGACCACGAAGAGCACGCGGCCGGCGGGCGACGAGCTGCGGTTCGCCCACATGAAGGCCTGAAGCTCCATCTCGCCGCGGATGTTGGTCTCGTAGTCGAGGATGCAATGGATCGCGTCGTGGTTCTCATAGCGAACCTTGAACGGGAGCGCTCGCGCGTCGAGGTAAGCGGCCACGGCGTGGCCGAGCGTGCCCTCGGGGTACGCGCGGAGCGACTCGAGCGCCGGCCACGGCTTGGGATCGCGAACCAGGTTCAAGACGGGGACGTAGTCGCCGATGAGGTGCGTGACGAAGCGCTCGCGCAGGCGTCGGAGGAGCATGGGGCGAGTGAATCATGCGCTGCGCCGAACGTCACGCACGTCCCGCGGGGTTTCGCGCGAGCCGAATCGCGGTCGCTTGCGTGCGAATCTCGGGCGTCCAGAACGCGCGGTACGTGGGCCTCACGTGGCCCGGCGGCGTGAAGAGCGAGCCGCCGCGCAGCACGCGCTGGTTGGCGGTGAACCTGCCGAGAAACTCGCCGAGCGCGCCGGGCATGGGCACGAAGCCGGGGTAGCCCTCGAAGCTCGACGAGGTCCACTCCCATCCCGTGCCGAACATTTGCGCGACGCCGGTGCCGGTCGCCGGCTTCGGGTGGAGACCCCCGCCGAGGAAGTGCCCGTCGCGCGAGGCGCCGTGCGCCGCGTGCTCCCACTCTGCCTCGGTGGGAAGCCGCGCGCCGAGGTAGCGCGCGATCGCGTCGGCCTCGTACCAGCTCGCGAAGAGGAGCGGCTCGGCCGGGTCCGCGACGCGCTCTCCCTCGAGACCGAACGCGACGACGCGCCCACCCTCGACGCGCAAGTACGGTGGCGCCTCGATCCCATTCGCTTGAATCCACTCGAACGCGTCCGAGAGCCAGAGCGACGGCGTGCGGTAGCCGCCGTCTTCGCAGAAGCCGAGCGCTTCGCCGACGGTCACGACGGTCGTGCCGAGCTCGAACGGTTCGAGAAAGACGTGGTGCTTGGGTCTCTCGTTGGCGAAGACGAAGCCATCTTCGTCGGTGCCAATCTCGGCGAGGCCGCCGCCGTAGCGCTGAAAGCGGCGCGGCGAGGGCACGTCCGACGAGCCCTCGCCGACGATGGCCGGCGCGTACGCCGGCCGCAGCGGGTTCTGCGAGAAGGCGTAGAGGATGTCGGTGAGGATCAGCTCTTGGTGCTGCTCTTCGTGGGCGATTCCCAGCTCGACCAAGGGCACGAGCCGGCCGAGGTCGATGGCGCGCGCGGCGCGGAGGCGTTCCACGACACAATCGTCGATCGCGCGGCGATACGCCGCGATCGCGGCCGAATCGGGCCGCGTGATGAGGCTGCGCCGCGGGCGCGGCTGCCGCGCCGCCACGGCGTCGTCGTGCGCGTTGAAGAGGAGGCGGTAGCGCTCGTCGTAGAGCGGAACGCCCGTGGGCACGACGACGTGCTCCTCGAAGAACCACGTCGTGTGCGCGCGGTGCCATTTCGTCGGGCTCGACGTCGGGCCGCCTTGAACGAGCTGATCTTCGGGCGAGAGCGGCGCGGCGAGATCCTCGGTTCGTTTGCGCGCCCGGAGGAACCGCTCGATGAGCTCATCGCGATCGGCGGTGGGGGACGTTGCGGGTCGAGTCGGACGGCTGCGCTGGGGCTCGGTGTGCTGCACGCGAGGTGCACATGCGGAAACGATGCCGACGTCGGCCCTGCGTTCGCGTACGCTCGCGCCGGATGCCCGATCGCTGCGTGCCGGTCGCCTGCCTCGTCCTCTTCGTCGTCGTGCTCGCGGTGAGCGCCGTCGGCTGCAAAGACCGCTTCACCTGGCTCCTCGAGGTGCTGCCCGCGCTCGTCGCCGCGCCGATCCTCGTCCTCACGTACGCGCGCTTCCACTTCACGAGCATGCTCTACGGGCTCATGCTGCTGCACGCCGGCATCCTCATGGTGGGCGGGCACTACACCTACGCCGAGGTTCCGCTCGGGTTTTGGATGGAGCGCGTCTTCCACCTCGCTCGCAACGACTACGACCGCATCGGGCACTTCGCCCAGGGCTTCGTGCCGGCGCTCGTCGCCCGCGAGATCCTGATTCGCCACCGCGTGGTGCGCACGCGCGGGTGGCTCGTCGTCTTCGTGATGAGCTTCTGCATGGCGGTCTCGGCGATCTACGAGCTCTTCGAGTGGCTCGCGGCGGTCACGACCTCGAACGGCGCGACCGCGTTCCTCGGGACGCAAGGCGACCCGTGGGACACGCAGGAAGACATGTTCACGTGCCTCGTCGGCGCGGCCGTAGCGCTGATCGCGATGAGCCGCCTTCACGATCGGGCGCTGCGGCGCTACGTTGCGACAGCCCCATGATCGAGCTCAAGAGCCACCTCGCGGGAAACTGGACCCCCGGCCACGGAAAACCGACGACGCTCGTGAACCCGGCGACCGAAGCCGAGCTCGCGAAGGTCGGCGGCGGCGACACCGATTTCTCCGCCGCGCGGGCGTACGCGCGCGACGTCGGAGGACCGGCGCTCCGCGCGATGACGTTCAAGCAGCGCGGCGAGATGCTGAAGGCGGTGTCGCGCACGCTCCACCAGAAGCGCGACGCGCTCCTCGACTGCGCGATCGAGAGCGGCGGCGTCACGCGCTCCGACGCCAAGTTCGACGTCGACGGCGCGATCGGCACGCTCGCGTTCTACGCGGACCTCGGCGACAAGCTCGGCGACGCGCGCATCCTCGACGACGGCGAGCCGTTCCAGCTCGCGCGCTCCCCCCGCCTCTTCGGCGCGCACGCGTTCGTCTCGCGGCTCGGCATCGCGGTGCACGTCAACGCGTTCAACTTCCCCGCGTGGGGCCTCGCGGAGAAAGCGGCCTGCGCGCTCCTCGCCGGCATGCCGGTCATCAGCAAGCCCGCGACCTCGACAGCGCTGCTCTCCTTCCGGATCATGGAAATCCTGGTCGGCGAGAAGGCACTGCCCGAGGGCGCGCTCTCCTTCATCGCCGGCTCGACCGGGAATCTGCTGGAATTGCTCGACGGACAAGACGTGCTCGCCTTCACGGGCTCGTCCACGACCGGCTCGATGCTCCGCGGCGGCAAGTCGGTCGTCGCGCACAACGTCCGCGTGAACGTCGAGGCCGACAGCTTGAACGCCGCGGTGCTCGGACCCGACGTCGACGCGTCGAGCGACACGTTCAACCTGTTCGTCACCGACGTCGTCCGCGACATGACGCAGAAGACCGGCCAGAAGTGCACGGCGATCCGCCGCGTCTACGCGCCAAAGGAGCGCCTCGCGACCGTCGTCGACGCGCTGAAAGAGCGGCTCGCGCTCGTGAAGGTCGGCGACCCGGCGAAGGAAGAGACGACGATGGGCCCCGTCGCGACCGCGCAGCAGCTCCGCGACGTGCGCGCCGGCATCGACAAGCTCGCGACCGTCGGGCGCGTCGTGCTGGGCGGGTCGGGGCCGATCGCCGACAAGGGATTCTTCGTCGCGCCGACGCTGCTCGTGTCCGAGTCGCCGAAGGCGAGTGACCCGGTCCACAGCCACGAGGTCTTCGGGCCGTGCGCGACCGTGATGCCGTACGACCGCGCCGACGACGCGGCGCGCCTCGTCCGCGCCGGCGGCGGTGGGCTCGTGTCGAGCGTCTACTCCGACGATCGCGAATTCATCCAGAGCGTCGTCCTCGGCATCGCGCCGTCGCACGGGCGCGTGACGATCGGCAGCGCGAAGATCGCCGGTCAGGCGATCCCGCCGGGCACGGTGATGCCGTCGCTCATCCACGGCGGGCCGGGGCGCGCAGGCGGCGGCGAAGAGCTCGGCGGACAGCGCGGGCTTGCATTCTACATGCATCGCGTCGCGCTCCAGGGCGACCGCGCGCTCGTCGAAGCGACCCTCGGCAAGCGCTGATTATTTCGCGGGAGCCGCGCTCGGAGCCGCCGCCGCGCCGCCGTCGGCGTCGTGGTCGTGGAGATACGTTCTGCATGAACTGCAGGAGCGTGCCGAGGATCTCCTTGTTCGGATGCTCCGTCAGCTCCAGACCGTCTCGACGAGGGCCCGCGCGAGGGCGCGTGCTTCGCGCGCGGTCGGAAGGCCGAGCGCCTCGTCGCCGTCGCCGTAAGACTCCGCGGCGCGTTCGAGCGAGGCGACCGCCGCGGCTCGCGCGGCAGAGACCGCGCGCCAATCGTCGTCCGTCGCGGTCGCGGCGAGCCACGCGTCCACGCGCCAGCCGAGGTCGGCGTGCCGGGCCTCGTCGCGCGCAATCGCGCGCATCGCGCGGCGCACGCCCGGATCGGCGGCGCGGAGCGACTGCCAGCGCGCGAGCGCGGCGCCGAACGTCTCGCGCACGCAGCCTTCGATCGCGTTCTCGATCGCGAACGCTCGCCGGCTCCGCGCGCGCTCCCTCGGCGCGGCGGGCGCGCGCGGAGCGGCGCCGAATCGACGCGTCAGCGCCGCGGTCGCGCGCGCGTGGCGAACCTCGTCGCGCGACGCGCGCCTCGCGTCTCGCACGAGAGCGCGCGGCGCGCCGAGCGCCTCGAGCTCGCGCGCGAGGACGACGAACGAATCGACCGAAGCGGCCTCGAGCTCGGCGGCTTCGGCCAGCCACGCGCCACGATCGAACCGAACGTGCGCGCACTTGCCCGCCGCGTCCTCGCGCGCGCTCTCGTGCAGTCGCCCGACGCAGCTCTGACCGCAGCTCAAGAGATACTCGTTGCCGCCGTCGCCCACCGCGAGATCGTAGTAGACGCAGTCCGGCTCGTCGGCCGAGCAGAGCACGTTGCAGACGCCGGTCTCTTGCGTGTCGGCGTCGACGTCGACCTGACACGCGATCGGGTCGTTCAAGTTCTCGGTGTACCCGCACGGCGCGAAGGCGTCCGGCTTGCCTGTGACCGCGCACCCGTCCGGGAGCGGAAGGTAGACGACCGAGCCCGCGTCGGCGTCGTCGGCCGACGCGTCCGGCGCGACCTCGTCCGTCGCGTCGACCGCGGCGTCGTCCTCTGTGGCATCGACCGCGGCGTCGCTCCCGGCGTCGTCGGTCGCCGTGCTCGTGCCGCACGCGGCGAGCGCGAGGACCACGGCGTGCTCGATGCGCAGACTCGCGCGGTGCTTCAATCGGCGTGCACGTAGCACGCCGACAGTTGCCAGCGCTTCGCTCGGCTTCATGCGCGCAGTCTACTGCGAGAAATGGCGTGGTACCCAATCGGACCCGCGCTTCGTGTACGTTGGGTCGGTGCCGGTCCGCGCCACCGCCTCGGTCGATTCTCGCGTCGCCGCCCGCGGACGTCTGGCCGCTGCTCGTCGCGACCGATCGCCTGAACCGCCTCCTCGGCATGGAGCCGGTCACGTATCGGCCGCTCGAGAGCGAGCACCACGACGCGTCGCGATTTCTCGCCGAGACGCGCATGAGCGGGTTCGCCGTCGCGTACGAAGAGTTTCCGTACGAGTGGGAGCACCCCAAGCGCTTCGGCGTGTACCGGAGGTTCGTGCGCGGGCCGCTCGCGTGGCTGCGCATGCGGTGGGCGCTCGAGCCGCGCGACGGCGGCAGCCGCGTGACGGTCACCTTCGAGGCCGACACGAAGAGCGCGCTCTTGCGGCCGCTCGCGTCCATCGGCGGGCGCCGCGCCGTCGCGGGCATGGTCCGTCTCGCGCGCGAGATCGACGCGCACGTGCACGACCAGGCTCCGAGCCCGTTCCTCGAGCCGGTCTCGCCGTCGAACGCCGTCGCGCTCGCCGACGCCGCCGCGCGGCTCGGCGACGTCGTGCGAAAAGATCTGGCGACGCGCCTCGCGAGCTTCGTCGAGAAGAGCCCCGACGCCGACGCGATCCGGATCCGCCCGTTCGAGCTCGCCGATCAGTGGAACGAGCCGCGGCGCGAGGTGCTCGCCGCGCTCCTCCACGCCGTCTCCGCCGGGCTCGTCGAGCTTCGCTGGGCGATCGTGTGCCCGAGCTGCCGCACCGCGAGCCAAGAGACCGGCGAGCTCTCCGAGATCGGCGCCGAGGGCCACTGCACGCTCTGCGACATCGGCTTCGAGCTCGAGCTGGATCGCGCCGTCGAGGCGACGTTTCGCCCGCACGAAGCCGTGCGCAAGGTGCCGACGCAGCTCTTTTGCATCGGCGGACCGGCGCGAACGCCCCACGTGCTCGCGCAGACGATCGTCGCGTCGGGCGAGGAGGCGACGTTCACGGCGCCGAGCGAGCCGGGTCGCTATCGGATCTTCGCGCGCGGCGGCGCGCGCGCCTCGGTCGAGGTCGCCGAAGGCGCCGACGAGCGCGCGGCCGTCCGCGCCTCCGACGAGCGCGCCGAGCCCGCCGACGTCCGCGTGCGCCCGGGGGGGAAATCACGGTGCGGAACGACTGCGGCGACGAGCGCCACGTGAAGCTCGAGCGCCTCGAGTACGCGAGCGCCGCGGCCACCGCGCACGAGCTCGCGACGCTCCAGGAGTTTCGCGCGCTCTTCTCGAACGATCTCCTCAAGCGCGAGACGCCGCTCAAGGTCGCGCGCTGCGCGATCCTCTTTTCGGATCTCACGGGCTCGACGGCGCTCTACAGCGAGATCGGCGACGCCGCCGCCTTTCGGCTCGTCGACGATCACTTCGACGTGCTGCGCGAGGCCGTCGCCGCGCACGGCGGCGCGGTCGTCAAGACGATGGGCGACGCCGTGATGGCGGCGTTCGTGGACGAGGCGGCCTGCGCCGACGCCGCGATCGAGTGCCTCGAGCGCTTCGAGAAATTCCGCAGCACGTCCGCGCACGGCGAGCGCACCGGCCTCAAGCTCGGTCTCTTCGGCGGCGCCTGCTACGTCGTCACCGCGAACGGCGCGCTGGATTATTTCGGGACGACGGTGAACGTCGCGTCACGTTTGCAGCACGTCGCCGAGAGCGGACAAATCGTGCTCGAGGCCCGCGCGGCGGCGCGGTTCGCGGGTGACTCGCGCGTGGTCATCGGCGAGCCCGCGGCGGTGCGCGTCAAGGGCGTCGAGCGCCCGATCGAGGTCGTGCGCGTGACGCTAGGCCGCCACTGAATCGCTCAAAACGAAAACCCGACGAGCGACCGAAACCACACCGACCCGTACGAATCGACGCCGGGGGCGAGCACGCGCCCGAAATCGGACACGCGCAGGTAGAGTCCCGTCGTCCAGAAGAAGTTGCCGAACGAGAGACGCAGCGTCGGGCCCACGTAGTGGTGGGGACCGGCGTCGAAGCTCGGCGGATCGCGCGCGTCGGAGCGAACCTCGGCGCGCATCCACCACTCGATGCCCGGCGAGACGTTCGGCGTCGCTTGGACGGTGAGGCCCGCGGTCGGATTGAAGACCCACTCGCGGCGGCCGTCGAAATAGAATTCGTATTCGAACCACGCGTTCGCGAGCAGCCGCACCGGACCGAAGCGCCGGTCGAGGATGAGCTTCCACTCGAGCTCGAGCTCGTTGCTCGTCTCGGCGATCTCGCCGTACAGCGCGACGTCGACGGGCCAGTCGCCCGGGTCGGCGAGGCGCCAGCGAATGCGCTGTTTGCTGCCGTTTCCTTCGACGAGCGACGGCATCGCGACGTAGCCGGCGGGCTCCGGCGCGAGCGTCGCGTAGAGCCCGAGCTCCACGCGGTCGCTGAGGCCGAACTCGACCTCGGTGAGAAACTCGGTCGCGAGCACGCGCCGCGGCGCCGCGTTTCCGTCGAGCGCCATGACGGGGACGAGGTCGACGTATTGCTCGACCTCGCCCTGCCCCTTCGGGTTCGTGTCGGCGCCGTACGTGAAGGGCAGCGGCTTCGGCGTCGCGCGGGCGGCCGGCGCGACGAGGAGAAGCGCGAGGACGGCGCGCCCATTCACCATTGGGAGAGCGAGAGCTCGGGCGCGAGCACGCAGTCGTTGAACGACGCTGCCGAATGGCACGAGCTGCAGGCCCCGCAGCTCGCGTACGACTCCGACGTCGGCGGCTGCACGCCGCGCCATTGAATCGCGGGCGACGCGCCGGTGACGTCGAGACCGAACCACTCCCAACCCGCGCAGCCGCTTGCGGGATCGTAGCCGCCGCCGCGCTTGACCATCGCGAGCACCTGCCAGTCGGACTTCGCCGCGCCGGCGTGGATCTCTTTGACGAGGATCGTGCCGACGGGGAACTCCGTGGCGCCGTGCGCGGGCGTCGCGTTCAAGTACGCGACGCGCGGGACGTCGGCGACGTGCACGCAGCCCGCGTCGTCGCCCGCGCCGCCGTCGCCGAGATTGAAGCTCGCCCAATTCGTGTAGTTTGCAAAGTCCGGCGCGAAGGCGACGAACGTCCCCGCGTCGTCCGCGGGCGCGTCGCCGCCCGGCGCGCACGCGCAGAGCGAGGCGAGCGCGAGCTCAAAACCGAATCGAAAAATTTTCGAGATCGCCATAGCCGCAGTCGGTGGTGGGAGGAGCGTGGACGTACGTGACGAGCGAGAGCGACCCGTGAGGGGGCGCGGTCGAGTCGAGCGTGAGAGTAAAGCTGCCGGCCGGGACGCTCGCTCCGCCGGCCTGGAAGGTGCAATTCGCCGCGCCGGCGAGCGCGTCGGCGCTCCACGCCGTCACTGTGTCGGACGACAGCGTGGTCGCGCTGGCGCTCGCGCCGAGCTCGATCGAGACCGAGAGGCGCGCGACCGAAGGCGTCGCCGCGTCGATCGTGAGCGCCGCGAGGCCCGCGTCGTCGGTCGCGATGGCCGCGCACGAGGCGAGCTCGGCGTGGTCGGTCAGATTGCCCGACGCGTCGACGGTGCAACCCGAGCCCGCGTCGGGCGCGCTCGAGCTCGAGCTGCACGCCGTCGCGAGCGCGAGCGCCGCCAGCTCAAAGCGAACGGAGATACTCGACGAGCGCATCGAGGTCCTCCTGCGTGACGCCGGCGTGGCCGGTCCCCGCGAGCATGCGCTGCGCGGCGTCGGAGAGGGTCGGCGCGCTCCCGTCGTGGAAATACGGCGGCGTCGACGCGAGGCCGCTTAGCGACGGCGTGTCGAAGAGGCACGCCTCGCGCTCGTCCCCGGCGACGTCCTCGTGCGCGACGTCCGGGAAGACGCTCGTCACGCACGTCCCGACGTCGTGCAGCAGCACCGGACCCGCCAAATCCAGCGTCGGATTGCCCGCGCCGGAGTCGGTGAAGCGCGGCCCCGAGTGACACGACGCGCACCCGTTCGCCTGGAACACGTCCTTGCCGCGCGCGACCTTGGTCGCGTCGGTCGTCGGCGGGATCGGCAGCGGGATGCCGTAGTTCACGTACGTCGCGATCGCGTCGAGGAGCGACGACTCTTCCGTCGCGTCGAAGTGCCCGCCCTGCTCGATGTCGATGGTGCGCCAGTAGTCCTGCACCTGGGTGCGGTCGGCGGTGCGAAAGAGGAAGCCGGTGCCGAGCATGCCGCCCGCGTTGGTCGGCGTGTCGCGCGGGCCCTGCTCGAAGCGCCAGGTGACCGCGTCGCTTCGTCCCTCCATGTGGCACGTCGCGCACGCGACCCAGTGGTTCGTCGTGACCGGGTACTCGTCGCTGTTGGCCGAGTAGAAGAGGTGCTGGCCGAGGCGCATGACCGGCGGCATCGGATCGCTCGCGACCGTCGCGATGGGCGCGCCGTCGACCGCGAGCGTCAGCGACGACTCGGTTCGGGTCACGTCGAGGACGACGACGTCCTCGGTGTTTCGCTCGGTGACGTAGGCGCGCGTCTCGTCGGGCGAGAGGACGATTCCCTCGGGCTCGTGGCCCGGGAGCGGACGAAGCAGCGACGACTCGACGCACCGCGCGGCGTCGACCACGAGCACGTCCTCGCTCGCCGAGTCGACGACGAGCGCCCACGCGCCGTCGCGCGTGAAGGTGACCGCGTGCGGCGCGGAGACGATGTCGCCGAACGCGCCGTCGACGCCGGGCACGTCGTCGGCGTCGACCGAGAGGGTCGGCGCAAACGCCCCATTTCCGCTGGAGATCGCGATTGCCGCGAACGCCGTCGACTCGAAGTCGAGCTCGGGCTGCGCGGTGTCGGTCGCGAGGAGCGTGTGGGCGATCCAGAGCTCGCCCGCGCCGGGCCGCGCCGCGAGATCGTAGAGGCCGCGCGCCTCGCCGTGCGCGAGGCGCCTGTCGCCGCGCGGCGCCACGTCCGGCACCACGAAGGGCGTCTTCGGCGTCATCGTCGTCGGATTGATTGGCGTCACGTTCGCGGTGAGGAAGTGCGTCGCCAAGAGCGTCGCGCCGTCGCCCGACCACGCGAGCGCCCACGGCTCGCTCCCGACGTGCGCCGTCGCGTCGACCGCGCCCGCCTTGGTGTCGACGCGGACGACCGACGCGTCTTGCGTGCACGCGACGAACGCGTCGCGCCCGTCGCGCGAGAGGACCAGGCCGACCGGCTCGCTGCACACCGCGATCGCCGACGTCGGCGCCCCAGAGGCGACGTCGACCACGTGGAGCTTGCTCGACCGCTGGCCGGTGACGAAGAGCGTCTTGTCGTCGGGCGAGAGCGCGAGCGCGCGCGGCATCACGGTCGGCGCGTACGCGCCGCTCGCGTCCGCCTGCGGGTGCGCGCCGGCGAGCAGGATCTCGCGCACCAGCGTGCGGCTCGCCGTGTCGATCACCGACACCGAGTCCGCGTCGGGGTTCACGACGAAGAGCGTCGCGCCGTCGGCGGTGAGCGCGATCGCCGACGAGTGCTGCGCCGCGGCCGTCGTGCCCGCGTCTGGGCTCGTCCCCGAGTCACCGCAGCCGAGCGCGACGAGGACCGCGAGCGCGAACGCGCGCGCTCTCACGGCTGCCTCGCGACGTGGAAGGTGATCTCGGACGCGAGCGTCGCCGGCAGGTGCGCGTCGTCGATCTCCGGGCACGCAATCTTGCTCGCGGTCGGAGGTCGGCGTGCGCTTTCCGCCGAGCGGGATTTGCTCCTCGAGGCTGCCGCTCTCGCCGGTGAGCGTGCGCTCGGCCATCTGGAGGCCCCCGCGCGGCAGGCCGTCCTGCACGTTCACGCACTCGCCGGGCCAGTCGACGAGGCGGTCGTAGTTTCGATCGTCCCACCCATCGAGCACGAGCTTGTCGAGCCGCGCGATGCGCTCCTCGAGCACGGGCTCGAGCGCCTCGTTGCCGGGCCGCGACGCGACGAGCTCGTAGACGTCGCGGAGCGCGCTCTGGAGGAGCGCGAAGCGGACCGGCGTGTACGTGACGTCGTCCATCGGCGCGGGAGACGTCGCGTAGATCCGCGCGCCCGCGTCGTAGAAGACGCGATCGACGCGCGAGTACACGGCCATCGCGCGGTCGCGGTATTTCACGTCGCCGGTCGCGAGATACGTCGCGAAGAGGCCACGGATCGCCGCGGTGTGCGCGTCGAGCGAGTCGGTCGCGTCGGTCGGCGCCGACGCCGCGAGGTCCCAGCCCGCGTACGCACGGCCCGTCGCGTCGGTGAGGTGGTCGTAGAGGAGATCGCCCTGGGCGCGGAGAAGCGTCCGCGCGCGCTGAGAGAACGACGCGCCGCTCGGGTGATTCAGCGGGAACGCGTCGAGCGGCGTCGCGACGATCGCGGTGTCGGGCGTGTTGTTCGAATAGAGCTGGAGCTGCGACCCGAGCGAGCGCAGCGCGTTGCGCAGCGCGAGGACGGCATACGCGGCCGACGTGGTCGAGACGGTCGTGCCGCGCATCGGCGCCGCGCCGTTCATGGTCACGTCGTCCACGAGCACGCCCGACGGGTCCGCGTGGAGCCTGTCGAGGTCGACGAGCGCGACGCGCAGCATCGCGAGCGCGCGGTCGTGCAGCGTCGGCTCGCCGTCGGCGAGCTGATCGTCGGCCGGAAAAGGATCGCCGTCGAAGACGACCGCGACCGACTGCGCGCCCCCGACGCCCGCGTTGTTCGCATCGGTGAGCGCGTAAAACTCGGAGTAGCCCATCACCATTCCGATCAGATCGAGCAAGCTGCTGCTCGCCGACGAGAGCGCGTAGTCGGGCTTCGGAAAGCCGCTCCCGTCGTCGCTCTCGGTCACGCCGATCGCGCTCGGGAACCATCGGAGCGGCGCCTTTTCGTCGTATGCGAGCGCGTCGGCGACGCTCGCGAAGCCGGACAGCGTCGCGCCGTCGCTCGTCGTCAGCCTGGACAGCCAATCCTGAGCCCGGTCGTCGACTTCTTGGATGAACATCTGCGCCTGGAAGCCCTCGATGTTGCTCGAGCCGAGGAACGTCCCCGGCGCCGTCGCCGCGCCCGTATCGTCCGCGCCGAGGATCTGATTGCCCGGCGCACCGACGAAAGGCGCTCCGAGCGCGGGCACGCTCGCGACGGCGGCCTCGGTCGAGTCGTGCATGATCTGCAAGTAGTTGATGACCCAGAGCCCGTATTTCCAGGCGGAAAACCCGTCGGCGCCGGGCGACACGACGGACTCGATCTGCGAGGCGCGATCGCGGAGGTGCAGGCTCGTCGCGTCGCACTCGTAGTCGGCGCACTCGAGCGCGCCGCTCGTCCCGGGATCGTCGTCGGAGCTGATCGCGCAGTAGAGATCGAAGCCGCCGGTCGGATCGACGCTCGGATCGAAGCTCCGAAACAAGTGCACAGTCGGCCAAATCCCGGGCCAGCCGAGCGGGTTCTCGGCGCCGGTTCCTTTTGCGAACGGGTTCGCGTCGCCGGCGGGCCGCGTGCCGACGAGCATGTTCGGGTTCGCCGGGAACGTGCCGGCGGGGAAGACGAACGAGCCGAACGAGTTGCTGCCTCGAGCAAAATGCTGCACGCGCGCCGCGAGCGCCGCGGTCGCCTGTGCACCGCCCTGCGCGCTCGCGTTCACGACCGGCCCGTAGACGAGCGACGTCCCCGCGCCCGACTCGAAGGCGACGTCGTTCATCGCCTGCTTGGAGTACTCGTACGACTCGACCGCCGTCGAAAAGCCCGTCAGATCGATCCACGGCCCCTGCGCGTTCGGCGACGAGTCGAAATACAAATTCGGCGGCAGGTGATCGCGGCTGTAGCCGGCGAGGAGGCGGCCCATCGCCTCGGCGAGCGGCTCGCCGGAGATCTGCATCTCAGCCGACGCGAGGAAGTGCTCGCGCGTGACGAAGCGCGTGCTGCCGACGCTCGCCGTGATCGTGACGTGGGGCGGCGGCGCTTGGGCTTCGGCTCCCGAATCGCCCGCGTCGGGCGCACCGCTCGGGCTGGATCCGCAGGCGAAACCCGTCGCGAGCACCAGAAAAGTCGTGGTACCTATTTTGAAAACGACTTTCATATTCAACAGCGCGCACTGCTTAGCAGGCCTGTTGCTTCTTGCCCAGTCGCTTTCTTCGGACCTCGTCTTGTCTCACGAGCTCGCGCACGTACGCGCTCACCGTGTAAACGCCCTTCTCGCCGTGGGCCTCGCGCTCGGCTCGCCTCTGCTCGACCAGCCCCATCAAGAGCGCGCGCTCGACCGACGAGATCTTGATGGTGACGTGCTCGGTGCGCACGTCGTCGCGGTTGGGGATGGGCTTGCGTCCGGGTTTGCCGTTCATGGTCTTCAGGGGCATGGGAAATCGATGCGCTTGGGGGTGGTGACGATCGTCGGAGAGGTTTGTCCGTCGCCGAGCTGGCCGGAGTCGTCGGCGCCCCAACACCAGAGGCTGCCGTCGGTGGTGGTCGCGCACGTGTGATCGGCGCCAATCGCGACCCCGGCGACCGTGACGAGCTGCGCGTTGGTCGGTGCGGTGACGTTCGGGGTGCTCGCGCCGACACCACACTGACCTTTGTCGTTGGCGCCGAAGCATTGGAGGGTGCCGTCCGGTTGCGTGACGCACAGGGTCTCGGCGGTGCCGCCCGCGTAAGCCTGCGCGATCGTCGCGATGCGCGTCGCCTTCGCGACGTTGTCGTTGAGATCGGCGCCGAAGATGCCGCTCGTGCCGTTGCCCCAGCACAGGAGCGCGCCGGCCGTCGTGACGATGCACGGCGTCTCGTCGTCGAGCGCGAGCGTCTTGGCGTCGGAGATGCCCGAGACGTTCACGGGCGTGAAGCTCGCGTTCGTGTCGCCGTTGCCGAGCTCGTGGAGATCGTTGGCGCCGAAGCACCAGACGCTGTTCTCGTCCTTGAGCACGCACGAGTACTCGTCGCCGCACTCGACTTGGACGGCGCCGGCGAAGGCGACCGGGAGCGGCCCCGGCACGTCGTCGAAGATCGCGGGGTCTTGGCCGCACTGCCCGCCCTGCGCCCCCATCGCGTTCTCGCCCCAGCAGTAGAGCTGCGCGTCGGTTCCGATCGCGCACGCATGCTCGCCGCCGAGCGCGATCTGCGTGGCGGTGAACGGCGTCGACGCGTCGCACGCCGGCGCGCCAGGCATCTGCGCGTTCGGCGTCCAGGTCGGGACCTCTGCGGGCGCGGGGCTGTACGGCGGACGGCTCGCGCCGCACTGCCCGAGGTTCTTCGCGTCGTCGAGGCCCCAGCACCAGACTGTATGGTCGTCGAGCAGCGCGCACGTGTTGCCTTCGTCGGCCGCGATTTGGGTCGCCTTGCGGCCGGCGGGGAGCCCCTGCACGCGCGTGGGCGAGACGCGGTCTTGCGTCGTGCCGTCGCCGAGCTGGCCGCTCGAGTTGAGCCCCCAGCACCAGACGGTGCCGTCGCTCCGCAGCGCGCACGAGTGCGACGTGCCCATCGCGAGCTGATCGATGCACCGAGCGCCCGCTGAGACGCACGCGCTCGCGAGCGAGCCGGGCGCGCCGTCCGCGTAACGACGGAGCGTGCCCTCGCACGCCGCGTCGTAGAAGCTGCAGGAGCCGTTCGCCTCGCAGATGCCGAGAGCGCTGTTCTCGGACAAGCAGTCGGCGTTCGCTCGGCAGACGAACGCGGGCTGCGAGATGCACGCGATCGCGCCGAGCGCGACGAGGGACGCCGAAGCTACGAGGAAGCGGGCTCTCATGTCCTCAAAACCTCAGCGTCCACGCGGCGCCGCCCGGGAACGCCGTGAGCGCGGCGGTCGGCGCGTCGCTCTTCGCGTGGCGCGCGGCGACGATCGCGAACCGCCAAACGGCGAGCCCGGCGAACGCCGCGCCCCCGATCGCGATGGCGACGCCGACCTGCTGCTGCGTGCGCGCCGCGGCGACCTGGAGATCGTACGCCTGATACGACCCCGCGCGCGCGGCTTCGCCCATCGTGACGTTTCCGAGCGTGAGCAACGTGGTGCCGGTCGCGAGCGCGCCGAGCGCGACGACGCCAAGCGCGTTTCCCAGCGGATCGAAGATCCACAGCCTCGGGCGCTTCGGCTTTGCCTGCATGGGGGAGCTCGGCGGACGCGGGGCGACGACGACGGGCGGCGCGGCTGTCGCCGCGTCGGCGGCCTTCTCTTGCGCGACGAGCGTCGCCTCGCATTTTGCGATGAGCTCCTGCGCCGCGCCGGCGCCTCTCGCGGACGCGCCGCGCGCGTACGCCTTGTACGTGAAGATCGCGCCGCGACAATCTCCGCTCAGCCGTTCGACCTGCGCGATCGACCACAGCACGTCGGGGTTGGCGGCGATCGCGTAGGCCTCTTTGTATTCGGCGAGCGCGTGCGGCCAGTCCTGGAGGTTGTAGAACGTCAGCGCGCGCGCGAGGTGCTCGTCGGCGCTCTGCGCCCGCGCCGACGGCGCGAGCGCGACGAGCGCGAGCGAGAAGAGAGCGGCGTGAGTCTTCATGGCGGCGGCAGGGGCGAGTCCCTGTCCCAGCGTTGCGAGGCGGACGGCGGCGCGGACGGGGTCGGCCGCGTGGCGGCGCGGCGGCGCGGGGCGGTGCCTGCGGCGGTGGCCGTCGTCGTGGCCGCGGCCGTCGCAGTGACGGTCGCCATCGCCGTGACGGTCGCCGCGACGGTGACGGCGGCCGCGGGTTTGGGCGATTCGCGCGGCGGCGCGGCGGACGTCGGCGGCGCTCGCGTCGCGACGCCGATCGCGCCGATCGCGCCGAAGACGAGCGCCGCGGCCAGCGCGACGACGATCCACTTGCGAGATCGCGGCGGCGGCGCGATGGCGGCGATGGTCGGCGGAGTGTCGTCCTCGCCGGCGCCGAGCGCTCCGACCTCGGGCATCGTTCGCGTTCGCTGCGACGGCCGCGCGGCGCGCACGGCCTCGCGCCGCGTCGCGAGCTCCTCGCCGAAGGTCCGCGCCATCCAGTCCGCGACCTCCTGACGCGTGCCGACCAGCCCCGCGTCGCTCGCCGCCTTTCGGAGCGCGTCCTCCATGTCGAGCGCCGTCGCGAAGCGCGCGTCCGGATCGCGCTCGAGCGCGCGCAGGCACACGTCGTCGAACGCGGCGGGAGGACGCAGGCCGACCGTGCTCGGCTTCGGGATCTCCATGTGCAGCGTCTTTTCGGTCGTCGCGGCTTCGCTCTCCGGATCGTAAAAGAGCCGCTTTCCCGTGAGCGACGACCAGAGCATGACGCCGGCGGCGAAGACGTCCGCGCGCCGATTGATCGCGGCTCCGCGGAGCTGCTCCGGCGAGAGGAAGCCGACCTTGCCTTTGGTGCGATCGCCCGGGCGCGTGCTGCCGATGCGCGCCTCGGCGCGCGCGACGCCGAAGTCTGTGATACGCGCGGTTCCCTCCAAGCCGACCAGAACGTTGTGCGGCGACACGTCACGATGCACGAGCTGGAGCGGCTGGTCGTCGTCTCCGCGGAGCTCGTGGGCCGCGTGGAGCCCCGCGAGCGCGTCGAGCACGATTGGGACGACGAGACGCGGCGGGCGGCCGTCGCGATTTTTGGCGAGGAGCGCGAACAGCGAGGTGCCCTCGACGTACTCCATCACCACGAAGTGCAGGCCGTCCTCGTCGCCGACGTCGACGATGGGCACGACGTTCGGGTGATGGAGCCGCGCCGCGATGCGCGCTTCGTCGAGCAGCATCGCGACGAAGGCCGCGTCCTCGGAGAGGTGCGGGTGCAGCACTTTGATCGCGACGAGCCGGCGGAAGCCGGCCTCGGCGGCGGTGCGCGCCAGATACACGGTCGCCATGCCGCCGTGCCCGAGGCCGGCCAGGACCTCGTAGCGACCCAGCATGCGTGGCGCGGCCGTCGGCACGCGCCCATCGTGGCCGCACCTTCCGCGCGGACCTATCCGGGAGACCCCTGATTTTGCTTAGGGGATTTCCCCTACAGGCGCCGCAGGAGCCCGGCGCTGATCGCGTACGACACGAGCTCGGCGCGCGTCTTACAGCCGAGCTTGTGCGAGAGGCGCGTGCGGTGCGTCTCGATGGTCTTCACGCTCAAGTGAAGACGGGCGGCGATTCTCTTTTTGCGTGTGGCCGAGCACGACGAGCTGGAGGACCTCGCGCTCGCGGTCGCTCAGCGCGTCGAGGCTCGCGGGCGAGGTGACCTGCACGACGTCGACGTCCGACTCGCCGGGCGCGACGAGCGGCGGCGGCATCGTCGAGATTCGTGTCGCTCTCCGCGAGCGCCTCGGCGTCGACCACCTCGAACGTCTGCCGGCCGACGCCGACGAGGTCGCCGTGGCCGAGCAGCGTCGGGCCGGCGATCCTTCGCTCGTTGACGAGGACGCCGTTGCGGCTCCCGAGGTCCTCGACCGTGAGCGAGTCGTCGCCCGGCGCGACGCGCGCGTGACGCCGCGAGACGAGGCCGTCCTCGACCCGCACCTCGCACGTCGAGCTGCGCCCGATCACGAGCTCCCTCGCGACGTCGAGCTCTTCGCCGCGCCAGCGCAATCGAAATCGCGAGCCCATCGCTCGGCGAGCATGGCGCCGTCGGCTTCGGACCTCAAGGAGATTGAGGCTTATACTGAGGGCGCATGCAATTCGCTCGGCTATGCGAGGCGCTCGAGGCGGCGCGCGCGACGAGCTCGCGCAACGCGAAAGCCGACGCGATCGGGGGCGCGCTGCGCGAGGCGGCGGCGGATCCTGCGGCCGAGGTCGAGCTGCGGACGGCCGTCCGCGTCGCGCTGGGCGAGCTGTCGCGGCTCGGGTTCGGTTGGCGCTCGCTCGCGGGCGCGCTCGCCGCGCGCCTCGGCGACGCCGGACTCCTCGCCTCGAGCGGCGCCGTCGACGCTCAAATCTACGAGGCGACGCGCCGCCTCGGCGATCTCGGCGACGCGGCGGAAGAGCTCGTCCGCAAGAAGAACGAGCCCCCGCACGCGCGCCCGCTCGTCCTCGCCGACGTCGACGCGCTCGTCGGCGAGCTTCGGAGCGCCTCGTCGCGCGCGCGCCGGGCCGCGCTCGTCACGGCTGCGCTCGGCCGCGCGAGCGCGCTCGAGGTGAAGTTTCTCTTGAAGGCGCTGAGCGGCGAGCTCCGAATCGGCGCGGCGCCGGGCGTCGTCCTCCTCGCGATCACCCGCGCGTTCGAGTCGAACGAAGCCGACGTGCGGCGCGCCCACGGCTTGCTCGCCAATCTCGCCGAGGTCGCCGTGCTCGCCTCGCAGCGGCGGCTCGCCGACGCGACCGTGCGGCCCGGGCGTCCCCTCGCCTTCATGCTTGCGACGCCGATCGAGACGATCAAGACGCCGATCGATCTCGGCGCGATGGTCGCCGAAGAGAAGCTCGACGGCGTCCGGGCGCAAGTGCACGTGCGCGGAGGCTCGGTCACGATTTACGCGCGCGGCCTCGAGCGCGTGACCGACGCGTTCCCCGAGGTGACCGACGCGCTCGCGGGGTACCCGACCGATCTCGTGCTCGACGGCGAGATCCTCGCGATCGGCGACGGCGGTCGCTCGCGCCCGTTTCAAGCCCTCCAGATGCGGCTCAACCGGAAGAAGCCGACGCGGGCGCTCCTCGAGAAGGTGCCCGTCGCGTTCGTCGCCTTCGACGTCCTCGCGGCGGGCGACAAGGTCCTCGTGGACGCGCCGTGGCGCGAGCGGCGCGCGGCGCTCGACGCGACCGCCCGCGCGCTCGGCGCTCGCGGGGGCTTCATGGTGAAAGAGGCGTTCGACGTACCGGACCAAGCGACCCTCGACGCCGCGTTCGATCGCGCGCGCAAGAACGGAAACGAGGGTCTCGTCCTCAAGCGCCGAGACGCGCCGTACGAGGCGGGCAAGCGCGGCCAGACGTGGATCAAGGTGAAGAAGGCGACGGCCACGCTCGACGTCGCCGTCACCGCCGTCGAGCAAGGCCACGGGAAACGCGCCGGCGTGCTCAGCGACTACACCTTCGCCGTGTGGCGCGAGGACCGAGAGACGCGCGCGCTCGTGGACGTGGGCAAGGCGTACAGCGGGCTCACCGACGCCGAGATCGCGGCGCTCTCGTCGCATTTCGTCGAGCGCACGCTCGAAGAGCGCGGCGCCTGGCGACGCGTGACGCCCGACGTCGTGCTCGAAGTGGGATTCGACGGGATTCAGCGCTCGGACCGTCACGTGAGCGGCTTCGCGCTACGGTTTCCGCGCATCCTCCGCGTGCGCGACGACAAGACGGTGGACGAGTGCGACACCGTCGAGACCGTCGAGGCGCTCTTCCAAGCGCAGGTCGAGAGCGGCCATCGCGAGGAGCCGCTGTCCGAACCGCCGGCGCCGGCGCCCAAGCCCGGGCGGCAGCTCTCGCTCTTCGGCGACGAGTCGGGCGACGAGCGTCAGTGACGTCTCTTCTTGTGGTGCGGCTTCGGTCGTGACGTCGGGTGGACGGCGGGCGTCGCGCGCTTGCCGGTCGCGATCGGCGCGACGGTCGTCGGCGTCGCGGGCCCGGCGTCGACCTCGTCGTCGACCTCGAGATCGTCGCCCGCGTCGTCGTCGCCCGCGTCCGGGTCGGCCTCCGTCGCCGCGACGCTCGCCGAGGCGCTCGCGGACGCGCTCGCCGCCGCTCCCGCCGCGTCGCCGCGCATCTTCGGGAGCTCGTACGCGAGCCCGACGCAGAGCACGGCCAGCGCGCCGGACGCGATCGCGATCGGCAGGAGCTTGCGCTTCTTCTGCGGCGGCTTCGGCGGCTCGGGCGGCGTCGCCTTCGTGTGGACCCACAGCGACGGCTTCGGCGAGTCGTCGGGCGACGACGCGTCGGCGCTGCGCGTCGTCTTCGCGCGGACGAAATCCGAGACGGGAATCGTCGTGGCGGCGTCGTCGACGTCGTCCTCGTGCTCGAACCTCTGGGCGAGCGTGGCCTTCGAGTCGGACGCCTCGACCGCGGCCAGCGCCTCTTTGACCGCGGCGCCCATCGACTCCGCGTCGCGCCATCGATCGAGCGGCTCGTACGCGAGCGCGCGGTCGATGACCTCGGCGACCTTCGGGTGAATCGTCGGGAGGATCTCGGCGATCTTCTTCGCCGGCTCGGTCATCGCGAGGAGCAAGACCTCGTTCTGCGTCTCGGCGACGTGGACGTAGCGGCCGGTGATGAGGCGCCACATCATCGCGCCGACGGCCCAGAGATCGGTGCGTCCGTCGATGTGCTCCGAGCGGCCGCGCGCTTGCTCGGGCGGCATGTACTCGGGCGTCCCCATCACGACGCCGGTGCGCGTCTTCGGGTCGCCGGTGTTCTCGAGCACGCGCGCGACGCCGAAATCGAGCACCTTCACGCCGCCGTCGCCCGTGAGGAAGACGTTGTCGGGCTTGAGGTCGCGATGAACGACGTTCTGCGCGTGCGCGGCGTTGAGCACCTCGAGGATGCCCTCGGCGACGACGAGCACCTCGCGCACGGCGAGCTTCCCGCCCTGCGAATCGACGCGCTGCGCGAGCGACTGGCCGCTCAGGCGCTCCATGACGAGGAAGACGGCGCCGTCGTCGTCGGTGCCGTCGTCGATCGCGGCGACCGCGCCGGGGTGACCGACTTTGTTGGCGACGTACCCCTCGCGGAGAAAGCGCGTGCGCACGGCTTCGTTGCGCTGGAGCTCGGCGTGGAGGACCTTGACGGCGACGCTCTTGAGGTTGTTTTTGTGGGTCGCCGCATAGACCGCGGCCATGCCGCCGACCCCGAGGAGCTCGTCGAGCCGCCACTTTCCCCCGAGCGTCTGCCCGATGCGCGCGCGCGCCGCGATCACGTCTTCGTCGACTTCGGGCGCGTCGGCCATCGCAGGTGCGAGTCTACACGATTACGTCTTGGCGGACGCGACCGCGGCCTCGACGGCGGCCTTCGGCTGGACCGCGCCCCACCCTTGGCGATCGATCTCGATGTCGGGGACGCGTTTCGCCGTGCGAATCAACATGCGCTTGATCTCGGAGGGGCTGAGCCGAGGGTTGGCCTCGAGCATCTGGGCGACGACGCTCGAGACGATCGGCGCCGAGAAGCTCGTGCCGTCGACCATCTTGTAGTGCTCGTCGATGACCTTCTCGTCGTGGAGACCGCCGGTCACGATCTGCCGAATCAGGTACGGCTGGCGCTCGCGCGCCTCGTCGAGCGCGGGGAAGACGCCGAGGTTCTCGCCGATGATTCCGGCGAGCTCTTCGTCGCGCGCGAGCTCGAGCCGGCGCAAGAGGCGCGCTTGCTTCGCGGTGGGCGTGTGCGGCAGGATCGGCGCGGGGATCCAGTCGGCGAGGGTGACGATCTCGGGCTTCTGGACGCCGTCGATGGTGGGGCCGAACGACGAGCGGTACGCCATGATGCGGCCGATCTGCGGGTTTCCCTCGTCGTCGATGCCGCCGACGCTGATGACCGACGGCACGCTCGCGGGCGGCACGACGTAACCGGGCCGGTGGCCCGAGTTTCCGACGGCGCAGACGACGACGATGCCCGCGCGCACGCACGCCTCGGCGAAGCGGCTCATCGGGTCGTGCAAGTGGCTGACCTCGTAGTCGCCGCCGCACGAGATGTTGAGGATGCGAATGTCGAAGCGCGCGCGGTTGACGAGCACCCACTCGATCGCGCGCGCGATGTCGTCGTGGTGAACGCGCTGGAGCGTGCCGGCCTTGACGAGCACGAGCCCCATCTCGGGCGCGAGCGACTTGAAGCGCCCGGCCGAGAGCGACCCGTTGCCGGCCGCGACGACGGTCGACATCATGCCGTGCCACGAAGAGACCTCGGGCTTGCGGATGTGCTCGAGGCCGCTCTTGGACTGGATGACGTCCTGGTAAGCGTGGATGCGCGAGTGCGGGGTCGTGAGATCCGGGTGCTCGTAGAATCCCGAGTCGATGAACGCGCAGACGACGCCGCGCCCGGTGTGCTCCGCGCTCGCGCCGATGCGCTCCGCGATGGGCAAGGGATCGCGATCGCGGCCGCCGCGGGGTGCAACGACGTGTAGCTTTCCTTCGGAGCGGCGCATGGCAGAGGAACCTAGCGAATTTCGCGCGTTTTGCTAGAATTACGCAGCCTCATGCCACATTCGCGTTCGAACGTCGTTCGTGTGTGCCTCGTCGACATGAACAACGGGGTGGCAAACCAGGCCACGCGATGCTTCCGTCGCATCGTCGACGCGTTCGGCAAGCGCGTCCGCGAGACGAACCCGAGCCTCGAGCTCGCCTTCAAGCACGTGCAGCCGCGCAACCTCGGCGAGCTCCCGACGCACGACGAAGATCTCGTGCTCTGTTCGGGCGGTCCCGGCTCGCCGCACGACGGCTTCGAGGATCCGTGGTGCACGGGTTATCGGAGCTTCCTCGACTGGGCCGTCGAACGAAACCAGTCTCGACCGAGCGAGGCGCCGAAGGTGCTCGTCGTCTGTCACTCCTTCGAGCTCTCGGTGATCCACTTCCGCGTCGCCGAGATGCGCAAGCGCGAGTCGCTCAAGTTCGGGCTGATGCCCGCGTACATGACCGACGCCGGCGAGCGCACCGACTTCCTCGCGCCGTTCGGCTACCGCCTCTTTTGCTGGGAGCACCGCAACTGGGAGGCGATCGGCCTCGACGAGGGCGCGCTCTCCGCGCTCGGCGGCGCGCTCCTCTCGCGCGAGACGCACGCGACCCACCAAGACGCCGGCAAACAAAAGGGCGACGCCCTCCTCGGCATCCGCTTCGCGCCCGGCGTCGACGGCACCCAATTCCACCCCGAGGCCGACAAGCCCGGCGTGATGAACTGGATCGAGCGCCCCGAGCACAAAGTCGCCGTGCAGGACGCTTACGGCGAGGTCCTCTACGACCGCATGGTGAGGAGCCTCGCCAACCCCGAGCGCCTCGCCAAGACGTTCGCGCTCCTCATTCCCGGCTGGCTCACCCACCGCTTCAACGAGCTCGCCCCCGCCCGCGGCTGGAAGCCGCTCCCCGCGCCCGCGCAGAGCGACGCGGAGTTCGACGTCGCCGTCTAACTCGCGAAGACGTTCCGTTCGTCAGCTGATAGGTTCTCCCGTCATGACGGAGAAGATCGGTCTCATCGTCGGAATGGAGAACACCTTTCCGCCCGCGTTCATCGCGAAGGTGAACGAGACGCCCGGGTTTCACGCGGATTTGATCAAGGTCGGCGGCATCCGCGAGCGCGCGAGCGGCGCGGGTTGGGAGAGCTATCGCGTCATCGTCGACCGACTGAGCCACGAGGTGCCGTTCTATCGGTTCTTCTTGAAGAACGCGGCTCTCGCGGGCGCGTACGTCATCAACGATCCGTTCTGGTGGAGCTCGGACGACAAGTTCTTCGGGTACTCGCTCGCCGCGAAGATCGGCGTGGCGGTGCCGCGGACGGTGCATGCTCCCGCAGAAGGGCTACATGAAGGGCATCGACCCGCAGCGATCGCTGCGCAACCTCGAGTACCCGCTCGATTGGGAGGCCATCGCGAAGTACGTCGGCTTTCCCGCGATCTTGAAGCCGGCCGACGGCGGCGGGTGGAAGAACGTGCACCGGGTCGACTCGCTCGAGGAGCTGATGCGCGTCTACGACACGACGAACGAGCTCGTGATGACGCTCCAGGAGTTCATCGACTTCGACGAGTACGTGCGGTGCATCTGCATCGGCGCGCGAGTTCATCCTGCCGATCCAGTACGACCCGCGGCAGCGCAGGTACATCGAGCACGACGCGCCGTTCATGCCCAAGGCGCTCGAGCACGCGGTGCTCGACGGCGCGTACGCGCTCAATCACGCGCTCGGCTACGACATGAACTCGGTCGAGTTCGCGTGCAAGGACGGCGTCGCCTACGCGATCGACTTCACCAACCCCGCGCCGGACATGGACGTGCACGCGATCCTGCCGAAGCACTTCCACATGGTCGTCGACGAGATGGCGCGCTTTTGCATCGCGTGCGCGCGCGAAGGGCGCGGGCACGCGGGCGACTACGCGTATCGCCGCTACATTCGGCAGACTAGCGCAGAGCGGCCGCGACGGCCTTGATCGTCGCGGCGCTCGTGCCACAGCACGAGCCGACGATGCTCGCACCGGCCTCGCGCCACTCGCGCGCGAAAGCGACGTACTCCTCGTCGGAGATGCGCGGCTCGTTCCAGGGCGACGCGTTCGCGTACGCGCCGACGCGGTCGTGCACCGACGCGAGCGCCTCGACGAACGGGAGCGTCCGCGCGGCGGCGACGCAGTTCACGAGCACGGCGCCCGCGCCTTCGCCGACGCACGCGCGCGCGGCCTCGGCCATCGCGCGCGGCGTCATCAACTCGCCGCTCGGGCCCGCGGTGAACGACACCCAGGTCTCGAGACCGGTTCGCGCGCACGCCGACGTTGCGATCGCCGCCTCGCGCGCCGAGGGGAACGTCTCGCAGATCAGGAGATCGACGCCCTCGGCCACGAGCAGCGCGACGAACTCCTCGTGCTCGCGGCGCGCCACGTCGTCCGGCGGCGCGAGGTCGGGGCGATAGCAGTCCTCGAGCGGCCCCACGCTCCCGAGGACGAGCCCGCCGGCGACGGACACGGCGCCGCGAGCGAGCTGCACCGCGCGGCGCGCGAGAGTCTCCCAGGCCGGGCCGGCCGTCCGGGACCGCGCTCGAAAGGTGTTCGTCCGGTGATGCGTCGCGCCCGCGGCGGCGTAGCTCGCGTGGATCGCGCGCACGACGTCGAAGGTTCGCGCCGCCCCGCCTGCGGCGGATCCGGCGACGTCGAAGGTTCGCGCCGCCCCGCCTGCGGCAGATCCGGCGAGCTCCTGCGCGTGCTCGAGCGCGCGCGCGCTCCAGAGCGGCGCCGACGTGTCGACGCCGCGCCGCGTGAGCTCCGAGCCCATCGGGCCGTCGAGAAGGATCATCGCCCGAGGCTAGGTTACGCCAAAGACCACTCGAACTGATGGTCTCGTGGGTGGCTGGAAAGCCAACGCGCGGCAGCGAGACGAAACCGGCCGGACCGGCGCCATTCTGCTCGCAGGAGGCGCGGGTGGCCCAGTCCTCGTCCGCCAGCGCCGCTGGCGAGCGCACGGCAGCGGCCCGGCCGCGCGTTCACGCTGCCGCGTGTCGTTGCCCGCGCCTCGACAAGACGAGATTGCTTCAAGCGGCTGTGGCCTTACACTAGTAGCGCCGCGGGTACGCCGCCATCGTCGCGGTCACGAGGCGCCCGCCCCGCACCTCGAGGATCTGCTCGAACTGAAAGAGCGCGTCGCTCTGCCGCGGGTGATAAAAAACCCAATCGCCCGGCGCGATCGACGCCGAGGCCGGCGCGGTCACCATGCCTTGGTTCGGGACCATCGCGTAGTCGGTCGGGTCGAACGTGAACGGCGCGCCCGCGATGCCCTCCGGGTACGTGAAGAACGCCGGCCAGCCGCCGCCGTAAATGGTCACGCCCTGCAGGCCCTTCATCAGCGTCGCGCACTGCTCGGGCGTGAAGAACGGGAGCTCGGGCGCCGAGTAGACGCGAAAGACCGGCGTCGCGATGAAGATCGCGGGCGCGAGCGCGCCGATGACGTAGCCAGGGTAGTCGCCCGGGCGAAGCACGCCGCCGCCCGCCGCGACGTCGTTGACCGGACCGCTCGTGTACATCGGATACGTCGCGCTGCCGCCGCTGTTCATCACGAGGTCGGGCCGGACGAGCGCCGGAAATTGCCCGGTGAGCACGTCGACGAACGATTGGTACTGCGCCGTCGCGTCGGCCCACGCGGCCTGCACGGCCGCGACCGTCGCGCCCGGCGCGTACGCCACGTGCCCGTCGTACCCGAGGAAACCCGCGAGCTCGACGGACGACGACGCCGCGAAGACCGAGAGCATCGGCGGAAGGTCAGCGGGCGTCGAGAGCCCGCTGCGACGCAGGCCCACGTCGATCTCGACGGCGATCGAGAGCACGACGCCGAGCTGGCCCGCGAGCGCGACGAGCTCGTTCAGCCGCGCGACGCCGTCGGCGAGGAACGTCACCTGCCCCGCGATCGCCGCCCAGCTGGTCTTCGGTTGGCTCGCGAAGAAGCTCGCGACCGCGCTCGTCAGGTGCGTCTTGCCGACGAGCACGTCGGCGCTCGGGAACCGCGCGAGCACCCCGGGCAAGAACGGCATGTGAAGGACGAGGAATTTCTGGCTGCCGCTCTTCTGCGAGACGTAGTCGAGCAGATCGAGCGACGGCAGAGACTTCTCGACGATGCGGTAGCGGCTCGCGCCGGCGCCGGTCGCGATCTCGGCGATGTTGGCGTCGAGCCGGTCCATGTCCACGAAGACCTGGGGCGTGCCGATGCCCGCGGCGTCCAGATCCGCCGCGATTTGCTGGAAATAAGCCGCGCCCGGATAGTCGAGGTCCGGAGGCGCGGCCGGCGGGCTCTGGGTCGGGCAGCCGGCGTCGGTCGTCGCGACGCCGCTCTTCGAGCAGCCAAGGACGCTCGCCGCCGAACCGACGGCGAGCGCTCGAATGAATTCGCGCCTCTTCACTTGGAGCGCGCGAGCGTGAGCGTCGTCGGCGCCATGTCGCCGCCGACGATCTCGTTGTCGATCGCGATTGTGAGCGTGTCGCCCGCGACCGAGTACGCGGCCGTCTGCGGCGTGGCGAAGCACACGGTCGCGCCCGCGAGCGGCGCGAGCGTGATGCACCGGTTGCCATCGACGACGCTCGCGGTGTCCCCCGAGCCGGCGGCGACGTCGAACCCGGTGAAGGTCATCGCGAGGTTCGCGCCGTCGTCGGTGTAGGTGCCGTGGGCCTTCAACGTGTCGGTCAGGCCCATGAACTGGAGATCCATTTCGAGCGCGAACGTGTGCGGGCTCACCGAGTCGTCGAACGTGAGCGTGTTCTGGCTGTCGACCGTTCCGCCGCCGAGCGCGGCGGGGACGGCGATCGTCCCGTTCGGTTGATTCCACGTCCCGACCACCGGGCTTCCGCCTCCGCACGCGACGACGAGCGCCGCGACGGCGGCGAGCTTGATTGAATGCATGATGATGACCCCTTCCGCGGGCGCACCCTCGCAACGGTCGTGCCGAGCCCATTTTCCGCCGGATCCAGCGCGCGCGCGGCTCGCCGTGTGCAGCGCGCTGCACGACTCGGCGTCCGGCCTGCACACGCGCGTGGTATCGTGGGAATCATGCTCGATGGGCAGTTCACGCTCGGCGTGGAAGAGGAATACCAAATCGTCGACCCCGAGACGCGGGAGCTGCGGAGCTACATCTCGCGGCTGCTCGAGGACGGAAAGAGCGTCCTTCGCGAGCGGGTGCGCATGGAGATGCACCAGTCGGTCGTCGAGGTCGGCACGAGCGTGTGCAAGAACGTCGGCGAGGTGAGGAGCGAGCTCTTCGAGATGCGCGGGCAGCTCGACCACCTCGCGCGCAAGGGCGGCCTGCGGATCGTGGCCGCGTCGACGCACCCGTTCTCGCGACTGGAAGACGCAGGAGATCCCGCCGAACGAGCGCTACCACGAGATCGTCGCCGATCTCCAAGACGTCGCGCGCGCGAACCTCATCTTCGGTCTGCACGTGCACGTCGGCATCCTGGATCGCGAGGTCGCCGTCGCGCTCAACAACCAGATTCGCTACTTCCTGCCGCACCTGCTCGCGCTCACGACGAGCTCGCCGCTCTGGCTCGGACGGAAATCGGGCCTCATGAGCATTCGCTCGCAGATCTTCAAGCGCTTCCCGCGCACGGGCATCCCCGACGAGTTCGAGTCGCCGGCGCAGTTCGACAACTTCGTGAAGCTGCTCATCAAGACCGGCTGCATCGACAACGGCAAGAAGATCTGGTGGGACGTGCGCCCGCACCACATGTTCGACACCGTCGAGGTCCGCATCTGCGACATGCCGACGCGCCTCGAGGACACGATCACGGTCGTCGCGCTCATCCAGGCGCTGATGGGCAAGCTCTACCTGATGCACCGCAAGAACACGCAGTGGCGCCCGTACGCGCGCAGCTTGATCGAAGAGAACAAGTGGCGCGCGGTGCGCTACTCGAGCGACGCCAAGCTCATCGATCTCGGACGCCAGGAAGAGCGGCCCTTCTCGGAGCTGATCGTCGAGCTCGTCGAGTTCGTGCGCGAGGCGTCCGACATCCTCGGCACGACCGACGTCGTCGAGCGCGCGATCGAGATCCAGCGCGACGGCACGAGCGCCCACCGGCAGCTCGAGGTCTTCGAGCGGTCGAAGGGGGACGTGCGCGCGGTCGTCGACTGGCTCATCGAAGAGACGATGCGCGGAGTCTGATGCGGGCCGCGCTGCTCTCGACCTTGCTCGCGGGGACGGCAGCCGGCTGTTTCTTTCCGAGCCTCGACGGGCTCGACGGCGCGAGCGTCGACGCCGGCGAAGGCGGAGCGGACGCGGACGACGCGGGCGACGCGGGCCCGAGCGGTCCCGTGACGCTCGCGAGCGTCGGCGCCATCCCGACCGAGACCGGCAACGCGCAGCAGACCCACGTCGTCTGGGCGGCGGGCGCGAAGCGCTGGTGGCTCTTCTACATCGACAACGACTCGGCCCATTTGAAGACGCGCTCGTCGCCGGATTTCGCGACGTGGACGGACGGCCCGTCGCTCGGGCTCCCGAACCCGAGCGGCGGCGACGGCCGCGACTTCAGCGTCGCCTACGCGTTCGTCGGCGGCGCCGACGTCGTCCACGTCTCGTTCAGCGAGGTCGGGCCGAGCGCGCTCTCGCACTCGCACACGCGCGGCGTCATCACCGGCGCGTCGATCGCGTTCGAAGCGCCGCTCGAGAATCGGCACGCCGGTGCAGGACTCCGTCGCCGGCCCCGACGGGCCCGCGACGCTCGTCGCGTCGGACGGGAGCGTTTGGGATTCGACGGGATTCGCCGTCAGCGACAACTCGACGGGCGGGCACTACAACGAGGACGTGTTCGCCGGTTCCGCGCCGGAGACCGGCGCCGCGACGTGGGGCGCGAGCTTCCTTCACACCACGATCGAGGTCGTCCCGCAGGCCTCGAACGCTCGGGCGATGATCGACGTCGGCGTCCCCGTCGCGATTTGGGAGGACGGGATCGACGAGCCGAACCCGAAGAATCTCCACTACGCGTCGTACGCGGGCGGCTGGTCGTCGCCGGCGAGCACCTTCACGACCGACGCGACGCAAGAATCCGAACGACTGGGGCGCGGCCGCGCTGCACGTCGGCGCGACCATCGAAGGCCACGTCCTCCGCGCGCGCCTCGCGGGCGGCTACGACCACGTGTCGGGCTCGAACGGGCCAATCGCCGCCGCGGCGCCGCCCACTCTGGCGCGGCAGACTGGCGCGGGCGTCGTGCTCCTCTCGGATCCGACGCACCTCGCCGCGTTCGACCTCTCGAGCGACGGCTCGGTCCAGCGCTCGCGGTGGGACGGCGCGCAGTGGAGCGCGTGGGAGCCTCTCGCGCCGGCGGGCGCGCGCGCGTTTCTCTCCGGGTTCTGCCCCGATCTCGACGCGCACCCCGAAGCGGGCGGCTGCGCGCTCGTCTGGACCGCGCCGGGAAACGGCGGCTACGTCGTCGAGGGCCTGCTCGCCCCCGTGGCGCCGTGAATCAGACCGCCCACATGCCGACCGAGCCGCCCGTCCAGAGCGTCTCGGCGGTCTTGTTCTGATCGACGCCGAGCATCTTGCCGCGCGAGAGACGCACGAGCGGCAAGAGCGGCTCGAGCGCCTCGCCGTTTCCGCCGCGCATCAGCATCACGCGCACCTCGGCCTTGACCGCGTCGTGCGCGCCGAGGTCCTCGTCGCGGCCGGCATTCGGCATCCGGATCGTCCACGCATATTCGACTTTGTGCTGCAGCAGATACGAAGAGCGGAGCTCGCTCGGCACTCCCTCGAAATCTTCTTTGGTGACGTCGACAATCACGCCCGAGCCCGCGAAGGAGAAGAGCGGCTTGAGCACGAAGTCCTCGAGGTTCGCCGGCGGCTCGGCGAAATCCGACAGATACCGCGTGCGCGGCACCCACGGGTGATCGAGGAACGGGAGCGAGAACTTCGACCAGGCCCAATACCAATTGGGGTGCGAGCACCACGTGACGTCGAGCGCGTCGTTCCACGAAAAGGGGATTTGGACCTTCTTGACCTCGAGCTCGTCGAAGACCATTCGGTTGTAAATACGTTTGACCCGAACGCGTTTTCCGCTGCCGTCTTTGCGATAGAGCTTGTTTCCTTCTTTGACGAGATCGGTCACGCAGACCGAGTCGACGTCGAAGAGGAGCTTGGTCGCCGCGAAGTCGGGCGAGGTCTTCTGCTTCCACGGGTGGAGGTCGACGAGGACGACCTCGCGCGGGTCCTCGCCGCCGAGGATGGAGCGCGACATGAGGGCGAGCGCGCGCGCGCGGTCGGTGAAGAAGCACGAGTACTCGCGGCGGAGGGCGGGGATTTTGCGTAGCGCCTCGGCCCACATGTCCGCCTCAATCGTCTCGAGCGCGTAGAGCGACGGGAACGCCTGGAGCTCGACGAGCCGGCCGCAGAATTCTCCGCGCTCGTCCTTGCAGATCGCGAAATCGACCTGGACGCAGTGCGGGAGCGCGTCCATTCCGGGCACGTCGTAGCGCGCGGGGATGGCTTTTTTCAGCTCGATCAGCGTGTCGGGCCGCGAGAGCTGCCCGGCGATTTCGATGGCTGCATTCTGCAACCCGTCGCGCAGCGCGGGCGTGAGAAAGAGCGGCGTCTCGGCGAGACGAAACGGGAACGGGCCGCCGAGCTTGGCGTAGAGGCGGTCTCGGTAATCTTCGAAGATCGCGTGGGGATCGTGTCGGTTGAAGAGCTCGCGGAGCGCAGCGTCCATTCCGGCACCACGCTATCACGTCGACGGCGTCAGCGCGGGCCGCGGAGGAGCGCGTCCCAGCGATAGCTCGCCTGCGGGCGGTCGTTCGCGAGGTCGATGCAGAGCTCGGCCATCTTCTTCACGACCCACTCGAAGTGCGCCTCGCCGAGCGACGTGACGTCGAAGTCGGGGGCCGAGTTCATGTAGTCGATCGCGTACGGCACATCCGCGGCGAAGGCGAGCTCGACCGTGTTCATGTCGTAGCCGAGCGCCTGCGTGATCTTCAGCGCGTCCTGGGCGGCGCGCTCGACGTGGCCGGGGTCGAGCGCGGGCATCGTCTCGTGCGCGCGCGAATAACGCTCGTGGTGCGGCAGGCGCGGATCCCACAGCGCGACGCGTACGTCGCGTTGGCCGACGACGAGGCACCGCACGTAGCGCTGCCACGCGATCGCCTCTTGGACGATGAGCGTCGTCTTGCCGCTCGCGTCGTAGACGCGCATGAGCTCGTCGGCGGTCTCGACGCGCGAGACGTCGCGAAACCCGCCGCCCCAGTGGGGCTTCAGGTACATCGGGAAGCCGAGCTGCTCGATGAGCCCGTTCCAGTCGACGTAGCGCATGTTCTTCTCGAGCGTGCCGCTCGACACGTCGTCACCGTACGACTTCTGCGGGAGGAGGATCGTCTTCGGCACCGACACGCCGACGCGCGCGGCGAGCCCCGCGTTGAAGAACTTGTCGTCGGCGATCCGCCAGAAAGGGTTGTTGACGACGCGCGTGCCCCAGAGCGCCGCGAGCTTCAGGTACGGCTGGTAACACGTCACCTCGTGCGAGATGCGATCGACCAGCACGTCGTACGGCGGCGCGACGTCCGCGCGCGGCGCGTCGAAGCGCGCGTACTCGCAGACGACGCCCGCGTCGCGCCGCTGAATCTCGGAGATGAGCGCGTCGGGAAACGACCGCTCGCGCCCGACGAGGAGCCCGACTCGCCGCATCACCACCCCAGCCTCTCGCCGAGGTAATACGGGAGCATCTGCCTCCACGTGGGCCAATCGTGCTTCATGTCGTGGCCCCACATGTCGAGGTTGTTCCAGATGCCGTGATCCCAGAGGAGCGTCGAGAAGCGGCGGCTCTCGTCCGGGTGCTCCCACTGGCCCTGGCCGGTCACGATGTGGACCTGGCTGTGGTTCTGGATCGTGTCGAGCGCCGCGCCGCCGAGGTTCGGGACGAAGCTCGTCGGGTTGTTGAAGTAGACGTCGTCGTTCATGAAGCCGTGCGTGTAGTCGCGCTCGAGATCGAAGAAGCCGCTCATCGCGAGCAGCGCGTCGAACAAATCGGGGCGGCGGAAGAATTGGTTCGCCGCGTGGAACGCGCCGAAGCTCGCGCCGGTGACTCCGATGCGCGCCGAGTCGTTCTGGACGGCGCGGCGGATGTGCGGGACGACCTCTTCCTCGACGTAGCCCGAGTAGAGCGCCTGCCGATGCGCGGCCTCGGGCACCGAGACGGAGCGGTTCATCCACGCGTGCGAGTTGATGCTGTTGATCGCGAAGACCGTGACGCGGCCCGCGAAGATCAGCGGCTCGATCGACTTGATGAGGTAGAAGCGCTCGCAGTCGAGGAGGTCGGCGCCGGCTGTCGGATAGAGGATGAGCGGGTGTCCCCAATTTCCGTAGCGGACGATCGGCATGTGGATGCCGAGCCGCGGGCTGTGCCAACCGAACACCTCGCGCGGGAGCGCGGGATCGACGTAGTCCATTCGGCGGGCGAGCCTATCACGCTCGCAAGTAACCCTGCAGCTCTCCGCACACGGCCCGGCACGCCGCTCGCATCGCCTCGCCGAATGGCGACCGAAACGAAGTCGACGACGGACCTCGTCCGAGAGGCGGTCGACGAAGCGCGCGACCTGATCCGCGCCGAGGTGCGGCTCGCGACCGCCGAGGCCAAGATCGAGTTGGAACAGACCAAGGCGGCGGTGGTGACGTTCGGCGTCGCCGGCGCGATCGGGTTCATCGGCTCGACCCTCTTGGCCGTCGCGATCCCGCTCGCGTTCGCGCGGCCGGCGATCGCGGCGCTCGTGACCGGCGGCGTCTTCCTGGTGCTCGCCGGCGGGATCGCGCTGGCCGCGTACATCGTCATGCCGAAGAAGCCCATGAAGATGACGCGAGAGACCACGCAGCACGAGCTCACCAAGCTCGAGGAGGCGCTATGAAGACGCCGACGGTCGAGGAAGAGCTGCGCCACCAGCACGAAGCGGACGAGGCGTGCGACCGCCTCGTGGTCACCATCGAAGAGCTGCGGCATCGCGGCCACGTGGTGGAAGAGACGATCGAGGCGGGAGCCACGGGCGCCGCGACGGCGGCGCTGCCGATGGTGCCGCTCGCGCTCGCCGGGCTCGCGGGGCTCGTGCTCGCGATCCTGACTGGCGACGCGATTCACGCGATGCGGCGAGCCCTCGGCCGCGTACGGCGGCGCCGCAAGATCCGGCGGATCCGGCGCGCGCTCGTCGTGTTCGTTTAGGGTCGGTGCACGACGACGCGGAGCTCGCGGTCCTTCGGCGAGAAGCGTAGCTCGGTCCAGCCGGTCTCCGGCACGTCGACCGCGCCGACGAAGGTGCGCGACTCGGAGACGAGCACGTACGCCTGGTGGCCGGTGCGAACCGAGAGCCACTCGGGCTTGGACGCGACGTCGACCGACGCGTCCGTGATCGCGAAGCGCGCGCCGCCGTCGCAGGTGACGGCGAGGTTCGCGCGCGGCAAGTCCGCGCCGCGATCGGTCGGCGCCGGCGGCTCGCCGCGGTCGCTCGCGCGATCGACCGTCCCGCCCCACGTGTCGTCGGGCAGGAGCAAGAGATCGACGCCCTTCTCGCGCACGAGCACGAGATCGGTGACGACGAGGTCGGACGCGAGATCGGCTTCCTCGCCGGGCGCCCCGAGCGGGCGGCCGCCGAGCACGCGCACGAGGGCGACGCGCGCGCTCTCGTCGAAGAAGCGCGCGACGCCGTCGGGCTCCGCGTGGCGCGCGCCGACGATCAGCGCGAAGCGCTCGGGCGGCGCGGGGTCGTCGTCGGACAAGCCGCCGTCGGGCGGGTGCGACGCGGCGACGGCGAGCGCGTCGTCGCGGAGCGAGCGCGCGCAGTGGAGCTCGCGCATCGCGCGCTCGGCCTCGCCCCCTCCGGTGAGCGAGGCGTGGAGCTCGGGCGGCATGTCGCACCCGAAGAGCGGAACGCCCGCGCCGCGCGACGCGATCGCGAGCGAGGTCATCGCGTCGAGGTAGCCGAACTTCCACGCGGCGTGATCGAACCGCTCCTGCCGGCGCGCGATGCGCTCGAGCGCGCCGCGATCGACCGCCGGCGCGCGCGCGATCGCCGCGAGATCCGCGTCGTCCGCGCTCTCGACCGCAGGCGCGTCGCGCCAACGTCCGGCCGAGTGGAACTGCTCGAGCGCGAGCCCCCACGTCGACTTCATCCGAAACACGATCGACGCGACGGTCGCGATCTGCGCGCGCGAGTCGTGCATCGTCCCGAAGACGACGTAGGCGGGCGTGTCCGCGCGGCTCGCCCATCCGTCGTACGCGGCCGCGATCGCCTCCTCGCCGGCGAGCATGAGCGACGCGTCCGGGCGGAGGTTCAGCAGCATGCTCGAGTCGAACGCGCGCAGCTTCTTTCGCGCGGTCGTCTCCTTCGCGGCGAGCGTGAGGGCGGCGGCGTCGGTCTTCGGGAGCGCGTCCCACGCGGGCGAGGCCGGCGGCTTCCACGGCACCGGCGGGTCCTCGCTCGGCGTCGCGCGCGAGCACGCGACGAACACGAGGAGGACGAGCGGCGCCGCGCGCATGGCGGCATCGTACACATCGCGTGTCCCCCGGGAGACACCAATCGCGCGTTCGGGCCCATTTTCCAGCCGATTTCGCGATCGCGCGGGCGGGCACGCCGGCTGCACTCGAGGTCGGCATGCACATCATTCGGTCCCTTCTCGCCGTCGTCGCCGTCTCGCTTCCCGCCATCGCTCACGCCGACGGGAGCACGCTCTCGGTCGTCCGCTCGCAGTTCACCGACAAGGTCGAGCAGTCGAACCCGGTCGCCGGCGCCGACGCGCTCGGCCACCCGTCGCGCGTCACCTACTGGGTCGCGATGAAGAACGACGCGGCGCCGACGACGGTCACGCTCGTCTGGAAGCTCGACGGCCACGAGGCCGGCCGCCAGTCGCTCGACGTCGGCACCTCGCCCGCGTGGAAGACCTGGGGCACGCACTGGGTCGGCGGCGCGAAGAGCGTCGAGGTCGACGTGCTCGACGCGACGGGGGCGACGGTGAAGACGGACACGCTGGCTTTGCGAGCGGGGGAGAATTTCTCCCCTCGCGACGTGCTCGGCAGGCGCAGCGCCTGCCTGCGCGCGTCGCGGTCCCCTCTCGGCCGTCGCTGCACCCCTTCGGGTGTCACGAAGCGCGGCGCTCGGCCGAGGTGGACGGGGTACGCTCGGGGGGATGGATCTCGTCACCGAGCGGTTGACGCTGCGGGCGGTGAGCGACGAGGATCGTGAGGCCCTCGTCGCCCTCGGCGGGGGTCGAAATCGCCTGGCGGCTCGCGTTCGACGCGTGGGGCCGCGGGTACGCGACCGAGGCCGCGCGCGCCGTGCTCGACGACGGCTTCGGGCGCGTGGGCCTGCGCGAAATCGTCGCGGTCACCGCCGAGATCAACGCCCGCTCCCGCCGCGTGGCGGCGAGCCTCGGCATGGTCGAATCGCCGTCCGAAGCCTTCGACCACCCCCGCCTGCCGCCGGAGAGCCCGCTCCGCCGCCACGTTCTCTACCGGGCACGTCAGTAGGTGCCTGGACAAGGCGTCTTCTTCCCTGTATCTCGTCCCCCGCATCACATTCCCGGGGCCGTAGCTCAGCTGGGAGAGCGCATCCATGGCATGGATGAGGTCAGGGGTTCGATCCCCCTCGGCTCCACTTCAAGTGACGTGTTTGCAGGCGTCCCGTGCGCGTCGCCGCAGCGCGATGCCGAAAGTGTTCTGTTATTTCGCAAGCGCGAAGACGGTTCCGTTCGTCGTGTCGGACCAGTAGACGCGAGTCGCGTCGACGGCAACGCCACCGGGTTGTGTCGTGGCAGCCATCATCTCGGGCGCGGAGCACCCACTGACCGCGCACCGAAAGACGCCACCGCGCGTCGGGTAGACGTCGGTGATGCGCGTCCAATAGAGCCTGGATCCATCGGTGACGAGGTTGGCCGACGGTAGTGCGCTCGTCGTAAGCGTGGTCGGTTGCGCGCAGCCGGCTTTCGAGCACGAATACAACGCCGCGCCAGCCGCATAGACGTTCACGTCATCGAGCGCGATCGCGTCGAGGCCAGCGAGCGTGTGCATGACGAGAATCGGCTTCCCCGCACAGCCCGATTTTGCGCAGCGATAAACTTCGCCGTGGGAGGTCGTCCAATAGGCGTCGGTCGCGTCGACCGCGATGCCCATCGTGAAGATGTTCGGGGTCGGCGCAGTCCATAGCGTCGTCGTGGTCGCACATCCGTCGACGGGGCAAGCGTTGACGGTGTTTGCATCCCAAGTCGTGAAATAGGCGGTCTTCCCGTCTGCAGCGAAGTTGTAGCCGCCGCCGGCAATTGCGGATGGTGCGCTCGTGCACGTACCGTTTTCGACCGTGAGAAGCATGCCTTCTGCCGTGAAGACGCTCGATCCGGAAGCGGTCGCGAACGACTGGGGCCACACGTTCTTGAGTCCCACGACGATCGGCGAAGGGCCGGCATCGCAACCACCTTTCGCGCACCGCACGAGAGCGCCGTCCTTGTACGTCGCAGGCACGTTATGTCCGCCCGGAGAATCGACGACGCCTTCGTTGATCCAAAAGACGCCCGCGTCATCCAGCGAAAGCGCTGTCGGAAGCGCTTGGCACGCTGCAATCACGGTAGGAGGCGCACACCCGTCACACACGACAACTGCTCCAGCATCGCACGATGCGCCCGCGCCGATGCATGTAGCTACGTCGCTGGCGCCATCGGCCGACGTCGCCGTGTCGGCGCCTGCCGCGGCATCGCTCTCGCCGAGTCCATCGAGCATCGAGCGCGCGCCGCACGCTGTCGCGAGCACAAGGAGAAACGAAAACATTCCCCGCGTGCGCATGGCTGTGGACATTGTAGCGGACGACGAAGGATCCGCGTGCATTCACCGTTTCACACGAAGCTTTGCGACTGCGCCACTTTGACCGGCGAGCCGCGCGCGCAGTCGGTCAGCGAGCAACTCGGCGAGCGCCAACCTACCGCGAAGCGTCGCCTCAACGATCGCGCGCTCGATCTCCGCGATGCTCGGCTCGACAGAAGCCGAAACTTCGCGTTGCTTTGAGTCGTCTTGCGTCGCACGAACTGCGTTCTTTGAGCGACTATTCGCGACGATCGGCGCTGACGTCACGGCGGGTTCGATCCCCCTCGGCTCCACTGGATTCACGCGAGTTCTTTCTCGCGAGCGCGTCACTCCGTGACGTCGTCCAAGGCTTCGAACGCGTCGTACGCGACCGGCGTCGAGTGGTAGGCGCCGCCGCTGCCGTCGTACGTCGAACACGCGCACGTCTCGCCTTCGGCGCAGAGCTTCGCGCCGACTTCGAGCGGGGCGCCTCGAACGTAATACTGGCCCTTCAGGAACGCGAAGCGCTGCTCGGAACACCCGGCCCCGACGATCGCCGGCTCCGGATCCGGCGCGTAGCATCCTCCGATCACGCGCGGATATTCCAAGATGGTCGACGCCTCGGGCAGGCAGCGACGGCCGCCATAAATCCCGCCGCGGCACGGCATGTCGAGCACTGAATCGTAGAAGCCGGCGACGCGAATGGGCTCGCCGCCAGCGCTCGTCACCCAGCGCACGCGCAACCGGCCCGTGCCCTCGTCGGCTTGCGCGAGATGTGGCGGCTCGAATGGCTCCGCCCGCCGCGACGGTCGTTTGCTCTCCGGCGAAGCAGCTTTGCGCGAGCGGGACGGCGGTCGCTGCACCGACCACGCAGCCGTCTTGCGTTCGAAGCGCCGAGGGCAGCGCGTTCGCACACGCGACCGCGATCGGGGCGTCGTTGCAGAGGGGATAGGAATCGCTGGCGGTCAGTGGAGCGCAGATCGCGCCTGGGTTGATCGTCGGGTCGCCGAGATCGCAGTCGTCGCCGTGAACGAAGTCGTACGCGCTCATCGTCGCGCGAGCTCCGTCGTCGGCGACGATCACGCGGGCGCCGAGCGTGCCGTCGACGTGCTTGGTGATCCACTTGCCGGCGACGAACGCGCTCGCATCGACGTGCTGCGCGATGACGAACGTCCTGAAGTCGTCGACCGTCGGCGTGCAACTGCCGTTCACGAGCGTGTAAGCCGGCGCGAGAGCCACAGCCCCTTCGCCGCCGAGAAAAGCGCGGCCGCCAGCACACGATGCCGCGGTCGCGTAGCGCGGCCCGGCGGGGTCGGGGTCGTTGCGATCGAGGAGCACGGCCGGTTCGTTGCAGCTCGCGTCCGCGTACATCACCTCGTATCCCGCGTAATCGGGCAGACAACGCAAGATGCCGTCCTCGGCCCGCGCGAACGCGCATCGCAAGCCGAGCTCCGAGTCGAACCAATCGTGGAAAATCGATTGACCGTCCGACGTCCGATACGTCTGCGCTCGCAGGCGCGTACCGGACTGGAAATCGGTCGCCGGAAACGCAGACGCGTCCCCGGTATCCCGAAGACGCCTCGTCCGAGACGTAACCGCCGCATGCCACGATCGCCGCGGCGCCTGTGCCGAGCGCCATCCCGCGAACGTGCATGCCCAATCTTGGCACGGACGAGCCATCGTGTCGCGTGGTGCGCGACCCCTGGGCCGCGCGGAATTCGACCTTATCTTCGCGTTGCATGGAGGAGAGACTGGCCCTCTACGAAGCGACCCGTGCGCGGCTTCGCGCTCGGTTGGTCGAGCTTCGGGCGGAGCAGCGGCGCATGAACGGATTCGGTGTCGCCGCGGTCGTCGCCGCGGGGGTCACGCGGCTTTGGGGGCTCACGCCGATGATCGTCGCCGGGATCCTCGGCGCGAGCCTCTTCTTCGTGGGGCACTACGTCGTCTACATGCACATCCACGAGAGCAAGCTCACGCTCGCGCAGCTGCGCAAATCCATCGACCAGCTTCGCCCGGCCGGGTGAGCCGCGCTCAGCGGCCGCGGACGAACGACGCGCGGAACTTATGTGCATTTTGCACGTAATGCGCCGCCGCGTCGCGGATGGACGCGAGCTCCTCGTCGGTGATCGTGCGCACGGCGCGCGCCGGCGCGCCCAAGATGAGGCTCCGCTCCGGGAAGTCCTTGCCCTCGGTGACGAGCGCGCACGCGCCGACAATCGAGCCTCGGCGGATGCGCGAGCGGTTCAAGAGCACCGAGCGGATTCCGATGAGGCACTCGTCCTCGATGGTGCAGCCGTGCAGGACGGCGCCGTGGCCGACGGTGACCCGCGCGCCGACGCGGAGCTCGATGCCGTCGTCGGTGTGGACGACACCAGCCGTCTTGGAGGTTCGACGCGTCGCCGATCGCGATGAGGTCGTTGTCGCCGCGGATCACGGCGCCGAACCAGACGCTCGCGTCCTGGCCGAGCTCGACGTGCCCGACAATCGTCGCGTCGTCGGCGACGAAACCCGCGCGCGCGATGTCCGGGGCTCGCATCATGACGGTTTGCTCGTCGCGACCTTGAGCCTGCGCATCATTTTTTGCAAACCGAAACGCGAGAGGCCGAGGAGCTCGGCGGCCTTGGTCTGATTTCCGTGCGTCTTGTCGAGCGCCTCGCGGAGGAGGTCGGCCTCGAGCGCGTCGACGCGGGACCGCAAATCCAGGCCGATTTCGCGCGCGCCGTCGCCGCGGAGCAAGTCGGGGGAGAGGTCAGGCGCGTCGATGACGGCTTCGCCTCCGTCGGGGACGGTCGCGCAGAGGACGAGCGCCCGGCGCACCTCGTTCTCGAGCTGGCGCACGTTGCCGGGCCACGCGAACGCGACGAGGCGGTCCATCGCCGCCTTGGTGACGCGGACTTTTTTTCCGGCCGCGTGCTTCTTGAGGAGGTGGCCGATGACGAGCGGGATGTCGCCGCGTCGCTCGCGGAGCGGCGGCATGCGGATCGTGACGACGTTGAGACGGTAATAGAGGTCTTCTCGGAACGAGCGCTTCTGGACCATCGCCTCGAGATCGCGGTGCGTCGCCGCGATGAGCCGGACGTTCACGCGGCGCGTGCGCTCCGAGCCGACGGCGCGCACCTCACCGTCTTGGAGGACGCGGAGGAGCTTGGACTGCATCGCGAGCGGCATCTCGCCGATCTCGTCGAGGAAGAGTGTGCCGCCGTCGGCGACCTCGAAGAGGCCCGAGCGCGTCTGCGACGCGCCGGTGAACGCGCCGCGCACGTGACCGAAGAGGGTCGACTCGAGGAGCGACTCGGGCACCGCAGCGCAGTTCTCGCTCACGAACGCGCGGCGCGCGCGCGGGCCGTTCTCGTGCATCGCGCGCGCGACGAGCTCTTTTCCCGTGCCGCTCTCGCCGACGACGAGCACCGGGACGTCGCTGGTCGTCACGCGATCGACGACGCGGAGGAGCGCGCGCATCGGCTCGCTGCGGCCCGCGATGGCGTCGTAGCGAAAGCGCGTCTCTTCGCCGCGCGCCTGCGAGAGCTCGGTCTTGGTCTGGAGGAGCTCGGCCTCGCGCTCGGCGAGGAGCTCTTCCACGCGGGCGCGCGCGCGCTCGGCCCGGCGGGCCGAGCGGCGCAAGAGGACTTGATCGCGCGCGTCGGCGATCGCCATCGCCGCCTGGCTAGCGAGCAGGCGCACCCACGAGAGCTCGCGCGGGCCGAACGCGCCGCGGCGCCCGCGATCGTCGAGGTAGACGACGCCGAGCGTCTCGCCGCGCGCGAGGAGCGGGACGGCGAGCACGCTCCGCAGGCGAAGCGCGTGCACCGACGCGTGCACGTCGCCGAGCGTCGCGAACGCGTCGGTCGCGACGATCGCCTCGCCGCTCTCCATCGCGCGCTTGGCCAGCGTCATCGAGAGCGAGAGCTGCTCGCCGCGGAGGTCCTCGCGCGCGAGGTTGCGCGCGGCGCGCGGGACGAGCTTTCCGTTCGGCGCGCGGAGGAGCAAGAGGCCGCGCTCGACGCCGACCCAGAGCACCATCGCGTCGAGCACCTGCAAGAGGAGCGGACGGAGGCCGTCGCGCGCCTGGAGCGAGCGCACGATCGTCTCGAGCTGGGCGATCTGCGCGGGCGCGAGCTCGCCGTCGCTCTCGTCGCGCGAAAGCTCGGCGGCGCCGCGCACCCATTCGACTTGTGCGAGCGAGTCGCGCAGCTCGCTCGGCGTGGTCTCGCGCAGCTTGGTCGCGTCGGCTCGGCGGAGAGTCTCGAAGCGGCGCGCAGCCTCGCCTTCGCCGAGCTTTCGCGCGAGATCGCGCGCGGCGGCGAGCGCCGGCCCGCGCGAGGCGAGCGGCGCGGGCGTCGCGGCGATCGCGACGAGGCGCGCGAGGACTTCGGGCGCGCCGAGATTCGTGCGCGCCCCCGGCGACGCACTGGCGCGCGCGCGCGCCGAGCCACTCCCACGACGCGTGGGGCGAGCCGCGAACGCTCGCCGCGTCGAGCGCCGCGAGGCGCGCCGGGTCAATCGCCTCGGGCGCCCAGACGAGCGCGCGCGCGGCGGCGCGGAGCGCGTCGTCGGCGATTTCGCCGGCGCCGCCGGCGCCCGGGAGCGGGCCGAGCGCGTCGAGCGCCGCGAGCGCTTCCTGCCGCGCGAGGGCGTCGCCGGGGGTCCGCGTCTCGACGCGCGCCCACCTTGCGTAGGCGCGCGTCCGCGCGTCGGCGGCGTCGCTCGCCGCGATCTCGAGCGCCGACTCGTCCGCGCCGTGCGCGTCGCCCACCGTCGCGAGCGCGCCCGCGCGTGCGAGCCACGCGCGCGACGCTTCGCGCAGTCGGCCGAGTCGCTCGAGCAAGAGCGCGCCGCGCGTCGCGGCGGCGAGCGCGCGGCCCACGTCACCCGTCTCGGTCGCGGCGGACGCCTCGCCCACGAGGTACGTCGCCTCGTCCGCGGGTGCGCCGGCGCGCCGCGCGAGATCGACGGCGCGCTCGTAGTCGCCGAGCGCGTCCTCGGCGCGGCCGGCCGCGTGATCGACCCAGCCTCGCGCCGCGTGCAGTCGCGCGGAGACGAGCGCGTCGTCCTCGAGCGCGAGGGCATCGTCGAGCGAGGCGAGCGCCGCGTCGAACGCGCCGCGACGGCAGAGCGCGAGCGCGGCGACCTCGGCGACGGCCGAGCCGGTGCGTCGCTTTCCGCCCTCGTCTTCGAGCGCCGAGGCGACGCGCGCGTCGTCGCCCGCGTCCCACGCGAGGCGCGCGAGCACCGCGGCGGCCCGTGATTTCAGGGGATCCGGCGCGTCGGCGAGCGCGGCGCGCGCCCACTCCGCGGCCGCGGACGCGTCGCCCGCGCGACGCGCGATCTCGGCGCGCCGAACGAAAGCCCCCGCGTCGTCGTCGCGCAGCACGAGCATCGCGCGCGCCGACTCGCCCGCGCGCACGAGCGCCGAGACGAGCGCGTCGCGCACGGTCACGGGGAGCGCCGCGCCCCGCGCCTCGGCGCGCGCGACGACGTCGCGCGGAGGGTGCGGCTTCGACAGCGCCAGCGCGAGGCTCGCGTCGTCGTCCGCGTCGATCGCCGCCGACGGGCCGGCCCCCGAAAAGTCCGCATACGTCCACGCGCCGAACGGGAGCCTCGCGGCGAGGTCGAGCACGCGCGACGAGAGCGTCGCCTCGTCCAAGTCCGGAAGCGGCCACGCGGCCGCCGCGGGCCCGACGAGGGAGACGAGCCAGCGCGAGCGAACGAGGGCCGAGCTCCGGCCGATCGCGCCCTCCGCGTCGCCCGCGAGCTTGCGCGTCCAGGCAACGGCGTCTTCCAGCCACGCGCGCGGCGCCCCACCGACGCTCGCGTCGACCTTCGACGCTCGCGCGATCTCGCGCGCGCGGAGCGCGACGTACGCGCGCCGCACGGTCGCTTCGCGCTCGCGCGCTCGCGCGCCCGGATCCTCGGCGAGCCCGAGCGCGCGGGCCGCACGCTCCGCGAGCCACGCGGGCTGAGGGCGCGCGCCCGGCGAAGCCGACTGCATCGCGCGCGCGATCGCGCGCAGGTCGCCGGCGTCGGCCGCGCCCTCGAGCAGCTCCTCGACGACGACGCCGAGCGCCCACACGTCCGCGCGCGGCCCGACGTCGCCGCCCGATTGAAGCTCCGGCGCCGCGTAGCGCGCGGTCCCTCCCTGCGCCGCCTCGCCGACGCCCGTCGCGAGCCCGAGATCGATCAGCGTCGCCGCGCGCTCCGCGGGGACGTCGCGCGTCGGCGCGCCGTCATGCAAGAGGACGTTCTCCGGCTTCACGTCGCCGTGACGCACGCCCGCGTCGTGAAGCTCCTCGAGCGAGCGCGCGACCGCGTGGAGAACGGCCCACACTTTTCGCGCGTCGCCGCGCGCGCCGTCGAGCGAGCCGCCCTCGACCCACTCGGTGACGACGAACGCGCGCCCGTCCTCCGCCCCCGCGTCGAGCAGACCGGGACCCCAAACGCGACCGACCCGCGCGAGCATCGCCGCCTCACCGAGCCCGAACCCGTCGCCCAGCACTTTGACGGCCCCGCGAACGCCGTCGAGCCGCCCCTCGTAGACCACGCTGCTCGCGCCCGCGCCCGCTTCGCGAACGAGCTTCCACCCGCCGAGCTCCGCCAACTTGGATGCCACCCCCGCCCGCGAGCCCATTGCCCATCATATGGCCTGGTCAGGTCGCATCCGTCAACTGAAGTGGCCGCGGGCGCCACCTCTTCGGGCGCCACTTGAAGTTCGCGCCCCGGCCCTTACCTTGAACCCATGACGAAGCCGCGGAGCGAGGTCCTTTCGGATTCCAAGAAAAAAGCCACGGCTGCGGGCGTCGCTACGGCAGCTGCGGTCGGGCTGGGTGTGATCGGCTGGCCGGTGACCGCGGCGGTCGCCGCCGTTCCCGCCGCGGTGCTCACCTACCGCTGGTGGAAGCACCGCGCGAACAACGGCATCAAGTTCTAGCGCGTCACTGGTGCTCGCCGTGGCCCTCGCGCTCGAAGCGATCGAGGATCGCGAGCATCTCCGCGGTCGGCTTGAGCATCTGCGGCTGGCCGCCCTGCCCGGGTAGCATCCACGCCCACGAGCCGTCTTCGAGCTCGACCCGCTCCACCTCGCCGCGCTGCTCGGCGTGCCAGAGCACGTGCGCCACGTCTTCGGCCGTCATTTTCGGCCCGCCGATGCCCGAGAGCTTCTTGCTCGCCGCCTGCGCGAGGGCGCCTTTCGCCCGCTTCTTCTTCGCCATGGTCCCCTTTCTCTAGGCGGTCCGGCGGTTGCAGCCAAGAGGCTCGAGCGACGCGGGTCGGAACCCTCGCCGCTCGCGCGTGTCGGAGCTGGAAGAACAAACCGTTTGGGAGCGTAGACCGTAGGGAGACGCATGCGTCAGGGCGCCTGGAAAGTTTCGACGTTCGTGGCGCTCGGCGTAGCGGGATTTCTCGCTCTCCGTCCGCTCGGCGGCGAAGATGCCCACGCGCCCGGCGCGGACGCGAAGGCGGCGCGTCACGCGAGCCACGGCGGCGGCGGGCTCTTCGCGTGGCTCGGCGGCTCGTCTGGTGGAGACGTCACACCGCCTCGCACCGGAACGCATTTGCAGCAGCTCCGCGACGCGCGCAATCCGGGCGAATCGTGCGACGCCCTGCGCGTGCTCGCCCTCGAGGCCACGGGCGACGAGGAAGCGACCGACGCGATTGGCGAGCTCAGTGGAAAGACGCACGCGCGCACCGAGCGGCTCTGCGCCGTGTCGGCGCTCGAGAAGGTGCGCTCGGGCGCGTCGGACAGCTACCTCGCGAACCTCGTGGACGACGGCGATCGCTGGGTGCGCGACGCCGCGCTCCACGCGCTCGCCGCTCGCGCGGCCGACGACTCGGACGCGCGCAGCGCCGTGCTCGCCGCTGCGCACAGCGAGGATCACGACACGCGCCTCGAGGCGATCATCGCGCTCGGGGACGCGCACTTGCCCGAGGCGTCGGCGCTCTTGCAGACCGCCATCGCGAGCGAGACCGGCGACGCGAAGGAGCGGCTCATCGCCGCGCTCGGCGAGACGCGCGATCCCGCGGCGGTGTCGTCGATCTCGGCGATCATCGACACGGGCTCGACCGAGACGCGCTCGGCCGCGCTCGAGGCGCTCGGGTCGATCGGCGGCGAGGCGGCGCTGAAGGTGCTCGAGGACAAGCTCGCAAACGGCTCGCGCGAGGACGCGGTCGCCGCGGCGCGCGCGCTCGCGAAGACCGGGGATCCCGCCGCGAAGCAGGCGCTGCTCGACGCGACCGCGAGCGCGTCGCTCCCCGAGAAGCTGGCCGCGTGGCAAGCCCTCGCTCAGCTCGACGGCGACGACGTGAAGGCGACGATGAAGGGCGGCCTCTCGTCGAGCGATCCTCGCGTCGCGGCGGCCGCCGCGGCGTGGTACGGCACGCACGGCGACGCGAGCTCGGTCCCGGAGCTCGCCGCGATGCTTGGCACCGCGCCGCCGAACGCGCGCGGCTCGATCGTCTCGGTGCTCGCGCGCATCGGAGGCGACGGGGCGCGCGACGCGCTCGCGGCGGCGGCGCGCGCCGGCGGGGTCGATCAAGCCGCGGCGCTCGAGAACCTCGCGAACATGCCCGGCGGGCGCGACGAAGCGCGGCGCATCGCGCTGGGCCTCGCGAAAGGCGGCGGGCAAAACGCGTCGACGGCGCTCGCCGTGCTCGCCCAAGACGCGTCGCCCGAAGCGCGCGAGGCGCTCGTCACGATCGCGCGCGGCGGCGGAGACAACGCGAGCTCGGCGATGAGCCAGCTCGCTCAGCGCGGCGACCCGGACGCGATGCGGGCGCTCTCCGACCTCACGCGCACCGCCAAGACGCCCGAGCTCCGCGGCCAGGCGATCGACGCGCTCGCGTCGACGTCGGATCCGAAGGCGACGCCGCTGCTCCTCTCGGCGACGCTCGACAAGGACCCCGCCGTGCGCGACGCGGCGCTACGCGGCCTCGCTCGAACCGGAGGCGAAGCGGCCGAGCGCGCGCTCGTCGCGGCGACCGGCGACTCGAACGGGGAGACGCGCAGCGTCGCGATCCGCGCGCTCGGCGCGCTCCACACAGATTCGGCTGCGCGAACGCTCGAGACGCTCGCGACCGGCACGAGCTCGGACGCGCCGGCCGCGTTCTCCACGCTGGCCGCCGCGGCGCCCGCGCGCGCGGCCGCCCTCGCCGACCGCACGATGAGCTCGGGCTCGACCGCGATGCGCCGGGCGGTCGTCGCGAGCGCGAGCGTCCTTCCGCCGGCGGACGCCAAGCGCCTCCTCGCGTCCGCCCTCCACGACGCCGATGACGGCATCGCCGAGAGCGCGGTCTCCGAGCTCGCGAACGTCGGCGGCGCGGGCGCGCAGCAGTCGCTGCTCGACCTCCTCTCCTCCGACGCGACGGACGGCGTAAAGCGCGCCGCCGCCGACGCCCTCGCCGCGTCCGCCACCGACCTGGCGCAGCAGCATCAAGGCCTCATCGACCGCTGGAAGAGCAGCGACTCGGGCGACTCCAACGACGGGCAACGCGACGTCGACGACAACGAAGACCTGGACTGAGCGGCGACCTTGGGCAACGCTTTGCCCGTGGTCACTCGCTTCGCTTCGGTAGGGTTGGTGCTCTTCGCGACGCTCGCGGGCTGCGGCTCGCGCACCGGCCTGCTCGTCCCGCCGCCCGACGCGTCGCTGCTCTCGCAGAGCGGCAAGGTCGACCTCCTCTTCATGATCGACAACTCCGGGTCGATGGGCGACAAGCAGGAGCTCCTTCGTCAGGCGATCCCGGATCTCCTCGATCGCCTCCTCGCGCCGAAGTGCATCGACGACGCCGGCAACATCCTCGCGGACTCGAAGGACGGCGCGTGCAGCGCCGGGCACCTCGAGTTCAAGCCCGTGCCCGACATCCACATCGCGATCGTGAGCTCGTCGCTCGGCGGCATGGGCTCCGACATCTGCGACCCGAACGCGACCAACCCGCTCGACTCCTCGCTGAATCGCCACAACGACGATCAGGGTCACCTCATCAACCGCACGAGCGACCACGACAAGCCGCTCGACGCGGCGAAGCCGTCGAATTTCCTCGCGTGGTTCCCCGACGTCGACGCGAACAAGGGCAACCCGAAGCCGCCGGGCGAGTCGATCACCGATCCGCAGAAGCTCGTCACGTCGTTCCAGGATCTCGTCGGCGGCGTCGGCGAGTTCGGGTGCGGCATCGAGGGCCAGCTCGAGAGCTGGTACCGCTTCCTCGTGCAGCCCGATCCGTACGCGAGCATCGAGCGTCAGGGCGACGTCGCCGTCGAGGTCGGCGTCGACGACGTGATCCTCAAGCAGCGCCACGATTTCCTGCGGCCGGACTCGCTCCTCGCGATCATCGACGTGACCGACGAGAACGACTCGCAGATCGACTCCGCGCGCGCTCGGCGGGCAGGCTTGGGCGTACATCAACTCGACCTTTCCCGGCTCGTCGACGAACGGCCCGCCGCGCCCGACGAGCGCGTGCGCGACGACGCCGCTCGATCCCGCCTGCATGCCGTGCCCGCTCGCGCCTCCCGGCGACCCCGCTTGCGCGCCGAACGGCGGGTACTACACGCTCGACGAGAGCGGGCTCAACATCCGGATGTTCCACCTGCGCCAACGCTTCGGCGTCGATCCGCAGTACCCGATTCAGCGCTACATCGACGGGCTCAGCACGGCGAGCGTGCCGAACCGCGAGGGCGAGCACCCGAACGGAAGTCCCGATTACGTCGGGACGAAGAATTGTACGAATCCGATCTTTGCAAAGAATCTCCCGAGCGACTCGCACGGCGAGATCTGCAATCTCGAGCGCGGGCCGCGCAGCCCCGACCTCGTCTTCTTCGCGCTCATCGGCGGCGTGCCGCACCAGCTCCTGCAGGTGGACCCGTCGAACCCCGAATCGCCGCAGAAGAACCAGCTCGACGACGCCGACTGGACCAAGATCCTCGGCAAGGATCCGCTCTCGTACGACTTCACCGGCGAGGACCCTCACATGCTCGAGTCGGTCGACCCCCGGCCCGGCCTTCCCGGCCCGAACGCGCCGAACGACGCCGATCCCATCGTCGGACGCGACTGGACCACGAACGGCAACTTCTTGCAGTATGCATGCACGTTCGCGCTCGCGACGCCGCACGACTGCAACGACCCGAAGTACGCGGCGTTCTGCGACTGCTCGGCGGGCCTGACGACGCCGCCGCCCGTGTGCGACCCGAACAATCCCACGCTGCAGCTCAAGGCGAAGGCCTACCCGACCATCCGCGAGCTCGCGCTCGCCCGCCAGCTCGGGACGCGCGCGACCGTGTCGTCGCTCTGCCCGATCCACATCCAAGAAGCGCAGCCGAACGATCCGCTCTACGGCTACCGCCCCGCGATCGTCGGGATCATCGACGGCCTCCGCCGCGGCCTGGTGAAGTAGCTCGAACAAAAAGAGCGGATGGGGTTTGGCCCATCCGCTCCATGGCCTGACGCTCGAAAAAACGCGTCAGGACTTTTCCGCTCGCGGCTTTTGATTCACCGCGACCGTTCGCGGCTGCTCCGTCGCTTTCTTCGGAATCGTCACCGTCAAGACGCCGTCGTTCAGCTCTGCGTTGCATTGCTGGACGTCTGCGCTCTCCGGTAGCGTGAAGGTGCGTGCGAAGCTGCCGTAGCTTCTCTCGTAGGTGTAATAGGTGTGGCCGGGCTCTCGATGCTCGGCCTCTCGTTGGCCCCGAATCGTCAGGCGATTGCCGTTGATCTGAACGTCGAGGTCTTTCTCTTTCATGCCTGGTACGTCCGCCTTGAAGACGAACGCCTTCGGCGTGTCTTTCACGTCGAACGCCGTGACGAGCTGATCCTCGTCGCTCTGGCCGCGGTACGACCCGAGCGGCGACATCTCTCGGAAGGGATCCCAAGAGAGGAGCGCACGCATGACGCGTAGCGGCTCCCAGTCTTCGTTTCTGCCTTCGTTTCTCGCATCACGGCGCTCTAGCTGCTTCTGCGGTACGTCGCCGTCGCGGCGTACTTCGATGTTGCTGCTGGCCATGATTATTTGCCTTTCACCAACAAGGTGAGTCGCGAGACGCGTCGATCAAGTCGACCGTTTCGGATCGACCTGAAATCCCCCGTGACGCTTCACCCACTCGCCGGTGAAGGCCGCGCCGAAGAGGAAGATCTGCGCCGAGTAATGCACCCAGAGGAGCAGCACGACGAAGGACGCGGCGTCGCCGTACGCGGCGGCGACCGAAGCGTGCGACAAGTACGAGCTGATGGCCCACGCGCCGGCCGAGAACAGCACAGCGGTGACGCCGCCGCCGAGCAGCGCGTGCCGCCAGGCGAAGCGCGCGCTCGTGAGCCACCGGAAGAGCGCCGCGAAGAGGAGCGTGCAGATGACGATCGACCCGAGTCCCTCGGTGACGCGCCAGCCCATCGGGATGACGATCCCGAGCTTCGCGGTGGCGGCGTCGTACGCGAGCTTGAGGACGACCAGCGCCACCAGGATGAGCCCGGTCGCGAGCACGAGCCCGAAGCTGAACGCGCGGCGCGCCGCCTTCTGCGCGAGACGCTTGAGGAACGACTCGCCCTCGGGCTCGGGCAAGCTCCAGAGGTGGTCGAGCGCGGTCTCGAGCTCGTTGAAGAGGCGCGTGGAGGCGTAGATCAAGACGAGCGCGGCGATGGCGCCGCGGAGTCCCGCGCCGGGCCGCGTCACGCGCTCGATGAGCGCGCCGAGGGTCTGCGCGCCGCCTGACCCGAGGTACTGCGAGAGGTTCTCGAGCAGCGCGGCGCGAGCGAGACGCTCGGTCGTCACGAGGCCCGCGACGTAGAGCGCGATGACGAGCAGCGGGGCTACGGAGAGCATCGCGTAGAACGCGAGCGCGCCGCCGAGCAGCGTTCCGCCGCGGCGCGAGAACGTCGACCACGTGTCGTGGAGAAGCTCCCGCATCGGGCGCATCGTAGTATGGGATGGTGATGACCGACGAGGAGACTCGCGCGCGGCTCGCGCGCTTCGTGATCGAGCGGCTCTCGAGCGACGAGGACGCCTTCGTGCGCGACGTCGAGCGGGCGATCGAGGGCGTGCTCGCGACCCCCCTCGAGGCGCTGATCGAGCTCGACCGGCTCGAGGCCACGGTCGACGCGGCGCTCGCCAAGGATCAGGTGGAGCGCGGAATCCGCCCATTTTCGCGCTCGATTCACCTCACCGTGCTGCGCGCCCTCCGCGGCGACTCCACCAAGCTCGGCGCCTTCGTCCCGCCCAAGGCGCGCGCGCGCATCGACGCGCTCGTCGACAAGAAGACTCCGCCGAACGAGCGCCTCCTGCGCCAGCTCATCGAGCAAGAAGCGATGGAGGAGACCTTGCGCGACGTGATCCACGACGCGCTGAAGGAGTTCAACGAGAAGTTCAACCCGTTCGCGGCCGACTGGGGCCTGCCCGGGCTGCTCAAGGGGCTCGGCCGCTTCGGGCTCGGCCCGCTCACCAAATCGATCGAGAACGTGCGTCACGAGTTCGACAAGCGGCTCGAGCCCGAGATGAAGAAGTTCCTGCAGGGCTTCTCGCGGCGCGCGGTGAGGCGCATGGCGGACCTCGTCGTCCAGAACTCGGGCGACGACAAGTTCCTCGCGCTGCGAAAGAGCATGGTCGCCTTCCTCTACGAGCAAGAGCTCCGCGAGCTCGTCGCGAACTTCGACGACGAGAGCGGCGAGACGTGGAACGCGATCGGCGTCGACGTGGTCGAGCACGCGCTCTTGCTCGAGAGCAGTCGAACGAAGAGGCGCGCGGCGATCGAGGCGCTGCTCCGCGATCACGGCAAGGAGCCGCTCTCGGAGGTGCTCGAGCGCTACGGCTTCACGGCGAAGCCCGACGCGCGCGCCATCGCGAAGGCCAGCTGGCCGCTCGCGCGCGCGATCTTCCTGGGACCTGCCGCGCGCGAGCGCGTCGAGGCCATCGTGAACGAGTTCTTCTCAGAAGCGAACGCGTAGGCCGCCCATCGCGCCGCCCAGCGTCGGCGCGAAGATCGGGCGGATTTGCAGGCGCGAGGTCTCGACCGACGCGGGCTCGTGCGAGATGCGCCAGTGCTCCCACGCGAGCTCGGCCGGCCCGCGCTCCCAGAGCGCCTTGGCGAGCGCGTCGCCCACGGCCGACACGACGCTGAGGCCGATGAGCGCGCCGAAGACCGGCCGATAGAAGCTCGTCGTCGGATCGTTACCCCAGAAGTCGTTGTCGGCGACCAGCCAGACACCGACGCCGGCTTCGATCGCGGCGGCGATGATCCCTCCCGCGACGCCCGTGATTCGCGCGGCGCGCTCGCGGCTCGCCATCGCCTCGAGCAACCCCTCCCCTCGCCGCAGGCGCTCGGCCGGCGTGAGGCTCTTGTCGACGGCGACCGGCGCGTACGCGTCGAACATTCGCTCCATCGGCGATTCGACGAACAGCGAGACGATCGCGTCGATGGCCATGACGCCGCCGAAGGCGATCTCGACGCCGCCGAGCACCTGCATGAGCGTGACGAGGTTCGGGTCGGCGCCGGTCGTGTCGAGCGTGAAGACAATCGCGCCCGCCGTGATCACGCTCGCCGCGCCGACGAGCTCCACCGACGAGCCGATGTAACGGCGCCCGCGCGCGCGCTCGGCTTCGAGCTCGACGAGCCGGCCGAGCTGGTACACCGTCTGCTCGCTCACGGCGGGCTTCGCGGTCGCGGTCGCGGCGACCGGCGGAGTCGTCTTGGGCGCGGACGCGGCGACCGTGACGGCCGGCGGGGGCGCCGTCGTGGCCGACGCGGTGACCGACGCGGTCGGCGCGCCGGCGTCGGTCGCGACCGACGTACCCTGCGCAAAAGCGAGAGGCGCCACGGCACCCGCGGCGAGCACGGCGAGGAGGCAAATCGAAGGTCGCACGCGCATACGTTACGCCAAAGACCACGTGAAGTGATGGTCTCGCGCGGTGGCTGGGAGGTGACAGGCGGCAGCGAGACGAAACCGGCCGGACCGGCGCCATTCTGCTCCCAGGAGGCGCCGGTGGCCGAGCCCTCGGCCGCCAGCTCCGCTCCGAGGGCACGGTGGCGGCCCGGCCGCGTCGTCACGCTACCGCGTGTCGTTCACGCCGCCTCGACAAGACGAGAATCGCTTCAAGTGGCTTCTGCCTTAGCATCGCGGCGGTGGCACAAAGCAAACGCGGCGTCGGCGCCATCGTCGATCTCGGCACCTTCTCGGGCCCGGGCCTCGCGCCTCGACGCGCGCGCGCCTACGTCCCCTCGCGCCCCGCGGCGAAGCGATCCGTGCTCGTGATGTTCGACGGACAGAACGCCTTCGGCGACGAGGGCTCGTTCGCGGGGGGCTGGCACTCCCACGAAGCGGTCGAGCGAATGGCCGCCGCGCGCGCTCCGGTGATCGTGGCGATCGATCACGGCGGCGCCGAGCGCATCGCGGAGCTCGGCGCGCCTTCTTCGCCGAAGCTCGCCTCGTTCGTCGATTTGGTCGTCGACCAGGTCCTGCCCGCGGCGCACGAGCGCTTCGCGTTGGCGTACGGCCCCGCGGCGCACGTCGTCGGCGGCTCGTCGATGGGCGGATTGGCTGCACTCTACATGCATTTTCGTAGGCCCGAGGTGTTCGGCGGCGCCATCGCGATGTCGCCGTCGCTCTGGTTCGGGCGGCGACAAGGGACGACGATTCTTCGATTTCGTCGCGCGCGAGCCGAACCCGTACCGGTCGCGCGTCTGGCTCGACGCCGGCGCGCGGGAGGCCGGCGGGCGGCTCGCGACCGCCGTCGAGGCGATGAGCCGCGCGCTCCGCGAGCGAGGATGGACCGCGAGCGGCGCGGGCGACTTGCGACTCGCGTTTCACGTGGATCCGCGCGGAAAACACGACGAGGCCTCGTGGCGGCGGCGCCTCCCCAAAGCGCTCCGCTTCGCGTTCGCGCCGTAGTACGATGAGCCCCATGCGTCGGCTCGTGGCTTTCGCTTCGGCAGGTCTTGCTCTTCTCGTTACCGCTTGCAGCCTCGTGCTCGGCGATTTCACCGTCGGCGGCGACGGGGACGGCGGAGGCGACAGCGGAGGCGACGGCGCATCCGACGCGCAGACCGACGGGGCCGGCCTGCCGAAGTTGACGTGCTCCGAGAGCGGCAGCACGCGGAAGGCCATCACCACGGGCGGATCCGTGCACGCCGCGCAAGTTCGAGTCGCGAGCATCCCGGGCAACCGCACGCGGGTCGTCGTGCCCGACTACGCGCCGAACGGCACGAGCGGCACGGAGCTGGTCATCCACGCGTACACCGTCGACGGCAGCAACAACCCGCCGAACGACATCACCATCAAGCCGCTCGGCGCGAATCGCGCGTACTCGATCGTGCGCTATGGCGGCCCGAACCCCGGCTTCGCCGTCCTCTACGAACATCCGGACACGAACAACATTCCCTTCCTCTACGTGGCGCGCCTCGGCGACGGCGACGGCTCGTGGACGGAGACCCAGCTGTCGAAGTCGCCCGCCGCGGGGAGCGGCGGCAATCAGAACGCGACCTTCGCGGTCCTCGACCCGGCGACGGGCAAGTACTTCGTCGCCTACTCGAACACCGTATCCAACACGCAGACGATCTACGCCGGGCCGGTCAGCGGCTCGGCCGATCAACTGCCGCCGGTCACGACCTTCGCGACGTCGGGGGCGAATCAAGAGGCCTACGGATTCCAAGAGCCCTGCATCGCGATCCAGCCAGGGAAGCTCGCGTACGTGCTCATGAACCCGAACGGCAACAGCGGACCGCCGCCGCTCGGCTCGCCGGTGCAGGTGCTCGTCCCCGGCGGTAAGAACTTCGCGCTGACGCCGCCGGGAAACCTCAACTACTTCCCCGCGGCGTTCTCGAGCGCAATCGCGCCGGACAAAGCGAACCTCGCCATGCTCGTCGCCGATCTCACGACGTCCACGGGCGGATATTACGTGGGCCAGCTCGGCTACGGCGCGCTGACGTCCTCGTACGATCCGCGCACGTTGCCCGAGACGACGCTGTCGACCGACGGCGGGCCCGTCCCGCTGAAGTCGCTCTTCGTCGGCAGCAGCACCCAGCACTGGGAGATCGCGAGCACCTCCGGCGAGCAGCTCTTGATGGTCGGTCCGACGACGGACCCGTTGCTGCAGCAGACGTACCCTGGAATCAACTTCGCGTGGTGGGACGGGTCGACCGGCGCGTCGCGAGTTTACGCGACGGGCGACTCGAACCTCATGAACGACGTCGCCAACGTCGCCGCCGCCGACGCCACCTTCGTCAACTTGACCGGCAGCCTCGCGTCGGTGGCCCTCGCCTACATCAAGGACGTGGCGCCGCCGGCGGGCGGGGGAAATCCAGGCCCCGGCGACGTGTGGATCTCGGGCCTCGGCTGTCATTTGTAGTCGCGGCGCGCGTCCGAGAGCGCATGGCAAACAGGACGCAGCGGTCGCCCGCCGCGCCGCATTCGAACTGACGCATCGAACCGCGCTCGCGCGGCGAAGTCTCCGGTGGGAGCAGTCGCGCGCGGTGCCCGGCGCCCATTCGATGATCAACGTCGCGCAGAAGAACGAGCTCGATCGCATCACGCACGTCGAGCGCATGCCGGGCTCCGTCACGTCCCGCAAAGCGGGCGCCTCCGCGGCTCGCTCGCGATTCGACAAGTCGCGCGTCATCCGCGGCGAGCCGGGCGTGCTGCTCCAGCGCGAGCTCGAGACCGGCACCGATTTGTTCTTCGGCATCGTCGAGCAGACCGTCATGCGCTTCGGCCGCGTCGTCATGGGGCTCGTTCGCAAGACCCTCGCGACGTGACGCTGTGAGATATTCGGAGGCGTGAGCCCGAAACACCCCGAGACCGCTCCGGCGCGCTCGTTCGACCCGGATTCCGACAACGCGCTCGAAGAGGTGGACGAGCGCTACGAACGCCGTGAGCTCGTCGGGAAAGGCGGCATGGGCGAGGTGCACCTCTGCTTCGATCGCGTCGTCGGCCGCGACGTCGCGATGAAGACCATGACGCGCGAGGCGCGCGAGGCGGGCTACGCGCGCTTCGTCCGCGAGGCGAAGGTGCAGGCTCGGCTCGAGCACCCGTCGATCGTGCCGGTCTACGACATCGGCACGCGCGCCGACGGCTCGCTCTGGTTCACGATGAAGCTCGTCAAAGGGCGCTCGCTCGAGGACGTGCTCGAGGCGCTCGCGCGCGGCGACGCCGAGGCCCGCGCCGAGTACGGTCGGCGCAAGCTCCTCGGCGCGTTCGTCGCGGTCTGCTACGCGGTCGCCTTCGCGCACGAGCGCGGCGTCATCCACCGCGACCTCAAGCCCGCCAACATCATGCTCGGGAGCTTCGGCGAGGTCAGCGTGCTCGACTGGGGCATCGCGAAGCTCAGGGAGACCGCCGACGTCGACGCGGCGCCGAGCCCGGTCGCCGATCTCGCGAGCGGCGCGCGACCGACGGAGCAAGGGCTCGTCGTCGGCACGCCCGGGTACATGTCGCCCGAGCAGGCGCGCGCCGAGTCGGCGCTCGGGCCCGCCTCCGACGTGTACGCGCTCGGCGCGATCCTGTTCGAGATCCTCGCCGAGAAGCCCCTCCATTTCGGCGCGACGAGCGCCGAGCTGCTCGTCTCGACGCTCGCCAGCGCGGACGCGCGGCCTTCGCAGCGCGGCGCGGACGTTCCGCCGGAGCTCGACGCGCTCTGCGTCGCGGCGACGGCCGCCGAGGCGAGCGTGCGCACCGCGTCGGCGCGGGAGCTCGCGCGCGCCGTCGAGCGCTACCTCGAGGGCGACCGCGATTTGGAGCGACGGCGCGAGCTCGGCGCCGAGCACGCGGAGAAGGCCAAGGCCGCCCTCGCGGGAGACGCGGCGCGTCCCTCGGCGACCGCGCGCGCGAGCGCGCTCCTCGAGCTCGGACGCGCGCTCGCGCTCGACGCGACGAACGAGGACGCGCGCGATCTCATGGCGCGCTTGATCATGACGGTGCCCGACGACGTCCCCGCCGAGGCGCGCGCCGAGCTCGAGAAGGAGCGCGCGAACGCTCGGCGCGCCGCCGCGCGCGCGGGCGCGCGCCGGTACCTCGTCTGGTGTCTGTTCGCGCCGCTCGTCTTCTGGATGGGCGTCCGCGAGTGGACGACGAGCCTCGTCATCCTGGGCTTCATGGCGGGCTCGGCCGCGTGGGCGTGGTGGATGACGCGTACGCGCGCCGACGCGGGCGCCATGCTCGCCCTCCTCGCGACCAGCTCCGCGACGGTAGCGCTCACGAGCGGCCTCTTCGGTCCGTTCTTGATCGTGCCCGGACTCGCGGCGACCAACGCGATGTACTTCGCGATGACGCTCGACAGGCGCCACCGCGCCTGGGCGATGCTCGCGGCGGCCGCGGCGATCGCCGTGCCGTTCGGGCTCGAGGCGGCGCACGTCGTCGCGCCGGCGCACGATTTCGGCGCGAGCCTCGAGAGCTTCCGCGTGCTCGCGCGGACCTCGTATTTTCCGCCGATCCCGACGCAGGCGACGCTGCTCCTCACGGCGCTCGGGACGGCCGCCGTCTCGGTCATGATGGTCGGTCGATTGCGCGACGCGCTGACGCGCGCCGAAGAGCGCCTGTTTCTACAGGCTTGGCAGCTGCGCGCGACGCTGCCGGCGGACGTCGCGCGACACGTCGCTCGCGCGTGAGCTCGAGCGAGATACCATCGGAAAAATGATTCCATCCCACGTCGCGCGGGCCCTCGACGCGGCGCGAACCGCGCCCTCGCACGACAACCTCCAGCCGTGGCGCTTCGTCGTGAACGAGGACGAGGTCTCGTTCTGCATCGACCACGAGCGCAGCGCCGCGCCGGACGACACGATGGCGCGCGTCGGGCTCGGCGCCGCGGTCGAGTGCGCGTGCGTCGCGGCCGCGCGCATGGGCGCGACGGTCCGCTTCCAAGCGCCGCGCGAGGGCGCGATCGTCACCCTGTCGATCAGCGACCCGAAGCGACTCCCCGACCCGGATCTCGCCCGCACGCGACGCGCGACGAACCGACGCCTCTACGACGCGCGCGCGCTCGACGACGCCACGCTTCGCGCGCTCCGCGAGGCCGTGCCGCCGCGCGATCGACCCCAGCTCCACTGGTTCGGCCGGGAGCGCGTGCGCGCGCTCGGCCCGCTCGTCGAGCGCGCCGAGGAGCTCTTCTACCTCGACGACGCCCTCCGCGAGCGCGCCCTCGCCGCCGTCCGCTTCGACGTGAAGGATCGCGAGGCCGCCCCGCGCGGCCTCCCCGTCGCGAGCCTCGAGCTCTCGAGCTCCGAGCGCGCCGCGCTCGCCGGTCTTCGCAAGCCCGGCGTCTCCGGCGTGAGCGCCGCGGGGCTCAAGACGCTCGCCGCGCGAGCGCGCAAGCAAATGGAGAGCGCGTCGGGCGTTCTCCTCATCGCGACCCACGGCGACGACCCGGCGGCCGACGTCGACGTGGGCCGCGCGCTCCAGCGCGCGTGGATGGCGCTGACGCAGCGCGGCCTCGCGGCCCACCCGATGACGAAGCTCGTCTCGCTCGCGATCACGCCGTCGTCGGGCGGCACCGAGAACGATCTCGTCAAGGCGCTCGTCAGCGCGTTTCGCCGGACGTTTCCGAACGTGCCCGACGACTGGCGCTTCGCCATGCTGCTCCGCTTCGGGTGGGCCGAGCCGCCGTCGTTTCGCGCGGGCCGCCACGAGCTGGAGGAATCGTGCGCGGAAATCAGCGCGCCTCCCGCGTGATTGGCGTAAAACCGTGACGTGCCCGGCACGTGGCAAATCGAAGAGCTGAAGGTGGGCGCCGTGATGGAGGCCGGCGCGCGCCGAAGGTCGTCTCGTGCGACGACGCGCGCATCCGGCCCGGCGTGCCGTGCCTCGTTCGCATCGCGTCGGTCACCAAGCCCGATCGCGACGACCGCGGGACCATCGAGGTCGAGTTCGTCCGCGCGCGAGACTTCGAGCTCGAGGGCGCGAAGCACCCGCTCTTCGAGGGCGAGCAGCGGCGGATGCTGCCCGAAGTGGTGAAATCGTCGTTCTGCGGTCGCTTCAACGGCCGCTGGGACGACGCGAACAGCGACGCCGGCGCGGTGTGGTCGGTGCTCTCGCGCGCGCCGCGCGAAGCCGGCGCGCCTGCCTCGCCGTCGTGAAGCGGCTGGTGGCGCGCGCGTCCGCGGCGCTCTTCGCGGCCCAGTTCGCGCTCGCCGATCTCGTGCTCCGGCGGCCGCCGATGCGCGAGCTCGTGCCCGCGGCCGTCGTGAGCGTCGGGGCGTGGCTGCTCGTCGCGTCGCTGGCGCGGCGCCGGTCCGCGCGCGCGGCGGTCGCGGCGATCGCGGCGATCGCGCTCGTCGTTCAGATCGTCTTCTTCCGGCACTATCACGTCTTCCTCGACGACGACGCGACGGGCGCCGCGCGGCACATGTGGGGCGACGTTCGCGCGAGCGTGGTCGCGATGCTGCCCGCCGTGCTCGTCGCGAGCGCCGTCGTCGCGGCGGCGGAGTGGGCCCTCCTCGCGCGCGGCGCCGTCCTCTCGCGTCGCGCGCGGATCGTCGCGCTGGTCGTGGCGATCGCGGGCGTCCCCTTTTTACCGGCCCTCCGAGACGCCTCGCCCAATCTCGCGGCGCTGTCTTCGCTGCGCGTCTTCTTTCGCGCGCCGGTCGCGCACGCCGCCTCGAGCGTGTCCGTGCCGCCGCTCCGATCTCGACGCGCGCGCTTGCCGAACGTGCTCTTCATCCTGGACGAGAGCGTCCGCGCGTCGGACTACGACGCGGCGACCGCGCACGAGACCGCCGCGCTCACCGCCGGGCGCGTCGATCTCCCCGAGATGCGCAGCGTCGCGAGCTACACGTCGATCGCGGTCGCCTCGCTCCTCTCGAGCGAGCCCGCGACCTCGCTCCACGACGCGCCGTACGTCTTCGATTTCGTGCGCGCCGTACGCCGCGACGAGGAGCGCGTCCACGTCGCGTACTTTTCGTCGCAGACCGACTCGCTCTTCGAGCACCGCGACGTGCGCGCGTCGACCGACGTCTTCGTCACCGTCGAGGATCTCGTCGGCCGCCACGTCGGCGACATCGAGGACGTCATCGACCTCGGCGTCGACCGGCTGCTCGCCGCGCGCGTCGAGCACGAGCTGCCCGCGCTGCCGAAGCCGTTCTTCGCGATGGTGCACCTCTCGGGCACGCACGCGCCGTACTTCGTCGACGACGCGCGCGCGCCGTTTCGACCCTACACCCACGCGGTCACCTGGGCGGGGCTCGACGAGCTCCACGCGGCGTACCGCGACGCGATCGTCGCGCAAGACGCTGCCGTCGCGCGGGTGATTCGCGCCTTCTTCGCGGCGTCGGGAGACGATCCCGCGCTCGTCGTCTTCACGAGCGACCACGGCGAAGCGTTCGGCGAGCACGCGGCGATTCACCACGGCCAGAGCCTGTACGACGAGCAGATCCACGTGCCGGGCTGGGTCCTCCCGCGGAACGGCGCGCTCGACGACGCGCAGTCGCGGGCCCTCGCCGCGCGCTCGCGCGACTTCGTCACGCACCTCGACGTCCTCCCGACGATCCTCGACGCCTACGGCGTGCTCGACGATTTCGCCGCGGCGCCGTTCGTGCGGCGCTTCGCCGGGCGATCGCTCTTGCGCGACGAGCGGAGCGACGCGCCCATCCCGCTCACCGACTGCACGGACATGTTCCCCTGCCCCGTCCGCACCTGGGGCGTCACGCGGGGCGCGCGCACGCTGACCGCCCAGCCGTGGGACGACGCATGGCGCTGCGTCGATCTCCGCACCGAGCAGGTGCTCGACGGCGACGCCGACTGCGCAGCCCTACGCGACGCCTCGCGCGCGATGTTCCCGACGCTGCCGAACGGCCGCAAGAACGACTGAGCGCCTCAAGGCGCCGGCGGCCGCGCGTACGCGCTCCGCCACTCGTCGTCGAAGACGCGCGCGAGCTCGGCCGCGAGCGACGGGTCGTCGAAGAAGAGCGAGAGGTTGCGGCTCGCGTAAAAGTAGTCGCCCTCCCAGTTGCCGGTGCCGAGCCACGCGCGGTGGTCCATCACCGCGAACTTGGCGTGCGCGACGCGCCCGAACGGGATGTCGCCGCCCGAAAATTTCGGGATGTCGAGGACGCGAACGACGACGTTCGGCGTCGAGGCGAGGGCGCGCACGGCGTCGGCCTTCTCGCCCCACGTCGAGACGAGGAGCTCGACCGAGACGCCGCGGCGGGCGGCCGCGCGCACGGCGTCGTCGAGCTCGTGGAACGCGCTCCCGTCGCGGCTCGTCGTCTTGTACGTGAGCACTTGGACGCGCAGCGTGCGCTTCGCGCTTCCGAGGAAGCTCACGAGACGCGGCAGGTCCCAGAGCGCTTCGGGGACGAGCTTCTTCGGGCTCGCGCCGAGCCCGATCGCGCCGTCCGAGGCGCGCGCGATCTGGAGACGAAACGGCTCGCCGCCGGCGACGCGCCAGTCGGCCTCGAAGATCGCGGCCATCGCCGAGACGACGTGCGGCGCGCGCACGCGCGCGCCCATCTCGACGATGTGCTCGAGCGAGCGCCAGTCGAAGTTCTGGCTGCCGACGTACGCCTCGCGCCCGTCGACGACGAAGTACTTCGCGTGGAGGACGCCGGGCGAGAGGTCGAGCCGCCGCACCTGCATGTTCGCGCGATGCGACCACGCGTCGGGGATCTCGGGGTATTTCGCGTAGAAGGTCGCGTCCACCAGGAGCCGCACGTGGACGCCGCGCGCCGCGGCCCGCTCGATCGCCTCGAGGACGGCGTGCATGCGCGAGCCGGGCGCGTCGCTCACGTAGAACTCGGCGAGATCGATCGAGCGCTTCGCGCCGGCGATCATGTCGAGCCACACGTCGGGCGCGTTCGGCACCTCGGGGCGGTCGAGCGTCGTCTCGCGCGGCACCGACTCGGCGAGCTCGACGGATCCGGCGCAGCCGGGACGTCGCGAACACCCAACGTCGACCGCGGGGGCGCCGCACGCGAGGGAGAGCGCGATGCAGCCAATCCAGAAGACGTTCCGATGTACCATGGCTCCGATGAACGACGACGCGCCCGCGACCCGGCCCGCGCCGCCCATGCACGATGATCTAGCCGACACGCTCGACGATCGACAGCACGACCTCTTGCGCGTGCGCGCCGCGAGCCTCGAGGTCACCGCCGGCGCCGACGCCGGCCGGCGCGCGCGGCTCGACCGGCCCGTCCTCGTCGTCGGGACGGGGCCCACGGCCGATTTCCGGCTCACCGACGACACGGTGTCGCGCGTCCACGTGCGGCTCTCGCTCTCGCAAGACGGCGTCCACGTGCGCGACGAGGGCAGCAAGAACGGCACGTGGATCGGCGGCGCGCGCATCGAGTCGGCCGTGCTCTCGACCGACGCGCTCCTCGTCCTCGGCGGGACGTCGCTCGCCGTCCGCATCGACGCCGAGGCGACCGCGATCGCGCTGCATCCCGTCGGCCGCTTCGGCGAGTCGATTGGGACGAGCGAGTCCATCCGTCACGTCTTCGCGGTCCTCGCGCGCGCGGCGCAGACGGACGAAGCGGTGCTCATCGAGGGCGAGCCCGGCGTCGGAAAAGACGCGCTCGCGCGCGCGGTGCACGCCGGGTCCGCGCGGCGGAGCGGCCCGCTCGTGAGCGTCGACTGCGCGGGCTTCTCGGCGACCCTCCTCGAGGACGAGATCTTCGGTCACGAGCCCGGCGCGTTCGAGGGCCCTCGCGGCGACAGCCTCGGCGCCGAGGACGTCGGCGAGGCGCGCGCGGGCGCGCTGGAGCTCGCGTCGGGCGGCACGCTCGTGCTCGAGGAAGTGTCGTCGCTGACGCCGGAGCTCCAGGCGAAGCTGCAGAGCGCGCTCGACGCGCGAGCCACGAGGCGCATCGGCGGCGGCGCCGCGATCCCGTTCGACGTACGCGTCGTCGCGACCTCGCAGCGCCCGCTCGGCGATCTCGCGTCGATCGGCCATTTTCGGCAAGATCTCTATTACCGGCTCGCGGTCGTCCGCGCGCACGTCCCGCCGCTTCGAGATCGCGCCGACGACGTGCTTCCGATCGCGACCCACTTCCTGCGCGACGCGACCCGCGACCCGGACGCCGCTCTCCCGAGCGAGCTCGCGGGCATGCTCGTCGCGTACCGCTGGCCGGGCAACGTTCGCGAGCTGCGCAACGTCGTCTTGCGGCACGCCACGCTCGGGGCGCACGATCGCGACGCGCTCTTCGGAACGGGCGCCTTCGGCGAGAAGGCCGCGTTGCCATCGCTCGACGAGCTCGCGCAGCTCTCGTACCACGACGCGCGCCAGCAGGTGCTCGAGCGCTTCGAGGACGCGTACATCCCCGCGGTGCTCGAGCGCGCGGGCGGCGTGGTGTCGAAGGCGGCGGAGCTCGCGGGCGTCGCGAGGCCGAGCTTTTATCGAATGGTGGATAGGCAGAGGGGGCGGAAGAAGTAGGGAAGATTTCTCCCTCCGCTCGTGCTCGCCGGCGCGACGGACGTAGCCCCGCGGGATTCATCGCGCTCATGCTGAATCGTGCACACGCGAGGGCTCGATGCAACGGAGTTCAAAACGACGTTCGGCCAACCGATGCGGGAGGTGATGCATGAGACGAACGATGTCGTGGACAGCTGGCCCTACGTGGCGTCGGTGCCTACTCGCGATCTCGCCGGCCACGTGGTGGGGCACGGGCTGGTCGAGCACGTTTATAGATCCGGCGACGGTCGCTTTGATCACGTGCTCGTGGTGACGAACAGCGTCGACGTTAACCTGGTCGTCGTCGTGGATCGGGTCCGGGGCAGCGTTTTCGGACACCGACTTCTCGATCTCCGCGAGGAGTATGGGCTTCGCTGAGCGACGTCACCGCGTTTCCTTAGGCGCGCAGCAGCCGCACGTTCACCGCCTCGAGCGACGGATTCGCAGTGCGATCAAAGGAGGTGAGCGACGACCAACGGTTTCGACTCGCGCGGGCGCCAATACCCTCGCGCCAGCGGCCATCCCTCCCCCTCGGCGGCGGCCGCAGGCCGACGCCCGGAGGGGGAAGCTCGCCCGCAGGGCTCGCGCGCAAGCGCCGGCTCCGTTCGTCGCGCTACGCCGGCCGGCGCGAGCACGAGCCCGAGGACGAGCTGGGGGAGAAATCCTCCGCGCTACGCGGCGCTTCGCACCCACGCGTCCGGGTGCTCCGCCGGGTAGATCCGCAGCGACCCGTCCGGCGCGGCGAGCACGTCGTCGCGCTTCTCCTTGCCGAGCACGTGCTGCGCGGCGACGAGGCCCGTGAGCGACGCGCCGCCGACGCCGTGGCTCATCGTGCTCGCGCCGCAGAAATGGAGGTGCTCGATCCTCGCGCGCTGCGAGAACGAGAACGGCCCGAGCTGCCAGGGCGTCTTGGCCGTGCCGTACGCCGCGCCGCGCCAGGTCTCGCAGTAGAAATCGTTGGTGAGCGGCGTGCCGACCTCGCAGAAGCGCAAGTGGCGCGAAATCCCCGGGATCACGTTCTCGGCGGCGGCGACCATCTTCGCGCCGAGCCAACGTTTGAGCTCCTCGTACTCGGGCGCGCGACCGCCCTGCGCGCTCTCGCGCCAGCGGGCGAAGGGCTCGTACGGCACGAAGGTGAACATCTCGAGCGTGTGGGGACCGTCGCGCAGGCCTCGGTCTCGCAGCCGCGCACCTCCGCTTCGCTCCGACGTGCGAGGTTGCATGTCGCTCGGGTCCTTGAGCGACGAGATCGCGACGAAGAGACCGTCGATTTGCGCGCCGGGCATCTCGCGCTCCATGCGGCGGTAGAGCCCGTCGACGTCGGGCGTGCGATACCACCAGTAGTTTCCCGAGTCGTACCCCATCGCGCGGAGCGGCATGTCGACGACGCAGAAGCACGAGAGGAAGCTCGTCGACCACTCCATCTTCCGCACCTTTCGGACCTCGGCTCCGCAGAGCTCCGGCGGAAGGAGCTTGCCGTACGTCACCGCCGGATCGGCGTTGCAAACGACGTCGCCCGCGTCGATGACCTCGCCGCCCTCGAGCTCGACGCCAATCGCGCGCGTTCCCTCGACGCGAATCTTCGTGACGCGCGCGCGCGTGCGGATGCGGCCGCCGTGGCGACGCAGCTCCTTGATGCACGCCTGCGGGATTCGGCGCGCGCCGCCGCGCGGGTAGTAAGCGCCCTCGTAGTAATGCGCGGCCATGACGGCGTGCGCGGGCAGCGAGACGCGCGACGGCGCGAGGCCGTGATTGCCGCACTGCGCGGAGAGGTACGCTTTGAGGAGCGGGTCGCGAATGGACCGGTCGAGGACCGGCGCGAGCGTGCCGAAGCCGTGGCGCAAGAGCGTCGGCGCGCGAAACGGGAGCGCGAGCGCGGCGGGAAACTCGAGAAGCTGATCGCACCGCTGCACCTCGCGCACGAGGCGGCCCATCAAGTCGAAGTACGCGTGGATCCCCGCGCGCTCGCGCGGAAAGCGCGCCACGAGACGATCCCGCCACGCCGCCTCGCCCTTCGGCTGGTCGATGCGCTCGCCCGCCACGATGAAGTGGTCGAACCCGTCCGGGTTCATCTCGCAGAACTCGAGATCGCCCGCGAGGCCGAGCCCTTCGTACACGTTGCGCACGCCGCCGCCGGGGTGCAGGTCGCCGATGTAGTGCACGCCGGGGCTGAATCGAAAACCGTCGAGCGCGAAGCTGTGCGTCCAGCCTCCGGGCAAGTAGTGCTGCTCGAGGACGAGCACGCGTTGACCCGCGCGCGCGAGCGCGACGGCGGCGACGAGACCGCCGGGCCCCGAGCCGATGACCACCGTGTCCCAGGACGCCATGCGGCGAGCGGCTGCATGCCGCGTACCTCGGCGGTTCAGCGCACGCGGAAGCGCGTTTCCACGGCGTAATGATCCGACGCGAAGGTGCGCTCGCCGAACGCGCACTCGAGTGCCACGTGGAAGACGCGCTCGCTCGCCACGATCTCGAGCGCGCCCGACGGATCGCACACGAACGTGTAGTCGAGACGCTGCGGCGGCTCGCTCGGGTAATGGCGGCGCGCGAGGGTGTTGTGCTCGGAGTCGAACGTGACGTGGTCGACGGCCGCGCCCACATCGACGAACTCCGGCAAGGCGCGAACGAGCTCGGCGTATTCCGCGCGGCGACTCTTGGCGAGCCCGTCGATGTTGAAGTCGCCGCAGACGATCATCGGCACGCCCGAGCTCCCGACGTCGTCGACGAAGCGCCGCAGCTCGCCGAGCTGACGCTTGCGGATCAGGCGCGACGCGAGGCCCATGCCCGATTGCATGTGCGTGTTGATCACGTCGGCGTACGAGTCGCCGACGCGCACGCGCGCGTGGAGCATGCCCTTGCGCGCGAAGCGCTCCGCCGAAGAATGGGGTGGCGAAAAGGTGCGCTGGCCGTGCCGCGCGACCGAGAGCCGCGACGCCACGCCCAGGCCCGAGCCGCCGAAGCTCAGCGGCCGGAAGCGGGTCGCGTTCGAGTCGCGGAGCTTCACGTCGTGGCTGAGCCCGTCGAAGAAGCCCTCGGCCTCGGAGAGATAAATCTCCTGCATGCAGAGCACGTCGGCGCGCGAAGCGACGGCGTGGACCGTCGGGTGGTCGAAGCGGTGCGCGTCCGGCACGCCGCGCCAGCGGAGAAAAGAGAGCGCGCTCTGAGCGGCGCCGAAGCTGTTCCAGGTGAGGAGACGAAAGTCCAACTCGTTCGGGTTAGCACACGACCTGGCGCGCGCGAGCGCGGCGAGCCGGGCCGTAGTCCAGGGCCAATCGACGAGACGGTGCGAGCATCCTTGGCGCTAACCTCGTGAGGTTCCCCCTCGCTCGCATCGCGCAAACCTGCGCGGCTCGGTCTCGCAGCCCCGGGCTACGGCCCGGTTCGTGGCGCGGCGCTTCAGCCGGCGGCGGCCTCCTTCTTCGCGCCGTCGGGCGTGAACGTGCGCGCGAGACGGTCGAGGTCGGCGTCGTCCTCGGCGGGGTGGACGGTGCACGACGGGCCGAGCGCGTCGCGCAGGACGTTGCGGATCATGCGGCTCGGCGCGAGGACCGCGACGTCGGTGATGCCGAAGCGCGCGAAGGAGTCGAGGATGGGGCGCCACGCGGGCGGCTCGACGAGCTGGGCTCCGAGGTCTGGCGCCTCGTCCTCGGCGAGCACGAAGCCGTTCAGGCTCTCGACCTGGGGCGTGTGCCGCATCATCCGTGGGGCGGCGGCGGCCGCGGAAGCGAGCACCTCGCGCGCGGGCGCCATCGCAATCGTGTTCCACCCGCCGGGCGAAGAGCGGCGCGTCGTCGGGTGGACGAGCGACGCGAGCTCCACGGCCGCGCCGCGCAGCGCGGCGAGACGGAGCGCCTCTTGATCGGCGATGGCGCCGCTCGCGGCCCAGGCGGCGATCTCGCCCGCGTTCTGCCCGGCGACGAGCGTCGGCGCGAGGCCGAAGGCGAGGAGGTGCGACCAAGCGACGAGCTCGAGCGCGACGACCGCCGGCTGGACGACCGCCGCGCCGAGCACGGTGCGGCCCGAGAGCGCCCGCCGGATGTCGCTCCCGGCGCAGGCCGACGCGTCGGCGATGAGCGGATCGGTCAACCAACTCGCGGGAGCGGAAAGGGCGCGATCCGTCGGCTCCCCCGGAAACACCACCGCGAGCCGGCGCGCGCCCGCAGTTCCGACGCCGGCTTTGCGCATCGACGAGACCATGCTCAGCCGTAGTGCAGCGAGCGTGCCGCATGGGAAAATCCCTGCATTCCGCGTCGCGCGTTCACCGTCGGCTGTGCAGCGCGCTGCACAGCCGGTTCACAGCGGTTTACGCCGGAGCCGCTGCACGAGAAGCAAGAGGGCCGGCAGGGTGACCACCGCGGTGGTCAGGCACGAGACCTCCCCCATGACGGCGACGAGCCCGAAATAAAAGAGCGCGCGCGTCTTGGCGAGCAGCAACGACGAGTAGCCGATGATGGTCGTCATCGACGCAAGCCCGACCGCGCCGCCGGTGGACATGATCGCGCCGCGGACGTCGGTCTCGCCTTCTTGCTCGTAGCGCGCGATCACGTTGACGGCGTAGTCGACGCCTATTCCGAACGTGATGGGGAACGCGATGAAGTTCGCGAAATTGATCTTCACGTGGAGCGCCATCGTCGCGCCGGCGAGCCAGAGGACGCCGATGACGAGCGAGCCGATGACGTACGCGATCGCGCGCGGACGCCGAATGATGAGGACGACGACGAGGACGACGCCGAGGAACGACGCAATGCTCGCGATCGGCGCGTCGCGGCCGATGCTGTCGAGGATGTCGCTCGTCAGCGGGATCGACCCGGCGACGCGGCCGCTGCCGCTGTCGGTCTTGGCGAGGCCGCGCAGCGTCGCGACGAACTCGTGCATCGCCTGGGCCTTCCACAGCTGGTCGCTCGGCTTCGGATAGACCAGCACCTGGCGTCCGATGGTGCCGTCGCGCTCGCGAATGCCCGTGAGAAAGCTCCGCGGCAGCTCGGCGAGCGTGATCGGCTTCAGGTTCTCTTCGCCGAGGATTTCGTCGAGCTTGTCGAGCTTGTCCTTCGGGATGCCGGCGCGGACCGCCGGCGTCAGCGCCTCGCGGATGGCGTTGGCCTGCTCGATTTTCTCCGGCTGGTTCTTCGGGAGCACGTCGTCGGCGCAGCGGACCTCGGCGATGTACGTGCCGAGCTCGCCGTGCTCGTACGACGCGCGGATCTTCTTCTCGGCCTGCGACGCCTGCTCGGGCGTGTCGAACATCAGGATGGTGGGCGTCAGGTAGTGGCCGAGGAGATTGTCCATCTTCCGGCCCCAGTACCCTTCGCCGTTCGTCCACGTGTCGTAGCGGCGGAGCTTGGAGAAGTCGTATTCGAGCTGCGAGGAGTCGAAGTGCGAGACCTTCACCGCCGCGGCGACGGTGAGGATCACCGTGAGGCCGACGATGACCACCTGGCCTCGCTCGGCGAGGGCGGCGACCCAGCGCATGATCGAGCCCCTGCGCTCGGTCATCAGGCTCGGGCGCGACGAGTCGGGCGGCGGCGGCGTCGACCCCGCGGGCATCGCTCGCGCCGACGGCTCCTTGTCGAAGAACTTCAAGAGCGGCGGGATGAGCAAGAACGCGGCGCCCCACGAGGTCAGCATGCCGAGCCCGCCGATGAACCCGAACTGACGAAACCCACGGAACTCGGTGATGATGAGCGACGCGTACGACGCGCCGGCGGCGAGCGCCGCCGCGAGCGTCCCGGGGCGCGCGCCCCAGACGGCCAGCTCGAGCGCCCGCTCGATGGTCTCGCCGCGCCCGCGCTCCTCGCGGTAACGCGCGACGAGGATCAGCCCGAAGTTGATGCCGTTGCCGACGATGATGGACCCGAGGAACGCCGTGTTCGAGTTGAGCTCGGTGATGCGGAACGGCGGGAGCGACGCGAGCGCGAACGCGTAGACCGCGGCGAGCAGCAGCGGCGGGATGAGCACCGGGATGCTCTTCCACCAGCGGTAATACGCGACGATCACGCCCATCACCGCGAGGATGACGAGCACCGAGGAGACCGAGAGATCCGCTTGCAGCGCCTCGAGCTCCTCGACCGAGATGGCGACGTCGGACGCGTAGCCGACGCGCATGCCGGGCGCGTACTTCGCCGTGCCGAGGTCTTTGACGTCGGCCTTCACGCGCGAGAGGAGAGCGTGCGCCTTCTCCGCGCCGGTCGAGAAGCCGCCGACCTCGACGAAGAGCATCGTGAGGTGCTTGTCGGCGCTCGAGAATCGGTCGCTCGACTTTTCGTCGTTCTTCTCGACGCGCGACTCGTACTTTTTCTCGAGATCGCTCATGTCGACCGAGGGCGGTTTTTCGTCCTCGTCGAGCGCCTCGCCGGTAGCGTGGGCGACCTCGTAGTCGCGCCGCGCCTCGACGCGCTCGCGGATCTTCTTCAGGTCGTCGAGGTCGATGTAGAGCGGCGCGTGCTTCTCGACGAACTGGTGCTCGTCGGCGGTCGAGACCCGCACCGTGCGCACCATGTCGGGCGGGTATTTCGAGATGCGCGCGGCGAGGTCGTCGAGAAATTTCTCGCCGGCGGGGAGGTTCGCGGCCGTGCCGGTGTCGACCACCACGCCGAGGTACTGCAGGCCCGAGTTGCGCTTGCGCATCTCGTCGAGCGCGACGACGCTCGGCGCGTTGCGAGGCAGCAGCTCCTCGATGTCGCTCTTCAGGTTCGCGTAGAGCTGGACCGTGCGCCACGTCGCGGGGACGGCGAGCAGGATGGCGAGGGCCCAGAGGAGCTTTCCGTAGCGCAAGGTGAACGCGACGAATGCGCGCGTTTTCTTGCCAGGGCCGCTCGTCCGCTGAAAAGCCAAAACAGGGGCACCATAGACGCAATCCGGCCAGTTCGGCACGGCGAAATGCCGGGATTGGCTCAGCGATTCGCCGCCGGCCGAATCCGAGCGTCCGAGCGTAGCTCGGCGGCTCGCGCGGCCGGCGTGGACCGGACGCGCGGCTTCGGACTAGGTTCCCGGTCGATGAACCCATCGTCCGAGCTCGACCTCGTCATCGACGCCGCTCGCGCGGGCGCCGCGATCCTGCGCGAGCGCTTCGCGCACCTGGCCGAGCTCGAGGTCACCGTGAAGGGCCCGTCCGATTTCGTGTCCGCCGCGGATCTCGCGTCGGAGGCCGCGATCAAGAAGACGATCGCCAAGGCGATGCCGAACGCTCGCTTCCAGGCGGAGGAGACGACCGAGGCGCGCGCGACGAGCGGCGAGCGGTTCATCATCGACCCGCTCGACGGCACCACGAATTTTCTCCACGGCATTCCGCATTTCGCGGTGTCGATCGCGTTCTGGGACGACGCGGGGCCGCGCGCCGGCGTGGTGCTCGACCCGATGCGCGACGAGATCTTTTGCGCGTCGCGCGGCGGCGGCGCGCACCTCGTCACGCGCGACGGCAAGCGCGCGCTCTCCGGCTCGCGCCACGAGCCGCTGCAAGACTCGGTCGTGCACACCGGCGTGCCGCACCGCGGCCGCCAGGATCACGCGCTCTTCCTCGGGCAGATCGAACGGGTGATGAAGCAGGTCGTCGGGATCCGCCGCCTCGGCGCCGCGGCCCTCGATTTCGCGTACGTCGCGGCCGGGCGCGGCGAGGCGTTCTTCGAAAAAGGCTTGCAACCCTGGGACATGGCGGCCGGCGTGCTGCTGGTTCGGGAGGTCGGCGGCGTCGTCACCGACTTCTCGGGCGGGGACGACATGATGCGGACGACCGAGGTCGTCGCCGCGATGCCGGGCATTCACTCCGAGCTTCTCGCGGTGCTATCATCGCGACATGAAGCTTCGTTGGCTTAGCGGGCTGGTTCCTCTCGTCGTCGTCTTCGCCTGCGGCGGCGGCGGCAGCAACTTCGGCAAGGGCGACGGCGGCGGCGACGGCGGCGGTTTTGGCGACGGCCCCTCCTTCGGCGACACGGGCATCGGCGACGGCTCGGGCACGGTCGCCTCGTGCGCCGCGGCGAGCGCCGCGAAGTCTTACGTCGGCTGCGACTACTGGCCGACCGTCACGGGCAACGCGGTCTGGTCGATCTTCGACTTCGCCGTCGTCGTGGCGAACGCGAGCGGACAGACCGCGAACATCACGATCACCGGGCCCAACGCGACGAGCCAGACCGGCTCGGTTCCCGCGGGACAGGCGCAGAAGTTCTATCTGCCCTGGGTGACGTCGCTCAAGGGGCAGGACTTCGATCCGGACACGTCGGTCGCAGGCGTCGCGTTCACCGCTTCGGTCATCGCGCACGGCGGCGCGTACCACCTCGTGAGCGACGTGCCGGTCAGCGTCTACCAGTTCAACGCGATCGAGTACAAACCCGCCGGCGGGCCTCCCAACAAGAATTGGGCCGCGTGCCCGAACGACCAGCTCAATCAGGTCCAGTGCTTCTCGTACTCGAACGACGCCTCGCTCCTCCTTCCGAGCACGGCGATGACCGGCAACTACCGCGTGATGAACCAGAAGGGCTGGAGCGAGGGTACGCCGGTCCTCGGGCCGTACTTCGTGATCACCGCGACGGCGGACGGCACGCAGGTGACCGTGAAGACGTCGGCCACCTCGCAGGTCCTCGCCGGCGCCGGAATTCCGGCGACGAACGGCAGCGGAACCTTCACGCTCTCGATGAACAAGGGCGACGTCGCCGAGGTCGTCGGCTCGCCAGGCGACCAGGACGATTCTGAGCGGCACGCTCGTCCAGGCGACGCAGCCGGTGCAGGTCATCACCGGCGAGCAGTGCGTCTTCCAGCCCGAGGGGACGCCGGCGTGCGATCACGTCGAGGAGTCGGTCTTCCCGGCCGAGACGCTGGGCCAGCATTACTTCGTCACCGTGCCGACGAGCCCCAACGGCGACGTCGTCGGTCACATCGTCCGCGTCTTCGGCAACGTCGACGGCACGACGCTCACCTACGCGCCGTCCAAGCCCGCCGGTTGCCCCGCCACCATCAACGCGGGCCAAGTCGTCGACTGCGGCACGGTCGCGCAGAGCTTCGAGATCAAGGGCAACAACGCGTTCGGCGTCGGCTCGTACATGCTCGGCGGCTCGGTGGTCGATCCGGCCAACGGCAAGGGCGACCCCGCGCAGAGCTTCGCCGTCGCGGTCGAGCAATATCGCTCGGCGTACATCTTCCTCGCGCCGAGCGACTACGACGTGAGCTACGTCGACATCGTCGGGCCGACGGGCGTGACGGTGACGATCGACGGCGCCGCCGTCTCCGGATTTCAGGCGATCGGCGCGACCGGCTTCGGCGTCGCGCGCTACAAGCTCGGCGCGGGCGCGGGCGGCTCGCACGTGCTCGCCGCGTCGGCGCCGGTCGGCATCCAGGTCATGGGCTACGGGCTCTACACGAGCTACCAGTACCCGGGCGGCTCGGACCTCACGGCCATCGCGCCGCCACCGGTGAAGTAGCGGGCGGGATGGCGGGGATCCCGCTTCGCACCGAGCCCACCGACCTGCGCGCGCTGCTCGCCGGCGCGCTCGAAGCGCTGAAGCACCAAGCCGAGGGCCTCGAGGTGGCTCTCGAGCTCGAGTCGACCGACGAGCTCCCGACGGTGGAGCTCGACGCGGAGAAGATTGGCTGGGCGGTCGCGACGCTCGTCGGCAACGCGCTCCGCTTCGTGCGACACGGGACGCGTCGCATGCCCGGCGGCTGGATCGTCGTGCGCCTCGCGCGCGAGCCGGACGCCGTCACGATCGCCGTCGAGGACGACGGACCGGGAATTCCGCCTCAGAAAGCGCCGTGGCTCTTTCGACGCCAGCCGGGACGAACCCACGCAGCGGGCCTCGCGTTGATGCTCGTCCACGACGTCGTCGTCGCGCACGGCGGCACGGTGTCGGTCTCGAGCGAGACCGAAGGGCCGAATCGCGGGACGCACATCACGTTGCGGTTGCCTCTTTCGGCTTCGGCTGCTTCGGCTCCCGGCGCGTCGCGCGAGCGAAGCTCCACTTGAGCGTGGTCGGCGTGAGCACGGTCGTCACGACGACGACGACGACGATCGCCGAGTAGGCGTCGCGGTCGAGCACGTGCATCTGGCGTCCGAGGCTCGCGAAGATCAGCGTCACCTCGCCGCGCGGCATCATGCCGAGCGCGACCGACAGCCGGCTGAGCCCGCGCTTGGGCCCGATGCCGCACGCGAGCTTGCCGAGCACCGCCGCGAGCGTGAGAGCCGCGGCGAGCGCGAGCGTGTGGCCATGGAAGAACGCGCCCACCTCGGCGCGGACGCCCATGACGACGAAGAAGATTGGCACGAGGAAATCCGAGATCGGCTCGACGAGCTCGGCTAGCGGCTTCTCGCCGCGCGCGACGAAGCGCTCGGAGTGGAGCTCCTCTAGGACGAGACCCGCGGCGAACGCGCCGATGATCGGCGCGAGCCCGAGCTTCTCGGCGCCCCACGCGGAGAGGAAACAAAACGAGAGGCCGATCGCGATGAGCACGCCCGGCGTGCGGAGGCGCGCGGCGGCGCCGAAGATCCGCGGCGTCACGCGCACGCCGAGGGCGACGGCCGTCGCGAGGAGCGCGAGCGTCTTGGCGAGCAGCCACCCGAGCGAGAGCGGCGACGTCGTCTCGCCACGTTGGCGGCCGGCGATCCAGCCGCTGACGAGCGCGAGCACGACCAGGCCGAGCACGTCGTCGAGCACCGCGGCGCCGAGGATGGTGCGCGCCTCCGGGCTGCGCGTCCGGCCGAGATCCTTGAAGACGCGCGCCGTGATGCCGACGCTCGTCGCGGTGATCGACGCGCCGATGAAGACGTGCGCGACGAGCCCCGCTCCCGGCACGGCGAGCCGGGCGAACGCCGCCCCGACGACGAAGGTGGCGACCGTGCCGAGCACCGCGACGCGCGCCGCCGTCGCGCCGACCTCGAGCAAGTCGCGCACAGTCGACTCGAGCCCGACGTCGAAGAGCAGCAAGAGCACGCCGAGCTGCGCGAGCATGTCGAGCGACGGATCGGCGGCGAGGGTATGCGCCATCGCCCAAGGCAGATTGCCGAGCACCATGCCGGCGACGAGCTCGCCGAGCACGGGCGGTTGCTTGAGGCGCGAGGCGATCTCGCCGGCGAGCTTCGCGACGACGAGGACCAGCGCGAGCACCAGCGCGAGGTGCGCGATCGACTGCCCCGGAGCCGGGCTCGCGTTCACCGGCCGGAGTCTACCCTCATGTTTCGAGACCGGCCAACGAGCGCAAGACTATGCTCGGCGCGTGCGGTCGCTCGGGGAGACGCTCTGGCTGGCGGATACGCGGCGCAAGGTGCGAGACCGGCCCGCCGAGCGCCACGCGGAGGTGCGGCGGTGGTGGGCGATCGCGCGCGCGCGTCTTCGCGTGGCGGAGCGACTCGACCCGAGGACCGAGATTGCAGCGATCCTGCCGCTGCTGCGCGACGGGCTGCTCGGGCTCGCCGGCGCGGCGATCGCGGCGACCGAGGGCGCGCCCGAGCGCGAGGACGTTACGAGCGTCGAGTCCGCCTGGACGGCGCTCGAGCGCGTTTGGCCGGCGCTCGGAGCGCGCGGCCCGCTCGCCGAGTTCGCGGCGGCGAGGACGCTCTTGCTCGAACCGCTCGCCGTCGACGCGCCCGCACCGGCGGGGGCGGCCGAGGGCGTGCTCGCGGCCGAGCGGCTCGCGCGCTGCATCGAGCGTGCGATCGTGCCGCGGGGCCGACGAGCCCTCGCCGCGCGCGCGATCGCCCAAGTCGGCGCGCTCGCCGCGGTCGCGATCGGCGCGGTCGCGCTCCTCGTCCCGCCGCTCTTCGGGCCGCCGGATCTCGCGCGCGAAAAGCCGGTTCGTGTGAGCTCCAACCATCCGGACTCGGTCGCACCGCCCGGGGGCGCGTGGCTCGTCGACGGACGGATCCAGCGCATCTACGGCTGGGCGAGCGCCAACGAGCAGGACCCGTGGATGCTCGTCGATCTCGAGCGCGCCTCGCGGATTCGGCGCATCGTCGTCTACAACCGAGGCGACGGGTGGCTCACCGACTGCCTGCCGCTCGAGGCGCTCGTCGGCGAGGACGCAACGAAGCTCCACCGGGTCGCGATGCGCGAGACGCTCTTCACCCAATTCTCGCCGTGGGTCATTCACCTCGACGAGTCGGCGCGTTTCGTGAAGCTGAAGACGCACGCGCACGCCGCTTGCGCGCTCAGCGAGGTCGAGGTCTATTCGCGCTGACGCTCGAGCACGACCGCGTCGAAGCGACCCATCCACGTCGGCGTGATGTCGAAGTTGTGCTCCCACGGGTTCGACTCGAATCGCGCGACCTCGCGGTAACCGGGTACGGACTCGAAGCGCCACGACTCGCCCCGTCCGTAGAGATCGGGCTGTCCGACGTCGAGCACCATGTCCGGCCGAACGTGCAGGACGTCGCTCGCCGACCGGACGTCGCTCGTGAACCGGATCCCCGGACGCTGAATCGCGCCGCGCGTCTCGGGGCGATCGTCGGCCGTCGCGTCGCGCGCGACCTCCGGCGTGCAGGCGACGACCACCTGTTTCTTGGAGCCGCGCTGCGCGACAATCCAGTCGACGGCGCGGGCGCGCTGGTCGACCGCGAGCTCCTGGTTTCGGATCGCTTGGCCGACCGGGACCGCGACGAAGAGCACGCCGAACGCCGACGCGACGAGCATCCGGCGCGCTGGCCGCTGCGCGCGCTCGTGGAGCCACTCGAGCGCGAAACCGGCGCCGACGCAGAGCACCGGCATGGCGACGAGGTAGTTTCGCACGAGAAAGGCGCGGCTCGTCATGCAGAGGCCGCCCACCACGACGATCGCGTGCAGCGCGCCGACGACGCACACCTTCTCCGCGCGCGCGAGCGCGCGAGCGCACCCCGCGGCCGAAAGCGTCGCGAGGATCGCCGAAGCCGCCGGCCAGCGATGAAAGACCTGAAATGTCATCAGGTAGAGCACCGAGGCGAGGTGATCGAGGCCGCGCCTGCGCACGAGGAACTCCGGCACGCCCCCCTTCTCGTACTGTTTCATGCGTGTCGAGATGTCGTTCACCGCCGCGTGCCCGTGAAGGATGAAATGGGGATTCATCGCGAAGAACAGGGCCGCGGCGAGCGGCAGGGCGCCGGCGCGCACGGTCCAGGCGAGCCAACGCGGCCCGGCGGGCCTGCGCCACGCGAGCAGCGCCGCGGGAATGAGGAGTGCGGGCCCCGCGGTGATCTTGAACGCGACGGCCGTCGCCGCGCACGTGACCGCGCCGATTGCCGCGGCGGCGCGCCCGCCGCGAACGTAGAGCGCGCCGAACGCGAGCGCCCACGCCACCCACGCGACGAGGCACGCGTCGGTGACGGCGTAGCGCCCGTGCGAGACGAGCTCGGCCGAGCACGCGTAGGCCAGCGATGCGTAGATCGCGCGCGTCGTCGCGCCGCGGTCGCCCGAGGTCGCCCAGCGCGCAGCGAGGTAGACGCCCATCGCTCCGCTCGCCGAGACGATGGCCACGACCCAGCGGCCGACGAGGTGCATGAGGGCGTTGTCGCCCGGATCGTAGAGGCTCGCCGGAAAGAGCGCGCCACACGCGCGGACCGTCAGTCCCATGATCCACGAGAGCGGCGCGCCGTATTGGTAGATGCGCGGCTCCCAAAGCGGATGCTGGACCATGTGGATCGCGTTGTCGGTCACCCACCCCTCGTCCCAGTGGTGGTACCAAGGCAGCCCGAACGCGATGCCGAGCAAGCGCACGGCGAGCGCGAGCGCGACGATCGCGCCGGCCGCCCCCCAGTCGCCGCGCGTCACGAAATCGGGCTCGCGGCGCCTTCGGGCACCTTCGACGGCGCCTCGCGCGTGAGCGTCGCGGCCACCATGCACACCGCCGCGAAGAGCAGCTGCGAGGCGCGGAGCACGAGCGCGACGCTCAGCGCCTTCGCCGGCGCGCCTGGAAATCCGAGCACGTTCGCGAACGCGACGTACGCCCCGTCGACGACGCCGACCTGATTCGGCACCGCCGCGCCGACCGTCGCGCCCACCATGTGGATGCCGTAGCCGACGAACGCGCCGCGCAGGCTGAGCGCGCCGCCGACCGCGAGCACGACGACGCCGTACTGCGCGACCTGGAGACAGCGCCCGAAGAGGCTCCACGCCGTCGGGAGGATGCCGTAGAAGCGCGGGGTCGTGACCTCGTCGGCGGCGTGCTCGGCGAGGCGCGGGAACTTCCGCTTCACCCAGCTCGAGAAGCCCTGGTTGTGGAGCAGCAAGAAGAGGAGCAAGCCGAGCGTTCCCGCGAGGACGAAGTTGCCTCCGAGCATCCACGCGAGCTTGCCCTCGTTGCCGAGCATCACGAAGATGCCGAGGCCGACGATGCCGCTGATGAGCCCGTCGGCGATGAGCGCGGCGGCTTGGAGCTCGGCGCCCGCGGCCGCGGACCGAAACGCACCCGTGTATTGTGCAACGACCGCCGCGCGCGCGACCTCGCTCGCCGTCCGCCCCGCGGGCAGCAGCGCGAGGCAGATGAACGACACGCACGACGAGCGGATCCAGCCCTTGCCCGAGATCGCCTTGCGCTTCTCGGGCCGAGGATCGCCGCGAACGCCGCCGTGTCGGTCGCGAGAATGACCGCCTCGAACACGATGACGAGCGGAATGTACGGCCCCGCGGAGACGAGCGCGTCGGCGACGTTCTTCGGCCCCGCCTTCTCCACGAGGTACGCGATGAAGCCGATCCCAGACGCGAGCAGCACCCAGCGCGCCGCAGCCTTGATGTGCTCGGACCGTCGACTCACGCCAGGCACTCTAGCTCGTTACTCTGCGCGCGACGCGAAAGCCTGCACGATCGCCTCGCGGTGGTGCCACACGCGCGCGAACGCCTCGGCATAGCGGTCGACCGTCGCGTCGTCCTGCGCGATGAGCGGGCACGACTGCGAGAAGAGCACGAGGCTCGATTCGAGGAGCGCCGCCGTGTGGCGGTATTGCGTGGGCTCGTAGTTCGTCGCGAGGTCGGTCCCGCCGGGGAGCCCGCGGAACATGTATTCTGCACGTTTTTGGAAGACCGGGTGCGAGGGCAGCGGCGCGGCTTGCCACATGACGACCTCGAGCCCTCGGCCGCGAGCGCCGCCCTCATCGCGTCGCGGAGGACGCGCGGCGCGACGTCGAGCGCCGGCCTGCTTCGTGTCGAGGCGCACACGAAACTTGTGGTGCACGGTCGTGCGGCCAGGGAGCTCGCGCGGCGGGAGCACGCCCGGGAGCGCGGCGAGCTTGCGCGCGAGCCTCGGCCGTTCTCCTGCAGCGCGCCGCGGTGAGCGCCGGCAAGCGCGAGAGCTGCGCCCGGCCGAACGCCGCCGCGAGCTCGTTGCCGCGGTACATCGAGCCCATCGCCTGCGACTGGAGCGCGCGCGAGCCGTCGAGCGGGCGCGCGGAGTCGAACGCGTCGTCGAGCCGAACGTCGTGCGAAAAATTCCGGACGCGGTTGGCGAGCTCCGCCGCCTCGCGGTCGTTGGTGACGAAGAAGCCGCCTTCGCCCGCCGTGAGGTTCTTGCTGCACTGGAGCGAGAATCCGCCGGACGCGCCGAGCGCGCCCACGCGCTTGCCGCGGTAGTTCTGCGCCGTGCGCTTGCGCGGCGTCCTCGAGCAGCGCGAGGTTCTTTTCCTGGCAGAGTGCGAGCAGCGGGTCGAGGTCGCACGCTCGCCGTGGACGTGCACCGGCATGATCGCCTTCGTGCGCGGCGTGATCGGCCGCGCGCGGCCGCGCTCGCGTCCATGTGGCCGGTCTCGGCGTCGACGTCGACGAAGACCGGCGTCGCGCCCTGGAGCGACCGCACAGCGGCGTCGCGACGAAGCTGTACGCCGGCACGAGGACCTCGTCCCCCTCGCCCACCTCCGCCGCGGCGACGGCGAGCTGGAGCGCGCTCGTCCCGCAGTGGGTCAGCAGCGCGTACTTGCGCCGACACGAACGCCGCGAACTCTTCCTCGAGCGCGCGACGTCTCGGGCGCTTGCCACCCGGCGACGATCCCGCGATCGAGCACGCGCGCATGACCGCGCGCTTCTCCTCCTCCCCAATCACGGGCCAGACCCGATGCGCGCTCCGCGCAACCATCGGCGTGCCGCCAAGAAACGCGGGCTTATCCGTGCAGATTAAACAGGAAGACTCAGATGATCAGAAGGAGGTTTTGGCTTTTTTCGCCAAACTCTTCTGAGCTTCGATCTTCGTTCCCTCTTCGGCTCAGCGCGCGGTCTTTTGCTGAGGTTCTGCGCCCAGTCGAGGAGGAGCTTCTCCTGCTTGAAGAGGTCGTGCACCGCGTCTCGCCCGGCGCGTCGTACGGCGACTTGAAGAACATCGACAGCTGGCGCTGGATGCCCCTCTCGCCGCTCGCTTCGCCACGTCGAGGAGGCGCACGAGGTCGAGCACGAGCGGCGCGGCGAGCGCCGAGTCCTGGCAGAGGAAGTTCGATCTTGATCTGCATCGGGATGCCGGCGAAGCCGACGAGGTCGATGTTGTCCCAGGCCTCCTTCGAGTCGCCGCGGGGCTTGTAGTAGTGGATGTGAACCTGGTGGTTCTCGACGTGGTAGCCGACGATCGAGTCGAGCACCGACTGCTTCGAGAGCACCTTGGTCTTGTTCGCTTCGGGGTCGGCGAGCACGGCGCCGTCGTTGTTGCCGAGGATGTTCGTCGAGTACCAGCCGTCGATGTGGAGCCGGCGGACGCGGAACATCGCCGCCGATCGCCGTCTTGAGGAGCGTCTGGCCGGTCTTGCCGTCCATGCCGGCGTAGGGGTTCTTCGCCTTCTCGGCGTGCTCGGCGAGCGCCGGCACGTTGGTGAGCACGGCGTGAAGTTGAGTACGGAACGCTGAGCTCGTTGGCCGCGTAGAAGTAACGCATCGCCGGCGTGATGACCGTGTCGTTCGCGTCGAGCGCCTGCCTCGAAGGCGGCGAGCGTCTTGTGCGCCGGCGCGACCTCGAGGAACGGCTCGGTCGACGCGAGGTTCACCATCACGACGCGGTCGAGGCCGTGCTCGCGTCTTGAACTCCTCGAATGTTGTTCTTGATGATCGCGATCTCCTCGCGGAGTTCTCCGCCATCACGACGTTACCCTCCGGCGCCTTGCGCGTACTCTTGCGCGAAGACGGCCGGCCACGGCGACCGTCGTCTCGAGCTGCGTCCTTCACCGGGCCGAGCTGCTCGCGCTGGCAGCACCTTGTGGTGGACCGCGCCCTCGTAGACGTTCGTGAAGCGGACGTCCCAACCGGCGAAGACGAGTCCTCGAGCGGCGCGAAATCGAGGAGTCGGCGATCGCGCTCGGCGATCGCGCGTCGGGGTCTGCTCGGTGACCAAGCCGAGGCGGGGCGCGAGGCCACGTCACCATCAGCTCCACGCCCGCGATCGAGGGTCGTGGCGACGGCGCCGTTGACTCCAACGATGACGAACTCCGAGCTTCTTCTGCATTGGCTGTCTCTTCGTCAATTTCGTGTCAGTTCGTCGAATCGAACGGCTTTGCGCTGACGTAAGCCATAAGGTGTTTTCTTGCGAGGTCGTCGATGATGCGGGGGAATTTGCCCTGCATGTTCCCGCGGGTGGTCTCGTCAGATATCGCTTGGCGCCGCGCGGACGCAGCGGGACGACGCGCGGCGGGAGAATCGCGACCTCGCCGGCGCGGTGCTCGCGGTAGACGCGATTCTCCTCGCAGAGGCCGTCGTCGAAGGCGCGCCGCGAACTCGCAGTGGCGGAGAGCCGCCGCCGCGTCGAACTCGACGAAGAGGACGTAGCGAGCCTTGGCCGTCCCATCGACGCCGACGTCGGCCGCCGCGCCGAAGTCGACGCGTGCGTGCACGGGACGTGTGCGATGGCGTGGGCGACGGCCTTCTCGATCTCGACGTGAGTGGTGAGCTCCTGGGTGACCGAGAGGCAACCTGAGAGCCGACCCACGAACTCCATGCGATTGCGGATCGACGCGGGAAGCGGACGATGTCGCCGAGCTTGTACGAGTAGAGGCCCGAGACGGTCGTGACGACGATCGAGTAGGGGCGGTCGCGCTCGACCTCCCAGAGCGGGACGCGCGTCGGCGCGCGGCTTGTCGCGCTCGTCCAGAGGGACGAACTCGAAGAACGTGCCGCGGTGCGGGGAGCATCAGCATGCCGGGCTCGCCGGAGTGGTCGCTGCGACGCGTAGATGCCGCCTTCGGTCGCGTTGTACGTGTCGACGAGCGAAGACGTCGTCGCGCCCCATCATCTCGCGGAGGACCGGCATGTACGGGTCGGCCGAGACGCCGCCGCCGAGGAGGTAGCGCGAGGTTCGGCCAGACTCGCGCGACCGTGCGCGCCGCGCGCCCGCGGCGCTTCGCTTCGGCGAGGAGCTTCTCGAAGAGCAGCGTGAACCAGCACGTCGTCCCGGCGAGCGCGCGCACGTCGTGGTCGATGTAGCTTCTCGGCGATGCGCGCGAGCTTCGCGTCGTAGTCCGCCATCGCCTTGATCTCGTCGTCGGGCAAGTACGACGGCTTGGAGACGAGCGGCATTCGCGAGGCCATGAGCGCCGGGTTCGACGTGATGAGGACGGGGCCTTCCTGCCGCATCGTGGTCGGCGGGAAGAGGCCGAGCGGTGAAGCCGGTCGGGAACTCGTCGTCGTCGAGCTTCACGAGGGTGCGGAAGAGCCCGTCGGTCCCCGCCTTGCGCTGGAGGCCGACCTGCGTCTCGCTGATGGGCAAAAACTTCGGCTTGCCCTGATTCGAGCTGCCCGAAGAATTTCCGAAGTAGCGGATGAACTCGGGCACGAGCAGGTTCTTCTCGCCCTTGCGCATGCGCTCGATGAACGGCGAGAACGTGTCGTAGTCGCCGACCGACACGCGCTCGGCGTAGTCGCGGTAGGTGCGGATCCCGGCGAAATCGTGGGCTCGGCCGAACGCCGTGCTCTGCGAGCGACGCACGATCTCGTCGAGCACGCGCTCCTGCTCGAAGCGCACGCGCGAGAGCGCTTCGTCCCAGCGGCGCGTCTGCGCGCGCGCGAGCATCAGCATGCCCTTGCCCGCGAGCGACGGGTACGCCGACTTGCGAAGCGCTCGAATGGGCTCGAGCATCGCGGAGAGCTCGGGCGCGGTCTCGCGCGCGATGGGCTTGGGGGCGACCGCTTGCTCGGACTGCATCATGGCCCGATGGTTTTATCCGCGGATTTGCGGCATCTCCATGGGTAGTCAGTTGGGCCGAGCTGCGAGCCCGAGTTTGCACACTGTGCAAATTCCTTCGCGCTTGGGCACGCTCGAGCGCGGCCCGGCGGGTCAGCGGCGGCGGTTGCGACGGACCGAAGGCGGCGGAATCGGGACAGGCATGCTCGACGTCGCGCTCGCCGTCGGCGCCGTGAAGACGAGCTGGGTGACGCTCGCGGGCTTGTGGCCGTGGTCGGCGAGCGGCCCCGTGAGTCGCACGCGCCAGATGTCGTAGTTGCCAGCGACGTCGGCCGAGAAATAGACGTTGTCGCCGTCCCACTGGGGCGTCTCGACGTCGGCCTGACCGTCGGTGAGCTGCTCGTCGTTACGCGCCGTCGCGCTGACGTCCGCGTCCATCACGTAGAGGTCCCAGACGTTTTTTTTGCCGCGCGAGCTCGTGCCGCAGTTGCCGACGTAGGCGAGGTGCGTCGCGTCGGGCGAGTAAGCGGGGTCCTTGTGGTCGCACTTGTCGTCGGTGAGCTGGACCTTGTCGACCATCTTCGAGCCGTCGTAGGTCAGGACGAAGATTTGGCGGTAGCCGTTCACCGTGCGCGAGTAGGCGATGTGCGTCCCGTCGGGCGACCACGCGGGGTTGATGCCGCCGGTGAGCTGGACGTCGCGCGAGCCGTCGGTCGCGGCGACGTAGACGTACCAGCCGTCGGACTTCGTCTCCGCGCCGGCGAACACGAAGTGCTTGCCGTCGGGCGCCATGCTCGGCACGTCGATGTCGTTGCCGAACGAGTAGAGGTCACGCGCGCTCGCGTACGGCGCGAGCGAGTCGACGCGGCGAAGCACGTCCTTGCGCATCGAGGCGACGTAGAGGAAGCCCGTGCCGTCGCTCAACCACACCGGGCGGATCGCGTGCATCCGCTCCATGGTCATCTCCTTGCCGCGGAAGGCGCCGCTCGCCGGCGCCATCATGATCGACTCGTCGCTCTCCTCGCCGGGGACGCGGAGATCGTAGAGGAGCGTCTTGCCGTCCGGCGAGAGCTTCGGCTGGAACTCGTTGAACGGATCGTACGTGATTCGTTTGAGCTCGGTCGCGTGCGCGATCGCGCGCAGCGGGTACGGCGGGTGGAGGCTGAGCCGCACGAACACCGCGCAGACGCCGAGCACGAACAGCGCGATGAACCCCGAAAACCGCCAGCGCGCGCGCTCGGCGTCGCGCCGCTCGAGCGCGTCGTCGAGCGACTCGACTTGCTTCTCGCTCTGTTTGGCCTCGCCGCGGACGTCGAAGCCGAGCACGTTCTCGGCGCCGCAATAGACGCAGTGCGCGAGCACGGAGCCCTCCGGCGGGACGAGCGGACCGTTGCACTTGCGACAGTGGTGCGCGCCGCCGGCGGTCGTCGGCGCGCGCGCGGCGAAGCCGATCGTGAGCAGGCGCAGCGCCTGTCGGTCGCTGAGCTGTCCGCGCACGAGGTAATAGAGCCCCGCGATGACGCCGAAGGTCGCGACCGCGAGCAAGAACGCGTTGGTGAAGCGGAGGAAGCACAGCGCATAGAGCCCCGCGGCGAACGCGAGCGCCGCGGGCCACGCGAGCAAGCTCGGGATCGCCGCGAGAAAGACGAAGAAGCTCGTGCGGAGCGCGCCCGGCTGGTTCACGAGCTTGTGGACGAGCCGCTCCGAGCGGCGGAGCGCGTCGTTGCGCTTGTGCATCGCGCGGATGCGAAGCCGCACGTCCTCCGGGATCGGCGCGGGCGTGCCGCAGTAGGCGCAGGGCACGGTCTCGGTCTCGCCCGGGACGACGGGCGCGCCGCACGACGCGCACTGAAAAGGCTGCTTGGGCTCGTTCTTCGCCGACTGCTCGGGTTTGGTGGCCTTCTCGAGCGAGGCTCCAATCGAGTCGCGCAGCGCGACGAGCGAGTCGCGCTCGCGCGCGTCCTCGGCGCTCGCGATCTGCACCTTGCTCCCGTCGCGGAGGCGCAGCACGAGCCGCCAGAAGTTCGTCTTGTTCTTGTCCTCGTCGCTCTCGACGACCTCGAGCTTCTCGTGTCGGCCCGAGAGATCCACGCCCTCGATCTCAATCCACTCCGCCGAAAACCCGTTGTTCGGGCCGCCCTCGATCCGCAGCCCGACCGGCCCGAGCACGACGTCGCTCGGCCGCTCGCTGAACGCGAGCTTGATGTGCTTGCGCGCGTACGCGATGAGCCCCGCGCCGAAGATCACCGCGAAGACGTACGGCACGATCAGGTGCGGGTAGACCGCAGCCGCGTCGTCCCACGGCGCCAAGAGCGCGGGCAGCGCGATCGATCCGATCAGCAAGAAGCCCGGTACGAACGCCGCCGAAGCGTGCGCGAAACCGAGCAGCGAAGACGTCCCCACCTGGAGCGGCAGACGCAGCTCTCCCTCGACTTTTCGACCCATCCCGAGCCCCGATTGTATCAGGATTCGGCTGGCGCCTCGCTCACGCCAGACGCGCGGCGATCCGCTCGGCGGCGCGCGTCGCCATCGCCATGATGATGATCTGCGGGTTCACGCCCGGGGGTCCCGGCACCGTGCTCCCGTCGACGATGAAGAGACCCGGCACGTCGTGCGACTGGTGGTCGAGATCGACGACGCTGGTCGTCGGGTCGCGGCCCATGCGGCAGGTGCCGAGCGGGTGATAGCTGACCAGCGCCATCTCGGCGGGCGTCGGCCTCTCGGTCTTGAAGCGATCGAGGTCGGCGCGGCTCTCGAGCGCGTCGTGGCCGATGAGCCCGAGGTAGACGCGGTGCGCCCCGGCGGCGAAGCAGAGCTCGCTCGTGTGCACCATCGCGCGGTGCATGCGGTCGACGTCGTTCGGCGTGAGGTTGTACGTCATCATCGGGTTGCCCTTGACGTCGAACCACACGCGGCCGCGCGCCTCGTCGCGGATCATCGCGCCGAACATCGCGACGTGCGGCAGCGAGTCCATCGCGCGCATCAAGCGCGAGCCGGTGAACGGGAACGCCATGTGCGCGATGTTGAGGTCGGGCTGCGCGCCGACGATGAGCATCCCCTCGCGCAGGAACTCGTCGACCATGTAGCCCTGCGGGATGTGCTTGTCGGGGTCGAGCCGCTCGTCGAACACGCCGGCGACGCCGCCGCTCGGGTGCAGGCTCATGTTCTTGCCGATCTCGCCGCTCGAGTTGGCGAGGCCCTGACGGAGCAGCAGCGTCGGCGTCGGCACCGCGCCCCCCGCGAGGATGACCGCCTTGCCGCGGACGCGGATTTCCTGCCCGCTTTCGTCTCGGGCCGACACGCCGACGGCGCGCCCGTTCTCGAGGATCACGCGCTCGGCGCGCAGATCGGTGATGATCATCGCGCCCTTCTCGAGCGCGCCGGGAAGGTACGAGATGTCGACGCTGCGCCGTGCGCCGGCCGCGCAGCCGTAGTCGCAGAAGCCTTGCCCCTCGCAGCCGACCGCGTTGCGCGGGATGGGCTTCGCGCTCCACCCGTACGCGGCGCAGCCGCGATCGACGACGTCGGCGATCGGGCCGATGAACTTCCGCTCCGCGGGCGAGACTTGCAGGATGCGCTCGACGCGATCGAAGTACGGCGCCAGCGCGCCCGGCGAGAAGTCGTCGGTGTCGAGGCGCTCGCTCCACTCGTCGAGCACCCACGGCGGCGGACGAAGGCTCGTGCCGGTGTTCACGGCCGTCGAGCCGCCGACGAGCTTGCCCATGAGCAGCGTGATCGGCGAGCTGCCGAGCGTCCACGTGTTGCGGAAGTAGTTGGTGTGCGCGTGGATGAAGCTGCCGACGAAGTCGTTGCGCTTTCGGTACGCGCCCTCCTCGACGAAGACGACCGCGTAGCCGCGATCGGCGAGCTCGCGACCGACGACCGCGCCGCCCGCGCCGGTGCCGACGACGACCACCTCGCACTCGATGTCGCGCGACCGGCCTTCGCCGTCGGCCCACGTGCGCGCGCTCACGATCTGCTGCTCCCAGCGCGCGGTCTCGACGTTGTTCAAGACGCGGAGCTCGCCGCCCATCTTCGCGTACGTGCGCGGCGAGTCGAAGTGCGCGATCTTGAAGAAGTACGAGAGCGCGTGGAGCGGGCCGCGGAGGACCGGGCTCTTCTCCCACGCGTGGAGCACCTTCTCCTGCTCGACGCGCGCGAGCGAGTGAAACGGCTTGCCCTTCTGGAGGCGCACCGCTTCGTCGAGGAGCGACAGCACGCCGCTCCACGCCGAGACCGCCTGCGGGCTCATCGAGCGGATCACCTCTTCGACGCGCGCGACCGTCGCCTCGTCGGCGCCGGGCGTCACCGGCGAGCCGGGGATGATCGCCTCTGCGAACGCGAGCGCCGACCGAAGCTGCCCGGGCGAGAGCGTCGGCGAGACGGGGGCCACTTTGTAATGCGACAGCACGGCGCGTTTACTTACGCGCTGGGCGCGGCCTGAGCAAGCGGCTCCCACTCGGGGACTTGGTCTTCTTCGGGGCGCGCGTCGAGCAGCTCGTGAGGCAAAAAGCTCGACTTGTACGAAAGCGATTCGCACCCGAGCACGCGGTACCCGAGATAGACGTAAGGTTTGCCGGACTCGCGCGCGTCCTCGAGCAGCGCGACGACGTTCGCCACGCCGAGCGAGTCGCGTCGGAGGTCCGGATCGTAGAAGAAATAGACCGCGCTGAGCGCGTCGGGCGTGTCGTCGAAGAGGCCGACGCCGACGAGGCGATCGCCGTCGTAGTACGCGGCTTCGCGCGCGCTCGGGTGCGGGAAGGCGAAGTCGAGCGCGTAGCGCTCTGCGCGGAGCGGGCTCGGCTCCCAGCCTCGCGCTTGCTCGCGGTCTCGATGCCACTTGCGATAGAGCGCGATGCGCGCCTCGTCGACGATGGGTCGCGACACGACGCGTCGCAGCCTCGCGGCGCGGTTCTTCGCGCGGCGCTGGCTGCGCGTCGGATGAAAGTCGGCGGCGCGCACGCGCAGGGTCACGCACGCGTGGCAGCTCGGGCAGCGCGGCCGGAAGTAGCACGGCCCAAAGCGGCGCCACCCGCGCGAGAGCATGTCGCCGAGCTCGTGCGAGGACACGTCGAGCAGCACGCGCACCTCGAGCGACGCGCTCTCTCGGGGCAGGTAGGCGCACGGATGCGGTTCTTCGACGATGCGTTGAAGCAGACGCAAGCTCGGGCCGACAGCATACCACCACTTCGTCGCCTCGCCGCTCGGGTCCGCACGCTCGAGCGCAGCGAGAGTTCGGCCCGAAACACCCGACGTGCTATGAGCTGCCCGCTTGCGTACGATCGTCCTCGGCGACCTGCATTTGTCGAAGCACACGCCGCCGGCGGTGGGCCGCGATCTCGTCCGACTGCTCGAGGCGCACCGCGGCGACCGCGTCATTTTCGCGGGCGACTTCTTCGACACGACCGCGGACGGCTTCGAGCCTCATCCGCACGTTCGGCGGGCGCTCGCCGAGCACGTCGAGCGCGGCGGGCACGCGGTCTGGCTGACGGGAAACCACGACTCCGAAATCGGGGACGTCGCGCGCGCGATCGGCGCGTCCGGCGAGGCCGCGGCGCGCGTCCGGGTGACGCCGTGGTTCGTGCGTCAGGGCGGCGTCCACGTCGAGCACGGCCACTTCTACGATCCGGACAACGCGCCGGCTCATCCGCTCGCGTCGGCGCGCGGCACCCTCGGCGTGCACTTCGTCGAGGAGTTCATCGCGAAGACGGGCGCCTTCCACTACTTGAACGCGAACGACAAGACGCCGCTCGAGCTCTTCGTCAGCGCCTTTCGCCTGTACGGGCGGCGCGGCCCGCATGTAGTCTACACGTATTTCCGCGCGGCGTTCTTGGCGCTCGGCAAGAGCGGACGATTCTGGGGCGGCGCGGCCGAGGCGGCGCGCGCCGAGGCTGGGCTGCTGGCGTTCCTCGAGGACGCGGGGCTGGACGAGGCGACCGCGCGCGCGATGATGGCCGAGCACGCGCGGCCGACGATGACCTCGCTCAAGGACACCGTCGCGCGCCTCTACCTCGACCGCGTGACCGCGACCGTCTCGATCCTCGCCGGCATCTCGGCGTTCGCGCTCGGCCGGCGACGGCTCGCGCTCGTCCTCGGCGCGGCCGGAATCGCGGGGCTCGCGTGGAGCTGGTCGCGCGGGCACGATCGCTACGGCGGCAAGGTCGCGGCTCGGCTCGACGACGGCGCGCGGCGCGTCGCGCGGGCGACCGGCGCGCGCCTCGTCGTCTTCGGTCACGCCCACGAGATCGCCGACCGCGAGGGCTACTCGAACACCGCGAGCTTCGCGTTCCCGCGGCGCGCGCCGGGCCGGCCGTACCTCGAGCTCGAGGGCGACCGCGCCGTGCGGCGATTCTTCGCGACCGGCTGACGCCTCAGGGCACGCGCACGAGCAAGCGCGCGCGGCCGTACGGCAGCGCGTCGCCGTTCGTGCCGCAGTCGCCGGTGTTCGAGCTGTTCCGCACCTCGACCGAGACCGTGTGGCTGCCGGCGTCGAACGACTGGCCCCAGAGGAGCGAGCTCGGCGTCCACCACGTCGTCGCGACCGAGCCGACGTTGATCGCCTGCCCGTAATTCGGATCCCCGAGCGGCGCGCCGTCGATCACGAATCGCCACGAGCAGTGACCAGAGGTGCCGTTCGCGCTGGTTTGCGTCGCCGCCATCTCGACCTGCGCCTGCGTGGGCGCGGTCACGGTGAGCGACGTGCTGAGGCCGATCGGCGTCCAGGCGCTGCTCGAGCCGAGAATGTTCGGGCCTCCCGTCGACTCGACGCTGGAGCTCAGGCCGCCGGGCGCCGACTGGCTCACGAACATGCCGAACCGCGCGTACGCGTTGTTGCCCTGGCCCGCGTAGCACGTCGCCTGCGTCGAAGGGTTGGCGAGCTGCGCCGTGATCGTGTGCGCGCCAGCCGCCAGATCGAGGCCGTAGTCGAGCGCGACCGGCCCCCACCAGCCCGTCGCCGGATCCCCGATCGCGAGCGCTTGCCCGTAGGTGGCGTCGCCGAGCGGCGCGCCGTCGATGACGAGCCGGTACGAGCAGTAGCCCGGGCCCGGGCCGGCCGTGTACTGCGTGCCGGCGAGCGAGATCTGGACGTGGCGCGCCGCGGCGAGCTGAAGCGACGCCGACACGCCGGGGATGTCGACGTACGTGCTCGTCCCGATCGCACTCGCCTCGCCCGTCGACGAGACGAAGACCGCGTCCTTCGGATCGTACGCGACGACCGAGAGGCGCGAGTGCTCGTAGGCCGCGCCCGAGTCGCCGTCGAGGTAACACGTGCCGAAGCCGGTCGCGTTCGTCATCTCGACCGAGATCGTGTGCAGGCCGAGCCCGAGCTGCACGGCGGCTGCGGTCGTGAACATCTCGTGCCATCGCGTCGCGCCGTCCTCCACCATGATGGCGTTGCCCCAGCTCACGTCGCCGGTGGGCACGTCGTCGATGACGAAGCGCTGGCCGACGTGGCAGAGGCCGTTTCCGCCGCCCGCGAAGCGAAGGGTGCCGGTCCATCGCAAGTAGACGAGGCTCGGGGCGTAGAGGTTCGGCGCGAGGTAGAGGCCCGAGGTCGCCGCGCTCGTCCAGGTCTGCGTCCCGGGGATCGCGAGGTTGCTCCCGGACGACTCGGTGAACCACGCGCGCGTTCCGCAGCGCCCGCCGGAGCAACGCTGCGACGCGCAGTCCGCTTCGACGACGCAGACGCTCCCGTCGGCGCACTTCGGGCACGCCGGGCCGCCGCAGTCCACGTCGGTCTCGGCGCCGTCCTTCACGCCGTCGGCGCACGCGTCGGTGTCGGGCGCCGCGTCAATCGGAGGCGCGACGTCCGGCGCGGCGGCGTCCCGCGGTCCGGCGTCCGGGCTCACAGGCGACGACGAGCACGCAACGACGACGACCGCCGCGACCGACCCCAGCCGAGCACGCATCTCCTCACGATACCCCGTCCCCGCTCAGGGCGCTTTTTTCGAGAGGACGAGCACGTAGCTCTTCGGAGCGAGGCGGACGAGGACCGCCTTGCCCGACGCGGCGTGCGCCGCCCACTTCGAGTACCAGGGCTGCTTCGTCCAGGTCTCGTCGCGCGTGATGAAATCGGGCACGTAGAGATCGAGCTCGACGTAGCGCCCGCCCGCGGCTTGCGAGAGCGCGGGCCCGAACGCCCACGCGGCGCGCTCGGGAGGCGGCGTCGCGTCGTTGTGCAGGGCGCCGCCGTACGTGACGATCATCTTTCGTCCTGCACGCGCGATCATCTTGGTCGCCTGCGCGGTCGTGAGGCGCGCGATCGTCTCGAGCGACGTCTCGATCATCGCCGTTTGCGACGTCCCGCCTGCGGCGGCGTCGGCCGACGCGCCCGCGCCGTTGATCGCGGCGAGATCCGCGCAAGAAGGGCGGAGCAGATCCGGGACGATGCCGAGCTTCCGCGCGGCGTCGCCCATGACGACGTACTCGTTCTGGTTCGTCTCGGCTTGTCGCGACGTGACGGGCTTCTGCGTCTCGCGCGCTTGCTTCGCCTCTTTCGTGCACCCCTTCGGCGGCATCATGAGCTCGACGAGTAGATCGCTCGCGCGCCCCGCGAGGAGCGGGAGGAGCTCGTCGGTGAAGCGCTTCGCCGACGACGCGGCGGTCGCGCCGCGCTGCGCGTGCGCCTCGCCGACGGCGAGCACCGCCGGGTCGTCCTTCAGCACCGCTTCGAACGCGTCCTCGTCGTTGTCGTACTCGGTCGCGTGCGCCGTCCCCTCTTCGGTCTTCGGCGCGGCGGCGTCCTTGGGCGTCTCGGTCTGCGCCTTCGGCTTCGGGCAGCCGGCGAGCGCCACGAAGAGCGCGAGGTGCGCGCTCCTCACGAGGCGCCGCTCGCGAACCCGTAGATCTCCGGGCGGCGCAGCGCGGGGAGATCGCCCTTGCGGAGGAGCAGCGTACGAACCGCCCACACCTCGCGAAAGACGCGGTATTTCAGCGCCGTCGTGTCCAGGTAGTCGACGCCCGCCGAGCCGCCGGTGCCGGTGCGCCGGCCGATGACGCGCTCGACCATGCGCGCGTGGCGCTGGCGGAAGACGACGAACTGCTGCTCGAACGCGACGATCGCGTCGATGACCTCGCGCGGCCACGCGAGCAGCGGCAGCTCGCGGTAGCTCTCGATGAAGACCAGCGCGGCGCGGATGCGCGAGGTGCGCGCGCGCTCCTCGTCCGGCGCGTCCATCGCGCGGAGGAACGCCTGGGTGTCGGCGATCTCGCGCTCGACCCGGTCGCGCACGCGCGGTCCGTCGGCGCCGCGCGACGCGACGGCCTCGCGCGTCACCTTCTCGTGCTGCGCCGCGTACTCGTCGATGAACGTCGCGACGGTCTGCGCGTCGTTCTCCTGCCCGGGGATCGAGCCTTGAATGGGTGTACGATGCAACCATTCGCGTAGGGCCTCGCGGAGCGTCGGCGCGTCGGCGAGGCGCATCTGCACGCGGTGAAACGCGCTCGACGGCGCGCCGGCCGGATCGCGCAGCGCCTCGAGGTACGTCCCCTGCCCGCCCCCGAGCGCGATGCGCTCGCTGTCCGGCAAGCCGAGGAGGATCTCGATCTCGCGGAGCTGCCCCGACTGAAACCCGCTCGCCGAGCCCAGCTTGTCGCGGAAATCGAGGTAGTCGCGCGTCGTCATCGTCTCCATCAAGGAGAAGTGCGCGGCGAGGTGCTCGAGCACCGACTGCATGCGGCGAATGCCGCGCACGGCCGACGCGAGCGACTGCTCGGGCACGACCGGCTGCGCGAAGAGGTTCCGCACCGAGACGAGCTCGCGCAGAGATCAGCTTGAACCAGAGCTCGTCAATCTGGTGGATCGTGATGAACATGACCTCGTCGTTGGAGAGGTCTTCGTCGCTCGGCGCGTGGCCGGATTGGAGCGCGAGCAGCTCCTCGACCTTGATGTAATTCCAGTACGTCGAGGGCTTGGTCTCGCTCATTTGCGATTCCAGAACTCGCGCAGGCGCTTCGCGCGGCGCCGGAGGAGCAGCGGCAGCTTGGCTGCGCCGAGGAAGTCGCCGAGCTGCCCCTTGATGAGCGCCTCGCCGAGATCGCGCAGCGTCTCGTCGAACGGCATGTAGAAGGGCTCGGCGGCGTTGTCGTCGACCGCGATGGTCTTCGGGTGCGCGAAGTTGACGAGCGACAGCTCGCTGTTGGCGACGCCGAAGCCGGTCGCGCGGGTGCCCGACCACGGGAGCTGCGCGACGGCGCCGGTGAAGGCGTGCGTGTTGACGTTGGCGACGCCGACGTCGAGGCGCTCGATCAGTCGCTCGGCGCGCGCGACGTCGCGCGTCCAGATCGACGCGCCGAGGCCGTATTTGGCCCCGTTGATGGCGCGCACGGCTTCGTCCGCGCCCCAGACGCGCACGATCGCGAGGACCGGCCCGAAGGTCTCTTCGCGGACGACGTCCATCTCGCCGGTGCAGCGATCGAGGAGCGTCGGCAGGTAGCCGCGGCCCCCGGAGTCCCCGGTCTTCTTGCCACCGCAGACGAGCTTCGCGCCCTTGGCGAGCGCGTCCTTCACCTGAGCTTCGACGATGGCGAGCTGCTTGTCGTTGCCGAGCGGCGAGACGTCCACGTCCGCGTCGCCCGGGCCGGTGCGGAGCTTCTCCCACGCGGCGCGCAGCTTCTCGACGAACGCGTCGGCGATCCGCTCCTCGACGTACGCGATCTCGATCGCGCCGCACGCCTGCCCCGCGTTCGACAGCGCCCAGTGCGTGACGCCCATCGCCGTGCGATCGAGATCGCAATCGGCCAGCACGATCGCGGCGTCTTTCCCGCCCATTTCGATGCTCGACGGGATGCCGAGCTCGGCGCAGCGCACGCGCACCTTGGCGCCCGCGCGCGTCGAGCCGGTGAAGACGCACGCGTCGATGCCCGATTCGACGAGCTGCGCGCCGACGGCGCCGTCGCCCTGGACGACCGAGACGATGCCGCGCGGGACCTCGTTCGCGAGGTGATCGGCGAACCACGCGCTCGCGCGCGGCGTGTACTCGCTCGGCTTGAGGACGACGGCGTTGCCGGTGAGCAGGGCCGGGATGACGCTGCGATAGAGTCCCGAGACGGGGAAATTCCAAGGCGCGATGATGCCGACGACGCCGCGCGGGGCGAGCGTGACGCGCGCGCGTTTCTTCGGAAACGCGATCGGATTCAAAAAGACACGTCGCGAGGACGCGCGCGCCACGATCTTCTTCCAGCTCTTGACGGCGTCGAGCGGGCCGAGCGCCTCGGTGAAGAGACCTTCGACCTCGTGCTTGCCCATCTCCTCGCGCACGACGTGGAGGAGCGAGTGCCGGTCGCGGAGCATGCGCTTGGCGGCGCGCTCGAGCGCGGCGGCGCGGTCCTCGAGCGAGCGCGAGGCCCACTCCGGCTGGACGAGCCGCGCGCGATCGACGGCGCGCCGCGCGTCCGCTTTCGCAGGGTTTTCCGCCTTGGCGTCGTGCCGCGCGACGCCGTTGCCCATGTGAAACATCGCCATTCGCTTAGCACAGGTCCGCCCGTGCCCGCATGCGCCGTCCTCGGGCCGCGCCGCTGCGAAGCGCGCGGCGCACGCGCACCGCCGCGCGCAGTCACGCACGAATCGCCGACCCGCCGATGTCCGTTTCCCAGTCGCCGCACGTCATGGTAAAGAAGCGCGGCTTCATGTCCGGGTCCGAGCTCTCGTTTTCGCCTCGAGCGCGCGGCACCCGGTCCGTCCCCGTCGTCTAGAGGCCCAGGACCGCGGCTTTTCACGTCGCTAACGCGGGTTCGACTCCCGCCGGGGACGCAACGTTACTGACCACGCCTTCGGCGGCCACCGTGCGGCCGATGGCCGCGTCGCCCTCGATGCGGTAGCGGGGCCCGTCCGGCGTCTGCAGTGAGCTTCGAGAACAACGCCGCGACGACCGCGCGCGCCTCCTCGGGGTTGCGCTCCAGGACGGCGCCGAGGTCGGCGATGCGCTTCTTCACCTCCGCCTCCATCCTGCGCAGCTCGAGGTTGATGGCTGACGGTGCTGCCTTGGCCGCACGAATGCGCGCATCCACCTCCGCGAGCTGCCTCATGAGCGCCCAGTCGAGGGCGCAGACTCCCGGAGGAGTCGGTACACGCGCATGTTCGGGCGGTACTTCCCCGTGAAGAACTCGGAGTCGTCGGTTCCGAAAGTCCGGGCCAGCGCGGCGCCTACTGCGGGGGACCGCGAGATGCCGGCGTCGCAGTGGATGACGATGCGCTGAACGGCATCTCTGTGACGGAGAACGAAATCCCAAACTTGGCGAGCGTGATGCGGCGAGAAAAGGTCCGCCTCGGGCGAATTCTCGGAGGCTGCATCCGCGTCCGGGAAGGAGATGCGGAGGATGCCCCGGCAATGCTCGTTGACCCGAAACCGCGCAACGTCCTCCGAGCCGCTCGTGATCGAGATGATCACGTGGGGGACGTCGTGCGGCTGCACGGCCTCCAAGGCGCGGCGGCTGTAGACGAAGAACTCCATTCCTGTGAGGGACTCTATCTCGTTAAATCGCGACGGGCTGCCCCGTCGCCGATCCACTTCACGCGATGTAGGAACCTCTCGAACGTTTCGACCACCGCGTCCGGCGCGCAGGTTCCGTCGATCAGGCACACCGTCGATGGGCATCCATCTCGACAAGCCGTGGGCACGGGCTCGTCGCGCCGACTACTGGAACGTCGCCGTGACGACGAACTTCGTGTTCGTCTGGGAGGTGAACGTCAACGTCGGTGATGAGCTTGGTGGAAGAGTCGTTGGAGTCCCGTTTGGCGGAGTGCTCGTTACGCTCCATCCACCGAACGTGGACGTACCCATCGCCGACGCGCTTAGCACGACGGGGAACCCCGGCTCGTAAGCCGTGCCGCACAGAAAGGCGGACGCATCGACACCGGGTCCCGCCGCTGCACACCCACCTCCGCTCGCCACACATGGCGTCGTGCCGGTTCCGCCGTCGCATCCGCCGGGCAACGTGAGCGTGATGAAGACCTCCCCTGTACCGCCGCCCGCGATGTGCAGCTCCAACTGGCCAAGCGCTTGTGACCCCACGACGCACGCGGTCGCAACACCGAGAATGCACAAGCCGATGTGGGCGCCCCGCACCTCAGAAGAGTACCACCTTGCTCGCGAGACGTTGCAGCGCCCCCTCCGGGTAACACGAGTGTGGGATAGAAGACGAGACGGCTCTTCGTCTCTTCCAGGATGCGACGACCATCGTGACGACGCCGGGCTACCGCCCCTCGCACTGATGCGCGTCGGGGTCGCAGCGATACTTGTGGTGACAGTCCGAGTCCTTGCGGCACACGCGCGCGCATGCGGTCGCGCCCGCGACCGCGAAGCCGGGCGGACACGAGTGCGCCGCGTCGAGCGAGAAGTCGTCGACGGTCGCAGCGGGCGCCGCGGCGGGGGGACACGTGATTTCGTCGCCGCTCTTCTTCTTCACGACGTAACAGCCGGCGGTCGATCCGGTCGCGATGCGCTCCTTGACGCGATCGCCGGCGCCGAGCTTCAGCCACGCGGGCGGCGTGGAGTCTTCGGCCGCAGACGCGCTCGGTGCGATCGGCGCGCTCGAAGCGGACGCCGCCGCGGACGCGCTCGGCGTGGGGGTAGCGCTGGCCGCCACGGAGCTCGCCGCGCTCGTGCTCGCCGTCGGCGGCGCAGCGTCCGCGAGCGGCTTCGCGTTCTGGCAGCCCACCATCAAGAGGATCCACGCGGCCTGGGTGACGTTCATGACCGACCACGAAAGCACGCATCCGCCAGGGGCGTCCACCGCCGCCGTCGACGATGGCGTGGAGCGAGCCGACGCGGACGCCAACCTGCGCGTTCACCACGAACGTCGCGTTCGCGTTGCTCCCCGTGACGGTCACCGTTCGTCGCTCATTACGTCGCTCGTGGTCGCGTCGTTCTTCGCCGCGTCCTTCGATAGCCCGAAGCTTCTTCGCCGGCGGGTTTCTCCGCGGGGCCATTTGGTCGCCCGGTTCTCCTCCTCGTCGACACGGCGACCGGCGACACGCTCGCGGGCGGCATGATCGCGACCGCCTGACGCGATTTCGGGTACGCTCGACGGCGTGAAGTGGGCCGTCGGGAGCATCGCAGTGCTCGTCGCGTTCGTCGTGGGCGTCGGCGTCGGCTGGACCGCGCGCGCCCGCGAGCCCTCCGCCGGGACGCACGGGCACACGCACACGGCTTACACGTACGTGCCGCCTCCGGTCCCTTTGCCGACGGTCGCTCCCACCGGGAGCGCCGCGGCGAGCCACACGCCGTGGACCGAGGACGCCGAGGCGTTCGCCTGGCCGGCGTCGCCGCCCGCCGCCGACGTGGTCGCCGTCGACGCGACTCACTTCGTCGTGCGCGCGGCGTACCTGCGACACCTCATCGACGACCAGGCGGCGGTGACGAAGCACCTGCGGTTGGTGCCGGAGCAGGACCACGGCGTCACCGTCGGCATTCGCGTGTTCGGCGTTCTGACGACCTCGCCGTTCGGTGAGCTGGGCCTCCAAAATGGGGACTTGCTCGAGACGCTGAACGGCCTCTCGCTCACGCGCCCGGATGACGCGCTCGAGGCCTACACGCGGGTCAAGACGGCGGACAAAGTCGTGCTCCGATTGGGGCGTCGCAGCGCCAATCTCGATTTGCACTACCGCGTCGCGAAGTGACGTGATTCAGGGCAACGGCGGGACGCGCCCCTTCGGGTCCACCCTAGTCGGCGATTCCGCTACGATCGAACGTGGTGCTCATGAGCGTCTCGTCGACGCTTCTTCGCGGACGGGTTTTTCCGCGGGACCCATTGGAGCGCCTCTTCCCCCACATCACGGACGTCACGCTCGACTCCACCTACGCGTACTGGCGGACGAGCGGCGCCGGCGCGACCCCTGGCGCCGCGTGGAAGGCGCCGCTCAAGTAGCCATGCGTTGGGTGCTCGTCATCGCGCTCAGCGCGTGCGGAGGGCTCGAGCTCGTCGAGGGCGACGGCGGCATCGGTGGCGAGGCGGGCGTGATTCACGGGCAGCTGTGCACGCAGAGCTCGTGCACGTCGTCGGTGACGACGCTCGCGACGATCGGCACGTCGGAAGGCGAGCAGATTCAACTTCCGGGGCTCGCGGTCGGGGGCGGCTACGTCTATTGCAGCACGGTCTCACACCTCGTGCGCGCGCCCATCGGCGGTGGCCCGCTCGAGCAAGTCGCGCCGAGCGATCTCACGTACGCGATCGTCGCCGACGACACGAACGTCTACTGGTCCACGATCAACTCACGAGGCGTCTTCATGCGCCCACACGCGGGCGGCGCGACGACGGCGCTACCGGTGGCGCAGACGTGGACCGCGCCGAACGTCTTCGTCGACGCGACGAACGTGTATTGGACCGAGACCACCGACCTCGTGAGCGTGCCCATCGCCGGCGGCCCTCGGACGACGCACCCCGCGCCGACGCAGGACGCCGTCGTGCGCGGACCCAACGTCTACTTCGCGCCGTGCTCCACGACCCTCGCGCTCGGTGTCGCAGCGACCTCACCCCAGGTCACTTCGGGCTACTCCGTGACCGCAGACAATGACGCCTGCTACTGGACATTCAAGGGAATCGGAACGGGCCCTCAAGGCCACGACTCGATCCTCAAGCTCGCGTTCGGCGCCGACGCAGCCGTCGAGCTCGCGGCAGGTCCCACGACCGAGAGCGCGTTCAACGGTCAGCGCATGGTCGTCGACGGGGACGCGGTCTACTTCGGCTCGGTCCCCGGCGGCGCATTCGGCAGCTTGTCGAGAGTCCCGCGTGGAGGCGGCTCGGTCACGTCCGTGACGAACGACGCAGTGCTCGCCTACACGGTGACGACCGACACGGTCTTCTGGGCGACGCTCGACGGCGCAAACGTCTCGATCAAGCGCATGCCGAAGTATCATTAGTTGGGATTCGGGATTCAATCGGCGCTGGCGTCCGCTGCGCACGGCCCTTGAGCGGCGACGTTGACGCCTTCTCCATTCGCGATGCACGCGTAGGGGTACGTCACGCCGTCGCAGCCGCACACCTCGCCTCCGCCATCGGCTGGCGAACAGTAGTACGTGGCCTGGAGCCCCGGCCGTTCCGTGCACGTGCCCGTCGCCGTGAGATCGCACGTGGACTTCGAGCAGAACTGGTACTGCGGATCGCAGTCGGCGTTGGACGTGCACGAGCCGAACGACGCGACGTCGGCCTCGGGGCTGCCCGAATCACTCGGCGCGCCGACGCCGGTGGTGCAGCTCGCGACGGTCGTGCGCCCGCCGGAGCAGGTCGACGATTTCGGCGGGAAGTTGCTCGCGCTGCACGTCGATACGGGAGAGCCGCCTCCGCCGCACGTGTGTAACCCCGCGCCGCACGCGCAATCGCCACTTGGGAACTTGCAGCAGACTCCGAGTGACGATTGCGTCGTCGAGCCTCCCGGAAAGCAGGTGACGCCGGTCGTTGCTCCGGCGGAGGGCGGAAAGAGCGCGCAAACGCAGCCACTCGAACCATCGTTGAAATAACCCGTGACGATGCCGCAATACGTGTCCCCCGTTCGGCACGTGCAGGTCGTCGTCGTCGATGGCCACCCCGGATCGGCGCAGCAAGTCGTGCCGGGAAACGCGGTGTCATCGCACGCGGACGCAGCCGGGGACCCCGTCGACGTGAACGCCGAGCACGAGCACCCATCCGGGTCCGCTTGGCACGTGACCGCGGTGTACGTGCTGGAGCACGCGACAGGCGCGCTCGCAGCGAGAAGCGCACCAACCAGAGCTCGCACGACCGCCCCCATTCACCTCAGCGTGACCGCGGTCACTGCCGTGGTCAATCACGGAGGTCGAGGTGCGCCCCACTGAGAAATGACGTGGTCGAAGACTCGATCATGTTCCGAGACTTGGATGTGCTCGTCGCGAACGACGCTGCACCGGAGTGACTACCTCAGGCGCTGAGCCCTTGGCGCCAGCGGCGAGATCGTCCGACGCCGGTGGTGTACTCTGGGCGTGCGCATGCAGCACGTGTCGCAGAGCATCCCGACGTTCGACAAGCCGGGCGTCCGCCCCATTCGTCACCTGCTCGTCGATCCCGAGGTCACGGAGATCATGATCAACGGGCCCGGCCAAGTGTTCGTCGAGCGCGGCGGGAAGATGCTTCTCGTCCCGAACGTGTTCCAGAACCCCGCGCAGCTCGAGGTCTTGGTCGACAACTTGCTCGCAGTCACGGGTCGCGGCGTCACGGCGCGGTCGCCGATGGTCGACTTCCGCCTCGAAGACGGGTCGCGCGTCAACATCGTCATCCCGCCGATCGCGCTCGGCGGCGCGGTCATCACCATCCGCAAGTTCACGCGCTCGATCCGGAGCATCGAAGACCTCGTCAAGCACGACACGATGACGCAGGCGATGGCGACGTTTCTCGCCTACGCGGTGCGCGCGCGATTGAACGTCATCTTCGCGGGCGGGACAGGCACCGGAAAGACGACCACGCTCGGCGTCCTCTGCACGTACATCGCCGAGGGCGAGCGCGTGATCGTCATCGAGGACACGGCCGAGCTCGATCTTCCGCTGCCGCACGTCGTCCGCCTCGAGTGCCGCCCGCCGAACATCGAAGGCTCCGGCAGCATCCAGCTCGCCGAGCTCCTCAAGAACTCGCTCCGCATGCGGCCGACGCGCATCCTCGTCGGCGAGATCCGCGGCGAAGAAGCGTTCGAGATGCTCCACGCGATGACGAGCGGTCACGACGGCTCGATGGCCGTCCTCCACTCGAGCTCTCCATCGCACGCGATCGGGCGCCTCGAGATGATGCTCCTCTCGCGCGGCTTGCCCCTTCCGCTGTGGGCCATTCAGAAGCAAATCGCGACGAGCGTCGACATCGTCGTGCAGCACGCGATCGGGGAAGACGGCGTGCGCCGCGTCACGCACATCGCCGAGGTCGTGGACGTGCAGAACGACCAAGTACGACTGCGCAACATCTTCGAGTACCAGCTCACCGGCTACACCGAGGACGGCCAAGCGATCGGCACGTTCGTGTCCGGTGAGACGAAGCCGAAGTTCTACGAGAAGCTGCGCCTGGTGGGCGGACCGCAGATCGACGCCCTCTTCGGCGGCCCTCCGGTGAGCACGCGCATCATGCAACGCGCGCTCGCCCCGGGCGCTCCGCCGAGCCGGCGCTAGACTCTCCCGTCTTCGCGACGGCGTCGGTCAATCGCGCTCGCCGCCCGCTCGAGACGGTCGGGCACGTCGCCGCGCTCGAGGCAGGTGACGGCGCTCCTCACGGTTGGACTTTGGTTGGCGGTAAGCCCCAGAGGGCTCTCGTCGCCCGGTCCGGGCTGATGTGAGTCCGATAGAGCGGGCTGCACGGCGTTCGCGCAAGAAAGAGCGCCTCGTCGCGCCAAAGGACCTCTTCGCGCTTCAGATCGAGGAGCATGGCGAATTCTACGAGCATGCCGGTGATCTGCCGGCTTGCGGTCTTCGCGATGCGCACGTCTGTCATCTCCGCGAGCTCGGGCGCGACCTCGTGCTCGGGCACGCCGAGCGTGCGGAGCATCTCACCGACCTCAACGACGAGCCGCGTGACGAGCGAGCTCGCAGGGGCGGCCGGAACGATCACGGGTAGAAGCGTCCGCTCGCTGACCGCCAGAACGATCTGGACGCCGCCGACGTGGATCAGGTTCGCGTACCAATCACCGAGCTTGCTCGTTGGCGACGGAGGCGCGGCTTCGGGTGTTGCCTTCAGGCGGTCGAGCAAGCGGGCCGTGCAGCGGACGGTGAACACGGGCAAATCCGTAACACGCGCCGAGCCCCACGAGGCTGCGCGGCCAGCTCCACCTCGAAGTCCAAGAAAACAGCGTGCTCCAGAGTCCAATCGTCGTCGTCGCGCAACCCGACTTGAACCTACGCGTCGCAAACGCGTCGCAAACGGCCGGAGTCGAAGATGACGCGAGGCATGTCGCGCACCTCGAGCAGCGGGTATCGAGTTGGTGCATCGGCCGGAGCGGAGTTGTCGCAGGCCGCTTCGAGCGAGACGCGGCCACCGGAAAGACCATCCGCAAGCTGGCCCGCTACGGCGCGTAGCGCCACAGATCGTTGCCGCACTCGACGCTCGTCTGGGCCTGACCCCCCAACAGCCAGAAGTTCCCGTCTGGGGCTACCCAACCGGTCGCCGAGTATCTCCCGCCGGGCACGTTGGTGGCGGCTGGAGCTCCAAGAGTCCCGTACACCCCTGCTTGTCCGGCATTCGAGCTACCACCGACCCAAGCCCATCCCGTGCCATCGAAATTCCAGAGATCGTCCCAGTGGCCGCTGCCGTCTTCCCCTCCGAAAAGCCACATCTTGCCTGATGCGTCGGTCCAACCCGTCGCCCCTCGTCGCGCCCCTGGAACGTTCGAGGCATTGCGAATCCCAAGGGTCCCGTAGGTCCCCGCTTGGTTGACCGAATTGCTCCCAGCCACCCACGTCCAGTTGGTCCCGTCGAACTTCCATAGATCGTTGAGGAACCCCTGGCCATTCGCGCCGTCTCCGTAGCCGCCGAAAAGCCATAGGTTGCCGGCCGTGTCCGTCCACGCCGTGGGCTCGTGTCGGCCGCCAGGATATTGTCCGGGAGCCGCGACGCCACGCGTTCCGTAAACGCCCTGCTGGGATGCGGCCGAGGAGCCCGCGATCCAGGTCCAATTCGTTCCGTCGAACTTCCAGAGGTCGGAGAGGTATCCGCTTCCCGAGCTCGCGTAGCCATAGCCGCCGAACACCCACGCGTTGCCGGACGGATCCGTCCAGCTCGTGCTGCCGAGACGCGCGCCTGGAACGTTGGTCGCGCTCGCGACGCCGAGCGCGCCGTAGCTCCCGACACCAGGGGTGGTGCTGCCGCCGACCCAGGTCCAGCTCGCCCCGTCGAACTTCCACAGATCGCCGCAAACGTGGTCGCCCCCCACCATCGTGTGGCCTCCGAAGAGCCACAAACGACCGGCCGCATCCGTCCACGTCGCCGCAGGCTCCCGCGCACCTGGGGTGTTGCTCGTGTCGGCGACGCCTCGCGTGCCGTAGACCGGACTCGCGTTGGCGGCGTTGCTGCCGTGCACCCATGTCCACGTCGTGCCGTCCAGCTTCCACAGATCGTCGAGAAAGCCCGTGGTGCTCGCCACGTCGTATCCCCAGCCTCCGAAGAGCCACAAGCTGCCTTTTGCCGTCCAACCCGCGGCCGAGTAACGGGACCCCGGAATGTTCGACGCTGACGCGATGCCCATCGTGCCGTAGACGCCGGGACTTCCGCCGCCGCCGTCGCCCGCGTCCCCATCGAGCGGATTGCCGCCCATCCAAGTCCAGAGATGTCCGCCGTCGGAAGCGTCCAAACCCGCATCCGCGTCGGTCGCATCCGGCGCGTTGGCGTCATTGCCGGCGTCGAGCTCGACGCATACCCCGGAGATGCACGAGAGCCCGACGTCGCACGTGCCGTTCGCATAGCAGGCGTGTCCTGCGGTCCCGGTGAAATCCGCGTCCGGGCCGCCGTCTACGGTCGACGAGTCGTCGCCGACGCAGGCGACGACGGCTGCAGCCGCAAACAGGGCCACACAGAGCGCACCGAGCGTACGCGCGTTCGTCTTCATTGGATGAGAACACGCTCGGGGCTCGCGAAGGTTTCGCGGACTCCGTCGATTTGGCCCAGCGACGCCAGCGGGAAAGCCCGCCCGAAGTCGACGCCGCTCGGCGCGTTCGAAGAGGGCATCGAACCGTCATTCACACGCGGAACCACGGCCCGCCGGGCTTGCCCTCGCCGGAGCGCAGCCATGCATCGGCGAGCTTCTCGGTGAATGCCCGGTATTTTGCGATGCTGCGCGGATCGCTGTTCCTGCGGATCTGTACGATGAAGCCGACCACCAGCAGGAGCAGCGTCGGGACTTCGGTCAGCAGCGCCCAGCCGCCGAACGCGAGGCCCAACCACGCGGCGCCCCCGGAGACCAGGATGACGATCGCCGCGATGCCGACGTAGACGCGCACCGGCGCGCGTTGGGAAGCGAGAGGCTCGGACTGGACAGGCGAAGAGCGATAGGCGTTCATGGTCAGCCTCGCATCGCCACGCCGGCCGACGAGTACCAGCCGTCGCGCGTCCGAAGGCCTCCGACGACGTCTTCGTACGTCGCGCCGCCCTGATCTTTGGCCCACGACATCGCGTCGAAGCCGTTCTTGAACGCGATGTCGCTCGCGTATCGTTTCGCGACGTCCGGGTGCGCGGCGAAGAACGTCGCTTTGTCCTGCCCGGCGCCTTCCATGTCGTGCGCGGCGTTCATGCCTTGATCGGTATGCAGCTGGAGCAGCGCGCCGAGCGCGTGGTCCTGGCCGTGGATTTGGGTCGTGAGCTTTTGCGACCCCGAATCGAAATGGGTGCCCGCGTGGGAGTACTTCGCGAGCTCCTGCTGCACGAAACCTTGCGGCAGCGCCGTGTTGGTGAGCAGCGCGACGCGTTGTTCGTCGCGGACGAGCGCGGTGTGCAGCTCGTGCCCGCGGTGGTTGGCTTCGGCCAGCGAGTACATGCCGGCCCCGAGCGCTGCGACGGGCCCGAGGACCGCTAACGTGCCGCCCACGGCCACGGCGGTCGACTCACCGATTCCGATGGCCGCCAGTCCGACGTGTCCGCCGTCGGCCACGGAATCGACGACCTCGACCTTGTTCGCGCCGAGGCCTTTGTACTCGGCGACCAGCTCGTCGTACGACTTGTCGCTCGCATGGACCACCGGCGCGGGGTTTCCGCCGTTCGCGTCCTGGGCGATCTTCGTGAGCGCGGTCGTCGTCGAGACGCCTTCGTTTCCAGCGAGCGCGTTCAAGTCGCGCCGAAAGGTCGTGTCCGTGTCGATTGCCATCGATAGCCTCCGCCAGCCCATCGGCCCCGCGCGGCGAGAGTTGCCTCGAACCGGACCTCGACGGCGCCGGTCCCAAAGGCGACGCTCTCGAGCGTTGCGTCCGCACCGCCGTTCCTAATTCGTCCATGTCGCTGCGGTTACAGACACTCTCTCTTCCAGACCTTGCTGCCGCTTGCATCGATCGTGTAGGGCGGCGTGCAGTGGGCGTCGCTCTCGGTCGGCGTGGCCGGCTTCTTCGGGATGCGCGCGTCGCTCAAACAGTCGCCCTCGTGGACCGCCTCGAGCATCGCGCGGAACGCGGCGTTGATGTCGGGGTGACTCGACGGAAACACGTCGGCCGGCGCGCGCCGGCGGCGGTGCTCGTCGAGCGGGACGCCGTCTTCGTGCCACTGGTAGGAGCAGTTGCGCACGCTCAAGCCGACGGAGGGCACGCCGTCGACGGTGACGGCGATGCTCGGGTAGTCGTCGGTGTGCGTGCACGAAGCTTCCTCGGCGCCGGGCGAGTGCGAGGCGACGGCGTCGAGAAAGGCATCGACCGTCGTCGCCGGGATCGTCGCGTCGCGCGACGCGCGCCCGCCCAAGACCGAGGAGCACGAGACGCTCGCGGCGAACGTGTTGCCTTGGCGCGCAAAGTCGATCTGCGCGTTCTCGGACCCGCCGAGGCCGGTGAACGCGTCGGAGACGTGCAGCGAGGGCGCGCCGCGGAGCCGCGCGACCGGGCCCGGCGGGTCCGGTGCCACCCGCGTCGTGACGGAGCGTCCGCCTCGCGCCGCGTGCAGGGCGAGGCCGCCCGCGGCGAGCGCGAGCGCGAGGAGGGCGAGCGGCGCCACGCGGAAAAATCGTTGTCGCGCGACTCCCGTGGGACAGTCGCGCGCGAGCAGGGTCCCGTCGGCGCGCCGGTGAAGACGAGCGTCGGCGCCGAGCGATTCGAGGAGCGCGAGCGCGCGCGCCGCGTCCGAGGTCGCGACGTTGACGACCGTGAGCTTGCAGTGCGTGCAGGTGCGCGCGTCGCCGTCGCCGCTCATCTCGTTCCAGCGCATCGGACACGGCGCGGCCGCCGCGGCGCGATCGAGCACCGGGAGCACGTTCTTGCGGATGCCGAGCCTCTCCATCGTCTGGCGAACGTCCTCGAGCTCCTCGAGCAGGCGCGCCTCTTCGCGACGCCATCGCTCGCGGTGCTCGCCCGCGACGGGCCCGATGTCGATCTGCGCGTCGAGCTCCGCCGCGTGCTCCGGCGCCATCTCGCGGTACGCGCCTTCCGACTTGGTTCGTTCGCCGCGCGCCGCGGACTGCTCGCGCGCGCGCTCGGCGCGCTCGAGCGTGCGAAGCGCCGCGTCGAGCTTCTCGCGCACGCTCGCGAGGCCCGCGCGGATACTCGTCTTCGCGCCGGCGGACGTCCTCGAGCTTCATGCGTTCTTCGGCGGCGTGCCCGCGGCGTACTTGAGCACGCGGACCTTCTCCATCGTGACGAGCGCGCCGTTGGTGAGCATCTCGTCGAGGATGGGCAGGAGCTTGTCGATGTGCTCCTTGTCGTCGACGACTTCGATGAGCACGGGCAGGTCGGACGAGAGAGCGACGATGCTCGACGTGTGGATCACGCTGGCCGCGCCGAAGCCGGCGACGCCGTGGATCACCGTGGCGCCGGCGAAGCCCTCCTTGCGGAGGCGCTCGAGCAGCGCGCGGTGGAGCGCGTGGTGGTGCCACTTGTCGCTGTCACCGATGAAAATGCGAACGAGGGTTTGTTCTCCGTCGAGCACGCGCATGGCAGCCTCCTTCAGGGACCCACGAGCCGGCGCGCGACGACGAGGCCGAGCAGACCGGACGAGAAACAAAGGACGAGCGTGACGCCGAGGTTCAAAAAGCCCGTCGACCAGTCGCGCTCGCGAAAGAAGCCCGTCGTCTCGAGGTTGAAGCTCGAGTACGTCGTGAGCCCGCCCATGAAGCCGGTCGTCAGCGTGAGGCGCAGCGTGGGCGAGATGAGCGTGCTCGACGTCGCGGCGTGGGCGATGGCCGCGATGAGAAAGCAGCCGACCACGTTCACGATGAGCGTGCCGTAGGGAAACGCCGTCCCGAGCAGGCGGCCGGCGCCGACGCCGACGAAGTACCGCGTGAGCGTGCCGAGCGCGCCGGCGAAACCTATGAGCAAGATCCTCGTCATCGATCACCTCTCCTCGAAGTGCCGGGGAACTCGCGCTCCCACGGCGGCGCCGTAGGAGTCATTGGCCGCCGAAGCCGGCGACGGTTTCGGTGGACTCCACCACCTCGGGAGTGTTTAGCCGACGGTCTCGGGCCGAGCAAGGCGCGGCGGGTCACGTGGATTTCAGCATCCGCGCGACCTCGGGGTTCGAATCTCCGCTTCCAGAGGAAGGCGTCGAGCACGTAATGCGTCGTCTGCGGGAGCGCCAGGAGCGGGACGAGCAGAGCCTTCCACGCGCCGACCTCCAGCGCGGGGCCGAAGAGCCAGGGGCGCTCTTGCCAGATCGTGCGGTCCCACGCGAGCTCCTCGGCGTAGGCGATGAGCCACAAGAGCCCGACGAAGAAGACGACGCGCGAGAAGAGGTCCGGCTTGGCGCGCTCTCGCTCGACCTTGGCGCGCCGATCGAAATACACGAGCGCGAGGTACGGGATGCCGTGGATGAAGACGTTCGTCACGGTGAACGCGTAGTCCGAGTCGAAGAGCACGACGCCGACGAGCCACGCGGCCGCGGTCGTCGCGACGACGGCGTCCTTGCCCGGGTTCGCGCGCCCCGCGCGCCGCGCGGCGTACGCCTGGGCGGCGTACGCGAGGAGCGCCGCCACGTAGAGCGGAAAGGTCGCGGCGGCGATCCACGAGGGCCCGCGAAGCACGTCTCCCGGCACGAACCAGTCGAAGCGGCGCGGCGCGTGGGCGTGCCAGTAGATGAGCGGCCAGATCGTGGCGGCGTAGATCGCGCCCACGTCGACGAGCTTGCCGCGCGTCTCTCGCGCGCGGGCGCGGTAGAGCATCACCCAGCCGTATTGCTGCCGGACGAAGTGCGCGATCGCGAGGTACGCGAGCGCGCGCCAGAAGATCGCGGGCCCGCCGGCGCGATAGACGAGGCTGAGAACTGCGAACGATGCCGCCGGCACGCCGGCGTAGAGGACGGGACGGCGGCGAAGCTCGCTCGGATCGAAATACGTCCGGTACGCCGTCGCCCAGACGTGCGCGACGTCGACCAAGAGGATCGCCGGCACCCACGCCCAGCCGGGCGTGTCGCCGTCGAGCGCGCCGGTCGCCTTGCCGAGCGCGAGCATCGCGATCGAGAGCGCGAAGCTCCCGACGAACACGCCGAGGTCGGCGCGGCGCGAGAAGAGCCACGCGCCCGCGTCCGCGCGCTGGAGCACGGTGGGCTCGCGCAGTGCTTGGGTCATGGCTACCCGAGCATACTCGCGCTCGCGACGCCGCGCGCGGCGAGCACCTCTTCGGCGGCGCGGAGGCCGTGGTAAAAAGCCTCTTCGAAGAGCGCCATGCCCGAGAGATCGGTGCACGCGAAGTGGATGCCGCGGTACGGCTCGCGCGCCGCTCTGCGGGCTGCGCCGAAGATCATCCCGGGCTTGGGGCGCACCATCGCGTGGCCCCAGCGGACGACGTCGAGGCGCGTCGTCAGCGCGCGGATCTCGGGGTGCGCGGTCTCGAGGTCGGCGAGCGCGACGTCGGCCCAGTCGTCGCGTCCGGCGGCGAGGAGGTGCCGGCGCGCGGTGACCGCGTCGCCGTCGGCGAGGGCGCGGTAGTAGGTGATCACGTTCGGACCGTGGTCGCGGTAGAGCTGGTGCGACGCGCTCACGTAACCGAGCGAGGGGCTGTCGTAGAGGACGTTGTCCCAGGCGAAGGGGAAGCCCTTGTCCTTCGGCCGCGAAGAGAGCGAGAGGTTCGCGACCATCCAGGGCGCGTACTCGAACGCGGCGACGTGCGGCGGCGGCGCGTCGCGCCAGGGCCGGATCGCGGCGCGCGCGATGAACTGCGGCGCGGCGAAGACGACGCGCTCGGCGCGGAGACCGCGCGCGCGGCCCTCGGCGTCGATCGTGACGACGCGCACGCCGCCGTCCTCGGGCACGAGGTCGATCGCCGCCTCGCCGAGGCGCACGCGGTCTTTCACCCGCCCGTGGAGGTGCGCGACGAGCCGGCCGTTGCCCTCGGGCCAGGTCAGCACCGGCTCGGTGTCCTTGCTCGGCGCCCGCGTGCGCGCGGCCCAATAGAAGACGCCCGCCCACGCCGACGTCTCGCTCGCGTGCGTTCCGTAGTCGTCGCGGCACGCGTAGTCGCAGAGCCAGCGCAGGCGCGGCGAGCGCCAGCCCTTGCGATCGAGCCACTCGGTCACGGTGATCCGGTCGAGCTCGGCGAGCTCGGCGTCGTCGGAGGCGCGGGCGATGGGGATCGCGAACGCGCGGCGCCCCTTGGCGTCGCGGAGCGCGGCGTAGCGGTCGATCTCCGCGCGGAACGCGGCGAGCTCGGCGAGATCCTGCGCGCTCGCGCCGTCGTGGAGGTAGATCCCCTCGTGCCACTCTCCGGCTCGAAACACGCGCTCCTGCGGCTCGCGGCAGAGCGTCTCCTCGCCGACGACCGGCTGCCCGCTCGCGTCGAAGCCGGTGACGATGCCCGCCTCGCGGAGCATCGTGACGAGCGCGGCGTTGTCGGCCATCGGGCGCGTGATGTAATGCGCGCCCCACGGGTACGCGCAGAGCGAGGTCGAGCCGCTCTTCGCGGTCCCTCCGGGCGCGGTGTCGAGCTCGACGATCGCGACGTCGGTCACGCCCGCGCGCGCGAGCCGCCACGCCGCGGAGAGACCGGCGACGCCCGCGCCGACGACGACGACGGCCGCGCTCGCCCACGCGTCCGCGGGCACGTCGACCTTCGCGCCGTCTCGCACGCGGTGCCCGAGCTTCTCCGAGGGGAACGCGAGCTCGCCCGGCGGGAGCGGCGGGCGAGCCTTCTTGCACGCGGCGGCGGCGACCGGCGCCGAGAGGAGCGCGGCCAGGAGATCGCGGCGGGAGAGGCTCGATCGATGCATGATGCAACTATTCGGCGACGAGCGCCGCGGGGTTCACGAGCACCATCGTCACGACGAGGCCCGAGACGGCGAGGACGCTCGCGGCGCGGAGCGGCAGTCGGCGCTTGCCGAGCGACGGCCCGAGGATGAACGTCGCCGAGAGCGCGCAGAGCGCGTTCACGACGCCCGTCGCGAGCGACGCGCGGACGAGCCCGAGGCGAGGCACGAGGACGAGGGGGAACGCGAGAGCAGCGACGAGCGCCCCGGCGTAGTCGAACGCGAGCGCGCGCGACACCGCGTCGGCGAACCCGCTCTCGGACTTGGAGATGCGGACGAGCAGCGGGAGCTCGAGACCGACGAGCGTGCCGAGGACCGTGACGGCGAGGTACACGAGGACGCGCAGCGCCATGCCCCCGCCGGTGGGAGCGGCGGCGGTGAACGCGAAGAGCAGCGGAACGCTCGCCCCGCCGCAGATCGCGAGGAGGAGCTCGGCCTGGACGTACCGCTCGGCGACGCGTTCGCCGATCCTCCCCGAGACGAGCGCGCCGAGGCCCATCGCGGCGAGGTAGAGCCCGATCGTGATCGAGAACTCGCGCACCGCGTCGCCGAGCGCATAGCTCGCGAGCGTGCCGAGGACGAGCTCGTAGACGAGCGCGCACGCCGCGACGGCGAGGATGTTGACGAGGACGAGCCGCGTGCGCACGCGTACCTCGGCGTCAGCCGTGGATCGCAGCAGAGATGATGAGCGCGATGCCGATGAACACCGAGCCGATGATGATCGCGAGCGAGGTGTTCTGGTCGGTCTCGATCTCTTTGCGGATCGAGAACGGCGTCACCTTCACGATGACGAGGAACGCGAGGGCGAAGAGCACGAGCCCGAGGAGCACGAAGATCGAGGTCCACGCGAGCGTGTGAAAGAGTGTTCCGAGCTGCATTCAGTCCTCCCTGATGGGTATCACTTCGTTTGGTTCGGCGCGCGGCCGTGTCGTTTCGGCAGATCGGAGCGGCCGAGCGCTCGCGCCGCCTGCTTCGGGTCGAGGGACGTGAGGAGCGACCAGGCGAGCTCGTCGCCCGTCGTCTCGCGCGAGAGCGTGTTCGGCGCGTGCGCCCAGTCGGCCGTCGTCGCTTCTTGGCCGACGCGCACCTCCCACGGAAATTCGCCGGCGGCGGCGTCGACTCGCGCGAGCGCTTCGCCGAGCGGGCGGAAAACCTTCTTGCCGTAGACGCGCCCGCGGCCGTCCTCGCGGACGTCGCCGGCTTCGATCGGCTTCGCGACGCTCCAGTGGCCGTCGGCGAGGACGAGCCATCGGACGCCGCTCGGAGCCCAGAGGAGGTATTCCTCCCAGGGCCAGGTCTGCTTCTTTCCCTTCTCGTGCGCGCTCCGCGCGAGCACGCCGAGCACCTCGTACGGCGTGCGCTCGAGGGTGACCTTCGCGCCCGGGGCGACCAACGGCTCGAAGCCGCGGGCCGAGACGCGGAGAAAGCTCCGCCGCCCCGCGCGCGCGCCAAGGCCGAGCTGGCCGAGCGTGACGCGGCGACCGACGAACGTGCGCGCCACGTCGCCGTGCGTTCGCGACGTCCCGCCCGCGGCGGATCCGTCGACTCCGTAGTCGACCGTCGCGAACGCGCCACCCGGGCCGGAGAGGTCGACGTACTCGAACGTCTCGCCGCGCGCGAAGGGCACGTCGCCCGTCGTCGCCACGCGCGTCCCTCGCCCGCGCTCGACGACAACGAAATCGGGCGCGAAGCGAGCGCCGGGCGCCGTGCTCTTCCACGGCTCGAGCGCGCCCTCGCGCATCCAGTAGAACGCGCCGCTTCCCTCGGCGAGCCAGGCTTCGCCCCCGCCGTCGAGCGCGGCGCGCCATTCGTGCCAGTGCCCGCCCGCGCGCGAGACGACGTGGACCGAGCCCACGAGCCGAAACGCCTGCCTCTCGAACGCGCCGCGCGCGCCGAGCTCGAGCGACGTCGCGTCGGCGCAGCCGCCGCAGTCGCGGCGCTTCACGGCCGCCCCCGCTCAATCACGCGGACGCGCGTCACCTCGGCGCCGAGCGCGCGCGCGAGCTCCGCGGTCCAGTCGAAGGGCTCGCGCGCGCGGCAACAGTAGAGGTTGAACGTCGCCGTGCGCGTCTCCGGGTACGTGTGGCAGGCGACGTGCGACTCGGTGAGGAGGTAGAGCCCGGTCAAGCCGCCCTCGCCGGGGAAGACGTGCCAGTGGCCTTCGCCGACGACGTGCAAGTCGAGCGCGGCGACGAGTCGATCGACGACGCCGCGCACGGCGTCGAGGCTCCGGAGGCGCGTCGCGTCGCATCCCTCCGCGTCGACGATCCACTCCGTGCCCACGCTCATCGGCGCTAACGCTACCACTGCGGAGCGAATCCGTGGAATCCTGCGGCCGCACATGGCGGGAGCGACGGCGAGCTGTCCGGGCTGTGGCGCGACGATCGAGTTCAAGATCGGCGCGTCGATGGCGGTCGTGTGCAGCCACTGCAAGAGCGTCGTCGTGCGGTCGGACCGCGGCGTCGAGAACCTCGGGCGCGTCGCCGACGTGGTCGGCACCGACGGCGGGCTCGCCGTCCATGACCGCGGCACGTTCCGCGGGCGGCACTTCGAGGTCGTCGGGCGGCTCGTCCTCGCGCACCCCGCGGGCGGCACGTGGGAGGAGTACTACGTGCACTTCGACGGCCGCGACGTCGGCTGGATCACCGAGGCGCAAGGCCGCTGGGCGGTCGTCGTGCAGATGCCGGGCGCCGCGCCGCCGATGCAAACGATCCGCGTCGGCCAGCCGGCGAGCCTCGGCTCGCTCGGCACGTACGTCGTCGCCGAGGCGAGCCAGGGCACGTTCCTCTCGGCCGAGGGCGAGCTGCCGTTCGCGGCGCGCCCGGGCAGCGTGCGCGCCTTCGCGGATCTCTCCGGCGCGGGCGGCGCGTGCGCCTCGATCGACTACGGCGACGGCTCGCAGCCCCCGCTCGTCTACGTCGGCACCGAGACCTCGCTCGCCGAGCTCGTCGTCGACCGCGTCGGCGCGAAGGCCGGCGGCGCGGCCGGTCCGCAGATTGGCGCGCGCGAGACCAAGTGCCCGAGCTGCGGCGCGCCGCTCCCGCTTCGCGCGCCGGGCGCGAGCTCCCGAATCGCGTGCACCTACTGCGGCGCGCTCTCCGACCTCGAGACCAACCAGGTGCTTGCGCAGCAGGACGTCGCGCGCGCGCAGCCCTGGATCCCGCTCGGCGCCAAGGGCACCCTCGAGAAGATCGAGTGGACGGTCATCGGCTACGTCGAGCGCTACTGCGACATCGACGACGAGCGCTTCGAGTGGCAGGAGTACCTCTTTTACAACGAGCGCGAGGGCTTCCGCTGGCTGGTCGTCGACGAGGGCGTCTGCCGCTTCGGTCAGTCGATCGGCCCGGGCGAGCTCGACCTGCGCGGGCTGCCGCACACCGTCGGCGCGCGCGGGATGACGCTCCGCCGCCGCAACGGAAACTGGGCGATGGTGTCGCGCGTCCTCGGCGAGTTCTACTGGAAGGTGCAAATCGGCGAGCGCGTCTTCGCGGAGGACTACGAGAACCGCGCGTGGATGATCTCGTGCGAGAAGTCGGACACCGAAGTGAACTGGACGGCGTCGCACGTCGTGCCGACGAGCGACATCGTGCAGGCGTTCGGCCTCCAGAGCCGCGCGGCGCCGCACGTCCCCGCGCCCGAGGTCGACGCGCCGGACGCACCTCTCTCGGAGGGCCCGAACAAGCTCATCGTCTGGATCGTCGTCATCGTCGTCCTCCTCCTCATGGCCAAGGCGTGCTCCTCGGGGTGCACCGTCACGAGCGGGGGCGGCTCTTCGTATTCGGGCGGAGGAATCCGTTCGGGCTCCGGCGGCGGCGGATTCGGCGGGAAATAGGCGGTGCGCGCCGGTCTCCTCTACGTGACGGTGGTGCTCGCGGGCGCGTGCGGCCTCGTCTACGAGCTCGCGCTCGGCGCGATCTCGACGTTCTTCCTCGGCGACACGGTGACGCAGTTCGCGACCGTCACCGGCATCTTCCTGACCGCGATGGGCGCCGGCGCGTACGCGACGCGCTTCGTCGACGACCACGTGCGCGCGTTCGTCGACTGCCAGCTCGGCGCGGCGCTCGTCGGCGGCCTGTCGGTGCCGGTGATGTACGTCGCCTTCGCGAGCTCGGCCGAGCTCCACACCGTCATGTACGCGCTCGTGCTGCTCACCGGCGGATTCGTGGGCGCCGAGCTCCCGCTCCTCCTCCGCGTCCTTCGCCGCCGCGCGAGCGTGCGCTCGGTCGTCGCGCGGGCACTGACAGTCGACTACGCCGGCGCCCTCCTCGGGTCGCTCGCGTTCGCGGTCTTCTTCCTGCCGGCGATGGGCGTCCTCCGCGCGGGCGTCCTCTTCGGCGCGATCAACGCGGGCGCCGCGGTCATCGGCGCCGAGCTCCTCGCCTACGACCCGAAGCCGCTCCGCGCGCGCGCCCTCGTGGTCTTCTCGGCGCTCTCGGCCGCGGCGCTCTTCGCGCCGAAGCTCGTGTCCGGCGCGGACGAGGCGCTCTTCAACGAGCCGGTCGTCTACGCGAAGCAGAGCGCCTATCAGCGCATCGTCCTCACGCGCGGCCACTCCGGCATCGATCTCTTCCTCGACGGCAACCTCCAGTTCGCCGGCAACGACGAGTATCGCTACCACGAGGCGCTCGTGCACCCGGCGCTCTCGTCCGCCCCGCGGCGCGCGCGCGTGCTCGTCCTCGGCGGCGGCGACGGCCTCGCCCTGCGGGAGATCGAAAAATACCCCGACGTGAGCTCGATCACGCTGGTCGATCTCGACCCGCAGATGATCGCGATGGCGAAGAGCGTCCCCGACGTGCGCGCGCTCAACCACGCGTCGTTCGACGATCCGCGCGTCCACGTCGTGAACGACGACGCCATGGTCTGGCTCCACGAGTCCGCGGAGACGACGCCGTTCGACGTCGCGGTCGTCGATTTCCCCGACCCGAACAACTTCGCGCTCGGCAAGCTCTACACCGTGCACTTTTACCGGCTGCTTCGCGCGCGCCTCGCCGCCGACGCGCGCGTCGTCGTGCAGAGCACGTCGCCGCTCGTCTCGCGGAGATCGTTCTGGTGCGTCGTGAGGAGCCTCGAGGCCGCGGGGTTCTTCGTGCGTCCGTACCACGCGCTCGTCCCCTCGTTCGGCGAGTGGGGCTACGCGCTCGCGGCGACCGGCGCGTTCCCGGTGCCGGACGGCTCCGGCGCGCTTCCCGCGGGCCTCCGCTACGTGACGCCCGAGACCATGCCCGGCATGTTCGCTCTCTCGCCCGACATGAGCGCGGTCGACGTGAAGCCGAACGTGCTCGATGACCAGACGCTCGTCCGCTACTACGAGGACGAGCAGCGCCGCTTCGTGCGCTGAAAGGACGCGGCTCAGCGCCCCGCGCGGATCGCGCGCTGCACCGCCGCGGGCGGCTGTAGGCCCGCGTCGCGGAACGAGCGCGCCATCGCGTCCCCGCTGCCGTAGCCGACGGCGCGCGCGACGTCGCCGACGGTCACGTCCTCGGCGCTGAGGAGCATGACGGCGAGCTTGAGCCGAACGTGGAGCATGCTCGCGCGCCAGCGCATGCCGACGAGCCCGAAGGTGCTGACGAACTGCGCGACGCGACGCGCGAGCTGCCGCGTCGAGACGCCGCTCGCGCCCTCGAGCTCTTGCAGGGTCGGGTTGAGGTTCAAGGCCTCGACCATCGGGCGGATCGCGCTCCAGACGTGCGCGATGGGGCGCGGCGACGGACGCAGCGCGTACGCGACGGCCGCTCCGTCGAGCACGCCGCCGCGCGCGAGCCCCGCGAGGACCGACGCAAACGAGCTCTCGAGCGCCGCGTCGTCGCGCGCCGCCGCCGCGACGACGTCGCCCGCGGCGCGCATCACGTCGTCGGCGAGGTCGAGCGGCACCGGGCCGCTCGCCGCCGCGATCTTCGAGTCGGCGTCGCGCACGTGCACTTCGAGTGCGCGATAGGGCTCGCCCGCGGACGAGAAGAAGAACGAGCGGCGCCCGCGGTCCCCTTCGAGCTGACTGTCGGAAACGACGAACGCGCGCGGCGCCGCAAGTCGCTCGTTCGTCTCGCCGTGGATCGTCCACGATCCGTGGAGCAAGAAGCACACGCAGCTCCGCGGGCGCGCGACGTGCGGCGCGGCCGGCGTGAAGCGCGTGTCGAGGATCAGGCCGCTTCGCTCGACCGCGACCGACCAGATGCGCGACGCGAAGAGCAGCGCCCACGAGAGCCGCGCCGACCCGACCGACCGCTGACCACGCGCCGCGAGCATCGAACGGCCTCAGTATGGCAGAAAATATCGGCCGCCTCCCGCCCGACGCCGCGCTACGGCGCCGGAGAGGAGTGCTGCCATGGCGCGTCGACTCGGCTGGTTCACGTTCTTCGGAGCGCTCGCGCTCGCGTGCGGCTCGCACTCGTTTCAAGACGACGGCGGCGTCGACGGGAGCGTGCCGCTCGGCGACGGCTCTCCGTCCTTCAGCGACTCCGCGGGCGCGGTCGACGCGTCGTGCCAGACGTCGTGCTCGGCCGATTTGCACAGCGTGGTCGACTGCAAGGGGAACGTGGTCGCGACGTGCCCGGCGGATCAAGGCTGCGGCGCGGGCGGGACGTGCGTCGGCGCGTGCGACTCGGCGACCGTCAACAAAAGCACCTTCGGGTGCGACTACTGGATCGTCGATCCGGACATCCTCTCGGGCATCGGCGGCGCGGCCGGCTCGTGCTTCGCCGCGTTCGTGACCAACAGCTGGGGCCAGCCGGTGACGCTCGCCGCCGACTGGAACGGCACGACGATCGACATGGCGAACGCCGCGCGCCTCCCGTCGGGGAACGGCTTGAACCTCACGTACACGCAGCTCTCGGGCGCGAGCCACGATCAGTTGAACCCGGGCGAGGTCGCGATCGTCTTCTTGAATCGCTTCGGCCCGAACCCGAGCCCGTTCCAAATCACCGACTGCCCGAAGGGGATCACGCCGGGGATCAGCACGGCGGACGCGGCGATCCACGGCACCGGGATCGGTCACGCCTTTCACCTGACGAGCACCGCGCCGATCGTCGCGTACGACATGCTGCCGTTCGGCGGCGGGCAGAGCGCGGCGACGAGCGCGACGTTGCTCGTGCCGACGAGCGCGTGGGACGTGAACTACATCGCCGTGAACGCGTACGCGAAGTCGCAGGCCGCGTTCGGCGCGCAGCCGTTCTTCGAGGTCGCCGCGGCGCAAGACGCGACGCACGTGACCATCGCGCCGACGGCGGCGGTCGTCGGCGGCAACGGCGTCGCGCCGATCCCCGCGAACGGCAACGGCACCTACACGTTGAACGCGGGCGAATACTTGCAGATTACACAGGACGCGGAGCTCTCCGGCACCCCCATCCAGGCCGACAAGCCCGTGGGCGTCTGGGGCGGCGCGACGTGCCTCAACATCGACGTGGGCGACACCGCGTGCGACTCGGCGCACCAGCAGCTCTTTCCGGTCGCGACGCTCGGCCACGAGTACACGGCCGTGCGCTACCGCGACCGCTACGGCACGCCGACGACCGAGAACGAGATGGTGCCGTGGCGCATCGTCGGCGCGGTCGACGGCACGCAGCTCACGTACGAGCCCGCGCCGCCGCAGGGTGCGCCGCTCACGATCGGCCACAAGATGGTGAAGACGTTCTGGTCGGCGACCCCGTTCGTCGTGAAGAGCCAGGACGACCAGCACCCGTTCTACATGGCCGGGCACATGACCGGCGCCGATTACCCGGGCTCGGGCGGCACCGACGGGCGCGGCGATCCCGAGTGGGTCAACGTGATCCCCGCGGCGGAGTGGCTCCCGTCGTACGTCTTTTTCACCGACCCGACGTACCCGGAGACCGATCTCGTCGTGACGCGGGGGAAGAACGGCGGCGCGTTCTCCGACGTGTTCCTCGACTGCCACGGCACGACGCCGCTCTCGGGGTGGCAGGCGCTCGGGACGAGCGGCGACTACGAATACGTGCGCGTCGATCTCGTGAGCGGCAATTTCCAGAAGCAGCAGGGCTGCGACAACGGGCGGCACGAGATGCACAGCGCGGCGCCGTTCGGGCTGACGGTGTGGGGGTGGGGCTCGTCGGTGACCGCGCCGTTCAGCTCGACGTACGTGAGCTACGCGTACCCGGCCGGCGCGAGCGTGAAGCCGATCAACGTCGTCGTCGTGCCCGCGAAGCCGAACTGAAACGCCGCCGCAGTCAGAAGACGTAATTCACGCCGACGGCCGTCACCCACTCCCAGAGCACGTTGCCGAGGACGCCCGGGTTTTGCGTGAGCAGCAGGACGCGAAACGACGGCGCGGCGAGCTCGACCATGAGGTGCGCGCTCGTGCGCACCTGCACGCCGAACACGTCCGCGCGGAGCTCTCCGAAGCCGAAGCTGCCGACCGAATTCGTGGTGCCGTCGCACGACTGACAAAGGAGCAGCCCCCCTCCCCCGCCGAAGCGCACGACCCATGACACCATGTCGCTGATGCGCGGGAGCCAGGCGATGCTGCCCACGAGGTCGAGCTGCGTCATCACCGACGGCGTCACGTTGGCGAGCGCCGTCGTCGCCGGAGAGAGCTCGAGCTGGAGCTGGAGCTGGTCGATCACGCGGCCGAGGCGTAGCGCGAAGCTCGCGCCCTCGCCGGCGGAGCTGCCGAGGGCCGGGAGGACCGCGCCGGCGGCGCCGCCCGCATACGTGTACGTCCTCGAGAGCTGGGGCTGCCGCTCGACGGGCCGCTGCTGCTCGAACGTCGGCTCGTCGACGCAGATCGCTCGGAGGCAGCGCAGGTCCGCGCTGCAATCGGACCGCGCGCGGCACGCCTCGCCGCGCTTGGCGTCGTCGGCGTGCGCCGTCGCGGCGAAGAGGACGATCGGGATCGCGAGCGCACGCGCGCGCATCAGTCCCCCGCCGCGTACATGCAGCCCGCCACGATGACCATGAAGAGGCAGCACAAGAGGACGAGCGCGCCGATCGCGCAGATCGGCGGGATGGAGAGGTACGCGCCCCATTTGGCGACCTGCTTCGTCGTGTGAATGAGCTTCGCCGAGCTCGTCTCGTCGTCCTCGGCGCGGCACGTCGCGTCGGAGCACTCGAGCGGGCTGAGGCAGTCGCGGTTCGTGCGGCACGACTCGCCCTCGTCGCCGAGCCGCGACGCGACCCGCGGCGCCTGGACGCGCGTCGTCGGGGTGAGGCGGCCCTGGAGCTCGCGCGCCAAGGTCGTGACGCCCTTCATCAGCCGCTCCTGATCGGCGCCGTCGGGCGGATAGAGCGTGATGGTGACGACGCTCTCGCCGCCCTGACCGGGCTCGGTGTGCACCGCGATGCGGATCGGCGGCTCGTCGTCGGGGAGGCGCACGGTCGACGTCGGCGGGCAGCGGTACTCTTCCCAGTCGATCACGATTTGGCGCGTTTTCCCTTCGACCGTGGCCCGCGGATGGAGCGAGCACACCGCGGTCTGGACCTGGCTCGGCGTCGCGGTCGTCGTGAAGCGCGCGCGGAGCGGCGCCGGCGCGGAGGCTTCGGCTCGGGCGTCGCTCGCGCCCGCGTCGAGGTCCGCGTCCGCGTCGGCGCCGGCGTCCGACTCCTCGCTCGCGTCCGCGCCTCCGCCGCCGGCGTCGTCCGCGTCGTCGGCCGGCATCGCGAAGGCGGCGAGGGTCGTGCCGACCGCGCGCTGGTACTTCGCGGCGAGCTTCGTCGTCACGTCTTTCGTGCCCTCGTAGCGCATGCGCCACGAGAGCTGCGTGGTCGCGGTGCGGAGGTACGTGCGCTGCTCGAAGGGCACGCGCGCCTGTTTGGCGTACTCGTCGACGCGCTCGAGGATGCGCGTCGTGATGTCGGGGTCGTGCTTCAGACGATCGTCGAAGCGCGCGCCCTCTTCGTCGTCGATGTTGGCGAGGTAGCCGAGCGCGGTCGAGATCGACGCGTGGATGCGCGGGATCGCCTTCGCGAGGCGCGCCTCCACGCGCGGCTCCTTCCAGGAAATCGCGCGGGACGTCACGCAGCGTGCCCAGCGTGCAGAGCGCGGTGAGCAGGCGCGTGCAGATCGCCGTGCCCTGCGCGACGTGCTCGCCCCCGCCCTTCATGCCGAACTTCGTGACGTCGGGCTCGAGCGCCTCGAGGTTTCGCACGACGCCGTCGAGCTCCGCGAGGACGCGGTCGACCTCGTCGGCGTTCATCGCGGGAGACTTGCCCCAGGGCAGGAGCGCGCCGCAGCCGTCGAGCGCGACGGCGCCGAGACCGAGCGCGCCCCACCCCACGAGCTGGCGTCTTCCGACCGTCATGTGCCCCTCAACGTCTCTCGCAAGACTAGCGCGACGTCGTCCTCCCGTCGCAACGGAATGTCGAGGAGCAGCCCGACGACGCGGACGACGCGGGTACGGACGCTGGCGAAGTCGAGATCCAGCGCCCCGTCGCCGAGGCGATCGAGCATCTGCGCCACCGGGTGCGTCGTGTGCGCCGCGCCGCCGAGCCACGCTTGGAGCACCTCGAGGCCGCGCGCGCGCGAGCGACGCGCCGCCTCGGGGCTCTCGGCGGAGAGCGTGCGTCGCGCGAAGCGGAAGAAGCTCGCGGCGTGGCGCGCCTCGTCCCCCGCGATGCGGCGCGCGATCTCGGACATGACCGGCTCGGGCGAGTTGCGCTCGAGGTGCCTGTACGACTGCGCCGCGGTGAGCTCGGAGATGACGTTCGTGACGAGCGTCCCGACCGGCGAGCGCATGAAAGGCGTCGAAATACGGCCTTTCAGCACGAAGTCGCCCGCGACGGACTCGCCGAGGCGACGCAGCCACTCGAGAAGGACGTGCGGGTGGCGCGTCTCCTCGTAGAACCAGACGGCGATCCACTGCGTGAGCTCGACGTCGTCGAAGAAGGCCTCGAGGAAGCGCTGCGTGGCCGAGTACGTCGCGTTCTCCGAGAACGCCATCTCGCGCACGACGTCCCGGAGCTCGGCGGGCGCGCGCGCGGCCTCGAGCTTCTCCCACGGGATCGACTCGAGCGACCAGCGAACGCGCTCGGCGCCGGTCGCGAGCGCGTCGAAGACCGCCGACTCGGCGGGCGCGGCGTCCGTCTCTTCGTGGAGGCCCCCGCGGATCGCGTCCGTCGGACAAATCCAGCGCGCGGCGTCGACGAGCCGTCGCTCGCTCGGGAGCGGCGCGCGCGCGAGGCGCGAGGTCTCGCCGGTCACGTCGAACACTCCCGGGCAGACGGCGGCGCACGCGCCGCAGCGCGTGCAGCTCCCCCGCTCGACGTGGAGCTCGCGGCTCACGCGTTCCTCGTCGCGTAGGCGTGCTTGAGCGGGTGGACGCGCAAGCTCGCGTTGTCGACGAGCGACGCGGTCTGCGTGCGCAGCAGGGCGCCGCCGGCGGCGAGATCCAAGTGCGGGTGCGCGAAGCGGAGCTCGAGCATCGCCACGCCCACGGTCACGCCGAGCGTCGGCGACTCGCGCGCCGCGAGGACCTCGCCGATTTCGTGCTCGCCGAGCCGGACGAGCGCGCCCGGCGCGACGGGCGACGCGGAGGTGAAGCACGTCACGCGCGCTCGCGCCCCGGCCGCGCGGCGCGCGCGGAACGCGGAGGCGCCGACGAACTCGCGCGTCGCGACGACGCGCCACTGGAGCTGCAGCTCGATCGGCGTCAGCGGCGAGGCCAGCGACGTCTCGCGAACGTTGCGGAGCGAGAACTGCCAGCTCTCGAGCGCGCACACGTCGAGCGCCTCGAGGCCCACGCGCGCGAGATCGAGCGGCGCGCCGAGCGCGACGAGCTTCTCCTCGATCTCGTCGGCCGACGCGCGCGGGACGAGGAGGAGATAGCCGTACTCTCCGGTCTTGCCCGCGCGCAGGCACAAGACGTCGTCGCGCCGAAGCAGCGTCAAATAGGGCATCCCGAGCACCGGAGGCCCGAGGAGCCCGGCGAGCAGCTCCCACGCGTACGGGCCGTCGACGCCGAGCACGGTCCACTCGTCGCTCGTCGGGCGCGCGCTCGCTTGCAGCGCGGGCGTGCGCGCGCCGAGCGCCGCGAGCCACGCGACCAGCTCGGCCTCGGTCGGCCCTTCGGCGACGACGAGGAGCCCGTCGTCCACCATCACGACGAACGCGTCGGCGAAGACGCTCGCGTCGTCGCGCAGGAGGAGCGTGTGTCGCACGCGCCCCTCGCGGACGTACGGCGACTGAGTGCATGCATTCTGCAACAAATCGAGCGCGCCCGCGCCTTGCACGCGGACGACCGCGACGTGCGCCGCGCGCGAGAGCCCCGCGCTGCCGCGGATGGCCGCCACCTCGGACGCGAGGCTCACAGCTCGCCTCGCGCGCGCATCACGGCGTCGACGACCCCGTTCACGCTGCGGAGCCCGAGCCGGATCGGATCGTCGCCTTCGAGCTTGATGCCGAGATCGATCTCGAGGCCGACGAGCACCTCGACGGCGTCGAGCGAGTCGAGCCCGAGGCCCGTCCCGAAGAGGCCCGTGTCGGGGTCGATTTCGGCCGGGTCGCCGGTGAAATTGACGATGCTCGCGAGGAGCACGCGCACCTCGCCGAGCGCGCGCTCGCGCCGTTCGAGGTAGAGCGCCACGTCGCTCGGGAGGCTCACGCGCGTCCCCGCTCGAGGACGACCGCCACGCTCGTCGCGCCGCTCGCGACGATCATCGCCGAGTCGAGCTCGCCGGCCGCGAGCCGCCCCGCGGCGATCGCCGCAAGGACGCACGACCGAGTCGCTTCCGATTCACCCCACACGCGATCCCCTTCGAGCACGCCGAAACGCGAGCCCTCTGCCAACCAGTCCTCGCACGAAGCGGCGCCCGCGTCCACGAAGAGGGCGTCGACCTTCGAGCGGCCGTGCATCGCGCGCGCGGCGGCGTCGCCGAGCGCGGCGGGTCCGGCGAAGCCCCAGCCCGCGACGACGATCGCGCCGTCGCTCGCGGCGCCGCGCTCGAGCAGGAAACACGCCGCGCCCTCGGCTTCGTCGGGCGCGCCGAGGCGATCGTCCACGCCGCCGGCGAGCATCGCGGCCGCGTCCTCGCGCCACGCGAGCCACTCGGCCGCGAGGGCGAGCGCGAAGAGGCCGGTGCCGCGCCCGATCGAGAAGGTCGACGTCGGGCCGAGAAGGCCGAGCGCTTTCGCGCAGGCGCCCGCGGGCGCGTTGACCGACATGCGCGCGAAGGCCGACGCCGAGGTCGCGCCGATGCCGCGGAGGCGAATGGACTCGGTGCAGCGGCGCGCGCTCTCCTCGGGCATTCGCGTGCCGGCGACGAAGAGGCCGGTTCGTTCGGGCGGCGAGCGACGGGCGTGCGGGAGGGCGAGCGCGGCGGCGGCGGTGAGCGCGCGCGCGGTGCGATCGAGCCTTCGGCCGTCGACGCCGAACGCGTCGAGATCGATCTCGCGACGCGCGCCGGCGCTGCGCGTCGCGGCGAGCTCGAGCACGTCGGCGAGCCGGTGCGCGCCGAGCGGACCGACGACGCCGAGGCCGCCCACGATCACGCTCGCGCGCGCCCGTTCGCGCGCGGGCGACGGCTCGCGCTCGTACGCGAGGACGGCGTTCGCGCCGCCGAACGCGGCCGAGAGCTTGAGCCCGCGCGCGACCGGCGCGACGCGCGGCGTGCTCGACGCGACCGGGTCGGCCGGACAGCCCGCTCGCGCCCCGCGAAAGTGCAGCGTCGGCGGCACGCAGCCCTCGCGGTGCGCGAGCAGGGCCAGGACGAGCTCGAGCGCGCCCGCGGCGCCTTGCGTGTGCCCGAGGTGACCCTTCGACCCGCTGACGAGCGGCGCGCCGAGCTCGCGCTCGATCACCGACCACTCGACGCGGTCGTTGTTCTCGGTGCCGGTCGCGTGGGCGCTCACGTAGTCCACGTCGCGCGCGCTCCAGCCCGCGTCGAGCAGCGCGCCGCGGATCGCGCGGGCGACGCCGCCGCCGCTCGGGTCCGGCGTCGTCTCGTGGAACGCGTCGGCCGACAGGCCGTAGCCGCGAATGCTCCCCCACGCGCGGGCGCCGCGGCGCGCGGCGTCCTTCGCCCGCTCGAGCACGAAGAACCCGGCGCCCTCGCCGAGCGTCGTCCCCGCGGGCTCGCTGAACGGCGCGCACGGCTCGACGCTGAGCACGCCGAGCGCCGAGAACCCGGCGAAGGCCTCGCGCAGGAGCGTGTCGGCGCCGCCCGCGACGACGACGTCGGCGTGCCCGTGCAGCAAGAGATCGCGCGCGAGACCGATCGCGTTCGTCGACGACGAGCACGCCGTCGAGAGCGTGATGCAAGCGCCTTCGATCGCGAGGCCGGCCGCCACGCGCTCGCTCACCGGGCTGAACTCGGAGAAGCCGTGGCCGAAGCACGTCCCGAGCACGAGCGCCGCGCGCTTGCGATCGCCGCCCGCGCCGGCGTTCGCCCACGCCTCGCGCGCCGCCGCGAGCGCGAGCTCGTCGAGCGGGAACGGCGCGGCGGTCGCCGCGAGATCGCGATCGCGTCCGGGCTCGAGCTGCGCGCGCCCGTCCCACGCGGGCCACGTCGCCGCGAGCCGCGCGCTCATCGCGCTCGTGTCGAATCGCTCGACCGCGCGAAATCCGTGGCGCCCCTCGAAGAGCGCCGCGCGGTGCGCGTCGATGCCGGTGCCGAGCGCCGACGCCGCGCCCATACCGGTGATCACGACCGCGTCAGCGATCATTCAGCACGATCCACGTCGCGCTCCCGACGGCGAGCAGCGCGCCGTCCTCGGCGTAGAGCGCAGAGCCGCAGCGGATCTTGCGGCCTTCGCGGCCGAGGGTCCAGCCGGCCGCGACGCAGCGATCGCCCACGCGCGGAAGCGCGTCGATGCGCGCGGCGAGCCGGCCGAGCAAGATGAGGCCCTCGAACGGGTGAAGGCACTGGAAGCCGAACCACGACGGGCAGTCGAGCGTCGCCCACGCGATCTCGCGCCGCAAGACGCCGCGCTCGTCGGCGATCGACGCGTCCGGCACGAACGGCGCCGCGGCGAGCTGCCGCCCTTCGACGGCGCCCGGATGAATGCAGAGCCCGTCGCCCGGCGCGCGCTTCGGCCCGCAGACGAAGCACGTCGGATACGGATGGCCCTCGCGCCACGGAAACCGCGCGCTCGCCTGGGTCGCTTCGTCGAACGTCGGCGCGCGCGGGACCTCGAGCTCCACCGTCGCGAGCTTGCCCTCGGCGACGAGCTGCTCGCCCGCGGTGACGCGCACCTGATCGCCGCTCCGCGCGACGTCGAGCGTGCGCTCGAGCGGCGGCGGGCTCCGCAGCGTGACCTCCGCGCTTGCGCCGAGGAGCGAGCCGACGAGCCCGCACGTGTACCCCCCGTTGCCCGAATCGGGCGGCCCGCAATACCGACGCGCGACGACGATCGAGTCAGGCATTTCGAGAGCGAGCTTAGCGTAGAATACCGTCGTGGCTTTCGGCTTCCCCGCCTATCACCAAGAGGACGTCACGCTCCCGTACGCGGCGCCGACGGTCCTCGCGTTCGCAGCGAGTGCGGCTTGCCCACGCAGTGCATCGACCGCGGTGCAGCAGCCTCAGCCCCTTCGGTGACGCGGCTCAGCTCGGCTTGAGGCCGTCGATCATCGCCTGGAACGGCTTCTCCGCGCTCTTCACCGTGGCGGCGGGGCCGATCACTTTGAAGAAGTACGACTCGCCCTTCGTCTGCACGATCGCGCCGAGCATCGCCCAGCTCGGGTGCGAGCCGGCGGTCGTGCCCATGCCGCCTTCGTAGGTGCCCTCGAAGTGGACGACGGTGACGTCGAGGTCCTGGACCTTCTTCTGCGTTTGCTTCGGCGCGGGCGAGCCGTCGAACTGACCCGACCAGCGCGAGACGTTGGTCGCGACGTCGCCGCCGGCGCGCGCGACGACGAGCTCGGTGTCGCCGCTGATTTTGTACGTCGCGAGGCGCATCGGGTTCGGGTTCGGCGCCGCGGCCCACTCCTTCGGCGCCGTCCACGCGAGCGTCACGGGATCGGTGTCGGGCTGGAGCCCGCCCATCGCGCCGCCGCCCATCGCGCCGCCCATCGAGCCGCCGTTGATCGCCGGATGATTCGGCGGGAGCGCCTGGTTCGTGTCGACCGGTCCCGGTCCGCCGGAGCCCGGCTCGGCGAAGTCCGCCTGCATGTCGAGCGCGTGGCTCTGCGAGGTCGAGACGGGGGCGTTCTGCGCGGCGGCTCCGACGTCGCGCGTTCCGTACGCGAGAGCAAAACCGACCGCACCAGCGAGACCGAGAGCCATGACGAGGGAGCTTTTGCGCATGACGTCCCCCTAAGCACGCGACGTGCCGCGGTTTCATCTGCGCGTTTCAAGCGTCTCGGGCGCCGGGCGCGCAAATCACCGCGCGAGGCCTGCACGCCTTGCGCGCGCGCTATTTCAGCTGCACCGGCGGGACGAAATTCGCGACGGCGATCGCGTCGGGCAGGTGCCGGCACGGGCCCGCGCATTTCTTCGTCTCGTCGGCGTTCGGCGCGCACGCGGCGTCGAGCTCGGCGATGACGGCGGCGGCGGATTTCCCGCGCATTCGCTCGCACGCGACGTCCGAGAGCGAGAGGTCGCGCGAGCCGTCGGCCGGGCCCGGGGCCGGCGCGAAGAGCGCGTCGCTCGGCGGCATCGCCGGGCAGCGCTTCTGCGCCCAGCCGGTCGCGACCGCGTCGTCGACCGAGAACGTCCCGTTCGCGAGGGTGTGCGCGAGAAACTCCACCTCCACGCGTCCTTCGTCGGTGGGCGCGCAGACCGTGGCCTTTCCGACGTCGAAGGAGACGCGCAGATCGGGCTTTCCGTCGTGATCGGCGTCGGTGAGGCCGTCGACGAGGAACTTGCCGCCCGTCGGGTACGGCGCGATGGCGCCTTTCTTCATCGTCACGAAGATGCGCTCGCCTGGCGCGTACGTCCGCACGTCCTTGGCGATCGTCGCGACGAGCTCCGGCGTGCCGTCGCCGTCGAAATCGTGGAGACCGGCGTGCCGCCCGATCACCGGCGGCCACTCGATGCCCTGCACCGTGGCCGCCAGGCGCGCGCGGGCGCCCGCCGAGCTGGCGAACAGGATCGTCCGGCGAATCGCCGGCCCCGCGCCGATCTTCTCGGCGCGAATCGCCCAAGCAAAAGCCCCCGTGGACCAACAACGCAAACGAGGACCGGGGCTCGCCCGGTCCTCTTCGCGCAGAGCGCTCTCGTCGAGCTTCTCTTCTTTCAGAATCGTCGCGCAGAGCGCGTCGAGACCCGCGTCCGCCTCACGAGGACGGCGGTGGCGGGTCTCGGGCGCGGAGCTCGCGCTCGTCGCCGTCGTCCCGCCCGCGTCGGGCAGCGCGTGCTCTTCGGGAGGAGAGCCGGAGTGGCACGCGACCGCCGCGACGCAGAGCGAGAAGACGGAGAGCTTCATCACTGCAGGTGTACCTCACCGACAGCCGCGACGCGGCCCGGTCCGTGGCACATCAAGCACTGCTCGCCAGGAGCGGAGAGCGTGCTCGAGCGCGTGTCGTAGTAGTGACCGCCGTTCGACGTCATGTGAGCGACGTCGGTGGGCTTGTCGTGGCACGCCGAGCACGCTGCGGTGATCGGCGAGATGACGAGGTTCGTGCTCGCGGCCTGCGTCGCGACGCCGGTGGAACCGCTGAAGCTGAAGCCGCTACCGTAGTTGGTGGCGCCGGTTCCGTCGACGTAGGGCGAGATCGAGAAGTAGCCCGTCGGGTTGGTGGTCGGGTCGTTGTTGAAGGCGCCCGTGGCGACCGTCGTGACCTGCATGTTCGGCACCGCAGCGAGCGAGGCCGGAGCCGTGAAGTCGTACGTGTTCGGCAAGTGGCAGGTCTTGCAGTCGTTGAGCGGCGACGGGTACTCCACGTCGGCGAAGCTGTCGTCCGGGCCCGAGGCGTGCCACATGTAAGGCGTGGAGCGCGCGCGAGCGCCGTGGATGGCGTGGATGAAGTACTTCGAGCTGCCCGCCCAGCCGCCGTTGGTCTGGTTGGGGTTGTGGCAGAAGGAGCACGTCGGTCCGTTGTTTCGCTGCCCGGCGTGGAACGTCGGGGCGACGCCCAACGCTCCGTGGCAGTTGAGGCACTGGTTTTGGTCGACGATCGGTCGGCGCGCCTGGTTCTTCACGGACGTCCAGACGTTCTGGGCGTTCATGATGAGACCGCCCTGCCCGTTCGAGGCCGTGTAGGGGAACGCGGGGAGGTCGATCTCGGTGAGCGGCTGCGGCGACGGCGCACCGTACGTGTAGCCGACGCCTCCGGTGAGCATCGTCGAGCCGGTCGGGACGACGAGGTTGGTCGCATTGATGGTGTAGTAGCCGCTCGTGTCCGGGCCGGTGAGGGTGCCGGTGCTCGCCTTGCCGTTCAGCGCGTCCTTGATGTACACGCTGCCCGACGCGTTGAAGTCGGCCGGCGTCGAGATGCCGTCCTGCGGCACCGCCCACGCCCACTCGACGCTCGGCGCGCCGACGAACCCGTTCATGAGCTCGATGGTGCCGGCGTCGCTCACCGTGTTGAAGACGACGTCTTGGAAGCCCGCGTCGCCGCCTTGGTTGATCTGCAGCTTGAACGTGATGGTCGGACGCGTGACGCCCGCGCCGGTGTCGTTCCAGGTCCCGACGCTCTTCACGACGTACTGGATTTGCGCCGCGCCCGGCGGGACGAACGCGCCTTGCGCGAGCCATCCGGCGTTGGTGTACTTGTTTCCGCCGACGACGAGCGCCGCGTTGTTCGGGTCCGGCGGCACGAGCGGCATGGCGCCGAAGGTGTCGGCCGCGTAGTGGATGTGCGTCGTCGGCTTGTGGCAGAGCGTGCACGTCGTGTCGTCCGACTGCGCGCCGCCGACGTGACCGCAAGGAGCGGGCAAGCCACCGTCGCCGAGGACGACCTGGTTGTAGTTGCACGTCGGCAGGTTGGGGTTGCCCGTGAAGTCGACGTAGTCGTGGCACGAGCCGCAGGCCGCGCGCGACGGGTGCAGGATGTCTTGCTGGCCTTGCTGCGCGCCCTTGTGGCAGAGATCGCAGTTGCGGACGTCCTGCGGGAACGTCGCCGCGATGCCGTGGAACTGGTTCGCGGGCTGAATGTGCTCGCCGTAGTGGATGCGGTGGACGAACACCTTCGAGTCCGCCGACGGGTTGGAGTAGCGGTCCGGGTTGTGGCAGACGTTGCACAGCTCGCCGTTGATTCGCTGCCCGCCGTGCTGAACGAACTCGTCGGAGGTGTTCACCTCGAGACGGAAGTCGTCATGGCACTTCTGGCAGTTGGCGTTGGCGACGATCTGGCGCGGCGTCGCGGTGCCGCCCGACGGGATGAAGTAGTACGGGAAGTTGTCCGAGTAGAACTGCTTGCCGTTCGTCGGATAGACCATGTCGGTCTCGCGCGAGGCCAGGATCCAGACGACGTGGTTCTCGCCGAGCTTGGTCTGATCGTAGGCGACCGCGATCGCGCCCGGGCTCGTCGTCGTGGCGGGGAACGTGTACGTGTAGTCGCCCGCGCCGAAGCCGTTCTCGGCGAGGGTGCCCTGCCCGGTCGACCCAGCCGTGTACATCGTCGGCTGCGGCTGGTTGATGCCGCCGTCGCTCGCCGCCGAGGAGGTCTGCGTGTAGACCTTGAGCGGCGAGACGTTGCCGTTGCCGTCCTTGGTGTAGTACGCGAGCGCGAACTTCGGCGAAATCGCCTGGTTGATGCTGTAGACGCCCTTGACGTCGACCGGGAAGCCGTTCGAGTCCTTCAAGGTGAAGCGAACCGTGATGGGGTTCGTCGTCGACGTGCTGACGTCGCCCTGTTTCACGTTGATCGCGATGCCCGAGCTGACCGCGAGGCTGCCGGACGGCGCGAGGTTGCACACGTAGGTCGTGTTCGTGATCTCGGTGTCGTCGAGGGTTCCGTTGGCGTTGGTGTCGAGGCCCGTGTCGATGCGCTGACCGCCGAACTGGCAGTTCGTGCCGTTCGCTTCGGGCGACGTCTTCACGAGCGAGTTGGCTCCGCCCGGGCCACCGTCGCCGGTCGCGCCGTTGCAGATGTAGCTCGTCGCCGAGGCGTTGACCTCGGAGGGGTCGAGGACCCCGTTTCCATTCGCGTCGAGACCGGCTTGGATTTTCGTGCCGCCGTTGGGACAGTTGGTCCCCGGCGGTTCCGGGCTCGTGCTGACCAGCGCATTGGCGCCAGGCACACCGGTAGCTCCTTGCGATCCGCAAGCGACGACGAGCATGCCGCCGAGCGCAACGAGCATTCCGATGATTGCAGCCATCCAGATTCGTAAGGCGATGCGCATGGGAGGCACCTCCGGGCGCCCCCATCGCAAGTCCGGTGCCGCTGCAGTTTCTCGGAGGAAACGCTTTTCGCCGCTGAAACGAAGCTGCACCGTTTGCATCGGTCGAGCACCGCGTGCATGGTCGCTCGTTGCGAGACACCGGGTTTTACGTTGCCGATTGAAACGGAACGTTGGTTGCACCACGCGCCAGTTGTGCGAACGAGCGCTTGCGTTTTGATGGCGGCCCTCACGTGGGCTTGCGCGGACGTACGCGATCAGGCGGACGCGGGAGGGGTCCACCCGGCGGGGTGGGCCGACCAGGGGAGCCCCAATTTCCACGCGGATTGGCTGAAATCGAACCAGTTTCAGCTGGAACGCTGCCAAACCTGCCATGGCGCCGACTTTGCCGGGGGCGCGGTCGGCGTGAGTTGCTCCAAGAGCGGCTGTCACGCGACACCCGACGGCGGCGCACCTCTCTCGCCGATCGCTTGCACGACCTGCCACGGGAGCAACGGAACGCCGCGGCCGGCGACCGGCGCCCACGCGGCGCACGTTCCCTTCTGCGATACGTGCCACCAGCTCCCGACCGAGACGGTGGCGTCCGTCGAGAAGCACGCGAACGGCGACGAGTCGACGCTCATTCGTTTCGGGAGCATCGCGACGGCGAACGGCGCGACGCCGACCTTCGACCCGAACACCAAGCAGTGCTCGAACACGTACTGCCACGGCGCCGTCTCGCCCGCGTGGACCTCGGGCACGAAGCTCGACTGCACCGGCTGCCACAAGGCGCCGCCCGACGATCACGCGCGCTGGTCGCGCCTCACGCCGAGCACGCAGAGCTGCACGACGTGCCACCCCGACGCGGTCGCCGACACGCAACACGTGACGCACGTGAACGGGAAGATCGATCTGGCGTCGAGCGTCGGCTGCACGACGTGCCACGGCGGCAACGGGCACGCGAACCCGCCCGTCGATCTCGACGGCGGCACCGATCCCACGACGCGCGGCGTCGGCGCGCACGCGCGGCACCTCGATCCGTCGCTGTCGGACCGCATCGCGAACCCGCTCTATTGCAACGACTGCCACCAGGTCCCGGCGAACGTGATGGACCCGGGACACATCGATCATCCGCAGACCAAGGTGCGGTTTCCCTTCGGCGGAACGTACGACACGACGAACGCGACGTGCACCGTGTGGTGCCACTTCGACAAGACGCCGGGCCCGACCTGGACCGACAACTCCGGCGACGCGCGCAAGTGCGATTCGTGTCACGGCTTCCCGCCCGTCGTCACGCGCGCGAACACGCCTCATCCGAGCGTCGCGGGCGACGTCGCGGTTTGCAAGACGTGCCACGTCTTCACAGAGGCCACGCACGTCGACGGCGTCGTGGACTTCGTGCAGCCATGAGACGCTCGCTCTTCCTCTTGGGTCGGCGTGCAGCTAGCACGCCGACATTCGCCAGCGCTTCGCTCGGCTTCATCCTGGTCGCGCTGGCGCCGTCGGTGGCGCGCGCCGATCCGTTCCAACTCCGCGAGGACGCGCTCGTCTACAGCCAGGGAAATCAGGCCGCGGTCGGTTACGTCGCGATCTCGGGCGAGGACAAGCTCACGCCGTGGGCCGAGACCGAGGCGGTCCTCTGGGCCGGCAACGGCGCGAACGCCGATGCGCTCGTCTTCTTGGTGCGGCTGCACCACCCGAAGAACTGGGGCGAGCTCAAGCTCGGACGACAGATCATCATGGCGGGCGCGGTCCGACCGATCCACGTCGACGGCGCCGACGGCAAGGTGCGTCTGCCGTCCGGGACGAGCTTCGAGGCGTTCGGCGGCGTGCCCGTAGTGCCGCAGTTCCAGTACGGCGCGTTCGACTGGGTCGCCGGCGGGCGCGCCGCGCAGAACCTCGGTCGCAGCACGACGCTCGGCGTTTCGTATTTGCAACGGCGCGACGACGGCCGGCTCGCCTACGAAGAGATGGGGATGGACTTCGCGTCGGCGCCGACGCGATGGTTCGATCTCGCGTCGCACGCCGCCTACGACCTCCTCGACCCCGGCGTCTCGGAGGCGCGAGTGTCGCTCGCGGGGCGCTTCGGGCCGGTGCGGCCGGAGCTCTTCGCGCTCCATCGTTCGCCGTCGCGCCTCTTGCCCGCGACGTCGCTCTTCAGCGCGCTCGGGGACGCCGCGAGCGACTCGGCCGGCGTGACTGTGCAGTGGAAGATGTTCCCGCGGCTCGATCTCGTGCCGATCGTCGCGGCGCGCTCGCAAGACGACGAGGCCGGCATCGACGCCACGGTGCGAGCGACGCTCCGGCTCGACGATCGCGGGCTCGGCGCGATCACGGTCGATCTCAGGCGCCAGGGCGCGGGCACCGACCCGTGGTCGGGCGCGCGGCTCGCGGTGCGCGTGCCCATCGCCCAGCACTGGCAGGCGTCGACCGAGCTCGAGCTCGTCTTCCCCGACAACGCGAGCAACGACCCCGCGGTGCGCATGGTGCAGCGGCAGCGCGGGTCGGTCTGGCCGTGGGGCCTCGCGGCGGTCACGTGGTCGCCGACGCGCGTGCTTCAAGTCGCCGGCGCGGTCGAGGCCGCGTCGACGCCGACGAACCTGCGCGAGATCAACGCGCTCATGCGAGTCTCGCTCGCGTGGGGAGGTGGAACGTGACCCGCTCGCGCTTCTTCTGGCTCGCGCTCCTCCTCGCGCTCCTCGCGGCGCTCGGCGCGTGCGCCAGCGTGCTCGGCATCAAGTCGCCGGCGCCCGAGCCCTTCCCCCACACCAAACACGTCGACAAGGGCATCAACTGCCGCGTGTGCCACGGCGGCGTGCAGACCTCGACGAACGCCGACGGCGCGCTCCACATCCCGGGCCAGGCGACGTGCCTCCGCTGCCACAAAAAGCCGCACAACCCGAACGACTGCAGCAACTGCCACGGTCTCGGCGAGGTGCGCGACGCGGTCGCGGTCGACGTCGCCAACCTGAAGTTCGATCACAAGGGGCACGTCGCGCGCGAGCACGGGCAGTGCGTGCGCTGCCACCGCGGCATCCTCGACAACTCGGACCACGTGCGACCCACGATGGCCGTCTGCCTGAGCTGCCACGAGCACCAGGACGAGTTCGCGAACCGGAACTGCGACCGCTGCCACAAAGATCTCCACGGCCAGCGACTCGCTCCGGCGTCGCACGTCGTGCACGCGGGCGACTGGCTCCGCGAGCACGGCGACCGCGCCGCCTCCGAGCGGGATCTCTGCTCGACGTGCCACGCCGAGCGCTTCTGCGCCGGATGCCACGGCGTCACCGTGCCGGCGCTGCCGGAGAAGCAAGCGTTCGACGATCCGCTTCGCATCGGCGTCCACCGCGCGGGGTTCCTCTCGCGTCACCCGCTCGAGGCGAAGAACCAACCCGGCATGTGCACGACGTGCCATACGCCCGACTCGTGCCAGAGCTGCCACACGAAGAACGGCGTCAGCCCCGAGTCGGGCGCGTCGAGCCCGCACCCGCCGGGCTGGCTCGGCCTGCGCGGCGAGCCGAACGAGCACGGTCGGGCCGCGTGGCGAGATCCCGCCGAGTGCGCGAGCTGCCACTCGGGCGCCGGCGAGAAGATGTGCGTCGGTTGTCACAAGGTCGGGGGCGTGGGCGGCAATCCGCACAAGCCGGGTTGGACGAGCAACAAGCGGCCGCTCTTCGATGAGCCGTGCCGGCAGTGTCACGGAGATGGCCAATGAAGCCGAGCAAAGCGATGGCAAATGTCGGCGTGCTACGTGCACGCCGAGTGAAAAACGTGCTCTTCCTCTTTCTCCTCGCGGCGGTCGGGATCGTGGCGTGCGAAGGGCCGGTCGGTCCACCGGGTTTGCCCGGTGAGGCGGGCGAGGCGGGCGCGCCTGGGCCCGCGGGCGAAGCGGGGCCTCCCAATCCAGGGAGCGACGCGACGACGCGCGATCACGTGACGACCGGCCCGGGCCTCAAGCTCGCGGTGCAGGACGCGGCCATCGACGGGAGCGGCGTCGTCACGGTGGACTTCACGATCACCGACGGCGCCGGCGTGCCGCTCGACCTGAAGGGCGTCTACACCGACGGCGCGGTCACGCCGAAGCTCGTCGTCTCGTGGCTCGCCGATCCCAACGCGAACGGCTCGCCCGGCGCGTACACCGCGTACACGATGCAGACGCACAAGAGCGTCGACGGCACGAAGAGCTCGCAAATCCCCGACGCGGACACGAACGGCACGTTCGTCGAGGTCGGCGTCGGTCAAGGCACGTACACGTACACGTTCGGGACGCCGCTCGCGAACGTCGACGCGACCAAGACGCACACCATCGGCGTCTGGGCGTCGCGCTCGTTCGGCGGCGCGGAGTACGTCGCGAACCAGACGTTCGACTTCGTGCCGAACGGCAGCGCGGTCACGAACATCCGCGACATCGTCACGACGTCGGCGTGCAACCAGTGCCACAACCCGCTCGCGCAGCACGAGGACGGCACCGTGCGCCGCGACGTGAAGCTCTGCGTCCTCTGCCACACGACGCAGGCCGTCGACCCGAGCAACGGCAACGCGCTCGACCTCGGCGTCATGATCCACAAGATCCACCGCGGGAAATCGCTGCCGAGCGTGCTCGCGGGCTTCCCGTATCAGCTCACCGAGGACGACGCGACCTACGACGACCACTCGGACACGTGGTTCCCGACCGGCGTGCAGAACTGCCGGATGTGCCACCAGGGCACGCAAGGAAAAGACGCGTACCAGAAGTATCCGTCGCGCGTGTACTGCGGCGCGTGCCACGACAGCACGTCGTTCACGTCGAGCTTCCCGAGCTGGCAGCACCTGCATCCCGGCGGCGTGCAGCTCGACGACTCGCAGTGCTGGCAGTGCCACATCGTGCAGGGCACGCAGAACGCGATCGAGAACGCCCACGCGATCGCGGCGACGATGCCCAACGCTCCGGTGATCGACATCCAGATCAAGAGCGTCGACAACACCGGCCCCGGCCAGACGCCGATCGTTCACTTCACGGTGACCAAGAACGCCCAGCCGCTCGACGTCCTCTCGACCCCGCTCAAATCGATGGCCGCGCTGCTCGCCGGGCCGACGAGCGACTACGCGCAGACGCAGCCGATCCAGTACGTCATCCAAGGCAGCGGCGCGACCGGGACGCTCGCTCTCGACGGCGCGCTCGGCAGCTACGCGTACACCTTCCCCGCGCCGATCGATCCGTCCGCCACGGGCACGTACGCGATCGGCATGGAGGGCTACATCGACGACCCCGTGTACACGGGCGTCCGCTACGCGTCGCTGAACCCCGTCTTCTACGTGCCGGTCACCGACGCGGCCGCGGTGCCGCGGCGCGACGTCGTCGACCGCACGAAGTGCAACAGCTGCCACTACGATCTCTCCGCGCACGGCGGCGGGCGGCGCAGCCCCGAGTACTGCGTGATGTGCCACACGCCGAACAAAGTGAACGACCAGCGCGTCGCGCGCTTCGAGGTGCCGACGACGACGGCGAATTCGGTGAGCTTCAAGGTGATGGTCCACAAGATCCACCGCGGCAATCAGCTCACGCAGGGCTACGTGCTCGGCGGTTACCCGCCGCCGACGACGCAGAACCCGGGCGGGACGCCGATCGACTTCGGCACCGTCGCCTTCCCCGGCAACTTGAAGGCGTGCTGGGCGTGCCACAAAGGCACGAGCTATCAACTGCCGCTCCCCAGCGGGCAGCTCATGACGAAGACGTCGCAGGTGCTCGCCTGCGACGACAACCCGCTCGTCTCGAGCCTCTACTGCAACGTCCGAAGCGTGCAGAGCGAGACGTTCCTCGCTCCCGCCGGCGCGGCGTGCACCGGGTGCCACGACGCGCAGTCGACCGTCGCGCATGCTCAGATCATGACGACGCAGAACGGCGTCGAGAGCTGCGAGACCTGCCACGGGCTCGGCAAACAATGGGATGTGCAGGCCGTGCACACGCTGCCGCCGTGAAGCGCGCCGCGCTCGTCTTGCTCGCGCTGCTCGGGTGTCACTCCTCGAGCTCGACGGCCGCCGCGGACGCCGCGCCTTCGGCTCGCCCGAAGATCGTGCGTCCGCGCGTCGTCGCGACCGGCGAGATGCCGCTCGATTTGGCGCAATCCAAGCTGCACCTCCTCATGGTGAAGGACCACGTGACGCCCGTCGACGCGACCATGACCTTCCGCGACGGCGCGCTCGGCGCGACGAGCGCGCGGCTCTCGGTGGACCTCGACACGTTCGACTCGCAGATCGCCATCCGCAGCGAGCGCGTGCGGAACATCTTCTTCGAGACGAGCGCGATCGGTTGGGAGAGCGCCGACCTCACCTTCGAGCTCCCCGCCGCGCTCGTGGCCGAGCTCCACGAGAAGAAGACCGTCTCCAAAGCCAAGCTCGAGGGCACACTGAAAGTGCACGGAGGCACTTCGAAGCTTCCCGTCGCCATCGACGCGGGATACGACGGCGCCAAGGTGTGGGTGAAGAGCGACGGCCCGGTGGACGTGAGAGTGTCCGACCTGGGTCTCACCGACAACCTCCGCCGGCTCAACGCCATCTGCATGCACGACAGCATCGACGACGTCGTCAAGGTCGACGTCTCGCTCGTCTTCAACCCTCCGAGTCATTGATCCATGGAAGCCGCACGCGTCAAACCGAGCCTCTGGAAGAACTGGATCAGCTACTTCGGCGGCTTGCTGGTCGCGAGCGGCCTGGTCCTCATCGTCCTCGGCCTCCTGTTCCAGTTCACGCTGAAGCACCCTGGGCCCTACTCGGGCCTCTTCACCTTCGTCCTCTTCCCGATGATCGTGATGGCCGGGATCGCCGTCGTCCTCGTCGGGATGCTGCTCGAGCGGCGGCGGCGCAAGCGCGCGGGGGACCAGGACGCGCGGCCGTACCCGGCGATCGACCTCAACGACCCCAAGCAACGCTCGCGCTTTCGGATCGTGACGCTGGCCGGCATGGTCGTCTTCGTGCTCGTCAGCTTCTCCGGCTATCACGGGTACGTGCTCTCGGAGTCGGTCGGCTTCTGCGGCAACGTCTGCCACACGCAGATGGGCCCCGAGATGACCGCGTACCAGCAGTCGCCGCACGCCAAGGTGCCGTGCGTCGAGTGCCACGTGGGCGGCGGCGCGGGCTACTACGTCAGGGCCAAGATGAACGGCACGCGCCAGCTCGCCGACGTCCTCCTAGGCACCTACGACAAGCCCATCCCCACGCCGGTCAAGGGCCTGCGCCCCTCGCGCGAGACGTGCGAGGAGTGCCACTGGTCGGAGAAGAACTGGGGCTCGCAGCTCTACCAGCGCCCGCACTTTCGCTACGACGAGAAGAGCACGCCCGAACAGATCACGATGCTCGTGAAGACCGGCGGCGGGAAAGGCGCGTACGGCGCGGGCATCCACTGGCACATGGCGGTCGAGAACGAGGTGACCTACGTCGCGCTCGACGACCGCCTCCAGGACATCCCCTGGGTGCGCATCAAGCGCGGCGACGGCTCGACGGTCGAGTACTCGCGCACCGAGAAGCCGGTCAGCGCCGCGAAGCTCGCGAGCCTGCCCAAGCACAAGATGGACTGCATCGACTGCCACAACCGGCCGGCGCACGACTTCGAGGTGCCGGACGTCGCGGTCGATCGCGCGCTCGCCGCGGGCGTCTTCTCGTCGACGCTGCCGTACGTGAAGTCGCTCGCGGTCGACACGCTCTCGAAGGAGTACGACTCGCGCGGCGCGGCGCACGACTCGATGAAGAACGCGGTCACGAGCTTCTACGCGCAGAGGTACCCGAACGTCTCGGCCACGCGCGGCACGGACATCGACAAGCTCGTCGCCGGCCTCGACGACATCTACGACCGCAACGTCTTCCCCGAGATGCACGTCGGGTTCACCACGTACGAGTCCAACATCGGCCACCGCAACTCCGCCGGCTGCTTCCGCTGCCACGACGGGAAGCACGTGGCGCCCGACGGCAAGGTGCTCGTCTCGGAGTGCAAGGCGTGCCACACGGCGCCGCAGCGCGGACCGCAGTCGGGGATGGGCGAGGCGGTCTCCACGAGCGACGACGACTGGCACCCGTGGCAGGCGCCGCAGAAGTACCTCGACGTGAAGCAGCACAAGAACGTGCAGTGCTACGAGTGCCACCTCGACGGCCGCAAGCCGAAGACCGAGTGCAACGAGTGCCACAACCACTGACGCTTCACGTGCGCGCCCGACGCGGCGGGTGGACGATTCCCTTCCCGAGGTTCACGGTCCGAGCGCGACTTTGCCGTGCTGCTCGCGGTCGGTGCTCGGCCGCTTGCCGCTCGCGAGCGCCTTGGCCGCCTCGAGCACGTACTTCACGCCCTTGGCGCCGCTGTTGTCCCAATATTCGCCGCCCGCCGGGCGAACGACGACGAGGCGGAGGTCGGGGTCGTCCTTTCCGTTCGGAAACCACACCTTCCACGCGCTCTTCCAGAGGCGTGCGATGCGGCCGCGGTCGTCCTCGATGCGCGCTTCGCCCCACGCGGTGGCGAATTGGGTCTTGCCCTGCATCACGACGGTTGCGTGGCCGTCGGCGCGGACCTCGTCGGCTTTGGGCGAGCCGGCCGAGGTGACGAAGAAATCTCGTCGCCCTCGATGGCTGCGATCGCCATCGGCCGGCAGTGAGGCTGCTGACCTCCGAACGTCACGAGCATGGCTTCGTCGAACCCGCGGATGACGTCGAAGAAATGGTCGCGTGAATTTTCGCCGTTCATGCCCGATGGAGGAGCAACGCGCGTGCCTCTCGCGCTCGTGCACGAGGTGGCGTCACGGCTCGACGAGCGGCAGGTCGAGCGACACCTCGGCGCCGCCGAGCTCGGCGCGACCGACCGAGAGCCGGCCGCCGCTCGCTTCCAAGATGCGCCGCACGACCGCGAGCCCCATGCCGGTGCCCGTCGCGCGCGTCGTCAGAAAAGGTTGGCCGAGCCGGCTCGCGACCTCGTCGGGGATGCCCGGTCCGTCGTCCTCGAGCGTCCAGCGCGCGAACCCGGCCGCCGTTTGCACGCGGATGCGCATCCGCGCGCCGCGCGCCGTCGATTGTGCCGCGTTGCGGAGCACGTTGACGAGCGCGAGCTCCATCAGGTCGGGGTCGATCCACGCGAGCGTCTCTCCCATGGCGGGGATCTCCACCGTTCGCTCGCCGAGCTCGCCGCGCGACTCGAGGAGACGGAGCGCCCGTCGCGTGAGGTCTTGAACCGCGTACGCGCGCGGGCGCGGCAGGAGCGGACGTCCGAGCTCGAGGAGCTGCGTGACCAGCATCTCGAGGCGAACGGTCTCCTCGGAGATGATCGCCAAGAGCGCGCGGTTCGGCGCGACGCTGCGATCCTCGCGATCGAGCAGCGCGAGCGCGTTCATGATCGCGCCGACCGGGTTGCGAACCTCGTGGGCCATGACGCCCGCCGCCTCTCCCAGCGCGGCGAGCCGCTCCCGCTCCACGCGCTCGGCGCGCAATCGGATGTTCTCGATGGCCGTGCCGACCAGCTCCGCGAAGAGCTCGAGCGCCGTCGCCACGAGCGGGCTGAGCGCGTCGCTCGTGACGACGAGCGCTCCGTACGGCGCGTCCCCGACGAAGACGGGAGCTTGCACCATGCGCGTCGCCGGCAAGAGCGCGGCGACCTGGTCCGCGACGGGCACCGGATAGACCTCGCGCACGACGCGCAGGCCGTCTTGAAAGAAGGCGCTGCGGCGCTCCATGAACGACGGGTTCAGCTGCACGAGGATCTCGCGGCGAAGCCGCGCGGCCTCGTAGTCGCGCGACGGGCTCGCCTTTGGGCTGCGCGTCGGGCCGTAGCGAAGCAGCGGGTCGTCGTCGCTCCAGAGCAGGACCGTCGCCGTGAACCCTCGCTCGCAGAGGACGTCGACGGCGCGTTCGAGCACCTCGGTCTCGTTCGCGCAGCGCGAGAACGTGCCCGCCGCGCTCGCGAGCGCCTCGGTGACCTCCTGTCCGAACGCCTCGGGCCGCGCGTCGAGCATGAAGACCAAGGTCTCGCCGCCGGTGAGCTCCCACTCCACGCGCACGGCGCGCCGCGCGCCGTCGGACCGCATGATGCGGCACCAGAGCGAGCCCTGCTTGCGAGGATCCGCCGACTCTCGATTGGTCGCGAGCTGATCGAGGAGGGCGCGGTCCATCGGGTCGACGACCAGCGCGATGACGTCCTTCGCCGTGCGCCCGACGAGCTCGCTCCGGTCGCGTCCCGTGAGCTCCTCGTACGCCGCGTTGACCGCGACGAGGACGCCGTCGCGCGTGACGAGCGTCGCGACGGGCATGCGCTCGATGTCGACGGCGTGAGCCTCCGCGTCGTGGCGCCTGGGCGAGCTCGAGCGTTTGCGCTTCTCCACGGCCACGAGTCTACTTCAGAGGCGGCATGATCGACGTCACTGTGCGCGCGCGCGAAGGATGACATGCTCGGGGCATGTTCGATTTCGTCCTGGGCGACGCGCACCGAAAGATCCGCGACGAGGCACGCGACTTCGTCAAGTCCGTGCCGCGCGAGCTCGTGCTCGACATGGATCGAGACAAGGTCGACTTCCCGCGGGAGTTTCTGCGCGAGGCCGGCCGGCGAAACCTCCTCGGCTGCCGGTACGCGCCCGAGCTCGGCGGTCGCGGGCTCGACTGGGTCGCGACCGCCGCGGTGATCGAGGAGATCGGCGCGCTCGGCTACATCTTCGCGTGCGTCTTCGGCGTCGGCGCGGAGCTCGTGTGCGACGCGATCGCGCTCCACGGCACCGACGATCAGAAGGAGCGTTACCTCCGGCCGCTCCTCCGCGGCGAGATCTTCGCCGCGGAGTGCCTCACCGAGCCGCGCGGCGGTTCGGACTTCTTCGGCACGACGACGATCGCCGAGGACCGCGGCGACCATTTCCTCCTCCGCGGACAGAAGCGCTTCATCGTCGGCGGCACCGCGGCCGACTATTTCCTCGTCTACGCCCGGACCGATCCGAGCGCCGAGCCGCAGCGCGGCATCTCTTGCATGCTCGTCGATCGCGGGCCGGGCGTGGAGACGAGCTACATCTACGGCCTCATGGGCTGCCGCGGCGGCGGCGCGAGCCGCGTGTCGTTCAAGGACGTGCGCGTGCCGAAAGCGAACCTCGTCGGCGAGCTCGACGGCGGCGCCGCGGTCTTCGACACGATGATGATCCCCGAGCGCCTCGGCACCGCGGCGATGACCATCGGCGCCGCGCGGCCCGCGCTCGAGATCGCTACGCGCTACACGAGCAAGCGCAAGGCCTTCGGGCAGCCCATCAACCGCTTCCAGGGCGTGAGCTTCCAAGTCGCGGACGGCGCGATGCTCCTCGACGCCTCGCGCGCGATGGTCCACTCGACCTGCCTCGCGGTCGCAAGCGAAGGTCGGCCCGAACCGCGTGCGGAGGCTCGTCTCGGAGACGAAGAAGTTCGTGACCGAGTCTTGCCAAGAGGTCGTGGAGCACGCGATGCAGGTCATGGGCGGCATCGGCTACACGAACGTCTACCCGGTCGAGCGCATCCATCGCGATCTGCGGCTCGCGAGCATCTGGACCGGCACGAACGAGGTCATGTCGATGATCACGGCGAGCGAGTGGTACCGCGAGGCGCGCGAGCACGACGCGGCGCGGCGGTCGCGCGATCCCGAGCCCGACGCGGAGCAAGCGGCCGCCGTCGAGGAGAAGGTCTTCGAATGACTGTCACCGGCGCGGCCGCTCGTAGGCCGACGCTCGCGGTCGTCTTGGCGCGCCGGCTCACCGCCCGCCGTCGAGGAGCATCCGCTCGAGGTACTCCTTCGGGATCGACTCGGGCGGCGGCGTCCCGCGCACGGCCTGGTCGATTCGCGCCGGGCAGCTCGCCGCGTCGAACGAGCCCGACACGCAGCTGCCGGAGTCGTCGCCGAAGCAGACCGCGAGACCGCCCGTGAGGTGACCGTCGGCGCCGACGCCGTGGATGGCGAAGAGCGCCTTCTTCGCGGTGAGGCCGACCCAGTGACCACCCGACCCGTCGTCCTCGAAGACTTGGTAGTGCACCGACCAGCTCGGCGCGTCCTCTGGGACGATCGTCGCTTTCCGATCGAGGCGGAGCCACACGCTCGCGCCGTGGCTCGGCTCGATCGCGCCGCACGCGTCCTCGGACTTGCCGGCCGAGAGCACGAGGTCGACGTGCTCGTAGGCGATGCAATCGTCGACCACGTAGCGCGCGTCGCGCGCGACGAACGGCGCGCCGTGGATCGTCCCGCTGACGGGCGCGTCGGGGATCGCGCTCTCGGTGCTCACCGGCGGAATCCGCCTCTTTCTGCGCCGGCGCCTTCGTGTCGGCCCGGCACGCGACGAGCGCCGCGCACACCGCGAGCGCCCGCCTCACGACGCCGCCTCCTTCATCGCCGTCATGCGCACCTTGCCGAGCTCGATCGGCACGGCCGCCTTGAGGAGGAGCGTGTATACGAGCGCGCCGAACGCCCAGACCGCCGCCGAGACGCAGAACTCGGTGAAGCTCGGCGTGTAGTCGACGATCTCGCCGACCGGCGACGGCACGAACCCGGGGATGACGAGGCCCATGCCCTTCTCGACCCAGACGCCGAGCACGGCCGCCGCGCACGCGAGGCGGAGCACCTTCGTGTTCGAATAGAAGCGGCGCGTGACGAAGACCGTCGCCGCGAAGACGTCGAGCGCGATCGCGCCCCAAATGTACGGCACGAGCTTCGCGTGGCCTTTGAGACCGAAGAGCATGTAGCGCATCGAGGTCGCGTGCTCTTTGAAGCTGTAGAGCTCGGTGAAGATCTCCGAGAAGAAGAAGAAGAGGTTGATGAGCATCGTCACGGCGACGATTTGACGGAGACGGTTGAGCGCCGCGTCCTTCACCGGGAAGCCCATGCGGTCGCGGATCTCGCCGAGCGCGATGATCATCAGCGACGGCCCGGCGGCGAACGCCGACGCGAGGAAACGCGGCGCGAGGATCGCGGCGTTCCAGTGCGGGCGCGCGCCCATGCCGCTGTAGAGGAACGCCGTGACCGTGTGGATGCTGACGGCCCAGACGATCGCGACGAAGACGAACGGGACGTACTTCTTCCGTTCCGGCTGTTTTCCGCGGTATTTCGTGAAGACGAGGTACGTCGTGATGTACGCGTTCAGCACGAGATAGCCGTTGAGGACGATGACGTCCCACGTGAGCATCGAGACCGGCCAGTTGAAGCGAATGAAGTGCCACACGCGGTCCGGCCGGCCGATGTCGACCATCACGAACATCAGGCACATCATCAAGACCGCGACCGCGAGGAGCTCGCCGAGCACGACCACGTCATGGAGCGCGTGGTCGCCGTAGACGTACGCGGGGATGACGAGCATCACCGCCGCCGCGGCAATGCCGACGAGGTAGGTGAAGTTCGCGATGTACGCGCCCCACGGGACCTGGTCGACCATGTTCGTCGCGAAGAGACCGACGTTCAGCTGGTGGACGTAAGCGACCGCGCCGAGCACGATCCAAGCCGAGAGGAACGCGAGCCACAGCCAGTACGTTCGCCCACCCGTGAGCATGGAGCGCGCGGTCGCGAAGACGAAGCGGCGGAAATCCCGGACGAGCGTCATCATCTCGTCCTCACTCGAAGTAGTAGTAAAAGCGCGGGAGCGTCGCGAGCTCCTCTTTCAAGATGTAGATGCGCTTGGTCTCGAGGATCTTGCGGATGTCGCTGCTGGGGTCGTTGAGGTTTCCGAATTTCCGCGCGCCCGTCGGGCACGCTTCGAGGCACGCGGGCATTCGCCCCTTGCGTGTGCGGTGGAGACAGAACGTGCATTTCTCGACGACGCCTTTGAAGCGCGGGCGGTTCGAGAGGTAGCCCTGGTTCGGGTTGATGCGCTCGGGCGGGACCTGCGGCGCGGCGAAGTTGAAGCGGCGCGCGAAATACGGGCACGCGACGACGCAGAAGCGACACCCGATGCACCACGAGTAGTCGATGACGACGATGCCGTCGGGCTCCTTCCAGGTCGCCTGCACCGGGCACGCCTTGACGCACGGCGGGTTGTCGCACTGGTGGCACTGCACCGGCATGTAGAACTTCTTCTTCTCGGGGACCTTCTCCTCGCCGTAGTAGGCGGTCGCCTCGTCGTCGAGCGACACGCCGTTCTCCATGTCGATCTCGAAGACCTTGATGTAACGAATCTCCGGATCGTCGGGCAGGTTGTTCTCGCGCGCGCACGCTTCGACGCAGCGGCGGCTGCCGTTGCAGACGGAGAGGTTCAGCGCGTAGGCGAACTGCACGCCGTCGATGGGCGGCGGATCCGAGATGTGCGTCTCGACGCCGGTGCGCGCGAGGGTCTCTTCTTCGATCCTCGCGAAGATGCGCTTCTTGTCCTCGGGCGTGAGCTTCTTGTAGTGCTGGCGAAAGAACTCCTCGCTCGTGGGCGCCGTCGGCCCGCACGCGTTCGCGGCCATCGCGGTCGCCGCGCCGACGCCGAGCATCTTGAGGAACGTGCGGCGCGTGCCGTTCTCCTCGAGGCGCGTCTCGGCGAGCTTCTCGACGCGCTCGGCGGCCGTGACGATCGCTTCCGGATCAATTTTGTTCATGCGGCACCGTTCTCGGAAGCTGGGGCACGTGCTCGGGCGTCATCGGCGGGAAGTGAGGGTCGTGCGGGTCGTGGCACGCGGGGCAGGAGCGGCGGACCCGCTCGCCGAGCCAGAACCCCGTCGTGAGACCGTGGTTGTTGTCTTTCCAGTCGCGGAGCTTGTCGCCGTGGCACGAGCCGCAGAGCTCGTACGCCTCGTCGAAGGTCACCTTGGTGCCGTCGGGCAAGTGGAGATGGTCGATGTCGTCGGGCGTGTGGCAGCGGTAACACCAGCCCTTCTGCGTTCCGTGATGCAGGATCTTTTGCGTGTGGAACGCGGTGAGCCGTCGTTCCGTCGGATCGGGCGTTCGCGAGGCGTGACAGCGCGAGCAGGGGTACGTCGGCAGGAGCGGCTCGCGACGCGCGATGCTGACGCCGCCCGACGCGACGGGCGGCGGGAGATCGGTGTGCAGCCGCGCGGGCTCCTCGCCGACGCTGCACGCCGATGACGCGATCACGAGGGCGAGGCTCGCGTAGCGCAGCGGAGCGAAGGCCCTGACGTTGACGCCTCTCACGAGCAGTGTGCTCAGCAACGGACATGCCGCTGCGAATGCGACGCCGTTCCGAATGAAACGCGCGCCCGCTCCGCGCAGCCCCTGCCGTCCGTCTGCAAGTCCTGCAGCTTCCTCGGCATTTCACGTCGAGAGATCGCGTTGCGGCGTGGTTCATGCACTGCAACGCCGCGAATGGGCGCGGACGATGATCGCAAGAACCAGCGACGCGACTTCCTCGGGATGGCACTCGGAGGGACAGCGGCGGCGCTCGCCGTCGCCGTGGTCTATCCGCTGGGACGTTTCATCGAGCCGACGGCGCGCCCGCCGTCCGGTCCGACCACGATCGGCAAGATCGAAGACTTTGCGCCGGGCACCTCCAAGACCGTCCTCGTCGGCGATCACCCCGTGCTCGTCATCCGCACGGCGGACGGGGAATTCAGGGCGTTCAGCGCGCTCTGCACGCACCTGCAGTGCGTGGTCGGCTACTCGCCCGAGCGAAACCGCATCGAGTGTCCCTGCCACCAGGGCGTCTACTCCATCGACGGGCAGAACGTCTCCGGTCCGCCGCCGCGCCCGCTCGACGAGTACGCGGTCACGATCAACGACGGGGCGGTGATCGTGAGCATCGCCGGATGATGTCGTGGCTCTCGGATCGAGTCGGCTGGCGCGACGTCGCGGCGAAGCTCGCCGTCCATCGCGTGCCTCGGCGCGGGTTCGTCTTCTACGTCGGGAGCATCACGCTCTTCTTGTTCGCCGTTCAGATCGTCACCGGCGTCTTGCTGGTCCTCTACTACCAGCCGGATCCCGCGACGGCCTACGCGTCGGTGCAGCGCATCACGGGCGGAGAGATCCCCTACGGGCACCTCGTCCGCAACGTGCACCTCTGGAGCTCCGACCTGTTCGTCGTCTCGGTGATGGTCCACCTCTTCACGATCCTCGCGCGCCGGAGCTTTCGACCGCCGCACGAGCTCAGCTGGATCAGCGGGCTGATCTCGCTCGTGCTCGGCGTCGGGCTCGCGTTCACCGGCGCCGTCCTGCCGTGGAGCGAGGGCGCGTACGCGAACGCGCTCGTCGGGAGCGGGCTCGCGCGCAACGTGCCGATCGTCGGCGAGTCGCTCATGCGCTTCATGCGCGGCGGACAAGACGTCGGCGCGGGAACGCTCGGTCACGCCTTCGGCTTCCACGTCGCGGCGCTCCCCGCGGCGCTCACGATGCTCGTCGCGATGCACCTCTTCTTCCTGTCGCGAAAGCCGGCGGCGCCGCCGGATCCGAAGGCCGACACCATCCCGCTCTACCCCGACTTCTTCGTCCGCCAGGGCGTCGCCTTCACCGGGCTCACCGTCGTGCTGATGACGCTCGCGACGTTCGCCGATCGTCCGCTCGGCGCCGCCGCCGACCCGCGCGCCGCGCCCGTCGGAATGCGACCGCCCTGGTACTTCCTGCCGTTTCACCAGATCGTCCGCGCCGCGCCGAGGGAGCTCCTCGGCGTCGACGGCGCGCGCTTCATCGTGTCGGCCGTGTGTCTTCTCGGCCTCGTCGCGCTCGCCCTGCCCTTCATCGATCAACGCGGCTCCAAGGTGACCGCATGGGTCGCGTGGGGCCTGCTCGTCATCCTCTTGCTCCTCACCGCCAGTGCGCTCGCCTAACCCCCCCTCCCTGCTGCTCTTGCTCGGCGCGATCCTCGTCGCCCTCGCGCCGGCGTTCGCGCGCGCGGCGCCCGAGGCCGACGCCGGCGGCCCTGCGCACGCGCTCGCGTCGCCGATGGACCGCACCAACACGTGCGAGAGCTGCCACGCGGGCCTCGCCGACGCCAAGCTCCGCGCTCCGGCGAAAGAGTGGCTCCACAGCGCGCACCGCGACGATCGCATCGGGTGCGTCGGGTGCCACAAGGGCGACGCGCAGGATCCGACCGTCGGCGCGCACCGCGCCGCGGGCTTCACGCCGCACCCGACGCACGCCGAGGTCCCGCAGATCTGCGGCGGTTGCCATCAAGACGCCGCCTTCATGCGCATCATCAACGGGCGCATCCCGGTCGGCCAGCTCGCGCTCTACCAGCTGAGCCTCCACGGCAAGCTCACGGCGGCCGGCGATCCCGACGCGCCGACCTGCGCCGACTGTCACGGCCAGCACGACATCGTCTCGCCGTCCTCGCCGAGCGCGCCGGTCAATCGCCTCCACGTCGCGAAGCTCTGCGCGAGCTGCCACGCCGACAAGAAGAAGATGGCGAAGTACCCGATCCCGACGGATCAGTTCGACAAGTGGGAGCACAGCGTCCACGGCGAGGCGTTCGCGAGGGGCAACCCGAACGCGCCGACGTGCACCGGCTGTCATGGCGCCCACTCCGCCGCGCCGCCGGACACCTCTTCGGTCGCGCACGCATGCGGCCGTTGTCACGACGAGGAGATGAACTTCTTCGAGCAGAGCCCGCACTCGAAAGGATTCCGCCAGCGCGGGTTCGCGCAGTGCGTCGTCTGCCACTCGAACCACGACGTCGCGCCGGCGACCGAGCTGCTCGTCGGCACGCACGAAGGCGCGACGTGCATGAAGTGCCATAGCAAGGACGACAAGCCGCGGCAGGTCGCGGGCGACATCAGCGAGCTGCTCGGAGCGGCGCGCCAGAAGGCGGCCCAGGCGCGCGACGCGGTGAAGCGCGCGAACGACGGGGGACTGCACGTCGCCGGCGCGAAGTACTCGCTCGACAAGCTCGCGACCGCCGAGCTCCGGCTTCGCGCGGTCGTGCACACGCTCGATCCCGCGCGGGTGCGGCAGCGCACGCTCGACGTCGACAAGGACGCCGACGAGGCGCTCGGGCTCGTCGCGAGCGCGGAGCAGTCGCGCGCCGCCGAGCGGCGGGGCTACTTCGTGGCGCTGGCGCTCGCGGGGCTCTTGTTCGTCCTCCTCGGGCTGCGCGCGGCACAGCTCGACAAGCGGCGGAGATCGGAGCCGCCGTGAAGCTCCGCGAGGCGATTCGCGCTCGGCCTCGTGTGGTGCGGGCCGTCGTGCTCGTCTTCGTTGCTCTCGCGCTGCTGCTCGTGGTTCGCACGCAGCGGCGCGTCGAGCACGAAGCAGCGTTCTGCACGTCGTCGTGCCACACGAGCCCGCACTCGGGGTCGCTCGCGCTCTCGGCGAGCCACGCGGGGCTCGAGTGCCGGCAGTGCCACACGATGAGCGCCGGCGTCGCGGCCAAGCTGTGGTGGCAGTCGGTGATCCACAAGAAGGCGCCGGTCGTCCACGGCGAGGTGAAGACGGCGGCGTGCACGTCGTGCCACGAACGCAAGCCCGCGGAGTGGCGGCTCGTCGAGGCGACGGCGGGGCACCGCGAGCACCGCGACGCGAAGGGCGTCGACTGCCTCTCGTGCCACGCCCACGAGTCGGATCCGCCGCAAAAAGCCTGCACGAGCTGCCACGCGGTCCAGCACCTCCACAAGACGACGACGCCGGGCGCCGAGACGTGCCTCTCGTGCCACAACTTCGCGTCGTCGCCAAAGCGCGTCCAACCGCCGACGACGCTCACGTGCGAGAAGTGCCACGCCAACCGCGAGCAACTCGTCGCGTCGGCGGGCGGCGCCGACGTCAGCGCGATGAAGACGGTCGACGACCAAGCGCTCCACGGCAAGGTCGCCTGCCAGCTCTGTCACAACGCGCACGGCAAGAAGCCGGTCGCGCCGCCGGGGCAACCGATCTGCGTCAAGTGCCACCAGTTCGAGAACTTCCAGATCGGCGCGCAGACGGTGAAGGGCCCCGAGGGTCACAGGAACTGCGAGGGCTGTCACAAACCGCACGCGCCGCTCAAGAGCGCGCTCGGGATGTGCGTCAGTTGCCACGAGAAGAACGCGCGGGGCCTCGTCGCGACGCAACCCGGCGCGACGGGCAACACGACGGCGCTCAAGCACGACGCCTGCACGAGCTGCCACCTGCCGCACACGTGGAAGGCCGAGCGAAGCGGCTGCATGCAGTGCCACAAAAAGCAGGCGACGCTGCTCCAGACGCGCAGCCCGAAGCAGCACGAGACCTGCACGACGTGCCACGACGTCCACGGGGCGCCGCCGACCGGCGCGGTCTGCTTGAAGTGTCACTCGGACACCAAGGGCCAGCACGTCGCTCTCGCGCCGGAGAAGCACAAGGACTGCACCTCGTGCCACAACCCGCACGCGCCGCTGCCCGAGGACACGCGGACGTCGTGCGCCAAGTGCCACACCGAGCAAGTCACCCAGGTCATGCGGGATGGTCCGGAGGGCCACACGAAAGAGAGCTGCTTCGGCTGCCACCAGCCACACAACAACCCCATGCCCCCGCCGAACATCTGCGCCAAGTGCCACGCCGAGCGCGCGGCGGTCGTCGCGACCGCGAGCCCGCCCAAGCACCGCTTGTGCCTCTCGTGTCACGCGGAGCACAAGTTCAAGATCCAGGCGACGGTCGAAGGGATCGCGCCGGTCTGCGCGAAGTGTCACGGACCGATGTTCCCCGCGGTGTCGCTCGGCGTCGCGACGCCGAAGGTGCCGCACCAAGGAGACTGCAACGGGTGCCACACGGTCCACGGCTCGCCTGGCGTTCCGAAGACGCGCTGCTTCCAGTGCCACAAGGACGTCGCGGCCGAGTTCCACCCGCCGAACGAGAAGCACGCGGTCTGCCGCTCGTGCCACCAGCCGCACAAGCCCGCGGTGAACGCGCTCGCCGCGTGCGCCGGCTGCCACCAGGACAAGGCGGCGATCGCCGCGAAGTGGCCCGTCGGCTCGCCGCACGAGAAGCAGTGCAACCTCTGTCACCAGCAGCACGACGTCCGCGTGAAGGTCGCGTGCACGAGCTGCCACGTGAAAGAGGCGACGAGCGCGTCGCTCGGCAGCAAGCACCAGTGCACGCAGTGCCACGCGCCGCACCAGGCGCCTCCCGGGTTCGGCAAGGCGTGGTGGCAGCGGTGCAACCAGTGCCACGCGAACAAAGTCGAGAGCGTGAAGCTCCGCGGTCCGACGCACTCGAGCTGCCAGAACTGTCACAAGCCGCACCAGTTCGCGATCCCGACGTGCACGTCGTGCCACACGGACATCCAGACGAAGGGGCTGCACAGCGTGCCGCAACACGCCGCGAGCTGCACGTCGTGCCACGACCCGCACGTGAAGTCGGTCCCGCAGCGGGCGCAGTGTCTCAAGTGTCATACGAATCGGGCGAACCACGAGCCGAACGCGGTGGAGTGTCAGGCTTGTCATATGTTCAAGTGAGGGGGCTCCCCCCGCGCCGTGCTCGGCCAGCGCCCGCGCGCGGCGCGTGCATCGCGAGGCGCTGGCCTGCGCGCGGCGCGGCCCCCTCTTGCGATTTGGCTGCGCCAAATCGCGAGGGGGCGGGGTGTCCGTGGGACTCGAGTTGGACTCGGTGACGAGGGCGCTGCGCGGGGACGCGATTGTGAACCCCATGGGCTCGCTCGCTGGGCTTGTCGCTAAGTGGATGAGCGAGTCGCGCGGGGCCGGCGGCGGGGTGGTGGTGCATGTACGCCGCGAAAAGTTCCTGCCGGCCGAGCGAGGGGCGCGTGGAGCGTGGGCGGCCGGCATGAACTTTTCGCTCTTCGCTTCCATGCACCACCACCCCGCCGCCGGCCCCTCACTGTTCTCTCTCACCCACCGCGCTCGCGAGATGCGCCGCGCGCCGACCAGGAGCGAGGCGCTTCTCTGGGCGCAGCTTCGCGGGCGCAAGCTCGGGCCGCGCGTGCGCCGCCAGCATCCGCTTCATCCGTACATCGCCGACTTCTACGTCATCGCTCACAAGCTCGTCATCGAAGTCGACGGCGGCATCCACCGCTTCCAGCGTGAGCACGATCTCGAGCGCGATCGCTGGCTCGTATCAACCTACGGCGTCCGCGTCCTCCGCGTCGACGCGGACCTCGTCGAGCGAGACGTCCTCGCGGCGGTCGCGCTCATTCGCGCGGCTCTCTGAGCGCGCGCCGCACGGTCGCGAGCGCTGCGGGGAGCTCGTTCTCGACGAGCTCCGCCGGAAGCCGCAGCACGCGCACGCCGAACGTACGAACGAGCTCCGCGTCGCGCCGCGCGTCAGCAAGCCGCGCCGCTTCGCTCGCGTGAGCGCCGCCATCGATCTCGATGACGAGGCGATGCGAAGCGACGAGGAAGTCCACGATGTACGGGTGCATTGGATGCTGGCGCCGAACTCGCACGCCGAGTTGGTGCTGGCAGACTGAGCGCCAGAAGATGCGCTCGCCGAGCGTCGGGGTCTTGCGATGCTCGCGAGCGAATCGAACGAGGGTGAAGAGCGAAGGGCTGTCGTTGTGGTGGTGCATGGAAGCCCCAAGCGAAAAATTCATGACGGCCGCCCACGCCCATCGCGTCGGTGGCTCGGCCGGCAGGAATTTTTCGCGTGCGAACATGCACCACCACGACGACAGCCCTTCGCGCGAGCTCCCTCTTCGCGCCGCAAAACACGAGCGACGAAAATGTGCATCTCCCCCGCGTTCGCGAGCACCCCAGCAACCCCCTCGGGATTTGGCGAAGCCAAATCCCCGGAGGGGGCGCGGACACGCGACGCGCTTCGCGATACCCGACGGGGTGCAGGTCGGCGGCTCGCGTGTCGCGTGTCACGCGCGGCCGCCGGCCGCGCATGTCCGCGGGGGGTGCCCTCACCCATCATCCAAATGCTCAATCAACACCCTCGCCAACCACCGCCTGAAATCCGCCGCAACCCCCGCCCCCTCCCCGAGCCCAGCGTTCTCCAGCAGCGTCCCCCCAATCACAGCCCCCCCCACGAGCGCGAGCGCCGCGAGCACCACCGTGTACGCCGTGTCCTCGCGCGTCGACTTCCTGCCTCCCTTTTTCCGCGCGAGGCGCAGCGCGTGGGCCGCGTCGACGACGTCGAAGAGGCGCGCCTCGGCGCTGTCGATCCGGTGGCCCTCGAGCGCGAGCCACAAGACGACGCGCGCGTGGCCGGTGCGCTCGAAGACGGCGGCTACGTTCTCGATCAGCCCCTCGAGCTTCTCGTCGTCGCCGCTCGAAGCCTGGATCGCCTCGACGAGGCTCGCGTTGATGGCGCGCAGCGACCGCGCGATCACCAGCGCGAACGAGGTGCTCGCGGCTCCCGAAGTGGTGCAGCACCGTCGGGTGCGAGACGCCCGCGTCGGCGGCGACCTCCTGGAGTCGAATGCCCGCCGCGCCCGTCGCGACGAGGCGCTTCTCGGTCGCGTCGAGGATCAGCTCGCGCGCGGCCTCGGCGTCGAGCCGCCGGCGCGGCGCGGGCTTCCGTGATTTCGCGGGCTTCGCCATTTCACCCAGGATGCACGCGCGCACATCCGCCGACAAGTTTGTCCACATCTATTGACAATATTGTTCATTGACCACAAGCTCACGGGTGGAGGCGAAAGGAGTCTCCCCATGACCTACCTGCAATTCGATCCGCTTCGTGCTCTCCGCGCCGCGCGCGTCGTCGCCGACGACCCCGACCAGCTGCCCGAGGTCTTCGCGATCATCGAGTCGCTGTCGGTCGACACCCTCCAGCGCATCGGCCGCCGCATGAAGCGCAGCGAGACCGGCCGCCGCTTGCTCGACGCGCGACCCGACATCGTCGCGAAGCTCGCCGACCGCGAGGCGCTCGCGAAGCTCCCAGCCGGCTCGCTCGGCCGCACGTACCTCGCGTTCGTGGAGCGCGAGAAGATCTCCGCCGAAGGGATCCGCGAGGCCGCCGCGAGCGGCATGAAGCACGCGAGCGACATCCCCACGCCGCTCGACTGGGTCCACGCGCGCATGCGCGACACGCACGATTCTCTGGCACGCGGTCACCGGCTACTCGGGCGACGTCCTCGGCGAGGCCGCGCTGCTCGCGTTCACCTTCGCGCAGACGAAGAACCCGGGCATCGCGCTCATCATCGGCATCGCGATCGCCAAGACCGCGCACGCGCCGAACGGCGGCGGAAAAGACGCGCGCAAGACGATGCTCGACGGCTTCCGCCGCGGCAAGAACGCGGCGTGGTTCCCCGAGCAGGACTGGGAGTCGATGCTCGCGCTTCCAGTCGACGAAGTGCGCGCGCGCCTCGGCCTCGAAACGCCGCCGGTCTACACCGAGATCCGGAGCAGCGAGCTCAAGGCGGCCTGAGCACACGACGGATCCAGGAGCGTCCGGCGGCGCGAGCGCCTAGCATGGGCACCATGAGCCAAGGCGAAACGCTGACGCTCGCGCGGCCCGGTCGCGCGGCGGCGCATCGCATTCGAGTCACCGTCGTCGCCGGACCCGATCGCGGGGCGACAATCCTCGCCAAGACGGTCGTCGTCGGGCGCGCGCCGCAGGTCAATCTGCGGATCGGCGATCCGTCGGTGTCGAGCTTCCACGTCGAGCTGCGCGCGGAGTCGAGCGGCGTCGCGGTGCGCGATCTCGAGAGCCGCAACGGCACGTCGTTCGAGGGCGCGCGAATCGAGCGCGCCGTCGTGCCGCTCGGGTCGGTGCTGCTCGTCGGCTCGTCGTCGATTCGCCTCGAGAAGGAGGACGCGCCCGAGGAGGCGACGGCGATGCAGTCGAGCTTCGGGCCGCTGCTCGGCGCGAGCTCGGCGATGCAGGCGGTGTTCGCGTGGCTCGCGCGCGTCGCGCCGACCGATCTCGCGCTCCTCCTCGAGGGGCCCGCGGGCTCGGGAAAAGAAGCCGCCGCGCGCGCGGTCCACGCGGCGAGCCGCGTCGCGAGCGGCCCGTTCGTCGTCCTCGACTGCGTCGCCATCCCGCCGTCGGCGGCCGGCGAGCTGTTCGACGGCGCGGGCGGCGTCCTCGAGACGGCGCGCGGCGGCAGCCTCTTCCTCGACGAGATCGGCGAGCTCGACGCCGCGGTGCAAGCGCGGCTCGCCCGCGCGCTCGAGCGCGAGGGGCCCAAGCCCCGCGTCCTCTCGGCGTCGCGGCGCGAGCTCCGCGCCGCGGTGAACCAGGGGCGCTTCCGCGAGGACCTCTACGTGCGCGTCGCGCAGGCGCGCGCCGCGCTTCCGCCGCTCGAGGAGCGACGCGAGGACATCCCGATGCTCGCGCTCCACTTCGTCGCGTCGCTCCCGAAGGACGCGCGCGCCGCGCGCCGCATCGCGCCCGAGGCGCTCGAAGAGCTCGAGCGCCGCGCCTACCGGAGCAACGTGCGCGAGCTCCGCGCGGTCGTCGAGCGCGCCGCGATGATCGCCGAGGGCACGTCGATCTCGACCGCGGACCTCGCCTTCGAGCACGTGCTGTCCGCGCAAGCGGAGAAGACGTCCGAGGTCGCCGCCTTCAAGGAAGCGAAGCGCTCGGTCGTCGACGAGTTCGAGCGCAGCTACCTCGAGGCGCTCCTCGCGCGCACCGGCGACAACCTCTCGCGCGCGTCGATCGTCTCGGGCGTCGAGCGCCATCACCTCCGCGAGCTCCTCCGCAAGCACGGCCTGCGCGATCGGTAGTCGTCCTCGGGTGGTCACTCGGCCCCCACCACCGGAGCGCCGGCCCCCAGGGTCGCCGCGGCGGACGGATCGCCCGCGATCGCCCGCTTCCCCGCAGAAATCAGGGCGATTTCGCGACGGCACCGCGGCACGTCCGTTGCTGAAAGCGAGGCATGACTCCTCGTGCTCTCGGCAACGCGTTCCTCGTCACCTTCGCGCTCGGCCTCGGCGCGTGCTCGGGCGGCGATCCCGTCGGCACCGGCGAGGACGCTCTCCAGAAAGGCGCGGGCGACGGCCCCGCCGTCTGGAAAGACGACCCGTGCGCCGACCCGAACCTGAAGACCTCGCCGGGCGTAGAGGTCAGCGTGCAGAACGGCGTGCACGTCTTCGTCGGCACCAGCAACGCCGACGTCATCGTCGGCACCGAAGGACGCGACGTCATCTGGGGCAACGCGGGCGACGACCTCATCTGCGCGCGCGGCGGCGAGGACGAGATCCACGGCGGCGACGGCAACGACTACATCGACGGCGGGTCGGGCAACGACGTCATCGACGCGGGCGACGGCAACGACATCGTCCACGGCCGCGCGGGCAGCGACGAGATCCACGGCGGCGACGGCGACGACATGCTCTTCGGCGACATCCTCGACGACAAGCTCTTCGGCGACGACGGCGACGACTTGCTCATCGGCGGCCACGGCACCGACGAGCTCCACGGCGGTCGCGGCAACGACTACCTGCGCGGCGACACCGGCAACGACTCGTTCTTCGGCGACGAGGGCGAGGACGTCGTCTCCTTCATGACGTCGATGCCGCCGGGCGACGGCGACCCAATCCACTCGAGCTTCGGCAACGGCATCGACGGCGTCATCGTGGACTTCACCGACCCGTGCGTCGACCCGGAGGACCCGACGCCGGTGCACCACGACGGCTGCGCCTACGGCGACGGAAAAGGCGAGCCGCTCGACGGCGTCGAGGTCGTCATCGGCTCGCCGTACGACGACCACTTCATCTCGGGCGGAAACGAAAAGTTCATCGGCGGCTTCGGCGACGACAAGTTCAGCGTGCCGCACAAGAGCCAGATCGTCGACGGCGCCGGCAACGACACGTGGAACGGGCAGCCGTTCGGCTCGCCCGGCGGCGGCCCCGCGCCCGGGCGCGTTTGGGTCTTCGTCGATCAGCACGAGCGCGATCTCGGCGTCGTCGTCGTCGGCTCGCCCAGCCCCGACACGGTCACGATTCACCCGAACGCGCAGCACCAGCTCGAGGTGAACGCGTCGGCCGGCACCAAGCTCGACACGAACGAGTCGTGCCACCAGCCGAGCGACACCACGGTGCGCTGCGACCTCCCGCACACGCTCCGCTACGTCGCGGTGTACGGAAACGACGGCGACGACACGATCACGCTCACCGGCCATTTCCCGCGGGATTTCACGTCGCACGTGAACGGCGGGCGCGGCAGCGACACGCTCGTCGGCGGCGACGAACAGGACAGTGCTCTTCAGCGGCGTCGACGGCGAGGACTGGCTCTACGGCAACGGCGGCGACGACGCGCTCCTCAGCGAGAGCGAGCCGTCGTTCAACCGCGCGAAGCTCGGGAGCAACCCCAAGTACGTCGACGGCGCCGATCACCTCTTCGGCGGCGACGGCGACGATCAGCTCGTCGCCGACTTTCCCTGCGGCGGCCACGAGTACGCGGGCGGCCCGGGCATCGACATCGCCGGCTTCGCGCGGAGCGGCAAGCTCACCCTCCACGCGCAGCTCGCGCAACCGAACGACAACCCTTCGATCAAGATGCCGTTCTACGGCCGCGCGTACAATCCGCAAGTCGGCGCCGGCGCGTACTGCACGGTCGCGCAAGGCACCACGATGCACCCGGACCTCGAGATCCTCGAGGGTACGTCGGCCGACGATCTCCTCTACGGCAACGATCGCGACAACATCATCTGGGGCCGCGACGGCGACGACGAGATCCACGGGCTAGGCGGCGACGACCACCTCTACGGGCTCCAGGGCGACGACCGCATCTACGGCGAGGGCGGGCAGGACACGCTCGAGGGCGGCGAGGGATTCGATCACCTCTTCGCGGCCGACGGCGAGCGCGACGTCCTCCTCTGCGGGCCCGGCGGCGGGCGCGCCGAGAGCAGCGACGGCCACGACGAAATCACCGGCTGCAAATATTGAAAGGACGACGATGAACCGCGTCGCTGCCTCGTTCGCCGTCGCCCTCGCCGTCGCGTGCGTCGCGTGCGGCAGCGATCCGGGCTCGTCGTCGTCGTTGAACGGCGGCGACGGCGGCTCGCAGCCGGTGTTCGGCGACTCGGGCGGCGGCACGGTGCGCCCGGGTTGCGTGAACCTCGAGTGCCAGCAGCACGATCGCAACACGCATGTGAGCGGCGTCGTCTACGACCCGAAAGGCACCGTGCCGCTCTACAACGTGTTCGTCTACGTGCCGAACGCGCCGCTCGATCCGATCGCGAGCGGCCCGGTCTGCACGCCGTGTCAGGCGCCCGCGTCGGGCAAGCCGCTCGTCGGCGTCTCGACCGACGCCGCGGGCCACTTCACGCTCGACGACGTGCCCGACGGCGACGACATCCCGCTCGTGATGCAGCTCGGAAAGTGGCGACGGCGCATCACCATCCCGCACGTCCAGATCGGAAAGAACAACGTGCTCAACACGAAGCTCGATCCGCACGACGCGAACGTCGAGGCCGTGCTTCGCCTCCCGAAGAAGCAGCACGAAGGCTCGCCCGACGACGACATCCCGCTCATCGCGGTGACGACGGGCGCCGTCGACTACGGCGAGTGCTTCCTCATGAACACGATCGGCATCGACCGAAGCGAATTCGACCAGGGCGGACGCGTGAACGTCTACGACGGCATCGGCGGCGAGCTCGCGCGGCCGCACGCGTACGGCACGTCGGACGAGCTCTTCGGCGACGCGCAGAAGCTGAATCGGTACGACACCGTCTTCATGTCGTGCGAGGGCGCGCCCTACGATCGCGGGACCGGCTACGACAACGTGAAGAATTACCTCGACGCGGGCGGGCGCTTCTTCGCGACGCACTTCGGGTACAACTTCTTCGCGGGGCCGGCGCAGTGCGCCGTGCCGGCTTCGGATCCCTCGTGCAAGGGCCCCTCGGACTTCAACTCGGTCGCGAGCTGGGCGGCGAACGACGGGTCGACGTACTACTCGCCGCCGTACCTCGTCGATCAGACCTTTCCGAAGGGGCAAGCGTTCGCCTCGTGGCTCGAGAACGTGCAGGGCGGCACGCCGGGCCAGGTCGACTTGCGGCAGACGCGCGGCGACGTCGACATGGTCGCGCCCGGCAAGGCGACGCGGTGGATCTATTCGACCGGACCGGGCGACGGCAACGACGTGAACGCCTACTCGACGCTCTACTTGTCGTTCAACACGCCGGTGAACCAGCCGCGCGACTCGCAGTGCGGGCGCGCGGTCTTCTCGGACGTGCACGTCGCGGGGACGCCGAGCGGGTTCTGCGCCGATCAGGATCCCGATTACGCGCCGAACCTCGCGGCGCTCGAGTTTCTCTTCTTCGATCTGTCGTCGTGCGTGCAGAGCGACAGCAAGGCGCCGATCGTCCCGCCGAACTGAGTCACACGCCCCACGCCAACGCGAGCTCGAACGTGGTCGCGTGCTCCGGCACGCGCGTGAGGTAGGAGCGGCGCAGCTCCGGCGCCTCGATCGTGTGCGCGCGACGCAAGAGCCGGTCGCGCGCGACGCCGAGGACCCTGCGCGCCTCGGGCGCGTCGCCGGTCGCGAAGAGCGCCCGCGCGAGCGTGAGGCGAAGGAGCGCGTCGCCCTCTTCGACGTTGCCGCCGGCGTCGGGCCAGCGCATCGCGTCGCGCGCGGCGACGAGCGCGTCCTCGGCGCGGCCCGCAGCGAGGAGGACGCTCGCGAGCACGGCGCCCGCGAGCGGCTTGAGCGCGAGCGCGCCCTCGAGGCAGGCGAGCGAGCGGCGCGCCTCGCGCTCGGCGTCGTCGAGCGCGCCCGCGTCGCGGAGGACGAGCGCGAGGTACGCGCGCGAGCCGCCCTCGTGACGGCGGTCGCTCGACTCGAACACCGAAATTGCAGCACGCACGGCGCCCTCGGCCTCGCGCGAGCGACCGAGGCGCGCCCACACCATGCCGAGGTTCGAGCGCGCCGTCGCGGCGACCGTCGCGAGACCGAGCCGCTCGGCGGTCGCGAGCGCGCCGCGGAGCGCGGCTTCGGCCTCGTCGTACGCGCCGAGCTCGGAGAGCGCGAAGCCGCGGATCCCGTTCATCAAGCACGCGTTGCGGAGATCGCCCGCGGCGCCGAACGACGCCTCCGCCGCCTCCGCGTGGCGGAGGGCCTGCTCCGGGCGGCCCGCCTGTCGCGCGTGCGGCGCGCGCGCCTGATGGATGCGGGCGGTCACGTCGGCGCCGCCGTCGCGGGCGGCGCGCGCGGCGGCGTCGAGCATTGCCGCGGCGCGCTCCTGCTCGCCGGCGAAGAAGAGGAGCGACGCGACGCGACCGCCGGCCCGCGCGAGCGCGACGCGGTTCGCGCCGTCCTCGGCGAGCATCGCGACGAGATCCTCGGCGACCGACGTGAGGTCGCGCGTGCTCCCGAGGCGCTGCTTGGCGACCGCGAGCAGCGTCATCGCGTCGGCCCAGCGCGGGTCCTCGCGCCGGAGGAGCGACGAGGCCTCGACGGCGGCCGATTGCATCGCTTCGCTGTTTCCTCGCCAGTGGTGAGCCTGCGCCTGCACGAGCCGCAGCGCGCCGCGAAGCTCGCCGGTCGCGCCGAGGCGGACGCCGCGCTCGGCGAGGTCGATCGCGCCGGCGAGATCGCTGCTCTCGAGCGACTGCTCCGCCGCGCCGAGGTACGCGACCGACGCGCGCGCGCGCTCGCCGGCGCGCTCGTAGTGCGACGCGACGACGAGGAGCGGCGTCCCAGGGTCGCGCTCGAGCCACTCGGCGGCGAGGCGGTGCCCGAGCGCGCGGTCCACGTCGGTGAGCATCGCGTAGGCGCCCTCGCGCACGAGCGCGTGACGAAACGCGTACTCGACGAGCGCTCCCTCGCCGCGGCGACGGCTCGTCAGCACCTCGCCGCGTACGAGCGAGTCGAGCGCGCGATCGAGATCGATCGCGTCTTCCCCGACGAGCGCGCGCAGGGCCTCGAGCGGGAACGCGCCGCCGAGCACGCTCGCGGCGCGGAGGACGCGACGCTCCTTCGCGTCGAGGGCGCCGAGTCGGCTCTGCACGATCGCGACGACCGTCGGCGGAACCTCGCCGCCGCGTCCCTCGACCTCCGCGCGGAGCAGCTCTTCGAGGAAAAACACGTTTCCCGCGGCTTTCTCGACGAGGCCGTCGACGAGCGCGTCGGCGGCGCCGTCGTCGAGCACCGCGCGGGCTAGCCGCGCCGCCGCGCGCTTGGGGAGCGGCGCGAGCGGAATGCGCTGCGCGCCGCGGTTCTCCCAGAGCCCGGGGAACGTCTCGTCGACCTCCGGCCGCGCGAACGCGACGAGCGCGAGCGGGCGCTCCTCGAGGACGCGGAGCGCGACGTCGAGCGCCGCGACGGTCGGGCGATCGCCCCACTGCAAGTCGTCGAGCAAGAGTACGAGCGGCCGCAGCGCGCACTCGGCCTCGAGCAGATCGACGAAGGCGCGCTGCATCTGATCGCCCATGAGCTGAGGATCGCTGCGCGCCGCGCGGAGCGGCACGTCCGACGCGTCCTCGAAGCGCACGCCGACGATTTCGCCGAGGAAGGTCGCGACGCGGCGCGCGGCTTCGGGCGGAAGGACCCGCGCCGCGCGCGCCTCGAGCTTGCGGCGGCTCGCCTCGAGCGGCTCGCCGGGCGCGATGCCCGCTTCGCGACGGAGCATGCCCGCGAGCATGCCGAAGGGAACGCCCGCGCCCGCCGCCTCGCCGCGTCCGACCCAGAATCGCCGCGGCGCCGGACTCCGCCGAGCGCGCGGCGACCTCGTGACGGAGCCGCGATTTTCCCACGCCGGCGGGGCCGGTGACGACGACGACGCGCGCGACCGACTCGCTCGACGACTGCGCGACGACGCTCTCGAGCGTCGCGAGCTCGGCGTCGCGCCCGACGCACGCCGCGGGCATGCCGAGGAAGGTCGGCGGCGGATCGCGGCGCGCGCGCCGGAGCAGGAGGCCGCCGGCGTCGGGCTCCGCGTCGTAGCGAAGCCCGACGAGGCCGGCCGTGAGCTCGTCGACGCGCACGGCGTCGCCGTCGTGGGGCGCGAGCGCGACCGCCCGATCAATCGCTTCGCCAATCGGCATGGCGCCGTCGGTCTGCGCGCGACCCGTCGCGAGCGCAATCGGCGTCGACGGGAGCGCGCGTTTCAGCTCGAGCGCGCAATCCGCCGCGCGGATCGCGAGGTCGTTCGCTGCGCCGTCGGTCGCGAGGAGCGCGACGACCACGCCGCTCGGGAGCGGGCTCGAGTCGGCGCCGAACTGCCGCGCGATCGCACCGAACCGCTCGAGGTCGATGCCGCCCGACGCGTCGCCCCGCAGCGTGTCGCTCGCCTCGCGGAGCGCCGGCGCCCCCGCGACGATCACGCTGACGACGCGCTGCTCGGCGGCGCTGAGGTGCGGCGTGACGGGCCGCACCGACTTCGGGGCGCGCCCGAGAATCGTCGAGCGCGAAGGCGACCTCGCGCATCGACGGCCGGTCGAGCGGCGACTTGCGCAGCATCGCGCCGACGAGCTCCGCGAGCGCCGGCGGCGTCTCCGGCGCGAGGCGCTCGACCGGCACCGGCTCGTCGAAGAGCACGCGCGCGAGCACCGCTGTGGCGCCGTTCGCGGCGAAGGGCGTCACCTGCGCGAGGCATTGGTACATCACGCACGCGAGCGCGAAGACGTCCACGCTCGGCGTGATGGCGTTGTCGCGCACCTGCTCGGGGGCCATGTAAATCGGCGTGCCGACGAGCATGCCGCTCTGCGTGAGCTCGGCGTCGCTGCTGGTCCGCGCGAGACCGAAATCGATCAACACGGCGTCGGAGAGGTCGCGGCTCGGAAGGACGACGTTGCCCGGCTTCACGTCGCGGTGAACGATGCCGCGCTCGTGCGCGTGGGCGAGCGCCGCCGCGAGGCGCTTGGCGAGCGCGACGACCTGCTCGGCCTCGAGGCGCCCCTCGCGCTTCAGGCGCGCGCGAAGCTCCTCGCCCTCGACCCACTCCATCGCGAGGAACGGCGCGCCGTCGTCGGCGGTCCCGCGCGCGACGAACCGCACGATTCCGGGATGGTCGAGGTGCGCGAGCGCGCCGCTCTCGCGCTCGAAGCGGCTCGTCGTGTCGAAGTCGACCAGCGACAGGAGCTTCAGCGCGACGACGCGAGCGCTCTCCGTGTCGCGCGCGCGGAAGACGCGGCCCATGCCGCCGTGGCCGGCGAGCGACAGGATCTCGAATCGATCGCCGACGAGAGGCATCGGTCTCGACTCGAACGATAGCGACTTCGTCGCTTCAGCGGCAGAGTATCAAGTGCCCGCAGCCCATGACGTCGGCGAGCGCCGGCATCGGGTTCGAGCAGGCGCGCGCGCGAATCGCGGCGAGGCACTTGTCGAGCTGGGGCTGATCCACGCCGTACGGGCACGCGTCGACCCCCACGCTGCTCCGTTCGTCCAAGTCGGTCGCGGCCGTGCACGACGCGACGCTGTCGAACGCCGCGCCGGGGCCGACGTGGCCGCACTGCGCCTCGTGCGTGCAGCGCTGCTGGGATAGGAGACGAATCGCGGCGTCGTTCGGGGCGTACCGCGCGCCAGTCGTCTCCACCGTGAGGACTCCGTTCTGGCGCTCGCTCGAGGCGCACGCCACGCCGAGCGCCGCCGCAGCGGCCAACGCCAAGCTCGCGCTGATCTTCATGCCGAATCCAGATGCAACGACGGCGCCGGCCCGCGGCCGGGGGCGGCAGCCACGCGTTGGGCAAGAACGCGACGTTCGAGACGATTACGCCATGGTGCACGAGCGCCGCCGCGCCCGTCACGGCTCAGCGCGGAGCGGGGGTGACGTACCGATCCCACGCGAAGCCGAGGATCATCTTTGCGACGAAGGGACTGCTCGCCTGCGTCAGCCCCTCGCCCACGCCGAAGTTCAGCTCGACGTTCTTGACCGCGAGCACGTTCACGACCTCGAAGACCTCGTGCTCCTGCTCGGGCCCGGGCGACAAGGACGAGAACGGTCCGAGCGACGCGTAGTACTCGAACCCGAGCGACACGCGCTCGCCGAACTTGTAGAGCGCCATGCCCGACGGCTCGAAGACGGGCCCCGCGCCGAACGCCGGCCCCGCGAGCGACGCGCTCACGATGGGGTTGATCGCGAAGAGGAACTGCTCGTTCTCCCACGCGACGATGGGACGTATCTCCATGCCCCACTGGTTTCGGTCGAACGCAGCCGGCAGGAGCGCGACCTCGAAATTGAGCCCGAGGCGCAGGTGCTTCTGCCACCTGGGCGGCGTCACGAATTTGGAGCGCAGCTTGATGCCCGCGAAGCGGAGCGTCCCGTCGGCGGTGATTGCACTCTGCAAGTAAGCGCCGAGCTCCCACCAGGAGAAGACGCCGTACGACGGTTCGAGCGTCAGGTGCGCTTGCCGGTCCAGCGGCAGCTCGGGCGACTCGGCGAGCTTGGTGCCGCGGATGAACGCGTTGGCGTGGAGCTCGATGCCCAGGCCGTCCTGGACGTCGGCGGTCGCGTCGTAAACTTGGATCTCGAAGGCGTCCACGAAGGGTGGCCGAGGATACGGCGCCGGGCACGATGCGTGCAACGCACGCGAGCCATGAAACGCCACGACAGGGACGTCGGTTTTCTTCGCGGCGCTCGCGCCCACGACCCGCTCGCCGAGGAGCTCGGCCGCGAGGCCGTCGAGAAGCTCACGGGAGGCGACGACGGCATCGAGCTTCGCAATCGATTCTGCGAAGAAGAAATCGGCGGGCCGTTCGTCCACACGACCGCGGGCGAGGAGTTCGCCGACGACGTCGACGCGTCGAACCCGCGTCGCTCGCGGCGCGAGCCGTTTCCTCGGACCTGACTTCGCGCGGAGCGTTCGCGCGCGCGCACCGAGTGCATGCGCGCGCGTCAGTGCGCGGGCGGCGTCGGTCGCGGCATCGCCTGCGCGTCGATCTTCTCGGCGAGCGCCCGCAGCTTGGCCAGCTCGGCGGCGAGCTCGTGTTGAAGCTCGAATTTGTCCGTGTGAACGAGCTCGTCCTGGACGTGAACGATCTCCCGCCCGAGGTGCGTCCGAAGCAGCGTGAGCTCTTGATTGGAGAGGTCGAGTGTCATGCCTGCACCGAACGCACGGATCGCGCCAACGTGGTCCGACGCTTGCTGCACACACCTTCATGCCCCTCATCCGTTTCGATCATGTGGAGAAGCGCTTCGGCTCGAAGGTCGTCTTCGCGGATCTCTCGCTCGACGTCGAGCGCGGCGAAGTGATGACCGTGATGGGCCCGTCGGGCGTCGGCAAGAGCGTGATGCTGAAGATGCTCATCGGTCTCGTTCCGGTCGACGCGGGAACGATCTGGTTCGACGGGCAGGACGTGGCCCACCTGCGCGAGCGCGACCTCGCGACGCTGCGGCGGCGCGTCGCGTACCTCTTCCAGGGCTCCGCGCTGTTCGACTCGCTCAGCGTCGGGGACAACGTCGCCTACGGCCTGCGCGAGCAGTTCTGGAGCACGATGACGGCCCAGGCGATCGACGATCGCGTCGCGCACTCGCTCGAGCTCGTCGGCCTCCCCGGCATCCAGGCGATGCGACCGTCGGACCTCTCGGGCGGCATGCGAAAGCGCGTCGCGCTCGCGCGCACGCTCGCGCTCGAGCCCGAGGTGATCCTCTACGACGAGCCGAACACGGGGCTCGACCCGGTCAACACGGCGCGCGTCAACGAGCTCATCAAGCGCATCCGCGACACGCTGCACGTGACGAGCGTCGTCGTGACGCACGATCTCTCCACCGCGTTCGGCGTCTCGGATCGCATCGTGCTGCTCGACAAGGGACGCGTCGCGTACGTCGGCACGCCGGCCGACGTGAAGACGACGCAGAACGATCTCGTCCGCTCGTTCATCGAGGGCCGCATTCGCGGCAACGAGGACGTGCGCACGCTGCTCGCGGGTTGATCACGCGTGGCGAGGCCGCGGCGGCTGCGCCGCGCCGATGAAGAACAGGTCGACGCCGGCGGCGAAGAGGAGGCCGCCGAGCACGACCGCTTCTTCGCCGAAGCGCGCGAACATCAGCCAGATGCCGAACGCGAAGGCGAACAGCGCGGGAATGACGAGGTAGCGGAGCCAGCGGTGCATGCGTGACGTGATGCACGCGGCGCGCCTTTCGTCCGGCGAAGCGACGTCGCAAAACACCACGCGTCGCTGGCCCCGGCCGAATCGCCACGCGCCGCACGTCCGCTCGGGAACGCGTCGTGCAGGTTCGCGCCCCGATGGCAACCCTCGTGACCAGTGGCGGCGGATACGACGGATCGCACGGGGTCCGCGCGGTCCTCGAGGCCGGCGACGCCGAGCGCGGGACGTCGGCGCTCCTGCGCGAGGCCGCGCGCGCCAAAGAGGGGGACGCATGTTCGACTATCTGATCGTCGGAGCCGGGTTCGCCGGCAGCGTGCTCGCCGAGCGGCTCGCGTCGCAGATGAACAAGCGCGTGCTCCTCTGCGAGAAGCGACCGCACGTCGGCGGCAACGCGTTCGACTGCTTCGACGAGGCGGGCGTGCTCGTTCACAAATACGGTCCGCACGTCTTCCACACCGCGTCGGCGCGCATCTTCGAGTACCTCTCCAAGTTCACGAAGTGGCGGCCGTACGAGCACCGCGTCGTGACGTCGGTGCGAGGCCAGCTCGTGCCGTTCCCGATCAACGTCGACACGATCAACCGCCTCTACGGGACGAGCATGACGCCCGCGGAGGTCGCGAGCTTCTTCGAGCGGCGCGCCGAGCCCGTCGGCCACGCGCGCACGTCGGAGGAGGCCGTCGTCGGCAAGATCGGCCGCGAGCTCTACGAGCTCTTCTTCCGCGGCTACACGCGCAAGCAGTGGGGACTCGACGCGTCCGAGCTCGACGCCGCGGTCGCGGCGCGCGTCCCGGCGCGCACCAACTACGACGACCGCTATTTCACCGACGAGTTCCAGGCGATGCCGCTCCGCGGCTTCACGCACATGTTCGAGAACATGCTCGACCACCGGAACATCTCGCTCCTGCTCCACACCGACTACCGCGACGTCGTCGGCGAGGTGCCCTTCCGCGAGATGATCTACACCGGCCCCGTCGACGCGTTCTTCGGCTACCGGTTCGGCAAGCTCCCGTACCGGTCGATCGACTTCAAGTTCGAGACGCACGACACGCCGACCTACCAGCCCGCGCCGGTCATCCACTACCCGAACGAGCACGCGTACACGCGCGTCACCGAGTTCAAGTACTTGACGGGTCAAGCACACCCGAAGACGAGCGTCGTCTACGAGCTCCCGCGCGGCGACGGCGACCCCTGCTACCCGGTGCCGCGCGCCGAGAACGCCGAGCTCTACCGCCGCTACGAGGCGCTCGCCGACGGGCTCGAGGGCGTGCGCTTCATCGGGCGCCTCGCGACGTACCGCGACTACGACATGGACGAGGTCGTCGGGCAGGCGCTCACGATGTTCGACCAAATCCGAGGTGTCGCGCCCGCCGACACGCAGGCGGCCTGAGGGCAATCATGTCGAGGCAGCGCGTGGTGCTCAGCGAGTGCGGCGACATCGCCTACGGTGCCCCATGAGCGCGGCGCTCGAGATGCGGAGAATCTACAAGCGTCAGCTGCGCAAGCCCGACGGGCGCTCGCTCGTGCTCTACTCGCACGCGCCGATCGACGTGCTCGACGCTCCGGCGCCCGACGACGGGGCGAAGCTCGCGCCGAACCCGCACCTGCGCTGGCACCCGCTCCGCGGCGAGTGGGTCGCGTACGCCGGATGTCGCCAGAGCCGCACGTTTCTGCCGCCCAAGGACTACGACCCGCTCGCGCCGACGGCCGACCCGCGGCGCCCGACCGAGGTGCCCGCGGGCGCCTACGACGTCGCCGTCTTCGAGAACCGCTTCCCCACGTTCTGCGGCAACGCCCACGACCCGCCGCGCTGCATCGTGCCGACCGAGCCGGCGCGCGGCGTCTGCGAGGTCGTGGTCTACACCAAGGGTCCGAAGTCGTCGCTCGGGTCGATGCCGCTGCTCGACGTCGAGCTCGTCGTGGACGTCTGGGCCGACCGCGGCCACGAGCTCGGCGCGCGCGACGACGTCGCGTACGTGCACGTCTTCGAGAACCGCGGGCTCGAGGTCGGCGTCACGCTGCACCATCCGCACGGGCAGATCTACGCCTACCCGTTCGTCCCGCCGAACGTCGCGCGCGAGCTCGGCGAGCAAGCGTCGTATTACAAGCGCACCGGCCGCGGCCTCCTCGCCGACTACGTGGCGCGCGAGCTCGCCGACGGACAGCGCATCGTCTACGCCGGCTCGCGCGTCGTCGCGTTCGTGCCGGCTTGCGCTCGCTGGGCCTACGAGACGTGGATCGTCCCGCTCAAGCCTGCCCCTCGCCTCTGCGATCTCGGCGCGCGCGATCGAATCGATCTGGCGCGCGCCCTCAAGACCGTCCTCCTCAAGCTCGACGGCGTCTTTCAGAAGCCGATGCCGTACATCCTGGCGATCCACCAAGCGCCAGCCGACGACGCCGCTCACCTCGAGGCGCACGTCCACGTCCAAATCTATCCGGCGCTGCGCATGGCAAACCGCACGAAGTTCCTCGCCGGCAGCGAGCTCGCCGCCGGGGTCTTCACCGCGGATACGCTGCCGGAGGACAAGGCCGAGGAGCTCCGACGCATCGAGGTGACCATTGAATGAGACGACGCAGCCGTTCCGTGAGGTCTTTTTGCGCCTGCCGAGCGTGGTCGCGAGCGCGCCCGGGCGCGTGAACCTCATCGGAGAGCACACCGACTACAACGGGGCGCGCGAGTCGGCGCGCCGGTCGGCGTCATGGATCCGCTCGCGTCGAGCCTCGCCGACGAGCACACGGCCGTCTTCATCGACACGCGCTCGCTTCGCATCGAGCGTGTGTCCCTGCCGACCGGGACCGAGATCGCCGTCATCGACTCGGGCATCTCGCACTCGAACGCGACCGGCGGCTACAAGTGCGCCGCGAGGAGTGCGCGATGGCCGCGAACATGCTCGCCGTCGAGCAGCTCCGCGACGCGTACATGCTCGATCGAATCGAGGCGCTGCCCGAGCCTCTCGGGAGGCGCGCGCGCCGCGTGCTCACCGAGAACGCGCGCGTGCTCGCCGCGGTCGCCGCGATGCGCGCGGACGATCCGGTCTCGCTCGGGGGACTCTTCCTCGAGTCGCACGTCTCGATGCGCGACGACTTCGAGATTCTCGGTGCCCGAGATCGACGCGCTCGTGACGCGCGCGGCTTCGGATCCGATGGTCTACGGCGCGCGCCTCACGGGCGGCGGGTTCGGCGGCTCGGTCGTCGTGCTCGCGCACGAGGGGCAAGGGCGCCGCGCCGCCGAGCGAATCGCGCGTGAGGTCCGCGGCGCGCAGGTGATTCTGCCCTGAGGTGACCGCATGGGGATCGAGCAGTGGGCGGGCGCCGAGTGCTACGCTGCGGCGCATGAAGTGGGCGCGTCCGCTCGTGCTGCTCTCGGTCGCCGCGTGCGGCGAGTCTCCGCTCGCGAGCGACGCAGGCCCGGTCGACGCGGCGATCGAGAAGAAGCAACCGCCCGCCTCCGACGCGAGCGAAGAGCCGCCGCCGGTCTCCGGCCCCGAGCACCTCGCCGACACCGGCCTCTACTCCGATTTCGCGACGCGCACGCTCGCACCGGGCGTGATCGCCTACGCGCCGCGCTACGCGCTCTGGGCCGACGGCGCCGGGAAAAAGCGGTGGCTGTGGCTCCCGCCGGGCACGACGATCGACACGACCTCGATGGACGACTGGATCTTCCCCGTCGGAACGAAGGCGTGGAAAGAGTTCTCCGTCGGCGCCCGAGTCGTCGAGACGCGTCTCCTCATGAAGGTGAACGACACGCAGTGGTGGGAGTCCGCGTACGCGTGGACCGCCGACGGCACCGACGCGGTCTCCGTCCCCGGCGGCGTCATGAACGCGCTCGGCACGACCCACGAGATCCCGACGCAGGCGGACTGTAACGAGTGCCACGTCAACGTGCGGGACGTCCTGGTCGGCGTCTCCGCAGTCGCGCTCGGCGCGAGCGACGGCGACGGGACGCTCGCGGCGCTCGCCTCGGCCGGCCGGCTCACGACCCAGCCGGCCGCGCACTACGACGTGCCCGGGAGCGGCGCGGCGAAGGACGCGCTCGGTTACTTGCACGCCAACTGCGGCCACTGCCACAACGCCGGCAGCGCCATCGCCCAGCAAACGCCGATGCGCCTCCGCGTGCTGACGACCGACGCGACGCCCGACGGCAGCGACGCGTACCGCACGTCGGCCTTCCTCACGATGAAGCACCCGGTGCCGCCGGACGACGTCGTCTACGCGCTCCTGCCCGGGGCGCCGGATCGAAGCGGGATCGCCGTCCGCATGGCGCGCCGCGATTCGTTCGGCATGCCGCCCGAGGGAACGGCCGTCGTCGACGACGCGGGCCTCGCGAGCGTGCGCGCTTGGATCGGTTCGATGCGATGCGGCGCGGCGTGCACGAGCGCGCCCGCGCCGTGAGCGCTCACCAGGGGATGCGCTCGCCGTCTCGGAAGAAGGCGCCCGTCGGCCCGTCCTCGAGCGTCGCGGCCCAGACGATCGACGCCGCGCCGGTCGCGACGTCGCGCTCGGCTTGCGGCCCGCCCATGTCGGTGCGGACCCAGCCCGGGCACACGGCGTTCACGCGGATGCGCCGGACGGCGAGCTCGCGCGCGAGCACGCGGACGAGCGCGTTGAGCCCGACCTTCGAGACGCTGTAGGCCGACGACGGCCACCCCGCGCGCGCGTGCTCGCCGCGCGCGACGGCGTCGACGAAGGAGCGCATCAGCGCGACGAGCCCGGCACGATCGAGCTTGGGGTCGGCGAGCTTCGCCCGCAGCGCCGGCGAGAGGCACGAGAGCTCGCCCATGCCGCTCGAGACCATGACGACGTCGCCGCCGTCGCGCACGAGCGGCAAGAGCGCGTCGGTCACGTGCATCGCGCCGAAGAAGTTCACCTCGAGCGTGCGCCGCGCGACCTCCGCGTCGAAGCCGCGCATCGAGATGCCCGCGTTGTTCACGAGGACGTCGAGCGCGACGCCCTCGCGCCGGAGCCGTTCGGCGAGCGCGGCGATGCTCGCCTCGTCCGCGACGTCGAGCGGATGACTCGCGTCCTTGCGGCTCGTCGCGATCACGCGGAAGCGGCGGCGTTCGAGCTGGCGCGCGGTCTCGAGCCCGAGCCCGCGGCTTGCCCCCGTGACGAGCGCAACAGGGCGGTTCATTCCGGTCAGCATAATCACTACTCTGACGAGATCATGCCGCCGAGACCGTTCTGCCTCCTCGTCCTGACGCTCGCGTGCGGCGCGCCCGCGCGACCCGCGGCGCCGGCTCGGGCGCGCGAGCTCGGAGACGTGGCGCTCGACGGGTTCGAGGCCGAGCTGCGCGCGCTCGGCTACCGCGTGGGAGCCGAGACCCGCTCGCCGCACGCCGACGCGGTCGCCGTTTCGCGCGACGCGCACGACTGGTACGTCTCGCTCCGCGTCGAGTCGTCGACGGTCGCCGAGGGTACGAAGCTCCTCGTGCGCGCCAGCGTGTTCGACGGGCCGAACCGCACGCTCCGCGGCGAGCTCGCGCCCTACGCGATTCCCGTCGGACGAGCACCGGGCCGCGACTCGCGCGAGGCGCTCGTTCGGGATCTCGGCCGGCGGGCCGCGACGCAGCTCGACCAGAATTTCGCGGCGCACTGACGCGCGTCAGCGCGCGTGGAGTCGGACGACCGGCGCGATCCTCGCCGACGACGCGCCCGGCAGACGCCGGACGACGCGCGCCGGCGCGCCCGCGACGACCGTGTACGGCGCGACGCTGCGTGTGACGACGCTCCCGACGCCCACGACCGCGCCCTCGCCGATCTCGACCCCCTTCAGGATGATCGCGTCGAAACCGATCAGCGCGCGATCGCGGATGCGCACCGGCGCGACCGGGACGTGGGTCCAGTCTTTCTGCGCCGTGTACCAGCTTCGCATGTCGATCCGGCGATGCTCGAAGACGAGCGACTCCCAGTCGTGGTCCACGATCGAGCAGTTCCACGCGATCTCGACGTCGCTGCCGATCTCGATGCGCGCGGCGCAGCGAAGCGTCGAGGCGCCGACGTAGGTGTTCTCGCCGACGACCACGACCGCGCCGTCGCGCTCGAAGTCGACCGCGGCCTCGACGATCGAGCGCGCGCCCACGGAGAGCTCGCACCTCGGTTTGAGCATCACGCGTCGCGACTCGATGCGCGCGTCGTTTGCGATCGAAACGCCGGGCCTGCGCGACAGTCGCCAGCGCGCGACGCCAGAGCTCGCGCGGTCGATGAGGTTCGCCATGCCGCGTCGAGTTGCAACTCCGAGGCCGCAGCGGGTTCGCGCCGAAAGGCGAGAGGCTCCGGCGAAGAAGGTGCGCTCCCGCCCGCACCCGACGCACGAGCGATCGCTTGGTACATGGACTGCAACTGGCGCCGCACAGGAGGCTTCCGTGAGCTCACTCTCCGTTCGGGCGCTGCGTTCCCTCGGCGCTCTCGCACCCCTGCGCACGCAGATCGACGCGCTCAACCTCGCGTCGCGTCGTCCGTGCCCGTTCTCCACCTACGAGTACATCCAAACCTTCCTCGCGCACGACGAGTACGGCGCGCGCGAGGAGGAGATGCTCTTCCTCGCGGCGTTCGACGGCGACACGCTCGTCGGCTACTTGCCGCTCCGCAAGCATCGCGACCGCTTCTTCTCGCTGCCCTACGGGAAAGTCGAGGTCCTCGTGTCGCACGACACCGATCGACCGCACGTCGTCGCGCGCGAGGGCGACGAGGCGCTCGCGAGCAACGCGTTCTACCGCTACCTGACGGAGCACGAGCGGGCCTGGTCCTTCCTCGAGCTCGCGATGCAGGACGCCGACTCGAAGCTCGCCCAGCCGCCCCGGCTGAACCCGCTGCGATTCTACGCGCGACGCTCGCCGAACATCCCGAACACGACGGTGCCGCTCCGCTACGCGTCGTTCTCCGATTACTTCAACGGCATCGCGCACGGCACGCGCAAGAACTCGGCGCGCCTCACGCGGCGTCTCCTCGCCGCCGGTCGCGTCGAGATCGCGTCGAGCAGCGCCGCGCGCGCGCGCGAGCCCCTCTACGAGCTCTACCTCGACGTCGAGAGGCGGAGCTGGAAGGAGGCCGCCCACGCCGGCATCCGCCGCGATCCGCGCCGGATCGAGCACTTCCGCGCGCTCTGCCAGCCGGATCAGCCGCTCGAGCTCGGCTTCGACTTCGTGCTGTTCGACGATCTCCCGATCGCGGCCATGCTCTCCGGCGCGTTTGCGGGGAGCCTCTACGGCCTCGAGATGTGCTTCGACGACGACCACGAGGATCTCGGCCCCGGGCACCTCCTCACGCTCATGGCGATGCGCCGCGCGATCGAGGGCAAGTACCGAGCGTTCAACTTCAACGGCAACTACGCCTATTACAAATCGAAGATGGGCGGCGTCGTCACCGAGACGACGGCGGTCCAGATCTACAAGGTGGGCTCGGTGCCTTGGCTCAAGGCTCGCGCCGGCGAGCTCGAGCGCAAGCTGCACCCGCCGCAGGAGAGCGAAGAGCGCTTCAACGCCGCAAAGCGGCGCGCCGTCGGCGAGCCGGACGCCAAGGAACGAGCCGCCGCGCCGGAGCGCCCGCCGCGCGTCGAGGAGCGGACGCGCGCCCGCGAGACGCTGCGCGCGCTCGAGGAGGGCCGCGTCCCGCTCTCGCGCCTCTCGGGGGTCGCGCTCGAGCAGGCCCTTCCGTTCTCCACGCGCAGGGAGGCCGCATGACGCCGCGCGTCTCGATCGTGATGCCCACGTACAACCGCGGAGACACGATCCGCCGGGCGATCGAGAGCGTGCTCGCGCAGCGCTTCGAGGACTGGGAGCTCGTCGTGATCGACGACGGCTCCACCGACGGCACGCGCGACCTCGTCGCGGGGATCGACCCGCGCGTGCGCGTCGTCGTGCAAGAGAACCAAGGCGTCGCGGGCGCGCGCAACACCGGGCTCGGGGAGTCGCGCGGCGCGCTGATCGCGTTCCTCGACTCCGACGACGTGTGGCCCGCGCACCATCTCGCCCTCGCGACCGCGTTCTTCGACGTGCACCCCGACGCGCACGTCTTCACGTCCGAGTTCTGGGAGGACTTCGGCGACGGCGAGCACGTGAAGCATTTCCGCGTCGAGACCGGCGAGTGGTACCCGGCGACCGCGCGTCGCATTGGCTCGCACGCGTTCGACTCGCCCCCGCCGGAGGGCGACCCGTATTTGTGGTTCTACGAGACCCGCGAGGCGATCGGCGCGTGGGCGCGCCCGGTGCTCGAGCGCACGCCGTACCGCGACGTCTTCCATTACCGCGGAGACATTTTTCGCCAATGGCGGTGGGGCTGGCTGATGGCGATGCAGCCGACGGTGATCACGCGTCACGCGATGCACGCCGTCGCGCCGTTCGACACGAGCTACCGGGTCGCGTCCGACTTCGGCTACCTGGCCGAGCTCTGCAGGCGATTTCGCGTCCATTTCGTCTCCGCGCCGGGGTGCATCAAGCACGAGCTCGCCGACGGCAAGCGCGAGCTCTCGGAGGATCACCTCGTCACGGGGCGCTCGGCGGTCCGCTTCCACGAGGACGTCCTCCGCTTCCACGAGGAGCTCTTCTGCAAGGAGGCGCCGGACAATCCCGAGCTCCGCGCGCTCGCGGGATTTCGGCACGTGCTCGTCGCACGCGCCGCGCTGCGGCTCGGCGACTGCGACGTCGCGCTCGCGCACCTCGACGCCGCCGCGAAGACCTACCCGGGCGCCGACACGACCGCGCTACGTTTGCTCGCGCGCGCGGTGCGGCCAGGCAAGATCGCGTCGCTCGTCTACCGAGGCTCGCTCGCGGGCGCGGCCATCGCCGGCAGAGTGCGGCGCGCCGCCGGGATCGCTCCATGAACCTCGCGGTCGTGCGCGGTCCGCTCGAGCGCGCGGCGCGCGCCACGGCGAAGCGCGCGCTCCGCGACGTCGTGCGGCGGTGGGCGCCGAGGCGCGAGGACTTGCCGCTCGACTTGTGGCACCTCTCGCGCGACGCGGCCGGCGAGCTCGTGCTCGGCGGCGTCGTCCTGAGCGAGCTCCTCGGGCTCTTCGGCTCGCCGCTCCACGTCGTCGACGGCGCGCGCCTCGCGGAGAACGTCGCGCGCTTCACGGCGCGGCCACGCTGCGAGGTCTTCTACTCGTACAAGACGAACCCGGTCCCCGGCGTCTTGCGCGCGCTGCACGCCGCGGGAGTCGGCGCGGAGGTCGCGAGCGAATACGAGCTCTGGCTCGCCCTGCGGCTCGGCGTCGAGCCGCGGCGCATCGTCTACAACGGCCCGGACAAATCCGAGGCGGCGATCGCGACCGCGATCACGCACGGCGTCGGCCTCCTCAACGCCAATACGGCACGCGGAATCGACCTCATCGCCGCCGTCGCGCGGCGCCTCGGGGCGCGGCCCGCGGTCGGCGTCCGCGTCGTGCCGCCGAGCGTGCTCCGAGGCCAGTTCGGAGAGCGCATCGACAACGGCGACGCGTTCGCCGCGTTCGAGCGAGCCGCGCGCCACCCAGAGCTCCGCGTCGTCGCGCTCCACTCCCACGCGAACGGCGAAATCGCGACGCGCGCGCGCCTCGACGAGCTCCTCTCGCCGCTGCTCGCGTTCTCCGACACGCTCGAGGAGCGCCTCGGGCTCGCGCTCGAGATCCTCGACGTCGGCGGAAACCTCGCCTGCCCGACCGTCTCGCACGTCTCGCCGCGCGCCGCGAGGCTGGCCGTCACGTTCGGTTGCGAGCCCGTCCCGCGCCCGCCGGAGAGCGTTCTGTCGATCGACGAGTACGTCGCGCACCTCGCGACGCGCGTCGAGGACCACTTCGCCTTGCGCGGACGCGCGCCTCCTCGCGTCTTCGTCGAGCCCGGTCGCGCCATGACCGGCAACGCCCAGGTGCTGCTCGCGCGAGTCGCGGCGCTCCACGACCGCGACGAGAGCGGCCTCACCTGGGCGGTCCTCGACGCGGGGCTCAATGTCGCCGAGCCTCTGCGGAGCGAGTTTCATCAGAATCTTTCCCCTCGCGGCGCGACCGGGCGCGCCGACGCGCCTCCACCGCCTGACCGGCCCGAGCTGCACGCTCGCCGATCGCCTGTACGACGCGTGGAGCCTCCCCGAGCTCGCGCCCGGCGACGGCGTCGCCATCATGGACTCGGGCGCGTATTTCGTTCCGTTCGCGACCTGCTTCTCGCGCCCGCGGCCGGCCGTCGCGCTCGTCTGGGACGGTCGCGTCGGGCTCTTGCGACGCGCCGAGACGTTCGCCAATCTCACGGCGCTCGAGTCGGAGGAGCCGTGAACGGCCGCCCGGGGGTCGTGCTGACGAACGGCGACCACAACGGCACGCTCGCCGCGGTGCGCTCGCTCGGGCGCGCGGGCGTGCCGGTCGTCGTCGCGGATCGTCACCTCGTCTTCGCGCGCGCCACGTGGTCGCGCCACGCGACGCGCGCCCTCCACTGCCCGGACGCCGCGTCCAATCCCGACGCGTTCGTCGACTGGCTGCTCGCGCTCGGCGCGACCGACCCGGGCCGCGTGCTATGCCCGACGAGCGACGACGTCGCGTGGCTCTTCGCGCGGCGACGGCGCGCGCTCTCGCGGGTCTTTCGCGTGCCCGCCCCGAGCTTCGAGACTGTGCTCGGCCTGCTCGACAAGTGGCGACTGCACGAGTCCGCGCGCCGCGTGGGCCTCGAGACGCCCGACGCGTGGCTCCCGAGCGACGACGACGACGTCGCCCGCGTTGCGCGCGACGTGCGCTACCCCGCCGTCATCAAGCCGCGCACGCAGGCGCTCCTCGCGCCGCACCAGAAGGGCCGTCTCGCGCGCGATCCGGCGGAGCTCGAGCGGCTCTACGCCGACTTTCGCCGCTCGACGCGCAGCTCGCGCGTCGTGCTCGACGCCGACCCGTCGCTCGCGATGCCGATGATTCAGTCCTTCGCCGCGAGCGCCCGAGAGTCGATCTACAACCTCAGCGGCTTCGTCGATCGCACGGGCGAGATCTTCGTCGCGGCCGCCTCGCGCAAACGCTTTCAATGGCCGCGCACGCTCGGCGTGGGCCTCTGCTTCGAGGAGCTCGAGGTCCGCCCCGATCTCGCGACGAAGCTCGCGGCGCTCTGCCGCGACACCGGCTACCACGGCGCGTTCGAGGTCGAGTTCCTCGAGATCGACGGCCGCCACCTCTTGATCGACTTCAACCCGCGCTTCTACGGGCAAATGGCGTTCGAGATCGCGCGCGGGCTCGATCTCCCGCTCTACGTGTACCTCGACGCGATCGGCGCGCGAGCCGAGCTCGAGCAGGCCGTCGCGCAGGGCCGCGAGGCGATCGCCGGCCGCAGCGATCGCGCGTATTGCGATCGCCTCGAGCTCGAGCTCGCGCTCCGCTTGCTCCCGCTCGCCGGCCAGCTCACCGACGGCGACCTCGCCGAGTGGCGCGCGTGGCTGCGCGGGCACGACGGCCTGCTCAGCGACGCAGTCTGGGATCGCGACGATTGGGCTCCCGGCGCGATCGCGGCCGCAGCGGCGCTCGTTCGTCGCGCGGCGCACCCGCGAAGCACGTGGCGCGCCGCGCACGGCTGATCACATCAGTCCGGCTTCTTTCGCCTTCGCCGCGACGTAGCTCGTACACACCGGACGTCCGACGAAATCCGAATAGTCGGCGGCCGGGTCCGCGTTGGTGGGGTCGTGCGGCTTGGTGTTGATCAACGTCACGTGCACGCACCACTCGGCGCCCGGATCGCAGCCGGATTGGCTGGCGTCGTTCTCCCAAAATCCTCCCTTCGACGCATATTCGCTCCCGAGCGCCTCCATGTCGGCGTGATTCGGGGAATCCGTATTACCGTCGCGCGAGCCGACGAAATACGCTTTCCGAAGTCGGTCGACCGCGGCCTGCGAGAGACCCCCGCCGCCGTCCAAATCGAAATAGACGATCGCGTCGTTCGTCGCGCCCTTCGGGTCGGCGCCGGTCGCGAGCTGGTCGAGGAGCTCGTGCGCCACGAAGCTGCCGCTCGAGTGGCCCGCGACGAGCACGAAATGGGTATTTGGATCCACCAGGGGGACGAGCGCGGCGGCGATCTTGGAGTTACCGATCTCGAGCTGCGAATACGATGGATCGGCCGGGCCCTGCACCGCCCAAATGTGCCGGACGCCGCGGGCGCGGAGGGTCGCGCGCCAGAGCGCCGTCGCCCACGCCTCCGCCGACGCGAGAATCGACGGCGTATCCCGCGTACGCGACGAGCATCGAGTTACCGAGCGGGTTCTCCGTGTCCTTGGACGCGACGCCGTTGCCGACGGCGGCGCCCGTCTTCCACGGGATCGAGTCGACGTCGGGCACCGGCGCGTCCGCGTCGGGCTTCGGTTTCGGCGCGGCCTCGGTCGCGGCGTCGGCCGCGTCGGCGGCGCTCTCCGCGTCGTCGCTCGGCGCGGCGTCGCTCGTCGTGAGGACGTCGTCGCCCCCGCACGCGACGAGCACGGTGGCGAGGACGAGCGCGCTGATTCGACTCACGGCCTCGCGCAGTGCGAGGTTCGTACCACGGCAGAGCTCGCGGGATTTCGCGTCTCTCGGCGCGCCGTCCTCGCGAGCGCTCGCGAAGCTCGCGAGCGCCCACGAACCGACTCGCCACGGCGCGCGCCGCGCCGCGCGCAAAATCGCGACGCGCCGGGCGGCGGCGAGCGCGCGTGCGAGGCGAAGTGCGGCGCGCGATCGCCTCGACCGCGCTCCGTGCGTGGCGAGCGCCCTCGCTGCCACGCGGCGCACCTCGACGAGCACGGCGCCAAACGCAACACGAGCAAAATAACGAAGTAGCGAATAGCGATTAGCAGAGCGGTGATTATCACGATTCTCATGCGCAGCACGGTCGCGTCACTCAGCTCGGTCCTCGTGGTTCTCTCGGTCGCCGCGTGCGGCGCGGTCCCCGGCTCGACCTTCGACGCCGGCGGAGTCGAAGACGCGGCCACGGTCGCAGTCGACGCCGGCCTCGTGCCGACGACGTTCGCCGATTTCGGCGATCCGATCTTCGCGTCGGGCGCGCCGGCGGGCTCGCAGGCGCTCTTCGGCGGCGCCGGCTCCAAGGCCGGCGGCCCTTGCCTCGTCGAGCCGGAGGTGAACTCGCTCTTCCCGCACAACTGGCTTCGACCGCGCTTCCGCTGGATCGCGAGCGGCGGCGAGAACCTCTTCGAGCTGCGCGTCCACGCGCCCAATCAGACGAAGGACCTCGTCGTCTACACGACGGACACGAGCTGGACGATGCCCAAGGACATGTGGGACCTCGTTCGCGACCACTCGAACGACATGCCGATGACACTCACCATCCGCGGCGGCGTCTGGAACGGCACGAGCCTCTCGGGCGTCGCGCTCGGAAGCAGCGGCCCCATAGGCATCGCGCCGGTCGACGCGCCGGGCACGATCGTCTACTGGTACACGAACGGCTACACCGGCGCGATCGGGCTGAACGCGTTCGCGGTGGGCGACGAGTCGGTCACGAGCGCGCTCACCACCTCGCAGGTGACCGAGCAGTCGACGACGTGCATGGGGTGCCACGTCGGCACGCCCGACGGAAACAGCGTCGTCTTCTCGAGCGAGAACGGGCAGTGGGGAGACATGATCGCGACCCTCGACACGGGCGGCGACGCCGGCGCCGCGGGCGCGGTACCAAGTTACACGGGTAACGCTGGGCTCCAGGCGCTCCTCCAGGGCCCGCTCGGGATGTCGACAATTTCCAAAGCCCATTGGCAAGACGGCGATCGCGTCGTCGTCGCGAGCGACGGAAGCGGCAACCTCCAGTGGATCGACGTCGCCGCCACCGACCCGACCAAGGCGCGCGGCACGCTCGCGCGCACGGGCACGACGCCGCCCGGCACCCTCGCCGGCGCTCCGTCGTTCAGCCACGACGGAAAGAGCATCGTGTACACGGCGACGAACCACGCGGCCGACGGGCGCCTCGGCGGCTACGTCTTCGACACCGACGACCCGGGCTCGGTCGCCGACCTCTACACGGTGCCGTACAACGACCGCGAGGGCGGCGCGATCGCCCCCGTGAAGGGCGCGTCCGACCCGCTCTATCAAGAGTATTACCCGGCGTACTCGCCCGACGATTCGATGATCGCGTTCAATCGAATCCCGAACGACAAGAACATGTACAACCAGCCGCTCTCCGAGGTGTGGATCGTGCCCGCGGGCGGCGGCGTCGCGACACGCCTGGCGGCGAACGATCCGCCCGGCTGCACGGGAAAGACGAGCCCCGGCGTGACCAACTCCTGGCCGAAGTGGGCGCCGAACGTGAGCTCGGCGTCGGGTGGGCGCACCTTCTATTGGCTCGTCTTCAGCTCGACGCGCGGCGGCACCCTGCCGCAGCTCTACGTCACGCCCGTCGTCGTCGGAAACGGCACCGTGCAGACCTACGCGTCCCTTTACTTGTGGAACCAGCCGAGCACGACCGGCAACCACACGCCCGCGTGGGAGTACTTCAACGTCCCGTCGCCGCCGCCGCCGCGCTGAGCGCGAAGCCACGCCAAAGACCACTTGAAGTGATGGTCTCGCGCGATGGCTGGGAGGTGACAGGCGGCAGCGAGACGAAATCGCTTCAAGTGGCTTCTGCCTTAATCGGCGTGGACGAAGCACCCCGAAGGACGCGGGCCGCTCTTCGGGAAGGCGCGCGCGAGCGCCCGGGCGATGCGCGCCGAGCGCTCGCGGTAGCCGACCTGGTTGAAGTGGATGCCGTCGCTCGTGAACCAGTCGTCGCGCACCTCGCTCGCCCAGTCGTAGACGCGCATGTTCGGGTGACGCGCGCACGCGGCCCTCAACGCCGCGTTCCACCCGCTCATGTTCGCGTTCTTGTACGGGCCGCGGTCCTTCAACGTGCGCGTCGTCGTCCAGAGCGCGGGCACGTCGCCGACCTGCGCCATCATCGCGTCGACGCGCGCGCCGAGCGCCGCGACGTTGCCGCCCGTGTTCGCCGGGTCGTTCGTGCCGAGCGCCATGACGTAGCAGCCCCTGTAGCCGCTTGCGTGCTTGCGCCGCACGACGTCGGTCGCGTTCGGCTGATCTTTGTAGGTCTCGACCATGCTGCGCGCGCCGCTGATTTCAGGCCAGAAGCGCTGCACGCCGACGGCGCGGTAGCGCGCGGCGATTTGGTCGTCGAGCTTCGGGATGAAGTTCCGCGACAGGAGACCGATGGACGTGGAGTCGCCGACGTGCACGACCTCGCGGCACGAGGTCGCGGGCGCGCCGGCCGGCGGCGGCGCGAAGATGGCATCCACCGCGGGCGCGACGACCACCGACGTCGGGATCGGTTCGGAGGCGAGCGCCTCGACCTCCGTCGGCACGCGACAGCTGAGCGGCCAGACGACGAGCGCGACGGTCGCGAGCGGCACGAGCGCGAGGGCGCGGAACGCGAGGCCCCAGCGCGCGCGCATCGGGCGCGCCGCCGGCGCGCGGCGGCGAATCGGGTCCTCGATGAGGCGATACGAGAGCGCCGCGAGCGCGACGATCAGCGCGACTTGCACCGCGCCGCGCGCGACCGGCTGTCGTACGAGCACGCTCGCCGGCATGAACGCGACGACCGGCAGGTGCCACAAATAAATGCCGTACGAGCGCGCGCCGATCCAACGGAGCGGCGCGAAGCCGAGCGCGCGCGCGACGAGCGTCCGCGGGTGCGACGCCGCGACGGAGAGGATCACGGTGAAGATCGCGAGCGAGACCTCGCCGCCGCGGTAGAGGAACGGCGAGTACTCGTCGCTTCGCGCGACGCAGAGCGCGACGCCCGCGAGCCCGAGCACGCCGGCGAGGTCGAGCCCGGCGCGCCACCGACCGGAGATCTCCCGGACGCGCTCGAACGGGATCGCCGTCGCCACGAGCGCGCCCACGAGGAGCGAAGCGGCGCGCGCGTCGGTGCCTTCGTACGCGCGCGTGTTGTTGAACGCGCTCGGGTCGTAGAGGTGCGCGATGGCCCACGTCGACGCCGCCGCGAGCGCGACGGTGACGACGGCGAGGAGCGCGCGGCCGCGGCGAGCGCCGAGCCAGAGCGCCGCGAGGACGACGAGCGGCCACACGATGTAGAACTGCTCTTCGATCGAGAGCGACCACAGGTGGTCGAGCGGCCCGGGGCCCGTGAAGCGCTGGAAGTAGTCGTCGCCGCGCGCAATCGTCGTCCAGTTCGAGACGTAGAGGAGCGCGCAGAGCACCTGACGGAGCGTCGCCCCGAGCTTCTCGGGCCGCGCGATCGCCGCGGTGACGGAGACCACCGGGAGCATGAGCAGGAGCGCCGGCAGGAGGCGCCGCGCGCGCCTGACCCAGAAGGGCTTGAGCTCGACGCGACCGCGCCGCTCGTAGCCTTGGATCAAGAGCGACGTGATGAGGTAGCCGCTCAGCGTGAAGAAGACGCTGACGCCGAGGAGCCCACCGTCGAACCACGGGACGTGGAGGTGGTACGCGACGACGGCTCCCACCGCGAGCGCGCGGATGCCGTCGAGAGCGGGCAGATAACCGGCTCGGGCGTCGGCGGATTCGGTGGCCACGATGCCGGATCTTCCCAAGAAAGGATGGGGTCGGGCGGAATTATTTCGCGAAGCCCCTTTTTGCCTCGTTCCGGGGCCGTAAAGTTCTCTTGCTTCGGACGCGGGCCGTGGCGGCGCGGATTAAATTCGAGCCGACAGGAGCCAGGCATCATGAAACTCGTGCATTCCATTTCGGTCCTCGCGGCGGCCGCGGCCGTCGCCATCCCCGGCGTCGCCTCGGCGCAGACGCGCGGGCACGCCGGCGCGCACGGCGGAGGCGAGCACGGTCGCGTCGAGCGCCGCGGCGAGCGCTTCCGCGGCGGCGAGCGCTTCCGCGGCGGCGAGCGCTTCGAGCGTGGCTGGGTCGGGCCGCGCGTCTACGCGCCGTATTATTACGAGCCGTCGCCCGTCTGGGTCGCGCCCTACGACGAGTACTACGCGCCCCCGCCCTTCTATTTCGATTACGGGCTGCCGCGCGTCTACGTCCGGCCGCGCTGGTACGGCCACGAGCGGTTCGAGCACCACTTTCGTCGGTGAGGCTCAGTCCGCCCCGGGCGGCGGCGGATTCGGGCACCCTCCCGTGCCCGGGCTCGGCGCCGCCGGGACGGACAGGTCGCGCCCGCACGAAAAATCGAACAGGTCGAGCAGCGCGTCGCTGTTCGCGTCGCGCGAGCCGAGCGCCGGCAGGCCGAACAAGAGCTCGACGAAGCGCGTGATCGCCGTGTGATCGCGCACGACGTGCGAGACGTAGTGGCGCTTGGCCCACGGCGAAATCGCGACGAGCGGCACGCGCGGCCCGCGCTCCCCGCCGTCGCACGCGCTCGGCGGCGGCACGTGATCGGCGAACGCGCCGCACTCGTCGTAGGTCCAGAGCACCGCGAGGCGCATCCACTCGGGGCTCGCGATCGCGTGGTCGACGAGGGTCTTGGTCCACGCCTCGCCGTGCTGCACGTCGGCGAGCGGGTGGTCGTCGTCGACGTTCTCGATCCCGTCGACGAACGCGACGTTCGGCAGCGTGCCGTGGTCGAGCGCGTCGACGAGCGCCGAGAGCGGGTGCACGCCCGGGTCGGTCGCGCTCCAGTCGAGCGACGCGCTCAGCGGCGCGCCGTCGCTGTACGCGCCCCACGTGAAGCCCCCGTTCATGAGCTCCTCGAAAATCGACGGCGTGGTCGGCGGCGCGTAGAGGATGCCGGTGTCGACGACGCCGGCGTTCGTCGCGAACATCAGGTAATTTCGATTCGCGAACGTGCCGGTCGCCATCGGCGCGAAATCGCGATCGGCGACCGCGAAGGTCGACGCGAGCCAGTAGTCGTACGGCAGGTCCCCCGCGTCGTAATAACTGATCGCGAAGCGCCCGTCGGAGGCCGTCGTCGCCGCGGCGTTCTTCACGAAGCCGTCCATCTTGCCGCCGTCGATGCACGCCGCGATCGACTGCGACTGGTGGTTCGGGTCGAACGGGATGCACGTGGTCGTCGCGTGCGACGGCAGCACCGGCGCGCCGTCGGCTCCCGGGTTCGAGTAATCCGCCGGGATCGCCTCCACCTCGGGCTCGAGATCGTGGAGCTTGCCGAGCAGGTGATCGAAGCTCCGGTTCTCCTTCATCAGCACGATGACGTGACGGATCGGGATGCGCGCCGCGGTCGGCCCGTCGACGCCGAGCGACTCGGAGGCGAGCGCGCCCGGCTGAAAGGTGCATTCTGCACGCTTTTGCGCCGTGGGATCGGCCGGGATCGCGACGCCGCAGGCGAGCGTCGGGTCGTCGGGGGGCGTGACCATGCCGTCGATCGCGTCGAGGCCCCAGTTCGCCTTCTGCGGGTCGCACGCCGCCCACGCGACGAGGAGGACGCCGGCGAGCCGTTTCATCGCGACCTCCACAGCGGCACTCCGTAGGAGATGGCGAAGGAGAACCACGGAGCGTCTCCGGTCTCGTACGAGGCGCCGCCCGCGTAGCCGACGTCGTCGGTGTCGTGACGGAGCGCGAGCGTCGCGCCGATCCACATGCCGTTCGCGAAGATCTTCCGGAGCGCGCCGTCGAGGCCGCAGCGCATGGTCGTGTCGCTCGTCCCTACGAGTGTGTGACGTTCGGGCGTGACGCCGCAGAATCCTTCGAGGCTGGCGACGAGGCTCCGCTGGACGTCGTAGCGGAGCGCGAGGCCGAGCTCGGTGAAGGACGCGCCGGGCGTGTGGAGCTCGGGCGCGTCGAGCTCCTCTTGGACGAACGGCGTCAAGAGGACCGAGCGCGCCTCGTCGAAATACGACGCGCCGAACGCGACACGCAGCGCGCCGCGCGCGACGTTTCCGCCCACCCCGTCGACCGCGTTGACCGACTCGAGCGAGGGCGCGTCGGGCGCGGCGAGCGACTGCGCGTCGCCGGCGAGACGCAAGCCGAGGTACGGGCTGAAGCGCGCCGCGCTCCGGAAGCGGTAGCCGGCCTCGACCCACGACGACGCGTGCACGCCCGCGAGGAACGAGAACGGGTGCTGGTTGCCGAGCCAGCCCGCGCGCGCCGCGAGCAGCAATTCCCACTGGAGGACCCAGCGCCGATCGCGCACGCGCATTCCGCCCCACGCGCCGCCGAGCTCGCCCATGAGCGCGTCGCCGACCGGCGTCGTCGCGATGCCGGCCGAGACGGTCGCGCCGCGGACGACGTCGTCGAAGGCCTCCGCGCGCGCCCCGCAGGCGGCGAGCGCGGCTGCGATCAGGGCTGGCCCGGCCTTCACGACCGGCGAGACTATCGCGGTCGCACCGCTTGCGCGAGACGAACGGCGTGCGCGCCGGCGCCCGCGCTCCCAGCGAAACTGCGCCACGATCGACGGCACGGGGTTCGCACAGAGAGGACCTCATGAGCACGCAAAGCCGTACCGTCATCCTCACCGCCGTCGACGCGAATCGCTCGGCCGTGGACGTCGTCGCCGCCGCCGCGCGGATCGCGTCGATGCCCGGGGCCGAGCTGCACGTCGTCCACGTCATCGAGGCGCCCGTCGCGTCCCAGCTCACGAGGCAACTCGAGGAGGCGCGACGCATCGTCGCAGCCGCCACCGCGGAGCTCCCGGCGAGCCACTCCGTCACCGTGCACCTCGCCGCGGGCGAGCCGGCCGGGCAAATCCTCCAGGTCGCCGCCAACATCCACGCCGACATGATCGTCATCGGCACGCGCGAGATGGGCAGGATCGAGCGATTCCTGCTCGGCTCGGTCGTCGAGCCCGTCACCCGCCGCGCGCAGTGCCCGGTCTACGTCGTGCGCAAGAAGGACTACCACACGCGCGACCTCGCCGAAGTGGAGCCGCCGTGCGCCGAGTGCCTCGCCGTGCAGCGCAAGTCGAACGGCGCCGAGCTCTGGTGCGTCCGCCACGAGCAGCGCCACGTGCACGGCAACGTCCACTACGAGCTGCCCGACGGCTTCGGTCAGGGCTCCTCGCTCATCCTGCCCCCCCAGCCCTGACGACCGAGCTCGCATGGTACGAGCTCCGCGCGACCTTGGGTCTCTGACCAGCGTCGAGGCGCGCGAGCGTCTCGCGGAGCTCGGCCCCAACACGCTCGCGGCGCGCGAGCGGTTCGGGTTCTTGCGCGACGTGGCGCACGTGCTGCTCGACCCCATGGCGATCATGCTCGTCGTCACGGCGGCGGTCTATTTCGCGCTCGGCGAGCGGCGCGACGGGATCGTGATGCTCGTCGCGCTCGTGCCGATCCTCGGGGTCGACGCGTTCCTCGACTTGCGCTCGCGCGCCGCGCTGAAGAAGCTCGCGGAGGCGGTGTCGGCGCGCGCGTCGGTCGTGCGCGACGGCAGCGTCGTCGAGATCGCGACCGAAGAGATCGTGCCGGGCGATCTCCTGATGCTGCGCGAGGGCGACGTCGTCCACGCCGACGGCGTCTTGAGATCTTCGGCGAACCTCGCGATCGACGAGTCGTCGATCACGGGCGAGAGCGAGCCCCAGTCGAAGCGCACGGGCACCGACGGCGCCGAGGCGCGCTTTTTCGCGGGCTCGCGCGTCCTCGCGGGCCAGGGTTGGGGCGAGGTCAGCGAGACCGGCGCGCGAACGCGCTTCGGCGACGCGGCGCGCCTCGCCGTCGACGCCGCGCAGATGACGCCGCTCCAGCGGCGCGTCGCGCGTCTCGTCGCGCGGCTCAGCGTCGTCGCCGTCCTCGTCGCGGTGCTCGTCTTCGTCCTGGCCCTCCTTCGTCACGAGGGCTGGTCGCGCGCGTTCGTCGCGGCGGTGAGCCTCGCGATGTCCGCGGTGCCGGAGGAGTTCCCCGTCGTCTTCGCGCTCTTTCTCAGCGTCGGAGCCTTCCGCCTCTCGAAGCACGGCATGCTCGTGCGGCGGCTCGCGAGCGTCGAGACGCTCGGCTCGACCACCGTCATCTGCACCGACAAAACGGGGACCCTCACGCGCGGGAGCTTCGTGCTCGAGGAGCACGAGCCGCTCCTCGGCGCGACCGAGGACGAGGTGCTCGAAGCCGCCGTCCTCGCGTGCGAGCCGGATCCGGTCGACCCGATGGAGCGCGCCATCGTGGAGCACGCGCATCGCGACACGAGCGGCTGGACGCTGGTCCGCGATCACGACTTCGACCCCGTGGGCAAGCACATGTCGCACGTGTGGCGCGACGCGAGCGGACGCCTGCGCGTCGTCGCGAAGGGCGCGCTCGAAGGCGTGCTCGCGCACTGCGCCGTCTCGCCCGCCGATCGCGCCGCGATTGAACGCGCCCACGATCGTCTCGGCGCCGAGGCGATGCGCGTCCTCGCGCTCGCGGCGCGCGACGGAGCGTCCGAGAACGGCTCGCGAGAGGACGACGAGCGCGACCTCGTCCCGATCGCGCTGCTCGGGTTCCGCGATCCGCTGCGGCCCGAGGTCCCCGGCGCGGTCGCCGAGTGCCAGGCGGCAGGCGTCTCGATCAAGATCATCACCGGCGATCACGCGCTCACGGCGCACGCCATCGCGCACGCCGCGGGCATCGCGCACGTCGACGGCGGCATCGTGACCGGCCCGGAGCTCGACGCGCTCGAGGGCCCCGCGTTGAGCGACGCGATCGCGCGGGCGAGCATCTTCGCCCGCATCACGCCGCGGCAGAAATACGCGATCGTCGACGCGCTCGAGAAGCGAGGCGAAATAGTCGCGATGACCGGCGACGGCATCAACGACGTCCCCGCGCTGAGGCGCGCCGACATCGGCATCAGCATGGGCCAGCGCGGGACCGAGGTCGCGCGCGCCGCGGCGGACCTCGTGCTGACGCGCGACGACTTCGCGTCCATCGTCGCGACGATCCGCGAGGGCCGCCACCTCTACGAGAACATCCAGAGCGCGTTCCTCTACATCCTCGGCTTTCACGTGCCGATCGTGACGCTCGCGCTCGTCGTTCCCCTCGCCGGTATGCCGCTCCTGCTCCAGCCGATTCACATGGTGTGGCTCGAGCTCGTCGTGCACCCGGTCTCGGCGCTCGTCTTCCAGGGCGATCCGCCGCGCGCCGAGATCATGCGGCGGCCGCCGCGCGATCCGAAGGCGTCGCTCGTGCCCGGCCGCGCCGCGCTCGCGTCGTTCGCGGTGGGCGGCGCGCTCGCGGCCGCGGCGCTCGGAGCGTACGCGACGCTCCTCCCGAGCGGCGAGCCGCGCGCGCGCGCCGTGGCGCTCGCCGTGCTCTCCGTCGGCTACGCGTGGCTCGTCTTGGTGGAGCGCCCGTCGCTCCCGAGAAATCCGTGGTCGTGGGTGGTCTGGCTCGCGGCCGCGGCGAGCTTTCCCGTCGTCGTCGCGACGCCGGCGCTCTCACGCGCGTTCCACGTCGGCTCGCCCACGCCGTTCGAGTGGGCGATCGCGATCGCGCTCGGGAGCGCCGCCGTGCTCTGGCGCGCCGTCTTTTTGCGGCGGACCTAGCACCCGCCGTCCGGCTTCATGTCGCCGCAGACCTTGCTGTTGCCGCACTGCGTGGCGCCCGCATCGCCGGCGCACGTCACGTCGCAGTTGTCGACGCTCGTGCAATCGACGAGGCAGCTCCCCGTGCACGTCACCGTGCAGGAGTTCGAGCTCTTGCAGTCGATGGTCGAGTGGTCGCCGGCGGTCACCGTGCACGTCTTCTGGCTGTCGCACGAGTAGTTGCAGTTGGCGCCGCACGTCGCGCCGCAGTTGCTGCCCGATTTGCAGTCGATGTTGCAGTTGTCGCTGCAGGCGACGGTGCAGTCGGTGACGCCGTTGCAGGTCGCGCTGCAGCCGGGGCCGCCTTGCGCGCACTGCACGTTGCAGCTCGCGCCGCCGTCGCACCCGCACGACGACCCGCTGCACGCGCAGCTCGGTCCAGTGCACTGGGGAACCCCCGACGAGCTTCCGCTGCATGCGAGCACGACACCCGCAAGCGCCACGGAAGCCGCGGCCAAGACGCGCCAAACGGTCATTGAATGTCCTCCTCCATACCAGTGCCCTCGCGGCGCGCGAGGGTTACGAATTTCTGAATCACGGGTCGCAGCTCGCGGTCCCGCAGCTCCCGTTCGAGCAGGCGCCGCTGCAGCAATCGGTCGGGCCGGAGCACGGCGCGCCGTCGGCGAAGCAGCTCGACGCGCACACCGGAATGCCTTGCGCGTTCGGCACGCAGTCGCCCGCCGAGCAGTCGGCGCTCGACGTGCACGGCGAGAGCGGCGGGCGCGTCGGCCCCGGGCCTTGGTCGCAACGATTCGTTTGCAGATTGCAAACGTTGGAGCAGCAATCGCCGGCCGCGGCGCACCCCTCGCCCGTTCGCCGGCAGGCCGTCTGCTCGGCGGCGCAGAGCTGGTTGTCGCAGTGGCTCGAGCAGCAGTCGGAGTCTTCTTCGCACGCCGACCCGACGACCGCGCAGACGACGTTCGTGCAGCGATTTTCGGTCGAGCACCCGAGCGAGCAGCAGTCCGAGGCCTTGTCGCACGCAGCGCCGAGCGGACGGCAGAAATCCAGGCACGTTCGCCCTTCGCTCTCCGGCTCGCACGCGCCGCTGCAGCAGTCGCTCCGCGAGGTGCACGACGCGCCCGCGGCGCCGCACGTCGGCGGCGGGCAGCTCGCGTCGGCGGACGCGTCCTTGCCGAGCTCCTTCCCGAGATCGACGCCCTCGGCCCCGCACGCCGCGAGCGCGCACGCGACCGCCGCCCAGATCGCGATCCGCGCGTTCATGGAACCTCCACCCCGACGCGAAGCCCGTAGAAGACCTGCGCCGGCGGCACGTCGAGAACCTGGACGCCTTGCACGTGGTAATTTTGGTAGTTGAAGAGGAAGCTCCCGCCGACGAAGGGCGCGACGCGGAGCACCTTCCACGCGAGCTCGACCGCGAGCGTCGCCTCGAGCGACGCATCGACGCGGTTCACGCGGCCCGAGAGCTGGAGCGCGGCGGAGCTCCCCTCGAGCGCGCTGAAGTGCACGCCGGGCCCAGCGCCGAGCTCGATCCACAGCCACGGCCGCAGCGGGAGCCGCCCGCGCAGCGACAGGCTCGCGACCACGTCGTTGAACGTGCCCGCGAAATACGGCGAGTGCTCGACCAGCACGCTCGGCCCCGCGTCGGCCGCGATCGCGACGCCGAGGCGCTGGCGAAAAAACGCCGGGAAATACGCGACGTCCGCGCCGAAGCGCGCCGCGACCGGGTCGCTCGCGTTCGTCGGGATGCGCGCGCCGCCGATCGTGTCGAAGCGAAACGTGTGGGCGCCTGGCTTGGGCCTCGGCGGCGGAGGCTTCGCGCCGTCGTCGTCGGGCAGGCGCGGCGCGGTGGGTTCGCCCTCGAACGCGCCGAGAAGGAGCGTCTTCACCGTCAGCGCGATCGCCGCCGACGTGACGTCGTCGTACGGCGGCGGCGCGGACAGCGGCCGAATCGCGATCTGGTGCGCGCGATCGTCGTAGACCCAGAGCTGCCAGCTCGCGTTTTCTCCGCTGCCGGGCACCATCCACACGACGCCGCGCGCGCCCGACGCGCGGGCGATGCGGTGCGCGGTGCGAATCGCGTCGTCGAGGTCGCGCCCGGGCGCCGGCTCGCCGGACGAGACGATCTTGACGTGCCACGACGTCAGCGCGAGCTCGAGCGCCTGCTCGAGCGGCGCGTCCGCGCCGATGGTCACGACGCGCGCCTGGTCGGGCTGGCGCGCGCGCGCGCAGCCGTGACGGTGACGAGGGCCGCGGCCATCATGTTACGGAAGCTTCGACGAGAGCTCCTTCGCGTCGTTCGCATTCGGGCCGGTCGGGTACCGCCGAAGATACTCTGCGAAGAGCTTCCGTGCCGAGTCTTTGTCGCCTCGTTCGAGCTCGAAGCGCGCCTCCTCGTAGAGGGCGTTCATCGCCCACGCGCCGTCGCCCGACGCGAGCTCGCGCAGCGTCGACAGCGCCACGTCGGGTTGGCTCCGCTCGAGGGTGAGCGCGCGGTCGTAGCGATCGCGCGCCGAAGGCGCCGGCGCGGCGGTCGTCTGCGGCTCCGGCGGAGGCGCGGTCGTCGCCTCGGGTCGCGGCTTCGGCGACGGCCGCGCGGGCGGCGCGAGCACCACGCTCGCGCGCGGCTCCGGCTGCACGTTCTCGGCGGTCTCGGGCCACGCCGACCCCGCCGGGACGCGCGTCGTCACCCCGTGGGATTCAACCTCGACCACGCCGCGCTGCACGCTCACGTGCGTCGCGCCGTCCTCGCGATCGACCCGAAAATGCGTGCCGACGACGCGCACGTCGACGTCGCCCGCGCGGACCACGAACGGCGGGCGATCGTGCCGAGACGCGACGTCGAAGTCGACCTCTCCGTGATCGAGCGAGACCATGACGCCCGTCGCGTACGATCCTTCCATGCGCGCGGCGGAGTGCGCCGCGACCTCGAGCGTCGCGCCGCCGAACTCGACCCGAGAGGGCGCGTCTTGGGTCTCGACGCGCGCCACCTCGGGCGCGTGCTCGCTCGCGGCGGGCGCCGTGTGGACCTTCTCCCAGGCGACCGCGCCGATCGCCGCGGCGGCCGCGCCCGCGAGCACGAGGCCGAACAGCGGACGCGGCGGACGCGAGTCGCGCTTGGGCGCGACCTGACGCGCCGACATCGACTCGCTCTCGAGCCGCTCGCGCAGCTCGCGCTCGATGCGATCCCAGCGCTGCTTCTCCAGGGGCTCGATTTCGAGCTTGCGCATCACGCATCCTCCTTCGCGTCGCCCGCGGATCCGTCGACGAAGCTCGCGAGGAGCGCGTCGTGCCTGGCTCGCTTCTCGACGATCTGCGCCGCGCGCCACGCGCGCACTTTGGTGGTGACCACGCTCGCGTTCATGATCTTCGCGACCTCCGGAATGGGTCGCCCGTCGATCACGTGGAGCGTGTAAGCGATTCGTTGGTTGGGCTCGATGCGCTCGAGGATCGCGTAGAGCCTGCGCGCCGCCTCTCGCGCGAGCGCGCGATCCTCGGCGCTGGCGTCGCCGCTCGGCGCCTCGGGCACGAGCGACAGGCGCACGGCGTCCGGCTTGCGACGCGCGATGTGCCCGTAGGCGACGCGGACCGCGATGCGGTCGACCCACGTGGACAACAGGGCGTCGCCCCGGAACCCCGGCAGCGATCGAAAGATCTCGATGAAGGTCTCCTGAACGAGGTCGTCGATGTCGGCGTTCGACCCGAGCACGCGATAGAGCGTCGCGTGCACGCGCTGCTTCTGACGGCGGAAGACCTCCATCTGCGCCGACACGTCGCCCGACACGCATCGTTTCGCGAGCTCGACGTCCTCGGTTCTGCGCGGAGCGGGGGCCACGCTCTCACAGTGCCAGAGCCTTACGGCGAAGTTACGGGAAAAGCGCGACACCCCTGAAAATCCGCCACGGCGTGCTTAAAGCAAGACGCGAGCCCCGTGAGCCCCGCCCGCCGAAAGACCAAGACCCCCGGCCCCATCGCCGACAGCGTCGACGCCTATTTCGCACGCCTCAGACGCGCCCCGCTCAGCCGTGAAGAAGAGGTCGAGGTCGGCAAGCGCATCGAGCACGCCGAGCGCAATCTCTTGGCCGCCCTCCTCCACACGCGCTCCGGCAAGGCCGCGCTGGCCGAGATTTGGTTCGAGCTTCGAGCCGGGACGTTGCCCCTCGACGAGGTCCTCCGTAACGTCGCGCAAACTCAGAAGGGCTCGCGGACACAGCGCACGCGCGTTTTGCGGGTGCTCGCGACGCGCTCGCCGCTCGACCGGCTCGTCCGCCTGCGCCTCCACCCGAGCGTCGCCAATCGGCTCGAGGCCGCCGCCCGCGAGTCCGGCGAGCTCGACGGTGCGCGCGTCCGCCGCGCGCGACGGCAAATCGCCGAGTCGCAGCGAATCCTCGTCGAGAGCAACCTGCGCCTCGTCGTGTCCTTCGCGCGCCGCTACCACAACCAGCACCTCGCGCTCCTCGACCTCATCCAAGAGGGGAACTTGGGGCTCATGCGCGCGGTCGAGAAATACGACTACAAGTCGGGCTGGCGGCTCGGCACGTACGCGAGCTGGTGGATTCGGCAGGCGATCGAGCGCTCGATCCACGAGCGCGCGCCGACCATCCGCGTGCCGGTGCACCTCGTCGAGAGCCGGCGCAAGCTCCTGCGCGCCCGCGCCGAGCTTCGTCGAACGCTCGGCGCCGAGCCCTCGCCCGAGCAGCTCGCCAATCGGACGGGCCTCCCCGTCACCAAGATCGAGCTGATCCTCGGTCTCGCCAACGAGCCGACGAGCCTCGACGCGCCAATCACCGCCGACGGCGAAACGCTGGTGGGCGAGCTCGTCGCCAACGAGCGAAGCGCCCTGCCCGAGGACGAGGTGGCCACGGCGATGCTGCGCGAGAGCGCGCGCGGCCTCCTCGACGCCTTGAGCGAGCGCGAGCGGCGCGTCCTCACGATGCGCTTCGGCCTCGACGGCGCGCAGGAGCACACGCTCGAGGAGATCGGCGCGGCCTTGTCGCTCACGCGCGAGCGCATACGCCAGAATCGAGCACGCCGCGCTCCGCAAGCTCCGGACGAAGTGCGACGAGCGCGCGATCGGCCTCGAAGCCGCCTGACGCAGCCGCAGGAGCGGTTCGACGCCGCGCCGGCGCGGAAAGCCGACGGCAAGCTCCGCCGCCGCGCGACGAAGCTGCTCGAGGCGATCCCGTGGCGCGAGCCCAACGCCCCGGCGAGCCGAGCGGTCACTGCGGGTTCCACGACGAAAACGCGGGCGGCGGCGGCGGCGGCGCGAAACCGCCTCCGGGCGGAGGCGGCGCGGCGGGATCGGGCAGCGGCACGAGCATCTTCATGTCCGGGCCGATCGAGTCGAGCACGTGGAGCCCGTACGCGCGCTCGAAGACGTACCAAGGCGCGAGCAGAGTCTGCTGCAGGACCGGCAGCGCGCCGATGCAGCAGGTGCAAAAGACGAGCGCGGTGCCCACCACGCTCACGCCGAGGCCCAGGCCGAAGCGGATCAAGAGGAAGAGCGCGATCGCTCCAGCGCTCCCCGGCGCGAGCTGGCGGAGGCGCGTCCACGCGGCGCCCGGTGCGAGATCGAAACGCAGCATCATAGGCGCGACGAAATTCCGGATGAGGCTCTGAAGCGCGCCGAAGACCGCCGCGAGCGCGAGCCCGACGACGCCGAACGGGACCATCGCGAGGACCAGCGCGCCCTCGTCGGTGATGCCGCCGTCGACGAGGTCGACGAAGCGGTAAACGGCGAGCGCGAGGAGCGGCGCCCAAAGCACGAAGCCGACGACGCCGAGGACGAGCTGGAGCTCGAAGAGCGACCAGCCCGCCTTCTGCGTCGCCCGCCAGTGCTCGCCGATGGCGGGGCGGCCGGTCGCGACCGCGCGAATCGCCATCATCTGACCGCGCGTGCCGAGCCAGAGAACGACGAGCCCGAGCGCCAAGCCCACCACGGCGAGGACCGCCCCGACGGCGATGACGGTCGCCGCGTTGTCGGCCAGCCACGTGCGCGCGCTGTCGACGAGGTCCTTCAGGTTGCCGACGCCGAACGTGCCGCCGCGCGACGAGGACCTCGTCGAGCCCCGGTACGAGTAACCAGCGCCGCCCTCGCTCAAGCTCTGCAGGAAGAAGATCACGCCGAACGAGAGCCACGCGCCGACGTCGAACGGCTGGAAGAGCACGCGCTTCGTGCGGCGCCACGCGGGCGAGAGCGTTCCGGTGACGTCCATGACCGCGACGAGTGTACGCGAATCGCCGCGGAGGACGCGATCAGCCCGGGCCGGACGTGCAGGCGTACGGGTCGGTGCTGCGCGCGACCCAGTGCCCGTTCTCGCACTGAAGGGTCGAGGTGCAATACCCGTTGCCCTTGCTGCACGAGATCGACTCGTTCTTCACCGTCGTGCACGCGTGCGAATCGTCTTGGCGCACGATCCAGTGGCCGGCGTCGCACTGGAGCGTCTCGGTGCAGAAGCCGCCGCCCTGGCTGCACGTGTCGGCGGTGTTCGGCGTGCTGCCGCTGCCGCTGCCGCTGCCGCTCGCCTTGCCGTTCTTGCGGACCGCGTAGAACCACGCGCCTTCGTAGTCGACGTAAACCTTGTCGCCGCTGATCGTCACGTGCGAGCTGAACTCGTGCGCGTACGGCTCCGAAGAGGAGCAGCCGGGCTCCTCCATGAAGACGGCCGTGTGGCCCGGGGTCGACCAATTCTTGAAGAGGATGATGTGCTCGTTGTCCGTCTTGTTCAGCGCGTCGCCTGGCGCGAGGGCGCCGCCGTTGATCGAGTGCGAGATCTCGCTGCTGAACGGCGCGAAGTCGCCGGTCACGTAGCCGCCGTCGCCGACGGGCGGCAGGCCCCACGCCCAGGTGACGAAGCCGGAGCAGTCGGAGCGGTAGTTGTTCCACGCGGCGTCGCTCTTGCGGTCGCAGCGGTGCGACGAGCCTTCCCACGCCCAGCACGCCGAGTCGCCGTCGTAGGCGCCGCGCGCCGCCTGGCAGTAGTGGAGCTTGGCGTCGACCCACTGCATGCCGCGCGAGACGATCGTCGAGCCGGTGATGGCGTCGGTGCTCGAGCCGGTCCCGTCATCGCCCGCGGAGCAGGCGACGACGACGGCGACGGCGGGAATGACTGCGAGGGCTCGGAGCTTCATGTCCGGGGCACATCGCAACGGCCGTGCCGCGCGCGAAACGAGGGAAATCACGCGCGATTCGCGTTTCGGGGCGCCGGCCGAAGTGGATCCGACGTTCGTCGAACGGCTCGCGAGCAATCCGCAGGGCGGGCGTTTCTATCGGGCCCGCTCGTCGGACGGCTGCGCGGCCGGCGCGCCGGTCAGGAGCCCGCCGACCCTGGCGATCGCCCCGTCGCCGCGCCGACCTGAGCGCGCGATCACGGCGCGCCGGCGTCGGAGTCGAGCGCCGACAGCTCGGCGAGGTTGGGCACGAGCACGATCTCAATCCGCCGGTTTTCCTGGCGCCCCGCCTCGGACCTGTTGCTCGCGACCGGCTGGAACTCGGCGTAGCCCGCGGCCGAGAGGTGCGCCGCGTTCATTCCGCCCTTCTCGAGCGCCTGCGCGACGGTGACGGCGCGCGCCGCCGAGAGCTCCAGGTTGGTCTTGAACGGCGAGGTCGGCGACACCGCGATCGCGTCGGTGTGCCCCGCGACCTCGAACTGCCGGTCCGGAAACTGCCGGAGGATGTGCGCGACCGCCGCGACCGCGCCGAACCCGTCCTTCGACAGCTCCGCGCTGCCCGACGGAAAGAGCACCGACGCCGGCAGCTTCACCACCATGCGCCCGTGGCGCATCACGACTTGGAGCTTGCCGCTGTCGATGAGCGATTTGAATTTCTCGGTGATCGATTTCGAAGAGCTCGGCGCGCTTGTCGGCGTCCTCTTTCGCCTTGCGCAGCTCCTCGAGCTCGGCTCGCGACGACGTCAGGCTCGCCGTCGTGTCGCGCGAGGTCTTTTCGCACGCGTCGCGAGCGGTCTTCTCCGAGTCGCGGGTCTTCTGGCAGGCGTCGAGCTTTCCGCTCAGATCCGCTTGCCCGCGCGCGTGCTCGGTGGCGGCTTTGCGCTGCTGGAACGAGTAGAGGCCGAGCGCGCCGCAGCCGACGAGGAGCAGGACGGCGGCGCCTTTCGCGGGGGTGCCCGGTTGCATCGGTCCAGCGTATCAGGTCACGCGACGGGTTCGAGATCGCCATGTACCGTGAAGAAGTCGCGCTCAGGAACCTCGCGTGCGCGGCCCACATCACTTCTTCGGGGTCCATGATCGAGGCAAGGCGTTGACGCAACCGCGGGGAAGGGGCCGCTTTCTTTTCGCCATGTGGGAAGGCGGCGGGACCGCGCCGCCCGAGCTCGCGGTCGCGTCGCGCCTCGTTTCGCGCGGCCACGAGGTCGTCGTCCTCGGCAATCCGTCGCTCGCGGCAGACGTCGCGAGCGCGGGCGCGCGCTTCGTGGCTTGGAAGGACGCTCCGCACCGCGCGACGCGCACCCGCGAGAGCGAGATCGTCCGCGACTGGGCGGCGCTGACCGCGCTCGGCGCGTTCGCGCGCGCGCGCGATCGGCACGCGTTCGCGCCGGCGCGTCTCTTCGCGCGCGAGGTGGTCGAGGCGTTTCGCGCGTGGCCGGCCGACGTCGTCGCGTGCGACGCGATGCTCTTCGGCGCGCTCGTCGGCGCCGAGGCCGCTCGCGCGGAGCACGGAGCGCGAGTCGTGGCGCTCTTGCCGATGACCTCGTTTCTCCCGGCGCCCGGGAGGCCCCCCGCGGCGCTCGGTCTCGGGCCCGCGCGGGGCGCGCTCGGTCGCGCGCGCGATCGTCTGCTCGAGACCGCGGGCGACGCGCTCCTGTGGCGCTCGTGCGTACCGTATTTCGAACCTCGCGCGGCGCGAGGTCGGGCTCGTGCCGGTCGCGCACCCGCTCGAGCAGATTCGACGAGCCGATTGCGTGCTCGTTCAGACGAGCGCGTGGTTCGACTTCGACGCGCCGGAGACCGCCGGCAACGTGCGCTACGTCGGGCCCGAGCTCGCGGACCCCGCGTGGGCGCGCGACGCGCCGAGCGAGACGTTCGACGTGCTCGTCGCGTTCAGCACGACGTTCATGGATCAGGAGGCGCTCCTCGAGCGCGTCGCGCGCGCGCTCGACGACCTGCCCGTGCGCGCCCTCGTCACCACCGGCCCGTCGATTCGAGCCGAGCGCGATTCGCGCGCCGCCGAACGTCGCGGTCCGCGCATCGGCGTCGCACGCCGCGCTCCTTCCGCGAGCGTCGCTGGTCGTCACGCACGGCGGGCACGGGACGGTCATCCGCGCGCTCGCGTACGGCGTGCCGGTCGTGTGCCTGCCGATGGGGCGCGACCAGGGCGACAACGCCGCGCGCGCGGAGGCGATCGGCGCCGGCGTGACGCTCTCTCGCCACGCGAGCACGCGCCGCATCCGGCGCACGATTCGAGCGCGCCCTCGCCGACGCCGCGCTCCACGAGGCAGCGCGGCGCGCGCGCGCGCACATTTTCAGGGAAATGCAGGGCGATCGAGCGATCGTCGAGCTCGAAGGGCTGTTGAACGGGTAAAAAGGACGTCTCGTGATCCGCGCGCTCGCCTACCTCGTCGGAGCGGTCGTCGTGACGGCGGCGGTGCACGCGTACTTGCACCGCCGGCTCGTGCACGACGCGGACCTCCCGTGGCGGCGCGGCGCGCGCGCGATCACGTGGGGGCTCGCGGCGCTCCTGCCGGCGGGAATGCTCGGCCTGCTCACGATGCACGACGCGCCGCGCACGGTGCAGGCCCCGCTGATGTGGTGCGCGTTCGTCTGGGTCGGAGCGCTCGGGTTTCTCTTGCCCATCGTGCTCGCGAGCGAGGCCCTGCGCGCGCTCCCGAGGAGCCCGGAGCGCAGACGAGCGATCGCGCGGCTCGTCGGCCTCGCGGGCGGCGCGGCCACGCTGGCGCTCGGCGGCGCGTCGGCCGCAGTCGCCGAGATGCCGCTCGTCGTTCGCCGCGTTCGCGTGCGGCTGCCCGGGCTCGGCGCGCGCACGCGCGGATACACGATCGCGCAAGTCTCCGACGTGCACGTGAGCGCGACCATCGGCCGCGCGCGCGTCGAGGAGATTGCCGCCGCGGTGCGCGCGCTCGGGCCGGACCTCGTCGCGATCACCGGCGACCTCGTCGACGGAAGCGTCGCCGAGCTCGGTCCGCTGCTCGCGCCGCTCGCGAATCTCCGCGCGAAGGACGGCGTCTTCTTCGTGACCGGCAACCACGAATATCTGTCCGGCGCCGAAGAGTGGCTCGCGTTCCTTCCCTCGCTCGGGATCCGCGCGCTCCGCAACGAGCACGTCGCGATCGGCGGCGAGGGCGGCTTCGATTCGATTGGCGTCGACGACCCGTCCGGCGCGAGCTGGCTCCCCGGTCACGGCACCGACCTCGGCGCGGCGACGCGCGGCCGCGACCCCGCGCGCGCGTCGGTGCTCCTCGCCCACCGCCCGGACGACGCGAACGCCGCCGCGGAGCGCGGCATCGGCCTCCAGATCTCCGGTCACACCCACGGCGGCCAAATCGAGCCCATCGGTTGGGCCCTCGAACGAATTCACCAACCGTACGTCTGCGGCCTCTACCAGGTCGGCCGGACGGTTCTCTACGTCACGTCGGGCGCCGGGTACTGGGGCCCGCCGATGCGCCTCGGGACGCGCGCGGAGATTGTGTTGTTCGAGCTCGTCTGACGCGCGTCCGTGCTTGACAAAACTGGCGCCGAGGGCGTCCTGTTGAGAGATGCGGATCTTTGGGCGGGTCTTGGTCTTGGGCGGAATTCTTGGCGCTTGTGCGCTCGTGGGCGCGTGCGTCGGCGACGACAGCGCGAACGTGCCGGACGCCAGCGGCAGCGACGGAGGCGGCGACGCCGACGCGACGACCGCCGACGCGAACGGCGACGGCGCGAACGGCGACGGCGGATTGAGCTGCGACGGCGGCGCCCTCTGCAACGGCACGTGCGTCGACACGAGCTCGGACCCGGTGAACTGCGGCCGCTGCGCCCACGATTGCGGCAAGGGGCAGTGCAGCGCCGGAGTCTGCCAGGCCGTGCTCATGGCCGGCGATCCGGACGGCGGCGATACCATCACGTCGATTGCCACCGAGCAGCCAGCGGACAGCCCGACCGTGATGGCGCAGCACGTCTTCTGGTCGATGACCGGGCTCAGCGGCGGTGTCTTCCAGGACAACGTCACGGGAGGCAACACGGTCAAGCTCTCGACGAACGGCGTCACGGGGCTGAGCACCGTGGTGGTGAACCAGGGCAACGTTTATTGGTACGTCATGAACCCGGGCGGCCCGCCGCAGCCGCTGCTCAAAGCGCAGGTCGGCTCGGCCGGCTCGCAGGCAGCGTTCGCGACCGAGAACGGCGGCGTGCTGCAGTCCATGCTTTACGATCCGGGCAGCCATTACCTCTACGGCAACTACCAGTTGAACGTCACGACGCTCGGGGCCTTCAAATGCGGGCCGGACACCGGCAGCCCGACGTGCTCGACCGTCATAACGTACACCGGCACGACGGCCGGGAACGTCGCGACGGACGGAACGCGCATGTACTTCTGCGACATCGACAACGGCGCCATCGACTGGACGACCTTCACCAACAGCAGCGGCACGTACATCCAGGGTCAGGCCACGCCGAACGCGCTGCGCGTCGACGGCAACTACGTCTATTGGTTCAACAGCGGCACGAAGACCGTGGTGCGCGCGACGATCAACGGTCCGACGCCGAAGCAGCTCGCCGCGCCGTCCAACGCGGTGGACGCCCTCGCCGCCGACGCGGTGAACGTCTATTTCACGGAGCACGCGACCGGCAACCTGAGCTACGCGCCGATCACGGGTGCGGGCCCGACGACGCCTTACGTGACGAACCTCGGCCCGAGCTCGACGCCGATGCGCCTCGTGCGCGACACGGCGTTCCTCTACTTCTCGCACAACACCGGGATTTACCGCGTCGCGCTTCCCTGACGCTCACGGCACGCGCGGGAGGTAGAACACCACCGCCGTACCGTGATTCAGCTCGCCGTGTCCGACGCGAAGCGCTGCGCAGACGGTAGACCGAGGCCCTGCCGCGTCCGAGCGGCCTCGTCGTGAAGAAGGGCTCGAAGATCCGCTCGCGCACGTCGGCCGTCATGCCGACTCCCGTATCGGCGACCGTGATCGTGGCGCACGCCGCGCCGTCGAGACGGTGATGTTCCCGCCGAGCGGCGTTGCGTCGCGCGCGTTGCCGACCAGGTTCAAGAGCACGTTCTCGAGCCGCTCGCGGTCGACGGCGACCTCGGCTCTCTAAGTCAATCCGTTCCGGCGTCGGCGGGGCACGGACCGAACGACGCGGCCTTGGCGAGCGCGTAACCGCCGGGGCCGCACTGCGGCACGCTCGGCTGGGTTCCGTCGCAGCCGCACACGCTCTCGGTGCTCGCGCCGGCGCAGGCCGAGTCGTCCGCGCAGATGCCCGTCGTCGCGGAACAGTCGCCCACCGCGAAGAAACACTTCCCGCCGCCGGGACACGCCGCGCCGGGCGTGGAGCACGTCGCCGGTCCCGCTTCGGCTTCGGGCGCGACGTCGTTCGACGCGTCGGTCGACGCATCGCTCTGTCCGCCTTTGGAATCCGAGCACGCCGCGAGCAGCCCCAAGAACAGAATCGCCGCCAGCCTCATGAGACGCGAATCTATCACGCGCCGAGCTCGGAGCGTCAGTCGAGCGGGGCGCCCTTCCCGATCCACGCGCTCACGAGGTCGATCTGCGCGGGCGAGAGCGGCGTCGTCTGCTCCGGCATCTGCCAGCCCTCGAAGCACGTGCCCCAGCCCCGCAGCTTTTGAAGGAGGTAGCTCGACGCCGGCTGCGACGGCTCGACGAGCGCCAGCCCGTTGCACTGCGTCGACGGGACGCCGACCAGCGTCGCGATCGCCGCGGAGGCGGTCGAGAGATCGACGTTCTCGACCGGGTACGGTTGGGCGTGGCAACCGCCCGACGTGCACGTCGAGGCGAGGATCGGGAAGACGTCGCCGCCGAAGCTCACGTGCGGGGTCTGCGCGGTGACCTCGACGACGTTCGAGTCGACGTTGCCGGCCTGGTCCTTCGCGCGGACGACGAAGTGATAGAGCGTGTCGCCGCCGAGATCGGTCACGACGCCGCTCGTCGCGCCGGGAAGCGTGACGAGGTCGGACGACGTCCAGCTCTCGCCGCCGCTCGTCTTGGACGCGTAGACGAGGTAGCTGATTTGCGCCGCGGCGGAGGAGTCGTCGGTCGCCGCGGACCACGTCAGCGAGGCGGAGCCGGGTGACAGGGCGGCGGCGTTCGCCGCGCCGGAGAAGCTCGGCGCGGTCGCGTCCACGGTCGCGGGCGTCGTGGCGGTCACCTCGACGCCGTCGTGGCCGTCGTCGTTGTGCGCGCGATCGAACGCGAGCACGACGAAGTAGAACGTGGTGCTCGGCGGCAGCGGACCGAGGGCCCAGCTCGTCGCGCCGGGCGGCGTGACGACTGTCGGCGCGCCGAGGTCTTCGCCGCCGGGCGACGACGCCTGGTAGATGGCGTACACCATGTCCGAGGTCGGAGTGACGTCGTCGGTCGCGGGCGCCCAGCTCAGCGTGATCGAGCTCGGGCCGGCCGTCGCGGCGGTCGCGCCCGCGAAGACCGGCGGCGTCGTGTCGAGCGCGCTCGGCGGAGGCGCGGCGTCGTCCGGCGGGAGCGAAGCGATCCACGACCGGAGGACCGCGATCTGATCGCTCGGGAGCGTCCCGCCGTACGGCATGTGCTGGCCGACGACGGCGCACTCGGGGTCGACCTTGCAGAGGAGCCAGCTCTGCGTGTCGGTCGCGTAGCCGGGCCGGACGCGCAGGACGCCCGCGACCTCGTTGGCCGGCACGCCGACGAGGCTCGCGTACCAAGCGCGCGGCGAGAGGTCGAGCTGCAAGGGCGCGCCGGCGCCGGTGTGGCAACCGCTGTACACGCAGCTCGACGCGAAGATCTCCGCCGGTCCGATCGCGGCGTCGGCGGTGGCGTCGGGCGCGCCCGCGTCGCCGGGCGCGACGCCGCCGGTGAAGCACGCGACCGCGACGGCGGCCACCGAGAGCGCGACGCCGACGCCTCGACCCATCGAGGGGATCCTCGCACGCTCGCGTGCTCCGGGCTACTCGCTCCGGGCTACTCGCCCTCAGTAACAGCGGTCGTTCGTGCCGTCCGCCATGGTCTCGCAGCCGCTCGCGCAGAGCTGCTCGACCGAGAGGCTCCCGCCCGCGCAGCGGTAGAGCGTGCTCGAGTCGCCGGCCACGTAGTCGCCGCCGCAATAGAGGCCGTCGTAGTAACCCTCGCAGCCGCCGTTGCTCGGCGGCGGCGCGGGCGCGCACTCGTCGTCGAGCCCCGCCGGCATCACCTGGCAGCCGCTCGCGCACGGCTCGACGGCGGAGAGGTTGCCGGCGGAGCATCGATAGAGCGTGCTCGGATCGCCCGAGACGTAGTCGCCGCCGCAGTAGAGGCCGTCTTCGTAGCCCTGACAGCCGCCTCCGCCCGCGCCCGCCGGCGAGACGTAACCGCTGATCGTCATGCCGATGGCGCCCGGCGTGTCGCCCACCGCCGACGAGAACGCCGGCGCGTTCAGCGCGACCCTGGACGTGCTCGAGAACGCCGCCTCGGAGACGCCGCTCCCGCCCCAGTCGCCGCTCACCGCTTCGATGGTGCCGTTCGCGTTGACCTTCGTGACGAGCGCGACGTGATCGGCTTGACCGCCGCCGGCGTAGTCGAAGACGACCGCGTCGCCGACGCTCGGCCACGGGTGAAGCGTGCCGTGATTTTGACCGTACACGTAGAAGCTGCCCGCAGCGGCGGTGAGGCCGGACGTGTCGGCGCCCGCCTGCTGCCAGACCCACTTCGCGAAGTCGGCGCACCAATATTCGGGCTGACCGCCATTGCCGGTGCAGCTCGAGCCGTAGGCTCGCGGGTAGCACGCGTGGCCGCCGAGCTCGCCGAGCGCGATGCTGGCGATGTCCCCGCCCGACGCGCGCGCGCCGCTCGAAGCCGTCGGCTCCGGGTCCGCCGCGCACGCCACGAGGACCACCGCGCCCACGCCGAGGACCCAAGCTCGCATCCGCACGTGCAAGAGCAAGCGCGGTGCCGGCGAGCGGCGTCCCCGTTTTCGCGCAGTTGCGCGCGCGGCGACGCCGATCTGGTGGATCGCGGGCCCACTCGCGCGTCGTTCGGTTTCGGTTCGTTCCGATCGTCAGCGACGCCCGGAGACGGACGCGCGGCCCGAGGACGACGCGCCTCGCGAGTGCGACGAGGCCGAGTGGTGCGAGGAGCCGTGCCCGCCGCGCCCACCGTGCCCACCGTGCCCACCGTGCCCGCCGCGCGCCGATCCGAACGAGCCGCTGAACCCGTCGTCCTCGAGAAGCTCGTCGGCCGCTTCTTCTCCGGCCTCGCGAACGCTGGCGGCGACGTTCGCGTAGGCGCGGAGCTGCTCGTCGTCGGCGGCCGACGTCGCGTCGCTCGCCTGCTCGTCGGTCGTCTGCGGCGCGTCGAGCACGGTGACCGCGAGCTCGTCGTCGCGGCGCTCGCCCACGACCGGCGCGTCGTCGCGCAGCGCGATCGCCTCCTCCCGGTCGCAGCGCCGGATCCGCGGCGGCGCCGCCGGAGCCCACGCGGTCCGCTCGCCGTCTTGAATCCAGCGCACGACCGCGCCCGAGCGAACCGTCCCGGGCACCCAGCGCCATCGATCGCGCGACCGCACCCACCATCCGCGGTGCAACGTTTCGCCCCAGGGCACGTCGCTGACCCAGCTCACCTCGCCGCCCAAGTCGACGAAGTCGCCGTCGGTCGCGTACGGCACGAAGTTGGGATTGGACGGGGTCCACACCGTGCCGTACGTCGCGTCTTCCGACCAGGCGCCCCAGGCTTGCAGCCCCTTCTCGAAGGCGTCGTGCTCGCAACGCGGCGGGCGGGCGCCGACGGCGACGACGATCTCGACGGTGTCGTAGCTCTCGACGCATCCGAAGCTCCCCATCGCGGCGAGCGCCAACACCAAGACCGTCCGCATGCCCCGCCGAGGAGCAAAGTGCGGGCCGCGCGCGGACGCACGCCAATCGCGCGCGGCTTCGCGCGATCGAGGGGATTTTTCCGGCCGGGACCGGACCGAATGCCGCGTCCACGACGGGCTCCTCGGGCGGAGCGCCGCATTTTCGCGCGGGCTTCGAACTTGCACCTGCTGCGGCTGAATGAAGCGCACGTTTCGAAAGGCAGCGTGGACGCTCGCCGCCGTCGCAGCGGCCATGGCGCCGTCGCTCGCGTGGGCCGACACCGAGACCGTTCATCTGAGCGACGGCAGCGTCTACGCGGGGGAGCTCGTCGAGAAGGTCCCGAACGATCACGTCACGCTCAAGCTGGCGACCGGCGAAGTGCGCCGCTTCGAGTGGAGCTCGCTCGCGCCACCGCCGCCCGCGGCGCCGCCTGCCGCCGCTCCCGGGGGTGCACTCGCGGTGATCGCGCAACCACCACCCCTCCCGCCGAGGCCGGCGCACGTTCGCTTCACGGCCGACGCGAAAGGCGCGTTGCTGATGCGCGTCGACACGGTCATGAACAACACGGCCGTCTACCCGTCGACGCTCGAGACCGAGACGCCGGTCTGCTACGCGCCTTGCTCGTCGGACGTGGACGCCAACGCGCGCTATTACGTGCGCGGCGCGTACATCACGCGCTCGCGGAGCTTCTCGATTCCCGAGGGCACGTCGGCGCTGACGGCGCGCACGGGGAGCTCCGCGGCAGGCGCGCTCGGCGCGACCTCGCTCACCATGGGCATCCTCTCGACCCTCGTCGGCGCGATCGTCACGCCGGTCGCGTTCGCAACGAGCGGCGCCACGAACGGGTGGGACGCCTTCGAAGACTGGGGCGTCGCCTCGCTCGTCGCCGGAGGTGCGCTCATCCTGATCGGCATCCCGCTGCTCGTCGCGAGCGCCACCCACGTCGGCATCGGCGACATGGACGTCGCGCGCCGCACGATCCACTTCATCCCGGGGGGAATCGCGTTCTGAAGCGAGCGCTCGCGCCTCAGGACGGACGATGCCAGGAGAACGGCGCGAGCTTCTCCCACGGCACGTCGCGTGGGCTCTTCACGTACTCCTCGAAATACCCGCATTCGGTGCAGACGTACGCCTCGACGTCCGCGCGGTGCTCGGTCTTCGAAAAGAAGCCCCCTTCGAGCTGCCACCAGAGCGCGCGCTTCCGTCCCGGCTGGGTGGTCGTGTCGGTCTCGTCCGCGACGTAGTCGAGCCGCCCGATCTTCGTGCACTCGCATTTGGGACAGTGGGCCGTGCGTTTCATGAACGGACCGATACCACGCCGCGCGACGACCGCCTCGCCTTGGCGCCCTCGAGCACCAGCGCGACGACCTCGCGGATCACCGAGTCGTTCACCGACTCGTGGAAGATGAGCGCGCGCATCAAGATGGGCATGAAGACGACCTGCTGGACGAGCGCGGTGTCGGTGCCGCGCGGGAGCTGGCCGTCGCGGACGGCGGCTTCGAAGATCTTGCCGTGCTGCGCGCGGATGCGGGCGCGCACCTCGGAGGCGACGGCGTCGACCTCGGGGTCGTTGTGGCTGGCGAGCATGAGGCGCGCGGCCGCGCGGCCCGCCGGCGAGCCGGCGTAGGCGACGACGTTCTTCAGGGCGACGAAGAGATTGCGCTCGAGCGAGCCGGTGGGCTCGACCGGCTGCGGCGTGGCGAGGGCGTGGATGGTCGCCACGACGAGATCGCGCTTGGTCGGCCAGCGCCTGTAAATCGTGGTCTTGTTGACGCCGGCCCGCTCGGCGACGTCCTCGATCCGCAGGCTGGCGTAGCCGGTCGCGGCGAGCTCGAGGGCGGTCGCCTCGAAGACCGACGCCACGACCCGAGCCGCGCGCCCGTCGGTCTGGATCCCCTCGGTTCGGCGGGTTTCTCGGCGTTTTCGAGCCACACATTACTTAATGGCAACTAAACGTTGCCGAGTCAACGTCCGGCCTTAGACTGCATGGCAACTAACCGTTGCCTTTGGCGAGGAAGCCGCACATGACCATGGAAGCCATCGACGCCGTCGAGACCGCCCCCGAAGCCGGCGGGCCCACCTCCTTCTTCGCGCGGTCGCGCCGCGCCGTCGCCGTCGGCGCCGTCGCGCTGGTCGCCGCGATCGGCGGCGGGCGCTACTGGATGTACGCGAGCGCCCACGAGTCGACCGACGACGCCCAGGTCGACGCCGAGATCGTCGCCGTCCCCGCCAAGCTCGGCGCCACGGTGAACAAACTCCACTTCGTCGACAACCAGAGCGTCAAGGCGGGCGAGCTGCTCGCCGAGCTCGACGACGCGGCGCCGCGCGCTCGGCTCGCGCAGGCCCAAGCCAACGTCGACGCCGCGGAGGCCGCGTCCGAGGCCGCCGACGCCGACGCGCACGCGGCGGAGAACAACGCGACCGGCGGAAAGGCGATCGCCGACGCGTCGCTCACGACCGCGCACGTGGCCGCGACGACCGCGCGCGAGCAGCTCGTCGAGGCCGCCGCCTCGATCCGTTCGGCGGGCGCCGCGCTCGACCAGGCCCAGCTCGATCGCGATCGCGCCGCGTCGCTCTACGCCGACCGCGCGATCCCGAAGAGTCAGCTCGATCAAGCGGAGACCGCGCTCGCGCTCGCGACGGCGAGCTACGAGGGCGCGCGCGCGCCACGAGGCGACGCTGCGCACGAACGTGGCCCAGGCCTCGAGCCGCATCGACGAGGCCTCGGCGCGCGCGACGCAAGCGGGCGACGTCGCCACCGTCGTGCAGCAAGCGCGGGCTCGCGCCAAGTCCGCCCGCGCCCAGGTCGAGATCGCGAAGGCCGCGCGCGATCTCGCCGCGCTCGACCTGTCTACACGCGCATCGTCGCCCCGGCACGACGGCGTCGTCTCCAAGAAGAGCATCGCCGAGGGCCAGAACGTGCGCGCCGGCCAGACGATCGTCGCAGCTCGTGACGCCCGGCGTCTGGATCGCGGCGAACTTCAAGGAGACGCAGGTCGAGCGACATGCGCGTCGGGCAGCCGCGTCGTCATCCACGTCGACGCCTTTCCGTCGGCGAAGATCGCAGGGCGAGGTCGAGAGCTTCTCCGGCGCCACCGGCTCGCGCTTCGCGCTGCTCCCGCCCGACAACGCGTCGGGCAACTTCACCAAGGTGGTCCAGCGCGTGCCGGTGCGCATCCGCATCGACGACGTGCCCGAGCGTCGTGCTCCGCCGGGCATGAGCGTCGACGTGCGCCGTCGGCACTCGAGCGTGGAGCGCCGGACCGTCCGACACGGCGAGGCCGTTGCACCGCGATCGCGCCGAGCCGAGCAACAAGTGGCTGATCGCCGTCGCCGTCGCGATCGGCGCGCTGCTCGAGATCATCGACACGAGCATCGTCAACGTCGCGCTGACGGACATGCAGGCCGTCGCTCGGCGCCACGCTCAGCCAGGTCGAGCTGGGTCGTCTCGAGCTACTGCGATCGCCAACGTCATCATCCTGCCGCTGACGCGCGTGGCTCGGCGAGCGCTTCGGCAAGAAGCGCTACTTCGTCTTCTCGCTCGTCGGGTTCACGCTCGCCGTCCGATGCTGTGCGGCACGGCGACGTCGCTCGCCGGCGCTCATCGTCGCGCGCGTCCTCCAGGGGCTCACCGGCGGCGGCCTGCTCGCCAAGGCGCAGTCGATCCTCTTCGAGACCTTCCCTCGCGAGGAGCAGGCGCACGGCGCAGGGCTTCTTCGGGGCGATCGTCATCGCCGGGCCGGCCATCGGCCCGACGCTCGGCGGCTACCTCGTGACCAACGTCGGCTGGCGCTGGATCTTCTTCGTCAACGTCCCCATCGGCATCGCCGCTACCTTCCTCACGCTCTGGCGCTCCCGCGCGACGAACGGCGAGCGACGCGAAGCGGCCGGTCGACTGGACCGGCGATCCTGCTCCTTGCCGTGGGCATCGGCTGCGTTCCAGACGTTCCTCGAGCAGGGCAACGACGAGCGACTGGTTCGAGTCGCGCTTCATCGCGATGCTCGCCGTCGTCGCCGTCGTCGGGCTCGTCTCGTTCGTCCTGCGCGAGCTTCGCTCGGAGCACCCCGTCGTCGACCTGCGCGTGCTTCGCTACCGCTCGCTGTGGTCGGGCAGCATCCTGTCGATCGTCATCGGCATGGCGCTCTACGGCGCGCTCTTCGCGATCCCGATCTTCGCGAGCACGCATCCTCCACTACACCTCGCAGCAGGTCGGTCTGCTCCTCTTGCCCGGGGCGCTCGCGTCGGCGCTCGTCATGCCGATCAGCGCCAAGCTCTCGAGCAAGGTCGACCCGCGCGTCTTGCTCGTGGTGGGCGCGGCCATCCTCGCCGCGGCGCTCGCGATGTTCGTGCGGCTCTCGCCGCAGACGACCGGCTCCGATCTCTTCTGGCCGCTGATCGTCCGCGCGCTCGGCACCGTGCTCATGTTCCTGCCGCTCCAGCTCGCGGCGATGGGCCCGGTGCCGAAGAAGGACATCGCCGCCGCGACCGGGCTCTTCAACCTCACGCGTCAGCTCGGCGGGTCGATGGGCGTCGCGCTCCTGACGACGATGCTCTCGCGACGCGAGGTCTTCCACCGCTCGGTCATCGCCGAGAAGCTCGCGTCGAACGGGCCCGGCGTCCTCGAGCGGCTCGACGTCTACACGCGCGCGATGATGGCCAACGGTTTCCCGCTCGACGACGCGCGCGCGAAGGCGCACGCCATGCTCGACGGCATCGTGAGCCAGCAGGCCGCGGTCATGTCGTTCGGCGACACCTTCTGGGCCACCGCGGCGCTGATCGTCCTCACGCTGCCGCTCGTGCTCCTGCTCGGCAAGCCGCCGGCCGGCGCGAAGGTCGAGCTCGGCCACTGAGCGACGTCAGATCCCGAAGCGCTTGATCCACCGCTGGATCTGCTGGCGCGCCTTGCCCATGTCGCGCGCGATCTGGCTCACGTTGCGGCCGGTGGCGGCGAGACGGCGGACGAGCTCGTCGCGGAGGGCCGCGTCTTCGTCGTCGAGCTCCTCGGGCGCGGGAGAGGCGAGGGTCTCCGGGAGATCGCCGGGACGGACCGGGCCGTCGGCGAGCACCGCGGCGACGTCGATCGCTTGTTTGAGCTCGCGCACGTTGAGCGGGTATTCGTGTCGGAGCAGCGCGTCGGCGGCCTCGGGCTCGAAGGTCATCGACGCCGGCGCCAGGCGCCCGATGAGCTCGCCGAGGTCGAACGGACGCTCGCGCAGCGGCGGCAGCGTGAACGAGAACCCGCGCAAGCGCGCGAAGAGGTCGGCCCGAAAGGCGCCCGAGCGCACGTCCTCGGCGAGCGCCTTGTGCGTCGCCGAGACGATGCGCACGTCGACGGGCACGCCGTGGAACGCGCCGACCGGCGTCACCTCGCGCTCTTGCAGCACGCGAAGCAAGGTCGATTGCGCGGCGGGAGGGAGATCGCCGATCTCGTCGAGGAAGAGCGTGCCGCCGTCCGCGGTGCGGATGAAGCCGAGCTCATCGGCGGTGGCGCCGGAGAACGCGCCGCGGCGGTGACCGAAGAGCAGAGACTCGACGAGCTCCTTCGGGAGCGCGCCGCAGTTGACCGGGACGAACGCGCCGCGGCGCTTCGAACGCTGGTGGAGCGCCTGCGCGAGGACCTCTTTCCCCGTACCGGTCTCTCCGAGGAGGAGCACCGGCAGCGGCGACTGCGCGATGCGCTCGAGCTTCGCCAAGTGGCGCGCGAAGTCGGCGTTGGTCGTGAGAAACGGCCACGGCTCGCGGTCGAGCGCGGGGCCGACGTCGGCGAGGCACGTGAAGAAGGTGTGCCCCGCGCGGAAGAGCGTGCCCGGCTCGAGGAGCTCCGAGGCGACGGGACGCTCGGCGACGAGCGTATGGTTGCGCGAGCCGCGGTCGACGACGCGGAAGCGCGCGCCTTCACGCGTCACCTCGAAGTGCTCGCGCGAGAGGTGCGAGTCGGGGAGCTCGACCTTGCCGTCGCGGAGCTCGCGCTCGCTGCCGCGGCCGACGCGCAGCCCCGCGCCGATCGGAGCGACGAAGGCGCCCGCGTTCGGCCGATCGCACTCCATCACGACGACGAGGCCGGCGATCGGCGAGGCGGTCTCGCTCGAGGATCGATCCGTGGGAGACGTGTCGCTCTTGGTGCCGCCGGCCATCAGTAGTAGCCCACCGACATCCGTATGTACGACGTTCCGCCGGCGTCGTCTTGTCCGTCGGGGACGGCGATCGTCGCCGCGTCGAAGGTCTTCTTGGCGCACGCTTCGATCGCCGCGTTCGCGAGCGGCGCGCCGTTGCGCTGCGCCTCGAACGACTCGGTTCGCGCGCCGCCTTTGGGCCAGGTCGCGACGAGCGCGATCGTCCAGCGCGCGTCGACCGTGGGCGCCGGCAAGCACGGCTTCATCGCGCGGAGGGCCGCGACGACGTCGGACTGCGTCGGCTGATTGCCCATGCCGCCCACCTTGCCGAGCGCGACGTCGAACTCGGGCACGCGCGGCGTCACGACGGACGCGGTCGGCGCGTGCGCGCGTTTCGCCGTCGACGCGGGCGGCGCGGGTGCCCGCGTCGTCGTCGCCAGAGTCGCAGCGGAGATCGACGGCGCCGCGCTCGGGGCCAGCGGCGCGCTCGGCGCGGGCGCGCTCTCGGTCGCGATGCTCGCGACGGGCGCGGCGGAGCGATGCAGCGCTTCGAACGAAACGAGCGCGACGAGCCCGACCGCGCACAGCGCTCCCGCCGCGGCCCAGAACCCCATGCGCCTTCCGACGCGCGGCGCCGAATCGTCGCCGAGCCGCGCAAGCACGCGCTCGACCTCCGCCATCGAAGGCCGCTCGGACGGCTCGGTCGCGAGCATGCGCATCACGAAGTGACTCGGCTCGGCGGGCAACTCCAGCGCGCGCTCGGCGAGCGGCACGATGCGCCCCGACGTGATCGCCTTGAGGATCTGCCCGACGCCGCCCTCGACCGGACGCGCGCCCGAGAGACACTCGTAGAGGATGATCCCGAGCGCCCATACGTCGGCCTTGCCGTCGATGTCGCGCTCGCCGAAGATCTGCTCCGGCGCCATGTACGCCGGCGTGCCGAGCATCGCGCCGGTCGACGTGAACGTGTCCTTCACTTCGTCCGCGCTGAGGCGTTTGGCGATTCCGAAGTCGAGGACGCGCACGCCGTCGGTCGACAAGAACACGTTCTCCGGCTTCAGATCGCGGTGCACGATGCCCGCGTCGTGCGCCGCGCGCGCCGCGGACGCGACCGGCCCGAGCAGGACGCCGCACTCTTTCGGCGAGAGCCGCCGCGCGTGCTTCATCCGCGCGCGCAGCGACTCGCCCTCGAGGAGATCCATCACGAGAAACGGCGTCCCCTCGAGCGTGTAATCGATCGCGTGGACGCGGACGACGTTCGGGTGCTCGAGCTTGGACGCGAGCTCGGCTTCGCGGAGAAAGCGCGCGTGGCTCACCGGGTCGTCCCTTCGCACGTCGTCCAAGAACTTCAGCGCGACGCGCCGCTCGTCGCGAACGTCCGCGGCGGCCCACACCACGCCCATGCCGCCGCGGCCGATCGTCTTCTCCAGCCGAAAGTGCCCGACGAGGGCACCTTCGGCCACGAGGCCTCGCACCTCTGGAGCGACGGGAATGCGTTCCGGCGCGTCGGGCATGCCGCGCCATCGTGTCAGAAAGTCGTCACGGGCAGGCGATCTTCTCGATGAACGCGGCCGTGCCGTCCGCGTGCCCGCGGAAGTACACGGCGCCGTCGTGGTAGGCGACGTGGTACTGCGAGCCGGTTCCGTTCTCGTCCGACGAACCGAGCGCCGCCGCGAGCGCGAGATCGAGCGCGGGGTGCGACGCGGCCGGGTCGTAGCCGGACGGGAAATTGTCGATGTCGTACCCCGTGCCGGCGACGAGCGTGGGCTTGCCGCCCGTCCCGAGGTACCAGACGTACCCGTAGCCCGCGACGATCAGGTTCGAGCCGTCGTTGGTGATGCCGCTCACGGTCGGGTCTTCGCCGCTCGGGACCGGGTCCCACGCGTCCGCGCCGCCGCTGTGGATCATCGTCGTCGCGCCCGAGCTCGTGTCGATCTGGAAGACGTACGACTGGTTCGCGCCGTCGCTCCCCGCCGCGTAGAGCTTGCCGTTCATGATCGTGAAGTTGCGGATCGCGTCGGGCGTGCCGTCGGCTTCGGTCAACTTCAACAGCGTCGTCACGTTGCCCGACGAATCGATCTTGCGGACCGTGCTCGGTCCCTGCGCGACGGTCCGGTCGGCGACGTAGATCGTGCCCGACGCGTCGGCGATCATCGCGCCGAGCTCGGTGAAGGTCGCCGCGCTCCCCTGCCCGTCGGCGGTGCCCGAGGGCGGATACGTCGTGTCGTCGCTCGGGTCGATGCCCGTGTACGTCGTCGCGGTCCCCGCGATCGAGCTCACCGTGCACGTCGAGGGGCTGTCCGGGTTGCTGATCTTCACGATCGCGTTCGCCCAGTAATCCGACGCGACGAGGCTCCCGTCCGGCAGCGCGGCGAGCCCGCGGAGCTGCGTGAGGGACGCCTGCGAGCACGCGCCCATCGCGAAGTCGTAGGTCGAGCCCGCGGGCGTCGAGCCGGCGATCTTCGTCTCGACCGGATTCGATGCCGAGAGATCGACGCTCCAGACCTCGCTCTCCTGTCGCGTGTAGAGGTGGCTGCCGGCGAAGACGAGCGTCTGCCACTGGAGCGGCGGGTCCGCGAGGATGCCCGTGCCGCTCGCCGGCCGATCCGAGGGGTCGCCGTTGTAGGTGGGGTTGCCCGCGAACAACGTCCCCGTGGAGCACGTCGCGTTTCCCGTTTGCCCGCCGTCCGGGTTCGAGCCCCCGTCGGGATTCGAGCCCCCGTCGGGATTCCCGCCGACGTTGGCGGAGCACGCCGCGACCAGGACCATCGTGCCGACGAGACCAATCATTCTACGCATGAGAAGAACCTCCGTTGTGCGGGGGTCCGAGTGCAACCGCGGTGCCGTCGCGGGCAGGCGGGTTTCCCGGCGGATCCGCGTTGCGGCCGCGGGGGTGCAACGTTGCATGCCACTCGCCGGAATCTCGCGCTTCGCGCGCACGAGCAAGCGACTCGAAGGCCGCAGTCACGCGCGAATCAAACCCGCTCCGGGACGTCGAAGCCTCGGAAATAGAGCTCGCCGATGAACACGATCACCTCGGCGACCTTGGGGCCGTCGAACGTCACGAGCTGGAGCGAGCTCCGGCGGTGCTCGGCGCCTTCGCGGCGATAGAAGGCGAGCGCGGCGCCGCCGTTGGCGCGCGTGTCGACGACGCGGAAGCCGGCGGCCCAGCGCGCGGCGAATGGAGACTCGCGGAGGAAGCGTTCGAGCTCGACGCGCCCGCGGAACCACGTCGCGTGCGGCGGCATCGCGAAGACGATGTCGTCACGCAGCATCGCGACGAGCGAGTCGACGTCGTGCGCCTCCCACGAACGGACGTACGCGCGGAGGACGTCGGGCTCGGGCTCGCGCGGCGCCGGCGGCGGCGACGCAATCGTCGCGCGCGCGCGATGGAGCGCGCTGTTCACCGACGGAACGGTGAGCTCGAGCGCGGCGGCAATCTCCTCGGCGGTCCACCCGACCACGTCCTTCAAGAGGAGCACGGCGCGCTGGCGCGGGGGCAGCCGCTGGAGGAGCGCGAGGAACGCGAGCGCGACGCTCTCGCGCGCCTCGAGAACCTGGGCCGGCGCGGGGAAGAGCCGGCCGTCGGGCGCCGGCGTGATCCAATCGGCAATCTCGAGCTCGTCGATCGCGGCGACCCCCGAGGAAGGCGCGCGCTCGGTCTGCGGCAGGCCGCGTCGCCGCTTGCGCGCGAGCTCGTTCAAACACGCGTTCGTCGCGATCCGCATCAGCCAGTGGCCCACCGGCGCGTCGCCGGCGTAGCTCTCGCGCGCCTTCAGCGCTTTCAAGAGAACGTCCTGCACGATGTCCTCCGCGTCGGCGAACGAGCCGAGCATGCGGTAACAGTGCCGGAGGAGATCCGGCCGATGCGCCACCAGCGTCTCGCGGAAGTCCATCACGCGGTCGCCTGCGCCGCCCTCTTCGCGAGCTCCTCGCGCAACTTCAGCCACGGGACCTGATCATAATAGAGGTTGATGCTGCGGACGCGACCTTGCTCGACGCGCAGCCACTCGACCGTCGGCAGCGCGCCCGCCGTGTCGGTGACGAAGTCGTAGATCACGCAGACCTCGTCGCCGTCGCTGAAGACGCGCTTGACGTCGCTCCGCACGTGCACCGCGCCGATGGTGCGAAACGCCGCGAGGAGATCGCGCGCGCCGTGGATGGTCGTGGCCGGGCTGACGAATCGGACGTTCGGGTCGACGAGCGCCGCGACGCGCTCGAGGTCCTTCTTGGCGACGGCGTCCAGGTACGCGAGCGCGACGTTCTCTTGGGAATGACTCATGGTGTGCCTCACTTTCACGGACAGAGACAATCGAGGCGGCCGAAATTGTTCGGTGCGCACGACGAACGCGCTTGACGCGACGACGGCCGGCGCGTTGCATATCCGTATCGGGATATGCGGCGGGCTCCATTCCTCCTGATTTCCGCGATCGCGGCCGGCGCGGGGGCGCAGACGGCGCCGCCCAAGCTGTGGACCCAAATCGAGACGACCGCGCCGCACGCCGACGTCGCGAGCGCCGCGTGCGCGCTCGCGGCCAACGCGGTCCTGGACGGACGGGCGATGCCGATCGCGCTCGACGCGTTCGAGGACTCCGCCGAGCTCTGCGCGAGCGCGCAGACCGGCTCGCTCGCCGTGCGCGGGCGCGTGAAGACGACGCGCGCGCAACCATCCACCGTCGTCGTCGAGCTCGACGTGCCGCCGGGCTCGAGCGCGCGCGCGACGAGCGATCTTCGCGTCGTCTTGCAGGGCCTCGCCGCGGACCTCGCGCGGCGCGCCGCCGCCATGGTGCCCGCGCCGCCGGTACGGAGCGGCCCCGCCGCGCCCGAGCGGGCCCTCGGCGGCGAGGGAGAGTCGTGCCGGCGCGCGAGCGATTGCGCGTCGCTGCCATGCGTCGAGCACGTGTGCACGTCCGCGTTCCATTCGGAGAAAGTCGCGAACGTGCCGCTCATCGCCGGCGGCTTCGCCGGCTTCGGCGCGGGTTATTTCGTGTCGCTCCTCGTCGGGGCGGCGATCGCGGGCGCGTCGGGCGACCCGGGCACGTCGCGCGCATGGCCGTTCGTGCCCTTCATCGGGCTCACGGTCTTCTCGGCGTCGTACAAGGAAGCGCCGAGCTGCGACTGCGAGGCGGGCCGCGCGTTCGCGATGGTCGGCAGCGTCCTCGTCGGGCTCGTGCAGATCGCGGGCGTCGTCGTCGGCGTCGCCGGCCTGGCCATGCCGCGCACGAAGGCGGTGCCGAACCGCAAGATCTCGATTCGCTTCGGGCCGACCGGCCTCGAGGGGAGCTTCTGATGGAGAAGCGGCGGCCGCGCTCCGGCCTTCACTGGATTCGCGTCGCGTGCTTCGTCGCGGTCACGCTCCCCAACTGCACGCGCTGCTGCCCGACTGGCTTCGGGAGCTGCCAGTGCAACTGGGCGTGGGAGGAGTGTCCAGGCACCAGCAGCGGCTGCAACTCGTGCGGCTCGAGCAGCAGCGGCGGCGGCGGATGCAACGCGATGTCCGCCGACGAGTCGCAGCCGTCGGGCGTGCCGGAGGCGAGCGCGCACGGGCTCTCGGTCGCACCCGCCGCGCCCGCCGCGGAAGAAGGCGAGCGCGGCGGTACGCTCGCCTTCGTCGCCGCCGATTCGAAGACGTTCCTCGTCGTGTCGCTCGGCGCGCTCGACGAGGTGAGGACGTTCCGCATCGAAGCGAACGCGCTCGACGAGGACCCGCTCACCGTCCGCCCCGCGGGCCTCTTCCCGTTCGACGGAGAGAACCCCGGCCGCGTCGTGGCGAACGATCGAGGGCGGGCGATCGTCGCGCTTCGCGGCCCGGGCGCGGTCGTCGCGATCGATCCGCTTCGCGCGCTCGCCGGCGAGGCCCACGCGGCATGCCCCGCGCCGAACGCGCTCGCGGCGCGCGAAGACCTGACGTACGTCGCGTGCGGAATCCGGCGACGTCGTGACGCTGCGCACGTCCGACGGCGCCGAGGTCGGGCGCGTCTCGCTGGGCGGCGCGCTGAGCGAGCTCGCCGTCTCGGGCGACGGCCTCGTCGCGAGCGCGGGCGCGACGCTGTTCGCGTTCGGCGCCGACGCCGGGCCGGTCACGCAGCGCGACGCCCCCGGCGCGATCGGACCGGTGCGCGCGTCGACCGGCGCTCTCCGCGTCGCGGTCGGGCGCGATCTCGGCTCGTTCGAGGCCGACGGCTTCCGCTCGCGCACCCGCGCGTCGGCGCCCATCGCCGATTTGGCCGTGCTCGGCGACACGACGGCGTTCGTCGCCGACGGCGAAGCTTGGCTCCGCGCGAGCGAAGTCGGCGACCTCGTGCCGGTGGCCGAAGGGCTCGCCGCGCGCGCCGTCGCGCTCGCCGACGTCGGCGGCGAGATCACGCGGCGCGTGCTCGTCCTCCAGACCTTCGAGCCGAGGATGCTCGTCTTCTTCACCGTCCCGGGCGTGCCGTCGGCCGCGGCGATCGAGCCGCTCGAGTGAGCGGGCGCAAGCGCGAGCTTACGGCGCGTACGCGATGAAGAAGGGACCGCTCGCACCGTTGGTCGCCGTGTTGCCGCCGCCCAGGTCGACCGTGCCGCCGAAGAAACCCGCGACGAGAGTGCGTCCGTTGTTCGGGTTCAGGAGGACTTGCTGAATCGACAAGAACGCCGACGACGGCGGCGTCGGACCGTTCGCCCAGAGCACCTTGCCGCTCGTATCCATCTTGAGGACCGCCTCGGCGTACGAGCTCGTCTGAGGAGCGGGCAGCGCGACGCTGTCGAGCGTGAGGGCGCTGGACACGCGAACCGCGGCGATCGGCCGTCCGCAGTCGTCGATCGAGATGCCCTGGGCGAGCTCGGCCCCCGCGCCGCCGAACGACTTCTGCCACGCCGGCGCGCCCGCCTTGTTCTGCAGCGACGCGATGAACGCGTCGGACGAGCCGCTGCTCGTGCTCGGGCCGCCGCCGAGATCGATTTGTCCTTCGTAGCTCCCCTCGAGCAGGACGCCGCCGGCGCCGTCGCTCGCCGAGCGCACGACGTCGACCGTGCTGCCGTTGATCGCGCTGCCGAAGCCTTTCGCCCACTGCGCGTTGCCGTTGGTCGGGCTGAGCTCCGCCACCCAGCCGTCGCGCGTCGGTCCGACTCGCGTGAGCTTGAAGGTCGCGTTGCCGCTCGGCTGGTCCTGCAAGTTCACGCCCGAGTACGTGCCCGACGCGACGACCGCGCCTTGATCGGTCACGTCGAGGGCGTCGACCGTCACCGCCGCGCTCCCGGCGTCGCCGCTGCTGTACGTGCCCATCGTCGTCGTCCAGAGGGCGCCGCCCGTCTTCGGATCGAGCGCGATCACGAGCCCGTCGACGCCGCCGAACGGGTTGAGCACGGTGGCGCCGCCGTCGGGGAGCGGTACGGTCGTGGGGGCGCTGAAGACGCACGAAATCGCGAGCTGTCCGCCGCGCATCGCCGCATGGTCGCAGCCGCTGTCGGCGTTCGCGGGCGGAGGGCCTCGGCCCAGACGACGGAGCCGTCGGTGCCCGAGAGCTTCACGACGACCGGCAGCGGGTTGGGAGAGCCCGCGTTCGCGATCACGTGCGTGCCGAACGTCACCGACGTGCTCCTGAAATTGCCGACGGCGTAGACGTCGCCGGCGGCGTCCGAGGTCACGCCCAGAAACGCGTCGGCGAGCGTGCCGCCGAAGGACACCGCCCAGACGATCGCGCCCGAGCTCGTGCGCCGGAACGCGAGAGCGTCGTTCTGCCCGTTCGAAGGCCCGATGCCGGCGTCCGGCGACAAGAGGCCCGCGCTCGCGTGCCCGCCGACCCACACGAAGTCGCTCGACCCCGCGAGCGCCGTCGCGCCCTGGAACTGGCCATTCAGCGGAAAGGCGAGAGCCGCCGTGAACGTGCCGGACGCGTCCGCGCAGTTGGGGTTCACGTCCGGGCCGGCGTCGAGGGCGTCGGGCGCGCCGTCCGTGACGCTCGTGTCCGGCGAGCCGTCGACCGTCGCGTCGTTCCCGCCGTCGGGCGGCTGCGTCGAGTCGTCGCCGACGCACGCCTCCGTGGTCGCGATGGCGGCAAAGGCGACGACGACGGCGCAGGCAAAAGGCAGCTTGAACTGAAAGGTCCCCATGGCTCTCTTTTAGCGCAGATTGAATCTGCTCGCGCTCCTCGGCACCATGGGAGCCCGTGCGAATGCGGTACGTCGCGGCTCTCGTTCTCTGCGCGTGCGGCGGGAGCTCGCCCGACGCGCCGGCGGACGCGGGCGCAGACGCGCGCTACGGCCACAAAGCCATCGACGCCGCACCGCTCGACGCGCCGGAAGAAGAGGCGAGCGCGAAGACGCCGTGGGATCGCATGGGTGCGCACGGCGGCACGGTTCTCCCCGCGATGAAGCTCCGCGCGCTCTACGTCGCGAGCGACACCGACACGCCCAAGAACGTCGACGACCTGCTCTCGTGGATCCTCTCGTCGCCCGACTACTGGGCGATCCTCGCGCAGTACGGCGTCGGCTACGGCGCGGTCGTCGGAAGCGACACGATCCCGCTCGCCACGTTCATGCAACCCGACGACGTGCAAGGCGGCTTCGTCGGCTCCGGCGTGCTCGCGTACCGAATCCAGCAGGCGATCGCGGCGCTGCCCGTCGAGGACGGCGGCGCGCCAGACGCGTACATCGTGTTCTTGCCGGCGGGCGTGGACGTGAACCTCGGCGGCGGCGCGACGTGCACGTGGGCGCTCGGCTACCACGACGTCACCGGCGGCACGCCCTATTCGCTGATCCCTCGGTGCGGCGACTACGCGGACGTCATCTCGCACGAGCTCGCCGAGATGGCGACCGACCCGCTTCCGTTCGTCGGCTGGTACAGCGACGCGGACGAGAGACCGGCGGGCGGCGAGGTGGGCGACTTGTGCAATTTCCCGGCGAACGTGGACGGTCACTGGGTGAACGAGCTCTGGTCGAACGCGGACGGCGACTGTGAGCCGCCGTGACCTCACGGCCAGAGCGGGTCGTGCTCCGGCTCGGCGTGGATCTCGGGCGCGAGCTCGCGCACGCGCGCGCGCGGCCAAGCCTCGGGGATTGCCGGCGTCGCGCGAGCGCCGTAGGCGGCGCGGGAGCCCGTGTGCGGGTGCGCCGTCGCCCACTCGAAGATCGCGTCGCGCTGCGCGCGGTCGGAGAGCACCTCGTCGAAGATGCGCCGGCCGGTCGCGATTCGTTTCTCGATCTCGAGGAAGCCGCCGACGATGATCCGAGCGCTCGTGACCGGCAGCACGATTGGCTGCTCGGTCTTCATCGCGTCGAAGAAACGAACGAGCGCGCGAGCCTTGTCGAAGCGCGGTGCGTGCACGCTGCGCCGTTCGATCAAGTTCTGCTCGTTGGTGACGAGATCGAAGACGAGCGCGCGCTCGACCTCGCCGGTGCGCGGCGAGGACTCGTAACGCCTCCACGCCTCGCGCACGAAGCGCGGCACGCGCCCCTCCTGCATCGGCGCGTCGAGGAGGTGGTGCGCGACGTGCCACCACGCGTCGTGGAAGATGAGGAAATTCGGCCGCTCGAGGAAGAGGAACATCTCGGTGAGCGCCTCGCGCGAGAACGGCGTCGTGCCGCGCTCGATCGCGACCGCGAGATCGGTCATCAGGTACCCGGAGTTGCGCGACACGAGGTGCGCCATGAGCACCCACGGGAGCTCTCGCCCGAGCTCGCGCGTCAGCGCGTAGAGCTCGAGGTAGCTCGCCGTGCGCGTGACGTTGTCGGCGTTCCGTTCGGCGAGCTCGTCGAGCATCCGTTCGACCCGCCGTCGCGCTCCCGAGGACAGCGGCTGCACGACCCATCCATAGCCGAAATAAAACCTCCGCGGTCGCCTCGCGGCTCTAGGATGCCGAGCGATGGCCCGACCGGGCAAGCTCGTCAAAGACGCGCCGCCGTACCGCAAGATGGCGGCGATCCTCTTCGTGCGCCGCAACGAGTCGGCGGTCTATTTCGAGGACGCGGTCGACGTCACCGAGACGCTCGCGTTCATCGACGCGTGGAACGCGAAAGAAGGCAACCCGCGCCTCACGCTCTTCTCGCTCGTGCTCTTCGCCGTCGCGCGCACGCTGCACGAGCACCCGCGGCTCAATCGTTTCGTCGCCGGCCGCAAGCTCTACCAACGCGACGGCGTGTGGCTCTCCTTCGCCGCGAAGAAGTCGATGGCGCCCGAGGCGCCGCTCGTCGAGGTGAAGCGTGAGTTCGCCGAGACCGAATCGCTCGCCGACTTCCTCGGCGACATGCAATCGCGCGTCGGCGAGGCCAAGAGCGACAAGGAATCCAAGCTCGATCGCGAGGTGCGCTTCTTCATGAAGATCCCGCACCTCTTGCTCGTCTTCTTCGTCTGGCTCGTGCGCGTCGTCGATTTCTGGGGCCTCTTGCCCGCGTCGTTCATTCGCGACGACCCGTTCTTCGCGAGCGCGTTCCTCGCGAACCTCGGCAGCGTCGGCGGCGCGGCCGCGTACCATCACCTCTACGAATACGGCGACATTCCGCTGTTCTGCGTGCTCGGCCGCGTGCGCGAGGAGGTGGTCGCGGTGGACGGCAAGCCCGAGGTCCGCAAGATCGCGCGGCTCCGCTTCAGCTACGACGAGCGCATCGAGGACGGCTTCAACGCCGTCCGTGCGCTCGCGACGCTCCGCGAGAAGCTCGAGCGGCCGGCGGCGTTCGTCCGGTGACCGTGGCCGGCGAATTGCAGCGTTTTCGCCCCGTGCCTGGGCTGATCAAGACGGGTGTGACCTCGTGGACCGAGAAGAGTCTCGTCCGGTCGGGGTGGTATCCGCGCGCGACCAGCTCGGCGGAGGCGCGGCTGCGTTACTTCGCGTCGCGCTTCTCGATTGTCGAGAACGACTCGACCTACTACGCCCTCCCGCAGCCCGCGCACGCGAGCGCGTGGGTCGCGCGCACGCCGAGCTGGTTCACGATGAACGTGAAGGCGTTCGCGTCGCTCACCGGTCACTACACCAATCCGCACCGCCTGCCGCCGGACCTGCGCGACTCGCTCTCGGTCGAGGCGCGCGACAAACGCCGCGTCTACCCGAAGGATCTCGGCCACGAAGCGCTCCGCGAGATCGAGGCGCGCTTCCGCCGCGGCGTCGAGCCGCTGCGCGCGTCGGGGCGGCTCGGCGTCGTCCTCTTCCAGTTCCCGGTTTGGTTCCCGTGCACGCGCGACAACGAGCGCATCCTGGAGCGGACGCGCGAGATCGTGCCCGGGTGCCGCGTGGCGATCGAGTTTCGCAACGCGACGTGGATGTCGCACAAGAACAGCGAGCGGACGCTCGATTTCCTGCGCGCCGCGGGCCTCGTCTACACGTGCGTCGACGAGCCGCAGGGCTTCCCGTCGTCGATGCCGCCGGTCGCCGTCGCGACGAGCGACGACGTCGCGGTCGTCCGCTTCCACGGCCGCAGCGCAGAGCGCTGGACGCACGCCGAAGCGACCGCCGCCGAGCGCTTCCGCTATCGCTACGACCCGAGCGAGCTCCGCGAGTGGGTGCCCAAGATTCGAGCGCTCGCCGACCGAGCGCGCACGGTGCACGTGCTCATGAACAACTGCTACGCCGACTACGCCGTCGTGAACGCGCAACAGATGACCGCGCTCCTCGGCGAGCACGCGGCCGAGCAGGTCGGCGCACCGCGACCCGCGGCGTGAGGCGCGCCGCGACCCGCGCGTGATCCCTCGGTGCATTCGCGATCCTGGGGCTGGGCCACCCACCGCGAGAAACACGGCGAAATCGCGGTGCGCGCGCTGGTGCGACGATTGCTCTTCGGCCCCATCATGCGTTTCGTGCTCGTCGTCGCGGCCCTCGTCGCCTGCTCCTCCGCGCCGGAGACTCCGGGCGTCTTTCGACCTGCTCCCGACGACGCCGTCGTCGATCCGGCGGACCCGCCCACCGATCCGGATCCCGTGGACACGCTCTCGTCCACGACGAAGTGCCCCGACGCGCCGACGCTGCTCAGCCCGCATGGCCTCACGTTCGTCTTGCACGTGAGCAAGGACGCGGCGAACGCCGCCGCGGAGGTGAAGCACCTCGCCGAAGTGAAGCGCTACTTGCGTCCGCGCGACGTCTTCATGATCGAGCACGGCTCGCCCGCGGTCGCCGAGCTCCGCGCGATGTTCCCGTGCAATCGATTCCACGACATCGCCTTTCCCGACGAGACGAGCGCCGCGCTCGCGACCGGCGGCGCGGTCGAGGGAATCGCCGTCGATTGGGAGGGCGCCGCGGTCGACGGGCACCGTCTCTCGTGGAGCGTCGAACGGCTCCGCGAGTACGCCCAGACGATCCACGCGCGCGGGAAGGTCGCGGCGTTCGTCCCGTCGTGGACGCGGCAGTCGCGCGACGCGCTCGTCGCGGGCGCGGCGAACATGGATTACGCGATCGCGCAGATCCAAGGCTCGTGCGTCACGAGCGCCGACGCCTTCGCGAGCTACGCGCACGCGATCGCGTCCGACTTCCACGCCCGCGGCGACGCACGCAACGTGGGCTTCGAGATCTCGATGGACTCCTACGAGATCGCGTCCAACCACGTCGACGCCGACCGCGCCGCCGCCTGCACGCGCGAGGCCTACGGCCGAGGCGCGCGCGCCATCTACGTCTACGGAAACGGGCACGATCACCTCGTCTCGTATTTCGGTGCGCTCGATCAGCTTGGCGTCCGCGCCCCCCGCTGATTCGCGTCGCCTCCGTTTACGGAACGCGTTTTGTGCGAAGTGCGCGGGTGGGCCTTCGATGGGGCTGCATGTCGAGCCAAAGTGAGCCGATCATCGAGCCCGAGCGATCGACGACGAGCGCGCCCGCGAGGCGCGTGCACGCGCGAGCGTCGGCGTGCGTCGTCGCGCCGACGAGCGAGACGGCCATCGTGGCGACGGCGGCGGCGAGCGTTCGCATCCCACGATGCTTGCGTCACGCGATGCGCACGGGCAAGGTCGCCAGGCCGCGGATCGTCACGTTGTCGTTCCACGAGGGCTCCTCGTACGCGCGCTCCATCCGCGGAAAGCGGCGAAGCAGCTCGGTGAACGCCGCGTGCACTGAAATGCGCCCGCGCGCGGCGCCCACGCAAAAGTGAGGACCGAGCCCGAACGCGAGGTGGCGAACGTCGCGTCGCATCACGTCGAGCCGGTCGGGTTCGGCGAACGCGTCGGGATCGCGATGCGCGGCGCCCATGAAGAGGTTCACGCGGCTTCCCCCGGCGGTACGCGCCGCGGCGCCGATGCCAATCGCGGCCCGCTCATACGCCGCGTCCCGAAGGACGAATGCCCGACCAGCACGCCTTGCGACCAGTACCCGAACGGGTGCCCGTGGCTTATGCTCGGCGCATGGGGTTTCTCGGGTTCACGAGGGGGGCGGCGCGGGCGAAGAACATCGCCGCGGGACCGCGGGTTGCCCGACGGTTGCCTCGAGCTCCTCGACTACACGATCGGTCACCACTACATGGTCGCGCCCGTGATCGCCGAAGGCGACCTCATCGGGACGATGAACTTCGCGCGCGTGGAGGACCGCGAGTTCGGCTCGCACGAGCTCTCCATGGCGAGGGCCATGGCGGTCCACGTCTCGACGCGCATGACCGCGCTCCGCGCGGCGGCCAAGGTCGATTGTTCGTGGGAGAGCGTGCTCACGGCGCGCGGCTTCGAAGTGGCCGCGCACGCCGCGCGCGGGCTCACCACGGACGAGGTCGGCCGCGCGCTCGGCGTCTCCGCGAACACCGTGAAAAAACATTTGCGCAACGTCTACGACCGGCTCGCGATCAGCTCGCGCGCCGAGCTCGCGACGATGCTCGCGCGTCCCGCACCGTAGGCCCGGGCCGCGGCGGTGCATTGTCCTCGAGGTGAAGACCCACGAGCGTCGTCCGTCCAACGCGGACATGTTCTTCCGTCACGCGATCCTCGCTGCCTCAGCCGTGGGTTGCGGCTCGCCGCAGCAGCCGCCGCCTCCTGCGCCGGTGGCTCACGTGCGCGAGGTCCGCGAGAACGACGCCGGCGTGCGACGACGGCGACACCGAGCTTGCCCCCTCCGTCGTGCGCACGATCACGACGTCCGATTTCTGTGCTGCGACTCCGCGCTGTCACGACCGAGTCTTTCTCGGAGGTCGAGCACCGCGATGTGCGTGGAGTCCGGCGTTGTCCAGTCTCCGCTGTGGAGCCAGAGCGAATCGTTCGTGGCGATGGACATAACGCGTTTGAGTTTAGCACCGCTGGAGTTGCGGGTTTGAAGAGGCCGACGCGGGATCCCACTTCGCTGGCGACGGCGCCCGTGCGATATTCGCGAGCGTGCGCCACATTCGCTTCGCAATTCTCGGCACGGTCGTCTTCGCGGCCTCGGGTCCATCCCTCGCCTGCAGCAACGGCCCCACCGGTGCGCCAGACGCGTCGCCCACCACCGACGCCGGAAGCGCGGACGGGGACGCGACCGATGACGGCGGCACCTTGGATGGCGGACCGATCGACGTGGGTTTCGACAAGCCGACGGCGGTCTTGAAGGCGAACAGTGGCGGCACCGAAATCGGCGATGTCGATCTCACGTGCCTCGGAACGCCGAGCGGCGATCTGCCTACGACGACGAGCGTCGGCCTCACGACGAAGGTCGTCGACCTCCAGACCCAGAGCGCGATCGGCGCGGGCGTCAGCGGGTTCGCCGCGATCGGCTACGCAACCCCGTTCGATACCGAAACCGCCGCCGCGGACGGCAGCGTGACAATCAACGCCCCAGTCGGCACGAAGCGGTTCGGCATCGAGATGACGTCCGCGAGCTCGCTCGACACGCTCCTCGTGAACCTGATCCTCGATCCGAACACTGCTACGCAATCGAGCCCGGCGACGATTCAATCGGTATCGAAGTCGACGGCGGCGCTGTTCCCGTCGCTCGTCGGCGTGACCCGGACGGCCGGCACCGGCATCGTGCTCGGCACTCTCCGCGACTGCTCGAAGCACGAGATCTCGAACTTCGTCGCGACCGTGTCGTCGACGGAGGGGACCGCGACGCCGCTCTCAGGGGCGGACTCCTATTACTTCACGACGACGACCGCTCCGGCAACGCACGCGGCCGCCGAATCGTCGACCGCGACGGGCGCGTTCATCATCCTGCAGCTGCCGCCCACCGCCACCGCTCATGTGCAGATGTGGGGCTTTGCGAACGCGACCGACCTCACCGCGGGGACGCTGACGCTCGTCGGCGAGCTGCAGGTCCCCGTCCTGGCGGACACCGTCGTCATGAGCGACTTCGAGCCGCGCCGAGCTCCGTAAGCCAACCGTCACGGGCCGGATCGCGCCCCCGCTGCGCACGTCGGGGTCAACCGCCGCGCGGACGGTGGGCCGGGCTCGCGAGCAAGCGTTGCGTTGTCATTCGAGGAGCCACCGGAACGCGCGGCGCAGCTCGGCGACCGCGTCGTTCGGGTACCAGCGGCCGTGCGCGAGGACGATGCGCTCGGGCTGCCACGCGATCATCGTCTCCACGGCGCGCCTCAACGTAGAGCGCGACGCGAAGAGGCGAAGATCACGCGGTGTTTCGCCGGTCGCGCCGGCGACGCGAAGGAACAAACGCATCCAACCGGCCTCCACTTTTTCGAGCTCGAAGTTCTCGATCAAATCCGTCAGCACCAGCGTGCTGCTCGCGCGGTGGAAGAATTCGTACTCGGTCATGAACCCGCGGCGCGGCGTCGGGAGCGTGTCGATTTCGCCGGACCACGGATAGTCCGTCGTCGCGGCGAGCTCCTCGGCGGGGAAGGCGATGCGCCCGCCCGCCTGCTCGCGGATGCGCGGCGCGAGCCACACCTGCGCGCTCGGATAGGCGGCGCGCCAATCGGGAATCCACCAGTAGTGGACGCGGTTGGGGCCGACGATCCAGCGCACTGTGCCGAGCGCGTCGATTTGTCGCCCAAGCTCCGGGGTGTGCGCGGTCGGCGAATGAAGAAAGAGCGAAGCGTCCTTCAGGCGGAGCACGGTCATGCGCGTCGGGTGCTCCAGCGGGCCGAAGCGAATCGTGGGCCCGTCGACGATCCACACGTCGGGCGCCACGGGCTTCAGCGTATCGAGCGGCGGGTACATCGCGGCCATGCGGGTGGACTCTTGAGACCGTACCATCGCGCGTGCGGCAAGGGAGCGAAGAGACGCTCCAATGGCGAAGGCCCTTCGGAATCTTCGACGGGACGCTCGAGAGCACAACGTTCGATCGTAGCGGAATCGCCGACTACGGTGGCCAGTCTGCGAGCTCAGTAGCCGTGCGCCGAGCTACTCGACGGAACACACGGCTGCTGGGGCGACGACGAACAAGGCGAGCTCGGCGACGGCACGACGACGTCATCGCTCGTCCCTGTGATCATCCCGTACGACCGAGACCGCACCTGTCTCCGAGGCGTTTCCAGACGTCGAGGTCCGTCATCGCCTTCGAGATTCGCCAGACCTGGCTCGCGGTGCTGGGCGCGCATCGCGTGAAGCGCTCACTTTCGCTTGGCCTCGTCAATCGCCGTCTCGTTTTCCACTGTCAGGACGACGACGCGCGGGGCTTCGGAGGGCGAGACCGTGCGATGCTTGTCGACGACGAAGGGCGTCGGGTCGACGAAATAGCGCAGGGTGAGCTCACCTCGGCGGTACTGACGCGTCTTCGGCAGCCACGGCGTCCAGCCGGGGTTCATCGGCGTCGGCGCCATTTTGGCGTACCCGATAGCGCGGAGCTGCGCGTCGAGGTCGCAATCGACCTCGGCTTCGGACGTTTTCGTCGCGAACGTGAGCCACTCGTACGACGGGGACTTCTCCCCGATGCCGTGACCGCCGCTCGACCCGACGAGCGTCGCGCCGGTCGGCGCGACGTGGCTCACCGGGTCGCTCGAGATGACGACCCAGGCGTGGCTCGTCCTGTCGTGCCAGGCCATGAGGAAGATGAACCCGAGGAACGCGATCGGGACGGCAAAGAAGGCTGCCAGGACGAGCAGCAGCCACGGTCGCGACGATGGCCCATTCACGCTGCGATCGTAGCGCCCGGACGCGCGCGGCGAAACGCGGTCCTGGGCCCCGCGTTTTTCGGTGCAGCTCCGCGCGCTGCCGCACGCGCCAACGTGATCGCCGCCGGCTTGGTAAGATCGAGGCGATGGAGTTGGCGCCCGGAACCGTGATCGCCGGCAAGTACCGCGTCCAGTCGGTGGTCGGCCGCGGCGCGACGGGCATCGTCGTCGCCGCGACGCACATGACGCTCGGGCAGCTCGTGGCGGTGAAGATTCTTCATGGCTCCTCGCCCGACGCCGCGGGGCGGTTCGAGCGTGAGGCGCGTCTGGCGGCGCGTCTCAAAGGCGAGCACGTGGCGCACGTGCTCGATGCGGGACGTCTCGAAACGGGCGAGCCCTTCATCGTGATGGAATTTCTCGACGGCACGGACCTCAGCGTGCTGTTGCGGGAGCGCGGTGCGATGTCCGTGCCGGACGCAAGTGCGTGCATCATGCAAGCATGCGTGGGTCTCGCCGAAGCGCACGCGCTCGGCATGGTGCATCGCGACGTCAAGCCCGCCAACATCTTCCTGACGAAAGGACCCGGTGGGTTGCCGCTCGTGAAGGTGCTCGACTTCGGGATCACGAAGGCAGCCCCGAAGAGCGCGGAGTCGGTGAACCTGCGCACCCAAGCCGGCGCGCTCCTCGGAACACCGCGCTACATGTCGCCGGAACAGCTGATGTCGTCGGACGACGTCGACGCTCGGAGCGACGTGTGGTCCATCGGCGTCGTGCTCTACACGTTGCTCATGGGGCGTCCGCCGTTCGACGGCAACACCGTCGCCGAGATCTTTCGCGCCGTGCTCGACGAGCCGATGGCGCCGCTCGATCCCGCGCGCGTGCCGCGGGAGATGTGCGCGATCTTCGAGCGCTGTTTGCGAAAGCGCCGCGAAGAGCGCTACTCGAATCTTGCCGAGCTCGCCTACGACCTCGCGCCATTCGCCGGGGCCGACGCGCGCTCCTCGGTCCATCGCATCGCAGCGCACCTCGGCGTCGCCCTTCCGGGCGGGCGACCGAAGGGACGCAATCGACTCCTCGTGGCAGGCATCATCGCGCTTTCGATCGCGGTCGGTGCCAGTGTCGTGCTCGTCGTGCGACGCCATCGTCACGTCGCCCAACGCAGCGCCGCGGCCTCGGCCTCCGCCTCGGCCGGCATCGAACACGTCGCCTTCCCGACACCGGCGGTCGCCGCGACTGTGGACGGTCCGACACCCGTCGAAGTGGCGGCGAGCGCGCCGCGGGCGCTTGAGACTGCACACGCCGCGACCGCGGCGGTCGCGGGCAATCCGAAAGGAATCGAGGCCGCACGACGCAAGTTCTTTCTGGCGCACGACGCGTCGTGCGTCGAGGCGTGGGCGGAATTGCAGGCGACGCCCGGCTTCGTATCCACCTACGATCTCGATACCGCTCGCGCGGACTGCACGATGTTGGCGGGGCACTGCAAAGAAGGCCGCGCCGCGCTCCGCCGGCTGCTCGCGACGCGGCCGGAATCGCTCTTCGTACAGGCCCACAGCGACGCGTCGGCCATCGATGGGAGCGTCCGAAGCAGCGCCGTACGACGGTGTCCCGTGTCCCAGTTGAGCAAGGAAGAGCTCGTGACACACAAGACCGACGCGATCCGCTCCGCCATGTGGTCACACGACCCCGCGCGCGCAACCAAGATCGCCGACGAGATCGTTCCACTCCTGCAGAGCTACGACCGCCGCGGCATCAACAACGAGTATTACGAAGCGACGATGCACGAGCTTTGCGACGCCTACCGAGCCGCGCCACGCTGCGAGGCCGCCAAACGGTATTGTGCGTTTGGTTGTACGGCGAATGGCGGGCACCTCGAACCGTGCTTGTCTCAGTGGCTCGGCGGCAAGTGCCCATGAGATGTTCAGTTTCGACCGTTGGCGTTCGCCCAGATGATGTCGCCGGTGCTGGCACTATCGCGGACCGCGCGTGGCTCGCTCAAGGCGTCCATGGTCGGACGCTTACGTTCCAGCGGCACCGACTCCCCGGCGTCGCGTTCGTGAAAAACGAATCATGAAACGATCTCGGCCGCTCCCTTGCTCGCTCTTGTCTCCGCCTGCCTTCCGCTACTCACGTAAATTCACGCGGTCGGAAAAGTTTCTGCGTCAGGACCTTCGCCTCGATACGGGGCGAAGACCAAGCCGGGAATGGTCTCTGACGACGAGAAGAGCGCAGGCAACTTCTTCAGAAGCGCGGCGAGCTGATCGCGCGTGATGGTGCCGCTGTAGCTCGAGCTTGGTGGCCGGAGCGCGCGCGCAGAGAGCTCGCGCCTTGCACGAGAACGCGACGAGCAGATCGTGCCCACACGCGTCGCACGGCGCTCCAGGCGCGGAACGGCCGGCGGCCGGCACGACGCGCGCCTCGACGTGACGGTGCTCGCGCGCCGGCAGAAGCACGCTCGGACGACCCCGTGCCTTCCGCGTGCACGGCGGTCGTCGCGCGCGAATCGATTGCGTAGCGTTTCGCAGGAAACGCCTTGTTTCAGGCCGTGTCGCGCGAGGCACATCGGTTGCACCTTTCCGGCGTGCAGACCGCTACGCCGAAGGAGGCATCATGGCCGCGAGCAAAGGTTGGCTGGGCGACGAGCTTCGGAGACGAGGCGTCAGCCGCCGCGACCTCCTCCAGTTCTGCGCGGGAATCGCGACGTACTTCGCCCTGCCCAAGGGCGCCGACGCGCAGATGGCCCAGGCGATCGTGAAGACGGCGAAGCCGTCTCTCGTCTGGCTCGAGTTCCAGGACTGCACCGGCAACACCGAGTCGCTCCTGCGCGCGTCGCGCCCGACGGTCGCCGAGGTGATCCTCGACACGATCAGCCTCGACTACCACGAGACGATCATGGCCGCGGCGGGCGCGCAGGCCGACGCAGCGCTGCAGCAAGCCGTGAAGGACAACGCGGGCAAGTACCTCGTCGTCATCGAGGGGTCGATCCCCATCGGCGCGGGCGGCGCGTACTGCACCATCGGCGGCAAGAGCGCGCTCCAGATCGCGCGCGAGGCGAGCGCGAACGCGGCGGGCGTCATCGCGGTCGGCACGTGCGCCGCGTTCGGCGGAATTCCGGCGGCCGCGCCGAACCCGACCGGCGCGCTCTCGGTGGGCGACGCGGTGCCGGGCATCAAGAACCTCGTCAACCTGCCGGCGTGCCCGACCAACGCGGAGAACATCACCGCGCTCATCGTCTACTACCTCACCTACAAGAGGTGTCCGCCGGTCGACTCGCTCAAGCGCCCGCTCTTCGCCCACGGCAAGACCATCCACGACAACTGCGAGCGGCGCGCGCACTTCGACGCGGGCCAATACGTCGAAGCGTGGGGCGACGAGGCGCACCGCGACGGCGAGTGCCTGTTCAAGATGGGGTGCAAGGGCCCCGAGACGTACAACAACTGCCCCGTCGTTCGTTGCAACGAGGGCACGAACTGGCCGATCGGCTGCGGTCACCCGTGCATCGGGTGCGCCGAGCCGAGCTTCTGGGATCGCATGACGCCGTTCTACGAGCACCTGAGGCACGTGCCCGGGTTCGGCACGATGGGCGACGTCGACAAGGTCGGCGTGACCGCGGTCGCCGCCGTCGGCGCCGCGTTCGCGGGGCACGGCCTCATCCAGCTCGGTCTGCACCGGCGCGAGGCGCACGAAGAGACGACGACGCCCGAAGCGAAGGAGCCGAAATGAGCCACGTCATCGTCGACCCGGTCACCCGAATCGAGGGACACCTCCGCATCGAGGCCGAAGTGGACGCCGGAAGCGTCAAGGACGCGTGGTCGTCGTCGACCATGTTCCGCGGCATCGAGATGATCCTGAAGGGTCGCGACCCGCGCGACGCGTGGGCGTTCACCCAGCGCATCTGCGGCGTCTGCACCACGGTCCACGCGATCGCGTCGGTGCGCGCCGTCGAGAACGCGATCGGCTCGAAGCCCCCTCCCAACGCGCGCATCCTGCGAAACCTCATCATGTGCGCGCAGATGGTCCAGGACCACGTCATCCACTTCTACCACCTGCACGCGCTCGACTGGGTCGACGTCGTCTCGGCGCTCTCGGCCGATCCCGCGAAGACCTCGGCGCTCGCCGAGTCGATCAGCGACTGGCCGCTCTCGAGCAAGAAGTACTTCACGGGCATGCGCGATCGTCTCAAGACGTTCGTCGATCGCGGGCAGCTCGGTCCGTTCGCGAACGCGTACTGGGGCCACCCCGCGTACAAGCTCCCGCCCGAAGCGAACTTGATGGCCGTCGCGCACTACCTCGAGGCGCTCGACTTCCAGCGCGAGTTCATCAAGCTGCACGCCGTCCTCGGCGGCGAAGAACCCGCACCTCCAGAGCTTCCTCGTCGGCGGCATGGCGACGCCGGTCGACCCGAACAAGCAGGCGTCGCTCAACATCGGGACCATCGCGCAGCTCAAGGAGCTCATCGCCAAGGCGCGCGATTTCGTGTCGCGCGTCTACATCCCCGACGTGCTCGCGGTCGCCTCGTTCTACAAGGACTGGGCGGCGATCGGCGAGGGCGTCGGCAATTACATGGTGTACGGCGAGTACCCCGAGGACGACGGCGACAAGCCGCAGCTCTTCTTCCCGAGCGGCGTCATCTGGAACAAGGATCTCTCGAAGGTCGAGGACCTCGATCCGGCCAAGATCACCGAGTCGATCACGCACTCCTGGTACGAGTACGCGGCGGCGACGGCAAGGCGCTGCACCCGTCGATCGGCGAGACGATCCCGAAATACACCGGCCCGCAGCCGCCGTACGATCGCCTCGACACGAACGCGAAGTACAGCTGGCTGAAGTCGCCGCGCTACGCGGACAAGGCGATGGAGGTCGGCCCGCTCGCGCGCATGCTCGTCGCGTACGGGCGCGGGCAACCGCAGGTGAAGGCGACCGTCGGCGCCGTCCTCGCGAAGCTCGGGCGTCGGACCCGAGGCGCTCTTCTCCACGCTCGGCCGCATCGCGGCGCGCGCGATCGAGACGCTGATCATCGCCGACAAGATGGACGGCTGGGTCGATCAACTGGCTGAAAACATGGGCCGCGGCGAGCTGCGCATCCACGACAACTCCAAGTGGGACCCGTCGAGCTGGCCGAAGGAATGCACCGGCGCGGGCTTCCACGAGGCGCCGCGCGGCGCGCTCGGCCACTGGGTGCACATCAAGAACGGCGCGATCGAGAACTACCAGTGCGTCGTGCCGAGCACGTGGAACGCGGGTCCGCGCGACGCCAACGGAACGCGCGGCGCCTACGAGTCGGCGCTGCTCGGCACGCCGGTCGCGAACGCGGATCAGCCGCTCGAGATCCTGCGCACGATCCACTCGTTCGATCCGTGCATGGCGTGCGGCGTCCACGTCTGCGACGCCGAGGGCCACGAGATCCTCAACGTGAGGGCCGTCTGATGGAAGCGCGCGTCAACGATCCGGCCGTCGTCGGCGGCGCGCCCGCGCCGCCCGGCGGGCGCGATCTCGTGCGCGTCCACGTCTGGGATCGCGTCGTGCGCGGCACGCACTGGGCGATCGCGCTCTCCATCTTCGTCCTCTCGGCGACCGGGTTCGAGATCGGGCACCCGGTCCTCGCCGCGCCGGGCGAGGCGCGCGAGCGCTTCGTCATGGGCATGGTGCGCACGGTCCACTTCTACGCGGCGATCGTCTTCACGCTCGCCGTGCTCTCGCGAATCCTCTGGATGTTCGTCGGCAAGGGCCACGCGAGCTGGCGCGAGTTCATCCCGGTCGCGCGCGAGCGCCGCGCCGGCTTCTTCCCGACCCTCAAGTTCTACCTCTTCATGCGCCGCACGCCGTCCGACGCCGTCGGGCACAACCCGGTCGCCGCGGCGGCGTACCTCGCCGTCTTCGGCCTGTACCTCGTCATGATCCTGAGCGGCCTCGCCCTCTACTCGGTCGACGCGGTCCACTCGCCGGTGGCGTGGGCGCGGATGTTCCTGCCGCTCTTCGGCGGCATCGCGTGGGCGCGGTTCATCCACCACGTGACGATGTGGCTGCTCCTCGGCTTCGTCGTGCAGCACGTCTACAGCGCGATCCTCACGTCGTACGTCGAGAAGAACGGCGAGATGGACTCGATCTTCAGCGGCAACAAGTGGGTCAAGCGCGAGCTCGCCGAGCGCGACAAAAACCCCTGAATCCCTCTGACGCCGAGAGAGATTGTTCGCTCTCGGCGCGCAGGGCGTTCACGGGGGCGAACGGGTTGCAGCGTGCGCGGGGGTGGCGGGCGCAGGAAGGCGCGGATTGCGCGGGGCACATCGGTTGCAAACGGAGGTCTCGTGGAAACCATCGAGCTGCTCGTCCTCGGCCTCGGCAACTTGCTCTGCGGCGACGACGGCGCGGGGGTCGAGGCGGTCTCGCGTCTGAACGCACGCTACGACGCGCCGGAGGGCGCGGTCGCGCTCGACGGCGGGACCCTCGGGTTGTCGCTGCTTCCGTATTTGCAGAGTGCACGCACCGTGATCCTGGTCGACGCGATCGGCGCCGACGCGCCGCCCGGGACGCTCGTCCGCGTGCGCGGCGACGAGGTCGGCCCGGCGGCCGCGCATCGACTCTCGCCGCATCAGGTCGGCGTCGCCGACTTGCTCGATGGCGCGCGCCTGCTCGGCGGGTTCCCCGAGACGCTCGTGCTCGTCGGCGTCGTGCCGGCCGACGTCGAGCTCTCGCTCGAGCGCACGCCGGCGGTCGAGGCGCGCATCGACGATCTCGTGCTCGCCGTCGTCGACGAGGCGGCTCGCATGGGCCACGCATTCTCGAGGAGGGTCGAGGAGGCGTCGTGAGAATCGGCCGACACATCGAGATTCAGGGCGTCGTCCAGGGCGTGGGGTTTCGGCCGTGGGTCTACAACCTCGCGAGGAGCGCGGGGCTGACCGGGACGGTCGAGCAACGACTCGTCGGGCGTCGTGATCGACGCGTTCGCGACGGACGAGCAGGTGCTCGACGCGTTCCTCGAGCGGCTCCGCGCCGAGCTCCCGCCCGCCGCGCGGATCGACGCGCTCTCTTGGGCGAACATCGCCGCCGACGAGTCGCGCGTCGCGTTCGAGATCGCGCCGAGCTCGATCGCGGGCGCCGTGCGGCCGTCGATCCCCGCGGATCTCGCGACCTGCACCGCGTGCGCGCGCGAGATCGCCGACCCACGCGATCGCCGCTACCGCTACGCGTTCACGAGCTGCACGCACTGCGGCCCGCGCTTCACCATCGCGCTCGGCGTGCCCTACGACCGCGCGACGACGACGATGGCGCCCTTCCCCATGTGCGCCGACTGCCAGCGCGAATACGACGACCCCGAGAACCGCCGCTTCCACGCGCAGCCGAACGCGTGCCCGAAGTGCGGCCCGCGGCTGCGCCTCCTCGACTTCGCCGGCTGCTCGATCGAAGCCTAGCGAGAACCGCGACGATCTCCGCCGCCGCCGCGCTGCTGCGTCAGCGGCGCGATCGTCGCCGTGAAGGGCCTCGGCGGATTTCACCTCGCGTGCGACGCGACCAACGCGACGAGCGTGAACGAGCTCCGCCGGCGCAAGCGACGCGACGAGAAGCCGTTCGCGATGATGGTGCGCGATCTCGCGGACCGCCGAGCGCCTCGCGATGGTCGGCCACGCCGAGCGGATGCTCCTCGAGAGCCCGGCGCACCCCATCGTGCTGCTCCGGCGCAAGCCCGACGCGCAGGACGTCGTCGCCGAGATCGCGCCCGGCAGCGATCGCATCGGGATCATGCTGCCCTACACGCCGCTCCACCACGTCCTCCTCGGCGACGTCGGCAGGCCGCTCGTCATGACCTCGGGCAACCTCAGCGACGAGCCGATCGCCTTCGAGAACGTCGACGCGCTCGCGCGGCTCGGGTCGATCGCCGACGCGTTCCTGGTCCACGATCGCGACATCGCGACGCGCGCGGACGACTCGGTCGCCTTCGTCGCGTGCGGCAAGCCGGTCGTCATGCGCCGCTCGCGAGGTCACGTGCCCGGGCGCATCGGGCTCCGAACGCCGCTCGCGCGCCCGACGCTCGCGTGCGGCGCGCACCTCAAGAACACCTTCTGCCTGGGCACGGGCGACAGCGCGTACCTCGGCCCGCACATCGGCGACCTCGACAACCTCGCCGCGTTCGACGGCTACGAGCGCGCGATCGAGCGCATGGAGCGCTTCCTCCGCACGACGCCCGAGGTGATCGCGCACGATCTCCACCCCGACTACCTCTCGACGCGCTACGCCCTCGCGCTGCCGCGGCACGACGCCGCATCGCCGTGCAGCATCACCACGCGCACGTCGTCGAGCGCGATCGTGGAGCACGGGCTCGAAGGCCGCGTCGTCGGCGTCGCGTTCGACGGCACGGGCCTCGGCACCGACGGCACGTCGTGGGGCGGCGAGGTGCTCGTCGCCGACCTCGACGGGTTCGAGCGCGTCGCGTCGCTGCGTCCGTGCCGCCTCGCGGGCGGCGATCGCGCGATCCGTCAGGTGTGGCGGATGGCGCTGGCGCTGCTCGACGACGCCTTCGACGGCGAGCCGCCGCTCGCGTCCCTGCCGCTCTTCGAGCACCCTGCCGCGCAGCGAGGTCGCCGTCGTGCGCCGGATGATCGCGACCGGCACGAACGCGCCGCTCGCGAGCGGCGCGGGCCGCTACTTCGACGCGTTCGGCGCGCTCGGCCTCCGGCGCACGCTCGCGCGCTTCGAGGGGCAGGTCGCCATCGCATGGGAGCAAGCCGCCGGCGACGCGAAGGCGCTCCCCTACCCCTACGCCATCGACGAGAGCGAGCCGGTGAAGCGCATCGACCTCCGCCCCGCGGTGCGCGCCCTCGTCGACGACGTCACCGCGACCGCCTCGCCGAGCGCGCTCTCCGCGCGCTTCCACGAGACGCTCGTCGCCGCGACCGCCGACGTCGTGCGCACGCTCGATCGCGCGCTGCCGGTCGTGCTCACCGGCGGCTGCTTCCAGAACGTGCGGCTCGTCGAGGGCCTCGTCGCCGCGCTCGGGTTCGAGCGCCGCGTCTACGTGCACGGTCGGGTCCCGCCGGGCGACGGCGGAATCGCGCTCGGTCAACTCGCGGTCGCCGACGCAATCGTTCGCGGTGGAGGTGCAACGTGTGCCTAGGCGTTCCCGGCAAGATCATCGAAATTCGACGACAACGTCGCGCAGGTCGACTTCTGGGGCGTGCGCAAGGAGGTGCGGCTCGACGTGGTCGACGAGCCGTGCGCCGTCGGCGACTACGTGCTCAACCACGTCGGCTACGCGATCCGCCGAATTCCGGCCAAGCAAGTCGAGGAGACGCTCGCGATGTACGAGGAGCTCCTGCGCGCCGAAGACCTGATGAGCGTGGACGTCCGCGGAGAGATCGAGGGCGCGAAGGGCCGCTGACCCCAAAATGGGCTACGCTGGCGCGGTGTACACGATCGCTCGCCCGGCTCCGGCGCTCGCGGACTTCATCGAGAGCTTCTGGTTCGTGTACACGCCGCCCGGCGAATCGCTGAACCTCAGCGTCGACGTCTTCGCCGACGCGCGCGCCAATCTCGTGTTCAACCTGGGCGCGCCCTACACGCGCGTCGCGCCGGGGCACGCAGAGCTCGTGCGGCACCAGTCAACCTCGACGCGCAACGGGTTCATCCGATCACGATCCGGCAGCGCGGCGAGGTCGTCGTCGCGGGCGCGCGGTTTCGCACGGCGGGCCTCGCGGCGTTCGTCGCGTCGGTGCACCCGTGGACCAACCGCGTCGTGCCGACCGCGCAGGCGTTCGGCCGAGACGCGGTCGCCGTCGAGCGCGCGCTGCGGCAAAAGACAGGCGACCCCGCGGCGGAGGGCGCGCTCCTCGACGATTTTTTCACTGCGCGCCTCGACGTCACCGACTCCAAGCGCGAGCTCTGGGCGCTCAAGTCCGCGATCGAAGCCGCGCAAGGCCTCGTCCGCGTCGACGAGCTCTGCGCCGGCGCGGGCCTCTCGGTCCGTCAGGTCGATCGACTCTTTCGCGAGCACCTCGGCGTGCCGCCCAAGACGTTCGCTCGCATCGCGCGTTTTCAAAACGCGATCACGCGCCTCAAGGGCGACCCGGGCTGCACGCTCGCGGAGGTGGCTGCACAGTGCGGCTACTACGACCAGTCGCACCTCGTGCACGACTTCAGGCGGTTCGCCGGCGCGGCGCCCAAGCACAAGCGCGGCTACTTCCCGCCGGGCGCGCCGAGCGATTTCAGCCCTAACCTCGTCCGATTTTTACAAGACTCCGCGGCCAAATAGCGCCAGCTTCGGCGCATGGCCAAGACCACGAAGACCTTCTTCTCGCGCGAGACCGAGGTCGCGATCGACATCCGCGCCAAGCCCGAGACGGTGTGGGCGGTGCTCACGAGCGCGTCCGATTACCCGACGTGGAATTCGACCGTGACCTCGCTCGAAGGACGCATCGCGCTCGGCGAAAAGATCAAACTGAAGTCGGTGCTCGACGCGAAGCGCACCTTCACCCTGAAGGTGCTGGAGCTCGAGGCGCCGACGCGCATGGTCTGGGGCGACGCGATGGGCAAGCGCACCTACCTCGTGACGAGCAACGACCCAGAGACCGTCACCTTCTCGATGCGCGAGCGAATCGGAGGCCCGCTCTTTCCCCTCTTCGCGGGGATGATCCCGCCGTTCGACGACATGTTCGACAAGTTCGCCGCCGACCTGAAGAAGAAAGCCGAAGGTGCCTCGTGAAACACGCGATCGGAACCCGAGAAAAGCCGACGAAGCTGAAGACGCCGCCTGGAACGTCGGATTACACGATGCACCTCGACGAGATCGGCGGAAAGGAAGCGCTCGTGTGCACCGTCGGAAAGACCGTCTTGCACTACGACCCGCGCTGCGTCGACGATCTCCACGCGATGCTCGCGAAGCACGGCGACTGGATGGACCTCGGCGCGGCCGACGAGCAGAAGCCCGCGAAGGACGGCACGGTCGAAGCGTGGGGGCGTTCGAAGAAGAACCCCGTCGGCGGGTTTTACGGCTTGAAAAAGGGTCTCCGCGGCCGGTTCGGCCTCTACCTGCCGCCGCTCCTGGGGAAGCTCGGTCTCGCCGAGGTGACGCACGAAGCAAAGAACAACAAGATGCGCGCGATCTGAGCGGCGACTACGCGCTCGGCCCGGCGAGCGCCCCCGGGCCCACGGCGAGCACGCAGCCTGTCTCGCGGGCGCACGCGACGTGCTCGGGTGTCGTCACGTCCGCGATGACCGGGACGTTCACCTCGCGGCACGCGGCGACGACCGAAGCGACGACGCGCGTCACGACGGGCCCGCTCTCTCCGAGCTCGGCGAGATCGATCAGCGCGTACGAGGGCACGACGACGCCGACGCTCGTGAGCCCCGCGATGTCCGTGCCGACGCGCACGACGACCATGAAACCCAGACCGCGCAGCGCGCGAAGACGCTCCCGCGCGTCTTTCTCGGCGAGGACGAGCACGTCGCGCTCCGACACGGAGAGCGCAATCGACTTCGCGCGCGCGACGTGGGGCGACTGCTCCTCGTACATCTGCGGGTCCATGAGGTCGTCGAGCGTGCACTCGACGAAGAGGCGCGCGACGCCGACGCGATCGATCGCGTCGCATGCGCACTGTCTGATCGTCCTTCGAAGCTCGCGAACGCGGCCGAGCTCGACGGCAACCTGATGAAGCTCGTCGTGCGAGAGGCTCGGCGCGAGAAGCGCGGCGCGATGCGCGGCGACCGCGCCGGTCTTCAGGTCGACGATCGGCTCGAGCGCGAGCGTCGCGTTCGCGAGCGCGCTCTCGAGCTGGGCGGCGAGCGACAAGTGCGTCGTCGGGCTCATGCTGCGGCGCGCGAGCCGCGCGAGCATCTTCGCGATTTGCGCGGTCGGTTGCCCGTCGTCCGGCACGACGGGAATCAACGCGCCGTAGATCCGCTCGATCTCCGTGCGCACGCTCGCGTCGCACACGATCGAGTCGACCGACTCGCGCATGAGCGCCTCGGCCGCGCCCGACGCGGACACGCCGACCGCGTCATGGCCCTTTTGCGTGAGCTCGCCGGCTTTCGCGGCGGCGCGCGCGGCGTCACGGTCCACGACGAGAACCCGGAGTCGCATTCTATCCGTTCTGTCACAGCTCGACTTTGCCGCCAATGGTCAGCGGAGTGGCCAGGGCGGCGGGCTCCGACCATCGCGTCGGTCGAGCGTGAACGTCACGGACACCCGCGCACGGCGACGGCGAGGATCGCCCATTGCTCGCTCGGATCGGGCTCGAAGGCGACCGGGTACGTGCCGGCCTCGACAATCTCGTATTCGGCGAGCGTGGCCCAACCGTCGATGAAGACCTTCGTCCAACCGGCGCCGGGCGCGAGCGCCTGGTTCTGATCGCCCGTGTGGGCGAAGAGAAGCGACGGACCGCTCGTGACGAGGCTCGCGTCCGGCGCCCCTCCCGTTCCCTTCGCCGACGCGCTCGGCGCCGGCCCGACGAACGCAGGATCGACGCCGCGCAGCTCGACCGCCTTGACGTTGCGCAGATCGCACGCCGAGGTGAGCTGCGCGGTGATCGTGTCGAGCCCGCCGTCGCCGCCGGTCACGTGCGCGCCCCACGTGTCGAGGACGAGCGCGCCGCTCACGGAGTCGTAGCTCGCGAGGAGCCCGTACGAGTTGCCCATCGTGTCGGTCACCGCGGCGACCGCGCCGCACGCGCCCTCGTAGTTGAGGCCGACGACGACGTAGTCGCCGTCGCTCGTCGGCTGTTGAAAGGTCGTCGAGACGGTCGTCACCTGCGGCGAAAACTCTGCCGTGGACGCGCTCTGCACGAGCCCGAGCGGCGCGCAGGCCGGCGCGTCCGCAGGCGCGTCCACCGCCGCGTCGGGCGCGTCGCTCTGGGCGTCGATCCCGCCGGAATCCTGGGGCGCCGCGTCGCCCGCGTCCCCTCCGTCGCCCGCGCCGGACAGGCCGGACACATCCGTGAAGAGCGCGCAGGCGGCGCATGACCCGACGACGGCGAGCCAAAGACGGCGCACGATCTTCACTATAGCCGACCCGCGCTGCCTCGTCCGCGCTGAGGTTTTTTTACAATGCGGCGGCGTCCGCCGCGCGAACGCGGACCCTATAGTGGGCCGGTCATGTGGCTCGTCCGTCTCGCCCTAAGACGACCGTACACGTTCGTCGTCATGGCGATGCTCATCGTCGTCCTCGGCGTCGTCACCATCGTCAGGATGCCGACGGACATTTTCCCGGACATCGACATCCCGGTCATCTCCGTCGTCTGGAACTACACGGGCATGCAGCCCGAGCAGATGGAGCGCCGCATCGTCAACAACTTCGAGCGCGGCCTCACGACGACGGTCAACGACATCGATCACATCGAGAGCCAGACCCTCACCGGCATCGCGGTCATCAAGATCTTCTTCCAGCCCGGCGCGCAAATCGAAGCGGCGACGGCGCAGGTGACGGCCATCGCGCAGACCGCGGTGCGGTCGATGCCGCCGGGCACGGTGCCGCCGTTCATCATCCGGTACAGCGCGTCGAACGTGCCGATCATGCAGATCGCGCTCCAGAGCGACACGCTCAGCGAGCAGCAACTCTTCGACTACGGGACCAACTTCATCCGCGCCGACCTCGCGACCGTGCCCGGGGCGCAAATCCCGTGGCCCTACGGCGGCAAGCAGCGCGAGGTCATGATCGACATCGACCCACAGAAGCTCTTCGCTTGGGGCATGAGCGCCCGCGACGTCCAGGCGGCGCTCGCGACGCAGAACGTCATCGTCCCCACCGGAACCGCGAAGATCGGCAACGAGGAGTACCCCATCGCGATCAACTCGAGCCCCGAGCTGCTCGATCAAATCGCGAACGTCCCCATCAAGGTGGTGAACGGAACGCCCATCTACTTGCGCGACGTGGCGAACGTGCGCGACGGCTACGCGCCCCAGCAGAGCATCGTCCACGTCGAGGGCACGAAATCCGTGCTGATGACGATCCTCAAGAACGGCAACGCGAGCACCCTCGACGTCGCGCGCCACGTGCGCGAGACGCTCCCGAAGTCGCTCGCGCGGCTGCCGAAGGATCTCCGCGCGTCCATCCTCTTCGATCAGTCGTTCTTCGTGCGCGCCGCGGTCAACGGCGTCGCGCGCGAGGCGGCCATCGCCGCGGGCCTCACCGCGCTCATGCTCCTCCTCTTCCTGGGGAGCTGGCGGAGCACGCTCATCGTCGTCATCTCGATCCCGCTGTCGATCCTGGTCTCGATCGTGCTCCTGTCGTACCTCGGCCAGACGCTCAACGTGATGACGCTCGGCGGCATGTCGCTCGCGGTCGGCATCCTGGTCGACGACGCGACCGTCGAGCTCGAGAACGTCCACCGCAACATGGCCATGGGCAAGCCCATCGTCCGCGCGATCCTCGACGGCGCGTCGGAGATCGCTGTGCCCGCCTTCGTCTCGACGCTCTGCATTTGCATCGTGTTCGTGCCGGTCGCGTTCATCACCGGCGCGGCGAAGTCGCTCTTCATGCCGCTCGCGCTCGCGGTCGTCTTCGCGATGATGACCTCGTACTTCCTCTCGCGGACGCTCGTGCCGACCATGGTGCGCTACCTCCTCGTGAAAGAGGCGCGCGCCGCGATGCACGGCGAGCACAAAGAAGGCCTCTTCGCCGCGTTCGACCGCGGCTTCAACCGCGTTCGCGCGTTCTACGGGCGATGGCTCGCCTTCGCCCTCCACCACCGCGCGCTCGCGATCGGCGGCTTCGCGATCTTCGTCGCGGCGTCGGTCGCGCTCTTCCCGCTCGTCGGTCGCGATTTCTTTCCGAGCGTCGACGCCGGGCTCATCAAGCTCCACGCGCGCGGGGAGCCCGGCCACGCGCATCGAGGAGACCGAGCGCCAGTTCACCAAGATCGACGCGACCATCAAGAAGGTCATCCCGCCGAGCCGAGATCGACACGATCATCGACAACATGGGCACGCCCGTGAGCGGCTTGAACCTCTCGCTCAGCGAGGGCGCGCTCATCTCCCCCGCCGACGGCCAAGTCCTCGTCGCGCTGAAAGAGAACCACGGCTCGACGCCCGAGTACGTGCGCAAGCTCCGCAAGCAATTGACCCACGATTTCCCGGGGACGACGTTCTTCTTCCTCGCCCCCGACATCTCGACGCAAGTGCTGAACTTCGGCGTCGCCGCGCCAATCGACGTGCAGGTCGTCGGGCCGACCGGCGAAGAGGCGCGCACCTACGCCGTCGCGGAGAAGCTCCGCGATCGCATCGCGCGCATCCCGGGCGCGGTCGACGTCCACCTCGCCCAAGTCGTCGACCGCCCCCAGCTCGACATCGACGTGAACCGCACGATGGCGAGCCAGCTCGGGCTCACCGTACAAGACGTCTCGAGCGACCTGCTCGTCTCGCTCGCGTCGAGCGGTCAGGTCTCGCCCGGCTACTGGATCGATCCGAAGCGCGGCGTCCAATACCTCGTCGCGGTGCAGACGCCGCAGTACGAGATCAACTCGATCGACGCGCTCTCCTCGACGCCCATCGCGCGCACGGCGGGCGGGCCCGAGCTACTCTCGAACGTCGCGACGATTTCGCGCTCGACCGGCCCGGTGAACATCACCCACTACGACGTCCGGCGCACCTACGACGTGCAGGCGAACGTCGACGGCACCGACCTCGGAACGCTCGTCTCGGGCGTGAACCGCGTGCTCGCCGAGACCAAGCCGACGCTCCCGCGCGGCACGACGGTCACGGTCAAGGGGCAAGCCGAGAGCATGGATTCGTCCTTCCGGGGGCTCGGCTACGGCGTCCTCTTCTCGATTTTGCTCGTCTACCTGCTGATGGTCGTGAACTTTCAGTCGTGGCTCGACCCGCTCATCATCTTGATGGCGCTGCCGGGCGCGCTCGCGGGCATCGCTTGGATGCTCTTCCTCTCGCACACGACGCTGAGCGTCCCCTCGCTCATGGGCTCGATCATGTGCATCGGCGTCGCGACCGCCAACAGCATCCTCGTCGTGACGTTCGCGAACGATCAGCGAAAGCGCGGCTTCGACGCGCAGAACGCGGCGCTCGCGGCCGGCATGACGCGCCTGCGCGCCGTCGTGATGACCGCCCTCGCGATGATCATCGGCATGCTCCCGATGTCGCTCGGGCTCGGCGAGGGCGGCGAACAAAACGCGCCGCTCGGGCGCGCGGTCATCGGCGGCTTGCTCGTCGCGACGGTCACCACCTTGTTCTTCGTCCCCGTCATGTACACAGTGCTCCGCCGGAAGGAAGCGACCTCGACGGCGGCATGGGAGATCCCCGAGTGAACCCCGAAGACGAACAGCGCGAAACGCCGGCCTCGCCGCCGAACGGGCACGATCTCGGCTTCGAGCTGCCGCCGCCCGCGAGCCTCTCGCCGGCGCGCGCGGCGCTCGTCGGCGCCGTCGTCGTGGGCGCGCTCGGCGCCGCGTTCCTCGCGGCGTACTTGCCGCGTCACAAGGCGACGGCCGAGCTCGCGCGCGAGACCACCGAGACCGAGCACGCGGGCCTTCGAACCAAGCTCGTGCTGCCCAAGGTGGTGACGAGCGATCGCGCGCTCGTCCTCCCCGGCACGGTCACGCCGCTCGCGTCGATCACGATCAACGCGCGGGCGAACGGCTACGTCAAGAAGTGGTACGTCGACATCGGCGACCACGTGAAGGAGAGCGCGCTCCTCGCCGAGCTCGAGACGCCCGACCTCGACCAACAAATCGCGCAGTCGCGCGCGCAGCTCACGCAGGCGCAGGCCAACGTGCAGCAAGCCGTCGCGAACGCCGACTTCTCGAAGGCGAACCTCGACCGATACACCGCGCTCACCGGGCAGGGTCTCGCGTCGCAGCAAGACCTCGATCAAAAGCGCGCGCAGGCCAAGGTCGACGAGGCGAGCGTCGCGGTGGCGAAGGCCAACGTCGAGGCGCAGCGCTCGAGCCTCGGTCAGCTCGAGCAGCAGAAGAGCTTCGCGCGCGTCGTCGCGCCGTTCGCCGGGACGATCACGTCGCGCTCGGTCGACGTCGGCGCGCTCGTCACCGCGGGCACGGGCACGCCGCTCTTCACGCTCGTCGCGCTCGACCCGGTGCGCGTCTTCGTGCCGGTCCCGCAAGACGTCGCGCCGAGCGTGCGCATCGGCTCGCCCGCCGACGTCTCCGTGCGCGAGTTCCCGAACCGAAAATTCGTCGGCACCATCACGCGCAGCGCCGGCGCGCTCGACGCCGCCTCGCGCACCATGAACACCGAGATCCGCGTCCCGAACGCCGACAGCGCCCTCATCGCCGGCATGTACGCCGAGGTCTCGCTCTCGCTGCCGAACCCGCACAAGGTCTACCAAGTCCCCGCGACCGCCGTCTTCAACGACGCCCGCGGCGTCCGCCTCGCCGTCGTCGGCCCCGACGACCGCGTGAAGATGACGAAGGTCGTCCTCGAGCGCGACACCGGCCCGACGGTGCTCGTCTCGAGCGGCATCGACGAGACGTCGCGGGTCGTCCCGATCGCGCGCGCGGAGATCACCGACGGGACGGTGGTCGAGCCGATTCCGTGACCGGCCATCCGAACACGTGCAGCTGGTCGTGATCGATCGTTGCTGCAGACCTCCCCGGAGCCGCACGCAGACAGGCCGGTGCCGCAGTTCTGAGGATCGTTCTTTGCCCAGGCCCTTCGACGAGCCGTCTGCGCGCGCGGCGCGTTAGGATTCGTTCATGCGGCTGCCTGTCATGCTGCTGCTCGGTCTCGTCGCGTGCGGCGGCCGCACCGATCTCGGCGCGCGAGGCGTCCCCGTCGACGCGGGCGCAAACGAGGCGCCCGAGGCTCCACGCGGCTTCAAGGTCGTGTACCAATCGCTTCTCATGCCCGCGCCTCTCGTCTGGCACTCGTCCGACGCCAGCACCACGGCTTTTCCGTTCGATACGTTCGGACCGTGCACCTACGATGGATCGCGCATGGTCGTCGCGACCGACGCGATCCATGTGCTCGACGCGACCGGCGCGCTTCTCCGCACCCAGCCTTTCCCGCTCGGAGCGCCGGCGTTCGTCCGACCGCGGCCCGACGGCGAGCGCCTGCTCGTCACGAGCGACGCTGCGGGAGAGGTCGGCACGCTCGACGCCGATGGCACGTACCACGCGATCCTGGGCCTCGATCCGACCGCAGACGCGATGTACGCCCCCGACGGGTCGACGATCCTCGGGAGCGGCGTCGAGAAGGGGACAGGCGGAAGCCTCTTCACGATGCGCGACGACGGCACGGACCGAAAGGTGCTCGCGACGAACGCGACCGGATTCGACTGGCCCGACTTCTCGGCGGACGGCGCGCACGTCCTCTACGCAACGGAAGCTCACCCGAACGAGACGTCGATTTGCGTGCTCGACGTCGCAACGCACACGACGACCACCGTGCTCGACACGAAGATGTGGCCCACAATCTTTCCGCAGTTCACGCCGGACGGCACAGGCATCGTCTTCGTCGAGTGGGAACAAAACGTCGCATCGATCCGCCTCGTCGACGTCTCGACCCACGAGGTCACGACGCTCGTCGCCGACACCGGCCATGGGTACGGCATCGACACAGGCTTCGTCGTCGCGCCGGACTGACGCCACGATCCGCTCACATCGAGGCCGTCGTCGACGCCGAGAGTCGGGAAGGCGCCGCCAGTCGATCGTAGGACTCGTCGCCCGGATGGATACCGAGCTCTTCGAGGACATCCTCAATGCGTACGAGGAGCGGGTCCGACAAGACGCTCGCGTCGGGCTCGATCGGCCCGCCCGTCGCGGCGGCCACGCACGCCGAATACGACGCGCTCGTTTCGCGCGCGACCAGGCCCGCGAGGCTCTGCGCCGCCACTGAGACGTGCGCCGTCGGCGATCTCGTCCGACACGCGAAGTTCGGGGTCGGCGTGGTCACGAACTCCTCACCCGGACGCGCCGACATCCTCTTCGAAGGCGGAGCGCGCGAGCTCGTCTCCGGTGGCGCTTCGCGCTGAAGCGAGCGTGGACGGCGACGCGGGGTTCGTGGGAGCGCGAGCCGACGCGCAAACGCTCACGCGGAGCCTGACCGCTCCGCGCTCTCGCCGAGGGAGACGAGAAGCTCGTCGAGCTGCTCGAACGTATCGCGCATCCCGTCCGCGGCCCCGGTGCCGGCGGCCTCGAGCGCTTCTTTCGACGGATAGAGCTCGCGCATGACGAGCAGCGTCTTGCCGGCTTTTTCCTCGAACGTCACCGTGGTGACGCTCCCGGCGTCACCCGCTTCGTCGTTGGTCCAGACGAGGCGCGAGTGAGGCGTCACTTCGACGTACTTGCCGAAGAACTCCATCTTCGAGCCGCCGAGCCCGATGACGAAGCGGTACCTTCCCCCGGGGCGAACGTCCGCTTCGCACGAAACCAGCGTCATGCCGCGCGCCTTCGGCGCCCACCACCGCTGGAGCAGCTCGGGCTTGGTCCACGCCTCGAACACGATGCGCGTCGGGCCGTTGAAGGTTCGCGTGACGACGAGCTCTCGCTCGGACGTCCGCTCCACCGTCGTCGGGGTCTTCATGCCTTTTCCTTTCGTTTCAGTTCTTCGATGACGTCGTCGAGCTCGTCGAAGCGCGCGGCCCAGAGCTGGCGATACCGCTCAATCCACGCCGTCTCCCGCTCGAGTCGCCGCGGACCCAGCGTGCACGTGCGCACGCGCCCGACCTTCTCCGTCGTGACGAGCCCGGCGCGCTCCAACACGCTCACGTGCTTCTTCATGCCCGTGAGCGTCATGCGGAATTTGTCGGCAAGATCGGTGATCGACGCGTCTCCACGCCCGAGCCGCTCGAGAACGCCGCGCCGGGTCGCGTCCGAGAGCGCGGCGAACGAGGCATCGAGACGGCCCGCCGAATACTGAACCATATGGTTTAGTGTCTAGCGCGGCGACGGCCGGCGTGCAAGGCCCTTGCGCGCACGCTCCAGCCCCGAATGACGAACCATCGTACGAGCGGGCTACCGGGAAGCCGAGTCCAGCAACTTGCGTTCGCGCTCCGCGGAAATGCCTGCGACGATCGCGAGGCGACGCAGCTCGCGGACGCGCGCCTCGGCGTCCCAGGACCGGCGCATCCACGCCCACGTGTCGCGCACCGTCTCGGCGAAAGGGCGAAACGCGAGCCCGGCCCGTTTGGCGCGCTCGATGGGGACCGGCAAGGCGCCGTCGCTCTTCGGCAGCCAGTACGGGAGCTCCGCGTACGGAATCACGCCGTCCGCGAGGAGCACCTCGTCGGGCACCCACGTGAAGCGTGCGTCGGAGCCGATGACCTCGCGCATCGTCTCGAGCATCGCCCGCATCGTCATCGGCTCGCCCGTCGCATTCATCACGCCCGTCGTGCCCTTCTCGGCGCACGAGACGATCCACGCGGCGAGATCGCGCACGTCGACGTCCTGCACGAGCGCGTCGGGGTCGCCCGGCGCGAGGACCTCGCCGCCCTTGGCGATGCGCACGAGCCAATACCGGAAGCGCTCGTCGAGATCGTGCGGCCCGTCGATCTTGCCCGCGCGTACGCACAGGACGCGGCCCGGGTTCTCCTCCTCGAGCGCACGCTCGCACGCCGCCTTGAGCCCGCCGTAACGTTGGAGGTCGAGCGTCGCGTGCTCGGCGTCGTCCACCGCGCGCACCGGATCGCCCTCGCCCGTCCGCGCGGCGCTCTCGTACACCGACACGCTCGACACGAACACGTACGGGACGCTGCCGACCGCGCGCGCCGCCTTGCGCACCGTGAACACCTCGAACGCGCTCGTGTCGATCGCCGCATCGAACCGTCGCCCCGCGAGTCGTCCCGAGTCGGTCTCGCGATCGCCGACCACGTGCTCCGCCTGCGGCCAGAGGCCCGCGTTCGATCGCCCGCGGTGAAACAGCGTGAGCTCGTGCCCGCGATCGAGCGCGACCTCGGCGATCGCGCGCCCGAGGAAGCGCGTCCCGCCGAAGAGGAGAAGGCGCATCGCGCTACCCAACACCTCTTGCGAGAGGCTCGCAAGCGCGACGGGCGTGTCGCGAGGGACCAGGAAGCGCACCGTGCGAGACGCCGAGTGCGTTATCCTGGGAGGCGACGCATGTTCGCTCTCGGAGAATCTGCGCTCCGCGCCGGGCTCGGCGCGCTCGGCTACCGCTCGCGCGACGTGCGCGGCGTGCGGCTGATCGAAGCGGAGGGGCGCGGGGATTTGCCGCCCATCGTGCTCTTGCACGGGCTCGGCTCGCGCGGCGCCGACTATCTGCCGCTCCTGCAGCGCCTGCGGCCGCACGCGCGGCGCGTCGTCGCGCCGGATTTCCCGGGCACGGCGCGAGCCGGCGGCCCGACCCGTTCGACGTCGGCGGCTCGACGCTCGCGCTCGTCGAGGCGCTCGCCGAGGCGGTCGAGCCCGCCGTTGTCTACGGCAACTCGCTCGGCGGGTTCTCGGCGATTCGCTTTGCGTCGACGCGTCCGGATCGCGTCCTCGGGATCTTCGTAGCGTCGCCGGCCGGCGCGCCGTCGACCGACGAAGATCTCGTGCAGTTCCAAGCCACGCTGCGCGTCGAGGGGCACGCCGACGCGGTCCGCTTCCTCGAGAGGGCGATGGACCTCGAATCGGCTGCGGTTCGCCACGCGCTCGCGTGGCTGATGCGCCGTCGGCTCGCGCCGGTGCGCCCGCTCGTCGAGGACATGCCCCGCGCGCCGGGCCTCACCCCCGACGAGGTCGCTTCGCTCGCGATGCCGGTTCACCTCTTTTGGGGTCGCGAAGAGCGGCTGCTGCCTGCGAAGCATCGCGACTTCTTCCGCGCGCACTTGCGCAACGCGACGATCGAGGAGCCCTCCGGCTTCGGACACTCGCCGCACACCGACGACGTCGACGCCATCGCGCGCAAGCTGCTCGCTTTCGCCCGCTTGCTTTGACCTCGTCGCGCAACCCGGAATCTGCTCGCCCGAGCATGCGACGACGTATCGCGGCTTCGTGTCCACCTACGTCGAAAAGCTGACGGGCGACTTCAAACGCTACACCGACGAAGAGTGGCGCGCGGAGATCGCGTCGCGCCCAGCGGGCGTGATCCCCTGGATGCAAGACATCGTCGCGCCGTAGTCCGCGCTCAAAAGCCCTGATCGGGCTGCCAGTGCGCTGGCCCGCTGCTCACGTCGCAAAAATAAAGGGTGGCACACGCGCCGGTGTCGCCTTCGCGTGGTGCCGTGCAACCCGACGCATAGAGGTTGTCGTCGGCATATCCGAGATCGCGCCCGAGGCATCGAGCACGACGGGGCCGCGCCTCGCGGCGATCGACACTCGTAGAGCGAGGCGCCCGCGCACGTCGTGGCGGTTGCGCCGATCGAGGAGCGCCTGCCGCGTCGCGCGGCGGCCCCATTGGACGCGAAATGCCGGATCGAATCCGACTTTCACCCATGGTGCCTCCGCGATCACCGAGGCCATCAAGCGATCGATGACGAGACGAGGGCAAGCTGCGGCGAGGCATTGCCGTCCTAATCGGCCTCGCCCCGGTGGCGATGCTCACGGCGTCGATGCTCACTGCCAGGAACCCGCCGTTCCCCCTCGCCGGATGTCTCTTCACGGCGCTGGCTTTTACGGGGGGCGCGCTCGATTTCTACACCTTGAAGGGCCCCGGATTCCCCGGAGGCTCCAATTCCGCGGCGGCTGTCGTCGGCGGGCAAGATCGGGTGCGCGCGGATGTCCGAAAAGGGACAGCGTCGGCGGAGGCGATCGAGCGTCTAATGGATCATGCCCATTCGTCGGACTGCGGTCGTCTCTTTTCTGCTCGTTTTCGCGTGCGCAGCCGGTTGCCAGCCGGCGGCGGGCCCCGACCCGAGCGACGCCGGCGACGGGGGCCCTGAAGGAGGCTTGCCGCCCTCGAGCGATGGCGGGGGCGACGCGAACGACGACACCGCGTCGATAGGCTGCGTCGTCAACGTTTCGGGTGCGACGACCTACAGCGAAGCCTGCTCCGTGAGCGCGACGTACTCGTCGACGGACAACGGCGTCGACTTCCTCGTGACGACGCCTTCGCATGCCTTCTTCTTCGGCGGCACGATCGTCGGCAAGACGACCTTCACCGCGGGCACCTACACGCTCTCCGACGCCCCCGAAGCCGGGGCCTTGTACATCCCGACCGGAGCACCCACGAGCGAATGGGCGATGTGCAACAACAACGCCTGCTCGGACGGCCTCGGCAACGACGTCCCGAATCAGGGAACGTTCACGATGACCATCACGGACGCCGGGCCGCTGACAGGCGGTCTTTTGTGGCAAGCGCCCCAAGGCTCCGCGACGGTCACGTTGCCCGCCGACCCGAACACGGGCGCGACCGGCGTGGCGACGGCGACCGTCACGTTCTGACCGCGTGTGGCCGCGCTCGACGTACGTCGACCCGCGCGTGGGGTCTGCCCAAGCCGTGAGCGCTAGGACGCTCTGCGCGCGAGGTCGAAGCTCCGGTCGATGAACGCGACCACCCGGGCGCGATCGACGTCTTTCGAGAAGCAGACGTTCGATCCCGTGCTCGTCCAGCATCACCGCCCAAATGCCCTCTTCGATTTCGGCGAGACGGTCGGACGTGTTTCTCGCCCGCCGACGGCTTGGAGCCGCACGCGACGTGACTCGCGTCGACGTGCACGAGCCCGTTTTCGGCGACGCGGTTGTGGTCCGCCTTGCGGCGAGGCGAGCGTCGCGTGCGCCGTGTCGTTGGTCGCGTCGGTGATCGGGACCGAACGGAGCTGCGCCTCGGCCTGCGCGAGGTTGGCTTCGGCGCGCACGATCGCGACGTCGAAATCGGACCGGTCGAGCTCCGCGAGCACGTCGCCCGCGTGGACGTATGGGTTGTCGACGACGTTCACCGCCGTGACGACGCCGCTCACGCGCGCGCTCACCGAGCGGACGTCGCCGTCCACTTGGGCGTCGTTCGTCGAGACGAACGTGCCAGGTGGAGCCACAGCAACAATCAACGCCGTGCGTGGACCCAGCCTCTTGTCAGCTTCGTGTAAGCCCGACTAGGGTGCAACGCACCCCTGCGGACGGGACGTGACCTATGGCCAAGAACAAAAAGAAGACTGCCCACCCGAAAGCCTCCACCCGCGGCGCGAAGCCACAGACCAAGACGGCGTTCGTTCTCTCGCATCCGGCGACCATGCCGGCCAAGGAAGTCGTCGCCAAAGGGAAGGCTGCTGGCGTTTCGTTGAGCGACGCCTTCGTTTACGCGATCCGCTCGAACGCGAAGCGGAAGGCTCGCAAGGGGGCCGCGACCGGTGCTCCGAAGCGCGGTGGTCGCCCTGCCCGTTCGACCAACGGACACAGCGTCGGCCGCCACTCGGCGGAGGAGCTGCTCAAAGCTGCCGCGGCGGAGCTTGGTCTCTCGCGCGCGATGGGAATCCTCCAGGCCGAGCACGACAAGGTGCATCGGTTGCTCGGCGGCTGACCGGATCCGTTTCGGCAACGCGCGCGGCGCTTGGACGGATCGATCGCGCTCGTGATGCCGATCGCGCTCGTCCCGGCGCTCGTCGTCCTCGATCGCATTTTCGAGGATACTGGAATTTTTTGCGAGCGATCGAAAGGCGACATTCGTGACATTGGGTGGAGTCATGAAGCTCGGCATCATCTTCGCGGCGATCTCGGTGTCCCTCGGTTGCGGGCAGCCGGGCCTCGGCGGCGACGACAGCACGGGGCAAGACAGCGGGACGACCGACACCGACGCGACGACCAGCGACGGCGCCGTTCCGCCCGCCGATTCGGGCGGCGGCGGCCAGGACAGCGGGACCTGCACCGACAACGGTCCGGTCACTGGGACCGTCGGCGCCAACGGCGGGACGCTCTCGCGCCTCCTCTTCGCGGTCGTCGGCGACACGAGGCCGCAGAACGAGGACGACCCGAACGGTTACCCGACGGCGATCATCACCAAGATCTTCCAGGGCATCCAAGGGCAGAACCCGCGCCCGCCCTTCGCCCTCGGCACCGGCGACTACCAGTTCTCCTCGACCGGCAGCAACGCGACCGCGACGCAGCAAGTCGGCATCTACATGCAGACGCGGCAGAGCTACTCGGGAGCTTTCTTCCCCGCGATGGGCAACCACGAGTGCGGCGTGTCGGGCGGGTTCACGACCTCCGACAACAACAACTGCGGCCCCGGCAACCAAGGCGGCTCGACCCCGAACTACAAGGCCTTCATGAGCCAGATGCTCGGGCCGATCTCGAAGACGAATCCTTATTACTCCTTCAACGTCAACGCGGCCGACAACTCCTGGACGGCGAAGTTCGTCATCACCGCGGCGAACGCGTGGGACACCGCGCAGCAGACCTGGCTCAAGACGACGATGGCGCAAGCGACGACGTACACGTTCGTCGTGCGGCACGAGGCGTCGGACGCGACGCCGCCGCTCCCGCCCGGCGTCGCCGGCGTCGACGCGGTCATCGCCTCGTACCCGTACACGATGCTCATCGTCGGGCACGCGCACACGTACTACTGGTATTACAAGACGCCGAACGTGGTCACGTTCGGCAACGGCGGCGCGCCGCTCAGCAGCAAGGACTACGGCTATGGCCTCTTCAGCCAGCGCTGCGACGGAGCGATCGTCGGTCGACGAGATCAACTATCAGACCGGCGCGGCCGACAGCAGCTTCCACTTCGTCGTGACGCCGACGGGACAAGAGACGAAGTAGCTCAGTCGAGCACGAATCCTTCCGCGTCGGCGGTCGCCCCAGCCCGCGCAGACGCGCACGCCGTCTTTGGGCGTGTCGCAGCGGCCGAGCGACATGCCGACGTTCTCGCCGCGTTCGCCGCGCATGCCGAGCGACTCGAACGGGATCGCGAGCTCGAGCGACCACTCCTCGTCGAAATTGTTCGGCGCGTCGATGGTGCCGTCGACCTCGTTCGAGGCGTGGACGCCGCGGATCGAGCCTCGGATCGCGGCCCGCGGCGAGACGTCGATCGCGCGCTCGGCGGCGCCGTCGAAGAAGACGATGTGGATGGCGTCGCTCGAATCGGATGTCCTCGTCCGACGCGAGCACCGCGATGTAGAGGTAGTCGCCGCCCCAGACGAGCCTCGCGTGGGTGTGGGGGCGCGCCGGCTTGCCGTCGTCGAGGAGGAACTCGCCGGTGCGCGCCGGGCCGGGAGGGAGCACCCAGCCGGGATCGTCCATGTCGCCGTCGAGCGTGATGGAGCCCGTGAGGTGAGGCACGTGCAGCACGAGATCGCCGCGCGCGACCGACGCCGCGAGCGTCGCGGCCGAGGTCGCGGCGCGTCGCGACGCGCCGACGTGACGCGCATACGCGACGCCGCCGGCGGCCAAGAACGCCGCGAGGAATCCGAGGGTCTTCGCCGGCCGCTTCATCCGAACGACTTGAAGGAGGCGACCGAGACGCCGAGGACGGCGGTCACCAAGGCGAACGCGAAGGCGAGGACGAACGCCCAGTGCGCGAGGCGCGCCAACGACTCCTCGGTCTCGCCGGCCACGAGCGGCAGCGCGAGGTGCGAGACGCAGCCCACGAGCGCGAACGCGAGCGCACCGATGGCGAGGTGCTCCTTGCGCTCGAACATCCAGCCGACCCGAGGCGCCTCGATGAAGATGTGCTGCTTGATGCGGTCGCGGTACGACGGATAGACGTACGCGCCGAGGAGCGCGGTGACGACGACCGTGCCCGTCGCGAGCGACACCGAGAGCCGCGCGCGCCGCCGCCGCTTGCGCAGGAGGATCGCCGGGTGGAGCAGCGCGGCCACGCTGAGCCACCCGAGGTGGCCGTGGACGTGCTCGAGCAGGCGGAGCAGCAGCGTCGCCGTCATGGCATGAACACCCCTTGAACGGCGAGCAGCGCGGCGGCGACGAAGAGGCTCGGGTAGAGCACGCGGAGGACGAGCGAGGGATCGCGGCGCGCCGCGAGGTACGCGAGCGCCGCCACCATGCCGGCGACGTAGCCCGCGACGGTGAGCCGCCAGAACATGGCGATGTGCGGCGTCCACACGATCCTCGCCGGGTTCGGCTCGCTCCTCGTCAAGACCTCGTACGCGCGAAGCAGCGCGTACGTCGCCGGGACGCTGATCAGCGCCGCGACGAGTGTGGCGATCCAGACGGCATGCTTGGGGCGCAGACGATCCTCGATTCGGGCGAAATGGTATACATGACTTCGCGCCGTGATCACTCGCTGGCTGCGCCCTGTGTGGACGGTCGTGCTGCTCGCGCTCGCCGCCGTGTCGCTCGCCGGCGCGGCGCGCGCGCAAGCTCCGCCGGCGTCCTACTTCGTGGGGCGATCGAACGCCGAGCTGCGGCAGCTCGCCTCCGACCGGCGCAACGACGTCCTCCTGCGGCGAAGTGCCGCGACGAAGCTCGTCACCGACTTGGCCGACGCGGGCGACTTCGCAGCGGCCGAGGCGGCGGCGCGCGAGTTCTCGTCCAACATCGACCCACGCGCCATCCAGCACGTACACGCCGTCCGCCGCCGCGGTCGCGTGCACGTTGCCGCCCTCGTCGCGCTCGCGCTCGCGCTCGGTCTGTTCGCGATCACGCTCGTCGCGCAGCGCCGCGTCGTTTTGCCCGCGCTCGGCACCGCGCGCGGCGTGGCGGCGGTCGTCGTGATCTTCTTCGGCTACGCGGGAGCGGTCGGCGGTTACCTCGCGACCCGGTACGAGAACGGAAGCGCCGAGCCGTTCCTGCTCTTCGCCGCCGTCATGATACCGTTCGCCATGATGTTGCGCGTGTGGAGCGCCGTGGGCTCGCCGCGTCTCGCGGCGAGGGCGTCGCGCGGCGTCGTCGCCGTGGCCGGCACGCTCGCCGTCGGCTTTCTCGTGGTCGAGCAAGTGAACCCGAGCTTCCTTCAGAATTTCGGCCTATGAGCACGGAGGTCGAGGACGAGCTTCGTCCGGAGAACGTGCGCGTGGTCCGCGTCGGTCACGGCGCGAACTGCTCGAGCATCGGGAGCGTCGTCGACACTCTCTTCGTGGGGACCGTCGTCGGAGGCGCCGTGCTCGCGGCGGTGCTCGCGGCGATGAAGCGCGAAGCGAAGGCCGCGGAGACGCCGCCGCCCCCGACCGACGAAGACGCCGCGCCGGACGACGAGCCGTAGTGGACGTTTCGTCGCCGACGCGCCACGCGCGACGCGGCTCGCTCAGAACGTGAACCCCGTCGGCGTGACCTGGATGGGCGGCCGGTGCTTCGAAACGAGCGTCTCGCCGGAGCGCGTCGTGAGCGTGGGCGACCAGTGCACGGCGAGAAACACGATGCCGAGCACGGCGAGGGTCACGCCGGCGCCGAGCATCACCGCGCCCACGTCGACCGCCGGTTGTCCGGTGCCCTGCTTCGAGCTCGGATCCATCGCGTCCTGCGCGTTGATGCCCGCGCCGATGCCCATGACGAACGGCCCCGCGAGCGCCGCGAGAATGCCGGGCGTGAGCAGCCACGTCCCGGCGATGTGAAACGCTCGGCGCTTCGAATAGTCCGCGACCAAATTCAAGTCGCGCGTCTGCGGGAAGAAAAAGGGATCCGAGCCGTGAAGCTCGTACTGCACTTTCGGGTCGAGCGTCGTCGTGCAAGGCATGGTGCAGGCGGGCAGCCAGCCGCTCGCCGACTCCATCATGAGGGTGCCGCCTCCGCCGTCGGCGTTTTCGAGATGGACGTGGACGGCGTCGAGGCCGGCATACGTCACCGGCGTGCCGGGCGTGCCGGGAAAGACGAACCGCGGCATCGTGATCGTCGGGGGCGCGGAAGCCGCCGCGGCGCTCTGCGCTCGAACGTCGGCTGCCGCGAAGCTCTCGTCGACCCCGCCCCGCGCGCGCTCGCACCGAAGGTGGCGACCGGTTGCATGCAACGCGGCACCCCGCGCGAGCCGCTTCTCGGAGCACGCAGAGACGCGCGCTTGGCCCCCGGGTCGCGTAGGCTCGTGTCTTGCAAATCGTCCACGCCGAGAGGGCCTCATGTTCAACGTCATCCCAACCTTTGCCTTCATGCTCGTAGGATTCGTCACCCAGATCGGCCAAGCGGCGCAGCCCACGTTCAGGATCGACGTCGGGACGTCGAGGGGCGTCGACGCGGCCGCCGTCAAACAGGCCTTCGAGGATCGCGCGGATCTCTCGCGTCGGTGCTACGCGAGCTCACACTCGGTCGCGAGGTTGCACCACGCGATTCGCGGCTCGTTGAGCATCACCGTCGACATCCGCCAGGACGGCACCATCAGCGTCGGAAGGATCGACGACCAAGCGATCGGCGCCAACAACGGCGACTTCAGAGATTGCATTCACGACAAAATGCTCCCCAAGCTGACGTTCCCCGCGCTGGATCACGTCCAGTACCGCACCGCGAGCCTCGTCCTTTGGGTGAACCCGTGAGCGCGACGAGCATCCCGACGATCGCGTTCGCGCTGTTCGCTTCCGTCTCCCCGCTGGGTCAGGCACACGCGGCGACGGTGGTTCGCACGCAGCTGATCACGCCCGTGGCGGGTCCGCTGGACGACGACGAGGTGAAGAACGTCTTTCAGCACCATCTCGACGGGCTGCGCCGGTGCGCGGCCAACGACGAGTTCGTCCGGAGTCGGCACAAGCCCCTGAACGGCTCGGTTCAGTACGACCTCACCATCACGCACGGGAAGGTGGACGAGGTGAAGGTGCACGGCGAAAGCTGGTTGACGAGCCCGAACGGCTTCGCGCGGTGCGCCAAGGAGCAGGTGCTCGTCAAGCTCACGTTCTCCTCGAAAGACGCGCCGTCGCACGCGCTGGTCAACGTGATCGTCAACTGAGTCACCCAAAGAGCCGACATTGAACGCACGCCCCGCGCCTGCGCCATTCGTTGCCGGAATTCGGCCACGATGCTCCGCGCGCCACGTCGCGACGTAGAGTCGCGCGATGAAGGCTGGTTGGGTTGGGCTCGTCCTCGCGCTCGCGGGCGCCGGGGCGTTCACGGCGTGCAGCGGCGGCGCCGACGGCGGCGCCGACGGCGGGCTCGAAGCGGCGAGCGACGCCGACCAGGCACGGCTCGACGCGGGCGCTCCGCAGTGCGTCGCCGACGGCGGGGGGGTCGAACGATCCGGCGGCCTTGCCTGCGTTCGGTAGCTTCACCGGCACGGGCGCGACCGGCGACGTCTGCCTCGGCGGCGCCTTCGCGGTCGTTCAAGAGGTGCCTGCCACCGACGAGACGCCGAGCCAGACCCTGCTCGTCATCGCGACCGCCGACACCGGCGACCCGAGCGCGCTGTTTCACTTTCAGTCGCCGGCGGACGCCGTGACGGGCTCGCTCGCGCTCGTGGTCGGTCTCCCCGCGGCAACCGCCGGACACTTCTCGAGCGCCGCCGGCGCGTGCGGCACGCTCGAGCTCTGCGCGACCTCGCCGCCGGCGGTCGTCGACTGGGGCGACGCCGCCGCGCCGACGACGTGCCCCGCGGGCTGCGACATCGGCGTGCCCGGCGGACCTTGTACCCCCAACCTCACCCAGGCTTGCTTCGTCGCGGGCGGCACCTCGGACTGCGCCGGCACGGCGACGACCCCGGTCGGCTCGTGGGAGATGACGCTCGCCTCGCTCACGCCGTATCCCGGCGACGCGTCGAGCGAGCCCGAGCTCGCGGCCCACGGCGTCCTGCGCGCGACGCTCGCCGGCGACGCCGGGCCGACGACGATCACGCTTGGTTTTTGAGGCGCCAGTCGGCCGGCGTCTGGCCGGTCTTGGTGCGGAAGATCGAGGTGAGCGTCGACGTCGACCAGCCGACGCGGGCGGCGACGTCGGCGACCTTCACGTCGCTGCCGGCGAGGAGCGATTTGGCGACGTTGAACCGAGCGTGGACCTGCTCGTCGTGGAACGACGTCCCGTGGCGCTCGAGGATGCGCTGGAGCGAGCGCGCCGACGTCCCGAGCGCGCGCGCCGCCTGCCGAATCGACGCCGACGCGTCGTCGGCGAGCATCGCCCGCAAGACCTGGAGCTCGCGCGGGACGCCGCGGGCGCGCGCCATGATCGACTCGATCTCTTCACAGAGTCGCTCGCCGCCGGCCGGGTCGACGACCCGAAATGCCTCCAGCGGATCGGTGAAGGTCTCGAGCGGGAAAATGTCGCCGACCGAGCTGATGATGCCCATCAAGAGAAACCCGATTGGCTCCCGCCGGATGACGTTGGCCTGCACACGCACTCGTCGCCTGAGCTCGCGCCGGTTCTCGAGCACCCACGCGACGAGGAGCGGGAGCGCGACCGTGTTCACCAGCTCGACGCCGCGGGTGTCGGCGACGACGGCGAAGCCGTTGCTCATCTGCTTGTATTGGGCGAGGAGGCGGAGCAGGGTGCGAGTCTCCCGTTCGTCGGGCCGACCCCAGAGGCGCCAACCAACCAGCGTGGGCGAGGCGCACCAAACCACGCACGACCCGGTGAGGGTGACGCGACCGAACGGGGACCGCTCGAAATCCGCGTGACTGACCTCGACGAGCATCGCCGCCGGGGAGCCTAACAAAAACGGTCGAAGCGCGAGTGGATTAACGTTTTGGCGCCACCCGTGGATCCGTTGGCGCCGATCCGTCGGTCGAGGTTGGTACCTCCTCGGTATGCGATTTACGTGGTTGGCCGTGGTCGTCCTGGCCGCTGGTTGCGCCGTCGAGGAGACGAAGTCCGATTCCCAGTCGAGCCCGTTGGCGGCGGCCGCCGCACCGACGGCTGTCCTTTTCGCCCCGCACGCCGAGCCCGCGCTCGGCCTGACCTTTCCCCTCGCGACCACGGGAACGACCTACAAGCTCTGGGACTTCGACCCCAACTTGCCGGCGCGTAAATTCCGGCACGAAATTCGGCTCTCGAGCGATCACGGTTCCGAGATCGTCATCGACGTCTGGGACAACCCCGAGCACCTCGACGTCGAGCGCTGGTTCGCCGCGACCCTCGGCGACGACGTCTCCAACGCGATCCCGCGCACCGAGCGGCCGATGACTCGCGCCCGGCGCGCCGGTCTCCTCCTCGAAGAGGCGGCGTCGGACCAGTCGCCCTCGGAGGCGACAGCGATCTTCGTGACCCACGACCGCGCCTATTTGGTTTCGTGCTTGCGGGTGAACGAAGACGCCTCGGCATCGCGCTCGGACTCTTCGCCTCGCGCGGTGCCGAGGCGGGCGCGTTCAGCTGCGGGGGGGTCAATCACCAGAACAGCTGCGGTTACCCGACCGACATCTACCCTTGCTGCCCGAACGGCGGCAACTGCACCTGGTTTGCGTGGGAGATGGTCTGCCGCAACTGGAACATCGCCCTTCCCAACTGGGGCGACGCGAAGAACTGGGCCTGGCACGCGGCGGCCGACCCGCGCTTCGAGGTCGTGGGACCGACGGTCGGTAGCGTCGGCGTCGACACCAACGGCGCCCACGGCCACGTCGCGTGGATCATCGGCGTCGGAGCCGGCAAGGTGACCGCCACCCAGGAGGCGTGCGGACCCAACGACCCCTACGGGATGCACACGTGCACGTACAGCGCCGGTCTCTTCAACGGCGGCTACGTCGTGCGCAAAGGGCACGAGCTGCTCGTGCTCGCCCGGGCAGACCGAGGCCCAGGCGTGCAGCTGCGGAACGCGCACGCGCACCTGCGGCAACGACTGCCAGTGGGACGGCTGGGGCGTGCGCAAAGGTCAGCCCGAGGTCTGCGACGGCATCGACAACGACTGCAACGGTCTCGTCGACGACGGCAACGCTCCGCTCGGGGCGACCCACCCGGCGTACGCGGCAACGCTCGTCGATCAATCGTACCCGCAGAGCCTCGACCAAGGCGCGCGCGGCACGATCTGGGTCGAGTTCCGCAACGACGGGACCGAGACGTGGCCGATCGACGGCGTCTGGCTCGGCGCCGAGGGCGCGACCGGCGGCGGACCGAGCACGCTCGCCGCGCCCGACAGTTGGCCCGCGTGGGACACGGCGGCGACCAACCCGCACGCGGTGCAGCCGGGGGAGACGGCGCGCTTCACCTTCGACGTGATCGCGTCCAAGCCCGGGCACGTCACCGAGACCTTCCGCCTGAAGCTCCCGAACGGGACGCCGATGATGTGCCCCGACACCGCGATCACGCCGTCCATCTTCGTCGTCGGGACGAGCGACGACGGAGGCGACGCGGTCGACGGCGGCGTGACCGGACCCGGCGAAGGACCGAGCGGCTGCACGATTGCGACGCCCGGCGCGCCCGCGGGCGATCGAGCACGGTCGAGCGCGGCGCTCCTCCTGCTCGGGCTCCTCTTCTGGCGCAAGCGCGCGGCGCGAGGCGCGTCGTGAGGGCGCCGCTCCTCGCGCTGGTTGGGCTCGTCGCGTGCGGCGACGCGCTCGAGGTCGCGACCGTCAGCCCGGGCTCGATCGATGCGCGCGGCGGAAACGTCGTCACGATTGAAGGCGCCGGTTTCGGCGCGACCACGAGCGTTCGGGTCGACGGCCTCGCCGCGCGGACAGAGCTCGTCTCGAGCCGAGAGATGCGCGTCACGTGCCCGGCGCTCTTCGCCGGGACCTCGACGGTCACCGTCGACGACGAGTCGTCGACGATCACGATGAACAAGGCGCTCCAGATCGTGCCGCTCGATTCTGCGTTACGTGCAGGCGCCGTCGTACGAGCTGCCTCCGGTCATGAGCTCGGTCACCGCCGCGGTCGCGGCCGATTTCGACGGCGACGGCGACGCCGACCTCGTCACGTGCCGCGCCGGCGAAGCGTGCCGCCTCGCGACCAACGACGGCACGGGGTCGTTCGCCGCGCCGTCCGCGGGGCGCGGCGGCGTCGGCCGTCCCTTCACGCCGGCGCCGCTCGCGACGAGCGCGCTCGTCGCGGCCGACTTCGACGGCGACGGCGACATCGATTTGTTCGTCGGGCTCGCGAGCGACGGGCCGGGCGTGTTCGAGCTCGACGACGGCAGCGGCGTCTTCACCCCGAGCCCGCTCGGGACCACCGGCGCGACCAAGGCCGATCCCGTCACCGCCGTCGCGGCCGGCGATCTCGACGGCGACGGCAAGATCGACCTCGTCGTCGCCAACGACGTCGCCGACAGCGTGCCGGTTCGGATCTACTTCAACCGCTCGAGCGGGCACACGCTCTCCTTCGTCGAGGCCGCGAGCGGCGCCGTGCCCAGCGCGGATTGGCTCGTCAGCGGCCTCGCGCTCGGCGACGTCGACGGCGACGGCCACCTCGACGTCCTCCTGGCCACGCCCGGCGCGAGCGACGGCCGCGGGATGCACCTCTTGCTCGGGCGCGGCGTCACCTTCGAGAGCGCGTCGGTCGACGCGGCCCATCCGACGGCTCCGACCGCGCTCGCGATCGCCGACGTGAACGGCGACGGCTTCGCCGACGTGGTCGCCGCCGGGCCCGGGCAGGATCGCCTCCTCGTCAACGACGGCACCGGTCACTTCTTCGACGCGACGACCGAAGCGATGCCTCTCGACGACGCGACCGCGACCTCGATCGCCGTCGTCGACCTCGATCGCGACCGTCACCCCGATCTGCTGATCGGAAACGCCGGCGCGGTGACGCGCCTCTACGTCAACGACGGCAGCGGCCACTTCCAAGACCAGAGCCCGCGCCTGTCGCTCGACAGCCAGAAGGTCGTCACCCTGCTGCCGACCGACGTCGACGGCGACGGCGCGGCCGACGTCTTCGTCCTCGGGCAGGACGTGCCCGTTCGCCTCTTTCTCTCGGTGGAGCCGCTCAAGTGAAGCCGATCAAACCTGCTCTCGTCCTCGTCCTCGTGGTGCTCGGGGCCGTCTTCGTCGCTTGCGGCGGCGGCGGCGACCTCTCGATTGCGAGCGTCACCCCCAACCACGCTTCGACGCGCGGCGGCGACCCGATCACGGTCGTCGGGACCGGCTTCGGCACCCATCCGCTGGTGCGCTTCGGCGGAGTGGCCGGCACCGTCGAGAGCGCCGACGACACCACGATCCACGTCCTCACCCCAGCCAACCTCGAAGGCAGCGTCGACGTCGAGGTCGACGTCGGCGGCTCGAGCGTGCGACTCCCGCAGGCGATCACCTTCGCCCATTACGACATGAGCTTCGTCGACACGAGCTGGCAGCGCGTGGACCCGATCGCGGTCGACGGCGCCGGCGTCGCCGTGGCCGACCTCGACGGCGACGGGCACCCCGACGTGATTCAAGCCGCCGGAGCCGAGGGCGCGTGGATTTATCGGAACGACGGCCAGGGAAACTTCCCCCTCGCGACCGCGCTCGCGGCGCCGGATTCCGACGTCGATCGTCGTGGGGGTGGTAGCGGCCGACTTCGACGGCGACCACGACGTCGATTCGTTCTTCGCGACGACCGGCGCCACGCCCGCGACGCTGCTCCTGAACGACGGCAAAGGTCACTTCACCGCCAAGACCACCGGCCTGCCGGCGCTCTTCGGCACCAGCCAGACCGCGATCGCGATCGACTACGACGGCGACGGAGCGACCGACCTCCTCACCACCGGCACCGCGCCGAGCGCGACCGCGCCGCCCGGGATCGTGCTCCTCGCCAACCGCGGCGCGAGCTTCGTCGACGTGACCGCCAAGGCGCTCGTCGGTGGGTCATTCCCGACGACCGGCGTCGCCGCCGCCGACGTCGATCACGACGGCGACGTCGATTCGTCTTCGGCGCCGCGACCGACCCATGCCGGCTCTACCTCAACGACGGCAAGGGCGTGTTTCAGCACGGCTCGGTCGACGCCCTCCCGACCGACGTCCTCGGCGCCGGCGTGCCCGCCTTCGGCGATTCTCGACGGCGACGGCTTCGTCGACCTCTACATTCCGTCGAGCGGACAAGACCGGGTCCTCATCAACGACGGCACCGGGCGCTTCCAAGACTTGACCCCGCTCCGCCTCGGCGACGAAACCGCGAACGGCGTGAGCGCGACGATCGTGGACCTCGACCAGGACGGGCACGCCGACGTCGTCGTCGTCGAGCAGCCCGGCGCGCTCCGTCTCTATCGCAACGACGGCACCGGCCGGCTCTTCGACTACTCCGGTCAGGTCGTGGGCGTCGACGGATTGCTCGTGACCGCCGGCGCGGCCGTCGGCGACTTCGACGGCGACGGCGATCCCGATCTCTTCATCAGCCACGGCGGAGGCGCGCGGCCCTCGCTCCTCACCAACTGGGCGCCGCTCTCGAGCGCCGACGCCGACGGCGACGGCGTGCCCGACACCGCCGACAACTGTCCCGCGATCGCCAACGCGAGCCAGGCCAACCTCGACAGCGAGCCCTTCCGCTGCGACTCGGCTGCGTCGTGCAAGGCGGCGACCGGCTGCGATCTCCACGTTTTCCGCAGCTCGGCGTACCTGGCGTGCAGCGGCGCCAAGTCGTGGAGCGACGCCGAGGCCGCGTGCGTCGCGCGCGGCGCGCATCTCGTCACGATCGGCGACGCGGCGGAGGACGCCTTCCTCGCCCAGAGCGCGCCGGCAGGTTTCTGGACCGGCGGCAACGACAACGCCGTCCACGGCACCTGGGTGTGGACGGGCGGCACGAGCTCGTACGTCGACTGGGCCAAGTCGCAGCCGGACGACTCCCTGGGCGCCGAGCACTGCATCCAGGTCGTCGCCGACGGCACGTGGAACGACCTCGACTGCGCCCAGCCCGAGCCCTACGTCTGCGAGGACGTCCGCGCCCGCGCGCCCGATCCGGGCGACGCGTGCGATCCGTGCCCGAACGACTACGACCCGAAGGACGGCCCGCTCGCGTCGATCCCCGACGCCGGCGCCGACGGCGCGGCGAAGGCCGACGCCGGCACCTGCCCCTGAACGGAGCGGGATCGCCGCGCGGCAAGACGATCATCATCGTTCACGAGAGCTGAGCCCCAGTCCTCCGCGAGCCGCGTCGTCTGCGCCGGGTGTTGTCGACGCTTGCGATTGCCGCGTGGACGGACACGGCGGCGGTCGACGACGCGGGCTCGCCCACGGGCGACGCGGCGCCGATGACGCCGCGCCCACTACGACGTCATCCTGGGCACGACGCCGACCAACCCGATGGAGGTGGCGTGGGTGTCGCGTGTGGCAAGCGCCCTGAACCGCTAGGCTGGGGCCATGCGAGCGAATCGACATGGCTCCGACCGCGCACGGGTCCTCGGAGCCGCGGCCGGACTGGGCGCATGCATCGCGTGCGCGACTCCCGATCACGCCGCCGGAGTTCGGGCGCCCGCCGCCGCGTCTCCCCACACGCGCTACCAGGTCGGCGATCGCGTCGAGTACCACTACAGCGGAGCATTCACGAGCGCGCCGGTGCGTCTGACCGAGACCGTCATCGCGCAAGAAGGCGAACGCCTGCGCATCGACGTCGAGGTCGCGCGCGGCGCCGACCTCCGCCGGTTCGCGCAAGTCCTCACCGACACGCCGGAGAACGAGAAGAACAACGTCGTCGATGCGCTCTACGAGCTCGGCGCCGGCGCGCCGGTCGCCCTCGACCCGCAGAGAGACTTGCTTCGCGTCTACGAGTGGACGTTCATCCGGCCCGACGGCAAGGCAACCGACGTGAAGACCGCGCGGTGCGAGGAGACCATCGCCGGTCGCGCCTACGCCTGCACGTGCCGGACGGGGCGAAACGTGTGGCGAGGCCGACCGCTGCGATTCGAGACGAGCGAGTGCCCCGAGTTCCTCTGGACGCACGGCCCGAGCCGCTTCTGGGACGACGCCACGGGCGCCGACGTGCTCCGCGTCGAAGTGGCGGCCGTCTCGCGCGAGTCGATCGCGCCCGCGCCCCTGCGGCCGTGACGACGCACCCGGGAGCTGCCGTCACGACGTCGCAGAACCCGCCGCGCCGCACCTCGCCCATCGAACAAAGCGTTGAGCCGCCGCACGAGCCATCCAAATTCGCGGTCCTCGGCAAGGTCGGCTCGGGCTCATAGCCCGTTCTCCGCGGCGAGGTTGAGCGCGATCACCGCCGACGCTTGCGCGGCGACTGTGGTGCTCGACGGCGCGCCCCCGGCCCAGTCGGCTCCGAAGATGTCCAGCTTGGTGTTGCGCGCTTCGTACCAAATCGCGCGCGCGCTCGCTTTCAGCACGTCTCGATACCGGGTTTGGCTCTTGTCGAGCGTCCATAGCTTCATCAAAAATCGGAACGCGATCCCTTTGAATGCGTGGCAGTCCCCGGTGCACTTGCCGTCGTCGAGGATCTTCCCGTAGCTCGACTGTCCGACCTGCTGATGAATCATGTAACTGCCGAATTGGTGCGCATGATCGAGATACGTCGGGTTGCCGGTGGTCTTCCAAAGCTCGATCGACGCCCCGATCGCGAGGCCTGTGTCGTAGGTCCATTTCGTCCAATCGACGGAGCCGTCCGCGTTTCGGTGGTCGGCGACCTGCGAGGTCGCGTGGTTCACCATCGACGAGTACCAATAGTCGTAGATTTCGCGGGCGGCCGTTTCGTACGACGCTTTGCCGGTGCGCTCGTTCAGCCGCGCGGCGAGGATGGCGGGACCGAAGTTCGACGCGGTCGCCTTTTGCGTGTGCGCACGATTCCACCAGACGCCGGTCGAGGTCCGTCCGTTTTGTTCGATGTCGGCGAAGAGGTCTTCGGCGCGCGCCAGATACTTTGCATTCTTGGTCACGTCGTAAGCGCGCACGAGCGCGAGCGCCATCCAGGTTTCGTCGTCGAAGAAGTCGCGTGACCAGCCGCGCGCGTCTTGGGCCTCGTAGCCGGCCTCGACCCATGCGTGGAGCTCCTTGCCGCCGGTGCGCTGCACGGCGTCGAGCACCGCGTCGTAGGCTTGCGCTTCGATCCAGTAGCCCGCCAGCTTGCCGTCGCTTGGGTCGGCGTCGGCGAAGTAGTGATTTCCGTGATCGTAAAAGCGGTTCAGGAGGGCGGACGTGGCGGCGTCCGCGCGGGTGACCGAAGCGAGCGCGTCCTCGTCCTCACCGACGGACTCACCCGAGCAAGCCATCGCGCCGACGGCGACGGCAGCGACCAGAAGATGCGAGAGCTTCATGGGTCGAGCGCGATGCAATCGACGCGCCGCTACGATCGCTCGGGAATCGGCCGTTTCGCGAACGCGCTCGAGGCTCGCGATCGAGCCAGCGGCTCCGCGCCGATCCTGGGGGCGGAGCCCCCACCTTCGCCGGCAGGCCAGTCAGCTGCCGCCGGTGATCGCGTTCCAGAACGCCATTCGCAGCTGGTCGTGGCCGTATTGGTTCGGGTGGATGCAGTCGCTGAAGAACCAGCGCGTGCCGTCGCTCGGTTTCTCGGCGCCGTGACCGAGGAAGTCGGAGTGCGCGTCGACGTCGACGTCGCCGGTCGCCGCGATGGACGCGGCGATCGCGCCGTTCCACGTGGTGAAGGTCGTCGCGATGTCGAACGTCGAAGGGATGAGCGAGAGTGGCGACGGGCAGGAGGCGAAGTTCGCCGCGACGTCGTCGGACGGGTCGTAGACGTTGGCCTCGAAGACGGTCGCCTCGACGCCGGCGCCAAAGCGACCCGGCGAGTGGATCTCGGCGAGCGCGGCGTCGATGTTCGCCTTGGTCGCCGCGAGGTCGGCCGCGTCCTTGCCCTGGAGGATGTCGACGAAGGCGGCGGTCATGTCGTTGCCGGCGATGGTGATGGTGACGAGCACGGGGCCGGGCAAGTCGTGCGGGACCTTCGCGAGCTGACCGGCGAGGTCGGCGGAGACGGCGCCCGCTTTCGACGCCTTGACGACGTGCGACGCGTCGATGCCGTAGCGCGTCGTCAGGTCCTTGCCGTGCCAATCCGGGTAGAGGGTGTCGTCGTTCGCGACGAGGAAATCGTAGAAGAACGGTCCCTGGCCGCCGCCGTCGCTGATGGAGTCGCCGAGGATGACGTACGTCGCGTACGCCGGCCCCGAGGGGCCCGTGTCCGCGGCCGCGTCGGCCCCGGCGTCGTTCGATGTCGAGTCGCCCGAGCTGCAGGCGACGACCAAGAGCGCGAGGCTGCCGAGAACGATGGAGCGCATGGCGGGCAGCATACATGGCTCGTCGGTGCACGCGGAGCCCGACTGCGCGCTGAGCGATCAAGTCAGAGGCGCCGCCTATTTGCTGCACATCGGGACCAGCGTGACCAATCGGACTTGGCGCATCTACCATCAAGGCGTCGAGACCGGAGCGCGGCAGAATCCTTGCAGTGGCAAGAAGCGGCGGGCCTCGAACACGTGCAACTCACCGCGCCGCGGCGGCGCGCGGGAATAGCGGGGACGGCGCGGCGGTTTCGAGCGGGATGCAGCTCGGCCCGCTCGCGCGCGCCCTCGCGCTCACGTCCGGTCGCGCGGTCGCGGAACGCGCCGCGCCCCTCGCGTCGGTCGTCGGCGTCGGCGCCGCCGTCGTGTTCGGCGGCAGCGGGATGCACCCGCGCGATCTCGTCGTCATGCTCGGGGCGAGCCGCCCGTTTCGCGCCGGGATGTGGGCGGCGTGGATCGCGCTCGCGACGCCGGCGGTGGCGAGCGCGTTCGACGCGCCCGGCACGGTCACCCTGCGATCGCTGCGGCCGCCGCGCGCCCTCTTCGCGCTGCTGATCGTCTTGCTCGCCGCCGCGCAGCTGCCTTGGATCGCGCTCTTCGCCGCGGGCGCCGGGCCGCTCGCGGCGCTCGCCGCGGCGCTCGAGGCCGTCGCGGCCACGGCGGCGCTCACGGCGATCCGGTCGTCGCGAGGACGCGCGCTCTTCGCGCTCACCGCGACGATCGTCGTCGCCGGCGTGCCGCCGCTCGTCGCGCTCGCGCCCGGCGCAGCGCTCGCGTGGGCGGCGACTCGCTGCGCGTGGCGCGAGGCCCTCGAGGCACGAACCGCGATCCGCCTGGTCCGTCGCGCGCCCGCGGCGGTCGCCCTCGCGCTCGCCGAGATCGCGAGCACGGTGCGCGGCTCGCTCGCCCGCGTCGAAGGCGCGGCCATGGTCGTGCTCGCGGCGGGCGGCGCCCTCGCGCTCACGCTGCGAAACGATCCGGACGCGCACCCGTTCGCGCGCGCGCTCGCCGTGCTGGCCGCGCCGCTCGCCGCCGCCTGCGCCCTGCTCGCCGCGCCGGCGCTCGAGGTCGAGTCGAGGATGCGAAACGTCTTGCGCCCCGCGCGCACGACGGCGCTCACGGTCGCGATCGCGGCGGCCCTCGCGCTCGCCGCGCCGACATCGGCCTTCGCCGCGACCGCGGGCGGTGTCGCCGTCGCCGCCGCGCACGCGCCGGTGGGCCTTCCGTTCGCGACGGCGGCGTGGGCGCTGCCGATCGCCGCGGTCACGTCCGCGTGGTCGCGCCGCGCCTCGCGCGCGCGCCGTCCGTCGACCTTCGTCCTCGGTGTCCTCGTCATCGCGGTCGTCTTCACCTTGGTGCCGGCGTCGTGCTGAAGATCCGCGGCCTCACCAAGTGGTTCGGCACGCGGCGCGTGCTGCGCGACTTCTCGCTCGACGTCGCGCGCGGCGAGCGCGTCGCTCTGCTCGGAGAGAACGGCTGCGGCAAGTCCACCTTGCTGCGCATCGTCGCGGGCGTCCTCGACGCGCCCGAGGGGCGGGTCGAGGTCGCGGCCACGCTCGGCTACGCCCCCGAAGAGGCGGACCTGCCCGATCATCTCCTCGCCGGGGAGTGGCTCAATCTCGTCGCGTCGCTCAAGCGGGCGCCGTGGGTCGACGAGCTCGGCGTCGCCGGGTTTCTCGGACGCAAGCTCGGCGCGCTGTCGCTCGGCCAGCGCCAGCGCGTGTCGCTCGTCGCGGCATTCACCGGCAATCCGCCGTTCGTCGTGCTCGACGAGCCCACCAACGCGCTCGACGAGCAGACCCGCGCCCGACTCGAACGCCGCATCGACCGGACGACCGCGCTCCTCGCCACGCACGACCGCGACTTCGCGCGGCGCGTCGCGACTCGCATCGTGACGTTGCCCGCGTGACGCGTCGAGAGCCATCGCCGCCGAGCGGACGCGAGCCCGCCGGCGCTGCCGTCACTGGATGAGGATCGTGACCAGGCCCGCGGCGCGCGTCGTACGAACCGCGACGGACGCGTTCGTGGCGCTGCTGTCGACGTAAGAGCCGCCGCCTCCGCCGCCGCCGCTGCTCGCGCCGCCTCCGCCGGAGTAGCCGCCGCCGCCTCCGCCGCAGAAGTAGCCGCCGCCGCCTCCGCCGAGGCCGCCCGACGTCTGCGTTCCGCACGCGCCGCCCGCGCCGCCGGCGACGAACGGTTCGCCGCCGCCCGTTCCGTTCACCGCTTGGCAGTCTCCGCCGGCCGTGAGCAAGCCGCCGCCCGCTCCGGCTTGACCGGACGCGCCGCCGTTTCCGTTCGTGCCGCCGGCCCCGCCGCCGGCGCCGCTCGTGCCGGACGACGTGGTCGACGCGCTCGCGCCGTCGCCGCCGCCGCAGCCGCCGCCGGCGCCGCCGCCGCCGCCGCCCGCGACGACGAGCGCGGTGTTCGTTCCCTCGACGACGAACGAGCCGCCGCCGCCCGCCGCGCCGCTGTTCGCGTACCCGCCGCTGCCCGCGGCGCCGACCAGGATCGTCAGCGTTTGGCCCGCGGCGAGCGCGAACGTGCCCTTCGCGTCCGCGCCGTAGCCGCCTTGGCCCGCGCTGGTTCCGCCTTGTCCGCCCGCCGCGCCGAGCGCTTCGATCACGTACTTGCGCGTCGCGGGAACGACCCACGTCGTTTGTCCCGACGTGAACGTGACGGTGTTGCTCGTGCACTTGCCGCCCAAGCACAGCTCCGTCGACGAGTTGCACGTCGTGCCGCAAACGCCGCAGTTGAGCGGATCGCTCGTCGTGTCGGCGCAGTACGAAGCGCCGCCGTCGGGCGTGCAGAGCGTGCTCGCCCCCGCGTCGGCCGCGCAGCCGCACGCGCCGTTGTCGCACGTCTCGCCGGGCGCGCACGCGATCCCGCAGCCGCCGCAGTTCTGATCGTCGGTCTTCGTGCTCGCGCAGTACGTCGTTCCGCCGTCGCCGCACGGCGTTTGATCGGGCGCGCACGTCGTCCCGCAGGTGCCGTCGCTGCAGACCTGTCCGTTTCCGCACGCGTGACCGCACGCGCCGCAGTCGTTCGGGTCGCCGTTCGTGTCGACGCACGTCGCGCCGCAGAGCACCTTGCCCGCGCCGCACGTCGGCCCGCCGGCGTCGCCGCCGCCGCCGCCGTCGACGCCGGCGCTCGCGTCGAGCAAGCCGCTCTCTTCGAGACCGCCACATGCACTCGAGACCACGACGACTGCGGCGACGACGGCTCTGAAGATGCGCATGGAATCGAATCTAACCTACTTCGCGGCGAAGTCGGTGGACGTGCTGAGAATCTTTCCATCGCGCGTCTTCTTCCGCGCGCGCGGCGAGCGCCGAGGCTGCCGCGCTCACCGCGTCGCTCCCGACGAGCAGGCGCAGCGGCGGCTTCGCCTCCTCCGCGATTCGAAGGATCGCGCGCGCCACCTTCGCGGGATCGCTCCGCGCGCGCGTGGGGTCGCCGAACGTCGCGCGCACGTTCGCTTCGACCGTCGACTGATAATCCGGCGCAATCGGATCGGCGAGCATCGCGAGGCCGAACATGTCCGTGCGCATGCCACCGGGCTCGACGCACGTGACGCGAATCCCGAGCGGCGCGACCTCGCGCGCGAGCACCTCGCTGAATCCGCCCACGGCCCACTTCGCCGATTGATACGCGCCGAGCCCCGGCGAGCCGCGCCGCCCGCCGATCGACGAGATCTGGATGACGTGCCCGTCGCGTTGCGCGCGCATCACCGGCAGCGCCGCGCGCGTCACGTTCACGACGCCGAAGAAGTCGATCTCGATCTGCCGCCGAAACTCGTCTTCGGACATGTCCTCGATCGAGTTCGCCTTGATGTACCCCGCGTTGTTCAGGACGACGTCGAGCCGCCCGAACGAGGCGGTGGCGACCGCGACGGCGTCGCGCGCCGCCTTCGCGTCGGTCACGTCGAGCGCGAACGTACGAAGCCGGTCGCTCGCCTCGAGAAACGCGAGAATCCGACTCGGCGCGCGCCGTCGCGACGAGTCGATGCCCCGCGGCGAGCACCGCCTTCGCGATTTCGCGCCCGAGCCCTCGCGCGCAGCCCGTGACCAACCACACCTTCGCCATGACCGACAAAGTAGCGCGTCGAGCGTCCTCGATCACGTCGTCGACCCTGCGACGCGGCGAGAGCGCGTGCGGTGGTAGCCTCGCCCCAGATGGAAGACATTCGCGGTGGCAACTGTCCGCTCTGCGGTCACGACGAGATCCTCGCGACGCGGCCGGTGGAGTTCTCCGGCGAGTTCCACACGCCGCGCGCCATGCACGTGGCGTGGGGTCGGAAGACGGAGCGCGCGTGGCTCGAGGGGGAGCGCGACGTGCTCGACCAAGAGCGCCCCTACGGCGCGCTCGCGATCTTCGTCTGTCGCGCCTGCGGGTTCGCGCAGTGGTTCGCCGACAATCCCGGCGAGATCCCCGTCGGCGACGACGCCGAGACGCGACTCGTCCGCGGGAAGAAGTCGCCACCGTATCGCTGAGAGGCCTTCGACTCTCGAACGCCATGAACGCTCCTTTCGCGCGACGGAGCGGGGCGCTCGCCGAAGCGGCCAAGTAGAGCTCTTGATCCAGGTCATTCAACCGTTCGACGTCGTAGGACGAGGAGATCCGCGCGCGGATGTCGTTGGGCTCCACGCCCGCATCGTACGGATCGAGGACCTCGTAGTAGACGTCGTGGGCGAGATCGCTGTCGATGATGCCGGTGCCGTCGATGGACATGACATGTGCCTCGCTCGAATCCGAAATTCCCGCGCCCTACGTAGACGTCACTGCACGCCGTACTCCGCGTGCGCCGCGCCCTTCACGCGCACGTCGTCGATCACGGGAGGGAAGCCCCACGCCGCGAAAAGCTCCGGCAGCACGAAGGTCGTGAGCTCGACCACGCGACCGCCGGCGTCGAGCGACAGCACTGTGAGACACACGGCGCGGTAGCGCCCATCCGGCGCGAGGACGTAAGCGAGCCCGCCGGGCTCGCCGTTCATCGGCGCGGGCACGATCCGGTAGCGCCCCGGGCGCGGCTCGCCGTCCCAGGTGCCCGGCGATCGCATCGTCGCGATCACCGCGTCCTTGCCGTCGAGCCAGTACTCCCAGGGCGGCATGCTCATGACCGCGTCGGTCGCGAGCAGCCCGACGAAGTCGTCGAAGTCGCCGCTCTCCCACGCGCGCACGAAGCGCTCGACGACCTCGGCCTGACGCGGCGCGAGCGCGGACGGCGCGGACGACTCGGCCTGCCGAGACGCAATCGCGGCGCGCGCCCGCTGGAGCGCGCTGTGGATCGCGACCTCGGTGGACTCGAGGATGCCGGCGACCTCGGCGACGCTCCAGTCGAGCACGTCGTGGAGGATCAGCGCGGCGCGCTGGCGCGGCGGGAGCACCTGCACGACGCGCACGAACGCGAGCCGGATGCCCTCGCGCAGCCGCGCAGCCTGCTCGGGATCGTGCGCGTCCGGGAGCAGCGCGTCGGGATACGGCTCGAGCCAGAGGATGTCCGAGCGCGGCGCGGTCGTGGGCGGCCCCGGCGCGACGGGCGGGCCGACGTCTTGGGGCATCACGCGGCGCGAGCGCGCCTTGAGCATGTCGAGGCAGGTGTTCGTGACGATCCGGTACATCCACGCACGGAAGCTCGCGCGCGGCTCGTAGGTCGCGAGCGCTCGCCACGCCTTGAGCTGCGCGTCCTGCAGCGCGTCGTCGGCGTCGTGAAATCCGCCCAGCATTCGGTAGGCGTACGCGTGCAGCTCGCGGCCGAGCGGTTCGATCAGCGCGCGAAACGCGTGCTCGTCGCCGCAGCGGGCGACGTCCACCAGGGGTTCGAAATTGTCGCTCATGGACCGATGACCGGCGCGCGCGGCCGTCGTTTCACCAACAGACCACACCACGAAAGGCCCGTACAGATGAGCAAAGTGTTCTGCAGCGTCAGCGTCTCCCTCGATGGTTATCTCGCGCCGCCCGGCATGGACCTGGAGCACGCCGGCGATCCGAGCTACGAGGATTGGGGGGCTCAATGGGGCAAGCTCCAGAGCTGGGTCCTCCCGCAGCGGTTCTTTCGGGAGATGTCGAAGCTCGGCGGAGGCGGCGAGACCGGCACCGACGACCAAATCGTCGAGCGCGTGTTCCGGCGCACCGGCGTCAGCATCCTGGGCAAGCGCATGTTCGAGCTGGGCGAAGCGATGTGGCCCGAGGAAGCGCCGTTCCACACGCCCGTGTTCGTGCTGACCTCGGAGGTGCGCGAGCCATGGGTGCGGCCCGGCGGTACGACGTTCTACTTCGTCAACGACGGCATCGAGAGCGCGCTCCGGCGCGCGCGCGCCGCGGCCGGCAATCGCGACGTCCGCATCGCCGGCGGCGCCGACGCGATCCAGCAGTACCTCCGCGCCGGTCTCGTCGACGAGCTCGCGCTCGCGATCTCGCCGGTGACGTTCGGCGGCGGCCGGCGATTGTTCGAGGGCGTCGGCCGCGAGCTCGCCGTCGAGCTCGTCGAGACGATCGCGTCGCCGCGCACCACCCACGTCCGCTACGCGGTCCACGCGCGGTAGCCGCGATCGGCGGGCGCGCGACGCGGGCCTAGGCGTGGATGACTGGCAGCGAACGCTGCCGAAGCGAGGTTGGACGGACGCCGCGCGCGTTCATTCAATACGGCTTTCATGGCCGATCATGATCACTCGACGGGGGCGCGAGCGCGTTACGTTCGTGCTGCTCCCCGAGGATTCGGCCGGGATCGCCGGGCTCGAAAGGATTCGATTCCCATGCTTCGTAAGGTCGGTTCGCTTCTGATGATTGGCTTTGGCGCGATGGCTTGCAGCGACGGCGGGGGGCCCGCGAGCTTGCCCGAGGGGCACACGACCGTCCTCGAAGACGCCAACGCAAAAGTCACGGACACGGCCATGGTCGCCGACGAGAACGGCGAGCCGCTCATCGCGTTCCTCGACGGCCAGTCGCTCGAGTTCACCCGCTGGGACCGCACCACGAAGGCGTTCACCGCGCCGCTCACGGTCGCCCCGACCGGCGGCGACGTCACCTCGCTCGCCAAGCGCGCGGTGGGTCTCGCGCGCGACGCGGTCACGGGCCGGCTCGCAATCGACTTCGTGCGCGTGCAGAAGAACCAGAACGCCAACGACAGCACCGTCGTCGCGCTCACGCTCTCCACCGACGGCGGCAAGACCTGGAGCACGCCGACGACCGTGACGCAGAGCGCGGACACCGACGTCCGCGACGCCAACGACGCGGCCATCGCGGCGAACGGCGGCACCATCTGGATCGCGTACCAGCAAGACAACTACCAATGCGACATCCCGAACCGCGGAAGCTGCTCGGGCATGTGGCTGCTCGAGGGCGACGGGACGACCTTCACCCGCGAGATCGCGAAGGGGAGCGACGGCATCCCGGCGCTCGCGGACCTGTCTGCGCCGTCGCTGCGGCTCGACGCGACGGGCAAACCCGCGGTCGCGTTCGTCGTCGACCCGCTCAGCGGTTACGACAAGACCGTCGTCTACTGGCGCTCCGGCTCGCCGGTCACGCCGGTGTTCGACTCGCAAGGTATTCAGAACGACGACGCGACCGCGAGCCTCGCGTTCGACGGCACCAAGCCGCGCATCGCGGCCCACCTGACGGGGGCGTCGGGCGATGCGGGCTACGACATGCTCTTCTCCGAGTCGAGCGACGGCGTCACGTGGACCGCGCCGGTCCAACTCCCGCGCGACGGCGGCGAGGTGACGACGATGTACCAGGACATCTCGGTCGACGCCCAAGGCAACCTCGCCGTCGTCGCCGACACGAACGGCGGTCCCGGGACGAACACGTGTGGCGGTCTGGCCGTCCTCCGGTCGAGCGACGGAGCCCAGTGGAGCGCCTGCGGCGCCGACGCGACCAAGCAGTTCACGGGAAACTTCGACGCGTTCGTGGAGTCGTATTTCACGCCCGACGGCCAGCTCGCGATCGTGTCGGCGGGCAACCTGATGGACAACGGGCCGAGCGGCCTGCACTTCTGGCTCGTGAAGTAGCTGGTCCGTACGTCGGCTACGCCGCCGAGCCGCCGCGGCGGCCTCAAGGCGCGCAGCAGCGGAAACCGAAGTCCACGTCGGCGAACTTTCGCGCCACGGTCGCGTTGCGAGCGCACGTCTGCGACGCGCCGGGCGGATCGATGTAGCTGCCGGCGCGCACGTTGCAGCTGTCGGTCGGACCGCTCGCCGCGCTGCAGCTGTCTTCCCACTCGTAGACGTTGCCGACCATGTCGAACAGCGACGGGTATCCGCCGGTGCACGCAGAGAGCGACCCGACCGGGACGGTCGCGCCGGCGTCGTCTTCGGGGACGTTGCACGTCGCCGAAGAGAACGAGCTCCCATACGGATACACGTGGTTTGCGTCGCCGGCGTGCGAGCACGCTGCGTACCACTGGTCCGCGTTCGGGTCGGTCGCCGAGCTCAGCGCGACGGGCCCGCCGCCGATGCGCCCGCAGAGGCGTTTCCCGGCCCACTCGCAGAAGGCGAACGCGTCGCACCAGTCGACGTACGTGACCGGGTAGGCGTCCGTCCCGCTGCCCGGCGGCCACGACGTCGGCACGTAGCTCGTCTTCCACGAGCACTCGGAGCGCGACGTCGGACCGAACGAAGCGGCGAGGAACGATTTGTACTGCGCGTTCGTGACCTCGGTCGAGTCGATGCAGAAGCCGCCGGCCGACACGGGCTGCGGGCCTGCGGTTCCTGGGCACCCTCCGTCGGTCGTGCTCGCGTCGGTCGGCGCGTCGAGCGTCGCGTCGGCGTCGAGACCCGCGTCCGTCGTCGCGCCGTCGACGGCTAGCGCGTCGGTCGACGCGTCGCCCGCGAGCCCATCGAGCGAAGGAAAGAGCCCGCAGCCGCTCACTGCGGCGCAAACGAGGAAGGGCCGCAAAGTCACATATGGATGATAGCGTCCGCGCCCGCCCGCGGGATTTCTTTCGGCGACGGAGCCGTCTCGACTCGCCGAGGATCATGGCTGGCGGCGGATTGCCGCAGCCTGCGTCGCAGTCGAACGAGACCGTGCGGTACGTGCCGCTTTTCGGGTCGGAGCGCGTGCATGTCGTCGTGTCGATTGGTACCGCGCGTCGGCTCGACGGTCCTCCGCGCGCGCTCTTCTTGCTGGTCGCACCGAAGGAGTAGTGCTTACGCTGCGTGAATGAACGCGCGGGCTTGGTGTGTGCTGCTCCTCGTCGGGGGCGCCTGCCAGGGAGGGAGCGACGCCGGGTCGGACGGCGGCGCGGACGCGGCGCAAGCGGACGGCGACATCGACGGCGCCGCCGGCGACGCGTCGTCGCCCGACGGAAGCGGCCCGGTCACCTACGCGCTCCCGAACGACGACACGGGCTGCCCGGGCAATTGCCGGCAAATCCCCTGGAAGACCGGCTCCGATTTGTGGAACGGCGGAACGCTTCCCGTCTACGCGCAGGTCGCGTGCAACGGCCTCGTCGCCGACGGCACGACGGACGACACCGCGGCGCTCAACCAGTGCATCGCCGCCGCGGCGAGCGGAAGCGCGGTCTACGTTCCGGCCGGCAACTACTACGTGAACGGGACCGTGCGATTGAAGAGCGGCGTCGTCCTCCGCGGCGCCGGGCCGACGACCCTCATCCTCGAGGGTGCCAACGGCTGGCTGACGACCCAGGACTTCTCCCACTCGACGCACCTCGACCCGGCCACCGACTACAACCAAATACCGACGACGTACACGCTCGGCGGGACGCCGAAAAAAGGCGACACGACGCTCACCATCGGCTCGGGCAAGGTCAGCGTCGGTACCTGGATGAAAGTCTTCGGAAACGACGACCCCACGCTCGTCAGCGACCCGGGCGGATCATGCGATTACTGCGCCGACGACACCGGCGCGATCTGATGCAACAAATCGTGCAGGTGACCGCGATCCGACAGCGGCGACGGGGGCGCCGGGTCGGTCGTCGCGATCAGCCAACCCCTCTATTACACGCCGTACACGAAATCGGTGACGCTCGCGGATCCGGGCGGGACCGAGCCCGCCGGGGCCAAATACGACGTCATCACGTTTCCCACGCAAAAAGCCGGCTACGAGGATTTCCACGTGGTCGCCAAGGGCGATATCGGCGCCGGACAAATCCTCACGATGCAAGGCTGTCTGTATTGCTGGGTGAAGGGCGTGGAGACGCAATACACGGGTTCGAACAGCGCGTCGGCGCACATCGAGCTTGCGTATTCGTACGGCAACGAAGTCCGCGACTGCTATGCGCACGAGCAGCGCTCGGGAGCGAGCGGCTCGGGCTACGGGATCTACATTTTCTTCACCAACGGCAATCACAAGATCGAAAACAACATTCTTCGTCACAACCGCCACGGGATCATTTGGGAGGGCGGCGGAGGCGGCGACGCAGGTTTCGTACAACTACGTCGACGACCAATACACCGACGACCTCACGTACCTGGGGTCGGCGCGGCCGAACCACGGCGCGCATCCGTACATGACGCTCTTCGAAGGAAACATCTTCTCGCACGTCGCGATGGACGACTTCCACGGGAGCGCGTCGCACTTCGTCTTCTTCCGCAACAACCTCTGGGGCGACGAATCGAACGACGACGGCGGCTGCTCCTACGCGACGCCCTCGCCGACGTGCGGCAACGTGCCGAGCTTCGACGCGAGCAAGATGTCCGGGTTCGACGCCGTCGACGTCTACACGCTGAACACGTACATGAGCTTCGTCGCGAACGTGCTCGGCCGAACGGGCATGCACGCCGACTGGTCGTCGGCGCGACTGCGGACGTTCGACTCGTACGGCACGATCGCGAGCCCGGTCGTCTACAGCTACGCGGGCGCGGTCGGCTCGGTGCCGAGCCCCGACACGACGTCCCTCAACCACGGCAACTACGATTTCAAGACGAACGGAGTCGCGTTTTGGGAGGGTGGCTCGAATCGCCTCTTTGCCGCTTCTTGGTATTACGGATCGAAGCCCGCGTTCCTCGGGAGCAAGCCGTGGCCGCTCATCGGGCCCGACGTGACCGGCGGCGACTTGTCGGGCACGTCCGGCCTCGTGAACACGAACCCGGCCTACGACTGCTATTGGAACGGCGGCGCGCACGCCAAGCAGCCTTTCGATCCCGCGAAGTGCTATTGATCTTCGCCTTCGAGCCGTGAAACCTTCGCTCTTCCTCGTCGCCTTCGCGCTCGCGGGGTGCGGCAGCAATCCGGACACGAGCGCGGACGGCGGACCGCCCGACGCGACGAGCGACGTCGCGATCGAGGGCTCGAGCGACGCGGGCGCGGACACGTACGTCGCGCCGCCGTCGCTCACTGCGTCGGGCCCGCTCCTCTTGAAGGGCGCGGCGGACGCGGGCTTCGCGCTCCTCCACATCACGTCCGACGCGGGGCCGTGCGTGCGCATCGAGGACGGCGCGCACGTGACGATTCGCGACTCGGAGATCGGCCCCTGCGGCGGCAACGGCGTCGAGATCGTCGGCGGCGATTCGATCGCGATCGAGGACAGCTACATCCACCCCGAGCACGCCGCGTCCGGTTGCTGCGACACCGGCGACGGCGTTTTCGCGACCGGCACGTCCAACCTCTCGCTCTCCGGAAACGTCATCGCGTTCGGCGAAGCGAACATCGAGGTGACCGCGTCGCAGCACGTGAAGGCCGTCGGCAACTTCCTCTTGAACCCGCAGAACGCCGGCTCTCGCGGCCAGAACTTCCAGAGCTGGGGCGGGATGAGCGACGTGCTCGTCCAAGGCAACTACGCGCTCTCGAGCACGGATGCACAATACAAGTATCCCGAGAAGCAGGAAGACTCGATCAACTTCGGCTTCACCGACGGCGTGGTCGCGAAGGACAACTACGTGACGGGCGGTCACAGCGCGTCGGGCTGCGGAATCATCGCGGACGAAGCGGCGAACAGCGTGCAGTTCCTGAACAACGTGCTCGTCGACACGGGGCAGTGCGGCATCAGCATCGCGAGCGGAACGAACCAGCTCGCCGACGGCAACGAGATCATCAACTCGACGCCCGTCCAAGGCGGCGGCAACACCGGGCTCGTCGTGTGGAATCAGTACAGCGACGCATGCGGGCCCGTGACGTTCTCGAACAACGTCTCGAGCGAGCTCAAGCCGGACCTCACGACCGAGTCCGGCTATTGGAACGGCGGCGGCTGCGAGCCGGTGACGCTCACGAACGACACGTTCGACCAGGCCGCGCGCGCGAAGCTCACGCCCGTCGCGACGAAGCTCCCGCCGCCGCTCATCCCGCCCCTCCCCGTCGCGTGCGCCGCCGCCTCGCCGTGGACGAACCAGACGACGAAGCGCTGCTGGTCGCCGTGATGGAATCCACCCGCGTTCGTCGCGCCTTCGTCCTCGCCCTGACGAGCGCGTGCGTGCGACACGAGACGCGCGGCGCGAGCACGACCGCGAGCGGCCCAGCCGTCGTCTGGGTCGGCGGCGGCGGCGGCGGCTGGTAGACGCTGATCATCGACGGCGAGGGAAGCGCGACGTACGACTTCGGTCTCCATGCTGACCGACGACTGGAGCGAAGGCGCGCACGCGCCCGCGATCGCCAAGGCGCTCGACGATGTCGCCGAGAACGTTCGCAAGCACGACCCGGGCGGCACGGCTCGTGCTCCTTCGATGCGGCATGAAGCGAAGCAAACGCAAGCCGCAGACTCGCCGTACGGTGCAGAACATCGCGAAGAAGGCGCTCCGTACGGCCGAAACCAAGGCACAAAAGCTCATCGAAAAGGTCGAAAAGAAGCTCCGCACCGCGAGTCGCACGACGCGCGCGCCGAAGCGACCGGTCAAGAAGGCGTCCGCCGCTCGACGCAAGCGAACCTCGTCGCACGCGCGCGCGCGCGCGACCTGATCGCCTCACGCGCGGCGTCCTCGACGTCTCGCGGCTCGCTTTCTGCACGGAGCGAACGCTCGAGTTTCGTGCAGTGACGCGAAGGTCGAACCGCGGCTCGTTCGACGCTATCGTCTGCGGGCCGCGATGAACCTCCCCTCTTCCGCCGCCGCGCTGCGCAATCGAGAGCCGATCCTCGACGTGCTCCGTCGCGTCCTACCCGCCGACGGGCTCGTCCTCGAGATCGCGAGCGGCACAGGCGAGCACGCGGTCTTCTTCGCGCGGGCGCTGCCGGGCGTGACGTGGCAGCCGAGCGACCTCGACGCCGACGCGCGCGCCAACGTGAGCGCGCGTCGCGCGGCGGAGCCGTCGCCGAATTTGCTCGAGCCCATCGCCCTCGACGTGTGCGCCGACCCGTGGCCGCTCGCTCGCGCCGACGCAGTCTTCTGCGCCAACATGATCCACGCCTCGCCGCCGGAGACCACGCCGGGGCTCGTCCGCGGCGCCGCGCGCGTCCTTCCGCCGGGCGGCGTCCTCGTCACGTACGGTCCCTACCGCATCGGCGGCGCCCAAACGTCGGAGAGCAACGTCGCCTTCGACGCCTGGCTGAAAACGCGCGACGCGCGCTGGGGCGTTCGCGACCTCGAGACCGTCGTCGCCCTCGCCCAATCCGAAGGGCTCACCCTCGACGAGCGCGTCGCCATGCCCGCCAACAACTTCGTCCTCGTCTTCCGCAGCGTCGGCAGGTCATGAATCCCCGGAGCGAGCTCGGTGAACGAATCCGCCGCGCCGTTGTCCCACGCGTGATGCTCCGAGGTCTCGCGTTCGGTTTGCTCGCGGCGGGCTGCGGTCACGCGGTGCCGGCGCCCGTTCCCGTGTTCGTCCCGCCGCCGTGCGTCGTCGCTGCCGCGCCGCGACCGGCGCCCACCGCGCCCGCGCCTTCGCACGCGAGCCTGTGCTTTCGAAACGGGCGGCCCAAGTCGATCGCCCCCGCGAAGAAGGAAGAGGTCGCGTACTGCGCGGGCATCGACGCGGCCGAGCTCGCGCGGGTCGAGGCGCGCCTCCGCAAGGACATCGTCGTCCACCGGAAACCGTCCAAGCTCGTCATCGACTTCGGGTGCGACCCGCTCTCGAGCTCGATGCGCGAGGTCGTGCTCGAGGACGGGTCGGGCCACGGCGGAACGCTGCGCATCGTCCAGTTCGAGCGCGGGCCGGCGAGCGTCGACGTGCGCATGATCGCTTCGTCGCACTACTACAACAAGGGCACCGCGATCTCGACGGCGCAGATGGGCACCGCCGACTTCGACGCGATGGTCGCCGCGGCGCGCGTCGCCCTGCTCGCCCGCCCGCACCTCGTTCCCTTGTCAATCCCGTCGCGGAGCTTGGGCTTCGGCCTCTCGGGCACGTCGTCGTCCAACGACTTTCATCTCGCGCTCGGGCTGCGCGACGACGAGGGCGACGCGCTCGAGCGCCATTTCACGGGGTACGATTCGAGCGAGGCGCAAGAGGTCACCTTGCCGATGCGCATCGCGACGGAGCGATTCGAGGCGGCGATCGCCTCGCTCGCGTTCACGAAGCTCGCTGCCCCGACCGACGCCGACAAGGCGCTCTTCGTGCGTCGCTTCCTCGCGGCGATGAACGGCGAGCGCCCGTTCTGGTGGATCACCGAGCGTTACGTCGCGCTCGCCGCCGAGCTCGGCACGGTCGACATCGTGCCGGCGCTCGCGAAGATCGCGCAGGCGAAGGGTGACGTGTCCGCCGACCGAACGCGACCGGTCGCGCTCGCCGCCATCGCCGCGCTCACCGGGTGGGACCCGCGCAAAGACGAGCGCGGAAAGCCGCGCGACGTCGACGCGGCCGCCGCCGCCGCGGCGAGCGAATGCGCGCCCTGACGGGCCGAGACGCTCGAAGACCTCCGGCGCGGAGAAATCGCCGGCTGTGATAACTTGGTCCCCTCGCTCATGGCCCGGGAAAAGACTCTGGTCGGCGCTTCGGTGCATCCCCCGTCGGATCAGGCGAAAGTCGCCGTGCTCACGGTTCAGGCAGGTCCGGAGGCGGGCAAGGTCTTTCCGCTCGAGCGCGACAAGCCCAACACGCTCGGCCGCGAGGAGGTCGAATGCACGATCGCGTTGGCCGACGCGCGCCTGTCGCGGGTCCACGCGCGGATCGTGGCCGTGAACGGCGAATGGATGCTCACGGATCAGGGCTCGACCAACGGCACCTTCGTCAACGACGTCCGCATCGAGAAGCACTCGCAGCTCGTCGACGGCGACCGCATCCTGCTCGGCGGCTCGTTGAGCTTGCGGTTCGCGCTGGTCACCGAAGAGGAGAGCCAGGCGCTCATGCGCGTCTACGACGCCGCCGTCCGCGACGGGCTGACGGGCGTGCTCAATCGCAAGGCGCTCGACCAGCGGCTGCTCGGGGAGATCGCCTTCGCGGTGCGTCACGACGCGCCGCTGTCGATCGTCATGCTCGACGTGGATCACTTCAAGCTCGTGAACGACACGCACGGCCACCCTGCGGGCGACGCGGTGTTGCGCGAGATCGCCGCGCGGCTCACGCGCGCGCTCCGCATCGAAGACGTGCTCGGCCGATACGGCGGCGAGGAGCTCCTGATCGTCGCGAGGGGCCTCGCCCTCGAGCAAGGAGCGCAGCTCGCCGAGCGCATGCGCGCGCTGATCGACTCGTCGCCCGTCGTGTTCGAAGGCGTGTCCATCCCGGTCAGCGCGAGCTTCGGCGTGGCTTCGCTCGCCTGCTGCGCGACGCGAGACGCGCCGGCCGTGCTCGCCGTCGCGGACGCGCGGCTCTACGCGGCGAAGCACGCCGGGCGAAACCGCGTCGTCGCGCAGGGCGGAGCCGCGCGCTGAGGAGACTTCGTCGCGCGTCGTAGCGCCGCTGACCGCACGCGAGCGACTGCGAATGGGACGGAGTTGGCGTGGGGGGCTGAGCGTTCCATTCTCGATGAAGGCGCGGTGGTTGCTCCTGCTCGAGCTCGGCGCGTGCGCGTCGCCGCGCGTTCGTCGCGACGGGAGCCCGCGGCATCTCGGTGATCGTGACGCCGGGAACGAGCTGGTGATCGGTCACGCGGCGCCGCCGCTCGCGCCGCCGGCGGGCGATTGGTGCAAGACGAACCGTTCGAGGGGCAAAGCCGCGATCACACGCGGCCTCGTCCAAGGCGCCGGGTGCATCGAGCCGGAGCTCGCGTGCGTCGTCGACCGCGCCGGCGTCGGATGGGGCTTCGAGGTCACGAGCGCGAAGGTCACCGTCACGAACGACCAGTGCACGACGCGCGTGGACGTGAAGCTCGTGCGCCGCGACGCGTTCGGGCTCGTCGCGTCTTCGCCCGGCCCGATCTTCCACCTCGCGACCGACGGCGTGCCGGGGTACGCGTTTTCGTTCGAGGACGCGCGGCTGCGCAATCTCGGCGACTGGGACGGCGACGGGAGCGATGAAATGCTGGTCGTCGACGCCGGCCACGACCACGAGGGCGGCAGCCACGGGTCAGCCACCGTGTGGACGTTCGCGTCGGGCGCGCTCGCGCGGTACGCGCCCGCGTCGAAGATCGCGATCGACGGCGCCGAGGACATCGACGGCGACGGCAAGGTCAATCTCCTCACGCGCGGCCCCTACGGCAGCGTGCTCGCCGAGGGCTACGACTGGTATTCCGTCGGCCCGGTCTTCTTCGCCGAGCACGTCGCCGCGGGCGGCTCTCTCTCTTCGAACGACGCCGCGTCGCGCGCCTTCACGGCCCGAAAGTGCGTGACAGCGGCGGAGAAGAACGAACGAATCGTCTGCGAGCGGATGCGCGGCAAAACGGAAGCCGCCGTGCTCGCGGATTCGAAGAAAGCAGGCGACTCGGAGACGTGGATCCCGGCGCTCGCCGCGATCGCGCCGCCCTATCGGATCCCCTGAAATGTCCTCCGAGTGATTTCATCGCGAAGGGCCGGCGGTCCGTGCGAGGTTACGGAATGCTCTCGCGCTCCGCCGTAGTTCGTCTCGCCTTCTTCGTCCTCGCCCTGACGAGCGCGTGCGCGCGACACGACACGCGCGGCACGACCGCGAACGGTCCGGTCGTCGTCTGGGTCGGCGGCGGCGGCTGGAAGACTCTGATCATCAACGGCGACGGAAGCGCGACCTACGACTTCCACGCGACCGGCTGGGGATCCGAGGGGCAGCCGCGCGTCACGACCCATCTCGCCCTCGCGCGGTCGGACGTCGACGCGCTGATGGCGACGCTGCGGGCGCACCGCGCGTGCAAGCTGCGAGCGTCCGGCCGCCACGCTGTGCCCGAAGAGCACAACCAAGAATCTCACGCTCGACGCGCCCGGCCTCCGCTGCGCGGTCTCGATGCTGACCAACGACTGGAGCGAAGGCCCGCACGCGCCCGCGATCGCCAAGGCGCTCGACGACGTCGCCGAAAAGGTCCGCAGCCAGGGAACGCCCGCCGCTCCGTGATCGTGTCAATGTTCGAGACCCGCGGCACGGCTCGTGCTCCGCCGAGACCGGCGCCTGCGAGCAGCGCGTCGAGGCAGCCGCGGCGGCCGACGCCCGCGTTGCTCGCCCAGACGATTTCGCCGCCCCACATCGCGAAGCCCGCGAGGCCGTACGTCTCGGCGACGTCGATTGGCCGCGAACGCGCGACGCCGCGCGCGTCGAGGAGCACCGCCGAGAGGTCGCGGCCGAGCGCATCGGCGAACAAGAGCACCGGCTGCGTCCGGCGAACGAGCGTGGGCGAGGTCGCGAACCCGACGCCGCCGACTCGCGTCCCCGCGGCGTGGGCGCGGCCGTGCTCGTCGAGCTCGCGCGTGAAGAGCCACGCCGTCTCGCTGACCGGCCCGGCGTGCGTGTACGCGAGGAGAAAGCCGTGCGGGGTCGGTAGCAGCGAGCACGCCTGAACGGGCTCGTCGAGAATCGTGGCGCTCGCGCGGCGTGCCGTCGTCCGCGAGCACGATCGCGGTCGGGCTGCCCTTGTGATTGTAGGGCTCGCCGCTCACGACGAGCCAGCCGGTCGCCGTCGGCGCGATGCATCCCGTGCCGGCGTCCTGCGACGTCGCGTGCTGGTGGAGGACGACGCCGCGCGCGGCGTCGAGCACGACGAGCGATTGTCCGGCGCCGCTGCCCGTTTGAAGGAGCACGCCGACCTCTCCACGCGCGACGGCGAGCGACGGGTGGAACGTCGCGCCGAGAATCCATCTTCCACGCCACGGCTCCGTCTCGCGACATCCGGCTGACGTTCACGTTGCCCGGGGCCGGCCCGTACGGCCCTTGCTGCGTGGGACGATATCCGACGAGGAGATCGCCGCCGAGCTCGACCGCCGACTCGGCGAACGAGCGAAACGGCGCGTAGCGATCGGGCGGAAAGCTCGTCGTGCGCGCGGCGCACGCGTCGGCGGGCGCGGGCGTTTGCGCTGCCGCGCAGCCCAGCGTGAAGGACCGGAGGCGCTGGCCTCCGCGATCCTCGACGAAGACGCCGCGCATCCGGTCGCCGCGTCGCGCGAGGCGCACGATCGAGGCGCCGGCTTCGCGATCCGACACGACGACCGCGCGGCGCGGCTGCCCGTCGGGATCGAGCTCGACGACGCGGCCCTCCGACGCGCGAGCAATCATCACCGACGCGTGGAAGCTCGCGACGTCCGCGAGCCACCAGCCGTCCTTGTCCGGCACGAGCGAGAGCGGCCTGAACCCCGCGAGCGGATTGGGGTGCTTGTCGGCGGCGACGACGCTCCCGAGCGGATGTCCGTCGGGCCCGAGCCTCACGAAGCCGACGCTCTGTCCGTCGGTCTCGTCGCGGAAGGCGACGCCGACGTCGTGGCCGTTCCACGCGGCGACGGGCCAGAGCGCAGCGTTCTTCGTGACGACGGTGCGCGACGCGACGCGTCCCTGCTCGTCGATCGCGAGCGCGACGAGGCCCCGCTGGGTGGGCCCGAGCGCGCTCGAGGGCGTGTAGATCACGAGCCACCCGTGCGGCACGCCCACGACCGCGATTCCCTCGGCCTCGGCGTCTTGCGCGACGACGCCGGTCGTGACGACGCGGCCGTCTCGACCGACGATCCCGAGCGCGAGATCGGGCGCCATCGGATACGCGCCGTGCTCCCACGCGACGGCGAGCAGGCCGCCGCTGAACGCCATCGCCGGATCGTCGTCCAGCTCCGGGCTCGGCATGAGCGCCACCGGTTTGCTCCAGTTGCCGCCGGATCGGAGTGTGACGACGACGTCGGCGTCATGCGGCGCTCGATACACGGTCTCGGCGTAGGCGATGACGCCGCCCCCCTCCGCGACGACCGGGTTGTCCGCCTCGCCGAGCGAGGCGAACGGCTCGACGTCGCTGGCGTTGCCGAGCGCGCCGTCGGCCTCGAGCCGCGCTGTCCGGTGCGGGCCACGATAGCCGCTCGGATACCAGACCTCGCGATTGGTGAGCCACACGCTCGGCTCGGTGCTGCCCCACGCCGAGGGCGCGTCGGTGGACAGGCGATGAGCGCCGAGCGCGCAGCTCTCCGCGACCGGGGCCTCCACGTGCGCGGGCATCGTCGTCGAGGCGACGGGCGGAGCGGTCGTGACGACCGCCGGGGTGGGCGCCGCTCCGCAGCCGAGCACGACGAGCACGAGAGCGACGCGGCGCATGTCCTTGTTACGCGCCGCGACGGGGCTTCCCTCCTCGCGAGGGAACCTTCCGCCTCGCGGCGCGTATCAAAAAGGTACGAGGTGAACGATGCGAGTCGCGTACGTTTTGGCCGGCGCGGGTGTCCTTTTGTCGAGCGCGGTCGTGCAAGCCGATCAGGCCGCGTGGAACAGCAAGAAGGACGCCGACGCGGGCGCTGCGCTCATCCACGTCGGCCAGGAGATCCGCGACTACTGCGCGCCGTGCGGCGAAACGGCGTACACGGCGCGGTCGGTGTCGAACGTCGCCGTGGGCCAGCCTGACCCGCAATATTGGGAGGTGCGCGTGAACGGTCGCGGCGTGGACCTCGCGTACGAGTACGTTCGAATCAACGGGCACTGGAAGAACGTCGCGATGGAAATCGGTCTCAAGGTGACGGGGGTCTCCGCCCGAGCTGCCCGCGTCGCTTCCACGACGCTGACCCTGCCGCAGAAACTCTACACTCCCGGCCCCACGCGCTCGGCGAGGCGGGCGGCGTGGACGAGCAAATACGTCCGCTCGGCGGAGCTCGACGTCCGGTCGGCGGCGCGACGGTAGTGCGCCATCGCGGCTTCGCTGTCGCCCGCGCGCTCGAACAGGTGGGCGCGCACGGCGTCGAGGCGGTGGTCTCGGACAAGCGTGGATCGCCGTCGAGCGGCTCGAGCGACTCGAGCCCGGCCCGCGGGCCTTCGACCATCGCCGCGCGCGACGGCGTGGTTGAGCGCGCCATCGGGTTGTCGGACATCCGCACGAGGAGCACGCGTAGAGCGCGACGATCTGCGGCCAGTCGGTGTCCTCGGGCGCGGCGCCTCGTCGTGGACGCGCCGCGATCGCGGCCTGCAGCTGATACGGGCCGACCGCTGCCGTCGCGCCATCGCTCGCGTCGACGAGCGCACGCCCTCGGCGATCGCTCGCTCGGTCCCAGAGCGCGCGGTCCTGCTCGTCGAGCGGGATGAGCTCGCCGTCGACGCCCGGTGCGCGCGTGGCGCCGCGCGTCGGTGAGGAGCATCAGCGCGAGGAGCCCGCTCACCTCGGTGTCGTCCGGGAGCGGCCTCGTGCAGGCGCGCGCGCGAGGCGGATCGCCTCGCTCGAGAGGTCGACGCGCTGCCGGCGCGTCGCCGCGCTCGCGGCGTAGCCCTCGTTGAAGATCAGGTAGAGGACGTGGAGACGGCGTCGAGGCGCGCGTCGCGCTCGCTCTCCGGGGGCATGCGCGAAGCGCGACGCCGGAGCTCTTGATGCTCTGCTTCGCGCGGCTGATGCGCTGCGCCATCGTCGCCTCGGGCACGAGGAACGCGCTCGCGATCTCCGCCGTCGTGAGCCGCCGACGGCGCGGAGCGTGAGCGCGATCGCCGACGGACGCGCGAGAGCGAGGGTGGCAGCACATGAAGAGCAGCACGAGCGTGTCGTCCTTCTGCTCGGCGGCTTCGTCGGCTGCGGGCCGCGATCTGTTCGTCGGCGGCGATCAAGCTGACGACGAGCTGTCTCGCGCCGGCGCCGCGCTGCGCTCGGCGCGGAGCTCATCGGACACGCGCCGCGTCGCGACGTGGATGAGCCACGCGCGCGGGTTCTCGGGCACGCCCTCGTGCGGGCCACTGCACGCGCGGCCGTGAGCGCTTCCTGCACCGCGTCCTCGCGCCGGCGAAGTCGCCGTAGCGGCGGCACGACGCCGAGCACCTGCGGGGCGAGGTCTCGCAGCAGGTGCTCGCCGGTCGGAGCTGCCGCGCGGCGTCGTCCTTCGGCGGCCCGCTCATCACCTGCGCGCACCTCGATCGCGAGGCTCAGCGGCTTGCCGCCCGGCCCCGGCGCCGTCGAGGCCTCGGCCGGCGATCGCGTACGCGCGCTCGGCGCGCTCGACGTCGACGATCCAGTAGCCGACGAGGAACTCCTTGGTCTCGGGGAACACGCCGTCGGTGACTCGGGCTTTCCGTCCTGGCCGGCGCGAACGATACTTCGCTTGATCCGGGCCTCCAAGCCCCTCGGCGGAGACGAGCTCGCCTCCGGCGCGGAGCCGTTTGGCGAAATCGATCATGAAGCCGATGTGAGCTTCGATGTCTTTCTTCGGCCACTTCGCGATCTGGTACGCGCCTTGGCCGGCCGAGTGCATCATCAACATGTATTTCATGACGGGTTCTCTCCTTGTTGGGTGCTTCACCGGAGAGTCGGAGCCGAGGTCGCCGCCTCGACATGCTCACGCCCGCCAATCGAGTTTGCAAGTCAGTCGCGAATTTCTGCGGATTTCGCGGCACGAGACCGGGTCTGCCGCTTGCAAGCGAATCGCCAGCATGAGCGTCCGTCCCTTGGCGTGGATTTGCGTGGCCGTTCTCTCCGCCGCTTGCGGATCGCCGGCGTGGACGTCCGACGCCGACGGGAGCGTGACGTCGCTGTCGTTCGACGTCGTCTGGACGGCGAGCACCACCCAGGTCGACGGGCAATGCCTCGAGGACGTGCTCGTTCCGAAGACCGACTGCAGCGTCTCGTGCGCTGCGCTGCTCGTCTATCCGAATCAGACGGACCAGGCCGCGGGCTGCACCGATCCGGGCACGAGTCAGCCGGATCCGGCGACGCTCGCGCGCTTCGCGGCGCAGCAGCCGGGAGACGGACCGGCCCCCGTCGCGTGCCTCTACCGCCAGCTCGTCGGCGGCGCGTCGTCGAGCGTCGCGCGTGCGACCGGCTGCACGAACGACTCCCCGGACTACTCGGGCGAGTCGTGCGCCGGCGGCGAGCAGGCCGGCTGGTGCTACGCGATGGGCGCCGACGTGACGGGCGGTTGCCCGGTCGCGATCCAAGTCGGCGCGAGCGCGCCGCCGCGCGGCACGCACGTCCACTTCGACTGTCTGCAAGCCGTACCGCCGAATTAGGCCGCCCTCGCGCCGCTTCTTGACGGGCGCGCCGACGACGAACCAGAGTCGGGTCGTGACGCGGTTCATCGTCCCTTGGGCGCTCGTCCTCTCGTGCATGGCAGCGCAAGGTCCGGGTGCGACCGCAACGCATTGGATCCATCGGTCGGTCGTCGTCGGCAGAGCGCGCGCCGAGTCGAGCCTCGACGAGCTCACCCTCGAGATCGAGGGCAATCGCGCGACGCTCGTCGTCTCGGAGAAGCGCGCGCCCGAGGGAGGCTTCCGAGCTCAGCCACCGGACCTCCCGTTTCGCGAGGTGCGCCGAACCACGCTCCGCGGCGCGGCACGAACCTCGGGGCACGCGCTCGAGCTCGCGCTCTCGAGCGACTCGGGCAAGACGACTTTGCACTGCACGTACGAGCGACGAGGTGTGGCGACCGCGAACGCCGTGCGCGTGCCGGACCCGAGCTTCCAATCCGAGTGCGGAAACCGCGGCGCGTGGATGCCGCCGGAGCAGGTCGAGGTCGATGCGCTCGTCTGCGCGTTCGACGCCATCGGGGCCGACACGCGACGGATCGCGTTCGGCCGCGCGCCCGGCATCGAGCTTCTCGGCGTCAGCGAGGGGTGCTTCATCCAAGGTGAAGCCGAACGCCTCGTGCCCGAGGACGGTTCGCTCGCGCCTGCGTTCGCGCGATCGCCCCGCTAGTCGGTTGCAGTTGATGGTCCGCCGGGCCAGGCCCTGACGCGCTAGGGGGCGCTGACCGGCTCGAGCACGACGTAGCCGAGCGACTGCCTCATTCGCTCGCGGCGCTCGGGCGACGCGAAGACCGAACGCAGCGCGAAGAGCGCGAGCAGCGGGCGCGCGATCGGCAGACGGCGTCCGAGGCGCCGGCCTTCCTCGACGAGGAACCGCTTCTCGCGCGCGCGCCACCCGTGGCACGCGAAGAAGCCGAACCAGTCGTCGGGTTTGAACTTGAACGGAGCGTTTTGCATGCGCGCTTGCACGCGACGGCGGTAGCGGAGCACCTCGGGCGAGAAGTAGTCGATGACCCAGCTCGTCACGTGCGGCGTCCTCGCGAGATCGTCGGCGAGCACGCCGACCGCCGACGGGTCGAGATAAGGGACGACGCCTTCGGTGAGCACGCAGATCGAGCGCGCGCTCGCGCCGACCTCGGCGAACAAACGGCCTCGCGCCTCGAGGTCCGCGAGGTCGAGCTTGATCCGCTCGACCTCGAAGCGCGGCGTCTCGCCGGCGAGGCGCGCCTCTTTGAGCTCGATGACGCGCGGCACGTCGACCTCAATCCAGCGCACACCGGGCAAATCGAGCCGGTAGGGCCGCGTGTCGAGCCCCGCGCCGAGGCTCAAGACGACGTCGGCTCCGCGCGCGACGGCTTCGGTCACCAGCCAATCGATGACGACCGTGCGAATCGCGAGCGACCACGCGCCGCTGCGGGCGTGACGACCGAGCGACTCGACCATGCGCCGGCCCTCGTCGCCCGCGACCTTGGCGGCGAGCGGATCTCGAAAGAGCGCGTCGGGCCGCTCGGTCTCCATCGCCCGGTAGCGCGCGACCATGAACGCGGTGTCCGCGACGTCGTGGATCACGGGCTCCTTCATGCCGAGACAGGTTAACCGTGTGCGAGCGCAGCGTCGACCCGGACTCTTCGCCCGCTCGGTCTCGTCACCGGCGCCTCGCCGAGGAAGCGTCGCGCGCATCCCCGACGCGATGAAAGCGACGCTCGCCGAAGAGCAGCCCGTCAAGCGCCTCGGCGTGCCCGAAGACGTCGCCGAAGCCGCGCTGTTCCTCGCATCGGACGCGTCGAGCTGGGTGAGCGGCGTCGTCCTCGACGTGGCGGGCGGCTCGGTGCTCGCGAGCTGACCGTGGTCGATGATATTCCTCGACCCATGGGCAAACGCGTGGTCGTGGGGGTGCTCGTCGCGATCCTTCTCGCGGCGATCTCGTGCAAAAACCGGTCACCCGAGTGCAGGCAGATGCGCGCGTGCTGCAAGGGCGCCAAAGCCGACCCGCACTTCGCGAGCCTCGTCGAGAAGAGCGAGTGCGCCACGGCCGACGACCCGCAGTCGTGCACGAAGGCGTTCGGCGGCCTGCTCGGCGCGGTCATCCAGAAGCAGCTCGAAGACTCGTCGCTCAAGACGCCGGAGGCGTGCATCCCGAAGCCATGAATCGGTTGTCGCGCCTTCTTCTCACCGTTTCGTCGCGGCTCGTGCGTGGGCCAAGGACGCGCGGTCCGCGTTGACCGCAAGGATCTCCGTGTCGCGGGCGACGCTCCTGCTCGAGCTCGAGCGCCGTCGGCCGAGCCAGGCGGTGTAGGCGACGCGCGTCGTCACGAGCGCCGGGCGAGCCACGCGCTGCGGCGACGGCGCTGGAACGCGTCGTTCGCTTCGTCGATCGCGGGCACGAGCGGCCGCAGCGAGTGGACGAGGAAATGAAACGGGAACGGCGCGAGCGGGGCGAGCGCCCACAGGCCCGCGCGTGGAAGGGCGTTTCGGCGGTGCGTCGCGCGCGGCAGGAAGAAGCGCGTGAAGCCGCGGTGCAGGCCGTCGTCGAGTCGCGCGCGGAGGCCCCCGCGCGACGCGGGCGCGAAGGCGGCGGCGAAGGATTGGCAGAGGCGGACGCCGTCCTCGCCGGCGCGGTGCGCTCCTTTGAAGAGGGTCAGAAACGTGAGCTGCGCCGCTTCGCGGACCGACGTCGGATACCATCGCGGGCGCACGCCCATCAGGTGACCGATCCATCGCCAGAAGTGCATGAGCGATTCGATCTCGGCGGCCGACGTGCGGTAACCCATCGCGTGCATCGCGACGCCCGGCAAGAAGCTTCCGCCCATGAGCGTGAGGATCGCGTCGGCTTGGCTGATGGGAACGCCCCACGCGTCGAGATCCCACGCGGGGCTCGCGAGGAGGCGCCTGCGGACGTGCGCGTGGAGCAAGCGCACGCGCAGGGCGATGGCGCGGCCCGGCGCGCCGGGCTCGAGGCCGCCCGGCTCCGACACGGCGATCCAGAACTGCGCGGTCTCGAGAAAGCGGCGCCGCGCCGATTCGCCGACGTAGCCGCCGGCCATCGCGAGCGGCTTGGCGACCGACGCCTCTCCGTACCCTTGCAGCGTGATCGCGCCGGCGAAGCGAAAGACGTCCGGGCCCCAGCGTCGAAACGCGCGCGCGCCGCGCTCGACCTCCTTCCGATCGAGCCACGCCGGCGGATCGAGATCGCTCGCGAAGATTTCTTCCGCGTTCGCGCCGGGGCGATCGGGCAGCGCGTCGGCGAACGGGTCGCCGTCGTAGTACATCGCCGCGAAGGCGCGCGCGACGTCGTCCGGCGGCGCCGCGTCGAAGCCCAGCACCGCGCGCGAAGCCGCCCGCATCGCGCCCGCGCGCGGCGAATCCTTGCGCGCGAAGTAGAGGAAATCGGTCGGAACGCGCGCCTGCATCGAACGGCCGTCGCGCAGTGTACCGCGAGCAAGCGCCAAGTCGAAAGGACGTGTCGGTGATAACCGTGGAAGACGTACTCGCATGAAGATGGCGTATCGAAAGAAGTGGAAGGCGGAGATTGCAGGCGCTGAGAAGCCCATGATTCGCACGAGAGCGCTGGTCGTCGCGATGCTCGCGGGATGCTCGGCGGAGCACCCGCAGACCGTGACGCTGCCCAAGGTCGTCGAACGCCCGGCCACGCCGGTCGACGCGAGCTTGCTCCCTGCGCCGAGCGCGAGCGCCGCCGCGCATGCCTGCGTGATGCTCTACGAGTGCGGCTGCAACGCGGGCTGCACCGAGATCGATCGTCCGCTCGCCTCGCTGGCGGAGGGCTTGCAAGTCGGCGTGCTCTCCGGACCGCTGAAGGGCACGACCGTCTTCGTCGCCAGGAACCGCAGCGACGACGGGGAGATCGTCTACACGATCCAGCGCGCCGATCCGAAATCGCCGATCGTCGTCTGCGGCGCTCCGAACGCGCCACTGATTGGGTATCTCTGCGCCACCGACAAGATGGGCGCGGCGCGGGCCTGCGGAGGCTGCGATCCCATCTGAGCGCTCGCGCGATCGTGTAGTCTCCAGCCGTGAAACGCGCGGCGTTCGTCGTCCTTTTTTGCGCTTGCGGGTCGGCGCGCCCGCAGACCGCGACGCTGCCGCCGCAGCCGTCTGCGTCCGTCGCGCCGCCGCCGAAGCCCCTCGTCGTGGCGATGCCGTCGGCGAAGCACGAGCTCAGGCTCCTCACGCGCAAGCTCTTGGTCGAGAAGCTCCCGTCCACGAACGTGCCGTTCGACGTCGAGCTCCGCGGCGACCACGACGCGGCGCTCCTCGCGTCGATCGACGCGGCGACGCGCGGGTGGACGCACGCGTACCTCGAGACGTCTCCGACGACGAATCGCTTCGCGATCGTCGGCGCCAACGCGTCGACCGCGACGGCCTTCGCGCTGTTCGACGAAGCCGGAAGTAAGCTCGTCTCGCACGTCGCCGACGCGGCGTTCTTCGGGCAAGACGGCGATTTTCTGTACGTCTCGAAGAACCAGATTTACGCGGGCGACGGCCATCGCACGCTCGGCGGCGTGCAGTCGGAGCTTTGCCTCGAGCGCACGTGCAAGAAGCGAACGTTCCCGATCGCGGCGACGGCGGGCGCGACGAGGATCCTCGTCTCCCGCCGCGGGCGCGGCTTCGTCGAAGGCGACGACCTGTTCGTCCTCGATCCGAGGACGGGCGCGGCCACGCCGCTCGCGGCGCCGTCGAAGACGACCGCGTTCCTCGGCGGCGCGCTCCTCTCGACGGGCACGTTTTGCACGTACGAGATGCCCTATTCGCACGGCGAGGAGACCGTGACGGCGACGCTCGAGTGCGCGGCGCCGCCCTGGACCGAGATGAAGGGCATCTTCGTCCACGAAGGCGGCGGCATGTACGTGGGCGGCTCGGGCGGGCGCGTCGTCACCGGCCTCGTCGGACACCTCGACGTGCTCGACGCGGACGGCAAGTCGCACGTCTCGTACGTCCCGCCCGTCCGCGGCCTCCCGATCGCGCTCGGCGACGGCCGCACCGTCGCGATCGAGGGCGACGACGAGATCGTCCTCGTCGACGTCGTGGACGAGACGTACGCGGTCGTCACCGGCGTCCCGACGATTGCGATGCCCCTCGCCGGCCGCGCGAAGGCGTTCATCGCGACGGGGGACGGGACGGCTTGGCTGGTGCGCTACGAGTGATCGCCAAGGCCGCGAGCTGCTCCAGGATCGCGGGCGAAAGCGGGAACCCCTGTCCCAACCGTCGATGCGCAGCGCGACGCGGATTTCTCCATCCGAGGTATCCTCTCGAACCGTTGAAGCGCGCGTCACTCCTCGTCGCCGTTCTCTCGCTCGTGACGTCGTCCGCGCGGGCTCAGTCCGACGCGCACCCGCCGTCGAAGCCTTCGCTCGCGGCCGAAGGTCTCTTCAGCGCTCCGTTTCTCTTCGGCATCGACGCGGCGATCGCAAAAGCGGGGACGTCGACCGGGTTCGTTTTCGGGCTGCGCCCGGAGTACGTCCGCGCGTGGACGTCGCCCGCGCATCCGTCGCTCGGTTTCGGCATCGGGGGGTACATCGAGGCGTTGGGGTCGTTCGGCACGTCGCAAATCTGGCTCGGCGGCGGCGGCACGTTGGTCGGGTACTTCGGTCACTTGGGCGTCGCGCTTTCGGGCGGCCTCGACGCCGACTGGTTCCACGCCGACGCGAGCGCGTCGCCCAACGTCGGCTTGTTCGTCGGCTTCCGCACCGCCGACTTCGCCATCGGCGGCGTCGACATCCCGTTCGGCGTGCGCGTCGACGTTCGCCCCTCCGTCGATGGAGTCGTGCCGCCGACGGTGATCGTGTCCGCGCAGCTCGACGTGGCGACGCTGCTCACCGTCGGCTTCTTGGCCGCGATGACGCGCGGCCTCACCCACTGATCGGACCGCCCCGCGGAACCAAGGACCGAGTGCGTTGTCCGTCCAAGAGACCATGGCCGACGCACGACGCTTCCCGCGCCTCGAGCCGCCGTTCGCGATCGTCGGGGCGGCCGGCGGATTTCTCTCGGTCAGGCTGTTGTCGAATCCGCTCGTCGACTGCTTGCCGCCCGGCATGGAGCCGCTCGCGACCATGACGGCGATCGTCGTCGCGACCATCATGGGCTTCGTGATGCGGCGGGTGTGCATCGGGCGCCGGTACGCGTACCTGCTCGAGGAGCCCGCGGCGACCGCGCGCGCGAGCGGCGACAGCGACGGCGTGCACGCAATCATCACGCTCGTCGCGGGCGCCATCGTCGGCGCCGTCGTCGTCGCGGCGCTCGACGTTCGATACGGCGCGGCCATCGGCGCGATCGGCGGCGGCGCGTGCGCGCTCGTCTTCCTGCCCGTCGTCATCGCGGTCCTGCGCGCGGCGCGCGCGGCTCAGCGCGGCAGGCTCGGCACGCTCGTCGCGCACACGGATCGGCGCGCCGTCTGGAGCATCCTCGCGACGGCGCTCGCCCTGACGACGCTCGAAGCGCTCCCCGATTGGTGGGCGTCCGCTCACCGCGCGGAGCTCGCGCCGACGGTCGCCGTCGCGCTCGCGAGCGCGTGCGGCGCCGTCGTGCTCGCCGTGCTGCTCGCGGACGTGCGGTCGCGCCGCGCGGTTCGCGGCGTCCTGGCCGACCTTTCGCCGGCCGCGGCGTTCTCGGACGAAGCGGCGGTGATCGATCTCGGGCTCGGTGACGACGTGGGCGCGCGCGTCGCGCGCGGCGTCTCCGCGTATCGCGATCGCGATCGGACGCTCGCCCTCGTGCGCGGCGATCCGTTCGAAGTACGCAGCGCGACGGATCGCGCGATTCGCCGCGGACACGCCTCGGCCGCGCTCGTCTCTTTCGTGCTCGGCGCGCATGCGCTCGCCGCGCTCGTCGCGCACGCGCGACTCGGCTAGGACGGCGAGTCGCGCGTCCGACGCGTCGGCGGTCTCATCGACTCGGGCGACAGTCGATCGGCAGAAGGACCTCGACGTACTTGTCGTGCGTCGGACCGAAATCGCTCTCCGAGAACGGATAAAGGAAGTGCGTGCCGCTCCAGACGACGTAGTCGTGAATGGAAATGCCGTACGCGATGGGGTTGCCTTGCCATTCGAGGCTCAACGGCTCGCCCACCGGTCGCCCGTCGTGCGTGCGCTCGAGGACCGGGCGGCCCATGGGCTCGTAGATCGTTCCGCCGCTCGACGGCAGCGGCACGGCGGCGTTGATCACGGTGAACGCGATCTCGTCGCTCCGGTGCGTGGGGACGTCGGCGCCGAGTACGAAGAGCGGAGCGAGCGGCTTTTTGACGCGGCCCGCTCGATCGGCCACGAGGCTCCACGAGCTCCGGTCGTTGCGCAAGACCACGCGGAAGCGGTCGCCCAGGGCGCGGATCTTCCAGGGCTCGACGCCCTCGGGGACGTCGACGCTGCCCGCGCTCCCCGACTTCGTCCCGTCGAACGCGACGGGCTGGAGGACGAGCGACGTAGCGTTCGGCTTCCAAACGGCGAGGCCGCCCGAGTCGTCGAAGGCGAGGACGGCGTCGCCCTCGCCCCGTGGCCCGAGCTCGACGGCTTCACCGACACGGCACGTGGCGGCGCCCGCGTTCGCGACCGTCGGATACGACGAGAAAACGGGCCCCGACCGGCGCGGTGGCTCGGCGACGTCTTTCGCGCGGACCGGTGCGATGTGAACGCTCGGGATCGCGGCCGGAGAGCACGCGGTCAGCGCCACGCACAGCACTCGCGAGATTCCTCACTCGAGAGAGTACGCGCGCCGGGGCCAAGTCTTCCCGCCTACCGCTCCGAACGACGCGCTACGCTCGCCGGCATGCGGGCAAGCGCCAACGGCATCGAGATCGAATACGACACGTTCGGTAGCCCGAACGATCCGCCCATGGTCCTCGTCATGGGGCTCTCGATGCAGATGATCGCCTGGGACGATCGCTTCTGCGCGGAGCTCGCGGGGCGAGGCTTTCGGGTCGTCCGTTTCGACAACCGCGACGTCGGGCTCTCGACCCACGTCACGCGAGCGCCCGCTCCGAACCTCGCGGCCATTCTCGGCGGGGATCGGTCGACCGTCCCGTACTCGCTCGAAGACATGGCGCGCGACACCGTCGGCCTGTTCGACGCGCTCGCGATCGACTCCGCGCACCTGGTCGGCCTCTCGATGGGAGGGATGATCGCGCAGTGCGTGGCGATCCACGAGACGCCGCGCGTGCGGAGCCTCGCCTCGATCATGTCCACGACCGGCGACCCGCGCGTGGGGCAGGCGAAGCCGGATGTGCTGGCCGAGCTCTTGAAGCCGCCGCCGCCCGATCGCGACAGCTACGTCGAGTACGGGCTCGGCGTCTGGCGGCTCCTCGCGTCGCCGGGCTTTCCGTTCGACGAGGCGAAGACGCGCGAGCTCGTCGGGCGATCGTACGATTGCGCGTTCGATCCGAAGGGTGTCGCGCGTCAAATCGCGGCCATCGCCGCGGCGCCAGACCGCACGCCCGCGCTGACCGAGGTGCGCGTACCGACAGTCGTCATCCACGGCACCGACGACCCGCTCATTTCGGTGACCGGCGGCGAGGCGACCGCGCGCGCGATTCCCGGCGCCGAGCTGCACGCGGTGCCCGGGATGGGGCACGACCTGCCGCGCGAGCTCTGGCCGCGCGTGATCGATGCGCTGGCGGGGAACGCGAGGAGACGTTTTCTCGCCACCCCGAGCGCGTTGGGCGCTTCGGACGCTTAGACTCGTTCGATGCCTTCGCGCGACGCGCTGCTCGCAGAGATTCGTCGGCGCCTCGCGCCTTAGTCCGGCTACCATCGCGGCCAGGTGGAACCGCGTCCCATCGGGAGGTACGTGCTTCATGACGTCATCGCCAGCGGCGGCATGGGCGCGGTGCACGTCGGTCGACTCGTGGGCGAAGGCAATTTTTCGCGCACGGTCGCGATCAAGCGGCTGCACGCGGACCTCGCGCGCGTGCCCGAGTTCGTCTCGATGTTCGTCGACGAGGCGCGCCTCGCCGGCCGCATTCGCCACCCGAACGTCGTTCCGGTCATCGACGTGGTGTCGACCGCCGGCGAGCTCTTGCTGGTCATGGACTACGTGCCGGGCGAGACGCTCGCGCGGTTGCTCTCCCGCGTGCGCGCGGCGGGAAGGCGCGTGGCGCCGGAGATCGCGGTCGCGGTCCTCTGCGACGCGCTCGACGGTCTCCACGCCGCTCACGAAACGAAAGACGAGCGAGGTGTGGCGCTCGACATCGTGCACCGCGATGTCTCGCCTCAGAACGTCATCGTCGGCGTAGACGGCGTGGCGCGCGTGCTCGACTTCGGCGTCGCGAAAGCTGCGGGCAGGCTGCATCAGACGCGCGAAGGCGAGATCAAGGGGAAGCTCTCGTACATGGCCCCGGAGCAGCTCGATCAGCAGACGTCGCGCGCGAGCGACGTGTTCGCGGCGTCGGTCGTATTGTGGGAGACGCTCGTCTGCGAGAGGCTCTTCCAGGGCGAGACCGAGGCGCAGACGGTCATGCGCATCCTCGCGGGCGACGTGAAGCCGCCGAGCATGGCCGCGAACGTGTCGCCTGCGTTCGACGAGATCGTCTCACGCGGGCTCGCGAAGAACCCCACCGATCGCTTCGCGACCGCCCGCGAGATGTCGATCGCGCTCTCGCGCTGCGCGCAACGGGCGGATCGGCACGTCGTCGCGGAATGGGTCCAGACGCTCGCGCGCGACGCGCTCGCTGCACGCGAAGAAATCATCTCGCGTATCGAGTCGGCGCCGTCGTTCGCGAGACCCGCTGCACCGCTGATGGCGGTGCGGCACGACGCGCCGACGAAGACCGCGACGACGCCGGACGCGATCGTGCTCTCCAAGCGCGCCGTGTCCGTCGTCGCGGGGGCGATCGTCATCGCGACGTTCGCGGTCGCGCTCGAATGGGCGGTCTCGCCGCCGGAGGCTGCCGACGCTCCGATCGCGGCGCCGCCGCCGAAGGCGACGGTCGCGACGGAGGTCGTCTACCTGAACGCTCCGACGCCGGAGGCGACGGCGGCTCCGAGCGTGGTTGCGTCGAGCGCCCCGGCTGCAGAGGCGGCACCGACGGGCTCGACGACGGTGTACATGGACCAAGCAGCACTCCACCAGATGACCAAAGGTGGCGGTAGCATCTTTGCCCAAGCAACCGCGCTCGCCTCGAGCGGAGACAATGCGGCCGCGCGCGCCCTGCTCGAGCCACGCGTTTTCGGCTCTCGCAAGGCGACTCCCGACGAGGTCAAGCTTCTTCGTGGCGTGTGCTGGTCGCAGCACGACAAAGAGTGCATCGCGGCCATCGACAAGAAATACCGGCGGTGATTGTAGAGCGACTACGAACACGAGCTCGGGTCTTGGCCGGCGGCAAGTGCGTCCTCGCTTCGTTCGACGACGAGTCGGCCTCGCCGTGACTCGGAGCCCTGGGCGCCTACGAGGTCGAGCGTGCGCGGCTGGTCCGGACTTCCGCGCGTCGAAGAACACGCGCGGGCTCGACGTCAAGATGACGTCGTACGCGAGGTGCACTCGCGACGGCGCTGTCGCCACGAAACCGTCGAATCCCGCGACGTGAATGCTCCCATCGCACGAGACCGCTGCGTCGGCGTCCGCCTCGCCCGCTTCGAATCCGGAGTCCAGGCCGCGCAAGTCGTCGAGGCCGGTCCAAAGCGAGCAGGCCATCACGCGTGGCGACCAAGATTGCGAGCCCTCGCCGACGACCACGCGGTCCCGCGGCCCCAAACTACCACGCCGGGCGCGGCGTGGCCCACCTCGACGTCCTTCGACGTTACGTGGCGTCGCACAACGGATAGGATGCGTGCCGATGGAAGCGACGTCGATCGACGAGCTCGTCGCGCACTGCCAAAGCGGACGGTTCACCGGCATCTTGCGCGTGCGCGCGCGCGAGGGGATCGGTGAAGTGTGGTTTCTCTCGGGAGTCGCGGACGAGGTGAATTTCGGCGTCAGCACGGCCGACGAGGCGATGGACCGGATGCGCAAAGGCACCGAAGCGACGTACGAGCTCGTCGCGCGGCTTCCGCATCCCGCGGGCGGCTTCAAGCGGCGCTTCCCGTCCAAGGGGAGCATCGCGACCGCGACGCCGGTGACGCTGATGCGATATTGCGAGCAGTACGCGCTCACGTGCACGCTCGCGGTCGAGAGCCGCAACGTGCTCGTCGAGGCGAAGTACGAGCTCGGCGACCTCGTCTCGGTGGAGACGACGGCCGACGACGACGGCATCACGGCGATGCTCGAGGCGCAGGAGGGGACCTACGAGTTCACGCTGCCGCGCGTCGAGCTGCTCGCGGGGACGCCGGTGCTGCCGCCGGCGCCGTCGCTCGCGGAGTCGTTGCCGCCGCCCGAGTCGCTCGGCTTCCGCGCGCTCCTCGAGACGAAACCCGCCGCCGGGCGGCCGCCCAGCGACGAGGCGGCGGTCAAGCGCAAGACCGTCGAGATCGCTCGGCAGCAAAAGTCAGCGACGACTCCAAAGCCCGCGCCCGCGGCGGCGATGCGGGACGCAAAAAAAAAGGAAGAGGCGAAGCCCTCCGCGGCACCCGTCGCGAAGGCCGCGCGCACCGACGAGCGCGCGGCCGCGCGCAAAGAGCCGGCCGAGCGAAAACCTGCGGCCGTGCCCCGCCCCACGGCAGCTTCGAAGCCGGAGATCCTCGACGCCAAGAAAGAGGAAGCGAAACCCGCCGCCGCGCCGCTCGTCGCGGAAAAAGAGGAAGAGAAACCCGCCGCCCGAGCGCCGCTCGTCGAGGACGAGCACGTCGAGCCCGTGAAGCCCGCGCCTGCGCCGACCGAGAGCGAGCCCGCCGAGGTGCCGCCCGAAGCCGCGCCGCCGGCAAGACGATCGTTGACGTGGCTCGTGGTGCCGCTGCTCGTCGCGGCCGCCGTCGTCTATCTCTTGTGGAGCCATCGAATCTAGCGAGCCCCACGCCCTCATTCGGCGCGCAGGGCCTCGATGGCCTCCGCAAGCCAGACTTTGTACTCGGCGAACTTGCAGAACGGAGCGCCGTTTCGCTCGGCTTCGGCGATCACGTCGTCGGGGTCCGCTCCGGCGCGGAGGCCGGCGTACATGTAGACGACCGCGGACGACCGCGGGCCGGCGCGACACGTGACGAGCGTCGGCCGAGGAAGCTCGTCGAGCGCGGCGACTTGCTGCCTCGCGAGGTCCAGGTCGAGGACACGCGGCGGATTCGAAATGACGTTCGCCGAACGAGCGACGGCCTTCTCGACCTGCGCGTACGACATGCCGCCTTCCATCGTCGCGAACTCGGGCCCGTTCAAATAGAGCCACGACGCGGCGTGGTGCTCCTTCGCGAAGGCGGCCGGGTCGGCAATCTTGCCGTTGTTGAAAATCAGGTCCTTCGGCATCTCGAGCCTTTTCATGGAAGGCCGAGCCTATCGCATCGCGTCGATCGCAGATACGCGCGCGATCTCGTGGGCCGAGCGCGCCGTGATCTGCGACCGACCCGCGCGAGCTACACTCGCGCGATGGGAAAGCGCCGCTCGTGGGTCGCTGCGAGTCTCGTCGTCGGCGGCGTCGCCTGCCATGCTTCGACGCCGGGGCCCGCGAAGTAGGCGTGGCGCGACGACCTTCGTTGCCTCGAGGACTTGCAGTGCGTGAAGACGGCGCCCGATTGCACGGTCCGTTCTCCGCCGGCGGACGCCGAGCCGCAGCATTGCGGCGGCACCGAGCTCCCCGTGTCGTCGCCGGAGGAACGCGAACGTCATCGGCGCGAGCGCGCGGCGCGGCTCGCCGACCACACGTGGCCTTGCGTCTGCTTCTGCGCGGCGGCCGAGCGCAAGCGCCAGGAGGAGTGCCTGCAAGCGCCGGCGACGGCGCGCTGATCCGGCGCGACGAGCGTCGGATGCATCATCGACGCCCTCGATACGTCCAACGAGCACGGCCGGGGGAGAAGACTTCGTGACGAGGCGTGATACGACCCATCTGCTGACTGCGCTCGCCCCGATGCTGCTGCTGGCCTCGCCTGCCGCGCTGGCCCAAGAGGGCTCGCGTCCGACCTCGGTCTCGAGCGCCGAGTCGGTGCCGTTCCCCCGACTGCAATGGGGCGTCGGCGCGCTGGGCGGTCCGTATTTTTCAATGGCGGCGACGGCGGGCTCGGAGGGATCAGCGGACGGCTCGGCCTGCAAATCACTCCGCGCTTCTCGATGGTCGCGCAGCTCACGACCGTCGTCGGCGGCGGCGTGACCGTCTTCTCCGATTACGCGACGACGACCGTCTCGACGGAGGTGCTCGCAGCAGGAGTGCTCGCCGGAAATGCCGAGATCGATTTCGACTATTTCTATGTCGGCCTCGGCCCCGAGGTCGTTCTGGCCGCGACGGCGGGTCCGACGTCGACATCGGGCGCGTTCTTCGGAATCGACGCGCGCGTCGGACTCTGGGCTCCGCCGCCGCGGTCGCCGCGCGGCCGCCGCGCGGGCGTGCAGCTCGGCGTCGACTTCCACGTGATCGTCACGCCCGTCGGAGTGATGCTGACGCCGCTGATCACCGTCGGGTGGGCTGCGTTCTGATGGCCATCGAAGCGCTCCGCCGAGTCCGTGCTCCTTCGCGACGGAGAGTCGCCGCCGTTGCGCTTTGGCTCGCGACGCTCGGTTGCTCGCGCACGCTGGCGTCGCGCGCCGACGCCTCTTCGTCTTCGAGAGCGCCGCTCGATGACTTCTGTCGCGCCACGCCGTGCACGTACGACGCGCACCGAGCGTGGGTCGCCGCGCTCCCGAGCTGCACGCACGGCGAGACCGGCGAATGCGGCGCGTTGCGCTACGTCGAGCTCGAGACGGCCGACGGAAGCGAGACCGTCTACTTCGACGCGAGCGGCGACGCTGTCGCCGCGGAGACGTCGAGCGACATGGGCAAGTCGGCGCGTTACGGATTGTCGCCGGCATGCGCGAAGCACGCGAAGGCGCGCTTGTGCGGCATCGCGCGTTAGCACGCGCACCGGAGACGACGCCGTCGAGCGGCGGGACGTCGTCGGAGGTGAAGTTCGCCGGGCAGCTCGGCGACGTGACGAGCGACAGCGGCGCCACCAATTTGGGAACCTCCGTCGTGCTCGCCGACACGCCAACCGGCGGCTTTCCCGCCACTTGCGGCTTGTTCGGCCCGTCGCCTTGCCCCGCGGATTTCACGGCGGACTTCGACGGCGGCTGACGCCGAACGGACGACCGCGGTCACTTCGGCACGTGCGCTGCCGCAAGCTCGCAGCTCCGGCCTTGAATCGCTCCGGCGTGAGCTTCCATGGGCGAGCCGGCGCCTTCCGTGCTGAGATACGCGCCGCGATGATTGGACGACGGCACTTGGCGGCGCTCGCGCTCGTGGCTTGCGGGTCGACTGGACCATCGACGCCCGATGCCGGCGCGGACGCTTCCGCGCCGAGCGACGCGGCGCCGAGCGACGACGCGTCGACCACGTTCGACGCCGCGACGGGCACGCCCGATCCGAGCGCGCCGGGCCCGCAGCCCATCGCAGAGAACGACGCGACCGCTTCCATCGCGGCGACCGGCGACTCCATCGCGATTCACGTCGCCTACCCGACCGCGGCCGGTCCGTTCCCGATCGTCGTGTTCGCCCACGGCTTCCAGCTGCCGATGTCGCAGTACTACGCGTACGTCACCCGGCTCGCCTCGTTCGGATACGTCGCCCTCACCGCGGACTTTCCGACGAGCTTCGCCGGGAACGACAACCCGCGCGAGGCGAAGGACCTCGTCGGCGCGATCGACTGGGCGAAGAGCGACGCCACCGTCGGACCGAAGAGCGACGACAGCCGAGTCGGCATGAGCGGGCACTCGCTCGGCGGCAAGCTCGCGCTCCTCGCGGCGACGTACGACCCGCGAGTGAAGGCCGCCTTCGTCCTCGACCCCGTCGACTCCGGCGGACCGAGCGGGTGCACCCAGCCGCAGTGCGTGGTCGTGAAGGACCTCATGCCCGGCCTCGCGATTCCGACCGGCTTCGTCGGCGAGACGACGGACTCGACCGGCAGCTTCCAAGCGTGCGCGCCCGCTGCCGACAATTTCACGACGTTCTACGCGAAGACGAATTCGCCGAGCCTCGAGGTCACGGCGCTGGGCGCGAACCACATGAGCTTCCTCGACGACGAGGCCTCGTGCGGCGTGACCTGCTCGTTCTGCAATCCGGCGACGGCCCCGAACGCCCAGGTGCACGACATGGCGCGCGCCCTCATGGTCGCGTTCTACGAGCGGCACCTCCGCGGCAACGCGGCGTACGACGCGTTCCTCACCGGCGCCCAGGCGCAGACGCGCTACGTGGCGACGAACGAAGCGACCATCGCCTCGAAGTGAAGCCCCTGCGCGGGCGACGGGCTACGCCGCGCTCGCAAGAGCAGCATTAGCGCCGGCCCGCGCACCGCTTGCGGGCCTGCGCGCGAAAGTGCGCGTTTCCCGCGTTTCCTGCGGGGGCACGTGCGTTGCAGAACCCCGCAACGTGCCCGCAGCGAACGCATTCGACTCCTTCCGCGATCCCGAACGCGCGCGCCTGCTCGCGGAAGCTCTGCACCGCGCGACCGCGCGCGTCGGGCGCGATCCCGTCAGCGTGATGCACGTCTGCGGCAGCCACGAGCAGGCCATCGCGCGCTACGGGCTGCGCGCCAATTTCCCGGACGCGCTCGACGTCGTCATGGGTCCGGGCTGCCCGGTGTGCATCACCGACATGCCCGAGGTCGACGAGGCGGTCGCGCTCGCGAAGCAAGGCGTCCGCGTCGCGACGTACGGCGACATGCTCCGCGTGCCGGGCACGGCGATGTCGCTCGGCGACGCGCAGGCCGCCGGCGCGAAGGTGGACGTCGTCTACAGCGTCGCGCAAGCGGTCGAGCGCGCGCGTCACACCGACGAAGAAGTCGTGTTCTTCGCGACCGGCTTCGAGACGACCGCCGTCGCGACGGCCGCGGTGCTCCTCGACGCTCCGCCGAAGAACTTCTCCGTGCTCTCGGCGCACAAGTACATCCCGCCGGTCATGGAGATCGTCTCCGAGATGCCCGGCTCGCGGATCGAAGGATTCCTCGCCGCGGGCCACGCGGCGACGATCACCGGCTGGGGCGTCTTCGAGCCGTTCGTCGCCGAGCACGGCATCCCTGTCGTCGTCGCGGGCTTCGAGCCGCTCGACATCCTCGCGGGCCTGGTGAAGCTCGTCGAGCTCGTCGCCGACGGCCGGCCCGAGGTCGTCAACATGTACCCGCGCTGCGTCACGCGCGAAGGCAACGCGCCCCGCGCAGGAGAAGCTGTGGCAGGTGTTCCGCCCGACGGGCGGGCGCTGGCGCGGCATCGCGCACGTGCCGAACGGCAACCTGCGCCTGCGCGACGAGCTCGCCCACGTCGACGCGCGCCGGCGCTTCGACGATCGATCTCGCGCGCGCTCTGGGCGAGCGCGCCGTCGGCGCTCGCGGCGCAGTGCATCTGCGGCGACATCATGTCCGGCGTCGCCTCGCCGCACCAGTGCGCGCTGTTCGGCAAGGAGTGCGTGCCCGACTCGCCCGTCGGCGCGTGCATGGTCTCGCAGCGAGGGCACCTGCCGAATCTGGCACCAGTACGGCGGCGCACCCCGATCTGCGGCGGCTGAAGGTGGTCGCATGACTGCGATGAACGACCACATCCTGATGAAGCACGGCGCGGGCGGCCGCGCGATGCGCGCGCTGGTCGAGGAAGTCTTCGTGCGCGACGCGGTCTGCGATCTCCCGGGCGGCTCCGTCGGGCTCGCCGCCATGGACGACGGCGCGGCGATCCCCATCGGCGACGGACGCTGGCTGGTCGTCACCACCGACTCGCACGTCATCTCGCCGATCTTCTTCCCGGGAGGCGACATCGGGCGGCTCGCCGATCTCGGGCACGGTGAACGACCTCGCGATGATGGGCGCGACCAGCGTCGTCGCGCTCACCTGCGCCGTCATCCTCGAGGAGGGCTTCCCGCGCGAGCGAGCTCGAGCGCATCCAGGCCTCGATGCGCGCGGCCTGCAAGGAGGCCCGCGCGCCCATCGTCACCGGCGACACGAAGGTCATGGGGCGCGGCGAGATCGACGGCATCGTGATCAGCACGACCGGCGTCGCGATCACGCGCCGCGTCGATCCGCGACGCGGGCCTGCGGCCGGGCGACCGCATCATCGTCACCGGCACGATCGGCGACCACGGCCTGGCGGTCATGTCGGCGCGGCACGACCTCGGGACTCGAGGGCGAGCTCCGCTCCGACGTCGCGCCCATCATGCCGCTCGTCGCGCTTCGTCCTCGAGCGGCACGAGCGCGCGCGGTCACCGCGATGAAGGACCCGACGCGCGGCGGCGTCGCGAGCGCGCTCTCCGAGATGGCGCAGAAAGGCGGCGTCGGCGTCGTGCTCGACGCAGACGGGCGCTGCCGATCAGCGAAGAGGTGCGCGGCGCCGCCGAGCTCCTCGGCATCGACCCGCTGGTCGTCGCCAACGAAGGCAAGGCCGTCATGGGCGTGCGCGCCGAGGACGCGGAGGCGGTGCTCGCGACGCTGCGCGAGCACCCGCTCGGACGCGACGCGGCCATCGTCGGCACCGCGACGACCGAGCGCCCCGGCGCGCTCGTCCTCGACACCGGCTTCGGCCGGCGCCTGGTCGCCGAGCCCGAGGGCGAGCCGCTGCCTCGCATCTGCTGATCGAAAGGAGAACGACGTGGAGCACATTCGAGCTCGAGAGGCGCGGCGAGGTCGGATCGGATCGTCATCGACCGGCGCGAGCGCTTCAACTCGCTCGACGTGCGCACCGCTCGCGATCTCCGCAAGGCGGGGCTCGGGCTCGCGCGCGACCCGAGCGTGCGCGCGGTCGTGCTCCGAGGCGAGGGCGGCGTCTTCTGCAGCGGCGCCGACCTGAAGTACATCCGCGCCGGCGGCGACCCGAGCGACCTCGGTTACCTGAGCCCCGAGAAGCGCGCCACGCCCGACGGTTTCGGGGCGATTTTCCGCCAGATCCTCGAGTACTTGCATTCTACGATCTCCGAGATCCGGCGCGCGCCCAAGCCGTTCGTCGCGGCGGTGGACGGCGCGTGCGGCGCGGGCGGCCTCGGGCTCGCCCTCGCGTGCGATCTGGTCGTCGCCTCCGAGCGGTCCACGTTCGAGTACGCGTACTTCAAGACGGGCCTCTCTGGCGCGGAGAGCACGACGTTCTTCTTGCCGAAGCTCGTCGGCCTTCGCCGCGCGGCGGACATGGCGTTTCTGAACTCGCGCCTCTCGGCGCGCGACGCCGAGCGCATCGGCCTCATCAGCGCGGTCTACGCCGACGACGCCTTCGAGGCCGAGGTCGGCGCGCTCGCCGAGCGCCTCGCGAGCGGCCCCACCGCCGCCATGGCCGCCGCCAAGCGCCTCATGAACGAGGCGGCTGGCGTCGACCGCCTCGACCACCACCTCGATCGCGAGCTCGACGAGCTCGGACGGGTCGCCGACGGCCCGGACTTCGCCGAGGGCATGCGCGCCTTCTTCGAAAAATCCACCCCGCGCTTCGAAGGGAGATGAGCCGTGCACGAATATTCGATCGTCGGAGCTCTCATCGAGCGCGTCGAGCGCGAGGCGGCGGCGCGCCACGCGACGCGCGTCGTACGCGTGCACGTGCGCCTCGGAGAATTCGCGGGCGTCGAGCCCGAGCTGCTCGTGACGGCCTACGACACTTTCCGCGAGCGGACGGTCTGCGAGGGCGCGCCCCTCGTGCTCGACCGCGTGCCCGGCGACGACTTGATTTTGCAGCGAATCGAAATGGAGGTCCCCGATGTGTGACTCGTGCGGCTGCGGCGACAGCAAAATCGTTCCGGTCGAGATCCACGACCGCATCCTCGCCGACAACGATCGACAGGCGCGGCACAACCGCGAGCACTTCGAGGTCGACGGCGTGCTCGCCATCAACCTCATGGGCTCTCCCGGCTCCGGCAAGACCGCGCTGCTCGAGGCGACCGCCAACCGCTTCCCGAAGCGGAGGCTCGCCGCCGTGAGCGGCGATCTCGCGACGGACAACGACGCCGCGCGGCTGCGCCGAGCGGGGATCCCCTCGATTGGGATCACGACCGGCTCGGCGTGCCACCTCGACGCCGAGATGATCGATAACTCGCTGCACGACGCACCGTGGAGCGTCATCGACACGCTCTTCATCGAGAACGTCGGAAACCTGGTGTGCCCCGCGATCTACGATCTCGGCCAGCGCGCCAACGTCGTCGCGCTCTCGGTGACCGAGGGCGTGGACAAGCCGCTCAAATACCCGGTGATGTTCCACCACGCCGATCTCGTCGTCATCACGAAGATCGATCTCCTGCCCTTCCTCGACGACGTCTCGGTCGAGGCCATCGAGGAGTCGCTCGCGCGCGTGATGCCCGACCCGCGCTCCATCGCGGTCTCGGCGCGCACCGGACAAGGCATGGAGGCCTGGTCGACGTGGCTCGCGGCGCTCGAGCCTCAGCGCTCGACGATGGCGCGGCCCACGGCCTGAAGCGCCATCTCGAGACCCGACGCGAGGCGGGTCGTCGTCCTCATCGTGCTGAGGTCCACGCCGAGCTGCGCGATCGCCTTCGCCACGGCCGCCGAGATGCCGGTGAGGATGGTCTCGGCGCCGAGCAGCCGCACCATCGACGTCATCTGGATGAGGTGGCTCGCCACCGCGGTGTCGACGTCGGGCAGGCCCGAGACGTCGAGGATCACGACCTTCGCGCTGTCGTCGGCGACGCGCGCGAGGAGCGTCTGGCTCATGTGCTCGGCCCGCGACGCGTCGAGCGCGCCGACGATCGGCACGAGCAAGACGCCGCGGTACACGCGGATCACGGGCGTCACGAGATCGCGGAGCACCTGCCGATACGTCTCCTCGACCTTCTCTTGCGACGCTCTGCGCGCGGTCATGTCGACCGACAGGATCACGATGCCGGCGGGGCACGGCTGGACGCGAAGCTCGAACGACGCGCGGCTGCGGTCCTCGAACTCGAACTCGCTGTCGAACGTCTCGGGCTTGCGGTCGCGCATGCAGCGCGCGAGGACGGCGAACATGGGCGTCTTGTCGATGCCGGGGAAGCTCTCCTGCATCGTCTTGCCGAGCAGCGCCTCGCGCGGCTTGCGACCTTGGCGCGCGGCGGCGGCGTTCAAATACAAGTAGCGCCACTCGGGCGAGACGATCTGCACGCCTTCGTTCAGCGCGTCGAGCGCGTCCCGAAGCAACCTCGCTGCGTCGGCGTCTGCCATGGTCCCATCGTCGTGGTACCAAAACGCGAGGCGCGCGTGTGCGGCAAACGACAACGCGAGCCGGCGCAAGCCATTCGCCCGCAAACGGTGCATAGTCCCGCCATGCAGACGGCTCGACGGCGATTCGTGATCGGAGCGGGGAGCAGCCTTTTGCTCGCGTGCGCGAGCTCGAACGAGACCCACGCGGAGGCCCCGAACGACGAGGCGGAGAAAGAGTCGGACGTCACGCCGCCGGAAGATTTGATGCGCGAGCACGGCGTGCTGAACCGCGTCCTGCTGGTCTACGACGAAGGGCTGCGCCGGCTCGACCAGAACAAGGAGCTCCCGGCGGACGCGATCGTGAGCGGCGCGACGATCATCCAGAAGTTCGTCGAGGCGTACCACGAGGCGCAAGAGGAGCAGTACGTCTTCCCTCTCTTCGAGAAGGCGAACCTGCTCGTCGAGCTCGTCGACACGCTGAAGACGCAGCACGATCGCGGCAAGGAGCTCACGTCGAAGATCCTCGCGGGCGCGCGCGAGCCGAAGCGAAACGAAGAGACTTCCGGCGCGATGCGGCTCTTTCTCCGGATGTACCGCCCGCACGAGTCGCGCGAGGCGACGGTCCTCTTCCCCGCGCTGCGCAAGGTGACCTCGCCGAAGCAATTCGACGAGCTCGCCGATCGGTTCGAGGAGAAAGAGCACCAGACGTTCGGGCCGAACGGCTTCGAGGACGTCGTGGCCGAGGTCGCGAAGATCGAGCGGTCGCTCGGCATCTACGATTTGAGCCAGTTCACGCCGCCGAAGACGTGAGCGCGCGCGCGAGCTCGTCGCCGAGCGCGCCGAGGAGCTCGAGCCGGTCGGCGCCGTCGAGGCCCGTCGCCGCCGACACGCGCACGACGCGCGCGACGAGCGAGGAGGACTCGCGGAGCACGCGCGATTGGAGCTCCGAGTACGCGCGCGCGTAGCGGACGATGGCGCGCGCGGGCTCGTCGAGCGGAGCGAGCTCGACGCCGGCGATCTCCGCTTCGAGGGCGCTCGGAAGCGCTCGGTTCACGACGACCGCCGCGGGCGCGAGGCCCGCTTGCGCGAGCGCGGCGCGCAGCGCGCGGTTCTGCAAGGCGGCGTCCTCGCGCACGGCCGTGACGAGCAAGACCTCGGTCGACGGATCGCCCACCCACTCTTCGGCGCGCTCGAGCCGCGCGAGCACGCGCTCGAACGCGGAGAGCGCGAAGGACGAGAGCTCGCCGAGCTCGGCGAGGAGCGGCGCGCCGCCGAGGTGCGACAGCCCGCGCACCACGCGACGACCGAGTCCGCGCGGCTCCCGCAGCCAGCCGAGGAGGCGTCCTTTCATCAGCGCGACGAGCGCGCTCGGGCGCGTCAAGAACTCGAGGCCGTTGCGCCCGGGCGCGGTGTCGACGACGAAGTCGCCGATCGCGGGCTCGCGCTCCATCCACTCGGCGATCCGCACGGCGGCGATGACGTCGGTCGTGGTCGCGAGGCGGTCGGCCATCGCGGCGAAGAGCTTGTTCTGGAGGAGCCGCTCGCGGTCGGCGTGGCGAGGGATCCCCTCGGTCGCCCAGCGGCGCAGCGTGGACTCGGGCGAGAGGACCGCGGCGTGGAGCTCGCCGGCCGCCGCGAGCGGCACGCGCACCGCGCCGTCGCCGAGCGGGAGGCCGAGCGCGCTCTGCAGGCGCCGCGCGGGATCGATTCCGAGCAGGGCGACGTTACGCCCGCGCGCCGCGAGCGCGATCGCGTAGCCCGCGGCGAGCGTCGTCTTTCCGACGCCGCCCTCGCCCAGCATCACGTGGAGGCGCGCGCTCATGGTTCTCCGCCGAGCCAGGTCGCGAGCTCGCGCTGCACGCCGGCGACGACGTCCCGCGGGCGGTGCTCGCCCTCGTTCATGAGCTGCTCGCCGAGCGAGTGGATCCCGCGCTCCGTCGCGTTGCCCAGCGCCGCGCGCAGCGCGTTCTCGAAGACTCGGCGCGAGTGCAAATCCGCGAGCACCGTGTCGAGGCCCGCGCGCGCGTCGGGCCCGAGCGCCGCGCGCATCGCCTGAAACGAACGCGACGTCTCGGCGTCGAGCGCGCGCCCGACGCTGCGGTTCACGAAGAGCGCGAGCGGCGGCCGGTGCAGGCGGCTCGTCACGCGCGGCACGAGCTCGGCGGTCTCCTCGACCGAGAGCTCCTCGGCGAGCGAGACGGCGAGCGCGCCCGTCCACGCGGGATCGCTCATCATCGCGGTCACGCGATCGGTCTCGACGCCGACGAGCCCCGTCCCACGGAGCGACGCGAGCACGCTCGGCAAGTCGAAGAGCGAGACGCCGTGCCCGGTCGCGGGCGCGTCGACGACGATCCGATCGAAATGGAGGTCGGCCTCCTCCGCCGCGAGCGTCGAGAGCCACCAGACCTGACCGACGAAGTAGACCTCGGCGAGCCCTGGCGAGGCCTCGATGAGCTTGCGCACGGCGGCGCTCTGGATGACGTGCCGGTAGAAGCGCGGCAAATGCAGGTGCTCGACGAAGTAGAGCTCGAGCGTCGCGTCGAGCTGGTAGTTGCCCACCCAGAGACGCGGCGCGACCTCGCGCGGCATGAGGCCGGCGGGCGCCGCACCGAACCAGGGCGCGATCGGGTCGGCGACGGTCCAACCGAAGACGCACGTCCGCTCGCCGCGCCTCGCGAGCTCGGCCCCGAGCGCGGCGGCCACCGTGCTGCGTCCGACGCCTCCCTTGCCGAGAACGAAGACGACGCGCGGGAGCACGCGATCAGACTTTCGCGAGCGCGTGCTCGCCCGCCGGCGCGCGCGCCGCTTCGATCGCCGTGCGCATCCCGATCAAGATGTGCCGATGCACGCGGTGCGCGATGAAGCGCTCGAGCGGCCGAAAGAGAAAGCGCGGCCGCATCCGCCCGCGGTAGTTGGTCGTCAGCACGAGCTCGGTCCGCTCGCCGCTGCCGCGGAGCTCGTACGATCCGCCGGTCATCATGATGGCGTCCTCGATGCCGAGCGCTTGGATCGTGACCTCGAAATGCACCGAGCGCGTGACGTCGACGTCGGTGATTCGCTTCTCGAGGCTCCCTCCGTCGTAGGTGCACTCGATGATCGATCCCGGCTTCGTCTTCTCGCCTCGCGTGCGCACCGGGACGGGCAGGATCGCGCGGAGCAGCGGGCTCGGCTTCTGCGGGATCTCTTCGTAGAACATCATCGCGGCCCACACGGTCTCGAGCGGTGCGTCGAAGGTCATCATCGTCTGCACGGTGTCGACGACGTCGTTGGCGGGAAAGATGCGGGCGATGCGCGCAAGGAAACTCATGGGCGCGCAGGCAGTGCATCCGCGATGCCGTCGCGGAAATCACGGCCTCTTCGCGCCACCGAGGCCTCTCGGCGTCGCACCGTTTGCACGCAAACGCAGAGCGTGCAGCCCTCGCTCGCGACTTCACGCGCAGAATCGTCGGCACGCAACGTGCTCGGAGCAAGCCATGCACGACGTGTCGCTCGCGTTCCCGCCGCTTCTTCTCGTCCGCGGCGTCGTCGCTGCCGTGTGGCTCTACGAGGGCCTCTGGTGCAAGCTGCTCGGGCGCGAGCGCCACCAGGTGCAGGTCGTCGAGGCGGTCCCGAAGCTCGGCCGGCTCGTCGGTCGCCCGTTTCTCATGGCGCTCGGCGCGGTCGAGACGGCGCTCGCCGTCTGGGTGTTCTCGGGCGTGACGCCCGGCTGGTGCGCGATCGCGCAGACCGCGCTCCTCGTCACGCTCAACGCGAACGGCCTTTTGTGGGCGCGTCACATCATTCACGATCCAGGAGGCATGGTGGTGAAGAACGTTTCCTTTTTGACGCTCGCGTGGGTCGCGGCCGCGATGAGCGGGGTGGCGTCGTGAGCGCGCAGACGGTCTGGCAGGCAGGACGCTTCGACGCGCGCACCGGACCGAAGCGAATTCTCTTCGGCCGCATGTACGAGGACGTCGACGTCGAGCGAACGGCGTTTCGCCCCGGAGGTCGCGTCTTCTGCATCGCGTCGGCCGGCTGCACGGCGCTCGGTCTCTGCGAGCGGAACGACGTCGTCGCCTGCGACATCAACCCGACCCAGCTCGCGTACGCGGCGCGCCGCATCGCGGGGGAGCCGATCGAGATCGGCACGGCGGAGAAGGTCATGGGCTTCGGACGCGCGCTCATGCCGCTCGCCGGATGGAGCGAGTCGATCGTGCGGGCGTTTCTCTCGATGAACGATCCCGAAGCGCAGATCGCGTTCTGGCGCGAGCACCTCGACACGTGGCGCTTTCGCACGGGCTTCGACGGGCTCCTGTCGGTGACCGCGCTTCGCGCCGTCTACGCGCCCGCGTATTTGGATTTTCTACCGCGTCACTTCGGCGCCGTCGTCCGCGGGCGCATGGCGCGCTGCTTCGCGCGCCACCCGAACGCCGAAAACCCGTACGCGCACGCGCTCCTCCTCGGCGAGGCCGAGGTCGCGGCGCCGAAGCCCGAGCGCGCCGCGCGCATCGAGCTCGTGTGCAGCGACGCCGCGTCGCACCTCGAGTCGTGCCCGCCCGCGAGCTTCGACGGCTTCACGCTCTCGAACATCCTCGACGGCGCGAAGCCCGAGTACCGCGAGCGCCTCGAGTGGGCCGTGAAGCGCGCCGCGCGCCAAGACGCGGCCGTCGTGATGCGAAGCTTCGGCGAGCCGCCGGACGGTTTGGGGACCAACCACGCCGCCGACGATCGCTCCATGCTCTGGGGCGTCGTCGACGTGCGGCCCGTCGCGAGCCTTTGAGCTCGCGTCTTCTTGCCCTCGGGGACGAGCTCGAAGGTCGCGAGCGACGCGGAGATTTTTCCCCCGCCGACGGCCATCTCGTCGACGTACTTTATGATTGCATTGACAACTGCTTTCGCCGACCCCATGCTCTCGTCGTGCGCGACCAGTTCACCGAGAGCGGCATCCGACTCGACAACGCCCTCGCCTTCTGGGTTCACCGCGTCTACCAGGCTCAGCGCAACGCGATGTATCGCGAGTTCCGAGAGAAGGGCGTCGAGCTCACGCCCGAGCAGTGGGGCGTGCTCGTGCGTTTGTGGGAGCGCGACGGGCAGACGCAGAGCGACCTGTCCGACTCGACCTTCCGCGATCGCCCCACGATGAGCCGCATGATCGACGCGCTCGAGGCGCGGGGCCTGGTCGAGCGGCGCTCCTCCGAGGGCGACGGGCGCGCGCGCCTCGTGTTCCTGACGAAGGCGTCGCGGGAGCTCAAGCCGGTGCTCGTCCCGGTCGCGAAGCGAATCGTCGCCAGGCTCACGCGCGGGATCTCCGAGCGCGACCTCGAGACCACCCGCGCCACCCTTCAGCACATTTTCGGGAACCTCGAGGGCTGAGACCTTTTTTTCGACCATGTAGTTGCATTGACAACTTTTTACGGAGGATCCCGATGAACGACCCTGCCTTTCCGGATCACACGCTCGAGACGGCTCCGGCCCGGGCGCGGCGCGCGCTCGAGCAGGCCGCGGACGATTTTGGCTTCGTGCCCTCGGCGCTCGCGCGGCTCGCGACGTCGCCCGCCGCCGTCGCCGCGTTCGGCTCGGGCGTGGCCCACTTCGACCGGAGCACGCTGACGTCGCTCGAGCGCGAGGTCGTGGTCTTCACGGTGGCGCGCCGCAACGGGTGCGAGTACTGCGTCGCGCTGCACACGAGCCTCCTCGGGCGGCAGGACGTCGACCGGGCCATGCTCGACGCGCTGCGGGCGGGCGCGCCTCTCTGCGACGCGCGGCTCGAGGCGCTCCGCCGCTTCGCCGAGGCCCTGCTCGACACGCGCGGCGCGGTGGCCGACGCGGATCGGGCGGCGTTCTTCGCCGCGGGCTTTCGTCCCGAGCAGGCGCTCGACGTCGTCGTCGGGATCGGCGCCTACACGCTGAGCACGTTCGCCAATCGCCTCACGCGCGCGCCTCTCGACCCGGCGCTCGAGCCTTTCCGTTGAGCGCGCCGTACGTCGCCGTCGCCCAGGCCGCGGTCTTGGCCACGACCACGTCGAGCGACGTCGGCTCGCCGCCGAACGCGGCGGTGAAGCGCGAGCCGTCGACGACGTAGGGCGCGTCCCACTGGTAGGCCATCTCGGCGACCTCGCGCGCGAGCGGCTCGACCAGCCCGAACGCGCGGAGGGCGAGCCGCGGCACGCGCGCGACGCGGATCGTCGCGCCGAGCGCGGCGGCGAGGCGGCTGGTCATCGCGCGCATGCTCTCCGGCGGGGCCGTCGGCACGTGCCACACGCGGCCGAACGCTTCGTCGTGCTCCCCGAGCGTGACGAGCGCGCGCGCGACGTCGGGCGCGTAAGCGAGCGCGTGCGGCGCGTCGGGATCGCCGAAGCACTGCGCGCTCTTCCCCGCGAAGACCCGCTGCCAGAAGCGCTCGCCGAAGGTCGTCTGCCGCACGACGCCCGGACCGAAGAAGTCGCTCGCGCGCGCGGTGGCGACGAGCTCGCCGCGAGCGCACGCCTCCGCGCGCTCTGCGGCGAGGCGCGCGCGGACCTCGCCCTTGCGACTGCACGGGGCGATCGGCGTGTCCTCGCGCATCGGCCCGTCCACGCGGCCGTACATGTAGAGGTTGTCGAGCGCGACGAGCTTCGCGCCCGCGCTCGCGGCCGCGTGCATCGCGCCGCGCGCGAGCGGCAGGAGCTCGCTGAGCCAGCGGTCGTACGGCGGCGAGGTGCAGTCGTAGACGACCGACGCGCCTCGCCCGACCGACTCGGCGAAGGCGCGGTCGGCGAGATCGCCCGACGCCCACTCGAGGCGCTCGGCCGGCGCGCCCGCGCTACCGCGCCGCACGACGCGCACGCGGCGACCGCGCGCGAGCAGCTCGGCGGCGGCGAGCGACCCGATTTGTCCGTTTCCGAGGACGACGTGGAGAGGCGGTGGGTTCATGCCCCGAACGATGACGCTTGCTCGATTGCACGACAATGAGCGTTTTAGCAAGGTACGATTGCATTCATGCAAGGATGGGACGACGTCCGAATCTTCCTCGCGCTCCACCGCGAGCGCACCCTCGCCGGCGCTGCGGCTCGCGTCGGCCTCGACGCCTCCACCCTCAGCCGGCGGCTCGCGGCGCTGGAGGAGTCGCTCGGCGCGCGCCTCTTCGACCGCACCCGCGAAGGGCTCGTGCCCACCGACGGGGCCGAGCGCTTGCTCGCCGCGGCCGAGGAGATGGCCTCGGCGCACGCTCGGTTCTCGCGCGACGCGTCGGCGTTCGAGCGCGAGGCCGAGGGCGTCGTGCGGCTCAGCGTGCCGCCGGGCGTCGCCGACGCGTTCGTCGCGCCCGCGCTCGTGCGGCTCCGCAAGAAGCACCCGCGCATCCGCATCGAGCTCGACGCGTCGGTCCGCTACGTCGACCTCACGCGCCGCGAGGCCGACCTCGCGATCCGCACGACGCGCCCGCAGAGCGGCGATCTCGTCGTCTTGAAGCTCGCCGAGCAGCGCTGGACGCCGATGGTCTCCGCCGCGCGCGCGAAGAAGATGGCGCCGGTCGCGAGCTGGGGCGAGCTCGATTGGATCGCGTGGGGCGAGGAGCTCGGGCACCTCCCGCCCGCGCAGTGGCTGCGAAGGCACGCCGAGCGCGCGGAGATTCGTCCTCCGCACGAGCCATTTCGCGGCGCACATCGGCGCCGTCGAGGCCGGCCTCGGCGCGGCGCTGCTCCCCGCGATCTACACGCGCGTCGCGAAGGTCGCGCCCGCGCGGTGGGCGAAGTCGCTCGCGCCGAGCGTCGGCGAGCTCCCGCCGAACGAGTCCTGGCTCGTGGGCCACCGCGCGCTCCGCGCCGTGCCGCGCGTGGCGGCGGTCTGGTCCTTTCTGGTCGAGGAGCTCGGAAATCTCACGCGCCTACCTTGACACTCATGACTGTCACAATTACAGTTGGCGCATCTCGAGGTGAGCTCATGGAAGCCCGTTCGATCTGGGCACGAGCGCTCGACGTCGCCGGCATGGTGGCGACGCCGCTCGTCCCTTCGCATTACGTGGAGCTTTTCGATCCTCTTCGCACGACGCACGTCCGCCACGCGCGCGTGGTCTCGGTCTTGCGCGAGACCGAGCGCACCCGCACGCTCACGCTGAAGCCCGGTCACGGCTGGCGCGCGCACCGCGCGGGTCAATTCGTGAAGGTCTCGGTCGACGTCGACGGCCGCCTGCTCGGGCGCACCTACTCGCTCAGCTCGTCGCCGGATCGCGACGACGGTCTCGTCACCATCACCGTGACGGCGATGGGCCGCGTCTCGAACGCGCTCGTCCACGCGACGCGCCCGGGCGACTACGTGCGAATCGGCCTGCCGCAGGGCGATTTCACGCTGCCGGACGAGGTCCCGGCGAGGCTCCTCTTCGTCACCGGCGGGAGCGGCGTCACGCCGGTCCGCAGCATGCTGCGCACGCTCGCGCTCCGCCGCGCGATGCCCGACGTCGTTCATTTGCATTATGCAAGGAGCGAGGCGGACGCGATCTTCGGGGCCGAGCTCCGGCAGCTGGCGCGCGATTTCCCCTCGTACCGCTTCGAGCCTCGCTACTCGACCGAGCCCGTCTTCGGCGCCGCGGCGCTCGCCGAGATCGCGCCCGACTTTCGCGGGCGTGCGGCGTGGGCGTGCGGGCCCGAGTCGCTCCTCGACGCGGTCGGCGCGCTCCTCCCCGGCGCTCGCCGTCGAGCGCTTCCGCGCGAAGCTCGCGCCTGCCGCGCCGAACGCTTGCGGAGGCCGCGTCCGCTTCGCGAAGAGCAAGCGTGAGCTCGACGGCGACGGCGCGACGCCGCTGCTCGAGCTCGCCGAGCGCGTCGGCCTGAACCCGCCGCATGGCTGCCGCATCGGCATCTGCCACTCGTGCGACGCGACGATGGTGTCGGGCGCCGTGCGCGATCTGCGGACGGGCAAGCGCGTCGACGAGCCCGGCGCGCGCATCCAACCGTGCATCTCTGCCGCCGCGGGCGACGTCGACGTCGACCTTTGAAGCCGAGGAGAAACGAAATGGATCTCGAAGCATTCGGAAAAGAAATCGACCGGATCGAAGCCGACATCCGCGCGACGCTCGGCGAGCGCGACCGGCGCTACATCACGCGTCTCATCCGCGTGCAGCGCGCGCTCGCTATCGCGGGGCGCGTCGCGATGTACGCGAGCCTGCCGCTCCTGCCGACCGGGCTGCCGTTCTTCGTCGTGCTCGGCGCGGGGAGCGTCACGCTCGGCGTCGCGAAGATCCTCGAGAACATGGAGATCGGCCACAACGTCATCCACGGCCAGTGGGACTGGATGAACGATCCGGCGATCGACTCCTCGACCTGGGAGTGGGACAACGTCTGCCCCGCCGACCAGTGGAAGCACTCGCACAACGTGATCCACCACACGTGGACGAACGTGCTCGAGCGCGATCACGACGTCGGCTACCAGATCATGCGCGTCAGCGAGCGGCAGCCGTGGCGGCCGTCGTACCTGCTTCAGCCCGTCTACAACCTGCTCCTCGCGGCGCTCTTCGAGTGGGGCGTCGCGATGCACGACATCGACGCCGACGCCCTGCGCGCCGGGAAAATCACGCTCGCCGACGTGCGCCCGCTCCTGCGCGGCATCGCGAAGAAGGCGACGAAGCAGGTCCTCAAGGACTACGTCCTCTGGCCGCTGCTCGCCGGTCCGTTCTTCTTCTGGGTGCTCGGCGCCAACGCGGTCGCGAACTTGATCCGCAACGTGTGGTCGTACGCGATCATCTTCTGCGGCCACTTCCCCGACGGCGCCCAGGTCTTCACCGAGGCGGAGATCGAAGGCGAGACGCGCGGCGCGTGGTGCCGGCGGCAGATCCTCGGGTCGTGCAACATCGAGGGCGGCCCGCTCTTTCACCTGATGAGCGGCAACTTGAGCTTTCAGATCGAGCACCACCTCTTCCCCGATTTGCCGAGCAACCGCTACGCGGAGGCCGCGCCGCGCGTGAAGGCACTGTGCGAGAAGTACGGCATCCCGTACAACTCGGGATCGCTGGCGCGTCAGCTCGGCACCACGCTCCGGACGATTTTCCGGCTCGCGCTGCCGACCCCGGTGCCCGCATGACCGCCGCGATCTCCATGCCCGAAGCCCACGCGCACGAAACCGCCGGTTACACGATCGACGAGCTCGCGGCCAAGACGCGCGTGCCGAGCCGCACGATCCGGTTCTACCAGTCGAAGGGCGCGCTGCAGGCCCCGGAGATCCGCGGGCGCGTCGCGTACTACGGCGAGCCTCACGTGGAGCGGCTCGAGCTCATCGCCAAGCTCCAGGATCGCGGCCTGCGCATCGACGCCATCGGCGACTTGCTCAAGCGCATCGATCGCGGCGAGCTCGATCTGGCCGAGTGGCTCGGCGTCGAGGCCGAGATGCAGACGCCGTGGGCCGCCGATCACCCGCGCACGGTCACCGAAGCGGAGCTCTACGAGCTCGCCGGCGAGAAGCGCCCGGGCCTGCTCGCGGATCTCGCGCGCGCCAAGCTCGTCGACCGGCGCGGCGACGTGTACCTCGTGCCGAGCCCCGCGCTGCTCCAGCTCGCGATGCGGCTCGAGAGCGCCGGCGTCGACCTCGCGACCGCGCACGAGGCGTCCGGCATCCTGCGCAAGCACCTCGGGCGGGCGGTCGCCAATCTCATCGCGCTCTTCACCGCGCGCGTGAAGGACGGCGCCGTCGACGTGAACGAATCCGGCAAGCTCTTCGAGACGCTGCGCGGCGCGGGCCCCGAGGCGGTCCGCCTGCTCTTCTCTCGCTCGATGGAGAAGTCGCTCCGCGATCTGAGCGCGTCCGGCAAGATGGCGTCGCTCTCGGCGCACGCGAAGAGCAAGCGCAAGCGCGCGCTCTCGCGATGAGGTAAGCCAGACGCGTGGCGGTCCTCGAACGCGTCGGCGACGAGCTCTGGACGATCGAGGGCTCGGTCGTCACCTTCTTCGGCTTCCGCTACCCGACGCGGATGGCCGTCGCGCGGCTCGCGAGCGGCGCGCTCTGGGTGTGGTCGCCGGTCGCGCTCGACGAGCGCATCCGCGACACGGTCGCGAGCCTCGGCGAGCCGCGCTACGCCGTCGAGCCGAACGCGCTGCATCACCTCGCCCTCGCCGACTGGGTGAAGGCGTGGCCCGCTCTCGAGCTCTGGGCGCCGCCCGGGCTCGCGAAGAAGCGCGCCGACTTGCGCTTCACCGGCGCGCTGCGCGACGAGGCGCCGCTCGCGTGGCGCGACGAAATCGAGCAGGTGTGCGTCGCGGGCAGCGTCGCGCTGACCGAGATCCTCTTCTTCCACCGCGCGTCGGCCACGTGCCTCGTCGGCGATCTCGTGCAGAAATTCGATCCCCAGTGGGAGCGCGGCTGGCGCGGTTGGTTGATGCGCGCCGACGGTCTCGTCGGCCCCGACGGCAGCACCCCGCGCGAGTGGCGCGCGACATTTCTCCGCCGCGAGCGCGCACGGGCCGCGATCGCGCGCGCGATCGCCTGGGAGCCCGAGCACCTCGTCATCGCGCACGGGACGTCGGTCGCGACCGGCGGCGCCGACGCGCTCCGCCGCGCGTTTCGCTGGCTCGGGTGAGCTATTCGGTCGCGATCAAGAACGGCATGTAGCGCGTCGGCTCGTTCGGCGCGCTCGAGAGCGCGGTGACGAGCACGCCCGAGGCCTTCGTCGAGAGCGTCGTGACGTCCACGTCGATCACGTCGCCGTTCTGCCCGCTCGTCGCGTGCGGCGCGATGACGAGGTGGGGCGAAGCGACGGTCGTGAAGCCGTCGCCCTCGACGATCTGGACCGACCACGGCGCGTGAGGCGCGTCGCTCGCGAGCCCGAGCTGAATCGTGCGCTTCGCTCCGACCGGGATCGAGTAGCCATTCGTCACGAGCGGCGCGCTCTTGACGGTGAGCGTGATCGTGTCGAGCCCGAGCGGCGTCGCCTCGTAAAACGCGCCGCTCGGCAACGGCACGCACGGGTCGTGACCCGCCGCAGCGCTCGCGTTGGACCACGAGCGTTGCACGAAGAAGTCGAACGGCGCCGGCGACTGGTAATTCGCCTCGGGGAAGTACTCGCAGGCGTCGGCGAGCTCGGCCTGCTCGGTGTTCCACACGTCCCACGCATAGTGGTCGGGATCGAAGCCGGTCCACGCGAGATCGGTCTCGGCGTGCGGATCGGTCGCGGACTCGACGATCTCGTGCGACGCGACCTCGGTCGTGAACGAGACGACGTCCTGGGTGTCGCGGCAGCCTTCGTTGACGACGGCGTAGACGATGTGCGGGTTCGCGGTCGTCGCGAGCTCGTCGTGGTAGCCGTCTTCGTTCGTGCAGTCGTTCGCGCCGCTGCTCGTCAGCTCCATCGCCTCGGGTACGTAGAGGACGTACACGGTGTCGGCGTCGTTCGCAGGCCAGCCGCTCGCGGGCGCGCCGTCGACCTGCGCCGAGATGAACGCGTCGAGCGCCGTGTCGCTCATCTTCGCGGGCGGCGCCGTCGCGAGGTGGACGTGCTCGCTCGTCGCCGGGCCGACTCCGTATTCGCTCGTCGTCGCCGTCCAATAGGCGCTCGCCCCGATGGCGTCGCCGAGCGCGTCCCCGAGCGCTTGGTTCGGATCGGCGTTCCACGTCACGGTCACGACCTTCGGCGAGGAGAGCACGGCGCCGCCTTGATCGACGACGCGCGGCAGGTCGCTCGAGAACGCCGGATAGACGCCGGCGTCGGCGGGCGGGGCTGCGTCGGGCGGTGGCGCTGCGTCGGCCGAAGGAGGGCCGCCGTCGTCCGTCGCGTCGGGCGTGCTGCCGCATGCCGTCGCGAGCAGAGCGCACGCGGCGAGGGCGCGACGCCTCAAAAGGACGACCCCGGCTGCTTCAGGAACTCGATCTCCTCGGGCGTCGAGGTGCGTCCGAGGATCGCGTTCCGGTGCGGAAAGCGGCGGAATCGTCGGACGATGTCGCGGTGCTGCTCGGCGAACTTCCGGTTGTCTTCCGGCCCGGCGGCGAAGAACGCGACGGACCGATCCTGATCGGCGAGATCTTCGCTGTGCATCAGCGGCATTCCGAGAAACGTCCGCTCGGCCTCGGCGAGCGCGCGGTCGTCGCCCCGGTCGAGCGCCCGGCGCACCGCCGCGCGAGCGCGCTCGTCGCTCGCGAACATTCGCTCCGTGCCGCGGAACATGTTGCGCGAAAACTGATCGAGCACGATGACGTACGCGAGCGCTCCGCGCGGCGTCTCGAGCCAGTCTTCGTGCTCGCCGCGATCGATCGCGTCGTGGAGGGGCTCGAACTTCGCGCGGACCTCGGCGTCGAACGCGGGGTCCTTCTTCCACCAGCGCGAAGGGTCCTCGAACCAAAAGCGGAGCACGTCGTCGACCGAGGTCATCCGCTCAGTCGTAGCGCGAACTCGGACGCTTGGCGCGCTCCGCCGGTGCTCACCTTCATGGACCTGGTCACCGAATGGGACCAAGGCTACGAGCTCATTCTGCTCGCTCGCCGCGCCAAGCTCGCCAACGCCGATCAACGCGTGCACGATCGCCGCGCTGCTCGTGTGCTTGGTCATCGCCGCGCTCTTCGTCGACGCGCTCCTCGGCTCGCAGCACCTTCGATGGCTCGTCGCGACGCTGTTCATCGTGACGATGGCCATCCTGATCGTCGGTCTCGTCTTCTTCCTCCGCGAGCGATCGCCGCGCCGACGAGCTTCACTTGCGCCTCGAGGTGCGCGTCCGCGCCGAACGACGTTTGCCCTTCGGGCAGCAGCGAGTCGAGACACGCTGCCGGACCGAGCAACAGCGACGTGAGGCACGTGAGCACTTCGCCGGGGAGTGTGTTTCGGCGAGGCCCCAGTCGAAGGCGAGCGTGAAGCCGACGCTCGTGGTGCCGCCGATCGATCCGACGAGCTCGACGCGGTCGTTGGTCGTCGCCGGATTGCCGTCGCCGTCGAAGAGCACGATGTCGATCGGGAGCGTCGCACCCGCGCCGGTCGACAGACCGCGCGGCGCGAGATCGTTCGCCGCGCCTTGCAGATCGGCGATCCCCGTCGACCGTGGCTGCAGCTTCATGTGCAGGCGCTCGAACGCGATCTGGATCGGGGCATTCAGCGTCTTGAGCGTCAGCGTCGCGTTCGACGGTCAAGCGGGCGGCGCGCAACGATCGTGTCGCGCGGCCACGCTTTCCGCGTCATCGGCGTTCTCGTCCTCTCGTGGATCCCCTCCTTCCCATTTTACGGTGTATAGTTCGGCCATGAATCGGCTCGTGCGCTCGCTGTCGTGGGTCGTCTCGGTGGCGGGATTGGCATTTGCGTGCGGGGACTCCTCGCCACAGGCGAGCACCCCCGACAGCGGCGACGCGCAAACGGACGGAGCATCGCCCGACGGCGCGCCGACCACGTGCGCGCCGAACGCCACGCTCCCTTGCACGTGCAGCGGCGGCGTCGGCGTTCAGCGTTGCTTCCCCGACGGAAGCCGCTGGCTCGCGTGCGAGTGCGTGAGCTACGGCGCCGAGATCGCCGTCAGCCCGACGGGGAACGACGCGGCGAGCGGCACGCCGAGCGATCCGTTTCAAACGCTCGGGCGCGCGCAGACGGCGGTGCGCAGCCTCGTGGCGTCCGGCATCCCCAGCGGCGGCGTCGTCGTCTGGCTTCGCGGCGGCGACTACCCGATGACGAAAACGCTGACGCTCGGAGCGGCCGACTCCGGCACCTCCACCGCCATGGTCACGTGGAGCGGCTACCCCGGCGAGAGCGCGCACCTCGTCGGAGGAACGCCGCTCGACCCGGCCGCGTTCGTCCCCGTGACGAGCGCGTCGCCGGTGTGGGCTCGACTCGGATCCATCCGTTCAAGGGAAGGTGCTCGTCGCCGACTTGAAGTCGCTCGGAATCACCGACTACGGGACGCTCGTCTCGAGCGGAAACGATTGCTCGACGGGTTCGAAGACCTCGGCGCTCGAGCTCACGATCGACGGCTCCGAAATGCCGCTCGCGCGCTGGCCAGACGCCACCGAGAACACGGACGTCGCGCCCGACGTCAACGCGACCTCGCTCCACGTCTTCGGCACGGGCCTGACGCCCGACGTCAGCGGCGATTATGCGAAGACCGGCGTCGCCGACGGCGTCTCGCAGTTTTCCCGAACGGGTCTCGTCGGCGGCAAACAATACAATCTGCACCGCGACACTTGGTCGGACACGACGGGCTCGCACACGGCGTGGTTTTTGACGACGTCGGCGAGCGGCTATCCGAGCAGCGCCGACCCGTGGTTCTACGTTTACACGCCCACGCTGGAGGACATGAGCCCGAGCAACGGCGCGTCCGGCGCGCCGTCGTTTCGCGATCCAGCGAGCATTCACAAGGGCTTCGTAATGGTCGCGAAGGGCATCTCGGCGACGCAATTCCAATATGCCAACCCCCGTCCCTCGCGCTGGTCGCAAGCCACCGACGTTTGGCTTCACGGACTATTTCAATATGGCTGGGCCGAGTGCCATACGAAAGTATCGTCGCTCGACGCGACGAGCAAGACGATCACCGTCGCGACCGCGCCCGGCTACGGCATCGCCAGCGCGCGGCCGTACTATGCAGAGAATCTACTCGAGGAGATCACGGCGCCGGGCGAGTGGTACCTCGATCGCGCGACCGGCAACCTCTATTTGCTTCCCCCATCGAGCCTGACGGGCAAGTCGATCGTGGTCTCGATGACGAGCTCGCCGCTCGTCTCGCTGTCGGCGGCGTCGAACGTGACCCTTCGCGACATGTTCCTCGAGAACGGTCGCGCGAACCTCCTCGAGGCGACCAACGCCAATCACGTGCGCCTGATCGGGCTCACGTTGCGCAACGGGGGTGCGTCGGGCGCCGCCGTGCAGGGCACCGACATCGGCGTCTCGTACGCCCACATCTACGGAACCGCGAACGGGGGCGTGGTGATGTCGGGCGGCGCTCGCCCGAGCCTCACGCCGGGTAGCGACTACGTGGAGAACTCGCACATCCACGACTACGGCCGCTGGGACTGGATGTACACGGCAGGCGTGACCATGTCGGGCGTCGGCAATCACGTCAGCCACAACAAAATCCACGACGCTCCGCACAACGGGATCCTCTTCTCGGCGACGAACGACGCGCGCGTCGAATTCAACGAGATCTACGGCGTGTGCAGCAACACCGCCGACGCGGGCGCGATTTACTCGGGCCGCGACTGGGGAGCTCGCGGCGACGTGGTGAACGGCAACTACATTCACGACGTCACGAGCTCGCTGACTGACGTGTTCACCGCGTCGATCGTCGGGATCTACCTCGACGATTGCCTCAGCGGTCTAGAGGTGCAGGGCAACGTCATCGATCGCGTCGGCGGGCTCGGCATCGAGCACGGCGGCGGCCGCGACGACGACATGGAGAGCAACATCATCGCCAACTGCCAAGAAGCCGCGATGAACACGGACGCTCGGTGCGTGACGTGGGCCGCGGGCGGCAACGGAAATCTGCTGAGCATCCTCGAGGCCAACAACTATCAGCAGGACCCTTGGCTCACGCGATATCCCAAGTGCGCCGCCATCCCGGACAACCTCGCGACGATCCAAGCCAACGGGTGGGGTCTGCCGCAGGGCAGCGTCTTCTCGCGCAACGCGGGCTTCGGGAACGCGACGTGGCAGTCGGCGAGCGACGCGCTGGCGGTTCCGGCGTTCGCAGAAATGATCGACAACCTACCGAACGCGACGAACGTCTTCGTCAACGAGGCCGCGGGCGACATGAACCTGGCGTCGGGCTCTCCCGTGCTCGCGATTCCCGGGTTCGTGCCGACGCCGTTCTCCCAAGTCGGCATTCAGCCATGAGCGCGGTGAACGCGTGGAGATTCTGCGCGCCCGGTTGAAATACGTCAGTCGAGACTTCGAGGGAGCGCTCGCCAATCTCGTCGCGCTCGAACGGATGTTTCCCGATCGGAGAACGTGTCGGAGCTCGAGCCGAGGATCCAGCAGTGTCGCACCACTCGGGCGGCGCGACGGGACCGCTACGCCTTCGGGCGCCGCGACGGTCCGGAGGCGCGTGCTCCGGCCGGCGGCGTCGCGCGCACCGCGGAGGTCCAGCCGCAGAAGCGCGCCGAGAGGACGAGCAGCCGACTGAACGCGACCGCGAACGCGAGGCGCGCGAGCCAGCGCCTGCGTGCGCCGAGCACACGAACGCCGTGCGCGGCCCCGAGCGCGACGAAGGGCGTCAGCGACTCGTAATAACGCGCGCTCCCGAGCGCGCCGCGAAAGAGGTACGCCGCCTCGAGGAACAAGCAGATCCCGAGCGGCACCACGTGCCCGACTCTCCACGCCCGCCGAAAGCCCACGAAGAACAGCCCGAGCACGACCCAGCCGAAGACCGCGAGCGGCTGGCGGTAGGCGAACCACAGCGGGCCGCGATCGAAGACCTCGCTCTGACGGTGCGCGTAGCGATAGAGCTCTCGCAAGAAGCCGAGCCACTCTCCGTCGGCGAGTCGGCGCGCGAGCAGCCACGCGAGGACGGCGCACACGGCCGGCCACGTGACGACCCACGGCACGCGCGGCGTTCGCCGAGCGAGCTGCAGCGCGACGAGCAGCGCGAGCGCGCCCCAGGCTTCGTAACGCACCAGCACCGCGAACACGAGCAACGCACCGGCGCGCCGTGGGTGATCGGTGTCGATCGCCCAAGCGGTGCCGACGACGAGCAGCGTGAAGAGCGTCTCCTGCTGGCCCGAGATCCCCAGCAGGTTCACGAGCGGCGCGATCGCGCACAGCAGCGCGGCCATGATCGCGACGCGCTCTCCGCTCCCGGTGTCGCGCGCGTAACGCAGCACGACGACCGGTATCGCCGCGGCGAGAACGCAGTTGACCACGCGAACCCCGGTGGCTCCGAGCCCGACGCCCTCGAGGAGCGCGAGCACGTAATGATAGGCGGGCAGGTAAACCCAATGCACCGACACGCTCAGCGGATGCGCGAGGAGCGCGCGCGCGATACCGAGGTGGCCGGCAGCGTCGGTGTCCGGCTCGGGGAAACGTCCGATCGCCCAGAGACGCACGACCAGCGCGACGACGATCACCGCCGTGAGAAGCCCCCGGCCGGCGAGCTTGCGCATCGGGGGCCCTTCCTAGCAGGCGAGAGGCTTTTCGGTCGAGCTTTGCGCGTTCACGGGAGTCGCTCGAGCTCGAGCGTTACGCCATGCGGAAACCAGAGCGCGCCCGCCAGCGCTTTGGCTCCCGTGAGTGGGCCGGAGCGGGCACAAGCGCGACAGATCGACGCAAGACCAAAGTCCAGACGAGCGAGGGCGTCGTGGTCGTCGACGCCAGCACGACGTACCGCGCCGCCGGGTCTCGCCTTCGCCCTGCGTGGTGACCCGGAGCGGCGAATACACGATCGGCGTCGCGCGCACGCACGTCGACGCGCGCAAGGTCGCCGGTGGCCCTCGGGCGCTCATCATGTCCCGGGGGCTCGCGGTGCGCCTCGGCTTCTGATTCCTCGCGGAGCTGCGCTTTTGCAATCTCTCGGATTGCTGGGCAAGGCACGACCGACGGTGTACGAACGCCTCATGCGGCGTGGCGCGCTCCTGCTCACCGCGATGGCGTTCGGCTGGCTCGCCGGCTGCCATCGGCCGCCCTTGCTCGACGACGACGACGCGAGCCTCCGAGCGCCGGCTGCGGCACCCCCCATCCGCACGCCCGACGCCGCAGCGCTCTCGGACGAGTGGCTCCGACGCGACGCGGATCGGCGCCGCGCCTACTCGGCGCTCCCGCCCACTGCGCGACCGGCAGGCTCGGCCGGGCTGCTGCAGGAGGCCCCGATCGCTTGCAGCGAAGACTACGCCCCGGCCCAAGACGACGCCGGCTACTACTGCGGCAAGCTGTGCGATCTCTACAGCCGATGCGGCAAGGGAGACGGCACCGCGGAGAGCGACTGCTGCGGAGACCACGCATGCGACCAACCGTCGCAGTCCGGTGTCGCCTATCAGCGACGCGACGGACCTGCGCCGAAAGTCTGTTCGAGAAATCCTAAGCGGCCGGCCGTCAAAGCCCGTTACGCCAAAGACCACGTGAAGTGATGGTCTCGCGCGGTGGCTGGGAGGTGACAGGCGGCAGCGAGACGAAACCGGCCGGACCGGCTCCATTCTGCTCCCAGGAGGCGCCGGTGGCCGAGTCCTCGGCCGCCAGCTCCGCTGCGAGGGCACGGTGGCGGCCCGGCCGCGTCGTCACGCTCGACCGGTTTCGTGCGCGTCGGCAAATTCCATCTACCCGCCGAGCTGCTCCAACCACCCGACGAGCTCGGTCGAGAGCACGCGCGGCGCGCGGCCGAGGGCGGCGACGTCGCGGCTGCCGGTGAGGAGCATCGCCGCGCGGAGCTCGCGCTCGACGCCGTCGAGGAACGCGCTCGCGCCGTCGGGGCCGCCTTCGCGCAGCGCCTTGAGCACGGGGCGCGCGATGCCGACGAGACCCGCGCCGAGCGCGATCGCGCGCGCCGCGTCGAGGCCCGAGCCGACGCCGCCCGTCGCGACGACGAGCGCTTTCTTCGGCGCGGCGAGCTTCGAGACGCTCGCCACCGCGACGGCCGTCGGGATGCCCCAATCCCAGAACGCTTCGCCGAGGGAGCGTGACGCCGCGTCGCCCTGCGCCGCGGCGCGAAGCGTCTCGACGCCGACCCACGACGTGCCGCCCGCCGCCGAGACGTCAATCGCCCGCGCGCCGGCTTCGAGCACGCGACGCGCGACCGAAGGCGAGATGCCGCAGCCGGTCTCTTTGACGATCACCGGGACGCGCAGATCGCGGCAGAGCCGCGCGATCGTCTCGAGGCCGCCGCGGAAGTCGCGATCGCCGCCCGGCTGGACGAGCTCCATCGCCGGGTTCAGGTGCACGCAGAGCGCGTCCGCGCCGACCGAGTCGACCATCGCCTGCACGTCCGCGCTCGACATCGCGCGCGCCTGGACGACGCCGACGTTGCCGAAGATCAACGTGCTCTTGGCGACGGCGCGGACGCCGAACGTCCCCTTCGTCTCTGGGCGCACCACCATCGCGCGCTGGCTCCCGAGGCCGAACGCGTAGCCGCGCGCCTCGGCGATCGCCGCGAGGTCGTGGTTCACGCGCCCCGCCTCGTCGGTGCCGCCGGTCATCGCCGCGATGAGGATGGGCGCGCGGAGCTTCTTCCCGAACAGCTCGACCGACGTGTCAATCTCGCCCTCGGCGAGATCGGGCAGAGCGTCGTGGATGAGCTTCACGCCGTCGAGGAGCGTGCCTTGACCGCGGAAGCCGACGTCACCTTCGGCGCAGAGAGCGAGGTGGTCGGCTTTTCGCGATTGGATGGGCGTCGTCATGGTGTCGACCGGATCCTTACCTCATTAACGCAGAAGTCACTCGAGCGGACCGAGGCTTGGGCACGCAACGGCGTGCGCGAGGCAGTCAGGTCGAGTGGTCTTCGAAGTAGCGCGCTCATGACTCGGGCCGCTTCGCGCGCTTCAAAATCGGCGCGAGCTCGCGCGCGGTGCCGCTCCGGACGAGGCTCGGCGCGACGCCGCGCAGCGCGACGGCGAGGCCGAGCTTCGCGGGAACAATCACGCGCGTGCGACCGTCGGCGAGCGCCTCGAACGTCGCGCGCGCGACCTCGTCGGGCTCGATCGCCGTCTTCCGAGCGGCTTCGGGCATGCGGTCCGTCTCGTCTGCTTGGACGAACTCCGTGCGCACCGCGCCCGGGCAGACCGTGAGCACGTGTACGTCCGGCTCGAGCTCCATCGACAGCGCCTCGCCCAGCCCGACGAGCGCGAACTTGGTCGCCGAATAAACCGCCTCGCCCGGCACGGGAAGCAGACCCGCGACCGACGCCATGAACACCATCCACCCTTCGCGACGCGCGAGCATGAGCGGCGCGAGCGCGTGCGCGAAGTAGAGCGCCCCGAGGACGTTCACGCGCACCATTCGCTCCGCGTCGTCGAGATCGTGCTCGACGAGCGTACGGTGTCTACCGACGCCGGCGTTGAGGATCGCGACGTCGATCTTTCCGAGCAGTGTATTTGCCTTCGCAGTGCAAGAAAGCGCTGCGTGGCGATCTGCTACGTCGCAAACGAGGACATGAGCTTCGCCACCGAGCGCGCGCACGCGCTCCGCGACCTCGTCGAGCCGCGCCTTTCGCCGCGCGACGAGCGCGACGCGCGCGCCCTCCTTCGCCGCGTGCTCGGCGATGGCGCGCCCGATGCCGGACGACGCGCCCGTGATCAAGACCGAGCGCCCGCGAAGACTGCGTAATCGATTCGCCATCGACGCGATGGTACGCGCTGCAAAGTCGCTTGCAATTGCGCGCTCCGCAGGTACGGTCCGCCGCGATGCGGAACGTGCTCTGGGGGATCTCGCTGCCGTGGCGGCGCGACGACGGAGAGCGCGATGGCGCGCTGTGCCGCCGGCTCTTGCCGCGCGTGTCGCGCACGTTCGCGCTCTCGATCGCGTTGCTGCCGCCGTCGCTGCGGGAAGCGATCGGCGACGCCTATCTTCTCTGTCGAATCGTCGACAGCATCGAGGACGACGCGCGCTTGTCGATCGAGCGACGCCTCGCGCTCTTCGACGCGTTCGACGCGGTGATGCGCGACGACGGCGCGGACGAATCGGTCCTCGAGCTCGCCGCGCGCGACGCCGGCGTCGGCGAGACGGCCGCCGAGAGCGAGCTGTGCGCGCGCTCGGGCGCGGTGGTGCGATCGTTTCGCGCGCTCGATCGCGCGCAGCGCGAAGCGATTCGGCCGCACGTCCTCGAGATGTCGGCGGGCATGCGCGAGTACGCGGCGCGCACGGCGCGGGAGGGGCGCCTGCGCATTCGCGACGTCGCCGACCTCGAACGCTATTGCTACTTCGTCGCCGGCACGGTCGGCGGCCTGCTCACGGACTTGTTCGTCCTCGAGGTGCCCGGCCAGGACCCGGGCACGCTCGCCGAGATGCGGCGCCTCGCGGTGTCGTTCGGCCTCGGCTTGCAGCTCGTGAACATCGTAAAGGACGTCGCGGCCGACGCCGACCGCGGCGCGTGCTTCTTGCCCGCGAGCCTTGCCGAGCGCGAGGGCATCACGCTCGAGCAGCTCCTCGATCCGAGCAAGCGCGAGCAGGCGATGCGCGTCGTCGACGCCGTGTGCGATCTCGCCGAGGCGAAGCTTCGCGACGCGCAGGCGTACACGCTCCTGTGGCCGGCGGAGCGCGGGCAAGCCGTCCGACTCTTCTGCGCGGTGCCGCTGCTGCTCGCCCTCGCCTCGCTCCGCGTCGTGCGCGAAGGGCCGAGCGCCCTCGTGCCCGACGAGACGCCAAGGTGAGCCGCGCCTCCGTCTTCACGATCGTGCGCGACGCGATCGCGGCCGCTTCGAACGACCGCGCCCTCGCCGAGCTCTTCGCACGTCACGCCCGTTTTCCCAACCCGTCCGGAGATTCGATGCAGCAGCCGTCCTTGGAACCGAAGCGAGAACCGAACCTTCGCGAGCAGACGGAGCGGACGCTCGCGCGCGCGCGGGAGTGGCTCCTCGCCCAGCAAGCGCCCGAGGGGTACTGGAAGGGCGAGCTGGAGACGAACGTCACGATGGACGCGGAGGACCTCCTGCTGCGCGAGTTCCTCGGCATCCGCGACGCGACGAGCAGACGCGAGCGGCCGCGGCGTGGATCCGCTCGCAGCAGCGCGACGGACGGCACGTGGGCGAACTTCTACGGCGGGCCCGGGCGACCTGTCGACGACCGTCGAGGCCTACGTCGCGCTCCGCCTCGCCGGCGACGCGCCCGACGCGCCGCACATGCAGCGCGCGGCCGCGTTCGTCCGCGAGCACGGCGGCGTCGAGCGCGACGCGCGTCTTCACCCACATCTGGCTCGCGCTCTTCGGGCTGTGGCCCTGGGAGCGACGCTGCCGAGCCTCCCGCCGGAGCTGATGCTCCTCCCGGCGTGGTTCCCGCTCAACGTCTACGACTTCGCGTGCTGGGCGCGCCAGACCGTCGTCGCGCTCACGATCGTCTCGTCGTACAAGCCCGGTGCGGCCGCTCCCGCTTCGGCTCGACGAGCTGCGCGCCGGTCGCGCGCCGCGACGCGCGAGCGCGCTCTCGTGGCGCGGACGCGCCTCTCGACGGCATCGATCGCGCGCTCGCGCGTCTATCACGACGCGCGCCGTTCGTCCCGCCTGCGAGAGCGCCGCGCTCGCCGCGCGCCGAGCGCTGGATCGTCCGCCGCCAGGAGGCCGACGGCTAGCTGGGGCGGGATCCAGCCGCCGTGGGTCTACTCGCTCATGGCCCTGCACCTGCGCGGCTACCCGATCGACCACCCGGTGATGCGCGCGGGCCTTCGAGGGCCTCGACGGCTTCACCGTCCGACGAGACGGCGACGCGCTGGCTCGAGGCCTGCCAGTCGCCGGTGTGGGACACGGCGCTCGCGATCGATCGCGCTCGCCGACGCGGGCGTCGCCGCCGACGACCCGGCGCTCGTGCGCGCCGCCGACTGGCTCCTCGCCGAGGAGATCACGCGTCGACGGGCGACTGGGCGGTGCGCCGCCCGGGCCTCGCGCCGGGCGGCTGGGCGTTCGAGTTCGCGAACGACAACTACCCCGACGTCGACGACACCGCCGAGGTCGTGCTCGCGCTCCGCCGCGTCGACCACCCCGACCCGCAGCGCGTCGAGGCGGCCATCGAGCGCGCGGTGCGCTGGATCGAGGGGATGCGCACGCACGGACGGCGGCGTGGGGCGCGTTCGACGCCGACAACACCGCAGACTGCTCTGCGCGACATGCCGTTCTGCGACTTCGGCGCGGTGATCGACCCGCCGAGCGCGGACGTGACCGCGCACGTCATCGAGATGCTCGCGAAGGACGGCCTCGACCGACACCCGGTGCGCGCGGCGCGGCGTCGCGTGGCTGCTCGACGCGCAGGAGCCCGACGGCTCGTGGTTCGGTCGCTGGGGCGTCAACTACGTCTACGGCACCGGCGCGGCGCGTGCCCGGCGCTCGTCGGCGGCCGGCGTCGACGCGAGCTCGGCGGCCGATCCGGCGCGCCGTCGCGTGGCTCGAGTCGCACCAGAACGACGACGGCGGCTGGGGCGAGGACATCCGCTCCTACGACGACCCGACGCTGGGCGGGCGTGGGCGACGTCGACGCGCGTCGCAGACGGCGTGGGCGCTGCTCGGCGCTCATCGCGGCGGGCGAGCGCGGGCATCGCGGTGCGAGCGCGGCGTCGCCTGGCTCGTCGCGACCCAGCATCGCCGACGGCGGCTGGGACGAGCCGTAGTTCACCGGCACCGGTTTCCCGGGCGACTTCTACATCAACTACCACCTCTACCGGCAGGTCTTCCCGATGATGGCGCTCGGCCGCTACGCCGCGCTGCTCGCCGGCAAGCCGGTCGGCGTCCTGCCGCTGCGCGATCACTCGCTCGTGCAGCTTCGCGTCCACGCGGGCGCGCCGAGCTGAATCGATCGATGGATCCGCTTCTCGTGTGCGCACCGCTCGCCGTCGAGGCGCTCGCCCTGAACATGGGCGAGCGTCAGCACGTCATGCGCACGGGGATGGGCGCGGCTCGCTCGCGCAAAGCGGCGGAGAAGCTCGCGCGCGAGCCGGGCCGCGGCGTGATCGTCGCCGGGTTCGGCGGCGCGCTCGATCCGTCGCTCGAGCCGGGCGACGTCGTCGTCGCCGACGCGGTGACCGGGCCCGACGGCCGCGCGTCGTGCGTCTCGGAGTCGCTCGCCGAGGCGCTGCGCGCCGAGCGGGCTGCGCGTGAACGTCGGCACGATCGCGTGCTCGCGATCACCTCGTCGGGGGCGATGAACGCCGCGAGCTGTTCGAAGAAGGCGCGTGCGCCGTCGACATGGAGTCGGCGTGGCTCGCGGCCGGCGCGTCGGGTCGTCCGTTCGCCGTCGTGCGCGCCGTCGTCGACACCCCCGGGCGCGAGCTCTCTCGCGTCTTTCGCAACCCTTCGCGGCGGCAGCCGCGGATTTCGCTGCTCTCTCGCGCGTCGGGCGGACGCTCGCGCGCTTCGCGTTCTGACAGGAGACAACTCACGTGGGCATTCCGATCACTCAGCAGAACGTTCTCGGCAGCTACCTCCTCAAGAAGAAGCTCAGTCGCGCGAAGCGCTTCCCGCTCCTCGTCGAGATCGAGCCGCTCTTCGCGTGCAACCTCGCGTGCCCCGGCTGCGGCAAGATCCAGTACCCGCCGGAGATCCTGAAGAAGCGCCTCTCGGTCGACCAGGTGCTCGGCGCGATGGAGGAGTGCGGCGCGCCGATGGTCTCGATCGCCGGCGGCGAGCCGCTGCATCCACCCCGAGATCGACGAGATCGTCCGCCGCCTCATCGACCGCGAGCATCATCGTCTTCCTCTGCACGAACGCGCTCCTGCTCGAGAAGAAGATGCACCTCTTCGAGCCGCACCCCCGCTTTTCGTGGACCATCCACATCGACGGGCTGCGCGAGCGGCACGACGCGGCGGTCTGCCGCGACGGCGTGTTCGACAAAGCCGTCGCCGCCGTGAAGGAGGCCAAGCGCCGCGGCTTCCAGGTGACGACCAACACCACGTTCTTCAAGAGCGACATCGCCGAGGACGTGCGCTCGGTGCTCGACTTCCTCAACGACGAGCTCGGCGTCGACGGCATGATGATCTCGCCAGGCTTCGCCTACGAGAAGGCGCCGCGCCCCGGCGCAGTTCTTGGCCGTGCCCGCCGCGCGCAAGCTCTTTCGCGAGGCGTTCGCCAACAAGCGCGACGAGTGGCGCCTCAACCAGAGCCCGCTCTTCCTCGATTTCCTCGAGGGCAAGGCCGAGCTCGAGTGCACGCCGTGGGCGATCCCGAGCTACTCGATCTTCGGTTGGCAGAAGCCCTGTTACCTGATGTCCGACGGCTACGCGCGACGTACAAGGAGCTGCTCGAGACGACCGACTGGGAGAAGTACGGGCGCGGCAAGGACCAGCGCTGCTACAACTGCATGGCCCACTGCGGCTACGAGCCGTCGGCCGTGCTCGCGACGATGGGGTCGCTCAAAGAGTCGATTCGGGCGGCGACCGCGACATGATGATCGCCCAGACGCAAGCCGAGCCGCGCGCGCAGTCGCCCCTCGTCGCGTTCGGGACGCTCGCGCGCGCGACCAAGATCGAGATCGACGCCGCGCTGGCGAAGCTCGCCGAGTCCGAGGTGAAGAAGGCGCGCGCGCTCTCGTCCGACGCAGGCGCCGTGATCGAGGCGCTCTTCGAGCTCGCGACGCGCGGAGGCAAGCGCCTTCGTCCGGCGCTCGTCGCCGCGGCGTACGTCGCGTGCGGCGGCGAGGGCGGCGCGGCGGCGGTGACGGAGGCCGGCGTCGCGCTCGAGGTGCTCCAGGCGTACCTCCTCATTCACGACGACTGGATGGACGACGACGACGTTCGGCGCGGCGGGCCTTCGGTGCACGCGGCGCTGCGGGCGCGCTTCGCGGATCGCGCGGCGGGCGACTCGTGCGCGATCCTCGCGGGCGACTACGCGCAGGGGCTCGCGCTCGAGGTCCTCGCGCACGCGCGCGTCCCCGCGGCGCGCATGGTCACCGCGATTCGCGAGGTCGCGGCGATGCTGACCGCGGTCGTCACCGGCCAAATCCTCGACGTGCGCGGCGCGGCGCGCACGCCGGCCGAGGTCGAGACGATCCACCGGCTCAAGACGAGCAGCTACACCACGCGCTCGCCGCTCGCGCTCGGCGCGATCTTGGCCGGCGCGGACGCGGTCGTGATCGACGGCCTCCGCGCGGCGGGCGACCCGATGGGCGTCGCCTTCCAGCTCCAAGACGACCTGCTCGGCACCTTCGGCGACCCGAAAAAGACGGGCAAATCGGCGCGCGGCAATCTCCGCCAGGGCAAGCGCACGGCGCTCGTCGCCGAGCTCGACGACGGCGCGGCGGAGCTCCTCGGGCGCGTGCTCGGCGTCGCCGGCGCGACCGACGAGGACGTCGACGCCGTCGTTCGGCTCATGGTCGAGTCCGGCGCCAAGGCTCGCGTCGAAGCGCGGCGCGCGGCGCTCGTGGAGAGCGCGTCGTCGACAATCGAGCGTCTCGCAATCTCGGCGGACGGCAAGCAGCTCCTCCTCGGCGCGGCCGCCGCGCTCGCGAGGCGCGAGGACTGAGATGCAGCGCTCCCACGCGTGCGGAAAGTTGATCCTCGCGGGCGAGCACGCCGTGGTCCACGGCGTGCCCGCAATCGCGAATCGGCATCGATCGCGGCGCGAGCGCGTGCGCGCAGAAGCTCGCCTCGGGGCCGAGCCGACTGCGCGTCACGACGTGGTCGACCGAGGTGACCGAGACCGACGACCACGAGCTCGGGCGCGCCTTCCGCGCGCTCCTCGCGTCGGCGCGCGCGTGCGGCGAGCGCTCGCCGGTCGCGGTCGAGGCGGCGACGGAGCTCCCCGCGGGCGGCGGCTTGGGCTGCTCGGCCGCGCTCGGCGTCGCGATCGCGCGCGCCGTCGACGCGGAGGCGAACGACGACGACGTCCGCGACCACGCGATGGCGTGGGAGCGGATCTTCCACGGAAACCCCTCGGGCATCGACGCGGCCGTCGCGACGCTCGGCGGCGCCGTCCAGTTCGTCCGCGACCAGGATCGCAGCAGGATCGAGCCGATCGTGCCGTTCGGCTCGCTCGTCTTCGCGATCGGGCACTCGGGCGTCGCTTCGAGCACGCGCACGATGGTCGAGTCGGTCGCGCGGCAGCGCGCGGAGCGTCCGGCCGCCGTCGCGGCGACCTTCGAGGCGATCGGCGCGGTCGTCGCCGACGTCCGCCTCGCGATCGAGTCCGGCGACCGAGCCGCGCTCGGCAAGCTCTTCGACGAGAACCAGCGCCTCCTCGCGACCCTCTCGCTGTCGACGCCGTCGATCGACGTGCTCTGCGAGTCGGCGCGCCGAGCGGGCGCGCTCGGCGCGAAGCTCACCGGGGCGGGCGGCGGCGGATGCGTCGTCGCGCTCGCCGAGAGCCGCGTGTCGGCCGAGCGCATCCTGTCGGCGTGGAAGGCGCGCTCCTTCGACGGATTCGTCGCCGAGATCCACACGCGCTCGCGCGCGAAGCCGCACGATCACGCGGGCATGGAGCCCGCAGCAACCTAGGAAGAGCAGATGGCACGAACGTCCAGACTCCCCGGCTTCTACAAGGTCAGCGTCGACGAGCGTCGCGCGCTCGTGGGCGACGCCACCGGAGCGGATCCCAGGCACATCGCGAACGCGCTCGAAGAGGGCGGCCTCGACGCGGCCACGGCGGACAAGTTCGTCGAGAACGTCCTCGGCACGTACGCCCTCCCCTACGGCGTGGCGCTCAACGTGCGGGTCAACGGCCACGACTACGTCGTCCCGATGGTCGTCGAGGAGCCGAGCGTGGTCGCCGCGGCGTCCAACGCGGCGAAGATGATCCGCGAAGGCGGCGGCTTCATCGCCGAGATGGATCCGCCGCTCATGATCGCGCAGATGCAGCTCACCGGGGTGCGCGAGCGCCCCGCCGCGATGGCGCGCGTGCTCGCCGCGAAGGACGAGCTGCTCGTCCTCGCCGACCGCGCGATCCCGGGTCTCGTCGAGCGCGGCGGCGGCGCGCGCGACGTCGAGGTGCGGCGTGCTCGCGGACAGACGACGACCGGATGCTCGTCGTCCACCTCCTCATCGACTGCCGCGACGCGATGGGCGCGAACCTCGTCAACACCGTCGCCGAGGCCGTGCGCCGCGGCTCGCCGAGCTCGCCGGCGGGCGCATCGGGCTGCGCATCCTCTCGAACCTCTGCGACCGGCGCTGCGTGCGCGTGCGCTGCCGCGTGCCCGGCCGGGCGCTCGCGACGGACGAGATGGACGGCGAGGCCGTCATCGACGGCATCGTCAACGCGTCGCGCTTCGCCGAGCTCGACCCGTACCGCGCCGCCACGCACAACAAGGGCATCATGAACGGCGTCGACGCGGTGGTCATCGCCACCGGCAACGACTGGCGCGCGGTCGAGGCCGGCGCGCACGCCTTCGCCGCGCGCACCGGGCGCTACTCGCCGCTCGCGACGTGGCGGCGTGACGGGCGACGTGCTCGTGGGGCGCGTGGAGCTGCCGATGGCCCTCGGCACCGTGGGCGGCACGCTCCGCGTTCACCCGGCGGCGCGGCTGTCGCTCCAGCTCCTCGGCGTCACCGACGCGCAGGAGCTCGCGTGCAATCGCGGCTTCGGTCGGCCTCGCGTCGAACCTCGCGGCGCTGCGCGCGCTCGCGACCGACGGGATCCAGCGCGGGCACATGGCGCTCCACGCGCGCTCGGTCGCCGTCGCGGCGGGCGCGATCGGCGACGAGGTGGAGCGCGTGGCGACGATGATCGTCGAAGCGCGCGACATCACGCTCGACGCCGCGTCGAAGGCGTTGTCGGTCTTGCGCACGCCGCGCAGCAGCGACCGCGCGGTCTCTCGCTGGGAGATGGACGACTGACGTCGATGGACGAGGCGGACTTCGAGGGTACGGTCGTGCTGGAGCAGCTCGCCGCCATCGGGCGGGTCGAGGATTTCTTCGACGCCGTCGACGCCGACGACGTCGAGCGGGCCGCCTGGCTCATGAAGAAGGCCGGCGTCGACGCGCGCACGATCGCGAGGGTCGTGCAGAAGATCGAAGCCGCGGACGGCGAGCATTGAGCGCGCGAGCGGCCGCGAGCTGTTAGGCTCGACCGCGACGTGGACGACGACGACAAGCCAACGCTGCGCAAGCCCCTCGTCGTGCCGCGGCCCGAGCCGTCCGACTCGCTGGTGCCGCCCGCCGGCGCGCGCGTGCTCGGCGGCCGCTACGAAATCCTCGGCCTCATCGGCATGGGCGGCATGGGCGCGGTCTATCGCGCGCGCGACGTCGTGCTCTCGGAGGTCGTCGCGCTCAAGCTCTTGCGGCCTGGATTCGGGCTCGACAGCGAGGGCATCGTGCAGTTCTGTCAGGAGGTCCGCCTCGCGCGGCGCGTGACGCACCGAAACGTGGCGCGCACCTACGATCTCGGCGAGGCCGAGGGCCAGCGCTTTCTGACGATGGAGCTCGTCGAGGGGCAGACGCTCGGCGCGCTGCTCGACGCGAGCGGCAGGCTGCCCATCGCGCGCGCCATCGAGATCGCGCTCGCGATCTGCGACGGCGTGGGAGCCGCCCACGACGCGGGCGTAGTTCATCGCGATCTGAAGCCCGAGAACGTCGCCATCGCGAACGACGGTCGCGTCGTCGTCATGGACTTCGGGATCGCACGAGGCCTCGGCGATTCGAGCGATCGCGCCGGCATGATCGTCGGCACGCCGGAGTACATGGCGCCCGAGCAGGCCCAAGGCGCGGACGTCGACGCGCGCGCCGATCAGTACGCGATCGGCACGATGATCTTCGAGATGTTGACCGGGCAGCTCCCGTTCGCGGGCCCCGCGCTCACGCCCATCCTGCGACGCACAGTCGAGCCGCCGCCCGATCCGCGAGCGCTGCGGCCCGACGTCCCCGAGCGGCTGGCGAAGCTCGTGCTTCGTTGTCTCGCGCGCGCCCGCGAGGAGCGCTTCTCCGACCTGCACGCGGTCAGCGAGGAGCTGCGCCGCGTGCGAACCGTCGGGGCGAGCGTGCCGCCGCCGCGCTCCGCGCCGCGCAAGGCGCGCGCTCTGCCGAAGCTCGCGGTCTTTCCGCTCGACGTCACCGACCCGGATTGCGAGCACCTCGGCTGGGCGTTCGCGGGGGCGCTCGTCGACGCGCTCTCCTCGGTGCCGGGCCTCGCGATCCACCCGCACGGCGCGACGAGCACCGCGATGGGCGCGAGCGCGGACGCGCGCGCGGCCGGACGACGCTTTGGAGCCGACGTCATCTTGCACGGCACGCTTCGCCAGGCGAGCGGCCAGCGATTCGTCGCTCACGTTCATCTCACGACCGTCGAGGATGGGTTCGAGGTCTGGCACGACCGGCTTCACGGCGAACGCAAGGACGTCGAGCGCTTCGCCGACGAAGCCGCGCGCGGCGTCGCCGAGTCGCTCGGCCTCGCGATGCCCGAGGAATCGAGCGCGTGCTGCGCAATCCCGAGGTGCTCGATCTCTTTCTCCGAGGCCGGCGCGAGCATTTTCGGTTCAGCGCCGAGTCCACGGCGCGCGCGCAAGAGCTCTTGCGCCTCGCGACCGAGCGCGCACCCGGCGATCCCGTGGTGCTCGCCGCGTACGCGTCCGCTCTCGGGCGCGAGGTCGGCTTCGCGCAGCAGACGGGCCGCCTCGCGCTCGCGCGCGACCTCGCCGAGCGGGCGCGCGCCGCCGCGCCGGAGATGCCCGAGCCGATGGTCGCGTTCGCGTCGGTGCTGCTTCAGAGCGGCGACGCGGCGGCGGCCGCGAAGCACGTCGCGCGGGCGCTCGCGATCGCGCCTTCGTCGGCGGAGGCCCACGAGCTCGCCGCGAACCTGTACTTCGAAGCCGGCGCGCTGACCGAGGGGCACACGCACCTGGACCTCGCGGTTCATCTCGAGCCGCGCCTCGTCGGCGTTCGCTACCAGGCCGCACGCTCGGAGGCGCTCGCCGGCAACTGGACGGACATCGAGCGCCTGCTCCTCGGGCCCGTCAATCCCGTCTCGCCCTTCAGCTACTGGGCGGACCGGTTTCGGCTCTCGCTGTGGCGCGGCAACGCGAGCTGGATGGACGATCTCGACCTCGCGAGCCTCACGGGCTTGACCGACGACGAGACCATGCTCGCCGTCGACGTCGCGACGATGATTCGCGAGAAAAAGCCGGCGCTCGAGATGCGCGCGCGCATCGACGCGATGCGAACGTCGGCGGCGACCGGCTCGCGCACCAAGACGCTCGCGTCGCAGCTCCAGGCCGAAGGTGCCGGTTACGTCGGCGATCGCGAGCGCTGCGTGAGCTGCATTCTCGCCGCGGTCGACACCGGCCTCTTCGATTCGCCCTGGCTCGAGCGCTGCCCCGCGCTCGCTTGCGCGCGGGACGCCCCCGAGCTCGAGCGCGCCCGCGCGACGGTGAAGGCCCGCGCGCAGTCCGTGCTCGACGCGCTCCGCTCCGAGCCGAGCTAGCTCGGCGTTCACGATTGTGGAACGCCGATTCGCAAGTGAGCGAGCGCCGCGTGGGGTGGGGCCGCGAAAAGCCGCGTTTTCCGCGGCGGGGCGGCGCGTGCCGCCCCGTGAGACGCGCCGTCGCTACCAGATCCCCGGGACGAGCCGGTACCGCGTCGCGCTCGCGTAGGCGCGATAACCCTCGAGCTCGTTCTGCAGCATCGCGTCCTCCAAGCGCGTGCGGACGACCAACACCGCGACGGAGAGCGCGACCGGAACGGCGCTCCAGGCCGACATCAAGAGCGCCGGCAGGCCGAGCGTGCCGACAATCATCCCCAAGTTGCCCGGGTGACGCACGATGCGGTACGGGCCGCTCGTGCACACGGCGTGGCCCCTGTCGCTTTGGATTCGGACGACTGCGCTGAAGAAACGATTCTCTCTCAATGCCCAGAGGAAGAGCGCCATGCCGACGAGGTCCATCGCGGCGCCGGCGATCAGCCACGGCCATCCGAGGCGCGGAGACCCGTGGAAGCGTCCGGCGTCGAGCCCCGCGACGACGAGCGTCGCCAAGGTGAGCAGCAAGCCGATCCCGAGCAGTTTCTTGTCCCAATCCTCTGCGCCCGGTCCCGGCTTCGACCGCTCGAGAGCGAGCGCGGGATCCTCGCGCAGGATCCACCGCATCGAGACGTTCATCGCCGAGCCGATGGCGAAGTACACCCACGCCGGCGCGTACGTCAGCCGGCCCGCGCTCGCCAAGAGGACGGCGAGGAAGACGAGGTTGCTCGCGAGCGCGACGAGAAAGGACTTCATCGATCGCGCGACTTCACAGCTCGAACCGCGCGACGGCGACGGCGATCTTCGAGACGCGACTCATCGGGCGCCGCGCTCGATCGCGGCGTGACCGTCTTCGACACGGCGCCGAGCTACGGCGCGTCGGAGTCGCACCTCGGAAGCGCGCTCCGGGGGCGAGACGCGTTCGTCGTGACCAAGGGCGGTTACGGCGTCGACGGCTGCGCGGACTGGACGCGCGAATGCGTCGCGCGAGGCATCGATCGCGCCCTCTCGGTGATCGGTCGCGTCGACGCTTTCCTGCTCCACTCGTGCCCGGCGCGCGACGATCTCGTCGAGCCGCTCGTGCGCGCGCGCGACGCGGGAAAGATCGGCGCGATCGGGTATTCCGGCGACGGCGACGGGCTCGCGTGGGCCGAGCGCGCCGAGGCCTTCGACGTGATCGAGTGCTCGCTCAACTTGTTCGACCAGCGCGCGCTGCCGATGGTGTCGCGCACGAAGAAGCGTGCTCGCCAAACGCGCCCTCCGAAACGCCGTTTGGACCGAGAGGCAGAGGCCCGAACGCGCCGATCGCGCCGCGTATTGGGACCGGATGCGCGCCATGTTCGACGCGCCGCCCTCGCTCGAGACCGCCGTCCGCGACCGTCGCACGCGACGAACAGCAGCCCGTCGGGGCCGATGGCGAGCTCGCTCCAGCTCGCCGCCGGATCGCGGAGCGACCAGCGGAGCTCGAGCCGGTCGTCGAGCGATACGACGTTGCCCCGTGGACGAAGTACGCGTGGCCGTCGGCGTCGAACGCCGCGTTGGGGCGCAAGTAGCTGCCGCGACCTCGCTCGAGCAGGATGTCCGCCCCCGGTCCGGGCGACTCGACGACGCGCACGCCGAGCCCGCCGAGCTCGCGCGTCGGCGCGCGGTACCGCTCTTCGCCGTAGAGGCGCAGTAGCTTGCCGCTGTCGTCGTAGATGCGCTGCTTCATGCCGCTCAGCACGGCGCCGCGAGCGAGTCCCTTGACGTCGCCGGGGATGACGTCGTCGTCGTCGAGGGCGGCGACGAGAACGCCTTCGGCGTCGTAGATCGCTGCGCCGCCGCTCGAGACGTCGCCGCCCGAGACGCCGTCGCCGACGCGTCCGGCCGCGAGCGCGTAGAGCCTGCCGCCGTCGTCGAACGCCATCCGCCAGGCGTTGGCGTACCCGCGCGGCGGTCGGACGTGCCGGACGCTCCAGCGCTCCTCGCCGCTCGGCGCGAGGCGCTCGATGGTGCTCTCGACGACCGGGGTCTTCGACTCGTCGCGCGACCAGGCGACGAAGGCCCGCAAGCGACGAGCAGCAACGCGAGAGCGGCGTGGTGGAGGAGCTTCATGCATGAGCGAGGTACGTTCGCGCCGCGCAATTCTTCGCCGAACGGCCTGCCCGCCGTCGGACGATTGCCTCTTGACGGCGAAACGGCGGGTCGCGACCCTGCGCGCGTGACGCAGCGCTCCCCGAGCACCTTCGACATCGAGTCGCGCCGTGCGCAGATGTTCCCGACGCTCGCGCCCGAGCAAATCGCGCGCGTCGCGACGTTCGGCCGCGAGCGAACCTTCGAGAGCGGACACGTGCTCTTCGAGCACGGCGCGCGCAGCTACCCGTTCTACGTCGTGCTCGAGGGCGAGCTCGAGGTCGTGCACCCGCGCGGCGCCGTCGAGGAGCCCGTCACGATCCATCGGCGCGGCGAGTTCACCGGCGAGGTGAGCCTGCTCGCCGACCGCCCCACGTTCGTGCGCGGCCGCGCCAAGGGAGGCTTGCGTGTCATCGAAGTCGAGAACGCGCGCTTCCGCGCGCTCTTGCAGACCGAGGCCGAAATCAGCGAGATCGTGATGCGCGCGTACATCCTGCGGCGCGTTGGGCTCCTCTCGACGGGCCAGGGCGACGTCGTGCTCATCGGCTCGCAGCACTCGGCCGCGACCCTTCGCGCGCAAGAGTTCCTCGTCCGCAACGGGCACCCGTATCGCTACGTCGACGTCGACCGCGATCCGGACGTGCAGTCCCTGCTCGACGCGCGCGGCGTCGACGTGGCCGACATTCCCATCTTGCTCTGCGGCGACGACCGCGTGCTCCGCAACCCGACCGCGGCCGAGATCTCCGAGTGCCTCGGCCTCAACGCCGCGCTCGATCCGGTCGCGGTGCACGACGTCGTCATCTGCGGCGCGGGTCCCGGCGGGCTCGCCGCGGCGGTCTACGCGGGCTCCGAAGGCCTCGACGTGCTGGTCGTCGAGTCGCGCGCGCCCGGCGGCCAAGCGGCGTCGAGCTCGAAGATCGAGAACTACCTGGGCTTTCCCACCGGCATTTCCGGTCAGGCGCTCGGCGCGCGCGCGCTGACGCAGGCCGAAAAGTTCGGCGCGCGACTCCTCGTCACGCGCGGCGCCGTGCGGCTCCGCTGCGAGGAGTCGCCCATTCGCATCGAGCTCGCCGGGGGCGAATCGGTGCGCGCGCGCGCGGTCGTCCTCGCGACCGGCGCCGACTATCGCAGGCTCGACGTGCCGAACCTCTCGCGCTTCGAGGGCGCGGGCGTCTACTACGCCGCGACGTTCATCGAGGCGCAGCGCTGCGGCGAAACCGACGTGATCGTCGTCGGCGGCGGCAATTCGGCGGGCCAGGCCGCCACGTTCCTCTCGCGCAGCGCGAAGCACGTGCACGTGTTGATCCGCGGCGCGGACCTCGCGTCGAGCATGTCGCGCTACCTGATTCGCCGCATCGAAGAGACGCCGAACATCACGCTCCACCGGAGGACGCGCGTCATCGCGCTCGAGGGCACCGATCAGCTCGAGAGCGTGACGTGGCAAGACGACGCCAGCGGCGAACAATCGACGCGGCCGGTCCGGCACATGTTCTCGATGACCGGCGCCGTGCCCAACACCGAGTGGCTGCGCGGCTGCGTCGCGCTCGACGAAAAAGGTTTCGTGCGCACCGACGCCGACCTCACGCCGGCGCTTCTCGGCGAGGCGAACTGGCCGCTCGCGCGCGCGCCCTACCCTTTCGAGACCAGTCAGCCGCGCGTGTTCGCGGTGGGCGACGCGCGCGCCGGCAGCGTGAAGCGCGTCGCGTCCGCGGTCGGCGAAGGCTCGGTTTGCATTCAGCTCGTTCACAAGGCGCTCGCCGAATGACGAAAGGTCCGATCATGTCCGCCGAAAACGAAGTCGATCTCTCCTCGCCGTGCGACCACGTCGCGGAAACGAAGATTCGAAGCGTGAAGCGCCCCGCCCGCGGCTGCGTCGACTGCATGAAGATCGGCGGGCAATGGGTGCACCTGCGCGAGTGCTTGTCGTGCGGGCACGTCGCCTGTTGCGACAGCTCGCCGCACAAGCACGCGACCGCCCATTTTCGCGCGACGCGGCACCCGATCGTGTCGTCGGCCGAGCCCGACGAGACGTGGTGCTGGTGTTACGTCGACGAGCGGTTTCTCAGCTCGGAGTGATCGCGCGTCGCGACGCACGCGCGTATCATCCGGCGCATGAACACAGTCACGTGCGCGACGGAGCGGCCCGGCTCGTACCGACATCGTATCGACGTGCGAGGGCACGAGCTCCACGCGGACGCGGCCGTCGCCGACGGCGGCGAGGACTCCGCGCCGGGAGCGCACGACCTCTTCGACGCGAGCCTCGCCGCGTGCAAGTCGCTCACCGCGATGTGGTACGCGAAGAAGAACGGGTTTCGTCTGGAGACCGTCGACGTGCGAATCGAGCGCGACAACGCCGAAGAGCGGAACGGGCGCTACAGGCTCCTCGTCCACGTGGCGTTTCACGGGCCGCTGAGCGACGAGCAGCGCACCCGACTCGCCGCCGCCGTCGCGCGATGCCCGATCTCGAAGCTCATGACGACGGCCGAGGTGATCCTCGAGACGGTCCCGGGCTGACACATGCCCGCCCCGATCTACGGCCCCGTGCTCTCGAACGTCCCCGTGAAGACCATCGACCGCGCCGCGCTCGAGCTCAAGCTCGCGTCGCGCGACCCGCGCTTCAAGCTCGTGAACGCGCTCGGCGATTGGGAGTTTCGAGCGAAGCACATCCCCGGCTCGCTTCACTTCGAATCCGCCGCCGACCTGCTCGGCGCGCTCCAGCGAGACGACGAAATCGTCGTCTATTGCACGAACCCCGACTGCCTCGCGAGCATCAGCGCCTACCAGCGACTCGTGAAGGAGGGCTACACGAACGTGCATCGTTACGCCGGCGGCGTCGAGGATTGGGAGACCGCCGGCCTCCCGCTCGAGAGCTCGCATGCCTCGAAGTGACGCCGCGTAGAGACCCAACCGCGAACGCTTTCGTGCGTTCATCGCGTGCTACGCTCGACGCGAGATGGTCGGCGCAATCGCGTACGCGCTGCTCGCGGTTCCGCTCGCGTTCCTGGTCGTCACCGGGCGCTTCTTTTCGCCGTTGCCGGTCGCCGTGGCCTTCCAGGTCGTCGGCCTCCTCGTGGTCGTTTGGGCCAGGCTGACGTTCGGGATGCGCAGCTTCCACGTCGGCTCGACCCCGACGCAAGGCGGGCTCGTGACGACCGGGCCCTACCGCTACGTGCGCCACCCGATCTACGCGGGCGCTCTGCTCATCTTCGCCGGCGTGCTCGTCGGTCATCACGACGTCGCCGCGCTGGTCGCGGTGGGCTGCGCAGCGGCGGCCCTGGGCGTGCGCCTCGTGGCCGAAGAGCGCGCGGTCGCGCGGACGTACCCCGAGTACACGAGCTACGCGCAGCGCACGAAGCGCCTCGTCCCGTGGGTCTTCTGACGAGGTCGTCAGCTCGTGTAGCCTGAGTGGAACGCGTCGTGGACGATGACGGAGCCTGCTCTCGGCCGAGTGCCCCGGCTCGGCAGACGAGGGTTTGTAGGGTATCCTGCAGGCGTGAGGGGTTTGGGGATGCTCGTTGGCTGCGTCGTCCTCGTGGCGGCGTGCGGGGAGACCGCGCCGGACCAGACGGACTCGGCCACGCCCGACTCGTCGACGCAGCAAGACGTCGGCTCGATGGACGTCGTGATCGACAGCAGCAACGACGCGAACGACGCCGCGGAGACGTCGACGGGGAGCGACGCGAGCGGAGATGCCGACGGAGGCGCCGACGCGCCCGTCGATGCGGCCGCGGATGCGAGCGTCGATGCCGGCGCCTGCGGCGCGTACGAATCCAACGGGCCGTACGGCTGCAACAAGCTGCTGCCGCCCTCGTCCAAGATCCCGCTCACCTGCGTCTCCGAGCCGGCGGCGACCGGCGGGCCCATCGCCGACGGCTACTACGAGCTCACCGGTTACGCGTTCGACACGCAGACCTTCGACGCATCGTGCCCGTCCGGCGTGACACACTCCGGCATCGTCATGTTCTGCTCGGGCACCATGCTGTGGTTCGACATCGACCAGAACAGCTCCTCGTTCGACAGCACGGGGACCTACGCGACGAACGGGAACACGATCACGATCAGCCCTCTCTCGGGCTGTAGCGGCAACAAAGACACGTACGAGTACACGGCGACGGCGACGACCTTCGAGATCCGCGGCGGCTCGCCGATCACGCAGGTGCTCACGTACACCATGAAGTGAAGACGTCTTGTGCAGGCTCCGCGAGCGACGTATGGCAGCGCTCATGAAGTACGCTCGTCTCGTCGCCGCTTCGTTCCTCCTCGCGCTGCCGCTGCTCGTCGCCGCGTGCGTTTCGCCGCAAACGCCGCACAGCTTCCTGACCCCGGCCACGACCGCGCGCGCCATCGACACCGTCGCTCGTACGCTCGCCGCCGAGGGTCAGGCGCCGGCCAACGTCGATCGCGAGGCCAAAGTCGTGCAGACCGAATGGCAAAACACCGGCTTCGGCTACGGTCAGGTGCAAGGCGTGAACGCGACGATCGTTCGCCGCTACACGGTGACGTTCGTCATGTGGGAGGCCGGCACGAACGTGACGGTCCGCGTGGACGCGAAGCGCTGCGCCGCGGGCGACGTCCGCGGCGCGTGCGAGGAAGCCTCCGGAATCCCCGGGAGCATGCAGAAGGACCTCGACGCGCTCGCCGCGAAGCTGCGGGCGGCGCTCGCGGCGCGCCGAACGTCGTAACGCGCGCGAAGTGAACGCGTCGGCGCTCGGTTCGCTTGACGCGGGTCGCGCCGAGGCCTACGCGAGAGGAGCCTTCGAAGGAGCCCGAGATGAAGAAGCGTGCATCGATTCTTGCCGTTGGAACGCTGCTCGCGACTGCAGCCTGCACGCAGACGCCACCGCCGCGGCCTCCGCCGGCGCAGCCGTGCTGCGCGATGGGATGCCCCATGATGATGGGCCACGGCGAGAAGAAGATGGCGATGCATCCCATGGGCGGCATGGAGCACCACGAAGAGATGCGCGGCGAGCCCCCGCGCCCCCCGCCGCGCGACCGCGAAAGAATGCACCGCGGGCCCGAGGGCGATCGCGACGTGATGAGGGAGCTCGCGATGCTCGGCGTGCACATGTACCCGCCTCCGATGCTCATCCGCCGCGCGCACGACATCGGGCTGACGCAGGATCAAATCGCCAAGATTCGGCAAGAGATGCTCACGACGCAGGCTCGCTCGGTGGACTTGAAGGCCAAACTCGAGAAGGCCAAAATCGAGTCGATGCGTCTCCTCGCGGCCGACAAGGTCGATCCGCGCGCGGTCGACGCGCAGATCGACGAGGCGGCGAAGGCGGGCGCCGAGCTCCGCAAGCTCCACGTCGGCATGATCTTGCGCGTGCGCGACCTGCTGACGCCCGAGCAGCTCAAGAAGCTGGAGGAGCACGGCCCGCGCAGCCCCGACGCCAAGCCCGGTGTCCCCGGTCCCGGCAAGCAGGCGATGGACGACGACGACCTGGAGAACGACGAGAACTGACGTCATCCTGCGGTCGCCCGCCCCGCGCGTGGGAACGCGGGGGCAACGAATGGCGTAAATCGAGCAACCGAATGCCGCGCCCGCTCTCGGAGCTCGAAGAGGTCGACTGGAGCGCGCTCGCCGGAGCGTACGGGCCTGGCGGGCGAGGCGTCGCGGCGGCGTTGCGCGAGCTCTACGACCGCGACGAGGACACGCGCATGGACGCGCTCGAGGTGCTGCAGTCGCACGTTTGGCACCAGGGCGACGTCTACGAGGTCACGCCCTTCGTCGTCCCGTTCGCCGCTCATGTGGTCGGCGATCGGAGCGCGCCCGCGCGAGGGGACGTCGCGTTCTTTCTCGCCGTCGTCGCGGAGAGCGCGCGCCGCTACGCGCGGAGCACGGAGGTCGACACGCGAGCCCTCGGCGAGCGGACGCTGACTGCGCTCGCCGAAGAGCGCGAAGCGATCGTGCGCGGATGGCGCGACGAGGACGGCGCCGTCGTCGAGGCGGCCGTCGCCCTCGGTTGGCTCCTCGAGGCGCTTCACGCCGATCTCGTCGCGCACCTGAAATCGCCGGACACTTCGCTGGGTGCGAGCCACTTCGTCGCGCTCGCGCTCCTCCCCGCCGGAAGGGAGCCGTGGGCGATCGAGCGCGCGCTCCGAGCGATCGAGCACGCGCCCGCGGAGAGCACGCGCGTCGCGGCCGCGCTGCTCGTGCAGCTCTCGGGTGCCGCGACGAACGCGGAGCTCTCTTCGAAGATCGACTCACTCACCGCGCCCGCCAAGAGGGATCTGCTGCCGCCCCTCTTCGAGCTACCGCCGTTCGAGTTCCCGGCGCGCTCGGCGGGCGGACCGCTCGCCGCCGAGGTGGTCTTCGCGGGCGACGGTCTGTTCGTCGCGGTCACCCCGGACGGAAAGCGCTTCACGGTGCGGTGGCCCGCGTCGGCCCTGAAGAAGGGCGACCGCGTCGAGCTGCACGAGGTGACCGTCTCGGGCATCGCGCAGCGCGTCGTCATCCCCGGTCGCGGCGAGATGCGATTCGAGCCGAGCCGAGGGCTCCCGCGCGCGGGGTGATGGGACCACGACGACATGTCGTCGACGCGACGGAGATTGCTCACGGGTCGCGGCGCGCGAACGGAAGCGGCCGAGCGCCTTGGCGTTCGACCGCGGCGCCGGACCGACGCCGTCAGAAGCGCACGACCATCGTCGCGCCGCCTCCCCGCGGACCGATCGGCGGCGCAATTTGGAACGAGACGAGCGGCACCCGCTTCGCCCCGCGCACGACGAGGACCGAGCCGACGATGGCGGCGCCAATCCCAGCCGCGCCGACTCCCACGGCCGCGAGGTAGCCCGCGGCGCGCGAGGTGCAGCCGAGGAGCTCCGGCGTGCACGCCGGCGTGAGCGCGAACAGCGCGACGCTCCCGCCCGCGGCGATCGCGCTCGAGATGAGAAATCCGGTTCCCGCCGCGACGAGCGATGGATCCTGCATCCGCGTCGGCGGCGCCGGCGCGTCATCGGCGCGCGCGCCGGCTGCAAGCAAGAAAACCGCGGCCCCGAACACCGCCACGAATCGAAGGTTCATGGCCGCGGCGGGGTGCACCCGGCGTGCCGTACGATTTGCTTAGTTCATTCGACGCCCGTGTCGCGGCGAGCACGCGGTAGGGCGATCACCGCCGCGTGCCAAAGTCGGCAAGCACGCTAACCTGAAGTTGCATGCGCTTTGCTACGTGGACGATGGTCGTCGTGTCGTTGCTCGCCGCGGATGCCAAGGCCGACGGCGGCAGTGAGCCGATCGTCCCGCCGCCCCAAAAACCGAGCTTCTGGAAGTCGGGCCCGGCCGGCGGCGCGTTCGGATTGTTCGCCGAGGGCGGCGTGACGGCGGGACAGTTCGACTTCGACACCTTCGGCGCCGGATCGCTCGCCCTCGGCGTGTCGCTGCGCTGGTTCGAGGCGAGCGTCGTCGGCTACGGCGGAAGCTCGTTCGACGGGAACTACAGCGGGGGCGGGTTCCTCGGACGAGCGGCGCTGCGCGTGCCGGTGAAATACGTCGCCTTCACGCTCGGGCCGGGCCTCGGCTACGTCGAGGTGCCCGGACATTACGCGTCCGGAGTAGTCTTCGAGCCCCTCGAAGTCGGTCTCGAAATCAATCCCGTCTGCCACCTGCGGATCGGTTTGCTCGGCGCCTTCGCGCCCGCCTTCAACGTCGGTTTCGAAGGCATCCTCCGCGGCGCGCTCACAGTGGGCTACGCGATGGGCTCCTGCTCCAAGCCTTGACGAAGGAGGAAATGGCTGCGCGTCGTCGAAGTCGCCGGTCCCCGTTCGTTTAGAGGCAGAGCGGTACGTTCGACACCGAGAAGGGCTCCCCATGAGGCTCCGCGTCTTTGAATCGGCACGGAGAAATCGCCTGGGCCCACTCGGGCCGCGACGACCCGGAGTTTGCAGCTTGGGTCAGCGGCAACTGGAGCGGCGCCGGGAGCCTGCTCTTCGGACGCGTCACCAACTTATGATGGAAGCATTCTGGACGACGCGCGCCGCGGCCGAGCAGATGCCGGCGGTCGCGCGCGGAATGAACGCCGCGCGCAGCTCGTGGCAACGCGCACGATCGAACCGACGTGGACCCATACGAAGCGAATCGAGGGCGACCTCATCGAGGCAGTCCGCGCGTCGAAAGAGCAGGAGGGTCGCGGCGTCACCATGCTCGGAAGCGGCAGCGTCGCGGCGCAGCTCGGAGCGGCTGGCCTGGTGGACGAGTATCAGCTCGTCGTTCTGCCGCTCGCGCTTGGAGGAGGGCCGACCGTGTTCTCGACCGGCGCCGCGCTCCGACTCGTGGAGCAGCGCGCGTTTCGCTGCGGAAACGTCGTGTCGACGTACGCGACGGCTCAGGCCGCTTCCGGATGATCGCGCGCTACGATGGGTCCCCGATGAGGCGATACCTGCTCAGCATCATCGAGGTCGAGGACGACGTCCAAGGTGGATCCGAATGCCCTTCGAGAAGCCATCCGGTCGCATTGCGCTCGCTTAAGGCAGAGCCCACTTGAAGCAATCTCGTCTTGTCGAGGCGGCGTGAACGACACGCGGTGGCGTGACGACGCGGCCGGGCCGCCACCGTGCCCTCGCAGCGGAGCTGGCGGCCGAGGACTCGGCCAACGGCGCCTCCTGGGAGCAGAATTGCGCCGGTCCGGCCGGTTTCGCCTCGCTGCCGCCTGTCACCTCCCAGCCACCGCGCGAGACCATCATTTCACGTGGTCTTTGGCGTAGCTCCGGCTCACGGTCGCGGCTTCGCGAGCCGGTAGACGCCCGCGTCCACGTCGCCCGACCCGAAGTACAGCGCCGTCTCGTCGCTGGCGACGTTGCTCGGGGCGATCGTCTCGGCGCCGAGGCTCGCGGGCGCGCCACCGTCGAGCGGGACGCGCACGAGCGACATCACCTGCGGGGTCGACGTCGTCGCGAACACGTACGCCGCCACTCCGTCCGCGGCGAGCGCCCCGGTCGCTGCGGGCGGCGGGTCCACGAAGCCTTTTATCGATGGCCTCTCACCGAGACCGCTCGCGATCGTCGTGGTCACGCCCGCGTCGTCGGTCACGTTGACCGTTCGCGCGCACATGTCCGTCCAAACGAGGGCGCTGCCGTTGCTCGTCATCCCAAACGGCGAGGGCTGTCCCGCGGTGCTCCAGCCACTGGTCGAGAAGATGCGGCCGGCATCGTCGCATGGCGGGTGGAAGAAGAACTGGTACGCGTCGAAGTCGGTCCAGTAGACGGCCGTGTCGTCGCTCGTGAGGTTTCCCCACGTGCCGCCGTCTGCGAGCGGCGCGCCGCCGTCGGGCGGCCATGCTTCGAGGACGCCGTTCGCCGCGACGACGACGCGCCCCGAGGGCGAGACGGTCACGCCGGTCGCCCCGCCGTCGAGCAGCGTCGTCGCAGCGGTGCCGTCCTTCGCAATCGCGAGCAGCTCGCCGCCGCACGCGCGGTAGACGAAGCTCGCGTCGACGGCGAGCATGGGCGCCAACGTGCTGCAGGCCGGGACGGTGGCGAGCGTTCCTTGCGCCGAGCCGTCTTTCGCCGCCCAGTCAATCTCGCTCGAGTAATAGGTCGCCCAATAGACGCGTGTTTCGTCGACGGCGACCGCGGACACGCTGGAGGCGGCCGCGAGGCGAACGGGCTGGCAAGTCCCCTCGACGCAGGTTCCGCCGAGGCAGTCGTACGCCGGATATCCACACGCGTGCGCATCGGACGATTGCCGGCCTCCGCACGCGGCGAGCAAGAGACATGAACCGACGACTGCCACCCTCATGGAGCGGAGCATGGCCGCGCCGAACGCGCGCACCATGGTCAAAGAGACGTGGTCAAAGAGACGTGGCGATCGTGGCAATCCCATCGAGCCCGGAGAGGGCGACCAATGGGTCCCGCGGAGAAATCCGCTCGCCGAAAACCTTCGACGCGACGGTCATGAGCACCACGTTCGATCGTAGCGGAGTCGCCGAATACGGGGCGCCCAGCAGCGCCGCCGGCTTCACGGCGGCAGGAACCGAGCGACAATCGGAGCCTTGTACGGTTGCTGGTTGTTGGTGTAGCTCGCGTTGCCGATGTACCCCGACGTCGCGGGGAGGAGCGCGACGAGATCTGGCGCGATGAACGGCGCGAACGCCGCGGGCAACGTCGCGTCACCCTGCGCGAGCGCGACGCCCGCCCCGTCGAATCGCACGACGTATCCGATTTGCCCACTGAGGTAGCCGAGCCCGAAATTGATGTTGCCCATCACGAGGCCGCCAATGACGAGCTCGCCGGCGGCGTCGAACGCGGCGGCGGCGCACGTCTGGTTCTGCGCGTCGCCGAAGCGGTCGTTCCACTTCACGCCGAACGACGCGTCGAGGATGCCGGCGAAGACGTCGCTCCCGCCGGCCGAGAGCAGCGTCTTCTGCCCGAGCGTCACCGTGTCGGTGAAGGAACCGCAGACGCCGACCTCGCCCTTCGAATCGACCGCGAGCGCGCCGACCTGCGCGGACGACGTGCCGGGGTCGAGCTGCACCTGATGGAGATAACCGCCGGCCGAATCGAGCTCGACGATGTACGCGGCCGTCCCGGCCCAGTCGCCGGGCCCGGTCATCGGGCCGCCGCCGAAGTCAATCGTCCCTTCGAGGGTGCCGCCGAAGAAGAGGTCGTCGTTCGCGTCGAGCGCCATCGCCGGAACGTATTGGTTCCCGCCCCCGTCTCCCCAAACGAGGGCGCGAACGCAGCTCATCGCGGGCGTCAGCTCGACCAGGAGCACGTCGTAATACGAGCCGACGGAGGTGACCGTCCCCGCCCCGAAGTCCTGCGATCCCGTCATCTGTCCGAGCAGGACGACGTTCCCGTTCGACTTCAGCGCGAGGCGGAAGAAATTCACCCCGTTCTGGAACGGCCCGTCGAGCCACTGGAGCTTGCCGGTCGCGTCGTATTTCACGACGACCGGGCCCGCGGTCCCGACCGGGCCGGCACCGAAGTCGGTGTTCGCGCCGGCGTAGGCCGCGACGTAGACGTCACCCGACGGCGCGATCGCCACCGAGGTCATGCCGCCGCCGGAAGCAGCCTGCGACCACAGCGCGTTGCCGCTCGCGTCCCAGACCGCGAGGTACGCGCCGTACTCGTCCCCAGCGATGGATGCCACCATCCCCGCCTTCGCGTCGGCGGCGATCCCGAGCGCCGAAACGAATTGCGTGTCGTTGACCCCTTGGTCGACGGCCCAGGGCTCGGACTGCGGTCCGCTGTCGATCACGACTTCGTCGGCCGCGTCGCCCGCCGAGGCGTCGGCTGCGTCGGTCGTCGCGTCGGTCGTCGCGTCGAGTGGGGCGGCCTCCGCGGGCGCGTCGACCGCGGCGCCGTCTTGCGATGCGTCGTCACCGGCGTCCGGGTTGGCACCGCCGCCGCCGCACGCGACGAGCAACGTGACTGCGATCCAGATCCGAGCCCTCATGGTGCAAACCTCACGACGAAGCCGTCGGACTGGCAATTGTTGCATCCGCCGAAGGCCGGAAGCCCGGGAAAGACCGGCGTGCCGTAGTACGAACCCGCGGTGACCCAGTCGCTCTGCTCCATGAACGCGAGTGCGGCAGGCGCCGCGTTGGTCGCCGTGCTGCTCGTCTTGCAAGCGCCGGTGCCGTCGATTCGCGCGAAGAACGCCGCGGTCTGGTTTTGTTGCGCGGTCATCGGGCCGCAGCCGACGTCCGCCGTCTGCGAGAATTCGCCCGCGAACATCAGGTTGCCTTTCCCGTCCGACGCGATCGCGAAGGGCGTCGCGTACTCGTAGAGCTTGCCCCACGTGTAGCCGAGCGAGCTCGTGAGCTGTCCGGCGAAACCGGCGGCGCCGTTGGGCGGCGTGAGCGTTCCGTTACCGAGATCGATCGCGCCGCTCGTCGACCCGCTGTAGAGCACGTCGCCGGACGCGTCGAGCGCGAGCCCGCTCGCGTTCGCGCCCAGCGCGGAGAAGGCGACGGCGTGCTCGTACGCGAGCGACGAGTCGAAGCGCGCGACGAAGACGGCGGCGCCTCCGTAGTTGCTGAAGGAGCCCTGCGGCGAACCAGTGAGCGTACCGCCGCCGAAATCGGCGCTACCTTCGAAGGCTCCGTCGGCGACGACGCCGTCGGTGGCGTCCACGACGCACCGCCACGCCCGCTGGATGGCCGTGTCGCCGTAATGATGCTCGACGTCGAAGCTGCCGTTCGACGCGAGGCGCATTACGAGCGCGTCGGCGCCTCCGCTCGGCGACACCGGGCCTTGCCCAAAGTCCGTCGCAGCGTCGAGCGAGCCGCACGCAACGACGCGATTCTGCGAGTCGACGGCGATCGACGAGAGTGTCGCGGCGAAGGGTCCGGCCTGCCATTGGTAGACGCCCGACGCGTCGTACTTGACGACGAACGACCCGCCCTGCGCGGTGACGTCGCCGCCGCCGACGTCGACGGTTCCCCAGAGCGTGCCCGCGGCGATCATCGCGCCCGTGTGATCGAACGCGACACTCGAAAAACCTCCGGTCCCCGGCGTTTGGACTTGAAAGGTCGGCGTGAGCTTCCAAATCGGGTTTCCGAGCGCGTCGTATTCTTCGAGGTAGAACCGGCCGCCCCCGCCGACGAGCACGTCGAGGTTCGAGTCCACGGCCACCGACGCGACAGGGTTGCCGTTGGTCGTCTGCTCCCACCAGAGCGGCGGCGGCGCGGCCTCCGGCGCCGCTTCTTCTTCGAACGCGTCGATCGGCGCGTCCTGCACCGTTGCGTCGATCGGTGCGACGTCGGACCCTGCGTCCGGCGCTGCGGCGACGTCAGCGGCCGCGTCCTCCGCGCTGGCGTCGTCGGTCGATGCGTCGGGGGTGCCGAGGAGGTTCCCCGTCGTACACCCCGCGAGCGAAAGGATCGCAAGCCACCTGGCTACCCGCATCGCGGTCATCGTATCACCGAAGAGTCTGGCAGGCCTGGTAGACCCCTCACATCTCAGGGGAGCGGGCGGCCAATACCCGCTCACGGTGTGGCGGACGACGTCACCTCTCGACCTGAGTACGACAGCACGCTTGCGGTTCGGCGCATCAAGGCCTTCACGAGAACGAGAGCGAGCGCGAGCGCGACCTCGATGCGGTCGTCGCGGCGAACGCCTCGATTCGTGTCGTTCGTCGCCCTCGGCTTCGACGACGCCGTCCTCGACGCGCTCGCCGGCCCGATGTTCCTCGCGCGGAACAAGAACGTCGTCCCCATTCGCTCTGACCGACCGGCGTCAGTTATTCACGTAGTTGATCACGATGGGCTGGTCGTTGCCATCCACGTTGCCTGTCGCCGTGCAACCGGTCGCCGCGTTGTTCTTGACGAACGCGGTATTCGACTTTGCCGGGCTCGTGATGACGTTGTTCGACACCGTGCCAGTCGTGGTCGAGTTGCCGATGGAGCCCATGTTGATCGTGATGTCTCCGTGGCTCAACCAGTTTTGCGTCACGGTGATGCCGGTGATCGGTGCGTCGCCGGGAAACATCAGCGCCGAGGTCGGCCCGTCCGAGGTGAAGGTCGACTTGGCGGACGACGTCGCCACCAGCATGTTGCCGAGAATCGTGCCGCCACCACCCTCGAGCTCGATCCCGTCCGAGTGCGTTCGGCCATCCGAATGGACCGACGAATCGACGGGGCCGACGAACAGCTCGTGCACGTAGTTGCCACGAAAGACGAAGGCGGCCTCTTGCGGGTCGAACCCGTCGACTACGTCATAGGCGATGTTGTGCTCCCATGTGGCGGCGCCAATGCCGAATGCGTTCGTGTTTTGATTCGGTGCGGTCGAATGAACGGTATTGTAATGAACGAGAACGCCGGTGTGGCCCTTCTTGACGTAAATTCCCCACGTGTCTTTTGCGTCGGTCGCGGGAATGCCTTGTAAGAGCACTTCGCAGTTCGCGACCGTCACGTTGTCGGCGTCGACGATGATTTGCCCGGTGACGACGAGATCCTTCACGGTCGTGCCCGCCGTCGTGACCGTATAGGTTCCCGTGTGGACCGTGGTCGGCGCCGGGGCGATGATGCCAACTCCGCTGTTCGTCGCGTCTGGTTTCGTGGTGCCGTAAACGAAGGCCGCCGCGTCCGGCGCGTCGGCTGGCGCGTCGTCGAGCGAGGAGTCCGTCGTGCTCGCTTCCGGTTGCGCGTCGGCGGCTTCGGTCGCGTCTGGCATTCCGCCATCGTTCGATGTCGCCGCGTCGGAGCAGGCGCTACTCGTGAACGTCCAGAGCGCACCTGCAACGAGCGTGAGCGCGAGTTTCGAGCGGGCCATCGCGAAATCGTATCAGAGACGCTCGTTCCGCGCGCCGAGAAGCTCGTCCGCGAAGAGTGCATCCAGCAGGCGCCCTGCCGACGTCGCGTCCGGGAGGCCGAGGATTTCGTCTCCGCCGCCGAACGCGGCCACGCTTGCGCGCAGCGCGCGAATCGCGTCGCCTCGCGCCGCGCGCGCGTCTTCGAGGGCGACGTCCGCGACCCACGCGTCGATGCGCCAAGCGAGGTCGGCGTGACGGGCCTCGTCGCGCGCGATGGATCGCATCGCGCGCCGCACGGTCGCGTCGCGGGCGCAGGCCGCTTGCCAGGCCGCGAGCGCCGCGCCGAACGTCTCGCGCACGCAGCCCTCGGCGGCGTTCTCGACGGCCACCGTCCGCAGATCGCGCCGCCGTCTGCGCCCGCGCGCCCGTGAAGGAACCCGCGCGCCGAACCGCGACGCGAGCACGGTCGTTGCGCGTGCGTGTCGGACCTCGTCACGCGCGGCGCGTCGCGCGTCGGCGACGAGAGCTTCAGGCGCCCCGAACCGCTCGAGCTCCTCGGCGAGGATCTCGAACGCCTCCACCGACGTCGCCTCGAGCGCGGCGGCGCGCGCGAGCCACGCGCCACGATTGAACCGCCCGCGCGCGCAGCGCCTCGCGAGATCCGCGCGCGCCCGCTCGTGAAGCCGCCCGACGCACCCATCGCCGCCGCCGCACCCGACGACGTACTCGTGGCCCCCGTCGGCGAGCGTCAGATCGGTGTAGACGCACTCCGCTTCGTACGGGTCGCAGAGCACGACGCAGAGATCGGCGTCTTGCGTTCCCGCGTCGACGTCCACGGTGCACGCGACCGGGTCGTTCAACGAGACCGTGTACCCGCACGACGCATCGGTCGTCGGTTGCCCAAAGACGGCGCAACCGTCGGGCAGCGGCCACGCGTCGACTGTGCCCGGCGCGAACGCGTCGAGGCCGCCGTCGTCGTCGTGCGCGTCGCTCGCGGCGTCCGAAACGTCATCGGTCGCGTCGAGTGATGCGTCCATCGACGCGTCGCCGTCATGCGCGGCGTCGACCCCGCACGCCGCCAGCGCCAGCAAGATCGCTTGCTCGACGCGGGGTCGCGATCGGTGCCGACGCATGCGGCGGTCAGTTCGCGCCGGCGTCCGGCAGCGCGCAGCCGGTCGGGTCCTTGGCGGGCAAAGTCGGCGGCGTCGTGAAGTCGGGGCAGGCGAAGTCGAACAAATCGAGCAGCGCGTCCGAGTTCGCATCGCGCGCGGTGAGGGCGGGGAGATCGTGGAGCAGCTCGACGAAGCGAAGCGTGCTCGAGTGACTATGCACGACGTGCGACACGTAGTGCTTTCGCGCGAACGGCGAGACGACGATGAACGGCACGCGTAGGCCGTACACGTCGTCCACCGCGTCGGCCTTCGAGCTCGACGGTAGACACGCCGCCGGCGGGGCGACGTGATCGAAGAAACCGCCCGCCTCGTCGTAGTTCAGAAGGATCGCCATGTGCGCCCACTGCGGGCTCGACATGGCGTGCGAGAGCACGTCGTAGACGATCGACTCCCCGCTGAGCATGCTGCCCGCGGGGTGCTCGTCGGGTCCCGCGTCGAGGTAGACGACGGGCGGCAGCGTGCCGGCAGCGAGCGCGGGATAAAAATCGGTGAACGGGTGGATGTGCGCGGCCTCGGCCGCCGGAATGCCGCCGAAGTAGTTGTAGAGCGGCGCCACGCCGCCGTCGGGGTAGGTGAAGCTCGAGTAGTCGGCCCAATCCACCTTCGCGGCGTCGAGCTCCGTGAAGATGTTGTTCGCCGTCGCCGTCGCGCTCGCGCCGTAGAGGAAGCGACGGTTGTATTCGGTGTTGTCGAGGCGATCGCAAAAGTAACGATCGCTGGTCGCAAACGTCGTGAGGAGCCACGTGTAAAATGGATGATCGTACGGCTCGTAATAACCGAGGGTGCCGATGCCGTCGGTCTTGTAGAAGCCGTCCATCTTTCCGTTGTCCCACTCGCTGCGGATCGACGCCGCGGAGTGGTCTTGGTCGGCCGGGCAAGCCGTCGTCAGGTGAAACGGGTGGACCACGCCGCCGTCCGCGGTGGGGTTCGCGAACGAAGGCGGAAAGCCTTCGGTGCCGGCGTCTTGGAGCGTGCCGTACATGTGATCGAACGAGCGGTTCTCGTGGGTGAAGACGATGACGGTCTGGATGGCCGCCCGCGCCGCGGCGGGATCGTCGGAGGTCGCCGAGACCTTCGCGCCGGCTTCGAAGTCGCACGCGATACGCTTCGACGCGAGCGTGGGATCGGGGACGAGCGGCGCGCACGGGTCGAAGCCGTCCTCGGCCGGAGATGCGTCGGACGCATCCGACGCCGCGGCGTCGGTCGCGCCGTCGAGCGCATCCGAGCCGTCCGGCCCACCGCCGTCGTCGCTGCTGCAAGCGTACGTCGCGTACCCGCAAGCGGCGAGCGCCGCGAGGACGAGCAGCCGCCGCGACGAGACGGGAAACCCGCCGAAAATAGCCATGAACCGACGCTATCAGCCCCTGTCCACGCCGTCGACGCGGCTACGGTCGCGGCGAGAAGCCGAGATTGCTCGCGCGCGTCAACGATGACACGCGACGCGCGGAGCTCACGAAGTCGGACGCCCGCTCGCGAGAGCGCAGGTGATCGTGGAGAGGAGAACCCGAGCAGGTTGCCGCGCGGCGGGATGGTCCATCGTCGCATCCACCTCCGCTCGCGAGCACGCGACGCCTCGCGAGCCGTCCGGTTTTCCGCGCGATTGGTCGAGCACGCCTCGCGGCCCAGCGCGAACCGAAGTCCGTCGAAGCTGGCACGTGCATTGTAGAGTCGGGCTCGACAGCATGCCCAAGGCCGCCCTCGCGTCGCTCGTTCTCGCCTCTCTCCTGATTGCGTGCAGCGGCGAAGGCACGCAGTCCTCGAGCGCCGCGGTGACCGTGAAGTGTGGCGCGCCGCCGAACGGGCCCGTGCAGGGCTACGACGTCTCGGTGTACCAGGGCAATTTCAACTGGGCGGGGACGAACGTGCAGTTCGGCTACGCGCGCATCGGCGACGGCGCGGGGTACATCGACTCGACGTTCGACGGCAACTGGGCGCGCATGAAGGCGGCCGGCGTGTTGCGGGGCGGCTACCAGTTCTTCGAGCCGAGCGAGAGCGAGGTCACGCAGGCGAACATCGTCGTGTCGAAGCTCGGCCAGCTCGGCGACGGCGATCTGCCCGCGATGATCGATCTCGAGGTGACCGACGGCCAGTCGCCCGGCACGATCGCTTACAAGGTCCGTCACTGGCTCCAGATCGTCGAAGCCGGCACGGGCAAGCGGCCCGTCATCTACACCGGCTCTTACTTCTGGCAGGACAACATCGGCGACACGACCTTCGGCGCCTATCCGATTCGGATCGCGGCGTACGGCGTGTCGTGTCCGTCGTTGCCGGCAGGTTGGTCGAACTGGACCTTCTGGCAGTACTCCGACGGCGGCGGCGCGCTCGACCACGACGTCTTCAACGGCTCGCTCGCCGAGCTGCAGGCCATGGCGGGAACACCGGCGCCTCCGCCGCCTCCGCCCCCGGCGCGCGGTTCGCTCGACTCGGTGACGTGCGACTCGATCTCCGGCTGGGCCCAGGATCCGAGCGCTCCGGGCACGCCGATCCCCGTCGACATCTACGTCGACGGCCCGGCCGGGCAAGGCACCAGCCTCGGTCGCTTCACCGCAGGCAACGCACGCCCGGACCTCTGCGGCGCGATCGGCTCCTGCAACCACGCCTTCGACGTGCAGCCGCCCGCGACCTTGTACGACGGGCACGCGCACGGCGTTTACGCGTACGGCATCTCGGTCACGCAAGGCGCGCCGAACGCGCTCTTGGGCGGCTCGCCCAAGACGCTCCATTGCGCGAAGGCGCTGACGGGCAACTTCGACGGGTCGGGCGAATCGGAGGTCGTGCAGTTCCGCGACGACTGGACGACGCTGCCTCGATGCGGACGATGGGGCTCCGACTGGTCTTGCTACAACGAGCCGGCGACGCTCCTCGGCCTCGGCGCGACGGGCAACGACGGCAGCGCGATCTACGCGGGCCTCGACCCCAACGTCGGCGACATGAACGGCGACGGACGCGACGATCTCGTCGAGTTCAACCCGTCGTGGAAGAGCATCCCCGTGTGTCTCGCGACCGCGCACGGCGGCTGGGCGTGCAAGGACCTCGAGGCGACGTACGTCGGCGGCGCGGGCGCCGCAGGCAACGGCGGGTCCGGCGTCTACCCGGGAACGACGCCGCTCGTCGGCGACGTCAACGGCGACGGCAAAGCGGACGTCGTCGAGTTCAACCCCGCATCGACGACCATTCCGGTTTGTTACGCGACCGACGAAGGATGGTCGTGCGTGAACGAGGCCGCGACGTACGCGGGCGGCGCGGGCGCGGGCAACGGCGGCAGCGGCGTCTACGGCGGCACGCAGGTGTTCCTCGCCGACGTGAACGGCGACGGCAAGCAGGACCTCGTTCAGTTCTCCGCCGGCCTCGAGAGCATTCCGGTTTGCTTCGCCACCGACTCGGGCTGGTCGTGCGAGAACCTGCACGCCGCGTACATCGGCGGCATCGGCGCGGGCAACGGCGGCAGCGGCGTCTACGACGCGACCGTCGTGCGCACGACGGACATGAACGGCGACGGGAAGGCCGACCTCGTCCTGTTCAACGACAAGTGGAGCAGCATCCCGGTGTGCTTCGCCACGAGCTCGGGGTGGTCGTGCAAGAACTTGCCGGCCACGTACGTCGGCGGCCGGTTCGGCGCGGGCAACGCCGGCAGCGGCGTCTACGCGGGCTCCACGACCACGTTCGTCACGGACATAAACGGCGACGGCCTCGCCGACGTCGTCCAGTACGGCTCGGGATGGCAGAGCATCCCAGTGTGCTTCGCGACGAGCCAAGGCTGGTCGTGCGAGAACCTCGCGGCCAACGCGACCGACTCGAACATGGGCGGAAACGGCGGGAGCGGCATCGTGCCGTACGGCGTGCCGCTCGTCGGCCGCTTCACGCCCACCGAGGCGAGCGTCGTCGAGATCGATCCCGACTCCGGTTGGAACACGCTCCCTCTCTGCAGCATCCTCGGCCAGGGCTGGAGCTGCTCGAATTCGTCGGCGACCGTGTACTGATGGGAGTGCCAATGCGTAATTGGGTTCGATGTTCAATCGTGTTTGCAGCGGCTTGCTCGAGCAACACGCCTCCGTCGAACGATGCGGGCGAGGTGAGGACGGTCTGCGAGCCGCCCGTGTACGACGCGGGCCCGACGTCGGACCAGGACGCGAGCGATGCTGCGGCCGACGTGACCCCGGACGACGCAGGCGACGCGGGCGTGAAGGACGCGACGCCGCCCGGGTGCGCGAAGGACACCGACTGCACCGACGGCGGCGTCTGCGACACGACGAGCAAGGCGTGCGTCGCCGACACGGGCTCGAAGCTCTGCGGCGGGGCCCTCCCGAGCGACGGCGGCGGCGTGCCCGCGGCATGCACGATCAACGCGTCGGACATTTGCTGCTCGGATGGGTGCGTCGCGCACTCGTCGATCCCCGACGGCGGCGTCGGCGGCGGCGCGTGCTGCCCGGGCCCGGAGGGCGACAAGTACTGTCAGAGCTTGCTCGCGACCTCCGCCGCGACGTGCGGCGCGGGCAACCTCTGCACGACGTGCATCGACTCGTGCATCGACGCGCACCTCGCGGCGCACGCCAAGTTCGCCAACTACCAAGTCAGCGAGTGCGGCTGCATCGCGAACGGCCCTTGTTACGACAAGTGCCACACGTCGACGACGATGGACCCCACGTCGGACTGCGGCGCGTGCCTCGCGGCGCAATCGGGCGAAGGCCTCGCCTCGACGTGCACCCTCGCGGCCGCCGCGGACTGCAGCAACGATCCGGACTGCACCGCGTACCAGCAGTGCGCCGGTAAGTGCCCCATGTAACCGCCGGGCCCTGCACGAAGCTCGACTGGCTCGCCGCGCTCGTGTCCCCGCATCTTCTGGGTCGGCGTCGCCTACCTGCTCCGAGGCGAGCTCCTCGGCGGGCGTCGCCTCGGAGGCCGTTCGCTCAGGCGCGCGGGTCGGTGACGCGACCGGTGAAGAGTGTCGCGCCGCTCGGCACGTGCTGGATCGCGAAGAAGAACGGGCAATCGATGCGCACGCGCTTCTTCGGCGGGCGCGGGGCCGCGGCGCCCATCGCCATGACGGCCGTCGCGGCGGCGGCTTCGATGCCGTATTCGTTCACGTCGCAATACGTCTTGTGGAGGACCTCGCCGACATAAATCGGCGCGTCGCCCGGTGCGAGCTCGGCGATGCCCTCGAAATTCGCGCGGCTCGCATCGAACGCTTCGGCGACGCCGAGCGCGCCGAGCGCCGCGACGAGGGACGCACCCGGGAGCTCGACCCTGAATTTCGGCATGTCGAGGACGATCTCGACGCGCGGAGCGTGGGCCGCGCGGGCGAGGAGCTCGGCGTCCAGCGCGCGCTCGACGGCCGCGAGCCCGCCGGGATCGCGAGGCACGACGGCGACGAGCTGGAGCTCCCCGCGGAGCGACAGGCCGACGAGCTCGAAGTCGTCGGCCTCGATCGACCGGCACGACACGCCGCCTTGCATCATCGTCACGGGGACGCGCGCGCCGCCGACGTGGAAATCGCCGGGGCCTTTCACGTGGAGCCGCTCGAGCCAGTCGGCGCGGACGTAGAGCGCGTTCACGAGCAGGAGTGGCGCGGTCGGGTCGATCGCGCCGCGCGGTACGAGCCCGGTGATTTTCCCGTTCGTCTGTCGCGCGACCCACTCGTTCACGATCGCGCGCGCGGCTTCGGCGTCGCTGAAGTCGAGTCGCTCGCGGGCGACGTCCCGGGCGAAGGCGTCGCGCAAGTGAACGCCTTGCCGGACGAAGACGCGATTGGCCAGGCGCGCGTCATAGGACGTCTGGGAACCGAGCGCGCGCCCGAGCTCGGCGATCGCGCGCGACGCGCCTTCGCCGAGGCGGCACGCGTGCACGATCTCGTCGTGCGTCCGACCGGCGGCGCCCGCGTCGAGCATCGCCATGCACGATTGAATCGAGAGCCCGGAAATGGCGAGGTTGCCCGCGACGGCGACGGCGCGGTGCACGTCGAGCGCGAACGCGTTGATCGAAGCCGACTCGTTCATGGGCCGATCGTTACACCCTCGCCCACGAGCGCGGCGATCGTTTCGACGTGCAACACCTCGAGCGCACGGAGGGCAGAGCGCGGGCGCGTTCGCGACGCCGTCCGGTACCTGCTACGCATCCGCCGCTTTCGGGTAGGGCTCGCCCATCGCGACGGCCCCCGTCTCGAGCAGCGACTTGAGATTCGAGAGGACCTTCGGCCAACCACCAGAAACCTTCTCGATGAGCTTCGAGCGCTCGCGTTCCATCGTGTGCCGAACGGAGAGCTTCACGGCCGCTCCGCTGCGCTCGATCTCCATCGTGCAGGTCGAGAAGCCCTCCGCTTTGGCGTCGGGACTCTGATGTTGCCACCGAATGACGAGGCGTCGCAGCGGCTCCGCCTCGACGATCTCGCCGGCGTCGCTGACGTTCCCGTTCGACTGCACCATCTTCCACGGAGAGCCGGCGGTCCACGCGCTCTCGCAGGACGTGCCGAACCAGTACTGCTTCATGAACTCCGTGTCGTCCGTCAGCGCGGCCCACAGCTTTTCGGGCGTCGTGCGGATGTAGGTGACGTAGACGAACTCGCTTCTCGCAGCGCTCATGACGGTCTCCTTCGGGGTCGTTCGGGCTTGTCCGCCGTTTCGAGCCGGTGCTTCAGGTCGCTCAGCGCCTTGAGACGCGGACGTTCGAACTTGGCTATCCATCGGTCGTAGATTTCTTGCAACGGGACGGGGTTGAGGAAATGCAGCTTTTCGCGGCCTCGCCACTGGACGGCGACGAGGTTCGCGGCTTCGAGCAATGCCAGGTGCTGCGTGACGCCCTGCCGCGTCATGTCGAGGTGGTCGCAGAGCTCGCCCAGCGTCTGCCCGTCGCGCGCATGCAGTCGGTCGAGGAGCTTGCGGCGCCCGGGATCGGCGAGCGCTTTGAAGAGACGGTCATCTGCGTCGCTCACGCCCACGCATTATGCAAGTAATCGCTTGCATGTCAAGCTCTCGCTCGCTCGCGATCCGCGCGTATGATGGGATCCGTGCGCGCTGGACACGTCATCGCCGGGCGCTTCGAGGTCGAAGCTCTCGCGGGGTCCGGAGGGATGGCCGACGTCTACCGCGCCGTCGACCGCACGACGGGCGCACGCGTCGGTCTGAAGATCCTGCGCGCGACGGGCCCTGAGGATCTCGCGCGGCTCGCGCGCGAGGCGCAAGCTCTCGCGCGGCTCACCCACCCGGGGATCGTGCGCTACGTCGCCCACGGCACGTCGGAGGCGAGCGAGCCCTTCGTCGCCATGCAGTGGGTGGAGGGCGAGACGCTTTCACGGCGGCTTCGCGCGGGGCCGCTCCCGCTCCCTTCCGCCCTCGAGCTCGGCCGGGCGCTCGCGTCTGCGCTCGGCCACGCCCACGAGCACGGCGTCGTGCACCGGGACGTCAAGCCGGGGAACGTGATGTTGCGCGGCGGCGACGTCGCGGATCCAATGCTGCTCGACTTCGGCGTCGCGCGGACCGGGCTCGCGGTGGGCCTCACGCAGCTCGGCACGGTGATCGGCACGCCAAGGTACATGGCGCCGGAGCAGGCGCGCGGCGGCCAGGCGATCGACGCGCGCGCCGACGTGTTCGCGCTCGGCGCGCTCGTGTTCAAGTGCATCACGGGCCGCGCGCCGTTCGACGGCGAGGACGCCATCGCGGTCCTCGCGCACCTCTTGTTCGACGACGCTCCGGACGTGTGCGCGCTCGCCCCGGGCGTGCCGCGACCCGTCGGCGATCTTCTCCTGCGCATGCTCGCGAAGGAGCCGGCCGCGCGATTCGCCGACGGCGGCGCGGTCGTGCGTGCGTTCGACGCGCTCGACACGAGCCAAATCCCGGTCAGCGTCGCGACTCCGGCCATGAGCGGGCTCGGCCTGCGCGAGCGACGACTGCTGTCGCTGATGGTGCTCAGCGGCACGGTCGACGCCGACCGCGCGCGCCGGGTCGCGGCCGATTTCGGCGGACGCGCCGAGCGGCTGGCGAACGGCGCCGTCGTCGTGGTCGTCACCGGACCCGAGAACGCGACCGAGCTCGCCCGCGTCTCGGCGCGCTGCGCGCTCGAGCTCCGCCACGCGCTGCCTGCGGCGTCCATCGTGCTCGCGACGGGGCGCGGGGACGACGTCGACGAAGACCGCACCGACACGCTCGGCAACGACAGCACCGGCACGTCGCGCTACTCGGGCGTGTTCGAGCGCGCGGCCGGACTCTTGCGCCACGGGCACGCGGGGGCGCAGGCAGGCGCGCTCCCGATCTTGATCGACGACACGACAGCGGGCCTCCTCGGCGCGGATTTCGAGATCGCACGCGGCGAGGGCGCGAGCCCGCACGCCCTGCGCGGGCGCGCGGCACGTGCACAATACACGCTTCTCGGCAAGCCCACGCCGTTCGTCGGGCGCGCGCGCGAGCTCTCGTCCCTCCTCGCGACGTGGGCCGACGTGTGCGAGCAGGGTGTGGCGCGCGCGCTGCTCGTCACCGGCGAGGCCGGGATCGGGAAATCGCGTCTGCTCTACGAGATGACGGCCGGGCTCAAGGCGCACGAGCAGCCTGCGCTCGTGCTCCGCGCGAAGGCCGAGGCCGAGGCCGCCGGCTCGCCGTTCGCGGCGCTCGGCGCGGCGATCCGACGCGAGCTCGGCATCGGCGACGACGAGCCGCCGAGCGAGCGCTGGAGCAAGCTCGCCGTGCGCGTCGCGAGCGTCGCGCCGGAGGGCGAGACCCACGTCGCCGAGTTCGTCGCCGAGGTCGCTGGCGTCCGCCTCGACGACGCGGGCGAGCAAGTCTCCGCGGCGCGTCGCGACCCGCGCCTCATGGGCGACCGCATCCGGCACGCGTGGCAGACTTGGGTGCGAGGCGAGGCCGCGCGTGGCCCGGTCTTGATCGTGCTCGAGGACTTCCAGTGGGGCGATCTCCCGACCGCGAAGCTCGTCGAGGACATGCTCCGCGATCTCGCCGAAGAGCCCGTGTTCGTGCTGGCGCTCGCGCGCGCCGAGATCGACGCCGTCTTTCCGAACCTCTGGTCGCGGTTCCTCGTGCGAGTCCCGCTCGTCGGGCTGCCGAAGAAGGCGGCGGCGACGTTCGTTCGAACGATGCTGGCGAGCGCACCACAAGAGTCCGTCGATCGGATCGTCGAGCTCGCGTCGGGCAACGCGCTCTACCTCGAAGAGCTCGTGCGCGCTGCCGCAGAGGGCAAGACCGACGCGCCCGAGTCGCTCCTCGCCATGCTGGCGTCGCAGGTCGAGTCGCTGCCCGACGCCGAGCGGCGCGTGCTGCGGGCGGCGAGCGTGTTCGGCACCACGTTCTGGACCGACGGCGTCTGCGTGCTGCTCGCCGGCGCGCAGGAGCCAAGCCAGCGCGTGCGCGACGAGAACGACGCGCTGCTCGACTCGCTGGCCAAGCGAGAGATGATCGCGCCGCGCGGAACCGCGCGCCTCGCGGGGCAGCGCGAGCTCGATTTCCGCAACGCGCTCGTCCGCGACGTGACCTACTCGATGCTCACCGAAGAGGACAGACGCCTCGGCCACGCGCTCGCCGCGGCGTGGCTCGCGCGCGCCGGCGAGATCGATCCCTTCGTGCTCGCGGAGCACTGGGAGCGCGGCGCCGAGCTCGAGCGGGCAGTTGCAGAATACACGCGTTCGGCGAGGCGCGCTTACGACGCGAGCGACTACGCGATGGCGCTGGACCGAATCGCGCGCGCCGAGCGCTGCGGTGCCGATGGACCCGCGCTCGCCGAGCTCCTCGTGCTCGCCGCGGCGTCGCACCGGTGGCGCGGCGAGATCTCCGAGTGCATGCGGGCGGCCGAGCGCGCGGTGCCGCTCGCCCTCCCCGACTCGCCCGCCCATTTCGACGCGCTCCGCCTGCTCGCAATAGGCTCGTCGGGTTCGGGCGACCTCGCCGGGCTCCGTCGGGCGAGCGAGAGCTTGCTCGCGTGCGCCCCCCGCGACGAGGCCCTGCGCGAGTGGGTCGGCGCGATGAGGTACGTCGGCCAGGCGTTCATCACCATCGGCATGGTCCACGGCAACGCCCGCGTCCTCGAACGGCTGGCGCAGGAGGTTCACCGGTTCGCCGGGGACGTGCAGATGATGGACATGCTGCACCGCGCGAAGGGCATGACCGCGTACGGCCGCGGCGACTTCCGCGCCTTCGCCGAGACGTTGCGCGAGAGCGCCCGCGTCAGCGCCGAGATCGGCGACTTCCGCGAGTCGATCCTCGCCCTCTCGAACATTGGCTTCGCCAGGATCTGGCTGGGCCTGCTCGACGACGCGCTCGCCTCGTTCGAGCACGCGCGGACGCAAGCGCGCGAGCACAAGATGGCGCTCCTCGAGATCAACGCGATGCAGAACGCGGCCTTCGTGCGCTACTGCAAAGGCGACCACGAGGAGTCGATTCGCGGCTCGCGCGAGGTGCTGCGGCGCGCCGAGGTCGAGTCGCCGCGGTCGGTCGCGCTCGCGCACGGGACCCTCGCCCGCGCGGAGCTCGCGCTCGGCGAGGGAGCGCTGGCCGAGCGCGAAGCGCGCGAAGCGACGAGGCTCGCGCCGACTCCGGTCGTGCGCATGTACGCGACTGCGATTCTCGCCGACGTGCTCCTCGCCGGTGGGCGGCTCGCCGAGGCGCGGTCGGTCTCGAACGAGGCCGTCGCGCGGCTCCGGACCATCGCGTCGCTCGCGGTCGGCGATCTCTTCGCGCTCGTCGTGCGCGCCGAGGTGCTCGAGGCCGACGGCGATCCCGAGGGCGCGCGCGAAACCATCCGCGAGACCAAGGCGCTATGGGACGGGCGGCGCGCGTTCTTGACCGACGGCGCCGCGCGCGACATCTACGATCGATACGCGCCCGAGTCGCAGCGTCTGCTCGCCGCCTTTGGGCGCCTTTCGGATTGACGCGGCGATCGAGAGAATCACGCGCGGTGATTCGGGCGCCTTGGGGCAGCTCGCCGACCGTGCACCAACAGTGGCGACGAGGCGCCGTGCGCAGGCACGTGCTCCCGGCGGCCTCGCGTCGATCGCAGCGAGACGGTTTCGGAGCCTGGCGGCCATTCGATCGCGGTGCGGCCCGAAGATCGATCTTTCGCTGGGACCAGGCGATTCTCCTTCGCCCTCGCGGCCCTTCTCGGCGCGATCGGCGCGTGCACTCAGGGCGGCAGCGCGGACGTCTGCACGACCGACCCGAACCGCTCGACCGTCGCGTGCGCGCCGATCGACGCGGGCGTGGGCTGTCTCGGGCGCGACCTCGGATACTCCGACGACAACCTGTATGGGGCCTCGTGCGCGGCCCCGAAACACGGCGACAGCAGCAACTGCGCCACGCTCTATGTCTGCGACGTGACCGGCGGAGCGGCGAGCTGGCAGCCCGAGCAGGGCTTCTGAATTTGGCTGCTCCATCGGGTACGAACGGCTTACACCCAACAACCTTCGGTGAGCTCGCGCTCTGCCACGCGATGATTCAGGTCAGCGGTGGTAACATCGACGCCGTGAGGGGCCTCCTCGTCGTTCTGCTCGCACCGGCGCTCGGGTGCTCGCCCAGCGTCACCGTGACCTACTCGCATTGTCCAGTGCCGGTGATGCTGTCGCCGGTCGATCGCGTGGGTGGGCAACGGTCGGCGCCGCGCGAGACCGGACGTCGCGACGTGCTCACGGCGAGCGCGAGCTTCAGCCAGTCGCAGCAGCAGTCAGGCAATTTCGTTTTCGTGTCGACCTCGATCTCCGGGCCGATGGCGCTGACGCTCGACGCGCTCAGGCTCGTCGCCAATCAGGTCGACGTCGACGCGAGCGACATCCTGGTCGACGGAGTCTCGGCCGGCGCGTTCGTGATGCCCGGCTACACGAAGATTTGGGGTGAGCCCGAAGGGCGAAAGGTCTGGGTGAAGTGAGGCGCCTTTCGCTCGCGCTCTCGCTCTTGCTCACGGGCTGCGCGGGCGCGCGCACGACGGTGGTCGCCGGCCATTCGCGCTATCCCGTGTCGTTGTCGCGCGCCCTGCGCGACCGCGACGGGTCGCTCGTGACGGCGGAGCGCCGCAAGGTCGTCGGACAATTCAGCGCGTCGCACACGGCGTGGGGCATGGTCTACTCGGCCGCGAAGCTCACGCCCAGGACCGACATCTCCGACGAGGTGAACGCGCAGGTCGCCGCCGCGCACGGCGACGGCATCGTCCACCTCGCCATCGTCACGAGGGCGTGCGCGCTCGATTACTTCGCGTTTCCGTTCGGCGTTCTGCCGTTCTGGCCTTCGTGCGCGCTCGTGAACGTCACCGGCGACATCGTCCGGGTGCAGGCTGCGCCGCCATGACGCGCTTCATCGCCTCGCTCGGGCTCGTCGTCGTGGCGGCGTGCGTGTCGGACGCGCAGCCGCTCATGTTCGGCACCGTCTCCGGCGTTCGCATCCAGCCCGTCGACGAGGCCGGTGACGAGTGGCTGCATGAGCACTGCGTCTTCCACGGCGTGGCCACGGTCGAGAGCACGGCCGCGGTCGTCAGCGACGCCGAAGCGCGTCGGTCGAACGTGGCCGAGCCCCTCAGCGAGTCCGTCGAGGAGCGCGGCGGGTGGAGCAAGACGACGGGCTACGGCGTCGCGTTCTTCGCCTGCGACAAAGAGAGCCCCCCGTGGTGAGCATGCGCTCTTTGCTCGTGGTCCTTGCGATGTCGTGCGGCGGCCCCGCGTTCGACGCGAGCCACGCGCGGACGATCGTCGTCGGCCAATCGCGCGATCAGGTCCGGGCGACCATGGGCCGGCCGGACCACATGGCAAAGACGCTCGAGAACCCGAAGCGCTGCGTCGAGCGCTGGACGTACGGCGACCCGCCGGGCGAGGTCTTCCTCGTGGACTTCGACGACGCGGGCCGCGTATGCGACCTCGTCTTCGCCCGTCCCTAGAGCTCACTCGGTTCTCGCCGCCGGTGACGGACTTCGACTCACCCGCTGCGCCGTTCTTGCGGGCGATGCAATGACGGGGCAACGAACAAGGCGGTGGTCGACAGATTAAGCAGGTCGCGAAGTACGTCGGCAAGGGCGACCAGCGCGCCTTCGCCAAGGCCGCAAAGCTCTTCGGAGGTCCCGTGCCCGCCGAAGGAGCGGGCTCATCGAGCAGCGCCGCCGCCGGAGCCGCCGTTCTGAATGTCCTTGGGGATGGGGTATCCTCCGTCGCCGATCTCATGAGCACCACACGGCTCGAAGCGTTCAGCGACGGCGTCATCGCCATCCTCATCACGATCATGGTGCTCGAGCTGAAGGTGCCCGAGGGCTTGAGCTGGGCCGCGCTCGCGCCGCTCGGGATGATCCTCCTCGTCTACGTGCTGAGCTTCGTCAACATCGGCATCTACTGGACGAACCACCACCACATGATTCACCTCACGTCTCGGATCACGGGGCGGATCTTGTGGGCGAACCTGCATCTTCTCTTCTGGCTCTCGCTGGTGCCGTTCACGACGCGGTGGATGGGCGAGAGCGACTTCGCCGCGATCCCGACGGCGGCGTACGGCGTGGTGCTCCTCTGCGCGTCGGTCGCGTATTTCATTTTGGAGAGGCTCATCGTCGCCGACCAGGGCGAGGGCTCGCCGCTCGGCGCCGCGATCGGCAGCGAGCTGAAGGGCAAGCTCTCGTCCTTGTGTTACGTCGTCGCGATCCCGATGGCCTTCGTCTCGCGCTGGGTGTCGGGCGGGCTCTACGTGCTGGTCGCCCTGGTATGGCTCGTGCCCGATCCGCGGATCGAATCGCACCTCGAGAAGTCGGCGGACTGACGGCCGTCAGGGCGGGCCGCTCGCTCTTAGTGTCGACAGATGACGAGCTACGACCTCGTCAGCGGCGCGCCTCTCTCGTCGGCGTCTCAGTGCACCCGCACGATTGGGAGGCTCGCGAGGAACGACGCCGCATCGAGCAAGTTTGCCGTCGGCGGGTGCGCGAGCGACACCTCGCCGCCGTCGATGAACACGTTGCCCTCCCTCGCCACCCGCCGGCGACAAGACGGACATCGGGAAGGATACCCCGCTCACCTCGTCCTTGCTCGTGCTCTGCGGGCGGCCCCGGCCCGGCGTGCGCCGCCCGGCCGCGCCCTTCGGGACGGCGAGCAGGAAGCCGCCCGAGTCGCGCGCGGCTCCCCTACCGATCACGGTATGGCGGAGCCCGCGTCCGAAACCGCGACCACCGTCTGAAATGCCGTCATGGTCCCGGCGGCGGGGGGCATTCGCAGATCGAGTCTGCGATGCGGCACGTGAAGAACGTGCCCGACAGCGAGAGCGTCGCAGCGTCCGGCTGCGTGGATGCCGCGACGGTGACGGCGTAGCTGCCCGCCACGACGCTCCCGGGTGGGCCGAGCTTCGTATAGACCGTCGTGGGCGACGCGTCGCCGTTCGACGAGAACGTCGTGCCGTCCGCACGGAAGTAGGCCGCGTAGTCAGGGCCCGAGTCGAACGTGAGGCCGCCGTCTGGATCCTTCGAGCAGGGTTGCTGCAAGTGCACACTCGCTCCCCCGTCAGGATTCTTGGAACCGTCGATACTCAGAGCCGTGTAGCCGCAACAGTCGATGAGGGTTGCCATCGGCACACCGTAGAAACCGCTGGAGAGCTTCTGCGTGACGCCATCCCCCTCGATCGTGATGTAGTAGCCGGCATCGGGGCACGCGACCGTCTCGATGCCCGTGCCGTCCGGTTGAGCGTCGACGCAGGAAAAGGGGTCACTGCAAGCGTCATCGACGTCGTCGACGGACGCGTCTTGCGCGGCCCCATCGACGTCCGCAGGCGCGCTCCCGCAACCCTCCGTCGCTACGGAAGCACCGCCGAGCGCCCCCGCTGCGACGACGGTGGCAAGCAACATTCGCCGAGCCCGCATCCCATCGATCCTGCGCCGAGCCCTCGCGTTTGGCAAACGACGAAAGGCGCCGAGGTAGTGCGCAACGCCGACGTGGCATCTGCCACTCCATGCGTGATCATCGGGGGATGAAGACCCGGGTCTTCCACCCGTCGTCTGGCAACAACGTGTGCGCGGAGTCCGAGTGGATCTGCGCTCAGAGCGACGGCCCGCTCTATCCGAACGGGGGAACGTTGACGTACGCGCCACCAACGCATGTTGGTGCGGGCTTCGGCGGTCTCGCAACCGAACAAGCCACGGGAACCCTCGACTTCGCGATCACGGACGGGTTCCTACTCGGCCTGCGCTACGGGTTCTACTTCCACCCCTCGAACGTGAACGTGGTCGACTTCCACACGTACTTCTCGATCATCGAGGCGCGCGCCACGTGGGTGCTTGGATCCCACCCACTGACGGTGCCCGGCGTGCGCCCCTACGTCCTGCTCGGCTTGGGGTACGCCGACTTCAGCGCGCCCGTCGATACCACGGCCACGACGAAGGACGCCGTGGGCACGCAGTCGATCTCCGCTTGGAAGGTCGCGGGGCCCGGCTTCGTCACCACGGGAATCGGACTGCGCATCGGGAACGAACGCATGGCGATCATGATCGCACCGTTCAAGATCGCCGCCGCGTTCGGCTCGGGCTCGACGATCGCCTTCATGCCGGAGATCGTGCTGCTTGGTTCGCCGTTCTAGTTTGCGGTGGCGGAGGCGCTACAATGAACTCCTCCCTCGTGAGCCATCGCGTTGCCTCCACAAGCTGTGACGCGTCGGCGTCAACGAGGTTGTTCGTGAAGAGCCCGAACGCCTGCGGCGTGACGTGCTCGCGCCCTTTGAACGCCGCCGGTTCCTTGTCCTCGAGGCAGTAGATGCAGCGCACGTCGGTCCGCGTGTATGCGGCGTGGTGAGCGTCCACGTTCACGGGACCCGGTCCACTTGTACTGGTATCGTATCGTGTCGTTCGCTGAGCTTCGTGCGACGCGGCGCGACCGCATCGTCGATACGGTCGTCTGTCCCGAGTGCGGCACGCAGCGGGAGCTCGATGAGGGCAACCCGCAGGCGAACTTCGACGGCGGCCAGTGGCGATGCGATGAGTGCGCCGTCGCCGGGTATTTTCCGATCAGCATCACGCGCGGCACTGTGTGGGACGACGAAGACGAGCCGCAGCAGATCCAAGCCGAGGACGAGGTCGATGACGGCGCGCTCCCCGCCGGCGAGTACAGGGTCGATCTCGACTGGATGAGCGCCTGTCGTGCACGAGCGCGACCGAACACCCGCACCGCGCGACCGAAGACGCCGACGAGCCGTGATACCGCGATCGCGACGTTCGTCGCCGTCATGGGCAACAGGGGCATCGACCTGCTCGCCCGCGCGGAAGAGAAGCCGGCTGAGGTGATCGCCTCATTGCCAGCGTGATCAAGGTTATCTAAGCTTCGAGTCGTGGGCGCAAACGTAGATGAACCCCCTGCCGTTCTGACGATCAAGGCCGCGGCGAAGGTGCTCGGTGTGAGCGAGCAAACGCTTCGCCGCTGGGACAAGGCAGGCAAGTTCCCCGCGAACCGCCACCCCATCAACGGCTACCGTCTTTACCCGCGTGCGCGCGTGCTCAAGCTCCGCCGACAGATCGATTCGAACGCTGCCTGATAAAAGCCGAGATCCTCAAGCTCCTGCTGCAGTCCCATGCCGAGGGCGACGAGTCGTCATTTCGGAAGGCAGCCCTGCAGCTGGCGTCCGCGGAGAGCACCGCCGGTCACGTGCGCGTCGCCGAGGAGATCCGCGCGATCGTCGCGAAGATGCCGCCAACATCTGCGCGGCGAACGGTCCGGTCGTCGACATCGCACAGCCGCGCGGCGAGCTCGCCGACATCCTGGAGGGTGGTCACCGTGACGCTAGCGGCAGGTTCGAGTTTCGCGGACGTTGCTCGCGCATGCGACGACGCGATCCGCACGATGGCACTCGGAGGTCGAGAGAAGGTTTCGGAGCCTGACATCGTCTCGGCCCTCGAGGAGCTGAAGCGCCGCGAGCTACCGACTGGGGCCTGAGCGATGAGCGCGCGAAAGCTCGCGGTGCTCGTGTCCTTCTTCCGCATCAGCGTGAGCTTGTGCTTGATGAGCGGATGCCCGACGACGGTCACGGCCATGGCCGGGACCTTAGCGCGTGATCGGCTTCGTCAGGCTCGGAAATGTGGGGGCCAGCGTCTTGGTGTAGCCGGGCGGGATCTCGAACTCGGAGTCGGGGACCGAGCGCCGCTCGATGTGGGTCGCCTCCATCTTCACCAGCGGCGCCCCGCTCGGGTCGCGCAGGACCACCCGCAACGGAAATCCGTGGGAGAGGATCTCGGACCACTCCTCGCTGGCGGCGCTCCCGAAGGAGGAGAACGGCCCGCCGAGGCCGAGGGCGAGCATGCTGAACCCGGAGGCGAGGCAGAGCTCGGCGTCCGAGAGCGCGCCCGACGGGTCGTCGACCGTGTAGACGTCGCAGTCGTAGCCGGCGACCTTGTCGGTCCGCCCGGTCTTCTTCACCGAGACCTTGGGCCCGCCCGCTTTGGCCGCGGCCGACGCGGCCGCGAGGCTCGACAAATCGGTCTCGACGTAGCTGTGGGTCGCGGGTTGGAGGCTCCACATCTTCTTCGCCGCGGTGTCGGTGATCGTCGTCGAGGCGATGGCCTCGATCCGGGTCTTGTCCCCCTTGGACTCCACCTTCCACGTGATCGGCATCGACGCGGCAATCGTGACCGACATCTCGATCTCGCCCTCGAACCTCATCAACGACTTCAGCGAGTGAACCTTGCAGGATGCAACCATCGAAGCTGCAACGACGACGAGGACGGCGCGGCGCATCGCCTCATGATACGCGCGCCCGCGGATTTCGCTTCCCGGCGGCTCTGTGCTAACGAACGAAGCATGCGCTGGACGGCCCTCGTCGTCGCCGCGGCCCTCGGCCTCGCGGATGCAGGGTGCGCGCGGGCGCCGTCGCCGCTGCGGCCCGCCTTCGACGGCTCGATCGGGATGACCCATCGCGGCGTCCTCGTCCACGGCGCCGAGCTCCCGCGCGAGGGCGACGGCTACCGATTCCTCCGCCAGAACGGCCGCCACTTCGCGACCCATCGCTTCGCGCTCGCGATCGAGCGCGCCGCGGCCTACGTCGCCAACGCGCGCCCCGGCGCAACGCTCGTCCTCGGTGACATCTCGAGCAACACCGGCGGCCGGACCCTCCCCCACTTTTCGCACCGCTCCGGGCGCGACGCCGATCTCCTCTTCTACTGGCTCACCCCCGAGGGCGCGCCAGTGGGCGACCACGGCTTCCTCCACGTCGAGGCCGACGGGCTCGCCTGGGACGAGGCCGGCAAGCGCTTCCTCCGCCTCGACGTCGAACGCGAGTGGCTCCTCGTCCGCGAGCTCCTCTCCGACGACGACGCGCGCGTGCAGTGGATTTCATCCACGACAACGTGAAGGCGATCCTCCTCGGCTGGGCGGCGGCGCGCGGAGAGTCGACCGAGATCCTCTACCGCGCCAGCCAGGTCATGCTCCAGCCGCACCCTGGCGGTGCCCACGACGACCACATCCACGTCCGCACCGCCTGCGACGAGGACGAGCTCGTCCACGGCTGCCAGCCGTTCGGCCCCGAGCGCCCGTGGCTCGCGCTCCCGCCGCCCAAGGCCAACGTGAGCGACGCCGAGCTCGTGGCCGAGATCGTCGCGCCGCTCCAGGACACGCGCGTCGCCAGGGCGCACTGACTGAAGAACGTCGCCGCCACTTCGTTGGTGCAGTGCGACGCGATCGACGTCGGGCGGCACGTCGCGGCGGGGAGCGTCGAGCTCGCGTACCTCGATCCGCCCTTCGCCGTGGGCAAGGCTTTCGGCGCCCGGACGCGGCGCGGCGAGCACCGGGCGCGCGGCGCCTTCGCCTACGACGACACCTGGCCCTCGCTCGACGCCTACCTCGCCTGGCTCGAGGCGCGTCTACGTGTAGTTTACACGCTTCTGTCGGCCCGGGGCACGATGTGGCTCCACCTCGATCACCGCGCCGTCCACGAGGCGAAGGTCCTCTGCGACGGCGTCTTCGGGCGCGCACATTTTCTCGGCGAGATCATCTGGGGAGAAGAGGACGCTCAATGGGTTCGCGCGACCAGAAAGTCCGTTCCACACGACCCAGCCTACGACGAACGGGAGCCGCGTGCAGCGATGCCGGAATCACGGGCTGATTTGAGGCGACGCATGAGACGTCGCTGACAACGGCACCGTGAGCCGGCCCGAGATCGAGATCAACGCGCCGCACATCTTCGCCGACTGGTCTCAGTGACCGACGGCCGATGTTGGCCGTGTGCGGCGTGAATAGTAGGCTCGCGCTCATGCCGTTTCGTCGTTTTTGGATCCGCAGCGTGATCGTCGTCGCCGCGCTCTTCGTCGCGTCGTGCAAACGCGAGCCGGTGAAGATGACGTTCACTTCGACGGTGCGGCCCGACGGGCTCGATCTCACCGTGACCTGGCGAAAGGGCAGCACTCCTCAACCGCCGGACATGACGGGGAAGCTCGACGTATCCGTCACCGACGACGACGTCGAGGTGTGCAAGGGGTCGGCGCCCGCGTCGATGGGCACGGTAACCGCCTTGGACGGTCTCGCCGTCCACGTCGCGATGACGTGTCCGCCGCGAAAGCCGAAGGTCACGCGCTCGGCGAAGGTCACGTTCACTTCGGCGGACGCGAAGACGACCTACGATTACTCTGCGAGCATCAGCTGGGACGCGCCGGCGCCGGCGATCGGCTCGATGGCGACGCCCGAGATTCCGCTGGCGACCAAGCAGGCGAACCTCACGAAGGCGCTCGCGTCGGTTCCCGCCGCAACTGCCACGTTCGACGAGGCGCAGTGCCCGGACGACATGCTGCAGCTCTTGCCTCGCAAGGAGCGGGTCGGTCTCTTCACCGTGCTCTGGGACGACGCGGCGCGCGCGCTCGGCGTCCATGGAGCAGCGCCGCTGTGCAAAGGCGTCTTCGCCGAACCGGCGCGCGCGCTCGAAAATTCGCCGAGGCTTCTCTACGTGCTTCGCGCGTCGTCGTGCATCCCGACGTCGGTGACGGCCGCGAAAAAAGAGTTCTCCGGCGGCGCGATCACGGGCGTGACGAGCATCGTCGATCTGAAAGATGGCAAGGTGCTGTGCAGCGCGCGCGTCACGGCGGAGTCGGCGAGCACGGTGCACGTCTACGAGCGGGCGGACCCCGGGTCGGAGGTGTCATGGCAGTTCACGCGCAAGGTCAGCGCCGCGGAGGCCGCCGCGATCCGCCGCGTCTCGCACTACATCGACGCGGAGCCGTCGCTCATCGATCCCGAAACGCGCTGAGCTCACGACGCGACGATGGCCATCGTGAACATCGTGCTGACGGACGCGTGCTCGTCACTCGTGCCGGCGGCGCTCGTGGTGTGGGTGCTGATCCGGCGCCGTGAATACGTGGCGAGCACGGATCTCGGCAGCAGCGGCAACGTGATCGCGCGCGGTGTCGTCGAGGGGGAGGCCACGCCGGTCACGGTCGAGATCACTCAGCATCGCGTCGAGATGGGGGCGGCCAGTGCCGCGCGCATGGATGGCAAGACCGTCTACGACTGGGAGGAGCAGGCTCGCCGGATCGAGGCAAGGCCGTTCGTGCTGCGCACGTCGGCGTCGAGACTCCAGGTCATGCCCGAGGAGGGCCACGTCCAGTTGCTCTGGGATCCCGACCATACGAAGGCCGTCGACGAGTGGCACCGCGTTCGTCGCGCGACGCTCGAACCCGGCGCGACCGTCGAGGTGTTCGGCGCGCTCGAGCCCGCCTCGACGACGAGCGAGCCCTATCGCGAGACCGCAGCGCCGCCGACGCTCGTGCCCTCGCGCGCTGATGGACTGCTGATATCGAAGAAGCCACTCGCGCCGAAGTTCGCTGCGATGAGGCGTTATCTCGCGATGCGGGCCGCCGCGATCATTCCGCTCGCCGCGATCGCGCATGTCGTGATCTCGCCGATCTGGCAGGCCGACCTCGCTACGCTTCACGTCCCGGAGCCGTCGATGACCGCGCGCGCGTGGATCGGCGTCGCGTTCGCGGCGCTCGCCTACTACTGCTTTCGCACCAAGCGCCCGTGGAGCACCGGCAAGTTCAGCGAGCGTGTGGCTAACCGACGTGCGACACGTTGATCTACGTGGCCAAGAGCGGCGCGTCGCCCCCATCGCCAACGGCGTGAGCCGCCGAATCGACGCTCGAATCGACGCCGGATCCGGTGCGGCGGACGTCATTCACCGTCCGCGCATCATTCGAGCGGCCGCCGATTTGCAGCGCTGCGTCGACGGTGGGCCCGCGCGGACCAAATCAGCCCGTGATTCCGGCGTCGCTGCACGCGGCTCACGTTCGTCGTAGGCTGGGTCGTGTGGAACGGACTTTCTGGTCGCGCGAACCCATTGAGCGTCCTCTTCTCCGCGCGCTCGCCGCGAAGATCATCGGCGTCGAGACGGTCGATCATCCGAGCGACGGGCAGCTCGTGGCGTACGCGAAGAAGTACTTTCACGTCTCCGAGCCGCGCGTGCGAGGGTGATCGAGATCACGAGCGCCGGTGCAGTCGCGCGCTGATTTAGCGGCGGTAGACGCTCCAGATGAACAGGCTGATCACGCCAAAAATCACGGCGACCGCGACAGCGGACATCACCAGCTGCTGCTGCATCGGCTCGAGCGAGCTGCCACTCGAGATCGTGAACGTCGCCCACATGGCTCCCGCAAGCATCGGGATCACCACCCAGACGTAGCGGGCGCCTCGACGCGATCGATTCATCAGCTGCTCATTGCGTTCGTAGGTGGCGTCGCGCTCGGCTTGGGCCAACTGAGACTCTTGCCGTACATGCGCGTCGGCCGCTCGCTCGATCTCGCGTGTGGTGGCCTCGGCGGGGAGCAAGTCAGCGCGACAAAACGGACACCTCAGAGCTTCGCCGGCGACGACGGGCACTCTGGCGCCGCAGCGGTCGCACTGCGCTTGCCGGATCGACAATGTCGGTAGTCGCAGGTGCATCTTCCTGCGGCGGAGCATCAAGTGAATCGTGACGGCCCAGAGCGCGAAGCCCGAAGCGATCACCAACCACTCGAGCCAGGCGGGCCCACCCGCCGCTTGCAGCGCGACGCCTGCTCCGATCGGCAACGTGTAGCTCAACGCGAGGACCAAGTGCCATATGGGGCTGCGCTGTCGCCGCTGAGGCGCGACCTCGCCCGCCGACTCGTTGAAGGCGGCCCGCTTCTCTTCGAGGCCGGCGAGGTGCGCGCGAACACGCTGTATCTCGGGGCCATCGAGCGGCCAGCCACGGTTGCAAAACGCGCAATGGATCGAGCCAGCGCCCAGATCGATCGGTAGCGGCGCCCCGCACTCCCGGCAGGGAAGCTCGATGGCATCCAACGGACCCGCCGCCGTCATTCGCGCCGAGCTCCGTTCCTGGAAAGCGCGCGGGCATTTCGACCGCAGTCTTCGCTCGGTTCGACGTCGGCCCCATCTTGCACGGGGTCGATCGTCGCGGCGGGACGACGCGCGGCGCAAGGGACAGCGTACGTGACTTCAACGCCATTTTTTTCTCGAAGCGCGAACGGTGGCGTCACGGGCAGCGCGGTGATCGATCTGGGTGCGGTGGCCGAGCAGAAAACGGTCGCCGTACCGCTGCAAACAGCTCCCACGCGGCGGTCCAACGAAAACTCGGGCACGCCGACGTGACGACGACGCGTTACGCGCAAGCTCTTTCGTCTTCGACGAGGTGTCAGCATCGTGTGAGTGCCGCTCCAGAGCTGCCCACGCTCCGGAAGCATTCTCATCGTAACCCCGACCGACGGCGGCGTCGTCGGCGCGTGTGGCGCGTGCGGCGGTCAGTCGTGGCTCGTTCGTCGCTTCTAGCGTCCAAGCGCCCCCGCGATGACCGGCGAGATCACGCTGCGCGGCCGGGACGAGCCCGACCTCGATGAGTGCCGGCCGAGGTGAAAAACGATCTCGAGCTCGTCTTCCTCACGAAGACGGAGCAAGTGCGTGTCTCAGCGCTGCGCGGAGAGATCGTCCGGGTGACCTTCGCCGCGCAGCGGGGACGAGGCCCCGCGATCGTCGACGCCGTTCGCGCCCACGCTCCAGACGCGATAGCCGGCGCCGCCGCCGAGCGACTCGAAGCGCAGAGGCGTGCCGCGCGCGCAAGGATCCTCGGGCATCGGCGTCGATCCGTAACGACCCATCGCGTCGCGCGAGCGCTCGATCGCGACGACTGCGCGCGCGACGGCTAGCGCGCACGCCGGGCGCCCGAGCTCGCGTGCGTATTCGACGCTGATCGGAATGCCCGTCCGCCAGACGATGGGGTTCCACGTTCGCTCGTTCTCGGCGGCGATCGCGTCGCTCGTCTCGCGCGTTCGCGCCGCGCTCCCGGATTGCGCCGCAGCGATCCCGCGCGCGATCTGGTCGTCGAGCGTGAAAATGGCCTGCGCGCGGATCGCACGGGGCGGCAGGAGCAGCGTGAGGAGCCGCATCTTCGCCTTCTGGGTACCGGGGATGGAGTCGTACCGCGGCGCTCCGAGCTTGCCGACGGGATCCGGATCGGCCTCGCGCGCGGCGTCGACGATCAGGAGCCGCTCGTCCTCGAGGAGAGACGACGCGGTCGGAAAGAACGGCGCGAGCGCATCGAGCCCGCGGTCGACGCGATCGAGCGAGGCTCTTCCGCCGGAGCCGGCGACGACGCGCGCGAGAGCGATCGTCGCGTCGGTGAGCGCGCTCGTCGAGCCCACGGGGCCGAGCTCTTCCGCCAAGCGGACGGCGTCGAGCTCACGGTCGATCGCGCCTTCGAGGTCGTCGTCCTCGGCGTGGACGAGGCCCTCGATCACGAGCTGGTCGACGGCTTGGCGAACGTGCAGGCCGCGGCTCACCCCGATCTTTTCGTCCCGATCCTGGTTGCATGCGAGCGTCGCCCGCAGAGCGTCGAGGTCCTCGGCGTGCGTGCGGACGAACCCGCGCGCGTCGCTCGGCACGTGTGTCCCCGGCCAAACGTGGAGGGTCGCCGCGAACCGGGGCGCAGGCCCGGCGTAGGTCGCGCCGCCGAGCAACTCCGCTTGCGCTCGGCTGCAGGAGACAGCGGCCGGCGCGTCGCGGAGCGAAGGCAAACGGCTCGCGTGGAGCTTCGCGCGCGTCTCGTCGACGTGCATGGCCCGCGCCTCGACGAACGCGTGGAGCTTGGCGGCGGCCAGGCGATCGCACCCGACGCGCCCGAGGGCGAAGACCGCGACGCCCGCGCCCGCGCCGATGAGCGCTCCTCTCCAGCGTCGCGTCATGTCCGAGCGCAGTATCTCCCGTCGCGCCTGGCTTTGCACTTCGTTCCAGACGTCATCGGCAGCACGCGGGCTCTGATCTTCTCGGGTTGTTGAAGACCAAGGAGGAGAGCGATGACCCGTTCGACAAAGAGCCACATCCGCGATGCGTTGACCAGTCTGTTCTCGCCGCAGTTCATTCGGCATCACGCCGCCGCGGTGGGCGCGGTCCGCCGGCGGCGAAAGGTCGACACCGACGTGGTGCTCCCGCTCATGAGCGGCCGTCAGGTCGCCGAGCGCCTCCTGTCGATGCGGCCGGGCACGACGCCGTCCTCCAGCACGGCGTGCTCGACTCGGGCGTCGCGTACCTGCAAAAGCCGCTCACGCCGTCGGCGCTGACGCGCAAGGTCCGCGAGGTGCTCGACGAGGCGTGAACGGCGACGCTCGGTCCCTCGGCCGGCACATCGTGGAATCACCGTCGAGCCACGTGGAGAAGCACCGTCGCGGCGATCAAAATCGCGCTCCCGGCGAGGGCCACTAGACGCGCCGTGCGCCGTGCGCGCTCACGCTCGTGGAGGGTCGCGGCGTACGTCGTCTCGCCGGTCCGCGCCGCGCCGTCCGCCGCGCGCGCGTCGAGCCCGAGCACGTTGTCCGCTTCGCAGTAGGCGCACGTGACGAGGATCGCGTCGTCGTCCGAAGGCGGCAGCGGCGCGTCGCATCGGCGGCACCGATCCGGATCGCCCGCGCGCTCCGCGCCGCGCGCGGCGAAGTCGAGCGTGAGCACGCGGATCGCGCGGCGGTCGGCGATCACCGCGTAAGCCACGAGCGCGACGAGCAGCGCGGCGACGACGCTGAGCGGCGCCACGGTCGTCGAGCCCACGAAAAGAGGCATGGGCAGCCACACGATCGTGATCGCCGCCATCGCCGCGAGCCACCGGTTCACGCGCTGCGCGCTCGGTTGATTCAGCAGTCGCGCGACGACGGCGTCGAGCGACGCGCGCTCTTTTCGAAGAGAGCGCGCCGCGCGGATCCTCGCGCGGAGATCGTCGGGGACCGCGACGCGGACGCCACAGAAGTGGCACGCCACGTCGTCGCGATCGTCCGGCGCGACCGGCGCTCCGCACACCGAGCACGCGAGCACGCTGGTCGCGTGCCGAGCGACGGGCGGCGGCGGCGCGTCCGCGCGCTTCTTCGCGCGCTCCTCGATCGACCTCTGAAGCGCCTCGATCGAGCGAATTTCGTCGCGATCCGACGCGACCGCGATCGGCACCGACACGCCGCTGCCGAGCTCGAGGTGCAAGACGCCGTCTTTCATCAGGGCGCGCTCGATCTGCGACCAGGCCATGCGGAAGCCGTCGTACTTGCCGCCCTCGATCCGAAGCTCGTCGGGCTCGAGCACGCAGTCGCTCGCGCGCGCGCTGCCGACGACGGCCATCAAGACGACGGCGGCGATCGGCGCGAAGAAGAGCGGCCACTCGACCGCGGCGATGCCCGCGAACACGCCATGTTGCCCGCGCGCCGCGTCGCTCGCCGCAACGAACAGGCACGCCCCGTCCACGGCGGCCGCCGTCACGAGCAAGCGGCGCAGCATGGTCGCGCCGGTCTGGAGTGGCAGGCGCGTCTCGGAAATCATGAGACGGTCATCATGCAACGGAACGCGCCGGACCGTCGAGCGACCCGCGGCGATCGTCGGACGGGCGCTTTAGTCACGAAGGCGGAGAAGAGGACGCTCAATGGGTTCGCGCGACCAGAAAGTCCGTTCCACACGACCCAGCCTACGACGAACGGGAGCCGCGTGCAGCGACGCCGGAATCACGGGCTGATTTCGAGTCATGACGAGGTCCTCCGTCAGTGCGCGTCACCTCCGCTCATGGGGATCGCCACCGAGCCCGGCGTGGCGCCGTTCGCCTTGGCGGGGAGCGCGAGGACCGGGCGCGCCATCTGGATGAGCGACGGATCCGTCACGACCGGTTGCGGCGCGACGACGATCGGCGGCTGCGGAGCGGGCACCGGCGCGGGGACGGGCTGGACGTCCGATTTCCGCGAGCGGCGTTTGCCGATGCCGAGGCGAATGAGCTGGTCGCGGCGCGTGATGACGGTGCGCGCGCACTCGGACCAGTCTTGCACCCACTCGTAGACGGCGAAGAGCGCCGCGTCGCGCGGCGATTGGGCGGCCGTCACCGTGGGCTGCGCGGGGGTCGACTCGATCCACTTCACGAGCGAGTGCATCTCCTTGCGCTGCTGCTTGGTGACGCCGCGCTGCTCGAGCACGGCGAGCGCCGCGTGGTCCGACTTGCGCGTCGCCTTGCGGTCGGGCGAGCTCTCGAGCGCGTCGAGCCGGTCGAGGAACGTCGCGACCGCGGGGACCGCGCCGATGCCCGAGCCCATCTCGAGGTTCTCGAACACGAACGCGGCTTGCTCGGGATGAAAGCGCCGGAGCACGGCGGCAGAGCGGACGAACATCGCCGACTGCCACGACTCCACCTTGCTCGTCGCCTCCGCGAGCGGCGACTCGCTCAGCGCCGGCGCGGTGATGCCGTTTCCGGCCGCGTAGGCGCTCAGCACGAGCGACCAGCCTTGCCGCAGCGCCTCTTCGTCGAAGCCCGTCTGCTTCAGGGCCTCCATGATGCCGGCGTCCGACCCGACCGCGCGCAGGAACTGAAGCGCGCGAACGAGAGCGGTTTCGCCCGTGGTGCGAGAGATGTCGTTGTTGGTTTTGATCGAGAGTTTCATGACGTGATTTCCTTTTCGAGTGATGTCGTCGCCACCGCGGCGCGACGAGCACCCCCATCGCACGACGCGCGCCAGCCGCCGCGCGCGCCAACTCGCGGAAATCACATGAGCGCTGTGCGCGAAATCGGGGGGTGCGTGCGCGCAGTGAGCGCACACCTCCGCGCAGTCGGCTTGCAAGCGACCGCGGACGGCGTGCACGCTCCGCGCGAAAGCACGTCGGCGCGCGAGCGACGGTCCGTCACTCGTCGCGGAGACCTTGCAAGCATCCGCCGATACCATGTCAACAGCGCGGAATCGTTCGAGGTCGATTCCGGAAGACCTTGTCAGCGAACGCAACATGGCTTGCGACGCGCGCGGGCACGGCGATGACCGGCGCGCTAAGCGATTGGATTCATTGCTTGCGAGCCTTCGGCCGGCGCCGACATGGTCTTCGCGTTCGTCGGAGACGCTTCACGAGGATGCTTGCAAGGTCTCGCCGCGCGCTTGCAAGGTCTGAAGAGCCGGGCGCTTGGGTGACGATTTGGACCGGGAGCCTTGGTGACGGGTCCGAGGTCCATTGCATCACAAATTCAAACCTCGTAGAGCGCAAACCGGTCCGTCCGCGACGGAATCCGGGCGCGGCGCGACAGAGACCTGGTCCAAGGTGACGTGGTCTGGGTGCGCTCGCGCCGCAGTCGCCCAGTTGGGGAGACACGGTCTGCCCGACGAGCGTCACTGACCGAACGGAGCGAAACGCTGCCAGCGCGTTCGATGCGGGGCTGGGTAGTGGAACTCGACCGTGTTTCGCATCGCGCCTCGACGCGCATTGTATCAGCCGTTCCGTGCCCTCAGCAGCAGCCGTTGCGAACCCCGTCGAAGACGTGCAACGTGCCCGTGATGAACGCCGAAGTCGAAATCCTGGACGCGGGAACGAACGCCGTCGTCTTGCAACTTCCGAGTCGTAAGTATCCGGGGCTCCTTATCCAGGGCGATTCGCTCTCGATCCTTGCCGCGTCGGCACGTCGAGCACTGACGGCACTCGATGCTTCCGACGTCGAGGCTGCGTCCGAGGAGCTACGCGAAGTGTGTGAGCGGCTCGACGCGTTTCAATCGCGATACGAAGCTGCGCTGTTAGCGTCTGGTCGTGATCTTCCCTACCGCAAGTGACCCGGGACCGCCGGACGTTGTTGGGGGTACTTTCTCTCACCGTAACGAAGCGACCACACTGCCATTCGTGACGTCGCGAACAGCCCCATCAGTGCTCACCAGGCGCGTTCCGAATGCGAAGAACGCAGCGTCACGGGTGTTCGCCAGCGCCTCTCCGAGATCCACGCGCGCCTTCTCAGCTCCCGTCTTCGCATCAAGCTGCAGGAGAGCTGCTGTAGCAAGCATGTGTGTCTTCTCGCGCGTCTCCTCGTCGATTCCATCATTGCTGACGAGTCCGAGCACGTCTCCAGTCGGTAAAGCCGCGACGTCCGCGAACTGGCCATCGCGTTGCCATAGGAGCCGTGTCGATTTCCCAGCAAGCGCAACTCCAACGAGGCGAGGAACCAGCGGAGGAGAGGTCACGCCGAACATTGCATCTAACTTGCTCGTTCGGACACGCCCGCTCGTGTCAGCGGTCCATCCGGATGCAACGACGATTCCCCCGACGACACATGAGCACAAGAGCATCTCGTTGATGTTCAGCGGGAGAGCCGCGAATGCTGCCGTTTGCTCCAAAGAGAAGGAGCCTCGGCCAGGGTCGATGCCCAGCACACGAACGACACGACGCTCTCCCCTCGGTTCCTTGACGCGAGCGAGGACGAACTCTCCGTCCAGACTCGGAGCGAGGCTGTACAACGTCTCGGGTTCAACGTTGATCGGCCCCCATGCGACGTTCCCAGCAAGGTCGAAACCGACGATCGTTCCTTTCGCGTGGTCGCCGACGAGAACTCGGTCGCCTCGTACAGCGATTCGCAGGTACGAAAGTCGTGGGCCATCGAAGCTCGTTAGGAGCTCCGCCGTCCGGCCGTTGTAGACGTGAACCACGGTTCCGAACGGAGGGCGCTCGCCACGACGTTCGACGAGAGCGACGAAATCGCCGTGCGGGTCAGCAGCGAGCTTTGCGATAAAACGCATCGACACGGATGATACTGATCACGCCGCTCGGAAAGTGATCCAAACGCCGCTCGGAAACTGATCCACCCGGCATCACCGACAAAGCGGGTACGCCCGCGAGGAGGATGCTGAGGATGGATCAGGTTCACGTGGTTCGGCACAAGGTGCTCGTCGAGGGCCAGAGCGTCCGGCGATGGCGCGCGAGATGGGATCTGTCGCGCAACACGGTGAAGCGGTACGTGGAGCAGGCCGGCGCCGGTGCGGGTGGAGCAGGCGCGCGCGGGCGGCCGGTCTCGGAGAAGGTCGGCCCGCGCATCGAGGCGCTGCTGGCGGAGTCGCCGCGGTGGACGGGCGGCAAGCAGCGGCTGACGGCCACGCGGCTGCACGCGATGCTGTGCGCCGAGGGCCACACCGTCGGCGTCACGGTCGGTGAAGGAGGCGGTCGCGGAGTGGAAGCGCCGGCGCCGCGAGGTGTTCGTGCCGCTGGTGTACCGGCCGGGCGATTTGGCGGAGGTCGACTTCTTCGAGGTGCTCGTCGAGCTCGGCGGCAAGCGGCAGAAGGCCTGGATGTTCGTGATGCGCCTGATGCACTCGGGGCGCGACTTCGCGTGGCTCTACACGCGCCAAGACCAGGTGAGCTTTCTCGACGGGCACGTGCGCGCGTTCGCGCACTTCGGCTTCGTGCCGCAGCGCATCGCGTACGACAATCTCAAGGCGGCCGTCGCCAAGATCCTCGTCGGCTCCGAGCGCGAGCTCGCGGCGCGCTTTCGAGGCGCTCGCGTCGCACTACCTGTTCGAGCCGTGCTTCTGCCGACCGCGCACCGGTCACGACAAGGGCGGCGTCGAGTCGCGCGGCAAAGCGATCCGCTGGCAGCACCTGGTGCCGATTCCGCGCGGCCGACGACCTCGGCAGCGATTCGCGCAGCGCTGCTCGCGCGCCTCGACGCCGACCGTCGACGTCGAGAAGTTCGGCGCCGAGCGCGCGCAGTCGCTCCCGCTGCCCCGAGCGCGCCTTCGAGGCGCGACGGACGCACACGCCGAGCGTCTCGACAGCGCTCGCTCGTCAGCATCGAAGGCGGCCTCTACTCGGTGCCCTGCGAGTGGGCCGGCCTCGATGTGACCGCTCACGTCGGCGCCGACGACGTCGACATCGTGGGCCCCGACCGGACGCGTGCATCATGCACGCAATCGCTTCGGCGAGAGGTCCGTCGACTACCGCCACTACGTCCGCGAGCTCGCCAAGAAGCCTCAGGCCGTCCGCAGGTCGCCGCCGAGCTCACGCGCGACCTCGGGCCGAGCTTCGTCGCCGCGTGGCGCGCGCTCGTCGACGCGCACGGACCCAAGCAGGCGGCGCGCATCTTCGCCAAGGTGCTCGCGCCACGTCGAGACGCGCGGCGCCGACGACGGTCGCGCGCGACGCTCGACGTCGGCGCTCGAGCGAAGCGAGCCGCTCCTGCTCGCGCTCGCGCCCGCCGGCGCCGGCCGTCGCGCTCGTCGCGGACGACGCGCTGCCTCGCAGCTCTGCGCGCCATCGACGTCGCCGCAGGATGCGCCGCCGACTACGACACGCTGCTCGGTCGAGGTGGCCAGTGAGCCGCGCCGCCGTCGCCAAGGATCTGGTCGTCGCGCAGACGCGCGTCGCTCAAGATGCCCGGCGCTCGCGCGCGTCTTCGAGGCGCTCGCCCGCCAGGCGCGCGAGGAGCACTGGGGCTACGAGGAATATTCTCCACGAGGCGCTCGCCGCCGAGATAATCTCGCGGCGCGACTCCGCCGTGCGCCACGTTTGCGCGAGGCACGCTTCCCCGAGATGAAGACGCTCGACACCTTCGACTTCGTCGCCACCGACGGCGCCGTCAGCGCCGCCCAATTCGCCGAGCTCGCGCGCGGCGAGTGGATCGGCCGCGCCGACAACATCATCTTCGCCGGACCCGATCGGCACCGGGAAAGACGCACCTCGCCATCGCGCTCGGCATCGAGGCCGCTCGCGCAGCGACGACGCGTGCTCTTCATCCGCGCCGCCGACGTCGTCCGCATGCTTCTCGAGGCGCGTGACGCTCGCGAGCTCGGACGGCTTCAACGACGCCTCCAACACGTCGACCTGCTCATCCTCGACGAGCTCGGCTTCGTGCCCTTCGACCGAGCCGGCGGTGAGCTGCTCTTCAATCTCCTCGCCGAGCGCTACGAGCGCCGCAGCGTCGTCGTCACCACCAACCTCGCCTTCGCCGAGTGGGTCAAGGTCTTCGGCGGCGACGAGAAGCTCACCACCGCGCTGCTCGACCGCCTCGCGCACCACGCCACCGTGATCGCGACCAAGGGCAAGAGCTTCCGGATGCGAAAGAAGGAGGAGATGAAATCGGAGCCGGAACGCCCAGAACGACGCGCGCGCCGCCCTTGCCCAAACGCGAACGCAAGGCGTAGAAATCAAACCGCCGGGTGGATCAGTTTCCGGGCGGCGAAGTGGATCAGTTTCTGAGCGGCGAGAACATGATACGGCAAGACGAATAACCGCCAGGTTGTCGGTGTTGGCGTCGAGTTCGCGCGGGTGATGCCCTTCTGGCTGGACGATGCGGCGGACGCGCTCAACCTGTCGCTGAAGCTCGCGGAGATGCCCACCTCGCCGCTCTACAAGACGGCGATCAGTCCCGACCGGGCAGCGGCGACGCTGTTCGGCGCGAGGGAGTTCGGTCGAACGTGTCGATCGGAATGACTTCACGGGTGGGCGGGGGTTGGCCCGACGTAGTCGCACAGCGACACGCCAAGAAAGGTGCCCGATAGTGAAAGGGGCGCTGCGTCGGGTTGTGTGGAGTCGAGGACCGTAGCGGTGCAGCTACCGGCAACGATGCCGCCAGGCGGGTCCGCCTGCGCAACGCCACCGACGCGGAGGTGCGATAACTCGTCCGCTTCGTCGGACTCGTTCTGTTGCCCGAGCGCGAGTCCCAGTCGACGACGCTCATGCCATCGACGCCATCACTGACACGGCTGCCACGAGGCTTCGTACGTGGTGTTTCCTCCGGTTGGATCAAAAACATTGGGCAGGCAGAGGAGTCTCGGCAATCTCACTTGGCCAGGGTCGAAGAAGTAGAAGATCCCGACGCAGAGCTGCGGCCACGTTGGGTCCCAAACGAGTGCGTGCAGCTCCTGCCACCCTGGAGTTCCGCAGTCAGCGCAGTCGACCCTCCCGAACGGAAGCAGCACGTCTTCGCGTCCCGCCACCTGGATCTGTCCGGCGTGCACTCCGTCATATGAAATCTCGGCGCCATCCAGATGAAGCCCGTCGACGAGTCGCGGGTACGCCATGTCTATCGCGGGCAGGGTCAAGTCGGGGCCTTGGCCAGTGGTGACGGTACACGTGCCCGTCGCGCTCTCCGTACCGGGCACGACGCCGTCCGTTCCTTCCGCGTACAGCCGGGTGAGTTGCCCACCCTGGCAATAGAACCACACGAGCCACAGTCGGTCGGTCGTGATCAGCAGCGTTTGGTAGATGTCTCGGGCCCATTTTCGAACGCCGACACATCGTAGCGGTACGCGTTCGCGCTAGTTCCCTCAGCCTCGACGCTTCCTACGTCGCGATCGATCGCGACCGTGCCCACGATGCGGGACCCAGTGCCGAAAATCGAAACGCGGTCGATGGATGCGGCGCCGGGGAGCGGAGTAGGCCCGATTGAAATCTGGCCTCCTGTCGCACCACCATCGTCCCCGCTCGCCGCGCATGACGGCCGGGAGTTGCAAGCCTCGATCATGGCCAGCGCGGCGACGGCTATCGCGGTTGGCCCGAGGGGAGACATCGTCCATCCGATTGTAGCCGCGACGTCAGGTCGCACCATGCACCGGAACTACGCGCTGCGGACCACCAGCACGTCTCTACGTTGTGGTCCGGCCCGAAACCACCCCTACGACCACCCCTGGCTCGAACTCGTCGCAGACCGGGCGACGAATTCTTCAACGATTCTTTGTAGGCGCGATTGGGATTGAACCAACGACCCCTACCGTGTCAACGAGATGGTAGCCCGTTCCGGGCCGTTACGCTTCGTTACCTTTCAACGAGTTACGTTCACTCGGCGTTGCCAGGCGATCCACCCCGTTACGCCGAAGTGGTGCTCCAAGTGGTGCTCCGAAGTTTGGAGCACCACCGATCACCACGTTCCAGCCGTTGCACCACCGATGACCACGTTCCACCCGTGCCTTTAAGCCAGCGTGTCGTGGTCTGGGGTTGGGTGGAGCGGTAGCCCCGCACGACCGACTTGAATTGCGTGGAGCACGTGCGCAGGAAGAAGCACAGGCCACGGCGGCGCATCGGCGAGCCCGAGTCGATACGCTTGATTGTACCTCTCCGCAAACCGGACACGTGCTTCTCCCCAAGTGTGCACGAGCGTAGCGCGATCAACACTGATGTGTTCGAGCGAGACAAGGTTGATCCCACCCATCGCGTAGGCTTCCATACGAAGCCGGCGCAGCTAAAGCGCCAATGCAGCGGTCGCTGTGTCGTGGCGTCATATTCGCGACGCGCGGGCGGGACCAGAACATAGTGCTCGTACTTGTCGCTCGGGAGCGCTTGGACCGCGATGTCCGCAAGCCACGTCTCGATTCCTCGATCTCGATTTTCGTGAGGTCGAGTTCTCGCCAGAGGTGCGCTGGCATCGTCCCGCTTGCGGCGACGTGAAGCGGCGGGCCGCAGTGGAGTACGCGGCACAGCTCGCCTACCTGCAACTCTTCATCTTCGGCTAGCAAGCCAACGTGCTCAACAAACGGCCCGCCCTGCTTCGGTCGGCTCGCGATCGTCGCGTGCTTCTTTGCCAACGCACTCAAGGCGACGTCAGGATTGTTCGCGCCGCACGAAGCGCCTCGCCCGTTCCGTCGGCTCGCGCATCGATAAGGTCGGCACTTTGAGGCCAGTAACGCCACTACGCCTGGCCGAGCGATGGCTCGAACGCGACGTGCGAGAACAGCGCTCGCATTCACGTCGACCGCGGAAAGAGCGGCTACAAAGGTTGCGGCAAGGGCCCGCATAGTGGCGTCGACCACAACGTCCGCGTGGAGGCACGTCTCAATCAACTCGCGCAATCGCGCCACTAGGCGATCTTGAGCCGTCGTCGGTGCAGCGCGGAAGAAAATCTTTCGAATCGCTTGAAGCGCCATCTGACGCGTTGCTGCGTCGTCTTCGCGCCTCAAGAACTCCAAGAGTGTTTCTGCTCGCTCTCGTCAACCAGCGCCGCGTACCGCCGCACCGCACTCCACAGCGCCGGCGTCGCCGCGCCCCGCGAGTCATCCCGCAGTTTGATTGCAAGGTCGAGTAGGGCGATCGCAAGGCGTTTCCGGAGATCGTCATCGTTGATATCGATCATCTCCAAAGCCCATAAAACGTCCTGTAGCTCGTTCAAGTCGTCGGTGTTCGAGATCTCGACCGCAGCAACGAGATCCTTTGGCAGCGACGCATCAACTTCGCGCACGCGTTTGACATCGCGAGGTGGAGCATCGGGCCGCTCCACTACCCCACGCCATTGCGCCGCCTCGCCCGTCTCTTTCGGGAAGAGCGCTTCCATCGTGCGCACGACAGCGCGATCACTGTCCGAAATCTCGCGAGCCACGATGGCCTCACGCTTTTCAGGCAGGGTGAATAAATGTCTCGGGCCCAATCGGGAAGCCATTCGATGACCCCGCCCCATTGCGTGCTGAATCCGGCCCCTCGGTCATTCTCGCTCTGTTATCGGTAAATTCGCGACCACAGTTGGCGTCGAACCGTGGCCGACTTCTCGGTTGCACGATCACACTCACGCCGAAGCAGTTCGACGTCACGATCGTCCAACGCAAGGCTCAACGTCTCCGCTTTGCCCGCGGACACGTACTCGATGCGAAGCGTGTGACCAACAATGAACGTACGGATCTCCTGGGCGTTCTCTGCAAAGATGGGCTGCAGCTCCGTAATTAGCCGAGCCCGCCCTAAAGAGATTCTCTGGTCGTAGCGAGGTCAGGACCTTTTCGAGGACGAGAACGTTGTCGCGCGATCAATGCCTCGATGCGCGCGCCATCGGCTTCATTGAGCTAGCTCGTCCGCATTCCAGCGCTTTCCCGGTGCGCGATGCTGACTCGCGTTACGAACAGCGGCGTGTAACTCATCGGCACTCGCTAGGTGTGCGCGCTTGAGGTGCACGAGATTCAGGAGTGCGAAGCCAATGCGCTGCGCCTTGTCGTCGTCGTCGATGACCTCACGCACGGCCCCTTCGAGAGCTTCGACGTCCGAAGTGGTGCAGCGCCGAGCGCAGCAGTCAAACGCTCCGCGGTAGCGTCGTCGAGGTCACGAAGGTCACTCAGCGCAATCGCGAGGCGGTCAGGGAGCGCGATCTCAAACACGCCCGAAGTGTACACGCTAAACAGCGCACGCAAGAAGAAAATGGCCGACACCTAGATCCTGCGGCCAACGCCGAAGCCGCGGCGTGCGCAAGCGTCGACACACACGTCATCGGTCGGTGGCGGAGATGCGTGAGGTGTTCGCGCCTCCAAGAGCGGCGTGCCCAACCAGCTCGCAGTCGTTCTTCCAGATTTCAGGTATCGTTCCTTCAGTCGATGGGAGCCGATTCGTCGCCGTCGAAGGCGCAGGTCGATACCACCCGCGCCGTCGTCGCCTGGTACGGTCGCACGGATTTTCGAGGAGCAGCGACGTTGGCGTCCCGACGATGTTCACCGAGCGAGAGAAGATCGGCGCTTTCGCAGTGACGCCCGCCGCGCTCGCGACGGGTGATGATGGCGCGCTCTTTCGACTCCTAATCGCGACAGCGATGTTCCAGCGACGTCAGGACGCACAGATTATGAGGATCCTGCGCGGGATTCGCCCGGCACAGGCCCGGGAGCTGACCACCCGCCGGACGCTCCTCCGACTCGTCGACACGTCGCCATGCAAGATGACGCAGTCTCAGACGTCGCTGTTAGGACGGTGCGATCTTGCGAAGGATCGACGAGCCAAGCGTGTTGTGCCGTCGCGCCATCTGTCGCGTGCCACTTGAAACGCCACACCATGACGTTGAAGCGGTATGGGCATTTTCGGGAAGATGCCTACCTCCGCGGCGCTGATGCTGCGGGAAGCTGGCGCTCGAGGTCTAACGGATTTACGCGACAGAGTTTATGCGCAATACCAATCGCCCGCAGAGCGCGCCTTCGCTCTCGAGCGTAAAGTCTCCGCGGTGTGGCGCATTAACAACAAGATTGCGTGCATGTTCTTATCTGCCGTGACAAACACCGACTTGGCTGGCTCGCTAGCGTGCTGGCGCGACGGTGTAGACTCAACGCACTTCGTCGTAATTGACAGCAACGTCGATGCGTTCTTGACAGCAATTCGGTATCGCGGACCTTCCAGCTATGATGGGCGCCGGCACTTCGTTCGCGAACTCGCCCGCGATATCGCTCCCAGAGCTTGATCGCGGTTTCGCGCCGTACAATCCGCGGATCGTGCAGCAGGCCATGTACCTATTCATGAGTGTCACCAACCGACGGTCCGCCGAGAGCGATTGTTCCCATATTGGCCCTGCACACTGCGAAACCTGTCCACATCGTTACTGGCGCGCCGCTGTCCGTCGCGGAGTCGCGGATAGCGGAGGCGGTGTCGGCGGCACGTTCAAGTCGGCGTCCTCGAGAAGCGTGACCCGAGCGCCGTGCCGTATCGGATGCACGAGGTGGTGCTGGCGCACAGCCTCGATGACATCTTCGCGCGCAATGCGTTGGCGCAACCATCGGTCGACCCACCATCTTGCGATTGCCGCCGTGCCGTCGTCGGGGCTCATCCCGCGAAGCACGTACTCTGGCTTGGTCTGCCAGCCCAACAGAAATTCACGAAAATTGGTCGCGAGCGCCACGCCGTAGACGACGCGTGGGCTACCATCTTGAGCAGATCATCAGACGGGAGGCCAGCGCGTCGAGACCATCGCGTACTTTGCGTAGTCGCGGGCTAACACCCTCGCCAAAGATGCTCTTAACGCGCTGACCGCCTGCGCGCCGCGCGAGTACCATAGCCAGCGCCTCGAACGTCTCAGTGCTGAATTGACTTGTACCGTAGCCTAAGGTCTCTATCGAGCTCGCGATATCGTATCTCATTGCTGGCGCGTTTGCCTGACGGCACCACAGGCATGTGCAGCCGATTATACTGACTTGACCCCACGCCGTAGAGCGACGTGGTACAGAGGAGTACCAGGTCCGAGCTGCGGACTATCGGTCGTCCTGCAAGCGACGATGCGATGACGCTTCGCGCATTTTGATAACGCTTACGGTATGAGTAACATCCTCCGGACTCGACAGCAACATACTAACGAGTTTGCCGCCGAACAGGACGTTGTATCGAGCGACGGCGCCACACACCGGTGATGTCGGCCATCGCCGTACCGACACGCTCACTCTTCGCCTTTCGAATGATGTTGCGCACCGCGCGCCGGCCGTCGCTCGTGCGAAGCAACTTCGACAATGCGCTTCGCGTCAGGTCTCCGCCTGACGCAAGGAGAGCGCGCCGTGCCCGAAGCAGCAGCGCAAGCATTTCGGCACGCTTGCTCCGAAACAAATGTGTGCGCGCCGCTGGAACCCAGTCCGCTCTAGTCTTCTTGGATGGGTCCGCGTTGCGCTTGTGTTCAGCCGCGGACGCGTCTACTTCTGGTGCAACTCGCGTTGTTGTTGAGCCTCAACCTCAAGCGTCGTGATGGTGGTGTCACGGGGGCTCCGTAACTCCCCGCGCGACAGCAATTGATCTTCAAAGAAGTCATCGACAGAGATTTCGTCAAGCGCATCGTGCACAACGCGCTGGAGCCAGTGCGCCATCTTTAGGGTGGGCTTGGTTTGCATCTGCTGCAGGAGCGCGTCCGCGTCCCATCCAATCCATTTCGTCTCGCAGCCGCGATCTGCACTGCCGCGCTGCTGATGGCGGCGATACCGATCACTGGATGAAACTCCGCAGC